>NZ_CM146798.1:0-4707525 GCF_055725665.1 Vreelandella sp. DA03-1M
GTGTCACTGACGCTTTGGCAACAGTGCCTGGACAACCTGCAGGATGAGCTGAATTCACAGCAGTTCAATACCTGGATACGCCCGCTGCAGGCAGAAGAAGGAGAGTCCAACGAGCTGCGCTTATTGGCGCCGAATCGCTTTGTGCGCGATTGGGTGAGCGATAAGTATGCCAAGCGGATTAGTGAACTAATGCGTGAGCTCGCGCCGGCCAAGCCGCCGAAAGTGAGTTTGACGGTAGGTAGCCGCCGCCCGGCCACGCAGGCTCCTCAGCATCGCGACTTGGGCAACCCCGTATCGGCTTCTCCATCGCGTCCTTCGGCACCGGCTGTTCATACGCCTCCGCGCGGCGATATTGCGGACGAGCGTGAAATAGACAGGCTACGTGATGAAGCTCCCAGTCGGCGTAATAATGAGCGCCAAGTACAAGTAGAGGGCAGCCTGAAACATGGTAGCGGACTAAATCCTAATTTTACTTTCGATACGTTTGTTGAAGGTAAATCGAACCAGCTGGCTCGCGCTGCCTCTCGCCAGGTGTCTGAAAACCCCGGCGGCGCTTATAACCCGCTGTTTTTATATGGCGGCGTGGGCCTCGGTAAAACCCACTTGATGCACGCCGTGGGTAATGCACTGGCAACGCGGCGCGAAAATGCCCGTGTGGTCTATCTGCACTCAGAGCGTTTTGTCGCCGATATGGTCAAGGCGTTACAGCTCAATGCGATTAACGATTTCAAGCGCTTTTATCGCAGTGTTGATGCATTACTTATTGATGATATTCAGTTTTTCGCTGGCAAAGAGCGTTCCCAGGAAGAGTTTTTTCATACCTTCAATGCGTTATTAGAAGGTGGTCAGCAAATGATCCTGACCTCTGACCGCTATCCTAAAGAGATCAGTGGGGTAGAGGAGCGCCTTAAATCACGCTTTGGTTGGGGGCTCACGGTCGCGATAGAGCCGCCAGAGCTTGAAACCCGCGTAGCCATCTTGATGAAAAAGGCCGACCAAGCTAAGGTCGATTTGCCTCACGATGCAGCTTTCTTTATTGCTCAGAAAATTCGTTCCAACGTGCGCGAATTAGAAGGTGCATTGAAAAAGGTCATCGCTGATTCGCACTTCATGGGTAAAACGATTACCCAAGACTTTATTCGCGAATCGCTGAAGGATTTGTTGGCCCTTCAAGACAAGCAGGTGGGCGTCGATAATATTCAGCGCACAGTCGCGGAGTATTACAAGATCAAGGTAGCGGACTTGCTCTCCAAGCGCCGTTCACGCTCGGTTGCCCGGCCTCGTCAGGTGGCGATGGCGCTTGCCAAGGAGTTAACCAATCATAGCTTGCCGGAGATTGGCGATGCCTTTGGTGGGCGTGACCACACAACGGTGTTACACGCTTGCCGAAAAGTGAAATCATTGCAGGAAGAGAGCGCGGATATTCGTGAGGATTACAAGAATCTGCTGCGCCTGTTGACCAGTTAACCACCCTATGGGACGGGCCTGTTACGCGCAGGTCTTTCAGGATATAGAACCGGAGTATTGATGAAATTTTCGATTTCCCGAGAGGCGCTGTTACGTCCGCTGACTCTGGTCGCAGGTGTTGTCGAGCGCCGCCAAACGCTACCTGTACTTTCGAATGTACTGATTCAGGTAGAGGGCGACCAGGTGTCGCTTACCGGTACTGACTTAGAGGTTGAGCTTGTTGGGCGCACGGTGGCCAGCCAGGTTGATCAGGCGGGTGCAGCAACGGTGCCTGCTCGCAAGCTGATGGATATTTGTAAATCACTGCCTGATCAATCCGATATTCAGCTAGCCGTTGAAGAGGGTCGTGCGGTCTTACGCAGTGGCCGTTCACGCTTTACCCTGTCGACGCTTCCGGTAGCCGAGTTCCCCAATATAGAAGATGCGGACGGCAGTCAGGAAATCAGCGTACCTCGCGGTACCTTAAAGCACCTGATTGAAGCCACCTCATTTGCGATGGCGCAGCAAGATGTACGTTATTACCTCAACGGTATGCTGCTGGAAATCCAAAGCAACCTGCTGCGTACGGTCGCGACTGACGGTCACCGCTTGGCGATGTGCTCACGCCCGATTGAAGTGTCTGTTAGTCAGTCACAAAAGCTGATTGTACCCCGCAAGGGTATCCTTGAGCTGTCGCGCTTGCTGGATGACAGTGATGAGCCTGTCAGCTTGACGCTGGGCTCCAGCCATGTACGTGCTCACACGGGCGATTTCACCTTCACCTCTAAGCTCATTGACGGCAAATTCCCTGACTATGAACGCGTAGTGCCGCGCAACGGCGATAAAGTGCTGATTGCAGAACGCGCCGCGCTGCGCCAAGTGCTTTCGCGTACCGCTATTCTCTCTAATGAGAAATACCGTGGCGTCCGGCTATACCTTGAGGAAAACAACCTTAAAGTAATGGCCAACAACCCGGAGCAGGAAGAAGCCGAGGAAAATATCGCTGTTGAGTATAACGGCGGCGCGATGGAGGTCGGTTTTAACGTGGGCTATCTAGTCGATGTGCTGACGGTGCTGAACGAAGAGCGCGTGCAGATTACCCTGGCCGACCCCAATAGCAGTGCACTGCTTGAAGAGCCAGGCGGTGGTGATGCACTCTATGTCGTTATGCCGATGCGCCTGTAAAAGGTCTTTGGATCATAGCATTGCATATGCAAGCTATATTAGCGGCGCTTCTGGTAGCAGAAGCGCCGCTTCCTCATTGGGTGCAATACTCTCTATTTGCGGACTATTTTAAGTGGTGATAATAGGATGAGCCTGACACTGCTTAATTTCCATGGATTGCGTAACCTCCAGCCAGTTGAAATGACGCCCTCATCACGTATTAACGTCATTAGTGGCGCCAATGGCAGTGGTAAAACCAGCCTTCTCGAAGGCGTGCATATTCTAGGTATGGGACGCTCGTTCCGTACGCGGCAGTTGAAACACGCCATTCAAGCCGATAAGCCGCATATGACACTGTACGGACGGTTAAGCGGTGAGCCTGAGATTACCCTTGGCGTGCGCCGTTTGCGTGCCCAGAGAGAGCTAGAGCTTCGTCTGAAGGGAGATAAAAACGCCCGCTTGGCAGAGCTAGTCGAAGCGATGCCGTTGCAGCTAATCAACCCTGACGCTTTTCGACTGCTTGAAGGTTCTCCTGCTGGTCGCCGTGAGTTTCTCGATTGGGGAGTGTTTCACGTGAAACATGACTTTTTGGGAATCTGGAAGCGTACCCGGCGTGCGTTGAAACATCGGAATGCACTGCTCAGGCGTGGTAGAATACACCCTCAGGAAATGGTGGTGTGGGAGCAGGAGCTCGCCATTTGGGGTGAACAGATGGATGCGTTGCGCCGTGCGTGGTTCAGTGACTTTTTGCCAGTCTTTGAAGAGACACTTAAAGTGCTACTTCCACTACCTGGGTTGTCGATTCATTACGCGAGGGGCTGGGACAAAGAGCGGTCTCTTTCAGCAGTGTTACACGATAGTCGGCCCACTGATCAACAAATGGGCTTCACGCAGCAAGGCCCGCAGCGCGCAGATTTGCGTATCAGAGTAAACAAACAGCCTGCTATCGAAGTGCTTTCCAGAGGCCAGCAAAAGTTAGTGGTGAGCGCCTTGAAACTCGCCCAAGGGCGGTTTCTGGAAAGAACAGCACAGCGGCACTGTATTTATCTCATCGACGATTTGCCAGCAGAACTTGATGAGCAAAATCGGCATCAGTTTTGTGGATTACTTGAAGACATGCAGTGCCAAGCATTTATTACCAGCGTCGAACCTTCTGCGTTAAGTAGTACCTGGCGGCCTGATACTTTGGTGAAGATGTTTCACGTGAAACATACTGAACAAGGGCTGAGCCAGTTAGTGCTGGCTAGCTAGCGCGAAGGGTAGACGATACGGAACGAGACAGACTTCACGACGGAGTGGTCAATGAGCGAGCAGGCTTACGATTCATCAAGCATTAAGGTGCTCAAGGGGCTGGACGCAGTGCGTAAGCGTCCAGGTATGTATATTGGTGACACCGACGACGGTACCGGTCTGCACCACATGGTCTTCGAGTTGGTGGATAACTCCATCGATGAGGCCTTGGCTGGGCATTGCAGCGAAATTCGCGTTGTCATTCACCCAGATGAGTCAGTCACCGTTAGTGATAACGGCCGCGGCGTACCCACTGAACTTCACGAAGGGGAGGGGGTGTCTGCTGCTGAAGTTATAATGACGGTGCTGCACGCAGGCGGCAAATTCGACGATAACTCCTATAAAGTTTCCGGTGGGTTACATGGCGTTGGTGTTTCTGTTGTAAACGCATTGTCTGCCGAGCTGCGCTTGACCATTTGGCGCCAGGGCGAAGTGTTTGAACAGATGTACCATCACGGTGTGCCTCAAGCACCATTGAGCGTTGTAGGCAAAACCGAAAAAAGTGGTACCCGCGTTCATTTCCGCCCCTCTCCAGAAACGTTTGGCAATATCGAGTTCCATTTCGATATTCTTGCCAAGCGGTTGCGTGAACTCTCTTTCTTGAATTCCGGTGTTGCTATCCGATTGTTGGATGAGCGTAGCGGTAAAGAAGAGCTATTCCATTACGAAGGCGGCTTAAAAGCCTTTGTTGATCACCTCAATACCAATAAAAGTGTCATTAACCCGGTATTCCACTTTAACGCTATTCGTGAAGATGGCGTTGAAGTTGAGGTGGCCATGCAGTGGAGCGAAGCCTTCACTGAAAATATTTTCTGTTACACCAATAATATTCCTCAGCGAGACGGTGGCGCGCACTTGGCGGGCTTCCGAGCGGGTCTTACCCGCACGCTCAATAACTATATTGAAGCTGAAAACCTGCTCAAAAAAGCCAAGGTAAATACCACGGGTGACGACGCCCGTGAAGGCTTGACTGCGATTATTTCGGTCAAAGTACCAGATCCTAAATTTTCGTCGCAAACGAAAGATAAGCTAGTCTCCAGCGAAGTTAAGACTGCCGTTGAGCAGGAGATGAGCCGCCTCTTTTCTGAGTATCTGGTTGAAAAGCCTAACGAAGCCAAAGCGATCGTTAATAAGATGCTGGATGCGGCGCGTGCTCGTGAAGCCGCCCGCAAGGCGCGTGACATGACCCGCCGTAAAGGCGCGCTGGATATTGCTGGCTTGCCCGGTAAACTGGCGGATTGTCAGGAAAAGGATCCAAGCCAGTCTGAACTCTACCTGGTGGAGGGTGACTCGGCAGGGGGTAGTGCCAAGCAGGGCCGTGACCGGCGTACCCAGGCTATTTTGCCGCTCAAGGGTAAAATCCTGAACGTCGAAAAAGCGCGCTTTGATAAAATGCTCTCTTCAGCTGAAGTAGGCACATTGATCACTGCTCTTGGCTGTGGCATTGGCCGTGAAGAGTTCAACCCCGATAAGCTGCGCTACCACTCCGTCATTATCATGACCGATGCGGACGTGGATGGCTCGCATATTCGTACGCTCCTGCTGACGTTCTTCTTCCGGCAGATGCCGGAATTGATCGAGCGCGGCCATATCTTCATCGCCCAGCCGCCGCTGTATAAAATCAAGCGCGGTAAGCAAGAGCTCTACCTGAAAGATGAGCAGGCGATGGTGGACTACTTGACTACCACAGCCCTGGATGGCGCTGGCCTGCACGTTAATGCCAATGCACCAGGCATCTCGGGTTCTCAGTTAGAAACGCTGGTAAACCAGTACCGTAACGTCATGAAACGGATTGATCGCTTGTCACGGGTTTACCCCAATGAAGTGCTCAAGCAGATCATTCATACGTCTGCGCTTAAAGGTGAAGAAAGCCTGAAAGATCGCGTAACCATGCAGAACTGGATTGATGAAATTCAGAAGACCATGGATGACATGGTTGCCTATGAAGGTGGTCCGCGTTATCACTTCCACCTTCAAGAAGATTCTGAACGTGGACTTTTCCTACCTACCGTATCGCTGGTGGCTCACGGTGTGACCACAGAGTACACGTGGGGACTCGACTTCTTTGAAAGCGCTGATTATCGGGGCATCGCTGAGTTGGGCGAAACGCTGGATGGCTTCCTTGAAGAGGGCGCATTTATTGCCCGGGGTGAGCGTCAGAAGCCTGTATCTCACTTCTCCGAAGTGCTGGCATGGCTGATGCAAGAGGGCCAGCGTGGTCTATCGGTGCAGCGTTATAAAGGTCTGGGTGAAATGAATCCGGATCAGCTGTGGGATACGACGATGGATCCTGATAGCCGCCGTATGCTGCGTGTGACGATCGAAGATGCCGTGGGTGCTGACATGATGTTCAACACGCTGATGGGTGATGACGTTGAACCACGTCGCGACTTCATCGAAACTAATGCGCTGGTGGCTAACCTGGACGTATAAGAGACGTTTGCTACTACCGTCATGTGTTTCACGTGAAACATATGACGATCATTAACGAAAAGCGCCGCTAATCTCTCCTAGCGGCGCTTTTTTATTGCAGATCGGTATCTACTGCTTCGTGGTGATCAGCCAGTCCACAAAGTGGGCTAAATCATCGAAAGCATGTGCTTTTTCAAGCCCAATACCCTTGGCTTCTGTTTTTGCTCCTTTTCCAGTTCTAACCAGTACGGTACGACAGCCAACTGCTTCGCCTGCTTGTAAATCTCGCAGACTGTCTCCTACCATCCAGCTCCCTGCCAAGCTTGCCAGCCCCAACTGCTGCTGAATCTGATGCAGCATTCCAGGCAATGGTTTACGGCATTGGCACTTGTCGTCAGGTCCATGGGGGCAGTAGACGATGTGAGTGATGCGTCCGCCTTCCTTTTCCACCAACGCTAACAAGCGATCATGCATACTCTGGAGCGTTGCTTCATCATAATAGCCGCGGGCGATGCCTGACTGATTGGTCGCTACCACTACCGTAAATCCCGCATGACTGAGGCGAGCAATGGCGGCAATTGAAGAGGGGTAGGGAACCCATTCATCAAGGGATTTTATATAGGCATCAGAATCATGATTGATGACGCCGTCACGATCCAGAATGACAAGTTTTTCGGCACTCAGCATAGAAATCCTATTGATACGGTTGTCGGCGATACTTTCTGTCCGCTATTGTTATCGACTATCTTACCTCGGACTCGCAGCAGTGTTTCACGTGAAACATATATTCCCAGTTAACAAAAAAGCCCAACCGTTTATACGGTTGGGCTTGTAGCGACTAATTAAGCGATGACTACTGGGGAAGAAGTGAGATATCGGCCACTTCTAGGAATAGCGCTTGAAGGCTAGCGAGTAGGGCCAAGCGGTTGCGTTGAATAGCTGGGTCATCCGCCATCACCATGACCTGGTCAAAGAAAGCATCCACCGGTTCACGCAGGGTAGCAAGAGTGTCCAATGCTTGCTGATAGTTGCCTGCAGCAAACAGCGGGGCCACTTGTGTCTGGCTTCGGCTCACCGCATCGAACAAAGCGCGTTCGGCATCTTCCTGTAAAAGGTTTTGATCGACCTGGGTACTACCATTGTGCTCTTGCTTAGCCAAGATGTTAGAAACACGCTTGTTAGCGGCTGCCAACGCGGCTGCTTCATCACGCTGGGCAAAGGCCTTCACGGCGCGCAGACGGCGAGCGAAGTCGAGAGGATTGGTCACCGGGCGAGCGCGAACCGCAAGGTACATTTCAGCACTGATCCCTTCTTCCTGGCCCCAGGCGCGGAAGCGATCCAGCATGTAGGTCAGCACATCCTCAACCAGGCCATCGGCCTTGGGTAGGCTCTGGTGCTGCTCAGCGGCAACGGTGAGTAGCTCGCGCAGGTCAAGGTTCAGCTCGCCTTTGATCAGAATGTTAAGCACGCCAATCGAGGCACGACGTAACGCAAAGGGGTCCTTCGCGCCAGTGGGGCGTTGGCCAATGCCGAAGATACCTACCAGGGTGTCCAGCCGGTCAGCCAGGGCTAACGCCTTACCGGTCGCGCTCAGGGGAATGACATCAGTGGCGAATCGCGGCAGGTACTGCTCTTCAAGCGCTTGGGAAACCTCCGCGGGTTCGCCATCCTGCTCGGCGTAGTAACGGCCCATGATGCCCTGCAGTTCGGGGAATTCGAGCACCATTTCGGTCACAAGGTCACATTTGGCAAGCGCCACGGCGCGCTGGGCCTGAGCCACATCGCCGCTAATCTGCTCGGCAATAAAGGTCGCAATGGCGGTGCTGCGGCGCGCTTTGTCCGCCAAGGTGCCCAGCTGCTGCTGGAAAACAACGCTTTCTAGCTGGGGAATGCGCGAGGCCAGTGTGCGCTTGCGGTCGGTATCGTAGAAAAACGCTGCGTCGGCTAAGCGCGGGCGAATGACTTTCTCGTTACCGGCAATGACCTGATCGGGGTCGGCGCTATCGATATTGGCGATGGTAATAAACAGCGGTTTCAGCTTGCCAGCGTCATCCAGCAGGTGAAAATATTTCTGGTTGGCCTTCATCGAGGAGATCAGGCACTCAGCGGGCACTTCCAGGAAACGCTCATCAAAACTGCCGGTAAGTGCGACGGGCCATTCCACCAAGCCGCTAACTTCAACCAGAAGGTCTTCATCAATAACGGCGGTGGCTTCTTGAACTTCGGCTTCTGCCAGCACTTGCTCGCGGATACGTTCACGGCGCTGCTCGCGATCGACTAGCACATAAGCATTTTCCAGCGTAGCCACGTACTCATCGGCATGGGTCAACTGGATGGCATCAGGGGCGTGGAAGCGATGACCGTAAGTAGTGCAGCTTGCTTGCAGGCCTAGCGCTTCAGCAGCCACGACGTCGCTACCATAAAGCGCTACCAGCCAATGAACCGGGCGCGAGAATTCAACACGTGAAGCGCCCCAGCGCATATTTTTAGGCACAGGGAGGGCACTGATGGCTTTGCGAATAATCTCGGGCAGCAGCGCTTGAATAGATTCTCCCTGCTGCTGTTCACGAAAACCTAGCCAAATACCTTTATCGGTTTCTAAGTGAATCAACTCGTCTACGCTTACACCGCAAGAGCGGGCAAAGCCTTCCGCGGCTTTAGTGGGAACGCCATCCTTAAAGGCCGCCGCCAGTGCTGGCCCACGGCGCTCAACGTCACGGTCAGGCTGCTTATCGGCCAACTCACTCACTTGTACCGCTAAACGGCGCGGCGTCGCATAGGCGGTAATGCGAGAAAACGGTACATCGGCTTCTTGCAGGCCTTTCGCAATACCCGCTGCGAACGCATCAGAAAGTGCATCTAATGCAGTGGGAGGCAGTTCTTCTGCTCCGAGTTCTAATAAAAGCGTATCAACAGCCATTAATTGTCTCCCTGTTCGGCGAGTAGTTCGCGGCGAAGTGTTTCTGGCGCCATAGGGAAACCTTCTGCTTTACGTGAATCAAAGTAGGCGGTAGCTACATCACGGGCCATGGTACGAACGCGCAGAATAAAGCGCTGGCGTTCGGTGACCGAAATAGCGTGACGGGCATCCAACAGATTGAACGTGTGCGATGCTTTTAAGACTTGCTCATAGGCGGGCAGTGGTAGGCTGGCAGCGAGCAGTTTGCCACACTCTTTTTCCTGATGGTCGAATGCGGCAAACAATTGGTCCACATCAGCGTGTTCAAAGTTGTAAGCTGACTGCTCGCGTTCGTTTTGCAGATACACATCGCCATAGGTGACCTTGCTACCGTCTGGGGCAATGGCCCAAATCAGGTCATAGACGCTGTCGACGTCCTGCAGGTACATGGCGATACGCTCAAGCCCATAGGTCAGTTCGCCGGTAACCGGGTAGCACTCAATGCCACCTGCCTGCTGAAAATAGGTAAACTGGGTGACTTCCATGCCGTTTAACCAGATTTCCCAGCCCAGGCCCCAGGCACCTAGCGTTGGGGATTCCCAGTTATCTTCGACAAAGCGGATGTCATGAATCAGTGGGTCGAGACCGAGCCGCTTGAGTGAGCCCAGATAAAGATCCTGCAGGTTGCTTGGCGATGGCTTCATCACCACCTGAAACTGGTAGTAGTGCTGAAGGCGGTTAGGGTTCTCGCCATAGCGGCCATCAGTAGGGCGCCTTGAAGGCTGCACATAGGCCGCGTTCCAGGTTTCGGGGCCAATCGCCCGCAGAAAGGTGGCGGGGTGGAAGGTGCCCGCGCCGACTTCCATATCGAGCGGTTGAAGGATGACACAGCCTTGTTCTGCCCAGTACTGCTGCAGAGCAAGGATCAAGCCTTGAAAGGTCGACACATCAGGTGTCGATTGGTTTGTCGAAACACTCATCGCGGAAAGCACCGTTGGCCATGAATTCATAAGGCGTCAAGTATACAATCCTAGGCAGATGGGTTATAGGCACGTATGCCAACAAGCCGCGTTAGGTAAGGAGAACAGTATGATTGTGGTAACAGGCGGTGCCGGTTTTATCGGGGCCAACATAGTGAAAGCACTGAACGCCCGTGGCCGAAACGATGTAATGGTGGTCGATGATCTGCGCGATGGCACCAAATTCGTCAACCTGGCCGACTGCACGCTGGCGGATTATCTGGATAAAGATGATTTCCTTGCCAGGATAAAAGCTGCCCTGAAAGGGGAGAGCGTCGACTTGCCTATCATTGATGCCATTTTCCACGAAGGCGCCTGCTCGGATACCACCGAGTGGGATGGTCACTACATGATGGAAAATAATTTCGAGTACTCCAAAGTGCTGCTTAACTACTGCGAGCAGCAAGGGATTCCCTTCCTGTACGCCTCATCGGCGGCGACCTATGGCGGCAGCGAGGTTTTCAAAGAGGTACCGGAGTGCGAAAAGCCACTCAACGTTTACGGCTATTCCAAACTGCTGTTCGATCAGCACGTGCGTGCGCGGTGGAGCGAGTTGACCACACAAGTGGTGGGCTTTCGTTACTTCAATGTCTACGGCCCCCGGGAACAGCACAAAGGCAAAATGGCCAGCGTGGCGTACCATAATCATCTGCAAATCCGTAACGGCGAAACCCTGAAATTGTTCGGCGCCTATGGCGGTTATGAGGCGGGTATGCAGAGCCGCGACTTCGTTTATGTGGGCGATGTGGTCGATGTGAATCTCTGGTTTCTGGATCATCCAGACCAGTCGGGCATCTTCAATCTTGGTACTGGTCGTGCAGAGCCTTTCAAAGCGATTGGTGAAGCCGTTATCGACTTCTATGGCAAAGGCGAGATCGATTACATTGCCTTCCCTGAAGAGTTGAAAGGGCGCTATCAGAGCTATACCCGGGCTGACATTAACCAGTTACGCGCTAGTGGCTGCGATGTGGAGTTTAAAACCGTTGCTCAAGGGGTTAAGGCCTACTTGGGGTGGCTAAATGGCTAACTCGGCTCAGCGCTTGCTGGTAATTGGCCCTTCGTGGGTCGGTGATATGGTCATGGCACAAAGCCTGTTTATGACTTTAAAAGCCCGCCAGCCAGGCGCTACGATAGGGGTGGTCGCGCCCGCGTGGTCGCAGCCTATTTTAGAACGCATGCCCGAGGTAGATGAGGTGTTGCCGCTGGCAGTTGGTCATGGCGAATTTGGCTTGGCTAGCCGCCGCGAACTCGCCAGCCGCCTAAGGGGGCGATTCGATCGCGCGATTGTATTGCCGCGTTCGTGGAAGGCCGCGCTGGTGCCTTTTATGGCACGCATTCCCGAGCGTGTCGGGTTTATGGGCGAGCATCGCTACGGTCTTCTCAAGGAGCGCCGTAAGCTCGACAAGCAGGTGCTGGATCAAACGGTAAAGCGCTTTGTTTCGCTAGGGCTGCCCCTTGAAGAAGCGACCAGCGGCGACTTTGTATTGCCCAAGCCGCGGCTGCAGATTGATCGCGATAATCTGGTTAATTTACGCCTGACGCATTCGCTTTCATCACGCACGGCGATTGGCATGATGCCGGGCGCTGAATACGGCCCCGCCAAGCAGTGGCCGATCAGTTACTTTCACACGTTAGCAAAACGCTTGGTAGAAGAAGGTTTTGAAGTACGGGTGTTGGGCGGCGCCAAAGATCACCCAGCGGGCGAGGAAATAACGCAGGGGCTTGCCCATGCCCATAACCTGTGCGGCAAAACACAGTTGGCCGATGCCGTTGACTTGCTGGCGGACTGTCGGCAAGTGGTCACCAATGACTCGGGATTAATGCATGTGGCCGCAGCAGTAGGCGTTCGCATCCATGCGCTATATGGCTCTTCATCGCCCGCCTACACGCCGCCGTTGACCGATAATGCAGTGATTCACTACCTGGCGCTCTCTTGCTCTCCCTGCTTTCAGCGCACGTGCCCATTGGGGCATACCAACTGCCTTAACCAACTGAGCGTTGACCAGGTCTACGAACAGATTCACGCGGCTCATCAACGGGAGAGCGTGATAGCTAATGGATAAGCTCCACTTCATCGGCTCGGTCAGCGGGTGTCTCTACGGTTTGCTCTTGAGAAGAGGACGCGTCGAGCTCACGGCGCTGGGGTGAGATACCTTCCCAGAGGCGGTGCTGCAGCGCTGTCTCTTCCTGTAGGCGCTCATTGAGCACTTCAATACCATGTGCTTCCACCAGCGTACGCTGATCACTAAATAATGACGTGCCCAGCCCCGCACGCTGGCCTTCCAAGCGAAAGCCCAGCGCATCCAACACGGTGGGGAAGACATCCAGCATGGTGGCATCACGGCGAATACGCTGTGGCTGAATATCATCACCCAGCATGATAAGCGTGTTGTCGCGGTCTAAAGCGGTCAACTGATCCCACACCGACACCCGCATGGTCAGGTGGTCGCTGAGAACCACGACCAATGTGTTGTCGAGAAGCCCCTCTGACTCCAAACGCTCAATTAAATCTCGGGCCAGCCACGTTGAGCACTCTACGGAGTAAAGAATATCCTGCCCGTCAAATTCGCCCTGTTGTTCTACACAGGATTGAGAGGGGTAACCATTGGGCGCATGACCTGCTAAATTAAGAGTTACCACGCCCCAGGGGCCTTTATTCTCTTTGTCGAGACGCCGTATTTCGTCGGCGGTAATGTCATAAAGCGTGTCGTCATAAAGCCCCCAACTGTTTACATATTCGGGATCTGTCAGCTGTGGCTCTAACTCTTCACGCCCTTTTACGGTGTTGAACTGGTGGCCGCGATAGAAAATCCCCTTGCCTGCAAACTGAGTGCTGGCACCACCCAAGTAGCTGAGCTGGTAGCCCTGCGCCGCGAGTATATCGCCAAGGCAATCGACGCCGGGAACGACCTTAGAGAGAGGGTCAAACTGACTGTCGTGAAGGAGGCCCGCAGGCATTAAAGGCACGCCACATTGGCTGGCAATCATTCCCGCCATTGTCCAACCGGTGTTATCCATTTGGCGGACACCTTCAAAGACCGCGCCTCGCTCACCCAGTGTGTTGAGATTGGCATAGGCATCCTCGAATATATCGTTGGCGTAGGTGCGCTCAATGCTTTCTAGATACAAAAGGAGTAAGTTCGGGGCGTCACTAAGCGCTTCAGCGGGGGGCGGCTTATAGCGACGATCAAGCCAAGCACCATCGTCGGTAACAATAGCTGCGCTGCGTTGGCCCAGACCAAAAAGCAGCGGGTTGCTTGCCAATAACAAAATAGCGAAAAAGCGCTCGGCTAACCGCCAGCGCTGGTCATGACGGGACAACCACGTGACGGATGCCAGCACGCCAATCATGATCAGCGTATAAAGCACCGCGGTAAGCATTTTACCGGCGCCGCCGTGCTCGGCCATGCCTGCCTGGAGATGAAAAAACACCGCGCCCAGGTCGACAATGCCGAAGCTATCTGCCAAGTAGACGTAAACGCCCCACAAGCTAAGCGGCAACAGCGACCAGGGCCACATTTTGCGATAACGGGCATTGGTGGGTTGGCCCCAGCGCAGCTTTAAGCCCACACCAATCCATACGGCCGCCACAAAAAATAGCGTCCACCAAGGCAGGCGGGTTAGTACCGTGACGGTATAGCCCAGACAAAGGCCGATAGTGATGATTGCTATTTTTCGAATAGCACGAGGATTCATATGCAACCTACTTTTTCAGGCAAATTCATTTCATTGATTAGCTTTGAGACCATCACTGTTTGAGGTATCACTCAGAGGCATGGCTGCGGCAAAATTATAATCACCAGCATAAACTTTTTGTGCACAGTAGGTGAATTTATCTTTTATTAATCTCCATTTACGTTTGGCGTAAAGGTTTGCTAATACACGGCTGTTGAGAAGTAAGTATGCTTTAAAATTTGTTTTTTTGGGTGAGAACCCATCAACCATAACAATTCTATATTCATCATGAGTGCCGTCTAGAATGAAATTATCAATATTAAAATCTGATGCCGGAACTCCAAAAGTAGAGAAAATCTGGATCGTTTCTTCCACTAATTCTATCGCTTTTTTAACGGTGAGCTCTCTTTTAAATAAAATCTTCCTTAACGTTCGCGATTCACCTTTATCATCGCTAATTCGATCTACCAACAAGCCAGGTCCTTTATCCGTCTTTATCCAATTATAACAAAGGCTTATTGGACATTCTCCTTTTGCTGATTTAATTTTTTCTGATACATACCATTCTGTTAGGCTTTGCTTATGGCCTTCTTTCCAATGTTTTAGATCGCGAGAAACTTTAATTAGTTTTGAAGGTTTTTTTGCGTGGTAGTAGCAAATACGTTTATTGCCATAAGATAAAATATTAGCATCCTTTAAAATTAGCTTTTCGCTGCATTCAATTTTCTTGACTATACTTTTGTATGAAAAATACATGCATTATCCTTTGCGTGTGATTTTTTGTCACTAGCTTAAATGTCCAAAAAATTAAGTGACGTAATTGTCTACAGAATGACAACAGAGGTGTTAGTTAAAACGACAACTACTGAAAGACTGTCGGGTATACTCAAAATATTTCTGCATAACCAATAGGCTGATTAAGCGTTCCCGTTCTGTATCCATGAATTGAGAAAAGTAGCAGTTCGCATTGGCAATGATCCTTTTGGCGGCGTCGGGGTTTTCTTGGTAATAGGTGACTTTCTCCTCAAGATCCGAGTAGTCCTCCTTGAGCTCAACATAGTGATAGCCGGGTAACAGAGTGCCCTCCATGAACCATGTCTCAAAGCGAGGCCGTCTCATCAAGCAGAGGGAATTAGAGGCCATTATCCATTTAAGGTTTGTGGCAACATCCTTTCCTTCGATACTGAGTACGAATTTATACTTCAGCTGCTCCTGCACCGACATGAATTGACGATGCCAAGGCTGACCCAGAGCATTTTTGTGAACATCACCCACGTTGCATAAAGGGTGATCATGAAAATCCCGCACGAATTGGCGTCGATGATCTTGGTGGCAAGCTCCCCGCCACACGACAAGATCAAGCTTGTCATCATAGGGAATAGGGTCTTTGACCGTATAGTAGTGACGTACGCGATTTAACTTAAGTAATACCGAGTTTTGATTATGCTTATTAATAGGGCGACTTTTTACCAAGGTAGCCACGCTTGGTACCGTTGTTACATCGCCGAAGAGATAGCAGAACTTCAGCTCGGGCGAAAAGTAACGCAATAGGCCCAGCAGGTCCAAGTAGTAGGTTCCGCTTTTTTCACGTTTAAAATTAGATAAGCTTATTGCCTGATCAGGTAGTTCAGTGCAGTTATCGAGACTATTACAGTAATTAACGCGATAAAGTATTTTTTTCTGCTCTTCTTTCGATAAGCGCTTTAGTGAGCGTAACAAGCGTTTCCGCTGCCACTGTAATAAAGCAGTGGGGATCAGGCGATGAGCAGTATGTTGAACATAAAAAACCAGCTTGTGAAGGTTCTTATGCGCTTTCGCAACAAGCATAGCCATTAACTCACGATTGCTTGATAGAGATGCCAATATGATGCTGTCATTGACTGAGGACTGTATTGATCTAAACGCTCAGTGGCTCTATGAACCAACCGCTGCTGAAGAGCGGCGTCGTCTCTTAATCGCATAATACTGTTGGCTAATGCATTTGCATCATTGTTTGGTATGAGTAACCCCGTCTGCTCATGCTGAACGATATCGGGTATACCACCAACGTCAGTAGCGATGACAGGAATACCTAACTGCATTACATCCAACAAAACGGAGCCCAAGCCTTCATTGCGTGAAGGAAATGCAAACACATCCAGGCCAGCTAGATAGTCGGCAATATTGCTTTTAAATCCTAGCCAGGAAACATTGCTAAGTGACGAGGATTCTGCTTTTAGCGTTTTTGCATCTTCGCCGTCACCTAAAAAAATAAACTGTATATCAGGCGCTTGTCGCTCAAGTTTCTGCGCCGCCTGCAGTAATAACCGCTGCCCTTTATGGCGATCAACCACGGCCCCTGCGTGGCCTACCAAAAATTTATTGGCAAAATCCTCGCGAAAAATACGTGTGGCGTCAGGTGAAGGGGCTAGCCGAGCGTAAGCACTTGCTATTAATTTAACGTCGCCCCACTGATTTGCTTCCAGAAGACGCTTTATAACATGGGAAAGAGCAACTCGTGCGGAGGCATGAGAATAACATTGCTGGTTAAACCACTTACGTTTGACAGGCGAATCAACGCGTCGAGTAATTAAATAGGGTGTGCCTGTTAGGCGATAGTGTAAGTAAGCCCAATGAACACCTTTTGCATCATGAGCGTGAACAAGCTGGGTATCACCTAATCGATAGTGTCCAGCCAATTGATGATTGGCTGATTGAAAACGGAGCCCCTTTACGTCGAGCAGGTGCTGACGCATGGGAGAGTCCTGTCGGCAAACCAGTGTCTGTGTAACGTGATTCGAAGGCTGCGCTGCCAGCGTCTCAATTAATAGCTCAGTCTGGCGCTCGCCACCGCGAAAACCTCGTGCCAGATTTACATGAGTAATGTGCATGAATCACCAAATCTTATTAAAGTCTTCTGCTTCAAGCACTTTAGGGTCACGCTGGTATTCGAGTAGCTTGGCGTACTTCAAGTAGCTATTGAGTCCTGCGCTGATTGCTACGGTCATTCCATCGACCCCGCCCATAAAGCCTCGCTGAAATATATATTTGCGTACAAAGGCATTCAGGCCATGTACAAACGGTGAAAATGCATTGGCGCGCTTTCCTTTCTGGAACATGATCTTCGCTGCACGACCACTGAAATTGCGTCCTGGCTTCGCAAATAACTGCCCCAGGTTTTCGAACGAGTGGTGCACAATATCGGCGTTGATTCTTTTGGGATTCGCGGCTACTACGCTAGCGTGCTGCTTAACGTCCGCAAAGCGTGCATGCTGTCGGTTGTAGAGACGAATACAGTAATCGGGATACCAGCCACAGACCCTGATCCAGCGCGAACCGATCATGTTTCGCCGACGAAAGGCAAACGCATCATGCTCGGTGGCCGCAAGGTCAAGCTGACGAATGGCTGCGACCATTTCTGTTGTTAAACGTTCATCGGCGTCCAGGCTGAGCACCCAGTCGTGCTCCACATGCTCAAGTGCAATATTTTTTTGGATGCCATCACCGAGATAGGCCTGTTGAACCACCCTGGCGCCTAGCTCGCGAGCAATGGTAGTGGTTTGATCCTGGCTTCCTGAATCTACCACCACGATGTCGCCACATACTTGGCGAACTGACGCAATGCAGTCGGCAATATTGGCTTCTTCGTTAAAGGTAATAATATTGGCCGAAATCATGAAGCAGGCATCTCTTGCAAAAAGGCAGAAGTAATTTGTGCTGGGGAAAAGCGTTCCAGCCAACGCTCATCAATCGCGTAGCCGTCAGCTACAAGAACAGCATCGACACGGGCTGCTAAAGCCTCTGGTGTCATTTCACACAGATAAGCCTCCAGCTCGCCGGTCATAATATCACGTACCCCACCTGGGCAATCGACCGATACAATTGGCGTTTGGCAGGCCAGCGCTTCCAGCAGCACGATGCCCAAGCCTTCATGCGCAGAACTCAAGATAAATAGTCGTGCATGATGCATCCAAGGGTAGGGGTTTAATTGGCGGCCGACAAACGTAACGCGTTCAGCAATACCCAGCTCAGCGACTAGCGCCTCCAGCTCGCTGCGTAATGGCCCCTCACCGACAATGACCAGTGGTAGATGAGTTTGCATTTTGGCATATGCCCGCAGCAGCAGGTGGTGGTTCTTCTGCGGCACCAAGCGCGCGACGTTAAGTAAATAAGGGGTGGTGGGCCGTTCGGGTGTGTCTTCGTGCATTGCGCTTTGGATAGCCGCTATGGGGCATGGATTGGTGATCGTACGCAGCGATAGCGGCTGCACCGTCAGCGCTTGCATAGCCGTGGCAATCTGCTTTTCGACGCCGTGCGAGACGGTTATCAAGTGTTTGTCATGAAACAAGCAACGTGCCTTGAGTCGCTCCAGCCAGGGAGTATGTCCAGGAGAGGTTTTAACTATATTTTCCAGGACGTAACAGGCGCGGGGATCTTTGAAGGACCATACCGTTTCAAAGGTGCCAATGCCGCGAAAAATAATGCGGTCAAAAGTGCCATATTGGCGCTCTAGCCTGCGTATCTCACGACGAAAAAGCTTTCCGCCCCACCAGCCTGACAGTAGAAAATAGCTTTTTCGTACCACGCTATTCAGCAGGCGTGCGGCAATCTCGATCATGCCCCCTACCCCTGACATCCACATGGCCTGAGAAAGAGCGAAGTGGTGAATGTTTACCTGTTCGTTACCTGGTTCAAGTTGAGGAGGGCGCGGCTTGAAGTACATTAGGTGGCTTTCATGGCCGTGCTCGGCAAAGGCATCCGCAAGGTTTACCGCGACTCGCTCCATGCCGCCAATTTTTAAAGTACGCACGACAATTAATACCTTCATGTAGGCGAGTCCTTTTGGTGTGGCGGAAGTTGCATGACAGGGTTGTTTAGTCGCGCTGGCGCCGATTATTAAACCAGGATAGCGCATGCTTCAGGCGCTATGACAGGATGACTTAGGAGATGTGAATAATTTCATGACATTATTGAGTGAAAGTGCCCATACAAGTAATAGGCAAGTGAGAGAAGGCTATCGACGTGCCATGGTTTTCGTTAGCGAAGGAGCCCAGATTATTTCTAAAACAGGTCTGAAAGAGAAAGGTCATAGAAAGAGTCTAAACAATAATATCTATCTTAATCAATAAATTACACCATTATTTTGATTCAAAAAACAGCTCAAGATGCCCAAGACCTTATCCACCTAGCCATCTGTTTGCAATCGCATCTGCTGATGCCCTGCTAAGATTTCGCAGCAGGTTATCCCTATATGAATTAGGCTAGCACCAGTGTGGTTTCTGGTATCCTAATGCCTTTGAAAGAATCAAATGATAACACTTGGTGAGCAACGAGCGACTCGCTGGGTATTTCGAGGCAGGCGGAGAACTCACAACAGGAGTAGGCTGATAGATGGAACGGGTTAGAGAAAGGCCGCAATGCGGTTGGAAGACAAAAAATAATGCTGTTGGTTGGATCGCATTATCTATTTATGCTTTTTCGTGGCTTATCAATTTTGACGTCTCACGTGCGGCGGAGTCAGTATTCCTTTTATGCTTTGTCATTGCTTGGTTCAGAGAGCCTGACCCAACGGTTAAGTGGAATAAAGTTTTTCTACTTTTAATCGCTTTTGTTGCACTTCAGGTCGGAGTGCATTTCTTTGCGATAGAACGCTTTCCAGATGTAGCTGATGGGCAGATCAAAGCTGCACGGCATATGACCAAACTCTTCCTTTGTATCGCAGTGGCCTGGTGGCTGAGAGGCTCTATAAATGCCGCTAAGTATTTATTGTTTATCTTTTTAGCTGGAATCGTCACTTCTTTAGTTATTAATTCAAACACTGAAACTTGGATGGCGGGGCTATCAGGCGTTCGAGTCGATTTTGGGTACACTAATGCCCAACATACAGCCTTTTACTTGGGTCTACTGCTGATCATGGGAGGGGGCTGGTTTGTCAGCTGTCTTCGCTGCGGCGCTAATAAACCCGAATGGGGTCTGGCATTGGTCTTGACGCTACTTGGTTTGGTGGGCGTCGTTGTGACCCAAACTCGGGCGGTCTGGTTAGCCCTGACCGTGATATTACTAAGCTTAATTGTCATTAACTTATTTCGTTTCGTTAAGCAAAGAAAGCGACGTTGGTTGCGCCCCAAACTAGTGTTTCCAGCTGTTGCCCTAGTAGGTGTGTTCACACTTATAATGATCACGATGGTGCCGGTCATTGAAAAGCGGCTGTTAGATGAGCAGGATGTGATCGAAACTATCGGACAAGGCAATCTAGATGACATCCCTCTCAGTAGTATTGGGATTCGTATTCATACCTGGGTGTATGGATGGGGAAAAGTTAAGGAAAGGCCCCTGACGGGATGGGGACCTAAAAGCCGAAACTCGCTGATTGATGAAGGGCCTTTTCCCGAGTGGATAAAAGAAATGTTTGGACATTTCCATAACGTCTACCTGGAAATCCTATTGGCGTATGGTGTCTTAGGGCTGGCAGCGCTGACTGCGCTGACGGTGATGGTGCTCCGAGGAACAATTATATTACTTGGGGGGGGGCACCAATATTTGGGGATGGGAATGCTCGCATCGTGGGCCTTTTTCTTCATCATAAACTTATTTGAGTCCTACCTGATTTTCAGTTCCGGTATGTATTTTTTCATCATTTTCGGTGGGATCGGGATGTCTTTCTATCTGTTCGGTGAAAAACGCCTGACCAATACAGAGGCACAATGAATATTGTTCTGTGTGCAGATGATTCCTATGCTCGGTATGGTTCTGTGGTTATGGCTTCGATTATTGCCAATGCCATTAATATTGAACAGATCCGCTTTTTCATGCTGACGCCTGGCGTGAGCGAGGAAACTAAAAATAGCCTACGCGAATCCGTTGAGCGATCCGACGCTGCCCTTGATATCATCGACGTCGACGTGGCGGCGTTGCAAGGACTCAAGGCGGGTCGCTTTGGTCTCGCGGCGCTGCTTCGCCTGCTGATGCATCGTTATCTGCCTGCCGATTGTAAACGCATCATCTACCTTGACTGTGATGTGTTAGTTCGAAGCGACCTCTCCGAGTTATGGTCTATGCCGCTCCATGGTTATATCGCTGCGGCTACCATTAACCTATATAGCTCTTCCAGCGGGGGGGCTCGAAAGTTACCAGATGGCTACTTCAACTCAGGGGTAATGCTGATCGATCTGATGTCTTGGCGTGAAAAGCGTGTGGGTGAAAGGGCTCTGGAGTGTCTTGAGAGAGAGGGCGACAACTTTCGGTATCCAGACCAGGATGCCCTGAATCGGATACTGGAAGGGGATTGGTGCTCGCTACCGGTTGAGTGGAATTTTCAACCGACGGCCTATGCGGCTGTAGAGAAGCGCTACCCGCATCTGGTTCCCCATATGGCCTCTCTGGAAACGGCTATTCGCCATCCGCGTATCGTGCACTTCATTGGGTCGATTAAGCCATGGCATGCCAAATGTGTGCATCCTTTCCAGGAAGACTTTATTGCCTATTCTCGCCATACTGCTTGGCCTATTGATAGCAAGGCATTGGCGTCCTCGCTATCGTGGAGGGAACGCATCCGTATAGCACTCAAGCAGCCTAAGATTCGCCGTCGTCGTCGATTAACCCAGGCCTAGTCCTCATAATTCAAAAACTGTAACCGAGTTCAATAAAGCGTAGGTCAGCTTGTTGCTCTATATCCTTGAATGATAGGGGAGGTTGGCGTAGCAGGTTTAAATTTGTGTATAGACCTCTCCAGTCTCTCTAAATTCGTTTTCCTCCACTTCCCTGGAGAGCGCAGCCTGCAGCGGTCAAAATCAATCAGCCAAGGCTCACCACTGGGGTCGATCAAAATATTACGCGCGTTCAGGTCGACATGATCTAGCCCTGCTTGGTGAAAGCGTCGAATTATCCCGCCGACGCGGTGTAACAGCGCTTCATCAGCTTGATCGTTGACCAACAGCTCGGCCAGCGCTTTTGCACCGGCAATACGCACGGTAATCAACGCGGCCTCATAAGTAAGCCCATAGCGGATAACACAGCCTGCTACAGGACGGGGCACTGGCAGGCCTTGCTCGAAAAGCGCAGCAGTCAATCGTAGCTCGCGAAATGCTCGAGTGCGCTCAGCGCCGGTCCATAAGTAGCGTTTTTCACTGAGCTTGGCTGCAATGCCGCCTCGGCAATAGGGCCTTAACACCCACTGTTCGGTCGGAGTTACCTGTAAAAACAGGCTGCTGCCCCGGCCTGGGGCTTCACCCACTATTAATCCCTGTTCACGCCAGTATTCATCAGTGAACAGAGCAGGATCCATTTGGTGTGTTCCCGGCGCGTCACATAAACTGTCTACATCATGTAAAATCAGCCCATTTTTCTGCCGGAGTGCCGCTAAGCGCATGAAGCCCTCTCTGCCTGTTCAGCCTAACCACATTGCCATTTTGCGCCTCTCCGCTCTAGGAGACGTGTGCAATCTCGTGCCCACGGTACGGGCGTTGCAGCGCCAGTGGCCCGATGCGCGCATTACCTGGATTATCGGCAAGGGGGAGCACAGTCTACTGGCGGGGCTTTCCGGGGTCGAGTTCGTTGTTTACGACAAAGCGACCGGTATTGCCGGAATGCGTGCGCTTTGGCGACAGCTTGCCGATACGCGCTTCGATGTACTGCTGCATATGCAACAGGCCATCCGTGCCAGCGTGCTGTCCCTTGGGCTTAAAGCCAAGGTACGCGTGGGCTATGACAAGGCGCGCGCCAAAGATGCTCAGCACTGGTTCACCCAGCACCAGCTTGCGCCGCACCCCAATGCCCATGTACTGGAGTCATTCATGGACTTCGCCCGGGTGCTGGGGGTAGAGGATGAACGGTTAGAGTGGAATCTGCCGGTTACCGACACCGCGCGCAACGAAGCGCAGGTTATCAGTGGTGAGGCGCCTTACCTAGTGATCAACCCTTGCAGCAACGTGCGCCTGCGCAACTTTCGCAATTGGTCAGTGGAGGGCTATGCCAGCGTCATTGAGCATGCCTGGGTGCAGTATGGTCTCAAAAGCGTGCTGACCGGTGGCGGCAGCGCCCTGGAGCGGGAAATCGGCGATCAAATCGAAGCGCTTTGCCAGCCCGGTAGTGTGATTAACGCCATTGGCGGCACCTCCCTGAAAGGGGTGTTGGCCCTGATTGATCACGCTCAAGCGGTGATCGCGCCGGATACCGGGCCTATTCATATGGCCAATGCGATGGGAACCCCAGCACTGGGCCTGTACGCGTCGACCAATCCCCAGCGGGCCGCCCCCTATTTGTGGCGCGACTTTGCGGTTAATGCTTACCCTCAGGCGGTACGCACCTATCTACATAAGTCAGTAGACGAAGTGAATTGGGGTCAACGGGTGCGCCACCCAAGCGCCATGATGCTGATAAAAGCCGATGACGTTATCGCTAAACTGGATACACTGCTGACCCATACTGCTTTGACTGCCAGCGCAGGGAGCACCGATGAAGATTGATTTAACCGCGTTAGAACATGCCCGTGTACTGGTGGTCGGCGATGTGATGCTGGATCGCTACTGGCATGGCGGTACCTCACGCATATCTCCGGAAGCGCCCGTACCGGTGGTACGCGTGGAAGATGTTGAAGACCGCCCGGGCGGCGCGGCCAATGTGGCGTTGAACATTACCTCGCTAGGTGGCCACGCAGTGTTGGCGGGTGTAGTCGGTGATGATGAAAATGCAAAACTGCTCGAAGCCAGCTTGACTGCTTCCGATGTAAGCACTTACTTCCAGCGCAGCGCTGAAATACCAACGATCACCAAGCTGCGCGTGATGAGTCGCAACCAGCAACTGTTGCGTCTGGATTTCGAGCAGCGCCTGGACAGCGTCGATACCAGTGAACTATTGGCCCAGGTAGAAAAGGCGCTCCCCGACTGCGACGTAGTGATTCTCTCCGACTACGGCAAAGGCACGCTGAACCGAGTAGAGAACCTGATAGCCAATGCAAGGGCCCAGGGCAAGCGGGTTCTGGTCGACCCGAAAGGGCAAGATTTCAGCAAGTACCGCGGGGCGAGTTTAATTACACCCAACCTGACGGAGTTTGAAGCGGTGGTCGGTGCCTGCGCAACCGATGCGGAACTATCCACGAGAGGCGAAGCGCTACGTGCCGAGCTTGAGCTGGAAGCGCTGCTGATTACGCGCAGCGAAAAAGGCATGACGCTGATTCGCGAAGGGCACGCGCCGCTGCATTTGCCGACCCGGGCTCAAGAAGTCTTCGATGTGACAGGGGCAGGGGATACGGTGATTGGCTTGATGGGACTGGCATTAGCGGCAGGGCATGCCTTTCCTGAAGCGATGATGCTGGCCAATTTGGGGGCAGGGCTGGTAGTGGCCAAACCGGGCACAGCCACGCTCTCGATCGCCGAGCTCTACACCGCGCTACACGGCGATAAGCTGGCTGAATTTGGCGTGATTGAGCCTACCGTGCTGGTTGAGGCCGTGCGCGCCGCTCAGCTGCGTGGTGAGCAGGTGGTGATGACTAACGGCTGTTTCGATATTCTACACGCGGGCCATGTGGCTTATCTGGAGCAGGCCAAACGCCTGGGTGACCGTTTGATCGTTGCGGTTAACGACGACGCCTCCATCGGCCGCCTGAAAGGGCCAAAACGTCCGATTAATCCGCTTAACCGGCGCATGCAAGTGTTGGCGGGGCTGGGCGCTGTCGACTGGGTGGTGCCCTTTAGTGACGACACCCCTCAGGCGCTGATCGAAGCGGTGTTGCCGGATATTCTGGTCAAGGGGGGCGATTACCGGCCAGAAGATATCGCCGGGGGCGCGGCAGTTATCGCTAATGGCGGAGAGGTCAAGGTACTGGGCTTTGAAGATGGTGTTTCGACCTCGGCGATGATTAGTTCCATTTTAGACCGCGAGCGCTAATGGCTTCATCCACCTGGCCTCGGCTTGCCTACACAGCGGCCCTGTATGCGCTCTCACCGCTGATTGGCTGGCGTATCTGGCGTGAGCAAGTACCCACTTACTCCCGCCTTCAGCGGCTGGGGTTGCAGCTTGGGCCGCTGCCTCCCGCGCCACGTATTTGGCTGCACTGTGCCTCGGTGGGAGAAGTGCGCGCCGCTCGACCGCTGATTGAGGGGCTATTAGTGCGTTATCCCGCACATAGCCTGCTACTCTCCACCATGACCGCGACCGGTGCTCAGCAAG
The DNA here is from genome assembly GCF_055725665.1 of Vreelandella sp. DA03-1M. Classification (NCBI taxonomy): domain Bacteria; kingdom Pseudomonadati; phylum Pseudomonadota; class Gammaproteobacteria; order Oceanospirillales; family Halomonadaceae; genus Vreelandella; species Vreelandella sp. DA03-1M. The sequence continues at coordinate 25,051 of NZ_CM146798.1, forward strand.
CCCAAGCAATCATTGGCGAACAAACCGCAGCCGACCAAGAAAGGCTTGCTCATCGCTTCCTATCGTTGGATTTTCCCGGTGCTGCCAGACGCTTTGTGCGCAGCGTTCAGCCCGAACTTGCGATCCTGTTTGAAACCGAGCTGTGGCCCAACCTGATTCACGCCTGTCGCCAGCAGGCAGTGCCCGTGGCGATAGTGAATGGTCGCTTATCGCCCCGCGCTTTCAAACGCTACCAACGCCTGCGCCCATTGATGACCAGCATGCTTGCCGACATTAGCTGGCTCGCCGCCAAATCCCCGGCAGATGCCGAACGCTTTAATGCCCTCGGCTGTAACGCTGAAATCACTCGCATTGTTGGCTCGCTGAAGTTTGAGTTAGTCAGCCAAGATAGCAGTACTAAAGAGGGTGAGCGCTTACACCAGGAGTGGGGTGGGCGGCCGGTCTGGGTGGCGGGCTCGACTCGTGACGGCGAAGAAGCACTGCTGCTTGGGGCCCACCGCCAAGTGCTTGCGCGCTACCCCGACGCGCTGCTGGTGCTGGTACCGCGTCATCCCCAGCGCTTTGATGAGGTGGCCAAGCTTTGCAAAACCGAAGGCTGGACAGTGAGCCGCCGCAGCCAACAGCAGCCCGTGACAGCGCAAACCCAGGTCTACCTGGGGGATACGCTCGGTGAGCTGGCGATGCTTTATGCTGCAGGCAGTGTGGCCTTTGTAGGGGGCAGCCTAGTGCCGCTGGGCGGGCACAATGTGCTTGAACCGGCGGCGTTAGGCAGGCCGGTGCTTAGCGGCCCCTCGATTGAGAACTTTGCCGACGTGGCTGAGCCGCTTCAAGCAGCAGGGGCACTAACGCTGGTCGATAGCCCGGATACGTTAGCAGACGCCTTGGCGGGCTACTTTGCTAACCCTGAGCGCGCCCAGCAGGCTGGGCGTGCTGGCTGCGCGGCGATTGAAACACAAAAAGGCGCATTGGCCCGGACGCTGTCTGGATTAGAAGCGCTGTTGCCCCGATAACGCAGTGCCTTTATTGACGCATTTTGATTAACGCGCCATTCGCTCTACGCCATCCGCTGTACCCAGCAGTAGAACATCGGCGCCACGGGCGGCAAACAGGCCATTGGTGACCACTCCAACGATGGCATTGATACGCGCTTCCATGGCCACCGGGTCTGCGATCATGAAATCAAAGCAGTCGATAATCTGGTTGCCGTTGTCGGTCACCACTCCCTGGCGGTAGACCGGTTCTGCCCCTAGTGCGACAAGCTCGCGAGCGACATAAGAGCGTGCCATCGGTATGACTTCTACGGGTAGCGGAAAGTTGCCTAATTGAGGCACGTACTTAGAGCCATCAGCAATGCAGATAAAACGCTCGGCGCAGGCCGCCACGATTTTTTCGCGGGTGAGCGCTGCACCACCGCCTTTGATCATATGTAAGTTAGCATTTACTTCGTCTGCACCATCTATATAGAAAGGGACAGTGCCGACGCTATTGAGCTCAAATACTTCAATGCCCAAGGCTTCAAGGCGTTTGGCGCTCGCTTCTGAGCTAGCCACCGCGCCTTTAAAAAGATGGCGCAGCGGCCCAAGGCGATCAATAAACAGATTGGCCGTTGAGCCAGTACCGATACCTAAGATGGTATCCTTTTCCAGCTTAGGTTTAATTTCTGCAATGGCTGCATCCGCCACGGCGGCCTTCAGTTCATCCTGGTTCATAAAGAGTAAGCCTAGTGAGTCAGTCTAGTGTGAGTCAGTAAAGAGTTAATGGCGCTAGTATAGCGACCTAGACGCGACTAGGCGTAATCTGCTACCAATAAAAGCTTTTGTCCGTTCACGTTCTTCCCTTGGGATACCCGCATGCTCGAAGCAACCGTCAAAAAGATCCTCCAGGCCCGCGTTTATGAAGCCGCTTGTGAGACCCCGATTACCCCTGCACCCTTTTTGTCGCGTCGTTTCAACAACCAGATTTTGATTAAGCGCGAAGATCTACAGCCGGTGTTTTCATTCAAGATCCGCGGCGCTTATAACAAAATGGCGCAGCTCACCCAGGCGCAAAAAGATAAAGGCGTGATAGCCGCCTCCGCCGGTAACCATGCCCAAGGGCTGGCTATGGCCGCCAAGTTGATGGGCGTCAAAGCCGTCATTGTGATGCCGCGGATTACCCCGGATATTAAAGTCCAGGCGGTACGCGCCCGGGGTGCCAAGGTCATCCTAAAAGGGGATGCCTTTGCGGCGGCGGCCGAGCATGCGCAAGAACTCATCAAAGAGCACGGCTATACCTATATTCCGCCATTTGACGATATTGACGTGGTGGCTGGACAAGGCACCATCGGGGTGGAAATCTTGCGCCAGCATGCGGGGCGGCTGGATGCCATCTTCGTACCGGTGGGCGGTGGTGGATTGATTGCGGGGGTGGCGGCTTACGTCAAGTACCTGCGTCCGGATATCAAAGTGATTGGTGTCGAAGCCGAAGACAGCGCCTGCCTTAAAGCTGCATTAGAGGCGGGTGAGCGTGTGATACTCGACCAAGTAGGCGTGTTTGCCGAAGGCGTCGCGGTTGCGCAGATCGGCGAAGTACCGTTTTCACTGATCCAAGGCCTGATTGATGGTGTTATTACTGTCAATACCGATGAAATGTGCGCGGCGGTGAAAGATATTTTTGAGGATACCCGTGCCGTGGCTGAAACCTCCGGCGCGCTCTCGCTGGCGGGGCTGAAAAAATATATCCAGCAGACCGGTGCCGAAGGCGAGACGCTGCTGTGTATCAATTCGGGGGCCAATACCAACTTTGATCGTCTGCAGCACATCGCCGAGCGCACGGAGCTGGGTGAGCAACGTGAGGCAATTCTGGCGGTAACCATTGCCGAGAAGCCCGGCAGCTTTAAAAAGTTTTGCCGTACCCTGGGCAAGCGCATGGTGACTGAGTTCAGCTACCGTTATGCCGATAGCAGTGAAGCGCATATCTATGTCGGTGTTCAGGTCAAGCCCGGTGGCGAAGATCGCCAGGCGGTGATTGATAAGCTGCGTGAAGGCGGCTACCAGGTGGAAGACCTGACCGATAACGAGTTGGCGAAGCTGCATATTCGCCATTTGAGCGGCGGTCGACCCAGCGAGCGCTTCGAAGAGGAGGTGTATCGCTTTGAGTTCCCTGAACGCCCTGGCGCATTGATGAACTTTTTGACCCAACTGCCCCACGATTGGAATATTTCGCTGTTTCATTATCGCAACCATGGTGCGGCGTATGGCCGAGTATTGGTGGGCATGCAAGTGCCTAATGGCGACCGAACCCATGTGGCAGAGTACTTAGACGCTATCGGTTACCGCTATTGGCGCGAGAGCGATAATCCGGCTTATCGGCTGTTCATGGCCTAGTGCTGGTCAGTAATGAGCAAAACGATGTGTGTAAGTGGTTGCTTACCCTAGATGCCAGAGCAGCCAGTAACATAACGTTACTAAAATGTTTGAAATAAGGCTGGAAAACATCATTCAAGCTGTTGTCAGTGGTGACCATATCGCCCTATAGTCGTGAGCGAAATTAAGCAAGTTTGCCACCCTGTTGGCGACAGTAAAGGGTGGCAGATTTCACACATTCGGTAACGACAAAGGTGTTGGAGAAGCGGCATGCGGCGTAAGAAGCCTGATATGGTAATGGCGTTGATGGTGGTGTTTGCATTAGGGGTGCTCGCGACCGGTTATGCACAGGCGTTGTCAGGTAGTTAATCCCTGACAACTGCGGCAGCTCCACTGTTAATCCGGGTAACAGATATCAGATGAGAAAGGCTGATCCTTGATGGGGTCAGCCTTTTTTGTGGGCGGCTTATTGGCGGCGGACGCCGCCTTGATCGCTGACCACGGCTTGTAAAGGCACGTCCCATGGCTCCACAGGCAGAGATGCCACCTGCTGGCAGGCATGGGCGACGCCGATCAGGGTAGGCGACGGCCCAGGGCGATGCATGAACGCCAAGCTACGGTCGTAAAATCCGCCCCCCATGCCCATGCGGTTAGCATTACCATCAAAGCCAACCAGCGGCACAATCAGCGTATCTAGCGCCCAGGCCGGTAGCCGGTTGCGCTGCTGAGCGCTAAAGCGTAAATCGGGCTCCCAAATACCAAAGCGGTTTTTTACCATTGGGGTATCGGGCCGGTAGGCGACGAACCAGAGGGTATTCGTGCTGAAAGGACGTAAAACAGGTAAATAAACCTCGACGTTACGTTTGCGCAGCCAGGGAAGCAGCGGCATTGGGTCAATTTCACCGTTGACGGGCAGGTACAGGCTTATACGCCGTGCGCGGCGGATTTCAGGCAGGGTTTTCAGGTGCTGACACAAGCGCTGGGCCGCAAGGCGCTGCTCATGCTGAGAAAGGGCTTGGCGTTGGCGACGTAAAAAGCGGCGAAGTGCGCGCTTATCCTCGTCGTGATGGAGGCTTTCCATGCATAGGTTCTCTCTTGCAGGGGTGTTCTCCAGAGTGCCGCTGTCGTTCTGGCCCTGAACCTACTGGTTCAGGTGGGTGGCCGCAGCCAAACCGTCAGGCTTTCCGACGCACGGACATGCACACGGGTCTGGCTAGCATTTGGCCCCCTGGGTATTACGCATAGGCTCGAGGGACTATAACGACTGGCGCACACCCCAGAGAACCCCGCCATCCTAACAGAGCGATGGCTAATGCCAAAGGGCTGGGTGAAACGTTCGCTGAGTTTTTAGGCCGTTTGTAGCGCTTTTAAACAATGTCCAGGGGAAACAACGTATGGGTAAACAACGCCTGAGGTAAACAATGACTAGGGCTGGCGTGTTTTGGCCAACGCCCGTTCAAGGCGATCATTTAACCGATTCAGGTTCGCCTCACCGGCGCGGTGTTCGTCCATGGCTTCAAGCAGCTCATGGGTGATATTGAGGGCCGCCATGATAGCAATTCGCTCACTACCCAGTACGCTGCTTTGGGCATTGATACCCTGCATAGCGCGATCAAGATAGCGCGCGGCGCGGTCAAGTTTGGCTTCTTCGCCCGTGTCGCAGGCAATGATATAGCCGCGCCCTAACAGGGTTATTTCTTTGGTTGGCCGCTTGGCATTACTCATCAAAGACTCCAGCACGGGCCAGCAGGGGGCCCAATGCGTTAACATCACAGCACAGGAAGATAGGTGCCACTCACTATAAGAGAGGCGCTTGTGCGCGGTCAACGCGCAAGCCCTATCACCCATACTCCCAGTGCCACAAATGAATACGAGGTTATCAAATACTATGTCATTGATTGATGAGCGTCAGGACTTTTCTGACGTCGCGGATGTTTTTCTACTGCATGGCAGCATGCAATCTCCGGCTTTCTTGGATGGCCGTTTGTGCGCGCTGCTGGCGCTGCGCGATGTGAGTGCTGAGGACTGGTTGGACGAAGTCTGCCAGAGCTTAGGCGTTGAACAGCCACGCGATCAGCCAAGTGCCGAGCGGCTATTAGGCTGGCGGCGGCAAACCGTAGAGGCGCTCAGCGCCAGCGACCTGGACTATACGCCGCTGCTGCCGGATGAACTGTTCTCACTGGCCGAGCAGGCGCAGGGCCTGAAAGAGTGGACGCTAGGCTTTATCGAGGTGGTCGACGAGGTAGCTGACAGTGAATTGCGTGAGCGTTGGTCACAGGCGCTGCGCGAGGCACTGAGTGACCTGGAAGGGTTAGGCCGCATCGATACCGATATTGATGACAGCCCCGAGAACGAAAATGACCTGTTTGCGCTGACTGAGCATGCTCGTATGGCCGCCATGCTGCTGTATACCGAGCAGCACCCCGGCATGCCGCAAGTAGAGCAAACCGACGCCCCCGTTCATTAATCACTTAGCCTGGAGCCTTTATGCTGTCAGAGACCGTGCTGCCCGAGATGTTACCTCGCCCCCCCGCCATTAGCGTAGCGGAGTATCGCCAGCGCCGTGATGCCTTGATGGCGCAGCTACCGGATAACGCCGCGGTAGTGCTTCCCGGCGCTGGGCTGATGACCCGCTCACGGGACAGTGAATTCGCCTTCCGTCAGAACAGTGATTTTTACTACCTGACCGGCATTCGCGAACCGGACGCGCTGCTGGTGCTGCTGCCGGGGCGAGCAGAAGGCGAAAGCGTGGTGTTCTGCCAGGACCGAGACCCCACCATGGAAGCGTGGACAGGGCGTCGGCTGGGAGCCGCTGGCGTGGTGGCCGAGCATGGGATTGACCAGGCATTCGAAAACGCGGATCGCGATGAGCAGCTGGTCGAGCTGCTGACGGGGCGCGAATTGCTCTATCTACCCCTTGATAATGGTGAGGCAGTCGCCGTGGCTGAAGAGGCCCTACACAGTGCTCAGGCAGGGCTTAGGCGCGGGCGGCCAGCGTTGAAGGGCTGGTTGGACATTAGTCCATTGATCCACGCCATGCGGCTGATCAAGAGTGAGGCCGAGATTGCCCTGCTCAAGCATGCGGCGATGATATCCGCACGGGCTCATCGGCGTGCCATGCAAGTATGTCGCCCTGGGCTCAGCGAATTCCAGCTCCAGGCCGAACTAGAGCATGAGTTTGTCTGGCAAGGCGCCAGTGGCCCGGCCTACAGCACGATTGTCGGCAGCGGTGCCAACGCCTGTGTCCTGCACTATATTGAAAACAGCGCGCCGCTGTGTGATGACGGTCTGGTATTGATTGATGCGGGCGCCGAATTTGAGCTGTACGCCGGCGATATCACCCGTACGTTTCCGGTCACTGGGCGGTTCAGCGATGCTCAGCGGGCGCTGTATCAGGTTGTACTCGACGCCCAGGTGCGCGCCGTTAGCGCTGTCCAGCCGGGTGCCACACTGGCGGATATTCATCAGGGCGTGGTGCATGACTTAACCGCTGGGCTGATTGAACTTGGCCTGCTGGAAGGTGACGTTCAGGCGCGCATTGATGATGAGAGCTATCGACGCTTTTATCTGCACTCGACGTCACACTGGTTGGGGCTGGACGTACACGATGTTGGTACCTATCGCCTGGACGAGCAAACGCCGCGCCCCCTTGCTCCAGGCATGGTACTCACCGTAGAGCCCGGCCTCTATATTCCCAGCGATGACGATATTCCTGATGCCTATCACGGTATTGGCATTCGTATTGAAGACAATGTGGTTGTGACGAAGGATGGGCATGCTGTGCTGACGGCGGACGTGCCCAAGCAGGTGGCTGATATTGAGGCCTTAATGGCTAAATAATAACCAGTATTTAGAGCATTAATTGTACGTTATGTAAATTACGTTACGAATTATTAGTTGCCTCTAGAGTGCGGCGGTATGGCGAGGGAGAAGCCGATGCAACGGGCTAAACAGATGACTGATCATGACACTGCTCAAGCGCTGACCCATGACATTGTGATTGTGGGCGGTGGGTTAGTGGGGGCGAGCCTAGGCTGTGCTCTTGCGCCGCTGATTGAGCGCTACGGCTGGCGGGTAGCCGTGATTGAATCGGCACCGTTAACGGCGCAGTCGCTGGAAAGCGCCTGGCAACCCAGCTTTGATGCACGGGCCAGCGCGATCGCCGAAGGCTCTGCTCAGCGCTTCGAGCAGTTGGGTGTGTGGGAAGCGATGCGTCATGAGGCGACACCGATCAAGCGTATTCATATCAGTGAGCGTGGACGCCTGGGGGCGACACGGCTGAGTGCTGACGAGCTGGGCGTCGCGGCACTGGGCCACGTGATTCCCAACGCCTGGATGGGGCGTGTACTGCATCGGCATCTAGCCGAGCTACCGCTGGAGTGGCACTGCCCCGCGAAGGTGGAGCAGCTAACCCCCGTAGCGGGCGGGCATCATCTCAAGCTCTCGGATGGTAGCCAGCTTACTGCTGGCTTGACGGTATTGGCAGATGGGGGGCGGTCTGGGCTTAAAGAGCAATTGGGTATTGGCAGCCGCCGAGAGCCTTACCAGCAGACAGCTTTGATCGCGCATGTGGGCGTTAGCCAGCCTCATGAGGGGGTCGCTTACGAACGCTTTACCGCCCAAGGGCCAATGGCCCTGCTGCCACTGCCGGGTCAAGCCATGGAGTTGATATGGACGCATCCTAGCGGTAGCGAAAAAGCGCGTATGGCACTGCCGGAGCGTGAATTTCTGCTTCAGCTACAGCAGGCGTTTGGTGATCGAGTGGGCCGGTTTACGCAGCTGGGTGCCCGACATGCTTATCCGCTCTCACTGGTAACCGCCGAGGAACCGGTACGGCCGGGGCTGGCGGTATTGGGCAACGCTGCCCACGCTCTGCATCCGGTCGCGGGGCAAGGGTTTAACCTAGCACTGCGCGGGGTGATGGATCTGGTCGATGCCTTGGAGCAGGGGGAACTGGCGAAGCGACCGCTGGGGGATATGGTCACACTGCAGGCCTTCGAGAAGCAGCGCTCACGGGATCGCGCCAATGTGATTCGCTTTAGCGACGGCCTGGTGCGGCTGTTCGGGCTCTCCTTTCCGCTGTTGCCCCATGCTCGTGCGGCTGGCTTGATTGGCCTGAACCTGGTGGGGCCGTTAAGACGAGGACTGGCCAGACGTGCCATGGGCCTGGAACGCTAGGCTATCTACAATCAATAGCTGCGCTCGCTGGCGCTAGTTAAAAGGATATCTATGCAGACTGACTCAGCTACTGCAAAGCCGCCGGTTGAGCGCTTTGAGGCCATCATTGTCGGCGGCGGCATGGTCGGTACCGCGCTCTGTGCGCTGTTGGCACAGGCGGGGATGAAAGTCGCGTTGGTCGAGGCAAGGCCTGCGCCAATAGGTCTTGATAAGGCCACTGGCCCGCTACCTGCTCCGCGCGTTAGCGCATTAACGCCGGTTTCCCAGCGCTTGCTGGCGCATGTGGGCGCTTGGCCCGCCATGCAGGCAACCCGTGTAACGCCCTACCGCGGCATGCAGGTGTGGGATGCCGAAGGCAGTGGCGAAATCGCTTTTTCCGCTGATGAGGCGGGCGTGGCGGTGCTTGGCCATATCGTTGAGAACACGGTCACGCTGGCCGCACTCAATCGTCAAGTGCTAGACCATCCCAACGTCACGACGTTTTTTGGTGCTAGCCCGCAAGCGCTGCAGCGTGCCAATAGCCATGCTGCCAATGGCAATCGTGCTAGCGGGGACTGGCTGATACTTGACGATGGGCGCCAGCTACACGCGCCGCTTATCGTGGCCGCCGACGGTGCTCACTCGGTGCTGCGTGAGATGGCGGGTATTGAGGTAGCCAGCGACGATATGCAACAGCACGCTGTCGTGACCACGGTGCAGTGCGCCAAGCCTCATGGCGGCACGGCGCGGCAAGCATTTATTGATGGCCGGCCGCTGGCATTCCTGCCTTTAACCGTGGAAGGCAATGAGCATTACTGCTCTATCGTCTGGTCAACCACCCCAGAGCACGCCGATGAATTGAGCGCGCTGTCTCGTGGCGCACTGGGGGAGGCGCTTGGGGAAGCGTTTGGTCATCGTCTAGGAGGCGTTACTGCCTGCGACAAGGCCCACCGTTTTCCGTTAGTGCAGCGCCATGCCCGGCACTATGTGCAGCCGCATTTTGCGCTGGTGGGGGATGCGGCCCACAGTATTCATCCGCTGGCAGGCCAGGGGGTGAATCTGGGGCTGATGGATGCGGCGGTACTGGCCGAAGAGGTGGTACACGCATGGCAGCGTGGCGCTCCTTGGGGAGAACTGAGTACGCTAAGGCGCTATGAGCGGCGTCGGCGCTTTGATAATAGCGCCATGCTGGGGTTGATGAAGGGCTTTAAGGTACTGTTTGGCAGTCACGATCCGGCGTTGACGCTGATGCGCAACCTGGGCATGAGCGGCATGAACCAGTTGGTGCCACTGAAGCGTGTATTGATGCGGCAGGCGACCGGAGAGCGTGGCCGCCTGCCGCTCACGTGCCGTTAAATTAGGCTGTCGTTAACGCCGCTGGCGATCCACCACATTAAGTGCCTTGAGTAGGTTGAGTGCTTCGCTGAGCTGGTAATCGTCAAGTAGCCGCTCGGCCATCTCCTGTCGATCACGGGGCGCCTGCTGGGCGCTTAGGTGGCCTTCAAGGTCGGCTTCGCGAATTTCACGGCGGCTTTCGGCGACTTCCAGGCGACCGCGGACCACTTCTACATCGGGTTCAATACCCTGGGCCTGGATAGAGCGCCCGTTGGGGGTGTAGTAGAGCGCTGTCGTCAGCTTCAAGCCTTCGCCATTGCCTAGCGGCATGATCTGCTGCACTGACCCCTTGCCAAAGCTATCGGTGCCCATGATGACGCCGCGTCGTTGATCCTGCAGCGCACCGGCGACAATTTCTGCCGCTGACGCACTGCCGCCGTTGATCAGCACCACCAGCGGCACATCACTAGCCGGCGTGGTGGGGGAGGCAGAGAACGACATTTCGGTATCCGAGAGGCGACCCTCGGTATAGACGATCAGCCCTTCGTCCAGGAACAGGTCGGTAATGCCAACGGCGGCCTGCAGCACACCGCCGGGATTATTACGTAAATCGAGTATCAACCCTTCCAGTGGCTGATCCTGTGCCATGCGCTCCAGCGCTTCGCGGGCCTGATCAGGCGTGCGCGATTGGAATTGGCTGATGCGTAGGTAACCGTAACCCGGTTCAAGCAGCTCGTGCTTAACGCTCTCGCTGCGAATAATTTCGCGGGTTAGGGTGAACTCGCGCGGCGTGTCTTCCCCTGAACGCAGCACGCTAATGCGAATCTCTGTGTCGGGTTCGCCGCGCATCAGGGTTACCGCTTCCTGCAGCGACATGCTGTCGGTAGGCGTACCGTCGATGGCCACGATAATGTCGCGGGACTGTAAACCGGCGCGTGAGGCCGGGGTGTCATCGATAGGCGTGATGACCATCAATTGGCCGTTCTCTGTGCCCACTTCGATACCAATGCCGCCAAATTCGCCCTGGGTCGACTCTCGCAGGCTTTGGTACTCCTCCTCGTCCAGGTAGGCGGAGTGGGGGTCAAGCTCGCTCAGCATGCCGCGCATGGCATTGCGCAGCAGCGTGCGATCGTCGACCTCTTCAACGTAAGCACGTTTGATGCGTTCAAACACCTCGGCGAAGGTCTGGATATCTTCAAGGGGGAGTTCGTTAGAGACAGGCTCATCCACCACGCTGCTACTGGCTGGTTGAGCAAGTAACGGTAGCGGGGCCGACAGTAAAACAATCGGCAGCAGGGTAGCCAAGAAGCGCTTGGCGGGGGTGGATACCCCGGTAACAGATAGCGTCATGCAGACTCCGCAGGGCGATAGGTGGCGTCGTGGTGCGTCACCTTGAAATAGTAGCTGGAATAACATTAACAACTGAGTCATTTATAAACTGAGATATTTATAATAGTGCAGCTTATCCCGTCAGCGGCGCGCAATCCAACGCTGCGGATTAATGGGTTCACCGCCTCGGCGCACTTCAAAGTAAAGCGCGGCGCGGTTCTGGCCACCGCTGACCCCCACACGGCCGATTTCATCGCCGCGGCTGACCTGCTGTCCAGGTCTAACGCTGAACTGCTGCAGGTGTGCGTGCAGCGTCATGATTTGGTCGCCATGATCGATAATGAGCAGGTTGCCAAACCCCCGCATCCAGTCGGCAAACACTACGCGGCCGGTATGAACAGCGGTCACCGGCGTGTCTGCGTTGGCTTGAATGACAATGCCGTTGTAGTGCACACCATCGCGATGGTGGAAATTGCTACTGATGGAGCCCTGTACTGGCCAAGGTAAATCACCTTGGGTACTGACAATATGCGTAGTGGGCGATGGTTCGGCAAGTTTTGCCATCTCGGCTTGGATATTGCGCAGCACCCGTTCGGCTTCTTCGCGGCTTTGATTGAGATCGGTTAGCCGCTCTTCTTCGCTGCCGTAACGGTCATCCAGGTTAGAAACAACGCCACGCCGTTCGGTCGTGCGCTCGGCAAGCAGCGCGCTTTGTTCTTCAAGCTCCTCGGCCAAGTCATCAAGACGCGCTTGCCGCTCGGCTAATTCACGCTGGGTATCGGCCAGGGCAGAATCGAGGCGGGCAATATCACTCAAACGGCGATTGCGAGCGTCCGTTAGCCGGTTTAAGTACGCCTGCATGCGATCAAGCTCAGCCGGATCGCCTTGGTTAAGCAGTAGTTTGAGCTGCGGGGTTGGGCCTAGTCGGTAAAGCGCTGAAAGCTGCTGGCTTAACGCGGCATACTGGTCATCGCGTTCACTCTCAAGCCGGTCGCGGTGCTGGCGTAGCTGAGTCGTTTCATCATTTAGCTGGCGGCGTTCAGCTTGCAAGGCGTCTAAGCGCTGATGCGTCTCGGCAAGTTCGGTTTCGACCTGCTGGAGCTCGCGTTCTGCGTCATCGCGGGCCTGCCCGGTGGCACTGAGGCGCTGGGCGACGGATTCGATCTCCTGGCCAATCGCATCCAGCTGCTGGCGCGCCGCGCCTTCATCCTGTTGGGCGATGCCTGCCGGCGCATAAATAAGCGCCAGCAGGAGTACCCCTGCCACATGCCAGCAAGTGCGCATTATTTAAAGTGAATCAATGATTTTCCAGTCATCGCCTCGGGCTGTTGCTGATCCATCATGGCTAACAGGGTGGGCGCTAGGTCGCATAGTTTGCCCTCCTCAAGCGTGGCAGGGCGTTCACCGGCGTAAATCAGCGGCACTACAAAGGTCGTGTGGGCGGTTTGGGGAGCGCCCGTTTCGGGGTGCACCATTTGCTCGGCATTGCCGTGGTCGGCAGTAATCAAGCAGGCGCCGCCAGCGCGCTCAATCGCTTCAACGACACGGCCCACACAGGTATCAACGGTTTCAATGGCCTTTACCGCGGCGTTGAAATCACCGGTGTGGCCGACCATGTCACCGTTGGCGTAGTTGCAAACGATCAGGTCGAAGCGGCCGTCATCAATGGCCTCTACCAGTTTGTCGGTGATCTCAAAGGCACTCATTTCAGGCTTTTCATCGTAAGTTCGCACATCACGTGGCGAGGGCACCAGGATGCGCTCTTCGCCTTCGTATTCGGCTTCATTACCGCCCGAAAAGAAGAACGTCACGTGCGGATACTTCTCGGTTTCGGCGATACGCAGCTGTTTCAAGCCGCGCTTGGCGACGACTTGCCCTAGGGTGTCGTTGAGATCCGACGGCGGGAAAGCGGCAGGGGCAGGGATATCAGCGGCGTACTGGGTCATCATCACCAGCCCCTTGCCCGCAAGCTTAGGGCATACACGCCGCTCGAAGCCCTTGAAATCCGGTTCGGCAAAGGCGCGGGTCAATTCTCGGGCGCGGTCGGAGCGGAAATTAAGGAAAATAGCGGCATCACCATCTTGTAGGGTAACCGCATGCGCTTTGCTGCCGTCTTTCTGCGGTACGCTGCTCGCCGTCACGAATTCGTCGGTTTCACCGCGCTGGTAGGCGTCGCGTAGCGCAGTTTCGGCACTGGTGGCGTAGTGCTCCGCCTGGCCATCGGTGAGCAGGCGATAGGCTTGCTCTACTCGTTCCCAGCGGTTGTCTCGATCCATGGCATAAAAGCGGCCAATAATTGACGCTACAAAGCCGTTATCAGCGCCTACCAGCTCTGCTAGCCGAGCATTGGCACGCTCTATTGAGGATAGCGCGCTTTGCGGTGGCATATCGCGACCATCGAGAAAGGCGTGAATGAAAATACGCTGAGCACCGCGGCGTGCGGCCAATTCGGCCATGGCAATAAAGTGCTCTTCATGGCTGTGGACGCCACCGGGGGAGAGCAGGCCAATCAGGTGTACCGGCTTGCCGTTGGCGACGGCTTCGTCGATCGGTTGGGTAAGGTTTTCATTAACATCCAGGTCGCCGTCTTCAATCGCCTTGCTGATGCGAGTGAAGTCCTGATACACGATACGCCCGGCACCAATATTCATATGCCCGACTTCCGAGTTACCCATTTGGCCTTCGGGGAGCCCCACGTTAAGACCATCGGTATGAACGAAGGTGTGCGGGCGGTTTTCCCACAATTTATCCATCACCGGTTTATGGGCAGCAGCGACGGCATTGTGGTCACTATCGGGGTTGTGGCCGTAGCCATCGAGAATAATCAGCGCCACTGGGCGCGGGGTACGTGACGTATCCATAAAAACCTCGTAAAGATTGGCAAACCGAGCGACGCGAAAATTCGGGGTCGCGACGGGCGCACGCTTGGGGCATCATAACGCAGGCAACTGCCAGGCGTCATGAGTTAGGAGCCTGCCCGGCTTAACACTGATCTACTGCGAATCCCGGTATTTTGGCCAACTTTAGTCGATCAATTTCGTTAAATAGCGCGCTATTCGCCTCAATTGATCGATAAATTTGGCTCAAAATCCGTGCTTCTCGCGACGATCGGCTAATCCGGACAGGCTCCTAGGCCTGCGCGGGAAGCTATCTGACGTGTATACTTGTCGCGTTTTGGCAGCGGTTAGGCCGCTTTTTTCTGCATTGACCAAGAGATTGTGTTCGCGATGATCGATCAGGTGTTCGAATTCGTACAGAACCACCCCCTGCTAGTCGGGGCATTTTTGCTGGTGCTAATCGCGTGGATCATTTATGAAACGCGTAGCGCCTCTACAAATGCACTGACTGCTTCGCAGGCCACTCAGCTCATCAACCGCGAAGACGCGGTGGTGCTGGACATCCGTGAAAGCAAAGACTTCAAAGCCGGGCATATCGCGGGAGCACGCAATATTCCCCAGAGCAACCTCGATAGCCGCATGAACGAACTGGAAAAAGTAAAAGCCCAGCCGATCATCGTGGTATGCAAGCACGGCCAGAGTTCTGGTGCCGCACAGGCCAAACTCGCCAAAGCAGGCTTTGAGCGCGCTTACAAGTTAAGAGGCGGTATGGCGCAGTGGCAAGGCGATGGTCTGCCGGTGGTTAAGAAGTAAGCGACGTTACTTTTATTTAATGAACAATCAGGAGTTTTATCATGGCGGAAGATAACAATACCCCACAGGCCGGTGCCGCAACGGATGAAAAGCCGCAGCTGAAGTTTTCGCTGCAGCGCATTTACGTAAAAGATATTTCGTTTGAAGCGCCGAATTCCCCGTCGGTATTTAAGCAGGCGTTCAAACCCAAGGTGAACCTGGATCTGAATACCACCAGCACCAAGATTGCTGACGATCAGTACGAAGTCGTGGTCAAGGTGACCGCTCAGGTGAACGACAACGAAACGGGCACAACGTCTTTTCTGGCCGAAGTTGAGCAGGCCGGCCTGTTCCGCATTGCCGGTATCGAAGGCGCACAGCTGGATCAAACGTTGGGTGCTTTCTGCCCTAACTTGCTGTTCCCCTATGCCCGCGAGTGCGTCGATAATCTGGTCAACCGTGGTGGCTTCCCGCCGCTGATGCTGGCGCCGGTTAACTTCGAAGCGATGTACGCCCAGCGCAAGCAGCGCGAAGCCAAACAAGCTGAAGAGAACACCCACTAAGCGATGTCAAACGCCTTGTCAGCAACCCACGCCGCTGATTGGTATGCCCAACACGGCAAAATGCCACGCCTCTATGTGCCTGCTGCTTTGGTAGCAGGGAGTGAGCTGGCACTGCCGGAAGGGCCTGCTCGTCATGTCACCCGGGTATTGCGCATGGGGGAAGGCGCGCCGCTGGTGCTATTTGACGGCCAAGGCCTTGAGGCCGGGGTGCGCTTGGTGGACGTTAGCCGCAAGCAGACGCTTGCGCGAGTCGAGGCAGTGTGGCCGGGCAGTGGTGAGTCGCCGCTGTCTGTCCATTTAGGACAAGCCATCTCCAAAGGCGATCGAATGGATTACGCCATTCAAAAAGCCGTTGAGTTGGGGGTGGCAGCCATTACCCCGCTTTATACCGAGCGCGGCGAAGTGCGATTGAAAGGCGACCGTGAAGATAAAAAGCTGGCGCACTGGCAAGCGGTGGCTGCCAGCGCCTGCGAGCAGAGCGGTCGAGCGGTGGTGCCGCCAGTGCATCCGCCTATGGCGCTTCAAGCATGGCTTGCAGAGCGCCAGGAGCCGCTGCGCTTGATGCTGCATCTAGCGACCGGCAATGCGTTTGATCGCCAAGACCGACCGGCTGCGGTGGCGCTATTGATTGGTCCAGAAGGCGGTTTGAGCGAAAGCGATATCGCTGCCGCTCAAGTCGCTACCTTTACGCCGCTAACGCTCGGTCCCCGGGTATTGCGAACAGAAACAGCACCAATAGTGGCGCTTTCCCTGCTACAACACTACTTTGGCGATTTGTAAGCACTTACTATCAGCAAAACTCTATCAAACTGCCTTTTCCCTTCGCGCTTTTGTCGCTGATTCCTGACCATTACGATAGGCCTGTTGAAGCCCCTTAAGCACGATGGGCTTAAGCATCGGTAGCGTTTCTCCCGATAGCCCACTGATCACCGTTAAACGGAGTTGTCGGCCACGTGCGTAGCCCAGCCAGCAGGGCAGCCATATCGGTACGGGCGTGCTATCCAGCATCTGGATTCGCCAGTGGCGCGGGGTGGCTATGCGTTCCCATAGCCACAGTCGGTCCAGCGCTTTTGGCGTTGGCGGTGAACCGCTATCAATTTTAACGCCTGCACTGAGTTCTTCTTTTTGAGCGGGTAGTTCGGCCCCCACCAATAGTAGTGCGCGGCGCATTTCATGAGCAGAGAGTAACCACGCCCCTGGCTTGCCATCAGCCACTCCCAAGCCTGCGGCCCACAGGCGAACCCAGGCCGGTTCGCAAGCATTGGCCCCAAGACGCTGTAGCCGCTTTTGAGCCGCTGTCGTATCAATACGCCGGGCTAGCGTTAAGCACTCAACCATTCGCCCACCACTCATTCGCCCAACCCTGTAGCAGCGCTAACATGCCCAGCATGATGCAAAACCAAATAAATAAGCCGATACAGCGTCGGCGCGTCAGGCGGGCCTCTTTGCCAATCACCTGGGCGTTATCAGCTCTGGATGCCAGCACGGCCTGCATGTCTGGCGCGGCTTCTGCCATCATCACATCGCTTAACTGTTCTTGGCTGGGGGCTGGCGCTGTCAGGCTAACGAGATAGCCAACGGTCATCGACACCGCTACGCCGACCGTGTTGTTGTACAGCCAGGAGATATCGAGTAGCGCAGAGACTGCCCATACGGCAAACATGCCGGTAATGAGCCCAGCCATTGCGCCGCGAGCATTGGAACGGTGACTGAAAATAGCCAGCAAAAAGGTACCGAGCAGTGCCCCATAGAACCAGGAGCCAATCTGGTTGACCGCCTCGATCACGGGCCCTAGGTTACCTGCAAAAAAAGCAAACAGCGTGGCATAGAGCCCCCAGAAAATAGTGGCTAGCCGTGAGGCTTTTAAGTAATGGGCATCGCTGGCATTGGGTTTGAGATAGCGGCTATAAAAATCCCGTACGGTCACCGCCGACAGCGAGTTGAGCGCCGAGTCGAGGCTCGACATGGCCGCAGCAAACACCCCGGCAATCACCAGCCCGGCCATGCCTGAAGGGAACGCGTTGACGACATAGCGGGGCAACAGCTCATTGAGGTCATCAGGGGGCGTTAGCCCATGCTGCTGGTAATAGGTCGCCAAAATGACGCCAATAAATAGAAATAGCAGCATCTGTGGAATCAGTAGATAACCGCCAATCAGCAACGAGCGCTGGGCATCGAGCACCGAAGGGCTGGATAAGACACGCTGTATCTGGCTCTGATCGGTGCCGAAGTAAGCCACATGCAGGAAAAACCCACCGAACAGCCCCGCCCATAGCGAGTAGGTCACGCTGGGGTCGAAGGACAAATCAATGGCGTTGAACATGCCGCTGGCCGCACCAAAGCTGAACACATCTCCCCAGCCGCCGGGAAGGCTGGTTACCAAAAAGAAGATGCTTAATAGTGCGCCAAACCAGAGCACGAACATTTGCAAAACATCCGTCCAGATGACGGCGCTGATGCCGCCCATGACGGTATAGCTGATGGCCAGTACCGCCATGATGATAATAGTAAGGTTGACGCTCCAGCCGGTTACCACCGCCAGCACTAACGCTGGCGCATAAAGCACCACGCCAGTGGCGAGGCCGCGGGCAATAAGAAACAGCAGGGCGGTAAGGGTACGCGTGGCCGGGCCAAAGCGACGTTCCAACAGTTCGTAGATGCTATAGATGCCCGCGCGGTGAAAAATAGGCACCAACACCAAAATCAACACGATCATGGCCAAAGGTACATTGATAAACGTCACCAAGCGTTCAAGGCCGCCCTCGAAGCCCCAGCCAGGTGCTCCGATAAAGGTGATGGCACTGGCTTGAGTCGCCATCACCGAAAGGCCAATCGCCCAGCCCGGTATTTTGCGGCCGCCTAGAAAGTAGTCCTCAGGATTGTGCTGGTCTTTGCCAAAACGCGAACCAATCCAGGCAATAAGGCCGATATAACCGATCAGCACTACCGTATCAAAAAGCGTGAACCCTTCCATGTTCGCTCCCCTACGCCTAATTTTGTCTAGTGTTTTGATAGTAGCAGGTTGTGAGGTGATTGCTTTTTCAGGTGCCACAAGCGTTTTCGACCACTAAAAAATCGACAACTCGCTTTGCCCTGTGTGTGCCAGACACCATAATGTTGTTCTATATTCCTTGAAGGACGTTCCCCATGGTCCGTGAGTCACACTCATCCCCCCGATCCGCCAGCGATGCATCTGCCCAGTTGGGCGAAGTGGCGTATCTAACGGTCACGGCCGTCAATAACATTGGCGCATTTTTGCAATGGGGCCAGCCGAAAGACGTGTTGCTGCCCTTTAGCGAGCAACATTTTCGCCCTGATCCCGGCAAGCGCGTGCTGGTAATGCTGTATAGCGATGACCAGGGGCGGCCAGTGGCCACGATGAAGCTGGATCGCTTTCTGGCGGATGACGCCTGGGCCCTGGAAAAAGGCGATGAGGTGGCCGTCGTGGTTGCTGAGCGTACCGATTTGGGGATGAAAGTAGTGGTCAATCACCGCTACTGGGGACTCATTTATCAAGATGACGTTACTCAACCGCTACGCCGCGGCCAATCAGTTAAGGGCTATGTGAAGCAGCGCCGTGACGACGGTCGCTTAAATATCTCGCTACTACCGCCAGGCGCTGCCCGGCTCGATGTGGTCGGCGACAAGATCCTGCAGGCGCTGCGTGAAAGTGGTGGCTATTTGGCGCTGGGTGATAAAAGCCCTGCCCATGAAGTTAAAGCACGCTTAGGCGTGAGTAAAAGTGCCTATAAACAGGCCATTGGGCGGCTTTACAAGCAGCAGTTGATCACCCTCGAGCCTGACGCTATTCGCTTAGTGCCCGGCGCGCTGAGTGAGTAGTGAGCTGGGGCAGTTGGAGCCTAGCGGGCAGTGCGGCATACTGGGCCTCTATTGTTCATGTTTGGATAGTGCCCCCGATGAGCCAATCAAATCTGCATCTCGGCGTTGTGATGGATCCCATCAGCGACATCGCTTACAAGAAAGACACCACCATGGCCATGCTATGGGCCGCCCAGGAACGAGGCTATACCCTGCACTATATGGAGCAGGAAGATCTTTTCTTGAATGCGGGGCAAGCCTACGCGCGCATGCGGCCGTTAACGGTGCACCGTGATCCCAACCACTGGTACGATTTGGGCGAACCTTCTGCGCGCCCATTGGTTGAGCTGGACGTAGTGTTGATGCGTAAAGACCCGCCCGTCGATGCTGATTTTACTAACGCCGTACATCTTTTGGGCTTTGCCGAACGTGAAGGGGTGCTGGTGGTTAATCCCACGGCGGCGCTGCTGCAGTGTAATGAAAAGCTGTTTGCCCAGCAGTTCCCTCAGTGCTGTGCACCCACGATAGTCGCAAGCCGCGATGATGTACTGCGCGCCTTCCACGCCGAGCACGGCGATGTGATCTTCAAACCGCTGGATGGCATGGGCGGTACCGGTATTTTTCATATTGGGCCGGATGGTCGCAATATCGGCGCAGTGATTGAGCAGCTTACCTTTCGCGGCCAACGCCAAATCATGGCGCAGCGTTATCTTCCCGAAATTAAGGATGGCGATACGCGCATTCTCTTGGTCGATGGTGAACCCGTACCCTTTGGCCTGGCGCGCATTCCGTCAGCGGGCGAAACCCGTGGCAACTTGGCTGCTGGTGGGCGGGGCGTCAGTCGTGAACTCACCGAACGTGACCATTGGCTTATTCAACAGGTGCAGCCAATGATTCGTGACAAGGGCTTAATGTTCGTTGGTCTCGATGTGATCGGTGACTATATTACTGAAATCAACGTCACCAGCCCCACCTGCGTACGTGAAATAGATGACCAGCGGGGAACGAATATCGCCGGTTTGCTGCTGGATGCCATTGAGCGCCGCTTAGCCTAAGCGCGGCTTCACTCTTATAATGACACTTATTACGTTATGCCTGTTGGAGTACCAACAGGCAGTGGGAGACGCATGCAAAGTTTGAAACATCACTTTTTAATGGCCATGCCACATTTAGAAGACCCTAATTTTGCCGGTAGTCTGATCTATCTTTGCGATCACGATAACAATGGCTGCATGGGGGTGATTACTAACCGACCGTTAGAGATCACCCTTGAAGCCCTGTTTGATCAACTGGAACTGGGTGGTGAGGCAAGCCCGCACCGTAATGCGCCGGTTTATTACGGCGGGCCGATGCATAAAGACCGTGGCTTTATTCTGCATGTCGGCGATAGCCAGCAGTGGGACTCGAGTATCCAGGTGGAGGATGGCATTGCGCTGACCACCTCGCTGGATATTCTCCAGGCCTTTGCTGCTGGCGAGGGACCCGAGCACTTTTTAGTCTGCTTAGGCTGCGCGGGCTGGGAAGTGGGGCAGTTGGAAGAAGAGTTGAAGGAGAACAGCTGGCTAACGGTAGAAGCCGAGAGCAGCGTACTCTTCAATACCCCGCCCGTTGAGCGCTTAACCGCGGCGGCAGGTTTGCTGGGTATTGATCTTAACCTAATGACCCGAGACGCGGGGCACGCCTGATGGCCGAAGCGGGGCAGCGCTTAATCCTGGCCTTTGACTACGGCACTCGGCGTATCGGTGTGGCGGTGGGCAACGAGTTACTGCGCAGTGCGCGCGAGCTCACTCCGCTGACGGCGCGGGATGGGATTCCCGATTGGAATGTCGTGTCACGGCTGCTTAACGAGTGGCAGCCGGATCTGTTAGTGGTGGGATTGCCTCTGAATATGGACGGTAGCGAATCAGATATGAGCACCCGTGCGCGCAAGTTCGGTAACCGTTTGCATGGCCGTTTTGGTAAACCGTGTGCAATGGTCGACGAGCGTGGCACCACGCGAGAAGCGAAAATGATAGCTCGCGAGGCGGGGCATAAAGGCAACTATCGGCAAGATAGTGTCGATGGCATTGCCGCTATTCTTATTCTTGAGGGCTGGTTTGCCCACCAGGAAGGTTTACCCGGCGGGCGTCTTTCGCTGTAACGCCTATAAATCCCTTCTTTTAGCGATCTAGCGTGCCTGTTTGAGTCGGTACGTACCAACGAACCGCCCGTAACTCCTGCTCAATTAGTTCGTCGACCTTTAGTAATGTTGCGAAAATCGCCATCCGCATGGGAATGCCGTTATCGGTTTGGCGGAAAATCGCCAGGCGCGGGTCGCCGTTAAGATCCACGCTTAAATCATTCGCACCGGGGCGGCTATCCCTAGGCAGCGGATGCATCACTATCGTGCTTTGGCTGCAGCGCTGGTCCAGAAAATCGCGGTTGACCATAAAGTCATCGGAAAGCCCCTGGAAACTCTCATTCATCTCGTCGGTAAAGCGCTCTTTCTGAATACGCGTTGTATACACCACATCCAAATCTGCAAAGTCATTGGCTAATGAGTCGCGCTGCTCAATGCGATGGCCGCGCGATGCCACTAGATCAATCAGTTTTGAGGGCATTTCAAGACCTGGCGGTGATACCAGCGTAATGCGCAGCGGATCATAGAGTGATAAGAGCTTGATCAGTGAATGGACGGTGCGGCCATATTTTAAATCGCCGGTGAGTAAGATATGTGCACCGGTCAGCGATTTACCCAAGCGCTGAAACTCTTTATCAATCGTATAAAGATCAAGCAGCGCTTGGCTGGGGTGCTCGCCAGGGCCGTCGCCGCCATTAATCACTGGTACATTAGTAGCTGCAGCAAATTCAGCCACTGAACCCTGATCGGGGTGGCGCATTACAATGGCGTCACAGTAGCCACTCATTACCCGGCTGGTGTCGTAGAGTGACTCGCCCTTCGCCATAGAGGAGAAGGTAAAGCCAGTGGTATCGCACACGCTGCCGCCCAAACGGCAAAAGGCTGCATTAAAGCTGACCCGTGTTCGTGTGCTGGCTTCAAAAAATAGATTGCCGAGTACGGCCCCTTCCAACACACGCGTCACTTGACGTCGTTGAGCGATTGGCTCCATGCGCGCAGCAACACGCAGTAAATGATCAACGCTTTCACGGTTTAATGAGTCGACAGTTAGCAGGTGGTGGCTCATGGCGGACCTCAGCAATGTGGTAGATGAGGCTAGTGTAACCGCCAACGAGGGTGGCACCGAAGGGGTTTAATCCACTAACAGCGGCTAATCTGTAATTTTTCTACAAAAGCCCTTGCCAACGCGGCCACGAAACCGTAAAGTACGCATCCGCTGCCGGGGACGCCAAGCGTTTCCAGCGGTGAATGAAGGTGAAAACCTTCGGTTTGTCAGGAGGTTAGAGCAGGTTGTAGCGTTCGCCTCACTCGCTAAAAAAACAGCGATTGACAAACATCAGGAACTGCGTAGAATACGCCTTCCTCGCTGCGGCAAGCCAGTTCAACGGCCCGCCGGGTTGCTTTCACAGTAACCAGTACAGCGAAACAGCTCTTTAACAATTTGATCAGGTAATTCATGTGGGCGCTTGCTGATGTTGGTGACAAATCACCGAATATCAAGGCAAGCGACTCAAGCAATAAGGTTTTAAAGGATTCGTCCTTTGGGATCTGTTTTGAATGAATTCGTTTGAACCTTGAGCCAAGTTTGGTTCGCTTCTGTTGCTTCGGTGACAGGCAAGAACCGCATAGATCTTAAACTGAAGAGTTTGATCATGGCTCAGATTGAACGCTGGCGGCAGGCCTAACACATGCAAGTCGAGCGGTAACAGATCTAGCTTGCTAGATGCTGACGAGCGGCGGACGGGTGAGTAATGCATAGGAATCTGCCCGATAGTGGGGGATAACCTGGGGAAACCCAGGCTAATACCGCATACGTCCTACGGGAGAAAGGGGGCTTCGGCTCCCGCTATTGGATGAGCCTATGTCGGATTAGCTAGTTGGTAAGGTAATGGCTTACCAAGGCAACGATCCGTAGCTGGTCTGAGAGGATGATCAGCCACATCGGGACTGAGACACGGCCCGAACTCCTACGGGAGGCAGCAGTGGGGAATATTGGACAATGGGGGCAACCCTGATCCAGCCATGCCGCGTGTGTGAAGAAGGCCCTCGGGTTGTAAAGCACTTTCAGCGAGGAAGAACGCCTATCGGTTAATACCCGGTAGGAAAGACATCACTCGCAGAAGAAGCACCGGCTAACTCCGTGCCAGCAGCCGCGGTAATACGGAGGGTGCAAGCGTTAATCGGAATTACTGGGCGTAAAGCGCGCGTAGGTGGCTTGATAAGCCGGTTGTGAAAGCCCCGGGCTCAACCTGGGAACGGCATCCGGAACTGTCAGGCTAGAGTGCAGGAGAGGAAGGTAGAATTCCCGGTGTAGCGGTGAAATGCGTAGAGATCGGGAGGAATACCAGTGGCGAAGGCGGCCTTCTGGACTGACACTGACACTGAGGTGCGAAAGCGTGGGTAGCAAACAGGATTAGATACCCTGGTAGTCCACGCCGTAAACGATGTCGACCAGCCGTTGGGTGCCTAGAGCACTTTGTGGCGAAGTTAACGCGATAAGTCGACCGCCTGGGGAGTACGGCCGCAAGGTTAAAACTCAAATGAATTGACGGGGGCCCGCACAAGCGGTGGAGCATGTGGTTTAATTCGATGCAACGCGAAGAACCTTACCTACCCTTGACATCTACAGAAGCCGGAAGAGATTCTGGTGTGCCTTCGGGAACTGTAAGACAGGTGCTGCATGGCTGTCGTCAGCTCGTGTTGTGAAATGTTGGGTTAAGTCCCGTAACGAGCGCAACCCTTGTCCTTATTTGCCAGCACGTAATGGTGGGAACTCTAAGGAGACTGCCGGTGACAAACCGGAGGAAGGTGGGGACGACGTCAAGTCATCATGGCCCTTACGGGTAGGGCTACACACGTGCTACAATGGCCGGTACAAAGGGCTGCGAGCTCGCGAGAGTCAGCGAATCCCTTAAAGCCGGTCTCAGTCCGGATCGGAGTCTGCAACTCGACTCCGTGAAGTCGGAATCGCTAGTAATCGTGAATCAGAATGTCACGGTGAATACGTTCCCGGGCCTTGTACACACCGCCCGTCACACCATGGGAGTGGACTGCACCAGAAGTGGTTAGCCTAACGCAAGAGGGCGATCACCACGGTGTGGTTCATGACTGGGGTGAAGTCGTAACAAGGTAGCCGTAGGGGAACCTGCGGCTGGATCACCTCCTTAAACGATGCGTCACAGTTGGTAAGCGTCCACAATGAATTACCTGATCAGAATGCTGTTGATGCGCAGTGATAAGTGACTCTTTTTTCACGTTAAAAAGAAAAAATAGCTTTTAAAGCTTAAAGGTCTTTTTCTTTTTTAATAGGAAAGAACGCTTATCACTGCTTATAGCAGTCGCTCTTTAACAATGTATATCATGCTGACAAGAACACTTCGTAAGAAGTGCTTCTTAAATTGTGATACGCGTCAGCGTATCCGGCAAAATGAAACGTGATCATTGCGACATCCAGACTCCTTCGGGTTATAGGGTCAAGCAATGAAGCGCACACGGTGGATGCCTAGGCAGCCAGAGGCGATGAAAGACGTGGTAGCCTGCGATAAGGCTCGGTGAGGTGGCAACAACCTGTGACCCGGGCATTTCTGAATGGGGAAACCCACTCATCATAAGATGAGTATCGTGCACTGAATACATAGGTGTACGAGGCGAACCAGGGGAACTGAAACATCTAAGTACCCTGAGGAAAAGAAATCAACCGAGATTCCCCTAGTAGCGGCGAGCGAACGGGGACCAGCCCTTAAGCATGTGACTGATTAGGCGAACAGATTGGGAAGTCTGGCCGTAGCGGGTGATAGCCCCGTAGTCGAAAATCTGATCATGTGAAATCGAGTAGGTCGGGGCACGAGAAACCTTGACTGAAGACGGGGGGACCATCCTCCAAGGCTAAATACTCCTGGCTGACCGATAGTGAACCAGTACCGTGAGGGAAAGGCGAAAAGAACCCCGGAGAGGGGAGTGAAATAGATCCTGAAACCGTGTGCGTACAAGCAGTCGGAGCCCACTTGTTGGGTGACGGCGTACCTTTTGTATAATGGGTCAGCGACTTATATTCAGTGGCGAGGTTAACCGTATAGGGGAGCCGTAGGGAAACCGAGTCTTAACTGGGCGACACAGTCGCTGGATATAGACCCGAAACCGAGCGATCTATCCATGAGCAGGGTGAAGGTTGAGTAACATCAACTGGAGGCCCGAACCAGGATCTGTTGAAAAAGATTTGGATGACTTGTGGATCGGAGTGAAAGGCTAATCAAGCTCGGAGATAGCTGGTTCTCCTCGAAAGCTATTTAGGTAGCGCCTCACGTAGTACCGCCGGGGGTAGAGCACTGTTTCGGCTAGGGGGTCATCCCGACTTACCAACCCGAGGCAAACTCCGAATACCGGTGAGTAACGCGTGGGAGACACACGGCGGGTGCTAACGTCCGTCGTGAAAAGGGAAACAACCCAGACCGTCAGCTAAGGTCCCGAAATCCTGGTTAAGTGGGAAACGATGTGGGAAGGCTCAGACAGCTAGGAGGTTGGCTTAGAAGCAGCCATCCTTTAAAGAAAGCGTAATAGCTCACTAGTCGAGTCGGCCTGCGCGGAAGATGTAACGGGGCTAAACCAGGTACCGAAGCTACGGGTGAGTTTCTATTTCGATAGGAATTCGCGGTAGAGGAGCGTCGTGTACGCCAATGAAGGTGGATTGAGAAGTCTGCTGGAGGTATCACGAGTGCGAATGCTGACATGAGTAACGATAAAGGGTGTGAAAAACACCCTCGCCGGAAGACCAAGGGTTTCTGTTCGACGCTAATCGGAGCAGAGTGAGTCGGCCCCTAAGGCGAGGCCGAAAGGCGTAGTCGATGGGAAACGGGTCAATATTCCCGTACCGGACATGGTTGCGATGGGGGGACGAAGAAGGCTAGGTGAGCCAGGCGTTGGTTGTCCTGGTGAAAGTGAGTAGGCTGAGGGTTTAGGTAAATCCGGACCCTTAAGGCCGAGACACGAGATGAACTGACCACGGTCAGGAAGTCACTGATGCCACGCTTCCAGGAAAAGCCTCTAAGCTTCAGATCATGTGCGACCGTACCCCAAACCGACACAGGTGGTCAGGGAGAGAATCCCAAGGCGCTTGAGAGAACTCGGGTGAAGGAACTAGGCAAAATGGTGCCGTAACTTCGGGAGAAGGCACGCCGGCGTAGGGTGATGAGACTTGCTCTCTAAGCCCGAACCGGTCGAAGATACCAGGTGGCTGCAACTGTTTATTAAAAACACAGCACTCTGCTAACGCGCAAGCGGACGTATAGGGTGTGACGCCTGCCCGGTGCCGGAAGGTTAAATGATGGTGTTAGCCCCTCTCTTGTAGAGGGCGCGAAGCTCTTGATTGAAGCCCCGGTAAACGGCGGCCGTAACTATAACGGTCCTAAGGTAGCGAAATTCCTTGTCGGGTAAGTTCCGACCTGCACGAATGGCGTAATGATGGCCACGCTGTCTCCACCCGAGACTCAGTGAAATTGAAATCGCCGTGAAGATGCGGTGTACCCGCGGCTAGACGGAAAGACCCCGTGAACCTTTACTATAGCTTCACACTGGACGCTGATGTTGCCTGTGTAGGATAGCTGGGAGGCTTTGAACTCTGGACGCCAGTTCGGAGGGAGCCAACCTTGAAATACCAGCCTGGCATCATTGGCGTTCTCACTCAGGTCCGTTATCCGGATCGAGGACAGTGTGTGGTGGGTAGTTTGACTGGGGCGGTCTCCTCCTAAAGAGTAACGGAGGAGCACGAAGGTACCCTCAGCACGGTCGGACATCGTGCATTGAGTGCAAGAGCATAAGGGTGCTTGACTGCGAGACAGACACGTCGAGCAGGTGCGAAAGCAGGTTCTAGTGATCCGGTGGTTCTGTATGGAAGGGCCATCGCTCAACGGATAAAAGGTACTCCGGGGATAACAGGCTGATACCGCCCAAGAGTTCACATCGACGGCGGTGTTTGGCACCTCGATGTCGGCTCATCACATCCTGGGGCTGAAGTCGGTCCCAAGGGTATGGCTGTTCGCCATTTAAAGTGGTACGCGAGCTGGGTTTAGAACGTCGTGAGACAGTTCGGTCCCTATCTGCCGTGGGCGTTGGATGTTTGAGAAGGGCTGCTCCTAGTACGAGAGGACCGGAGTGGACGACCCTCTGGTGTTCCGGTTGTCACGCCAGTGGCATTGCCGGGTAGCTATGGTCGGACGGGATAACCGCTGAAAGCATCTAAGCGGGAAGCCCCCTTCAAGATGAGACATCCCTGAGGCCTAGAGCCTCCTGAAGGGCCCAGCGAGACCAGCTGGTTGATAGGCACGGTGTGGAAGCACTGCAAGGTGTTGAGCTAACGTGTACTAATGGCCCGTGAGGCTTGACCCTATAACACCCAAGGGGTCTGGTCGTGATGATGACGTTAAGGTTGAGAGATCAACAGAAAGCCGGATATGCAGCGTGTGGCCCAAGCAACAGAATGCCAGGGCGGCAGGCAGTAAGACGCTCACAAATGAGTGAATAACGATCTCGTTATTAACGAGTCAGCATGATATACCGCCAGTTACGCCTGACGACCATAGCACGCGTGAACCACCTGATCCCTTGCCGAACTCAGCAGTGAAACCGCTTAGCGCCGATGGTAGTGTGGGGTCTCCCCATGCGAGAGTAGGTCATCGTCAGGCACCTATACCAAAAAACCCCCAGGGCTAACGCCTTGGGGGTTTTTTTTATGGCAAAATGCACTCCTCAAGGAGGATTGCCCATGACTCAGATGCACTGGGAACAGCTACTTTCCCCACGTCGTCTTCACGACCAACGCTCGACAAGTACTCGTGAAATCGGTCGTAGCCCGTTTCATAAAGACCATGACCGGATTGTTTTTTCAGGCTCATTCAGGCGACTTGGCCGTAAGACACAGGTGCACCCACTAACAGAAAACGATCATATCCATACTCGCCTAACTCACTCACTAGAAGTCGGCTGTGTCGGCCGTTCTCTGGGTATGATTGTCGGAGAGTTACTGCGTGATCGCTTGCCAGAATGGATAACGCCCGCTGATCTTGGCGTCATTGTGCAGACAGCGTGCCTGGGGCATGATATTGGGAATCCCCCTTTTGGTCATGCCGGTGAGTATGCTATTCGCGACTGGTTTCAGCGTGCTCAAAGCAGTGGGCTATTAGAAGGCCTTTCAGACGCTGAACGCGAGGACCTTTTGACCTACGAAGGTAACGCTCAAGGTTTTCGGGTAATTACTCAGATCGAATATAACCAGTTTAATGGTGGCATGCGGCTGTCAGCGGCCACCCTGGGTGCGCTACTTAAATATCCTTGGACGGTTCGTTACAGCGGACGCGCGGGAAAATTCGGCGCTTACCAGTCAGAGCAGGCGCTACTCAAAGAAGTGGCTGAAGCGGTAGGTTTGTTGCCGCAAGGCGAGCAGCGCTGGTGTCGCCACCCGCTGGCTTGGCTTGTCGAAGCCGCCGATGATATCTGTTACGCCCTGTTAGACCTGGAAGATGGCTTAGAAATGGGGATTCTGCGCTATGAAGAAGTCGTCGAAATACTGCGCCAAATTGCCGGAGAATTCCCGCCTGAGTATGCCGATATGCAAGCCCGTAATGTCTCCCAACGGCGGCGTATCGCGTTACTCCGTGGCGCCGCTATGGAACGTGCCGTCAATGATGTCGGCGCGGTGTTTGTACAGCATGAGCAGGCTCTGCTAAGCGGCACCCTCAGTGACGACCTATTAGAGCTGTGTCACCCCGACCTTGGGTGGGGTGTTCAGGCGGCGAAGCAGCTTGCCCGAGAGCGTATTTTCCAAAATGAGCGTAAAGCAAAATTAGAGATTGGTGCCTATACGACGCTAGGTATTCTCTTGGAAGCTTTTATTGGTGCTGCCCACGAGCTTCATTACACCGGGCATTCATCGTTTAAACATCAGCGTGTGTTGGCCCTGATTGGCGAAAACACGCCGTTGCCTTCTTGGCCCCTTTACGATAGCTACCGTCGAATGC
Organism: Vreelandella sp. DA03-1M; assembly: GCF_055725665.1. NCBI lineage: Bacteria > Pseudomonadati > Pseudomonadota > Gammaproteobacteria > Oceanospirillales > Halomonadaceae > Vreelandella > Vreelandella sp. DA03-1M. Next base: position 54,355 of record NZ_CM146798.1, read on the forward strand.
TGGACTTTATCGGTGGGATGACGGACCACTATGCAGTCGATCTTGCCCAAGAGATGGGTGGGCGGTTACGCGGCGACTAAGCCGTACATATTATACGGACGGCTGGCGGAGATGTTTGAGTTCCATTAGCCGTGCCCGCTCCAGCAAGATATGGATGACCTTATCGTGAATGGCATCGCTCATCTTTCCCGGTGTTATCTCGGTGAGCTGTTGGGCAAGTTGCTCGCCACTTACCACTAAGATATCCGGCGAGGCCTCGCTGGTATCAATCTCCCAGCCGGGCAGCACTAATACTCCTTTAACCGGTACCGGCACACTGCAGCGACGCTCTAACCATTGGCTGAGCCAGCTAACGCCCTGACGCGTTTTATGCAGTGGTCGGCGCTCTTGCCAATGTGGAAAGCGTAGCCGCTCGCGCTCTACTGCCACTGTGTTGAGTTCGTTGCCATCAGTGCCGATAGCGAGTGTTCTTGCCCTTGTTTCCACCACAAAAACACCATGAGGTGTTACCACCACGTGATCAATCGTGAAGCTATCGGTGGGGACATCATGAAATACGTAATAGGGGTGGGCCTCAGGGCGGACTAAACGCTCAAGCTCTTGGCCAACGGCAAGCTCGCAAGCGAGGCCTAATTTTAGTCGCCGAATACGTTGATAGTCACGCACCAGCAGCAGTGAAAACGTAAGTACCAGCAGCGTGCTGAGTAGCCCATATAAAGCCCATTCGACCCAATCTTGTTGATCCACAAATAGCATGCGGCCCATGCCATACACCAGAGGGGCCAAGCTAATGATGGGCCCTAACGCCCCGTTTAGAAATAGGCTGGAAAAAGCTTGGTCAAGGCGATGGCGCAGCGCTTGGCCCGGTTCATGAAGGGGAGCTTTGAAGGGCGAATGGACACGCGCATCGTGTAGGTTGCGCAGCGCCAGGACAATACTGGCCATTGCCGCCATGGGGAATAAAAAAATGAGGGGTAGCAAGTATTCCAGCCAAGCCATTGCAGTGCCTTGCCCTATAGCGACTTACTTGACGGTAAGTCTTGGTGGTGTAGAGGCTTTAACCCCCTGCGAGTTTAACCTGATAGCCGAGTGTACTGAGCTCCTGGCACAGAACATCACGATGGTCGCCTTGTATTTCAATAATACCGTCTTTAACAGCTCCGCCCGTCCCACAACGTTTTTTAAGCGTTTTTGCTAACGTTTTAAGTTCATCACCAGTCAAAGGGATGCCGCTAACAGTAGTAACCCCTTTACCTTTACGGCCGCTGGTTTCGCGTCGAATACGCACAATGCCATCTAGGGCGGCTAAGCGCTGTTGTTCGCTTAGATCATCACAGTGACAGGCTTCAAGTGCTTCCCGGCAGGTGGGGCAGGTTTTACCATGTTCGGTGGAGTAAACCAGCCCACCCAATTGGTCACGTAAAGAGGCCATTATCATCCTCCGATAGAGTGTTGAGGCACGGGTGTCTGCCAATATTCACGTGTGAGACGCTCCACTACGGCGGGTAACTGATACATATTACTGATCATAATGGCAGTTTCAGGCGTCTCTTCGGCATCCGGGAAACGATTTAAATGAATCACCGTCATCCCCGCTTTCAGTGCTGCGCGAACACCTACTAAGGCATCGTCTATAGCGATACAGTCACGCGCTGCATAGCCCATGATACTGGCTGCGTGTAAATGTAAACAGGGTTCAGGCTTCCAGCAATTGGCGGTATAGCCACTGAAAAAGCGTTTTCCAAAATAGTGGTTGAGTCCTGTGGCTTTTAACGCCGTAAGAATTTTGCTTTCAGGCCCATTAGAAACTACTGCACTCGGATAAGCGTCCAATATATCCAACGCTTCACGGGCGCCGGGTATGGCCGTCAACTCCTGAGCAAGCCGCGTCGCGAGATTGGCTCGCATAATGATTTCCATGCGCTCAAGCTGATCAGGATCAACTTCACCATAGCGCTGTTGAAGTTCAGCAACGATACGCCGAAAGCGCGCTCCACGAAATTCACCGAGGTAATCGGTAGTAGCAAACGGCAGCCCTACTGAATTAAGCCCAACGGCCATCTCTTCGGCCAGTAGCGGCTCGCTATCGACGAGTGTGCCATCACAGTCAAACAGCAAAAGTGGGAGCGGCATTACGGTTCCTTGCAGCGGCTTTAGCGCTGCCAGTGTTAGTTGAAGCCATCTATACTGCTATTGAACGGGATTTTACGTCATTTGTGAACACTGTTTTGTTATTTTTTGCTTGCCTAGACGCTACTTTTGAGACAGCTTAAACGGCTACGCTCATTTTGGTGGCCGCTGTTGTCTGTCATCTAGCTTCAGGAAACGCTGTAGCGCTAGCCTTGGAAACGGCCAAGCTGCGCTGAAGAGATAGTAGGGATACACTATTTTGTCATAACCACAACATGGAGAACGTCCGATGCGATTCACCCCTTGGATCCTACCCTTAGCCCTCAGCGCTGCTTTGCTAACGACGACTGGCTATGTGTTTGCTGATAATCATGAAACGGAAAGCGAACAGCACGAACCTCTCAATGATGAAGCGCTTGAAAAGGAATACGGTATTAAAGCGGGCTCGGTAAAACGTGACGAAGTGGCGTCATCTAGCGATGCCGAGGACACCAATGAGCAGACCCGTGTGCGTGAAGAAGAAGAGGAGGAAGAGAAGCACGAAGAAGTAGCCACCAGCGCAGGCGAGGATGACGTAGAGTTAGAGACTGGCAAGAGTGAAGAGCGAAACCCAGAGGCTGGCACAGGCGGTACTGGCAGTCCGGATGATGCTATTCATAGCAGCGAAGAAGAAAATAGCGAAGATGACGAGGGAGACACTGACGATAACGAGTAACGCCAGTGCCAGAAGCACTATTTAGCTAGTCGGCGTGAGTTCGCGCTGCTGCGCTGATGGTAAGGTTTCATTGCGCGCTGGCTGGTAACCCACCACGGGGCTGATTGTCCGTTAATTGAATTAAACAGCGCTTTCTGCATTTCGAGGCCAGCTTCCATGCTGGCCTCGAGTTTTTCGGTGACCATTTTTTGATTTTCTTTCATCATATTAGGGCTGAAAAAGGGCTGTGTTTGCCATAAATGATTGCGCATAGTGATGGTCGACAGAGACGTAGTCCAGAGTTCAAATGCCATTAGGCCCGCCTTCCAAATATCGAACATTGCGAGCGGAGTGATAGGCATAAGCGGCGTCGTTGTGGTGCTTTTCATGAGTATTGGCCTCTCGATTGGAGCACGAAACCTCGTGGTCACATCAACAGTGTTAGTGTATCAATGCTGCAATGCAACATGTATTTTGTCGAGCATAACGTGTGTTAGCTAAAAAAAGACGACCGGTTGGTCGTCTTTTCGTTAAGCAATTGTACTAACAGGATTACTTGATTTTAGGTGCCATTTCGCCGCGCTCGTAGCGCAGGGACATCGCTTCAAGGCTAATCGGTTTGATCTTGCTGGCGTTGCCTGCAGTACCAAAGGCCTCATAGCGCGCAATACACAGATCGCGCATCGCCGTAACGGTTTCTTTAAGGAATTTACGAGGGTCGAATTCAGCAGGGTTTTGTGCCATAAAACGACGTACAGCGCCTGTAGATGCTAGGCGTAGGTCAGTATCGATATTCACCTTACGCACGCCGTGCTTAATCCCTTCAACGATCTCTTCCACCGGAACACCGTAGGTTTCTGAAATTTGGCCGCCGTACTGGTTTATTACTTCCAGCCACTCTTGCGGCACGGATGAAGAGCCGTGCATAACGAGGTGGGTGTCCGGAATCCGCGCATGGATCTCTTTGATGCGCTGGATAGAGAGCGTGTCACCAGTAGGCGGCTTAGTGAATTTATAAGCGCCGTGGCTGGTGCCAATGGCAATGGCCAAGGCGTCTACGTGCGTCGCTTTGACGAATTCGGCCGCTTCTTCAGGGTCGGTCAGCAGCTGTTCCATATCCAGCTTGCCTTCAGCACCAATGCCGTCTTCTTCACCGGCCATGCCTGTTTCCAGACTGCCCAGGCAGCCCAGCTCGCCTTCAACCGACACACCGCAGGCGTGGGCCATTTCGACTGCACGACGGGTAACGTTAACGTTGTAGTTGTAATCGGTGGGTGTTTTGCCGTCTTCGCCCAGTGAGCCATCCATCATTACCGAGGAAAAGCCAAGCTGGATAGAGCGCTGGCAAATTGCAGGGCTAGTGCCGTGATCTTGATGCATGACCACTGGGATATGGGGAAACTCTTCTACGGCCGCTAAAATAAGGTGGCGTAGAAACGGGGCTCCCGCATATTTACGAGCGCCAGCAGAGGCTTGCACGATTACCGGTGAATCGGTGGCATCAGCAGCTTCCATAATGGCGCGCATCTGCTCAAGATTATTAACGTTAAATGCCGGGATGCCGTAGCCATATTCGGCGGCATGGTCGAGCATTTGGCGCATGCTGATCAGAGCCATTAAATCACCTTATCTAAGTTTTAAAAAAAGCATGTTGTCATAATGAGGCTATTAACGCCGCGGCTTTATTGCACGGGTGGTTTAAGTCGCCCCATATTAACCGCGTTTGGCAGCAGCTTCGAGCGCTGCTACGGCGGGCAGCTGCTTGCCTTCGACATACTCAAGGAAAGCACCGCCGCCGGTGGAGATATAGGAGACACGATCAGCAATGGCATATTTATCAATGGCTGCTAACGTATCACCGCCGCCAGCAATCGAGAAACCTGCGCTATCGGCGATAGCCTGGGCGATAACCTGGGTGCCTTTGCCAAACTGATCGATTTCAAATACCCCGACTGGGCCATTCCACAATATGGTGCCAGCATCTTTGAGCATACTGGCCAAGTGAGCGGCGGTATCGGGGCCAATATCTAAAATCATCTCGTTGTCAGCTACTTGATCGACCGGTTTGACGATAGCCTCTGCCGATTCAGAAAACTCAGTGGCCACCACAACATCGGTAGGTAACGGAATCGACACCTTCTCCATCAGGGCTTTTGCCTGACCAATCAAATCGGCTTCATAGAGTGATTTGCCGACATTATAGCCCGCAGCGGCGATAAAGGTGTTGGCGATGCCGCCGCCCACGATCAACTGGTCGCATTTGTCGGCTAGCGCAGTAAGCACGTCAAGTTTGGTAGAGACTTTTGAGCCACCCACAATCGCCGCCATGGGACGTGCCGGATTCGCCAGGGCTTTCTCTAAGGCATCCAATTCTTGGGCAAGTAGTGGTCCTGCGCAGGCGCTGGGGGCAAAGCGCGCCACACCATGGGTAGAGGCTTGCGCACGGTGGGCGGTGCCGAAGGCATCCATGACAAAGATATCGCACAGCGCGGCGTACTGCTGCGCCAGCTGTTCGTCATCTTTTTTCTCGCCGCTATTGAAACGCACGTTCTCTAGTAGAACGACATCGCCGTTGGCGATTTCTATCGTCTCACCAAGATACGCTTTGATTAGCGGCACGGGGCGACCTAACAGCTCCCCCAAATGCTCAGCCACCGGCGCGAGCGAGAATTCATCGGCGGGTTCGCCTTCGGTAGGGCGACCTAAATGGCTCATCAACATCACCTTCGCGCCAGCCTTTACAGCGGCTTGAATGGTCGGCAGTGCGGCACGCAGGCGGGCGTCGCTGGAGACGCTGCCATGTTTGATAGGCACATTCAAATCTTCACGAATCAGCACGCGTTGTCCTTCCAGGGGAAGGTCAGTCATCTTTTTTACATTCATGGAAGCGGTTTCCTCGTGTGTAGGCCGTGGAACTAAATATAAACAACAACTAATGGCAACAGGCTACGTCTCTGCCGAAAGTGTGGCCAGCCGCTGACTAATATCGAGCATCCGGTTGGCGAACCCCCACTCGTTATCGAACCAGCACAGCAGTTTGATAAGACGCTTGCCCGCCACCCGGGTTTGCGTGGCGTCCAGAATGCCTGAGCGCGGATCGTGGTTGAAATCAACGGATGCCATCGGCGCTTCAGTATAGCCAAGAACGCCCTTTAAGCGCTGCTGGCTGGCGGTCAAAAGTAGCGCATTGACGTCATCACGTTGAGTATCGCGGCTGACCGTCAGCGCTACATCCATGGCAGATACATTGATGGTTGGAACACGTACGTGCAGGCACTCAAAGCGGCCCGCCAGATGGGGCATCAGGCGGCTAATACCCAGTGCCAAGCCGGTATCGACCGGCACGATAGAGTGCATTGCCGAGCGAGTAAGGCGCAGATCGGTTTGATGATAGGCATCAATGACCGGTTGATCATTCATCGCCGAGTGAATGGTAGTGGTGACGCCGTGCTCAAGGCCGAGCGCTTCATCCAGAATGGTTAACAGCGGTACAAGACAGTTGGTAGTGCACGAGGCGGCAGAGAGAATTCGCTGAGATAACGTCAACTCACTCTCGTTGATGCCCCAGACGATGGTGGTATCGACGTCATTTTCAGCAGGCTGAGAAAACAGCAGGCGTTTAGCGCCAGCCTCTAGATGCTGTTCGGCGGTGGCGCGATCTTTAAAGCTCCCAGAGCACTCTAAAACCAGATCCACATCAAGCGCCTTCCAGGGCAGCTTGCGTGGGTCTCGTTCGCACAACACCTGAATGCGCTGACCGTTGACCATAAGGCACTGACCATCATGGTCGACATCGCCTGGAAAGCGGCCATGGGTAGTGTCGTAGCGTGTCAGGTAGGTAATGGTGGCAAGATCAGAGAGCTCATTTATGGCGACCACTTCAAGCTCGGGGTGATGCCGCTCAACGATGGCCCGCAGCACGCATTGGCCAATGCGTCCGTAACCGTTAATGGCGATGCGATATCTGGGAGCAGAATTAGCCATGCAGAAGGGTGGCTCTTAAAAGTGAGTCAATGAACAAAATGGAGTCGAAACCTACGGGATGATAACGCATTTCAGCCAGCGATTCTTACCGGCGGCGTTTCCCCATCAGCTCCCCATGCCTATCAATCGCCAAGCGAGCGGTAGCAGCATGGCAGTGAAAATGCCGGTTAGGCTCATCCCTAGTGATGCAAAAGCCCCGGCGGTTGGGCTAATCTCAAATGCTCTGACAGTGCCAATGGCATGTCCGTTAAGTCCAAGCGCAAAACCGATTAATCGCTCGTCATCAATGCGCAAAAACCGCGCGGTAAGGCTGACGCAGGGTATCGTCGCCACGCCGGTAATCAATAATGCCCCCATGAGAAGCGCCACCGTACCGCCCAACTGCTCGGTAATACCGATAGCGATAGGGGCAGTCACCGATTTAGCGGCAAGAGAGGCGAGTATGGTGTCAGAGCTACCCAGTAGCCAAGCAATCGCCAGCGAGTAGAACGCTGCCAGCGTAGCGGCAATGGGCAGGCAAATAGCCAGCGGCCGCCATAGCTCAACGATACGCGGCAACTGCTGGTAAAGCGGCATACCTAACGCCACGGTAGCAGGCCCCAGCAGCACAGTGAGCCAAGTGGCACCCTGATGATAAGTAGCGTAAGGCAGCCCCATCAGCGCTAATGCCCCGGCCAGTAGCAGCGCCGCAATTAAGATGGCGGGCAGCCAGGAGGGGCGTTTTAGGCGCTGAAAAACCCCGTTCCCGATGAGATAAGCAGTCAGCGTTAACCCTACTGCAAACAGCGGGGTAGTCGTTAACAGGGTGAGTAGCGATGTATCAGCGGACATGGGTAGGTTTGATCAGCCGTTTGAGCAACCAAAGCGTTGTCACCACGCTGAGAAGCGTGCCCAGTAATAACGCGATGAGAATCGCGCTCCATTGCCCGGCCAGCTCGCCGATGATGAAAAACACCCCAACAACACCGGGCATTATCAGCATAGCGAGAAGGGCAATTAGCGGCTGGGCGGCGGCAGCAATACTGCTAGGAACGCGACCACGCATGGCGAGCGTAACGCAAAGTAGCAGCATGCCAATAACGCCTGACGAGATCGGCAAAGCGGTGAAATAGATCACCACTTCACCGATCAGCCAGTAGCTAATCAGCCATAGAAAGCCACTGAGCGCGGGCATGGCTTAGCCGAGTAGTTCGTTGGCTTGCTTGACCACATTCTCGACGGTAAAGCCGAAGTGTTTGAACAGATCCCCCGCCGGGGCGGATTCGCCGTAGGTGGTCATGCCGATCACACGGCCTTCCAGACCTACATACTTGTACCAGTAGTCGGCGTGAGCGGCTTCAATAGCGATACGCTTGGTGACCGCTTTAGGCAGTACGCTCTCACGGTACTCGGCGTCTTGACCGTTGAAGCGATAGGCCGACGGCATGGAGACCACGCGTACGGCTTTGCCCTGCTGCTCAAGCTCGGCGGCGGCGTCCATCGCCAACGACACTTCTGAGCCGGTGGCAATCAGAATCAACTCCGGCGTTCCTTCGCTATCCTTGAGAACGTACGCACCGTTTTGAATGGCTGCCAACTGCGCTTTCGTGCGCTGCTGGTGGGGTAGGTTCTGGCGTGACAGTACTAGCGCCGTGGGGCCGGAGTGGCGCTTGATGGCGGCATCCCAAGAGGCGGCGGTTTCCACTGCATCACAGGGGCGCCAAGTATTGAGGTTCGGCGTGGTGCGCAGGTTGGTGAGCTGCTCAATCGGTTGGTGGGTCGGGCCATCCTCACCCAGGCCGATGGAGTCATGGGTGAACACGTAAATCACCTGCTGGCCCATCAGCGACGCCATGCGGATCGAGTTACGCATGTACTCCATAAAGATTAGGAAGGTTGCTCCGTAAGGTACCAAGCCGCCGTGCAGAGCGATGCCGTTCATGACCGCCCCCATGCCGAACTCACGAACACCGTAGTGCAGGTAGTTACCGCTGGCGTCTTCCGGGGTGATCGCTTTGGCGCCTTTCCAGAAAGTCAGGTTGGAGGGTGCCAAATCGGCACTGCCACCCAGCAGTTCTGGCATTTGCGGGCCAATCGTATTCAACACTTCAAAGGAGGCTTTGCGAGACGCGATGGTCTCGCCGCGTTCTTGGGCCTGCTCAATCAGTGCTTCCGTGGCAAGCTCTGCGGGGAGCTGGCGCTTCATCCGGCGCTTAAACTCGCGCGCTTCCGTGGGGAAGGCTTCGGCGTAGCGAGTGAAGCGCTCATCCCAAGCCTGTTGGACAGCTTTACCTGCGTCGCGAGCATCCCAGGCTGAGTAGATAGGCTCAGGGATATGGAACGGGGCGTGAGGCCAATCTAGCTGGGTGCGGGCCAGGGCGACTTCTTCATCGCCGAGCGGGGCGCCGTGAGCGTCCTCCTTGCCCTGCTTGTTGGGAGCACCAAAGCCAATGATGGTTTTGCAGATAATCAGGCTTGGCTTATCGTCATGGCTCTTGGCCAGCTCAATAGCGGCTTTGATCTCTTCAGGCTTATGTCCATCAACGTTGGGTACTACATGCCAGCCGTAAGCTTCAAAACGCTTGGCGGTATCATCGGTAAACCAGCCTTCCACTTCACCATCAATGGAGATGCCGTTGTCGTCGTAGACCGTGATCAGCTTGCCCAACTGCTGGGTGCCTGCTAAAGAGGCTGCTTCATGGGAGATGCCCTCCATCAAGCAGCCATCACCCACGAAGCACCACGTGTGGTGGTCAACAATCGTGTGCCCTGGGCGGTTGAACTGTGCCGCCAAGGTTTTTTCAGCAATCGCGAAACCTACCGCGTTGGCAAAGCCCTGACCCAGCGGGCCAGTGGTGGTTTCAATGCCAGGCGCGTAACCGAATTCCGGGTGGCCCGCGGTGGGTGAATGAAGCTGGCGGAAATTCTGCAGTTGTTCCAGGCTTAACTCATAGCCGCTTAAATGCAGCAGAGAGTAAAGCAGCATGGAGCCGTGACCATTGGAAAGCACGAACCGGTCACGATCGGCCCACTTGGGGTCTTCGGGGTTGTGCTTGAGGTAGTCATTCCATAGCACCTCGGCGATATCAGCCATACCCATGGGGGCGCCAGGATGGCCGGATTTGGCCTTCTGAACGGCATCCATGGAAAGCGCGCGAATGGCATTGGCTAGCTCAAAACGGGATGGCATGGGGGTGCTCCTCGCCTGGAAACAGAAATTATAAAGCCGCTATTGTCGCTGACTTCCCATGTTGCGGCAAATATGACGGCAAATTCTGGTAAGCGCGTTCTGGGAAGCATCGCCGGCAGCGTGTAGACTCTGCCCCCCGAAGTGGTGGAGAAAGTGGTGCTGCCGCTTCTCTTACGGGCAGGAGTTACCTGCCATGATTTCCTGCTGATGCTGTGCATTAGAGACAGCCATCATACAGAGGGTCGAGTGCGCGATGAGCGAATATTCCCTGTTTACCTCCGAGTCCGTCTCCGAAGGGCATCCCGATAAGATTGCCGATCAGATCTCTGACGCGGTGTTAGATGCCATCATCGCCCGTGATAAACAGGCCCGCGTTGCCTGTGAAACCATGGTGAAAACCGGGGTGGCGATCATTGCCGGCGAAATTACCACCTCCGCTTGGGTTGATTTAGAAACCCTCGTGCGCGATGTGATTATCAGCATCGGCTATAACTCGTCTGATGTTGGCTTTGATGGCGCGACTTGTGGCGTGGTTAACCTGATCGGTAAGCAGAGTGTCGATATTGCCCAGGGCGTCGATCGCACCAAGCCGGAAGATCAGGGCGCAGGCGACCAGGGCTTGATGTTTGGCTACGCGACTAACGAAACGGATTCGTTTATGCCAGCGCCGATCCACTACTCGCACCGTTTAGTCGAGCGTCAGGCCGAACTGCGTAAAAATGGCCTGTTACCTTGGCTGCGCCCGGATGCCAAGAGCCAGGTAACCTTCCGCTATAACGCTGAAGGTCAGCCCTGCGGTGTTGATGCCATCGTGCTCTCTACCCAACACGACCCAGATATTGATCAGGAAGACCTGCGCAAAATGATCAAGCGCGAGGTCATTGAGCAAGTCATCCCCGCCGAGTGGTTGGATAACAGCACCCAGTACCATATCAACCCGACCGGCAAATTTGTGATTGGCGGCCCGGTAGGCGACTGTGGGCTGACTGGCCGCAAAATTATCGTCGACACCTACGGCGGCATGGCGCGCCACGGTGGTGGCGCCTTCTCGGGCAAAGACCCCTCTAAAGTGGATCGCAGCGCCGCCTATGCAGGCCGCTATGTAGCTAAGAACGTAGTGGCCTCGGGGCTGGCTGACAAGTGTGAGATTCAGGTCTCCTACGCGATTGGCGTTGCCGAGCCGACGTCGGTCTCCATCGATACCTTCGGCACCGGTAAAATTGACGATGCCAAGATTGTTGCGCTAGTTCGCGAGCACTTTGACCTGCGCCCCTACGCGATCACCAAAATGCTTGACCTGCTGCACCCGATGTATCAGCTCACCGCCGCTTACGGCCACTTTGGCCGGGCACCGTTCGAGCACAGCTACACCTGGAGCGACGATAAAGGCCAAGTGCATACCGAAACCTTTACCGCCTTCCCGTGGGAAAAGGTTGATAAGGCCGATGCACTGCGTAAGGCCGCCGGTTTGTAAGAGATTTGCTACACCGTTTGTAAGCAATGTATTAAATCGCCCCTTTGGCTTCGGCCGGGGGCTTTTTTTATGCGCTATTTCAAAACCCTGCGCTAGGCTAAGTCTAAAGGCTGATGTGTTAACGCGGGGGTAAGTAATGTTGTTGGGTGTACGGACTTGGCTGTTGGGTGGCCTGATCTGGCTTGTCACTTTTTCCGCACACGCTGCCCAATGCCCAGATTGGCCGGAGGAACGCTTAAGCCGCGAAAGCAAAGCTCTGGCCGAGCAGGTTCAGCGCTGGGACACTGCCTACCATGACGAGGGCGTCGCGCTGATCGACGATGCCCTTTACGACCAAGCGTTAGAGCGCCTAGCCACCTGGCAGCGTTGCCTGGGCAATGTACCTGCCCATCGCCCGCTTACGCGCGTTAAACGCAGCAGCGGCACACTTGAGCACCCTGCGGCGCAGCGTGGGCTTGATAAAGCTGATGACGATGGCGTCAGACGTTTTACCAGCCGCCGCGAAGACCTGTGGATCCAGCCCAAAGTGGACGGCGTGGCGATTACGTTGCGCTATGAAAATGGCGAACTAGTCGAAGCCGTTAGCCGTGGCGATGGCGAGCGGGGCCAGGATTGGACGGCCCGTGCCCGACAGCTCCCTGCCATTCCGAATACGCTACCTGAGTCTATTTCTGCAGTACTCCAAGGCGAGCTGTATTGGCGGTTAACCCAACACGTGCAGTCGCGTTCACCCGCATCGGGTGCCCGGGGTGCCGTGGCGGGAGCAATGGCGCAATCCTCCCCTGAAACCGCCACCCTTGAACGTATTGGCCTGTTTGTTTGGGATTGGCCCGATGGGCCTAGCGCAATGCAGGAACGTTTAGCTCGGCTAAGTGAGCTAGGCTTTGATAGCGCTGACTATACTCATCCACTGGATGATCGCCGTGATGCCGCTTACTGGCGTGATAGCTGGTTTAACGGCCCTCTGCCGTTTGCCACCGACGGCGTAGTCATCAAACAGGCAGAGCGCCCCGGCGTGCGCCGCTGGTCATCTTCGCCCCCGGAGTGGGCTATTGCCTGGAAATACCCCGCCCAGCAGGCGCTAGCGGAAGTGCGCGGCATTGAGTTTCGTGTTGGGCGCACCGGGCGCGTGACGCCACTGGTGTGGCTTAATCCGGTACAGCTGGAGGGACGACGCATTAGTCGCGTCTCACTGGGCTCGCTGGAGCGCTGGGAATCACTGGATGTTCGCCCCGGTGACCAGGTGGCGATTACGCTTGCGGGGTTAACGATTCCCCAGTTAAGCGAGGTGGTGTGGCACACCCAGGAGCGCTCACCGCTGACGCCGCCTTTACCCCAGCGTTACCACCTGCTGAGCTGTTTTGAGTTACCCTCAGGCTGCGAAAGCCAGCTGCTGGCGCGGCTCACTTACCTCGGCGAGCAGTTAGGTATGCAGGGGATCGGTGAAGGTACCTGGCAAGCGCTATTAGAAGCGGGTGTCGTTACTCAGTTACTGGACTGGCTGGTGGTTGAGCCAAGCCAGCTGGAACAGGCTTACGGCATTGGCGAGGCCACCGCCGCCACGCTTACCGAGCAATTTCATGTCGCCCGCAGTCAGCCGTTTGCGGCATGGCTGAGTGCGCTGGGCGCGCCACCAGGTAGTGAGACAGCGCGGGGAGACTGGCAGCGCTTGGCGGGCTACCAGCGTGACGATTGGCAATCAATCCCCGGCATTGGTCCGGTTCGCGCTGACGCGCTGGTAGCATTTTTCAGCCACCCAGAAGTACAGCGCATGGCTTGGCAACTGCAGCAGGCGGGCGTTGCAGGTTTTAGCCCAGCCCGGTGAGGCGCAGCATTAAACCAAGGTAAAGCGGAATCAGCAGTGGCGCGAGCAGTGTGGTGACCAGCACGGCTAACGCGCCTTTTTGCGGCTGAATACCCAGCTCCATCGCCACCACCACCACGTTAGCCGCCATCGGCACCACGCCCATCAACAACAGCGCTAACGCTAGCTCTGTGGAAAGTGGCGCGATCCACTGCAGTATTAACACGGCCACGAGCATGACCACTGGCCACATCAGGTAGCGCAATCCTACGCAGGCGACGACAAATCGCGTATCCCAGGCGGAAAGCGTCACTTGGCTAAGCGTCATACCAATAATCATCATGCCCAGCAGCGTGTAGGTGGCAGGAAACACTTGCAGCGAATTCATGACCGCGGCGGGAATGGTTACCTCAAGACAGCTTAGCAGTAACGCTAATAGGAAGGCGTAGATAAGCGGCAGGCGCGAAATTTTGATTAGGCTCTCGCGTACTGAAAAGCGACCGCGAGCACTTAGGTAAAAGCCCACGGTAAATTCGTAAATATTAATCCCCAGCATACAGAACAGGTAAAGGGTAACGCCTTCAGGGGGTAGCAAAATCAGCGCAATCGGCAGGCCAAAATAGCCGGTATTACCCGTTCCTGAGGAGAACGCCAGCAGGGCCGCTTCCTGCTCACCAAAACGGTGGCGGGTAATACGCTGTACCACCAGTGCCATCAGGCTTGCCAGAATGAATAGCGCTAATGTGAGTAAAAGATAGTCAGGTGTTGGGCCGCCGTTCATCAGCGCGCGAAAAATCGTAAAAGGCGCTATCAGGTAAACCAGCAGCGTCGCAATCGGGCGAGGGTCTAGCTTGAGTCGTTGGGCGGCGAGCCAGCCGAGCCCCACGTAGCTGAGTAGCATAAGTAACGGCCCAACGAGCGCCCCAGGTGCAAGATCCATTTATCCTCCCGTTGTAGGTGTGGTGACTGACGAACATGAGCCGAATTAAAGGCCGAGCGTGAAATCTTTCATTAGCCCCAGCGCAATGGAACAGCGAGAATACCCCAAAATATCATCACTATTGATCTAAAAAGGAAATCCCATGAGCAGCCACGAGCATCCGTTAGGTATCAGCTTTGAATTCTTTCCGCCCAGTACCGATGCTGGGCGCGACAAGCTGATCCACGTTCGCGATGAACTGGCCGCCCGCAAACCGCGTTTTTTTTCGGTAACCTATGGCGCCGGTGGGTCAACGCAGGCGCGTACCCGCGAAGTAGTGCGTGCAGTCGGCGAGAGTGGTATCACCACTGCGCCGCACCTTTCTTGTATTGGTAGTGAGAAAGCCCAGCTTCGCGACCTGCTGGCACAGTACCGGGAAGAGGGCGTGGATAGCCTGGTCGCGCTGCGTGGTGACATGCCCTCCGGTATGGGGAGCATTGGTGAGCTACGTTATGCCAACGAACTGGTTGAGTTTATTCGCGCGGAAACCGGCGACCATTTCGATATCGCTGTAGCCGCTTATCCTGAATCTCATCCACAGGCGCCTAATCTTGATAAGGATGTGGAAAACTTTGCGCGTAAAATGAAGGCGGGCGCCAATATGGCTATCACCCAGTACTTCTTCACCGCCGATGCCTATTTCAATTTCGTTGATAAAGCCCGCGCGCTGGGCGTTGAGCAGCCGATTATTCCCGGCATTATGCCGATTACCAACTACACCAAGCTGGCGCGTTTCTCTGACGCCTGCGGCGCCGAGATCCCGCGCTGGATTCGCAAGCAGTTGGAATCATATGGTGACGACAGCGAAGCGATTGCCGCTTTTGGCACCGATGTGGTGAGCCGTCTTTGTCAACGATTGCTGGATGGTGGCGCGCCAGGCCTGCATTTTTATACCCTTAACCAAGCCGCGCCGGTACTGAAAGTCGTCGACAACCTGACTGACTAATCTCTCTTTATTTCTACTGGTTGGCGCTTACGAAAAACCCCGCTCAACGTCGTTTAGCGGGGTTTTTTACGCTTAGTATTTAGTGGCTTAGGCCACTCAGCCAGCTTGCGCTGTTTTATTACCACCGCCGTGTAGCTTGCGCTGCATGACGAATAGCACGATACCAATCGCGAGGCCGAGGACGTCGGTATAGATACCGCCGTAGATCATAAACATCGCCCCCACTAGCATGACAACGCGCTGCCAAGCATTAACCGGTCCAAAGAACCACGCTTGTACCATGCCCGACAGCAGAACAATCCCCAGCGTTGCAGTCACCCCAACGCGAAGGATCTGCATCGGCGAACCTTCCATCAGCATGGCGGGGCTGTAGAAGAACATAAACGGCACAATGAACGCGGCCAAGCCAATCTTGAACGAGGCCACCGACGTGCCCATGGGATTGTCGCCAGAAATGCCAGCCGCTGCATAGGAAGCCAAGGCAACTGGCGGGGTGATCGCCGACACGACTGCAAAATAGAACACGAAGAAGTGCGCGATCAGTGGCTCAATACCGATATTGATTAGGCCCGGCGCAACGACTGACGCAGCCACCGCATAGGCGGCGGTGGTCGGCATGCCCATCCCCAGCAAAATGCTGATCAACATAGCAAACACAAGCGCTAGCAGTTGGCTGACACCCGCTAAACCAAGCAGCAGTGACGAGAAGCGTGCACCGACACCCGTCAGTGAAATCACCCCGACGATTAAGCCCGCGCAGGCGCATACGGCGATAATCTGAATCGACATGGTGCCTGCAATCTGCAGGGCTTTAAGGATTGCGCGAAGGCCCATTTTGTTGGGTGAAATCCAGCTCACGACGGCGGCTGAAGCGGTTGCCAGGGTACCGGCGCGGATGACCGAGTAACCCATAAACAGCGCGACAATCAGGATAATAATGGGTGCAAACAGATAAACCTGTTTTACCAGCTTCGAGAACAGCGGGATCTCATCCTTGCGCATACCGCGCATGCCTTTACGGGCGGCTTCAAAGTCGACCATAAAGTAGATAGAGGCAAAATAGAGGATGGCAGGAATGATCGCCGCAATGGCAATTTCGGTGTACGGAATACCGGTCACTTCAGCCATGATGAACGCGCCAGCACCCATGATCGGCGGCATGATCTGCCCACCGGTTGAGGCGGCGGCTTCGATGGCACCCGCACTACGCGCGGGGTAACCGACTTTTTTCATCAAGGGAATGGTCAAGGAGCCGGTAGAAACGACGTTACCCGCCGATGTGCCATTGATCATGCCCATCAGGCCAGAGGCGAAAATAGCCACTTTAGCGGGGCCACCACGGGCACGACCCGCTGCGGCAAAAGCAAAGTTGACGAAGTAGTCGCCGACTTTCGAAGCCTGAAGAAATGCGGCAAAAATGATGAATAGAATAATATAGGTCGACGAGACTGCCGTGGTGGGCCCGAGGATACCGGCGTCGGTGTAGACCTGGCTGAAGAAGCGCTGCAGTGACAGGCCCGGATAGCCCAAAAAGCCCGGCAAATAAGGACCGGCGAAAACGTAGGTCAAAAAGACCGCGGAAATCACGACGAGGGCTAAACCCGCCACCCGGCGAGTAAGTTCTAGAATCAGCAGAGAACCTGCGATGGCCGCCCAGGAAATGCCTGACGGCGCAAATGACGTACCCGTCGACATACGGATATTGGTGTTATAAGCCACCAGCAAATAGCCTGCGCTCGCCATCGCGCAAACCATCAGCACCAAATCGGCAGGGTTGAAGCGGTGCCGAGCTTGACGGTAAAACCATGACAGCACAATCGCACCCGCCGTCGTCGCCATGAGCGGATAGCCGTAGTGCCAGTTTTCGACACTTGGGTCGATGCGCATGGCACTACCGCTGAGCGTTTGATACATCACGAAAACTTGCGCCAAGGTATAGGCAGCGGGAATCAGTAGCGCATAGCTAACCCACTTAATCCAGGCGCCTGACGCCTGATGATCGTCCTCGGCAAAGCGGGCACCGGCAAATAGCCCGTAACCCAGAATAAGTGCACCGGCAATGTGTACGATACGAAACGACCAGGTTTCCATCGGATACACGTTGAGTGAAATCAGATGGAAACTTGAGTAAGCGATCGCTAATGCCGCAAATAGCAAGAATTGCCAGCCCGTAAACAGGCGGCGATTGGGTTCAACAACGTCGTCATCGACACCATCAGCAATAGACTCGGGTATCGCAGAAGCCGCGTGGGCATCATCCTTGAGGCCAGTGGGTTCTTGGTCGGTTTTGTGACTCATTAGAGTTCACCCTCACAGCAAAAGCAGACAAAGGGGGGTAGCAGCGAAAGCTGCCCCGCCCGGCGAAACCGGAAACGGGGCAGTTAGAACGGTTTGAAGGTTGCTTAGTTGATCATATCATCAGCAATTTCATAGCCGTTCTCTTCATACCAGCGAGCAGCACCGGGGTGGAACGGCAGCACGGTGTTGTGCTTGATGTTTTCTGGAATGCTGGTTTCAGCACTGCGGTGCACTGAGCGCATGCGGTCGTTGTTTTCCATGGTGGCCTTGGTGACTTCATAAACGAAATCTTCCGGCAGATCACAGCCAGCGATAGCGAAGTTCCACATGGAAACCGCACGGGCATCTTCTTCCAGCGTGGTGTAGGTGTTGGCCGGAATCATAAACTCAGCAACGGGGAAGTTTTCCAACACCGTGGCCAGCTCTTCTTCGTTAAATTCGATGATGTTGACGTCAGTTTGCACTTCCAACTGGCTAACGGCGGGAATCGGGATGCCCGCAGCGAAGGCGACAACGTCAAGCAGACCATCCTGCAACTGACCGCCCAGGTCTGACCAGCCGCCGTTACGGCGCTCGAAGTCAACGCCCAAGGTTTCTAAAATGGCCGGGAAGTAAGTGTCAGACGTTGAGGCAGCCGGACCAAAACCGATACGTGCGCCATCTGGAATGTCGGAGATTGACTCAATGCCGCTGTCAGAAAGCGCGGTAATGGAGAATGGCGTTTCGTACATGGGGAACATGGCGCATACATTGTCCATCTTCATACCAGGCGCCAGCGGGCTTTCGCCTTTAACGGCATCAGAAGCGGGACCCATGGTGGTTAAGCCAAATGCCATGTCGCCCGTGTGCACGAGTGCCAGGTTTTGAGTCGGGCCACCGGTGACTTCACCGCCACCCGATACACCCAGCTCATCAGCAATAAAGTTTGCCCAGCCTGAACCGTAAACGAAGTAAGTGCCGCCTTGGCTTGCGGTACCCACAGTGAAGTTGTCAGGCCAATCGGAACGGTCTGCTTGAGCTTGAGCACTGCTGGCAGCCGCCACAAGCAGGGCGCTGCTGGCGAGAAGAGTGAACGTTTTAGGCATTTGATTGCGCATGGCGAAAGTTCCTAGCTGTTATTGGGGTTATAGTCTGATGATTCCGAGTAATATCGCTCATCGAACGGCATTAATCAGGCTATGCAGCAGTTATAACAGCGATAGTTGTGCCAGCTTATCTTTATGATTTTAAAATCAAATGCTTATGATTTTTTTATTCAACTTTGGTGGAAAGGGCTTTTCGCTATTGTGTCCGGTTGTTCGCACGGCAGCGGCTTTTTAGTGTGCGGATAACCGCACGCTTGCTGCGCTCTTTTGATACGAACAGGGCGAGAGGAGGGTATTAGCGAGAAGATTTGCCTGGATCCATAATGCGTACGGGTTGCACATCCTGCTGTTTCTGATCATCGCGGAGCTGGTTAACCCGGGTGGTCATTTCGGTAAGCGCATCTTCTTCTATAGGCAGTTGCTCAAAAAAATCGCAGCTGACGCACTCGCGGTAGCGGATGCCATTTTGTTCCCAGGCGCGGATACGATCCATCGCCGCACAGCGCGGGCAGGTAACACCGGCGATAAAGCGTTTAACAGTCGACATTCGAAACTCCAAACGCGTGGCACTCAAGGTGCCACGCATGGGAAATGGTTTAAAAAAGCTTAAGCAGCGCGAATGCCGCAGTGGCGCAGCAGCGGTTCGACGCTGGGTTCACGGCCACGAAAGGCGACAAACAGGTCCGCCGCGTCTCGGGCACCGCCCTGTTCGAGGATTTCGCAACGAAAGCGCTGTCCTGTTTCAGGGTCGAAGATACCGGCCTCTTCAAAGGCGCTCCAGGCATCCGCCGAGAGTACTTCCGCCCACTTGTAGCTGTAGTAACCGGCAGCGTAGCCCCCGGCGAATACGTGGCCAAAGCTATTCTGAAAGCGGTTGTACGATACTTTCGGTAACACTGATACGGCATCGCGCACTTCATCTAACAAATTTTGCACGTCGCTGGCGCTGGGAGCGGTTAACTCATGATGCAGTCGCAAATCAAACAGCGAGAACTCAATTTGACGCATCATGCCCATAGCGGATTGGAAATTCTTAGCCGCTTGCAGGCGCTCAAGCAGCTCTGCAGGTAGCGCTTCTCCGCTATCCACGTGCTTGGCGAGCAAGTCTAGCCCTTCGCGCTCCCAGCAGTAGTTTTCCATAAACTGGCTGGGCAGTTCGACGGCATCCCAGGCAACGCCATTAATGCCGGAAATATCGGCTATGTGCTGTTTGGTCAGCATATGGTGAAGACCGTGACCAAACTCATGGAACAGCGTGGTGACTTCATCGTGGGTGAGCAGCGCAGGTCGACCGCCTACCGGGGCCGTGAAGTTGCAGGTTAAAAAGGCGACCGGCAATTGCAGGCCCTGCTCTGTTTGACGCCGCACGCGGCAATCCGCCATCCAAGCGCCGCCCCGCTTCCCTTCACGGGCGTAGAGATCCAGATAAAAACCGGCAATCGGCTGGCCGTTTTCGGTAATGCGGAAATAGCGTACGTCAGGGTGGTAGCGAGGCGCTTCGGTATCCTCTTCAAAGCGCACGCCATAAAGACGCTCGACCACCTGAAACAAGCCATCGACCACCCGTGGCGCGGGAAAGTAAGGGCGTAGCTGCTCTTGAGAAATAGCATGGCGCGCTTCACGCAATTTTTCACTGGCGTAGGCAATATCCCACGGTTCTAGAGTCTCCAGGCCAAGCTCGTTTTGGGCATAGGTGCTCAGCTCAGCAAACTCTTCTTGCGCCTGGGGAAGCGCTCGGCGGGCTAAGTCGTTGAGAAAGTCGAGTACCTGCTCGGGGGACTCTGCCATTTTGGTAGTCAGCGAATAATCAGCGTAGGTGTCAAAGCCGAGTAGTTGGGCAATTTCGCTACGTAGCGCCAGTATCTCTTCCATGATCGCGGCATTATCAAACTTACCCGCGTCAGGGCCCTGGTCTGAGGCGCGGGTAACGAAGGCGGTATATACTTCGCGACGCAGCTCGCGGTTGTCAGCGTAGCTAACCACCGGGAAAAAGCTGGGGAAATCCAGGGTAATACGGTAGCCCGCCACGCCTTTCGCTTCGGCGGTCGCTTTTAATGTTTCAAGGGCGCTTTCGGGTACACCCGCTAAGGCTTCTTGGCTGTCGATATCTTTGTGCCATGCTTGAGTGGCATCCAGCACGTTATTCGAGAACTGGTTTGACAGCATGGAGAGTCGCGACTGAATCTCGCCGTAGCGGGCTTTTTTGTCTGCGGGAAGGTCAACACCGGCCAGACGAAAATCGCGCAGCGCATTCTCAACAGTACGCCGCTGTGCGGTATCCAGGGTTGCCCAGGCCGGGCCCTCTTTTAGCGCTTGCCAGCCATGGAACAGCCCTTCGTGTTGGCCAACCCAGGTGCCAAAAGCGGAGAGTTTTTCAAGGCATGCCTGATATGCTTCGCGCAATTCTGGAGAGTTCATGGTGCCGTTAAGGTGCGAGACCGGTGACCATGCTTTGGTAAGCCGATCATTAACCGCTTCCAGCGGCACCGCAAAATTCTCCCAGCTTGGCGGGGCGGCGGCTGCCTGTTCGGCGAGGTGGTCAATAGCTTCGCGGCTCTCGCTAAGCAGTGTTTCCACAGCGGGCTCCACATGCTCGGCGCGAATCTCAGCAAAGGGGGGTAGCTCGTGCGTTTCAAGCAGCGGGTTGGTGGACATAAGCACCTCAAGTGGCATCGTTTTTAAAACCGTATAGGAAGCGCAAAACGCGCAATAATAATGACACAGTGCGGGCGGTGGGGCTGCGTTTCAATGTTAGCTTCAACAACTATAACAACGATGTTTAATGTCAGGGTTTAATATCAGGATTTACGCTTAGGGTTTGGCCTGCACGCAAGCGCCTGCTAGTCTTGCCGCCTTTTATTGCCACCAACGGCAGGAGCATGTGATGAGCGAGACGCTGGAGCGCTGGGGGTCGAAGCGGGCCTTTATCTTGGCGGTGACAGGTGCTGCGGTGGGGTTAGGCAACATCTGGCGCTTCCCTTATGTGGCGGGGGAGAACGGTGGCGCGGCCTTTTTGCTGATTTACGTGGCGTTCGTGCTACTGCTGGGTATCCCAGTGATGATGGCGGAGATACTGATTGGCCGTGCCGGTCGGCGTGGGCCGATGCAGGCGTTGGGGGCCTTGGCGGCCGAGGCGGGGGCTTCCCCTCACTGGCGCTGGCTAGGGCTGTTCGGGGCGTTCACTGTGTTCTGCATTTTATCGTTCTACTCGGTGGTATCCGGCTGGTCGATTGAGTTTCTGGTGGCCTCCGTTAACGGCAATTTTAATGGCGCGAGTGCCGCTGAGATCGGTGCCAGCTTTGAATCTTTTTTAGCCAATCCGAGGCTGCTGATTTTTAATCACTCGCTGTTTCTGTTTATGACCATGACCGTGGTAGCGGCGGGCGTTGCCAAGGGACTGGAGCGGCTGAACAACCTGCTGATGCCGCTGCTGTATCTGTTGTTGCTGCTACTGGCGGGCTATGCCGCGACGACCGATGGTTTTGGTACGGCGCTGGCGTGGTTATTCTTACCCTCTTTCGAGGCGCTGACACCATCGGTAGTGGTGCATGCCATGGGCCATGCCTTCTTCACGTTGGCGGTGGGGGCCTGTGCATTAATGGCCTATGGCGCTTATATGCCGGAAGAACAAAGCCTGCCCAAGGCAGCGGTTGCGGTCGCAGTGCTCGATATCAGCGTGGCATTACTGGCGGGGATCGCTATTTTCTCAGTGGTATTCGCTCAGGGCATGGACCCTGCCGACGGCCCGGGCTTGATGTTTGTGACGTTGCCTATCGCCTTTTCTGAGCTGCCATGGGGCTCGGTATGGCTAAGCGTGTTCTTTTTACTGTTGTTATTGGCCACCTGGACATCGGCGATTAATCTAGCGGAGCCGATGGTCGCCACGCTGCAAGGGCTGGGGCTGCGTCGGAGTATCTCGACGGCGATCGTAGCGCTCAGTGTCTGGTTGATCGGGCTATTATCAGCTTTCTCCTTCTCCTCCCTGGCTGAGTTTCGGCCGCTGTTCGGGCGCAACGTTTTTGAGCTTGTTAGCAGTATACCGCCGGATGTTTTCCTGCCTTTGGGCGGCTTGTTGATTGCGGTTTTTGCGGCTTGGATCATGCCACGTGAAAGGGTGGTCAGCGCGTTAGGCGTGGGTGAACGCGGCTATTTAGTGTGGCGTAATATCATCCGCTGGGTGTCGATTCCGCTTACCTTTATTGTTCTATTGGCCGGGTTGCTATAGTGGGGTGATCGAGTTCTCTACTTTTTCCATCCAAAATCTCAGGAGCGAGTGATGAGCAGTGCGCTAAGAGGCTATCAAGGTATCGAACCCCAATTGGGTGAGCGTGTTTATATTGATCCGGCCAGCGTGGTCATTGGCGATGTGGTGCTGGGTGACGACTGCTCCGTGTGGCCAATGACGGTGATTCGCGGCGATATGCACCGAATTCGTATCGGCGCACGAACGAGCGTGCAGGATGGTAGCGTGCTGCATATAACCCACGCCAGTGACTTCAGCCCCGACGGCTTTCCGCTCACCATTGGGGACGACGTGACGATCGGCCATAAAGCGATTCTGCATGGCTGCACGCTGGGCAGCCGGATACTGGTAGGGATGGGCGCGATTGTGATGGATGGCGCGGTCGTCGAGGACGAGGTCATCATCGCTGCGGGTGCTGTCGTCACGCCGGGGAAGCATTTGGAAAGTGGTTATGTATATGCTGGTAATCCGGCCAAAGCGATGCGGCCGCTGAAAGATAAAGAGCGCGCTTTCTTCTCCTATACCGCCGGTAACTACGTCAAATTAAAAGACCGTTTCTTGGCAGAAGCGTCTCTTTAATCATTTTCTTAGAGAAGCCTAAGCAGTTGCTCAGCCAACCTTTTTTCTAAATAAGTCATGTCGCGGCCGCAATAAATCTGTTAATTTATACAGTTTTCTGTTGTGCAGACTCTGGGATGCCGCGTCAT
This sequence comes from Vreelandella sp. DA03-1M, assembly GCF_055725665.1. NCBI lineage: Bacteria > Pseudomonadati > Pseudomonadota > Gammaproteobacteria > Oceanospirillales > Halomonadaceae > Vreelandella > Vreelandella sp. DA03-1M. Next base: position 77,868 of record NZ_CM146798.1, read on the forward strand.
GGCTAATTTTCGCACGCATATTACGGTAGCAGCGGCGGGCGGCATGCTAGTAGCTTACGCAGGCTGGAAAGGCCAATGGTGGCCGCCTTCACAAGCGGTAGTGATGATTGCGCTGGTCACTTTTGGGGGCATTCTGCCCGATATTGATGCCGACCGCTCTCATTCCATCCGTTTGATATTTAACTTACTTTCAGTGCCTGCTTTGGTGCTGGGGGCACTGTTGCTCCAGCCCTGGCTAACGCCTGGTGCGCTGTTAGTTGCCTGTGGTGGGATCTACTTCTGTGTTCGCTATTTGGCAGGCGTACTATTTTCGCGGCTAACCGTTCACCGCGGTATTTGGCATTCTCTGCTGGCGGGTGGGCTATGTAGCCTACTGGCCGCCACGTTTAGTTTTAACTTACTTGGCCAGCCAGCTTGGTTGGCCTGGTCCCACGGGGCTGCCACGTTGGTTGGTTTTTTGATTCATCTGAGTTTGGATGAAATATATAGCGTTGACCTTGAGGGTGCCCGGCTAAAGCGTTCGTTTGGAACAGCGCTAAAGTTAGGCGATAGCCGTCGGCCGATGTCCAATCTGTTGATGCTGATTGCGACGTTTACGCTAATTCCCTGGGTGCCGCCCTGGTCGGTATTGGGCGAGTTGCTGCATCAAGGCTCGCTGCTGTGGCGGTAGTCGTCGGCGTTGAGTCCGTGTTTTTTAAGCTTGTCGTAAAAGGTTTTACGCGGAATGCCTAAGTGGCGACAGACATCGGTTACCCGGCCGTGGTAGCGCGCCAATGATTGGCTGATCAGGCTCTTTTCAAACAGCTCAACCTGGCGCGGTAAAGTAGGCTCTTCGGTGTCGGCGTTGACCCCTTCCAGCAGCGCATCCAGGCGATAGTCAAAGGCGGCGCCCAGCAGCACGTAGCGCTCGGCAAGGTTGCGCAGCTCGCGCACGTTCCCGGGCCAGTCATGAGCCAGCAGGGCGGCAATGGCGGGGCTGTCGAGGGTCGGTGCTTCCAGGCCGCTGCGGTTGGCAGCTACCACGGCAAAGTGCTGGAACAGCAAGGGAATATCTTCACGCCGCTCACGCAGTGCGGGCAGTGGCAGGGTAACCACGTTTAGCCGGTAGTAAAGATCTTCGCGAAAATTTCCCTCTTCGGAGGCGGTTTTGAGATCGACCTTGGTGGCCGCAATCACGCGGATATTAAGCGGAACGGTTTCATTGGCGCCTAGCCGTTCGACGCTGCGCTCTTGCAGTACCCGCAGCAGTTTGACCTGCAGCGCCATGGGCATCGATTCAATTTCATCTAAAAATACCGTGCCGCCATTAGCGTGTTCAAACTTGCCGATGCGACGCTCTACGGCGCCGGTAAAGGCGCCCTTTTCATGACCAAATAGCTCGGACTCAATCGTGTTTTCAGGCACCGCACCGCAGTTAATGGCCATAAACGGGCTGTTACGCCGGGCGCTGCGTTCGTGAATAGCGCGAGCGACGAGGTCTTTGCCGGTCCCCGTCTCACCAAACAGTAGTACATCGGCTTCTACTTGGCTGATGCGCTGAATCATCGCCGCGAGCCGGGAAATGATGGCGGTACGACCCACCAGACGCGGCCCTAAAGCGGCTTGTTGCACTTCCAGTTCAGCTTTTAGGCGATGGTTTTCCAAGCTCAACTGGCGCTTCTCGATGCCGCGGCGTACCACATCCAGCAGTTGATCACCGGCAAAGGGCTTCTCAAGAAAATCCCAGGCGCCTGCGCGCATCGCTTCTACCGCGGTAGAAATATCGCCGTGGCCGGTGATTAAAATAATCGGCAGGGTGGCATCGCGGCTGTGTAGCTCATGCAGTAACGCCATGCCATCCATCCCCGGCATGCGGATATCGCTCACAATCACGCCAGGGAAGTCCGGCGTTAATGCCGCCAGCGCTTGTTCTGCTGATTCAAAGCAGTAGGGCGTGTAGCCCGCAAGTTCGAGGGTTTGGCTGGCAGTGATCCGCAGATGTGGTTCGTCGTCGATCACCATGACCGGCAGCGTCGACGGCTCATGCATAGTGAGTGCGCTCCTGGGGGTGCATAAATGTTGAGTGGGGCAGGGTAATGGTGAAACAGGCGCCCCCTTCGGGTTGGTTAGCAGCCTGCAGCTTGCCGCCTAGATCGTCCATGATACGTGAAGAGATCGAAAGCCCCAGGCCCAAGCCACTCCCTGGCGCCTTGGTGGTAAAAAAGGGTTCAAAAATATGCCCTAAGTGCTCCTCGGGGATGCCAGGGCCGTTATCGGTAACACTGATAACGACTTGCTGCTGGTGGGTATGCGCCCCTAAGGTCAGTTGTGGGGCCGGCACGCCTTTCATAGCCTGCAGTGCATTGCCGATTAAGTTGACCAGCACCTGTTCCAGTCGCACCAGGTCGCCTTTTACCCAAAGCGTTTCATCGGGCCAATCCTGAATAATGCTGATATTGCCTTCGCGCAGGCGGCTCTGAAACAGGCGTAAGGCGTAGTCGATACAGGCTTGTACCGATATCGTCTCCTGGCGCTCGCTGCTTTTGCGCGAAAACTGCCGCAGCTGGGCGCTGATATCCGCCATGCGTTCGGTCAGCTCGACAATTTGTTCCAGGTTGGCATCCGCCTTGTCGTGGCGGGCTAATGCGATAAAGCGACGGGCGTTTTCTGCGTAGGCGCGAATAGCCGCCAGCGGTTGATTGAGTTCATGGTTGATGCCCGCGGCGAGTTGCCCTAAGACAGCCAGCTTGGCGGCTTGAATAAGCTCATCCTGGGTTTGACGCAAGTTGGCTTCAGCGCGGCGACGTTCTTCAATTTCATCGGAAAGGCGTTGGTTGCTCGCCACCAGGTCACGAGTGCGGCGTTCAACGCTGACTTCCAGTTCGTCACGCACGCGGGCCAAAGTGTTGCGCTCGCGTTGGGCAAATGCTTCCCGCTCACGACGCAGCCTTAGACGCTGCCAGCCAATGCCCACACCAAGCGTTACCACGCCATAAAGGCCGCCTGCCATGAGGGCGGCAATCCATTGGGCGCTAATCACCGGTGTTAACGGCTTTAAAATATGCATTTGCCAGCCAAACTCAGGAATATGCCGGGTCAGGCTAAGGTAATCGCCGTTGCTTAGCGGGCCCTGGGAGAAACTGACCAGCTGACTGCCCTGGCGGTAAGGCGCATCGACTTCTATACCCGAAGGCGACAACGGCTCCATGGCGTAGCGGCGAGTGTCGTGCAGTGTTTGGCGCTGTTCATCGCTGAGCGGGTAAAGTGCGTTCATGCGCAGTTCTGGGTGGCTGGCCATGAAAATGATGTCGTCGCTGTCGGTGACAAACAGCTCGGCATCCTGTTCCGCCCAGCTCTCTTCAACGTCATCCAGGAGAACTTTTACCACTAACACCCCGTCTGGCTGGGAATCTGGCGAAGTGTCGTCTAGCCACACGGGCGATGAAAAGTAGTAGCCCCGCTCAAGAGACTTGATGCCCAAACCAAAAAACCGGCCCTGGCCGCCTGCAATGGCATCGGTGTAGTAGGAACGAAACGCATAGTTCTGACCAATAAAGGTGTTGGGGCGGTGCCAGTTGCTGGCGGCGATCGTGTCACCATCGCGGTTGAGCAGATAGACGTCCGACACGCCCGCTGTGAAGCGGAAACGATCCAGTAGCATATTCAATGGCATCGGGTCTTGACTGTCGGGAGAGGCCAGAAAGCGCTGCACGCCTTCCCGGGTAGCAAGCATTTGCGGCAGGTAGTCGTAGCGCAGCAAATAGCCGTTCAAGTTGGCGGCAGACAGCCGCAGCTCGTTTTCAGCATCATCCTGCAAATTGGAAAGAGCTTGCTCACGCGCCAAGTGAGCGGCCTGCCAAACGCATAGCAGCAAGCCGAGCGAAATGACCAGTAGCCACAGGCGCCGCCAACGTAGCGGTAAAGGAGCCGGGGCTTGATTGGTCATGGCAGCGCTGTTCATGCCGGTGTTTTGCTATTGCCCTGGGCGCGGCGAAGAGCGCGCTGGGCGCGTGTCTCTGCCCGGGCCATTTCCAACAACCCTTCTTCTACAAACACTAGATGTTCGTGGGCGCGAGTACGCGCATCTTCCGCGCGCCCTTCTAAAATGGCATTGAGCAGAGCGCGGTGCTGTTGCATTAATTGGCTGCGCGAGCCTTCCTTGGCAAACAAGTGGGCGAGATTATTAACAATGCTTTTCTCCAGCAGATGGAAAATGCCGCGAATGGTATGCAGCAGCAAAACATTGTGGGCGGCCTCGGCAATTGCAAGGTGGAACGCTGCATCCAGTTTCGCTTCTTGAATAGGGTCGGCACCGGCAAAACCGCCATCGAGCTCTTCGAAGCGCTGAATTAAGACGGCTTTGTCGGCGGGGGTTGAGCGCAGCGCAGCGTAGTAAGCGGATATACCTTCCATGGCGTCGCGGAATTCAAGTAAGTCCAGGTTAAATTCGCCGTGACGGGAGAGCATCTCCAGCAAGGGGTCTGTATAACCATTGCTGAGGTCGTCGTTCACAAAAGTGCCGCCGCCTTGGCGGCTGGTCAGTAAACCACGAGCGGCTAGTTTCTGGATGGCTTCCCGTAAAGAGGGGCGCGAAACGCCAAATCGTTCTGCTAACTCACGTTCGGGAGGTAAGCGCTGGCCTGGTTTTAGGCTGCCTTCCAGCATCATAGCTTCAAGGCGCTCAGTAATTACATCGGCCAAGCGCTGCTGGCGGAGCGGTGGGTAGCTCATGCTGGTTGGCTCCTTTAATTGGTAAGACCAATATTAAGGGCTTTGAAGCCTTAGCTCAAGAGTCTGTAGGGTAGGGAGTGGTGTGTCAGGCCTCATGAATAGCGGCTTTAAACTAAAGTATAGCGCAGTGGGGTGCTATAAAGCGGCATCATCGTTTGACACGCTTAAGGCGTCTCACTAATGTTGGTGTTACTTTTTTGTCAATTGGTAAAACCAATTCTAACAATGGGCGTCGGTGTAAAGCGCATCCATTGCATAGGCTATTGCACAGGGCTATCCATGATCATTTCAGCTTCCACTGACTATCGCCAAGCGGCCAAGCGTCGTATCCCGCCCTTTTTGTTTCATTACGCGGACGGCGGGTCTTATACTGAGCATACGCTGCGGCGTAATGTCGAGGATCTTGCCGGTATCGCGTTACGTCAGCGCGTGCTGAAGGATATGTCTTCATTGTCACTGGAAACCGAGCTGTTCGGAGAGAACCTCGCCATGCCGATTGCTTTAGCGCCGGTGGGGTTGGCAGGCATGTATGCAAGACGTGGTGAAGTGCAGGCGGCGCGGGCAGCTACTAATAAAGGCATACCGTTTACGCTGTCGACAGTATCGGTGTGCCCAATCGATGAAGTAGCCTCGGCAGTCGATCGGCCTATCTGGTTTCAGCTCTATGTGCTGAAAGACCGTGGCTTTATGAAGCATGCATTGGAGAAAGCCAAGGCCGCTGGCGTCAAAACGCTGGTTTTTACCGTCGATATGCCGGTGCCTGGGGCGCGTTATCGCGATGCGCACTCTGGCATGAGCGGCAAGTATGGGTCAGTCCGACGAATGGCTCAGGCCGCAATGCATCCTTTCTGGGCATGGGATGTGGGCATTCATGGCCGCCCACATGATCTAGGTAATGTGTCTGATTATCGCGGTAAGCCAACGGAGCTTGAAGATTATATTGCCTGGCTTGGTGACAACTTCGATCCGGCTATTTCCTGGAAAGACCTGGAGTGGATTCGGGAGTTCTGGGATGGACCGATGATCATCAAGGGCATACTCGACCCCGAAGACGCTCGTGAGGCGGTTCGCTTTGGTGCGGATGGCATTGTTGTTTCTAATCATGGCGGACGCCAGCTTGATGGGGTGCTTTCTACCGCGCGTGCTTTGCCTGCCATCGCCGATGCGGTTAAAGGGGACATAGCGATACTGGCTGATTCTGGTATACGCAGCGGACTTGATGTCGTGCGGATGATTGCTATGGGTGCTGACACGGTATTGCTTGGGCGTGCCTACATCTATGCTCTTGCCACTGCCGGCGAGGCTGGCGTTACCCATTTGCTTGAGTTATTCGAAAAGGAAATGCGGGTAGCAATGACACTCACCGGGGCGCATAGCATCGCCGACCTCGGGTCTGATTCTTTGGTTCCAACTTCGCTTCGCGATGTCTATTAAGCGTCGCGTGCGCCTTGCTAATATCAATATTAAAAAAGCCCTTGCCAACGCGGCCACGAAACCGTAAAGTACGCATCCGCTGCCGGGGACGCCAAGCGTTTCCAGCGGTGAATGAAGGTGAAAACCTTCGGTTTGTCAGGAGGTTAGAGCAGGTTGTAGCGTTCGCCTCACTCGCTAAAAAAACAGCGATTGACAAACATCAGGAACTGCGTAGAATACGCCTTCCTCGCTGCGGCAAGCCAGTTCAACGGCCCGCCGGGTTGCTTTCACAGTAACCAGTACAGCGAAACAGCTCTTTAACAATTTGATCAGGTAATTCATGTGGGCGCTTGCTGATGTTGGTGACAAATCACCGAATATCAAGGCAAGCGACTCAAGCAATAAGGTTTTAAAGGATTCGTCCTTTGGGATCTGTTTTGAATGAATTCGTTTGAACCTTGAGCCAAGTTTGGTTCGCTTCTGTTGCTTCGGTGACAGGCAAGAACCGCATAGATCTTAAACTGAAGAGTTTGATCATGGCTCAGATTGAACGCTGGCGGCAGGCCTAACACATGCAAGTCGAGCGGTAACAGATCTAGCTTGCTAGATGCTGACGAGCGGCGGACGGGTGAGTAATGCATAGGAATCTGCCCGATAGTGGGGGATAACCTGGGGAAACCCAGGCTAATACCGCATACGTCCTACGGGAGAAAGGGGGCTTCGGCTCCCGCTATTGGATGAGCCTATGTCGGATTAGCTAGTTGGTAAGGTAATGGCTTACCAAGGCAACGATCCGTAGCTGGTCTGAGAGGATGATCAGCCACATCGGGACTGAGACACGGCCCGAACTCCTACGGGAGGCAGCAGTGGGGAATATTGGACAATGGGGGCAACCCTGATCCAGCCATGCCGCGTGTGTGAAGAAGGCCCTCGGGTTGTAAAGCACTTTCAGCGAGGAAGAACGCCTATCGGTTAATACCCGGTAGGAAAGACATCACTCGCAGAAGAAGCACCGGCTAACTCCGTGCCAGCAGCCGCGGTAATACGGAGGGTGCAAGCGTTAATCGGAATTACTGGGCGTAAAGCGCGCGTAGGTGGCTTGATAAGCCGGTTGTGAAAGCCCCGGGCTCAACCTGGGAACGGCATCCGGAACTGTCAGGCTAGAGTGCAGGAGAGGAAGGTAGAATTCCCGGTGTAGCGGTGAAATGCGTAGAGATCGGGAGGAATACCAGTGGCGAAGGCGGCCTTCTGGACTGACACTGACACTGAGGTGCGAAAGCGTGGGTAGCAAACAGGATTAGATACCCTGGTAGTCCACGCCGTAAACGATGTCGACCAGCCGTTGGGTGCCTAGAGCACTTTGTGGCGAAGTTAACGCGATAAGTCGACCGCCTGGGGAGTACGGCCGCAAGGTTAAAACTCAAATGAATTGACGGGGGCCCGCACAAGCGGTGGAGCATGTGGTTTAATTCGATGCAACGCGAAGAACCTTACCTACCCTTGACATCTACAGAAGCCGGAAGAGATTCTGGTGTGCCTTCGGGAACTGTAAGACAGGTGCTGCATGGCTGTCGTCAGCTCGTGTTGTGAAATGTTGGGTTAAGTCCCGTAACGAGCGCAACCCTTGTCCTTATTTGCCAGCACGTAATGGTGGGAACTCTAAGGAGACTGCCGGTGACAAACCGGAGGAAGGTGGGGACGACGTCAAGTCATCATGGCCCTTACGGGTAGGGCTACACACGTGCTACAATGGCCGGTACAAAGGGCTGCGAGCTCGCGAGAGTCAGCGAATCCCTTAAAGCCGGTCTCAGTCCGGATCGGAGTCTGCAACTCGACTCCGTGAAGTCGGAATCGCTAGTAATCGTGAATCAGAATGTCACGGTGAATACGTTCCCGGGCCTTGTACACACCGCCCGTCACACCATGGGAGTGGACTGCACCAGAAGTGGTTAGCCTAACGCAAGAGGGCGATCACCACGGTGTGGTTCATGACTGGGGTGAAGTCGTAACAAGGTAGCCGTAGGGGAACCTGCGGCTGGATCACCTCCTTAAACGATGCGTCACAGTTGGTAAGCGTCCACAATGAATTACCTGATCAGAATGCTGTTGATGCGCAGTGATAAGCCAACCGCCTCCGGCGGTGTCTTATCACTGCGTATAGCAGTCGCTCTTTAACAATGTATATCATGCTGACAAGAACACTTCGCAAGAAGTGCTTCTTAAATTGTGATACGCGTCAGCGTATCCGGCAAAATGAAACGTGATCATTGCGACATCCAGACTCCTTCGGGTTATAGGGTCAAGCAATGAAGCGCACACGGTGGATGCCTAGGCAGCCAGAGGCGATGAAAGACGTGGTAGCCTGCGATAAGGCTCGGTGAGGTGGCAACAACCTGTGACCCGGGCATTTCTGAATGGGGAAACCCACTCATCATAAGATGAGTATCGTGCACTGAATACATAGGTGTACGAGGCGAACCAGGGGAACTGAAACATCTAAGTACCCTGAGGAAAAGAAATCAACCGAGATTCCCCTAGTAGCGGCGAGCGAACGGGGACCAGCCCTTAAGCATGTGACTGATTAGGCGAACAGATTGGGAAGTCTGGCCGTAGCGGGTGATAGCCCCGTAGTCGAAAATCTGATCATGTGAAATCGAGTAGGTCGGGGCACGAGAAACCTTGACTGAAGACGGGGGGACCATCCTCCAAGGCTAAATACTCCTGGCTGACCGATAGTGAACCAGTACCGTGAGGGAAAGGCGAAAAGAACCCCGGAGAGGGGAGTGAAATAGATCCTGAAACCGTGTGCGTACAAGCAGTCGGAGCCCACTTGTTGGGTGACGGCGTACCTTTTGTATAATGGGTCAGCGACTTATATTCAGTGGCGAGGTTAACCGTATAGGGGAGCCGTAGGGAAACCGAGTCTTAACTGGGCGACACAGTCGCTGGATATAGACCCGAAACCGAGCGATCTATCCATGAGCAGGGTGAAGGTTGAGTAACATCAACTGGAGGCCCGAACCAGGATCTGTTGAAAAAGATTTGGATGACTTGTGGATCGGAGTGAAAGGCTAATCAAGCTCGGAGATAGCTGGTTCTCCTCGAAAGCTATTTAGGTAGCGCCTCACGTAGTACCGCCGGGGGTAGAGCACTGTTTCGGCTAGGGGGTCATCCCGACTTACCAACCCGAGGCAAACTCCGAATACCGGTGAGTAACGCGTGGGAGACACACGGCGGGTGCTAACGTCCGTCGTGAAAAGGGAAACAACCCAGACCGTCAGCTAAGGTCCCGAAATCCTGGTTAAGTGGGAAACGATGTGGGAAGGCTCAGACAGCTAGGAGGTTGGCTTAGAAGCAGCCATCCTTTAAAGAAAGCGTAATAGCTCACTAGTCGAGTCGGCCTGCGCGGAAGATGTAACGGGGCTAAACCAGGTACCGAAGCTACGGGTGAGTTTCTATTTCGATAGGAATTCGCGGTAGAGGAGCGTCGTGTACGCCAATGAAGGTGGATTGAGAAGTCTGCTGGAGGTATCACGAGTGCGAATGCTGACATGAGTAACGATAAAGGGTGTGAAAAACACCCTCGCCGGAAGACCAAGGGTTTCTGTTCGACGCTAATCGGAGCAGAGTGAGTCGGCCCCTAAGGCGAGGCCGAAAGGCGTAGTCGATGGGAAACGGGTCAATATTCCCGTACCGGACATGGTTGCGATGGGGGGACGAAGAAGGCTAGGTGAGCCAGGCGTTGGTTGTCCTGGTGAAAGTGAGTAGGCTGAGGGTTTAGGTAAATCCGGACCCTTAAGGCCGAGACACGAGATGAACTGACCACGGTCAGGAAGTCACTGATGCCACGCTTCCAGGAAAAGCCTCTAAGCTTCAGATCATGTGCGACCGTACCCCAAACCGACACAGGTGGTCAGGGAGAGAATCCCAAGGCGCTTGAGAGAACTCGGGTGAAGGAACTAGGCAAAATGGTGCCGTAACTTCGGGAGAAGGCACGCCGGCGTAGGGTGATGAGACTTGCTCTCTAAGCCCGAACCGGTCGAAGATACCAGGTGGCTGCAACTGTTTATTAAAAACACAGCACTCTGCTAACGCGCAAGCGGACGTATAGGGTGTGACGCCTGCCCGGTGCCGGAAGGTTAAATGATGGTGTTAGCCCCTCTCTTGTAGAGGGCGCGAAGCTCTTGATTGAAGCCCCGGTAAACGGCGGCCGTAACTATAACGGTCCTAAGGTAGCGAAATTCCTTGTCGGGTAAGTTCCGACCTGCACGAATGGCGTAATGATGGCCACGCTGTCTCCACCCGAGACTCAGTGAAATTGAAATCGCCGTGAAGATGCGGTGTACCCGCGGCTAGACGGAAAGACCCCGTGAACCTTTACTATAGCTTCACACTGGACGCTGATGTTGCCTGTGTAGGATAGCTGGGAGGCTTTGAACTCTGGACGCCAGTTCGGAGGGAGCCAACCTTGAAATACCAGCCTGGCATCATTGGCGTTCTCACTCAGGTCCGTTATCCGGATCGAGGACAGTGTGTGGTGGGTAGTTTGACTGGGGCGGTCTCCTCCTAAAGAGTAACGGAGGAGCACGAAGGTACCCTCAGCACGGTCGGACATCGTGCATTGAGTGCAAGAGCATAAGGGTGCTTGACTGCGAGACAGACACGTCGAGCAGGTGCGAAAGCAGGTTCTAGTGATCCGGTGGTTCTGTATGGAAGGGCCATCGCTCAACGGATAAAAGGTACTCCGGGGATAACAGGCTGATACCGCCCAAGAGTTCACATCGACGGCGGTGTTTGGCACCTCGATGTCGGCTCATCACATCCTGGGGCTGAAGTCGGTCCCAAGGGTATGGCTGTTCGCCATTTAAAGTGGTACGCGAGCTGGGTTTAGAACGTCGTGAGACAGTTCGGTCCCTATCTGCCGTGGGCGTTGGATGTTTGAGAAGGGCTGCTCCTAGTACGAGAGGACCGGAGTGGACGACCCTCTGGTGTTCCGGTTGTCACGCCAGTGGCATTGCCGGGTAGCTATGGTCGGACGGGATAACCGCTGAAAGCATCTAAGCGGGAAGCCCCCTTCAAGATGAGACATCCCTGAGGCCTAGAGCCTCCTGAAGGGCCCAGCGAGACCAGCTGGTTGATAGGCACGGTGTGGAAGCACTGCAAGGTGTTGAGCTAACGTGTACTAATGGCCCGTGAGGCTTGACCCTATAACACCCAAGGGGTCTGGTCGTGATGATGACGTTAAGGTTGAGAGATCAACAGAAAGCCGGATATGCAGCGTGTGGCCCAAGCAACAGAATGCCAGGGCGGCAGGCAGTAAGACGCTCACAAATGAGTGAATAACGATCTCGTTATTAACGAGTCAGCATGATATACCGCCAGTTACGCCTGACGACCATAGCACGCGTGAACCACCTGATCCCTTGCCGAACTCAGCAGTGAAACCGCTTAGCGCCGATGGTAGTGTGGGGTCTCCCCATGCGAGAGTAGGTCATCGTCAGGCACCTATACCGCAGAAAACCCAGCCATCCGGCTGGGTTTTTTGTTTGCCTGGAAGAAAAACACGGCCATGCCTCCGGCCTCTGTCATGGCGAGGAGTGCAGCAACGCGGCCATCTCGGTGTTCGGTGGTACTTTGAAAGTGCCGATATTGAAAAGCAAAACTACCAATCGATCGGTTGACCGTTCCAATCCCAAAAGGTACCGCTATCATCAGGCGTTCGCTGAGCGATGACTGCTAGCAACTTCTCTGCTACAAATGCAGACGTGAAGAGCTTCTCGTTAGGCACCCTTGCTTGAAAAGGTTTAGAGAGCGCTGTATCGGTGGTGCCAGGGTGCAGGCATAAAACGGTGCATTGTTTGTTAAGCCGCTTGAGCTCTATTGATGCCGTCTTAAGCAGCATGTTATGGGCTGCTTTGCTGGCACGATAGCTGTACCAGCCGCCTAGCCGATTGTCCTCGATAGAGCCTACTCGCGCCGAAAGGCTGGCGATCACTGAAGGGTGTACACCTTTGAAAGAGTCTTGTAGTGCCGCTAGAAGTAATATCGGCGTAAATGCATTGATGTTCATTGTCTGTGTCAAATTTTCAACACTAAGCTGATCTAGGCGCTTTTCAGGCAGCAGCTGTTGCGCTTTATTATGAAGAATGCCGATGGCATTGAAAAAGAAGTGGATAGGCTGGGCAGCCAGCTCTTTCTTAAGCGCATACCTACCCTGTTCTTGGGAAACATCAAGCATTAGGTAAGTAAGGCGGGGATCGACAATTCGTGGTTGTTGGCGGCTTACCGCGATAATGTGGCCGACCTGAGAGGAAGAGAGTAACTGCTTAATGATGGCAGCGCCGATTCCTCCCGATGCACCGACCACCAGCGCTGTATAATGATGAGGCAGTAAGTTGAACATAAGAGGCCATTGCTATCATGCAAGTAAAGGCTTTCATTGAAGCGTTATCTAGAAAGCTTGTCGAGAGATTAGATTATTAGCCGAGGACTCCTCATTTTCCTGAGCTTCTTCCCTAGGCTTGATTTGCAATGCTCAATATTTTGGGGCTGCGGGTTTCTCTTTACCTCTTAAGACATATATTTACCCCGTTACTGAAAGATGATGTGCTGCCAGATAGAGAATATTAGTGCGTAGTATATTCGGCGCCTTTACATTCAGCCAGCATCCGGTTAATTGCCGCGTCGGCGCCTTGCAGGCTAAAGGTCATATACCAAGGCTCGCGCTCTTCCTGGTCAAAACCGAGAAACAACTGCTCGCCCTGGCGCATGTCGTCCATCAGCGCCGCCAAGTCGCTTAAGTAAAAGTGGGCATAAAAACCGTCGTCGCCGCGTTCGGTAATAAATTCCGCCATGGTATCAATCACGGGCTGCTCATCAATGCGTAGCCTGGCGGGTACTAAGTTCACCGCACGGCTCTCACCTTGCTGCTGCTCAAGCGTCACGCGCATCTCCAGCCAGGGTAAATCACAAACGCCTGCGGTGGCGTTCAGGCTTAGGGTGGCATCAGAATAGCTGTGAGTTTCTATCGCCCGGTAGTGTCGTTCACCCCCCAATGACAGTGTCATCGACTGCCAGTGTTCGTGGGTGGCCACGTCGTCGGTATTAAATGTTGCTGCGCTAGCCATGGATGTTGCGACCATCAATGAGATGACCATTGCCGCCATAACGAACATAGGGGCTAACATAGCGATTAGTGTTGACGAGTGGAAACGCAGGGCGACCGTCGCCGTGATGATGTGAGCCATGTAACCAAAATCCCTAGACGAGTAACCGGAAAAAACAGTCTATAGCGTGTTTGATATTGTCAAAAGAGTAACGCGCTGATTTTTCTATATATGGTAGAGAATAGTTAAAAAAGTGCCTCATATGGTGGAAAGTCAAGTCTATACTTCACTCCGATGCCACGTATAATCGCCCATTTGAGCGCTATATTCACCCCGTTGTGAAGGAGTTTTGCGACATGAGCACCGCTGCTAAGGCTATCAAGACCTCTAATGACGTCCCGATGCAGGCCCCCTCGCGGGAGATCTGGGATGCCAAGTACCGCCTCAAGGATCGTCATAGCCAGCCCGTCGACCAAGATGTCGGTGCTACATTTGAGCGTGTTGCACGCGCCCTTGCAGCGGTGGAAGGAGACAAGGCAGAAGAGTGGTTGCCGAAATTCCGCTGGGCGCTGGAACATGGAGCTATCCCTGCCGGTCGCATCCTTTCTAATGCGGGCGCAGAGGCTTACAAGCCAGCGGTAAGCCTGATCAACTGCACCGTCTCACGCACCATTCGTGACTCCATGCGCGATATTCTCGATTCCGTCGTGGATGCGGGCATGACGCTAAAGTCAGGGGCGGGTATCGGCTACGACTTCTCGACACTGCGCTACAAAGGCGCATTTGTGTTTGGTGCTGGCGCAGGCACCAATGGTCCGCTGGCGTTTATGGATATCTACGACAAGATGTGTTTCACCGTGGCTTCTGCCGGTGGCCGCCGTGGCGCCCAGATGGGTACCTTCGATGTAGGCCACCCGGATGTGCGCGAATTTATCCAGGCGAAGCGCGAAGCGGGGCGCTTGCGTCAGTTTAATCTTAGCTTGCTGATCACTGATGAGTTTATGGAAGCGGTCAAAAACAATACCGATTGGCCGCTCGCCTTTCCGCTGCATCCCGGTGAGAAAGAGGACGTTAAAGCGGAAGACCTGCTCTATCGTGACTGGCCGGTAGTGGAAGAGGGCTACACGGTGGATGCCGAAGGCCGTGTCGCCTGCCGTATTGTGGAAGTGATCAAAGCGCGCGAATTATGGGACACCATCATGTCCTCCACCTATGACTACGCCGAGCCAGGTTTCATACTGATCGACCAAGTCAACCGCATGAACAATAACTGGTTCTGTGAGGATATCCGCGCCACCAACCCCTGTGGCGAGCAGCCGCTGCCGCCAGAGGGTGCCTGCCTGCTGGGCTCCGTCAATCTGACTAAGTTCGTGATCGATCCCTTCGGCGCCGAACCGCGCTTTGACTGGGAGCGTTACCGTAAGGTCGTCGCCATCTTTACCCGCATGCTCGATAACGTGGTGGAAATTGCTGGTCTGCCGCTGCCGCAGCAGCAGCGTGAAATTGAGGCCAAGCGCCGCCACGGCATGGGCTTTTTGGGCCTGGGGTCGACGCTTACTATGCTCAAAATCCCTTATGGCTCGAAGCAGTCACTGGTATTCACCGATGAAGTGAGCCGTCACTTGGCGATTGAGGGCTGGAAGCAGGCGCTGGAACTCTCTAAAGAGAAAGGCATGGCGCCGGTGCTTGAGCAGGAGCACACCATTACCCCCAAGATGCTGCGCGAGCGCCCACAACTGGCCAAAGATGGTTATGAAGTGGGCGATCAAGTACCGGGGCGTATTCTGCATGCCCGTTACAGCCAGTACATGGCCCAAGTGGCCGAGCTTGAGCCCGAACTGGTCGCACAGCTGGCCGAGTATGGCGCACGCTTTACTCACCACAGTTCGATCGCGCCGACCGGCACGATCAGCCTGTCGATGGGTAACAACGCCTCCAACGGTATCGAGCCTTCCTTCTCGCACCGCTATTTCCGCAATATTATCCAATCGGGTAAGAAGACCAAAGAGCAGGTCGAAGTAGTCTCCTTTGAGCTTGCCGCCTACCGTCACTTTATCGCCGCCGACGCGGTAGATAGCGACCTGCCTGACTACTTTGTGACCGCCGATGCGATCTCACCCGAGCAGCACGTCGCCGTTCAGGCCGCCGCCCAGCACTGGGTGGATTCAGCGATCTCGAAAACGGTTAATGTGCCTACTGAGTTCCCGTTTGAGCAGTTCCAAAACCTCTATTTGCAGGCCTATGAAAGCCGCTTAAAAGGCTGCACAACCTTCCGTTTTAACCCAGAAGCCTTCCAGGGCGTGCTGGTGCGTGAGGATGATCTTAAAAACACAACTTACGTATTTGAGCTGGAAAATGGCGAAACCCTCGAACTGACCGGGGATGAAAAGGTGGTTTACGACGGCGAAGAACATAACGCTGCCAACCTGTTTGATGGCTTAAAAGAGGGCACCTACGGCAAATGGTAGCGGCGGGGGCTGCGCCCTTGCTAGCAGCGTCCATGTAAAGAACCGCCCGATTACCTTTGCTAAGTGGAGAACACCATGGCTGTAGAAATTACCTCAAAAATCGTTGGTTACCGGATCAAGCAGCAGGAGCAGGCCGCGCCCGTTCCTGAGCTACAGGATGAAAGCCCGCTGACGGTGCGGATTCCGTCACGCCCGGAAGGCACCCTAGAAGCCGTATCAGAGAAGATTTCGTACGTGGGCGCGGAAGGTCGCAAGAAAGTCTATCTGCTGGTGTCGTTTATGCCGGTGGAAGGCGTGATTGGCGGTAAACGCGTGGTGATTGAGCGCCCGGTAGAGTTCTTTTTCCCGTCGGGCCAGCTCTCCAGCGAGCACCAGTGGATCACCGCCACCATGCGCAGCCTCTCGCTGGCGGCCCGCGGTGGTTACGTGACTCAGGCAGTGGCGGATTTGCGCAAAGTGGCATGGGACAAAGGCTTAGTGCGCTGCGGTATGAACCGCTGGAAAAAGCCGATGTTTCACGATTCAGAGGTCGCTGCGATTGCTTGGTCGATACAGCAGATTCTTTATCGTCGCGGTTTCCTGGATCGGGATGGCAATCAAGTCCCGGCTGAACAGCTGGTTGAGCGCTATGCCCACCGCATGACCCATGGCCATGCTTGGCAGCCGGATGAGGAGGCGGGCGATGCGCCCGTTGAAGCGGGTGCGGTAGAGCCGATCGGTGAAAAGGCTACTGCGGGAAAAAAGCCTGAAGGCAGCGCCCCGGCCATAGTGGGTAACTGCCCTGAGTGCCGCGGCGAGCTCATCATGATGGATGGTTGCCCAACCTGCTATGCGGGGTGTGGCTGGTCCAAATGCGGTTAATGTGCTGTCGCCTCAGCGGCTGACGGCGTAACAACACTACCGCGTGCTTTATAGCACGCGGTTTTTTTGTGCTGATCGCCTAATTTATGCAGTATCACCGAATAGGGGGCGGACGTTGTCGGTGAGATAACAGTCATCAAATTGGCCTTCGGCGCATAACGCCGCTAAATCCGGAATGGTGAGGTGGTGACGATCACGGAATACCAACTCGCTTTCACTGAGTGCGGTAAACGTTCGGCTCACGTGAACGGGGCTAAGGCCAAGTACATCGGCCAACTGTTCTTGAGAGAGAGGCAGGCGAAACTGATTGCTAATATCGGGATTAGTTTGGCGTAGCCGCAAATACATCTCGTAGAGAAAATGCGCCATTTTCTGGCGGGCACTGCGTCTTGCCAAAGTGACCAGCCGCTCTGTCATCAGCGCCTGTTGGCGACTACCAATAGCAAACATCACCGATGTAAGGGGAAGCGACTGACGGAAAATATCCAGCATACGTTTATGCGGGAAGTGGCAAACCACGCCATCATCAATCATGCGCACATTCTCTAGGCGCTCGGAGAACGCAAACTCGCGCAGACCAATAATGTCACCCGGTAAAAACACTTCCAGAATCTGCCGATCACCATTTTCTAAGTGGCGGTAGGAGAAGGCCCAGCCGCTCTTGAGCGTGCAGAACTCATTGGCCGCATCGCCCATTTCCCATAGGATCGTGCCGGATTTTATATTGGTTGGACTCTCTTCAAGCGAGAGAAGCAACGTTTTTTCTTCCTTCGTCAACGAGCAATAGTGACTGAAGTGCTTGATAATACAGCTTTTTTCTTCGTTCATGGCCTGTCCCTCTAAGAGAGGTTTACTTAATATAACTAACTATTAGCTGCTCGTCACAATACACAATAGGGCTGCGTACTGCGTTGTTCAATGCGTGAGGTAGCGGGCTTCTTTAGTTAGGGGCGCGTGCGCGCGCCCACCTTCGAAAAAAGACCTAAAGGTTAGCGCTTGGTTGCTCGTTTACCACGCGCTAGCAGTGGTGCTAAGAAATGCCCGGTATGTGAGACTTTCTGTTTTGCGAGCTGTTCCGGTGTCCCTTCAGCAATAATCTGCCCGCCACCTGAGCCCCCTTCGGGCCCGAGATCGACAATCCAATCGGCCGTTTTGATCACATCCAGATTGTGCTCAATCACTACGATAGTATTGCCATGATCACGCAGGCGATGCAGCACCGTCAGCAGTTGACGAATATCTTCAAAATGCAGGCCGGTGGTTGGCTCATCGAGAATATACAGCGTTTTGCCGGTATCGCGCTTGGCTAACTCACGGGCGAGTTTCACCCGCTGCGCTTCGCCACCCGACAGGGTAGTAGCACTCTGCCCCAGGCGGATGTAGGAAAGTCCCACGTCGAGCAAGGTTTGCAAGCGACGGGCAATAGCGGGCACCGGGCTAAAGAATTCCAGTGCGTCTTCCACGGTCATGGTCAGCACTTCGTGGATCGTTTTGCCTTTGTAGTGAATATCCAGCGTTTCACGGTTATAGCGCTTGCCCTTACAGACGTCGCAGGGCACGTAGATATCCGGCAGAAAGTGCATCTCCACCTTGATCATGCCTTCCCCCTGGCACGCCTCGCAGCGCCCGCCTTTCACGTTAAAGCTGAAACGGCCGGGCTTGTAGCCCCGCGAACGCGCTTCCTGGGTGCCCGCAAACAGCTCGCGGATCGGTGTGAAAATACCGGTATAGGTAGCCGGGTTGGAGCGCGGCGTTCGCCCAATGGGACTCTGATCAATATCGATCACTTTATCGAGCTGATCGAGCCCTTCGATTTTTTCATAAGGCGCGGCGGTCAGCGTGGTCGCGCGGTTTAGCTCGCGAGCCGCAATCGGCATTAGCGTGCCGTTTATCAACGTCGATTTACCCGAGCCGGAAACGCCGGTAATGGCGATAAACAGTCCCAGCGGCAACGTTAGCGTCACGTCCTGCAGGTTATTGCCGGTGGCGCCGCGTAGCACTAATTGCTTTTCTGGGTTGCCGGGAATGCGGTAGGGCGGTACAGCGATTTCCCGTGTGCCGGAAAGATACTGGCCGGTCAGCGAATTGGCGTTATCCATTATGTCCTGGGGCGTGCCCTGAGCGACGATTTCACCGCCATGCACGCCTGCACCGGGGCCGATATCCAGCACGTGGTCGGCGGCACGAATAGCATCTTCATCGTGCTCTACCACAATCACGGTATTGCCCAAATCGCGCAGCCGCTCAAGGGTTTTCAACAGCCGGTCATTATCGCGCTGGTGCAAGCCAATCGACGGCTCATCAAGAATGTACATGACCCCAACCAGGCCTGCGCCTATCTGGCTGGCCAGGCGAATACGCTGGGCCTCGCCGCCAGAAAGCGTATCGGCGCTGCGCTCCAGGTTGAGGTAATCCAGCCCCACATTGACCAGGAACTCTAGTCGGGCGTGAATTTCATGAACGATTTTATCGGCAATTTCGCCTTTACGGCCGGGTAAGGTTAGATCGGCAAAGTAGCGCCACGCCTCGCCAATCGGGAAACGGACGATGTCGGCGATATTGTGGTCATCCACATAAACATGGCGCGACTCTTTGCGCAGCCGCGAGCCATTACAGGTGGCGCAGGGCTGTACCGCGATGTATTTGACCAGGTCATCGCGCACCATGTTGGATTCGGTTTCCCGATAGCGGCGTTGCATATTAGGCAGCACGCCCTCAAAGGCGTGTTCGCGGGTTACTTTACGGCCGCGGTCGCCCACGTAGACAAACGGAATCTGCTCGTCGCCGCTGCCGTTTAAGATAACCTCTCGTTCATGGCGGGCAAGCTCTTGCCAAGGTGTTTCCAACTCAAAGCGGTAGTGCTTGGCCAGCGCCTGGAGCTGGGTAAAGTAGTAAATATTGCGTCGATCCCAGCCTTTGATGACGCCTTCGGCAAGCGAAAGCTCTGGGTGGCTGATCAGCTTGTCCGGGTCGAAGTACTGCTGAACGCCCAGCCCATCGCAGGTGGGGCAGGCGCCCGCCGGGTTGTTGAACGAGAACATGCGTGGCTCAAGTTCTGCCAGCGAGTAGCCACATACCGGGCAGGCAAAGCGTGACGAAAAAGCAATATCGTCGCGCTCACCGTCCATAAAGTGAATCATGGCGGTGCCGTCGGCGAGGTTCAGCGCGGTTTCAAAGGACTCCGCCAAACGTTGGGCGAGATCATCGCGTACCTTAAAGCGGTCAACGACGACGCTGATATCGTGTTTTTTGCGCTTATCCAGCGGTGCGATGTCGTCCAGCTCCAGCACCTGACCATCGACCAGTGCGCGTACGAAACCCTGGGCACGCAGTTCTGCTATTAACTGTAGGTGCTCGCCTTTGCGGCCTTTGACCACCGGTGCCAACAGCATCAGCTTGGTGCCTTCGGCAAGATTCATGACCTGATCGACCATCTGCGAGACCGTCTGAGCTTCAAGGTCTTCGCCGTGCTCGGGGCAGCGGGGCGTGCCTGCGCGGGCGAATAGCAGGCGCAGGTAGTCGTAAATTTCGGTGATGGTGCCCACGGTCGAGCGTGGGTTGTGGGAGGTGGACTTCTGCTCAATGGAGATCGCAGGTGACAGCCCTTCGATGTGATCTACATCGGGCTTTTCCATCATCGACAGGAACTGGCGCGCATAAGTGGAGAGCGATTCCACGTAGCGGCGCTGCCCCTCGGCGTACAGGGTGTCGAACGCTAAAGACGATTTACCCGAGCCGGAGAGGCCGGTAATCACAATCAGCTTGTTACGGGGCAGTTCCACATCGATCTGCTTGAGGTTGTGGGTGCGGGCACCCCTGACCAGAATGCTGTCCATCAACACCTCGAATCGCGCGGCAAAAGCGTGATTATACGTTTGTCTGACCCCTCCCGGCAAAACCGCTTTGATAACCTGCGTCAACTCGCGACGTTTCCAGCGACCGCCCAAACCGCTAGAATAGGGGTTTATCGCAAGCCGTTACGCTTACTCATCACATGCTTATCCACCAGATAGTTATTTTTCATCACACACAAGGGCATTATGCGCAAGGTTTCCGCACTGTTGCTGGCCTCTGAACGTCGTGCGATCAGTGGTTTGGCCGGGCTCTACGCATCGCGCATGCTGGGCCTATTTATGGTGCTGCCCGTGCTGGCGCTCTATGCCGATACGTTGGCGGGGGCGACGCCTCTGCTGGTGGGCGTCGCACTGGGCATCTATGGGTTGACCCAGGCGACGCTGCAAATTCCGTTTGGCCTACTCTCTGATCGCATTGGCCGCAAGCGAGTGATTGCCATGGGGCTGGTCATTTTTGCACTCGGCAGCGTAGTCGCGGCGCTCTCCGATAGCATTGCCGGTGTAATCGCCGGGCGAGCGTTGCAGGGTGGAGGTGCCGTGGCTGCGGCGATTATGGCGCTGCTGGCGGATCAAACCCGTGAGGAGATTCGCACCGCCGCTATGGCCACCATTGGGCTTTCGATTGGCGTGTCGTTTGCCATCGCCATGGTATTGGGTCCATGGCTTGCCGCTTGGGCGGGGCTGGCTGGCGTGTTCTGGTTTACTGCCTTACTGACGCTGGTAGGGTTGCTGGTACTGTGGCGTTGGGTGCCTGCCGCGCCACGACGGCGGCGCCACCGTGATGTAGGCATGGATCGCCAGCAGTTTAAAAGCGTGATCACCCGCCCCGATCTATGGCGGCTGGATTTATCGATTTTTGCTCTGCATCTAGTGCTGATGGCGATATTTGTGGCGGTCCCGTTTCGCTTGCTAAATGCTGGCGTGGCGATTGAGTATCACGGGCTGGCGTATCTTGGCATTATGGCGTTATCGTTTGTGGCGATGGTGCCGCTGATTATTGTGGCCGAGAAGCAACAGCGCATGCGTTTGATGTGCCTGGGGGCGATCGGCGCTATTGTGGTTAGCTTAGCGGGGTTAGGGTTGCCATTATCGCCAGGTTATTGGCTATTTGTCTGGCTGTTTGTGTTCTTCACGGGCTTTAACTTGCTGGAAGCGACGCTACCTTCCATGCTCAGTAAGCTGGCCCCGGCGGGCGCGAAAGGGACTGCCATGGGCGTGTATTCCACTAGTCAATTTTTAGGTGCTTTTTTAGGCGGTACACTAGGCGGTTTACTGGCGCATTATGGCGGCCTCAACGCGGTCTTTATTGGCTGTGCTGGGCTTGCGCTATGCTGGTGGATCGCCATGTGGCGGATGCCTTCACCACCACCGCTCTCCAGCGAAGTGGTGGCGCTGCACGAAACCCAGGCAGACGCGCTCGACCTGTTGATGGAACATTTAGCCGATGTGGTCGGCGTAGAAGACGTCATGGTGGTGCCGGAAGAGCGTTTGGTCTATTTAAAGGTGAATCGTCAGCAGCTTGATCAGGCAGCGTTAACTCGGCTGATGGCGCCACCCAAATCTTAATCCAGTCCGGCCGATAAAAGCGTGACGGCGGTTGGCAATAAACTCTACATGACAGCTATTAAAGGAGCGCCTTATGGCTCGCGGCATTAACAAGGTCATTTTGATTGGCAACCTCGGGCAGGATCCAGAGGTGCGTTTCACCCCCAGCGGCACCGCCGTGGCCAATTTAAACCTGGCCACCACCGATACCTGGATGGATCGCCAGAGCGGTCAGCGCCAGGAGCGTACCGAATGGCACCGCGTGGTAATGTTCAATAAAACCGCCGAAATTGCCCAGCAGTACCTGAAAAAAGGCTCCAAAGTCTATATTGAAGGGCGTCTGCAAACCCGCAAATGGCAGGATCAGAACGGTCAGGATCGCTATTCGACAGAGATTGTCGCCAACGATATGCAGATGCTTGATGGTCGCAGCGGTGATTTCCAAGGCGCTGGCGCTGGGCAAAACAGCTATCCCCAGAACGCTCCTCAGAATGCGCCCCAAAACGCGCCGGCCCCCAATAGCCAAGGTGGCGGTTACCCACAGCAGGGTGGCGCACCTCAGGGCGGAAACTACCCTGACGGGCAGAACCCACAACAGCCTCGCCCCGTGCAGCCAGCGTCGCAGCAGGGCAACCAAGCACCGCCGCCCAACCAGCAGAACAGCAGCTACGGTGCGCCTGACCCGGGTAATTTCGACGACTTTGACGATGAGATACCCTTTTAAGTGCACTATTCACCCAATAGTGTAGTGCTGAGCGTGAGTAAGGGGAAAGCGTCTTGAAATTGCTAATATTGGATGCCGGACACTGCTTAAGCTTGGCACTGGCCCGGGAAGCAAGTCGTCGCGCCGATACAGAATTAGTTATTGAACAAGGGACGACCATTACACCGTCGCGCCTTGCAGCGATTGCGCCTGACGCTGTGGTTATTCCACCGTTGGCACATCCCTTAAATATGGCGCCAGCAGATGTCACTGCTCATGCGGATGCAGTCGATATCTGCTTAGATGCTTGCCTATCTGAAAATGTAGCGTTGGTATGGTGTGTGTCTGATCAGCTCTACGAGGATGGCCTGGAAGTCCCTATTGATGAGCATGTAGTGCCTGCACCACGAGACGACAGCCTGCGCCGTCTGGTACAAACCGGCGACCGTATACGGGCGGAGTATCAGCGGCATCTGATTGTGCGTCTAGGCCCGCTGTTTGCTTTGGAAGGTAGTCATGCGTGGCTCAATGACATCATCGGTAACTTAGTACTCGGGAAGCCAGTGCGGGCAGCAGAAGACGTGATCTTTTGCCCGACATCGGCAGATGCCGTCGCCATGGCGCTGATTGGCATGCTGCAGCAGCAGGCCAGCGGAGCGGGTGCGTGGGGCGCCTATCATCTCGCTGGCACCGAGCCGGTCAGCGCTTTTACCTTTACCTCCATGGTGCGGACCCAGCTGTTAACCCATCTTGAAGGCCGCGGTGAGCAGATTACTCTCGGTGAGGTGCAGCCGCTTAAACACCATCATGATGCCAAGCTTCGGCGCGTCTTAAATTGTCGCCGTGTGTTAGATGTCTTTGGTGTCCATCAAAAGCCATGGCGGTTAGAGGCTGGGCGTATGTTGGATACGTGGTGTTTAATCCGTGAGAATAATCGTGTCAGCGATACAGGAGCATCGGCTTGATAAATGTGGTTCGCAGCCTGGTATTTTATGCCGGCTATTTTTTTGCCATGCTGATGATTGGCATTCTGTTTTTACCCATTGCGCCGTTTCTTCCTCTCTCTGGCCGCTACCGCTTACTCAATCTGTACAACTACTTTTTGATGGTGTGGTTTCGTATCGCTTGTGGCGTCCGCTATGACATTCAAGGGCGTGAAAATCTACCCAGCGGCCCCTGTGTCATTCAAGCCAATCACCAGTGTGAGTGGGAAACGGTATTTCTGCAGGTGATGAAGCCGCCTGTGTGTACCGTACTGAAGCGAGAGTTACTGCGCCTGCCCATCTTCGGTTGGGGATTACGTTTGCTACGCCCGATCAGCTTGGACCGCTCTAAACCGGCGCGGGCGATGAAGCAAGTGCTTACGCAAGGCGTAGAACGCCTTGGTACCGGCTTGTCGGTACTGATTTTTCCAGAAGGAACGCGGGTGGACCCAGGCGTTCGCAAACGCTATAACAAAAGCGGCAGCGTAGTGGCGTGTCGTGCGGGGGTGCCGGTATTGCCGGTAGCTCACAACGCTGGCGAGCGTTGGCCAGGGCGCCACTGGGTTAAGCGGCCAGGCGTACTGCGGGTGCGTATTGGTAAGCCTATTGAGACGGCAGGGCGCATGCCCGATGAAGTGCTCGCAGAAGTGGAAGTGTGGATCGAAGCGCAGTTACAGGAAATTTCTGATGTGCCGCGGCCTACCACTCGTCAAAGCTGACGCTATATACCGAGCTAGTTAGACTATTAAGCAACAATGGCGCCCACTGGGCGCCATTGTTGTCTTTAGCATGCCTGTTGTCTTATCAGCGTTAATCGTTAAAGCGTTGGAAGACTAAACATGCATTAGTGCCGCCAAAGCCGAAGCTATTAGACAAGGCTCGCTCTATTGTCACGTTATCTCGACGTTTAGTGACAATATCAAAGCCGTCGGCCTGCTCATCCAAGTTGGCGATATTCGCCGATGCAGCGACAAAGTTATGTTGCATCATCAGCAGCGAATAGATCGCTTCCTGTACACCGGTAGCGCCCAGGGAGTGACCGGTCAGCGATTTGGTTGAGCTCATCGCGGGTGTCGTATTACCAAACACTTTACGTATTGCTTTTAGCTCGGCCACATCACCCACCGGGGTAGAGGTACCGTGAGTATTAATGTAATCGATCTTACCCTCTACGGTAGCCATTGCCTGATGCATGCAGCGCATAGCGCCTTCGCCTGAAGGCGCCACCATATCGTAGCCGTCAGAGGTGGCGCCGTAGCCAACTAACTCGCCGTAGATCTTGGCACCACGCGCTTTAGCGTGCTCAAGCTCTTCCAACACCAGCATGCCGCCACCGCCTGCAATCACGAAACCGTCGCGGGCGTTGTCATAAGGGCGCGAGGCTTGCTCTGGCGTATCGTTATAGTGCGTTGAGAGCGCGCCCATGGCATCAAACAGGCAGGAGAGTGTCCAGTGCTCCTCTTCTCCACCACCAGCAAACACTACATCCTGCTTATTAAGCTGAATTTGCTCCATCGCGCTACCAATGCAGTGCGCTGAGGTAGCACAAGCAGAGGAGATGGAGTAATTCACACCCTTAATTTTAAAGGGTGTCGCCAAACAGGCGGAAACAGTACTGCCCATTGTCCGCGTCACACGATAAGGGCCAACGCGACGCAGGCCTTTTTCACGCAGTACGTCGGCAGCTTCAACTTGGTTAGCGCTTGAAGCACCGCCGGAGCCAGCAATAAGCCCTGTTCTCTCGTTGGAGACCTGCTCCTCAGAGAGCCCCGCGTCTTCAATGGCCTGGGCCATTGAAACATAGGCGTAGGCAGCTGCATCGCCCATAAAGCGGCGCAGTTTGCGGTCGATGAGTGCGTCAAGATCGATATCGACGCTGCCAGCCACATGGCTACGGAAGCCACGCTCGGCGTACTCTTCCTTAAAACGAATACCGCTACGCCCAGTTTTGAGCGCGTCCAGGACCTGTCGTTGGTCGTTGCCAAGGCACGATACGATGCCAAGGCCGGTGACTACCACTCGTCGCATGGGAGCCTCCTGTTCAGAAATTCGCAGTGGAGGTAAATAGGCCAACACGCAGATCATTAGCCTGATAAATGTCGCGTCCGTCGACGGATACTGTGCCATCGGCGATACCCAAGATGAGTCGTCGGGTAATAATACGCTTAATATTAATACTATAGGTCACTTTTTGTGCATCCGGCAGGATCTGCCCGCTGAACTTGACCTCGCCACAGCCGAGTGCACGTCCGCGCCCCGGGTGGCCTAGCCAGCCCAAATAGAAGCCGACTAGCTGCCACATGGCATCTAGACCTAAACACCCAGGCATAACAGGGTCTCCAGGGAAGTGGCAGTCAAAGAACCACAAGTTAGAGCTGATATCCAGCTCGGCGATCAATTCGCCCTTGCCATGCTCTCCGCCTTCTTCATGAATGTGCTTAATGCGATCAAGCATCAGCATATTAGGCGCTGGGAGCTGTGCATTACCGGGGCCGAATAGCTCGCCGCGTGAGCAGGCCAGCAGTTCTTCGCGATCAAAGGAGTGTTGCTTGGTCACTGAATCGTTCCGAATATCAAAATGGTTGTTTGGCTAGTCTACTTCCCGAAACCGCTGAATGCACGTAACTGGCTATTTATCGCTTATATCTGAAGATTTTAGCGGTTTGGCTGATAGCACAATAGTAGAAAACTTTATTCAAAAGCTGTCGTTCATGCACAATAAATGTCGCATTACCGTAATATAGAGTATCCAAGTAGTGATTTACGCGCCGCGCTTATTTCCGGTGACCAGTTGGAACTGCATTATCAAACCCAGCATGAGCCCGCTAGCGGCGAGCTGGTGGGTATGGAAGCACTGCTGCGCTGGCGCCATCTCAAGGCTGGCATGATTTCCCCCGGCGACTTTATTCCGTTGGCCGAGCGGCACGGTCTAATAAGCCAGCTGGGCACCTGGGTGATCGAAAAAGCCGACGATATGGGTCAATATTTCGGCCCTGCAGCTCTTTCAAGACGACCTGGAAAGCCAGTTGACGACTTGCCTAAAGCGTTATCAGTTGAAACCATCGCAAATTGGTTTAGAGCTGACTGAGTCGGTGCTGCTTGACGAACGTGCTGGCGATATGGGGCCACGCCTTCAGGCGCTGCGCGACCAAGGCTTTGCGATTGCCATCGATGACTTTGGGACAGGCTATTCGTCGCTCGGTTATTTGAAGCGCTTGCCGGTAGACAAAATTAAACTCGACCGGGCGTTTATTAAGGAGTTGCCACATGATCAAGCGGATGCCTCGATCGTGAAGGCGGTCTTAGCAATGGCGGAAGGCATGGGGCTAGGAGTGATAGCAGAAGGCGTAGAAACCAAAGAGCAGGGTCAGTTTTGGCGGATCCGGGTGTACGTCCATACAAGGTTTCTACTTTGCCAGACCGCTAACCGCTGCGGAATTGGAAATGCGTTTGGTGCCTGAGCCAGCCATTGCCTCTGCTGTTTCTTAATGCTTATAAAAACGGCTGATGCCCACACATAGGGCCGCCCATATCAGCCCCTGGGCTGGCAGTAGCCAAGGGGCAAGCGTCACCTCCGCGAGTAGCGCGCCGCCGTAATAGGAGAGTGGGCCGCTGACAGCGCCACACAGCGCGGCTAGTAGCGGATAACGCCACAGCCACGCCAGCGAGTGATAGACTAGGGTGGCAAACAGCGGCCATAGCATCCACAGCCAGAGTGGCAAGAGCCCCAGCACTAGCGCTTGATCGTTAAACTCAAAGCCGCCCAGCCGCTGCAAGCCACCATCAATCACCAGCCCGAGCAGCGCAAACCCGGCGATAAAGCGCCACTCTCCAGGCAGGGCGCAGCGCCATAGGTGCCAGGCTAGCAAGCCTCCGCCCGCCAGCGCGGCAACGCTTGAACCACCTACTACGCATAGCAGCCAGCCAGCTTCAAAACGCAGGGCATTGAACAGCAGCGCCTGCCACTTGCGTGATGCCATTTAGAGCGCGCCGGTGAGCGGTATGGGTTTCGCCGCTGGTTTCGCCAGCAGTAGATGGCAGGTACCGATAGAGCGCTCGATGAAGCCGCCTTCGCAGTAGCATAAATAGTAGCGCCACATACGGATAAAGCGCTCGTCATACCCTAGCGTGCGTACCTGCTCCAAGCTTGCTTCAAAGCGGTGGCGCCACTCACGCAGAGTGCGGGCATAATGCGGGCCTATTTCATCCAGCGCGACCACGTTCAGCGATGTTTTGCGCATTACGCTGCTTAACATGGCATGGTGCGAGGGTAGAAAGCCGCCAGGAAAGATGTAGCGCTTGATAAAATCCATATCGCGTTTAGCGTCTTCAAAGCGCTGGTCGCGGATGGTGATGGCTTGCAGCATGGCCTGCCCATCGTCAGTTAACAGGCTATCCAGCTTGTTGAGGTAGGTATCGAGATACTGGTGCCCCACGGCCTCGATCATCTCGACCGAAATAAGCCGGTCGTAGCGGCCGGTTAATTCACGGTAATCCTGCTTGAGCAGGGTAATTCTGTCTTCCAGCCCCTCTGCTTTGATGCGCTGAGCAGTATGAGCGTGCTGTTCATCGGAAATGGTCGTGGTGGTGACACGGCAACCACGAGTTTTCGCCGCATGAAGCGCCAGACCACCCCAGCCGGTGCCAATCTCTAACAGGTGATGTTCTGGCCGGACATCAAGCTTTTCAAGCATCAAATCCAGTTTGTAGGTTGAGGCCTCTTCCAGACTAGCTTCTGGGTAGGGGAAAACGGCGCTGGAGTACATCCAGTGGTGGCGATCCAAAAACGTCGAAAACAGGTCGTTACCAATATCGTAGTGGGCGGCAATGTTGCGCTTAGAGCCGCTTAGGCTGTTGCGCTGAAAGCGGTAGGCGGCACCCAATAGCCAACGGGCCAAGCGGGCACTGCCGTTCTCCATTTTGGTATTAACCTGTTCCAGGTTGGCGGCAAACAGACGGACCAGGGCGACCAAGTCGTCGGCATCCCAGTCACCGTCCATATAAGATTCGGCAGCGCCGACGGTACCGCCGAAGGCCAGCCGCTTCCAGGCGCGCGAGTGGCGGATTACTACGGTTACCTGCAGCGGTCCTCCCTGGCCTAAGTGGTGGCACTGGTCGCCTTCAATGAGGGTAATACGACCACCGCGAAAGGTATCCAATTGGGCCACTAGGCGCGGTTTAAGCCACTTGGTTAAGCGGTCTTGGGCAACAGGTTGAATATTTGGCGGCGTAGAACGCAGGGTCGTCACTTTGAAGTCTCCTTGCGCTGCTTGGGGTGGTTATAAACGGGGACGCGCTTCAGCCACAGGCGTAGCGCTTCAAAATGAATGCCCGCGATGGTTTTCAGGCTCATCCATGGCTGGCGAGCCAAGGTTGTTAGCAATACACCGCGGGTGGCGGGTGAGGCATCAAGGGTTAATGTGGCATCAAAGTGGCATTGCTGATCCTGCCAATTTTCCATATGCAAAAAGAGCGTTTCGCCGGGGGCGTTAAATTTCCAGCGATAGGTCATTTCCATGGGGTTGAAAGGCGAAACGTGGAGGTCTTTGTCGAAACGGGCTTGGTGGCTGTGACGTGAAGGGTCCACCGCGCTGGCGTAACGGGTACGCTCACGCCAAGGCATATTGGTGACTTCGCTCAATACGGCTGCCAATCTACCCAAATGGTCGTAGGCGTAGTAAACGGAGATAGGATTAAACATGCAGCCCAGCGTGCGCAGTTGGGTGAGCACACAAATCCGCCCCGTGGGGGCGCTGCCTAATTGACGAACAAGCTCTTCGCGCACGGCGGTTTTTAGCGGGCGATCCACCGGGCCTAGGTAATCCTCCCGCCGAAAACGCGCCAGGGCAGGCCTGCGGGCGCTAAAGCCGGGCACCTTGTCGAACAGATCGGGCAGCTCGTCCAGATCCAGCCACGCCATCCATACCTGATAGCTGAATGTGTGGGGCTTGGGCGTGAAGCGGCGGTGGCGCAGGGTGCCACGGTAGATACGCGAACGTGGTGCGGAAATCATCCCAGTCCCTCGACACCTTGCGGTGTCAGCAGCTCATGAGCCGGCAGCGCCAGCGGTTCCGCGGGAGGCGTGGCAGCCTCGTCACAGCCCAAGGCCTGGGCGACGCGCAGGGCGCTCCACACCCCGTCTTCGTGGAAACCGTTGCGCCAATAGGCACCGCAAAAATGCGTACGATGCGCTATCGACGATATCTCTGCGTGGCGCGCCTGCGCCGCCTGGCCCGCCAAGGTGAACTGAGGGTGCGCGTAGGTATAACGCCCCAGCACTTTATTGGGGTCGATGCTGTCGCTGTCGTTCAGGGTCACGCAAAACGTAGTGTCACTCTCTATCCGTTGAAGGATATTCATGTCGTAAGTAACCGAGACTCGTGCCTCGCTATCTCGCTGATCCAGGCGGTAATTCCAGCTCGCCCAGGCACGTTTGCGCCGCGGCAGCAGCGAGGTGTCGGTATGCAGCACCACCTCGTTATCCTGATACGGCATGGCGCCGAGCACTGCTTTCTCGTCTGCACTGGCGTCACCTAGCATCGCCAAGGCTTGGTCGGCGTGGCAGGCGAGCACCACCTGGTCAAAGTGCTGGCTGCCAGCCGGTGTGGTAATCGTAACGCCAGCACGCTCTCCAGCACGTTCGCGGGTAATCTTGGTGACCGGCGTATTGAGGTGAATGCGCGACGCGTAGGGGGCCGTTAGGTTAGGGATATAGCTTTTCGAACCGCCCATCAGGGTGTACCACTGGGGGCGGTGATTAACTGATAGCAGGCCGTGATTGCGGAAAAAACGCACAAAAAACGCCAGCGGAAAGGCGCGTAAATCGTTGATGCTGGCCGACCAAATGGCGGCTCCCATGGGCAGTAAGTAACGCTGCTGGAAATCGCGGTTGTAGTGGTGGCGGTCTAGGTATTCCCCTAGGGTCATCTGTTCGGGTAGTTCGTTGCGGTCAAGCGCTTTAGTGGCCTGCTTGTTAAAACGCAGGATATCGCGGAGCAGACGATAAAAAGAGGGATTAAATAAATTGCGTCGTTGGGCAAACAGTGACCCTAACGTGTGCCCGTTGTACTCAAAGTCCCTTGCCGTTTCATGCACCGAGAAACTCATCTCGGTGGCTTGTGAGGCAACGCTCAGGGTCGCCATCAAGCGCTGAAAGTGCGGATAGGTCCAGTCGTTAAAGACAATAAAGCCGGTGTCGATCGCATACGTCTGCCCTTTTACGTCCACATCCATCGTGGCGGTATGGCCACCCAGCCGCGAATCCGACTCGAACAATGTGACTTCATGCTGAGCGGAAAGGTACCAGCCAGCGGCCATGCCGCTAATACCGCTGCCGACAATGGCAATACGCTGAGATGCCCCAGCACTATTTGATACCACGGTACTCATGACGATTCCTTTTGGGCGCGGGTCATGCGCAGGCCAATCTGACGGCGCAAGGCAGGAGGCAAAATGCCCAGCAATTTGACCAGATAGGTGAACCGGCGTGGGAAATGGATATCCAGCCGACCCTTTACCAAGCCTGCGATAATGGCATCGGCCGCTTGCTCAGCGGTGACCTGCATGGGCATCGGAAAGTCGTTTCGCTCGGTGAGTGGCGTTTTCACAAAGCCGGGGTGGATAAGGCTGACATCAATGCCTTCCTGATCAAGGTCTAAGCGCAGCGATTCCAGGAAGTAGCTGACGGCGGCTTTAGAAGCGCCATAGGCTTCTGCGCGGGGTAGCGGTAAATAGGCCGACGCGCTGGAGGTGGCCGCTAGCCGGGCGGGCAAACCCTGCTGCCGTGCTGCCCGTAGCAGCGGCAGAGCGGCTTCGACACCGTACAAAGTGCCAAATAAGTTGGGCTTAAAAACGCGCTCGACTAAATCCATATCGAACTGCTGGGCGTTCAGGTATTCGCAAGTGCCAGCATTGAATAACGCTAAATCTAATGCCCCCAGGCGCTCGGCAATGGCCTCGCCAGCGTTAAGCACGGCTTGGCGGTCACTAACATCTAGCGGGAGCGGATGGGCATTGGGGTGGCCTTGGCACAGCGCTTCAAGGGTCTCAGCGTTGCGGGCGCTGAGTACTACCTGGTGGCCTTGGGCGATAAATTTACGGGCAAGCGTTTCACCAATGCCGGACGTGGCACCGGTTAACCAAATACGTTGGGGCGTTTCCCATGTGCTCATTAAGCCTCCTCGTACGCCCCGCCGTGATGTTACTGCTTAGGCAAGACGTTTTTTTAACCAGCGAATGGCGCTTCCCATCAGCGGTAAATGTTCGTAAAGCATGGCGCCAGCATCAAAATAATCGCGATGACGCTCAACGCGCCCATCGGCGGCGAAGGTGAGTGCGCTACAGCCTTCGACCTTGACAGCCTGGCCACCTGCCAATCTGGGATGAATAAACGTCATGGTCCAGGTTACAAACGCTTGCTGACCCTGTAACTGCCGAGTGTGGTAAGTGAAGTGGCACTGCTCGACATTTTCATACATGGCTGAAAAATAGCGCGCTAATGCTTCGCGACCTTCAATATGGTGCAGCGGGTCACTAAAAATTATATTTTCAGTATATACCTCGTATAGCTTTTCTGTACAGGTATTGTCTAGTTTGTTGAAAAAGGCGCAGAACGCCTCCAGCGCCGCAGGCTCAGCCATAACGGTCTCCTTGATTAGCTTTGCAACTATAATGGCTTAAGGAAACGGGGACAGAAGCGATTATTTAGTGAGTGATTTAAACGTGTCCAGTGCACGTTGACGTGCCGCTTTGTGATCAACGATCGGCGCTGGGTATTGCACATCGGTGAGTAGGTCTTGAGGCGGCGCATGGCGCGCTTTGGCAGGCAGATCAGCAAGCTCAGGCAGCCAGTGAGCAATAAACTCACCGTCAGCATCAAAGCGGGTCGACTGAGTGGTAGGGTTAAAGATGCGAAAGTAAGGCGCGGCATCGGTACCCGTAGAAGCAGCCCACTGCCAGCCACCGTTGTTGGCGCAAAATTCGCCGTCCACCAAATGGCGCATAAAAAAGGCTTCACCGCGCCGCCAATCAATCAGCAGATGCTTACTTAAAAACATTGCTGTCACCATGCGCAGCCGATTATGCATCCAACCGGTGGCGACTAACTGGCGCATGGCAGCATCGACAATAGGGTAGCCAGTACGCCCTTCGCACCAAGCTTGAAAGCCTTCATCATCATCGCGCCACTTCAATTGCTTAGTGTGTTCCTGGAAGGGTTGATAGCGGCACACTTCGGGAAATCCTACCGCTACGTGCTGATAAAATTCGCGCCAGACCAGTTCGTTGACCCAGGTAGTAAGACCGATATCGCCATCGGCTAAGTGACCGCCGTTTTCGCTTATCACGGCTTGTAAACATTGGCGATGGGAGATCATGCCTAACGCTAAGTAGGGGGATAGCTCGCTGGTACCACGTACCTTGGGAAGATCACGCTGGTCTTTATAGTGGCGGCCACGAAAACGCAGGAAACGCGCCAAGTTATCCGCCGCGGGCCGTTCACCGGCAGGCCACAGGCGCTCTTCAATCGGGGTGCTGCCAAGAGTCGGTAGCGCAGGCAACGGATCACTTTTAATATCCAGTTCTGTTTGCACCGGTGGTGACTCGCGCAGCGCTAACTGGTCGGCGGTGACCTGCTTGTGCCACGCCTTGGAGAACGGCGTAAATACCCCGTAGTAGTCGCCCTTGCCGGTTAGCAGGCTGCCGGGGGCAAACGCTATGGCATCGTGGCAGCCATGGGCGGCAATACCGGCCTGCTTAAAGGCGTCTTGCACAGCCTGGTCGCGGTGGCGCTCATTGAGGGCGTACTCGTAATTGAAGTGCAACTGCTCAATATTGTACTCACGAGCGATATCGAGCAGTGCCTCGGGGGCCTGATCATAGCGGCCAATATCACGATGCAGCAGCGGAATATTCAATCCGTTAAGGGCTGTTTTAACGGCGGCGACACCGCGCGCCCAAAAATCCAGCTTATTGGCACCATGGCCGTGCTCTTGCCACTGGGGAGTACTGCGCAAAAAAACCGCGATGACAGGCCCTTTGGCCGCTGCGGCAGCCAGGGCAGTGTTGTCATCAATACGCAAGTCGCTGCGCAGCCAAACCAATTGACGTTTCATAGGCTTTTCTGTCATAGGGGCTCCTGCGGCACAAAAAAATGGCCGGTCGCCAGAGGGCGAACGGCCAGGGTAAGAGCGTGTTGGTTACAGTACGCCTGACTCGCGTAAGAGAGGACGCAAGCGAGCAATCGCCTGGGGGAGGTCATCGCCTAGCATGTGAACCGGGCTATCGCGCAGATCGGCTTCGCGCAGGCGCGCCACTTCACCACACACGCCGATGGGCACATTAAGCGTCTCGGCGGCTTTAGGCAGCGCTTGGCGAATATAGCTGTCACTTTCGCGCTGGCCGCTAGAAAGCAGTACCATCGACGAGTGTAGCCGCGCGACTGCCTGAGGGAGATCCTCCAGTGGCAGCGAGTGGTCAAGCATCTGTACTCGGTAGCCTTGCTCGCTGGCCATCAATGCCGACATCAACACCCAGAGCGGGCCAGGGTCATCGGGCATGGCATTGAGCAAAATCAGCGGGCCCCGGGTAGCCTGGTTAGCATAATGCAAGCGGATGCCCACTTGGCTGCGCAAAAATGCTTCCAAGGTGCGGCGTACTAACTGGTCTGCCTGAATGGCCCATTTCGCCTCTAAGCTTAAAACAACCGGCTGCCAAAGCTCGTTAATCGCAATACTCAGCGGATAGAGCGCTAAGCTCTGGTAATAAAAAGCCTCTAGCTTGGGCAGGTCTAACGCTTCGATGATGGCTTGCAGCTGCAGGCGTTGGCTAGCCCAATCGCCGGCATCAGGGGTAGGCGTCTCAATTGTTTCTGGCTGGTCAAGCAAGTCGGCGACTTGACTGACCGGCACACCACGATTGAGCCACTGCAAGATGCGTTCGATGCGTGTGATGTCGTCTTGAGCGTAAAGGCGATGCCCTTTGGGGGTGCGCTGGGGGCGAATCAGCCCGTAGCGTCGTTCCCAAGCGCGAAGTGTGACCGAGTTTACGCCCGTCAAGCGAGACACTTCGCGTATCGGATAGAGCGGCGTATCGGGGGGATGGGTCGCCTTAAGACTCATGAGCGCCAGTACCTCTTTGTTAACTGCAACGTAGTTAACCACATGCTAGTTAACTGCAGCGCCGCGCTGTAAGGGCCGGACATTATTCGCCGCGGCGAAGGTGAAGCGTGTTCCATGTAGAGACTGCCTAATCAAAAGATCTGAACATTAGTACGTTACTGTATGCTCATTTGTACAACTTGTCGCTACTGGGTACAACCTTTATAAGAATTCCTCTTAGCCCGTATAATATTTTATATAATTAGACCGACCGGCCTATTAGCGCTTTCCCCAAGCGGTGGCCTGATAGCCAGGCATCTTCTACGCGGCCATCGCGAAAGTGATCGCCGCACAAGGCCAAACCGTTTCCACTGTATAAGTATGTGTGTTCACAAGCGGCCGCTGGTTGTGCATAGCGCCACCGGTGCGCGCCTGTTTCAATCAGGTCGGGTAGCGTTGCTGAGACGGGAAAAAGACTTTTTAGAGCAGTAAGAAGTTGGTTAGCCACCTCACTGGCAGGCTGCTCCAAATGTGCTTCGCTCCAGTCGAGTTGAGCCAGCAGGCTAAGGCTTTCAGATTGAGCTGCGCGTCCTGGTTTAGTTTGGTTACGTGACACAATATGCAGGGCAGGATGGGCAACCCGCGCCATCTGCCAGTCTAGGTCAACACCGGGTATGGCGGGAAGCGGTCCGTCAAAAATCGCCCATCCCGCCCAGCAGGCGCGCTGCTTTCGTGTTTGGCACGCGGTGGCCAAATCGTCGTCCCACGCTGCCAGCAGTGCATGGGCCTGGGGCGGTGGTGCGCTGACCACTACCTGATCATAAGGCCCATGGGTAATGCCGCCAGCCGCTACCAACAGCCACCCTTTTTGCGTGCGTTTGAGTGACGTGATGGAAGTGCCTGTATGCAGTGCAGCCTGAGGTAGCGCCGTTAGCGAGTCGGCCAAATGACGCGTC
Source organism: Vreelandella sp. DA03-1M (assembly GCF_055725665.1). NCBI lineage: Bacteria > Pseudomonadati > Pseudomonadota > Gammaproteobacteria > Oceanospirillales > Halomonadaceae > Vreelandella > Vreelandella sp. DA03-1M. Next base: position 113,563 of record NZ_CM146798.1, read on the forward strand.
AAGGCACTCATTCGAGGAGCACCGGTGTAGCGCTTTTGCCCATCGTTATGCGCCTGCCAGCCATTTGGACTAGCCTGATAGGTAGCGGTGGGCCAAGAAGCGATGCAGCCAATGGATAGCCATGTATCAACCGCGCGCTGAAAGTCTGCGTTGTGTACGCTGAAAGCCTGGGCGCCTAGATCTAGCGTCGCGCTGGGTCTGCGCTTACTCGACAGGCGCCCGCCAGGGCCGCGGGCTTTATCAAACAGCGTAACGCTAGCGCCGCTATTGGCGAGTACCAGCCCACAGGCAAGCCCTGCGATGCCTGCACCAATGATGGCGACCGATTGATGAGCACTCAGAGGCAGTATCGCCATGGTTCCTCGCAGCGTTGTTTAGGTGTCGTATGAATAGCGCTGAAAGCTTAATGTAGCAGTTGTGTATAGATGTCGTACAATTTGGTCGTCGATTGATTCATTTCGCCAAGCTGACAACGAACGGTGGCACCAACAGGAGTAATTCCATGCGCGTATTAGTGACCGGAGGCAGTGGGTTTGTCGGCCAGCGGCTATGCCAAAAACTGATAGAGCAAGGCCACGAGGTGCAGGTGGTTTCCCGTCACCCCCATCAAGTACGCGATCGCTTGCCCAATAGCTGTGACATTCGTGACAGCGCCCAGGCGTTTATTGAGTCGCCACCGGACGCGTTAATTAACCTGGCTGGAGAGTCTATTGCCGGTAAGCGCTGGAGCGATGAGCAGAAAGCCAAGCTGATAAATTCTCGTGTAGCGTCAACTGAGCAATTGGTCGCGTTGTGTGAACAGTTAAAGGCTAATGGTCAGCCATTGCCGAAGGTAATGGTATCGGGTTCAGCGATGGGCTATTACGGCGATCAGGGCAAGCGCGTTGTGACCGAAGAGACAATCCCTAACGATGAGTTTGCCCATCGTCTGTGCAAACAGTGGGAGGCAGCCGCCCAGCCGATTGAGGCGATGGGGGTGCGTTTAGCGATTTTGCGTACGGGGTTGGTGCTAGATGCAGGCGGCGGTAGCCTGCAGAAAATGCTGCCGCCGTTTAAGCTAGGACTAGGTGGCCGCTTTGGCAGCGGTGAGCAATTTATGCCGTGGATCCACCGCGATGATTTAGTCGCGGCGATCCTGTTTCTCATCAATCACGAAACCTTGAGCGGCGCCTTTAACGGCAGCGCGCCGCACCCGGTCACCAACGCCACCTTTACCAAAACCCTGGCCAAGCATCTCAATCGACCGGCCATTTTTCCCGTACCCGCGTTTGTCTTGAAGGCGGGGTTGGGGGAGATGTCTCGGCTATTGCTGACCGGGGCGGATATGCGCCCCGCGCGCCTTGAAGCGGCAGGGTTTACCTTTCAATATCCCACGCTGGACAAGGCGCTTGAGGCGATCCTTTAGGAAACATTCGCTTGGCGATTAACGATCGGCGTCAACGGTGATGATTACCCGTACTGAATCCAGCCGCAGGCGGGTATTTTCAATCGCTTCACTGAGCGCCTTGCGCTCATCTTTCAGCGCGTCAATTTCAGCGCTGCGTACCGCCGGGTTGTGCTCGGCCAGCGCGGTCAAACGGGCAATCTCGGCATCCAACTGTGCACGCATGCGCGCTTCAGCATTTTCGACAATGCTGGGCAGCTGGCGCTCGGCTTCGCCTTCCCCCTGAGTCAGCAGCTCGCGCAACTGATCGTGACGGCTCTTGATCAAATCCCTCGCCAGCGACTTGTTGACCTTCTGTAAGTTTTTGCCCAAACCGGTGAAGGAGATCTTGCTGGTCAGATTGGCACCTGACTCATCCAGCAGCAGGCGCACCGCGGTGGGTGGCAAGAAGCGGTTAAGATGCAGCTTCTTGGGTGCCGGACAGTGGGTACGAAACACCAGCTCGGCCATTAATCGACCGCTGGGAATGGCGTCGTGGCGCAGCAGGGCGAGCGCTGAGTTGCCCATGGTGCCATCCAGCACGCGGCCCATCATTTCCCGCAGCAGTGGGTGCTCCCAGGAGAGCCGCTGAATATCGTCCCGCGCCAGTGCCTGAGCGCGGCTGTACGTGGCGGTGAAACCCTCTTCTCCTTTGACCAGGCCTGGTAGGCCATCCAGCATATGTTGGCTGGGCTGCAGGTGCATTAACCCCTTACCGATCTCCTGACTCTCCACGCCAAAAATATCCAGTGCCCTCTCCAGGTAACGGGGGAGCGCGGCGTCGTCATCAAGTTCACGCACGGCGTCGATGACCTGCTGAGCGCGGGCAGGGCGGCAGGCGTTGAGTTCCAGCAGCCGGTTGCGGCCCGCATCGTGTTCCGCCAGTTTGGCGCTAAACATCGTGCGGGTTTCGGCGATGATCTCATCAAGCGCTTCATCATCCAGCAGGGCGTCAGCCAGGGCGTCACCAAAGGCATCAAACAGCTCGTTGCCGACCCCATGCGGGGCGCTGAACGCATCCATACCTTCGTGGTACCAGCGCAGCAGACGCTCGCCGGGGCTGCCTTCAAAGGTCGGAATATGCAGCTCGATAGCGTGGCGTTGACCGATGCGGTCCAGGCGGCCAATGCGTTGTTCGAGCTGATCCGGGTGCTGGGGCATATCGAACATGACCAGGTGACGGCAGAACTGGAAATTGCGCCCCTCTGAGCCGATTTCCGAGCACACCAGTACCTGAACGCCTCCATCTTCATCGGCAAACGCCGCTGCCGCGCGGTCACGCTCTATCAAGGAGAGGTCTTCGTGGAACACCGGCGCGTGGTAGCCGCCCAACACCCGTAGCCCTTCGGCAAGGCCTTCGGCGGTTTCCCGGTGGTGGGCAATGACCAGGACTTTTTCGTTAGCGAAGCCGTTCTCGCTGTCGTCGCTGAGCTTTTCCAGCAGCCAGTTAACGCGCGGGTCGATGTGCCACCAGTCTTCGCCGTTGAGCGGATCATTGCTGAGCTCGCGATAGGCCGCGTCGGGATAGATCAGCACATCGGGGTGATCCATGCCGGTCTCGATTAGCAGCTCGTCAAGATAATCATCGTCGCGCTCTAAACGGCGCACGACACGGCGGTAGGCCGAAGGCAACGCTAACGGCACCAGGTTGAGGCGTCGCTCCGGGAAGCCGCCTACGTGACGGCGGCTGTTGCGGAACATTACGCGACCGGTACCGTGGCGATCCAGCAGCGCTTCACTTAACTGGGCACGTGCAGTGTCCTGCTGCGCTTTGCTGGCCTCAGGGTTGCACAGGATGGCCAGCAGCGCTTGGCTGTCGCGGTCATCGGCTACTGCGGAGACGTGAGCACGGGCGCTAGGGTCGTCAGGCAGCGCCTCCAGAGCATCGATGGCGCGTGCGACCTCGGTATAGTGGCTCTCTTCGGCTTTGAAGCGCTCCAGGTCGTGGTAGCGCTCGCTATCCAGCAACCGCAGGCGGGCAAAGTGGCTCTTGATGCCCATCTGTTCCGGGGTTGCGGTGAGCAGCAGCAGACCGGGAATCACCGCCGAAAGCTGTTCGACGCACCGGTAGCCGGGCCCGCTACCCTCTTCACTCCAGTCGAGGTGGTGCGCTTCGTCGACGATCAGCAGGTCGAACTGGCTGGCCAACGCCTGCTCCTGGCGTTGCGGGTTGGCGAACAGCCAGCCCTGGCTGGCTAGCACAAGCTGCGCGCTCTCAAAGGGGTTGTAGCTGCCGTGGGCTTGGCTTTGGGTTTCATCTAACAGCGTGACGTTAAGCGAGAAGCGGCGCAGTAACTCGACCAGCCACTGATGCGTGAGGCTGTCGGGCACCAGTATCAGCGCCCGCTCAACGCGGCCGTTGAGCAGCAGGCGGTGCAGAATCAGGCCGGCTTCGATGGTTTTACCCAAGCCCACTTCGTCCGCCAGCAGCACGCGGGGCGCATGGCGGTTGGCGACTTCATTGGCAATGTAGAGCTGGTGAGGTATCAGGTCGATACGCGGCCCGGAAAAGCCCAGCGCGCTGTGCTGCTCAATACGCTGATAGTGGTGCAGGGTACGAAAGCGCAAATCAAACCAGTCGTTGCGGTCAACCTGGCCGGTCAGCAGGCGGTCACGGGCCTGGTCGAACTGCATGGTATCGGCGAGCTTGGCTTCGGGCAGTTCGCGCAGGTTGCCATCGCTGTCTTCACCGATATAGGTAATCAGGCCACCGGACTCTTTGCTGTCATCAACCACCATCTGCCAGCCGTCGGCGGAGAGCACGCGGTCGCCGCTGCCGAACATAACGCGGGTCAGCGGAGCTTGGCGGGTATTGTAGGTACGGGTTTCCTGACTGGCACTGAACAAAATGGTAACGCTACGGGCGTCGCAGTTAAGCACGGTGCCGAGCCCAAGCTCAGCTTCACCGTCGCTAATCCAGCGTTGGCCGGGAGAAAAATCGCTCATGATGCCTCGGAGGAGTCTGCAAAACGGGTCGTCTGCCGCCGGGGGGAGCACCGGCGGCAACAGGGCGGGGGATTCTAACGCAAAGCAGCGGGGGGATTAAGGTGTATCGACATCAATCTTTTAACCAGCGATCCAGCTGGGCGCGGGTAAGCTCGCCAACGTGGACATCCAGGGTGTTCCCCTGGCCGTCGAACAGCACGGTGGTGGGCAATCCCGGTGCTTGAAAAAGCGCCATCAGCTGCTGGCTGGGGTCACGCAGCGCATAGCGAAACTCAAGCTGCTGCTCATCCAGGTAGCGCACCATGGGTAGCAGGTCTTCCCCCTGGTTGGCGACCACCACGCTAACCCCTTCGCGCTGGGCGGCCTCCTCAAGCAGCGGCATTTCACGCAGGCAGGGGGGGCACCAGGTCGCCCACAGGTTGACGATAACCAGGTCAGCGTTGTCGGTCAGTGAGGGTAGATGCACGTCATTGCCTTCTACATCCTCAAGGGTAACCTCCGGTAGGGTGTCAACCGCAAAGTCATTGCCCAGGGGCGCCAAGGTGACCAGCACCAGCCATAGGCTGGAGGCGGCGACCAGCATGGCCATTGCCCCGAGCATGGCTAACAGGTGTGCACGTAGCGCCCAGGCTGTCCATATCAAGCCTGCCGTCATCCCCCATAGGCCGTGGTAGCCGGGTTGCCATACTTTGAGCGCTTCAAGCGGGGCGTCGCTATAGCTATCCAGATTGAGGATAAGGTGGCCCACCCGGGCGCTGACTAACCAAACAATGATAAGCCCGGTAAACCAGCGCTGCTGGTCACGCTGGGGAAGGCCCAGCAGTAACCGTGCACAGAGTAGCAACAGCAGCGCGCAGCCGATGGCATAAAGGCGCGGTAATGAAATCAGCAGTGGGCCGAGAGCGATGGCATTCATGATTTTCTCGTGAAGCAGGTACACTGGCAGACCATACCATGCGAGCTACAAATTACGGAGACGTTATGCCCCCACCCGCTTTTGATAGGCTGCGCGCGCTAGCGATCGGCTCCCAGGCGATTGGCTTAATTCTGATAATTACGTTGGAAACGGTGATGGGTAACGCCGCCCGCCCCTGGCAGGGTTGGGTGTTGGCTGCGATGCTGGTTACCGCGTTAACGATTGCGCTGGTGCGGCTTTATCGCCACAAGCGCCTTCAAAAGCAGCTTGCTGAACGCAGGCGATTGCTAGAGGAAGACGACGAGCGTTAGAAACCGATGCTTGTGTTTTTGGCGTTCAAGTTCCAGATTAATAGCAGCCTTAACGATTGTCCGATGAGGCACACTAAAAAATTGAACAACCTCTTACGACACTGGGAGCGACAAATAATATGATCAATAAGCGCGCATTAGCCACCGCTGTGGCGGCCTCAACCCTGGCAATGACCGGATTCGCACAGGCAGAGGTCAAAGTTGGCTTCTTGGGCGGCTTTACTGGGGGAATCGAAAGTTTAACGCCCCCCATTTTTGAAGGTGCTCAGCTAGCCGTAGAGCAGATCAATGAGCAGGGCGGCATTCTAGATGGACAAACGTTGGTGATGCCCTCCGGCGATACCACCTGTTCCGATGCATCGGCTGCCTCTAACGCCGCCGACCGGATGGTGAACTCTGAGAATGTGACGGCGATTGTGGGTGCCCTATGTACGGGTGCAACCATTGCTGCAGCCAACAACGCGGCCATTCCCGGTGGCGTTTTGATGGTATCGCCTGCCTCTACGGCGCCTGCCGTATCAGAACTGGACGATAATGATCTGGTATTCCGCACCGTACCGTCAGACGCTTTCCAGGGGGAAATGCTCGCAAAGCTGTTGCTTGAAAAAGGCATTGATTCAGTGGCCGTTACCTACGTGAATAATGACTACGGTCAAGGGCTTTCTGACGCCTTTAGCGCTGCATTTGAGTCGGGCGGTGGTGAGATTACTGAGAATCTTGCCCATGAAGATAACCGCGCGGATTATCGTTCTGAGTTAGGTTCGCTTTCAGTGAGCGGCGTGGAAACACTGGTAGTGCTGGCCTACGCCGACACCTCCGGCCAAACGGTGCTGCGCCAAGCCTATGAAAGCGGCATGTTTACCCAGTACGTAGGCGCTGACGGCATGGTCGGTGATAGCCTTATTGAAGCCATTGGTGCAGATGTGCTGGATGGCATGATCGCTACGCGCCCCGGCAGTCCTGACCTGCCCGGCACCGATATCTTTATCGAAGCCGCTGAAGCCGCTGAGCTGGACCCAAGCGCAGTATTTGCCGCCCAAGCCTACGACGCCGCCTTCCTGATTGCATTAGCAATTGAGCAGAACGGCAGCGCTGACCGTGAAGGTCTTTCAGAAGCGCTGCGCAGCGTCTCAAGCGCCCCTGGCGAAGTCATTCTGCCCGGCGAGTGGGAAAAGGCGGTTGAGTTGATTGCCGCAGGTACCGATATTAACTACGAAGGCGCTTCCGGCTCTCATGAGTTCGATGATAACGGCGACGTACCCGGCGTGGTGGTCGAGATGGCGGTTGAAAATGGCACCTTTACCAGTAAAGGGCAGGTCGACCTTTAAATTTCACGTTAAGCGTTAAAACAAATGCCCGACTGCTACCAGCCGGGCATTTTTCTTTGTCTTGCTTCACTAAAAAAAGCTTGCGATCCGGCGAGCCCCATGACATCAGTAACCAGAGGTGGCGAGATCATGACGCAATTTATTAACAGCAAAGAAGACGCCGTCACCGATGCGATCGACGGCCTTATCAGGGCATCCGGTGGCCAGTTGGCACGCCTGGATGGCTACCCGCATATTCGCGTGGTGGTGCGATCTGACTGGGATAAGTCCCAAGTGGCGTTGGTTTCCGACGGCGGCTCTGGTCACGAACCAGCCCATGCTGGCTTCGTCGGCATGGGCATGCTAACCGCGGCTGTCTGCGGTGGCGTCTTCGCCTCACCCTCGGTCGATGCTGTGCTGGCCGCGATACTGGCGGTTACCGGTCCGGCGGGCTGCTTGCTGATTGTCAAGAATTACACCGGTGACCGCCTGAATTTCGGGCTGGCAGTCGAGCGTGCACGTGCCTTAGGGCATAAGGTGAGCATGGTGGTGGTCGATGACGACATTGCCTTGCCCGACCTCCCTCAGGCACGGGGCGTGGCGGGCACACTCTTTGTGCATAAGATAGCCGGGGCATTGGCCGAACAGGGTGCCGAGCTTGAAACCCTGACCAATGCCGCTGAGCGGGTGATCGCAAACACACATAGCATCGGCATGTCACTGGATACATGCAGCGTGCCCGGCTCGCCCAAAGAGCCGCGCATTCCCCCTGGGATGGCGGAGCTGGGGCTTGGCATCCATGGCGAGGCGGGCGTTGAGCAGATTGTTTACGGCGGCGCAAAAAACGCCATTGCCGCCGTCGCCGCAAAGCTGGCCACCGTCATGGATAAACAGCCCCATGCTGTCCTGCTGAACAACCTCGGCGGCGCATCGGCATTGGAAATGGCGGTACTCGCCAACGAGCTTCTGACGTCTTCCATTGCCAGCCGCCTGAAGCTCATCGTCGGGCCAGCGCCCATGATGACGTCGCTGGACATGCAGGGGTTTTCCGTATCGGTCTATCCGGTCACTCAGGAGGATGAGACCTTACTCGCTGCCGCCTGTGGCCCCACGGCCTGGCCTGGCTGCAAGAGTATCAAGCCAATCACCCTACAAGCGCTTCCCGACGGTTTACGGCCTACTCAACCTACTCCCTCCTGGCATGATCAGACTGCCAACTTGCTAACGAGGTGGTGCCAGGTACTGATCGACTCCGAAGCGGATCTTAATGCACTGGATGCCAAGTCCGGTGATGGTGATACCGGATCAACCCTCGCTGGAGCCGCCAAAGCCTTGTTAAACGCGCTGGATGAAATGCCCCTGGCCGATCATCCCCAGCTTTATCGCGCCATAGGACAGGCGCTTAGCCAAACCATGGGTGGCTTCTCTGGTGTACTGCTGGCTATCTTCTTCTCCGCGACAGGAGAGGCTGCGTCCAGTGGACTACCTAGGGTCGCTGCGCTGAAAGAGGGGCTCAACCGGATGCAGCAAATTGGGGGCGCAAAGTTAGGCGACAGAACCATGGTGGATGCCCTCAAACCCGCCCTGGATGCCCTCGACGATAGCGTTGCCTGTGCCGCTAGAGCAGCACGTACAGGGGCACTTCATACCGCTACCATTTTAAAGGCAAGCGCGGGGCGTGCCGCCTATATCAATGCCGAGCAACTCCGGGGGCATATTGATCCCGGCGCTGAAGCAGTGGCGCGACTGTTCGAAGCGCTAGAGGCGCAGTCAGCGAAGTAGGGTAATCGTTAGCATTAGGGTTTGTTGACGTTTATCACTGCCGTGGTTGAAACCGTCAACAAGACCCTAGCATCGCGCCAGATTTGGCGCCCACCACGGCGTGTAGTGCGCAGCAAACGCCGCTCCGCTACCTGCCGGGCTCATCTCGCCGTCATACCCAATTGCCCCATCAACTGTGACTTTTGATCTTCTCGGGTAGCAGGCCTTTGGGCGCAAAGCGCAGCACCATGGTGATTAACAGTCCAATCACCAGCACCCGTGCCTGCAGGGCGCGGCTATCCATATTGCCCGGGGCATCCCAGCCGAACGCGCCTTCGCCAAAGGCCACCGCTAACTGCATTAAGAACAGCGCCAGGGGCTCAGACATAATCCAGATGATATAGACCGCCACAGCGCCAAAAATGGTGCCCAGGTTATTGCCCGGCCCACCCAGTATCACCATTACCAGCACCAGGAAGGTATGGTTGAGCGGCAGATAGCCCTGTGGATCGAAGAGGCTGTTGAAGGTGCCCAGTATACCGCCGCCCAAGCCCATCAGAATGCAGCCCAGCACGAAGATTTCCAGACGCCGTTTGTTAATATCCTTGCCCATCGCCGCAGCGGAGACTTCATTATCGCGAATAGCCCTAATCATGCGGCCCCAAGGGGCGTTATAGGCGCGGTTAAGCAGAAAGAAGATCACCGCAATGATGACCGCGGTAAACGAGAGATAGATCGCTCGCGAGAGGGTAAATCCCAGCTCGGCGGGTCCCGGCGTTGGCCAGGGTAGTGGTGAGACCGTTGCGGTGCCGCGGGTCAGCCAATCAGAGTTCTTCAAAAACGCCTTGATGATTTCGGCAATGCCCAGGGTAGCAATGGCCAGATAGTCGCTGCGTAAGCCTAAACAGATATGGCCAATAAAGTAGCCCACGCCACCTGCCAAGGCGCCCCCGACAATCCAGCCGATCCAGGGCGGTAAGCCTAGCCCACCGACAAAGCCAGCCTGGCTTTCGATCGCATCGGTAACTTCGCGCAGCTGGCTAATCACCACAAGATAAAGTACGAGCCCCAGCACCACCGCGATCAACGTACGCAGGGGTTTGGGCACACCCAGGCGATCCAGTTTGCTGGCGCCCACGATCAGTAGGATAGCGGCGGCACCGTATAGCAGCACGCGGCCAAATTCGCCGGGTAGCGCAGTGCCCCAGAAGGCATCATTGACCGGCACGCTAAAGAACATCGCACAGAAGCCGCCCAGAGCGACAAAGCCCATGACCCCGGCGTTGAACTGCCCCGCGTATCCCCATTGAATGGTTAACCCCAGCGCCAGAATGGCGTAGCAGGCGGCCTCGACCAACATGCGCGTGCTGTAAGCGGCGCCCATGATGGCGTAAACCGCAAAAATAGCCACCAGCAGCACACCAAACAGAATTAGTTCGCGCAGCGGGAAGCGACGACCAGGCGCGGCCTCTTGGGGGGTGTAGGCAGGGTTGCGCGTTTTTTCTGAGTTGCTCATTAGATCACCTTGCCCTTGAAGAGTCCGGTGGGACGCCACACCAGAATGGCGACCAGAATGAAAAATGGCACCACGATTTTATACTCGGTGCCCACAAAGGCGAGGTTTGATGGCAGCTCCAGCCAGGCGGGCAGGCTATCGCTGAAAGGGCGCAACAGCACGTTCCAGTTAAACACCGCCAAGGTTTCGGCAAAGCCGACCACAAAACCCCCGGCAATGGCGCCATAAGGGTGGCCTACGCCACCCACAATGGCGGCGGCGAAAATGGGCAGCAGCAGGAAGAAGCTCAAATCGGGCTTGAAGGTGACATCCAGGGAGAGCAGCGTTCCGGCAATTGCGGCTAAAGCTCCCGCAATCATCCAGGTCACCGCCACGATGGTATTGGTATTAATACCCGATGCCTGGGCCAGTTCGGGGTTATCCGACATGGCGCGCATGGCTTTACCTAACCGCGAACGGTTAAGGAAAAGATGCAGCGCGACGACCGCAACGATGGTAATCACAAATAGATAAATTTGCGGCTCGGTCACCACAATCGGGGCACGGACACCCTCGAAGGGCAGCGCAAGACGGAAGATCTCTTTGCGGTCATCGACATATAAACTCTGCCCACCGGTGCCCGAAAAAAGGCGGATCAAGCCCTGCAGAATCAACGTGACCCCCAGCGAGCCAATCACCAACACAATCGGCTTGACCCCGTGGGCACGCAGCGGCTTGTAGAAGATTTTATCGATACCTACAGCCAAGGAGGCGGTGAGCAGCATCGCCAGCGGCAGCATTAGCACGGCGGTGGGTACGCCCAGGCTGGCGCCTGCCGCCGGGAACGCTGTGGTGAGCAGCAGCACCATGAAGGCGCCGAAGGTCATCATGTCGGCGTGGGCGAAGTGGGCAAAGCGCATAATGCTGAAAATCAGCGTTACCCCAATAGCCCCGATGGCATAAATGGAGCCGCTGACGCTGCCCGAAATCACCACATTATTGATGAAAAAAACCAGTTCGTTCACATGTATCTCCCTGGGCTAGCCGCCCAAAAAGCTTTTGGCGACATCGGGGTCGGCGAGCAGGGCCGCCCCAGTGTCGGTAAAGCGGTTTTGGCCAGCGGCCAGCACAAAGCCCTTATCGGCGATCGCTAGTGCCTGTTTGGCGTTCTGTTCCACCATCAAAATACCCACGCCAGCGGCGTTGATCTGTTTGACGCGGTCGAAAATCTCATTCATATACAGCGGCGACAGCCCCGCGGTGGGTTCGTCCAGCAACAGCAGGCTCGGCTCGGCCATCAAGGCGCGCGCCATGGCAACCATCTGGCGCTGCCCACCGGAGAGTTCACCGGCAGGCTGGCGGCGTTTTTCATATAGCGGCGGGAAGAACTCATATACCTGAGCCAGCATGCGCTTGACGTTCTGCGGCTTTAAAAATGCCCCCATCTCCAGGTTTTCCTGCACCGAAAGGCTCGGGAAAACGTTCTTCTCCTGGGGGACAAAACCCATGCCACGTTGCACTAACTGGTTAGGAGGTAAGTTCTGGATCGGCTGACCATTGAGGAGGATCTCGCCTTGACTGACAAGGAGTAGACCAAAGATCGCTTTTAGCATGGTGGATTTGCCAGCCCCGTTGGGGCCAACGATGACACCGACCTCATCGGCCTCCAGCGTCATGTTTACCCCGTTAAGGATGTTCATGCCGCCATAGCCGCCGTGTACATCGCGCGCGTCGATTAATGGCCTGGTTGTTGATGACATAAGCAAAGTTTCTCAGCAAGGTCACTTACTTAAAGCGACATCATTGTAGTAATGGGTGGGCAGCAACAAGGGCGTCCTTAAGCGGCATCGGTGCCAAAGTAGGCCTCAATCACCTCGGGGTTGTTTTGGATGTCGTTGATATGCCCTTCCACCATTACGCTGCCCTGGGCGAGCACGATCACCGGGTCGCAAAGCCGGGCAATCATCTCCATATCGTGCTCAATAACCAGAAAGGTGTAACCCATTTCGCGGTTGAGCCGCTCAATATTGCCGATTAAATCGCCCAGCAGAGTGCGGTTCACCCCGGCAGCGATCTCATCAAGGAGCACCACCTTGGCATTGGTCATCATGGTGCGGCCAAGCTCCAGCAGCTTTTTTTGCCCACCCGATAAGTTTCCAGCCAGCTCGTTGCGCACGTGGTGTAGGCCAACAAAATCGATGACTTCCAGGGCACGGCGGCGCACTTCTGCCTCTTCCCTGCGCACAGCGCCCGGCTTTAACCAAGCGCTGAAGAGGTCTTCACCGGCTTGTTTGGGGGGCACCATCATCAGGTTTTCCAGGGCGCTCATCTGGCTGAACTCGTGGGCAATCTGAAAGGTACGTAGTAAGCCGCGATGAAACCGTTGGTCGGCGCTAAGCGCGGTAATGTCTTCACCATCGAGCAGAATACGACCGCTATCGGGCGTTAACGCACCTGCAATCAAGTTAAACAGCGTTGATTTACCCGCGCCATTGGGCCCTATCATGCCAGTAATGGAGCCTTTTTCGACTTGTATAGAGCAGTCATTAATTACCTGTAAACCGCCGAACGCTTTGTTCACTCGCTGTACTTCAATAAGGGGGGTCATGGTATCTCCACGCGATGCAGGCGGCTAAGGAGCCGCCTGCGCACTGTTATTAAGTTATTTGTCGTGGTTTTTTGAGCCACCGCTGGCTGGCAGCAAAAGCGCCGACGATCACTAGCGCGCCAAGGGTGGGGATAAGATAACCATCCACCTGAGGAACCGTGCGTAAAAACACAAAAGCGACAGCAGCGGGCGCCACAAAGCGCACTAGAAACCGCCAGCATTTAAACCAGGTGACGTTGCTACCCAGTTCTTTCATGACTTCGCTTTGGGTTAACGCCCAGCCTGCAAACAGGGCAATTAGTAACCCACCCACCGGCATAAAGATATTGGTCAATAGCTCAATAAAGTCGAACGCACTGCGATCAAACAGGCTATGGAATATCGTTCCCTCTGCCCATACGTTAAAGCTGACGACCGTTAACAGGCCCATCGCCCAGGCGGCAATAACCATGATAGTGACTGCCTGGGGGCGGGTCATATCAAAACGCTCTACCAGGAATGCTGCGACGGGTTCGATCAGCGAAATGGAGGAACTGATGGCGGCGCCCAGCACCAGGATAAAGAACACGCCGCCTACCAAAGCACCAAACGGCATTTCGGCAAATGCCAGCGGCAGGGTGACAAACATCAGTCCAGGACCCTGGCCGGTTTCCAAACCAGCGCCAAATACCAGGGAAAAAATGGCCAAGCCAGCGACCATCGCCACGGCGGTATCGACAATAGCGACGGCAAAGGCGGTTCGGGTCAGCGACACATCGCTGGGCATATAAGCGCCGTAGGCCATAATGGCCCCCATGCCTAAACTCAGCGTAAAGAACGATTGCCCCATGGCCTGTAGCCAGCCCTCGAGGCTGAGGTCAGCAATATTGAAGGTGAACAAGAAATTAGCCGCGGCGCCCACATCTCCATTGATAACGCCGTAGGCCAGTACTACCAGCAGAATAACAAACAGCGCGGGCATCATGATCCTTAGCCCTGATTCGATGCCTTTATGTATCCCCATACCGACAATCAACGCCGACGCTGCAATGAAAATAGTGTGATAGAGCGTCATTAGGCCGGGCGCCGCTAAAAGGGCATCGAAGCCATCGCTGATGGTTTGTGCATCAGCTCCCACCAGAGAACCGGTCAGCATTAGCCCGGTGTAGTGGATCGCCCAGCCGGCAATCACCGAATAGAAGCTTAAAATTAAAAACGCCGAAGCGGCACCCAACCAGCCGATCGTTTCCCAGGCCCGCGAGGTACCATGGGTTTTAGTGAGATGTCGCATGCCCATAATCGGGCTTTGTCGACTGTTCCGCCCCAGCATAATCTCGGCAATTAGAATGGGGATGCCGACCGCGAAGATGGTCAGCGCGTAGACCAAAATAAAGGCACCTCCGCCATTTTCACCGGTGAGGTAAGGGAATCGCCACAGATTGCCCAGGCCAACGGCGGAGCCAACCGCCGCGAGTAGAAAAGTACCTTTATGCGTCCAGACGTTTTGACCGCTCATGGTAAGAGTGTCCGTGTTTGGGTGTCAGGATGGGGTGGTATCCAAACACCTGTATGAATATAACGATGTCAGCGCGCCTTGGACGCGCTGAATTTAGCGCTACTGTGCGATAGAACGCGGCGCCTTTCCAGCGTATTAGCGTTTAGGCTGCGTTTAGGGCGCTACCTTGGCAAAGTTCTTGGCAAAGGGGTTACGCTGGGGGCTGATGTTAGCGTAAAAGCAGAGGGCATAAAAAAACCCGCTTTCGCGGGTTTTTGGGTACTCACTGCTTTGAGCGGGTTACTTCTTGCTGTAACGCTTACGCTCGGTCTCTTTCAGCAGCTTTTTACGCAGGCGGATATGCACCGGCGTGACTTCGACGAGCTCGTCGGAGTCGAGGAACTCGATAGCCTGCTCCAGGGAGAACTTAACCGGCGGGGTCAATACGATGTTCTCATCGTTACCGGTAGAGCGCATGTTATCGAGCTTCTTGCCTTTAGTGGGGTTAACCACCATGTCGTTTGCGCGGTTGTTGATACCGATCAGCATGCCTTCGTAAACTTCCGTGGCGTGATCGATAATCAGCTTGCCGCGCTCTTGCAGTGCATACAGTGCGTAGGCAAGGGCTTTACCGTCCACCATTGAGACCAATACGCCATTACGACGCTCAATAGAAGCTTCAGGCTTCAGCGGGCCATAGTGATCAAAACGGCTGGTCAGAATGCCGGTGCCAGAGGTCAGGGTTAAAAACTGGCCACGGAAACCGATCAAACCACGCGCCGGGATGATGAAGTCCAGGCGAACCCGCCCTTTACCGTCCGGGAGCATGTTGGTCATCTCACCTTTACGGTAGCCCAGCTCTTCCATGATCGAGCCCTGGTGCTGCTCTTCACAGTCGATGATGACTTCTTCGTAAGGCTCCTGCTTCTCACCGTCAATCTCTTTGATGATAACTTCTGGGCGGCCTACCGCCAGCTCAAAGCCTTCACGACGCATGGTTTCGATCAACACCGAAAGGTGCAGTTCGCCACGGCCAGATACTTTGAACTTCTCAGGGGTTTCGCCCTCTTCAACGCGCAGCGCCACGTTGTGAATCAGCTCTTGTTCAAGGCGATCCTTGATATTACGGCTGGTCACAAACTTGCCGTCTTTGCCGGCGAACGGTGAATCGTTGACCTGGAAGGTCATCGAGACGGTCGGCTCATCAACGGAGAGCGGTGGCAGTGCCTGAACGTTAGCGGGATCGCACAGGGTGTCAGAAATTGACAGATCATCGATGCCGGTAACGCAGACGATATCGCCCGCGGTGGCTTCGTTGGTCTGTACACGCTCAAGACCCATATGGGTCATGACCTGGCCGATTTTGCCCTTACGTACATTACCGTCAACGCCGATGATCGAAACCTGTTGGTTCGGTTTCACCGCGCCGCGTTTGATGCGGCCCAGGCCGATAACGCCCACGTAGCTGTTGTAATCCAGTGCCGAGATCTGCATCTGGAAGGGGCCGTTAAGTTCAACCTTTGGCGGCTCAACGATGTCGACGATCGCCTGGAACATGGGGTCCATGTTGTCGGCCAGCTCTTCAGGATCCATACCGGCAATGCCGTTCAAGGCAGAGCAGTAAATGATCGGGAAATCGAGCTGTTCGTCAGTCGCGCCTAGATTGTCGAACAGATCAAAAATCTGGTCGATCACCCAGTCAGGGCGCGCGCCGGGACGGTCAATTTTGTTGACCACCACAATCGGCTTGAGGCCTTGGGCGAAGGCTTTTTGCGTCACAAAGCGAGTTTGCGGCATCGGGCCATCAACGGCGTCTACAAGAAGTAGGACCGAATCAACCATCGACATGACGCGCTCAACTTCACCACCGAAATCGGCGTGCCCAGGCGTATCCACAATGTTGATGTGGTAGCCGTTACCGTGGCTGTCTTGCCATTGAATGGCCGTATTCTTGGCCAAAATGGTAATACCACGTTCTTTTTCCTGATCGTTCGAGTCCATAACGCGCTCTTGACCTTCTGCTTTACGGTCAAGGGTGCCGGACTGGCTCAGGAGTTTGTCGACCAGAGTGGTTTTACCATGGTCAACGTGGGCTATGATCGCGACGTTGCGCAGGTTATTAACCGCGCTGGAGTTTTGCTGGTTTTGCATGCTGAGAGAGAACTCTTGTGAACACCCGTTTGTCCACGGGTCGGAAAATGCGGGTCGCAAGGGCTGGCAATTTGCCGACCATCTTGGCTCAGGGCTTGCGTCCAATGGCTATTCTACCATGTCAAAGGCTTCTCTGATATTACTGGAGCGCTTATCGACCTTGGTCGCCCCCAGGAAAGTTTTCGCAGCGAACCTCCATCCGCTAGAATAGCGCTTTTCCCATTGGGGCAGGAGCATGACCATCGGCAACCTGATGCGTTTGTTAAGCGATGGCGAGGTTCACTCTGGCGAGCAGCTGGGTGAAACGCTGGGTATTTCTCGTGCTGCGGTGTGGAAGCAGTTAAAAAAACTGGAGGCGCTGGGCGTTGAGCTAGTCGCCGTTAAAGGGCGTGGCTATCGGCTAGCACAGCGGTTGGAGCCACTGGAGGGCGCCAAAATCGTCGAGCGTTTACCTGCTCAGACACGTCATTACCTTGCACGCCTGTTTGTTGAAGATCAGTTACCTTCCAGCAATGAATATTTGCGTCAGCGCTTTGAGCAGGGCGCGGGGCATGGCGAAGTGTGCTTGGTTGAACTGCAAACGGCAGGGCGTGGGCGCCGCGGTCGTGTCTGGTCGACGCCTTGGGGGCAGAGTTTAATGCTCTCGTTAGGCTGGCGCTTTGAATCTGGCATCGCGGTGCTTGAAGGCTTGAGTTTGGCCGTCGGGGTTGTAGTGGCTCAGGTGCTAGAGCAGCATGGCGTGGCGCCCAAGTTAAAATGGCCCAACGATATCTTGCTCTCCGAGCAGGGCGATGATGCCTGCGACGAGCTTGGCAAGCTGGCCGGTATTCTGATTGAAGTCACCGGGGATGCGGCCGGTCCCTGTGAGGTGGTGATCGGCATGGGCATGAATCTGTGGCTGCCTGCTGCTCAGCGAGCCGCGATCGAACAGCCGGTTGCGGCGCTTTTCGAGCGGTTGCCGGGTATCTCGCGTAATCAGTTGGCCTCCGATGTCGTAGCTGGTCTATTGGCGATGCTGGCTGACTTTGAGCGTGTTGGCTTTAGCGCCTGGCAGGATGAGTGGAATCAACGTCATGCTTATGCAGGACTGCCTATTCGGGTGATCCAAGGGCAGCAGACCAGCGATGCCATCGCCGGGGAAGTAGATAAGAGTGGTAACCTTTGGGTTACCGAAAATGGTCACTCGCGACGCCTAGCCGGCGGTGAGATCAGCGTACGCAGGCGTTTATGATTCTGGACCTTGATATCGGCAACACGCTGTCAAAATGGCGGCTCAAGGATGCCGAGAGCAGCGAGATACGATCGCGCGGGGCGGTATGGACCCGTGAAGAGTGGCGACCAGGGGCCGACATCCCGGATCTTGATGTAGTGGAGGCGGTGCGTATTTCAAGCGTCGCCAGGGCGGCCGTGCTGGAAGAGACGGTTGCTCTATTGCGTCGTCGGGTGCGTCATGTGCACGTGGCGCACTCAACCCATGAAGCGCTGGGGGTCGTCAACGGCTATGAGGAGCCAGGGCGTTTAGGTGTTGATCGCTGGATGGGAGCGCTGGCGGGCTATCAGTTAGCGGGCGGTTGCTGTGCGGTGGATTGTGGCAGTGCCATTACTATCGACTTTGTATTGCCAGGCGGCCAGCACCTTGGCGGTTTTATTATCCCCGGACTGCGCCTGATGAAGGAGAGTTTGAAGCTAGGCACCCGCAATGTGGCCATCGACCCAGAAAGCGAGGCGGAGGAATTGCTAGAGCCAGGGCGGCGTACAGTTGATGCCGTCAATCATGGTATCTACATGGCGGCCGTCAGTGCGATTAATCGCATCTATAGTGAAGTCTGTGATCAGCAAGGCGTGGCGCTGCCGATGCTATTAACCGGCGGTGATGCCCGGGTTGTCTCGCGGGGGGTGCAAGTGCCTCATGCGGTGTGGCCCGACATGGTTTATGGTGGTTTAGAGGCCTGTTTCCCAATGACCTTTGCTGAGCGTGCAGGCAAAATGTCAGGCGCGCCGCGAGTGCCGGAGCCTGTGTCGCTAGAAAAGATTCGTGCGGGACTTGCATTCTCAATGCTGCTTTGACAGAATGCAGCGCGTTCGAAGGCGAGGCGTAAGCGTCTTGCTATGTAGAAGGCATTAATGTTGAAAGTATGGGTTAGCTAAGCTTTTAATAGCTAAGACGATTACCAAACTTGACACATTTTTGAAGGCTGGCATAATGTGCCGCCACATTGGAGAGATTCCCGAGTGGCCAAAGGGAGCAGACTGTAAATCTGCCGCGAAAGCTTCGAAGGTTCGAATCCTTCTCTCTCCACCAGAATTAAGCCGCAGCGATTTGATCGGTGCAGCTGAATGAAAAGCCGGTAGCGGGCATTGTCTACGATTTATAGCTTGGTAGAAGGTAAGGGGCTATAAGGCGGCGCGTAGCGGATTGTCATTCAAGACAGGTTCTGCGGGCGTAGTTCAACGGTAGAACCTCAGCCTTCCAAGCTGATGGTGCGGGTTCGATTCCCGCCGCCCGCTCCAGTTGATGTGTTTAGCTCATGTAGCTCAGGGGTAGAGCACACCCTTGGTAAGGGTGAGGTCGACGGTTCAATTCCGTCCATGAGCTCCATATTGCAGATAAAGCGAGCGAAGCTCGCTTTTTTTGTCTCTGCGTTTAGGTGGGGTTGTAGCATGCCTAAGCGTAAAGAAGGGGTTGTCAGAAGTGGCTTTCTTCGCTACCATGGCGCCCGCTGTTGTATAGGCGATTGAAAAAGACGCTTATCGATAGATGTAGTGTAGTTGTTGTAAAAAAATCAGTACGACGATACAGGCCAGTAGCTCAATTGGCAGAGCAGCGGTCTCCAAAACCGCAGGTTGGGGGTTCGATTCCCTCCTGGCCTGCCAACCTTCCCCAGGTTGGTATGTCTTTTTCCAAAATTCTTTTATCGTTCGCCGCACCCTGAGGAGTCTCGTTTTTATGAAGCCTGGTTCTGTAAAACATGGCGCCGAGGTGCAACAGACGCGCCATGACGGGCTCAAGTGGGCGGCGGTCGTAGCGCTGCTTGTCATTGCTGTTGTTGGTAATACCTATTTCGCCGATATTGGCCTGCTCTACCGCGTGCTTGGCGTAGTGGTGTTGTGTGTGATTGCGGGTTTGATCGCGCTAACCACTACCAAGGGTCGTGATTTAGTAGAGCTTGCCAGAAGCGCCAAGAAAGAGATTCAGCGCGTTGTATGGCCGACCCGTGCCGAAACCATTCAGACCACTGCCATTGTGCTAGTGGCCGTTTTGGTGGTGGGGCTAATGCTGTGGTTGATCGACACTCTTCTTGGCTGGGCGATGTCCGGCGTCATTGGTTAGGAGCTTTCATGTCCAAACGTTGGTACGTCGTTCACGCTTATTCTGGCTTTGAAAAGCATGTCATGCGTTCACTGATCGAGCGTGTGAAAATGTACGGTATGGAAGATCGCTTCGGCGAAATTCTGGTGCCGACCGAAGAAGTCGTCGAGATGCGTGACGGCAAGCGTCGCAAGAGTGAGCGTAAGTTCTATCCTGGCTATGTATTGGTCGAGATGGAAATGGCCGATGAGACATGGCACCTCGTCAACGAGACGCCACGTGTTATGGGCTTTATCGGTGGAACAAAAGAGAAGCCTGCGCCAATTACATCGCGCGAAGCAGATGCAATTTTGCTGCGCGTTAAAGATGGTACTGACAAGCCGCGGCCTAAAACGATGTTTGAGCCGGGTCAGTCGGTGCGTGTCGTCGATGGTCCGTTTGCCGATTTCAACGGTGTCGTCGAAGAAGTGAACTATGAAAAGAGTCGTCTGCAGGTCAGCGTGCTGATCTTTGGGCGCTCAACACCTGTTGAACTTGAGTTCTCACAGGTAGAAAAAGAGTAATATTTTCGTGAGAGGCAGCGATTGACTGTCTCGCTAGTCCCGGGGAGCCGAAAGGCGCTATTACCCAAATGGAGTAACTACCATGGCCAAGAAAGTACAGGCTTATATCAAACTGCAGGTTGCTGCAGGTAAAGCCAATCCAAGTCCGCCGGTGGGCCCAGCACTGGGTCAGCACGGTGTGAACATCATGGAATTCTGTAAGGCGTTCAACGCCGCGACTCAAGAAATTGAGCCGGGCCTGCCGACGCCAGTCGTGATCACTGTCTACTCTGACCGTAGCTTCACGTTTGTCACCAAAACACCGCCTGCTGCCGTGCTGCTGAAAAAAGCCGCTGGTATCAAGTCCGGTTCTGGTGAGCCGAACAAGAAGAAGGTTGGTACCGTGACGCGTGAGCAGCTTGAAGAGATCGCCAAAACGAAAGAGCCTGATTTAACGGCTGCGAATCTTGATGCCGCTGTGCGCACCATTGCGGGCAGTGCTCGCAGCATGGGCCTAAACGTGGAGGGTCTCTGATCATGGCTAAACTATCTAAGCGTGCGAAGGTAATTCGCGAGAAAGTAGACGCTACTAAATCCTACTCTATTGAAGAAGCGGTAGCGCTGCTCTCCGAGCTGTCTACGGTTAAATTCAAAGAGTCAGTTGATGTCGCTATCAACCTTGGCGTTGACCCACGTAAATCTGACCAGGTGGTGCGTGGCGCTACCGTCATGCCTAACGGTACTGGTAAAGATGTACGCGT
The DNA here is from genome assembly GCF_055725665.1 of Vreelandella sp. DA03-1M. Classification (NCBI taxonomy): domain Bacteria; kingdom Pseudomonadati; phylum Pseudomonadota; class Gammaproteobacteria; order Oceanospirillales; family Halomonadaceae; genus Vreelandella; species Vreelandella sp. DA03-1M. The sequence goes on from NZ_CM146798.1 coordinate 134,568, forward strand.
TGCGGTCTTTACCCAGGGTGCCAATGCCGATGCCGCTAAAGAAGCCGGTGCCGACATCGTGGGTATGGACGACTTGGCTGAGCAAGTGAAAAAAGGCGTGATGGATTTTGACGTCGTTATCGCTTCGCCAGATGCTATGCGTGTTGTTGGGCAGTTGGGCCAGATCCTAGGTCCGCGTGGCCTGATGCCTAACCCGAAAGTTGGCACCGTAACGCCTGATGTGGCGACAGCGGTTAAGAATGCCAAAGCGGGCCAAGTGCGTTTCCGTACTGATAAAAACGGCATTATCCACACTACCCTGGGTAAAGTGGATTTTGACGTGGCAGCGATTAACGGCAACCTGGAAGCCCTCGTTGCTGACCTGAAGCGCCTCAAGCCGAGTGCGTCTAAAGGCATTTACTTCAAGAAAATGACTTTGTCCACTACCATGGGCCCAGGTTTAACAATCGATCACTCTGCTTTCGCGTAAAGCGAGTTATCGTTGGTTTTCTTGTAGGAACCGAGCAAGAACTTTGCGGTCCCCCGTTTGGTTATTAACACTGGCCGGGGCATCGTCAAAGACCGCAGGTGCCGCGCTTAGTATGTACACTTAGCATTTTGTATATACAGGGGCGGCTTAATTGCCTCATAAGCGCCTGCGCAGATGGTGTGGCCGCCAGTTGGTTAAGCTTGAAAGCTTTCTGGTGAGCACCATCCCCAAGGCTTTCCGCATTGCAATTTTTTTTGCAATTAAGAGCGGAAAGAGATGGTAACCACCGGAACCTTCTTGGGTTCCGGCACGAAGGAGTGATCACTGTGCCACTAGCACTTGAAGGCAAGAAAGCGATTGTTGCCGAGGTCAGTGAAGCGGCCAAGGGCGCACTCTCCGTCGTAGTTGCTGATTCTCGCGGCGTTACGGTTGGTAAAATGACCGATCTGCGCAAGCAAGCGCGTGAGAATGGTGTAGAGCTGCGTGTTGTTCGTAATACGCTGGCTCGCCGCGCTCTCGAGGGCACTCAGTGGGAGTGTCTAAACGATAGCTTCGTTGGTCCTACGTTGTTGGCTTTCTCTACTGATCATCCGGGCGCTGCCGCTCGCTTGTTCAAAGAATTTGCTAAAACGGACAAGAGCTTCGAAGTAAAAGCGTTGGCCTACGAAGGTGAGCTGATTCCGGCTGCTGACATCGACCGTCTGGCAACCCTACCGACTTACGACGAAGCAATTGCCAAGTTGATGTCGGTAATGAAAGAAGCCTCCGCTGGCAAGCTGGTTCGTACTCTGGCCGCTCTGCGCGACCAGAAGCAAGAAGCCGAAGCTGCTTAAGCAGCGTTTCTTGCAGGCGGCGTAAACGGTATGACGGTATAAGCCATCATCAGCGCGCTGCTTGAACCGAGCAATGAATCCTGAGTCCTCGGCTGACCGAGACTCCCGCAAAGTTAGGAATGAAACAATGGCACTGTCTAAAGACGATATCATCAATGCTGTAGCCGACATGTCCGTAATGGAAGTTGTCGAGCTGATCGAAGCAATGGAAGAGAAATTCGGCGTTTCTGCAGCGGCTGCCGTAATGGCTGGCCCGGCTGCTGGCGGCGAAGTAGCTGAAGAACAAACTGAATTTGACGTCGTTCTGACCGCTGCTGGCGACAAGAAAGTTAACGTGATCAAAGCAGTACGTGAGATCACTGGCCTTGGCTTGAAAGAAGCTAAAGGTGCTGTTGACGGCGCTCCGGCGACCATCAAAGAAGGCCTGTCTAAGGACGACGCTGAAGCAGCTAAAGCTAAGCTGGAAGAAGCGGGCGCAACCGTCGAGCTCAAGTAATTATTGTGCGGACGGCTTTACGCGCTGCGTAAGCTTCCACGGCTGGCGGCGGGATATCCCGCTGCCGGCCTTTTTCTGTTGCAACTGATGTTTGCAAACAGTAATGCTACTGGCAAATGACAGAAGCAACAGAAAAGCAAAAGCGTTATTGAATATAGCGTTATTGAAATAGTGTTATCGACTACAGTGTTATCGAACTAGATTTTCGACGGCGAGCTACCGATTTAGGAGCTTGCTGTCTGTGTCTGACGAAGCCCGCCGGGCAGCGATGACCACGCATCGGTCACCCATGGTGAACAAGCTGGGGAATACAGATGGCTTACTCATATACTGAGAAAAAACGCATCCGCAAGGATTTCGGCAAACTGCCCCAAGTGATGGATGTGCCTTACTTGCTGGCGATCCAGCTTGATTCCTATTACGACTTCCTCCAGCAAGATCGTTCGCCCGACGAGCGTCACGAAGTCGGCTTGCACGCGGCTTTTAAGTCCGTGTTTCCGATTGAGAGCTTCTCCGGTAATGCGGCGCTTGAGTATGTCAGCTACCGTTTCGGCACGCCGGCGTTCGATGTTAAGGAGTGCCAGCTGCGCGGCGTCACTTACTCCGCCCCGCTGCGCGTGAAGGTTCGCTTGATCATCTATGATCGCGACTCCTCGAACAAAGCAATCAAAGATATTAAAGAGCAGGAAGTCTACATGGGGGAAATCCCCCTGATGACCGAGAATGGTACCTTTGTTATCAACGGTACTGAGCGGGTTATCGTTTCCCAGCTCCACCGCTCGCCCGGTGTGTTCTTCGATCATGACAAAGGCAAGAGCCACTCTTCCGGTAAGCTGCTCTATTCAGCCCGGGTGATTCCTTACCGTGGTTCTTGGTTAGACTTTGAGTTTGACCCTAAAGACAACGTCTTTGTACGTATTGACCGTCGCCGCAAACTGCCGGCGTCGGTGCTGATGCGTGCGTTAGGGATGAATACCGAAGAGATCCTGGCTGAGTTCTTTGAAACCAGCGTCTTCCACATTGAGAAATCTGGTTTCTATGTGGAGCTGGTCCCGTCGCGCCTGCGCGGCGAGACGGCTACTTTTGACATCAAAGATGACGAAGGTAATGTGATCGTTGAAGAGGGGCGTCGGATTACCCAGAAGCATATTCGCCAGCTTGAAAAAGCCGGTCTTGAGCGTCTGGATGTGCCGATGGAATACCTATTCGGTAAAACCCTGGCAAAAGATCAAATCGACTCTAAAACAGGCGAGCTGATCTGCCCGTGTAATACCGAGATCACACCAGAAGTGCTTGAGCGCATGGCCCAGGGCGGAATTACCCTGGTCGAAACGCTCTACACCAATGATCTCGACTGCGGTTCATTCATTTCCGACACCTTGAAGCTGGATGCTACTAATTCCGCGCTTGAAGCGTTAGTCGAAATTTACCGCATGATGCGTCCCGGCGAGCCGCCGACTAAAGAGTCTGCTGAGACGCTGTTTAACAACCTGTTCTTCTCTGAGGACCGCTACGACCTGTCGGGCGTTGGCCGCATGAAGTTCAACCGTCGCCTGCGCCGTGATACCGATACCGGTTCCGGCGTACTGGATCGCAAAGACATTCTTGATGTGCTGCGCGAGCTGATCAGTATTCGTAACGGCTTCGGTGACGTTGACGATATCGATCACCTGGGTAACCGCCGTATTCGCTGTGTGGGCGAAATGGCCGAGAACCAGTTCCGCGTTGGCTTGGTACGTGTAGAGCGCGCCGTCAAAGAGCGTCTTTCCATGGCGGAAAGCGAAGGCCTGATGCCGCAAGACTTGATCAACGCCAAGCCCGTTGCGGCGGCGGTGAAAGAGTTCTTCGGTTCCAGCCAGCTTTCGCAGTTTATGGATCAGAACAACCCGCTTTCGGAAGTGACCCACAAGCGTCGTGTGTCTGCACTCGGCCCCGGTGGTTTGACCCGTGAGCGTGCTGGCTTCGAAGTACGTGACGTTCACGCCACGCACTACGGGCGTCTATGCCCAATCGAAACGCCAGAAGGCCCGAACATCGGCCTGATTAACTCGCTGGCCACTTACAGCCACACTAACAGCTACGGTTTCCTTGAAACGCCGTACCGTAAAGTGGTTGATCGTCAGTTGACCGACGATATCGTTCACCTCTCGGCGATCGAAGAGGGCGACTTCGTTATCGCCCAGGCGTCGGCAGCCGTGGACGAGTCCAACAAGCTGAGTGATGACCTGGTTCAGGTTCGCCATCGCGGTGAAACGACCTTTATGCGTCCTGAGCAAGTGACGCTGATGGACGTGTCACCACGTCAGGTCGTCTCCGTCGCAGCGGCATTGATTCCGTTCCTGGAGCACGATGACGCCAACCGTGCCTTGATGGGTTCTAACATGCAGCGTCAGGCGGTGCCGACCCTGCGTGCTGATAAGCCGTTGGTAGGTACCGGCATGGAGCGCTTTGTTGCCCGTGACTCCGGCGTCTGTGCGGTGGCCAATCGCGGCGGCGTGATTGATTCCGTGGATGCGCGTCGTGTCGTGGTACGGGTTAATGAAGATGAAATTATCGGCGGTGAAGCCGGTGTTGATATCTACAACCTGACCAAGTACACCCGCTCGAACCAGAACACCTGTATGAACCAACGCCCCATTGTGCGGCCTGGCGACAACGTGGCGCGTGGCGATATTCTCGCCGACGGCCCGTCGGTGGATATGGGTGATCTCGCGCTTGGCCAGAACATGCGCATCGCCTTTATGCCCTGGAACGGTTACAACTTCGAGGACTCAATCCTGCTTTCCGAGCGGGTCGTTCAAGAGGACCGTTTCACGACGATTCACATTCAGGAACTGACCTGTGTGTCTCGCGACACCAAGTTGGGCTCGGAGGAGATTACTTCCGATATCCCGAACGTGGGTGAGTCTGCGCTCTCCAAACTGGATGAGGCGGGCGTTGTTTACATCGGTGCTGAAGTTGGCCCCGGCGACATTCTGGTCGGTAAGGTGACGCCGAAGGGTGAAACCCAGCTGACGCCAGAAGAGAAGCTGTTGCGTGCCATCTTCGGTGAGAAAGCGTCTGACGTTAAAGATACTTCCCTGCGTGCCCCGACCGGCATGAAAGGTACGGTTATCGACGTTCAGGTGTTTACTCGTGACGGCGTTGATAAAGACTCTCGCGCACTCTCCATTGAGCGTACGCAGCTCGATGAAGTGCGTAAGGATCTGCAAGAGACGTATCGTATTGCTGAAGACGCTACTTTTGAGCGCCTACAGCGCACCCTTGATGGCCAAGCTGTCAATGGCGGTCCGAACCTCAAAAAGGGCGACGTACTAGACGAGGCGTACCTGGATGAGCTGCCGCGTCAGCAGTGGTTCAAACTGCGCATGCAGGATGAGTCCTACAATGAGCTGTTAGCTCAGGCCGACGAGCAGCTTGAAAACCGTCGTAAAGAGATGGACGAGCGCTTTGAAGATAAGAAGCGCAAGCTGACCCAGGGCGATGACCTCGCGCCGGGCGTGCTGAAAATCGTCAAAGTCTACATGGCTGTTAAGCGTCGCATCCAGCCAGGCGACAAGATGGCGGGTCGTCACGGTAACAAGGGTGTTATCTCGGCAATTATGCCGATCGAAGACATGCCGTTTGACGAGAAGGGCGAGCCGGTCGACGTGGTGCTGAACCCGCTGGGCGTACCGTCGCGTATGAACGTCGGTCAGATTCTTGAAACCCACTTGGGTATGGCGGCACGTGGCTTGGGCGTCAAGATCGAAGCCATGCTGCGCGACGCACGCGGTCAGCAAGTCGCGGAGATTCGTGACTTCCTGGGGCAGATCTACAATACGCAAGGTACACGTGTTGAAGATCTCGATTCCCTGACCGACGAAGAAATCATCGCCCTGGCGAAGAACCTCAAAGGTGGTGTGCCGATGGCCACGCCGGTGTTTGACGGTGCCAAAGAGCACGAAATCAAACACCTGCTGAAGCTGGCGGACATCCCTGAATCGGGGCAGATGGCCCTGTTCGATGGCCGTACCGGTGACGCCTTTGATCGTCCGGTTACCGTCGGCTACATGTACATGTTGAAGCTTAACCACTTGGTAGACGACAAGATGCACGCGCGTTCTACCGGTTCTTACTCGCTGGTTACCCAGCAGCCCTTGGGTGGTAAGGCGCAATTCGGTGGTCAGCGCTTCGGTGAGATGGAAGTGTGGGCGTTGGAAGCTTACGGCGCCGCATACACGCTACAAGAGATGCTCACCGTCAAGTCGGACGACGTCGAAGGCCGCACCAAGATGTATAAAAACATCGTGGATGGCGACCACACCATGCAGGCAGGCATGCCGGAATCCTTCAACGTACTCGTGAAGGAAATCCGCTCGCTGGGCATCGATATCGAGTTAGAGAGCTAGGAGCCGTCACATGAAAGATTTGGTGAAAGTACTCAAATCGCAGTCTCAGTCCGAAGAGTTTGACGCGATCAAGATTACCCTGGCGTCGCCGGACATGATTCGCTCCTGGTCGTTTGGCGAGGTGAAGAAGCCTGAGACCATCAACTACCGTACCTTTAAACCGGAGCGGGACGGTCTGTTCTGCGCCAAGATTTTTGGCCCGGTAAAGGACTACGAGTGCCTGTGCGGCAAGTATAAGCGCATGAAGCACCGCGGTATTATCTGCGAAAAGTGTGGCGTTGAAGTGACCAAAGCCGCCGTGCGCCGTGAGCGCATGGGGCACATTGAGCTCGCCTCGCCGGTGGCGCACATTTGGTTTCTGAAGTCACTGCCGTCGCGTATCGGCATGTTCCTCGATATGACCTTGCGTGATATCGAGCGCGTGCTGTACTTCGAAAGCTTTGTCGTGATCGATCCAGGCATGACCACGCTGGAGCGTGGTCAGCTGATGAACGACGAGCAGTACTTTGAAGCACTGGAAGAGTTTGGCGACGACTTCGATGCCCGCATGGGTGCCGAGGCCGTCCAAGAGCTGCTCAAAGACATTGATCTGGAAGAAGAGATTAACCACCTGCGTGAAGAGATTCCGCAGACCAACTCTGAAACCAAGATCAAGAAGCTCTCCAAGCGCCTTAAGCTGCTTGAAGCCTTCTACCACTCCGGCAACGCGCCGGCGTGGATGGTCATGGAAGTGCTGCCCGTGCTGCCGCCGGACCTGCGTCCGCTGGTGCCGCTGGACGGTGGCCGCTTCGCGACCTCTGATTTGAACGACCTTTACCGTCGTGTGATCAACCGTAACAACCGCCTGAAGCGTCTGCTTGACCTCAATGCGCCGGATATTATCGTGCGCAACGAGAAGCGTATGCTTCAGGAAGCGGTCGATGCACTGCTGGATAATGGTCGTCGTGGCCGCGCAATCACGGGCTCTAACAAGCGTCCGCTGAAATCGCTCGCCGATATGATCAAAGGTAAGCAGGGCCGTTTCCGTCAGAACTTGCTGGGTAAGCGCGTCGACTACTCGGGCCGTTCGGTAATTACCGTAGGTCCGACGCTGCGTCTGCACCAGTGTGGTCTGCCTAAGAAAATGGCGCTTGAACTGTTCAAGCCGTTTATCTACTCCAAGCTGCAGTCGCTGGGCTACGCCTCAACGATCAAAGCCGCCAAGAAGATGGTCGAGCGCGAGCTGCCGGAAGTGTGGGATATCCTTGCCGATGTTATCCGCGAGCACCCGGTACTGCTTAACCGTGCACCGACGCTTCACCGTCTGGGTATTCAGGCGTTTGAGCCGCTGCTGATCGAAGGTAAAGCGATCCAGTTGCACCCGCTGGTATGTGCCGCCTACAACGCCGACTTTGACGGTGACCAGATGGCGGTCCACGTACCGCTGACCCTGGAAGCCCAGCTTGAAGCACGTGCGCTGATGATGGCCACCAACAACGTGCTGTCGCCTGCTAACGGCGAGCCGATCATCGTGCCGTCGCAAGACGTTGTTCTGGGTCTTTACTACATGACCCGCGAAAAGATCAACGCCAAAGGCGAAGGCATGGTGTTCTCTGACCTCAATGAGGTTGAGCGCGCCTTCGGTACGCAGTCCGTATCGCTGCACGCCCGGGTCAAAGTGCGCCTGGACGAGATCGATATTGAAGAGGAAACCGGCGAGCGCAGCTTCCATCGCCGTATTTATGACACCACGGTCGGTCGTGCGATGCTGTTCCGCATTCTGCCTGAAGGTGTGCCCTTCGCGCTGATCGATCAGCCGATGAAGAAGAAGGCGATCTCCAGTCTGATCAACGAAGTCTATCGTCGTGCCGGCCTTAAGCCGACCGTCATCTTCGCTGACCAGCTGATGTACACCGGCTTCCGTTTGGCGACCTGGTCCGGTGCGTCAATCGGTGTTAACGACTTCGTTATCCCCGAAGCGAAAACCGAAATCGTTGACGCGGCGGAAGCCGAAGTTAAAGAGATCGAAGACCAGTTCTCTTCTGGCCTAGTAACCGCCGGTGAGAAGTACAACAAGGTTATCGATATCTGGTCGAAGGCCAACGATAAAGTCGCCAAGGCGATGATGGTGGGTATCTCTAAAGAGACTGTCATCGATCGTGATGGTAATGAAGTTGAGCAGGATTCGTTCAACAGCGTCTTCATCATGGCCGACTCTGGTGCTCGTGGTTCGGCTGCCCAGATCCGTCAGCTGGCCGGTATGCGTGGCCTGATGGCCAAGCCGGATGGTTCGATCATCGAAACGCCGATCGTTGCCAACTTCCGTGAAGGTCTGAACGTACTTCAGTACTTCATCTCGACTCACGGTGCACGTAAAGGTTTGGCGGATACGGCTCTGAAAACGGCCAACTCCGGTTACCTGACGCGTCGTTTGGTCGATGTGGCGCAAGATTTGGTTATCACTGAAGTCGATTGTGGTACCGAAAATGGCTTGACGCTGCACCCGATCATCGAAGGCGGCGACATCATTGTACCGCTTTCCCAGCGTGTCCTGGGTCGTGTGGTTGCGCAGGATGTTGTGCATCCGGGCAGCGGCGAAGTATTGATCGCTAAAGGGACATTGCTCGACGAGAAGTGGTGTGCAGAGCTCGACACCATGGGCGTCGACGAAATTGTCGTACGCTCCACGATTACTTGTGAGACCGCACATGGCGTGTGTGCCTCCTGTTACGGCCGTGACTTGGCGCGTGGCCATCAGGTCAACATCGGTGAAGCCGTCGGTGTTATCGCTGCCCAGTCAATTGGTGAGCCGGGTACCCAGCTGACCATGCGTACCTTCCACATCGGCGGCGCAGCATCGCGTTCATCAGCCGTGGATAGCGTACAAGTGAAGCACGGCGGCAAGGTTCGCCTGCACAACATCAAGCACGTTGAGCGTGGCGACGGCAAGCTAGTGGTGGTCTCTCGTTCGAGCGCCTTGGCTGTTGCTGATGATCATGGTCGTGAACGCGAGTACTACAAGCTGCCTTACGGTGCCGAACTTTCTGTACGCGACGGCGACGTCGTGGATGCCGGTTCAATCGTCGCCAAGTGGGATCCGCACACCCACCCGATCGTTGCCGAAGTAGAAGGTAAGGCGCAGTTCATCGATCTTGACGAAGGTGTCACCATGCACCGTAGCGTCGATGAGATGACCGGCTTGTCCTCTATTGAGGTGATCGAGTCTGCAGCGCGCCCCATGGCGGGTCGCGATAAGCGTCCGATGGTTATGCTGCAAGACAACGCTGGCGAGTATGTTTCCGTTTCCGGTTCCAATACCCCGGTGCAGTACTTGCTGCCAGGCAACTCGATTATTTCGGTCGACGATGGTGTCACTATCGGCGTGGGTGAAGTGGTTGCCCGTATCCCAGTAGAAGCCTCGGCGAACAAAGATATCACTGGTGGTCTGCCACGGGTTGCTGACTTGTTCGAAGCGCGTAAGCCGAAAGAGTCGTCTATCCTGGCCGAAATCAGCGGTGTCGTTAGCTTTGGTAAAGAGACCAAAGGCAAGCGTCGCCTGATGATTACCCCAGAATCTGGCGATCCGTTTGAAGCCTTGATTCCGAAGTGGCGTCAAATCGCCGTCTTCGAAGGCGAAGCGGTTGAGAAGGGTGAAGTCATTTCTGATGGCCCGAGCAACCCCCACGATATCCTGCGGTTATTGGGTGTTGAAGAGCTCGCCAAGTACATCACGGCAGAAGTGCAAGACGTTTACCGTCTCCAGGGTGTTGGTATCAACGATAAGCACATTGAAGTCATTGTGCGTCAGATGCTGCGTAAGGTAGAGATTGCTGATTCAGGCGACTCTGATTTCATCACTGGCGATCAAGCTGAGCTTGTGCGTGTGCTGGAACAGAACGAACGTCTTGAAAAAGAGAAGAAATTCCCAGCCAAGTACCAACGCATGTTGCTGGGTATCACCAAGGCCAGCTTGGCCACCGAGTCGTTCATTTCCGCGGCCTCCTTCCAGGAGACCACCCGCGTATTGACCGAAGCAGCGGTGACCGGCAAGCGCGATTACCTGCGCGGCCTGAAAGAAAACGTGGTGGTTGGTCGTCTAATCCCGGCGGGTACGGGCTTGACTCACCACGCAGAACGTCGTCGCAAGCGCGAAGGCGTTGAGCAACTGTTGAATCCCTCGGCAACCGAGGTAGAGCAGGAGCTAGGTGCCCAGTTAACCGCTCTCGATTCTGACGACGAGCTGTAAATTTGGTGCTTGAAACAAGCAGTAAAATTAGTAAGTAGCATAAGTTGCTGACCTAAAAACGTCACCTTGCTGGTAAAACCGCCAGCAAGGCTTGACGGCACCTAGGGTCAGCCTTTAGAATGCGCAGCCTTTAACAGTGGGGTGGGTGCGCCCGCATCCGCTGCATGTATTTGTTAAAAAGGCTACTTGTTGAAAGACAAGGCAACCATTGGAGTCAGCTAAACACCATGGCAACGATTAATCAGCTAGTGCGCAAGCCGCGCAAGCGCCCCGTCACTAAAAGTGACGTGCCTGCGCTGCAGGCCTGTCCGCAAAAGCGCGGCGTATGTACGCGCGTTTACACCACCACCCCGAAGAAGCCAAACTCGGCCCTGCGTAAGGTTTGCCGTGTGCGCCTTACCAACGGTTTCGAAGTTTCTTCTTACATCGGTGGTGAAGGTCACAACCTTCAAGAACACTCTGTCGTTTTGATTCGCGGCGGTCGTGTAAAGGATTTGCCAGGTGTGCGTTATCACACCGTCCGTGGCGCCCTTGACACCTCTGGCGTTCAAAATCGTCGTCAGGGTCGTTCTAAATACGGTACTAAGCGTCCTAAGTCCTAATAAGGCTGGGGTAGCTGTACAGCATGGCCGATTTTATTGGGTGTGCTGAGTAGCGATTATCACGAATTTGACGGTCTGATAAGAGTAAGGTCGGGCGGCGCCTGTCGCATTTGAATAGCGTATACAGGCTGCAGGAGTTCCGGGTTTACCTGAAAGATCCTTAATTGAGGGCTTATCATGCCTAGAAGAAGAGTAGTAGCTAAACGCGACATCCTTCCGGATCCTAAGTTCGGAAGTGAGCGTCTGGCGAAGTTCATGAACCACCTGATGGTCAGCGGCAAAAAGTCCATAGCTGAGCGTATCGTTTACGGTGCGTTGGACAAGGTTGCCGAGCGTAGTAAAGAAGATCCGCTGGAGATCTTCGACAAAGCGCTGGAAGCCATCCAGCCGATGGTCGAAGTGAAGTCGCGCCGCGTTGGTGGTGCGACCTATCAGGTGCCGGTTGAAGTACGTCCGTCTCGTCGTCAGGCGCTAGCAATGCGCTGGCTGGTAGACGCGGCGCGTCGTCGCGGTGAGAAAACCATGGTGCAGCGTCTAGCAGGCGAAATGCTGGATGCCGCGGAAGGTAAAGGTTCTGCCGTTAAGAAGCGCGAAGACGTGCATCGCATGGCAGAAGCCAACAAGGCCTTCTCGCACTACCGTTTCTAAAATCGGTGTTTCTAGAAACTGCGTTTCTAAGCACGGCGTTTTTAAGTACGGCTTTATGGTTTTTATATGCACGTTGTTCAGCATGGCGAAGTGTTTGCTGAGTCGCGTTGTTGCAATGCATTAGTTGCAATATCCAGCCGCTACCATTCAGTGGTAGCGGCGGACGCATAAGCCTCGCTTGCATACGCCGCTAAATTAACGAGCATCGCCAACAAACGGGAGTTTCACCGTGGCACGCAAGACTCCACTAAATCGCTATCGTAATATCGGTATCGTCGCTCACGTTGACGCGGGTAAGACTACGACGACTGAGCGGGTACTGTTCTATACCGGCCTTTCCCACAAAGTGGGCGAAGTGCACGACGGTGCTGCGACCATGGACTGGATGGAGCAGGAGCAGGAGCGTGGTATCACTATCACCTCAGCTGCAACTACCTGTTTCTGGCAGGGCATGAACAAGCAGTTCCCCGAGCACCGTATTAACATTATCGACACCCCAGGGCACGTTGACTTCACGATCGAAGTTGAGCGTTCTTTGCGCGTACTTGATGGTGCGGTTGTTGTACTGTGTGGTTCTTCCGGCGTTCAGCCGCAGACCGAAACTGTATGGCGCCAAGCCAATAAGTACGAAGTGCCGCGCATGGTCTTTGTCAACAAGATGGACCGTACCGGTGCTGATTTCTTCATGGTTGTTGACCAGTTGAAAGAGCGCCTGGGTGCTAATGCTGTGCCGATCCAGATTAACTGGGGCACGGAAGAAGACTTTAAAGGTGTTATCGACCTTATTCAGATGAAAGCCATCCTGTGGGATGAAGAAAGTCTGGGTATGACTTATGACCTCGTGGATATTCCTGCTGAGTTACAAGAAACAGCAGAAAAGTATCGCGAAGAGATGGTCGAGGCTGCTGCCGAAGGCTCTGATGAGCTGATGGAGAAATACCTTGAAGGCGGCGAGTTAACGATTGAAGAGATCAAGGCTGGCCTGCGTGCGCGCACCCTGGCTAACGATATCGTTCTGGTTACCTGTGGTTCTGCGTTTAAGAACAAGGGTGTTCAGGCCGTGCTGGATGGCGTTATCGAATTCATGCCTTCGCCGACAGAAGTTAAGGCGATCGAAGGTGAGTTGGATGATAAAAACGGCACCGTTGATACCCGTGAAGCGGACGACAGTGCACCGTTTGCGGCGTTGGCGTTTAAAATCGCCACCGACCCCTTCGTTGGTACGCTGACCTTTATCCGCGTCTACTCGGGCGTTCTGAAATCTGGCGACGGTGTGTATAACTCCGTTAAGCAGAAGAAAGAGCGCGTTGGCCGTATCGTTCAGATGCACGCCAACTCCCGTGAAGAGATCAAAGAAGTACTGGCGGGCGATATCGCCGCTTGTATCGGTCTCAAAGACGTCACCACCGGTGATACCCTGTGCGACATCGATAACAAAATTGTTCTCGAGCGTATGGAGTTCCCGGATCCGGTTATCTCGGTTGCTGTAGAGCCTAAATCTAAGGCAGACCAAGAGAAGATGGGTGTCGCTCTGGGCAAACTTGCTCAGGAAGATCCCTCCTTCCAGGTTAAAACCGACGAAGAAACCGGCCAGACGATTATTTCTGGTATGGGTGAGCTTCACCTGGATATCCTCGTTGACCGTATGCGTCGCGAGTTTAAGGTTGAAGCCAATATTGGTAAGCCGCAGGTTGCCTATCGCGAAACGATTCGCGGCAGCATTGAGCAAGAAGGCAAGTTCGTGCGTCAGTCTGGCGGTCGTGGTCAGTACGGTCACGTTTGGCTACGTATTGAACCGCTGACTAAAGAAGAGAAGGGTGAAGGCGAAGATGAAATCTTCTTCAAATTCACTTCTGAAATCGTGGGTGGTGCGGTTCCGAAGGAATACGTTCCCGCGGTTGAGAAGGGTGCTTACGAGCAGCTCAAAAACGGTGTCATCGCGGGTTACCCGATGATTGACGTTAAAGTGTCGCTGTTCGACGGCTCCTTCCACGACGTAGACTCCAACGAGACTGCGTTTAAGATTGCTTCTTCTATGGCAGTGAAAGAAGGTGCCAGGAAGGCCAAGGCCGTGCTGCTGGAGCCGGTGATGAAGGTCGAAATCGTGACCCCCGAAGAATTTATGGGTGACGTCATGGGCGACCTGAGCCGTCGTCGCGGCTTGGTGCAGGGCATGGATGACTCTTCTTCTGGTAAAGTCATTCGTGCAACGGTGCCACTGGGCGAGATGTTCGGTTATGCAACCGATCTGCGCTCACAAACCCAGGGCCGTGCGAGCTACTCTATGGAGTTCTCGAAGTACGACGAGGCGCCCTCCAGCGTCGTTGAAGCCGTCATCAATCAAAACGGTTAACCGTTAGCTAACGTAAAGAGGTTATAGCAGTGGCTAAGGAAAAATTTGAACGTTCCAAACCGCACGTCAACGTCGGCACCATTGGTCACGTCGACCACGGTAAAACGACTCTGACAGCGGCCCTAACTCGCGTGTCTGCTGAGGTTTTCGGTGGCGACTGGAGTGAATTCGCCGCTATCGATAATGCGCCGGAAGAGCGCGAGCGTGGTATCACGATCGCGACATCGCACGTGGAATATCAGTCTGAGGCGCGTCACTACGCGCACGTTGACTGCCCAGGTCACGCCGACTACGTCAAGAACATGATTACCGGTGCTGCGCAGATGGACGGCGCGATCCTGGTATGTTCTGCAGCAGACGGCCCGATGCCGCAAACTCGCGAGCACATCCTGCTCTCGCGTCAGGTTGGCGTACCGTACATCGTTGTGTTCCTGAACAAAGCGGACATGGTCGATGACGAAGAGCTGCTCGAGCTGGTAGAAATGGAAGTTCGCGAACTTCTAGACCAGTACGACTTCCCGGGCGACGACACGCCGATCATCACTGGTTCTGCGCTGATGGCGTTGAACGGTGAAGATGAGAATGGCATGGGTACTACTGCGGTAGCTAGCCTGATCAAAGCTCTGGATGAGTATATTCCTGAGCCGGAGCGCGCTATCGACCAGCCGTTCCTGATGCCGATCGAAGACGTGTTCTCTATCTCTGGCCGCGGTACTGTTGTAACCGGTCGTGTAGAGCGCGGCATCGTTAAAGCGGGCGAAGAAGTGGAAATCGTGGGTATCCGCGACACCACCAAAACGATCGTTACCGGTGTTGAAATGTTCCGTAAGCTGCTTGACGAAGGTCGTGCTGGTGAGAACGTTGGCGCCCTGCTGCGCGGTACTAAGCGTGATGACGTCGAGCGTGGCCAAGTACTGGCCAAGCCGGGCACCATCAACCCGCACACTACCTTCGAAGCAGAAGTTTACGTATTGTCCAAAGAAGAGGGTGGTCGTCACACGCCTTTCTTCAAGGGCTACCGTCCCCAGTTCTACTTCCGTACCACCGATGTAACCGGTACTTGTGAACTGCCGGAAGGCGTTGAAATGGTCATGCCGGGTGACAACGTTCAGATGGTTGTTACCTTGATCGCTCCGATCGCAATGGACGAAGGTTTGCGCTTCGCTATTCGTGAAGGCGGTCGAACTGTCGGTGCTGGCGTTGTGGCCAAGATCGTCAAGTAAGCGACATGCTTGAATGATGAAGGGGGCTCTGATGAGCCCCCTTTTCTGCGCACCAACAGCAAATGTTTGACATGGGCTTTTGGCGTGCCTATAATGCGCATCCTTTGAATGCGTGGGTAGGCGGCTCGCGCCGTCGACATCCATTGGAGTTTAAGGCAAATGCAGAACCAAAAGATTCGCATTCGGTTGAAAGCATTCGACCATCGCCTGATCGATCAGTCCACAGCAGAGATTGTTGAAACTGCTAAGCGTACTGGTGCTCAGGTTCGTGGCCCGATTCCGCTGCCGACCAATCGCGAGCGTTACACCATTCTGATCTCGCCGCACGTCAACAAAGATGCGCGTGACCAGTATGAGATTCGTACGCACAAGCGTGTGCTCGACATTGTTGAGCCGACTGAGAAAACTGTTGATGCATTGATGAAGCTCGATCTCGCCGCAGGCGTTGACGTGCAAATCAAACTCAACTAATTACACTAGTCACTTTGCGGCCCAGCGCTCATCGCTCTTTGTAAAGAGTTGGCATGAGCAGCAGCCGCCGCGCCGTGAGGCGCCACACAATGTGCTAGTGGAATGCTCTGGAAAGTGCAGCCATAGCGGGTGATAGCCCCGTACACTATAGGAGACTGAGTATGACTATCGGTTTAGTCGGTAAAAAGGCCGGGATGACCCGTGTCTTTACCGAAGACGGCGCGTCTGTGCCCGTAACCGTTATTGAAGTTGATCCTAATCGTGTTACACGCGTTAAATCTGTCGAATCTGACGGTTACGCAGCGATTCAGGTCACATCTGGCTCTCGCAAAGCGAAGCACCTTACCAAAGCGCAAGCTGGTCAGTTTGCCAAGGCGGGTGTTGAAGCTGGTCGTGCACTGATGGAATTTCGTCTTGCAGAAGGCGAAGAGATTCCTGAAGTGGGCGGCGAAATCACCGTATCCCTCTTCGAAGCTGGTCAAATGGTTGACGTGACTGGCACCTCTAAGGGTAAAGGCTTCCAGGGTGCTGTTAAGCGCTGGAACTTCCGTACCCAAGATATGACTCACGGTAACTCTCTGTCGCACCGCGCGCCGGGTTCTATCGGCATGTGTCAGACTCCGGGTCGCGTTTTCAAAGGCAAAAAGATGGCC
The DNA here is from genome assembly GCF_055725665.1 of Vreelandella sp. DA03-1M. Lineage (NCBI taxonomy): Bacteria > Pseudomonadati > Pseudomonadota > Gammaproteobacteria > Oceanospirillales > Halomonadaceae > Vreelandella > Vreelandella sp. DA03-1M. The sequence continues at coordinate 150,932 of NZ_CM146798.1, forward strand.
GGTCAAATGGGTAACGCCCGTTGCACCGTGCAGAGCCTTGAGATCGTCCGTGTCGACGCCGAGCGTAACCTGCTGCTGATTAAAGGCGCCGTACCGGGTGCCCCCGGTAGTGACGTTATCGTTCGCAGCGCCGTGAAAGCAGGCTGAAGGGGATAATTACCAATGAATCTGAATCTTGCTGCAGGCGCGGGTACCGTTGAAGTAGCCGACGCCACTTTTGGCAAAGAATTCAACGAAGCGCTCGTTCACCAGGTTGTCACTGCCTATTTGGCGGCTGGTCGTCAGGGAACCCGCGCACAAAAGAGTCGTTCCGACGTTCGTGGCGGTGGTAAAAAGCCGTGGCGTCAGAAAGGCACCGGTCGTGCACGTGCCGGTACCATCCGCTCTCCGCTATGGCGTAGTGGTGGCGTAACCTTCGCGGCGCGTCCGCAAGACTACACCCAGAAGGTTAACCGCAAGATGTACCGTGCAGCGATGCGCTCCATCTTGTCAGAGCTGGTACGTCAAGAGCGTTTAGTCGCGATTGAAGAGTTCGTCGTCGATGCGCCTAAGACCAAGCAGGTAGCTGCCAAGCTAAAAGAGCTCAACCTTGAAAAAGTGTTGATCGTCACTGAAGAAATTGACGAGAAGCTTTATTTGGCCGCACGCAACCTTCCCCACGTTGACGTGGTGGATGTCGCGGCAGCTGACCCGGTAAGCCTGGTAGCCTTTGATAAGGTCCTGATTACCGTCTCCGCCCTGCGTAAATTCGAGGAGAAGCTGGCATGAACCAGGAACGCGTATTTAAGGTTCTGCTTGGGCCGCACGTGACCGAAAAGGCCGCAATGGCAGCCGAGCGCAACCAGTACGTTTTCAAGGTGGCATCTGATGCTACCAAGCCCGAGATCAAAAAAGCCGTTGAAGCACTCTTCGGCAAAAAGGTCGGTAGTGTTCAGGTTCTGAACATGAAGGGCAAAACAAAGCGTACTGCGAACGGCGTTGGCCTGCGTAAGGGTTACCGCAAAGCGTATGTGACCCTGGCTGCGGGTGAAACGCTCGAAGACTTCTCTGGCGCCGAATAAGGGCAGGAGTACGGATAATGGCAATCGTCAAGACCAAACCCACTTCCGCCGGTCGTCGCCACGTCGTCAAGATCGTTGGCGAGGAACTGTTTAAAGGCCGTGCTTATGCACCGCTTTTGGAAAAACAGTCCAAGTCCGGCGGCCGGAATAACTACGGTCGTATCACCACCCGCCACGTGGGCGGTGGTCATCGTCACCACTATCGGTTGATCGATTTCAAGCGCACCAAAGATGGCATTCCTGCCACCGTTGAGCGCCTGGAGCACGATCCCAACCGCAGTGCGCACATTGCACTGCTGAAGTATGCCGATGGTGAGCGTCGTTACATCATTGCACCGAAAGGTGTCAGCGCGGGTGACGTGCTGGAATCTGGTGTTAACGCGTCAATCAAAAAAGGCAATGCCTTGCCGCTGCGTAACGTCCCGTTGGGTTCTACGGTGCACTGCATCGAACTCAAGCCGGGTAAAGGTGCGCAGATTGCTCGCAGTGCCGGTACAAGCGCCCAGCTGGTTGCTCGTGAAGGTAACTATGCCACCCTGCGTCTTCGCTCTGGCGAAATGCGTAAAGTGTTGGCCGAGTGCCGCGCGACCTTGGGTGAAGTGAGCAACTCTGAGCACAGCCTGCGTCAACTTGGCAAGGCCGGTGCGAAGCGCTGGAGAGGCGTGCGTCCGACTGTTCGCGGTGTCGCGATGAACCCAGTCGATCACCCGCACGGTGGTGGCGAAGGCCGCACCAGTGGTGGTCGTCACCCGGTATCCCCATGGGGCGTGCCGACTAAGGGTCACAAGACGCGTAAGAACAAGCGCACCGACAAGCTGATCATTCGTCGTCGTAACAAGACGCGTTGATCTAAATTGCCAAGACATTAAGAGGTAACGGCTGTGCCACGTTCACTAAAGAAAGGTCCCTTCATTGACCTTCATCTTTTGAAGAAGGTAGAGGCTGCAGTGGAGAAGAACGATCGCAAACCGATCAAGACTTGGTCGCGTCGTTCTATGATCCTGCCCAATATGGTAGGCCTCACTATCGCGGTCCATAATGGTCGCCAACACGTCCCGGTGCACGTCTCCGAGGAAATGGTTGGCCACAAATTGGGCGAATTCGCTGCTACTCGCACTTATCGCGGGCATGCGGCGGATAAAAAAGCCAAACGGTAAGCCAGAGAGGATTGAGAGATGGAAGTCACAGCTAAGCTGCTTGGCGCTCGTTTATCCGCCCAGAAGGCCCGTTTGGTGGCTGACCAGGTGCGCGGTAAACCTGTCGCCGAGGCACTCGACCTGCTGACCTTCTCACCGAAGAAGGCTGCCAAGCTGGTTAAGAAGGTGCTGCAATCCGCGATTGCGAATGCGGAAGAAAATAACGGCATGGATATTGACGAGCTGCGTGTCTCGACCATCTGCGTCGATGAGGGCATGACGCTCAAGCGTATCAAGCCGCGTGCCAAGGGGCGTGCGGATCGTATCTTGAAGCGCACGTGCCACATCACCGTCAAGGTAGCCGAGAAGTAGGAGTCGACCGATGGGTCAGAAAGTCAATCCAACAGGCATTCGACTGGGCATCGTCAAAGACCATGCTTCTGTCTGGTATGCTGAGCGCGGCGCTTACGCCGATAAGCTCAATAACGATCTCGAAGTGCGTAGCTTCCTGGAAGAGCGTCTTAAAAGCGCCTCTGTTAGCCGCATCCACATCGAGCGTCCGGCGAACAATGCCCGCATCACCATTCACACTGCCCGTCCGGGTATCGTGATTGGTAAGAAAGGTGAAGATGTCGACCGTTTACGTCGCGATCTCACCCAGATGATGGGTGTTCCCGTGCATGTGAACATCGAAGAAGTTCGCAAGCCGGAGCTGGATGCCAAGCTAGTCGCTGCTAACGTAGCGGGTCAGCTTGAGCGTCGCGTGATGTTCCGTCGTGCTATGAAGCGCGCGGTACAGAACGCAATGCGTCTTGGCGCTGGTGGCATCAAAATTCAGCTGTCAGGTCGTCTTGGTGGCGCTGAAATCGCACGTACCGAATGGTACCGCGAAGGTCGCGTTCCGCTGCACACGTTGCGTGCGGATATCGACTACGCCACTTACGAAGCTCACACCACCTACGGCGTTATCGGCGTCAAAGTGTGGATCTTCAAGGGTGAAATCCTCGGCGGTATCGAGGAAGTACGTGCCAAGGCCAAACAGCCTGCCGGCAACGCGCCCAAGAAGAAAGGTTCCAGGTAAGGGGAGAGCGAGTCGATGTTACAGCCCAAGCGTATGAAATTCCGCAAGATGATGAAAGGCCGCAACCGTGGCCTGGCGCATCGCGGAAGCAAGATCAGCTTCGGGGAATACGGCCTTAAAGCTACTGGTCGCGGCCGCATCACTGCGCGTCAGATCGAAGCAGGCCGTCGTGCGATCACACGTCACGTAAAACGTGGCGGTAAGATTTGGATCCGCGTCTTCCCTGATAAGCCGATCTCCAAGAAGCCGCTCGAAGTTCGTATGGGTAAAGGTAAAGGTTCTGTTGAGTACTGGGTTGCCCAGATCCAACCGGGTCGGGTCCTGTATGAAATTGAAGGCGTGTCGGAAGAGCTCGCTCGTGAAGCGTTTGAGCTTGCCGCACAGAAAATGCCCTTATCCACCACCTTTGCGAAACGGACGGTGATGTGATGAAAGCCCAGGAAATTCGTGAAAAGTCCGCAGGAGAGCTCCAGGAGCAACTCCTCGAACTCCTCCGCGAGCAGTTTAACCTGCGCATGCAGAAGGCCACTGGCCAACTGAGCCAGACTCATCTGCTCAAGCAGGTCCGCCGGGATATCGCCCGCGTTAAGACTTTGCTCAACGAGAAGGCAGGTGATTGAGATGGCCGAAGAAAACACAAAGCGTACGCTCACCGGTAAAGTGGTGAGCGATAAGATGGACAAGTCCATCGTCGTTATGATCGAGCGGCGCGAGCGTCACCCGATCTACGGAAAATACGTTAAGCGCTCCACCAAGCTGCACGCCCATGATGAGGCGAACCAGGCTAAGGCAGGCGATACGGTTTCCATTCAGGAGTGCCGTCCGCTTTCCAAGAAAAAAGCTTGGACGCTGGTCGAGGTGGTTGAACACGCCAAGGGTTAATCCCAAGGCTTGTCAATCAGTGCAGTCAGATTAGGTTTGGAGAAAACCGATGATTCAGACTCAGACAATGCTGGATGTCGCCGACAACAGCGGAGCGCGCCGGGTGCAGTGCATCAAGGTGTTAGGCGGTTCACACCGTCGTTATGCTCGCGTTGGTGATATCATCAAGGTCACGGTTAAGGAAGCGATTCCGCGTGGCAAGGTCAAAAAAGGCCAGGTGCTAAAAGCGGTCGTGGTCCGGACCCGTAGTGGCGTCCGTCGTCCCGACGGTTCGCTCATCCGTTTCGATGGAAATGCGGCAGTTTTGTTGAATAACACCAACGAACAGCCCATCGGTACCCGTATTTTTGGGCCGGTGACTCGTGAACTTCGTAATGAAAAGTTCATGAAGATCATTTCCTTAGCGCCTGAAGTGCTGTAAGGAGCGAGGCGGATATGCAAAAGATCAAACGTGACGATGAAGTCATCGTCATCGCCGGGAAGGATAAAGGCAAACGTGGCACCGTTAAGCGGGTATTAGAAAACCGTTTCTTGGTGTCCGGTGTGAACATGATTAAACGTCACACCAAGCCAAATCCCATGGCGGGAAATCAGGGCGGTATCGTCGAGCGTGAGGCTCCGATTCACGCGTCCAACGTAGCCATCTTCAATTCGGAGACCGGTAAGGCGGATCGCGTCGGCTTCCAAGTAAAGGAAGACGGTACCAAGGTACGTATCTACAAGTCGACGCAGACGCAGATCGACGCCTAACGCGAGTCGGGTAGCAAAATGGCGAACTTGAAAGAACGTTATCAAAACGAGGTAGCAGCTCAACTCAAAGAAGAGTTCAGCTATGCCAACGTTATGCAGGTACCCCGGATCACGAAAGTGACTCTGAACATGGGTATCGGCGAAGCAGTCAACGATAAAAAGTTGATTGACAATGCCATCGGCGATCTAGAGAAACTCTCTGGTCAAAAACCGTTGGTGACCAAGGCACGTAAGTCCATCGCGGGCTTTAAGGTACGTGAAGGTTGGCCAATCGGGATTAAGGTGACCCTGCGCGCTGAGCGCATGTGGGACTTCCTGGACCGCTTGGTTTACATCGCGATTCCCCGCGTGCGTGACTTCCGTGGTCTTAACCCGAAGTCTTTTGACGGTCGCGGCAATTACTCCATGGGTGTGCGTGAGCAGATCATCTTCCCGGAGATCGAGTATGATAAGATCGATCGTATCCGGGGGTTGGACGTCACTATCACTACTACCGCCAAAACCGACGAGGAAGGTCGTGCGCTGCTAACCGCGCTGAACTTCCCCTTCAAGAAATAAGGGTTGGATCATGGCTAAGAAAAGTATGATAGAGCGTGAGCTTAAGCGTACGCAGCTGGTGGCAAAGTATGCCACCAAGCGCGCTGAGCTTAAGAAAATCATCTCGGATGTGAACACGTCTGAGGAAGACCGCTTCGAGGCGACGCTGAAGCTGCAGCAATTGCCGCGTGACTCAAGCCCGGTACGTCAGCGTAACCGCTGCCGTATCACCGGTCGTCCGCACGGTTTTTACAACAAGTTCGGCCTCGGCCGTAACAAGCTGCGTGAAGCCGCCATGCGTGGCGACGTTCCTGGTCTTAAAAAGTCCAGTTGGTAACGCCACGTAGTATCATCAGGAGCGCACATTAAATGAGCATGCAAGACACTCTGGCGGATATGTTTACGCGTATCCGCAATGCGCAGATGGCCACCAAGGAGACGGCTACCATGCCGTCCTCCAAGCTGAAAGTACAAGTGGCCCGAGTGCTAAAGGAAGAAGGCTACATTGCCGACTTTACGGTTGCCGAAGGTGTTAAGCCTGAGCTAACCATCACTCTCAAGTACTTTGAGGGTAAGCCGGTCATTGAGCATATTCAGCGGGTTTCCAAGCCGTCCCTGCGCCGTTACATGGGTAAGGACAACTTGCCTAAGGTCGCCGATGGTCTCGGTATCGCGATTGTCACCACGTCAACGGGTGTCATGACCGATCGTGCCGCGCGCCAAGCGGGTGTCGGTGGCGAAGTCATCTGCACCGTATTCTAGGAGGCTGGAATGTCCCGCATAGCGAAATATCCGGTTAAAGTGCCTGCCAGTGTTGAGATTAAAATCAATGCTGACCAGCTGACCGCCAAAGGCGGCCAAGGCACACTATCGATGACCATTCACCCAGATGTGGTGATTGGTCAAGAAGATGGTCAGCTGACCTTCGCCCCGAGTGAGTCTGCCAAGAGCTGGGCAATGGCCGGTACTACCCGCGCCTTAGTTCAGAACCTGGTAACGGGCGTATCCGAGGGCTTCACACGAACCCTCGAAATTGTTGGCGTCGGTTATCGTGCCCAAGCTAAGGGCCAGACGCTCAATCTTTCACTGGGCTTCTCGCACCCGGTCGACTACGAACTGCCTGAAGGTGTCTCAGCGGAAACGCCGAAGAACACCGTGATCGTGCTGAAAAGCGCGAACAAGCAGCAGCTCGGTCAGTGCGCCGCGGAAATCCGCGCTTTCCGTCCGCCCGAGCCGTATAAAGGCAAGGGTGTACGGTACGCCGACGAGCAGGTGCGTCGCAAAGAAGCCAAGAAGAAGTAAGGCAGGGTTATGAACGCGAAGAAAGAATCTCGTCTCCGTCGTGCCCGCCGCGCTCGCGCCAAGATCCGCGAGCTGGGCGTGTATCGCCTGTGCGTCAACCGTACCCCGCGTCACATCTATGCGCAGATTATCTCGCCGGATGGTGGCAAAGTGCTAGCCAGTGCTTCTACGCTGGACAAAGCACTGCGCGAGGGTGCGACCGGTAACTCAGAGGCCGCCTCTAAAGTAGGTGCACTGATTGCCGAACGCGCTAAAGAAGCAGGCATCACCCAGGTGGCCTTCGACCGTGCTGGCTTTAAGTATCACGGCCGCGTCAAGGCGCTGGCCGACGCCGCACGTGAAGGCGGCCTGGAATTCTAAAGGGTTTTACGATGGCGAAGAACGAACAGCAAAGCGGTGATCTGCAAGAGAAGTTAGTGCAGGTCAACCGCGTCGCCAAGGTGGTCAAGGGTGGTCGTATTTTCGGCTTCACCGCACTGACCGTCGTTGGTGATGGTAAAGGTCGTGTCGGTTTCGGTCGTGGCAAGGCGCGTGAAGTGCCTGTCGCAATCCAGAAAGCGATGGATCAAGCTCGTCGCAACATGGTCAAGGTGAACCTCGCTGGCCAAACGCTGCAGTACCCGGTAAAAGCCCGTCACGGTGCTTCAAAGGTGTACATGCAGCCGGCTTCCGAAGGTACCGGCATCATCGCCGGTGGCGCCATGCGCTCTGTACTAGAGCTTGCCGGTGTCCACGACGTACTGGCCAAGTGCTACGGTTCCACCAACCCGGTTAACGTGGTTCGAGCGACTGTTAAAGGTCTCTCCGCCATGCAAGCACCGGAAGACATTGCCGCTAAGCGCGGTCTGTCTGTCGAAGCGATCACGGGGTAAGGCACCATGGCAGCAACGATCAAGGTTACCCAGATCCGCAGCACCATCGGCATTATGCCCAAGCACAAGGCTACTATGAAAGGCTTGGGCCTGCGTCGCATCGGTCATACGGTTGAACTGGAAGACACCCCTGCCGTACGCGGCATGATCCACAAGGTAACTTACCTTGTGCGCGTTGAGGGAGAGTAATCCATGAAACTCAATAACCTAAGCCCGGCTCCGGGCTCCAAACACGCTGCAAAGCGTGTGGGTCGTGGCATCGGTTCCGGTCTTGGTAAGACCGGTGGCCGTGGTCACAAAGGTCAGAAATCACGTAGTGGCGGCAGTGTTAAGCCCGGTTTCGAAGGCGGTCAGATGCCTTTGCAGCGTCGTTTGCCGAAATTCGGTTTTACGTCTGCAAAGTCGCTGGTCTCTGAAGAAGTACGCCTGGCAGAACTTGCTAAAGTTGCCGGTGGTGAAGTCACCATGGCATCTTTGAAAGAAGCCAACGTGCTGAAGGACTCTACGCTACACGCGAAGATCATCCTTTCTGGCGAATTGAAAACAGCGGTTATCGTTCGCGGAATCAAGGTCACCAAAGGTGCCCGTGAAGCGATCGAAGCTGCTGGCGGCAAGGTAGAGGACTAAATGGCCAAGTCAGGAAAAATGCCGGCGATGGGCAGCGGTCTGAGTGAACTGTGGGCGCGTTTGCGCTTCGTGCTCCTCGCCATCGTGGTGTACCGTATTGGTGCCCACATTCCCGTTCCCGGTATCAATCCTGACCAGCTTGCTGCCTTGTTTAGGGAGCAACAGGGCACCATCCTGGGCATGTTTAACATGTTCTCGGGTGGCGCCCTGGAGCGCATGAGTGTTCTCGCCCTGGGTATCATGCCCTATATATCGGCGTCGATTATCATGCAGCTCATGACTGCGGTCTCCCCTCATCTTGAGCAGCTCAAGAAAGAGGGTGAGGCTGGCCGCCGCAAGATTAGTCAGTACACCCGCTACGGCACGGTGATACTGGCGTTTGTCCAGGCTACCGGCATGTCCGTCGGTCTGGCTAGCCAAGGCATCGCGTACACTGCTGACTTCAGCTTCTATTTCACCGCCGTGATTACGTTTGTGTCGGGTGCGGTGTTTATGATGTGGCTAGGTGAGCAGATTACCGAGAAGGGGATCGGCAACGGTATTTCGCTGTTGATTTTCGCCGGTATTGTCGCTGGACTGCCCAGTGCCGTGGGCCAAGCCTTCGAGCTTGCCCGTAATGAAGGGGCCTGGAATGTTCTGCCGCTGTTAGCGCTGTCAGTGTTAGGTATTGCGACTGTCGCCTTTGTGGTCTTCATTGAGCGCGGCCAACGCCGTCTCAAGGTTAACTACCCAAGGCGGCAAGTGGGCAATAAGATGTATGCAGGGCAAAGTAGCTACCTGCCTTTGAAGGTTAATATGGCCGGCGTTATTCCGGCGATTTTTGCCTCCAGTATTCTGCTCTTTCCGGCCTCTATTGGTCAGTGGGTAGGTGCCGGTGAAGGTATGGAGTGGTTGCAGCGTGCATCTCAGGCATTAGGCCCAGGTCAACCGCTTTACATCTTGCTTTTCGCGGCGGCAGTGGTATTCTTCTGCTTCTTTTACACAGCGCTGGTCTTCAACCCCAAGGATGTGGCTGACAATCTTAAAAAGTCAGGCGCTTTCCTGCCGGGCATTCGCCCCGGCGAGCAGACCGCTCGCTATATCGACAAGGTCATGACACGTCTGACCCTGTTCGGTGCCTTGTATATCACTGCGGTTTCCTTGATGCCCCAGTTCTTGATTGTGGCGTGGAACGTGCCGTTTTTCTTCGGCGGTACCTCGTTGTTAATCGTAGTCGTGGTCATCATGGACTTCATGGCCCAGGTGCAATCGCATCTCATGTCGCATCAGTATGACTCAGTGATGAAGAAGTCCAACCTGAAAGGCTACGGTAGCGGCGGTATCATGCGCTGAGGCGCCGCCCACCCCTATTAAGTTAGTGAAGGGGGCGTGCCGCGAGCCGGTTTTTGGAGAAAGATCGATGAAAGTTCGAGCTTCCGTAAAGAAAATGTGCCGTAACTGCAAGATCATTCGTCGTAATGGCGCTGTCCGCGTCATCTGCAGCGAACCACGGCACAAACAACGCCAGGGTTAATCCCCCTGGGTTGTATTAAGCGGTGCCAGCATACCCCTTGCCTTAGGGCGCTAAAAGGGGTATGCTGTTGCGCCTTTTGTAGATGAATAAACGAGCAAGCCGCTCAAATTTCGGAGTAAGCTGATGGCCCGTATTGCAGGCGTCAATATCCCGGACAACAAGCATGCGGCGATCTCGCTGACCTATATCTTCGGGATTGGCCGTACCCGTGCTGAGCACATCTGTGCAGCAGCCGGTATTGCCATGAATGCCAAGATCCAGGACCTGTCTTCTGAAGAAGTCGACACCCTGCGTTCTGAAGTTGGCAAGTACACCGTAGAAGGCGACCTTCGTCGTGATGTCACGCTTAACATTAAGCGTCTCATGGACTTAGGCTGCTACCGTGGTCTGCGTCATCGTCGTAGTCTTCCGCTGCGTGGTCAGCGGACTAAGACTAACGCGCGCACCCGTAAGGGCCCGCGTAAGCCGATCCGCAAATAACACGCACGTTCTGGCGTAAAGACAGGAATAGACATCAACATGGCTAACCCGCGTAGTAACCGTAAAAAGGTTAAAAAGCAGGTAGTGGATGCGATTGCGCATATCCATGCCTCTTTTAACAACACGATCGTGACGATCACAGACCGCCAGGGCAACGCTCTTTCTTGGGCGACTGCCGGTGGTTCGGGTTTTCGTGGTTCTCGCAAGAGCACCCCGTTCGCTGCTCAAGTGGCAAGCGAACGTGCAGCAACTGCTGCAGCCGAGTATGGTGTGAAGAACGTAGACGTACTGGTTAAAGGTCCAGGACCCGGTCGTGAATCCGCCGTGCGCGCACTGAATGCCGCCGGCTTCCGCGTGCAAAGCATCGTAGACGCGACGCCCATTCCCCATAATGGCTGCCGTCCGCCGAAGAAACGCCGCGTTTAAGGAGACAGATTCATGGCTCGTTATATTGGACCGAAGTGCAAACTGTCTCGTCGTGAAGGCACCGACCTCTTTTTGAAGAGCGGTGTTACTCCCTTCGAGAAAAAGTGTAAATCCGAGCAGATCCCGGGTGTACACGGCCAGCGTCGTCAACGTCTTTCAGACTACGGCTTGCAGCTTCGCGAGAAGCAAAAAGTACGTCGCATGTATGGCGTACTCGAAAAACAGTTCCGTAACTACTACAAAGAAGCCGCTCGCCTGAAAGGCGCGACTGGTGAAGTATTGTTGCAGTTGCTCGAATCCCGACTGGATAACGTCGTCTACCGCATGGGCTTCGGCTCGACTCGCTCTGAAGCGCGTCAGCTGGTCAGCCACAAGGCGATTTCCGTGAACGGCCGCACCGTTAACGTAGCTTCCTATCAAGTGAAGCCAGGTGACGTTGTTTCCATTCGCGAAAAGGCGAAAAACCAAGCACGTATTCAAAGCGCGTTGTCCATTGCGGCCAACCGTGGCGATATCGCTTGGATCGAAATCGACGCCAAGAAGATGGAAGGCACTTTCAAGGCTCTGCCTGAACGCGGTGACCTGTCTGCCGACATCAACGAAAACCTGATCGTCGAGCTGTACTCCAAGTAAGCAGTTTTCTGTTTCTTGTCTATCTGGTGCGGGTGTAACGCCCGCGCCAGGTCGTACCGAGTACCAAGTATCCGTTTGGCAGCCTGAAAGGTGTTCATATGCAGCGTTCAGTGACAGAGTTTCTACGTCCTCGCGACATCAAGGTCGAAGAAATCAGCGCACATCACGCCAAAATCGTGCTCGAACCGTTCGAGCGTGGCTTTGGTCACACCCTGGGGAATGCACTGCGTCGCATTCTGCTTTCGTCTATGCCCGGCTGTGCCGTGGTAGAGGCTGAAATTGCTGGCGTCGAGCATGAATACAGTGCGCTCGAAGGGGTGCAGGAAGATGTCATTGAAATCCTCCTGAACTTGAAAGATGTTGCGATCAAGATGCACAGCCGCGATGAGGCGGTGCTCACGCTGAACAAGCAGGGCCCAGCCGTCGTCACCGCTGGCGACATTGCGCTTGATCATAGCGTCGAAATCGTCAACCCGGACCACATCATTGCTCATGTCAATGAAGGTGCCGAGCTGAAAATTCAGCTTAAGGTAGCGCTGGGTCGTGGCTACGAACCGGCTGACGCGCGTGGCTCTGATGAAGAGACGCGTGCCATTGGCCGCCTGCAGCTGGATGCCACCTTCAGCCCTGTCCGCCGTGTTTCCTACTCGGTTGAAGCCGCTCGCGTAGAGCAGCGCACCGACCTCGATAAGTTAATTATCGATCTGGAAACCGACGGTACCCTGGATCCGGAAGAGGCTATCCGTCGCAGTGCGACCATCCTGCAAGAGCAGCTGGCCGCCTTCGTCGACCTGGAAGCTGATAAAGAACAGGAAGTCGAAGAGGAAGAGGATCATGTTGATCCAATTCTATTGCGCCCCGTAGACGATCTTGAGTTGACCGTTCGCAGCGCGAACTGCCTAAAAGCCGAGAATATTTATTACATCGGTGATCTTATCCAGCGCACAGAAGTTGAGCTGTTGAAGACACCGAATCTCGGTAAGAAATCTTTGAATGAAATCAAAGACGTATTGGCGGCTCGCGGCTTGTCCCTTGGCATGCGGTTGGAAAATTGGCCACCGGCAAGCCTGAAGGACGACAAAGCCTCCGCGTGAGCGTCGACTTGAGTCCCAGTTTGGTAAGGAATTACAACCATGCGTCATCGTAAGAGTGGTCGTCATCTGAATCGCACCAGCTCGCATCGTCAGGCCATGTTCAAGAACATGTCTGTCTCGCTGGTCGAGCATGAAGTCATTAAGACAACCCTGCCTAAAGCCAAGGAGCTGCGTCGCGTTATCGAGCCGCTGATCACCTTGTCTAAGCAGGATAGCGTTGCAAACCGTCGTTTGGCATTTGCCCGCACGCGCTCTAAAGAAGCCGTCGGCAAACTGTTCAACGAACTAGGTCCGCGTTATGCCGAGCGTCCGGGCGGTTACGTCCGTATTCTTAAGTGCGGTTTCCGCACCGGCGACAACGCGCCTATGGCGTTCGTTGAGCTAGTTGATCGTCCGGTTGTTGAAGAAGCTGCTGCAGAAGAGTAATCCTCTGCGCTAGGTTTCTTTAGAAGCAATCGAAAACCGACCCCTCAGTGGGTCGGTTTTTTTATGGCATATATTTATCTTCTTTTGATACGCATGTAACTTCTCTTTTTCTAAGCCTAACTCCGTATATACTCAACTTATTATTAAAAGTACCTAGCATGGCCGTGCAGAGCAGGGAAAGCCTTGCGTTGCACCTTGAGTATGGCATGGTAGTTAGGCCATGGATCAGTCACAGTACGTTGATAACAAGCAAGGGGCAGGTATGTATGCGAGGGTAAAACAGATCGCCGTTGGCGGTGCATCAACGGTATGGTCACTGAGTATGGTTTTGCTGCTTGTGCTGGCAATGGTCTCCAGTGCTCACGCCGACAATCCACGCTATGCAGGCATTGTGGTGGATTTGGATAATGGCGAAGTCCTCTACGCTGAAAATATTGACGATCAGCGTTATCCTGCCTCGCTGACCAAAATGATGACCCTGTATTTGACCTTTGAAGCGCTGGAAGCGGGCACGCTGCGTTTAGACCAGCCCTTGCCGGTTTCCCGTTTTGCAGCAGCAAAGCCAGCCGTAAAGCTCTGGCTTGCTGCAGGTAGTTCTATCCCCGTCGATACGGCCATACGTGCGCTAGCGGTTCGCTCGGCTAATGATGTTGCCGCGGTGGTTGCCGAAGCACTGGGCGGTAGCGAAGCGCGTTTTGCACAGATGATGACCACCAAGGCGCGCGAGCTCGGCATGCACGCGACCACCTTCCGCAATGCCTCTGGCTTGCCTGATGACGGCCAAGTAACCACCGCACGGGATATGTTGACGCTCTCAGTACGCGTAATGCAGGATTTTCCGCAGTACTACCACTATTTTGGTCTCCAGGAATTTACCTATCGCGGTACACGGCATACCAGCCACAACCGTCTGGTGCGTGATTATCCTGGCGCTGATGGGCTGAAAACCGGATTTATTAGAGCGTCTGGTTTTAATGTGGCGACCACCGCAGTGCGCGGTAATCGGCGATTAGTGGCAGTGGTGATGGGCGGTTTTTCATCTCAGTCGCGTGATACCCATATGGCCAATTTGCTAGACCGCAGCTTCTTGCGAGCTTCACTACGTGATCAACGTAGCTGGGTGGCCGACACCGCCTTTTCACAAGAGTTTATGGCTTTTGCCCCTCCCGCCCAGCCGGTTTCCCCACCCACACCTGAACCGCGTCAGCCGCTGTTGGCCGTCGTGGAAACGACCACGCTTTCGCCCTCCGCGAACACTGCCGCTTCAGCGCCCGTCGTGGATCTTGAAGAACAGTTGGCCGATATAACCAGCGTTCAGCGCCCCACGCCTGCAAGCGAGATGCCCCAGGCCGACCCATTGAAGGCCTTTATTGAGCGCGAACGTCAGCTTGCTTCCGTCAATGAAATAGGCGGCGGTTGGGGAGTTCAGGTAGGCGCCTTTAGCCAGGAGGCTCAGGCACGGCAATTGGCGCAGCAGGCGGCTCAGCGTATTGCACAAAATTTAGGTGGCCGTGTGGCCATTGACACTGTAGAGGGTCAGAACCCGGTTTACCGCGCCCGCTTAATGGCGTTGGATGAGCAGCGCGCCCGCCAAGCGTGTCGCGAACTGCACTCCCAGGGGATGGACTGTATGGTCGTTAACGCCAGCTTGTAAGCTAGTTAAGCTGGCGTTGTTTCAAGCGCTGACCCAGGTGCGTCTCACCCCGCCACTCGCTATTGGGCGGGGTTTTTGCTTTTAAGCAATTGACGATTACCGGCTGACAACAACTAAGGAGATAGCGGTGACCACCTCGCTGAAGGGCATACTCTGCATGTGTATGGGCGTTCTTTTTCTTGCCCTGGGGGACGCCGTTTCCAAATGGTTAGGCGAGACACACTCGCCGCTGCAGATTATTTTCTTCCGCGCTTTAGTCTCCTTGCCGATGATTGCGCTGCTTGCTCATTTTGCCGGTGGTTTACGTAAGCTACGCACGAAGCGTCCGGGCGTTCATTTTCTGCGTGGGTTAATCTATACCGCCACCATGGTCTGTTTTGTATGGGGTTTAACGCTGTTACCACTTGCAGAAGCCACGGCAATCGCTTTTGTGGCACCACTATTCGTAACGTTACTCTCGGTGCCACTACTGGGAGAGCGAATCGATCCACCGGTGCTCATCGCTTCATTAGTGGGCTTTGCAGGAGTGCTGATCGTGGTTCGTCCTAACGGCGATGCATTTCAAATGGGCGCTTTGGTACTCGTGGCGGCCGCGCTTTTTTATGCCTTGATGATGATCACCGCACGGCGCTACGGCGCTCGTGAACACCTATGGGCAATGCTGTTTTATATGACTTTTGTGCCACTCGTGGTAACCGGCTTAACGCTGCCATGGGTATGGCAACCCCCCCAGCCCTGGCACTGGGTCGGTTTTTTCACTTCTGGAATCTTCGGCGTTGCGGCGACCGCCTTTATTACCCTGGCGTTTCGGTACGCCCCAGCCGCCATTGCCGCCCCGTTTGATTACACGGCGATGCTTTGGGCAGTGCTTCTCGGCTGGTGGTTTTGGGGGGAAATGCCCGACCTCTGGGTGTGGGTGGGCAGCGCCCTGATTATGGGCAGCGGATTAGCGGTCGCGTATCACGACCGCCGCACCACCCTTAAACGCCGCCCTACTGCCTAGCAGTACGCTTAAGCGAACTGGTAAACGTCCATCGCCAGTACGCCGTGTTCCACGCTGTTGTGTAGCTGGGTGGCGTTACCGCCAGCGCCCATCGCGACCAGCAAGGGTTGAAAGTGCTCTGGCGTGGGGTGATTCTTCCGCGCGCTAGGGGCGTTCTCCCAATTTAGCAACGCCTCACGGTCATTGGCGATCAGGTGATCGTGTACCCAGCGCGCAAATTCATCTACCCAACCGGGCATTGGGCTATCTTGCGCCATCAGTTCATATAGATTATGGGTCAGGCTGCCCGAGCCGATAACCAAAATGCCCTCATCCCGAAGTACCGATAACTGTTCACCGAGTGCCGCAAGCTGCGCACTGCTCCAGCGCACCGGCAGCGATAATGAAACGACAGGTACATTAGCGTCTGGAAACATTAGCGAGAGCGGCACCCAAACGCCATGGTCGAAGCCGCGCTCTACCGGTTTGGCGCCCAACAACACGGCCAGCCGTTCAGCCAGTTCAGGGTCGCCAGGGGCGGCATATTGCAAATCAAAAAGCGCCTGCGGAAAGCCACCAAAATCGTGAATCGTCTTCGGTTTGGCGCTGCTACTGACCTGTAGCTCGCTGCTCTCCCAGTGCGCCGAAACCACTACCACCGCTTTAGGCGAGAGCTGACTGCCAAGTTCACGCAGAAACGTATGGGCAGATGTTTTATTCAGCGCCAGCATGGGTGAACCATGGGAAATAAATAGACTAGGTAACATGGGTAGATCTCCACGGTAGTACCGGCGCTTGCGGTGGAGCAAGCGCCGGTGATGAGGTTAGGCGAAGCGACGGTTTAACACCCAGTGACCACTTCCTAAACCCGCTTGAGTAATGAGGGCCAGCGTCCAAAACACCGGGAATTCCCAACCGCCACCAGCATTCGAGAACATCCAACCGTTACCCAAGTGTACCCAAGCGGCACCCAGCAGTACCGGTACCAGTGCTAGGCTTACCCAGCGAGTGTATACGCCGAGCAGAAGGGCTATCCCACCGCCCACTTCAGCAGCAATGGTTAAGTAGGCTAAGACCCCCGGCAAACCCAGTGACTCAAAATAGCCGACCGTACCCGGTACGGTAAATACCAACACTTTGAGCAAACCGTGAGCGAGGGCCATAACGCCGAGGCTGATGCGCAGAAGCGTAATAGCATAAGGCTGTAGAGAGGGAGTGGCCGTAAGTGATGATTGAGTCGTCATTTGAGGAGCTTCCATCTGTGTGGTTGATGGAGCTACTTTACAGCTAGGCCAGGGTGAGATAATCAGCGCGTTATGCACATCACTGTTGCGTAATAGGCGATAATCCAATCGCCTGTTCCCAAATAGGTGGATCTCCCCACGCCTCGGTAAGCAGATCGATAAAGCGCTCCACCTTGGCGGGCAGATACCGCCGGGCAGGGTAGAGCGCGTGAACGTCGAGCCGCACCGCGGGCTCGTCGGTTAAAATCGGCACTAACCGCCCGCTGACAATACTCTCCGTGACCAGAAAACTGGGCTGTTGTGCGATGCCTAAGCCCGCTTCAGCAGCCTGGGTCAGTACATCACCATTATTGCTCTCCAGTGGGCCATTAACCGTCAAAGACTGCGTAGCAATTTGCCAGTCAGCGCTCTGCTGGCCACTACGATATCGCAGGCAGCGGTGCTCATTAAGGTCGTTAACGCTAACGGGTTCGCCGTGGGTGGCAAGATACTCAGGGGAGGCACAAAACAGCAAACGGCAGCGGGTCAGGCGGCGTGCCACCAGGCTGGAGTCGGGCAGGCTGCCGATACGGATCGCCACGTCATAACCCTCTTCAAGTAGATCAACGCGACGGTCATTAAGGTCCAGGCGCACGTCAAGCGCCGGGTGGGTAAGCATAAACTGGGTGACGAGTGGCGTTAAGTAGCGGGTACCAAAACTCATGGGCCCATTTACGCGTAAACGGCCGCGCACATCGCTGGTACCTTGGCCAACTTCAGCAGCGGCTTCATCGAGCGCTTGCAGCACACCCTGGGCGCGCATTAAATAGCGCTCTCCTGCTTCCGTGAGATGCAGGCGACGCGTAGTGCGCTGTATCAGTCGCGCCCCGAGTGCCTTCTCCAGTGCCATGACCTGACGCGACACGCGGGTACGCGAAATATCGAGTGCTTCAGCTGCCCGGGTATAGCTACCCAGCTCGGCGACTCGCACGAAAGCAACGATATGCTCTATTTGGTTCATGACGCAGCAGCGACCTGAAAGGCGCGTGCCGCCTGGAAAGGATCGGGTTGGCCGCAAATGGCTGAAATCACCGCTAATCCGTTCGCTCCCGCCCGCTGCACACTAATGGCATGCTCAGCTTTCAACCCACCAATCGCCACGCTGGGCAGTGGGCACGCTTTGACCAGCGAAGCCAAGCCGCCAAAGCCGATAGGCTGGGCGTGGTCCTGTTTGCTCACTGTTGCAAACACGGGCCCAATGCCAACGTAATCAATTAACGCCATGGGCGCCGCTTGGAGCTGAGCGAGGGTATTGATCGACAGGCCAATAATCGCCTGTTCACCTAGCGCTCGGCGTGCTTCCTGAACAGCGGCATCGCTCTGACCGACATGCAGGCCATCTGCCTGACTCTCTAGCGCTACCTGTAAACGGTCGTTAATGATGAGCGGCACCCCGGTGCCTGCCAGCAGTGCTTTTAGCCGCTTGGCCTGAGTAACCATCTGTTCATCGCTGGCATGCTTATCGCGTAGCTGCACGATGGTCACACCACCTCTTACCGCTGCTTCAACCGTCTGCTCTAGGCCATAATCGTCGCAAAGCGCAGTGTCGGTCACCAAATAAAGCGATAGATTAAACGGCATGGAGTGACTCCAACTGGGTATGAGCAGTGAGATCGTCAGGGGTCAGTTGATAAAGCGCATCCAGCAGAGCGACTTGGAAACTGCCTGGGCCCTGAGCAGTACTGCCCGCCCGCTCGCCAGCGACGGCAAAGCAGCCTAGCGCAGCGGCAGTGGCTTCCAGCGGGGCTTCACGGTTGGCCGCTACAAAGGCGGTGACCAGCGCGCTAAGGCCGCAGCCTAGCGTTGTAACCTTGGGCATTAAAGGGTGGCCACCGTGAATATGGTAATGCCGTGTGCCATTCGTCACCCAGTCGCTTTCACCGGTCATCGCGACAATGCAGCTATGTTGTTGCGCCAGCGCTATCGCTGCGTCGATGGCTTGGCCGGCGGCAGCTGTCGAGTCCACACCGCGGCCTTGGTTGGCTAACCCATTGAGCGCCAGAATTTCAGAGGCATTGCCACGAATCACACTAGGCTTTAACGCGAGTAACCGTGTGCACAGCGATTGACGATAGCGGGTCGCGCCAACGGCGACAGGATCTAATACCCAGGGAATCGAGTGCTGGCTGGCGGTGGCCGCTGCGGTCAACATCGCGTCCGCCCAGTGGGCAGAGATGGTACCAATGTTGATCGACAGCCCGGCAGAAATAGCGGTGAACTCTGCCACTTCCTCTGGAGCATGCAGCATTGCGGGTGACGCGCCCGTGGCTAGCAACAGGTTGGCCGTGCTGTTCATGGCGACATAATTGGTCATGCAATGGACTAACGGTGTCACTGCGCGCAGCGTTGCAAGGTAATCGCCAAGCGGAGGTAGGGTCATAGCATCCTCCCGGCGGGGAGGTGGTAAGCGGTACCATGACTCCCTACGCCGGTGTTATCCGGTTCAGGTTCAAAGGGTGCGTCTCAGCCCAACCGTAACGGAGGGCGCCCCTGTCGAGCGCTTACTATCCTTGCCTGGAGTAGCCCTGTAAACCCCTGGATACAGACGATGGCAATCTAACGAAACGAAATACGCGTGCCGTAGGTGAGCATCTCGTCAGGCGTTATGGCTTTCCCCTCTATCCCAATCATTTCGTCACCGCACTGGTCAGCGAAGGTCAGCACGCCGTGGGTCAAGCCAAGTTGGCCTAAGGTATCGCGGATTTCACCCGTGCCGAGAAAAGTACTGACGTGCCCTTTGTTATCACTGAGGTCAGACACGCCGTTAGCGTGATGAAAGCGCACTCTGTAAATCCCATCCATCGACTCCACTTCAACAATGGGCGAAAAGCCGTTGTGAAGCGCATTGGAAAGTTGCTTGAGGGTTAAGTGATCACCCAGCGTCATATCAATCGCAGTCATAAAAACCTCCTGAAGGACGCCCTCAATCAGGGGCATCGATCATGTGGCGGGAACTTCTTTTGTAAATCTTATGGATAATAAGTGTAGGGTTTTTGTTTAGGATTGCTAGTGCGCTTACCGGTGCCCCGATACGACACTGCCTACGTGCTTGTAAGGGCTAGCATTCTGGCAATAAAGCCCCCATGGTAAGCGGTATGTGAGGCTCAATAGAGTCAATGAACAGTATTAGCGACAGGAGAGCGTGATGAGTTTTCAAGGTGAGCAGCATCCTGGTGTCGTCGATACACCGCCTCAAACCCAAGGATTCCGTTTAAACCACACCATGCTGCGGGTCAAAGACCCCGAGCGGGCGCTGGCGTTCTACTCAAAAGTGTTTGGCATGCAGGTACTGCGGCGGCTGGATTTCGAGGAGATGCAGTTCTCGCTCTACTTTTTAGCCAACGTGGAGCCGAGCGACAGCGTGCCGGAAGAGACTGACGCGCGTACCGTATGGACGTTTAGCCAGAAGGGGCTGTTGGAATTGACCCACAACTGGGGGACTGAAAACCAGGAAGATTTCGCCTATCACGATGGCAATGCCGAGCCCCAGGGCTTTGGGCACATCTGCTTTAACGTGCCGGATTTGGCAGCGGCACAGGCATGGTTTGACGAGCACGACGTCACCTTCGTAAAACGCGCTGATCAGGGCAAAATGAAGGATGTTATCTTCGTTAAGGACCCGGATGGCTACTGGATCGAAGTAATTCAGGCAGACCTGATGGCGGGTAAAAGCGACGCATGAGGCACGCCAATGGCTGAACTACTGTTCCGGCTGCGCCACGTTACCGACGAAGAGGCCATGGAAGTGCGTGACCTGTTGGCCGACCATGGCTTTGATACCTATGAAACCCAGGCGGGCTTTTTCCGCCTGGGGGTCGATGCTATCTGGCTACGTAATCCACATCAGCATGATGCGGCTATCGCCGCGCTAGACGCCTATCAGGCGGAGCGCCTTGACCGCGTCCAGCGTGAGCATCAAGCAGCGGTTGAGCGGGGCGACGCGGAAACATTGTGGCATCGCTTGGCCGCTCACCCGCTGCAGGTGGTGCTGGTGCTGTTAGCCGTGGGGCTTATTGCGGCTCTTACGCTGCTGCCGTTTCTGGGCTTATCACGAAGCTAAGCACTAAGCTATGCGGGCGGCAGATGACCGCGTTTGAGGTACATCATCACGCCATTTTCACCGGCGGTGAGTGCAGGGGCTGCGCCGCTGGGGTAGCGACACCAGGTGCCCGCCGTGTAGCTATGCTCGCTATCGCTTAGGCTGCCTTCAAGAATCAAAAACTCCAGGCCGCCCAGCAGCGTGGGGTAAGTGATGGAGGTGCCCGCCGACCACCGTTCCAGGCTGGTGCGCTCCTGCTTGTAGGTGTGCAGCATCTTGTAGGCAATGCGCGGGCGACGATCCGGCTGCCAGGGAAGCCGATGCGCAGGTACCGCCAGCTGGAGCGTGTCGTTGGGGTCAAACTGGTGCAGTTTGACAAAAATCAGCGCGCCTTCCTCGCCAATCTGTGGCGTGTGGCCGGTACCGATGGGGTTTCGTAAGTAGCTGCCGGCTGGGTAGCGCCCATGCTCATCGGCGAACACGCCTTCCAACACCAGGATCTCTTCGCCGCCGCCGTGGGTATGCCGCTCAAATTGCGTATTAGGCGCGTAGCGAACAAGACTGGTGGCACGGGCAACTTCATCACCAATTCGGTCAAACATCATGCGCTCGACCCCCGCACTGGGGGAATCGACCCACTGATACTCTTCCGGGGTAACACAGGCAAAGTGGCTAAAATCGGCGTTTAGACGCATGGGAAAGGGCTCTTCGCAGTGAAGGTAAGTATCGGGGAGGAGTAATAGTCTCCTTATTGACAGCGAAAAATGCAACTTTAGGTTGTTTGATCTTAGCGATGATGCCATAAAAAATGCCGCCAACGGCGGCATTAGACTGTTTTAAGCGAGAGAGACTCAGTGGGCTTCTGCCAGTGCGGTAAGCAGTTGGTGCGCTGCTTCTATGCGGGCACCATTGGGGTAGTTACGGTTAGCCAGCATCACAATGCCGATCTGCTCGCTGGGCACAAAAGCCACATAGCCGCCAAAGCCGTTGGTTGAGCCGGTCTTGTTATAAAGCGCCTCTTGCCGAGGGGCTAAAGGGGGCGTTAAGCGGTTGGCAGGGTTGGGCTCTAATATCATCTCAAGTGAGTTACCTGCCAGCAGCTGCTCAAGCGTTACTGGGTAGGCGTAGCTTTCCCAGCCCAGCCCCTGGGTCATATTGCCGACCTCAAAGTACCCCGTGCGCGTGGCCGTCAGGGCTTGGCGTAGGGGGGCTTCCAGCGCTGAGTCATTCATGTGGGCTTCCACAAAAGTGAGCACATCTGCAGCAGTTGATTTCAAGCCGTAAGCCTGAGCATCCAATACGCCGGGGTTCACCCGAATCGGCTCATCTTCTTTCGAGTAACCGTAAGCGTAGTGCGCCTGCTGTGCTTCAGGCACCTGATAAAAACTGTGGTCAAGCCCTAACGGTGAAAAGAGATGTTCCTCCATCAATGCTGCATAACGCTTTCCGAGACGTTGGGCGGTTAAATACCCCATCAGCCCTATGCTCGGGTTGGAGTAGAGCCGATGACTGCCAGGCGTGGATTCAGGCTGCCACTGGCGATAGTAGTCGACCATTGCCGCTTCGTTGTTAACCGCCTCGGGAAACTGCAGCGGCAGTTCACCCGCGGTGTAAGTGCCCAATTCCAGCAATGTGATCTCATCGAAGGCACTGCCTTCAAGGGCAGGCAGGTGCTCGCTGGCCGCGTCGGAAAGCGAAAGCGCACCGCTAGACTGCGCGTAGCCTGTTAACGCCGCAGTGAAAATCTTACTGATGGAGCCCAGCTCGAACAGCGTCTCATCGGCGACCGGAATCCCCGCTTCTTGATTGGCGAGGCCATAATTAAAGTAGTGCTGCTGGCCGTTGATGCTCAGCGCGACCGCCATCCCTGGGATGCGGTGCTCATCCATCAGTGGGACGATAGTCTCGTTCACCAGCGCTTCAACTGCGTCGCTATCGGCTGTTTCAAGCGCCCAGGCAGCGCTGCCGAGCAGGAGTGAGTTGGTCATGAGAAAGGAGGTTGTTACCGCTACTAACTTACGCATACCAAGATCCTGTGGTAGTGGGTGCGGCAAGAAAGTTAGGGGTATGGCCAGCCGCAAAGAGCGTGATAAAGATGATTGGTGATATGGCTGCTCATATCTATCACGACGTGAGCAGCGTTTATAACCCTATCGGCTTAGTGATTATGCTCACTGTGGTCATGGTCATCGTGGTCACGCTCATGATCGTCATGACCGGGCTTTATATATCCGGGCTCTGCTAACGCATCATGCAGCACACGGGCATTGTGGCGCATCATGCCCAGGTAAGTGCTGGCTTCGCCTTCTGCGGTCAATGCATCGGCGTAAAGCGTACCGGCGATCGGCAGGCCGGTCTCTTCGGCGAGCTGGTTGATGATCGACTGATTGGTCATGTTCTCATGAAACAGCGCCTGTACGTTCTCCTGCGCAATCACATCCACTAGCGCGGCCATGCTGGCGCCACTGGGGTCAGCTTCGGTCGAAAGCCCCACCGGAGAGAGAAAGTTCACCCCGTAAGCGCTGGAAAAGTAGCCAAAGGAGTCATGCCCGGTAATCACGCTGGTGGAAGCCGGAATCTCATCAATTAGCGCACGAATCTCGGCGTCTACCTCGGCCATTTCCTGTAAATACTGCTCCGCATTGGCGCGGTAAGCATCGGCGTTATCGGCATCCGCGGCGATTAAACCGTCACGAATATTGGCGACATACACCTCGGCTTGCTGCATATCCTGCCAAGCGTGCGGGTCTTCATTACCATGGTCGTGATCGGCGTGGTCGTCATGCCCATGTTCTTCATGATCCTGCTCTTCGTGAGCGTGCTGGTCATGCCCATGCTCCTCATGGCCGTGCTCGTCATGGTCTTCATGCTCAGCTAAAGAGAGTGGTTCAACGCCATCCGTTGCGGTGACCAGTGCACCTGAATAATCGCTGGCGCTAATCAAACGCTCCATCCAGCCCTCAAACAGCAGACCGTTGAACACCACCAAATCCGCGTTCGCTAGAGAGCGGGCGTCTCCGGGGCTGGGGGAGTAGACGTGGGCATCGCCGTCGGCAGCCACCAGCGAGGTCACCTCAACATGCTCGCCGCCTACGTTTTCCACCATATCCGCCAGTATCGAGAAACTGGTCACCACCTGAACGCGTTCATCAGCGATAGCGGCAGGCAGCGCCAGCAGGGCGGAAACACCCACTAACCAGCGCGACGGCCGATAGGATAAATAGGCAAGCGACATGCAACACTCCTTACGATAAGTATAAATAGGGACGATTAAGACCCTTGCTCCACGGCCAATGGCGTTGTCTTACGCCGCAGCTTGGCTGCCAAGCTGTGATAGCGACCAAACAGGGCCGAAAACAGATACCCCGCCCCGGCCAGCAGAATAATGCTCGGGCCAGAAGGAATATCCAGATGGAAAGAGAGCAGCAGGCCGCCAGTACTCGCCACCATGGCCAGTACAATCGCGATGCCGATCAACCCCTCAAGCCGTTTACTCCAAAAGCGTGCGGAGGTAGCAGGCAGCATCATCAAGCCCACCGCCATTAGCGTGCCCAGGGTTTGAAAGCCGGCGGTTAAGTTCAGCACCAGTAGCCCCAAAAACACGCTGTGCACCCAACCGCTACGGCGGCTTTGGCCGCGTAAGAACAGCGGGTCTAAACACTCCACCACTAATGCGCGAAACACGATGGCCAGCGTCACCACAATCAGCGTGCTGATGCCTGCAATCAGTAGTAGCGCGGTGGAGTTGATTGCCAGAATCGAGCCAAACAGCACATGGGTAAGATCTACACTGCTGCCGCCAATCGAAATCAGCATGACACCGGCGGCCAGCGAAATGATAAAGAAGCTCGCCATGGCGGCATCTTCGCGCTGGCCGCCCATTTTTGAGACCGCCCCTGCCAGCAGCGCGACCATTAAGCCAAACAGTACCCCGCCAATGCTCATGATCGGCAGCGAAAACCCTGCCAGCAGGAACCCCAGCGCAACGCCCGGCAGAATGGCGTGGGCCATGGCGTCACCAATCAGGCTCATGCCGCGCAGCACCAAAAACACTCCCAGCGGCGGGGCGGCCAGCGAAAGCGCCAAACCACCCACCACCGCACGGCGCATAAAGCCGTAATCGAAGGGGCTGATCAGCCACGCATTAAGCAGATCCAGCATGACGACCTCCGAGAGTAAACGGCACCACTTGCGCGGGTGAATGGTGATCAGTAAGCGCACTCGGCGCGACCCAACGGCCATGGCCGCCGTTTAGCATCAACACTTCATCGGCCAAGCGTTGCAGGTGATCCATATCGTGGAGCACGACAATAATCGTCGCGCCGTCGTCCGCCATCTGGCGCAGGATGCGGATCAAAATATCCACGGTCTCGCTATCCACGTTGGCAAACGGCTCATCAAGCAGCAGCAGTTCGGCTTCCTGCATCAGTGTGCGGCCGATCAGTGCGCGCTGGCGCTGACCACCGGAAAGCTCGCCCAAGGGGCGGTGGGCCAAGTGCGAGATCCCCAGCCGCGCCATGATCTCGCGACCCTTGCGATAGTGCGCTGCACAGTAGCCGGTTAACGCGCCGTGGCTGGGCCAACTGCCAGTCATCACCAGCTCTTCCACACTCATCGGGAAGGTCAGGTCTAACGCCAACTGTTGGGGCAGCCACGCCCGGCGCTCTTTGGGTACCGTACAAACCACTTCACCGTTAATCGGCCGCAGTTCACCCATAATCGCCTGAATCAGCGTGCTTTTACCGGCCCCGTTAGCGCCGATCAGCGCGGTAATGGCGCCCGGTTGAAAGTCGCCCTCAAGGTGTTCAAGCACCGTGCGGCGCGCTTGAGCCAAATGCAGATTATGCAACTGACAGCGTGATAAAGAGCGCTGACTCATCCTAGCCACCCACCAGCCCAAACCACCAAACACCAAAGCACCAACAACGGCACGGTGACAAACAACAGCCGTTTAACAGCCGATAATGACATCAAGGAGAAGTGACAAGGACCTTCCTTGTTATGGCGGTGCGTATGCTCACTCATCAGGCGGCCTCGTGTAATTTCAAATAGGTTATAACATAACATTTGGAAAAGCCAAAAAATTGCTGAATATTTTACGCGTTAATGCCGCGCTGACAACGAAAAAGCGCTAGCCGAAAACTGCCGACAGCGCTTTTTAGAGTCACAAATAAGTGGGGGAGATTGGCGCAGGCAGTTGGCGTAAAAACCTAGTAGCGCCAGGTAGCACCAAGCTGCTGTGGCCCTACATGGAGTGCATATTCACCAGGAATAGTCATCGGACCCAGCGATAGATTAGCGGGTTGGAAGCGATTAATCGCAGAGGTCGCCTGATTCGGCTGTGTCCAAATCTGTAGCTCGTTGACCAGCATGCCCGTCGCGAAGTTGATGGCGCCATCGCTTTCACGACCATCGGCAGCAATTACCGCCCCCGCCACACCATTAACCACCAATGAGCCCACGCGAGCGCCCCAGCCGCGCCGCTCACGTTCCGCCTGGGAAAGCTGTAACCCCAACGCCTGCACACCGCTTAGCTCGCCGCTGGCTTTCAAACGCTCATATTCGGCCAACGCCGCCGGGTGCGGCTGGCGGTCGGTCAGCATACCGCCCAGCGCCAGCGCAGATTTCACCACCCCCACTCGCGCATCAAAACGGTCATCCGCGTCGTTTGCCTCACTCGACTGGTACGCATTCACTGCCAGGCTAGTGCCGTAAATGCCTGTCCAGCCCCACTGCCAAACATGCGCATGGCGCGCGCCATCCTCAAACACATCATCGTACTCACTCCACTGCCCGCCGGTTTGAGCCTGGGTTTGTGCGTGGGCCTGCAAAGAGACAGGTAGGGCAATCACCAGCGTCGTAACCAGCGCGGAGAGAAGACGAAAAGCATGCATAAGGAAGTGCCTATTAACGGGATCAATAGCGCTAAGCGTAGCACGGCGTTCGCGGCTGGCTAGCGTGGAATAACACGAAGCGAAGTATGACTAAGATTCATGGTGTTTGCTCATAAAGAATGATTAGATGAGGAGAGACGATAACCAGGAGCGCCGCATGGATGACTTTTCGCCCAATGACCTAAAAACCATTCTTCATTCCAAGCGCGCTAACCTCTATTACCTTCAGCATTGTCGAGTGTTGGTGAATGGTGGCCGCGTAGAGTACGTCACCGATGAAGGCAGCAAATCCCGCTATTGGAATATCCCCATTGCCAACACCACCTCGATACTGCTGGGCACCGGCACCTCGATTACCCAGGCAGCCATGCGCGAGCTTGCCAAGGCAGGCGTATTAGTTGGGTTCTGCGGCGGCGGCGGTACGCCATTATTTGCTGCCAATGAGGTCGATGTAGATGTCGCCTGGCTGACCCCGCAAAGCGAGTACCGGCCCACGGAGTACCTGCAATACTGGGTGCGCTTTTGGTTCGATGATGTAAAGCGCCTGGATGCCGCCCGGGCGTTTCAGCAGGCGCGACTTGCCCGTATCGAAGCGCTGTGGACCAGCCGTGTTATGAAAGATGCAGGCTTTGGTATATCCACTGATCACCTGCAGAGTGCCCTTGCCCATCATCGCGAAGCGATTACCCAAGCCCCCAGCACCGTTGACCTGCTGACCCTAGAAGCACGTTTAACCAAAACGCTGTTCAAGCTGGCGGTGAATGCCGTTGATTACGGGGACTTCACCCGTGCCAAACGCGGCTCGGGCACTGACCCTGCCAACCGATTTCTTGATCACGGCAACTACCTTGCTTACGGCCTGGCGGCGACCGCCACCTGGGTGCTGGGGATTCCTCACGGGCTTGCGGTACTCCACGGTAAAACCCGCCGGGGCGGGCTGGTGTTTGATGTAGCCGACTTGGTAAAAGACGCGGTGATTCTGCCCCAGGCATTTATTTCCGCCATGCGCGGCGATGAAGAGCAGGAATTTCGCCAAGCCTGCATCGAGCGCTTAACGCGCACCGAATCCCTCGACTTTATGATTGATACGCTCAAGGAAGTCGCCCAAGAGCTAGGGCAAGAGTCGGGGGGTGGCGAAGCATGAACGTGCTGTTGATTTCCCAGTGCAACAAAAACGCCCTTAAAGAAACGCGCCGCATCCTTGATCAGTTTGCCGAACGCCGGGGCGACCGCACCTGGCAAACGCCGATCACCCAGGCCGGGCTGGACACACTGCGCAAACTGCTGCGTAAAAAAGCCCGCAAAAACACCGCCGTCGCCTGCCACTGGATTCGTGGTCACGACCACAGCGAACTGATGTGGGTAGTGGGGGATGCTTCAAGGTTTAATATCAATGGCGCAGTGCCAACCAATACCACCGCCAGAGATATATTGCGTCGTCGCGATGAAAACGACTGGCATAGCGGTGAAGATATTCTCCTGCTCACCGCGCTAGCTGCGCTACTGCACGACCTGGGAAAAGCTTGCGACGCCTTTCAGCTACGGCTTAAGGGCAAGCTGGAAGGCCGCAACTTATACCGTCATGAGTGGATATCGCTACGCCTGTTTCAGGCATTTGTGGGTAATGACGACGATGCCACTTGGCTGGCGCGCCTGGCCGAAGGTGACTATCAAGAGCAGGACTGGTTGGAGGGGTTAGAGCGTGATGGTCTGGATGAGGCTACTTCAGCGGTGTTTAGTCATTTGCCGCCGCTTGCCGCTGCGCTTGGTTGGCTAGTACTTAGTCACCATCGGCTGCCCTTAAAGCCGCCGTCGTACGATAACGATATTCCCAGGCGCTGGGGTGGAAGCATCAACCTGCAAGCCGAGCAACTGCCTGCGTTATTTGAGTCGATTAGCGCCGAGTGGAACGAAATTCCTGAGACGCAAGACCCAAATCGCATCGCGCCCTACTGGCAATTTAGTGGCGGGTTACCCGTTAGCACAACACGCTGGAGGGAACGCGCCACAAAGCTTGCCACGCGTTTACAGGCGCGGCTGGACAAAGATGGCCATTGGTTGGAGAGTCACTACGTCATGCACTTAGCGCGGCTAAGTTTAATGCTGGCCGATCACCACTACTCAAGCCTGGAAGACCCACTGCATCGAGTGCGTGGTGAGTCCAACTATCCACTGGTTGCCAATACCGTGCGCAAAACCGGCAAACCCAATCAGCCATTGGATGAGCATATTCTTGGCGTCGAAAAGCACGCCGCCGCGGTCGCCCGTGCGCTGCCTAGCGTCGACAGCCACTTGCCCCGTTTAGCCCGCCATAAAGGTTTTCGTAAGCGCAGCAGTCACCCGCGCTTTCGCTGGCAGGATAAAGCCTTTGATCTGGCCCAATCGCTTAGAGCGCGCAGCCAGCGCCAGGGCTTCTTTGGCATCAATATGGCATCCACCGGCTGCGGTAAAACCTTGGCGAATGGGCGCATTATGTACGCGCTGGCCGACCCTCAGCAGGGCGCGCGCTTTAGCATTGCGCTGGGGTTACGCACGCTGACTCTGCAAACTGGTCAAGCCCTTCGTGAGCGTCTGAATCTGGGTGAAGATGAACTCGCCGTGCGCGTAGGCGGCAGCGCCAATAAAGCTCTGTTTGCGCACTACGAGCAAGAGGCCGAAGCCAGTGGCTCGGCATCTAAACAGGCACTTATCGAAGAAGACGCCCACGTGGTGTTTGATGGCAATTTTGATAGCCACCCCGTACTGCGCCGACTGAACGATGAACCGGGCACCCGAGCGCTAACCGCCGCACCTATTTTGGTATGTACCGTTGACCACCTGGTGCCCGCCACGGAAAGCACGCGCGGCGGTCGGCAAATCGTGCCAATGCTGCGCCTGATGAGTAGTGATTTAGTCCTCGATGAAATCGACGATTTCGATATTAACGACCTGCCCGCGCTTACTCGGCTCGTCAATTGGGCGGGACTTTTGGGATCACGGGTGTTGCTTTCATCGGCCACCTTGCCGCCCGCGTTGGTCGAAGGGTTGTATGAAGCCTACCGCAGCGGTCGCGAAGCCTTTCAACGCCACCGAGGCGAACCGGGTTTGGCGGTCGATATCTGCTGCGCCTGGTTCGACGAGCACGACCGCCAACATGAAAACTGCGCCAGTAGCGAGACCTTCAAGGCGACACATCAGGCTTTTGCCAAGCGCCGGCTAGAGCGCTTAGCCTCCAGCCCGGTGCGACGCAGTGGCGATATTTTAGCGTTGCCAGCGTTGGGTAAACGGCCAGAAGAAATCAGGCCCGCAGTTGCAACGCTGCTACGCGAACATGCATTGGCGATGCACCAGCAGCATCATTCCGTTGACCCCCACACCAGCAAGCGCGTCAGTTTCGGTCTGATTCGCATGGCCAATATCGACCCCTTGGTGGATGTGGCCAGGGCACTGTTTCAGCAGGGCGCGCCAGAAGGTGTGCGCATTCACCTCTGCGTTTACCACTCGCGCCACCCGTTGGTGATGCGCTCGGAGATTGAGCGCCGGTTAGATAAAACGCTGCAACGGGCCGAGCCCGAGCGCGTGTTTCAGCAGCCCGATATCCGCCGCCTGCTGGATAGCAGCGAAGAAAACGACCACCTGTTTATCGTGCTGGGCTCGCCGGTCACCGAAGTGGGCCGCGACCACGATTATGACTGGGCCATTGTCGAGCCTTCTTCCATGCGCTCAATTATCCAACTAGCGGGCCGGGTGCGCCGACACCGCGAGCAGGCCTGTGAAGTGGCCAATATTTTGCTGCTAGAGACCAATCTAAAACACCTGGAGCGCGCGGATGAGCCCGCTTTTCATAAGCCAGGCTTCGAAACGAAGATGGCCTGGAAACTTAATAGCCACTCACTTACCACGCTGTTAACTAAAGATGAGTACCAGGTGATAGATGCCCGCCCGCGCGTGCTGGCGCGGGAAGTGCTGCACGCTAAAGAAAGTCTCGTCGATTTGGAGCATGAGCGGCTGCATCAACTGATGATCGAACAGCCCGCCGAACCGTTAACCAAAAAAGAGATCAGGCTTGGCAAGCAGCCCAAGCCACCACCGCTGGGGGCCTATAGTTGGTACGCCGTACCACAGGTGCACTTAACCGGTGTATTGATTCAGCGTGACCCATTTCGCAAGCAGCTCGAACCTGAAATAACCCTAGCGCTGCTGCCCGATGAGGGAGGAGAAACCTGGACACTACACCGCGTAGACGATGGCGCAAGGCGAGGTGAAAAGCTCTACGTTCTGGTGGAGGAGAGCCTGCTGGTGCGGATAGACCTGACAAAAGAGCAGGGCGAGCGGATTCAGCCCTGGGGAGCCAACGACTATTTAACAGCCCTGGCTGACTTGGCAGAAGACTTGGATATCTCCCTTGATCGCGCCGCTCGCACCTTCGGCACGGTAACCGCCTCGGCTAGAAACCAACGCTGGGGATATCACCCGGTGCTGGGATTTTGGCGGAGTAAATGAAGGCCGGTGATAGACACCGGCCCGCTGCCTGGGCGGCAGCGTAAGTTACTCTGATTAAGAAACTTTTCTGAGCTGCCTGGGCGGCAACAAAAATATGGTAGTGGCACGGGCAGTCAAAGTCATTTTCTATTTTAATTACACTAATTAATAAACTGGTTGATAATTTTAGAGTGGTGCCCTAATATCAATTTAGCCAAGGGGTGGTCGCACACCTCCTTGGCTAGCTTGAAACACATTCGTATATCGTCGTTACCCAAATCTGCAGGGTCAGAGCAGATAGGAGGAATCTGAGCATGATTGGCTATCATGTAAACATAATATTTTGAGGCCGATTTTTAGATCGGCCTGCCAGATGCCCCGAGGCGTATTGCCTCGGGGCTTATTTTGGCACGAATTTCAGTGATTCCCAAATTCGTAAGGATAAATAATGCCTACCATTCCTAGTGGAAGTTGGCAGCAACTCCGAACATTAGTCGAAGTTTTTTTAAAAGATCGCTTCGATACCAAGGCGGAAAAGCTAGCTCCCGACGATCCAAAATACCAAGCACTGGTTGAACAGTTCCAATTCGATACCTGGATCAACGATGCGGCAAGGCGCGTTGGTCAACTGCAAGTCGTCACCCACTCGCTAAAACCTATCCACCCCGATGCCAAAGGCTCCAACCTTTACGCTCCGCCCGAATCGCTACATACCCACAACCTTGTTGGCAGTCATGTACTACCCGCTAATTTTGCGGGCGATGTGGTGGGGAACGCCGCAGCCTTGGATGTTTATAAGTTCTTGAAGCTGCAGCTCGAGGGAAAATCGCTGCTTGAGCGTGCGCTAGAAAATGATAGCGAGTTTGCCAAAGCGTTAAGCGATAACCCCGAACAAGCCCAGGCGTGGATCAGCGCCTTTGCGGCGATTACCGAACCGCGTGGCGAGCACGCCTCACATACCCGAGGCAAACAGCTCTACTGGCTGGTAGGTGATGATGCCGCAGACGTAGAAAGTGATGCCGAGAATTTTCATCTATTAGCACCGCTCTATGCCACCTCGCTGGCCCACCGCGTATTTCAAACCATTAACCATGACCGCTTTAGCGAAGAGGCTAAAGAGGCACGTAAAGCTAAACGGGAGGGCAACTACGCTGAGCAACCCGTTCACAGCTACCCCAACTTGGCCGTACAAAAAATGGGCGGCACCAAGCCGCAAAATATCTCGCAGCTGAATAGCGAGCGGGGCGGTAACAACTATTTGTTGGCGTCGCTTCCGCCCAGTTGGAATGTCCGTGATATTCGCCCACCGCTAAAAGTAGCATCGGTTTTCTCCCATCCAGGCGTATTTGGCAGCCGCTCAGAAGTGCGCGCCCTTGTTAAAGACCTCAAGCGCTTTCTGGAGACCAACCCCTCTACCGACATGCACACCCGCGATTTACGTGATGACTACACCGCCATGCTGATGGATGAACTGGCGCTGTTTGCCATGCAAATGCACAGCCTACCTGCCGGGTGGAGTGCGGATGAAAAATGCGAATTGGTCGCCGAAGAAGCCTTTTGGTTAGATCCTGGCCGTGCCGAGGAAGATGCCGCTTTTCGTGAAGCACGAAACAGCGTGGAGTGGGCAGACGAGATTCGCCACCGCTTTGCTAACTGGCTCAATGCTGCGTTGGGTGAAAAGCTCCCATTAGGTGATGTGGAATTTCGCCACTGGCAGAAAACGCTGGCAAAAGATGCCACCCATCAACGCCTGCTAGATCGTGACCGCCGCTGGATGGAAAACCTAATGGAAGACTTAACCAACCTGCCAGGAGGTGATGACGATGAGTGAAGTGAAAAACCTCCTGGTTTTACCACGCCTGCGGGTACAAAACGCTAATGCGATTTCCAGCCCAATGACCTGGGGCTTTCCTGCCATGAGTGCTTTTGTGGGATTGATGCACGCCCTGGAACGCAAACTCTATGCAGCAGGCATCAACGTTTCGCTCGGTAACGTCGGCGTTATCTGCCATGACTTTGAAGCCCAGGCCACTGAAGGCGGCTATATCCGTGGTTTTCATCTCACCCGTAATCCAGTGGATAAAACTGGCGGAACGGCAGCGATTGTAGAAGAAGGGCGCATCCATCTGGATATCACGCTGATCTTCACGATTGATTCAGCCGCGGCAGAAAGTGAGCATGATGAGATTGCCAAACAAATCAGTGAGATCGTTGCAGGTATGCGTATTGCCGGTGGTAGCGTCATCCCTAACCGCGCCGTGCCAAGCCACAAGCAACGCCCGCAATGGGTCGCGCTTGATGACGATGAAGAAAAGCGGCAAAAGCAGTTCGAACGCCTAAAACGGCGCTGGCTGCCGGGCTTTGCGCTAACCCTGCGCGATGACTACCTCGCCGAGCACCACCAGACGCTGCAACAGCAGAACCCGGATGCCAGTTTGCTGGATGCGTGGCTGGATCTTTCACGGCTCAATCACCACTGCGCCCTGGAAAATGAAGGTGAATCCAACGAGAAGCCCGTTTGGCAGGCTCAGCGCCCCTATCGCGGCTGGCTGGTGCCTATCCCTGTAGGTTACGGCGCTATTTCCGATCTATTTAATCCCGGCGAAGTGGCCAATGCTCGCGATGCCAAGACTCAGTTTCGCTTTGTTGAAAGCCTCTACTCCATTGGCGAGTGGGTCAGCCCCCACCGCATGAAGCAACCGGAAGACCTGCTTTGGTACGTTGATAACGACGAAGAAGCGGGACTTTACCGACTCAATAACGATTACCACCTTCGCGCCACTGCCCAGTAAACCAGGAGCTCTATCATGGCTAAAAACGATACCCTTAAAACCGCTTCCGTCCTCGCCTTTGAACGCAAGCTTGATCCTTCCGATGCCCTGCTTTACGCCAGCAGCTGGGAAAAGCGGCAAGATAATCAGCAGTGGCAGCCGGTAGAAGTGCGCGAAAAGTCGGTGCGCGGCACCATTTCCAACCGCCTGAAAGCCAAAGACCAAGACCCCGCTAAGCTAGACGCAGCGATTGAAAATCCCAACCTGCAAACGGTGGATGTCGCCACGCTGCCCCACGATGCAGACACCTTAGTTGCTCGTTTTACGCTGCGCGTATTGGCGGGTGCCGGAACGCCTTCGGCCTGTAATAACGCCGAGTACCAAGCCAAGCTGGAACAGGCAGTTGCCGAGTATAAACAAGCGCAAGGCTTCGGCGAGCTGGCGCATCGCTATGCCAATAACCTCGCTAATGGCCGCTTTCTGTGGCGTAACCGCATGGGCGCTGAGCAAGTCGAGGTAAGCGTTCGCCAATTGGCGCAGGGTAAAGCCACCAAAGAGTGGACGTTTGATGCACTGTCGCTTTCGTTGCGGGCCTTTGAGGAGACCGCCGAGCTTAAAGAACTCGCCGGTGTTATCGCCGCCGCGTTGGTGGGGGAACAGCACTTACTGCTAGAGGTAGTGGCCTATGTGCACGTGGGCAGTGGCCAAGAAGTGTTTCCTTCACAAGAGCTGATTCTTGAGCGGGGCCGGGGTGATAAGAGCAAAACGCTTTATCACGTCAGCAACATTGCCGGTATTCACTCGCAAAAGTTGGGTAACGCCATTCGTACCATCGACACCTGGTACCCCAATGAAAACGATGATGATCTTGGGCCGATTGCCGTTGAGCCGTATGGCTCAGTGACCACGCAGGGTAAAGCGTACCGCCAGCCCAAGCAGAAAGCTGATTTCTATTCACTCCTAGATAACTGGATGATCAAGGACCAAGTGCCTACGAAGGAAGATCAGCACTTTGTGATGGCGACCCTGATTCGCGGTGGTGTATTCGGCGAAGCGGGGTAAACCATGGATCACTATATCGACATTCGTTTAAGGCCCGATCCTGACTTTGCCCCGGCAATGTTAATGGGCGCGCTTTATAACAAGCTGCACCGGGCGCTGTTTGATTTACATGCCGAAGATGTAGGCGCCAGTTTCCCAGGCTATAAGCACGGTGTTCGCGCTCGCACACTGGGCGATCACCTTCGCTTGCATGGCACGCAAGCACGTTTGCAGCAGCTAATGAGAGCGGACTGGCTAACCGGTATGCGCGACCACACCCAGGTGAGCGAAGTGCTTGCGGTACCTGCAAATACTCAGCATATAAACGTGGCGCGTAAGCAATTTAATACGGGCAGTGAAAGCCGGGCCAAACGTTACGCCAAACGGCATGATATTTCAGAAGCAGAGGCGCGGAAGATTTATGCCAAGTTGGCTGAACGACGCATTGAGCTCCCCTTTGTGCAGATCAATAGCCGCTCCACCCAGCAGCGTTTTAGCCTGTTTATTGAACATAGCAAACCGTTGGCTTCTGCAACGGAAGGCACGTTTAGCCATTACGGCCTAAGCCCCAACGCCACGGTGCCCTGGTTTTGACCCTTTTTTCTAGCATGAAAATTGGCCACCAATAATCAACCACTTAGCGGTGTCACTCTGAAAAGGGTGATACCGCTTTTTTCGGCTAAAGCTCTTTAACAATCAGCACATTAATTTTGGTATGCTCTAGTGCGCTGCCGCCCAGGCAGCTCAGAAAAGATGAAAACGGCTGGCATATTATTCTTTGGAGTGCGCTGCCGCCCAGGCAGCTCAGAAAAACTATTTGGCGCGCAGCACGCGGTGTAGACAGTGCGCTGCCGCCCAGGCAGCTCAGAAATTCGCGGCCTTCTTCATCATCGCCAATGATTTGTGCGCTGCCGCCCAGGCAGCTCAGAAAATCAGACACTACACCGGAAAGCTCGAGGGCATGTGCGCTGCCGCCCAGGCAGCTCAGAAATTTTGTGCCTCAATAAACCGGTCAGCGTATTGGTGCGCTGCCGCCCAGGCAGCTCAGAAAAGCCGAAAACCTTTCTAACTGCCCTTTTCATAGTGCGCTGCCGCCCAGGCAGCTCAGAAAAGGATTTTATCCAGCACCATCATTACCGGCGGGTGCGCTGCCGCCCAGGCAGCTCAGAAATCGCATAAAAAAAGCCGCTTAGCGGCCATAGTGTGCGCTGCCGCCCAGGCAGCTCAGAAAATGTCATCAACGGGCGGCACGTAGCTATTGCTGTGCGCTGCCGCCCAGGCAGCTCAGAAAATAACGCTCTCCATTTTTGAATGAAGAGAGACGTGCGCTGCCGCCCAGGCAGCTCAGAAAGTAATCGGCACCGGATTGGATTTCTGGCGGTAGTGCGCTGCCGCCCAGGCAGCTCAGAAACCGAAAACATTTCGCCCGCCGCAGGTGCAACCGTGCGCTGCCGCCCAGGCAGCTCAGAAATTTAAGCGCTTTCCATCCAAGGGAGGCGCCCCGTGCGCTGCCGCCCAGGCAGCTCAGAAACTTGGATGGAAAGCGCTTAAAGGTGAGGTGGCGTGCGCTGCCGCCCAGGCAGCTCAGAAAACGCGTCGAGCACTAGCGGGTCGGTTTCCGGGGTGCGCTGCCGCCCAGGCAGCTCAGAAAGTACTGTACGGCGGTAGAGGTCAACGTCAATGGTGCGCTGCCGCCCAGGCAGCTCAGAAATCGCTTAATGAGGGCTGGGGAACGGCCTCGCTGTGCGCTGCCGCCCAGGCAGCTCAGAAATCTGCGCCGTGTAAGAATTTTGCCATTGCGGTGTGCGCTGCCGCCCAGGCAGCTCAGAAAACTACGCTCTCCAGCACAGTGGCCAACGGCTCGTGCGCTGCCGCCCAGGCAGCTCAGAAAAGCAGTATTCGGCGCAGGTAGTCCGGATCACCGTGCGCTGCCGCCCAGGCAGCTCAGAAACGCGCCAACCTGCTCAACGAAGGCGGCATTGCGTGCGCTGCCGCCCAGGCAGCTCAGAAAAGCAAACTGCTGGATGCGCTCAAAGGCGGCATGTGCGCTGCCGCCCAGGCAGCTCAGAAATTCAGCGTCCGCAGCAAGCGCGACAGTAATATGTGCGCTGCCGCCCAGGCAGCTCAGAAAGCGAATATTAGTGTAAATCTCACGCCCTTGGCGTGCGCTGCCGCCCAGGCAGCTCAGAAAAGCTTGGAAGTTTCTTTATATTCGGCGTAGTTGTGCGCTGCCGCCCAGGCAGCTCAGAAAAGTTATCGTTGAACCATATAATTGATGGACTAGTGCGCTGCCGCCCAGGCAGCTCAGAAATAACGCCATGCGCGCCTATTTGCGCGCGGCGTGTGCGCTGCCGCCCAGGCAGCTCAGAAAACGCCCGCCTCAAGCCAGACGTTGCCGATTGTGTGCGCTGCCGCCCAGGCAGCTCAGAAAGCATGGTATAGACGGGCTCTCCCTCACCTGCGGTGCGCTGCCGCCCAGGCAGCTCAGAAAGAAGAATGAGAAGCCACCGAGCAACAATCCGCGTGCGCTGCCGCCCAGGCAGCTCAGAAAACCAAGTATTCAGCGTTTATTCAGTCAGCGGCGTGCGCTGCCGCCCAGGCAGCTCAGAAACAACGATGCAATTTCGCCTTGAGCGTTGGCCAGTGCGCTGCCGCCCAGGCAGCTCAGAAAGTCCAGGGCGCGCAGCGCCTCGATCCGGCTGCGTGCGCTGCCGCCCAGGCAGCTCAGAAAGTCACTCATTAGATCAGATACGCTTTCGTGAAGTGCGCTGCCGCCCAGGCAGCTCAGAAAGCCTGCTCAGTAATGAACGCTTCAATGGTCTGGTGCGCTGCCGCCCAGGCAGCTCAGAAAATCTACCCGTTCACTAAGATGGAACCAGACGAGTGCGCTGCCGCCCAGGCAGCTCAGAAAAGACGCTGTTGCACTACTTGAACGTGCTACAGGTGCGCTGCCGCCCAGGCAGCTCAGAAATCGCACCAGGCGCACCATCACTTCGCCGTCGCGTGCGCTGCCGCCCAGGCAGCTCAGAAACTGGGCGGCGAGGGGCTGGGCTACGAGGCCGTGTGCGCTGCCGCCCAGGCAGCTCAGAAAAAACAGCACCAGGCCGCTGACCGCTTCGGCGAGTGCGCTGCCGCCCAGGCAGCTCAGAAATTGGCCCGGTCATGCCGTGGATTAACCCCCAGGTGCGCTGCCGCCCAGGCAGCTCAGAAAAAGACGCGGGCGCGGTGCAGCTTATCCGCCAGGTGCGCTGCCGCCCAGGCAGCTCAGAAATTTGCCCTGGATGCAGTAAAGCGTGATTCTTCGTGCGCTGCCGCCCAGGCAGCTCAGAAAAGAACAACCAGAACAACCAGACGCATAAAGACGTGCGCTGCCGCCCAGGCAGCTCAGAAAACGACATGCGCTGTAGTTGCTTGCCAGCACCAGTGCGCTGCCGCCCAGGCAGCTCAGAAAGAAACTGCAAGGCTATCACTGGAGCATGGCGGGTGCGCTGCCGCCCAGGCAGCTCAGAAATCTGCCGTATCGGCGTTAACAATCCAACCTGAGTGCGCTGCCGCCCAGGCAGCTCAGAAATGACCGGCAAGCTCGGGGAGCTGCGCGATTCCGTGCGCTGCCGCCCAGGCAGCTCAGAAATGAACCTTCTCACGCTCAGCCTTATAGCGACCGTGCGCTGCCGCCCAGGCAGCTCAGAAAAAGCCAAGGCGCAGATCGGCGCGGCTTTAACGTGTGCGCTGCCGCCCAGGCAGCTCAGAAAAGTCGAAGCCGAAAAGCTCGGGCTTACGCGGGGTGCGCTGCCGCCCAGGCAGCTCAGAAAATTACGCGGGCCGCCGAAGTGAAACCCGTTACGTGCGCTGCCGCCCAGGCAGCTCAGAAAACACACCTCAAGGCCTTCGATGATGGCACTATGTGCGCTGCCGCCCAGGCAGCTCAGAAAACGCCGAGACCCGCCGTATCCGTGGGTCTACTGTGCGCTGCCGCCCAGGCAGCTCAGAAAAGTTGGTGCGCGCTGTTTTGCGCAGGTCGTACGTGCGCTGCCGCCCAGGCAGCTCAGAAAATGCCTTCCACTTCACGCATGGCCATCATTCGGTGCGCTGCCGCCCAGGCAGCTCAGAAACGATACCGACGACCTGACTGAAGCGCTGGCCAGTGCGCTGCCGCCCAGGCAGCTCAGAAAAGTTCAGCAGGTCGCGTCCTGTACGTCCCTGAGTGCGCTGCCGCCCAGGCAGCTCAGAAACGTTATAAGCACGGATAGAAACAGCGGTTGAAGTGCGCTGCCGCCCAGGCAGCTCAGAAATCGACAACGGAGAACCAACAAACAGTAGTGACGTGCGCTGCCGCCCAGGCAGCTCAGAAACCCGACGCATTACCAGATGATCTCCTCGTAACGTGCGCTGCCGCCCAGGCAGCTCAGAAAAAATCAAAGTAGCCACTTACTTACTTACGAATGTGCGCTGCCGCCCAGGCAGCTCAGAAAATTACAACTGGGATATTTGTTTAACGACACCTGTGCGCTGCCGCCCAGGCAGCTCAGAAAATGAAGAAGGCGACTGGAACACGAAGCGCTCAGTGCGCTGCCGCCCAGGCAGCTCAGAAAATATATTCGCTTGGACGTAGGCCGGTCCAGAAGTGCGCTGCCGCCCAGGCAGCTCAGAAACAGCCGCAATCCTGACAGTGCATTTGCATAGCGTGCGCTGCCGCCCAGGCAGCTCAGAAAAATGTCATCACCCCGAGGAAATCTGTATGACCGTGCGCTGCCGCCCAGGCAGCTCAGAAAGTCGCCGGAAATGGCGCGCGCTGCTGTGAACAGTGCGCTGCCGCCCAGGCAGCTCAGAAAAACCATGAGATACCCGCCGGCACCACCCACATGTGCGCTGCCGCCCAGGCAGCTCAGAAATCGACGTTGATGGCCTTGGCGCGCGTCAACCGGTGCGCTGCCGCCCAGGCAGCTCAGAAAAAGCGCCGCTATGGCGAGAACCGCGTGGACGGGTGCGCTGCCGCCCAGGCAGCTCAGAAATCATCAAACGCCGCCCGCACGTCAACCACCTCGTGCGCTGCCGCCCAGGCAGCTCAGAAAGCTACCCTCTCGCGCGTAAGCCGCGCAGCATTGTGCGCTGCCGCCCAGGCAGCTCAGAAATGCGATAGTGAGGCCTAAAGCCTGCTGGCTCGGTTCGCTGCCGCCCAGGCAGCTCAGAAATGTTCAAGCGCCCAGGCGTAGGCATCCTGCTCGTGCGCTGCCCAGGTAGCTCAGGTAAACGTCAACGAAGCGCAGAAGTATGGGTGAGAGTACGCTGCCGTCCAGGCAGTTTTGCTAGATTTAAGATGTGTACTGGTAGTATCGCTGTGCGGTGCTTTCGGGGTGCGCTAGCGCTCATGCCAAGCTACAAGTGACGTGCATTGGGCGAGTAAGTGGTTAGGCCTGACTGCTTTCATGCGATTTAGTGCTCGACAGGTTGAAACGTTACCGCTTCATCGAAACTGTACATACACTTTTCTGGAAAAGCGTGCAGCTCGCTATCGGTCTCAATCGCTGCTGCGCGGCGTGCATCTTCGTACGCTTCGCTCATCAGTTCAGGTAATGATGCTTTTAGGCTGGGGTTGTCGTTCAGTAAGCGATTCGTTTTGGCTTGGGCATCAATGATCGTCAACCGCCAGCTACGTGAGCGGCGTTCGGGCTGGTGATCCCATTTCAGCAGGTGCATTAACAGACGAGCCAATTGGCTGACCAGCGCGCGCCGTTCGCTTTTGCCCATGCTCTCAATCTCCTCGGCGAGGTGCTCAAGATCAAGTTGCTCCAGTTTCCCCGCCCGCAGTAGCCCAGCTTGCTCAAGGGCCCAGGCATAGGCATCGTGTTCATAATGTACGGCCATAGTGATACTCCTCTAAAACCGCTAAACCACTTTGCATTTGTTTAGTGTAAACGCAAGAAGACAACAGGCGACAATATTGAAGTGAGTATAAATTTACATGGTGGCTTCTGTTAACTGTTGCTAACGCGGAGTGTGAGGATAGTTTGCCTGCCACCTTAGGTGATTAATTTGCGCTGTAGCTCAGGCAGCTCAGAAAGATGTGGGAGTTCGAGTCTCCCCATCCGCAATAAATATGATAAGTGCCTTTGGTATTGCTGCGCGTAATCGCAAGGCCATCAATGTGGTTGCGATTACGCTACTCAAGAATGGCTGCTTGGCTATTCAAATTCACACAAAAAAGCCATCGCGTTGGATGGCCTCTGTTACTGAAATCAGGAACGCGCTAACGCGTTAATCTTCTTTCGGCGGTGTTTCCATGGCGCGTTTGTCGTCGGGTACCCGTACGATGTGGCCGACTTCGAGCTTGCTGTGGCGTTGGTGGCGGCCGCCGCTGGTGTCGATGATGGCGACAACTTCGCCAATGCTGACAGCGTCATCTTCGCGGTACGCTTCTACTTTGATACGTACCATCACGCCTTGGAAACGTGCTGAAATAATATCGCCTGGGTCGGGCGCCCTGTGGTCGGGGTCGTTTTTAAAGTATTCCGCTACGCTGGCGCTGCCGGGTTCGTCCCATTCAATATGCTGATGCATTGTGGTCTTCCTTGTCGTGTTGGATGTTGCTTCAGTGTAGTGCGTTCAACCGCTTACTTCCTCAGTGCTGGCGGTACTTTCTAAACCGCTTGGGCTTGCTGCCTCTGCTCGCGCTTCATTGGCTTGTTTTTCATTCTGCTCTTCAATCTGTTCTTCAGTTTGCGTTTCAGCTTGTTTTTCAATTCCCGCTACGCTGTTTGTTTGCCCAACGTATTGAAACAGGAAGTTGAGCGCGGCGGGTAGGCTGGCGCGCCAAACCTGCCATGTGTGGCCGCCGGGGTAAAGGTCGAGCCTTACGGCGTTGGGTTGAATGCGCTCCATGGCTTGACGGAGTAAGCGGGCGTGAAATTCTGCGTCGTAAACGTCGCTCCGCCCGGCGCTGATATACAGTGGTACGAGGGGAAGGTCGCCTTCTTCATCGGTGCCGCGGGGGGTGACACGCAGGCGGTATTCTTCTAAATGGGCGGTGTAGTTGAGGGTTTCCCAAAGCTCGCGGTCAAATTGCCCCTGGTCATTTATAAAGGCTGGGTGGCGCCAGGCGGAGGAGTTGCGCGGTGGTAGGGGGGCGTAGCTTGCGGGGCTAAGCGCCGCGACGGCGGCAAATAAATCGGGCCGTTCTAGGGCGAAGTTAAGCGCACCGTAGCCACCGGCGGAAAGCCCCGCGACGCCACGTAGGTGGCGTTCTTGCCCCACGTGATAGGTAGCTTCCACGTGGGGCATTAGGTCATTAAAAAACGCGCTACGGGCGGGTTCGTTATGGCCATCTACCCACCAGCTGCGGCTGCCGGGCATAATGAACACTGCCGAGGGGATATGCCCAGCGCGAATTAACCTGTCGGCTACCTGTTGAAGATTGCCGCGGGAAACCCAGTCGCGGTCGGTGCCAAAAGAGCCGTGCAGCATGTAAATGACGGGATAGGGCGTAGTCGACTGGGTGTCATAATTATCAGGTAAATAAACGCTATAGGGATAATCGTAACCGAGAGTGGGTGAGGAAAAATAATGATGCTCAACGTCGCTTGCCAAGCTGTGGCCGCTGAGTGTTAGCCACCCAATAAAAGTGGTGAGTAGGGTGCGAAACCGGTAGGAGAGGAAAGGTGGCTTTGGGATGAACACGTTTTCTCCAGAATTAAACTAGTTTAATAAAATCGGACAGCGCGGCGGCACTGGTTGTTCATCGTAGCTATGCAGACTCGTTATGCCGAGCAGTTACACAAAGTAGTTATGCAGGATAGCAGGTTAGGCGTATGTAGCGGCGGGAGGCCCAATGCGAAAAATTGAAGAGATCTATTGGTTGCGCGCTTACGGCTGTATAGCCGTTTTTTTGTTTCATTTATTAGATCACGTCAATCAACGCCTCGATAATGTCGCCACTGATTTAATGCGCCTGCCGCTGGTGCTGGGTACGCCAATATTTCTGTTTATATCGGTCTTTGTGTTTGCTGTTCGCTACGATAAATCCGTGCCGGAGGGGTTTCTTATTCAGCGCGTAAAGTATGTGATGGTGCCGTACTTTGTGTATGGCTTTATTTATTCCACCGCTGAATGGTTAAGCCAACAGGCGTCGGATGAGCCGGTGGGGTTCGTGGCTAATGCTATCGAGTATTACGTTTATGCGGGCTGGCATGGCTATTTTTTGATCATTGCGATGCAGTTTTACGTGGCTTATTGGCTGTTTACCCGCTGGCAGCTGTGGCGATTGAATCCGGTGCCATGGTTGTGGGGTGCCTGCGTTATCAGCATGGCGTATTGGGGGCTGGCTTATTGGTTTGATGTTGATTTGCCCGGCTACCTGCTGTGGATCGCCCCGCTGGGGTGGATCTATGTGTTTTTCCTGGCGCTGGTGCTAGTGCGCTACTACCCGCTAGCCCCAGAGGGCGTACTCGCTGAGCGGCCCACCTGGATGCAGCAATTGGCGCACCCGGCGTGGTTGGTGCTATTGGTGGCGCTAATTATAGCGGCGACGTTTGCGGATTGGCTGGCGTTTTCATCCAAAGAGGTGTGGGTGATTCCATTCTTCGTGCTGTTTACGCTTTGCGCCATGCGTTATTTGGCTGGGCGCCCGGCGCCGTTGTGGGTGCGCCACATCAATGCATATTCTTTTGGGATTTACTTGGCCCACCCCATGTTCTTTGTGCTTGCCGATCTGGTGGTTGAGCCTTTGTCGTTGCCGATTGGCGTGTATGCGCTGGTACTCATCGTCGTGGGTCTCGTCGGGTCGGTGGCCCTTAATAAATTGGCGAATACCACCACGCTGGGAGCGATGCTGTTTGGCAAGCGCTTGAAGGTTCGTTAATGGGAAAATGTTAGTGCATAAATCGAAAGGCACGGCTTACCGCTTCGATGTGTAAGCGAGACCCGGGTCGTTAGGCAGCATGGCGGATGGGTATTCATCGGCCTGGCTAAGCAAGCGGCCGCTGTACGTTTTTAGGCGAGTGGGGCAGTCATGCAAGCGCTGTAAAAAATCGTCAATCGCGCTGGCGTCATCCAGCTCAGGATCAAATCCACCTAAGCGCTCAAGCCAAGCCCGCCTGACGGCGATGTAGGGCGGTAACAGCAGCGTGCTTGCCAATAAGCG
This sequence comes from Vreelandella sp. DA03-1M, assembly GCF_055725665.1. Taxonomy (NCBI): domain Bacteria; kingdom Pseudomonadati; phylum Pseudomonadota; class Gammaproteobacteria; order Oceanospirillales; family Halomonadaceae; genus Vreelandella; species Vreelandella sp. DA03-1M. The sequence continues at coordinate 195,013 of NZ_CM146798.1, forward strand.
GCGCAGGATGCGTTTGGCTAATGATGGCTGAGCAAGGCCAACAATTAAGGCATCAAGGCTGTAGGTGTTCAATTGCGGGTAGAGTGAGCCCCAGAGGCTGGCAGGCAGTGGCTGTTTCTGCAGCGCAATAATTAACCACTCAGCTTGGCTGGCAAAGGCTGCTTTATTGAGGCGTGCGCCTAGTGGTAGCTTGGGGGTGATCAAGCAATGAGTGTGGTAACGCTGCTCAATCGAGCTGAGACGCGCATGGGCTTGCGTGCTCGTTACCAAAATGGGCAGCAAGTGGTCGGCTACGCCAGAATCACGTATGGATTTTAAGTGGCGTGGCAACATGTTACCCGTCACCATGGCATCAACGATAAAGCAAACCGATCCCATTTGCCGACTCCGATTGTGAGCAAATCTATCAAATTGTAATTTATTGTAGTAGCTGGCTTATTTGCGTAGCAAGTAAAAAAACTTGCGAGCCAAAAAAGAGGGCTCACTATTATTTATGCACTTTATTGGCGCATAAGGCATTATTTTTGCTCTGTATTGGTGCGTCATGCCTTTCTTAAACAGCTTCCGGACCTGTATTTAGCCGCTTTGCGTCATCAAGAGGCATCCTGATCCACTTTTTAACAGTTATAAAACAATTGGTTGCTGTTTTTCTATGCCATATTGGTGCAGAGTTGGCATGCTCTCTGCATTATATTTGCAAGCGGCTAGCGGGCCGTAGGCATAAGTCCTACGACGTGCTAAAACGATAGCCGGTTTGAAATGCTCGCTGAGCGATTTGTTCACTAATGTCAGGCAAACGTTGAGCGAACAAGAATGACAAACGTGCGGTTTAGCGCGTATTTTGTCGAACAACACATTTATCGGTAGCTTACAGTCGTTAGCTTTAAGCCACGCTCATACCGGAGGACTCTATGTCAGCCAAGACTCTCGCGCTAATTGAAGAACATGATGTTAAGTGGGTAGATCTGCGTTTCACCGACACACGCGGCAAAGAACAGCACGTTACTGTGCCTGCTCGCGATGTGAACGAAGAATTCTTTGAGAATGGCCAGATGTTTGATGGCTCTTCTATCGAAGGCTGGAAGGGCATCAACGAATCCGACATGATTCTGCGCCCGGAAGATGGCACTGGCTATCTCGACCCCTTCACCGAAGATGCGACGCTGGTGCTGCGCTGCGACATCATCGAGCCGGCCACTATGCAGGGCTACGATCGTGACCCGCGCTCCATCGCTAAGCGCGCTGAAGCTTATCTAGAGTCTACTGGCCTGGGCGACACCGCGTTTTTCGGTCCTGAGCCTGAATTCTTTATTTTTGACGAAGTACATTGGAAGTCTGACATTCAGGGCTCCATGTACAAAATCACCTCCGATGAAGGCGCCTGGGCGACCAATAGCCAAGTAGAAGGCGGCAACCTGGGTCACCGCCCGCGCGTTAAAGGCGGCTACTTCCCGGTTCCTCCGGTTGATAGCTTCCACGATATTCGTGGCGCGATGTGTAACACCCTGGAAGCGATTGGCCAGACTGTCGAGGTTCACCACCACGAAGTTGCCAACGCGGGTCAGAACGAAATCGGCGTTAAATTCAACACGCTGGTGAAGAAAGCTGACGAAGTTCAGGAAATGAAGTACGTGATCCACAATGTGGCGCACGCGTATGGCAAAACGGCGACCTTTATGCCGAAGCCGCTGGTAGGCGATAACGGTTCTGGTATGCACGTTCACCAGTCGTTCTGGAAAGGTGGTGAGAACCAGTTCGCCGGTGACGAGTACGCTGGCCTGTCTGAAATGGCGCTTTTCTACATCGGCGGCATCATCAAGCACGCTCGTGCATTGAACGCCTTCACTAACGCTTCGACTAACTCTTACAAGCGTCTGGTGCCAGGCTTTGAAGCGCCGGTAATGCTGGCCTACAGTGCCCGCAACCGTTCTGCTTCAATCCGTATTCCTTACACCGCTAGCCCGAAAGGCAAGCGCGTTGAGGCTCGCTTCCCTGATCCGACTGCCAACCCGTACCTGGCATTCTCTGCCATGTTGATGGCCGGTATCGACGGTATCAAGAACAAGATCCATCCTGGCGATGCTATGGATAAAAACCTGTACGACCTGCCGCCAGAAGAAGGCAAGTTAGTACCGACCGTAGCGCACAGCCTGGATCAAGCACTGGAAGCTCTCGACGCTGACCGTGCGTTCCTGACCGAAGGTGGCGTGTTCACCGACGAAATGATCGATGCTTACATCGAACTCAAGATGGAAGAAGTGGAGCGTATCCGTATGACGACGCACCCCATCGAGTTTGATATGTACTACAGCTGCTAATCAGCGCTTTTAGCACCTAGCTGCTACCATCACCCTAGCGGTGGTAACAGTTGATAAAGACGCAGTTGATAAAAACGCAGTTGATCAAAATAGTATCAAAACCCCGCTTCGGCGGGGTTTTGTCGTTATTGAGGTTGTGACAAGTGTGAGGAGCGGTATGGGCAAGCTAACCACGTGCGCGATCAGCTTCTTGATGGCTGCTGCACTGAGCATTGAGGCGACCATCATTTCAGGTGCCGCTTTCGGGCAGACGGTTTTCAGGGTCATTGATGAGCACGGTAACGTTACGTTTACCGATAACCCTGGCCGCGGCGGTGAGGCGTTGGAATTGGCACCGTTGCCAAGCCTACCACCTGGGTTAAGCGCGGCTACGGCCAGTGTGGCAACGCCCGCTACTGAGCGCCCACGTGGCAAGCCAGGGCAGCCTTTTATGCCTTATGACCACTTTTCGATTGCGCTGCCCCAGCAAGGCGCACGGCTGCCGGAGCGAAGCACCGCGGTGGAAGTGGCCATTGCGCCTCCGCTGCGCGATGACCACCAAGTGCGGCTGATAGTGAATGGAGAGATTAGCCAGACCGCGCTGCACAGTGATGTTTTCTGGTTAACAGGGCTTCCTGCGGGGCAGCACGAGCTTCAAGCAGAGCTATTGGATAGTAGCCAACGTTTACAGCATCGCACGCCCGCAGTGACGATTACGGTTCCTTAGACCGGGTGGTTAAAATCTCGAATGCACTAAATTGGTGCGGTTGTGGAGGCATTTGGCGCGGTGATTGCGCTAAAACGATCCATCTTCTTTTATTGCTATGCCCGCAAGCCGTGCAACTAGGCATAAATGCATAATTGGCGCGCTTTTTGCAGTTCCCTCATTGATTATCCACCTGTAGGTCTGCAACGGCGATGGAAGACGTAATTTCTCAGGACACCACCATGCATCAGCGTTTGCTTGAACATCTCACCACGGCGGTACTGCTGCTGGACGGCGAGCTGCGTGTGCGCTGGATGAACCCTGCCGCTGAAGCCTTACTAGCGGTTAGCTTAAGCCGCGTTCACGGCATCAGCCTAGATACGCTTCTGGGCGGTGTTGACAGCATCGATGAGGTATTGGCTAAAGCGCGGGATGCGTTTCATCCTTACACCCAGCGAGAAGCGCGTATTACGCCGCTGAACAGTGAGCCGCTGACGGTCGACTACACTGTAACGCCGCTATCGGACGACGAGTTACTGTTAGAAGTGGAGCCGCGGGATCGGTTAATGCAGATCTCGCGTGAAGAGGCGCTGACCACTCGCCAAGAAACCATCAAGATATTGGCCCGTGGGCTTGCTCACGAAGTGAAAAACCCGCTCGGCGGGATTCGTGGTGCTGCACAGCTGTTAGAACGGGATTTAGACGATCCGGCGCTGCGCGAATATACCCATATCATTGTGGAAGAGGTGGATCGGCTGCGCGACTTGGTCGACTCCATGCTGGGCCCTAACCGTGTGCTTAAGCATGAGCCGGTCAATATTCACCGGGTGTTGGAGCGTGTACGCGCGCTGTTAATTGCCGAGCATCCCAGCGTTGTTATTAGCCGCGATTATGACCCCAGTTTGCCCGACCTTTCCGGCGATGAATCTCAAATGATTCAAGCGGTACTCAACGTTGCACGCAACGCCGTGCAAGCCATGAGCGATGCTCAAACCCCTGAACCTACCTTAATATTGCGCACCCGCGCCCGGCGACAGTTTACCCTCGGGGCGGAACGCCACCGCTTAGTCAGTGAAGTCTCGGTGATTGATAACGGCCCAGGCATTCCCGATACGCTGCAGGAAACGCTGTTCTACCCGATGGTGTCAGGGCGCGCAGAAGGCAGTGGCCTTGGGTTATCGATCGCCCAGTCGATTTTGCACCAACATCAAGGATTGATCGAATGCGACTCACGACCCGGACATACCGAATTTCGTTTACTGATTCCATTGGTAATAATTTTACCGGAGAAGCGTCATGACTGAGGCTACACGTACAGATGTTGCGCGGGTGGTGATTGTCGATGACGACCGCGCTATCCGCTGGGTGCTGGAGCGCGCCCTGGCGCAGCCCGATCTCGACGTTGAATGTATTGAGCGTGCAGATACTGCCCTTGCACGTTTACTGGAAAGCCCTCCCGACGTGCTGGTCACCGACATTCGTATGCCAGGCATCGACGGCCTGGACTTAATGGCGAGAGTACGCGAGGCGCATCCCGATCTACCGGTGATCGTGATGACCGCCCATTCCGACCTAGACAGCGCCGTCGCTTCCTATCAGGGCGGGGCGTTTGAATACCTGCCTAAACCGTTTGACGTTGATGAAGCCCTGGCGCTGGTGCGCCGCGCGGTGGCCCACGCCCGCGAACGCCAACGACCGGTCGTCGTGCCGGAAGGCTTAAACGCTGAGATTATTGGTGAAGCGCCCGCAATGCAGGAGGTGTTTCGCGCCATTGGCCGCCTTTCTCACTCGCATATCACGGTGTTAATCAACGGGGAGTCGGGGACGGGGAAAGAGCGCGTTGCCCAGGCGCTGCATCAGCATAGCCCGCGTGCCGGTAAACCCTTTATCGCGTTGAACATGGCGGCGATTCCTCGCGACTTGATCGAATCGGAGCTGTTTGGCCATGAGAAGGGCGCTTTTACCGGGGCGGCACAGCAGCGCCAAGGGCGGTTTGAGCAGGCCAACGGCGGCACACTGTTTTTAGACGAAATAGGCGATATGCCATCGGAAACCCAAACGCGCCTGCTGCGCGTGCTGGCGGATGGTGAGTTCTATCGCGTCGGGGGGCATACGCCGGTCAAAGTGGACGTGCGTATCATCGCCGCTACGCACCAAAATCTAGAAGTGTTGGTGGATGACGGCCGCTTCCGGGAGGATTTGTTCCACCGCCTGAACGTGATTCGTATCCACCTGCCGAAACTGGCTGAAAGGCGCGAAGATATACCACGTTTAACCCGACATTTTCTGGCCGAAGCGGCGAAAGAGCTGACTACCGATATCAAGGTGCTGACCAGTGAAGCGGAAGCCCACCTAACACGCTTGCCGTGGCCCGGTAACGTGCGGCAGTTGGAAAATATCTGCCGGTGGCTGACGGTGATGGCGTCGGGGCGTGAAATCCTTGTTGAAGATTTGCCGCCGGAACTGCGCTCGCCAAGCGCTTCCGAAAGTAGCGCCCATGGCGATTGGCGTACGGCGTTTCGCGACTGGGCGGATCATGCCTTGGCCGAAGGCCATACCCATCTTTTGGAAGAGGCGGTGCCCGATTTTGAGCGGATTCTGATTGAAACCGCTTTAAAGCATACCGGTGGACGCAAAGGTGAAGCCGCTGAACTGCTTGGCTGGGGGCGTAATACACTGACCCGCAAATTAAAAACGCTGCTGCCAGCACTGGCTGACGAGTAAAGGCTAAGCAGTCGTTACTGCTCAAGGCGTTTAATCTCAGCCAATATCGCCTCAGCCTCTTCGGTAAGGGTGGCATTGGCGCGCATATCGCCGTTACGAGACGCTTCCATCGCGGCTTGCAGTTTACGCTCATAATTTTGCTGCAGTTTCTTTTTGGGGTCGCGCTTAAACATGCCAAACATAAGCAATTTCCTCACTATCTGGTTTTTGTGTACACCATTTGTATAGGTTTTGGTTGCTTGTGTCGAATGTTTGTTTTGGTCAGCGGTTATGCGTCGTTCTGAGAGTCCGCGCTGCATTGACATAGAAAGCGCTCAAAATCGACCAAAATGGTGTCGAGGCTGGCGTGTAAGCGGTGATCATCGTCCACCATTCTCAGCGACAGCCGCTGCAGGCGAGCACGTTCAATCACCGGTTCAGGGGCAACGATATCATCGCGCCAGCCGTGAACAATGTGCGTGTGGCGTGCCTGGATGGTGGGCGACGTTTCAGGGTAGGCGGCTATGCCTAACGCGGGGGCTAACAAAAAACAGCCTAATACGGGCTGCTGAGCGCTGACGGCCGCGCTTAGCCACCCGCCCAGGCTTGAACCTGCTAGTACACAGTGGGCAGGGTCATCACCGCGCTCGGCTATCACCTGTAAAAGATGCTGAAGACGTTGCTGGGGCTCTGCCATGCCTCGATAGTCCATCACCACGGGCTCACAATCATCTAGTTTTTCAGCAACGCCTTTTAGTGCCTGGATTTTAAGTGCCCCTGGGCCGCTCTCTAGGCCGTGGGATAAGTAAACAGTCATCATCACGTTTAGCTCGCTGAGCGTTGGATAGCTTCTCCACCCTGTTCGATATCCTCACCAGCACCCCGAATGGTATTGCAACCACTTACCAACAGAAGTGTGGTCATGACGAGTATGGCAAGCGCAATAGTACGTTTCATAGCGGTTTCCTCAAAGGCATGGGCGTGCGTCAAACATGGATAGAGCTATCTGGACACTTTTTAAAGCAAAGCCTTTTTATAGCAAAGTGGGAAGGTTCGTTAGCAAAAATAATCGCTGTTGCGCCGTTTCGCCATCATTTTAATGTGTTTCAGCTAGATAGATGTGTCTTGATAACGTGTGCTTATGTCGCATGTGCCAGTTCTACACATCAAAAGTGCAGGGAAATTAGCCTATTTGGAAATGTTTGTTGTTTTTAAGTTATTGTTTTTAATTATTAATATTGATTATTGGCATGGCTTGGCGCAGTCCCTGCAGCTACTGAGTAGTTGCTTAGAAGTTCAGTTGTTTAGCTCTAGCCGTTTAGATAATTGTTATTAGTAACTAAGTGAGTGGGCTGAGAGACAAAAGGAAGGCAGGACGCCGAAAGACAAACAGGAAGTTAAAGGACAATCCGCCCACTCACTGGTTGCAGCGCAAGGAGGCGCTGTTCATCAGACCAAGGAGTGGAATCGGTGCAAAACGACCATCTCGTAAAAACGGGGTGGTCTTTTTGCGTGCGTATAATATTATAAGTAGTTGATTTTTATATATTTTAAAATTTAGCGTTCTGCATCGCTTTTGTACACACAGCTCTCGTACAGATAAAACCTGTGTTTTAGTCTATCCTTTCGATGAAACCAAATGTCGCGGTTAGAAAACGTCAACGTAACGACCGCACACGAACAGGGACAAGATTATGGCGATGGCATTGATGTTATGCATGTTTGTTTTGTTCTTAGGGTTTTCGGGAGTGGGTGTGTATATGATGTTTAAGACATCTTTCATGGCCACTATGGACGAGCGCGATGACATGCCCCCCGACATTTAACCAACTGCTCTAACCATAACAATTATTTAAAAATAACTAAAATGCCCGCGTCAGCGGGCATTTTGCGTTAGTGCTTCCAACGGTCTTTGCTTCGCTCAGACACCATACGCTCGAAATAGAGCAAGCCAAATGCAAGCCAGCCCACGGTTAATAAGCGGTAAAAATAAGTCGGAAGAAAACGGCCATTACCCCATCCAATAAAGGCTGACCAAGGCAAAGGCATAGCCCAATGCAGCGCCTGCCAGTACATCACTCACATAGTGCAGCCCCAGTCCGACGCGGGAGATCGCAATCAGTAGGGATAGCGGTAGGATCACCGGTAGTAGCCAGGGGGTGTGAGCGGCTACTAATACGCTAAACATCACCGCATGCATGGTGTGGCCGCTGGGAAAACTATAACGATCACGTGCCGGTTCACAGCACAGGATGCCCTCGCTATAGGTGATAAAGGGCCGCTCACGACAGAGTCGTGTTTTTACCAGGCGATATACGGCTATGGCAAACAGCGCAATAACGCTGTACTGCATCAACCGCCACGAGCCGTTTGGTTGAAGCCAGGGCTGGGCCAGAATCAGCAGCACCCATACCGGCCAATCACCTAAGCGGCTGGCAGCTTGCAGAGTAATGCGCCAGGGGCGATACAGCGAGAGCCGCGATATGCGCTGGCATAATTGCCACTCTAGTAAATCAAGACGGTCGAATACGACAAGCGGACGCGGGCGCATGGTGAGCCTCCTGGGCTTGGTGTAAATAACGCAGAAACTGCTCTGCAATCCCTGTCCAGCTCTGCTCAAGTGCACGTAAACGCGCTACTCGACCTAGGCGCGCGTAGTCAGCGGGGTGCTGGCACAGCTCGACCGCTGCCTGCTGAAAGGCAGCGCTATTGCCAGCGGGAACGGTAATACCGTTATAGCCACTATTAATGAGTTCGGCGCTGGCAGCATGCTCATAAGCCACCACGGCTAAGCCGCTGGCCATTGCTTCTGCGACCACATTCCCCCAGGTTTCTGAAAGCGAGGGGAAAATAAACAGATCGGCACTGGCATAGTGGCGAGCCAGCGATTCCTGTCCCACGAAGCCGGTGAAATGCGCGTCCGGCAGTGCTTTTTCCAGCTGTGCCCGCGCAGGGCCGTCGCCTACGATGACCTGAGCGATATCGGGACGCACTTCACGCATGGCTTGAAGGCTTTCATGGAGCAGGGTGAGGTTTTTTTCGGCGGCTAACCGACCAACATAAAGTGCGACCGGCTGATGTTCGCCTACGCCCCAGCGCTGGCGCAATTGCGTATCACGATGAGCAGGCGAGAAGCGCTCTCCGTCTAGCCCACGTGAAAGCACATGGATGTCCCGGATCCCTTGCTGTTGAAGCGTATTAGCTTGCTGATGGGTAGGCACTAACGTTAGGTCGCAGCCATTATGAAAGTAGCGAAGGTAGCGCCGTGTGGTCGATGCCAGCCAAGTAACACCATAATCTTCGCAGTAGTGATCAAAGTTCGTGTGCCAACCCGCCACTAGAGGGATATTGAGCCGCCGTGCCGCTTGACGAGCAGCCCAGCCGAGCGGGCCTTGGGTTGCTAAGTAGATAACATCAGGGCGATGTTGGTCCCAAAAGCGTCGTAATGTGGCGGGTGTGACTAATCCCACCTGAACATCGGAATAGCCGGGTAAAGCAAGGCGCTGCACTTGCAGTTCGCTGTTCACCCCCGTTGCATGACTAGGGGTTCTTGGGCGAGGACGAATAACATCAACCGGCACTCCTTGCCGACGAAGTTCGTAGCTTAACCGGCTCAGCGTATGGGCAACGCCATTAATATCCGGTGACCATGTTTCACTGACGATGCAGAGCCGCATAAGCGATCCATCCCTTTATCACGTTTTTATGCAGTGTGGGCAGAGTGAATGACACTGCCGAGTCAAATGGATGAACAAGCGATGACAACGTGGTAAGGAATGATAACGAACGGCAATGCCATGACTGTCAGAAAGCCAATCGCGCGATTATCACCTAGGCTGGGTAGGACGCATTATAAATGGCAACAGGGAGACAAACATGAAGCCGACAGTGGTAATTACGGGAGCCAATCGCGGCGTAGGTTTAGCGTTGGCAGAGCACTATTTTGACGCTGGGTGGCAGGTTATAGGCGTTTGCCGTCAGTCGTCGGAAGAGCTCGAACGCGTGGCTAATCAAGTGATTGAGAGCATTGATGTGACCCAGCCAGATGATATCGTCCGCCTGATAACGGCGCTCGACGGGCAAGTGATCACGCTGTTAATTAACAATGCAGGCATGCTGCGTGATGAATCGCTTGGCGATATTGATCTCGACAGTATCCGAGAGCAGATGGAAATTAATGCCTATGCGCCGTTGCGGGTGGTCGAGGCGCTGCTCCCCAACCTTGCCGAAGGCAGCAAAATCGCCAATATCACTAGTCGAATGGGCTCAATTGCTGATAACGACTCCGGTGGGCGCTATGGTTATCGAGCCTCTAAAGCAGCGCTGAATGCGTTTGGTAAATCGCTGGCAGTAGATCTGAAGCCCAAAGGTATTGCGGTAGCCCAGCTTCACCCAGGCTATGTGCAAACACGCATGGTCAATTTTGGTGGATTAATAAGCCCGCAAGAAGCTGCTTTAGGGATTGCTGCCCGTATTGAAGCACTGACACTAGATAACAGTGGTGGGTTTTGGCATAGCAATGGGGAGCTTCTTTCCTGGTGATCGTTGCGGGACATGAAAAGCATCCTTTGGTTGCACCGTTGTCATTCGCCAGGATAGCGAATCGGTATCTACACTCGTAACTCCGATAATTGGTTCAAGGAGGAATGCGATGAAAATGTATTTACGTTTCGGCGCTATGATCGTGACGGCGACCGTGATCATGTTGGGGTTGATGTACCTGAACACTTACCAGCTAGACCATGTCACTTTCAGTGAAACTCGTACTTACATGGCTATTGTCATGGGGGCCACGATGGCAGTGGTCATGCTGGGTTTCATGCTTGATATGTACTCCAAAAAGGGCGTGAACCTGGCTATTTTGGTGGGCAGCATCGTGGTCTTTGCCGGGGCGCTGTGGCTGGTGCGTAGCCAGCAGACGGTGGATGATGTTTCCTATATGAAGGCGATGATTCCGCATCACTCTATTGCCATTCTGACCAGTGAGCGTGCTCAGATAACCGATCCCCGCGTACGTGAACTCGCCGACTCAATTATCGAGACCCAGCGGGAAGAGATCGCAGAAATGAAAGCATTAATAGCGGATCTTGAGGATGAGTAATAACGTTTAGTGAAACCGCTACTGGTGGGTAGGTTGGCACAAGATTATCGAAATTCAGTTGGCGGGTAGTCGGTCGGACATTGGCTTGGAAGGCGCCATGGCGGCGGTTCACGCATAGCGCTTCCAACTTTTATGTCGGCCGGTGCCCTGTCACTCCTCATCAATGATACTTTTAAAACCACCGAAAATGAGTCGCTTGCCATCAAACGGCATTGGATTAACATCCATCTGCAAGCGCGGGTCTTGCATGACCTTGGCCATTCCTTCATCACGGACGGCCCGCGATGGCCACTCTATCCAGGAAAAGATGATGCTTTCGTCATCCTTGCGTTTGACCGCCATGGAAAAGGAGGTCACTTCCCCTTCGGGAACATCGTCTCCCCAGCACTCCACGATCCGCAGTGCGCCGTGCTCCTTGAATACAACGGCCGCGGCACGGGCATGCTCAATAAACGCATCTTTATTAGCGCTGGGTACGGCAGCGACGAAACCATCTACATAAGGGTGTGTAAGCTTGCTCATGGCTGTTCTCCTATTACTGTTTTATTGTGCTTTAGGGGAGAGTTCTCGAACGGGGCGTACCTCAATGCTGCCCAGCCGGGCTGGTGGGATGCGGCTAGCCAGCTGCAGCGCCTCATTCAAGTCGTGGGCTTCGAGCAGGTAGAAGCCGGCCAACTGCTCCTTGGTTTCCGCAAAGGGACCATCGGAGATTAACGTCTCGCCATCGCGTACACGCACGGTGGTAGCGGTTTCTACTGGCTGTAACGCTTGTCCGGCTAGGTAGTGGCCGTTGGTGCTCAAGCGCTCTACCCCGGCGATACACTCATGATTGAGGTCTTGCCATGCCTGTTCGCTCATGGCGTTGATAATCTGCTCTTGGTAATACACCAGCGCAACGTACTTCATGGGGAGTCTCCTGGTTGGTCAGGGTAGTGACTCTCTTTAGTCGTTTGGCATCGTCTTGAATCGACATAGCCTAAGCATTTTTTTATGGGGAATTTTCGAGCTCTGCCAATCGCCTGTTCAAAAACCGTTTTTCTGGCTCCAGAGTGGCCAATAGTAACGCTTGCTGATAGGCGTTACGTGCGGCCTCATACTGGCCCTGGCGACGCAGCAAATCCGCTTTCGCAGCATGAAACAAATGATAGCGGGATATTTGCGGATGCTGAGCGATGTCGTCGAGTAACTGCAGGCCGGTCGCGGGAGCACCGTTCATGGCAATGGCCACCGCACGGTTCAATGCCAGAATCGGCGATGGAAAGCGTCGGCATAGGGCATCATAGAGCCTCACGATACGCCCCCAATCAGTGCGTTCAGCGATGCTAGCCTGGGCGTGTTCAGCGGCAATCGAAGCCTGAAGCGTATAGTAGCCAGCGGGGGTGAGTGCCAGTGCCTGTTCAAGCCACTTAATGCCGGTGTGGATGTCACGTTGGTGCCAGAGTCGCCTATCCTGAGCATCAAGGGTGATCAGCTCACCGGCGCTATTTTGACGGGCATCGCGCCGAGCATCGTTGAGCAGCATCAATGCCATCAGCCCAAACACTTCGCCGTGGGGCAGTAGCCTTGCCAATTCATTACCCAGTCGCATGGCTTCACGGGTCAAACTGATGTCCACCACGCTGGTGCCGGTGCTGCGGGAGTAGCCTTCATTGAAAACCAAATAGATAACCTGGAGCACATCGGGAAGGCGCTCGGGCAGCTCTTCTTGAGAAGGCACAATATAGGGGATATGCGCATCGCGAATCTTGCGCTTGGCACGCACAATACGCTGAGCCAGCGTGGTAGGTTTCATCAACAGCGCGCTGGCCACCTGCTCGGTGGTCAAACCGCACATTTCACGTAGGGTAAGGGCAATCCGTGCTTCCATGCTGAGGCTTGGATGACAGCAGGTGAACAGCAGCCGCAACGCGTCATCTTCAATAGTGGCGGGCTCAAGATCCAGCGCCTCTTCGTCAGGTAACAACAAGTGGGCTCTGCGGCGTGCGGTACTGCGCTGACGAATTTGATTTATCCCGCAGTGATAACCGGTACGGATTAACCATGCCTTAGGGTTATCGGGTTCACCGTGAATAGGCCACTGGTGAACAGCCGCGACAAACGCATCCTGCATGGCCTCTTCGGCTAGTTCGAAATCTCCCAGCAGGCGAATCAGGGTCGCCTGAACGCGCCGGGAGTGATCACGGTAAAGGGAGTCAAGGCATGAAGCTTCAGTACTCATGGAGGAACGCCCGTACGCTACTCGGATAAAGGGTAAACTGAGCAAAAACGAGTGATACTCGTTATCTCAAACGTAGCGCATGATGTCTCCGTTGACTTACTTTTTTCGTTAGCTGCTGTCACTCCCCCGTGCGTTTACCCGTGGCGCTGTTGAAAGGATGCAGCGCTTCACGGGTCACATAAAATTGTAAGGTTTCGCCTTCAGCGACCGGCGGCTGGCCTGACACGCGAATCACCGTGGGTTGGTCGCTGTCGGCAAGCCGCACGTAAAGGTGGCTTTCGGCACCGGCAGCTTCAAATAGCTCAAGGGTTGATTCCACGATTAAATGCGGGTCAGCAGGCGGGGCTAAGTGCATATCATCCGGGCGAATGCCGACAATATCGGTACCTTCAGGCAGGTTATCCAACAGGCCGTTAGCGCCCCGCGCATGTAAGTACTCAACCGGCAGCATGTTCATGGCGGGGGAGCCGATAAACCCTGCCACGAACATAGTGGCGGGGCGGGAATAGATCTCCATGGGTGTGCCCACTTGCTCAATCTGACCGGCGTTTAGTACCACTAAGCGATCGCCCAGGGTCATGGCTTCCAACTGATCGTGGGTCACATAGAGGCTGGTGGTTTTCAGTCGTCGCTGTAGTTGCTTGATCTCCACGCGCATCTGCACACGCAGTTTGGCATCCAGGTTGGAAAGCGGCTCATCAAGCAGGAAAGCCGCAGGCTCGCGCACCAGGGCGCGGCCCATGGCCACCCGCTGGCGCTGACCGCCTGAGAGCTTGCGCGGTTTGCGATCCAGAAAATCCTCTATCTCCAGCATCTTGGCGGCGACCTGAACGCGCTTATCAATTTCGTCTTTTTTGAAGCCGCGGTTTTTCAGACCATAGGCGAGGTTGTTGTACACCGTCATATGCGGGTAGAGCGCATAGTTCTGAAACACCATGGCGATATCGCGCTCGGCGGGTTCGAGCTTATTCACCACCCGGTCGCCGATTCTTAGCGTGCCTTCCGTGATGGTTTCCAACCCCGCCACCATGCGTAGCAGAGTAGATTTTCCGCAGCCGGAAGGACCTACCAGCACTACGAATTCACCATCTTCAATGTGCAGGTCGATGCCTTTCACTGCGTTCACGTTGCCTGCGTAGGTTTTCTTTAGCCCTTCCAAGGTAATGCTGGCCATGCTTATTTCTCCGTCTCGGTCAGGCCCTTCACAAATAGGCGTTGCATAAACAGAATCACTAATACCGGCGGCAGCGCTGCCATCACCACTGCGGCCATCACCAGGTGCCATTGCGGGTTCTCTTCCGAGGTCATTCGCTGGATGCCCATCACGATGGTGGTGTAGTCGGGGTCGGTGGTTATCAGCAGCGGCCACAAATACTGGTTCCAGCCGTAAATAAACATGATCACAAACAGCGCGGCGATGTTGGTCACGGAGAGCGGCATTAAGATGTCTTTAAAGAATTTGAACGGCCCGGCTCCGTCCACCCGGGCGGCTTCGAGCATCTCTTCGGGAATGGTCATAAAGAACTGTCGGAACAGAAAGGTCGCGGTGGCTGAGGCAATCAATGGTATCGACAGCCCGGCAAAGCTATTGAGCATATTAAGGTCCGCGACCACCTGAAAGGTGGGGATAATGCGCACCTCAACCGGCAACATCAGGGTGACGAAGATCAGCCAGAAGAAGAACATCCGAAAACGGAAACGGAAGTAGACAATCGCAAAGGCGGAAAGTAGCGAAATGGACAGCTTTCCCACGGTGATGGCCATGGCCATCACAAAGCTGTTCCAAAGCATCAGCGCGGCAGGCGGGGAGTTCGCTGACGATATGCCCGATTGCCACATCTGGGTATAGTTTTCGATTCCATGGCTGCCGGGCAGCAGCGGTAGGGTGCCACGCATTAACTCACCCGGCGCCTGGGTCGAGGCCACCAGGGCGATATAAACCGGAAAGACCACCAGCGCGACGCCGATGATTAACACGGTATGGGCGAAAAAATTGGCCCATGGGCGATTTTCAACCATGACAACACTCCAACGAGGCCGATTTAATAGTACGTTTGTTAATAGTTCACGCGCCGCTCAATAAAGCGGAACTGAATCACAGTGAGCACCACTACAATCACCATGAGAATCACCGACTGAGCTGCGGAAGAACCCAAATTGAGGCCTACAAAGCCATCGGCGTAGACCTTGTACACCAAGATATTGGTCGACTGAGCCGGTCCGCCTTGGGTAGTGGCGTGGATAATGCCGAAGGTGTCGAACATGGCGTATACCACGTTAACCACCATCAAGAAGAAGGTCGTGGGCGAAAGCAGTGGGAAAATGATCGTCCAGAATCGCTTGATAGGGCTGGCGCCATCAATTGAGGCTGCCTCAATGAGCGATTGCGGAATAGACTGTAGACCCGCCAAAAAGAACAGAAAGTTGTAAGAGATCTGCTTCCAGGCTGCGGCAAGAATGACCAGCAGCATGGCGTCGCTCCCCGAGTTTCGGTGGTTCCACTGGTAACCGACCATTTCCAGCATATAGGGCACGATGCCGATGGAAGGGTTGAAGATAAACCACCACAAAACACCGGCAATCGCAGGCGCAATAGCGTAGGGCCAAACGAGGAGCGTGGTGTAGGTGCTGCGTGAACGAATCATCCGGTTCACAGTGCTACCCAGCAGTAGCGCCACCGACATTGATACCAGCGTGGTGCCAACAGCGAATATGGCGGTCACCGACATCGAGTTGAGGTAGCTACCGTCGCGAAATAGACGGACAAAGTTTTCCAGGCCCACAAACGTAGAGCGCAGCCCAAAAGCGTCTTCACGCAGTAGCGATTGGTACAGCGCCTGGCCCGCCGGCCAGATAAAAAAGATCAGCGTCACAATCACCTGGGGCGCCAATAGCGCAAAAGGCATCCATCGCCCCGGAAACGTCATGCGTTTAGTTTGCATGGGCAGCTCTTCAACCTATCAAAATAACTTCGCCGCCGACCCAAGAGGGTCGGCGGCGAAGTAAGTGCTTATTTACTGGTTGGCGGATTCAAAGTCACGCAGCAGCGCATTGCCGCGCTCTACCGCGTCGTCTGCGGCTTCCTGACCCGATTTACCACCGGTCATCACGGCTTCCATCTCTTCGGAAATGATGTCGCGAATCTGTACGAAGTTGCCAAAACGAAGGCCTTTCGAGTTCTCGGTCGGCTCGTTGAGCGTCATTTGCTGCAGAGAAATATCCGCACCGGGGTTCTCTTCGTAGTAGCCTTGCTCTTCACTCAAATCCCAAGCGGCTTGGGTAATTGGCAAATAGCCTGTTTGCTGATGCCACTCTGCCTGTACTTCAGGCTGAGAGAGGTACTCAAAGAAAGCGGCAACGGCTGCATACTCATCATCGCTGTGGCCTTGAAGTGCCCAAAGCGTAGCGCCACCGATGATCGAGTTCTGCGGTGCGCCTTCTACGTCGTCGTAGTAGGGTTGCATGCCAAAGCCGACTTCAAATTCTGAGTTGGCGGCGACATCGGCGCGGGAAGCAGAAGAGCCAAAGAAAATCGCACAGTCCTGAGAATAGAACATCGGCTCGGAATCCGGGCCGGTGCCGGGGCCAGCCCAGCGGTAAATGTTCTCTTCCTGCCAATCGTGTAGGTTATCCCAATGACGGGCGACCAGCTCATTGTTGAAATTTAGCTCGGTTTCCATGCCGCCAAAACCGTTTTCCAATGTGCCGAGCGGCGAGTTATGCATGGCGGAGAAGTTTTCCAGCATTACCCAGCTAGGCCAAGACGACGTGAAACCGCAGCTAGCCGCCCCGGATTCGACGATTTGACGAGAGGCTTCTGCCAGCGCTTCCCACGTTTCGGGCGGCTGTTCAGGATCGAGGCCCGCTTCCTCAAATACGTCGCGGTTGTAGTACATAATCGGCGTAGAAGAGTTGAACGGGAAAGAGAGCATGTTGCCATTGGTATCGGTGTAATAACCGACCACGGCGGGCAGGAAGGCCTCATTATTGAAAGCGCGACCGTGCTCTTCCATTAGTTCATATACCGGATAGATGGCGCCTTTGGCGTTCATCATGGTGCCGGTACCAACTTCAAATACCTGCAGGATATGTGGCTGTTCGTTTGCACGGAAAGCGGCAATGGCACCGGTCATGGTTTCGGCATAGGTGCCGCGGTAGCTGGGCGTGACCTGGTACTCGTCTTGGGACTGGTTAAAATCCTCGGTGATGCCTTCAAGGATTTCACCGAGCTGGCCGCCCATGGCGTGCCACCAGCTAATTTCCGTGGCGGCCTGGGCGGATAGACTTAGGCTGGCAGTCGCCACCCCAACAGCAAGCGCGTGCAGTGTAAAACGTGACATAACAGCTCCTTGTGGGTCCGAACTCAGTCAGGCATGCAGTGCGGTTGTTAAGATTTTTGGATGCACTGAACAGTAGAAAGTGACGGTGACGTTTTGATGAAGGCAAGGTGAATACAAGATGACAGCTGGCGTGCCGGGCAGAGTAGGCGAAGAGTCTGAGGGGTGTTAGGGTTAGCGGTAAGCTACTTTTAAAAAGCTGTTGCTGAAAAGCTATTTTGGAAAGAGAACATAATGCCTGACGCTATCGCTCTACTCGAAAAACTGGTTGCCTTTGACACCACCTCCAGCGAATCCAATTTGGCGCTGATTGAGTATATTGAAGGCTATTTGGCCGAGGTTGGCGTTAGCGCCGAGCGGGTGATGAGCCCCTGCGGCACCAAGGCCAATTTGATCGCCAGGGTCGGCCCAGACGCGCCAGGTGGGGTGATGCTTTCTGGGCATACCGATGTGGTGCCGGTGGCAGGGCAGCCTTGGTCGAGCGATCCCTTTACCCTGCGCGACGGTAATGATGGGCGGCTCTACGGGCGGGGTACCTGCGATATGAAAGGTTTTATCGCCTGTGTCTTGTCGATGGTGCCTAATTGGGCGAAAGCGCCTCTGCAGCAGCCCATTTATCTTGGCTTCTCTTACGATGAAGAGATCGGCTGCGTGGGTGCGCCCAGCCTGATTAAACGCTTTTACGAGCACTACTCCACCACCGCCCATGTGATTGTTGGCGAGCCCACCAGTATGCAACCTGTGGTCGCGCAGAAAGGCGCTACCAACCTGCGCACTACGGTGACTGGCCAGGAAGCTCATAGCAGCCAAGTGAATCAAGGCACCTCAGCCATTCACGTGGCGGCAAGGCTCGTCACCTTTATTGAAGACACCATGGCGGCGTTGGTCGAAGAGGGGCGAGTTGATGAAGCCTTTAACGTGCCTCACACCAGCCTACATGTGGGTAAAATCAAAGGCGGAACGGCCATCAATATTATGGCGCGGGAGTGTCAGTTCGAGTGGGAAATTCGCCACCTGCCGACCGACACCTTCGATGAGATATACGCGCGCTTTGAAACGTTTTGTGAACAGCTAACCGGCGAACTTAAGGCCAAAGGTAAGCACGTTGACATCACCACTGAGCCGCTAAACGTGACAGTGCCGGGCTTGGCCGACCGCGATAACGACCAGGTGCTTCGCTTAGCCAAAGACCATTTGCCAGCAGGGTGCTGCGACCATGCGGTGGCTTACGCTACAGAAGCAGGGCAGTTCCAGGGCCAGGGCTTACAAACCATTATTCTCGGTCCTGGCAGCATTGCCCAGGCGCATCAGCCCGATGAGTATATCGATATTGAACAGCTCGAAGCGTGCGAGGATTTTCTAACCAAAATGGGTAAGGCGCTCGAAAGGCCTGCTGAAGGAAGTTAATGGTCACCCAATAAAAATCCCACCCGGTTAAAGGGGTGGGATGTTTGGCGTTACCATTTCAGTGCTGAGGATGTTGTTCAAACAGCTCAGCTTTTGCATGGCGCATCACATCTTCGCACGCCTGCTGTTGGGCTAACTGCGTCAACAGGCGCTGAGTTACTTCGAAGCCCTTGCCTAAGCAAGTGTCCACTTCCTGTGGGCTAACGGCTGGCGTCACGCGGTAATCGATTTTTACCGTGCGCCCGCCGCCTTCCAGTCGATCCGCAACTCCCCTGAGCCGCCACGCGATTTTCTCTTTCCAAGTTGCTGATTCTTCCGCGCCTTCGTTTACGCTAAACGTGCACTGCCATTCCGGTTTAAATACCTTCATAGGAGAACCTCCAAAAAATTTGGAAAGAATGATCAATCGTGATTCGTACTCCGTCGTCTGAATATGTTGCCCCACCACTATATACCTAATGCAGGGAGAATATCGAAACAAAACTGATACACGTCGGGCGACGCGCATAGGGCGTATCGGTTAGGCTAGGTAGAGTGTAGCTAGTGAGCCTTATTATGACCCGAACGACTAATGTAAGTTGCCCCTGTGATAGCGAATTAATGCTGGATAACTGCTGTGGCCGTTACCATCAAGGTGGCGTCGCGCCGACGCCTGAAGCGCTAATGCGCTCGCGCTATTCGGCCTTTGCATTGGGCTTAAGCGACTATCTGTTGGCCACGTGGCACCCCACCACACGGCCCGCAGAGCTTGCGCCTGATCCTGAAACCAAGTGGAAGAGACTGGTGATTGTGAGCGCCGAGCCAGCGCTTGCGGAGAGTGGTCAGGTGCATTTTCGGGCATTTTTCTATGAACGAGGGCATGGGCGGAAACGCTGGCATGTATTGGAAGAGGTATCCCGGTTCGTGCACGAGCAGCAGCGCTGGTGGTATGTGAATGGCACCCCCACGCTTACCCGACTAAAACCCGGCCGCAATGAACCGTGCTTATGTGGCAGTGGGCGTAAATTAAAGTTATGTTGTGGTGAGTAGGCGCGAAGCACTAATAAGAATGAGGCAAAAAAATGAGCCCAAAAAAGGGGTTAGCGTCAAGTCATCACCGGGGAAAGGGTGGCTTGAACAAACGCTTAAAAATGACGCTTACAGCGTGGATGGGAACATGGCTATGCATCTGGAGCTTTACCACGCTGGCAGATAATCCCTTTCCCGACACCGACATTACGCTAGTCATACCCTTTGGCCCTGGGGGTGCCACCGATGTACTGTTTCGTGACATATCTGTGGAAGCACAAACCTATCTAGATACCGCGATCAATATCGTTAATATTGCGGGCAGTGGTGCGACGCGTGGATCACAAACTGTCAAAGATGCAGAGGCCGATGGTCATACACTGCTAGGCAGTCACCAAACCATCGACCTTGCATACTTTGCGGAGCTGTCTGCTTATTCTCATCATGCCTTTGCGCCTGTTGCACTACTCACGCGAACAGTGAACATACCCGCTACCTATCCCGGCCACGCTGCTCAACGTGCCAGTGATATTCCTGCGTTAGTCGCGGAGCAGGCTGAACCGTTAACGTTTGGCGTAGTCCCCACCTCCACTGACCATTTTTTTTGGCTGCATTTTTTCCAGCAAACGGGTATTGATGCCCAAGAAATAGTGTTCATTCAGTACCCTGATACTGGATCACAAGTGACCGCATTACTTGCTGGTGAGATCGATTTTGCGATGCTTAACCTGCCCTCAGCAAGTGAATTGTTCGCTACCAATGCACTCACGCCGTTGGGCGTGGCAAGTAACACTAGGTTAACCGCGTTGCCAGCAGTACCCACTCTACTAGAGCAGGGTATCGAGCTGGTGAATACCACTGACAGGGGTGTTTTTGCACCGTTGAACACTCCCCCCGAAAGATTAGCGATACTGGCCAATGCCTTTGAGCAAGCGCTGGCTCAGCCAAAGCTGGCGCGCACTATTGAACATAGTCATGGCTCTCTAATCGACTATCGTCCGCTTAACGACTATGCCGATTATCTTAACCATCAGTACACGCTGTTAAAGTCGCTGTCGGAAAGCGTCGCGTTTGAACGTTAGCCATCAGTGTCGTGCTAAGTAGGAGTTCCGTAGCACATGCCGATTAATACCCGTGATCTGGCGTTGGAAACGCTGCTTTTAATGGTCGCTGCCGCGCTACTCTTCATGGGTTTGGCAGGGCTAATGTTTGGTATTGGCGCGCAGTACTCGGTGTTCGCGGTGACCCTGGTGCCTGATGCAGCCGTGGCAACACTTCTATTAGGTATAGGGCTATTGGCAGCGTTGCAACATTGGTTGTGGCTACGCCGTCTCAGCGCATGTTTATTGATGGCAATGCTGCTGTATACCCTGGTGCACAATCAATGGGCGGGGGGCAGGAAGGCTCATGGTTAACAGGACAGCCGCGTATTACGTCGATAGCCGCTGTGATGCTACTCGCGGTGGCGCTCTGTTTATTTATTGGGTTCGCTACCTTTCGCCGCCGCTGTTTATGGCTGGCGACGGGCCTTATTTTATGGCTCTTTTCAGGCTTAGTCATTGCACGTTTATGGGGTGGCATCGAGGCAGATAGACCGCTTTTTTCATCTTCACCCGTGGCAGTGGTGGTTTTTGCCGTGCTGCTGGGAAGTGCGCTGGTTGCCAATGGGGGGCGTAAACAGCCAGCACCTCTTAATCCAGGACGTTGGGCTATCGTTGCTGCGTTGTCCGGCGTCGCCATCAGTAGCCTTGCGTGGCTACTACTCAGCATGCAGCAGCATGCGGCCACGCAACAACAGGCTATGTATCTACTGGATAATGTACAGCTCAATGCTGAGCAGGCAACGCGTGCCCGTTTACATCAGATGCAGCGTATGGCCGAGCGATTGAACGCAGCAGAAGGCGATGTTGATGCGGCTTGGTTGGTGCCTGATGCTCAGAATTATCTGCGCGATATGCCCAGCTTAAAAGCTATCATGCTACTCAATGAAGCGCGGCAGCTCATGTGGTCAACCACCCGCACTGCAGATGAGGAAACGTGGTTTCAACAGCAAATCACCAAGCCGCGAGTAAATAACTGGTTGAACGCTCCACTCAGCCAGCCGCGCTTGATGATTCCTGATGCGAGCCAACCTCAGCGGGTATTGATGACTATTTCTAATCAGAGCAGCGG
Source organism: Vreelandella sp. DA03-1M (assembly GCF_055725665.1). Lineage (NCBI taxonomy): Bacteria > Pseudomonadati > Pseudomonadota > Gammaproteobacteria > Oceanospirillales > Halomonadaceae > Vreelandella > Vreelandella sp. DA03-1M. Next base: position 216,962 of record NZ_CM146798.1, read on the forward strand.
GCAGCAGTTGCTCTCGACGTTTGATATAGCAGAGTTGCTTAACAATGAGCTGCGAATGGCGCTAGGGCCTTTTCAGGTCAGTGTTAATCGTGCAACGAAGCCGCTGCTCGTACTACACCCGTCAGGGTTTAGTGCTGATCCCGTTTTAACGCCGGATATGGCGTTGGCATCGCGGCATACCGGCTTGCCAGGCGGTATTAACCTCACCTTATACGCCTACCCGGGCGCTCATTATAATTGGTATATGATGAGCTTTATGCCAGTCACCGTTGCCATGGGAGGGCTGCTACTCAGCTGGCTATTGGCATTTAGTTTAGGGTTGGTGGGCGTAGGCATCGCACGCGCTAGAGAGTTAACAGCGGCGCAGCTTTCACTGGCAGAGAGCGAACAACGCTATCGCTCGCTTTTTACCTATCATCCTGATGCGGTGTTTTCACTGGATAGCGAAGGCCGCTTTGTTACCGCTAACGCGAGTTGCGTTAACATCACCGGTTATACGCAGAGCGAAATTCTAGATCAGCATTTCACCCATTTTATTAATGCTGACGACAAAGAGCGTGTCGATCAGCATTTTGCGATTGCCATCCAGGAAAAGATTACTCGTTTTGATCTCTCTATTCTTGATCGTAACGGGGAGTCCCATCTTTTAGATGTGATTGCCCTGCCGATTAGCATCAATAACAACGTTGTCGGCATCTACGGCATTGCTCAAGACGTGACTATCAGCCGTGCTCAGCAAACACAATTACGCACCTTGGAGCGCAGTGTTGAAGCCAGTGTTAACGGGGTGCTGATCGCTGATGCCAATCTGCCTAATATGCCCATCCTGTATGCGAACAAAGCGTTTACCACCATGACGGGCTATACGCAGGAGGATGTTATCGGTCATAACTGCCGGTTTCTGCAGGGCAGTGGTAGCGATCCTGCCATTGTGGCGAAAATGCGTCGTCACTTGGCTGAACAGCGTGATGTGCACGTGACCCTGTGCAACTATCGTAAAGATGGGACGCCGTTTTGGAACGATTTGTATATTTCTCCAGTGCGTGATCAAGAGGGGCGCGTTACACATTTTGTGGGCGTTCAACACGATATCTCCAAGCATAAAGCGTACGAAGCGCGGCTGGCTTATCACGCCAGTCATGATGATTTAACTCGATTACCTAATCGTGCGCTGTTTGAAGATAAGCTACTGGCGCAATTTACTCTTTCACAGCAGGGCGAACAGCGATTAGCGGTGCTATTTGTTGACTTGGATGATTTCAAACCGATAAACGATAATCTCGGCCATGCGGTAGGGGATCGGGTATTAATCGAGGTGGCCAGGCGCCTGCAAGCTACCTTAGGACCAAAGGATACAGTGGCGCGGCTAGGTGGCGATGAGTTTGTGATGCTGCTTACCGATATCACAGAAGAAGCGCAGATCGTAGAACGTGTAGAGTGCATGCTAACGACATTGGCGCGACCCTATTGCCTAGACGGACAAGAGCTTTACCTCACTGCCAGTATTGGTATTGCGCTCAGTCAAGACACTACCCTGCAGCCGCAAATGCTGATTCAGCAGGCCGATATGGCGATGTACAAAGCCAAGCAGCAGGGCCGTAACGCCTATGAGTGGTTTACCGAGGCTTTTACCGACTCAGTCAGCGAGCGGATGGTGTTACGCAATGAGTTGCAAGAAGCCATCGAGCGGGAGGCCTTCCAGCTACATTATCAGCCATTGATCGACCAGCGTGGTCAGTTGGCGGGCGTTGAGGCTTTGCTACGCTGGCAACACCCGAGTAAAGGTTGGATTTCACCATCACGTTTTATACCGCTCGCTGAAGCCACCGGCCAGATCATACCGATTAGTGAATGGGTGCTTAAACGTGCTTGCTTAGATATGCAGGCGTTAACCCTAGGCGGGTTGGGCCCCGTTCAAGTAGCTGTTAACCTATCACCCCTTCAATTTAACCGTGCTAGTTTTCTGACCACGCTGCGTCAAACGTTGTTAGACACTGGGTTACCGCCGGAACAGTTATCTTTAGAACTGACCGAAGGAATCCTGATGGATAATACCGAAGCGGCGATTGATACCCTTCAAGCGCTGCGGAGTATGCAGATAAGCGTATCGATCGATGATTTCGGCACCGGATTTTCAAGCTTAAGCTATTTAAAACTCCTGCCGATCAGCACAGTAAAAATAGATCGTAGCTTTATCCGCGAGCTTACCCATAGCGGCGATGATGCCGCCATCGTGCAGGGCATTATTTCCATGGCTCACCACCTTGGGCTAAGGGTGGTAGCGGAAGGCGTCGAGACTGAAGAGCAGCATCTACGCCTAATGTCCTACCAATGCGATATATTTCAAGGTTTTGGGCTAGCGAAGCCAATGCCAATTGAGGCCTTGAAAAACTTTATTGCCTCGCTATCGACCGATTCAATTCCCTATTACGAGACAAACGAGTGACTAGCTTGCCAAGCGAAAGCCAGCTTGCTGAAAATCAGTGGTATGTTTATCTGCTGGAGTGCCGACGCGGTACCTACGCGGGCATTACCAATAACCTAGCGAAGCGCTATCAAGCGCACTGCACAGGCAAAGGGGCACGTTATACCCGTGCGAATCCGCCCGTTGCGCTGCTGGGCGCCGAGCCGTTTGAAGACCGCGCCGCTGCCAGCCGAGCTGAGTATCAGTTAAAGCAGCAAACGCCGAGTCAAAAACGCCGCTGGGCCAAACAGTGGCCTGTTCAGTTAGATGTCCATTAAGGAGCCGGAATGCTGACGTTTTATTCAGAGGGCAGCCGCTTACGCCAAGCGCGTACAGAGCTACATGACGGCGCGTTGGTCACCCCGTTTGAGTGCCCGGAACGCCTGGATTTAGTTCTAAAGCATCTCCGCCATTCTGGGCTTGGCGATATTCGAGCGCCCGCCGCCTACGGGCTGGCACCAGTGCTAGCGGTGCATGATCAAGAGTATGTGACGTTTCTAGCCAACTGCTGGAAAGAGTGGCAAGCGGCTGGGCATGAAGGTGAGGCGATTCCCAATATTTGGCCCGCCCGAACCATGCGCGGTGACCGCATTCCGCAATCCGTTAGCGGCCAGCTAGGCTATTATGCACTGGCGGCAGAAACGTCCATTTCAGAAGGCACCTTTGAAGCCGCGATGGCGAGTAAAGACGTGGCGTTAGGTGCGGTAGAGCATACGCTACAAACCGGCGAACCCAGTTTTGGCCTGTGTCGTCCGCCAGGCCACCATGCTGCGTTTGATCAGTTCGGCGGGTACTGCTTTTTTAATAACGCCGCCATTGCCGCCCAGCGAGCGCTGGATGCAGGCAAGCGCCGGGTCGCCATCCTTGACGTCGATTTTCACCACGGCAATGGTACCCAGCAGATTTTCTACAAGCGTGACGATGTACTGTTTATCTCATTACACGGAGACCCTGAGGTAACCTTTCCGTATTACTTGGGCTACGCTGATGAAAGCGGCGAAGGTAAGGGCGAGGGCTTTAATATTAATTACCCGTTACCGCCGGGTACCAGCGTTAACACATGGATGGCCACACTGGAGCAGGCGTTGGCGCAGATGAAAGCCGCTGAGTGCGAGTGTTTAATCGTATCGCTAGGGGTCGATATCTTTGAGGGCGACCCGATAAGTGCCTTCACTTTTACCAGCGCGGACTTCACTCTGTTAGGTGAACGTTTGGCGCAAGCGGGTTTGCCCTGTGTGTTTCTGATGGAAGGGGGCTATGCGGTAGATGAAATCGGTGTCAATGTAGTCAACGTGTTACAAGGTTTTAAACAGGCGCTATAAAACGGCCTGGAACTACATTTAAATAAGGATAAAGGTTAACCGTGACAGCGGCCCCTAAATCGGGCAGGCTATTGCCCTTTCAACGGGCAGGGAGCTCAAGCGTGGCAGTGTATGGTGGAATTCAGGCACATGAATTGGAGCGTTGGCTTAATGCGTTAACCAACGCCGCCTATGACCGACGCTGCCCGCTGGTAAAAGTACACGGGGGCAATGCCCGTGCGCGTACCGCGCGTCAAGATCTGCTCCATCTGGCGAACGACTACCGCTGCGGTGATTCTAGCCGCGAGGAGAGCGCCGCCGAACTTGGCCGCTGGTGCCAAATCTACCTTTCAGAGGCAGAGTGGTATGTGCTAGTCGGCACCCGCCAAGCGCCTTTGCAAACGCAAAGCACAGAAGCATTAAGCGAAGAAGAACGAAGCCTTACCGTGCTCAAGCAGCACCGGGTGGGGTAAAAGCGTCGCTGCACAATAAAACTAGTGAAAATGACAAAAGCTCCCCGCTCGGGAGCTTTTTTGTGCCTGCGAAAGCCTACCACGCCTTTCAGAAGCTAAATTAGCAATAGCTTAAAATTGATGAGTTGACAAATACTTGTCAGGATAAGTAGTTTTAAGTGATCTGCAACACACGACTAAAGTTTTAAAAAATCTCTGGACTGAAAGCGTTTTTAATGAGGGTCGGTATAAAAGCGCTGAGCCTATTCGCTGTCCAATAGGAAGGAGTATAACAAGTTGTGACAACACCACCTGCGCTATCGGTTCGTTCGCTGAGCGTCAATTTTGGCTCCAATAGCGTTGTCAAAAATCTGAGTTTCGATGTTCATCCTGGCAAAACAACGGCCATTGTCGGTGAGTCCGGCTCAGGTAAATCAGTGACATCACTTGCCATCATGCGCCTAGTGGAATACATGAATGCTGAGATTACCGATGGCACCATCCATTTTTGGGATGGCGCCAATGGCGATCAAACGCAGGATCTGACTAAGCTTTCCGACAAGGCAATGCGCAAGATACGTGGCAAGGATATCGCCATGATCTTCCAAGAGCCGATGACCTCACTTAATCCCGTCTACACAATCGGCGATCAAATTACCGAAGTGCTGGTGTTGCATGAAAAGCTCACTAAAGAAGCGGCTCGCGTTGAAGCAGTAAAACTTTTGAAACTGGTGCGCCTCGCCGATGCTGAAGCGCTATTAAAACGCTATCCTCACCAACTCTCTGGTGGCATGCGCCAACGAGTGATGATAGCGATGGCGCTAGCCTGCCGACCAAAAGTGCTGGTCGCCGATGAGCCCACCACCGCGTTGGATGTCACCATTCAGGCGCAGATTCTTACCATCATGCGTGATCTGCAGCAGGAGTTGGGGATGGCCGTCATTTTCATTACCCACGATATGGGGGTGGTGGCGGAGATGGCCGACCAAGTAGTAGTCATGCGCCATGGTGAAAAGGTCGAGGAAGCCTCGGTGGAGGAGATTTTTGCCCGCCCCCAACATCCCTATACCCAAGCACTGTTAGCGGCGGTGCCTAAACTTGGCAGCATGCAGGGCGAAGCCCTTCCCCGCATGGATCCATTGGTGGTGCTGGATGGAAATGTTGCGCGCACCCTGGGTGAAAGCCGTCAGCAAGATACGGCTAGAATCGATGCAGCTCCGGTGGTAGAGGTAGAAAATTTAGTCACCCGTTTCGATATCCGTAAAGGGTTCTTTGGGGGTATTAGCCATCGCGTCCACGCGGTGGAAGATGTCAGCTTTACCATTTTTCCAGGAGAGACGCTCGCGCTGGTAGGGGAGTCTGGTTCCGGCAAGTCGACCATCGGGCGCACCATTCAGCAGTTGCAGGAAAGCACTAGCGGCACAATACGCTTTGGTGGCAAAGCCGTAGCCGATATGTCGCGGGCAGAAAGGATGCGCTTGCGACAAGAAGTGCAGTACATTTTTCAAGACCCTTTTGCCTCCTTGGATCCACGAAAAACCGTCGGCTTTTCGATAGCCGAACCCATCCATACGCACGGTTTATTGCACGGTGTTAAAGCAATACGTCAACGCGTTAACCAGTTACTTGAGCGCGTTGGTTTGAGAGCTGATCAGGCTGAGCGCTATCCCCATGAGTTTTCAGGCGGCCAGCGCCAGCGTGTCTGTATTGCCCGCGCTCTGGCTTCTAAGCCTAAGTTGATCATTGCTGATGAGGCGCTATCTGCCTTAGATGTTTCCATCCAGGCGCAGATCATTCATCTGCTCATGGAGTTGCAGCAAGACGAAGGCTTAGCCTATTTGTTCATTAGCCATGACATGGCGGTGGTGGAAAAGATGAGCCACCGCGTGGCGGTATTGCACCTTGGCCAAGTCGTTGAGTTAGGCGAGCGCCGAGCTGTGTTTGATTCGCCTCAGCACTCTTATACCCGCAAACTGTTGAGCGCAGTGCCAGTGGCTGACCCTACTCAGCGGCGGGAGCGTGTGCTTCTGCAGGGCGATATTCTTAGCCCCATCCGCAAGGTCGGTGATGAGCCAGAACATTTGCCATTAGTGCAGGTGGCTACTGGCCATTTCGTTGCCCAGGAAGAAGGTAATGCTGAGCGTTTGGCGTCATAGTTGGTTTCCCGATGATATTAAAACAGGAGTGATCCCATGAAAAAAAACAAATGCGTTCTTAATGGCGCAATCGCGGGCATGGCCCTGAGCGTTGCCTTCTCTGCCTCTGCGCAAGCTGGATCGTTAACGATTGCTTCACCCCAGGACCCCGGTAGTTGGGATCCCATCGATACTTTTTTGGTGAATTGGGCATCGGTCGCCACCAATATTTTCGATGGTTTGACCTATCGTGGACCTGATTTAGAACTGGTGCCTGGCCTAGCCACCGAGTGGGAAGAACTAGATGATGGTACCCGTATCCGTTTCACTCTGCGTGAAGGCGTTACCTTCCATAATGACGAACCCTTCAATGCTGAAGCGGTAAAGTTCACCTTTGATCGCTTATTAGGCGAGGAGGGCGGTCAGGGACCCCAGCGCTCCAACTATACGGCGATTGAAAGCGTGGAAGTCATCGATGACTACACTGTCGACTTCCACCTGAATGAACCTGATCCCGTACTGCTCACCAAGCTAGCAGGCTACGGGGCGATGATTGTGCCACCGGAGTACCTGACCGAGCATGGGGATGAACACTTCAATACCCATCCGGTAGGCACTGGGCCTTTTAAAGTAGTGGAATATAACCCCCGTGAAGACGTTCAGCTTGAGGCCTTTGCTGACCACTGGGACGGCGCGCCGAAGCTGGATGAAGTGACTTACCGCTTTATCTCCGAGCCTTCCACCGCCGTGGCTGAGCTGCAAGCTGGACGGGTCGATATCGTTATTCCGCCGACGATTCCTATTGGCATGATCGACACGATCAATAACCATGACGGGGCCAGCATCGTCAGCGTGGCTTCGCCGACGGTGGAAGCGATTCGCTTCAACACCCAATCAGGTATTACCGCCGACGAACGCGTGCGTAAAGCCATGATCATGGCCGTGGATCGCCAGGCGATTATCGACTCCATCCTGGCTGGCGAGGGTGAAATGATCGCCAGCTTCCAGGGTGCCCAGTCCTTCGGTAACGACCCTGATATGGAGCCCCTGCCGTATGATCCGCAGCAGGCTCGCGCACTGCTGGATGAAGCGGGCGTCGAACAAGGCGCAACGGTACAGATAGATGTGCGTGGCAACGATGCCACCTTTGGTGAGGTGGCCCAGGTAGTGGCGTCTTACCTACAAGGGGTGGGTATAACCGCTTCGATCCAGCCCTATGAAACCAATGTGCTACTGAACGACATTATTCCGGCAGGCCGCACGGGTGAGATGTTCCAGCAGAAGTGGGGCGGCTGGACCTTTGACTTCGATAATACTGCTTACCTGATGTACCACACTGGTGAGCGCTGGAATCCTTATGACAGCGACGCTGAGTTAGATGAAATGCTCGAAGCCCAGCGCAGCATTACTGATCAGGAAGAGCGTGAAACGCTGCTCCAGGCGATTGCGCAGTACACCCAGGATCGCGCTTTGGAAATGCCGCTCTATAGCATCAATGCCCTTTACGGCGTCAGTGACCGGGTAGAGAATTTTGAGCCTGCCCCGGATAATCGTATGCGGTTAAGCAACGTGGACGTTAGTGAATAAACGTACGTCATCCGGCTGCTTGAAAGGGTGGCCGGTTCTTCACACTGACACTTCACAAAAGCTTCATGTAAGCGTTACGGGCTTGGGGACATAGTGGCAAAATTTCTTCTTTATCGAATACTGCAGGCCGTCTTTGTGGTAATCGCCGTGACGTTGATCGTCTCTTTTGCGATCAGGTTAACCGGTGATCCGGCGGTCATGCTGGCACAAGGGGCGGGGAGTATTACCGAGGCGGATCTGGAAAGGATTCGTGAGGCCTTGGGGTTGAATCAGTCCTTTCTGGCCCAGTACATCGGTTTCCTGAAGGGGCTGGTGGTGGGCGATTTCGGGCGCAGCTTTATGGGCGGGACCCCGGTGAGTGACCTGATCGGTCGCGCTCTGCCCGCGACCTTGGCGCTGGCTTTCGCCTCGCTGTTTGTGTCTATCGTGGTATCGATACCGCTGGGAATCAAGGCAGCGGTATCGCGAGGAAGGTGGCCCGACCAGATTATCAGGATTTTTTCCCTGATCGGCCTCTCTTTTCCTAACTTCTGGCTGGCCATCATGCTGGTGCTGTTGCTCTCCATCACTTTTAATCTGCTGCCGCCCAGTGGCATGGAGGGCTTCTCCAGCTTCATTATGCCTGCGACGACGATGGGGATCATTTTAACCGCCACCAATGTGCGCCTAGTACGAACCACTATGTTGGATACTCTCCGCTCTCAATACATCATGGTGGCGAGGGCAAAAGGCCTTTCCAACACGGTCGTGCTCTACAAGCATGCGCTGCGGAACTGCTCCATTCCGCTGATCACCTATTTTGGTTTGCAGTTCGGTGGGCTGCTGGGCGGCATCGTGGTTGTCGAGCGCGTCTTTAACTGGCCGGGATTAGGCACCTTGGCCTTCGAAGCCGTATCGGCCCGGGACTACCCTGTCTTACAAGGCGTTATCACCGTGCTCTCGTTAATGATCATCTCTATCAACCTTCTCGTTGATATCGCCTATGGCCTGGTCGACCCCAGGGTGCGCAAGGAATAACCATGACCGCAGCTATTAAAACCGACAAATTGAAACGCTTTAAGAACCTTGAGTTTATCCTTGGCGTGCTGCTCGTTGGCGGTATCGGTTTAGCGGTGATCTTCTCCGGCTGGCTGTTTCCCGGAGGAGGTTCAGAGCTTAACTTAGCCTACCGTTTAACGCCGCCGCTGGTAGAGCCTGGCTTTCCACTAGGTACAGACCCGTTAGGCCGGGACGTGCTGGCGCGGGTGATTATTGGAGGTGAAATCTCGCTAAAAGTCGGGGTCTACTCAGCCCTTGGGGCGGTGGTGATCGGGATCATTATGGGGTTGGTATCCGGCTACTACGGTGGATTCCTGGATATGATCGTGATGCGCTTTGCCGACGTGCAACTCGCGCTGCCCTTTATCCTGTTAGCGATTACCTTTATCGCTGTGATTGGTGGCGGGTTAACCAATATGATTATTCTGTTGATTATCTCCCAGTGGGTGCAGTACGCGCGCTTGGTACGCGGCTCTGTGCTATCGCTGCGCGACCGCGAATTTATTCTGGCGGCCAAAGCGATTGGGGTAAAAGATATTCGTATTCTGTTCCAGCATCTGCTGCCGAATCTGATTGGCCCCGTCATTGTGCTGATGACCCTCAATGTGGCCAATAATATTCTGCTGGAGAGCAGCCTGACCTTTTTAGGCTTGGGCGTGGATCCGGTGATTCCAAGTTGGGGCGGCATGCTGGCTGAAGGGCGAACCTACCTGCAAACGGCGTGGTGGGTAAGCGTATTCCCCGGCTTGGCTATTCTGTTAACCGTATTGGGGCTGAACCTGCTGGGCGACTGGCTACGTGATGCCCTGGATCCCACTGGACGCACTTCCTTATGACCAACGACCCTGCTATCGAGATATTGTTAGAGCGCTCGTTTCCACGTACCACTCGCGCTTTGCTTGATGAGTATGCCACACCTGCTTATCAAGGCTTCCAACTGGAGGCGTGGGTGTTTGATGATGAAGCCGAACGACAAGCGACGGAAGCTGCATTCAATGCCGCTGGCATTAGCGCACGCTTGCGCAGTGCCTATAAACCACTGGTACATTTCTTTTTAGAAGAGTTTTCTTGGGCGTCGCTGCAATCGTTGGTGATTGAGTACCCCGTGCTGGCGAACGCACCGCGACGTTTTTTGCTTGAGGCTTATCCGCTAGCTGGGCTCCTTCCGCAAGGCGTATCACTACGCTGGGAGGGCATTGAAACCACAGCTATCGCCAAACCTATCCATTATCGCGTTCAAGTGGAGCGTAGCTCGGGTAGCCAGGAAACATATCTCGTTGAAGCGCCCAATCGTCATCATCAGGACCATGTGGGCGAGGCGCAATTTTCGCCCTGTGGCTGGCTGCGGCTGACCTCGCCTCAGGGCGACGTCAGTGCAACAATCGTCGAGACCGACTATGAAGCGCTGTTTCAAGCCGCGATGGCAACGCTCTCTTCAACCCCTTGGCAGCCAGCATCGCCTTACTTTGAAGAACTCAATTTTACGGTACATTTGCCGAGCAGTGACCGCCGCTTAGCCTGGGATGACGAACATATCAGCCTTGCTGAGGCGCTCCATGAAGAGCTCTATTTTTCTACCCTGGAGTATTTCCAGCACCGCGCGGGCTTAGCGCTGGGTGACCGCTCGATTCAGCCGGGGCAGATTGTGCCGGAGGTATCCACTCAGGGGGAAAGCGCCTATTTGAAAGCCAGCCTGCGCCCTTTAGATACGTTTCAAGCGCAGCGTGACCAGGTCGAGCTGGGCTCTGCCCAGCAGGCTATCGGCACTGATCAGATTAAGCAGTTATTGGCGGCGCTTGGTGGCCAGTCGCTGTATGCCACCACCCGAGCGGGCAGAGTGCTGGAAGCTCGCTATGTGGAGGGTAGCGATCGCGCCGTCATCATCAGTGCGGGGCAGCACGCCAACGAAACATCCGGCGTCGTTGGAGCACTGCGCGCGGCGCAAGCGCTAAGTGAGCAGCCTCAGGCACACTATGTTATTTCTCCTTTAGAGAACCCCGACGGCTACGCGCTGCAGAGCCGACTTGTCGCCACTCAACCGCGCCACATGCACCACGCTGCGCGCTATACGGCTTTTGGTAATGACCTGCAGAGTCAGCCGCTAGGCCAACCGTTTGAGCACGCCATCCGTGAACAGGCATTCGCGACCAGCGGCGCCGGGCTGCATGTCAATCTTCACGGTTACCCCGCCCACGAGTGGACACGACCGCTGAACGGCTACGTACCCCGTGGCTTTGAGATGTGGACGATTCCAAAGGGTTTCTTTTTGATTCTCCGCCATCAGCCGGGTTGGGAAACGGCGGCTGAGCAATTGGTGGAAGCCGTTACCCACCAGCTTGCGCAAGTGCCTGGGCTAGTCGAGTTTAATGCTGCGCAAATTGCGTTATTTGAGACCCATGCGGGAGCGTTAACCTTCCCGATGTTGAATGGCTTCCCCTACCTAATCTCCGAAGACGCCGATCAATTAACGCCGCTAATGTTGATTACCGAATACCCCGACGAGACCTTAACTGGCGAAGCGTTTGTGCAGGCTCATGCGGCGCAAATGGCAACGGTGGTGGCAGCCTATAACGCCTTTCAAACGCTGGCGCTAACTGGTTAATCTCAATGACGGGCTCGTGTGAGCACTGTTACAATGGATAAATGAACAGTGCTTTCGCGACCCCTACAGCCTCCCTCAATGACCCTCTCTATTACCTGACGAACTTCCGCTTCGTTTTGGCCTGGGTGGGGGAGCGCCATGCTGATCTGCTGGCTGCAGACGAGCTTACTTTTCTTGAGCAGTTCGAACGTTTACCGCAGGCCTCGCAAGCGCTGCTGGTGCGCATGGTCATGCGCAAAGGCGAGCTGTTTAGGCTCAGCAAATTAAACTATGCCGAGGTGGGCGACAGCGCTGAGGCGATAGCGCCACTGGTCGCGCTGGGCTGGGTCGATAGCGATCCGGCGCTTAGTGTCGATGAGCTGTTTAACCAGCTGCGCCTTGCCGAGCTTCGCCACCTGCTGGCCGATGAGATACGCGCCGCTGGGCTTAGCGCATCGAGTGCCAAAGCGGCGCTCTATGACGCGCTAACAAACCAACTAACACACATCGCACCCTTACAAGCATGGTGGCCCGATGCCCGCGATCAAATCGTGCGTCTCAAGGTAATGGCGACCTGCGATCGGCTGCGGCTGATGTTCTTTGGCAACCTGCGTCAGGACTGGGCGGAGTTTGTGTTGACCGAGCTGGGGCTGCAACGCTTCGAGGCGGTGCCCTTTACGCCGCATTCGCGCGCCTTCCAGTCGCGTCAGGAAGTGGATACCTACTTAGTGCTCCATCAACTGCGTCAACGTCTCGATGCAGGAGAATTGCCCGCCCACCTCCATATTGAGGTGCCGCCGCGCGCGGACAACCGTTGGCTAGCTACGCGGCGTGCACGGTTACTGCTGCAGTTGGGTCGAGAGGCAGAGCGTAGCGGAGACGCAGCGCTAGCGCTGACGCTTTATCGCGACGCTAACAGCAGCGACGCGCGGATACGCCAGCTTCGGGTGTTGGAAAGGCAGGGCGAGCACCAGGCCGCTTTTGAATTGGCGAGCCAGGCACTTACTAGTAGCCCCAATGAGACAGAGCACCAAGCGCTGGCGCGGCTGCTGCCACGCTTGCAGCGACGGCTTAAATTGCCTGCTTTGCCGAGCGATCCCGAACCCGCCCATGAGCGGTGGGACTTATCATTGCCTGGGCCGCAGTGGGTCGAACGCGCCGTGGTCGAGGCACTCAGCGAGCCTGGGGCGCCGGTCTACTACGTGGAAAATGCGCTGCTGACCGGGCTGTTTGGTCTGCTCTGCTGGCCGGCTATTTTCGCCCCTTTGCCGGGTGCTTTCTTCCATCCTTTCCACAATGGTCCGGCGGATTTATACCGTGACGATTTTGTGACGCGTCGGCGTGACCTTTTCGATGCCTGCTTAGGGCACTTGGAAGACGGCAGCTACCGCGAAGTCATTCAGACGACTTGGCGCGAGAAGGCGGGCCTTGCCTCGCCGTTTATCCACTGGGGAATCGTTGATGAGGCGCTCATTGAGTTGGCGCTGGTATGTATCCCGCCTGAGCATCTTCGGCACTGTTTTGAGCGGCTGCTGGGCGATCTAAAAGCCAACCGGGCCGGTCTGCCGGATTTGATTCAGTTTATGCCTGACGCACCGGCTGGCGAGCCACGCTACCGGATGATCGAAGTCAAAGGCCCCGGTGATCGGTTGCAGGATAACCAGCGCCGCTGGCTGACATTTTTTCACCGCCATAATATTCCCGTCGCGGTGTGTTACGTGCGCTGGCTTACTAATGCGCCAGAAACGCCATGAACGAACCGGCTGGCTACCGTGTGGCGGTGCGGGCGCTATGTGATTTCACCGCACGGGAGGGGGATCTTGATCACCGCTTTACCCCTGCCCCCAGCGCCCAGGAAGGCATGGAAGGACACACTCTCGTCGCCAGTCGACGCGGGGCAGACTATATTGCCGAACTACCTCTCTCTGGTCGTTATGAACAACTGACTGTCACAGGCCGAGCGGATGGTTTCGATCCCGTGAACAATCGCCTGGAGGAGATCAAAACCCATCGCGGCAGCTTGGAACGCATGGCGGATAATCAGCGTGCGCTGCATTGGGCGCAGGTGAAAGTCTACGGCGCGCTGCTGTGCGAAGAGCGAAGCCTTGAGCAGATCACCCTAACGCTGGTTTATCTGGATATCGCCAGCGGTAACGAGACGCTACTAAGCCAAGACGCCAGCGCCGCGGAGTTGCAGGCGTTCTTTGCCACCCAGTGCCGCCGCTTTCTTGTCTGGGCGGAACAGGAGGCAGACCATCGCCAGCGCCGAAACGCAGGCCTACAAGCCCTGCGTTTTCCCCACGCCGCCTTTCGCCCCGGCCAGCGCGAACTTGCCGAAGACGTTTATAAAGCCGCCAGCACCGGGCGCTGCCTTCTCGCCCAGGCACCCACCGGCATCGGTAAAACCATGGGCACACTGTTCCCCATGCTTTCAGCGATGCCGCGTCAGCAGCTGGATCGCATTGCCTTTCTGACCATGAAAACCCCCGGCCGCCGTTTGGCGTTGGATACTCTCGCCACACTGCGCGCCAGCCAGAGCGATGAAGCCCAGCCCCTGCGTGTGCTTGAGCTGGTGGCGCGGAAAAAAGCCTGCGAATATCCCGACCGCGCTTGTCATGGTGAGTCTTGCCCGCTAGCTGCCGGTTTTTATGATCGCTTACCTGTTGCCCGCCAAGCGGCGGTGGAGAAGGGGTGGCTGGATCGCGAAGCGCTGCGCGAGGTGGCGTTGGCCCATGATGTTTGCCCTTATTATCTCGGCCAGGAGCTGGCGCGCTGGTCGGATGTGATTGTCGGTGATGTTAACCACTGGTTCGATAGCCACGCGCTGCTGCACGGCTTGGCCCAGGCCAACGATTGGCGAACGGGCGTACTGGTCGATGAAGCACATAACCTAGTGGAGCGCGCCCGCGGAATGTATAGCGCTGAGCTCGATCAGCAGCGTGTCAATCGTATACGCCGGTCATCACCCAAAGCGCTTGCCGGGCCTTTGGGGCGCTTAGCCCGCCAATGGCAACACGTAGTGAAAGACGCGGGGCTGGAAGATGAGGGCGGGGCTAAGCTCGGAAAAACCAGTAAACCATCCTACCGACTGCTATCGGCGTTACCCGATAAGCTGGTGGCCGCCGCTCAGCAGGTCGGGTCTGCCATCACTGATTATCTTGGCGAGCACCCCGAGCAAACCAGTCTTGAGCTTCAAGAACTGCTGTTTGAGGCGCTAGCGTTCTGCCGCTTGGCGGAGCGCTTTGGTGAGCACTCCCTATGCGACATTACTCGCCATGGCCGCGGGCGGGCGGTGCTCGGGTTACGCAATCTGATCCCCGCCGACTTTCTGTCTGCTCGGTTTAATACCGCGCACTCGGTGGTACTGTTTTCAGCCACGTTAAATCCCGCTCACTACTACCGGGATCTTTTGGGATTGCCGAGGAGTACGCCCTGGCGCGAGGTCGTTTCCCCTTTCAGCGCGCACCAGCTTGAAGTGCGTATTCGCAGCGATATTTCGACTCGTTTTCGTGATCGAGAGGCATCGATTGAGCCGATGGTGGCAACCATGGCGCAGCAGTATCAGCGCAAACCGGGCCACTACTTGGCGTTCTTCAGCAGCTTTGCCTACCTGGAAGCCGCGCTGAACCACTTTCGCGAGGCGCACCCAGGCGTGCCCGTTTTCAGCCAAACCCGTGGCATGCCCGAGGCTGCCCGGGAAGCATTTCTAGCGCGCTTTACACCCGGCGGAAAAGGTATCGGCTTTGCGGTATTAGGCGGCGCCTTTGCGGAAGGTATCGACCTGCCCGGTGATCGGTTGATTGGCGCTTTTATTGCCACGCTGGGGCTGCCGCCCTTTAACGACTTTAACGAAGCACTTAAAGCGCGGCTAAACGCGCGCTTTGGTCAAGGTGACGACTATACCTACCGCATTCCTGGCATGATCAAAGTGGTGCAGGCCGCAGGGCGGGTGATTCGCAGTCCTGAAGATGAGGGCGTTGTGGTATTAATGGATGATCGTTTTGCCCAGGCCAGCGTGCGCTCGCTATTGCCAAGCTGGTGGTCGCTGGGAAATCCCAACCCATAATTTAGGACCCTAACGCGAGCTATGACAGATCTACTCTGGTACCAGTATGCGATTATCGGGCTAATTTTTGCCTGGAGCGGTTTTGTGCGCACCAGCCTAGGGTTTGGCGGCGCTGTACTGGCGCTGCCGTTCCTACTGCTAGTGACAAACGAACCTCTGGTTTTCTTACCTATTATTGCTATTCATCTGCTGATTTTCTCCAGTTGGATTGCCTGGAACGGTCATCGCCAACTGCAGAAAGAGGGCGTGGGAACCGATTCCCCTGAGAGCAATATCGATTGGAGGTACCTGTTCAAAGCCCTGAAAATCATGATCATCCCCAAGCTGATTGGGGTGGTGGGGCTGTTAACGCTCCCCGCTCAAGTCATGACCAGCATTATTTTTGGCATTGTGTTCATTTATGCCATTGGCTACGTACTCAACAGACCGTTCAAGAGTAAAAACAAATATGTCGACTACGTGCTGCTGGCGCTCGGGGGCTATGTCAGCGGTACGTCGCTGATTGGCGCGCCGCTCATTGTGGCGGTATTCGCTGCTCATGTGGCCAAGGAGCAGCTGCGGGATACCATGTTTGTGCTGTGGTTTATTCTGGTGGTCATCAAGATGGTCTCGTTCCTGATTGCAGGCGTGGACCTTCAACTTATCCACCAGCTGTGGTTGCTGCCCTGTGCCTTCATTGGCCACCTGGCCGGCGAGAAAGCCCACCGCTATATGCTGAAAGCGGACACAGGACTATTCTTCCGCGTGCTGGGGGCGGTGCTAATTCTGGTCAGTGTGGTTGGGTTGATTCATCCACCCGCATAAGAACAGGCGGCGCACTCGCCGCCTTTCAAAGCTGGCTGTCTGCCTTTAGCGTGGTCTTGCCCAGGATGATCAGAACGACGGCCAGCAGACCGCACACCACCGCCATGCCGGTAAACACATTACGCAGTGACTCCAGCCAGATGACCGCCGGGGCGACGACTACGGGAGAGATAAACTGACCAAAGAAGAAGGTCGAGGTAAAGCCACCAAATACCCGCCCGCGGACTCGCTGCGGAGTGATTCGCATCAACCATGTAGTGGTGTTCGGCATAAAGGCGCCTAAGCCAAAACCGGAGATGGCCGCGCCGACAATGGCCATGGCGTAGCTTTGGGTGAAGCCGACGATTAAAAAGCCGGTCGCCGCCAGTAAGAATCCCAAGACATAGATCGTCATCACCGACAGAAACGGTTTGTAGTAGCCGTAGCCAAAGGCAACGATGCTGGCGGTGAGTGCTGACATAGAAAGCGCGATGCCTATCGCTACACCGCTGATTGGCCCTTGTTGCGAGAGCAAAAAAGGCAGTTGCGCAGGGAACATATAAAACATCGCCATACTGATCATGGCAATAAGGTAGCCAATGCCGGTACGCATATAATCTACCTTCACCGGCGCACTGCCTGTATTACTGCCAGCTCCATCACTGGACTTGGGTTCTTGTAGAATCGCCCAGGCGTAAGGCAGTAAAAGTACGCCGGTTAAGTAGAGTAAAAATGGGCCGCGCCAGCTCCAGTCGGAAAGCAGGCCGCCAAGGTTGATAAAAATAACCCCACCCAACGCCATGCAGCTACTTTGCAAGCCCAGAAAGCGCACCCGCTCGGTGCCGTCGAAGTAATCACCCACCAGCGTAGTACTAATACTGAGGATGCCCGCCACGGCAATGCCCATCAGTGCCCGTGAACTTAACAGTAAATCCACACGATCAATAAAAAAGCCTGATACCCCAGCAAAGCCATAGATACACAGCATCATTAGAAGCAGTTTCTTGCGCCCAAAACGGTCGGCGAGATAACCCATTAATGGACTGAAAAGCGTAATCATCAGCGCTGGAATGGTCAGGATCAGTTGAATGATCACTTGGGGCTGGGCGGGGAAGTGGCGGCTAATACCCGGCAGCGCAGGCGCAATAATCGCCCCTGACATCACGGTCATGGTGCTGGCAAAAAGGAGGACGGCCTTAATGTGTGTTAGTTGGCTAATGGTCTTTTTTCCATATCAAAAGAAGGGAAAGGATTTAAAGCACAAACGACGATCGTAGCATAGTTGTTAGCAGGCTAGGTATCTGCTTTCGTGAACTAAACTACTCGACAAGGCCAACAGTTGCCCGCTTTCAGCGACAGTCTTGCCTTGAAAAGATAGTTGGAAAGAGGAGTTGCGCTTCTCATACTGGCTTTAAAAATGGGGGCTAAAAGTAAATTTAAAGTGGTTAAAGAGCAGTACTATCGTTGATCTAATAGGTTTGTTGGAGTCGATCTGTTATAGCTGGATACAAAGCACCGTAGGGGGCAGATGTCGTGACGTTTTCGTCGAATGATAATTCCGACCCACTAGCGCAGATTCTGCCAGTGGCGGCCCATCTGTTTGATAATAGTGGCGCAGCAATTTCCCTGTTCGATAATCAGGACTGGTTGCTTTATGGTAATGCCCACTACTACGACCTGATCTGCTATCCGCAGGGAGCACACCTCTCTTGGCCGGATATTGTGCGTGACAACTATTCCCAAGGCCATGGGCTGATTGCTGAGACAGATGATATTGAGTTCTGGATTCAGGCGGCGTTAGCAAAGCGTCGCACACGAACCTACCGCCAGTTTGAAATTGACGCATGGGATGGCCGCTGGCTGTTGATGACGGAAACGCTGGTTCCTGAGATAGGTCTACACCTAGGTATTGGTGTTGATATCACTCAGGCTAAGAACATGACGACTGCTTTAAAACAGGAGTACCAGAATGCGCTGATCACGGCGGAAACTGATCTACTTACTGATATGGGCAATCGCCGGGCGTTAGAGCGTTTGAGTAATATTCTGTTGAGTAAGGGGCGCCATTTTCAGGTAGCAGCCTTGATGATCGATATTGATCAGTTCAAACCCTACAACGATACCTTGGGGCATTTTCAGGGTGACCTTTGTTTACAGCAGGTGGCACAGGTGATTCAAAGCAGCCTCAAAGTGGGTGAGACCTATCCGATAAGGCTGGGTGGTGACGAATTCCTGGTACTGATGCTGGGTGTGCCCATGTCACTAGCTCAGCAAGTGGCCCACAGAATCAGAAACGGTGTGCATAAAAGTGCTATCCCCCACCCAGTGACAAGTTCGGGACTAGTTACTCTAAGTATGGGGCTTGCCAGCAGGGAAATTGCAGATCCGGAAAGTCTTTCATTGCTGCTCAAGGACGCCGACGATGCGCTTTATCAGGCTAAGCGGAGTGAGCGGGATCGTATTAGCGGCCCACAGGGATGTTCTGAAAGTTAGGGGCAGCTCAGATGATACTGTCACGCGAAGGATATGCGGGCGGTGGATAAAGCACGTTCATTTGGCCAAGTCGATCTGGTGGTCGCAGAAGGGGAAGGTGAGTATCGGTTGTTAAAGTCTCGCCGAGTGGGCGGTTGTTGCCAGGGTATGGTGGTCAAGGCTGCTTTGTGACTGCACAGTAGTTCAAGAGGATGGTCGTCAGGCAGGCTAGGTGTTGGGCGGTGTAGGCTTTTTCTTACAAACTTATAGCGAAAGGCTTACATCATCGGTTAAATTTATTTGTCATAGTGGTGTTGTCACCTAATAGCACGCATTGCGCAAGCGCTTCGCCAGAATATTGTCGGCAACAAAACCCTCAGCCATGTGGTGTGGCTGAGGGTTTTGCATTGACTTAGAGTACACACTTTTTGTCCATTAATGGTGGCAACGGCTTGATAGCCAAGGTGCAGTTAATACGCAGGTGGTGATGCACCACTCCTTGTCAATTGGATAAAGTGTTGTGATTTATTTTTGCCTGATTGGGCTGGCAGCTCATAAACTCTCAAATGTGGTGGGGTAGGATGCAGAATTATGTTATCAAGCTCATTGGTGCCGATGACGTATGCAGCCTTAGGGGTAGAGCCCAAGATGGGGCAATGGCTGAGACTTTTGCCTGCGACATACGCTGGCCTGATGGTGAGCAGCGACGCAGCTATCTGAAATGCTTCACCAATGATCGTTACCTGGGTGTGGTTAATGAAATCACTGGCTATGTGATTGCCCGTGCCTGCTATTTACCCATTCCCGAACATGCTGGCGTTGTTGAGCTTAGTGATACGCTCATTGATTCGCTTGGCATAGCTTCTAATGACGTATATCCATACGCATTTGCTATCAGCGAAGCGCCTGGTAGCTCACCAAATTCCAGATTTGAAAATTTACCGATCGAGATCGCTGTTCGTCTCACACGCCAACTACTTAGTGGCTGGCATGGAGCTCCTCGTCTGATCGCGTTCGATGATTGGGCCGCTAATGAAGATAGAAATTTAGGTAACTTTTTAATTAAAGACGAGAAAAATGCCTTCATTATCGATCACAGCAACCTTCCCGTTCGTCTGATGTGGACAGACCAGTGCCTTGACCCGAGTGCAAGCTATCAAAATCAGATGATGGCCATCATGCATCATGAGCATGGTTTGCCTTTTGACTCAGCTTTTATCACCCGGGCGGCAAAATCACACCCTGATGCATTTGCCTTTGCAAAATCCGAGCTAGATTATTGGTGGGGGGCATTCTTGGGGCCAGATCCTGCTAGACTCAGCTCAATTGATAATTTTTTCCATACCAGAGCGACTCAGGGCGAAGCACGCCTAAGCCAAGCTCTTAATCTGCTGGCGGTGTAACCATGCTGATTGATGAGATTTTTAAAAAGCAGAAGTCGGTGTCTAAGCCATCCGTAAAGGGCACATGGTATCGCGTCCAATGGACTCCAGACGTGGCCGCCAGTGAGCGTATGAATATCGGTATTGCGTTCGTAGACAGCGAAGGTAAAAGAGCAATTCATACTATTGCTGAATTTGTTCGACTGCGCTGCCTATATGGGCAAGAAGCTATCTTTCATGCCCAACTTGCATGTCAGATCGCTAGTGAACTTGTTAATGACGAGAGTAATTTCTTTGAATTAGGGACGCCACAGCTTCACTTCACTGAAGGTGGCTTCGCGCAAGGAGAAAGTGCTGACCAAATCCTAAGCCGATTAGTCTCTGACTTGGTGCCTTTAAGCATTACAACCCATAGAACTACTCGTCATGTACCTATAACGAGAAAAGCTGCTTCGCGAAGTGTGTACGATGCTTTGTCTGAGCGATTTGGAAAAGATGTTGCATCAAAGTATGTACCGCAAGACCCCATTATTATGACTGAAGGTGGTTTTAAGATATTTCTACCCTTCAGGCGTGAGGCTGAGGGCCCTAATAGCAAAAGAGAAGCTGCAACTCTTGTTTCGGCTGATTTTACCTCGGCCGAAAAAGTTCAGAGCGAGCTTTTAATGGGCCATCGCGATATATCGCTAGCATTAAATGAAAAGCTATTCTCTGGGGGGAAAATATTTATATTGCGTCCCAATAAGCAAAGCATGCGTACAGAAGTCTTGCAGTCGGCAGAGAAAGAAGCAGACGACTTTGCTCGTTATTTAAAAAGTATGAAAGTTCCTTTCCAGCAAGGTGATACCTCAAAAGAGATTACCGAATGCGTGGAAGAGTGGTGCTTGACAGGTTAAATGTACGAATAGTGCAAACGCAGTTTTGGGTCGTGTAGCTGATGACTGACAAGCTGGGCGGTCAATAACTTTTTTTGCAACAGCAATAACTTTCCATGATGAATTTACCGCTTAATAACACGCTTGGGGCCAGCGCCTCGGCATAAGCATAAGGCAACAAAAAAGGCTATGTGGAGTGAACCGCACGACACCTAATCCAACCTTGGGGTATATGCGTTACTTGACGGCTTTTATACGACCTTTCAGTTTGGTGGATTTTACCCAGGTCAGGTCGTAGTGCATGGGCCCTGGGGTCTGTAAAACTTCTTTTGATATGACAGGCCACCATTCAATCAAGCGCAACGCTGTTTCCCATACGTTCTTCTTTTTCCAGTCGTTACCCAAGTTAATCGTGGTGATCCCGCAATTCTCGAAGGCCAACCTTTCAGGATCACCTTTTTGAAAGCGATCCTTAGAAAGGATAACCCAGGTTTTATCAGACTGCTTGAGCTGTTCTAGCCATACTTCATCCGGCATGCCAGGGCCGCCGTTGACCTCACGGGCATGCAAAACCGTGTGGCTTTCACTGCAGAGTTTGGCTAGGTGGTTAAGTGCGTTGGCAATGCGAGGACTGATATTTTCGTCAATGAAGAAGTGCACCCGATAAAATCCTTTCTTCGAATTTTACGGCACGCTCTACTTCCTCTTGCGTCACATCATACGCACGGGCTGCATCTTCTGCGCTGCCTTCTACCTCGGCTGCTTGGGCTAGTGTGCTGGTGGGCATGTGGCTAGGCAGCACGATGGGCTTGCCGAATGCAAAGCGTGGGTCGATCACGATGCTGGGATCTTCGGGGTCTGGATGCCAGCGCACAGGGTCTCCCTCTGCATCGAATTCGATGCCTGCCCTGAGTGAGGGCACTATCACATCTTCGAATACGTTTTGGCGCTTAACCAGGTCAATCACTGCTGTTTGGCCGCTTTCCTCTAGTGCTTTGAGGAATACTTTTTGGCCATCGGTACACAGCTGGGGATTGATGAGTGGGTAATCCCGCTGTAGAAGCTCACTTAATTCATGCAATGCTTCACGGATGACCGTTAAGCTCACATTGTGGCTACGGAATTTAGCCACAGCACGGAGTTCGAGCAGATCTTTAAAGCTGAGGGTGTCTTCTGCGCCTAACGCTTGGGGTTCGGGTTCCCAGAGAGGGCCCTTAGACGACCGTGCAGGCATGAGCCAGCGGCGAATTTTATCCGCTTCTACGCCAATCAGGCGCTCTGCTTGCTTGGGGCTATAAAGCCCTATGTTAGTGAATGCGGTCATGGTTTACCCCCTAGCTTATTGCTAGGTGCTTTCAAAAGCTCAATCAACCTGACCAAGCAAGTGATCAGAATTGAAGTTTTTGGGTGTGATTTACTTTGTAGTACATATCTGTAGTTTGACACTTTAAGTGAACAGCGCAAGCGATACACCACAGAATGTGTCGTATCGCATCATTCTGTGGTGTATTTGACTCCAGTGCTACCTATATGTCACCTAGCGTCAGACACAACAAAAAACGGCCACTTGCTGTGTTAGCTAAGTGACCGTTTTTAATAGTATTCTTGGTCGGAATAGCAGGATTCGAACCTACGACCTCTGCCTCCCGAAGGCAGCGCTCTACCAAGCTGAGCTATATTCCGAAAGTTATTGAGAAGTGTGCATCTGTTCTCAATAACGGAGGTGGATCATACTGAGCCAAGCGTGCTTTTTCAAGCCCTTAAGCAAGGGTTGTGGCGAATTTTATGCTTGGCGATCAACCGCTAAGCGGGCCAACTGGGCCATGCTGTCGCGGTAGGCGCTGGGCGGCAAGGCTTCCAACTGCTGCAGGGCTTTATCAGCCATCTCTTCGGCGCGCTGGCGGGTATAGTCGAGTGCGCCGGTGGCGTGAATAATTTCCAGCACGGCGTCTAGCTGCTCAAGCCCACCATCGCGAATCACCTGACGAATCAGCTTGGCCTGTTCCGGCGTGCCTTGCTCCATGGCGTGGATCAGTGGCAGCGTTGGCTTGCCTTCGGCTAGATCGTCGCCAACGTTTTTGCCCATGGCATCGGCGTCGCCCTGGTAGTCCAGCAGGTCGTCAATCAGTTGGAAGGCTAAGCCTAGATAGCGGCCGTAGTACTGGAGCGCTTTCTCCTGTTCCGGCGTTGCCTCCGCCAATACGGCGCCGCTATGGGAGGCCGCTTCAAACAGCATGGCGGTTTTGCCTAATATGGTCTCGAAGTAATCCTCTTCTGAGATGCTGGGGTTGCCGATATTGGTCAACTGCAGCACTTCGCCTTCGGCGATGATGCAGGTGGCGCCGGAAAGAATTGCCATGATGCGCATCGAGCCGACATCAACCATCATTTGAAACGAGCGGGCATAGAGAAAGTCACCAACCAATACCGATGGTGCATTGCCCCAGGCATCGTTGGCGGTTTTCTTGCCGCGGCGCATATGCGATTCGTCCACCACGTCATCGTGCAGCAGCGTGGAGGTGTGCATAAACTCGATCAGCGTGGCCAGCGGTATATGCTTGTCGCCGGTGTAGTCGAGTGAGCGAGCGGCTAGAAGTGCCAATAAAGGGCGCAACCGTTTGCCGCCGCTTTCGGTAATGTACTGGCCGATGGTTTCAACCAACGGTACTTTGGAATTGAGCTGCTCGACAATTGTGCGGTTGACGGCGGCGAAGTCATCGGCCACCACGGCGTGCAGCGGTGAAGGCGTTGGGCTGACGGGCTGGGCTGAGGAGACGTTGGCGGTCATGGAATCCGTTCATCGCGGCAGATGGAGGCGGTAAGTGCCGCCCGTATTTGTGGAGTAGATGTGGTCAAGTGTTGGGGTCATGCTATGGGGCTGCCTGTTGGGCGTCAAGATACGAGCGACGGTTACACTTTAGTCGTTAACGGACTTAGCAATTGACAACGGCCTGTGGTCTTGTGGTAAGCAGCGATAGTCGTTATAATCCGCGACCCACTCATCATGCTCCCTGTCAGATGGCTCCAAAAGGGGCGCCACTCGCAGCAGGTCGATAAGAGCGGAAGGCGATGAGCGTTGGTTACGCGGGGCGTAACCGGCATTAACGACAAGTCCGGAGAGCGACATGTACGCAATTATTAAAAGCGGTGGCAAGCAGTACCGTGTTCAAGAAGGTCAAACCCTCAAGCTTGAAAAAATCGAAGTCGCTACCGGCGAAACGATTGAGTTTGATGAAGTGCTAATGGTCGCAGACGGTGATGACTTCAACATTGGTGCGCCGATGATCGGTGGTGCTAAAGTTTCTGCCGAAGTGGTTTCCCACGGCCGTGGCGATAAAGTCACTATCATCAAGTTCCGTCGCCGTAAGCACCACATGAAGCGTCAGGGCCACCGCCAGTGGTTCACTGAAGTCAAAATTACCGGAATTTCTGCGTAAGCAGTCAATTCCCTTAGGAGGATTTTGCAATGGCACATAAAAAGGCAGCCGGCTCCACGCGTAACGGTCGCGATTCCGAGTCCAAACGGTTAGGTGTAAAACTCTTCGGTGGCCAAGCGGCGACTGCAGGTAACATCATCGTGCGTCAGCGCGGCACGCGTTTCCACGCGGGCACTGGCGTAGGCCTGGGTCGTGACCACACTCTGTTCGCTCTGAGCGACGGTTTTGTGAAGTTTGAGACCAAAGGTCCGAAAAACCGCAAGTTTGTTAGCATCGTTTCTGCCTAAACGGTCAGCGTTGCGCTCGTAATTGGCTTAAAAGAGCTGTAAGAAAAAATTACGAGAAAAAAAGGCCCCGCTATGGCGGGGCTTTTTTGTCGGTTAAATCTCTTTTCCAATACGCTTTTCCACTATGACTTTACCGGTCAGTCTTTGCCAGTATGCTGGTGGGAATAAACGGTTGGGAAAAAAGCAGTGCATATTAGGGCGGCGGAAGCGGCCGGGAGTATCCAATGCAGTTCGTCGATGAAGCCTCGATTATTGTTGAGGCGGGCAAAGGCGGCAATGGCTGTCTTAGCTTTCGCCGCGAAAAATATGTGCCCAGGGGCGGCCCCGATGGGGGCGATGGCGGTCATGGTGGCAGCGTTTACCTGATTGGTGACGATGCACTTAATACCTTGATCGATTTTAAATTCCAGCGCTTCTATAAAGCCCAGAACGGGCAGGGCGGCATGGGCCGTCAAATGAGTGGCAAGGCCGGTGAAGACCTGCACGTAAAAGTGCCGGTGGGCACTACGGTGATCGATGAAGACACCTTGGAAGTCATCGCTGATGTGACCGAAATCGGTCAAGTGGTCTTGGTGGGCGAAGGTGGACGGCGTGGATTGGGTAATATCCACTTTAAGTCCTCGACCAACCGCGCGCCCCGCCGCACCACAACGGGCACCGATGGCGATCGCCGCAACCTGCGTTTGGAAATGAAAGTGATGGCCGATGTTGGCTTGCTAGGCATGCCCAACGCGGGTAAATCGACGTTGATTCGCTCGGTGTCGGCTGCCAAGCCCAAGGTCGCTAACTACCCGTTCACCACCTTAGTGCCCAACTTGGGCGTGGTAAAACTGGGGATGCACGAGCACTTCGTCATGGCCGACGTACCCGGCTTGATCGAAGGGGCCTCTGAAGGCGCAGGCTTAGGGCTACGTTTTTTGAAGCACCTGACGCGCACGCGGCTGCTGTTTCACGTGGTCGATGTCGCGCCGTTTGACGAGTCTGATCCGGTCGAGGCTGCCAAGGCCATTGTTCACGAGCTGGGGCAATTCTCGCCAGCGCTTTCCGAGCGGCCACGCTGGCTGGTGCTGAACAAGTTTGACCTGCTGCCGGAAGAGGAGCGTGAAGAGCGCGCTCAGAAGATTATCCAGGCGCTCAACTGGGAAGGCCCGGTGTTCCGCATTTCGGCGATCAGCAGCGACGGCACCGATAAGCTGGTTCAGGCAGCCTACCGCTGGTTGACTGAGCAGCGTCGTCTTGAGAATGAAGATGAAGAAGCGCTGGCCCGTGAGCAGGAAATGCGCCGCCGCATGGAAGAAGAGTCGGTTGCGCGTACCGAAGATCGTTTGGGGCGTCGCCGTAAGCGTGACGATGAAGATGATGAAGACTTCGACGACGATGATTACGATGTTGAAGTCGAGTACGCGCCTTAGTGTCAGTGCCTGGTGAAGGTGGGGTGGCATGGAAAGTAACGAGCAAATCCTAGGGCGAGGCGCGCTGAGCCGCGCGCGGCGGGTCGTGGTGAAGATTGGCAGTGCGCTACTCACTAACGATGGCCGTGGCCTGGACGAAGCCGCCATTGGTGGCTGGGTCGATCAAATTGCCGCCCTGCATCAGCAGGGGATAGAGGTAGTGCTGGTCTCTTCTGGCGCGGTGGCGGCGGGCATGGTGCGGCTGGGCTGGCAAGTGCGCCCCAGCGCTGTACATGAGCTTCAGGCGGCCGCTGCCGTTGGCCAGAATGGTCTGACCCAGTGTTATGAACAACACTTTGCCCGCCACAGCATGCTCACCGCGCAAATCCTGCTTACCCACGACGATCTTTCTAACCGTAAGCGCTACCTGAATGCGCTGTCGGCGCTACGCACGTTAGTAGAGATGCGTGTGGTGCCGGTAATTAATGAAAACGACACCGTCGTAACCGATGAGATCCGCTTCGGCGATAACGATACGCTAGGGGCGCTGGTCGCCAATTTGCTGGAAGCGGATGCACTGCTGCTATTGACCGACCAGGAAGGCCTGTTTGACGCCGACCCGCGCCACAACCCCAACGCCCAGATGATTGCCGAAGGGCGCGCGGACGACCCTCGCCTAGCCGCTATGGCAGGCAGCGGGGGAGCGCTGGGGCGGGGCGGTATGACCACCAAAGTGCGCGCGGCGCAGTTAGCGGCGCGCTCTGGGGCGGTCACGGTGATTGCCAGTGGACGCCAGCCTGATGTTATCAACCGGATTATGGCGGGCGAGTCGTTAGGCACGCTGTTGCGCCCGGATCAAGTGCCCATGGCGGCGCGCAAACGCTGGTTGGCGGGGCAATTGCAGGTGCGCGGCACGCTGGTACTGGATGCCGGTGCGGTGAAAGTACTGCGCGATAAAGGCTCTAGCCTATTAGCGGTCGGCGTGCGCAATGTGCAGGGCAGCTTTAAGCGTGGTGATATGGTGGTGTGTGTGGATGAACAGGGCGCCTCAGTGGCCAAGGGTCTGGTTAACTACGGCGCCGAAGAAGCGCGCCAGTTGGCAGGCCAGCCCAGCCACCAGATTGAAGCGATCCTTGGTTACGTTGAGGCCCACGAGCTGATTCATCGCGATAATCTTGTCGTCATTTAGTCCCGAATGCGTGGCGGTAGAGGTACTTGCCGTGGCCAGTTGTCGGGCACTAAAAACAGCCGCTCATAACGTTGTTCATTATCCTCTCTTTCTGAGTAACGCAGCATCACTTGCTGGGGAGCGCGCCAGGCGTGAACCTGTTCGATAATGGCGGGCAGTACCTCCTTAGCGGGACGAAAGGCGCTATCTAAAGGCGGTGCTAGCCAGTGCGGTTTTTCCAGCCAGACCATTCTCGGCATGGTGGGAAAGCGGGCTGCCATCTCAGGCCAATCGCGTAAGTAACACCACGTCCCACGGCGGTGATCGGCTGTCGCGCCTTCGGGCGCTGGCATTACCGCGTGCCAGGGATAATACAGCACGCCCGGCATTGCCAGTCGCTGGGTTAGCTGCTCGCCTAACTCCTTACTAGAAACCCCAATGTCCCGTGGCGTCAGCCAATGAGTGAGTGTTTCCAACGCGGGTACCGTTGTGGAAAGCGGCAATTGATGGCGGCGCAAATGACCACACTTAAGCGCTAGGCTGTCTAACCCGCCGGGGCCAATCCAGCGGCTTTGGCTGGTGGCCGCGCCTGGCCCCTCGGGCAGCCCCAGGTAGAACTTGATCGCCACTTCCAAATGCACCGGTGCCGGGTTAGCACGCGTTCGGTAGAGCATATCCAGCTCGCCGAGCGTATTGCGCTTTCGGCTGATACGCACGTTGCGGGCCAGCAGCCGCGTATTCGGTGCGTGGTCTAACAGCGTGTGCCACAGCCGTTCGTGATAATGACCCATGCGCATCGCCCGGCTTCCGTTCAATGCGCTCAACGGCGGTCGGCCAAGCTGGCGTAGCCAGGGAAGCAGTGCGCGCTCAAGCCCCAGCTCTTCCATAGTGGGGCGCCCTGCGCAGGGAATGGGCGGCGGCAGCTCCACAATGTCCGGTGTGGCGATTAGCCAAGCTATATCGCGTAGTACGGGGTCACTTAGCCCTGAATAAAAGGGTCCTGAATCCAACCGCACCGCTGTGCCAGGTTTCTTCTCATTCACCGCGCCATCACCGCCTTCATTCAGCACGAATTTCTCCTCAACTCATTGATTAGCTCAGTGCTATGGTTTGGCCGCCAGCTGCTACGCTGTAAACACGTTATAACGTTAATCTCTTGAAGTCCTACCCTGGCCAAGGAAAGGAGCGTATTGCATGGGTAATGCTAAGACGAAAAAGGCTAAGTCGAAAAATCAAACGGCCAAAACGACGAATAGCCAAGTGCCCCAAAAGCAGGCTGAAAAAACGGCTCCCCGAACACTAACACCAGAAATAGGCGCGGCGCTGTTTGAGGATGCCCGTTCACGCTTGGAAGATGTGTTCAAGGCGCTCGATATTCACGCGGATGCCCAGGCGCGCCTTATGCAGCCCAGTCTTTCACTGCAGGTGAGTATTCCCGTGCGGATGGACGACGGCAGCTTAAAAGCTTTTCCCGCCTGGCGAGTCCACTATGACACCAGTTTAGGGCCCGCCAAAGGCGGTGTGCGTTTTCATCCCGATGTTAACCAGCATGAAGTCACTACGCTAAGTTTCTGGATGGCGGTTAAATGCGCGGTGGTTGGCTTACCTTATGGCGGCGGGAAAGGGGGCATCCAGGTGGATGCCAAGGCGCTCTCTTCACTAGAGCGTGAGCGGCTAGCGCGTGGTTATATTCGTGCCATTGCCGACATTATGGGCCCTGACCGGGATATTCCTGCCCCCGATGTGAATACCGATGCCACGGTCATGGGGTGGATGATTGATGAGTATGAGCAAATCGTGCGGGCTAAAGTGCCCGCGGCCATTACCGGAAAGCCATTACCGTTAGGCGGTTCGCCAGGGCGAGTGGCCGCCACGGGGCGAGGCGCGCTAAAAGTACTCGATTTGTGGGCCGAGCGTGAAAAGCGACAACCGGAAGAGACCACTGTGGCGGTGCAGGGGTTTGGTAACGCGGCTTACCACTTTGCGCGGTTAGCCAGTGAACGTGGCTATCGTATCGTCGCGGTATCCGATACCACTGGTGCTTGCTACCACTCAGATGGACTCGATATTGAGGCTGTTAAACAGGCTAAGTCGAATAGCGGTAAGGTGACCGACAGCCAAGCAGGGAAAGCGATGACGGGGGATGAGCTGCTGGCGTTGGACGTGGATGTATTAGCGCTGGCGGCGCTTGAAAACCAAATTCACTGCGACAATGTGCACGAGGTGAAAGCAGGCGCTATCTTAGAGATCGCCAATGGACCACTGACTAGCGATGCTGATCAAACGCTTGCCAAGCGTAATGTGCCGGTGCTGCCGGATGTGCTCGCCAATACAGGCGGCGTGATCGTCAGTTATTTTGAGTGGCTGCAAAACCGGGCGGGAGAAAAGTGGAGTGAAGCCCAGGTGAATGAACGCTTGGACGCACTGCTGAGTGAAGAGGCTGGCAAGGTGTTAACGCGCGCAGGCACGGAGGATATCACCTACCGACAAGCTGCCTATCGCCAGGGCATCGAACGCATTGCGGCCGCTATTATGGCCCGGGGAAACTGTCAGGACTGTCGTTGATTAAAGACGCTTAAAGCGCAGCGGGCTCCCTATAGGGAGCCCGCAAAGCGATTAGCTAAGACTGTTAATCGCGGTCAATTTGGGTAACTTCAGAAGAGCCCTGACGCACACTGATTTCCAGCTCACGGCCATTTTCACCGCGGCCTTCGATATCGATGATGCCGCTCTTGTCGATATCAAGATCTTCAAACTCAACCATACCTTCCTGGCGGGCAACGTCTAAGGCCTGGCGGATATCGTCTTCGCTCATGCCCCAGGCACCGGTAATTAGGCGCTCGCGTTTCTCTTCTAGCGTATCACCGTTATCAAGGGAGAAATCCACATCGGCGTACCACTCCTCGTCCAGCCACCCTTCTACTTCTACGCGGCCGCGACCTTTAACGCTAATTTCTTCGTAGTGGCTGAACCCGTAATCATTGGAATGGGTCAATACGTCATCGATGCGATCCATCGGCAGCGAATCGGCCTGGGCACTGCCCGCCGCCGCTGCAAGTAGCAGGGCAGAGGTTGGGATCAGCAGCATTTTTTTCATGGTATTCATAGCAAATTCCTTCTTTACGTATTTAAACGTGAATGAGTGACTGACACTCAACGAATGCGACAGGGAATTTATACCATCGCTATACTTTCCTTAAGCTGACAAAACTGTTCATCTAGCGTTCATGTTGTCTTTGGCATGCTGACACTATGAGTAAACTCCTCCGTCACTTTATAAAGCCGCTACGCAGCATACCGCGAAGCGCTCGGCGCAATGTCACTGGCTTGGCCCTGGTGCTATTGCTGGCGGGTAGTGCGGTGGGTGACCAGCCATGGGAATCGTTGCATGGCGAAGTAGGCCGCGGAGAGGTTGTTCCCCTCGACACCATCTTAGATTGGCTGGAAGCTCACTACATAGGCGACGTGCTGGAGGTAGAAGTGGAGCGTGAAGGAGGGTACGTGGAGTACGAAATCAAGCTGCTCGGCCCGCAGGGTCAAGTCGTCGAATTTGAATTCGATGGCCATAATGGCCAGCTGATGTCTATCGAGGGCGTGCGTATTAATGATATGCGCCGCTAGAGCCGTTACGACACGCCTAGTTGCCATCGCGTTATTTGTATTCCCAAGTCGTTATCGAAAAGGGTAGTTAGCCAATGAAGTGTTTGCTGGTAGAGGACGATCAAGCGCTAGCGCGTGAGTTGGGCCAAGCGTTGCGTGATGGTGACTGGCTGGTAGAGCATGCGGCGACCGGTCAGGATGCTGATTTTTTAGTACGTACTGAAGCCTACGACACACTGATTTTAGATGTAGGGCTACCCGATGGAGACGGCACGCGCTGGCTAGCGGCGTGGCGGGAAGACGGCATTGATCTGCCTGTGCTGATTCTAACTGCTCGTGAGCGGTGGGCGGATAAAGCCGCGGGGTTTACCGCTGGCGCGGATGACTATGTCACTAAGCCGTTCGAGCCAGCGGAAGTGCTGTTTCGCTTGCGCGCCCTCGTGCGCCGCAGCCACGGACACGCCCACCCAGTACTCAAAGTGGGCGAACTGAGTTTAGACACCCACACCCAGCACGTGACGTTGGTAGGGCGCCCGGTCGGCTTAACCGCACAGGAGACGCGCCTGCTGGGCTATTTAATGCATGCCGCACCGCGAGTGGTGAGCCGTACCGAGCTTTCAGAGCATGTTTACGACCGTGACCATGAACCTGATTCTAACGTGATTGACGTTCAGGTCAGCCGCCTGCGCCGTAAGTTGGGCAGTTGGCGAATTGCCACCCAGCGGGGCCAAGGGTATCGGCTGTTAGCAGAAGAGCCCGGCAGCGAATGAGTCAAGCCAAAACGGCTTGGCGGGGTCGTTGGGCGCGGCGTTCCATCAGCCTGAGGCTATTGCTGGCCGTGTTAGTGATGGTGGGGCTGGCCCTGCCTATCGCTGGCACGCTACTTTCTCACCATTACCATACCTCGGCCACTCAGGCCTTTGATGATCGTCTTGGCGCGACGCTTAATGTCATCATGGCGGGCGTGACTTATGACCGTTTAGCGCAGCAGCTTGTCCATGACCGGGCGCTGGGCGACCCGCGTTTTGAGAATGTCTACTCCGGCTGGTACTGGCAAATCACCGATGGCGGGCAACATACCCTGGCCTCTCGCTCACTATGGGATCAACGCCTGCCAGTGGTGGAGAATGAAAATCTCAGTGCGCGCTCATTAATCGGCCCGCGGGGGCAATCGCTGCGCGTGGTGGAGCGCGATATCTACCTGGCCCCGTTAGAGGAACCGCTGCATATCAGCGTGGCCGCCCGAGACGATGTGCTCGCCAACGATATCCGTGAATTCCAACATCTGCTGTGGGGCGGGTTGATCGGCTTGGGCGTGTTGCTACTCGGCGTGTTAGCACTGCAAGTACGCTGGGGGTTAGCGCCGCTACGCCGCATGCACGCCAATCTTCATGACGTGGAGCAGGGGCGCAGCGAACAGTTGGACACCCGCTTACCGGAAGAGTTGGCGACACTGGCGGCCTCAATGAACGCGGTGTTGGCACGCGATCAGCGCTTGATCGAGCGCGGACGCCATACCGCGGGCAATCTTGCCCATGCGTTGAAAACACCGCTGAGTGTGATGCGCCTGCAACTTCGTCAGCTTCCAGAAGCGAACCGTGCCGCCTGGGCGGTAGAGTTGGAGCGTTTGGATAGCGCGGTACGTCATCACTTGGCTCGAGCGTCCGCGGCGGGTGAAGGGGTGCGCTTTGCACCTGTTGATCTACACCCTACGCTAACGCCGCTGCTGAATGGACTCTCCAGGCTCGCCCAGCGGCGCGGTATTGTGCTGCGCCAAAGCTGGGGCCAGAAAACCAGAGTGCAAATGGATGAGCAAGATATCCAAGAGCTGGTGGGTAACTTGATGGATAATGCGCTGCGCTGGGCGCATAGCGAGGTGCAGCTTAACGTGAAAGTTGACGGTCAGCGGTTGATTTTAACCGTTAGCGATAACGGCCCTGGCATGTCGGAGGCAGAGTGCCAGCAGGCGATTCAGCGTGGTCAACGGTTAGATGAGCACCGCTCGGGCAGTGGTCTGGGGCTGGCCATTGTGACCGATCTTGTCGCCCTTTATAGCGGCCAAATGCATCTTACTCGCGCCAGCACCGGCGGGTTAGAGGTAGTCGTCGAGCTGCCTGTGGTGGCGCATGGATAACGGAGACTTCATTGGATGAATGGCACTGATACGCTGCCCGATATATTAGTCGGCCCCTTATTAAGACGCATCAGCACGACTCGGCTGGTACTTTGGATGGTCGCCACTCGGCGATTAAATATGACGCTAATACTGCGGCCTGGGCAGAGTGATGCTGCGTCGATTGGTTTGGCGCATCACCAGCAGTGCATTCCGATCGGCCAGCGTGCCTTTATCTATCTAATTGATATTGAGCTGGAGTCACCGCTGCCCTGCGATGAGCGCATTGAGTATGACCTGCAGGTGGAAACCCAGCAGGGCGAGTGGCGCTCATTGCCCGAGTGGGCGCCATGGCTATGTTATGACGGCGACGCTTATCCCGCCTTTGTGATTGCCTCACGGCATCACCGCCTAATGCATGGTTCCTGCCGCAAACCCCATCACGACAGTGCCGATGGCCTGGTGCGCGCCGATAACTGGCTCGCCGAGCAGCAAGGCGCCCCAGCCGAGTGGCCCGCTTGGCTGCTGATGACCGGTGATCAAATTTATGCTGACGATGTTGCTGGCCCTATGCTGCGCGCCGTGCATGCGCTCATAGCGCGGCTAGGGTTGGTGGATGAGTGGCTGGAAGGCGCCACGGTGGACGATAGCCAAGCCCTCTATGACTCGCCCGATAGTTACTATCAGCGCGCTGAGTTGCTGCCGGATGTGACCAAAAATGTGGCGCTACGCAAGCGCTTTTTCAGCGGCGTCAAGAAGCCGGTCTTTACGTCGGCGAATGCGCAGAACCATTTGATGACACTGGCTGAAATGCTCGCCATGTACTGTCTGGTATGGTCCCCGGTGCCCTGGCGAGTGATTACGTTCGACGCGCCTGCTTTAGATCAAAAAAATGCCGAGCTCTATCGTCAAGAGCACGCGGTGATAGACAGCTTCGTGGCTGGTTTGCCGCAGTGTGCGCGGCTGATGGCGCACTTACCCAGCCTGATGATCTTCGATGATCACGATGTGACCGATGACTGGAACCTTTCCGCTGACTGGGAGCTCGCCGCTTACGGCCATCCGTTCTCGAAGCGCATTATCGGTAACGCCCTGGTGGCTTATTTGCTCTGCCAAGCCTGGGGGAACGATCCTGATAAGCTCAATCCATTAACCCATCATGCCTCGACGCTGCTGGGTGATGGCAGCCAGCCGCTGGTATGCGCCGAGCAAGATGGCTTCATTGAGCGGCTACTGCGTTTTCAGGGCTGGGAGTTTCAAGTGCCGGGTACGCCTACCTTAATCGTGCTGGATACCCGAACCCGCCGTTGGCGCAGCGAGCGCAATCTTAATCATCCTTCTGGGTTGATGGATTGGGAAGCGCTGATGGAGATGCAACAAGCGCTAATGGGGGCCAAAAGCGCGGTGATCATTTCGCCCGCCCCGATGTTTGGCGTCAAATTGATTGAGAGTATTCAAAGAATCTTTACCGCGCTGGGTAAGCCATTAGTGGTCGATGCTGAGAACTGGATGGCCCATCGCGGGGCGGCCAATACGCTGCTGCAAATATGGCAACACTCCAAAACCCCCGGCAACTACGTGATCTTGTCGGGCGATGTGCACTACTCGTTTGTCTACGACATCGTGGTTCGTCATCAGCGGCGCTCCCCCCACCTATGGCAAATCACGTCGAGTGGGATTAAAAACACCTTTCCCACCACTCTGCTCAATACCTTTGATCGGTTGAACCGCTGGTTATATGCGCCGTTGTCGCCACTCAACTGGTTTACCAAGCGTCGCAAACTGAGCGTTCACCCCCGAGACCCCGACCGCGCCAGCGCGGGCGAACGGCTCTGGAACGCCAGCGGCATTGGCTTGGTAACGCTGGACGAAAAAGGGCACCCGATTGATATTCGCCAGCTGGATGCTGATGGCTGCGATGTGGTCTTTCCGCCGCCTGAAAAGCCCCTTCAATAAATAGTGTCTGTCGCTAAAAGCGGGGTTGGGTGTTCACTGCCTGATTAGCCATTTGTCATGATAGCGTCACGAAAATGACGCATGCTTGCAGCCTACCAATCACCGCTAGGGAAGGCTGCACATCAGTACCCGGCTGCCTTGTGAAGGTAAACGGGGGCTGATGAATAGGACAGTAGGCAAATGACCGCACAAGAAGCGCAGTGGCTTAACCAAATTATTGCGACCGAAGAGCTGCAGGTGCTCTTTCAGCCCATTGTGGATGCCAACCAGCAGGCGATTTATGGCTACGAAGCACTGATTCGTGGCCCCAAAACGTCACCGCTGCACTCGCCGTTACGGCTGTTTGATGTGGCCACCCAGGCAGGGCAGCTAGTGGAGTTAGATTTACTCTGCCGACGCTTGGCGATTCAGCGCTTTGCCGAACTTGAATTGCCCGGCCTGCTCTTTCTTAACGTCATGCCGTTAACCATCGTTGAGCGTGATTTTCGCGAAGGCTTAACGTTGGGCTTCATTCGTGAGAGCGGCCTGCCCCCAGAGCGAGTAGTGATTGAGCTCACCGAGCATGTGCCGATTCATGACTATGAGCTCATGCGCCAAGCGGTGGATCACTACCGTGATATGGGCTTTCAGGTGGCGCTGGATGACTTGGGGGCAGGGCACTCAAGCCTGCGCCACTGGTCAGAGCTGCGGCCCGATTTCGTCAAGCTTGATCGGCACTTTATCTCAGGGATTGATCAGGAGCCTGCGAAGCGCGAATTTCTTCGCTCGATTCTTGATGTGGCGCGCAGCTTGGATTGCCAGCTAATAGCCGAAGGCGTGGAGACCGCGGCGGAGCATCTCTGCTTGTGGGAACTCGACCGTGGGCTCGCGCTACTGCAAGGCTTCTATTTTGCTCGGCCAAGCCCGCAGCCGCCTTTACAGCTCAACATGGTGCTGCCCGCGACAACCCAGTTAAAAAGCCCTGCTGGCCGCACTGCGCGCTCGATTTTGCGCACGATTGAGGCCATCACCACTGACTGCGCAGTGCCACTCATCTCCGAGCGGTTTCGCCGCCAACCCAGCTTGCGCTGTGTGGCCGTATTGGAGAACGGTAAGCCCGTGGCAGTGGTACGTCGCAATGCTTTTTTAACCCTGTTCACCAACCCTTATAGCCATGCGCTGTATGCCAAACGCTGCGTATTGGACGTGGCCGATGTACGCATGCTGGTGGCTGAAGCAGATACCCCGCTTGAGGTGTTGAGCCAGCAACTGACCGATAGCCACGATATTGAGCAGGAAGACTTTGTGATCACCAATGATGAAGGTGATTACGTAGGCATGGGTAATATCGTTGACCTTTTGCGTGAAATCACCGCGATTCAGGTGCGCCACGCGCGCCATGCCAATCCGTTGACCGGCTTGCCGGGCAATATCCTGATTAACGAAACGCTGGTCGCTTATTTAGCCGCCGGGCAGGGCTTTGCCGCCGCTTATGTCGATTTGGATAATTTTAAAGCGTTTAACGATGCTTACGGCTATGCCCGGGGCGATCAGGTGATTATTTCGCTATCCCGGCTGCTGCAGGCCCAGGTAGAAAGCGCTGGTGGCTTTATCGGCCATATTGGCGGTGATGATTTTATGATGTTGCTACCGCACAGCCATTGGGAGAGCGTGTGCGGCCAAATCCTGCGCTCATTTGAAGTGATGGCCCCCGGTTTCTATGAAGAAGCGGACCGGCTGAAAGGCGGGATTCAGACTGAAAACCGACAAAATAGCGTGACGTTTTTCCCCTTTGTCAGCGTGTCGATTGCAGTAAAACCTGTTACCGATACAGCTACTTGCAGAGCGCTGGATATTGCCGCTGAGCTGTCTGAACTGAAGCATCAAGCCAAAAAAATTCCTGGTAACAGCCTGTTTGTTGAGCGTCGCGGTAGCTGCGTTAGCCAGTAATGCGCCAATGTCATGTTACGTTAGCAAAATCGTCACCAAGCGGTCATATAAATGCCCCGCCGTTGTCATCTGAAGTGGTCAGGATTGTGGCTATCTTTTAACAACGCTTTAGGTGCCCCATGCAGATCTCCTCGCTTGCCCATGCGCTTCCCCGCACATTGATCAGCGCCGCCGTTGCCAGCGCTTTCGCGTTGGTCGCGGTGAATGCGTCAGCGGATCTTTCATCGCGCTATGTCGATAACGATGGCGATATGATCGCTGATGCGCCTAGCGATGAGTCACAGTGGGCCGATCCCGATACGCTTGTGTTTGCCTATACGCCGGTGGAAGATCCTGCGGTTTACGCTGACGTATGGTCTGACTTTCTGGAGCATCTAAGCGAAGCAACGGGTAAAGAAGTTCAGTTCTTCCCCGTGCAGTCCAACGCCGCCCAGCAGGAAGCACTGCGCGCTGGCCGTTTGCACGTCGCCGGTTTTAACACCGGTGGTGTACCGGTCGCGGTCAACTGCGGTGGTTTCCGTCCGTTTGCCATGATGGCGGCCGAGGACGGTAGCTTTGGCTACGAAATGGAGATCATCACTTATCCTGGCAGCGGCATCGAGACCGTTGAAGACCTGGAAGGACGCCAGCTAGCCTTTACCTCTGAGACCTCTAACTCCGGTTTCCGCGCGCCCTCTGCACTGCTGCGCTCCGAGTACGGTATGGAAGCGGGCGAAGATTTTGAAACTGCCTTTTCTGGCTCCCACGACAACTCTATCTTAGGTGTGGTGAACGAAGACTACGACGCCGCTGCCATCGCCAACTCAGTGGCACGCCGCATGCTGGCACGTGATGTTGTGACAGAGGGCGATTACGAAGTGATCTACACCTCCGATACCTTCCCCACCACCGCTTACGGGCTGGCGAATAACCTGAACCCGGAACTTGCCGAAAAA
Source organism: Vreelandella sp. DA03-1M (assembly GCF_055725665.1). Taxonomy (NCBI): domain Bacteria; kingdom Pseudomonadati; phylum Pseudomonadota; class Gammaproteobacteria; order Oceanospirillales; family Halomonadaceae; genus Vreelandella; species Vreelandella sp. DA03-1M. The sequence goes on from NZ_CM146798.1 coordinate 254,914, forward strand.
ATTCAGGATGCGTTCTTCAGCTACGACTGGGAAGGCACTGCCCTTGAATCCGAATTCGCCAACTCCGGTGAAGCGCAGTTTATTCCGATTACCTATCAGGAAAACTGGGCCGTGATTCGCACTATCGCTGATGCTAACGGTGTGACTTACGACTGCGACTGATCGTTTAGGTAGACGGTACTGCTCGGCCAGGAAGGCTAACCTTTCTGGCCGTTTCGCTATATAGACGAGGTGGGAAAAATGTTAACACTTAGCGGCGTAGGCAAGCGCTACCCCACCGGGGATCGGGCGCTAACAGATATTGAACTCACGCTGCCCAAAGGCCAGGTGATGGCGCTGATTGGGCCGTCCGGCGCGGGTAAAAGTACTCTTATCCGCTGTGTAAACCGGTTAGTTGAACCCACCCAGGGCAGCATTCGCCTGGAAGACACCGAGCTGACCAAGCTCTCAGGTCATAAGCTTCGCCATGCACGACGATCAATGGGGATGATTTTTCAGGAGTATGCCCTGGTAGACAGACTTACCGTGATGGAGAACGTGCTATCAGGCCAGCTCGGTTATGTCGGTTTTTGGCGCAGTTTTTTGCGTCGTTATCCCCAGGAAGCGGTGGTCGAAGCCTTTCGGTTGCTTGAGCGGGTAGGGCTTCCTCACGCCATCGATAAGCGCGCCGATGCTCTTTCTGGCGGCCAGCGTCAGCGTGTCGGTATCGCCCGTGCGCTGCTGCAGAGCCCCAAGCTACTGCTAGTTGACGAGCCGACCGCCAGCCTCGACCCGAAAACCTCGCGTCAAATCATGCGTCTGATTCGCGAGCTGTGTGCTGAGCGTGATTTGGCGGCAATCATCAATATTCACGATGTCGCGTTGGCTCAGCAGTTTGCCGACCGAATTGTTGGCCTGCGCGCTGGAAAAATTGTCTTTGACGGCCTGCCGAGTGAGCTCACCAGTGAGATGCTCACGACCATTTATGGCGAAGAGGATTGGGATACAACCCCTGAACCGATGGACGGCGACACGTCTGATGATACTTCAGAAGCGTCTTCTTACCGGCGCGGCCTGCCGCCGATGGCAGCAGGGAGTGCTCAATGAACGAACGGGCAGAGACGCAGCTAACACAAGAGCAGACGCGCCAACAGGCTGCTCAGCGAGGGCAGTGGCGACGCCTGCCATTGGTTGAGAACCCGCGCTTGCGTTGGGGGCTGGTGATTGGCGCGGTGGTCTATTTGGTGTTGGCGCTCGCCTCGGTAGAAGTCAACTGGGCGCGGGTAGCAGAAGGCGCGGGGCGGGCGGTTAACTTCTTGGGCGCCTTTATGCAGCCCGATTTTGTCAGCCGCTACGACGACATCGTGGCGGGGCTGCTGGAAAGTTTGACCATGACGCTTACCTCTACAGTATTGGGCGTTTTGCTGGCGATTCCCGTGGGCTTAGGGGCGGCGCGCAATATTTCACCGTTACCGATCTACTTTATATGTCGCGCGATTATTGCCGTTTCGCGCACATTTCAAGAAATCATTATCGCGATTCTGTTTGTGGTCATGTTTGGCTTTGGGCCGCTGGCGGGGATGATCACCCTGGCCTTTGCGACAATTGGCTTTATGGCCAAGCTGTTAGCGGAAGATATCGAAGACCTGGACTGGCGTCAGGTGGAAGCCGTGCGGGCAACGGGGGCAAGTTGGTGGCAAACCATGAACCATGCGGTTCAGCCCCAGGTCATGCCGCGTTTGATTGGGCTTTCGGTTTACCGGCTGGATATCAATTTCCGTGAGTCGTCGGTGATTGGCATTGTGGGCGCGGGCGGTATTGGCGCCACGTTGAACACCTCTTTAAGCCGCTATGAGTACGATACCTCTGCCGCTATTTTGCTGATCATTATCGCCATTGTGTTGCTGTGCGAGTACAGCTCGAGCCATGTCCGCCGCTGGACCCAGTGAGCGCTTATTAGCCGCCCTGGCCTGTTATATTTGGAGAACCGCGATGCCCGTATCTACTAGCTCTCAGGGCCTGCCGGTTTGGCGGCGGCGTACCACGCGCGCCCAATGGTTGCAGTACCTGGCTTGGCTGGCGGGTGTCAGTCTCTTTCTGCTCTGCTGGAAGATGATTTCTGACAATACCATGTGGGTGTTTGTCGAAGACGCTGGCCGTCAAGGGGCAGACCTGATCAGCCGCATGACGCCGCCGGAATGGGGCTACGCCAATGTGCTCTGGAAGCCCATGTGGGACACCATCAACATCGCCACCCTGGGCACCGCCATTGGCATTATGATGGCGTTTCCTGTGGCGTTTTTGGCCGCGCGTAATACCACGCCGCACCCGCTGGTGCGCAGTGCAGCGCTGGTAGTGATTGTGTCATCCCGCTCCATCAACTCGCTGATCTGGGCGATGCTGTTAGTGACGATACTTGGCCCTGGCGTGCTGGCGGGTATTATCGCCATCGCGCTTCGCTCGATCGGTTTTGTCGGTAAGCTGCTTTATGAGGCGATTGAAGAGATCCACCCTACGCCGGTAGAGGCGATTAGCGCGACCGGTGCAAGCCGCCTGCAGGTGATGAACTATGGTGTGCTGCCGCAAGTCATGCCTGCCTTTGCCGGTATTAGCGTCTATCGCTGGGATATTAATATCCGCGAATCGACGGTCCTGGGTTTGGTTGGGGCGGGCGGTATTGGTTTGCAGTTAAACGCCTCGATCAACAGCCTTGCCTGGGATCAGGTCAGCGTCATCTTTATCATGATTTTCGCTACCGTGCTGGTGTCCGAGTGGGTTTCCGCGCGTGTGCGTCACGCGATTATTTAATCGACAGTGGCATCAATAAACGAGGGCTGAGTATGCGTTTTCCCGATGCGGAGATCACCACCATTGATTTGTTGCGCCACGGTGAACCGGTGGGAGGACGTATGCTGCGCGGCTCCACCGATCACCCATTGAGTGAGACGGGTTGGCAGCAGGTGACCGATGCTGTCATGCGCCATACGGTCGAAGGCCATCTGCCTTATGATGCGATTGTCACCTCGCCATTAACGCGCTGTCGTGAGTTTGCGCTGTGGCTGGGTGAAGAGTTTGATCTACCCGTTCAGGTAGAGGATGACCTAGCCGAGCTGCATTTGGGGCAGTGGGAGGGTAAAACCCACGCCCAGGTGTTTGCGGAAGAGGGCACCGAAAGAATGAGTGCGTTTTGGTATGACTCAACAACGGTGTCACCGCCAGACGGCGAAACGATACAGGCCTTTGATGCGCGCCTCGCTGAGGTATGGCAGCAGCTGTTAATCAGTCCGCCCGGTAAGCATGTGCTGGTCGTGGCGCATCTATTTGTCTGCAATGGACTACTGCGCCAAGTTATTGAGCAGCCGCTTTCGCGGGTGCTGGCGATGGATTTGCCCTACGCGGCGCTAAGCCGTGTGCGCCATGAGCGCCACTTGCTTGGTGAGAAGACCTTTATTGAGTGGATTGGTCGTTAATCATTACCGTTAACCCATGGGCGGCTAGGCATGCTTTTTGGGCGCCGCCCGTCACTCCCGTCCCATCTTGCGCTTTCCTAACTATCCTCGCTTTCCTATGACCCTATGACCGCCATCAATAAATGCAGCGCTTAGCCCCTTATACTGCGCCATGTTTTGCGATGTGAGACGTCCATCGCTTAAATGCATTTAATTATATGGCTGAGTACGGCAAACTCACATACACGCGAAATACGACGCGAATACTAATAATTGAGTACGCCGCTTACCTACCTGACACGTTATCAGTCTGAGGCTAAGCAATGAAAAATATCGTTAACCGCATTCCAATGCGGTTTAAATTTGCCTGTGTGCTACTGCTACCCTTGCTCGCGCTGGCGTGGTTCGCGGCTCAGGGCATCATGGAGCGCCGTACAGCACTGCAAGAGTTTGACCGCCTTCACGCGATGACCGAACTCGCCCAGCGAGCGGGGGATGCCGTTCACCAAATGCAGCTTGAACGCGGTATGACAGCGGGCTTTCTGGGCAGTGAGGGCGAGGCATTTGGTAACCGGCTGCGCGAGCAGCGGCCCAAGACCGATGACGCCGTCAACGCGTTTCAAGCTCAGCAGGCCTCTTTGGATCAAGCGCTACTGACGCCTGCTGTTCAGCAGCAACTGAGTGACATTGATGAGCGTTGGCAGCGTCAGGCAGCACTGCGTGAACGCGTTAGTGCATTAGAGGCCACGACGGGCGAGGCATTAGGCCACTATACCGGCATTAACGGCCAGCTAATGGCCTTTGTGGGCTCGTTGGCACACCTCACTCGCGAGGGTGATATTACCCGCCAATTGAGTGCGTATTATCAACTCCTGGAAGCTAAAGATCTGGCCGGCATTGAGCGGGCGCTGCTGGCCAACACGTTCGCAGCAGATGGGATGCCTCCAGATATGCTGCGGCGTTTTTTATCACTGCTTGGCGAAGAGCAGGCTTTTCTGGATGGTTTTCGCGTGCTGGCGGGGGAGCAAAGTCGCGAGCAGCTTGACCTAGCATTAAGCGGTGCTGAGATCGATCGCTTGATGGAAAGGCGTGATCTGGCGATCAGCCAAGCCAGTGAAGGTGGCTATGGCGTCGATCCGGAAGAGTGGTTTGAGTGGCAGACGGTAAAAATTGGCCGCTTGAAGGCATTAGAAGATCAAGTGGTTAACGCGGTGGTAACCGAGACAGTGACGCTACGTCAGGCAGCCCAGCAGGCACTTTGGTTATATGTGGTGATTGCGCTGGTTGCGAGTCTATTGGCGATCATCGCCGCTATACTGATCGTGCGTGCGATTACGACGCCATTGAGCCAGGCGCTATATAGCATCGCCACCCGCGATAATGACTTAACCCAGCGATTAATCGTCCCAGGGAGCGATGAGCTTTCCCAGCTCTATCAAGCCTTCAATGAGTCCTCGGCAACGACCGAGACGCTAGTCGCTGATATCACCCGCAATGCACAGTCAGTGGCGGTGGCCAGTAATCAGATTGCTCAGGGAAATCAGGATTTAGCGCAGAGAACGGAAGAGCAGTCCGCCTCGCTGGTACAAACTGCTTCAAGCATGGAGCAAATTACTGCGACGGTACGTCAAAGCGCTGATAATGCAAAGCAAGCCCAGCAGATGACCGATGATGTGGCTCACCAAGCTAAGGAAGCAAGCCTAGTGGCTTCACAAGCTCAGCAGGCAATGCAGCTTATCTTGCAAGCGAACGAACAGGTGACCAGTATTGTCGGGACTATCGACAATATCTCTTTCCAAACCAATTTGCTGGCGCTCAATGCATCGGTTGAAGCCGCGCGTGCGGGTGAGCATGGGCGTGGCTTTGCGGTGGTCGCTGATGAAGTGCGTAAACTGGCTAGCCGCAGCACAGAGGAAGCCAATCAAATTCGCCAGTTGATCGACAATAATGTAGCGAAGATTGCCGAAGGCGAAACGCTGGTCAACTCGACGAATGAAACCCTGGGGCACATTGCTCAGCGCGTTGAGCAAATGGCTCACTTAATGGATGAAATGGTCTCTGCCACACACGAGCAGTCGGCAGGGATCGAGCAAATTAATCGAGCCATGGCTCAGCTAGAGGACGTCACTCAGCAAAATGCGTCGCTAGTGGAGGAAGTCGCGGCAGCGAGCCGCTCGCTTGATGAGCAGGCCGACGATATGACTCGCCAAATGAGTCGTTACCAAGTGAGTGATAGCTACCCGCAAGAAAGCCGTCTCGCAATGTCTGTTGCATATAGCTAGTGTCATGACGACTGGCAGCCGCTCTTTTGGGCGCTGCCAGTCCTGCCCCTTAAGTTATTGCGCCTGCCGTCGATAATGTATTGTGTCGTTCAAAGAGCCTAAGCAGTAAGACGGTGTTAATATCGATCCTTATTCGAAGGAGATGTGGCGAAGTAGATTTAATATAGCCTATCTACGATACTATCTATCTAGAACAAACTATCGATAACAGATGATGGACGAGGAGAGCAGAGACATATGTATCAATCCTTGAATCTACAAAAGGAACAGTCTTTGTCTCAACAGCCCTCTGAGCCCACATCCCCACTTCCCCGCTCTAATGCGATGCCGACGGCGTCCGTTAGCAATACCGCGTCTCCTGTTGAATCCGCCTTTTGCTACGCCAATGAAGCGATCATTATTACCGATGCGGAAAACCGGGTAGTGGAAGTGAACCCCGCTTTTTGTGAGTTAACGGGGATGATACTGGGTGATGTGCAAGGCAAAACGCCTGAAGCGTTTAGTATTTTACCGTTGGATGATAGCCGTACAACGCGCTTGATGCGTGAAGAATTACAATTGCGGGATCGTAGTAAAAGCCAAGTGAGCTATCGCAGCCACGACGGCCAGTTTTACCCTGGCATGATGTCGATTAATCGCGTGCGCGATGAGCACGGTGCAATCGACCACCATGTGATTGTGCTTGCTGACCTTTCGGCCATTCCGGCGCATGCGCGCCATCTTAATCGAGAAGTCTATTTTGACGCGTTAACAGGGCTGCCCAATCTGCAACTGCTGACGCAATTGATTCAGGAGTCGATGCAGCACGCCGAAGCTAAGCATTTGCCGTTGGCAATATGCTCGCTGGATATCGATTTCTTTAAAAATATTAATGATCGGCTAGGGTCGTCGGTGGGCGATGCGCTGCTTTCCTCGTTTTCACAGCGCATAAGCCATCTGCTGTTCGGGGATGATGTACTGGCGCGGGTGGGTGGCGACGAATTTGTGCTGTTACTCCACCATGGCGTAGATGAAGATTTTTTTGAGAAGTTGTTAGCCACCATTCGCCAACCGCTAATAGTGGACGGTCAGAGTATTCATCTGACGGCAAGCTTAGGGGTGACGCGCTACCCGAATGATCACGTTCAGGGCGATGTATTGTTGCGCCATGCCAACCAGGCAATGTATCGCGCTAAACAGCGCGGTCGCGATACGTTCCACTTGTTTGATCCTAACCATGACCGTTTGCTGCAGGTGCGCCATGAGCAGCGTCAGCGGTTTATTGATGGACTCAATCATAATGAGCTGTGTCTTTACTATCAGCCCCAGGTCGATATGCGCAGTGGCAAAGTGGTCGGGGTCGAGGCGCTGATTCGTTGGCAGCACCCTGAAGAAGGATTGCTTGCCCCTGGCCAGTTTTTACCCATCATTGATACCACCCCGCTAGAAGTAAGTTTAGGCGAGTGGGTCATTGAGCGGGCACTTTGCCAATTAACGGAATGGCATGCCCAAGGCATCGCGCTGCCCATCAATGTGAATATCAGCCCTACGCATCTGTTAGTGAGTAGCTTTAGCCAACGTTTAGCCGAGCTATTGGCATGCCACCCTGATGTGCCGCCATCAATGCTAAAGCTCGAGGTGCTTGAGAGCGCCGCGATGCATGATGTTCAGGCCGCGCTGCACAATATGTCGCTCTGTCAGGCGCTAGGCGTAAGCTTCGCTATTGATGACTTTGGCACCGGGTTTTCGTCGTTAACCCACTTGCGTCAACTGCCGGTCAACCTGATCAAAATTGATCAGAGCTTTGTACGCGACATGCTCAGCGACCAAGACGATATGGCGATTGTGGAGAGCGTGATTTATATGGCTAATCGCTTTAGGCGACCCATGCTGGCCGAAGGCGTGGAAACGCTTGAACATGCAAAAGCGTTAATGGCGCTGGGCTGCGAGTTGGCGCAGGGTTACGGTATTGCCCGCCCAATGCCTGCTGAAGCCCTGCCAGCTTGGCTTGCGGATTGGCCAATGCGTGCGGACTGGAATTCGCTGGCTCAGTCAGCCTGTTAAGCGGCCTGCTCTTTAGCAGTGGGTTCTTCAGCGATTGGCTCAGCTGTAGTTTCCGGCCAAGTAGTTTCCGACAACGTAGTTTCTGACGAATCAGCGGCACCAGCACTGCGGGCTTGCTCCATTTCACTACGCTGCATGGCCGCTTCTAACTTCGCTTCAAGTAAATATTGGCGTGCTTGAGCGGCCACTTGATGGTCTTTGGGAGAAGGGTCGGCAGGGGCCATCGCAGCGGCGATCACGGTCTGCATTTTTTCGATAGTCGCTTGGGGATCATTGGGCACCGGGCCGTAATCGATCGGCACCTCGCCTGCCACTGCGTAGCGCTTGCCATCGGGGCCAACGTCATAGTCGTAGCTAGCGCCGCCGGTATAGGCGCCACCTGCGACTTGGTGAGCCATCTCGTGCTGGCGTACCTCGCGGTCGGCCTGCTTAAGATGTTCTAATTGCTGAATCTCTTCCGGCGCCATGGGTGTGCCGTCAGCACGCTTAGGGCCAGCTGCGTCGCTGCTACTCTCTTCATGCGTACTGGTGTCGCTGGAGGCGTTATTAGAAGTTGTCTCTTCGTCAAGCGCGCGCTCCTTTGACGCTTGCTCTACACGCGGTGAGTGCGTATTTGCTGCAGGGTAAGCCCACGCAGTGAGAGACGAGGTGCTGATAGCAGAAACGGCCATAGTTTATTACCGACGCAGTGCGAGTTGGGATACTATGAAGTATTAGCGAGCGATGCCGACAGTGCAAGTCAGCGCTATGCGTTTCGTCGCAAAATCGTTCCATGACTCATTTTGTTACTACTTTAATTACCAGGGCGCTTCGCTATCTCAACCCTGTCCTACTGTCTGTGCTAACCATCCTATGCTCACCATCGATGTAGTCATCAATCTAAATTATGATGAGTGTTTAGCCCATTATGAGGGGCGCATTGCCAATGTGCGTACCCGCAGCGTGGATGGGCGCTGGGTAATCTTTCCTGCCGAGGCGATTCGTCGTGTGGTTAGCCGCGATGGTGTGCGCGGTATTTATCGATTAAGTTTTTCTGAGCAGGGCCGATTTATTAGTATTGATCCTTTAACCGGACGTTGAGCTTGCCTATGCACCGCGATGAAACATCGATCCTCCTGAATGACCTCATTTATTACGTCATTCCCAATTTAAACACTGCTGAAAAGTTAGTGCTCTCTACGCTAGAAAGCTTAAGTGAAGCGGCTACCAGCCCTCTGGACATACTTAAACGCACGGAGCAGCGCCAAGCGTTTGGGCTGGAGACCCACCGCATAAGAATCAATTTAGAACACTTGCTGAATCGCTATCGGTCCGAGGTCGATGCCATTCTTCGCTCTGAAGGCGAGTATCAAGGGCCAGTCGTAGAGCCTGACCCCCAAGAGGCGGATGCGATACGCAGTGCTAAAGAGATCTACCAGCATGTATGTGCTTTCCAGCGAGGAGAACGCCCCCACCCGATTCCTGGGCGGTAAATCACCCGGTACACCTTGTTCGAGCGCTTAGCACCAATAGCTAGTACGTAACATTCACAGCATGGCATCAACATTGCTTGTATAATGTGGCAATTGGACTTTCAGGCTTACCCGCCTGAAAGCAAGCAGCCTGCCTACCCGGCGCTGGCTGTCCACACATTAGGAGATATACCATGTCTGCCTCACCTGTCACATTGATGGTGGCTCGTCGTGTTGAGCACGGCCGCTACTTTGATTTTAATCGTTGGCTAAACGAAGGACGCGAGCTGGCCGCTGATTTTGCTGGCTACCTCGGCTCTGGCGTATTAGCACCCCCCGCTGATGACGATGAATATCAGATCATATTTCGCTTTAGCAGCAGCGAAACCTTAGCCGCCTGGGAACACTCCGCCTCACGCCATGCGTGGTTGGCGCGCGGAAAAGGGCTGTATGAAGCGCCTCAAGAGCACCGTGCCACTGGGCTGGACACGTGGTTTCAAAACAACGGAAACAGCGCTCCGCCGCGTTGGAAGCAAGCCGTGGCTGTTTGGTTGGCTTTCTTCCCCATCTCGTTGCTTTTCCAATGGGTATTTGGCGGCGTATTGGCCGATTGGGCGCTGGTGCCGCGGGTGATGGTGAGTACCTTGATGTTGACGCCAGTGATGGTGTTTGTGTTTATTCCGCTCTCGACGCGCTTATTAGCGCCTTGGCTGCAAGGAAAGTGGTCACCGCTGGATTTACTGGCGCGCTGGCGTCATGCACATCGTTAATTTTCATTAATTTTTACTAGTTTAATGCTTTCATGGGGTTCAACGCTGTAATGGTGCTAACTTTAGTATATTGATCCTATTAAGATGATCTTTGTGCTACTAAGCTGAAGGTGCTTGCAGTAATGGATAACTGTCGCCAGTGCAATGCTGGTGTATAACCCAGCCCCATGGAGTTTTTATGATTCACGTTCACCATTTGGAAAAGTCTCGTTCTCATCGGATTTTGTGGCTATTAGAAGCCTTAGAACTGGACTATGAGCTGGTAATTTACCAACGCGATGACAAAACACAGCAAGCGCCCGACTCGCTAAAAAAAATCCACCCGCTTGGTAAATCCCCGGTCATTACCGATGGTGATCTCACCGTGGCTGAGTCAGGCGCGATCATTGACTACCTGTTACAGCGCTACGGGCAAGGGCGGTGTCAGCCTTCTCCCGATGACTTGCGGGCTTGGGTAGATTACCGCTACTGGCTACATTATGCCGAAGGCTCACTGATGCCACTGCTGGTGATGCAGCTTGTGTTTAGCCAAGTTCCCAAGCAGTCGCCCTGGCTAATTAAACCGCTGGCGAAAGGCATTAGCGATACGGTGAGTAAGCGTTTTTTAGCACCGCAGATGAAACAGCACCTCACCTTTATAAACCAGCACTTATCAGCCAACGGTAATTTTGCCGGCCCCTGGCCTAGTGGCGCGGATATTCAAATGAGCTTTCCGCTACAGGCAGTGGCGGCCGTCCAGTCGTTAGAGCAGTATTCTGCCATTGCCGCTTTTGTATCGCGTATCGAACAAGACTCCGCGTGGCAGCGAGTGGTAGAGCGAGCTGGCCCGTTAACCATGCCTGGCCAGTAATAACTACCATGTACCATTTCGCCACTTCAGCAGCTCTGCCAGCAGAGCTGCTGCGCAGCATTGACACTTATTTGGGGCGCTGGGGAATCGCCTTGCTGCTCGTTTTTCTGCTTTTAGCACTGCTGGGCAATCTGTTGCTCAAGCGCCGCATGCAACATAACAGGGCGTTGCTGCAAACCAATAAAGAGATGCTGGCGACTATTTTGGATAGTGTCGATGCCTTTATTTATATCAAGTCACCGACCTTAGAGTATCAATACGTGAATCGCCGTATCAGCGATTTATTTGGTCTGCCAGCCGACAAAGTTATTGGTAAGTGCGACGCTGAGTTTTTTGATGCCGGCAGCGCTGCTGAAATGGAGCAGGTTGATCGCAGCGTATTGGCATCGGGCAAGAAAGTAACGGTCGAGGAGAGTAACGTCTTACAAGGTGAAAGCCAGGTAAGAACATTCTTATCGATCAAAATGCCGCTGTCGATGTCCCCCGGTGCTCCCCCTTCTCTATGCGGTATTTCGACGGAACTCACTGACTACCTCGAAATGCAGTCGCGCACCTACTATCTGGCCTTCTATGACTCACTGACAGGTCTGCCCAACCGTCGGATGCTGATGGACTCGTTAACGTCCGCGATCGATCATGATGAGTGGTCAGCGTCTTATAGCGCTGTGTTGGTGATCGATCTGGATAACTTTCGCTTAGTGAACGACATCCAGGGTCATGAGAGTGGTGATCAACTGTTGATTAACGTTACTGAACAGCTACGACAGTGGCTAGAGCCAGAGGCCACGCTGGCACGCTTTAGTAGTGATGAATTTGTGGTACTGCTGAATAACCTGGGCGAGCCGCAGACCGAGGCCGTCCGAAAAGCTGAACGTGTGTCCCGCCAGCTATTGGAAACCATCGCTCAAGTGAGAAGCGGTCATTCGTTACCTATTAGCGCCAGTATTGGCATTGCACTGTTTGCCGGGCGCGAACACAGCATGGATAGTGTGCTGCAACAGGCGGATATGGCCTTGCAGCAGGCGAAGAGAGCTGGCGGCAACACGCTGTGCTTTTTTAACGCCGATATGCAGACCAGCGTACTGGAAAGGGCCAGCCTGGAAGCTGACCTGCATAAGGCCCTTGAGCGCAATGAGTTGGCTCTGCACTATCAGGTGCAGGTCGACCATCAGGGCGTGACCACGGGGGTCGAAGCGTTATTACGCTGGTATCACCCCCAGCGTGGCTGGGTTTCCCCCGCGACGTTTATACCTCTGGCAGAGGAGAATAGGCTGATTGTGCCCATCGGCTATTGGGTGCTTAGGTCGGCCTGCGAGCAATTGGCGAAGTGGTCGCATCAAGCGACCTACGCCCCCTTAAGTATTTCCGTTAACGTGAGTTCTGTTCAGTTTCAGCAACCCGACTTCGTGCATGACGTAGAGGCGTTATTAGCAGAGACGCTGGCACCGCCAAGCCGGTTGGTGCTGGAAGTCACGGAGAGCCTGCTGATGTGCGAGCCAGTTCGGGTGCGCAATACGATGTTGAAACTCCGCGCTAGAGGGATTCGCTTTGCACTGGATGACTTTGGCACTGGTTACTCATCGCTGAGCTACTTAAAGCGCTTACCGCTAGATGAGCTAAAGATTGATCAATCGTTTATTCGCGAACTGCTCACCGACAAGACAGATGCAGCGATCGTGGATACGACGATACTGCTTGCCGTGAGTTTAGGCTTAACCGTGGTCGCAGAAGGGGTAGAGAAAAAAGAGCAGCTTGACTGGCTAAGAGGCCATGGCTGTTACCGCTATCAAGGCTACCTGTTTGGTCGCCCGACACCGATTGAGTATCTATTTGAAAGCTATTAGGCGGCTATATAAAAACCCCTTTCCAGCACGCTGAAAAGGGGTTAAACACTCTTAATGATACATGCCTGCTTTAGCTAAACAGCGCAAAGCTCTCAGCGTTAAGCAACATGTGAACCAAAATGCTGGCGATATAGCCGAGCAAAATGACCGGCGACCAACGCAAGTGGCCCATAAACGTATAGGAACCTCTTGCCTGGCCCATTACCGCTACCCCTGCCGCTGAACCGATCGACAGCAAGCTGCCCCCGACGCCTGCGGTTAAGGTAATTAGCAGCCATTGACCGTGGGACATATCGGGCTCCATCGTGAGCACCGCAAACATCACGGGAATGTTGTCGATGACCGCTGATACAACACCCAGCGTAATGTTGGCTGCCGTCGCGTTCCAACCAGTGTAGAGCGCCTCTGAAAGCAGGCCGAGATAGCCCATAAAACCCAGCCCGCCAACGCACATCACTACCCCGTAGAAGAACAGCAATGTATCCCACTCGGCACGTGCCACACGGTTGAAGACATCAAACGGTACCACGCTGCCCAACTGCTCAAGCTTCTTGTTGTCACCGCGGCGGCTATAGCGTTCGCGTTTACGCTCCAACGAGCGGGGTAGGCTGCGGCGTAGGTAGTAGCCGAAGAACTGCAAGTAGCCCAGGCCGGTCATCATACCCAGCACCGGCGGTAGGTGGAGTACTACGTGGCACAGCACGGCAGTAATAATGGTCAATAAAAACAGCCCTACAATGCGCCGGGCACCCCGCTTCATCCACACATCTTCATAAACGCTAGCGGGTTTCTCGTCCTTAATGAACAGACTCATGATGGAGGCAGGTATTAGGAAATTGACCAGGGCAGGGAAGAACAGGATGAAGAACTCCTGGAACTCAACCATGCCAGCTTGCCACACCATGAGAGTGGTAATGTCGCCGAAGGGGCTAAATGCACCCCCCGCATTGGCGGCCACCACAATATTGATACAAGCGACGTTAATAAACCGCTGGTCGCCCTCTGCCACTTTAGTTACCACGGCACACATCAATAGTGCGGTGGTGAGGTTGTCGGCAATGGGTGAAAGCACAAAGGCGAGACCGCCGGTCAACCAAAACAGTGTCCGGTAGTTGAAGCCTTTGCGTAACATCCAGGAGCGCAAAGCATCAAACACCCGGCGCTCTTCCATCGCGTTGATATACGTCATGGCCACCAGCAAGAACAGCATCAGCTCGGTGAACTCCAAAAGCGTCACGCGAAACGCGTACTCGGACGCGTCAGACATACCGTTTTGGACATACACCCAGCCGATGAGGCTCCAGATGATACCGGCTGCCACTAACACCGGCTTCGACTTGCGCATATGAATCTTTTCTTCCGCCATGACGAGGGCATACGCCAGGACGAAAATAGCCACCGCAAAAAAGCCGACAGCCGAGGTGGTTAAATTTAGTTCACCAGTAACGGCAAACGCATTGGGACTTACGCCTAATAGTAAGGCCGCTAACAAAAAAAGCCAGCGACGATATAATCGTGGCTGGCAAGAGGGTTGGCACAACGTAGGCATGTGACGTTTTTCCTCATGGTTAAGTTGTCAGGAGTGGTGTAAAAGCGCCGCTAGTTTACCAGCCTATATTGCGCCGCAATACTTTATAAAAACGAACGAAAGTAGTTCTTCTTAAGGGAATAGCATCTTTTTTTAGGAAATTAATCTTTTAGGTAATGGTAACTTTAGCGACATTAGTTTTGCCTAAATGCTAATTTAAAGGTGGGGGTTATACTATTGCCGAATAGTATTATTAAATAATATCCATTTCTTTATACTTCCTTTTACTAATACACGCTTTCATTATCACCGTCGAATCCCAGGCGAGGCTGCCCGTTTAGGCATAGTCATGGTATGTTGACGCCCCCCTAGGCCCATTGCTGGGTAACATAAAAACGAGGCCCGTTAGAAAACGGCCGCTGGATACGCTAAGGAAAATTAAGATGCGCAACTCATTTCGCTCCCTTCGCCGCACGCTTGGCGTGACGGCTGCTACGCTAGCGCTGGTAAGTACCGCTTTCTCCGTCCACGCTGAAACGCGGGTGACCTATAAATCGGCTTCTGCCGGTACCGCCTACTATCAGATGGGCGTAGAACTCTCAGAAGCGATCCGCCAGGGGACGGATGACGCCATTGTGCTCACTCTGGAAGAGAGTCAGGGCTCGGTTCAGAACGTCATGGAGGTCATGGCGCGCCAGGGTAACTACGTGTTTACCACGCCGCCTGCATTAGTGGAGCAGGCCATGGCAGGAGAGGGCGCCTTTGCCGAGCGTCAAAACCCACGCTTTCAAGAGATTCGTGGCCTGTTCCCCATCCCTTCTATCACCATGCACTTTGTAATGGCGGGTGACAAAGGAGTGGCGGATATGTCTGCCCTGGAAGGCAAGCACTTATTAATTGGCCGAGGTACGTTTGGCGCCCGAGAAGCGGCTCGTTACCTGGAGTTGTTTGGTCTGGAAGAGAGTGTCCAAATCGCCGATGCGGCGATTGGCAGCGGCCCCGATGCACTTAAAAACGGTCAGATTGATGGCTTTGTAACGGCCAGCTCTTTCCCGTCGCCCAATGTGATCGAGACCGCCGCCAGCATGCCTATATCGTTGGTTAGTCTGACCGATGAGCAAATCGAACAAACCGGCGCAGCGCGCCAAACGATCCCCGGCGGTACCTACCCCGGCGTTGATAAAGATGTCGAAACCACATCGCTACCGGTGATTGCCTACACCACCACCTATATGGATGACGATACTGCCTACACGCTGACCAAAACATTTTGGGAGCGTCGTGATGCCATGGCCGAAGAGGCCGCCTGGTGGGGCAGTATTATCCCTGAAATGCTGGAAAACATGACCGGCTCGCTACACCCAGGGGCACTGCGCTATTACGAAGAAGCGGGCTTCGAGGTGCCTGACTCTCTACGTTAGTCACTATCCCCCTTTTTCCTACTGCCACGGCGATCGCGCTGTGGCAGTTCTGTATTGATGCAGAGTTGATGCGGTATTGATGCAGTATTGATAATAGGCAACATGGCATGCGTGTTATTACTTCTTCGCCAGCGGCGACCCCTGCAGATGATGACGCCATAGCCCCAGGCTGGATGGCGCTGGGGGCGGTCAGTGTGGTATTTCATCTGGGATTGATTTTTTATGGGTTAACGCCTGCGCTTGTCAGTCGGCCGCTACACATGGCGCTGCTGTTGCCATGGGTGCTGGTCTACATGGCCAACACACCGACGCAGCGAATCAGCGGCTGGGTGCTAACGGTGTTGGGCGTGGCCGCATGCGGCTATATCGCCCTCAATGAGGCCGCGCTAGCCAATCAGTATGGCTTTATTGATACCCACCTGCAGATGGGTATCGGGCTATTTTTAATCGCGCTTGCGCTTGAGGCCGCCCGCCGGGCGATTGGCTGGCCGCTGCCGCTGGTCGCGTTGCTGGCCTTGATGTATGGCGCTTTCGGCCAATACATCCCTGGTGCTTTTGGCCACCCTGGGCTCCCGCTGCCTAGCATGGTGGGCACATTGACCATTGCCGAAGGCGGGCTGTGGGGATCGCTGACCGGCGTGAGTGTCAGTGTGGTGGCGATTTTTGTGATTTTCGGTGCGGTACTCAATGCCGGAGAAGCGGGTCAGGGCTTCATGAATCTCGCTGGCGCGGTGGCAGGGCGGCTGACCGGGGGCGCGGCCAAGGTGGCGGTGATTTCCTCGGCACTGATGGGCTCTATCTCCGGTTCGGCGTCAGCTAACGTGGCCTCCACTGGGGCAATCACCATTCCCTCCATGGTACGCCTGCGCTACCCGCGCTCGCTCGCCGGTGCGGTGGAAGCGGTTGCCTCCTCTGGCGGGCAAATCATGCCGCCGCTGATGGGGGCGGGCGCGTTTGTCATGGTGGAGCTGACGGGGACTCCCTATACACAAATTATGGGCGCGGCAATGTTACCGGCAGTCCTCTATTTCTTGACCGTCTGGGTGGGCATCAATGCCTACGCGACTAGGCATGACTTGCAGCCCGTGGCGGAAAGCGAACGCCCCCACGCGAAAGAGGTCGCCATTACCTCACTATTTTTCGCGATCCCGTTCGTGTTGCTGCTCGAGCGTATTTTCAACGGTGGTTATACCCCACAGTACGCTGCCAGCATTGCGATTTTCGCGGGCATCGCGCTGCTGTTCTTTGATGTGACGCTGCGCTTCTCGCTTCCTGGCTTTAGCCGTCGGTTAGCCGCCGCTGCGGTCACTGCCGGGCGCCAGATTGCCGTGATCGGCGCGATTATCCTGTGCGCCTCGCTGGTGGTCGGCGTGCTGTCGCTAACGGGGCTGGGCGTCAAGATTACCTCAGGTATCCTATCGCTCTCAAACGACATGCTATGGCCAGCACTGCTGCTGACAGCGCTCGCCTGTTTGATTTTAGGCATGGAGGTGCCAACCACCGCCGCCTACGTGATCTGTGTCTCTGTCGCCGGGCCGGCGTTGACATCGCTGGGTCTGGAGCCGCTTCTAGCGCATCTGTTCGTCTTCTGGTACGCGCTGCTCTCGACTATCACGCCGCCGGTGTGTGGCGGTGTGTTTATCGCCGCTGGCATGGTGGGGGAGAATTGGCTAAAGGTGGCGTTCAAGGCCATGGCGCTGGGGATCGGGCTGTATATCATTCCCTTGGCCATGGTGGCCAACCCGGAAATAATCCAACTAGTCTTTAATCCGTCAGGCGCCCTGCTGAATACGCTGAAAGTGGCGCTGGGGCTGGGGGCGATCTCTTACGGGGTGATCGCGCGCAAAGCCTTGTGGCAGCGCGCGGCGCTAGTCGCGGCGGGGGCTATCCTGATCTTCGTGGTTTAGCCTTTAGCCCTGGGACGAACCGTCAGCATCCAGGCGTAGCGGCGAAGAGGCTGGCAGCGGGGTAGTGGCAAACATCACCCAGGTATCCAGCGCAGGCCCCAGTGACTGCACCAACCGCAGTTGCTCGGGTGCCTGGGTGAGCACCTCTTCAGCACAGATGCCTGCTTCAAAACGTCCGGCGAGCAGGCCTTCTGCTACTGCCACCGTGGTGGGGGCATCAATGAGCTCCGCATAGCCCGTTAAATCAGTGTAATAGCGGGTGGCTGGCTGCAGTGCCACCTGGGTGGGCTGCGCAGTGGCACGTTGTGCGATCAGCGCCAGCGGCTTGCTACCCGCAATAAAGGTGTCGACCGGATAGGCTTGATGCATATAGCGGCCGACACAGTCGCTATGGGTGGCGTGGGCGGTGCACTGCAACACGTGGCTAACCTGCCCAGCAATAAGCGCCTGAAAGGCCGCTTCAAACTGGCTAAAGAGAGTCACGCTGCCTTCGCCTGAGCAACGCATTCTGAGATAGCGCTTGGCAATCAATTCGTGGTTATTGCCGCTAGGACCCAGGGTCGCAATGTGCATAGGAAACCTTAGTTGTTCTTGACACTGATGTAAGTTTTGTAGATACATGCGCTTGTGTGAGTGCGTGCTAAGCAGAGTAAAACGGCGCATCGCGAAATGATCGCAATGGAGATGTTAGGAATGCGTCGTACTTTTGTGCTTAAAATGCTCTTAGGAGCCACTATCCCATTGCTGATGACGCTAGGTAGCGGCGTGGCTCTGTATATAGCGCTTCAGAGCAGTTTGGATACCTCCGCACAAATGCTTCGAGAGCAGGCAATGGTTGCTGCTGCGAATAATTTAAAATTGCGTGTCGTAGATGCAGAAACAGGGCAGCGTGGCTATTTAATCGCTGGTCAAGATGAATACTTATTACCCTATCAAAAAGCGCTTATATCCTATGACCTGATCTATGATCGTGTCACGGAAATGTTAAACGAGCAGCCTGATCAACTAGAGCGCCTTAGAGAGGCGCGTACTTTGTTTGAACGTTGGCAAGAAAGTGTAGCCATGCCTTCGCTAGATAACCGTCGTGTCGGTGATACCTCACCCAATCTACAGCTGTTTGAACAGGGAAAGCACTTAATAGATAGCTACCGAATCACCATGGATGAGCTTACCGAAGTCGCCAATGCCCGTTTACGAGATAAGCAGCAGGAAAGTATTGCTATTGCACGTCGTGCAAATATTATTGCGACCATGGGGTTTGGCGGTGCAGCCTTGGCAGCATTGATATTATGGCTACTATTAGCAAATCGTACATCACTAGCTGTGAATGGCATTACTGATGCTGCAAAACAGATGATGGAAGGGAATTGGCGCAAAAGGGCTCCCGAGCTAGGCAATGATGAATTAGCCGCTATGGCCCGGGCCTTCAACCAAATGGCTGAACGCTTAGAGGCCATGGTGAGCGCGGAGAAGCAGGCGCGTCAATCGCTGTCACAGCATGTGGATGACATGGTCGCCAGTCGTACTAAAGAAATGCTAGCGATGAATCATCTGGTCGAAATGCTGCAGTCTTGCCACCTTCGTGATGAGGCGATACAAGTGCTGTACTCAGTACTCCCCAGTTTATTTACGAAGACATCGGGTGCTTTGCTTTTGCGGGATGAAGAGGGCGAGTGCTTTACCATCAGAGTAGCGTGGGGGCTGCAGGCTGGGCAAATTGATGCCTCAGTGGGCGAAGTGGATTGTTGGTCGTTGCGACGTGGTAAGCCTTATGAGGTTAACCCTTTAATGGATCACGGCGTCGTGTGCGGCCATATCCAACCTCAAGCGGGGGGCCACTATTGCGCGCCGCTGACAGCGCACGGTAATTCGCTCGGAGTCTTGCATATCTCGGTCCCCGACGATCACCATAACGAGTGGGTAAATCACAAACAGCTGGCGCAGGCGGTGGCAGAACAGGTCTCGTTGAGTCTGGCGAATATCCAGCTACGTGAACGCTTACAACAACAGTCGGTACGTGATCCCCTAACGGGGCTTTACAACCGCCGCTACCTTGAAGAGAGTTTGCAGCGCGAATTAGCACGTGCCAAACGCGAAAACGGTGCGCTATCGGTCATTATGCTCGACTTGGATCATTTCAAGCGTATCAACGATGATTATGGTCACTCTGCAGGCGATAAAGTCTTGGTAGTCGTCGGAGAATTGCTAAAGAATGCATTACGTGGTGAAGATTTAGTCTGCCGCTTTGGTGGTGAAGAGTTTACGTTAATCATGCCTGGCGCAACGCTCGAGATAGCTGCCCAGCGTGCTGAGCAGCTGCGGTGCTCAATTGAAAAGCTCACGATCGATATTGGTGATACGGCATTGCTCACTGTCACGAGCTCTTTGGGAATCGCCGCCTATCCTGATCATGGCGACGATGCCCAACTACTGCTTAATGTGGCCGATGATTCACTCTATAAAGCAAAACATGCAGGCCGTAATCAAGTGGTGATTGCTGATTTGCAGATCGCTTAAAAAACGCTAAAGCTTAGGGCGATGTAAGCCGCATAACCGGCAAGTAATGCGGCCCCTTCCCAGCGTGATAGACGCATACCGGTATACAAAAATAGCACCAATAGGGCAGCGGCTCCTAGCATCACCCATTGGTCAAACAGGGCCACGCGGGGTGCAAGGGGCAGTGGTTGTAAAAATGCTGAGATACCGAGGATGCCCAGAAGGTTAAATATGTTACTGCCCAGAATATTCCCCACCGCGACATCAGCATGACGGCGCAGCGCCGCAATCACCGACACGGCCATTTCAGGTAGTGAGGTGCCAACAGCGACGATGGTTAGCCCAATGACGGCTTCGGAAATACCCAGCGCCTGGGCTAACCCAATGGCGCCAAAGAGCAGTAGCTGCGACCCTCCTATTAGCATGCCTAAACCAATCACCAGCGCTAAAGCGATCATCCAACCCGTAGTGGGAAGTTTGGTCATCTCTTCGGCTTCTGAGGCATGCATATCTGCCGCCGGAATATGTTGACGGCTTTCGCTTACGTAAGCCCAAATAAGATAGCTAGCGAGACTGGCTATAAAGATTGCCGCATCAATGCGCCCTAATGCGCCACCGAATGAGAGTCCAATAAATAGCAGGCTGGCTAGCACCACCACCAAGCCATCCCGGCGTAGCGCTAAAGGTTGAACCACCATAGGGCAAATCACGGCGCACATGCCCAAAATCAATAAGATATTGCCGATGTTGCTGCCCACTATATTGCCAATCGCAATGTCTGGCTGTTGATTAATAGCGGCATCAATTGAAACGACCAGCTCGGGTGCCGATGTGCCGAAGCCAACGACGACCAGTCCGGTTAGCAGCGGCGAGACACCCACTCTTCGTGCGCCAGCGACAGCGCCACGAATAAGTGACTCCCCGCCCAGGGTGAGTAATGCGATACCCGCCAATAAACTAAGTCCATATAGCATGTTAAAACCTCTTACAGTGTACCCACCAGGCCGCGAACGAAGCGGGGTAACCCTGGCTAGTAAGGCGCGCTAGGCGATCGGATTAGTAGTGCCCAGCTCTTTGGCAAGATTAAGGCTATTTATGTAAATTTGCGCGGTTTAAATGGCTATGAAAAGTAGAGAAAAAATAAAAAAAACATAAAGGCTTTGACCTGCTGTGAACTACGTGACAGGATGTGCGCAGTTAGTAAGTTAGCAAGCAAGCATGGTTCCAGAAACATTCGAATTCTTTCGGTAGTCTGTAATTGTATTCCTTGTTCTACTCACTATTTATCTGGGTAATACCAGGATTTCTACAATTCGCGACTTGCGAAAAGGATTTAATATCATGGCAACTGGCACAGTTAAGTGGTTCAACGATTCTAAAGGCTTCGGTTTCATTGCTCCTTCTGACGGCAGCGATGACGTTTTTGCTCATTTTTCTGAAATTCAGTCTGATGGCTTCAAAACTCTGCCTGAAGGCGCTAACGTCTCTTTTGACGTTACCCAAGGTCAGAAAGGCCTTCAAGCTTCAAACATCAAGCTGCTTTCTTAATCCTAGCGATTATTTAAGTTCTCGAATCGTTTAGATTCGATGATCGGGCCCCGCTTACGCGGGGCCCGATGCGTTTGTGTCTTTGAATAAACTGTCCCTGTGGGCATTGATGTCCCTACTTTTCGCGATGGGCCTTCACAGTTATTTGATCTGGTCGCTGCTCCTACCATTACTTTCTGCTTTCTCCTGTATAAGATCGTCTGAGGGTGTTCAAAACTCTGTGTCAGCCAACCAGCCTTATAGGCTGATGTGATGTTCCAAGCGCCCTGGGAAGTGGATGGCCATCTGTGACAGCGTCAAGTTCCAGTTCTGCACGGGGTGCGTCCAGCGCTCAGAGGCCTTGAGTATACCGGCATAGAGCAGCTTGAGTAAGCTGTTCTCATTGGCGAAGCCGCCCTTGGTCTTGGTGAGCTTGCGGAACTGGCGGTGTACGGCTTCCACCGCGTTGGTGGTGTAAATCGCCTTGCGCACGTAATCGGGGTATTTGAAGTAGGCTGAGAGCGTGGGCCACTTGTCCCGCCAGGACTTGATAACCATGGGATATTTATCACCCCACTTGGCTTCCAGGTCATCAAGCGCAAGTTCGGCGGCATTGAGCGTGGCAGCCTTGTAGACGGCTTTCAGGTCGGCCATAAAGGCCTTCTGGTTTTTCGAGGCAATGTACTTCATCGAGTTCCGGATCTGGTGAATGATACAGTGCTGGATCTCGGTGTCGGGGTAAATCGACTCAATGGCTTCGGGGAAGCCCTTCAGTCCATCGATACAGGCAATCAGGATGTCTTTGACGCCCCGGTTGTAGAGGTCCGTGAGTACACTGAGCCAGTGGTGAGCACCTTCCTGGTCCGAGAGGTAGAGGCCGAGCAGTTCTTTCTTGCCCTCGATGTTCAGGCCAAGGAGCGTGTAGATCGCTTTGCTGACGTAGCGACCATTCTCTTTGATTTTGTAGTGAATGGCGTCGAGCCAGACAATGGGGTAAATAGCTTCCAGGTCACGCTCACGCCAGGCTTGCAGCTCCGGTAGCAGTTTGTCGGTGACGGCGTTGATGGTGCCGTTGGAGAGCGAAACACCATACAGCTCGGCGATGTGCGTACGGATGTCCTGATAGCTGTTACCGAGTGCGAACAGGGCAATGATTTTACGTTCCAGTTCGTCAGTAAGGTGGGTCTGGTGCTTCTTGACGATCTGGGGCTCGAAGGAGCCGGTCCGGTCTCTCGGTGCGTCCAGCTCAAAGCTGCCAGTCGGCCCCTTCATGGTCTTGCGACTGGAACCGTTCTTGCGGTTGGCTGTGTCCTCCGAGGCTAGATGGGCCTCCAGCTCACCTTGCATGGCGGCTTCGGTGAGTTGCTTGATCAACGGGGTCAGGATACCGTCTTTGCCGGTGAGGTCTTTGCCCTCACGCAGAGCTTGAAGTGCGGCATCCATATCGAACATAGGTTTGGTCATAAGTCATCTCTTTTCGGTTCAGTCTAAAGAAATGACACAGAATTCTGAACACTACCGATCGTCTTGCTTTAATGTTATGTTATATTGTATCTTTTGGTGATTCTGTTATTTCAACAGTAGAGAAATGAATAAGGGAGACCGAAGCATGGTACAGCGTAAAATGATGGTATTGCCGTTCAAAAGTGTCAGCGCGTTCGCATTCAGCGCTTTGCTACTGGCAGGTGCCCACCATGCCAGCGCTGATGATCATGGCCATGACCACAGTCATGATCACGGTCATGCTCATAACGACCACAACCACGACCACGATAGCGATATTTATGCAGGCTACTTTGAGGACGATCAGATTAAGGATCGTCCACTTGCAGACTGGGAAGGTGATTGGCAATCCGTCTATCCGTATCTACAGGATGGAACGCTAGATGAAGTGTTCGCGGACAAGGCAGAGCACGGCGATAAAACCGCCGAAGAGTACAAAGCGTATTACGATACGGGTTATCAAACTGATGTAGAGCGTATCGTTATCGACGGTAGCAACGTCACCTTCTTTGCGAGCGGCGAAGAGATGTCGGGCGATTACCAGTACGATGGCTACGAGATTTTAAATTACCAAGCGGGCAATCGAGGCGTGCGGTTTATTTTCGAGCTTGAAGGCGAGGGGACTGACGATCTCCCCCAGTATATTCAGTTCAGCGATCACAGCATTTACCCAACTGACGCAGACCACTACCATCTTTACTGGGGGGATGATCGTGAAGCGCTGCTGGATGAAGTGACTAATTGGCCAACCTATTATCCTTCAGAGCTAAGTGGTGAAGAAATTGTCGATGAGATGCTTGCCCACTAAACGGTAATGGCCACTTTTAACTGATCCAAAAAGCGCTGGCTCTCATGCCAGCGCTTTGGTTTTATTGGCACTGTTAAGTTAGGATTCAGGGTAGAGTTACCGCGTTTCTTCCTTATCGCTTGATCAAACGACAATAACATAGGGCCACTCATTATGCGTTTAAGGTCACTTTTCCTAGGGATCGGGTTTTTAGTCGCCAGTAGTGTTTCCTACGCGGGCGATAACTGTGATAGCGCTACTACTCAGATTGAGCTCAACGAATGCACAGCGCAGGCGTATCAAGCGGTCGATAAAGAGCTAAATGATGCTTATCAGTTACTTGTGGGACAACTAAGCAACAACGCCGCCTCGTTAGAAAAACTTAGAACTGCTCAGCGCGCCTGGATCGGTTTTCGCGATGCCGAGTGTGCGTTCGAAAGTAGCGCTGTTGAAGGCGGCAGTGCGCAGCCAATGGTCCGTAACAGCTGCCTTGAAGCACTGACAGAAGCACGAACTGAAACGCTACGTGAGCATGCTGAATGTGAAGAGGGCGATCTTAGCTGCTCGCGCTGAAAGGTGTTTTTTGTCTCGGCGATGAGCGGCTCTCCATTATTAAATTAATTTTTAGCTTTTAAAGGCCAGATAAGACGATGCTTCATCTGTGCTCGGCCAGCCGAGCAAACAGCGGCATCAGTAGCGAGAAGAGTTCCGCCTGAGACGAAATGCAGCACTTGGCATAGAGCTGGCGACGGAAGACCTTAACCGTCTGGAGGCTGACATCCAGGTGCAGGCTGATGGATAGAGATGAGTGGCCTCTTAAAATAAACAAGGCCACTTCCGCTTGGCGTGGGCTCAGCCGAATGCTGTGTTGCTGATTCAGGGCTTCTCTAAGGCGTTCCTCTAGGGGAGCGGGGGCCGCTTTATTCACACCTTCAAAGCGGTAATCTTGCCAATGCTTTTTCAGTAGCGAGCTGAGGGTGTTTTCGTACTGATGCAACTTCTCAAGTTCACGATGATTGAAAGGCTTGCCACTTGAGCGATCCCTACCCAAACAGGCGGTTATGGTGTCACTCTCGGTGACGTTGGCAAACACTGCTACCTCGTCTAGTAGCGTGGTCTGCTGGTAGTAATTCTTATAGTAATGCGTGCGTCGAAAGTGATCGGGTGCGATGTCTTTCAATCGACGTATGCCCTTAACATCGCCCTTCAGGTGCTCGCGGTAAAACGGATCCAGCAGGTAGTCTCCCCCTAGATATTGGCTATCCATGGGTAGATAAACCACAGGGTCGGTATATTCCCGATAGAGTACCGCTGGCCGGTGTTCGCCGTGATAAGCGATGATGATCAAGTTATCGAAGGCCGCTAGACGTTTCACCAATGTGGAGAAGTGTTGAGGCAATGCAGGCGTTCCCAAGGCCATGATGGTATCTGCCATCGCCTCGTCATTTTCGCTTTGAGTCACTGCTTACACATCCGCAAGTCCATACCACGCTAGGGTTATATACGATCCGATGAGCTGCCAATACCGTTCTAAAGAGGTTGGCGACTAAGCATCTCAGTCTAGCTGGACAGCTGTAACGCCAGCAACTGAGGGTTATTAGCCGACCATTAACGGTAGCAAGCTGGTCTAGCCTCGGCGGCTGGCTTGATCAACCACCTCTTCGTTTTGTGCCGACTCAGCGGACTGCCCGCTGTCGGTACCAACGTTTCCTGGAGATGGATCATGACGGATAACAATATCAAACTGGAAAGAACGCTATCCCTAAAAGCTGTGGTGCTGTTTGGCCTCGCCTACATGACGCCATTGATCGTGCTGGGCACTTTCGGTGTGATTGCCAGCACTAGCAATGGCGCCGTACCCACTGCTTACCTCATCACTACCGTTGCCATGCTATTCACGGCATACAGCTACGGCATTATGGCGCGTACTTATCCGGTAGCCGGATCTGCCTATACTTACGCACGCAGAGCCATCGACTCCCGGGTCGGCTTTATGGTGGGATGGAGCGTGCTGCTGGATTATTTCTTTCTGCCCATGGTGATTTGGTTGATCGGCGCTGCTTATTTGAATGCGCGCTTTCCTGAAGTGCCGAGCTGGATATTCCTGCTGGGCTTCATTGGCATCACCACTTTCTTGAATATCTACGGCATCAAGCTCGCGTCCAAAGTGAACTCGTTGCTGATGGTCTTCCAAATACTGGTGATCGCCTTCTTCGTACTGCTTTCAATTCGTCACGTATTTGCGACCGGTGGCACTGATGCGCTTTTTAGCCTGGGGCCGTTTTTGGGTGAAGAGGCCGGTTTCACCGCGATTGCTGCGGGCGCAGCGGTGGCCGCTTACTCTTTTCTTGGCTTTGATGCCGTTACCACACTGACCGAAGAAACCATCGACCCAAAACGTAATATTCCCAAAGCCATCATGCTCACCGCACTGATCGGCGGCGGTATCTACGTGCTGGTAGGTTACACCACCCAACTGGTTCACCCAGGTGGCAGCTTCGTAAACGCCGATTCCGCTGCCTTCGAGATTGCCACCACCATCGGTGCGGATCTCTTCGGAGCTATCTTTCTGGCCGGTATGGTGCTCGCCCAATTCACCTCTGGCCTGGCCGCTCAAGCAAGTGCCTCTCGGCTGCTGTTTGCCATGGGGCGAGACGCGGTACTGCCGCCCAAGCTGTTCGGTGCGCTGCACTCGCGTTTCCATACGCCGGTGTTCAACATCGTGTTAACGGGCGCCATTGGCATTATCGCCTTGTTCCTCGATGTATTATCAGCCGCCTCGTTCATCAACTTCGGTGCCTTCATCGCCTTCACGATGGTGAACCTGGCAGTGATCTTTCTGGTGAGCAAAGACGCCGACGCAAAGCGCCAGTATGGTGTAATTAGAGGGATGGTGGTGCCGCTTATCGGTGCTCTGGTTAACCTTTGGCTGATGAGCAAACTGGATATCAACGCCTTTATCCTTGGGCTGATCTGGCTCTCCATTGGTCTTGCCCAACTGGCTTATCTGACTCGATTCTTCCGTCGCGAACCGCCGGAAGTGGCCTTTGATGACTCAGAGCCCGAGTCAGCAACCGCCTCAGTAAAAGCGACCCATTAACGGAGATCTACCATGTCCAGAAATTTGCCTGTCCTTGTGGTGCAGGAAGCCTCGCGGCCGCACGGCATTGACTCCGAACTGCTGGACTTCGAGGCCGAGCTGGCGGTACACCTGAGCGATTTCGGTGCTGATTTTGAACAGCCAAGGATGGTGGTTTATCCGGAGCTTCATCTATGTGCTGCCGCGGGTACGCCAGAGCAGCGCAGGGAACAACTGGAAGCTGCTGCTGAGCCGATCGATGGCCCTCGTCACCAGCACTTATCACGTATCGCCCGCAACCTGGGGGTATGGCTGCTGCCCGGCACGGTATGTGAACGGGGAGAGGACGGGCATCTATACAATACTGCGCCGGTGTATTCGCCCGAAGGTGAGCGAGTGGCTGCCTACCGTAAGTGTTTCCCCTGGCGACCTTATGAGCCCTACCAGCCGGGAGATCGCTTTGAAGTGTTCGAGGTGCCTGGAATAGGTCGGGTCGGCCTAGCCATCTGCTACGACATCTGGTTTCCCGAGATGGTGCGTCAGCTAGCGTGGCTAGGGGCGGAGGTGATCATCAACCAAGTGGCCACCACCACCTGTGACCGCGCCCAGGAGCAAATCCTTGTGCAGGCCAATGCTATTTTCAATCAGGTATATATGGTGAGCGCTAATTCAGCCGCACCTGCGGGGGAAGGTCAGAGTCTGATCGTCGACCCCGAAGGCCGCATCCGCGCGAAAATGCCCGGCGCCACCTCGGGCATTCTGACCGACGTACTCAATTTGGACGAAGTTGAGCGTGTGCGTACCTTCGGCACGGCGGGGTTGAACCGTATGTGGTCTCAGTTCCGAGAGAACGATCCTGTGCTGGAATTACCCATGTATGAAGGCCGCATTGATCCGCGTAAGTGGAGGGAAAAGCGTTAAGCAGCCTCCACTCTCTCCAACCCCGCGTCATTCCCATGCTTTGCAAATATGCCATCACCCAGGTGATGGCTATTGCCTGCGATAAGTTGATTCTTCCCAAGCTTTCGTCGGGGTCGGCTGTTTCGGCTGTTGAGCATAAGGGTACTAGTCGTGTGGATAGGGAGACTTATCTTTGCTTTCTGCTTGAGCCCCTTCTTGTTGCTGTCGATAGAGTTCTGGCTGTTCGATGTACGTGAGTGGCACGCCAAACCATGCTGCCGTCGTTGCCCGCCAAAAGAATAGAATTAGTAGAATAGAAGACCTATTGCTAGATAGACTTCGAGACCCATAAACGCCATTACTTCCTGTAGCAAAGTAGACGTCGTTTCAATACCGATAATGTTCGGAAAAGAGTTGAACAGAATGATTAAGGCGGTACCGAACAGGATATTGCCCGACCGTCTTTGCTCTGCCTCTGAATCGCGCGCCCGTTTTTGGCGCATTAGGTAGTAGTCAATCATGTGCGGATCATTCCGCTTATAGGCAATTTTTCCATAATAAGCAATATGCACATAACCCTTTGGCTGCTCTTGGCTTGCAGAGGGGGTCAAGCGAAAGAGGCCCGGCATCTCAAGAATGAAAGCCCTAAAAACTATGCTTCATAGGCGTTAAGAACGCTGCCCAGACCGTGAATGAAGCGAGCACGATGACCACAAAGTTTAAATTACTGAGAATGGGGGTGTTTCTACTATCCCATTCTGCTAGCCCCATGAGACCAGCAAAAATCATTGCCAGATCCAGATAGAGAACGAACTGAACCATTTGAGCAGCTCGCTTACCTTCCCAGGCTTTGTCCAGGATGCTGACAAATTCTTTTAATGTGGTTTTTACACTCATGGTGCTGAAATGCCCGTTGCTAGGTTCATTGGCTATAAGCGTAAGACGCTTTTAACCTATTTTGAAGAAAGCAGTGGCTTCAGTGCGCTTCCTGGTCTATTCCCAGTAGCTCACCTCCCAAAATTGTCATAAGGATAACGACACTCTACTGGTGCCTTGGTGCGTCCGAGGGGCTGGTATTAAGAGGCTGCTGATGTGCTGAAAATAGCGGGCTGATGGGGTGCTTTTGGAATGCTGGCTTACTCCTCAGCCATGGCTTTGGACTCAAGATGCTGAAAAAGTATTGAGTATTGAAAAAAGCCAGTCATTCATCACCCATCATAACAATATCGAGCGATTTTTAGCTTGAGTGAGTATGTAGGATCAGAAAACAAAAAAAGCACCCGTAGGTGCTTGATTTGTATAGTAAGGTGGTGGAGGCGGCGGGAATTGAACCCGCGTCCGCCAGCACGCGCCTATTGGCTCTACATGCTTAGATTCCGTCATTTAGTTTAGCGCGACTGACTCCGACGGTCAGGATTCAGCCACGCGAGCCTTCTAAAGTTTAGCGCTTGGCGAGAAGACACCACCAAACGCGATCCTATCAGCTTTAGCTCGTATCCCCTCAGTGATGAATAGGCACATCACCTTGGGGCCAGACAAGAAGCTAACAGTTTAAGCTGCTAGCGCGCCTTGAGCGTAGTTTTCGTCATTTGCGACTATTTTTTCGTGATGTGGGATTTACGAGATACATCACGCTCTCGGCATGCACCGCAAGGGTTGTCACCGGCGTCGAAACCATGTCGCCCCCTTATTACAAGTGAGCATTCTAACGTGCTCACAGCTGATTGACCAGTTATGCCTTGGTATGTTCCCGCATAATTCGACCTTTTTGACGGTTCCAGTCGCGATCTTTTTCTGTCGCGCGTTTGTCATGCAGCTGTTTGCCGGTTACCAGCGCCAGCTCGCACTTCACTTTATTGCGCTTCCAATAAAGTTTGAGAGGCACACAGGTGTGACCCTTGTCCTGGGTGATCGAAAAGATTTTGGCGATTTCTTTGCGATGCAGCAGCAGTTTACGGGTGCGCGTAGGGTCGGCGATCTCATGGGTGCTTGCCGTGTTAAGCGGCATAACATGACTGCCCAGCAGAAACGCCTCGCCGTTGCGTACCAAAATGTAGGTATCGGTGAGCTGAGCTTTGCCGGCGCGCATGCTTTTCACTTCCCAGCCAGCGAGCGATAGCCCTGCTTCGAAGGTTTCATCGATATGGTACTCAAACCGTGCCTTCTTATTTTGGGCAATAACGCTGCTACCGGGACCCTTACTTTTACCTTTCTTAGTGGCCATGGAACCTCATAATTAATCTGTCAGTGGCATCCCCTTCGTTATTTGGGGAGGCGTGATACCATTTAGAGTATGAAAAATATTCCCCATGATACGCTTTGGGCACTGTGAAGTCAGCGGAGAGGTCAATGCCAACCGTCAATCGTTCCGCCTTGGTGCGGCACACCCCCCAGAAAATGTTCGATCTGGTTAACGACTTCGAACGTTACCCGGAGTTTTTGCCCGGTTGTCGTCAGGCGCGTTTGGTCGAGCATGATGATGAGCATCTAATCGGCGAAATGACTCTTGGGCGCGCCGGCGTCGAGCAAACCATCACCACACGTAACGACTTATTTGCACCTGAGCGTATTGAGCTGTCGCTGGTAAAAGGGCCCTTCAAACGTCTAAAAGGTCGCTGGCTGTTTATCCCTATGGGGGAGGGCGCCTGCAAGGTCAGTTTAGAAATGGAGTTTGAATTCGCCAATCGGCTGCTCGGTATGGCCTTCGGCAAGCTTTTTCAGCAAATAGCGGGGCAGTTGGTCGATGCCTTCACCAAGCGCGCAAACGAGCTGTATGGCCGGTGAGATGCTCGCAATTGAGGTAGCCTTCGCGCTGCCGTCTAAGCAGCGCATCGTGGCGCTACGGGTGCCTGAGGGCACCACCGCACGTCAGGCCGTTGCCTTGGCTGATTTACCGACGCTATTCCCTGACATGCCTGATGGCACATTTTCTCAGGCACCGCTAGGGATCTTCGGCAAAGCACTACGCGACCCCGACACCCAGTTGTTGCGTGAAGGAGATCGAGTAGAAGTTTACCGGCCACTGGCTATCGATCCAAAAGTCGCTCGCTTGGAGCGTGCAAAGCGCCAAGCGAGCGACTCTGGGCGATAGATAAGCTTGCTTTAAGGCTGTGAAACAGGCTGCGCACTCGGCGGTATTGGCGCCCGCGTGCTCTCTGTGGGTAGCGCATCCATTGGGTCAACACCTTCCGTTGCTGGCCCCATGCTGCTCTCACCGTCGAGCGGCAGCGCTTCCGATAAATCACCCTCTTGCTCAATGTTCACCAAGCGGCCCTGTGGGTCGAAAGTGAGCGTAACGCGGCGTTGTTCTACATCACCGTACGCCTTGTCTAAACGAAATACATAGTCCCACTGGTTGGCATCAAAGGGCGCTTCTAACAGCGGCCTGCCCATCACGTAAGTAACCTGCTCTTGAGTCATGCCGGGCTGAAGTTGGCTCACCATCTCCTGAGTGACCAGGTTGCCTTGGGGAATATCGCGCTTGTACACGCCAACGTAGCTGCAGCCACTAACAACGGTCAGGGCAACGGAAAGCGTGATGATTCGAGTCAATTTTTGCATTTGGGCCTATTCTTCACTATCGTGGTTTCGGTTGATCATACCCGACCTAACCTGTTACTGCGAAGAGCGACCATGGCCGATCAGAACCATGAATTGCGCAAAGCCGGTCTGAAAGTGACCCTGCCGCGCGTCAAGATACTTCAGATTCTCGAAAATGTTTCGGGTCAGCACCACCTTAGCGCGGAAGAAGTGTATAAAACACTGATTGATGCGGGCGAAGATGTTGGCCTGGCAACTGTATACCGTGTATTGACTCAATTCGAGTCGGCAGGGTTGGTTATTCGTCATAATTTCGACGGTGGCCACGCAGTATTTGAGATGACCCAAGAGGATCACCATGATCATATGGTGTGCCTGGAAAGCGGTGAAATCATTGAGTTTGTTGATGAAATCATTGAGCGTCGTCAGCAAGAGATCGCTGAAGAGCATGGCTACGAGTTAGTGGATCATGCGCTAGTGCTTTATGTTCGTCCGCGTGGCTCCGATGTGACCCGCCAAGACAGCGGGCCAACGAACAAGAAATAATGTTCGTGGATAGACACTGCTCGCGGCTCGAAAATATGAGCGCCCCTGCATTACCTGTTTAAATTCGCCATCAATGGAATTTGTCAGGTAATGAGGGGCGTTTTATTTTGCCGCGTATAACGTCCCGTTCGATGCTTTTCTAATCAGTGCGGTGGGCGCTGACTTGCGTGCAGCATTTCACGGGCATGAGCGAGAGTTTGGTCAGAGAGCGTCACACCGCCCAGCATTCGCGCCAGTTCGCTGATGCGCCCTTGCTCATCGAGCAGCGCCATTTGAGTTAGCGTGGTGTCGCGTTTCGCCTGCTTCTCGATATGCAAGTGCTGGTGTGCTTGGGCCGCCACTTGCGGTAGGTGAGTCACGGTCATTACCTGACCGTTCTCGCCTAACTTGCGCAGTAATTGACCTACAATCTCCGCAGTCGCGCCTGAAATACCCACATCCACTTCGTCAAATACCAGGCTGGGCACCGTTGAGTGCGTCGCTGCGACGACTTGAATGGCGAGACTTATCCGCGACAATTCGCCGCCGGAAGCGACTTTGGTCAATGGCCTCGCGGGCTGGCCGGGGTTGGCGCTGATCAAAAATTGAACACGATCAAGGCCTTCAGGGGAGGGCGCGTCTTTTGCGGTGACCTCTACTTCAAAGCGCGCTTTGCCCATGGCCAAAAAGCCCAACTGCTGCTGTACCTCTTTACCCAAGCGAAGCGCGGCTTTTTGACGGCTCTCGCTGAGTTTCTTCGCCTCTTGGCGATAGTCTTCGCGTAGCTCGACTACCCGTGCACTGAGTGCCTCCAGGTCATTGCCACCCTCTTCTAACTGCGCGACTTCTCGCTGTAGATCGGCATGCAGGGCGCATAGTTCTTCAGGGGCAACGTGATGCTTACGGGCGATCCGATGCACGTCGGTCATGCGCTCTTCCACCCAGGCGAGCCGCTCGGGGTCTAATTCAGTGGTGCTAGCGAGGCGATTGAGTTCGCTGGAGGCCTCCTCCACTTGAATGCGCGCATCGCTCAGCATGGCCAGTGTATTGGCCAGCGTGCCTTTGTCACTGCCCGGCAGGGCACACAAGTGGGCGAAAGCTTGGTTGAGCAGCGAGAGTGCACCACCTTCATCGCTGGCACAGCAGTCGGCGGCAAACTGGGTCTCGCGCAGGGTTTCTTCTGCGTGGGCGAGCGTATGTTGCTCCTCCTCCAGCGTCGCCAGCTCGCCCTCCGCCAGGCCGAGCTGATCCAGCTCTTCCACCTGATAACGCAGCAACTGCCGTTTGGCCTCTACCTCACTGCCTTCTTCGCTGAGCTTCTTCAGTTGGCGACGCGCGTTGCGCCACTCGCGAAACGTTTCGGCCAATTGAGCGGTGGCATCGTTTAGGCCTGCGTAATCGTCCAGCAGGGCAAGGTGGGTCTCTTCGCGCATCAGTGCATGGTGGGCATGCTGTCCATGAATCTGAATCAGCTGCTCGCCAAGGGATTTTAGATCCGAAATAGTCGCGGGGTGGCCATTAATCCACGCTTTGGAGCGGCCGTTGGCGGTCACCACGCGGCGCAGCAAGCACTCCTCAGCGGGAAGCTCCCGCGCCGTTAGCCACTCGATGGCGGCAGGCAGGTGCTGAATGTCGAAACGTGCGGATAGGTCCGTACGTTCGCGGCCGTGACGCACGCTGCCGGCGTCGGCACGCTCGCCCAGGCAGAGCCCAAGGGCGCCTAACAGGATCGATTTGCCCGCCCCGGTTTCCCCGGTAATCGCGGTCATACCGCCAGTCAAGTCGAGTTCTAGGTGATCGACAATGGCGAAATCTTGAATAGCTAGCTGAGTAAGCATGGCGCCTCCTGAGGCGGTACAGCATAGAAGCTGGATACTTATCCAATAGTTGTTGATTTATACAGTAGTTAATAACTCACTTCAATGCACCTCTTGAGATGGAATTAATGGCCCCCATATAGCTTGCATGATCAGTTAAAGCTAGTGACTTAAAGGCTTACTTCTTGCGCGCTGCCCGCGTGGTCGCGCCCTACTTTTGAGGAGCACAACATGGCGAAAGAACCGCAAACACCGATGGACGATGAGCTGGCCCGCCACGAGCAAGAAGCCGATGGCGCCGAACAGGCGGCGGAACAAGCCGCAGAAGAGCGCTTGATGGAAGGCGAGCTGGAAGGATTGATCAATGACGAAAAGCCGTTAGATGGTAGCGTCGATAACCCTGAAGCGGAAATGCTGGCAGCCCAAGTGGATGAGCTAGAGCAGAGTTTGGCTGAGGCTAAGGATCAAGCCCTGCGTGCCGCCGCTGAAGCGCAAAACGTGCGCCGTCGTGCGGAGCAGGAAGCGGAAAAAGCGCGCAAGTTTGCCCTGGAGAAGTTCGTTAAAGAGCTGCTGCCAGTGGTGGATAGCTTGGAAAAAGCGCTTGAGACCATGGAAGAGGGTGCTTCAGAAATACACCGTGAAGGCGTTTCCATGACCTTGAAGATGCAGTTGGATGTGCTTAACAAATTCGGCGTAGAAAGCATTGAGCCCCATGGTGAGCCCTTCGATCCGCAGGTACACGAAGCCATGACCATGGTGCCTAACCCGGATCTTGATCCGAACACCGTGATGGACGTTATGCAGAAAGGCTATTTGCTCAATGGACGCTTAGTGCGCCCGGCCATGGTCGTAGTGAGTAAAAAAGCCGATTAAGCCACTGGCGGCACAGAAGTGAAAAAAGTGTGTGAAAAAAAAGCCCTTGAAATGTCAGCGGCGGCCCCCAAATAAAGGGCAACCCCGCGGGGAAACCCGCAGACAAGCTTTAAAAGCTAAATTTTCAGTTTTGTAACAACCGAATTCGAGGTATTGCTATGGGACGTATAATTGGTATCGACCTGGGTACAACTAACTCTTGTGTGGCCGTGCTTGATGGTGACAGCGCTAAAGTCATTGAAAATGCCGAGGGTGGTCGTACGACCCCTTCAATCATCGCTTATACCGATGATGGTGAAACGCTAGTCGGCCAGGCGGCAAAACGCCAAGCGGTGACTAACCCAGAAAACACCCTGTACGCCATTAAACGCCTTATTGGCCGTCGCTTTAAAGACGACGTCGTCCAAAAAGATATCAAGATGGTGCCGTACAAAATCACCGAAGCCGACAACGGTGATGCTTGGGTTGAAGTAAAAGGCAAAAAAATGGCACCGCCGCAGGTCAGCGCGGAAGTGTTGAAGAAAATGAAGAAGACCGCCGAAGACTACTTGGGCGAAACGGTCACTGAAGCGGTGATTACCGTACCGGCCTACTTTAACGACAGTCAGCGTCAGGCGACCAAAGACGCCGGCCGCATTGCGGGTCTAGACGTTAAGCGCATTATTAACGAGCCGACTGCTGCCGCACTGGCCTACGGTATGGACAAATCCCGCGGCGACAAAACCATCGCGGTCTACGACCTGGGTGGCGGTACTTTCGATATCTCAATCATCGAAATTGCCGATGTTGACGGCGAAACCCAGTTTGAAGTGTTGGCCACTAACGGCGACACCTTCCTGGGCGGCGAAGATTTCGATTTGGCGCTGATCAACTATCTGGTTGACCAGTTTAAGGCTGACAGCGGTATTGATCTGTCTGGCGACAACCTCGCTATGCAGCGTCTGAAAGAAGCCGCTGAGAAAGCCAAAATTGAGCTTTCCAGCGCTCAGCAGACCGACGTGAACCTGCCTTACATCACCGCCGACAACACTGGCCCGAAACACCTTAACGTGAAGGTGACACGCGCCAAGCTGGAGTCGCTGGTAGAAGATCTGGTTCAGCGTTCACTTGAGCCGTGCAAAATGGCACTTAAAGATGCTGGCTTGTCCGCGTCTGAAATCGACGAAGTGATTCTGGTCGGTGGCCAGACACGTATGCCGATGGTGCAGAAGAAAGCCGCTGACTTCTTCGGTAAAGAAGCCCGCAAAGACGTTAACCCGGACGAAGCGGTTGCCGTGGGTGCGGCGATTCAGGGCGGCGTACTGGGTGGCGACGTTAAAGACGTGCTGCTGCTCGACGTTACTCCGCTAACTCTGGGTATCGAAACCCTGGGTGGCGTGATGACGCCGCTGATCGAAAAGAACACCACCATCCCGACCAAGAAGACACAAACCTTCTCAACGGCGGATGACAACCAAACGGCGGTGACCATTCATGCCGTACAGGGTGAGCGCAAGCAAGTGTCGCAGAATAAGTCGCTGGGTCGTTTTGATCTTGCTGACATTCCGCCCGCACCGCGCGGCGTGCCACAGATCGAGGTTGCCTTCGACTTGGATGCTAACGGCATTCTGAACGTATCGGCGAAAGATAAGGCCACTGGCAAAGAGCAGTCGATTGTCATCAAGGCGTCTAGCGGTCTGTCCGAGGAAGAAGTCGAGCAGATGGTACGCGATGCTGAAGCTCATGCGGAAGAAGATAAGAAGTTCGAAGCGCTGGTGCAGCTGCGTAACCAAGCTGACGGCATGATTCACGCCACGCGCAAAACGGTGGAAGAGGCTGGTGACAAAGCCACTGCCGACGAGAAGCAGGCGATTGAGACGGCCATCAGCGAGCTGGAAGAAGCAGTTAAAGGTGACGACGTCGATAACATTCAGAAGAAGCTGGATGCATTGACCGAAGCCTCTGGCCAGCTAGCCCAGAAGATGTACGCTGAGCAGGCCGAAGCGGCGCAGCAAGAGGGCGGTGAAGGTGCCGAGAACGCGGGCACCAAGCCGGACGAAGACGTGGTTGATGCTGAGTACGAAGAAGTCAACGACGATCAGAAAAAGCAGTAACAACCTCTTTCTGCCAAGGAAAGCGGTGACGCGGGAGCTTACTCCCGCGTTGCTGTTTCCGCGGCCAAGACGCACGTAGTTAAGTATCACGTAGTTAAATATACAGTTGAATACATGGCTAAATGTGCAGTTGAGTGCGTAGCTAACCAGGAGGCGTAGGGCCTATGTCCAAACGCGATTATTACGAAGTCCTGGGTGTCGAAAAAGGGGCCGATCAGAAAGAGATCAAGAAGGCCTATCGCCGTCTGGCGCAAAAATTCCACCCTGATCGAAACCCGGACGATACCACCTCCGCGGAAAAATTCCGCGAAGTGTCCGAAGCGTATGAAGTGCTTAGCGACGGCGAAAAACGCGCAGCCTATGACCAGTTCGGCCATGCAGGCGTTGATGGCCAAGGCGGCGGCGGTGGTTTCGGCGGTGCTGGCGCTGGTGATTTCAGCGACATTTTCGGCGATGTGTTTGGCGATATTTTTGGCGGAGGCGGTGGTCGCCGCCGTGGCCCCAATGCCCCGGCGCGCGGTTCCGACCTGCGCTATAACCTAGAGCTGGATCTAGAGAACGCCGTTTCAGGCACCACAGTCGATATCCGCGTACCGCGACATATCGAGTGTGACCGTTGCGATGGCGGTGGTGCGGAGCCGGGCTCCTCTAAAGAGACCTGCCCGACCTGCCACGGTCACGGTCAAGTGCGTATGCAGCAGGGCTTCTTCGCCGTGCAGCAAACGTGCCCCACCTGTCATGGTTCTGGTCAGCACATCAAAGTGCCGTGCCATAAGTGTAATGGAGAAGGGCGCGTCCGTGAGACACGCACGCTGTCTGTGAAGATTCCGCCCGGCGTGGATACCGGTGATCGTATTCGCTTGAACGGCGAAGGCGAAAGCGGTGTGAACGGTGGCCCACCTGGGGATTTGTACGTCCAGGTAGCCATCAAACCGCACCATATCTTCCAGCGTGACGGTAAACACCTGCAGTGTGACGTGCCGATCAACTTCGTCGACGCAGCGCTAGGTGGCGAGCTTGAAGTGCCGACGCTCGATGGCCGCGTGAAGCTGAAGATTCCGCCGGAAACGCAAACCGGCAAGCTGTTCCGCCTGCGTGGTAAAGGCGTGAAGCCAGTGCGCGGTGGCATGCCAGGCGACTTGCTATGCAAGGTAGTGGTCGAGACACCAGTCAAGCTTAACGACGAGCAGCGCGACTTACTGCGCCAGCTGCAAGAGAGCTTCGACGGCAGCAACAGCCACAGCCACTCACCGAAGAAAACCGGCTTCTTCGACAGCGTGAAGAGCTTCTTTGAAGATATGAAGCCGTAAGTCTGAGATAATGGTTAGCAGTTAGTTGTTTGGTTCAAAAACCCCCGGTTCGCCGGGGGTTTTTGCTGTTTAGGGGGTGCTGCGCGCAATGGATAACCTTCAGGAAAGGCCCACAAAGGGCATCTTGCTCCGGGTGCTCTCAGGCGCTCTGTTTACTGGCATGCTGGTGTGCATTAAAGCCGTGAGCGACGCAGTGCCGGTGGGGCAGTCGGTGTTTTTTCGCTCATTGTTTGCGCTGCTGCCTATCGTGATTTTTCTGTTGCTGCGGCGGGAGTTTCCCCAGGGGTTGGCTACGCGGCGCCCCTTGGGGCATGCGTTGCGTTCGGGGATGGGGGCGGCGGCGATGTTTGCCTCCTTTGCGGCGGTGGCGCTGCTACCCGTTGCCGAGGCGACACTATTAGCCCAGCTAACACCGGTGTTTATGGCGATAGGTGGCATATTGCTGTTGGGGGAGCGTTTCTCGCTCTACCGCGCTGGCGGCATAATATTGGCGATTGCTGGAGTGGCAGTGCTGATCTTGCCTGGGCTCAATGCCAGTTCCAGCAATGGGCAAATAACCGGGTACGCGTTAGGGGCGCTGGGTGCGCTGTTAACCGCGGGGGCGCTACTGACCGTGAGGCGTATTTCGCGCACCGAGAGTGCTGCCTCCATCGCCTTCTACTTTATTGTGGTGGCAGCGCTGGCTGGGCTTGCCACGCTCCCGCTGGGCTGGGCCGCGCTCACACAGGCGGAGTTTGCCCTGTTGGTGCTCTCTGGCCTGTTTGGCGGCGCTGCCCACATCGCGATGACATTAGCGCTGCGCTACGCCGAGGCGTCGCGGTTGGCGCCTTTTGAATATATTGCCCTGGTGTGGCCTGTGCTCGCCGACTGGGTGCTGTTTGGCATACCGGTCTCCAGCGGCTTCCTACTAGCGCTACCGCTGATGTTAAGCGGGGTAGCGCTAGCGGCGATGGAAGGGCGACGGCTTAGGTTAACGGCTAAATGGCTGCTTCGACGATAAGCTGCGGCTGGCCTTTCGAGCACGGCTCAATTCGGGCCGTGACTTTATATACTTGCTGCAACAGTGCTGGCGTAATCACTTCAGCGGTGGGGCCGCAGGCAATCAGGCGGCCATTTTCCAGCAGCATGGCGGCGTCGGCGAAGCGTAGCGCATGCCCCAGGTCGTGGAGTGCCACCAGAATCAGCATCTGGCGCTGGTCGGCCAACCGGCGCAGCACCGTCAACAGACTAATTTGCCGGTTAAGGTCGAGTGCCGAAGTGGGCTCATCCAGCATCAGAATCTCCGGCTCTTGCACCAGCGCTTGGGCGGCGCTGACCAGCTGGCGCTGGCCGCCGCTGAGGTCACCAATATCGCGCTCGCCAAGAGCCGTGATCGCCAGCTCGTCCAGCGCCCGGTCCACCTGGGCTAAATCCTCAGGCTGCACTTTTAATCCACGCCCCTGCATGCGCGCCAAAAGCACCGATTCATACACCGTGAGCACCGCTTTGGCGCCGGTGTCCTGGGGCATATAGCCCACTGGGCGCTCGGCGCTGGTGCCGCTGATGATCACCTCGCCTTCGCCTTTCAATAGTCCTAACACACGCCTAAAAAGCGTCGACTTACCCGCTGCATTAGGGCCCAGCAGCGCGACGACTTGCCCGCCTTGAAAGCAGGGCGTGGTGATCTCTTGCAGAATAGGGCACCGCCCATAGCGGGCGGATACGCGGTTCAGTTGTAGGGTTACCATGAGGCCTTCTTGTGGTTAAGCACTAGAAATAGGAAGAAGGGAATGCCCACCAGCGAGGTGATAATGCCAATGGGAATAATGGTGCCGGGGATAATGATCTTGGAAATGACCGAGCCCACGGAGAGTATCAGCGCGCCGCACAGGGCTGAGCCGGGCAGAAAGAAGCGCTGATCCTCGCCCAGTAAAATGCGCGCAATATGGGGCCCGACCAAGCCGATAAAGCCAATGGTGCCCACGAACGCTACCGCGATAGCGGCGAGTAGTGACACCAATACCAGCACTTCCAAGCGCAGCGCGCGGGGATTGACGCCCATGCTCTCGGCTTTGGCATCGCCCAGGCGCATAGCCGTCAGCGCCCAGCCATGCCGGGCAAGCAGCGGCATCGACAAAGCGAGAATGCTAAGGGCGATCCAGAACTTGGGCCAGGTCGCTTTGGTCAAGCTGCCCATGGTCCAGAATACCACCGCGGATACCGCCTCTTGGCTGGCAAAGAACTGAATCAGCGCCATTAGCGAGTTGAAGATAAACACCATGGCGATGCCGAGCAGCACAATGGTCTCTACTGTCACGCCGCGCTTTAGGCTTAAGGCATGAATTAAAAACGCGGTGAACATGGCCATCACAAAGGCGTTGATGGGCACTACAAACTCAATGGCGGCGGGCACAATGGCCACCCCAAAAGCGAGGCCCAGCGCGGCGCCAAAACTGGCCCCGGCGGAAATGCCCAAGGTAAACGGGCTGGCGAGCGGGTTGCTCAGAATGGTTTGCATCTGGGCCCCGGCCACCGACAGGCTGGCGCCCACTACGAGCGCCATCAGCGCCACCGGCATACGAATTTCCCACAGAATCACCCGCGCCTGCTGACTTACGCTGTCTGGCGTAAACAGCGCTGCGATGACTTCACCCAGGCTATAGCGCGCAGGCCCCAGCGCCAGGTCAACGCAGAGGCTAAAAAACAGCGCTAATACCAGTGCCGCCAATATCAGTTGGCGGCGGAACACCTGGCTATGGTAGAAGGCGCGCCCCTGTGAAAGGCGCTCTGTGACCTCCGTTTCCGTTATCCTCGTATCAGTCGTCATGGAGCGATATCCAGTAGCCGGGTTCATAGTCGATGGGCAGGAAGCGTTCGTGCAGTTCTTCCATGGTGGCGTTGGGGTCTAGGTCGGCAAAGAGCTCCGGGTGTAGCCACTTGGCTAACTGCTGCACGGCCACAAAGTAGTAGGGGCTGTTGTAAAACTGGTGCCAAATGGCGTGGAAATTGCCAGATTCAACGGCCTTAATGCCGGTCATCGCGGTGCGCTCGGTCAGCGCTTCCAGCTTGGCGTGAGCCTGTTGCATATCGGAACCAGGCCCTACGCCCACCCAGTCGCCGCCAGGTACGTAGGCATCCCAGTTGCCGCCGGTAACAACCACATGGTCGGGGTTGGCGGCAATAATCTGCTCAGGGTTCAGATTGCCGAAGCTGTTAGGAATAATGCCCTCGGCAATATTGTGGCCGCCGGCCAGAGTGACATAATCGCCAAAGTTGGCGGGGCCAAAGCTCATGCAGCACTCGTCGGAGTAGCCGCCGGCCCGGTCAATAAACACGCTGGGGCGCTCTGGAGTGGCCTCGGCGATGACGTCAGTTACCCGTGCCAGCTGTGCCTCGGCAAACTCGATAAACGCTTCGGCCGCGGCTTCATCGTCCATGATCTGGCCGATGATGCGCATGGAGGGAATGGTGTTCTCAAGCGGGTCTTCGCGAAAATCCACATAGATGATCGGAATGCCGAGCTGCGCCAACTTGCCGTCGTAGGCGGCGTCTTCTGTGGCGGCTTTAGCTTCGATGTTCATCAGCACCACATCAGGGTTAAGCGCGGCGGCCTGCTCCACATCGAAGGTGCCGTCTTTAAAGCCGCCAAAGGTGGGGATCGCTTCAATCTCTGGGAAGCGCTCTAGATAGCGGGCATAGTTATCAGGGTCCGCCTGAGAAAAGTCTTCGCGCCAACCGACCACATGGGCAAAAGGGTCTTCCGGTTCGAGTAGCCCAAGCAGATAAATTTGCCGCCCTTCACCTAAAATAACCCGCTCGGCAGGGGCGTCCAGAGAGATTTCGCGGCCAGCGACATCGGTAACAGTGATATCGTCCGCCACAGCAGTGGCGCCGCAAGCAAAGCTGATAAGCGTACCAAACAGGATTTTTAAGCGCGGAGAACTGAGCATTTTTTAAACTCGTTGGTCAATATTGATTAACAGGTCTGGCATCACTGATGCGCAGTAACGCTTTGATAGCACAGAGATGCAATTGCTATTGTAACTGATTAGCGTTTGGGCGGCACCACTGGGGTGCCGCGCTGAATGGTTCACATGCTACGCTTTGTTTTTGCCATTTATTCTTCGGCGACGGCTTCACGTATTGGGCTCTAAACGGCAATTGTGTTGTTGTAGCTTTTTTAGTTAGCAAGTACTTACATTTATGGAGAGGCCGCTATGCCTTTATCTCGTGTTGAAATCGCCACGCCTTCCGCCGAACGTTTAATCAATCGACTGTGCAAGCACTGGGCGCATAAGTTGGAGGTCGAGCAGAGTGATCAGCAGGCTACCATTACCTTTGCCACCGGGACCTGCTTAATGGTCGCTGAATCGGATAAATTGGTAGTAGCCCTGGAAACCCTCGAAGAGGAGCATCTGGATGAATTGGAGGGGGTAGTCGAGCGCCACCTAATGCGTATGGCCGGTGATGAAGAGTTGGCGATTGTTTGGGAAAACTAGGCCACGAAGGGTCTGCTATAATCGAGCTGATTTTGAAAACATAAGTCTTACGCACCGAAACGCAGAGCGCAGGAGTTCGCATGACCCGAATTGCCATTGTAGGCG
Organism: Vreelandella sp. DA03-1M; assembly: GCF_055725665.1. NCBI lineage: Bacteria > Pseudomonadati > Pseudomonadota > Gammaproteobacteria > Oceanospirillales > Halomonadaceae > Vreelandella > Vreelandella sp. DA03-1M. The sequence goes on from NZ_CM146798.1 coordinate 297,471, forward strand.
TGGCTGGCCGCATGGGCCGGACGTTGGTAAATGCTGTAGAGCAAGATGCTGAGGCGACGCTGGCTGGTGGAATTGTGGAGCCAGGCAGCTCCTTAGCGGGCGCTGACATTGGCGAGTTGGCGGGTGTCGGGAAGCGCGGCGTTGTTGCGGTCGATTCCCTGGCGTCGATTGTCGATGACTTTGATGTGCTGATCGACTTTACGGCTCCGCAGGTCACGCTGGATAATCTGGCGTTCTGCGCCGAGCACGGTAAGCGTATCGTGATTGGTACGACTGGCATGAGCAATGATGAGCTGGCCCAGCTTGATAGCTACCGCGATAAGGTGGCCCTGGTGTTCGCGCCCAATATGAGCGTCGGGGTTAATCTGACGCTGAAGCTGCTCGAAACGGCTGCCAAAGCGCTCGGCGATGAAGGCTACGATATTGAAATAATCGAGTCTCACCACCGCCATAAGGTTGATGCGCCTTCCGGCACCGCAATCAAAATGGGCGAAGTCATCGCCGATAGCCTGGGCCGTAACCTTAAAGAGCACGGCGTGTTCGAGCGAGTTGGTCAGTGCGGCCCACGCACGGATAAAGAGATTGGCTTTGCCACCGTTCGCGCTGGCGATATCGTGGGCGAGCACACGGTGATGTTTGCCACCGAAGGCGAGCGCATCGAAATCACCCATAAAGCCTCCAGCCGCATGACCTTTGCCAAAGGCGCAGTTCGCGCGGCACGTTGGGTCGCCGGCAAAGAGGTCGGCCGTTACGATATGCAGGATGTGTTGGGTTTGGATTAAGGAATGACTAATGCTAATTGCCCTGTCACTCAGGGGTAGTTTTAGGCCAGAAATTCCTGTAACATTTCAAAAATTTTGGCCGGGTGGCTTAGAAGCTCTGACTTACAGACCTTAGACGGCGCGCTTGTTGCGTTGGCCAGCCCAAAGCCTGTCCCGAGTCCGCTAGCCAGTTTTAGCTTGTGCCAGCGGCTCAGAAGGCATCGAACAACAAGCGGGATGAAACCGATTCTTTTTATCGGCTTCGTCCCGCTTTTTTACGGCCCTTGTTTTGATATTGAATGACTTTAATCGCGAGCGTCGTGGATTAATGAAGAAATTGCTGAGCCTGCGCCCTACAGGCTCCCACCAGCATGGGAGGATCTTGTTTTGAATAACCCCGCATTGAGCAAACCCGCAATATTGGCCCTGGAAGATGGTAGTGTGTTCCACGGTATCGCCATTGGAGCGGATGGAGTAACCAGCGGTGAGGTGGTGTTCAATACGGCCATGACCGGCTATCAAGAAATCCTCACTGACCTTTCCTATGCCCGCCAGATTGTAACGCTCACCTATCCCCATATCGGTAATACCGGCATTAACACTGAAGATGTTGAGTCTGCTTCTATTGCTGTAGCGGGTTTGGTGATTCGTGATTTGCCGCTAATGGCCAGCAGCTTCCGCTCAGAGCAGTCGCTGTCGGACTACCTGAAGAGCCAGAACGTGCTGGGCATTGCCGATATTGACACTCGCCGCCTAACACGCATTTTGCGTGATAAAGGTGCGCAGAATGGGGCAATTTTGGCCGGTGCGGATGCCGAGGGCGAAGATGCAGTGGCGCGGGCGCTGGAAGCCGCCAAGGCTTTCCCTGGTCTGAAGGGTATGGATCTGGCCAAAGAGGTGTCGTGTAAAAAAACTTACGAGTGGTCGGAAGGTGAGTGGACGCTGGGTGAAGGCTACGCTGATGCTTCCAAAAGCGAGCGCCCCTACCATGTGGTGGCGTACGACTATGGCGTGAAATTTAACATCCTGCGCATGCTGGCCGCTCGCGGCTGCCGCCTGACGGTGGTGCCCGCGCAAACCCCCGCCGCTGACGTGCTGGCGATGAAGCCTGATGGCGTGTTTTTAGCCAATGGACCGGGCGACCCAGAGCCCTGCGACTACGCTATCAAAGCGATTCAAGATGTGCTGGAAACCGATATTCCGGTATTTGGCATCTGCCTGGGTCACCAACTGCTAGCGCTCGCGGCTGGGGCGAAAACCGTCAAAATGAGCCTCGGCCACCACGGTGCCAATCACCCAGTGCAGGATTTAGATACCGGCACAGTGATGATTACCAGCCAGAACCACGGCTTTGCGGCGGATGAAGCAACACTGCCTGCCAACGTTCGCGCAACGCATCGGTCGCTGTTCGATGGCACCTTGCAAGGGATTGAGCTTACCGACCGACCCGCGTTTAGCTTTCAGGGTCACCCAGAAGCGAGCCCCGGCCCGCGCGATGTGGCGCCGCTGTTTGATCGCTTCGTGGCTATGATGCAGGCACGCCGTTAACGCGCGCCTCGCATCACCGTATCGTCGTCTTTTGTCGCTCATCGTCACCATTTTTTGCGGGAACCGTTATGCCTAAGCGTACCGACATCAACACTATCTTGATCATTGGCGCTGGCCCGATTGTGATCGGCCAGGCCTGCGAATTTGACTACTCTGGCGCCCAGGCGTGTAAAGCGCTGCGTGAAGAGGGTTACCGGGTTGTGTTGGTCAACTCCAACCCCGCCACCATCATGACCGACCCGGCCATGGCCGATGCCACTTACATCGAGCCGATTACCTGGCAGACGGTCGAGAAAATCATCGAGGCGGAACGCCCCGACGCGATTCTACCGACCATGGGTGGCCAGACGGCGCTGAACTGCGCGCTAGAGCTTGAAAAGCATGGCGTGCTGGAGAAGTTCGGCGTCGAGATGATCGGTGCCAACGCCGATGCGATTAACATGGCCGAAGACCGCGATCTGTTTGATCAGGCCATGAAGCGCATTGGCTTGGAGTGCCCGAAAGCGAAAGTCGCCCACAGCATGGATGAGGCGTGGGAGATTCAGGCAGAGCTGGGTTTCCCAACGATTATTCGTCCTTCCTACACCATGGGCGGCTCCGGCGGCGGTGTGGCGTATAACAAGGAAGAGTTCGAAGAGATCTGTACCCGCGGTTTCGAGCTTTCCAACAACCACGAGCTGCTCATCGATGAGTCGCTGCTGGGGTGGAAAGAGTACGAGATGGAAGTGGTGCGTGATAAAAACGACAACTGCATCATCGTCTGCGCGATTGAGAACTTCGACCCCATGGGCGTACACACCGGTGACTCGATCACCGTGGCCCCGGCGCAAACGCTGACGGATAAAGAGTATCAGATCATGCGTGATGCCAGCCTCGCGGTCCTGCGCGAGATTGGTGTGGAAACCGGTGGCTCTAACGTCCAATTCGGTATGGACCCCAAAACCGGCCGTTTAGTGGTTATCGAAATGAACCCACGGGTGTCGCGCTCCTCGGCGCTGGCCTCTAAAGCGACCGGTTTTCCGATTGCTAAAATCGCCGCGAAATTGGCGATTGGCTATACCCTGGATGAATTGCAAAACGATATTACCGGCGGGCGTACACCGGCATCGTTTGAGCCGTCTATCGATTACGTGGTTACCAAGATTCCACGCTTCACCTTCGAGAAATTCCCCCAGGCTAACGATCGCCTAACGACGCAGATGAAGTCGGTGGGCGAGGTGATGGCGATTGGCCGTACCTTCCAAGAGTCGCTGCAGAAAGCGCTGCGCGGCCTGGAAACCGGTAACGATGGCCTCGATCCGATCATTACCGATTTTACGCCGGACAACATGGCGATTATCCAGGGCGAGCTCCAGGCTGCGGGCGCCGAGCGTATTTTTTATATCGCGGATGCCATGCGCTCAGGTATGAGCGTTGATGAGGTGTTTGCGCTGACCAATATTGACCCTTGGTTCCTAGTCCAGCTTGAAGATCTGGTGCTGACTGAAAACGCCGTCGCTAAACGCTCACTGACCGACTTTTCTGCCCGTGAGATCTATCAGCTCAAGCGCAAAGGCTTTGGTGATGCGCGCCTGGCCAAGCTGCTCAGCGTCAGCGAAAAAGCGTTTCGTCAAACCCGCCATGCAGCAGGCATTCGCCCGGTTTATAAGCGCGTAGATACCTGTGCTGCTGAGTTCGCTTCTGATACCGCCTATATGTACTCCACCTATGAAGAGGAGTGCGAGGCGGATGTCTCTGATCGTCAGAAAATTATGGTGCTGGGCGGTGGCCCCAACCGCATCGGCCAGGGGATCGAGTTTGACTACTGCTGCGTTCACGCCGCCTTCGCCATGCGCGACGACGGTTATGAAACCATCATGGTCAACTGCAACCCGGAAACCGTCTCCACCGATTACGACACCTCTGATCGTCTCTACTTCGAGCCGGTGACGTTGGAAGACGTGCTTGAAATCGCCGACAAAGAGAAGCCGGTGGGCGTGATCGTTCAGTTCGGTGGCCAAACGCCGCTGAAGCTGGCCCGCGAACTGGAGGCCGCCGGTGTGCCGATTATTGGCACCACGCCGGACGCCATCGACCGCGCAGAAGACCGCGAACGCTTCCAGGTGATGATCGACAAGCTGGGCCTGAAACAGCCGCCTAATGCCACGGCGCGTAGCTTTGCCGAAGCCTTCGATAAAGCCGAAGCGATTGGCTACCCGCTGGTGGTGCGCCCCAGCTATGTGCTGGGTGGCCGGGCCATGGAGATCGTTTACGACGCCTCCGAGCTTGAAAACTACATGACCCACGCGGTGAAGGTCTCCAACGACTCGCCGGTGCTGCTGGATCACTTCCTGAGTGCCGCAATCGAGATCGATATCGATGCAGTGTCGGATGGTCAGCAGGTGGTGATTGGCGGCATTATGCAGCACGTAGAACAAGCGGGCGTTCACTCCGGTGACTCCGCCTGTGCGCTGCCGCCTTACTCCCTGCCTGCCGATGTGCAAGACGAAATGCGCCATCAGGTGAAGCAGATGGCGGTTGAATTGGGCGTTAAAGGCTTAATGAACGTGCAGCTGGCCTGGCAGGATGGCGAGATCTACGTGATCGAGGTTAATCCCCGCGCTTCGCGTACCGTGCCTTTTGTATCCAAGTGCATTGGCACATCATTGGCGCAGATCGCAGCGCGCTGCATGGCCGGTAAAACCCTTGCTGAACAGGGCTTTGAGAAGGAAATCGTACCGCACTTCTATAGTGTTAAAGAGGCGGTTTTCCCGTTCAATAAATTCCCGGGTGTCGACCCGATTTTGTCGCCGGAAATGAAGTCCACCGGCGAAGTGATGGGCTCTGGCGATACCTTTGCAGAGGCCTTCTTCAAGGCGCAGCTGGGGGCGGGCGAAGCGATACCCGCGCTGACCGGCGAGCGTAAAGCGTTCCTTTCCGTTCGTGAACCAGACAAGGCGGGGATTATCGAAGTGGGCCGTTCTCTGTTAGCATTAGGCTTTACGCTATGTGCAACACGGGGAACAGCGGCTGCTTTGGAAGCTGCCGGGCTTGCCGTGGAACACGTCAATAAAGTTTACGAAGGCCGTCCCCATATCGTCGATCTGCTTAAGAACGACGAAATCGCCTACATTGTGAACACTACTGAAGGTCGTCAGGCTATTAACGACTCTTCGGTCATTCGCCGTACTGCTCTTTCGCGCAAGGTGCCCTATGCGACCACCTTGGCGGGTGCTAATGCTGTTTGCATGGCGCTTGAGTACGGTAGTGAGATTACGGTGCGACGCCTTCAGGATCTGCATGCAGGAGCAAGTCAATGAACAAGGTCCCGATGACAGTGGCGGGAGAAAGAAGCCTTCGTGAAGAGCTCGACCACCTTAAAAGCGAAGCGCGTCCGCAGGTGATCGCGGCCATCGCTGAAGCGCGTGAACACGGTGATCTGAAAGAGAACGCCGAGTATCACGCCGCTCGTGAGCAGCAGGGGTTTATCGAAGGACGTATTCAGGAGATCGAAAGTAAGCTCTCCGTCTGCCAGGTAATTGATGTCACAAAACTGCCGAAAACCGGCAAAGTGATTTTTGGTGTTACCGTGTCACTAATGAATCTGGATACCGATGCAGAAGTCACTTATCGTATCGTCGGCGAAGATGAAGCGGATATTAAGTCTGGCCGTATTTCGGTCACTTCTCCCATCGCCCGTGCTTTAATCGGCAAGGAAGAGGGGGATGTTGTGGTGGTGAAAACCCCCGGCGGCGATGTCGAGTACGAAATAGGTAGCGTCGAATACGTTTGATGAAAAAACGCCCCTTCAATTGACCTCGGTTAGGTCGGTTGAAGGGGTGTTTTAGTGCAGCAGCATTCGTTTTAGAACGAGTACAATCTAACGGTTAGTGCCGACCGTGGTGGTTCTCAAAGCGGGTAACATTAGAAAGCTTTGGATTCACCTGCGGGTTCCTACGGTAGAGCAGCGCCATTTTGCCAATGGTTTGCACAAGGTCTGCACGGCTGTTGGCGATCAGTTCGGCTATCATGGCAGCCCGATCATCACGCTCAGGAATGGCGAGTTTCACTTTGATCAGTTCGTGATCAGTGAGTGCGCGGTTAAGTTCTGCGAGCAAATTTTCGGAGACGCCGTTCTCAGAGACGGTGACCACTGGGTTAAGATGGTGGCCAATGCTACGAAATGCTTTCTTTTGTGCCTGTGACAAGCTCATGGTATCTTGCGGTATCCCGGTTAGCGCTTAACGCTCCATCTTACGGTGAAACGTCACCGAGTGAAAGCGATCGCGTGAATGCGCCCATCTCTTATTCCAGTGTTAGATTCCCACATGCAGCAAAAGCCGCCAAGCCGTAAACATTCCGTTAGTAAAACCAGCAATAACTGGAAGAAGGAGCATTTTGACGACCAGTACGTGAAGCAGAGTTGGCAAGATGGCTATCGCTCCCGCGCCAGCTATAAGCTGATTGAGCTGGATGAAAAGGATAAACTGCTGCGACCCGGTATGACGGTTATTGACTTAGGGGCAGCGCCCGGCGGGTGGAGTCAGATTGCTGCTGAGCGGGTAGGGCCTGAGGGTGTCGTCATCGCCTCTGATATTCTAGAGATGGATGCGCTGGCCGGTGTGGACTTTATCCAGGGGGATTTTACGGAAGAGGCGGTGTTAGAGGCGATATTAAAACGTCTAGATAATCGCCGTGTAGACCTTGTGATGTCGGACATGGCCCCCAATATGAGTGGTATGGCGGCGATTGATCAACCCCAGGCGATGTACTTGGTGGAGCTAGCGTTAGAACTCGCTCGCGAAACGTTGTCACCCGGTGGTCGATTTTTAGCTAAAGTATTCCAGGGGGAAGGGTTTGACGCCTACTTAAAAGAGTTACGCGGCAGCTTTAACAAAGTAGTGACTCGTAAGCCGGATGCCTCTCGGGCACGCTCCCGGGAGGTGTATTTCCTGGCCGAAGGGTTTCGCGGTTAACGCATCATATGGTTCGATGATTTTACCTGTGATGGGATAACGGTGTATGTGGTTCATAGCCAAGATTTATCAGCGCGATTGCCAGACAGGCAAGCGCAACGTGTGTCACATTAGCCGCAATACGCGCGTGACACAGATGGCCCGAGGCATAAGACGCTTTGGCAATGGTTGAACGCTTGATGCTGATGTAATGTCGTAGTACTAAGATTATTAGTAGCAGGCTTTATTAAGCATCAGGGTTTAACTGACGGATTCTTGTAATGAGGGTAGCCCCTTGAATGATATGGCGAAGAACCTGATTCTGTGGTTGGTCATCGCGGCCGTCCTACTGACAGTGTTCAATAATTTCAGCACCGAAAGTGCACCGCAAAACACCAACTATTCTCAGTTTGTGCAGCAGGTGCAAAATCAGCAGGTACGTAGCGTCACGATTGATGGTTACACCATCAGTGGTGAGCGTACGGATGGCTCTCAGTTTCAGACGATCCGCCCATCGGCAGAAGATCCGAAACTGATGGACGACCTGTTGAGCAATAATGTGACGGTCGTGGGTAAAGAGCCAGAGCAGCAAAGTATCTGGACGCGGCTGCTTATTGCCAGCTTCCCGATTCTGCTGATTTTGGGCATCTTTATGTTCTTTATGCGCCAGATGCAGGGTGGTGCCGGTGGTGGTAAAGGCGGCCCGATGAGCTTTGGTAAATCGAAGGCCAAGCTACTCTCTCAGGATCAGATCAAAACCACCTTTGCCGACGTGGCTGGCTGTGATGAAGCCAAAGAAGAAGTCGAAGAGTTGGTCGACTTCCTGCGTGACCCCACCAAATTCCAGCGTTTGGGCGGTACGATTCCCCGCGGCGTGTTAATGGTAGGGCCTCCAGGTACCGGTAAAACGCTGCTGGCAAAATCCATTGCTGGCGAAGCGAAAGTGCCGTTCTTCTCTATCTCAGGCTCTGACTTCGTTGAAATGTTTGTCGGTGTCGGCGCATCACGTGTGCGCGACATGTTCGAACAGGCTAAGAAGCAGGCGCCCTGCATCATCTTTATCGATGAGATTGACGCCGTGGGCCGCTCTCGCGGTGCTGGCATGGGTGGCGGTAACGACGAGCGCGAGCAGACGTTGAATCAGCTGCTGGTCGAGATGGATGGTTTTGAAGCCAACGAAGGCGTCATCGTTATCGCTGCAACTAACCGCCCGGACGTGCTTGATCCTGCGCTTATGCGCCCTGGTCGCTTTGACCGTCAGGTTACCGTTGGTTTGCCGGATATTCGTGGCCGTGAGCACATTCTTGGCGTTCACCTGCGTAAAGTGCCGCTGGCGGATGACGTTAAGCCGCAAATAATTGCGCGTGGTACGCCAGGTTTCTCCGGCGCGGATTTGGCTAACTTGGTTAATGAATCAGCCCTGTTCGCCGCGCGTCGCAATAAGCGCTTGGTTAGCATGGAAGAGCTTGAGCTTGCGAAGGACAAGATCATGATGGGCGCTGAGCGCAAGTCGATGGTCATGACCGATAAAGAGAAGCTCAACACCGCTTATCATGAATCAGGTCACGCCATTATCGGTCTGGTTGTGCCTTCTCATGATCCGGTCTACAAGGTAACCATTATCCCCCGTGGGCGTGCCCTCGGCGTGACGATGTTCCTGCCGGAAGAGGATCGTTATAGCCTGTCGAAGCAACAAATTTTGGGGCAGATCTGCTCGCTGTTTGGTGGTCGTATTGCTGAAGAGATGACGTTGGGGCCGAACGGTGTCACTACTGGCGCCTCCAACGATATCAAACGCGCCACTGAGCTTGCCCATAACATGGTGGCGAAGTGGGGCTTGTCGGATGAGATGGGTCCGATCATGTACGACGAGGACGAGTCGCATCAGTTCCTTGGCGGCCCGGGCCAGGGCGGCAGTAAGATGAAGTCGGGTGATACCACCACACGACTTGATAAAGAAGTGCGTAAAATCATCGACGATTGTTATGAGCAGGCGCGCCAAATCCTGACGGATAATCGCGACAAGCTGGATGCCATGGCCGAAGCGTTGATGAAGTATGAGACTATTGATGCCACGCAGTTGAAGGACATCATGGAAGGTCGCGATCCGCGCCCACCGGAAGGCTGGGACGACGGTGATTCATCCGGCGGCGGAACGCCAGTTGGCGGCGGTGATAAGCCAAAAGCGCAAGAAGCCGATGATGATACGTCTACCAGCGCTTCTGGCAGCGACGGCGAAGAGGATGATGACGAGCCGCGCCGTCGGCCTTCAGATCCTCTCGGCGGCCCAGCGGGCCCTTAGGTGATTAGATAGTTAACCCTGCGTATAAGCCGAAGGCGCCCCGTCAAGGGGCGCCTTTTTTGTTATGCTGTACCTATAACACTGCAAAGTTTCTTTTATTGACCAGGCTGCAGCATGAAATCACTTATGGATACGTCCTCTACGCAAACAGCTGAAAATGCTTTCCAGCTGCGTTGTGGGCGCCACCTGCTGGATCTCTCGTTTCCCCGCGTTATGGGCATCCTTAATGTCACACCCGACTCTTTTTCTGATGGCGGGCAGCACGTCGCGTTAGATGACGCGTTGCGCCATGCCGAGCGGATGTTGGCGGAAGGGGCTGCAATCATTGATGTGGGCGGCGAGTCGACTCGTCCTGGCGCTACGCCTGTCAGCCCCCAGGAAGAGCTTGACCGGGTTGCCCCCGTGGTGGAAATCCTGGTGCGCGAACTGGATGCGCTGGTGTCGGTGGATACCAGTTGTCCCGCCGTTATCCGCGAGGCGAGCGAGCTGGGCGCCGGTATGCTTAACGACGTGCGCGCATTAGAGCGTGAAGGAGCACTGCTGGCTGCGGTGGGCAGTGGCCTGCCCGTTTGCTTGATGCATCGTCAGGGCGAGCCGCAAGATATGCAGCAGGCACCTGCTTATTCGCGTCCAATCGAGGAAGAGGTAGCTGACTATTTGACCCGCCGTGTGGCCGAGTGTGAGGCGGCTGGGCTGCGCCGTAATCGGCTTTTAATTGATCCTGGTTTTGGCTTCGGCAAAACCGTCGAACACAATCTACGTTTACTCAAATATATGGATACTCTGCAGTCGCTGGAGCTTCCATTGTTGGTAGGTATGTCGCGCAAGAGTATGATTGGCAAAGTGTTAGGCCGCCCGGTAGAGGAGCGTCTTTCCGGTGGTTTGGCGCTGGCAGCCATGGCGGTAGAGCGTGGGGCGAATATTCTGCGTGTACATGATGTCGCTGCAACGGTAGATGCAGTCAATATGGCGTGGGCGGTACTACAAGAAGGCTGCGAGCCGCCGCTTAACAAGGAGTCTGACGCATGACAAGGCGCTATTTTGGTACCGATGGTATTCGCGGCACAGTGGGTAAATCACCCATTACGGCTGATTTTATGCTCAAGCTAGGCTGGGCGGCAGGACAGGTCTTGCGCCGTGATAAAGGCCGAACGCGGGTGTTAATTGGCAAAGATACGCGTATCTCTGGCTACATGTTTGAATCCGCATTAGAGGCGGGGCTTTCTGCCGCCGGTGTGGATGTGTCGCTGCTGGGGCCAATGCCGACGCCAGGCATCGCCTACTTGACGCGTACGTTCCGTGCTGACGCGGGTATTGTCATTTCAGCATCGCATAACCCCTTCGATGACAATGGCATCAAATTCTTCTCCGCAGAGGGCAAGAAGCTTCCTGATGAAACGGAAGATCGTATTGAAGCCATGCTTGAAGCGCCGCTGACCACGGCAGAAGCCGCTCAGCTGGGTAAAGCAACCCGTATCGACGATGCCGCAGGCCGTTACATTGAATTTTGCAAATCAACCCTGCCTGATCGGCTTAGCTTGCATGGCCTTAAGGTAGTACTAGATTGCGCCCACGGCGCCACTTACCATATCGCGCCTAATGTGTTTCGCGAACTGGGGGCTTACGTCACCACCATCGGCGCTGCGCCCGACGGGTTAAATATTAACCAGCAGGTAGGCTCAACGCATCCCGCCGCACTGCGTGCTGCCGTCATTCAGCAAAATGCTGACTTGGGGATTGCCTTTGACGGTGATGGCGATCGCGTAATGTTGGTTGACGGCAATGGCCGCGAAGTCGATGGCGACGATATTCTCTATTTAATTGCCCGTGATCGTCATGAGCGTGGTTTGCTGCAGGGCGGCGTGGTGGGCACCTTGATGTCTAATTTTGGCCTATCCATGGCGTTGGATAAGCTGGGTATTCCTTTTGAGCGAGCAAAAGTGGGCGACCGTTTTGTCATGGAGCGAATGGCCGCCAACGGTTGGGAGTTGGGCGGTGAGTCGTCGGGTCACATTGTGTGCGGTCATGTGCAGACTACCGGTGATGGTATCGTCTCGGCGCTGCAGGTGTTGGCGCTGATGATGCGCGAGCAGAAGAGCCTACCGACGCTGCTAAAAGAGCTGGAAAAAGTGCCGCAGGCGCTGATTAATGTGCGTTTACCCGCCCATACAAGTGCTAAAGAGGTCATGGCGTCGGCGCCGCTCCAGCAGGCGGTTGCTGCGTTAGAGCATGAACTGGGCGATGAAGGGCGCGTATTGTTGCGCCCGTCAGGCACTGAACCACTGATTCGTGTGATGGTGGAGGGGCGTGCCCATTTGGATGTCGAACAATTGGCGCACAGCTTGGCTGATCAAGTTCAGGCATTGCTTAAATAAACGTGTCCCACTATTCGATATAGCTAGCTGGTCGATATAGCTAGCTGGCCCAGGAAAGCAAACCTGTGCTTGCAACAGCGGTTGTCTTGACAAGGCCGCTCCTATACCATTTCGCTCCACCTTGAGTGAGGAGAGTCGATGCGTACGCCTTTAATTGCCGGTAACTGGAAAATGAACGGTTCCGTGGCGTTGATCAACGAATTCGGCCAGGCCTTCTCTGCCGCCGTATCGCCAAAGGGCGTGGATGTCGTTATCATTCCGCCGTTCCCTTATTTGGATGCGGCGCGCCTTGCGTTTGAGGGCACGGGGCTGTCATTGGGCGCGCAAACATTGAATCCCATTCACTCTGGTGCCCATACCGGTGAAGTGAGTGGTCGCATGCTCAAAGAGTTTGCGGTCTCTTACGTCTTGGTAGGGCACTCAGAGCGGCGTCAGCTTTATAAAGAGAGCGACGAACAGATATTTGCGCGCCTGCTAGCGGCATTGAGCGTGGATATCACGCCGATTCTCTGTGTGGGGGAGTCCTTGGAGGAGCGCGACGCGGGCCGCACGATGGACGTGGTGCTGCGTCAAGTAGGGCATGTAATGTCTCGCCTGGAGCCAGACCAGCGTAAGCACGTGATTATTGCCTACGAGCCCGTTTGGGCGATTGGCACGGGGCGTACGGCATCTCCTGAACAAGCCCAGGAAGTCATGGCAGGCATTCGTGCTTACCAGGCGGGCTTTGATAAGGGGTTGGCTGAACAGCTGCGTTTGCTATACGGCGGCAGTATGAATGCAAGTAATGCGGCTGAGCTGCTTGCTCAGCCAGATATCGACGGCGGTCTAGTGGGCGGAGCCTCACTCAAGATCGATGATTTTTATGCCATTTGTCAGTCAGCAGGATAACGCCATGCAAGTTGCAATTCTTATGATCCATGTGGTGATTGCGATCGCCCTGGTGGTACTCATTCTGCTTCAGCAGGGTAAAGGTGCCGAAGCCGGTGCGGCTTTCGGGGGCGGTGCTTCACAAACCGTGTTTGGTTCGCGGGGCAGCGGTAACTTTTTATCACGCACGACGGCTATTTTGGCGGCGGGTTTCTTCGTTACCTCTATGGCACTGGCTTACTTCGCCACCCAGGCTGGTCAGGCACCAGAAGCAGGCATTCCAGACTCGCGTTTGATCGAGCAGCAGCAAAGCGTTCCGACGCTTGACGACAGGCCTGCAGACGTGGATAATACCGCGCCAGTGCTAGAGGAAAGCAGCGAGTAGTTAATCCTCGTTGTTTAGTTCGATAACGTTTCTTTAGCCTCCCCTGATGCCGAAGTGGTGGAATTGGTAGACACGCTATCTTGAGGGGGTAGTGACCGTATGGTCGTGCGGGTTCAAGTCCCGCCTTCGGCACCATCTGTTTTGCTGGCTCGCCAGCTTCCCAGAATGTCTTTTTGGGTTGTTAAATGAGAACGTCGCATTTAGCAGCTAAAATGAAAAGACAGCTTTAAGTAAAGTGTTCTTGAAGCAAGTAGTTGTTGACGTAAGTAGCTTTAGTGTCTATTATCGTCGACCTAGATTGATGCGGGGTGGAGCAGTCTGGTAGCTCGTCGGGCTCATAACCCGAAGGTCATCGGTTCAAATCCGGTCCCCGCTACCATTTTCTAGTGGCATGTTCGAAAGTTGTTTTCTCTACTACCATAGATTGAAAATAGCTTCTATCAGGTAAATCCTGGGGCGTGTTGCTGAAACGGTACTTGAAGATAGTACTGAAGAATTAGTACTTAAGGTTTCTTTTAAAAAGCCCCTTCCAGTGAAGGGGCTTTTTGTTAGCAGCTTTTGGTTAGCAAAAGCATTGGGCTAGCGCCCGCTTGTCGCTAATATGAGTAATCTTAATAGCGGATGCGTCCGGATAACCGGGAGCACATTTCCGAGTAACGCCAATCAGCCACCTAGCTTTTCTAATAACTCCTGGCCAGGTGCCTGATGCAACGGCTATAGGAGCTTTGTCTGTGGCCACTAAACACGCTGCGCTTCACGCGCTGATCGAACCTGTTGTTGCTGCCATGGGCTTTGAGCTATGGGGCATCGACCATCTTTCCCAGGGCAAAAATTCGCGGCTGGTGATCTATATCGAGCGCGAGAGTGGCGTTAGCGTAGAAGACTGCGCAGATATTAGCCGCCAAGTCAGTGCTGTTATGGATGTGGAAGACCCCATTGCCGGTGAGTATCGGCTGGAAGTCTCCTCGCCAGGCATGGCACGTCCCTTGTATTCCCTGGATCAGTTTACCCGCTTTCAAGGTCATCACGTCGCGCTCAAGCTGCGCACTGCCTTTGACGGGCGGCGCAAGTATCAAGGGCTTCTGGTCGGTGTTGAGGGGGATGAAGTACTCATTCAACTGGATGGCGAAGAGTATTGCTTTCCTATTGAAAGTATTGATTCTGCTCACATTGTACCGCAGTTCGACGATTGACCGGGTGGCGGCGCTGCCGGCAGGCTGCCGGGGTGATGCACATAAGGATAGGTTTTCTGGCGAGGCATACGCATGAGTAAAGAAATTTTAATGGTCGTAGACGCGATCTCCAATGAGAAGGGCGTCCCACGTGATGTCATCTTCGAAGCGGTAGAAGCCGCTCTTGCGAGCGCGTCACGTAAGCGTTTTGACAAAGAAGAAGCCAATGTGCGCGTGCATATTGACCGTCGCACCGGTGAATACGAAACCTTCCGCTTCTGGACTGTCGTAGAAGACGACGAGTTTGAAACGCCAGATTACGAAATTAAAGAGACCATCGCCGAGCAGCGTGATCCGCCGCTAAAGTTGGGCGATGTGGTCGAAAAAACCATCGAAAACGCATCGTTTGGTCGTATTGCTGCGCAAACCGCCAAGCAGGTGATCGTACAGAAAGTACGTGAAGCTGAGCGGGCTGAAGTCGTGCGCCAATATGCTGATCGCGAAGGCGAACTGGTAGCGGGCATCGTTAAAAAGACCACTCGCGACGGCCTGATCATTGATTTGGGCGAAAACGCTGAGGCGTTTTTACCCCGCAATGAAATGATTCACGGTGAGCGTTACCGCATGAACGAGCGGGTGCGCGCCCTGTTGGTCAAGGTAGACCCAGACGCTCGTGGCGCCCAGCTCCAGCTGTCGCGGACATGTCCCGAGCTGATCATCGAGCTGTTCAAAATTGAAGTGCCTGAAATCGCTGAGCAGCTGATTGAGATTAAAGGCGCTGCTCGTGATCCGGGTTCGCGCGCCAAAATTGCGGTAAAAACCAATGATCGCCGCATCGACCCGGTGGGTGCATGTGTGGGTATGCGCGGTTCGCGCGTTCAAGCAGTCTCTTCCGAGCTGCAAAACGAGCGTGTCGATATTGTGTTGTGGGACGACAATCCGGCCCAGTTGGTCATTAATGCCATGGCGCCCGCCGATGTTGGGTCTATCCTTGTTGACGAAGATGCCCACGCGATGGACGTGGCCGTGGCGCAAGATAATCTGGCTCAGGCCATTGGCCGTAGCGGTCAGAACGTGCGTTTGGCCTCTGAGCTTACCGGCTGGCGGATTAACGTCATGACCGAAGAAGAAGCAGAGTCTAAGCGCGACCAAGAGATTGATAGCCTGGTGGACTCTTTCATCCAGCACCTTGAAGTGGATGAAGATGTCGCTCGCCTGTTGGTGGAAGAGGGGTTCACTACCCTGGAAGAAGTCGCCTACGTGCCGATGGAAGAGATGCTCGAAATCGAAGAGTTCGATGAAGATTTAGTAGAGCAGCTACGCGCACGTGCGAAAGACGAGCTGCTGACGATGGCCATTGCCTCGGAAGAAGCGCTAGACGGTGCCCAACCAGCAGCTGATCTGCTGGAGATGGATGGCATGGAACGCCACCTGGCCTTCATTTTGGCCAGTCGCGGCATTGTCACTATGGAAGATCTCGCCGAGCAGTCTGTCGACGATCTGGTCGATATCGAGGAGTTAGACGAAGCGCGCGCAGCGGCACTGATCATGACTGCCCGTGCGCCCTGGTTTGAAGTCGATGACGCATCGGATTCGAACACACAGTAAACAGGTCACGGGCTGAGGAGGGTCAATATGTCAGATATGACAGTTAAAGATTTCGCAGGAAAGGTGGGCCGTGATGTGCCCCGCCTACTAGAGCAAATGAAAGAAGCAGGTTTAGAGCACGCTTCTGAAAGCGATGCTGTGTCTGAAGAAGATAAGCAAAAGCTGCTGAGTTTCTTGAAGAAAAGCCACGGTGGCAGCGACACCGCTGAAGCGGGCAAAAACCGCATCACGCTGACGCGCAAAACCCGTAGCCGTATTAATACCGGCGAGCGCGGCAAAACTATCGAAGTGCAGGTACGTAAGAAAAAGACTTACGTCAAAAGCGCTGAAGATGAGAAGCCGAAAGCGCCAGAGCCTAGCTACACCGGCCCACGCCAGTTAGTGGGCGATATGGCGGAAGCGGAAGCTGAGCGCAAAGTAAACGATGCGCGTGTCGCTGAAGAAAAAGCAGCTGCGCAGAAGGCTCAGGCAGCTAAAGCGGCTGAAGAAGCAGCGAGCAAGAAAGAAGCCGCTGCTAAGAAGCCAGCTGATGCCAAGCCGAAAGCTGAAAAGGCGCCTGTAACGCCTGAACTTGATGTGCCTAATCTGCAAATCGACGATACCCCGTCGGGCGACGATATGCCGCCAGCGCCGCCGAAAGAGGGCCGCTCTGACCGCCGTACCGCGCCGCCGAAGAAAACGGCAGCGAAGGCCAAAGGTCGTCGTGACGATGAAGATCGTGGTGATCGCGAAGAGCGTAAACGTGGTGGCGGCGGTAAGAAGGTAAAACGTGCGGAACAACGTCGTGGTGGTCGCCGTGGTGGCAACCAGACCGGCAATGGCAAGCACGCCTTCCAGAAACCGACTCAGCCGATGGTGCGTGAAGTTTCGATCCCTGAGTCTATCAGCGTGGCGGAATTGGCCGACAAAATGTCGATCAAGGCCAATGAAGTGATCAAGGCCATGTTTAACATGGGCGCGGCGGTTACCATCAACCAAACCATCGATCAGGATACGGCGGCGATTGTGGTGGAAGAGATGGGCCATACCGCGAAGCTGGTGAAAGATGACGCGCTGGAAACGGAAATGCTCGAAGGCATCTCCTACGAAGGCGAAGAGATCACTCGTTCACCCGTTGTGACGGTGATGGGTCACGTTGACCACGGTAAAACCTCGCTGCTGGATTATATCCGTAAAGCGAAAGTGGCTACCGGTGAAGCAGGCGGTATTACCCAGCATATCGGTGCATATCACGTGGAAGATAACCACGGTGGCGTTACCTTCCTGGATACCCCAGGCCACGCGGCGTTCACCGCCATGCGTGCCCGTGGTGCCAAGGCAACGGACGTCGTGATTCTAGTCGTTGCAGCGGATGACGGCGTGATGCCGCAGACCATTGAAGCGATTGAGCACTCCAAAGCCGCTGAAGTACCGATGGTGGTGGCGGTGAATAAGATCGATAAGCAGGGTATCGACCTGGATCGCATCAAGAACGAGCTTTCCCAGCACGGCGTGATTTCGGAAGAGTGGGGCGGTGACACCCAGTTTGTTCACGTGTCTGCTAAGACAGGTGAAGGTATGGAAGAGCTGCTGGAAGCGATCCAGCTGGCCTCCGAAGTGCTTGAGCTAAAAGCCGTGCCTTCCGCGCCGGGTAAAGGTGTGGTGGTTGAGTCACGCCTTGATAAAGGCCGTGGCCCGGTCGCTACCGTACTGGTTCAGAACGGTACGCTGAAAAAGGGCGATATCGTCCTGGCGGGTCTGCACTATGGTCGTGTGCGTGCGCTGACCAACGAACTTGCCCAGCAGGTTGATTCGGTTGGCCCGGCCATGCCGGTAGAGATTCAAGGCTTGGGCGGAACGCCGGATGCCGGTGATGACTTTATGGTCGTCGCTGACGAGAAGAAAGCCCGCGAAGTGGCTAACTTCCGTCAAGGCAAGTACCGCGAAGTGCGCTTGGCGCGTCAGCAGAAAGCCAAACTGGAGAACATGTTCAGCCAGATGGGCCAAGACGAAGTGGCCAAGGTCAATGTCGTCCTCAAAGCCGACGTTCAAGGCTCACTGGAAGCGATCAAAGGCGCCCTGGAAGAGCTCTCCACCGATGAAGTCGAAGTGGCTGTGGTCTCCTCGGGTGTGGGCGGTATTACCGGTACCGATGCCAACTTGGCACTTGCTTCTGAAGCCATCGTGGTCGGCTTTAACGTCCGTGCTGACGCTGCTGCCCGCGAGATCATCGAGCGTGAAGGTCTGGATCTGCGCTACTACAGCGTTATTTACCAGCTGATCGACGAGGTCAAACAGGCGATGAGCGGTATGCTCGCCCCTGAGTGGAAAGAAGAGATCGTTGGTATTGCCGAAGTACGTGACGTCTTCCGTGCGCCGAAGATTGGTGCGATCGCCGGTTGTATGGTGATTGAAGGCAACGTGCATCGTAATAAGAAGATCCGCGTGCTGCGTGATGACGTGGTGATCTACGAAGGTGAGCTCGAATCGCTGCGCCGCTTCAAAGACGATGTGCAGGAAGTGCGCAACGGCATGGAGTGTGGTATCGGCGTGAAGAACTACAACGATGTCCAAGTCGGCGATAAGATCGAAGTCTTCGACCAAGTGAAGGTCGAGCGCAGCCTGTAAGGTTGCGAGGAGCTAAACATGCGCGAATTTAAGCGTACCGACCGGGTAGCCGACCAGCTCCAAAAGGAGCTGGCGGTGTTGATCCAACGTGAAGTGAAAGACCCACGTTTAGGTATGGTCACCGTTAGCGGCGTTACCGTTAGCCGTGACCTTGGCTACTCCGATGTCTACGTCACTCTGTTGGGTGAGCAAGAGCCCGAGCGTATTAAAGAAAACCTGCAAGTGCTTAAGCGCGCCGCCGGTTTTCTAAGAAGTCAGATTGCTAAGCGCATCAAGCTACGTCACGTACCGGAGCTGCGTTTTCATTTCGATGAAAGCGTGGTGCGTGGTCAGCAACTCTCTTCATTGATTGATGAAGCGGTGACCACGGATCGTGCTCGCTATCAAGATGACGAGGATGACGCCGACGCCGAGCAAAGTGAGGAAACTCGCTAGTGGCGCGTCAACGTCGCGGTTTGCCGGTCAATGGCGTACTGCTGCTGGATAAGCCCAAGGGCGTTTCCAGCAATCATGCGCTGCAGCGTGTTCGTCGGTTGTTCCAGGCTCAGAAAGCCGGACACACCGGCACGCTAGACCCGATGGCCACCGGCTTATTGCCGATCTGCCTTGGGGAAGCGACCAAGTTCTCGTCGCACTTGCTTGAAGCCGACAAGGTGTATCGCACCCGGGTAGAACTGGGGGTGATCACCGATACCGGCGATGCGGAAGGCTCGGTGATGGAGCAGCATGAGGTTCCCAGCCTAAACGTCGATGACGTGGAAGCTGTGCTCACCCGTTTTCGCGGTGAGATCGACCAAGTGCCGCCCATGTATTCGGCTTTAAAGCATCAGGGCAAAAAACTCTACGAGTTGGCCCGTGAAGGTAAACACGTAGAGCGTGCAGCACGCCGAATAAGCGTGTATGATGCGCGCCTGCTTTCATTTGATGGAACGGCTTTCGAGCTGGAAGTAAGCTGCAGTAAAGGCACTTATATCCGCACGTTAGCCGAAGATATTGGTCAGGCGCTTGGCTGTGGCGCGCACATTAGTCAACTAAGAAGGCTCAAAACAGGGCCCTTTTTAGCCGACGCGATGTGGACGCTAGAGGCCTTGGAAGCGTTAGCCGACCAAGCAGCCTTGGAAGCTGAGCTAATGCCCGTGGATGTGCTCGTTGATCATTTACCGTTACTGACAGTCGATGACACCGCTCACGCCCGTTTGGCCCATGGCCAGCCCGCTACTCTCGAAACCGGCGCATTAGCCGCGGACGACGTAGCCAGACTTTATTACGCCGAGACGTTTATCGGCCTTGGTGTAGTGAAAGGTGCCCAGGAAGTGGCGCCTAAGCGGCTGTTAAGTACCGTCGCTATCTCGTAAGGCCTGTTGCAAGGACGCCGCAGACTACGTGAAAATAGTAAGATGCAAGACGCACATAGTAGCTTGAGACTGCAAATATGCGTGGTCTCACCCATTCATTTTTAGGCATATTGCTTACTGGAGATACAGATGGCTTTAACCGCTGAGAAGAAGGCCGAGATCGTCACTGAATACGGCCGCGGCGATAACGATACCGGTTCCCCTGAAGTGCAGGTTGCACTGCTGAGCGCCAACATCAATGGCCTGCAGGACCACTTCAAGACCAACAAGCAGGATCACCACTCTCGTCGTGGTCTGATCCGCATGGTTAACCAGCGTCGTAAGCTGCTGGACTACCTAAAGCGTAAAGATTTCGAACGCTATCAGTCTCTGATTCAGCGTTTAGGTCTGCGTCGTTAAGCGTTAACGGCAACGATTAGAAACGGGCAGCTCCCAAGGAGCTGCCCGTTTTTTTATGTTTCGAGTTGACGACGAGAGGGAACAGGTAGCCCTAACGCGCTCCAGCGCCTAGAATGGTAACGAGTCAAAACGACCTAAACGAATAGACAAGTAGATATTGATAATGCTGAAGGAAGTCGCTGTGAATCCGGTAAAGAAAACGTTCCAGTACGGTCGTAGCACCGTCACGCTCGAAACCGGGCGTATTGCTCGCCAAGCTACCGGCGCTGTCATGGTAACAATGGATGACACCGTCGTACTGTGTACCGTGGTTGCTCGAAAAGACGCCAACCCGAGTCAGCCCTTTTTCCCCCTCTCGGTACACTACCAAGAGAAAACCTACGCGGTGGGCAAAATTCCTGGCGGCTTCTTCAAGCGCGAAGGGCGCCCCACTGAAAAAGAGACGCTGACCTCGCGTCTGATTGATCGCCCTATTCGCCCACTGTTCCCCAAAGGCTTTATGAACGAAGTGCAGGTTGTCTGTACCGTTCTCTCCACCGACCGTAACCACGATCCGGATATCGCCGCTTTGCTTGGCACCTCCGCGGCGCTGAGCATCTCTGGCGTACCCTTTAATGGCCCGATTGGCGCGGCTCGCGTTGGCTTTAACGAAGAGCAAGGCTACTTCCTCAACCCGACGGTTGAAGAACTGGCCACCTCTGAGCTCGACATGGTCGTCGCCGGTACTGAAAAAGCCGTGCTGATGGTTGAGTCCGAAGCCAAAGAGCTGCTTGAAGACGAGATGCTGGGTGCCGTACTGTTCGGTCATCAGGAGATGCAGGTCGCTATCAGTGCGATCAACGAGCTGGTCGCTGAAGCGGGCAAGCCGCGCTGGGAATGGCAGGCAGCTGAAGAAAACGTGGCGCTTAAAGCCGCCATGGCCGATGCCTTTGAAGCCAAGGTAGGCGATGCCTATCGCATCACTGACAAGATGCAGCGCCAAGATGCGCTAGCTGAACTGAAAGCTCAAGCCATTGAGCAACTGGCAGCTGATGAAGGCGAACCGGTTAATGATAAGTTTAGTAAAGATGACGTAAAAGGCGCCTTTGCTGGTTTGGAAAAACGCGTTGTCCGTTCACGCGTGGTAAAAGGCGAGCCGCGCATTGACGGTCGTGATAACCAAACCGTGCGCCCTTTAGCCATCGAAGTCGGTGTGCTGCCCAAGGCGCACGGTTCTGCCGTTTTCACTCGCGGTGAGACCCAGGCGATTGCCGTGGCAACGTTGGGCACGCTGCGTGATTCTCAGCTCATCGAATCGTTGGAAGGTGAGCGTAAAGACCGCTTTATGCTGCACTACAACTTCCCCCCTTACTCAGTGGGTGAAGCTGGCTTTATGGGTGGTCCGAAGCGTCGTGAAATCGGTCACGGCCGCTTAGCACGTCGTGGCGTGCAGGCCATGCTGCCGTCAGAAGACGTCTTCCCTTACACCATTCGTGTGGTGTCTGAAATTACCGAGTCTAATGGTTCAAGCTCCATGGCCTCTGTATGTGGCTCTTCGCTGGCCTTGATGGACGCGGGTGTGCCGCTAAAGGCTCCGGTTGCGGGTATTGCAATGGGCTTGGTGAAAGATGCCGATGGCTTTGCGGTATTGACCGATATCCTGGGTGACGAAGACCACCTTGGCGATATGGACTTTAAAGTGGCCGGTTCTGAAGAGGGCATTACCGCCCTGCAGATGGACATCAAGATCGAAGGCATCAACGAAGAGATTATGGAGCTCGCGCTGCAGCAAGCACTGACCGCGCGACTGAGTATTCTCGAGCAGATGAATGTCGTGATCGGTCAGAGCCGTAGCGATGTCTCCGACAACGCGCCGTCCATGGCAACCATTAAAATCGACCCGGACAAGATTCGTGACGTTATCGGTAAAGGCGGCGCGACGATTCGCAAAATTTGCGAAGACACCGGCGCATCCATTGATCTTGACGACGATGGCACCGTACGTATCTACGCGGAAGATAAAGCCGCTGCGAAACGCGCCATCGACACCGTACTGGCGATTACCGCAGAAGCGGAGATCGGCAAGCTGTACAACGGTAAGGTAGTACGTATTGCCGACTTCGGTGCGTTTGTGAACATCATGCCGGGAACTGATGGCCTGGTGCACATCTCGCAGATCGTTGCTGAGCGCGTTAATAACGTGCGCGACTTCTTGAACGAAGGCGACGACGTGATTGTTAAGGTACTCGATATCGACAACCGCAACCGCGTGAAGCTGTCGATGAAAGAGATCACCGAAGAAGAGAAAGCTGCTTTTGCCGCAGAAGAAGCTGAAACCGAAGCCACGATTTAATCAGTTCGATTTAAATCGCTAGTTAGGTTTTTGTTATCGCCCTCGTAGCCTCTGGCTGCGGGGGCGTTATTTTTTGGTTAGGATTAATTTTATTAGAAATTGTTTTATTAGGATTAGTTTTGTTCGATAAAGATTTGTTCAGTAAGCTTTTTAAGCGGGTACTTAGAGAGCGTTAGGGAGCAGTTAATGGAGCAGGAACAAGCGCCACGCTGGCGGGCGGTGGTGGCCGTAATGATCGGTATTTTTTTATTGGTGACCGCTGAACAGTTGCCGATTGGGCTGCTCTCTCAAGTGGCCGCTTCAATGGGTGTTACGCCAGGTATGGCGGGTTTGATGGTCACCGTGCCTGGCGTCGTCGCTGCCTTTTCAGCCCCTTTGTTGCCGGTAGCGGTGGGGCGCTTGGACAGGCGCATTATGCTCACGGTCTTGATGATCGTCATGGTAGCCGGGAGTGTGTTGTCGGCCCTGGCGAGCAGTTTCACCCTGCTGCTTGCCGCTCGGGTGTTGGTGGGGCTTAGTATTGGTGGGTTTTGGGCCGTTGCTGGCAGTATTGCCCCGCGCCTAGTGCCTGAAGCGCAGGTGCCGAAAGCGATGACGATGATCTTTGGTGGCGTCGCGGCGGCCTCCGTGTTGGGTGTGCCGCTAGGCACGCTGTTGGGGGATCTAAGTAACTGGCGGGTTGCCTTTGGCGCACTGGGCGTTTTTAGCCTGTTAACGGCGATTGCGCTGTGGTGCTGGCTGCCGCCATTACCACCAAGAGAGCCGGTGCGCCTGCGGGTATTGGCGCAGCAATTCAGCAATCGCGGTGTGCGAGTGGCGGTGTTAACCACGGGCTTTGTGGTGGTTGGCCACTTTGCCGCGTACACCTTTATTAGCCCCATTCTTCAAGAGATCAGCGGTATTTCCCAGCGTCATGTGGGTAGCTTGCTACTGCTCTATGGGGCGGCGGGTATTGTGGGCAATATCGCGGCAGGGATGTTTGCCGGGCGTCACCCTTATCGCGCCGTGCTGGCGATTCCCAGCCTGCTGCTCATCGTCGTCGCCATCTTCCCGCTGCTGGGTGTTCAGCCGAGCAGCGGTGTCATGTTGCTCATGATGTGGGGCGCGGTGTTTGGCAGTGTATCAGTCAGCATTCAAACCTGGATTATACGCACCGCGCCCAATACCGAAGCCGCCACAGCGTTGATGGCGTTTACCTTCAACATGTCGATTGGTTTGGGGGCTATGCTAGGGGGACGCTTGGTCGATGGTACTAGCCTACCCATTGCCATGTGGGCCGCATCAGGATTATTCCTGCTGGGGGCGCTGCTGGTCTGGCGAACACCTTCACGCATCGTGGGGGAGAAGCGTCGTTAAGTAAGCGATAAATAATGCGCAAGTATCTGGCTATGCTGACTGCTCGCACAGCCAGCTGCGCAAATTTTCCAAACGGCGATCCTCGCGCAGTGCATCTGGGTAGACTAACCAGAAGCCAACGTCTGCGTTGACTGGATGTTCGAATACCGACGTTAGCCGCCCCAAACGCACGGCGCTATCGGCCAGTTCGCAGACTGCTATCGATACACCCACCCCATCGGCAGCGGCTTGCAGCGTTAATCCACCGGAATCCACCTGCGTGACCACGGCGGGTTTGAAGGGGCCGCCGGGAAGGCTCTCCATCCAGCGTTGCCATGTCAGGCAGTGGCGGGAGACAAACAGATTGGCCTGGCTGACACGGTCAAGGCGATCGCGATGGGAGCCGGTAGCAAAGCCTGGACGGGCATAAAGGTCGATGGTTGCTTCAAAGAGGAGATCGGCCTGTAATTCCGGCCAATGCCCGTTGCCGTACCAGATGCCCACATCGGCCACCCCCGCGGCAAGGTCTACCTCATCCTGCGTAGTGGATATCTCAAGCGAGAATCCACGCCGCTCGAAGGGATACAGGCTTAACCGCGGCGACAGCCAGTTGGTTGCAAAAGTAGGCAACATGTTGAGACGTAGCGGCCCGTCACGGCGTTTTTGGCGAAGTGAGTCAACCCCCTTGGCAATCTGCGTAAAACCTTGTTGCAGGTAAGGTGTTAGCTTGTGCCCCGCGGCGGATAGTTATGCGCTGCGCGGGTGGGTATGGCGCCGACCTTGTGATTCGTCGTCTCACCCTGGCCCCGTGGTGATCATTAACACCGCCACCTCGGTGCGCTGCCGCTATTACATGCCCTTTGCTGATTATTTGTATTAGCAAGGGTGGGACGTAGTGACCTACGACTACCGGGGAATCGGCGATTCGCGCCACCATTCGCTGCGTAAGCTCAAGGCCGATTGGATCGACTGGGGGCAGCATGATTTTGAAGGCGTTCTACGTTACGTCGCCAGACGTTTTCCTGGTCAACCTATTGATGTGGTGGGTCACTCTGCAAGCGGTTTCGTGATTGGTCTTGCCCAGTCCGCCATCACGTGCGCCGTATCTTCACTATGGGCGCACAGTATGCCTACTGGCGGGACTACGCACCCGAGGCTCGGCGCTCTATGTTCTTGCGTTGGCATCTAGCGATGCCGCTGTTGGCACTTTTGGTCGGCTACGTACCCGCTAAGCGTCTGGGCTGGATGGAAGATACACCCAAAGGCGTAGCACTGGATTGGGCGCGAATGGGGCCGCGCTTTGAGCACAGCGTGCGGCGTAAACGTGAAACAGAGGGCGAACCCGAAGCTGAAATGCTGGTGCGGGGCTTCGCGCGTGTGCAGGCACCGATTTTGGCGCTGGGCATCGACGATGACCCTTTCGGCACTCGTCCCGCGCTTGATCGCCTTCTAGAGTATTACAGTAATAGCGAACGCTACCACCTGCGGCTAGCGCCAACTGCGGTGGGCCAGCCAAGCATCGGCCATTTTGCTTTTTTCCATAAGCGCTTTCGCGACGTGCTCTGGCCACTTGCCATGGAGTGGCTGCGCACCGGTAATCCGCCCACGACTTTTCCTGGCGAGCTGCGCTATCGACCGCGTAAGGAGACCTGCGATGACAACTAACAAACCAGTGACCCAGCTGCTATTTCTGCCCGGTCTCGGCAATTCTGATGCTAACCACTGGCAGTCGCTATGGGCGCTAAAGCGGCCTAATAGCCTCCGTTTTCAGCCTGGCTCCTGGGATGAGCCGAATCTTACCGATTGGCTGCAGGCATTGGATACCGCCATTGATGAAGCTGAGGCGCCGGTGTTGCTCGTTGCTCACAGTCTTGCGTGCCTGCTGGTGGCGCACTGGGTGCAGGAGGCCAACAGTAGCGATGAGAGAGCTTATCGATTGGCCCAGGTAAGCGGCGCGTTGCTGGTGGCAGTACCTGACCCTGGCGCAAAGGCTTTCCCACCTGAAGCGAGCGATTTCCGCAATGCTCCTGCTCGGCCTCTGCCATTTCCAGCGCTGGTTGTCGCCAGCAGTGACGACCCTTACGCGACGACGGCCTATGCCCAGCAGCAGGCTGCGGCATGGCAAGCCGGCTTTGTTGACGTGGGCGCCTGCGGGCATATCAACGCCGCAAGTCAGTTAGGGGAGTGGCCTCAGGGGTGGGCGTTGTTGGAGGCTTTAGCATGAGTTTCCATACGCTGACAGCACGCGATGCACTGACCGCGCTCTGGTCACTGGGTGGTCTGCCGACGGAGGCTTTGGACAAGATCACGTTGACCGGCCATGATCCCGTTTTCCCATCCTCGTTTGCCGTTGGTGCCGCCGCGCAAACGACGATCGCTGCCGCGGCGCTTGCCGCCTGCGAGCTGGGGCATTCGCGCGGGGCGCCCCGCCAGCCAGTTGCGGTGGAGATGGCGCACGCCGCCGCTGAGTGCTTGGGGTGGTTCAGCCTGGATGGCCAGGAACCCAACCTCTGGGATCCGTTCTCCGGCTTATATCGCTGCGCCGACGGGCACGTTCGTGTACACACCAACTTTCGTCACCATCGCGATGGAGCGCTACGATTACTGGGCCTGGATAAGAGATCAGCAACACGCGAAGATGCTGCGCACGCACTGTTGAGCTGGCAGGCGCTGGCGTTCGAGCAGGCGAGCGCTGAGCGTGGCTTAGTGGCCACGGCGCTGCGTCGCTTCGATGAGTGGGATGTAACGCCCCAGGGCCAGGCCATCGCATCGCAGCCGTTAATGACGCTCACCCGCATCGGCGATGCACCGCCTCGCGCGTTGCCAACTCTGGCAAATAACGCCCGTCCGCTCACAGGAGTGCGGGTGCTCGACCTCACTCGCATCCTGGCTGGGCCGGTGGGAGGGCGGGCGTTAGCTTCATTGGGTGCGGATGTGATGCTGGTGAACTCACCTAACCTTCCCAATATCGCTGCCATCGCCGAGACCAGCCGGGGCAAACGCTCGGCGCATATCGATTTACGCACCGCTGCCGGGCGAAAGTTGCTATGGCAGCTCATCGAGGATACCCAGATATTTTCGCAGGGCTACCGCCCTGGTGGGATGGCCGCACTCGGTTTTTCTCCTGAGGCCCTGGCTGCTCGCCGGCCCGGCATTGTCAGCGTGTCGCTCACCGCCTACGGTACTCAGGGCCCCTGGGCCAACCGCCGCGGCTTTGACTCGCTGGTGCAGACGGCGATGGGATTCAATCATGCTGAGGGTGAAGTGACCGATGACGGCAAGCCACGCGCGCTGCCGATGCAGATTCTCGACCAGGCCAGTGGCTTTCTAATGGCCTTCGGGGCTGCCGCCGCCCTGTGGCATCAGCAGCGCGAAGGGGGAAGCTGGCATGTGCAGGTTTCGTTGGCGCAGACTGGCCACTGGCTGCGCGGGTTGGGGCGCGTCGAGGGAGGCCTTGACGCCGCTAGGCCCGACTTTGCGCCCTGGCTGACAAGTGATATTTCTGGCTTCGGCCTGTTACGCGCGGTGCGTCCTAGCGCGCAGTTGCTGCGCACACCAGCAGGCTACGCACGGCCCTCGATGCCACCTGGCACGGATGCGCCGAACTGGACGATGCAGTCATGACCCGAGTGGCACCGCAAGCGGCCTTGATCGTTCCTGTTCGCGAAGCCGAACCCGTGGTTGGCGAGCTTCGTCAGCGCTATGATGCCACCGCGGCTATAGGCGTGCCCGCGCACATAACACTACTTTATCCCTTTGTATCACCTAACGAGATTGTCGAGAAAGATCTTCGCAAGCTTAAAGCGATTGCTAAACAAACCACTGCTTTTGAGTTTTGCCTATCGGGTGTGGGCCGATTCAAGGACACGGTGTATCTTCAGCCACGCCCACGCGCTCCTTTTATCTCGCTGATTAAAGTATTCGTCGATGCCTTCCCAGACTACCCACCCTACGGTGGTCTCCATACGGGCAGCATACCTCACCTCACCGTCGCCAGAGAGAGTGAGCCAGAGGCGCTCGAGCGAATAGAAGATGAGGTGCGTTTGTTGATGGCGAAACAGAGAGCGATTCAGTGTTACTGCAACAGTTTTGCGTTGATCGTGAATACTGAGGGGAGATGGGTGACTCAACAACGATTTTCTCTTGTCGCGTCAGAGACCAATGGCAACTAGTGCCATTTAGCCCGGTAATGATGATGTTAGTAGAACAAGATAAGAAGGTTTGTGTATTCCGAACGGGATAAGCCCTCGTCAATTGACGAGGGCTTATATTAGCTCTTAGCTAAGCGAGCGAAGGGTAGGTTGTTAAGGCCGCTCGATAGCCAAGGCCACACCCTGACCACCGCCGATACACAGCGTCGCGAGACCTTTCTTAGCATCACGAGCGATCATTTCGTGCAGCAGTGATACCAGTACGCGACAGCCTGAGGCACCAATCGGGTGACCCAAGGCGATGGCGCCTCCATTAACGTTCACCTTGCTGACATCCCAGCCAAGCTCTTTATTGACGGATAACGCTTGTGCTGCGAACGCCTCGTTGGCTTCTGCTAAATCTAGATCATCCAAGCTCCAGCCCGCTTTCTCTAGGCAGCGGCGGGTAGCGGGTGCAGGACCAATCCCCATAATAGCCGGGTCAACAGCGGCGTTGGCGTAAGCGGCAATACGCGCTAGCGGCTCTAGGCCAAGCTCTTTGGCTTTTTCAGCGGAACAAATCATCACCACGGCCGCACCATCGTTTAAAGAGGAGGCGTTACCTGCTGTAACGGTGCCATCTTTTTTAAATGCTGGCTTCATGCTCGCCAGTTTTTCGACGGTGACTTCGCGCGGGTTTTCGTCGGTATCAAACACCACTGGGTCGCCTTTGCGCTGGGGAATTTCTACCGGTACGATTTGGCTTTTGAATTTGCCCTCTTTAATAGCGTTCGCAGCGTTCTGCTGAGATTGAGCAGCAAATTTATCCATCTCTTCGCGGGTAATACCGTACTTCTCGGCTAAGTTCTCAGCGGTAATGCCCATGTGGTAGTCGTTGAACGCGTCCCACAGGCCATCATGCACCATGGTATCGATGGCTTTCCAGTCGCCCATACGCTGGCCATTGCGGGAATTGGGTAGGACGTGGGGAGACGCTGACATATTCTCCTGGCCGCCAGCCAGAATCAGGTCGGCATCGCCGCAGCGAATTGCCTGCGTGGCGAGGTGAATCGCTTTAAGACCCGAGCCACATACTTTGTTGATGGTCATGGCGGGTACCGAGGCCGGTAGGCCGCCTTTGATCGATGCTTGGCGAGCTGGGTTTTGGCCGACGCCTGCGGTCAACACCTGGCCTAGCAGTACTTCATCAACTTGGTCGGGGGCTACGCCGGTTGATGAGAGGATATCCTTAATGACTAAAGCGCCAAGGTCACTTGCCGGGATGCCAGCTAGTGAACCACCAAAGGCACCAACAGCGGTGCGCCGCGCCGCAACAATGACTACTTCTTTCATAAGATGACTCCTGGAGTTAAAAGCAGGCAGTCTGATTCCAGATGCCCGGTTGGCGTACTCTGTCAGCCGTACTCTTTTAGACGTGCTCTGTCAGCCGTCTCTTCAGCATAGGGGAAGGGTGCGCATTGCGGCAATACGCTTTTATAAGCAAATTAAAACGGGCCACAAAATGGCCCGTTTGAGAAAAGCTTGAAGCGTCCTGCGTCTACGCTAACTGTACCGGAATAATATTGCTGGTGTGGCTGACATGGTTGCCTTCCTGCAGATACACCAGCGCAGGCTGGTGGTTTTCCAGTTCGGCTTCGGAGTAGTGGGCGTAGCTGCAGATAATGATCCGGTGTCCAGGGGCGGCGAGGTGGGCCGCAGCGCCGTTGATCGAGATAAGTTTGGAGCCTTCCTCACCGCGGATAGCGTAAGTGGTGAAGCGTTCGCCGTTCTCGACGTTGTAAATCTGGATCTGCTCATTTTCACGAATGCCCGCCATATCCAGCAGGTCGCCGTCGATGGCGCAGGAGCCTTCGTAATTGAGTACCGCGTGTGTGACGCGAGCCATGTGCAGCTTGGCTTTGAGCATAATGGTGTGCATGTGAGTTCCTCTATTCCCAGTTGTTTATTTATTTGCTGAAGGCAGTGACTGTGCTGGCCGGGAGTTGAATCGTGACATTGTCGATTAACCGCGCCGGGCCTAGTTGGGCCGCTGCCAACAGTACCGCGTGGCGGGTGGTTGGGCTCACCGGTGCCAGTGATGCGTCACGTAGCTCCAGGTAGTCCGGTGTAAAACCAGCTTCACTTAGCGCGGCTTTACCCTGATCAAGAGCCTCTTCTATTGGGGCTCCGTGCTCCAGAGCATCGCGTAGCATACATAACGTGCGGTAGAGCGCAGGAGCGATAGCACGCTCCTCGCTGCTTAAATAACCATTTCGCGATGACAGTGCCAAGCCATCCTCGGCACGCACGATTGGTACACCGATAATCTCGATCGGCATATGCAGGTCGCACACCAGCTTACGAATCACCGCCAGCTGCTGGTAATCCTTCTCGCCAAAGCAGGCGACGTCTGGCTGTACCAGATTAAACAGCATGCTGACCACGGTGGAGACACCGTCAAAATGGCCGGGGCGTGAGCCGCCGCACAGCCCTTCGCCGACGACGGGTACATGAACACGGGTTTGAGCATCCAAACCGTTTGGATAAAGTGAGCTCACCGCTGGTGCAAACAGCACGTCACAGCCAGCCTCAACCAACTGCGCCTGGTCGGCGTCAAAGGTACGCGGATAGCCGTCTAAATCTTCCCCTGGGCCGAACTGCATCGGGTTGACAAACAGGCTTGAGACCACAATATCGGCGTGCTGGCGCGCGCAGGCCACCAGCGCTAAATGCCCCGCATGCAGGTTGCCCATCGTGGGCACCAGGGCAATGCGCTGGCCGCGCTGACGGTATTCCTGCAGCGTACTGCGTAGCTGATCAATGTCTCGCAAAGTGCGCATAGTCAAGATTTCTTCTTCTAAAAGCGGTCTTTAAAAACGGTCTTCAAGAACGATCTTCAAAAACAGTATTTAAAAACAGTGCTCTGGGGCCGGGAACGTGCGCGATTTGACCGCTTCGTGGTAATGCTGGAAGGCTGTTTGAATACTGTCAGCGTCAACCATAAAGTTTTTCACGAAGCGCGGTGTGCGGCCATGGGTAACACCGAGTACATCGTGCATCACCAGGATCTGACCGTCGGTATCGGGCCCTGCACCAATACCGATGACTGGAACATCCAGCGCTTCGGTTACCGCTTTGCCCAGGCTCGCGGGAACGCACTCAAGCAGAATCACCGAGGCGCCCGCCTCAACGAGGACTTTGGCATCATTAATAATTCGCTCGGCGTGAGCGGCATCGCGGCCCTGCACTTTATAACCGCCTAGCTGGTGCACGGTTTGTGGGGTTAAACCGAGATGCGCACATACTGGGACGCCGCGGCGAGTCAGTTCACGAATGCCATCGGCCATCCAGGCTTCGCCTTCCAGCTTGACCAGTTCAGCGCCCGCGCGCATAACCGCACCGGCATCTTCAAGCAGTCGCTCGGTGGTGGCGTTACTCATAAAGGGGAGATCGACCATTAGCAGGCTGTGGCCTTTGCCACGAGCAGTGCAGCGGGTGTGGTAAACGATGTCTTCAATAGTGACAGGTAAGGTGCTGTTATGGCCTTGTAATACCATGCCTAGCGAATCACCGACCAGCAGTACATCAATGCCTGCCTGGCTTGCCGCATGGGCAAAGGAAGCATCGTAAGCGGTCAGGCAACTGAACGTCTCGCCAGCCTGCTTGTAGGCCTGCAGCGTGCTTAGAGTGACGGTTTTCATGGCGTGCTCTCTTTATACAAGACCACTGCAACATAGGCAGCGGCCATTATTGACGCTGCATCCCTGCATGCGTGAAGTGGCGTAACCGGCAATTGTTACCTGAATGGGGTGTCGGTGTCGAGATATGTGTCAGATGGTAGCATTGAGCGCGCGCTAGGCGTCGGGTAGTCGTTCCAAGCCTTGGTCTTCAACGCGTTTAAGCCATGCTGATAGCGGCTGTTGGAAGAGGTTGAGTGAGGGCGCGATCTCTGCGAGCGGTAGCAGTACAAAGGCTCGGGCGGCCATTTGCGGGTGGGGAAGTTGTAGGCGTGGCACGTCGATAGCGTTGTTGGCGTAGAGCAGCAGATCAAGATCAAGCGTGCGCGGCCCCCAGTGACGTTGACGGCGGCGGCGATGCTGTTGTTCCAGCGCCTGCAGCTGGTCGAGCAAGGCCAGTGGCGAAAGGCGTGTTTCCAGCGCTGCCACGGCATTGATAAAGTCCGGCTGGTCTTGCGGCCCCACGGGGCGGCTGGCATACAGTGATGACGCCGCCACCAAACGACTAAGCGGCAGCGTGGCAAGCTCTTTAAGAGCCTCGCGAAGCTGCTCTACGGGCGACTCAAGATTGCTGCCGAGGCCAATATAGGCGAGTTGAGGAGAGGTGACCACGTGCAATCTAGCTACTCTGATGCCCGCGGTTTACGCCGCCTTTTGCGCCGGCCATCACCTTGACTCGCCGGGTCGCCGCCAACTTTTTGCAGCAAGCGACGCTGTTCGTGCTCATCACCACGTTGAAAAGCGGTCCACCAGTCGCCTAAGCCGCGGGGAATTTCACCCGCCTGTTCACGCAACAGGAGCAGGTCGTAGCCCGCTCGGAAGCGTGGGTGCTCACGGGTTTGAAAAGCTTTTTTACCGCGTCGCTGGGGCAGCCGCTGCTGTAACTCCCAGATTTCCCGCATGGGAATACCAAAGCGCTTGGGAATTGATGTGTGCTCTAGCTGACGCGAAACCACCTGTTGAGCGGCTGCTTGAAGCGCGGGTATCGGCGGCATGCCCTCTTGCTCGAGCACTTCCTGGCGCTGTTTGACCGGTGCCCACAAGAATGCTGCCAACAGGAAGGCCGGGGTGACGGGGCGCTCTTCGGCAATGCGCTTATCGGTGTTGGTCAGCGCTTGCTCAATCAGTTCTTCAGCCCAGGCGGCATCAGCCATGGCTTCTTCGGCTTCAGGGAAGAGCATGCCAAACAGGCCGTAGTGGCTGAGTAGACGAAACGTGACTAAGCCATGACCCGACATAAACAGTTTGAGCACTTCATCGAATAGTCGCGCCGGGGGAATCTGCAGCAGCAGCGGCGCCTGATCGTACATTGGCGCTTCGGTGGCGGGGTCTAGCGTGAAATCGAGCTTAGCCGCAAAGCGCACCGCGCGTAGCATCCGTACCGGGTCTTCGCGGTAACGCGTCGCCGGGTCGCCAATCAGGCGCAGGGTGCGGGTTTCGATATCCCGGGCACCATTGGCAAAATCGGTAATGCTGAAGTCAGCGATATTGTAGTAGAGCGCATTAACGGTGAAGTCGCGCCGCAGTGCGTCCTCTTCGATGTTGCCCCATACGTTGTCGCGCAGCAGTAACCCTTCATCGGACTGGTGGGCAATATGATCGCCATGCTCGTCTTGGGGTTTGCCACGAAAGGTGGTGACCTCAATAACCTCACGGCCAAAGCGCACGTGGACAATCCGAAAACGGCGGCCGATCAAACGCGAGTTACGAAACAGATCGCGAACCTGCTCGGGGGTGGCATTCGTCGCAACGTCGAAATCCTTGGGCATCTTGCCCAGCAGCGCGTCACGAATGCAGCCGCCCACCAAATAGGCATCGAACCCTGCGCCGCTAAGGCGGTAGAGCACTTTTAACGCGGCATCACTAATATGCTGGCGAGAAACAGGGTGCTCGGACCGTGGGATATTACGTGGAGAGAGGACGGTGGTGGCGCTCTCTTGGGGATCGAGCAAGGTTTTCAATTGCTCCCCCGGGCTGTGTAGGAAACGGGTAAATCCTTTAAACATGCGATAATTTCAACTCGCAGGGTACGAAAAGATAGTCATTAGTAAGTACTTCAAACGAGTACTGAACATAAACAATTAGTGGCTGAGTGTAGCCGACCCTTGATGGCTTGCAAAGAGCGGCTTGCAAAGCACTTGACGCTAACGTGTGTAAACTCAAGTCCCAGACACGGAAAAGGGAGGCTAAGAGAGCCTCCCCCTATTAAGCAATTAATCAGCGTCCATGCTGCTGTTTTTCTTCATGATGGCACATCGCCCTGAATACGCACCGCAGTCGGTAGGCGTAAGGATCACGATAGTTCCGACCGCCTCGTATTCAAAACAATAATCCAACCGCGAACTATTCTCCCCCCGGGGAATTATTATTGGCGCCGGGGTGCACACACTGACTGCTATTGTTGTTGTTAGGATGCAAATTGTTGTGTACGTCGCGTCCTTTCGGGCTACTTACTACATTATTGTTGTTGTCAGCGCCTGTGTTGCTTGCGCCAGCAAGTAATGAGACTCAAGCCTATTGTTCTTGTTAGTACCTTTATCTCTACCTGACCTTGTTGTTTTTGTTGTGGCTCAGGTTAGGGCGAGGTCGTTTTGTTTTTATTGGTGACCTACCGCTATGCCCAGTTTGTTTTTCTTACTCAGTAATACTGCAGGCGGTGTGCCACCTGTTTGATAAATTATAAATTTCAAAAGGTTGGCGTTTTTTAAAATAAAGAGGAACTTTGCAGCTCGATAAGTGTTACCCCTTTTGCGGCCGTTTGTGCACGTTGTTGTGTGGGAAGGTAACAGTGCCAGCGTTGCCACGAATAGATAATTTCTTATTTAAATCAGTGTATTAGACGATAGTCTTAGATAGATGCTTAAAGCCGTTTCCTAAGCCTTTAACCTGGGCGACGAGCGGTTTTTTTACGCGGTATACCAAGCCGCTGGCGCCGTTCCCAAAGGTTTTTCCGGCTGATACCAAGTTTTTGGGCCAGCTCGGTTTCACTCATTTGATCCTGATGCTCGAGCACAAAGTGCTGAAAATAATCTTCTAAAGAGAGGTCATCTTCATTCTCTTCAGCGATTTTGTCTGGGCTGCCACCGGTAGGCGAGGTGTTATTGGATGGTGCATGAGGGCGAGCCGTAATGGGCGCCAGGCCCAAGTCATCCGGATGTATCAAGTGTCCTTCAGCAAGAATCACCCCGCGTTCCAGGGCGTTCTCCAGCTCACGCACATTGCCCGGCCAAGGGTAGTCGCGTAGGTCTTGGCGGGCTGCACGGGATAGGCGTAGCCCCGTGCGTTCGTGACGCTTACACGCCTTATCGAGCAGAATATCGGCGATCTCCAGCACGTCATCTTCACGCTCGCGCAGCGGCGGCAGCTCGATCTGCATCACGTTCAAACGGTAGTAAAGGTCGAGGCGGAACTCGCCGGTTTTTGACAGCGCACGCAGGTCCCGGTGGGTAGCGGCAATCAAGCGGACGTTAACGTGGCGGGTTTCTACCGAGCCAATTTTACGGATTTCACCCTCTTGCAGTACGCGTAACAGACGCGCCTGAGCATCGAGCGGTAGCTCGCCAATCTCATCCAAAAACAGCGTGCCGCCGTCGGCGGCTTCCACCAAGCCGGTGCGCGCCGCGCTGGCGCCGGTAAAGGCGCCTTTTTCGTGTCCAAACAGTTCGGATTCAATCAGCGTTTCGGGAATTGCCGCACAGTTCACGCTGATGAGCGGCGCTTTGGCCCGCTTGCTTTGTTGGTGAATAGCGCGTGCCACGAGCTCTTTGCCGGTGCCCGACTCACCAAGAATCAATACGGTGACATCGGCGGGGGCAGTTTTACTAATGCGGGTGTAGACCTGCTGCATGGCAACGCAGTTGCCGATCATGGTTTGTCGACCGCCGCCTGCATCGGTGATATCCGGCGGCGGACTTTGCTGGTTTGACTGCTTGTGCAGGATTCGCTCAACGGTTTCCAGCAGCTCGGCGTGGTCAAACGGTTTAGCAACGTAGTCCACGGCCCCCAGTTTGAGCGCTTCGACTGCGGAACGCATGCTGGCGTAGCTGGTCATGATCAGTACTGGCACGGGCGCCGCAGAGGCAATCAAGGAAGTGCCTGGCTCGCCCGGCAAGCGGAGATCGCTGATGATGAGATCAAACCCTGTGAGTTCAAGCTGGCAGGCCTCCTCAGCACTGCCTGCTTCGCTGACCGTATAGTCGTTGCGTTCCAGTAATCGCTTTAACGCGCTGCGAATAATCGCTTCATCTTCAACAATCAGAATCCTGGGCATGAGCTGGCTGATCATCCTGTTGGTAAAGCGGCAGCCAGAGCGTAATGGCGGTGCCGCGAGGCTGTCCGGGCGGTGGCGAGGCCACGTCTATCTTACCCTGGTGTTCGTTGATAATCTGATAAGCCAGTGAAAGGCCCAGACCGGTGCCTTCGCCTGCTGGCTTGGTAGTGGTAAAGGGCTCGAATAGATGCTCGCGCACGTGTGGGTCGATGCCCTGGCCGTTATCGGTTATCCGCCACCAGGCAAGCTGCTCGTGGCGCCCTGCGGTGATGTGAACTTCTCCCCCCTGGGAGCAGGCATCCCGGGCATTGCTCAGCAGGTTGACCATCACTTGCGTTAATCGCTGGGCATCGCCGCGTACCACCACATCGTCAGGCGTTTCATTGGTTAAGGTAACATCCTCTCCCGAGCGGGCGAGGTGGATCAAGTGCAGTGCGTCTTCGCTAATCGATGCGAGCGCCACTGGCGAGGCCGGGAGCGGTACCGTTTGGCGCCCCCCATGGGCAAAGCCGACCAATGAATTGACGATTTTAGTCACCCTTTGGGTCAACTGCTGGATCTGATCGGCGGTTTCCAGCAGCACAGGGTCGTTGGTGTCGTAGCGCAGGTTTTGCGCCAGCGACGAGATACCGGTAATCGGATTGCCAATTTCATGGGCGACCCCGGCAGCCAACTGGCCAATGGAGGCGAGGCGCGCCGCATGCACCAACTCGTCTTCCAGCCACTTCATTTCGGTATGGTCTTCAATCAAAATCACGCTGCCCCCACGGCTGTCGTGGCCGCTGAGAATAGCTTTGTGCAGGGTCAGAAAGTAATCCTTGCCGTGCAGCGTCACCGCCTGCTTGTAGAGCGGGCCTGGCGTCGCGTCTAACACGCTGCCCAGCAGGCTGGGCCAGGGGGCGGGTAGGCTGTCACGGCGCGAGCCAATCACGCTTTCACCGCTAATGCCCGAAAGTTGTGAGAGCGCCTGATTCCACATTAGCAGTTCGTCATCATCGCCCAGGACGCACAGTCCCACCGGTAAATACGCCAGGGTTTGGCGGTGGTGGCGGCGCAAACCGTCGAGCTCCCGGGCTAACCCTGTTAGCCGCGAGCGGTAGGCTTCCAAGCGGCTTTCAACGAAGTGAATATCGTCAGTTTCCGGGGCGTCGTCGTGGCGGTAGGGCAGGTAGCGATCAACAATGTCCCGCGCCACCGATGGCCCCATTAGGCCCGAGAGATTGGCCTGAATACGGTCACGCAAGCGACGCAGCGCGTAAGGGCGGCGCTCCTGGGGTGTAAAGTTGAGCGCTTGCAGGGCCCGGTTGACTTCACGGCTGGCCGCCTCATCGCCGAGGGCGTGGGCTAAATGGGTAGAAAAATCACTCGCCGTCGCGGCTTCCAGTGGAAAACGCTTTGAGCGAATAACCGCATCGACTGAGCACGCTTCCGCGGCGGACTGCTCCCCTTCAGAAATACGCGTAAACAGCGATATCACAATCAGCAGCAGGATATTGACCGCTAACGAAAGCAGCGTGACGTTGTACCAAACCGGAGCACCAGTGTCGGTAAGCGGTGTAAAAGGTAGCGTCGGTACCGGTAGCGAAAACATGAGTGGCAGCCATAGACCCCACAGCCATACGCCCACACCTGCGATCAGGCCAATAATCATGCCTTTACGGTTAGCGCCCGGCCAGTAGAGCAGCGCCAGCATGCCAGGCAGGCACTGGGCCATGCCGACAAACGCGGCTAATCCCAAGCCGATGAGACCATGGTGGCGGCCTACCCACTGGTAAAACACCCAGCCGCCGATAATCACCGCGACCACTAAGCCACGGCGCAGCCACAGCAGCCAGCCGTAGAGATCACTGCGTGCCTCAGGGGGCCTCGCTACCAGCACGATATGGTTCAGCACCATGCCGGAAAGCGCCAGCGCAATCATAATCATGGTGCCGCTGGCGGCAGCTAGTCCGCCGATAAACGCCAGCGCCCCTACCCACCAATGTTCGCTCATTAGGTAGGCGGCATAGGCGGCGATGGGGATGTTGGGATTAACCGACTGCGCGGCCCACCAAATCAGCGGCACGGGCAGCGCCATTAGCAGTAGAAACAGCGGCAGTGCCCAGCTCGCTTGTAGCAGCGTATGTCGCGACAGGCTTTCTGCAAAACTGATATGAAATAAGTGCGGCATCATAAACGCCGCCGCAAAAAACAGCAGTAGCAGGGTTCGCCACTGGGCAGGGTCAAGTTTGGGTGTCTGGTGCTGAAGGATAGCGCCTGGTCCTTCCAACCACAGCTGCAGATCACCTGGACCATCAAACACCATCCATAGCGCCACCGCACCCAGCCCCAGCATGGCTAGCAGTTTAACAATGGATTCAAACGCAATGGCGCTAAGCAGGGTGTCGTGGCGACCGTAAGACTGGCTGTGGCGGGCACCGAAAATGACCGCAAAGGCGGCAATTACGGCGCAGAAAAGCAGCGCAACGCTACCGCCCGCTTGGCTGGCGGTGATGATATTGATGGCTTCGCTCAGGGTTTTGACTTGAATGCCGAGCAGTGGCAGCACCGCCAGTAGGCTGACGAGGGTGACCAGCGTTCCCGCCCACCGGGAGCGAAAGCGAAAGGCAAACAGATCCGCCAGCGACGTTAGTTGATAGGTGCGGGTGATGCGCTGGATGGGGACCAGCAGCACAGGAGCGAGCAAGAAGGCGCCCGCTGCGCCCAGGTAGTAGGCCAGGAAGCCAAACCCCGCGCTAGCAGCCATTTCCACGCTGCCGTAGATTGCCCAGGCGCTGGCATAAACACCCAGAGCAAGGGTGTAAACAATCGGGTGACGGGTAATGCGCACCGGCACCCAGCCACGCTCTACCGCAAAACCGCAGCCAAACAGCAGTGCCA
This sequence comes from Vreelandella sp. DA03-1M, assembly GCF_055725665.1. Classification (NCBI taxonomy): domain Bacteria; kingdom Pseudomonadati; phylum Pseudomonadota; class Gammaproteobacteria; order Oceanospirillales; family Halomonadaceae; genus Vreelandella; species Vreelandella sp. DA03-1M. Next base: position 336,468 of record NZ_CM146798.1, read on the forward strand.
GGTAGCCCAGCCCAAGCAGCAGCACGCCGACTATCCCAACGTGCATCTCAACGTTCATCGAGCTTCCTTTTCTGCTCCAGCCAGAGGGTTAACGCAATCAATCCGCCCCAAATCGCAAACGGTCGGTACCAGGCGGCCTCAGGGTCGCTCCAGCCATTCATTAGTAGCGGAGAGAGCAGGTAACCGCCAAACACCAAAAACAGCATGATGCGATAGACGTACATATCAATCTCCAGCTGGAGGTAAAGAGGGAGTAAAACGGTGTGCCGTTGGGCTTAGCCGTCCCAACGACCAGTTTGCTACCGCCCAGTGTAGCTGAGTCGATGGGGGCTCTGCGGCAAGTGCTTGGGGCGGCGCTTGGTCAAGCGCTTCCAGCGCCTGAAAGAGCTGCTGGCGTATCCCATGCTCGTCTTCTGCCAGGGCCGGGGCCAGGTTTTGCTTCGAGAGCTTTTGCCCTTCAGCGGTCACAATGAGTGGCAGATGCAGGTAGCGTGGCTGCGGCAATTGAAGCGCGCTCTGCAACTGGCGCTGCCAAGGGGTGTTGTCGAGCAAGTCGAGCCCGCGAACCACATCGGTAATCTGCTGCTCAGCGTCATCCACTACCACGGCGAGCTGATACGCCCAGAGGTCATCTTTGCGCTTTAATACCACATCGCCCAGTTCAGCTGGGTCAAACTGCTGCGCGCCAAACAGTCGGTCTTGCCAGCGGATAGGACGCTCGCCATGGTCGCTGCGCAGTCGCCATGCCACCGGTTTATTCGCATCGCAAACGCCATTGCGGCACCAGCCGGGGTAGATATCAAACGCCTGCCACTGCTTACGCGAACAGCTGCAGGGATAGGCAAGGCCGAGTTGGATAAGCTGGTCAAGCGCCTGTTGGTAAGCATCGCCGCGGGTGTGCTGCCACATGACCACTTCGTCCCACTCCAGGCCGAAGGTTTCCAGCTGGCGCAGGATAGTGCTCGCCGCACCTTCAGGGCAGCGCGGTGGGTCGATATCTTCAATGCGCACCAGCCACTGCCCATCGGCTGCGCGGGCATCTAAATAGCTGCCTAAGGCGGCGACCAAAGAGCCAAAGTGCAGCGGGCCAGAGGGCGTAGGGGCAAAGCGGCCCCGGTAGCGAGCAAAATCATTCATGGTAGCGTCATTGTTGAGAGGGGCTGGTTATTGACAAAAAAGCCATTCACAAAAAAGCCATTCACAAAAACGGGCACCCTAAGGTGCCCGCGTTCGAGTAGCACGGTCTTTTAGCGCTCAGCCGCCTAGCTGTTTCTCTTTGAGTTCCGCCAGGGTTTTGCAATCCACGCAGAGGGTGGCGGTGGGGCGAGCTTCTAAACGACGAATGCCGATTTCAACGCCGCAGGCTTCACAGAAGCCGTAATCGTCATCATCGATGTTATCTAGCGTTTCGTTAATTTTCTTGAGCAGCTTACGTTCGCGATCCCGGGTACGCAGTTCAAGGCTAAAGCCCTCTTCCTGGGTAGCGCGGTCGGCGGGGTCGGCGTAGTTGTTCGCATCTTCCTGCAGGTGGCGTACGGTACGATCCACCTCTTCCATGAGATCCTGTTTCCAATCCAGCAGCAGCTGACGGAAGTGCGCTAGCTGCTGCTCGTTCATATACTCTTCACCCGGCGCTGGCTCATACGGGGTGAAGGACTTGGACGCTTCCGGTTTCTTTTCTGCTACTGGCATGGGACTGCCCCTTACATATGTGACTACTGATCGACCATGAGCGATTGTCACGATCTCACGCCAAAGGGATGCTTGTTTAGCTGAAAAATGACTGGGTTGCAAGCATAATGGTGAGCTTTCGACGAATGTTTGGCCCTGAGTATGACTAGCGCCATGTTTTAGTTAGTTTTTCAATATTTGTCCAGTTTCAAAAATGATTAGATGAAGGAGCCGTTATGGCCTGGAATTCACGTGTCGATCACGTTGCCCCTTTTCGGGTCATGCATTTGCTGGAAATGGCCCAGGCGCGGGAAGCCGCCGGCCACGATGTGATTCATTTAGAAGTCGGTGAGCCGGATTTTGCTACCCCAGAGCCGGTTATAGCCGCCGGACAGCAGGCACTTTCCAATGGTCATACCCGCTACACCCCAGCAGCGGGCCTACCCGCACTGCGTGACGCAATTGCTGGCCACTACGCTGAGCACTTTAACGCCACGGTAGATCCAGCGCGTATTTTGGTAACACCCGGTGCGTCAGGCGCATTGCTGTTGGCCAGCCAGTTATTAGTTGAAACGGGCTCGCGGGTGCTGATGGCCGACCCTAACTACCCCTGCAACCGTCACTTCATGGCGTTAGCTGGCGCTGAAATTGATGCGGTATCCGTGGGGCGTGATAGTGGCTGGCAGTTGGATGCTGCCTTGGTGGCGCAGCATTGGCGTGAGAAGACGAGCCTGGCGATGCTGGCATCGCCCTCTAACCCTACCGGCCATACGTTGAACGCGTCACAGCTTTCGGCAGTTCTGGCGGCCGTCGCCGAGCGCGAAGGCGAGGTCATCGTCGATGAGATTTATCAGGGCCTTAACTACGACGATGTGCCGCTGTCGGCGACCTCGCTCTCCGCCAATGCCTTTGTGGTGAATAGCTTCTCAAAATATTTTGGCATGACCGGTTGGCGCCTGGGCTGGCTGGTGGCGCCCGAGCATGCGGTAGAGCCATTAACCCGACTGGCGCAGAATATGTTCCTTGCCGCGCCAACGCCTTCACAGCATGCCGCGCTGGCAGCCTTTACGCCAGAATGCCGCGGGATTCTCGAACAGCGCCGTGAAACTCTGAAAGAGCGCCGTCAGGTGCTATTGAAAGGCTTGGCTAACTTAGGGCTGGCGCCGGATCTACCCCCTCAAGGGGCGTTCTATTTATGGCTGGATATCTCCCGCTACAGCCGCGATAGCCAGGCCTTCTGCGAGCGCCTGCTGCAGGAGGAGAACGTGGCTATTACCCCCGGTATTGATTTTGCTGTGCGTGGCGGCGAACACCATGTGCGCATCGCCTTCACCAATGATGTGGCCCGTCTGGAAGAGGCAGTGGCGCGGATTAAACGCTTTGTGGGCAGGCTGTGATGCTGGCCTATCCGGCGATGGTGTCGGGCACGCTGATCAAGCGTTATAAGCGCTTTCTCGCCGATGTGCGTTTGGTTGATGGTCGCGAAGTCGTCGCCCATTGCCCCAATACCGGCTCGATGAAGGCGGTGAACGTGCCAGGGTGCCGGGTGTGGTTGTCGCCCAGCGAGAACCCTAAGCGCAAGCTGGCCTGGACCTGGGAGTTTATCGAGCTGCCGCAAGCCGGTGGGCAGGTGGCGCTCGCCTCGGTGCATACCGGCCGCGCTAACCGCATCGTGGAAGCGGCGCTGGAGGCGGGGGCTTTGGCACCCTTGGCAGGCTACGCCACTCTGCGCCGGGAGGTGAAAGTGGCCGACGCCCGGCTGGATTTTAGGCTAGATGATCCAGAGCGGGGGCGGGCGTATATCGAGGTGAAGCAGGTCACCTTGAAAGAGGAGGACGGCCACGGCTACTTCCCGGACTCGGTGAGCGTGCGTGGCACCAAGCATCTGCATTCGCTGCGAGTGTTGGCAGAGCAGGGCGAACGGGCGGTGCTGCTGTTTTGTGTCGCCCACGAAGGCATTGCTGACGTGGCCGCTGCAGCCCATATCGACGCGACTTACGCAGCAGCCCTGGCGGAGGCCGCGGCCAGCGGTGTGGAAGTGCTGGCCTATGGCATTGACGTGGAGCGAGAGCAGGGAACCCCGACGGGTGTACGGTTAGCCCGCCATTTGCCTGTACGGTTGTAGCTGCCTATCTGACTATAGCTAGTGCTTAGCGATCAATATAAAAACGCTGAATAAAGTTCACCGGTTCGGGGGCGGCGTTACGGTCGTAGCGCACGCTTAACTCAAAACGCATGCTTTCATCTTCACGCATTGTGAAAGGCGCCAGATGGTAGGTGGCATCGCCGTCATGAACGGTGCGAAAGCTGAGGGATTCCTGAACCCCGGTTAAGCCACTCACATGGCCCTGCACGCTGGCATTGACGGCGCGAGTACTGCCATCCTCCTGGCGCTCACGCACGCTAACATTGACCAAGCCACGGTTGGCGCTGCGCTGGAGGTTGTTCGCTTGTGCCACTTCAGGCGTCAAAAAACTGCTGTTCACCGCGCTGTAGTGAATCTCGTAGTTGCCTACAAGGGCGAACTGTTCGGCGTAGGCCGCCGCAGTGGCGAAGAGCGTGCCGACAAGAGCGGCACTGATCATTAATCTGCGGAACATGTCGTGGCTCCTAGGGTTATGTTTAAACGCCATAGAAAATCTAACGCCGGCGAACGCGGAAAATGGCAATTTCACCAAATAGATTGGGCCATAGACGTGATTTCCAGTGGCCTTGATGATCCCCGACACCCACGGCGCGATCAACAATCATCAGGCCTTTCTCGCGACACAAGTGCTCAAAGTCGTTGAATGTCGACAGGTGGATGTTGGGCGTGTCATACCAAGCGTGAGGCAGTGACTTGGAGACCGGCATATAGCCGCGCAGACCCAAATGAACACGGTGGCGCCAGTAGGCGAAGTTGGGAAAGGTGATAATGCCCTCTTCGGCGACCCGCAGCATTTCATCCAGCATTTTATCCGGGCGGCGCAGCGCCTGCAGCGCCTGGGTCATGATCACTTGGTCATAGCTGTTATCGCAAAAGCTACTTAAGCCGTCGTCCAGATTATGCTCAATCACACTCACGCCACGTTCCACGCAGGCATTAATACCGTCATGGTCGATCTCCAGGCCATAGCCTGTCACGCCTTTATTGCGTGCCAAGGTCTCCAGCAGCTCGCCATCGCCGCAGGCAAGATCGAGCACGTGCGCGCCTTTAGGCACCCAGTCGTAAATCAGTTCAAGATCGGCGCGCATCATGGCGTCTCCTCTGAGCCCGTTTCAGTTAGCTTGAGCTCGCGGGCTGCGCGGTTCATAAAGGCGCTGACGATAGCATCGTAGCGTGGCTCTGAGAGTAAGAAAGCATCGTGCCCGTGGGGCGACTCAATGTTGGCGTAGCTCACCGACTTACCTGCACGGGTGAGGGCGTCGACCAGCTCTCGCGAGCGGGAGGGCGGAAAGCGCCAGTCGGTGGTAAAGCTAACAATTAAAAATGGACACTGCGCTGGCGCCAGCGCCTGGGCAAAGTCGCCGCCCTGAGTGGCCGCGGGGTCAAAGTAGTCCAGCGCCTTGGTCATCAGCAGGTAGGTGTTGGCATCGAAAGCGGTGGAAAAGGTATCGCCCTGATAACGCAAGTAGGACTCCACCTGAAACTCAACGTCGAAGCCAAAGTTAAGGTCGTCGCTGCGCAGGTCGCGGCCAAATTTGCTGCCCATGGCGTCTTCTGAAAGATAGGTAATATGGCCTACCATGCGCGCCAGTTTCAGCCCTCGTTTAGGTACGGTGTCGTGCTCAGCGTACCAGCCGTCAAAAAACTCTGGATCTGAGCGAATCGCCTGACGAGCCACTTCGTTAAAGGCGATATTCTGTGCCGAGAGCCGGGGCGTTGCGGCAATCACCACTGCATTGGCGACCCGCTCCGGATAGGTCATGGTCCACTGCATGACTTGCATGCCGCCAAGGCTGCCCCCGACGGCTGCAGCCCAGCGCTCAATTCCCAGCTGGTCGGCAAGTCGCGCTTGGCTGGCGACCCAATCGCTAACCGTCACCATGGGGAATTCGGGCCCCCATTGGCGGCCGGTCTCGGGATTGTGGCTAACCGGCCCGGTGCTGCCGTGGCAGCCACCCAGGTTATTCAGCGAAACAACAAAAAAGCGGTTGGTATCAATCGCTTTGCCGGGGCCAATATGGGCATCCCACCAGCCGGGCTTGCGATCGTCTTCGCTATGGTAGCCCGCGGCGTGGTGGTGGCCGGAAAGTGCGTGGCAAATCAGCACGGCGTTGCTACGCTCAGCGTTCAGCGTGCCGTAAGTTTCGTAAATCAGCTCATAGGCAGGCAGCACTTTGCCACACGCAAGTGCGAGGGGCGTGTCGAAGCGTGCTACGTGCGGAGTGACGAGGCCGACGGATGTCGTCGGCCGGTCTGCAAAGGCAAGCGTGTCTGAATCAGGCATTGAAGGCGCTAGTCCTGCTAAAAAGTGCAACTAAATGAATCAACTCGAATAGATTCATTAAATAAACAGCTGGTAGTCAGCCGCCATCACAACCCAACCAGCGCGCCGGAAATGCCCGCCGCACGAATCATTGAGCCGACCACCAAACCATCAATCAGGTTAATGGCAATAAACACCACGATAGGCGAAAGATCGATCATGCCCAGCGATGGAACCACTTTGCGCACCGGGGCCATAATCGGCTCTACCAGTTGCATTACCAGCAGCGCACCTGGATGGCTGGCGTTAGGCGCTACCCAGCTCAAGATGATCATGACAATCATGGCGAAGAAGTAGATTTTTAAAATCGCATTCGCCAAGGCCGCCACGCCCGCGATCAGCAGGCCAGGAATCGGCGGCATGCCAACGCCAATGACCATGAAAATGGCGACAATGCTGACGACTTTCAAGACAAAGCCTGCCGCTAACGTGGCGAGATCAAAACGACCAGCAACAGGACCCAAAAAGCCCTGAAAAAGACCTACTACCGGCTGGGTGATTTTGACTACCGACTGGCTTAACGGGTTGTAGTAATCCGCCCGCGACGCTTGCAGCAGAAAGCGCAGCATCAGTAAAAAAAGGTAAATATTGATGAGGGTATTTACCAGCATTAACCCTGCACTGCCCAATTCATTGCCCATTATTAAGTCTCCTTGATGATTCGTTGCGAGGCGGTGGCGTTACTGAACCGTTATTTCAGTACTGTTATGTCACTTTCCGCTCAGTTCCTTAGCCATTGCCTGGGCGCGATCGGCACATGCCTGCATGGCGTCGGCAATCGTGGTGCGCAATTGTGCCTCTTCCATGTGTTGAATGGCACGTTCAGTGGTGCCGCCCGGCGACATTACATTCTGTTTCAGCGTGGCCGGGTCTTTATCACTCTGTTGCGCCATCGTAGCGGCACCCAGTGCGGTTTGAATAGCGAGGCGACGCGCGGTGGCGGCAGGCAGGCCGAGTTTAACGGCGGCTTCTTCCATGGCTTCGAACATCAGAAAGAAATAGGCCGGGGCACTGCCGGAAACGGCGGTCACCGCATCTAACAGGGTTTCCTCTTCCACCCATTCGACAATGCCGACCGCTTCCATTAGCTGGGTGGCCGCGTCGCGCTGGTCATCGCTTACTTTCGCATTGGCGTAGAGGCCGCTGGCGCCGTAGCCAACCAGAGAAGGCGTATTGGGCATGCAGCGCACCATAGCGTTGTTGCCACCTAGCCACTGGTCAATAGTGCTGGCATCCAGGCCTGCGGCAATCGAGATAACCAACGGCTGCTGGCGCTGAACGCTGTCGCGCAGCGCTTCACATACGGTGCGCATGATTTGCGGCTTCACCGCCAGTACCACCACATCGGCTTCAGCCACCGCCGCATTGTTGTCGGTATTGGTATTAATACCCAGACGCGCTTTAACCGGTGCCAGTTCGCTATCACTCGGTGCGGTGGCGGTAATAGTAGAAGGCGCGACGCCGCTGTCGATGAGGCCGCCGATAATGGCGCTGGCCATATTGCCAGCCCCAATGAAGGTAATGTTATTCGCCATACCAGGTGTCCTTAAGTAAAAGTATGTTCAGTGTGAAGGTAGGCTACTGCCCGCCTAGGCCGATTGGCGGGCGCCGAAAATCGCGGTGCCTAACCTTACCAGCGTGGCACCTTCCAGTACCGCCGCTTCTAAATCGTCGCTCATGCCCATTGAAAGTGTATCAAGAGGGGCATTCGGCAAGCTGCTCTGTAGGGAGGTTAACGCTTCGCGCAGCGCTGCCAATGGCTGGCGCTGAGCATCTACGCCTTCCGCCGGGGCGGGAATCGCCATTAAGCCGCGCAAGTGCAGGTTGGGCAGCGTGGCGACTTCTTTGGCCAGCTCCTCTAGCTCTTCTGGCAGCACACCGGCTTTGCTCTCTTCGCGGCTGATATTAACCTGCAGGCAGATATTCAGCGGCGCTAGGTGGGTCGGGCGCTGTTCGCTGAGGCGCTTAGCAATTTTTAGACGATCAACGCTGTGCACCCAATCAAAGTGCTCGGCGACCGCGCGGCTCTTGTTGGACTGCAGCGGCCCAATGAAATGCCATACAATGTCGTCAAGATCAGCAAGCTCAGTCTGCTTCTCTAGCGCTTCTTGCAAATAGTTTTCACCAAATTCACGCTGGCCTAACTGCCAAACTTGGCGAATCATTGCCGCAGGTTTGGTCTTGCTGACCGCCAGCAACGTGGCTGCATCCTGGGCGCGTCCCGCGGCTTCTAATGCGTTACGCAGGCGTTCACGTGCCTGATCGTATGAAGAGCCGAGTGACTCGTTAAGCGCGATGTCTGTCATACTCAAGCACCTTACCGCAGCTGGGAAGAGAGATGGATATTACCGAACTGCTAGCATTCTCGGCAAAGCAGAATGCCTCTGACTTGCACCTTTCGGCCGGTTTACCGCCCATGATACGTGTTGATGGCGACATCCGTCGGCTCAATGTGCCCGCTATCGATAATAACGATGTGCGCAAATTGATCTACGACATCATGAATGATCGACAGCGGCGCGACTACGAAGAGCACTTGGAAATTGATTTTTCCTTTGAAGTGCCGGGGGTTGCGCGCTTTCGCGTGAATGCTTTCACTCAAGCGCGCGGTGCAGGGGCGGTGTTTCGCACCATCCCCAATCAAGTGCTCTCCATGCAGACCTTGGGGCTTGGTGAGGTATTTGAGCGCTTAGCGATGTTGCCGCGGGGTTTGGTGCTGGTAACAGGACCCACGGGCTCGGGCAAGAGCACCACACTGGCCGCGATGATCGATTACATTAACGATCATCGTTACGAGCACATTCTCACCATTGAAGATCCTGTTGAGTTTGTCCACGCCAGCAAGCGCTGTTTGATTAATCAACGCGAAGTGCACCGCGATACCCATAGCTTTGCCGACGCGCTGCGCAGTGCGCTGCGTGAAGACCCCGATGTGATCCTGGTCGGAGAGCTGCGTGATCTTGAAACTATCCGCCTGGCGCTTACCGCGGCAGAGACGGGGCACTTGGTGCTGGGGACGCTACACACTACTTCGGCAGCTAAAACTGTTGACCGCATCATTGATGTCTTTCCCGGCGAAGAGAAAGCCATGGTGCGTTCGATGCTGTCTGAATCGCTCCAGGCGGTGGTGTCGCAATCACTGCTTAAACGCCAGGGAGGCGGACGTGTGGCGGCGCATGAAATCCTCATCGCCACTTCGGCAGTACGCAACCTGATTCGCGAAGACAAAGTGGCGCAGATGTATTCGTCCATTCAAACCGGCGGCAGCCTGGGCATGCAAACCCTGGATGCCGCGCTGTCAAGGTTAGTGAAAGACGGTACGGTTAGTTTGGAAGAGGCGCAGCTGAGTGCGAAGGGAACGCTGTCGATGAAGGATGAATAAGGAGCATAGCGTGCCAGATGCCCAACTTTCGCCCACCCAGTGGCTGCATCAACTACTCGATATTATGGTTGAGCAGAACGCTTCTGATTTGCTCATCTCCGTGGGCGCACCGCCCAGTCTGAAAATGCCCGATGGGTTGGTACCGTTGGGTCAGCAGCGTTTAACCGCCCATCAGGTCAACGAACTGGTCACCCACACGCTGCCAGAAGGGTTGCGCGAACGGTTTGCCAGCGAGCATGAAGCGAACTTCGCGCTGAGTCGCGAGGGCAAAGGGCGTTTTCGGGTCAGCGCGTTTCAGCAGCGCAACCAGATGGCGATGGTGGTACGCAGCATCGCGATTGAAATTCCTCGTCTGGAGGCGCTAGGCGTGCCGGAGCAGTTGGCTGAATTAGCTCAGGCTAAACGCGGGCTGGTGCTGGTGGTAGGCGGTACGGGAACCGGCAAATCAACGACTCTGGCAGCGATGATTCAGCAGCGCAACGAGACCGTCGGCGGTCATATCATCAGCATCGAAGACCCGATTGAGTACCTGCACCCGCACAAGCGTGCGATTGTGAATCAGCGGGAAGTGGGGATTGATACCGAGTCGTTTGAGGTGGCGCTTAAAAATACCCTGCGTCAGGCGCCGGATGTGATTCTGATTGGTGAAATCCGCACCCGGGAAACCATGGAGCATGCACTCACCTTCGCCGAAACCGGCCACCTCTGTCTGGCAACGCTGCACGCCAATAACGCCAATCAGGCGTTGGAGCGCATCATTCATTTTTTCCCCCATGAACGCCATGAGCAGATATGGATGGATCTTTCGTTGAATCTGCGTGCGGTCGTTGCTCAGCAACTGCTGCCCACGCTTGCGGGTGGGCGCCGTGCAGCCATTGAGATCATGCTGCAGTCGCCGCGCATTGCCGACTTGATCCGTAAAGGGGAGGTCGCCGAGATTAAAGCAGCGATGGCCAAGTCCCGCGATGCTGGCATGCAGACCTTTGATCAGGCCCTGCATGACCTGCATCAGGCGGGGCATATCAGTAGAGAGGTGGCCATGGCCCACGCCGACTCGGCTAACGACCTGCGCATGCTGCTCAACGTCAGTGACGCCAGAGCGCGTAACCTCTCGCTGGACGAACAGGTGCCGAGTCATTTAAGCCTGCGCGATGGCGATGATTACTAAGCGTTAGCAACGCAGCAAAAAGCTATGCAGCATAAATACCGCCCAGCACCCGCAGGCCCTGCGCACCGGTGACCGAAGGCAAGTTGCCAGGCAGGTGATTCAATCGCTGATGAGCCAGCCAGGCAAAGGCGCCGGCTTCTATCCAGTCTTCAGGCCAGCCATACGCCGATGGCGAAGTTAGCGTGGCGCGAGGCAAGTGATGGGCAAGGCGCTGCATTAAGTAGCCGTTGTGAGCGCCGCCGCCAGCGGTGATCAGCGTGAGCGGGCCCTCATCGGCCCGCAGTTGTTCAATCCCTTGGGCGACACTCACTGCCGTAAGTTCAGCCAACGTCGCCTGCACATCGGCGGCGGCTTCCTGACCGCTAAGATATTTTTGTAGCCAACCCATATGAAATAGCTCTCGTCCCGTGCTTCTCGGCGGCGGCTGCTGGAAGAACGGTTCGGATAGCAATCGAGCTAACAGCGCCTGATCTACTTCGCCGCTCGCGGCCCAATCGCCGTTCTGATCAAAGCGGCCGCCGTGATGCAAGGCAAACCAGCCGTCCAATAAAACATTCGCCGGTCCGGTATCAAAACCAATCACCGGGTCGCTCGGCTGGCTGGAAAGCCAAGTGAGATTGGCAAAGCCGCCCAGATTAAGCACCAGTTGGTGTGCGTCTGCTCGACCAAATAGCGCCTGATGAAACGCCGGTGCTAACGGTGCGGCCTGACCTCCAGCGGCTAGGTCACGGCGTCGGAAATCGGCCACCACCGTGCAGCCGGTAAGCTCTGCCAGCAAGCTAGGGTTATCCAACTGAAGAGTATAGGCCGGGCCGCCGTCGTGGCCTTTGGGGGCGTGCTCGATAGTCTGGCCATGACTGCCTATCGCGCTGATCTGTTCTACATCCACTGAGAGCGGCGCTAATAACTGGTGCACGGCTTGGGCTTGGCATTGGCAGAATGCGTGCTCAGCGGCTGCGAGCTGCGCAAAACTTACCTGCTCTGCATGGCACAGTTTAAACAGTAGGTGATGCATCTCATCGGGCATCGGTTCGGCGTGGGTTGCTAATAGTCGCGGTGGTAAGTCATCTTCGATAGCGATAAGCGCCGCATCAATACCGTCCAGGCTAGTGCCGGACATCAAGCCAATATAATAAAGCGGCGAAGCGGTCGGTGATTTCATAAGCAAACTCGTACAAAGCGTGGCTAATATCCAGCCAGGGCTAAAACAAGGCCAAACCAAGGCTCAACCAGGGCGAACGAGCATGGTAACATCGTCGGCTATTTATCACCTGAGCCCGTTAAAGGGCGGTTCTTTATAGTGGAGAGAGGCAATGAGTGAGGTGGATCAGGCTTTAGCACTGCTGTCGCGGGGTACGCATGAAATCCTGGTAGAGGATGAGTTAAAAAAGAAGCTGGCTTCAGGCCGCAAACTGCGTATTAAAGCGGGTTTTGATCCCACGGCCCCTGATCTGCACTTGGGGCACAGCGTACTGTTAACCAAAATGCGCCAGTTTCAGGACTTGGGGCACACGGTTATCTTTTTGATCGGCGACTTTACCGGACGTATTGGTGACCCCACCGGTAAAAACGTAACGCGCAAACCGCTCACTGAAGAGGACGTGAAAGCTAACGCTGAAACCTATAAGGAGCAGGTGTTTAAAATCCTCGATCGTGAAAAAACCGAAGTGCGCTTTAACGCCGAATGGTTTAGCGAGCTTTCCGCCGCCAAAATGATTGAGCTGGCGGCGCAAAGCACCGTGGCGCGTATGCTCGAGCGGGACGACTTTGAAAAACGCTATAAAGCCAATCAGTCCATTGCCATCCACGAATTTCTCTACCCGCTGGTACAGGGCTACGACTCGGTGGCGCTTGAGGCAGATGTGGAGCTTGGCGGTACCGACCAGAAGTTCAACCTGCTGATGGGGCGCGAGATTCAAAAGCACTTTGGTCAGGAGCCTCAGGTGGTAATCACTATGCCGCTGCTGGAAGGATTAGACGGCGTGCAGAAGATGTCGAAGTCGTTGGGCAACTATATAGGTGTCGATGAAGCACCGGGCTCCATGTTCAACAAGCTGGTCTCCATGCCGGATAGCCTAATGTGGCGCTACTTTGAGCTGCTCTCTTTGAAATCGAATGAAGAGATCGACGCGCTGAAACAGAGCGTTGAGCAGGGTGCGAACCCGCGGGACGTTAAAATGGAGCTGGCGCGGGAGCTGATTGCTCGTTACCACGGGGACGAAGCAGCAGCCAATGCGCATAAGTCGGCGGGTAATCAACTTGCCGATGGCGAACTCCCGGAAGACCTACCGGAGGTGACGGTCGATTTCGAAGGCAGCGAGCAAGCGCCCATTGCCGCCGTGCTAAACAGAGCAGAGCTCGCCAACAATAGCGCCCAGGCTAAAGACATGCTGGGTAATGGCCGCGTTAAGGTCGATGGCGACGTCGTCGCCAAAGACACTATGCTGGCGACAGGTAAGAGCTATGTGATTCAGGCGGGCAAGAAACGTTACGCCCGTGTGACGCTTGTTTGAATTTTTTGTGCTTATTTTCCATGAAGGTCTTGCCAACCCGACAGCGAATCCGTAAAGTACGCATCCGCTGCCGGGGACGCCAAGCGTTACCAGCGGTGTATAAGGTGTAAAAGCCTTGGTTTGTCAGGAAGTTAGAGCCAGTTGTATCGCTCGCTTCAGTCGCTAAAAACAGCGGTTGACAACCACCAGGAAATGCGTAAAATACGCCTTCCTCGCTGAGGCAAGCCAAGTCAACGGCGGCCAGATTGCTTTTACAGTAATCAATTAGCGAAAACAGCTCTTTAACAATTTGATCAGGTAATTCATGTGGGCGCTTGCTGATGTTGGTGACAAATCACTAAATATCAAGGCAAGCGAACATATCGATACTTTTCGAAGTATCACAGTGAATTCGTTTGAACCTTGAGCCAAGTTTGGTTCGCTTCTGTCGCTTTCGAGTGGCAGGTAAGAACCGCATAGATCTTAAACTGAAGAGTTTGATCATGGCTCAGATTGAACGCTGGCGGCAGGCCTAACACATGCAAGTCGAGCGGTAACAGGTCCTTCGGGATGCTGACGAGCGGCGGACGGGTGAGTAATGCATAGGAATCTGCCCGGTAGTGGGGGATAACCTGGGGAAACCCAGGCTAATACCGCATACGTCCTACGGGAGAAAGGGGGCTTCGGCTCCCGCTATTGGATGAGCCTATGTCGGATTAGCTAGTTGGTGAGGTAACGGCTCACCAAGGCGACGATCCGTAGCTGGTCTGAGAGGATGATCAGCCACATCGGGACTGAGACACGGCCCGAACTCCTACGGGAGGCAGCAGTGGGGAATATTGGACAATGGGGGCAACCCTGATCCAGCCATGCCGCGTGTGTGAAGAAGGCCCTCGGGTTGTAAAGCACTTTCAGCGAGGAAGAACGCCTGTCGGTTAATACCCGGCAGGAAAGACATCACTCGCAGAAGAAGCACCGGCTAACTCCGTGCCAGCAGCCGCGGTAATACGGAGGGTGCAAGCGTTAATCGGAATTACTGGGCGTAAAGCGCGCGTAGGTGGCTTGATAAGCCGGTTGTGAAAGCCCCGGGCTCAACCTGGGAACGGCATCCGGAACTGTCAGGCTAGAGTGCAGGAGAGGAAGGTAGAATTCCCGGTGTAGCGGTGAAATGCGTAGAGATCGGGAGGAATACCAGTGGCGAAGGCGGCCTTCTGGACTGACACTGACACTGAGGTGCGAAAGCGTGGGTAGCAAACAGGATTAGATACCCTGGTAGTCCACGCCGTAAACGATGTCGACCAGCCGTTGGGTGCCTAGCGCACTTTGTGGCGAAGTTAACGCGATAAGTCGACCGCCTGGGGAGTACGGCCGCAAGGTTAAAACTCAAATGAATTGACGGGGGCCCGCACAAGCGGTGGAGCATGTGGTTTAATTCGATGCAACGCGAAGAACCTTACCTACCCTTGACATCCTGCGAACCCGGAAGAGATTCCGGGGTGCCTTCGGGAACGCAGAGACAGGTGCTGCATGGCTGTCGTCAGCTCGTGTTGTGAAATGTTGGGTTAAGTCCCGTAACGAGCGCAACCCTTGTCCTTATTTGCCAGCGAGTAATGTCGGGAACTCTAAGGAGACTGCCGGTGACAAACCGGAGGAAGGTGGGGACGACGTCAAGTCATCATGGCCCTTACGGGTAGGGCTACACACGTGCTACAATGGCCGGTACAAAGGGCGGCGAGCTCGCGAGAGTCAGCGAATCCCTTAAAGCCGGTCTCAGTCCGGATCGGAGTCTGCAACTCGACTCCGTGAAGTCGGAATCGCTAGTAATCGTGAATCAGAATGTCACGGTGAATACGTTCCCGGGCCTTGTACACACCGCCCGTCACACCATGGGAGTGGACTGCACCAGAAGTGGTTAGCCTAACGCAAGAGGGCGATCACCACGGTGTGGTTCATGACTGGGGTGAAGTCGTAACAAGGTAGCCGTAGGGGAACCTGCGGCTGGATCACCTCCTTAAACGATGCGTCACAGTGAGTAAGCGTCCACAATGAATTACCTGATCAGAATGCTGTTACTACGCAGTGATAAGTGTTTTTGTTTTTTCACGTTAAAAAGAAAAAATAGCTTTTAAGGTTTTAAAGGTTTTTTCTTCTTTTTAAGTCGAAAGAACGCTTATCACTGCTTCTAGCAGTCGCTCTTTAACAATGTATATCATGCTGACAAGAACACTTCTTACGAAGTGCTTCTTAAATTGTGATACGCGTCAGCGTATCCGGCAAAATGAAACGTGATCATTGCGAGATACCAGACTCCTTCGGGTTATAGGGTCAAGCAATGAAGCGCACACGGTGGATGCCTAGGCAGCCAGAGGCGATGAAAGACGTGGTAGCCTGCGATAAGGCTCGGTGAGGTGGCAACAACCTGTGACCCGGGCATTTCTGAATGGGGAAACCCACTGACCATAAGGTCAGTATCGTGCATTGAATACATAGATGTACGAGGCGAACCAGGGGAACTGAAACATCTAAGTACCCTGAGGAAAAGAAATCAACCGAGATTCCCCTAGTAGCGGCGAGCGAACGGGGACCAGCCCTTAAGCATGTGACTGATTAGGCGAACAGATTGGGAAGTCTGGCCGTAGCGGGTGATAGCCCCGTAGTCGAAAATCTGATCATGTGAAATCGAGTAGGTCGGGGCACGAGAAACCTTGACTGAAGACGGGGGGACCATCCTCCAAGGCTAAATACTCCTGGCTGACCGATAGTGAACCAGTACCGTGAGGGAAAGGCGAAAAGAACCCCGGAGAGGGGAGTGAAATAGATCCTGAAACCGTGTGCGTACAAGCAGTCGGAGCCCACTTGTTGGGTGACGGCGTACCTTTTGTATAATGGGTCAGCGACTTATATTCAGTGGCGAGGTTAACCGTATAGGGGAGCCGTAGGGAAACCGAGTCTTAACTGGGCGACACAGTCGCTGGATATAGACCCGAAACCGAGCGATCTATCCATGAGCAGGGTGAAGGTTGAGTAACATCAACTGGAGGCCCGAACCAGGATCTGTTGAAAAAGATTTGGATGACTTGTGGATCGGAGTGAAAGGCTAATCAAGCTCGGAGATAGCTGGTTCTCCTCGAAAGCTATTTAGGTAGCGCCTCACGTAGTACCGCCGGGGGTAGAGCACTGTTTCGGCTAGGGGGTCATCCCGACTTACCAACCCGAGGCAAACTCCGAATACCGGTGAGTAGAGCGTGGGAGACACACGGCGGGTGCTAACGTCCGTCGTGAAAAGGGAAACAACCCAGACCGTCAGCTAAGGTCCCGAAATCCTGGTTAAGTGGGAAACGATGTGGGAAGGCTCAGACAGCTAGGAGGTTGGCTTAGAAGCAGCCATCCTTTAAAGAAAGCGTAATAGCTCACTAGTCGAGTCGGCCTGCGCGGAAGATGTAACGGGGCTAAACCAGGTACCGAAGCTACGGGTTCATCCATTAGGATGAGCGGTAGAGGAGCGTCGTGTAAGCCAATGAAGGTGAATTGAGAAGTTCGCTGGAGGTATCACGAGTGCGAATGCTGACATGAGTAACGATAAAGGGAGTGAAAAACTCCCTCGCCGGAAGACCAAGGGTTTCTGTTCGACGCTAATCGGAGCAGAGTGAGTCGGCCCCTAAGGCGAGGCCGAAAGGCGTAGTCGATGGGAAACGGGTCAATATTCCCGTACCGGACATGGTTGCGATGGGGGGACGAAGAAGGCTAGGTGAGCCAGGCGTTGGTTGTCCTGGTGAAAGTGAGTAGGCTGAGGGTTTAGGCAAATCCGGACCCTTAAGGCCGAGACACGAAACGAACTGACCACGGTCAGGAAGTCACTGATGCCACGCTTCCAGGAAAAGCCTCTAAGCTTCAGATCATGTGCGACCGTACCCCAAACCGACACAGGTGGTCAGGGAGAGAATCCCAAGGCGCTTGAGAGAACTCGGGTGAAGGAACTAGGCAAAATGGTGCCGTAACTTCGGGAGAAGGCACGCCGGCGTAGGGTGATGAGACTTGCTCTCTAAGCCCGAACCGGTCGAAGATACCAGGTGGCTGCAACTGTTTATTAAAAACACAGCACTCTGCTAACGCGCAAGCGGACGTATAGGGTGTGACGCCTGCCCGGTGCCGGAAGGTTAAATGATGGTGTTAGCCCCTCTCTTGTAGAGGGCGCGAAGCTCTTGATTGAAGCCCCGGTAAACGGCGGCCGTAACTATAACGGTCCTAAGGTAGCGAAATTCCTTGTCGGGTAAGTTCCGACCTGCACGAATGGCGTAATGATGGCCACGCTGTCTCCACCCGAGACTCAGTGAAATTGAAATCGCCGTGAAGATGCGGTGTACCCGCGGCTAGACGGAAAGACCCCGTGAACCTTTACTATAGCTTCACACTGGACGCTGATGTTGCCTGTGTAGGATAGCTGGGAGGCTTTGAACTCTGGACGCCAGTTCGGAGGGAGCCACCCTTGAAATACCAGCCTGGCATCATTGGCGTTCTCACTCAGGTCCGTTATCCGGATCGAGGACAGTGTGTGGTGGGTAGTTTGACTGGGGCGGTCTCCTCCTAAAGAGTAACGGAGGAGCACGAAGGTACCCTCAGCACGGTCGGACATCGTGCATTGAGTGCAAGAGCATAAGGGTGCTTGACTGCGAGACAGACACGTCGAGCAGGTGCGAAAGCAGGTTCTAGTGATCCGGTGGTTCTGTATGGAAGGGCCATCGCTCAACGGATAAAAGGTACTCCGGGGATAACAGGCTGATACCGCCCAAGAGTTCACATCGACGGCGGTGTTTGGCACCTCGATGTCGGCTCATCACATCCTGGGGCTGAAGTCGGTCCCAAGGGTATGGCTGTTCGCCATTTAAAGTGGTACGCGAGCTGGGTTTAGAACGTCGTGAGACAGTTCGGTCCCTATCTGCCGTGGGCGTTGGATGTTTGAGAAGGGCTGCTCCTAGTACGAGAGGACCGGAGTGGACGACCCTCTGGTGTTCCGGTTGTCACGCCAGTGGCATTGCCGGGTAGCTATGGTCGGACGGGATAACCGCTGAAAGCATCTAAGCGGGAAGCCCCCTTCAAGATGAGACATCCCTGAGGCCTAGAGCCTCCTGAAGGGCCCAGCGAGACCAGCTGGTTGATAGGCACGGTGTGGAAGCGCTGCAAGGCGTTGAGCTAACGTGTACTAATGGCCCGTGAGGCTTGACCCTATAACACCCAAGGGGTCTGGTCGTAATGATGACGAGACATTCAAAAGCCGGATACGCGGCGTGTGGCCTGGCTCAAACGAGCAGGCGGCACAGTGAGACGATCACAATGTAGCAACCGCTAGTCAGCATGATAGACATTAAAAGTTACGCCTGACGACCATAGCACGCGTGAACCACCTGATCCCTTGCCGAACTCAGCAGTGAAACCGCTTAGCGCCGATGGTAGTGTGGGGTCTCCCCATGCGAGAGTAGGTCATCGTCAGGCACTTATACCACGAAGAACCCAGCCACCCGGCTGGGTTTTTTGTGTGCGTGCAAGAAAAGTCGTTACTTTTTACAGAAGCGATTTTTTCTTAGCACTCTGAAAAATAAGTTTTTTAAATATATTTATAACAATAGCTTGCGTATTTAGCATGGTATTGTTGCCAAGCAGCATCTAGTATTATGCTGCAGGTGCAAGATTTAAAATCTCAGGAGGAGGAAACGATATGACGACGGAATTAGCCAAAAAGTTAGCAATTGCCCTATTTATGGCGTTAATGGCAGGCGGGCTTGTCGCCTGTGATGATCAAGGCCCAGCTGAAGAAGCGGGTGAAAGCATTGACGAAAGTGCAGAAGAAGCCGGTGAGAGCATGGAAGAGCTCGGTGAAGATATGGAAGAGGCTGCCGAAGACTAGGCAGAAGAAGCATGTAATTGCTACGTTAGCAAAGCAGCCGCTGAAAAGCGGCTGCTTTGTTTTTGTGTCGTGTCTATTATGATTCCAATAATGATAAAAATTAAGGAGGCGCTGTGCAGCTACAACGTGAGAAAAGCCTACTGCTGATGGTCGATTTTCAGGCTGGCCTGCTGCCTGTGATTGAAGGTGGTCAAGAGGCCGTTACCGAGGCGGCTTGGCTAGGTGGAATGGCTTGCCTACTTGAAGTGCCGGTGTGGTTAACCGAGCAGAACCCTGAAAAACTAGGTGGTACCGCACCATCTCTATTGGCCGCACTAAACGATTATCAACTGTGGCAAAAACAGCATTTCAGCGTGATGGCAGAAGCTGAATTTGAATCAGCATTAAAAGCATCAGGAAAGACGCAGATTGTACTGTGTGGAACAGAAGCGCATATCTGTGTGCTGCAAACGGGGTTGGGGTTGCTAGCGGCAGGTTACGAGCTGTACTGGCTTAGCGAAGCGTCTGCCAGCCGTCGACCACAAGAGGCTACGATGGCGCGTGAGCGTGCATGTGCAAGCGGTGCTGTGGCTGTGACAGCGGATATGGTGGCTTATGAGTGGCTACACCGCTGTGACACGGCGCAATTTAAAGAGGCGCACCAGCGGTTTCTAAAGCCGCGTTCTTCACGCCCCGTGCGTTTTTTCTAGGCTGTAATAGCCCGGCCGTTCGCTTTAGCGATCGGCTTCTTTGCGAGTGAACACGAAGGTATCCCCCTGGGATGCCGAGGCGTCGAAGCGATAACCAGCAACATCGAATGCCTTGAGTTCATCTGGTTCGTTGACTTGCTGCTGAATCATCCAGGCGCTCATCAGGCCACGTGCTTTTTTGGCGTAGAAGCTGATGATTTTAAAGGTGCCGTTTTTCTCATCTTTAAACACTGGCGTAATGACCCGCGCATTGAGCTGCTTGGTATCTACCGCTTTGAAGTACTCGTTCGAGGCGAGATTCACCAGTACGTTGGAGCCGCTTTCAGCAATTGCCTCATTGAGTGCGGGTGTTAGGGTGGGCTTCCAGTAAGCATAGAGATCTTTACCGGCACTGTTAGGCAGCTTGGTGCCCATCTCCAGCCGATAGGGTTGAATTAAATCCAGTGGCCTAAGCAAGCCATATAATCCGGAAAGTATGCGCAGATGCGATTGTGCATAGCGGTTCTCTGCTTCACTAAAATTTTCCGCTTGCAGGCCCGTATAAACGTCGCCTTGAAAAGCCTGGACAGCAGGTTTGGCATTGCTCAGAGTGAAGGGCGGACGCCACTCTTCAAAACGCGCTGCATTCAAGCCCGCTAATTTATCGCTGATCCCCATGAGCTCGCTGATTTGTTGCGGCGAGTAGTCGCGCAAAATAGTGATAAGCGCTTTGCTCTGTTTCAGAAAATCGGGCTGTGACACTTGCTCTGTAGTCGGTGGGGTTTCGAAATCCAGCGTTTTGGCGGGAGAGATAACACTCAGCATCGCATGCTCCTGGTCGTGCTCTGGTAAATAAAAGCTTGATATAAGTGAGCTCAGTATACCAAGCCTCGGCGAAGGCCGAGGCTATAGTGGTGATAGCTTGGTGAGAGTCGACTGTGCTTTTAACGGCTGTTTTAAGGGCAGGGGTTCTGCATGCGGCGGTGAATGTCTTCGATTGCCTCTAGCACGTCGTTGTCCAGCTTGAGGCTTTCGCTGGCAAGATTACTTTCCAACTGCTCCATGGTGGTCGCGCCAATAATATTGCTGGTCAAGAAGCTGCGTGAGTTAACAAACGCCAGCGCCATTTGGGCGGGATCTAGCTCGTGCTTTTCAGCCAGAGCGACGTAAGCCTGGGTGGCCGCTTCGGCTTCCGGCGAAGTGTAGCGCTTGAAGCGCTCATACAGCGTTAAACGACCTTTGGGTGGCTGCGCGCCATTCAGGTATTTACCTGAGAGTACCCCAAAACCTAGCGGTGAATAGGCAAGTAGGCCGACGTCTTCACGGTGGGCAATTTCAGCCAAACCGACTTCAAAGGAGCGGTTAAGAAGGCTGTAGGGGTTTTGAATAGACGCCACGCGGGGTAAATCCAACTGATCTGCCAACTGCAGGGAGCGCATGACACCCCAGGGCGTTTCATTAGAGAGCCCAATGGCTCGCACCTTGCCTGCATCGACCAGTTCTTTCAGGGCGGAGAGCGTTTCTTCTAACGGCGTCGCATCTTCGTCTTCGCTATGTACGTAGCCTAGCTTGCCAAAGAAGTTGGTTTGACGGTCGGGCCAGTGCAGCTGGTAAAGATCTATGTAATCGGTATTTAACCGCTTTAAGCTTGTATCGATAGCTTGGTGAATATGTTCACGAGTCAGGCGTGGGCCTCCACGGATATGGTCAAGCCCTGGGCCAGCGGCTTTAGTAGCTATAATAAGGTCGTCCCGAGCGCCACGCTGCTTGAGCCAACTGCCGATATAGCGCTCCGTAAGACCTTGGGTAGTGGCCATCGGGGGGACAGGGTACATTTCAGCGGTATCAATGAAATTGATGCCAAATGCCACGGCTCGGTCAAGCTGCTCATGGGCTTCGGCTTCGCTATTTTGCTCGCCAAACGTCATCGTGCCTAAGCAGAGTCGACTGACCTCCATGCCGGTTCTGCCAAGTGGGCGCGTTTGCATTTTTATCTCCTTACTAAGGCGGCATTGCCAAAAAATAAGCCACCCTGGCAGGGTGGTAAACGGCGTATGCATGGCATGTTAGCGAGGCTCTTGGAAAGCAGCAAATTAATGGGGTTGAGTCGTCGCAAAGGCAGGCGTATGCTTGCCAGCCCATCGACCGGCTAAAGGCCGGTTTCTCGTGTGGTTGGTAGCTATTTTTGGTGGCTGCTGGCCCAAGGTCCCAACAGATAGGCAGGGTGGTTTGCCATGCTGCAGGCATCAACGTTGTTTACTCGGCTAGAATTTCGTCTAGCTGAACGGCTGTTTCATAATCGCTGGCTATTGCCGCGTTCTCCGCGTACCCAGCGTTTAACGATGCGCTTATTTAAGCGTTGTGCGGAGGCGGGTCACCCTGATGCGCTTTCCGTTTATGGTCATATGCTCTTTCATCGCAGTCAAACGCCTCAGGATAAGGCGCGTGGTGCGCGGTATGTTCTGGAAGCAGCGCATGCAGGAGATGTAAAGTCTCAGTACCAAGTAGCGCAAATCCATGAGCATGGCTGTGTGCAATACCCCCGTCGCGAAGATTATGCGGTGACGTGGTATGCCCGCGCTGCCCAGTCTGGGCATTTTTTAGCCGCCGAGCGTCTTGCCCGAGCTTATCGCCTGGGTGAGCTAGGCTTGACGGTAGATGATGAGCGAGCCGCTTATTGGCAGCGACAGGCCGAACAGCAGCCGCTAGATGACGTGGCCGTCGCATAAGCGCTTTCACGTTTTGATTGAGTGAGGAAGGTTGTGTCCGAGACGCTACCCACAGTACTAGATATTGAAGCGTCCGGATTTGGGCGTGGCAGTTATCCCATCGAAGTAGGCATCGCACGGGCTGATGGAAGCTGCTGCGCCTTTCTCATTCAACCGCTAGATGAGTGGACGCACTGGGATCCAAAGGCGGAGCTGCTGCACGGTATCTCTCGTGAGCGCCTCATTCAGGAGGGCTATCCCGTGCGTCAGGTTGCCCACTGGTTAAACGATGAGCTGCGCGAGTTAGGCAAGGCCTACAGTGATAGCTGGGGCTACGACAACACCTGGCTTTCCCTCCTCTTTCATCACGCGGGTATGCTGCCGCGTTTTCGCCTTGAGGCGCTAAGGATACTGCTCAGCGAAGAGCAGCAAGCGTTATGGAGCGACACCAAAGAAGCAATGATCGCCGAACGCGGCATTCACCGTCATCGGGCAGGTGAAGATGCACGTTTGCTACAATTAACTTATCAGCATACCCGCCAGCTCACCGAGCGTATGGGCCGCTAGTAACGTCTCCCTCACTCTTCCCTCGTCAGCACTATAGCTGAGCTTCTAATGCATCAAGCAGTTCATTGGATGTTGCTGCGTCGAGCAGCATGTCACGAGTGGCGGATGCCAAAAAGCCATGGCTGACAGTGCTGTCTAAAAAGGTCAGCAGCGGTGAATAGAACTCGTCGATGTTAAGCAACCCCATGGGTTTTTCATGCAGGCCCAGATAGCCCCACGTCCATATTTCAAACAGCTCTTCAAAGGTGCCAATCCCGCCGGGTAAGGCAATAAAAGCGTCGGCATTAGCCGCCATGGTGGCTTTGCGTTCATGCATATTACGCACCCGAATCAGCTCGCTTAACCCAAAGTGTGCCTGTTCTCGCTCCACTAAGTGTTCGGGCATTACACCAATGACCTCGCCGCCTGCCTCCAACACTGAATTCGCCAGCTCTCCCATCAGGCCAATGCGTGCCCCGCCATAAACCAGCGTGTGACCACGCTCGGCAAGCGTGCGTCCTAGTTTATTGGTCGCCTGCCGGAAAGCTGGGCTATTACCCTCACGAGAGCCAAGGTAGACACAAATTCGAGCCATTCGTTTTTTCCTAACGCTAAAAATGAGAAGTGACTAATCCGTTGCTTAGGGCAGGCAGCGGTCGACCTGATGGTGTTGATCCATCCACTGCCCTATAACGTTGTTACCGCAAAGGTGATGAGCATATTGAGTGTGCAGACAGCGTACTTGGTGCCAATTGCTAATACCGCCAATGCCGCGTTCGGTCATTACGTCGGTATAGCCCAACTGAGCGACTTCTTGGCGCTGGGCATCGCTCATATAGTCCCAGCGAGCAGCCACATAATCACGGTGACTTTGCAAATAAGCCTCAAGAAAGTCTGGTTCTTCCTGCAGCCGCTGTTCGAGCGCTTTGATAACGCCCACCGCTTCAATGCGAGAAATTTCTACTTTAAGAACATCTGAGCAGAGCCAATACAGCGTAGGAAAAGGTTTGCCATCGACGATAGGAGACATGCGTAGCACCAGCGGCGTCCCTTCGCCGTCAGTAGCTGCCACTGCCTCAATGCCACGCGGTGCGCGGCCAAGCTGTTGTGCAATAATAGCGAGCTGACGTTCGTCAGGCGCCTGATTGGTGCGTATCACCATCGGGTTGGTCTCTCACAAATTTGTTTGAGCGGCCAACGGCACGGAAAAAGCAGCGATTGAGCTGTTCGGGCGACGCAACATAGCACCACGTCCGCTCACAGTATTCAGCGGCTCGTGCCATTAGCACATCATAAAGGCGGTTGAAGGGGGCATCATAATCGTAGGGGTCTGCCCCAAACAAGCGGATATGCGGATAGTCGGCGAAGCGCTCAACAAAGTAGTGCTCAAGATCCGCTTCAACGGCACGGTGCTGCGCAACGTTGTCAGGGTCTATCCAGAGGTTGTAGCGGATGGCCATAAGCGTGGCTCCTATTGCCCCGACAGCGCGGGGCAGCGTCGGTCAGGCGTGTTCATTCAGGGGCATCTTGCAGGTGGGCCGTTAACGCCTCACGTAAATTGCCCTCAATGGGCTTGGCGCACTTAGCCTGGTGGTCGTACTGCACCATGACGGTGTGACCCAGGTTGGTAAGTGTGCCGTGTTGGCGCGCCTCTTGGGTCACCGTAAACGAACTGTTTCCCAAGCGTGTTAAATACGTGCGTATTTCGATGTCGTGACCGTAAAACAGTTCAGCTCGGTAGTCGACTTCCATACGCGCCATAATTAAGCGCCACTTCTTCGGGTTTAAATCAGGCGTGAAGAGTTTGAATAAGTCGTTACGGGCCAGCTCAAACCACGCGGGTAGGCGAGTATTATTGATATGCCCTAGGGCGTCGGTGTCGTAAAACGCTGGCTCAATGGTACGCGTAAACATGGCATGTCCTTGTTATGAACGAAGGGTTATCAATGACTGGTGATTAATGAACGGGATTAGCAGCAGGTCTTCAGGATTAACCCAAGCAAGTGCTTGGTCAAGTGGCACGGCGTCGGTACCACGCCGTCAGTTGCATCCATCCCAATAGCCATAGCGTCGCCGTGGCAAACCCAGCCAAGCTGCCCCACAACAGGCCTAGCGTTGGGTAAGTATAGGAAACACATAGGGTATAACTCAGCAATGAGCCAAGCCCCATCGGGTAGTGTTTGATAACAGTAGCTACTGGGGCCGCGCCGTGATTTAGATGAAGAATCAGCAAAAAAGGCAGCATGGTGACCGGAAAGGCGGCCAGCGTTCCCGCCCAGGCGGGCGGAAGCCAATGCGCTAGGCTCGTAATGGCAAATATGATCGCGGCGGCAAGGCAGGCCCGTGCAGCAAGAGCAGGGAGCGAAAACGATCGACTGGGTGGACTTTTTACATCTGGAATAGCGCGGAACAGGCCACTAAATGCGGCAATAGCCCCTAGTGTTACCAGCGTGCCGCTGAGCCGGGTGAAATCAAATTGGGCGAGTATAGTGCTGGCGGCTAGCCACGCAATGAAACCGCCTAGCACACCGCTGGCCATGCCTTTAACGCCTGGTTGACGTCCTGCTACCCAATAACCGGCGCCTAGCGCCATCGTCGCGGTAAACCCAGCCAGCGTATGTACTGCGCTTTGGGTCGCAAAGACGGGTGAAATTTCTAAGCCGATAAAAAATAGCGCCAACGCCGTGCCCAATGGATAACCCGCCAGCAGCCCGGCCATACGTGGACTGGCGCGCACCGCAATTGCCCCTAGCCCCAATACCATACTGATTGAAAGGCCAAGCTTTGCTAGCTGCCAAGTGAGCGGAATTTCTATCATGTAGCGTGTTCCTTGCTGTTATTTTTTGGTGCTATTGGTGTGTCGTTGTTTTATGACGCCATTTAATGGCCTTCACCGTTTCGGTTTTCTAAGCGAGCGTGCTGCCGATTAAACTAAACGCAGCCCTTGCTGGTCGCGCCAAGCGGCTTCTAACGCCTCTTGCAGAGGCGCTTTTAGGTGGGCAGGGAGGGCGTCCTGAGCTGCTTTCAATGAATCAAACGAGCGATTGCGTAGCCAGCAGTATGCCCAGGCGCAGGCTTCAGCATCGCTATCGGGGGTCGGGCGAGCGGGCATTTGATTAAGCAAAAATACCGCGGTGCGTGGCGCCCAAAGCGGCATCTCACCGAGCTCATCCTGGCTCCACTCTTCCAGCGTTGCGCCGCTCGGCGTGGCGTCGGGCGTACCTAATTTGGCAACCCGGGCCGTTTCGGCAAGAATAAGCGCAAGCTGGTCAGTATTCGCTTGGCCAAGCGAGCGCCATTGCCGCAACAGGGCTGATAGCCCTGCCCGCATCTTGGTATAAAAGTCATCTTGCGGCATGCTTGGCATCACCCCTGTTCAATAAGTGAGATTTTTCATGGCCTACGATTTTGCCACGCCTGTGGAGCGACGCCACCCAGAAGGTGGCTGGGCATCGCAAAAATGGCACCGCTACGGCGACGACGTGTTACCCCTTTGGGTCGCCGATATGGATTTTCGCTCCCCGCCAGCAGTCGTTGATGCGCTGCAGTCGCGAGTGGCTCACGGTGTTTATGGCTATGGTGAAGTGCCTGCTACGTTAACAGAAACGCTATGCCAGTGGAGCGCCCAGCATTATGACTGGCCCATTCAGCCCGAGTGGCAGCAGTGGTTGCCAGGGGTAGTGCCTGCCTTACATTTGGCTGCGCTCGCGCTGACCGAGCCTGGCGACGGTGTATTAACAGTCACACCTATCTATCCGCCGTTTCTAGCAGTGGCAGAGCGCACCGGGAGGCTGCCTCAGCAGGCGATGCTCCAAGCGTCTTCGAGCCTCGGTGAGCCTTGGCAGCTCGATATTGCCGCCCTGGAGGCGGCGATTACGCCGCGTACCCGTCTATTGCTATGGTGTCATCCCCACAACCCGACAGGGCGCGTATGGCATCAGGAAGAGCTTGCTGCGCTGGCTGAGCTGGTAGAACGCCACGATCTTTGGGTGGTTTCCGATGAGCTTCACTGCGACCTGTTATTAGATGAAGGCGCGCGTCATCGTCCGCTGGTGGCAGCATTTCCTGAACTGGCCAAGCGCACAATCACCCTGTGGGCGCCCTCTAAAACCTTTAATTTGGCTGGGTTGACCAGTGCCTGCGCGGTGATCCCTGACCCTGCTCTGCGTCAGCGCTTTGCAGCCGCAGCAAAAGGGCTGCTGCCCGATAGCAACATACTCGGCTTAGTCGCGGCGGAAGCGGCTTATCGTGAAGGTGAATCGTGGCGGCAGGAGCTGTTAAGCGTACTACGCGAGCATCGTGCGACGCTGGAGGCGCGAGTAGCTAGCTGGCAGGGCGTTCGTTGGAGTGCGCCGGAATCAACGTACCTAGCCTGGCTGGATATGCGCGAGGCGGGCCTGGGCAATGCGCCCCATAAAAGGCTGCTGAAAGAGGCGGGGGTGGCACTTTCAGACGGGGCTGCCTTTGGCTGCCCCGGCTTTGTGCGGCTTAACTTCGGCACCACCGCTACCCAACTGGAAATGGCATTGTCACGCATGGATGCAGTGCTAAAAAGCAGTGAGACCCGTTAGTAGAGCATGGCAAATAGTTTACGGCGGTAGGTAACGGTCAGCGGATGATCGGCGCCTAATGCATCGAACACCTGCAGCAGTGTTTTACGCGCTGCGTCATCATTGTAGGCACGGTCGTGTTTCATTAGCGCCAGGAGTGCTTCCAGGCCTGCATCGTAATGACCGTCAGCCACTTGGCGCAGGGCGCGCTGGTACTGAGCTTCGCTGTCGGTACGATCGCCCAGGGCTCCGATCTCTTCGGTTGAGGGCGCCTGTTCGCCAAACTCAATGCTGGCGCGCACGCCCCGTGCAGGTGCCGCGTCGCGCTCTTCCGGCGGCAGGTTATCAAGCACTTCACGCGCCTCGCTGCCACGCCCTTCGGCTACCAGTACCCGGGCGAACGCGACTTGATAAGCGTAGTGTTCCGGATACTGGCCCATCAGGGTTTGATAAATTTCGCGCGCGCCCGCGACATCGCCTGCCTGCAATGCCTCTTCCGCCTGCTCTTCCGGGGTAGGGGGTGCTTCGCCGGGGGCGGGGAAGTAACGATTCAACCACTCGCGTACCTCCTTTTCCGGCAATGCTCCCTGAAAACCATCCACTAGGCCGCCCTGGCTAATCAGCTTCACATCGGGCACTGAACGCACGCCGAGCTGGCCGCCGATTTCTGCATTCGCGTCTATATCGAGCTTACCGAGCACAAAGGCGCCTGCGTATTCCACTACCAGTTTCTCAAGCACTGTGAGCAGGGTGCGGCTGCTATCGGTGGAAGGCGAGTAGCAGCCCATCAGTACCGGCACCTGCATGGAGGCTTCCAATACCTGCTGAATATTGCCTGCGTTCAATTCAATGATGACATCTTCAGGTCGCACCGACGCACGCTCATCGGTAGGCGCGGTAGCATCGGTATTTCCAGTATCCGCGGTGAGCGGCTTACCTGAACGGGGATCAATAATCGACATAGGTAGACTCGTCAGCAAAAAATGAATAATAGTTACCCATGATATGCAGGCATGCCCCGGCGGATTCAAGGAAAAGGCAGGAAAATAAAAAGCCATAGGTGAAAAAAACCGTACCTTTCGGTAACAGTTTTTCTGGGCGTTTTTACATAACTAGCGGACACAAAAAAACCAACACCCGTAAAGGTATTGGTTTTTTCTATATTTGGTAGCGGGGACGGTTATGAGACTGATGGAATAGGGACATGTTATATGTCCTAAAATTGCATCTAATGTTCTAAAATCATCATTAAAAAGGGTTTTTTATAGGTTGCATTCGTGGAGGTAGTGTCACTTAAGAACACATGAGGGAATTTATATTTGGCACAGAAGTAGGTGGAATTCCTTGAAAGGAAGTGACCTTCGGGCCAATCACAGGGCACAGTCAAGCTGTTGAGATAGGTCGAACGTAGATGACCTTATGCCTCAGTTTCCTGAAAGCCAAGATCGAGTAATCCTGGCCGTAAATCAACTAACGCATTGGCTGGCACACCAAGCCAAAACAAGTTCCGGGCGCGGGTAACCGCAACATAGCCAATACGCCCGATCTCTGTATCCACGCCGTTCATTAAGCCTTCGGCATGTTCCTTGTTTGTCAAATACAGCACTGCATCCAGGCTTTCTCCCTTAGCCTGATGAACTGTGTCAACGCGAATGCGGGGTCGGTAGTTATTCCCATTCAGGTCAGCGGTAGATAGTAACGGTCCATCAGGCAAATCTCTTGTAGTGAGCTTGCTACCAAGCTTATCGACGCTCGTCAGACCACAATCTTTATTAATTTGAGCTAGTAAAGTTTTGACTCTATTAAGTAATAGGGGGTGCCACTGCGCTTTTCCATTGAGCGATACACCGGGCAGTCCCATATCAGGATTACGAGTAAAAGCCCAGATGAGCCGACGTAACGCCTGATCCTCACGTTGGGATGTGAGCTTAGCCAACATCCCATTTGGAGCATCAACGAGTAGGTTGACGATACCGATAGCCACCAGCCTGAATGCACCTTGATAGTCTTTAAAACGCTCGCGCAGAATTGCAGCCTGTGTAAACCGTTTGACGATGCCCCAGCCCGGGGCCCCTTTGTTGCCAGCCAGTTTATCTGCCTGTTTGCGTCCGCGGCAGAGTACCGCCGAACGCTCCAGCCTAAGGCCAGCGGCCTCCACTGCTCTCTGAAACGAAACAATGAGTTGCTCTCTGTCATTCTTACCGTAAGCTACAAAGAAGGTACCATGGACTGTATCAGGCGCTTCCCTATCTGCGGCATCGGTTCGTCCGGCCAGATGGTTGGCCAGATCAAGGATTGGTGGCACGGATCGGAAGTTTCTCTTCAATTCGAGGCTATTTACGCCGTCACGTTGCCCGTACTTTGACAAGAACGCCCCATCAGCACTGGCAAATTCATAAATACCCTGATTTGGATCTCCTATCAGCGAGACCTGGCAACCAGCACTCACTAGCTGCTCGATGATGACCTGATGAATCGTTCCGATATCCTGAGCCTCGTCAATCAGGATATGCGGATAACGGCGAACCAGAGCACGCAGAATCCCAGGTTGATCTGCTAACGTGCGATAGCACCAGTAACGCCCGAGGTTGTGTGTGTAGGCACCGATCCGCCCAAGGCGATGCACCACGTCTGCAGCTTGGGCAGTATTGAGCCTGTGCATTTCACTTTTAATATCCGAGTAGCAGAAGTAGACACCTCCAGCGTCAATACCGACCTGCATTTCATTGATAGCGCGCGGGTAAGGATCCGTTTGAAAGGTGAATCCTTTCAGAAATGCTTCTCCACCGGTCACAAGGAAAGCCGTCTGTTGCGCACCCATCGTCCGATAGGCATGAGGGCGCAACACGTTGCTGGTGATGAAAGTATCCAGCGTATCTATGTCCACGCGGTTGTTGACGTTGCTGCTGAGCCCCAGATCTTGATATTCCTTTCGGAAAGTATCTACAGCGACATTGGAGAAGGACAGGAGTGCCACACGACCACGATGATTACCAAGTTTTTGACGAATATTGGCCAGACGTCGCACGGCCGTGAATGTCTTGCCGCTGCCAGCACAGGCAATTACTGACAAGGGCTCTACTGAGGCATCTATAACCTGCGTCTGCTCTTCGGAAGGGTGGTTCACTACTTGGCCTCCGCTGTTTGACAGGCATGAGAAATCGCATTCTGGATGTAGTCTGGCACTACAAAAGCGTTGCCTTCGGCAATAACTTGCGCCAGTGACTGGCCAAAGCGTCCCTTCTGCACATTATTTTGTTTGCGCTCAAACATGCCGCTGAATAGAGTCCGTGCTTTGGCTGCATCGCCATCTTCCTCTTCGACCTTAGTCTGGAGGTCTCGCGCGATTCTCGGGTGCATATTTCTAAGTGCAGCCAGCATTGCGATGCGATTAACGTCAACCAACGCCAGATCATATTCGAGAGTTTTGAGACCGCAGAAAACCTTAACGAGGGAATCCTCGTTTTTCTTCATTCTGGCGGTATTGTTTGAAACCCTAATTTCCTCGTCGAACGTGGGATAAACGGCCACCGTTTCTCCGGTTTCATCCGCTTCACTTACTGGATCCGCGTCGGTGATCACGGATACTGGAATTTTCAGGGCCTCCTCACCAAACAGAGGCAAAAAAGAGTCAAAATTGAGTCCTTCGACACTGATCAGGCTGACGCCGTGCTTGCGCAGGTTATAGCCACACATTTCCGCGAGCACATTGACCAGCATCAATTCGGCCGCGCCTTCAACGAAGATGATACGACGGGCAAAAAACAGTTCAGCGCGGGTCACATCAAGGTAGCGTTCGAGCTTTTCTCTTTTTCCCCTTTCAAATTGGATGGTGCGTGGGAAGAAAGTCTCCACGCCAGTGGCTGTTTCGACCAGACAGGTGAGACTGTCGAGATTAGCAATGCTGGCGAAGTTGGGGGAATGGCTAGAAACAAACAACTGAACGGGCTTCTCACCCTCCCCATCTTGAATCGATTCCAGGTAATCTAGCAACACCGCCTGCAACTGCGGATGCAAGTGTGCCTCAGGCTCCTCAATGATCAGGCCTCGGTAACTCGCGTCAGCGTTCCTGGCCAGCTCACAGAGAACCACCGCCATGTAAATCAGATTGTTAAATCCAAGGCCGTTCTGTTCAATTTCGAAGTCGTCCACTACTAACGACAGGCGTGATGCCAGCTTCTGAAAATCGCTTCCGCTCAATCCCAAATCCAACACTTGGGCTAGCTGAGACCCTAGCATCGTGTCATGCCGACTTGTGATGGCCGAGTGAGCGGTAATAATCGGATCGTGGCCCCTTAGCTCTTCATCGAGCAGTTTAAGTGCTTCATTAATTCCATCACGACCTTCATCATCGGCAAGGAGCTGAAATAGTCGAGCCAGCTTGCTATGGCGATTGGGCTTGAGACCCTGTGAAGCATCTCTAAGAGGTGGCAGGTAGACACCGCGAAGGTTCTCGATCATATCCGCGGTCAGGCCTATCTCTTCATGGTCTCCACACCAACGCCTTACTCGCAGCCTGCCAATCTTGTCAGCTTCTGAATAACGGATGTTAATGTGAGCTTCAAACCTGCCATCTTGGTCCGGCTTCAGTGCTGCCAGAAAGTCTGCTTCGTCGTCTACGTCCAAATCCTGGAAGACGTACTTAAACTGGATGTCACCTGCCGGATCGCCCCCCTTTGGTCGATGCATATCGTCGTTGTTAAAGCGCGGGTATGGCTCGTCGTATCCTGCAAGTAGCGCGCGCAATGCATCAACAATAGCGGTCTTGCCAATGTTATTAGAGCCGACCAGGACGTTCAGCCCGGGCTGAAACTCAAGGTCAACAGATTGCAATTTTCTGAAGTTCGTTATTTTCAGTTTTGCTAGATACACTGATGTAGCGCCCCCTGTGGATCGGTTTTTAATTCATCCATTGTTATCACGACTGTGTAATCAACACATCACCTGCGCCCCATCCCAGAAAAGGTCATAAGCGGTTACCCCAGCAATAGCATGCTTCTATACCAATGTGATACCCCAAGCCCTGGGGAGGAAAAGGGCTATTTCCGCTCCCTAAATAAATTTTATCCCGCTAGCCCTTTCTTAAATCGTTTCAAACCTTCGCGGTTACTGGGAGGCCTCAGTAGCCTCAAGCCTGCCATATTTTGTAAACCTTGAGAGTGCTTACTAAAATTAGATATGCTTGTGGCAACAGGTACCTAAAGCTCACTAAAAATAAACGGTTTCGGGTACCGACAGCCTGAGAGAAGGCCGGTAAGCTATCTTTCAAACTTCACGGAGATAAGCACATGACCCACCTCAAGCCGCCAGCCTCTCCCCTAGCCGTTTGCGAAGACATTCTGCGAAAGAGTAAACAATACAATTTGGAGCATCACTGTTTGCCGAGTGAGAACAGAGTGATTGATAGACTGTTGAACAGAGGCCACGAGCTGGAAAGCGCCTATCTGGAACTGCACCGTAAGCTCGGCCATCACCCTCATGCACTGCAGGAATTTCTCGCCAAGCTTTTGAGTACAGCCGCATTTTGGAAACCGGAAGACATGAAGGCCGCCCGTGCTAGTCGATATCGTCTCATTGAGGTCAATCGGGAGATTGCGGACAAGGCTATGGAGCTCTCGACGCTGCTGGATGAGCGCAGCGTGCTCCATAATCATTCCGGCTTCGCCAGCAATACCCATTATCATGTCTGCGAAGTAATCGAAGAAGCCTCTGAACACAACCCTTTGTTTGGAATGGAGATTGGGGATAAGCTTAGCCGCTTACACTATCAATATGACCTAAAATATTGGCCATCACTAAGCGACTTCATGGACGAACTAGCCCAGGATGCTAGCGACGCAGATATTGAAGCTACTGATCCGCTAACCAAGGCGGCCACGGAGAGCTCTAGATCGTCAAAAGGTGATTTTCTCAGGGCCTTCCTCGCTGCCATCGAGGAAAGCAGTGCTCAGGTGTTTGGGCGGCTGCCCAGTGACTTGAAGATCACGGACAATACCATGGCCTCCTTGATTAACTGCGCACTGGAGCTAAAGGTGGACGAGATGGCATCCGCCGACTATGTGAAGCGCTTCCGGCAGAAGGAACGCGAGCGCAGTAGAAGGACATCCTATTGGACATCAGCCAGCAATTGAAAAGATGAAATAAACACTCTGCTCGGAAATGCCTGCTTCGAACAAAATTTCAATTTAAAAGTAGAGCGGTATAACCATATTGGATGTGCTATGCGTCACATGCTGCATCAACGCAAATGCTCCCATCATGAACGCTAACCGGGTCTCACAGTGCAAACAGGTCGTTTATTATCACTGGCTGCTTTGCGCCGTTGTGTGCATGCCATAGATAGGACGGATAACCTCTTGCCGAAATGCTAAATATATTTTTCTTTAAGAGCTGAAAAAGTCGTAAGTTCAGTCAGGTCTTATAGGCTTGGAGTACTCATTTTGCCAAACGTTTTTTTCTCATACTGTCACGCTGACGAGGTGCTGAGAGATCAGTTAGAAAAGCAGCTAGCGATGCTCAAGCGTCAAGGTATTATCGACAGCTGGCACGATCGAAGAATTGGTGCTGGTCAGGAGATCGACGCAGCCATTGATCAACATATCAACAGCGATGAGATAATTTTGCTGTTAGTGAGTCCTGATTTCATTGCTTCCGACTATTGCTACAACATAGAGATGGCGCGTGCCATGGAACGCCACAACGCTAAGGAGGCAATCGTCATTCCAGTGATTTTGCGAGCATGCGATTGGCACCACGCCCCATTTGGAAAGCTGCTTGGCACCCCCCAGGATGGAAAGCCGGTCACTCTCTGGCCGGATAGGGACGAAGCATTGTTACAGGTCGCGAAGGAGGTTCGCAAAGCGGCTGAAAGGTGGCGAAGCACTCAATCAAGCGCCGAACGCGTGGATGTTGGGGCTTTGATGCATACCCAGCAGTCTGTAGTTGCCGGCCCGCGTTCGAGTAACCTTCGAGTCGCTAAGACCTTTACTCAGCTGGACAAAGACCGGTTCCAAATCGACACTTTTGAATACATTGCGCGCTTTTTCGAAAACTCTCTGAATGAGCTCCAAGCACGGAACCCAGGCTACGAAGGTGTATTTCGTCGAATTGATGCTAATCGGTTTTTTGCGACCATCTACAAAGATGGTGAGAGCGTCGCGACGGCGACAGTGTATGTTGGAGGGCAAATGGGAGCAGGGATCTATTACAGTCAGGGTGGTGACTCTTTCAGCAGTAACTCCTTTAACGAGGCTCTTTCGGTGCAAGCAGACGACCAAGCCCTTTACCTAACGAGCATGGGAATGGCTTTCCAGGGGCGTCAACATCAGAAGCTATCTCAGGAAGGGGCAGCAGAAATGCTTTGGGAAATTGTTATCGCGCCACTTCAGCGTGCAAGATAACTTCTCTGTCGGAAACTGGGCCCCTGCTGATTCATGGGTGGTAAACCCTATCCCAAAATAGGCTTCGCATGGGATAGGCTATTCCGATGACTACCTTCTGAGGCTGCCTAGCGCTTGGGTGCTGAAACGCCTGTTGGGCCCATGTTCACTTTGGACGGGTGTGACATCAAACTCGTCAATTACCAGTGAGCAGTGATAGTTACCTTTTGCCCACGATGCCTAATTATAGATAATCAACTGTTTTCCTCAAAGCGGCCAAAGCTATTTTGGGGCACCGCTAGTTGGTGCCTTAACAATGTTTTGCCACCACTTGTGAACCACGCCACTTAGGTAATCTCTGGTCATGCCGTGCATGTAACGTTAAATGTTGCCTGGGCATGCAACATCTGTTCACGAAGTTTAGCAATGCAGAATTTGTTTGGCTGGTGGCAACACCGTCTTTAGTCATACGAATAATCAAAAATGTCAGGGTGACAGCTCTGGTGCGCGACTGCTTTGGCTACTCGTGCTTGGTATCAATAGATATTGGTAGCTATCACTATTATTTATATGTTTTTTAGATATATAGTAACTGTCTATATAAGAATGAATAAGTCGTAATGGTAGAGCATACGTTCGCGGTCAAAAGAGACGATATAAGCACTGGTAAGCAAATAGCGCGCTTTGGCCACCCCTATCGCGATATATGCCAATGGGCTGCCCAGCATGATCTCAGTGATGCTCTGGAACTGGCTTTTTGGACGCTTGGATTGGATCACCAGGTCGTCGCGATTGGCAACCTGGTTAATGAATTTCACCATCCTGAATCAAAAGACATTCTGGCTCGATGGCGGCAAAACCCCACCCTTGCCTCGCTAGATGATCTGGCGAAAGCCATTCGTCAAGATCCCTTGATCAACCTTCAGTATCCTGCATTTCCTCATGCAGGAGACGCTACAAAAACGAAACAAACATATAAAGGCAGCCTTAAAGAGCAAACGTTTCTTATAACGTTAATTACTTACCCGCTGCCTGGGGCGGAGCAATCATCTGAATACGTGTTAAGGCGTGCGCTACGCTTGTGGTTGGTCGCGCAGGCGGCGAATCGGGTAGTGACAGAGCATTGCTTAGCGGATCGAAATATCAGTACCGCAGCGCGCTTTTTGATTGCAGACCGCTATAAAGCGCAGTGGCAACTCGTTGATGATGTTTTGCGCCGTGCCCGACGTTACCTGACACCTGATACTTGGACATTTGAACGTTTTACTGACGCGTTGTCTTTGGCAGCTGAGCAGTACAAGCAAAGCCATACATTTGGTAAAAGTGGCACCGCATTCATCAATGCCATCATCGAGATTGCCAGTGGTGATACAAAAGCTTTCACCACTCAGCGCGATTTCCCTCCGCAGCCTTTTGTGCATGCTGAGTTATCTGCACCCATTTCTGAGCCGACACCGTTAATAAGCCTTGATGAGTCATCTGAACAGTTCATAGAAGTATGTCCTAACCCGGCGGGGTTGTTAGATGAAGAGGCTGATGAGGCGATTTACTTACTGCCGGTTGATGCAACAGATACCCAGGCTCAACAAGAACTGACAGGGCGTAGCTTTTATCAACAACAAGCGGAAACGTCCCATTACCTACCGTGGAGCTATTCCAAGCTTTTGCCACCTGAGCGTTTACTGATTGAGCAGTGGACTGCCCAGCAGCTCAAGCATACTGATCAACGAGAGCGATTGGGCGGAGCGTTAGTGTGGCTCGCGATACGTTTTTCGCGGTCTCTTAGCCAAGTGCTTGCAATGGGCATTGGAGACGAGGCCCAAGGGGAGTGGTCTTTATCATCAAACCTCAAGCAGATGGTTCGCTTGTCACCGCGTCGACGTAATGCATGGAAACCCGATATCGCCGCGCAACCTTACGTGGCAGCTGTTCACGAAAAGCAGTGTATTGGGCTAATCCCTGAAGTAAGAGAGGCGCTTTTAATCAGTAGTCAGCCATTACCCACCCAAGCGTCATTGCTGGCAGAGCTTTGGCAAAGCGCATCACCAGCCCAGAAAATTGAGGTGTGGTTTAATGAACGTATGCGCATAGCGTGCCCACGCGTTACCAGTGGAAAGCTTTCCGAGGTATGGGGCCAATCTGTTTTTGATGCGTCAGGCAATCACCATTTCGCGAGGATGCTAACCGCTCATCCTAATAGCGCGTTACCTGGTGCATGTAGCTATGCCAGCTGGGATATCGAGGCGATTGAGCAAGGACTTGCTTTACCTTATCAGTTCCAGGGCGCCGAAACGTTACAATCGACGAATCAAGGCAGCTTGTTGGTACCGCTTGAAGCCCAGCTCAATAGGGCGATTAGCGAAGCGACTCAGCAGCTCAAAGAAACGTTAGAAGGCAATGATCTGGTGCTTCTACATAATCAGTGGACAAGCTACTGTGTCATGGCCCTCTATGCGGCAACGGGGAGTCGCTACCTTAAAGACCCCTTTGAAAGCCCACGGTTTTTTAATCACGACCTCCCTGCTGTGTTTATTAATGATAAAGCGGAAGGCAGCGGTGTGCGAAATGGTCGTATGGTGCCATTGGCCGATAAGGCGATTAAGTTTGTCGAGGCTTACCTCTCGTACCTCCAACGTCTCGCCGAGCATTTGTTGAGCACCCATCCTGCAATATCCTCACGCATTAACACGCTATTAGAATTGCCTGCGAAGCCTGAACAGCCCCTGTTCTTTTTATTCGATGAGTCGCTCAATTGGCACTCTATGACAGCGTCTGATCTACCCGATGTTCCTTTATTTGACTGGCCGCTACCTCCCAATCTTTTCCGGCACCGACTAGCCCAGCAATTACCTTTATTAGGCGTCGATAACGAAATTGTGGATGGTTGGCTGGGGCATGCGGAAAAAAGCGTCGCCACTTATGGCGACACTTCGGCTCGCTGCTGGATGGACGATTGGACAGCCTATCGCAAAGAGGTCAACGAACTCTTTGAGCGACTATCGTTTGATTTGTTAGTACCCCCCGCATCACTGCCCTTAGCCCCCTCGGTGTGCGGCTTGCGTGATTCAACGACACCTTCCCGAGCGTTCGGGCAGCGGTTACGCGAAAAAAATCGTCGCTTGGCAACACGAAACGTTATCAGAGTAGCGCTTAACGATATTGAGTTGTTTTTAAAAGGGCGTGATATAGCCGCGCTGTCGGCCGATGATATCAATCAGCTGGGGCGGCAAATGTTGCTTCAGCAGGGAAAAACGCCTTACCCCTCTGCAGCCTTACGGTTTAGTGTGCTGACACGCTTGTTAGAGCGGCATGAGTCACCGCATCGCCATGCGTTTCAGCGCCGTTACATTCCGATGTTGCCGGAAAAAACGCTGATTCATGAGCACGCACCCGCTTACGCTGCATTAATGACTCAATTGACGCATTGGGCATCGACTGTGCGTCCATACGCTACCCGAACTCACTGTTCTAAACGCCAGGCATTAGCGCTCGGCGCGTTACTTTTGTGTATTGAAAAACGTATTTGTTACATGCGCCTGCTGAAGGATGTGTGCCAAGGGGACAACTTTCGGCTGTTATATCACCGTAAAGCCTATTACTTGGAGTATAGCGAACAGTTAAATAGCACCAGCTGGCAAGCCCCCGTGCAGCGCCACACAGTGCCATATCATGTGGCATCACTACTAACTTACGGCCAACGCCTAACATCTACCAAAGCGCTCGACGATCCTTGGACGATCCCAAAACAAGCGCCGCCTTTGCCTGAGGCATTTATCCAGTGCTGTGAGAGTCAAAAGTGTATAACGATCCAGCAGGTACTTGGGCAGGCGGCCGCTATTGTCGATCAAGCCAATCTTCTGGGATTGCCGGGCGCAGTGGCTGGCGCGTTAGCAGGGCGGATAGTGGCCACCAGCCTCCCTGTGCAAGCGCACATTCGTATGGTGCACGGCAAATCGCTGATGTTCCCACCTTCAGCAGTCAACACTGAGGATTCGGAGCTTCCTACAACGCTACCGTCACTATTACGGGCTAGCGGCGATAAATACGAGCTGCAGCAACAGGCGGTACTTCTTTTTAAAGAGGTGAAGCAAATCTTGGATGGCTACACCAAGCCGCAGGCTAAAATAACGGCAAAATCTCTGGAACAATTGGTAACACAGCGAAACGGTAAGGTAAGTAGTGCCATCATGCTGTTGGTCATCTGGATCGCAGCGGTTATCCGAAGTGGTAAGGGACGAGCGGGAAGGCGCTTTAAGCCGTTCGAAAGCAGTAGTATTCATCGCTACTGGGGCGCGTTGCGTAAGCTTTTTGAGGAGCTGGCGTACGGTGTCGACCTGATGACGCTCGGTAGTGAAGAAATCACCGCCTTTTATGCGGGGTTGGTTGATTATCAAGAAACCCAGCTAAGCGATATGAGCTATTTTAGCCATCGCCTGCGCTCTTTTCATCGCGTAGCTGCCTCTCTCGGTGTTGAAGAGCCTGACTGGGATGAGCTGCCCGTTGCAGAGCAAGGACGCCACGTGAGAGCTGAAATGCTCTCAGAACGAGAATACCTTGAGACACTGAAGCGGATAGAAACATCGCAACGAGACCCCGATATTGCGTGTTTACTTCAGTTTGTATTGCTATGCGCGTATCGCTTTGGTTTGCGGCTGGATGAAGCGAGAGGGTTGCTCAGGCGAGATTGGTGTGAATCTCATGGCTACTGCTGGGTATTGATTAGGAACAATCGTTATCGAACATTAAAAAGTGAGGCCTCTCGACGTGCTGTGCCGCTTTTGTTTTCTCTCGATGCGACAGAGCAACGTACGCTTAACGCTGTGCTTAATCGTCATGATGCGCTGTTGGGAGGTGAGGCATCCATACCGCTTTTAGGTGAGATGCGCGATGGGAAAGTCGACATAGCGCTTAGTGCTTCAGCCATCAGTGCTGCTGAGATAGATGCATTGCGTCACGTGAGTGGCAGCCCAACACTATCACTCCACCACGCCCGCCATGCGTTTTACAATATAACGGCAGCCGCTCTGCTGCAGCTAAACACGCCTGTCGCCACCAAAATAACTCAGCACGTAGATAGCGCTCACCTTCGTCAAATGGTGATGGGACAGCAACATTACTGTTCGCGTCGCGTGATGATGGGTCTGGCGCGCTTAATGGGGCACCGACAGCCTTCAACAGGGTTACTAAACTATAATCACTTGATTCTAGAATGGGCGGATGCGCTGACGCCTGTGAAAGGGGCAAATGGCAGCATTCTCAAAGAAGCCATAAAACTGCAGGATTTTAAACGTTACACGCCGTCTTCGGCACTACCTCAAGTCCTTCCTTTATTTCACGAACCCACACCGCATTTATTGATGAAAGCGTTGCGATTAGGCGCGCTAAGGCAGAACGTGCGACGAGCGAGTGAGGCGTTAGGATTGTCCCCGGGTCATGCTGCTATTCTTGAAGATGTTGTTAAGGTGGCTGAAAACAATATGCGTTTCAAAATTCGGGGAAAAGACCAATGGGTGACGTCGCAAGACTATCCCTTGGGATTGCTGCGCAGTATCAGCGACGCTGCTTGGGATCGGCTGCTTGAACACACTAAAGAAATAGATAGTGAAACCTTAACGACTAATGAGGCACTAGAACTCAATGAGATTGCTGGCCAAGTTGGCCGACACCGACATCTATTGATGAGTGAAGCGAGGCACGTCGAAGTTGTCGCGCTTACTGTCACAGCATTTAAAGTAGCTCACGGTAACTACGAGGTGGTTGGTAAAAACTTCAGCGATGACATAAAAAGTATGTTGCTACCTTATGGTTTGAAAGAAGTAAGTGATATGGATATTCAGCTAGATATGTTTGAAGTTGTCAAGAGCAGTAGAGAAATGAAATATCAGCAATATGCCGGGCTGCTATTAACTAAAAATGAAAGTGATGTCGTTAGAAATCGTTATGAGTTGGCAGTCGCTTACTTGGTGACTGCCACTTATCTGTATGTAAAAGAAAAAGGGCTTAATGTTAGCTAGATTGCAGCTGAAAGTTTTTGTAGGGATTGTCATCGCTCATAATGGAAAGAGTAGACAATACATATGACTTTTGTTTAGTAGGGCCTTTAGGGTTTTCCAAGCGCTCACCGGTGTAGTATAAAATGTCGTTATTAACTTTTGCAGAAGCTAATGTCATGATGTGGTCAGCATGATTGGAGGAGAGCGTAAAAGGTGTGCTTGAGACTTTATTAGTTGAATCGATATTATACAGAGAAATTGTATTGCTGTGTTCTTCATATCCCGCGGGAATAGCATAACCTTCAATGGGGATTGGTTTAGGCGTTTTAAACGTTGGTGCGCAATACTGACCGCTTACTAAAATGTCGGCTTTTGGTTGTTTTTTATCATCTATCTCAAGTGATACAGTAAATGGGTGCTTAATGGATTTTCCGCTTTTTTTGTTAATGAATTTTTCAGACTGCTCGAAAATAAAAACTTTGTCCCCTGGTAAGATTTGACTGGTATGGGTAATGCTTAAAATGTCTCTTTGTGTGATGACGGAATGCGTTAATTCGTAAGCCAGTAAGGCGAGTTTACGTGTTAGGTTTTCTTGGTGAGGCTGGTTGCTTAAAAACAGCATGCCGATATATTTGTTCTTATTTTCGCCATCTGTTTCTATAAAAAATTTATTTTCAATGCGGTCTTCGTTATCAGGCGATAGATCTTCGATGTACTTAGTTAAAATACTTTGTAAGTGGTAAGTGAAATCTTTTATTTCAGTATTTGCTAGATTTTCTGGGGTGCATTCGATGCCGTTGATATATTGAAGCTTTATAGCATCTTCTAAAGAAACTACTTTTATGATGAGGTTTTCAGGATACTGAAAATGCGTTTTCTTTTGTTCTTTGGGCATGTTGTTCCTCAATACTTTAGGATCGAAAGGTTTAGGCTCTATGCTAAGAAAAATTTATATTGTGTAGTGAGATGTACTACCGACTCCTTCTTATTCGCTACTATATGTGCGCAAAAATAATTTATCAGCTACTACATGTGCTCGAAAGGTTAAATAAACGCAGTTTTTAATGCTATTTCCTAATTTAGCAACTATAGCTT
Organism: Vreelandella sp. DA03-1M; assembly: GCF_055725665.1. Classification (NCBI taxonomy): domain Bacteria; kingdom Pseudomonadati; phylum Pseudomonadota; class Gammaproteobacteria; order Oceanospirillales; family Halomonadaceae; genus Vreelandella; species Vreelandella sp. DA03-1M. The sequence goes on from NZ_CM146798.1 coordinate 378,491, forward strand.
CCGTACGCGTGATTAGCGTACATGCGGCAGCTCTTCCCATCGAGTGGTGTAGCTCGGAGTCCGGTGTTCAGAACGTAATGCCCAGGCATTGCCTGCCCGTGGCAACCCTAGCTGTATTGTCCCTTGTCCTAACTCACGATTGAACTGGTCGACAGTGGCCATCAGCCGGTGCTGAGTTTTGCTTCGGCTTCTATTTGCGATGTTTCCGTTAGTGTAAGTTAACAGTTGGCTTTGGGAGAAAGGTCGAGGAGCATGACGTCGGCTTTATGGTAGGCGTAACCCTTACAGCCACAGCTGTCGAAGTCCTTGTGTGGCATGAAACAACTCGCGGCTTTCCCTCGTCGGGCGGTCTGATGTCGCCACTGTTGCTGGGTAAGACCAAGGCTAACGATAGACGTGATTCATGGATAAACGGAACCTAATGGAGCATTGGCACCTCGTAGTTTTCGACATCAAGCTTGAGCCATTTGATTTATGAGTCTATTATATCGGTATTGATATAAGCATTATGAAAATTGAGGAGTCAGCGTGGCGCGCAAGAAACCTGTTGCATTCGTCGGAGACTCTAAGGATAGGCTGCGCGACTTCCCTCTGGATGCCAAGAGAGAAGCGGGGTTTCAGATAGACAAAATTCAGTCTGGAGGTCAGTCAGACGATTTTCGTCCGATGCCAAGCGTTGGCTCTGGTGTGATGGAAATCCGTGTTCGAGAAAATAACGGTGTCTTTCGGGTTTTTTACGTGGCCAATCGAGGTGATGTGGTATTTATTCTCCACTGCTTCCAGAAGAAAACCCAAAAGACGTCCCAAAAAGACATCAATTTGGGCAAACAGCGATACAAAGAGCTGCCCTGAGTCCTGTTACTAAGTGAGGTGAGATAATGGCCATCGAGTATTACAACAGTGTGTGGGATGCCATTGAGGATACGCCTGAGGAAGCGTTGAATATGAGGCTCCGTTCCGAGCTCATGGCAAAAATTGCTGGCCGTGTGAGGGAGTGGAACCTTACTCAGAAAGAAGCAGCCGACCGATTAGGAATTACTCAGCCGCGCCTCAATGATCTGCTGAACGGTCGCATTAACAAGTTCAGCCTTGATGCCTTGGTCAACCTGACAGGGCCGGCTCACTTCCATCTCGAACTAGAGATTGAAGACGAGAAAGAGGTTGCTGCCTGAGAGTGACCAGCTCAGCGCGCCGTGTTTGTGCATTAGCCATCAGTGGATCGCAATATGATGCACCACGTGGCGTATTTTTTTGCGAGCAACTCAAGCAGAAGGTCATTGAGCCAAGGTTTACGGTCGCCTGTGGGCAATCATTCAGGCGATCGGGTTTATTGGTTTATCACCCGCTGACTGAAGCGACATCTGCAGTGGCTTGAAGCTGAAATCAATCTGGATCAGCTCAATAGCTTGGTGGAGGATAAAGATATGTTGGCAGGGGACTTAGAGAACTGGGCTCAACAGGAGCGGTTCTGAAGGCTGTCTCGATGAAGCTCGCGATAATCTTCGGGCGCAGTTTAGCTTCAAATTTGGTGAAGTCCCGCACTGGGCGGAGAATCGGATCGAACAAGTTGATCATGGCCAACTGAAAGTCTGGTCACGCGATATACTTTTTGCTAGCAACCCTGACGAAATGTTCAAGCAGTAACTCGCCAACAGTCTGGTGGGGGATAAAGGTGTGCTGGCAGAAAATCTTGAAAGCTGGGCTCAGAAAGAGCGTCACCAAGGCATCGCTTGATTAGTTGTCCAGGGTCTAACTGTGCCCTCAACGTCTAAAGCAGCTTGGTTTGCCCTGAAGCGGTAAACTGGTACCCCATGGCTTTGTAGCCTTTCTCACGTTTTCGGAACAAGCGTTCAAGCATGGGCAGTCCAGTATCAAGGTAGCCATAAACAGTGACTTCCTGTTTGTCTTCAACCGCTCGGTGGATCCTGCCAGCGTACTGCGACAGCGTTCCTTTCCAGGCGATGGGCAGGGCTAAAAACAACGTGTCTAACCGCGGCAAGTCAAAACCTTCTCCGATGTATTTACCGGTTGCAACGATAACCTGAGCCTTATGTAACTGCGCTTCCACCGCCTGACGTTCTCTGACACGCATCCCACCACGCAACACAACCGACGTTATGGATTCAGCGGCCAACAGTGCTGCCAGTGTCTCAGCATGCTCTCGTCGTTCCGAAAGGAGAAGACAGTTTGCCTGGTTGTTCACATAAGCGGTTGTGGAAGCCGCGGGTGGGCGTAAGTTATTGCTTACGATAAATGTTATATATGGATAGGTACTTATTAATGTTCCAAAGTTTCATTGGAACGAGGTTTTTGGCGAGGGAAAATAAATCCTAGTAACCATTGCAGTGCCACGTAAATCATCGAGAAGAGCAGCGGTAGCATTGCCTGGAGTGTAGGTTCAGCAAGGATTATGTCCCATGGCCCCGGCTCCATTTCCACAAGATGCCCACCGAATCGACTAACCTTCAACGTCTTGCCGGTGGCGTGGCAAGCAACTTCAATACCCGCCGTATTTAGCCCCGCCACAGAGAATACGCAGGCCGTATCGGCTGGATGGCCTTCGGCATTCATTACCCATACTTCATCACCTAGTTGCAGATCAAGCTCCATCACGGGGTAGCGGAGATCCGAGAGCAACCGTTTCTCCATCACTACCACACGGCCTGCTCGTAGGACTGGAGGTGGCTCGCCCATGGTGGCCGCATAAGTCTCGCTACCAATGGCACCGACTGCCAGTAAGCTGCCACTGAAGGGAAGCTCTTCAATGCGAACTTCGAGGGAAGCGGAATTTGCCCAATGCCAGGTCGCATTTTCGGACAACACGTTTTCCAGCGTGATTACTGGAATAACACGAGAAACTTCTTTCTCCTCTCCTTGCGGGGCGCTATTTTGCGTTTCGAACAATGACCCAGGAGTTTCTAACCCCCCAGGCTCATACTCCTGCAGCGTGACCTGCAACGGACCGCTGCCGTAGCGCACCATTTGCACATTCGCCCTAGGGCCAATCTCCACTAGGCCGCTGAATGCATAAGACTCAATGGGACTTTCTCCCAGGGGATCCGCAGCACCCTGCATGACGTCCCCCTGCTCGATGTACCACCGTGTAGCACTAACCCCCGTCGTGACCATATCCAGTATCTCCGTGTCTGCGGCGATATGGAAAGTGCTGGGCTTGCGTAGCGCCTCGGCCAGCAGATAGATCACGCCGGGAAGTAGTACAAAAGTAAGAATCAATCCAGCGGCTTGGCGGCCTAAGTGTCGTGTTCTTGAATGCCATATCACCGTCAATGCAGCAATCAAGCGATTAACGGAGGGGAGCCGTCTAGGTTGTTTCATGGCGCTAAGGGGAAAGGGACTGGTGGGGCGCGGTTGGGGCCCCTAAGACGAACTAGCTCAGTCTGGCCGAATTGCGGTTCACCGTGTTCACGAAGCTCACTAATATCGACCAAGCATTGTCGGTCGAAGGCAATACGCTGAGGATCAGGTATAATATCGCATTCAATGGCTTGCGGTGCTTTGCCCTCGTAAGGAACGACAAGAAAGGTTTGCATACGGCTGCTGTTAATCATGACGGCCAATTTTTGGTCTTCCTCTGGCCGCTCCCAGGAAACAGGCAGAATATGCTGAGCCGGGTGCCCGGGGGCACAATTCTGTTTGACTTCGGCCAGTGCTGTCAGCACATCCGAACGATCCTCAGCATAGAAGGCCGGCTCTCGGCTTTCGAATGTTACGTGAAGCAGAAAAGGCGTCTCGCCTGCTACTAAGGGCGCCCTCAATAGCCCAGTGTAACGCCCATCTCTTGCCAACAAGGACAGGCACAGCTCAGCATTCTCGATATCCATACCCTGCGGCACCCAGACAAAAAGTTCCTTACCATTGGGTTTGCCGCGGTGCTCGAACATGGCCCCCGCGAGCGGCCTTCCCGATATTGGTACGGTGGAAGAGAATCCCTCATCCACCATACGGGCTGTTACCTCCCGCTCGGGAAGCGGCTGGGCATACGCCAGGCTATTGAGCAGCAGACTTATCCCTATTCCCCACCACGCATTCATGACAAACGGATCCGGGCTGGCAAGCTGGCACTCTTACCGTCAGCAAAATCCTCCCCCATGTGCGGACTTCCTATGGCACAGTTCAGCACGCCGGCTAACTCAACACCGGAAAGCTCATTTAATGCTAGTGCACAACTGTATTGAGGAGTGCTATTGCGAGTGTGGCTTTTCAGTTCAATTCGTAATCCTCCGCGAGTCAGCTGGCCCACAAAGTTGTTATTTCTCACGGAAGCCGTTCGGAAGCTTCCAGTAATCTCGTCAGTAGCAGTATTTATCTTCAACTCGGTAAGGATGAGCTCACGGTATAAGTTGTAAGTATAAGCTTGGGCTTGACTAGCCTGAGTTGGCTCGACGATTTCGACGACCAAGAAGTCTCGGCTGTTAATCAGCTGACGCAGCCCTGCGGTCTGCAGCCGCTCATCATCGCTACTCAGTGCCGTCTCCATGGCTATGTTGCGCAGTAGTGAATCCTCACCCTTCATCACCTCTTCGAACACTGCCATTCGCACCGAGGCACTGTCGTCGGCAAGCAGATTGCGCACTCGATCAATAATGCCAGCCCGCTCCTGGGCCGCCTCAAGGCTGGCAAGATCTAACGCCATCAAGGGGGTACTGGCTAATGCTAAGACTAGGCCTACCCAGTAAGCGCGAACATGTTTCATAAGAACCTCTCCCGCAGGTTTGATTGTTGTTGTCAGCGCGCGGTGGTGTTGCGCACTCGCACATAGCCTTCACGGGTTTGCCACCATGGCAGCCCTGTCACCTTTCCGGTTATTTCGACGCTCTGACCCACGCTCAGCCAACGCACCACGGGGGACCACTGGCTAGGCTCCCCGCGGATGGCCGTACGTGCCGTGATAATGGCCGCCCCGCCATGGGGTTCCACAGGCAGGTGGGATGGCGGTAGCTGACTCGGACCGGAAGTCTGGAAGAAGCGAGTCAGAAGATGGCTGAGGGCATCATGTCGATAGGCCCTTACCACGCCATCATCGGTCGTAAGCACCATGCCGACCGGCATGCCGTCCAACAGTAGCTGCGAACCACTGACTCCCTTGAAGGCTTCGTCGCCCTGATCAACCGTCTTCACTTCTACATGACGATCATCTAACCCAGTAAAGAACACAGGATAAGAAACTATGCCGCCCGTCTCACGCACCCGTAGAATCGAACCCTGGCGGCTGTGTGAAACGGCCTCGGTCAGAGTAGCATCGAGGTTATCGATTATCGGCCAGCCCGTACCGCAAGTAATCTTGCCTTGCGAGGCCACACGAATCACCGCGATGTCGTCGCCGAAAGTCGTCTCAAGCGACGCCTGCGCCCAGACACGATCCGCAGACATCACTTTGAGCCCCAGGCCGAAGCCAATCACATGCTCCGGCACGATGGCAAAGCACTCACCACTGCGTACCCGAAGAACGCCCTGGCCTACCTCCTCGGCCTGTACCAGGACAGGATCGGCGGAAGCCAACAGCGTTGTTGTCAAAAAGAGACAACCGCTCAGCAGACATTGCAGCATCACACGCATCCGCGTCCCCACCTTCCTCACTTTGTATTTTCTAAGCATAGCCCAAGATAAACTTTACTCAATCGGCCTAATCATGGTTATTCAACGTAAATCAACAAGCGTTCTCAGAGTTTTATAACTAGAGAATTAGCTATTCATTCTAAAATCGAACGTTATTCACGCTTAATTGCTGTTTGTTGAACCCATTGGAGCGCTTCCAGAACTTTTCAGCTCGAAAACTTATTTAGCTCGTTAGCAGGCTTGTGAAACCAGCAGCGTTGACAGTTGGTCGTCGGTTAGATATTACTCAGAGTCGCCTAAAACCCTGAGGTGGGCTCAATCAGTTGCTTAACCTGATGGAGTCACTAATTTCTAATCCGGTTGTATACCTAGCTCAGGCTGCCAAGGTTACGGGTTTCTTGTAATGCTCCTAGATCATTGCGAGGCAACGTTACCAGTGAGGTAGATGTTGTTGCTTTTGGCCATGAGAATGAGCGGGAAGCCTTAAGTCATCCAGCTATACGCTCGATGAGCTGCTTCATCAGTGTGAAAAGGCAGTGGCTGATGACAATGATATTGTCGCTTGGCAAAATCTTAAAAAACGTTCGAGGAGAATGAGCTACTGTTGCTTGCTAGGTCGGTGAAAAGAAAAAAAATTGTTGAAACAGAGTGCTAGGGAGCGTGGTTTGAAAATCACCGGGGTCGCCATTGTATGAAGTGCTGATTAGATGCTCATTTGGCACGTGCGGAGCGCTAATGTTTTGGCTGCTATAATCTTACCAATCGTGGCATTATTTTGAAGTGAAACAATGGCTGGCATTTCTCAAATTTGGGAAGGTATTTCGCCGATTTTGTTTATCATGATCGCTACATTAGCTGCTGGAGGCTATGAGGTTTTCAAACAAAAAAATTAAGCGCCCTAAGCGTTGATGAAGACTGTATGGCAATTTTTAAGCCTGAATTCAAACATTAAGCGCAGCACCCGCGGTTTTCAGTGCCCCTGAATACTCTCCCAGGAACACTTGTGCCGGTGTCCGATACCCCAAGCGTTTTCTGGGGCGGTTGTTCAACTTGGCAACGACTCTCCTCAGTGCTGAGTCGCTCACCTTCCGGAAGTCCGTCCCTTTCGGGAAATATTGGCGAATCAGGCCATTGGTATTTTCATTGGTACCACGCTGGCATGAGCGGTACGGGTCACAAAAATAGGTCTTGGCCGAGACGGCCTTAGCAACCTGTCGGTGCTCGGCGAATTCCGAACCGTTATCTAGGGTGATGGTCTGCACTGCTCCTCGACGTGGTTCTAATAACCGGGTCATCGCCTTGGCCGTTCCAGTGGCCGTGATCGCCGGCAGGCGCGCCGCCAAGAGGTAACCGCTGCGTCTCTCGACCAGGGTTACCAGGCCAGATTCTTTGTGGCCCTTGAGTACCGTATCGCCTTCCCAATGGCCGATATGGCGCCTTTCATTCACGTCATCGGGGCGCTGTTCAATGCCTACCCGGTGTGGGATCTTGCCCAATCCCGCATGCTTGGCCAATTGGCGCTGATAGCGCCGCTGGCGTGGTAACCGGAGTCGTTTCCATAATTCACCGCCGTGTTGCTTGTCGTCCCAGATTAGCGCATAGATCCACTGATGGCTTACGCAAACCCCATTGGCATTCGCCATGAAGCCACTTATTTGCTGGGGGCTCCATTCGTCCATCAATTGACCAGTGACCCAGCGAATCAGGCTTGGCAGGCGCTTTGTCACTTTCCAGGCGCTGCGTCGGCGCTGATCACTTCTCGATTGTGCCTGCTCAGGCGCATAGCCAGTCGTAAGCCCATTTCGCTTTATCTCCCGGCTAATGGTGCTGCTGTGCACCCCAATAGCCTTGGCTATTTGGCGCTGGCTGAGGCCGGTCTCAAGATAAGCAAAAATTTGGTATCGTTGGGCTTGGGTCAGCTGTCGGTATCCCATGCTCTGCTTCACTTTGGTCGGTAAAGTCGAGAGGGTACCGGCGCTGGCTCTCCTGATCCTGCCCAGTAACGGTGGACACCTCAAGAACGTCATACGTTACGATGAGGTGAACCATGGCAAGATCGACAACATCAATGAAGAAAAAATCATATACCCGTTACTCAGATGCCTACCGGCAAGAAGCCTTAGCGCTTGCGGATCGCATTGGCGTTGCAGCAGCGGCGCGTGAGCTGGGAATACACGCGAGTCAGCTCTATCAGTGGCGATCTAAAGCACAGCTGCAGCAAGACACATCCGAGCGAGAGCGGTCGTTGGCAGAAGAAAACGCCCGCTTGAAGCGCCAACTAGCCGAGGCAAATGAAGAGCTGGCCATCACAAAAAAGGCCGCGGTGTACTTTGCGAAAAGCCTGAAGTGAAGTACGCCTTTATCCACCGTCATCGTCAGGCGTTCAGTATTCAGCGTATGTGCCATGTTGTCGGGGTCGCTCGGAGTGGCTACTACGCTTGGCGGCAACGCGAAGGCGCATCGTCCCCAAAACGCAGCCAGCAAGCCATTATCGATCAGCATGTGGCCAAGGCTTATCACCAACGCAAAGGCCGCTCAGGCGCCCCGAGACTAACGCTAGACCTGCGAGATGATGGGATGCCGATCAACCGTAAGACGGTGGCTGCCAGCTTACAGCGTCAGGGCCTGCGCGCTAAAGCAGCTCGTAAGTTCAAGGCCACCACGAACTCACGGCATTCGCTGCCAGTCGCACCGAATCTACTAGAACAAAACTTCACGGCCTCAGCTCCTAATCAAAAGTGGGTGGGTGACATTACCTACTTGGCGACGGGCGAAGGCTGGCTTTACCTGGCAGTGCTCATTGATCTTTACTCTCGTAAAGTGGTCGGTTGGGCAATGAGTGAGCGTATGACGGCCGATCTTGTCTGTGACGCGCTACAGATGGCGCTATGGAGACGCAAAATGCCCAAAGGCGTGATAGTCCATTCGGATCGAGGTAGTCAGTACTGTTCCACGCGTTACCAATCGCTGCTTACCCGGCATGAGCTTACGTGCAGCATGAGCGCCAAAGGCAACTGCTATGATAATGCCTGTGCCGAAAGCTTCTTCCACAGCCTCAAGGTTGAAGCGATCCATGGGGAGCAATTTACAACGCGAAACGATATGAGGCGCCAGGTGTTTGAGTACGTCGAACTGGACTACAACAAACAACGGCGGCACAGTGCTATTGGGATGATCAGCCCAGAGGCCTTTGAAGCCCGAATGATCGCTTAAACCAGTGTCCACTGTTGCTGGGTAAGATCATCCTTCCTCTACTGTGTGATCCAAAGTGCTGCGGTTATTCTATGAATCCAGGAGTAGAAGCCTTATAGGTTGTTTGATCACCATTATCTCTTATTTTGCTGTGCAAAATTCATCAATTAAGCCCTTTTATTATCATATTGATACTTTGATTATCGTCATATAAGCGAGAATGTCGATAGCGCTCTTCAACCGGGCGTCGATCATATATTTTCTGATCTAGTGTGTCAGGTTAGTAGTGATTATTATGGTAAACGGTAAAAAAGCATTACTAAGCTGCCAGGTTTTTTCTACATTTCTCAACGTCTATAGCAACCTAGTTTGCCCGGAAGAGGCCAACTGATATCCCATTGCCCTGTAGCCTTTCTCTCGTTTTCGGTACATGCGTTCAAGCATTGGCAGTCCAGTATCAAGGTAGTCATAGACAGTGACTTCCTGTTTACCTTCTACCGCTCGGTGGATCCTACCAGCGTACTGCGACAGCGTTCCTTTCCAGGCGATGGGCAGGGCTAAAAACAACGTGTCTAACCGAGGCAAGTCAAAACCTTCTCCGATGTATTTGCCGGTTGCAACGATAACCTTAGCCTTATGTAACTGCGCTTCCGCCGCCTGACGTTCTCTGACACGCATTCCACCACGCAACACAACCGACGTTATGGATTCAGCGGCCAGCAGTGCTGCCAGTGTCTCTGCGTGCTCTCGTCGTTCCGTTAGTAGAAGGCAGTTTGCCTGGTTGTTCACGCAGCTTGCTACATCCTGAACAATGTCCTGATTCCGGGCGTTGTTCTGTGCAAGCCAGTGGTAAACTGAGGCTAAATGAGGGCGTTCACAAGACTGATAGATATCGGTAGGTGGGATTTCATGACGCTCCCGAACGATGACGCGCTGAACAAACTGGGAGCTGTGTTCCGCCCGAACTTTGTGACGAACGGGCCCTGCAACCATCAACATGATCTTTTGGTGCCCATCCTGGCGGTCAGGCGTTGCGGTCAGGCCGACGACGTAGCGAGCGCTGACTTCATTAAGAAGCATCTCGTAGCGAGGGGCTGAGATATGGTGGCATTCATCGATGATGATCTGGCCGTATTCTCTAACCACGCTGGAGACCGTATTGTCTTTCTTATTGATTAGGCTTTGGTAGGTGGCAACGTCGATCTGACCGATAGGTTTCTTTTTCCCACCGCCTATCACACCCACGGAGATACCCTCCATAAAGGTTTCCAGGCGCTCCTTCCATTGATCTAATAACTGGCGACTGTGAGTGAGGATCAATGTGTTGACCTGCCACTTGGCTATAAGGCCAATGGCCGTTACGGTTTTACCGAACGCGGTCGGCGCATGAAGTATTCCGGTATCGTGGTCGGCAAGTGCCTCCACAGTCCTATTCTGATCATCCCGCAGCGTTGCTTTCAGGCTGATACCACTTAGAACCAGGCCTGGTAGCCTGCGGTCATCAATATTTACCGTTATTCCCTGACCCCGCAACAATGCCTGGAGCTCATCAAATTTTCAGTCTCCTTTGGATTGTTAGCTAGCGCATCACTAACTTTCGCAACAGCCTCTTGGAACGCATCTTTAGCTTTGCTTTGCTCGATCCACAGTTCTGTTCCGAATACATCCATCCATACTACTTTCAACCGCGAAAGAGCATTCCAATAGGCTTGTACTGCTCCTTTTCCTTTATCATCGAATGCAGAATTCATATAAAACCTTTAGAAATAAATTAATGTGACATTGAGCGACGTTGATTGTGCAAGTGCCTGATCATAGCGTAGGGTCTCATGGTCGCTGAAATCTTCGTAACCAGCGGCCACGCCAAAAACCCGCTGAGGGATCATGATATCGAGTTTGTGACGAACCTGTTCCGGTGCTCGGGGTTCATTAATCACGGAGGCCAAGCGGTGCGTCAGACGATGTTGTTTATCGACCTCCCGTAGCAGGAGCAATCCGGCATCGGGGGTAATGTGGCCGCCGGAAAAAATCGGCTTCAATTTGCCGGCGTGAGAGTGGCGAGAAGGTCAGTTTTTCAGGTACCATTTTGGAAGCAGCGGTTGGTGTTGGTTTTTGGTGTAAGGCCTGGAAACGTTAACACTTTCAGCCGCTTTCTTTTGTACCCCGTGAGAAATTCGGGCTAGCAACACTTGGGGCGAGCATGTCTCATCATACTCTGAGGAAGGCGGTCTCAACTTCCAGGCACACGTTATTAAAAAGTGCTTAAACCGGCGACGGGTATCTTGAGCCCCTCGGCGTAGACGTCCAGCGACTTGCGTGGTTGTAAATTCAGTGAGTTGGCCATCTCTTCGAGCTCTTCCTGACTGTAGATCGACAGATCCGTACCCTTCTTCGGCAGGTCCTGCCTCAACAGCGGTGTTGAGGGGCCGGCCATCGGTTGGAACCTCGCTGCCATGGGCTATGCTGGGCAGCAAAGTAAACCGCTGCACTGGTCTTCTGAGTGATCTCGACATGCTTCATTATCTCTTTGTACTGGTCATCAGTCATGAGCAGGCGCAGTGAACGCGTAAGCTTGTCACTGAAGCCGGTGTCCGTCGCAGTGGTGCCATCTACTTTTACCAGAATCACTAAACGCGTCGTGCGCTCCACCATTGTGCCGATGGCAGAACGATAGTTAGCGCGCCATTTCCAAGCATCAGGCGGTCTTCGATTTTAGGATGTCGCAGGCGGATGCTGACTAGGTCTGGAATCTATTGTCGCCTCTTCTTAACAAGTCGGCGAGGGCGCCGTTTACCTTTACCCGGGCGACTAGCTCCTTCTTGAGCGAGCTGCGCGGAATGAGGTAGAGCGCGTTGTAGATGGCTTCGCGTGGGACTTTGTGGTCAGTGTAACCAGGAAAAATACGCTTCAGTGTGTGCTCTTTGCTCTGGTGAGCTAGTGCTTGCGCAGCAGATAGGCCACCCGTCCGAATAACTCACCATCGTGGTTCAGCTTCGGGCAACGAGAGGTCGACAGCGGGTCAGTCGGGCTCGGTAGCCAGCAAGACGGGCGTCATACGCCATGTCAGGCCTGACCGTGTGGCGTGCTATTTCTCGTGAAACGGTACTAGGTGCGTGTCCTAACTGACGCGCGACGATACGAATGGAGTGATAACCCTGCATCAATATGATGCCGACTCGGTATTCCGCAGAAAGATGGCGATAACCGTGAGTCATGGCAACACCCTACCTAATTGGTGAGATGTTGTACTTAGTTATTGAGACCGTCGAAGACACCTTGCGCGGAGAAAACGACCATCTATTAATCACGCCTAGAGATGTGCTCCTAATGACCCTCGCCACGCGCCTCCTTTTGAAATAAAGGGGCTACCATGGCTTAAATTTAGAACCGGATTGCACACCCAACGGGGGAGAATCTCAAACGCCTCGCTGGCCAATGCGTTAAGCGAAAACTAGTATTTACATTCGTTGACATATACATCCGAAAAAATTCTTGACGTTCTCAAAAATCATAACTAGTCTTTCAAAAGTGGATGCGTGGTCTGACCATCAATCCACATAGAAGGGCTAACGAATTACTCTAAAGTGCAGGCTTATTTTTTGATTATTCTGATTAAGGTCAGTCATAGAGCATGGAAATTAAACCTTTAAAAAAACAAAGCTTAAGTGACTTTGTTGTGGCACAAATTAAAAGAATGATAATAGACGGCGAACTGAGTAAGGGTGACAAGCTTCCAGGGGAAAGGGAATTGGCACAGCGGTTTGAAGTTAGTAGAGCGTCAATTAGAGAAGCACTAAAAATACTTTCCTTACAAGGCCTACTGCATCGCACTAACGCGCGCACAGTGGTGACCACAGATTTTCTCAATATCATTGAGGAAACTCTGACGTTAAAAATTCTGCTCGAAGACAGTAGTTATAGTGACATCATTGCAGCACGCTTAGCCCTTGAAAAGTCGATGGTCACACTGGCAGCGAAAGAGATTAATAAAAATGAGCTTGAGTTGCTTGAAAAGTATATCGTTCTTATGGAACAAGCAGCTAAAACAGAATCCATGGATGATTTCGTTGCTTCTGATATTGAATTCCACCGTTCAATAGCCCTTTTTTCAAGAAATAGTGTTCTAAACAGCTTATATAATTCAATTATTTTTTTGTTATTCAAAGTGCAAACGCAAGTGGCATATGATAAAGGAGTAATGGATGAATCGGCTGCTTATCATCGAAGGATTTACCAAGCTTTGGCGCAGAACGATGCTGCACTAGCGGAGAAAGAAATGGAGGCTCATTTGATGGATATTGATGAGCGTTTAAATCACATGCTAATAATTGAAAATTTAAAAAACAGGAATTGAAAAATGTATATACGATTCGAATATAAAAATAAAATAAAAGAAGGTTTCTTGAAAGACGAGAAAATAGCTCTGCTTGATAGAGAGATGCTTGCGGGGGGAGAGCCTACTTCTGAAACGGTGTTGGTGAAGGATGTGACTATTCTTGCTCCCTGCCAGCCTTCAAAAGTGGTATGCGTCGGCTTAAATTACAAAGACCACGCAAAAGAAATGAACATGGAAATGCCAACAGAGCCATTATTGTTCCTGAAACCATCAACTTCCGTGATTGGTGACGGTGAAAAAATTATTGCTCCTCCTCAAAGTACACGCTTAGATTATGAAGGTGAGCTGGCAATTGTAATTGGCCAAGAAGCTAAAAATATTGATACAAAAGATTCGAATAAATATATTTTTGGCTATTCATGCGCAAATGACTTCACTGCCCGCGATTTACAGCTGTCGGACGGCCAATGGGCGCGTGGAAAGTCGTTTGATACCTTTTGTCCAATCGGCCCCGGAATCGTGAAAACGATTAATGAAAATGATGCAGAAATAGAGCTGAGGGTAAATGGTTCTTTGAAACAAAAATCAAATTTGAACCAACTTATCTTTAATGTTGACGAAATAGTTAGTTACATTTCAAAGCAAATGACCCTTCTTCCAGGCGACATAATCCTCACTGGTACCCCGCACGGCGTTGGCACGGTTGTTCCTGGTGACACGATGACCGTATCCATCACCGGGATCGGCACATTGACAAACACTTTGACACAAGCGTGAGCTGGTTATTTACAGGACTAAAAGCCACGCGGGTGAATGAATAATTCTCTCAAATTATTACGGTGATGTTATGACCGAGCCGGTAAAGAAAATAAGAATAGGAACTTGGGTCCAGATCAATAATGCAGATATTGTTGAGTGCATTGCGATTAGTGGTTTTGATTTTGCTATTTACGACATGGAGCACGGAAATATCGATTTCCCAGGACTCGAATCACTCATGCGTGCGGGTGAAGCCAAAGGTCTTCAGAGCGTGGTTCGCGTTCAAGAGAATTGTTCTGTATTAATCATGAAAGCGCTAGATCTGGGCGCAAGTGCTGTTTTGGTGCCGGGCATTTCTTCAGCAGATGATGCACGTTTTGCGGTTGAAGCCGCTAAATATGCGCCATTAGGTAATAGAGGCGCTTGCCCCTTTATCCGAGCTGGCGAGCACACTGTCAAAGACTGGGTCACGTTCTCAGAAAGAATGAACAAACAAACCCAGTTAATTGCTCTTGTCGAAAGTAAGCAGGGTGCGGAAAGCCTTGAAGAAATAATCGGGACGACAGGGGTGGATGGATTAATGATTGGACCTTTTGATCTTTCGGTATCAATGGGAATTCCTGGTAATGTTAGCCACCCCGATATTAGTAAGACGTTTGATGAAGCAGCTCAATTAGCAGTAAAAAATGGTAAAGAATTTTATGGAGTCGATTTTGAGGCAAATAGGGAGGGCGTAGAAAAGATGCTACCTCGTTGGCAAGAAAGAGGTATTACTACAATGGTTACAGGTGCAGATAAAGTGGTTATTATGCACGGATTTAGTGAACTAGCTAGTTCATTCAAACAGTAAAGCTTTTAAAACAACAAAATAGAGAGGTATAACATGAATAATTTGAAACTTCCGATTTCAGCTCTGGTTACAGCCATTCTGACCGTAGGCGCCGGTAGTGCGGCAGCGCAAGGTGCTACATTATCGCTTGCGCATGTGTTCCCTGATTCACATCCTGGAGGAATTCACGCTGAAAAATTAGCAGAGTTGGTTGAAGAGCGAACCAATGGTGAAGTGAAAATTAACGTGCACCATGGCGGTGTACTTGGTAGTGAAGCGGACGAGATTCAACAACTGCAAGCGGGTAATTTAGACATGGCCCTATTGTACGGTGTCTCGAATTTCCAGAATATTAATCCGCGCTTAGGCGTTGAGGAATTACCGTTCATTTTCGCTGATAGTGACCATGCGCAAAGGGCATATGATGGTGAATACGGAGACGCGGTCACAGATATTCTTGAAGAGGAGGGGTTTGTCGCACTTTCTTATTGGGAAAATGGACTTCGACATTTCACCAACAGTGTCCGTCCTATTGTTGAACCGGAAGACATGAGCGGCATTCGTTTCAGAAGCGCAGAAATACCAATCCGCCTAGAAATGTTTGAACTGCTTGGAGCCAGTGCAATCCCTATGGGGTTTAATGAACTTTTCACGGCACTGCAGCAGGGCACTGTTGGCGGTCAGGAAAACCCAATTTCACTAATACATGCCAATAATTTCGATGAAGTCCAAGACTATTTGTCTTTATCTGGTCATATCTACAATTCTGCTGTTCTGACTGCTAGTCCAGCTGCCATGGCAAAGCTCACATCTGAGCAGCAGGACATTCTAAGAGAGACCGGCCAAGAGCTCAAAGTAGAGCAGCGAAACATGATTGCTGAGCAGAATGAAACACTGCTTGCTGAACTTGAAGAAAGTGGCATGCAGATTAATACTATCAACACGGAGCAGTTTAAAGAGATCGTGCTCCCGCTATGGGAATCATTTAGTGAAGAAAACGGGGATGATCTGATTCAGCTTATCGATAAGGCAAATACTGAGAGCTAAAACTTTTCTGGATGGGTTCTACAGTTATTCTGGCGAGGATCCATCCAGTTACTTTTGTTGCCTCGAAAAATTATTTTTATATAGAAAATTGATATAAAAATAAGTAAGAAGCTTACGCTTCCCTCATTCCTTACTAGAAGTAAAGCGTAGCCGATTTATAAAGCGATCGTTTTTATTTTTTCTAGCATGCAAATAAGGATAAAAGACATGTTAAAAAATATCTTCACTGGAATTGAATACATTGTTTCTCGTATGACATTCTTTATTTTTATTGCAATGGTTGTTGCAGTTTTTAGTCAGGTTGTCCTGAGGTTTTTATTTGATTCTTCAATTTCATGGGCTGAAGAATTTGCGCGTTTCGCGATGGTATGGATCGCTTTCCTTGGAGCATCTCTAGGAATGAAAGATGGATCTCACACAAAAATTGATTTCTTTATTAATCGGTTTCCTTGGGGTGTAAAGAGGCTGATTCTTATTTTTAATAAAGCTTTATGCGTCGTTTTTCTAGCGTTCATTTCTTATTATGTAATAGCAGCTTTAAGCTATACAATGAATACGCTTAGCCCGGGAATGCGCATCCCTATGGGGATTATGCATATGATATTGCCAGTGGCCGGTATTTTAATGATAATTTACTTATTAAAAGATATATATCAGCTGGTAAGGAATGAGCCTCTGGCCTCTGAAATTGAATAATAACGATTAATAAGTAAGTTGGAGGTACATAATGCTGCTTTTCATTTTCCTAGGAATACTATTGATTTTAGGGATGCCAGTTGGCTTCGCTATTGGTATTGCCTCGATGCTCTTCTTGTTCCTTGTAGAAGGCCCATTGTCTCCTAACGTCATCGCTTTAAGAATGATTTCGGGGGTGGATTCATTTCCTCTTCTTGCGTTGCCGCTGTTTATGTTAGCAGGTGAGTTAATGAAATATGGGACAACTCCCCGATTGATGCGCCTTGCTAACGCGCTATTCGGTTTTATGCGGGGAGGGCTGGCAGGTGTCGCAGTCGCATCCACCGCTTTTTTTGGTTCTATATCTGGGTCAGGTGTTGCCACCGTGGCTGCAGTTGGTTCAATCGTCCAGCCGGAAATGACTAGGAAAGGTTATGGCAAAGGCTTCTCTGCCTCGCTTGTAGCCGGTGGCGGCGTACTAGGGATGGTAATACCGCCCAGTATGGCTATGGTCGTTTATGGTGTGAGTGCTGGAGTGTCAATTGGAGCGCTTTTTCTTGCAGGTATTTTGCCTGGTTTACTAACGGCCGTTATGCTCATTATCTACGGTGTTTGCATCTCGAGGCGACGAAACTATGGTGGTCAGGGGGGCGGCTTTGAGCTTAGGGAACTTGGCATATCTGCCCGTAAAGCGGTTCTTCCATTATTATTGCCTATTATTATTCTCGGTGGTGTAATGACGGGTATTTTTACGCCCACAGAATCAGCAGTCGTCGCAGTTGTTTATGCTTTTATTCTTGCTTTTATTGTATATCGTGAGCTTAAGCTGAAAGATTTGGTTGGAGCAGTTACTTCTTCTGCTATTACCAGCGCTGTAATTCTTTTTATAATCGCGACAGCTAATCCATTTGGATGGATAATGGCAATTGAGCAAATTCCCAATGCCTTATCTGATCTTCTTTCCAATTTAACAGATAATCATATTCTTCAATTGATTCTCATTAGTCTTATGCTTTTGATTATGGGAACATTTATGGAGACTATTGCGACCATAATCATCATGACCCCTATTCTGGTTCCAATTGCACTCAGCATTGGTCTTAACCCTGTTCATTTTGGTGTTTTGATGATGATGAATTTAGCAATTGGCGGTGTAACTCCTCCACTTGCAGTGGGTTTATTTACTGCAGCAAAGATTAGCGCCATACGTATTGAAGAAACATTCCCTGATGTTTTGTACGTATTATTGGTCATGATTGCGGCTTACGCATTGGTATTGTTTATTCCCTCTATAGCGATGTTCATTCCTGAATATTTTTCTTGATATTTTCAGAACTGTCCGCTCTCGCTTTAGTTATGAGTCACTTTTAAAATTTTCTTTATCCTCGGTGAACGGGTGTGTTGTATGCACCTGCGCTGTGTCGGAAAGGTGAACCTATGATTACCAAAATTAACAACCTTAACGAACTGATTCGGTTTCGGCAGGATCTCCACAGGTGGCCTGAATTGGGTTTTGCGGAGCATGAAACTTCTCGCAAGATTGCTGCGCACCTAGAAGCACTAGGCGTCGAGTACGTCGGTAGTGTTGGCGGAACGGGTATCGTAGCCAAGGTAGTCGGAACTGGAGACAACCACCGGATGGCCAGTGTTGGTCTGCGAGCTGATATGGACGCGCTGCCGCTTGAAGAGCACAGTGGGGTTCAGCATTCCTCAGCAAATCCTGGCTGCATGCACGCCTGCGGACACGATGGACACAGCACAATGCTCTTAGGTGCTATAGAGCATCTGCAGGCCAACAATGATTTTTCAGGGACCGTCTACTTTGTATTTCAGCCGGCGGAGGAGGGTGTCGGTGGCGGAAAGGCGATGATTAATGATGGCCTGTTCGAGCGGTTTCCTATTAACGAGATTTATGGTCTGCATAACTGGCCGGATCTTCCTGTTGGCAAGTTCGGCCTACTCGAGGGACCCATCATGGCGAGCGGGGACAAATTCGATATAACTATTAATGGCCGTGGCGGTCACGGTGGCCTCAATCCGCACGGGTGTATCGATCCGATCCGGATCGCTGCTGAACTAATCAATAAGGCGCATACCATCGTGTCGAGGGAAATCGACCCGCTGAGTCCTGCAGTTTTGAGTATATGCGCAATTCAAGCCGGCAGTATGAGCGGATTCAATGTGATCCCCCATACTGCCACCATGACCGGTACGATTCGCGCCATTGATGAGGAGGCCGGTGATATCGTCAGAGGTGCTCTGAAGCGCGTCTGCGATAGCCTCGAGCATTATTATGAAATTAAGATCGACCTGATCATAGACAATAAATTCCTTGCTACTGTCAACGAAGCCGATGCCGTCAAAACGGCAAGGGGCGTGATAAGAAGTTGCTTTGGAGAAGATGCGCTTCAGCAGAACTATAAGCCTAGCATGGCCAGCGAGGACTTCTCTTACATGCTCGTGGAACGTCCTGGTGCCTATGTTCACCTAGGAGCGGGCGACAAGGATCATACTCACGGCCTTCACAGCCAGAAATACGATTTCAATGACAGCATCATTCCTCATGGAATCGTGTTTTTGGCGAATGTGGCCTTAGCATCATTGGATAAGCAGAACGCAGGTTAGCCCACCAATGCCCGGAGTGCAGTACGTTGAATGGTATTAAACAAAACAACCGTAAAGGGGTTTTCGTCCTGTTACATGGAGCCTGGCATGGCGGCTGGTGTTGGAAGCGAGTGATGGAAACCCTTGCGGCTAGCGGCCACCGTGTATTGACGCCGACACTACCTGGGCTCGGTGCCCGAGCAAATTTGATGTCACAAGACATAACGCTGGACACGTTTATTCAGGATTTGGTAGATCTCATTGAGGGTGAAGATCTCCATGACGTTATTCTGGTCGGGCACAGCTTTGGTGGTATTGGCATCACTGGCGCTGCAGAGCGAATCCCTTCCCGCATCCGCCACCTAGTATATCTGGACGCAATGATTTTAGAGGATGGTGACAGCGCCTTCTCAATTTTGCCTCCCAACATCGCTGCTGAGCGACGCCAACAAGCCGCTCAATTTTCCAATAGCCTCTCAATGCCGGTTCCTGACGCAAGCGCTTTCGGCATAACCGATCCTGCGGACAAGGCTTGGGTCGAAGCCAACTGCACGCCACACCCGGTTTCCACCTACGAAGATACGTGCCGGTTGAACGGACTTATTGGCAATGGTTTGCCATCAACCTATGTCGCTGTTAAACCGGATTACGAACCGCTCGCCGCTTCCCGTGCTATTGCCAAGAAGCAACTAGGCTGGAGCTACCTGGAAATAGATGCCGGGCACGATGCAATGATCACATCACCACAGGCCGTAGTCGAATTGCTGTTAGATATCCACAGGGGTATGTAAATGAAAATCAAATAGTTATGACCAGTATTGAACCTGTTTGATTCGACCAAAGCCAACCTGAATAACCTTTAGGTGGCAGTAAATAAATAATGTGAACAATAACCATGGCAGTACCTGACTCCGGAGCGAACATGCCGACCTACACCAATATTGAAGATCTTCGACAGCGCTATGAACGGCGCACCCCTAAAATGTTCTATGACTATGTTGAATCCGGGAGTTGGACAGAACAAACATTCCGAGAAAATACAACTGATTTCAATAATATACATTTCAAACAGCGTGTTGCAGTTGACATGTCTGGGCGCTCCACGCGTAGTCAAATGATCGGCGAAGATGTGGCAATGCCAGTGGCGCTGGCACCTGTTGGGCTTACGGGAATGCAGTCTGCCGACGGTGAGATTAAGGCGGCACGGGCTGCCGAGGCGTTCGGTGTGCCCTTTACGCTATCTACTATGTCGATCTGTTCGATCGAAGACGTGGCTGAGCATACGACAAAGCCGTTCTGGTTCCAGGTATACACGCTCAAGGATGACGATTTCATGCGTCGTCTTTTCGAGCGTGCCAAAGCAGTCAACTGTTCAGCGATTGTCATCACGGTCGATTTGCAGGTGCTCGGCCAACGTCACAAGGACCTTAAGAACGGACTTTCGGCCCCTCCTAAGATGACCGCGCGCTCGATAGCCAACATGGCCACCAAGGTCCCCTGGGGCCTGGAGATGCTACGTACCAAACGTCGTTCCTTCGGAAATATCGTAGGTCATGCAAAAGGGGTTACCGACCCTTCTTCTATTTCCTCTTGGACAGCGGAAGCGTTTGACGCCTCGCTGGATTGGAGTCGTATAGCCCAATTCAAGGAGTGGTGGGGAGGTAAGCTGATTGTTAAGGGCATTATGGAGCCTGAGGATGCTCGGAGGGCCGTCGAGATAGGCGCCGATGCCATAGTTGTCTCAAATCACGGCGGTCGTCAGTTGGATGGTGCCGTTAGCTCTATTCGCATGCTACCAGCGATTATGGACGCTGTAGGTGATGATGTAGAAGTTCACCTCGATTCAGGAATTCGCTCCGGCCAGGATGTGCTGAAGGCCCTAGCTCTTGGAGCCACGGGTACCTATATCGGCAGAGCTTTCACCTATGGGTTAGGTGCTGAAGGTGAGGCAGGCGTGACGAAGGCACTCGAAATCATCCATAAAGAACTGGATATCTCTATGGCGCTTTGTGGGGAAACAAATGTCAAAAATCTTGGAAAGCACAACCTCTATGTACCTCAAGGCTTTGGTGACCCGACCATTAAGCTTTGATAGCTGGCCACAATAGTTGCCGTCTGCCTACCAAGTAATTGTCGCTGTATAGCTGGGGATAGTGTTGGTTTTCCAGCTATACACACTATTTTTGCCTGCCCCCAGAAGGCTAGCCAGTGAGCTTGAGTATTCTCTAAAGATGGCGAACCTGGAGCCAGCTGTATTATTTCTATATAAGTAAGCGGGCCATAAAACCCATCTACCCACATTAATGTTGGCTGATCACACTGGTAGTCTCCTTAGCATTGGAGATCATCATGAGTCGCGACCTCAATTCCACTCAAGCATTTTGGTTAGGGCACCTGTCTTATGCCGCCGCGTTGTAGATGCCGTTAAGCGCGTATGCTGAAGCGCAAGCCGTGACGTTAGCCGACCTGATGGCGTGGGAAAATCGGTTAATCGTGCAGGGTTTTCCCGTGCCACCGCGTTGTCGTCCTGCCCGGATCGAGGTGATCCGCCATGTGCGACACCAATATGCCTGCCCGGCGTGCGAAGAGGGCGTTAAGATCGCCCCGGCGCCTGCCAAGCTGTTGCCCAAGAGTAATGCCAGCGCCACGCTGCTCGCCTATGTCGCGACCGCCAAGTACCAGGACGCGCTACCGCTTTATCGGCATAGCCAGGTATTTGCCCGCCACGGTGCTGAGATCCCCCGCAACACCCTGGCACGCTGGATGGTACAGGCGGGAGAACGCATAGCTCCGCTGATCGAGACATTACGCCAGCATCTGCTGACCGCTCCTCTGTTCCATATGGATGAGACCACACTCCAGGTCAATCAAGAAGCAGATCGTGCCGCTAGTGCGACGTCGTATATGTGGGTGCAACGAGGTGGGCCACCCGGTCAGCAGGTCGTCTTGTTCGATTATGACGCCAGCCGTGCGGGGCGAGTGCCCGTTCGCTTACTGGGCAACTATGCAGGCCGCTTGATCACCGATGGCTATGAAGGCTACGCCGAGGTCGTGCGTCGCAATGGGCTCACCCATGCGGGCTGCTGGGCGCATGCCCGACGTAAGTTCGTCGAGGCCCAGAAGGTGCAGCCCAAAGGCAAAACCGGCAAAGCGGACTGGGCGCTGAACCAGATCCAGAAGCTGTACGGCGTGGAAAAACAGGCGAAGGCCCTTGAGCCCGACGCGCGTTACGCGCTGCGTGAACAGAAGAGTCGCCCACTGATCGATCAACTCCGCACCTGGCTCGACAAGTCATTGATGCAGGTGCTGCCCAGGAGTGCGCTGGGTAAAGCCTTGCACTACCTGGATAACCAGTGGCCCCGGCTGACCCGGTTCCTGGACGATGGGCTGATCCCACTGGACAACAATCCGGCGGAGAACGCCATCCGTCCGTTCGTAATCGGCCGTAAAAACTGGCTGTTCAGCCATACTCCGAGCGGTGCTCATGCCAGCGCGGCGATCTACAGCCTGATCGAAACCGCCAAAGCCAATGGTCTCTCGCCTTACGACTACTTGCAGTATGTCTTCGCGACACTGCCCACCCTAGACGATGATGACCTCAACACGCTGTTGCCCTGGCAGTGGAAAGAGACATTACCGATCTAAGCGAAATCTGCCTAGATGTGGTTAGTGGTCGCTTACCTATATAAAGGGTAGCGCTACTCAATCTGGGGGTGACGTCGTATGCATGTTTTTTTTATAAAGGAGCATAGTGGAAAATTAAGATCGAAACTTATTCCTATTCCAAATGCTCAAGTGTGTTTGCCAAATTTTCATTTGATTCGGGCGTATATACGGTTAATTATAAATCTCACCATCCGGCATTTTTAAAGAGACAAGAGTCAGTTATGAAAAATTACAAATTATTTATTAATAACGAATTTACTAACCCATCGAAGGGAGAGTGGTTTGACAGCCTTGATCCTTTTTCTGGGATGCCTTGGGCTAAGATTCCTCGCGCCCGTGAATCCGATGTAGATAGGGCTGTGGCTGCGGCAAAAAAAGCACTTGATGGGCCGTGGGGAAGTATGTCGGCAAGTGAACGAGGAGCATTGCTATACAAAGTTGGTGCCCTGATCGAAAAGAATGCAGACCAGCTTGCCAAAGTAGAGAGCCGCGATAATGGCAAGCTAATGAGTGAAGTTTTAGGCCAAGTTAAGTATGTGGCAAAATATTTTTATTATTATGCAGGATTGGCGGACAAAATCGAAGGATCTGTTGTTCCGATAGACAAGCCTAAGGTCTTTAATTATATAAAATATGAGCCAATGGGGGTTATAGCCAGTATTACCCCGTGGAATTCTTCATTGCTGCTTACTGCTTGGAAAGTGGCTCCAGCGCTTTGCGCTGGTAACACGATGGTATGTAAGCCCTCAGAATTCACATCGGCTTCACTTTATGATCTAGCAGAGCTGTTTATAGAGGCGGGGGTTCCAGCTGGAGTCTTTAATGTAATTTCCGGCTTCGCAATGGAGGCTGGTGACCCTCTGGTGCGCCACCCTGATGTTGCACGTGTTGCCTTTACTGGCGGGGATGAAGGTGGGCGTAAGGTTTATTCCGCTGCGGCAGATGGACTGAAACGTGTGTCACTCGAACTTGGAGGAAAGTCGCCAAATATAGTTTTTGATGATGCTGACCTCGACAATGCAGTTAATGGTGTTATTACTGGTATTTTCTCCGCTGGTGGGCAGACTTGTATGGCTGGGTCGCGCCTATTACTTCAAGAATCAATTCATGATGAATTCGTTGAGAAACTTGTCAAAATTACTCAATCAGCGAAGATCGGCGACCCTGCCGACGAATCAACTCAGATTGGGCCGGTGGCGACAGAACCTCAATTTCAGAAAGTCCTTTCCTACATCGATATTGCTAAAAAAGAGGGGGCTCGGTGCGTAGCGGGAGGCAACCGGCTTTCGGGGGAGGCATATGGCTGTGGCCAGTTTGTAGAGCCAACAGTTTTTGTGGATGTAACCAACGATATGCGTATCGCGCAGGAAGAAGTTTTCGGCCCCGTTCTTTCAGTGATTAAATTCAAGGACGAGGAAGATGCTGTGCGAATTGGGAATGATATTCGCTTTGGACTGGCGGCAGGAATCTGGACCTCAAATCTCCATCGTGCAATGTTGATGGCTGATAAGCTAAAGGCCGGAACGGTATGGATAAATAACTATCGCTCCACCAGCTATACCACGCCATTCGGCGGCTTCAAGCATAGCGGCATAGGGCGTGAAGGCGGTATCGAAGCGGTAAAAGAATATTTGGAAGCAAAAAGCGTGTGGATTTCAACTGATCTTGAAATGCCAAGTCCTTTTGTTCGTAAATATTAGTCTAAATTAACTTTAGAACACAAAGAAAACGTATTCTTGGTTGGTTAGCCAAAATTGGGGAAATTTATGAAGCACGCTGAGATGGAAAGCGACATAGTCATTGTCGGTTGTGGTATATCAGGATTAACAGCTGCGGTTTCAGCAATGGAGGCGGGTGCTAACGTTACGCTTTTGGAGCGTTCTTGCAAAGAGGACCGCGGTGGTAATACACGCTGGACCGAAGCTACTCTTCGCATGAAAAACGTAGGTGAGGTGGCAGATGATTTCGAGAGCCATTTTGCGGAGAATGCGGGACATCACCTAGACCCGGAATTGATAAAAGCTTCGGGGAGTTCTTATGAAGACTGGGGTTCCATTGTCAAAGCGCACCCTTTCACAGACCCTGAGCTGATTTCTACATTTTCCGATGAGGCTGGACCGACACTGGAGTGGCTACAGACGTATGGGGTGCGCTTCGATTCGATGCCCGGGTATTTCATAACTACTAGCACTTCACGCATCGTTCCACTTGGTGGTGGCCTGGCCGTTGTAGAGACCCTTGCTGATTGGATCGAAAAAAATGGTGCTAATATTCGTTATGAGACTACGGCCACAAGCCTTTATATGGATGAAGGCGGTATGGTCTGCGGTATAAAGGCCCGTGGGCCAGAAGGCCCCCTACTTATCAAAGCACCCAAGGTAATTCTTGCAAGTGGCGGCTTTCAGGGAAATTATGAAATGCAGGCCCGCTATATAGGTCCCCGTTCTCGATATATTCGTCCTGTTGCTCGGGGTGGCTATTATGACCGGGGAGAGGGTATAGAGATGGCCCTCAAAGTGGGTGCAGCTGGTGGTGGTGATTTCACGAGTTTTCATGCGGAGCCGATAGATCCACGCTCTGGTGCGCCTGAACCAATTGTGCTTGTCTTTAACTACGGTATTCTTGTGAACCGACAGGCTAAAAGGTTCGTGGATGAAGCGCCGGCCAGTGTAGACGCAACTTATGAAGCTATTACGAGAGAAATATTAGAACAACCTCAGGGAATTGCTTATACAATTCTGGATAGCAAAATCAATGATGTGCCGAATTGGCAGCGCTCTGTACGTACTGACCAACAGCCTATAATGGCTTCTAGCCTTGAAGAGCTTGCGGAAAAGCTTGAGCTTGATGTGCAAGCGCTAACTGACACGGTTGAAGCTTATAACACAGCTTGTATAGAAGGCCCTTTTGATCCATTAAGGCCAGATGGGCTCAGAACAGAGCAAGGGTATTTACCTAGTAAGAGAAATTGGGCGCGGTCAATTGATAGTCCACCTTTTATGGCCTATCCAATTATTTGTGGAAATTGTTTTACTTTTGGCGGGCTCAAAGTCAATAGCAAGAGCGAAGTGCTCGACGGAGATGGCCGACCAATTCAGGGGCTTTACGGCGTGGGGGAGGTGATTGGTATGTATCAGGGTACCTATACTGGTGCCACATCAGTCTTACGAGGAAGTGTCTTTGGAAGGATAGCTGGACGCAACGCAGCAAGTAAAAGTAGAAGGTAAAAGTTAGAAGCGAACACAACAAAAATCTTTGGAAGGAGTGCAGACAATGATTATAAATAACGTACTTAAGGGTGGCTTTATAATCGGAGCTTTTCTCGCAGGAAGCACTTTTGTAAATGCTAATGACAATATACCTGAAAAAACTTTGCGCTGGGCTCATTTTTCGGCAGAAGCCTGGGGTTCCTCTCAAGCCGATAAGTTGTTCGTTGAGGAACTAAGTAAGCGTACAGATGGTAAGGTTGATGCACGTTTTTATTGGTCGGGCGCGATGGGTGGAGGTAATGAGCTACTTGAGTTAACAGCCAATGGGGCGGTAGATGTTGGCAGTTTCGTCCCGGCATACTATCCTGGGCAAATGCCGCTTATGAGCCTTGTGAATAGTCTTCCGTTGACCTGGAATGATCCGATACTGGCAATGGAAACACAAAAATACCTTGCTCAGAATAACACCTATGTGCAAGAGGAATTGGCCGAAAATGGCGTACATCCTATTCTTTTCCATGGACTTCCCCCCTATCGACTGCAATGTACTACACCTGTTCGCACGATAGAAGATATTGAAGGACTTCGAGTTCGTACCTTTGGTGAATGGCCTCCTAAAATGTTTGACCAGCTCGGCGCTGTGCCGGTAAATATTGCAATGACTGAGGTCTACGAAGGGCTTCAGCGGGGCAGCCTTGATTGCGCTTATCTTTCTATTGAAGGAGCAGGTTTCCTTAAGGTTGCAGAAGTTGCTCCATACTGGAGTAATATAAATCTAGGAGCTATTGCTGCTTATTCCAGCTTCGTAAGCAAGGATGCTTATGATACGTGGTCGCAAGAGTTTAAAGAAACTATAGCGGAAGCAGCCGATGTCGCTGAAGCATACGAGAAAGAAGAATTCTCGAAACTTGAGCAACAAACTATAGAGTCTGCTAAAGAATCTGGCGTACAAATCGTTGAGTTCGTGGAGCAAGAACAGCTCAAAGAAGTTGTCCCCAATCTCCTAGATGCTTGGGAAAAATCAATGTGTGATAGTGGCCGGTGCGATGCGGCCAAAAGCGTAGCTGCTGACATCCGAAAATTTATGGATGAAAACAATGGATAAGAATAAGACTCCACATAAGGTGTCCTATTCTGTCTATGCCCCGCGACAGAGTCGCGGGGCTAGGCTACTGCTTTGGATAGACAGAATAGCTGTTAAGTTAGTTAATACTATGCTTTTTATCTCTGGGCTGAGTGTCGTGATTATACTAACTATAGGCGCTGCAGATAGTGTGGGGCGTGCTTTTTTAAATAAACCAGTAGTAGGCGCCGTAGAGATTAGCGAGGCGCTACTCGCGGTGACGATTTTCTCCGCTCTTGCCTTTGCCCAGAAGCAAGGGAGTCATGTGGTTGTAGATATTTTTAGTAGTAACTACGGACCCCGGCTGACTCGTTTCGCGAAAATGGCCATTCTTGTTTTAACGCTAGCTGCGCTGGGGTTTCTGTTATGGCGGATGAGTATTACGGCATACAAGGGCTGGCTGCATAACGAAATCTCTGCCGGGTTTCTTCCTGTCCCCGTTTGGCTTGCGAAAGTGTTTGCCGCGCTAGGTTTGGCGGTTGCCAGTATTGAATGTATACGTGAGTTAATATGGGGAATTGTAGAAAAAAATGGTAGATATGATCATTCTGTCCAAGTGATAGATAATGAAAAGAAACCAATGGATATAAAGTAATGGATCCAACTCTCATTGCCACAATTAGTATCCTTGTCATGCTCGGCTTGATGGCTTTCGGCATTCCAGTAGCTGTTTCGATGCTGCTGGTCTCGGCCACAGGAATGATGTTTGCTGTCGGACCTAACTACACATTAACGACATTTCAAACATTGCCTTACAATACGGCCGCCAATTATACTTTTGCCGCTATACCCATGTTTGTATTGATGGGATTAATTGCTGGATCAACAGGTATCGTTAAAGATATTTATCAAGCAGCTAATATGTGGCTCGCAAAAATTCGTGGCGGTCTTTATATGGCCACAGTTATTGCAGCGGCAGGCTTTGGTGCCGTCAATGGATCAACTATAGTTGGTGCAGCTCTATTTACACGTATTGCTTTGCCTGAAATGATATCACTTGGCTACAATAAAGGTGCGGGAGTCGGATGCATTATAGGAGCTGGTACATTTGCTGCTATGATACCACCTTCAATAACTATCGTTCTTTATGGAGTTTTGACGAGTGAGTCTATTGGCCAATTACTTATGGCGGGTATAATACCTGGTGTTTTAACTGGAATTATCTACCTTATAGGTATAGCTTTTTTAGTACGCATTAAACCAGCTTGGGCACCGCCTGCAGTTAAACAGTATTCTCTCCAAGAACGGCTGAAAAGTATTAAAGGCGTATGGCCTATAGGTTTCGTTTCTTTCATCGTGATTGGTGGTATTTACTCAGGCCTTGTTTCGCCCTCTGCTGCTGGAGCAATAGGTGCATTTGGTGTGCTTCTTGTCGGCTGGGTACTTCGCCGCCTCAGTAAGAACGAACTGGTTAAAAATGTTGGTGATGCGGCCCTTATAACAGCTGCCCTCTTCTTCATCGTTATGGGTGGCACGGCTTTCTCGCGACTTCTCCTTGTGACCGGGTTTATCGATGTCCTACTGGACTTTGTTAATAATCACGGTTTTGAACCTTGGATGATAATCTTAGCACTTGTTTTGGTTTATATAGTGCTAGGCATGCTCATGGATCCAATTTCAATGATGGTCATGACGGTTCCTATCGTGCACCCGCTTGTGGTGGGCCTAGGATACGATCCGATTTGGTTTGCCATAGTTATGGTTAAATTAATTGAATTATCTTGCATGACTCCTCCTGTGGGTATAAATATTTTTGCTGCGATTAGTGCGTCAGATGGCCAAGTCTCGACAAAGGAAGTTTATATCGGGGTAATTCCGTTTGTAATTCTTGAACTAATAGTTCTTGCTCTCTTGTTATCACTTCCAGGCATCGCACTTTTTCTTCCTGAAGTAATGCTGGGTTAGGAAAAAAATAATGACAAATCATTTATTCTCATCTTTCAAAATGCGCGGGATGGTTCTAGATAACCGAATAGTGGTATCGCCAATGGCGCAGTATTCGGCTGATGAAACCGGGCGTGCTAAAGATTGGCATTTCATGCATTTAGGCAATCTAGCGATTTCTGGTGCTGGCTTACTTATCCTTGAGGCAACAGCAGTTGAGCCTAAAGGCCGAGTTAGCCCGAACTGCCTTGGCCTATGGTCGGATAACCAAGTACCTTGTCTAAAGCGAATAGTAGAATTCGCGCGTTGCCATAGCAATACAAAATTGGGTATCCAATTAGCTCATGCTGGTCGTAAGGCTTCGATGAGTGCACCCTGGCAGGGAAGTAAAGGCCTTTTGCCAGAGGAAAGTGGTTGGGATCTAGTCAGTGCCTCCTCTTTGCCTTATCCGGGTCGACCAATCCCGCAGCAGCTCGATCACATTGAGATGGATAAGTTAAAACAGCATTATATGGATGCAGCTATTCGGGCCGACGAGATAGGATTTGACCTCATTGAATTACATTGTGCTCATGGTTATCTTTTAAATACTTTCCTTTCAACGCTTAGCAATACTCGTAAAGATAAATACGGAGGAGATCTCCAGGCCCGGATGCGATATCCGCTAGAAGTGTTTCGGGCAATCCGAGCAGTCTGGCCTGAGCACAAGCCTCTCGGTGTGCGTATATCTGCTACAGATTGGGTCGAGGGCGGCTGGACTATCCAAGATTCTGTTGTCTTCGCTCGTGAACTTAGCATGCTCGGGTGCGACTATATTGCTACCTCAAGTGGCGGTATTTCACCAAATCAGAAAATCCCCGTTCATAAAGGATATCAAGTGCCATTCGCTGAGGAGGTCCGCCGTGCTACAGATTTACCTTCCATTGCTGTAGGACATATTATGGATGGTTTGCAAGCCGAAGAAATTCTTACCAAAGGCCAAGCAGACCTTGTCGCGATCGGGCGTGGCATGACCTATGATCCTCGATGGGCATGGCACGCCGCTGAGCTACTAAAAGTTAAGGTCGATTTTCCTCCGCAATATGCGAGGAGTTCCCCCGCAATGCGAAAGTTGCCACGCTAGTTTGTTAGGTTAAGCCAAAGGAAAGTTAAATGTCTTATAAATTATATGCCATACGCTACGCCACTAATCAAGGTCGCCAACGATACGAAAATTTTATAGGTATGAAAGCCGACCCGCATGATACTCCTTTGGCAATGGATTTTTTCGTCTGGCTCGCTATTGGTTATGGCCGTGTCATTTTAATCGATACAGGCTGTGATGAGCAAACCTGCAAGAAACGTGGAAATGACTTTCTGCGATGTCCTTCGGATGGACTGCGGAGCCTGGGTATAGAGCCACATCAAGTAGATACAGTTATTGTCACACATCTGCACTGGGACCATGCAGGTAATTTCGACTTGTTTCCAAATGCTACTTTCCATGCTTGCCCGATCGAAATTCAGCATGCTGTTAGCCCTTGCATGTGTAATTCATTTATGCGGGCGCCATACGATGTGGATCATATTTGTTCGTTTATCAGGCTGCTTTACGCAGAGCGTGTACGCTACCATCGAGGGGTTACTGAGATTGCACCGGGGTTAACCGTTCATGAAGTTGGTGGGCATTCCCCTGGTCTCCAATTTGCTGCAGTTGAAACAAACCGCGGTCGTGTTGCGATTGCCTCGGACGCAATGCACTATTTCGATAATATGCTTTTACTGCGTCCCTATCCTGTGGTTCACGATATACCTTCTTATTTTGCTGCGATAGACTCAGTAACAGCAGTTGCCGAGACTGAGAATCATATCGTGCCAGGCCATGACCCGTCTATTATGCGGCTTTATCCGGCAGCCTCTCCTAACACTCAAGGTATAGTTGTGCGACTAGATGTTATGCCCAATATTGGGACCTAAATAACTGCCACTCATACGAGGTTGTTGAAGTTACTTTATTTTGACTTTAATTTAATGGAGGCAGGAGTCGATGTGCATGCATTGAACGAGGTAAGTGCAGAGCTAATACTAACTTTTTCAGTCAAAGCCTGCAGAAAAGCGTAATTTTTTAGGATTACAAGTGTATGTATATGACATCAATTGGTTGTATATTCTGATATTAAATATCCAAATGATAAAAAAATCGAGAAGCTTTTGAGGCTTGCCTAAGGAAGGTCTGAATAACTGCCGATATTCATCACCGCTCACTTGAGCCGAGAAAAAATCGAAAATTCAGACATTCTTCTCCCGTTCTTTGTGTATTTTTGCCCGTTTCCCGCTCATTGAGCGGAAAACGGGCGCAATCGCCCTATTCCCATAGGTATTTCTCACTGATCAGCAGGTTGCTGAACGCCGCCAGCAAGTGCAGGCGCTGAGTGTTTTTGGCCAGTCCACGATAGCGAGCCTTGCCATAACCAAAAACTTGTTTGATGTACCGAAAGGGGTGCTCCACCTTGGCACGGATACTGGCTTTGATTTTTTCGACTTTCTGTCGCCTGGCATCTAGCTGCTTGCGGGTGCCAGGCCGTTTGGCAATATACCAAGAGACATCGTTGCGGTGCTTGTGCTCGTCTCGTTTTTGAATACCAAGGTAACCGGCATCACCGAAGACGCGTTGCTCTTCACCGTGAAGGAGCTTATCGGCAGGCACAATGTCATGGACATTGGCAGCCGTGGTCTCAATGCTGTGAATCAACCCAAGCTTATCGTCGACACCTATGTGCATTTTCATGCCAAAGTGCCAAGAGCTACCTTTTTTAGTTTGGTGCATTTGCGGATCGCGCTCGCCTTTTTTGTTTTTGGTGGAACTAGGCGCAGAAATGATAGTGGCATCGACAATGCTCCCTTCGCGCAGCATCAGGCCATTTTTCTCCAGGTGGTTGTTCACTTCCTGGAACAGCACCTTGCCAAGGCCGTGGCGTTCCAGAAAATGGCGAAACTTGAGAATCGTGGTTTCGTCCGGCAATCGGTCCAGTTTCAAACCGGCGAATTGGCGCATGGACTCGATCTCGTAGAGGGCGTCTTCCATGGCCGGATCGCTCAGGTTGTAAAACAATTGCATGCAATGGACGCGGAGCATGGCAGACAGTTGATACGGAGGCCGCCCGCTCTCGCCCTTGGGGTAATAACGGGCTACCTTCTTCTCCAACTGCGTCCAGGGGATCAGCTTGTCCATCCGCTCCAGAAAGAGTTCGCGGCGGGTCTTTCGCTTCTTGTTCTGGTACTCGGCTTCTGAGAAGGTGATTTGATCCATGGCAGCACTGAATCCTATGCAGTTGACGATAGCCGTATTATCGCTGATGGCAGTGACTTTTTCAGAGCTTCCCTAAATCAGAAAGCATCGGCAGTTACAGCATGTAGTGTTACTATTTGTATCGCTAAGTCGACTCCCATAAATATAAGTGATAATTATTTATATTTATTTAGTACTAAATTAATAATGAAGGGATCTTTATGCCTAATGTGACTATTTTTACACCACCCTCTCATTTTGTGCAGAATCATGACAGTAAAGTAATGTTTATGCGTGAGTGTACTGACATTTGTACTGCTGTCCTGGGGGCCGAAGAAAATAAAGTACATATCATATTCGTAAACGTTTTAGAAAGTTTTACTGGGAAAGATGCTTATATCGAAATTAAATTTAGATACAGTGATCAACGCACGCAGGAAGTTATGAATAAGTTCATGCAGTTGCTAGAGAATATATACATTCACTACTTTTCCAAGCAACCGCGCATACGCTGCTTCGCCTACCAGGCAGAGAACATTTTTGCTCGAAATTGAGAATTTTCTCAAGCCTACGACGTTAAAATATAGGAGAATAAATTATGCAACAAGTTGCTAGCATTTATCATAGAAAGGTTGGAGATATTGTAGTTACAGCTTTATGTGACGGTTACCTTGACACTAGCTATGACATATTACAAGGCATAACGCCTAAGGAAGGTGAGAAATTAATGAAAAATGCCTGCCTGCAATCGCCTCCTCGTATATCTGTAAATGCTTATGTAGTTAGAAGCCAAGGCCGCACCGCTCTAATAGAAACAGGCTCCGGAAACAGTATGGGTTCTACACTCGGCCACTTGAATGAGAATCTTAGGGCTGCAAATATTACTCCACAAGATATTGATAAGGTACTTTTGACACATATGCATCCAGACCATTCCAATGGCTTAACAACAGACGATGGAAAGCGTATTTACCCCAATTCCGAGATTATTGTTCATGAAAACGAGATAAAACATTGGTCGAACGATTCAGAAATGGCTAGGGTGGATAAACGCAAGCAAGATCGCTATTTTCGCGCTGCTCGCAAGCAACTAGAAGCTTATAAGCAACAGTTATCTCCCTTTACCGGCGGTGGAGAAGTCTTTCCTGGGGTTGTGGCCATGCCGATGACTGGGCATACACCCGGTCATACTGCTTATCTCGTCACTTCTGGTAACGATACTCTCATGATCTGGGGAGATATTGTTCATGTGCCAAGTATTCAAATTCCTCACCCGGAAGTAACATTAGATTTTGATAGTGACCCCCACGTGGCTGCGGCAACACGCAAACGCGTGTTAGATATGGTATCTACCGATCAAATGCTAGTTGGTGGTATGCATCTTGACTTCCCCGGCTTCGGCTATGTTACGTCGTATGGTGAAAGTTATCGATTTCACGCTGAGCCATGGAAGCCATTGTTCTAAATGACCCGTTACATAGCTATTGTGTTCGTGGGATAGGTATCTGCTTCCAACTTGTTTCGTTGCAAATTGAAAAAATGCGCTTCTTTCTTAACCCATTCCACAAACATTTGTAGGCTTACTGAAAGCTGCTCACGTTCAGGGAGAATGAGAATGTAAGTTTTTTCATTTCTGAGTACATGTGAGGAGCACTGAAATAGTTCTCCAGACTCTAATTCATGCGCTACATAGAGCTTGGGGACGAGAGCAACTCCCATTCCCGAGCGCACGGCTTCGATAACATTCGCAAAGGAATCATAACGAGGACCAGAGGTTTGGCTAGAGTGCTGTATATTTGTTTGGGATAACCAACGTTTCCACGCATCATCACGACTAGACTTATGTAAGAGAGGAAATTTATTTATATTTTTTTCAAAATCTTTGCCATCGAAGTAACTTGGATTAAGGATGGCAATTAAATCCTCACTAAAAAGAGTATGCTTTTGACACCCCGTCCAATTTGGGTGGTCGAAATGTATTGCCGCATCAAATTCCGATTCCTCGAAAACGAACGGGTCTGGCCGACCACTAATGTTTACTATAATGTCTAAATTAGAATTAGATAGACTTTTCAGCCGTGGTAAGAGCCACTTGTTTGAGAACGTTGGTAATACCGCAAGACGTAGCTCCTTCCGTCCTTGATGAAAATTTATAACCGATTGTGTATCGGCTTCTAGCTTATCAAGGGTCTTGCGGACCTCAATGAAATAATTTTTCCCAGCCTCGCTTAGCGTAACGCGTCCATGAAACCGATCAAAAAGCTTTAACGCAAGGTAATCCTCCAACTTTGATACTTGTTTGCTAACAGCACTTTCTGTAAGGCATAGTTCACTTGCAGCTCGGGATAAAGTTCCCATGCGTGCAGTAGCCTCGAAAGCTATCAGTGCTGTTGTACTAGGAATGCGTCGTGTCATAGGAGCAACTCCTCAATTTGAGCCAAGCGTGCACGCTTGACGTTTAAATTTTCTCGCTGATAAGTAGTTTTTTCTTTGGGGACGCATTGTAAACTTAAGATTTGAAATGATGCTAAGTTAAAAAAGCCGATTTTCTATATTTTTTAGCCACCCAGGCTCTGTTTTGTGAAATAAATTGCATTTTGACAATATTAGTGACGCTGCTAAGTTCGGGCGGAGCGTGTTTAATTGCAGGGAGATGTAGTCTCCGATAGGGTTACTTGCTAAATAGATGGGTGATGTAAAGGTGGCTTCCATTAATTCTATTATATCATTTGTTATACGTTGAATATCGTGTAGTCCCACTAAGTTATCTTTTGAATTATTTTTAGTAAAATAAGGTATTATTACCCGTATATCAGCGGGAAGGCTATCAATGATCGGGATTATCCTTTTTAGTTCGCGTTTTGATATGCTAATTAGCAAAATGTTTTTTTTTGCAAAAGAGTTCTGTGTATCGTAATAAAGTAATTTTCCGCCATGTGACGCCCTGAATACTCGGTAGGCGGGGTGTGCAACCTCCATCATTTCTATACACATATTTACACCCTATCGAAAATGAGAGCGATGCTGTAGGTTGCCTGTCAAACCTCTGCTGGGATATAAACAATTAGTCGAGTTCTCTAGGTATTTTTACAAGAGACGTGGCGATGCCGTCGTACAGTCGCCTTCAGATTTTTATGATAATGTCATTTCGGAGTCGCTCTTCGCACCTGCAAACCGTCCGGACTACCTGATTGATGGCTATGTTGACTTGTTGGCGACGCAGAAGTGGGTTGCTGTTTCATGCAGTGGTATAATTACGAGCATCGCTACAGTGGGAACCGTTTGGTGATGTTTGATCTTTCCCCCATAACCCGATCCACCTGACCTTCCCCCCCCCCCCTGACTTAGGTCCGCCTTCAATGTGAGAGAGACATCGCTCCTTCAAGCGCACTGATGGGCATACGCTGCGGGTGACAGATAGCCCAGCGAGCTGTGGGTAGTCGCCAAGCGGAAGGGGGAGCGCCTGAACGTGATGGGGATCAAGACGGCTTGGCAACTGCTCGAAGCCGACCTCAAGCAGATACGCAAGCGGTTCTCCATGGTACAGAAGCGCTTCGTGTGGTAACTGCGCGGTGAAAACGCCATTACCTTGGATGACATGAGCCTGCCTAAACAGCAGATAATGGTCTCCCGCAGCTTTGGGCGGCTTACTTACAGCCCCCACGGTCTACGTGAAGCACTTCGAACGCATGCGTCACGCGCAGGAGAAAAGTAACGCAAGCAGGGCAGCGTCACGTCGGCCGTGATGGTGTTTATGCGTACCAACCTTTTTCGTACCGATTTACCCCAGTATCGCGAACGCACCGTGGTGACGCTTGAAGATGACAGCCATGAGCTTGTTGCAGCGTTCATTCAAGGACTATGCCATCTCTGGCGCAAGGGATTTGGCTATCCCAAGTTAGGCGTGATGTTGCTCGATCTCTCCTTCAAATCAAATCGTCAGCTCACGCTCGACGAAACACCGCAAACCGAGGCGGAGGCCATGCGTAGCGAACAGCTAATGGCGACTATCGATAAGCTGAATCGCGAGCTTGGGCTTAGCACTATTTAATTAGGCGTGCCACGCCAGAGCAATGCGTGGACGCTGCGCAGTGAGCGGCGGAAACCTCATTACACCACCTAGTACTGCAGTTGTAGATAGTCATCGAGAGACAAGGTAATGATGCTTCCTTTTGTCCGTTGGCGTCTTACCCAGTGATAGTACTGGGTGACACGCTGGTGAAGTCTTCTCCAACAGGACCAGTGCAGCAGCGCATCTTCCAGCCGCCTTCGTCGCTGGGCAATGGGGGTAAGGCACAACCATCGCCGCATTTCAGTCAGGGAGAGAACGATGGGCCTTGCCCACCCAGGTTCAGCAACAGGCTTTTTTTAACTGATGTCGGCGCAACGTGACCAGCAGAGCATAGGCCGCCATCACCAGCGTGATATGGCGATACCAGCCACGCCAGGTCCGCACCTCATACTGATCCAGTCCCAGTCGTGATTTGCTTTCCTGGAAACAGCGCTCGATATTCCACCGGGCCCCAGCCGCCAGCGCGAGGTCTTCGAGCGACGTACCGCAGGGTGCGAAGGTGAAATACGCTGTCAGTTCCTGGCCGACGTCCAGGGGACGCCTTACCAGCACCCCACGCTGCCATTCCTCGAAAGGCCCCGGGTTCACCGGCAGAAATACCCAGTCATACTCTCGGGGCCACTGGCTACCCGCCCCGGCGCTGAGCCGGATCCAGCCGGCGTTCCCAGGCAGGGTTTCCAGCAGGTCGCCCACTTTACGTTGTTCCAGCCCCTGCCAGACATACGCCTTGCGGCTGACCGCAATCACATAGCCTTGACCGCGCTCCTCCAGGGTCCAGCGCAACTGAAAGGACTCGCCATAAACAGCATCACCCGTCACCCAGCGGGCCGTGATGCCACTATTCAGCGCCCGGTTCAGCATCTCTCGGGCCAACGTCGTCTTGGGCATGTGACTCACCTCCTCCGGAATACCCGCCTGGCGGCAGCGTTCGCGATCGTCTGCCCAATCCCGGGGCAGGAAAAGGGCGCGATCCATCAATCTCTGCCCCCAGCAACTGGCATAGCCGAGGAACACACCAATCTGGCAGTTCTCGATCCGGCCTGCGGTTCCGCTGTACTGGCGCTTGAGCCCTGCCGAATGGCGACCTTTCTTGAGGAACCCGGTTTCGTCCATTATCAGCACCCCGTCATCGTAGCGCAGAGCCTCGTAGACACGCTGTCGCACAGCATCGCGCACGCCGTCCTCATCCCAGCGAGCCCGGTTGATCAAGTGCTGGAAGCCGTAGGGGTGTGCGTCGTCCTGGTGTTCCGCCAGCTGCCAACTGTTGCGTCGTTCGACGTCGCCCAATAGGCCCCGCAGATAGGCACTGAGGCGCTTCCGAGCCTCGGCGCGTTTGACGTAACCGCCCAGCTCTGTCAGCCATGAGGATAACGCTGATTCCCAATCACGGGTCTGCTTACGCATGTTTTCAAGGGTCAGTTCGTTCAGCATCGGGCACCTCGTTCACTCACGAGTTGTGATCAACGGAGTATAGATTTTATCTACAACTGCAGTACTAATGGGGAGAGTTAATAAGAGTGCCTAACAAGACAAGAGGGCAACCGGTGATTTTCAACGGCGGTCTCAGGTCTCAAGTGCAACGCTTTTGAAGGATGCTTGGGCTGGCGATGGACTTCTTGAGTACCTTAACGTTGACTCCTAGCGGCGTGCGCCAGTCCAGAGTCTTGCGTGGCCGTGTATTCAGTGAGACGGCGATGGGGTCAAGCGCTCCCTGGCTGTAGACCGACAGGTCCGTGCCCTTCGGCAAGTACTGCCGCAACAGACATTGGTATTCTCGTTGGAGCCCTGCTGCCATGAGCTATGCGGGTCAGCAAAGTAGATCGCCGTCTCAGTCTTCTGCGTGATCTCGGCATGTTTCACCATCTCTCTGCCCTGGTAATAGGTTATGGAGAAACGCAGGGAGCGCGATACCTCATTGAGCTTGTCGCTGAAGCCAACGGCTGCCGCCGTGGCAGTGGTACCATTCAATTTCACCAGGGTTAACAACCGTGTGGCGTGCTTTACCAGCGTATCTATGGCAGAGCGATTGTTAGCAACAATGATGAGGTCATCCTCCCAGCGGCCAGGTATCAGTCGTTCTTCGATCTTAGGAGGCGGCATGGATGCTGAACAGCTCGTGAATCTACTGGCATCGTAGCCCTTGATAGGGTCGATGGTGTGGCGAGCGAGTACCTGCGACACGGTCCAGATGACTGACGATGGCTTGGTCTTCAGCGGTGAGATAGCGGTATCAGTGGATCATGGCAATACCGTACCTGATAGGACAGGTGCAGCACTTGGTCATTGAGACCACCTATCCTCAATTCCATCATAATATAATTGGACTAAAGTTCTATATATGGGATGTGTAGAAGTAGGGTTAACTGAAAAGGTATTCAAGTGTATTCATTTGAATAATGCTTTAAGAAGGCCGTAATGTGAAAGTTTTTCATTCATTAATCAAAACAAAAATATTTTTAGGAGAGCTGACATGAAAATGAAAAAAACAAATCTTGCTGTGGGTGCTATCTCTCTTGCTATTAGCTCCATTGCTTTTGCTAACGAAGATAGATCTGATTGGCCGTCCAGCCTGGTCATGGGTACGGCCAGTCAAGGTGGGACTTATTATATTTATGGAGCAGGATTGGCTAACCTCATTAGTCAAGAGCTTGATATCAATCTCGGGACTGAGGTAACGGGAGGCCCCGCGCAAAATGTCAGTATGGTGCAGATGGGGGAACATGATTTTGGCCTCACTACATTAGGTCCGGCTCAAGAGGCTATTGAAGGTAAGAGTCCTGTCATGGCCGGTGTAGAGCATGAAAATATTCGCGCTGTTATTCCCATGTATTCGTCCATTTTTCACTATGCCGCACTGGAACAGTCCGGAATTACATCGGTGGCCGATCTTGAAGGTAAGCGTTTAGGTGTTGGGCCTGCTGGTGGTACAAATAGTGTCTATGTTCCGAGAATACTGGAGTTTCTTGGTTATGATGTTACCACTATTGATGGTGGTATCTCTGACCAAGGCGGACAAATTCAGGACGGTCTGCTCGATGGGTTTGCTCAGGCTGGAGGTGTACCCCTTGCAGCCATTAGCCAGTTAGAAGCTCAGGCTGAGGTCA
The DNA here is from genome assembly GCF_055725665.1 of Vreelandella sp. DA03-1M. NCBI lineage: Bacteria > Pseudomonadati > Pseudomonadota > Gammaproteobacteria > Oceanospirillales > Halomonadaceae > Vreelandella > Vreelandella sp. DA03-1M. The sequence continues at coordinate 417,836 of NZ_CM146798.1, forward strand.
ATATTTTTGCTTATAGCGAAAATGAGATTGAACGTTTACTGGAAGAGTTCCCTGTGCTTTCTAGAGCAGATCTACCTGCTGGGGGTTATGCATCCTTGGATGAGGATGTTCCAACGGTGGCAATGTGGAGCTTTGTTATCACACATGCCGATGCTCCTGAGTCGCTTGTCTATGAAGTAGTAAAAACTGTGATGGAAAACTCTGAGGCTGTTGCTCAGATTCATCGCTCTGCCGAGGAAACTGTGGCAGAAAATTATATTAATAATTCTGCTATTCCTTTCCACCCAGGTGCGGTGCGCTGGTTTGAGGAAAATGGATATGAAATTCCTGAAGATTTGAAGGGGTGATCTGAAAAATTTGAATAGAGAAATAGGGATATAGAGAAAAGGTACTACCTCTATTTCTCTTTATTGAATCACTAAATGTGCTTTCATGATGAGTAATGAAATTATGAGTAGCGATAATGCAATGCCTCCAGTGAGCAGTGCAAGTGTAGATGAGATTAAACCGGCTGAGAATGAGCGTCTTCTTAGTGGTGTTGCTGCCTCTGCCCTATTTGTAATATGTGTAGGGTATGTTGCATTTCATTTGTATGCGTTAAATATCCAACCTGTTGAGCCTTGGAAGTTTCGTCTTATTCATGTTTCTGTTGGATTATTAATTGGTTTTTTAGTATTCAATTCCTCCAACAGTTTTTCCTCTCAGGGTGCTTCCTTTGGTAGAGGAATGGGGGTCGAAAGAGCTTCTTTTATTTTATCATCCTGTGTGTTGATAATGGTATTAGCAATATGGTTACGCATTCCAAGTGTAGTATTCGACGAGCACAGTGAAATTTTTAATAATTTTCTGTCCGGTATTTCTTTAGCAGCAGTAGTTGTTTCTCTTTTGTCTAGCTATTTTTATAAGACCGAACGAGGGCGTATGAGCAGATCGGATACTGCACTAGGGATTATAGCTCTAGCAGTTGGTATCTATATTATACAGTCGCTCGGGCGTTGGAATATGGTTGCTGGCACGCCGATGGCTAGCGATGTGGATTTATACATGTCGCTCATAGGAGTTATTCTTATACTGGAGCTGACTCGCCGCGTAGCAGGAATGGCTATGGTAGTAATTGCTTTAGTATTTATACTTTATGCATTTCTAGGCCCTTGGCTGCCAGGAGTTCTGGAGCATAGAGGGTATAGCTCAAATAGGTTTTTCACTTACCTCTTTACTGATAATGGTGTGCTTGGGCCAACGGTTTCTGTTTCCTCAACTTATGTTGTGCTATTCATCACTTTTTCTGCATTTCTGCAAAAATCTGGTGTTGGGGAGTTTTTTGTAAACTTTGCTTTCTCTATGGCGGGGCGCTCCAGAGGTGGGCCCGCAAAAGTATCGGTACTTGCCTCTGCAATGATGGGGATGATAAACGGTACTTCGGTGGGTAATGTCGTTTCCACCGGGCCTATGACTATACCCCTTATGCGGCGAGTTGGCTATGATGCTCGGAATGCTGGTGCCACTGAAGCAGGCGCTTCTACCGGTGGGCAAATAGCGCCCCCTATAATGGGAGCCGGGGCCTTCATCATGGCTGAGGTGACAGGTATTCCATATACTGAGATAGCAGCGGCTGCTGTATTACCCGCTGTATTTTATTTCCTCTCACTCTATTTCATGCTGGATTTACAAGCTCAGCGACTGGGTATTCGAGGCTTATCGCGAGAAGAGTTGCCTAACCTGAAGGGGTTGCTGAGAAAAGTCTATCTTTTCTTGCCCATTATTATCTTGGTTGTATCTCTTTTTGTTGGATATTCTGTTATTCGCGCTGGTACGCTGGCGATTGTAGCTGCTGCAGTGGTTTCTTGGTTTACTCCGTATCGAATGGGACCGAAAGAAATTTTAAACGCTTTGGCCCTTTCCGCTAGGATGGTAGTGCCTCTTATTGCGGTTTGTGCCTGTGCAGGAATAGTCGTGGGGGTAATTGCTCTGACGGGGATTGGAGCGCGCTTCTCATCGTTGATACTTGGGGTTGCGGGTGACAGCCAATTGATTGCGCTAGTGCTGGCTATGATTATTAGCATCATCATGGGGATGGGGTTGCCGACTACAGCTGCCTATGCACTTGCCGCTTCAGTTGTTGCTCCAGGTCTTCAATCCATGGGTATCCCTCCGCTAGTAGCTCATTTTTTCGTTTTCTATTATGCAGTGATTTCATCTGTTACACCGCCTGTTGCTCTAGCAGCCTTCGCTGCGGCTGGGATTTCAGGAGCTGATCCACTGAAGACCTCCATTGCCTCATTTAAACTTTGTATTGCAGCTTTCTTGATGCCGTTTGCTTTTTACTATAGCCCGGCGATACTCATGCAAGGTGAAGGCTTTATTCAGATTCTGCGCGTTTTAATTACTGGTTCAATAGGAGTGTTTTTTCTAGCTGCTGCGGTTCAGGCTTGGTGTTTTAAAGCACTAAATATCATTTTGCGAATCATGGCTTTTGCGGTTGGGGTGTTAATGATGCTTGGTAGCGTAGAAACGGATGTAATAGGTGTGCTGATGGCAGTAGTGATATTAGGAATACAGTTTAAGTTAAAAGACCATAGAAAGCCTGCATAGGTGATTGGTCTTGCCAAAATAATGGCCCTAAGGTTGGCTAGAGCTACTCAATAATCCTAGCCAACTTCCTGCTTTCGTAAAGATTTAGAGTGTCTTTAGGAGATTCATATGAGCAATAAATTTCAAGACTGTAGTCAACTGCTGATTGATGGAGAGTGGGTAGAAACGTCTGATCGGTTTCCAGTCGAAAATAAGTATAGCGGCGACGTAGTAGCTAATGTTTGTAGTGCAACTTCCGAACTAGTCGATATGGCGATAGATCGAGCAAAGAATGCGTTGATGAATAGTGTGCCTGCACCGCATGAACGGGCTTCGATTCTTAGGGGGGCTGCTATCTTGCTAGAGGAAAATAGATCTCGCTTTATAGAACTCATGGTAATTGAAGCTGGCTTCACGAATACTGATGCTGCAAGTGAAGTAATGCGGGCGGGTCTAACACTGCAACTCTCTGCCGATGTTGCTGCGACGCTTTGTGGTCATAGTGTTCCTTTCGGTGCTCATCCTGGCTCTGAACAGCGTATCGGTTTTACGGTGCATGATCCGATTGGCGTTGTATGTGCAATAACGCCGTTCAACTCGCCGCTAAATACTGTTCTTCATAAGGTTGCACCGAGCTTTGCAGCGGGCAATCCTACTGTTTTGAAGCCGTCTCCTTTGACACCTCTGACTTCTGCATTACTCGGTAAAATCTTGCTTCAGGCAGGAATGCCGAAAGGGTACCTCCACATCGTTCAGGGTGATCAGCACGTTGCTGAACGACTTCTGACTAATCCTGATATCGCATTTTTTACTTTTACGGGATCAACTCGGGTTGGAAGAATCATCCAGGGCCATGTTGGATTGCGGCGCAGCCAAATGGAGCTAGGGAGCATAGCTTCCACCATCCTATGCGCTGATGCTGATCTGGATAGGGCTCTACCTAAGATTGCTAATGCTGGGTTCCGAAAGGCTGGTCAGGTGTGCACATCTGTACAAAGACTATATGTTTCACGAGAAGTCTTAGCAGACGTTGTGCAGCGGCTTACCGTGCTTGCCCAGGAGATGGTTGCGGGAGATCCACGTAATGAAGAAACGCGGGTTGGCCCTATGATTAGTGAAGCATCTGCTGAAAGAGTAAATGACTGGATATGTGAAGCTGTATCAGCTGGGGCAGTTCTGCATTGTGGCGGTCAGCGTAATGGTCGTCTAGTGCATCCCGCGGTTCTTACAGGCGTTCCTTTTGAAGCCGATGTCTGGTGTTCAGAAGTTTTTGGCCCAGTAATCTCCGTGTGTCCGTTTGATACGTTAGACGAGGCAATTAAAGCAGCAAACGATACCGAGTTTGGCCTTGCTGCTGGGATATTTACCCGTGATCTTGACAATGTGCGAGCAGCCATGAGTGGCTTGAAGTTTGGCACAGTACAAATCAATGAAACATCATCGGCCCGTGCTGATGTCATGCCATTTGGAGGAGTCAAAGCCAGCGGATTTGGTAAAGAAGGACCAGCCTATGCAGCTAAAGAGATGACTGTTGAGCGTCTGATTGTTCTCAATCCATGAGCTTCTGTGGCTGCCACGTAAATACTAGGTATCTACAGCTTAATAGAGGGTGCTAAAAATGCTTTTGAACCAGTCTTCATATTTTTGCCCAACACAGATTGTTCTCGGTGAAGGGTGTTTCCGTCAGCTGCCTTCATTGCTGGCGGAGAAACAGGCTAGGCGCGTCCTGTTTGTGGTAGATCCTGCATTAAAAAAGCAAGAATTTGTTCAAGAAATTCAAAAGGAAATGGACAATTTAGGTGTTAAGTTTGCTGTCCATGCTGAAGTGAGCCCTGATCCGATGGACACTGAGGTTTCCAATGCTCTTGAGGTGAGTGAGTCTATCGGTGCAGACCTGGTACTTGGTGTTGGAGGGGGGAGTGCATTGGATGTCGCCAAAGCAGTGGCTATTGTGGCGACTAACGGAGGCCGTATTCATGATTATACAGGGATCCGTATGTTCGCCACCCCTCCTTTACCATTGATTGCACTGCCGACGACGGCGGGGACAGGATCGGAAGTTTCGGGGTCATGTGTGATCACTGACACGGAGAGTGGTATGAAAATGTCCATCCGTCATGCAGAGCTAAATCCTGCACGTGTGGCTATTCTTGATCCTCTAGTACTTGCTAGCTTACCCGTTTCGGTGGCATGTCATTCAGCACTGGATGCTTTTGTTCATGCATTTGAATCGTATATTTCAAGAAATTCAAATCCAGTAACTGACGGTGTAAATTTGCATGCGATTCGGCTAATAACAGATAATATTCGTCCATTTGTTGCCAATCGCTCGAATAGCCATGCGGCTTTGAACATGCTATGTGGATCGAACATGGCTGGAATGACCTTTGGACAGACGGGGTTAGGCAATGTGCACTGCATGGCGCGTTTTATTGGGGCGCGTTACCATCTGTCACACGGTCTATCTAATGCTCTGTGCTTGCCAGTTGTTGCTCGTTACAACATGATCGCATCTCCCGAACGCTATGCACAAGTTGCGAAGGCTATGGGGTGTCAAATAGAAGGCCTTTCCGTGCTGGAGGCCGCTGAGTTGGCGATCGACGCTATTGAAGCACTTTGCATAGATTTAGGTATCCCGAGGCACCTTGCTGAGGTAGGGGTGAAGGAAGGCGATATTGATGAATTAGCGGACCTTTGCGCTGAAGCAGGATATGACCGCTGGAACCCCCGCTCTACGACTAGGAATGATTTCGTCAATCTTTTCAAAGCTGCGCTTTGAAAATTGCTATTTGGATTGCTGCGTAAGTAGGGTGTGTATTGATGATTGATTACGCTTATATATGTCTTTATGCACTTGTAAAAATTTGGATGATGTTGTGTTTATAGATAAATATCATTTGTTTTATTTTATTGTGTCATTAAGTTAAAAAATATCATTTATTTATACGTCAATAATATACAAAGCCAGAGAAGGTGAGTTATTTGACAGTATCCACCCATTTTCGAGTGACCTTTGGGCTAAAATCCCTAGGGATAAGTGCCTATGTATATTTTCGTGCATTACAGATGGTAAAAAAACTGCCATTTGTCAGTGTTCTATGCCTGACTTACTTTTTCATAGGCACTTAGTTACACTACACCTTTTGATGGTTTTAAATATAGTGGAATTTGCAGTGAAGGTGAAATTGAAGCTGTTAAGAAGTATCTGGAGGTAAAGAATGATGAATTTCTATTGACTTAGAGATACCAAATCTTTATCAGGCAATATTAGAGCGTTTAAAGAGCTTTCGCTGTATACAATAAATTTTTTATGAAAAGCCGTAAGTGCGTCATAAAACCCATCTGCCCACATTAACGTTGGCTGATCAATCACACTGCTGATCTCTTATGCTTTGGAGATCATCATGAGCCGTTAACTCAATCCCACTCAAGCGTTTTGGCTAGGCCATCTGTACTATGCCGCCGCGTTGAAAATACCTTTGCTCGATTAAAATCGTATCGTGCCATCGCGACACGAAACGATAAACTCAAGCGAAACTACGAGAGCATGGTGGCCTTGGCCTGCGGCTTTTTATGGCTACCCATGTGCAGCATCAACAGGCCCTAAGTTATGAATGTTTTTTGTAGTTTGGCGATAACACTAGTATGCGGCCTATTCGGTGCCTCGATAGCACAAGCGCTAGGTATACCTAGCGCTTGGCTTCTTGGGCCTTTATTTTCTTCTGTCTGTCTCGCCCTACTGAAATGGCCAATAGTGTTTCCTCTTTGGCTTCAAAATATAACTGTATTTGTTATAGCTATTAATATTGGTGGAGCCTTGGATGTTCATGCGGTTTCATCTATTTGGCGTTGGTTTCCTAGTATACTTGGCATGTTTTTTTCGCTTTGGTTGACATTTATCTCAGTATGCTTTGTTTTGCGACGCATTGGTGGCTTTAATAAAAGCTCGGCTTTTCTTGCAGCATATCCTGGTCACTTGGTGTTAATGCTGCAATTTGCTAACGGTTCTAAGAAAGACTTACATGCTATTACTATACTGCAGAGCTTGAGAGTTGTCTTTTTGGTGACTGTTATGCCTGTCATGCTGCATGGGATGTCATTTAATGAGGTTAATCTCAAAGATGAGTATATTAACTGGGGGGCTGTGCCTGTCGTCGTAGCAGTTGCATTTTTTGGTATTGTAATAGTTCATTACATTCGGCTACCAGCCGCCATAATGATAGGAGCAATCTTGGGGGCTATGCTAGCCTCAATTTCTGGAGTTTCATTAGGCGGTTTGCCAAGTGAAATAGAAAAGACCATTCTCCTTTTTACCGGTGTGATGATTGGGTCTAGGTTTGTTAATGCTGATTGGCGAATGTTGGTTAATATGCTGCCAATTTCAATTTTAACCATCATCCTGGCGTTAGGGATATCCTCAGCAGCTGCTTTATTTGTTGGAAAAAGCCTTGGGCTTCCATTCGGTCAACTATTATTAGCATATGCCCCGGGAGCAGCTGAAGTAATGGCGATTATTTCTTTGACGACGGGATATGACTCCTCGTTCGTTGGTGTGCATCATGTAGTACGTTTGTTGCTTATGGCTGTGCTTTTACCTCTAGTGATTCCAAAAGAGTAGCAAGGCCAGTATGTGGTCACCCATTGAAGAGTGTAGCCCCCAATTTTCTTTGATCTTCTGTTGTGTTGTTTTTTGGCTATTCGTATGGTTCCAAAAATGCCTCTAGACGTGTCTTGTAAGCTTCCCGGATATGGGTGCGGGAGAGCTGCTCTGCAGTTTTGGGGTCACGAGCCTCGAGGGCATTGATAATCTCCTGATGTTCCTTGCGAGCGATCTCTGGCCGTCCTGGTTTGGCTAGGGTGCTGCGCCCCAGTAGCATCATTGATTCCTGTAAAGAATTTAACATCTTCAATAGGTAGCGATTGTGTGCACAGCGATAGAGTGTGCTGTGGAAGAGCTTGTTATTGCGTAGCAAGTCCAAAGTATCAGTGAGCTTGGCATCACGCTCATTGATCTCTCGCAAAAAAGCGATTTCCACCTCTGAAGCATGGCGTGCTGCCAAGCCCGCGGCAGTGCCCTCCAGAACCTCCCGCATCGCGTAGAGCTCACTGATCATGCTTTGGTCGAGCTCGGTGATGATGATGCCGCGCGAAGGGTCGTTGGCCACCAGGCCTTCTAGCTGTAGTCGATTTAGCGCTTCACGCACCGGGGTTCTACTAAGGCCAGTACGCTTGGCCAGCTCGACCTCTCGAATGCGCGTGCCGGGCAGCAGGCTGCCCTCCTTAATGGCATCGATGATGAAGCGATACGCCTGTTCGCTAAGTGGCTCGCCGCGTTCATTGTTGGCTGAGGATTGGGTGCTACCGGTTACTGGCTTCTTCATGTTTGGTCCCATACATATTTTCAGTTTAACTGTGATCTAAAAATAATAATATTTCATTTGAATTCGAATGAATACATTTGTATTCTTTGTGTGGATGGTGGTGGGCGATTCTCACTCAGCCCATGTTTTTCCTGTGAGCTATTTTGGGGGTCAAGATGTTGTCATCGTCTGGAACGCGTCTCAGCGAAGCTGATCTAACTGACCACGATGTTCTGGTTATCGGCGGGGGCAACGCTGCGCTATGCGCCGCGCTGACGGCGCGCGAGCAGGGAGCCAGCGTGTTGCTGCTTGAAAGTGCGCCGCACAAGTGGCGCGGCGGCAACAGCATTCACACCCGCAACCTGCGCTGCATGCACCGCGAGCCCACCGATGTGCTGAGCGATGCCTATCTTGAGGATGAGTTCTTCGACGACGTGTGGCGGGTCACCGGGGGTATAACCAATGAGGCCCTGGCGCGCCACGTGATACGTGCCTCGGAAACCTGTGCCGAATGGATGAAGGACTACGGCGTGCGCTTCCAGCCGTCGCTGGGCGGTACCTTGCACCTGGGGCGCACCAACGCCTTCTTCCTGGGCGGCGGCAAGGCACTGGTCAACACCTATTACCAGGCCGCCGAGCGCCTCGGCGTGACTATACTCTACGAGGCTGAGGCCGAGAGCCTAGTGTTCGACGGCAAGCGCTTCGATCATGCCCTGGTGACCTATAATGGTTCACCACGCAAAGTCAGTGCCAAGGCGGTGGTGATTGCCTCGGGGGGCTTTGAGTCCAACCAGGCGTGGCTGGAGGAGGCTTGGGGGGAGGTTTCACGCAACTTCTTGATTCGCGGCACGCGCTTCAACCAGGGCAAGATGCTGCGTGCGCTGATCGACAACGGTGCCAAGATCATCGGCGATCCAACCCAGGGCCATGCGGTGGCCATTGACGCCCGCGCACCCAAGTACGACGGCGGCATCGTCACCCGAGTCGACTGCGTGTCACTGGGTATTGTGGTTAATCGCGACGGAGAGCGCTTCTACGACGAGGGCGAAGACTTTTGGCCCAAGCGCTATGCCATCTGGGGTCGGCTTATCGCCAAACAGCCCGGACAAGTGGGCTACTCGATCACCGATGCTAAGGCTCAGGGTCGCTTCATGCCCTCGGTGTTTCCCCCCGAGCAGGCCGACACCCTCAATGAGCTGGCGGCCAAGCTCGAGTTACCGGTCGACGCCGTGCGCAAGACCGTCGACGATTTCAACGCCGCAGTGCAGCCCGGCAACTTCGACCACAGCGTGCTCGACGACTGTCACACCTGGGGCGTTACCCCGGAGAAGACCCACTGGGCGCAGCGTATTGATGAGCCGCCGTTCTACGGCTATCCGCTGCGCACCGGCATCACCTTCACCTACCTGGGCGCTGAGGTCGATGACAAGGCGCGCATGTACATGGACAGCGGAGAGCTGTCCGATAACGTCTTCCTGGCCGGCGAGATCATGGCCGGAAACATTCTCGGACAGGGCTACGTCGCCGGCTTCGGCATGACCATCGGCACCGTGTTCGGCCGCATCGCAGGCAAAGAGGCAGGCAGTTATGCAAAAGATTGAAGCGTTAATTGAAGAAACTCGGAGCAATATGACAATTTGCAATGCCTGTCGGTATTGCGAGGGGTTCTGCCCGGTATTTCCAGCAATGGAACGTCGCCGCGTTTTCACTCCCGAGGACCTCAAGTATTTGGCCAATCTTTGCCATAACTGTGGTGAATGCTACTACGCCTGTCAGTACGCGCCGCCCCACGAGTTTGCTGTCAACGTGCCGCAGTCGATGGCCAAGCTGCGCGCCGAATCCTATCGCGACTACGCCTGGCCGGGTCCGCTGGCGAAGCTGTTCGACCGCAATGGCCTGCTCACCGCGCTGGCGTTGGCGGTGGGGGTGACGCTGCTGTTGCTGATTGCAGTCGGTCTCAACGGCGGGCTGGCGGCGCTGGTCACCACCCAGCATGGCGGCGACTTCTACGCGCTGATGCCGCACAACGTAATAGTAGTGACCTTCGGCTCGGTGTCGCTATTCGTGCTACTGGCGCTGGTGATGGGAATGGTACGCTTCTGGAGTGAGAGCGGTGAGGGCGTGGCTGGGCTTGGCGATGCCCGGAGCTGGCGCCAAGCGCTCAAGGAGACCTTCTCGCTCCAGCACCTGCACGGCCAGGGTGAGGTCGGCTGCACCTATCCCGACGCCTACCACTCCCAATGGCGGCGGCGTTTTCACCACTTCACCTTCTACGGCTTCATGCTCAGCTTCGCCGCCACCGTTACTGGCACCATCTATCACTACGTGTTCGACTGGCAGGCGCCCTACGACTTCACCAGCCTGCCGAAGCTGTTAGGCACCCTGGGCGGCATCGGCCTGTTGATTGGCCCGGCGGGGCTCCTGTACCTCAAGCTGGTGCGCGATCAGAATACCGCCGATGTACGCCAGATGGGTATGGACGTGGCCTTTATCGCGCTGCTGTGGCTAACCGGCTTCACTGGCCTGGCGCTGATGCTGTTGCGCGAGACCTCGGCTATGGGTGTAATGCTAGTTGTACACCTTGGGGTAGTGATGGCACTTTTTATCACCATGCCCTACGGCAAGTTCGTACACGGTTTCTATCGCCTGCTGGCGGTGTATCGCAACGCCTTGGAGCGCAACCGCAGCAGTCACTAATCGTAAGACTTCTTGTTGATTTTCAACCCAGTTGTGTGTGCCACAGCAATATCAGCTAAACGAAAGAAGTTGTATGTGCGATATGAGAAACAGTTGAAATTATGGGGGAGCCGACCCTGCATGGGCTGGCTTCAAACCACCCCGTGAGGCATGGGTTAGAGAATGTTGCTGTGAGCGTAGGGGGAAGGCTTATTCATGTGGTGAGTCAGGTACGAGCCGAGAAGGCGCCCACAAGCGAACCATCGACAAAGTGTCAAAATTAATAACTGATATCAAAACCGGGGGCCTCAACTGTCCCCGGGATTAGTCCAATGGGAACCTGTTTACTGGGTGGGCGGTGTCGGGTATGGAGATGGCGCGAGCTAGTTTCAGCGAAACTGAGGGAACTCGATTTCTTGATGTTAAGGGAGAGCATCCAGTGCAGAAAAGCAGGATGCAGAGTGCCGAGTTACGGATCGAGGATCCTCTGCATTTCTTGGAATCATGGTAATTAAAATATAAAATTACTTATGTTAACGTAGTCTTCTCATCTTAAGGCTGAATAGCCTATGCTTTCCAACCAAGCTAAAACGTCAGCCTCAACTTCTTCTTGTCGTTCATTTTTTATAGCTAGTAGAATGCCATCCCTTTCTAAACCACCCTTCGTCTCAAATGCTTCTAATATCTGGCATCCAGCACACAATTCTTCAATAACCTCCAATGTGCTGCCTAAACCGTAACCACCATTAGTATTAAAAGGGATAACGGTTTTCCCGCTTAAATCATATTCACTCAAGAAGCTTTTCATTGGCGGAGGTAGTGTCATGTCCCAGGTAGGAAAGCCAATAAAAATGGTATCGTATTGCTCTATATTACCGATGGTTGTCTCAAGAGGAGGAAGGTACCCCGTTTCATTCTCTTCGTCTACTTGAGATACGATAGACTCATAATCTTCAGGATAGGGCGATTCTAATGCTAGCTCAATAAGTTCTCCGCCCACTGCTTCATGAATCATAGAAGCGACGGCTTTCGTATTGTTGGTACGTGTTAAATAGACAATTAAATTCGCATCGTCGCTTTGAAGGTCACTCTCACTCTCCTGTTCTTGCGCGTATAGAGTGGAAGAGGCTGATAAGGTAGCCATCAATAAGGTAAAACGAAAATAAAGCATAGGGTATTATCCATTAAATAGACGGTTTAATAGCCAATTATTCTTAGTCATCTGAAGTGTCGTCGATATCCCACCACTGGGTGAAATCAAGCTCTGACAAAGAATCTAGCTCAATAACTTCACCAATACGTGGAGTTAACAGCCCGAATGGTTCATCTTGGTCAAGACCTGCCAACTGGTTAAATGGGTCGTCCCAATCGTGAAAGGCGAGCGAAAACCTTCCTACATGAGCCGGTATAACCCCCGTCGCCCTTAGGTCGCGGCCCGCTTGAGCGGCATCTTCAGGCATCATGTGCGTAAAACGCCATTGTTCATCGTATTGGCCTGCATCTAGCATGGCTACATCTACTGCGCCTAACGCATTGGCTATAGCTTGAAAGTGGCTTCCATAGCCGCTATCACCACTGAAATACAGTTGCCTTTGTGGTGATTGAATGCCAAAAGATACCCAAAGCGTCTGATTACGTTGAAACAGGCGGCCTGAATAATGACGTGCGGGAAGTACATGGATAACTAGTTCGTCATCCAGGCTTATTTGAGTGTTCCAATCGGTTTCAATAATCTGATCATTATCAAATCCCCAGCTTCGAAAGTGTGAACCCACACCCAGCCCTACGATAACGTTATCGATTTGATCCTGTAACGCCATCACCGTGGGATAATCCAAATGATCCCAGTGATCATGGGAAATTAAGACATAATCGATATCAGGGATATCTTCTACGGTATAGATGCTCGTCCCTTCAAATGCTTGGATGTTGAAGGGGATAGGTGAGGCATTTTGACTAAGGACTGGGTCGATTAAAATACGTTGCCCCGCCACTTGTACATAAAATGAGGAGTGCCCTAACCAAACAATGATGTCTTCGCTTTGTTCTATTTCATGTAAGTTTGTCTTTACTGTAGGTAACGCCTGTGAGGGTGCTCTTCCGCTATCTCCAGTAAAGAAAAAGTCTAACCAGCCGCGATCGGAGTCTGATTCCATTGTGATCTCAGGGATTGGCTCTAGGTTATGAAAAATCCCGTCTGAATAATTTGGAGATTGTTGAAAAAGCGCTAAGCTCTCTTGATCGGGCGGCGCACCAAATTTTGGAGATTGAAGGTAAGCATACCCAGCTACGCCAATTGATAAAACCAGAAGTAATAGAACACCTAGAATTTTTTTCCAACTAAATTTCAACTACATACCCCTTCAAGTGAGTAGCGATTTTAGACCGATACGCGATTGATTTTTAAAAATATGTATCAGATAGCATCACCATAATGCCATGCCGTAATAAGCATTAGAGGTATAAATTGGGATGTGGCTATGAATTTAACTCATCAATAGTATTGCCGCGCCTATGAAGATGAGCGTAATGCCTCCAATAGCAGTGAAAAAGCGGGCGATGGTTGACGTCGATTTGGATAATAGAGATGAAATCCAGGGAAGTAAGGGCACCAATCATCTAACACTTGAATTAGCTGCCCAGATTTAATGTATTCCTCCACCATATCTTCTGGGACGAAACCTAACCCTACGCCCGCTAACGTGGCATTTATTTGTTGTTGAGTATTGTTGACGATAAGTTGTCCCTCTGTCGATACGTTCATTGCATGGCCTTTCTTCTCAAATTCCCACATATATAAACCACCGTGGGTTGGAAACCGGAAATTAATACAATTATGTTCAGTCAACTCATGGGGGTCTTTTGGCTGTGAATAATGCTCAAAATAATCTGGTGCTGCTACAACAACCATCCGCATATTAGGGCCTATACAAGTAGCTATCATATCTTTCGCGACGCGTTCGCCAAGCCGGACACCTGCATCAAACCGTTCAGAGACAATATCCGTTAATCCATTATCTACATTGATCTCAACTTGAATATCTGGGTACTCCTTTAAAAACGGTTGTAGCTTAGGTATTAAAATATAATCGGCAGCGTGGCTGCTACTTGAAAGCCTGATAGTACCTGCTGGCTTGTCACGTAGTTCGTTGAGGGCGGTTAGCTCTGACTGAATGTCTTCAAAGCAAGGACCTATGGTGCGAATTAACCGTTCACCTGCGTTGGTAGGTGAGACGCTTCTTGTGGTACGCATTAACAAGCGGATGCCCAACCTTTCTTCTAAACCGCGCATGGCATGACTAAGAGCGAGGGTGTTCAAAACTCTGTGTCAGCCAACCAGCCTTATAGGCTGATGTGATGTTCCAAGCGCCCTGGGAAGTGGATGGCCATCTGTGACAGCGTCAAGTTCCAGTTCTGCACGGGGTGCGTCCAGCGCTCAGAGGCCTTGAGTATACCGGCATAGAGCAGCTTGAGTAAGCTGTTCTCATTGGCGAAGCCGCCCTTGGTCTTGGTGAGCTTGCGGAACTGGCGGTGTACGGCTTCCACCGCGTTGGTGGTGTAAATCGCCTTGCGCACGTAATCGGGGTATTTGAAGTAGGCTGAGAGCGTGGGCCACTTGTCCCGCCAGGACTTGATAACCATGGGATATTTATCACCCCACTTGGCTTCCAGGTCATCAAGCGCAAGTTCGGCGGCATTGAGCGTGGCAGCCTTGTAGACGGCTTTCAGGTCGGCCATAAAGGCCTTCTGGTTTTTCGAGGCAATGTACTTCATCGAGTTCCGGATCTGGTGAATGATACAGTGCTGGATCTCGGTGTCGGGGTAAATCGACTCAATGGCTTCGGGGAAGCCCTTCAGTCCATCGATACAGGCAATCAGGATGTCTTTGACGCCCCGGTTGTAGAGGTCCGTGAGTACACTGAGCCAGTGGTGAGCACCTTCCTGGTCCGAGAGGTAGAGGCCGAGCAGTTCTTTCTTGCCCTCGATGTTCAGGCCAAGGAGCGTGTAGATCGCTTTGCTGACGTAGCGACCATTCTCTTTGATTTTGTAGTGAATGGCGTCGAGCCAGACAATGGGGTAAATAGCTTCCAGGTCACGCTCACGCCAGGCTTGCAGCTCCGGTAGCAGTTTGTCGGTGACGGCGTTGATGGTGCCGTTGGAGAGCGAAACACCATACAGCTCGGCGATGTGCGTACGGATGTCCTGATAGCTGTTACCGAGTGCGAACAGGGCAATGATTTTACGTTCCAGTTCGTCAGTAAGGTGGGTCTGGTGCTTCTTGACGATCTGGGGCTCGAAGGAGCCGGTCCGGTCTCTCGGTGCGTCCAGCTCAAAGCTGCCAGTCGGCCCCTTCATGGTCTTGCGACTGGAACCGTTCTTGCGGTTGGCTGTGTCCTCCGAGGCTAGATGGGCCTCCAGCTCACCTTGCATGGCGGCTTCGGTGAGTTGCTTGATCAACGGGGTCAGGATACCGTCTTTGCCGGTGAGGTCTTTGCCCTCACGCAGAGCTTGAAGTGCGGCATCCATATCGAACATAGGTTTGGTCATAAGTCATCTCTTTTCGGTTCAGTCTAAAGAAATGACACAGAATTCTGAACACTACCCTAAGAGCCGATTGTGATACACCTAGCTCTGCAGCGGCCCGCGTGAAGCTGCCCTTTTTGGCGACCATGAGAAATGCGTGTAAATCATTGAAATTATCGCGCGACATTGATGAATTTCCTTCATTAGCTCATCCATATTTTGCTATCTAATCATAAAAATTGCCTTTTGCTAAAGTCTTATCACTACTTTTTGCACCGCTACTAGCTGTTACGGAGCTGATGGGTAGGCCATAGCACAACGCTCCAGCATGCGCTGTATCGCCATCGCTGCCTCACCCTATTCAGGACACCTGAATATTATGAGCCATGCCCGCTAATTGCAGGTTAAGAATAGATGCCTTGGTTTAAGGAGTGAATAATGTCGTCAAGTGAGTCGGCTGACAGCCGCTTAATTAATGGTCACCCCAGCGCAGTGCTGGGTGTAGTGTTAATCAGTTATTTAATGATTGTTCTCGATATCTCCATTGTCGTAACGGGACTGCCTGAGATGCGCGATGATCTCGGCTTTACTTCAGTGGGACTGTCGTGGGTACAAAATATCTACACGCTTTTTTTTGGTGGTTTTTTATTATTAGCCGCGCGCGCAGGCGATCTGTTGGGCCGTAAGAGAATGTTGCTAGTAGGCCTATGGATATTTACCTTGTCATCGCTTGCGATAGGTTTGGCACAAACACCGTACTGGCTGATTATCGCGCGGGGGATACAAGGCATAGGGGCGGCTATTTTAGCGCCTTCAGTATTAGCGCTTATCTCAACGACCTTTCCAGAAGGGCCTGAGCGGACGAGGGCATTGGCGTATTATTCGATGGTAGCGGGGGGCGGTGCTAGCTTGGGGCTGGTACTAGGGGGTGTATTTGCTGATCAGCTCTCTTGGCGAGTGGGGTTTTTTATGAATGTTCCCATTGGCTTGGCTCTGATTACCATGGCAATGCGCGTATTGAGCGAGACCTCACGACAAAAAGGGGCTTTTGACGTGGTAGGCGCAGTCAGCTCTACCCTCGGTATGGGGGCATTGGTTTATGCCATTGTTCACTCCACTGAGGTGGGCTGGTTGGCAATGAGCACCTTGGGAGTGTTAGCCATCTCGATTGGGTTGCTTGCACTTTTTATTGTTACTGAACAGCGCGTAGCTCAGCCAATGCTACCCTTAAGGCTCTTCGCCAGTCGTGAAAGGGTCGGTGCCTATTTAGGGCGTCTACTGTTTCTTGGGGCGATGGTAAGTTTTTTCTTTTTTTCCACTCAGTTTATGCAGCTCGTGTTGGGCTTCTCGCCATTGCAAGCGGGTATTGGCTTCTTACCTATGACCATACCCACCTTTGTCGCTGCACTTTCGGTGCCTATATTGACACGCCGTTTTGGCAACGGTGGCGTGTTATGCCTTTCTTTAGTGCTACTCACTGTGGGTATGTTTTGGCTTTCGCTAGCCGATGAGAATGCCAGTTATTGGTCTGGAATAGCGTTGCCCATGTTATTGATTGGACTCGGAAACGGCTCAGCATTGGGCCCGCTGACCGTCGCCGGTGTTAGCCAAGTCCACTCTGACGATCAAGGTGCAGCTTCAGGCATGGTCAACGTGGCCCACCAAATGGGTGGAACACTGGGGCTTGGTATCTTGATCGCTTTTTTTGCCCATGCCAGCAATGCACCTTTAACGGGAATCACTCTGCTCAGCCATCAAATCTCAGTGGCTGTTTTGGGAGGCAGCATTATGGTGTGCCTAGCCCTATTGGTGGCGCTATTCATGATCGTGCCAGCATCAAACGCAGCAACGAGAGCATTTAGTTAATCAGCAGTTTAACTAAATGACGTTTAACACGATGGCTTCTAGGTTTTGATGCATTGGCTGCCTTCCCTTTTAGCCAGTTGATGCGAGGTGAAAATGCAGCATCTTGATCTAAAGGTTATCGAGCAGGCACTTGCTTGGGCACGTGACGGTGCCACCGTGTGGCTATGCACGGTGATGGCAACCTATGGCTCCTCCCCACGTCCACCGGGCGCTTTATTCGTTGTCAGTAGCGAGGGGCAGTATGTTGGGTCGCTGTCAGGTGGGTGTGTTGAGGAGGACTTTCTTGAACGGCTGGCCGCGGGTGAGTTTGACACACCAATGACCGCTCTTCGCTATGGTGAGGGCGGTGCTGAAGGCGCAGGCGTTGTCCTTCCTTGTGGGGGTATTCTCGATGTTCTTATTGAGCGACTGCCACCTGAGCAAGATGCTTTAGCTCACCTTGAAGTATTCCGTGACACCTTGCTAGGCCAAAAAGCATTGGCGCGGTGTATTGAACTTAACAGCAATGCGAGAAGCTTCGTTGTTGATGATGGCATTGGGCCGCGAGTGACCTGGGACGCGAATACCAATGTGGCGCACATCCGTTTAACACCAGCTACCCGTTTAATTATTGCGGGAATATCGCCTGTCTCCGAGGCCTGTGCTCAATTCGCGCTTGGGTTAGGGTATGAGGTGATTATCTGCGACCCGCGTGAGGAGGTGCTAGCTGGTTTTGATGTGCCAGGTGTGGAAGTGCGTGCCCAGCTTCCTTCTGTATTCATTGCATCGGGCGGTTGTCATGCCGCTACCGCTATCGTCGCGCTGACGCATGATCCTCGCATTGATGATCTAGCCATGATTGAAGCCGTGCGCACTCCTGCTTTTTATATCGGAGTCATGGGGTCACAACGAACTTCTCACGCTAGGGCAGAGCGGCTTCGTCGTTCAGGTGGGCTCAACGAAGCTGAAATAGCAAGTCTGCATATGCCCATAGGCCTGTCGTTAGGTAGCAAAACACCTGCCGAAATAGCCCTTGCTGTGATGGCTGATGTATTACGCGTTCAGCGGGGTAAAACGCGTAATAGCCTCTGAATGTGTCTCTAAAAATGGGGGATTGACCTACCTGCCTTGCGTTTGCGCCACTGCAACCCTTGTGACGAGTAATAGGACAAGAGCATGAAGAGTCCGGCGATCGCTATGCAGTGAATGAAAAAGCCTGCCACTGATTCTTCGAAGTTCCACCAGACGAGTGTCATTTGCATGGATAACTTACTCCCAAGCCCCAGTTCAAAAGAACTCCACACACCATGTGCCGCAATCATTATAGCTATTAATCGAAGTACGACAGTTCGCGTACGGCTATCGCGTTGAAGGCCCAAAGCGTTACGAGCGAGTCCCATGAGTAATGGCCAGCGTAACCCGAGATGGATAGCCACGATGACGAGTGCCCAATAAGCTGCCATCGTGTGTATTTGCATCACTGTAAAGCCGCCATAAGCTGACATGACACTAGATAAAGCATTAGAGATCAGTATGCTAGTGACGATCAGTACCAACATCACAACCATCAGTATGAACGTTACAACGGTGTTGAAAAGCTCACGTGATGCACGCCGTGCCTTAGGGGTCGTGCGATACCAACGCCGATTAAAAAAGTTGTGAATAATAAGGAGAAGAAACAGTGCAGTCCCAGCTACTTCATGGGCAAGATTACCAAGCCACCAATAAGAAAAGCCAAACAGCAGCAGACCTGCCGCAGTGAGGTCAAATATCAGCCTCATCAAAAAAATTGAACTCACGTGGTGCTCCTAACATTACTCGACAGGTGAACCATCAAATCGGGGTATCCGATAGCCAGTAAACAGGTAATCACTCGACGCCTGTCGACGGTGGCAAGATTGGCAGCGGGCTGTATTTTCATCGGTATTAATTGATCTATCTGGCCAAAACCATTGAAACTGCCAGTCGTCGGTTCTACGTGACGTATCGTAGTCATCACCAAAGCCTTCGCCTTTCTCCATGATAAAGTAGCGATAGAGTTCGCCATCTCGATGGTCAACGAGCACAAAATGCGTTCCGTAGGGTATGGAACGTCCTTCCTCTACGGCTTCCATGGCTTCGGGGGTGGTCATGATATGTTCCATCACATTGCCACGCCTTACGGTTGTGTAGTGCACCAACTCATCAAGATCAGGAAACTGGACACGGTTTTCCTCGGCCTGCAGTTGCCCGCTGGGTAAATAGAGAATTGAAGCAAACAAGGCAAAATAGGGGGCATACTTCTTCATTTCAGTACTCAATAAGGGATGAAGTCAGGAAGTTAATGTTCGCCTACACTTGGGTATCACTGGTTCCTATAAGCCGGTTTCGATGTGATGACTGCAACACCTTCATTGGCCATATGAGCGAGTCGGGCCACAGATAGCAGCCCGACCGTGATGCAATTCTCTATTACAATGTTCGGGCATAGAATTCAGTCAGTTCATCGACGGCGCTATCGACATATTCGGGAACCCAGTAGGTTTCGATATGTGTCGCACCATCAACTAGGAACAATTCCTTATTCTCTGTGCCGGTGGCCATGCTGAATGCATCCTCGGTCATGTAGAGGGTTTCGGCCTCGCTACCGGCGATCATTAAGAGCGGCTGGTCGATCAATTCGATCTGGTCAGTAGCGTCCCAGCGCATCAAATCTAGCAAACTGCTCTGAGTGTATCGGGCAGTCGAGTTCGGATGTGCATGGGTTCTACCGTAATAGATAGCCCCCTGGCTATAGAGCTCAAAGGGAAGCTCTGCAATCTGTTCGTCAGTCAGTTCAGTGAAACCTTCAGCTGCATACAGCACTTCTCCGCCAGCCGCTTGCTGGTCGCGAGCTTCCGAAGCCTCCTGCAGTCGCTCTTGGATCGTGTCCATTTGCGAATCCACATAGCCATTGCGACGAACGCGGCCCGAGTTGAACATACTGAGCGTTGCAACTGACTGGAAGCGTTTATCCGTTTTGGCGGCTGCCAATGAATATCCACCACCGCCACAGATGCCGAGTAAGGCTAAGCTTTGCTCATTGGCGCCCGGATATTGAGTGATGAAATCCGCCATGCCATGGATGTCTTCAATGCGGTTTGTGGGCGTGTCCACATTGCGCGGCTCGCCACCACTCTCACCCTGATAGGCCGCGTCCGCGGCAATGGTGATGTAGCCCTGTTCCGCTAGGCGTTGTGCATACAAACCTGCCACTTGTTCTTTTATCCCGCCATTCGGGTGTGCCACTACTACCGTTGGATAGCTCTGCTCTGGATCATAACCCGCAGGGGTGTAGACGTTAGCTGCAATATCTACCCCATCGAGTTCATAGCTGACCGGGTGAATATTGACCTCGCCATTTACGTTTTCAGTAATTGCGCCTTCATAAGTCAAGGTAAATGGATTGTTTTGGTAATCCGCTGCCCAAGCTCCACTCACTGAAATGCTGGTCATTGCCGCCATAACGGCAGCCTTTAATACAGTGTGTTTCATATAGTGCTCCTGAAAGATTAAACAAACGGTACCTAAAGCACGCTAATAGTGATGAGCGTGCTTTTAACAGCAGCGTAAGGGAGTTGACTGATGAGGTTAAGCCCGATATCCAGCATGAACCGATGAGATAAATTCATTAATTTTTGAGCAGCCTTGCTGGCGATTGCAGGCTGTAGCGGGGTTAGGACATCCATGTCCTATTGCAATGTTGATGCTGATTATGAAAGTCGGGAGAAAGCGTTAATCCAATCCTTTCTCTGCCAGAAAGTCCGACACCTGATCGGCAATTTCGATGTTGTTTAAGTCCGAGAAGGGAAAGTGGGTGTTACCCTCAATGCCAATCTCAGGCAGGTGAACCAACGTGACATCGCCGCCATGTTCGTTGACGGCATCTCTCCATTCACGCGCCATTTCGAGTCTTACCCGCCAAGCGTCTTGGGTGGGAATATCGGTGGGCTCTGCAGGAATATTGTCGCCATAAAAGATGATAATGGGGAGCTCGGTTAGTTTTTCGAAATCTTCCATTGGAATCGCTACCCCTTCCAGCGTATCGAAGGAGCTTTCTTTAGGCGCAGGTACCTCGCCTTCTGGGAAGACGAAGTTACTGCCTGGCTCAAAGGCAACGATGGCTTCGATATCATCATTCTTGATGGCTGCAGACCACCCCATGCCACCACTGTGAGAGTGTGTAAACAGGATGCCTTGGCCAATCTCGTCAAACAGGGCAGAGACAGCATCGGACATTATGTCGATATCGACTGGGCCAGTATCTGGTGTCATAGAGCGGAAGTACTGATCGAGCGTCTCCTCATCGGTCGGGAACTGTACGCCTTCGAAATAATCTGGCCAGACGCCCACTCGAAACTGCCCAAACCAAAACTGCTCATCAGGGGTGGGTTCGATTTCGGTACCGACCGTGCTGCGACCAGCATTACCACGACGCGGTTGGTCAATGACATAAACTGGGTATTGGCGACGAAGAAAGATGTTTTGGAAGCCTTCACGCCCATCCGGGGTGGACTCCCACGTCTTGGAGAATTGCCCAAAGCCGTGCCACATAACGATAGGCAGTTGCCGAGCTTCGTCTGGAATCTGGTAAAACGTATAAAGGTGGTCTCCTCGAAAGGTTTGACCATCAGGCTGAGTAGGGTTCAGCGGGTCAAACTCTCCTGGCTCCGTGGTTATGGAGCCACCCACGGAGAAGCTACCTTGCTCCTGGATCACCAGCGGTTCTTGAGTATCAGGTTCGGCCGCGAGGCTAAACGGTGAACTCAAAGCACTGACAATAAATGCAGCAGACAATGGCGTTGTCCATCTAGATTTCATACAAGCTGACTCCTTAACGTTGTTAACTTTATAACTCCCCCAGCGCTTGATGGAGGAGCTTTTGATGGGATTATTCGAGCTACGACTGAGTAAATCCGACCACCTGTTTAAGCGTTGCATTTACTCTCAGCGCTCTCTCCTTGTGCATACTCTTCATCAGTGACGAGTTCCATCCACGTTACAGAGCTGCCATCCTGCGCTTCTGATATAGCAAGGTGAGTCATGGCGTCAGATGCGGAAGCACCATGCCAGTGAGGTGTATTCGGTGGTATGACAACGATGTCGCCGGGCTTAACCTCTTGGACAGTTTCGCCTTCACTCTGCACCCAGCCGCATCCTTCGGTGATATAAAGCGTTTGACCGAGAGGGTGGGTGTGCCAAGCCGTGCGAGCGCTCGCCTCGAAGCTCACTACGCCTCCCCCGAGGCGGGCGGGTTGGGGGGCAGAAAAGCGTTGGCTAACCTCAGCTACTCCCGTGAAATTATCCTCACCGCCTGTCGTGGTTTCTGCATTCGTGCTGGGCACAACCGTAATGTTGGCTGACGTCTCGGCTGTCTCACGCGCCGACAAGACTTTTTCAAGCACTGGGACTGCGGATACCGCGTTTGGCCATCCTGAATAGTAGGCTAGGTGGTGAATTGCTTCCTTCGCCTCAGCTGGTGTTAGCCCATTATCCAGTGCTCGATTGAGGTAGGCGGGGAGTTGTTCGGCCTTACCGGTAGCGGCTAGTGACGCGATAGTCACCAAGCTGCGGTCTCGGGTGCTCAGCGTAGGTCGACGCCATAAATCGTCAAACAGTACCTCATTGGTCGCGTCCGCGAGTTGAGGCACTGTCGCAGTGATGCCTTCGGACATTTCACGCTGACGCTCGGTTTCGGCCTCCGAGTTAAGTTCTAGCGGTGTGCCATCGGCCTCTACTGGCATCTCAACGCCTTGATCCTGAAAGACCTCGTGCATCTCGTAGACAGCGGCGATGGCATAGGGCCAGCCAGCATAGAAAGCCAGATGGGTGGCGATCTCACCGATCTCGGCAGGCGTGAGGCCGTTTTCCAGGCCGATGCGGGTATGACTACCTACCGGCCCGGTCTGCCCCATGGAAATCAGCGCGGACAGCACGACAAGGCTACGATCACGGGGGGCGAGGGCCTCGCCGGGCCAGACGCGCCCGAACAAGACCTCATCTGTGTATTGGCCTAGGCCAGGCGCTACTTCGTAGACCTCGTCCGGCGCGATGCGACTGGAATCGGACTCTTGCGCCTCGGCGTGAGAAAGCGCCGCGAAGGAAAATAGGAGGGGGAAAGCAAACTTCATCATACTGCGACATCCTTTGCATTAAGGGTTTTTATATCAACGAATATATCGCTGTTTAGAGCTGCGCCCGGAAGTGGCTAGGCTTCCGGGATTACTAGGCGTTTCAGGCGATTTGTGGTAGACGGTCTAGGAATTTATCAAGTGTGATGGGGTAGTCGCGGACTCGCGCGCCGGTAGCGTTATAGATGGCGTTAGCGACTGCTGCGCTGACCCCGCAAATACCGAGTTCGCCGACACCTTTGGCCTTTAACGGCGTCGAATAGGGGTCCTCGCCTTCAAGGAAGATAACCTCCTGCTTTGGGATGTCGGCATGAACCGGTACTTCGTAACCAGCTAGGTCATGGTTAACGAAAAAGCCATGTCGGGTATCGACAGCCAGCTCTTCCATTAGGGCTGCGCCAACACCCATGGTCATCGCCCCTATCACCTGGCTACGAGCTGTCATGGGATTAAGAATGCGTCCAGCATCACAGACTGCTAGCATTCGGCGGACGCGAATTTCACCCGTCGAAGCGTGAACGGCCACTTCGACAAAGTGCGCGCCAAACGTGGCTAGTTGATACTCTTCACTTCGAAAATCACCGAACTCAATACTGTCTTCAGCCGTAATGGCGCCTGAAGAGGCGAGCTCACTGAGCGCTGTTTGCTGATCGTTATAGCGAACATAACCTTCTGAAAATTCAAGTGCCTCAGGATCAACAGCTAAACGCTCTGCAATTTTTTTGCGTAACGCTAAACAGGCCGCATAGACCCCCGCCGTAGAACTTGCCGCTCCCCACTGACCGCCTGAACCAGCAGAAACAGGATGTCGAGAATCTCCTAAATCAACGCTAACCACATCAAGCGAAACGCCCATCATCTCTGCCGCCGTCTGGGCGATAATGGTGTACGACCCGGTACCAATGTCCGTCATGTCCGTTTCTACACGGATAGAACCGTCGGGCCTTACACTGACCCGCGCCCCTGAGGTTTCTGCAGGGGCATCGCGATAGGCGCCTGCCACACCATGCCCAATTAACCACGCCCCTTCACGTCGCGAGCCTGGGGCTTTGTTGCGAGATGCCCAATTGAAGACTTCGGCGCCGCGCTGTAAGCACTCAATAAAGTGACGCTCCGAAAACTGACGTTCAGGATGACTAGGGTCGACCTGCGTATCGTTAATAATCCGAAACTCGACAGGGTCCATCCCTAGCTTCTCAGCCATTTCATCCATCGCAATTTCTAGCGCCATCAGGCCTGCTGTTTCGCCGGGTGCGCGCATCGCATTGCTTTCTGGAAGATGAATTTCCAGCGCTCGATTAATGAGAAGCCGGTTTTCACCTGCATAAAAACGGCGAGTGGCCCTGGCGCCGTTTTCGCCGCCACCACCGGGAAGCGTGTTGGTGGCGTTATCGTGCCCGATCGCGGTGATTTTTCCCTCTTGGGAGGCTCCAATGCGTATTCTCTGGATCGTCAAACCGCGATGGGTCGTGTTATTTGCGGACATTGGCCTAGGGAGCGCGAGCTTAACCGCGCGCCCGACCTTTCTAGCAGCAAGCGCAGCCATCACCGCATCGGCGCGTAAAAATAGCTTCACCCCGAAACCACCGCCTATGTAAGGCGAATCGAGACGAAAGTTTTCGGCGGGCAAATCAAACGTGGTAGCGAGTGCTTGACGGCTCCACTCAATCATCTGATTCGATTTCCAGAGGGTCAGATGATCTCCATCCCATTGGGCAATGGTCGCGTGTGGCTCCATCTGGGCATGGCATTGCCCTGGGGTGGTATAGGTGGCATCAAGTGTCACCTCAGCTGACGCATAGGCGCTTTCGAAGTCGCCAATATTGTCAATGGGTTCTACGTCATCACTTAACCGCTCTTGCCGTACGGCAGCCAGGTCGTAGGTGGCACCTCGGTCTTCCTCATACTCGACGCGAATCAAGGCGGCTGCGGCGCGGGCTTCTTCGAAACTGTTAGCAACCACCACGGCAATTGCCTGGTGATAATGCTGAATCTCGCGTCCACCGAAGAGATACGCCACATTCCAGTCGACCTTGGGAAGGCGCTCCATTTCCAAGGTGGTGACAATGCCCACAACCCCCGGTGAGGCTTGCGCTTCATCAATATCCATCGAGACAATACGGCCTTTGGCGATGGCAGAGCCGAGTGGGTAGCCGACAAGCTGATCTTTCGCCACACCATGACGCTCGTAGGCGTAGGGCGCCATGCCGGTGGTTTTTAGAGGTCCGTCGATTCGGCGTAATGGTTGTCCGAGCACCTTCATACGATCGGAGACGTTTTGTTCAGCGGGACTGTCGAAACGCATGGCTTATCCCCTGGCTTCGGCGAGCACGGCGGCAAGCGTACGCTCAGCCAGTGTCACCTTAAATTCGTTATCTTCAGTGGGTGTCGCACCCTCCAAAAGACGTGATATGACGGCTCGGGCACCGTTTGGCATTGCGGCCTCGGCGGCCTCATTTCGCCACGGTTTGGGGGCCACGCCACCCAGTGCGATGCGACCTGAGCCATCCGGCTGAATCACAGCGGCAACCGATACTAGAGCGAAGGCGTAGGATGCACGATCACGTACCTTGTGGTAGAAGTGCTGCCCGCCAAGTGGCCTGGGAAGGACAACGGCGGTGATGAATTCGTCTGGTGCGAGTACTGTCTCGATATGCGGGGTGTCGCCAGGAAGAAGGTGAAAGTCAGCGAGGGGAATGGCGCGAGTGTCGCCCTCGGCATTCACTGTCTCCACCACTGCATCGAGCACACGCATGGCGATTGCCATGTCACTTGGGTGAGTGGCGATACAGGCTTCGCTGCCGCCGATAACCGCGAGTTGACGGCTGTAGCCTCCTTGCGCGGCGCAACCCGACCCTGGCTCGCGCTTGTTGCAAGACATGTTGGTGTCGTAGAAATAGGGACAGCGTGTGCGCTGTAGCAGGTTACCACCCGTCGTTGCCTTGTTGCGTAGCTGGCCCGATGCCCCCGCGACGAGCGCACGACTCAGGACACCATAGTCGCGGCGCACGCGTTGGTCGGTGGCAAGATCAGTGTTGCGTACTAGCGCGCCAATGCGCAGGCCTCCCTCTGCCGTCGCTTCGATAGTATCGAGTCCTAGTCCGTTCACATCGATGAGATGCGAGGGCGCCTCGATTTCCAGCTTCATCAGATCAAGAAGGTTTGTCCCGCCAGCGATGAACTGGGCTCCTTCATGCGCGGCCGCTGCTGCGGCTGCTTCTTGGGGCGATCCTGCTCGTTCGTAGCTAAATGCTCTCATGCCTTACCCTCCGCGACGTTCTCTATGGCATCAAGAATGTTCGCGTAGGCGCCGCAGCGGCAGAGGTTACCGCTCATACGTTCGCGTATCTCAGCGGACGTGATTTGTATCTTTCCGGTGATATCTTCAGTCACATGGCTTGGGATGCCAGCCCGGATTTCTTCGAGTGTTGCCTTCGCCGAGCAGATTTGACCAGGGGTGCAGTAACCACACTGATAGCCGTCATGTTCAATAAAGGCGACCTGCATCGGGTCAAGACCCTCTGGTGTGCCAAGCCCCTCAATCGTTGTGATTTCATCACCCTCATGCATTACCGCAAGGGACAAACACGAGTTAATACGCCGACCATTGACCATAACGGTGCAGGCTCCGCATTGGCCATGGTCGCAGCCTTTTTTCGTGCCGCTTAGTTGCAGGCTTTCGCGCAGTGCATCAAGAAGGGTGAGGCGATTATCGGCAGTTAACTTCCGGGCCTCGCCATTCACAGTGAAACCGACCTCTGTCATTGCCGTATAGGGACTCCTCCCCGGTTGCAAGCTCCGATGATGAACAACATAAGCCGATGCGTGCGTATAGTCGGTCTCTTAATGGGGACGCTATCCCCTGACCCTGATGAACGTCGCGCACCTTCTCTCCTCAACGAGGCGTAGGCTTTTTCAGCCATCGCAATGAGCAGGTTTTGAGAAGGTCGGTCTGACCTGTTTTTCATCGATCGTTGCCCGGCAACAAGGTAGCCGCCTGTCGGCGCTTAGCCGCTGATGATGTTACCGCTTAGCTCACCATCAGCGCGGAACCGTCGTTAAACTCTCTACAATAGGACTGTCCGCTGTGCAGAACCGCCCAGGCGGTTCGCACTGTCTTGTTCGCTAACGCGACAGCCGCTTTGTTCTTGCCAACGCGAGCGACCAGGGATCGTAGCCAACGACTTTTAGCATCCTGTTTGTCACCCACGGTGTTGATGACCGAGTGTGCGCCACGTATCAGGGCGGCTTTCAGCGAGATTTGCCCCGTTCGGCCAATGCCCTTGATCTTCGCGATGCCACCACTGCTGTGTTGTGTCGGCGTTAACCCCAGATAGGCTGACGCTTGGCGACCTTTCTTGAACGCGTCGCCGTTACCGAGGGCGCTATAGAGCTGGGTGGCGACCACCGGCCCCACTCCCTCAATCGCCAACAGTTGGCGACAAGGCATCACCGCACGGCTCATCTGCTCCACGCGCTTATCCAGTGACTGAATGCGCTCGTTGAGTCGATCCAGCTCCGCCATTTGCTCGGCAATCAAGTCACGCATCAGCATCGAAAGCTCGTTATCGGCATCTTCCAGGGCGAGCCAGACACGTTGCTTTAACGCTTTCTGTCCCCGACCGCTGATCACTCCATATTCCTGCAATAACCCATGAACCTGATTGATCAACTGGGTGCGTTGATGAATATACCTTTCCCGAATGCGGTGCAGGCTCTGAATATCCTGTTGCTCGACGCTTTTGAGCGGTACAAAGCGCATATCAGGGCGCAACCCGGCCTCTACAATGGCGAGCGCGTCATTGGCATCTGTCTTATGCCCCTTGCGAAAGGGCGTTACAAACTGGGGCGATATGAGGGCAACGGTATGGCCGAGGGCCTGCAGCTGTCGCGCCCAATAATGCGATCCACCGCACGCCTCCATGAACACCCGACAGGCCGGTTGGCGGCGCATAAAATCCAAGACCTGATGCCGTTTAAGCTCTTTGTTGACCTGAACACGCGGGCGGCGAGTGTCGACAACACACACTTGGAAAACACGCTTTGCCAGATCAATACCTATTGTCTTATGCTTGTTCATGGCTCTTCCCCTCCGCATTGATGTGGTTCAACTATCAATGTAGCTCGCTGAAGCTTCGAGAGGGGAGGAGTCCCTTTCATTGAGGCTGGAATAGTGGTTACTGAAGAAGCTTGCCCCGTATTTTTTCCCTGGGCGAAGGAAAATTTAGGCAAGGCAAGAGAGGCTGTGGTCGTGGCGCTCCCGATCAACAGGTTGCGCCTGGTGATTTCGAAGTCGCTTAGCTTTGACATGGGGCATCCCTATCGCTAGCAAGTCGGCATGAAAGTCGATCCAAATGACATGGTGTCTTTGGGAAATGAGTCCATAACGTTCATTTGTCTTCAGCTACCAACTTAGCTAAACCAAATCCATTCAACTATCGCTAAAATCCGGATGAGCTTATGTGCTCAATTCATTAATCAGATGATGGCTTTGGGTGTCTATGCGGCTAGGCTAGTTGGATATCCCTTGAAAGCTTCGCTACGAGTTCAATCAGTTAACGGTGATAAAGCCATTAGAGCGTATGCCCAGTAGCAGTAGGGTAGCCGAATAGCTCAAGCCGTTATGAAGAACACATTTTTAATACAGCTTGTAAGGCGCGTCATAAGCGTCACCCTTGATGGGTCAAATGCGCGAGAAGGAGGGGTAGGTTGGTTTTTGGATTAATGAATTCTAGACATAAGACCAAGTCATTATAAGCCTCTAATCATATCCAGGTGAGTGTCCTAAACTGTGAGACACGCTACTCCCTCTTGACCTCGCTGTCTGTTCCAGGCTCGTCAAAACACTCCAATGACCAAAGGTATTCTCATGGATATCCAGCGCAACGCCTCCAAGTCATCTGCCCAAGGCCCCGAAGAATATTTCACTGGGGCAGTGCGTATTGATTCGCCTTTCCAAGCCCCTGAACCAGCTAAAACCGGCGGAGCTATCGTCACTTTCGAACCTGGAGCCCGAACGGCTTGGCATACCCATCCACTAGGGCAAACATTGATTATTACGGCCGGGCTGGGTTGGGCTCAGCGGGAAGGTGAGCCAAAACAAGAACTCTGCCCAGGCGACGTAGTGTGGTTTGGACCAGACGAGAAGCATTGGCATGGCGCCACGGATAGCAACGCTATGACGCATATCGCGATTGCTGAATCGGAGAATGGTTCGCCCGTCACTTGGATGGAAAAAGTCGCGGAAGAGGATTATCTCAGCAGCGTTTCTTAAGCAAAGAACAGCAAGAGTCATTACTTTATTTAGAAAGGAGAACTCACAATGGAAGGTATCAAGGATAAAGTCGTTGTCATCACAGGGGCTAGCAGTGGCCTTGGCGAAGCGACCGCACGCCGATTGGTGAATGGGGGCGCAAAGGTAGTGCTCGGCGCGCGTCGTATGGAGCGTTTACAGTCGCTGGCCCAGGAGCTCGGCCTGGATGAGCGGGCGGTGGTTAAGACCGATGTCACCCAGCGGGATCAGGTGGAAGCGCTGGTAGAGCGCGCCATCCAGCTGCATGGTCGTATCGATGTCATGCTCAATAATGCCGGTGTGATGCCGCATTCGCCTTTAGAGCGCCTGAAGGTCGAAGAGTGGGATCAAATGATCGACGTCAATATCAAGGGTGTGCTGTATGGCATCGCGGCAGCAATGCCGCCTATGACCGCCCAAAAGAGTGGGCAGATCATCAACGTTTCATCGGTCGCTGGCCATAAGGTTGGCCCTGGCAGTGCTGTTTACGCGGCCACTAAGCATGCCGTTCGTGTCATTTCCGAAGGACTGCGCCAAGAGGTCAAACCTTACAATATTCGTTCGACGATTATCTCGCCTGGCGCTGTCGATACAGAACTACCGAATAGTATCTCGGAAAATGACGTGTCCGAGGCGATCCATGATTTCTATGAACAGTATGCGATACCCGCCGACTCGTTCGCGCGCTCAGTGGAATTCGCCATGAGCCAGCCCGAGGACGTGGATATCAACGAGATTCTGTTCCGGCCAACCAGCCAAGTGCTATAAACAAGATAGGAAATGCTATGACCATACCCCTTCTTACCTTGAACAATGGTGTTGAGATGCCTGCTTTCGGACTGGGCGTTTATCGCTCTAGTCCTGAGGAAACCACTGGTGCGGTATTGTCTGCGTTTGAGGCGGGCTATCGTCATGTCGATACTGCCGCCGCTTACATGAATGAACAGCAGGTGGGTGAAGCGTTCCGATCAAGCGGTCTCGCTCGCTCAGACGTGTTCATCGAGTCCAAACTCTGGCTCTCAGATTATAATGCATGGGTTTGAACGTTCGCTACGCAAGCTGGACATGGAACACATCGATCTCTATCTGTTACATCAGCCAGCCCCGACAGAATTCGAACGAACCTTGGGGGCATGGAAGGCGCTCTGTGAGGTTGTCAAAAGTGGCCGTGCTCGTGCAGTTGGCGTGTCGAACTTCAACGAAGAAGAGCTTAAGCGCATCATTGATGAGACCGGCGTGGTTCCTGCGGTAAACCAAGTGGAGCTGCATCCGTTTTTTACTCAGAAGAAGCTGAGTCAATTTCATCAGGAGCAGGGCATTCTGACTCAGGCGTGGTCGCCCATTGGCGGCGTTAATCGTTACTTCACTGAAGACCCTAAGCCGGAAGACGACCCGCTGACGCATCCCACAATCATACGGATTGCAGAAGGGCATGGTAAGTCATCGGCGCAGGTGATACTGCGCTGGCATATCGAATGGGGCCATTCAGTGATCCCCAAGTCGGTTCACACTGAACGGATAAGGGAGAATTTCGATATCTTCGATTTTTCGCTTTCCACCGAAGAGGTCGCTTTGATCGACGCACTTGATACTGGGCGCCGTGGCGGGCCAGACCCCAAATCGCTCAGTACTAAAACGGTAAATTTTTCTATACCAGAGTGATGCCGTCGTTTAGATAGAAGATAAGAACCGAGCTTTGCTCGGTTCGACGTCACCCCCTGATTGAGTAGCGCTACACTTTAGAGTCTCTCAATCGCAGAGCTGAAAATAGGCTGGAATATAGTCCCATCAGTAAGGTGCTCTTCCAGTTGGCCAGCGTCTAGCATCTCTATCTGTGACGGGTAATGCCTTAATAGCTGCTTTGCTTGCCTGCGGGTGGTTTCTGGAAAGTTAGGGAAGGTCTGAATAACTGCCGATATTCATCACCGCTCACTTGAGCCGAGAAAAAATCGAAAATTCAGACATTCTTCTCCCGTTCTTTGTGTATTTTTGCCCGTTTCCCGCTCATTGAGCGGAAAACGGGCGCAATCGCCCTATTCCCATAGGTATTTCTCACTGATCAGCAGGTTGCTGAACGCCGCCAGCAAGTGCAGGCGCTGAGTGTTTTTGGCCAGTCCACGATAGCGAGCCTTGCCATAACCAAAAACTTGTTTGATGTACCGAAAGGGGTGCTCCACCTTGGCACGGATACTGGCTTTGATTTTTTCGACTTTCTGTCGCCTGGCATCTAGCTGCTTGCGGGTGCCAGGCCGTTTGGCAATATACCAAGAGACATCGTTGCGGTGCTTGTGCTCGTCTCGTTTTTGAATACCAAGGTAACCGGCATCACCGAAGACGCGTTGCTCTTCACCGTGAAGGAGCTTATCGGCAGGCACAATGTCATGGACATTGGCAGCCGTGGTCTCAATGCTGTGAATCAACCCAAGCTTATCGTCGACACCTATGTGCATTTTCATGCCAAAGTGCCAAGAGCTACCTTTTTTAGTTTGGTGCATTTGCGGATCGCGCTCGCCTTTTTTGTTTTTGGTGGAACTAGGCGCAGAAATGATAGTGGCATCGACAATGCTCCCTTCGCGCAGCATCAGGCCATTTTTCTCCAGGTGGTTGTTCACTTCCTGGAACAGCACCTTGCCAAGGCCGTGGCGTTCCAGAAAATGGCGAAACTTGAGAATCGTGGTTTCGTCCGGCAATCGGTCCAGTTTCAAACCGGCGAATTGGCGCATGGACTCGATCTCGTAGAGGGCGTCTTCCATGGCCGGATCGCTCAGGTTGTAAAACAATTGCATGCAATGGACGCGGAGCATGGCAGACAGTTGATACGGAGGCCGCCCGCTCTCGCCCTTGGGGTAATAACGGGCTACCTTCTTCTCCAACTGCGTCCAGGGGATCAGCTTGTCCATCCGCTCCAGAAAGAGTTCGCGGCGGGTCTTTCGCTTCTTGTTCTGGTACTCGGCTTCTGAGAAGGTGATTTGATCCATGGCAGCACTGAATCCTATGCAGTTGACGATAGCCGTATTATCGCTGATGGCAGTGACTTTTTCAGAGCTTCCTTAGTGTTACGGCTTAGCTCGATCAGGAATTCTCGGGTCTGGATGACCGAACGTGTGCGTTCACTTGGCATGGTCATAAAAAAGTTCTCCAATAGCTTGGTAAAGCCGACGCACAAAAAGCTGACGGCTCCGGTCGAAAAGTATAAGTGTGCTTCAGTGTGATGCCGCTGCAGATAACTGAGGCTGCCAAAAAAGGTTTTGCCCGAGTCGGCCAAATCCCTTGTTAGTTTGACGGCGAAAAGCTCGCTGTTGGTTATCGGCCATCGCGCTTTGCCCATCCGCGTCACGAATATAACGGGCCAACGTCATTGCTGCGGGTTGTCCGTAACGAGCGCTTGGCGAAGCACATGTCCACAAATGGCGAAGTGTCATCGCAATGTCGGGTTCATGTGCATCCAAGTATGTAAGCCCGTAGGCACAAGCCTCTAGCGTAAACACGTCATGGCTACAGAGCTTCCAGGCGGCATTTGGCTTGCCCTTGGAGTCATAAGTATATGTCTTACCAATATCGTGCAATAGTCCTCCCACGAAACAGGCTTCCTGCATGAGTCGAGGCATGGTCGGCTCGTTAAGGCGCAGCATAGCCACTGAGTGGTTGGCAACTTCCAGCGAGTGCTTTAGCAAACCACCTGGATACGCATGGTGATAATTGACGCTGGCCGGCGCATTCAAAAAAGCTTCAAGACGATCCTTCCGTTCCAGTACCCGTGTCAAAAACACTCGAAGGCAGTCTGATCGAAGCGACTGTACGGTCGCGACTAACTTGTCGAATACCTCTGGCATCGGGGAGTACACCCGTGGCAACGATTGCAGGGTATCCATAGAGGTCACTTCATCCCGGGACGCCCTGCGGAACTCATCGAGAATGAATTGGCCTGATAAACACTTCACGCCGGAGGCGGTAACAAAATCCAGATGGCCGATGCGCTCAGGTACTGTTGTTTTGCTCAAGTTGAGCATCGCGATTTGATCCCCCACGCAATCGCTTAGCCGCAGCCTTAAGAAAGGCGTTTTCGCGTTGTCGAACTCCACCACGCGCCCAGTAAGGCGATAAGTGCCCGTGAAGGTACGAGACAGGTGAGTAGGGGCGTTATCAAGCCGTTTCATGATGCTGCTCCTTCTGGGGCTTAGTGGGCGTGGTGTTGCCTAACAAACGCTCAAAGGCAGAGCCATCCATACGGGTGGCATTGGGGACGTAACGCGAATAAACCTTGAACAGCATTTCGGTGGAACTGTGACCCAGCATGCGCGCTACCCATTCTGGGTTTTCACCAGAAGCCAAAAAGAGTGTCGCGGCAGTATGGCGTGTTTGATAAGGACGGCGTTTGGTCAGCCCAAGAGACTTGAGCAAGGGATACCACACGCGCTTCGTCACATTATTGTGATCAAGTGGCTGCCCCAACTGATTGCAGAACACGTACTTACTCATATGCCCAGTGGCGGCGTACTGCGTTTTGAGAGCGTCGTGCACCTGCCCGAACATGGGTATTTCTCGTTGCGACCCATCGGTCTTGGTGTATTCCGTTTCACCATTTATCAATGTTTCGCGTACTAAGATTTCCCGCTTAGCAAAATCAATATTTTTCCACTTCAACCCATCGACCTCACCGGTGCGCATGCCGGTAAAGAAGCGCACCGTGTAATAGTTGCAATAGTCTGCGCGGACGTTATCGATGATGCGTTGCACCTCATGTAGCGAAAACGGCTCGATGTGCGTCTTCTGGAGCTTTAACGGCTTAATATTTTTGTACGGCGTCTCGAAATCGAACCGCTCGGCCGCTTCATCGAGCACCATACGCAAAATGGACATATGGCTGTTGATCGTTTTAGGCGATACCAATCCAGTGGCACCACGGCCCCTGCGCTTGGCTAGTTTGGTGCGGAACGCAAGGATGTCAGCCTTGGTGATATCTCCGACGTGTTTTTTCCCAAACGCTGGCTTCAACGAGCTATCCAAGATCGAACTCACATTGCGGACGTGGGAAGCACGCCACTGGATTTTGCTCTCGTCGAACCACTGATTAGAAAAATCATTAAAGAGCGGTGTGTCTAAATCGCTGACAACTTGAAGTTTAGCTGTATTGGTAGGCTGACAAGTCTTCAATTTCTGCAAGTTGCTGCTATTAGGAAAGAATTCTGCATAATTGAATTCGCCGAGCAGCATTTTTGCTTCCATGCGCTGTAAAAGCTGCTCCAACTGCTTACGATTTTTTGCGTTGTCGTCTAGAAGCGTTTGTTCACGAAAACGTTGCCCGTCATATCCTGGATTCATAGAATAAGCGCAGCACTTTGGATCACAAGGTAGAGGCAGGAGGGCCAGCGCCGGTACCCTCTCTGCCTTACCTACCAAAGTGAAGCAGAGCATGGGATACCGACAACTGACCCCAATCCAACGATACCAAATTTTTGCCTATCTTGAGACCGGCATCAGCCAGCGACAGATCGCCCAGGCCATTGGTGTCCACAGCAGCACCATTAGCCGCGAGATAAAACGTAACGGTCTGACCCGTGGTTATGCGCCTGAACAGGCCCAATTGGTAAGTGATCAGCGCCGACGCACCGCCTGGAAAGTGACTAAACGACTACCCAGCCTGGTTCGCTGGGTCACTGGCCAATTGATGGACGAATGGAGCCCTCAACAAATCAGTGGTTTTATGGCCAATGCCAACGGAGTCTGCGTAAGCCATCAGTGGATCTATGCGTTAATCTGGGACGACAAGAAGCACGGTGGAACCTTATGGAAACGGCTCCGGCTGCCACGCCAGCGGCGCTATCAGCGCCAATTGGCTAAGCGGGCGGGGTTAGGCAAAATCCCGCACCGAGTAGGCATCGAGCAGCGCCCTGCCAAGGTGGAAGAACGGCGCCATATCGGACATTGGGAAGGCGACACGGTGCTTAAGGGCCACAAAGAATCCGGGCTGGTGACCCTGGTCGAAAGACGCAGTGGCTACCTCTTGGCAGCGCGGCTGCCAACAATCACCGCCACTAGAACGGCACAGGCGATGACGCGGTTATTGGCACCACGCCGAGGGGCAGTGCACACCATCACTTTGGATAATGGGTCGGAATTCGCCGAGCATCGGAAGGTTGCCAAGTCCGTCTCGGCCAAGATCTATTTTTGCGACCCGTACCGCTCATGCCAGCGTGGTACTAATGAAAACACCAATGGTCTGATTAGGCAGTATTTTCCTAAAGGAACTGACTTCCGCAAAGTGACCAATGCCGAGCTACGAAGAGTCGTCAATAAGCTAAATGATAGACCAAGAAAGCGGCTGGGATACCGAACCCCAGCCCAGGTGTTCTTAGGTGAATACTCAGGAGCGCTAGAAACCGCAGGTGCTGCACTTATTAGTTGAATTCAGGACCTGAAGTCGATAAAAAGCTTTTTGCTCTCTTGGCGGACGCGAACCTTACCCATGGCATACGCCTCCGTTCGCCATTGGAATGGCGATTGCTTGCTCACGAGGGGTCGCTTTCAGCATTTCTTCCTGAATAGTTTCCCAGATATAAAGGATTTTCCGACGCCCAAAGGGGCGGATATAATGAGTGCCTTCAATGAGCACACTATCTTTGAGTTGCTGGCGGATAGTACGCGCATCGTACTTGATAAGTGATGCTAGCTCTTCTGTTGTCAAAAAAGTGCAGGCCATGAGACTATCTCCTTGATCAAGTGATCATTTGATAATATTTTTAATCGTTCGGTTATAAATATAAACGATCAAATGATTATTTCAACACCTTTTTGATAACTTTAATGATCATATTGGACAAAGAGATGATTCGGTATCACTTAAAAGAGCTGATTGCGGAGAAAGAATTTGAAGAACGGCGCAGGATTACGATAGGCGAGATAGCAAAAGAAACGGGTATTAATCGGATGACGTTGTCTAAGATCATCAACCATCCAGGGCATAGTACGGTGACGGATAACCTAGATAAGCTCTGCGACTACTTTGA
Organism: Vreelandella sp. DA03-1M; assembly: GCF_055725665.1. Classification (NCBI taxonomy): domain Bacteria; kingdom Pseudomonadati; phylum Pseudomonadota; class Gammaproteobacteria; order Oceanospirillales; family Halomonadaceae; genus Vreelandella; species Vreelandella sp. DA03-1M. The sequence continues at coordinate 454,260 of NZ_CM146798.1, forward strand.
TTGTGAGATCGAGCAGCTGGTAACTCATATCAAGGAGGCTAAAGATAGATCTACGCCATTGTCCGACTAAGAACGTAGTATGGAAATTAATGGTGAGGTAGGAATTTGCCGTCAGGTGCCTGAAGGTCATGCAAATTTTTGATCTTCAGGGGCAATGAAAATATTGGGCACGGTGTGGGCACAATATGGGCACAGAGGAATTTGAAAAGGCGGGCAACAAAAAAGGCAGACCAGTAAATAACTGATCTGCCTTTCAAAATATTGGTAGCGGGGACCGGATTTGAACCGATGACCTTCGGGTTATGAGCCCGACGAGCTACCAGACTGCTCCACCCCGCATCAACGTGTGGCGCATTCTACAGAGATTTCGCATGAAGTCAATAGGGGTATTAACACGTTCGGCTTATGGCAGTAGCGAGCATCCTGCTGCAACATGAGAGAAGTGCAGCTATGCTTTAGATAGCCATAACAAAAAGCTTACGTTGGTGCATTGCTCAAGCCAATAATGCACTAGGGTAATACAGGCGCAACCGCGCTTATTCACAATGGCTTGTGACACAACCTATATGCTTTTAGACCCAAGCCAATTGTCATTTCAGGGAGGTAGTCAATGACCAATCAAGCCCCCGTCGCCTGGGTAACTGGTGGAACTGGTGGTATCGGTACGGCAATTTGTCGTTCGTTGGCAGATGCGGGATATTTGGTTGTTGCGGGTTACCGCAACCCCGATAAGGCCAAAACCTGGCTAGAAACGCAGCGTGCTGACGGCTATAACAATATCGAATTGTCCGGCGTCGACCTTTCTGACCATAATGCTTGCCTGGAAGGTGCCCGTGAAATTCATGATAAGTACGGCCCCATCAGTGTGCTAGTGAACTGTGCGGGTATTACCCGTGATGGCACCCTGAAGAAAATGTCTTACGAGCAGTGGTACGAAGTGCTCGATACCAACCTCAACAGTGTTTTTAATACCTGCCGTAGTGTTATTGAGATGATGCTTGAGAATGGCTATGGCCGGATCATCAATATTTCATCCATCAATGGCCGTAAGGGGCAGTTTGGTCAGGTGAACTACGCGGCAGCGAAAGCCGGCATGCACGGCTTGACCATGTCGCTGGCACAGGAAACGGCGACCAAGGGGATTACGGTTAATACTGTATCGCCTGGTTATATCGCTACCGATATGATCATGAATATTCCAGAAAAAGTGCGCGAAGCCATTCGGGAAACAATCCCAGTGAAGCGCTATGGCAAGCCAGAAGAGATTGGCCGCTTGGTTACTTTCTTAGCCGACAAGGAATCAGGATTTATTACCGGTGCTAACATTGATATCAACGGTGGTCAGTTTATGGGCTAGTGGTTCGCTACTGGCTGATAAACACTAGCTCCTTGACTCAGAGGAGAACGCAAACGGGAGGCGCTCAGCCTCCCGTTGTTATTGATGTGTTCGTCATTTGTTAAGGCAGGGGAACTCTTGCCAAGCGGCTTAGCAGGTTATCCAACTCTTCTACTTCTTCAGCCCATAGTGCGGCAGGCATCGGTCCCAGTGCCAAAAGCGCGGCTAGAATGTCGGTGACTTCTTCATCACGACTGCGCTCCTGGCTGAAAGCCTCGTTCAAGCGTTCTACCTGGATGGCTAGTCGCAGCGGCTCATCGCTTTGCCGGACGCTACCAATGGCCAGCATAGAGAGATGTACTCTCAAGCGGGCGAGAGACTCCGCCAGCTTGGCATAGTCATTATCAGATAACGGCACTGCTACACGATGGCGCTGCTGATTGCGGATGGCGTGTGCCTCTTTAAAGGCCGCCGGAAGGGGGGCGCTGAGTAACTCTTGCGCATCTACCTCGTTGGGAGTTCCCTCACTCAGGTAATTCTGGTCGGCGGCCAAGTGAGCATTCACTAGCGGCATAATCGCGTGCCACTGCTGAACCGTATTGACGACGGCGAGCCGATTTAAGCGTTCGCGACGTGCCCGCACAATGCCGCTCATGCGCCGCTGCATGCCCTCGCTGCGACGATTGCGTGGCAGCGGTTCGAGCTGGTTGGCCTGGTTTAGAAAGTTATCCAACGTGGAGGCTTCGCTGGCCTCAATGGGCTGCCAGCTATCCATTTGATCGATGAGCGTTTGCATCTCATCAAGCTGCTGTTGTTGGCGTGCCGCTTGCTCATTTTTATGCGCATCGCGTTGGGCAAAAAGCTGGTCACACTCATGTCGAAAGGTTTGCCACAACGTTTGCTCTTCGCCTTTTGGGGCTCGCCCGAGCGCTCGCCACTGATGTTGTAGCTGTTTGGTGTGGTGAATACGTTGCGCCAACGGCTGGCTGTCATCACTGCGCAGTGCAGTTACCTGACTGATCAGCTCCCGTTTCTGTGAGGCAATTGTGTCGGCACGCTGATCAATTAGCGCCTGTAGCTGATGACGAATAGTGCCAAAGCGGCGACCAACGGCTTCTGAGCGGTCACGGGGTACCGGGCTGTAGTGACGCCATTGGTGGCGTGCCTTGTCGCGAATTTGCCGAAGGACATCGGGGTCGGCGTTTTCAGCCGGCTGGGCCAGCAAGCTCTCAAGTTGATCGCACAGCGCTTCGCGGGCTTGAAGGTTGGTCTCACGCTCTTTGCTAAGCTGATCCCGCCAAGGAGCGAGACGCTCATGAATACGGTCCGAGGCGCTGCGAAAACGAGCGGACTGTTCGCGGTTGGCCGCTGCATCACCTAGTGATTTCCACTCTTTAACCAACTGACGATGGTGACGGTCAAGCGCTTCTTCTGCCATGTGAAGGTCGTTGGCTAACGCTTCAATGCTGGCACATAGCTGCTCACGCTTTGGTCCGGCGACAAACCCACGCCAATCGCGTAACTCCGCTAGCCGTGCTGCTAAGTGCTTCAAGCGAGTTTTGAGCGGTTGAGCGGCAGCGCTTTCTAGCCCTTCAATACGAGGTTTAAGCCGCTGGTGTAGGCGGCTGGCACTTTTGAAGGCGCCACGCTCTAGCAAGCGCTCAAAGGAATCGAGTTCGCCCGCATAGGTCGTGAGTGTGGCTTGATCTTCCGCCGGAGGCGATGGGGCGGTAGTTTCGTCGCTAAGTACCGCATGGGCACGGCCCAGTAGCGCGGGGGGCGTTAACGTGTCGGGCCATTGGCACTCGCTAACCTGTGCCGCCAAGGTGGCGTGGTCACCATTAGCCAGCGCCGTTTCGATATTGGCGCTAACCGTGCACCAGCGTTGCCAAGCTTCCAGACATTGGTCGTAGTGTTGAATCGCTACCGTGTAACGCTGGCGTATGGTGTCGCTCGGCGGATGCATGTCGGAAAGCGCTTGCCAGCGCTGGCCGAGTAGCTGGCGCTGAGCGCGCAGGCTGTCTATATCCTGTACGGTCATGGCAGACGCGTGACGTAGGCCGTCGAGGGTTTCTTCAATCCCTTCCAGTAACTGTTCGCGCGTGTTTTCGGCTTCGTCGCGGCGCTCTGCTCTTTGTTGGCGAGCCTGCTCTTGTGTCTCATGATCGTGCAGTGTTTTGCGGCAATTGAGCAGCGCTTGGTGAAAACGCTGCTCCTGCTCAACGCTTGGCGGTTGAGTGAGTTGTTCCCATTGCCGTTCAAGATGCCGGAAACGGCCGCCGTAAAGCGGCTCCCACGGTGCGCGGGCATGCTGTTCCAGTTGGCTAAGCAGGGTTTCACGCTGCTGTGCTTCAGCTTCTAGCCACTGCGCATCGCTACGTAAGCGGTTAAGGCGTTCCCGCGCTAAACGAACCACTTGGCGGTCACGGCGTGCTTCTTTCAATAAGCGTTTGAGTCCCTCTTCATCCTCAATGCGCTCAGCAGCCTGGTGACGAACCGCGGCCACGCCGTTATGGCAGGCCTGATGTATCAGGTCGTTCTCATCAGTAAGCTTGCTCAATGCCATTAAGCGTAATGTTAGATTGTCGGCCTGTAAGGCCACCGCGTTTAACGCTCGCGGCTCTTCAACAAGCTCAACCAGCGCTTGACGCTGCTGCAGGTCGGTATGGCCTTCACGCCCGCTTAGCCGTTGGCAAACCGCATTGAACCAGGCTTCATTTTGCTGATGATGCGGATAAGCATCGACTAAGCCTGCGCAGTCATCCAACGCCAGCAGCGCAGCAAGGCGTATCTGGCTATCGGGATCTTGAGAGAGCGACTGCAGCGCCTGGCGCTGTTCTGATTGTTCAGGGTCGAGTCGCTGGAGGGCCTGACGACGTACTTCGGGGTCGGGATGCTGCCACCGAGGTGCGAACAGGCGTCTTAACAGTCCGTGCATGGATCATCCTGCTGGTGCGTAGCGTGAAAAAAATCGTTAGTCAGCAATACGGCGGTTGCAGTCGCCGACGCTGTCGCTTAGCTTGGCCTTACTATTTTGTAATAAGCATGGTGTGGTAAGCGACTATTTTCTAGACCACAATGCGTGATAGTACGCTACCTTTATCTTATCTGAACATGACAGGGAGTTCGGCCATGAGCCTTAACGTGGATAGTGCCGCAGTGGCCTTTACCTTTAAAGGCGGCATGCTGCCGATGACCGTCATGGAACTAAGTAGCGCTGACCCGGAACGAATCCGGCAGCAGTTGGCTGGCAAACTTTCCCAATCGCCTGCTTTCTTTCAGCATACACCGGTTGTGCTCAGCGTGGAAAAGCTAGATGAACCGCACTTAGCTCTTGAGCGTATTTGTGCCGTGTGCCGCGACCATAAGCTGCTGCCTGTAGCGGTGCGCGGTGGCGCTGAGCCTGTGCGCCAGTCGGCCTGGGCGCTGGGGCTGGGTTGGTTCCCGCCGATTGAAGAGGGGCGCCCGCGGGTACTCGAAAGCGTTAACAGTTCCGCTGAGCAGGAAGTCAGCCGTGAAGAGGCTCCCATAAGCGACGTGGACGCTCCTGCACTTGCCACTCGCTTATACCGTGGCACCGTTCGCTCGGGGCAGCAGGTTAGTGCTTCTGAGGGGGATTTGGTCGTGATTGGTGCGGTAAATGCGGGGGCGGAAGTATTAGCGGCTGGCAGTATTCATGTGTACGGTGCGCTGCGTGGCCGTGCTCTAGCGGGTATCCATGGCAATACCAAAGCGGGTATTTACTGCCGTGAGTTGGAAGCCGAGTTGCTGTCAGTGGCAGGCAATTACAAACGTTCCGAAGATATTGATGCACAGCTTCTGGGGCGTCCCACAGAAGTTCACTTTACAAAAGAACAGCTTGAAATTAAGCCATTAGGCTAATGTATTGGTATGAGGCTGCGTTGGTGTTTCATGACTAGCGACGCCGAAGACGCTATCCGTTACAGTATGGCTTGTTGATGACATTGACGTTCCCGTTATGCGCAGAGCGGCAAATGACTCGCGCTCGCGAAGAACGACTTCAAGAAGGAAGTGACTCTTGGCCAAGATAATTGTAGTGACCTCTGGTAAAGGAGGGGTCGGCAAAACCACCAGTGCGGCGGCAATTTCCACAGGGCTTGCGCTGCGCGGTAAAAAAACCGTCGTCATCGATTTTGATGTAGGTCTGCGTAATCTTGATCTCATCATGGGCTGTGAACGGCGTGTGGTATATGACTTAGTCAACGTGATTCAAGGCGAAGCGGGGCTTAATCAAGCGCTGATTCGTGATAAACGCGTCGAAAATTTGTTTATTTTGCCGGCTTCTCAAACCCGCGATAAAGATGCCCTGACCCAGGAAGGCGTCGCGGAAATTCTCGAGAAGTTGAAAGAAGACTTCGATTACATTCTTTGTGATTCACCTGCCGGTATTGAGCGTGGTGCTCAGTTGGCGATGTATTTTGCCGATGAAGCCATTGTGGTGACCAACCCTGAAGTATCGTCAGTGCGCGATTCTGATCGTATTTTAGGGTTGCTTGCCTCTAAAACCCGGCGTGCGGAGCAGGGCGAAGACCCTATCAAGGAGCACCTGCTGGTCACCCGTTATAACCCGGAACGCGTCACCTCCGGCGATATGCTGACGCTGGACGATATCCGCGAAATTCTGGCGATCAACCTGCTGGGTTTGATTCCTGAGTCAGAAGCCGTATTGCGTGCTTCCAACCAGGGCGTGCCAGTGACTCACGATATCGCGAGTGACGCGGGCCAAGCCTATAGCGACACCGTATCTCGCCTGCTCGGTGAAGACATGCCGCTGCGTTTCCACGAAATGCAACGTAAAAGCCTGCTGAGCCGCATGTTCGGGGGAGGTCGTCGATGAAACTGCTGGAGTTCTTGAAGCGTGAGCGCAGGAAATCCGCCTCGGTAGCCAAAGAACGTTTGCAAATTATTGTGGCGCATCAGCGTAGCCAGCGCGGTCAGCCCGACTATATGCCGCTGCTTGAGCGCGAACTGCTTGAAGTAATTCGCCGTTACGTGCATGTAGATGACGATGCCATTCAGATTTCATTGGATAGCGAAGACAACTGCTCCGTGCTGGAGCTAAACGTTACGCTTCCCAAGAGCGGATCTTGACTTGAGAGCGAGTATTAAGCGCTAGATCAAAGCGCGTAAGACGCGGCGAAAGGGGTGGCGGGTGTGCTACGCTTGGGCTTTTCATTGCCCAGCGGAGTGTTTGTTCATGGCGCCACCCAATGCTGCCCCTGCCAGTTTTCTCTGGCATGATTATGAAACCTTCGGGGCTGACCCGCGTCGCGATCGCCCAGCCCAGTTCGCAGCCCTGCGCACTGATGCCGAATTGAACGAGATCGGCGACCCGATTGAGCTCTACTGCAAACCGGCCGATGACTATTTACCGCAACCCGCCGCCTGTTTAATCACCGGTATCACTCCTCAAAAAGCCCAACGCCATGGCTTGCCTGAAGCAGAGTTCGCGGGCGAAATTCAGCGCCATATGAGCGAGCCAGGCACCTGCGTAGTCGGCTACAACAGCCTGCGCTTTGATGACGAAGTGTCCCGCCACCTGTTTTATCGCAACCTGCTCGACCCTTATTCCCGTGAGTGGCAAAACGGCAATTCCCGCTGGGATTTGATTGATGTGGTTCGCGCTTTTTATGCGTTGCGGCCTACCGGCATCGAGTGGCCACTGCGCGAAGATGGCGCGCCCAGCTTTAAGCTTGAGCACTTAACGGCAGCGAACGGTATTGCCCATGAAGGGGCTCATGACGCAGTGGCCGATGTGCGCGCAACAATCGCCTTGGCGCGTCTTCTCAAGGAGCGCAATGCAAAGCTGTTTGATTACTTGCTCGGCCTGCGCGGTAAGCGTGCGGTGGCTAAACAGCTCGACTTGCCCAATGCCAAACCGCTACTGCATATTTCCCGCCGTTATCCCGCTAGCCGTGGCTGCAGCGCCCTGGTGATGCCGTTGGCTGAACACCCGACCAACCCCAACGGGGTCATCGTTTACGATTTAAGCATTGATCCCAGCGATATGCTTAGTATGTCGGTGGAACAGATTCGTGACCGTGTGTTTGTTAGTCAGCAAGATTTGGCCGAAGGCGATGTACGCATTCCGCTGAAAGTGATTCATATCAACCGCTGCCCGGTGGTCTTTCCTGCCAGTGCCTTAAAAAATGTCGATGGGCCACAAAAGGGTGAGTATGGCTCTATCGTTGAACGTTTAGGCTTGGATGTGACGGCCTGTCGGCAGCATTGGAAAACCCTGCGTGATGCCAGCGGTGTGGCTGAGAAGGTCGCAGAGGTATTTAGCGCAGGCTATGAAGATGCGCCGCAAGACCCAGATCTAATGCTCTATTCAGGCAGCTTCTTTTCCGCCGCCGACCGCCAGCAGATGGAGCGTGTGCGTGAAATGGAGCCGTGGGACTTAGTGGGGCAGCGTTTTGCGTTCCAAGATCCACGCTTGGAAGAGATGTTGTTTCGCTTTCGTGCGCGTAGCTACCCCGACACCTTGGAAGGCGAAGAGCGTGAGCAGTGGGAGGCGTATCGCTGGATGCGCATTAATGACTCTGCGCTAGCGGGCTTTACGTTAAAGGCATTTGCGCGGGAGATCGCTCAGTACAATCAGCAAACGCTTACTGATCGCGAGCGGCAGATTCTGGAAGAGTTGGTGATGTTCGTCGAAGCCATGATGCCGGCTCAGGCGTTTGACGCCTGAGCCGTTATCAATAACGAGTCGTTACGATTAAGTGTTACGGGGTGGCTTGCGGTTCAAGCACGCTGGGCAGTGGTGAGCGGGCCTCCCGATAATCGCTGACATCGCTGGGTTCATCGCCTGGATTAAAGCGCACGTCTAGCATGTGTTCGCGTAGCGATGGCCAAAGGGCCTTGATGTCATCAAGGCTAACGTTAAGGACTAATTCCGCCAGTTGTTCACGGCGGTCAAAGCGCACGTCTTCCAGGGCCGTTGCCTGCCAGTAGCGGTTGGCCATTCCAGATAAGCTGGTGTCGCGCTGGCGCAGCTGGTCGTGAACTGCTTGGCGGTGGGGCGCTAACGCTTCGTCGCTTAACTGATCGAGTCGCTGGCCAGCGTCCTCAAGAAACGCATCCATCCGCTCGGCAATCGTATCGCTGTCGGCATCTGGCGATTGAACCACTAACGCAATGCCTGGTGCTTCTAGAAGGGGCGAATAGCGAGCGTTAACGATGTAGCCGAGTTGCTGTTCAGTACGCAGCTGCTGGTAGAACGGCGTATCCAACCACTGGGCAATCACGCTGGTCGTTGCTTGCTCTTCAGGGGTTTGATCACGAGCTTGCAGGTAGCGCAGCACCAACGATTCATCTCGCGAGCTATGTGGGTGCAGTACGGCGTGCTCTTCATTTACCGCCAGCGGGGTTAGGCTGGGTATCTCCTCGCGGGTTAAGCGTGGACGTAGCTCGGCGCGTATCAGCTCTGCTTGTTCGCGAGCCAGCTCGGCATCAAGATTGCCGACTGCCATGGCATCGACATAGAGGTCATCCAGAAAACGTTGGCGAAAATCCTCTAGGTGGTGACGGTCAAAGCGTTCGCTGGCGGCGAGCAGTTCAGCAGTGGACCACTGCGGTGTGAGCAAGGCTTCGCCCAGTGTTCGGCTGGCTTGTCCATACAGCGATGACTGAGGGGCATTGCGCCATTCACGCTGCAGCTGGTAACGCACACGCTCAAAAGCGCCGTCGTCAATCTCTGCATTTTTAAGCTGCTCAATCGCCTGTTCGATCAGGGGCGTTTGCCCATCCCGCCAGCCTGAGAATGAGAGCGTCATGCCGCGGGAGTGCGGGTAAGCGCTAAACGATTGGCCTGCCAGCCACGCCGGGTAGAGAGATTCATTCAGGCTATCGTTAAGCCAGCTGGCGAGCAGCCGGGTAAGCACCGCTTCGTGGGCGGAGTAGCTGGCGGTTGGATTTTGCAGGCTGACACGCCACTCGACGCTGGGGGTATTAAAGCGCGCAGCCTGCATGTGCCAAGCGGTAAACGATGGCGTATCGATTAGCAGGCTAGGGTGATCATCCTGTCCTTCCAGCAAGGTTAAATCATTGGCGATAAAGGGGTTGGGGCCGGGCAGTGCTAAGCCGCTTAAGGCTTGACCCGGCTGGTCGGGTGCTTGCTCGCGCCACTCAGTGTTAAACCAGGGGGATACAGTATCGCTCTCTACGTCCGGCGCTGAGTAGAAGCGCAGCATATTATCCGCCGTTAGTGCGTCCAGGTACTCTTGTTGACGCTCGACATCAGGGCCATCCATGCGGTAAGCCGCGTACTGCACATCTTCTACCGGGTAGCGCGATAGGTTCATGGAGAGGCGCGTCGCTTCCTGCTGAGGTGCGCCATGCTGCTGGAAACGGAACCCCTGCTCGTTAAGATCTGCCTGCTCCTCGTAGCGCCACTCGGCGAGGCCGTCGTTACGCAGTTGCTCAATGGCCGCCAACAGGGTGGCTTCAATATCGTCCAGGCGCTCGGCGCCCGCCGGGGTCAGGCTGATGGAAATAGTGAACAGTGCCTCGTTTCCGTCGCCCCGGCCAACGCCAGCGGAAAGACCGTCGGCAAGCCCTGCATCGCGCAGTACCGCCAGCAGACTGCCATCGCCTTCATCGCCGAGTAAATGGGCGATCAGTTGTGTTGGTTTTGTGCGGTAGTCGTCGGTTGGGTCGGGCACTGGGAAGTAGAAGCGTAGCTGGCGCCGGTTTTGCAGCGATTGGCGTTCGATATAGCGGGGGAGGGTATCCGACTCCACTAACGGCGCTTCTATACTCGGCACGTTCAAATCGTTGTCGGGAATAGCGGCAAAGCGTTCAACGACCCACTCTTCCAGCTGATCCAGTGGTTGGGGCGCGACAATGGCCAGGTTCATGACATTGGCGTCGTAATGCCGGTGATAAAAATCAATCACTCGCTCGCGCAGAGGTGTTTCGCCCTCAGGTGGGCTGGCTAATGTCTCGCGGCTACCGACGGCAAACCCAGTGGTGGGGTTATCAGGGTTGAGTAGCTGATTAAGGACATCGTTTTCACGCCGCGATTCGTCACGGATCCGCGCCATATACTCCGAGTGAACAATATTGCGCTCGCTTTCCAGGTGGTCCGCATTGAACAGCGGCGAAAGGAAAAACTCGCTGAAGCGGTCAAGCGCGCCCTGAAGTGCCGATGGCTCGATATCAAAGAAGTAGTTGGTGTCCTGCTGTGCGGTAAAAGCGTTGTGGGAACCCGCATTATTGGAAATGTAGCGCTGGTAGCCGTCGGATTCTGGGTAGGGTTCGGTGCCTAGAAACAGCATATGTTCGAGAAAATGCGCTAATCCCTGAAGATCATCGGGATCTTGGGCGCTGCCGACCCGTACATTCATCGACGCTGCCGCTTTGTCAGCTTCTGGGTCGCTGACCAGTAATACATTGAGGCCATTTTCAAGCGTCAAAACCCGGTAGTCGCGGCTGTCATACGGGCTAATGATCGGGGTGACTGTATCAGCAATGGCGTCGGCAACGGCGTCATCATTCGCGGCGAAGGCGATTGGCATCATCGCGATGCTGGCAATAACGCCAAGCAGTGCACGCTTGGGGAAAAGCCGCCGGCGGGTTAAGCAAGGGGATCGCAACATTACAGCTCCTGAGACACAGCCCATCGCAGCATCGACCCGGTGGGGTGGGCACAAGCCGATGACTGATAGGCGGGATTATTGACATATTTAGATACCGGAAAAGCGCCCAACAGTTCCAAAGGGGCGGGCGCTAGTAGTGAATTAAGCGTTTCAGTATCGGTATCGGGGTTGAGCCAGGTGGATAGCGCATGATTGGGAATCACCACCGGCAGGCGATCCGTTAGTGGTGATAGCAGAATATTAGCGGGCACGGTAATCAAGGCAGTGGAATCGGTGAACGCCGTTAAGGTGGTGTGATAGCGGCACCACAAAGCGCCCAGCAGTAGCGGTGCCCGGGACACCTGAGTCACTAAAAAAGGCTGTTTGCTGCGTGGCTGGGTTTTCCATACATAGAAACCGCTGACCGGAATAACGCAGCGGCGTGCAACGAAAGCATCGCGAAACATCGTCCGAGATTCCAAGGTTTCAGACCGGGCGCAGTGCGGTGCGTGATCCAGCACTTCCAGCCAAGGCGGCGTAAGGCCCCAGAAAACTGACGAGAGCCGATATTGGCCCTGCTCAAGGCGAATCGCCGAAATGGGCCGTCGAGGTGCTAGGTTCGGGGATTCTATCAGCGGGTCCTGAAGATCAAGTGTTGGCAATAAACGGGTTAGCGGTAAGTTTTGCACATGCAGTCGTCCCGTCATGCCTGTCTCCTTAAGCAAAATCGTCGTGGAAGTGGCCCTGGATGTGAGGAATTCGCGCAATTAAGCACGAATTGTAGCGTTTTAGTGTCGAAAACAGTGTTCGATGTAAGGTATCCTATAGTAACCCTTACTCCCGCTAAAGTGCAGTGAGGCATTCCTCCTCGTTTGCCGTTGACCTTAAGAGATCGCCATGGCCCGTCCTAGACAGCATGCGCCCGATGCCCTCCATTCGCAGGTCATGCACGCTTGTGATGAGTGGTTGGCTGAGCAGCCAGTCCATGGTCTTTCACTGCGTGCCCTGGCCAGGGAAGTCGGCTGCGCCCCCAGCACGCTACTCAAACTATATGGCAGCTTCAATAACTTGCTGCAGCACGTCAATGTGGAGACGCTGGCGCGCCTGCAGCACACCATTACTAGTTTAGTGGATGATGATCCTGAACCATGGTTACGTTCGTTAGCCCGTGCCTACTGGCTTTTCGCTGAACAAGACTGCTACCGCTGGCAGTTGCTTTTCGATTACCCGTTAGCCAAGGAAGGTGAACTTGATCAGCGCCAGAGCGATTTGATCGAAGCGCTGTTTACCCAAGTAGAAGCGTCGCTTAAATCCTACCAGCCAGCGCTGGATGATCTCGAAGCCCGCCGTTTGGGGCGCACGCTGTGGGGCAGCGTTCATGGTTTAGTCCAGCTAGGGCTTAATGAGCGATTGGGCTATTGGCAGGGTCAGCAATTAAAAGTAGATGAGCTGCTGGATCAACTGATGAGTACCATTCTGGCGGGTCTGCGCCATCGTGAGGCGGCGACGTGAGTGGGTGGGACAATGCGGCTCGCCAGGTGCTGCGCTGGCTGATTTTTATCTCCATGCGCCTTTGCTACCGGCTGCAGGTTCATGGGTGCCACCATATTCCTAAGCATGGGGCGGCGCTGGTGGTGTGTAACCACGTAAGCTTTATGGATGCCTTGGTGCTCGGCGGTGCTAGCCCTCGGCCGCTGCGCTTTGTTATGGATCAGCCGATTTTTGATTCCCCTTGGCTGAAGTGGTGGTTCCAACTGGTCGGCGCTATTCCCATCGAGTCTGATCGGCGCAGCCCCGGCGCCCTCAGGCGTGCCTTGGATGACGTAAGCGCAGCCCTTCGTCAGGGCCAGGTCGTGATGGTATTCCCTGAAGGCAGGTTGACCCCGGACGGTGAAATTCACGCTTTTCGCCGTGGCTTGGAGACAATCCTGGCGCGGGATGATGTGCCGGTAATCCCTGCTGGATTGGCAGGCTTGTGGGGTTCCTGGACGTCTCACCATGGTGGTAAGGCGCTGAAGAAATACCCCAAGCGGTTTCGTGCGCCGGTCAGCTTGCACTTCGGCCCACCGCTCAATCGTCTGGATGCCGATGATATGGCGCTGCGGCGGTTTCTTGAGGCAAGAGTAAGAGCGTTAAAAGCGGTGGCTGACCAGGATCTGGCCAACCGCCATTAACTTGCCTGTAACTGACTAGCGGCGTGGCAGGCGTATTTTTTGCCAGCAGCGTGCCGAGGTAATGAGATTGTCTCGGATCTCTAGAATCTCCATGCGCATATTGTCGATCTGCAGGCATGCCGGGCCTTCCGGGAAAGCTTCAAGGTGTTCAAGGATTAGCCCGTTAAGCGTCTTGGGGCCATCGGTAGGTAGCTGCCAGCCGAGCATCTTATTAATCTCTCGAATATTGGCGGTGCCTTCGATCACATGGCTGCCGTCGTCCTGCTGGTGAATCTCTTCATCTTCAGAGACATCGGTGGTGAACTCACCAACGATCTCTTCGAGAATATCTTCCAGCGTGACCAAGCCCTCAACATCGCCATACTCATCTACCACGATGCCAATGCGCCGCTTCTGCTTTTGAAAGTTGAGCAGTTGGGTATGGAGAGGTGTCGACTCGGGAATAAAATAGGGCTCGCGGGCTTCCTGAACAATGGATGCTTTGGTGACTTCATCCCGAGAGAGAAAGCGTGCCGCATTACGCAAATGCAGCATACCGATAATATTATTGATGTCGCCTTTATAAACCGGCAGTCGGGTGTGCTGACTGGTACGAATCTGAGTCAAAATATCTTCAAGCGTGTCATCCAGGTCGATACCCAAAACCTCATGGCGGGGCACCATAATGTCATTTACGGTGACGTTCTCAAGGTCAAGAATCGACAGGAGCATGGCGCGGTGACGGTAGGGAATCAACGTGCCAGCTTCGTGAACCACCGTGCGCAGTTCATCACGCGTTAGGCTGTCACCGCCGTTATCGACGCTTTTAACGCCCACTAGCCGGAGCAGGCCGTTAGACATCACGTTAACCAGCCATACCAGCGGGTAGAGCATTTTCAGCAGCGGCTCAAGGGCATAGGACGTGGGGTAGGCAATCCGCTCGGGCTTAATCGCGGCGTAGGTCTTCGGCGTCACTTCGGCGAAAATCAAAATCGTGATGGTCAGCAGGGCGGTAGAGATAGCAGGCCCTGATACGTCACCAAAGAAGTGAATGGCAATAATGGTCGCAATTGAGGCCGCCAGGTTGTTGACGAAATTATTACCGATCAGGATAACGCCAATCAGGCGGTCTGGGCGTGTGAGCAGGCGCATGACCCGTTTGGCTCTGCGATCTCCGCTGTTGGCTTGATGGCTCAAGCGGTAGCGGTTAATCGACATCATGCCGGTTTCAGAACTGGAGAAGAAAGCAGAAAGCACTATCAGTAAGGCTAGCAGGCCGAACAGTAACCCCAGGGGGAAGTCGTCGCTCAAGTCGAAAAGTCCTTTGTGGCGGATTAGGCTCGATTTGTAGAAGGTAGCGAGTGGTGTGTCAAGACAACCAAAGGCGTGGTCACGCCCCCGTTAGTGATTGAGCCGTTATCTGTTGAGCAGTATCTCAAGTACGAACTTACTGCCAAAGTAGGCTAACACCAGCAAGCCGCATCCGCCCAGCGTCCAGCGGACGGCACGCATGCCGCGCCAGCCAAAGCGGTAACGGCCAACTAACAGGGTCGTGAATATTACCCAGGCCAATAGCGAGAGTACGGTTTTGTGCGCCAAATGCTGGGCAAAGAAGTTGTCCAGAAAAATAAGCCCGCTCGCGATGGATAGGGTCAATAGAATAATGCCCGCCCAGACCAGCTCAAAAAGTACCCGTTCCATCGTGGTTAGCGGCGGTAACGACTGCACAATGCCGCGAATATGGTGGTGGCGTAACGCCTGGTTCTGTAAACCGACCAGCACCGCCTGAACGGCGGCGATCGCCAGCACGGCAAACGCCAGGGCTGAGCTTATCGCATGTAATAAAATGCCCGGTGTAAGGCCGGTATGGCCGCCCTGATTCGGTAGCCAAGTAGCGGCAAGTAGTGCAACACCCGCCAGCGGAAAGAGCGCAATACCGGCGTTAAGCACCGGTTTAAACAAGCTGGCCACCAGCACGACGTTGACAGCCACCGCCATTAATAGCGTGGCGCTAGTGGTAAAGCCTGGAAGCAGGCCAGGGGATTGGCCGACTAATTTGACCACCACAGGAATATGCAGCAGTAGGCCCAATACGGCGAGCAGGCGCACCATGCCCTGGCGGGGAGGCACACGCCGGAACAGCGTCATGCCCTGCCAAATGGCCGCGGCAACATAAAGAACAAAAGCAATCGTGGCGAAAGGGAGCGCCTGCATGATGCTATCCGTGCGCCTTGCAGCGCGTTGCTGTGAATAAATAAACGAATTAAGTGTGATTGCGACGAGAATCTATCCAACTACTATAACGAATCCAAGCGGCGTCGCCCAGCAGGGCAAACGTAGGAAAATAGGTATGGCGCTCAATGCACCCCATGGAGACTCAAAGCATGAGCGCGTATAATCTTTTTACTAATGAGTCCAGGGCGTGCGCGCCAACGGCAGTGACGGAGGCAGAGAGGCCCCATGTTCCAGAATCTAAGTGAGCGTCTTTCCCAGACGTTAAAGTCGATTAAGGGTCAGGCTCGCCTGACCGACGACAATATTAAAGATACCCTGCGCGAAGTACGCCGCGCACTGCTTGAGGCCGACGTAGCGCTGCCGGTTATCAAGGAGTTTATCGAACGCGTGCGCGAGCGGGCGGTCGGGCAGGAAGTATCCAAAAGCCTGTCGCCAGGCCAGCAGTTCGTCAAAATCGTCCAGCAAGAGCTGGAAGCGATTATGGGCGAAGCCAACGACGGCTTTGTGCTTAAAGGCTCCCCCGCCGTTGTGTTAATGGCTGGTTTACAGGGTGCGGGTAAAACCACCTCTGTGGCCAAGCTGGCCCGCTACCTGCGCGAACGCGAGAAAAAGAAAGTCTTGGTAGTGTCTGCCGACGTTTATCGACCGGCGGCCATCGACCAGCTTGAAACCTTGGCCAAAGAGGTTGAGGTAGATTTCTTTCCTTCCCGCTCTGACCAGCAGCCGGTCGCGATTGCCGAAGCGGCTATCAAACACGCCAAGATTCAGTTTCACGATGTGGTGCTGATCGATACCGCCGGTCGTCTGGCGATTGACGAAGCCATGATGGCGGAGATCCAGGCGCTGCATAAAGCAGTCTCGCCTCAGGAAACGCTGTTTGTCGTCGACGCCATGACCGGCCAGGACGCCGCCAATACCGCCAAGGCATTTAGCGAAGCGTTGCCGCTAACCGGGGTGATCCTCACCAAGGCGGACGGTGATGCTCGTGGTGGCGCGGCGCTGTCGGTACGTCACATTACCGGCAAGCCCATTAAGTTTATGGGTGTCGGTGAAAAGGTTGACGCCCTAGAGCCTTTCCACCCAGACCGGGTTGCCTCGCGCATCCTGGGCATGGGCGACATGCTGTCGTTGATCGAGGAGGCCGAGCGCACCGTCGATAAGTCCAAAGCCGAGAAGTTGGCCAAAAAGGTCAAGAAGGGTGATGGCTTTGACCTGGAAGATTTTCGCGACCAGCTCCAGCAGCTCAAGAAGATGGGTGGTATGGGCGGCCTAATGGGCAAGTTGCCGGGTATGGGGCAGATGGCTGAGATGGCTCAAGGCCCTGGGCCTGAGAAAGAGCTGGGCAAGTTGGAAGCGCTAATTAACTCCATGACGCCTAAAGAGCGCCGCAAGCCCGATATTATCAATGGTTCGCGCAAGCGCCGCATTGCCTCGGGTGCCGGCCTGCAAGTGCCTGATCTTAATCGTCTGCTCAAGCAGCATAAGCAGATGCAGAAGATGATGAAGAAAGCAGGCCAGAAGGGCGGCATGCAGAAAATGATGCGCGGCATGTCCGGCATGATGGGCGGCGGTGGCCCAGGCGGGCCCGGAGGAATGGGCGGACCCGGCGGTATGGGTGGCCCAGGCGGATTGCCGCGGCGTTAAAACACTAACAGTAACGTGCTGATGCGCTTGGTGAGGTTGACGGCCTGTGAGTTTTCTGGCTGTCAGGCTTTCCAAGCCGAGCGCATTTGCGTAGAATGCGGCCTCTTCATGCGTGGGTGTTGCCTAAAATACGTTAAAAACGTAGCGGTAACAGTCTCAGTGAAGGCCTTAATGGTACTAAGCATGCCTTATGCGGGCTTAGCGCCAAGAAAACAGCACGAAGAGTGTTCCGATAGCGGTTTGCGCTAACAACACACTCTCGTAACCTCAACCGAAGGATAGTTATCGTATGGTTACCATTCGTTTGGCCCGTGGTGGCGCCAAGAAGCGTCCCTTTTACCACCTGACCGTTACTGACTCTCGTAACGCCCGCGACGGTCGTTTCATCGAGCGTATCGGCTTCTTCAACCCGGTTGCCCGTGGTCAGGAAGAGCGTCTGCGCGTTGACCTAGATCGCGTTGTTCACTGGCAGAGTCAAGGCGCCCAGTTGTCTGGTCGTGTTGCTGAGCTGGTTAAAGAAGCACGCAAACAGGCGTAAGCCTGCATTGTGGGTTCTGTAATGTGACATTAGATGAATGCTGGGTTAGCTGAGGTCGTCAATGACGCGTTTTGAAATAAGCCAAACTGACGACACGCATGTGGTGCTAGGCAAGCTGACTAGCCCTTATGGGGTGAAAGGTTGGCTCAAGGTGTACTCCTACACTAGCCCGATGGACAGCATTCTCGAATACCCGGAATGGTGGGTGCGCCAAGGTGAAACCCTTAAGCGCATGAGCATTGTTCAGGGGCGCCGACAGGGCAAGGGAATTGTAGTGCAGCTTGAAGGGGTCGATGACCGTAGTGCGGCGGAAGCATTAGCCCAAACGGACATTCTGATGCCCAAAGAAACACTACCTAAGCTTTCTGACGGCGAATACTATTGGCATGAGCTTGAAGGCATGACGGTCTTCACTCAGGCTGGCGAGCGGTTAGGGCGGGTAAGCTACCTGTTTGAAACCGGCGCCAACGATGTCATGGTGGTTCGCGGCGATTCAGACGCAATCGACAAGCGCGAGCGACTGCTGCCATTTTTGCCAGATGATGTCATTGTTGAAATCAGTTCCCAAGAGGGCCGTATGGTCGTCGATTGGGATCCTGAGTTTTGACCAAACATATGAACAGTTTGAGCAATGATGCATCTACCGACTCAACTGAGTTGGATAGTGGCAACGTTCCGTCAACGGAGAGTGAAGCAGTAGCGCCTGCAATGTGGATTGGGGTTGTATCGTTGTTTCCCGAAATGTTCGACGCGTTAACGCAACAAGGCGTGGTCGGGCGAGCGGTAGAGAAACAGCGTATCGCACTGGAGTTTTGGAACCCGCGGGATTACGCCACTGACCGCCATCGTAGCGTCGATGACCGCCCTTATGGCGGTGGTCCAGGCATGTTGATGAAAGTCGACACTCTGCGCTCAGCGATCTTTGCGGCTCGTGAGCGGGCGCAACAAGCCACTGGCTTATTGCCGACGGTGATCTATCTATCGCCTCAAGGGCGCAAGCTGGATCAGCAGGGCGTTCAAGCACTGGCTTCCGCCGGGCCTTTAGTGGTCGTGGCAGGGCGCTATGAAGGCATTGATGAACGCGTGGTGGAGAGTGACATCGATGAAGAGTGGTCGATTGGTGACTATGTGCTGAGCGGCGGTGAGCTGCCGGCGATGGTGCTGATCGATGCAGCGGCAAGGCTGATACCCGGCGTGCTGGGCCATCAGGATTCCGCTGTCGAAGACTCGTTTAATGACGGTCTGCTAGACTGCCCGCACTATACTCGTCCGGAAATAATTGACGGGCGCCAAGTGCCAGATGTGCTGCTAAGCGGTAATCATGCAGCTATCAAGCGTTGGCGATTAAAGCAGTCGCTAGGCCGGACATGGCAACGCCGTCCAGACCTGTTGGAAGGGCGAACGTTAGATGCCGAACAGCGCACGCTGTTAAATGAGTTTATCGAGGAACACGCTCTGTCCACTAAGTAGCTTGTTTTTCAACTAGTTTTATCAATTAGGTTGTTATCAACTGCTTAAACCAGAGCGGCGGTGCAGGGCGGATACGGCAGTAGCTTACATAGAAGTCTATGTTTGAATAACTAGCCAACGTACCTGTGTCACCCATAACGACTCCCGCGAAGCTCGTTTCGAGCGCCGGGATCACGGCTTCCGCCACCCATGATTGAGCGGTTAAGCCAACACGTTATTCAGGAGTATGAAGATGAGCAGCAAAAGCAAAGTGATCCAGGCGATCGAATCTGAGCAAATGGGCAAGGAAATTCCTCCCTTTGCCCCCGGCGACACCATTATCGTTCAGGTAAAAGTAAAAGAAGGCACCCGCGAGCGTCTGCAGGCGTTTGAAGGTGTGGTCATCGGTAAGCGTAACCGTGGCCTGAACTCCGCGTTCACCGTGCGTAAAATTTCTCACGGCGTTGGCGTTGAGCGTACCTTCCAGACCTACAGCCCGCTGGTTGACTCGATTGAAGTCAAACGTCGTGGTGATGTGCGTCAAGCCAAGCTTTACTACCTGCGCGAGCGCAGCGGTCGTTCTGCACGTATCAAGGAAAAGCTGGCTTAAACGCCACTGTTCCGTGGGCGTACGCTGTGCTTCTATACGCGTGGCGCCCAGATACCAAGACCCCGTCACCGCTTTGCGGGGCGGGGTTTTGTTTATACAGCTGCTTGATAAAAAACAGCCGGAGACTGCTGCCGTATGAGCGTGATTGATGCTTTCCTGGATGCCCTCTGGCTCGAACAGGGCGCCAGCGATCATACGCTAGCTGCCTATCGGCGTGATTTAACCGCGTGGCAACGTCATTTGGAGAGCCATGGCGAAGCGCTTCTGGCGCCACCGCCGGAACGGATTAGCGAATGGTTCGTCAGCCGCCGGGAACAGGGCTATCAACTGCGTAGCAATGCCCGACTATTATCGACGCTGCGCAGCTTCTATCGTTGGGGGCGTTTAAACAACCAAGTGGCGAGCGATCCGCTCACTGATATCAAGCTGCCGCGCGTCATTCCTGGCTTGCCTAATACGTTGGAAGAAGACGAAGTAGAGCGCCTGCTGATGGCGCCAGATACGGAGACACCTTTAGGCGTGCGCGATCGTGCCATGTTGGAGTTGCTTTACGCCTGTGGCCTACGGGTATCAGAGCTGGTGGGGCTGACCGGTGATGCCGTCAACTTGCGCCAAAACGTGGTGCGGGTGCGCGGTAAAGGCGATAAAGACCGCCTGGTGCCGATGGGGGAAGAGGCTGCGGATTGGATTGCGCACTATATGGAGAACGCGCGGCTGGCGCTGATGAGCGACCCGACACGCCCAGCGCTATTTCCGGGCCGGGGCGATAAAGCCATGACTCGGCAGACGTTTTGGCACCGCATTAAGGTGCATGCCATCACGGCAGGGATTACCCGGCCACTGTCACCACACACACTTCGCCATGCATTTGCGACCCATTTATTGAATCATGGGGCCAATTTGCGGGTCGTACAGCTGCTATTGGGTCATAGTGATTTATCGACGACTCAAATTTATACCCATGTGGCCCAAGCGCGCTTGGAGAGCTTACATGCAGAACATCACCCACGAGGTTGAATTGATAATGCGTCAACGCCGTTTTTTAGTATTCCCATTACTGATCGCGGGCAGCCTATTACCCGCTGCCGCTCAGGCTGATGCGATAACAGACCGTCTTTCAGAATCCCTTAGCGTTAATGGTCAGGCGATGCCTGTGGAAACGGTGACGGAGACGCCCATGAGTGGCGTTTACCATGTGCGGCTGGAGAGTGGCGAGTCTTTCTACTCCAACGCGGACGGTAGCCACTTCCTGGTCGGCGACCTTTATGAAAATGCATCTGATGGTTTAGTCAATCTAACCGAGCAAGAGCAGAACCAAGCGCGCGCCGATGCGCTGGCGGCGGTGCCGGAAAGTGAGTTAGTGGTTTTCCGCGGTGCCGATGAACCCAAAGCAACGGTGACCGTGTTTACCGATCCTAGCTGCCCTTATTGCGCCCGCTTACACGATACCATCCCCGAACTCAATGAGCGCGGCATCGCCGTTCATTACATGGCGTTTCCACGTGCGGGCATGGCCAGTGACGCTGGCAAAACGCTGCAACAAGTGTGGTGCTCGGACAACCGTAGCGAAGCGATGACCCAAGCCAAAGAAGGCCAAGCTATTGCAAGCTCGGCCAATTGCGACAACCCCGTGGCAGGTCAGTATGAGCTGGGCAAGGCCTTGGGCGTGCAGGGTACGCCAGCGATTATTTTGCCCAATGGGCAGCTCGTCCCTGGATTTGTGCCACCCGAGCGGCTCACCGCCATGTTAGGCTTGGATGACGACTGACATAAGCAATAGTGCCGCGCATATAAACGGCACATCATGTTGAGCAATTGATTTAAGAGGCGGCACCTGCAGGTGCCCAACACAGAAGGGGAAGTATTTTGAAACCGGTGAGAGTAGGTATTTGTGGTTTAGGCACTGTCGGTGGCGGCACCTTTAATGTATTGACCCGCAACGCCGCCGATATTGCGCGTCGCGCTGGCCGCCCTATTGTGATTGAGCAGGTTGCTCACCGCAGTATTCACCCTGACTGCGATATTACCGGCATCAATGCTACCTCTGATGTGTTTGAAGTCGCCACCAACCCTAATGTCGATGTGCTGGTGGAGTTAATTGGCGGTTACGATATCGCTCGCGAACTGGTGCTGACGGCGATCGCCAATGGCAAGCACGTGGTCACCGCCAACAAAGCGCTGATTGCTGTACACGGCAATGAAATCTTCAAGGCCGCTCATGAGAAGGGCGTTATCGTGGCATTTGAAGCCGCGGTCGCGGGCGGTATTCCGGTGATTAAATCACTGCGCGAAGGCTTAGGTGCCAATCGTATTGAATGGGTGGCGGGCATTATCAACGGCACCGGCAACTACATTCTGACCCACATGCGTGATGAAGGGCGCGCCTTTGAAGACGTGCTCGCAGAAGCCCAAGCGTTGGGCTACGCTGAATCCGATCCCACGTTTGATGTGGAAGGTATCGACGCCGCGCACAAGTTGACGATTTTGGCCTCGATTGCCTACGGCGTGCCGCTGCAGTTTGAGAAAGCCTTTACCGAAGGCATTTCGCGGATTACCGCGGAAGATGTCGAGCAGGCCGATAACCTTGGCTATGTGATCAAACACCTGGGTATCTCCAAACGCACCGACCAAGGCCTGGAGCTGCGCGTGCATCCCACGCTGATTCCTAAAGAGCGCCTGCTGGCCAATGTGCATGGCGTGAAAAACGCGATTGCGATCATGGGCGATGCCGTTGGGCCGACGCTTTACTACGGTGCTGGTGCAGGTGCAGAGCCGACTGCTTCAGCAGTCGTGGCCGATTTGCTCGACGTAGCCCGGGATATCTCCACCGATCACCACTACCGGGTGCCTTACTTGGCGTTCAGCGGCATTGACGAAGATGTCAGCCAACTACCCATCATGCCGATGGAAGACATCATCACCGCTTACTATCTGCGTCTACTGGCGGTAGATCGCCCCGGCGTGCTGGCGCGAGTAGCAACGATTCTGGCCGAACAGGGCATCTCTATCGAAGCGCTGATTCAGAAAGAGGCTACCGAGGGTGAATTGGTGCCGATCATTCTGCTGACCCACCGCACCAAAGAGAAGCAGATGAACGAAGCGATTCGTGAAATTGAGTCGATGGCCGATATTGCTGGGCCGGTAACACGCATTCGCGTGGAAAGCCTGGACGAAGGGGAGTAGCCCAGATGCGCTATATCAGCACGCGTGGGCAGGCGCCTGCGCTCTCTTTTGAAGAAGTAGTGCTTACCGGCATGGCCAGCGACGGCGGACTGTATGTGCCGGAAACACTGCCTGAATTCTCCCGCGAAGAGCTCGCCGATATGGCCGGGCTTTCCTATGCGGAGATCGCTTTTCGGGTGATGAAGCCGTTTGTGAACGGTGAAATCGACGACACGACGTTCCGTAGCATTGTGACCGAAGCCTACGCGACGTTTAATCACGATGCGGTCGTGCCGCTTAAGCAGCTAGATGCCAATCACTTTCTGCTTGAGCAGTTTCATGGCCCGACGCTGGCGTTTAAAGATGTGGCGCTACAGTTGCTCGGTCGCTTGCTGGATCACTTCCTGAAAAAACGCGGCGAGCGCGCAGTGATCATGGGGGCGACCTCAGGCGATACCGGTTCGGCGGCGATTGAGGGCTGCCGCCACTGCGACAACCTGGATATCTTTATTCTGCACCCGCACAAACGCGTCTCGGAAGTTCAGCGTCGTCAAATGACCTCGGTACTGGCCAATAACGTCTTCAATATTGCTATTGAGGGTAATTTCGACGACGCCCAGGCGATGGTCAAGGCAAGCTTTGCCGACCAAACGTTCCTTAACGGCACGCGCCTGGTGGCGGTAAACTCGATCAACTGGGCGCGTATTATGGCCCAGATCGTTTACTACATCGCCTCAGGCGTTGCGCTGGGCGCACCGCACCGCGAGGTGAGCTTCTGCGTACCGTCCGCCAACTTCGGTAATGTGTTTGCAGGCTACATGGCCTACAAAATGGGCCTGCCGGTGAAGCAGTTCATCATCGCCACCAACGCCAACGATATTCTGCATCGCACGCTGGCTGCTAACGACTTCTCCAAAAAGGAGTTGGCGGCCACCCTGGCGCCTTCCATGGATATCGTGGTGTCGTCCAACTTCGAGCGCTTGCTGTTTGATGCTTACGACCGCGACGGTATGGCCGTGGCAGCCCTGCTTGAGCGTTTCCAGCAGGAGCCCTCGGCCCTGGCTGATGCGCCGCTGGCCAAGCTGCGCGAGAAGTTCTCAAGCTATAGCGTGGACGATGCAACGATTCTGGAAGTGATCCGAGACGCTCATAAACGCACTGGTGAGATGCTCGATCCGCATACGGCGACCGGTTATATTGCCGCTGAGCGCGCCCGGGCTGATCAGTCAACGCCGGTGATTACCCTGGCGACGGCGCATCCGGCCAAGTTTGCCGAAGCCGTGGTGAAAGCGGGCTTCCTGGGCGTGCCACTGCCACCGCATATGGAAGACCTGATTGAGCGCGAAGAGCGCTACACAGTGCTCCCTGCGGAACTTGCCGCCGTGCAGCAGTTCGTTGCGGAAAACCGGCGTTAACGAATTAATGGCCTCAGTGACTGATTTACCCCATCGCACGCTGTCGTCTAGCAAGAGCGAGCCGCGCTTAGAGCCTCGTCCAGTGGATGAGGCTCTCTATGCCCGTGCCCAGGAGGAGGGGCTAAGCGAACTGCAGGCGCGTTTGCTGGCCTCGCGCTTACCGGGCTACAGCGGTGAGTTGCTACCGTTAATTGCACCTAGCCTGCGTTATTTGGCCCACCCGGAGAAACTGGCTGACGGTCGCCGCGCCGCTGAGCGCATCGCTCAGGCGGTGGCAGAGGGTGAGGCTATCGGCATTCTCACCGACTACGACGTGGATGGCATTACCTCCCACGTGGTGATCCGGCGCACGCTGGTGGAGCTGTTTGGGGTGCCGGAAGGCAAGCTGCACAGTCTGATCGGCCATCGTATTAACGACGGCTACGGCATCAGCTTGCCGCTGGTAGAGCGCACCCTGGCGCAAAAGCCGTTTCCGACCCTGGTGATTACCGCCGACTGTGGCAGCTCCGATGAGCCACGGATTGCGCGCCTAAAAGCGGCGGGTATCGACGTGGTCGTCAGCGACCACCATGCGCTGCCTATCGAGGGGCCGCCCTCTTCTGCTTATGCCTGCGTAAATCCTACCCGCTCGGACTGTGACTATCCTGACAAAACCATCGCCGGCTGTATGGTGGCATGGCTATTGATGTCGCTTGCGCGCGGAGTATTGATCGAGTGGGGAGCGCTGCCGGATTCAACACCTAAACTGTCGCCCTGGCTCTCTTACGTCGCGCTAGGCACGGTAGCGGATTGCGTTTCCCTGGGTGGCAGCCCCGCCAACCGCGCGGTGGTTAATCATGGTTTAACGCTGATCAATCGCATGGACGCCGCGTGCTGGCGCGCCATGGCCACGCGCTTAGGCGCCGACAGCGTGCCGTTTAACGCGGAGACGTTAGCGTTTCAGATGGGGCCGCGTATCAATGCCCGCTCGCGGCTGGACGACCCCTACGCGGCGCTGCACTTTATGCTGGCCGAGAACGATGGAGTCGCCAATCGCCAGCTCGACGTGCTGGATCAGGATAATCAGTCCCGTAAAGCAATTGAGGCCGATATGGCCGCCGAGGCGCGCACTCTCGCCACAGCGGCTCTGGACGCCGACGAGCCCGCCGTGGTGGTGCTGCTTGAAGACGGGCACCCCGGCGTACAGGGTATCGTCGCCTCGCGGTTAGTGCAGGCCTACGGGCGCCCGGCACTGGTGCTAACTCAAGCAACAGCACCGGGCATGCTCACCGGCTCTGGCCGCTCAATTGACGGACTGCACCTGCGCGATGCTCTTCAGCGTACCTATGAGCTTGCTCCCGAGGCGTTGCCACGCTTTGGCGGCCATACTGGCGCGGCAGGGGTAGGCGTGCCACGGGATCAGCTTGACGCCTTTAAAGCGGCTTTCTTGAGGGCTGTAGGCGAGCAGTTGGAGGGACGAACGCTCTATCCGCGCCTATGGACGGATGGCGAGCTCTCCACGGCACAGCTTTCGCTGACCACCCTGCAGGAGATCGAAACCCTTGGCCCCTACGGGCGTGAATTCGACCCGCCGCTATTTGAAGGCCGCTTTATTGTCGAGGCGCTGCGCCCGGTGGGTGCCGACGGCGCGCACCTGATGCTGGAGCTCTCCACTGGCCCGGTGACCTGCAAAGCGATCTGGTTTCGTGCGTTAACACCGGGGGAGCTGCCAGGGTTTAACGTGGGCGATACGCTGCACTGTGCCTATAAGCTCAATCGCAACCGCTGGCGCGGCCGCGAGACGCTGCAGTTAATGGTCGAGCATGCCAGCGCTATCTAAACTAGCCACTTAACAACCTCAACAGCCTAAGTAAGGACGCTCCCATGCGTGTTGAAGATTTACCCAAGGATCAACATCGTCCCTATGAAGATGTGATGGCGATGCTGCTGGGCACGTTCTTTGTCGCATTGGGGGTGACCTTTTACACCCATGCGGTGTTGCTGACCGGCAGTACGGCAGGCTTGGCGCTGCTATTAAGCTATATGACCAGCAGCGTGACCGGCTGGGGCTTTGGGGTGTACTTTTTTGCCATTAACCTGCCGTTTTACTACTTGGCGGTTAAGCGCATGGGCTGGAGTTTTACCCTACGTACCTTCGCCGCTATTGGTCTGGTATCGCTGTTTTCGGAGCTAACCCAAGGCTGGGTGCAGTTTGACAGCGTGCCCTCGATCTACGCTGCGTTAATGGGCGGCGCGCTGATGGGCATCGGTATGCTGATGCTGTTTCGTCACCGCACCAGCCTTGGCGGTATCAATATTCTTGCGCTCTACTTGCAGGATAAACATGGCCTGCGTGCAGGCTACGTTCAACTGGCCATTGATGGCGTTATCCTGCTGATTGCGTTAACGCAGCTACCGCTGGATCGCGTGGGTTATTCGGTACTAGGGGCGCTGACGCTCAATCTAATTATCGCCCTGAACCATAAGCCAGGGCGCTATATTGGAGTGAGCTAAAGGCGTTTAGCCAAGCCAGAACCACCACACTATTAGTATGATGAGTCCCAGGCCTGCCAAATTGATCAATAAGCTCATGAGGCGTCCTCCTGGCTGGCTTTCCACAGCCGCAAGCGGTTGGCGTTACTCACTACGGTGATGGAAGAGAGTGACATGGCAGCGCCCGCTATCATCGGTGAGAGCAGCATGCCGGTGATCGGGTAAAGCACCCCCGCCGCGATGGGAATGCACAGCAGGTTGTAGCCAAAGGCACCCACCAGGTTCTGTTTGATATTGCGTAGCGTGGCGCGACTGATCTCTATCGCAGACGCCACCCCGTGCAGCGAGCCACGCATTAGCGTGATGCCCGCGCTCTCAATCGCCACATCGGTGCCTTGACCAATCGCAAAGCCCACATTTGCTCGGGCCAGCGCTGGGGCATCATTGATGCCATCGCCCACCATGCCAACGATTTCCCCCGCCTGTTGACGGCGCTCGATCTCGGCGTGCTTGTCTTCAGGCAATAAGCCCGCGCGAAACTCATCAATGCCCACTTCCCGGGCAATAGCTTTGGCGGTATGCTCGTTATCCCCGGTTAACATCACGATGGTTAAGCCGTCTTTTTGCAGGCGCTTGATCGCGGCAATAGTATCGTGACGAAGCGGGTCGCTGATGCCAAACAGGGCGGCCAGCTTGCCATCCACCGCTAGATACACCAGTGTGCGGGCCTGCTCCTCCATAGCGTGGGCCTGCTCTTCACCTGCTTTGAGATCCACTCCAGCCTCGCTTAACAGGCGTGCATTGCCCAGCAGCAGCGCTTTGCCGTCGGCGGTTTGGGCTTTTACCCCGCCACCGGTCACACTGTCGAAACCATTAATCTCGGCAGGGGCAGCGTTGTGTTCATCCGCATAGTTCATTAACGCCGCTGCCAGCGGGTGTTCAGAGCCGCGCTCAAGTGCGTTCACCAGCGCCAGTACGGTGGATTGCTCCACGCCAAACATTTGTGCATCGGTAACGCTGGGCTTGCCCTGGGTGAGCGTGCCGGTCTTATCAACGACTAGCGTGGTCAGCTTGCTAGCGGTTTGCAGCGCCTCGCCGCTACGTACCAGTACCCCGTGCTCTGCCGCTTTACCGACGCCGATCATGGTCGAGATTGGCGTGGCCAGGCCCAGCGCGCAGGGACAAGCAATGATCAGCACGGTGGTCGCCGTCACCAGCATATGGATCACCTGGGGAGCGGGGCCTAGGTTGAACCACACCAGGGCAGTCAGCACGGCAATAATCATCACCGAGGGGACAAACACGCTGGAGACCTGGTCGGCGAGCTCGCCAATCGGAGGCCGCGAGTTCTGAGCGCTCGCCACCTGCTCGGTAATCTGGCCCAGCCGGGTGTCGGCGCCTACTCGCGTTGCTTGATACACCAGCCCACCGCGGCCATTCACCGTGCCAGCGCTGACGTCATCCCCCTCACGTTTCGCTACCGGTAGGGGCTCGCCAGTAAGCATCGACTCATCAATATGGCTTTCGCCTTCGGTTACCTGGCCATCCACAGGCAAGCGTTCGCCGGGCCGCACTCGAACTTGGTCGCCTGCTTGCACGGCATCAATCTCAATTTCCTGCTCATGGCCGTCGCGAATAACCCTCGCTGTTCGGCTCTGTAAGTCAAGCAGGCGCTTTAAAGCATTGCTGGTCCGGCCGCGGGCGCGCAGTTCCATGGCATTGCCGAGCAGAATCAGCCCGATCACCATGGCGGAGGCTTCAAAATAGATGCCTTGAGCGACTTCCGGCAACCACGGGGCGAACAGCACCACCGTCATGGAGTAGAGCCAGGCAGTGCCGGTGCCTATGGCAACCAACGTATCCATATTGGCTTGGCGATGCTTAAATTGCTTCCAGGCGTTGACGAAAAAGTGTCGCCCAGGGAAGGCCATAATGCCCAGAGTTAATAGACCAATCACCAACCAGTAGAGACGCCCCAGCCCCATGGGATGAGGGTGGAAAAACAGCATGCTAACCATGAGTGGAATCGCCAGTGCCAACGAGATGGTGCTGCCGCGTAGCCGTTTTTGGTAGGTCTTGGCATCCTGCTCTGCCCGGGTGCGTTCGGCTTCCCGCATATCCACAATCGGCTCGGCACCATAGCCCGCTGACTCAACGGCGGCGATTAACGCTTGGGTCTCGGCACTGCCAAACACCTGGGCGGAGTGGCTGCCAAAGTTGACGCTGGCGGTGTCCACACCCTCGGTACGTTCAAGCGCTTTCTGAACGCTGTTGACGCAGCTGGCGCAGGTCATCCCGCTAATTGCCAAGCGCTGTTTCTTGCTTTGCCCTTGAGAATGGGAGTGAACACTTGCAGTTTTTTCAGCTTCGGCATCAGCGGGTGCCGCGGTTTCTGGCTGCTTATCAGCATCGTCTGGGGCTGCTTCCTCCAGCGCTGCTTCGCCTGGCGGGTAGCCCGCCGCGGTCAAGCGTTGATCAAGCTCGGCGTCGGTTAGAGTCGAAACAACCTCGAGGCGTTTTTCGCTAGGCATGCCGGTGACGTCTGCTTCAGGGTCACCACTTTGAATCGCCTCGCGCATACGCTTGACGCAGCCCTGGCAATTCATGCCGGGGATGGTTCGCGTGGTGGCTCCATTGGCAGGGCTTACGCTTGAGGCGGCTTCGGTAGAGGCGTCGCTCATGGGGTCTCCTTGGTAGACGTGGCGTCAGGAAAACTCTCAATCAGGCGGCACACGCTGTGGCCGTCGGGGGAACCGTCGGGCATCTGCTGCCAGCTCTCCATGGCCTGTTCCATTCGTTCGGCTAGCG
Organism: Vreelandella sp. DA03-1M; assembly: GCF_055725665.1. Lineage (NCBI taxonomy): Bacteria > Pseudomonadati > Pseudomonadota > Gammaproteobacteria > Oceanospirillales > Halomonadaceae > Vreelandella > Vreelandella sp. DA03-1M. The sequence goes on from NZ_CM146798.1 coordinate 483,681, forward strand.
CTTCCAGCTCGGCAATGCGTGCGCGAATTTGTGGCAGGCGGCTGGCAAGTAAGTCGCGTACCAAGGGGCAGGGGGAATCGCCTTGATCGGCATGAGTGAGGATGTCGCGAATTTCCGCCACGCTAAACCCTAGTTTGCGCGCCCGCTGGATAAACCGTAGCCGCTCTAAGTCGTTATCTGAAAATAGCTGATAGCCGTTATCCGGGTGGCGCTGAGGAGCAAGTAGCCGCTCACGAGCGTAGTGGCGCACGGTCTCCGCAGTAACCCCGCCACGTTTGGCAAGCTCGTTAACTTTCATGGCCTGTTCTCCCGACCGGTTAAATAGTCGCTATTGAGTGTAGAACCTATGGGTTACCCATAGGTCAAGGGTGCCTTTATTCAATCAGCTGAAATGACTAAAACACTGATTTAAAACGGTCGTGCGACTAATGTATAAGCCAGAAATAAAATAAAACGAACGTTTGCCCTTGAACCTTTGGCTCAGTTGCGAGAAAACAGTCATGTAAAAATAAAGAGGGTGGATCGTCGGTATCCACTGGATCATCGGGAAGAGAGGCCCACTATGAATAATAAATTTAATAAGCTCACCCTGGCTGCTGCCATTACGGCCGCTTTCGCTAGCCAAGCCCACGCGGGCGGGTATCAAATTAACGAGCAGAGCGTGAGTGGGCAGGGTTATGGCCATGCCGGGCGAAGCTCTAACATCCATGATGCAACCATTGTGTACGGTAACCCGGCGGGTATGTCGTTTTTGGATCGTGCGCAAGTGACGGTTGGGGGAACCTATCTAAACGTAAATACTGATCTTTCTAATGTCGAAGCTAGCCGCTTTATTGATTCGGGTGTGGCCGCTGGCGGGGCCCCCAATGGCAATCAGATTCCCATCGGCAGCATTCCTGGGGGGAATGATGGCGATATGGTGCCAGGTACTCCCATTCCTTTTGCATTCTATGCGCAGCCAGTGACTGATCAGTTAGCGTTTGGGTTCGGGGTATATGCACCCTTTGGCTCCAAAACCGACTACGAAGATGATTTCCAGGGACGCTATTTTGGCGACTATACCGAAGTCAAGGTGATCAGTGCGCAGCCGACGGTTTCTTATCGCTTTAATGATCAGTGGTCGGTTGGTGCGGGTATTACCTATAACCAAGTGGAAGGTGAACTGCGTCGCCAGCTACCCTCTGAAGCTACGTTTAATCCAGCTACCGATATCGACTCGCGCGTTGACGGCGAAGACGAAGCGTGGGGCTACAACTTAGGCGTGATCTATCGCCCGATACCCGAAACCACCTTGGGTCTGACTTACCGTTCAAAAGTGGACTACACATTGGAAGGGGATTTTAGCGCTACCGATCCCCAGGGTAATGTCCTTCGCTCAGATACCGCGAACCTGGATTTAACCACCCCGGAGACGGTTAACTTCTCCGTAACCCAGCAGATGACCGATCGTCTCAAACTGATGTTCGGGGCGTCCTGGGTTCGCTGGAGCCAATTTGATCAAATTTTGGTTACCGGTAGCCAAGGCGATACGATTACCCAAGAAGTTCAGAACTATTCAAACGCCTGGGCGTTTGCCTCCGGCGGCGAGTATCAGTTAACGAAGACATTAGCGCTTCGTGCTGGGGTAACGTTGGACTTTACACCCACCAATGATGAAGACCGCAGCGTGCGTATTCCTTCTGACGATCGGCGTATTTTCTCGCTGGGGGCAGGATGGAGCCCAACGCCTGATATGACCATTGACGTGGCGTACTCCTATCTCACGGAGCGAGGCACCTTTGTTGAACAGGATCGTAACGACCTGCTCCAAGGTGCAGGCGGCGCGTCCTACTCAGCCGACTACAAAAACGAAGCCCACGGTTTTGGTGCGCAGTTAACCTATCGCTTTTAAGCTTTAGAGAGCTAAACCCCCATGAAACCCGGCGCACGCCGGGTTTTTTATTGCCTTGTGACAGGCCATTGGATGCGGGGCGTGTCGGCTTTCGTTACACTATGCGCTTTTCTGATCGATACACCTCTGTACGACCAGATACAGACAAAGCTAGGGCGATCCCATGTTGGAAACCAACCCGATTCACAACCAGATCAAGGACCTGTCTGAGCGGACAGACGTTCTTAGGGGGTATCTTTGACTATGCCGAGAAGAAAGATCGGCTAGAAGAGGTCACCCGCGAACTGGAAGACCCCAATGTCTGGAATGATCCAGACTACGCGCAGAAATTAGGCAAAGAGCGTGCCTCCCTTGAAGCCATTGTGGCGACCATTGATGACCTTGAGCAGGGCCTGGGCGATAGCCGGGATCTGTTAGAGCTTGCCGAGATGGAAGAGGACGAAGGCACCGTTGATGAGGTGCGCCATGAGCTGGACGGCATGCAAGCCGCGCTGGAGAAGCTTGAGTTTCGGCGCATGTTTTCCGGCGAAATGGACCCAAATAACGCCTATCTGGAAATTCAGTCCGGTTCCGGTGGTACGGAAGCCCAGGATTGGGCCAATATTTTGCTGCGCATGTACCTACGCTGGGCGGAGAGCCACGGCTTTAAAGCCGATATCACCGAAATCTCCGCGGGCGAAGTGGCGGGCATTAAGTCAGCCACTGTGCATGTTCAGGGCGATTACGCCTTCGGTTGGCTACGTACCGAAACCGGTGTGCACCGGCTAGTGCGTAAAAGTCCGTTCGATTCCGGCGGTCGTCGGCACACCTCCTTTGCCTCGGTCTTTCTGTCACCGGAAATTGACGACAGTTTTGAAGTGGAAATTAATCCCTCGGACTTGCGTGTTGATACCTACCGCTCAAGTGGTGCAGGCGGTCAGCACGTTAACACTACCGATTCAGCGGTGCGGATCACCCACGAACCGACCGGCATCGTAGTGGCCTGTCAGGGCCAGCGCAGCCAGCACGCCAACCGCGACTTTGCCATGAAGCAGTTAAAGGCGCGGCTCTGGGAGCACGAGATGCAGAAGCGAAATGCCGCCAAGCAGGAGGCCGAAGACTCCAAGGCGGATATCGGCTGGGGCAGCCAGATCCGTTCTTACGTGCTTGACGACCAGCGCATCAAGGATTTGCGCACCAGCGTGCAGTCCAGCAATTGCGATAAAGTGCTCGACGGGGATATTGATCAATTTATCGTTGCTAGCCTAAAGCAAGGTTTGTAATTTTTTTTAGCGTTTGAACATGAACAGGGTGCCCCATGGCTAACCAAGACGCGTCTCCTGCAGACAACGAAAACCACCTGATCGCCGAGCGCCGTGCCAAGCTGACTGCTCGCCGTGAGCGCGCCGCTGAGCAGGGAAAGAGTGCGTTTCCCAACGATTTTCGCCGCGACAGCTTAACCGTTGAGCTGCAAAATGCCTTCGGCGATAAAGACAAGGCCGAGCTTGAAGCGCTGGATCACCACGCTGCGGTGGCCGGTCGTGTGATGCGTCAACGTGGCCCCTTCATCGTCATTCAGGACGTGGCTGGGCAAATCCAGCTCTACGTGGATAAAAAGGGCCTGCCCGCCGACGTACTGGAAGACGTTAAAAGCTGGGATATCGGTGACATCGTTGCTGCCCACGGGCCGGTGCATAAATCTGGCAAGGGCGATCTGTACGTGATGATGAAGGAGGCGCAGCTGCTCACCAAGAGCCTGCGTCCGCTGCCGGATAAGTTTCACGGCCTCACCGATATGGAAGCCCGCTATCGCCAGCGCTATGTGGATCTGATCATGAATCCGCAGTCGCGCAAGGTGTTTGAAACCCGCGCAGCGGTGATCAGCTCCATGCGACGTTTTTTTGAAGCGCGCGGTTTTATGGAAGTAGAGACGCCGATGCTCCAGCCGATCCCCGGCGGCGCGGCGGCACGGCCGTTCATTACCCACCACAATGCGCTGGATATCGACATGTATCTGCGTATTGCGCCAGAGCTTTACCTCAAGCGTCTGGTGGTGGGCGGCTTTGAAAAAGTGTTCGAGATTAACCGCAACTTCCGCAACGAAGGGTTATCAACGCGCCACAACCCAGAATTCACCATGGTGGAGTTCTACTGGGCGTACGCGGATTACCGCGACCTGCTGGATATGACCGAAGCCATGCTGCGCACCGCGGCTGAAGAAGTGCTCGGCAGCGCGGTGATTGAGTATCAGGGAGCGAGCTACGATTTCGGCAAACCTTTTGCCCGCTTGACGCTGCGTCAGGCGATTCTTGATCACGGTGACGGCATTGCCGACAGCGATTTGGATTCGCTGGAAGCGGCGCGGGCCACTGCTGAGAAACTCGGCATCAAGGTCAAGGAGAGCTGGGGCCTGGGCAAGGTGCAGACGGAAATCTTTGAAGAGGTGGCCGAGCACAAGTTGGATCAGCCCACCTTTATCACCGAGTACCCGGCTGAAGTGAGTCCGCTTGCTCGGCGTAATGACGCGAATCCCTTTGTCACCGACCGCTTTGAGTTCTTTGTGGGCGGGCGCGAAATCGCCAACGGGTTCTCGGAGCTCAACGACGCCGAAGACCAAGCAGAGCGTTTCCGCGCCCAATCAGCGGAAAAAGACGCTGGCGACCTGGAGGCGATGTACTACGATGCGGACTATGTGCGCGCACTGGAGTACGGCATGCCGCCTACCGCGGGAGAAGGTATCGGTATTGATCGTCTGGTGATGCTGTTTACCGACAGCCCTTCCATTCGTGATGTGCTGCTGTTCCCGGCGATGCGCCCCGAAGTGGTTTAAACCATTCGATAGCGGATGAAAAGTTGGTAAGGGCGCGTTATAGCGCCCATAATGGTCAACGTTTCGACGGCGAGGAGAATCCCATGAAACTGCTTAACCGCTCCGCACTGAGCGTCAGGCCGACCCAGCCCTTTGTGGACTGGATCAACGCGCTGGAACCCACCATGGGAGACGACGACCTGACCCTGGACGACGTCGAACGTGAAAGTACCATTTATCTGATTCCAGAGATGGATACTCCAGAGGCGCTGGAAACGTTTGTGCGCGAGCGCTGTGTGGAAATTCTCGAGACTGAGTTGCGCGCTTGGGAAGAGGATGAGCGCCAGTGGCCGGACAAGATAGATTGGGCACTGTTTCAAAAATTTGTGCGCGTTGAACATAGCTACCTAGCAATTGATTTGGACGACGAAACAGCCCTTGAGATTTCCGAAGTCGATGATGCATTGTTATTAGACAGTGAGCAGGATTAGCGTGCTAATATTTTAGGCAAGCTCAGTGCTGCCTGCGCGGCTGTTTGATACAGCCATTTAGCGCACTAGGAAACCGGCTTAGGCCGGTTTTTTTGTTTTCAAGTTAATTGTTTTGAAAACAATGGCTTTGAAGGCGGCGGTTTTGAAAATAAGCATTCTGAAAACAATGGTTTTAGCCGTTTCGTTTAGGAACACTCTTCCCTAGGACTTCGCTATGCGACTGTTTGAAACCCGCCCTGGCGACGATGGCCTGCCTGGGCCTGAGCGTGCCTTGGCCGTGCTGGCGTTGGTAACCGGTACCTTAATGGCGGTGGTGGACACCACCATGATCAATCTGGCGCTGCCCACCATCGCCGCGGATTTAAATGTGTCGGCATCTCGTGCGGTATGGATCACCAACCTCTTTCAAGTGGTCTGTGCGGCGTTTTTACTCGTGTTTGCGGGCATCAGTGAGCTGATCACACGGCGCAGGCTTTACCTGTTCGGGCTGGCGACCTTTGTTGCCGCTGCGCTGGGGGCAGCGCTATCGCGTAACCTGGAAACGCTGCTGGTATTTCGCGCTTTCCAGGGGCTTGGCGCCGCCGCGACGCTCTCCATTGGTCCGTCGCTGTATCGGGCTATTTTCCCTTCGCGATTGCTGGGCAGTGCGCTTGGCTTGAGCGCGTTGGTGGTGGCCGGTGGCTACGCCGCGGGGCCCACATTGAGCGGTGTGATCTTGTCCTTTGCTGATTGGCCCTGGCTGTTTGCTTTAAATGTGCCGCTAGGTCTCTGTTCGCTTTGGTTGGCCAAGCGCGCCTTGCCGCGTGAAGAGCCGCGCAAAGGCAGTTTTGATGTAGTTGGGGCGCTGCTCTCGGTCGTTATGCTGGCCAGTTTCTTTATTGCCATGGACGCTGTGAGCCACGCCGCGCCGATTTGGCAAAGCGGTGGCTGGGCGCTCCTGACGGTGCTGGCCTGTGGCGGTTTTATTGCCCGCCAGCGACGTGCGCCTTATCCATTACTGCCGCTTAGCGTATTTGCCGAGCCGCGCTTTACACTGGCCGTTTCTGCTTCAGGACTTGCCTTTATTGGCCAGGGTCTTACGTTTGTTGCCCTGTCATTTTTCTACCAGGAACAGATGGGGTTTTCACCGCTGGAAACCGCTTGGCTATTCACTCCTTGGCCGCTGGCTATCATGTTCGTTGGTCCTGTGGCCGGGCGCCTAGCCGACAGGATCAATCCCAGCATCCTTTCCAGCACAGGGCTTAGCTTGCTGATCATTGGCCTGATTGCGCTGGCGTTAGTTGATGAGTCGACCGGTGTAGCCGGCAGTTTATGGCGCACCGCGTTATGCGGCATTGGCTTTGGGCTGTTCCAGCCGCCCAATAATCGCGAAATGATGGGTAGCCTGCCGCCGGAGCGTAGCGCTAACGTTTCGGGGGTAATGAGCACAACACGCACGGTGGGCCAGTCGTTCGGCGTTGCTCTGGTTGGCGCCGCCCTGGCGTTAGGGTGGCCAGTGCAGGTAACGCTCTGGTTGGGGGCGATAACCACGCTGCTAGCGCTATTGGCAAGCGTTGCACGTATGCCACTGGCAAGGCGTGCATTACACGCTCGTCGGGCATCGTCTGCCGGGCAGTAAGCGCGTACAATAAAGTGGTTTGTGATCTCAAGGAGAACCCCATGACGCTGCAGACACAGATTGAGCAGAAGTTAGCGGCACTCGCGCCCGATGTGCTGCAGGTTGAAAACGAAAGCCACATGCACAGCGTGCCCGCGAACTCTGAAACCCACTTCAAAGTGACGCTGGTAAGCGATGCCTTCGACGGTATGATGCCGGTGAAGCGCCACCAGCAGATTTATGCGCTATTGGCCGATGAGCTGTCAGGGCCAGTGCATGCCCTGGCGCTGCATCTTTATACGCCCGCCGAGTGGCAGGCGCGTGGCGGAGAGCGTCCGAATTCGCCCAACTGTCGTGGCGGCGGAAAGTGAACCAGGAAGTTATTCGGCGCCACTATCTGGACGCCATGGGCATTACCGCCTGGGGCTCGCGCTACCAACTTCCCAATGCACTGCCTACTGAAGCCTGCGAGTGGGACGATGTTGCGCCGGCACCTACGCCACCCCGGGAGCGGCTGCAGGCGTTGTTGGATGATGCCCCTGCGCCAAGGCGGAACGCGCCTGAGCCTCAGGCGTCAGGCGAGGCTATCGCCTCGCCTTCGGCGGTACGCGCGTTGTTACTGAAGGATAAGCCCAGCTCAGAAAAATCGGACCAAGCCAAACAGAGCCAAACCAAGCAGGTTAGCGCCCAATCCGATACGGCTGAGCCTACTGCTGATGCAACACTTGCTACGCCAGCCAAGCCCCTTAAGTTCTCCCTCTCCTGTCTATGCCTTAATGGCCGCTGGCTAGTGCTACAAGCGGGCGAAATGAGTGCGCTTGAGCAGCAGTTGTTGGCTAATCTACTTCAAGCAGCGGCCATTCAGCAGAGCGCGTTGCCGGAGGTAACGCACTTTACCTGGCCGCAAATGACCAACGCCTTTGCTGTTGAGGACCCACTAGATGAAGCGCGTGAAGGGTTAGCGGCCTTTATTGCAGGCCAAGTAAGTCGGCAGGAGTGGCAGCTAACCCGGCTGCTCTGGTGGGGCGAGCTGGGCGCTGAACAAGCGCCGCTAGATCGTATAATGAACGTGAACGAAGGCCAAAGTCACACGCTTTCGCTGCCTGTATGGCAGGGCCCCTCGCTTGCTGCACTTCTCGACGGCACCCGCAGTAAGCGCGATCTATGGCCAGAGCTGCAGGCCTTAAACCAGCAGTGGACCCGCGATAGTTCACCCGGCGCTGAGCCAGCAGTTTGATGATCACTGAACTTAGCGTTGAGCATCTAGCCTTATTGAAGGCACTGGAGGGTCAGGCACAAAGCGGTACCTCCGACTCGCAAATGCTGGAAGCGCTGGGCAGCCAAGACACCTGTGTAGTGGGCTGGTGGCAGGATGAAAAGCTGCTGGGTTACGCCATCGTGGCGCGACTGCCGTTTGAGGCGGAACTTCAAACGATAGGGGTTGTGCCTGAGTGCCGCCGAAGTGGGGCGGGCTTTGCATTAATGGAAGCCGTTTTAACGCAGGCTAAGCGCTGGTCAAGTGAGCGTCTGCTGCTGGAAGTGCGAGTGGGAAATCTAAACGCTATTCGGCTCTATCAGCGCATGGGGCTTACCGAAGACGGGTACCGGAAAGGATACTACCCGGCTCAGGCCGCTCATTCGGCCCAAAGCGACCCGGCGGCACAAAGTACCGCCGGGCGCGAGGATGCACTGCTGATGTCGCGAACCCTCTAAGCTGGTCGTGAGACTCTGTCGGTCGCGAGTGGCGTCGATTAAGAGGCGCTGGCCGTGTCGAGACTATCGAATTTGCTGAGTAGGCTATTGAGGCGACGCTCCCACTCTTCGCGCTCCTCTTTCAGCTTGTCGTTTTCGCCACGCAGTTCTTCATTTTCCAGTTTCATCATTTCCAGCGCGTCAACAGTATCGGTGACTTTCTGTTCAAGCTGATTAAATAGTTCCAAACTCATGTATATCTCCCTAGCGTAAAAACGAGAACCCAAAAAAAGGTAGTCAAAAAGTACCCAAAAAAACAAGCGGAAAGCTTGTCTGCAGGGACGAATGAAGCGAGCGTAACGCCACCACCGCGCGGCGGCAAGCGCTGTTTACCGCTGTTGACGTTGATAAAGCCGTGCGGTGCTTTCACCCGCCTGGGTTTCGCGGTGTAACTGCCAGTTGGCGGGGACCTCTGGGGCAAGCGATGTCTCGGTTTCAAGGTAAATCATTGCCCCGTCACTCAGCCAGCCGCCACTCTCCAACGCCTTACAGCACGGTTCGGCCAACTGCTGATGAAAGGGTGGGTCGAGGAACACCAGTGAATAGGGCTGTGCAGGGCGTGTCAGGTAGGCCTGAACATCGTTAATATGCACCGTGCTTGAGGTAATATGCAGAGAGGCCAGATTAGTCGACAGCTGCGCTGCCACGCGTGGGTCGCGCTCGACAAAATCGACACAGGCCGCACCGCGAGAGACCGCTTCAATACCGAGTGCGCCGGTACCGGCGAAGAGGTCGAGCACCTGCTGACTATAAAGCTGCTGTCCTAGCCAATTGAACAGCGTTTCACGCACGCGGTCAGGTGTTGGACGCAGGCCTGGGCTATCCAATATGGGCAGCTGACGGCGGCGAAACTCACCACCGATAATGCGCAGTTTGCCAAGTGATTTACCAAGCGGCTTGCCACCTCGCTGAGCAGGCGTGCGGCGGGAGGCGGATGAGCGAGAGGAGCGTTGTCGTGTCATGAGGCGGATTGTAGCGGGCTGCTTATCCAAAGTCTCGGGTTAGGGTGTTAGCATAACCTTAATGTTCACTATTTATATCGAGTAACACACATGTTTGGTTTTTTTAAGCGTAAGAATAAGCAAGACCCGCAGCAGGCGCCCCAAGACTCGCAGCAGGCGCCAGAGGAAGAGCAGCGTCTAAAAGATCAGCCTCAAGAGCGAGCTGATGAGGGGGACATTGAGGCTCCAGATACCTCTTCGGAAGCCGTTGAAGAGACTCCGCCCGTGCCGGAAACTTTGCCAGAGCCAGAGCCAGAGCCAGAGCCAGAGCCAGAGCCAGAGCCAGAGCCAGAGCCAGAGCCAGAGCCAGAGCCAGAGCCAGAGCCAGAGCCAGAGCCAGAGCCAGAGCCAGAGCCAGAGCCAGAGCCAGAGCCAGAGCCAGAGCCAGAGCCAGAGCCCGTTCGTGAAACGGCGCAACGTCCTGCTTTACAGGAAAAGCCAGTCGCCGAAAAAAGTGAACAGCAAGGCGAACAGAAAGGCTGGTTTGCACGTATCAAATCAGGCCTGGGGAAAACCCGTGCCAATCTAACCGACGGCATCGCCGATCTGTTTTTAGGCAAAAAACAGATTGATGACGAGCTGCTGGAAGATCTGGAAACGCAGCTGCTAATGGCCGATGTCGGTATTGACGCGACGACCGAGATTATTGGGCGCCTGGAAGCGCGCGTCTCACGTAAAGAGCTAAATAACCCTGAGGCGCTTTACCGTGGCTTGCAGGAAGAGCTGTCCACCATGCTGGCGCCGGTCGCCAAGCCGCTGGTGCTGGAGAAGGCGGGCAAGGGGCCGTTTGTTATTTTAGTGGTAGGCGTTAACGGCGTGGGTAAAACCACCACCATTGGCAAACTTACCCAGCGTTTTCAGCGCGAAGGCAAAAGCGTCATGTTGGCCGCCGGTGACACCTTCCGTGCCGCCGCTGTCGAACAGCTTAAAGTCTGGGGTGAACGCAACCGTGTGCCGGTGATCGCCCAACACACCGGTGCGGACAGCGCCTCGGTGATTTACGATGCGGTAGCGGCTGCCACTGCGCGAGGTGTTGATGTGCTGATCGCCGACACTGCCGGGCGGCTGCACAACAAAAGCCACCTGATGGAAGAGCTGAAAAAAGTCCATCGGGTGATGCAGAAGCTAGATGACACCGCGCCACACGAGGTGATGCTGGTGTTGGATGCAGGCACCGGACAAAACGCTATTTCCCAGGCCAGCACCTTTAATGATGCCGTGCCAGTTAGCGGGATCACGCTAACCAAACTGGATGGCACCGCCAAAGGTGGCATTATCTTTGCACTGGCCAAACAGTTGGAAACACCCATTCGCTTTATCGGCGTAGGGGAGGGTATCGACGATCTGCGCCCCTTCGAGGCTAATGATTTTGTCCACGCGCTGTTTGACCGCCAAGGGGACGATGCCAACGCATGATCGCCTTTGAGCATGTGGGAAAACGCTACGGCGGTCGTTTCGAAGCCCTGGCGCATCTCAACTTTCGGGTCGCTCGGGGCGAGATGGTGTTTCTGACTGGCCACTCCGGCGCGGGTAAAAGCTCGCTACTACGCTTAGTGATGCGTCTTGAGAAACCTAGTCGCGGGCGCGTCGTCGTTGCGGGTCATGATATTGCCCAACTGCATGCCAGCCAGGTGCCGTTCTATCGGCGTCAGATTGGCGTGGTCTTTCAGGATCACCAGCTGCTATTTGATCGCAGTATTTTCCACAATGTTTCGCTGCCACTGGAGATCCAGGGGGTTGAGCCCCGTGAAGCCGCCCGTCGCGTGCGCGCAGCGTTAGATAAAGTGGGGCTGCTGCACCGTGAAAAGGCTTTGCCGATAGAGCTGTCGGGTGGCGAGCAGCAGCGCGTCGGCATTGCCCGGGCGGTGGTCAACAAGCCTGCGCTACTGCTTGCCGATGAGCCTACGGGTAATCTGGATCCACAGCTTTCAGCGGACATTATGGCGCTATTTGAGGATTTTAACCGAATTGGTACCACGGTAATGATCGCCAGCCACGACTTGGCCCTGATTGCCCGGTTGCGCCACCGCATCCTGCGTTTAAGCGATGGTCGTTTGGTGGCCGACGAGGGGGCAGCATGAAGTCCTCCGCGACGCCAAGGCGTCAGCAGGGAGCGGCATTAAAAACGCCGCGTAAAGCTGCTGCTAAACCACCGGCCGATAAACCCTCACAGCGAGGTGCACGTTCCCAACAAACGCGCTTTTCCAGCCGTCTGCGGGCCTGGGGACGCCACCATCGCAGCATGGCGTGGGATAGTTTTCAGCGCTTGGTACGTTATCCCTTGGGTAATCTGCTAACGATGTTAGCCATCGCCATTGCCCTGGTGCTGCCCGCTGCGCTGTGGTTGACCCTGGACAGTGCGCGTCTGCTGGATGCCGAGCTTGATGAAAGCGCCACGCTCACCGTTTATCTGGAATTGAGCACCGATGATGCCCAGGCGCAGCGTATCGAAGAGGCGGTCAACGCTGAGCAGAGCGTGCTTGAGACGCAGTTGATCAGCGCTGAACAGGGCATGGCGGAGTTTCAGGAGTCGCTGGGGCTGGATAATGCCTTGGCGGGTTTGGAGAGCAACCCGCTGCCCATCAGTATCGTGGTGCACCCGTCAAGCATCGAACCGGCCGCCATGCAGCAGTTAGCTGCTACGCTTGAAGCCTTTTCCGGGGTTGATGAGGTGCGTCTTGATCTGGCCTGGGTGGAGCGGCTGAGAAACCTGGCTGAACTGGGAAGGCGCGTTGCGCTGGCGCTGGGAGCGCTGTTTGGCCTGGGCGTTTTGCTGGTGGTTGGTAACACTATTCGCCTGTCGGTGGAAAGTCGCCGCCGCGAGATCGAAGTGGTGATGCTGATTGGTGCCACTCACGCCTTTGTCAGACGCCCATTCCTATACAGTGGGGCTTGGTACGGTATTGGTGGTGGGTTGTTAGCGCTCGGGTTGCTGGGCGTGGGGAACCACTGGCTGTCACTGCCGGTGGCCGCCCTGGCGGCGAGCTACGGTGCCAGCTTCTCGTTACCTCAACTCGACGTGACAGGCTCTACAATTCTGCTATCTTGCAGTACACTACTAGGCTGGTTGGGTGCTTGGTTGGCGGTAACTCGCCATCTCTCAAGTATCCGCCCAAAATGATTCAGCAGGCCGATTCAATAGCGCGTGAACCTTATTCTTGCGATAAGGTCTTTGTAAGACAGAATCATGGTAATGAGTTATTAATAAACGTGCTACGTCAACCACGATGGGTTACAGGGGAGACCACCTGCACATGAGCACTAGTCTTATACCGGTGGGGCAGCTTTCACCCGGCGGTGATTTGGGCGGTTATATCCGCGCAGTCAATGGAATTTCGGTTTTAACCGCCGATGAAGAGCGAGAGCTCGCCTATCGTCTTTACGATGACGGTGATCTAGAAGCTGCTCGGCGTTTAGTGATGTCACATCTGCGCTTTGTGGTGCACATTGCGCGTAGTTATTCTGGCTATGGGTTACCGCAGGCGGATTTAATTCAAGAAGGTAACGTCGGCTTAATGAAAGCCGTCAAGCGCTTCGATCCTAATCAAGGCGTTCGTTTGGTCTCTTTTGCCGTGCATTGGATCAAAGCGGAAATTCACGAATTTGTGCTGCGTAACTGGCGCATCGTCAAGATTGCCACCACCAAAGCGCAACGTAAGTTGTTCTTCAACCTGCGTAGCGCGAAGAAGCGCTTGGCGTGGCTGAGCAACGACGAAGTGTCCGCCATCGCCAAGGATCTCGACGTCAAGCCTGAGATCGTGCGCGATATGGAAGGGCGTCTCTCCTCTTACGATGCCGGTTTCGATGCGCCCGCAGGCGATGATGAAGAGAGTACCTATCAGGCGCCGGTGTACTTTCTGGATGACGCAGCATCAGACCCTGCCACGCAGTTGGAAGATAGTAACTTCGAGGAAGACTCGACGCGTCGGTTGCAGGTCGCTCTTGAGGGGCTTGATGAGCGCTCGCGGGATATCCTACAGCGCCGCTGGTTAGCCGATAGTAAAGAGACACTGCACGACCTGGCCGATGTCTATGGGGTCAGCGCTGAGCGTATTCGTCAGCTTGAAAAGAATGCGATGAAAAAGCTGCGCCAGAAAATGGGCGAGCCGATGGTAGCCTAACGACGTACTTGCTTATGCACTGATAAATAGTGTTGCCGCATGATCTTTCGTTTTGTTAGATGTTAAAAAACCGGCTCCTTTGTTAGGAGCCGGTTTTTTTATCGCCACCACTGCAACCGTTATTGTTGCCTAAGCAGGCTGCACCGAAGCGCGCAGTAATTGCGCAGAAAGTAGTGACCACTGATCTTCCCAGTGTTCGGTTGGCAGACGCTTGAAGTCGCTACGCACATACTGTGAAATGCGCCCCTCGGCCTGGGCTGCAAGCAGGTTTGCTGCGGCAGAAGCAGGGATGGTGGGACGCAGTCCTTCCCGTAGTTCGGCTTCGCGCAGTATCTGCTTGAGCTGCATCTCCAGGCGTTCAAAAAGCTGATTTATCCGCTGGCGTAGCCTTGCTGTTTCGCCGGTGAGTACGTCGCCTCCCATCACCCGGGCTAGCCCAGGATTTTTCTCGGCGAAGCCCAGCAGCAGCGCGAGGATTGTGCCGCAGCGGGTAGTGGCGTCGGGTACGTCGTCTAAAATGCGCGTAATGCGTTCAAAGATGCTCTCTTCAATAAAATCAATCAGCCCCTCAAACATGCGTGCTTTGCTTGGGAAATGACGGTAGAGCGCTGCTTCTGAAACACCTACCTGACGAGCGAGAGCGGCGGTCGTAATGCGTTTGCCACTGTCTTCTTCAAGCATTAATGCCAGTGCTTGGAGTATCTGCTCGCGGCGTCGAGGTTTTTGATCTTCGCTCATGATGTGCCTCCGTCGCGGTTAGCTCGCGTCCGTGATTAGGGTGCCCACCCCAGCATTGGTGAAAATTTCCAGCAATACCGCGTGGGGGACACGGCCATCAATAATGTGCGAGCTATTTACACCGCCTTTCACCGCATCCAGCGCGCAGCGAATTTTGGGCAGCATGCCGCCATAAATAGTGCCATCTTCGATCAGGGCATCGACTTGTATGGTGGTTAAGCCGGTGAGCACCTCGCCTTCAGCGTTCATTAAGCCGGCAACGTTAGTGAGCAGCATCAGCTTTTCAGCGTTAAGCGCTTCGGCAATCTTGCCCGCTACCAGGTCAGCATTGATGTTGTAGCTATGGCCCGCAGCGTCGACGCCAATCGGGGCGATCACCGGGATAAAGTCGCGCGCCGCCAGCATCTCAATCAGCTCGGTTGAGATTGACTCCACTTCGCCCACGTGGCCGATATCGATAATTTCCGGGGCCGTCATTTCAGGGCTTTGGTGCTCGACCTTGAGTTGGCGGGCACGAATTTGCGCGCCGTCCTTGCCGGTCAGGCCGATCGCCTTGCCGCCGCTCTGGTTGATCAGGTTGACGATGCTTTTATTAACCAAACCGCCCAGCACCATCTCAACCACGTCCATGGTTTGCGAGTCGGTGACCCGCATGCCGTTGACGAAGCGCGACTCGATGTTGAGCTTTTTGAGTAGGTCACCTATTTGCGGTCCGCCGCCGTGCACCACTACCGGGTTGATGCCGACTTCCTTCATTAACACGATGTCGCGGGCAAAGGAGTCAATCAGGGTGCTTTCGGTCATGGCATTACCGCCGTACTTGACCACCACCGTTTTGCCTGAAAACTGCTGAATGTAGGGGAGGGCTTCGGAAAGCACCTCCACAACGACCTGCGGGTCGCGACTGGTTGAACTCATGAGGTTGTCCCTTGCGAACGTTTATTATGCAGCTAACGTTTATGCTAATTGAGTAGTGAGGGTCGCACTTTCTAAGCGCGCGATCCCTTCAGCGCCTGACTTTGTGAAGAGCTATGTGAAAAGCTATTTGAATAGCTATTTCAAGAGCTATCTATCCAGCAATTTGCTTACTGGGGCAGCTCAATATCTGGCGCGACGCGCTGTAGCGCGTTATTAAAAACTGTTTTAATGCGCGCTAGCGCGGCATCGGTCTTACCTTCAAAGCGCATAACCAGAGCTGGTGTGGTGTTAGAGGCGCGACATAATCCCCAGCCATCCGGGTAATCAACGCGAATACCGTCCAGCGTAGTTTTGATACCTTCGCCGAAGTCGCCCTCGCGAGCAAGCTTATCCATTAGAGAAAATTTGTTAGCGTCGGTAACCGCAATATTAATCTCTGGGGTACCAACGTCTTGGGGAAATGTGGCGAAAAAAGTATCCGCATCGTCAGGCTGGTTGGCGAGAATTTCTACCAGCCTAGCGGCGGCATAGAGGCCATCGTCAAAACCGTACCAGCGCTCTTGGAAAAAAATATGCCCGCTCATCTCTCCACCCAGTTGTGCGCCCGTCTCCTTCATACGTGCCTTGATGAGCGAGTGGCCGGTACGCCACATCTCAGGCTCGCCTCCAGCCTCACTAATCACTTTAACTAGATTGCCGGTGCACTTGATATCAAAAATAACCTTGGCGCCGGGCTGGCGGGCGAGCAGGTCGGTGGCAAATACCATCAGCAGGTGGTCAGGATAAATCAGCTTGCCGGTGGGTGTGACCACGCCTACTCGGTCGCCATCGCCATCAAAGGCAAGCCCAATGTCAGCGCCCGTTTCTTGCACCTTGCGCATCAGGTCCTGCATGTTTTCCGGCTTGCCAGGATCCGGGTGGTGATTGGGAAAGTGGCCATCGATCTCATCGAACAGCGCAGT
The DNA here is from genome assembly GCF_055725665.1 of Vreelandella sp. DA03-1M. Classification (NCBI taxonomy): domain Bacteria; kingdom Pseudomonadati; phylum Pseudomonadota; class Gammaproteobacteria; order Oceanospirillales; family Halomonadaceae; genus Vreelandella; species Vreelandella sp. DA03-1M. The sequence continues at coordinate 499,940 of NZ_CM146798.1, forward strand.
CGTATCAATGCCGAGGCGGGTTAGTAGCTGCGGGCCAAGCTCCCCGGCTACGCCATTGCCGCAGTCAACCACCGCTTTGATTGGTCGATTGATCTTAACGTCAGCTAAGATGCGCGCTAAATACGTTTCGCGGAGATCCTGCTGGCTGACACTGCCTTGACCGCTCTCCAGATCGCCGGACTGAATGCGCTCAAACAGAGCGGTAATCGCGGCACCAGAGAGTGTTTCGCCGCTCAGCACGATTTTAAAGCCGTTGTAGTCAGGCGGGTTGTGGCTGCCGGTAACCATCACACCTGACTGGGTGTTTGGCAAGATGTGGGTGGCGAAGTACAGCACCGGCGTGGGCACCATGCCGATATCAATAACGTCTCGTCCTGCAGCATTTAGGCCACGCATAAGCGCTGCTTGCAGCCGAGCGCCTGAAAGGCGACCGTCGCGTGCGACTACCACGCTGGATTCTCCCCGGGCGGCGGCTTCAGAGCCCACGGCGCGTCCGATCATTTCTACCGTCTCTTCGGTGAGCGTGTCGTCAACGATACCGCGGATATCGTAGGCGCGAAAAATCGAAGCGGGTACGGTCTGTGCGTTCATAAGCTTCCCAGCTAAACAGAAATTGCCTTGCAAAGGTTTCTTAACCACATCCTGCCAATCGCTACTGCTAATGGCTACTGACTGCCGGTGCTGCCAAACCCGCCGCTGCCCCGCAGGGAGTCTTCAAACGCGTCCACAAGAGCGAGTTCGGCTTGCACAACAGGCACAAGCACGTACTGTGCCAGGCGGTCGAAGGGAGCAAGGGTAAAGTCGCTCTGGCCCCGGTTCCAGACCGAAATCATCAGCTCGCCCTGGTAATCGGAGTCGATCAAGCCCACCAAGTTGCCCAGTACAATACCGTGCTTATGCCCCAAACCGGAGCGCGGCAGAATCATGCCCGCAAGGCTGGGGTCTTCAATATAGATGGCAATGCCCGTGCGCACGAGCTGGCAGTCGCCGGGCGCCAAGGTCAGTGGCGCGTCCAGCAGTGCCCGTAGATCCATGCCGGCAGAGCCTGCCGTTGCATAGGTGGGGAGATAATCGTGCAAGCGCTCATCTAACACTTTGCACTGCAGGCGGGGGCGGGCACTCATTGGGATTCTCCAGAAGCGTTAGTAGAGGTTGTTTCAGGTGCTGTCGTCGATAGCAGGGCGAGCGCCTGATGAATGATCGTAGCGGCCAGCTGGGTTTTTGGCTGGGGTGCTTCCGCCCGGCTTTCAACGCCTTCCGCGGTGCGCCACAGTAACCAGGCGGCATTCTGGTCGCTGCCAAACCCTAGGCCCGCCTGGGAAACATCGTTAGCCACGATCATGTCCAGCCCTTTACGTTGCAGTTTATCCTGCGCGTAGCGCTCTATTTCTTGGGTTTCGGCGGCAAAGCCAACTACCAGCGGGCGCTGCCCAGCGGGAAGCGCCGCTATGCTGGCGATAATGTCAGGATTTTTCACCAGGGTCAGGGTGAGAGTGTCGCTATCGTCCTGCTTCTTGAGCTTGTGCTCGGCGGGGGCTGGCGCACGATAGTCAGCAACCGCCGCGCAGCCGATAAATAGCGCCGCTTGGGGCGCTAACCGCTGTGCTTCACGGTGCATCTGCTCGGCTGACTCAACGTCAATTCGTGTAGCGCCCGGCGGGGTGGGTAAATTAACTGGCCCGCTGATCAACGTCACTTTAGCGCCTTGCGCCACTGCCGCTGCAGCTAAAGCAAAGCCCATTTTCCCCGAACTGTGATTGGAAATATAGCGCACCGGGTCCAGCGGCTCGCGAGTTGGGCCAGCGGTGATCACTACATGAGGGGCGCTGGCGGAGGAGTTGTAATAAGGAGAAGGTGGCGCTGCAAACAGTGCCATCACAGCGCTAAATATCTCTTCAGGCTCACTCATGCGGCCAGGCCCCACATCGCCACAAGCCTGATCACCCGCGTCCGGGCCTATTTGCTGCCAGCCATCTTGCTGCAGCTGCGTCACATTGCGCTGAGTGGCAGGGTGGCGCCACATCGCCTGGTTCATGGCTGGGGCAATTAGTTTAGGCGCTTCTGACGCCAGACAAAGCGTGGTGAGCAAATCATCAGCCATGCCGTGCACCAAGCGGGCGATTAAGTCGGCGGTGGCGGGGGCGATCAGCACCGCATCCGCCCAGCGGGCTAGTTCAATATGGCCCATGCCCGCTTCGGCTTCCGGGTCGAGTAAGGAGGTGCGCACCGGCTCGCCGGAGAGCGCCTGCAGAGTGAGCGGCGTAATAAAGGCCTGAGCCCCATCGGTCATCACCACTCGCACCTCGCAGCCCGCTTGTTTGAGCAGGCGCACAAGCAATGCGCTCTTGTAAGCAGCAATACCTGCGCTAACCCCGAGTAGCACCCGTTTGCCGGCGAGTGTTGAGGCAGTGGTGAAAGCGTTTATCTGGGTGCTTGTTGTGTCAGCAACAGAAGCCATGTTCAGTCATCCACATCAGCGTTCGTGAGGAGGCTTACCATACCACTGGCACCACCAATTTGGCATATTGAGGGGAAACAAGGGTAAGCTAGGTTTACTGAGGCTGATCGCGTGATTGGGTTTGAAGGCGGTTTGCGTTAATTACCAAGGGCGGACAACGCGGGAAGGTGCGATGGGAATCAATCACTGGCCAGAGGGTGAGCGGCCGCGGGAGAAGTTATTAAACACAGGCGCTCAGGCGCTTTCAGATGCGGAGTTGCTGGCGATTTTTTTGCGCGTCGGCGTGCAGGGGCGCTCAGCGGTTGATTTAGCGCGGGATTTGCTCACAAGCTTTGGTGGCTTACGCCAACTGCTCGAGGCTGATCAAGCAAGCTTCTGCGCTGCCCATGGGCTAGGTACCGCTAAGTATGCCCAACTACAGGCTACGCTTGAGTTGTCACGGCGCCATTTGGCTAGCCAGTTGGCGCGTGGCAATGCACTGACATCGCCTGCCTTGGTGCGCCACTATCTGAGCTCCCAGCTGCGTCATTTAGGCCATGAAGAGTTTGCGGTGCTTTTTTTGGATACGCAGCACCGAATTATTCGCTATGAATCGCTGTTTCGCGGTACCCTAGACAGCGCATCTGTTTACCCCCGCGAAGTTGCCAAGCGCGCTTTAGAACTTAGCGCTGGCGCTGTTATCCTGGCTCACAATCACCCATCGGGTGTAGCAGAGCCAAGCGATGCTGATCGACGAATCACCGAACGCTTGAAAGACGCGCTCGCACTGTTTGAAGTGCGCGTGTTGGATCATTTCGTGGTGGGAGATGGAGAAGTGGTCTCTTTTGCCGAGCGTGGCTGGCTATAAACAGAATCGACGCGCAGTACATTGCGCGACATTGTCTAAGTTAAGTGAGCAAAAAGGCGCTTATTTAACCTTTTTAGTGGGTTTTGCTTGCTGCTAGTCGGGTGCTCTGGTATAAAGTGCCACCTTTAAACTTGGGTTGAATAACGGATTTGGATAAAGCTTGGCGGTTAACGGCGCCGACACCTTCCCTGCTCCGGTTTGCCCGACAGTTTTGAACACTCAGGTTCTTATATCCTGGCCAAGCAGTTGGAGGCTCTAATGTCCAAAGTATGTCAGGTTACCGGCAAGCGTCCGGTAACTGGAAATAACGTTTCACACTCAATGCGTAAGACACGTCGTCGTTTCTTGCCGAACCTGCATACCCATCGTTTTTGGGTTGAGTCTGAAAACCGCTTCGTCAAGCTGCGCGTTTCCACTAAAGGAATGCGCATTATTGATAAAAACGGTATCGACGCAGTGTTGGTTGATATTCGTAAGCGCGGCGACGCTATCTAAGCCAGCTTTTGGCCAAGCGTTTCGGACCAAGCATTTTGGAAGGATTAAACCATGCGCGATAAAATCAAGCTGGTGTCTAGTGCCGGTACAGGTCACTTCTACACTACTGATAAGAACAAGCGGAATACCCCGGATAAGTTCGAATTCAAGAAATTCGACCCGGTTGTCCGTAAGCACGTTATCTACAAGGAAGCCAAGATCAAGTAATCGCGTAAGCGATGATGATCGGCTTTCTCTGCAGGCGAGCGTCTGTTCAAAAACCCGGCCTCAAGCCGGGTTTTTGCATGCATGCTTTTTATGCGCAGCATGCCTAGCGAACCCATCTTCATTAGGCTGTCATCACAAGCCGTTACGATGCTTAAATATGCCCGAACTCCCCGAAGTTGAAACCACCCGCCGCGGGATTGCGCCTTATATTGAAGGTCAGGAAGTCACCGAAGTACTGGTGCGTCAGCCGCGGCTGCGTGTTCCCGTGCCGGATGACTTGGCTGAACGGTTGGTGGGCGCGCGCATTGGCGTATTGAAGCGGCGGGCCAAATACCTGCAAATACCCATTCACTCTACACCGCCATCCGGTGGTAGTGCTGATGCTACGCTGCTGTGGCATTTGGGCATGTCGGGTAGCCTGCGTATTGCCCAGGTGGGGGATTTGCCTAAAAAGCATGACCATGTCGATGTGGTCACCGCTAACGGCTATGTATTGCGCTATCACGACCCTCGTCGGTTTGGCTTTGTGGATTGGCAGGCCGAGGACGAAGCGCAGGATAAGCGTCTTGCGCATTTGGGCCCCGAGCCATTGTCTGATGCGTTTAATGGCAAGTGGCTTTACACTCGCTCGCGCAATAAACGCGTGGCGGTAAAGCCATTTCTGATGGACAACCAGATAGTGGTGGGGGCCGGTAATATCTATGCTGCGGAAGCGCTGTTTATGGCGGGCATTGATCCGCGCCGTGCGGCAGGGAGAGTTTCCCGAGCCCGCTATGACGCCTTAGCCCTTGCCGTGAAAGAGGTATTGGCAGCAGCGATTACCCAGGGCGGCACTACGCTGAGAGACTTTGTTAGCGGCCAGGGCGAGCCCGGCTACTTTGCTCAGCGGCTAAATGTTTACGGCCGCCACGGTCAGCCCTGTTTGCGCTGCGGCGCGGAGCTTCGCCGCATTACGCTTGGCCAGCGCGCCAGTGTGTTTTGCCCCGGTTGCCAACGCTAATGCCTGCCTAATAAGTGCTAACGTTTTACTTAATTTTTACCTTGCCTTATTTTTGCTTTGTCCATGTTTTTAAGACCATGTTTTTTTGAGGCAAAGTTTTTAAAGACAAGGTTTTGAAAGACTAAGCTTTTTGGAGATTGCTGTGACCCAACGCCTGCGCCTGAATAAAAATGCTGACCGCCGCCTGAAAGCGGGCCATCTCTGGATCTACTCCAATGAAGTAGATATCAAAGAGACGCCGCTGAAAAACTTTGCGGCAGGCGAAACCGCCCTGGTAGAAGCCTCCAACGGAAAAGTCATGGCGGTGGCTTACGTTAATCCCCATTCGTTAATCGCGGCCCGGGTCATGTCGCGTGACCCTGAAATGCGCTTGGATCGTTCGCTGTTTGTGCACCGCTTTAACCAAGCGCTAGCGCTACGTCAGCGTCTTTATGAGCAGCCGTATTACCGCTTGATTCACGGTGAAGGCGATTTGCTGCCAGGCTTGGTGATTGATCGTTTTGGCGATGTTCTCGTCGTGCAGCTCAATACGGCTGGCATGCAGGCGTTGGCTGATGAGATTGTTGATGCGCTTGAAAAAGTCGTCAAGCCTGAAGTGATCGTTTTCCGTAACGACACTGGCGGTCGTCGTCAGGAGGGTCTCGAGGCCCACGTTGATGTTATCAAGGGCACATTGCCTGACGAAGTGGTGCTGGAAGAGAACGGCGCCCGCTTTGTCGTGCCGGTACTTAATGGCCAGAAAACCGGCTGGTTCTTCGATCACCGCGTTAATCGCGAATGGCTCAATCGCCAAGTGGCCGGTAAACGCGTGCTGGATGTCTTCAGCTACGTGGGCGGCTGGGGCGTACAGGCAGCCGTTCACGGCGCGAAAGAGGTGATTTGCCTAGACTCTTCGGGTCCAGCGCTAGATCAGGTCGCACGTAACGCCGAGCTCAATGGCGTTCAGGAAAAAGTGGCTGTTAGTGAAGGCGATGCATTTGAAGCCTTAGCAGCACTGAAGGCAGAGGGCGAGGAGTTCGACGTAGTCATTTTGGACCCGCCAGCGTTTATCAAAAAGCGCAAGGATATCCCTAACGGCGAGCGTGCCTATGCCCGCTTGAACCGCGAAGCTATGCGCTTGCTGGGTCGCGACGGCCTGTTGATGTCCGCCTCCTGCTCAATGCACCTAGCGCCCGAGCGGTTGATGGATGTGGTGCGTGGCGCTGTTCGCCACCAGGATCGTCATGGTCAGGTGATTTTTCAAGGCCATCAAGGTCCTGATCACCCAGTACACCCAGCCATTCCTGAAACGTCTTACCTGAAAGCGTTGGGTGTGCGCGTGTTCCGCGACTAGTCGACGGGAGCCAGGGTGCAGGGAGTTAGTCGATGGAGTGGGCGTTGCCCGATCCTTTTGTGATCGATATCCGTGTCGCTGATGAGGCAATTGATGCTTATCAGCACGTTAACAACAGCGAGTACCTGCGCTGGGTTGAGCAGATTAGCTGGGCGCACTCGGTTGCGCTTGGCCTCTCGCTTGAGCGTTACCGAGAGCTTGACCGTGCGATGGTGGTTCACCGTCATGAGCTAGATTACCTCGCGCCTGCTTTTGCAGGCGATGAGCTACAGTTGGCGACCTGGATTGTCGATTGCGATGAGCGCTTCAGCCTGACGCGGCGTTTTCAGCTAGCGCGCACTAGCGATTCCAAAACACTGCTCTATGCCCGCACGCGCTTTGCCTGCGTGGCGCTCTCAACGGGGCGGCCCAAACGCTTGCCCGAGGAGTATCGGCGCATCTATGGCGGCGCCGTTATCGTTGAGTGTTTGAAAGAAGAGTGGAATTTTTCGTGCAGAACCGGCAATCGTTAGATTTTTCTCCTAAAAAACGCCTTAACCGGCGTTTTTTTTGTTTTGCTTTGCTGGGGTGGTGGTCAACGTTAGCTGTGCTGTAATTTGCTTAACAAGACGACTGACCTTTAAAAGCACAGGGAAAAAACCAATGAAAATCGCCGTCCCCAAAGAGATCAAAAATCACGAGTATCGTGTCGCGTTGACGCCCACTGGTGCGCGTGAGTTAGCCGGTCGTGGTCACCAGGTCAGCGTTCAAGCTAGTGCCGGTGAAGGCGCTGGCTTTACCGATGCCGATTACCAGGCCGCCGGTGCTCAGATCGAAGCCGATGTGGACACACTGTGGTGCAATGCCGAGCTAATCCTCAAGGTGAAAGAGCCCCAGCCTGACGAGGTGGCGCGGCTCACTCCGCAGCATACCCTGTTCACCTATCTTCATCTGGCCGCCGAAGAGCCCCTTACCCGTGGGTTGATGAAAAGCGGCGCCACCTGCATCGCCTATGAGACGATTACCGATGCCCGTGGCGGCTTGCCACTACTCGCGCCGATGAGCACCGTAGCAGGGCGAATGGCCGTTCAAGCCGGTGCCCATAGCCTGGAAAAAGCCCAGGGCGGTGCAGGCGTGCTGCTGCCCGGTGTGCCCGGTGTGGCGCCGGGGAAAGTGACGGTCATCGGTGGTGGCGTCGTCGGTGAAAACGCTGCTCGCATGGCATTGGGGTTAGGCGCAGAAGTCACCATTCTGGATAAATCTCTGGCGCGGCTGGAAGTGCTGGATGACCGCTATCAAGGACGCATCAAAACGGTTTATTCCACCGCCGATGCACTTGAAACGGCCACCCGTGAGTCGGATATGATCATTGGCGCGGTGCTAGTGCCCGGCGCCGCTGCGCCAAAGCTGATCACCCGCCGCATGCTGGCCGATATGAAGCCTGGTAGCGTGTTGGTCGATGTGGCGATTGATCAGGGCGGCTGCTTTGAAACCAGTAAGCCCACCACCCACGCCGAACCGACCTATATCGTTGATGGCATTGTTCACTACTGTGTCGCCAATATGCCCGGCGCCGTGGCCCGTACCTCTACCCAGGGGCTGACTAACGCCACGCTGCCCTTCGTGCTTGCCCTGGCGGATAAAGGCTGGCAGCAGGCGCTACGTGACGACCCGCACTTCCTGCCCGGTCTTAATGTGCATGCTGGTCAAGTTACTTATCAAGCCGTGGCAGACGCCTTTGGGCTGGAAAGTAGTAATCCCGCGAGTGTTGTTGGAAGCTAATAAATACGCAGTCGTTGGCGCTACCATTGGCTTAATAGTGTGGCGGAAGTTCATCCTCGGGGCGTTGGCCGCTCTGGGGTTCGCTTGCTTGAAGTGCTTGATGCTGCTCGCGCAGGCGTTCGCGCATCAGCCCACTCAACTGCTCCAGTTTTTCCAGGCGGCGCTCCTGCTGAATCACCGCTTGGTCCAGCGTGTCCAGCCAGTGTTCTTGATGCGCTAAGCGGCTTTCTAAAGATTCCACAAGCTGGGTTAGCTCGGCAGGCGATAATTCGTGGGTCATGATAACATTGCAACCTTATGTAGTAGTATGCCAGTACTATTGGGAATGGGCCTGATAGTGCGGGTATTGTCCTTCGTCTGTTACCCATACAACAAGAGAGCTTTTTTTTTCTATGAACCCAAAAGTTGTGTTTCGCTGTTTCTTAATCAGTGTATTACTTGCCGCCCCCACGCCACTTTTGCTGGCGGGGATTGTTCATTTAACCGATAGTGCCCTCGCCGAGCTGTGGATGGCCGAGCTGGCAATCAGTGGAGTTAGCGGTGTCTATATTGCCGTTGCCATAGGTAGTTTTATTGTTCTGTGTATTGGCACATTAGCGTCTGCCGCTTTTGCGCCCTCAATCGTGGTGGCGTCCGATGCTGTGGTTCGTCCCAAGCCAGCACCGCGCCAACCTCAAGCGGCTGCTCCCATGGACGATGATGAGGAAGAAGATATTATTGACCCCAATGATGGCCGTGAAGAGGGGGAAGTGAAGTGGTTCAATACTAACAAAGGCTATGGTTTTATTACCCGCGATAATGGTGAAGATGTCTTTGTACACTTTCGCGCCATTCGTGGCCGTGGCCCGCGTATGTTAGCTGAAGGCCAAATTGTGCGTTATCACGTGATTAAAAATGAGCGTGGTTTGCAGGCCGACGATGTGAGCATTATTGAGTAAGCTTAACGGCTAGCTAAATTGATCTTAGTATCGTAAACGACCCCGCTTCGGCGGGGTCGTTTACGTTTATAGGGTCTGTTAACGGCCAGAATCAGGCCACTCGATGGCTCCCTCTTTACCGCCTGGAAGCACTTGCCAGAAGCGGTCAGGGTCATCGCCGGGGTTCCAGCCGCCCAATGAGCATCGCACCTCGGTCTGAAGCGCCTCTGCGGCTTGTTGGGCGCACTCTTGGTCGGTCATCCAAGGGGTGTGGTTGCTATCAATCCATAGGCTGGCAAAGCCATCGGCGGCTTTGTCTACTAATAATACCGGCACGCAGTCGCCCTGATACTGACCTCGGGTTTGCCATTTGCCTTTGCCTGCCGGGCTGAGCGGCGGTGCGATTAGCGTGCTTTTTAGCCACTCATTGAGTGCCTCCAGCGAGACGCTAGCCAGGTAGATTTCTATATCGGGGTAACGCTCCATCATACGTTTACCTCGCCGGAGATAAGCAGCGCTTGCAGCGTCGCTTCGTAAATCCGGCTTAAGTCGTCGAGGTCGCTAGCGCGAACGCGCTCATTGACCTTGTGGATGGTGTCGTTCAGCGGGCCTAGCTCGACCACCTGAGCGCCCAGGGTAGCAATGAAGCGGCCATCCGAGGTGCCACCGCTGGTAGAAAGCGCTGGGCGCTCGCCAGTCACCGCTTTAACGCCTTTGATGGCGGCATCGACAAGCTCGCCTTCGGCGGTCAAGAAAGGCTCGCCGTTAAGCGTCCAGTCTATCTGATACTCCAGGCCATGCTGAGTGAGAATGGTTTCCGTGCGCGCTTTGAGCTCATCAGAGGTCACCTCGGTGGAGAAGCGAAAGTTAAACACCACTTCCACATCGCCAGGGATCACGTTGGTGGCCCCGGTGCCTGCGCGCAGATTGGAAATCTGAAAGCTGGTAGCGGGAAAAAAGTCGTTGCCCGCGTCCCAGTGCTCGTTGACCAGTGCATCCAGCGCTGGCATCGCCTGGTGAATGGGGTTGCGCGCTAAATGCGGATAGGCCACGTGACCCTGCACGCCTTTAATGTGCAACGTAGCTCCCAGTGAGCCGCGGCGACCGTTTTTGATCACATCGCCCAGGCGCGTGGTCGAGGATGGCTCGCCGACAATACAGTAATCGAGGCGTTCATTGCGCTCGCGCAGATGCTCAACCACCGCGCGGGTGCCGTCGACCGCCGGGCCCTCTTCATCGGAAGTGATCAGAAAGGCAATGCGGCCGTCGTGCTCTGGATAATTCGCGACAAAGCGTTCAACGGCGGTCAGCATGGAAGCGAGGCTGCCTTTCATATCGGCAGCGCCACGCCCGCACAGCATTCCCTCTGCGTCGATGCAGGGCTCGAACGGTGGGTACTGCCAGTTGATATAGGGGCCGCTGGGCACCACATCGGTGTGGCCCGCGAAAGCCACGACGGGGCCGTGATGACCGCGCACTGCCCAAAAATTCTTTACATCGCCAAATGGCAGCCGCTCAACATTGAAACCGAGCGCTGTTAAACGCTCGATCATGAGTTCCTGGCAACCTTCGTCGTCCGGCGTTACCGAGGCTCGGCTGAGCAGCTCAAAGGCAAGTTGCAGCGTCGGCGACAGCGCTTCAGGCTCAGTTGTGGGCATGCAACGCCTCGTTCAGGGCGATGGCACTTTTGTTGGTCAGGCACTCAATGCGACCGTTCTGCGAGTTGCGGCGCCACAGCTGATCGTCCTGGCTTGCCAGCTCGCGGGCAGAAACGGTTTTTACTTCCTGGCCCTGATCATCCAGCAGCGTTACTTTGGAGCCAGCAGTAATATAGAGACCCGCTTCTACCGTGCAGCGGTCACCCAGGGGAATGCCGATGCCAGCGTTGGCGCCGATTAAGCAGCCTTCGCCGACTTTAATGACGATATTGCCGCCGCCGGAGAGGGTGCCCATGGTCGAGCAGCCGCCACCGAGGTCTGAACCTTTGCCGACCATCACACCCGCCGAAATGCGGCCTTCGATCATGCCGGGGCCTTCGGCGCCTGCATTGAAGTTGACGAAGCCTTCGTGCATCACGGTGGTGCCTTCGCCCAAGTAAGCACCCAGGCGCACGCGGGCAGTGTCGCCGATGCGGATACCGGTAGGCACCACGTAGTCGGTCATTTTGGGGAATTTGTCCACGCAGTCCACGGAGAGCGCGCGCCCCGCCATGCGCGCCTTCAAACGGCGTGCAGGTAGCTCTTCGACATCAATCGCGCCTTCGCTGGTCCAGGCTATGTTACGTAGCAGGCCAAACATGCCGGTCAGATCCAATCCATGGGGCTTCACCAGGCGGTGGGAAAGCAGATGGAGTTTGAGGTAGACCTCGGGAGCGGTCTGCGGCGGCTGATCGGCGTCCAGAAACATGGCAACCAGTGGGCGCTGGCTAGCGGAAAGCGCTTCAGCAAGCTCTGCCTGGGCGGAGTGGCCAGCGGCCTCTAAGGCTTTTGCCAGGCGTGTGCAGTCTTCAGGCAAAAAGCTAATCGCAGCGTTGCCTTGCGGTGCATCCAGCGCTTGCTGAGCAGCGGTTACCAAGCTCGCATCGGGGTTGAACAGCGGTGCCGGGTAGTAGATTTCCAGCCAATCGCCCTGAGTGTTTTGGGTGCCAATTCCAAGCGCAAAGCTCAGCATAAGAGAGTGTCCTGTAGTGATGGGTAGTGGAGAATGAAGAATGAGTGCGGCTAGCGACTAACCACTCAGCTTGTCGTAATCGCCGTCGCGGTAGCCAACCAACATGGTTGAGTCGTCTACTTCTAGTAGCGGCCGCTTCAGTAGCGTGGGATGTTTCACCAGCATCTGGCGGGCTGACGTATCAAAGGCGTCTTTCTCTTCCTGAGGGAGGTCGCGCCAGGTTTTACTGCGCTTATTGACGACATCGACAAGCGGTACACGCTCTAAAATATGCTCAAGCAGGCCCGCCGAAAGGCCATCTTTGCGCAGGTCGTAGGTCTTGAACGCAATCCCTTTGCCTTCCAAGGCTTTGCGCGCCTTACGGCAGGTGTCGCAGGTATTAATCATATAGAGCGTCAGCATACAGCCTCCTTTAAGCAAAGCGTCAACGCGGTTAGCCGCGCTCAATAAGATGACGAATACGCTGCGCCGCTTCCAGCGTAGGTGTCAACTCAGCTACCAGTGCTAATCGCACACGTCCTGCGCCAGGGTTAGTGCCGTTTCCCCCCGTGCGCCCCATTAAGCTGCCGGGTAGTACGCTTACATGCTGCTCGGCAAACAGACGCTGGGTGAAAGCAATGTCGTCGCCGCCCGGTACCGCAGGCCAGAGATAGAAACTGGCTTGAGGAACTGGGAAGCTCATGACAGGCGCAAGCACATCGGTCACCGCGCTAAATTTTTCCCGGTAGGCATCGCGGTTAGCACGCACGTGGTGCTCATCCTGCCAGGCGGCAATAGAGGCGTGCTGGAGGGGCAGCGACATGGCGCAGCCATGATAGGTGCGGTAGCGCTTGAAGGGGGTTAGCAGGGCTGCATCGCCCGCCACAAAACCCGAACGCAGGCCGGGCAAGTTAGAGCGCTTGGAGAGCGAGTGAAATACTACGCAACGCCGATAATCGTTACGGCCCAGTTCGGCGCAGGCTTGTAATAGGCCGGGCGGTGGGGCGGTCTCGTCCAGATAAAGTTCCGAATAGCACTCGTCTGAGGCGATGATGAAGTCGTGCTCATCGGCCAGTGCAATGAGTTGCTTGAACTCCTCAATGGGAGTGACTGCCCCGGTGGGGTTGCCCGGTGAACAGATAAACACCATCTGCACCTCGCGCCACATAGCGGCAGGCACCGCACTAAAGTCCGGCCGAAAATTGTTCTCAGCGGTGCAGTCTAAGTAGAGCGGTTCACCGCCTGCCAGCAGCGTCGCGCCTTCGTAAATCTGATAAAACGGGTTGGGTACCGCGACTTTCGCAGGGCGCGTGCGATCCAGGGCTGCCTGCACAAAGGCAAAAATTGCTTCCCGAGTGCCGTTGACCGGAACGATATGTTGTTCGCTGTCGAGGTTGCGTAGCTGAAAGCGCTGTGTTGCCCAATTAGCGATGGCTTCACGAAGCGCTGGCAGGCCGTTGGTGGCCGGGTAGCGGGCCATTTCCAATTGGTGCGCTACTAGGGCATCAAGCGCTGCTGGGTAGGGCGCGTGCTGAGGTTCGCCAATGGTCAGCGGTATATGGGCGAGCTCGGTGGGCGGGGTGAGCGTCGCCTTTAGCGCCGCCAGCTTTTCAAACGGGTAGGGATGCAGGGCGTCGAGGTCGGCGTTCATGATGTGTCCGTTAGTGGCTGGCTGGCGTAAGACGACGATTATAGGCAAGCCCCGGTGCAGGCTCAAACCTAACGAGGGTGTGATTTTGCAATGAATGCTTTTACAGACACCTGATAGACGGGAGCGAGGGTAGGTTGGAGCGAGGGTCTTTCGCCATGGATGGCGAAAGTAGCGCCCATGGAGGGGTTCACAGCGCCCTCGCGGAAACCTACCCTCGCCCCCAGGCTTGGCACTACAATCTCTGCGTCAGCCTCGGGGTTCGGTGTATTACCTTTTAAACCCCTAACACTTCAATCAGCCGCTCGCGTAGCTGCTGTTGGCGTTCAGGGTCGGTCAGTGGTTCGCCAGCCTTGGTGGTAATGAAAAAGACGTCTTCCACCCGCTCGCCGAGGGTGGCGATTTTCGCCGCTGAAAGGGAAATATCCTGCTCCATAAAGATTCGACCCACGCGAGCCAACAGGCCGGGGCGGTCGGGGGCGGTTAGCTCCAGCAGCGTGCGTTCGTTGGCCGGGTCCTGCTCAATCAACACTTCCGTGGGTACCTTGAAATGCTTGAGCTGGCGCGGCGTGTGACGTGTCACGATAGTGGGGTAGTCGTCGGGGTCATCCAGCTCTTCGACCAAGTGCTGGCGCATCTCTTCGATGTGGTTCGGGTCACGAATGGGCTGGCCGTGACTATCGAGCACAATAAAGGTATTCAGCGTCCAGTCGTTGTGGGAAGTGGCGATGCGTGCGTCGTGGATCGACAGACCCAGCTGCTCCATGGCGGCTGCCGTTGCGGCGAACAGGTCATCCACCGAGCGAGTGTGGATAAACACCTTGGTGCCGCCTTCGGCCATGTCGGCGGTGGGCGCGCTGATCAGTACCAGCGGCAGCGGCGACTGGTTGTGATTGAGGATGCCTTGGGTCTGCCAGACAATCTCGCTGGGCGCATACTGGAGAAAGTAGTCCTCTCCTAACGATTCCCAGAGCTGATCGATTTGGGCCCGATTAATCCCGATAGTTTGTAGCAGCGAGCGCGCTTCGGTGCGTGTTTCGCGTACCCAGTCATCTCTGTCAGGGGGGTTGTTCAGGCCACGGCGCAAAGCGCGCTTGGTCTCAGCATGCAGTTGGCGCAGCAGTGTCGCCCGCCAGCCGTTCCACAGCGTTGGGTTGGTCGCGTTGATATCGGCAACGGTGAGCACATAAAGGTAATCCAGGCGGGTTTCATTACGCACCACCAGGGCAAAGTCGCGAATCACATCGGGGTCGCTGATATCGCGCTTTTGTGCGGTCATCGACATCAGCAGGTGGTGCTCCACCAGCCAGCTGACCAGGTTTGTATCGTGAGGCGAGACGTGATGCCGCTGGCAGAACTGTTCTACGTCCCGGGCGCCAATTTCCGAGTGGTCGCCGCCACGGCCCTTGCCGATATCGTGAAATAGCCCGGCAATCCACAGTAGGTCCAGCTTGGGAAGCTGCTGCATGAGCGCTGCCGCCACGGGAAAGTCGCCTTTCGCTTCCGGCTTACGGAAACCGTGCAGAAACTTGAGCAGCCGCAGAGTGTGGGCGTCAACGGTATAGATATGAAACAGGTCGTGCTGCATCAGCCCCACGGCACGGCCAAACTCGGGCAGGTACTTGCCCAAAATGCCGTAGCGGTTCATACGCCGCAACTGGCGCGGTACGTTGCCTGGGGCGCGCATAATGGCCATAAACAGCCGCTGGTGGCGCGGGTCTTCCCGGTAGTGGTCGTCAATCTGGTGGCGGTGATCGCGGATCAGCCGGATGGTGTCGGCGCGTACCCCTTCAATTTCGGGGTGCTTGGCCATCAGCAAAAACAGCTCGAGCATGGCGGCAGGCCGTTCGCGGAACAGGTTGCGTGAGCGAACCTGAATATAGCCGCCTTTGGTCTCGAAGCGCTCATTCAGCTTGACGGTTTCCAGTGCCTCTTTGCCGCGCAAAATCACTTCGTCGAAATGCTGCAGCAGCATATCGTTAAGGCCCGCGAGCGCGGTGACGTGGCGGTAGTAGCGCTTCATAAACTGCTCGACCGCGAGGCGCTCAGGCGTATCGCGGAAGCCAAACATCTCGGCAATCGTGCGCTGATGGTCAAACAGCAGGCGGTCTTCGGCGCGGTCGGTGAGCATATGCAGGGCGTAGCGCACTTGCCATAAAAATGCCTGCCCCTGGCTCAAAATGCGCAGTTCGGCGTCATTCATAAAGCCGTTAGCGACGATGTCGGTGTACTGTTCGGTGCCAAAGTGGCGTTTGGCTACCCAGCCGATCATCTGAATATCGCGCAACCCACCGGGGGAACTTTTGAGATTTGGCTCCAGGTGGTACTCAGAGTTGTTGTAACGGTAGTGGCGGGAGATCTGCTCCTGCCACTTGGCCTCAAAGAAGCGGTCGGCGGGCCAAATGTGCTCGGCGCTGAGGCGCTCGCGCATGGATTCACGCAATGCCTCCGGCCCCGCGATCAAACGTGATTCGAGCAGGTTGGTAATCACGGTCACGTCCGCTTCGGCTTCCCGTTCGCAGTCGTTGAGCGAGCGCACGCTGTGCCCGATCTCCAGGCCAATATCCCACAAAAACGTGATAAAGGCGGTGAGCGGTTCACGGTAGGCGGTGTCGTCGTCCTGCTTTAGCAACAGCAGCAGGTCAATGTCGGAGTGTGGGTGCAGCTCGCCCCGGCCATAGCCGCCAACTGCGACCAGCGCGATGCCATCATCGGGCCACTCATGCTGCGCCCAGGCAATAGCGAGTAGCTGGTCAAGATACCAAGCGCGGCCGCGCACCAGATCACGGATATCCGCTCCGGCGCGAAACTGGTCATCGAAGCGTGCCTGCAGTTCGCGCAGCGCGGCTTTGAAAGGGGCGACCGGGGAGCGCGAGCCTGCAAGCTCGGTGCGAAACAGGTCTAAATCGAAAAGCGAGGTGTCCGGTTCAAACCGGTAGTGGTGAAGAAGCATCAGTTGTTCAAAAAACTGAAGTCTTCGTCGCGACGCGCGGTCAGCACTTCAACACCGGATTCAGTGACCAGTAGCGTGTGTTCCCACTGGGCGGAGAGACTGCGATCCTTGGTGACGGCGGTCCAGCCATCGCGCAGTACCTTGGTTTTATAGTCACCGACATTAATCATCGGTTCGATGGTGAAGCACATGCCGGCAGCAAGCTTGATGTCGGCGTCCGGCGCGTAGCCGTCGTAGTGCAAAAACTGCGGCTCCTCATGGAAATCAGCACCGATACCATGGCCGCAGAAGTCGCGCACCACCGAGTAGCCGTGCTCTTCGGCGTGCTTTTGGATCACTCGAGCCAGTTCGGAAAGGCGTACGCCAGGTTTCACCAGTTCAATGCTCTTGTACAGGCACTCCTGGGTGATGCGGCACAGCCGTTCGCCCTGAATAGTCTCGCCGACCACGAACATCACGCTGGAGTCGCCGTGGTAGCCGTCCTTGGTCTTGACGGTGATATCCAGGTTCATGATGTCGCCGTTTTTGAGCTTCTTGGCATCGTCAGGAATGCCGTGGCACACCACATGATTAATGGAGGTGCAGGTTGCCTTGGGAAAGCCGTGGTAGTTCAGCGGTGCCGGGGCCGACCCCAGTTCGTTAACGATATAGTCGTGGCAAAGACGGTCGATTTCCCCCGTACTGACCCCTACCTGGACATGAGGGGTGATCATTTCGATAACGCTAGCCGCTTGGCGCCCGGCTTCGCGCATGTGTTCGATTTCAGAAGGCGTCTTGATAGGAACGTTCATGAATACTCGATATGAATTCAGAATGGAAAAATTGAATGGCGCAATTTAAGACCGTCAAACGGGGTGCGACTTCATCTTGGCAATGATCTATGGTATAAAGCCGCGCGCTTTCCTGCAATCGTGATTCCGAGCTTCTTGGCTGGGAAAGACGGCAGTAGGGCAGGGCGATGAATCCGCAGCGAGCCCGTTAAAGGGCACACTGCTTACTATCAAGCCTTAAAAACACACATGCACCGGCACATGGTCCCGGGTGCCGCTGGCAGCGTTTTACGCAGTCAACGGTCGGATCCATGGGGTGCGTGGAGGCCTAACCCGAGTTTGAGGAGTTTTACCATGTCTCACGTTAATATGCGTGACCTGCTGAAAGCAGGCGCTCACTTTGGTCACCAGACCAAGTACTGGAACCCGAAGATGAGCAAGTTTATCTTCGGCGCGCGCAACAAGATTCACATCATCAACCTTGAGCACACCCTTCCGGCGCTGAATGAAGCGATCGATGTGGTCGAGAAGATGGCGGCATCCAACAACAAAATTTTGTTTGTTGGCACCAAGCGCAGCGCTAGCAAGGTAATTAAAGAAGAAGCAAACCGTGCAGGTCAGCACTTCGTCAACCATCGCTGGTTGGGCGGCATGTTGACTAACTTCAAGACCATCCGTCAGTCCATTAAGCGTCTGCGCGATCTTGAAACCATGCGCGAAGACGGCACGTTCGAGAAGCTGACCAAGAAAGAAGTCCTGGTAGCAACTCGCGAGCAAGAAAAGCTTGAGCGTTCTATCGGCGGTATCAAGAACATGGGCGGCCTGCCGGACGCACTGTTCGTGATCGACGTTGACCACGAGCGCATCGCGATCAACGAAGCCAACAAGCTGGGTATCCCGGTTATCGGCGTGGTGGACACTAACTCCAACCCCGATGGCGTTGATTACGTAATCCCAGGCAACGATGACTCCATTCGCGCTATCCAGATTTACGTTAAAGCGATTGCGGATGCGTGTGGTCGTGCCAAAGAAGGCAACGCGCAAGAGTTTGTTGAAGTGACCGAAGAGGCCGCTGCAGCTGAAGACAAGACTGCCGCCGAGTAATCGCAGCAGTGGGTGCGGTAAGCAGATGTGCCGCATCAAGATAAAGGGGGCTATGCCCCCTTTTTCCCGCGACAGATGAACTGTCTGAGCGGACGAATTTGCCGGCGCTCAATACCGGCCCCGTAATACAGAGAGACATAGGGCAGTGTGATACATGATGGTCATTTATCATGCCTATACTCTGTGTTGCGTTTAACTCTCATAGAACCATTTCAGAGGTGAATTCTCATGGCAGCTATCAGCGCCTCTCAGGTCAAGGAACTTCGCGAACGTACCGGTCTCGGCATGATGGAGTGTAAAAAAGCACTCACCGAATCCGACGGCGACATCGAAGTTGCGATTGAAAACCTGCGCAAAAACTCAGGTCTAAAAGCGGCTAAGAAAGCCGACCGCATCGCCGCCGAAGGTGTTGTGGTAACGCGTGTAGCGGAAGACGGCAGCTACGGCGTAATGGTCGAAATCAACTCCGAGACTGACTTTGTTGCTCGTGATGACAACTTCATCACGTTTGCCGACAAGATCGCCGGTGCTTTCTTCACTGCGAAAAGTGAAGATGTCGCCGCTGTTATGGCGGGCGAGCTGGAAACTGCTCGTGAGCAGTTGGTTCAGAAAATCGGTGAAAACATCGGCGTACGTCGTGCCGTGGTTGTTAACGCTGCAGACAGTGGTTTAGTAGGTGAATACGTCCACGGTGGCCGCATTGGCGTTCTAACCGTACTGACCGGTGGCACTTCGCAAGTCGCTAAAGACGTTGCGATGCACGTAGCCGCGATCAATCCTGCGGTTGCGCACCCTGCTGATATGCCCCAAGAGCAGCTGGATCAGGAAAAAGCGATTATTCTGGCGCAGCCGGATATGGCCGGTAAACCGGAGCAGATCGCTGAGAAAATGGTCCAGGGTCGCTTGAAAAAGTACCTGGCGGAAAACAGCCTAACCGAACAGCCGTTTGTTAAAGACCCGAACCAAACCGTTGCTGAGTTCGTCAAAGCGGCAGGCGGCGAAGTGGTTGGCTTTACGCGCTTTGAAGTTGGCGAAGGCATCGAGAAAGAAGAAGTCGACTTTGCTAAAGAAGTTATGGAACAGGCTGGCCGTCGCTGAGGTCAGAGGTTTCAGAAAGAAGATGGCGTGCGCGCGAGCGCACGCCTTCGCGTATCCGGCCTCTGTATAATTGATGCTAGTATGACCGGCTCTTTTTTATCGGTTTTATACGTTATCAGTTTTATACATAGGGGCTGCACCGCCTGCCTGTGTTCAGGTCTGCCTCAGGAGAGATGCCATGTCACGTGATGTTCAAGAGCCTACCCCCCACGTAGCACCCAGCAAAGGCACTGCTGAGAGTTCGAAGTCAAAATACAAACGTATTTTGCTCAAGCTTTCTGGCGAAGCGTTGATGGGTGAACACGATTTTGGGATTGACCCCAAGGTGCTTGACCGCATGGCGCTGGAAATAGGTCAGCTAGTCGGCATTGGGGTGCAAGTCGGTATCGTGATTGGCGGTGGTAACTTGTTCCGCGGCGCGGCGCTCAATGAAGCCGGTATGGATCGCGTCACGGGTGACCACATGGGCATGTTAGCCACCGTGATGAACGCGTTGGCTATGCGCGACGCCTTAGAGCGCTCTAATATCCGTTCGCGGGTGATGTCTGCTATCCCGATGAGCGGTGTGGTAGAGCATTATGACCGCCGAACCGCTATTCGTTATTTAACCTCCGGGGACGTAGTGCTGTTCTCTGCAGGGACGGGTAATCCCTTCTTCACCACCGATTCGGCTGCTTGCTTACGCGGCATTGAAGTGGACGCAGATGTGGTCATTAAAGCGACCAAAGTGGATGGCGTCTACAATAAAGACCCGGTAAAACACCCAGATGCTGTGAAGTATGACCAGCTCTCTTACGATGACGCCTTGGATCAAAAGTTGGGCGTGATGGATTTGACCGCAATCTGCCTGGTACGTGACCATAATATGCCGGTGCGGGTATTTGATATGAATAAGCCTGGTGCTCTACTGAATATGGTTGTAGGGGGCAAGGAAGGCACGCTGATATACAGAGGTTAATGACGTGATTAACGATATTAAGAAAGATGCCGAATCGCGCATGAAAAAAAGCGTTGAGGCGCTGAATAGTAACTTCAACAAGATTCGTACCGGCCGTGCTCACCCGAGTATTTTAGACGCCGTTACGGTGGAGTATTACGGCAGCCAGGTGCCGCTTAGCCAAGTGGCGTCGGTTAACGTTGAAGATGCTCGCACGCTGAGTATTGTACCGTGGGAGCAGGGCATGGTGCCGAAAATTGAAAAGGCCATCATGACCTCTGACCTTGGCTTGAACCCGGCCAGCGCCGGTACGGTGATTCGGGTGCCGATGCCGATGCTCACCGAAGAAACCCGCAAAGGTTACATTAAGCAAGCACGTAGCGAAGCCGAAAATGCTCGCGTTGCGGTGCGCAATGTACGTCGTGATGCCAACGGTGATTTTAAGTCGTTATTGAAAGATAAAGACATTACCGAAGATGATCAGCGTGAAGGCGAAGACGCCATCCAAAAGCTGACCGACAAATATATCGCTGAGATCGATAAAGCGCTGACTGCAAAAGAGCAGGATTTGATGCAGGTATAAACCTGTGTTTTATGCAGCCACGGGCAGCTTATGCTGCCCGTTTTGCCACACTCTGGCTGGTTTTTTTATGACTGATCTTTGGTGCGAGAAACCATGACGTCACCGCAGTTTCCTGAAGAACAGCAGGACGAGACCGGTGCACTTTCTCAGGCCGGGGAGGCGCCGCCGGCACACGTTGCTATCATTATGGATGGCAATAATCGCTGGGCGCGCGCGCGTGGGCTTTCAGGCGTACGTGGGCACCGCGCGGGGGTAGAAACGGTGCGTGCAGTGATACAGCGGGCCGCCGAGCGCGAGGTGAAAACGCTGAGTCTGTTTGCCTTCTCCAGCGAAAACTGGAAGCGCCCCGCCGCAGAAGTTAATGCCTTGATGGAGCTGTTTTTGATGGCGCTCAAGCGTGAAGTCAAAAAGCTCAACGAGCGCAATGTTCGCCTCTCGATTATTGGTGAACAGCGTGGTTTCTCCCATGCGATACAAAAGCATATTCAGCGTGCTGAAGTGTTAACTGCACAGAATACCGGCATGCACTTGGTGATTGCCGCTAACTATGGTGGCCAATGGGACATCGCCCGCGCGGCGCGCTCCCTGGCCGAGCAAGTCGCGGCAGGCGATTTAGCGCCCTCGGATATTGACGAGGTCTGCTTTGATAAAGCGATGGGGGTTGATAATGTGCCGCCCATCGATCTGTGTATTCGCACCAGTGGTGAGCAGCGACTATCTAATTTTATGCTTTGGCAAATGGCCTATGCCGAGCTGCATTTTTCACCGCTGCTATGGCCTGATTTCGGTGCTGATGCATTCGATGGGGCATTAAACGACTTCTGTCAGCGCCGTCGTCGCTTTGGGATGACGGATGAACAAATAGAGGCGCAAGGTGCTTAAACAGCGGATTATCACCGCAGCCTGGCTAGCGCCGCTGGTGCTAGCTGGCCTGTTTGGATTGGACGGTGGCGCCTTTGCGCTGTTTACGGCGCTGATTGTGCTACTCGGCACCTGGGAGTGGGCCAATTTAGCCGGTATCACCCGCACAGCGCAGCGTGCTCAGTTAGTGGTCGTGATGGCCGCGTTAATGCTGGTGATGTGGCTAATAGATGCCGCAACCTCGGCATGGCCGCTTTGGCTGGCCGCAGCAGGCTGGCTGATAAATCTTTATTGGGTTACCCGCTACCCTGCCGCTGGTCAGCAATGGCAAGCTACCCCGCGACGATTGGTGATGGGCTTGTGGGTGCTATTGCCTTGCTGGGTCGGTTTTAACGTGCTGCGTGAGAGCGGTATGACGTGGCTGTTGTTTGTGCTGTTGCTGGTGTGGTGTGCTGATATCGGCGCCTACTTTGTGGGCCGCAACTGGGGCAAGCGCAAGCTAGCGCCTAATGTAAGCCCAGGCAAATCCTGGGAGGGCGTGTACGGCGGTTTAGCAGCAACGGCTATGCTGGCCATTGTGTTTGCCGTGTGGCTTTCACTGGGTATGGCCAGTAGCCTCATGCTTATCCTCGTGACAGCAGTCGTCACATTGACCTCTGTGCTTGGGGATCTGCTGGAGAGCATGCTCAAACGTCACCGCAATATCAAAGATTCAAGCCAGCTGCTGCCAGGCCACGGCGGGGTGATGGATCGCATTGATAGTCTGACGGCGGCGATTCCGCTATTTGCGCTGTTTTATCTTGAAGTGCTTATGCCGATGCTGGTTCAGGGGCAGTCGCTATGAGTCAACGGCAGCATCCGCAAACTAAACCACCTACGCAGCGTGTGACGGTGCTTGGATCAACAGGATCCATCGGCACTAGCACGCTGGATGTGATTGGTCGTCATCCCGACCGCTATAGCGTCCATGCGCTTACCGCGCATACTTCAAAAGAGTCCCTGTTAGCTCAGTGTTTAACGCACCGTCCTGCAGTGGCCGTGCTGGATGATGATGTTGATGCTGCTTGGCTACGCCAAGAGCTCAAACTTGCAGGCCTGCCAACCGAAGTGAACGCGGGGCGAGAGGCGCTGTGTGAGGTTGCCCGTGACGCTAGTGTAGATTGCGTGATGGCGGCTATCGTGGGTGCCGCAGGCTTGCTGCCTGCACTGGCCGCCGCCGAAGCGGGCAAACGCGTGTTGCTGGCCAATAAAGAGGCACTGGTGATGAGCGGCGCACTGTTTATGGACGCTGTTTTGCGTTCGGGTGCGACGCTATTACCGATTGATTCCGAACATAATGCCATTTACCAGTGTCTACCTGCAGAGCATCGCGGCGGCTTGGCGCGCCACGGCATTAGCCAACTGCTGCTGACGGCCTCCGGCGGGCCGTTTCGTACCTGGAGCCAGGCTGATATTAATAACGTCACACCCGAGCAAGCCTGCGCTCATCCAAACTGGTCAATGGGGCGTAAAATCTCCGTTGATAGCGCCACGCTGATGAACAAAGGGCTAGAACTCATTGAAGCTTGCTGGCTGTTTGATGCGACGCCTGAGCAGATCCAGGTGGTGGTGCACCCACAAAGCGTGATTCACTCCATGGCGGCGTATCATGATGGCTCGGTGATTGCGCAGCTAGGTAATCCCGATATGCGCACGCCCATCGCCTATGGGTTAGCGTGGCCTGAACGTATTGATGCTGGGGTCGAAACGCTGGATCTTTTTCAGGTGGCGCGGCTAGATTTTGAAGCACCTGATGAATTTCGTTTCCCGTGTTTGGGACTTGCCCGTGAAGCGATGCAGCAGGGTGGTATGGCGCCAGTAGTACTGAACGCGGCTAATGAAATAGCGGTTGATGCTTTTCTACAGCGTAAGCTCAGTTTTACGGCGATTGGACAACTGGTGGCCGAGGTCTTATCGCGCCCCTATGAAGGCCGGGTCGACAGCCTTGAAAGCGTTTTAGCAACCGATCAATGGGCGCGACAACAGGCGTTGGAACTGGTAACAAGGTGGTCCGCTTAAGCATTCGCTGGGCTGGTCGTTAAGCGCGGGTCGTTAAGGAGTGCAGTGTGGGCCTGATACAGAATATTTTAGCGGTCATTGTGGTGCTGGGCCTGTTGGTAACCTTCCATGAGTTTGGCCACTTTTGGGTGGCGAGACGCTGTGGCGTCAAAGTACTGCGTTTTTCGGTAGGGTTTGGCAAGCCGCTATGGTCTCGTGTTGACCGTCAAGGCACGGAATATGCGATAGCCGCTATTCCGCTGGGCGGCTATGTCAAAATGCTCGATGAGCGTGAGGCGCCGGTACCCGAAGATCAACTCGACCAGGCATTTAATCGTAAGACTGTATGGCAGCGCATTGCTATTGTAGCCGCGGGGCCAATCGCTAACTTTCTGCTGGCGATTGTTGCCTACTGGGCACTGTTTGTGGCGGGTACCACGGTGGTTTCGCCGATGGTGGGCAGCATCGTGCCTGACTCGCCAGCCGCCGAGGCCGGGCTTGCCAATGGCGATGAGATTATTGCCATTCAGGGCGATGAAATGCGCTCTTGGGAAGATGTTAATCTGAAGCTAGTGTCTATTATTGGCTTCAGTGGTGAGTTGGCTATCGACGCACGTTCTGAGGGTGCCACTGACATACAGCGCTTTGAACTACCTGTTACCGATTTTTTGGTGCGCCAAGATCCGCCCCAGCCGCTGCAAACATTGGGTATTACGCCTTGGCAGCCAGAATTTCCGGCTATTTTGGGCCAAGTCGTCAGTGGGGAGGCCGCCGAACAAGCGGGCCTCATGGCTGGCGACACCATGGTCGCCATTAACGGCGAGCCAGTGGATGATTGGATGCACTTCGTTAATATTGTGCGAGGTAATCCTAACGAAACGCTGGAGCTCACCTACGAGCGTGATGGCGAGCGAGCAACCGTAGATTTAACGCCCGGGCGTAACAGCTTAGATACTGGGGTGGAAATTGGTTATATCGGTGCTGGTGCCGAGCAAGTTGAGTGGCCGGCTGCGTTTCAGCGTGAGATTCGCTATGGTCCTATCGAAGCGGTAGGCCAAGCGTTATCACGTACCGGTGAGATGACGTTACTGACCGTTGACGCCATTCGAAAGATGTTGGTGGGGCTTATTTCGCCTTCCAATCTCTCGGGGCCCATTACTATTGCTCAGATCTCTGGCGATTCGGCTCGTGCTGGGATAGAAGCGTTTATTGGCTTTCTAGCGTATCTTTCTATCAGTCTTGGGGTGCTTAACTTACTGCCTATCCCGGTGCTCGATGGTGGTCACTTGCTTTATTATTTTATGGAGGTCGTGCGTGGACGACCAGTATCTGAAAAAACACAAGCTGTAGGATTGCGCATTGGGCTTGCCATGGTCGGCACCCTGATGTTGATGGCCCTCTATTTTGATCTGATGCGCCTGTGGTAATGACGCGTGTAGCGCGCAGGATGCCTTGTCATCTGCCTGCACAAATGTATATGGTGCCTTTCTGGAATGAACGGCAGACCAACGCGAGCGAATTGACTGCATGAAAATCAAGACCCTTGGAATGGCGGCACTCTTGCTGGCAGGCGCCAGCGGCGCCCAAGCACAATCCTTTGATGTTTCTGACATTCGAGTGGAAGGACTGCAGCGGGTATCCGCCGCCTCGGTCTTCAATGCATTTCCGGTGAGCGCCAATGAGCGTGTCAGTGAGGCGCAGTTGGCCGCCGCTGCCCGTGACTTATTTGCCACAGGGCTCTTTGACGACGTCTCCTTGGCACGCGAGGGTGATGTACTGGTTATTCAGGTCGTCGAGCGCCCGACCATTGCCCGACTACAGATCAGTGGCAACGATCAGATCTCCGAAGAAGATTTGCGCAATGGTTTGCGTGAATCAGGGCTCTCGGAAGGCCAGGTACTGGAGCTTTCCACGCTGGAAGAGATTCAGCGTGAACTGGAAGGCGTTTACCAGTCACAGGGCCGCTACAGCGCCAGCATCGATACCGAAGTTGAAGAGGTTGATGAGGGGCGGGTACAGGTCAATATCAATATCAACGAAGGCGAAGTCGCTAAGATTCGTCAAATCAATATCGTTGGTAACGAAGCTTTTGATGACGAAACGCTGCGCGAGGTGTTTGAGCTCAATGATCGGCCAGGACGCCTTTTCGGCTGGTTCTCAAGCGATGAGTACTCCCGTGAAGCGCTTGCCGGTGATATTGAGCGGCTACGTTCGTTCTACCTCGATCGCGGCTACGTCAACTTCGATGTCACCTCGACCCAGGTGTCGATTGGCCCGGAAAAATCCGAAATCTTTATCACCCTCAACGTCGATGAAGGCGCCCAGTACCGGGTAGGTGATATTCGTTTCGCGGGTGACCTACAGATCAGCGAGAACGAAGCTCGCCAGCTGCTCACCGTTAAAGAGGGAGAGATTTTCTCCCGCGGCGATGTGAATGCCTCCACCGAAGCCTTGCGCCAGCGTTTGGGTGCCGAAGGCTTCGCATTTGCTGATATTCAAGGCGTGCCTGAAATGGCAGAGGACGGGGAAACGGTCGATCTGGTGATTGCCGTCAATCCCGGTGAACGTGCCTACGTTCGCCGTATCGAGTTCTACGGTAATACCACTACCCAGGATGAAGTGCTGCGACGTGAAATGATTCAGTTGGAGGGCGCACCCGCTTCCACCGACGCCATTACGCAATCGCGTCAGCGTCTTGAACGCCTGGGCTTCTTTAGCCAAGTAGAGGTGGATACTCAGCCTGTGCCCGGTGAGCCGGATTTGCTCGACGTTACTTATAATGTCGAAGAGCAGCCTTCAGGCTCGGTCTCGGCAAGCGTTGGTTTCTCCCAGAGTGCCGGGGTTATTTACGGGGTAGGGCTGTCGCAGAATAACTTCCTGGGTACGGGCAATCGCGTCAACGTAGGTGCTCAGCGCAGCGACACTTTCACCAGCGTTAACTTTGGCTTCACAGATCCTTACTGGACCTTGGATGGTATTTCCCGCGGCTATAACCTGTTCTACCGCGAAACCGACTATGCCGATTCGGATATTTCGACGTTCTCGACAGATGCCTACGGTGCAGGGATTAACTTTGGTTATCCCGTCAGTGAGCTGTCGCGGCTTAACTTTGGGGCCAGCGTTGAAGACCTAACGGTGAAAACCTACTTCGACACGGCCTCAGAAATTCGTCGCTACGTGGAAGATCAGGGCGAAGATGCGCAAAGCCTGAAGCTGACCGCCAGCTGGACACGCAATAATCTTAACCGCGGTATTATGCCTACCGATGGCAGCTATCAGCGCCTGTCGCTGGAAACCGGCGTGCCGGGCAGTGATTCGGAGTACTACAAGCTGCGCGCGCGAGCTCAACAGCTCTTCCCGATTAACGATGACGAGTCCTGGGCGTTCAAATTTACCGGCAACGTCGGCTATGCCGATACGCTGGGCGGCAACGATCCTTACCCCTTCTATGAAAACTTCTACGCCGGCGGTCTAGGCTCGGTACGTGGCTTCACCTCGAATACGCTTGGGCAGCGCACTACGCCAGCAACAGAAGGCGGCCGTGACCGCACCCTGGGCGGTAACGTTTCAGTAGAAGGTAGCGCCGAGATCATTTTCCCGCTGCCCTTTGTTGAAGATCAGCGTGCGCTGCAAACATCGCTATTCCTGGATGGCGGTAATACCTTCCTGACCTCTTGCTACGATGTGCTTGCAGAAGACGCAGGACGTCAGCAGTGCAACTCCGGCGTTGATCTAGGCGATTTGCGCTACAGTGCCGGTATCGGCCTTTCTTGGCTAACGCCGGTGGGGCCGCTGACCTTCAGCGTTGCCGAACCATTGAACGATGAGAGCGGTGACGATACCCAATTCTTCCAGTTCTCACTCGGCCAATCGTTCTAATTTTGCTAGACCGCGTGCCATGGCGGCGCGCGGCTGGCGTGACCTAAGGAGATAACATGATGCGTAGACTAACAGCGGTGGTATGCCTGTTGGGCGCGATGATTTTGCCCGCTCATGCGGCAGAAGTAGCGGTATTAGACTGGCGAGCAGCATTGATGAATACCCAGTCGGCACAGGCCTCAATGAGTACTCTGGAAGGGCAGATCGGCAATCAGCAGCGTGAAGCACAGAACCTGGGTAATGAGCTACAGCAATTACAGCAGCGTTTGCAGAACGAAGGCGAAACCATGGCCCAGTCTCAGCGTGAGTCGCTGATTAGCGAACTACAAGAGAAGGGCAGTCGTTTTGAGCAGCTTCGCCGGGAAGTCATGCAGGCCCAGCAGAGCTCTGAGCAGCAGTTTTTAGAAAGCGCTGAACCGAAGTTGGAGCAAGCCGTCGCACAGGTACTGGAACGCCACGGTATTGATGTACTGGTTGAGCCCCAGGGCGTACTGCACTCAGGTGTGGATCTGCCCAATGTGACCGACGAAGTCACGCAGATTTTTGATACCCTGAACTAAATTTAAACGATGATTGGTGTGGCTTGACCACACCAAAGCTTCCCTGGGCTCCCATGACGCACGCTTCTCATCACCTAACCCTCGCAGACATTGCGCGCCAATTGGACATTGCCGTTAGCGGCAACGCCCAGCAGCCGATACGTGGCTTGGCGACGTTAAAAGAAGCGCAGCCGGATCAAGTCGCTTTTCTGGCCAATCGCGCCTATCTGAAAGATCTGGCGACGACCAAGGCGGCCGCTGTATTACTGCACCCTGAGCACGGTAAACACTGCCCGGTAGCGCGTCTGGAAATTGATAATCCTTACCTAGGCTATGCCAAGCTATCGCAGCTGTTTGACCCATTGCCCGCCCGCGATATTGTTGGTATTCACCCTACCGCAGTCGTAGCGGAAGATGCTCAGATAGGCGCCGATGTCTGTATTCAGGCTCACGCTGTGATTGAAGCGGGTGTGGTGCTGGGCGACCGCGTAGCGATTGGAGCAGGGAGCGTGGTTGGGGCCGACAGCATTATCGGCGAAGCAACACGACTGCATGCCAATGTCACGGTGTGTCATGGTGTGGTGGTAGGTAAGCGAGTCATCCTGCAAAGTGGTTGTGTTATCGGCGGTGACGGATTTGGTTTTGCCCACGACGGTGCTGGCTGGCATAAAATTGCCCAGCTGGGAGGCGTTGTGCTGGGCGATGACGTTGAGGTGGGCAGTTGCTCCAGCATCGATCGGGGCGCACTGGGTGATACGGTGATTGGTGATGACGTCAAAATCGATAGTCAGGTACAAATTGCTCATAACGTCATCATTGGCGATCACAGCGCCTTAGCGGGCTGTGTGGGCATTGCCGGCTCTACCAAGGTCGGTAAACACTGCATGCTGGGTGGCGGCGTTGGTTTGTCCGGCCATCTAACGATTTGCGATGGCGTTCAGGTGACGGGAATGAGCTTGGTGACAAACTCAATCCATGAACCGGGGGTCTACTCCTCAGGTACCGGCGCTATGGCCAATACCCAGTGGCGTAAAAACGCGGTGCGTTTTAAACAGCTCGATGATATCGCTAAGCGCCTAGCAAGATTGGAAAAAAAACAGCGTGATTGATTTATGCTGAATGAAATTTACCTGCCACTGACTTGAGGCTGAATAGCAGCAGGTTATAATCCACTGCTTTTTGGCCAGCAGGGGTGCTGGTATTTGCCTGAGAGTCATTAGGCGTTTTGTTATTTTAGAGGTCGCTACGATGGTTATGGATATCAATGAAATTCGCGAGTACTTGCCCCACCGCTACCCTTTTTTGCTGGTGGATCGAGTAACGGAACTAGCCATCGGTGAATCCATCGTTGCGTACAAGAATGTCAGCATCAACGAGCCGTTTTTCAACGGCCATTTTCCGCATCACCCGATTATGCCTGGTGTGCTGGTGATTGAAGCACTGGCCCAAGTTTGCGGTATTCTCGGCTTTAAAACGGTCAATAAACTGCCCGCCGATGGCTATGTATACTACCTGGTAGGCAGTGACAAGGTGCGCTTTAAGCGCCCGGTAATGCCGGGTGACAAGCTCACCTTAGAGGCCGACGTGATTAAAGGTAAACGCGGTATTTGGAAATTTGCATGCCGTGCCTCGGTTGACGGTGAGCTGGCCTGCGAAGCGGAAATTATTTGTGCCGAGAGGAAGGTGGCTTGATACATCCTACTGCACTGGTCGACCCGACGGCGCGCCTTGCCGACGACGTTGAGGTAGGCCCTTTTAGCATTATCGGCCCCGGCGTCACGATCGGCGCGGGCTCGGTAATTGGCCCCCATGTGGTGGTTAAAGGCCCCACCACGCTGGGTGAGCGCACGCGTATCTTTCAGTTCGCCTCGGTAGGCGAAGACTGCCAGGACAAGAAATACGCAGGCGAGCCGACACGTTTAGTGATGGGTGACGATAATGTCATTCGTGAAGGTGCCACCATTCACCGTGGCACCGTTCAGGATCGTAGTGAAACCACCATTGGTTCGCGTAACCTGTTAATGGCCTACGTTCATGTCGGCCATGACTGCGTTATTGGTAATGACTGTATTTTGGCCAACCAGGTCACCTTGGCGGGGCATGTCACCGTCGGCAACCATGTAATTCTGGGTGGTTTGGCGGCAGTACACCAGTTCTGCCATTTTGGCGATCACGCCATGGCGGGTGGAGGCTCGATTATCACCAAAGACACCCCCGCCTATATCATGATTAATGGCAACCCTGCCGAAGCACGTGGCCTTAACCTGGTGGGCTTAAAGCGCCGTGGCTTTAGCCGCGAAGCGATTAATGCTTTAACCGCCGCCTATAAGATGGTCTATCGCCAAGGGTTGACCACTGAGCAGGCACTTGCCGAAATGCGTAACCGCTTTGAGCTACCCGAAGTCGAGCATTTTGCCGCCTCTATTGAGCGTTCGACCCGCGGCATTACCCGCTAACCCATGCTGATCTGCCTATGACCCTGCAACGCGTCTACCTCGTGGCCGGAGAGCTATCTGGCGATATTCTTGGTGCTGGGCTGATGCGCGAACTGAAAGCACGCCATCCCGACGTCGAGTTTCGTGGTATTGGTGGGCCGCGCATGCAAGCAGAAGGCATGGAGAGCCGCTTCCCTTTAGAGACCCTCGCGGTAATGGGGTTGGTTGAAGTGCTCAAGCACCTCCCCGAACTGATCCGCGTGCGTCGAACCCTAAAAGCCGAAGCCTTGGCCTGGCAGCCAGATATTATGCTCGGTATTGATGCCCCTGACTTCAATTTAGGTCTGGAACGCCAGCTCCGCGAAGCGGGTATTACCACCGCCCACTACGTGAGTCCTTCCGTATGGGCGTGGCGCCAGGGGCGGGTAAAAGGCATCGCTAAATCGGTAAACGGCATGCTAACACTGCTCCCTTTTGAAGCCGCCTTCTATCGCGAACACCGTGTCCCCGTCGCCTTTGTGGGCCATCCTCTGGCCGACGAGATGCCGCTGGAAAATGACCGTGTTGCCACCCGTCAAGCGCTGGAGCTAGCGCCTGATAGCCAAGTGTTGGCGCTGTTGCCCGGTTCCCGGGCCAATGAAATTCGCTTTTTGGGTGATACTTTTCTTAACGCTGCCGAACAGCTGTGCCAGCGCCACCCGGCGCTGCAGGTGTTGATTCCTGCGGCCACTGCTGATCGCCGCCGGGAAATCAGCGCACTGCTGGCTAATTACCCGCTACTGGCTGAGCGTACTGCGTTGCTCGATGGCCAGGCCCGTGAAGCCATGGTGGCGAGCGATGTGGTACTGCTGGCCTCGGGTACCGCCGCGTTGGAAGCCATGCTGTGTCACCGCAGCATGCTAGTGGCCTACAAAATGGCCCCCGCCACCCACTGGCTGGCTAAACGAATGGTAAAAACCCAGTGGGTGTCGCTGCCCAATTTGATTGCCCAGGCCACGCTGGTGCCCGAACTGATTCAAGAGGCCGCCTCACCCGAGGCGATTGCCGACCAGCTTAGTGCCATGCTGTCAGATGAGGCAGGCCGCCATGCGTTGGAAGCGCGCTTTGCCGAGATGCACGCTACGCTCCAGCGCAACGCCAGCCGTCGCGCCGCCGAGGCAATTAGCCAGCTAGCAGCAGGCCAGCCACTGGAGACTGTTGATGGCAATTGAGCATTGGTTGATCGAGCACAAGGATTTTCAACCGCTAAAAATTGCCTACCGTGGTGAGCGTCTGGCAGGGGTTGATGAGGTGGGACGTGGGCCGCTGATAGGCAGTGTGGTAGCCGCTGCGGTAATTCTTGACCCCGCTCAGCCGATTGACGGTCTTACCGACTCTAAAAAATTGACGGCGCGCAAGCGTGAAGCGCTGGACAGTCAGATTCGCGAGCGGGCGTTAGCCTTTGCCGTGGCAGAAGCCAGCGCTGCCGAAGTGGATGCACTGAATATTTACCACGCTACCCACTTAGCCATGCGTCGAGCCATTGATGCATTGGCACCGGCGGCGGAATATCTACTTGTCGATGGCAATAAATTACCTGGCCATCTGCTGCCTGGGCAGGCCGTGGTGAAGGGCGATGCGCGTCACGCGGCCATCGCCGCCGCATCGATTCTGGCCAAGGTTGCCCGGGATGCCCAAATGGTTGCCTTGGATGAGTGCTATCCTGAGTATGGTTTTGCGCGCCATAAAGGCTACCCGACCAAAGAACACCTGACGGCGCTTGCAGCTCACGGGCCACTGGCCGACCATCGTCGTAGCTTTGCGCCGGTGCAGCGTCAGTTGGCGCTGCTTTAACGTATTTCTTCTTCATCTAGCGTATTTCTGAGAGTCTCATGACGGTCCCGTTCGTTCATTTACGTTTGCACAGTGAATACTCCCTGGTCGACGGCCTGGTTAAGCTCAAATCACTGGTCAGCACAACCGCTGAGCGGGCGATGCCAGCGCTGGCCTTGACTGATGAGACCAACCTGTTTGGTTTGGTCAAGTTTTATAAAGCCGCCCAGGGGGCGGGGTTGAAGCCGATCATCGGCAGCGATTTATGGCTGCAAAACCCCCACGACGAATCGCACCCCTATCGGCTAACGCTGCTGGCCATGAATGACGTTGGCTATCGCAACCTTACCGAGTTGATCTCTAAAGGCTGGACCCATGGCCAGCGCCAGGGGCGGGCCATTCTCGATAAACAGTGGGTGTTAGAGCAGAGCGAAGGGCTGATAGCGCTTTCCGGTGCGCGGGAGGGTGAGATTGGCCGACACCTGCTCTCTGATCATGAGCCTGAAGCACGCCAGTTACTTGAAGAGTGGCAGGCAGCGTTTCCCGAACGTTTTTATTTAGAGCTAGTGCGCACCGGGCGCCCATTGGAAGAGGCCTGCGTTCACGCCAGCGTCAAGCTGGCCATTGAGACAGGCACACCGGTGGTGGCGACCAACGACGTTCGCTTTTTAGAGCGCGACGATTACTGGGCCCACGAAACCCGCGTCGCTATCGGCGAAGGTAAAGCGCTGGATGACCCACGTCGTGAACGCCGCTACACCGAAGAGCAGTACCTAAAAAGCCCTGACGAGATGGCGGCGCTGTTTGCGGATATTCCCGAAGCGCTGGAAAACAGCGTTATGATCGCCGAGCGCTGCAGCGTGAACGTGCGTTTGGGTGAGATTTTCCTACCCGAATTCGAAATTCCTGAGGGCATGACCCAGGATGAGTTCTTCCGCAAGGTCTCTCACGATGGCCTGACGGATCGACTCGATTTTCTTTTCCCTGCTGAGCGCTATCCCCGCGACAGCGACGAGTACAAGGCGATCGACCAGCGCTACCGCGATCGGCTGGAGTTTGAGCTCAACGTTATTATCCAGATGGGCTTTCCTGGCTACTTCCTGATCGTAATGGACTTTATCCAGTGGGCAAAAGATAACAGCGTCCCTGTAGGCCCAGGGCGCGGCTCGGGTGCTGGTTCGCTGGTGGCCTATGCGCAAAAGATCACCGATCTGGATCCAATTGGTTACGATCTGCTGTTTGAGCGCTTCCTGAACCCGGAACGTGTCTCCATGCCCGACTTTGACGTCGATTTCTGTATGGAGAAACGCGATAAGGTCATTGAGTACGTGGCCGAGCGTTACGGACGCAATGCGGTATCTCAGATCGTGACGTTTGGCACCATGGCCGCCAAGGCCGTGGTGCGTGATGTTGCCCGCGCTCAGGGGCGGCCCTACTCTCTTGGGGATAAGCTCTCCAAGTTGATTCCCTTTGAAGTGGGCATGACCCTGGCCAAAGCCATCGAGCAGGAACCCGCGCTCAAAGAGTTTATCGGTAACGATGAAGAAGCTGAGGAAATCTGGGAGATGGCCCTCAAGCTCGAGGGCACCACCCGGGGTACCGGTAAGCACGCCGGGGGCGTGGTCATTGCGCCGACCAAACTGACGGACTTCTCGCCGCTGTTGTGCGACGAAGACGGCTCAGGCTTGGTCGTTCAGTTCGATAAAAACGATATCGAAGAGGCGGGGCTGGTCAAGTTTGACTTCCTGGGCCTACGCACGCTGACGATTATCGACTGGGCGCTGGAGATGGTCGATAAGGTGCGCAGCGTTAACGGTCAGGGACCGCTCAGTATCGAGAGCATCCCACTGGACGACGCGCCGACCTTTGAAATGCTCAAGCGCGCCGAAACCACCGCGGTGTTCCAGCTTGAATCCCGCGGCATGAAAGAGCTGATCAAGCGTCTGCTGCCCGACTCGCTGGACGATATGATCGCCCTGGTGGCGCTGTTCCGCCCCGGCCCGCTGCAGTCGGGCATGGTTGATGACTTTATCAATCGTAAGCACGGCCGAGCCGAAGTCTCTTATCCACACCCGGATTACCAACACGAACTGTTGAAGCCGGTGCTGGCGCCTACCTACGGCATCATTCTTTACCAAGAGCAGGTCATGCAGATCGCTCAGGTAATGGCAGGCTATAGCCTCGGCCAAGCCGATATGTTGCGCCGGGCCATGGGTAAGAAAAAGCCTGAAGAAATGGCCAAACAGCGCGACGGCTTTATGGAAGGTTGTGCCGCCAACGGTATCGATAAAGACCTCGCCGGTAACATCTTTGACTTGGTGGAAAAATTCGCCGGTTACGGTTTTAACAAGTCGCACTCGGCCGCCTACGCCTTGGTTTCCTATCAAACGGCGTGGCTAAAAGCCCACTATCCAGGGCCTTTCATGGCCGCGGTGATGTCCACAGAGATGGACAACCTGGATAAGGTGGTACCGCTGATTGAGGAGTGTCGCAACCTCAAACTCACGGTGACCCCACCGAACGTTAACGTCGGTGGCTATAAATTCACCGTCGATACCGATGCGCGGGTGGTTTATGGCCTGGGCGCGATTCGTGGCGTGGGCGAAGGACCGATTGGTGCCATTGTTGAAGCCCGTGAGGCAGACGGTCCGTTTAAGGATATCTTCGACTTCTGTCGCCGCATGGATCCCAAACGGATGAATAAGCGCACCCTGGAAGCACTGATTCGCTCCGGCGCGCTGGATACCATCGGTCCCAACCGCGCGGTGCTATTCGCTGCCATGGAAGACGCGCTGAAAGCCGCCGCCCAGAACCATACCAATCAAAACCTGGGTATGCTGGATATGTTCGGCGACGCCTTCGTTGAAGCCGACGACAGTGATAGCAACGTTTACGCCGAATATATCAACGCCCGAGAGTGGACCGATCGCGAGCGCCTCTCGGGGGAGAAAGATACCCTGGGGCTTTATCTGACGGGGCACCCGATTGATGAGTACGAGCGCGAATTAAAGCGCTTCGTGTCTACGCGAATCAGCGATTTAAAGCCCTCCCGCGACCCCCAGCGTGTGGCAGGTCTCGTGGTCGGCGTGCGTACCATGAAGTCCAAACGCGGCGATACCATGGCGTTTATTACCCTGGACGACCGCACCGGGCGCATTGAAGCCTCGCTGTTTGGGGAGTTATTCGAGCAGTTGCGCGGTCAGATTGAGGCCGACCAAGTGCTCATCGTAGAGGGCGAGGTTTCCAGCGATGAATTCTCTGGCGGCCTGCGCCTGCGCGGTAAAGACGTCACACCGATGGTGACAGCACGTATTCGCTACGGCCAAGCGGTGGAGCTGGCGCTGGACGCCGCCCAAATCAATGGTCGCTTAATTGAAACCCTGCGCGACAGCCTGACGCCGTATCGCGATCAAGAGGGCTTGCCGGTGCGCCTACAGTATCGACACCCGGCAGCTGTCGCGTGGCTGGAACTTGCCGATGAGTGGAAAGTCGCGCCAAGCGACGATTTACTGCTGGCGCTGCGGGATGTGCAGGGCCAGGCAGGCGTTCAGCTACGTTATCGTTAAAAGTATCGTTAACGGGTAAACGGGCGAACACCCACCTTGCGCAGCAGGGTCAGGGTGCGATAATGCTCTTTATACTCTCTACACACATATGCATGCTTATTTTGACCAGGCAGAGCCGATGAATCCTAATTATCTCGATTTTGAACAGCCCATTGCCGAACTTCAGGCAAAAATTGAAGAGCTGCGTTTGGTCAGCTCTGATAGCCAAGTGAACCTTTCTGACGAGATCTCTCGGCTGGAAGAGAAAAGCCGTAAGCTGACGGAATCGATCTTCAAGGATTTGACTCCCTGGCAGGTTTCTCAAATATCTCGTCACCCCCAGCGCCCCTATACGTTGGACTATCTCGAACACATCTTCACCGACTTTGACGAGTTACACGGCGATCGTAATTTCGCCGATGATGCGGCGCTAGTGGGTGGCATTGCACGGTTGAACGATGCGCCGGTGATGGTGATTGGTCATCAAAAAGGCCGCGATGTAAAAGAGAAGGTGCGCCGTAACTTCGGTATGCCGCGCCCAGAAGGCTACCGCAAAGCGTGCCGCCTGATGGAAATGGCTGAGCGCTTCAAGATGCCGATTCTGACCTTTATCGATACGCCTGGGGCTTATCCCGGCATCGACGCGGAAGAGCGCGGCCAGTCAGAGGCCATCGCCTATAATCTGGCCGTTATGTCGCGACTGAAAACACCGATTATCTCCACCGTGGTGGGCGAGGGCGGCTCCGGTGGCGCGTTGGCCATCGGTGTATGCGATGAACTGCAAATGCTGCAGTACTCCACCTACTCGGTGATCTCACCGGAAGGCTGCGCCTCGATTCTATGGAAGAGTGCCACCAAGGCTTCTGATGCCGCGCAGGCCATGGGGATCACAGCCGAGCGCTTGAAGGAGCTGGGTTTTGTCGATTCGCTGATCAAAGAGCCGTTAGGCGGCTCTCATCGCCATCCTCTCTCTACCGCCGAGCGCGTCAAGGAAGCGCTCACCGCGAGCCTAGAGCGTTTGCAGGCGATGGATACCGATGCGCTGCTAGAACGTCGCTATAAGCGCTTGATGAGCTATGGCGCCTCAGCCGCTTAACACGCTTCAATGCCTGCTTAATGACGCCCTGGCGGAAACCCCGTCGGGGTGCTCTATTTGGGTGGCACTCTCGGGTGGTTTGGACTCCTGTCTGCTGCTCTCGTTAGCCGCACAGGTCTGCGAACAAGCAGACCGTCGCTTGCAGGCAATCCACATTAACCACGGCCTGCAGTCGGCAGCGCAGACGTTCGAAGCGCACTGCCGTGATATGTGCTTGCGTTTAAACGTACCGCTGACAGTGGCCAATGTGGCGGTAGATGGACAAAGGGAAGGCATCGAAGGCGCCGCCCGCAACGCCCGCTACGAGGCCTTTTTCGCGATCATTCCTGCGGGTGACACCCTTTGGCTGGCCCAGCATCAGGACGATCAGGCGGAAACCTTTCTGCTCGCCGCCCTACGCGGCAGTGGGGTGCGCGGTTTGGCCGGTATGCCCCATCGACGGGAGGCTCAAGGCATCGCCCTGGTGCGCCCCTGGCTCTCTGTGCGCCGAGCGGAACTTGAAGCTGCGGCTGGGCTGCTTGAGTTGCGCTGGTGTGAAGATCCCACCAATCAAGATATTAGCTTCGATCGCAACCGCCTGCGTCACCGGCTACTACCCGCGATGCGCGAGCGCTGGCCGGCAGCAGAAACTGCGCTGGCGAATAGCGCTGCCCATGCCAGTGAAGCAGATGCAGTGCTTAGTGAGTATTTAGCGGCGGAGCTAACAGAGCTCTTCACCGGAAAAGGGCAGATAGATGCGAGCGCGCTTAGTCAGCGCTCCCGCCCCCGCCAGCGGCTGCTGGTGCGCACTCTTTGCCAGCAGCAAGGATTGCCAACGCCGCCGCAGAAGCGTTTAGAGAGCCTTTTAGATCAACTGACAGCCAAAGCCGATGCCGAGGTGTGCATTGAGTGGCCGGGCGCTCAGGCGCGCCTATGGCGCCAGCGGCTCTACCTCCTTCAACCCCTTGAACCGCTTCCGCCTTGGGAAGTTAGCTGGGATGGTCAAACGCCGCTGGAAACGCCCATCGGGCCATTAGGCTGGCAACTTGCATCATCTCAATCGCACTCTCAAGTATTGAGGGCGAGCTGGCGACAAGGGGGGGAGGTTATTCAATTGCCCAAACGAGGGCGGCGCGATCTCAAACGGCTGCTACAAGAGGCAGATATGCCGCCTTGGGAACGCGAGCGGCTGGTGGTCGTCATGCAGGGTGAGGCGTGTATTGGGGTGATTTGCCCCCCTGCTCAGCTGCTATGGCAGGC
This sequence comes from Vreelandella sp. DA03-1M, assembly GCF_055725665.1. Taxonomy (NCBI): domain Bacteria; kingdom Pseudomonadati; phylum Pseudomonadota; class Gammaproteobacteria; order Oceanospirillales; family Halomonadaceae; genus Vreelandella; species Vreelandella sp. DA03-1M. The sequence goes on from NZ_CM146798.1 coordinate 538,143, forward strand.
AGAGGGCGTTCGCTTTACCCGTCTAACTTCGCCTGTTTAATAATCAGCTTAAAACCGGCGGCTTCCATAAACGCCTGCTCCTGCTCCAAGTCGGTACTCAGCAGGGTGGGTTCATCACTGGCAGGCAGCGTGATTGTCAGGCTATCGCTGTCAGCGCTTATCTCCGGCAGCGAGGGAGCGGTTTCAGGGCGCGAATGGTTAAGCAGTACGGCTAAACGTAGCAGCCGGGCGAGCTTCTGCGTCACTCCCTGTTGCGCGTCGGGCAAAGCCTGCCACTCTTTAAGCGGAAATTTGCGTCGATGAGCACGCACTAGAAACGCCAGCCGGCGCTGCTCAGGACGAGAGAAACCAGCGAGATCGGAGTGCTCCAGCAGGTACGCACCGTGGCGATGAAATTGGCTGTGGGAAATCGCCAAGCCGATTTCATGCACATGGCTAGCCCACTGCAAATAGCGCTCTTGATCGGGGTTGAGCGACCACGCTTGGCGTATCTGATGAAATAAGCGCTCAGCGGTGTCGGCGACATTAAGTCCCTGGCGAGTATCGACATCGTAGGTGCGTTGCAGCGACTCCAGGCTTTTCGAGCGTGAATCTTCTGCGGTATTACGCCCGGCCATATCGTAAAGAACGCCTTCGCGCAGAGCGCCATCGGCAAAGCGCATCTGGGTTAAATCAAAGGCTTCAAAGATCGCACCAAGGATGGCAATACCCGCCGGAAAGACTTTAGCGCGGTCAGCTTTTAGGCCATCCAGCGCGACTTTATCCAGCTGCTTGCACTTTAGCAGCCGTTCGCGCAGCTTCTTCAAACCACCACGCGTAATCACACCTTCGTGGGGCGTATCGCCATAGGCATGCAGTACGCTGGCGGCGGCCTTGATTGTACCGCTTGAACCGACGGGGTCATCCCAGCCCAGGCGCTGGTAAGGACGCTGAATATTGGCAAGCTCCGAAAGGGCGGCTAGCTCGGCGCGGCGCATACGTTTTTCGTTTAACTCGCCGTCGGGGAAGAAGCGCCGGGAAAAAGTGACGCAGCCCATGCGTAGGCTTTCCAACGCCTTGGGTTCAAACGCCTCGCCGATGATAAATTCGGTCGAGCCGCCGCCAATATCGACGATTAATCGACGGCCACTTTCGGCCAGGGCGTGGGCGGCGCCCAAATAAATCAGCCGAGCCTCTTCGCGCCCAGCAATAATTTCGATGGCGTGACCTAATTGGGCCTCGGCGCGCTCTATAAACGCTTGGCTATTATGTGCATCGCGTAACGCGTTAGTGCCCACAATACGCAAATTGGCGTTGGTAATATCGCTTAAAAAGGGCGCGAAGCGGCCTAAGCAGTCTAGCGCGCGCTGCATAGCGGCCTCGCTCAGCATGCCGTCATCGTCTACGCCTGCGGCGAGCTGCACTTTTTCACCCAAGCGGGCCACCACCTGGAGGCGTTCATGCTGGTAGTTGGCCACCAGTAGATGAAAGCTGTTAGAGCCCAGGTCAATGGCGGCGAAGCGCTGTGGCGCACCGCTGTCTGCCACGGTGTTAGAGGCGGCAATGGGGAGCGAAATGTCCTTGGGCATGAGCTTTCCTTCGTGTTGGCTGTGCCAAGGTTGCGGTGACCTTTATCTATTGTCAATTGCAAAGACTTGCGTTTGTCGCGAGGCTTGACTACCATCGACCTACTGGCTTGATCTGACCTGGTTAGTTAGTGTGTCCACAAGTACTTCGTTGTTAAGATAGTTTGGCTAGACCGTTTAGATAGACGGCTTAAATAGACAGTTTAGATAAATCATCTTGCATGCGTCGTTCAAGTACGGCACCTTGGTCGCCCCAGACGTTATTCATTGTTTATCCCGTTAGCGTCAGCCAGAATTCCAAGTCGTCAGATAGCCCACTGGTTCAAACTCTTCCTGTGTGAACCAGAGTAGACAAGTGTTAGCACCCTCGAGTTGAGTCTTAATAACAACTAGTAGCAGCGTTGTTAGTTAAGTCCAACGCCGTTCCTTTCATCTTCGAGCGCGTGCCTTTACCGGGGTCTGAACGCATCACACGGCGTCACTTTCACGCCTCCTGTCTTACTCCCGGCGCCTGGCGCCCAGCTTCCATGAGCAACTTTCTAACACACCGATGAATCTCACTGAACTCAAGCAAAAAACCGTTCCCGAGCTCCTCGATATCGCCCGTGAAATGGGTATTGATAACTTGGCCCGTTCGCGCAAGCAGGACATCATTTTCGCCATCCTCAAGAAACACGCCAAAAGTGGCGAGGATATTTACGGCGACGGTGTGCTGGAAATTCTTCAGGATGGCTTCGGCTTCCTGCGTAGCGCTGACAGCTCCTATCTCGCCGGTCCCGACGATATCTACATATCGCCTTCGCAGATTCGCCGTTTCAATCTGCGTAAGGGTGACTCCATTTCCGGCAAAATCCGTCCGCCGAAGGAGGGTGAGCGTTATTTCGCCCTGCTGAAGGTCAGTCAAATCAACTTTGACCGTCCGGAGAATGCCAAGCACAAGATCCTGTTTGAGAACTTAACACCGCTGTTCCCAGACGATCGTATGCGTATGGAGATCGGTAACGGCTCCACGGAAGACCTTACCGCGCGGATCATCGATCTGACCGCGCCGATCGGTAAAGGCCAACGTGGTTTGCTGGTATCGCCGCCCAAGGCGGGTAAAACGCTGATGTTGCAAAACATCGCGACCTCCATCACGCGCAACAACCCAGAGTGTCATCTGATCGTACTGCTGATCGATGAGCGCCCTGAGGAAGTCACCGAAATGTCGCGCACCGTGCGTGGCGAAGTAGTGGCGTCAACCTTCGATGAGCCGCCGGCGCGTCACGTGCAAGTGGCTGAAATGGTTATCGAGAAAGCCAAGCGTTTGGTTGAGCACAAGAAAGATGTGGTCATCCTGCTCGACTCGATTACCCGTCTGGCGCGTGCCTACAACACCGTGGTGCCCAGCTCCGGCAAAGTGCTCACCGGTGGTGTCGATGCCCATGCGCTTGAGAAGCCGAAGCGCTTCTTTGGTGCGGCGCGTAATATCGAAGAGGGTGGCAGCCTGACGATTATCGCCACGGCGCTGGTCGACACCGGCTCCAAGATGGACGAAGTCATCTTCGAAGAGTTCAAGGGTACCGGCAACATGGAAGCCCACCTGGACCGCAAACTGGCCGAGCGTCGCGTATTCCCGGCGATCAACATCCGCCGCAGCGGCACCCGTCGTGAAGACCTGTTGGCATCCGAGGAAGAAATGCAGCGCATGTGGATTCTGCGCAAGCTGCTCAACCCGATGGAAGACACCGCCGCGACTGAATTCCTGATTGACCGTCTGAAAGATACCAAGACCAATCTTGAGTTCTTTGAAGCAATGAAGCGCCGCTAGCTTGTAGTCCAAAAGAGCGCCGCTAACGCGGCGCATTCGCCAGTCAGGGAGCGTGCCTTGAAGTACAAAGACTTGCGCGAGTTCATCGCGGCGCTTGAAGCGCAGGGTGAACTCAAGCGTATCCATGTCGAAGTCGATCCTTACCTGGAAATCACCGAAATTTGCGACCGCACGCTGCGTGCCGGTGGCCCGGCGTTGCTGTTTGAGAACGTCAAAGGCCACGACATGCCGCTGTTGGGCAACCTGTTTGGCACGCCCAAACGGGTTGCGCTGGGCATGGGGCAGGATTCGGTAGAAGCACTGCGCGAAGTCGGTAAGCTGCTGGCGTTTTTAAAAGAGCCTGATCCACCTAAAGGCTTGAAAGATGCCTGGGACAAGCTGCCGATCTTTAAGCAGGTGCTCAGTATGGGCCCCAAAAACGTCAAGCATGCACCGGTGCAAGAGGTGGTGTATGAAGGTGACGAGGTCGATCTTGGCCTGCTGCCGATTCAGCACTGCTGGCCGGGCGATGCAGGGCCGCTGGTGACTTGGCCATTGGTCATTACCAAGGGACCGAATAAGAAACGCCAAAATTTGGGTATCTATCGTCAGCAGAAAATCGGCAAAAACCGCCTGATTATGCGCTGGCTTTCCCATCGTGGTGGCGCCTTGGATTTTCTGGAGTTTCAAAAGGCTCACCCTGGCGAACCTTTTCCCGTGGCGGTAGCGCTAGGCGCCGACCCAGCGACGATTTTGGGCGCCGTGACGCCGGTGCCAGATTCACTTTCAGAATATGCTTTTGCAGGGCTGCTGCGCGGTTCACGGACGGAGTTGGTGAAGTGCGGTCATGCGGATCTTGATGTGCCTGCATCAAGCGAGATTATCCTCGAAGGCTTTATTTACCCCGATGATATGGCCGCGGAAGGCCCCTTTGGTGACCATACCGGTTATTACAATGAGGTCGATCACTTTCCAGTATTTACCGTCACCCGCATGACCATGCGCCGTGATGCGATTTACCACTCGACCTACACCGGGCGCCCGCCGGACGAACCGGCCATTCTGGGCGTTGCCCTGAACGAAGTGTTTGTGCCCATTCTATGCAAGCAGTTTCCCGAAATTGTCGACTTCTATCTACCTCCGGAAGGCTGCTCTTATCGTATGGCGGTCGTGACGATGAAGAAGCAGTACCCAGGACACGCCAAGCGCGTAATGATGGGTGTCTGGAGTTTCCTCCGCCAGTTTATGTACACCAAGTTTGTGATCGTGCTGGATGATGATGTGGATGCGCGTAACTGGGAAGATGTGATCTGGGCGATCACCACGCGGATGGACCCCGCACGGGACACCGTGATGGTCGAAAATACGCCGATCGATTACCTCGATTTCGCCTCGCCGGTCTCAGGCCTTGGCTCGAAAATGGGGCTTGATGCTACCAACAAGTGGCCGGGAGAGACCGACCGCGAATGGGGCACCCCCATTGTGATGGACGAAGCGGTTAAAGCGCGGGTAGATGAACGCTGGGAAGCACTGGGCATTGGCCTGGAGTTACCGCCCTCTCGCCTTTGATAGACTGAAGACAGCCGTTGATCATGCGTATCGCTGACCAAATTTGTAAAAAGAGGCTTTCATGAGTGCAAGGACGTTGACTTGCCAAGTCACCGAGGTTGAGAACTTAAACCCCGATGTGTTTGGCGTAACGCTAGCCGGGCGCGCCGAGGCCATGCAGCATGCGCCGGGGCAATATTTAGAACTGAAGATAGACGACACAACCTGGGTACCGTTTTCGATTGCCAGTGCCGATCGCAGCGATGGTGTTATCGAGCTGCATATTCAGCACTGGCCGGAGCGGGATAACTCCGCGCGGCTGCGTGAGCTGCTTCAGGTGGCCAACCAGCTCACCTTGCGTTTGCCGGGTGGAGATTGCGTGTTGGATCGTCAGAGCGAGCGGCCGCTAATGCTGGTAGCCGCTGGCACCGGTTTCTCGCAGATGAAAGCGATTATTGAAGCAGCACTCCACGAGCAGCCTGAGCGTGAAATTTCGCTATGGTGGGCAGCGCGTGAACATCGCGACCTGTACTTGGAGCAATTGGCGAGTTCATGGGCGCAAACCCATGCCAACGTTTCGTTTCATGCAGTGACCGAGCTTGCGTTAGAAGAGCCGATGGCAGTGGGTGAGCGGATCAACCACCACCAGGGGCGTATTGACCAGGTCTTGAAAGACGCAGAGATAACGCCGGACACCCATGATGTATATATCTCGGGTTCACCAGGCATGGTATATGCCTGCTTGGATGTGCTCGACACGAAAGGCGTGAAGCTTGAGCGAGTGTTTTCGGATGTGTTTGCCTACGCCCCTCGAACTACTTAATATGGCCGCAGGTTTTTTGAGACTCCCCTGATATAGCGTTGATAAAAAAGGAGGCTAACATGGCCCATCACGACGAAGACTATAAAGACGAATCTGGCTTTTTATCCATTTTTCTCGGCATAGTGGTATTGGTTAGCATGGCAGCACTGCCCGCGACGATTGGCTGGGTACAAGCTTTTAGCGGTTGAGTGTTGCCATTTGCAGCGCTTGCAGGCAGGATAAAAACCACAACATCATTGCGGCAGCCTTAGCGGACGATTCTCTCGGGCGAGCTATTACTAACGGAAAATAAAGACATGCAGCGACTCACCACGCCACACACGATGAAACCACTGCCAGACATGGCTGATGGCGTGTGTGCGCTCATGAGTAGCGCAGGCTCTTATTGGTATTGGTTTAGCCACGGAGTGCCCTTGGCCGACGCCTAACGTCGCGCCACCAGGCACACCACACGGTTGCCTGCCGCAAGCACAGAAGCCCCGGTCGGTAACCCCGCCGGGGCTTTTGGCGTTTTTAGTCCCTGCTACTGACGGGGTCGGTTAACTTTCATCACTATTTCATCGAGGAGCAGCATCATGATTTATCGTGCACTGACTAACGCGTTCGCTACCGGCTATGTGGGCTATGGCTATGGTTGGCGATTTAGCGACGCGTGGTCGGTGCTAGCTGCCACCTCCGACCGCGTGCGCCTGGGTGGTCACCTAGTCAAACGATGTACGATTGCGGAGAATTAATCATGAATGCGCCCATCAGCTCTGTTGTAAATAAACCAGCCGTCAATACTACCCAGGTCACTTCGCGGCTTACGCCTACCACCCCCAAAAGGCTGCCTACCCCCGCCGAACTGCGTCAGCGTATCTCGTTAAGCGACCCGCTAAGCGAGCAAATTGCCCGCCAGCGTCACGCTATACAGCAAATTCTAAGCGGTCACGATGACCGTCTACTCGTGGTGGTCGGCCCCTGCTCGGTGCACGACCCTGATGCCGCGCTTGAATACGCCGACCGCTTGGCAGCACTCAGTGAAGAAGTGAGCGGGCAGATATTAACTGTGATGCGTGTCTACATTGAAAAACCCCGCACCACCGTGGGCTGGAAAGGGCTGGCCTATGATCCTGGTTTAGATGGCAGTGGCGATATGCCCCGCGGCCTGGCGCTCTCCCGTGAACTAATGCACGCCGTGGCGGCGCGTGGCCTGCCGGTGGCCACCGAGCTTCTGCAGCCGATGCTGGCACCTTACCTGGACGATTTGCTGAGCTGGGTCGCCATAGGCGCGCGCACCACTGAATCGCAGCTGCACCGGGAACTTGCCAGTGATTTAGCCGCGGCGGTGGGGTTCAAGAATGCTACCAGTGGCGATGTTCAAGTCGCGATTGATGCCATGAGTGCCGCAGCCCACCCGCATCAGCGTTTCGCCGTCGATTCTCAAGGCCATCCGATCGTCCAGCAAACCACGGGCAACCCACACACCCACGTAGTACTACGCGGTGGTCACGGTGAACCCAACTACCAGACTCAGCACGTACGTGCAGCTACCACTGCGCTACGTAACGCGGGCCAAAACCCACGGCTGATGGTTGATTGCAGCCACGCTAACGCACGTAAGGATCACCGTCGCCAGAGCGAAGTGATGCTGGATGTGCTCGCCCAGCGCCAGTCGGGGGAAGCCAATCTGGTGGCATTGATGTTGGAAAGCCATCTATTCGAAGGCAAGCAGCCGCTCAAGCCAGGTGCCATGCGCTACGGTGTTTCGGTGACCGATGCCTGCGTGGGCTGGGAAACCACCGAACACTTACTCAAAATGGCGGCGGAGCGTTTGAGTTAAGCCTCGCTAACACTAGTACTTGTTTGCCATGGCCAGCCCCGTATCATAAGAAACTTATTTTGATGATGAGGCTGGCCATGGTATTTGCCCTAGAAGATCACGACCCTGAGACTTACCGCCGTAAAGCCCGCATGATCAGTTTTGCCATGGCAGGGCAACTGATTATTTTTGGCCTGCTGTTCTCCATGCTGCTCACGACCACCTTTGGCAGCAGTCTTTGGCTCAACGCCCTTGGCGTACTACTTGGGTTACTGGCCACCAGTGCACTTTTTGCCGTGCTGCGTGAGCGCCCGTGGATGACCGAAGTACGCTATGTCTGGCAGCTCAAACATCACTTGTCGCAAGTCAGCGGCTACCTTTCCCAGCTACGTAAAGCAGTGGAAGAGAATAATCGCACAGCCTTGGACCTGCTCACCTTCTACCACCAAGGCATGGCGCAGTTGGCAGAGCTTAACGGGCGTACCACCGACGACGACTCGGAGCGGCTGGCTGAAAAAATGCAGGTTAAGATTAAACGCGAAGAGCTGGGGATGCCCCCGCAGGTGGAGAGTATCGATACCCATGACCTGCAGGCGTTCAAGCGCGGATAAACACTATAGACAGCAAGAGCACCTGACACAAAGGGAGCGCGGTGTATGAAGAGATTAAAAGCATGGGGTGGCGCCATTGCCGCAGCAGGCATAACGGTTGTCATTGGCGGCTGTGCAGCGACGCCTTCCGCCGAAACGACGACAGCCAATCAAGCCACACTGGATAACCGAGCCCCCTTTTTACCATCGGCACTTTTTCCCGGCTCGGCGCAGGGCTTTGATGCGTGGCATTGTAGCCCAGCGCGTCAGAATTTAATCACCGCTGTCGACGGCGAAACGCTGCGTCTTTGGTCGCTGCATGGCGCCTGGCACTTGCCGCAAGCGGTGGTGGCCAGCGGTGCTCGCTATCAAGACGGTGAAATCAGCTTCTGGAATCGCGGTGAGCAGGCATTGGTCGAAACGCCCCGTGGTCAACTCAAATGCGCGCTGGCCGCTAGCCGTGATGCCTCAACCCGGAAGGATCACCCTGGGGTCATGTTCCGCGGGCAGGGCAATGAACCCGGCTGGTCGGTTGCCTTGGCGAACGATACGCCAACGCTGACGATGGAACTCAACTATGGGGAAGAACGTGTCCAACAACCCTATATGATCAGCGTGATGGACAACGAAGCAGGCAGAGTCGTCATTGAAAACGCGGATGTGGAACCTTTCTTCCGCGTTCGCATTGAAGCTGGCGCCTGCTTTGACGGCATGAGCGGCAAGCCTTTCCCTGCCAGGGTCACACTAACCTACGGTGGGGAGCAATATAGTGGCTGTGGCCAAGGCATTGCTCCCTAATGGGTTGAGTAGCTTAGTTTAGCAGCGATAGATAACACGCTCGGCCCGCCACTCTTGTGTCACAAAGTCGCTGGCGCATAGTGCCGAGGTGTTGCCAGCGGCACGAGCGGCAAGCCGGGAGAGCGTTGTCATCTGAATGCCGCGCGAACTTTCCACTTGTTCGCTCACCGCCAGCGGTACCCAGCGCTCCTCTTCTAACGTAGCCAGGGTGAAACTAAACGGATGAAACCCTGGAAAGCCGAGCCGTATATCGGTGGCAATAAGCGTCTCTTTACCGTCCATCCAACGCGCTTCATAGCGCAGAAAAGGCCCAGCGAACCACGCCAAGCGCTGCCCTTGCAGGCTGGCCAAAAGAGGGGCTTCTAACGCTGCGTTACGAATCAGTGGTTCCAGGCGGGGCTGGCTATTACCGTCAAACACACTGATCAAACTTTCATAATAGCGATCCCCATCCATCACCGTGGCGCGCCATAGCACAATATTGAACGGGGTTGGCTGTATCAGCAGAGGAGCCTCCTGCAGTCCCTGCTCCGCCAGCACCGGGGCGATCCGCTGTTCAATCATTACTTTCGCCCCAGCCGCCATGGTCAGATAAACACAGCTGATGACCAGCCCCCAGGTGCAGGCCTTTCTTACCCGCAAAGAGACCAAACCGAACCCCAGGGCGATTAGCAAGGCAAGGGTATAAAGCGGGTCGATAATGAAAATGATTGGCCAGGCCGCAGGCGTTACATCAAGTGGCCACAACAGCTGGGTACCGTAGGTGGTAAGGGCATCAAGCAGCGGGTGCGTGACCAGAATAAGTGTATAAAAGCACCACCAGCGGGGTAGGCTAATCGCCGTGATAGGCGCAAAGCGTGCGCTCATTAGTGCCAGCAGCGTGGCCAAGCCCGTCAGCACAAACAGTGAATGGCTAAAGCCGCGATGCTCGGTAACATTGGCCACGGCGTCGCCGTAATCGATTATCACATCAAGGTCAGGCAGGGTGCCCAGCACGGCGCCAATGAGAATGGCTTTTCGGCCCAAGCGCCGGCCCAGCACGGCACCGCCAATGGCTGCGCCAAGCGCAGCTTGCGTGACTGAATCCACAGGTTTCTCCGACGGGTAAACCCAGCTAAGATAAACGTTATGGTTTAATTGTACAGCGTTGCGGCGTTTTATGTACGCTGTCACGTTTTTGTAAAGTATGGCTACGGTCGTTTTTTGAGGAGTCGATATGCAATACCTACATACCATGGTACGTGTGAGTGACCTAGATGCTTCGCTACGTTTTTACTGCGATCTGCTGGGCCTTAAAGAAGTCCGCCGTAAAGAAAACGAGAAGGGCCGCTTTACGCTGGTGTTCCTTGCCGCCTCCTTTGATGAAGCGCGCTCGGCGCGTCTCACCGCTCCTGAGCTAGAGCTGACCTACAACTGGGATCCTGAAGAGTATACGGGCGGGCGCAACTTCGGCCACTTGGCTTACCGCGTCGACGATATTTATGCACTTTGCCAAAAGCTTCAAGACAACGGTGTAACCATCAACCGTCCGCCTCGCGATGGCCACATGGCGTTTGTAAAATCACCAGACGGTATCTCGGTTGAACTGCTGCAAAAAGGCGATGCACTCGAGCCGCAAGAACCCTGGGCGTCGATGGAAAATACCGGTAGCTGGTAATTATTCCTGAAAGACTATCAAACAAGGACGATTCACCATGACCATGAAAGGTTGGCGTTTATTGCCACTGCTCGCCTCCACTGTGCTCCTTTTAAGCGCCTGTAGCAGTGCGCCAGGGCCAAGCACTGCGCCGCAACCAGGGCAGAGTGGCTCCTCGCTTTCTGGCGCGATCGTCGATCAGCGTTGGAATTTATTGCTGGTAGGCACCGATGAGCGTATCTCCATGCCGGAAACGCCTTTTTTCAGCATTGCAAATAATGGGAAAGTCAGCGGCCATGACGGCTGTAACCGCTTTAGTGGTGAAGTAACCCTGGGTGAGAATCAGCGTATAGAGTTTAGCCAACTGGCCACCACCCGTATGGCGTGCCCGCAAATGGCCGATGCCAAACGGGTCACGGATATGTTGGAAACTGCCTATCGGTATTTGATTGACCATGATCGGTTGGTCTTCTTTGGCCCTGATAGTCGCGTGCTAGGCGGCTGGCGCGAAGGCAACTAATACAGTCGGTTAGTTCTCAACAGGCGGATTGAAGCGGGCGATAAAGCGCGCATCAATCCGCTTTTTCCATTGCCATACCCACTTGCCGGATACCCCAAAGCCACCGCGGCTGGCAATGGCGCGGCCGTCGCCAGTGCCAATCAGTGCCAACACCCGTTCGGGTGGCTGCCAGGGGAGTAACGGTTCGTTATGGCAGGCACGGCGGAGGTTGTCTGCTAAGTGGGGGCCCATACGCACTGCATATACACCCGCATTGGGTAGCGCTGGGGTCAATGCTGCACAGTCGCCCGCGGCAAAAATAGTCGGCTGGCCGGTGACTTCCAACGTGTTTTCTACCTGAATAAAGTTGTGTTTATCCAGTGGCAGCGAGGTGTTTGCAAGCCAAGAGTGGCCGATAGCCCCGGTTGCCCAGAGCACAATGTCCGCATCAATGCGAGTACCGTCCTGGGTGGTTACCCCGCCTTCCACCAAGGTTTCGCCGCGTTGCTCAACGTGAACGGTAATGCCTGCCTTTGAGAGCGCGCGTCGGGTAAGCCAGCGTGGCAAGCGCCCGGCCTCGGGCAAGAGTGCATCAGCGGCAGTGAGTAAGTGCCCCTCCCAATCAATATCCGGGCGCTGCTTGCGCAGCTGGGTCAGTACACTCATCAATGTTTCGCAGCCTGCCGCACCGCCCCCAACGCCTAGAACTCGTTGGACACCGCCGCTGGGCAAGTGGCTAAGCTCATTTTTCACTACTTGCCAGCGCTGGTGTAGGCTGCTTAGTGGTCGCATGGCGAGTAGCTTGGGGAGGTTCTCCCCATGCTGCTGGGGGCGCGCCAGGGTCGAGCCGATATTGAAGGAGACCACATCAAAATTAACGCGCTCGCCATTCGCCAGCGCTACGTAACGCGCCTGGGTATTGATGCTACTCGCTGGGGAAAGAATCAGTCGAGCGTTGGTCCGTTGGCATAACGCTGCCACGTCGATTTGCGTCTCGCGCAGCGTGCACTCTCCCGCTAGCCATGCGGGTACACTGCCGGAGTAAGCGGCTAAGGGGCTATCACTCACGACAGTAATGGCAATATCTGAAGCGGGCTGTTGGGCAAAGGCTTCGAGCACAAAGGCGTGGGCATGGCCCGCACCAATCAGTAATAATTGCGGCATGGGCATCGCCTATACGCCTATAGAGAAGCAAGGAGCTATGGGATGTTTAGCAGACAAAAACTTGGTTTTTACCTGCCATTTTGGCCAGATACATGCCTTGATCTGCCCGTTCAAACAGCTGTCGAGGCTGGTCGCCGGGCTGTAATAGAGTCAGGCCGATACTCACCGTTAAATGGTCGGCGATGGAGAAGGTGTGCTGCTCCACGCTGCGGCAGAGCCGGTTAGCCAGCTTCAAGCTGGCGTCTTGATCAAGCTCCTTGGATATGATGACGAACTCTTCGCCTCCCCAGCGACCAAGGTGGTCATTAGCTCTCAGCGTCTCCTGCACTAACTGCGCTATATCACACAAGATATCATCCCCGATGGCGTGACCATAGGTATCGTTAATATTTTTAAAATCATCAATATCAAACATCAACATGGCGAAACTGACAGAGGAGTGGATCAAATCCTCGATCACCAATTCGGTGTAGTAGCGGTTCCAGCATTTCGTTAAGGGATCGGTGTGGGCCAAGCCCTCAAGGCGCTGATTGGTCTTGGTTAACTGGCGGTTGAGGCGAGCGACCTCCAGAGCCGTTATGGCCACTGCTATATCGTCAGCCAACTCGATGATCATGGAAGCTTCCAGAGGCATCCAATAGCTCAAGGCGTCTTGGAGCTTTGTATCCGCTACCCGTGCAGTGATGAGCGATTGTTGGCGAAACAGTAGCAACCAGCCTAGGGGAGCATTCGCGACACTAAGAGGGGCAGCCAAGCCGTCTTGGCAGTTGCTATTCAGCTCGATAATTTCGTCATGGGTGTTTTGCTGATTCAACTGCTGTAATTGATGAAACAGCTGGTGCTTGGTGGGGCACTCGCCAAAGCAGTGAAGATCGCCCTGATAGGCCAGCGCAATGCCTTCGGCCTGAAATATATCGCACCAGCTGGCGCCATGATGCTGCAAAATATCATCGATGGAGGTGAGTCGTTTAATATCTCTGGACAGCAATCTGCGGCGAGACTTTAAACCAGAGTGGCGAGCAGCTATGCGCTCTGCTTTTAACAGGCGTAAGCGTTGGGATGCAATGTCGACAAGTAGCTGGATCCACTTGCCAAGCCCGGGATGAACCGTAGGCGGATGTCCAATATACCCCCACACCTCCTGTTCGCCCTGTAGCTCATAAAGTTGCAGGTTTGAGGTCGCCAGGTCGTCGTCACAACGAATAGCGAGCAACTCGTGATGGGAGGTCAGCGTACTTTCCAGCGGATAGCAGTATGCCAAACGGAGGTCGCCTGTACTTAAGCGGCGATAAAGTACCACGGGTTGACCCTGGGTAAGCGCGTGGAGCGTTTTGGCCAGCAGTTCAAAAAGCTCCAGAGGCGTTGCCAAGTCGCATAGTAGCGCCAGCTTTTGGCACAGGTTGTCGAGATTTTGCACCGATAGAGATAGTGTGCCACTCATCATGAATGACTCCTCAAGCGCCGCATCTCAGCGCTTAGCATAGCAACTCGCCTAAGCGAAAACTCGAAATTGAATTAATGATTCAATCAAAAGGTGAACTGTTATTCAACTATTATTGAACAATCGCTTCACATTGGCGGCATGAATGAAAAAATCATGTTCGCTGAGCGTCTGAAGTCAGCACTCGAAGCAGCCGGCTACGAAGCGCGACCATCGGTGCTTGAGCGGGAATTTAACCTGCGCTACTGGGGAAAGCCGATTACATTTCAGGCCGTAAGGCGGTGGTTACGAGGTGACTCAATCCCCAGTCAGGACAAGCTTCAGGTATTAGCACGCTGGCTGCTAGTGGATCCGCACCAATTGCGTTATGGCGACAGCGCTTATAATAGTGTCAGTGAGCCAACGCCAACCTGGGAGGTTTCATCTTCAAGTGACGAGTGGCAGGTTCTTTTACTGTATCGGGGGCTGCCTGCCGCGCAGAAAAAGGTCGTGCGCGACATCATCGAAACATTTGCTAAAGCACATCCACCGAAAGACGGCTGTTAAACTTTATCACCGCGCCGCCAATTGAAGTAGCGCTTCAATAGTGCCAGTACCCGCTCGGGCTTATGAGCGTTTTTCCATACGCCCGCCGTGGCCTTGGCCGCTTCGCACAGTGTTGGGTAGGGGTGAATGGTGCCCAACAGCTTGTTGAGGCCCAAGCCGTGCTTCATGGCGATGGTCAATTCGCCTAGCCACTCGCCAGCGTTTTCGGCAACGATAGTGGCGCCCAGGATTTTGTCTTTGCCAGGCACGGTAAGTACCTTGATAAAGCCATGGGTCGCACCTTCGGCAATGGCGCGGTCACTTTCGCTCATGGCGTAGCGGGTGATCTCAAAGGCAATACCTTGTGCTTTGGCCTCCTTTTCATTCAGCCCAACTCTGGCGACTTCCGGCTGCATATAGGTGACTGCAGGCATATAGCGGTAGTCCACTGAGAAGCTTTTCAGTTCGCCGAACAGGGCATTGACTGCCGCATGCCACGCCTGGTGCGCGGCAGCGTGGGTAAGCTGATAAGGCCCGGCTAAATCACCACAGGCCCAGATATTGGGTAGGCGGGTTTGCAGTCGCTCGTTAAGTTCAAGAGTGCCTGCTTGGGTGGTCGTGATCCCCAGCGCTTCTAGCCCTAAGCCCTCAATATTGGCCTGGCGACCCACGCTCACCAGCAAATAGTCAAAGGAGAGTAATTTGCGCTCGCCATGTTGCTCCACCGCTAGCTGATAGCCGCCATCCTCGTTAAGAACTTCCAGCGCTGTGGCGTCGGTCATTACCATCACACCTTCGTCAGCCAAAGTGCTTTCAGCCAGCTCACTAACCTCTTGATCCTCACGATTCAGTAGTTGGGAAAGCCCTTCCACCAGCGTAACCTGACTGCCCAAACGGGCGAAGCTCTGACTCAGCTCACAGCCAATGGCCCCGCCACCCAGTACCACTAAGTGTTTGGGCAGCTCGGTCAGCGACCAGAGGTTTTCGGACGTTAAAACAGGGGCGCTCTCCATACCTGGCAGCGAGGGCACCCGGGGCCGTGCGCCGGTTGCCAGCACAATATGGCGGACGGTCAGGGTTTTATCGCCGACCTGAACTTCCCATGGCGAAGTGAGTTTAGCGTGCTCCTGGTAGACCTCAACGCCCAAGCCACTATAGCGCTCCACGCTGTCGTGGGGTTCGATATCGCTAATCGCCTGTTTGACGTGGCCCATTACCTTGGCAAAGTCGATCTCTGGCTCGCTGGCGGTCACCCCGAAGCGGTGGGCAGTTCGTATTTCATGGGCGGCACGGGCAGCGCGAATCAACGCTTTGGAGGGCACGCAGCCGGTGTTCAGACAGTCGCCGCCCATTTTATGTTTTTCCACCAGCGCCACCTTGGCTTTTACGGCACTGGCGATATAGCTGGTGACCAGCCCCGCCGAACCGCCCCCAATGACCACAAGGTCGTAGTCAAAGTGGGCGGGTCGGGTAAAACCTTTATATGTCTTGCGCTGTTGCACCAGCAGCACAATGCGCCGGGCGATCCAGGGGAAGATGGCCAGCAGCAAAAACGAGGCGATAAGCGTGGGTGAGAGGATGCCTCCCAAACTCTCCAAGTCACCCAACTGCCCACCCGCATTCACATAAATAGCGGTACCGGGCAGCATGGCGACCTGGCTTACCCAGTAAAAGGTGACGGTCTTGATCCGCGTCAGGCCCATGACCAGATTGATCATGAAAAATGGAAACACCGGCACCAAACGCAGGGTGAATAGGTAAAGGGCACCGTCCCGCTCAACACCGCGATTCACGGCTGCGAACTGGCGGGGAAATCGCTTTTCGATAGGGTTACGGAATAGACAGCGCGAGAGTAAAAAGGCCAGGGTGGCGCCCATGGTGCTGGCGAAGGAGATAATCAACAGCCCCCAGCCAAGCCCAAACAGAGCTCCACCTAGCAGGGTTAATAGCGTGGCTCCAGGCAGTGAAAGGGCCGTCATCACGACATAAACGGCAAAGAAGGCGCCCGCCACCTGCCACGGGTATTGGTTAAACGCTGCTTGAAAGTCGCTTTGGTACGTCTTTAGGGTTTCCAGGGTGAACCATTGGTGGGCGCCGCTGAGGAAAAACACGCCAATGGCAGTGATCAGTAGCGCTGTAATCATCAAACGTTGTCGGGTCACAATAAAAGCTCCAGCGCTAATAAGGTCAGTATTGGTGGTGACTTTGTGAAAGGGTCGCCCGTTTCCTTACACTGATATGGGAGCACTTTTCCAGCGCTGCCAGTCTTCTGGGCGATCCACATCCCAAATGGTTTCGGGGTAGGCGGCGCTCAGCCCCAGTTGTCTAATGCGCTGTTTAGTGATGCTCAGTACGCTTTTAGTACCCCATGGAATGTCTTCAAACAGTGCGGGATAGTCTTGCCGGGTGCCCACAAGGCCGTAGCCGCCATCTTCGGCGGGTAACAGCACCACATCAAAACGGGCCAGTTGCTGCGCGCAGGCAGTGATCAGTGTGCTGGTGATGCTTGGGCAGTCACTGCCCATCAGCATGGCGGGCCCTGGCGTACTGTTCAGGGCATAGCGAACCCTTGCGCCTAAATCACCCTCTGGTTGAGCGCTTAGCGCCACACCAAAGGCTTCGCGAAGCTCGATAAACAGCGGGTGTACGTGATCCAGCGCCGTCCATAGCGTGACGTTTTCAGCAGGCAGCGCTTTGCAAGCGCTGGCGGCGCAGTGACGAACCAGCTCCGCGTGGGCACAGGCAGCCCCTTCTAAACCTAGCAGGGGGGCCAAGCGCGTTTTGGCCTGCCCCGCCAGCGGTGCTTTGGCGAGCAGGTGCAGGTGGGGCGTTTCAGCGGGCATCGCGATACTCCTTGGCGAGTTGGGTTGCGCTCACGCCGCGCCAGTAGCGATAGCGCAGTCGCCACATCAGGCGGATGGTTTTCCAAGCGCCGAACTCATCCCAGCGCCTGCCCGAGCTTATCACTTTCGCCGTTAGGCAGGCGGGGCGCGATACCTGTTTAAGCCGTTTAGACAGTTCAATATCTTCCATCAGTGGCTGTTCGGGAAAACCACCGACGGCCCTGAAGGCGCTGGTGCGGACAAAGATTCCCTGGTCGCCGGTGGCCATCCCGGTCAGTCGCGAGCGCTGATTCATCATCCAGCTCACCACGGGCAGCCAGCGGCTGCGGCCTGAAAGCTGAATAGCAAAGCGCCCCCAGGCGTGGCGGTTAAGCCCCCGTGTTATCTGTTCAACGGCACCATCGGGCAGTTGAGTATCCGCATGCAGAAACAGCAGCGCAGGCGCTCGGGCATGCTGCGCGCCCAGGTTCATTTGTTCACCTCGGCCGGATGAGCTGCCGAGCACGCGGTCAGCCAGGGGTGTGGCGATGCGAACGCTGCTGTCGCCACTGCCGCCATCGACCACAATGACTTCGACCAGTGCCGAAAGGCGCTGAGCGCGTAGTAACTGTAGCGGCAACAGTGTTGCCTCAATACCGGCTGCCTCGTTAAGTACCGGTATCACGATGCTGAGTTGAGGTGCCTTTTCAATCGAGTTTTCAACCGAGTTCAAGCACAGGCCCTCCTGCTGCCTTGGCATCTGCGAGGTCGTGGGTGACCAGCAGTGCAGGCAGGCCTGCGTCGCGCAGTTGGTTAAACACGAGGGTGCGCATTTCCTGGCGCAGTGCCGTATCCAGCTTGGAAAACGGCTCGTCCAGCAGCACGGCGCGCGGCTTGGAGAGCAGCAGGCGCATCAATGCCACGCGAGCCTGCTGGCCGCCAGAAAGGGTGGCGGGGTCGCGCGCTTCAAAGCCTGCCAGCCCCACTTGTTTAAGCGCTTGGGTGACCTGTTGGTGTTTATCTTGAATATGGCGAGGTAGCCCAAAACGCAAATTGCCGCCCACGCTTAGGTGCGGAAACAGCAGCGGATCCTGAAACAAAAGCCCGATGCCGCGCTTTTCAGCGGGGAGGCTTAGCAGGTCTTGCTCGCCCAGCCATACGCCGCCACTGGCGCTAAAATCTCGAGTAATAAAGCCCGCAATATACGCCAGCAGGGTCGATTTTCCTGAGCCCGATGGACCCATTACGGTGAGCACCTCGCCAGGGACTATGGTGGCATCCACTGCCAGTAACTCGCGGCCCGCAAGGGCGATGCTAATCTGCTCAAGGCGCAGCGACGCGCTGAAATAAACTGTCACAATGTCCCTCTTAGGTAGCCAGTTCACGGCGGTGGGAGCCCAATAAGCGGGGCAGCCCCAGAGCAAGCATAAAGCCGATCAGTGGCAGGCCCGCCTGCACTAATGCCCAAACGCCGATTAAGCGTCGGTTACTGCCTGCGGCAAGCGCCACCGCCTCGGTCGTTACCGTAGTGACACGCCCGGCTCCCAGCAGTTGGGTGGGTAAGTATTGGCCAATACTTACCGCCAGGCCCACCGCAAAGGCCGTTAATAGCGGCGCTAATAGTAGCGGGAGGCGCACTTTCCAAAATGCAGCACTGCGTGACACACCCAGGGAGCGCGCTACCTGTAGCCAGCGTGGATCCAGGCGACGATACGCCTCGGCTAATGATAGATAGACATAAGGCAGCACAAACAGCAGGTGACCTGCGATCACCAAGCCTAGTTGGGGGCGAACGCCCAAACTCTCCGCTGCCACAATCAGACCAAACAGAAAGGCAATTTGCGGCACCAGTAGCGGTAGATAGAGCAGCCATAGTGCGCGCCTCGGTTGAATGTGCTGGCGATGCTCGTTTTCCAGCGTCGTTAACACCAGCGCCGTGGCCAGCGTCGTTGAAATCAGCCCAATCAGCGCGGTATTGACAAGCGGTGTGACCAGCATAGGGCCGCTGCGTTGCCAGTGATCCAGCGTTAGCATCTGCGGTAACAGCTCAGGAAAACGCCAAAAACCGGCCAGCGAAAATAGCCCCAACCCGACCAAGGCCGCCAGCGCCGTGATACTTGCAAATAGTAACGCCGAGCGGCCCACTACGCGCAGGGCGATTTCACCTCGCTGGCGGCTGCCATTGGTCAGCCAGCCTCGCGCCAGCAGGCGGGTCAGTTGTTCCAGTAGCCACCAGCAGAGCAGCGCGGCGATGGTGACCCCCAGTTGTAGTACTGCCGCCGCCGAGGCCATAAAGCGGTGGCTAATATCGGGGTCGTTGAACCAGCGCAAGATAGACACGCTCAGCGTGGGAGGCAAGGTCGGGCCGAGAATCAGCGCCATATCGACGACCGAGGTGGCGTAGGCGATCACCGCATACACGGGCAGGCGAATCAGCGGGTAGAGCGAAGGCAGCACGGTTTTTAACCACGCAATGGTAGGTGAATAGCCCAGTGATCGCGCCAGCATTAAGCGCTTTTCAGGCACTAGCTGCGGCAGCGCTGCCAGGCTCATTAGCAGTAGGAACGGCACTTCTTTTAGCACCAGCCCCGCGATCAGGGAAAGCCCCCAAGGATCGTTGATGATCAGCGCATCCGGCGGGCGCTCCCAGCCGGTTAGCGATGGCGATATGAGCCGCGCCAACAAGCCCGAAGGGGCAATCAGAAAGGCAAATCCAAACGCGATAGCGGCATGGGGGATGGCGAGTAGAGGCGAAACCAGCCGCCGAATGCTGCGGTCTAGCCATGTGCCCCGGCTGGCGGCCAAAAACAGCACCACAATAACCAGCGCTATGGCTGCGCTGACTAACCCGCTGGTAAAGCTCACCGCCACCGAACGCCAAAGCCCCGGCTGGGCGAACAGCATCTGCCAGGGGGCTAAACTACCGCCATGTCCGCCTAGCGCGGGCAAGTAGCCAAATGCTGGCAGCAGCACCATCAGTAGCCCTGCGGCTACCGGCAGTACTAGCAGGGCAATGATGAGCGCCGGGGCCAGTCGCAGCATGGTCTAGTTAACGCCGTAACGCTCAAGCCAGGCATCTTGCAGGGCGGTCATCCAGCTGGGGTGCGGTTCGGGTAGGGTGTTAGACAGCGCGTCCGCGGGTAGTTCTGAAGGGTGACGATCTCCCTGCTCAAACAGCGCTTGGGCGTCAGTGTCTAGCTGGTTGATATCCAGCACGCTGTGGTCGCCCCACATCGCTAACGACTGTTTTTCGGCCTGGGCTTCCGTTGAAAGTAGATAGTTGGCGAGCACCATGGCCCCAGCTTTATGCGGTGAGTTATAGGGAATTGCCACAAAGTGGACGTTACCCAGGGTGCCGCCTTCCAGCACATAGCTGCGCACGCTATCGGGTAATTCATACTCCATGACCGCCACGGCAGCATCAGTGGGGTAGAAAGAAAACGCTAGACTTAGCTCACCATCGCTCATCAATGTACGCAAGTGGGGGCCGGAGTCGGGAAAGCTGCGCCCGCTGCGCCATAGGTGCGGGTGCAGCGCATCTAAATAGGTCCACAGCGGTTCTGTCACGGTCTCGAAATCGCTCTCTGAGAGCGGCTGGTAAAGCGCCTCATCCTGCTCGGTAAGCTCGATCAGTGCTTGTTTCAAAAAGGTGCTCCCGGTGAAGTCGGGAATACGTGGATAACTAAACTGGCCCGGGTTGGCTCGAGCCCAGGCGAGTAGCGACTGTATATCCTTGGGGGGAGTCTCGGTTTGGGCGCTGTCGTAATAGAAGGTGATTTGCGCTTTTCCCCAGGGCGACTCGTAGCCTTCGGTAGGCAGTGTGAAGTCGGTGACAACCTCGGGGTTTTCGTCGGCGTTGGTGAGCGCAAAATGGGGCAGCGCCTCGGCGAAGGGGCCGAACAGCAGATCGTTGTCGCGCATGGCTGCGAAGTTCTCGCCGTTGATCCAAATCAGATCAATACTGCCCTCGTCGTGGTTACCTGCCTGCTTTTCGCCTAGCACCCGCGCCACCGCGCTGCCGGTATCGTCCAGCTTAACGTGCTCCACATCGACGCCGTACTGGGCCTGCATTTGCTCCGCCACCCAGTCAATATAACGGTTGGTGCGCGTATCACCCCCCCAGGCATTCCAGTAAACGGTTTGGCCTTCGGCTTGTGCCACGACGCTTTGCCAGTCGTCCGGATCAGGGTTGGCCATGGCAGGAAGCGCAAGGCCTAACAGCGTGGTGGCGATCGTGAAGCGTATAGGGTGACGGTTAATCGGCATCGCATATCTCTTGGGTAGGAAGCACAAACGTTATAGGGAAGCTTGCAAGCACTGCAGCTCGCTATGGACGTGATCAATAATCGGCAGCGAGAGGTAGTGCTCAACGCGGTCACGCACGTGGTCAATCACGGCAGGGTCGGTGAGTTCTGCCGACCAGTCTTCTCCCCGTTGCTGGGCATCTTTAGCGTTTAGGTGCTGGGCGCGCCATTTCGCGCACCAGGTTAATGACCACAGCCAGGTAGCGCGACGGCAGGCGACCAGGGAGTCGGTATCGGGTGATTCACTCATGGCTGCTTGCCAGCGGCGGTAAAAATTAATCACGTCATTCAGCGATAGCACCGCTTGGCTGTTTACATCCCAGGTAGTGGAGGTGTAGAGGCTGGTGTGGGCGAGATCAATGCCCGGCAGGCCGTAGCGACACTTCTCTAAATCCACCAACACCGCGCGGCCATCGTCGCGGATTAAGAAGTTGCCAGGGTGGGTGTCAAAGCTAATCAGCGTCGCGGTTTCATCGTTTAGGCGGGGCGGAAGTAAGTCCAGTTCCTGCTTAATCCGCTGGGTCACTTTACTCGAAAGCTGCGCATCGCCTAGCCAGTTAGCCTGCTGGCGCACTTCATCCACCATCGCCTGCCACGGATTTTTAGGAGCGAGCAGTGGCGCCCGTGCCGCGAGAGCGGGCAGCGGTTGACGGTGCAGGCTGGCAAGAGCATCTGCAATGGCAGGCAGGTCTTCCGGCAGGCTGGCCAGACGGCCGCGGATCGCCTCAACCAACAACCCGCCACGAGGCAGCGATTCGCCTGGCGGCAGGGTGTCATACAGCACAGGCGTGTGTCCGCCAGGGCTAGAGCGCTGATAACAGGCGGCCTGATAGGCAAGGTTCGCTTCCGGCGGCAGGTTCATCTGGCTCTGTTTCGGTAGCCGCGCCACCCAATCATCGCCATCGTTGCGATGCACCCATACATGGTCATGAGCTAGCCCGGTATCCGCCATTGGCGAAAGCTCGCGGTACGCAATCCCGGCCCGCTCAAGTTCGGTCGCCAGCGCCTCTAATCGCGCCACAGTTGGTGTCGGCATAGAGCAGTCCGTATTGTTGCTGAATCAGCGATGCCACTTGGTGGCTGTTCTTGTACCAACCTTACACGTTTCGTAAGAAAATGTGATTAGGTGTGGTGTAAGGAGGAGGAAAAGCTTTGTATTAACTCACTCTAAACTTTGAAGTGGTCTGACAAAGTCAACAGAGCGTTCCCAAACAAAAACGGCACCCTGACGGTGCCGTTTTTGTTTCAGCTATTGTTACTAACCAACTTTATAAAGCCTCAATCTTCGCCTTTTGCTCTTCCAGCAGCTGCTTGGTGGCTTGGAACTCGTCCAGCTTGCCTCGCTCTTTATCCACCACGGCGACGGGGGCTTTGGCGATAAAGCCGTCGTTGCCAAGCTTCTTCTCGATGCCGCCGATCAGTTTGTCCTGTTTCTCGATCTCTTTACTGAGGCGAGCGATTTCGGCATCTCTGTCGATGAGATCCGCCATCGGCACCAATACTTCCATATCACCTACCAACTGCGTGGCTGAGAGCGGGGCATCATCAGGGTTGTCGAGCCATGTCACGCTTTCCAGCTTGGCGAGCTTGGAAAGGAAGTGGCGGTTGCTTTCCAGGCGCTCGGCATCTTCGGGCTTGCCTTTGGTCAGCAGCACGTCGAGGGGTTTGCCAGGGGCGATGTTCATTTCGGCGCGGATGTTACGCACGGCGATAATGACGCCTTTGAGCCACTCAATATCCAGGCTGGCCTGTTCGTCGATTTTACTCTCATCGGCTTCTGGCCAAGCTTGCAGCATGATCGATGCGTCGTCACCCATAAACACACCTGCCAGCGGCGAGACGCGTTGCCAGATCTCTTCGGTGATATAGGGCATCATCGGATGGGCCAAGCGCAGGATAGCTTCGAGTACGCGCACCAACGTGCGGCGAGTGCCGCGCTTGGCTTCGGCCGTCGCATTTTCGTCCCACAGTACGGGCTTGGATAGTTCCAAATACCAGTCGCAGTACTCGTTCCAGATGAATTCATACAGCGCTTGGGCGGCGTGGTCAAAGCGGTACTCGTCCAGCGCCTTGGTGACCTGGGCTTCGGTTTTCTGTAGCTGCGAGATGATCCAGCGGTCGGCGAGGGAAAGCTCAACTTCCTCTCCGCTCGTACCGCAATCTTCGCCTTCGGCGTTCATCAGCACGTAGCGTGAGGCATTCCACAGTTTGTTGCAGAAATTGCGGTAGCCATCCAAGCGGTTCATATCAAACTTGATATCGCGCCCGGTGGTGGCCTGGGAGAGGAACGTAAAGCGCAGCGCATCGGTGCCATGGGCTTCGATGCCGTCTTTGAACTCATCCTTGGTGGCTTTGGCAATCGCCTTGGCCTGTTTGGGTTGCATCATATTGCCGGTGCGCTTTTCGAGTAGCTCATCCAGCGTGATGCCGTCGATCAGGTCGATGGGGTCGAGCACGTTGCCCTTGGATTTGGACATCTTCTGGCCCTGGCCGTCGCGTACCAAACCGTGCACATAAACCGTCTTAAATGGCACCTCTTTGGTGAACTTCAGGGTCATCATGATCATCCGGGCTACCCAGAAAAAGATGATGTCAAAGCCAGTGACCAGCACACTAGAGGGATGGAAGGTCTCAAGCTCTGGGGTTTTTTCCGGCCAACCGAGAGTACCGAAGGTCCATAATCCCGAACTAAACCACGTATCGAGTACGTCTTCATCCTGCGTCAGCACGACATCGGGTTCGAGTGCATGCTTCTCGCGGGCTTCTTCTTCGCTACGGGCAACGTAAACATTGCCTTCCGCGTCGTACCAGGCGGGAATGCGGTGGCCCCACCACAGCTGGCGGGAAATACACCAATCTTGCAGGTCACGCATCCAGGCGAAGTACATGTTTTCGTAGTTTTTAGGCACGAACTGGATATCGCCGTTTTCCACCGCTTCGATGGCGGGCTTGGCGAGGCTTTCCACCGCCACAAACCACTGGTCGGTTAGCAACGGCTCAATGACATCGCCAGAGCGATCACCATAGGGCAGGGTGTTGTTAACGGCTTCGACTTGCTCCAGCAGGCCCAGCGCCTCCATATCAGCAACGATCTGCTTGCGCGCTTCAAAGCGGTCAAGCCCAGCGTACTTGGCGGGCAGCGTGGCGTCTTCGTCGGGCTGGGGCTGGCCTTTTAGGTCAAAGATCTCAGCTTGCTCAAGGATCGTCGCATCTTTGGAGAAGACGTTGATCAGCAGATGATTCTGACGCTTGCCGACCGCGTAGTCGTTGAAGTCGTGAGCCGGGGTGATCTTGACGCAGCCGGAGCCTTTCTCCATATCGGCATGCTCATCCGCCACCACCGGAATACGGCGGCCTACCAGTGGCAGCTCGATAAACTTGCCGACCAGTGAGGCGTAGCGCTCATCTTCCGGGTTGACCGCCACACCGGTGTCGCCCAGTAGCGTTTCCGGGCGGGTGGTGGCGACCACTACGTAATCCTTACCGTCAGCGGTTTTAACTCCATCCGCTAGCGGGTAGCGGAAGTGCCAGAAGCTGCCTTGCTGCTCTTTGTTTTCCACTTCCAAATCAGAAATGGCGGTATGCAGGGTAGGATCCCAGTTGACCAACCGCTTGCCGCGGTAGACCAGCTTTTCTTCGTGCAGGCGCACGAACACTTCCTGCACCGCTTTATAGAAGCCGTCGTCCATGGTGAAGCGCTCGCGGCTCCAATCCACGCTGGCGCCCATGCGGCGCAGCTGGCGGGTGATATGGCCCCCAGACTCTTCTTTCCACTCCCACACCTTGTCGATAAACGCATCGCGGCCAAGATCGTGGCGGGTCTTGCCCTCTTCAGCCGCTATTTTACGCTCGACCAGCATTTGCGTGGCGATACCCGCATGGTCGGTGCCTACCTGCCACAGGGTATTGTTGCCCTGCATCCGTTTCCAGCGCGTCAGGGTATCCATAATGGTGTCCTGAAACGCGTGACCCATGTGCAGGCTGCCGGTCACGTTGGGCGGTGGAATCATGATCGAAAAGGGCTCGCCCTGGCCGGAAGGGGCGAAACGGTTGTCGGCCTCCCAGCGTTCGTACCAGCGGGTTTCGATCTGTTCGGGTTGGTAGGTCTTTTCCATGGAGAGTCGGCTCACGGCTGGCAAAAAATGTGAAATTGTATAGCGCGAGAGTATACAGCGTGAGTGCCGGGGTCGTCAGGTGCTACTCACGCTCGTTGTTAATGTTAACGGTTGCCGCGCACCGTCTTTACAAGGTGCTGATGCGAAGAAAACCCGCGCATGGCGATGAGCCCCAGGATAGGACCTGGCACTAGCCACCAGATCACCGCCAGCGACTGGCTCGACCACAGCGCGGTAACCAGCGCAATCGAAGGAATGGTGAGCCCAAAGCCGATAGCGTTCATCATCGCCAGCGCTGCCCCCAGTCGCTCGACTGGGGCGGTGGCCGATGCAAGCGCTGAAAACTGAGCAGAATCGGCAATCACGCTAACGCCCCATACGCCGAGAAGCGCTAGCAACAGCCAGGGCGATGCGCTGCCCAAAAGCGGATAAACCAAACACAACGTGCCCGAGACAGCCAACGCCACGCAGGCCACGCGGTCGCTGCCAATGTGACGGCTCCATTTGCCCGCGAGTACGCAGCCGGGCAAGCCCAACGCAATCACGGCAAAGCTTAGCCATGGCTGGGCGCCGTTGGCAGCGCCAAGACGTTCCAATTCCCTAGCGACCAGAAACGGCACCAGCGCCCATAGCGCATACAGCTCCCAACAATGGCCGAAATAACCTAGCGCGGCGGCGCGAAAACGCGGCTGTTTAAACGCGGCCAGCCCTGCCCAAGGGCGCCCGCTTTTGGCGGTGGCCGGGAGGTGTGGGCCTACGCCCAGTCTGAAAATCAACAGCGCGGCGACCAGCGCCAACAATGAGGCCAACAGCAGCGGCCACTGCCAGGGCAGGTGCAGCGTTAACCCGCGTAGCAGGTGTGGGGAAGCAATGCCCAAGGTCAGCATGCCCACCAGCCAACCCAGCGCTGCCCCGGCGTGGCTGGGAGTCCAGCTCACCACCAGTTTCATACCCAGCGGATAGATACCGGCCAGGCAAAGCCCTGTTGCAAAGCGCGCCACGGCTGCCAGCGTGACGCTCTCGGCCACGCCGATAAAAGCGGCGTTGATCAGTGCGCCAAGAACGGCAGAAAACGCAAACAGGTGGCTGGCACGAATTCGGTCAGCAAGGCCGGTGGTGGCGATCAGCAGCGTGCCGCTAATAAACCCGGCCTGAACGGCGATAGTGAGCAGACCCAAATCGCTTTCACTAAGGCCCACGGCCTCCTGCAGCGCCAGACCAACGCCATTAACGCTAAACCATAGCGAAGTGCCGAACAGTTGGGCGATGACGATAACGGCCAGGGGAGTGCGGGCTAAAAAGGTGTGAAACTGCATGGGCGCTCTCGTGCGTTGAGTTATTGTTGTTAAAAGATTAGTTAACCGAGCTTATGCGGCACGACCTCATGGCCCATTTCTTTATAGCGCTGCCAGCAGGTGCGTTTGGCGACCAGCACTTGTTGGTGCTGATTGATGATCTCGGCGATTCGCGCGTAGCGTTCTACACCTTCGGGAATATCGGGGTGCAAATTAAGCAGGGCGGTTTCTTCTGTCGGCACCGGCAGCTGCTGCCAGCCTAGCGTGATCGGTACGCTGGCGGCCATTTCGCTATCTTCCAGGGCGTGGGGTAAATAGGCATCCGGACGAAAATTCCACAGCGCGCTATCGGCCTGCTCGGCGAGGGCTCTGTCTTCGCAGTGTAGATGCAGGCGGTAGCCTTTACGCCAGATGGTCTCGGCCAGTTTGCAGGCAAACTGCAAGCGCGCCTCCAAGGTCGTATCGGGCAGAATGTAGAAATCAATACGGGCCATTGGCGGCTCCAGCGATTGCAGATAAATGTACTACTTACAAACAGCGCCGCCGCAAACGTTGCGGCGGCGCTGAACGGTGAAGCGTGGGTTTTAAACCCGCTTAAACCAGCTGGGTTAGCCAGCCGTACTTATCTTCACTGCGGCCGTACTGCAGGTCGAGCAGTTTGGTACGGATGCGCATGGCGATTTCATTATTGCCGCCCGCGGTGAGCTTGATACGCTCGTTTTCAGTGACCAGTTCACCTACCGGAGTGATGACCGCGGCGGTACCGCAGGCAAACACTTCGGTGATCTCACCAGATGCCGCCCCTTCGCGCCACTCGTCAATGCTGATAGCGCGCTCTTCTGGCGTTAGACCTTCATCTTTGGCCAGTGTGAGTACGGAGTTGCGCGTCACGCCTTCGAGAATGGTGTCGGTCAGACGCGGGGTCACCAAACGGCCGTCTTTGAAGACGAAGAACAGGTTCATGCCACCCAGCTCTTCCACCCACTTGTTTTCAGCCGCATCGAGAAACGCGACCTGACCACACTGGTGGGCTTCGGCTTCTTTTTGCGCGGCCAATGAAGCGGCGTAGTTGCCGCCACACTTGGCAAAGCCGGTGCCACCGGGGGCTGCACGCTTGTAGTTCGAGGAGAGCCATATCGACACCGGGGCAATACCGCCTTTAAAGTACGCCGCGGCGGGGGAGGCGATCACGTAGTAATCGACTTCCTGTGAGGGGCGTACGCCAAGAAATGCTTCAGAAGCGATCATAAACGGGCGCAGGTAGAGGCTGCACTCATCAGAGGCGCTGGCAGGCGTAGGTACCCAAGCCTGATCCTGGGCGAGCAGCGCTTTCAGCGAGCCGATGAAATCCTCATCGGACAGTTCCGGCAGCGCCAAGCGGCGGGCGCTGCGGCGGAAGCGCTCGGCGTTTTTCTCAGGGCGGAATGTCCAGATTGAGCCGTCGGCGTGGCGATAGGCCTTGATACCCTCAAAAATCTCCTGGCCGTAATGCAGTACAGAGGCAGCAGGGTCGAGGGTTAGCGGGCCGTAAGGGCGCACCTGATGGCCGTGCCAGTCGGCGTCCACGGTCCAACGAATATGGGCCATGTGGTCGGTAAAGTAGCGACCAAAACCGGGGTTTTTAAGGATGTTTTCACGGATCTCATCGGCCGTAGGCTGGTTGGACGGCAGTATTTCAAAACGCGATTCTGACTGGTTATTTGAAGCTGTGGGCACGGCGTGTTGTCTCCGCTAGAGCCAGACCCCGAAGGGCAAAAGTAAGCAGTGTATGTAAGTACGGCGTGTGTCCAAGGACAGGGTGCACGCTCATGTATTCAGGTTTAACGGTTGCCGCGCTGAAAGGCAACCGTTGAACGAGGGATCGTGGTGCCGAGTGATGATATTAGCCGTCGCTGTTTTCTACTTGGGCATCGGTTTCACGGTCCAACAGGTACTGGGTTAATAGCCCAACCGGCCGGCCGGTGGCGCCTTTTTGCTTGCCTGAGTGCCAAGCAGTGCCCGCGATATCCAGGTGCGCCCAGGGGAAGTGATCGGCGAAGCATGATAGAAAACATGCGGCGGTAATCGTACCCGCGGGGCGGCCGCCAATATTAGCCAGATCGGCAAAGTTGGAGTCTAACTGCTCTTGGTATTCATCCCACAGCGGCAGGTGCCAGGCGCGATCCCATGCCCCTTCGCCGGCATCCAGCAAATCCAGCGCTAGGTCGTCGTCGTTGGAGAGCAGGCCGGTGGCGTGATGGCCTAGGCCGACAATCACAGCGCCAGTAAGAGTGGCGATATCGACCACGCTGGCGGGAGTAAAGCGCTCGGCGTAGGTTAGCGCGTCGCACAGCACCAAGCGGCCTTCGGCGTCGGTATTGAGCACTTCGACGGTCAGCCCTTTTAGCGTTTTGATGATATCGCCGGGCTTGGTGGCGCGGCCGTCGGGCATGTTTTCGGCGGCGGCGACGATAAACACCAGATTGAGCTTCGGCTTGATATCCAACACCGCTTTGACGGTGCCGAATACGCTGGCAGCACCGCACATGTCGAATTTCATTTCGTCCATGCCTTCGCCGGGCTTGAGCGAAATGCCGCCAGTATCAAAGGTAATGCCTTTGCCGATTAGTACATGGGGCGCTTCTTCACCATTGTCGGCGCCCTGGTACTTCATGACGATCAAGCGTGTCGGTTCCTTGCTGCCGCGACCGACGGAAAGCAGCGAGCCTGCACCCAGAGCTTCCAGCGCTTCTTCATCGAGAATGTCGACCTCAAGTGCGCCCTTTGAATCGCGGCCCAGCTGCTCTGCCTGCTCGGCTAAATAGCGAGGCGTGCAGATATTGGCAGGCAGGTTGCCTAAGGTACGCGTGTAGTTGATGCCTTGGCCGATTGCATTGCCTATTAAGGCGCCCTGCTTAACCTGCGAAACAGCGTCAGCATCGCTGATCATTAACGTCAGCTTGGCTAGACTGAGGGCCGGTGCGGGCGATGATTTGAACTGATCAAAGCGATAAATGGCCCGCTCAGCTGCTTCCATCACCTTGCGCGCTTTCCAGGCAGGGTCGCGGTCGGCGAGTGGCACATCGCCGAATACCACGCTCGCTTCATCGATAGGTAGTTTTACCAACGCTGCCATGGCCGCATCCAGGGCCTTGATGAAGGCGGCTTCCTGGCATTTTTCGCGCTCACCCAAGCCCACTAGCAAGATGCGCTCAGCGCCCAGGCCCGGTGCAAAGGGCACTAATTGCACGTTGCCCAGCGCGGCGTCAAAGTCGCCGCGTTCCAGCAATTGGCCAATCAGGCGCTCGCTGGCGTCGTCCAGCTTGGCAACGGTGGGCAGAAGATCGCTCCCTTTGAAAACCGGTACCAAAAGGCAGGCCGTTTCGGTTTTGGCCGGGTTCGCAGTCTGAACGGAAAATTCCATGACGGCTCCAACAAGACAAGCAGCGAGGGATTCGGGATAATGCCCCGTTGCTTTTGATTGTGAAAAGGGACTGAGAATAATTTGTTTAGTGTACCCAAGCCATTCGCTTATTGCATGGCATCCTGCACGACTAGCCGGAGAGCGCGTTGATTTTATTTCGATATCTAACTCGCGAAGTGTTACTCACCATGTCGGCGGTCGCTGGCATCCTGTTGCTGGTGATTATGGGCAGCCGCTTTATCCGCTATTTTTCGGACGCAGCGGAAGGTGATATTCCGGTCACCATGTTAGGCAGCCTAATGATGTTTCACCTGCCCGGCTTTATGGAACTGATTTTACCGCTGTCTTTTTTTCTGGGCATCCTGCTGGCCTACGGGCAGCTCTACATGAATAGCGAAATTACCGTGATGGTCGCCTGCGGAATGAGCCCTACTCGGCTGTTGAAAGTGACCCTGCTACCCGCCAGCGTGGTGGCGGTGCTGGTAGGTATCTGCAGCCTGTGGCTGACCCCCTATGGCGCGCTGCAAACGGAAACTGCGCTGGAAGAGCAGCGTAGCCGCCTGGATGTTTCTGTGTTGGCGCCGGGGCGCTTTCAGGAATTTGGGGGTGGTCGTACCGCTTACATTGGCAGCTTTTCCAGCGATGGCACGGAAATGCAGGATGTATTGGTGCACGAGCAGAACCAGCAGGGCGATGAAGGTACCCACGACTACGTGACCCGCGCCGCATCGGGTTTTCAGGAAACGAGGCTTGAAACCGGTAGCCGATTTTTGGTGCTGGATGATGGTGAACGCTACGGGGTGACGCCAGGTGAGCAGAGCGCCGAGCGGCTCACGTTTGAGCGCTATACCCTGCGCCTGGGGTTAAGTCGCGACCGGCAGGAGCTTGATTCTCTGGAGTACGCGACCACGGCTGCGCTATGGAATAATCCAAGCCCCCGTGCCCAGGCTCAATGGCAGTGGCGGGCAGGGCTACCCTTAATGGTGTTTGTGCTGGCTTTGATGGCTCAGCCGCTGTCCCGCGTCAACCCCCGCCAGGGGCGCTTCGGCAAACTACTGCCCGCGGTCTTTTTATATGTTGCGTATCTCAGCCTGCTGCTGGCGGTGGTCGATGCGATTGGCAGCGGTACTTGGTCCATTATGCTGGGTGTGTGGCCGGTACATGGTTTGTTCTTGGGGTTGGGCCTGCTAATGCTGTGGCGCTCGCAACGTAAGGGGATGCGCTAATGGTACTTGACCGTCTCGATCGTTATATCGCCCGCAACGTGTTGGCGGCCATTGTCGTCGTTCAGTTTGTGCTGTTGGGTTTGGATATTACTATCGCCTATATCGATGATTTAGGCGATGTACAGGTGGGTTATACCGCTTTTGATGCGCTGCTTTACCTGTTAATGCGTACGCCCTGGCGCTTTTACCAATATGCGCCGGTGGCGGTGTTAATCGGCGCGCTGATTGGTTTGGGCAGCATGGCGTCCAGCAATGAGCTCACCGTTATGCGTGCGGCTGGGCGCTCCCTGGCGCGCATTGTGTGGGGCGTGATGAAGCCGGTGCTGGTGGTGGTGGTCGTGGTGCTGCTGGTTGCCGAATATGTTAGCCCGCGCACCGAGCAATACGCCGAAGCGTGGCGCTTGGAAAAACTCCAGGGTGAAGGCGCCATGTTGACCAGCCGCAGCGGCTGGCAAATCGAAGGCGACAGTGTTTACCGTTTTGGGGCGATTCGTGCGGATAACGTGGTGCTTGATTTAACTCGCTATCGCTTTGATGATCGCCAGCTAGTCGAAGCCACTTACGCACAGCGTGCTCGTTGGGAGGGCGAGGCGTGGCGGTTGGAAAACGTCGCTACCACGCGCATTTTCGACGATCACACGGAGTCGGATCAATCGGCAAGCATGGGCTGGGACACTGCGTTTACCCCGACCCAACTGGAGCGCTTGCTGCGCGATATCGAGAGCCAGGCACCCAGCGAGTTGTGGGCCTATGCCCAGTTCCTTGAGGAGCAGAACCTGCAGAATGACCAAGCGCTGCTGTATTTTTGGCAGAAGATGCTGATGCCGCTCACCATGGGCTCGCTAGTGCTGATTGCCGCCTCCTTTGTGTTTGGCCCACTGCGCACCGTGGCCGCGGGTACGCGCGTGTTTTACGGCGTGGTCACCGGGCTGAGCTTCAAGTATGTACAGGATTTGCTGGCGCCCGCCTCGACAATCTTTGGTTTTTCCCCTGTATGGGCCGTACTGGTGCCGACATTAGCGTGTGCCGGGGTAGGGATCTACTTTCTACGTCGCAATGGTTAATGCCGCAAGGGGTAGGCATAGTTCGCTAAGCCCAAATGAGACGTCATCACCACCAAGTGGCAAACAAGAACTAATAAGAGGAACTATGCGAATACGACGCTTTGCTCAGTTGGACAGCGTATGGCCAGCGGGTCTTGGACGCCGCCTGGGTGCCATGCTCTATGACGGCTTTTTGGTCACCGCGATCTGGATTGCCGTGACCGTCGCGCATATGGTTTTTTTCCGCTATGTGCTTGGCCAGCAGCCAGAAGAGATTGGCACCACGGCCGGTGATATTTGGAGCCTGCGTCTCTTGCTGCTGTTTTTTGTCACGCTGTTTTTCGTTTTTTCCTGGTCGCGTGGAGGAATGACGTTGGGCATGCAGGCGTGGCGGTTGCGGGTGCAAACACTGGATGGCTATTCGCTGAATTTGAGGCAGTGCCTCATTCGCTGCGCGGTGGCGTGGCTCTCGCTGCTGGCATTTGGTTTGGGCTACTTATGGGTACTGTTCGATAAGCAGCGGCGTAGCTGGCCGGATATTGCTTCTAACACGCAAACGGTGGTATTGCCGAAAAAATAATGGTCACTTGCGATATGCCTTATGAAGATAGAAAACATTGCTAAGTCAATAGGTTATCGTACTTTGTTTGTTCTTTAAGACGAATAGATACCAACAAGCAGTCATTTCTACTTGAAAAGACCTATGCGAATCATTTACATTCACCTCATGACTTTTATGAGGTATCGCCATGTACGTTTGCGTGTGCAAGGGAGTAACCGACCATCATATTCGCCAGCACGTTAGCGACGGAGCGCGCAGCTGGCGAGAAGTGCGTGAAGCAACCGGCTGCGCAACGCAGTGCGGCAAGTGCGCGTGCTATGCCAAATCTATTACCCGTGATGCAGTGTTTGAAGCGCGCCAAGAAGCCGATATGGGACTCGCTTATGCTGTGTGACGCGAATCACTATTGTTAGAGTTATCGTTAGCAAATATATGATTTACTTGAACTTTTAATCACCTTATCTATACTCTCAGAAACGCTGGGAGTATAGCTATTTGCGTCTATGCTCTTCTCCAAACGTAACTGCTTGATCGTATTGTCTAAACTAGATTAAACATCAGCATTACAGTAGAAAAGGTGACGTTATGAAAGGTGATACGAAAGTTATTGAGCATCTTAATAAGGCGCTCGGCAACGAACTCGTTGCGATCAATCAGTACTTTTTGCACGCCAAAATGTATAAAGATTGGGGGCTGAAAGCCCTCGCCAAATGGGAATACGATGAGTCCATCGAAGAGATGCAGCACGCTGACAAGATCATCGAGCGCATTCTATTCCTGGAAGGCATTCCCAACCTGCAAGACCTTGGCAAGCTGCACATTGGCGAAAACGTCAAAGAGATGCTCGAAAGCGATCTAAAAATTGAGCACGACGGCCGTAACGATTACATCGAGGCCATCACCTATTGCGAAAGCGTTAAAGATTACGTGACTCGCGATATGCTGCGTGACCTGCTTGCTGATGAAGAAGACCATATCGATCACATCGAAACAGAGCTGGGTTTGATCGACAAGGTAGGTATTCAGAATTACATGCAGCGCCAAATGCAGATGGCAGGCGACGAGTAAAACGCTATCGCGCGTATGTATAGAAGCAAGCTAGCAACCAAAACTAGCTAAAAAGCAGCCAGTCAGGGCTAACTGACTGGCTTCTTGCGTTCTAAAGTCTCCTTTAACCTATCGATTTTCCCGCTTCCCTTTTCCCCTATGTGTTCCTTCACTACTTACCCATCTAACATTTTCGCGGCAACCTGCGTTTAGCGCTGAGGTGTGCCGATAGCCAACGGCGCTAACTTAGCCAGTGAGTGTCATAAGACTGACATCGTCATGGTGTTGGATAGTTAATCGGACATAGCAAATTTAATAACTTAATCAGTCGTTTCTGAAGCTTAAGCAAGGGATTAACTCCATCATGATACTCAAACGCAGACCAATACTGTTGGCGCTGGCTGCTGTGCTGGCCGCCACGCAAGCGGCAGGCGCGGCAGATAAACATTTCAACCGCATCGCCAGCTTCGCGGTTCCCGATAACATGGCCGAGGGCGAGGATCGTACACGCGAGACCGCGCCTGAAATCATTGCTGCCTCCGGTGATGGCATGACGCTGGTGTATAC
Source organism: Vreelandella sp. DA03-1M (assembly GCF_055725665.1). Classification (NCBI taxonomy): domain Bacteria; kingdom Pseudomonadati; phylum Pseudomonadota; class Gammaproteobacteria; order Oceanospirillales; family Halomonadaceae; genus Vreelandella; species Vreelandella sp. DA03-1M. The sequence goes on from NZ_CM146798.1 coordinate 572,706, forward strand.
CGATAGCCCGCTGGGCGCGATTGGGCGCATTGATATCAGCGACCCGGCTAACCCGCAACCGCTGGGTAATATCGTTATGGACGGCGAGCCTACGGCCGTATCGGTGCTCGGCAATATGGCCTATGTCGGAGTGAATACATCGGTTTCCTACAGCGAGCCTTCCGGTGAGCTGCGCACGGTCGATTTAGCCAGTGGCGAGATACTCGCCTCCTGCCCGCTAGACGGACAGCCCGATAGTGTAGCTTCTGCTGCGGCACCCGATGGGCACTTTGTCGCTGTCGCCATTGAGAACGAACGCGACGAAGAGGCGGGCGATGGACGTGTACCGCAGATGCCCGGCGGTTCCGTGGCACTGGTGGAGATCAATGCGGCAGGGCTGGTTAACTGCGACAGCCTGCTCTACGCCGACGTAACCGGGCTCGCCGAGATCGCCCCCGAGGATCCCGAGCCGGAGTTTGTCGATATCAACACCCTGGGTGAGACCGTCGTTACCGTGCAGGAGAACAACCACCTGGTGGTGCTCGACTACGCCGGAAAGGTGGTGGCGGATTTCAGTGCCGGGACTGTCGACCTGGACGGCATTGACGCCAGCGATGACGGTGCGCTGATTTTCAACGAGCAGCAAGCCGAGCGCCTGCGTGAGCCGGACGCTTTGCAGTGGATCGACAACGACCACTTCGCTATTGCCAACGAAGGCGATATGGATGGCGGCGCGCGCGGCTGGACGATCTTCAGCAAGCGCGGCGAGGTGGTATACGAGTCAGGTACTTCATTCGAGCGCGCGGTGATTGAAGCGGGTCATTACCCCGATAAACGTTCGGATGCCAAAGGCAGCGAGCCGGAGGGGATGGAGTTTGCGGTGTTCGAAGGTACGCCCTATGTCTTCCTGCTTTCCGAGCGCGGCTCGCTGGTGGGCGTTTATGACGTTAGCAATCTGGCCGAACCGCAGCTCACCCAGCTGCTGCCCTCGGGCCTGTCTCCCGAAGGCGCCGTGGCGATTCCCAGCCGTGGCCTGTTAGCCACCGCCAATGAAGGGGATCTGGGCAAAGACGGCGGCCCCCGCGCCCATGTCATGATTTATCAATATCAGGCTGCGCCAGCGGTCTATCCCACCCTGACCTCGGCGGGCGCTGATGAACTGATTGGCTGGGGCGCACTTTCCGGTTTGGTCGCTGCTGATGACATGCTCTACGCGGTTAGCGACAGCTTCTACAGCGCCCAGCCGCGCATCTTCACCATCGACCCATCAGCATCGCCGGCGCGGATTACGGCAGCGCTGGATGTGACCCGCAACGGTGAGCCTGCGCTAGGCCTGGATATGGAAGGTATTACCACCGATGGTGAAGGTGGCTTCTGGGTCGCTTCCGAAGGTAACGACAAAGGCCTTGCCAACACCCTTTATCATGTGGGTTCCGACGGCGAGATTATCCAAGGAATTGCACTGCCCGAGGCGCTCGCTCAACAGGCATTGAAGTGGGGATTAGAAGGCGTCACGCGCATTGATAATCAGCTGTGGCTGGCGGTACAGCGCCCCTGGCAGGATGACCCCGAAGGCATGGCCAAGCTACTGCGTTTTGATATCGACAGCGGTGAGTGGGGCGCTGTTCATTACCCGTTGGATAACGTGGAACAGGGTTGGATTGGCCTCTCCGAAATCACCGCCCATGGCGCTTGGCTTTATTTGATCGAGCGCGACAACCAGATCGGCGCCGAGGCGAAGGTTAAGCAAGTGACCCGCGTTGCCCTGGACGGCCTGGAACCCGCCCCGCTGGGCGGTGAGCTGCCGGTGGTCGAGAAACAGCTAGTACGCGACCTGATTCCCGACCTGGCCAGCTACAACGGCTTTGTGGTGGACAAGATTGAAGGAATGGCGATCAACGATAATGGCAACGCCTGGCTGGTCAGCGACAACGACGGCGTGGACGATAGCTCCGGCGAGACCTACTTCTGGTCGATACCGCTAGAGTAGTCCCTGCCTGTTTTCGTCTATACCGCAGCAGCATGGAAGCGATAAACATGAGGAGGAGGGGAGAACAGGTAGGATAAGAGAGATAGGGAAAGAAACGAGGGCACGCATCAAACACGGTTATGTGGCTGATGTGTGCCCTTTTTTGTGGCGTGGCTCGTGTTTGAAGAGCGTCCTGTTAAGAGAGTGTGGTGGTAACGTTATGGAGCGCCTAACTATTTAGCTGTAATCGCCTCTCCGCTGTCCACAAACTGGCTCGGTACCGCCGGCTCATCAACGGCAAAAGTTGCCCGGCTTAGACGACGGACACGCTTCATAAACAGCGCAATGCAAAGAAGCGTACCTAGCGCGGCTACCACATAGCTTAGCTGCAGCGGTAGACCAAAACCGATCGGCGCGTAGGCCAAGTAGGTAAACGTGGCCATGGTCATAAAGGTGGCTGGGATCGAGGTAATCCAGTGAGGCTTACGCGACAGCACTAAATACATAGTGCCAACCCATAGCGCGATAACGGCGGTGGTTTGGTTCGCCCATGAGAAGTAACGCCACAGTAGCGTGAAGTCCATATGGGTTAATGCATAGGACACTACAAACAGCGGTAGAGCGACCATGACGCGCTTCATAATCGGCTTTTGATCGATCTTAATGTAATCAGCAATGATCATTCGCGCGCTGCGGAAAGCGGTATCGCCCGAGGTGATCGGCAACACGATAACGCCGAGTACCGCCAGGGTGCCACCCACCGCGCCGAGCATGGTGGTAGAAACTTCGCTTACCACCGCGGCAGGGCCACCGGCCGCCAGCACATCGGAAAGCGACTGGTCGCCGTAGAACAGGCTCATGGCGGCGGCCGCCCAGATCATCGCAATAATGCCTTCGGTGATCATCATGCCGTAGAAGATTTTGCGGCCGTTGGTTTCGTTTTGCGTGGTGCGCGAAATAATCGGCGTTTGGGTAGCATGAAAACCGGAAAGTGCGCCGCAGGAGATGGTTAAAAACAGCAGCGGGAAAATCGGTGCGGCGTCAGGGTGCATGTTCTGGAACGAGAGCTCGGGGATCGGAGCACCCGTGATGATCAAGCCGATACCGATACCCGCCGCGCTGAACAGCAGCAGGGCGCCAAAATAGGGGTAGATACGGCCAATGACTTTATCAATCGGCAGCAGGGTGGCAATCAAATAATAAATAAAGATAGCGACAATGATGAGCGTTAACGACAGCGAGGTCATATTGGCCAGCAGTGCTGCGGGCGAGGTGACGAATACTGTACCGACTAAAAGTAGCAGCAGAATCGCGAAGCCATTGACCACATGCTTCATCGCTTTACCCAGAAACTTGCCGGCCAGTTGCGGCAAATGAGCGCCGTGGTTGCGGATCGAGATCATACCGGTCAGGTAATCATGCACCGCACCGGCAAAGATGCAGCCAATCACAATCCACACAAAGGCTACCGGACCATACAGCGCGCCGAGAATCGGTCCAAAAATGGGGCCGACACCGGCAATATTTAATAACTGAATGAGTGAATTGCGCGTAGTGTTCATCGGCACATAGTCGATGTTGTCGCGCATGCTGAAGGCAGGGGTCTGACGTTTGCGGTTAGTCACAAACACGCGTTCAACGAACTTCCCATAGGTAAAGTAGCCCGCTATCAGCAGCAGGATCGATACGATAAAGGTGATCATCTAAGGTACCTAGAGCAGTGAGGGGGATGGGCGAGCATGCCGGTAAGCATGCAAGCAGGCACTTTTTTAGCAGGGCCGAATGTACAGATAACCACTATAAAATCACAGTTAGACTTTAGTGGGCCGTAAGCAAAAAAATGGACAGCCGAGTGGTTGCCCATTTTGTCGATTAACAATAACGGTAAAGCTTAAGACTCAACGACGCCGCAGGCCATGCGAGTGCCGCCGCCGCCCAGATGTGGCTCATCTTTGTAGGTGTCGCCACCTTCATGGATCATCAGGCTGCGACCCGGCATATCTTCCATGCTTAGGCGTGGGGCTAGAACGGGTAGATTGGCTTCGCCCTCTTCATTAACGGTTAGCACCGGCAGATCGCCTAAATGTCCTTCACCATAGGGGCCTTGGTGCGTGCCGGTTTCTTCGGGGTCATAGTGACCACCTGCGGACAGTGCAGCGGTCATTTCGCCACTGTCGTTTTCGGCAGGATCACAGCTGGCGTTCTGGTGGACGTGAAAACCGTAAACACCGGGCTCAAGATCCGTCAGCGAAGGGGTTAGCAGTAGGCCATGATCGGTATGCTCAAGAGAGACGGTGCCGATTGACTCTTCATTACCCTCGGTGCTGACTTTATGCATCTCGACATCGAGCGTTTCATTGGCTTGTGCCGCCGTGCTGGCGAGCAGCAGCGAAGCGGCAATGGCGGTAAGTGGTGTTGAGAAACGTATAGTTGAATAGCGCATAGAGTTATCTCCTTCCGAATCCATGGAAACGCTGTAGTTGCGTTGCTTATTTAAGGTAGCTGCCAAGCGGTTTGTTCGCCAATTAAGCCGACGGATGACATCGGCTCGTCAAGCCGCGACAATAGCGGCCTGTTTGATAGATAGCTTTTGTAGAAAGTCTTGTCACCAGCTGTTACCAGGAGCGTTATGACGCCACTCAACATCCTCTATCAGGATGATTATCTCGTTGCAGTGCATAAACCGTCAGGCCTATTAGTGCACCGCTCGGCGTTAGCGCGTGGCGAAACCGAATTTCTGCTCCAGCGGCTCCGCGACCAGCTCAATAAGCGAGTGTATCCCGTTCACCGGTTGGATCGGCCGACGTCAGGGGTGATCGTTTTTGCGCTCTCTTCAACAGTCGCTGGCCTGCTCAGCGAGGCTTTTAGCGAGCGTCAGGTAGAAAAGCGCTATCTGGCGGTGGTGCGGGGTAAAGCGCCGGAGAGCGAACGTTTGGATTACCCATTGCGGGAAGAGGATGGCACGCGGCCCAAAGCTGAGATGCCTGCTATGCCTGCGATGACTGATATTCGCCGTCTGGATAGCGCTGAGTTGCCGGTACAGATCGACCGTTACCCAGTGGCGCGTTACTCCCTGGTAGAGGCTCGGCCATTGACGGGTCGGCGCCACCAAATTCGTCGTCATCTTTCACGGCGGGGCTATCCGATTATCGGCGATGCCAAACACGGTAAAAGTGTCCACAACCGCTTTTTTGCCGAGCAGATGAGTGCTCCACGCTTACTGCTCGCCGCGACCTATTTAGCCTTTGACCATCCGCTGTTGGCCAAGCGTGTACAATTGAGCTGCGCCTTGGACGAGACCATGGTCGCGCTGTTTAATCACCTTGGCTGGGCAGGGCATTTGCCGCTGGATAGCGTACGAACGCCGCCTCTTGCAACGCCTTCCGCTCTCCAAGCACTGTGAGTCTGTTTTTATGCTTTTGAACGAGCCATCAACCTCCCTTGCTACTGCCTCAGTATCTAGCGACCGTGTTTCAAGTGACTATGATTTTCGCTTTGGCGGTATACGACGCCTCTACGGCCAGCGCGCTGCGGAGGCGTTTCGCCATGCCCATGTAGTTGTGGTCGGGGTAGGCGGCGTGGGTAGCTGGACGGTAGAGGCGCTGGCGCGCTCGGGCATTGGCAAGCTCACGCTGATCGATCTGGACGACGTCTGTGTCTCCAACGTTAACCGCCAGCTCCACGCGCTGGATGGCACCATCGGTCAGCCCAAAGTGGACGTGCTGGCCGAGCGCTGCCGTTTGATCGCCCCTGAGATCGAAGTCATCGCAGACACCGCCTTTGTCACGCCCACCAATCTGGCCGAGCGCATTCCCGAGGATGCCGACCATGTGGTGGATGCCATCGACAGCGTGATCGCCAAGGTTGCGCTAATCGCCTGGTGCAAGCGGCGCAAAATCCCGATTACCGTGACCGGTGCGGCGGGCGGGCAGACCGACCCGACGCGCATTCAAGTGGCGGATTTAACCCGCACCGAGCACGACCCGCTGCTCTCCAAAGTACGCTCGCGGCTGCGTCGCGATTACGGTTTCTCCCGCAATCCCAAGCGGCGCTTTTCGGTGGAGTGCGTCTATTCCGACGAGCAGTTGATCTATCCCGGTGCCGACGGTGAAGTCTGCCTGCAAAAGCCCGGTAGCGGCGACGCCACCCGGTTGGACTGCGCTTCGGGCTTTGGTGCCGCTACCTTTTTGACCGGCACTTTTGGCTTTGTGGCCGCCTCCAAAGTGCTGGAGCGCCTGGCCAAAAAAGCCAACCAGCCAGCTGTCGCAAACGCTACCCAAGAGGAGAGCTCATGACCACCCCCGTTCCCGGTATTTACCGCCACTACAAAGGCAGCCTCTACGAAGTGCTTGGCACTGCCCAACACAGCGAAAGCGAAGAGCCGCTGGTGGTGTATCGTGCCCTCTACGGCGACTACGGCCTCTGGGTGCGCCCGCTTGAGATGTTCACTGAAAGCATAAACAAAGAGGGCCACATCCAGCCGCGCTTTGCGCTGGAAAAGGCGTTTTAGATCTTCACTACTTAGATCTTAGCTACTCATCACTTAGCAGGCAGTGTTTATGACCTCATCATCACCCCAGCAAACGCTGAAAGACGTATTCGGTTTTGACGACTTTCGCGGCGGCCAACAGGCGGTGGTGTCACGAGTGTTGGAGGGGCACTCCACGGCGGCAATTTTTGCCACCGGCGCGGGCAAGTCACTTTGCTACCAGCTTCCGGCGCTGCATCTTCCCCATCTCACCCTAGTGGTATCGCCACTGCTGGCGCTGATGCAGGATCAACTGGCGTTTCTAACGCGCCATGGCGTGGCGGCGGCCAGTATTGATTCCACCCAAGACCGCGAAACGACTCGCGATGTCATGGAGCGCGCCAAAAGTGGTGAGCTGAAAATCCTGATGGTGTCGGTGGAGCGACTTAAGAACGAGCGCTTTCGCCATTTTCTGCGCCAAGTGCAGATATCGCTGCTGGTGGTCGACGAAGCACACTGCCTTTCTGAATGGGGGCATAACTTCCGACCCGATTATTTGAAGCTACCGGACTACCAGCGCGAGTTCGCCATCCCCCAGGTGCTGCTACTAACCGCCACGGCAACGCCGACCGTGATTGCCGATATGAGCGAGAAGTTTGCCATTGCCCACGATAACGTTATCACCACCGGCTTTTACCGCCCCAATCTTGAGCTGCTGGTGGCACCCGCCATGGAGGATCGCCATCAGCAGTTGGTTGAATGGCTGAAACCACAGATGCAGCCGGGCAGCGAAGCACCGACGATTATCTACGTCACCCTGCAGCAAACCGCTGAACAAGTGGCAAAAGTGCTGGCGGCCCAGGGTATTGCCGCTCAGGCCTACCATGCTGGGTTAGATCCTGAATTCAACTAATAAGTGCAGCACCTGCGGTTTCTAGCGCTCCTGAGTATTCACCTAAGAACACCTGGGCTGGGGTTCGGTATCCCAGCCGCTTTCTTGGTCTATCGTTTAGCTTATTGACGACTCTTCGTAGCTCGGCATTGGTCACTTTGCGGAAGTCAGTACCTTTAGGAAAATACTGCCTAATCAGACCATTGGTGTTTTCATTAGTACCACGCTGGCATGAGCGGTACGGGTCGCAAAAATAGATCTTGGCCGAGACGGACTTGGCAACCTTCCGATGCTCGGCGAATTCCGACCCATTATCCAAAGTGATGGTGTGCACTGCCCCTCGGCGTGGTGCCAATAACCGCGTCATCGCCTGTGCCGTTCTAGTGGCGGTGATTGTTGGCAGCCGCGCTGCCAAGAGGTAGCCACTGCGTCTTTCGACCAGGGTCACCAGCCCGGATTCTTTGTGGCCCTTAAGCACCGTGTCGCCTTCCCAATGTCCGATATGGCGCCGTTCTTCCACCTTGGCAGGGCGCTGCTCGATGCCTACTCGGTGCGGGATTTTGCCTAACCCCGCCCGCTTAGCCAATTGGCGCTGATAGCGCCGCTGGCGTGGCAGCCGGAGCCGTTTCCATAAGGTTCCACCGTGCTTCTTGTCGTCCCAGATTAACGCATAGATCCACTGATGGCTTACGCAGACTCCGTTGGCATTGGCCATAAAACCACTGATTTGTTGAGGGCTCCATTCGTCCATCAATTGGCCAGTGACCCAGCGAACCAGGCTGGGTAGTCGTTTAGTCACTTTCCAGGCGGTGCGTCGGCGCTGATCACTTACCAATTGGGCCTGTTCAGGCGCATAACCACGGGTCAGACCGTTACGTTTTATCTCGCGGCTAATGGTGCTGCTGTGGACACCAATGGCCTGGGCGATCTGTCGCTGGCTGATGCCGGTCTCAAGATAGGCAAAAATTTGGTATCGTTGGATTTGGGTCAGTTGTCGGTATCCCATGCTCTGCTTCACTTTGGTAGGTAAGGCAGAGAGGGTACCGGCGCTGGCCCTCCTGCCTCTACCTTGTGATCCAAAGTGCTGCGCTTATTCTATGAATCCAGGATTCAAGCCGCCGAGACGAGATTCAGCGCCAGTTTATGGGCGGCGAGTCGCCCTGCATTGTCGCCACGATTGCCTTTGGCATGGGCATCGATAAGGGCGATATTCGTAATGTAGTGCACTATGACCTGCCCAAATCTATTGAGAATTATAGCCAGGAGATTGGCCGGGCAGGGCGTGATGGACAACCTTCTACCTGCCTGACCATGGCCGGGCGCGATGGCCTGCGGGTGCTGGAAAACTTTGTTTACGGCGATACCCCTGAATACGCGGGTATCTACTGCCTGTTGGAAGAGATTGCTGCGGCAGGCTGCGCGTCAGGCAATGCGGCAGATCAGCAGTGGGAAGTGCTGCTCAATACACTTTCCCGGGATACCAATATCCGCCCGCTGCCGCTGAAAACACTGCTGGTGCGGCTGGAGATGCACGGCATTATCGCCCCGCGCTTTGCGTTTTTAGCCGAGTATCGGCTGCGCTATCACATCGAAGCGGAGGCGCTGGTGGGCCGTTTTAAAGGCGAGCGGGCGGCGTTTGTACGTTTGCTGGTCGACAATATCCCTATTGCCCGCACCTGGGGAACGGTGGATTTTGACCGCTTACATCATGCCGGGCAGGCCCAGCAGATTGATGCCTCCCGCGCTCGCGTGATTACGGCCCTTGAGTACTTTCAGGACAAAGGCTGGCTGACCCTGGAAGGCAAGCGGATGACCGATGTTTACGAGGTCTGCCAGCCGAATTTTGCCATTGAGACGCTGGCGAGGCAGCTTTTTGAAGATTGCCTGAACCGGGAGCGTATTGAGATCGAACGGCTCCAGGCCATGCTGGCACTGTTTGAATCGGAGAGCTGCCTGACGCGGCGGCTGGCCGAGCACTTTGGCGATAGCACTTTTGATGCGCCATCCGACACCGAGCAGGGCCGCTGCGGCCACTGTTCGGTGTGTTACGGGCACCCCGTTAGGCTACCGGAAGCGCCGCCACTACCCACGCTACCGGATAACGACTTCACGCGCTTTGCCGCTCCGTTTATACAGCGCCACACCGAACAACTGGGCCAGCCGCCAAATGCCCAGAGGCTGGCGCACTTTCTGTGCGGTTTAACCATGCCGGTCTTTACGCCGCTCAAAGCGCGTAGCATTAGCGGCTTCGCGGTTTTCGAGCAGCGCGGCTACTCCGACGTGCGCCAGTGGACAGAGGCGATGCTGTCGCTAGACAGTTAAGGTAATACCGCTGAGCTTAGCTGTAAGTGCAACAGCTCAGCGGCACTCCTGCCTGCTACGGCCCCCAGCACCACAGCGCTGAGCAGCCCGTTACCGGAAAGGTATCCGCTGTCGTTGGAGCCGGAAACCCCGCGAGCAGCACCGCCTGCGGCGAACAGGTTGGGCAGCGCCTGGCCTTGGGTGTTGAGCACCCGGGCCGTGCGATTCACTTCTAAACCCCCCTGAGTGTGAAACAACGCACCGGTTACGCGAATAGCGTAATAGGGCGGTTTGAGTAGGTTGGCGGGTTCAAAACGGCGGCCAAAGGTATCCGTCGTTTGCTGCTCGGCATGCTGCTGCATTTCCGCGAAGGTGTCCTGCAGTGTGGTTAGTGGCAGACCCAAGCCAGTTGCCATCTCTTCAATACTGGCAAAGCTGCGCACTGCGCCGCTCTCCTGGGCATTGCGGTAATCCTCAAAGGCCTGTGCGGATTCATGAATGCGGGCGTCATAAAGGTTCCAGGCCACCTGATCAGGTTGCGCCAGCACCTTGGCCGCCTGTTCGGAGTAGCCGCCGTGCTCGTTGGAGAAGCGCTCGCCGTTTAGGTTGACCTGAATGCCGCCCTGCATCATCAGTGCCCAGCTAATCAAAATCTGGTGGGGCGTAGCGAGTGACCCATGCCCCTGGCAGGCACCTAAGTCTTTGGTGCTCGCGCCCATGGCCTGACCCCACAGCAAGGCGTCGCCCTGGTTGCCTTCATGGCCGTAATACAAGGCATTTTTTAGCGTCGGCAGATAGCGCTCCACCAGTTCCACGTTACCTCCATAGCCGTTGCAAGCCAGGATCAGCGCATCGCAACCAATGGTTTCGCGGCTACCATCTGGGCGTTCGAGCGTAATGCCCCGCACTCGCTGTGTGGCATCAACGTACAAATCAACTACCCGTGCCTGGGCCAAAATATCGATGCCCACCGACTCGGCAGCGTTAAGCAGCGCACCCATCAGCTCTTCCCCGGTGCGCCTCGGCGTGGCGTGCATGCGCAGGTGGCGGTGGCCGGGGTAGAGAAAGCCTTCTACTAGTTCAAAGGGCACGCCATGCTGATCCGCCAGCCATTCGATGGTTGGGCCGGATTGGCTGGCCAGCAGTTCGACGATGGCTGGGTCGGCCTCAAAGCCATTTTTTTTCTGAATATCTTCCGCCATGGCCTCAGCAGAGTCCGTGACGCCCAGCTCATGCTGAAAGCGCGTATTGGCGGCGGGAATAAACCCCGACGACATCGCCGTGCTGCCACGGGGCAGGGAGTCGCGCTCTAGAACAGCAAGCTCAACGCCCGCTTTCTGGGCGGCGAGGGCCGCTACCAGGCCGCAGGCCCCCGCACCGATAATCAGCAGCGGCAGGTGGGCATCAAAGCCTTCGTGTGTGTAGGGAATGATCGCCATTACGCCTGCTCCGCAGCTTGGTGGAAGACATCCAGAATCTCACCCGCTGGGGCTTGCCAGACGTCTGGGTGCCCGCTGATATGCACCAGCACTTCTTCCAGGCAAGCAATTCGGTGGGGCTGACCCACCAGCCAGGGGTGCAGGTTCAGCGCAAACAGTCGCCCGCCCTGCTCGCGGGACTCTTCCAGCAGGAAATCGAAGGCGTCTTTTACCTGTGTCACCCAAGAGTCTTCCGAGTGCAGGTTCTGGCTCATCACAAACTGATCTTCAATCTCGGTGGCCAGCGGCATCATGGTCAATCTGCCGGTGTTGGTTTCACAAGCATAAGGCATATCGTCGTTCACCCAGTCGGCGCAGTACTCGATGCCGTTTTCCGCCAGCAGGTCCAGGGTGTTGAAACTCTGGTGCTTGGCGGGGCTTAGCCAGCCGCGAACGGGTTGGCCGGTCACCCGCCGCAGCGTGTCCACGGAGCGTTTGACCAGCTCGGCTTCCTCTTCAATCGGTTGGCCGCCGTAGTGCAGGTGATCCATGTTCCAGCCGTGGGCGATAAATTCACCGCCGTGCTCTTTCAAGCGCTGCACCAGATAGGGCGTCTGCTCAGCCAGTTGCGCGTTGATCGCAAAGGTAGGCGTGATGTTGTGCGCGGCCAGCGCTTTCAAAACACGGTAGATACCCACCCGATTGCCGTAATCGCGCAGCGAGAAGTGGCGCAGATCTGGGTAGGGCATGGTCATGCCGTTGGGCACCTTGAACGGCTCGCCGCGCTGGTTGAGCGGGTAGAACTGCAGTGAAATATTGACCCATACCGCCAGCGTCTTGCCACCGGGCCAGGTGACGGGCGCACGTTCACTCAGCATCGACCAGTCATAGCGGTCGTGGTCGTAGCCGTGGCGGCGTAAAGGGTAGTCGAGATAGTCGTCGTTGAGCACCATGTCTTTGGATGCCATAAGATTAGCCCTCCCTGCGTGCGGTGGCGGCCTGGGCCTGGATGCTGTCGAGGGCGGCATCGTAATAGTGTTCGAGATAGTAGTCGGCGATTTCGCGGCCCGTGGCTACCCATACATCCGGGTGCCCGGTGATGTACTCCAGTGCCTCTTCAAACGCCTTGATGCGGTGGGGGCAGCTCACCTGATAGTTGTGAGTGGGAATGCACATCACCGTGCCAGACTCCGCGCCCTCTAAGTACAGGCGATCAAAGTGGCGCTTGAGCATGGTGGCGTACTGGCGCGGCTCTACTTTATTCACCGCGTAGACGATGGTGTCGTTCATCTCCAGCGAGTAGGGCATGGAGATAAACCGCTTGCCGGAGCGAACGCTGACCGGCGTTGGCTGATCGTCATGGAACAGGTCGCAGGTATAAAGCCCGCCCCGCGCGCCGAATAGCTCTTCGCCTACTTCGGCAAATAGATCCAGGGTGCGCTCGGAATGCGAAAGCGCAGGCGCCAGATAACCCGCACAGGCTTGGCCGGTATGGCGGTGAATGGTTTCCATACTGTCGCGAATCATCGCCCGCTCTTGTGCCTCGCTCAGCCCATAGGTGTAGCGGGTGTTGTAGATGCCGTGGCTAAAAAACTCCCAGTCGCGCTCTTTGCACATCTGGATGATTTCGGGATGGTGCTCGCAGAGCGCCACGGAAAGCGATACCGAGCCGCGAATGCCGTACTTATCCAACAGGGCCATTTGGCGCTGGTGGCCCACGCGGTTGCCGTAATCGCGAATGCTGTAGCCGGGTACCGACGGGTGTGGGTGTGGCCACGGCTTGCGGCTTGGGTTCTGCGGCGGGTCGAGTTCGTAATACTCGATATTGGGGGCAACCCAGAAGGCCACCTTTGCTCCGCCGGGCCAGGTGATTTTGGGGCGCTGGTCGTAGGCCCAGTAGTCGTAAACGCCTAATGACTCTTTCATCGCTAGCTCCTCGCCTTATGCATCGCCCTCAAGCCACGCCAGCACCTCAGCAACGGGCATGACATCGGCGTATTTAAGGTGCAGGTCGGTCAGGTTGGCGTAGTGGTAGCTTTCGTGTTTATCGGAGACGCACTCCATCGGCACGATGGTGCGGTAGCCACGGGACAAGCTCTCCACGGCGGTCGCGCGAATACAGCCCGAGGTGGAGCCGCCGGTGATGATCACCGTGTCAACTTGATGCCATACCAACAGTGACTGCAGCGGCGTTTCAAAAAATGCCGAAGGCATGCGCTTGGTGTAGATCACGTCGCGGCTGAGGTCGATCTCGCAGCGATCGTCGAACTCGGCGCGCTCAGAATCGTACTTGATGTTTTGCAGTGAGTCGGGGGTATCGGTGCGGGTGCCCCATACACCTGCATCTTCAGCGGAGTCCAGAAAGGCGACATGGGTCCAGACCACCGGCCAGTCCTTTGCTCGAAAGCCGCGCGCCAGCTGGTTGGTGTACTCCAGCTGTTTGGGGTCGGTTTCGTAGGCAGTCTTGAAGAGATCGGTACGGGTGTAGGCCTTTTGGGGATCTACATTGACCAGCACGGCTTTCTTGCCAAAGCCAAAGGGCACCCGCTGAGGGTTGGCCATCACGTCGTTAAAGATCTCTTTTGCCGTTTTATCAGTGGTCTGCATGGTCGTCTCCTGAAGTTATTAATTTATAAATCATTGGCACGCGTTGGGAAGCGAGCGTTAGCGATTGTCGTACTGCTCGCCAAGTTCCAGCATCGCCTGGGTGCCTAGGTAGTCGTTAAGCTGTTTGAAGTCGAGCATCTGGTCGCGGAAGGCATCGGTAGTACCGTCCTGTTTCAGCGTGGCAAAGAAACGGCTGGCCATATGGGTAATCGCCCGCACCAAGGCGCCAGGGAAAATCACCAGCGAGAAGCCAAGGTCTTCCAGCGCCTGGGCGTTCTGCAGCGGCGTGTCGCCGCCCTCGACCATATTGGCCATGATCGGCACTTTGCCTTTGAACTGGGTCATGATCTTGCTGATATCTTCATCGCTACGAATACCTTCGATAAACAGCATATCCACGCCCGCTTCATAGTAGGCCTGGGCACGCTCGATGGCGCTGTCGGTGCCTTCCACGCCCAGCGCATCGGTACGGCCAATAATCAGCGTGCTATCGCTTTCCCGTGCGTCCAGTGCTGCATGCAATTTACCCACCATTTCGCTCTTGGAGACCAGTGTTTTGCCACGCAGGTGGCCACAGCGTTTGGGGTAGGTCTGGTCTTCCAACTGAATGGCGTTGGCGCCCGCGCGTTCAAGCAAACGCACGCTGCGCATCACGTTCATGGCATTGCCAAAGCCGGTGTCGCAATCCACCACCACGGAAAGGTTGGTACGTTCGCGGATATGCGACATGGCGGTGCAAATTTCGGTAATGCTGAGCAGGCCAATATCTGGCCGCCCGAGTTGGGTGTAGGCCAAGCTGGCGCCAGAAAGATAGACGGTATCAAACCCTGCCTGTTCGGCCAGTGATGCGCCCAGTGCATCAAACACGCCGGGAGCGACCACAATGGAGCTGTCTTGCAACTGTTGTTTAAGCTGGGCGGGCTGGTGTTTCGCGTGATGTTGGCGTGTCATAACTATCTCGTCATTGGGTAAGCGAAAGGTACGTTTAGTGTTAGCAGTGGCTGTTTGTTCTAGCGGCTAGCGCCAAGTCATTCCAAACGTCCTGGCGGGTAATCAGGCCATCGGTTAATTCAAAGCGGTCAATAAAGCGCACGCCGGTTGACGTGCTGCCATCCAGCCACTCCACGGTTAGCTCGCCATGGCAGACCACCACGCAGTGGTTTGGATATAAGCATTGATCTACTGCGTGAAATGTTTTGCTCACACGGCGATAGCGGGTTTTTGCCCACTCCACGACCTCGTTTAGTCTCTGCATGGGCGGCGCGCCAGGGAATTGCATCACCACGTGAGTCGCAAGGTAGCGCTTGGCACTGGCTAGGTCGCGCGCTTCCATGGCGGTTAAGAAGGCGCGCACCTGCTCTGTGCTGTGGTTATCTGGATATGACATCGTCAATTCTCTTTATGCCAGCGGTGCCTTTTAGATCGTGTGGTAAGCGATACCCAAAGACGCTGGTTCTGTAATAATGGCTTTCAAGCGTGAGTAATTGTGTTATTGATTGGCTGTCGATATGTATTATATGTAATACATTTTTATGTCTATTATTGTCCCTGCGTCAAGCCTGTTATGAATTTTTTGAACCACATCCTGAGGAGAGGCATGGATGAGTGAGGCAAAAACCTCTGCGGTGGGTGGCACCAAATCACACCGTATTTATCTGCTACTGAAAGATGCCATTTTGAGTGGGCGGCTGCCTGCGGGCAGTAAATTAGCAGGCGAAAATAAGCTGGCGGAGCAGCATGGCGTTTCGCGAGTCACCGTTCGGCGTGCCATGGAGGCGTTGCAAGCAGCAGGAATGGTAGAGCGCAAGGCGGGAGTGGGCACAGTAGTGCTGGAGCAGCCGCTGGACGCTACGGTGATGACCGCCAGCGTGTCTAACCTGATGCCCAACATGGTCAAAATGAGCCAAGCGTCCCAAGTGCGGCTGCTGGAGTTTGCCTATGTGCTGCCACCGGAAATGATCCGTGAGCGGCTGGGCATGGGGCCGAGTGGCAAGGTGCAGCGTTCGGTGCGTGTGCGCATGGTCGACGATAAGCCATTTTCCCATCTGGTGACCCACGTCCCGGAGTCTATCGCTCTGCACTACAACGAGATGGATTTAGCCAATACGCCGCTGTTTGTGCTGCTTGAGCGTAGCGGTGTGAAGGTCGATCACGCTTCCCAATCGATCTCCGCTACGTTGGCTAGCCACGAGGTCGCGGAAGCGCTGGATGTACCGGTAGGTTCGCCGCTGATCTCGCTGACCCGTGTGGTATTTGATGAGCAGGGTCGAGGCGTTGAACATCTCGATGCGCTCTATCGTCCGGATCGGTATCGCTTCCAAATTGATCTGGAGCGAAACGGCGATGAACACTCACGCTACTGGGAGCCCAAGGTAGGTGGAATGCCCACCAACGGGAAGGATGAGTAGTGTGATTGGTTGATTTTTTAATGTATTAAATTTAATACAGATTTAAAATTTCAAAAAATACATTTGACCTGTGTTGTGAAATTGCGCTAGTTGTATTGGGGTGAGAACGATAAGTCCAACGAAGGCCGAGGCAACAAGCGAAGACAATGAGTACCCCAACCACGCTGTTTGACAAAGTTTGGCAAGCCCATGAGGTTCACCGCAGTGACAGCGGTCAAAGCCTGCTGTGGATTGACCGCCACTTCGTCCATGAAGGCTCCTTCCATGCGTTCAATAAGCTTTCTGAGCGTGCGTTGCCCGTTGCCCGGTCCGATTTAACCTTTGGCATTGCTGACCACTACGTACCGACGCTAGCCCGCGATTTGGCAGGCGTTGCCGATCCCAAAGTGCGTTCAATGATCGAACAGCTTTCGCAAAATACCCAGCAGCATGGGGTGACGCTGTTTGGTTTGGATGACCCGCGCCAGGGCATCGTGCATGTGCTAGGCCCCGAGCAGGGGCTCACTCAGCCCGGGATGGTGATGGTGTGTGGCGATAGCCATACCGCTACCCATGGTGCTTTTGGCAGTATTGCCTTTGGCATTGGCGCATCAGAAGTTGCCCATGTGCTGGCCACCCAAACGTTGTGGCAAAGTAAACCCAAGGTGATGCGCATCACGGTGGAAGGCCAACTGGCCGAAGGCATCACCGCCAAGGATATCGCGCTCACCTGGATTGCCCGT
Source organism: Vreelandella sp. DA03-1M (assembly GCF_055725665.1). NCBI lineage: Bacteria > Pseudomonadati > Pseudomonadota > Gammaproteobacteria > Oceanospirillales > Halomonadaceae > Vreelandella > Vreelandella sp. DA03-1M. The sequence continues at coordinate 589,470 of NZ_CM146798.1, forward strand.
TTGGGTGCCGATGGTGCACGAGGCTACGCCATCGAGTACGCCGGAGAGGCGATTCGCTCGCTCTCCATGGAGGCACGGCTCACGCTGTGTAATCTCTCCATAGAGGGCGGTGGCCGCTGCGGCATGATCGCGCCGGATCAAACCACCTTCGACTATTTGCGCGAGCGCCCCTGGAGCTCGAAAGGCGATGCCTTCGATCAAGCCTGTGGTTACTGGTCCACGCTCTATAGCGACCCAGGCGCCAGCTTTGATCTTGAAGTGACGCTGCATGCCGATGAGATTGCGCCGACAGTGACCTGGGGCGTCTCGCCGGAAGAAGCGTTGCCGATCGACCGGGCGGTGCCTGATCCTGACCAGTTGAGCGATCCGGCGAAAGCGCGCCAAGCCCGAGATAGCTTGTCCTATATGGGGTTAACGGCGGGGCAAAAGCTCACTGATATAACCATTGACCGGGTATTTATCGGTTCTTGCACTAACGCGCGTATTGAAGACTTGCGCGCTGCGGCGGCGGTGCTGGCGGGTCAGAAAAGCCGCGTGCCCGGTATGGTCTCGCCCGGCTCGACACTGGTCAAAACCCAAGCCGAAGCTGAAGGGTTAGACCGCATTTTTATCGATGCGGGTCTTGAGTGGCGCCATTCTGGCTGCTCCATGTGCGTAGGGATGAACGGTGATTTGGTGGCAAGCGGCGAGCGCTGTGCTTCAACCACCAACCGCAACTTCAAGGGTCGCCAGGGGCCTGGGGCGCGTACGCATCTGATGTCACCTGCGATGGTGGCCGCTGCGGCGGTCAGTGGACGGCTGGCCGATGTGCGGACGTTAACGGCGGGCAGTGACTCATCCGTTCAGGCTTCAGGAGCGCACTAATGCAACCGATTACCGTACTAGACACCCTTGGCGTTGCCCTTGCTGCGGCTAACGTGGATACCGATCAGCTCATCCCTGCGCGCTTTATGAAAGAACCGCGCAGTGTCGGTTACGGTCAGTTTCTGCTCTACGACGTTCGCCACGATGAGCAGGACACACCTAACCCCGAGTTTATTCTTCATCGCCCTAACGCAAATGATGCCGAAGTGATGGTTAGTCGGCGCAATTTTGGCGCGGGGTCATCTCGTGAAGCGGCGGTTTATGCGCTGGTCGACTACGGCTTTCGCTGTGTGGTGGCACCGAGCTTTGGTGATATTTTTGCGTCGAACGCCGTCAATAACGGCTTACTGCCTGCGGTGGTGGAAGAGGACGATGCCGAGCGTTTGCTGGCTGCCCTAGGCGATGCACCGGCGGCGATACACGTTGATTTAGAGAAGCAGGTCGTCCGTGTGGCAGAAGTAGAGGTCAGTTTTTCGATTAGCCCTGTTTGGCGCACTAAATTGCTAAATGGCTGGGATGACATTGATATGACCCGCCAGCATGCTGACACCATTACCGATTTTGCCACTCGGTATTCAGCACAGTTTCCCTGGACATCGGCTCAGCCGCCAGAAAACGCCATTATAAGTAAAGGGTAGTGGCAGCAATGGCTACTCCCAGAATGAGTTTCAATAAAAACAGCACGCACGCTTGCAGCAGACGTTTATAAAAAAGGTTAACCAAAAACAGCTTTATAAAACGACTTATAAGAACGCAACAGAAACAATAAACGCTATAACGCAGACTACCTCGTGCAGGAGACTAACGAATGAAAAAAGTAACGCTTACCCTGGGCATGCTCACCGCCCTAGCTTCCGCTCAAGCGCTGGCCGTTGATGAAATCACCGCCGTGCATGCCTTTCCCCCTTCGCTCATCTATACCCAGAGCTTTCTGGAGTTTGTCGATAAAGTAAACGAGCGCGGTGAAGGCGTGGTGCAGATTAACGTGCGTGGCGGACCTGAAGTGATCGGCCTTTCCGAGCAGCCTGATGCAGTGCGCAACGGCGTGGTGGATATGGCCTATACCGCGGCAAGCTTTTATGCCGGTACCGTGCCAGAGCGCGATGCCATGGTGGCCTCTAATACCAATGCGATCTACGCGCGTGAAAATGGCGGCATCGACCTGCTCAATGAAATTCACCAAGAGAAGATGGGCACCTATTATTTGGGCTGGTTCGACAGTGGGGTCAGCTACAATTTCTACACCATTGATGAGCCCAACGTCGATGGCGAAGGTAATCTAAACGTTTCGGGCCTTCGCCTACGCAGTAACCCGGTGTATGACGCCTTCTTCCAGGACTACCTGGGCGCACAGCCAATCAGCCTACCGACCACCGATGTTTACGCGGCCCTGGAGCGGGGTGTGGTGAACGCGACCGGCTGGACGCAGATTGGCCTGAAAGACCTCAATTGGGATCGTTTTCTTAACTACCGGGTTGACCCTGCCTTCTTCTCCACTGATATGGGCGTGATCGTCAACCTGGACAAGTGGAACCAACTCAGCGAAGAGTCCCAGCAAATTCTTCAGGAAGTCGCTATTGAGCATGAGCGCGACAGCGCCGAACAACTGGCTGAATTAGCCAAGGAGCAACAGGCTCAGCTTGAGGCCGATGGTATGCAGGTCATCACCCTGGAAGGCGAAGCAGCACAGCGCTTCTCAGACGCTGCCCGGGATGCCACCTGGGAGCGTATGCGCGGCCAGATGGAGCGCCACCCTTCAGGGCTTGAGCACTACGATACGTTGATCGAAAAATTTAACGACCTATAAAGACATGCGGGGTGCTGCGCCAGTGAGCGCCCCTTTTTTGTGTGGCTATTTTCGTTAGGGTCTTTTATGCGCTACGCACAACGCGGCTATTTGCTGCTACTTAATGGCATGGCTCTTCTGGCCGCTATCATGCTGGTATGGCTGATGGTGGCCGTAGTGCTCTCGGTGGTCATCCGTAATTTGGGGCTCCAGCCCTCTGCATGGTTTTTCCTTTCCACCGAGTACGCCATGTTTTACCTCACCCTGTTAGGGGCACCCTGGTTGGTGCGCCAAAAAGGGCACGTGCATATTGAGTTGCTGACCTCCGTCCTGCCGCTGCCAGCGCTCAACATTCTAAGCCGAGGGGTATCGCTGCTATGTGTCGTGGTGTGCGGCGTGCTGGCATGGAAAGGATTGGATCTATTTCTGCTCAACATTGAGCGCACAGACTATGACGTGCGTGCCTACTTTGTGCCGAAGTGGATATTGACCATCGTATTCCCTATTAGCTTTACGTTAATGGCGATTGAGTTTGGCCGCTTTGTAGTGGGCCATGAAATACTTCACAGCGGCGAAGCGGGGATGAAAGAATAATGGAATGGTACTTTGCGCTCGCTTTTCTGCTCTCGCTGATTCTTATCTTTATGGCGATTGGCACTCCGATAGCCTTGGCATTTTTAGCCGCTAACGTCATCGGTGCCTGGCACTTTATGGGTGGTCAAACCGGCATCTTACAGATGCTCAACAACGGTTTCGGCGCACTTTCAAGCTTCAACCTAGTCCCCATCCCGCTCTTTCTACTGATGGGCGAACTGTTTTTCCGCACCGGCTTAGGCATGAAAATGTTCAATGCCGTTGACCAGTTGATGGGCAAGCTTCCAGGCCGTTTATCTTACGTGACGGTGGTCGGCGGCACGGCGTTTTCTACTTTAAGCGGCTCTTCCATGGGCTCCACGGCGTTGATGGGATCGCTGCTGGTACCGGAAATGGAGCGACGTGGCTATAAGAAGAAAATGGCCATTGGTCCTATTCTGGGAACCGGCGGTTTGGCGATTATTATTCCGCCTTCTGCGTTGGCGGTACTGTTGGCAACTTTGGCAAAAGTGGATATTGGCGCGCTGCTGATCGCTGGCATTTTGCCTGGGCTGACGCTGGCGGGGTTCTATATTGTCACCATCTTTATCCAAACCAAGTTGGACCCGGAGGCCGCTCCTGTCTATGAGTTGGAGCCGGTGCCGCTAAGCGCCAAGCTCAAGCTGATAGTGACCGATATTCTGCCCATGCTTAGCGTGATGGTGATCATTGTTGCGATGATGCTGATGGGGTTTGCTACGCCTTCAGAAGCCGCGGCCTTTGGGGCTTTGGGCGTGATTATCCTGGCGTTTCTTTTCCGCTGCATGACTTGGGAGGCATTTAAGCTTTCGGTCACTGGGGCGCTAAAAGTCACGCTGATGGCTTATCTGATCGTGTTTGGTTCGGCCACTTTCAGCCAATTGCTCGGTTTCTCGGGCGCGTCAGGCGGTTTGATCAGTTGGGCAACAGGCTTCGATCTTTCCCCCATCCTGATGCTATTAGCAATGTTTGCGGTACTGTTGGTGCTGGGCACCTTTATGGAGCAGATCTCCATCATGATGCTCACTGTGCCGATTTTCTTTCCGCTGGCGCAGGCACTTGGCTTTGATTTGGTATGGTTCGGTATCGTCGTGTTGCTGGCACTGGAAATCAGCTTCTCGACACCACCATTGGGGCTGTTACTGTTTGTGATGAAAGGGGTAGCACCGCCGGGCACGACCATGAGTGAAATCTACTCGGCCGCGATTCCTTATATTCTCTGTTCGATGCTACTGGTCGCCGTGCTGATAGTATTCCCGGGGCTCGCTACTTGGTTGCCCAGTATGCTGCGGTAAGCGCCTTCGCTTGCAAAAAAGTAGCTTGCATAAAATAGTTGGCAATAAAAAAGAGAGGCTTCGGCCTCTCTTTTGGTACTTGAGTATTACTACAATAACCTACTCCCAGGAAGGAAACGGGTCAGATAGTTTCTTCCACGCTTTCATGCCTTCCAGCAGTTCTGCCTCGCTTAATAGGCAGTCGTCCAGCGCTTCGCGCATACGGGCTTGATCCAGGTTCTGGCCGATAAATACCAACTCCTGGCGCATATCGCCAAACGGCTCCTGCCATTTTTCCATAATAAACTGACGCGTTTCTGGATCCGTTGGCCAGCGCTCTTCGGGAATCGCCTTCCAGAACACCCCCGCTGGGCCGTGGTGGGCGATACCACCTGCTTGGCTCCACTGGCCAGCGGCTTGAGGGCGGGTGGCGAGCCAAAAGAACCCCTTCGAGCGTAACAGGCCTTTGCCGAACCACTCTTGGTTAAGCAAGTCGTGAAATTTCTGCGGATGGAAGGGGCGTCGGGCGTGGTAAGCAAAGCTGCCAATGCCATACTCTTCGGTTTCTGGGACGTGCTCGCCGCGCATCTCCTTTAGCCATCCCGGTGCCAGTTGGGCGCGCTCAAAGTTGAACTTGCCGGTATCGAGTACTTTATCCAACGGCACGTCACCTTGGGTAATCGGCACTAGCTCAGCATCAGGGTTAAGCGAGCGTAAAATCGCCTTCAGGGCCTCCAGCTCTTTTTCGCTGATGAGGTCTGTCTTACTGATGAGCAGCACATCGCAAAACTCGATTTGATCGACCAGCAGGTCGGCAACGTTGCGCTCGTCGTCTTCACCTAAGCTTTCGCCGGCTTCGGCGAGGCTTTGCGCTTCGCGATACTGGTCAAGAAAATTGGCGCCATCGACTACCGTCACCAGCGTATCTAATCGGGCGACGTGGGAAAGGCTCTGGCCGCTTTCGTCCTCAAAGGTGAAGGTTTCCGCGACAGGCAGCGGCTCGGAAATCCCGGTGGACTCAATCACTAGGTAATCGAATTTTCCTTCTCGGGCCAGTTGGCTAACTTCTTCCAGCAAGTCTTCGCGTAGAGTGCAGCAGATGCAGCCGTTACTCATCTCTACCAAGCGCTCTTCTGAACGGTTAAGGGCCACGTCGCCATCCAGCGTCGATTCGCCAGGGCCACCGCGCACCAGTGCACCATCAATGTTGACCTCACTCATGTCGTTAACGATCACCGCCACCCGACGCCCCTCGCGATTGGCCAGAATATGATTGAGTACGGTTGTTTTTCCGGCACCAAGAAAACCCGAGAGCACCGTCACGGGAAGGGGAGTAAATGCGGTCATTGCTAGGTCACCTCTAAACGGGTTTATGTTATGTAATAATATAACAATAAAGAGACGTTTAGATAAAGGCTTGTTTTGGAAATAATGAAGTAAGATTGACGTTGCTTAGTAAATGAGTATTTAACACACATAATCAATGAGAAGAGGCCCAAAGTATTGATGAGCCTCTTCTCATGAGTGATCGAGCATTGCTCCTACTAAATAGGTTACTTATACACTCTACTCAATCATTCTGGGCGTATCTCAAGGAAGAATGAGCAAAGTGCCGCCGATGATGATGCCGGAGACTAACAAGATCACCGCACAGAACCCCATAATATCGCGAGCTTTGAGCCCAGCAATCGCTAATGCAGGTAGTGCCCAGAAAGGTTGAAGCATATTGGTCCAGCTATCTCCCCACGCAAATGCCATGGCAACCTTGGCAATATCTGCGTTCAAAGCTTGTGCTGCCTCCATCAGGATGGGTCCCTGTACTGCCCATTGGCCGCCGCCTGAAGGTACGAAAATATTGATAATCCCTGCAGAAATGAAACTAAGCGCAGGTAAAGTAGCTGGTGTGGCATGCTCAATGAAGAGCTGAGCCATGGAGGAGGTTAAGCCTGAAGCGCTCATCATGCCCATAATGCCAGCATAGAAAGGAAACTGGATCAGCACTCCACTAGCGCCCGAAATACCTTCCTGCACACAATCGAGATAACGACGCAAAGTACCGTGCAATAGAATGCCGATGAACAGTAGTGCGAAGATCACCACGTCTAGCGTAAGTCCACCGCCATTAGCCAATGCGTAAACCGCCATCGCGGCTAACCCCATTGCCCCAATCAGTCGTGCTAACCACACCGAACGCTCCAATCGCTGAGCGGGGCGCATATCATCATCGTCACTCTTCGCAGGCAAAACCTCAGGATGTACTTCCACGACTTCCTGCAATGTTACTGGCTGGTCGATGTTGCGCATCATCAGCCGATTGGTTAGCGGCAGAGCAACCAAAAGCGCCGCTAAGATGAATAAGTTAAAACTGCTGAGAAGCGTCTGGCTGGTAGGAATAAGGCCAATGCTGCTTTCCAGAAAGTGACCGGGGGTAGCCAGTGTCAGTGGGACCGCGCCGGATAACCCACCATGCCAAACAAGAAAGCCGGAATAAGCGCTGGCTATCAGCAACCGGTAATCCACCAGGGGAACTCTGCGTGCCAGTTCACGGGCGAGAATGGCTCCAATAACCAAGCCAATGCCCCAGTTAACCCAGGTTACGATGAGAGAGGTTAGTGTCACTAGCACGATAGCACGCTCGGGCGTACGCGCAACGCTCGCGATGCGCTCTACCAGGCGGGTAAACAGCGGCGCCTTAGCAACAATAAAGCCAGTAAGTAAGATGAGCGCCATCTGCATGGCAAAGGTGTGTAGTGACCAAAATCCTCCGCGCCAATGATCAAGCATCGCTACTGGGCTTTGGCCCTCAAATAGTATGCCCGCACAGAACACTACCAAGGTAATGAGCACAACAAGCACAAAAGGGTCGGGCAGGTAACGGTCGAACAGCCGCACACAGCCATTGGTGAAATGTTTTATCATTATTTCGTTTCTCCCGGGTTTATGTGAAAAGCAGGTCAAGCATCCAAACTAAGGTCGGTCAAAGGAACCGATTGGCACGTCAGGCAGCGCCCTTCCTCCGCTGGGGTATCTACCAAGACATGAACGTCCCCCTTCATAAGAGTGAGTGAACAGCTTTCACACTGGCCGACACGGCAACCGCTAGGCAGTTGAAGACCCTGTTTCTCTGCGCTTTCAAGCAAGCTGCCGTGCTGAGGCTGCCAAACAAATTCGCGTTGTGAACGTGCTAAATGAATGCGGCGCGGCTGCATAGCGTCTAAGACGGGGCGTGAGGGGGCGGAAAACGCCTCGTGAAAAATCTCAAAAGGTAATATGCCCTGGGCTACCAGTAGGCCACGTAGGGCATCCATCATGACGGTAGGGCCACAAAGGTAGACGCGGGCATCGTGCCCCACGTGTGAGAAGAGCAATTGCTCATCCACAATGCCGGCATGATCGAAAGCACCATCAGCGATATCACTGGGGCTAGGTTCACTGTAAACATCCAACACCTGGAGGCGGGGCAAGCGCTGGCAGAGTTCTTTGAGGCGCTCACGAAACGCATGGCTCTGGCCGCTACGGTTGGCGTACAGCAGCGTGACTGATGGCATCGTGCCAGCACCTTGGGAATCCAGGGTTTCCAGCAGCGATAGAAAAGGCGTAATACCAATGCCACCAGCGATAAGTACTAACGGATGCCGATGACGAAGTGGCAGAGTGAAGTTGCCGCCAGGCATCTTCATGCCAATCTCCATGCCAGCCTGCAACTGGTCATGAATGTGCTGCGATACACTTGGGCTCTCTATCAACGAGTGGGAGCGGCGCACGCTGATGCGATAACTCATCCCGGACGTTGACTGAGCTGGAGCCGCGCCGGAAAGCGAATAGGTGCGTTCTATCCAGGCCCCATCAATAGAAAAGCGGAAAGTAGCGTGCTGGCCGGGTAGGTAAGAAGGCAATGGCAAATCGCTGGATGGGGTTAGCCACAGCGAGGTCACATCCTCGCTCTCTTGAATCTTCGCGCTGATGCGCATAGGGCGAAAGCCGCTCCAACGAGTACCCGGTATTTCCGCAGGACGCAGGTCGCAGGCAGCACTACGCAGCGGCAACGCGCCGCTCAGCGGGTCGCGTCGGCGAGCAGAAAGTGCGGCATTAATATTGGCAGAGCCAAGACCATGCAGCGCATAACCAGAACGACCGAGGTCGTGACAGGCCTGCCACCAACCATATTCGGCTACCACCAAATTATTGCTTAGGTTCTCATCGAGCTTAACGCACAGCTGTGCACTACCCTGCTCACCAAGGATCTCTGCCCAAGCGCCTTCCACTAGCCCTTTAGCCTTGGCAAGTGCCGGTGAGATAGACACACTCGGTTCGGGCGCCCGGCGGCGCAAAGAGGCCAACTGGCGTTGTTGGGAGTGGCAGTAATAGCCATTTTTCACCGTGATTAACGTCAATGGCCATTCGGCGGAAGTGGCTGGTTGTGGTGGCACATACGAGGGCACCGCCGGGTAGCCATTCTCTGCCAAGGTTTGGGAGTAGAGTTCTACCCGGCGGCTTAACGTTGAAAAACCCTGACAATGACCCTTTGCGTCCAGCAATGTATGGCGCTCAGTTAGCTGCTCCAGCGGTAAACGAATACCTTCAGGACGGCGGCGTAGTGTCGCTACATCAAGCCCCATTGGGGCAAGCATATGGTTCCAACCTTGCTCAATATCACCGTGGAAGAACGCCTCTGCCATGCCCAAGCGGCAACCAAGATCCAGCGCGATTTGGTAATCAGCACGGGACTCACCACGTGGCGACACCATGGCAGGGCGTAACTGCACATGGCGTGCTGCTTCAGCGTTAATCTCAAAACCGATGCGCAAGCCCTCCCGTTCCCACGGGGTATTCACCGGCAGCAGAATATCGGCAAAGGCATTAGTAGGCGTATGGAAAAGATCGCAATGCACATGAAAGTTGAGAGCGGCAAGAGCACGCTCACCGCGCTCGGCCTCAGGCTGTGAAACCAGCATATTGCCGCCAAAGCAGAATAACGCCTCAATGGGGTAGGGAACGCCGCTTTCAATCGCCGCATAAACATCCTCCGCCGTTACCCAACCACTGGCTGCCGGGCCAAGGGGGCGTTTACCAAGCCCCAGTGCTTTTTCCCGCTGTCCCTCTGGCATTAATTCTAAGCCGTTAACGGAGTTGCTCGGCGGTGTGCTCCAGCGGCGATTACCGCCAGGGCGGTCGAAACTACCCGTTAAGGCATAAAGCGTCGCAATAGCACGCTCAGTTTGCGTCGCGTTGGTGTGCTGGCCAATGCCGGTCCAACCGTGATAGCTAACGGCATCACCAGCCTCACCTATCAGTGTCACCGCGCGTAAAATCTGTTCAGCTTTAACACCTGTTACCTGCTCGGCACGCTCCAAAGGCCATTCGGCGCAGGCCTGGCGGTAATAGCTCCAAGCAGGGCGGCAGCGGATTACCTCCATACTCTCCGGGTGAAGTTCATACTCTCCCTCCAGGGCAAGTTGGGCAGCTAACGACTCAGAAGTCTTAAAGCGGTTATCCAAACCAATAGGCGCTCCTTGTTCGGAATGCCATGCCATAAAGCGTTCTGGATTGAGGGGGTCACGTACATAGCGTCCAGTGGCTACGTCCACCAGCAAACAGGCATTGCTCCAAAGGCGAATAAAATCAACATCAAAACGGCCCGTAAGAATCAACTGATGGGCAATTGATAGCGCCAGAGCGCCATCAGTACCCGGATGTGGAGCAAGCCACAAATCGGCCTGTCGGGCATGCGATGTTTCACGAGGATCAATCACTAGTAGCCGGGCCCCCGCCTGTTGGCCCACCCCTAACTCACCAGCTTGGGAAAGCCACACATGGGAAGGATTGTGCCCCCACAGCACGTTAAGTCGCGCATTGGCGTAGTCCGCGTTGGGAGTGCCGCAGCCAAAAGTGAAGGTATGAGCAACATCTTTATGCCAATTACAAATTTCTGTGCCATAGATGGTATTGGGGCTGCCAAAGCTACGGATAAAGCGCTCCACCCAATCGATGCTGTCAGAAAGTGGCGTGCCACTAGGGGTAGTAACAGCGAAGGCAACTCGCTCAGCTCCACGAGCGTGGATCTCGTTCAAGCGGTCGGCAATCTCAGTTAGCGCCTCCTCCCAACTGATACGCTTCCAGCCGGGGTCCCCACCATTTTTTGGGCGGGTGCGCTTAAGGGGATATAAAATACGTTCAGGGTGATTAACCAGCTCCGGCGCCGCACGTCCCTTTGCGCAGGTACCGCGGCCAGTGGGGTGGCCTGCCAATGCCTCAACCGCCACCAGCTTGCCATTTTGAACATGATTGAGCGTACCGCAGCGAGAGCGGCACAGCGTACAAAAGCCGGGAAGGGCGGCGGCGGGAGTCGTTGTAAGTGTTGTAGATGCCATAGGTAAGTGCTCGAAACATTTAATTCATCCTATCGCTCCACAAACGCATCAAGCTAATATGTATTTCAAGTCGATTGATATAGGTTTTATCTATGACGCTGCAGCAATTACGCCACTTCCTGGCCATCATAGAGACCGGCACGCTTTCTATGGCGGCGCAACGTTGCCATATCTCCCAGCCCTCAATGTCAGCCTCGCTTAAAGCGCTGGAGAACGATTTGGGTTGCCTGTTATTCACACGACATTCCAAAGGGTTGTTGCCCACTGCAGCAGGGCAGTCTCTGCAGCAATATGCTGTTCGCCTACTTCACGAAGCGCAGCAGGCTAGAGAAAGCGTTCGGTCATTGCCAGATGAGCCCTGTGGCACCTTGCGCCTCGGGGTAACCGAAACTATCTCGGCCTACATGCTGCCCCGCTTACTTCAAGGGCAACTAAATATATTAAGCGGTGTTCAGCTAACTATTTCTGAAGCCAGTATCGAAGATATTCAACAGCAACTGCGGGCTGGCGACATTGACCTTGGGTTGTTAGTCATCGATAACGTGTCCCCTGCGGAAGACTTTCACTGTGAACGGCTGTTTGACTCCCCACGGCGGCTATGGGCACCCACAGGTCATCCCTTGCTACGCCGAGCTCACGTTAAGTTAAATGACGTGTGTGAATACCCCTTTATTCTGCTAGAGATGGATGAGCATATAGCCACCTGGGAGCGCTACTGGAAAAGGCAGCCGCGTAGGCCACAAGTGATTACGTGCAGCCGCTCTATTGAAGCAGTGCGCAGTTTAGTCGGCATGGGTATCGGCGTGACGATTTTATCCAATCTAGTGTTTCGTCCCTGGTCGCTGGATGGCGACCACTTATCGCGACGTGAACTAGCAGAAGATGTGCCCGGAATGGGCATTGGCCTGTTAAGTAGAAAAGAACCGTGCTCTACCGAAGCCCAACGTTTTACTCACCATTTGAAAGGATTGCTTAAACAGGGCGGGTATTGGGGAAGTGTGGGCGATTAAAAATGGGCTCTAGGTAAGGCAAAACTACCCGTCATTGATGAAACAGCCCCTTCTTTAGGGTCTGTTAAATACTGTCAACCAGCGCGTATTGGAGAGGACGCTTTCGGAAGCATTTCTTTTTCCAATCATCAGCGCTTATATTGCGTCGGGCAGTAGCCGCGAAGTACATCGGGCGAACGCAGAGCTTGGTGCTTTGTCGCGCGGCCGGTGACGCGTTTGCGCCATAGGCGAAACGAAGCGGGTTTGAGCTGGTGGCGCATTACTTCTATGACGTCCGGTTCGGCTAAACCATACAGCGTTTCGATCGCCTCAAACGGCGTTCGGTCTTCCCAGGCCATCTCGATAACGCGTGACTGCTCGTCATCGGGTAAGCGACGAAAGCGTTTAACGGGTGCTTTTGGCATCGATCACCTTGATGTATTTGAAGGGTGGGCATTTAGGTGGCGGGCAGTGTAACGCTTTTTCACATACCAGCGTAGCGCATCGATCACGATAAATATCGCGAGACTAACGCCTAAAACGGGTAGCGCCATACCTAACGCGATAGCAACTAACAGCACGCTGAGCTTGGCTTTAATCGGAAGCAATAACCATGGCTCTGAAACCGTTGGGAAACGCTGGCCACTCGCCGTGCGCAGCCGACGCCATGCCATGGCGTACCCCCAGCTCATTAGCGTCACAAGCCCTGCAGCGATCAATGCCAGCACTACTTGATTGACCAAGCCAAAGAGAACCCCCATATGCAGGTCAATCCCCCAGCGGGTGAGCTTGGCGGCTAAGGGGAACGTGGCAAAGTCGGTTTGATCGGTGACCGCCATGCTGTGCGGATGCAGCGCGACCTGGTCCACCTGGGTGGGCCAACGCCGATCAATTTCTGCTACCCGCCAAGCCTGGTTTTCACTGGTTGGTGGAGAGAGTTGAATGCGATCTGCCGTTAGCCCTGCCGCCCGTGCCGCCATGAGCGCACGATCAAAATCTTCTGGCAGCAGCTGTGTACTGGCTGAAACGGGGGCTGCATGACCGTGATGTTCGGCATGCTCGTCAGTGATTTGGCTATCAGGATCGATCAGTGCTGTTGAGGCGCTAGGTGTGTTCCAACCCCAGGCATTGCGCAGCTCCGCGATATTGCCCCCCGCCCATTGCGACCAAGTAAGTCCCGTCACCGAGAAGAACAGCAGTCCGATGGCAAGTACCAATCCCAGCGTGGCGTGACGTCGCCGGGTTGTAGGGGCTCCAGAAACCCTTTTCAGCGCAGGGCGCTGCCACATCCACAATATGACGCCACCCAAGGCAGCAAGCCAAAGCCAAGACGCGGCTAATTCGCTGTAAAGGCGGCCTACATTACCCATCAGCAGCTGACGGTGAAAATGATCAATCGCTGTGCGTAGCGGTAAAATACCGCTGGTGCCGTAGACCGTTGTATCGCCTGTCACGATGAGCGAAATAGGATCAACAAACACCGCTCTATGTTCCGAAGGGCCAAGGTTCGTTGCGTTAAACATGAGGCGCGTGGTGTCGCCGAGCTCAGGAGCCGGGCGAACGGCGCTTGGGAGCGTAGCATCACCTAAGAAGTCCTGAGCAGCGGCAATCTGAGCGGACAGTGGCTGTGGGTCACCCTGAGTTTCCCCATAAAGCGTGTCGTAATAGAGCCACGCTTCAAGAGGTGGGCTAAGCAGGTAAGCAATGCCTGATAGCGCTGCAATAAGAATAAAAGGTCCAATAAAAAGACCAATATATAAGTGCAGGCGACTAAGCAGGGCAAGCAGAAGCCTTTGGGTACGAGCGGAAGAGGGCGGTGGCATGGCAAAAATCCGAGCATGATCGGCGAAGAAGTTTGCCAGAGTAGCCAATCCCCTCGGCAATCACCAGCGTGCAGGCAGCGGTGAAAGGTCACATGCTTAACGGTTAGCAAGCGCTGGTTTGGTAGCTAACAGCGCACGGAACAGGCCATTCATCAGCACGGGTTCATCGTGGCGAATCGTGAAGCCAGCCTCCGCAAACAGTGGTTGGGCTTGGCGGGTAATATCGGTGGCAAGTGCTGATGTCAGATGGTTCAACAGGCGTCGGCCCGCCCCAGCAGGCTGTTCATCCGGCTGGAACTTATCCATCACACACAGCTGGCCGCCTGATTTCAGCACACGGTGTGCCTCTGTAAGCCCTCGCTGTGGGTTAGGCATGACCGCAATAATCAGATGCATGATGACGGCGTCAAAGTGCTCGTCGGGGTAGTTGAGCGCCTCGGCATCCATCACCCGACACTCCACATCGCGGCGTAGCGTTTCAGCTCGTTTAGCCGTGCGCTTAACCATCGCTGGGGCTAAGTCGGTGGCATGTAATTCAATGTCATGAGGCAGAAAAGGTAGGTCTAGCCCTGTACCGGCGCCGACCAACAACACCCGCATACCTGGCTCCCAATCGACCTGGCCTAGCGCAATACGCCTTGGCCTGCGGAAAGCACGAGCTGCAACCACGTCATAAAAAGGGGCGTAAGCGGTATAACGCAGGCGGTTCCAAGCAGTCGTGTTGAACATAACGCCTCTTTGCAGCGCAACGCTGCGATGGCTGAATAGCAAAACCTGACTATTTACATCAGGCTTTTCTATAGCATAAAAATGGCTGTGCAACCAATAGGGTGCACTAGTGCACTAGTGCATTAGAGCTTCTTAATTCTGGTTTTATAAGATTAATGTGTGAAGTCAATTGTGCTGTTTTAAATACCATAAAGTGTAGACAATCTATTATAAAATATTATTGAAATAATAGAGAATGCTAGTTGTCTTATGGGGCTATGTGGCGGTTGCCACGATTGCTTTGTATTAAGGTGACAAGAACATGTGCTTGTCATCTTATATAGTTACCCTTGCTGCAAGCGCGTCGTTAAATTCTCCACTAAATCGATCACTAGTTGTCGGTCATTTTGGTTTAAAGGTGCCAGAAGCTGTTTCATTCTGCTTGACTGATCATCAACATGAAAGCTTGCTTGGCCGAGTAATTCTGCAGCTTCGCAATTAAAAACCTCCGCAAGTTCTATTAGACGCACAATATTGGGTATCACCCGCCCGCGCTCAATGCGAGAAACGGCTTCATTGCCAACGCCTAAGCGCTCAGCGACTTCTTCTTGGGTCATTTGACTGCGAACCCTTTGTTTGGCAATGGCTCTGCCAATACTGCCTGCAAGCCGATCCTGTTCTGTTTTATTCACAACGTCCTCCATTAGACCTAAATAGTTGAGGAACGACCTATTGACATGAAGGGCTGTTTGGGTTGAATATCAACTTCTAAGGTTGGTTTGGATGATAAGGGTAACTTTTTGTTTCGTATGGTTGCTGTTTGAAGTATTAGTTGTTGGTGGAGGTAAGGTTAATTGAGCGTTTGAAAAAGAAAAAGCCTAAATGCTCAGGGTAAAGCCTGGAAGTTTGAAGCGGGTAGGTTAATGCTGTAAAGGAAAAGAGAGTTATATGTCAATATTTAGTAATAAAGTATGAGTTAATTTTTAGTAGTGTTGAGCTTCTAGCTGGAAGGTTTTTAAAGTGAATGGGTGTCAGTGGCTTGATTTTTTCATTAAAGTTTTTGAAGCCTGAGTAGATGCTGGAATATTTTATATGACGGGTATAAGTGATGTTTTCAATAATGCTGTTCAGAAAGAGCTGGCAAGTAGCTTGATTTTGGCACGACTAATCCGAAGGCGTTTAATACCATGTCTCTTACCTCGGCACCAGAAATTTTTCGACAGTTAGCGGATAAGCTATCTTACGTCAGCGAAGAGGGCTTTTTTCACCACCTTGTGAGGTCCTTAGCGGGTATTCTCAAGGTGGATCATGCCGTTGTAGAGCATATCGATAGCCACCGTGAAATGGCGACCACGCTGGCCATGTGGTCACATGAAGCGTTCAGTGAGGGGGCTCCTTATGCTTTGGAAGCCACGCTATGCCAACAAGTAGCTGATCTATCAACATATTTTATTTCCTCTCGGGTTTGCCAGCACTTCCCGAATGATAAGCGGCTAAATTTACTCAACGTTGAAGGGTATTGGGGCATCGCTATCACAGCGCCTGATGGCAGCTTTTTAGGCGTTATTGCGCTGATGCACTCCTCTCCTTTGGTACTACCTATATATGCCGATTACGTATTACGTATTGCTTCCGCGCTAGCAGGGGCTGAACTGGCACGTCAGTTATCGGAAAGCCACACCCAAGAGCGGCTACAGTATAAGAAGCGGGCGCTGCAGCGTATTGGTCGGCAGAATGAAACACTGGTTAATACCATTAATGAACAGCAACGCTTTCAGCAAGCGGTTGTTAGCGTGGCGACTGCGGTCTCAGCAACAAGTGGTGGGGCGTTTCTGCATCAACTAACCGCCCATATGGCGGAGGCGCTGTCTGCCGAAGTGGGCTTTATTGCGTTGTTGGACGAGCAGAATTCAGATTTTTCGCATACCTTAACGCTATATGTAAATGGTCAACTGCAGGATAATTTTGCCTATTATCTGCCTGGGGTTCCCTGCCATAAGGTGATGGTTGAGCAGGAGTGTATCGTTCATGAGGGTGCCGCCATCATGCTGCCTAAGGAGAGCAACGGGGCCCTAAGTTGGGTAAATGGCTATGTAGGACGTCGGCTTGATAACAGTCACGGTCAGCCGATGGGCCTTATGGGCGTCATGTTTAAAAAGCCGCTAGATGAAGTGGATATCGTGCGTAATGTGCTGCAGATATTTGCGGCGCGTGCAGCTTCAGAGCTTGAGCGTCAGCGAGACGAAGTGCGTATACGGCAATTGGCCTTTTGTGATCCTGGCACTCAATTGCCTAATCGGGCCGCTTTTATGCGCCACTTAGAGCGAGTCTTCGCCGATACGAAGACCCCTGAGTTGGCGCTATTGCTGCTTGATCTGAACCATTTTAAAGAGATCAACGATACCGCAGGGCATGATCTGGGCGATTTAGTTCTGAAGGGCGTTGCTAGCAACTTTGCAGCGTCGCTAACGAAGGATGAGTTTTTGGCCCGATTAGGGGGCGATGAGTTTGTCGTCGTTTGCCCTGGAGTCGGAGCGATTGGCGCGTTAGCTGCCGCTCAACGGTTGTGCGATAGCATGGCATACCCGATGCTGGTTGAGGAGCACTCCTTTGAACTCTCAATGGGCATCGGTATTTCGCTTTGTCCCCAGCATGCGGCAACGCCCTTGGAGCTGTTGAAGCATGCTGACATCGCCATGTATCAAGCCAAGCGGCAAAAACTTTCCACCTGTGTATTTGAACCCTGGATGGGGCGCGTCATCTCTGAGCAGTTGAATATCGCCAAGCGCTTAGCGTCCGCTATTGCAGAAAAACAGTTAAGCTTGCACTTTCAGCCTCAGGTGGATTTAAACAGTGGCCAATTAATTGGCGCCGAAGCACTGTGCCGGTGGCATGATGAAGAGCTTGGCGACGTATCTCCGGGTAAATTCATTCCCATTGCCGAAGAGCGTGGGATGATTGTAGCGCTTGGTTATTGGGTGATTGAAGAAGCTTGCCGACAGCTGGCTGAGTGGCGGGCTCAGGGCTATTCAATGCCGGGGCAGCTAGCGATCAATATTGCCGCCCAGCAGTTCGAGGAAGAAAACTTGGTCGCCAACCTGCTCGATAGCTGTGCTAGTTTCAGCATCGAGCCCTCGCAACTTAGCTTGGAAATTACCGAAAGCGGCATCATGGAAAATCCTGAAAAAGCGATCGCCATGACCGAAGTGTTGAAGGGCAAGGGGCTGGGGCTATCTATCGATGATTTTGGCACCGGCTACTCATCGCTTGCCTACCTGAAGCGCTTTGCCGCCGATAAAATAAAAATCGATATCTCGTTCGTCCGCGATATGCTCACTAGCGACAATGACCGTGTGATCGTGGCGACGATTATCGCCATGGCGAACACGCTAGGGCTTGAAACCATTGCCGAAGGTATTGAAAGCAAAGATCAAATCGCCGCCTTGCTTTCACTTGGCTGCAACCAAGGGCAAGGTTACTACTTTGACCGACCTCTGGTCACCGATCAGTTTGTTCAGCGCTGGCTCTGCTAATCTAACAGGTAGAGATAGGTTAAGTATTGGCGAAGGGTTTTCGTAAAACTACGGCTTGTAATAGACCACCCGCTTAATGTAGCGCCTCTCCACGCGGTTCAACATACTGAGTAAGTTCTAATTTTTTGCCTCAGTCCTTTCAAAAAGCTCGGTCAGTCAGGGTGCCAAGTAGTCTAGACTCATGCTATACCTAAAATGTAATCTAATCTTTACATGCGCGCATGGTGTGTATGTTGGCGATGGCGAGCAATAGCAAAAGGACGCAATTAGCTGATCGAATGGTCTCTCACGTATGTCGATTCGGCAAATAAGCGTATTTGAATTCAGTCAAAGGATTGTACAGGAGGATTACGCTAAATGAGTGGATCGACCCCACAGAGTAAATTTTCACGCCGTAACGATTTTTTTTCTCTAGCCGTTCTAGGTGGGCTGCTGATTGGAAGCATTCCTGTTGAGGCTTTTGCGTTTGGCTTTGATGATGTCGTTAAAAAAGCAGAGGAACTCGCGCAGCAGGGCTACCGCGCCCCGGAAACATCGTTGCCCAATGAGCTGCGCGAACTCAGCTTTGCAGAGTATGCGCAAATACAGTACAAGCGAGATCGCGACGTTTGGAGCGGTAGAGGCGCACCTTTCACCCTGAGTTTTATCCATGAAGGGATGCATTATGACAGCGCCATCCAATTAAACAGCATTGATCAGGACGGTGAGGTGCATGGCTTTGCTTATAACCCAGATGACTTCACTTACGGTGATTTAGGTATCTCCGACGAAGCGAAAAATAGCGATGGCGTTGGTATTGCTGGTGTCAGGATCAACCATGCGCTCAAGGAAGGAAATCGCAATGAGGAGGTGATGGTCTTTCTGGGGGCAAGCTATTTTCGCGCAATTGGCAGAGGGCAGGTTTATGGTCTTTCAGGGCGCGGCCTGGCTGTTGATACAGGGTTGCCCTCAGGCGAAGAGTTCCCTCGCTTTAGCGAAATGTGGATCATCGAGCCTAGCCTAGAAAGTCAGTACTTGACGATTTTCGCCCTGCTTGACTCGCCTAGCGTTACCGGTGCCTACCGCTTCGTGTTACGCCCCGGAGAAGACACCTTAGTAGACGTACAGTCGCGGCTATATTTGCGCCGGGCGGTCGAGAAATTGGGGATAGCACCACTCACCAGTATGTACCTTTACGGCCCAGAACAGCCCTCTTCGACACAACACTATATCCCGGCAATCCATGACTCTAATGGCCTATTAATCAATGATGCGCAGAATGGGTGGGCATGGCGCCCGCTAGCCAATCCAGCCCGATTGATGATGAATCGACACGCAACGCCTCAGTTACGCGGGTATGGACTGATGCAACGTGGTCACAATTTTAGCGATTATCAGGACATTGCCGCACGTTATGATCTGCGCCCAAGCGCCTGGGTTGAGCCACAAAACGAATGGGGGGCCGGTAGCGTTGAGTTGATCCAGATTCCCACCGACAACGAGACCAACGACAACATCGTATCAATGTGGTTGGCTGACGAAACGCATGATCCTGAAACACCGCTGGCGTTCGATTACCGTATTACGTTTACAACCGATGAAAGCCGTCACCTTGATCCTCAGCTTGCGTGGGTTGAAGAAACACGTCGCTCACGGGGAGAAGTGATACGCGATAATCTGGTGCGTGAGCCTGACGGTACGCTCGCTTTCGTCCTCGATTTTATCGGGCCCTCGCTTTCCGGCATCCCCAGCGATGCCAATATGAGCGTAGAGGCCAGCGTTGGCGATAATGGCGAATTAGCCAATAGTCGCGTTGTGCATAATCCAGCGACCAACGGTTGGCGTGTGTTTGTTAACGTGAAGCGCGATAATGGCAACCAGCCTTTGGATATCAGGGCCAAGCTAGTACTCGAGGGCAAGCAAATGTCCGAGACTTGGTATTACAGGCTGCCCGCTAATGGCTGAGACAATGTCCTCTTCCCAGGCAACGCCAACGGATCTGTATTTAGAACGATTGGCATTGGAGACCCGGGATCGTAAGGAGCGCTACTCGTTATTAGTCGGTGACCTTGATAAACAGGATATGGCTTCGCTACATGCTGCGTTGGGTGGAGATAGCGAGGGTGAAGGTGATTGGCAGAATAAAAATAGTGATGATCCAGCGGCCTTATCAGTGGGACGACGCTTGGCGCTTGCCTATGCAGAGCCGCCGTTAGCGCCGCCAGAGGTATTGTCAACGGATGCATCTGGCATTACGCGTCTACGCACTGCGCCACCGATGAAACGCACGCCGTTGGCCCCCCAGAAGTGGTCGACCAATCCTTTCATAAATATTGGTCGACGTTTCAAGCGCTGGGCTAACGGGGATTTTCGAAAGCGCAGAAGAGAGTCACCCTCCGCGTCCTGGAAGTGGGTCGCCAGAAGGCGTCGTTGGATTTTGCTGGTGCTGATTTTTGGTCAAAGTATCATTGCCGCCAATCAGATGCGCACTGTACTCCCCGGCCAAGGCCTGCAGTGGCTTGAGATCACTATCCTATCGTTGTTTGTGCTGCTATTCGCCTGGGTATCGGCCGGGTTTTGGACGGCCTTGATGGGGTTTTTCCAGCTATTACGCCGCCATGACCGTTACGCCATTGATAGCGAGGTGGGTGACGAGCCGATTGATGATGAGGCGCGCACAGCGTTGCTGGTGCCCATATGTAACGAGGACGTTGCCAGGGTATTTGCCGGCGTGCGCGCCACCCTGGAGTCTTTGCGCAGCACGGGTAATGATCGGCATTTTGACATCTTCATCCTGAGCGATACGTCTGATCCCGATATTGCCATTCAAGAAACCTACGCCTGGCTGGTGTTGTGCCGTGACCTGAATGCTTTCGGCCAAGTTTACTATCGCCGTCGGCAGCGCCGTGTCAAACGCAAAAGCGGTAACCTTGACGATTTTTGCCGTCGCTGGGGGGCGCTCTATCGTTATATGGTGGTGCTGGATGCCGATAGTGTCATGAGCGGCAAATGCCTGACCCGACTGGTGCAAATGATGGAGGTGCACTCCAGGGTCGGCATTATCCAAACAGCACCACGCGCTTCGGGGCGCCTAAATCTGTACGCCCGCATGCAGCAGTTTGCGACGCGGGTTTACGGGCCGCTATTTACCGCCGGGCTCCATTTTTGGCAACTGGGCGAGTCGCACTACTGGGGCCATAACGCGATCATTCGTCTGGCCCCGTTTATGCAGCACTGCATACTGGCGCCGCTGCCCGGTAAAGGCTCCATGTCGGGGGAGATTTTATCCCATGACTTTGTCGAGGCGGCGCTGATGCGACGTGCGGGTTGGGGGGTGTGGATTGCCTATAAACTGGAAGGCAGCTATGAGGAAATGCCGCCTAATTTGCTGGATGAGCTCAATCGCGACAGGCGCTGGTGTCACGGAAATTTGATGAACTTCCGGCTGTTTTTCTCACAAGGTATTCATCCGGTACACCGTGCCGTCTTCCTGACCGGTTTAATGTCTTATCTGTCAGCGCCGCTATGGTGCCTTTTTTTAATTCTTTCCACCGCACTTCTAGCCGTGCATAGCTTTAGCACGCCCGACTACTTTCCCGAGCCGGGGATGCTGTTTCCTGTTTGGCCGCAATGGAATCCCACCTTAGCGGTGGGCTTGTTCGGCGTGACGGCATTACTGCTGTTCTTGCCCAAGTTGCTAAGCGTATTGCTGGTATGGATAAAAGGTAGCCGCCACTATGGCGGGCCGCTCAAGGTATTGACGAGCATGGTGCTCGAGTCGCTATTCTCGATGTTGTTAGCGCCGGTAAGAATGCTGTTTCATACCCGGTTTGTACTCACGTCAGTAATGGGGTGGGCGGTGCAATGGCGCTCACCATCGCGGGAAAATAGCGATACGACATGGGGGGATGCCATCCGAGCTCATTGGACACAGACTCTCATTGGAGCTGTGTGGGCAGCGGGTGTTTACGTTATGGAGCCTACCTTTCTTTGGTGGCTCTCGCCCATCGTCGTCGCTTTGATGCTGTCTATCCCGGTATCGGCACTGTCGAGCCGTGTCTCGTTAGGGCGGTTCTGCTTTCAAAAGCGGCTGTTCCGGATTCCTGAAGAAACGCAGCCACCACGGGTGCTGCGACGCATGGTGAGTTTGCTTGCCCAGATGAACACCGGGATGTCGGCACCCTCTTTTGTCCGAGTGGTGGTAGAGCCCGTGCCTAATGCGTTGGCGACGGCTTTAGGCACATCACGGCACACCGATGTCGCGCCCATACGCCAGCGCCGAGCCGAGCGGGTTTCTCGCGCCGTGTTGATGGGGCCAGCGGGGATGAGTCGATTGGAACGATTGGATTTTCTAGATGATCCAGTGATGATATCTCAATTGCACTATCACCTATGGGTCGATAGTAAGGCGCATCACAGTTGGTTTGAATTGGGTCTGCCAGGGCGTGAATCCACGGATCTACCGACCTTTAGCTAAGCTTACTTTTGGGTTAAGCGTATGTGACGGACACTCACCAAACTGCTGCTTATAGTCGTGGGCGAATTGGCCCAGATGCCAGAAGCCCCAGTAAGTGGCTATTTCCGTTACCGACTGTTCGGGTGATGCGGCTCGCAGCGCCCGACGGACACGATTGAGCCGCGTTAAACGTAAATACTGCAGCGGGCTAATGCCCAAAATGGCCGTAAAGCTGTACTGCAGCGTGCGCCGACTAACATGGGTCAACTGGCACAGTTCATCCATGGTGACCGGGCCATCCATATGCTCGTCCACGTAGCGCTTCACCCGGTCAACCACTTCCTTGCGGTGCGCGTAGCTGGGGGGCAGCTCTGCACTAGGCTGTTCGGCTTGCAGGAGTTCAAGCAGCGCCATCAGCAGAATGTCTTGATGTATATGGCTGGCAATTGCCAGCGTTTGGCTAGTCAGCAGGCGCTCGATAAGAAACGCGACGGCATTGAGCGTTTCGGTCGCCGCTTGCCGACGGGGCATGACGTGCCAGCCTGTATCTAAGCTCATCCCCTGCCGCTTGGCCGCCTCTGCTAACGCTGGCAATTGAATCACCAGCCCATAGATGTCGAATCCTTCCGGCGTCACCAATTCAAAATCCCGCCCACCGGGGCGGCACATGACGTCGCCCTCGCTAAGCGCTTGGCCATTGATCCGCGTGCCATGTCGCGTCGTGGGGATGCCGATCCATAGCGAGTTTGGCCATACCCGACACTGCTGGCGTAGCGCTTGTCCGGTGTGCTCCTTGAAAACTTGCATCGTTTCTAATGCCACTTCATCCAGGCGACCATAGAAGCTGCCAGGGCTGAGCTGGTCGTACTCCTGCTGCCAGCGCGTCAGGTTTTGCGCGTGCTCATCGGCATCGAACGCTTCCTGAACGCATCTTTTTGGTGCAAATGCGTTGTCGAGCGTGGTCATGGGGCTCTCCTTGTGGCGTTATATGCATTCAATATTGCTGGACTAACGTCCTAACTTTATGTATTTATTTAAATTTATTAAATATTCTTGGGTTTGCCAAAACTCGATACTCCCTCTCTAGTGATAGCGCTATGGTGGAAACAAGCAAGTTTCGTACCTCAACGCGCAGCCAGCGCGATGTAAAGCAGTCATGACAAAAAGGACCGCTCTATGGCGCAGACCTATCACACCACGGTGGGAAGCCGCAGCTATCGCTTTGCAAGCCTGGCAGAGTTGATGGCCAAAGCCACACCGCCTCGTTCCGGCGACCGCTTGGCCGGGGTAATGGCGGAGAGCGCTGAAGAGCGCGTGGTCGCTCAAATGGTACTCGCCGACCTCCCGCTTACCACTTTTTTGAATGAGGCCCTGATTCCTTACGAAGAGGATGAGATTACCCGGCTGATTATTGACGATCATGACGCCGACGCCTTCGCTCCCCTACGTCACCTCACCGTCGGCGACTTTCGTAACTGGCTCTTATCCGATCACGCAACTAGTGACGTATTAACAGAAGTAAAAGCGGGAATTACCCCAGAAATGGCCGCCGCCGTCAGCAAGCTGATGCGCAATCAGGATTTGATTCTGGTGGCTAAAAAGTGCCGGGTCACCACCGCTTTTCGCAATACGATTGGCCTGCCGGGGCGGCTCTCGACACGCCTTCAGCCCAACCATCCCACCGATGATGTAACCGGTATTGCGGCCAGTATTTTAGATGGCCTGCTCTATGGCAGCGGCGATGCAGTCATTGGCATCAACCCCGCGACAGATAACGTCGCCCAGAGCGTCAAGCTGATGCGCCTGATGGATGAGGTAATTCAGAAGTATCAAATTCCCACCCAAGCCTGCGTGCTTACCCACGTAACGAACACCTTGGAGGCGATCGAGCAGGGCGCCCCGGTGGATCTGGTCTTTCAGTCGATCGGCGGCACCGAAGCCACCAACCGCAGCTTTGGCTTTGATTTGGGTACTCTCGCCGAAGCCGAAGCTGCGGCGCAGTCGCTCAATCGCGGCACGGTGGGCCGCAACGTGATGTATTTCGAAACCGGCCAGGGCAGCTCGCTCTCCGCCGATGCCCACCACGGGCTCGACCAGCAAACCTGCGAAGCCCGCGCTTACGCGGTAGCGCGTAAGTTCAATCCGCTGCTGGTCAATACCGTGGTGGGCTTTATCGGCCCCGAGTACCTGTTCGACGGCAAGGAGATCACCCGTGCGGGCCTTGAAGACCACTTCTGCGGCAAGCTGTTAGGCGTCCCCATGGGCTGCGATGTCTGCTACACCAACCACGCCGAAGCCGATCAAAACGATATGGATAACCTGCTGACGCTGCTGGGCGTGGCGGGCTGCAATTTCATTATGGGCATTCCCGGCTCCGACGACATTATGCTCAATTACCAGACGACTTCCTTCCACGATGCCCTCTACGCACGGCGAGTCCTGGGGCTCAAGGCCGCGCCCGAATTTGAACGCTGGCTCGAAGAGATGCAGATTTTCCAGGATGTCAGCACCCACCGGCTCAATGACCAGCTTCCCGCCGCCTTTGCCAACAGCCTGCGCCACCTGCCCAAGGAGCCGCGACATGTCACATAAACCCTCATCCCCCATCGTAGTGGAAAACCCTTGGGAGCGGCTAAATGCCTTTACCGATGCGCGCATTGGTCTGGGGCGCGCTGGGGTTAGCCTGCCGACCAGCAAACTGCTGGCATTTCAGTTAGCCCATGCCCAAGCCCAGGATGCGGTTCACTGTCCGCTGGATGTGGAAACGCTCTCCAACGAGCTGACCCAAGCCCTCAATTTGACTGAGGCGCCGCTTCGCCTACACAGCCACGCTCAAGACCGCGCCATGTATCTGCAACGACCCGACTATGGCCGTCGCCTTAACGACGAGACCCGAGAGCAGTTGCAGCAAGCGGCTACTTCTCAGCAACGCTATGACCTTGCGGTGGTTGTGGTCGATGGGCTTTCCGCGCTGGCCGTGCAGCAAAACAGCGCGCCCTTTCTTAGCACGCTTTATCAGATGTTGAGCAGTGACGCCGCCGATTGGCAGCTAGCGCCGTTAACGATTGTTGAGCAGGGGCGGGTGGCCATTGGCGATGAGATTGGAGGGCTGCTCAATGCTGACGCCGTGCTGGTGATGATCGGCGAACGACCAGGGCTAAGCTCGCCAGATAGCTTAGGGCTGTATATGACCTGGGCACCGGAACCGGGGCTTAAGGATGACCGGCGCAACTGCATTTCCAACGTGCGCCCGGCGGGTTTGCAAATAGAGGAGGCCGCTAGACGCTTTTTTCTACTCTTAAAAGAGGCCCGCCAGCTCAAATTGTCTGGCGTTAAGTTGAAAGACCGCAGCGAAGACGATGTGTTGGAAGGCGAATCAGCATCAGGCTCGACGCGTAACTTCCTGGTGGCGGATTAGCTTCGCCCCAAAAACGACACCTATAACAACGATCAAACAACAACAGTCACATAACAAAATGGAACAGCGTTAGTAAACAACAGCACGCCGCTGACGACGATTTCGTTCCACACTGAAAGGGCAAAACGATGACACAACCATCGATTGATCAGGTGTATTTGGCAAAACGCCAACTACGCAAAGGCACCGCTGGCTGGATACTGCTAGCAGGGCTTGGGGTTTCCTACGTCATTTCCGGTGACTTCGCCGGGTGGAACTTTGGCATCGCTGAAGCGGGCTGGGGTGGCTTTGCGATTGCCGCCTGTTTGATGGCGCTGATGTACTTGGCTTTGGTGCTGTCGCTCGCGGAAATGTCAGCGGCACTTCCCGCAGCAGGCGGTGGCTATAGCTTTGCCCGCCAGGCAATGGGGCCTGCCGGTGGTTACTTAACCGGGTTGGCGGTATTGATCGAGTACGCCTTGGCCCCAGCGGCGATTGTGATCTTTATCGGTGCCGCGGTAGAGGCGTTAATCGGTATTGACGGCCCGCTGGTGTACCTGATTTTCTACGCCGTGTTTATTGGCATTCATTTGGCAGGCGTGGGGGAAGCGCTCAAGGTCATGATGGTGATTAGTGGCCTAGCGGTGTTCGCCATTCTGGCGACCGCTGTCGCGCTGATAGGCAGTTTCGATGCTGCCAACCTGTTTGATATTGCGCCCACTGATGCGGCGGGCGCCAGCACCTTTATGCCGTTTGGCTGGTACGGCGTTTGGGCGGCGCTGCCGTTTGGTATGTGGCTGTTCCTGGCAGTGGAAGGTGTACCGCTGGCGGCGGAAGAGGCTAAAGACCCCGCCCGAGATATGCCCAAAGGCATTATCGCGGCGATGCTGTTTCTGCTCTTCACTGCACTGTTAGTCGTGGTGCTGCTGGCCGGTGCGGCGGGTGCCGAAATGATTGGCCAAAGCGGCGTGCCATTAGTAGATGCGTTGAACGAGGCGGGCAACCCGACCCTGGCCACGCTGGTTAACGTGCTGGGCTTGGCTGGGCTAATTGCCTCGTTCTTTTCGATTATTTACGGCTACAGCCGATTGGTATTTGCGCTCTCACGGGCGGGCTATTTGCCTAAGCGCTTATCGCTGACTAGCGGGCGTAAGGTGCCTTATTTGGCGTTGATCGTACCGGGCGTATTTGGCTTTTTAGTCTCACTCAGCGGTGAAGGCGACTTAATGCTGGGGATGGCCGTGGTCGGAGCAACCATTTCCTACGCACTGATGGCACTGAGCCACATTATGCTGCGTGTGCAGCAGCCTGATCTGCCTCGCCCGTATAAAACCCCTGGCGGTGTTGTCACATCAGGCATTGCGCTGGTGCTTTCCCTGGTCGCGCTCACCGGGGTATACGCCTTCGACCCACGTGCCTTTAACTACACCATTGTGCTGTTCATTGTTGGCGCAGCCTACTTCTTCCTCTATAGCAAGAATCATCTCGTTGCGAAAACCGCCGAGGAGGAGTTTGCGCTAGTGGTCACATCACCTGAAGAGCTGGATAGCCAGGATTCAGAACCAGCGGTCACGACGGCGAAGCTATAATTTGCAAGGTTAATCACCTAGGCTGAACGAGCCTCTTTGCCCTGCGGCAAAGAGGCTTTTTTAGCTAATGAGAAGGAGTAATCATGGCGTTGACATTTGATAACCCAAACGAGCAGCAGCGCTGGTACGCGGTTGACGATGGCGTAATGGGCGGTGTTTCTCAGAGCACATTTAGCGTTACTGACAACGAAGGGCGCTTTCATGGCGAGGTGTCGCTGGAAAACGGCGGGGGCTTTGCCTCGGTTCGCCGCGAGCCCAACGGTTTTGAACCAACCCTGGCGGATGCCTGGGGAATAGCGCTGACAGTGCGGGGCGATGGGCGTACCTATCA
Source organism: Vreelandella sp. DA03-1M (assembly GCF_055725665.1). Classification (NCBI taxonomy): domain Bacteria; kingdom Pseudomonadati; phylum Pseudomonadota; class Gammaproteobacteria; order Oceanospirillales; family Halomonadaceae; genus Vreelandella; species Vreelandella sp. DA03-1M. Next base: position 617,182 of record NZ_CM146798.1, read on the forward strand.
GTTGCGCCTGAAAAGCACCTCCCTTGGCAATGCCTCAGCGTACCGAGTGAAATTTACGCCTGCTCAGGATAGCTGGGAAACGCTGCACTTCCCCTGGAGCGTCTTTGAGGCGGTGCGGCGTGGCACGCTGCTCAACGATGCCCCCGCAGTCACGCCCAGCGAGATTCACCAGCTCGGCTTTTTAATTGCGGATCGAACGGCAGGGCCTTTCCGTTTGCAGGTCAGCCGCATTGAATCTGTTCGTTAACGGAGCACGGGTATCCACCAAGGTCGTCTCGCATGTAGTTTACCGTTAGGCAACGCTACTAGCGTAAATCCACAGGAGTACGGCCCGTGAAGCACGCACCTGCATACCGCTTAGCGACGACGATTTTGCATGGCTTCGATGAGTACCGTGCGCGTTTTAAAGAGATTACTGCCGATGCCAGCCGTCGTTTCCGTGACGCGGCGTGGCGCGAAACGCAGCAAGCCTCCGCGGAGCGGATCAATCTATATAAGGAGAAAATCGACGTTACCCTGGGGCGCTTAAAGCGCACTTTCGATCCCGAAGTGGTATCCCACTGCGAGTGCTGGCGAGAGGCGCGCAACCACTACGCTGAGCTGATCAGCCTCCGACTCGATTATGAACTCGCTGAAACCTTTTTTAACTCGCTGTTCTGTGCGATTTTCCATCATCGCCATATTCGCAACGACTGGATGTTTGTGTATAGCTCCCGGGAGGATGCCGCCCACCGCTCGGGAATTGACTTATGCCGTCGCAAACAGGTTAACGGCGACTGGCAAGCTGCGCTCAAATGGGCGCTTATCGATGCTCCCTTCGAAAATCGCTTTGCGGAGATAGACCAGGATACCCACCTCGGCGCCACCTTCTTACAGCAGCACTTACCCTCGGCGATGTTGGACGACGATGATACTGAAATCGAGCTGCTGAATAGCGTCTTTTATCGCAATAAAGGGGCTTATCTGGTGGGACGGATTATCGGCGGCGGTGAGCAGGTGCCACTGGTGCTACCGGTACTCCACGGCGAGGGTTTTGGTGAGCAGGCAGGAGGCGATGCCAGCCTGAGCCTGGATACGGTATTGATCGAAACTGACGAGGTGTCGATTATCTTCTCCTTCACCCGCGCTTACTTTCAGGTGGAGGTGGCGGTACCCAGGGAGTTTGTCGATTATCTTCAGCAGTTGATGCCGCATAAGCCAGAAGGTGAGCTCTATGCCTCAATCGGCTTCTTCAAACATGGTAAAACCGAACTTTTCCGGGCGCTGAATCGTCAGGTCGCCAAGCGGGAGGAACAGTTTATTATTGCCCCTGGCGTGCGTGGCATGGTGATGGCGGTGTTTGTGCTGCCCAGTTTTCGAACCGTGTTTAAGATCATTAAAGATAAATTCGACCCGGCCAAAGACGTGACCCACGCCGTGGTGCGCGAAAAGTATCGACTAGTAAAGCGCCATGACCGAGTAGGGCGTATGGCCGATACGCAAGAGTTCTCCAATTTTATTGTCCGTCAGGATCATTTTGCGCCGGAGTGTCTGGAGCACTTACTGGAAGTGGCGCCCTCAACCGTTGTGTTGAAAGGCGATAAGGTGATTATCAAACATTGCTATACCGAGCGCATGATGACACCGCTGAACATCTATCTGGAGCAGTGCAGCGACCAAGAGAAGGAGATGGTGCTTAAGGATTACGGCAATGCCATTAAGCAAATGGCTGCGGCGAATATTTTTCCCGGCGATATGCTGCTGAAAAATTTTGGCGTGACACGCCATGGAAGGGTGATTTTCTACGACTACGATGAAGTCTGCTACCTCACCGAGTGTCGTTTTCGGCATATGCCCAAATCCCAGGGCAATGACTTCCAGGGGGGGGATACGTTGTCCATCGGTCCTAACGATATTTTTCCAGAGGAGTTTGGCCCTTTCATGTTCGCTAATAAGGCGCTGCGCGATATGTTCATGGCGCAGCACCCCGAGCTATTTGATCCGGAATACTGGCTGGAACTGCAGCAGGCCATCATCGATGGGCGCGTCATCGATGTTTATCCTTACCGTAACAAGCAGCGTTTTGCGGGCAGCATCGGGCAGCTAGTATATTAGTGTTTGACTTAAGAAAAAGTGGAACATAAACGACGAGGTAAACATGGCAGCAAGCCCGCATTTGGTGGTATTAACCGGCTCGGGGATTAGCGCCGAGAGCGGGATTAAAACCTTTCGCGCCAGCGACGGCCTGTGGGAAAACCACCCGGTCGAGGATGTGGCTACCCCCCAGGCGTGGCAGCGCAATCCGCAGCAGGTGTTGGATTTCTATAATCAGCGCCGCGAGCAGATCCGTCGTGCCAAGCCCAACGCCGCCCATAAAGCGCTGGCTGCTCTGGAGCAAGGCGGCTTTAGCGTCAGTATCATTACCCAGAATATCGATGACCTGCACGAGCGAGCAGGCTCCCGACACGTGCTGCACCTGCACGGTGAGATTTTAAAAGCACGCTCTTCCATCGATGAGCGTATGCGCTACCCGCTGCCCAAAGGGGGGATTGAGCTGGGGAATGTCTGCGATAAAGGCAGCCAGCTGCGTCCCGATGTGGTCTGGTTTGGAGAGTCGGTGCCGCTGTTTGAAGATGCCTGTGAACTTGTTAGCCAGGCTGATTTTCTGCTGGTCGTGGGCACGTCGCTGGCGGTCATGCCTGCCGCTTCGCTGCTCTCTTACATTGACTACGACACACCCTGCGCGCTGGTCGACCCTGAGGCGGATATGCTCAGCCCGCCGGGTGTGCTGGCAATCAATACCACCGCTGGAGAAGGCGTTCCGGCGTTGGTAAATCGCTGGAAGCAGCAGGGTAATTTGCTGTTGTCTTAAAAATTCGAGACCGGCTCGGCACAGCCTTCTGCGAGGGCGCTTCAATCAGGGCGGTGGCGCCGAGCACGCAAATATAAAGGGAAAAAAGCACGTGAAGAGCGCAATCTGTAGCATTGTTATCGTGATGGCTTGGACGGGCGGTGTTGCCGCGCAGGATATGACTTATTCGAACGAGGCAACGCAGTCCTGCCTTGCTGACGCATCGGGTGACGCTCGGCTGGCCTGCGTTGGTGAATCCGCTAATGCCTGCATGGCTGACACAGAGGGCGGTTCCACGACCGTCGTTATGGGGGGTTGTCTAGATCGGGAACGGCAGTTTTGGGACGACAGGTTAAACACCGCTTACAGCGACCTGATGGCGATGTACGCCTCAGCTGACGCTGAGGCAGAGGATGACAGTTGGAACACACCGGCACAGGCGCCAACGCTGAAGGCTATGCAACGGGCCTGGATCGGCTACCGCGATGCCCGCTGCGATTTCGAGCGGGCGAAATGGGGTGGCGGCACCGGCGGTAGCCCTGCAACCGCGCAATGTCTGATGCGGGTCACGGCAGAACAGACACTGGTGCTGATCGACGGTCAGGACGGACTGCAGTGATACGCGCCGCGAACGAGGCCCGCCGTGTGTGCTGGCAATCAATGCCACTGGCGGAGAAGACGTTCCGGCGCTAGTGAATCGTTGGAAGCAGCAGGGTAATTTGCTGCTTTCCTGAGCCATTACGACTCAAGAAACCATGCTTTCATCACGCTGGTAATCTGAGTGATTTCCGCTTCCGAGGTGATGTAGGCGGGCATGGTGTAGAGCCAGCGGTCAATGGGGCGCAGCCATACGCCGCGCTCGCGGGCGAAGTCGCCTACGCCTTTTAGCGCCTCGGCGGAGTGCGCTTCGATCACGGCGGTGGCGCCAAGGACTCGAACGTCAGCCACGGCCGGATGTGCATTCAGCGCTTGGTCTTCAAGTAGCTCATGCTGCAACTGCTGGCTGAGCTTGGCAATTTTGCCCAGGTAATTCTCTTCCTCGAAGACGCGCAGGCTTTCCAGCGCCACGCGGCAGGCCAGCGGGTTGCCCATAAAGGTAGGCCCGTGCATAAAGGCGTGCTGGGGAGTATCGCCGACAAAGGCGTCGTGGACGCGATCTGTGGCGAGCGTCGCAGCGTGGCCTAAATAGCCGCCGGTCAAGCCTTTGGAAAGCACCATGATATCCGGCGTGACCCCCGCGTGATTGGCAGCAAACAGTTTGCCGGTGCGGCCAAAGCCGGTGGCGACTTCGTCAAAAATCAACAGCACCCCAAACTCATCGCACAGTTCCCTGGCGCCAGTGACATAGTCCGGCGAGGTCATATTAAGCCCGCCAGCAGCTTGTAAAAGCGGCTCCATTAGTAGGGCGGCGATCTCCTCATGGTGGCGCTCAAGTACGCTGCGCAGGGCGCCAAGATCGTGTTCAACCTGTTCAGCGCTAGCATTAAAAGGAGCCGTAGGTGCCGGGGCGAAATGGTGTTGGGGGAGTAGGCTGGCGAACAGACTGTGCATGCCTTCTTCCGGGTCGCACACTGCCATGCAGCCGGTGGTGTCACCGTGGTAGGCCTTCATCAACGAGAGCATCTTTTGCTTGCCGGGGTTGCCGGTGAGTACCTGGTACTGGAGGGCCATTTTCATCGCCACTTCCATGCCTACCGAGCCGCTGTCCGAATAGAAAACGTGGTTCAGCCCGGCGGGGGTAATGCGCACCAGCTCGCGCGCCAACTGGTCGGCGGGGTCGTGGGTTAAGCCGCCAAGCATCACATGGCACAGCTCACCTGCCTGCTCGCGAATGGCCGCCACCAGGCGCGGGTGGCCATAGCCGTGAATCATGCACCACCAGGAGCAGGTGGCATCCAATAAGCGTTCGCCGCTCTCGAGCACAAAGTGAGTACCGTCACCGCCCACCACCTTGGGCGCGGGCGTTTGGGTTTTTAAGTGGGCATAAGGATGCCAAACCGGCGTGTTCATAACGGCTCCAGGGAGAGATAGGGGGCGGCAGTTGCGGCGTCGGGGGCATCAAGATGGGGAATAATGCCTAAACAGGGCGCCGCGAGTTTGGCGTTTAGATGGGCGATATTGGCCTCAAAGCGGGCTGTGTCAGCCGCAAAAGCGGGATCAACTACGCTGCCCGCCCATCCTGCTACTACCAAGCCGTCGGCGCGAATGGCTTCTGCTGTTAAGCGGGCATGGTTTAAGCAGCCCAGCTTTAGGCCAACCACCAGAATCACCGGCAGCTCAAGCGCTATCGCCAGGTCGGCGAAATCTTCCTGCGCGTTTAACGGTACGCGCCAGCCACCGGCGCCTTCAATCAGGGTGATATCTCTGGGTGTTTGGCTAAGCGTTTCGCGCAACAAGCTAACGATAGCGCTAACCTCAAGCGGCTGGCCCGTCTCTAGCGCGGCAAGATGGGGCGCAATAGCGGGGGCAAAGGCGATGGGATTCACCTTGACGTAGTCGACCGGCGGCACGCTTTGATGCTGAAGGGCGAGGGCATCGCTATTTTGCAGGCCTTCAGGCGTCGCTTGGCTGCCTGAGGCGATGGGTTTTAAGCCCAGCGTGCTCAACTGCTGTTGGCGGGCGGCATAGAGCAATCCACTGGTCACTAGGGTTTTACCCGCATCGGTATCGGTGCCCGTCACAAACCAGACGTTCATAGCGATTTTTCCAAGTGCAGCGTTAAGCAGTGGTAGCTCACGGGTAGGCCTTCCGGCTGGCGGAGTTGTTCAAAGCGCGCTTGTGCGGCGGCGACGTCATTTCGGCTAAGGCTGGCCTGTGGCCGGGCAATCTGAGCGCCGACACCTTTGATAGACGCCATTACCGCCTTCAAGTCAGGGTAACTGAAGCGCTCAACGCTGGCCGCCTGACGGGTGATGGTTAAGCCGCTTTCGCCGATGGCCCTCTCGACACTGGCGCGATCAGGCATTTGCAGCAGCGCCTCGGGGCGCTGCCAGGCAAAGGCAATCTCCTCCAGGATGCCGGGCAGCAGCGTGGTGATATGCGCCTCCCCGCCGGGTGTGAGAACCCGGTAAAGCTCCTCCATCACCGCGCCAATATTGCGACACCACTGCACCGCCAAGTTGGAAAACACTAGATCAAAGGTGTGCTTACCAAACGGCAGGGCCACAGCGTCACCCGGTTGCCAGTGGATACTTTCACTATAGCGCTGACGTGCCTGTTCGAGCATGCCGGGGGCGATATCGAGCCCCGTTACGCGGGCTTGGGGGTAACGTTCAGCCAACTGCTGAGTCCAGTAGCCGGTACCGCACCCCATATCCAACACGTTAAAAGCGCTTGGAGGTAACGAATCCCAAAGCATTTCGCCTATTTGGCGCTGGGCAGTGGCGAGTACATCATAGCGGGGCGCAGCCCGGGAAAAGGCGTGGGCGACCCGTGCTTGCCAGTTAACCTCGCTGTTCAGCGTTAGGTCGCTCATAAAACCGCCGTGCTGACGTTAGTCATCTGGGTAGCATGACGGATAATCGCGGCGGCGAGCACCTGGGGCTGCGAGAGCATCGGGCAGTGGCCGACACCGCTTAGGGACTTGCTTACGTGGTGCTGGGCGGGGCTGATAAAGGGATCATGTTCGCCGGTGAGACGTACCACCGGGCAAGGGGAAGCCGCTAGGCGTGGGCGATTATCAATGGTGGACAGCCAGTGTAAGCCGGTAGCCAAGGTGAGGCTGTCGGCAGGCGGGGTGTCGCCCAATAAATCACGCAGTTGCCGGTGAGCCTGCCGGGGGCTGGGCTCCCCTTGGGTCTGCCAGCGCAAAAAGTGTTGCCATGTCGCGGTGGGGTCGCGCTGAAAGGCGCGTTGGAAGGCGCTCAGCTCTGCGCTAGTGACACCACCTGTGGCGCTGACCTTGTCTTTTGCACAGAACGTATCCCCCGCACCAAGCAGAATCAAACCCCGAGGTGGGGGGAGATACGCCAGTAGCGCCGTAGCCAGTAGTCCGCCCAGTGACCAGCCGACCCAGATCGCATCGCTGGCTAACGGCTCGGCCATGGCGTCTGGCAGCTCTTCCAAGGTCGCGTTGGCCGCAAGCGGGGTCGTACCGCCGTAGCCGGGCCACTCTACCGCCTGGGCTGTTAGATTAGTGGGCCAGTGCGCCTCGAGCGGCTGCCAAATACGTTGGTCGATTCCCCAGCCAGAGAGCAGAATTAAACGCAGGGGCTGCATAAGGCCTCTTGGTGCTGACAGTGGTGGAGCGCGGCTATCAGTTGATCGATATCGTCGTGCTGATGGCGCGCACTTAAAGTCACACGCAGACGGGATTCACCCTTGGGCACCGTTGGCGGTCTAATCGCCCCCGCCTGTATACCCTTTTGCTGGAGCTGCAACGCCCAGCTTAGGGTGCGCGTTTCATCGCCCAGGATCAGCGGCTGAATGGGAGTGGCCGAATCGCTGAGCGGTAGCCCTAGTTGCAGCGCCTCATGGCGAAAGTAAGCGATATTGGCGTTTAGCTGAGCGCGAAGTTCCGGTTCACTTTGAACGATCTCCAGCGCTTTTAACGTCGCGGCGGCGATGGCCGGAGGCTGGGCGGTGGTGTAAATATAGCTGCGTGAAAACTGGATCAGGTGATCGATTAACTCGGTATCGCCAGCAACAAAGGCCCCGGCGGTACCTAACGCTTTTCCTAACGTGCCGACAAGAATCGGCACGTCCTTACTACTCCAGGCGCTGCCCACGCAGCCGCTGCCATTGTCGCCTATCATGCCTACGCCGTGGGCATCGTCGATCATTAGCCACGCATCGTGGCGTTGAGCGACGGTGATTAAGCTTGCGATGTCAGCGATATCGCCATCCATACTGAAAACGCCATCGCTGACCACGAGCTTATGCGCGCACTCACTGCGCGACAGCAGGCTTTCCAGATCAATGGCATCGCGGTGATGAAAGCGCCGGGAGCGAGCGCCGCTTAATGCGGCGCCATCAATTAGCGATGTGTGGTTGAGGCGATCCTGGAAAAGTGCGGTATGGCGATCTGCCAACGCCTGCAGCACGCCGAGATTGGCCATATAGCCGGTGGAAAAAAGCAGCGCACGTTCGCGGCCTGTCCAGCGCGCTAATGCTTCTTCCAGGGCGTCGTGAATCTTCAGATGACCGCTGACCAAATGCGAAGCGCCTGCACCCGCGCCAAGTCTACGCGCGCCTTCCGCCTGGGCCTCTAAAACGCGAGGATCTTTGGCAAGGCCCAGGTAGTCGTTACCGGCAAAGTCGAGGGTATTGCTTTTGGCTACCTGACGAGTGCGCCAGCGCTCCCTCTGTTGACGATGAGCGCGGGCGTCGGCCAGACGCTTTTGCCACGCTTTAGACACTGGCGTCTACCGCCAGCTCGGCAACGCGTTCGGCGTGCATCTGCTGTTGTGCCTGTTGGGCAAGGCGGGCTGCTTGGGTATCCTCGCTTTCGCAGGTCTCGCGCTTCTCTGGGTGCAGGCCCAGCTTGGCAAACAGCGCACGGTCGCGATCCACTTGGGGGTTGCTGGTGGTCAGCAGTTTGTCGCCGTAGAAGATCGAGTTGGCGCCTGCCAAAAACGCGAGCGCCTGGGTCGATTCGTTTATCTGCTCGCGGCCAGCGGAGAGACGCACATGGCTTTGCGGCATCATAATGCGGGCGACCGCAATGGCGCGGATGAATTCGATCGGGTCTAAGTCTTCGACATTTTCCAGCGGCGTGCCGGGTACTTTTACCAGCATATTGATCGGCACGGATTCAGGGTGCGGGGAGAGTTTGGCCAGCTGTTGCAGCAGGGCACTACGATCTTGGGCATCTTCACCCATGCCGAGAATGCCGCCGGAGCACACTTTCATGCCCGCATCGCGCACGTTGGAGAGGGTTTCCAGCCGATCGGAATAGGTGCGGGTGGTGATAATCTCGCCGTAGAACTCTGGCGAGGTATCCAGGTTGTGGTTGTAGTAATCGAGCCCAGCCGTGGCCAGTCGGCTGGCCTGTTCGCCGTCGACCATCCCCAGCGTCATACAGGTTTCCAGGCCTACCGCTTTCACCTGACGAACCATCTCTTCGACTAACAGCAAGTCTTTATCACGGGGGCTACGCCACGCCGCGCCCATACAAAAGCGGCTGGCACCGGCTTCTTTCGCTGCCTTGGCTTGTTCGACCACCTTTTCAATTTCCAGCAGCTTCTCTTTCTCCAGCTGGGTATTGTAGTGGCCGGATTGGGGACAGTATTTGCAATCCTCCGGGCAGGCGCCGGTTTTAATCGACAGCAGGGTAGAGACCTGCACCGCGTTTGCATCGAAGTGGGCACGGTGAACCTGCTGAGCTTGAAACAGCAGGTCATTGAACGGCAGCGCGAAAAGCGCATTGATCTCTTCTAGCGTCCAATCGTGACGCTGTTCGTGAAATCGTTCGTGGGACACGGTCATGGTGTAAACCTTTTTAACTTTAATAGTTGACTAGACAGTTGGCGAGACTTTAGCGGCGTTGCGCTTTGGGTGTCAACGTTGGAGATTTTGTAGGTTTACGGTGGTGTTGGAAACATTCGTCAAAAGACGCCGTGCTCATTTATACTCTGCGCCCTTTTTCACTCTTAGTTTCCCCCCACTCTTTGGAGCGCGGATGTCTGCTTTTGAAAGCTCTGCTGATAAGGGCTCTATTGATAAGGACTGTGTTAACAGTCCCAGCAATGAGCATCCGCGTCCGCCCCGGCGTGAATTTAAAGCCCGTGGTAGCTTTGTCACGCGCTGTGAAGGGTGCAATTTACCGGCACTAAATTGTTTGTGTCCTTATCAAGTGAAGGCGGAAAGCGTCGCTCAGGTATGGCTGTTAACGCATCCGATAGAGCACTACAAACCGACGAATACCGGTCGCTTGATTGGTGATGTGCTTAGCGAGACGCGAATCTTTACCTGGTACCGTACGGCACCGGATGCGCAGCTGGCAGCGCTGTTGAAAGACCCTCGCTATGTCCCCTTTGTGATCTTCCCCGATGACCAGCCCGACTACGCGGATCGGGTAGTGGGTATTGAAGCGGTGCATGCGGCGAAAGCGCAGGCGCGCATTCCAGTATTTATCATTCTGGATGGCACTTGGCGTCAGGCGCGGCGGATGTTTCGCAAAAGTGCTTACCTTGACGCGCTTCCCGTACTGCCGTTGAGTACTGAGCGGGAGACGCGTTATCGGCTGCGCAAACCGGCGTCAAAATCGCACCTGTGTACTGCGGAAGTGGCTATTGAGCTGCTACGTCAGGGCGGGGATACGGTCGCTGCGGATGTGCTGGATGACTATTTTGAGGTGTTTAACGATAGCTACGCGGCGAGCCGTCTGCATCACAGAATCGACTCACCGACCGCAGCAATGCGGCGCCTATTAGCTCAGCAAGAAGCAGCACCCATAGAGATATGAGCGCTGCGAAGGTCGTTTTACGCGCTGCCGCTGCCAAACAGGGCACCGGCGATTCTGAACCCGGCTACCCAAGTGCCCACCGCGGAGCCTAGCGTGGCGAGAATAAACACCAGCAGAGTGCGCGATACGCGGTTTTGCCACCAGCCTTTGAGCTGCGTGACATCGTGGCGTAGGGACGAAAAATCGCGCACTTTGGGTTTACGCATAAATAGCTCAACCCCGGCGGCCACAAAGCCAGCGCCGATGGTGGGGTTGAGCGAGGTGAGCGGCGCGGCAAAGAACGTAGCAATCACTGTCACCGGGTGGGCCAGGGCGATAATCGTTGCACCGCCCGAGAGAATGCCGTTAATCAAGAACCACTCAAGCACCAGTTGCCAGCCAAGGTCGGTGTTGCGGGAAAAACCAATCGCAAAGCCGGTAAGCACCAGTGCGGTAATCAACCACGGTAGCGCTTTCCAAAGCTTGGACGGCGGCGGGGTGGCTTCCAGGGCTTCGCGTTCGACTTTTGGCTCGGCAGGCAGTGGCGCTTCAAGGTGCTCGCCGGTGCCTTTAAGGTGGCCTGCGCCGAGCACCACTAACACGTGCTTGTAGCGCCCTGGCGGCGCCTCTTCAGCCAAGCGTAGCGCCATATAGCGATCGCGCTCACGAATCAGCGGCGTATAGAGCGCTTCTGACTCAGCGGCAAACTCGCTGAAGGTGGCCTCCAGCATATCGCCCTCTTTAAGCTTTTCGATATCCTCTTTGGAGACATCCTGGCGGGAGAGCACACTGCCGATAAGGCCTGAAAACAGCGAGAAGCGCTGCCACCAGGGTACATTGCTGTAAATGCGTTTCAGCGTGATACCGACATCGCGGTCGACCAGCAGCAGCGGCAGCTTCAGTCGGCTGGCTTCTTCAACTGCCGCACGCATTTCGGCCCCCGGCTGGATGCCGGACTGGTCGGCTATACGCTGCTGAAAGGCACCCAGCGCCAGGCTCGCAGCGACCATGCCCGCTTTGCCTTCTCTGAACACCTGAAAAAGATCCTGCTCGCCCATGGCATCCGGGTTGGACATGCTGTGGTGGCGGGCGTCACAGAGCTCTATGGCGACGGCGTCAAACGCGTCGCTACCCAACAGTGAGCGAACATCGTCGGCGCTTTCCGCCGATACGTGAGCAGTGCCCAGCAGCGTGTAGTGGGTTTCACCAACGGTGAACGTTTTTAGCGGCCCACTGGTGACCGGAAGCGAGGTTGTTGCTTCAGATAGTGGCCTCGTTTCTGCGTTGGGGGGTTCTTGGTGAGATGTATCATCGTGGTTCATTAACAGCTCTCAATTCGGTCATATAAGTGTGTCTGGTTGGAGGGTTAACGCCGCCAGAAAGCGGGCGTAAACAGCACCAGTACCGTAAAAATTTCCAGGCGGCCGAGCAGCATGGCCATAACCAGTATCCATTTGGCCAGGCTGGGCATCTCGCCATAGTGAGCATGGGATTCACCCAGTGCAGGGCCGAGGTTGTTGAGGGCCGAACCCACCGCCGACCAGGCCGTTATCTGGTCAACCCCGGTCGCCATCACCCCCACCAGCATCAAAAAGAACAGCAGAACGTAAACCGAAAAGAACCCCCAAACCGCCTGGGCTATGCTGTCGGGAACGCTGACTTTGCCCACTTTGACCGCAATCACCGCGTTGGGATGGATCAGGCGCATAATCTCGCGCATGCCCTGTTTGATGATCAAAATAATCCGGATCACTTTCATGCCACCGCCGGTAGAGCCGGAGCAGCCGCCAACGAAGGCCGCCACAAACAGCAGAAAGGGCAGGGCACCGGGCCACATGGAGAAATCGGCAACGCTAAAGCCCGCGGTCGTAGCAACAGAAACAACCTGAAAAACCCCGTGACGAAGGCCGCGTACAGTGTCATAGGTATCGGTGAGCCATAGCGAAAGCACCGTGACCACGCTCAGGGCGAGTAGAAAGAGCATTAAAAAGCGCGCTTCTGGGTCGTGAAAATAGTGCATCACGCTTTTTTCACGCCAAGCAATAAAGTGCAGGCTAAAACTGAAGGCCGAAATCAACATAAAGCCGACACAGATCATTTCAATCGTCGCGCTATCAAAGTAGCCGATGCTGGCGTCGTAAGTAGAAAAACCACCCAAAGCAACGGTTGAGAAGCTATGGCTCAAGGCGTCGAACCAGTCCATCCCGGCTAACATATAGGCCACCATACAGGCGAGGGTGAGGGTAGCGTAGATGTACCAGAGCGCCTTGGCGGTTTCGGTGATACGTGGAGTGAGCTTGGAGTCTTTCAACGGCCCCGGAATCTCGGTGCGATACAGCGCCATACCGCCCACGCCTAGGGTAGGCAAAATGGCGACGGCCAAAACGACGATACCCATGCCGCCCAACCACTGGAGCTGCTGGCGATAGTAGAGAATCGACTCGGGTAAAAAATCGATGCCGGTAATCACCGTGGCGCCAGTGGTGGTCAAACCCGAGAACGACTCGAATACCGCATCGGTAATGCCTAGCGAGCCTTCGCCAAATAGCATCAGCGGCAGCGAACCAAACAGCGCCAGCACCGTCCAGAACATGGCGGCGATAATAAAGCCGTCGCGAATACGCAGCTCTTTTTGCGAACGTCGATTGGGCAGGTAAAGCAGTAATCCCGTTGCCACGGAAATCCCAATGCCGCTAATAAAAGCACTCCACACGCCGTCGCGAAACCACAGTGAAATCAGCGTGGGAGGGAGCATGGTTAGGCTGAACAGCATGAGCAGCAGCCCCAAAATGCGCAAAATAACCCGCAGACTCATGGTTGTCGCATGCTCCTGTTTTTAGCAGCCAGTGGCAGGAATTCGAAGGTTATCAAAAGAACGTTAAGCCGACTTGGAACAGGCGCTCCACATCGCGAATGCGGCGCTTGTCGATCACGAATAGGATCACGTGGTCGCCGCTCTCCACCATCACGTCGCCATGAGCGATAATGACTTCCTTGCCGCGCACAATCGCACCGATGGTGGTGCCGTCGGGCAGGTCGATCTCGCGAATGGTGCGGCCCACCACTTTAGACGACTGCTTGTCACCGTGGGCAATGGCTTCAATGGCTTCAGCGGCACCCCGGCGCAGCGAGTGGACGTTGACGATGTCGCCGCGACGCACATGGGTCAGCAGGCTGCCGATGGTGGCCTGCTGGGGGGAAATAGCGATATCGATCTCGCCACCCTGCACCAAATCCACATAAGCGGCGTTGTTAATCAGCGTCAACACCTTCTTGGCCCCTAAACGCTTGGCGAGCAGCGACGACATGATATTGACCTCGTCGTCGTTGGTCAGCGCGCAGAAGATATCGCACTCTTCGATATTTTCCTCTTCCAGCAGACGCTTGCTGGTGGCGCTGCCGTGGAGCACCACGGTGCGATCCAGGCGTTCAGATAGAGTGGTGCAGCGCTCCAGGTTGTGCTCGATGATCTTGACCTGGTGGCTATGCTCCAAATGCTCTGCTAGCCGCTCGCCGATATTGCCGCCCCCGGCAATCACCACGCGGCGGAAATCGCGCTCGACCCGCCTTAGCTCGCTCATGACCGCGCGAATATCCCGGCGGGCGGCGAGGAAGAACACTTCGTCGTCAGCCTCGATGACCGTATCGCCGCGGGGAATAATCGGCCGGTTGCGGCGGTAGATCGCCGCCACGCGGGTATCCACGTTGGGCATATGGCGACGTAGAAAGGCCAAATCCTGGCCTACCAGCGGGCCGCCGTAAAACGCCTTCACCGCCACCAGCTGTACCAAGCCACCGGCAAACTCCAGCACCTGTAGGGCACCGGGGTGCTCAATCAGGCGGCGCACGTGGTCGGTGACCACCTGCTCGGGGCTGATCAGTACATCAATGGGGATCGCTTCGTGGGCAAAAAGGCCTTTACGGGTTAAATACGCGGTGGCGCGCACCCGGGCAATTTTGGTCGGGGTGCGAAACAGCGTGTGGGCTACCTGGCAGGCGATCATATTGATCTCGTCGCTGTTGGTGACGGCGATCAACATATCGGCGTCTTCGCAGCCTGCCTGGCGCAGCACAATCGGGTAGGAACCCGCCCCGGTGACGGTGCGGATATCGAGTTTGGTGTGCAGGTCGCGCAGTTTTTTGGCGTCGGTATCAACGACAGTAATGTCGTTTTCCTCGCGGGCGAGGTGTTCAGCCAGTGTGCCGCCGACCTGGCCGGCGCCGAGAATGATGATTTTCATTGCTGAGCATCGGTTCCATTAAAAGCGCCAGCGCGCGATGTTGTTGAGACCATGTCGTTAAGGCCATGCCGTTAAAATCAGGCGAGGTCTATCATGCGCTGCAATAAAGACGGCGGCCAGTGTAAACCAGCCGCCGTCGAAAAGCAGGTGAGGATTATTCTAGTGTAAAGCCGACTTTAACCGTGACCTGCCAGTGGGTCACCTGACCGTCTTCAATATGGCCACGCGTATCGACTACTTCCAACCAGCGCATGTGCTTAATAGTCTCTGACGCCTTGGCCAGAGCGTTCTGTACCGCTTCCTCAATACCTTTCTCGGAAGAGCCGGTCAGTTCCACGTGTTTATAAGTATGATGACTCATAGTACCTCCTTCCTTGTCATAAATTCACTGCCTTGGCATCAGTGAGCGCTTAGGCAGTGCGCTTCTCTAGTCTGGCATAAAAAAAGCCATCGTGACTGCTCTGGGCCGGGAACAGTTGGCGACCCGCGCCGCTGACAATTCCCCAGCCAACGTCGTTAGGCGTGGTGACATGAGCGTCGGGCGTGCGGGCGAGAAACGCCTCAATCTGCTCACTGTTCTCTTCCGGCAGCACCGAGCAGGTGGCGTAGAGCAGGGTGCCGCCTTCGCGCAGCATCGGCCAAAGGTTATCTAACAGCTGGCGTTGAAGCTTGGCCAACGGGCGAATATCGTCTTTACGGCGCAACTTTTTAATATCGGGGTGGCGTCGAATAACGCCGGTGCCCGAGCAGGGGGCATCGAGCAGGATCGCATCAAACGGCGTGCCGCTCCACCAGTCACGCTCGGTCGCATCGGCGTGTTCGAGTACCGCCTCAACGCCGAGACGGCTGAGCGTGTCCTCCACCCGTGCCAGGCGCTGGTTGTCGCTATCGATCGCGGTCAGGTTGATGTCGAACTGCTCGAGCAAATGGGCTGTTTTGCCACCGGGGGCGCAGCAAGCATCCAAAACGTGCGCGCCTGGCCGTGGCGCGAGCGTCGGGCCTAGCAACACCGCCGATAGCTGAGCGGCTTCGTCCTGAACGCTAACGTGGCCTTCTTCAAAGCCAGGCAGCGACAGCACATCGCAGGGTGTTTCCAGGGTGATAGCGTCTGGGGCATGGGGGCATAAGTGGCCGTTCAAGCCCTGTTCGGTGAGCATGCCTAGATAGGCTTCCCGGTCGTTGTGGTGCTGATTCACCCTTAGCGTCATGGGGCCGGCGTGATTGTTGGCTTCGATGATATTGCGCCACTGCTCTGGCCACGCCTGGCGCAAGGCGTTAAGCAGCCAGGGCGGATGCTCTAACGCTACGCTCTCATCGCGGTCTACCTGGGCCTGGAGCGCCTCGGATTCGCGCTGTAGGCGCCGCAAGCAACCATTTAATACGCGAGTAGCCCACTCCTTATTCAGTAAGCGCGCAGCGCCCGCGGTTTCGCCTACCGCCGCGTGGGCGGGGATGCGCATATAGAGCAGTTGATAAATACCTACCAGCAGTAGCGCCTGAACATCGCTGTCGCGCTTCTTAAACGGTTGCTTAAGCAACACGCCCGCTAACGCTTCAAGACGCGGTAAGCGACGGCAGGTGCCGAAGCAGAGCTCTTTCAGCAGGCCGCGGTCGCGAGCCACTACGCTGTGCTCATCCAATCCCGCCAGTGAGCCTTGGTCGCTGAGTACAGGGGCCAGCGCGCGAGCCGCAGCAGCGCGAACTTCTTGGCCACTGCCACCGCTTTGAGGGGAGCGCTTTTGGCTCATGGTGTTTCTCCTTCGCTGGCCTGAGCCGCTGGTTTACCGAGACGAGCGCCAAGACGAACGCCGGTGGCCAGGCGTGCGTGACGCGCATTAAGTAGCTCTCGCACGGCCATGGCTTTACCGCCGGGCAGCTGCGCGCTGGTGATGCACAATACTTCGCGACCGTCGGTGCCGCAGGCAATGCGGAGGTGATCGTCGCCGTGATCGAGTAGCGTGCCTGGGGCGCTGGGTGGCTGCTCGCCTTCTTCTACGTTCGCCATCAGAAAGCGTAGGCGATCATCACCCAGCGCGCACCAAGCCACTGGCCAGGGATTAAAGGCGCGAATTTTACTGGCTAGCTGATGCGCGGGCTGGTCAAAGTCGAGCTCGGCTTCCGCTTTGCTGAGTTTGGCAGCGTAGGTCACGCCTTCGTCCGGCTGGGGTGTGGCGTGAGCGGCGCCGGTGGCCAACGCATCCAGCGTATTAATCAAGGCATTGGCGCCCTGAATGGCGAGCCGGTCGTGCAAATCGCCGCCGGTGGTGCGTGGCGTAATCGGCGTGCGCACTTCTGAAAGCATTGCGCCGGTATCCAGACCAGCGTCCATCTGCATGATGGTCACGCCCGAGACGCTATCGCCCGCTTCGATGGCCCGCTGAATGGGGGCAGCGCCGCGCCAGCGGGGCAGCAGCGAGGCGTGGACGTTAACGCAACCTAAACGCGGTATGTCCAACACGGCCTGGGGAAGCAGCAGCCCATAGGCAACCACCACCATAATATCGGCATTCAGTGCGGCTAACTCAGCTTGAGCACCGGGCTCTTTTAGCGTCTGAGGCTGATAAACGGGCAGGCCGTGCTCTAGCGCCAGTTGTTTGACCGGACTGGGCGTGAGTTTACGGCCGCGGCCAGCGGGGCGATCCGGTTGGGTATAAGCCGCGACCACTTCGTGCTGGCTTTCCAGCAGCGTTGCAAGACTTGAAGCGGCGAATTCAGGCGTGCCAGCAAAAACAACGCGCAATCGTGACATAAGTTGAGAGCTACCTGGCGTATCTAAAATGTAAGGAGGAAAACGGTCTAGGCGTCCTGCATCTGCTTATGGCGTTTCTGCATTTTCTTACGGATGCGGTCACGCTTTAGCGGCGACAGATAGTCAACAAATAGCACGCCCTCAAGGTGGTCGTACTCGTGCTGAATACAGTGTGCCAGCAAACCCTCAGCCTCTAACTCATAAGCCTCGCCATTACGATCAAGCGCGTTGAGCTGCACCTTAAGGTAGCGCGGTACTTCGGCGTAGTGCTCGGGAATCGACAGGCAGCCTTCCGAAAGTAGCTCTTGCTCGTCTCCAATGGGTGTATAGCGCGGGTTGATGAGCACCAGCGGCTGAGAGTTATCGTCGCTGACGTCCATAACGACAACGCGTCGATGAACATCGATTTGCGTCGCGGCAAGACCGATACCACGGGCGTCATACATGGTCTCCAGCATATCGTCGACAAGTTTACGCACTTCATCATCGACGGTTTCCACCGGGGCAGCCTTGGTGCGCAGGCGCTCATCGGGGAATTCAAGAATAGGAAGTTTGGCCATGACGTTACAATCACCGTTATGCTGAGTCTAAATTAAGTCAAGCTAGGCAATGACGAGCGTCTTCTAGCCTAGGTACTTTATGATGGGTCACTATATCATGCTGTCAACGTTTCTGGGCATGGGTAGCCAAGGCGCATGGCGTGTTATCAACAATAGAATTTTGTACTTACTTATAGGAAAGGGGAGAGCAGGATGGCGGCTAAACAACACGCCTATCGTGACGCTTTTGGCGCTCTGCTGCTGAGTGTTGTCATGCTAATGAGCGTTGACGCAGCGGCGTGGGAACGCCTGCGCAGCGATGCGCCTGAACGTTATCAGGTGGTGTCAGGTGACACGCTATGGGGTATCGCCGGACGTTTTCTGCACACCCCCTGGCAGTGGCCCCAGCTATGGCAGCACAACCCTCAGATTGCCAACCCGCACCTGATTTATCCCGGTGATGTACTTGTTCTTGGCGACTGCCAGGGTACCCCCTGCTTAGCGCTGGAGCGTGGCCAAAATGTGGTGAAGCTTTCACCGCAGATGCGTACCTTGCCCCATCGCGAAGCGATTGCGCCGATTCCCATGGAGGTGGCGCGGGCCTTTTTGCGCGAACATCGCGTCGTGGATGATGTTGAAGCGTTGCAGGAATTAGCCTATGTGGTCGCCGGTAATGATCGACGCTTGATCAGCGGTGCCGGGGATCGTTTATACGTGCGTGGTGAGGTGCCGCGTCATGGTGAGGTGGGTATCTTCCGGCAATCAGAACCCTACCAAGCGATGGATGGTACGCCGCTTGGCTTAGAGCTGATTAATGTAGGCGTCGCCCGACATATCAGCAGTGAGGGCGATATTGCCCAGCTTGAAGTCGTGAGCTCCCATCAGGAAGTGCGCGTTAACGATATTATTCTTCCGCTGGAAGAGCGCGAGCTGAGCAGTGAGTTTATGCCCCGTGCGCCGTTAAATGCGGTTGAAGGCCATATTATTGCCGTACCAGGTGGCTTGCGTTTTATCGGCCGCTACCAAATTGTCGCGCTGGATCTGGGCACCTTGAATGGTTTGCAGGCGGGGCATGTGCTGCGGGTTAATCAGCAAGGAGAGCTGATCAAAGACCCACGTACCCAGGAACTAGTCCAACTGCCCAGCAGCGAGGCGGGAATCGTGATGGTCTTCAAGCCCTATGATCGCGTCAGCTACGCGTTGGTGATGCAGGCATCCCGTGTGTTGGAAGTGGGGGATCAAGTGGAGTCGCCGGCTGACTAGCGGGTGGCAAAACGCGTTTAATAAGGAGAGAGTATGGACGCCCAGGAGTGGCTGGCGGTCAATGCGTTGCCGAGTATGGGAGCGCTGCGTATCGCGCAATTGGTTGCCCGACAGCCACGGTGGCCGGAAGGTTGGCTGGCCGCCCTGCCTAGTCGAGCGGCCAGTGAATTGAGGCTGTGGCTTGAGCACCCTACACGCAGCCCGTTGCAAAAGGTCATTGATGAAACACTAGCGTGGCAGCAGCGAGGCCCCAGTCGGCATATACTGCATCGTCACCACCCTGCATGGCCTGACCTGTTAAACGAGCTACCTGATCCGCCCGTGGTGCTATGGGCCCAGGGCGATCTTGGCGCACTGGAAGGCCCCAAACTGGCCATAGTGGGTACCCGCCGCCCGACGGGGGAAGGCACCCACAATGCTCAAACGTTTGCCCGTGACCTGGCCCACCGCGGCTGGTGTGTGGTGAGTGGTATGGCGCTAGGGGTGGACGGCGTTGCCCAGCGTGCGGCCTTAGCCGCCGGTGGAAGCACGGTGGCGGTACTCGGCTGCGGTGTGGATGTCATCTATCCCGCTTCCCATCGTGACCTTCATGAACAGCTCAGTCGTCTGCCCGGTGGGCTACTGTTATCTGAGCATCCGCCTGGCACCTTGGCCCGCCCAGCGTTTTTTCCGCGCCGTAATAGAATCGTGACTGGCCTTTCGCTCGGCACACTGGTGGTCGAGGCCACCGAAAAAAGCGGTTCATTGGTCAGTGCGCGGCTCACCTTAGAGCAAAATCGTGAGCTGTTCGTGCTGCCCGGTTCGCTGCACAACGTGCAGGCCCGCGGCTGTTTGGCACTACTGCGTCAAGGGGCGGCTCATCTGGCCTGCAGTGTCGACGATATCATTGCCGATCTTGGCCACTGGGCGGAGGCGTTTATCCAACCTGCGACCGAAGACAAACCATCGGAGCAAGCACCTCTTTCCGATAGCTTGTCAGACGATAGCTTTTCAGACGACAACTTGCCCGATTCATTGTTAACGTCATTATCAGCTACCCCAACGCCGATCGATCTCTTAGTGCATTCCACCGGTGTGTCAGTCAGTGACTGTCAGCAGCGCTTGCTGATGCTGGAGCTAGAGGGCTGGGTAACCCAGCAGGCCGGAGGCTGGGTGCGGCTGCCGCGCTCATGATAGGATGCGGGCATGTTCGCCCTGACGGTGAGGAGAGACCATGAGTTTAGCTGCCGATCTAGCCCCTGCGATTAACGCGCTGCGTGAAGGTGGCGTGATTGCTTGTCCCACCGAAGCGGTTTGGGGGCTTAGCTGCGACCCTGAGAACGACGAAGCCTTAGCGCACCTGATGCGTATGAAAGAGCGTGATCCGGCTAAAGGGGTCATTCTCGTTGCCGCCAGTATTGAGCAGTTCCAACCCTGGTTAAGCCAGCTTCCTTTAGCGATGCACGCCCCTCTCGCGGCAAGCTGGCCGGGTCCGAACACCTGGTTAGTGCCTGATAATGGCCGCAGCCATGGGCTGGTGCGCGGCGCTCACGAACGTGTGGCGCTTCGAGTCACCGACCACCCACTAATGAAAGCGCTTTGTGAGGCCTTTGGCGGCCCGCTGGTATCGACCTCGGCCAACCGCTCCGGGGAGCCGCCCGCCATGAGTGTCGCTGAAATCACTTCAATCTTTGGCGATGAAGTGGCCTATGTGGTGAAAGGCGAGCTAGGCGGCAATGCCAAACCGAGCACTATCAGGGATTTAGCCACTGGCAAAGTCATGCGTTCTTAGCCGCACTTTGGTTCACTACTCACCACTGATTAATATTCACTGCTTACTACTTTTCACTCACGATTCACCACCCAGGAGTTACCGTGGCCCACGAGCACCTTGATGACGTTAAACGCTACCTTCTTGATTTGCAGGAAAGGCTCTGCGCTGGATTAGCCGAAGCCGACGGGGCTGCCCAGTTCCAAGAAGATAGTTGGGAGCGTGAAGAGGGGGGCGGTGGTCGCTCGCGGGTGATGACTAATGGCGGCGTATTTGAAAAGGGCGGCGTCAACTTTTCACATGTGTATGGCACTCAGCTGCCGCCTTCCGCTACCGCCGCGCGCCCTGAACTTACCGGGCGTAGCTTCCACGCGGTGGGCGTTTCCTGGGTGCTGCACCCTGAAAGCCCTCATGTCCCCACCAGCCATGGCAATGTGCGCTTCTTTATTGCAGAAAAAGTCGGCGAGCCACCGGTATGGTGGTTTGGCGGCGGTTTCGACTTAACGCCGTTTTATCCCGTGATGGAGGATGTCGTCCATTGGCATCAAGTCGCCAAAGCCGCCTGCGATCCCTTTGGCGATGACGTTTACGCCCGCTACAAATCCTGGTGCGACGAGTACTTTTATCTCAAGCATCGCGATGAGACCCGCGGCGTAGGCGGGCTGTTTTTCGATGACTTAAATGAAGGCGAGTTTGCCGAGTGTTTTGCCATGCAGCGGGCGGTGGGCGACAGCTTCCTTGAGGCTTATTTGCCCATCGTGGAGCGCCGCAAAAACGATACTTGGAGCGAGCGCGAACGCGAGTTCCAGCTTTATCGTCGTGGCCGCTATGTGGAGTTCAATCTGGTATGGGATCGCGGTACGCTGTTTGGCCTACAGAGCGGTGGGCGCACAGAGTCCATTTTAATGTCGATGCCCCCCTTGGCTCGCTGGGAGTACGCCTTTGAGCCGGAACCCGGCAGCGCTGAAGCGCGCTTGCAAGACTTCTTACATCCCCGCGACTGGCTCGGTGAATCCGCTGCGGGTGCAGGTAAAAGAATAAGCGGAGAGCTCTCATGACCGATCGTTACTGCGTATTTGGCAACCCCATCAAGCACTCCAAGTCACCGCTGATCCACGCTGAGTTTGCCCATCAAACCCAACAAGCGCTTGAGTACACCGCTGAAGAAGCACCGTTGGATGGCTTTGCAGGCGCGTGGCGCGCCTTTATCGATGCGGGCGGGCGTGGGGCTAATGTTACCGTGCCGTTCAAGGGCGATGCCTTTGCGTTGTGCGACACCTTGAGCCACCGCGCCCGTCGTGCAGGGGCGGTGAATACGCTGATCCTGGGGGGCAATGGCCGTACCTACGGCGATACCACCGACGGTATTGGCTTAGTACGTGACTTGGCCTATCACCGCGTAGCGTTGGCGGGAAAGCGTATTTTGGTGGTAGGCGCCGGCGGCGCCGTGCGCGGCATTCTGGAGCCCCTGCTTGCCGAGCAGCCCAGCGAGCTCGTCGTGGTCAATCGCACCGCCGCCAAAGCCGAGCAACTGGCCAGCGATTTTGCTGATCTGGGGCCTATCACTGGCGGCGGCTTTGACACTCTTGACGGTACGTTTGATGTGGTGATTAACGGCACCAGCGCTAGCCTTTCAGGCGACTTACCGCCGCTACCTGATACGTTGTTTAACACCAACGCCTGGGCCTACGACATGATGTACGGAGCCGAGCCGACGGTATTTTTACAATGGGCAGGCCCGCGTGGTGCGAAGTTGCTTGATGGCTTAGGCATGCTGGTCGAGCAGGCCGCTGAGTCGTTCTTTCTGTGGCGCAATGTGCGCCCCGAAACCGCGCCCGTGCGCGAAATGCTGCGCCAATCGCTTAACTATTCATAATCGCATCTAGTCAACGCTGCTAAAAAAAACGGGGGCGGATAGTGAATCCGCCCCCGTTTTTTTTGTACCGCTGATAACGCTTTACCTAGCGCGCTTGACGTACAACCCCACCATACTCATCACTAGCCCCACCACCGAGAGCAGCATGCCGCCATTGACTAACAGCGGCGAGCGCTCCAGCCAGGAGACAAAGGGTTGGGGGGCGTCTCTACAGGCACTCTCGATATAGTCCCAATGGCCGCCATCAAGCTGACACGCACGTACGTCGTTGAGCTCCCAGAAATACACGCCCATCAGCACAAACAGAGGCAGCACTAGCAACAGTAATCCCAGCTTGATCATTTAAACCTCAATAGCCGACTCACTCAGCGAAGCATTAGGGACGCGGGCAGTTGGGTGTACGACCATTGCTGCGAGCCTGCTCATAGACAGTCAGGGCTTGATCCATATTACCTTGCAAGCCTTGGATGCGCTGGCCTTGACCAGGGTGAGTGGACATCCACTCCGGGGGTGCGCCACCACCGGACACCGCCTGCATGTTTTCCCACAGAGTAACACTCTCACGTGGGTCGAAACCGGCTTGCGCCATTAGCTCCAGGCCAATCACGTCAGCCTCACTCTCATGGGCCCGGGAGAACGGCAGTACGATACCGTACTGCGCGCCCATGCCGAGTACGCCCATCAACTGCTGGCCACCGGCAGACTGCATGCCGGAAGTACTGGAAATAACCGACAGGCCTAACGAGGTGGCGCTCTCGGTTGAGGCGCGTTCATTGGCATGGTTGGCCAGTACGTGACCAATTTCGTGACCGATTACGGAAGCCAGTTGGTCTTGGCTAGTGGCAATATCCAGCATGCCGGTATTCACCCCCATATAGCCGCCGGGTAGCGCGAAGGCGTTGGGCTGTTCGGATTCAAACACGCGGATTTGCCAGTCTAACTGCTGCTGCTGTGCGGGCAGTTCTGCCACGATGGCATCGGCAATACACTGCACATAGCGCTGACTCGCTTGTCCAGCGCTGGGAAGCTCCTGCTGATATTGAGAAAATGCCTGGCGGCCCATCTCATTGAGTTCACCATCAGAGAGCAGCAGTAGCTGCGAACGCCCGGTGGGCGAGGTGGTACAAGCGGCGATAGACGCACATAAAGTGGTTATAGCGAGAGGGCGAAGCCAGCGCATGAGTCGGTTTCCTTATAGACGAAAGAATTTCTTGCACACAAGATAACCGCTGATAGCAGTAAATCAATCCCTCATCATAACCCACCTAAGGGTGAGTATGGATGCTGAATTGACTACCCCTCTGAACCAAGGCTAGGCCGCAGAGGACTGGCTGTAAGCTTCTAGATACAAACCCTCAACGCTGGGGTACTAACTGCCCATCGGCACCGACATTTAGGCGAATGGTAGGCGTTAATAGTCCCGCAGGAAGCCGCATACCTAAGCCGCGCAGATCGCCAGGCGTGATAGCCAGTTGGCTACCGGTCGGTAGCTCGCCTTGAGACGCCAGCTGACTGGCAAGTTCAAGCATCGGCGCCATTTTTTGGGTGTCGGTTCCCAGCACATCAAAGGCAACCGGCAGGCGTAAATTGGCATCGTCGCCAGAGGTCAGCGTGACATCCTGCTCATAGTTACCCTGTACAGGGTCAACACCCGGCATATCCAGCGACCAGCGAAAGCCCGACATCTCCACCGGCGGCATCCCAGCGGGTAAGCCAAGGCCCATGGCAATGGTGGCTTGTATGGGCAGACTGCCCGCGCCAAGGCTGGAAGCGATTAAGCTGGTTAGGTCGCTCGTATCCAATCCAGCATTAATACTGTAAGGGCCAATGCGTACATCTTCGACCCCCAGGGAGGTCACCGCCAAACGAAACGCAAATAGGCCGGTTTGAGGTAGGGCGAGACAGCCCGTTAACAGGCTGGTTAAGCCCAATAGAAGTAGCCAGCGGCGAGCAGCATAAAGCATAACGTTCTCCCCCTACGCAGTGCATAAGCAACATATAAGTAGGGCAGCAAGGGTGGTGATGGGGGTGGATGATAGGGTGTGGGTATGAATGACAGCTGAGTAAAATCGCGGCTATTTGAGTGCCGAAACCGGGCGCTGTCAAGCGAAACTGTTATCGCGGGTGTTACCTGGGAAAGGGGTTAATCAAAACGCCCGCTTGACGGTGCAAACGGGCGAATTCAAATAACCAAGAGAGCTACGATGGCGAATTAACGACGGCTCTTACGCGCTTCTTTGGTGCGGTTCAGCTCGCGTTTCTTGGCCTTCTCTTTGTCGCTGGCGCCCGCCATGGTGTCAAACGGATTGCTGCCCGAGCGAAACTCAAAGCGAATCGGCGTGCCGCGTACCTTCAATACCTTGCGGAACGTATTGGTGAGATAACGACGGTACGCTTCAGGCAATGACTCTGTTTGGTTACCGTGGACAACGATAATCGGCGGATTACTGCCACCCTGGTGGGCCATGCGCAGCTTAATCCGTCGGCCTTGTACCATCGGTGGCGGGTTCTGGCTGACTGCATCCTGCAGCAGGGTCGTTAAACGGTTGGTCGACCAGTGAGCGTTAGCGGCGTCAAAGGCGCGGTCAATCGACGGGTACAAATCGCCTACCGCCGTGCCGTGAAGGGCAGAGATAAAGTGGAGCTCGGCGTAATCGGCAAAGCCCAGGCGGCGCTTCACTTCGGTGCGCATCTTGTCCTTGGCTTCGCTCTCCAGGCCGTCCCACTTGTTGACTGCCAGCACCAGCGCGCGACCGGTGGTTAATACGTAGTCGAGCAGGTGCAAATCCTGCTCCACCAGACCGCTGGAACCATCCAGTACCATGATCACCACATGCGACTCTTTAATCGCATCCAGCGTCTTGATGATGGAAAACTTCTCGGCGATTTCGCTCACGTTCTTACGGCGCCGGATACCCGCGGTATCAATCAGTACATAAGGCTTGCCGCGGCGCTCGAAGGGGATCTCAATGGCATCGCGGGTGGTGCCCGCTTCATCAAAGACCACCACCCGGTCTTCGCCGAGGAGGCGATTGACGAGGGTCGATTTGCCCACGTTCGGGCGGCCAATCACGCCGATGCGAACGCCTTTGCTGCCGGTGTCCGCGGGAATGCTGGCATCGCGTTCGGGAAACGGTTCGAGTACCACGTCCATCAGGGTGGAAACGTTGCGCCCGTGGGCGGCAGCAATCGGCCAGGGGTCGCCTAGGCCGAGCGACCAGAAGTCGCCCATCGCCGAATGCTCTTCAAGCCCGTCAGTTTTATTCACCACCAGCCAGGTTTTTTTCTGATTAACCCGCAGGTGGTTGGCAATCGCCTGGTCTGCAGCGATAAGGCCGGCGCGGGCGTCGACCATAAACAGCACAATATCGGCTTCATCAATGGCAGCGAGTGACTGCTCCGCCATGGCGGCGTCGATACCCTCTTCGTCGCCGCTGATGCCGCCGGTATCAATGACCGTATAGACCTTATCGCCCAGCATGCCGTTGCCGTACTTGCGGTCGCGGGTGAGGCCAGGAAAATCGGCCACCAGGGCATCACGCGAGCGCGTTAGGCGGTTAAACAGCGTCGATTTGCCCACATTGGGGCGACCGACTAAAGCAATGACGGGTGTCATGGAGTTACTTCCAGGGTTTCCAGGCGACCATTGTTGGCCTGGACATGAATGGTGCTGCCTTCAGTGACCGGGCGAACGCTAATGCCCGAGCTGTGCACGCGAGTGCGTCCTACAATATTGCCTTCACGGGCGTCGATCAGGTGAACATATCCTTCAAAATCACCGAAGACCAAGCGGCCGCCGGCGAAGGCCGGGGCGGTCAGCCAACGATCTTCTAAGTCGTCATTGCGCCAAACTTCGCGGCCACTGTTAGAATCTAGCGCCACCACTTGGCTGTCATCGGTGACCACAAACAGGAAGTCACCGACTAGAATCGGCGTATGGCGGCTGGATAGATCCGCTTCCCAAAGCACATCGCCTTGGGTGGCTTCTAGAGCGACGACACGACCATTGTAGCTGGTCACGAACAGGCGGCCATCGGGGCTGATAATCGGTTGGCCGGAAAGGTCAACCAGGCGCTCTACTTCGCTACGACCACGTGGTGTGGCAATCTGCATGTCCCATAGCGGTTGGCCGCTGCGGTTATCCAGTGTGGCCAAGCGGCCGTTGGCCAAGCCAACGAAGCTCACCGGGTCGATGACCATCGGCGTGCCTGTTCCGCGCAGGGTGAGTGATGGCTGTGAGCTGGTGTATACCCAGCGCTCTGCACCAGTTGCGCGATCTAAGGCGGTGACCTGTCCATCAACGCTTTGCACGACCAGCAGTTGCTGGTTAGCTTGCGGAGCGGCAAGGACTTCGCTAGAGACCCGCGAACGCCAGCTTTCGCTGCCATCGCCTTGGTCCAGTGCGATCACTTCGCCGTTACCGGTCGCCAGATAAACTTGGCCGGCAATCGCGGTGAGGGCGCTAGAAATAGTGGTGTCGAGGTCAATTTCCCACTCAACCGCACCGCTATTGGCATTCATTGCCATGACCACGCCTTCAGCGTCTGCTGCAAAAACGCTGTCGCCTTCACGGTCCGGAGCAATGGGGTAACGCTGACGACCCAGGCCGCTACCAACGTTGCGGCGCCACTGGGTGTCTAGCGAAGAGGTCTCGTCGAAACTGCGCAACTCTTTGGGAGTGTAGGCTGGCTCACCTTTGCTGGCGCAACCGGCCAACAGTGCCAGCGTCAGTGCACCCACGCTTACCCGTACCAGCTGTTTGGAAATACCCCAATTAATTACAGTGCTAATAGTCATTGTGTCGCCTCCTCAGCGCCGAGATCGTCAAGCTTGAACTGTACGCCGTAAAGCGGCTGGTCTTGGGTTTGTGACACTTCCATCGCGGTCTCCCAGGCATCACGGGCCGCGTCAGTGTCGCCTTGAGCAGCAAAGGCATCGCCCCGCACGTTCGCTCGTTGGGCCGCCAGGGCGTCGCTGATCGGCTCGTCCAGCAATGCATGCGCCTGAGTGGGATTGCCGTCGGCAAGCTCAACCCGCGCTAGGCGCAGCCACGCCAGGCTCTGCACGTAGCGCCGCGATGATTCGGCAGCGCTTTCAAGCGCGGTACGCGCACCTTCCAGGTCGCCTTGCTGTACCGCCAGACGAGCATCAAGCAGCAGGGCGAGTTCAGCATAGAGCGTGTCGCCATGCTCGTCGGTCAGTTCGACGACCATTTCTCGCGCGCTTGCCAGTTGGTCGTCTTCAAGCTCGTTACCAGCGGTCATGTTGACCAACTGCTGGTAGCGCATGGAGGCGGCTTCTGACTGACCCTGCTGATAGTTCTGCCAAGCATTCCAGCCGAATACCCCCGCCGCCGCCAGGACAGCGCCTGCAATCAACGACATGCCGTTCTCTTTCCACCAGCGCTTAACAGCGTCTAGCTGCTCTTCTTCGCTTCTCAGCTCCACCACGGGCGGGCTCCTATTCTTCTAAATTCGTATGTTTAGACCGTCGCATGTGAGCAGGCGGCTAACCTATAGGGTGTATTATGCGTTAG
The DNA here is from genome assembly GCF_055725665.1 of Vreelandella sp. DA03-1M. Classification (NCBI taxonomy): domain Bacteria; kingdom Pseudomonadati; phylum Pseudomonadota; class Gammaproteobacteria; order Oceanospirillales; family Halomonadaceae; genus Vreelandella; species Vreelandella sp. DA03-1M. The sequence continues at coordinate 645,350 of NZ_CM146798.1, forward strand.
CCGTTATAAGCTCGCGCAGCGTGCGGCCTAATACTGCTTGGGAGACACTTTGCTGTTCACGGTCATCGCGCAGAAACTTGACTGTCGCCGACTGCTTGGCGATTTCATCTTCGCCGAGCAGAATTGCCAATGAGGCATTGCTTTTATCGGCTTTTTTAATCCGGCTTTTGAAACTGCCGCCGCCACAGTGAAGCTGCAAACGCAGCTCCGGTAGCTCGCTACGTAGCTGCTCAGCCACGGTGATAGCCGCCGTGGTGGCGCTATCATCCATGGGTAGCAAATAGACATCGCAGCCGCCAAGTGCGTCTGCAGGAATCAATTCCAGGGTGTCGAGCAGCAGAATCAACCGCTCAATGCCCATGGCAAAGCCCACCGCCGGGGTAGGCTTGCCGCCCAGCTGCTCGACCAAGCCGTCGTAGCGGCCGCCTGCGCAAACAGTGCCTTGGCTGCCCAGTGCGGTAGTGGTCCACTCGAACACGGTGCGGCAGTAGTAGTCGAGCCCACGCACTAGGCGGGGGTTGATCACATAATCTATACCTGCCGCTTCAAGCATCTTGGTGAGCTGCTCGAAGTGTTCGCGGGATTCCACATCCAGGTGATCCATCAACTGCGGCGCGGCATCCAGCATCTCGACCATGGCCGGATTCTTGGAATCGAGAATACGCAGCGGGTTGCTGGTTAGGCGGCGTTTGGAGTCTTCATCAAGCACATCATGATGCTGCTCAAAATAAGCCACCAGCGTGTCGCGATAGGCCGCACGCGCCTCAGATGAGCCCAACGAATTAAGCTCAAGGGTAACGTGCTCCATTAGCCCCAGCTCTTTCCAAAGCCGCGCTGAAAGCAGAATCACCTCAGCGTCGATATCCGGGCCATCAAAACCGAAGGCCTCGACACCAATTTGATGAAACTGGCGGTAGCGGCCCTTTTGCGGGCGCTCGTAACGGAACATGGGACCCTGATACCACAACCGCTGGGTTTGGTTGTACAGCAGGCCGTGCTCCATGGCCGCACGCACGCAGCTGGCGGTGCCCTCAGGGCGCAGCGTCAAACTTTCGCTGTTGCGATCGTCGAAGGTGTACATCTCTTTTTCGACGATATCGGTCACTTCGCCAATAGAGCGGGCAAATAGCGCGGTTTGTTCAACAATCGGCGTGCGAATTTCGTTGAAGCCGTAGCGCAGCATGAGCTGGCGTACTTTGGCTTCAAAAAACTGCCAGCGCGGGCTGTCGCTGGGTAATAAGTCGTTCATACCACGGATGGCTTGAATCTTTTTAACGGCGGACTTGCTCAATGAAAACTCCTTATTCTGCCATTTAGCGCTGGTTGCCCAGGCTGGCAGCTAACCCCAGCGGTTAAACGCTGCGGGCAATCATAGCGTCTTGCTGCTGCTGTTTTTCGCGCACTTTCTCACGAATCAGCTGCTCCAGGTCGTCGACCAAGTGGTCGTTACGTAGCTTGCTGGCCGGTTTGCCATCGATATAGACCAGGTTGGCGGGGCTGCCGCCGGTTAGGCCGATATCGGTCTCTTTGGCTTCGCCGGGGCCATTGACCACGCAGCCAATTACCGAGACGTTCAGCGGCGTCATCACGTCTTCTAACCGCTCTTCGAGTTGGTTCATGGTGCTGATGACGTCGAAGTTCTGGCGTGAGCAGCTAGGGCAGGCAATAAAGTTAATCCCTTTAGAGCGCAGCTTGAGGCTTCGCAGCATATCGAAGCCGACTTTAATCTCTTCCACCGGATCAGCGGCCAGCGATACACGGATCGTGTCGCCGATACCGTCCATCAGCAGCATGCCCAGGCCAATCGATGATTTCACCGTGCCTGAACGCAGTCCACCGGCTTCGGTAATGCCCAGGTGCAGCGGCTGTTCAATGCGCTCGGCAAGATCGCGGTAGGCGGCGACTGCCATAAACACGTCTGAGGCTTTTACGCTGACCTTGAATTCTTGGAAATCGAGGCGATCAAGGTAGTCGATATGGCGCATGGCGGATTCCACCAGCGCGGCAGGCGTTGGCTCGCCGTACTTCTTTTGCAGGTCTTTTTCAAGCGACCCAGCGTTGACGCCGATGCGAATCGGAATCCCATGGTCACGGGCCGCACTTACCACTGCGCGTACGCGGTCTTCGCGGCCGATATTGCCTGGGTTGATGCGCAGGCAGTCGACGCCTAGCTCGGCAACGCGCAGGGCAATTTTGTAATCAAAATGGATGTCGGCAACCAGCGGGACATTGACCAACTTTTTGATCTGGCCAAAGGTTTCGGCGGCGTCCATATCAGGTACGGAGACGCGCACGATATCTGCGCCGGCTTTTTCCAGCTGCTGAATTTGCGCTACGGTCGCGGCCACGTCCAGGGTGTTGGTGTTGGTCATGCTTTGTACGGCAATGGGCGCATCACCGCCCACGGCTACATTTCCAACCTGAATCTGACGGGAATGGCGGCGTTTTATCGGAGAAGGGGCGTGCATAGGACGGGTCACTCTCCCAAAGTGAATCGGGCAACATTGTTGGCGCCTGCGCGGGCGGGAAGATCAATGACCTCGCCTTGGTAGCGCAGTTCAACGCCGGTGGCATTACCCACGGTTAAACGAAAAGGGGGTTCACCTTCGACGCTTGTCGAGGTACCGGGCGTTTGTAGGCCAACGAAAACGCGCTGGTTGGTGGCATCAAAAATTTCAGTCCACGACTGCTCGTTAAACGTCAGCTCAAGCACATTGGCATTGGTGGCTGGCTCTGCAGCGGCGGTTTGCTCGCTGTCAGCGTTACTCTCTTGTTCGGTAGCGAGCTGTTCACTGTCATTCTGCTCAGCGCTGTTCGGTTCATCGCTTTCTGCGGCAGTGCTGGACGTGCCGCTATCGCTATCCAGGATTGATTCGTTAAGACCCGCAACGGCGTCAGCGTCATCCTGTGCGCTGGGGGCTTGATCCTGGGTAACTGACGACGAAGGCGACACGTTGGTAGCATTGCTCGGCAGCGTCGCGCTCTCATCGCCACTGGTGAAGCTTGAGCCAGCTGTGGAGTTTTCTGCTTCAGCTGGCTCCGCCGTGGCATTGGCGGTTTCTTCCGTGGAGGTTGAGCCAAAGCCCGGCGGCTCGTTGCCGCCTCGGCTTTGCCACCACATTACGGTCACAGCGATAAGGCCGGCGATTACTAGTAAAGTAACCAGCTTAAATAGCCAGGCGCCAATGCGAGAGGGCGGTCTGGCGGTGGAGACCGGCGTCACTTTGTGTTCGGTGTCGGTAACGCCACTACGGGCTTGATACGCTTCAAGCACCAGCCGGTCATCCATTCCCAGGTATTTGGCGTAAGAGCGCAGATAGCCGCGCCTATAAGCGGCGACGGGGATTTCCTGGTAATCATCCTGCTCAAGCCCTTCCACGACTGCGGGGCGCAGATTCAGCGCCCGGGCCGCATCGGTGAGTGGAATGCCGAGCTGTTCGCGTTGGCGAGCAAGAAGTTCGCCAGGCGAGGCGCTATCAGTAGTGTTAGGACTATCGATAATGTTTTCTTGTGACTGTGTATCGCTCATGGCTGAGCATCCTTCATTAAATAAGCGGTGATCAGGGCGTCAATCAGTCAGTCGTTGCCTAGCAAGCGCTGGTATTCGGCGGCAACATCATGCTCGCCGCGTGCGTGGGCGATATCAACCGCCATGCTTAGCGCTGCTTGGTCGGGCTCGGCGAGCTGTAAATAGGTTTGCAGCGGCGCCCAGGCCTGAGTGTAATGGCCCTGCGAATATTCGAGTTCAGCTAACATTAAATAGCCGCGTGAATTACGCGGATCAATACTCTGCGCGCGCTCCAATCGAGCGCGCGCCTTGTCAAATTCTTCCAGCGCCAGGTAACACTGCCCTAAATTAGTAAATAGCTGGGCACGGTTGGCGTACTGGGCATCCTGTGATGCGGTTTCTAACTGCTCACAGGCGGCATTGAATTGGCCCTGACCGTACAAGAATGCCGCATAGTTGTTACGGGCGCGGGTGAAGTCAGGTTCAGCGTTCACCGCCTGTTGAAAATAGTCGTTGGCAAGTGCGCTTTCCCCCTGGCGCTGGTAAACCAGTGCCAATGCTTGCAGCGCTTCTGCATGGCGTGGGGCAATTTCAAGCGCCCGATCCAATGCGTTGAGAGCGCGGGGAAGATTATCGCGCCCTAAATAGGCGACGCCAAGCTGGGTATAGGCTTCTGCCGCCGCGGGGTTGGCTTGCGGTGTAAGGTTGTTGGACGAGGCACAGCCGGCTAGCCACAAGCTCCCGATAAGCACGGTGAGCATGGGCACCCGTGATGGGTGTTGACGCCTGCGGTGAGCGATCATGTAAATCCTCTTGTTGTGAACGTCCAACTGCGAGTAAGGCAATACATACAAACAGCAGTGCTAATCTAAATAAAAACCGTGACCATCAAAGCGCCGTGCCAAGCGGAAGTCAAGATAAGCCCGGTTTTCTACACTCCACCCCTTAGTCCGCATCAAGCTGTACCGATTGAATATAGCGTTCGCTGCGTTTGGTACGGTCTTTCACGCGACCAACGAGTTGGCCACAGGCGGCGTCGATATCTTCACCGCGGGTCGTTCTGACCGTGGCGTTGTAATTCAAATCGTACAACCACTGCTGAAAACGCATGACTTGATTGCGCGATGGTTTTTCGTACCCTGAGTTGGGGAACGGATTAAACGGGATCAAATTGATCTTGCACGGCAGCTCTTTTAGCAGTGCCGCGAGCTGCTCGGCGTGTTCCTGCTGATCGTTGATGTCTTTGATCAGCGTATATTCGATCGTGACCTGACGATTGTCCGGGCACTTGGCAAGGTAGCGGTGGCACGCATCCAGCAGCGCACGAATATTATATTTGCGGTTGATGGGCACTAAGGTATTGCGCAACTCGTCGGTGGAGGCGTGCAGCGAAATCGCCAAGCTGACATCCATTTCATCGCCAAGCTTGTCGATCATCGGCACCACACCCGAGGTCGACAGCGTCACGCGCCGCTTGGACAGGCCATAGCCGTTGTCATCCAGCATCAACTTCATGGCGGGCACGACGTTATCAAAGTTGAGCAGGGGCTCGCCCATGCCCATCATTACCACATTGGTGACGGGGCGATTGGCCGTATCACGACGCGGGCCAACGCTACGCTGGGCGACCCACACCTGGCCGATAATTTCAGCGGCGGTTAAATTGCGCTGAAACCCCTGTTTGCCGGTCGAGCAAAAACTGCAATCCAGCGAACAACCCACCTGGGAGGAAACACACAGCGTACGGCGTTTACCGTTTTCGGCCGGGATCAACACCGTTTCGACGTAGCTGCCATCTTCTACCTCAAGCACCCACTTACGCGTGCCATCGCTAGAGGTGCCTTCGTAGATCACCGCTGGGCCACGAATTTCAGCTACCCGCGCCAGTTTTTCACGCAGCGGCTTGGAGAGATTCGTCATGGCAGCAAAGTCATCACTGCCTTCTTGGTGAATCCACTTCATCAGCTGCGCAGCACGGAATTTCTTTTCGCCAATCGACAAAAAGAAGTCTTCCATCTGCTCGCGGGACATGCCAAGCAGGTTGTGACGTTCAGGCGTCGCTTTGGCATCAGGCGTGCTGGCGACGTCTGAACTATTGGCTTCAGTGCTATCGGCGCCTGGACGGGGGGCGGGCGTATGTTGGGCTACAGTGGTGGTCATGGCGGTCAGCGTTATAGAAAGGGGCGGGGGCGAGGCCCCCGCAAAATGGCCGGCAACTGACGTTGAGACGGCGGCGCTACCAGAAAGGCTTAGCGCGGGCAGATTTCGTCGTTGCCAAAGAAGTAACTAATTTCGCGCTCAGCGCTTTCTGCAGAATCAGAACCATGGACAGCGTTCGCATCGATTGTTTCCGCAAAATCGGCGCGAATCGTGCCGGGTGCCGCTTCTTTGGGGTTAGTTGCCCCCATCAGATCGCGGTTTTTGGCGATAGCGCCTTCGCCTTCAAGCACTTGCACAACGACCGGGCCAGACGTCATGAAACCGACCAGGTCTTTAAAGAAAGGACGCTCTTTATGCTCAGCGTAGAAACCGCCAGCTTTCTCTTCAGAGAGGTGAACCATCTTCGCGGCAACAACGTTCAGGCCGGCTTTTTCAAAGCGGGCGATGATTTCACCGATCGCATTTTTAGCAACGGCATCAGGCTTGATAATAGAAAGAGTGCGTTCAGTAGCCATATAAATGGTCTCCATAAATGGGGGCTAAGCAAAATTGCCGCCCCAGAAAGCCGGGGCGGCCCAGAAAACAATTCGGCTAAGAGCGTTAAGCAGCTAGCATTTTAACAAGCGTCGGGTGCTACCCGGCGCTTGATGGGGTATCTAGGGGCGCGATTATAACGCTTAAGCCAGAGGATGAATACCGGTGATGGCACCGGTCCTTAAATGGCTAAACCGTAAAGCTTTCGCCACAGCCGCACTCATCTTTGACGTTAGGGTTATTGAAGCGGAAAAAGCGGTTCAGGCCTTCGCTGACATAATCCACTTCGCTACCGTTGAGCATCTCGACCGCATCGGGCGCCACATAGACACTGGCGCCGTGCTCTTGAAAATGGACTTCTTCTTCGCTAACGGTGTCGGCGAAATCAAGTACGTAGCTGTAGCCGGAGCAACCGCTTGGCTTGACCGAAACGCGCAGGCCTAGGCCTTGTCCACGCTCATCAAGCACATGACGAATCTGTTGTGCGGCAGCCGGGGTAATGTTGAGTGTTGCCATGAGGCGTTCTCCTTGAAAATAGTCAGCCGCTTAACCGGGCGGTGTACGTAAACCGCTCACCGCGTGGCGTATGAGCGTTAGCGCATGATCGATTTCTGCTTCGGTAGTAAAACGCCCGAAGCTAAAGCGCAGCGACGAGAGCGCCAGCGAGCGGGGCGTGCCGATGCCAAGCAGTACATAAGAAGGGTCAACGCTTGCCGAGTTGCACGCGGAGCCAGTAGAGACCGCTACATCGCGCAGCGCCATCAGTAATGACTCACCGTCGACGCCTTCAAACGCCAGGTTGAGAATATTGGGAACCGCGTTATCTAGTGGTGTGTTAGCAAAAACACCTTCAACGCCTTCGAGGCCGCGCAAAAAACGCTGCTGCAAACGGCTAATGTGAGCGTTGTCGTCATCGTACTGCTGCTGCATCAGCGCGAAAGCTTCGCCCATGCCAGCAATTTGGTGCGTCGGTAGCGTGCCGGAACGCATGCCGCGTTCGTGACCGCCGCCATGGATCAATGCCTCTACGCGAATGTCTGGGTGGCGCTTCACATATAGCGCGCCGACGCCTTTGGGGCCGTAGGTCTTGTGCCCGGAAAGCGACATCAGGTCAATCTGTTGGGCCACTACGTCTAAGGGGATGCGACCTGCCGCCTGGGCGGCATCGGTATGAAAGACCGCACCAAACTCATGAGCAACGGCCGCCAGGGCGGCAATATCGTTGATGCTGCCCAGCTCATTATTAACCGCCATGAGCGAGACCAGCGCAGTATCGTCGCGCATCGCTTCGCGCAGCTTTTCAGGCTGAATACAGCCATCCCGCCCTGGCGTGAGCCACGTCACCTCAAACCCCTCTTTCTCCAGCGCATGGGCCGTGTCTACGATGGCTTTATGCTCAATCGTCGAGGTCACCAGGTGTAGGCCACGCTCGCGGTTAGCGCGCATAAAGCCGATCAGCGCCAGGTTGTCCGCTTCGGTGGCACCGCTGGTCCAAACAATTTCTCGTGGGTCGGCGCCAATCGCGTCGGCCACTTGGCGGCGTGCCTGCTCAACCACCTGTTCTGCCTGCCAACCTAACATATGGCTGCGCGAAGCCGGGTTGGCAAATAGCTGGTCAACCGTTAGGTAGCGCTGCATAACCTCAACCACGCGGGCATCCGCCGGCGCGGTGGCGGCGTAATCCAGGTAAATGGGTAGCGTGGGTGTGGTCATCGTTATGTTCCAGCAGTTTGTCGGTCAGGGAGAGTTGGGTCAGGGTGAGGAGGCAAGAATACCCGCCTCGGCACGCTGTTTCTGTCGCGATGCAATACGTATGACATCAGGGCGCAGCATCAGTTGTGCCAGCGTCATCTCGTCAAAGAAATGGCGTATCTGAACGGAAAGCTCGCACCACAAATGGTGCGTCAGGCAGGTGTCGCCCTGTTGGCAATCGGAAAGCCCTTGGCAGCGGGTGGCATCAACGCTTTCATTCACTGCATCAATGACCTTGGAAACGCTAATCTCTTCCGCAGGTTGTGACAGCAGATACCCGCCGCCTGGGCCGCGTACGCTGTTGACCAAGCCTGCACGGCGCAGGCGAGCAAAAAGCTGCTCTAAATAGGAGAGCGATATCTCTTGACGCTGGGAGATATCGCTTAGGCTGGTCGGGCCGTTGTGGGCATGCAAGGCTAAATCGAGCATGGCAGTAACGGCGTAACGGCCTTTGGTGGTCAAGCGCATGGCAAGCCCCTCGACGCTGAACGCTCAGCGCACTGACGGCAAATGTGTTGCCATTATGGGAAAACCTGAGTGCTTTGGTCAACCATTACGCGGTGGCAGCGTTTCTTGCTCGGTCTCTTGCCCAGCCTCTTGCTTAGCTGATGGCGGTGTCGCCGAGCGTTTGCCAACGCCTGGGCAGCCGGTATCGTGCTCATCCAGAATGCCAGCAAAATCTTCTTCGCGTAGCGCCGGGAGCTGGCCGTCACGGTAGTTGTCGTCTAGCTTGCGCAGGGTCGAACACATGCGCTCAATGCGTTCATCCACGGCGTGCATATGATCCAGCATGGCCTGCATCGAGCGGGCTACCGGGTCGGGCATATCCTGGCTGACACCATAAGCATCAAAGCCAAATTTCTGGCAGATAGCTTCGCGGCGGGCGGGGTCGACATCAAGTGCCTCTTCCACATCAGGGTCGGTGCGTTTGACAATTTTGCCGGGAATGCCGACCACGGTGGCGCCCGGCGGTACTTCTTTCGTGACCACCGCGTTAGAGCCAATTTTGGCGCCGGCACCCACGGTGAAGGGGCCCAATATCTTGGCGCCCGCGCCGACAATCACTCCATCGCCCAACGTTGGGTGGCGCTTGCCCTTGTTCCAACTGGTGCCGCCTAGCGTGACTCCCTGGTACAGCGTGACGTTATCGCCGACCTGGGCCGTTTCGCCAATCACCACGCCCATGCCGTGGTCGATGAAAAAGCGCCGTCCGATGGTGGCGCCCGGGTGTATCTCGATACCGGTCAGCCAGCGTGAAAACGTCGATAGCGTCCGCGCTAACCATTTGAGGTTTTTTTTCCACAGCCAGTGACCGCAGCGGTGCAGCAGTAGAGCGTGCAGGCCGGGGTAGTTGGTCAGCACCTCAAGAAAGTTACGTGCGGCTGGGTCGCGGTCAAATACGCTGTTGATGTCTTCACGTAGACGTTGAAACATGAGGTGATCCTTGGGCGGTAGAGGTGCAGTCACTCAACTGAAAGTGCATCGCATGAAGATAACTAAACAGACCTTCAACGTGGGGGCGTTAGGTAACGTCTTCAAGTCAGCATCTTCAAGCCTAATAAATTATCACTTGGTTTGCCTGGTGTTGGCAGCCTTCTCGGTGGCCGACAGTATTCCACGCAATATATTCATTTCCATCCGCTCTGGACGGGCGCGCAGGTAGAGCCGGCGGAGTCTCGCCATCAGTTGACGCGGCTGGTCGGGGTCGTGAAAATCAATGCCAATCAGCGTGCGCTCCAAGTGCTCGAAATAGCGTTCAAGTTCAGCGTGGGTAGCCAGTTCAGCGTCATCACTCGGCGCCGCTGAAGGCGCATCCGCATGGCTTAGCCAAGCCATGCGACACTCATAGGCAAGCACCTGCACCGCCGCCGCCAAATTGAGCGAGCTGAAATCAGCGTTAGTCGGAATATGCACGTGGGCGTGGCAGCGCTGTAGCTCAGCATTGGTCAGACCGCTGTCCTCGCGGCCAAACACTAGTGCCACGCGTGACTCAGCAGCTTGGCACTCGGCGGGCAGCCGGTCGGCTAATTCCCTGGGCGAGAGCATCGGCCAGGGCAGGGTGCGTGAGCGCGCACTGGCGCCCACGGTCAGGGTGCACTCAGCCACTGCTTCTTCAAGAGTAGCGTGCACACTGGCTTGATGAAGCAGGTGGTCAGCGCCGGAGGCGCGGGAAATACTGTCCTGGGTAATGACCTCGCAGCGGGGGGCAACAAGGGCTAAATCTGCCAAGCCCATATTATGCATGGCGCGTGCCACGCCGCCGATATTGCCAGGGTGGCTAGTGCCGATAAGAACAATGCGAATGCGCTCAAGCATGATAGGGCTCGGTAAATAGTCTTTGTTAATAAGATCCGGTTAATAAGATCCTGCTAATAAGGCCCTGTTAATAAAAACAAGGGATCATTAATGCGTAAAACGCGCAGTCTAGCATGAGTCGATGGCATGCCCGAGAGTGGTCTGCTAGAATTGCGCGCCAAAGGCGGCACCTGCGCCTACTTATGCTCTATTATTAGCATCACGTTCTTTAACATCACTGTCACAAGGCCCAACCATGAATCCGATGGTCCAATTTACGCTGCGCGCTGCGCGTGGCGCTGTTGAACACTTTCTGCGCGTACGCGAACGTATTGAAAACGCTCACGATGAATTTAACCTTGACCGCCTGCTCGATGAGACAGCGCGCAAGGCCGAAGCGACGATTGTTCAGCAGTTGGAGCGCGGTTACCCCCAGCACGGTGTGACCGGCCGCTTTACGCCACATCGCGCGGGTGAAGGCGAAGGCGCGGATACCGTCTGGAAAATTGAACCGATGCACGGTTACTCCAATTTAGCCGTTGCCGGTAAGGGCTTTGCACTCTCAGTGGTGTGTCTAGTTAAAGGTCGTCCCGAGCACGCAGTGATTATCTGCCCGTTCGCCGACGACGAATATATCGCCAGCCGCGGTCGCGGTGCCCAGCACAATGACAAGCGCATGCGCGTTAGCAAGCCAACCGCCATCAGCGGCACGCGCATGGCCATGAGCCTGCCGGAAGTTTGGCTGCGCCCCCGCAATTTACCTGCCTATCTAACCGTTTCACAGCAGCTTGCCCCCCAGGTAGAAAACCTGCTGGCAACAGGCTGTGGACTACTTGATTTGTGTGAGTTAGCCACTGGGCGAGTGGACAGTGCTTTCGTGCTCGGCTTGGAAGAGCAGGACATGCTAGTAGGCACGCTGTTTCTGAAAGAGTCGGGCGCCTTGATGGGCACGCCAGACGGCCAGCCCACGGTGAAAGTGGAAGGGCAATTAATGGCTGCTGGGCCGCGTCTTTATAAAGCACTGATCAAGCAGCTAACGCCGCACTTTTAAGCAGCAATGCTAAGCTTTTAAAGATAAAAGCTGTAAAGATAAAAAAAGCCCCTGCTGGGTTACCAGCAGGGGCTTTTTTGTCGGTTAAAGAAGCCATCTAAATGGAGGAGCCGTTAAGGCAACTCCTCCTCTTCTTCATCAAGCTCTTTCTTGGTGGGAATCAAATCTTCCCGCGACAGCTTCAGCGGTAGCAGCAGCGCCGCGGCAATATAGATAGAAGAGAACGTGCCCACGACGATGCCAACCAGCAGCGCAATGGCAAAGTTCTCAATCATATCCCCGCCCAGCAGCAGTAGCGCAAGCAGCACCAGAATGGTGGTGCCCGAGGTTGCCAGGGTGCGCGAAAGCGTGGCGTTAATCGCTTCGTTGAAGATCTGCGGCATGTCATCGATGCGCGAGGTGCGGATGGCTTCGCGCACACGGTCATAAACCACGATGGTATCGTTCAACGAGTAGCCGATAACCGCTAGGATCGCTGCGAGCACGGTGAGGTCGAAATCGAGCTGAAACAGCGCGAAAACGCCCACGACGATAATCACGTCATGCAGCAGTGCCAGCAGTGCGCCAATCGCAAACTTGTACTGAAAGCGGAAGGCCACGTAGAGCATCACCACGCCAAGGGCCACCAGCAGGCCCAGGCCGCTTTGATCGCGCAGTTGGTCACCGACTTGGGAGCCAACAAACTCAGAGCGCACTAGGTTGACCGTATCGCCATCAGCACGCAGCAAGTTGACGACTTCGCCACCAACATCGGCATCAAACGCTTGCTGTAAGCGGATCAATACTTCTGTTGACGCCCCAAAGGTCTGCACGGAGACATCTTGGAAACCGCTCTCTTCAAGCAGCACACGAATAGCATCAAGTGAGGGCGCAGCGCCATAACGCACCTCAACCAGCGTACCGCCGGTGAAATCCAGCCCCAGGTTGAGCTGCTGGAACAGAATAGCGCCAATCGACACGACCAAGAGCAAAGCAGAGACGACAAACGCGATATTGCGCCGTCCCATAAAGTCGATTTGCAGGTGTGATAGGGGTTTCATTACCACCTCTTAAGTTCTGGGCTAAGCACGTGGATTAGATCCACAGCTTTTTGACGGGTTTGCTGCCATAGAACAAGTTGACCATGGCGCGAGTCACCATCAGAGCAGTGAACAGCGACGTCAAAATGCCGATAGAGAGCGTGACGGCAAACCCTTTCACCGGGCCGGAGCCAATCGAGAACAGGATAACGGCCACCAGCAGCGTGGTGATATTGGCGTCGACGATGGAGGTAAAGGCGCGCTCATAACCGGCTTGAATCGCCTGTTGCACCGACATGCCGTTGCGCAGCTCTTCGCGTATTCGCTCAAAGATCAGCACGTTGGCATCGACCGCCATGCCCAGTGTCAACACGATACCGGCAATACCCGGCAGCGTCAGCGTGGCGCCCAGCATTGACATCACCGCGACCAGCAGCGTTAAGTTCAGCGCCAGGGCGATGTTGGCAAACACACCAAACACCTTGTAACGCACCAGCATGAACAGCACGACCAGCAGCAGACCGATCTGCACCGAGAGCAAACCGCGCTCAATGTTTTCAGCGCCCAAGCTTGGCCCAATTGTGCGCTCTTGCACGAAGTAGATGGGGGCGGCAAGAGAACCAGAGCGCAGCAACAGCGCCAGTTCAGCGGCTTCCGTCGGAGAGTCGAGGCCGGTAATACGGAAGCTGTTGCCCAGGGCGCTTTGAATCGTTGCCAGACTAATCAGGCCACGCTCCACATAAGGCTCGCGCTCGATAGTCTCTTCACCCGTCTCCGGGTCGGTCACTACAGTGTCTTCGCTCTTGTGCTCAATGAACAGCACCGCCATGTTGCGGCCAATGTTAGTGCGTGTCGCGCGGTTCATCAGCGTGCCGCCGGTGCCATCCAGGTTAATGTTGACCTGCGGGCGGCCGTTTTCATCAAAGCTGTTACTGGCACTGGAAACGCTGTCACCGGTAATGATCACATCGCGCATTAGTTCAGCAGTGCGCCCTGTCTCGTTACGGAAGGTATGCGTTTCTGTTTCGTTGTCCGGCGTATCGTTGCGTGCTTCCAGACGGAATTCCAGGTTAGCGGTCGCACCTACAATGCGCTTGGCGGCAACGGTGTCTTGTACGCCCGGCAACTCTACAACGATCTGATTAGGACCTTGGCGTTGAACCATCGGCTCTGCCACGCCCAGTTCGTTGACCCGGTTACGCAGGGTGGTCAAGTTCTGGTTGATCGCGTAATCCTGAATTTCGCTGACCGACTGATCGCTAAGCGTCATGACCAGCGTTGAAGCGCGGCCATCGCCTTCGCTGCTGTATTCAAACTCAGGGAAGTCGCGGCTGATCAGGCTGCGGGCTGTGTCGCGGTCTTCGGTGCTGGCGAAATCGATCGAAAGCGAACGCTCTTCGACTTCAGTGTTGCGGTAGCGGATACGCTCACCACGCAGCAGCTCACGCATGGCACTGCCGTTGACTTCAAGGCGCTGGGTTAACGCGGCGTCCATATCCACTTCCAGCAGGAAGTGCACGCCACCGCGCAAATCAAGGCCTAACGTCATGGGTGAGGCAGAGAATGCCTGTAGCCACTCCGGCGTTGCTTCAGCAAGGTTCAGTGCTACCGTTGCCTCATCGCCCAATAAATCGGCGGCAATGTCGCGTGCGGGAAGTTGATCATCGTCATGGCGCAAACGAATGAGCCATTGTCCATTCTCTTCTTCGAGCGCTTTTACTTCGATATCGTTTTCGCTAAGCGCGGCTTCAACACGCTCTATCTGTTGCTCATTCAGCGAATCGCCTTGGGCGCTGCTGATTTGAATAGCGGGATCTTCGGGGAATAGATTGGGAAGCGAGTAGATAAGGCCAACCACCAGGACGACCAGTATCAGTAGATACTTCCACAGGGGGTAACGGTTGAGCATGCAAGCCCTGCCTTCAATTACAAACGGAATGCTGTGCACGGACACGCCGCGCACAGCAAAGTTCACCATCATTTATACCATGTCACCCCTGCCGGGGTGGCTGGCACTGGCTCGGCAGGGGTATTACAAGGTTTAGATGGACTTGATGGTGCCTTTAGGCAGTACGGCGGCAACGGCGTTCTTCTGCACGTTAACTTCGGTGCCTTCAGAGATCTCGATGGTCAGGAACTCGTCGCTCACCTTAGTGATACGACCTACCAAACCGCCGCCAATGACGATCTCGTCGCCTTTGTCCAGGTTGCTGACCAGTTGCTTGTGCTGCTTAGCGCGTTTGGCTTGCGGACGCCACAACAGGAAGTAGAAAATCAGCACGAAGCCGACCAGCATGACGATTTGCGCAATACCACCGCCAGCGGCGGCTTCTTGGGCATGGGCTGGTGAGATGAAGAAATCCAGCATTGTAGAGAGCTCCTGGGTTAGAAAAAGCTTAGGTTTATTAAAGGCTTGGTTATAAAAGCTTGGTTGTTAACAGCTTGGTTCAAAAAAACATAGTTGAACAGTTTAAACCACGCGCCAAGGCGCGTGGCGATTAATTCGCTTTAGGTAGCAAGGGGAGGCACCGGCAGGCCGCGCCGTGCATAGAAGCCTTCCACAAAGGTCGTCAATGTACCCGCTTCAATTGCCGCGCGCAAATCAGCCATCACACGCTGGTAGTAACGTAAGTTGTGGATGGTGTTGAGCATTGAGCCGAGCATTTCATTACAGCGGTCCAAGTGGTGCAGGTAGCCCCGGGAGAAACTCTTGCAGGTATGGCAATCGCACTCTTCATCGAGTGGGCGAGTGTCGAAACGGTGCTTGGCATTACGAATCTTAACCGTGCCTTCCGAGGTGAACAGGTGGCCGTTACGCGCATTGCGGGTAGGCATCACGCAATCGAACATATCCACACCCCGGCGCACGCCTTCCACCAGGTCTTCGGGCTTGCCGACCCCCATTAAATAGCGCGGCTTTTCATCGGGCATCCAGGTGGGCAGGTAGTTGAGCACCTTGATCATCTCTTCTTTCGGTTCGCCGACGGAAAGCCCGCCAATCGCCAAACCATCAAAGCCGATTTCCAGCAGCCCTTTGAGCGAGCGTTCGCGCAGCTCAGGGTGCATGCCGCCTTGAATAATACCAAACAGCGCGGAAGGGGAGTCGCCGTGGGCATCCCGCGAGCGTTTGGCCCAGCGCAATGACAGCTCCATCGACTTCTCTGCTTCCTCGAAGGTGGCCGGGTAGGGCGTGCACTCATCAAAGATCATGACCACATCGGAGCCCAGCGAACGCTGAACCGCCATGGACTCTTCCGGGCCCATAAATACTTTGCTGCCATCCACCGGCGAGCGGAAGTGCACGCCCTGCTCGGTGATCTTGCGCGTTTCGCCCAGGGAAAAGACCTGGAAGCCGCCGGAGTCGGTTAGGATCGGTTTATCCCACTGGGCAAAGTCGTGCAGGTCTCCGTGGGCTTCAATCACCTCGGTGCCAGGGCGTAGCCACAGGTGAAAGGTGTTGCCCAGGATGATTTCGGCACCGATCTCTTTGACAGAATCCGGCGTCATGCCTTTCACCGTGCCGTAGGTGCCCACCGGCATAAAGGCCGGCGTTTCCACCGTGCCACGGGGAAAGTGAAGGCGGCCACGGCGGGCGCGGCCATCGTCGGCCAAGCGCTCAAAGCGCATAAAGCATTCGTTTCGCATAAAGGTAACTCGTTAATCTCGTTCGTTTGGCGCGACTGGAGCAGGGCAAGCGGGTCAATAATCAGCAGTCAACCGCTAACGGGTTAACAGCATGGCATCGCCGTAGCTAAAGAACGCATAGCGCTCGGCCACTGCCCGTTGATAGGCGTGCATGATGGTGTCGTAGCCCACAAAGGAGGAGACCAGCATCAGCAGGGTCGATTCAGGCAAATGGAAGTTGGTAATTAAAGCATCCACGCAGCGCCACTGGTAACCGGGGTAGATAAAAATGTCGGTATCGCCACTATAAGGTGCGATCTGGCCGTCGCTACTTTTCATGCAGGCGCTTTCCAGGCAGCGCACGCTGGTAGTACCCACCGCGACCACGTGCTTGCCGGCTGCCAGGGTCTCGCGCACCTGTTGGCAGGTGGCTTCCGTGACCTCAATCCACTCGCTGTGCATATGGTGTTCAAGGATGTTGTCGACGCGCACCGGCTGAAAGGTGCCCGCGCCCACATGCAGCGTGACAAAGGCACGGTTAATGCCTTTGTCGGCAAGGGCATCCAGCAGCGGCTGATCAAAATGCAGCCCGGCGGTCGGCGCTGCTACTGCACCATCACGCCGGGCATAGACGGTCTGGTAGCGCTCACGGTCACTGAGTTCGTCTTCGCGGGTGATATACGGCGGCAGCGGCATATGGCCGTGCTTTTCAAGCAGCGCGATCATCGGCGTATCGCCTAAAAAGCGCAGTTCGAACAGCGCATCACGGCGGCCTTCTACGATGGCGTGAACGTCACCCTCGAAAATCAGCTCCGTGCCGGGCTTTGGCGATTTACTTGACCGAATATGCGCCAAGCCGCGGTGGGCATCCAGCGGGCGCTCCAGCAGCATCTCCACTTTGCCGCCGCTGGCCTTATGGCCGTGCAGCCGCGCCGGAATCACGCGGGTGTCGTTAAACACCAACAGGTCGCCGGGCTCAAGAAGCTCAAGCAGATCAGGAAAGCGGCGGTGTTCCAACGCGCCGCTCTGGCCATCCACGCACAGCAACCGGCAGTCGCTACGCTGTTCAGAAGGGTAGCGAGCAATTAATTCGTCGGGTAGCTCGTAATGAAAATCCGCGCGCTGCATGGCGTATAACTCTTAACGTTGATCAAACAGGCGGCATAGGATAGCGCTTTGGCTGCATAAAGTCAGTCAATGTGATTGACCTACCTAGAAATTTACGTATACTACGCACGCATTGCCGGTATGGCGGAATTGGTAGACGCAGCGGATTCAAAATCCGCCGCCTTTACGGGTGTGCCAGTTCGAGTCTGGCTACCGGCACCAAAGATATCAAGGGCTTAGCGTTCATCGCTAGGCCTTTTTTATTGGGCGCTATTCCTAAAGTGTCAACAAAGTGTCAACAGAGCTTTGGCGCGTATTTGATGGCATCGGCTAAATGGTCGGGTGACAGGTGTGCATAACGCATCGTCATGGCAATGGTTCTGTGTCCGAGAATATTCTGCAGGGTTAGCACATCACCACCATTCATCATGAAGTGACTCGCAAACGTGTGACGGAGAACGTGGGTTCTCTGCCCCCTGGGGAGCCTTATACCGGCTTCAATGATCGCCGCGGAGAACGCTTTATAAGCGTCGGTGCGGAAGACTCTACCGATCCTTGGCCCGTGTTGGGTGATCGCTTTATAAAGCTCTTCACTCAGCGGTATGGTGCGGTTGCGGCCGTTTTTAGTGCCGGTGAAGGTGACACGGCTATTTCTTAGCATTTCCGCTCTTAGGGTCTGGGCTTCGCTCCAACGGGCTCCCGTGGCGAGACAAAGGCGTGTGATTAATTCAACGTCTGGGTTGTTGGCGTGTTCGAGTACGTTAAAAAGTTGACGTAACTCTTCATCGGTCAGGTAGGCGAGCTCTTTTTCGTCCAGGCGCAACGGCTGCATTTTGGCGAAGGGGTTAGGCTTATTCCATTCTCCAAGCCGTATGAGCTGGTTAAATACCGCTCTTAAGTGGGCATGGTCATGGTTGGCCGTGTTGGGTGTGATCCCCGCTTCAAGGCGTTTTTGGCGTAATTCTGAGGCGTCAACGGGGGTGATCGTGGCGGCCGTTGGGTTGCCCATGATATCGGCTAAATTATTTAGCTGTGAGTTGCGTCGTTTGCCGTCTTTGAGAGAGCGGCCATGGTAGTCATACCAGAGCTTGATCAAGTCTTTTAGGGTGCGGCGATCCCTTTTTGGGCTGACGTAACTTTCGCCAGTGGCAGCCTTGGCTAATACCTTGCCTTCAAAGCGTTTCGCTGCTGCCTGGGTAGGCAGTATTTTACGGACACGCTTTCCATATCGGCCTTCAGGCATGATGTCCACTTTCCAGCCGGTTTTGACTTTCTTGATGCTCATTACGCGGCTTTGCCTACTAATCGTCGCTCTATCAGCTTCTGTTCGACGATCTGCCGGAACTGGCCGGTGTTGACGTCTCGTCGCCGGTAGTACTGTTCTAGGTCTTCCCACATACCTGAGCGCTTGAGATAGCCTATCGCTTGGTCGGTGCGGATGCCCTGGCGGGCGTAGATGCTAATCAGGTTGCCAAACGCCAGGGTGACGTTCTTTTCGTTGCCGAGCCCAGGCGCTTTCCGCGCTCGCTTGTACATAAAGCCGGGTTCGTGACAGTAGAAACGAGCGTCATCCTGCATGACTTGCCATGCGGGGTCGATTAGGTTGCGGCGGGCGTCCAGGCGATAGGATTGCATGGCGGTACGCCAGAGGCCGGTGAGGTGCGGTACCACGTCGACGAAGCGGCTGAAGCCGTGGTTATGATCGAGCACTTCACCGGTGTCGACGTTGCAGGGGATGCCTTGAGCGTACTCACGGAGTACGGACTGATGGAAACGTAATTCGATACGCCAGACGGTTTCTTCGGGGTTGTAGGTGCTGTTGAGGTCGTCATCGACTGCGTTTTGCCAGATACCTTCCCAGAAGTGCATTTTGTCGCGGTGCTTGGCTTCCAGGGTCTTGTTGTAGATACAGCATTGCAGGGCGCCTGCCGTGCCAAACATGTAGGTTTCACCGCGGCCATAGGTGGTGGCAATGTTGCCGTGGTCAAATTCCAGGGTGTCGATGCCGTCGATCCGCATGATCTTCTTGGAGCGGGTCACGAAGCGTTCCATGAAGTTTTTAGGCGGCTCCCAGCCTTGTACATCCAGGGCGAGGTGGATGGCTGCGCCTACGGGCTCTCCTTGAGTCAGCATGGAGGCGGCGATCATATCCATGAACTTTTGGCACTGCTGAGGGGAGCGCTCCTGGATGAAGTGGGGGCTTAGCTCGATTTTCAGATGGCTACCGGTGTTCTCGGTTTTTACGTGCCGGGCCTGGAAGAAGACGATAGCACCTAGTTCATTGTTTTGGAGGCGGTAGCGGAAGCCTGAACCGGCTGCGCCGGCACCTACCGACCACTCTTGATCAAAGAGGCGCATGGTGGCCCCTTTGCCTTCGTTGTAGACGTTGATGATCTTATCGAATTGGGGAAGCTGCGGTTTGCCTTGGTAGAGCTGGCGTACTGTATCCACGCCCGCGTTCAATATGCGGAGATTGTGCATTTCTCGCTGTCCTAGCGAGCTGATAAGCAGCTTTCCAAACTGGTCTTGTTCGCCGCGCTGGAGCGACGCAATAGAGTACCGTTCCCAACGTTCCATAGCATGAAATCCTCTATTTTTGAAAATGCTTCAATGTGCTGTAGTGAGCCAGTAGCTCATTTGGGCTATTTACTCTGCGAGACGTGTTACAGGGATGGTCTCGACCTCGTGACGCCAGCCTGTGGTTGTCAGCCCTGCTACGGTATTCGCGGCGTTTGGGCGTGCAACGGGCTGTTTTGCGTCATAACGAGGGAGCACCGTGGCCTGTAACAGCACATGGAGGTTTGTACGTTGGCGGGAGTTGGATTCGTTCTGGAATAGACGACCGGCGAGGGGGACGCTTTGTAAGCCTGGCACTCCCATGACCTGTTGTTGGTCATTCTGGGAAGAGAGGCCACCTAGAAGCAGTGTTTGGCCGGAACGTATCTGAACGGTGGTATTGATCTGCCGTTGATTCGTAATGATATCTGAGGCTAGCACAGAATCCGTAAGAGAGTCAGCCGATGTAGTGATATCCATGATCACCAGGCCGGAAGCGGTGACCACCGGTAGGACGTTTAAACGGATGCCCACATCGCGGCGTTCGATGGTCTGAAAGGGGCTGTTAACGTCCGCTGATTCACCGGTGACGCGGCCCGTGACGAACGGGACATTCTGACCGATGGAGATAGTGCCACGCTTACCCGAGAGGGTGAGTATTTGCGGTGTGGATAACACGTTAGAGCTTGAGTCGCGCTGTAAGGCATTGATCGCAAACGCGAGTATATTCCCGTCGAAGATCCCGAAGGTGCCGCCGGAGGAGGCGAGCGAGGTGCCTAGGTTGGCGGTGTTGAAGCCACCCGCGACACCGCTACCCGTGGCCCGCCCCAGTGAGACGCCGAGATCGAAGGTATCCCCGTCGGTGGTTTCAAAGATGACCGCTTGAATGAGCAATTGCGGG
This sequence comes from Vreelandella sp. DA03-1M, assembly GCF_055725665.1. Classification (NCBI taxonomy): domain Bacteria; kingdom Pseudomonadati; phylum Pseudomonadota; class Gammaproteobacteria; order Oceanospirillales; family Halomonadaceae; genus Vreelandella; species Vreelandella sp. DA03-1M. Next base: position 665,857 of record NZ_CM146798.1, read on the forward strand.
TGAGCGACGTCGACCTGAGGAATGAACTGTTGAAGCTGTTCTAGCTGCTTTGCGGGGCCCTTGGCCAAGATGGCATTGGAGGCATGGAGTACCTGCACACGGGGCAAGGTGCTGCCTTCCTGGGCGTTTTGGGTGAGGAAGCTAGTGATCAATGGGGCAATGTCATCTGCGCGCACGTTATCGAACGAGAACAGGTGGGTGGCCTGGGGTTCGGGCGGTGGTGTCAGCGTGGGGGCGTTGGCGATCGCGGCGGCGGGATCGTGGGGTTCTGTTGGCTGCGATAAAACACCTGGTGTTTTTTGGCTGGCTGATTGGCTGGCCGGGGCAACGGTCGGGGGGTTGCCTGGAAGGATGGTGTAGCCGTGGGAGCTCAACACGCCTTGAAAGAATTCTTCCAACTGGTGATCGGGTACATCGGGGGCGTAGACCGTGAGCGTGCCGGTGGCGGTGGGGTGAATGGCTAATGGGGTGGCGGTTTGATCCACGTACCAGCGCACAAACTCACGAATGTCGGTGTCTTGCATGTGGATGGGGCTGGCATGGGCGCTGGTGGCGATGCAGGTGGCCAGGGCGAACGATGCGGCGGTTTTAGCAGCGAATTTCAGCATGGGTAACTCCATTTTCGATGCGGACAAAGCAGGCGCTCACAGGGACGATGCCGAAGCCTTGGCGGGCGAGGTCGTCGGTGGTGAGGGTCTGGCGGTCGCTATCAATGAGACGGTAGGTGGTGTGGTCGCCAAACTGGGTAAAGCTGGCGATTCGGGTGGTGCTGAGGTCGGGCAGTGCTAGCGGTGCAGCGGGGGTGTCGTCTGGTGATCGTGCGTTGACGCGGTCGGCGACGAGTACCGACAGGGTGATAAAGCAGCCCAGCGCAAATGATGCCAGGGAGAGAAACGGGCGGTTAAAGCGTTTCCAGTAGATACGGGTCATTTTCATGTAGAACCTCGCGTCACGCGGTACCCTGAGCCTGCCGTGGGTGAGCCAGGGCGGTAGCACGGAATAGGTGCCGTGGGCGTAGTGGTCAGAGAAGGCTTGTTTGGTGTCGTACGCGGGGTAGAGCGCGCGGCCGGTGTAGGTCCAGCGTTCGACGACGATGGAGGTGGGGGAGTCGCCGTATTTGACGATGCCCAAATGCACCTTGGGCATGGGCATCTTGCCACCGGCGAACAGTGACCAGAGCGAGCCGATAAGGGGGATGGAGATGCGGTCCAGGCGGCGGCAGTAAACGACGTGTTCCGCGAGGGCGACGCGGGCTTGCTTGTCCATGATCGACAGGTCTTGAATCAGAAAAATGATATCCCAGCCGAGTTTTCGAGCATGGAGAAACCAATTGATGACGTCTTGGCGGCTTTTGTCGTTCCAGGAGCGGGCGTTGAACCAGGTGCCGCATTCGTCGAGCACTAGCAGGCCGTTTTTATGTTCGTCGTAATCGTCGGTACCGGTGCCGATGGACTCCAGGTCAGCCAGGACGGGTTTATCAGGGATGCGGTAGCAGCGGGTCTGTTTGGCTTTTTCGCCAATCAGCTTATCCAGTTTTAAATCAAGGTTGGTGGCGACTTTACAGCCGCGATTGAGCTTGTCCTTGATCTTGCCCACGGCGACGAGGGTTTTACCGGCGCCGAGTTTGCCGGTGACGACGTAAACGGCCATTACACGTCACCGCCCAGGTGTAACACCCGATCTTTAATGTGGAAGGTATAAACGAGGAACTTGGCCAACAGGATGGTGGTTGCGCAGGCATAAAAGTTATCGGGCATAACGCGGTTAATGCCATCGGCCAACATGGGTGGCATCGAGACAATGATCGAATTACCCAGCAACTTAATACCGTTGATCATGGCGGTTAAGAGGCCGAGAAAGATGCCGAGCTTAATGGTGAAAATGCCAAACTTGGCGACCTTAAACCATAAGTAAGCACGGACAAATAAGCCGCCAAAATGACGAAATAACTCGGTCAACAGGATGCCGAAGCGGCTTAACAAAATGCGAAGTAATGCGGCCATCTAAAACGCTCCTATTGTTGCGCCTTACGGGCATCCATCGGAATGGAAATAAGCTGGTAGGCGGTAAAGAAGAACAGCACCCAGGAGAGGGCGGCCTTTAAGAGGTTGAAGCCTTCACAATCGATGGTGAATGAGCGTTCGCCAGCGCCAAACACGAGCGGGGTACAGCCGCCCGTTGGCAGGCTGGGAAGAAAAGAGGTAACGAAGTCGCGCAGGGGGGAAAGCGCGCCGTCAATGATGCCACCGCCCTCGAAAATGCCTTCAAATTCGTCATAAATGGCGGTGTTTTCTTGTTCTGCTTCTTGGTCAAGGGATTGAATGATCTCATCGGTAACGCCTTCACCGTCGATCATGCCAGCGGTATCACCATCGCTGGGTAACTCTGAGGAAGTGGCGGCTTCTTCGAACTTGGCATCAAAAAGTGAGGCGAGTTTGTCGATTAAGGTGTCTAGAAAACCTTCCTCTTCTCCGTCACCTTCGCTATCGCCCTCACCGTCAGAGCCACCGGAAGAACCGCCACCGCCGCCAGAGACGCGGACGGTAATGTTTTTCATGCCATCGACGATGGCGGTTTGAAGATCGCCGAGTTTGCTGGTGAGGCTGCCTGTTTGATCGCCAATGGCGTCAGTAACGTCAGTCGTTTGGTCGTCTAACGAATCGGTGAGGGCGTCCGTTTGGGTAGTCGTTGCGGTGGTAAGGTCGGTGGTTTGATCTGTGAGGGAGTCGGTAAGGGTATTGGTTTGGCTACTGATCGCGCCGGTCACATCATTGGAGAGGGAGTTGATGGCGTTGCGGTTGGATTGGCCAGAGGAGCCAATCGCTTGAATGACACTGGAGTCATCAAACTCGAAATCCGGTACGGTTGAGCCGTCACCGGAGCCACCGCCATTGTCATCGCCTGGGTCGGTAGGATCGCCGCCACCACCTGAGCCCGATTGAACATTACCGCTCGAATCAACATAGGAGAAGTAATCAGGAGCGGCGTCCCAATCGACTAAATAAGAGGTGTCGCCGATAGTGACGCAACTAGACGGGTCAGAGCAGCCACCAGGAAGGGGATTTAAATAACTAGGAGGCGAAAAGTCTGCAACCGAAAAAGTCCCATCACTAGAAGGATCTTTTAGATCGATGTCATTATTAGAAGGCGTAGAAATCTGACCTGTAGAATTAGAATCCAATGTAACCGTACATTGAGTTTCACCGGACACCTCTGAACAAATAGAGCCAGTACCCACAACAGCACAAGCACCACCAGAGCCTGAAACGGAACCACCAGACGTTAAATAATTAGCAGATGATGGGGATAAAGATATTGAAGAACCCGCATTTTGAGATTGGCACTGTTCATCTGTATACGTAACATTTAATAAATCAAAATTAATATAATCATCTGCAGTCAGCTGGCTTTTATCTTTTAAATAAAACCTGTAACAAGGACCTTCCGCACAGTTATACGTCTCTTTTATTCTCGCAGCATATTTACCATCGTAAGGGACACTATATTCAATTTGAGATGTAAACCAGCCATCATCCGCATAAACATCTGAAAACACCATTAAAAAAGGCGCTGATAAAGTTAATAAAACGGCTTTTTTAATCATGTTCCCCTCGCGATATAAAAAGGGGCGTTTCCGCCCCTTGGTGGTCCCTTGCTTGGCGGGATTAAGTGGCCTTGTTAGCAAATTTCTTGAACAGGCCGATGGCGAGCAGTGAGCCGACCACGCCGACGACGACCGGCCAGGCGGATGCCGCCATTTCGGAGGCTTGGGTTTGCAATTCTGTGAAGGCGGCAGCGGCACCGGTGGCTTCCTGTGCGTGAGCGACTGCCGAGCCCATGAGTAGAGCAGCACCGCCTGCGACTTTGCCGCGTGTGGTGGTGGCGGCTTGTTTTACGTGTTGTGCGATGGTGTTAAGGGTCATTAGACAGACTCCATAAAGCGTTTGAAGATCAAGATTGAATGTCCGAAAGCCCAACCGAGGGCGTAGGACGTGAATAGGGAACCAACAACAAACGTGACGCTGGGATCGTTCATCGTTGCCCCCCATTTATTGAGCCGATCCCGAAGGCGAGAACGAGGCCGACGCAATAAACCAGGAGCCACAGACCTTCAGGTGTACTTGTGTCCATGGCTCAGAATCCTATTTTTTGTCGCTGTGGGTCGCCGGCTGTGGCTGGCTGCCGGTGGCGTTGGGTTTGCGGGCGGCGATGACGTGAAGCACGGTTTTGCCACCGGCAGCGGCGGAGGAGGTGCGCAGTTCGATATCCAGTTCCATGGCACAGGGCATGTACGGGATGCTGGCGTGGAGCTGGTCGAAAATGTCATAGGGCGCCGTCATGATGCTGACCTGATTGCCGATGGCGTTTTCGTTCTCGGCTGAGGCGGCTTGCATGATGGAAATTTTGGCGCCTTGGACGCCGTTATCCATCTTGTAGCGAGAGGCACCGATTACGTGGGCTTGAATGGTGTTGATCATGGTGGTGTTTCCTTTTCGTTAGCGTTGGGTTCTGGCGGCTTGCGTTAGGCAGTAGTCCGCGAGAATGGCTAGCTCAGTGGTTTCAGGTGTGATGCCGCTTTGTACTAGCACCAGGTATTCCGCCTGGGCGTAGTAGGTAGCAGCGCGTGCATAGTCCCTGCCGTGGAGGCACCGCTGGCCCCGCTCCCTCAGAGCTCGGGAATCGAGGCAGGGGGTCCCAGCCCGCCCTCCGTGGCCCTTCGGTCTTTCTGCACGGCAGCCCACCTCGGGGGTGGAGTAAACCCTTCGTGCCTCAGGGTTGACACCACCCCCGACGCGGGCTAAGGACGCCGTGCGACCGAAGGGCGACGGATGACGGGCAGGGGACATAGGATTAGGCCTCTGTGCCGTGGGGAGCGGGGGAGGCGGCACGGGAAAGGGCTTCCAGCGGTGCTTTGTCGCCGCTCTCCAGTTGCGCAAGGCCGTACTCAATCAGCCGTTCTGAAAGGGCCGAGGACGTCAGGCCGTTGGTGCCCGCCTGAATGAGGTGGCGGCTGTGGGTTTCCGGATCGAGAAAGACGCGGATGGGCTGTTTTTTACTCATGTGCATAACTCCGAAAGGGCTAAAGGCCGTTGTGGATAAAGGGCGACGCGTTAGCCGTGGGGGTGTGGATAGATGCGCCGGTACCACAATCACCGATGAACTAGGGGAAGGGTCGGCAGGTGCAGGGGCGCGGTCGGTGGCCTGGGCGAGGCCGTAGTGCTTGGCGAGGTAGGCCAGGGCTTGGTGGTAGTGCTTGAAAGAGATGCAGTAACGCTCGCCGTGGTCGATGTCTGACAGGCGGAGAATGGTGCTGTCATCCAGGTCTAGGGCGAGCTTGTGCTGAGCGGGTACGTTGATGAAGAAAAAGCCGCCAGCATCAACAATGTGATGATGCAGTACCACGCCACCAGGGACGCTTTCACCATCGAATAAGAGCTTTTGGGTCGCGATGGTGAGGCTATCGGTATCTAGCAGCGTGCAGGGAGCCGAGAGCGTGACGATAGGGGCAAAGGCGGTCATTAGTGCCAGTCCTCCGATTGCAGGCACTCAGCGGTAAAGAGCGCGACATTAACGAGACGACGACGACCCACTTTGATAAGCGGGAGATTCCCCTGGTTAAGCTGGCCCCGCACGGTGTCGGGGGAAAGGCCAGTTAGTTCAGAGAAACGCTCTATCGTCATAACGGGCACCTGAGGTGCGGGGACGTGGGGCGTGTTGCTCGTTTCCATGCTGTACCTGCTCGCTGTGGCATGTTGTGGTATCTTTAAATGATCAATGCTCACTAGAGCACGCTGTATCATGATTCCAATATAGTAGGATCTTAACATAGTGTCAAAGACTGATGGTGAAAAAATCCGAGAAATTCGAGAAGCAGAAGGAATGGGACGGCAAGAGTTCTCGGAAGTGACAGGAATTAAGAAACAGACCCTGATCAGCACAGAGACAGGAAGGATGACGTGCTCACTAAAAACAGTGAGACAAATCACAGCAGTATTTCCGAAATACAGAATGTGGTTGGTAGATAACCAGGTAGACGAAGAAAAAGGGCAAATAAACCCGGAGATAGAAAAGGCGCGCCGCGAGTTGAAGCAGACAGGGACGGATACCAACTAGCCAAACGAGTTGTGGATAGATGGTATCCAGGGGGAAGGCATTGTGGATAAGGGCAGTAAGGGGATTAAACGTTGTGGATGAAGCGAGAGAAGCATTTCAACAGATGATGAAAATGGCGATCCTGTTTGGTGGGATGGCCATTTTTTATATCTGGATTGAAAGTAAGCTATTAAAAAAATGGAAAAAGAGAAAGCGTAAGGGGAACAGATAATGGAAAGTTTGGACAGAATGCTAAATAATGCGTTGCGTGAGTTTGATGCGGGAATGCAACAAGCAATCTATTACTCAATCTTTATTGATATAGTTTTGCTGATAGCACTTGGAATTTTTACATGGTGCTGTTGTGTATATGTTGTTAATTATAAACGCCTTGTGGATGAAAGTGTAAGGCTTAAGAAAACTCAAAAGCAGCACGCTATTGTTAAATCAGAGCGTGAAAGGTTAGAGGTTAAACGGCTAAGACTAGAACTTGGCTTTAATGAAGAACTGAATAAGTTGGAAATTAATAACGCGAGTAACTCGACACCTCACCATTACAGATAACTACCATATAGAACATCCCCGTATCAAGGGAGGCGAGCACGCATCCTGACTCTGGCATTACGACGTTCGAGGGTGGTTTGATAGACGCTTCTGTGCGGAAAGTAAAAATAACGACGAGGTTGGGGCGTTATTGGTTGGGATGATTGTGAGGGTGGACGCACAGGGGGTGGAGGGATAACAGTAAGGTTATCGGTATCAACCTTACTTGACTCACCACTTGCACAGGGGAAATCCTGAAAGGTGGTATGACCGTTTGCAACACATTTATATAATTCAGCATGTGCAAACGATGATAAGCAGCTAAACATTATGAAAGTTGTTATTTGCCTAACCATCTTTCTCTCCTTTAACCATTAATTTCTAGCGCAACATGCCCTGGTGTTGAGCGTGGGCGAGCCGGACCCACCACAATGCGTACATCTCGGCCAAGTTTGGCGAGGCATTCCAGCATTTTTGATTCACTAATGCCCCGAAACTGGCCTTTTAGCATTGCTGAAACTTTCGGCTGTGGCAAGCCGGTCAATTCAGCTACTTTAACCTGGGTAAGACGGCGGCGTTTGATGACCTCACCGATCTTGGCGGCAAGCTGTGCTTTGATGAGCATTTCATCGGCATCATTGCTGTGGATATCGTCGTAGACGTTGCCGGTGCTTTCTTCAATGATCATTAGATTTCTCCTTTGGCGTGTTTTTCTGCCGCTTTCAATCGGTCACGGATTTTGTCTATATCGGGTTTGGGTGTGGCGATCCCCGTGGATGACTTTTTTTGAAAGCAGTGAAGTACATATACCGCTTCCTGGATGCGAACCGTGTAAACCGCGCGGTAGGTATCACCCTGGTAATCTTCTACTACCTCAAGAACACCAGCCGAGCCAAAGCCTTTGAGTGGCTTAGTTTGAGTGTGTTTTGAACCGGATTGAGCCAGGTGAAACGCGAAGCCGAAAACATCTTTCACATCCTCGGGCATGGCTTGGAGGTCTTTTTTTGAGCTAGCTACCCATCGCAAAGGTTTTGGTGATTTGCTATCCATGGAAAAAATATATACCTATTTGGTAATAATGGCAAATGAACGTGAAGTGTCCACATTGTGACAACATTTTTGAGCTGAAACGAGCCAAAACGAGCAATTTTTAAGGTGAAAAAGCTTTAAATTCAATGCAGTGTGCTAGTGTGAGTCGGTGCGCTAAGGCTTCAAAATCCGCCGCCTTTACGGGTGTGCCAGTTCGAGTCTGGCTACCGGCACCAAACATTAAAAATCAGGCGCTTAGGCGCCTTTTTTTTGTGCCTGTCATTTGAGTTTTCCTCTCCTGAATGTCTGAAATTGTCCACTTTTTGTCCACCTCGGTTTTCGAGGCTTACTGCATAGCGTTGACTAGCTATGCTTAGTTCTAGCTGCAGCACTGTAGCTTCTAGGCTACTATTTTTGCTTAGATGTATTTATGCGAGGCAGGCTGGCTAAGGCTTTAGCCCATTCTCGCATCGTGAGGGTGAAAAAATGAAAAGCCATGATGATGCTGTGATTACAATGCTTCGAGAAGACCCTGATATGGCTATCGATTATTTACGCACCGCTTTTGATGAGTTGGATGAGGAAGGCGGCGAAACGACCCTTCTTATGGCGCTCCGCCATGTGGTGAAGGCCCAAGGTGGAATGGCAGTCGTTGCTGAACGTGCCAAGCTATCAAGAGAAAGCCTTTATCGTGCATTATCGCCTAAGGGTAACCCTACCTTGCGTACTATGACTGCCGTCATCAAAGCCACTGGCTTACACTTTATGACTTAACCTGGCAGGCTTCGTGAGCGAACCACTTAGAAGCCATGAGATAGAGAGGAAGCGCCGCGAAATTAAACAAACAGGGACGGGTACTAGCTAGGACAACGGATTGTGGATAGATGGTATTCAGGGGGAAGGCATTGTGGATAAGAACAGAAGGAAATAAAGCGTTGTGGATGATTAGTATTTAAAACGACGACTTAATAAATAAAAGAAGGGAATGATGGAATGAATCCACTTATAGGCGTTGAAGATTTTTTTATTAAAACTGTTGTTTTTGTAATTATAGTCGCGTTATGTACAGCAATATTGCAAGGCTTGTTAAGCAAAAGAATAGTAGCTAAAAAGAGAAAAAATAAAGCGCGTAAACAATACGTAAACGCAATGAATTATAGGCGTGATGGCGTTGTAAGGGACGTAAAAGAGGAAGTGGAAGATAAACGAATTGAAAAACTTAAAGAGAGTTATGAGAAAAAGGATAAAAATTATTCTGAAAAATTAATAATGGATGGCGGTGCATACGTAGCTAAAGCAAAAATGATGAGCGCATCAGAACAAGGCGTGTATAAAATTCTAGAAAAAGCCTATGGGGATAAGTATTACATCTTTTGCCAAGTAAGGGTTGTGGATATAGTTCAGCCAAATATCACTAAATATCAGACGTGGACAAAAGAGTATAAGTCTCTCTTTTGGCAAATATCACAATGGCACTTTGATTATGTCATGTGTGATAAAAGTAGTTTTAGTATATTTTGTGCGCTTGAGCTTGATGACGCAAGCCATGAGAGAGCCGATAGAGTGAAAAGAGACCGTATTTTAAATGCAGTATGTAAAGATGCTGGTGTTGTTTTAAAGAGAATGAAGTTAAATCATGAAAGTAAGAGAGTAGAGGTTATCTCTTGATATGAAAAGATAATGGCTGTTTAAGATACCTCAAGCTGTACATGCCCAGGTTTAGAGCGTGGGCGAGCTGGCCCCACCACAATGCGTACAGAGGGTGTTCAAAACTCTGTGTCAGCCAACCAGCCTTATAGGCTGATGTGATGTTCCAAGCGCCCTGGGAAGTGGATGGCCATCTGTGACAGCGTCAAGTTCCAGTTCTGCACGGGGTGCGTCCAGCGCTCAGAGGCCTTGAGTATACCGGCATAGAGCAGCTTGAGTAAGCTGTTCTCATTGGCGAAGCCGCCCTTGGTCTTGGTGAGCTTGCGGAACTGGCGGTGTACGGCTTCCACCGCGTTGGTGGTGTAAATCGCCTTGCGCACGTAATCGGGGTATTTGAAGTAGGCTGAGAGCGTGGGCCACTTGTCCCGCCAGGACTTGATAACCATGGGATATTTATCACCCCACTTGGCTTCCAGGTCATCAAGCGCAAGTTCGGCGGCATTGAGCGTGGCAGCCTTGTAGACGGCTTTCAGGTCGGCCATAAAGGCCTTCTGGTTTTTCGAGGCAATGTACTTCATCGAGTTCCGGATCTGGTGAATGATACAGTGCTGGATCTCGGTGTCGGGGTAAATCGACTCAATGGCTTCGGGGAAGCCCTTCAGTCCATCGATACAGGCAATCAGGATGTCTTTGACGCCCCGGTTGTAGAGGTCCGTGAGTACACTGAGCCAGTGGTGAGCACCTTCCTGGTCCGAGAGGTAGAGGCCGAGCAGTTCTTTCTTGCCCTCGATGTTCAGGCCAAGGAGCGTGTAGATCGCTTTGCTGACGTAGCGACCATTCTCTTTGATTTTGTAGTGAATGGCGTCGAGCCAGACAATGGGGTAAATAGCTTCCAGGTCACGCTCACGCCAGGCTTGCAGCTCCGGTAGCAGTTTGTCGGTGACGGCGTTGATGGTGCCGTTGGAGAGCGAAACACCATACAGCTCGGCGATGTGCGTACGGATGTCCTGATAGCTGTTACCGAGTGCGAACAGGGCAATGATTTTACGTTCCAGTTCGTCAGTAAGGTGGGTCTGGTGCTTCTTGACGATCTGGGGCTCGAAGGAGCCGGTCCGGTCTCTCGGTGCGTCCAGCTCAAAGCTGCCAGTCGGCCCCTTCATGGTCTTGCGACTGGAACCGTTCTTGCGGTTGGCTGTGTCCTCCGAGGCTAGATGGGCCTCCAGCTCACCTTGCATGGCGGCTTCGGTGAGTTGCTTGATCAACGGGGTCAGGATACCGTCTTTGCCGGTGAGGTCTTTGCCCTCACGCAGAGCTTGAAGTGCGGCATCCATATCGAACATAGGTTTGGTCATAAGTCATCTCTTTTCGGTTCAGTCTAAAGAAATGACACAGAATTCTGAACACTACCTGCGTACATCACGACCCAGGCGAGCGAGAGACTCAAGCATCTTGAATTCGCTGATGCCCCGAAACTGGCCTTTAAGAAGGGCAGACACTTTAGGCTGAGACAGGCCAGTCAACTCGGAAACTTTGACATGCGTTAAACGGCGCTGCTTGATGACCTCACCGATCTTGGTAGCAAGCTGTGCTTTGATCAGCATTTCATCGGCATCATTGCTGTGGATATCGTCGTAGACGTTGCCGGTGCTTTCTTCATTGATCATATAGTTAATTCCCTGAATAACTCGACACCTCACCATTGCAGATCCTCACCGAATGATGACCGTCCTGAAAAGGGCGACTTCCATCCCAATAGAGATAACGGCATAGGTTGCCACCAAAAGTGCGTGTGGATCTCCTCGAAGGCTGACCGAGAATACGAATGGCCTGGCTTTCAGTCATACCAGGAAGCACGATCCCCCTTGCTGCTGCACTCACCTCAGCGTTTCGACGTTCAGTGCTCGATTGATAGGTGTTATTGCGGCTGTTGTAGCTAGGGCGTTGGAATTGCTGCGCAGGCTGATAAACACGCGAAGCAATAGGGCGGGTAGCCGGGGCAGGGATCGGCAGGGTTGATAACGTGCCGGTATTAGAACGTGGTGCAGCACCTTGCGAGCATGGAAAATCTTGAAAGGTGGTATGGCCACTAATGATGCACTTGTGGACATCAGCGCTGGCAGTGAGCGGGGAGAGCACCAGGAGAGCAAGCAAAGCGGCTTTTTTCATCGCTCTAAACGCCTAACTTAAAATAGTCTTCTGATCCTAACAAAATATTGCCCTAAAGTGTCCACATTGAGACAACAAAACTTTGCTCTAGCGAGCCAAAACGAGCATTTTACGAGGTTAAAAACCTTTAAAATCAATCCAGTGTGCCAGTGTGCCAGTGTGCCAGTGTGCCAGTGTGAGCCGGTGCGCTAAGGCTTCAAAATCCGCCGCCTTTACGGGTGTGCCAGTTCGAGTCTGGCTACCGGCACCATATTTAAAATCAGGCACTTAGGTGCCTTTTTTGTGCCTGTCTTTTATGTTTTCTCTCTCCTAAATGCCTGCATGTGTCCACAAAGTGTCCACGTAGGTTCTGGCTTTTACTTGCTCCCACGAGCCAAACTCTCAGCCGCAAGCTGACGATAAAGACTCACCAGCTCCGCGCTCTTGGCATCCTCATGCCAGCTAGCGGCGTAGGTTTGGGCGCGTTCGGCTAGCTGTTGGCGCAGGGGTTCATTGCTTAGCAGGCGGTTGACCTTGGCGGCGAAGTCGTCATGAGTATCCTTGGCGATCAGGCAGCCTTCTCCCTCTTTCAGTACATCCAACGTGCCCATCATGGCGGTGGAAACCACCGGCGTGCCGAGGGCCATCGCTTCCAGTAGCACCAGCCCCTGGGTTTCCGTGCGTGATGCAAACACGAATACGTCGGCGGCGCGGTAGGCGGCTTGCAGCGGGCCGTTGCGGTCAAGGTAGCCGAGGAACAGTACGGCGTCTGCCACGCCCATTTCCTGGGCGCGTTTGACGAGCGAATCATGGGCCGGGCCTTCGCCGGTAATGATTAGCCGGGCGGTGGGGTGTTCGGCTAATACCTTGGGCAGCATATCGATCAGAAAATCGATGTTCTTCTCAAAGGCGGTGCGGCCTACATAGAGCAGCAGCCGCGCTTCTTGCGGCAGGTCGTAGTGAGCACGAAAGTCGCTGGCATCCTGGGCTCCTTGGGGGTGGCAAAACGCTTCAAGCGCTAAACCAGTGGCAATAACCATGATGGGTGTCGTTACGCCGTAGTGGGTGAGCGCTTGTTGCATTGCCCGTGAAGGAGCGACCAATGCGTCGAGCTGCTGGCACTGGTGCACTGAAAGCCGACGCGCGGCAAGTCGTAGCCAGCGTCGTGGAAGCCAGCGGATATAGTGGTGAACATACTCCTCAAAGAGGGTGTGGTAGGTCGCTATCACCGGTATCCCAAGCTGACGCCCCAGCGCTACACCGGCATAGTGTGCGGTAAAGGGTGTGTGCACATGAATAAGATCAAAGGCTTCATCTGCCAACTGAGGTGCTAGGGCAAGTAGGTCCCGATAGCGCATCATGCGGTCTTCAGGATCGCCGGGCACGCGGCGGGTAGGAATACGCAGCACGCCCGGTTCGTCCACTTGGCCCACCGGGTAGTCGGGGCAGATCAGCGTGACCGAGTGGCCCAAACGCTCAAGGGCACCGCGAAAACTGGCAATGGAGGTGGAAACGCCATTGACACGGGGGAAGTAAACATCCGAAATCATCAATACTTTCATACCGCTCTGCGGCATGTTGGTCGTTGACGCTGCTGGGTGAAACAGCGTTAAAGTCGATGCTAGCCGCGCCTTGCGGTCAGCTTCACGTTGTAGGTGCAGGGCATTACCGTTGGCTAATTGAGTTAGGGCCGCGAGTTCTGGGTCACTGAGAGGAGAGCTGAGATAGGGGCGTCGGCGCTGTGGCATGTTGTTTGGACTCTTTTGGCAGCTTATTGCCACGCTAACCCGAGTCCATGACTGGCGGATGACAGCCAGCACCCAGCTTGCGCCCATTGAGCAGAGCGTTTGCGCACAGTGGGCGGTTCCCTCGCTTTTTGTTGCCTAGCCGTTTTATAGTGCTTCAATAGCACTCAACGAAGACGGTAATCGACCATGGCCCTTTTTGAGCTGCATAGCCGCAACTTAGCCCAGGAGCAGGTGGCCCATACCCACGATTTCCATCAGCTTATTCTGGCCACTTGTGGCGTCACGGAGCTTTCGATGGAAGGCCAGGGGGAGCGGGTTACCGCTCGCCGTGGCTGTCTGATTCCTTCCTCGCGCCATCACGAGTACCAGGGTGATGGCAGTAACCGCACTCTGGTGTTGGATATTCCCGTTGCGCATTTGGCGTCGCTTGAAAAGGGCAGCGAGATTGAACGCCTGTTTGATAAGCCGCGCTTTTTCAGCGTGCCGCCCGCGTTAAACCAACTGACCCACGCCCTGGCCAATCAGCTTGAACAGTGCCCTGCGCTGCAGAATGAAATTGCGATTCTGCTGTTACGGGCGCTGACCATGTACCTGCAAGATGCCTCTCCCTCAGAGGTCGGGCAATTGGGTCAGCACTGCATCAGCGAACGACTCGATCTTGCCCGCCTGGATGCTTGGTTGGATCAGCATCTTGCCGATGAGATCCGTGTCGAGCAGCTAGCTGCTTTATGTGCCTTGAGCCCAGGACACTTTCACAGCTGCTTTCGTGAGCTGACCGGCGTTACGCCGCTGGCCTACGTGCAGCGCAGGCGCTTAGAGCATGCCCGTACCTTGGTTCGCCATAGCACGCTCAGCTTAGGGCATATCGCCATGCTGGTCGGCTTTCGCGATCAAGGTAGTTTTTCCCGCGCCTATCGGCGTTATTTCGAGCTTTCCCCATCTTCAGATCGTTAGGTCCTCATCTGGCCGCTAGCCCCTCGCCGAACCGTTAGTGATAAAATTGTCCTGCCTGCATGACTTGCGGGCAAATCTACCTCAGCTTCGGGCAAGTAATTTGCCTGCTAGCGCTTTAGTCTTTGACTAATCCCTTATATCAACACCCTTTATATCAGCAGCACCGCTTTCAAGGAGCAACACCATGGGCGTTACCTATCAAGACAGCAATGCACGTATGAGCCAAGTGGCGATTCACAACGGCACCGTTTATCTAGCAGGCCAGGTTCCCCCTGATGCCACCGCGGATATGCGTGGCCAAACTGAGCAAGTGCTGGCGCGTATTGATCAACTGCTAGCCCAAGCGGGCACCTCGAAAGAGCATTTGATATCGGCGCAAATCTGGGTCACCAGCATGGCGGAATTCGATCAAATGAACGCGGCTTGGGATGCCTGGGTCGTGCCCGGTCGCCCGCCGGTGCGTGCCGCGCTGGAAGCCCAGCTCGCCAAGCCCGAGTGGAAAGTTGAGATCATGGTGGTAGCCGCGCTGCCGGAGGCCTGATATGCGGGTTGTTACTGCCGAAGAGGTCACTCGCCACCTGACGTGGGGTGGCTTGATCAAGCGGCTACACACGACGTTCGTGAACGGCGTGGAGTCGCCTCCCCGCCATCACCACGCGATGCACCGGCCCGATGGCGAAGCCACCATGCTGCTAATGCCCGCCTGGGAAGCGGCGGGCTATATCGGCGTCAAAATGGTCAACGTGTTCCCGCAAAACGCCGACCACGGTATTCCCGCCATCTCCGGGCTCTATTTGCTCAGCGAAGGTAAGCACGGCCAGCCGCTGGCCTGTATCGATGGCAGCGAGTTAACCCGGCGTCGTACGGCGGCGGCCTCCGCGCTGGCCGCCCAAGTGTTGGCGAATGAAAACGCAGAAACGCTGCTAGTGGTGGGCACCGGTAAGTTGGCGCCCATGGTGATCGAGGCTCACGCCAGCGTGCGCCCTATCAAACGTGTGCTGATCTGGGGCCGTAATCCCAGTAAAGCAGCAGCCATCGCCGACGAGTATGCCGAACGCTTTGAGACCCACGTGGTGGAAGACTTGGCGGATGCCGTGGCAGAAGCGGATATCGTCAGTTGTGTGACGCTCTCTACCCAGCCGCTGATCAAGGGCGAGTGGCTGACGCCCGGTACCCATCTGGATTTGATCGGCGCGTTTCGGCCACAGATGCGCGAAACCGATGCGCTGTGTTTGCGACGCTCAGAGGTGTTTGTGGACACCTACGCCGGCGCCAAAGGCGAAGCGGGCGATGTTCTGCAAGCCATTGAAGAGGGCGAATTTCAGTTCGACCAGATCCAAGGGGAGCTTGCAGAAGTGCTAGCAGGGACTAAGTCGGGGCGCTCTGCACCGGAGGCCATCACGCTATTCAAATCGGTGGGCGCCTCGCTTGAAGACTTGGCCGCTGCCATTGAAGTGTGGGAGTCACTCCCCGAACAGCCATAATTTTTTCAGCAGACATGGTTTTAATAATAACAACAGTAGCAACGACATCGTCACCGATCAGGTGGCCACGCCAGTCATAACGAAGACCGACCAATAATCAAAACGAGGTGTGTTATGAACGCTAAAAAATCTGCACTTTTTGCCGCCTTGGCGGCACTTCCGCTAGCCATTGCCAGCGCCAATGCCCAAGCGCAATCCTATGAAATGGTGATCGCCACGCAGCTGCCCGAGGATATGAGCAATAACGAAATCTACCCGGCGCTGGTGCATTTCAAAAATTTGGTAGAGGCGCGTACCGATGGAGATCTAGAGGTCACCATCTTCGGTGGCGGCCAGCTAGGTTCTGAAGTGGAAAACGGCTCGGAAGTGCAGGGCGGGCGAACGCTACAGTCGACCATTATGTCCGCCGGGGCGATGTCATCCTTCTACGAAGACTACCAAGTCGTTACGGCGCCTTTCCTGTTTACCAACTGGCGCCAGGCGTGGAGCTTCTTTGACAGCGAATGGTTCGCCGACTTTATGTCCGGCACCGTCGAAGATGCCGATATGCGCTATTTGGGCACCTTCGACGATGGCGGTGGTTTTGTCGCTTTCACTAATAACGTGCGCTTGATCGAGACCGTTGAAGATTTAGAAGGCCTTAATATCCGTACCGAAGAGAACCCTGCCCACGTGGCGATTATGCGCTCGCTAGGCGCTTCTGCTACGCCACTGCCCTGGGGCGAGCTGATCACCGCGCTGGAAACCGGCCTGGCCGATGGTCAGTTCAATGCGCCGGTACTTAACACCACCTTCAACTTCGATGCAGTGACCGACTACACCACGCTCACCGGGCATGTGTATAACAGTGCGCCCTGGGTCGTCAGCGAGTCGTGGTACCAGTCGCTACCCGAAGAGCATCAGCAGGCCGTGATTAGCTCTGCGCGGGAGGCGATTCAGCTGAGCCACGGTATGTCTGGCGCGTTAGCGACCGCCAGTTGGGTCGAGTCCTGCGAGCGCTTCGAGGAGTGCTACCTAATGCCCGACGCCGAACGCGAGCGGATGGCGGAAATTGCTCGTCCCGCCTGGCAGGCGTGGATCGTCGATGACTTCGGCATGGACGAAGCCCGCGTGCAGGGGCTGCTGGATGAAGTCGAGCGTGTCGGCCAGCAGTTGGCAGACGACGACTACCGCATTTATGGTCAATAAATTCAGAGTTAATAAATGCAGGGCCAATAAGGCTAGGGATAAAAAGAACCAGGCCAATAACGGTTAGCGAACGATATACGCTGGGGCGAGGTGTGGCCCCAGCGTGAGGAAAAACCATGAGTGTTTTAACTCCTTTGCGCCGCGTGAGTGATCTCGTCAATCAGGTGGCCATCGTGGTGTGTGTGGGCTGTATCCTGGCGATGCTGGGCATCTCGTTCACTGCGTTTCTCTACAAGCTGATCACCGGTAGCACGCTGAGTTGGACCTACTCGCTGGCGCGGCTGTTTCTGCCCTGGATCGGCTTTCTTTCCATGACGATTTCGCTGCGCTACGGCGAACACGTCGCCATGACCCTGCTGGTTCGCAGCTTGCCCCGCGTGATGGTGCAAGTGGCGGCCGGGCTCTGCCTGGCGGTGATTGGCCTGTTTGCACTGATGCTGACCTGGTATGGCTGGGACTACTTTATCAGCGCCACTCAGGTTTACATGGTCTCCGATCAAATCCGTATTCCCAGCAAGTTTACCGCCATTGTCATTCCCATTAGCGGGGTGATTATGCTGCTGCACTTGGTGCACGGCTTTGCCCTGCTGGAGCACTTCATCGATGAGCAGGACGTG
Organism: Vreelandella sp. DA03-1M; assembly: GCF_055725665.1. NCBI lineage: Bacteria > Pseudomonadati > Pseudomonadota > Gammaproteobacteria > Oceanospirillales > Halomonadaceae > Vreelandella > Vreelandella sp. DA03-1M. The sequence continues at coordinate 683,305 of NZ_CM146798.1, forward strand.
ATTGGCGAACTCATCGACACTAATGACGGAGAGCACCGCTCATGACCCCTGCCATTATTGCGTTTGTCGTGCTGCTGTTTATCGGTGCACCGGTAGCGGTGGTGATGGCCATGTCGGGGCTAGCCGGTGGTTTTGCCATCGGGGGGGAGCGCATGCTTGGCATTATTGCCGATCGCATGTTCTCCGGCGTTTCGGGCTTTTTGTTGATTGCCGTGCCCTACTTTATTTTCACCGCTGAGCTGATGAACCAGGGCGGGCTGACCCACAAGCTGATTGCGTTCAACAATGCGCTGTTTGGTCGGGTGCGGGGGTCACTCTCTCACGTGAATATCTCGGTCTCGGTGTTTTTTGCCGGTCTCACCGGCGCAGCGGTCACTGATACCGTCGCCATCGGCAAGATTATGATCCCCGAGATGAAAAAGCAGGGCTACGATGCCGAGTACGCCGCCGCGGTTACCGCCTGTTCATCGATCATTGGGCCGATCATTCCCCCCAGCGTGGTGATGGTGGTCTACGCCACGCTGCTGCGGGATATTTCGGTGATTGACCTGTTTGCCGGTGGCATTATTCCTGGCCTGTTGATGGCGCTGGCGCTACTGGGCGTCAGTTTCTTCCTGGCCTGGAAGCGCAACTACCCGAAACAGGCACCCACACCCTTTAAGGCGGCCATCATCGCGCTGTTAGTCGCGCTGCCTGCGATGGTGGTGCCGCTGATTATCCTCGGGGGGATTCTCTCGGGGCTCACCACGATTACCGAAGCCTCGGGCTTTGCAGCGGTTTACGCCATTGTGATTGGCGTGGTCTTCTACCGTAATCTTACCTGGCGCAAAATCTGGGATTCTCTGGTGACTACGGTGCGCTTCTCCGGCGTGGTGTTTTTTCTACTGGCCACCTCGGCGGTATTGGGCTGGTTCGTCACCCGCTCGGGCATCGCCAGGGATGCAGCCAGCATGATCACCACCTTTAGCGATGTGGCCTTTGTGCAATTGATGCTGGTGTGTCTGCTACTCTTGGTGATTGGCACAGTGATGGACGTGCTGCCTGCCCTGGTGGTCATTGCGCCGGTGCTGGTGCCTGCGATGATCCAGCTGGGCTTTGACCCGCTCCACTTCGCGATCCTGATGATCGTGGTGCTCAATATCTCCAACGTGACGCCTCCGGTGGGGATGACGCTGATGACCGCCGCGCGAATAGCCGAGGTGCCGTACGAACGGGCGATCGTGGCCTCGCTGCCGTTTTACGTGTCGTTTTTAGTAGTGATAGTGCTCCTGGCGGCGTTCCCAGCACTCTCCACCTGGATTCCGTCACTGCTGTAATTTAGCTAAGGACTGCGACCCATGAAGTGTTTTTATCACCCTGACCAGGCGTTGCATGCGCCGCCGACCTTCCTGCTGCGCGGCCAGCCTGTGCCTTCTCCGGAAGGCCCGGTGCGCGCCGAGCTGCTTACCCAGGGGCTGGCAACGGCTGGGCTGACCCTGACCGCGCCTACAGAGGCGGATTCGCCAATGCTGCGCAAGCGCTTAGAGCAGATTCATACGCCGCGTTACCTCACGTTTTTGGACACCATTTACGCTCGCTGGCAGGCGCTGCCCAATGCGGCGGAATTTGTTGCACCCAATATTCACCCTTGCGGAGGTGGCCACCACTACCCGCGCCACCCGATTGGGCAAGCAGGCTGGCATTTGCACGATATGGCCTGCCCGCTAAGCGCGACCAGTTTTCAAGGCGCGCTGGCCTCGGCGGCTAGTGCCGAAGCGGCGGCAGAAGAGGTACTTAATGGCGCGTCTACAGCCTACGCGCTGTGCCGCCCGCCGGGTCACCATGCCGGGCCGGAGCGTGCTGGGGGCTTTTGCCTGCTGAACAACTCAGCGCTGGCGGCGACCGTGCTGCGTGAGCGCTACGGCAAAGTCGCGATCATCGATGTGGACCTGCATCACGGCAACGGCACCCAGGATATTTTTTATTACCGCAGCGATGTCTGGACAGGCTCACTGCACGCTGATCCTAGCGACTTCTACCCGTTTTTTTGGGGCGGTGCTGATGAAGAGGGCTTTGATGAGGGCGTAGGCGCTAACGTTAATCTACCCTTGCCGGTAGGCAGCGACGGGGATGTCTATCTGGACGCCCTGGCAGTGTTAATTGATCACCTGCAGCGCTACGAGCCCGATGCCGTGGTGGTGGCGCTCGGGTTAGACGCCCATAAAGATGACCCGCTCGCGGGGCTTACGGTGGAAACCGAGGCGTTTGTCGAGGTGGGTAAACGCCTGGCGGCGCTCTCGCTACCCATGGTGATTGTTCAGGAAGGTGGCTACCCCACCGAGCACCTAAGCGCCAATCTAGCCGCGTTTATGCAGGGTTTTACGGCATGAGCAGAACCGGTTTCTACTGGCACGAACGCTGCTTCTGGCACGACCAGGGCGCGATAGGGGTGTTTTCCGCTCCCGGCGAGTTTTTACAGCCCCAGGCCGCCTCGGAAAGCCCGGAGAGCAAGCGGCGGCTGAAGAATATACTCGAAGTCAGCGGCTTGATTGACGAGCTGAACGTGGTGAAACCGCCCGCCGCCTCGCTGGAAGACCTGCTGCGCTTTCATACCCTTCGCTATTTAAACGAACTGCAGGCAGGCGATAAAGCGCGGGGTGGCAATGGCGGTGACTGCGCGCCTTATATGCCGGGCAGTTGGGCGGCGGCCACTCATTCAGCGGGGCTAGCCGTGGCGGCTGTTGAGGCCGTGGCGCTGGGGGAGGTGAGCAACGCCTACGCCCTATGCCGCCCGCCCGGCCACCATGCGGAAGCTGACCAGGGCCGTGGCTTCTGCCTGCTGGGCAATATCCCCGTGGCGGTGATGCGCGCCCGGGCCTTGGGGCAGGTTAATCGCGTGGCGATACTCGATTGGGATGTTCACCACGGCAACGGTCAGCAGGCGGCGTTTTATAACGAGCCTGAAGTCTTTACGGTTTCTATCCATCAGGCGGCCAACTACCCGCTGGAAACCGGCAGCTTTGACGAACAGGGCGAAGGCGCAGGCCTGGGTGCCAACCTTAGCCTGCCGCTGCCGCCGGGCTGTGGCCTGGGCGCTTACGCATACGCTATGGAAACGCTGGTGCTGCCAGCGTTGGAAGCCTTTAACCCCGATATGATTGTGGTGGCCTGCGGTTACGACGCCTGCGCCAAGGACCCGCTAGGCAAAATGCTGCTCAACAGCCAGGCGTTCGCCACCATGACTGCCCAGCTTAAAGCACTGGCCGAGCGCTGCTGCGATGGCAAGCTGGTATTTATTCACGAAGGCGGCTACTCGGAAGGCTATGTGCCGCTCTGCGGCCATGCGGTGATCCAGACTCTGGCGGGTAGTGAGATTGCCGTGTCCGACCCGCAAAACGATGAAATTGCCGCTTGGGGCTATCAGGCCCTGCAACCGCACCAGCAGCTGTTAATCGACGACTGGTGCCAACAGTGGGAGCAACGCAAACAATGACACCGCTTTATGACCGCGATGGCTGGATCTGGCACGACGGTGAATGGCTGGAGTGGCGCGAGGCCAAGGTGCATGTCTTCACCCACACGTTGCACTATGGCATGGGCTGTTTTGAGGGCGTACGCGCTTACGCAGGCCCTTCGGGCACGCATCTGTTTCGTGCTGCTGAACATACCCGCCGCTTGGCAGAAAGCGCCCATTCGCTGGATATGCCGCTGCCGTTTAGCGAAGCGGAATTGATCGACGCCCAGCGCCAGTGCCTGACCAAAAACGGCCTGAGCAATGCCTATCTCAAGCCCACGGTATTTTTCGGCGCGGAAGGGATGGGGCTGCGTGCGCAAGGATTAACCACCCATGTCATGGTGGCCGCTTGGGATTTGGGCCCCTATATTTCGCCCCAGGCCGCGACCCACGGCTTGCGCGCGCTGACGTCATCCTGGGCGCGCCACCACGTCAATATCAGCCTCTGCCGGGCGAAAACCAATGGCCACTACGTCAACTCGATACTGGCGTTGAATACGGCGATCAAAGCCGGGTTTGATGAAACCATTATGCTCGACCCAGAAGGCTATTTGGCCGAGGCATCAGCGGCCAACGTCTTTTTGCTCCGCGATGGCGTGCTGCATACGCCGGAAGTGACGTCGTGCCTACAAGGCATTACTCGGGATAGCGTGATTCAGCTGGCGCAAAAAGTACTGGGTATTGAGGTGCGCGAGCGTCGGATTACCCGCGATGAGTTATACACTGCCGATGAGGCGTTTTTAACCGGCACCGCCGCCGAGATACTCCCGCTGCGCGAGCTGGATGGTCGCCGTATTGGTGGACGTGCTGGCGCACCACCCGTCAACGAACCCATCAGCCAAGACAGCGTCACTGCTCAACTGCAGAGCTTATATCGTCAGGCGGTGCGCGGAGAGCTGGATGATTTTCGGCATTGGTTAACGCCTTAAAACTATTGGGGTTGGAAGTAAATGCTATGCATCCCCCCTTTCACGAGCTGCGAGGGCAGGTTGGAGCGAGGGTCTTTTTCCAGGGATGGAAAAAGTAGCGCCCAGGGATGGGTTCACAGCGCCCTCGCGGAAACCTGCCCTCGATGCACCGTGCCATCCGCTTGCCCAATTTTACCAACTTAATCAGGCGCGCTCTTTAATAGCCCGTTCGAGCGCGTCTAATCTCCCCGGCTCCAGCGCGGCTTGCACGGCAGTGATGCGAATCACATTGGCAAGCTCTGGATGCGCCAAGCGAGCAACTAATACGCCTTTGTCTAGCAGTTGCTGGTGAACCTCGGCGGCGAGGTCAGCGCTGGGCAGGCGAATGCCGATAAAATTGGTGGCGCTGGGCAGCACGTCGGCCCCTAGGGCGCGAAAGTGCTCCGCCAACTGCTCCCGGCGGGCTTTTACATTGGCAACGTGTTGGTGAACCTCGTCAGGGTGGTCGAGTACCACTTCTGCAGCGGCCAGGGTTAACGACGATACCGCGTAGTGAATGCGCACCTTCATCATCATCGACAGCACTTCTGGGTCGGCGATGGCGTAGCCAATGCGTAGGCCCGCCAGACCGTGAGCCTTGGATAGCGTACGTAGGCGAATCACTCCCGGTATTGCTTTAGCAGCGAACTCGCTACCTGCGTCATCGCGGAAATCCCCATAGGCTTCGTCCAACAACAGCCAGCAGGTATCGGGCAGCGCATCGCGCAGCTTGAGGATGTCGCTGTCGCTGTGTAAGTGGCCGCTGGGGTTATCCGGGTTTGCCAGATACACCAGTCGTGCGTTTTCCTGATGGGCAGCGGCGGCCAGAGCTTCCAGGTCGGGGGCCAGCACGCCGGGTGCTTCATAATAGCTGGGCTCTACCAGGTTGCAGCCCTGGCCTTTGGCAAAATAGCCCAAGGTGGGGTAGGTGCCTGCGGTGCTCACCACGGTTTCCCCCGGTTCGCAGGTGGTGCGCAGGGCCAGGGCAATCAAACTATCGGCACCGGCATCTACCAGCAGGGTTTCAAGCGCCATACCCTGTTGTTCGCTAATACGTTTGCGAACACCCAGCGCCTCGGCGTCGCCGTAGCAGTAAACGTGTTCGACCAGGGCATCGCCAAAGTGATCGCGCAGGGCGCGGTGAGGCATATCCAGGCCTTCGTTAGAGCCCAGCCGATGGGGTAACACCTTGCCAAGTCGGCGTTCTAGCACCTTAATGCCCGGAAATGGATTAGCAGGGCCTTCACTCAGTAAGTGGTTGGGGTAGCGGGGCATGTTGATATCCTAAAAACAATTATTAACTCAATATTTTACCGCGATTGAGAAGGCGATGTGGGTCTAGCGCCTGCTTGAGCGTATGCATCAACTCAATCTCGGCGCTGGAGCGGCAAGTGGCGAGCCAAGGGCGTTTCTCCAGGCCAATGCCGTGTTCTGCGGAGACTGAACCGCCCAGTGTGGCCAGCGGCTGGTAAACCATGGCTTCAACCTCTCGCCGAACTTCGATCTCAGCACTCCCCACGCTAACGGAAATATGCAGGTTGCCATCGCCGAGATGGCCAAATACCACCAGTTTCGCCTCTGCCCAGCGCTGGGTTAGCTGCGCTTCCAAGGCATCGGTGTAGCGCTGCATATCGGCAATGGGCAGGCTGACATCGAAGGTGAGTACTGGCGCAAGGCCTTTGACCAATCCTTCGATATCTTCACGAATCGCCCATAGTCCGTCGCGCTGGGTGCTGGATTGGGCAATCACCGCATCGACAATTAGCTCGCTCTCCAACGCGCTTTCTAATGCTTCGTTGAACTGGGTGGCATTGCGCTCGGCGTCGCTGCCCAGGGACTCAATAATCACATAAAACGGGTGCTCGGTGGCAATTGGTGGGGTGTGGCGGCCCAGGGTTTCAGTGAGCAGGCGGTAGTGGTTTTGCCACATCACTTCAAAGGCTCCCAGGCTGCCGCCAAGCGCTTTACCCATATGGCTGAGTAGACCGGTTAACGCCTCAAACGAAGGGCAGGCCACCATCGCCGTTTGCTCGCTGGGAGTGGGTGGCTGAAGGCGCAGTACCGCACGGGTCACAATGCCCAGGGTGCCTTCACTACCGATAAACAGCTGCTTCAGATCGAAACCGGCGTTATTTTTCAGCATGCGGTTCATGGAACTGACCACGCGGCCATCGGCCATCACCGCTTCCAGACCGAGTACCTGCTGGCGCATCATGCCGTAGCGGATCACCCGAACGCCACCGGCGTTGGTGGCGATATTGCCGCCAATCGTGCAGCTGCCCCGAGCGCCCAGATCCAGCGGGAACTGCAGGCCGACCTCTTTCGCTGCCTCCTGAACTCGCTGCAGCGGTGCCCCCGCCTGCACGGTGAGAGTGCCGCCCACTTGATCGATCTCTTCAATCGCGCTCATACGTTCCAGGGAGATCACTAACTCATCCGGGCTGGCTTCTGCACCGTGCACCAACCCGGTTAAACCGCCGTGAGTCACCACCGGCTGCTGCAACTCATAGCAGGCGCGCATCACTGTGGAAAGCTGCTCCGTATCCGCCGGGCGAACAATCGCCCCAGCCTGGCAGGGCGCGCCGGTCATCCAATCCACGCGTCGGCTGTGCACATCGTCGCCGGTCAATACATGGGCGGGGCCAACAATAGCGCGCAGCGCCTCCAGGGTTATTTGCATGTGTTTTCCTTAGCTTGTCTTTCCTATCCGATAAACTACGCTGTTGCCGCCACGGGGGCTTCGCGGCCGGGAATCGCCTTGAGCAGATCCTGGGTATACGCCTCTTTTGGGGCGAGGAAAATCTGCTCGGCGCTGCCTTGCTCGACGATGCGCCCATGCTGCATCACCACAATGCGGTCACAAATATGCGCGGCGACGCGCAGATCGTGGGTGATGAACAGCAGCGACAATGAAAGCCGCTGTTTTAACTCTTCCAGCAGTTCCAGCACTTGGGCCTGAATCGATACATCCAGCGCCGAGACAGCTTCATCCGCCACGATCAGCTCAGGGTTAAGCGCCAACGCTCGGGCAATGCCAATACGCTGACGCTGGCCGCCGGAAAACTCGTGAGGAAAGCGCTCCACAGCGCTGGCGCCCAAGCCCACCATGTCCAGTAGCTCCCCCGCCTGCTTAAGCGCCGCGGCTTTGGGCGTGCCGTTGGCAATCGGCCCCTGGGCAATCGCCATGCCCACTTTGGTGCGTGGGTTGAGCGAGGCGTAGGGGTCTTGGAAGATCATCTGCACCCGGTGGCGTTCCCGGCGCAGCGCATCACCTTTTAGTTGGGAAAGGTTCACCCCATCCAGTAGCAGCTCGCCGCTGTCGGGGTGCTCCAAGCGCACCACGCAGCGCCCGAGGGTGGATTTTCCGGAACCTGATTCGCCCACGATGCCCACGGTTTCGCCTCGCGCCAGGGTGAGCGATACATCCTCTAGGGCGCGCACTTCGCGGGAAGGTTTAAGGAATCCGCCCCGGGAGCGAAAGACCTTATTGAGCTGCTTGATCTCCAGCAGCGGGGCGACTTGACTGGTCTCCCGGTGAGGCGGAACCGCATTGCTGGGGATCGCGGCAATCAGCGCTTGGGTATAGGCGTCTTGAGGGTTCTCAAGCACCGGCTTGGCGTCCCCCAGTTCGACGATCTTGCCGTGGCGCATGACGCAGACGCGGTTGGCGATTTCGGCCACCACGCCAAAGTCGTGGGTGATAAACATCACCGACATGCCGCGCCGCTGCTGAAGGTCGCGAATCAGCTCAAGAATTTGCGCCTGGGTGGTCACATCCAGCGCGGTGGTGGGCTCGTCGGCAATCAACAAAATGGGTTCCAGCGCCAGCGCCATGGCGATCATCACCCGCTGGCGCTGGCCGCCGGAAAGCTCAAAAGGATAGGCGCGAATGGCTTTCTCAGGCTGTGGAATGCCCACTTCGATGAGCAGCTCCAGCGCGCGGGCCTGGCGCTCCTTGGGGGTGAACTGGCCGTGGGCCTCGAACACTTCGGCAATTTGCGCGCCTACCCGCATCAGCGGGTTTAGGGCGGTCATTGGCTCCTGGAAGATCATGCCGATTTTTAGCCCGCGCAGGGCGCGGTGCTGCTTTTCCGTCAGGGCGAGGAGATCCTGCCCCTCGAACAGTATCTCGCCCTGAGTGGCGTTCACGCCCTTGGGCAGTAGCCCCATGATGGCGTTGGCAGCCATCGATTTGCCGGAGCCGGACTCGCCCACCACGCACATGATTTCGCCGCGCTTTACCTCGTAGCTCACGTCCTCCACCGCCAGGGCGCGATCCGCCCCTTTGGGCAGCGCAATGTTGAGATCGCGAATGCTGAGGACGGTGTCAGCCGATGGATTCTCTGTAATAGGCATATAAAGTCCTTAGCGCTCGCGGGATAGTTTGGGGTTCAAAGCGTCGTCTAACCCTTCACCCACCAGGTTTAACGCCAGTACGGTGAGCAGAATCGCCACTCCCGGGAAGAAGCTCAGCCACCATGCCTGGCGAATCACCGTGCGCGCCGCGCCGATCATATAGCCCCAGGACATCACATTAGGGTCGCCCAGGCCGAGAAACGACAGCGCCGACTCCAGCAAAATCGCGGTGGCCACCATTAGCGAGGCCAGCACGATAATCGGCGACAGCGTATTGGGCAGAATTTGGCGCAGAATAATCGTGGTGTTGGACTGGCCCACCAAACGCGCCGCTTCCACGTATTCTCGGTTGCGCAGCGACATAAACTCGGCACGCACTAAGCGGGCCACCGGTGGCCAACTGACAATCGCGATCGCCAGCACGATCGAGGTGATGCTCGGCTGCATAATCGCCACCAGCACTATCGCCAGCGCAAAGTTGGGGATGGTCTGGAAGAACTCGGTAAAGCGCATCAATATGTCATCAATGATGCCGCCGTAGTAGCCGGCAATGGCTCCCAAGGGAACGCCAATCAGCAGTGCCACGCTGGTGGAGACCAGCCCGATCAACAGTGATACCCAGGCGCCGTGCATCAAACCCGAGGCCACATTGCGGCCCATGGTGTCGGTGCCCAGGGGAAAGCCATCTTGCGAGAGCGGCGGCAAAAAGGGCCGCTGCACCATGCGCCAGGGGGATTCAGGAAACAGCAGCGGCGCCAGTATCGCCATGGCGATAATCAGCAGCAGGATGATCAGCCCCACCAGGGCGCCACGGTTTTGCGCAAAGCGTGCGAAAAAGCTCATGAGGCCCCCTTCTTGATGCGTGGATCAGCAAGGCTGTACACCAAATCGGTGATGATATTGAAGACGATGACCAAGGCCGCCGAGAAGAAGAAAATACCCAGCAGCAAGTTGTAGTCGCGCTGCTGCAGCGCTTCGAACATCAGCCGCCCGATACCGGGCCAGGCAAACACGGTTTCGGTCAGGATTGCCCCCCCGACCATCTGCCCCGCCTGCAGGCCTGCTAACGTGATGATCGGCAGCAGGGCGTTACGCAGCACATGGCGGCGCTGAATAATGCTCGGTTTCAAACCTTTGGCGCGTGCGGTTTTGACATAATCCTGCTGCGCGGCATCCAGCATCGACGTGCGCGTCATGCGGGTGTAAATCGCCATAAAGAAGAGCGCCAGGGTGGTCGCCGGGAGCACCAAGTGCTGGGCAACATCGAGCACCAGCGCAAACCCCGTATGGCCTGCCCCCACGGTGTAAAGCCCGTAAGCGGGCAGCCAGCCCAGGTAGACCGAAAACACCACCACCGACATCAGCGCGACCCAGAACAGCGGCGTAGCGTAGAAGATCAGCGCGAGCGCCATAATGATGGAGCCTGAGGGCTTTTTAACCCGCGCCGCCGCCATGGAACCGGCCACAATGCCCAGTACCAGCGAAAGCACAAAGGCGGTGCCGGTGAGCAGCAGGGTGGCGGGCAAGCGATCCATAATCAGATCAAACACAGGGACACCCAATCGGTAGGAGTAGCCGAAATCAAGCATGGCGATACCTGATACATAGCGCCACAGCTGCACATACATCGGCTGGTCGAGCCCAAAGCGCTCGCGCAGCTGGTTAAGAAACTCCTGGTCCGCGGCACCCGCTTCACCGGCCAGAATGGCGGCCGGGTCGCCGGGGGCCAGCTGAATCAGCAGGAAGTTAAAAATAACGATTAAAAACAGCACAATGACGGCTTTGAACAGCCGCATCAGAATGAGGCGAGCGTAAACCATAAGTCGTTTCCTGACTAAGACCTTCAAGACATAGCTGGAAAACCCAGGTAGCCAGCGCTACCTGGGTAGCTTGGGTTTAGCGATCTAGCCAAGCATCTTTAAAGCCGTCGTTAACACCCACACCTGAAGTGACCAGATCCTGCACATCACAGCGATAAAGGGTCGGGAAGCCCAGTTCCATCAACCAGCCAACGGGCACGTCTTCGTGGAGGATTTCCTGTACTTCACGGTAAAGTTTCTCGCGCTCTTCGTCGGGGAAAGCCGTGGCGGCTTCGTTGAACAGTTCGTCGACACGCTCGTTTTCATAGCCTTCCACGTTATTCCAGGGCGAGCCCTTGGCAATATTGTCGGAAAGATAGGTGCGTGAAATGCCCAGCGCCGGGTCGCCGTACTGGTAGAGGTAGGTAAAGGCGAGGTCGTAATCCCAATCGCCCAGGCGTTGGTTCCAGCCGCCCACGTCGGTGGCTTGGGTTTCAACGTTAATACCCACTTCGCGCAGGTTCTGCTGCACGGCTTCGGCCCAGCGGGTCCAGGTTTCGCCGTAGGGCAGCGGCAGGATGGTGATCTCTTCGCCGTCGTAGCCCATCTCTTCAAGCAGCTCACGGGCGCGTTCCGGGTTGTGGTCGTAGGGCTCCAGATCTTCATTCTGGAAGCGCGCATTAGAACCAAAGGCAGACAGCGGCACATTGCCCAAGCCATTCCATAAGACATCTTTGGCGAACTCGCGATCCATGGCGTACATCACTGCCTGGCGGAAGCGTTTATCCGCGGTGGGGCCTTCGCGGTTGTTCATCCACAGCATGGCAAAGGGGCTAAAGTACTCGTGGCCCTCTTCGGTCATGCAGACATTATCCATTGCTGCTAAGCGGGGAATATCGAAGTTCTCGACGGTGCCGCTGGGCAGCACGTCAATGGTCTCGTTCTCGAACGCCACTGCACGGGAAGCGCCGTCAGGAATAACGTGCCAGTTAACCCCGTCGAGGTAGGGAAGACCCTCTTCATAGTAATCGTCGTTTTTAACCAGCTCGATAACGGTACCGCGCTCCCAGTTGGCGAACTTGAACGGGCCGGTGCCAATGGGGTGGTCGTTGTGCTCATTGTCGCGGAATTCAGTACCTGCGTAGAGGTGCTCCGGCACCATGGTAAAGGTGCCCGCCTCGAAGGAGAGCAGAAAGGGGCCGAAGGGTTGCGTCAGAGTAAATACAACGGTGTGGTCATCGATGGCTTCGATGCTCTCCACATGCTGAAGCACGGCGCGGGCGCTAGGGTTGAGCTCGCGGTGGAAAACATCCGCAGAGAACACCACGTCATCAGCGGTGAAGGCTTCGCCATCGTGCCAGGTAACGCCTTCACGCAGGTGGAAGGTGTAGGCACGGCCATCGTCGCTGATTTCCCAGGACTCCGCCAGCTGTGGCATGGGTTCAAGATCGGTGGAGTAGCGCAGCAGACCTTCGTAAATATTGCCCGATACGGTACGTGTAGGCGCGTTCTGAACCATGCCCAGCACCAGGCCAGGCGGCTCGGGCTGAATAATGGTGTTAACGACGCCCCCTTCTTTGGGGTCGTCTGCCATAGCGGCGGAGGTAAAAGCGAATGCTGCAGCGGAAATAGCCAACGCTAAAGGTTTTTTCATGTTTCCTGCTCCTCGGTTATTAGCACGTAATGAGGTTACGTAGTCGTTAGGCGAGCGAGGCGTGGCGTGTCAGGCCCAGTTGTGGTGGTTATTGGGGGCCTTTTTTGAACCTTGCACTTTGAACTTAGCAGCATGTGGTAAAACTGTCGACAGTCGGCAATCGTTCGTCGACAAGTGGCTTTTTTTCGTCATACTGAAAAAACGTGTCATACCCCTTGAGTGATTTTTATGGCCTCATCAATGGTGGCTCCTAGGGCCTTTATTCAGCAGCAGAACCTTGTCGAACAGGTGGCTGACTATTTGACCCAAGCGATTATTAAACAACACTTTTTACCCGGTGAGCGGCTTTCGGAAGTGCAGCTTTCCCGTGACTTGGGCGTTAGCCGAGCCCCGGTGCGTGAGGCGGCACGTTTGCTGGAAAGCCGGGGTTTATTGATCTCGAAACCGCGCCGTGGGTTCTTCGTTCGTGCGTTGAATGCCGTTGAACTCGAAGATGTATTTGATTTGCGGCTATGCCTTGAGCGCCATGCGATTCAGCGCCTTGCCGAGCGCTATACGCCGGAAGTCCAGCGCGCGCTCAAGCAGCAGGTCGAAGTGCTTTGCGAGGCCGCAGTCGGTAACGATGGCACGCGTCGGATTGAAGAAGATCTTCAGTTCCACCGCCTGATGCTGCAATACGCAGGTAACGACCGACTGCTGCGCGCCTTCGATGATTTAACCCATGAACTGCGCCTCTGTATCACTTTAATCACCAAAACCCATGAAGCCCCCGACACCATCGCCACCAGCCACTATCAGTTGCTCGATGCGCTGGATAGCGGCAGCCCGGCAGCCTGCCGTGAGGCAATCGATTACCACATTGGCGTTGCCCGCAAATTTGTAGTGAAGGGTGTGGGCGAAACCGGAGATAGATCTGATGAAGGATAGTTCTGATGAATATAGTGCCGATGAAGACGTTCTACCACGCTGACCAACTGCTTCATCAGCCGCAAACCTACTTCTCCCGGGGCAAAATGCGCACGCCCCAGGAAGTGCCTGAGCGTGCCACGCACCTGCTGGCCGCCGCCAAGCGGCTAGGCTTTGATATTCAAGCACCCGCGGATCATGGCGTAGCGCCAATAAGGGCGGTGCACTCGTTGCCCTATCTGCGCTTTCTCGAAAGTGCCCATCGGCGCTGGCATGCCCTTGGGGAAGACTGGGGCGAAGAGGTAATTTCCAATATCTTCGTGCGCTCCCCCAACGCCCTGCGCGGCATCTTGGCGGAAGCCGGGCGTTATCTAGCTGATGGTAGCGCCCCGGTAGGCCAGCATACCTGGCAGGCTGCTTATTGGTCGGCGCAAAGCGCGGTCGCTGGGGCTGAGGCTCTATTAGCCGGTGATCGGTTTGCCTATGCGTTATCGCGCCCGCCGGGCCACCACGCGGGCATCGACTCCGCCGGCGGCTTCTGCTTTCTCAACAATGCCGCCATTGCCGCGCAGCACCTTAAAACCCGCTACCCCCGCATCGTTGTGCTCGACCCCGATATGCACCACGGCCAGGGCATTCAGGAAATTTTCTACCAGCGCGACGATGTGCTGTATATCTCGATTCACGGCGATACCACCAACTTCTACCCGGCGGTAACCGGCTTCGAAGATGAGCGCGGGCAGGGGGCGGGGCTGGGTTATAACCTCAACCTACCGATGCCCCACGGCTCAGAGGAGTCAGTGTTTTTTGACCGCCTGGAAGAAGCCTGCCAGGCCATCCGCCTGTTCGAACCGGACGCCATTGTGCTGGCGCTGGGATTCGATATTTACGAACTCGATCCGCAAGCCAAGGTCGCTGTTTCTACAGCGGGTTTCGGTGAGCTTGGTCGTAAAGTAGCGGATCTGAACGTACCCACGCTGGTGGTGCAAGAAGGTGGTTACTACCTGGAAGGGCTGGAAGCCAATGCGGTGAGTTTTTTTGAAGGGTTGTTGGGCACCACGTAATAGTTTCGTGCCGGTTTATCTGACGCGGGGGCAGCTACAAAGGCCGGACAGCATCGCGAAGCAAGTCAGGCAGCTCACGGTTGCCTTCTAGTTGATCCACGCTCAGCATCACGTCGCGCTTCGTGACGAGGTTTTGGATATTTGGTAAGGCAAGTTTATTCACACTAAGATCACGAGCAATATAAAGAACATCGCGACCAGCTGGAGACTTATCGAACTGGCTCCAATCCAGGGTGTAGCCCGACGCTTCGGCTAGTTGACGTGTGAATTCACGCAGCGTGCGGCTATTACCGTCAATGAAAGGGTGAATGTAATCAACTTCGACGTAGAGCTTCCCTATAAATTGGGTGAACTCGGTTGTCTTTAAGTTGGATAATTCGGCTGGGTTCACTCTTTCTAGCACTTCGTCTAGCCGCAATTGCGCTGCTTTATTCATTGGGGAATAAGCCACATTGGATGTTATACCAATGCTTTTAAGGTGGCGGCTTTTAATCCAGTCTTTCCCAGGGGTGACAGCAGGTCGATACTCGCCCGGTGTGATATCAACGAAACCCAAGCCCGGTAGATCTTGAAAAATTCGCCGATTAATTTCTTTCAGGTGAGCTGCATCGAAGCTGCCAAGCACCGGATCAAGGCGTAGCTCAACAATCCGTTGCCATGTATGCGTCGCTTCAAGCGCTTGGCGTTGTTCAGGGGTGAGTGGTTTACCGTTCTTGTACTGATTCATTGCGTATTTTTATAAACTCATCCAGCTCGATTTCGCCATCGATAAACCGCTGTGCATGCTGCTCATCGGCCTTGCTGAGTTTCAAACCCTCCAAACCAACCGAGGCACGGCTATAGTTCACCGCTTCCTCCCGGCGCTTACGCTCGGCCGGGCTGATAGCCGACTTACGAACACGCGACTGATCAACGTAGTCACGCATCAGCTCGCGTAAAACCTGAGCGGCTGGACGATGTTCGCTCTCAGCCGCATCACGGAAGCTGGCTCGAAGATCCGGCTCGACGCGGAAAGTCATCGTTGTTTCTTTGCTCATTGCTTCAACTCCTGAGCTCAAGGCTTAGAGCCTTCATGGCGATCATTATGAAACGCCAAATACCTATACTAACATTCAGGTAATGACAATGTAATGTCATCGGGTTGGCAAGAATTTTTCGCCGTCGCTCAATGTCGATAGAACGCTAAGCAGCAAAATCACTAACGATTAAGCCAGTATTTCCAACCCCTTTTCGGCCACCAGGTTCAGCAGCTTAAGCGAAGGGCCATTAGGTTTCTTCTGGCCTTGCTCCCACTTTTGAACCGTGGACAAACTGGTATTCAGGTAGGCCGCGAACACGCCTTGGCTGGCGTGATTTTTGGTGCGAATCCGCTTGATCTGTATTGCTGTGTACTCTTTTACTGACGGCAGACAGAGTGCATCGAACTCGCGCAGCGTGGTTTCTTTCATCACACGGTAATCCCCCCATTTATAACCGGAGCGATAAGTAGAGTTGGTTAGGCCGCCATGGCCACCTTCTGTTTCGGTGTTATCCCACCCAATGCCATGTTCGGTCGCTCGTGGTTGTACGTCCAGAGCCAGTGTGTGGCAAAATCCTGTACTTCAGCGATCGAGTCGAAAAGATAATGGCTCAGCCAATCATAACGGACTGTTCGGTTGTAGCGTTCAATGTAGGCATTCTGCTGCGGCTTGCCAGGTTGAATGTGCATCAGCTCAATGCCGTTCTGCTTCGCCCAACGGGTTAGTTTGCCACTGATGTATTCCGGGCCGTTGTCGCATCGAATGGCCTTGGGTCGGCCACGCCATTCGATCAACTGGTTTAAGGAGCGTATCACGCGCTCTGCTGGCAGTGAGAAGTCTGCATCGATGATCAGGCCTTCACGGTTGTAATCATCGATCACGTTAAACAACCGGTACGTTCGGCCATCGGCCAACTGATCATGCATGAAGTCCATCGACCAGCAGTCGTTCAGAGCAGTGGGCACAACCAACGGCGCAGGCTTTTCACGCACCAATCGCTTTTTCGGCTTGATGCGTAAGTTCAGCTCCAATGCCCGGTAAATTCGGTAGATGCGCTTATGGTTCCAGCGAAAGCCCTTCACGTTGCGCAAATACAAGTAACACAGTCCAAAGCCCCAGTTACGCTGATTGTGGGTCAGGCGCACCAGCCAGTCAGCGATAACGGCGTTCTCATGGCTAAGCTTCGCCTGATAGCGGTAACAGGTTTCACTGATCCCGAAAACCTGACAAGCCAGCCGAATACTGCAGCAACCGGCCTCAACGACATTCTTTGCCATCTCGCGGCGTTGAGATGGCTTTACCACTTTCCCTCAAGGGCTTCCTGGCGCAAGTCTGCCTTCAACCGCTCTTCGGCATACATCTTCTTGAGGCGCTGGTTCTCGTCTTCCAACTCTTTGAGGCGCTTCATCATGGAGGTGTCCATACCACCGTACTTGGAACGCCATTTATAAAATGAGGCACTGCTCATACCATGCTCGCGACACAGTTCAGGGACAGGCACGCCAGACTCAGCCTGCTTCAAAATCGCCATGATCTGGCTGTCAGTAAAACGTGATTTGCGCATGTGAAATCTCCTGTTTTTTCAGGTTACAAAATTCCACTTATCAACGCGATTATTTTTCGGGAGGATTACCACACCAGCCGCGCGCAGGTCTTGAGCCGTTTCATGCACCATATCTAAGATTGATTTATCCATCTCTTTCTACCTCAATTATTCAAAGCATATACCAAGAAGGTGGGCTGTAGTGGGAGGCAACTCACAAGATATTCTTGTTGGATCAGCGTGGAAGTTAGCGTGAAGTTAATCGCCAGTACGATTTTTTCAATCTGAATGTGATTATTGCCATTGGCTACAACAACGACGGGCTGCGAGCTGTTGACTCATAAAGTAAGTTTCAAAAGCCGCACTAAAAATCGTTAATCCTAAATGCTTTCTGCAAACTGAGGAATGCAGAAAGGATGCAGAAAGAACATGACATGAAGCTGAGGTTGTTCAAAACACAAGCCATCCAGCGCCGCCAGAAAATGCTGCTTTGGCTTGTATCAAGCAAGAGTGGCAATATAGCCACTTTCAGCGATCAGCAAAACGATCCGGATAGTCATTGAGACAGCCATTGAAATAGTCATCGAAAGGACACGGCATGGCCCACCTGCTACGCATCGTGATGATTCACGGCCACCTGGAAGGCGTGGTCGAACTGAGTGTGGACGGCCACACCAATATTTGCGGCACCAACGCCTCCGGTAAAACCACGCTACAGCGCCTGGTACCGGTGTTCTACGGCGAATTACCCAACAAGGTCGTGCCCAAAACGCGCATGAAGTTTGATGCGTTCTACCTGCCTCACCGCAACAGCTACCTAGTGTACGAATATCGCCGCGAAGCGGGCAATATCTGCCAGGCGGTGCTGACCCGTAAGGCCGAGGGCGGGGTGGAGTACCGCTTTGTCGGCGCGCCCTACCAGCCGGAAGATTATCTGGTGGAGAGCGACGCGGGCGTAGCGGCGCTGGACTACACCCAGTGGGCCAGCGGCCTGCGGCGCAACGGCACGCCGGTTTCCCCCAAGCTGGGCGCTACCTCTGAATTCCGCTCAGTGATCCAGAACGACTTTACCCAACTGCACGGCAACAGCCGCGACGGCCTCAAGCTGCGCCAGATCGCGGCGCAGTTCAGCCTGGTCAAACCCGAGCGGCGCATCCGCCATATCGAAAAGCTGGTCTCGGCGGTGCATGCCAAAGAGGGCAAGATGGACACCCTCAAAACCATGCTGGCGGCGATTTTCGAAGAGGATGGCGTTGAACTCCCGGTGACCCGAATTCGCAATACCAAGGCGCGGGAGTGGATTGCCCAGATGCGCCAATCCATGCGCCTGGAACCGCTGCAGGCCTCTCTCGCCCGGCTCGCCGGTATCGACCGTGAACTCGCCGACCTGGATGCCACGCTGTGGCAACTAAAGCCCCAACTGGAAGACGACCGCCAGCGGGCCGAACGCCAAATGGCCGACGTAGATGCCGAGCTTGCCCGCCACCAGCGCGAGTTCCAGCAGCGGGAGAGCGACTACGCTGAAGCGCGGGATAAGCTGAACGACCGCCACAGCGAAGTGGTCAGCGATTTGCAGCAGACCCAGCGCCGCCTCAACGACCTGCAAACCCAATACGAGCAATACGCTGATGCGGATATGCCTGCCTTGGAGCGCGACATCAACGCGCTACCCCAGTGGCGGGAACAGCGCGACCAGTTGCGCACCCACCTGAACGTGATGCAGGACGCGGTAAAAGAGAGCCAGGCGCGCCTGGACGGGCGGCTGCGCGAACTTTCCGAGGCGCTGGCCCGCCAGACCCGTGAATCCCAGGAACTGATCGACGCCCTGGTCGAAGAGAAAGCCCAGCGCCGGGAGCAGCAGTGGGAGTCCGAACAGCAGCTCAACGAACGCTACCAGCAGGAGCGTCAACGCCTGGAGGGCGAGTACCAGGCGCAGCTGGAACTCGGTGTCGAACAGCTAGCCGAACTAAAAGCGCAGCTCTCGCTCTCGACCCAAACCTCCGAAGAGGCTTCCGAGGCGGAGCTTGCCCAGGCGCGCCTGGATCAGGCCCAGCAGGAGCGCAACGCCTCGGCCGCTACCCTGGATGGCCTGCGCCGGGAGTTTGAAAGCCGCAAACGCGAGCGCGACAGTGCCGAACAGCAGCTGGTGCAACTTCGCCAGCAGTTGGAACGCGCCGAGCAGCGCTGCTACGCGCTCTATCAGCAGCGCGACCCGGAGCAGGGCAGCCTGCGCCACTTCCTGCGCTACCATCGCCCCGGCTGGGAGCAGCAGTTAGGCAAGGTGATTGCGCCGGAGCTGCTGGAGCGGCGTGACCTCGCCCCACAGCTGGCGGAAGGCGCAAGCGATGACTTGTTCGGGCTGGCGCTGGATCTTTCCGCCATTGCTTTGCCGGATTACGCCCAGGATGAAGCAAGCCTACTGGCCGCCATCGAAGAGGCGGACACCGCCAAGCGGCGGGTGCAAACGGAGAGTCAAGCCGCCGAGAAATCGCTCAAGCAGCATAACGAGCGGGTGCAGCAGGCCGATGAAGCCCAGGATCAGGGCCGCATGGCCCACAAACGCGCCGAGCAGGAAGTCGAGTTTGCGATAGAGGCCCGCCGCCAGCAGCAGGAGCGCCACACCAAGCGCCAGCAGGAGCGCCGCGCCGCGCATCAAACCGCGTTAGCCAGCCAAGAGCAGGCGCAAAAGGAGCTGCGCGAAGAGAAGCAGCAGGCGCTCGCCGCCCTTAGCGAGACCCATCAAAGCCAGCTATTGGAGCTCAAGGCCGACGGCCAGAGCCAGGTGGATAGCCTGGATGCCCAGTTGCGCCAGTATAAGCAGCAGTTGAGCGACGCCAACACCGAACACCAGCGCCAGCGCGCGGAGCTGGAAGAAGCCTTTAGCCAGGAGCTGGCCGAGCAGGGCGTCGACCCCGCCAAGCTGAAAGATACCAAGGAGCGGCTGGCCAGCCAGGATGAACGCATTCGCGTCACCGCCGCCCGCCAGGATGAACTCACCGAATACACCCGCTTTATGCGCGTTGAGTGGGGGCAGCATAAACCGCAGCTCGTCGCGCAAGAAGCAGAGCTGGAGCAAGCAGAGCAAAAGCTGCAACGGGATAAAGAGCACCTGAAAAACGACTTCCAGGCGGCGCGCAAAACCCACCAAAGCACGGTCAGTACGCTGAAAGCCCAGCGGGAGAGCGAATACGCCTGCCTGGAAGCCTTGAAGCCGCTACTCACCCAGCTGGAAAGCTTGGCCATTGAGCCCGATGGCCAAGCGCCCGGCACGCCACTGGGCGATGTGGACGAGCGCATCGAGCGCGCCCGCCAAGCGCTGGGCAATCGCCACCAGCTTATCGAGCAATTACGCCGTGGCTGCCTGGAAGTCGAAAGCCAACTCATCAAGGACGCCAGCAGCGGCTTTGCCGAAGCGCTGGAGAGCGAGCGCAGCAAGTTGCAAAGCGACAACCCGCGCCTACAGCTGCCGCTACTGCGCGACATGCTCAAACTGCTCGAAGATCAACAGCAGCAGTTGATTCAGGAAGGCCGCAACCTGAGCGACGACCTAGATAAGTTCTTCACCGTGTTCCGCGATCTGAACCGGCGCATCAGCGCCCAGAGCCGTCGGCTTTCTGAAGAGGTTGCCGATGACCTGCGCCTGGAAGGCATCACCAAGGCCGAAGTGCGCATCCAGTCCACCATCGACGAACTGGGCTTCTGGGAGCCGCTAAAGCTGTTCGCCCAGCGCTACAAAGAGTGGCGGGAATCCGGCCAGACGCTACCCAGCGACGACTACCTCAACGCCCTGGCAGACGTGGTCGATTTGCTGCGCAGCGACCAGCAGTACAGCTTCGAAAGCCTGCTGCGCCTGGAGCTGCACCTGAACGAAGGCGGCACCGATCTGGTGATCAAAAATGACCGCCAGCTGCTGGAGTCCTCCAGCCACGGCATGGCGTATCTGATTCTGTGCAAGTTCCTGCTCGCCTTTACCCGCCTGCTGCGCGGCGATGCCGAGATTGCCATCCACTGGCCCATCGATGAGATCGGCACCCTGGCGTATCACAACGTCGAGAAACTGTTCGACGCCTGCGACAGCAACCGCATTCATATCGTCGGCGCGTTTCCCAACCCCGAGTCCGACGTGCTGCTGCTGTTCGCCAACCGCTACCTGATCGATCGCGATGAGGCCAACCCCAACAAGCGGGTGTTAAAACGCATCGAGCCACGGCTAAGCCGCCTGGCCGAACGGCTCCAGGAACGTCAGCAGGAGGTGACGGTATGATCGAACATGGCCCACTGCTAGAGCGCCTGCTGGCCGGTGAATTTGTCTGCCCGATCAGCGATGAGAGCGGCTATCGCCATCTCACCAATGAAGAGACCCGGGAGGAGATCGATACCTACCTGCGGCCGCTTAACCGCCGCCTGGCCAGCAATGAAGAGGGCAGTGTCTACTTTCTGGCCTGGCGTCAGCTCAATGACAACGCACGGGATCAGCTGTCACGTCAGCTCGGCGATACGCTCAATAGCCTGCTGCCGCTGCTGGAGTGGCTGCAGCTGGTTCAAGAGGCGCTGGGCCGCGATACCCTGGCCGCCCCCGGCGACGTACTCAAACCGGCCGAGTTCAGCGCCAAGTGCGAAGACAACCAAAGCCTGCGCGAACGCTTGGAGCGCCTAGCCACCGACAGCTTTTTTGGCTCGCAAAGTGACCAGCTCGATGCCCAGGTAAAGCAGGTCTTCAAGCGCCTGAAAGAGCACGGCTACCTGCTTCAGCCCCACGCCGAGCGGCAGGTATTCGTGGTCACCGGCAAGATCGACTACCTGGTGGATCTGGTGCGCTTTATTCGCGATGAAGAGAACTTGCCTATCGAAGAGGGCAGCGAAGAAGGCTCTGGTTCCCAGGAGGCCTTGTTGTGAGTATGGGTTCTAATGGAGAACACGCTCTGGAAAGCCGCCTGCTAAAAACCGGCAGCGAACGGCTGGCGCTGCTCGGCAAGCACGCCGATGCACTGATGCAAGCCTACACCCGCGATGAAGTGCCGCTGGAATCGCTCAGCGACAGCGCGCTGCGCAAGCTGCTTGCGGCGCGCATTCTATGGCGGCCGGATGAGCAGAGCGGCGTAAAGCTGGCGCCCAAGGTGCGCGAACTGATCGCCGAGATGCTCGCCGACGAGACCCGCCGCCATGTGAACGCCGATGTAGCGGAAACTCTGGAGCTGATTCGCGCCCTGGTACACAGCTACCGGGAAGCGCGCAGCCGCGGCGAACACTGGCGGCTGGAGCAGCAGTTGATGCGCCTGCGTCAGGAAGTCGACGACCTGAACGGGCGCTTCGCCGATGCCATCGACAGCTTATGGCAGCGGCTGAATAGCGATTTTGGTTTCGTCAGTCAGCTCAACGACAAGATCCGCGAAAACGACCGCGCCCAGAAGCAGATTGCTAGGCTGCTGGATGGCCTGGCGCTGATCGACTTCGACGAGCTGATCGAACTAGTGGGCAGTGACGGCAGCCTGCGCAAGCTTTTGATCAGCCAGCTACAGCAGCAGTTAAGCCACCACTACACCGGCCTGCGCGAAGTGCAGCGGCGCTTGATCGAACTGATGGCACGCTTTCGCAAGCAGCAGGCGCGCAGCCGCCTGATCAGCGGCATGGCCGCCTTTATGCGCGAACACCCCGGCTTTGTGCCGGGCAACTATGCACGGCGCAGCGAGGTGCCAGGGCTGGTCAATCAAGCCGCACCGCTAAGCGCGGCGGCCGCCCCGGCGCTGGATCGCAACCTGGATAGCCGGTTGCTCGCCGAACTGCTGCACCAGCTACCCCAGCCGCGCCACACCACGCAAACGGTGGAAGCCGCGGCGCCTGCCCAAGCCCAAGAGAGCAGCCTCGCTGCTGCCCGCCAGCAGGCGCTCAAGCAGGATGTGGAACACTTCTATTTAAGCGTGATCGACCAGCCCCAGGCGGCGCCGGTCAGCGCCCTTGAGTACCTACACGCAAGCCCGCTGGAGTGGCCGGATGAGATATGGCTTTTCCAGGTGATTTCCGAATACCAAGGCCTGCCGCGCAGCGATCAGAAGGCATTTCGACTCAAACAGCAGGAGAGCCAAGCGAGCCAATTCAATCACCTGCGCCTGATCCACGATGTAGAACTGCAGCTGGCCGTATGAATCTACCCAGCCGCGCACGCAATGGCCTTAACGGCGTCGCCCGCGAACTTCTCCGCCAGCCCGCGGTGGAGAAGCCGCGTCGCCAATGGGTAGACGACGTAGTGGCCTGGTGCCACCAGCACGACATTGACCTGGCCTCGCGAATCAACAGTAAAGCGCTGCGTTTTGACGCCGCCTTGTTGGCGCAAATTGATGAGGTGTTAGAAAGCGCCCGAATAGCCCCGCTAGGCCGCTCCCTCAGTGGCCTGACCAGCAGCGCCCAGGCGAAGGAGGGCGTAGAAGAAGACAAAGCAACCCGCGAAAGTCCCCGCGCAAGGCGGGTACTCGTCAGCTTTCCGCCCCAGCCAATAGCAGGGCTTGCCAACGAACCACGCGCTATTCGTGATGTGGATGTACTCGGCCTAAAGCTGAGCGCGTTCAGTGCTCTAATCCAGGTCGAAAACCTGGATAGCTTCTATGAGTTCTCGCCAGAATTACCAGCACTAAGCGGCTACATTAACCCGCTGGTAGTCTATCGTGGTGACAGCCACTACGGCGGCGGCTTTGCGTTAC
The DNA here is from genome assembly GCF_055725665.1 of Vreelandella sp. DA03-1M. Classification (NCBI taxonomy): domain Bacteria; kingdom Pseudomonadati; phylum Pseudomonadota; class Gammaproteobacteria; order Oceanospirillales; family Halomonadaceae; genus Vreelandella; species Vreelandella sp. DA03-1M. The sequence goes on from NZ_CM146798.1 coordinate 706,781, forward strand.
TGGCGGATGCTTGGCACAAAACCCGCCGAACACATATCTACGCCGGTGACTTCGACGTAAAGGGCGTTACGTTAGCCCTCGACAGCAACGCCACCCACTTGCTGCTGCCCTCCATCGAATGGCTTATCCAGCATGCCACGCCGTTGCACGTGCCCGCCGAGCAGTTTCCCTACCAACGGCGATTGCGCAAACATCTTGCCGGGCTGCCATCTGCCCACCCATTGCACGAGTATCTGACGCTGCTTCTGGAAAAGCAGCGGGGGCTCAAGCAGCAGTGGTTTGGTGGGGAACTGATGTGTGTGGGACTTAGATAGGAGCAGTTTTGGCCGGGCTGCAACTCAAACCCGCTATTTTACGCTTTGCCTTGATTAGTCTAATCAGCGTCGTAGGTCTGATTCCCCCAGCGTAGTAGTGCTTTTTAAGCTGCATGATTAGGCAGAGCAAAATGATCCAGCACACGACTTTGGGATATGCCTCCTATTTTTTCTTTGCCTTAAGGCGAATCAGTGGGATAGAGTCAAATGAGCTGGGTACATAACCTTAATGAATAAGCGGGCGTGTTTATTCATTAAGGTTATGCAGCCTTCTGTGTAATCACTGTTAGCTATAAGGGAGGTTGAGCATGCTTAAAGCCGTCGGAATTCTCCTGATAGTTTTCGGAGGCGTTGGTCTGATACAGAATTTTCGATTCTTGGTGGCATTTCGTAAAATCACCAAGTCTTCCTCTGATGAAGCGTCCGGGAAAACTGCCGTCAATGAGCACTTTCTTGGGCTTTTCGTTTTCTCGCTCGGCATATTTGCTTTGGGTGTATATTTGGTTCAGAGGTAAAGAAACATGGCTATATTGGGTGTGATCTTAATTATTGTAGGTCTTAGTGCCGGGGTACAATCATTTCGTGTGCAAGGAACCTCAAACGAAATATTGAAGGCTGGTCGAGATCCAGACTCTTTAACATCTACTTTGTGGACGCAGCGGGTAATCAGCTTATCTTGTTTGGGTGCTGGTTTATACATATTGCTGTAGCTAACAATTCGCTGTTGTCGGACAATTTCGCCACCGCTTCGCGGCTACAAAATTGCCGCAAAGCTCTGCGTTATACGAATACTAGAATTGGAGTACGAATTTGAAAGGTAAATACATCACCCCGTTTTTGCGTGGAGAGGCATTTAACTGTGTAAGTTGCCATGTTTTCACTAAACAACATTGGTATTACATGCGAGGGTCAACTGATGCTTCTGGGTATGGTGGCCAAAGGGAAGATGGCCGATTCATGATATCTTATTGTGAACACTGTGATTTCCCAACTATCTGGCATGGTGAGGTCATTATATTTCCGCTAAATTTGTCTGCGGAACCACCAAATGAAGACCTTCCTGCAAATATTAAAGCAGACTATGACGAAGCGAGAGCTATTTTTAATCTTTCCCCTAGCCTGGATTTCTCATAGTACCTCAGCCAGTACCGCACTCAGGCTGTAACACCGCTAAACACCTACTGGCTCGACTTACATCGGCTACTTTTTAACCACTTTCCGTCCTTCAGACACACTTCCCCCTTTCCCCCATTGCGTCGGGCCGGGGGCGCCCGAGCAGTCAGTTCGGCACCAACCGCCTGACCAGATCGGATAGCGCCGTTTTATAGGGGTAGCTGTCACTCATCAACACCCGGATGCGGCGCGTATTGCGGAGGATGACCGCGCCTACTTTGATGAGCTTGAGCCTCAGGTTGCTTGGACTCATGCACGCGAAGGGCGTGTGCTTCAGGTAAGTCCGTAACCGCTCGAACAGCGTATAAGCGAAGCCCGACAAGATCAGCCGCCACTGATTGGCCCACCAGTGCGTGCTGGAGGTCCGGTCAGCAAACAGGCTCAGTTGTTGATCCTTGATCCGGTTCTCCATGTCACCCCGGGCACAGTACTGCTCGTAGTAAAGCGTGAAGCCGTCATCGTAACGAGAGCTGATGATAAACCGGGGATTAGAGCCTAACTCACCTTCTTCTAGGCGGGCCACCACCCAGCGTGGGTATTTCCAGGAGCGGGCTTGATACTGGAAGCGGAACGTCCCCGCTACTTTCCCTCCCACCTGCCATTGGGTCTTGCGCACCAGCATCATGGGGACGTCCACTTCCTTGAGCAGCCGGCTGTTCTTTGCGATTCCCACGATGTAGTCGACGTGATGCCGATCACACCAGTTCAGCATCCGGGGACGACAAAAGTGGCTATCACCTCGTAACACGATGCGCGTATCGGGCCAGTATTGACGGATAAAGCGTACCAGTAAGGCGAGGATCGCCCAGCTATGGCGGCTGTCGCTGCGGTCACTGGTGCGCAGATAGCTCACCAGTAAGTGGCGCCCACAGAAGACATACAGTGGGAAGTAGCAGTGGTGATCGTAATAACGGTTAAAGAACTTGCCGGGTTGCTCGCCATGCACGGGGATGTCGGTGCCATCAAAGTCCAGCACGATCTCCTTGGGTGGTTCGTCATGCTGTTCAATGAAGTGATGCCACAGCAACTCATGGGCCTTCACTATTGCTTGCCGATCGGCGTTCTGCTCCACCCGGCACAGCGTCGACTTGCCTGCCAGCGTATCCTCTTCACCGAGCGCTGTCTGAAGGGCCTGATCATAGCGCAGGGCCTCATGGTCGTTGAAATCTTCATAGCCAGCGGCGACACCGAACACCCGCTGACGAACCAACGTGTCGAGCTTATGACGAACCTGTTCCGGTGAGCGGGGATCATGAAGCACGGCGGCCAAGCGGCGTGTTAGGCGATGCTGTTTATCGACTTCACGAAGCAGGAGTAATCCGGCGTCCGACGTAATGTGGCCCCCGGAGAAGTCGGCTTCAATTTGGCGGCGAGAGAGTGGCGAGAAGGTCAGCTTTTCAGGTACCATTTTGGAAGCGGCTGTTGGTGTTGGTTTTTGGTGTAAGGCCCTGAAACGTTAACACTTTCAGCCGCTTTCTTTTATACCCTGTGAGAAATCCGGGCTAGAGGATCAGCTGCATTGCTTCGCCTCGGAATACAAAAACTTTGTGCACACTTGGGCCAGCCGGGGAAAAATATTAATGCAGACATTAAAACTCTTGTTCAAGCGGGCTTACCGCCAAAAGTTCAGGAAGCGCTCGATAGCGTTCGGGTTATAGGTAATGACGCTGTACATCCAGGCACTATCGACCTTAATGATGACCGCGATACTGCGAATCAACTCTTTAGACTTGTGAATTTCATTGCTCATAAAATGATAACCGAGCCTAGCCCGGATTTCTCACAGGGTATAAAAGAAAGCGGCTGAAAGTGTTAACGTTTCAGGGCCTTACACCAAAAACCAACACCAACAGCCGCTTCCAAAATGGTACCTGAAAAGCTGACCTTCTCGCCACTCTCTCGCCGCCAAATTGAAGCCGACTTCTCCGGGGGCCACATTACGTCGGACGCCGGATTACTCCTGCTTCGTGAAGTCGATAAACAGCATCGCCTAACACGCCGCTTGGCCGCCGTGCTTCATGATCCCCGCTCACCGGAACAGGTTCGTCATAAGCTCGACACGTTGGTTCGTCAGCGGGTGTTCGGTGTCGCCGCTGGCTATGAAGATTTCAACGACCATGAGGCCCTGCGCTATGATCAGGCCCTTCAGACAGCGCTCGGTGAAGAGGATACGCTGGCAGGCAAGTCGACGCTGTGCCGGGTGGAGCAGAACGCCGATCGGCAAGCAATAGTGAAGGCCCATGAGTTGCTGTGGCATCACTTCATTGAACAGCATGACGAACCACCCAAGGAGATCGTGCTGGACTTTGATGGCACCGACATCCCCGTGCATGGCGAGCAACCCGGCAAGTTCTTTAACCGTTATTACGATCACCACTGCTACTTCCCACTGTATGTCTTCTGTGGGCGCCACTTACTGGTGAGCTATCTGCGCACCAGTGACCGCAGCGACAGCCGCCATAGCTGGGCGATCCTCGCCTTACTGGTACGCTTTATCCGTCAATACTGGCCCGATACGCGCATCGTGTTACGAGGTGATAGCCACTTTTGTCGTCCCCGGATGCTGAACTGGTGTGATCGGCATCACGTCGACTACATCGTGGGAATCGCAAAGAACAGCCGGCTGCTCAAGGAAGTGGACGTCCCCATGATGCTGGTGCGCAAGACCCAATGGCAGGTGGGAGGGAAAGTAGCGGGGACGTTCCGCTTCCAGTATCAAGCCCGCTCCTGGAAATACCCACGCTGGGTGGTGGCCCGCCTAGAAGAAGGTGAGTTAGGCTCTAATCCCCGGTTTATCATCAGCTCTCGTTACGATGACGGCTTCAAGCTTTACTACGAGCAGTACTGTGCCCGGGGTGACATGGAGAACCGGATCAAGGATCAACAACTGAGCCTGTTTGCTGACCGGACCTCCAGCACGCACTGGTGGGCCAATCAGTGGCGGCTGATCTTGTCGGGCTTCGCTTATACGCTGTTCGAGCGGTTACGGACTTACCTGAAGCACACGCCCTTCGCGCGCATGAGTCCAAGCAACCTGAGGCTCAAGCTCATCAAAGTAGGCGCGGTCATCCTCCGCAATACGCGCCGCATCCGGGTGTTGATGAGTGACAGCTACCCCTATAAAACGGCGCTATCCGATCTGGTCAGGCGGTTGGTGCCGAACTGACTGCTCGGGCGCCCCCGGCCCGACGCAATGGGGGAAAGGGGGAAGTGTGTCTGAAGGACGGAAAGTGGTTAAAAAGTAGCCGATGTAAGTCGAGCCAGTAGGTGTTTAGCGGTGTTACAGCCTGAGTGCGGTACTGGCTGAGGTACTATGAGAAATCCAGGCTAGAGAGATTGATGAAATTTACAACAATCTTCCTGCTGACAAGCTGAAAGGCATTCAAGATCGTGACGCGAAGTAATAGTCGTATAACAAAGCCAAGCAGCAGCTCCCCTTCGGGGTTGGATCTCGCTACACTTGGCCGCTGTTAGCGGCGTTAACTACACGAAAGAATGAACATGTATTGTATTTATTTAGATAAAGAAGTTGATCAAGCAGACATGAATCGGGAGCACATCATCCCCTTGTCATTGGGTGGTGCGAACGGCTTCGAAATACAAGTTGACTCACAAGCCAATGCAACTATGGGTTCGAATGTTGATGCTGCTATTGCTAATGATTTTTTTATGTCATTTCCAAGGCGTGAATACGATGCGAGAGGTCACTCGAATAAGCAGCCTTTTCCGCTTGCAAAGAAATCAAAGCTATTCTTCTCAAATAAACCTGTTCAAGTCGCTTTTAAAAAAGAAAAAATTGAGATCTTTTCACCAATTGATCGTCGAAATCTGGATGAAAGTGAAGTGTCTGGCGAGAAATTCCTAAGTACATTTAAATTGGATGTTTATTCTCGAATGAGATTTACAGCAAAAGTGGCTCTGTCTGCTGGTTATTTCATCTATGGTGATTTGTTTAGAAACAACGTAAACCATAATGAAATACGTAAGCTAACGAGTTTTGATCGAAGTACTGCAGACAGGAAAGATTTTGAAGGCTTTACAACGAAAGGCTGGTTTTGGCCATTTCTTGTTGAAGAAAAAGACAAGGAAGATCACCAGCTCTATCAGTTCTTGGCAAGTCATCTGGAAAGCTCTTTCGTTTTAGCAATTCCAGGCCCTTCCAATCTTGGTTTAATTGTTGGAATTCTTGGTCAGGTTGTAGGAATTATCAACTGCCCAGCAAAAACTGATCATTTTCCTGTCGGGGATGATCATGACCTAGGCCACCTAGTTTCAACAAAGGGTGGGAAGGTGTCGAGAATGTCTTACCGAGAGCTAATAAAAAATGCTGCGGAAGCAAACGACTTGGACTTACCAGAAAGCTAACCAGGCCAGCCAGTGGAACCAAAAACCGCCGCTTCGCTCTGGTTTTTTGGCCCCTGCTAGCGGCGTCAAGAATTGGGGGTTAAATGCTATAATCGCAAGCTGCATCGGCCAAGCTTGCCGTATGTATATAGACCTCAATTGCATCAATGTCTGCCTACTAATTATCGTAAAAGTACTCTTTAAATTTAGCTGACTGGCAATTCGCCGCCTTGGTCTTAAAGCGAGAGCACGTAAAAGATATGAACTTACTGTTCCTAGGAACATCCGCCGGTGTACCCACTAAAACAAGAAACGTCCCCGGCGTCGCGTTGCGCGAAAGCAAGGGGAAGGGCTGGTACCTGATCGATTGTGGTGAGGGCACCCAGCATCAGGTCTTGCACACCAAGCTATCGTTCCATTCGCTGAAAGCCATCTTGATTACCCACGTACACGGCGACCACTGCTATGGGCTGCCGGGCTTACTGGCGAGTGCAGCCACCTGCGTGCATAGTAATTTGGACTATGCTGGGGAAACTAGTTTTTCTTAACGTAGCATCCTGCCGCTCAAGGATACGGTGATATGAGCCTAGAAATAACAATGATTGTACTGCTCGCTGCCATCTTTAACGCAAGCTGGAATGCGATCGTTAAAGTGAGTGGCGACAGAATAGCCGTCATGGCGGTGATCACCTTTATTGGGCAGTCTGGTTTCTGCGCTCGCCCTGCCTTTCGTGGCGCTCCCCGATCCTGCCAGTTGGCCGCTGCTTGGCTTGGCCATCTTGATTCATACCGCATATCACTTTTGCCTGCCCATGGCTTACCACTATGGCGATTTCGGCCAGGTCTATCCCATAGCGCGTGGATCGGCGCCATTACTCGTTACCCTTGGTGCAGCCGCATTCGCTGGTGAAATGTTGGGCTTTCTCCCGTTACTCGGCGTGCTGTTTCTTGGGGTGGGCGTGATGTCGCTAGCGTTTGAAACAAGCACCGGTATCACCAGGAACCCCCGCGCTATCCTCCTTGCGCTCGGCACGGGTGCCTTTATCGCTTCCTACACGCTGGTGGGTGGCCTAGGTGCACGACAAGCTGGCTCGGTGCTCGGTTTTGCGGTTTTATTGACCCTCGGCAACGGCTTGCTGACGTTTGCGATTGCTCTGACGTGGAAAGCCAAGGAGATAAAAAGAGTTATATCCAGCAATTTGGCTCCAGCCATTGTTGGCGGTGGAATGCAGGTCGGTGCGTACTGGATTATTATCTGGGCCATGGCTTATGCTCCACTCGGCATGGTATCGGCTCTACGAGAAACCAGCGTGCTGTTCGCAGCGCTGATTTCCACCATCATTCTGAAAGAAGGTTTTGGCGTATGGCGGTTTGTTTCTTCAGGCTTGATCGCTTGCGGTATTGCGTTGACGCGTTACAAGCCTTGAAACTCGCCTTCTAGTCTGAATGGTCGTTTCGAAAGCTACAGGCTGGACTGGCTCATCCATAAAGTCGCCTGTGGCATTCACAACCTCAAGCGAACTACCTTTGCGTCACCTTTAATTGGGTAGCTACATAATCTCAATAAACACTTCGGGACTTTTATTGAGGTGATGCAGTCTTCGTATAACCACTGTTAGCCGTCGAACTGGGAGTTTAGCATTACTAAACGAAACGTTATGATTCTCGACGCACCATCGAATCTTGGTTTACGCCCTCCTGAAGATGGTGTCGTACCTGGCTGCTATAAGTTGCCTTGGGCACTTCGGGATCGTGGATTGCTGAAGGCAATAGGCGCTGATGATGGCGGTAGTCTGGTGCCGCCTCGATACTGTTCTCAGTGGACTCCAGGCGATGGAGATCGTAATGCTGAAGGATTTGCCAGCTACTCAGTTCTGTTGGCGAACCGTATCCAATCCATTATAAAAACGCATCGCAAAGTCTTAGTGTTGGGTGGCGATTGCAGTATTCTTCTCGGCTCCATGCTGGCCTTGAAGCGCCGCGGGCGTTATGGACTGGTCTTTTTGGACGCTCACGGTGATTTTCGGCATCCAAAAAACGCGCCGGAAATCGAGACAGCGGCAGGAGAAGACCTCGCCATCGTGACTGGGCATGGAGATGCGCGTCTGATTAATCTTGATGGATTGGGCCCCTATTTGCGTCATGAAGACGTACACGTTGTCGGTGTGCGCCCTAGCGACGAATATCTTGATGAACTCGCAGCCAGACAGATCAGCATTACCACAAGTCAGGAGCTCATGGAGCGTGGCGCAGAGATAAGTGATGACGTGCTGGAGACGACGACAGCAAACACCGATGGCTTTTGGATCCATCTCGATCTAGATGTAATTGACTCTTTGGAAATGCCAGCCGTCGATTGCCCGGAACCAGAGGGGCCATCCTTTGCAGTGATCGCCACGCTCTTAACGAAACTCCTCTCATCACCCAAATGCGTCGGCATGGAGGTCACTATCTATGACCCTGATCTTGATTCCACCGGAGCGAGCGCTGATAGGGTTGTGGCCTGCCTCACAGAAGCCTTTTCGGCGGCTAACCTTTGATTGCAAAGAACGCGCTTACATGCGTCTCTGAACTCAACTGTTAACCTGCTTCGTATTCATTGCATTGCCCACTCAATCGGCTCTGTAACTTGTAGAGCCGGATCTTTTGCCAGTCGCAAATGCCCCCTTGAAAATATCACTCTGGACTAACCCAATGGCCGAACGGTGAATTGATGACTGATGAACAAACTCGCCTTATTCATCTGATTGATGAATTGCGCAATGCGAATCAACTGCTAGTCGATGGTTTTGGAGCCCTTCAGGAAATCACCATCGACAACGATTTCTATCATGTGCCACATCAACTGATTGCCAGCGGCCTTGAGCGATTAATGAAATGTTTTATCTCTATTGTTCATCATGGCCGAACTGGTGCGTTTCCAGATATGTACTTTATGAAGAGCCTTGGTCACAACTTAAATGATATTAAGCACGAGATTTGGCAGAACTACTATGGAGGCCGCAACCGGCCATTCGTAAGTGCTGAATTTTACGCTCTCACGACAGATCAGCATTTAACAGATGCAATTAGTATTCTCTCACTCTTTGGCCGGTTTGGGCGCTACTATAACCTCGATGTTGTTGCTGGTAGTCATCGCGACCCGGTTGACCCGAAGGCAGAATGGAGAGAGTTAGAGTCACGTATAGAGTCCCCCGTACCTTATCTTGCCGATACCGAACTGCTGTATCGAGAATACTACCCGCGTATTAATTCACTTCTAGTCGGGCGATTGGAGCGGTTTGTCCGCGCTATTGCATTGCAGTTTACGATTGGTGATCACACCGATCCGAAAAAATACATCAGACAATCGGCGGTTGCTTTCTCCAACTTCCGAAACCTGCGTGATGAAGAGCTTGGCCAAAAAGACTATCGGCGCTCAGTGAAAGTACTACAAAGCAAAAAGGAAAGTTGGGTAAACCGTACCGATAGTGAAATCCTGAATAGTGACTGCCAAACTCGCATTGTAGAGCGCAGTGATTTCAAAGGTGACTGGCCGTTTCGAGCGGATCGTGTAATTCTTGAATGCATTGACTCTATATTCCTAATCGTCAACATTGACGGTTATGCTTACTCGTTAAATGGTGCTGCAAGCAGTCGCTATAACCTTCCTTCGCCGCACGATGCGGGTATTGCAATCTTAGGTAAATCTATTGGCCCCTTCATTGAAATGGCGCGAGAAGCGCAGCCTTAGGCGTGAGCAGGAGATTTCTGGTTGTTGCTTGGTGCGCAACAGGCTATAGTTTCTTCATGATTAAATCATTCCGTCACAAAGGACTGAAGCGGTTCTACGCTAGTGGCAGCACCGCTGGCATACAGGCGGATCATGCCAAGAAGCTGCGTATGCAGCTTGCTGCTCTGGATACAGCTATTTCAGTAGAAGATATGGATATCCCAGGTTTTCGGCTCCACCCGTTGAAAGGGAAAGACAAGGGGCGATGGTCGATTTGGATCAACGGAAATTGGCCCATGACGTTCGAATTTCGGGACGGCAACGCCTACATTCTTGATTATGAGGATTATCACTGATGACGATGCATAATCCGCCGCATCCAGGCGAGTTTATTCGGGAAGTTTACTTGGAACCCTTTGGTATTAGTTCCCGTCAGCTTGCGTCCAGTTTGGGGGTTTCACCTTCCACGCTGTCGCGGTTGCTCAAGGGGGATAGCGGCATTAGCCCCGAAATGTCTTTGCGTCTATCCAAAGTGCTTGGGCGCACCCCAGAAAGCTGGCTGGCGATGCAGGATATGTATGACCTATGGATGGCTCGCAGCACAATTAATTTGGACGACCTTCACCCATTGGATTTTGAAGCCGCTTAACGGTAGCTATCGTTGCTTCTGATCCTCCTGTCGAAAAAAGTCCGAGAAACCGAACTTATTGGAAGTCTATATGCCTGCAACCCAGGTTTGGGGTTCTAAAAAGAGAGCATGGAAGCGATATGAACCTACTATTTCTCGGCACCTCCGCCGGCGTACCCACTAAAACCAGAAACGTTTCCGGAATCGCTTTGCGAGAGAGCAAGGGCAAAGGCTGGTATCTAATCGATTGTGGTGAGGGCACCCAGCATCAAGTCTTGCACACCAAGCTGTCGTTCCATTCTTTGAAAGCCATCTTTATTACCCACGTGCACGGTGACCACTGCTATGGGCTGCCGGGTATATTGGCGAGTGCGGGAATGGGCGGCCGGAAAGCGCCCCTGACCATTGTGGCACCCGCAGGTATCAAGGCGTGGTTGGAGGCCACCTGTGAGGCCACGCAGCTATGTTTACCCTTCACTTTGGAGTTTATCGACTCAGACGAGCTGCCCAGCGTTGAGTTTGGGAGCATTGCGGTTACCATTCACAGGCTTTCACACCGGGCACCGTCCTATGCTTATGGGTTTACGGAGACAAAGGTCGACGCCGCCTTGGATGTAGATAAGCTAGCGCAAAAGAGGATTCCGAGAGGGCCGTTGTGGGGGCAGTTGAAGCAAGGGTTTGATGTTGAGTTCGAGGGTGAGCGGTTAAAAAGCCATGATTACCTGATCTTCAAGCATAAGCCGAGAAAAGTCGTGATCGCTGGGGACAATGATCAGCCTGACTTGTTGTTTGACGCGTGCGCGGGGGCCCAGGTGCTGGTGCATGAAGCCACCTACACCGAAGAGATGGCACAGAAGGCCGGAGATGTCGGGCATAGCTACGCCCAGCTTGTCGGCGCATTTGCCGAATCGGTACAGCTTCCCAACCTGGTGCTGACGCACTTCAGCCCCCGTTACCAGCTCCACCCCCTTGCGTCGCCTGCCATTGAGGACATCCGAAAGGAGGCCCTGCGCGTCTATTCGGGCTCGCTTTACCTGGCGCGGGATTTTGGCGAATACACCCTGGATAAAGCGGGCCACTTTGCTGAACTGGCATAGCAAGTTTCTCGACTCTTTTTGATGTGTCCCATACTAATGCCGAGATCGTGAATTACGAAGATTACCTCTGAGATAGCGCCAATGTTGATGCACAATCCACCCCACCCTGGTGAAGTATTACGCGAGCTTTGCTTGGAGCCTCTAGGCCTTACTGTGACAGCCGCTGCCGAAGCGCTGGGTGTAACTCGCAAAACGCTCAGTGCCGTGCTGAACGGCAAGGCGGGTATTAGCCCTGAAATGGCTGTGCGGCTTTCTATCGCGTTTGATACTTCTGCGGAAAGCTGGCTGAACCAGCAGTCCCAATACGAGCTTTGGCATGCCGAACAGCATCGCAAAGAGCTTAAGGTAAAGAGGCTGGTTGCCGCTTAAAGCAGTGGTGGTTTAAGTACACCCTGGATAAAACGGGCCACTTCTCTGAACTGGCGGGGCGATTAACCGATTTCATCCCAGCTCCGTGAGTGACCATCGCGTAGGTCAGTCGCGGCAGTAGCCTTCACCTGTTGCGACTACCAAGCAGTCTTCCTTTTCCAATAGCCACTTCATGCCGGTGGCTTCGCCGTCGCCCGCTCGAAGCAGTTGTTGACCGCCCTCGCGGTTGAAGCGAATGCCTTCGGCGGTGGCCTGCCCTTCGAAGTTGCCGATTTGATCGGCATCCAGGCCGTAGCGCATGTGAAGGAGATAATGGCCCGGGCCTTCAGGATCGTCCTTGCTGATTTCCAGGAATAATCCTTCAACGCCAGTCCATCGGCCGACCCATTGATCGGTTATCTGGTGGTGGTGCTCGCTTTATTCGGTTGACGCACCTGAGTCGGCAGCGTCTGCTGAAGAGGGATTGCTGTTTTGAGCGCACCCGCTGATAAGTAATAGGGTGCTTAACGCTAACGCTGCTTTTTCCATGGTGGTCTCTTTATCAGTACTGCCGTTACTCACTATATACACGTACCATGCTTTCTTTAGTTTGATCGAATTTTGGGATATGTCGAAGGGGTAAACAAAATGCAAAAGGTAAGAATCGACCTAGTGTCCGATGTAGCCTGCCCGTGGTGCGCGATCGGCTACCGGCGCTTGGAGCAAGCGCTAGAAACCCTTGATGGCGAGATCGACGTTGAGCTGGTCTGGCAGCCTTTTGAGCTCAACCGCGATATGCCGCCTGAGGGCGAGCCGATCTTGGAGCACTTGTGCCGCAAGTACGGCAAGGATGCTGCCAGCATGGAGCAGTCCCAACGCGAGATTATGGCCGCCGCCGAAGAGCTTGGGCTGAATTTCCGTGGTGCCCTGGAGCGACGTGCGAACAATACCTTCGCTGCCCACCGCGTGCTGGCGTGGGCTGGAACGCAAAACCTAGAGACGCCCCTGCAGTTGGCACTGTTTGATGCCTACTTCGGTGAGGCGAAAAACCCCGCCGACCCAGCGGTTCTGCGGGAGAAGGCCATTGAGGTTGGGCTTGATGGCGACGCCGCCGAGGCCATCGCCCGGTCTGATCAGTACGCAGACGAAGTTCGCGCGTCAGAGCAGCGATTTATGGAGGCAGGGGTAAACGCCGTACCAGCATTTATTCTCGATGGACGCTACCTGATCTCGGGTGCCCAGCCCGCCGATGTGCTTGTTGATGCGCTTCGTCAGGTGGCCGAGGAAAACGCTAGCCGCTAATATCCCTGTTCCACTGTGCTTCGCGCTAGCAAGATGCCAATAGGCACACGCTTTGCTACACTCGTCCCATGAAGCAAATTAACTGGAATGCTGAAAAAAACCAGCAGTTGATGAGCGAGCGTGGCGTCTCCTTCGAAGATGTCCTGTTTGCTCTTCAGTCTGGTGGCTTGCTTGATGATGGGCCTCATCCCAACAGGGATAGGTATCCGAATCAGCGACTGTTTGTGATTCGGATTGATGGTTACGCTTGGCTGGCACCGTACGTCGAGAATGAGAGAGAAATTTTTCTCAAAACGATTATTCCCAGTCGCAAGGCCACCAAGAAATTTCTAGGAGGGCAATATGGCTAGGACTAAATTAGAGCCTGAAGAGCAAGAGTTGCTTGAGGCATATGATTCCGAGGAGTTTGAATCGGATCTGAATGCTGATCGTCGGGAATATCTCACGAAGGCAGCGGAAGAAACGTTCAAGAAAGACAAACGTATCAACATTCGTATTTCCAGTCGGGATCTGGAAGCGCTTCAGCGCCGAGCGTTGGAAGAGGGACTGCCATACCAGTCTCTGGTTTCCAGTGTTCTGCACAAGTATGTTTCCGGTGGCCTCAAGGATATTTCTGCTCACAAATCAGGACAGCGGAGACGCTAGCGCAATCCAGGCCTATTTGGGTGATTCGCAATGAGTAAGTGGAATAAAGAAGAGCAGGATATTCTGGACGCATTTGATGCGGGAGAGTTGCAGCGAGCGACAGATGTTGAAGACAGAAATGCAAAGCATCAGCAGTATGCTGAGGCGATGCTCAAGAAAGATGCCAGCATTCTTCATAAATATGTGGAAGGACGCTTGCATTAGGCTCGGTAGTTAATCCGCCTATTCATTGAGTCAGAGCGCTGGCTCTCTCAAAGCCAGCGCTCAAGCCCTTGCTTCAAAAACTCTCAACTTATCGCTGGCTTGGTCGATGGAAACAACACCATCCAAGTGGCCTCGATTGCCTTCCTGGGTTACCGGTGCCGCCCACTTCAATCAGAGCAGTAATGCGAGCGGCGGCAATGCCATGCAGGGGTTGCTCAGTAGGCGTTTCGCCTGAGCGCATGGGTAACGGCAGGATGTTAAAACCTTCTACCTTCTTCAGTATAAAGAAGGCGAAGCTAGCCCGAGAAAAAGACAGTCAGACTATCCAGTTTAATGAAGTATGGCTGATCTACGGGGTAGCTCTGAGCTTGGCGCCGCACAACATTGATGAGATATAAATATGCGCATATAGTAAGTGCATTGTTATGTGCGAGGAGTGAATCATGCAAGCCGCCGAAGTGAGCAAATCCATACGCAAGCCAACGAACTTATCGCTAGATAGTGCCCTTCTAAAAGAGGCCAAAGCGCTGGGAATCAATGTTTCACGATCAGCAGAGGCAGGGATTGCGGAGGCGGTGAAGCTGCATAAGCAGAAGCAGTGGTTGGAGGATAATGCCACAGCCCTTGCAAGCTCGAATGCATACGTTGAAGCGAATGGATTGCCTCTTGCACGGCACCGTCAGTTCTAATGGCCCGTTTCGATATCTTTGAAAATAAGGGTGGGGATGGCTATCTGCTGGATGTTCAGACAGATCTTCTCAGTGGCTTGAACACTCGAGTGGTCGTGCCACTGCTGCCCAAATCCTCGGCACCGTCTCCTGCTCAGAGGCTAAACCCGGTGTTCAACGTTAAGGGCCAAGAGGTTGTCATGGCGACTCAGTACATGGCTGCTGTGCCTGAAAGCGAATTGCGTTTTATTGCAGGTAGCCTTGCTGAGCAGCAAGACGAGATTTCTGCGGCGTTGGATATGCTGTTTTTGGGATTTTAAGGTTGAGCTTGTAGGGGTTTCACCGATTGCGTCGTATCGGCCGCACTTGAGCTGGTCTGCAATGAATGCATCAAAATGATGGCAAAAAAAGCGGCGCTGGTGTGATAAACGCTGGCTTTAGTCTAAAAGCCAGCGCTCCCCCCCCCCTTACTGCAAAAACTCTCGCAACGTATCACTCGCTTGGTCGATGGAAACAACGCCATCCAAGTGGCCTCGATTGCCTTCCAGGGTTTCAAGCGTCACGTCGGTGCCGTCTGCTTCAATCAACTCGGCAGTGCGGCGCACGCCTTGGGGAGCGAAGACAAGATCGTTTTCGCTATACAGCATTAGAGTCGGTGCTTCGATGGCGGCAAGCCCTTCCTCTAGCGAGTCGCCGTGGCCCGCCATAAAGGTTTGGTTGGCGCGCACCAGGTAGAGCAGGTGGTTGGCATCGGACGTCTCGGCACGGGCGGCGGCAACGTCATCCAGGGTTTGCTCGATGGCGTAGCGGGCATTGATATCCTCAGCCGGGTCGCGCGCTTCATCGGCCCAGTCGCGGTTAAAGGTTTCGTTGGCCCATTGCCAGTGGTTGGCGTTGAGAGTGACCAGTTTCAGTGCTTCTTTTAGGCCGTCGGTGGGCGGCTCGCCGTCGTAGTAATTACCTTCATTCCAGTTGGCATCCAGTCGAATTGGCGCTGCCCAGGCGCTTAGCGTGGCCAGCAGCCAGGGGTCGGCAACGCCGCCGCCAATCACTGAGATTAGCCGTTCGACTCGGTCTGGGTAGGCGCTGGCCCACTCGATGGCCTGTAGCGCGCCCATCGAAGCACCCATCACCGCATGCAGCGATTCAATCCCTTGACTCTCCAGTAGCTCGCGCTGTACCTCGACAAAGTCGCGGATGGTAACGACCGGGAAATCCATGCCCCAGGGCTCGCCGGTGTCGGGATTGATGGAGGCGGGCCCGGTGGTGGTGACGTTGGGATCATTAGCGCCAAGATTGACCAGCGTATCCGAGGAGATGATGTAGTACTCATCGGTATCGAGTGGTTTACCGGGGCCAATGATCGCATCCCAGTAGCCGGTCGGCTGCCCATCTGCCTCATAGCGGCCTGCCGCATGGCTAGTACCTGAGAAAAAGTGAGTAATCAGAATGACGTTATCGCGGGCGTCGTTGAGCTCGCCGTAGGCTTCCCAGCCCACCGTGACGTTAGGAATCGTCTCACCGCCCTGGGTAGTGAAGCTGTCCATTTCGAAGGTCTGTTTCTCAACGACGCCATCCCAGGCCCACAGGGGTGAAGCCAGAAGGAAGCCAAGGCCGGAACAGAGGGTTGCCGTGAACAGCGTTTGCCGTGTAGATGCCATAGGGTTGCCTTAAATGAGGGGTTATTGTGATTGTTAGTGACCACAGGCAGTGGCCATCCCCTCAGCATAGTCAGTTCTGAAGCATAAACAGCCCTAGCGCATTTTGAATGGATTCAAGCCGTTGGCTTGTTGCATCATCATGCGTTTGGCGAACGGGAAGCGCTCGGCAATTTGCAGGCTTAGATCGCCTAGCTGGCGCAGCGGCTTGGCACCGGTAAACAGGTGGTGAAAGCTGTCGGTGGCGGCGATCATGGCCTGGTTGGCGACGCGACGCTGGCACTCGAAGCGGAGTAGGTCAATCGGGTCACCTGGATCGCGGCCTTTGATGATGATCTCGGCAAGCGTATCGGCGTCGTGAAGGCCGATATTCAATCCCTGGCCTGCCAACGGGTGCACCACGTGAGCGGCATCGCCAATCAGCGCCAGGCGCTTGCCGATATAGCGCTGGGCGTGCTGGCGCTTGATGGGAAAGCTGGCCCGCGCCACGATGCGAGTGATTTTGCCCAGGCGCTTGGGAAAGGCCATTTCGATGGCCGCTGTCAGTGCGTCATCGTCAAGCTGTTCGCGGGCTTTGGTTGTTTCGTCGCGGTCATACCACACTAATGAGGCGCGCTGGCCGGGCAGCGGTAGCATGGCTAGCGGGCCGGTGGGGGTAAACACCTGCCAACTGACATCCTGCTGGGGCAGTTCGGTTTCCACGTTAATGATCATTGCCCGCTGATGGTAGTCATAGCGGGTCACGCTAATGCCGGCCAGCGAACGCAGCGTCGATGTTGCCCCGTCGGCGCCGACAATCAGTCGGGCGCTTAGGGTTTTGCCGTTATCCAGTTCCAGTAGGCGGCTGTTCGTCGCCGAGACGGTGCTTAACGGCGCGCACTGGGTGTAGCAGGTGACGCTGGGCAGCTGTTCCAGGCGTTGCCATAGCGCATACTGCAGGGTGCGGTTTTCGATAAAGATGCCGAAGTCTTCCATGCCGCTATCTTCAGCGGAAAACAGAGAGTGGCCGGTGCCATCCTGGTTGGAAACATCGATATGGCGAAACGGGCAGCTACGCTCTTCCGGCAGAGTGGTGCCGCTTGCTTTGATAAATGCCAGCGAGCGCGCATTGAGCGATGAGATGCGCAGGTCATAATCGCCGCTGGGCGGGGTGGGGGCATCGCCCTGTTCCACCAGCCCGACAGAAAAGCCGGTTTGGCCCAAGCGCGCTGCCAGCGCGGCGCCGACCATACCGCCGCCGACAATGATGACATCATGGTCGTGCTGCCCAGAACGTTGCTCAGACTGTTGCATCATATGCTCCTTAAAATGAGGTGCCGTTGTGCATTGCGCAGGCGTTGGTTGTCATACAGTATCGTTGAGTTTGAGCAAGATTGCCTAGAGGTGAACGATTGACGCAGGCCGTGGAAATAGTAAATAGCGTTGCCCAGGCGGGTGAGGAGCTGGCAGCGTTTATTCAACAGAACCCCAAACTGTGGGTGATTACCGGTGCGGGCGTAAGTACCGACAGCGGCATTCCGGACTATCGGGATGCGGATGGCCAGTGGAAGCGGCCGCCCCCGGTGCAGCATGGCGACTTTATGAGTTCTCATCACGTTCGTCAGCGCTACTGGGCGCGGGCGCTGATTGGCTTTAGCGCTATGCGCGAAGCCCAGGCCAGCGGTGCGCACCGTGCGCTGGCCGCGCTGGAGTCACGTGGCTATATCCAGCAGTTAGTGACCCAAAACGTTGACCGTTTGCATCAGCGGGCTGGTTCGCGACGGGTGATCGACCTGCATGGCCGGGCGGATATGGTGAAGTGCATGGTGTGCGACTACCAAATGATGCGCCATGCCATGCATGCCGAAATGGCGCGCATGAATCCGAGCTTTACTGGTTTGCAGGCGGGGCACGCTCCGGATGGCGATGCCGACCTGGAAACCGATTTCAGCACGTTTCGTATTTTCGACTGCCCGCGCTGCAGCGGTATCTTAAAGCCTGATGTGGTGTTCTACGGCGATGTGGTGCCCGCCGAACGGCGGCTGGCAGCCCAGGTAGCGCTGGCCGAGGCGGAGGCGGTGCTGGCCGTGGGCACCTCGTTGATGGTGTTTTCAGGCTACCGTTTCTGCCGCGCCGCCCATGAGCGGGGTATCCCGCTGGCGTCGCTCTCGCTCGGCGTCACAAGGGCAGATGCGCTATTGACCCATCAGTGGCGCGCGCCGTTGACGCCAGTGCTGGAGCAGGCAGTTCGCTGTTTGCAGGGCACTTAGTCCTGTTCAGCACTAGCGCGCCTTCGATACCCACGCATTATCTTCCAACCAGAGCCGCCATGGCGCATCGCGGTGCTCGGGTTTGGCGTAATCGATGCCCACACGTGGGCCACTGACTATCGAGGCGTCGTGGGTTGCTGTGCTAATCCAGAGCTTGTCAGCCTGGGTCATATCGTGACCATACAGCGCTTTATCGATCGTCATTGCACGAGTGAGCTTGCCGGGGCCATTGCTGAGCTGTTTACCTAAAGCTTGGCGGGTGGCGCGCATGGCGGCTTCGTTAACGGTGGGCTCTACTGCACGAATCAACACCGCGCAGGGCGAGCCTTCCGGTTCAGTCACCACGTTTAGCAGCCAGTGCATGCCGTAAACGAGATAGACATAGGCGTGACCCGCAGGGCCGAACATTGCTTCGGTGCGCGGCGAGCGGCGCCGATGGGCATGGCAGGCGGTGTCTTCAGCACCGCAGTAGGCCTCGGTTTCGACGATTCTTGCCGCCATTTGCTCACCGTTATGCTCACGCACCAGCCAGCAGCCGAGCATGTCACGCGCCACTTCTAGCGTGTCGCGGTTATAAAAATCTCTGGGCAGTGGCGTCAGTACGCTCTCTTTAACATTTGGCATGTTTGGCAACATCGCCTCGGCGTTTAGTTGAGTAGAATGCTAGGGTATTAGCTAACCATAGCAATTAGAAGCGGAGCCTATCGTGCTGTCATTTGAACATCTCTATTCCACGTTACCGGAACCCCTTTGGGTTGCCACCCAAGCAACGCCCGTGGCCCAACCCGAGCTGATCGCGTTTAATGCCCCGCTTGCCCATGAGCTAGGCGCCAAAGAGATACCTGACTCCGAAACGCTGGCCCAGTGGTTTAGCGGTAATCAGCCCATGCCGAGTTCTCAGCCGGGCGCATTAGGTTACGCAGGTCACCAGTTCGGCAACTTCGTGCCGCAACTGGGCGATGGCCGTGCGTTGCTGCTGGGTGAGGTGATCGACCAGAGCGGCGTGCGCCGCGATGTGCAGCTAAAAGGCAGCGGCCGCACGCCGTTTTCTCGCGGTGGCGATGGTCGTTCGCCGCTAGGCCCGGTGCTGCGTGAATACCTGGTCAGCGAATTTATGGCCGCGATGGGTATTCCCACCACTCGAGCCCTTGCGGCCGTCACCAGCGGCGAGAGGGTGGTGCGGCAAATGGCCGAGCCCGGCGCCGTCTTTACCCGCGTGGCGAGCAGCCATATTCGCGTGGGCACCTTTCAGTTTGCCGCTGCGCAGCGGGACGAAGCCTTGCTCAAAGCACTGGCGGACCATGTGATTGTGCGCCACTACCCGGAAGCCGCCAATGCGGAAGACCCTTATTTGGCACTGTTAGAAGCCGTGGTGGCTCGCCAAGCGGTGCTGATCGCCCGCTGGATGAGCGTCGGTTTTATCCACGGTGTGATGAATACCGATAACTGCAGCATTGCCGGTGAAACCATCGATTACGGCCCCTGCGCCTTTATGGAGCAGTTCGACCCGCAGAAGGTGTTTAGCTCCATCGATCAGGGTAAGCGCTACGCCTTTGAGAACCAGCCCGCCATTGCTCAGTGGAACTTGGCGCGCTTTGCCGAAACGCTGTTGCCATTAATGCGTGAAGAGGGCGACGCGCTGGTGCAGCAGGCCACTGACGTCATTCGTCGCTTCGAATCACTGTTCAGCGCGGAGCAGCTCCGCTTGCATGCAGATAAACTCGGCTTGGCGGCGGAAAGCCCTCAAGCAGCGCCATTGATGGAAGCACTGGAAAGCCAGATGCATCAAGGGCGGATGGATATGACCGCCACCTTCGATGCGCTCACTCACTACGCACTTTCGCCAAGTGATGAGCACCGTGAAGCGCTGCTGGCGCTGACGACTCAGCCCAGTGAGTTGACCGCGTGGCTGGAGACTTGGCAGGCCGAGCAAGTCGCCAGTCAAGACAGCCCGCGCTCCGCCGCCATGCGAAGCGCCAACCCGGTGATCATTCCCCGCAACCACCGGGTTCAGGAAGCCATTGATGCCGCTTACGATGGTGATTTTGCGCCTTTCCACACTTTATTGGCAGTTGTGACTAAGCCGTTCGATGAATCTGTTGAAGCGCGCCGTTTAGCAGCGCCTGCTACGGAAAATGAGCAAGTGTTGAGAACGTTCTGCGGCACCTGAGGCTGTGATAAACTGTGGTTTTTTACAGGTAGAAGGGTAGCCGGTGCGCAAAATCATTCACTGCGACTGTGACTGCTTTTATGCAGCAGTGGAAATGCGCGATAACCCCGCGCTGCGGGATATCCCCATTGCCATTGGCGGCAGTGTAGAGCAGCGCGGGGTGGTCGCTACTTGTAACTACCCTGCTCGTGAGTTTGGTATTCATTCGGCAATGCCGATGGCCCAGGCACTCAAGCGTTGTCCGCATCTCACCGTGATTCGCGGTGAGATGGCCAAATACAAAGAGGTCGCCCGCCAAGTCTTCGCCATTTACCGCGATGTGACTGAACTGATCGAACCGCTCTCCCTGGATGAGGCGTTTCTGGATGTCTCGGAGGTCACGCTGCATCACGGTAGCGCCACACTAATGGCCGAAGCGATCCGCGAACGGGTCAGCCGAGAAGTGGGGATCACCGTTTCAGCGGGCGTCGCGCCCAATAAGTTTCTGGCCAAAATCGCCAGCGACTGGAACAAGCCCGACGGCCTGTGCGTGATCACGCCAGATAAGGTCGATAGCTTTGTGCAGCAACTGCCGGTCAAGAAAATCCATGGGGTGGGCCCGCGTACGGCTGAGAAGTTAGCGGGGCTGGATATTCATACCTGTGCTGACCTGCGTACCCGCACGCTCACCGATCTGGTCGAGCACTTTGGCCGCTTTGGTAAGCGGCTGCATGAATTGAGCTGGGGGCGGGACGAGCGCCCCGTTAAAACCCACCGTGAGCGCAAATCGGTGAGTACTGAGCAGACCTACGCCAAGGATTTACCCAACCTCGACGCCTGCCGCCGCGAGCTCCCCGCGCTGATCGAGGATTTAGAGCGCCGCTACGCACGCCTTGACCCACCGCTGGCAGTGCGCGGGCTGATCGTCAAAGTAAAATTTAACGACTTTACCCAAACCACCGTGGAACACGCCGACCCGGCGCCTAACCTTGAACAGTTTGAAACCCTGCTTAACGTTGGTTGGGACAGGGGCGAGCGCCCTGTGCGCCTTTTGGGAGTGGGGTACCGGCTGGCGGAAAGCAGCCAGGAGCATCAACTGTCGCTGTTTTAATTAGCCGGTTAATCCTTTTATGGATTGACGCTCCTCCAGGCCCGCGATAAAACAGCCGTATGATAGATTGAGTTGTTCATTTTCCGTTTTGTCACCCACGAGCCCCGCCATGCCAGCTGATGCCGCTTCACGCCCCCGATTAGTGTTTGCCCATGCCAATGGTTTTCCAGGGCTGAGCTATCGCAGCTTGCTCAACCCACTGGCAGAGATGTTTGACCTGCACCCTTTGGATCGCCTGGGTCACCACCCGGATTATCCGGTGAATCACAATTGGGGCAATCTGGTGGATGAGCTGCTGAGCTACCTACCTCAGAGTGATAAACCGCTGCTGGGCGTGGGGCATTCGTTGGGTGGGACGCTGATGGCCATGGCGGCCGATAAACAGCCCGAGCGCTTTTGCGGGGTGATCATGCTGGACCCGCCGTTGATGCTGGGAACGGATGCCTGGGCGATGAAAGCCGCCAAGCGGTTTGGCTTTGTGGACCGAGTAACGCCAGCGGGTAAAACCTTAGGGCGGCGCACCGTGTGGCCGAGCAGAGAGGTCATGGCGACTTCGCTGGGGCGTCGTGGTCTGTTTCGCCGCTTTACCCCGGAAGCACTCAACGACTACATTGAAGCAGGAACCCGTTTATTGGATGACGGCAGCGCAGAACTGACTTTCGATCCGCGTATCGAGGTGGAGATTTTCCGCCATCTGCCGGATCACCTTTCGCGCCTGCCACAGCGGCTTGGCGTGCCGCTTGAGCTGGTGGCGGGTAACGAGTCGCACCTGTTGACGGCATCTCGTATCAAACGCTTGAGGCGCAAGGGGTTATCGGTGAGCGAGGTTCCCGGCACGCATATGTTCCCGATGGAGCATCCGGATGAGACGCGTGCCGCCATATTGGCTGCCTGGCAGCGTATCGCCAGTACCAGTCAGTCTTCTCATACAGCATAAGGAGGCGTTATGTATCTTTCCGTACAGCTTAGCTATTACCCGCTGGCCGATGATTTCAAGCCAGTGGTCAAAGAGGTAGTAAAACGCTTGGAAGCGACGGGGCTGGAAGTGCACCCGAACCGTATGAGTACACAGGTATTTGGCGAGTTCGATGAGGTAATGGCAGCATTAAGCGATGTGATGAAGTGGTCGTTTGAGACCCATGGTAAGGCGGTATTTACGGTTAACTTTTTGGAAGGAGACCGTCGGCCTCGGTAACTGAGCCGAAGTCGCTGCGACGGAAGCTCTGTGCGGGATCAGCCGTGGCCATCGCTTAAGCGCCCACAGTGGCGAAACTGGTGGGTTGCGGAAAAACCGGCCCTGGCGGAGCTTTCGCCAATGGTGGTCATAGTCGCCTGTTGCAGGTAGTCGCGCTGTCCTGCCTATCATCGCTTGAGATGACCCTTCGATTGCATACACCAACGAGACGCGTTTTTTAGGGCCTACTCGTTGGTAAGCGGGTTAGATAAGTTATCATTAAACTACATAAGTCATGGGGCGAGGATATCATCATGTTGACAGCGCTTGTTTTTTTGATGATTTTGGTGGGAGTGACGACTTCTTGGTATCAAATCTATCAAATGCATTTCAATATTAATACATATGATAGCTCTAAACTTTCGGGTAAGAAAAACAGGCAGTTCGAAAAGCTTAGCGTCTACGAAAAGAGAGCAGTTGAAAATCAAGATGCCTCCCTTCTTGATAAAGAGACTGTTGATATATTCGGTAATGATTTTAATGTGGAAGCATTACGGATTGCTTTTTCTAAAGAGGGGCGGGAGATTTATGGAGTGCCGCTTTTAAGGCGTAAAAAGGGTTTGGTTTTAAATTCGTCGAGCAAAAAGGGAAGTGGTAGTACCAGTGCTCGCCATGCTCTTTGCTTCAAGACGGGGCTGCCTTCAATCAACCTGAGAAGCTTTTTTATAGTCGCCGTCATTGCTAACTGTGGGTTGATTCAATTATTGGCGGCCATGAGTATCTACACCATTCACTATGAAGTTAGTGTGTCGATTTTAGAGTGGATTAATCAACCTGTGATGATTATGCCTATGATATTTTTTATTGTGTTCTTGAACTACTTGATCTCTAAAGTAGATGCTTATATGCATGATCTTTATCAGGTTGGAAAGTTGAATCAGCTGGCGCCTTTATTCAAGTGATGTTGTCAGGTTTGACGTTCTTTGAAATGAGGCGATAGCCTCATTGACTAGATAAAAGCTGGCTAGACAGAAACGCCGCCCGATTGGGCGGCGTATGTTTGAATATTGATAATGCTTAGGTCAAAGATTCCAGGCAGGACTCGATGATATCCAGGCCTTCGTTGAGCACGTCGTCTTGAATGGTGACGGGCATCAGGAAGCGGATGGTGTTGCCGTACATGCCGCAGGAAAGCAGGATCAAGCCCTCTTCGCGAGCTTTCTTGCACAGCGCGGCAGCCAGTTCTGGGTTAGGCGTATGCTCGGCTTTGTTCGACACCAGCTCAAAGGCAGCCATCGCGCCCATGTTGCGCACGTGGTCGATGCAATCAAACTTGTCTGCCCACACGTTGAAGCGCTTGGCCAGCTTGTCGCCCAGGGCCCGGCTCTTCTCCAGAATGTTCTCTTCTTCAAACACTTCCATGACCGCTAGCGCCGCCGCACAGGCAGTGGGGCTGCCGGTGTAGGTGCCGCCCAGCGAGTTAGGGCCTGAAGCGTCCATCACTTTATCGGTACCGACGATAGCGGAGATCGGCATGCCATCAGCCATACTCTTGGCCATGGTCATGATGTCCGGCTCGACGCCGCTATGTTCGATGGCAAACATTTTGCCGGTACGGCCAAAGCCCGACTGCACTTCATCGACGATCATCAGCATGCCGTGCTCATCGCAGATTTCGCGAATTTTAGTTAGAAAGCTGGTAGAGGCGGGGTAGAAACCGCCTTCACCAAGCACCGGCTCAAGCACGATGGCCGCGGTGTCTTTCGGGTTGGCATCGGTTTTCAGCGTCATTTTCAGGCCGCGAATGGCTTCATCTTCGCTCACGCCGTGGTAGGGCACTGGATAGGGCGCACGGAAGACGGTGCCCGGCATCGGGCCGAAGTCGCTCTGGTAAGGCGCCACTTTGCCGTTCATGGCCATGGTGTAAAAGGTACGACCGTGGTAGCCGCCATCGAAACAGATAACGTTGGAGCGGCCGGTAGCGGCGCGGGCGATCTTGACCGCGTTTTCCAGCGCTTCCGCACCGGAGTTGGCCAGCATGACTTTGGCATGACCACGAACCGGAACGATGTGACTGAGCTTTTCCGCGACCTTAACGTAGCCTTCATAAGGCATGACCGTCTGGCAGGTATGCATCAGCTTATCGAGCTGGGCTTTTACCGCCGCGACGACTTTAGGGTGACGGTGACCTACGTTGAGTACGCCAATGCCACCCGCGAAGTCGATAAAGCGGTTGCCGTCCGCGTCCCAGATTTCAGCGTTTTCCGCGTGGTCGGCGAATGCCGTTGCAGGGCTTGCGGCACCAGCAGCGACGTATTTATGTTTCAGCTCGTTCAGTTCGGCATTGCTGCTCATGGCTTACTTCCTAATTGATGAGGGATGATCTTTCAGCATAGTACTTATAAGCATAGTGCTTAATAGCTTTGATTACATTGATGACGAGGCAATGACAACATGATTGCGCCCCGTTTGTTTAGCTTGATACATAGCTTTATCGGCACGATCAAGTAGCCGTGTGCCCGAGGCTTCGACGTAGCTGGCCACACCTGATGAGAGCGTTATCGATAATTGATGTTCGGTAAAGGGATTCTGCGCCACGGTTTCACGTACGCGCTCCATCGCCAGGTGAGCTTCTTCAGCGTTCACGCCCGGCATAATGATCAGAAACTCTTCACCGCCCAGGCGGACATGAAAATCGGTATCCCGCAGTGTTTTACTCACTAAAGCCGTCATTTGTTGAAGCACGGTATCCCCCGTGCTGTGACCGTAGGTGTCGTTGATTGCTTTAAAGTCATCCAGGTCATAAATCGCGATACTAAAGGTGGTGCCGTATCGCTCGCAGCGTTTGATTTCTTCGTCGAGGCGTTGCAACCCCGCACGGCGATTGAACAGCTCCGTTAGCTCATCATGATGGGCTAGGCGATCCAGGCGTTCATTGGCCTGCTTTAAACGCACTTCCAACTGCTTGCGCTGGGTGATATCGATAATAAAAGTCACTTTGCGCGATTGACCATCTTCGCCTTCAATACGTGCCGCTTCGGCAATAATGGTGTGAACGTTGCCGCTTTTCGTCAGTACATCCCACTCTTGGCGAAGTTCATGGGTTTCATTGCCTTGAATGAAATCATCGTGTAAAGCCGACAGCCGAGCGCGAAAAGCTTCGGGCACGACCACCGTAAAGTGTTGGCCGAGTATTTCCTCTTCACGATAGCCATAAAACTCGCAGTAGGCAGGGTTGACCATCTCAAAATGCCCGGAGGGATTGGTGATGCAGATACCGATGGGTGCCGCTTTAATAACGTTTTCAGTGTTGCGCTTTGAACGGTTAAAAAGCTGGTAAAGGTGATCGGGACTAACCTCTTTCATTCACTGCTCCTGATCCAAATAGACTTCACTTTTTAACCCTGCTAACAGAGCAGTTATGTCATCACCGAGTGAGTTAATAGCCGGTTTTGCAAAGTAAAAGCCTTGCTGGCGCACGATGCCTGAACGGGCCAGCCATAGTGCTTCGGCGCGAGTTTCAACGCCTTCAGCAATCAACGTCATATCGAGTTCTTGAGCGAGTAAGATGATCGCGTTTAACAGCGCTTGGCGGCGAATATCACTATTGCAATTCATGATCAGCTCACGATCAATTTTGAGCTTATCAGGCGTTAACTCGGTCAGTAAGTCCAAATTGGCGTATCCATTGCCAAAGTCATCGAGCGCCGTTTTGAAGCCCATGGAGCGGTAGGCATCGATGATATTGCATAGGTGCTGCCGGTCGAGGACGCGTTCGGTTTCGGTAATTTCAAAAATAAGCCGATGGGTGGGCCAGCCCACTCGCTTGGAAACTTCTAATGTTGCCTGGATACATGCTTCCGGCTCATAAACGGCGTTGGGTAAGAAATTGATCGAAAGGTCGGTTTGCATATCCAGTGCGCTAGCCATCTCGATTGCTTTTACCCGGCAGCCCTGATCAAACCGGTAGAGCAGGTCGTCGGTGACTTGGGCAATGACACTTCCTGCGGATTCACCGCTCGAGCCACGAACCAGTGCTTCATAGGTGACGATTTTGGCCAGCGATAGATCCACGATTGGTTGAAAGGCCATGGTGAACTCAAAGGGCAAATCGCCTTCACAGCGTTTGCAACTGCCATTAACGCGTGCACACTGGCTCATAGCTGCTCCTGTGAGGTAGGGGCCGGATGACGTTGTTAATGCCATTATTAGATAGCTTAATGCCCGCAGCCTACACTGAAGCATTCAACGCTATTTAGTTTAAATCTTAATACATTTTTTGTATAGGTGTTGTACAGCTAGCCTTGCTAAGCACTAGCCGGTAACTCTCCGCTTCCTGGCTAACAGTGTCTGTTGGTGCTGTCGGCCAAAAAAAAGCGCCGTTTAAGGCGCTCGAGAAGAGAAATAACAAAACACTACAGCTAGATAATCCCCGCTTCGCGAAGCGCAGTTCGCTGCTCCAAGCTAATGCCGAGTTCATCCAACACGCTTTCCGTATGTTGGCCCAAGTGGGGCGGCGCCGTGGTGGCACTCAGTTGAGCGCCATTAAAGCGGATAGGATTGGCCACTAGATCAACGTGGCCCGCTTGGTCGTGGGGCAGGGTCTGTTTGAGCCCGCGCGCTTTCACATGCGGGTCATCGAAGACGCGATCGAGCGTATTGATCGGCCCGCAGGGCACGCCGACCGCTTCAAAGGCGGCCAGCCATTCATCGGTGGTGCGTTGGGCCAGCGCTGCTTCCAATTGCGGTACTAGCAGAGCCCGATGATTCACCCGGGCGCCGTTGGTGGCAAAGCGTGGGTCTTCAGCCAAGGTCGGTAGCGAAAGTACCGCGCAGAAACGTTTGAACTGCTCGTCATTGCCGACCGCCATAATCATATGGCCATCTTGGGTGGTGAACGCTTGGTAAGGCACGATATTAGGATGAGCGTTACCCAACCGTTGGGGCACATTGCCCGAGGTTAAGTAGTTGAGCGCCTGATTGGCGAGTACGCCGACCTGGACATCCATTAATGCCATATCGATATGGCAACCTTCGCCGCTATCACGACGCTGATAAAGCGCTGCCAGTACTGCGTTGGCGGCATATAGCCCGGTGAAAATATCGGTAAAGGCGACGCCGCTTTTTACTGGGCCTCCGCCGGGCTCACTGTCGGGCTTGCCGGTCAGGCTCATGATGCCGCCCATGGCCTGAATCATAAAATCGTAACCGGCGCGGTGCGCGTAAGGGCTCTCCTGGCCAAAACCGGTAATCGAGCAGTAGATCAGCTTAGGATTTAGCGCTTTCAGGCTGGCGTAATCCAAGCCATAACGCTTGAGGCCGCCGACCTTGAAGTTCTCTATCAGCACATCCGATTGCGCGACTAACTGCTTAATTACCGCTTGGCCTTCGGGCTTGGCCATATCGACGGTCACTGAGCGTTTGCCGCGGTTAGCGCATAGGTAATACGCCGACTCTTCAGTGCCTGCTAGCCAAGGAGGGCCCCAGTGGCGAGTGTCATCGCCGCTGCCGGGGCGTTCAACCTTGATGACATCCGCGCCCATATCCGCAAGCATCTGACCGCACCACGGCCCGGCCAGTACGCGGGAGATATCGAGTACTTTAATGCCGGCCAGTGGTTTGATGGGCTCACTCATAAGGGGCTTGCTCATAAAGGCTGTTTCCTTGGTTGATGGCGTTTAACGGGGAGTCATTCAGGGATTTTTAAAAGAACGCCTGAATACCCGTTTGTGCGCGGCCCAGAATCAGGGCGTGCACATCGTGAGTACCTTCGTAGGTATTCACCGACTCCAGGTTGACCATATGGCGAATCACGCCGTACTCATCAGAAACGCCGTTGCCGCCGTGCATATCGCGCGATTGACGGGCGATATCCAGTGCTTTACCGCAGTTGTTGCGCTTGATCAGCGAGACCATTTCCGGCGCCCAGTTGCCACTATCCATCAATCGGCCGACTTGCAGCGCTGCCTGCAAGCCCAGAGTGATCTCGGTTTGCATGTCGGCGAGTTTTTTCTGGATCAGCTGGTTCGCTGCCAGCGGGCGACCGAACTGCTTGCGATCTAAGGTGTACTGGCGTGCCGCGTGCCAGCAGAATTCAGAGGTGCCCATGACGCCCCATGCAATGCCGTAACGGGCTTTGTTCAGGCAGCCGAATGGGCCTTTCAAGCCGCTGACGTTGGGCAGCAGGTTCTCTTCAGGAACGAAGGCGTTATCCAGCACGATCTCACCGGTAATCGAGGCGCGTAGAGAGACTTTGCCTTCGATCTTGGGTGTGGTGAAGCCTTCGGTGCCGCGCTCAACGATAAAGCCTTTAATCTGATTATCGTGGGCTGCTGATTTCGCCCAAACCACGGCGATATCGGCAATCGGGCTGTTGGTGATCCACATTTTGGCGCCGGTCAGGCGGTAGCCACCGTCGACTTTTTCCGCCCGGGTAATCATATTGCCGGGATCGGAGCCGTGGTCGGGCTCGGTCAAACCAAAGCAGCCCACCATCTCTCCGCTGGCCAGCTTAGGCAGAAATTTTTGCTTCTGCTCTTCAGAGCCGTAAGTCTCGATGGGATACATCACCAGCGAGGACTGCACGCTCATGGCGGAGCGGTAGCCGGAGTCAACGCGCTCGACTTCACGGGCAATCAGACCGTAGGCGACATGATTAACCCCCGCACCGCCGTATTCAGGAGAAACCGTGGCACCGAGCAGGCCAAGCTCGCCCATTTCGGTCATGATTTCGCGATCGAATCGCTCTTCACGGAAGGCGGACAGTACGCGGGGCTGAAGGTTTTCCTGGCAGTAATCGTAGGCCGCATCGCGAATCTGGCGCTCTTCATCGGTGAGCTGTTGCTCCAGTAGCAGCGGGTCGTCCCAGTTAAAATGTGTCATTGCGTGATTCCTCAGGTAGTGGGCAGGAGGTTCGTGGCAGGAATAAATGCAAAATAGCTGGCAATCAATGTATCGCCGTTTTTATAAAATATCTACATTTTTTTAAAACGCAGAATTTAGCGGATACCGCGTGCCTCAAGCACTCGAGTAATGATCGGCACGGGGGTCATCAAGTGGTCCCGCATCAAGCTGTCGGCCTGGACAGTGTCCCTGGCTAGAATGACATCGACCAGCGCGGCGTGCTCCTGGCGCTTTAGCTCCAGCGCTTGGGGAGACATCACGGTTTCCTGGAGCCATAGGTGACGGTAGCGCTCCACTTGGTTAAATAGGGTATCGCGCATCTGCAGCAGGTGAGGGGAGTTGCAGCCGCTGGCAATGGCAGTATGGAAGGCTTTGTGGCGCTGATCCCAGATATCGAGCAGGTCGTCGGGGGTGTTGATGTCGGTGACCTTGGCCAGCCGATGCGCGGTGGCCAGCACCGTGGCTTCCCAGTCGTCGTCGCCGCGCTCAATAGCTAGACGCAGGATTAACCCCTCAAGCTGTGCTCGGGCGTCGTAAATGTCGTTGAGTTCGGCCAGCGACATCGGGGCCACTCGGTAACCGCGCTGGCTGATCGCCACCACTAAGCGGTCAGCGACTAATTGAGAAAGAGCTTCCCGCAGCGGCCCAGTGCTGGCGCCGTAATGCTCTTTCAGGTGGCTCATCAACAGCTTCTGTTCTGGAGCGTAGCGGCCTCGGATAATGTCATGCTTGAGTTGCTGATAAGCACTGATGGCCAGATTCTGGCGCGGTGCGCCTTTCTCAAAAACATTGAGCTCCATAGCGGTAAGGCTCCTGGGCGACTGACGAAAAGGAAGAATTATCGACTATAAGGCCAAATAATAACAATTTTGCATAGAGGAATATATTTATGCAGAATTTCATTATTTTCTGCGTCGACCTCTATCAGAGTCTGGTCTCAAGATCGAAGCCTAATTAAGGGTGGCGCTGCGCTTATAACCCTCATTAGCATCTAACGCATCAGCCGTGCTAACTTCTCTTCCACCGCTTCTGGTTGCTTTTAGATAGTTAGCAGAAGCTGGGGCTTCAACACCTCCTTTTTCGTCAACCATACCTATAAGTCCAAGCAGGACGGAGGAAACGCTCATGCGAACTCTACGCTCTCTATACACCACAGCCGCTGCCGCTTCTATGCTCGCAGTTGCGCTTCCCGCAAGCGCTCAACAGCTTTCAATCGCTACCGGCGGTACTGGCGGCGTTTATTACCCGATCGGTGGTGGTTTTGCCGAAATGATCAACAACCACATCGAAGGCGCCCAGGCGACCGCTGAAGTGACCGGTGCCTCGGTTGAGAACATGGGCCTGATCATGCGCGGCGATGCGGATCTTGCGCTGGCACTGGCAGATACGGTCTATCAGGCCTACACCGGTACCGGTGACTTCGAAGGTCGTCAGATCGAAAACACCCGTGCACTGGCGTCGGTTTACCCTAACGCAGTACAGCTGGTCACCCTGGCCGAGTCGGATATCGAATCGATTGCCGACTTGGCAGGCAAGCGCGTTTCCGTTGGTGCACCGGGTAGTGGTACCGAGTTAAACGCCCGTGCCCTGCTGGAAGCCAACGGCGTCAGCTATGACGACTTCACGCCGCAGCGCCTGAATT
This sequence comes from Vreelandella sp. DA03-1M, assembly GCF_055725665.1. Taxonomy (NCBI): domain Bacteria; kingdom Pseudomonadati; phylum Pseudomonadota; class Gammaproteobacteria; order Oceanospirillales; family Halomonadaceae; genus Vreelandella; species Vreelandella sp. DA03-1M. The sequence continues at coordinate 738,102 of NZ_CM146798.1, forward strand.
TCAACGAAACGGCCGATGCGATTCGTGATGGTGATATCGACGCCGGTTTCTGGAGCGTTGGCCCACCTACTAGCTCTATTCTTAACCTTGCCGCCACGCGTGATATTCGTCTGATCGGTCTTTCCGATGAAGAAGTGGCCAATGCCCAGGAAGAAGAGGCGGTATTTGCCCCTTACGAACTGGCAGCCGGTATGTATGACGGCATGGATGAAGCCGTACAGACCATTGGTATTCCCAATGTTCTCGTCGTCAATGCCGATATGGACGAAGAGCTGGCTTACCAGCTGACGCAACTGCTGTTCGAAAACACCGATGAGCTGATTGCCGTTCACCCGGCAGCGAACGACACCACCGTTGAGTTCACCATGGACTCTACCCCGGTGCCGCTACACCCAGGTGCACTACGCTACTTCGAAGAAGTCGGTGCTGAGATTCCGGATCGTCTGCGTCCGTAACCGCTAAAGTGCATTGAAGGGATAGTGCATTGAAGGATATTGCCATGCAGTGGCAGCAACGACTGTTGTCGCTACTGATTGCATGTTCTCCGTTCGCCGAAGTGGGGGCTTCCCCCGCTTCGGCGTCGGCGTTTATGCACCTAACCGTTGTGACCGAGCAAGGCGACACCCTGGTGGATGAAGGGGTGCCTGCTGGCGGTCGCTGGTGTATTAAGTGGCAGCACTCCGTTGAGCACTTCACCGTGTTGGACTGCTATCGCAATGCGGCGGGTGTCATGCAGTTGGAGCGCAGCCATCAACCCGACTTTGCCGCCGGGCTTGGGCATATATTTGGCCGCGGCGAGCAGGTTTCAGACGGTGAGGGCGGTTACTGGATTAATGCGATTAACGAGCCTGTCGCCAATAACCGTTATGTGTTGAGGGTCGGTTCTCCTGCGGTCAACCATCGCGTAGTGTGGCCAGACAGTGAGCATGCGCCAGTGAGCCTAAGTGAGCACGCCGCTGGGCAGCGTGTGACCATTCAGCTAATAGCTCCTCACGCATCCCCGCGTGAATAAAAACGACATTAGTTAACGCTTCCGAGGACTTCATGAGCGAATCCAAACAACCGTCGAGCGTGGTGCCGGGCGGTAATGCGATTCAACCCCGCATGGTGCTGTGGTCAATCACCATTGTGGCGGTGGGTCTTTCCCTGTTCCAGCTCTATTCAGCCGGTATTCAGCCCTTGGGGCTTTTCTATCAGCGCAGTATTCACCTGGCACTGATTATGGTGCTGGCATTTTTAATGTTTCCTGCCTTCGGCCCAACTCGCAAACGCGGGGTATTGGGTTGGGGGATTGATCTGCTGTTCTTTGCCGGTGCAGTGCTGACCGGCGGTTACTTAGTACTCAATCTGGATGAGATTTTTAGCCGTGCAGGGTTCTGGAGTGACACCGATATTCTGGTCGCCTGTATCGCCACGGTGACCGTGCTGGAAGCCAGCCGCCGCGCGGTAGGTTTTGGTATGACCGTGATTGGCCTGTTGGCGATTGTCTACGCTTTCGCTGGGCCGCGGGGCGAGCTGCCATGGTTAGGCGAGTGGATGCCGGGCATTCTTGAGCACCGCGGATACACCATTGACCGGGTTGCTGGGCAACTGTACCTGGGGCAAGAGGGCATCTTTGGCCTGCCGCTAGGGGTCGCGGCCACCTATATCTTTATTTTTGTTCTATTTGGCGCTTTTTTGGAATGCACTGGGGCGGGCAAATTCTTTATCGATATGGCCTATGCAGCGACGGGGCACCAGCGCGGTGGCCCGGCTAAAGCAGCCGTATTGGCCTCGGCTGGGATGGGCTCTATTTCTGGTAGCGCGATTGCGAACGTGGTCACCACCGGTGCCTTTACCATACCGTTAATGAAACGGCTGGGCTACAAGGCCAAGCAGGCCGGCGGCATCGAAGCGGCGGCTTCTACCGGCGGGCAGATTATGCCGCCGTTGATGGGCGCAGGGGCTTTCTTGATCGCTGAGTACACCAATACGCCGTATTTGGATATCGTCAAGGTCAGTATCCTGCCGGCGATTATGTACTTCGCTACGGTTTATCTGTTTGTGCATATCATCGCGCTTAAGCAAGGCATGCAAGGCTTGCCCAAAGACGAGCTGCCGCAGATGCGTCAGGTCATGAAAGATGGCTGGCACTTCCTGCTGCCTCTGGCTGTGCTGGTCTGGTTGCTGGCAATGAGCATGTCGCCCATGCGGGTTGGCTACTACGCGGTGGTGACCATGGTGGCCGTAGCGGTTATTCGCTATGCGCTGTGGTTCTTCTTTATCGCGCCCCGCCAGGGCCAACCTGTAACGGCGAGCGCTACCAAGAGCATGTTGGGGGCAGGTTTTGCCAAGCTGATCGAAGGTTTGGAGCTAGGTGCGCGCAATGCGGTGGCGGTTTCCATGGCCTGTGCGGTTGCCGGTATTATCGTGGGCGTTGTGGGCTTAACCGGTCTTGGTCTGAAGTTCTCATCCATGATGATGGCCTTCTCCGGCGGCAACATTCTGCTGGCGCTGTTAATGGTGCTGTTGGCCAGTTTGATTCTGGGTATGGGGCTGCCGGTTACCGCCAGCTACATCGTCTTGATCGTGCTGGTGGGTCCTGCGCTTACGCAGGAGTTTGGCATTCCGCTTCTGGTCGCGCATCTGGTGGTGTTCTGGTACTCCCAGGATTCCAACGTGACGCCGCCCATCGCCTTGGCAGGCTTTGCCGGGGCGGCGATTGCGGGCAGTAAGCCGATGGAAACCAGCTTCCAGGCGTGGAAGTTTGCTAAAGGCCTTTACTTGATTCCGCTGTTTATGGTGTTCAATCCAGAGATCATTATGGGGGGACCGGTACCCGTGGTGATCTGGAACGCAGTGATCGCTATTTTGGCATTGGGTGCTTTTGCCGCAGCCTTGGAAGGGTACCTGTTTACCCGCATGTCCTGGCTGCCGCGCATCGCGATTACCGCAGCGATTATTGCCGTTTTCTACCCCAATTTGCTCAGTGAAATTGCCGGTGTCGCGGTAATGATCGTCGCCATTGGCGCCAACTGGCTGGCTAGCAAGCGCGAACCGGAGGTGACGCCCGTTAGCGGTTGATTGTTAGTGGAACCCCTAGCAAGAAACTAAAAGGCCCGGAGAGATGATCTCCGGGCCTTTTCGTTGGTTTAGCGGATAGCTGAGAGAGCCCGCTCGGTTAGAAGATCGACTCGGCGGTACCTGACCCCTGTGAACCGCTGACTTCTTCCAGCTCACGGCTGATGCGGCGCTGCTGGTAATCCGGCAAGTGATCCTGATGGAACAATTCAGAGATACCACCAGACTGACCGTCCGCTAAACGCTGGCCTGTGCTCGGGTCCACACGTGCCGTAACGACAGTCTCTGGGCGTTCGGGCACGGCACTCGGCGTTCCTTCCAGGGCATCACCCATAAACGCTACCCAGATAGGTAGTGCGGCCTGAGCCCCATATTCAGAAATGGTTTCGTTACTATCCTTACCCACCCATACCGTGGTCACCAAGTTGCTATTAAAGCCTGCAAACCAGGCATCACGCTGGCTGTTGGTAGTGCCGGTTTTGCCGACGATATCGTCACGGTTAAGACTTAGCGCACCGCGGCCAGTGCCCGAGGTAATAACATCACGCAGCATATCGCGCAAGATATACACCGCGGCCGGGTCGGCCACTCGTTTGGCGATCGGGTACTCGCGACCATCAATTTCCACCGTCTCCTGACCCTCGGCACAACTGGAGCAGGCGACCTGTGGGGTAGCTTCATCGATGACTTCGTTATCATCATCACGGGTTACCCGCTCAATAAACCAAGGTGTCACTTGAAAGCCACCATTGGCGAGCACCGCGTAGGCGTTGGTCATTTCCATTGGCGTTAAGCTGGCACTGCCTAGTGCTAATGATAAGCCGTTGGGAAGTTGGTCGGGGGAGAAACCGAAACCTTTTAAAAAGTTAATCGTGTAATCCAGCCCCATGGTCTGCAGCACACGGATCGTCACTAGGTTGCGCGAACGAGCCAGGGCTGGGCGTAAGCGCATGGGGCCTTGGAAGTCGCGGCTAGAGTTGACCGGCCGCCACAATGAGTTACTGCCATCGTCAAGCACCACAGGCGCATCGTTAACCACGCTGGCGGCGTTCATTTCGCCATTTTCAAGGGCCGCTAAATAAATAAACGGTTTGAAGATTGAGCCCGATTGGCGCCTTGCCTGCACGGCACGATTGAACTTACTGGCATTAAAGTCGAAGCCGCCCTGCAGGGCCAAAATAGCGCCTGTTTGCGGGTCTTGGACCACCAGCGAGCCTTCGGCATCCGGGCGCTGAGAGAGGCGAAGCGAGCCGTCATCATTCTCAATCACGCGGATCATATCGCCACGTACCGCAATCTCAGCCGCTGAGCTTGGCTCGGCACCACGGCTACGCGGGCTCAGATAAGGGCGAGCCCAGTTCAAGCCTTCCCAGGCAATGGTCTGTAGGCCACCACGGCGGGTAAGTACCTGCATTTCGCGATCGCTGCTCTCGACCACAATGGCGGGTTGGAGAATGCCGTAATTGGGTGTGCGCTCAAGCACCTGGACCCAGTTACTGACGTCACCCTCGATCCCCTCGACTTCCGTTTGACTGCGCTGGGCGGCCTGGCGGGCGGTCTGACGAATTTCCGGCGACTCGGAAAGCTCTTCTTCAAGCCCTTGGGTCGCGGTTTGCTCCTGCGCTTCCACAAGACTGGAAGCAATGTCGCTCTGCTCTGGCCCGCGCCAGCCATGACGCAGGTCGTAGTCCGTCAAGCCATTGGCCAGTGCTTGGCGGGCGTAGGGCTGCAGCTCGCTATCAATGGTGGTGTAGACACGATAGCCGCCGGTGTAAGCCTCATCGCCAAAGCGCTCTACCGCGTACTGCCGCGCCATTTCCGATACATAAGCGGCATCAACCTCGGCTTGGGTAAAGTGGCGGCGGGCGGTGACAGGGTCCTGTACCGCGACTTGATAAGTCTCGTCGTCGATATAGCCTAGTTCACGCATGCGGAACAGAATCCAGTTACGACGAATCAGCGAACGCTCGGAGTTGGCCAGCGGGTTGAAGGCAGAGGGCGCCTTGGGTAAGCCAGCAATCATCGCCGTTTGTGCCAAACTCAATTCGGCGAGCGGCTTGTCATAATAGGTTTCAGCGGCGGCAGCGATACCGTAAGCGCGATTACCCAAGAAAATCTTATTGACGTAAAGCTCGAAGATCTCCTCTTTATTGAGTACCTGCTCCATTTGCAGAGCCAGCAGAATTTCGCGAATTTTGCGCGTAAAGGTCTGGTCCAGCGTCAGCATGTAGTTACGCGCGACCTGCATGGTGATGGTCGAACCACCCGATTGGATGGTGCCGCCACTCTGCACAAGCTCCACCGCGGCTCTGGCTAAGCCGCGTGGGTCGACGCCAGCATGGTCGAAATAGCTAGCATCCTCGGCAGCGATCAAGGCATTGATCATATCCTGCGGTATTTCATCAAAATTGATCGCCATGCGGCGCTCTTCGCCAAACTCACCAATCAATTTACCGTCTTGGGTAAAAATACGTAGCGGCGTATGCAGTTCGAAATCCTGCAATTGGCGAACGTCGGGAAGACCCGGCGCAAAATAAATGGCGGCGCCTACCACAGCTAACGCAGCAGCACCGACCAACGATACAATCAGAAAAAAGAGCGACACGATAAGGGTTCGAAGAAACGTCATGTACGAAGAGCACCCTGGGAAGAATAAAAAGATCGGCATCTAAACGGCCGTATCATGCAATTGGCTGCCATTATAGGAAGCTGAGGCGGCGGCCACCAGTGTTGATATGCCGTCAGTTCGATCGCGTGTGACTTAACTGAAAATCATGTAACCTCAAACGACATGTGAAGACGGGCGACAAGTAGGCGGAGCCGAACCCAATATGCGCTTTCTGAAATCTGGTAAAGGGTTGATCGGCGTCGATATTACATCAGCGACCGTTAAGCTGCTTGAGCTAAAACAGTGCCACGATAATTACCAAGTAGAAAGTTATGCCGTAAGACCATTACGCGAAGGCGCAGTGGTTGAACGCCGTATCCGCGATATAGATGATGTGGCTAGCGTGCTTAGCCGTGCCGTTGAACATGCCAAGCCCTCCACACGCAAAGCAGCGGTGGCGGTTCCTGCCAGCGCAGCGATTACCAAAACACTCAGCTTTCCCATCGGGCTGAGTGAAGAGGAAATTGAAGAGCGCATCGTGGCCGAATCAGACCGCCATATTCCCTTTCCGTTCAATGAAGTGGCGTTTGATTTTGAGTGTCTGGGCCCTGCTCCCTTTGACGACGGCCAACAGCAGGTAATGCTGGTGGCTTGCCGCCAGCAGGACATCACTCAGCTTACCGAGACGTTAGAGCGCGCTGGCTTGGAACCGGCTGCGGTGGACGTAGAAACCTTTGCCATGGAGCGTTCGCTTGCCGAATTGCGCCGCCAGCTAAACGTAGAGAATGACCCTGCCGCCTGCGTTGGCTTGGTGGACATTGGCGCCAATATGAACGCCTTTCACGTTGTCCGTGGTGGTCATATCGTCTATACCCGCGACACCGTTTTCGGTGGCCGCCAGCTTACCGATGCGATTCGCGAACGCTATGATTTGAGTATGGAGGAAGCGGGCTTCGCTAAAAAACGTGGCGGACTACCTGATGATTACCCTGAGCGCGTCCTCAATCCTTTCCTGGAAACCGTAGTGCAGCAGGTAGGGCGCTCCTTGCAGCTTTACTACACCGCCGGGCGTCAGCAAGAGGTGCAACACATTGTGTTGGCAGGCGGATCGAGCGTGATTCCCGGTCTTGCCGAACGGATTGCTGAAGACAGTGGTATGTCGGTGACCATTGCCAACCCCTTCCAGCGCATGCTGGTCAATAAGCGCTTAAACCTTCAGGCGTTGACCAATGATGCGCCAGCGATGCTCACTGCGGGTGGCCTAGCGATGCGGGTGAGCCAATGAGCATGAACATTAACCTGCTGCCCTGGCGGGAAGCGCAGCGTGAGCGAAATACCCGCAAATTTTATGTTGTCTTGGCCGGTATGCTGATACTGGGCGTCGCGCTGGGGTTGCTGATATCCCATTATTACCAGCTTAAATTGGCGGCCCAGCAGCAGCGCAATGCCTATGTGAGTGACCATATTGAGCGCCTTAATGCGGATATCGCGGGCGTGTCACGCTACGCCAGTGATGCCGAACGCCTAGGTGAGCAGATTGCGGTGTTTAAGGCGTTACAGAGTGAACAAGCAGACACTGTGCAGCTGTTGAATGACGTGGCTAACAGCGTGGCTAACGGCGTTATTTATCAACGATTAGTGAAAAACGGCGCTCAAGTCAGTGTCACTGCGATGGCCGGCAGCGAACGGCAGGTCTCTGAGCAGTTGCGCCGTATTGCAGCGCTGCCAGGGTTGGGAGTGCCTTCGCTGTCGGCGGTGGAGAGCGAACAGAACGGCACTGGTCGCGTGTTTCGTTTTGACGTGGAGCAGACCACGGTAGCGGTGCCGCAAGGTGTTGCTAAAGATGTGGAAGAGCAGGATGTGGCAGAACAGGATGAGAAAGAAGAGGGTTCGTCATGAGCCTTAATCGCGAGCAGTGGGCTATCGAGTGGCAGCGCCTTCGCGATGTCGATTGGCGCGATCTAGATATTAAGGAAGCCGGTGGATGGCCATTGCTGCTAAAAGTGTTGAGCTGTTGTTTGGCACTGCTGGCAGCATTGAGTGTCATGCTGTGGTTCGTTGTGAGCGAGCAGCGGGAATCCTTTAGGGAGGCGCAGCGGGAAGAGGTGGGGCTGCTAAGCGAATACCGCAGTAAAGCCTCGGAAGCCGCCTTTTTACCGGAAATGCGCGAACAGCTAGCGACCTTGGAAGGGCAAATAGCGCGTTTGCGCACAATGCTGCCCACCGATGCGGAGATCCCTTCTCTGCTCGATAGCATTAGCGATGCCGCCATTGACAACCGTCTCACCATTGAAACAATTCGGCTACGTCCAACGCTAACCCAGGCCCACTATGTCGAGCAGCCGCTGGATATACAGGTACGCGGTGACTATCACCAGTTGGCGCGCTTTAGTGCTGATATCGCATCGTTACCCCGCATGGTGACTCAGCACGATTTTACCCTGGAGCCGGTAGAAGAGCGTGGCGACACGCTGCGCCTTTCGCTACTGGCCCGCACTTATCGTTACCTGGAACCGGGCGACCAGCCCCCAACTGACGGGGTGGAGCCACTATGATACGTACAGCAAAGCTCATGGGAATGATGGTTAGTGTGGGGCTACTCACGAGCTGTGCGGATGCAGAGTTAACTCAGCTTGAAAGTACGTTGGCCGATATTCGTCAGTCGCCGGGTGGTCAGCCGCCGGTCATTGCGGTTGCGCTGCCTGAAAGCCGTACCTTGGCTTATCTATATAGCGAAGACCGCAGCCCCTTTTTACCGCCAGATGCCATTGCTCAGGATGATGCTAATCGTAGTGATGGCGCGCTTGCGCCTGACCAGCAGCGCATACCAGAGCCACTAGAACGCTTTTCTCTGCAAGAACTGCGTTTGGTCGGTACGATGCGTATGGCGGGGCGGCAAGTCGCAATGATTGCCTCTCCAGATGGTAATGTAACCAGCGTGAAAGAGGGCAACTATATGGGCGCCGACTATGGACGCATTGCCCAGATAAGCGCTCAAGAAATTCGTGTTACCGAGCGTGTCTTTACCCAGCGCGAAGGTTGGCAAGAGCGGCAAGTGTCGCTTGCTATCAACGAAAACAACGAGTAAACGGATATTAGCTCATGGCAGTTACAGCTTGGCGAATCACTCTTTTAATGGCCATGGTTGCACTACTTTCACTGTTGCCTTCATTGGCAGTAGCATCGGTGCTGACGGATATTGACGTGCAGCCCGCCGACAATGGTGGCGCCAACGTTGACCTTAGCTTCTCTGGTGGCGTGCCCGAACTGCGCAGCTACCGTTTGGAATCACCGCCGCGTGTCACGTTTGATTTGGCCGGCACCCAAAGTGGGCTCGCCACCCGACGCTTGAGCATTAATAGCCACGGCGTCGAACAAATTACCGCCCTTGAGGGCAATGGCCGCACGCGCTTGGTGGTCAATCTCAGCGAACCGCAGGCATTTACGACCAGCGTGCAGGAAGGTCGGCTACGTATTACCTTTGCATCTGGCGCTACCCCCGCGCCGACCGCATCGTTTAATCCTTCGCCCGCTCCCTCAGCCAGTGTTTCTTCGGCGGGGCTAGAAACCGACGAAGGGCCACAAATTGAAAATATCGATTTCCGTCGCGGTGCCGATGGTGCTGGTCGCTTGTTGGTTACCTTTGACCGCGAAGGGGTTGAGGCGAACGTCCGAGAAGGTGGCCCTGACCAAGTGCTGGTTGACCTGCGCGATGTGGCGATTCCGGATTCGCTTAATCAGGTCTACGATGTCACCGACTTTGCTACGCCGATCACCCGGATTACGCCCCGTGCCAACCAGAGCGACACCCAGTTATCCATCGCCACCCAGGGTGCTTATGCGATGATCTCTTCGCAAATTGGCCGCATGCTGACAGTGGAAGTGCAGCCCGCCAGCCAGGAGTCACAGCCCTCTCAGGCGACAGGCGAGCGCTTCAATGGCGAACGCTTGAGCCTTAATTTCCAGGATATCGAAGTGCGTTCAGTGCTAGCGACGCTGGCTGAATTTACCGGGTTGAACTTGGTTGCCAGTGACAGCGTCACCGGCCGCGTGACGCTCAACTTAAACGATGTCCCTTGGGATCAGGCGCTCGCGCTGATTCTGCAAAGCCAGGGGTTATCGAGTCGCGAACAGGGCAATGTAATTGTCGTGGCGCCCGCCAGTGAGCTGGCTGATTTAGAGCGCCAGGAGCTAGAGGCGCGTAACCAGCGTGAGACGCTATCGCCATTAGTCACCGAGTTTATCGAGATCAAGTATGCCCGAGCCGAGGATTTGGCCCAGCTACTGCGTGGCGGTGACGGCGATGGCTTTGGGCTGCTCACCGAGCGCGGCCGTGTCAGTATTGATAACCGCACCAATACGCTGCTGGTGCAGGATACGGCCGATCAGGTACGCGATATTACCCGCACCATTGACCGCCTGGATGTGGCTGTTCGGCAGGTACAGATTGAGGCGCGCATTGTCATTGCAAGGGACACCGCTTCCCGTGAACTAGGCATTAACTGGGGCATGTCGAGCACCCGCGGCTTTCAAGAGGGGGAGGACGGTACCTACAGCCGGCGCGATATCAACCCCGATGGCATTAATCGAGCGCAGGGCGGCCTAACCGTTGATTTAGGCGCCTCATCAGGGACGGGAGCCGGCTTTAGCTTTGGTTATTTAGCCGGCGATATCTTGTTGGATTTGGAGCTTCGTGCGCTGGAAAGCGAAGGGAAAAGCCAAACTATTTCTCAGCCCCGTATTATTACCGCCAACCAGCGTACTGCCCGCATCAGCCAGGGTGAAGAGCGTGCTTTCCAGAGTGTGGATGGCAACGACAATCCTGATACCGAGTTCAAAGAGGCCGAGTTGTCGTTGGAAGTCACCCCGCAGATTACCCCAGATAACCGCATTATTATGGATCTGGTCATCAAAAATGACAGCTTCCGTGAATCAGAGTTTGACGGTGAACCGCCGATTGATACCAATCAGATCGAGACCCAGGTGCTCGTCGATAACGGCCAAACGGTGGTGTTAGGCGGTATTTTGACTACGGAAGAGCTGCGCCAAATCGCCAAAACACCGCTTTTGGGTGATATTCCTTTCCTGGGTAGACTGTTTCGCTATACCGAAGAGAGCAATGAAAAGGTAGAGTTGTTAGTCTTTATTACTCCACGACTCCTAGACGATGGCTTAACGGTTCGCTGATGCAGGATTTACCCAATTTATTTCTTATAGGCCCCATGGGGGCTGGCAAAAGCACCATCGGTCGCCTGTTGGCGGCAGAGCTCGCGCGTCCGTTTTACGACAGTGACCACGCCATTCAAGACCGCTGCGGAGCGGATATTCCGTGGATTTTCGATGTTGAAGGCGAACAGGGCTTTCGGCTGCGCGAAATCCATATGATTGATGAGTTAACCCGTCTCTCCCCCGTGGTCGTCGCTACCGGCGGCGGTGCGGTGCTGCGCGAAGAGAATCGCCGCGCACTGCGCGAGCGCGGCACGGTGGTGTATCTGTTGACCACCGTCGACCAGCAGCTAAAGCGGACGGCGAAAGATCGCAATCGGCCGTTGCTACAGTGCGCTAACCGCGAACAAGTGCTAAACGACATGTTTGCTCAGCGCGACCCGCTCTATCGTGCCACTTCAGATATTGCTGTGCGCACTGATCGGCGCAGCCCGCGAGCGGTGGTCAATGAGATACTGCGCCGGGTGCATCGGCTGGTGGATCCACTTGAGCCCTCCTCTTCGCCTCATTCGGCTGGACCGCTTAACCATAATAAGGTATCGCAATGACCTCGACCGCCAGCGCGCAACGCACACTTCAGGTTGCTTTAGATGAGCGTAGCTACCCGATTCATATTGGCTCCGGGCTGATCGGGCAAACCGATACATTGACGCCTTATCTGGCGGGAAGCCAGGTGATGGTCGTCACTAACGAGACTATCGCGCCGCTCTACCTGGAAACACTCTGCGCTAGCCTGCCGGCGCATTTAGATGTGCGCACGGTCGTACTGCCTGATGGCGAACAGTACAAAACCATTGAGCAGGTCAGCCGTATTTGGGACGCGCTATTAGAGGCCGGTTTTAACCGCCGCTGTACCCTGATCGCCTTAGGGGGCGGGGTGATTGGCGATATGGTCGGCTATGCCGCCGCTTCCTATCAGCGCGGCGTGGCGTTTATCCAGGTGCCCACCACGCTACTTTCCCAGGTAGATTCGTCGGTAGGGGGCAAGACCGGCGTCAATCACCCGCTGGGTAAAAACATGATCGGCGCTTTCTGGCAGCCCAAGGCTGTGCTGGTGGATATCGATACGCTGAAGAGCCTGCCGCGTCGCGAGCTTTCCGCTGGCCTTGCCGAGGTTATCAAGTACGGTTTTATCCGTGATGAAGCGTTTTTAAGCTGGCTGGAAGCCAATATGCCCGCGCTACTCGACGTAGAGCCGGAAGTAGTCGCCGACGCTATTGCGCGCAGTTGCCAAATCAAAGCAGATATCGTGGCCGAAGATGAAACCGAGCAGGGCGTGCGTGCGCTGCTCAACCTGGGCCACACCTTTGGCCACGCCATTGAGGCGCACCAGGGCTACGGCAACTGGCTACACGGGGAGGCAGTGGGCGCGGGCATGGCCATGGCGGCAACGCTTTCCCAGCGCTTGGGCTGGATCGACGACGCAGCGCTAGCACGTAGCCTGGCGGTGATCGAGAGCGCCGAGCTGCCGTTGGCGGCACCGGCGAATATGTCCAGCGATGACTTTTTAGCCCGTATGCGGTTGGACAAGAAAAACATCGATTCGCGGCTGCGCTTAGTGCTGCTTAACGCCCTGGGCGATGCCTGCGTTAGCGATGCCACGCCCGTTGATGTTCTCCGCAACCTGCTGGACGATTACCCGCGCTGCTGAGTGGCCACGTAATCCTTTCGCAACTTAGCCATTTCAAAATCTGGCCATTTAAAAATCTGGCCATTTCAAAACCCAGTCATTTCAAAGCCTAGCCAGCTATAGCCGCCCAATGGATCGCTCCTTACGCAGAGTGGTTTCACTGGGCGGTTTTGTATTCACTTGGCTGCGCCGTGAGACGATTAGTCGAACGCTGTTTTGTATAATCCGTATGCCTTATGCGCTATCGGCATGGGTGTTTGAATGCTATTTAGACTAAAGTTTAATGGAAAATAAGGAGCGTTAAAATAGCGTTTTAACTGACTACAAGTGTTTGAAGTATATGTATTTTTTTCTTGAATGAGAATGCAAATACAGGATTTGAAAAGAGTTTCTCTAACGATGTGGGCGTCAAGAGATTGCGCACAACGTGTGCCAATCGCTATGCTGACCGGCCATTTTCTTGCGGCAGCGAACGTGGGAAAGACCCCATTCTGGGCAGGTTATAAGCATCATAAAAAAAGCAAAACCGTCCTTTATACCATAAGCACGCTGCTAAAAAAATACGCTGACTAGTAGAGGCACGCCCATGAATAGAGGTCTTCACCAGCCTGGCGAGTTTCGCGATAACTGTGGTTTTGGCCTGATTGCCCATATGGAAGGCCAGGCTAGCCACGATTTGCTGAAAACTGCCATTGAATCCCTGACCTGCATGACTCACCGGGGGGGTATCGCTGCCGACGGCAAAACCGGCGACGGCTGTGGTCTGCTGCTTAAAATGCCGACCCCTTTTATGCAGGCGCTGGCCAAAGAGGCGTTTGATGCTGAGCTTGGCGAACACTTTGCCGTGGGCGTGGTGTTTCTGCCCAACGATGACGCCCGTGAAGCGCACGCCCGTGACACTCTGACCGTTGAACTTGAAGCGCGCGGGCTCAATGTAGTGGGTTGGCGCGATGTGCCGACTGACCCCAGCGTTTGCGGCCCTATGGCACTGGACTGCCTGCCACGTATTCGTCAGCTGTTTGTGCAGCCAGGCCAGGGTGAGCACTTCGATGTCGATCTGTTTATGGCCCGCCGCCGCGCAGAACAGACGCTGCGTGACGAAGAGGACTTCTACGTTGCCTCGCTGTCGTCAGAAGTCATCTCCTATAAAGGTTTGATGATGCCGGAGGATCTACCGGCGTTTTATAAAGACTTGAATGACCCGCGCCTGGAAACCGCCATTTGCGTGTTCCACCAGCGCTTCTCGACCAATACTGCGCCGCGCTGGCCGCTGGCGCAGCCGTTCCGCCTGTTGGCCCACAACGGTGAGATCAACACCATTGAGGCCAACCGCGGCTGGGCGAACTCGCGTAAAGCCAATTTTGTTAACGACCGCCTGCCGGATATCGCCGAGCTGGACGAGATCGTTAATACCACCGGCTCTGACTCCTCCAGTATGGATAACATGCTGGAAGTATTGCTGACCGGTGGCATGGAACTGCACCGCGCGGTACGTATGATGGTGCCGCCCGCCTGGCAGAACGTAGAAACCATGGACGCTGAACTGCGTGCTTTCTACGAATACAATTCCATGCACATGGAGCCGTGGGACGGTCCGGCGGGCGTAGTGATGACCGACGGTCGCCAAGCGGTGTGTATGCTGGACCGTAACGGCCTGCGCCCGGCGCGCTGGGTGATTACTAAAAACGGTTATATCACGCTGGCATCGGAAACGGGCACCTACGGCTATAAGCCGGAAGACGTGGTGGCCAAAGGCCGTGTTGGCCCCGGTCAAATGCTTGCCGTAGACACCCAGACCGGCGAAGTGCTGCATACCACCGATATCGATGAGCGCCTGAAATCCGCCTACCCTTATAAGCGTTGGTTAAAGCAGGAAGCCAATTATTTAGAGTCGGCGCTAACTGAGCTTGCGCGTTTCCAGAGCATGGATACCGATTCGCTCAACGTTCAGCAGAAACTGTTCCAAGTGAGCTTTGAAGAGCGCGACCAGGTGCTGCGTCCGCTGGCGGAAAGTGGTCAGGAAGCCGTTGGCTCTATGGGCGACGATACACCGATGGCGGTGCTCTCCAGTCGTCCGCGCCTGCTGACGGATTTCTTCCGTCAGAAGTTTGCCCAGGTCACCAACCCGCCGATCGACCCACTGCGTGAAGCGATCGTGATGTCGCTGGAAACCTGCTGTGGTGCTGAGCTTAACGTCTTTAAAGCGACGCCTGAGCACGCGCATCGCTTGATCTTGACCACGCCGGTACTGTCGCCACGCAAATTTACCGCGTTGGTCAGCCAGGATGATCCGGCGTTTGCCAGCTATACATTGTCGCTGGGTTACGATCCTGAACAGCAGAGCCTGCACCAAGCGCTTAAAGCGCTATGTGAAGAAGCCGAAGCTCAAGTGCGCGCCGGTAAAGTCATTCTGGTACTCACCGATGCCGAGCTGGCGAAAGGGCTGATTCCCATACAGGCCGCCCTGGCCGTGGGTGCCGTGCACTCTCATTTAGGCCGTTTGGCGCTGCGTCCCAACGCCAATATCGTAGTTGAAACCGGCTACGCCCGTGATGCTCATCAAATGGCAGTGCTGTTTGGCGTGGGTGCCACGGCGGTTTATCCGTGGCTCGCTTATCAGGTCATGGCGGATATGCACCGTACCGGCGAGCTAACCGGCAACCCGGCTGATGGCCGCGAGAATTACCGTAAAGGTCTGCAGAAAGGCCTGTTCAAGATCCTGTCTAAAATGGGTATCTCGACGCTGGCCTCCTACCGCGGCTCAATGCTGTTTGAAGCCGTGGGCTTGGCGGACGAAGTCATGGATCTGTGCTTTGTCGGTATGGCGTCGCGGATTCAGGGCGCCGGTTTTGCCGAGCTTCAGATGCAGCAGGCGCTGCTGGCAAAAGATGCCTGGATTCCGCGTAAAGGGATTTCTCAAGGTGGCATGTTCAAGTATGTCCACGGCCACGAGTACCACGCTTATAACCCTGATGTGGTGATGTCACTGCAGGCGGCGGTTCAGGAAGGCAGCTATACCAAGTGGAAGAAGTTCGCTCAATTGGTTAATGAGCGTCCGGTCGCCACCATTCGTGACTTGCTCAAGCTCAAGCCTGCAGAAACGCCGATTGCGCTGGAAGAAGTCGAGCCCGTTGAAGAGCTGCTGCCGCGTTTTGACAGCGCGGGTATGTCACTGGGTGCGCTTTCACCGGAAGCCCACGAAGCGTTGGCGCAGGCGATGAACGAAGCCGGTGGTCGTTCCAACTCTGGTGAAGGCGGCGAAGACCCTGCGCGTTACGGCACTATTCGTAGCTCGAAAATCAAACAGATCGCTTCTGGCCGCTTTGGTGTTACTCCCGCTTACTTGGTCAATGCAGAAGTGCTGCAGATCAAAGTTGCCCAGGGCGCTAAGCCTGGTGAAGGTGGCCAGCTGCCCGGCGGTAAAGTGAACCAGTTGATTGCCCGGCTGCGCTACGCAGTACCCGGCGTGACGCTGATTTCACCGCCGCCGCACCACGATATTTACTCCATCGAAGATTTGGCCCAGCTGATTTTTGACCTCAAACAGGTCAATCCGGATGCCCAGGTGTCGGTGAAGCTGGTATCGGAACCGGGGATCGGCACGATCGCCACCGGGGTGGCCAAGGCCTACGCGGATTTGATTACCGTGTCCGGCTATGATGGCGGCACGGCAGCCAGCCCGCTGACCTCGATCAAGCATGCAGGTTCGCCCTGGGAACTGGGGCTTCCTGAAGTGCATCAGGCGCTGCGTATCAACGGCCTGCGCGACAAGATTCGCCTGCAGACCGATGGCGGCCTGAAAACCGGCCTGGATGTGGTTAAAGCCGCGATTCTAGGTGCCGAGAGCTTCGGTTTCGGCACCGCGCCCATGGTAGCGTTGGGCTGTAAGTACCTGCGTATCTGTCACCTCAATAACTGCGCCACTGGTGTCGCCACTCAGGATGATTTCCTGCGGGGCGAGCACTTCCGTGGCACCGTAGACATGGTCAAAAACTACTTCCGCTTTATCGCCGAAGAAGTGCGTGAGCTGATGGCGGTGTTGGGTGTGCGCAAGCTGACCGATCTAATCGGGCGTACCGATTTGCTTGAAGTGTTGGAAGGCAACACGGCTTCTCAGCGTAAGCTTGATCTAACGCCGCTGTTAGCGAATGACTTTGTGCCTAAAGATGCACCGCAGTTCTGTAAGGTTAGCCGCAACGTGCCGCACGACCCCGGTGCCAAGAACCAGGAAGTGCTGGCGGCGCTGAAAGACGCCATCGAAAATCGCTCGGGCGGTGAGTTCGACTTTACCATCACCAACTGCGACCGCAGTGTGGCGGCGCTAACCTCTGGCGCGATTGCCAAACGCTATGGTGAAGAAGGCCTTGAAGCGGCACCGATCACCGCCCGCTTTACTGGTGTAGCAGGCCAGAGCTTTGGGGTGTGGAATGCGCGTGGCTTGAATTTGTATCTCGAAGGCGATGCCAACGACTACGTCGGCAAGGGCATGAACGGCGGCAGCATCGTGATTGTGCCGCCCAAAGTCAGCCAGTTTGAGAGCCATAAGACGGCGATTATTGGCAATACCTGCCTGTACGGCGCTACGGGCGGGACATTGTTTGCAGCCGGTACGGCGGGCGAGCGCTTCGGGGTGCGTAATTCCGGTGCTTCAGCAGTCATTGAAGGCGCAGGCGACCACTGCTGCGAATATATGACCGGCGGCTTGGTCTGTGTGCTTGGCGAAACGGGCGTTAACTTCGGCGCAGGTATGACCGGTGGCTTTGCCTATGTGTTGGATGAAGAGCGCACCTTTGTGGATAAATACAACCACGAGCTGGTGGAGATTCACCGCGTTAACACAGAGGCCATGGAGGCGTATCGTCGTCACCTGCGTGAAATGATCGAAGCCTATGTGGCCGCGACGGGTTCGGCGCGTGGGGCGGCTATTTTGGAAGACTTCAGCGACTATGCGCGCCACTTCTGGCTGGTGAAGCCAAAAGCGGCCAGCTTGGGTAGTTTGCTGGATCAGTCTCGGCGTCAGCCGCAATAACTCGCTTATGCCCCTCACGCTGACAGGAGAGAGATCATGGCTAACCGTTTAAATAACGATTTTCAGTTTGTCGATGTGGGTCGTAAGGACCCACAGAAGAAAGATGCCCGCGCCCGTGCCAAAGAGTTCGCGGAAATTTATGAACCGTTCAAGCCCACCGATGCGGCCAGTCAGGCGCATCGCTGCCTGCATTGCGGTAACCCGTACTGTGAGTGGAAGTGCCCGGTGCACAACTACATCCCCAACTGGCTACAGCTGGTGGTGGAAGGCAACATCATTGAAGCCGCTGAGCTTTCGCACAAAACCAACTCGCTGCCCGAGGTGTGTGGTCGCGTGTGCCCGCAGGATCGTCTGTGCGAAGGCGACTGCACGCTGAACGACGGCTTTGGCGCGGTGACCATTGGTTCGGTGGAGAAGTACATCACCGATACGGCGTTCGCCATGGGCTGGCGCCCGGATATGTCCCACGTTACCTGGACCGACAAGAAGGTCGCCATTATTGGTGCGGGCCCAGCGGGCTTGGGCTGTGCCGATATTCTGGCGCGTAACGGCGTTAAGCCGGTGGTATTCGATAAGTACCCGGAAATTGGCGGCCTGCTGACCTTTGGTATTCCCGAGTTCAAGCTGGAAAAGAGCGTGATGGAGCGCCGTCGGGCAGTCTTTGAAGAGATGGGCGTCGAGTTTCGCCTCAATACCGAAATCGGCACCGATATCGAGTTTGAAACCCTGATGCAGGAGTACGACGCGGTCTTCCTGGGCATGGGGACTTATAAGTACATGGAAGGCGGGTTCCCTGGTGAAGACCTGCCCGGCGTGTACAAGGCGCTGGACTTCCTGATTGCCAACGTCAATCGCTGCTTAGGCTTCGAGAAGGATCCCAACGACTATATCTCCATGGAAGGCAAGCGCGTGGTAGTGCTCGGCGGCGGTGATACGGCGATGGACTGTAACCGTACTTCCATTCGCCAGAACGCCACCAGCGTGACCTGCGCGTACCGTCGTGACGAAGGCAACATGCCGGGGTCGCGCCGTGAGGTCTCCAATGCTCGTGAAGAGGGCGTGGAGTTTCTGTTCAACCGTCAACCGGTGGCGGTCGTCGGTGAAGAGAAGGTCGAAGGCGTGAAAGTTGTGCGCACACGCTTGGGCGAGCCGGACGAAAACGGCCGTCAGCGTCCTGAAGTAGTGCCCGGCTCTGAAGAGATCATTGCGGCGGATGCTGTGGTTATCGCCTTCGGTTTCCAGGCAAGCCCGGCGCCATGGTTCGATAGCTCTAATATCCAAGTCGACGAGCGCGACCGCGTTACTGCACCGGAGCACGGCCAGTACGCCTTCCAAACCAGCAACGAAAAAATCTTTGCCGGTGGCGACATGGTGCGCGGCTCTGATTTGGTGGTCACGGCGATTTACGAAGGCCGCCAAGCAGCCGAAGGTATTCTGGATTACCTGGGCGTGTAGAGCGCGCCTGATGCATAGAGCAGCTCCAGGGATAGGTCGTAGCGAGGGTCTTTTGTCATGGCCGGAAAATGTTCCCAACAATTCCGGCATTTCCGCCATCCATGGCGGTCAGATGGCGAAAGTAGCGCCCAGGGAAGGGTTCACAGCGCCCTCGCGTAGACCTATCGCTGGGGCGGTTGCACAAGAGTGATTAGGTTGAGTAGGTTTTGACTGCTCAGTTCAAATTGAGCCTTAGGTCGTAATCTGCTAGTCTGTCGACCCATCCTGGCGTGGCTTTCTGCCGTGCCTTCTGATCACGATTCGACAGGCTATCCATGACACGATATATCTTCGTGACCGGCGGCGTTGTGTCCTCTCTTGGGAAGGGCATCGCCTCCGCCTCGCTTGCGGCGATTTTAGAGGCCCGCGGCCTTAAGGTCACCATGCTCAAGCTCGACCCGTACATCAACGTGGATCCGGGCACCATGAGCCCCTTCCAGCACGGTGAGGTGTTCGTCACAGAAGATGGTGCCGAAACCGACCTTGATCTCGGGCATTACGAGCGCTTTATTCGCACCAAAATGACCCAGCGCAACAACTTTACGACTGGTCGTGTTTACGAGCACGTACTGCGTAAAGAGCGCCGTGGCGATTATCTAGGCGGCACCGTTCAGGTGATTCCGCATATCACCGACGAGATTAAAGAGCGCGTTTACGCGGGCGGTGAAGGGTTTGATGTGGCGCTGGTAGAGATCGGCGGCACGGTCGGTGATATCGAATCGCTGCCTTTCCTGGAATCGATCCGCCAAATCCGTAGTGAGCAGGGTGCCAACCGCGCATTGTTTATGCACCTGACCCTGGTGCCCTACATCAAAACGGCGGGTGAGACCAAAACCAAACCGACCCAGCACAGCGTTAAAGAGCTGCGCTCTATCGGTATCCAGCCGGATATTCTGATTTGCCGCAGCGAAGTTGAGCTGGAAGAGAGCGAGCGTCGCAAAATCGCCCTGTTCACCAACGTCGAAGAGCGGGCCGTAGTGCCGCTTCAGGATGCCGATACGATCTACCGCATTCCGTTGATGCTCCACGAGCACGGCCTGGACGAAATCGTTTGCGATAAGCTGCGCCTGGAAGCCCCGGAAGCAGATTTATCCGAGTGGGTGAAGGTACTTGATGCCAAGCTCAACCCGCTCAAGTCGGTCAGCATCGCCATGGTCGGTAAGTACATGGAGCTGCTGGATGCCTACAAGTCGCTCAACGAAGCACTGATTCACGCCGGCATCCAAGGTCGCATTAAGGTCAACGTCGATTATATTGACTCCGAAGACATTGAACGCCACGGCACCGAGCGTTTGGCGGGCAAAGACGCCATTCTGGTGCCAGGCGGTTTTGGTGAGCGCGGTGTGGAGGGCAAGATTATGACCGCCCAATTCGCGCGTGAAAATAACGTTCCCTATCTAGGTATTTGCCTGGGCATGCAGGTAGCGGTGATTGAGTTCGCTCGCAACGTGGCGGGTTGGAAAGACGCCAACTCCACCGAATTCACCCACGATACCCAACACCCGGTGGTGGGGCTGATCACCGAGTGGCTGAATCCGGAAGGCAAAATCGAGTTACGCGATGCAGCGTCTGATTTAGGCGGCACCATGCGTTTAGGTGGCCAGGTGTGTCATTTGACATCGGGCACCAAAGCGCGTGAAGCCTACGGGTCTGAAGAGATTGTTGAGCGCCATCGTCACCGTTTCGAGGTCAATAACCAGTTTATTGATGAGCTTGAAAAGGCAGGTTTGGTTATTTCGGGGAAGAGTGTTGACCAATCACTGGTCGAGGTTATCGAGCTGGCGGATCACCCTTGGTATGTGGCCTGTCAGTTCCACCCGGAGTTCACTTCCACGCCGCGTGATGGTCACCCGCTCTTCTCGGGTTTTGTGAACGCCGCGTTGGAGCATAAAACTGCGCGTAATCGCGCCCATGCGCATTCTCAGGAATAAGAGGGCAACAGCATGGCTTCTCAAGAGCGTCATATTAACGTAGCCGGTTTAACCGCCGGCAATTCCTTGCCGCTAATGCTGCTGGGCGGCATGAACGTGCTGGAATCTGCTGAGCTTGCCGACGAAGTTGCCCAAGCTTACGTCACGGTAACTAAGAAGCTGGGCATGCCTTATGTCTTTAAGGCCAGCTTTGATAAAGCTAATCGTAGCTCGATCCACTCCTATCGCGGCCCGGGTATGGAGAAAGGGCTACAGATACTGGCCGATATCAAAGCCCGCCACAACGTGCCGATCATCACCGACGTGCACGAGCCCTGGCAGGCTGAAGCAGCGGCGGAAGTGGCCGACATTATCCAACTGCCAGCCTTTTTGGCCCGCCAAACTGATTTGGTAGTCGCCATGGCCAAAACCGGCGCGGTCATCAATATCAAGAAGCCGCAGTTTTTGGCGCCCCATGAAATGCGTCATATCCTGAGTAAGTTTCAGGAAGCGGGTAACGACCAGCTGATGCTCTGCGAGCGCGGTTCAAGCTTTGGTTACAACAACCTGATTGTTGATATGCTGGGCTTTGGCGATATGAAGCAAACCGGGTATCCGGTATTTTTTGATGTGACCCACGCGCTGCAGCGCCCGGGTGGGCGTGCCGACAGTGCTGACGGTCGTCGGGCTCAGGTGGCTGAATTAGCGCGCGCAGGCGTGGCTGTTGGCCTTGCAGGGCTGTTTTTAGAAGCTCACCCTGACCCTGATAACGCCAAATGCGATGGCCCTTGTGCACTCCCGCTGGATCAGTTGGAACCGTTTTTAACTCAGCTTGCTCAACTGGATGCGCTGATAAAAGGGTTTAAGCCGCTAACCATTCGTTAGCGTGTGGCTTGATAGGCCGTGTTTTGCTGATTAGGGCGTTATATTAATAATTTTATCTGACTTACCGTTAAGGAAACTGCCATGACCAAAATTGTTGCTATCAGTGCGTTGGAAGTGCTGGATTCGCGTGGTAACCCCACCGTACAGGCGAACGTACGTCTTGCCAGCGGCGCTGTTGGTGAAGCCTGCGCGCCCAGCGGTGCGTCTACCGGTTCACGTGAAGCATTAGAGCTGCGCGACGGTGACAAGTCGCGCTATCTGGGCAAAGGCGTGCTGAAAGCAGTCGATGCGGTTAATGGCAAGATCCGTGATGCGTTGCTGGGTATGGATGCACGTGATCAGCGCGGCTTAGACGATGCCATGCTGGCGTTGGACGGCACGGAGAATAAAGCGAACTTGGGCGCGAACGCAATTTTGGCCGTTTCCCTGGCAGCGGCTAAAGCCGCTGCTAACGCCAAAGGCGTACCGCTATATGCCCACATTGCCGAGCTTTACGGCCAGCCGGGTCAGTACAGCATGCCGGTGCCGATGATGAATATCATCAACGGTGGTGAACACGCTGATAATAACGTTGATATCCAAGAGTTTATGGTTCAACCGGTAGGTGCGCCTAACTTCCGCGAAGGGCTGCGTATGGGCGCGGAAATTTTCCATGCCTTGAAAAAAGTGCTTTCGGCGAAAGGCCTTTCCACCTCCGTTGGCGACGAGGGCGGCTTTGCGCCGAACCTGGCGTCTAACGCTGATGCGCTGGCAGTCATCAAGCAAGCCGTTGCCGATGCTGGCTACGAGCTGGGTAAAGACGTCACGCTTGCGCTGGACTGTGCTTCTTCAGAATTCTACAAAGACGGTCAGTATAACCTTTCCGGTGAAGGCAAAAGCTACGACGCCCAAGGCTTTACTGATTACCTGGCAGGCCTGTGCGCCGATTACCCAATCGTGTCCATCGAAGATGGCATGGACGAGTCCGACTGGGCAGGCTGGAAAACGCTGACTGACAAGCTGGGCGCTAAAGTACAGCTGGTAGGTGATGACTTGTTTGTGACCAATACCAAGATTCTTAAGCGCGGTATTGATGAGCAGATCGGTAACTCTATCCTGATCAAGTTCAACCAGATCGGCTCGCTCTCCGAGACGCTGGATGCCATCAAGATGGCCCAGGATGCAGGCTTTACAGCGGTAATTTCGCACCGCTCTGGTGAAACGGAAGACACCACTATTGCCGATTTGGCGGTAGGCACCTGCGCCGGTCAGATTAAAACGGGTTCACTGTGCCGTTCTGATCGGGTTGCTAAGTACAACCGTTTGCTGGTGATTGAGGCCGAGCTTGAAGATGTCACGTATCCTGGCCTGAAAGCGATCAAAGGTCAGTAAAGTGCCAATATTGAGTGAGGTTTGTAAGTAATATCTCAAGATTTTGTAAGAGATGTCTTACAAATGCCGACGAGAATCGCTTGGTTTGGGGTAAGATAAAACGAAAATTTCCACTAATTCAAATTTAAGCTTTTGTTTTTAAATATAATTGTGGAATTAAGGCGAGTCGCTAAGACTCGCCTTTTTGCATTTTGGCATTGTTGAGAAGCCTACGTGATCTGCCACAATATACGCAGGACAAGGGGAGGCAAGGATGCTTCAGACAGGATGCAACGGGATGTAGGACGGATGCGCCGGGTGATACAGTGAGGTGAGCCCCGGCAGGGAAGTCATCTGAGGAAGTTGATACAGGGAGTGGTCAGAGGAAGTGCTTGGAGCGGGCGGCCTACGGGTCGCCTTTTTTTGCCTCGTTTTGCCTCGTATTTGGCAATAAACGCTTGGTAACGCCATAAAAAACCAGCGCTTTTTCAAAAAAGCGCTGGTTTTAAAGTAAAATAGAGCAGGCGTGAGGAACGCTTAACGCTCTAACTTCTCAAGCTTACCGGGCTTGCCGTCCCACTCTTCGGCGTCAGGCAGCGGATCTTTTCGCTCGGCTATGTTCGGCCAGACTTCGGCCATCTCGGCGTTAATCTCAATAAATGCCTCTTGCCCGTCCGGCAGCTCATCCTCGGAGAATATCGCCTCGGCGGGGCACTCGGGCTCACACAGCGCGCAATCGATACACTCGTCAGGATGAATGACCAGGAAGTTTGGGCCCTCGTAGAAACAGTCGACCGGGCAGACTTCCACACAGTCGGTGTATTTGCACTGGATGCAGTTCTCGGTAACGACAAACGTCATCTTGCTATCCCTCTTGCAGGGCCGAGAGTCTCTCAGCCATGGTCAATCGTGAATGGTTATAAATCAGCCGTTTTTTATAAGCTAAAAGTTTGAGCGACATTCTAGAGGTGCGCCTACCTCGCGGCAAGCGCCTTATGGGCTTCTGTATAACCTACTATATTTACCATTAGATCAGGTCTCGCCACTGATACAACAGCGACAGCGCTTCCCGCGGCGTTAAGTCATCCATATCGACATTTTCCAATGCTTCAACCACCGGGTGTGGCACGGCTGCAAACAGGTCGTTTTGCTGGGGAGCCGTTCGCGGCGCTTGCGCTGTGTTATCTACATCGCGCTGCTCCAGACTCATCAGCTTCTCACGGGCCCGTTTAATCACATGGCCAGGTACGCCCGCTAATTGAGCGACCTGCAAACCGTAACTCTGGCTAGCCGGGCCTGCTTCAATGCGGTGCATGAACACGATGCTGTCGCCATGCTCGGTCGCCGTTAGGTGAATATTGGCCACGCCTTCCATGTGTTCAGGTAGGGCGGTCATCTCAAAATAGTGCGTGGCAAACAGCGTTAGTGCACGCCCCTTGGCAAGATGTTCCGCACTCGCCCAGGCCAGCGATAACCCGTCAAAGGTGCTAGTGCCGCGGCCAATTTCATCCATCAAAATCAAGCTTTGATGCGTGGCATTGTGCAAAATATTGGCCGTTTCGGTCATTTCGACCATAAAGGTGGAGCGCCCGCCCGCGAGGTCATCCGACGAACCAATGCGGGTAAATATCCGATCCAGCGGGCCGATCTCTGCGGCATCGGCGGGCACAAAGCTGCCGCAGTGGGCGAGCAGAGCAATCAACGCTGTTTGCCGCATATAGGTCGATTTACCACCCATATTAGGGCCAGTAATAATCAGCATATGCTGGTCGGGGTTAAGCGTAACGTCATTGGGCACAAAGGGGGTTTCGCTAACCTGTTCAACCACAGGGTGCCGTCCCGCCTCGATACGAATGCCGGTGGCCTCGCTCAGCGTTGGGCGCACCCAGCTTAACGCCTCGGCGCGTTCGGCAAAGGCGCACAGCACATCCAGCTCCGCTAACGCTTGAGAGGTGCTTTGTAGCGCGTGAAGACTGTTATTCAGTTCACCCAGCAGGCGGTCATAAAGCCATTTTTCACGGGTCAGGGCGCGGGATTTAGCCGACAGCGCCTTATCCTCAAACTCTTTGAGCTCGGGGATAATAAACCGCTCGGCGTTTTTAAGCGTTTGGCGGCGAATATAGTCAGCGGGTGCCTGCTGCGCCTGGGAGCGCGGCAGCTCGATAAAGTAGCCGTGTACGCGGTTATAGCCGACTTTGAGATTGGCAAGCCCGGTACGCTCGCGTTCGCGGGTTTCCAGCCGAACAAGGTAGTCGCCCGCATTCTCGGCCATGCCTCGGTGCTCGTCGAGCTCGGCATCAAAGCCGTTGGCGATTACCCCGCCATCGCGGATCACCACCGGCGGATTTTCGACTAGCGCACGGCTGAGCATATCGGCCATTTCTGGGTAGGGGCGAATATGCGGGCGCAGATTGTCTAGCGCGCTGCCGCTCTCTACCTCACTGAGCTGCTGCTCAAGCTCAGGAAGTGTAACCAGTGCATCCCGCAGGCGTGCCAAATCCCGTGGCCGGGCGCTGTACAGCGCGACCCGGGCCAGAATGCGCTCCACATCGCCCACATCGCTCAACGTCTCGCGCAGTGACATGTAAGCGGCATCTAGGCTTAGCAACGCCACGCCTGCATGGCGGTTTTGGACAATCTCTCGTTGGCGCAGCGGACGATTCAGCCAGCGTTTGAGTAGCCGCGAGCCCATCGCGGTGGTGCAGGTGTCCAGCACGCTCGCCAGGGTGTTGTCGCTATTGCCACCCAGGTTAATATCGATTTCCAGGTTACGTCGGCTGGCGGCGTCGATTACCACTGCATCGTCGCGATTCTCAACGCTTATCGCGGTCACGTGGGGCAAGCGCGAGCGCTGCGTGTCGCGGGCGTAATCAATCAGCACTCCGGCGGCAATCAGTGCGGTGGTTAAGTGCGCGCAGCCAAAGCCGCGTAAATCCTGCACTTCAAACTGATCGCACAGGCTGCGGGTGGCGCTCTCCAAATCAAACAGCCACTCGCCTTGGCGGCGCAGGCTGCGCTTTTGCGACCAGGCATCGGGTAGTGTCAGGCTTTCGGGCACCAGCAACTCAGCAGGGGAGAGGCGGGTAAGCTCGGCTAGCATCTCCGCTTCGCTTTCCACTTCCAATACGTTGAAGCGGCCGCTAGAGAGTTCCAGCCAGGCAAGGCCCCAGCTATCTTTACCGGGGGAGACTGATACCAGTACGTTGTCGCGGCGGGCATCGAGCAGCGCTTCATCGTGGAGCGTGCCGGGGGTGACGATACGTACTACCTGGCGATCAACGGGACCTTTGCTGGTAGCGGGGTCGCCAATCTGCTCACAGATGGCAACTGACTCGCCACCGGCGACCAGACGCGCCAAATAGCCTTCAGCGCTATGGTAAGGTACGCCTGCCATCGGGATGGGCTTGCCGCCCGACTGGCCGCGCTGGGTAAGCGTAATATCCAGCAGTGCCGCGGCGCGCTTGGCATCATCGAAAAATAGCTCGTAAAAATCCCCCATCCGGTAAAACAGCAGAACCTCGGGGTGTTCGCGTTTGATCTTTAAATACTGCGTGATCATTGGCGTGTTAGGGGGAATGGCCTGTGACATGGGCGTCCTGATTGAGCAATTTCTTTGAGAAAGCTAAACACAGTATTCTACGCTGAACAGACGACTCACTTGAAGGAGCGACCATAGTGCCCAGCGTATCTAGCCTGAAAAATCTTGATTTGACGCTGTTAGCTCAGCGCCTAGGGCGGCTTTGTCAGCAGTTGAAGGTGGAAGTGACCGCCGCTGAATCCTGCACGGGCGGTGGTATCGCCAGTGCGATTACCAGCACGGCGGGTAGCTCTGCTTACTTTACAACTGGCTATGTGACCTATGCGAACGCGGCTAAGACCCGCCTGCTCGGCGTGCCAGACGCTATACTGGCAGAACACGGGGCGGTGAGCGAAGAAGTAGTGAAAGCGATGGTGCAAGGCGCCTGCCGGGAAAGCGGTGCGGGCTTGGGCGTTGCCGTTAGTGGGGTGGCCGGGCCGGATGGTGGTAGTGCTGAAAAGCCGGTGGGTACCGTTTGGCTCGCCTGGGGTGATACCGCTGAGCAGCAAGCCGAGTGCTTCCACTTCCCCGGGGATCGCCAAGCCGTGCGCGAGCAGGCAGTGCGTCAAGCGCTGGCAGGGCTGGTGGCACGCCTGGATGCACAGGTGAAGGCAGGCAAGCAGGAGTAGGGAAGGAAAATAGTTAAGAGAAAGCGTGATCAAGGATTTGTTTACGGCACAATCTTTGGCATACTACTGGGTAATTATACAGCTTGTTATGAGGAATCTCTGAATGGCTCAGGATGACAACCGCACTAAAGCGCTAAACGCTGCACTCACCCAAATCGACCGTCAGTTCGGCAAGGGCACCGTCATGCGTCTAGGCGACGCACCGCGTGTGGTCATGCCGTCGGTTTCCACGGGTTCTCTGGGGCTGGATATCGCGCTCGGCATCGGCGGTCTGCCGTTTGGTCGTGTTTGCGAAATCTTTGGCCCGGAATCATCGGGTAAAACGACGCTGACCCTTTCGGTGATTGCTCAAGCACAAAAGCAGGGCAAAATATGCGCCTTCGTTGATGCCGAGCACGCGCTTGACCCCAGCTACGCAGAAAAACTGGGCGTTAACCTGGATGATCTGCTGGTTTCCCAGCCGGATACCGGTGAGCAGGCGCTGGAAATTACCGACATGCTGGTACGCTCCGGCGGTGTTGATGTCATCGTTATCGACTCGGTCGCTGCGTTGACCCCGCGCGCTGAAATCGAAGGCGAAATGGGCGACTCTCACGTTGGTCTCCAGGCGCGTTTGATGTCTCAGGCGCTACGTAAAATCACCGGTAATATCAAAAACGCCAACTGCTTAGTGATCTTCATCAACCAGATCCGCATGAAGATTGGCGTGAT
The DNA here is from genome assembly GCF_055725665.1 of Vreelandella sp. DA03-1M. NCBI lineage: Bacteria > Pseudomonadati > Pseudomonadota > Gammaproteobacteria > Oceanospirillales > Halomonadaceae > Vreelandella > Vreelandella sp. DA03-1M. The sequence goes on from NZ_CM146798.1 coordinate 766,211, forward strand.
GTTTGGTTCACCCGAAACCACTACTGGCGGTAACGCGCTTAAGTTCTACGCCAGCGTGCGTCTGGATATTCGCCGCACCGGCTCGGTGAAAGTGGGCGATGAAGTCACCGGTAACGAAACCCGCGTGAAAGTAGTCAAAAATAAGGTGGCGCCGCCATTCCGTCAGGCTGAATTCCAAATCCTTTACGGCAAGGGTATCTACCACGCTGGCGAGGTTATTGACCTGGGTGTGCAGTGCAACCTAGTCGATAAAGCCGGTGCTTGGTACAGCTATAAAGGCAAGAAAATCGGCCAGGGTAAAGCAAACTCCGCGCTTTACCTGGAAGAGCATCCAGACATTATGCTCGAAATCGAAACGCAAATTCGTGAGCAGCTCTTGGCCAAGCCTGATCCTAAAAAGGAGAAGGAAGATGCATCTGCCGAAGCAGCGGCTGAAGTGGATGCCAGCGATGACGATCTGATCTAAGTCTGTTCTAACCGAGACAATCTAATGGCCTTTATGTCTCAGCGCGATGCCACGCCCCGTGACATCGCGATTGGCTTACTGGCTCGGCGCGAATACTCTCGCGCCGAACTAGTCCAGCGCTTGAAGAAAAAAGCCTTCGACGATACCGCTATCGACGAGTGTTTAGACGCTCTGGCCGAACAGGACCTGCAGTCTGATGCGCGTTTTGCGGCTAGTTTCGTACGCTCGCGCATTCTGCGCGGCCAGGGTGTTATTCGTATTAAAGGCGAGCTTCGCCAACGCGGCGTTGATCAGGAAACCCTTAATACCGCTTTTGAAGAGGTGGAAGAAGGGGAGCAGGTTGACTGGTTCGAGCTAGCCCGGGAAACGCTGGCGCGACGCTTCGATAGCCCTGGTGAGACGCCTAAAGAGCGCGCTCGACGCGAGCGCTTTCTGGCTAGTCGTGGCTTCGATTTTGAGCAAATCCGCTACGCGCTCTCCTGTCTGTAATAATTTTTCTCCTGCTTGTAATATATTTTCTCTTGTCTGTAATACTTTCCCCCTGCCTGTAAAACGCCTTCTCTTACCTTTCTAATAGCGCTCTCCTACGCTTTTCTACCTAGTAGTTTGCCTCTCTGCCACTAAGTGCGGCTTTAGTCGTTTGACAACTGCGCTATAATGGCCCCTTTGCGACCCCTGAGGGTAGCGTCGACAGCGCCCTGGGACACCACGCTTTCTTGTTACGGATACCCTATGAAAAGCGCAGAAATCAGACAGGCCTTTCTTACCTTCTTTGAAAAGCAGGGACATACGGTTGTACCCACCAGCTCTTTAGTGCCGGGCAATGACCCGACGCTGCTGTTTACCAATGCCGGCATGGTGCCTTTCAAAGATGTGTTTCTGGGTCGCGACCCACGCCCATACGTGCGTGCAGCATCTGCGCAGCGCTGCGTACGCGCAGGCGGTAAGCATAATGATTTAGACAATGTCGGCTATACCGCACGTCACCACACGTTTTTTGAAATGCTGGGCAACTTCAGCTTTGGCGACTACTTCAAGCACGACGCCATACGCTTTGCCTGGGTATTTCTGACCGAAACGCTAGGTCTGCCTAAAGAGAAGCTGTGGGTCACGGTGCATGTCAGCGATGACGAAGCTGAACGTATCTGGAAAGACGAGATCGGTATTGACCCCGAGCGCTTTTCCAAATTAGACGAAGATAACTTCTGGCAAATGGGCGACACCGGCCCTTGTGGTCCGAGTTCGGAAATCTTTTTTGACCACGGTCCAGAGGTATGGGGCGGCCCTCCCGGTAGCCCGGAAGAAGATGGCGACCGCTACATCGAAATCTGGAACCTGGTGTTCATGCAGTTTGATCGTGATAGCCAAGGTACGCTCAACCCGCTACCCAAGCCCTCTATCGATACCGGTATGGGCTTGGAGCGCGTAGCTGCCGTCATGCAGGGCGTGCATTCCAACTACGAAATTGATCTGTTCCAGAGCCTGCTGCAGGCTGCGGCTAAAGCGACCGGGCATCCTGATACCACTACACCTTCGCTGCGCGTGATTGCCGACCACATCCGCTCCTGTGCCTTCCTGATTGCCGACGGTGTATTGCCTTCTAACGAAGGGCGTGGCTATGTATTGCGTCGCATCATTCGCCGCGCGATCCGCCATGGTCACAAGCTGGGAGCCGTAGAGCCGTTCTTCCACAAGCTGGTGGACGCGCTGGATGCCGAAATGGGTGATGCGTATCCAGAGCTTCGCGAGGCGAATGACCAGATCACTCGGGTGCTGTTGAAAGAAGAAGAGCAGTTTGCTCGCACCCTGGACCATGGCATGGGGCTGTTGAATGCAGCCTTAGCCGAGCTGGATGGCAAGGTGCTGCCCGGTGAAACAGTGTTTAAGCTTTACGACACCTACGGCTTTCCTTTTGATCTCACCGCTGATGTGTGCCGCGAACGCGGCGTCACTCTCGATGAAGAGGGTTTTCAGCAGGCCTTAGAGGCCCAACGCGAGCGTGCCCGGGCGGCTAGCCAGTTCGGCGCTGATTACAGCGCCTCTATTGAGCTTGACGGTGAGACCGCTTTTACTGGCTATGACCGCCTGGAGGATCAAGCCAAGGTAACGGCACTGGTCGACAGCGAAGGCAATGCGCTGGCCGCGCTGGAAGCGGGGCAGAAGGGCGTTGTGGTGCTAGATCGCACGCCATTTTACGGTGAGTCCGGCGGCCAGGTGGGCGATACCGGCTACCTGTATGTCGACGGCGGTCGTTTCCAGGTAACGGATACCCAAAAGCAGAGCGGGCATCACTTACACCAGGGCATTATGGTGGAAGGTTCGCTGAGTGTAGGCGCCAGTGTACGCGGCGAAGTGGATGCCAGCCTGCGTACAGCCACCATCCGTAACCACTCGGCGACCCACCTGCTGCACAAAGCGCTGCGTATGGTGCTGGGTGATCACGTGCAGCAGAAAGGCTCGCTAGTGAATGCCGAGCGCCTGCGCTTCGACTTTAGCCACTTTGAGCCGATGACTGCCGAGCAGTTGGCGGAAGTCGAACGGCTGGTCAATGAGCAGATCCTGGCCAATGCGCCGACTAAAACCGAGCAAATGAGCCTGGATCAAGCCAAAGCCAAAGGGGCGGCGGCGCTGTTTGAGGCCAAATACGCCGAGAATGTGCGGGTACTGACGATTGGTGCCGACGACTTCTCTATCGAGTTGTGCGGTGGTACCCACGTGACACGTAGTGGCGATATCGGCTGCTGTCATGTGATGAGCGAAGTGGGCATTGCCTCCGGTGTACGCCGTATCGAAGCGATCACCGGTGAAAATGCGTTAGCCTACTTCCGCGAGCAGGAAGCCCGCCTTGAGCGTTTGGGCGAACGTTTGAAGACCAAGCCTGAGCAAGTTGAAGCGCGGGTAGAGTCTCTGGTTGAGCGCAACCGTAGCCTAGAAAAAGAGCTTGAGCAGCTTAAAGCTAAACTGGCCAGTGCTGCGGGTAGTGACATGCTGAGTCAGGTGCACGAGGTCAACGGCGTTAAACTGTTAGCGACACAGTTGGAAGGTGTCTCTGGCAAAGACCTGCGAGGCATTCTTGACCAACTGAAGAACAAGCTCAGTTCCGGGGTTATTATCCTTGGGGTTGCCGATCAGGTAGCGGGCAAAGTCAGCCTGATTGCTGGGGTAACCCAAGACCTGACCGGCCGGGTTAAAGCCGGTGAGCTGGTTAACCATGTTGCCTCTCAGGTAGGAGGTAAAGGTGGTGGTCGCGCGGATATGGCTCAGGCAGGAGGTAGCCAGCCCGATGCTCTGCCGGATGCGTTGAAGAGCGTACCGGCATGGTTGGAAAACGCACTTAGCTAAACCCCAAGGCCGGTGGCATGATTGTCACCGGCCTTATTTATTTAGGAGATCTCTGATTAACTATTGCGCTTGTTCATACGGCGTTGAAATTAGCTTCAAAATGCTCATTTACTTTATGTAAACTCCGCTTTTTCATCTAATTTCGCCTTGTCTGAACTGCGCTCATTACGTTAATCAAAGACTCCTAGTGATTAATGTAACTTCACCCTCCATTCCCGAACGCATAGGAAAAACGGCATATGGCACTATACGTACAGAAGTTCGGCGGCACTTCGGTGGGCTCTGTCGAGCGTATCAAGGCCGTAGCGGAAAAGGTTAAGGGCTTCCGCGATCAAGGCCATCAGGTGGTGGTTGTGGTCTCCGCTATGAGCGGCGAAACCAACCGCCTCACGGACATGGCTCAGGCACTTAATGACGATCCCGCACCGCGCGAGATGGATATGCTGCTGTCGACCGGCGAGCAGGTGACGATCTCACTACTCGCTATGGCGCTGCAGCAAATTGGCGTGCAAGCCACTTCACACACTGGCGCCCAGGTAGGTATCCATACGGACAGCGCCTATACCAAGGCGCGTATCCAGCGCATCGAAACCGACGATCTAAAAGCTGACCTGGAAGCAGGGCAGGTAGTTGTCGTTGCCGGTTTCCAAGGGGTCGATGAGGACGGCAACATCACTACCTTAGGTCGTGGTGGCTCTGACACCACGGGTGTAGCCCTGGCCGCCGCACTTGGCGCCGATGAGTGCCAGATTTATACCGATGTTGACGGGGTATACACCACTGACCCCCGCGTATGCTCCAAGGCCCAGCGTCTGGAAAGCATTACGGTAGAAGAGATGCTGGAGCTGGCTAGTCTTGGCTCTAAAGTGCTGCAGATCCGCGCGGTAGAGTTTGCCGGTAAATACAACGTGCCCCTGCGGGTGCTGTCGAGCTTTGAAGACGGCCCCGGTACCCTAATTGTTGCAGAAGCAGACAAAGACGAGGACGCTATGGAAGAACCACTGATCTCCGGTATCGCCTTTACCAAGAATGAAGCCAAACTGACCCTGCTCAATACGCCGGATGTACCAGGCGTCGCTTCACGTATTCTTGGCCCGATTGCCGATGCCAATATCGAAGTCGATATGATCGTACAGAACGTTGCCCCGGCTGGTGACTATACCGATTTCACCTTTACGGTTGCCAAAGGTGATTACAAAGCTACCAAGAAACTGCTTGAAGAGACGGTGATCCCGGATTTAGGTGGTGGTGAGCTGCGTGGTGATGACAACATCGCCAAGGTCTCCTTGGTCGGTGTGGGAATGCGCTCTCACGCGGGTGTGGCATCAAAAATGTTCCGCGTGCTGGCTGATGAGAACGTCAATATTCGTATGGTCTCCACCTCTGAGATTAAAATCTCAGTCGTCATTGATGAGAAGCATATGGAACTTGCCGTCAATGCATTACACAAAGCCTTTGGTTTAGATAAGGCAGATATCGAATCTGAATAACATTAATGCCTTAAATCTTCTACGCTGAAGGGGTACTTGCTGCCATGTGGTGGTGAGCTTTCTTTCAACGGGAAGTTGAGGTGTCATGGAGCCGGAGCCGTTGGTGACAGGCAACGCTATGCCGCATAATGGCCTAGTGTTGCCTCGGGCTGACACATCCCGTTGCATTAAACGTCTGAAAAGGAGATCAGCCATGCTCATCCTAACTCGCCGTGTTGGCGAAACCTTGATGATCGGTGATGAAATCACTGTCACCGTCTTAGGTGTGAAAGGCAATCAAGTGCGTATTGGTGTTAATGCGCCTAAAGATGTTGCGGTTCACCGGGAAGAGATTTATCAGCGCATTCAGCGTGAAAGAAATAGTGAAAACGAAGTGGAATAAGACTTGCGGGTTTGCATGATGACGCGATGCTTAAGACGTAAGCTGATAGGTAAGATATGGTCGGCGCGAAAAAAATCGGCAGAGGACTAGACACAAGATCCCTAAATCGGTAATATTCGCGCCGTGCCGTTGAGGAGAGGTGGCCGAGTGGCTGAAGGCGCTCCCCTGCTAAGGGAGTATAGGGTTTATAGCCCTATCGAGGGTTCGAATCCCTCTCTCTCCGCCAATAGCATGACCATTAAGTACTTAGGTTATAGAATACTTAAAAAAGTACTTAGCTAGAAAGTACATGGTCACAAGGTATGCGCCCGTAGCTCAGCTGGATAGAGTACCTGACTACGAATCAGGGGGTCGGAGGTTCGAATCCTCCCGGGCGCGCCACCTACTTAGTAGCAGTATTAGTATAGATTAGTTGTAACATTACGCGCCCGTAGCTCAGCTGGATAGAGTACCTGACTACGAATCAGGGGGTCGGAGGTTCGAATCCTCCCGGGCGCGCCAGATTTCAAAACCCGCTCTCTTATCGAGAGCGGGTTTTCTGTTTCCAGTCTGCCTGCTTGTTTCTAACCTGACTGACTATTTTCCAGCCTGACCGGTATATAAGCTCGCGCTCCGGTCTTGCGATCGTGTGTAGCGCCCCCGCTTTGCGGTAGGGCGCTTTTTTTTGGCTATAAATTGATAAGGCGTTGCGGAAAGGGCGCTAGGGCTCTGCCTGAAAGGTCGGCTAGCGAAGACAAGACAAGGCAAAAATTGGCGAAGAAACGGAGTTTACGGGGTGTAAATGAGTATTCTGAGCCAATTTTTAACGCCGTATTGTCGAGCTCAGGCACTTTTCAGACAGAGCCTAAGCCAGGGTGGCGTGCTGCTCGTCAACCACAAGTCTATCGAGCAGGTGATCCAGTTCGGTAATGCGCTTCACCCGCTGAAAGTTCTGCTCGGCTTCGGCACTGCCTTGGCGCATTTGGGCAAGCCACTGCTTTACCAGAGAGACGACAACGCGGTCAGGCAGCTGTTGGCGCTGCAGAGCGGCGTACTCTTTGAGTACGTTGGCGCGCATGGACCAGCTGCTTTCGGGCAACCGCTCGCCGGTCTGTAGCCAGTGACGGATGCGTGGCGCAAGCCAGGGGTCTGCCAGTGCACTGCGGCCTAACATCACATCGCGACAGCCTGAAAGCGTTCGAGCTTTCCAGTAATCCTCCAGCGTCCAGATATCCCCATTGGCGACAACGGGGATGCTGACATGGCGGCGTATTTTGCCAATCCATTCCCAGTGCGCAGGCGGTCGGTAGCCTTCATCGCGGGTGCGGGCGTGTACGACCAACTGCGCTGCTCCACCTGCTTCGGTGGCTTGAGCACAGGCAACCGCTAAGCGGCGGTTGGCGAAGCCCAGGCGGATCTTGGCAGTGACTGGGATTTCCCCGCCTAGCGCATCGTGGACGGCTCTAACCGCTTGGTAGACCCGCTCTGGCTGGCGTAGCAGCGAAGCGCCGCCGTCGTGTCGGTTAACCAGTTTGGCTGGGCAGCCGAAATTAAGGTCAACGCTAACTGCGCCAAGTTTGAGCGCCTGCTGCGCATTGGCCGCTAGGGCAGCAGGGTCTGAGCCCAAAAGTTGTAAATGCACAGGAATCCCGCTCGGCGTTGCCACCGACGGTTGCGCAAGTTCCGGGCAATGCTTATAAAACACTCTTGGCGGTAGGCGTGCATCGACGACGCGGACAAATTCGGTAACCGTCCAATCGAACCCCGCGTGACGGGTTAACAGGTCACGCGTCAGTGCGTCGATGACCCCTTCCATAGGGGCTAGGCCAATTCTGCCGTTTTGTAGTAAATTAACAACCATGACTTCCACTATCGCGCCATTGCATTCTATTCTGGGTGTGGCAGGTTAGTGTATTCCCCTCACTGCGCCAAGGGGCTTTAATAGCCGCTGGTGAAATAACGTGTCTAGCAACTGTACTTCGAGAGGTAGGAGCGTCTTATGCAGGATTATGAACTATTGCAGGACGGGTTGGCGTTAATGGCGCTTGGTATGGGTGTTGTGTTTGTTTTTCTTACTATTTTAGTTATTAGCGTTACGCTAATGTCGAAGTTGATTGGCCGTTTTCAGCCTGCCTCCACCGCGGCTGAAGTGAGCAAGAAGTCGCCGTCATCTTCAGCGCCTGCCAGCCAAAATGACGAGATGTTGGCGGTGATCAGTGCTGCAGTGCACCGTTATCGCTCGACACGACGTCGTTAACTTTCCCAATTTTTTCTATCTCAGCCCTCTCTAGGCTATTTTTTTGTTATTTTTACTACAAACTGACAATTCTCTACGGTGAGCTAAGACCATGAACGAAACAAAACGCCCACTAGGCATTACAGATGTCGTGCTACGCGATGCCCATCAATCGCTGTTTGCCACACGTATGCGCTTGGACGATATGCTGCCGATTGCTGAAAAGCTTGATCGCGTTGGCTATTGGTCGCTGGAAACCTGGGGTGGGGCGACCTATGACGCCTGTATCCGCTATTTGGGCGAAGACCCGTGGGAGCGTATTCGTGCCCTGAAAGAGGCCATGCCCAATACGCCCCAAGCGATGTTGCTACGTGGTCAAAACCTGCTGGGCTACCGCCACTACGCCGATGACGTTGTCGATAAATTTGTCGAGCGGGCGAAAACCAACGGTGTTGATGTCTTCCGGGTCTTTGACGCCATGAATGATCCGCGTAATTTGGAGCGCGCCATTCAGGCGGTGCGTAACGTAGAAGGTCATGCCCAGGGCACCATCTCTTATACCGTGAGCCCGGTACATACCCTGGATAGCTGGGTTGATCTCGCCAAGACCATTGCCGGCTTGGGTGCGGATTCATTGGCTATCAAGGATATGGCGGGGCTGCTCACTCCTTACACGGCCTTCGACCTTGTTTCGCGGCTCAAAAAAGAGCTATCGATTCCGGTGCATCTGCACTGTCACGCCACCACCGGCCTTTCTACGTCGACCATTTTAAAAGCGGTAGAGGCCGGGATCGATAACGTCGATACCTCGATCTCCTCCATGTCGATGACCTACGGCCACAGTCCGACCGAATCTGTCGTGGCGATGCTCAAAGACACCGGCCGCGACACCGGGCTGGATCTCGAGCTGCTGGAAGATATTGCCGGTTACTTCCGCGAAGTGCGTAAGAAGTACGCCGCCTTTGAAGGCTCGCTGCGCGGTATTGATTCACGCATTCTGATTGCTCAGGTGCCGGGCGGCATGCTGACCAATATGGAAGGCCAGCTCAAAGAGCAGGGTGCGGGCGATAAGCTTGACGATGTGTTGAATGAAATTCCTCGCGTGCGCGAAGATCTGGGCTTTATTCCGCTGGTGACGCCGACCTCGCAAATTGTCGGCACGCAGGCCGTTATGAACGTGATGATGGGCGAGCGTTACAAGTCTATTTCTAAAGAAGTTCAAGCGCTGCTCAAAGGTGAATACGGCGCGGCGCCCGCACCATTTAACGCCGAATTGCAAAAGCGCGTGTTGGAAGGCAGCGAGCCGATTACCTGTCGCCCGGCGGATAATCTCTCACCGGAAATGGGTCGGTTGGCTGCCGAGTTGAAAGAGAAGGCCAGCGCTGAAGATATTCGTTTGGCCGAAGGTGAGCGCGAAGTGGATGATGTGCTGACCTACGCGCTGTTTCCGCAGATTGGTTTGAAGTTCCTCAAGAACCGCGATAATCCCGATGCCTTTGAGCCCGCTCCCCAGGTAGCTGAAGCAAGCGCTGAAAAGACACCCGCCAACATAGACATCAAAGCGCCCGCCACGAGCAGCGGCCCCGAAACCTACACCGTGAAACTCAACGGCAAATCCTTCGTGGTGGAGGTTTCCGAAGGCGGTGAGTTGGGTGAGGTGCAAGAGCAAACGGCAGCCAGTACTAGCGCACCCAAAGAGGAAACGCCTGCACCCAGTGGTGAAACCATTGATGCACCACTGGCGGGTAATATCTTCAAGGTGAACGTTCGCCCTGGTGAGCAAGTTGCTGAAGGTGATGTAGTCATCATTCTTGAAGCGATGAAAATGGAAACCGAAGTGCGTGCCAGCAGCGCAGGCACAGTGTCTAAGGTCAACGTCAGCGAGGGCGACAGCGTAGCCGTAGGCGATACGTTGATCGAGCTCTAAGGGCCCAGTAATGGATAAATTAGTCACGTTATGGGAAGGGTCTGGGCTCTATAACCTTGAGCTTGGTCAGGCGGTCATGATTCTGGTGGGTCTATTGCTGCTCTACCTTGCCATTTATAAGAAGTTTGAGCCGTTGCTGCTGGTGCCGATTGGCTTTGGTGGCATTCTGGCCAATATCCCTGAAGCCGGGCTAGCCATTTCTGCGCTCGACCAGGCGATTGAAGTGGCAAAACCCGCGGTGCTACAGCAAATGGCGGCAGCGCTGGGTGCGTCCCTTGACCCACTGGCGAACGCTGAAGCTTGGCGGGAGTCGCTGCAGATGATGGCGCACGATGGCGTCGCACCCGACCAACTGCGTGCTGCGCGAGATATCGCCGTGGGCGTTGGCTACAGCGACGGCATGCTTTATAACTTCTATAAAGTCGCAATCGGCTCGGGTATAGCCCCGCTGATTATCTTTATGGGCGTTGGGGCAATGACCGACTTTGGCCCGTTGCTGGCGAACCCGCGCACGCTGTTTTTAGGTGCGGCTGCCCAGTTTGGGATCTTTGCCACGCTGTTTGGCGCTGTGGTGCTTACCTCGATGGGCGTGATGGACTTCTCGCTTAATCAGGCAGCCGCCATTGGTATTATTGGTGGCGCTGACGGCCCAACGTCTATTTACGTTTCTAGCGTGCTGGCACCTGAACTATTGGGAGCGATTGCCGTGGCCGCCTACGCTTATATGGCGTTGGTGCCGCTGATTCAGCCGCCGATCATGCGTCTGCTGACTACCGAGAAAGAGCGGCAAATCAAGATGACTCAGCTGCGGCCGGTCTCCAAGCTGGAAAAAGTGGTCTTCCCACTGATGTTGTTGATTCTGGTCGCGCTGTTTCTGCCCGATGCTGCCCCGCTACTCGGCATGTTCTGCTTCGGTAACTTGATGCGCGAGTGCGGTGTGGTCGAGCGTTTATCGGATACTGCGCAGAATTCCCTGATCAATATTGTGACCATTATTCTTGGGCTGTCCGTCGGCTCCAAGTTAATGGCCGATAGCTTCCTGACGTTTGAAACGTTAGGCATTCTCGGGCTGGGGATTGTCGCCTTTGGGATCGGCACGGCCGCTGGGGTGTTAATGGCCAAGCTGATGAACCTGGTGAGCAAAATGCCCATCAACCCCTTAATTGGTGCTGCCGGTGTTTCTGCCGTACCGATGGCGGCACGGGTGGCCAACAAGGTAGGGCTGGAGTCTAACCCGCATAACTTCCTGTTAATGCACGCCATGGGGCCCAATGTGGCAGGGGTTATTGGGTCGGCGGTTGCGGCCGGGGTGATGATTAAATACCTGGGGTAATGCTGAAAGAGTGAGAAGACGAGCGCGGCGTACTGACAGGTTCAGTATGTCGCGTTTTTTTATGGGCTATTGCGATGGGCTATTTCGATGGGCTATCTAGTGAGTGAGAATATCGATAGCGCTCTTCAAGCGATTTTCTAGCGGGGAAAGGTCAAGTGGGTTGTCCCGTGGCCAACCAATGGTCAGACGAACACCGTCGCCATCGTAATCCGCTTGCTCAATGGGGATAGCCTGCTCATCGCACCAAGCGCGGGCAATCGCTTCGTTGGCAAATCCGAGCCGCAGGGTATAAAGATCGCGCTCGACCACTTCTCGGGTAGGTAGCGTCTCCAAAGCATGGCTAACCGCCTGGGCGTAAGCGCGGGCCAAACCGCCGGTGCCTAGTTTTGTCCCGCCGAAATAGCGGATCACCACGCAACCAATTTGACCTAATTGGCTGCCCTGCAGAACTTGATACATTGGGCGACCCGCGGTGCCGCCAGGTTCGCCATCATCAGAGAAGCCAATCAAATTTTGCTCGCCGGGTGGGCCAGCAATATAGGCAGTGCAGTGATGGCTCGCATTGGGATGCTCGGCTTTAGCCGCCGCCAGTATGCGAGTGAATGCATCGATGTCTGAGGCTTGGCAGGTCCAGGTAATAAAGTGGCTCTTTTCGACTTCGATGTCAGTTGTCTGCCAAGACGAAAGAGGGAGTTCCGGCACCCGGTAGCGCATTAATGCTCCGTGATAGTAGGCTTGTTTTGCAGGCCAGCTCTTGGATGAGATTCAACACCCATCACCATGCCGAGCACCTGAATATCACGGTTATGCAAAAAAAGCGCTGGCTGCAACGTATCCTCAGGCCATAACTCTACGCCAAAGCGGCTGATCGAAAGTTGCTTTAAGACGATTTTTTGCTGGTTGATTTCGGCAACGGCGGTTTCTGTTTGGGCATCATGCTGATAACGCCGAATAATAATGACATCGCCATCGAACAAGTTGCAATCACGCATTGCGTTACCACGCACTTTAAGCGCATAGGTATTGCGACGGGTAATGCTAGGCGTTGGCGCATAGGTACGCGGAACCGAGCGTAAGTGGTTAGGCTTAACGGTAGGTGCTGCTATCGATATGGTCATTGAGAAATCTCCATTGCATGTTCTTTCATACAGTGGTTTTCAGTATAGACCTGTTTTTGCATACAGTGCTAGCAGTAATTGGTCTTACGCCATATTGATTGAGGTCATGCTGCGACCCAGCGCCGCATAGAGTGAGTGGCGAGAAACGGGCTTTCCGTGTAGAGTTCGACGCGAAATCAATGTGCCTGGAGAGACTCTTGAGCCTGTGTCTACAAGCCCGACAGCTGTCCTGCGAACGTGATGATCGCTCACTGTTTAAGGGGCTTGATCTCGACATTCGCAGCGGTGAAATCGTGCGAATTGAAGGGCCTAATGGCAGTGGTAAAACAAGCCTGCTTAAAATTCTCTCCGGGCAACTGAGCGACTATCAAGGCGAGCTGTTCTGGAATGGCGCTGCGATGCAGAGTGTCCGTGAACATTTTCTCGCTAATTTGCTCTATTTAGGACATGCCCCCGGCATCAAGTCGGGGCTATCCCCCTTAGAAAATTTAGCGTGGTATCAGGCGCTGAGTGGCGAGAGAAGTGGAGGACAGGGCAGCGGGGCGCATGAAGGCGAGGAGCAGCGCCTGGATGCCCTTGAACAGGTTGGCCTGGCAGGCTTTGAAGACGTGCCCGCCGGTCAACTTTCGGCAGGCCAGCAGCGCCGCGTGGCGCTGGCGCGATTGACGCTGACACCCCGCGCGCTGTGGGTGCTAGACGAGCCCTTCACCGCCATAGATCGCCACGGCGTTGCAGCCCTTGAAAGGCAACTGATTAGACATGCTCAAGCGGGCGGCTGCGTGCTAGTAACGACACACCACGAGCTAGCCGCGTCATCGCTGTTAAGACGCATAGCGCTTGGGTAGAGGAGACCGGATTGCAGGAAACAGGGTTGCAGGAAACAGGGCTGCACAGCTCTTCAGATAGCTCTCTAAACGGATCAGACTCCGTCATGGATGCCCCTTCAGTGCCACTGCTTGAGCATCAGGGCGGCCTGATGATCGCGGTGAAGGCCACGTTGGTGCGTGATTTGACGCTGCTGCTGAGACGTCGCGGTGAAGTGCTCAATCCGCTGGTGTTTTTTGCTCTGGTGATCACCCTGTTTCCGATCGCTATTTCACCCGACCCGGAGCTGTTGGCGACGATAGCGCCAGGGTTGCTATGGGTGGCGGCACTGCTAGCCGCGCTGCTGTCACTAGATAGCCTGTTTCGCAGCGACTACGACGACGGCAGCCTTGAGCAGCTGTTACTCGCCCCACAGCCGCTGGCTGCATTAAGTGTGGCGAAAGTAGCCGTGCATTGGCTGCTGACCGGGCTGCCGTTGGCACTGATGGCGCCACTGCTGGGCATTATGCTCGCACTGCCTGCGGGTAGCTATGCGGTGTTGGCGCTATCGCTGGCGCTGGGCACGGCGAGCTTGAGCCTGATTGGTGCCATTGGTGCAGCGTTAACCGTCGGCTTGGCGCGGGGCGGCGTACTGCTCTCGCTGCTAGTGCTGCCGCTGTATATTCCGGTACTCATTTTTGGCGCAGGTGCCGTCCAGGCGGCTATTTTGGGCGACGGTGTCTCTGCGCACTTGGCTATCTTAGGCGCGCTGCTGGCCGCTTCACTTATGTTAGCGCCGTGGGCGATTGCCGCATCGCTGCGTATCAGTATTAACGGTTAAGGACAGGACACGCTATGTGGGCCTTTATACACAAACTGGGATCACCTAAGTGGTTCTATGGCATTAGCGCCAAATTACAGCCCTGGTTTTGGGCCGCAGCGGCGCTGTTGCTGGTCACTGGCTCGCTGTGGGGGCTAGCGTTTGCCCCGGCGGATTATCAGCAGGGCAACAGTTTTCGGATCATTTATGTTCACGTGCCCGCGGCTTTTTTAGCACAATCGATTTTTGTCTCCATGGCAGTGTCCGGGCTGGTATTTATGGTCTGGAAAATTAAAGTCGCCGATATGGCGGCGGCGGTGATGGCACCCCTTGGTGCCGCGATGACCTTTGTTGCGCTATTTTCTGGCGCCGTATGGGGTGTACCGACCTGGGGCACCTGGTGGATGTGGGATGCCCGGCTTACTTCCATGCTGATTCTGCTATTTCTCTATTTAGGCGTGATTGCCCTGCGCGGTGCGTTTACCAGCCGCGATAGCGCCTCAAGGGCCGCCTCGGTGCTGGCCATGGTGGGCGTCATCAATATTCCCATCATCAAATACTCGGTGGATTGGTGGTACACCCTGCACCAGCCAGCCTCGTTTACGTTAACCTCGCGCCCGACGATGCCCACCGAGATGTGGCTACCGCTGGTCATTATGGTGCTGGGTTTCTACAGCTTTTTTATTGCCTTGACGCTGATGCGCACGCGCAGCGAGATCCTACGCCGAGAGTCTAACAAGAGCTGGGTACAGGATCTCGTTAACGGCCGGGTAGTGAATGCACAGGCAGAGGAGACGCGCTAATGGCATTTGCCTCATTTTCCGAATTTCTCGCCATGGGTGGCCATGCGCCTTACGTATGGTCTGCCTGGGGGGTAACGGCGCTACTGCTGATTGCTACCGTTTGGCATGCGCGCGTTGAACAGCGTCAGTTATTGAATGGCATAAAGCGTCGGGCACGGCGCGCAAATAGCTTGAGAGGGAACGCCCAATGACCCCTAAACGTAAACAGAAACTCTTCGTCATTTTGGGTTTGGTGTCGTTAACCGCGATTGCTGTCGGGCTAACGCTGTATGCGCTACGTGCCAACATTAATCTGTTTTTTAGCCCGGTGCAGATCGCTCAGGGCGATGCGCCAATGGAACGTCAGATTCGCGCGGGTGGCATGGTGAAAGAGGGCTCGGTGTCCCGTGATCCCGATAGCCTGGACGTAGAGTTTACCGTGACCGATTACGTCGATGACCTAGAGGTGTACTACAGCGGCATCCTTCCCGATCTGTTCCGCGAAGGCCAAGGTGTAGTGGTGGTCGGGGAGCTTCAAGCCGATGGCCGTTTGTATGCCGATAAAGTGCTGGCGCGTCACGATGAAAACTACATGCCGCCTGAAGTAGCGCAGGCACTTGAAGAGGCGGGCTATTCGCCGGCTGATTATCAGGCCAAGGCTGCCGAAGTGGGTAAGCGGCTTGATGAAGAGGGCGTCCCCCAAGCAAGCGAGTATTAACCCCCATCGTTTAACCGACTTGCCCTACCGCCAGTGCTAATTCGGAGCGCACATGCTGATTAAAATGATTCCTGAAATTGGCCACTTCGCCCTCATCATCGCGCTGTTGATGGCGATGGTGCAGGCAGTGATGCCCCTGGCCGGTGCAGCGACCCGGCGCCCACTGTGGATGGCGTATGGTCAGCCCATGGCGGCCGGACAGTTTCTGTTCATTGCCATTGCCTACGCCTGTTTGACCGCGAGCTATATGCTGGATGACTTTAGCGTGGCAAACGTAGCGAATAACTCCAATTCGCTGTTGCCGTGGTACTACAAATTCAGCGCGGTGTGGGGCAACCATGAGGGCTCTGTCCTGCTATGGAGCCTGATGCTGGCAGGCTGGGGGTTTGCAGCCAGCCTGTTCACCGGCACGCTGCCGCGGGATATGGTCGCTCGGGTGATGGGCGTTATGGGCATGGTGTGTGTCGGTTTCTTACTGTTCATCCTGATCACCTCTAACCCTTTTGAACGCTTGCTCCCCGACATGCCTCAAGACGGTGCCGACCTCAACCCGCTGCTGCAAGACTTCGGGCTAGTGGTGCATCCGCCGATGCTTTACATGGGCTATGTGGGTTTTTCCGTGGTCTTTGCCTTTGCGATTGCTGCTCTCATGGGAGGGCGCCTAGACGCCGCCTGGACGCGCTGGGCACGTCCCTGGACGAATCTGGCCTGGGCGTTTTTGACCGTGGGGATCGCCCTCGGCAGTTGGTGGGCCTATTACGAGCTTGGCTGGGGCGGCTGGTGGTTCTGGGACCCGGTCGAAAACGCGTCGCTGCTGCCCTGGTTAACGGGAACCGCGCTGGTGCACTCGCTGGCGGTGACCGAAAAGCGCGGCTCGTTTAAGAGCTGGACCGTGCTATTGGCGATCTCGACCTTTTCGCTGTCGCTGATGGGAACCTTCCTGGTGCGCTCCGGCGTGCTCACCTCGGTACATGCGTTTGCCAACGACCCTGCCCGTGGCTTCTTTATCCTGATGCTGCTGGCGATTACGGTGACGCTCTCGCTGCTGGTATTCGCACTGCGAGCCCCGCGGGTCAGCCACAAAGTGGGCTTTAACTGGCTCTCTCGGGATGCGCTGCTGCTGGTCAATAATATCTTCCTGGTCATCATGACGGTCACCGTTTTACTTGGCACCGTCTACCCGCTGATTCTTGACTCCCTGGGGCTGGGTAAAATCAGCGTGGGCCCGCCTTACTTCAATGCGCTGTTTGTACCGCTCACCGTGATGATGTGCATCTTTATGGGACTAGGCTCGGTAACGCGCTGGAAAGGCATGGCGGTGCGCGACCTAGTCCGTAAGCTCTGGTTGGCGGGCGTTGCTGCGCTGGTGCTGGGCATACTGATGCCGCTGCTGTATCGCGGTGAGTGGAATCTGTTTGTCTCCCTGGGGATCGTCTCTGCGCTATGGATTGTGCTGCCGATGGTGCGCGATGTGTTTGATAAAACCCGTCACGCCAGCTCGTTCATCGCCGGGTTACGCAAGCTTTCACTCTCTTACTGGGGCATGGTGTTAGGGCACATTGGTGTGGCGGTCACGATTGTGGGTGTTGCGGTGGTGTCCAACTACAACATCGAGCGCAACGTGCGCATGTCGCCGGGCACCACGGTCGAAGTGGCGGGCTATCAGTTCACCATGACGGAGTTAGCCGAGCGTCGCGGGCCAAACTTTTTGGCAGACACTACGATCCTTCAGGTACAGCGTGGCGACACCGGTAGCAGTTTCACCATGCGTCCTGAAAAACGCCTTTATCTCGCGACCGGTATGCCGATGACCCAGGTGGCTCTGCGGCCGGGGCTGTTCCGTGATCTCTATGTGGCCATGGGCGAAGACCTTGGCGACGGCAGTTGGGCGATGCGTGTCCAATACAAACCCTTTGTACGCTGGCTATGGCTGGGCGCCCTGTTTATGGCATTTGGTGGTGTACTGGCGGTGCTCGATAAGCGTTACCGCCGCGCGACGGTCACTCGTGAGGCACCGAAAGCGATCGGCAAAGGCGATACTGCGCAGGAGGCCACTGTATGAAGCGTCGGTTATTGCTATTACTGCTGCCGGTTTGCTTTTTAGGCTTGGCGCTGTTCTTTTTCCAGGGCCTATCGCTGGACCCTTCCCAGCGCGATTCCGCGCTGATGGCGCGCGAGTTCCCGGCCTTTGAAGCCACCACGCTGCGCGATAAAAATCAGCGCGTGGACCAATCGCTGCTCCAGGGCGACGTCACCCTGGTTAACGTATGGGGCGAGTGGTGCCCCGCGTGTAAGCAGGAGATGCCTCAACTGCTGGAGCTGGCCGATCAGGACATTCGGATGGTTGGGGTTAACTACCGGGATACCCGCGAAAAAGGCATGGAGTTTCTCAGCGAGTTTGGCGATCCGTTTGAAGTGAATATTTTTGATCCAGAAGGCGAGCTGGGTTTTGACCTTGGCGTTTACGGCGCGCCGGAAACCTTTCTGGTCGATGCCGACGGCGTTATTCGCTATCACCATAAAGGCTACGTATCGCCACAAGACGTCCGCGAACGAATCTTGCCGGAGGTGGAAAAATGGCGCTAATGCGAACCATGGTAGCGCTACTACTGCTGGTTATAGCGTTTGGTGCAGCGGCGGGGGGGATCGAACTACGCGAATTTGACGATCCGGTCATGGAAAAACGCTATCACGATTTAACCGCCTCGATGCGCTGCCCGCTGTGTGAAAACCAAGCTATAAACGATTCCGATGCCCCTATTTCAGGGGACATGCGCGAGCGTGTCTACCAACTGCTGCAAGACGGGCAGTCGGATATCGAAATTGTTAACCATATGGTGCAGCGGTTTGGTGAATATATTCTCTATAACCCGCGATTAGAGAGCCGCACCTACCTGCTTTGGGGGCTGCCTATTGCACTGGTGCTGCTAGGCGCGCTGGTGGTTGTGTTAATGATTCGTGCCCGCCGAAATGCCTCTGCTAAAGCGCTGAGCGCCGAAGAGCGCCAGCGTATAGATGCGCTGATTAACCGTAAGAGGTCTTCATGACGCTGCTCTGGATTGCGATTGCCGTTTTACTGCTCCCCGCGCTGTGGCTGCTGGTAGCGCCGCTAAGAAACGCGCGTCGATTACATGATCAACAACACGCGTTTGAAACCAATGACACCTCTGCCGAGCAGAATGTGGCGATTTTTCAGCGTCGCTTAACGTCACTAGAAGCGGCGCGAGAGCGTGGCGACATTGATGCCGAGCGCTTTGAAGAAGATCGGTTGGAGCTTGAGCGTAGCCTGCTGGAAGACACCGCCGTGCGCGCGCGCCGGCCGCTCAAGCCGGCAGGGGCGGGTCGCCTGGTGGTGCCTGTCGTTATGGTGGCCGTGGTAGTGGTCAGCGTGCTTTGGTATCAGCAGCAGGGCGCCGAGGGCGACCTTGTGTTACTCGCCGTTCAGCAAGAAGTACAGAATGACCCTGAAGGCTCGCTGAGCATGTATATCGAGCGCATGGAAGAGCAGGCTGAGCGTCAGCCGGATAACCCCAACGTATGGAGCGCGCTGTTTCCGGTCTATCGCGAAACCGGGCAGATGCCCAAGGCCGTCGATGCGCTTGAACGCCTGATTGAGATTGAAGGCCGAATTCCACCGCTGCTGGCTCAACTAGCGCAAATTCGGTTCTTTATGGCCGAGCGCGAACTCACCGATGAAGTGCAGGCATTGGTCGATGAGACGTTGGAGCAGGATCCCCGCCAGCCAACCGTGCTGGGTTTGCTAGGGGTTAATGCCTTTGATAAAGGTGATTACGAACAGGCCATTGACCACTGGCGCCGGGCGATTGCCAATATAGAGGATCCCGACACCGTTGACTCGCTGCGCGAGGGTATTCGCGTGGCCCAGGAGCGCATGGGTATTGAGCCTGAAGAAACCGTCGGCGAAAGTAGCGGCATTAGGGTTCGCGTTGCGTTAGACGAAGAGCTCGCCGGGCGCGTTGACGATGACGACACTGTGTTTATCACTGCCCGCGATATTGAGGGTGAGTTACCACCCCTGGCCGTGGTGCGGGCGCAGGTATCCGAGCTGCCCATGACCGTGACGCTAGATAACACTGCTGCGATGTCGCCCCAGGCGCAAATCTCCCAGGTGCAGGAAGCCCGTTTAGTGGTGCGTGTTTCGCCCTCTGGCCAAGCAATGCCCCAGCCGGGAGATCTGTTCGGTGACCTTGAAAGCGTCAGCGTCGAGCCTATTGAAGACGCGGAGGCGGTTGAAGTGGTGATTAACCGTGTTTTTGAATAATCGCAACGGGAACGTCGTCTCGGTATGCGCTTAACCTCGATTCGCTTAGTCGGTTTTAAGTCCTTTGTGGACCCCGTCACGGTGCCCTTCGATGGCAATATGACCGCCATCGTGGGCCCCAACGGCTGCGGTAAATCCAACATTATTGACGCCGTGCGCTGGGTCATGGGGGAGTCCTCCGCTAAAACCCTGCGCGGCGAATCAATGGCTGACGTTATTTTCAACGGCTCCACTGGTCGTAAACCGATCAGCCAAGCCTCCATAGAGCTCAAGTTCGACAACCGAGACGGCGGAATGGGCGGCGTTTATGCGCAGTATGCCGAAATCGTCGTTAGGCGCTTGGTCACGCGGGATGGGCAATCCAACTACTTCTTCAACGGTCAAAAGTGCCGTCGGCGCGATATCGCCGACCTGTTTATGGGCACCGGCCTGGGGCCGCGCTCCTATGCCATCATCGGCCAAGGCATGATTTCGCGGTTGATCGAGGCTCGCCCCGACGACCTGCGCTCGACGCTGGAAGAGGCCGCGGGTATCTCCAAGTACAAAGAGCGCCGCCGGGAAACCGAAAACCGCATGCGGCGCACCCAGGAAAACCTGGAGCGTCTGGACGATATTCGCGAAGAGCTGGATAAACAGCTAGAGCGCCTCAAACGTCAGGCCGAAGCCGCCAAGCGCTATCAGGATCTCAAGGAGCAGGAGTATCGGCTCAAGGGTGAGCTGGCGCTACTGCGCGGCCGCACCCTGCGGGCGGAGCAGTCCCATCAGGAGAGCCGCGTTCGCGAGTTGGAAATCGCGGTCGAAAAAGATGTCTTCGGCGTTCGTCAGTGCGAAACCCGCTTGGAACAAGCCCGCGAACAGCATGACGAACTCTCTGAAGTGCTCGACCGTCACCAACAGCAGTTTTTTGAAACCACCACGCGCATTGCCCGTCTGGAACAGGATCAGGCCCATCGCCGCAGCCGTGAAACTCAACTGGCCAGCGATATTGCTACCGCCCGGCGTGACCTGGACGAGCAGCGCCGGGTTAGCGAAGGCGATCAGGAACGTTTAGCCGCGATTGATGAGCGCTTTGACGACTTGCTTCCCGAGCACGAAGCCTTAGAGGAGCGGCTCGAAAGCCTGGAGCAGTCCCTAGCCGACGCATCTCCCGCCCTGGAAGCCGCTGAACAGCAGTGGACCGATGCCGAAACCCGCTGGCGGGATGCCAGCCGCGACGCTGATCGTAGCCAGGATCAACTGCGCGACCTGGAGCAGCGCATTCAGCGGCTGCAAGCCGAAAATCAGCGCCGCCGCCAGCAGCGCAGTGAGGTCGCTGACCTTACAGGGCTACGCGAGGAGCATGCCGTATGCGAAGAGCAGTTAGCGGATGCCCAGCAGCAGGCGGAAGGCTTTCAGGCCCAGCGGGATCAATGGCAGCAGCGTTATAGCGATGCCAAGGCGGCCTATCAGCAGGTGACTCAAACGCGCGATCATCAACGCGCTGAACTGAGCCAACGTCAGGGGGAGCTGGCCTCCCTGCAAGCGTTGATTGATGCTGCACTGGTGGATCACGACCCTGCGATAGGCACGACCCTGGCAGCGCATGGCTTGGCAGAGGCTCCCCAGCTGGGCGAAGTACTGCAAGTAGCACCAGGTTGGGAAGCGCTTACTTCCTGGTTGCTTGCGCCGTGGCTCAATGCGCGTTTAGTCACTCGCCATCAGTTGGCGGCCTTGCCCGAGGCCTTAGCCACCGATTGGCGTTTGATTGATCAAACCTCGCCAGCTCCCTCCACCTCGGGTCAGCGATTAGACAGTTTGGTCAAAGGCGCAGGCGCGCTGGGCGAGTGGTTAGCAAGCATTCACTATACGCAAACGGCCGAAGAGGCAGAGGCGCAGGTAGCGCATTTGGCGCCTGGCGAAAGCGTGGTGAGCCAGGATGGGGTTTGGTTGGGCCGTGGCTGGCTGCATCAGCAGGCCAACGGTGAAGGCATCGACGGGCTGCTATTGACCCGCCGCCGCTACGACGAGCTTTCCGCTCAGCGCGAAAGTGAAGAAGAGGCCTTGGCGCTGGCAGAGGAGCAGTGTGAGGCGGCCAGAGAGACGATTGAAGCGCTGGAGCAGGCTCGGGAGCAGCAGGCCGAACAGGAGCGTGCTCACGCCACCACCCTGCAGCAGTTGGCGGTGAAAGAGCGTAGTTTGGCCCAGCGCTTGGAACACCTTGAAGGTCGTGCAACGGAGCTCGATGAAGAGCTTGCCCAGCTACAGGAGGATGAAGCAGAGTTAGCGCTTACTCTTGATGAGCAGCGCGCCCGCTGGCATGTAGCAATGGAGCAGCTGGAGAGCACCGCCGAAGCACGGGAAACCAGTGCCGAGCAGCGCAACCGGCAGCGCGAGGCGCGTGATCAGTTGACCCAGCAGCATGCGCCGCTCAAAGCCCAGCAGCAGGCGTTGGCACTTGAGCGTGAACGTTTAAGCGCTGAGCGGGATAGTCTGCGCTCTCAGCAGGCGCGCTCGAACGACTCTGAAGAGCGCCTCTCGCTGCGTATTGCCGAGCTTGAAGAGTCGCGGGAGATGTTGGTCGAGCCCGACGAGCTGGCTGGGGAAGAGCTTGAAGAGTTGCTTCACCAGCGTGAGCAGCAGGAGGGGCGCTTAAACGCGACGCGTCAGCAGGCCCAGGCGCTGGCTGAACAGTTACGCAATGACGAACTTGCCCGCCAGCAGCATGAACGTAACCTGGAGCAGAGTCGCGAACAGCTCCAGCAGCGGCGTATGGACGTTCAGGCGTTGGCACTTAAAGCCGCCACCCAGGATGAGCAGCTAACTGAGCTTGGCCATAACGTCGAGACCCTCGCTGAACAGTTGCCCCATGAAGCGACGGAAACCCGTTGGCAGGAACTTCTGGAAAGTACCACGGACAAGATTCGCCGCTTGGGGGCGATCAACCTCGCCGCCATTGAGGAGTATGATCAACAGGCCGAGCGGCGAAATTATCTGGAAGCGCAGCACGCCGAACTGACCGAAGCGCTGGAAACCCTTGAACGGGCGATTAAGCGTATTGACCAAGAAACCCGGGTGCGCTTCCGTGAGACCTTTGATCAGGTCAATGCCGGATTGCAGGCGCTGTTCCCCCGCGTATTCGGCGGCGGTGCAGCATGGTTAACGCTAACCGGCGATGACCTGCTGGAAACCGGCGTGGCGATTATGGCCCGCCCGCCGGGTAAGAAGAACAGCACCATTCATCTGCTTTCGGGCGGCGAGAAAGCGCTGACCGCACTATCGTTGGTATTCGCGATCTTTCAGCTCAATCCTGCGCCGTTCTGTATGCTGGATGAAGTGGATGCGCCGCTGGATGATGCCAACGTGGGCCGTTACGCCCGGTTGGTCAAAGAGATGTCAGAAAACGTGCAGTTTATCTACATCACTCACAATAAGATTGCCATGGAAGCCGCCGAGCGCTTGATGGGGGTGACCATGCAAGAGCCCGGCGTATCGCGGTTAGTCTCGGTGGGTATTGAAGAAGCGGCAGCGCTGGTCGATTAACCGCCTTCTTCCTTCACCTTCAAAAGTCTTGCTGAGCAAGACATTCACGATAGCCGTTTAGTGCGTGTACTTGATGAGCGTTGGGATATGACGGTGCATATACATCTAACCCGACCGGCCGCCCCATCAGTGCGACAGCAGAAGAATTTTGGAAGAGACTGTAACTATAAACAGCAGTTTGTTAATCATGGAGTGATAAACATTATGCAAATACGCAAAAAAGTGTCCTAACGCGCTCAAGTTAACTATATTACCTCTATTAATGTTTGGTATGAGAACGTTAAGCAGCTTATAAATAGATCTTGCCAATGGGGATGATTAGCACATTAGTAAGCAAAAGGCTGAAACGGTTATGCACTTCCCAACGGTCAAAATGGCTTTTCTAGCTTTCGAGCTTCCTTTATAAGGCTATGTATAACGATTAGATCAAAGGCTCGTGACACTTTCGGCTGAAGTTAAGGTCGGACTTTTGCCTTAACCGGCTTCAATAACAGTTTCAAAAGCGTGAAAATAGCGTAATTATCAGCAAAAATTGGCCCTTTTCATAGCAATCGCGCTATGCTTGGTGGCAAGTACTTATTAAATAGCAGTTACCCATATTTAGGCATGGTGCCTTAGCAACCGGCAAGATGACCATGGAACGTTCGACATGGAACTAAGACCTGAATCCGTGAAGCCGGCGCCGACACTTTCCCTATCACCGCCAGCGAGCACTTTTTGATCATTCGCCCCGTGCAAGTTGGCTTTCGCAAGCCCGTTATTGCCAAAACCCACCGTGCTGATCGGTGCTGACGGCCCGTTTTGTCATGCCTTTCCACCCGCCAGGCACGACATATCTGGCGATCGCGTGTCGCTTGGAACTGCTTGTGGATAGAGTGTCGCCGATTGACGGTCAGCATGGCGTTCCTCGTGGATAACGCAGTCGGCTCCGCAGCGTCTTGAGCACCGTCATGCGCCCGATATCCTGCCCGAAGTCGAGGATGATCTGCCGTGCCTTGTGAATCACGAGAGCCGCACGGTGCACCAACTCTTGTAGCACGGTGCGCAGCCGGCGCCGCTTGGCCGGGTGGCGAACCGGGCTCAGCTCGCCGGTCATGCCCAGCTGTCCCATCAGGCGCAGGATGTTGTAGGCCAACTGGGCGAGATGCAGGATCAGATCGTTGGTGGCGAACTTGCCGGACGGCAAGCGCTCCAGGTCGAGATCGGTCTTGATCTCGCTGTGAAACTGCTCATGGGTGGCATGCGCCTGGTAGCGCTTGATCACCGCCTCCGGCGCCTCGTCCAGGCTGGTCCACCAGCCTTCCAACTCATAGTCCGGTTCGAGCAGCAACTGGCCATCGCGATCGGCGGTGCGCTCGACCAGGCGCATCACGCGTTGGACGACGTATTCGGTCTTGTTGTCGTCGTGGATCGAGACGGTCTGCGTCCACAGCGCCTGGCGCTTGCCAGGACGCAGCTCTTCCCAGTAGTCCGCCGCCACCGCCAGCCAGGTATCTCGATCAGCCGTGGCCGAGCCACGCGGGTTCCATTTGACGACATAGTCGAGCCGGCGCCCCTCGTCGGCAAAGACCTGGCGTTGCTGTTCGAGAAGCGCCAGGTGCGCCTGGCTGTCGAAGCCGCTGTCCTCGCGTAACAGGATCGGTTGCTTGGTCAAGCATTGGGCGCGAGGCAGTACCCGCTCCAGGAAGGCGTTGCTCTCCTTCATGGTGTGCTGCTTGCCAGGCCGCAGTTCCAGACCCAGGCACCACCCTTCGTTGCCCAGATAGGCGGCGATCGGGGTGTAGCCATCGACCTTCTGGTAGGTCCGCGAGACGCCTTCCTTCTTCGAGTTGCTGTTGTCCATGACGAAGGTGTCGATGTCCAGGCAGACGTGCGTCGTCTCGGCGGTGATCGGTGCTTCGATCAGTGACAGCAGGGTCGTGGACCAGGTGGCGGTGCGCGCCTGCAGGTCGTTGGCGGCAAGTTTCTCCAGCCGCTGTCGCAGCGTCGCCGCGCTCGGCACCTTCTGCAGGGTCAGCAGTTGTTGGAAGGGCTTGTCGCGGCGGAAGTTCTCGACAGCGTCATAGTCGCTCATGCCCAGACACAGCAGGCCCAGGTAGCTCTTGATCACGTCACTGGTGCGCATGCCCAGCGTGGTGGGGAAGCGGCTGTCGATGCTGTCGACGCCAGCGATCTCGAAGCATTGCCCGATGATGGACAGCCCGGCGTGGCTGGTGAGGGTGCGGCGACTGGCGCGGAACTTTATGTTGGGCATGGCACTGTCTGGGCGAATGGCGATAATGGCTATATTGCCATGCAGGTCAGTGGGTTAGAAGTGCTTCCGGGGGCCGGTCTCACGGATTCAGGGAAAGGTCAACGGTGCCTTGATGCTCCTGGGAATGACCTAAACTTCCGTCAGCGTACTTAACCCAGCCCTCCCATCCAAGGACTCTCGTAGTCTTTCCTCTAAGAATACGAAGCAATTCCATTGCATCGGCATACCCGACGACTATTTCATCCTCTACCGCTGATCTGTTTATTATTTCTTCGTAGCTATACATGACGGGGACACATTAACGCTTAAGCACAGCGGCGCGAGTTTACGAGCGTCCGGCGCCCGGTAGGGCGCGAACTGGTGCGTATGGTTACGTGTTTAATCACGACTCCGCCTCCCGTGCTTAATGTAATAATGAGGTATCGCTACTGCGCCTAAAAGCACCATGTACGATATCCACCAACCTCGGTTTTGTAGCTTCCGAAGACCGCTATCACGAATGCAAACTGCCAGTGTGATGACGGACATTAATAGCACTACTACCCATAAAGCATCTACTATTCCCTTTGGGACTACCCTTTCTCCCGAACCCCAATAATAGGGCACGTTCATATTGAAAGCGACAATATATGCTACCGCCAAAACGATCGTAACAATCAGTATCGTCTTCTCAAGCTTACTCATAGATACACGTAACAGTGATTATACGCCCTTCAACATAACACTATTTTCATCCGCTGCAATTCTGGCGGCCGCCGCTTTCAGGTCCGCTCTCTGACTCTGTGCCATCTCGACAAGCTGGCTGGTCGGAGGCAGGTCTTCGAGCGTCACATCAAGCTCGCCGGTCACCCCAACGGCATCGGAGGGGGACACCCCGAGCACTTCGGTAAGGTCAATTTTTGATTGCTCGAGCTTTTGTTCCGCCGAGGCTTTTTGATTCCGGGCCCTGGCAAGCCCAATGACTGCGGTATTGAGATCAATCCGGGTTTGTTTACCCTGTTTTACGGACATTTCAACCAGGTCTTTGGTGCGTTGCATAAGTTCAACGGCACGGGTTGCGGTTTCCAACTCTTTCTGAGCCAGCAGTATCCGGAAATAGGCGGCCCGCACCCGCGCCTTGGTGGCTACCTTCAGGTATTCAAGCTCCTGTTGCCGGGACGTGAGATTACTCCGGGCACGCGACTGCCCAAGGTCGCCGCGATTACCCATCCAGATCTCCTGAGTAACCCTCACCCCATATTCCAGGGACTCGTCGGCCTGATCCGGGGCCTGACGGGCCCCCAACTCAAACTCTGGATTGCTCGGCGCCCAGCGGCTGGCATGATCAAGCTGTCCCTGCTGTATCGAGACCGCGGCCCGCCTCAAAGCCAATACCGGGCTATTCTCGAAAGCCATCACCATGGCCTGGTTCAGGGAAACAGCCTGGCTGGCTTTGGCCTGCTGATATTCTTTCAGCGACACACTCTCTTTTGCCTGGGCCGACACCATAGGAGAGACGGCCAAGGCTCCCGGAACTATCATCGCGCACAACAACAATCGTTTGTTCATTCAGTATCATCCTGGCTGTTTGACTGAGGTCAGTGAGTCAGCATTTTTGCGTGGGAATCTGGAACGACCTTACAGACAAACCTTTAATACAGTTTGAAATTCAGGCACCGGATAAGAAATGAGCTTTGGCGGCAGGGGGGGCAGAGGTAAGGGCGAGGATGTCGAGTCACCGGGCGTCAAGGCAGGCGCACGATGGTGGGTTCTTGCATGATAAATAAAAACCGGCCCGTCATTTGGGCCGGCTTTTTATTCTGGATCTGAATTGCTTGTGATCACTTGGCCGATCAGAAACTCCTGCTCCAACCCAGCCAGAACTTCGGATCATCCGAGTTGACAGAGCCAAGCGCGTCGGTTGACTCAATGTCCGCGTACTCCACGTTAACACTGAAAGAACCGAAGTTTCCCGCATCCTTTGTAACGTTGGCGGCGACGTGTGAATAACTTGCCTCGCCGACAGAAGCCTTGCCGTCATCAGCGAAGTCGTAATAGCCAAGCGTCACACCGGCACTGTAGCTGTCCTCCAGAGGCACCCCAACAGAGGCGTAGTAATAGGCATCCCCCTGCACGAACACCCCATCACCACTGGTGTCGCTGTTGATCGTGTAGGCCAGGCCGATGGCCGCAATGCCATAACTGATCTCGCCGTACAGTTCGCCGAAGTCGATGGAGTCCGGCGCGTCAGGATACGCATAATAAATGTACCCAACGTCATAACCCAGTTCTTCCACAGAGCCGGAGAATCCGGCATAAAGATCAAGCTCATAGCTGGTGCCGTCACCAAAATCGACATTGGAACCCCAACCACCGGCGTAGAAGCCCGACGCATGCTCATAATCCAACCCTCCCTGGACAGCCGCAGCCCCGTCTGTCTGGGTGACGCCCCGGAACAGATAGTTGCTGCTGGCGCTCACATTTGAGCTGACGTCAGCGCTAACAATGGCGGGCGCAGCCTGAAGTGCTGCAAGCAAAGTGATACTGATAAATCCGGATTTGGTGAAAAACTGCTTCTTCATAATGGATACCTTCGGTTGGGTTTCATTGCTCCAAATATGATTTAGCAAAAGTCTTGCCACATCTTATTTATTCTTGTTTATCATTATTATAGAGACAAATCGGCACATTCTGAGCTTGCCCCCGAAAAACGACCCAACACCTAGCGCCCCAGAACCTGTCACCGGCCCGGACCAGCGCCCTGTTTTGATGCATTCTCTGTAACCATTCTCCTGAATCCGTGAAGCCGGCGCCGACACTTTCCCTATCACCGCCAGCGAGCACTTTTTGATCATTCGCCCCGTGCAAGTTGGCTTTCGCAAGCCCGTTATTGCCAAAACCCACCGTGCTGATCGGTGCTGACGGCCCGTTTTGTCATGCCTTTCCACCCGCCAGGCACGACATATCTGGCGATCGCGTGTCGCTTGGAACTGCTTGTGGATAGAGTGTCGCCGATTGACGGTCAGCATGGCGTTCCTCGTGGATAACGCAGTCGGCTCCGCAGCGTCTTGAGCACCGTCATGCGCCCGATATCCTGCCCGAAGTCGAGGATGATCTGCCGTGCCTTGTGAATCACGAGAGCCGCACGGTGCACCAGCTCTTGTAGCACGGTGCGCAGCCGGCGCCGCTTGGCCGGGTGGCGAACCGGGCTCAGCTCGCCGGTCATGCCCAGCTGTCCCATCAGGCGCAGGATGTTGTAGGCCAACTGGGCGAGATGCAGGATCAGATCGTTGGTGGCGAACTTGCCGGACGGCAAGCGCTCCAGGTCGAGATCGGTCTTGATCTCGCTGTGAAACTGCTCATGGGTGGCATGCGCCTGGTAGCGCTTGATCACCGCCTCCGGCGCCTCGTCCAGGCTGGTCCACCAGCCTTCCAACTCATAGTCCGGTTCGAGCAGCAACTGGCCATCGCGATCGGCGGTGCGCTCGACCAGGCGCATCACGCGTTGGACGACGTATTCGGTCTTGTTGTCGTCGTGGATCGAGACGGTCTGCGGCCACAGCGCCTGGCTGTCGAAGCCGCTGTCCTCGCGTAACAGGATCGGTTGCTTGGTCAAGCATTGGGCGCGAGGCAGTACCCGCTCCAGGAAGGCGTTGCTCTCCTTCATGGTGTGCTGCTTGCCAGGCCGCAGTTCCAGACCCAGGCACCACCCTTCGTTGCCCAGATAGGCGGCGATCGGGGTGTAGCCATCGACCTTCTGGTAGGTCCGCGAGACGCCTTCCTTCTTCGAGTTGCTGTTGTCCATGACGAAGGTGTCGATGTCCAGGCAGACGTGCGTCGTCTCGGCGGTGATCGGTGCTTCGATCAGTGACAGCAGGGTCGTGGACCAGGTGGCGGTGCGCGCCTGCAGGTCGTTGGCGGCAAGTTTCTCCAGCCGCTGTCGCAGCGTCGCCGCGCTCGGCACCTTCTGCAGGGTCAGCAGTTGTTGGAAGGGCTTGTCGCGGCGGAAGTTCTCGACAGCGTCATAGTCGCTCATGCCCAGACACAGCAGGCCCAGGTAGCTCTTGATCACGTCACTGGTGCGCATGCCCAGCGTGGTGGGGAAGCGGCTGTCGATGCTGTCGACGCCAGCGATCTCGAAGCATTGCCCGATGATGGACAGCCCGGCGTGGCTGGTGAGGGTGCGGCAACTGGCGCGGAACTTTATGTTGGGCATGGCACTGTCTGGGTGAATGGCGATAATGGCTATATTGCCATGCAGGTCAGTGGGTTAGAAGTGCTTCCTGGGGCCGGTCTCACGGATTCAGGTAAGAGAGTGGCTAATCATTTTAGGGCTGGCGTTGGTATCGCTCATCGTTATAGACGGTGCGCGAAGACTTCAACGTCAGCGTCGTGTACCCCGTCTGGATCAGGCGGAAAAGGATCTTTCAGCTAGTCAGCTAGAAGATGATCCCGATGAAGCTGCTAAAGCAGCAGAGATCAATTGGGAACTACCCAATGGCGGTGCACGAGTCGTTAAGCCCGCTGACTATAGTGGCTTAGGTCATAAACCAAAATTAGAGCGTCAAGAGCATCCTGGCCCTTCCAGAGTGCTTTCTGAGTTTAGGCGTTCGGCGTCAGCTAAAGCAGCCAAACGCAAAGCTGCAAAAGCGGAATCCATCGCTAATTCCCAATCAATAGCAGCAGAAAAAACGGAGCGCCCCGTCGTCGCTAAAGCAAATACTGCGACGACTTCACCCTCCATGCCGACTGAGCATGAGCGCCTTGAGCCCAGTATTTCTATGGCAAACACTTCAATGAACAGCACTTCAAAGGCCAGTACCCTAAAGGCTGCTGAGGTTCCCCAGGACAAAGAGGCTGTATCGCAATATGAAGCCGAGCCAACGGCGGCCGCTGATTCTGCTGCAATGGCTAACGCAACCGCTTCTAACGTGAACGCTGAAACAACTGAGCCTGCTCCACAGACCGCTATAAAAGAAGGCTCAACGACCCGTGAGGCAGCTGCTTCGCCTGATGACATGTCTATTCGCGCAAGCGAAACGGATACGGAAGCCTCTGTTCAGCCTGATTATGACGCTGAACCGGTACTACGTGCTGAGCCAGAAGATGCCGTATTTGCAAAACATGCTAATGATCACTCTCCTAAACGTCGTCAGTTGCGCTCCGATACCGCCGGTGACCACGACGAGCTTGACGATGACGAAGTGGATGAATACCGGTTAGTCGACTTTGAAGGCATGGGCCGCTCATTGAAGCGCCGGTTGATCGAGCGTCGTAAAGAGAAACAACGCAAAAAGGCTGAGAAAGCGCTGCGAGATAAGGCGCTGGCCAAGCAGAAAGCTGAGCGTAAAGCAGTGGAAGCGGAACAGCGGCGTGAAGCGAAAGAAGCCGCCGATGCTGAGCGTGCTCGCGTAGCCCAAGAGCAGGCGCAGGCACGTGAAGAGGCAGCCGCCAATGCAGCGGCCGCGGATAGACTGGCTGCTCAGCAGCGAGCGGATGATCAAGCTCGTGAAGCGTCTCGGTATGAAGAACCGCTTTATGAAGAGGGCTACTCTGCTGACTTTGACGAAAACGCCGATTATGCCAGCGATACTGCTTATGACGACCGCGCTGCTGATGAGCGCGGGGAGAATGATAGCGTCCGTATTCATCCCACATTAGAAAAAGCCCTACGTCACGATGTGAGCGGCGAACACGCCAAAGAGACGCTTTCCAGCGCTGAAGAAGTGGTTGTTATCAGCGTTCTCTCCCGTGACCCAGAAGGTTTTGATGGTAGCAAGCTGCTGGAACTCATGATGGTGTGTGGCTTGCGCTATAGCCGTGAAATGGGCATTTTCCACCGCTTTGAAACGGAAAGTGATGACAGCGAACTGCAGTTCTCCATGGTCAATGTCGTTAAGCCAGGCACCTTTCCCATTGAAGAGATGGGCGAGTTCATGACCCCAGGCATCACCTTACTGATGCCACTGCCGGGTGCACTTGATAGCGCTGCCGCGTTCGAGGCGATGGTCGAAACCGCCATGGTCGTGGTACGTCATATGGGCGGCGAACTGAAAGATGAAAACCGCAGTGTGATGACCGCACAAACGATCGAGTTTGCCCGTCAGCGGGTGCGTGAATTTGAGCGTCGCCATCGTCTGCATCGGCATATGCAAGTCCGCTAAATCACCCTGGCTGTTCAACACCCGCCTTCTTGCCAGAAGGCGGGTGTTTTTGTTCAATAAACGCTAATTTTACAGTCGTTCAGTTTTCACGTTCGTTCAATTTTTAAATTGCTTAGGTTTTGCGTTGTCGCTGCCGAGTACTGGAACCCATTCTAATGAGCAAGTCTGATTCTCAACCGTTGGAAGAGATTACCCAGCTGCGGGCCGCCCTGGATGAGGCAAACTACCGCTATTACGTGCTGGATGATCCCACCCTTACCGATGCCGACTACGACCGTCAGCTGCAACGTTTACAGCAATTGGAAGCCAACCATCCAGAACTGATCACCAGCGATTCACCTACCCAACGCGTAGGCGCCGCCCCAGCCGATGGCTTTCCATCAGTGGCGCACGCAATCCCTATGCTGTCGTTGGATAATGCCTTTAGCCGCGAGGATATCCATGCCTTTGCCGAGCGAGTGGCGGAACGGTTGGAGTGCAGTGCAGACGAGGTTGAGTTTACCTGCGAGCCTAAGCTGGATGGCGCGGCGGTGTCGCTGGTTTTTGAGCAGGGCGTGCTGGTGAGCGGCGCCACCCGGGGTGATGGGCGTACCGGTGAAGGCATCACCTCTAACCTGCGCACTTTGCGTTCGGTGCCGTTAAAGCTGATGGGCAAAAACGTACCCGAGCTGCTAGAAGTGCGTGGTGAAGTGATTATGCGCCATGCAGGGTTTGAGGCGTTGAACGAGCGCGCTCGGGAAGAGGGCAGCAAGGTATTTGCCAATCCGCGCAATGCGGCGGCAGGCAGCCTGCGTCAGCTCGACCCGCGTATTACCGCGAAACGTCCACTTGAATTTCACGCCTATCAGGCCGCCCGCTTGGAACCTGATTTAGGCGATACCACCCACAGCGAACTAATGGCACGGTTATCCACGTTAGGATTTCGCGCCAGTGCAGAGCTAAAAGTTGTCAAAGGCCCACAAGCTGTCGCCGACTACTGCGAGCAGTTGGGCGAAAAACGCGATGCGCTTGGCTTTGATATCGACGGCGTGGTGATCAAGGTGAATGACCTGCGCTACCAGCGTGAGCTGGGCTTTGTCGCCCGCGCGCCACGTTGGGCGGTGGCGTTTAAGTATCCTGCTCAGGAAGAGGTCACCACGCTTAACGATGTCGAGTTCCAGGTTGGCCGTACCGGGGCAATCACGCCGGTGGCGCGGCTTGAACCGGTCACCGTGGCAGGCGTGACGGTCTCCAATGCCACGCTGCATAACGCCGATGAAATCACCCGCCTGGACGTGATGATTGGTGATACAGTCTCCATCCGCCGAGCTGGCGACGTTATCCCTCAGGTAGTTAGAGTGCATGTTGAACAGCGGCCTGCGGATGCCAGGGCCATTGTTTTTCCTGAACACTGCCCGGTATGTGGGTCGGATATTGAGCGCGTTGATGGCGAAG
The DNA here is from genome assembly GCF_055725665.1 of Vreelandella sp. DA03-1M. NCBI lineage: Bacteria > Pseudomonadati > Pseudomonadota > Gammaproteobacteria > Oceanospirillales > Halomonadaceae > Vreelandella > Vreelandella sp. DA03-1M. The sequence goes on from NZ_CM146798.1 coordinate 799,240, forward strand.
CGGTGGCGCGCTGTTCCGGCGGCCTCTACTGCGCCGCCCAGCGCAAAGAGGCGTTGAAGCACTTCGCCAGCCGCAAGGCGCTGGATATCGACGGCCTGGGCGAGAAACTGATTGTGCAACTGGTCGACTTGGATTGGGTCAAAACCCCGGCGGACCTGTTTCATTTGAGTGTTGAGCAGCTAAAAAGCCTGCCGCGGATGGGCGAGAAGTCAGCCAATAATTTGGTCAACTCGCTTGAAAAAGCCAAATCGACCACCCTGGCGCGGTTTATTTACGCGCTGGGGATCCGTGAAGTAGGCGAAGCCACAGCGGCCAACCTTGCTAATCACTTTGGCACGCTTGAAACCGTCCAAACGGCGGAACTGGCAGCGCTGGAAGCAGTCAACGATGTCGGCCCGATTGTCGCCGCCCACGTGCATACTTTTTTCCGCCAGCCACACAACCAGGAAACCATTGCCGCGCTGATTGATGCCGGAGTTACCTGGCAGGAAGCCGTCGTTACCCAAGGCCCAACGCCGCTGGAAGGCCAGACCTGGGTATTGACGGGCTCGCTTGAGAGTATGACCCGCGATGAGGGCAAGGCGCGCTTGCAGGCATTAGGGGCGAAGGTAGCGGGCAGCGTGTCGAAGAAGACTACCTGTCTCGTCGCTGGCGAAGCTGCAGGCAGTAAGCTAACCAAAGCCGAGCAGATGGGTGTAGAAGTGATCGATGAAGCGACCTTTATGGAACGTTTGGCAGAGTGGGAGCAGAGTTAATGAGCCGTTTTATTGAAGTACCCGCAAGAATGCTGCCACCGGAAACCCTCGATGCGCTGCTTGAGGCGTTTGTGACCCGCCAGGGTTACGACACTACCGATACCACGGGCGAGGGCATGCATGGCTGGGTAGCCGAGCTCAAAAAGCAGCTTGAGCGTAACGAACTGATCATCGCCCATGACCTTGAGCTGGAGATGACCGAGGTCATGACCCTAGCTCGCTGGCGCTCGTTTGGCCGAGATATAGCCGATGACGAGGAAGAGGGTGATTTTTAGACGCATCTTGCGAAAAGCCTCCCGGTATGTCGTTGCGAGGAGTACAGCGACGCGGCGAACTTTGCTGGCAGTGGCAGGCAAATCCGAGATCGCCGCGCTTCGCTCGCGATGACATTTAGCTGAAGCATCGAGTCCTGTCATTGTGAGGAGCGTAGCGACGCGGCAATCTCAAGCTTGCCTATTGAGCGTTCTCGCCCCGAATAATTGCGCTGATAATGCGTCGCCCTGGGTGCAGGTGATCGACCAGGGGCGCTTCCAGCGGCATCGGTTCATCGCACATTCTTGAAGCAATCACCTCGGCGCATAGCGGCGCGCTGGCTAGCCCGCGTGAGCCATGAGCCGTCGATATCCACAGGCCTGGGTAGTGCTCGCCTGGCGTCTCTGGCACCCGAGTGGCATCTTTAGCTAGCCGCGCATAGTCGGCCTGCCACGCCTCTGCTACCGGCACAGGCCCGGCATAAGGGGTTTTGTCAGGGCTGGCCGCACGCACCGCCGCGCGACCTTGAAGGTGTTCAGGCGTTAATTCACTACCGGCTTTTTGCAGCTCGGCGACTAAGTTGGGCAATGTCTGACGCAGCTCATCAATATTGCGTTGATGATCGTCGGCGGTTACATCGGTGGTGGCGTTATTGGGTACAAAGCTGGCGCCAAACGTCAGCACGCCATCCAGAGCAGGCGCTACATAGCCTCCGGCGCATATCACGCGGGTTGGGCCTGCTACCCCATCGGGTAGTTTTAGCTCGCTAATCTGGCCGCGGACCGACTGCAGCGGCAGTTCGCTGGTTTGCGCAAAGCGGTTAGCCAAATGCGCACTGGCAATCACCACCTGATCGACATTAAGCGTGCTGGCATCATCTAGATTGAGCTGCCACCCGGCGGCTGTGCGGGTAAGGGAGCTAACGTCACCCTGCTGGAAAGTCACTCCTGGCTGACTAAGTAAGTGCTCACATAGTGCCTTGGGCTGAACCCATCCCGCCTGTGGGTAAAACAGCCCATGGGGTGCGTCAATGGGCATGGCCGCTGCTTCGCTTAGCGCCGGGTTGTTTAGCGCAGTGACAACGTCGCTGGGCAGCGGGTGTTGTTCAATAAAACGCTGCTGGCGGCGCGCTTCTTTATCACTACTCGCCAACTGCACCACGCCGCAGGGCTGCCATAAAGGGGATGTGGACAACGACTGTGTGGATAGCTGTTGGGTAAGCCAGCGCTGGCTGTACAGCAGCCCGGCAAGGTAAACACGGCTCTGGTGATTAGTCTCGGCAGCCAGCTTTACATACAGCGCGCCCTGGCGATTGCCTGAGCCGCCCGCGCCGGGGGCTTCGCGCTCAACAACCGTTACCTGAATACCGCGCCGCGCTAACGCTGCCGCCATCGTGCTGCCCGCCAGCCCAGCACCGACTATCGCAACGTGCTTTACAGCCGCCACGGGCGGCGGGGTAAACCAGGGCGTTGCCTGGCGGCGCTGCTCCACAGGCGGCGTTTCGATACTGCCCGCGAGCATTTCCCGCTTGCGACCATAGCCTGGCACTTTCTTCCAGCTAAAGCCTGCGGCTTTTAATCCCCGTTTGACGATACCAGCGCAGGTAAAGGTGGCGAATGTCGCGCCGGGGCGTGAACGAGCGGCCATGGCGTTAAATAGCGCTGGCTGCCACATATCGGGGTTTTTAGAAGGCGCAAAACCGTCTAAAAACCAGGCGTCGACTTGGCCATCTAATTGCTCCAGGCGCTCAGTGGTATCGCCGAAATGCAGGTCAAGCGTGACGCGCTCGGTTAAGTGCAGGCGGTGAATGCCGCTCACGGCAGCGGACCACTGGGCGCATAGCACCTGTGCATAAGCCGCTAGCGAAGGCCAAGCACTAAGCGCCTGTTCCAGCGCCTCATGCTCAAGAGGAAACTTCTCTGTGGATAACAGGTGCAGCCGCGCATTGGGCGCTGCATGCTGCTCAAAACAAGCCCAAGCGCAGAGTATGTTCAGCCCGGTACCAAAGCCGGTTTCACCAATGACGAACGGCCTTGCTGCTTTCCACTCAGCAAAGCGCTGGGGAAGATGGTTGGCACCCAGAAAAACATGTTCGGTTTCAGCGCGCCCATCGCCACGGGTGAAATAGATGTCATCAAATGCGGTTGCGTGGGGTGCTCCCTCGTTCCAGGTAAGTAGAGGCGTGGTTAACGCCGCGAGGGCAGGCAAAGCATTTGAACGTTGGGTCACGCAGATATCCGTTTAATGAAGAAGTGGTTAAAAAATGATCAATTTGTCGCCGTCGGCGCTGGCTCTGGCTTAGCGCAAAGCGTCCGCCGGGTTTGCACAGAGTTTTCCACAGGCTCTGTGAAAAAGCGGGCGGACCCTCCACACTCGCCTATTGGGGTCAAGGCAAAACTTTCTTGAACGGCTTAACAATTACCTTGGCATAGACCCCCGCAATCATGTATGGGTCGGCATCCGCCCATGCATTAGCCTCTTCCAGGCTCTCAAACTCCGCCACGACCAAGCTGCCGGAAAAGCCAGCATCGCCGGGATTTTCAGCGTCGATGGCAGGGTGAGGGCCAGCTAACACTATCCGGCCTTCGTCACGCAGCGCTTCCAGGCGGGCGAGGTGATCAGGGCGAGCCGCTAAACGACGCTCTAAGCTATTGGGCACGTCTTCACTCATAATGGCGTATAGCATGTGGATATAACTCCTTGAAAAGAAGGGGATGAAAAGTGAGCGTTCATTGACCGCGCAGACAGATGCGCGCACCATATCTTACCCATAGCGAACGATTTATTCACAGCTGAAAAGCGCATTCTGACAAACTGCTCACACGGCGTCATGCTTATGTCTCGACTTCCTTATACCTTTGATGCCGATCAGCGTTACCCGGTTGATTTGCACATGCACTCCACTGCTTCTGATGGCGCGCTATCGCCCACTGAGCTGGTAACACTGTGCGCCGAGCGCGGGCTGACGCATATGTCGCTTACCGATCACGATACCATGGACGGCATTGAAGAAGCGGGCCGCGCCGCCGAGCAAGCAGGGCTGTGTCTTATCCCCGGCTGTGAGTTATCCACACGCTGGCAAGGAGTCAATATTCATGTCGTGGCGCTGATGCCCGGCGGCTTGCAGGGGCCGATGGTGGAAGGCTTGATTCAGCAGCGTGAGGCGCGTATCCAGCGTGCGGAAGTCATTGCCGAACGACTGGAAAAAGTAGGCTTACCCGACGCCCTAGAAAAAGCGCGCCTTCACGCAGGCAGCGACCGCCCCCTAGGCCGCCCGGATTTTGCCCGTGCCTTGGTAGCTGAAGGAGTGGTGCCCGACTGGGCAAGTGCCTTTAAGCGCTACCTGGGCAGCGGCAAGAAGGGCGATGTCAAAGCCCACTGGCCGGAAATCAGCGAAGCCGTGAGCTGGATTGTGGAATCAGGCGGCGTTGCCGTGATCGCCCATCCATTGCGCCATGGACTTACTCGACGCAAGCGTGGGCTGTTGATGGATACCTTCCAGGCGGCGGGCGGCCAAGCGGTTGAGCTGGTTAGCGGCCAGCAGAACCCGGATAGCACCCGTGACTTGGCGCGCCAGCTGGTCGAGCGTGAGTTATACGCTTCCTTGGGCAGCGACTTTCACTTTCCCGGCAGCCATGCAGCACCCGGCAGTATGAGCTTGGTATCGCGCACGGCAGCGCCCCCGATATGGCAGCATCCGCGCTTGGTGCATCTACGCGATGCCGCCCCCGGTCTGTTAGCGAATGGCTAAGTTTTCGTTAGCTTAAGTTCTCGTCAGCTTAAGTTATCACCAGCTATGGTCAGCTATGCTGTAGGAACCGCTAAGACAGTGAGCTATGAAAGGAGTAGTTTTATGAGCCAATATTTCCAGATTCACCCGGAAAACCCGCAAAAGCGGCTGATTGATCAGGCGATTGCAATCATTCGTAAAGGCGGCGTAGTGGCTTACCCCACCGATTCAGGCTATGCCTTGGGCTGCCACCTGGGTGAGAAGAAAGCCATTGAGAAGATTAAATGGCTGCGTTCACTGGACGATAAACACAACTTCACTTTGGTGTGCTCCGATTTATCAGAGATCGGCACCTACGCTAAGGTGGATAACGACGTTTTCCGGTTGTTGAAAGCGCATACGCCGGGGCCGTACACCTATATCTTGGATGCTACTTCAGAAGTGCCGCGGCTATTGTTGCACCCCAAACGCCGCTCCATTGGTGTACGTGTGCCGGATCACCGCATTACGCATGCGTTGCTGGCAGCCTTGGGGGAGCCGTTGATGAGCGTGACGCTCATTCCGGTGGGCGATGATTTTCCCATGAACGACCCGGAGGAGATCCGCGAGCGTTTTGGCGCGCATCTGGATGCCATTATCGATGGCGGCGCTTGCCATCTAGACCCCACCAGCGTTATCGACCTGCGCGAGCTGCCGCCTAAAATCATTCGCGAAGGACGCGGTGATATCACGCCCTTCCAGGCTTAGCGTTAGGCGCAAGCTAGTCAGAAGCGGACTCATCTTTATCGTCTTTTTTACGCGGGTCTTCGCTGTCTTCGTCTAGCCAAGTGCCGCAGCGCAGGCAGTAACGGGCCCGCTTCTCATGGCGGTCGTAACCGCAGCCGGGGCAGGCTTCCTCCGAGTAACGATCCTCGCGTATTGAGCGGATCACCTGAGCGGAGAATACCCCGGTGGGCACAGCAATAATCGAGTAGCCCAGCAGCATCAGGATCATTGTAATCGCTTTACCCAACGCGGTGGCGGGGACGATGTCGCCGTAGCCCACGGTGGTCATGCTAACGATCGCCCAGTACATCGACATAGGAATACTGGTGAAGCCCGCTTCCGGTGATTCAATGGTGTACATCAACGCCGCGAACAGCGTGACCACCATGAAAATGGCAGAGAAAAACAGCAGTATTTGACGCAGGCTGCGTTTTAACGCGTCGAGTAGCAGGCTGGCTTCGCCAACAAATTCCATGAGTCGCAAAATACGGAAAATACGCAGCACTCGCAGCAAGCGAACAATCACCAGCCCATGAGCGCCAGGGACCAGTAGCACTAGCCAAGTAGGTAAAATAGCGATTAAGTCGACGATCCCATAAAAGCTTTTTAGATAGAGCATGGGGCGTTCAAGGCAGTAAATGCGAACTAGTAACTCTAAGCTGAACAGTATCGTTAATGCCCACTCGATGTAGAAGAAAATGGGCCCGTAGCGTTCGGCGTAAATCTCGATACTACCCAACAGGATGACCGCGACACTCAACAAAATAGCCCCGATCAAGGCAATATCAAAGGCTTTAGCGCCCGGTGTGTCGGATTCGAAAATAATATGAAACAGTTGAGCGCGTAGGCCTTCCGCACCGGGGGTTAAGTTTAAATTCATCGCATCATCCTGAAGTGGGCCTCAATACGGTCCTTAAAAACAGTCCTGAAATAGCATTAAGCCGTTAGCGTAGCTCGGTTTGGTACGCCAAGCGATGGGCCAGTGCCAACGCAGCGTTACCGTAAGCCGTGCTGGGCTGACCATGGGCATCTAAGCCGCCGGGTAACGCCTGAGCGTACACGCGGGCATCGGCATCCAGCGCGGGGTGGTCGGCGAGGCTGGCTAACGCCTGTTGGGCATCGCTTAGAAAGCTTGCCTGCTGGCTGTCGTGGTAGGCATCCAGCGCCAGCGTTGCGCGATGTAGCCACTCAGCCGGGGAGTGCGCCTCGGGAAGTGGCCAGTGCTGGTTACTAAGTGCATTGCCCCGAGATGCTTTGCTGCTATCTGAAGGGCGCAGCGGTACCTGTTCTGAAAGTGTCAGTGCCAATGTCCACAGTGCTTCCGGGTCGCCGTCCTTTAATTCCAGTTCTACCTCGCGGATGGGTGTGCGGTAGCCACCGCTGATAATTTCACCTTCATCCAGTACCAGCTCAATATGACTGCGCTGGTTGGTTGAACCTGGGGTTACTAAGCCATCGGTTAGCTGCCAGCTGCGCCGCGTGAAATCGGTGCTGAGTTGGGGGGCGAGGGCGTCTAGCACACCGCTTAGCTCCCCTTGAAAAGGGGGGAGCTTGGCGATGGATTCGAGGTCCAGCTCTGGCCCTGAAACCTGCCACTCCCACTCTTCTCGTTGCGAGAGCCCACCGCCGCCCTGGCCTGCGGTTTTCACCGTTTGTAGCACTTGGCCGTCTACCTGACGCAAGCGCAGCGCAATACGTGCTTTGGCCAGATCGCCCTGGGGGGTATCAAAGTAGGTGTTAGTCAGCGACTGTTTACGCGCAGGGTATGAGGCGAGATGCGGGTGTTGCGTAAGCGCCGCAGGCCCTGCAGGGGCAAGGGCCAGTTTAAGTTCCACTTCCATGGGGTTTAGGTTTTTCATGACGCTCGCCACCTCGTTATCGTGACATTTAAATGAATATTTGATTACATTTATGAACTTTTCATGACGGCGGCGGGCGCACTCTTTATACTGGCGCCGCCGCCATTTCCAGGCTTCCCGAAAACAGGCTAAAAGGCATTATGGTTACCTCCAATCCTTTTTCTTCGATGTTTGGCCGCTCGCCATTCCAGCCGTTATTGGCCCATATCGTCAAGGCCAATGAATGTGCCGATCAGCTGTTGCCGTTTTTTGAAGCAACGCTGGCTGATGACTGGGACAAAGCGGCTGAACTGCGCGAAAACGTCACCCGCTTAGAGCATGACGCCGATACGCTGAAAACAGAGCTGCGGTTGAACCTGCCCAACACCATGTTTCTTCCGGTGTCGCGCTCCGATCTGCTTGATTTGATCAGCGTGCAGGACAAGATCGCCAACAAGGTGCGTGACATTACCGGCATTATGTTAGGGCGTAAAATGCGCGTGCCGGATGAACTGGCCGATGCAATGCGCGATTACATCCGTACCAGTGTTGCTTGTGTTGCCCAAGCCCGCCAGGCACTGGAAGAACTCAAGGATCTGCTTGAGTCCGGCTTTGGAAAAAACGTCTCCGACGTCATGCAGAACATGATCCGTGAACTGCACACCCTTGAGCACCAAGCCGACGATCAACAAGTGACGATCCGTCGCCAACTGTTCTCGCTTGAGAGCCAGTTACCGCCTGTGGACGTGATCTTCCTCTACAAAATCATTGAATGGGTTGGCGAACTATCTGATCGCGCTGAGCGTGTGGGTAGCCGTCTGCAGATACTGACCGCCCGCTAAGGGGATCTTCATGCTGATTATTGCCCAGTACGGTGAAATCTTCATTATCCTGGCCTGTTTGTTTGGCTTCTTTATGGCCTGGGGCGTTGGTGCGAATGATGTCGCCAATGCGATGGGAACCTCGGTGGGGTCGAAAGCGATCACCATCAAACAAGCGATCTTGATCGCTGTTGTTTTTGAATTTCTCGGCGCCTGGTTAGCCGGTGGCGAGGTTACCAATACGATTCGTAAAGGTATTATCGACCCCCAACTACTGCAAGATGATCCGCAGCTGTTGGTATACGGCATGCTGGCGGCACTGCTGGCGGCGGGAACATGGCTGCTTGCCGCGTCTATGAAAGGTTGGCCGGTTTCCACGACGCACTCGATTGTCGGCGCGATTGTGGGCTTTGCTGTCGCAGGGTTAGGCCCCTCCACAGTGGATTGGGGCGCCGTAGGCACGATTGCTGCGAGCTGGGTGGTTTCTCCCTTACTGGCGGGCACCATTGGCTTTTTGCTGTTTAAATCGGTTCACCACCTGATTTTTGAAGATGCCAACCCGTTCACGGCTGCTAAACGCTACGTGCCGGGCTATGTGTTTCTGGTGGGCTTTATCGTTTCGATGGTCACGCTGACCAAAGGGTTGTCCCATGTGGGGCTGGACTTAACCTTTAATCAGAGCCTGCTGCTGTCAATCTTGCTGGGGTTGGTGATTATGGGCATCGGCTTGATTATGCAGCGGCGTATCAAGTTCGAGCACAACGCAAATGATCACTTCGGCTATGCCAACGTAGAGCGCGTGTTCGGCGTGTTGATGATCTTCACCGCCTGTGCCATGGCCTTTGCACATGGTTCAAACGATGTGGCGAATGCGGTTGGCCCGCTGGCAGCGGTGATCAGCGTAGTACAAACCGGCGGCGAAATTGGTGGTTCTGCGCTGGTGCCTTGGTGGGTGCTGGTACTCGGCGGCGGCGGTATCGTTGTGGGTCTGGTCACCTACGGCCATAAAGTCATCGCGACCGTGGGTACCGGTATTACCGAGCTTACCCCCAGCCGTGGTTTTGCTGCCACGCTGGCGGCGGCCACCACGGTCGTACTGGCTTCTGGCACGGGCCTGCCAATTTCCACTACCCACACACTGGTAGGGGCGATTCTTGGGGTGGGGCTTGCACGCGGTATGGCGGCGTTGAACCTGCGGGTTATCGGTACGATTGCCATGTCGTGGCTGATCACACTACCCGCCGGTGCCGGTCTTGCGATTTTGTTCTTCTTTATGTTCAAAGGCATGTTCGGCTAACCACTGGTTGGCTAATAGCTAATCAGCAGTGCCTATAAAACGCAGTACGCCACGGCTCGAAAGACGTTAAGAAGTACCTGAGCGGGAACATCACAGCGGCATCTTCATGTTTATCTGCATTAGATTGAGCAGATTTGCATTAGAAGGTGCCGCTGTTTTTCGTGCTCTGGTAAAGTAACCCATTGGGCGTGGTAAACGTCTGATGTTTCTTTCACCTGCTGCCGGAGAGCGGCCCTTGGATACGCGCTTCCCCTTTGTTGATTGGTTTCGTAACGCCTCCCCCTACATCAATGCCCACCGGGGGCGAACCTTTGTCATCTTAATTGAAGGCGAAGCCATGGCGTCTGGCCGCGGGGAGCAGCTGATTCAGGATTTGGCCCTGTTGCACACCCTGGGTGTGCGCTTAGTCGTGGTGTTTGGCATTCGCCCTCAGGTGCATGAATCGCTCACCGCCGCAGGCGTTGAGCCCACGCGTATCGACGGTCGCTGGGTAGCGGATCGCGCCGTCATGGCCCACGTAGAGCAGGTCGCCGCCCATCAGCGGCTATGGCTGGAAGCGCGGCTTTCATTAGGCCTACCCAGCACGCCGCTACACGGTGTAGAGCTGAGCGTCATCTCTGGCAACCTGGTCACCGCCAAGCCGCTTGGCGTGCGTGAAGGCATCGACTTCGACCACAGCGGTGAAGTACGCCGGGTGCGCGCCAGCGCGATTCAAGGCCTGCTGGAAAAAGGCTCGCTGGTGCTGCTGCCGCCGCTGGGCTTCTCCAGTACCGGCGAAGTGTTCGATCTGGACGCCTCTGAAGTCGCCCAGCACGCCGCCGTGGCGCTGAAAGCCGACAAGCTGATTCTGCTCGGTGAGTCGGAAGGGTTAGAAGATGAGCACGGCGCACTGCTGCGCCAACTCTCGCCAGCAGAAGCCGAGCCGCGTTTAACCAATGCCGTTCCTGGCAGTGAGTTAGCCCGCCATTTACAGGCCGCCTGCACCGCCGCACGGGAAGGCGTGGCGCGCACGCACCTGCTCTCCTGGCACAACCATGACGCCTTACTGGGTGAGCTGTTCACCCGTGACGGCGTGGGTACCATGATCACCCAGCACCGCTACGAACAGCTGCGTCCGGCGACGCTCAACGATGTGGCCGGCCTGCTGGAACTGCTGGAGCCGCTAGAGCGGCGGGGTATGCTGGTCGCCCGCTCCCGCGAGCGCTTGGAGCACGAAATCGATGATTACATGGTGATCGAGCGCGACGGCATGGTGATCGGCTGCGCCGCGCTGCATGTCTTCCCCGATACCAGTATTGCCGAACTCGCCTGCGTAGCCGTGCACGACAGCTACCGTGGCGGCGAGCGCGGCGAGCGCTTGGTGGAAGCCATGGAGCGCCGTGCCCGCCAGCGCGGCTTAAACGAAATGTTCGTGCTGACCACCCACACCGCCCACTGGTTTGTAGAGCGCGGCTTTCGAGCGGCCAGCCTGGAAGACCTGCCCCCGCTGAAACGCGAAACCTATAACCACGCCCGTAAATCGAAGGTATTGGTGAAAACGTTGACGGGGTAGGACGCGGTGAATAGTAAGTAGTAGAAGATGAGCAGTAGATAATGAGTGGTTGGAGTGCCCGAGTGCTTAAGTCATCCAGCGTTTGGTCATTTTTTGGCAGTTTTGCTTAATGCGCTGAGACAGGTGCTCCAACAAAACATGCTCAGTCCCTGGCATCGCGAACTCCTGCAGTGCTCTTACGACAGAAGGCAAAACGCTGATCATTTCATCGGCGATACGCGCTCCTATATGCATGAAGTAAGCAGGTTTAAATCCCAACGTCTGGGCGAGAGACGCCAGATGCTGGCGTTCAATGCTACCCGGCTTATCAATGCCTGCCACCTGGAATGCAAAGCGATTTGAGAGACCGCTATAGAGCGTTGTGCACATTAAGTCATAAAAAGGCGCTAATTGAATGCCCTGTGGCGTCTGAAGTATAGAAAGATTTTTAGCATGGCTATCGTTATTGCCAATAAACAGATTGAAGAAAAACCACTGAACGAAACGCAGTAAATCCTTTGCCGGGACGCCCGCCTCCTGAAGTAACTGTCGGCACTCTATGAGGCTGGGCCCACCATCGCTTTCGTACTTAAGAGTGGAAGGCGTACCTGCTAATTGGCAAACGTCTAACTGGTGATAACGCTGTAAGTTGCCATGGCTATCGTAAAAACGGTCATAGCGCTTGACCAAACAAGCGCGTGTTTCAGGTTGGAAAGTGGCTTCGGCCACCCCGAGCTCTAGCGTGGACGCTAACTGCATGCAGAACGTTTCATTAAGTGCCGAGCACCAAACCCCTTTCAAACCACGAATATCAGGTTTCAAAATATGACTTGAAGGAGCGGCTCCTTCAGGAAGCGCCGGGCTGCCATCGGCGAGTATCATTAACAGCAATTTATTTTGGGCGCCCGCTAATGAAATTCGCGCTTGAGGTGCAAGCTGTCCCGTTAATTCCCCCTGACTTTCGTTATGCAGAAAGTCGTTGATCGCTTTCCAGTGAGTTTCGCGATAGCTAGCGGACTGGGGTATTTCACCTTGCGGGAGCAGGGTGTAGCCACTTGCTGTATCGCCCCCAATCGACCTTAAAAGACCAAAAATAGTGGTGGTGTGATGGCGTAGCTCAATATAGCGGCGTAGCTCACCCTCAGGCAGTAAATTCTCGAAGTACGCCAACACACTATCACCGCTATGTTGCTGTTGAGTCAGCGGTAATTGGGGGGAGAGGCTATTCGCTTGGCTATTAGTTAGCCACTCATGGGTATATTCAAACCGCAGCGGCCGGTTATTATGCAAACGCCCTATATGCAGCTTCCCCCAGAACAGGTCGAGCGCTTCGCTATGGTCAGTCATGGTGACTACCCTTACGACGTATAACTACCTCCAACCCCATTAGATCTAGCACATCGAGCACTTTTTGCAGTTGTAATGTGGGTTTTCCGCGCTCAAGATCGACAATAAAGCGGTTGCCGGTACCCGCAAGCCCGGCGATATCACTTTGCAGCAATGACTGCTCGCGCCGAGCTTGTTGAACCAGCTTGCCTAACTCTTCACTGCTGCGTATACGTTTAGCATTTTCTACAGGCGCGGTCATAGCAATAGTCCAATAAATTACCGTACGGTAATCATAGACCATGCCTGGGGACAAAACCCAGTAATTATTCCCGTCCGGTAATTTTTAGCCTTGGGAGTAGTGCTGAAGAAGAAAATATTCCCGAACGGGAAGTTTGAGGGGCTAAGATACGTCTGTAAGGGCGACGAAGCCGCCCTTGGTAGATTGGCTCTGAGGTAAGCACTTACGTGTTAAGAATCACGCCACCATTCAAGTGCATGGTCTGGCCGCTCATGTAGGACGACTCCTCGCTTGCCAGATAAACATACGCAGGCCCCATTTCACTGGGCTGCCCGGCGCGTTTCATCGGCACTTGGCCGCCAAAGGACGCTACCTTCTCCTCGTCAAAGCTTGCCGGAATCAGCGGTGTCCAAACCGGCCCCGGTGCCACGGTATTAACACGAATGCCGCGATCCATTAGCGACATCGCCAGCGAGCGCACCAACCCCTGAATAGCGCCTTTGGTAGCGGTGTAATCAATCAGCGTATCGTTGCCCTTAAAGGCATTGATAGAGGACGTGCAGATGATCGTATCGCCCTTGTCGAGATGCGGCAGGGCAGATTTAGTGAGATAGAAATGGCTGAAAATGTTGGTCTGAAACGTACGCAGCAGCTGATCATCGGGGATCTCGGTAATATCCCCCCAATCGTACTGCTCCGCGGCATTATTGATCACAATATTAATCTTACCGAAGTGATCGAGCGTGCGCTTAACAATATCGCGGCAAAATTCTGGTTCAGCGACATCGCCTTTTAATACCAAGCAGCGGCGGCCTTCCGCTTCGACTAACCGTTTGGTCTCTTCGGCATCTTTATCTTCGTCTAAATAGGCAATCGTACAGTCCGCGCCCTCGCGGGCATAGTGAACGGCCACGGCACGACCAATGCCGCTGTCGCCGCCGGTAATAATCGCGACTTTGTCTAACAGCTTGTCAGTGCCGCGGTAGCTTTCGCGTATGTACTCAGGCTCCGGGTGCATCGCGTACTCATCGCCCGGCTGCTTATCTTGATGCTGGGGAGGTTGCTTATGATCACTCATGTGCGGTCACTCCATTGTTAGCACGGATGTGTGTCGTTCAAACGGATGGTTACTACTTATGACTGATGGTTAACATTGATGGTTAACACCTAAGGAAAACAGCGAATATTCACTCCTCGAATACTCACCAACATTTAACGTAGACCAAAGGCGTAGAAACAAGCAAGCCACGCTAATGAATGGTCTTTTATTGATTTCAGGGATTTAGCTGAGTTTCGATAACAAGCGTTAAGTTAATAAGCCAATTCTGATAAATAAATAACCTATGTTAAGTAAATGGTTGGGTTTTTAAATGGCGGCGCGCATAAATTGACAATAATAGAAAGAGCGCTATGTTTTAAAGGTGCTCGGTTTTAGAGGTGCTCGATTTTAAAAGAGCTAGGCTTTAAAAGCACTAACTTTTATAAGCGCTATATCAAGCACTATGTTTTGAGGGTAATCAATCTATTAAGGAGGATGAGGATAAGTTCACTAGGATAGGTGCTTATTTTCTCTAAGTGCATAATTTTATTAACGTATTAGGTATTAACCGTCGTAGCGTTAATGAGGTGCACTCGATAGATTCGCAGTGACGCTGATTGTGTTTCACCACGGATGCTGACAAGTGAGACGACAAGGAGGAAGTGACAGATGACCGATCAAGGAAAGCAGCCCAATCCAGGCGCACCCAACCAGACAAGCCACTCAACGGAGTCGCTCAAACAGCAAGGACGCGATACCGCACATGAGGTGAGTGATGCGGCCCATCATCAAGCTGAAAGCTATTTTAATCAACAGCGCGATACTGCTGCAGATCAGTCCCACAAGCTAACCGGCGTTCTACAAAAGATGGCCGACGAGTTTGATAATCAGCAGCAGCCTTATTTTTCTAAACAAGCACGAAAGTTTGCTGACACCACTGAGCGCTTTTCGCATAGTTTGCGGGATAAAGATTTACACACCGTCTGCAATGAAGCGAAGAGTTTTAGCCGCCGCGAACCCGCGCTGTTTATAGGTGGTGTTATTGCCGCTGGTTTCTTGGCTTCCCGCTTTCTGCGTAGTTCTGGCCAGCACTCGCATAGTGACGATTCGCACTCACGTTATTCAAATACCACCGACGAGCGCGCAACGGGTCTTCCGATGCAGGAAAACGTACCTGCCGGGCAGGCGTCACCAGTTAGCCAATCATCAAGTCTTTCAGGCAGCTCCGTTGCCGGTAATGGAGCACTAGGTTCATCGGGTCGAGAAAATGGAATGCCCTAACGTAAGGGCCAGGGAGGCACAGAATGGATTCGGATAACAAACCCACGTCGCAAAGTTCATCGGTCGGTACGCTACTGTCGACGGTGATGCAGGAAATTAGCTCGCTGGTGCGCAACGAAGCCGCGCTCGCCAAGACCGAGATGACCGAGAAAACCCATCAAGCAATGGGCGCCATTGCTTCGATTGCGATGGCCGGTGCGGTACTGATGGGCGGCTTTTTAACCCTGTTGGCAGCGTTAGTCTTTCTGCTTAATGAGGTGCTTCCGCCCGAGACCACACCGTGGCTCTCTGCGTTGATTGTCGGCGTCGTTGTGTCGGTTATCGGTGTGATGATGCTTAAAGCGGGCCAGAAGAAACTGCAGGCGCGTAATTTGATGCCCAGCCGTACGATGCATAGTTTGCAAAGCGACAAAACAACGGCGAAACAGCATCAGCACAACGTCAAGGAGGAGTTGAAATGACGGATCATGATCATCAGCGCAGTCCCGAAGAGATTGAAAAGGATATCAATCAATCGCGCGAGCGCCTTGATTCTACCCTGCATGAAATCGAAGAGCGCTTCTCTCCTCAGCAGCTGTTGAATACCTCCTATGAGTATATTCGCCATGGAGGCGCTAACGAATTCGTGTCTAATTTAGGCACCACCATTAAGCAGAACCCGCTGCCGTTTCTGGTCACCACTGCCGGTCTTGGCTGGTTAATGCTGGCCCAGCGTCACCCAAATGAGCCACACCACAAGCAGCAGTACGCGTCTGATATCGACCAGCGCTTTTACACCGGCGGGCAGTCTTCATCGGGCACTAGCGGCTCCCATGGCGCGCCAGGTATACCCGTGCATGAAGGCACGCATCCCAACGCTGGAACCCCCACCTACAGCGGTGGTTCAGAAAGCCATAGCGATGGTCAAGGCCGTATGAGCCGGGCGAAAGAAGGTGCCAACAGCATGAAAGACGGTGCCAAAGGCAAAGCCCAACACTTAGGCGAAAAAGCCAAGCACACCGCACAGCAATGGGGCAGTAAGGCTCACCAAATGGGGGATAATATGCGCAATTCTTCATCCCATCTTCAGCACAGTGCTCACGATCGCATGCACGATATGGAGCATCGTGCTCACCAGTCCGTGAGCCAAGCCTCCGATTTTATCCAGGACCATCCGCTAGTGGTCGGCGCACTCGGATTTGCGCTGGGTGCCGCCTTAGGCGGTATTTTCCCCGCCACCAAGAAAGAGGATGAGTACATGGGTGAGTATCGCGACCGCGTTATGCATAAGGCCGCCGAAACCGGGCAAGCGCAAGCGGATAAGGCTCAGCATACTGTTCATGAAAAAGCGGAATCCGCCCATGAAAAAGCCGAATCTGCTTCTGCTAAAGGTGATTCCCATCGCGCTAACGATGCGAATGTAAATGCCCCGCAGCATCAGGAGGCGGGAGTTGCAGGCTCACCCACCCCAACGCCCACAACTGAGCGCTCTGCACCTGAGAGCTATGGCCAGAAACATGAGCACCAAAAGCATGACCACCAGAAACATAGCCAGGGCTTGGCGGGGTCGAGCACACCCTCCGGCAACACCCAAGGGTCGGGGACTAACCACACGCCCTAACATTGCTGATGTGGCTGATAAAAAATGAGTGAAACCAGTGGCCGCTTAATGCGGCCACTGTTCTTTAGTAAGGACGGTTTAGTAAGAACGGTTTAGTAAGAACGGTTTAGCAAAGACAGTTTGGCAAGCACATTTGGCATAAAAAGCCAGCACAAAAAGCCGCTAACAACGCTAATCGATAGCGGCAAACCATAAGCGTTATTGGGATTACCAATATGGTCCTCTGAAAGCGTTTTTAAATATTCAACTATCTGTTTTTAAATGGATATTTTTAAAAAGATGATTGATTGGACGCCGCGCTGCTGCATTGCAAGTTAGTCAATAACCGCTACAGTAAAAGCAGCTTGGATAGGAGGCGAAATTATTAGCCTTCATTTTTGCGTTTATCATGCTATTCAAGGAGCCCGGTTGGCTGAGATAGCCAGGGCAATAAGGAAACCCAGACCCTCACCATAAGGAAAAAGCGATGACTCAAGCCTCCGAGCACGATAAAAAAGCGCCTAAAGACCGCGACGATCACCACGATGATGCCAATCCAATGCCGGATACCCATCACGTTAATACCGATTCCGACAGCCAGAAATCAAAGGATGACCAGAAAAAAGGTCACTAACGGCTGCACCAGGCACGGCGAATAACACTTGGCTGGGCCAGAGGCGCTACTGCTTGTAGCGCCTTTTTACTTTTCCCCTTAGCCTACCTTCCTAGCCAGATAACGTCGGCATTCGCCTATTGATCACTCCCCTTGAGGTGAGCGCCGGGGTAGCGTATTCGAGTAGGTTTTAAGCTGTAAGTGGTGGTCATCCGCGTGCTGCAAGGCGTCTAGTGCGGTAGGGCGGTCGCGTTCGGCAAGTAGCGTGCAGAGAACTTCCGAAATGGCTAAGGCGGGGGTCAGGGTATGAAAGAAGCTATAGCTCTCCGTAGGGCAGTAAATCGTCTGCTCGGAAATGCCTGCCAGCGGTGATACTTCGCTGTCGGTGATCGACAGAATCGCCAAGCCCTTATCTTTTGCCAATTGCGCCAGCGCTAGCGAATCCACGGTATACGGTTTGATGGATACGATAAGCACCACCTCATCAGATTTGGCGCGCATTAGCGCGTCGCCCCCGGTGCCCGCTGGGCCATCAAGGTGGACAGAGCGCTCGCCGAGCAGCGACATAACATAATGAAAATGCCAGGCCACCACATGGCTGGAGCGTAAGCCGAGGACATACACTTTGTTCGCCGCCGCTAACCTATCGGCCATGGCGGTTATGCGTTTCAGGGTCTCCGGCGCACAAAGTGTTGTTAGTTGTACGCTTAACCCGTGCAGCATCTGATGGGCAATATCGCTTTCCGTCGTACCAGCGGCTGCTGTGGGGTGTTGGCGCACCTTGGCAGCGAAACCGTCGCTTTTTCGGCGCAATGTTTCTGCGTAGTAGGTACGGATATCATTGTAGCCTTGAAACCCCAATACCTTGGCCAGCCGTGTCATGGTGGCCGGCTGTACCGCCGCATGGCGCGCTAATTCACGCATCGACACCAGCGCCACCTCTTCCGGGTGCTCAAGTAAGTAGCGCGCTGCCTGTTGAAGCTGGGCAGACAGCGTATCGAACTGCGCAATGATCTGATCTCTTAGCGGGTCGCTTTTTGACATATTGCTTTGCCTCTTAGCACGGCGTGGGCATGGGGTAAGTTGAATCGTAACAATGATTCATTTGTTTTAATATAAAATAATATGATTTGATTGTTGCATTATCTCGTCAGGTCGTGCCACTCTTATGCCGATATAGCCGTATATAAAGATCGTCGTATGTCGAGATGATCGGGTTCTAGGTATTTTAAAGGGAAGCTTCCATGACGCGACTTCTTCATCGCAGTATTGGGCAGGTGCTGCCGCGCGCTGCCTCTGCGCGGGGCGTTTATATCACCGATACTGAGGGGCGCCAGTACCTAGACGGGTCGGGAGGGGCGGCTGTGACCAGCGTGGGGCACGCTCACCCGGAAGTGCTGGCGGCCATGCGCGATCAAATCGATAACCTCTGCTACGCGCATACCGGTTTTTTCACCACGGACGCCGCAGAAGCGCTAGCGGAGAAGCTAGTGGATTTGGCGCCTGAGCCGTTAAACCATGTCTACCTGGTATCGGGTGGGTCGGAGGCCGTTGAAGCGGCTTTAAAAATGGCGCGCCAGTATTACGTGGAAGTGGGGGAGCCTCAGCGGTGCCACATTATTGCCAGGCGCCAGAGCTATCACGGCAACACGATTGGTGCATTAGCCACGGGGGGCAATGCCATGCGGCGCCAGCAGTTTCAGCCCCTGCTACCCGAGACCCACCACGTCTCGCCCTGCTACGCCTACCGTGATAAGGGCAACGACGAGACGCCAGAGGCGTATGCCGCTCGGTTGGCAGACGAACTTGACGCCAAAATACGTGAACTGGGTCCTGAAAGCGTGATGGCGTTTGTGGCCGAACCGGTGGTCGGCGCCACCTTGGGCGCAGTGGCCGCGGAGGCGGATTACTTCAAACGTATCCGCAAGATTTGTGACCAGTATGGCGTGTTGCTGATTCTCGACGAAGTGATGTGCGGCATGGGGCGGACAGGAACGATGTTCGCCTGCGAGCAGGAAGGCATAACGCCCGACATTATCACCATCGCTAAAGGCCTGGGCGGCGGCTATCAGCCGATTGGGGCGGTGATGCTGTCGTCGGCTATTTTTGATAGCTTCGCCAACGGCTCCGGCCTTTTTCAACATGGGCATACGTACTTGGGGCATCCGGTCGCTGCCGCCGCCGCCAATAAAGTAGTGGAGATTATTGCCCGGCCAGCAACGCTGGCCAACGTGAACGCCATGGGGGCGCGATTACAAAGCGGCCTCGAAGCGGCGCTGGGCGAGTCCCCCTATGTGGGCGACATTCGGGGAAGGGGGCTGTTCCGCGGCATCGAACTGGTTGCCGATCGAGCGCAAAAGACCCCCTTTGATCCTGCCCGAAAAATCCACGCCAAGATCAAACGCCAAGCAATGGCACGAGGGCTGATCAGCTACCCAATGGGAGGCACGATTGGCGGTGTCTATGGGGACCACGTGTTATTAGCCCCGCCGTATACCATTGAACCTGCCGAGATTGATCTACTGATCGAACGCATTGCCCAGGCCATTGACGCCGCGATAGCTGAATGACCCGATAAGGAATTCTCCGATGAAACCATCTCCCTGCTTACCGATTGCTGACGCTGACTGGCCCGATGACATCGCGGAGCTGCGCGAAGGATTTGCTGGCGCTCTTAACGTCTACCGCACCATGGCGCATCATCCGGCGCTGCTGACCGCGTGGGCGCCTTTTCGTCAGCATGTGGTGAAGGAGAATGCGCTAGGCCCAGAGCTGACCGAAGTGGTGATTCTCCGCGCTGGGTTTCGTCTAGCGTCCGCTTACGAGTGGGCGCACCACGTTAGCCGAGCGCTGGCGTTGGGGTTTTCCGAAGCGCGTATTAACGCTATTCGCGGCGTGCCACAACGGAGTACGGGCGTAGACGGTTTGATCATCGACGCGGTAGATGCATTGCTGGACCAGCACCGCCTGAGCAAGACGCAGGAAGCAGCGCTGGCGGAAGCGATAGGCCGGAAAGCCGTCATTGATCTCATCGCGATGGTCGGCTTTTATTCCGTACTGGGCTATTTACTCAAGACCTATGACACCCCGATTGACGACGCTATTCAAAAGGAGGCGCAGGAAAACCCAGCGCTGTTTTCGATCACGGCACCTTAGCGTAGTACTTAGCGTAGTACCTTTGCGTAGTACGTTAGCGTAGTAACGGTCTTGAGCAGCCGCTTGCGTTGGTATTCACCAGCGCAGCGCTACTTAAAGCGCCGCTTTACCTCGACATTCAGCCTGCCTTCGCCCAGGCGCAGCTTGAGCTTCTGGCCGGGCTGGGTATCTTCCGCGCGCCGTATGACTTGTCCCTGCTCATCCTGAGCAATCGCATAGCCCCGCCCCAATACGGCCAGCGGGCTGACTGCATTGAGCTCCCGTGCAGCACTGGTTAATCGCGCCTGTCGACTTTCGAGCTGGCGCTGCATAGCCGCACCCAAGCGCCGATGTAGTTGGCTTACCCGCTCGCTTTCCGCACGATGCAACCGCGTCATATCCTGGCTGGCTAAGCGTCTATTCAACTGCGCTACCTGGGCTTTCTGCTGAGTCAGCGTTTGCTGCATGGCACGATTTAAGCGCTGATCAAGGGCAGTTAAGTGCTGGCGCTGGCGGTTGAGCTGCTCGCCGGGGTGACGCAGCTTGGCGCGTAATGTATCTAACCGCTGGCTGTCGCGCTCTAACCGTGCCTGCATGGCCCGCTGCAGGCGGCTGTGTTGATGCTCCAGCTGGCGCTTGAGGGTGTTCTGATCCGGCACTAATCGTTCGGCGGCGGCCGATGGGGTGGGCGCGCGCATATCCGCGGCGAAATCCGCCAGGGTAACATCCACCTCGTGACCCACCGCCGACATCACCGGTAGCCGGGAGTGAAAAATCGCCCGCGCCAAGTGCTCGTTATTAAACGCCCAGAGGTCTTCCAGGCTACCGCCGCCGCGAGTGATCAAGATCACATCGCGCTCTGGGTCTAATCGCGCCTGACGGTTAAGCAATGCCAGCGCCGATATCATCGCAGGGGCCGCTTCTGCGCCCTGTACCGGCACCGGAATCAGCGTCACATCCGCCAATGGCCAGCGGGCTTCCAGCACCGCCAGCACATCGCGAATGGCCGCCCCGGTGGCGGAGCTCAATATCAGCAGCTTGCGGGGCGGGAAGGGCAGTGGCCGGGCGTTGGCAAACACGCCTTCGCCTTCCAACTGCGCTTTCAAGCGCTCAAAGGCCGCCAGCAGTTCTCCCAGGCCCGCCGCCTGCACAGCATCGGCAATTAGCTGGTAATCGCCCCGCGGCTCGAACAGCGACACCCGCCCGCGCAGCTTGACCTGATCGCCATCGCGCATCGGCGCCGAGACAAACCGCGCCCGCTGACGAAACAGCGCGCAACGGATCTGCGCCCGGTCATCCTTCAACGTGAAATAGACATGCCCCGACGCCGGGCGGGAAACGTTAGAGAGCTCGCCCTCCACCCACACCTCGCCCACATCGCGTTCAAGGGTTTGCTTGGCGCGCTGGTTGAGTTGGCTGACGGTGAGGGTTTGGGAGGTTGTTTGGGTCATGGCAGCTGTCTGAGTGGGAGGTACTGTATGTAGAGGTAGCCTAGCATCAAATAACAGCTGCCATCGAATAGAGCGGGACAAGTGTGCTGCCTCGCCCTAGTTCTGTGCTAGCGATGCTGAGCACGTCGGCGTATCCACTCACCTGGAAAGGTTAGCAACAGGCAGCAACACATCATCAGCAGCGCGAGAAGAGCTACGGACGCCATATCAGACCCCGCGTCGGAAATATTGCTATAAAGCAGTAGTGGCAGCAGGTTGATCTGTGAACCGGTAAGCGCCAGAGCGGTACCATAGGCGCCGAAGGCAACGGCTGCGCATAGGCTCCATGAGGAGACTAACGCGGGCATTAACGGCGGTAGGTAAACGTCACGAATCTGCTGCCAACGAGTGGCGCCAAAGCTTTCGGCCATCACTAACTGGCGGCGGTTGAGCCCTTGTACCACTGGCAGCATCACCAGAACCACGCGGGGTACCAAGAAGTAGGCATACACGAATACCAGTCCTTGAGGGGTATACACAAAGCGGCCAAACCACGCGGGGTCAACCCCAATCAATGCCAGGGACAGAGTGATAAAGCCCGCTCGCCCCAATAGCAGGATAAAGCCATACGCCACAATCAGGCCGCTGAACACCAGCGGGAGCGAGACCAGCCAAAGCAGGAAAAAGCGCCTGCGCGCTGGCTGGTGGTAAAGAAACTCGGCAATCACAACGCCGACGACGACCGAGAACAGCGCGGTGCTGGCGGATAAGGCGACGCTCGTCATCAGGCTTTTAAGCACCAGCCCCTCACTGAGCAGACGGGCACCGGTGGTGATAGGCGAGTCAAGTGCTGCGATGACCAGGAGCGCCAGCGGCACAATAAAAAACAGCGTATAGATAATGCCGCTGGGTAGAACCAGCGGCAAAACAGTAAAAAAGCGCAGACGAGGCATGGCGTGGCCTTATTGATTAAGGACGTGCTGAGTCCACTGGTGGCTTAGATCAGCGCTAATGCTCGACGCTTTTTGTACATCCAGCGGGCGAATCTGCGGCGCGTCAACCAGTGTGTCGGGCAGCTCGATATCCCCGTTGACAGGGCGAACAAATCCTTCCGCAAAGGTACGCTGGCCTTCGTCCGACATCACATAGTTCAGCCACAACCGTCCGGCATTAGGGTTCGGGCCGTTCTTAACCAGCGAAATAGCATACGGCGCTGCCACTGAAGCCTCTTCGGGGATCACCACCGCAGCGTTGTCGCCCATGCCATCGGTAATGCTGGCTTTTAGACCGTCGTTTTCATAGCCGATCCAGATAGGAATTTCACCGCGCACGAACTGCGCATAGGGCGTGGTACCAACCACACGGGCAACATTGCCGTTGCGGCTCAATTCCGCAAGATAATCGATGCCCGGCGTTAAGTTATCGAGATCGCCCCCCATCGCATAATTGGCCGCCAGGGTGAGGACTTGGCCTTGCCCGGTCGAGCGCGGGTCAAGGTACACAATGCTGTTACGGTACTGCTCATCGAGCAGGTCTTCCCAGCTTTGCGGCACTTCATCAACTAACTGGGTATTAACGATAAAGGCCACGTTCAAAGAGTGAATCGTGAACCACTCACCCGCGTCTGCTTTGAAGACATCTGGAATGCTATCGAAATTGATGGGGGTAAAGGGGCTTAACAGCTCTTTCTCATGCGCATTAATGGCGGAAGAAGCGTAGTAGTAGGCGGTATCGGCCTGGGGGCGGTTGCGGGCCTGCTCCAAAGCAACCACGGTGGCACCCGAGCCCAGGTCGTTAAAAACAATTTGAACACCCGGGTAGCGTTCCGTGAAACGATTGAACTGGCTTTGCCAGTTAGCCCAGGTCGGGCCGGTATCAAACGATACAATCAGCCCTTCTTCCTGGGCAGCTTCGTAGAGTTCCTGTTCGCCATCGTAGAGCTCAGCGTCAAGCGTGTTGGCCGCATACGCCGATAAAGGCAGCAGGCTAAGGGCGGAGAGTAGGCAATAAGCGAAAGCGCGTTGCATGATGGTACCTCAGCGGTTGAAGAGATGAATGTGAGTGGGGGGAGCGCCACGTGAGTGATGTGATCCGGCGTTGACGCCGACTCAAGCGACAACGTGGTAGTGCCGCAGAGAAGGTAGTGACGTTGCTGGGCGCCCAGAAACTGCCGCTCGACCAGCGTGGTGGGCACCCGGTTAACGATATCGCTAACCGGGTTGGCAATAATGGCTTCGGGACGAATCATGGCGCGCACGGTTTGCCCCACTGTAAAGGCGTGTGGTGTCACTTCCAGGATGCCCAGGTCGGCGGTTTGAATGCGCTGCGAATTGATTACCTGAGCGTCGATAAAGTTAGTACGACCAATGAAACGTGCTACGGCTTCACTCACAGGCTGCGTGTAAAGCTGGTGGGGCGCGCTGTGTTGAAGGAGTTCGCCCTGCTCAAGTACGGCGACGTGATCGCCCAGCATCAGCGCCTCTTCCTGATCATGGGTGATCATCAGCGTGGTGACGCCGAATTGACGCTGTATATGCTTGAGCTCCTGGCGCATCGACTCGCGGCGGGAGGCGTCGAGCGCCGAAAACGGTTCATCGAGCAGAAGGGCGCGGGGCTCGAATACCAGCGCCCGGGCAATGGCCACGCGCTGCTGCTGGCCGCCGGAAAGCTGGGAAGGGTAGTAATGTTCCAACGCCTCAAGACCTACATCATGGAGGATCTTGCGGGCGCGTCGGTGGCGCTCTACTTGCCGAACACCTTTCACCTTAAGCGGGTAGGCGACGTTGCCAAGCACCGTCATATGATTGAAGAGCACATAATCCTGCAGCACGATTCCCAGTCCGCGCTCGCCGCAAGAGAGTTGGGTAACATCTTGATGATCAAGCAGAACGCGCCCTTGAAGCGGGGTGAGAAAGCCCGCGATAAGCTGTAAAAGCGTACTTTTTCCCGATCCGCTGGCACCCACCACCACAAGAAATTCGCCCGTTTCTACCTGCAGGTTGATGTCGTGAACACCCACGCTGCTATGGGGGTAGTGGAACTGGATGTTTTCTAGCGCAATCATTGCGGTAACTCCCGGGAAGAGGATCGGCCCAGCCGCCACTGCACCAGGGTGGAAAACAGCGAGAACAGCAGTGCGAGAGAGAGCAGGAAAAGCGTTGCGGCACAGGCGAAGCCCGTGGTGCGGTAAAACGCTTGGATCAACACCACCGGGTAGGGCTGGGTCATAAAACCTGAAATCAGGTTGCTCAGCTCAAACTCGCCAATCGACAGCGCGGCAACCGTTAAGCTGCCGGTGAATACCGAGCGATATACCAGTGGCAAATAGAGGTGCACAAAACGTTGCCACTCGGCTGCCCCCAGGGACTGGGCCATGCGTTCATAGGCCTTGAGTGGAGAGGCCTCTATATCGGCATAGACGGTGTAGAAAAGGTAGGGGAAGGTAACCACCACATGGCCTGCTACCAGCAGCCAGGGGCTACCCAGCCAGGGCAGCATGGCGGTACTAAAAGCCAAAATGAAAGCAAAGCCGATGACCAATTGGGGAACGGCTACGGGCAGCATGACCAAAAGACGCGTGATGCTCTGAGCCACAGCAGGGAATTTAAGCGTTACGCCATATACCAGCGGTACGACTAATAATATATTGATCAGACAGGTGGTTAAGGCCAGTTTGAGCGTCGTCAACATGGCGTTTCGATAGGTGGTTTCTTCCCATACGCTGATAAACCAACGCCAAGTTAACCCCTCAGGTAGCAGCGTGTTGCTCCACTGGTCGCCGAAAGCGCCTACGAGCAGTAGGACGATAGGGGCCAACAAGTAAACCAAGTAACCATAAGTGATCAGTCGCATGTCGGGCCCCTAACCATGGTTAAATATAAATGACCATAATGTAATATTTTGATCGTTTGTTGATATGTTCATGATGGTTGTGTGACTCCCCATAGGTGGGCAGCCGTGAGGTGCAGGGCTTCCTCTACGCTGCTGACAGGTGTAATGCCTTCAGCAGTGGGGGCGTCCGGGAAGGTGAGTACAGGCTTATTAAAATGACGACCAAAGGCTACCTCGGTATGGGTGCCCAAGCTTCCGCCAACGGCGATCAGCAGCACGCTGGCTCGGGCGATAAGCACATTGCGTGCCTCGCCCAAGCCGCTGGCAATAGGCAGGGTGACCCAGGGGTTGGCAGCCTCTGCGTGGGTATCGGGTAGCAGGCCGATGACCTCGCCTCCCTGGAGTGCGGCACCCTTGCTGGCCGCTTCCATAACACCGCTCCGGCCACCGCATAACAGCGGAATGCCCAGCTCGGCCAGCCCCGAGCCTAAGGCATAGGCTATTTCAAGCTGTTGCTGAGTGGCCTCGCGGGGACCAATAACGCCCACCGGAGGCCGCTGCATCGGCGTATTGCTGTGCTTCAGCGCAATCAGCGCTTCGTGAGGCAGGCAGGGAGATTGCAGTACGGCTGGCCAGTCGGCCTCGCCAAGCGGGCGCATTTTTGGCGACAGAGGCTCACCTGCGCGGGTCATGATACGCTGGCATTCATCAAGATAAATTTGTAATGTCTGAGTCATGTTTTGATCAAAATGTAAGAATTTGATCGTTATGGTCGCGCCGCGCTGTGTCAATTTGATGACATACACGTTAATGCCGAACTTTTTATTAAAGGATTGTTGGTTACCGATGACAGACCTAGCGCATTTGAACCCACGCCATCGCGAGTTAATTGCCTTGGTTGAATTACATGGGCATGCCTCGATCGAATTTCTTGCCCAGCGGCTCAACTGTTCCGCACAAACGGTGCGGCGCGACATTCGTAAATTGTGTGACGCTAACGTACTCCAGCGTTTTCGGGGCGGGGCTCGGATCGAAAAACCCCAGGTTAGGCTTGGCTACGCCACCAAACAGGATTCGCAGCAGGTAGAGAAGGGGCGTATGGCGACCCTAGCGGTATCGCAGTTGCAGGAAGGCGAGGCGCTGTTTCTGGATACGGGCACAACCTGCGATCACGTTGCACGCGAGCTACTGAACTACCGTAAAAGGCTGCACGTGGTCACTCATAACCTAACGGCTGCGCTGGCGCTCGCTGTCCAGCATCAGTTGTTCGATATTCATGTGGTGGGCGGAAAGGTGGCGGGGCGGGATGGGGCGCTGACTGGGTCGCGCACCATTAAAGAGCTGGCCAGCTATCGGCTGGATGTGGCGATGATTGCCGTTTCAGGCATAGATGCAGAGGGTTACCTGCTCGACTTCGATAGTGAAAAAATAGAAGTAAAACAAACCATGATGCGCCACGCTGGCCGTAAAGTGCTGCTTATGGGGTCAGCGAAATTATGCCAGCGCGGTATCCAACGTGTTGCTCATCTTGATGAGTTTGATCAAGTGATTTGTGATCTACCTGCACCCGAAGAAATCCAAACGCTCATGACCTACCCCGAACGTTGGCAAGAAGCTTTATAGGCTCGCTGACGAAACAGCGCCCAGCGAATCTGCGCCCGGTCATTCTTCAACGTGAAATAGACATGCCCCGGTGCCGGGCGGGAAACATTAGAGAGATCACCCTCCACTCACACCTCGCCCACATCGCGCTCAAGGGGCTGCTAGGCGCGCTGGTTGAGTTGGCTGACGGCTGTCTCTTATTTGTGCGTGTCTGGAAAGGCTTCATTCAACCATTTGATGAAGTTACGCTTGGCCTTAAATTCATTACGTAACTGCGTCAGCATGTGCGCAAAAGCGGTGTATTGAGCTGGCGTTTCCAGGCTCTTTTTCAGCTCTTTCAGCAATGCGATGCCTTGGCGATATCCCTGCTTGTTGGTTTGTTCCACATACAGCCGTACCAACCGCAGATACAGCGGTAGGCGTGCGTCAGGAGATGGTAAGGCTTTGGCCAATTGGTACAGCAAGTGCGCTGATACTGGGTGCTCAGTGCACAATGCTTGGGCATCGTCCAAACGTCCCTCGTGCAAGTAAATTTCCAATAAGCTGTCTTTTGCCTGTTGTGATTGGTAGAAGGGCATCTTCTTCGACGGCTGGGTGATGCATTTTAATAGCCAGTCACAGGCGCGTTGGCGATAATCGACGACTAGGTCATGCGCTTCCATTAGCGCCACGAGCTGCCGGTAATCCTCCAACTGCTGGGTGTGCTGGTAGATCCCCCACTGTTGCTCCGCCGCTGCGTCTGTTTCACCGCGATGCAGCTTAAGGCGTATCTCAAGCCGGTTGCGTTCAAGGCGCCAGTGATAGCCGTTTTGTTTCTCGCACTTAGCGGCATAGGTTAGCCACGCTTCTACCTGATCCCAGGCTTCATACTCAATACACTGCTCAGCGGCCTCTAAACAATCCTTCTCATCGCTGATGGTTTTCTGATACAGCGCCAATATAGTGGGTAGGTCTCCGGCGGCTTTAGCGCGTTTGAGCAAAGGATCACGCAGGCGAATCAAGCGGTAGCGATCCTCCCATTCCATGGTGGCCGCTTGGTTCGGCAGCGCATCCAGGGCTTGCTGCAGGCGCTCATGGTAAGCGTCTTGGCTCGCTTGGCTCAGCACATCCAAATAGGCATCGGGGATGGGCGGGTATCGATCCTCTTCCCCACCAAAAGATTTTTCATACAGATAGCCTGCTAGCTTGTCGGCAGGCCAATCGAGCCGTTGCACGGTCTGAATATGCAAAGTGTGTAAGAGGTGTTCGCAGTGGAAACGGAAGCCGCCGGAGTCATCAATGGTTTCCAGCGCCTTATCCATACGCGCGAGTGCGTAGTCCACCAACGCCAAACTTTGCTCTGCAGTCAACTGCGGCACTTGTTCGGCCAGCTGTTCAATAACGGCTTCTGCCTTGCTGAAATAGTGGCTCACTTGAGAATAGCGGAACAACCCGCGATTGATGGGAAGCGCAGCAGTGATGCGTTTTTTCAGCGCCTTGTGATCCAGCACGCCAAGTGCAGCATCCGCTTTCAGCGACCACTGTTGATGCAGTACTGGGTCATTTTCAATAAGCGATAGCAGCGCCTCGACCAGCAAGGGTTTGTCTAACGACTCTAAGTAAGCGTGAATGCGATCTGAAGTGTCGCCCTCTACCAGCTGTACTTGTTTGGCTTGCTCGGCGCGGTACGCAAGGGCAACGGCAACGCAGTGCTTGCAGAAATCAATGCCTTCGGAGGCGGGGCAACTACACCCCCCGGTTAAGCCACGCTTGGTTAACTTCAATGCCACGTGATAAAGCTCGCTGCCCTCGACTTCAGCACTAATGATGGCACCGCTTTTATCCCAGTTGATCACCATGCCCTGTTGGTAATACTGAACCCCACGGGCAAAAGCCGCATCACCCGCCAGCATAGTCAGCTGTGAGTCTGAAATTAACGTCTCATCCATTGCTGCCACCTGACACTTCTGTAGAGCTAAATGACGTATAGGCTAACATTAACCGCAGGATGCTGACTGTCACGGCATATGCGCTAGCAGCGAGCCAAGCAGAAGCAGTGACGTAGAGTGGGGGCAGTGGC
Source organism: Vreelandella sp. DA03-1M (assembly GCF_055725665.1). Classification (NCBI taxonomy): domain Bacteria; kingdom Pseudomonadati; phylum Pseudomonadota; class Gammaproteobacteria; order Oceanospirillales; family Halomonadaceae; genus Vreelandella; species Vreelandella sp. DA03-1M. The sequence goes on from NZ_CM146798.1 coordinate 828,365, forward strand.
ATTGCTGGGACACCCCTCAAAACGCTATAATAGGGGATTAACCTTTCACGCCCCACTTCCTCTCAATCAGGGTGTTGCCGCTATGCTACGTATGGCCCAAGAAGCACTAACGTTCGATGACGTACTCCTCGTTCCCGGCTTCTCCGATGTCCTCCCCAAGGATGTCAGCCTCAAAACCCGCCTGACCCGCACTCTCTCGCTCAATATTCCCTTGCTCTCTGCCGCGATGGACACCGTTACCGAAGCGCGTCTAGCGATTGCGATGGCCCAGGAAGGCGGCATCGGCATCATCCATAAGAGCATGGCCATGACCCAGCAAGCCGCTGAGGTGCGCAAGGTCAAAAAGCACGAAAGCGTGATTGTTAAAGACCCGGTCACCGTTAGCCCTAAAGCCAAGCTCGAAGACCTGCTCGCCATGGCCCGTGAAAATGGCTTCTCCGGCTTCCCTGTAGTGGAAGGTGAGACGCTAGTGGGTATTGTGACCGAGCGTGATATGCGCTTCCAGCCTAACCACGGCGACAGCGTAGCGGACATCATGACTCCCCGCGAGCGGCTGATTACCGTCAAGGAAGGCACCGATCTCGAAACCAGCAAAGCCAAGATGCGCGAACACCGCATCGAGAAAATGCTGATTGTGGATGACGAGTTCCACCTGCGTGGCCTGGTGACCTTCCAGGATATCGAAAAAGCCCGCACCTACCCAATGGCCGCCAAAGACAGCGATGGCCGTTTGTTGGTAGGTGCCGCCGTAGGCACTGGCCCGGAAACCCCTGATCGCGTCGCGGCACTGGTCGAAGCCGGAGTAGACGTGATTATCGTCGATACCGCCCACGGTCACTCTAAAGGCGTGATCGACCGCGTTCGCTGGATCAAAGAGAACTTCCCGGCCATTCAAGTGATTGGCGGTAACATCGCCACCGCCGCCGCGGCCCGTGCGCTGGCTGAAGCGGGCGCGGATGCCGTCAAAGTCGGTATCGGCCCTGGCTCAATCTGCACCACGCGTATCGTGGCAGGCGTAGGCGTACCGCAAATCACCGCGGTTTCCAACGTGGCCGAAGCGCTCAAAGAGTACGACATTCCGCTGATTGCCGATGGCGGCATCCGCTTCTCCGGTGACCTGGCCAAGGCGATTGCCGCTGGCGCCAGCGCCGTGATGGTCGGTGGCCTGCTGGCCGGTACTGAAGAAGCACCCGGCGAAGTCGAGCTTTACCAGGGCCGTACCTACAAAGCCTACCGCGGTATGGGCTCCATGGGCGCCATGTCGCAAAACCAGGGCAGCGCCGACCGCTACTTCCAGGATAAGAGCGAAGGCGCCGAGAAGCTGGTACCGGAAGGCATTGAAGGCCGCGTTCCCTATAAAGGCATGATGGGCGCTATTGTCCACCAGCTGATGGGTGGGCTGCGCGCTTCCATGGGCTACACCGGCTGCCGCGATATTCAGGAGATGCGCACCAAGCCGGAGTTTGTACAGATTACCGGCGCTGGCTTTAACGAATCCCACGTTCACAACGTGCAGATCACCAAAGAAGCTCCCAACTATCGGGTGAGCTAACCAGCGTAGTTAGTTAAAACGGCGGCGGGCACAACAGCTCGCCGCTTGCTTTTTGGCCTTACCAGCGGCACCCACACCGCTTAACCGAGACCCCGCCATGAGTGACATTCACGCCCATAAGATTTTGATTCTCGACTTCGGCTCGCAGTACACCCAACTGATCGCCCGCCGCGTTCGCGAGATCGGTGTTTACTCCGAAGTCCGCGCGTTTGATATCACCGAAGAAGAGATCCGCGAGTACAACCCCAACGGCATTATCATGGCCGGTGGCCCGGAATCCGTGACGGAACTGGACTCCCCGCGTGCGCCTCAGTGCGTGTTTGAAATGGGCCTGCCGGTGTTTGGTATCTGCTACGGCATGCAAACCATGGCCGAGCAGCTGGGCGGTAAGGTAGAAGGCTCCAACCAGCGTGAATTCGGCTACGCGCAGATTCAGATCGACGAAGATAACGCGCTGTTCAAAGACATCAAAGACCACGTAGACGCGAAAAGCGGCAAAGCCCTGCTGGACGTATGGATGAGCCACGGCGACAAGGTCGCCGAAGCGCCCGCTGAATTCACCGTGACCGCCTCCACGCCGAGCTGCCCGATTGCCGCCATGGCCTGGGAAGAGAGGCAGTTCTACGGCGTACAGTTCCACCCGGAAGTGACCCACACCCTGCAGGGCCAGCGCATTCTTGAGCACTTCGTGCTGGATATCTGCAAAGCCGAAAAGCTGTGGACGCCTGCACAAATCATCGAAGACCAGGTACAGCGCGTACGCGAGCAAGTCGGCGACCGCCACGTACTGCTCGGCCTCTCCGGCGGTGTAGATTCTTCCGTAGTTGCCGCACTGCTGCACAAAGCGATTGGCACCCAGCTGACCTGCGTGTTCGTGGATAACGGCCTGCTGCGTAAAGCGGAAGGCGACCAGGTAATGGAAACCTTCGCCAAGCACATGGGCGTGAAGGTGATCCGCGTAGACGCCGAAGACCTGTTCCTCGGCAAGCTGAAGGGCGAGAAAGACCCGGAAGCCAAGCGCAAAATCATCGGCAACACCTTCATCGACGTATTCGATGAAGAAGCCAGCAAGATCGATGGCGTCGAGTTCCTGGCCCAGGGCACCATCTACCCGGACGTGATTGAATCCGCTGCCTCTAAAACCGGCAAAGCGCACGTGATCAAATCCCACCACAACGTCGGTGGCCTGCCGGAAACCATGAAGCTCAAGCTGGTCGAGCCGCTGCGCGAACTGTTTAAAGACGAAGTGCGCAAACTCGGCCTGGAACTCGGCCTGCCCTACGATATGGTGTACCGCCACCCGTTCCCCGGCCCCGGCCTGGGCGTGCGTATTCTGGGTGAAGTGAAAAAAGACTACGCCGACATCCTGCGCGATGCCGACGCTATCTTCATCGAAGAACTACGCGCCTCCGGCTGGTACGAAAAAACCAGCCAAGCTTTCGCCGTGTTCCTGCCGGTGAAATCGGTAGGTGTCGTCGGCGACGGCCGCCGCTACGAATGGGTCATCGCGCTACGCGCGGTAGAAACCATCGACTTCATGACCGCCCGCTGGGCGCACCTGCCCTATGAGCTGCTGGAGAAGGTTTCTAATCGGATTATCAATGAGTTGGAAGGGGTTTCGCGGGTTACTTATGATGTCTCCAGCAAGCCGCCTGCTACTATTGAGTGGGAATGATCACCCGTTAGGCACTCGCTGGTACTAACTGGCATTAAATGACGTTTAAGCCCATGTTTTCATGGGCTTTTTTGTTTTTGTGTCTGGCAGTATTTGGCAACTAATGGCAGCGGGAAGCACCGCTTGAGCGTGGTATCTAAGGTGGTATTATCGAGACATGATGCCATGAGTGATAGCCGATACCATGCTGCTTGATCCTGTGTGTTCATGGTATCGGAGTTATTTAACTATCTGTTTTTATTGATTTTATGGCCTGATTTTCGGGTGATCTTCCAGCATGGTATTGGAATCGAAGAAGGATAAGACTCTTGCTGACCGATACCAAGCTGCGCAACCTCAAGCCGAGGGATAAACTTTACAAGGTGAATGACCGGGATGGCCTCTATGTGGCTGTCACTCCTGCCGGTTCTATCTCATTCCGTTACAACTACTCGATCAATGGCAGGCAAGAGACAATCACCTTTGGCCGCTATGGCGTTGGGGGGATCACGCTGGCAGAAGCCCGTGAGCGACTAGGTGAAGCCAAGCGGATGGTCGCCGATGGAAAGTCGCCAGCGAAGGAGAAGGCTCGAGACAAGGCGCGTGTTAAAGGGGCTGAAACCTTTGGTGCCTGGGCGGAAAAGTGGCTACGTGGCTACCAGATGGCCGACTCTACCCGTGATATGCGCCGCTCGGTTTATACGAGAGAGCTAGAAACGAAATTCGGCAATCAGAAGCTGACCGAAATCACCCACGAGGACTTGCGAGCACTAACCGATGCCATCGTAGAGCGCGGTGCGCCTGCTACGGCGGTTCATGCGCGTGAGATTGTACTCCAGGTATACCGCTGGGCGACTGAGCGGGGTCAGAAGGTCGAAAACCCGGCAGACCTGGTGAGGCCAGCAAGCATTGCCAGATTTGAGCCGAGAGATCGAACCCTGACACCCGAAGAAATCAGGACCATGTACCAGTACATGGGGCGTATTGGCACATCACCATCGATCCGGGCAGCGGTCAAACTGCTGTTGTTGACGATGGTGCGAAAAAGCGAGCTGACCAATGCCACCTGGAGTGAGATCAACTTCAGCGAAGCGCTCTGGACGATCCCCAAGGAACGGATGAAGCGGCGAAACCCCCACCTGGTGTTTCTATCCAGGCAGGCCATGGACATCTTCATCGCTTTGAAGACGTTCTCAGGAGGATCGGAGTATGTTCTGCCGTCACGCTACGATTCTGACGTCCCCATGAGCAGTGCCACGCTGAACCGGGTGATGACGATGACCTATAAGCTGGCTCAGAAAGAGGGGCAACCGCTTGCTAAATTCGGCCCTCACGACCTGAGACGAACAGCCAGTACCTTGCTCCATGAAGCTGGTTACAACACCGACTGGATAGAGAAATGCCTGGCACATGAGCAAAAAGGTGTGAGGGCGATCTATAACAAAGCTGAGTATCGAGAGCAGCGTACATCGATGTTGCAAGACTGGGCTGACATGATTGATGGATGGATACGATAAAATCGTAAAGGTATGACATATATAAATATATGTTCGATGTTTTGGGATGGATTAATATACTTGATGGAGTTTGAAAATGGATAAGGAAAGAGAAGGTTTTTTATCGACATCATCACCTTTGCTCTCCGATTGTAAAATCGAAAAAGGTGGATTAGCCGTTCGCTATCCTGGAAGTCTAACTTGGCATCCTTTGAATGAAAAAACTTATAAGGAAGTTAAGGGGTTAACAGAGGTTGATGATGAACAGCAGGCTGAAATAAGAAATGCGAGAACAAATCTTTTTACTGTTCTTCAGAAGTCGCTCCAGCTTCCTAATTTAGCATTTTTTGCGGGTAGTGGCACCTCGCTTGGGAAGACTCGGGGGCCACGGATGTGGGACCTTTGGGTAAAGTCAATGTTTATTGATGGGGAAGATAATGATTTAGAAGATAATATATCTCTTATGACCCAGAAGGCAAAAGAAATTTGTGAGAAGGTTAACTATAAAGATTTTGACGAGCCAAATATTGAGCACTTTTTATCTAGTTGTGATGCTTATCAAGTTGTTTTTGATGATGTTGACGTCAAAGAGTTTGTTAGTGATGTCAAATTGAATGTCTTGAATCAGTGCTCAGAATTTTTAAATATGCAGGATAGTGACATATCATCCTATACTGAGCTATTGAGAAAGCTAGCAAAGCGTCGAGTTCGCGATCCAAGACTTAAAGTATTTACAACCAATTATGATATGTGTTTTGAAAAAGCATCCTCAGAACTTGGGATGATGGTTGTAGATGGTTTCTCCTATACAAGGAAAAGAAGGTTTGATGGGAAGTATTTCAATTACGATGTTGTTGATAGAAAAAAAGATGAGCATAATTTTATCCAGGGTGTTATCCAGCTTTATAAACTTCACGGCTCAGTGAGCTGGGAAAGAGATGATAGTAATATATTTGAAGTTTCTTCACCAGAGCCTGACAAGGCTTGCCTTGTTTATCCTGCAAAAGGTAAATATCAACAAGCATTTATTCAGCCACATCTAGAGCTGTTATCAAGATTTCTTGAGTACCTTCGCCAAGCAAATAGCTGTTTGGTTGTCAGTGGCTTTGGGTTTAATGATGATCATTTGTCTGAGCCAATATTGGCAGCGGTAAAATCTAATCCTAGTTTTAAGTTAATTGTTTGCGATTTTGCAGCATGCGATCAAATAAAGAAAGATGGAAAGTATTGGAAATTACTCTCTGATTTGTCTAGCCAGGGCGCGGATGTGACATTTATAAATTCATCGTTTGATGAAATGGTAAGTCTTATACCAAACCTTATCGCATTAAGCCCTGCAGAGCAGTTGGCTGAGTCTATATTTTCATTAAAAGTAGGAGGTCAGCCTGATGAGTGAAGTTGATATTAACATACTTGATTCGTCATTACGCATCGGTTTGATCTCGGGAGTCAGTTCAAGTGGGATTACAATTAATCTATCACACGCTGGTTTAAGATCGGCATCTTATCACCAAGGAGGTCGATATGGTCGTGGTGAGGTAGGGGAAATTGTCCTTATAGAAGGTCAAACGGTAATTGTCATTGGTAAGATAATAGATATAAGGCTTCCCGAAAAAGATAGGACATCATTGCATCCACACGCAGTAAAATCAGAATCTCTTGATGCAATTGCTTATGTGCAGATATTGGGGTCAGTCGATATCAGGAGCTTATCTGTTACGGCGGGAGTGACAAGCTACCCAAGAATTGGCGATGTTGTATATTCAGCTACAACTCAATTTCTATCTATTCTTCCTCAACTTACAGATCACGACTACCTAAGCATAAGGAGTAAAAGTGTATCGATCGATATTGGTAAAGTTTCTGACTCAAGTTTGGATAGTGTAAAAATAACACCAGAGAAATTGTTCGGAAGGCATTGTGCTATATTAGGCTCTACTGGTGGTGGTAAAAGTTGGACTACGGCTCGTTTAATTCAAGAGTGTGCGAGGTTCAAAAATGCAAAAATTATAATACTAGATGCGACTGGAGAGTATCGGAATTTGCCAAGTGCATACACAAAACATATGCATTTAGGAGAGCCGTTAAATAAAAACATAGAGTCTTTGCCATTTCTCATACCACCTACCGATTTTGAAGAGTCTGATTTCTTGACACTTTTTGAACCATCTGGAAGAGTGCAGGGACCTAAGCTTAGAGCTGCGATTAAAAGTCTTAGACTTGCATCGTTGGCTCCAGAAGCTGCGGATAACGGAGTAATAAAAAAAATCAATCAATCTAAAGATCGCTATCGAGCGGCTATGAGATCGAACAATAACGCATCTCTTGTAGATAAGCCTTCACAGCCGTTTGATGTTAAAAAGATTGTTTCTCAAATTCAGGAGGAATGCCATTATGTAAATTCTGACGGGAGCTGGGGAAATCAGAATGCCAATGAGGTGTCGTATTGCTCCTCTCTCTTCACTCGTATACTCGGTGTAATACACTCAAAGTCATTTTCGTCTGTATTTAGCGATGAGCAACTACCATCTTTGGAAGATACGATTAAATCTTTCCTGGAGTCGGATAAAAAAATTCTGAGATTATGCTTGAGTAGTACTAGCTATGAGTTCAATGCTCGAGAAATCCTTGCAAATGTAATAGGAAGAAAATTGCTTGGGTTTGCCCGTCAGGAGCTATTTACTAGTAGACCAATTTTGACTGTAATAGATGAAGCGCATAATTTTCTTGGGAAGAGAGTTGGGTTTGAGGAGTATAGTGTTAAATTAGATGCTTTTGAAATAATAGCAAAGGAGGGCAGGAAGTACGGCTTAAATGTTTGTCTTGCGACTCAGAGACCGAGAGATATTACAGAGGGGGTATTGAGTCAAATGGGAACTTTACTTGTGCATAGACTTACAAACAGCAATGATCGTGAGATCGTAGAGCGGGCTTGCGGAGAAGCCGACAAATCAATCATTTCGTTTCTTCCAAATTTGAAACAAGGTGAGCTTACAATTATAGGTGTTGACTTCCCGATACCGCTAACAGTTCAGGTTCATACTCCGACCCCGCCGCCTTTATCTGATAGCCCAAGCTATCAAGATCTCTGGGGATAAATTAAATAGTTCATGAGTCCAGCTTTGAGATTGAGGCCTCATTTTTTGATATTGGTATGTGCTCCATACACTAAACCGCTAAAATTTCAATTGATGAAGGTAGTTAATATTCATTATGGAAATTTTAGCGGCTAAAATTTTCGCTTCCTAATAGGAATTCTTCTCGTATCGAGCCCAATGCTTTAGACACAGCTTGGCGTGTCATGGGCTGCTGCTTGGCGTTCAGTATTCTTTTTCCAATTTCAGTCTGGCTGAGTCCAGACTGCTTGAGTACCAGCATTTTTTTCTTAGTATCAGATAACTTACAGTTCACCATCCTGCGGGCGAGGTTGCGTAATTCTGCTTTGTCGGCTGACTGAAAAGTTAGACGTAGCATTAATTGGAAGAAGTAGCTGTCAATCAACTCATCACCTGACATGGCGTGAGGCTTGGACCGGTTTGCACACTGATGGGTCAGCCGTGAGAGTTCGATATTAAATTGCGTTAGAGAGCGTTTTGCCTGTCTATAAGTAGGGTTCCAGTCACCATTTGCCAACTTGGGTCTATGCTCTTCGCAGTACTGGTGGCTGAGCTCAAGTTTCTTACGACCCTCTAACTCAACGTCATTGATACGCTGACCTTCTACTGTCGTCATGAATGCTGTGAACTCTGTTTGGTTTCCGCATAGTTCGCAAAAATCGTGTTTACGTTGTGCGTTTAAGTTGACGCCTTTCGTAGAGGATGATCTTTTGGGGCGCTTGCAAGCACAATCCCAAACCAGCCCAATCAAGGATTCGAGAGTCGCTATGAAGAGCTCGTCCGTCGTAGTCTTCTTTTCTACTGTCTTAATGAACTGGCGCAGTAATTGGCGTTGCATTCGCACCATGGCTTCAAGTCCTACCATTCGAATGATAGCGCTGAATCCTAGTCCAGCTCCGGCTCCAGGAACATGGCCAGCGTAGCTTCCTGGAAGGGTATCCATGTAGGTTGCCAGGGCTGGATCGATGACTTCCTCTATCAAGCGCACGATCGGGTAGCGTCTTGAGGACGCAGAGTAAGGATGCCAGCGTTCTTCAAACCGCTGGATAGCTTCTGTGACGACTGGGGCACAACCTTCCCAGATGACGATGCTTGATTCATTTTTCATGTCAACCATTTTAGCCAATTTATAGGCTTAATCAAGTGGCATTGCTGGGCACCATAGAGCTTTCATAAGTAAGTGGAGGCACAAGTATGCAAGCAATGGCAAACAAGACGCTGATCAATCGAAAAGTGCTCTTAGAAATGATTCCTCTCTCCTCACGGACAATTTACAACTTGGAGAAGCGAGGTGAGTTCCCTCGCCGAATTGCACTTACCAGAAGAAACGTCGCGTGGGACTTGTCGGAAGTAGAGCAATGGATTGAAGAGCGCAAGTCGTCTGGAATCCAGGCAGCTCGACCTGGCAACACCATAGAGGCCTAACAGTATGGCCCTTGATCTTATGGCGGCCTTTTCGGAAACGCCGCCGCCTCTTGATTATGTTTTACCTAACATGGTTGCCGGTACGGTGGGAGCCTTGGTTTCACCAGGTGGTGCCGGAAAATCCATGTTGGCTTTACAGCTTGCCATGCAGATCGCTGGAGGCCCGGACTTGCTGGAAGTCGGAGAGTTTACTGTTGGGCGAGTTATCTATCTCCCCGCAGAAGACCCTCCTGCTGCTATCCATCACCGATTACATGCGCTTGGGGCACATCTCACTGCCGAGCAGCGGCAAGCCGTTGCTAAAGGCTTGCTGATTGAGCCGCTGATAGGAAGGTGCCCCAACATCATGTGTCTCGATTGGTTCGATGGCCTTAAGCGAGCGGCTGAAGGCCGTCGCCTGATGATCCTGGACACCTTACGTCGTTTTCATATTGAAGATGAAAACGCCAGCGGCCCAATGGCGCAAGTGATCGGACGTATGGAGGCCATTGCCGCCGATACGGGGTGCTCTATCGTATTTTTGCACCATGCCAGTAAGAGCGCCGCCATGATTGGTGCGGGTGACCAGCAACAGGCCAGCCGTGGGTCGTCTGTTCTGGTCGATAACATTCGCTGGCAATCGTATCTGTCTGGCATGACGCAAACCGAGGCTGAGGAATGGGGTGTTGATGATAGTCAGCGTGGGTACTTCGTCCGCTATGGCGTGAGCAAGGCGAATTATGGCTCTCCTTTCGCAGAGCGTTGGTTCCGGCGTCACGAGGGCGGTGTGCTGAAACCTGCCGTGCTGGAGAGGCAGCGTAAGGCCAAAGGAGTATTGCCGATCAAGAAATCGAAAGCTGTTATGGAAGGCGCTGATGACAACTGGTAACAAGGTCGCTCCAACTAGTACCAGTGCACAGGCACGAGTGATGCTTTACCAGGCCAGCCAGCGCCCGAGCCTGATGGAGGCCAACTGGATGGAAACATCCTTTGGCCGTTGTCGCATTAAGGGAAGGCTTGGCCAGCGGCACGCAGATGTTGTTGAGGCTATTTTGCACTGTGCTGAACGTCGCCGAGATGTGTCAGATGGTGGTGTAGAGTTTTTGGTAGACCCTGCCAAAGTACGGAAAACGTTGTCGGACAGCCGGTATAGTTCCTCCCAGCTTGAGAAGCTTCTGACAGAGCTACGAGCAGCAACCGTAACCATTGAAACGCCACAGTTCGATTTTCCGATAATCGGCGGCTTGATCGATCATGTTATCCCTTCACCTATGACACGTCCTGATCCCTTGACGGGAGGCGAGCGGAATCTGTGGAGAGTTCGGCTTGGTATCGCCTTGGTCATGCTATTGGAGCATGATCTTAGCCTGTACTACGACCCAGCCCCTATTGCTCGCTTGCGGCACGGGATTAGCCAGGCGGTTGCTCGACACATTTTGACTCACAAGAATGACCCAGTCGGAGGGTGGCATGTAGATACCCTCATTCGCGCAGTCTGTGGTGAAAAAATCAATAGTAAGAAGATGCGAAATGGACGTTCCAGGCTTAGGGAAGATGCGGAAAAATTGCATGAAGTTGGAATAACGATAGATGCTGAGAATAGGATAAAGCGCCTCACACCCGCCCGATAGCGTCCCACACCCGCCCGATGGCGACTCACACCCGCCCGGTAGTGACTCACACCCGCCCGATTTTTGGCTGTTTTGGCAGGATATTCAGGATATCTCAGGATATCCAGCAACCTCCAGCTGGGTGCTGGAGGTTGAATATCTATCGGCCTACGGCCGATGTTTTAACGCCAAGAGGGTGGCTGATTCTGCTTCCTCGCAAAGGGCTATCACCTCTTCTTGGCGTTCAATCCGTCCGAAGGACGACCAAAGCCGCCTTATAAGCTCCAGGAGCGTCGTTCAGAGGCCGACTAGGGGTAGCCGGAGGCGATGCCTGAAGCGCCTCTCTGGGCGGCTTAGAAAGCCGTATTCAATGCATCAAGATGAATAGCCACTTAAGCCGGTAGTAGGCTAAAAATATGTACGGTTTTTAGGTTGTAGTATGTAGTAGCACCATACAACATACTACAACACTACATTTCCTATCCGCATTGTCGCTGTGCCCGAAAAGCTGTCCGAAGTTGGGCGCTAGCGGCTCGACACGCACAGGGTGTTGATAGCGGTCCTTCCTGACCTTATGACCCAACCGATACCAATCTGAAACTGTCAAAGAAAAGGCCGACGAGAGTGTCTAGTGAGTTTGAAAACCCATGGAATACAGCGCTCTACATTCGATGAGTTGCTAGCACTCGTACGTTTCATTGACACTTGAGGGGCGCTATCCCTCCTGAATTGGTAAAGCTGTGTATTCCTGTGTTTGTTTGCTGTGTAAACCCCCGCGTTAGCGTAGTAATTGCCTGATATTACGCGTTTATTTTGTGCTTCTGTTCTAGCAATAAGGTGAACAAGCGATTTTATATGGTTTGCACTAAAAAACAGATTTTCGCGGCAACACTTTCCTTGGCGTAAACAACGACGAAAGGCGGGCAGGATAGGTGAAGTTAGCTAATCGGCGGAGCCGATTAACTATCTTCACTCTCCCTTATTCGCGCCAGGGGCGCTCAACGGTAATCCTGCTCTGCGAGGCCATTGGCTGCCGCCGTAGGAGTTGTTGGGTTAAATTTCTCCATGTCAACTTTTATGTCCAATTATTGAGCTTATACGTTATGCATTGAAAGGCACGATAAAGCATTCATTGGTAATGGAGAACAACGAATGCAAAATGTGAAAAGAAAAAATTTAGCCGCTAAAATTGCTCTGGTCGTCGCCATGACGGCCTGCACTTTGCAGCCTGTCCACGCCGGTATTCCTGTAGTTGATGGCACAAACCTATCGCAGAACATCATGACCGCGATGGAAGCGGTTGCGCAGACGCTCAAGCAGATTCAGGAATACCAAACCCAACTCCAGCAGTACGAAAACCAACTACAAAACACGATGGCACCGGCGGCCCATATTTGGGACCAGGCGCAGCGCACCATCAATGACCTGAACCAGGCAACCAACACACTCGCTTATTACCAAAATCAGCTTGGCAGCCTCGATGCCTACCTGGGCAAGTTCCAGGACGTGGCCTATTACCGCAGCTCGCCGTGCTTCTCGTCGGCGGGGTGCAGCGATGCCGAACGGATCGCGATGGCCGAGAACCGCCGCCTGGCGTCTGAATCGCAGAAGAAGGCCAACGATGCACTGTTTAAGGGTTTGGAACAGCAGCAAGACAACTTGGAAGCTGATGCCCGTCAGCTCACCCGCCTGCAATCTGCCGCTCAAGGTGCAGACGGACAACTGGCCGCCATTGGTTACGCCAACCAGCTCGCCAGCCATCAGGCCAACCAGCTCCTGCAAATCCGTAGCTTGCTGATTGCCCAGCAGAATGCCGAAGCGACACGCCTGGCATCTGAACTGGATGACAGTGCCAGAGGGGAGGCCCGGGAAAAGCAGCTTCGCACTTGGGAATACCAACCCAGCTCAGCAGACCGCTACTAAGGAGAGCCGCAATGAAGAAGATTGTCCCACTTGTGGCTGTTGCTGCTGTTTTGCTGACCGGGTGCGAGGACACACCACCGGAACCCAATAAAGCGACCTGCACCGGCAATGCCTATGAACAGGCCCTTACCGAGATCAGCAGTGAAGCGAAACGCCAGGCGTTTGCTGCCGAGTGCGAATCTTTCCACAAAGCTCAGCAGATGGGTGAATGGGAGTTCAAGCCCAGCTCCCCCGACAGATATTGAGGGAGGGCATCATGAAACGATTTGTCTTTGGCGGATTGGGTGTGATGGCCGCCGTCATGCTGTCCGATACGGCAATGGCTCAGGAGCTGTCCAGCAGCAATATCATGGATGATGTGCTAGACCGCTTCCACGCCGCTGCATCAACATGGGGACCGATCATTGAAGCGGCTGCCACCCGTCTGTTCTGGACGCTGGTTGTAATTTCGATGGTCTGGACGTTCGGCATGATGGCACTGCGCAAGGCCGACATTGGCGAGTTCTTTGCCGAGCTCGTCCGCTTCATCATGTTCACCGGCTTTTTTTGGTGGCTGCTTTCCAATGCCACCCATGGCATGAATATCGCCGGAACCATCATTGCTTCATTGCAGCAACTTGGTGCCGAGGCCGGGGGGCTGGGTAGTAGCACTCTTGGACCATCGAGCATCCTGGATATGGGGTTCGAACTTTACAATAAGACTGTCGAGGCCACTTCAGAGCTAAGCTGGCGACAGTTTCCGACCGCGTTAGTGATGGAACTGATGGCTCTAGCCGTGTTGGTGGTTCTCGCTCTTATTGCCGTTAACCTGCTGCTGCTTTTGGCGGCCAGTTGGATACTTCTTTATGCCGGGGTGTTCTTCCTGGGCTTTGGTGGCTCGCGTTGGACCTCGGACATGGCAATCAACTATTACAAGGCCATTCTTGGTTTGGCGGCACAACTGCTGGCAATGGTGCTGATCGTTGCTATCGGCAGGCAGTTTCTCGTGGACTACCACAGCCAAATGCGGGCGGAGAACATGGCAAGCCAGGAGCTGGCCGTCATGTTCGTTATATCCCTGATCTTGCTGTTCCTGGTGAACAAGATTCCCTCAATGATTTCCGGCCTAGTGACTGGCGGTAGCGTCGGCTCTATGGGGGTTGGCTCCTTTGGTGCCGGGGCTGCCATGGGGGCTGCTATGACAGCGGCCAGTATGGGAGTGGCCGGGGCCAAAATGGCCGGTGCGGCGATGCTGGGAGGTGCGGCGAACACCGTAGGTGGGGCGAGTGCCATCAAAGCCGCCTTTACCAAGGCGCAGTCCAATATGTCCGGGGGAGACATGCCGAGTTTCGGCGGTGGTGGCTCCGGTGATACCGGCGGCGGCTGGGGTGGTAGCGACACTGACAGCGATAACGTGAGCACAGGTGACACCCCGTTTGCTCAGGCGGCGGGCTTTACCAGTTCTTCACCGTCTGGGGGATCTGGCTCTTCAGGTGGTGGCTTTGGCAGGGCGGCTTCCTTGGTGGCTGGTACGGCGGGTGAGCTGGCTAAAGGGGCTGGGTCCAAGATGGCCGGTAAGTTTCAGGACAAAGTAAACCAGACTGCCGGCGGTCGTTTGGCGTCCTCGATCCGCGAAAGCATGGAGCCGAAGGGCGATAGCAATGCTGAGGCGGACGGTGCTTCACCGTCGTTCGATAGCGATAGCTTGAGCGGTGGCGACGGCGGCGGCTGGGTAAACCAATTAGGAGGTTTTGATGCTCTGTCCAGCGAGGACCAGGACAAGGCCCGCCAGTCACACGCTGAATGGCAAGAACGCGACTCGGAAAAGCACACCTTCGACGTTGAGGACTACGTTTCGTATGCCCAAGAACGCCAGCAGGAGCGCAATGAAGAGGTTGCCAGCTTTGTGAACCGAGGCCAGCAGGCCACGTAAGGAGATACCACGATGACTCAACGTAATTTCATGGTTGCCCTGGACATGCTCGACGAAGCTCAGGAGGCCCCCACAGAGACGGCTTTTGTGTCGGTTGTCGAACCAACGACCGAGGGAGAGAAAGACGCTGAGGCGGAGATTGCAGCCTTTGTGAACCGTCCGGACCCGACTGTCCGGGTGGAAGCATCGAGCAACACGCGCATTAGTGACGATGCAGGGGCTGGGACCGGAAGTACCCCGTTTTCAGAGGCTGCCGGTTTTTCCCGCAACGGGCTTTAAAAGCACACGGGCCGGTGATGGTGCACCGGCCCGCATTTCCACATACCACCTGTCAGAGAGGTGACACATGACAACCACACATAATATCGAAGTTCAGCAAGCAATTCATCAGGCAGCGACCGAGCTGGCTGCCCTGGAGTTTATCGATCAGGAAACCGCCCAGCAGATTTCGCCCGTCGCGGAAGCCGTCGCCAATATGTTCACGGTCTTGTACTACCAGGCCGAAACAGGCCGAGCGACGCCGGAGGACTTCCAGGAGGCGATAGCAACGATCCGACAGGCTAAGGAAGAAGATGATGAGTGAAATAACAAAACGAATAACGAGGAAAAACAGTACACCTATTAAGGTGTACTGCCTGCCCGAGGAGAAAGAGCTGATTGAGGCGCAAGCAAAGCGAGCTGGTATGAGTGCTGCGCGATATTTACGCGAAGTCGGTCAGGGGTATCACATCTCGGGCGTGATGGATTATGAGCAGGTCCGGGAGTTGGCCAGGATCAATGGTGATCTTGGCCGCTTGGGCGGCCTATTGAAGCTGTGGCTGACAGATGACATACGTACGGCTCAATTCGGCCAGGCAACTATCCTCGCTGTCCTCAGCAAGATTGAGGCTACGCAGGAGGAAATGGGAAAGGTCATGACCAAAATTGTTATGCCGAGGTCCGAGCCATGACCTCCCCGTTTCGCTCCCCAGTTGCTACAGCACTTTTCAGCGCTGCTGTTTGGTTCTTCTGATGTTTCATCAAACTGTCTCGCGTATTTGCATTTCGACCCGGAGGCCTGCCGTTGCAGCCATGTTAACAAGAGCATCGAGGCCGAACAGATCAACTTTTCCTCTTGTGAGGTCTGAAATGCGGGGTTGTGTCACGCCGAAAACCTTGGCGGCCTGTGACTGGCTTAGGTGAGTGCGAGTAATGTGTTCCTTTAGCGCGGACATAAGCGCTTCGCGTAGCTTCATGTTCTCATTGTAAGCAGAGTTTTTTTCGATGGTATCTTGATCTTCCAACTTGGTTTTTTTGACTGGTGAAGTTTCCGCGTCAGCAACATCAAGGGACAATTGTTCTTGGGAAAGGCTTGATATTTTTTCTGATAGATTAATCTTTCCTTCGGCCTTCGCGCGTGCATGGGCAGACATGAATGTAAGAAGGTGGTCGAGTCCAGACTTATCAGAAATGGTCACGAATTCCTTGTTCTTATTGACGAACACAACAGATTTCTTCTTTTCCTTCAATAGCTCGATAACGTTGCTGAGAGTGCCGGTGCTTTTGCAGTCCCAGACCATCAAGCCGTAATCGCTGTTCTTGGCCATCTCCAGGTCTTTTGCCGTGAAGAAGGCGCGAGTTCCAGCTCGGGCCTTCGACTGTACGTGATGTACCGGCCAGCTAGCGATGTTATTGCGCGGTGCTTCGCCCGTACAATAAACCGTGACCTTGCTAGCATTGTAGGTACGTAGACATTCTTGAATAGAAGCATCCGCGCCATCGGCATCGCCAACAACGACCTTGAAGTTCGATGAAACAATCCTGTTGATCCGCTCTTGCACCTTCTCATGCAAGCGGCTGATAGATATTGATCCGGCGATAAATACAGTGGTCATGGCCTATTTCCAAGTAATTGCGGCTGCATAGATTTGGTTGATCTTTCGATAGGTACGTAGCGCTTGGCATACCGCGTCCATCGTCGCACCCGTGTCGAACAGGTCATCGAGCAGCAGTGCGTTCCAGCAGCCTTCATTGTTGATGCTTGGGTTGATGCTGAACCTGCCCTGCAATGCCGCGTCTTTTTCCTCGCGGTTATTAAGATTTTTGAGTTGTGGACTGCCCGCTGGTGCGGGAGCTTTCACAATAATATTGTCGAACACTGGGATTCCGGTAATTCGACCTAGCTCTTTGGCAAGCTCATTCACCGGCTGCCGGTCGCGTGTGGTTGACGCAGGCATGGGGATGATCAAGTCTGTTTTTCCGAACAGGGGCAGCAATGTCGTTTGCACTTGCGCAGCCAGCGGTTCCACCTGTGTCCAGTCGCTCCGGTATTTGAGTTGATATAGGGCCTCCCCTGGTTCCGAGCGGGTGGTGTCGAACTGGAGATACCCATATTCGTTATGCCCTATAGGAACACTCGAAAGAGTGTGCTTGTGCAGGGCATAGCCAAGATCCCAGCTTCCTTCGAGTCTCTTGACCTGGACTTCCATGCTTGGCGCTCCTTCGTGTGTTTGGTTGTGTTGTCGAGGATAACCGGATACCATAGCGTGATCATACAAAATATTGTATAATTCTTCAAGTGCAGTTGCGCAGATGACCAAAGGCATAGCCATGAATGAGAAACGAAACCTGGACATTAGCCCTGCTGTGCGCCGACTGACTCCCTGTGAACTAGCCGAGCTGCGTCGGGACATGGCTGAATCCTCAGCTTGGGCCAAGGCAGAACTAAAGCGCCGGCGAGCAGCAAAGAATCAAAAAAATCTGAGCATGGTATAGATAATGGTATCGAGAAAGTGTGTCTTTCTAACTGACTGTTATATAAATGTATTTTTGTTTCATTGATGTTAGAGTGGGAGTGAGTATTTAACTGATTGATTTTAAAATTGAATAGGTTGCTTATTTTATATCGTTAATGGCCTTTTTCATGGCACGTTAAAATAACGTGCCATGATACATGTACTGATACCATGATGATTATCAACTAGGTGCCTTCATGGTATCCCACAGAGACTTATTTATTAGTAGCGTCCCTTAATATGATGTTGCTTACCATATCTGAGCCAAGGAAGTCGATCAGCATGTTTGAATTTTCAAGATCTTTTTCTGTAAGTGCTCCGATTGCCTGCCCAACCACGACCTCCCAGGGTTTTTTGCATCCGACGATTGCACAGATTAGCTGACGGATCTTTTTGATCTTCTTGTGTCGTAGGCGGTCGACCGATCTGAATAGTTCTTCAATCAAAGTAATGTCGCTGTGTGACGGGTTGTCTTTTGCCCATTTTGTTGCTGCAGTGACTAAGCCCTCCCAAGTCGTATCCATCACAGCAAGACATGAATCAGTCAGAAGAGCATTTTCGATTGCGTAGCATTGCAGGCGGTAGCGTTCGAGAGGAAAGCGATGTTCGAGAGGCTGGTTAACAATACCGTCGCCGTCGCGAAGGGAA
Organism: Vreelandella sp. DA03-1M; assembly: GCF_055725665.1. Taxonomy (NCBI): domain Bacteria; kingdom Pseudomonadati; phylum Pseudomonadota; class Gammaproteobacteria; order Oceanospirillales; family Halomonadaceae; genus Vreelandella; species Vreelandella sp. DA03-1M. Next base: position 846,454 of record NZ_CM146798.1, read on the forward strand.
AATGCGATCGGGTTGTCGTAGAGTGTGCGGAGCAAGTTGATGCAGAAAGTTTCTAGTTCGCCCTGCTGGTCGACGCTACCGGCTAGTACCGGAAAGACGTTGATCTGGCCCTGCGATGTTCGAGCTGCTTGCTGCCAGACGCGTTCATCATCCTCTCCTTCGAGTATCAATGCTGCGTCATCGCTAAGCGAAAGCGAGAGAGGGTGCCCAAAGAACGGAGCAATCTTACGAAGCTCGGTACTTGCCAGCTTAAGTTTGACCGTATCTACCGAGAAGCTTTTGGTACCGATAGACACATATGGTGAGGCAGCTAGAGAGCAGACTAGCGGAGAGCTGTGTGTGGAGAGACATACAGCGATACTATCTTCGTAGTCCTTGAACTCGTCAAGCATAGCAATAATTAGCTTGCCAAGACGTGCTTGAAGGTCAGGGTGGAGATGCACGTCCGGCTCGTCAAGTAGGAGTACGTTGAACTTCGCAGGGTCTATTGTATCGAAAAAGTATAGAATCTCAGCGGCCAGCGCTACAGCTTCTGATTCGCCGCTGCTAATTTTATCAGGGGAGATTATTTGGCCATTGGTAAGTGAGCGAAACTCAAAATCGGCTTGACCTATTTCAAGTGAGATATTAGTGAGGAGTTGGTTTACTTTGCTCAGCCGGTCTGTGTGAAAATTGCGTTCTGGATCATTCCGAATTTCCGGCGTGTTGGCGAGTCGACGCAAGTAAATTGTCTCAGCTTCGCGGAACAGCATTGCCGAAGCGGCTTTGAAGTTGTCGGCTTGGTTAACAGCCCTTGTACTCCGTAACCATTCGGGGTCGTCATTCATATTTGTGAAAACGCTCCCATTACGCTTAAATGACCCAGCCCGTTCCGGACTGACATAGCGAACGTAAAAATGGTTTTTATCTTGGTTAACTCTATCCTCAATGTCACGTAGGAAGCGGCTCTTTCCTGAGCCGTTTCGACCCATGATTATATTAATGTTGTTAAGGTAGTAGAGCTTAGCGGTCTGCCCCATCAATTCTCTTACTTTCAAAGTGATCACCCTCTAAATTATTTTCTATATATTGTATCTGACACTACGGTGCCCTGTGTGTCTCTTATTGTTTACTATTTCGCTACAGGGTTTAGGTAAGTTAGCGCTCCAGCGTGACCGCATAATTGAGCTATCCAGGCTGGCTATTTCGTCGGGAAATAGATGAGATGGGCTAGACCCCATCAAGGTGCCGACTAGTTTTTTAGGAGTGGTCTTGAATACTATAATTTCTAATTAATTGATATTTATTGTGACTATTTAGTTACTTGCGGCCCCGTTCTATAGCTTAAAACGGGGGTTTTTCTTTCATTAAAATATAGCTTTAAACTTAGAATTCGCGTTGTAGGATCTTTCTTCTCTATCCAGTCTAGACATAGTGTCAGTAAATTCCAAGCATTAATGATGCTAATTTTTTTATCTTTGACAGGTAGAGAAAACTCATGCTTAACTATAATCCCAGATTGTAAGTGCTCAAAGCGACAGAAAATAGCGTTTTCTATAATGTCTGTTTCAATGCTCCGCAATGATGTATAGGCCCAGATTCCAAATTCAATAGCGAATACTTCTAGCTCTGTATTACTTTGAATGGCTTCGATATTGACAGTGTCAGTTAACTGACCGTGCCTTTCACATTCAGTGAGCGTTCTTCGGAGAGTAGTAAGGCAGAGTTGGCTAGAAATAACCGTTGTTGGATAGCTTATGTTGAGAGCTAAAGATGGCTCTTTTTCCAAGCGGTTAGTCATTACTTTGATATTGGTCTGATAACCCGAACTGATAGATAAATCTCGAAATTTGTTAAGAGTTTCAGGAGCATAAATATCATCTAAAGACTCCAAAATAACTATATGCCCCACAATTGAGCCAAGAAATTCTGCTGCCTCTTCATATTCATTTTGTTTGTTAGGATCCCAGCGTTGGGGATTTTTTAGGGAGTGATGACGTAGCTTTCCTCGCAAAAGAACTAGAATTTTTATCTTCTCTTCAATGGAAATGTTCTTGTTAAATAAGCCTTCTAAATGTTTCGATTGCGAAACATTGTTAGGTTGGATATTTGATATCGATTGCTTTAAGGCTTCAATGAATGTGTTGTTTTTAGTTAGAAGTTCAACCTGCTGTGCAGTTTTTGTTTTTCCGTCGCAATAACGAGTTTCCAGAAATAGGAACATATTGTTGTACGAATCTACATAGCGTCCTGCTTCATAAGCTATACGACCTTCGCGGAAATGTGACGAGGACTCGATACGTGATTTTTCTATTGAACTAACACAAAATGCTCGACCTATTTGTTCAAAATCACATGCTGAGTTGAGCGCATCCTTTTGTGTGCGGCGAAAAGAATTGATATGAATATGTTCTTGCTCATCTGGGTTTTCCGCGTGAAATTGTATTTCGTAGTTGTCAAAATCTAAATCAAATATTTGAAGTCCACTTATGACAGTTTGCCAATTAGTTATTTGCTTGATAGCTAAAATGGCATAGCCGCCGTCATTGATTGTTAGTGTAGGGGGTTTTCTAGGTTCAACTGGCTTTAAAAGTTTTGGCGCTTTTTCAATTTCAACTTTTTGGTACGAAATGCAGACCTTATTAACAATATTATCTTTTCGATCCAAGTGAAAAGATGTGTTGCCAATTTTTATCGGCCAGCTTTCGGAGACTTCAATATAGTTTTTTACATCAAACGCTATTGTGATAACCATATGTTATTTTACCTTTTTATGCTTGTTCACTATTTTCTGTTAGGGGTTTATTGTTCTTAATAAAAATGAGGCTGTGATAAATAATTGCTTTCAGTTAATGTTTAGCTAAGAAGCTATAATACTTTAAATGTACCATTAACTCTAAGCACATCTTTATTGCGATCTAGCTCTATCTTATTTACTTTTCTCTCATGGCATCCTTGAACGCTTGGTTCGAGATGGTTTGGAGACGCAATGAGTAGAAGTACATAAGCAGCGGGTAGCCTCAAATTTCCAAGGTTAATTTAGCAAAACGGCGCGGACAAGATTTGAGACGTTCCTCTATCACTGCCGCGCTCGCCTGTTTCAATCGCGCTTGAGCTGGCCACTGCGCGCAAAATGCGCTCGCGGGAAACGATGACTTTATCCGTTGGGATATTACGATTCATTACAACGCTCCTAGAGCAGATCGATAGCTTCCATTATAGAAGTAACATCGCTGGGGTGTCTTGCCCGATCCCTAAAGGTAGTTAATCAGGCAAAAAATAAGAGACGATATCCATCTCTTTATGAGGAATGCCGATTATCTCAATGCACCCTTGGCCAATCAGGTAAAAGATAACGTGCTGGCCCTGGGGGTAGCTGTAATAACCTTCGCTGATGTCAGAGCGATACTTCCCCAGTCGGGGATTTTCTGCCAGCCAGTGAAACCGTTTTTCAAAATTCTTTAGATAAGTATTCCGTTGGCTCTTGCCCCATTGCCACTCTGTATAACGGCCAATATCTTTTAAATCGTCTCTTGCCCTTGGTGTGATATGAAACGTAGGCATTACGTCTCTCTATCTAAATCGTTGATTAATGAATCCATTGAGAAATCGTCCACGAATTCACCGGCTCTAGCTTGCTCGGCGCCTTGGGCTAGATGAGTACGTAGCGCCTCTAATTTGCTTTTGCGTTCCTCCATGGCGCGCAACGCATCCCGCACAACCTCACTAGCGGAGCCGTAGCGACCGCTAGAGACTTCGTTTCTGATAAAGACTTCCCAGTGCTCCCCTAGGCTAAGGCTGGTCGTAGCCATGATTTTCTTCCTATATTCAAAAGTAACAAATATGAATATAGGCGGGGCTGACAAAAAAGACAAGAGTCTTAACTTGTTCGGTCTGCTGAGTATTTCTACTGCTTATCCCACTCTTATTACCCTTAAAAGTCCTCTGACTAGCCTATGAGCCGAATATAAACCATAATCGGCTCATAATATGATCTGAATAGGCGGATTGATCGGCTCATGTATATCTGGGAACAGCGCAACTGGCCGCATTTTGAGTGGGATGAAGCCGTTCTTCGGCCTACGCTGGATGCCGTGCGGTTACTGCAGGGCAGGGTGTTGGGTAAAACTGAGGCTGTCCACGGTCAGGCCGATCTGGAAGTGGAGATGGATGCACTGATCCAGAACGCTATTCGTACCAGCGAAATCGAAGGTGAGCGCCTGGACGTTGGCTCAGTGAGGTCTTCCGTTGCTCGCCAGTTGGGTTTGGAGCAGGCCGGTGTCTCCGCCAGAACAACACCTGAATCTGAAGCGCTGGTCGAGCTATTGCTGCAATCCACGCATCAATTGGATGAGCCGCTTTCTCAGGAACAGTTGTGCCTCTGGCAATCCATGCTTTTTGTGCAAGGCCCCGGCGTGCTTGGCAATGTACGTGTAGGCGAGCTGCGTGGCGATCACTCCATGCAAGTGGTGTCGGGGCGGCTTGATCGGCCTACCGTTCATTTTGAAGCTCCGCCCCGTGGGCAGTTGGAGGCTGAGCTGGATGCCTTTATTACTTGGTTCAACCAGCCGCCTCAGGGGCTTGATGGGCTGGTTCGCGCTGGCATAACCCATCTATGGTTGATTACCTTGCACCCCTTTGATGATGGTAATGGGCGCGTTACCCGCGCGGTGACAGACCGTGCGCTGGCGCAAGCAGAGCGGCAATCCGTGCGCTTCTATTCCTTGAGCGCGGCCATTATGTCGCGCCGCAATGCTTACTACGATCACCTCGAAAGTGCTCAGAAGGGCAGCCTCGATATTACGCCGTGGTTGTTGTGGTTTCTGGACACGCTGAAAGAGGCGCTTGAGCAGGCGCTGTTAAGAATCGACCGTGTGTTAATGAAAGCCACCTTCTGGCAGCGACATGTCACCACCGTACTGAATGAACGGCAAATCAAGGTGCTGAACCGCTTATTGGATGCAGCAGGGGAGGAGTTTGAGCAGGGCATCAACGCGCGTAAGTACCAATCGTTGGCCAAAGTGAGTAAAGCCACAGCCACGCGGGATTTGGCTGAGCTGCTGGAAAAAGGCTGCCTTTCCAAGCTACCCGGCGGTGGGCGCAGCACTCGTTACTCCGTGGTGGTGGGCTAGGGCTGCCTGTTGAGAACTATAGGTTCCAAGGGGTCAGTCAGAGACGCCCTCGCAATTGTCGTGATACAGCGGGGCATCGGTGCCCAACGCTAGGTGCTTGGTGGCGCTGTTGTAGTAGAAGTGGCCGGACTCGGCGCGTGAAAGTGCATAGTCGCCGCACACTCCATAGCCCTTGTTGACTTGCTTCAGGTGCGAGATTTCAGCGGGTGTTTGACTGTTGAGGCGTTCCGATATAGTCGCGGCGATGTGGGTATCACGCTGGGCCTCGGAATAGGCCTGGCTGCCGAATACCAGGCCAGCAACGGCTAAAATGGCGACGACGGGAATCCATAGATTATGCATAGCGTGTCCAGTGAGAGGATATAAAAGTGCATGAACTCGGTAGAAAAATTATTTAGCTGGATAATAACTTTTTGCCCAGCCAATTTCATTGGTTGGCGAGTAGTTGGTTGACACAAGGATCCGCGCCAACCTTACGACACTAAATTGCTTTATGTAGTGGTTCACTGATTCCGGATACCCATCGCCCCAGCACGATGCCATCGCCCTATACACATGCCAAGGCGCGCCTCAACGCGCAGGCAGCGAAGCGTTATTGGGCTGGCTGCGTGAGGTGCTGAGTGATGAGCAAATTGCTGAAGCGATCGGCTTGGCGCTAGATGAAGTGGTTAAACTGCGCACTGAAGGTAAGCGCTGACCTGCTTTCATTTACGTATTCCCGCTTCACACATAAAACGAAAGGGCAGTCCAAATGACTGCCCTTTCTGTATTTGGTTGCTGAGGATGGCAGGCATCCCCATACCATGAAAGCCCCCAGCGTCAGGTTAAGTGTTGCACCTACTGATACTCTTTCTTAAATTTTTATTAGGGAATTAAAAGAGACACTTGGGTCTATCTATTTAGATGAACGCGGCAAGCATATGAACTGCTGCCTCAATGGTTGTCAATTGACAGCCATTGAGGGGGGCTTCATACTCAGAGGCAAATAATGACTCGTCCATCACATCCGAAAAAAGAGATCGAAACTGCCCTCAAACATGCGGAAGCGGAGGGCTGGAGAGTTGAAGTCGGCGGTAGTCACGCCTGGGGCAAGATTTACTGTCCCTATAATGATGATGAATGCCGCTGCGGTGAGTTTTGTATCGCGAGCGTGTGGAGTACACCGAAAAATCCCGGCAGCCACGCCCGGGCAATTCGGAGAGTGGTGGACAAGTGCTCGACCCACAAGCGTCGAGACGAAGCGGAGCCGGAGGATTGAAGAATGGAATATGTTTTTACGCTGAAATACCAACTGGCTGATAGTGACTCCGACCTGGATGCGCTAGTGGAGCGTTTGGGCGCTGCCGGTTGCGACGATGCTCTGGTGGGCGTGGGGCAGCCGGGCCGCTTGGCGCTGGAATTCTCTCGTGAAGCGGGCAGCGCCGCGGAAGCGGTTCGCACTGCCCTGGTTGACGTAAAAAAAGCGATCCCTTCCGCGCGGCTGATCGAGGCCTCGCCGGATCTTGTTGGCCTGACGGATGTAGCAGATGTTGTGGGCGTATCCCGACAGGCAATGCGAAAGTTGATGCTCACCCACCGAGCGACGTTTCCTGTGCCGGTTCACGAAGGCAGTGCCTCAATCTGGCACCTGGCGGAGGTGCTTGACTGGTTGATGACCCGAGGGGGCTACCAAATTGATGTTGGCGTGCTGGATATTGCGAAAGTAGCATTAGAAGTGAATATAGCCAAAGAGGCGATCCGCCATCCGGTTCGTAGCCGCGAGGAAATGGAGTTGCTGACCGCGTAGCCAACAGTTCAATAGTTTGGTGGAGAATAAAGCCAGGCTAAGGCTGGTCGTTGCCATGATGTGCTTCCTATATTCAAAAGTAACAAATATGAATTATAGGTGTGTTAAGAAAGGCAAGCGTCCTAACAAGCCCCTCTGATTAGCTCATGAGCCGAATATAAACCATCATCGACTCATAATATGATCTGAATCGGCGGGGCGATCAAACGGTTGGTTTCAGCCTGATCTGCCGCCCCGATGGCAGCCCACATGCCCGCGTCAGCATTCCCTCCCAGTGTCATCGTGCCGAGGCACAGCTCGGATACATACAGGCCCGTACGGCCAAGTCGGTTGTATTTCATGGCTCCTCCTTCAGATTCGCTGGTTCAAACATCAGCATGGCGCCGGGCCGACATCGTCGGCACGAATGGAGGTCAGATGGGCTGAGACTTTCCGGATCGGAACTGCCCGGCAATCAATGCGACGCGTACGCCATACAGACGTGCCGTCTCCAGATCCCCTAGAGACATCTCTTCCGGAGACGCATCGGCAGGCGTTTGCGCCATGGGTGCGATGTAGGAGCCCATACGATTCAGGTCGTCGCGTTTTGACGCCTTGACGTTCGCCGGTTTGATATCCAAGCCAACCCATATCCCGGCGTGCTGCCCAGAAAGCAGGAAGAAATACTCGAGCGTGCTGAGTTTGTCACCGTTCATGCTCGCGCTGTTGGTGAAGCCGCCGAAGATCTTGTTTTGCCATGTGCCTTCGAACCATGGCTTGGAGGAGGCGTCCGCGAATTTCTTAAACTGCCAGCTAGGGCCGCCCATGTAAGTAGGCGAGCCAAAGACGATCGCATCTGCGTCAGCGAGGGATTGCCAGGCAGCGTCGGAAATATTGCCCTCGGAGTCGATTGCTATTAATACAGCACCGGTGTCTGCGCCTTCGGCGACTGCCGCCGCCATGCGCGTGGTGTGGCCGAAGCCTGAGTGATAAACGATGACCGTTCGGACAGGGGTGGTTTCTGAGTTCATGAGAGTTCCCTACATGTGGTGGAGTGATGGACTACATGGGATACTCTACTGAGTACAAACACGCTATAAACTATCCCAATCTGAACACTCTGTTATCTATCTGGTGAACAATGCCCAATCTTCAGGCACTTTTGATTTTTGCCCGCGTTGCGGAAATGTTGAGTTTCACGCGTGCGGCTGAAAGCCTGGGAATCCAGAAGGGACGGGTGTCGACGGTGATTCGTGGGCTTGAGCGAGAGATGGGCGCGGCCCTCCTACACAGAACGACACGCAGCGTGCAATTGACCGAAGACGGACGTGCTTTCTATGAACGCGCACGTGATCTGCTGGCCGAAGCTCAGGACGTGCAGTCCATGTTCGCGAACAGCGGCGCACCTCTAAGGGGGCGATTGCGCGTAGATATGCCGACTGAGTTGGCAGAGAAAGTCGTGATCCCAGCTCTGCCCCAACTGCTCAATGTGAACCCTGAGTTGGAGCTTGAACTGTCCAGCACAGATCGCCGGGTCGATCTCGTCCAAGAAGGGTTTGATTGCGTCATCCGTATCGGGCCAATCATTGACGACAGGCTGTTCGCCCGCTCGCTGGGCAAGTTGCGAATGATGAACGCGGCGAGCCCAGGCTATCTGGTAAAGCACGGGATACCGCAAACACTCGACGACCTACTCATCCAGGGGCACCAGATGGTGCACTACACGCCAACACTCGGCGCCCGACTTGCTGGCTGGGAATATCCGGAGGGTGATGGCTATGCATCACTTGCACTGCCAGGGGCGATGCAAGTGAATAACGTGCAGACCTATCATGCTGCGGGCCTGGCGGGGATTGGACTGATCCAGGCAGGTTATTTGGCCCTGGCGCACCACATTAAAAGCGGCGATCTAGTGGAGATTCTGCCCGATCTACGCCCCGAACCGCTGGCGGCATCGCTCGTCGTCGCGCATCGGCGTAACCTTTCCCAACGCGTCCGGGCTTTCATGGCTTGGATTGAGTGTGTATTGGAGCCCTATTTTGATTAACCGCTAGGTATAGTGGCTCAAAGGGGCAACAGACGTTATTCACGGAGGAAGCATCCATGGCCATAGGCGGCTTGATAGGGTTACTGGATGACATTGCCGCATTGGCGGAAGTTGACCGCAGCATCACTGGACGATGTGAGTGCCGCTGCTGGGCGTGCGACGTCGAAGGCGGCCGGTGTGGTGGTGGATGACACGGCAGTGACACTACAATATTTGCAGGGGGTGACAGCGGAGCGTGAGCTGTCGATTGTGAAGCAGATCGCGCTGGGGTCTATTCGCAACAAGCTGATTTTTATCCTGCCGGTGGGTAATTGGTAAGCGCGCCATAAAACCCATCTACCCACATTAATGTTGGCTGATCACACTGATGGTTTCTTTGATTTTGGAGATCATCATGAGCCGCGAACTCAATTCCACTCAAGCGTTTTGGTTAGGCCACCTGTCTTATGCCGCCGCATTGGAGATACCGTTAAGTACTTATGCCGAAGCACAAGCCGTGACGTTAGCCGACCTGATGGCGTGGGAAAAACGGTTAATCGTGCAAGGGTTTCCCGTGCCACCGCGTTGTCGTCCCGCCCGGTTTGTCGCGGTGGAGGTCGTCGCATGATTCGCCCAGGCACTGATCTACAGGTGTATCTGTGCCGAGAACCCGTCGATATGCGCAAGCAAATTGATGGCTTGGCGCTGTTGGTGCAGGAAGCCATGGCCTTGAACCCGTTTGATCAAGCGCTGTTCGTGTTCGGTAATCGCCAGCGCGATAAAGTGAAACTGCTGTTCTGGGAACGTAACGGCTTTGTGGTGTGGTACAAGCGTTTAGAACGTGAGCGGTTTAAATGGCCAACGCACCTTAATGGTGAGACCGTGACGTTAACCGGCCAAGAGCTTAACTGGCTGCTGGATGGCTATAACCTGAAGGCTATGCAGCCTCACAAAGCGTTGGATTTTCAGCGGGTTGGATAGCCGTAGCGCTCCTATTTTAAGGGCGTTTTTGGTAAACTATGCAATATGAAAAACGCCACTTCCTCCTCACCGACGGTTACCCAGCTTGAGCGCAAGCTGGCCGCTGCTGACGCTGAAAATGCGCGGCTGTTGGCGTTGATGGAGAAAAAGGAAGCGCAGTGGGAGGCTACCAAGCAGTCGTTGTTTGAACAGTTCCGGCTTGCCCTGGAGCGTCAGTTCGGCCCCTCTACTGAGAAGTACCGTGTCGACCAGCGGGATCTTCTGATCAATGAAGCGGAAGTGGCGGTGGACGAGGAAGACGCATCGGAGAGCACCACCACTGTTGATGACGCGACGATCGACACCGCTACGCCTGCTAAGCGTCGCACGCGCGGCGGGCGCGTTGCGCTACCGCCAGAGTTGCCGCGTATCGAGGTTATCCATGAACTGCCCGACGAGGCGCGCCACTGCGACGATGACGGCACCGCGCTGAAGGTGATCGGTGAAGAGGTTAGCGAGGAGTTGCATGTGGTGCCCGCACGGATCGAGGTGATCCGTCATGTACGACGCAAATATGCCTGCCCGCTGTGCGAAGAGGGCGTTAACACCGCCCCAGCGCCGGCCAAGCTGTTGCCCAAGAGCAATGCCAGCGCCACGCTGCTCGCCTATATCGCGACGGCTAAATACCAGGACGCGCTGCCGCTTTATCGACAGAGCCAGATCTTTGCCCGCCATGGCGCCGAGATCCCCCGCAATACCCTGGCGCGCTGGATGGTGCAAGCGGGAGAACGGATCACCCCGCTGATCAACACGTTGCGCCAACATCTCTTAAACGCCCCGCTGATCTATATGGATGAAACCACCCTCCAGGTGAATCAAGAAGCGGATCGTAAAGCGAGTGCCACGTCTTACATGTGGGTGCAGCGCGGTGGGCCGCCGGGCCAGCAGGTGGTCTTGTTCAACTACGCGGCCAGCCGCGCCGGACGGGTGCCCGTTGATCTGCTAGGCGACTATGCGGGGCGCTTAATCACCGATGGCTATGAAGGCTACGCCGAGGTCGTGCGCCGTAATGGGATCACCCATGCGGGCTGCTGGGCGCATGCCAGGCGTAAGTTCGTCGAGGCCCAGAAGGTGCAGCCCAAGGGGAAGACCGGCAAAGCGGACTGGGCGCTGAACCAGATCCGTAAGCTATACAGCGTGGAAAAACAGGCGAAGGCCCTTGAACCCGAGGCGCGTCACGCGCTGCGTGAACAGAAGAGCCGCCCATTGATCGATCAACTGCGCACCTGGCTCGACAAGTCACTGGCCCAGGTGCTGCCCAAAAGTGCGCTGGGTAAAGCCCTGCACTACCTGGATAACCAGTGGCCCCGCCTGACCCGGTTCCTGGACGATGGCCTGATCCCGCTGGACAACAATCCGGCGGAGAACGCCATCCGTCCGTTCGTCATCGGCCGTAAAAACTGGCTGTTCAGCCATACTCCGAGCGGCGCTCAAGCCAGTGCGGCGATCTACAGCCTGATCGAAACCGCCAAAGCCAATGGTCTCTCGCCTTACGATTACTTGCAGTATGTCTTCGCGACACTGCCCACCCTCAATGATGATGAACTCAGCATGCTGCTACCCTGGCAGTGGAAAGAGACATTACCGATCTAAGAGAAATCTGCCTAGATGTGGTTAGTGGCTCGCTTACGGTAATTGAAAGGTTTATGGCGCGCTTACGCTAACACGATACCCCGCCAGACATAGTCATTCTCTGGCGAGGCCTCACACGATTAATGTCTCGTCGCAGGATGGCCCTTTCACCCTTACCAGCCGGTAAGTATGTGAAAGAGTAGAGAGCCGCTTACAAAACGTCGTAGATCATAGAGATCCTTGGACGCTAAGTTTTGATGATGGCTACTTCATCCTTTGTATTTCTGTACTTCACGAAAGCGCTTCAACAAGTAGTCACCAGACTTAATCGGCTTATGACGGGGAGGGTTATCGTCTGATTGGCAATTAGGAAGGCAAGTTACAGGCGTGTCGTAGTCTAAATTAAAGAATGTCGGAATCGAATAGCGTTCTTTTCCAGTGCGATTCACCACGCGATGGGGGGTAGAAACAAAGAGATCATTTGTCCAGACCCTGAACATGTCACCTAGATTGATTACAAAGGTATTGGGCACGAAGGGTGCTGAAATCCATTCCCCATCGCGCTTACATACTTCCAATCCTCCGATAGGATCCTGGGTCAGAATCGTCACCATGCCGTAATCAGTGTGAGGTGCGACCCCTAGCTCTTTTTCATCAACGACATCCTGTTTTGGATAGTGAAACAGCCTCGACTGAGCCATGGGTTTTTGGCTCCATTGGAGGAAGAAATCCTCATCTTGGTCAAGGGCTAGGGCGAAGAGGCGTAACAGGTCTTTTCCAAGGCGTATTGTGTGCTTCAGGTACGTTTCTGCCGCTGCTTGTAACCAAGGGGCGTGCTCAGGCCACCGATTAGGTCCGTGTAGAGGACGCCCTGCCTGCACATCAGGATCATCTAACGGTAGATCAACACCGAACTCATAGCTTTCTTTGAGATCAGGTTTAAAGCCTGCATGCTGATTGATGCCATAAGGCATAAACCCACGCCGGAAGCGCTCATCTATCAGATCGTTCATACGCACATCATGCGGTAAGTCGAAGTACCGGCGTGTGGCGTCGAATATATCGTCAATTACGTGCTGTGGCACACCGTGGCCTGATACATAGAAGAAGCCTGTTTTCATGCACGCATTTTTCAGCTCTGTTATTAGTTGGGTTGGACTGCCCCCATCTAGCCATGCCGATAGATTAAGTATGGGGACTTCATTACTACTTGCCTTACGCGGAGCTTCTAACATTTTTCACCTCTCAGAGTTGTCGAAATGACTTTTTTATTGCTGACGAAGGTCTTCACTGGTTTCGGACCAGTAAATAGTTCGTTTAGCGATAATTTTCATTATGGTATGGAGCCCAATTCCTATTGCAGAAAGGACAATGAGAATGGCGAATACACCGGTTATATCCATCGAAAAGTTACGCTGAAGGATCAGGTACCCCAAGCCAGCTTGGGCGCCTACGAACTCACCCACTATCGCTCCGATAATGGCCAGTACGATCCCTATATCCAAGCCGGCAAAAATATAAGGAAGGGCATGTGGGAAGCGTACCATTTGAAACATCTGCCAAGGCGAGGCAGTGAATGCCGTCATCATTTCAATTTGTTCACGAGGCGCTGAACGCAGTCCAACAATGGTGTTCGCTAGAATAGGGAAGAAGACAATTGTGGCTGTAATAATAATTTTAGAAGTGACACCAAATCCAAACCAAGCAACAAACAGAGGTGCAATCGCCACTTTTGGCATAGCTTGGAAGGCTACGATATAAGGATAAAGTATCTTTTCCAGTATTCTTATTTGCCCAATCAATCCCCCAAGTATTAATGCAATTATTGCACCTATAGCAAATCCCATTAATGTTTCATAGAGTGTTACGCCGGTATGTAGTAGGTATTCACCACTGACTATTCCTTTGTACAGTGCGGCTATAACACCTGCTGGAGCTGGAAAGACTAAAGAAGAAATATCGAACATTTTCACAGTGAAATGCCAAATAGCAATAACAAAGATGAAAAAGCTCGCTCTTAGCATAAAGTCGCGTTTGTTAAAAGTCATTTTTTTCATGTTAATCCAATCCAGCCTTAGAGTTAAAAGCATTTCTTATGTGGCGGTCATAGACTCCAAAATGTTCAGAATTAATAATAGAAAGCTCTTTCTCATAGGGTAAATCTATGTCCATTATCTCTTCCACACAACCTGGTCTTGGTGACATAATAATGACTCTATCACCAAGAAAAATTGCTTCTGGAATACTATGTGTTACTAACATTATTGTGGCGCCAATACGCTTTTTAAGGCGTAAAAGCTCCATATTCATGAGCTCACGTGTCATGGCATCTAAGGCACCAAACGGTTCATCCATTAGTAGAATGGAGGGGTCGTTGATTAACGCACGTGCAATGCCAACTCGCTGTTGCATCCCTCCTGATAACTCTTTTGGATATTTGGTTTCAAATCCTTTCAAACCCACCATGTCGAGTAATTCGTAAGCTTTTTTTCGTGACTCTTTTATGTCACGCTTTTGAATCTCAGCAGGAATTAGGACGTTATTCAGTATAGTGCGCCAAGGAAGTAGTACAGGGTTTTGGAACACGACCCCTATCTCAGAGCTAGGGCCCTTTTGAGGCATGCCATTGATTTCGATTCGGCCACTCGAAGCATTAACTATGCCCGCTAAAATTTTGAGGAGAGTACTTTTACCACAGCCACTGGGCCCAACAACAGTAACAAACTCTTTCTTAAAAACTTCAAAGTTTATATTGCTTAAGGCTGATACGTTCAAACCATCTCGGCTTTGGTAATTTTTATTAATATCTTGAAAGCAAAATGCTGATGCGTTTTTTACTTTAGTGTCGATGCCGTTAGTTGTAAATGCACTCACTTGTTATTCTCCAGCTGAAAAAGAGATTTTTTGAAAAATTCAATCAATGTCAATGCTGTTACAGACAAGTTTCTCCCTCGCCGAATACAGCAAGTCAAGCGCTGAGGTTTTACTCGTGGGTCATCGAATGGGATATAACGATATTGGGTTTTAGAACTTGATGAATGAGAGATATGGCTGTTGACGATTGCAATAGATAAACCCTGTATTGCCATACTGCGCAATAGCTCATAAGAATTACTAGTGAGATTGGTACGTGGCTCGATTCTTGAGTCTGAAAACATCTGGTCATAGACAACTTTTGCACTAACACTGCTATCGGGCAAAGCAATATCGTACTCTGCACAATCAGATAATCTAACGCTTTTCTTACTAGCAAGAGGGTGGGTTACATGGGCTAATACACAGGTGGGTAAAAGCATTTCATAGATATGCTTGATGTCGCTTATTGGCTGAGGATTGAAGCTCAAAGCAAAATCAAGTTCATCGCGCGCAAGCATTTCTAGTAGTTTTGGGGTGCCTGACACCTGAATGTTATAGGTGATGTTAGGATATTGCTGCTGAAAAGCTGCCAATGTCTCTGGCAGAAAATCCCTTACAAAAGACTCAGGCACACCAAAATTTATTTTACCTCTACGCATGCCTTTAAGTGCATCAATATCTGAGCGCATGCGCCTCATTTCACTTTCATCGTTACGAATGTAGTTCATAAGGAGCTCTCCCGCTGCAGTTAGTCGAAGCTGCTTGCGGCCAGCACTACGCTCGAATAATGGTTCCCCAAGTTCGTCCTCCAAGAGTTTTATTTGCCGGCTAATAGCAGACGTCGCTACATGCAGCTGTTCAGATGCGGCCCGGAATGAGCCACACTGAGCCGACACTGAAAAGTAGCGCATGGCGTTGCCTGGTATCATGGAGTAACTGCCGTATGAGCTGCGAACTTATCGATAACGCCAAAATATTGGTTTTTTTGGTTAGTATCTAAAAAAGCCGCTTCGATACTATTCCTTCCTAACATCAAGCACTGCTGCTCGGTTAATGAAAGCGCTTGCTGGCATGCTACTAGATTGTCATTGATATAGCCGTTGAAGTAGGCTGGATCGTCTGAGTTAATTGTTACTTTTAAGTCTTTTTTCAGCATCTTATTTAAGGAATGTTCTTTTAGTGAGCTCTCCACGTTAAGTCGCAGATTTGATAGTGGGCAAACAGTAAGCGCTATACCGCTTTCTACGAGATGCGCAACTAGAGCCGGATCATCTAAACAAGCATTACCATGATCAATACGGTCAACACCCAGGCGCTCAATACTTTCACGTACATACTCAGCTGGCCCCTCTTCACCTGCATGAGCTGTAAGATAAAAGCCGTAGGATTTTGCTTTGCGAAACACTCGCTCGAACTTGCGGGGAGGATTCCCTTGTTCAGCGCCTCCCAAACCAATACCTAAAAGTTTGTCGCGCCAGGGCATGGCTTCTCTAAGTATATCAATGGCTTCCTGTTCGGAACGGTGGCGTTGTAAACCTAGTAGCACTCCACTGGTAATACCCCAATCATGCTGTGCTGCTGCCATCGCAGCCAACGTTCCGTCAAGCATCTCATTCCAGCCTACCCTATTGGCCAAATGGGATTGCGGGCTTAGAAACATTTCTGCATGAATGACATTGTCATCTTTAGCCCGCTTTAAATAAGCGAGCGTAATGTCATAAAAATCATCTGCCCTTGTGAGCACGCGGCACCCATTATAAAATAGAGTAAGAAAGTCCTGTAGGCATGTAAAATGGTAAGCTTCCCGTACTTGCTGTTCATTCTCCCATGGAAGAGCAATATCATTGCGGTTTGCCAGTCTTAGCAACATGTCTGGCTCTATAGTGCCTTCTAGGTGCACGTGCAATTCAGCTTTCGGCATCTGACGGCAAAATTCTTCAATCAGCATAATGAGCAGAGCCCTTTACGTTACAGTTTCTGGCCGCCTCGATAATCGCTTCATGATCGAAGTCATTAGTCGCCTCAAAGAAGCCATCTTGATCAATGACCAGTTCACTGGTACTTACCGTGTTACTAATCATTCCATGTTCGTAAAGAAACTCTTGGATACCAGTGAATGCAGCTGGGTCTACATATCCTAATAGCTCGCCTCCATGCAGTTCGTGGGCCTTACGCATCGAGTCCAGCTGCGCATTGAGCAAGTTCAAGTCCCATTGCTCAAGAGTTTCAGAGTCGGCACCGGTGGGCTTAGTGCTAGGGAAATGCTCCCAATGAATTTGACGGACACATTCAGGGTTAGTCATGGCGAATAAGGTGGCTTTGTTGGCCCCTCGCACAATGGCTTCTACCATATCCGGGTTCTGGTCTATGGTGGATTGCAAGGTGCCGAGCGTAAAATCCGGCATTTCATGCCACGCGGGGTCACGAAAAACCCGCAGATCAGTGCCAGAATTTTCAAAAGAGGTTAACGCAGATTGCCAGAACATTAGGCCTTGTACCTGCCCAGAACGAAGGGCTTGTAAGGCCTGAGTTCCTGCTCCAACAGCTACAATGTTCACATCACGATCAGGGTCGATGCCATTCTGACGCAACAACGCTTTTAGCATAGGGACACCGCCAGTCGCTAAGCTGACAATACCGATGCGCCCTCCCTTCAAGTCAATAATGCTTTGAATAGGGCCATCTTCCTTTACACCGAGCCCCCAGTCGATCACGCCATTGCCCATGATCCCTCGGGCTGGAATACCGTTTTCGGCATTGGCTTGAATCAACACTGAGGAGTTGAACTGAACCAGATCAACAACGCCAGAAGCCATCATTTGTAAGCCCTGTAACGAGCCCTGCATTCCCACGACATTGACGTCATAACCTTCATCACGCCAATAACCGAGTGCCACTGGCATCATCAGCCAAGGGTAAGTGACATTGAGCACTTGACTGCCCAGCGCTATCGTCACTTCCTGTAATGGTTCAGTCTGTTGTGCCTCGACAGAGGTTGAGTAGCCTGAAACTGTCAGGGCTGTTGAAATAAAGGCTGTACCAAGGAGGAAGCGGGTTACGGTTCTAGTTAAAGATGTGTTCATTATTATGACTCTATTAGGTGTTTTTAGGACCTTACCATAGTGACTTGATCTCCTTAATTATCGTTTTTAGGAAAAAAATATCTAATAATTAGAACATAAGTGTTAGCAGGTGTCGGAGGCCGGATGATAGGTTAAGACAAAGGAGTTATTCTATATTGGCGGCGCGTAACGGTAATTGAACCGCCCCTCGGCGTGATGCGCCATTGAGCCGCCCTAGGTGTCGGAGCCTTCTGGATCCAGCGTAGCTTTTCCTTGATCACCCAGGCATCGGCAGTGGCGCTCTGATCAGCCGCTAACGCCTGGAGCGCCGCTAGCTGTTTGGGTGTCAGGTTCTCGTTGTCCACAGTAGTGCCCAGCGCAGCGACTTGGGGTGTCCTTGCTCACGGCGCTCTTTCTTGCGTACATCGTCCAGCCGCTTGGTGAAGGTCTGCACAATATGGAACCAGTCGACCGTGACCTCGGCCTGGGGAAGGTACTCGGTCACGCCGCTGAGGAAGGCTGGCGACTACGTGCGGTAGAGACCATCGACTTCATGACCGCCCGCTGGGCGCACCTGCCCTATGAGCTGCTGGAGAAAGTTTTCAACCGGATTATCAATGAGTTGGGGGAGGGGAGCAGATGATTTATGACGTTAGTAGGTTCGTTCATGATAATGAAGTCAATACGGGCAAAGGTCTCCGCTTGCTGCCTAGGATAGAGCACTGGATCCGAGGCTATGTCGTCTCAGAATTCGGAAAAAAAGCATCTTAAGCCAGATTGGAATCCCGGGCAGGGCATGACATTAGCTACAAGCTTCCCTGTAGAGCAGGAGCTGCATTTAAGATTAAAGGCCATTGTGGAGGCATCAATGTCAACTCAATGGCTTTCTTTCATAACGCTCTCCACAAACTTGGCGAACAAACGTGCTTTGGCTGTGGCAAGGCGTCCCGTGGGAAACACTGCCCATAGGTCAGTGTCAGGCAGCGACCAACTCTCCAGCAGGCGGAGCACACGATTATTGGCCAGCTCAGGAGCGAACATCCAGTCCGAGGCAATGGTTAGACCCATATCAGCGAGCACGGCGGCGCGGATACCTTCAGCGGCGCTGAAGCGTGCTCGTCCATGGATCATAACGGATACCTCGGTCCCCTCGCGACGGAACTTCCACACGTTGTCCAATTGGGTGTAGACGATCGTTTCGTGGTCGGCCAGATCGGCGGGAACCTGCGGTCTCCCCTTTTGCGTCAAGTATTCGGCAGTCGCCAGCACCGAGCAGCGCGAAGAGGCCAGTTTACGCGCCACGGCGCCGGTATCGGCCAGCTTTCCCAGTCTCAACGAGATGTCGATCCCTTCAGCGATCAGGTCAATCATCCGGTCGTCCAGCACCACGTCCACGTCGAGTCCGGGATGTGCCTCAAGGAATTGTGGCAAGTGAGGAATGACATGCAGGCGCGCGAAGGTGGGGGCGGCCGAGATTCGCAGCCGACCGGATAGTCCCCCACCAGCGCCCCGCGCGGCCAGTTCGGCCTCGTCCGCCTCTTGTATCGCCAGGCGCGCCCGTTCGTAGAAGCGTAAACCCGCTTCGGTCGGCGTCAGCCCGTGCGTAGAGCGCAGCAAGAGCTTCACGTTCAGCCGCTGCTCCAGCTGAGCCACGGTTTTGGACACCGCCGGCTGCCCAACGCCAAGCACGCGGGCAGCGCCTGAAAAAGAACCGGCTTCTAGCACACGCACGAAGACGATCATTGCCTGCAATCGATCCATGTAATTCCTGGTAGGAATAAATGTTATCACCGAATCATATCTGCCATTCCGTCAAGGGGGCAACCATAATTCGATCAACAGCCTGGCGCGCTGGATATCCCAAAAAAACCTATCACTTGCAACAAGGGAAAAACCATGTCCCGTTTCGATGACTACCGCAACGCCTATCCCAACGCCCGTCTGAGCCGTACGCCTGACGGCGTGCTCGAAATTGCCCTGCACACCGACGGCGGCAAGCTCGTGTTCAACGGACACACACACGAGCAATTTGTCGATCTGTTCCATGACGTCGGCAGCGACCCTGACAACCGCGTGGTGATCCTCACCGGCACGGGCGACGCCTTCATGGACGCGATCAGCGCCGAAGGCTTCGATTTCTTCACCCCGCGCGGCTACGACAAGATCTATCGCGAAGGCAAGAAAGTGCTGATGAATCTCCTTGACATCGAAGTGCCGTTGATTGCTGCGCTCAACGGCCCGGTGCTACTGCACTCCGAATACGCGCTGCTGGCCGACATCGTGCTGGCCACGCCGGAAACGGTGTTCCAGGACAAGCCGCATTTCGATTTCGGCATCGTGCCCGGTGATGGCGTGAACCTGCTGTGGCCAGAAGTCATCGGCAGCGTACGCGGCCGATATTTCATCCTGACCCGCCAGCAACTTGATGCACAGACCGCCCAGGCATGGGGCGCAGTCAACGAAGTGGTGCCGGCCGATCGCCTGCTGCCGCGTGCCCACGAGATCGCCGGCGAACTGGCGAAGCTGCCGCCGCTGACTGGTCGCTACACCCGTATCGCCCTGACCCAGAAGCTGCGCCGCATCATCGACGAAGGCGCCGGCTACGGTCTGGCCTTGGAGGGCATCAGCGCTGCCGAAGTGGCGCGCTCGATGACCCCGCCCGCCTGATCTGCGCGGCAGGTTGTCCGCTTCGCGGACGGCATGCTTTCTCATTTCCATGCTTACCAAGGACTTCACCATGTCACTGCAAGACAAGCTCGACGCCTTCAAGGCCGACTTCCAAGCTGGCAAACCACCCTATAACGTGCCGCCTACTGTCATCGAAACCATGAACCGTGCCACCGCCGAACTGACTGCTTCCGGTGCTGCCCAGAAAGCACTGAAGGCAGGCGACCACGCGCCGGCCTTCACCCTCAACGACCCGGATGGCAAGCCGGTTTCGTCCATCGACCTGCTGCGCCGTGGAACGCTGGTGGTGACCTTCTACCGTGGTGTCTGGTGCCCGTACTGCAATCTGGAATTGCAGGCGCTGCAAGCCGCATTGCCGGACATCCATGCAGCGGGGGCTGGCGTGGTGGCGATCTCACCGCAGATTGCCGCCAACAGCCGCAAGGCGTTGCGTCAGAGCGCGCTGACGTATCCAATTCTGTCGGATCCGCACAATGATACGGCAGCCGCGTTCGGCCTGCGCTTCGAATTGCCGGACTACTTGGTCGAACTCTACAAGTCATTGAAAAACGACCTGCCTGCATTTAATGGCGATCCGAGCTGGACGCTGCCGATGCCTGGACGCTACGTGATCGCACCGGATGGCACCATCGTTTATGCAGAGGTCAATCCTGATTACACCCGCCGCCCCGATCCGTCGGAAATACTGCCGGCCATTCGCAAGGCCGCTGCCGGCGTCGCCTGAATCACTTGGAATCCGCCGCCGTGTGGCGAGCGGTAAAGGAGCACACATGTCTCGTACTTTTCTCGTCACCGGTGCCAGCAAGGGCATCGGTCTTGCGCTTTCGGCGCGCCTTGCCGCAAGCGGTAACCATGTCGTCGGCTTGGCGCGCACTTCGCCACGCGACTTCCCCGGCACGTTCATTTCCGTCGATCTTGGCGATGACGATGCGACGAGAGTCGCATTGGATGACATCGCGCAACGCTTCGAGCTGGATGGCGTGGTGAACAACGTCGGCCTCGTTCGTCCTGCTTCGCTGGCTGACGTCACGCTGCCCGCACTGGACGAAGTCTTCAGCGTCAACCTGCATCCCGCGCTGTTGGCCGCGCAGGCGGCTTTGCCTGGCATGAGGGAACGACGCTGGGGCCGCATCGTTAACATTTCCAGCCTGACCATCCTTGGAATGCCGCACCGCACGGCCTATGCGGCCGCCAAGGCAGCGTTGGTCAGCTTCACCCGAAGTTGGGCGATAGAGCTGGCTGATGCCGGTATCACCGTCAATGCCGTGGCTCCCGGCCCAACCGAAACCGAATTGTTCCGCGCGAACAATTCGCCCGGGAGTGAAGGTGAGCAACGCTATCTTGCGGGGGTGCCGATGAGGCGCTTCGGGAAGCCAGAAGAGATTGCCGCGACCATCGCGTTCCTGCTTTCGGAAGAAGCTGGATTCATGACTGGACAGACCTTGCATGTCGATGGCGGCGCGTCCCTCGGACGCGCCGCGTTCTGAGGGAGGGCTCTCCTTTGTCCTTGACCGCTGATAAGGCTGCCTTTCCAAGCTACCCGGCGGTGGGCGTAGCACGCGCTATACGGTGTTACTTGGGCAAGCTCATGAAGGCACGCAGTAGCTAGTGGACTTTGTTAGTGAGGCCATATCGCTCCTTCTCAGTTTAACGAATGTGGCATGGCTAACCTAACAAGATACCTGCGTACCCATACCTCATGTTGTTTTTGAATCTCTGTTTGCCACGATAATTGCATTGAAAATCGACCTATAGCAAGTGAATGCCTTTGCCTCAAAACACTTTGAAGGTAACTCAGCCACTGTGTGTTTTACTATCTGCAACTGTTATTCACGGAGGAAGCATCCATGGCCATAGGCGGCTTGATAGGATTACTGGATGACATTGCCGCATTGGCGAAGTTGACCGCAGCATCATTGGACGATGTGAGTGCCGCCGCTGGGCGTGCGACGGCTAAGGCAGCAGGGGTGGTGGTGGATGATACGGCGGTGACGCCGCAATATTTGCAGGGGGTGGCAGCGGAGCGTGAACTGTCGCTTGTGAAGCAGATCGCGCTGGGGTCGATCCGCAACAAGCTGATTTTTATCCTGCCAGTGGCGCTGCTGCTGAATCACTTTTTGCCCGCGCTATTGCCAATCATCCTGATGGTGGGCGGTACTTACTTGGCCTTTGAGGGCGCGGAGAAGGTCTGGCACAAGCTTTCCGGCAAGCATGACGAGGACAAGCCAGCGGTAGAGCAGGGGCCGGAAGCCGAGAAAAAGATCGTAAGTGGTGCCATTCGGACCGACCTGATTCTGTCGGCTGAAATCATGGTAATCGCGCTGGCCACGGTCTCCCATCAGGGGTTCTGGTCTCAACTGGCGAGCCTGGTGGTGGTCGCGTTTTTCATCACTATTCTGGTGTATGGCGTGGTCGCGCTGTTGATCAGGATGGATGACATCGGCCTGAAGCTCGCCCAGCGGGATAGTTCGGGCATGCAGACCCTGGGTCGTGGTCTGGTGACGGCCATGCCCAAAGTGCTAGCGACCATCTCGGTCGTGGGTACCGTCGCCATGCTCTGGGTGGGTGGGCATATCCTGATGGTCAACCTGGGTGCCGATGGCACGGCGTGGTTCAACGCGCCCTATGAATGGGTACACCATATTGAGCAAGGCATTAGCGAGGCAACCGGTGCCTTGGGCGGCACGCTGGGCTGGAGCTTCAATACGCTGTGCTCTGCGGTGATTGGCTTTTTGGTGGGCTCGGTGGTGGTGGGGGTGTTGCACCTCATTCCTATTAAGAAGGCGCATGCCGGGTAGGTGTGGGCTGCGAAGCGTTATTGGGCTGGCTACGTGAGGTGTTGAGTGATGAGTGACGCTAGGGTTTGTACGAAACTCACAAAGAGCATATCGACAAGATTATTACCCGCTGGCTAAAACGCCACTTGCAGCGGCTCGGGGCTGAGGTCGACCTCAATCAGCTCAACAGTTTGGTGGAGGATAAAGACATGTTGGCAGAAAATTTGGAAAACTGAGCTCAGCAAGAACGTCAGGAAGGCGAAAAGCTGGGTATTGAGAAAACAGCTCGTCATCTGCTCAAGCTGGGGGGGCTTAGTGACGAGCAAATTGCTGAAGTGACCGGCTTGGCGTTAGAGGATGTGGTTAAGTTGCGTATTGAAGGTAAGCGCTGATCGATTGCCTTCTGACCTAAGCGGCAGCCCTTGAACCTGCTCAATCTTGCCGATCCCGGTCATATCGCTCCATGGCAGGGAAAGGCGGCAGCCAATGTTCGCGGCGAATGTTCCAAAGCTCATACGTCGGTTTCAGTTGATTCGGAGCATCAAGGGCCCCAAGGTGTATTTCGATTTCTTCCTCGCTTACCGAAAAAACCGACGAACCACATGTCGAACAGAAGTAACGCCCCTGATAACTCTGCGGTTCGCCTTCGATAATGACAGTTCGCTTGGGATAATCAGCAGCCGCATAGAAAAGCGCCCCATGATGCTTACGACAATCCATACAGTGACAAATACCTACCCGAAGCGGCTCGCCATTGGCCACGATTCTGATCTTGCCGCAGAGACAGCCACCTGTTAGTTGAGCCATTGCCAATCTCCAGAAAATTCATACCTTCTGAATTCAAAGTAGGTGGCACTTTCGGTTTTGTCTTGCTGCCATCTCGTTGGTATTTAATGGCCGTCAATTTAATGGCCGTAAAATGACATAAATCGAGAATGACAGGCTTTAACACATAAGTTAATCAAGTGATACTTTACAGGGTCGAGAATCTCTACTTGGATTAAGGAGGACGGCGCTTCATTTTATAAAGGCATTGTTAGTGGGTTTGCCAAGCGCTCTTGATAGCAATCAACCACGAACAACGGAGGTACCTGGTTTGGCTACCAATAAAGCATCTCGGGGTGTGGGCGGTTGGTTTCTGCTCGTGTTCGCCATCATTCTGGTCATCCTCGGCCTGATTCTTGCAGCCGGCGGGATCTGGCTGGTGACGCTGGGAGGCTCCTGGTATTACCTCATTGCCGGTCTGGGGCTGATCATTTCGGGTGGCTTAATGGCCAGGGATTTGCTCACGGGAGTCTGGGTCTATTTCTTGGTTCTGTTAGGTACGCTGATTTGGGCCTTATGGGAGGTTGGCTTGTCGCCATGGGAGCTGCTGCCCCGGGTATTCGGTTACATCGTCCTGGGTGTCATCGTCTTGGCGCTCCTGCCCACTCTCAAACGCCGCCAGGCCACTATATGAGGAGCGCTGCCATGTTCACGTCACTGCGAGTGCTGGCCTATGTCGTCAGCCTGTCACTGGCGACGCATGCCGTTGCCCAGAATGCCGAGGGTGAAACCGAAGTCCCGGAGGAGCCCACCTCAAGCGAGGCCCAGACACCGACCTTCTCGGCGACGCCGCAGCCTAGCGATGACCCAGCGCCCGGCGATTGGGCCGCCTGGGGACGAGAGAGCGGCGCCTCACGTCATTCGCCGCTGGATGAAATCACGCCCGACAATGTCAGCCAGTTGGAGGTTGCCTGGATCTATCGCACTGGCGATATGCCGGAAGAAGAGGGGCAGGGCAAATACGCACCTGAAACTACACCGCTTAAGGTTGGCGACAATCTGTATCTCTGCTCGGCCATGAACGTCATGGTCTCCCTCGATGCACGGACTGGGGAGGAGCAGTGGCGCCATGATCCCGAGGTCGATCCAGGTGCCATTCCCTATAGCGCCAGCTGCCGCGGCGTGACCTATTACGAAGTTCCGGATGCCGCCGATGACCAGCTCTGCGCAACCCGCATTATCGAGGGGACGTTGGACGCCAGATTGATTGCCGTCGATGCGCAAACGGGTGAGCTGTGCCAGGCGTTTGGTGACGGCGGTACGGTAGATCTATGGGCAGGCATCGGCGAGAAGGTTCCCGGTTGGTACGCCGTCACCGCGCCACCGGTCGTCGTCCAGGGCGTCTTGGTGACCGGTGCCCAGGTCAAGGACGGGCAAGCGGAGGACGCCCCCTCTGGCGTGATTCGCGGCTACGATGTCGTTACCGGCGAACTGGAGTGGGCGTGGGATATGGGCAACCCCAACTTGGATGGACTACCACCCGAGGGCGAGACCTATACTCGGGGCACGCCCAACATGTGGACCACTGCTTCCTCCGATGAGGAGTTGGGTTACGTCTACCTGCCGATGGGCAACTCATCGGTCGATTATTGGGGCGGAAACCGCAGCGAGGAAGAAAACGAGTTCTCGACTTCGCTCGTTGCTATCGACGTCAACACCGGCGAACCGGTCTGGCACTTCCAGACCGTCCATTACGATGTCTGGGACTATGATCTCGGTTCGCAACCGACCCTGGTCGATTTCCCTCGAGATGACGGCAGCACGGTGCCGGCGATCATTCTGCCCTCCAAACAGGGCGACATTTACGTTCTCAACCGTGAAACCGGCGAATCGCTATTCCCCGTGGAAGAGGTGGAGGCGCCCACTGGCGGTGTTGAGCCAGATAACCTCTCGCCCACGCAGCCTCGTTCAGGCTATCACTCCCTCGCTTTTCCGAACCTAGAAGAGAAGGACATTTGGGGGATGACGCCCATCGACCAGTTGTGGTGTCGTATTCAATTCCGCCGAGCCTCCTATAAAGGCATGTACACGCCGCCGACCGTGGATCAGCGCTTCATTCAGTATCCCGGCTACAATGGCGGCAACGACTGGGGCAGTACAGCGGTGGACGCCGAGCGCGGCATCATCATTGCCAATTACAATGACATTCCCAACTTCAACCGTCTCATCCCCCGTGAAGAAGCCGAGGAACGTAATCTTCGACCCATCTATGCAGGAGATGACAACACCGATAGCGACACGGATGGGCCCGCCGAAGGGGCCGGCGATCCACAAGTAGGTGCGCCTTATGCGATCGACGTCAATGCCGGCTGGCGAGCGCCGGTTACCGGCATGCCCTGTACCGCGCCTCCTTATGGCGGCATTCGCGCCATTGATCTGGCGAGCGGTGAAACGCTCTGGGATGAGCCATTGGGCACGGCGCGCAAGAATGGTCCCTTCGGCATACCGTCGCACATGCCGTTCAAAATCGGCACACCCAACAATGGCGGTCCATTACTCACGGCCAGCGGACTGATATTCATCGCTGCCGCCACCGACGATCTGATTCGCGCCATCGACACGGAGACCGGTGAGGTGCTTTGGAACGATGTGCTGCCGGCCGGCGGCCAGGCCAACCCCATAACCTATGAGGCGAATGGTCGCCAATACGTAGTCATCGGGGCCGGCGGGCATCACTTCATGGAAACACCGATAGGCGATTATGTAATCGCCTACGCGCTACCGGAAGACGGGAATTAAGATCGCTTTCTTGGCTGAGCCAGTATTCGACTGGCTCAGCTACCAGCCTGTGAGGATGAATATGGGAAGGGATGACAAGAAAGACAAGCGTCCTAACAAGCCCTCTGAATGCCCATGAGCCGAATATAAACCTTAATCGGCTCATAAAATGATCCGAATAGATGGTGCAATCAGCTCATTTATATTTGGGAATAGCTCCACTGGCCGTCTTTTTAACCGAGTAACTGTGCACCTGCTTCATCGCCGTCCCGTTCATTTGAGTAATTTAAGGCCCATGAGGGTTTTTGTGGGCCTTTAAATGTTCACTGTGGGTCAGGCTGGGCGAGGCCGTGACTATCTAACGTCTGTTCCAACTACTTTTTACGCTTCCTGCTGACGATTAGCCGCCCGAACGAAAGCGCTGGGAGATTGGCCTAGCACCTTGCGAAACATGCTGGAGAAAGCGGTTGGGCTGTCGTAGCCGAGTTCCAGCGCGGTTCGTGTAACGGAATTGCCGGAGAGCAGCCTGGGAATCGCCGCCATTAGGCAGGCCTGCTGGCGCCATACGGCGAAGGACATACCGGTTTGTTGGCGGAACAAGCGATTGAAGGTGCGCTGACTGCGATGCAACTGCTTGGCCCACTCCTCGGGAAGGCTATGGATGTGCGGCTGGCCGAGAAACTCTCTGCACAGGCTGGCGAGTGGAAGGTCATGGGGCAGGGGCGCAAATAGTGGCAAGGCCTGAGCACGTTCCAGTTCGTATAGGAGTAGTTGAGCCAGGGCTCCGTCGCGGCCGTTTTCATCATAGAGTGCGGGGATGTGGGCGGAAGCCAGCAGCAGGTGGTGCAGGAGAGGCGTCACGACCAGCACCTCACAGCTGCTCGAAGCGCGTGGCGCGACATGGGGCTCGACATACAGGCTTCGGGTGCTCACCCCGTTCATACGCACTTGGTGCCGCTTGCCCGCAGGTAGCCAGACGCCGCTATAGGGCGGCACCATCCAGGTGCCGTCATCCGTGTTCACCTCCATCACGCCGGTCATGCCATAGAGAAACTGGGCACGGCGATGAGTATGGAAGCCCAGGAGGGTGCCGGGGCGGTAATCAGTGCCGATGGCCACCATGGGCCGTGCTACATGATCCACATCTGAAAGAGGCGTATTGAGCATTAGCGTTAACCTGGCTGAAACGCGGTGATGGTTGTCCGAATGACGAGTGTCGGCCAAGCCTCGCCAGCATATAGTGCCTGCTGTTTCGTTTCATCAGGAGAGTGCCGGTGTATAGCGTATTGCTTCTTTGTGGCGGGGTGGCGGGAGTGACCACCGTATTGTTCGGTTTCGGTGGCGGGTTCGTGGTAGTTCCCTTGCTGTATACCCTGCTGATTGCCGTCCATGGGCCGGATAGTGGTATCGGCCAGGCGGCCATGCATATCGCGGTGGCTACCTCGACAGCATTGATGGTATTTGCGGCTTCCCTGTCCACATGGCGCCACCACCAACGGCAGACCGTGCAATGGCGCCTGGTGCGTCCGCTGGTGGGCTATATTGCTATCGGCGCTGTGCTTGGCGCAGCGGCGGCTGTGTCTTTGAGCGGGGAGTGGGTGCGCTGGGCATTCATCGGTTATCTAGCCCTCACGATTGCGGATGCTATTCTGCGGCCCGGTTTTCTGCATCAGGCGGGGAGTGATGTGCCTCCTATGGGGCGTGGAGTAACGGCGATAACGGGTACCTTGATGGGTGCGGTGGCCGCCCTGCTGGGCGTTGGTGGCAGCGTGATGACCGTACCGCTCATGCGTCGGAGAGGCGCGAGCATGACGGCAGCCACTGCGATGGCCAATCCGTTGTCGTTGCCCATGGCGGTGAGTGGCACCGCGACGTATGTGTTGCTGTCGGCAAATCACCCAGCGTTGGGGGACTGGTATGCCGGTTATGTGGATCTGCGCGCCTTGCTGGTACTCGCAGTGGGCTCATGGCTCGGTATTCGCCTGGCGTCGACCTGGATCGGGCGCATTCCTGACCGCCTGCATGCAAGGGTGTACTTGCTATTGCTGACCATGGTGTTGGTGGTGATGGCTTTTGTAGGTTGAAGCGCCCACTTTTGCTAGGCAGATTTATTTGGCAGAATCAGGGTAATATTTAGCTGTATGAATAAACTGTTTTTATGCTAAGGTTTACTTAACCTCTAATGGCGGGCGCGCTTGAGTCTCTCTTTTAGTATGCAAAGATGAGTACTGCTGGATTGACCACTGCTGGATTGAGTGCTGCTTGCTTGGGAGGTGCTTGTTTTGAAGTCGCAAAGCGCTTTATGTAAACCTGGAGGCAACACTCATGAATGATCAGCAAATACAGATATTCATCAGCGAAGATGGGCAATCACATCTAGAAGTAACGCTGGAGCAAGAGACCGTTTGGTTAAGCCAAGCGCAGATGTGTGAATTATTTGGGCGCGAGCGTTCTGTCATTACGAAGCACATTCGCAATGTTTTTAAAGAAGGGGAATTAGAGCGAAATTCAGTATGTGCAAAATTTGCACATACTGCTGAAGATGGCAAATCTTATCAGGTTGATCACTTCAATCTTGATGTCATTATTTCAGTTGGCTACCGCGTTAAATCTCCGCGAGGCGTTCAGTTTCGCAAGTGGGCTACAGATGTGCTCAAACAATATTTGATTCAAGGTTATACCTTAAACCAACGCCGCCTAACCGAGCGTGGCATCGAGTTTGAGCAGGCGGTGAATCTGCTCAGTCGAACCCTGACCAATCAAGGCTTGGTTTCAACAGAAGGCGAAGCGGTAGCCCGTGTGATTAGCGCTGTTAGTGGCTGAAAGCCTACCCGATCAGAAAACGTTGATGATTCGGCTGATCGAACATTTCATACTGCTGAAAGAAGAATGAAGCTATCGATACTGGGGCAGCGCTGAGATCTCATACCACGGCCGCGGCTCGCGATTGTGCTGCCGCCAGTTGTGCAGGGTCGCCGCGCTCTATCGCTGGCGCTTGGTTTGGTGGATAGAGGCACCGACCGCCGGTCATTCAGCAAACACGCGCCATGTCATCACGCTCTATGTGATCACGTACTTTGTGATGGAGTAGGCCAGCGCAACTCAAAACAAGAGCCACCCTCATCAGAGGGGTAACATCTGGCCTCGCCACGGTGGGCTCTCGCAATCGCCGCGACTACCGCCAATCCGAGCCCACTTCCTCGCTTGTCTCCTGGCATACCATTTTCGGCGTCCCGCGCATGGCGGAATGCCGTGAAAATATGAGCGGC
Organism: Vreelandella sp. DA03-1M; assembly: GCF_055725665.1. Lineage (NCBI taxonomy): Bacteria > Pseudomonadati > Pseudomonadota > Gammaproteobacteria > Oceanospirillales > Halomonadaceae > Vreelandella > Vreelandella sp. DA03-1M. The sequence goes on from NZ_CM146798.1 coordinate 876,143, forward strand.
ATCTTCCTGCGGTATGCCTGGGCCAGCATCGCTAACACGCAAAACACACCACCCGTCGTTCTGGCGCGTTTGGATGATGAGTGTCCCCGGGGATGCATGCTGGCGAGCGTTTTCCAGCAACGCAAGCAATGCCTGACGTATACGGAAGGGGTCGCAATACGCAGTGCCAGACTGCAGGTCAAGGGTTGGATAATGGTTTGATGCATTTAGGGCATGCTTACAAAACTCAACGACGGATTCAATTTCAGCAGAAAGATCACATTCCTTGATCTCAAGATTCAGATGACCGCTTTCGGCCAAGCTCACGGCGCGAAGGTCTTCAATCAGTTGTGCCATGCCGTCGATTTGGGTAAGGAGACTTTGAAACTGGGGTTGTTCAGGAGGGAAGACGCCTTCTGCCAAGCCTTGCAGACGTCCGCGTAAAATAGTGACCGGCGTACGCAGCTCATGGGCAATAGCGGCATTCCAGAACGTCATTTCCTTGGACATACGCTGTAATTGGTCTGCTAGCGCATTGAAGTCGTTGGCTAACACGGCGGCCTCGCCTAACGAGCGATCACCGGTGGTGGCGCGTGCGTCCAGGTCGCCTTGCGCGACGCGACGCATGCTTTCTGTTACAGAGTTTAGCGGTACCAAAATGCGACGTGCCAAGTGAATGCCCACTATCACGGCGAACGCCAGCCCAACCAGCGTAGTGCTAACGAGCCAAGCCCACTCGAGCCCCGACGGGAACATGTTTGGTTCGTTAATCGACCCCTGCCAAAAATGGAAGGTAATGAAATAGAAAACATAAGAGGTCACTACGACTAGCAGTGTTATCCCAAACGCCATCGCTGCCATTGTTAACGCGATGGTCCGGCTCAATCCAATGAGTTTCATTCTTTTCCCCATAGCCGGTACCCAACGCCGCGTATGCCAACGGGTATGCCTCTCACATCGACGTCTTCCAGTTTTTTACGCAGCTTGCTGATATGGCTGTCGACAGTGCGCTCAAGCGCCTCACCTTCGGGCAGGCAGGCGGCCAATAACTCTGCGCGGGTGCACACCTTTTTGGGCGCGCGGGCAAGGTGCGTCAACAATCTGAACTCGGTGAGCGTTAACGCAAGGCTGTGCGAGTCTCCTCCTATCTGAACAAAGGCTTCGTGTTGTTCAAGGTCGATCTCAAAGGGCGGCACCCGGAGGACACGGGGTTGGTGGCTTGCATCAGCCATGGTGCGTCTTAACACTGCCTGAATGCGTGCGACGACCTCGGCAGGGTTAAACGGCTTGACGACGTAGTCGTCGGCACCAAAACGTAAACCCATGAGTTTATCGATATCCTGATCCATCGCGGTCAACATGATGACGGGTGTCTTACCACGGTGGCGAACCTCTGACAGCACCTGCCAGCCATCCATTTTAGGCATCTTTACATCAAGTAAGACGAGATCGGGTTTCATCGACATATGCATGTCCAATGCTTTGCGCCCATCTTCTGCGTAGATGGTTCGCAGGCCCGCCCGTTTCAGATAAGCCTGCAGAATATCAGCGATCTCAGGCTCGTCTTCGGCGATGAGAACCAGTGCTTGCTGGCCAGAATAAGAACTTGGCGACTGATGAGTCGTGGACATGAAAGCGCCTAATGAAACATTAATTGTGTTCTCCATCATATCTACACATACCGTCGACGTTAATACCACGCTACAGCGATATAGTCCCCTTCAATTTTATTGCTAGGCAAATGTTTGCCTATGTCTGAAGGGACGATACATGACGATCCGACATATCTATCGAAATGGTGGGTTCTGTGCCTTGCTGCTGATCGTGCTAACTGCTTGCGGTTCAGTTGAGCAAGAAGTAGCGCCGCCTCCTGCTCGAGTGACGGTTGTTACCTTGGAACCCGTTAAATTGGAGCTGACTGAAGACTTGTCGGCCCGGGTCGTCCCTTTTCAAATGGCGGAAATTCATCCGCAGGTGAGCGGGATTGTTCAACGTCGCCTGTTCGAACAGGGAACCGACGTGAGTGCGGGGCAGCCATTATTCGACATCAACCCAGCGCCGTTTCGAGCGGAAGTGGAAACAGCAGAAGCCGCTTTGCAGAAAGCCGAATCCGAACTCGCTCATGCCCGTGCGCAGTCAGCCCGGTTGGAGCCGCTTGTCCGGGCACAGTCGGTGAGCCGTCAGGCCTACGATGACACCGTATCCAAAAGTCAGCAGGCCGCCGCTGATGTGGCCCAAGCGCGTGCCACGCTGTCGCGCCGCCGCCTTGACCTGGAATTCTCCACGGTGGTGTCCCCCATTGCAGGCCGAATTGATCAGGCGTTGGTAACGGAGGGAGCGCTGGTGGCCAGCAGCGATAGCACGCCCATGGCCCGTGTTCAGCAGATCGATAAGGTCTATGTCGATGTTCGACGCCCGGCTTCCGCGCTCGAATCGCTTCAAGACGCGATGGCGTCGCAGCCCTCCCTCGACAATGGCTTACCGGTCATCATCCTGGGCAGCAACGGTACACCCTACGATGTCACCGGACGCATTCTTTTTTCGGGAATCAATGTGGATACCAGCACGGGTGACCTTTTGCTGCGAGTACTCGTGGACAATCCCAATCGACGCCTGCTGCCCGGCATGTTTGTGCGTGCCCGCGTGCCGTATGCACGCTATGACGATGCGTTGACGGTACCGCAACAGTCTGTGGTACGCATTGGCGGTAAGCCCTACATTTGGTTGATTGGTGCTGACGACAAGGCGGTGATGGTTTCAGTGGAGCTTGGTGAATTGGCGAACGGCAATTATCGGGTGCAAACAGGAGTGACAGAGGGGCAGAAAGTCGTCGTCGAGGGTATAGAACGACTGACTGATGGTGTCGACGTCAGCGCGACTGATTGGAAGATGCCTATGCCACTCAACGCCTCAGCGGCATCCTCTCACTAAGTTTCAGGAGTATCCGCAATGCCCCAGTTCTTCATCCAGCGCCCAGTCTTCGCGTGGGTGGTCGCGCTGTTTATCATCCTGTCGGGTGTGATCGCCATCCCTAAGTTGCCGGTCGCTCACTACCCTTCGGTAGCGCCCCCTTCGGTGACCATCACCGCGACGTATCCCGGCGCCACACCGCAGACCATGAACGACGCCGTGCTCAGTCTCATTGAACGTGAGCTCTCCAGCGTCAAGAACTTGCTGTACTTCGAGTCGTCCGCCGATGCTTCGGGGTCAGCCTCTGTCACCGCCACCTTCAAACCAGGGACAAACCCAGAACTGGCCCAAGTGGATGTGCAGAACCGGCTCAAGGCCGTCGAACCCCGGTTACCCCAGGCGGTTCGTCAGGATGGGCTGAGCGTAGAGTCAGCGTCATCCAGTTTTCTGATGATTGTGGGCCTGAATTCCGATGATGGGCGCTTTGATGAGATCGCGCTGAACGACTATATGGCGCGCAATATCGTGGAGGAGCTACGCCGCATTGACGGTGTCGGTCGTGTGCAGCTGTTCGGTGCTGAGCAGGCAATGCGCATCTGGATAGAGCCGGAGAAGCTGATTGCTTTCGGCTTGTCGGTGAATGATCTCTCGACCGCGATCACGGAGCAGAACGCACAGATTGTGCCGGGCAGCATCGGCGCGTCTCCGGCCTTACCCGGTCAAAAGGTGTCCTCGCTGTTGACCGCACAGGGGCAATTGAGCACGCCTGAAGCGTTCGCCGCTATCGTACTTCGCGCTAATGTCGACGGCTCAAAAGTGGTGTTGGGCGATGTGGCGCGCGTCGAGTTGGGCGCCCAATCCTACGGCTTCTCCAATCGTGAGAATGGCCAGCCAGCGACGGCGGCTGCCATACAACTGGCACCCGGTGCCAATGCGGTGCGCACGGCGGAAGGCGTGCAGGCGCGTTTGGCTGAGTTAAACCAGGCTCTGCCTGCGGGCATGAGCTCATCGATCCCCTTTAATACGGCCCCGTTCGTTAAGGTGTCTATCAAGAAGGTCATCCATGCCCTCATCGAGGCGATGGTACTTGTCTTCCTGGTGATGTTGCTGTTTCTACAGAACATCCGTTACACGCTGATTCCCGCCCTGGTCGCGCCGATTGCACTGTTGGGGACCTTCACGGTGATGCTGCTGGCAGGTTTCTCAATCAACGTGCTGACGATGTTCGGCATGGTGTTGGCGATTGGCATCATCGTCGATGACGCTATCGTGGTGGTCGAGAATGTTGAGCGCATCATGGCCAAAGAGGGATTGTCGCCAAAGGACGCCACCATCAAAGCGATGAAGGAAATCACGGGCGCGGTGGTGGGGATCACCCTGGTATTGACGGTGGTGTTTATCCCGATGGCCTTTTCGAGTGGCTCGGTCGGCGTGATCTACAAGCAATTCGCGCTGGCAATGGTGGTTTCGATTCTGTTCTCGGCGTTTCTGGCGCTGTCGCTGACGCCAGCGCTATGCGCCACCCTTCTCAAGCCCATTAAGCCGGGGCACCACGACAAAGGCGGCTTCTTCGGCTGGTTCAACCAGGCGCTTACCCGTATGACCACCCGTTACGAATCGCGTGTTGGAAAGCTGGTCGCTCGCAGCGGTCGGGTCATGGTGGTGTTTGTGGTCATCGCGGGTGTGCTGCTGCTCGCCTTCCGCCAGTTGCCTTCGGCTTTTCTGCCGGAAGAGGATCAAGGCTATTTCATGACCAGTATCCAGTTGCCCGCTAATGCGACCACTGAGCGCACCTTGGATGTGGTCAAGGCGTATGAGGAGTACGTCATTGCGCGCCCTGCTGTAGACGGCAATATGTCTATTTTGGGCTTCGGATTCTCGGGCTCCGGCGCGAATACGGCACTGACGTTCACCACACTAAAGGATTGGGGGCAGCGCGACGGCGTTACGGCGGCGAGTGAAGTGGAAGGGGTTCAGGAAGCCATGAGTCAACTGAACGAAGGGACGGTAATGAGTATGTTACCGCCGGCCATTGATGAATTGGGCACCAAGTCCGGCTTTACGATGTTCTTGCAGGATCAACGCAATCAGGGGCCGGCCGCCCTTAAGGCTGCCGAGACGACGCTGCTAGAACTGGCGGCGCAGAGCAAGGTGGTCAGCGACGTCTATTCCGACGGCCTGCCAGCAGGTGCGAGCATTCGTCTTGATATTGATCGTCAAAAGGCCGAAGCGCTCGGGGTGTCGTTCGCCAATATTAGCGACATCCTGTCTACCGCAATGGGGTCGTCCTACATCAACGATTTCCCGAATGAGGGCCGGATGCAGCAGGTGATTATGCAAGCGGATGCGTCGGCACGCATGCAGGTTGATGACGTGCTCAAGCTGCACGTGCGTAATAGCAGGGGTGGCATGGTGTCCTTGTCAGAGGTGGTTACCCCGGTATGGGACGAAACACCGCTACAAATGGTGCGTTACCTGGGCTATCCCGCCACCAGTATTTCTGGCGGTGCGGCGACAGGTGCCTCCACCGGAGACGCCATGGCTGAAATGGAGCGTCTGGCGCAGCAACTTCCGCCCGGCTTCGCAGTGGCCTGGACGGGGCAGTCCCTTCAGGAACGCCAATCGGTAGCTCAGGCACCCATGCTGGTGGCGCTATCCATCCTGGCGGTGTTTCTGGTGTTAGCCGCGCTCTACGAGAGCTGGACCATTCCGCTCTCGGTCATCCTGGTTGTGCCGCTGGGGCTGCTGGGGGCGGTGGCCGCCATGTTGCTGCGAGACCTACCTAACGATGTGTTCTTCAAAGTCGGTATGGTCACCGTGATCGGTTTATCGGCGAAAAACGCGATCCTTATTGTAGAGTTTGCCAAACAACTGCGTGAGCAAGGTAAGGGACTGAGAGAGGCCGCGGTGGAAGCCGCCAGCCTGCGCCTGCGCCCGATTCTGATGACCTCACTCGCTTTCGGTTTGGGGGTGGTGCCATTGATGGTCGCGTTTGGCGCCAGCGCCAACACCCAGCATGCGATAGGTACGGGTGTTTTCGGCGGCATGGTCAGCGGAACGCTGCTGGTGATTCTCTTTGTTCCGGTGTTCTTCGTTTTCGTGATAGGTCTTCAGGAGCGTGTTAATGGCTGGCGTACGGCTCGTCGCCCCTCATCATTAGAGCCCCATAACGACATAGCGCATTAATGCCATGCGATGACTGATGCTGCCTATCGTGCTAACGCTGTCGGCGTTCCCTGTGCCAGACGACATGTCAGTGACAGCGTTAGCAGTTACATCGATTATTTAGGAGTTAAGTGGCTAATGCTTTCTGCTATCCCGCAACGTTGGCTAGTGCTGTTTGCCGTCATGCTGGCGTTCCTACCTGTTGTCATCGATATGACCATTCTGCACGTCGCGGTGCCTGTGCTGACGCCAGCGCTGGGGGCCACGGGTACTGAGGTGCTGTGGATCATCGACATTTACCCATTGCTGATGGCAGGCCTGCTGGTGCCGATGGGTACGCTGGCTGACCGAGTTGGTACGCGCCGTGTGCTGCTGACCGGTCTCTCGGTGTTCGGGGTGGCGTCCCTCCTGGCGGCATTCTCGACGACACCCGCTATGTTGATCGGTGCTCGGGTGCTGCTCGCCATGGGTGGATCGATGATCATGCCCTGTGTGTTGGGTGTCATCCGCAAAACCTTCGAGGACGAGCGCGAGCGTGCGATGGCGCTTGGCCTGTGGGGAACGGTGGGGGCCGCCGGTGCCGCAGTGGGCCCCTTGATTGGTGGTGCCTTGCTGGAGCATTACTGGTGGGGCTCGGTATTCCTCATTAATGTGCCCATCATGCTGGTGGTGGCGCCGGTCGTTTATGGCCTGCTGCCGCGCCGCGAGGCGACGACACCAGGCAAGTGGTCTTTTGGTCAGGCGCTGATTTTGCTGGTCGGTATCATTTCGGTGGTCTACGGCATCAAGTCCGGGATGGGAGAGGGGCAGCCACTATGGCGTACTGGATTGGTGCTCTTCGGGGGGCTAGTCCTGCTGGCGTGGTTTGCACGTATTCAGTTGCGTTCGGTGATGCCGATGCTGGATCTATCACTCTTTCGCCATCCGGCCATTGTCGCCGGTATGGTAATGGCGCTCGTGGCCGCTGGCGCCCTGGCCGGTGTTGAGCTGACGCTGGCGCAAGAGCTGCAATATGTGCTGGGCAAGACGCCGTTGCAGGCCGGTCTTTTCATGGTGCCGATCATGGCGGCGGCTGCCGTCGGTGGGCCCGTTGCAGGTTACCTTTCCAACCGGTTTGGCTTAAGGCTGGTGGCCAGTTTATCGATGGCGTTCGCTGCAGCCGCGTTGGGTTATCTGGCGCAGGCGGACTTACACGCGCCTAACTGGACAGTGCCAACAGCGTTGGCCGTGCTGGGGCTAACCCTGAGCATTGGACTGACCGCTTCCTCGATTGCCATTATGGGGGCCGTGGACGCCAGTAAAGGAGGGGCTGCTGGCTCTTTGGAAGCCACCGGTTACGAGCTGGGCAGTGGGCTAGGCATCACTCTGTTTGGGGTTTTCATGGCGAGCATATATAGCAGCACCATTGTACTGCCGCCAGACTTGGAGCCAGCCCTCGGTGCACAGGCCGCGCGCTCAATGAGCGACAGCGTTGTTGTGGCACAAGGGCTTGATGCAGATAAAGCGGATGTCCTGATTATGGCCGCGAAGGCGGCGTTCTCCACCACGCACTCAATCCTGCTCACCGCTGCTGCGATTCTCATCGCATTGCTGACGGTGGTAGTGTTTTTGATGCTGGGGAGCCACTCAGACAAAGTGGGAGCGCATGAGTGATGTTGGTTGGGCTCTGGCAGATCCATATGGTTCTCGCCACGGTGCTAGCTATCAAAGTGAGCATGGCGGGTTGCCTTGTCAGCCTCATGTGCGTGTATTACTGGACGCGAATAGCGTTACCTGTTTTAAGCTCTGTGCTTTCCGGCAGACTGTGATTGCATTGAACTCGCGAGTACTTTCCATAGATGTTCAGCGGCAGGAGTGAACCTTCTCCCTTGGCTACGGATGAGGTGGCAGGTAGCGGTATGCGATAAAGGATGTTCGACTGGTATCGCAACGATATCTCCACGATCAACCAGCGGGCGGGCAGATTGCCGCGTCATGAAGGCAATACCTAGTCCTGATATTGCGAGCGCAATAGCCGTTGAAAAGTGATTGCACTGGTAAGCGGGCAGCGGGGCTAAGCGTTGGCTGCTGAACATTTCATTGATGTACTGTTGGATGCCGAATTGTTCTGCCATAAAGATCAATCGCTGGGGAGCCAGGGTTTCAAGCGTAATGGCTTCAAGGCCTGCCAGGGCATGGTGTGGCGGCACAATGGCACAAATGGGGCCGCGGTTAAAACTGCGAACCATGACCGGAGGATCGCCTAATGGACCAAAGCTGATCGCCATGTCCACTTTGCCTCGCAGCATCATGTTGATTGTTTCACTCATATTGCCAGAGTGAATATCCACAAACACATCAGGGTAATCTGCGCTGAACTGTTGGAGAGGCCCTTCCACAAATTCACTGATCATACCCTGCCCGACCCGTAGGCTGACACTGCCTCGACGCAAGTGGCGCATATCCTGCAGTGTCTCGGCTAACTGACGCCGCCGATACAGCATTTCCCGGTGGTGCTCTATCAGTAGCTTTCCCGCCTGGGTCACCGCGACGTTTCTTCCCTGTTTTTCGAGCAAGGGAATTTGCAGATGGCGCTCAAGCAGTGCTATTTGGCGGCTGATGGCCGAAGGGTTGACGCCGACCGATTCGGCTGCCGCTCTAACGCCCCCGTGCAGGGCAACCTCGTAAAGGTAAGCCAGCCGATGTTCGGTAATTCCCTGATCCATGCGTTGTTGCACCATTCTCTTTATCCTTCTCCGGCTTCTTAACCGTTGCTTTGAACGCAACGATTCAGCTGCGCACTTCTTATTCTTTCCTTGTTACGCCCCTCACATACTGACCGTGCGCTTATTTAATAGCACAACGCTGTTTTGGGTTGCTGCCGTTTAGAGGCCGTCATTCTTATTCGAGAGGCTATATGAATACCCTTCACACTTATCTGCAAGAGCATCAACGTTTTATTCTCGATGATATTGAAGCGTTAGTACGTGCTGAATCGCCATCCAATGATAAAGCCGCAGTGGACGCCTGTGGTCAATTGTTGCGTCGGTTATTTCAAGACCGACTCCAATGTCAGGCGGAAACGTTTCCACAAACTGAAAAGGGCGACCATATTGGCTTCACGCTAGGAGAGGGGGATCGTCAGATTCTTATTTTGGGGCATTTCGACACGGTTTGGGATATCGGCCGACTCGCTATCCGCCGTGAGGTGGACAAGTTTTACGGCCCCGGCATTCTGGATATGAAAGCAGGTATTGTTCAAGCCATTTGGGCTGTCAAAGCACTCGTTGAACTCGATGCGCTTCCCGATGCCCGCATTCGTTTTCTATGTACCAGTGACGAGGAGTTAGGTAGCCCTTCTTCGCGACAACGAATTGAAGAGGAGTCGGTGGCTAGCGATGTGGTGCTGGTTGTTGAACCTGCTACGGCGAATGGCAGCGCTTTGAAAACGGCACGTAAAGGTTCTGGACGCTTTTACATGCATATAACGGGTAAAGCAGCTCATGCAGGCAATAACCCTGAAGATGGGGTGAGTGCGATTGAGGAACTGTCCCACCAGATTCAGTACTTACATAGCCTGGCCGACCCTAGTCTAGGAACCACAGTGAATGTTGGGATGGTAAGTGGCGGAGGCCCGCTTAATGTCGTGCCAGAGAAAGCCGAGTTAGGTATTGATGTTCGGGTAACGACGCTGGAAGAAGCCGAGCGACTCTACAATGCCATTTATCAAAGTACCCCATTTCATCCCAGTGTAACGCTAACCGTTAGCGGTGACATGACGCGCCCGCCGATGGAGCGCACAAATGCTACGGCTCGTCTATTTGCGCTTGCCCAGCACGCTGCCAGTGCAGTCGGCATTGAGCTTACGGAAGCCTCGGTAGGCGGAGGAAGCGACGGCAATTTCGCTGCAGCCAAAGGTATTCCCACACTTGATGGGCTGGGCGCAACCGGCGCTGCTCCCCATGCGGAATATGAGCATATCGAAATAGCCTCAATTGTACCGCGTGCGGCGATGCTGGCGGCGTTGATAAGGCAGGTCTGATAGGCCATTAAGCCTTTTGCCAGTACATTAAATAAATAATTATATGAATAAATATTCAGGAAATTTCAACGTGAAAACTAGATCAATACAAAGAATGGCCATGCCTGATGCCTTTGTAATTCTGTTTGGGTTACTAATGGTGGCTTGGTTATTGAGTTTCTTTATCCCCTCGGGCCAGTTTGAGCGAACCACAGAGGGGCGGCCTACGGTTATTCCTGGCAGTTTTCATCTGGTGGAATCTAGCGGCCTTAATTTTTTCGATATTTTTCTTTCTATTCAGAGCGGTTTTATCAGCTCAGCAAACCTAATTGCTTTAGTTCTGGTAATGGGCGGTGCGATTGCCGTGGTGGAGTCTACCGGTGCGATCAATGCGGGTATCAAAAGCCTGGTTGATAAAGCCCGGGGGCGTAAATATCTGCTCGCGATTGTGGTGTCTTTTGTATTTGGTGTGATATCTGCCATTGGCGTTGGGTCGAATGCCGTTATTGCCTTTATTCCACTGGGTATTGTGTTGGCACGAGCGCTTAAGTTAGATGCGATCGCGGGGATCGCCATTGTCTATCTGGGCTATTTTTCGGGCTCAGCGGCTGCTGTTTTCGATCCTATTACGCTGGGTATCGCGCAATCTATAGCAGGGCTGCCGCTATTTTCTGGCGCGCCGCTTAGGGTGGCGCTATTTTTCGTGCTACTGGCAGTGACAATTGCTTATGTGTGTCGGTATATCAAACGCATTAGCGACGATCCCGGCCGTAGTCTAATGGGGAGTCAGTCCTTTAGCACTGAAGCCATTGGAACCGATGATGAGAACTTAACGTTTACACGTCGGCATCTGGTCATTTTAAGCTTCTTTGTTGCCTGCCTAGCGGTGTTTATTTATGGCTCTTTAGGGTGGGGGTGGGGCGTTAATGAGCTTTCAGCCATCTTTATGATCAATGGAATAGGAAGCGCTGCACTCGCTCGTTTCTCGCCTAATGAATTTGTGCAGATGTTCATGAAGGGTGCCAAAGGTATGCTTTATGGTGCCTTCATTATTGGTATTGCCAAAGGCATTACGGTGCTAATGGCCGAGGGCATGATTCTCGATACGGTAGTGAATTCAATTTTTGTGCCCTTAAGTACGCTCCCCCCCATGTTGGGTGCGCTCGCTGTCTTTGTATTCAATCTCTTTTTCAACTTTCTGGTGCCTTCTGGTAGCGGCCAAGCAGCTGTAGTGATGCCGATTTTGACACCGCTTGCGGATATGCTCGATATCACTCGGCAAACAGCGGTGATCGCATTCAAGCTTGGGGATGGAATTACCAATATTATTACGCCGACATCGGGGGTGTTGATGTCTGTACTCGCCGTGGGCGGAGTGCCTTGGAGTAACTGGGTACGTTTCGCGTTTCCGTTGGTATGCCTCTGGACGCTAGTGGGTATTGCCTTCGTGGTTATTGCCGTATTGATTAATTACGGACCGTTCTAATCAGGCGTAGGAATACGCTCTGTTAGCATTGCCATACATTGGCAATAAACAGTCAAGCCGCCCAAATTGAGCGGCTTGGTTGTTCATTAATGATATTTATAAGATACCGAATGACATTTATATAGTATTTTACCCTCACATGAGGGCACTGGTAGCTTCATGAGTTAGTTAACTCAGGAGCTAGCAACATGATTTTAGAAATTTTTATTTCAGAAATTCTGAAGTTATGAAAGGCAACAGGACTAACTGTCCCATTTAGTCGAAAAGCCAATCAATCGACGAGCTTGCCAGTGGCCCTCCACCTGCTAAGAGTCTTCCCGCCACAGCTCAGCTAATGAACCACCTACCGGGGAATCCTCGGGTAAGGCAACGGCAGCCACTCGTTCTTGTGCTACTTCCAGCTGTGCGGGGTCGCCGCGCTCTATTTCCGGCTCTTGCCCTGGTGGGTAGGCGCCTACCATGCAGAAATCATCGTTCGCCTCCAGGCTGGCATGCCCAACCCCGGCGGGTAGCACCAGCACATCGCCTGAGTAAAGCATCAGTTCCTGGCCGTGGGCCGCCCAGCCGTGCCCGCGGAAGATGCCCAGTGCTTCATGGGCAGTGGAGTGAAAGTGGTCAAAGTCATACAGGTGGTAGCGCCACGCTGGTGGCCAGCCGTGGCGTTTGAACATGGCTTCGAACGACTCGGCCCGCGCTTCAGACCAGCATGCCGATCATCCAGATGCTGATGAACACTTACCTGCTAATAGAATGTGCTACACGACAGTTCTGCTACTTTTAGCAGCATCGGCAAAGGGTGGCCTTGCTTCAGTTCAAGGACTACCCGCGCTTTTGCTGCGCGGCTTGCTCTTTGGCCTGACGCAGGGCTCTCAACTTTTTTAGGTAGGCCACCTCAGCACGCAAGTATTCGTTCTCTTGGAGCAGTTGCTTCAGAGAGCTCTTTTCAGTCACTGGAAGTGGCGGCTTGGGTGGCTCTGCTGTGGGCATCTTCGTCGGGCAACCTCGGGGTTTAGGCTCCAACGCCTGGAAGGCTCCTTCATGATACTGTCTTTCCCATTCCCGTACGACACCCACTCTACCTCGGATGTTGAACAGGGCAATCGCTTGTCGGGCTGAGAGATACTCTTGTCTCATCCTTTGCAACACCGACAATTTGAACTCAGCGCTGTAGCGGCTGAAATTCTTCTGCAAGCCGCTCAGGCCATGATGTTCATAGCTTTTAACCCAACGCCTGACGGTGGCGTGATCAAGACCGTACTGTTTGACCAGCCTTCTATAACCCTCTTGTCCTTCTGTGTAGCGTTGTACTACTAATAGCTTGAACGCTTCATTATATTTCGCCATGAAAAACACCCCAATCGTTGGATGAGTGTCCAACTTTTGGGGTGCAGTTCATTTTTTAGTCGGGGTTTTTGCGCTTTACGCTTCTTGAACACCGTCAACGATAAATACGCGGTAGTCGGAGCCCTGGAAGCGGTGCTTGCGAGCCTCCTGGTAGGCGGGGCTTTCATACCAGGCGCGGGCAGCGGCCATATCGGGGAAGCGCAGAATCAACGCGCCTTCCATGTCGCTGCCTTCCAGTACTTCAAAATCGCCGTAGAAGGCGAGCGGCTGTGGGTCGTGGCCTTCGCGGGCAGCTTTTGCCTTTTCGCCATAGCGCGAAAGCTCCTCGGCATCGTGGGTGCATTCGCGGGTCAGTACGACATAAGCGGGTATTGGATCTCCTCGTTGGTATAAAGTGGGTGTTTCGAAATCATACCTTCTATAAGCAGGGTTCTGCCCTCTTTATGATGCTTGCTTCCACGAGGTTTTCAGTGAGCCACCGATGGGGTCGGCTTCATCGCCGTGGGCGCTGTGCTTGGCGAGGCGGCTGCCGTGTCGTTGAACGGAGAGTGGTGTGCGTCCTATGGAGTAACGGCGATGACGGGTACATTGATTGTTGTTGCCCATGGCAGTGAGTGGCACCGCGACGTATGTGTTACTGTCGGCAAATCACCCGGTGTTGGTGCTTGCTTGGGAGATGTGTGGTGCTTGATGCAAGCCTAGGCAACATTCATGATGATCAGCAAATACAGATATTCACCAGCTAAGATTGACAAGCACACTTTGAGGTGACGCTGGAGCAAGAGACTGTCTGGCTAAGTCAAGCGCAGATGACAAAAAGGCCAAGTAGACCGACTGATTGGGCAGGTGGGACATCGAATGTTTAGCGCGTGATGTTGTAATCATCTCACCTTCCTAACCACAGAGCCCCCACCGACAAAACCAACATGGTGGCAAAGATGATATTTGTTGCTCGTCCGATAACCGGATCTCTTAGAAACTTGGCAAATGCTGCACCAAAGGTAAGCCAGATAATACTGAATATAAGTATCACCAAGGACAGCAACAACAGTTTCCAGCCTGTATCAGCCGCCAGATTATCAATTACAATCGTATGACTCGAATAGACGGCGCCAATGGCGGCGAAAGCCTTTGGATTGATCACTGCAAGTGTAAAACCAGGCAAAAACGCCGGCGCACTGCCAAAGCACTTCGCATCCTTAACGACGGGCGCCGTGGCTATTCGAAAAGCTAGGTACAGAATATAGATCCCAGCCAAACTCGACAGAGCCACGAGCAACAATGGCTTGGTGAGAACCACAGCCGTGATACCGGCAGCAATCATGAGCAAGACCACTACCGTCCCCAGAACAATTCCAGACATGTAGCGCAGCCCCCTCCTAAAACCATACGCAGAGCCAATGCCTGCAAGACTCAGGGTTGCAGGGCCTGGGCTACCCATCAGGGGGAATGCAGCCATCAAAAGTAATAGGATGTTATCCATCATAGGCCAAACCTTTTGGAGGTGCTGGTCGTTCCTGTACGAGAAGATGGGCAATGGCCGAAAGCACACCCAGAATAATTGAGAGGTACCAAACCTGATCATAACTGGCATAGCGATCAAACAGGGCACCGCCCAGCCAGACTCCAAAAAAGCCTCCAAGTTGGTGACTTAGGAATACCAAACCAAATAAAGTCCCCATCGCACGAGAACCAAACATGGTAAGCACTAGCGCACTGGTCAATGGAACCGTGGAAAGCCATAGTCCTCCCATGACCAATGCAAAAATCATCACCGATGCTGGTGTGACAGGCTGCGAGATAAATATGAGGATGACCAAAGCCCTAAGGACGTAGATCGCCGATAGCACATAGGGTTTGGGAAACAGCATGCCAAGCTGCGAAGCGAGCAACGTGCCAAAGATGTTTGCCAACCCAGCCAGAGCCAGGGCCTGAAGACCCAAGGCACGCAATTCATCCGGAGAAGCAGAGGAAACACAGAAGTGCTGTACATAGTTAGGCAGGTGCGCTGTGATAAACGCGAGATGAAAGCCACATACGAAAAATCCCATGTTGAGCAACAAATAGCTCGGGTGGCCAAATGCAGATCGAACCGTTTGAGTGACTGGAGCATACTCAGCGCTACTGGACAACAGTGATTCATTCACACGAAGAAAAGGAATACACATAGCAATGGGTAGAAGTGCGCCGGTAATGACAATAATCATCAACCGCCAGTCGAGCCATTCCGTCAACCACGACGCCATTAATGGCATAACGACTTGACCGGCGGAGCCCATGGCCGATGTTATACCAAGATAATAGCTGCGTTTGTCCTCTGGCGCGGCTCTGCCAACCACGGCTAAAATGATGCCGAATGCAGTACCGGAGACCCCCATACCGACAAGCACTCCAGCGCCAAAGTGTTGAACCAAGGGTGTCGTACCCAGGGCGCAAACCATCATCCCAAGCACATAGCACATGAACCCCAGCCATAGTGCGCGCCGATCACCAAACTTGTCGGCGACCATTCCGAAGCCCGGTTGTGCGAGCCCCCACACCAAATTCTGAATGGCGATGGAAAGCGAGAATACCCCGATACTGCCACCGAACAATTCATCCGAGAGTGGCTCAACCACACCACCAAAGATAGCTCGAACTCCAAATGACAGTGCCAGCACAACGCCACCTGCAAGCACGATTGGCATTATCCCCTGATTCGATACTGGGAAACCGGTTGTTTGAAGCCTCATAGCTATCTCACTCTCTTTCCTTGAACCTTCAAGGAGGGCTGATTGGCAATAAGGTGTACAGCACACCTGAATTGACGCCAATGCTAGCACTGGCATAAACTTTTGAATAACGAATATATTTGAAGTTATAGTTTTGGATTTTTGAAGTGAATATAGCCTTTGATATTGATGCGTTACGCGCCATCGTTGCCGGAGCCGATTTGCGCAGCTTCGCACGTGCGGCCGCACAACTTGGTCGCTCACAGTCAGCAGTCAGTATGCAACTGAAGAAGCTGGAGCAGCAGGCAGGCACTCAGCTGTTTGTCCGCAAAGGTAGAACACTGGTTGCCACTGATGCAGGCGAGGCACTGGTTGCCTATGCTCGACGCATCATCGCTCTCAATGATGAAGCCGCGCTCGCGCTTGGCGCGACAGCCACCACGGCAACGGTCCGGCTGGGCCTGCCTCAGGATTTCTTTGAAGATGTGATGCCGGCAACCTTGTCTGAATACTCCCGCCTGCATCCAGGGATTCATGTCGAGGTGCAGGCTGGTCCTAATCACGTTCTAGCCGAGGAAGTTAGAGCTGGAAGGCTGGATGCTGCGATTGCATTCTGCCCAGAAAGCTCATCTGGAAGTGATGGCGAGCTGATCGGCAAACTGCCTATGCATTGGATGGCGCACAAAAGCTTGGTATTCGATTCTCGGGTTGACCGGATACCATTGGTGCTGTTCGACCATCCCTGCCTCTTTCGGCAGTCGGCTCTCAGTGCACTTGAAAAAGCTGGCAAACGTTGGCGTGTGGCGGTTACCACACCTAGTCTGCCGGGCATTTGGGCCGCACTTCGCTCAAACCTTGGGCTTGCCGTGCGAACTGAACATGGTATGCCCGAAGGAGTTCAGTGTTCTGGCGAGAAATTTGGTCTTCCCAAACTTCCAGCGATTTCGCTGAAGCTGCTTCGCTCTTCGAATGCTTCACCCGCTGCTCAGGATCTATGCGACCTTCTGGAACATGAAACGATCAGGCTAGTCACTCCCGGCTGAATGAGGCTACGTCAAATAGAAGGCTTTCTCTGAGAATTCCCATAAGGATCGCCATTTACTGTCTGCCAAGGAGTAGTCTGGCTTATCAAAGTCGTGTGCCGGTGGCACGGCAATAGTCTTGATTCCTGCCGCCTTTGCTGCCTTAACTCCTGATGCAGAGTCTTCAAAAGCAATGCAATGCTCCGGATGAACCTCTAGCTTTTGCAACGTAGAGATATAGACAGCGGGGTCAGGCTTTCCGCTTTCCACATGC
Organism: Vreelandella sp. DA03-1M; assembly: GCF_055725665.1. NCBI lineage: Bacteria > Pseudomonadati > Pseudomonadota > Gammaproteobacteria > Oceanospirillales > Halomonadaceae > Vreelandella > Vreelandella sp. DA03-1M. Next base: position 893,034 of record NZ_CM146798.1, read on the forward strand.
TCCGATGACGAAATTCCGTGGAAATACTGGGCAATATCGAGTTTCTTCAGAACGGTATTGATCAATAGGTAGGGGGAGTTTGTCGATAAACCGACCCTGAAGTTTCTACTGTAAAAATAGCTCACTATCTGTTGGGCGCCTGGCATAGGCTCGCCATGCTTTCTTATCAATTCGTCTACGCAGTCAATGACATCGTTTTCGACATCTTTGATGGATCTGTGCTTCCATGGAAAACGCCGATACCAGAATTCAGTAACCTCTCGTGTCGTCATCGCTGCGGTTTCTCGACATAATGAGTCCGACAGTTCAACACCCACGGATGAAAACACCATTCTCTCCGCTTTTGTCCAGAAGGGCTCGGAATCGATCAAAAGACCGTCCATATCAAAAATCACAGCCGCTGAGGTCACTTTATCCAGCTCCTATAGATAGAAAGCGGGTCAACCTGCGTCGCCTCCTGTAACCCAGGGAACTAACGAGATAGGTATTGTCCCTTCAATATTGTACCTAATTCATTTACGTTGAGTTAGAGGAGTACCGCCCTACAATCCCTGGAATTTCCGTGGACTTTTACAGTATCAGTCCTTTAGCATTATTCTTACAACGTTATCTAGTGGTTCCAGGCCAATGGGCAGAAACTTGGATTCTTGTAATGAAAATCTTTCTATTCACTCAGGTAATGCAAGTTAGATCATGCTATAGCCGAAAACAGTGAGGGGACGAACGGCCTCATTTGGTATAGGGCTTATGGCAATAGCGTCCCCTATTGTTCCAGTTGTGGATGGTATCGCAAAACTTTTGGGTGATAGCTTTTCACCGCTATTGATCGCTTGGGTAAGATACGCCATAGCAATGCTCATCACTATAGGCATTGCCTCCCATTATATTGCTGCCTGCCTTTCATCTTCTAAGAGCTTACCCCCATAGCTCTGCCAGTGGCCCACCTACCGGAGAATCCTCGGGTAAGCCAACGGCAGCCACTCGCGTTTGCGCTGCAGCAAGCTGTGTGGGGTCGCCGCGCTCAATCTCTGGCTCTTGCCCTGCTGGGTAGGCGCCGACCATGCAGAAATCATCGTCCGCCTCTAGGCTGGCATGTCCAACCCCGGCGGGTAGCACCAGCACATCGCCTGGGTAAAGCATCAGCTCCTGGCCGTTAGGGCCGCCCAGCCGTGCCCGGGCCTGCCCGCGGAAGATGCCTAGTGCTTCATGGGCGGTGGAGTGAAAGTGGTCAAAGTCATACAGGTGGTAGCGCCACGCTGGTGGCCAGCCGTGGCGTTTGAACATGGCTTCGAACGACTCGGCCCGTTCCTCGGCATTACTGAGGTCGAGAACCTGGCGATAAACCAGCACCGGGAGAGGGGAGTTGGGGTAGCCGGTCGTTGCATCGCTGTCGAGATGAAGTCGCTCTGGCTGGGGGATAGACATCCTTGCCTCCTCATTTCTCGTTGGGGGTATGCTTTCAGCATGGTTTTAAACTTAGTTTTAAGCTTGGTTTTAAGAATAGTTTTTAATGCATAGCCGAGCAAACCGATAACAAACTGGCTAAGTGTTTAGTCGATTACCGCCTTGCAGCCCACCCCCTCATTTTCTATTCGATTGCCATGATGACATCAGTCGGTATCATATCGTGGGTGTTGTCCATCATTATGCCCTTTTACCGCGAGCTTCTATGACCCAATCTAAAACGCCTTTCATTGTGGTGCTGAGCCTGGCAATGACCATGATGCTGGGCCCGTTTTCCATGGATACGTATCTGCCAGCCTTTCCGGTTATCGGCGAATCGCTGGGGATTTCTCAGCAGGCGGTATCGTTGAGTGTTTCGGTGTATGTATTTGCGTTGGCGTTGGGTCAGTTGATCGGCGGTGCGCTTTCCGACCGCTTCGGGCGCCAGCGAGTGCTTATGAGCGGACTGGCGATTTTTGCGCTCTCAAGCATTGTCATTGGTATGGCGGATTCCTTGAACACCCTGCTCGGCGGGCGGGCAATTCAGGCCATTGGCGCCGGTTTGACTCTGGTGTCGGTACCGGCGTTAGTGCGCGACCGGGTGGCGGGCCGCGACGCCGCGAAGCTGTTCTCGATGATGGGCTTTATCATGGTGCTGGCGCCTGGAATCGCTCCGAGCGTAGGCAGCGCGATTCTGGCGCTGGGTTCCTGGCACACTATCTTTTTCGCCTTGGCGGTATACGCGGTGCTGCTGGTGCCGTTGCTGGTGCGGGTGATTTTTACCGGCACGGGCAAGGTGTCCCGCGCGAAGAGCCCTAAGATGAGCTTGCTGGCGCGCTATAAACTGGTGCTGACGACAAAGCCGGCCCTGCCGTTCATCGTTTGGCAGGCCGCCTCGTTTTCTACCCTGATGATGTTCATCACCTATGCGTCATTTATCTATCAGGGGCATTTCGGCCAGTCGCCTTCAAGCTTTTCAATGCTGTTTGCGGCGAATATCGTCGCGATGCTTATCTTCAATATTCTCAATCGAGTGCTGCTTTCCAGGCTACCGTCACTGCGTATCCTGCAGTTGGCAACGGGCTGTCAGGCAGTGGGCATACTATTGCTGGTGATGGCTGCCTTTATGGATTGGTCGCTTTACGCCTTCCTCGCCGCCATGATGCTGACAATCGGCGCGGTGGGGGCGATCTCGCCGAATATTCAGGCCTGCTTTTTGGAGTTCTTTCCCACCAGCAGTGGGACGGCCGCAGCGCTGCTGGGTGCCGCACAGTTCGGCATCGCTGGGATTCTGAGTGGATTGTCTGCACTGCTACCGCATACGCTTGAAGCGGTCATTTTGGCCATGGCCGCCTGTGGTTCGGTGGGGTATCTGATGCTTGCCCGCTCAATCATCAAGGGGCGCGCCGCTGTCGAGGCACACTGAGTCAGGCCTCCCATGCCGCCCGAGCGGTATCATCATCGGTTTGCCGGTGACGGGGTCTTCGATAACCCGGCTTTCCAGGCCAAATACCTCGCGCACCATCTGCTCGGTCAGAATCTCCCCCGGTGGGCCTGCCGCGTAAACCTTGCCGTTAGCCATGGCAACCAGTTGGTCGGCGTAGCGAGCGGCCAAGTTGAGTTCGTGGAGCACCATCACGATAGTGGTGCCGCGCTGTCGGTTTAGGTCGGTGAGCAGGTCGAGTACATCGACCTGGTGGTTGATATCCAGAAAGGTGGTGGGCTCATCCAGCAGCAGCACCTTGGTTTGTTGGGCCAGCGCCATGGCTATCCATACCCGCTGGCGCTGCCCGCCGGAAAGCTCGTCCACGTGGCGTTCGGCCAGCTCGCTCAGGTGGGTGGCGGCCAGGGCGTCGGCGACGGCTACTTCATCGGCCGCGCTCCAGCGTTTGAAAAGCCCCTGGTGCGGGTGGCGGCCCCGGCTGACCAGCTCGAGCACGCTAATGCCTTCCGGGGCGATGGGCGATTGCGGCAGAAACCCAAGTTGTTGTGCCAGCCGGCGGGTGGGCAGTTGGTGAATGGCGTTACCCTCCAGCAGCACGCTGCCCTGCGCGGGCGTCAGCAGCCGTGAAAGCACGCGTAAAAGCGTCGATTTTCCGCAGGCGTTGGCGCCCACAATGGCGGTGGTCTGGCCGGCAGGCACCGTCAGGTTAACGTCGTCCAGAATGGTGCGTTCCCCATAGCCTGCCACCAGGCCCTGGGCGAGTAGTGAGCAAGCGCTCATAGAGTGCCTCGGGTTTTGTTGTCGCGAAGTATCAGATAAACGAGATAGGGCGCGCCTAATACGCCGGTCACGATGCCGACCGGGTAGCGGGCGGGGAGCAGAAACTGGCCCGCATAGTCGCCTAACAGCACCAGTAGAGCGCCCACCAGCGCGGAAGGGATCAGCAGTGAGGCGTTGCGGCCCATCAGGCGGGCCGCAATGGGACCGGAAAGGAACGCCACAAATGCCACCGGGCCGGAAACGGCGGTGGCAAACGCCACCAGTGCCACAGCGGTGATGACCACGACAACCCGCGTAATAGCCAGGCGAACCCCCAGCCCGGCGGCAAGGTCGTCACCCATGCGTAGGGTTTCAAGGTCGCGGTGGCGGCTCAATAGCAGCCCGCCGAACAGGAGCAGGGCGATCAAAAGCGGCAGCGCTTGATCCAGCTGAACGCCGTTGACGCTGCCAGTGAGCCAGCGCAGGGCTTCTTGCAGTGTCCAACTGGGTGCGCGCATTAAAAGATAGGCGGTAATACTTTGCAGCATCGCGGCCAGGCCAATGCCGATCAGAATCAGCCGTCCGCCGGTCACGCCCTGGCGCCAGGAGAGCGTGTAGATCAACATCGCCACGCCCAGCCCCGCAGCAATCGCCACCATCGAAACCGCCGGGCCGCTTAGCGAGAGCACCACGATGGCAAACACCGCCCCAGTGCTGGCGCCGGTGCTGATACCAATGATATCCGGGCTTGCCAGCGGGTTGCGCAGCAGGGTCTGAAAGGCGATGCCGCCCAGGCCGAAGCAGGCGCCCACTAATACTGAAACCACCGCTCTGGGCAGGCGCAGCTCACGCACGGTGAAACCAGCGCCCGGCACCTCGGCGCCGCCAAGTATGCGTACCACCGTGGTTAGCGGCGTGAAGGACTGCCCCACCATCAGGGTTAACAGTACGCCTGCCAGTAGGCAAGCGCTAAGCACTGCAATCATGCGAGCGCGGTGCCTAGCGCTCGCCCTTCTAATATGTCGGAAATGGCTGATCGCGCTAAGAGGCGGCTGGTTCATAGCGAGCCTACCTTGCGGTTGCGCACAATCCATATAAACACCGGTGCGCCGATAAAGGCTGTCACGATGCCCACGTCCAACTCCGAAGGATGGGCGATCAGCCGCCCGGCCACGTCTGACAATGTCAGCAGTACCGCACCACCCAGGGCAGAGAAGGGCAGTAACCAGCGATAATCGCCGCCCGCTAGCAGGCGGCAGGCGTGGGGTACGACCAGCCCTACAAAACCAATCGGGCCGCACACCGCCGTAATCGGGCCGCACAGCAGTACCGCCCCCACTGTCGACATGGCCCTGGCCACGGCTACTTTTTCCCCCAACCCCGCTGCAGTGTCATCGCCCAGGGCCAGCATATTGAGTTTGCGCGCGGCGAGCAGGGTGATCACAAAACCCGTCACTAGAAAGGGCAGCACCGGAAGAAGCTGCTCATAGGTCGCGCCACCCACACCACCCACTAACCAGGATTGCACCAGCCCGCCGATATCACCCCGTGGCAGCACCACGGCGGTAGCAAGCGAGCTAAGCGCGGCGGTAATGGCCGCGCCTGCTAGTGCCAGCCTGAGCGGCGTGGCGCCTCCCTGGCCGAGGCTGGCTATGGCGTAAACCGCACAGGCAGAGATAGCGGCGCCTGCAATGGCTGTCCAGATGTAGCTGGTCGTCTCGTCAATACCGAACTAGGCAATGCCAATCACCACCGCCAGCGCCGCCCCGGCGTTAACGCCCAGAAGGCCGGGGTCGGCCAGCGGGTTGCGGGTCAGGCCCTGCATGACCCCACCGGAAATCCCCAGGGCGGCTCCGGCCAGCATGGCAAGCAACGTGCGCGGCAGGCGGCTGGCTACGGCAGCGTCGCCAACGGTTGCTACCTGGCCGCTCAGCGCGGCGGCGATTTCCGGCCAGCCCACTTCCCGGGCCCCAAACGCCACAGAGAGCATGGCGGCAAGCCCGAGCAGAACAAGCAGCGCTGCGCCGCCAGACAACCGACGGGCAGCGTTGCGTTTGATACGAAGAGCGACCGAGCGATTAACGCTTGAGCCAGACGCCGGGCCGCTACCGTTGTGACTTGCGTGCGGCTTCTGAGAGCAGGTCTGCATAATCGTCCAGTAACCATGAGATCGACATGGGGGTAGGGTTGGCCGCTGTGCCCAGCGGGGTATTGCCGAGCATGACAATGGCGCCGTTTTCTACTACAGGCAGGCGGGAGGTAAGCGGGTGCGCGTTGAGCTGATCGATCAGCGGCTGACCGCCGTAGGTGACGAGAATATCCACATCGTTGAGCTCATCGATCAATTCAGAGCTGATTTCGCCAGCAAATTTACCGGGGGGAGAGTTCTGTTTGACGACTTCAGGCGAGGCCAGCCCCAGGTCATGGAAAAACCGCACCCGCGCGTCGTTGTCGGTGTAGAACGAAATGCGCCCTAGGTTGGTGGGGTCAAGGTGGGTCACGAACATGGCTGTCTTGCCCGCAAGGTTAGGATGGTCGGCGGCGGTATCGGCAATCTGTGTCTCGATTTGCTCGATGAGCGCCTGGCCATCCTCCGCCATGCCGAGCCCTGCGCTGTTCAGTTGAATCATCGCGCGCCAGTTGGTTGCCCAAGGGCCTTGGGGGTAGGCTACCACCGGGGCAATCTGGCTCAGGGTGGTGTAGTCCGCCTGGCTAAGCCCTGAGTAGGCCGCCAGAATCACATCGGGCTGGCTGGCAGCCACGGCTTCAAAATCAATCCCGTCGCCTTCGTCGAACAGGGCGGGGGGCGTGGCATCCAGCTCGTCAAGCCGGGCTTCCACCCAGGGCAGTAGCCCGTTGTCGTTGTCGTCACCAAAGTTGGCGGCCGCGAAGCCGACCGGTACCACGCCAAGGGCCAGCGGCACTTCGTGATTGGCCCAGGCCACGGTCGCTACCCGCTCGGGCTTCTCGGAAAGCACGGTGGTGCCCAGGGCATGTTCGATTTCAAGGGGATATTGCTGCGCGCCAACGGGCAAAGCGCCGAGGCTGCACGCAGCGATAAGCGCCACGTAAGCACTCAGACTTCTATGGAACAGAGCCATAGCCTTCTCCAAAAGCTTAAGACGTAATGACGAATAATCCTCACTGCGTGGTAAGCACGCAGCGCCTAGATATATGACGGGTAGTCCGGGTGATGCATGACGTCACGGTGTATTGTAATTATTATCAAAAGTTTAACTAAATGATTGTGATTGACATTATCACTCTTGACTCGGGGATGCTAGCTTTGGATACTCTGCCGGCCTTTCAAAAGAGAATCACAAGGCGCGAGGGTAGGTTTATTCATTTCAAGGGATCTTCAACATGACTGATAGCAGTAGCACAGTCCGGCGCAACGCAAGTTGGTTACGGTGGCAGCAGACCACTACCGCCATTCTGTGCGGCACCACGCTGGTGACTATTCCCATGATCGGGAACGCCCAGGAAACCGGCGAGAGCAGTGAAGGTAATGAGGGCTATCGCCTTGCTCCCATTATCGTCAATGCTCAGGCTTACGCTGATGATGATGCCAACTCGATAGTGGCCCAAGAGCTATGGGTCGGCGGTAAGGTGGCTACCAGTATCCTTGATACCCCCGCTTCCGTGTCGGTCGTCACTGAGAAGGAAATTGAGCAGCGCAACGCCTCTACCACCGAGGAAGTGCTGCAATATACGCCAGGCGTCCTCACTGATTATTACGGCACCGATGACCGTAACGACTATTTTAAAATTCGCGGATTCGAGGCCACCACCTACCGTGACGGGCTTACGCTAGGCTCAATGCGCGGTGTACGCGAAGAGCCTTACGCCTACGAACGCGTTGAAGTGTTGCGTGGGGCCAACTCCACCCTGTTTGGCCCGGCGGATCCAGGTGGTTCGGTCAACTTCGTGAGCAAGCGGCCACGCTTTGAGCGTTTTGGAGAGGGGTATCTCTCCTACGGTTCATTTGACGCAAAAGAAGCCGGTGTTGATGTGGGTGACACGCTGAACGCTGACGAGACAGTGGCCTACCGCTTTACCGGCACCATCCGAGACAGCGACCGCGAATACGATCACTCCAAAGACAACAATGGCTTCCTGATGGGTGGCCTGACCTGGGAGCCGACGGCGTACACCTCCGCAAGCGTTATCTTCGATTACCTGAAACGTGACGACACCCCCAATAGCGGTGGTTATCCGCTCGACCGGGAGTACGACCGCAGCGAGTTCTTTGGTGAGCCTGGTTTTAATTATCACGATGTTGAGCGTACCAGCCTTACCGGACAGCTCACCCATGATTTCAACAACGGGCTGACGCTGCGGGGTAATCTGCGCTATAGCGACCTGACTGATGACTTCGGCTACGTTTATATCACTGACTCCGCGGCGCGAGTTGGCAGCGTGGTGGATCGCGACTATTTTGGAACGGACAACGAAGCCCAGGAGTTGATCGGCAACGCTATCCTGCAATACGACGCCCGCTTTGATCAGGTCGACAGCAGCACGCTCGTGGGTGTCGAGTATCGCGATGCTTCCACCGAAGACCGTTCGTTTTACGGGGATGCGACCTCCATTGATATCGCAAATCCCGTCTTTAGCGGTGCCCCGAGTAGCCCGAACGTCTATAGCCGCAACAAGCAGGACTTCACCACCGAGTCGGTTTTCCTGACCCAGAATTTGTCCTTCTATGACCGATTCATCGTGACAGCGGGTGTGCGCAACGACTCGATGGATGTCTCAAGCACCAACATGGCGGGCGTTACCGATTCCGATGACTTCTCTGAGACTTCACTTCGCGGTGCGCTGACCTATCGGGTCACCGACGAAATTTCTACCTATGTCAGCATGGTGGAGTCGGTCGCACCACCCACGGTTGGCGTCGAGCCTGAACGGGGCGAACAGTACGAAATTGGTGCGAAATACGCCCCCTTTGGTACGAATGCGCTGTTTTCGGCGGCCATCTATGACCTAACCAGGGACGACGTCACCATCTCGGTTGTACAGGACAATGGCGTTATCGAGCGGGAAACCGTGGGTGAGTCCCGCGTACGGGGTCTTGATCTGGAAGCGAAAGCTGAGTTGACCGATAGCTTTAGCGTGGCCGGTGGTTACTCCTATATGGAGTCGGAAGTGGTACGCGACAGTAACGCAGCCAGAGAGGGTAACGAGTTCACTGCAGCACCCAAACATACGGCGTCGCTGTGGGGCTACTATACCTTGCCAAGCCAGGATATGAGTGTTGGCCTCGGCGCCCGTTACATCGGCTCCTACTACTTTGATGTCGCCAATACGTCAAAAAGCAGTGCGGCAACGCTCTTCGATGCAGCCTTCAGCTATCAGCTCACCAAAGACGCCGATCTAGCCGTCAATGTCAGCAACTTGCTCGACGAGCAGCACGTGGTCGGTTCAAGCACCGCCGATTACTATAATCCGGGTCGCGAAATCAGCGCGAAAGTGAGCTATCGCTGGTGATGCCCTATCACCCATCCGTAGGCTTTACAGGGCGGGGACTCTAACCGATGGATTTGGCTATTTAGGCAGCCAACGCAAACCCCCGCTTTTAAAGGCGGGGGGTTTTACGCTTTACGCTTCTTGAACACCGTCAACGATAAAGACGCGATAGTCGGCTCCCAGGAAACGGTGTTGGCGGGCTTCCTGGTAGGCGGGGCTTTGGTACCAGGCGCGGGCGGCGGCCATGTCGAAGAAGCGTAGGATTACTGCGCCTTCCATCGCGCTGCCTTCCAGCACTTCAAAATCTCCATAAAAAGCGAGCGGTTGCGGATCGTGGCCTTCGCGAGCGGCTTTTGCTTTCTCGCCGTAGCGCTCCATCTCTTGGGTGTCGTGGGTGTGTTCACGGGTTAGTACGACGTAAGCGGGCATTCATTTCTCCTGATGTCATCGTTAATCAATCCGCTAGAGCATATCACCGCCTAACAGCGGAGCCACATTAGAAACCCGTTATTCAGCTTTACTGGCAATATCGGCAGTCAGGGGTGGTACCGGTTCGGGCGTTGGCCCTATCAATGCGACGGGCTCAAGCTGCTCGTTCTCCAGTGTTGCCAGGATGATCTCATAACAATCGTCGATATGGCTGTTGCCCATGTATTTCATGGTGGTAAAGCTGATGCCGCCCGCAATGGCGCTGCCCAGGAACGGCACATATGTCGACGCACTTTTTGCCGAGATCCTGCCAGCTATTTTTTTGAACATCATCGTGATCAATTTGCGGGTGATATATTTACCCGCCATTTTGCTTCCCGTCGTTGAGATGGAAGTCATGATGAACAGCCGGGCTTCTGTGTCCAGACTCTCGATCTGTTCCGGCGATAAGCCAAATTGCTCGTTAATCTTCGGGAACAAGCGCAGCAATATAGCGACGTCTGAGCCGATGTTCACACCGGGAATGGGGATAATGGCGGTGCCGGCAGAAAGACTTGAGCTCTTCGTTACCATTGAGCGGCACGACTGTTTAACGGCTTCGAGCTCTTCCAGTGATCTGATCATATAAATCCCTTCTAAAACAAACGGAAAAGGCGGCAGCCTAAGTGACCGCCGCCTTCTTCACGCTATTGAATAACGCATTGCGCGGTTAGTCATTGCCATCATAGGTGACGCGCCACACGGCATTCGTTAGGTCATCAGCGATGATGAGGGCACCGTCTGGGTCGATGCTGACACCAACGGGGCGACCGCGTGTGCGGCTGTCGTCGGTTAGAAAGCCGGTAACGAAATCGATCGGCTCGCCATCGGGTTCGCCGTTGCTGAAGGGCACGAACACCACCTTGTAGCCGACCGGTTCGTTGCGGTTCCAACTGCCGTGTTCGCCGATAAACACGCCTTCCGCGAATTCATCGCCCATTTCAGGAATGGAAAAGGTGAGCCCTAACGGCGCTACGTGCGAACCCAGGCCGTAATCGGGCGATATCGCTGATTCCACCTTGTCAGGGTTCTGCGGGCGAACGCGTGGGTCAACGTGCTGACCCCAATAGCTGTAAGGCCAGCCATAAAAGCCCCCTTCCTGCACGGTGGTGAGGTAGTCGGGTACCAAGTCGGGGCCCAACTCATCACGCTCGTTGACCACAGCCCATAGCTGGTCCGTGTCGGGCTGAATGGTCAATGCGGTCGGGTTGCGCAAGCCAGTGGCATAAGGCCGGTGCAGGCCGGTTTCGGCATCGATTTCCCACACCTCGGCGCGATTGACCTCGGCGGCCATGCCGCGTTCGGTGATATTACTGTTGGAGCCAATACCCACGTATAAGAACTCACCATCGGCGCTTGCGGTCATCGCTTTCGTCCAGTGGTGATTGATTTCAGCGGGTAGCTTGGTCAGTTCTTCCGGCGGCCCGCTAGCTTCGGTTTGGCCTTCCTCGTAGTCAAAACGGACGACTGCATCCTGGTTGGCCACATAGAGGTTGTTATCCACCAAAGCTAGCCCGTAGGGCGCGTTGAGATCTTCGGCAAACACCGACTGCTCGTAATTACCATCGCTATTTTCATCGCGCAGCAGGGTTAAGCGATTGCCGCTCTCAACAGAGGTCGTGCCCTGGCTTTTGATGTACCCGGCAATGAAGTCTTTTGGCTTCAACTTGGGTGCATTGCCGCCGCTCCCTTCGGCCACCAAAATATCGCCGTTGGGCAATACCAGCGTCTGCCGGGGGATCTGAAGATCGGTGGCAATGGCGGTTATCGTATAGCCATCGGGCACAGTGGGCGTTTGGTCGCCCCACTCAGCGGGTTCGGGGATCGTCATGTCGGGCAAAAGCCCGCGCTGGGGTTCGGGCAGTGTGGGGTCAGGCCCGTACTGCTGAGATTGTTGCGCGCTGGCGGCACTGGCGAGCAACAGCAGCGAAAGAGGCGCAACGTAAAAAGGCGGCAACTTCATGGCTTGCCTCCGGCGCCTAAACGAGAAAAACCTACCCATGCCGCCGTGCCTGCCAGCAACGCCACCACAATGGAGAGGGCAAAACCAGCTGGCATCATGGCCCAGGCGTCTCGCGCATGTACCAGTGAATTGACAAAGCCAAGCACCCAGGTAAGCAAGAGCAGCGCGGGGTAAATCATATTCACTACACCCCGGTGCGAAGAACGGAAGAAGCCAATCAACGCGCATATCAAGGCGAAACCCGCAAAAACCAGCCCGCCTACGTTCAGCCAGGAAGCGAAGGTAGCCCATTGAATGTGGTAGCCCGTGGAGTAGGCGTAATCACACAAGGTGGCACCAAGAAAGAGCGGCACTGTCCCGGCAAGCATTACGGCATGAAACGGATTCGGCCCGCTTCGATAAGTACGATCGTCAGTGGCTGTCACGGCAAACTCCTTATGCTGTTCAGCTAGTTAATGTACCCAAGCTGGCATGACGCATACGCGCATCCAGCCCCAGGCAACGACATCATGTTCGTTGTGGCGCAGTATAGTTGACGATTTGGTACTTGCCCAAAGCGCAGCGGAGGCTTACACGCAACGTATCGCCACGCCCGTTATGGTGAAGGTTATTTAATTAAGAGGCGTCGAAGAGCGGGTGTCACCACGTTCATGCAGCCTGGTGTTTTGCGTTGCTGACGCTCGCCAGCCCAGCGGTGAACGTGAGGCGCGCAAAAATGGTCACGGCGTAATCGATATTCAGCTGATCCATGAGTAGCCCGAATAGCGGCGCGCCGACGGTCTGGCCGATAGCGATCGTCAGGAAGCCAATCATCAGGCCTGTGGCGGGTCGGTCGGGGAGTGTAGAGACGCCCCAGATTAAATACACACCGGTGAGCATGATATAAGCCGCACCGAAGAGCATACCGCCGAGGAGTGCTAAGAGGGGCATGGTAACGCTGGTGCCGACTAAGATAATCCCTGCCGCTAAGGCCGCCAGAAAACACCAATGGGTGAAATTGAGCCCAAAACGCGCCACTAATGTGCCCGCGGCAGCCCCTAAGATGCCCGCAGTACCAATAGTAATCCAAAGCAGTCCGGCGCCAGTGTTATTCCACCCCAACTGATGTGAAACGAGCAGGCCGCCGAACGACCAAAGCGCAGTGCTGGACGCACCCATCAAAAAGGCGGCCACGATCAGTCGAACAATGTCACTGGTAAACGGCGGCAAACCGGCGGCGGTTTTCGAGGTCGCTTTCGTTTTGCTGGGAACGCTGAATGCGGCAGCGATCGCCATGATAAAAGCAGCGGCTGCAAAGCCCGCGAAGGCTAACCGCCATTGGCCGCCAAGCAGTAACGCGATTGGCCCTGAAAGTGCCACGCCTGCGCTGGTGCCAGCATTGATGATCGTATTAGTAGCGCTTTGTCGATCGGGTCTGACAATCGCGGCCACCGCTGCGGCCATGGGTGGGGAGGCTAGCCCGGTGCTTGAGCCTGCGAGCATGACTGCCGTGGCGAGCAGCAGGGGAGAAGGCGCCACTGCAATACCCACCATGCCTACCGCGGCGACCAGGGCCGCCCCAATGGCAACCGCGCGGGCGCCGATGCGCTCGGTTAGATACGCCGATAGCACGATGGCGACACAGTAGCCCAGAAAAGCCCCGCCGGATATCAAGCCGCTGATGGTAGACGATAGGGAAAGGTCGGCATCGATTTGGGGTAGAAATAGCCCGAAGGCGAAGCGAGCAAAGCCGTAGCAGACGGCGATCAGGCCAAAGCCTGTAGCGCCCAGGTAAAGGCTGGGGTTCATTCGCGTGCCTGCTGGATGAGCGCTGACGCAGCGATACGCGCCGACGTTATCGACTCAGCCCCGCGATAGATAGCGGCTGCCGTCGCCCCTTCAAACAGAATAAGGATCTGTTCGGCCAGTTCAGGATTATGGTTGCCGCCGGTCTCTAGCGATACGATTTCCTGAACCTTCTCATACAGACTCGCCTTGTGTGCCAGCACAGCATTGGCGATTTCCGGTGTATCGCCACCAGTTTCGCCGTAAGCGCGTAGAAACAGACACCCCCGAGAGCCCTCGACCCGCACCCACTCTTCCAGCGCGCAAAACAATGCATCAACGCTATCCACTTCGATGCGCTGCTGAAACCGACGGTGCCGCTCTGTGAGCACGTCGTTAATTAGCGCCGTTTTGCTGCCAGCATGTTTGTAGAGCGTGCGGCTCGACATGCCAGCAGCCTGGGTTAGTTTGTCCATTCCGGTGGCGGTAAAGCCGTGCCGGTCGAAAAGAAGTTCTGCTGCAGAAATAAGCTTTGTCTTGGTATCCATCCGCGAAGTGTAAAACGATCACTTTACATCGTCAATTGTTACCTTTTGCGATGGAGTGCATGGAGGCTCACATTTTATTGAGCATCTCCACCGCTTGGTCAAAGTGCCCGTCACGCTCTGCCCAGCGTAGGAACTTCACTTTTTCGACCAGAATTTCCTTGGGTGTTGGTTGCTGGCTAAACAGCGTCATGACTTCTTCGATGTAGTTGTTGAGCGGCATATAGCCTTCCCGGGTGGACTGGCCCGGCGTCAGTTCTGTCTGTACGGCGGGAGGCGCAAGCTCGATGAGCTCGACCTTGCCCTTGAGCTGTTCGCGCAGGGAGATTGTGTAAGAGTGGATGGCTGCCTTGGTGGCGTTATAAGTGGGCGTGCCGCTCAACGGCACAAACGCCAACCCGGAGGAGACGTTCACGATTGCCGCGTCTGGCTGGTTTACCAGATGGTCGGTCAGTGCGTTCGTTAGCCGGATTGGACCGAGCAGATTGGCAGCGACCGTCTGCTCGGCATCGCTCAAATCGCGGGTGCGGGACACGTCTTCGCGCCGCATAATGCCCGCATTGTTGATCAGTACATTGAGGTTGGGGTGCGCGGCGACGACCCGCTCTGCAAAGGCAGTAATGGCTTTGGGGTCCTCGATATCGACCACCATCGCGTGCATATTCGGCTGGCCCGCAATGGTCTCTTCTAACGTTTCCATGCGCCGACCGGCGACGATAACGGTGTTGCCAAGCGCGTTGAAGCGTAAGGCAAGTTCACGGCCAATCCCGGAGCCGCCACCGGTGATAAGCATAGTATTTCCTGATGTTTTCAAGGTTTCACTCTCCGTCTGTTGTTAGGACTCAATAACACTAATGTTTTAACAATTCGGTGGCGGCGGGGCTTGCCAACACCTGCGCAAAACTTGCCTGATCCTGCAGGTGTGGAGAAACGCCTTTTCTGTCATGCTAAATTTGAGTTGAGAGGCTGGCTTGAGGAAAGCAGATGAACTCACTTATACAAGCGGTTCAGACGTATGCCACGCAGCATGCTAATAGCGATGGCTTGGTGTTATCCCGTGTGCCGGGGCTTAGTATGATGTGTGTAGAAACCCCCGCTGGTGACTTGCAATCGATATATAAACCGCTGGTTTGCCTAGTGTTACAAGGGGCAAAGCGGATGATGGTCGGGTGCCAGAATAGAGTGGTAACTGCGGGGGAGTCCGCAATCGTGAGCGCGGATATGCCTGTCGTCGGGCGGATAGTCCAGGCGAATCCGAGCGAGCCCTATCTGGCGGTCGCGGTCGAACTGGACATGGTCATCTTACGCGAGCTTGCCGCTCACTTAGGAACGCCGCGGCCCCAGCGGCCATCCGAGATGCAGACACTATTTGCTGAAGATACCGAAGCCGAGGTGATTGACTGCGTATCACGGCTGATGAAGCTGCTGGATCGCCCCGACTCAGCACCGCTTCTACGCCCGGGTATCATGCAGGAGTTGCACTATTGGCTGCTATCGGGCCCTCATGGCATCGCTTTGCGGGGTATTGCCGATCCTGATAGCTACGCGAGCCGCCTTGCCGCCGCCATTGACATCTTGAGAGCCGAGTACACATCGCGCGTGCCGGTGGAGCAACTGGCGACAAAGGCAGGCATGAGCCTTAGTTCGTTTCATAAGCACTTCAAACACATGACGTCGCTTACGCCGGGACAGTACCAACAACGGCTGCGCTTGATCGAAGCCCGCCGCCTGATGCTGGATGAAGGGTGTTCCGCGAGCCATGCTGCCTTCGAGGTGGGGTATGAAAGTGTTTCTCAGTTCACTCGCGAATACGGTCGCCTTTTCCAGCTGCCGCCAAAGCGTGATGCGCTGCGCTTTCAAAAATCCAGCGATGTAAGTCGCATTTCCACCGA
The DNA here is from genome assembly GCF_055725665.1 of Vreelandella sp. DA03-1M. Lineage (NCBI taxonomy): Bacteria > Pseudomonadati > Pseudomonadota > Gammaproteobacteria > Oceanospirillales > Halomonadaceae > Vreelandella > Vreelandella sp. DA03-1M. The sequence goes on from NZ_CM146798.1 coordinate 908,781, forward strand.
ACCGGCACGTCAGCGCTAAGCTGCGCGTATTCATTGATTGGATTGTGAAATTGATGGCACTGAATGCGCCTATCGTTGATCGGCAGGTGCGTAAACGCTAACGGTGAAGCCCTTCCTTTTTAAGCAGTACCCGACGGTCAGCTCTGGTATACCCAATAAAATGGCATCACCAAAGACTTCACTGCATATCAGCTTGCCACATCTCTATCGGCAGATAGGGCCACGTCCTTATACTTTTCGAGCGACTCAATCCGCTCGTTTAGCGCATGATTAATTGAGTCATAGGCAGTGCTTCATAGAGCCAAGCGTAATGGTGGGTTCGACATATCCGCTCTCAGTGAAAGCATTACGGAATAACGCTGAAGATCTCGCATAAGCGAAAACTATGTTCACCGGCTCAACTGAATGGCCAAGCTTGGGCAGTGTACGGCCAATATCGCCGAAAAACTGTAGTTTAATAAGTGAGTCGTCACTAGTCTGCGCGATAGTATTCTTAAAGAAAATAATAATGATTTGTATTAACTGATTGCTATTACTAGAATGTCCCTCCGTTTGCTGATCGTTTGGGAGGGGGGATGCCGGTTTCAGCTGAGAATACGCCATTGGCCGAGATGTACAGTGCACATCATGGTTGGTTGCAGCGCTGGCTGCAGCGTAAGACGGGCTGTAGTTGGCAGGCGGCTGATCTGGCTCAGGATACCTTCCTGCGCATTCTTACTTCCCCGAGTAATTCCTCCCAAATTAGCAAACTTCATGAACCGCGTAGTTTTCTGACCACCATTGCCCGCCGGGTGTGGGTGGACTTTGTGCGTCGGGATGCATTGGAAAAAGCCTGGTTGGAAGCCTTAAAGCATCAACCTGAACCGGCTGCCATTTCGCCGGAAGAACAAGCCCTTATTCTGGAAACCCTGTTTCAGATTGATGAAATGTTGGAAGGGTTAGGCAACAAGGTAAGCCAGGCGTTTTTGCTCTGCCATTTGGAGGGTCTGCGTTATGCCGAGATCGCCGAACGCTTGGGGGTATCCGTCAGCTCGGTGAAAAAATACATGGCCAAGGCGACTGAACATTGCTTGCTGCTGATGTGCGAAGAACCGCTATGAGCGATATCCAGGCAGCCCGCAAAGATACCCTCAGGGCTGCTGCCCGCTGGTACGCACTGCTGTGCTCTGAGGATGTTACTGCACAGCAAAAACACGCGCATGCTGCTTGGTTAGCGGAGGATCCCGCCCACACTCATGCCTGGCAAGAGGTTGAAAAATTACGTCGGCAGTTTCAGGCGATTCCGGGCACACCTGCGCTTGATGCGTTGCAAATTAAGCAGCGTCAGGGCCATAGCCGACGAGCAGTACTGCGTGGTTTTGCTTTATTGGCAGCAGGAAGCGCGCTGGGCTCGTTGGCCTGGCAGCGGGCACCGGTAGAAAGCTGGAGGGCCAGCCACCGCACCGCACGGGGCGAACGTCGCGAATATACTCTGGCGGGTGGAACACAGCTGGTGCTCAATACCGCCACCGCATTGGATGTGGTGGAAACCTCTACCACGCAGTTGATTCGTCTCTATGCAGGCGAAATTTTTATCCGCACGCGGAATGGAACGGGAAAAGTGGCCGCTGTCAAAACGCTTCAGGTGCATACGGAACAGGGCGCTGTGGTGCCGTTGGGCACCGTGTTTACCGTGCGCAAGCTGGGCACCTCTACCCAGGTTACTGTGTTGGAAGATGAGGTCGAGTTGATTCCTCAGTCGGCTGGCGGCAAGACGCAACGTCTTGTTGCCGGAGAGCAGGCGCAGATGAGCTCCGATAATGTGGAAGTTGCCACCGCCAGCGCCCAGGCGGATAGCTGGACGCGCGGTCTGCTGGTGGCGGTAGACTGGCCACTGAGTCGTTTGGTAGCCGAATTGAGCCGTTATCGCACAGGCGTACTGCGCTATGACCCCTCTATTGCTGGGCTGAGAGTGTCAGGTGCTTTCCCTATTGATGATACCGACCGGGCGCTACAAGCCATTGCCAATGCGTTGCCGGTTAGCGTCGACCGCCTGACCCAATATTGGGTAACCCTCAAATCTAGCAAATAAAAAGTTGGATTATTTATTGTCCCTTTTCCGATCTCGTTCGACCCAGAGATAAAGCAACCGATTCTGGAATTAACGAGATAACGATGACCACATCCTTTAACCCCAAGCAGACACTCATATCCCTTCGATATCACCATGGCAAATCCTCGTGCGCGTTTGGCGGTATCGCCCTGGGCTGTGCCCTGATGAGTTCGATGTCGCTTTTGCCCCTACAAGCCGCGCAGGCGCAAACAGCGGACGGGCAGGCGCAACAGGCTGCTAGCCAGCAGGCATACCGCATTGAGCCTGGGTCGCTGGGCAGTGTATTGAGCCAATTCGCCAGCCATGCGGGCATTGTGTTGTCCTTCCCCGCCAATCTCACTGATGACCTGCAAAGCGCTGGATTGAATGGGCGTTATAGCGTGGAAGAGGGGTTTGCCCAGTTGCTTCAGGGCAGCGGTTTGAAAGTGGTCAAGCGGGGGCCTGCGGACTATGTAATGGAAAAAGCAGGTACTGCAGAAAACATGGTGTTGGATACCGTAGCAGTGGTGGGCAGCCGAATCAGTAGTGATGGCTATTTGGCCTTTAGCACCTCGGCGGGTAGCAAAACCGATACACCGCTGATAGAGCTTGCGCAAAGTATCAGCGTGGTCACCGAAGAGCAGCTTCGTGACCGCCAGTCGTCATCAGTAGAGCAGGCAGTGGCTTATACGGCTGGGGTTCGAGTTGAAGCAGCGGGGATGGACCCGCGCTTTGACTTGATCTCGGTGAGGGGTTATCCGACGGTATATCATGGCGATTTCCTGGATAGTTTGCGCCAACCCAATAGTGGCTGGCTCTCCTACTACTCCACCGTGCCCTATAACCTGGAACGCATTGAGGTAGTCAAAGGCCCCGATTCGATGCGCTATGGTCAGCTTTCCCCTGGTGGGCTGGTGAACCGCGTCAGCAAACGCCCTCGGGCAGATGCGCCCCAGGAAGTGCAACTGCAAGTGGGCAGCCATAACCATCTGCAAGGCCAGTTCGATGTCGGCGGGGAAATGGGCAGTGATGTGCAGTACCGTTTGGTGGGCGTTATGCGCGATGCGCAAACGGATATTGAACAGGTCGATAATGACGTCACCCTGCTGGCGCCAACCCTTCATTGGCAGATGAGCGAGCGTACTGACATTACCTTTATTACGCAGTATCAGGAGCGCCAGACCTCTGCATCACCGCGCCCTTATCAGGACGGTGATAACCTGACCCATTTTTGGTCTGGCGATGAAGACTTCGATAAGCTGGATCAAGAGCAGTGGGCACTGGGCTATGAATTTAATCACCGTTGGAGTGACCAGCTACAGCTGCAGCAAAATGTACGCTACGGCCAGGTGGATACCACCAACCAGTACCTCTCAGCAGGCACCTTATCCGGTACAACGCTGAGCCGGAGCAGTGTCGGTCTTTACGAAGAGATGGAGTCTCTTAGTACTGATACTAGGCTGATGGCGACTTTTGATCAGGGCAAGGTGGAACACCAAGTAATGTTAGGCGCTGACTACGCTTATCTTGAGAACGATGTTATTTATGCGGGTGGTAGCGCACCGTCGATCGATATCGACAATCCGGATTACAGTCAGCCTGTAGCCCAGCCGAATAACGTTTGGACAAACGACAGTGGGGAAACCCACCGCAGAGGCCTTTACTTACAGGATCAGGTCAAACTCGATAACTGGCGTTTGACCGCAGGCATACGTCGCGACTGGGCGCGCGACGAGACTCGCAACAACCTCACCGGTACTGTCAGCGAAAGCCGGGATGAGAAAAATACTTGGCGCTTGGGCGCACTCTACGCATTTGATTCGGGGCTGTCGCCGTACTTCAGCTATGCGCAATCGTTCCTGCCTGAGAGCGGTACCGATGTGAGCGGTAATGACTTCGATCCTACCGAAGGTGAGCAGTTTGAGCTGGGGCTGAAATACCAGCCAGCGGGCAGTGAGACGATGCTGACGGCGTCGATCTATCAGATCGATGAAACCAATCGTAAAACCACCGATATCGAGAACCCGCTATTTCAAGTACAAACCGGAGAAGTGCGCACCCGTGGGCTGGAGCTTGAGGCCGTTGGAAATGTCACCGACGACCTACGCATGACCGCAAGCTACAACTACAACCGCAGCGAAATCACCGCGGATAATGATGGCAACGAAGGGAGCGACCTGGCGAATACCCCGCGCCATCTGGCGTCTCTTTGGGTGGATTATCGCGTTCCTGCGTTGGAACAACTGCATCTTGCCGGTGGAGTGCGCTATATCGGTAGTGAGTACATTGATAATGCCAACAGCAATAAAAACAGTGCATACAGCCTGATTGATATGGCGGCTCACTATGATTTCGCGGGCTCTTTGCAGGGGGTTCGTGCCAGCCTCAATGCCACTAACGTGACGGACGAAGAGCATATCTCCTGTGAGGGCATCTATTGCTATCGTGGTGCCGGCCGCAGCCTGATTGGCAGTATCGCTTACCAGTGGTGATGAGATGCCAGTATCGTGGAGGCAACGATTTTTGAGACTGTTCGTTAATAATTTAGTGTTTGTTGGGCTGGTCTTGTTGGCTGTATCAGTATCCAAATCGCAGGCTCAGGCGTTGCCAGTCATGGACGAGCGTCAAGTGACGCTGGATCAGACGCTGGAGTGGAAGATGCAAAACGAGCAAGGCGCCACCTATCGTATCCTGATCAGCAAACCGGAAGGCGAGGTGCCCGACAGCGGCGGGTACCCGGTGATCTATGTGTTGGATGGCAACGCTTATTTTGCTTCCTTACATGAGGCCAAGCGGGCACAGGAACAGTTCCGCCAAGCCATTATCGTTGGTATTGCTTATCCGGGTGAAGCGCCGCATAACTTCTTGCGCCGCTCTTACGACTTATCACCGCCGGTGGCGGAGGAACAAAACGAACCCCCTCAGGGTGGGCAGGATGAGTTGCTGGATTTTATCGAGCACAGCGTGATGCCTGCTATTGCCGAGCGCTTTCCTGTAGATGCTAATCACCAGAGTCTTTATGGTCACTCTTTTGGCGGTATGTTTGCGATTTATGCCTTATTTACCCGGCCCGATCTGTTTAACCACATTGTCGCCGCCAGCCCCAGCCTTTGGTGGAACAATAGCTACCTGTTGAAGCATGAACGCGACTTCAGGCAGCAGGTCGAGGCCGAAGAGGTCAATGTCATCCATCACAGCTTGTCACTGGCCGTGGCCGACAACGACTCACTCCAGAACCAGCAGGATGCCAGCCAGCTTTATCAGCGGCTTGAGGATCTGTCGACATATGGTTTGCGTAGCAGTTTTCACAAAGTGAAGGGCGAAGATCATATGTCCGTTCCCTTTGTGCTGGAGTCACGTGTTCTCAAACAGCTTCTGGGCACTCGGGGCGGCTGACTTCATGATTTAAGCGATCAAATACTTACCTGGTAGTCGTTCTGCCAGAAACTCCATAAATAGCCGGGTACGTTGAGAAAGCGTGGCTTGTCGGTAGTAAACGGCGTTGACGGCTTGGGTTTGTAGCGTGGTGCAGTCGGGTAATACATCTACCAGCACGCCATTCTGGCGGGGTGCGATGGTCATGAAGTCGGCCAGGCAAACAATTCCTTCCCCCGCTATAGCGAGCTCTATTAAGGTGCTGCCGCTGGAGGCGGATAGCGTGGGCGTGATGTGTAAACGTTTGCCGTCTGCGAGGATGAGCGGCCATTGATTAAGGTGATCGAGCTGGCTGAAACCCAGCAGGCTGTGAGCTTGGAGGTCTTCAATGCTTTGCGGTACGCCAGCGCGTTCGAGATACGCGGGGCTGGCCAGAAGGCGCAAGGGGCTGTAGCCAAGTAGCCGGGCGTGTAGTGATGAATCCTCCAGTTCGCCGATGCGAATGGCTAGATCGACCCGCTGTTCTAAAAGGTCGACAAAGCGGTCATGGGTATCTAATTCTAGTGTGACGCCTGGATAGCTGGCGCGGAACTCGCCAATCAATGGCACAATCACGAACTGCATAAAGCTGGGGGCGGCGTTAATACGCAGCCGACCTTGAGGCTGATTGTGGCGATCTAGCATCGCCTCTTCGGCTTCTTCCACGGCGGCCAGGATACGGCGGCAGTGCTCAAGGAGTGTTTTGCCCTCTTCGGTAAGCTCCAAGCGGCGTGTGGTTCTGCGCAGCAGGGTGGCGCCCAGTTTTTGCTCTAGCCGGTTCAGCGCGCGGCTTACGCCAGAAACGCTAATGCCCAGCCGTTCAGCGGCACTGGTGATCGAGCCACTATCCACGACGGTGACAAAGGCTTGTTGCTCTTCAAGGGTACTTTTCATTGAAGGCTTTCCATAAAGAAGCGAATATTGACGTACTCTACGCTGAGTATTGTTGATTTTAAATCAAAAGTGTCTTGCCTCAGCATCGCTTCTTTTTTCTCATCGTAACTCCCACAATATGCGCCAAGAACGTCACGTCTACTTCTGTTAGCGCTGATGATCAACCTCTTGGGGAGAAAGTGTTAGATGAAGATTCTGCTAATTAACGGTGGTAAGGCCTTTGCGCACTCTGGCGGTGAACTCAATAATACGCTACACGGCGTGGCGGTGAGTACGCTCAAGGAGATGGGCTACGAGATTCGTGAGACGGTCATTGATCAAGGCTACGATCTTGAAACCGAGGTGCAAAACTACCTATGGGCAGACACGATTGTGTACCAGATGCCTGGCTGGTGGATGGGTGCGCCCTGGATCGTGAAGCGCTACATCGATGAAGTGTTCACCGAAGGCCACGGTTCTCTGTATGCCAGTGATGGCCGTAGCCGCCAAGACCCAACCAAACAGTACGGCAGCGGTGGTTTGCTGCAAGGCCGTCGCTATATGCTGTCGCTGACCTGGAATGCACCTTTGGAAGCCTTCGATGAGCCGGGTAACTTCTTTGAAGGGCGTGGGGTGGAGGGTGTTTATTTCCCGTTCCATAAGTCGCAGGAGTTTATTGGCCTTGAGGCACTGCCAACGTTCATCGCCAACGATGTGATGAAAGTGCCACAGGTCGATCGTAACAAAGCCGATTACCGTGACCATTTGCGTAAAGTCTTAGGCTAATGTCATTAGCTTAAGTCTCTGTTCGAAAAGCGCCCACCTGGCAGGTGGGCGTTTTCGTTTGCTGGTGGTGAGCTTAGCGTTCCCGGTTTAGGCTTTGTACGGTTAGGTCCAGTGCCTTGTACATGTTGAGCCGGGCTGAGAGGCCGATATCCGGGTGGTTAAGCTCATTGGCGCGTTCGGAGGGCAGTATCGGGGCTGTCAGGTCATCAGCGTCCGTTGGTTCGAAATCGTACTCTTCACCGATGGTCATGGCGCTACGGCGCAGCAGCATGCGTAGCTGCGCGGGAGTAAGCTCGGGCTCGATCGACATCATGGCTGCTAACAGGCCAGCTACCAGCGGCGTCGCGTAGGAAGTGCCGCAGTGCGCCTCGCCTTGCTCACCTTCTAGTAGTGAAGAGCCTCGCACACAGGCGGCGGCGGTGATATCCACACGCATATCGATATTCGAAGCGTTGCGTTTGATCACGTAGCGGGGATCCTCGACCTGGACATCCTCATCGCTGCGCTGATGGCCACCCACCACGAACAGCTGATCGGTCACGAAAGAGGAGGGCAGACGATACTCGTCTCTTCCCGAATAGGAGGACGCGTTGCCCGCTGAATTGACGACCACGACATCGGGGTGCGCCTCGCGTAGCCACAGGAAGAACTCTTCAAGCAGCTCTTCATAACCGCTCATGGCGATGCCCGAACGCACCAGTGAATCGATTTCCTTGCCGTTGATGTCGATGGCCCCAACGCGATGAATACCCCAGCTCCAGTTGAGCACGCGTGCCCCGTCCTCGACCAGATTGACCGAGGCGGCGACATTGGCGGTGATGCCCGCATCCGAGTTGCGGTCCACAATCACATCGAAGCCAGGGCCTACCTCATCCAGCCCACGCAGAAAGCCGCTGTTGCCGCCTTCATTCCAGGCCGCGGCCAATACGCCGGTGACGGTCGTACCATGCCCGTCGGGTTTGGCGGCATCGCGGGCATAAACGCAGGTTCTTGTCGCTTCGGCGCGGCACTCCCCCAGGTAATCCGCAAAATCGGGAGCGTCGAAATCGACCTCGCGTTCGATAACGCCAATGCGGATTGGCTGTGTCTCAATATCACCGTCCAGCCCCTCAAGCGATAGTCGGCGCTGGTAAAAGTTAACGGCGTCCAGAAAACGATTCGACGCCCACTCCTGGTCATCCGCATCGGGCGGGCTGCTTGTCTCGCTCTCGATGCTTTCCTCTGCCCCTGACTCCTCGGTCACTACGGCATCCACACTGACTTCGTTACCCAGCCTGAGTACCAGTGCGTCGCGTTCATCCAGATCGCTGACAGGCAAGCGCAACTGATAGGTGTTGAGGGGTGGAATCATGCCGACCACTTCGGCACCGTACTTGTCTGCTAAACGCTGGGCTTCTTGGGCACCATCGTGGCTCTCTTCAATAATCAGGCTGACCAAGTCCACATAGGTAGTGATGCCATCCATGTTCTTCGCCACCTCTTGCTCGGTGGCTGCTACCACATTGCTGCCCTTGAGGCTGACCCAGACTGGATTGCTGGCCTGCTCGTGCTGTGAAAGCCACAGCGGGCCGCTTTGCGCATCAGCGCTATTGAGGCGGATACGAAGCCGGTCGCTATCATGGTCGATCGCCTCTGCTGGGAGGGGCGTGCCGTTCAGCGTTACCTGAAATTCGCCCTCATCAAGCCCACTGGCCTGAAGGCAAAATTCTTGAATATCCATCTGCAGCAGGCCGCCGCAGCGCTGCAGTTGTTCGATGCGCAAAGGTTGTTCGGCCACTGCGCCTGTGGTTATCCACATCAATGCCAGCGCTGTTGCCAAGCGACCGACGCCCCCATAGGTGACCGCCATGCGTTTACTCCAAACGGTAGTTGGTTAATGGTGCGTAGCATAACCGCATTGGCTGAACGGAACATGAACCCGATTTTGATGAGTAGGAAAGTTTTCCTTCCTTAACGGCTAAACCGATAGCGCAGTTTAGGCAGCGTGCGAGCGACTGGCGGTAGGCGAGTGCTCATGATCAGCGCCGCAATAGCGGCATACATGGCCCATTCCTGCATATCCGCGCGCACCACCCAAAAGAAGTGCAGCAGCACCAAACCCAAAATAGCGTAGGAAAATTTGTGCAGCGGCTTCCAGCGTTTGCCTAAGCGTTTCATCGCCCAGCGGTTGGACGTGGCGCCCAGTACGGCAAGGCCGATCAGTGCGATCATGCCAACGATGATGTAGGGCCGCTTGACGATCTCGCTACCCAGCAGGGCCCAGTTAAGCCCCAGGATAAACAGCGCATAACAGAGCATATGCAGGGTGGCGTAAGCGAGCGTCCAGAGACCCAGCTGCCGCCGGATCAGGGCAAAGCCCTTCCAGCGGGTAAGCTTGGTGAGTGGGGTAAGGCTTAGGGTAAGTAACAGCATCCACAGCGCGCCAATGCCGATGTTCAGCAGCAGGTAATTTCCTGGCTCGGGGCCAGCGGCATTAATCGCCACCTGCCAGCTCCAGAACAGCAGCGGGGCTAGCGCGGCCAGAAACACGCCCACGCGCCATGCTAACCATATACGTGGGCTGGCCATTAGTAATTTTCCTTCAAATCCATACCCGCATAGAGATCGGCGACTTCATCGGCGTAGCCGTTGAACATCAGAGTGTCGATGGTGTTGGGGTTAAAAAGCGTATTGGGTAGACGCCGCTCGGTGGCTTGGCTCCAGCGCGGGTGATCGACCTCTGGGTTGACGTTGGCATAGAAGCCGTACTCGTTGGCAGCAATTTCCTGCCAGGAGTTAACCGGCTGCTCTTCCACCAGCGAGATACGCACAATCGATTTGATGCTCTTAAAACCGTACTTCCAGGGCACCACTAGCCGGAGGGGGGCGCCGTTTTGGTTGGGCAGCTCGCGGCCGTACATGCCCATGGCCAATATCGTCAGCGGGTGCATGGCTTCGTCTAAGCGCAGGCCTTCCACGTAGGGCCAGTCAATGACCGAGAACGAGGAGCGCTGACCGCGCATTTGCTCTGGGTCGACCAGGGTTTCAAAACGTACATACTTGGCTTTGCTGGTGGGGTCGGCGCGTTTGATGATGTCCGCCAGCGGAATACCCAGCCAGGGAATCACCATTGACCAAGCCTCTACACAGCGCAGGCGGTAAATGCGCTCTTCAAACTGCGATGGCTTGGCGAAGTCCTCCAGGGCAAATCGCCCGCCGTTATTGACTTCGCCATCGACCACCACGCTCCAGGGCTCGGTTTGCAGACTGCCAGCATGGCGGGCGGGGTCGCGCTTATCGGTGCCAAACTCGAAAAAGTTGTTGTAGCCACTGGCGTCGTCAAAGGGGGCGATTTTGTCCTTATCAGGGTTACTAGGAGTGATGGCGCGCCACTCGGTCTCGCTGATTTTCTCCTTTAGCCACGCTGGCGCATCGCCTTCCGGTACATCAGAGTAGTCTTCACTGGCGCGGACGTGGCCGGATAGCGCGAGCCCTGCGCCTAGACCTGCCATGCCGCCCATAAAGCGCCGCCGGGAGAGGTAGATGGATTCTGGCGTGACATCGGATTCGTGTAAGTCACTGGGTTTGGCAATCTTAATGAGCATTGGGTGCCTCCATTCGCGATGGATAAGGTGTTATAGCTGTGACCATCTTGTACAAGATTTATCACAGAAAATTCGCAAAGTTATTACGTTTTTTAAACGTCGCTTTAGAAGGACGTGTATATCGGCAAGCGTATACAGAAGGACGCTCCCCCAGCGGCGCGGTTTTCTACACGGATATCGCCCCCCTGAAGGGTCATGATTCTGCGTGCAATGGCCAGCCCTAGCCCTGCATGGCCAGCGCCGTCAGTCGCTTCACCACGATAGAAGGGATCAAAAATATGCGGTAGATCCTGTTCGGCTATGCCGGGGCCGCTATCCTGCACGTAAACCTCGGGTTTACCCTCCGCCTGGCCGACAATAACGTCAATACGACTGCCCGGAGGGCTGTAGGCAATAGCGTTGCTGATCAGGTTGTCCAACACCCGTTCGGTCATGGCCAGGTCGGCGTAGGCGGTGGGCAATGCCGGATCGCCGCTTAGGCTGAGCGTTAGCTGGCTTTCCTGTGCGGATTGGCTGTGTTTCTGCACTACATCGTGAACCAGCTCGGCCAGCGGGAAGGGCTCCGGCACCGGCTGTTTTTCCTGCGCCTCAAGGGCGGCTAGCTCGAAGAGCTCATCCACCAAGCGACTTAGGCGGCGGCCCTCTTTGAGGGCGATATCGAGAAAGCGATCCTGCTCCTGGGGGCTGAGGCGGTCACGTCTTAATTTCAGACTTTCGATATAGCCCTGTATGGAAGCCAGCGGCGTGCGCAGATCATGGGATACCTGGGCCACCAAGCGGCGACGCTGGGCGTCCTTTTCCTTCAATTGTTCAATTTGAGAGACAATCCGGCTGGCCATGTCGTCGAAGGAAGCCCCTAGATAGTCGATCTCGTCGCGCACCACGGGCCGTCTGTCGCGCCATTTTGTCGTGTGAAAACCAGCGCTGGGCGAACTCTGGCTCATATCGCTGTTTTCAAACTCTGCTACCAGTCGCGTTAATGACCTCAATCGGCGGGTCAGTAGGTGGAAAATAGTCAGCCCCGCGACCATCGCCACTGCCAAGCTAACCAGCAACGCCCAGGCGCTCATCTCCAGAATACGGCCACCACGGGCCATGGTCTCCGCCGCGTCATACTCTTCCCCCCGCAGCACCACATAAAGATACCCTTCCGGGGTGTCTGCGGAGGGCACCGGGGTAACGGAAAAGACTTTCTGCCGGTCATGGCTGCGGGGGTCATCGCCGAGCAGCGGGTAAAGGCTCATGTCATCCATTAGCTTGCGTATGGGCCCCAGAGAAACCTGGTTGCGTTTGATCTTTGCTGGGTCTGCCGAATAGGAGAGGATAGTGCCATCGAGATCCAGCAGGTAGATCTCGATACTGGGGTTAATGGCCATGTAGAGGGCGAAAAGTTCTTCCATGGCGCTACGGTCAAGTTCACCGTCGCGGACTAGGTTCCTGTCAGATACTAAGTTCTGGGCCAGATCCTGATGCAGTGCCTGATTGACTGACGCACTGTATTCACGCAGCGAATATAGGCTAATAAAGGTGTACAGCAGGCCGACGGCCAGCAACAGCAAAAACAGGCCGAGGGCGAGCCGGGTGTAGAGTGTTTTCAGCATGGTGTTTTCAGCATGGTTTATTCGCGGAAGCGATAGCCCACCCCCCAAACCGTCTGGATAAAGGCCGGGTGAGCGGGATCCGTTTCGATCTTGCCGCGCAGCCGGTTGATATGGGTGTTGACGGTATGTTCGTAGCCTTCGTGGCTGTAGCCCCATACAGCGTCGAGTAGTTGAACACGGCTAAATACCCGCCCTGGGTGGCTGGCAAAGTGCCAGAGCAGGTCAAACTCTCGGGCGGTGAGTTCGACGGCTTGTTCGTGGATAAAAACACGCCGGCGAGCGGGGTCAATACGCAACCCATCGGCGGTTAACGCTTCATTGTTGGTTTCTACGGCAGGCGCCGACGCCATGGCATCCACGCGTCGAAATAAAGCCTTCACCCGGGCAGAGAGTTCGGCCACGCTGAAGGGTTTGGTGAGGTAATCATCCGCTCCGATTTCCAGGCCTAGCACTCGATCCAGTTCGGTACTTTTCGCCGTGAGCATCAGCACCGGAACGTAGCCCGAACCAGCGCGGATTTCCCGGCATACGGAAAGACCATCCATGCCAGGCAACATCAGGTCGAGAATCACCAAATCGATTCCCCCTTCACGAAAACGCGCAAGCCCGGTATCCCCCCGCTCACAAAGAACGGGGGTCATGCCGAGTTCGGCCACGTGTATACGGACGAGCTCACCAATACCCGGGTTGTCCTCAATAATCAGTACGTTTCGTGTCATAGCTGCCTGGCTTTTCAATGCTCGCGATAAGTTTGTGTGTCTAAGACTTACATGCCCTCGCTTTCCATGTCCTCTTCCATTTCCATATCGCCTTCGGACATGCTGTCATCTTGCATACCACTGTCCATTGAATCGTCCATGGTGTCATCCATAGAGTCGGACATATCGTCCATCTTCATGTCATCATTCTCCATGGACTCATGCATGTCGTCTTCCATCATGCCCTCTTCGGACATTTTCTCATCGGCATGGCTGGCCGCCGCCATCAGGCTGAGCAGACAGATGGCAGTGAAGGTAGTGAACTTTTTCATAGTGATTTCCCCTGGATGTTAAGTCTGCCGGGTTGACAGGCTTAACAACATCCTAGGTACTCACAATCACAGTAGCATCACGCGGTGTTAAAGAGTGTATCGCGCAAATCTCACAAAAGTGTCACAGGTGGACGAATGACAGTGCGATGTCAACGGTATCAACTCCCATATTTTAAAAAGTTAGTTTTAAAAATTTAGATTCAACAAGTTAGTTTCAACAAGGAACCCCCATGGCATCTACCCGCCGTGAACTGATATCACTGATTGAGCAGGGCGTGATACCGCCTGAACAGGTGACGCGCGCAGTGCAAGCTTCTGGCCTGCACCCTTCGCCTCGCGCTTGGGCGCTGTTTATTGATCGCCTGCTACTGTGGCTGGGCGGGCTGGCGCTGGCCTTCGCGGTGCTGTTTTTCGTCGCTTATAACTGGGCCGAGATGGGCCGCTGGCTACGCTTTGGCGTGGTGCAGGTAGCGACGGTGCTGGCGGTGGGTATCGCCGTTTGGTCCAAGGCCAGCCCGATGGTTCAGCGTGTGGCGCTAACCTCGGCCACTTTATTGGTGGGCGTGCTGTTGGCGCTGTTCGGGCAGGTGTACCAGACGGGGGCCGACCCGTGGCAGCTGTTTTTTAGCTGGGCGCTGCTGACGCTGCCCTGGGTCTGGGTGGCGCGCTATGAGCTGCTCTGGGTACTGTGGCTGGGGTTACTTAACCTGGCCGTCGGGCTCTATTTTCGTACCTGGGGCGGGCCGTTTGGCGTTTTGACCAGTAGCGATGCTGCGCTTTGGGGGCTCTTTGGGCTAAACACCCTGGCATTAATAACCTGGGAGTGGGGGGCGCGTTTCCGGGGCTGGCCACGGCAGTGGGCGGTACGCTTGCTGGCGGTGGGCAGCGGGGTGCCGATAACGCTGTTAATGATGATGTTGATCGTCGATGGAGGCCTCGTATGGTCTCCTGTGCTGGCGATTTATCCTCTTTGGCTGATGGCGCTGTACGGCATTTACCGCTATTGGCGGCCTGATCTGTTTATGATCGCGGGCGGCTGTGTCTCGGCGTTAACGGTGACCACGCTGCTGCTTGCCAGGCGGTTGCTCTGGGAGGGTGATTGGCAGCCGGGTAGCTTACTGCTGCTGGCGATTATGGTGGTAATTATGGGCGCTGGAGCGGTGGTCTGGCTGAAGCGGCTACATCGGGAGATTGGCCAGTGATCAATAATACCAATGATTTAACCACCAGGCTGATACGAGCAGGTATTACGCTCAATGAGCCTACTTATACTGCACAGCTGGAGACGCCTTGGTTTGTGCGCTTGCTACAGGCGTTTTCAGGCTGGCTGGCGGCGCTGTTTCTGCTCGGTTTTATCGCCATGGGGGCGGTGTTTGTAATGGAAAACCCCATTGTCTCAATGGGGGTCGGGCTTGCCATGGTGGGTGCTGCTTTTGCGCTACTCCGTTCGGCTTCCAACGATGTAGTTGAGCACTTGGCGCTGGCGATTAGTTTGGCAGGGCAACTGCTCATCGCTTGGGCGATGGTCGAACTGTGGGAAACACCCGTGTATCCATCTTGGACACTGCTGGGGTGGTCAATGCTGGTCTTGCAGAGCGTGCTGGCGCTGATAATGCCAAGCTTGGTGCACCGCACGTTCTCAGCCTTTGCTGCCTGCTTGGCACTCTATGTGGCCTTGGCAGAGAGCGCTATAGCGGCTGTCGTGGGTGGCGTGGTGCTGCTGGCATTAACAATGCTATGGCTCAATGAGTTTCGTTGGTCTGGGCGTATTCGGGATGCGCAAGCGTGGGGCTATGGCCTATTGATAGGCCTGTTAGTCATACAGGGATTAACGCATAGCGATCAGCCGCTCTGGTTTGATAATCATGGCGCCGAGGTTGCCGGGCTGGCCCGCTGGTTTAATTCCGCCTTAGTGGCGCTCTCTTTAGCGTTACTGGGCTATGTGTTGCAGGGCTATGTATTTACCCGATCCAAGGTGCATTGGTCTCTTTATCTAAGCCCTGTGGCACTACTTTTGGTTGAACTCTATGTGCCGGGAGTAGGCCAGGGCGCGGTGGTTTTGCTGTTAGGGGTTGCGATTGGCCACCGTGTGTTGGTGGGGCTTGGGGGATTCTCGCTGCTGATGGGAATTAGCAGTTACTACTACTGGCTGGATGCAACGCTGTTAACCAAGGCGCTAATACTATTGATCATGGGTGGGCTGCTGTTGGCACTGCGCTGGTTATTGCGGCGATGGCTGATAGCGCTTAAACCAAGCGCAAAAGGAGCTGCCCATGAGGAATAACCGCAAGAGAAATCGCTGGATCATAGTGTTAACCACCGTCGTCGTGCTGGTGGTGGTGAACTGGGCAATTTGGCAGAAAGAGCGTCATTTAGCCGAGGGTGAAGTTGTTTACCTGGAGCTGGCGCCTGTCGACCCACGCTCATTGATGCAGGGCGACTATATGGCGCTAAATTTTGCACTGAGTAATCAAATTCACAGCGCGCTTCATCAGAGTGAGCGTGATGAAGACTCGCTGCAAGCTCGTAACGGTTACGTGGTGGTGCGTTTGGATGAACAGCGTATTGCCCACTTCCAGAGGCTGGATGATGGTTCCTCCTTACGCGACGACGAACGGCGCCTTCGCTACCGTTTGCGCAATGGTCAAGTACGCTTTACCACGGATGCGTTCTTCTTTCAGGAGGGCCACGGCGAACGCTATGAGCCAGCGCGTTATGGTCAGTTGAGGGTGAATACCAAGGGCGAGCCCTTGCTGGTGGCTTTATACAATGCGGAATTAACTAAGCTAGGAGAAAGCGTTAAGTAAAATTTACTTTATATGACGAGCTGTTCTCATCCCACTTTTCACTAGTGCATTCTGTCTTGCTTCATTCAGTAAGGTAGGCTGTACTTTGTTTCTCCACTGACATGGATAGTCCAGTAATGACGCTGGGCTGGCTCGACAGGGCCGGTCGGGGGGTAGTCAAACTGACCCACTTCAATGAATAAGGCATTTATGAAAGCAAACAGCTCGTGGCTCGCATGGGGTTTGTTGGTGATGGCACTGACATTTTCCAGCCTATGCGCGGCACAAACTCAGGGAGGAGAGAGCGAGGATAGCCAGTGGTTCAGCGTCGATACGTTGAATGCTGGGCTGGGTGAAGTTCCGGATGAAGTGAATCGCAGAACGCCGCGGGAGTCGGTGCGTAGTTTTGTCGAACTGACGGAAGAGGAGGAGTATGCCGCGGCGGCGCATTTGCTCAACCTTTCTGACCTATCTACTGATGAGCAAGCCGAGCAGGGCAGTGAGCTTGCCATGCAGCTGGCCGAGATATTTAAGCGTGGCGAATGGTTGAATGTTTCTAATCTCTCGGGACGCCAGGATGCTGCCATAGAAGATACGACGGGCCAGAACCCGCAGGCGGGGATGCCGCGCCGAGACATTGAAATTACCTCTCTTCGGGCCGACGGCGAGGCGTATGATATTCGCCTTGGCAGATACCAGGTAGAAGGTGAAGACCCCGTCTGGCTGATCATGCCGGAGAGTGTCTCGTCGATCCCGGTGCTGTATGTAGAGTATGGCCCTTCAATGCTGGAAGAGTATATCCCGAGCCGCTTCAAGTCCTCGTTTGGGATGCTGATGGTGTGGGAGTGGATCGCCATCCCCGTTTTTCTGTTATTTATCGGTTTAGTGGGTTGGGGGGTTTACGGTTTTGTGGGATTAACGGCCAAGTTATTACCTTCTGGTGCACAAAGTATCTTCGCCGCCCGTATTAAAGTCCCTATGGCGCTGGTCGTTATCTCGCTGATTACGCAGATGCTATTGGACTATGTGGTGTCCTTTTCTGCGGTGGCGACTACCACGTTTCGCGTGCTGTTGATCGCTGTTCTGGCGTGGGGAATTGGTACCATTGCGCTGCGATTTGTAGATACGATTATGCTGCGCTTAACGCGGCGACTGGTGGGGGAAATTGATGACACCAAGCCTAAAGACCAGCGTCGGCTGCTGACGTCGCTCTACGCGCTACGCCGGATCATTATTCTTATTACGGTTATCGCTGTATCGGTGTACGTGTTGGGGCAAATCCAGTTATTTGAGACGCTGGGATTATCTATTCTTGCCTCAGCCAGTGTTCTGGCGGTTCTGGTGGGCATTGCGGGTCAAGCAATGCTTGGCAATATTCTTTCCTCATTTCAGCTCTCCTTTGCAAAGCCTATCCGTATTGGCGATCTGGTGATTTTTGAAGACCAGTGGTGCTATGTAGAAGGCATCTTTTATACCTTTATTCGACTAAGGACGTGGGACGAACGACGTTTAATTGTTCCTGTTACCTATTTTACGGCCAAGCCCTTCCAGAACCTTTCAGTGAAAAGTACCAAAATGTATCGCTACGTGGAGCTTACCCTGCACTTAAGCGCTGATATCGGGTTGATAAGGGATAAGTTTTTGGAATTTGCCAAAGAGGAAGACAGCGTTATCGAACACCACAAGCTGCTCTGTTACGTGACGGCACAAACAGGAACGGCGCAAATCGTCACCTGTTACCTCATGACCTCAGACCCTATGGCCGGGTGGACAGCAGAAATGAACGTGCGTGAGAAGCTGCTGACCTTTATCCGTGATAATCATCCCGAGTGGTGGCCACGAGAAATTGTGGTGATCAGCCACAATGATATCGCCCGCGGGGCGCAAGGCAAGCGTTCTCCAGGAATGAAGAGTGCTGAGGTGGATCCATCTGAGTAGGCGAGGCTTAGACAGCGGTAAGCGCCTTTGCGTGGGAAGTCAATCGTTAGATTTAGCCTTGATAAAATAAGGATAAAGGAAACATGTGTGGCTATGCACACTCTCGTTGAACAAGTGAAGACAACACGGATATGTGAATAAACAGCTTTTTTGCTATTATTGATGAAAATGCATCTTTATGAGGCGCGCCATGCCAGCCCTTACTCAAACAAAGCCCACCCCGGAGATGGTGCTAGCTAAAGCAGTTCTGCGTGCTGCTGAGCAATTGGGGTTATCGCAGTCTGATTTAGCAGAGGTGCTAGGCGTACACCGCACGACTATTACCCAACTTAAAAAAAGCCTGAAGCTTGACCCGAACTCTAAGCAGGGTGAACTAGCTCTGCTGCTTATCCGCTTAGCCCGAGCATTATTCGCTCTTACCGGAGGCGACCAAACATGGATTCAGCATTTTATGCGAACATCCAACCGTGTTACTGGTGGCATCCCGGCCGAGCAGGTAACACGGTTGGAGGGGCTGTTTGCGGTACTGAGATTCGTGGATGGTATGCGGGGTAAAGTGTGAGTGTGTGGGAAGCCTGTGGCGGCGCGCGAAATATTGAACCTATTTCCGGAACCCTTTATCGACTGGTGGAAAGTCAGGAGCAAGTCGCAACGCTTAGCTATGTTGACACGTTAGAAGAGCAGGAGATGCTTGAAGCACTGCTTGAAACTGCTAAACCGCCTTACCCTGAACAGGAGCGAGACCTGCACTATCTTCTAAAAACCCCTTTTCGGTATCCCCCTCTCAAATGGGGGTCACGCTTTGGCCGTGTGTTTGAGCCAAGCATTTTCTATGGCGGTAAGGAAATTGCTACCACGCTCGCTGAATCGGCCTATTACCGACTGGTTTTCTGGTACTCCATGGAAGGTGATCCCGTTACCGCCTCACTGCGCTCAGAGCACACACTCTTTTCTGTAGACTATGCCGCTAAACGGGGAGTGAGGCTATGCGCAGGCTTCTTTGCCGACCACCTTGCGGTACTGAAACATCCAGTTGATTACGCCCCGTGTCAGCAATTGGGTAGCGCAATGCGTGGGGCAGGCGTTGAGGCGTTTGAGTATGCCTCCGCCAGAGATATTCAGGGTGGTGCGTGCGTGGGTTTGTTTACCCCTGAGGCGCTTGCCCAGCATGAGCCAGCCGATATGCGGCCTTGGCTTTGCGTTACAAATGCCGCTCAAGTGTCATTTAAACGCAAAGACGCATCAGGCGTTTATACCTACCACCTGAATGATTTTCTCCACCAAGGCGTGCTGCCTTTTCCTGCTTAGTGAATGGCTTCCCGAGCAGGGTTTGACAAAAATTTTAGTTTGGATGAATCAGAAAACAAGGAAGGAGTAGTTGTCTAAATGCGTTTAAATATCGTGCAGCGCTTACTACCCGGCTGGGGCGTGACCTACGGCCCGCCGGGTGATGGCCCTTTCCCGGCTATTATGCTGCTGCATGGTTCTGAAGGGGCATGGGCGGGGTGGAGCCATCGTGACGCGATGCTATTCGCCGCCCATGGCTTCTTGGCGTTCCCTTATGGCTACTCAAGTGGCGGTAATGCATGGAACGCGGGGCATATTATTGATTACCCACTGGATCGCAGTGTAGAGGCATTTAAAGCCCTACGGGAATTCCAGTTCGCTGATGAGCGAGTAGGGCTCTATGGCATCTCCCGCGGCGCCGAACATGCGTTATTGCTCGGCTTACTGATGGCAGTAGATAATATCGAAGGTATGCCTGATGCCATTGCCGCGCATAGCCCGCCAGATGTTGTGTGCGGTGCCTTTGATGCCCGTAGTTTTCGTGATGCGGGGGATCCAGGCTGGCAAGCCTGGGATGTCAGCAAACGCGCTTGGACGTGGCAGGGTAGCCATGAAGGTTTATTGCCGACCACGCCGATCGAAATCGAACGCTACCCTGGGCCTCTACTGCTTTCCCATGGCACCAAAGACCGCATGTGGTCGGTGGAAATGACCAAGCGCCTGGAACAACGCCTGCGCAAGCATGGCCGCAGCCCGGAAGTGCATTACTACGAAGGCGAAGATCATATACCCAGTAGCGCTGGGCAGAATATTCACTATCAGTTGCTGCTCGATTTCTTTTCAAATCATTTGATAAAGCCATAAAAAAAACAGCCGACTACTTTGACGTAGTCGGCTGTTTTGCTTTGCTGGTCTTAAATTTATGGCCTAACAGCGGTGACTTCTAGTTCGACCAGCCAGCCTGGGTTTACGAGAGCATCAACGACCATGGCGGAACGCACTGGCAGGTTAGGCTGCTCTTCCGTGCCAAAAAATTGCGTATAGCCCGCCATAAATCCTTGGAAGTCGACGGCCTCACCCTCTGGCGCTACCAGGAACGCCTGCATTTTGATGATATCGCCCACGCCTAAGCCCAGACCTTCCAGCTGCCCTTTAATGCGATTCATCACCGTCACGGTTTGTTCTTCAGTGGTGCCAAACGCTTCGGCACTATTGGGGGCGGCATCTTCATTAATCACGCTTGGAACCGTGCCGCTAAGGTAGACCATTGTCTTGTCTGCAGGCACTTCAACCGCTTGGAGGATAGGAAAGTCAGAGTTTGGAATAGGGTGGCGAATGATATCTTCCGCAAGTGCGGAGCCCGCATAGGCGGTCAGAAGTGTTAGGCCGATAATGGTGCTTTTGAAATTCATTATGTATTTCCTTTTGGGTGGGTAATGAATGTGTTTTACGTTATTTAAAACATTACTTAAAACGTTACTTAAAACACTGCTTAAAAATTAGTGAACACCCTTAGCGCATGCTATTCACCAATTCTGCGCTCGCTGGGTTGTCAGGGTAGTTATTGCCAAAGTTGCTGCGGATAAAGTTCACCACCGAGGCAACTTGCTCGTCATCCAGTAAGCCACCCAAAGCGGGCATGGCTTTATGGCCGTTTACAATAAGGCTGACCGGATAAGCGGTCGCTACTAAGCTTGAATTGTTCGTCAGCGCTGGATAGTCTCCAGCCCCCTTTGCACCTTGCCCATTGGGCATATGGCAACCGGCACAAACGCCCGCATAGATGGAAGCCCCATCGGTTTGAGTCAACGTGGAGGGGTCGTCGAACCAGGTGCTGGTATCAATGGAGGTCTCCTGGGCGATGGCTGACATGGAGAGGGTAAGTGCTGCCGCTGATGTGATGAGTGTTTTCATATCGCGAACTCCTCAAGCCTCAGTAATGGTGGTGTGTAGGCGTTCGACGGCATCCAATGCGGAGAGAACAGCCCCTTCCATCCAGGCGGGTAGATAGGAGATATGTTCGCCTGCCATTAGCGTTCGGCCATCCATCGCGGTGGCATCCTGGTAGTCCGCTTCGCGGTCTTGCCATAGGCCATAGCAACCTAATGTCCATGGAACACGATGCCATGCGACTGAAGCACCGGTTTTGAACTCATCGTAATATTGAGGGTGAATCTGCGAACCGTACTCCATCACTTTGTCGAGACGTTCATCGGGGGAGAGGGCGTTAAATTGATAGGCATAGGCGCCCCAGGGGTAAGCCGCTAAAAGGACGCCTGGGCCATCGCTAAACATGTTGTAAGGTGGGTAAGAAATTAATGTAATGGGCAGATTGGTATAGCTAATGCCGCCATAGATATGTTCGTCCTCTTCCCAAAAGCGCCGCTTAAACTCAATGCCAGCCTTGAAGGCTGATGCATAGGGCATCGAATCAATAATCTTGCTCATGCGCGGTGAGAAGTCATGGTCAATCTGGCTAAGCACGGAAAACGGAATGGTGCAGATACAGTAATCGGCCGTTTCTGTCTGCTCATTGCTACCACTATCGGCAGATATCCAAGAAGCGGTTACTTGGTCGTCTTCGTGGCGTATGCGAGTCACTTTCGCGTTGTAGGTAATCAGCTCGCCAACCTGTTCTTCAAACCCTTTTGCAATCATGTCCATTCCACCCACTGGCTGGAAAATGGTGGACTGCATATGTAGGTTGTCGCCCGCGGTAAGGTTGCGCCACAGCGTTGAGTTAAGTATCTCTGATAGCGAATTGACCTGAGAAGGCTCCGGCTTTCCATCCACGCCGCCGCCTTCCGGGTGACTCCAGCCACGGAAGGTAGAAGACTCACTGCCCGTTACATAGTCTAGGCTGTCATTTAGTGCGCCATAGCGTTTAAGCGCAGCCACCAGTTTTTCTGCATCTTCCGCACTCACCGCCTGGTCTAGCCCGGTTTGATCTACGACTTTGGCTAGTAACTCTGCGACGTGCCCTCTGAAATCGGTGGCCACTTCCTTAAAGCGTTGAGGCTGGCCATTGAAGGCCTCTGAGTCGTGTAGGTAAGCGTTGTAGTTGACTTGGATAAAGGGCTCAAGCTTTACCCCAAAGCGTTTGCAGTAATCCAATACGGCGAAGTGATCCGAGGGGATTCTCCATGGGCCTGGATTGAGGTAGTTGCCTTCGGCAAAATCGATTTGCTGAGTAAAGCCGCCCAGCTCGGTGTAGCTGTCTCCGCCGCGTAACGTCCAGCAGCGGCCACCCGCTTTGTCGCGATACTCAAGAACCTTGACGTTATAGCCAGCGTTGCGCAGCTCGAAGGCGGCCGTCATACCTGCTAAACCAGCCCCTAAGATTAAGATATTGGTATTATCAGGAGCTCCCTGTAGGTTTAAGCGCCCTCGCCAATTAGACTGAGATGCAAAGCCCATTGTGCTCATTGCGGAATACATGGCCGCAGCCCCCGCCACCGCGCCCACCATGCCTAAAAAAGACCGACGCGTTACCCCTTCTGGATTGAATGACATTGCTACCTCTCTATGAAGTCATAGGCAGGCAAGTAGAGTCCTTTCAGTAACGCGATGTCGTCCTACTGCAGCAGGCGCTGCGTTGAATTAATCTTCAGGGCTCTAATTATCCGGCCAATAAGCGTAGTATTTGAACATATGCAGGTGATGTGCCAAATTAAATTAACCCTTTGTTTTAGTTATATAAGTAAAAGTTGATACATTATTTGAAGACAGCACACATCGATAAAAACGTCCAACTTAGTGCGCGTTTCTAGGGGGTATCTCATTTTTGGTGCGAAACGGGGATTGTATTGGAAAGTGGATATCTGCTTTTGATTTCCCTTATATTCCGCATGATCTTCTAGCGATTTTCTCCCAACCCAAAAAGCCCATCTCGGTAGCTAAGAGGTGTGGCGGTGATGATGGCTGCTTGGGGTAGGTTGTCGATATGCGCTCTCGGTTGCAGCCAGGGCTGCTCATCGCTGGGAGGCAACCACTCAATGCGGTCGTTAAATAGCGCATCATCAATCTCTAACACTAACGGTGCTTCTGCATAGACGAAGTACTTGTTGGCGATAAAAAGAACAGCTTCTTCAACATTCAAATGAACGCAGTCGAGCTTATGATCGTTTCCGCAGCGGGGCACATAGCCAAGTTGCTGAGTTTGATCCCAAATAGTTTTACTGATGACTCTGAATAAGCGCATGGCGTTTTTTGTGCTGGCTAGGGATACATAAAGCATAAAGCTAACTTTAGGTTGAGTGGCGTGCTGAAGCCGTGCTGCAGTGTGAATAATTGATTCATGAGAAGGCATATGAGGTTTTTATGTAGCTAATATTTCTAGTTAAATCAATTTTTTATGCCACTTTAAGGTTTTTTTTTCTATTTTTCCTTGGATGTCTTTCGTTCTGTATGCTATACCATATGTACGGTATACGGAACAGTTGTCATGCAGAACAGCAAGTCTATTGATCCACCTTGTATGGAATATTTAGATAGCACAGCGGAAAAAATAAGGGGGTATAATGATTAAGGGGAGCCCAGAAGGCTATCTACAATTAGAATGTCGAAGTGATAAAGAATTAGTAAAAAAATTTGAATACAATGCATTGTTGTATGGAGAAAAAATAGCAATTAGCGATAGTGAAAAACAATACACGTATCAAGAGCTTAATTCGTTAGCAAATAAGAGGTGTGCTGAGATTATAGCTATGGGTGTCAATGAAGGAGAGGGAGTTGCTATAATGCTTTCCCACTCTGTGGAGTTGATTGTATATATAGTCGCAGTATTGAAGGCAGGGGGTTTTTATATTCCAATCGATTTAAAAAACCCACCTGAAAGACAAAATTATATTTTAAAAAACTCAAACCCAAAAGCAAAAATATCATACAGTTGTGGGGAAATAGTAATAACATTACTTGATGACTATAGAGATGTTCATTCTTTAATACAAGAGAACTTAGCCTATGTTATTTATACTTCAGGCACTACTGGTGAGCCTAAAGGAGTAGGTGTAAGTCATAAGAATGTTGAGCAGTTACTATTGAATACAGAGAGCTTGTTCGATTTCAATGAGGAGGATGTTTGGGTTTTATGTCACTCGTATGCTTTTGATTTCTCCGTATGGGAAATATGGGGCGCTCTGTGGTATGGAGCAAAGCTAATTATTCCAGATGAATTGATGATAATCGAAATAAGTAAATTTGCAGAATATTTAGTTAAAAATAGAGTTACAGTTTTAAATCAAACACCAACAGCATATAGAAATTTGCAATTTAAATTAATCGATAACACACAGCTTAGCTTGAGATATTTAATATTTGGAGGGGAAAGGCTAAATACAATAATTTATGAAAACTCTTTTCATAAATTAAGGGGTAAAGGAGTGATGCTAATCAATATGTATGGAATAACAGAAACAACTGTTCATGCTACATATCATGAAATTACTGAAAAAGAAATAGGTACAAGTGATTCTATTATTGGAAAAGTGTTACCTGGGTTTTCTTACGTAATATTAGATAAAAGTGGCAATTATAGTAATGAGGGAGAGCTTTTTTTAAGCGGGCCGCAGATGTCCTTGGGATATATATTTGACGAGGAGAAGACAAATAATAATTTTGTTAAGCTCAATAATGGGAAAAATGTTTTTTATAAAAGCGGTGATATCGTAAAGGAAAATAAAGATGGCGTGCTTGAGTATTTGGGACGCGATGATAATCAAGTAAAAATAAGAGGATATAGGGTAGAGATTGGAGAGGTTGAAGCTAGGTTGGCGACATTGCCAGGTATTAATATTTTAGCTGTACTTAAAGCCGATAACGACATTAGTGGTGAGGAGCTTGTTTGCTTTTATGAAAATACTTCAGGAAACCAATTTAAAACTAAGGAGGTAAAGCTTATGTCTAGAAAGTTGTTAGTAAGTTATATGATGCCTACCTACTTTGTAGAAGTAAGAGAAATAGAGAGAACATTAAATGGGAAAATAGATAAAAGGCAATTAATGAAAAAATGGAGAAATGAATGAAAAGTATTAGTGATATTAAACAGAGAGAAGTATTTGTCGAGTGGGTTCGAGAAATGTTGGATGATCAAACAATAAATGGAGATGATAATTTTCTTGATATTGGTGGTAACTCTCTTTTAGCTATCGAGTTGATAGCAAGGTATGAGCATGAGTATGGAGTTAAAATTTCAATGCTGAATTTGCTTCAATCTAGTATAGATGAAGCTTTGATAAACTCACAAACTGTATGAAAAAGAGGAACGAAAATGAGTAATTCAAATAAACTTTTTTGCCTTAGCCCTGAAGAGTTAAATTCTTTTGAAAAGAATGGTTTTATAGGCCCTTTTTCAATCTATTCGCCTGAAGAGATGGACTCACTTTGGGATAAAATTAGAAGAAAAATACCGGATAGGAGTTATGCAGCATACCCAGTCGACTCTCATGGTGGAGTCACCAATATTTCAAATTATGATCGCCACCTGGATATAGATGAACTTGCATCTCATATTTGTAATAGACACATTGTTGATCGGGTAGTATCTATATTGGGGGATAATGTTTTATGTTGGAGAACAGAGTTTTTCCCAAAATACCCAGGCGATGAAGGAACTGATTGGCATCAGGCCGATACATTTGCGAATGCGAGTGGAAAACCTCAAATTCTTTGGCCTGGGGAAAGTGAAGATAATTTTAATGGGGGGACATTAACAGTTTGGACTGCATTTACAGACTCAACTAAAGAAAATGGGTGCCTACAGCTGATTCCCGGCTCCCATAAAAAAATGAATTATGATGAACAAAAAACAATGGAATTCAAACCTGAGAGGATCAATGCTCTTCAAAAGGATGGTCTTAGCAGAGGATTTTTTGGTTATGATTATAGAGACTTAAAGATTGACCCTGAGTGGAGTCCCGATGAAAGTAAAGCATTTCCGGTAGTTATGAAACGCGGTCAGTGCTTAATTTTTTGGTCTACTTTAATGCATGCTTCGCTTCCTAATATTAATACCGATAGGAAGAAATACCGGATGGGTTTTGCAACTCGCTATGTACCTTCAAGTGTCACTGTGTACCCAAATACAAAAGTAGTAGATGAATATGGAGGGAAAATACCACTTGATAATTTTGGAAATGTACTAGTAAGTGGTGAAGATAAAAGTGGAGGGGCCAATAAGTATAGAGAAACTACTCTTAAAGGAACTCCTTTTGTTGTTAAATGATTTAAAATTGGGTCTGGTATTTTTGTTGCCAGACCTTATTTTCATTGTAGTTGGGAAGAGCCGTTATGCAAGAACAAATATATTTATCTAATACTTACTGTTTTTATAAAAAAAGCAATATCTTAGATGTGGTTCAGTATCGCGGAGAGAGCTGGATTGCCCTTGAGAAAAATATTTTTCATCCCAAAGGAGGGGGGCAACCGAGTGATATTGGTTTTATAGATGGAATAAAAGTTATAGAGGTAAAAAAAAATAAAGAAGGAATTGTATTTCTTAAATTGCAGGATGGTTATAAACCGTTAGGTTCGGTTGAAGCCGAAATTGATAAAGAAAATCGTAAGAAACTAGCAGCACTGCATACCGCTGGCCATTTGATAAATGCGGTTATGAAGTGCCAAGGTTTTAGTTACTATAGTTGTAATCATGAACCAAGGAAGTCAAGAGTAGTTATGCAGCTTTGCAGTTATGTCGATAAATGTATTATAGGAGATATGATTGAGGAAAACGTTAATAATATCGTAAAAAAAGGTTTTCCAGTCACGGCGACTTATTCTGAAGAAGGTTTAAGGGTAATAACTATAGGGCATGAGATAATAGATCATTGCGCTGGAACCCATGTGAAAAAAACAAGCATGATAGAAGAATTCAAAATTAGGTCTATAAAGGTGAAAAAAGAAACTCTTTCAGTTGGATATGATTGCTCTCACACACTACACTAAATTATAAGGTTATTTATGACTCAATTAGAAAATTCATCTCTCAGCAACCAACGATTAATTTTTACAGACCTAACTGTTGTTGGTGTTGCAGTAGTGTGGGGATCAAGTTATGTAGCTATGCAAGAGGTGGGCAAGTACCTTGAAGTTCAACCTTTTTTAGCCGTAAGATTTCTAGTTGCTCTACCTATATTGGTTTATTTGTTTAACTCACAACTTAAAAAAATAAATAGAAAGGAAGTAGGTGTTGGTCTTTTTTTGGGGGTATTGCTTTTTTTTATACTTTCTTTAGAAACGACTGGTGTTAAATACACTTCAGCCGCTAATGCTGGTTTTATTATTGCAGTTTCAGTTGTTTTAGTACCATTGTTTGAAAGGATAATTGGAGGAGTGAAGAAGAAACTATCGGTATATATATTCTCTTTTATAGCCCTCTTTGGCTGCTTTTTACTCAGTCGGCCAACTTCTTCTGGGTTGGGTTTTATGCTTGGGGATTATATTATCCTTGGAGCCGCTTTTATAAGAGGCTTGCAGATTTTTTATTTTGGCCATTTTACTAAAAAAAGCAATGTTTCAACTACAAATATTACTTTAGTAGAGTTGTCACTTGTTGCTTTCTTAGCATGCACATGGTCTTTTGTGTTTAGTGATTTAGAGGATTTTGGTGTTACTAGTATCCCATTTTACATTTGGTTGATTGTCTTGTATCTAGGTATTATTGGAACATCATTTGCTTTTTTAGCACAAATTAATGCTGCACAGAAAACCAGCTCAACTAGAGTGGCATTAATTTTATCAAGTGAACCTGTCTTTGCAGCTTTTTTTGCTTGGGCAATTGCTAATGAAACACTATCTCTAATACAGCTCCTAGGTGGCTTGTTAATTTTTGTGGCTGCTTTTTTCGGAAGAATGAAGGAAGTCTAATATGACAATAAAGGAAAAGGGTATTTGTATCTATCTACTTCCTTTCGCTGGAGGAGGTGCCTCGGATATGAATCCATTAAGATCAAAGCTAGAGAAATACTATAATACAAATTGTATTGAGTTACCTGGTCGAGGTAGACGTTGGAGAGAATCATTTATTATAAGTATAGAAGAAGCTGTTGACGATATATGCCTTCAAATAAAAGATGATAATCATATTGTTATTGTTGGTCATAGTCTTGGTGCATACCTTGGCTTTATGGTTGCCTGTCGTCTCTCTCTTTTAAGCAGTGTTAGCTATATAGCGTTATCAAATTTTGCACCTTTAGCGAGGAACAAGCTTTTAGATAATATCTCTCTACTTAGTAGTCCTACCTATATTAGAGAAATTGTAGGAGATCGCGGGGTTCTAGACCAACTAAAAAGCTATGGAGATGAAGTTTATTTTTTGGCCTTAAATGTTTTAAAGAATGATTTGTTGTTATCTGATTCTTTCTTACGTTACAAGCAGAAGCCTAAGATGATATATGATATACATTTCATATATGGTCGCGATGAGGAGTATACAAAAGAAGATATAAGCAAATGGCAGCTTTCTACAAATAGTTTGTTGTTCGTTTATTCAGTTCAAGGTGGGCATTTTTTTCCTCAGGAATATCCAGAACAAGTAGCCTCTATTATATGTTCCATCTTGGAAGCTGCTGAGGTATATTAGTATTAATAATCAGTGTTTTTTTGGAATAAATAATGACTTACATTAAGACGCAGGCTACTTCCTCCGCCGATATAGGTGCTAAAATAAAAAATCTTCGTGTACAACGAGGTATAGGTTTAGGAGAACTGGCTAGATTGGCTGGAATTGGTAAGGCTACGCTCTCATCCTTGGAAGCAGGAAACGGAAACCCAAGGCTAGAAACGCTTGATGCAATTGCAATTGCACTTCGGCTTCCTCTCGGCGACTTGATCTCTCCTAATATAAACGAACAAGAAGTGGTTGTTCGAGCCACACCTCCTCCAGTAAAATTTAGTCAAGAACTTCTGTTTAGATTACCAAGGGGCCTATCAACTGAAATATGGCACCTAAGAATGAAAACAGATGAAGTTATTGAGAGTCCTGCGCATGCTACTGGTACTGCGGAGCATATATTTGTTTTTTCAGGTATGCTGAAAGTTATATCAAAGTCGAAAGAAGTGATTATAGAGCCTGGCGATTTCATTAGACTTATTACTGATGTTAAACACTCTTATATTGCAATAGGCGATGTTGATGGGTTAGTTGTTATGTCTTATTCTTTATAATACGATACATATTCAAGTATTAAATTGAACAGTTGTGTTTCTAATTTTTATTCGTTATAAGAGAAGCTTTTTTAATGGTTCTTAAGATGATTTATTCTTAACAATATGTAATTTATATTTCAGTGATTTTCGTTTTTTTTATGATTCCTCTTTGTGAGTAATAAAAATTATCTGGCTATATTTTTTTGAATTTTATAGCTAATCATTTCAGCAAAATAACTGTTTTAGTCATGGTTATAAAGCTACCATGGAGTGCGGCACTTATTCTGCCCTTGAGGTGAGATAACACACAAAGATAAACAAAGACCATAGTTAGCCCACTGACGTATAGGTAGTAAAAAATTTTGAGGAAACGGTGGTACTGCATGCTTGAATAGCAGCCCCCCTGTAGTGACTTTTAATTCGTCAAATTCTAAGTTTCTTTTACTTAAATAATATTGTGCTTTAAACCCTGCTTCTTTCATGGAAAATATACGAAGCGCTGCTAAACTAGGTGCTCCACCGACAAAATCAATCTCTTCTGGTTTGGCAACTTTTGAAATGTAAGAGTTGGCGATAGGAGTGAGGTTCTCGACATCGACACCGATACTTTGGGCATGGTGGGAAGAAGCGGCTACTGCTAAGCAAACGTTGTCCGTATGAGTGATACTTCCCACTTTGTCCTTAGGCCAGATCGGTGCGTGATCTTTTCCCATTGGTACAGATATAGGTCTACATCCGGTTAGTGTGAGTGCCGCATGAGCAGCATCGCGACCTGCTGAAAATTCAGCACGCCGTTTCTCCAAAGCATATCTCACCGCTTCTTCTTCCACGTCGAATAGCGGCTGTATTTCGTTTTTTGGGTCTCGGGTTGAGTAGGCAAGCCACCAGGGCCAATCTGTTTGGTTATCTCTAAGTAGACGGTCAAGTGATTCTTTGCTCATTCTTAGAGTCCTTAAGTAATGATCTATCGATGGTTGTTCTAAAGCAATTAGTATAGTAACACTGGCTGTATTATAAAAAGTGTTGACGATTTAATAGCTTTAAAGAGCGATCCTGGAAAAGGTGGGAATGAAAAATAACAGGCATGAACAGACTTGTTGACAAAAATATTGAAGAACCTCCTATTGTTCTTCTTTATCGATCCAGCTTAAAGAGCTGAATATAAAGAGCTTTAGAAATTGTCATGATTGAATTACAGATTTTCCAGCAATTATTGCCTAGTTGTAGCGTCACTTACTGTACCGCCAGTGGCGTCTCTTTTCTAGCCGTAATGCTGCATGGGCAGGCTGGAGTCTTCATTGCGTGACGCTACTCTATCTCGGCGTTTCTTTATGACGCTCAAGATCGCATGTGGGCGGGTGAGATGACCAAACGTCTAGAAAAACGCTTGCGAGAGCATGATCGCCACCTTGAAGTGCATTATTATGAGGGCGAGGATCATATCTCCAGCAGGGCCAGGCAGAATAGTCACTACCAGTTGCTGTTCGATTTTTTTCTAAACACCTTTAAATCATCATGACTGGGGGATTGTTGTAAACCAGATTTTAATCCGTTTGCTTTCCCAGATGCGCTTGAGCCAAACGTTTCGCCCCGGCAAAGTCTGCCTTACCAGAGCCAAGATGCGGAATGCTCTCTACCGTCAACCAGTGGCTGGGGATCATCATGGATGGCGTACCGTTGGCGAGCATGACGGCTTTTACGGTGTTGGCATCCAGCGCTGTTTCTGAGAGCAGCACAATGCGCTCGCCCTTGCGGCTATCGGGAATATTCACCGCTATCAGTGCGGTGTCTGTATCTTCAAGAGCCGCTTTAACTGCCGCCTCAACGGCGCTGAGGCTGATCATTTCACCGCCAATTTTGGCGAACCGGGCATAGCGGTCGATTAGAGTTAAGAAGCCGTCTTCATCGATAAAGCCTTTATCCCCCGTTATGTACCAGCGGTGACCATCGATCACGTGGAGCGCCTTGGCCGTGCGGTGGGGGTCGTTGAGATAGCCCTGCATAATTTGTGGGCCGCTAATCAATATCATGCCCGCCTCTCCGGTAGGCAGCTCTTCAAAGCTATCAGGGTCAACGATTTTGAAGCTGGTACCGGGTAACGGCATACCGACGGTGCCTGTTTTGCTGCCCCGCTGCACCTGCTGATAGTGAACGCCCATGGCGTCGGGAAGATTCACTGAGGCGACTGGGGCGATTTCCGTGGCACCGTAGCCTTCATACACAGGCTTGTGGAATTTCAACGCAAAGCTTTCGCGCACGTTTTCGTCGAGCTTCTCGGCCCCGGCAACCACTACCCTCAAGCTCTCCAGCATTAACGGATGCACCTTTGAACTGCGCACAAACAGCCTTAAAAGAGGGTGTTCAAAACTCTGTGTCAGCCAACCAGCCTTATAGGCTGATGTGATGTTCCAAGCGCCCTGGGAAGTGGATGGCCATCTGTGACAGCGTCAAGTTCCAGTTCTGCACGGGGTGCGTCCAGCGCTCAGAGGCCTTGAGTATACCGGCATAGAGCAGCTTGAGTAAGCTGTTCTCATTGGCGAAGCCGCCCTTGGTCTTGGTGAGCTTGCGGAACTGGCGGTGTACGGCTTCCACCGCGTTGGTGGTGTAAATCGCCTTGCGCACGTAATCGGGGTATTTGAAGTAGGCTGAGAGCGTGGGCCACTTGTCCCGCCAGGACTTGATAACCATGGGATATTTATCACCCCACTTGGCTTCCAGGTCATCAAGCGCAAGTTCGGCGGCATTGAGCGTGGCAGCCTTGTAGACGGCTTTCAGGTCGGCCATAAAGGCCTTCTGGTTTTTCGAGGCAATGTACTTCATCGAGTTCCGGATCTGGTGAATGATACAGTGCTGGATCTCGGTGTCGGGGTAAATCGACTCAATGGCTTCGGGGAAGCCCTTCAGTCCATCGATACAGGCAATCAGGATGTCTTTGACGCCCCGGTTGTAGAGGTCCGTGAGTACACTGAGCCAGTGGTGAGCACCTTCCTGGTCCGAGAGGTAGAGGCCGAGCAGTTCTTTCTTGCCCTCGATGTTCAGGCCAAGGAGCGTGTAGATCGCTTTGCTGACGTAGCGACCATTCTCTTTGATTTTGTAGTGAATGGCGTCGAGCCAGACAATGGGGTAAATAGCTTCCAGGTCACGCTCACGCCAGGCTTGCAGCTCCGGTAGCAGTTTGTCGGTGACGGCGTTGATGGTGCCGTTGGAGAGCGAAACACCATACAGCTCGGCGATGTGCGTACGGATGTCCTGATAGCTGTTACCGAGTGCGAACAGGGCAATGATTTTACGTTCCAGTTCGTCAGTAAGGTGGGTCTGGTGCTTCTTGACGATCTGGGGCTCGAAGGAGCCGGTCCGGTCTCTCGGTGCGTCCAGCTCAAAGCTGCCAGTCGGCCCCTTCATGGTCTTGCGACTGGAACCGTTCTTGCGGTTGGCTGTGTCCTCCGAGGCTAGATGGGCCTCCAGCTCACCTTGCATGGCGGCTTCGGTGAGTTGCTTGATCAACGGGGTCAGGATACCGTCTTTGCCGGTGAGGTCTTTGCCCTCACGCAGAGCTTGAAGTGCGGCATCCATATCGAACATAGGTTTGGTCATAAGTCATCTCTTTTCGGTTCAGTCTAAAGAAATGACACAGAATTCTGAACACTACCCCTTAAAAAGCTGGAGGTGCCGAACATGATAGTGGCTTTGTGCTTGGCAATAGCGCCCGCAATGCCGGGGGCATCGGTGGGGTCGGCGTGGCATACCAGCGGCAGCCCTTCAATCAGTGGCAGCAGCTGGGTGACCGTGAGGCCAAAGGCGTGGAACAGCGGTAGTGAGCCCATTACAACGTCGTTGCTCTGGGTGTTGAGCACGTCGGAGGTCTGTTTGATATTGGCCATCAGGTTGCGGTGACTGAGCATCACGCCCTTGGGTTCGCCTTCACTTCCGCTGGAGAACAGGATGGCGGCGGTGGCGTCGGCATCGTGGCCGTGGCAGAAGCAGCGCTGTAGTAGCCATGTTGGCAATAATCTCACCGCAAGCCAGGTGCTCAAGCGCTCAGCGCGGCCAATCGTGGTTTGCAGGTCTTCTAAAAAGACCACCTGCTTCTCGCGAAATAATTGGCTAACGTCGAGCCCGCGCTGCTCGAGCTTCTTCACAAAGTGCTGTGAGGTGAAGACGGTAGCGATTTCTGCCTGGGAAAGGGCAGAGGTCAGCGCTTCATGGTCGGCAGTGTAATTAAGGTTAACCACCGTTTTACCCGCCAGCAGCGTGGCCATATTAGTGATAACCCCGGCGCTGCTGGTCGGGAGCAGGAGGCCAACGTTCTGCCCTGGGTTGAGCTTACGTATACGTTTTGCCATCAGCAGGCTGGCGGTGAGCGCTTGGCTTGCGTTGAGTGGGCGGCCCAGGGTATCGGCCAGGGCCAAATCGCTAGGGCGGCGCTTAACGCTCTGGATCCAGGCGTTAGGCAAGGTGGGTAGCTCGCCCATGGCCCGCTGCCAAGAGCGGGTAGCCTGCTCAAAAATACGCCGTTTAAGCACATCGGCAGAGGTGTCTTTGGGCAGAGGCTTGCCAAAAGCGACCACTACCGAGCGGTGGAATGGCGAATTGCGCAGCTCTTTAAGCTTGCTGGATGAGCGTGAGAACTGGCTGCCCCACAGGCCACGTAGATAGAAAGGCACAATTTTGACATCTGGATTCGCCATTTCACAGGCGCGTTCATAGCCACGGCGGAACTCGCCTAGCTGGCCATTGCGGCTAATCGCCCCTTCAGGAAACAGGCATACCACCTCGCCTGCATTGAGCTGTTCAGCGACATCGGCCAAGGCCTTTTCGGCACCGCTGCCGCGCTCGATGGGAATACACCCCAAGGCTTTGAAGAACCAGCGTAGATACCAACGCTGATAAACCGATCTGAGCATTACAAAGCGCACTGGTCGAGGGCTGGCGATCTGAACCATGGCCCAATCCACCCAGCTGATATGGTTGCCCAATAGCAGCACGCCGCCCTGGGCGGGCAGGTTCTGCAAGCCATGGACGTCTACACGGTAGCGGCGTGTCAGCAGGAAGCTCAACAGAAAGCGCACCAAGCTTTGGGGCAGCTTAACAATGGTGTAACCACCGCCCACCATGGCCACGGTAGCGATCAGTAGCAGCAGGTAGTGGCTATTCACTCCCGCCAACGCGAACAGCGCCGTGAGCACCAAAAAGCCCATCATGGCGATGTTTTGAATCCAGTTATTAGCGGCCAGCACGGTGCCTAGTTCGTTGTCGGCGGCGTGAAACTGAATCAGTGCGTTAAGCGGCACAATGAACAGCCCGCCCATGATGCCGATAAACACAAAGTTCAGTGCTTGGCTAACGGGCGTGGTTAACAGCGGCAGGCACCATAAACCCACAGCCACCCCAACGGCGCCAACGGGAATCAAGCCGGTTTCAATACGGTTGTGGGAAAATTTGCTGGCGAATAGGGAACCCAGCGCAATCCCGATGCCGCTAGCGGCGAGAATACCCTGGAGCACTAAGGTGTTATCGATACTCAGGGCATCTTTGGCATAAGCGGGAAAAGCCGCCAGTAGCACTTGGCCCACTGACCAGAAGGTGGCAAGGCCGATAATGGAGAGCCTAATGACTGGCTGGCGAGCGATAATCCGCAGATTGTCTTTTAGGGCAGTGCCCTTGATGTAGCGCTGCCAGGTCAGCGGTGTGTCTGACCGAGTGGTGTGATCAAGCGGAAGGCGGTAAAGCGCCACCACCTGGAGGGCACTATTGAGCACCAGTAGCCAGCCCAGAGGGGCTATTTGGCGCAACAGCTGCGCTGGGGTTTGATCTTCAGGTGACACCCAGGTCTCAAATAGCGCGGTAAACGCCACGGTGCCCGCGAGAATGGCGCCAATGGTTACTGCCTGAATTAACCCGTTGGCTTCCGCCAAACGCGGCTTGCCGAACAACCCTTTTACTAAGCCGTATTTGGCCGGGGAGTAAAAGGCCGATTGAATCGCCAGCAATAGCGTCATGGCAAACGCCAGCCAAAACCAGCCTTGGTAGTAGGCGGCGGTGATGCCCAGTGAAACGGCCACGGCGGCCCAGGCCGATATGCGCAGAACGCGCACCTTGGGGTAGCTGTCAGCCACATGGCCCGCCGGGCTAAACAGTAAAATAAACGGCAGCAGGATAAGCCCGTTGACCAGTGCGGTGAGCACGACCTGTGCTTCGCCATCGTAACTTTTGAAGATCGTGTTCTGAATGACGATCTTGTGGCTTAGATCCACAAAGGCATTGAGAAAAATAGCGATCAGGTAGGGCCAGGCGCCCTTCAAGTGCAGCAGTCGATGCATGGTGGTGTTGCCTTATCAATTCCTGGAAGTCGTAGCACTTTCTACATGAGGCTCGCTGGATGCAACTCTGATGCGCGAAGTTGTGTCATGGGTGCTGATTGGTAGTAGTATTTGCTGCTTTTATGCGTCGTGCCCTTTCACGTTGCCTAATGAGGTTTTTATGTCCCAAGCCGATTCGCTGATTGAAATGCTAAAACGCCAGCTTCGCGCTCAGGGTAAAACCTATGTCGATGTTGCTCAGTGGTTGGCGCTGAGCGAGGCCTCGGTGAAGCGCCTGTTCGCTGAAAAGCACTTTACCTTGGCGCGGCTAGAGTGCATCTGTGATCAGCTTAATCTTGAGTTTGCTGAACTGGTGCAGGCCATGCAGGCAGAGGAGCAGCGTCTGCAGGAGCTGACCCAGGCCCAGGAGCAAAGCATTGTCGATGACCGAGAGCTGTTTCTGGTAGCTGTGTGCGTTATCAATGGCTATAGCTTCGACGAAATTCATCACCAATACCAGCTAAGTGAACCGGAGTGTACCCGGCAGCTACTCAAGCTTGAGCGGCTTAAGCTTATTGAGCTACTTCCCGGCAACCGCATCAGGCGGCGGGTAGCCGCCAATTTCCGCTGGCGGGCGGACGGGCCGATCCAACGCTTCTTTCAACAACATATTGCCAATGAGTTTTTCCGTTCCCGTTTTGATAGTGACCGTGAAAAGCTCGTAGTGCTCAATGGCCTGCTATCCCCAGCGGGTAATGCCGAATGGCAGCAGACCATGCAGCGCTTGGCGAAAGAGTTTCATGCGCTATGCGAACGGGAGAGCGGGCTACCCATCCATCAGCGGTTTGGCACGACCTCGGTGCTGGCGGTACGGCAGTGGCAGTACGGACTGTTCCAAGGCTATAAGCGCGAGAGTTAAACAAGAAGGTAGATGAAATAAAGGTTGAGACTGCCACCGCTATAGTGATGTATCACGAAAGCTGGCTGCTTCGTATTCAAGCCACTCCGTGAATCTAGCTACCGCCGGTGGCGCTTCTCCATTACTAGGTAGAATCAGTTCATAGGCGAATGGAGAAGAGAGTGGGTATTGCTCCGCAAAAGGGCGTACCAGAACACCGCTCGCTAGCCGGTCAGCCACCAATGGGTAGCTGGCGAGTACCACGCCTTGCCCGGCAATGGCCTGATCGAGAGCCAAGCTGTAAAGCGAGTATTGCCGCTGGTTGGGCATCTTGTTTAGCTCTACCCCGGCGCTTTTAAACCAATCGCTCCAGCTTGGAATGGGGTGGCCTGCGTGGCTGCACCAATCCACGGTGAGCAGTGTCTGTGTCAGCAAATCGTCGGGGGTTTGTATGCTTGCCTGCGCTAATAGCGAAGGCGAACAAACCGGAAATAACGTGTCTTCAAACAGGCGCAGGCTGGTGACACCGGGCCAAGGGCCCTGGCCGTAGCGCAATGATAAACGTGCTCTGTTGGGCAACCATAGCGGTGGCGTTAAGCGCGCCTCGGCATCCAGAGAGATTTCTATTTGCCGTTCATTAGCTTCAAAGCGGGGTAAGCGGGGGAGTAGCCAGAGTTGTAGAAAGGAGGGCGGTGCACTCAGTAACAATCGAAAGGCCTCTTCTGAGCGCTCGGTGACGTTTTGTACGCCGCTGGCGATGCGCAAAAGGCCTGCCTGCACATCTTCAGCCAGTACCCGGCCTGCTTCGGTAACGCATACCCCATTGGCATGACGCTCAAACAGCACCACGCCTAAGTGGCCTTCCAACTGTTTGACCTGTCGGCTAACGGCGCCAGGCGTCACCCCGAGGCGATAAGCGGCGGCTTTGAAGCTATTTTCTCGCACGGCCTCGGCAAACGCGCGCAATGCATTCAGCGGTAGCCTTTCTATTCTCATAGAGTGAGTTTTCATAAGCCTAGGGTCGATAAGTAATCGTTTGTATGCAATGACGCTTACTGCTGCAATGGGCACCTATATGTTATAGGAGCCCGCAATGAGTAATCAAAGAATAGCCTCCAACAACCACACTGTCTGCATGGTTGGTCGATCGCAGCGAAAGTCAGTGGACGCAACGGCAGCATCGTTGATGCTGCTATTTTGCCTGGTGTTGGGTTTTCAGCAGGTGGCGATCAAGGGTGTGGCTGAGGATATCTCACCCGTGGTGCAGATGGCCCTGCGCTCAGCTTTGGCGGTGTGTCTGGTCGGCGGGCTGGCTTCTTGGCGCGGTATTCGCTGGGCGGATGTGGGTCATCATTGGGGCCCTGGGTTGCTGGTGGGCCTGGGGTTTGCGGCTGAGTTCGCTTTTATCGCCTGGGGATTAACCTATACCTTGGCGTCCCACATGTCGGTGTTTCTGTATACTGCGCCCATCTTCGCTGCCCTGGGTTTGCATCTTTGGGTACCTGGCGAGCAGCTCTCCATTCGCCAGTGGTGGGGCGTTGGCTTGGCATTTCTGGGAATGGTGGTTGCCATGGCGCCAAGCGGTGCTTACAGCACCGAGATTCTTATTGGGGATACGCTGGGCTTGCTCGCTGGCCTCTCATGGGCGGCCACGACCGTCGTGATCCGCAAGACTTCGCTTTCTGAGGCGCCAGCAGAGCTCACTCTGAGCTATCAACTGAGCGTGACGGCGTTGTTGCTCCTGCCGGTGGCGGCTATATCCGGGCAGCTAATGAGCGCGCAGTTTACCCCAATGGCGTTAGCCAGCCTTGGCTTTCAGACGCTGATCATTTCGTTTGCTGCGCTGCTGTTATGGTTTACCTTGCTGCGCCGCTACCGCGCTTCGCAGTTAGGCGTGTTTTCTTTCTTGGCGCCGCTTTTCGGTATTCTGTTTGGTACACTGCTGCTCAATGAGCCGCTGAGTATTAATTTTATAATCGGCGGTGGCGTTATTTTAGTTGGCATCATTCTGGTGACTCGCTAAACGCATGCACCCATCTACCTTTGCGAAGACACCGATATGAGCATCACCCCTTTTCAAGCACTGGCGTGCCCGCTAGACGGAAAACCACTCAGTTGGTCGGATAACGTTTGGCGATGCTCTGATGGTCACAGCTTTGATATTGCTAAGCAGGGCTACGTTAATTTACTGCCAGTGCAGCAAAAGCGTTCTCACGATCCGGGGGATAGTAAGGCGATGGTGGCCGCTCGCCAGCGCTTTCTTGACGCTGGGCATTACCAACCCATTGCGGAGGCAGTCAGTCATGCTGTGTTGGGCCATGCCGAGGTTCAAAAGGCAGCCAGCCAGCCTTTTAGCTGCCTGGATGCGGGCTGCGGTGAAGGTTACTACCTTCGCCAATTAGCTGATGCGGTGACTAACACACAGCCACTTTCGCTGATGGGGCTGGATATCTCTAAATGGGCGGTATTGGCCGCAGCCAAACAGGATAATAAACAGGCACCGCTAAGCAGCTGGGTCGTGGGTAGTAATGCGCACATACCGGTGCAGACGGAAACGCTGGATAGCGTGCTGTGTATGTTTGGCTTTCCGGTATTAATCGAGTTTGCTCGTGTGTTGAAAACCGGTGGCGTACTACTGCAGGTTGAAGCGGGGCCTAATCACTTGAGGGAGCTGCGGGAGATTATCTACCCCACGTTAAAAGCTGAACGTGCGAGTAAGACGGTAGTGCCCGATGGCTTTATTCACCATGGCAGCGAGAGGGTAAGCTACTCAATTGCACTAAACGGAAGTGAGGAAACTGCCGATCTGTTGGCGATGACGCCGCATCTTTACCGAGCCAGCCCTGAGGGGCGTGATCGCGCAGCGGCACTTGAGGTGCTGGTGGTGACGGTGGATGTGCGAATAGTGATGTACATGCGAATATAGAAGGGTAGTGCAAACGCAGCTTTCCTTGCATGTCACACTACGATTGAGCAATGTTGACAAGCCATATTGTCCTGCATTTTCAAATGCTTGTGAGTCTCTGGTTATGGGGGTGCATGACATCCAAAAAAATGCAAATGTTGACAGTGGCTGTGGACGTTGATGCAAAATCTGTCAAACAAAAAGGGCGGGCTCTAGTGAGTCCTATACAAAGACGACAAGAACTTGTCGATAATGGTGGGAAAAGCTTAATTGGTAACTTGGTGTAGGAAAGAGGTCACATTCAGATCTGCTAGACCAATGTTCACTTCCAATGCGACTGTTATACGAATACGGAATATGCGATATAT
This sequence comes from Vreelandella sp. DA03-1M, assembly GCF_055725665.1. Taxonomy (NCBI): domain Bacteria; kingdom Pseudomonadati; phylum Pseudomonadota; class Gammaproteobacteria; order Oceanospirillales; family Halomonadaceae; genus Vreelandella; species Vreelandella sp. DA03-1M. The sequence continues at coordinate 948,764 of NZ_CM146798.1, forward strand.
GTTGCTGAGCGAGTTAGCCTGAGCAAAAAGACTGTTGAGTGGACAAACTGGCAACAATTTTCTAAAGATCGCAACTCAGGGATTCGTACCAGTGGACAACATTTTCTCGACCCACCATCTCAGATGATTCCTGCCTCCAGGCTTGCGGCCATCGACAACCCTAGCTTCTCACACTGGTCGATGAATTCTGCCTGGAAGTCTCCTCTGCAGATCAGAGGGGCTTGCACTAATCTCCAACTCAACCCCTTGGTCATACTCTCAATCGCTCGGCAGGTGCCTGTGCCATCGTTACCAGCTCGAACATAAAAGGTGAAAGGTAGCCCTTCATTTTTATCGAGGCACGCGTAGTAGCATCTATCTAACATGTCCTTAACTAAACCTGCTTTGTACCCCAAGTTTTCAGTCGTGCCTAGAATAATGGCGTTGGCTGAATTAATGTCTTCGGGTTGAGTCCTGAATTCAAACATTAAGCGCAGCACCCGCGGTTTTCAGTGCCCCTGAATACTCTCCCAGGAACACTTGTGCCGGTGTCCGATACCCCAAGCGTTTTCTGGGGCGGTTGTTCAACTTGGCAACGACTCTCCTCAGTGCTGAGTCGCTCACCTTCCGGAAGTCCGTCCCTTTCGGGAAATATTGGCGAATCAGGCCATTGGTATTTTCATTGGTACCACGCTGGCATGAGCGGTACGGGTCACAAAAATAGGTCTTGGCCGAGACGGCCTTAGCAACCTGTCGGTGCTCGGCGAATTCCGAACCGTTATCTAGGGTGATGGTCTGCACTGCTCCTCGACGTGGTTCTAATAACCGGGTCATCGCCTTGGCCGTTCCAGTGGCCGTGATCGCCGGCAGGCGCGCCGCCAAGAGGTAACCGCTGCGTCTCTCGACCAGGGTTACCAGGCCAGATTCTTTGTGGCCCTTGAGTACCGTATCGCCTTCCCAATGGCCGATATGGCGCCTTTCATTCACGTCATCGGGGCGCTGTTCAATGCCTACCCGGTGTGGGATCTTGCCCAATCCCGCATGCTTGGCCAATTGGCGCTGATAGCGCCGCTGGCGTGGTAACCGGAGTCGTTTCCATAATTCACCGCCGTGTTGCTTGTCGTCCCAGATTAGCGCATAGATCCACTGATGGCTTACGCAAACCCCATTGGCATTCGCCATGAAGCCACTTATTTGCTGGGGGCTCCATTCGTCCATCAATTGACCAGTGACCCAGCGAATCAGGCTTGGCAGGCGCTTTGTCACTTTCCAGGCGCTGCGTCGGCGCTGATCACTTCTCGATTGTGCCTGCTCAGGCGCATAGCCAGTCGTAAGCCCATTTCGCTTTATCTCCCGGCTAATGGTGCTGCTGTGCACCCCAATAGCCTTGGCTATTTGGCGCTGGCTGAGGCCGGTCTCAAGATAAGCAAAAATTTGGTATCGTTGGGCTTGGGTCAGCTGTCGGTATCCCATGCTCTGCTTCACTTTGGTCGGTAAAGTCGAGAGGGTACCGGCGCTGGCTCTCCTTCCTCTACTGTGTGATCCAAAGTGCTGCGGTTATTCTATGAATCCAGGGTTTCAAGCAGGGAAAGAGACTGCACTTCTACATTCTCTATTTCGGAATCAGAGGCGCCATTGATTACAGCCTCGAACATTTTTTTGGTGCTCTCGGAAGGCGCGTGGGCAATAATTACCAGTTTCTTTTTTTTAGGCATGGCGGTCTCCGAGCTGATTGGGCATAAAGTGTCATTCTTACTTTTAATGATCCTTTTGCCATGCGGCCGCCTTTCATAAGCAAATCAGCAAAAGCTGCCGGTAGTGCTGCGAAAAGCTGACGTGATAGCTCGGTTCAGCGGTAAACTCGCCCAGCGAGTAGGTGCTCGGCGAAGCAGCCTCCAGGTTCTGTTCAGACTCACCCTCATTGCTGCCATCCGCATCGTTGTCAGCCCCGTTGCCGCTCGACACCGAATCAGAGGCAGCAGCAGGCAGCGGTACCTGGCTCAGCACCGCCAGATCCTCCGGCAGGTCGTCGGCAATGCGTTCGGCGAATCGCCGTAGCGTCGCCTCCGCGAGCATGAACAGCTTGGCTTGATCATCGGCTCCTCCCATGCGCCGCAGTATCCTCCCCAGTACCTGCCGGTAGTGTAGCTTGGTACGGATGCGGCTGAGAAAGCAGCACACCTGCAGGCGGGGGATGTCGGTTCCCTAGCTGATCATCCCAACCGCGATGATCCAGCGGCAATCGCTGTGTCGGAACGCATTGATGACCTGCTGGGCATTCGGGGTTCGGTTGGTCACGACGCACCAACCTTCCCCTCTGGCATCTAGCGCCCGGGCAATCTGCTGGGCATGCTCGATATCGGTGGCGACCACTAGGCCTGCCGTCTCTGGCTGGGTCAGATTAAGCTCATCCAGCTTGTCGCTTCCTCGCGCGAGCAGTTGTTCGATCACCTCGTCATGACGCAGCAAATCTTCGTAAGTCACAGGTGACTCCCCCAGTAGCTTGACGATACTGGGGAACAACCTAACGGTGTTCTCGGTTTCGACGGCTTCCGTGAGCGCTACTTGCTGGTTGTCCAGGAGCAGGATGCGTGGCGAGCGGCACACCCCGTCCGCGATGGCTTCCTTGAGACCATAGCGATAGTCACAGATCAGCTGCCCCTCGGGGGAGAGGTAGCGCGCCAGGGCAATGGCGCGGTCGTCAGAGCGCCACGGCGTGCCGGATAGCGCCAAGGTGAACACGGCCCGATCCTGGATTCTCTGCAGGATCTGTTGCCCCCAAGCGTTGCTCAGCAAGGGATCATGACCGGCGCAGTGATGGATTTCGTCGAAGACGACTAACACGCGATAGTCGTCTAGTAGTCGCCAGAAGACCTCATCGCGGTACTCCATGACTTGATAGGTGTAAGGCCCCCCCCACCGCGCCGAACAAGCCGTCCAGCCGCTTGCCCGCGATGTGATTGCCGAGGCGATAACCATTTTCGGTGATAGAAAAGCCGCTATTGCCGCTATTAGCTGGTTTCGCTCTACGATTCTCGCGCTCTCGGCCTGTACCGTCGATTTGATTGAGACAGAATCGGGACGAAAAAGGTTAGGCAAGTGCTGCAGAAAATTCGTCACGGCGAGTTCAGCTAGGACCATGCAAAGCGCGCCGTCGAATCCATAGAACCTCACCTGCGTTGTGCGGCCTCGCGGTCTGGACGGCGATGGTGGAGCCAATCGAGCCAATCTGTCTTGAACACTACCGGCCCCGCCTCGCCGTCGACTACGGGCATGGTCGCACCGCGTAGATAGCGCATAAAGTCATCCTGGAGCGCTTCCGGGATGTCTCGAATCCGCACATAGGGCGTCCCCGCCGGTGTATGGTGCAGCTGGACGATCGGTTCGTCTTGGCATGGCGCCTGGCGCAGAGTGCGCCGACTGCCACCCAAAGTCTTTCCTGATTACGCATAAGGCTCAGCCAACTTCAGGAACCGGTATGGCATCGGCGGCGTTCTCGCCGCCACCGTCAGAAAGCGCGGGATCATGGCCTTGAGGTCATAGCGTCGATTGAACCGATACTCGAACTCGGCCAGGTAGCGTGGGGCATGCTGCCCGCGGATGGCTTGGTAAGTGCCGGTGATCGCGTTCTTGACGGGTGTTGACCCAGTTGAACTCGGGGTTCCCCCCCACTGGCCCGCCCCCTGTGATGTGTCGGTAATGGACGTAGAGCGGAGTGTCGAAGGCTCGGAAACCCCCCAGGCCACCACTGATGACCTGGCTGCCAGGCGCCAAAGCCTGCTGCGCATAGCGACCGCGACGCAGCTGGACACGCTGTGGATGGCTGTCGTCATCGGTCTGCACGGCGGCACGAACGGAAACTTGTGCTCAGTGCTACGCCCGCGCTTTCCCGGCCGTTCCCCATCCAGGTAGGTAACATCCAGCTCGATGCGTCCGGCGAGCCTCTCTTTCTGGTTGCGTTTGTGCATGACCTGCAGCCGCTTGTGCTTGAGCTTCCAGGCGGCGTTGTCGCTGACGCCGAGCTCCCGGGACAGCGATGCTGGAAGAGGGCTGCTTGGCATTGCGCTTCCGTGCCGAACTGCTCGAGAAATGCCGGCAAGGACAGGCCGGACTGGAACTGGATAGGGTTGCGTGCCATGACGTCACCTCCTCTACTGGAGATAACATCAGTCTAGGAGAGACTGACGCGACGGGATAGTGGCTGATCAACATGAGTAATCAGGTATTTTTTCTACTTGATCGAAGGAGTAATGTCATGAAATGGGATCAGATCGAAGGTAAGTGGAAAGAGCTGAGCGGAAAGGATCGCGCTAGCTGGGGCGAATTCACGGACAATGAGTTGGTCCAGATCGCTGGCAAACGTGAGCAACTGATCGGGATGTTACAGCAGAAATATGGCTTGGCGCGTGAGGAAGCCGAGCGTCAGGCGGACAAATGGGCCAAAAAACTGTGAACAGTGTTCGATGGACCTCGTGCATCCCAGCAGGGAGCTGTCCAGTGAAGAAGATGAGTAAGGGCAGTTGCCAATTCAATCGGCTCTTTGCCGACACAGCCAAGCCGTCTTGCGAGGTGTCATGCCTGAATTCATCGAATAACCGCGAAGCCCCCGCTATCCGCGAAGCCATGCGAGACGATGTAGATGATATCTGGCCGATCTTCAACGAGATCGCCGCCGCCGGTGACGCCCCGGGAGCAGGCTGTGGCGACATGGCTCGAGGCGCGAAGGAAGACCTGCGTGCTCGAGGACGCCGGGCGCCCTCCCAGCACCTACTACATCAAGTACATCAAGACCAAGCAGCCGAGCCCGGGGGAGCCTATCTGCGACTGCGGCTACATGGTGGAATCGGCGGCGAGGGGGTGACGACGGCCGCGAGAGCCTGCACCTTCACAGGAAATCGCGAGGGATTTGCAGATCCCAATTCCGGGAAAACACGCGTTTTTCCCCTTCCCAGGCATCAAGTTCCGCCCAGATGTAGAAGTTCTCGACGTCAGCGGTCATGGTCGTGTGCGTACTTGTACGTACCGACCAGTCACCGCGTCGGAAGTTGCGCTCCGTCTTCGTCTCGCCTTTGGGGGAGGTAAAGTCATCGTCACGGTAGGTATACCAATTGCGCGTGCAATTACTGACTACCAGGTCGATCTCATCGATGCGGTACACTCCCTGGTTCTGGATGACTTCCAGGATGGAGGTGTCCTCTGCCAGGTCACGATGGACCAGCCAGTTGTGATGCGGTGGCTCCAGTTGGGTCATGGTCAGCGGCGGTGCACCTTCCGGTGACTGGAAGTGAATGGTGACATCCTCCTCCCGTCCTGGACGTACCGGCAGTCCTAGTGCCGACCCGGTCGTCCGGAGAGTCAACTTCACTGGCTCCGGAGACGGCCAAGCAAGCGGCCAATAGGAGGTGGAGAGACTCACGCGCAGGCGATGCCCCTTGGGGAAGACTTGTGCCACGTGGTTCAGCGGTACCTGCGCGCGGAAGAACTCTCCTGGCGTCAGTGCCTCGGGGCGGTCGTTTCCGTTACGGTGGGTGAGATTGAAGATCCCGTAGGTGACGCGGGTCGCCTTATTATCGGCTGCCACGTCAGAGAGTCGCACTGCCACCATGGCCACTGGCTGGTTGCTGGCAATTTCAAGGTCCATTGTCGGCGCACCGAGGATCTCGACATCGGTGGCGAGCGGGTCGCTCTCGAAAACCAGAGCGCCGCCGTCCTCTTCGCGTTGATCGTGAGGCAGGTCGGGCGCCGCAGTGTAGGAACACCATTTGCCGGCGAACAAGCCGACACTCAGAGGCGACTGAATGATCATGTCACGTAGCGGCGGGGAGACATCCTGTCCAGTATCCTTCTCGAGCCGATAAGCTCCCAGTCGAAACCGCTGCGTCTGGATCCGCGACGATGGCCATTCGGCTTCTCCCACCCACCGACCGGGACGTTCGTGATAATAGGTCGTTGGAGGCACGCTGTCTTGCATCCAGGCCCGCAGCATTGGCTCGTCCATGATGCCGGTATCCCGTTGCTTCAGCCAGTGATCCCACCAGCGTAGCGCCTCCTGAAGGAAACCGATCGCGGGTCCGGGAATCCCCTGGTGGGGGTATTTGTGCCCCCAGGGACCGATCATCCCCAGGCGAGGAACCCGAAGATACTCAAGCAGCCCGAAAATGGCGTTGGTGTAGCCGTCCGCCCAGCCACCAACCGCCATCACGGGACACTGGATGGCCGCGTAGTCCTCGCCTACTGATCCGTGGCGCCAGTAGGCGTCGCGGCGCTGGTGGCGCAGCCAGGTATCCAGCCAGAGCCCGCTGCCGGAGAGCCGCGCGAGCCACATCTCGCGCCAGCGTTTGCCAACGAGCGCCGGATCGGGCGGACAGCTATTGGCGGAAAACATAGTGGTCGATTCCGACAGGTTATCGGTGAGCAGGCAGCCGCCCATGTAGTGCATGTTGTCGGCATAGAGATCATCGGTCGAACAGGCTGTGATGATGGCTTTCAGCGCTGCTGGACGGCGAGAAGCAATCTGAAGGGCGTTGAAGCCGCCCCAGGAAATCCCCATCATCCCCACATTGCCATCACACCAAGGCTGCTCGGCCAGCCAGCGGATGACATGTACGCCGTCATCTAGCTCTTGCTCGCGGTATTGATCTACCATGACCCCGTCAGACTCGCCGCTACCACGAAGATCCACCCGGATGCAGGCATAACCATGTGCCGCCAGATAGGGGTGGGTAATGGCATCACGTGCCCGTGTCATGTCACGCTTGCGATAGGGAATGTATTCGAGAATGGCCGGCACAGGAGACTGCCCGGCCGCTTTCGGGCGCCAAATCCGAGCGGCGAGCCGCTCGCCGTCGGCAAGCGGTATCCATTCATTCTCGATGACCTCGATCTCGCAGGGTAGCGATTCCAGGGTGCTATGACGCATGTCTATGCCTGTTTCTCCCCGGCCAATGGCCTGTATTCAAAGGGCAGCATCTCGACCACTTGGTGATACTTGTCCAGCATCTCGTGGACTGTGTTGCCTGCCACGTACACTTCTGCCAGGAGATAGCTGTAGGCATCCTGATCTAACAACTCTGATAGACAGCCACCTTTTTTCAGCGTTATCACCACGTCAGTGTCGGGCTGTGCGGACTTGATCTTGAGGAGGTCACGCTCGGTGGGCACTCGAGTTGCCACGGCATCGTCCTGTGAATAATGGCGCAGCAAGCACTTGGCAGCGTGTTTATAAGGACCTTGGCCGTGTTCGAAATGGGGCTGGTCGCCGAGAGCGACATGGATGGCAATCTCGTGGTTCGACATGCCATCAACCATCTCGAACTGATAGGAATGCGATTGTGAAATGCGTGGATTGATCTCAATGATCCAGAGGTCATCGGTATCCTGATTCCAGAAGAACTCCATATTGAAACAGCCGTTGTCGAAGCCGATCTTCTTGAGTATTTTCTCTGCTAGGTCGATAGCTCGCTGCTGGATATTTCGGGGAGATTTCGAAGGGTATTCGTAGCGAAGAAAACTCTTGTGGTTATGATCTCGCACCATATCGATCATCCCATGTGCACGATAGACACCGTGCTGGACGCTGCCTTCCGGTGCGATCTCTAGGCCGCTTATGCATTCTTCCGCTATTAGGTGGTTGCCGGTGATGCCCCTCACCTCTTCGGGCAGGGTGATCCAGCTCAATATCGTGTTGAACGAATCTCCAATACGGCTGATCTTCTCGCGGATGATGCCGATGGCATGCTCGAAATCGTGGGCATTGTTGATGCGGAACCCCAGCATGGATCCGTAGCCTTTTATGGGCTTGATCCAAAAAGGATAGTCGAGCGATACCTTTTCCAATGGGTCGTCGTCGAAGGGGTCAACAGCGCAGAAGCGAGGGGTGTGTTCGGGTGCCGTCTTTTGTTGTTCGAGCCGGCTCCAGTACTTGTGCGAACACTTGAGCACGGCCTCTAACGACGGTCCTGGCAACCCCAATTCCTCGCACAGTACGGCCGCTATTGGAGTCGCCGGGAAATCCCAGTGGCATACGATGGCATCAATGGAACCATCGAAGTCACGCAGAATGCCGCGTGCCTTTGCCAGCATTTCTTCGATTGCATAGTGTTTTTGATGAACCAGCTCTTCCGATCGCAACAGCGGGTAGAAGGTAAACTGGTCTGAATCGGGAATCTTCTGCACATCAGCGCCGTGCCGTTCGTCGAATCCCAGTACAAAGACATTCCTGCGCTCGCTCTGAATAGCCATTGCATGCCCACCCCTTTGCCAAAAAAATGACAGCCGGTCCGGCGCAAGTTCCTTTACATCAAAAAGGCAGCAGGGAGTCAGCCGCTTGATGCATGCCGCGACGCAGCGGTACCCGGAAAATCTCTTGATCAGTATGGTTCAGCAAGGCCGAGATTATGTTGATCATAGTCAACTTTCTGGCGATCTACCTGTTCACTCAGCGCAAGACTGGCATCTCGGCGCTGCAGATGTCGCGCGAGCTCGGCGTCAGCGACATGTTGAGAACTCGGCAATTCAACTGGGTTAACACCCTGCTGGGTAACGTCAAGAACGCCATCACTGGCACTTACCATGCCATCCGCGGGCAGCATGCCCCACGCTACCTAGCCGAGTTCGAGTACCGCTTCAATCGGCGCTATGACCTCAAGGCCACGATCCCGCGCTTCCTCACGGTGGCGGTGAGAACGCTGCCGATGCCGTACCGGCTCCCGAAGATGGCTGAGCCTTATGCGTAATCAGGAATCCATATGAAGTGACGAAGAACCTTTTATCCAGACATCCGGCGCCGCTGTATCTCCCGAACTGTTTGTCCCACCAGCAGGGGAATGACACTCATTGCCAGAATCAGAAGCCAGGGCTGCCAGCCTAGGGGCTGGGTTCGGAGCAGGCCAGATAGCAACGGTAGGTATACCGCGGCCGCCAGCAACACGACGCACATTGCCAGCGCTCCCCATACCCAAGGATTGCGCGTTATCTCATTGCGCAGAATAGGGGATTTCGGGCTCCGCAGAACGAATGTAAACCAGAGCTTGCCGAAGGCCAGAGTCAGAAAAGAAACCGTTACCGCTTCCAGTTCCGTCAACCCCAGCCAGTGGTCTGCCAGCAGCAGAGCGACCAGCACACACGCTGCCATCAAGGCAGCAAATCCCGTGATTTCAGTCCAGTGGGCCCGGGTCAGCACGGATTCCCGGGGGCTGCGGGGTGGGTCTTCCATCTCATTTCCGCTGGCCGGCCCCAGCCCCAGAGCGAGAGCCGGAAACACATCGGTGAGCACATTGAGATAAAGAATCTGCAGAGGAAGCAGCGGCAGAGGCCACCCGGCGCCGATGGCTATGGCAACCGCCAGCACTTCGGCCACATTGGTGGTGAGCATGAATATGACGGATTTGCGGATGTTGCCGAAAATGACCCTTCCCTGTCGCACCGCCGCCACGATAGTTTCAAAGGCGTCATCTTTCAGCACCATGTCAGCGACCTGCCTGGCCGCCTCAGTGCCCCGTTTGCCCATGGCAATGCCGATGTCCGCCTTTTTCAGAGCGGGGGCGTCATTGACGCCGTCACCGGTCATTGCCACGATCTCGCCCCGATTCTGATAAATAGTCACCAGATCGAGCTTCTGCTCAGGGCTCACCCTCGCAAAGATGTTGGCACGGTAGATCTTCTCCTGCTGGTCCTCGTCGATATCGTCGGGGGAACCGATATCGCGTCCCAGCATGCCGATGGTCTCCGGGTCATCCTTGCCCCCGACAATCCCCACGGCCCGGGCGATCGCTGTGGCGGTCTCTATTTGATCGCCGGTCACCATCTCCACCCGGATACCCGCCGCTTGACAGGTGTCTATCGCCTTTTTGACGTTTTCGCGGGGTGGGTCAAGCAACCCGGTAAGGCCGAGGAAGCACAGATCTTCATAGGGATCGGAATCCTTGGTTTCCGCCCTTTTCTCGGCCATTGCCAGAAGTCGCATACCCTCGCTTGCCAGTTGGCTGGCGCGTTCTACCCATTGGCTGCGTGTCTCGTCATCCAATGGCTTGGTGCCGTCATCTGTCATGATGTCGGTGCAGACATCCAGCACCGCCTCGGGAGCGCCTTTCACCGCCACGTAATACTGGCCCTCATCGCGGTGAAAGGTGGCCATCTTCTTGAGCCGGGGCTCGAATTGTTCCACCCGGGCCTCGGGTCGCTCTTCCAGCAACGATTCCCGTTCCAGCCCCAGGTCTTTTCCTCCCGCCAGCAGCGCGACTTCAGTGGGATCGCCGCGGGGATTGTCCTCTCCCTGTTGCTGATCGAGGGAGGCACCATTACAGAGCAGGCCCACCTCCAGGACACGGCGAATCCCCTCCTTGTCTTCCAGCGCCTCGCCAGTGCCGGTTTCCTCCAGCACGAGATCGCCATTGGGGGTGACGATTTTGTGTAGCCACATCCGGTTTTCCGTCAGCGTGCCGGTCTTGTCCGAAAAGATCACCCGGGTTGCCCCCAGCGTTTCCACCGCAGTGAGTTGGTTTACCAGCGCGTTGCGGGCCGCCATCAGGTACATGCCGCGGGCGAGGGCAATGGTGGCGACGATAGGAAGGCCTTCAGGAATGGCAGCCACACCAAGGGCCAACGCCGTCTCGATCACCAGCGCGGCCTGTTGCTCCCGCACCAGAAAACCTATCGCGGCGACCACGATGGCAATAAGAACGGTTAATATGGCGAGGCGGCGCCCCAGTTGATCCAGCCGCTGCTGCAATGGTGTAACGGTTCCCTCAGCCGATTCCGCAAGCGCCGACACCCGGCCCAGTTCCGTCTCCGAGCCAGTTGCCGCTGCAACACCCACTGCAGTACCGTCGGCGATGCTGGTGCCCTTGTAGAGCATGTTGTTGCGATCGGCGAGGTCAGTATCCGAGGCCAGGGTATCGGTCAGTTTGCTCACCGCAACTGACTCACCGGTAAGCGGTGCTTCGTTGACTCTCAGGTGTTCCGCTTCCAGCAACCGCAGATCGGCGGGGACCAGGTCGCCGGCCTCCAGCAGTACAATATCGCCTGGCACGATTTCCGATGCGGCAGTCTCCCGCTCGCTGCCTTCCCGGCGCACCCGGGTCATGTGTTCTCCCAATCGGCGCAGGGCGGCCATGGATCGTACCGCCTTCCATTCGCTTACAAAGCCAATAGTGGTATTGACCAGCAGCACCGCCAGGACGGCAAATCCTTCCGGCAGGCGGCCGGTGGCAAACGCCAGAACGGCGGCGCCGCCCAGCAGGTAGATAACGATACTCTGAAACTGTCCCAGAAGAATCCGCCACCAGGGCTGGCTTTGGGCCACCCGTAGCTGATTCGGGCCGTAGCGCTTCAATCGCTCCTGGGCCTCATCCTCCGTCAATCCATTTTTCTTCCGGACGCCGAATTCCGCCAGAGCGTCTTCGACGTCGACGGCGTGCCACGAGTTTTTTTCGGGAGAGTCCCTTCTCTTTCCGCTTTTCGAACCCACTGGAAACTTCCTCTAAAGACCGGTCTAGTTCGGTGCTGGCCTTCAGGCCCCGTATTTTTGTAGTGGCCGGCGTGGGCCAGCGCCAGGGTAATAAGATGTTTTACCGGCAGGTGACCAAGCCCGCCGCCAGCACAGGCAGTTTCGTCGAAGACCTCGACGCTGTCCACCCGGCAGGTGTTCGCGCGGATCAGAACCGGTACCGGATGCCAGCTGTGGCATGCCATGGCGCTGGGAGTGCTGTGATCTCCCGTTACCACAATGACATCCAGTTGCAGTTCCATCATCCGGGGAATTGCGCGGTCCAGTTTCTCGATGGCGGCCACCTTGCCGTCGAAGTCGCCATCCGGCCCGATGTCCATCCTCATCCAGTTGCCGATGATTTCTCTGCCTGTACGTGTCTCTTTCTCCATACCCATGACATGGTCTGTGGGCAGAAGCAGTTTGTCACCGGCCTTCTCGAGAATCTCACAGGCCCGCAGGAACGTATAGGCCATCGCACCGCCAATCAAAACCTGCTCGGCGCGGCCGATGAGGGCATTGATAGCTTCGAGCTTGTCCGCTATTTTGGCGCCGCCGAAAACTGCCACCAACGGGCGCTGTGGGTTATTGATAACGTTGTCCAGGGCGTAACTATTCAGCTCACGCAGCCTGATTCAGGGTGTCCTGTCGCATGAAGTCCGGCACTTCACCAGCAAATAGCTGCTCCAGTGCGGTATGCGCCGCCACCCCTTGCTTGACCGCAGTCGAGAGGACGCTGCGCATCCGGCATAAAATCTCGGCGGCCTCCCGGGCGCGAAAACAGCACGAGATTTTATGCTGAACCTTGGTCATTCGCAGATCACGCTCCCCCAGGTTGTTGGTGAAGGGAGCTACAGGGGCGTCGAGGAAGCGCAACACGTCATCCTCATAAGCCTGGAGGCGTTCCAGCAGGTTGCGCGACGTGGTGCGAATTACACAGCGCGTGCCGGCATTCCGAGTAACGGTAGTAGGGCCGACGTCACCCCCAGATTGAGTAGCGCTACACTTTAGAGTCTGATCCTATGCGTAAGGAGATTGGATATGAAGAAGCGTTTCAGCGAAGAGCAGACCATTGGTTTCCTGGGCGAAGCAGAAGCGGGACTGCCCATTAAGGATCTATCCCGTCGACACGGCTTCTCAGAAGCCAGTTACTATTTATGGCGCAGCAAGTTTGGCGGCATGAGAGTCCCTGAGGCCAAGCGACTTAAAGAACTCGAAACTGAAAATACGCGATTAAAAAAGCTGCTCGCCGAATTACTACTGGAAATGGAGGTCACACGCGAGGCGCTGAGAAAAAAGTGGTGAGCGCCCCTGCACGCCGAGATGAGGTGCGTTTCATGGTGACACGTGGTCTGAGTGAGCGCCGAGCGCTCCGTGTCCTTCGTATGAGTGCCAGTGCATTGCGCTATCAATCGGCGCCTGACCGCAATGGGCCATTGCGTGAACGCATTGTTGCCTTGGCAAATCGACATCGTCGCTACGGCGCTGGCATGATCTATCTGAAGCTGCGTCAAGCCGGTGAACAGGTCAGTTATAAGCGCGTCGAGCGCCTCTACGCAGCTACTCGGTTGCAGGTAAAACGCCGCAAGCGTAAGACGGTTCCCACGTCTGAGCGTAAGCCACTAGGCCGCCCTGGTGCCGCCAATCAAGTCTGGTCAATGGATTTTGTGTTTGACCGTACGGCGGAAGGGCGCGTTATCAAGAACCTCACCGTTATCGACGACGCTACCCATGAAGCTGTGGCTATCGTGCCTGACCGTGCCATTGGCGGACTGTCGTTAACACGGATACTGGATCATCTGGCTATACAACGTGGCCTACCTAGCGCCATTCGTACTATGGCAAGGAATTCTGCGGGCGTGCCATGCTGACATGGGCACATCTACGTGGCGTTGTCCTGTTTTTAATCGAACCTGGAAAACCCAACCAAAACGCCTACATCGAATCGTTCAATGGGCGCTTTCGGGATGAATGTCTAAATAAGCATTGGTTCACCAACCTTCATCACGCGAGGGTCATCATCGAGGCGTGGCGACGGGAATACAACGAGGAAGGACCGAAGAAGGGACTGGGAGGGTTAACGCCTTCCGCCCATGCTGCGCAACTTGCGTTAAAAAACGATAGAGTAACTTCAGACTCTAAACCCGGATGCATCTGAAGATGGGGTGACGTCGTCTGCTCTAAACGCTCAGTTTTAATATGCCCAAACGCAACAAGGCCCGCATAAGCGGGCCTTGTTATCCGAACCTTAGAAGGTTCGAGCAAATTCTTAAGCGCTAGGGCTTAGGAAATTTGCTTGATGTTTGAAGCTTGAAGGCCTTTCTTACCCTGGGTAACGTCAAAAGAAACGTTAGCGCCTTCTTGCAGGGTTTTGAAGCCGTCTGCTTGAATTTCAGAGAAATGGGCAAACAGGTCATCGCCGCCGTCAGAAGGAGCAATAAAACCGAAGCCTTTAGTATCGTTGAACCACTTAACTGTGCCAGTAGACATAGTAAAAATCCTTTCGCGCAATGCGCTTTGTAAAGTTCCTGGTATCACCCAGATTAATAGCGGATAAAACAAGGAATACAATTACAGTCTTGCCGAAAGATTTTGTACACGTCTATCTCGTACATTTCTAAATCTTTTTCGTACACTTCTGAAACCATGCTTGCTTGCTAACCAACTGGCGCTACATTGTCATGAATTGTAGCGCGTGTCAAAGCCTTTGTTGATTATCTTACCTTTGCGCTTACTATAATGCCTCTATTGCCAGCCCACTTTCCACACGCTGTCATCTTTTAAGCTTTGCCACGGCACAATGAGCTCGCGATGAGTATAAATAGCCTCAAGCACGACCTCTACTACGTTCTCTTCTTCATCGCGCAGCAACTGGGTAACCATAAAGTGCTTCTCTTTATTGCTTGGCTGTGCAGCCGTCCATTTGCTGTGATGTAGCTTACTCGGATTGATCGTATGCATTGGCGTTCCTTGACAAAGATATCGCGTGTTAGCTGCCATCAGTGATTATGCACTGACTATTACACTTACTGTTGTACCCAATTTTCAATGCCAAGCTCTGCATTGAGGCTTTTTAGGATCTCAGTTCGTTCGCGACCGTTTTCAGAGTGACAGCCCGTATCGTGTTCAAGCACCGCTTGGGAGCCATCCTGGTTAATCCAGGTCACTGTGTAGTGTGGCAGGTCGGAGGCGCGGGGTTCGCAATCAAGAGTTTGCTGCGTTGTGCCCATGTCGGGTTGCATGGCAGCTAGTCGCTCTTGTAGCGAACGAAAAACAGTCATATTGCTTGCCTGAGTGCGCTCACCTTCCACGGCCGTGTGGCGTTCACCTGTGTAGCGGGTTGTACCATCCGCCTCAACTGCAACGCTATAGACAGGGCAGGTGCCGTAGCAAGGGCCTACTTCATAACGGATTTCAGCTAGGCTATTTTCGCTGGTCGTGGCGGAATGTTGCGCGCAGCCCGCTGTCATTAGCGCCAATGTGGATACCGTTAAACAGGTGATAGAAAATCGCATGCGAAAACTCCTTTTCTTGTAAAGATAATCTGACTTGATACGTTAGTTGCAAAGGGCTTCATTAGTGCCAGCAATACCTCAATGCTTGAATGAGGGTATTTAACGCCATCGGTTTCCATAAAGTAATCGCTAAATTAACAAACATGCACAAGGCTGTGCGTGTTTGAGGAGGCTGCACTCTATAAAAAGCCAACGGGCCTTCGACAGTGATGGGGGCTGTTTCTCCCGCCTTCCTCTCTTGTCGATATCGCTGTGCCACACTAATAGAATGAGATGTATAAGTGAGGTACATGCTTCTCAAATTAGACCTGCTCACACATGCAAACCTATAGGGACTTAAATGACTCGTATATGGAAGGCCTATGCTCAGGCATCGTTGATTTTACGCGTCACTGTTGCGCTTGTTCTGGGCGTTGTCGTTGGGCTTATTGGTGGTGAGACAGTGGCTGCCTGGCTAGCGCCGCTGGGTGACCTGCTGCTACGGCTGCTTACTTTTCTGATTGTCCCCATTGTACTGTTTACGCTGATGGTGGGGGTGAATCAGTCCCGGGAGGGAAGAGCTGGCCGCGTGGGCGGCAAGGTGTTTGGTTATTACCTTACCTCTTCAGCGCTGGCGATCATGGTGGGCTTAGCGGTTGCCACGTTGTTTAGTCCCGGCAGCGGTATGACGTTGGATGAGAGTGCCAGTTTCTCGGTGCCCGAGAATCCAGGCGTTGTCGATACGCTGCTGAATATAGTGCCGGATAGCATCATTGGTGCATTCGCCGAGCTCAATATGCTGGGTATTATTTTTACGGCGCTGGTGTTCGGCATCGCCTTGTTAAAAATGCGTCAATCGGAACACCAGCAGGCGATGGGCGAACGTTTGTATGAGGTGATTGAAGCGCTCAATGAGGTCACCTTAAAAGTGATGTCTGGCGTCTTGCACTACGTGCCCATCGGCGTGTTTGCGATTGTCGCCGAAACGGTAAGCCAGCAGGGGTTGGAAACGTTGCTATCGTTGGGTGATATGGTGGTGGTGCTGTATATCGCACTCGCCGCTCATTTGCTGATTTATTGCGGCATCATGCGGCTGTTTGGTGTGAAGTTACGCACTTTCTTTCGCGAGGCCCGCACGCCGATGGCGACAGCATTTGCGACCCAAAGTAGTTCGGGAACATTACCACTCACCATTAATGCGGCCCACCGTTTAGGGATTTCCAAAAGTATCTACGGCTTCAGTCTGCCATTAGGCGCTACGTTAAATATGGATGGCGCGGCGATTCGTATCGCCATTTCGGCGGTCTTTGCGGCCAATGTGATTGGCGCACCGCTGGATTTCATTAGCATGGTGCAGATAGTGCTGATTGGCACGTTGGTGTCGGTGGGTACCGCAGGCGTGCCAGGCGCGGGAATCATTATGATCGCCACGGTGTTTGCTCAAGTGGGGCTGCCAATAGAGACGGTTGCGCTGCTTACCGCTATCGATGCACTGGTGGGAATGGGGGCTACGGCGCTTAACGTGACGGGCGATTTAGTGGGTACCTCCGTTATCGCTCAAAGCGAAGGCGAAGCGTTGAAAGAGACGCCTCTGGAAGATACGCCTGCAACGGCAAAGGTGTAGTAAGAAAGGGGTAGTAAGTCAGCGCTGTTGATTTAAAGGAGAACTCGCGATGAATGATCGAGAACTCATCTATCTGAGACGTGCCATTGAACTGGCTGAAGAGGCCCTTGAGGCGGGCGATGAGCCCTTTGGGAGTGTGCTAGTAAGTGCTGACGGTGACGTGTTGGCAGAGGACCGTAACCGCATTGCCGGTGGTGACTCCACCCAACACCCGGAGTTTGCTCTGGCACGCTGGGCAGCACAGCATATGACGCCAGAAGCGCGAGCAGCGGCGTCTGTCTATACTTCAGGCGAACATTGCCCCATGTGTGCTGCTGCTCATGGCTGGGTAGGGCTGGGGCGCATTGTTTATGCGAGCTCATCAGAGCAGCTAAGTGAATGGCTAGCGGATTTAGGGGTTGGGCCGCCACCTGTTGCCACTTTGCCTATTCAAAAGGTGGTACCCGGGCTGAAGGTAGAAGGCCCTATTCCAGAGCTTGATGAGAGCGTGCATGCATTGCATCAGCGTCGACACGCCTTAGTTAATGTCACAAAAAAGCCGCCTAAGCGTTAGCTTAGGCGGCGTCATACTCAACAAACAGCTTCATTAAATGCTAGTGCTTCAATATCACATAAAACGCATGAATGATGCCCGGAATGAAGCCAAATAGCGTTAGGATAATGTTCAGCCAGAAATGCCCTTTAAAACCGACCTCAAAAAATACGCCGAGTGGGGGAAGTATAACGGCAAAAATCATCTTAATTGGATCAGTCGCTGTAAACGCCATGAAGCCTCCTTTGCTTTCAGGGGTATAACTTGTACAAGTGTAGGCACTGTCGGAAGTTTTATCCAGGCCTTGGTGAATAAGCTGAGACTAACCCAATAGAAAATCGTTCATTTACACTTTTAATTTCCACTAACACTATCTGGGAGGGACCCCATGCCCAACATAATATTAAAATTCACCACCGCGTCTTTAGGGATGTTGAGCTGCTTTGTAGCAAGTCAAAGCTGGGCTCAAGAGAGCCCAGCGAATAACGCTAACCTGTCCACCATGGAGGTGACCGCGCCTCGTTTGGCGCGTGAGCTATATGATACGCCCGCGGCGGTTTCCACCATTGACCGCGAAGCCATTGCGCAAGGTCAGCAGCGCGCGCGATTGGATGAGTCGCTGGTGCGAGTACCGGGTGTTTTTCTGCAGAACCGCGATAACTTCGCCCAGGGCCAGCGCATTTCCATCCGCGGTTTTGGTGCTCGCGCGCCGTTTGGCGTGCGCGGTATTACCGTGATGGTCGATGGTATTCCCTACACGCTGCCGGACGGTCAGGCGCAGTTAGATGCCATTGATCTGGACAGCGCTGAGCGTATTGAAGTCATCCGTGGGCCTTCTTCGGTGCTTTATGGCAATGCGGCGGGCGGGGTGATTGATATCACCACCGCAAATGGGCGCGATAACCCTGGCTCGAGCGTGCGTACCGAGGTGGGAAGCGATGGCTACCGTAAGGCGGTCGTGCAAACCGGTGGCGCCCAAGGGGATTGGTCGCACCATGTGAGCTTTTCAGCGCTTAATGTCGATGGCTATCGAGAGCAGAGCTCCACGGAAAAGTACCTGTTGAATGCCAAACTACGCCGCGAGTTAGGCAGCGACCGTGCGTTAACCGCGATTATCAATCTGCTCGATAACCCCCGCTCTGAAGATCCCGGTGCGCTGAATGCAAGTGAGGTGGCGAGTGGCCGCGATCAGGCAGCGCCGAACTCCCTGGCGCTGGATGCCGGTCAGAACGTTGATCAACAGCTCCTCGGCTTACAGTACGAAGATTTGTCCGCAGGCCCTGGCGAGTTCTACTTAAAAGGCTTTATCTCCCAACGCGATTTTGAGCAGCAGTTGCCCTACGTGGGTGACAGCCGCATCGGCTACCAGCGTGATTACCTGGGCGCGAGCGCCGAGTATCACCATGAGGTCAGCCTGGGCAGCCTACCGCTGAGCTATATCACCGGTGTGGATGTGGCTCGCCAAGACGACGAGCGCTTTAGGAACGATGTCAATCCGCAGGGTGTTGTTGGTGAGCAGCTGGCGGAAGAGACCCAAACGGCAACCTCGGCTGGGGTGTTTGCTCAAGGTGATTTGGCTTTAACCGAGCAGGTCACGCTTTCGCTTGGCGCTCGCTTTGATCGGGTGGAGTTGGAAGTAGATGATCGCTATCAGAGCGATGGTGATCAAAGCGGCGAGCAAACCTTTAATGAGTGGAGCGGCTCGGCGGGGCTTAGCTACCGCTATCGCTCACAGCATCAGGCGTATATCAACACCGGCACCGCCTTTGAAACCCCAACGTTCTCAGAGTTTGCTAACCCAGCGGGCGGCGGTTTTAACCCGGCGGTTGAGCCACAAAAAGCGTGGAACCGCGAGGTGGGGTTGCGTGGCTATGTGGGGCCACTCGCAATGGATTATGACTTGGCGCTGTTTTCAGTACGCGTGCGCGATGAGCTAGTCCCTTACGAAGAGGAAAATGGGGGGCGCACGCTCTACCAGAACGCGGGTGATACTGATCGTGACGGTATCGAGTTGGCGCTCGGTTGGCAGTTAGCCGACCAGTGGCGGTTGGATAGCGCCCTGACGCTGGCGCGCTATGAGTTTGATCAATTTGCCACACCAACGGAAAGCTTTGACGGCAACCGTATCCCCGGCTTACCTGAACAGACCTGGTTCAACCAGCTAACCTGGGAAGGAGTTGATGAACGCTTTGCGACCCTGGAAACCCAATACGTGGGTGACTTGGTGGCGGACAATGCCAATGAAACCGAGGTCGATAGCTACTGGCTGGTCAATCTGCGGGTGGGAGATGGTTGGCAGTTGGGCAGCGATACGCGGCTAAATGCCTATGTGGGCGTGCGCAACCTATTAGATGAAGAGCATTATTCCAATGTGCGTTTGAACGGCACCTTTGGTCGTTTCTATGAACCTGCTCCTGGACGCAGCGTTTATGGCGGATTAGAAGTGCGTTTCTAAACGCTGCATAAATAAAAACGGGCGGCCCATTGGGTCGCCCGTTCTCGTTGGTGAATCTATTAGCTCGATCGGTTACTCAGGCAGCGCGTAGCCAATCACATAGTCACCCATTTTGGTGCCAAAGGTGCCGTGACCCCCTGCCGTGACCACGACGTACTGACGACCATCTTCGCCGGTGTAGGTCATGGGTGTGGCTTGACCACCTGCTGGCAGGCGCGCTTTATACACTTCCTCGCCAGTGGTGATGTCGTAGCCACGCAGGTACTGATCTAGCGTGCCGCTCAGAAACGATACACCGCCCGCAGTGGTGATCGGGCCGCCGAGTGCGGGAACACCGACATTCAGCCCAATCGGCAGGTCGAACGGCATGCTGTCGCGTGTCGTGCCATTACGGTGTTTCCATACCACTTCTGCGCTTTGTAGATCGATACCGGCCACATCACCCCAGGAGGGTGCTTGGCAGGGCAGCCCTAGCACGGAAAGCAGTGGGCCAAGCTCAACGGCATAGGGGGCGCCTGCATTAGGCTGCAACCCCTGTTCGCTGGCCGAGCCTTGGCCTTCTTCTACCTCTTCGCGAGGTACCAGGGTGGAGACGAATGCCAGGTATTTAGCACCGGTAAACAACGCTTGACGCTCAGGATCAACAGCGACGCCACCCCAGTTCATTACCCCGACATTGCCCGGATAAACAATACTGCCTTCCAGCGAAGGCGGCGTGTACTGGCCTTCATAACGCAACGAGTTGAACTGAATGCGGCACATCATTTGGTCAAACGGTGACGCACCCCACATATCGCGTTCGGTGAGCGGGGGAGGCAGCAGGTTTAGCGCTGAGCGCGGCTGTGTTTCCGCTGTCCAGTCGCCTTCAACAGCGCCTTGCGGAGCAGGCACCTCTTCGATGGGCACAATCGGCTCACCGGTTTCACGGTTCAAGACGTAAAGGCTGCCTTGCTTGGTCGGCTGAATCACCGCGGGCTGGGGGCCTTCATTTGTGGCCAGGTCAATCAGCACCGGTTGGGCGGGTGTGTCCATATCCCATAAGTCGTGATGGACAAACTGATAAACCCATTCCACTTGGCCATCTTCCAGATTAAGTGCCACCAAGCCTGCGCTATAGGTTTCATCGTTTTCGCTACGGTTAGCGCCATACTGGTCAGGCGTCGCGTTGCCCATGGGCAGGTAAACCATGCCGAGTTCTTCATCTACGCTAATCGGCGCCCATACGTTAGGCGAGTTACGGGTGTAGGTTTCGCCTTCAGCTAGTGGTTCGGTGTCATCGGGGTTACCGCTATCCCAGTTCCACACCAACTCGCCGGTATGCACGTCAAAAGCGCGAATGACGCCAGAAGGCTCATCAGTGGAGCTGTTGTCGGTAACGTGTCCACCAAGAATAACCAGATTTTCAGTTACTGTCGCAGGCGAGGTGGAGTAGTAACCACCAGGGTCGAAGTCGCCAATATTGTTGGTCAAGTCGACTTCACCATTCTCGCCAAAGTTGGCGCACCGTTCACCGGTGTCAGCATTCAGCGCAATTAAACGCGCATCAGCGGTGGGCAGATAAAGCCTGCGTGGGCACATGACATCCGTTTCGCTAAGCATGGGCTGCGAGTTGCCTTCATTTTCAGCGCCAAACATCAAGGATAGGAAAGAGAGGTCGAGGCTGAAAATATCATTGTTATCGAAGATGTCGAAAGAGAGCGCTGTGTCACTCGTCGCGGCGCTATTGTTGCCGGCCTCGCTGTCATCCGCTGTTTCGCTAGTGTCTGAACCAGCGGCGTAATTAGCCGCATCGTAGTAGGCGAGGCCGCGGCAGGTCATATGCGCCCAGAGCGAGAAATCCTCGGCACCCAGCGTGCTCACCTCGGGGTCAAACTCCCACAATGTTTCCCCTGTTTCCGGGGAGAGCGCCATCGCGCGGCTGTGCGAGGTACAAATATATAGGCTGTCGTTTACTTTAAGCGGGGTATTCTGGTTGGTGATTTCGGGCGGCGCGCTGGGCCCCGCCACATCGCCGGTTTGAATGCGCCATACCTCTTCCAGTTCGCCGATGTTGTCAGGCGTAATCTGTTCAAGCGAGGAGTAGTGAGTGCCTGCGTTGGTGCCGCCATAGGCGGGCCAGTCGTCTCCCGCTACTTGCGCAGGGTTAACGGTGCTAGCAGCTTCGTTGGGGTTGGAAATCGTCCCTTCGATTCTGCCTGGGTCGCTTAACTGGCTCGCAATAGCCACCAAGATGGCAGCAATAATGCTACCTACCAATGCCAAGCTGCCGCCCCGTGAATGTAACGGTTTACGCCACCAGGGAAGCAGTAGAATAATTCCGATTAGACAGAGGATCGCAACGCGTGGCACCAACTGCCACCAGTCTAATCCGACTTCCCATAACGCCCATACAAGCGTCGCAAACAAGATAAGCGCATACAGCCAGAGCGCTGCTCCCCGGCGCATTGCCAGTAAAACACCGCTGGCGATAACGCCTATGCCGGTAATTAAGTAATAAGCACTGCCGCCTACGCTAAGCAGCTTGCCGCCGCCAATGGCCAAGGCAAGTCCCGCCGCCACTAGCAAAAGGCCAAGCAGTAATAGCGGCCATCTGCTGTGCGTACGTAAGTGTTCATCCATGAGGTAACCCCTATTTAACAACGAGTTAATGCCGCTTAGTAGTGGCTGCTAAGCGGCGATTCAGCAGTGTGCCCTAACCCATCAGCAAAGCCGATGGGTTAAAACACATCTCAACAGCTAATCGATTTTAATAATCAATTCGCTTTTGGTCTAATGATTTCTGGTAGGTAAGCATGAACAGTGATCAATAAAAAAGCCGCACTATCAACGTAGCGCGGCTTTCGGGGTGTGGGATAGGTAACTCCAGCAAGTTTAATCTAGCGCAACGATTAGCTGTCTAGTTTGACCAGCATCTTACCGGTATTACCGCCCTCAAACAGTGCCAAGAAAGCCTCTGGGGTGCTCTCTAAACCCTCTTTCACGGTTTCTTTATAAGCCAGTTTGCCAGCGGCGACTTGCGGGGCCACTTCGTTTAGGAAGTAGGGATAGCTCGACCAGTGATCTGCCACGATAAAACCCTGCATCTTGGCTTTTCGTATCACCAGTTGCGAAAGGTTGCTGGGGCCGGGAGTGGGCTCTGCGGCGTTGTAATCGTCGATCATACCGCACACCGCGATTCTGGCGCCTTCATTTAACTGGCTGAGGGCAGCTTCCAGGCAAATGCCACCCACATTTTCATAATACACATCAATACCGTTGGGGCTTGCGAGCTTAATGGCGTCGCTTAATTCATGCGCATTGCGATCACGATAGCTGACTGGTTCGACACCCAGTGATTCAAGCCAAGCGAGCTTATGAGCAGCACCCGCAATGCCCACGACATGGCAGCCTTTTGCTTTGGCTAACTGAACCGCCAACGAACCAACCGCACCGCTGGCCGCACTGACCAGCACGTTATCGCCCGGTTTGCATTCTGCAATCAAATTGAGGCCGGTCCAGGCGGTCATGCCGGGCATGCCTAACACACCCAGGTAAGCCTGTTCAGGAACATCAAGGTCGGGTAATGGCGTCACCCCTTGGGCAGGCAGTTGGGCAATATCACGCCAGCCGCCCATATGGCTGATACGATCGCCCACCTTGAGGTTTGCGTCATTGGATTCGATCACTTCACCAATGGCGCCGCCTTCCATGGGTTTGCCGAGTTCAAATGGGTCTACATATGTGCGAACGCCATTCATGCGGCCCCGCATATAAGGGTCTACAGAGAGCCAGCGATTACGAATTCGCACTTCGCCGTCGGCTAGCTCAGGCAGCGTCTGCGTCTCCAGTTTAAACAGAGCGCGATCGGGTAGGCCGCGGGGATAATCGGTGAGCGTATAAAACTGTGACTGCATAAATGCCTCCTGCGAATAAATGGCGCTTTGAGCTATCTGTTTCAGCTACGCGCGTTAAACTCCTTGCAGCATAGAGACCATTAGCTTGCTTGCAAGTTCGCCATGCATGAGAAAGCGGTAAGAGATAAAGCACCTCAAAAGAAACAGGGCGACCATTGCTGGTCGCCCTGTATTTATAGAGTGGCACTATTTTGACTGGTTTACTGTCGCATTAATTAGGCTAAGGGGTATCACACACCAACCAAGAATGTGTTATCCGTTAATCCAACAGCGTTACCATAACCGGTGCTGTACCGCGGCGTAGCATGCCAAGTTTCACTGCCGCGCGTTTGGATAAATCAATAATGCGCCCTTTAACGAAGGGGCCGCGGTCATTGATCAATACTTCTACCTCTTGCCCCGTGTCCGGGCGCGTCACCAACACCTTCGTGCCAAACGGCAAGCTAGGGTGGGCGGCTGTCAGTGCCTGCTGGTCAAAGGGCTCTCCACTCGCTGTGGTGGCTCCTTGAAAGCGGTCACTGTAAAAGGAGGCGACGCCTTCCTGTGTATCTGTTTCGTGTGCGAAAGCACTATTGGCAGCGCTACCAACTACTACCGCTGCCAAACAAATCGTTCGGATCAGTCGTTTTTGGGCTCCCATTAGGAGTACCTCAGTTTTGCGTATTACGGATCCCGCATTCTTTGATGAGGTGCCGAGTAGGCCTTGCGATAGTACCCTTGTCGTTGCGGGTCAGCAAGCTTTGAGAAGATCGACGCAATTAGGTTCAATTTCAAGATTTTTTAATCGTAATGTTCGTGCCCTTGCGTTTCAGTGACTTATCAACCCAAGGGTTAAGTTAGTAAAAAATCAGTTTTTTGCAATGCAGTATTTTTTATCAAACGCTCACTTGATTTCGTTAAGCATCTTATAATCACGTTTGCTTAATTTATTAATGATTGTCATTACAACTTAACAAGGGATCGTTCATGGCTAAATCAGCTTCGCTAGCGTTTATATTAGTGGCTTTTGGGGGCGCTGCCGTCGGCTTTTTCATCGCTCAGGCGTTGCCTCTAACCGAGGAGATGGCGGAGAAGGCGCCCACCGAAAACGCCGAAACGACTGATCAGCCAGCGGCCGCCGAGGCTATTGTGGGTTTGGAAAGGCTCGCGCTAGCGGAGCGCACACGCGGAGAAATAACCTCGGCGAGCGAACTGAACGGTAACGATGGCAGCCGCTTTATGCGCTATGCCATCGCCTTAGATGCGGATGAGATTGTCGAAATCTCTCTTGATGGTGCCTTGCAGGGCGTCGTGGCTCTTTACGATGACCAGCTCCAGTTGCTCGATAATGCGCCTGTGGTGCGCCATCGAGTCGAGGAGAGCGGTGACTATGTGGTGGTGGTGAGCGGTGCCGATGCTTATAGCTATGGCCCATTTACCATTGATAGCCGCAGCGTAGAGCTCACCGATGCTGACACGGTGACAATAGGCGAACCATTCGACAGCTGGTTGCAGGGCGATGCTGATGAAATAGCGTTGAACATAGAAGAGGCGGGTCTTTACCAGCTTGAAATGCGCTCTGATGATTTTGACGCCTATTTAGCCATAGAAGGACCCAACGGCTATACCCGTGCAGATGATGACAGCGCCGGTGATTTAGACGCTCGCATTGCCGATTTCTTTGAGCCCGGTGAATACACGCTGACCGCGCGCAGTGCTTATGACGATGGCAATGGTGTTTATACCCTTTTCGTGGCGCCTCACGAATTACCGGGCGATGGCGAGCTGCGCAACGATGGGTCACTCACTGCCGATGGATCGCTCAGTGGTTGGTACAGCGGTGAACCACTGATCTATCAGTTGGAGCTGGAAGAGAGCTCGTTGGTTACCATAGAAATGCGCTCCGCTGATTTCGATACATTGATTGAAATTAGTGGCCAAGGCGTTGCAGCCAGCGACGACGATGGCGCAGGGGGCACCGATTCCCGTCTTCAAGAGCAACTACTGCCTGGTATTTACACAGTAAGCGCAAGCGGTTTTAGCGCTACCGGTAGCGGTTTGTTCGAGTTAAATGTGGAAATGGAACCGACGGAAATTCCTCCTGAGCTGTAATTGCTACCTTACTTACCCCGGTAAATCTATTTAAACCAGCTAGGCTGAAGAGGCATTGCCAAAAGCACGCATTGTGTCTGCTTTAGCACTGTTTACTGCAATTCAATAATAGGCATGGATCGCTTATGAACCAACAAATCAAAACACACCGCTCAGCACGTTTAATGGTGGTTGACCCGCAAGGCCACCTACTGCTTTTTCGCTATCATGATGAGCATCAAGCGCCTTATTGGACCACCGTAGGCGGCGAATTGCTTGAAGGAGAGGATTACCCCAGCACGGCAATGCGCGAGCTGAAGGAAGAAACGGGGCTGACCTGCCCCATCGGCCCGCTATTGTGCGAACGAGATGACATATACGCCGTGGCAGGCTCTTCGCCAGCCCGCTGGCTTGAACGCTACTTTCTGGTGCGCTGCCCGCCAATGGCTGAAATTGCCACTGCCCAGTGGAGCGATGAAGAGCCTTCTACTGTTCATGCCAGACATTGGTGGACGCGGGAAGAGATGCGCGAGTCCGACCCCGCGCTTTTTAAACCCAGGTGGATACCTGAATTACTCGACGACATTCTATCTAGCGAGCCAGTGACTAAAGTAGCCGAGGTGAATCTGTTTAAGTAAGCCTAGCCCGGATTTCTCACAGGGTATAAAAGAAAGCGGCTGAAAGTGTTAACGTTTCAGGGCCTTACACCAAAAACCAACACCAACAGCCGCTTCCAAAATGGTACCTGAAAAGCTGACCTTCTCGCCACTCTCTCGCCGCCAAATTGAAGCCGACTTCTCCGGGGGCCACATTACGTCGGACGCCGGATTACTCCTGCTTCGTGAAGTCGATAAACAGCATCGCCTAACACGCCGCTTGGCCGCCGTGCTTCATGATCCCCGCTCACCGGAACAGGTTCGTCATAAGCTCGACACGTTGGTTCGTCAGCGGGTGTTCGGTGTCGCCGCTGGCTATGAAGATTTCAACGACCATGAGGCCCTGCGCTATGATCAGGCCCTTCAGACAGCGCTCGGTGAAGAGGATACGCTGGCAGGCAAGTCGACGCTGTGCCGGGTGGAGCAGAACGCCGATCGGCAAGCAATAGTGAAGGCCCATGAGTTGCTGTGGCATCACTTCATTGAACAGCATGACGAACCACCCAAGGAGATCGTGCTGGACTTTGATGGCACCGACATCCCCGTGCATGGCGAGCAACCCGGCAAGTTCTTTAACCGTTATTACGATCACCACTGCTACTTCCCACTGTATGTCTTCTGTGGGCGCCACTTACTGGTGAGCTATCTGCGCACCAGTGACCGCAGCGACAGCCGCCATAGCTGGGCGATCCTCGCCTTACTGGTACGCTTTATCCGTCAATACTGGCCCGATACGCGCATCGTGTTACGAGGTGATAGCCACTTTTGTCGTCCCCGGATGCTGAACTGGTGTGATCGGCATCACGTCGACTACATCGTGGGAATCGCAAAGAACAGCCGGCTGCTCAAGGAAGTGGACGTCCCCATGATGCTGGTGCGCAAGACCCAATGGCAGGTGGGAGGGAAAGTAGCGGGGACGTTCCGCTTCCAGTATCAAGCCCGCTCCTGGAAATACCCACGCTGGGTGGTGGCCCGCCTAGAAGAAGGTGAGTTAGGCTCTAATCCCCGGTTTATCATCAGCTCTCGTTACGATGACGGCTTCAAGCTTTACTACGAGCAGTACTGTGCCCGGGGTGACATGGAGAACCGGATCAAGGATCAACAACTGAGCCTGTTTGCTGACCGGACCTCCAGCACGCACTGGTGGGCCAATCAGTGGCGGCTGATCTTGTCGGGCTTCGCTTATACGCTGTTCGAGCGGTTACGGACTTACCTGAAGCACACGCCCTTCGCGCGCATGAGTCCAAGCAACCTGAGGCTCAAGCTCATCAAAGTAGGCGCGGTCATCCTCCGCAATACGCGCCGCATCCGGGTGTTGATGAGTGACAGCTACCCCTATAAAACGGCGCTATCCGATCTGGTCAGGCGGTTGGTGCCGAACTGACTGCTCGGGCGCCCCCGGCCCGACGCAATGGGGGAAAGGGGGAAGTGTGTCTGAAGGACGGAAAGTGGTTAAAAAGTAGCCGATGTAAGTCGAGCCAGTAGGTGTTTAGCGGTGTTACAGCCTGAGTGCGGTACTGGCTGAGGTACTATGAGAAATCCAGGCTAGCGGCCAGCTTTAAGGCAGCCAACCACCACCAGCACTGCCGCAGTGGGTAAGCGCCAGTCGAGCACACTCATGCCTGCTAGAACCAGTAGCAGGGCGGCCAAAATCGGCACGCCATACGCTAAGCTGCCCACTAGGCTGGCGTGCCCCCAGCGCAGTGCTTTATCCCATGCCACCATGGCCACGCCGTAAGGGCCTAATCCTAGCGCAATGCCTGCTAGTAACGCTTCCCCGCTGGGCAAAGGGAGTTGTCCTTCAAGTAGCAGGCTAGCGGCCACAGCAATAGCACAAGCGATCAGCAGCAGTCGTGGCAGTAGCGGTGTCAACGCCACTGGAGATGCCTGGCTGAGCCATGAATAGAGTGCCCAACAGCAGGCAGCCAGCAGCGCTAGTGCATAGCCAGTGGTGGCGCCCCCTAATCCGCCGCTGATGGCTTGAGGAACCAGCAGTAATGCTGCGCCTGAAAACGCAATCAGCGCACCGACAACGCCTGCGATGCGCAGACGGCCAAAGCGGCTCCACTGACTAAGCAGCACAAATAGCACGGGCCAGGTATAAGTAATCAGCGCCGCTTCAGCGGCGGGCGCTAGCCGCATACCAATAAAGTAAGTACTCACAGCACCAAAAATAAGCAACGGAATGCCCACCCAGACACTTAACTGCCAACCCGCGCCGCTGGCAGCAACATTAACGCGGCGGCTCAGCGGGAGCGTTGCCAGCGCCCCCGCAAGCAGTGTTACTGCGGTTAGCTGTAAAGGTGGCGTCGCCTTGGCAAACTCTGCCAGCAGCGGCGCTGCGCTCCAAAGCATCACAGCCACCAGTGCCGCACCAACACTGTACCAACGTGGAAAAAGGGCGGGAGAGTGGGCGCGATGCATCGGAGGTCTCCTTGATTTGAGCATGTGCCGAGCAGCATACTCATCATCAATGCATCACAATATCGATCTTCTATGATCATTTTCATCAAGAATGGTGATATATGCGCGCGCCTACCTTAGACCTAACCCTGCTGCGTACCCTGGTGGCAATTTCGGATACCGGCAGTGTGACCGCCGCCGCCAAACGCTTGGCTTACACGCAGTCTACGGTGAGTATGCAGTTGCAAAGGCTGGAGGCGCAGTTATCGCTAACACTGCACGAGCGGGAAGGGCGACGAATACGCTTTACGTCAGAAGGCGAGCGCCTACTTAACCATGCCCGGCGGCTGCTGACGCTTAATGATGAAGCATGGAGTGATATGCAGGCGCGCCAAGTTACCGGTGACCTCACGTTAGGCATACCGGAAGATTACGCCTCGCTGCTGCCCTCGGTGTTTGCTTACTTTAATCAGCTCTATCCGGCGGTGGGGCTCAAGGTGATCTGCGGTACCAGCGCCCATCTCGTAGAGCAGGTAAAAGCCAAAGAGCTTGATCTGGCACTGGTGACACGCCAACGCAACTCACCAGGGGGCGATGTAATCCGTCGAGAGCCTTTGCTGTGGGCCGTCGGAATGCACCAGCAGCCGCTGCTAAGCGATCCATTGCCATTAGCGCTTTATTCGCCGGGGGCTGACGTGTTTCGTGAAGTCGCCGAGCAGGCGCTGCAGTCGGCAGGGCGCAGTTGGCGTGTTGCCTATACCAGCCAATCAATGGCCGGGCTGGCGCCGATTGTGACCGCGGGGCTCGCGATAGTGGTGGTGACGCGCAGCATGCTGACGCCGGCGCTAAGGCCATTGGATGAGAGCAGTGGCCTGCCTGCGCTGCCAATGATTGAGCTGGCGCTTCACCGCGCACCCCACCGGCCCTCAGAGCCAGCGCGGCGCTTGGGTGAGTTAATACGTGAGCAATTAGCCGTGCCTGACTAGGCTATATAAACACCGACCGTAGCGATTCAACCGTTCCCAGCAGGTAGTAGAGGGTAGGCACTGGGCAAAAGTAACACTTAACGTTGAGGGCAGCGAAGTGCTTTAATCAGCGAAAGGGAACGTTACTGACTAGACTAAAAAGCAAATAAATTTGCTGTTAGGAGCACTGCATGCACGAACTGGATCATTATATCTACCCGCACCGGGTGCTGCACTGGCTAGTGGCGGGCGCCGTGTTACTCTCGTTGGCTAGCGGTTTAACGCTAGGCTTGCTGGGGTTTGAGCGCACCGTGGCGTTGGTAGGCAATACGCTCACGAACTTGCTTTATACCAGCCATAAAACGCTCGGCGTATTGATATTATTGCTGATGACGCTGCGCATTATTACCCGGCTGGCGTTTGTGGTCCCAGATCATGAACCACCTTTAAATGCGTTCGAGCGGATTGTTAGCTCCAGTGTGCACCATCTGCTCTATTTAGCGCTCATTATTATGCCTTTACTGGGTTGGGCCGCCACTGCTAGCGGCGGCTTTCCGGTAGAGTTTTTCCACTGGCATTTGCCCGGTTTACTTGCTGAGCGTGAGCAGCTCTCTGAACAACTTTTTATGTGGCATGGGCGGTTAGGTTGGATCATTTTAGGCTTAGTGGTACTACACGTTGCTGGCGCGATATTCCATTGGAAAATCAAGCGTGACAACGTTATGAAGCGCATGAGCCTGTTTGACTAGAATTAAGAACTCGCCGAGCCGTAGCGATAGTAAGCTGCGGCTTGGCTTGATTTAACTGCA
The DNA here is from genome assembly GCF_055725665.1 of Vreelandella sp. DA03-1M. Classification (NCBI taxonomy): domain Bacteria; kingdom Pseudomonadati; phylum Pseudomonadota; class Gammaproteobacteria; order Oceanospirillales; family Halomonadaceae; genus Vreelandella; species Vreelandella sp. DA03-1M. The sequence goes on from NZ_CM146798.1 coordinate 979,129, forward strand.
TACATATTGCTATCAGCTTCACTTAGCAAACTTTCAAGCGTGGCCTCATCTGCGCCGTGACAGGTGCTTACCCCAATACTGACGTTAACGCTGACTTGCTCACCGCCGGGAAGGTCGATCGGCGAACAGATGGCTTGGTCAATACGCGCCAGAATAGGCGCTAACGTATCGCCGGTTCCTATATTCTCCATGATAATAATGAACTCATCGCCTCCAAACCGGGCACAGTGATCATTGGTGCGCGCTAAGTGGACGATGCGTTTGGCTATTTTCTGTAAAACAAAGTCGCCTGCTTCATGACCATAATTATCATTAATAGGCTTAAAGCGATCCAGGTCGAGCATTAATAGTGCCAAACGATGGCCATGCTGACGATTACGCTGTAGCGCTCCTTCGGCAGAACGCATCAGTCCATGGCGATTCAGCAGGCTAGTGAGTACATCATGATTGGCCAAATGCTCCAATGCTTTGGTGCGGGCAGCGACTTTTCGTTCCAACAGGGTTTCCTGTTTCTGGAGTGCTGCCAACATCGTGCTTTGAGTTCTCTCTTTTTGCCGTTTAAGTTTATTGAAGCGCGATGCTAAGGCAAACGAGAGCAATAACATTTCCAGTGCTGAGCCAATTTGAAGGCCGTGCAGAGTAATAAAGTTGGCTGGAAGCAGACTCAGGTTACGCAGCGCAAAGACACCAGTACCTAGTAAAAATAGCGACCACGCAAATACAAACAGCCGCGCACTGGGTACGCGTTGCAAACTACAGTAGCTGCCACAGAGCAGGAGTAGTAAAGCTGCCATACAGCCCGTCACATCCATGAGGTGAAGCGCCGAGGGAATGGGCAATAACAGTGTGGCAATCACTGTCAACCAGCAGTAACTGCGAAAAGTACTCAATACGTTGTGCCAGCGGGGACAATAGGTCTTAGTGTTAAGAAAACTTTGCGAAAATAGCGTGGCCATGGTGGAAGCGAAGGTAAAACCGAGTGCCACTAGACGAGCCGTGTTGTCACCCAGAAAACTCCAAAACATCAGTGTACCGATGCCGTTAAAGGTCAGAATAGCGACAGCAAAGCCGCCGACAAAGAGCGAATAGTGAAGAAAAACCCGTTCCTTTAAGCCAAAAAATAGCAGTAAGTTATATAAACCCATTGCCAGCAGCATGCCGAAGTAGGTAGCCAGCCAAAAATTATAGCGATCGTTTTGGGTATAAAACGCCTCGGGCGTTATTAGCTTGTAGTTGAGCATTTTACTGCCTGAGGCAGCCACATGGGTATACAGCGTTACTCGCTCATGGGCAGCAAGCTCCAGTGAAAAAACCGCCTGACGATGGGCTAGGGCGCGCTGTTCAACCGGGACTGCACTACCGCTGCGCTGCGCCTCAATGCCCTGTTGGCGCAGTGTGTAAAGTGTGACGTAATCCAAGAATGGGTACTCAAACTGTACCATCCAGCGCTGAGTTTCCGGTGAGTCATTACGCACTTGTGTTCTCAGCCACACATCATGACGGGTATAGCCGAGGTTTAAATCCTCTTCGTGATGGGCGTGCTTAAAATCAGGCGGGTGAGAGAGGAAGTTTTCAAGCATGATTGACTGATCAGTTGCATGCCAAAGTTCGCTATAAGGGGCAAGCGAGTAGCTCGCCTGGTTTGGCGATGCGGATAAAAGAGTAGTTGCATGTGCCCAAGGTACCCAACATCCAGCCAACAGCAGCAATAGTCCGGTGTAAACATCCGCCGTTAAGCGTCGAAAATGCATATCACATCGCTTTTTTAGTTTTTAACCTGACCAATTTTCCTGTGTCGCGCGATAAGCATTTTTAGTTTAGTCGGGTTTGAAAAAAGTCACTGTTTAAAACTTGCGTACTTAATAAATGATATGACTCAAATGTTGCGTAAGGCGTTGAATCAACTCTCCACTATGGCGCCAAAAATGCCAATAGAGAGGCACCGATAAAGAGTGGCCTGGCGCCACGCTGACCAGCTGGCCACTTTGCATTAATTCACTCGTCTGCAATTGCGGCATCATGCCGTAACCGACCCCCGCGGCGGCTAAACGAACAAAGCCCTCCGATGAGGGGCAGAGGTGATAAGGGAAGCGACCTTGAAAACCAAACAGTGCCATAAACCGATGCTGCAACTGATCGTGGGGGCCGAAAACGATGGCTGGTGCACGCTGAAAGTTCTTTGTCGCCGGGCCATCTGGAAAATAGCGCTCAACGTAAGCAGGTGTCGCCAACGGGTGATAGCGCATTTCTCCCAGCGCAACGCAACGCGCACCTGCAATTGGTTGCGGTGTGGCGCATAGACAGGCCGCTACATCTCCATCGCGCAACCGCTTGAGTCCGACATCTTGATCTTCAATCACAAGGTCCAGTAACACGCCTTCTTGCTGACAAATAGTGGCGACAGCCTCGGCCCACCAGGTGACGAGGCTGTCGGCATTAATCGCAATACGAAGGCGTGGAGCCTGATCATCTAAGGTGGGTAGTGAGCCACGCAGGTCACGCTCTAATAGCTGTACCTGCTGGTAGTGGGTTAACAGCCGCTGGCCAGCAGGGGTTGGAGCTAAATGCGGGTGCCGAACCAACACTGGCTGGCCAAGGCGAATTTCTAGTGCTTTTATACGTTGGGATACGGCGGATTGCGACAGCTCCAATTCATCCCCCGCGCGCTCAAAGCCGCCGCACTCCACCACGGTCGCCAAGGCATGAAGCAGTTTGTAATCCAGCATGGTGGTTTTCCCAGGGCAGCAAAAAATGATGTAAAACAAAGAAGGGCAAATAAACACAGCAGCGCATTATTTTTGGGCTTCAAATGTAATTGAATCTCAAAAGTTAATGAATTACATTTAAAGCGAAATATCTACCCCTCGTATTGCCAGGATATGAGTAGCTTCTGTCACGCCTCAGCCTAAAGGATACTGTAATGCCTGCCATCATGCTCCGTCGCCCCCTTGCTGGCATCGTTGCGCTTAGCGCGCTGATGCCTTTCGCTTCAGTTGCTGCCGACACTGCTGCTGACGACACCGTTAGCGCTGACGCCGTGGTTAATCACTACGCCGATCTGGCTCATGCCAATTACGCCGATGCGCTCAACGCCGCCGAGGTGTTGAACGAGCGTATCGACGAATTGCTCGCCAATCCCACCGCCGAAACGCTGAGCGCAGCCAAGCAAGCCTGGCTGCAGGCGCGGGTACCTTATCAGCAGAGCGAAGTATTCCGTTTCGGTAATGCAGTGGTGGACGACTGGGAAGGGCAGCTCAACGCCTGGCCTCTGGACGAAGGCATGATCGATTATGTCGAGGGCGACGACTACCAGCATGAGCTGGGTAACGAAGGCGCCACTGCCAATATTATCGCCAATGAGCAAATTACCGTCGGCGGTGAAACTCTGGACGTCAGCGAGATTACCCCAGAATTACTCGCCGATCTGAACGAAGTCGGTGGTTCGGAAGCCAACGTCGCCAGCGGCTATCACGCCATCGAATTTCTGCTTTGGGGGCAGGATCTGCATGGCTTTGAGGCAGGCAGTGGCGAGCGCCCGGTAAGCGATTACCAAACTGGCGATGACTGCACCCATGGCCACTGCGATCGCCGCCGTAGCTATCTGGACGCGGTGTCCGACCTGCTCGTTGACGACCTTGAATGGATGGTGGCCCAGTGGGCGCCGGAAACCGAGGGTAACTATCGCCAGGAGCTGCTGGCGGAGAGTGATCAGGAAGGTCTGCGCCGTATGCTGTTCGGTATGGGCTCGCTGTCGCTGGGCGAGCTGGCAGGTGAGCGTTTAAAGGTCGCCCTTGAAGCCAACTCTTTTGAGGATGAGCACGACTGTTTCAGCGACAATACCCACAACTCTCATTACTACAACGGCCAGGGGATTCAGAATATCTACACCGGCAGCTATCAGCGTCTTGATGGCAGCGTGGTAGAAGGGCCTTCACTGGAGGATTTGCTGGCTCAGGAAGATAGTGAGCTGGCTGACACGCTAGGCAAACAGCTTGAGGCGACTATGGCGCGGCTTGATGCTATCAAGCAGGCGGCTGAAGCGGAAAGCTCGCCGATGGCCTTCGATATGATGATCGCGCCGGGTAACGCGCAGGGCAGTGAAATGATCAACGAAGCGATTCTTACCCTGGTGGCGCAAACAGGATCTATCGAACAGGCCGCAGGCGAGCTGGGCGTTACTTCCCTGCAACCTGATGACGCTGGTCACCGGTTCTAAAGCGAACTAGCGTCTACCATGAGCCGCCGATAGTGTTGCTATCGTGCGGCTCTGTTAGTTTTTGTCGAATGGCTCGTATTTAGTATCGTCCTTCTCAAGGTATCACCATGTACCGCTTACTCCGTGTCTCGCTAAGCAGATTATCTCAAGGCAGTCTGCTGCTGATCCTGCTGGCGGCGCCCTTGCAGGCAGCCGACTCACCTACCCAAGATCATCCCATCCAAACGACGCCCATGAGTGGCGGCGATGGCTCGGTGGAGCAGTTTGACCATAACGCCTATTCGCTGCCGTTGGGCAATATGTCGATGACCAAGCGGCTGGATTTCAGCGTTGGCAACAGCTTCTTTCGCAACCCCTGGGTAGCAGCACCCGCCAGCACCGAGGCCCGGGATGGCCTAGGCCCACTGCTCAATACCAATAGCTGCCAGGGCTGCCACCTTAAGGATGGTCGGGGACACCCACCCAGCGGCGACGAAAACCCCATCGCGCTGTTTCTGCGCCTCTCGTTACCCGCTAGCCAAGCGGATCCAGAGACACTGGAGCAGCGGGGCGCACTGCCGGTGCCTAACTATGGCCTGCAGCTACAAACCGCCGCTATTAGCGGCGCCAAGCCTGAGGCCACGCTGGTGATTGAGTATCGTCCCCGAGAAGTCAGTTATGCCGATGGCTCCAGTGTTACTCTGCAGGAGCCGCTCTATTCAATTGCCGAGCCCGCCTACGGAGCGCTGCCGGAGTCACTGCAAACCTCGCCACGGCTGGCACCGCCAATGATTGGCCTGGGCCTGCTAGAAGCGATTCCTGAAGCTGACCTTATCGCTGCCGCAGACCCCGATGATGCTGATAACGACGGGATTTCCGGCCGCTACAACCAGGTGTGGGATGTGCGCAGTGGCACCACGGTAATGGGGCGTTTTGGCTGGAAAGCCGGCGAGCCCAGCATTGAGCAGCAGGGCCTGCACGCCTTCGCTGGGGATATGGGGCTGACCTCCAGCCTGGTGCCACACACCGACTGCATGGAGAGCCAGGGGTGCGATGCTTTTCCTAACGGTGGCACGCCTGAAGTCAGCGATGACGTGGCCGACTTCGTGACCTTCTACGCCTCTAGCTTGGCGGTACCGATGCGCCGCGATATGGATGATCCCGCGGTGAAACAGGGCGCAGAGAGCTTTAACGCGCTGGGCTGCGCCAGCTGCCATACGCCGCGCCATCGCACTGCTACGGACGCTCCTCGCCCGGCGTTGGCGGGGCAGGAGATATGGCCTTATAGCGACCTGCTGCTTCACGATATGGGTGAGGCCTTGGCGGATCATCGCAGCGAGTTCCAGGCCGATGGCCGTGAATGGCGCACCCCGCCGCTATGGGGGATCGGCTTGGCGCAAACGGTTAATCCCCGGGCTGGCTTTCTCCATGATGGTCGCGCCCGCACCCTGGAAGAGGCGATACTTTGGCACGGTGGTGAGGCAGAAAGCGCTACCCAGGGCTATCGCGCATTGCCTGCCGAACAGCGCGCGGAACTTATCCGCTTTCTTGAGTCTCTGTAAATGATTGTTGTTAAGGAGTTGACGTGATCGCATCTCTTCGCCGCCTGAGTTTGCTGGCCTGTGCGCTACTCGCAACGCCGCTCTCTTTCGCGACAGACACCCCCACGCCGCGAGAAATGTGGCACGGCGCGGTGGAGCTTCAGTATGCCGAACTGAGTGTCGCTTCCGAGCGCCTGGAAGCCAGCGCCGCACGCTTTTGCCAAAGCCCAGGCGAGGCACTCAGGCTGCGGCTGGAAAATGACTGGCTGAGCGCCTATCAAGCTTGGCAGGCGGTGCGTTTTATTCAGTTCGGTCCGCTCGAGCAGAATAGCCGAGGCTGGCAGCTGCAGTTCTGGCCAGACCGTAAAAATCTGGTGGGCAGTAAGGTGCGCGGCTGGCTGGAGGCAGCCAAAGCCCCGGATGCTCAGGATATCGCCAGTGACAGCGTGGCGGTCCAAGGCTTTCCCGCCCTTGAATACTTGCTTTATGACGACGCCATGGACGCACAGGTCCTGAGCGCCCCTGGAGCCTGCTCGCTGATGCAGGCCATCACCACGCATCTTGCGGATACCACGAGCGCGCTGCATCGCGACTGGCAGGCCTTTGGCGAGCACTATCTTAATACTGCCGACTACACGGAGGCCACGCTGGCGAGCGCCATCCAAGCCCTCGAAATACTCGAAGATAAACGGCTCGGTGAGCCCATGGGCCTCAAAGGCGCACCTGCCAACGGCTACTTAGCCGAAACGTGGCGTAGCGGACAAACGGTTCGTTTGGTAGAGAGTAGCCTGGAAGGCCTGCGTACCGGCTTTTTGCCGGGCCTTACCGCGCTGTTGCGCGAGGCCGGTGCGCTGCCGCTTGCCGAGGCGTTTCGTGATCAGTTGGATAAGACACTCGTTCAGGCCAGCGAGCTGCCGCCGGGCTTGGTGCCTTCCCTTGAAGACGAAGAGGCGTTTCGTGGTCTGCAGTCGCTCTACCTCGACATCAGCCAGCTACGCCATCTGCTGGGTAACGAGATTGCTGGTGAGCTGGGGCTGGTGCGCGGCTTTAACTCTAGCGATGGGGATTGAACTATGCATAGACGACAGGTACTCAAAGTCGGGTTGGGCAGCTTCGCCATGGCACTGACCCCGCTGAGCTGGGCGCTGCCCGCACGAGAGGAAGCCGCTTGGTTGTTTAGCGCGGTGGATGACCCCAGCGGTGCGCATTGCATCGCCGGGGTAGCGCTGGATGGTCAGACCCGCTTTATGATCGAAGTGCCCGAGCGCTGCCACGGCGGCTGTTTACGGCCCGGTTCACGCCAAGCGGTATTGTTTGCACGCCGTCCTGGTACACGGATGCATGTGATCGATGGCGACAGCCGTCAGTTAGCTCACACCATTGCAGCCGGTGAGGGCCACCACTTCTATGGTCATGGCGTGTTCGATCTAAACGGACGCTACCTTTATGTCACCGCCAATCGTTTGGAGGATAGTGAGGGGCTCGTACGCGTTTACGATGCCGCCAACGACTACACCCATGTGCGCGATATGCCGCTGGACGGTATTGGCCCCCATGAGCTTAGGCTAATGCCAAATGGCGACACCCTGGTGATTGGCCTGGGGGGTATCCAGACGCACCCTGACTACGGTCGGGTAAAGCTTAACCTAGACACCATGGCACCGGCGCTGATTCTGCTGGATCGCCACAGCGGTGATGTCCTGGCCCGTCACAAACCTTCCCATCACCAGCTAAGCTGCCGTCATCTTGATGTGGCGGCGGACGGCACGGTGATCGCCGGTTATCAGTTCGAAGGCCCCGAGTGGGAAACCCACCCACTGATCTGCCGACTGGATGCCCAGGGACACTTTTCTGAACTGTCGCTGGCCGATGAAGTCACCGCCAGTCTGAAGCACTACACTGCCAGCGTGGCGTTTAGCCGTGTGTCTGGCAATGTTCTGGTGACTGCCCCTCGCGGAAACCGAGTGCTGCTGCTGGATGCCGCGCAAGGCAAACTTGTTGCCAGCTTCGCATTATCCGACGCCGCTGGCGCCCGGTGCGATGGCAACGGCGGCTTTCTGGTTTCCTCCGGCCAAGGCGGGCTCTACCGTGTTACGCCTGACTTAGCGATGCCCGAGCTTCTCGCCAGCCTGGAACTGCACTGGGATAACCATCTGACATGATTTTCAGAAAAGCGGCTTGGGATAGCATTCCGCACCAGTGACCGGTTGCCACATAATCCTCCAATGTTAATGACTCCTTCTTGGTGAGCGGCGCTGCTGTTAGACTTCAGCGCTCTTTACAGGAAGGCAAGGAGTCCCATGGAACTGCTGCGCTTAGTATTTCATCACTACCGCTGGCCTTTTTTAGGCGCTATTGCTTTGAGCCTATTGAGCGCTGGCTTAGGGGTCGGGGTGATTGCTTTTATCAACCAGCGGCTTATTGAGGTAGGCAGCATGGCGGCGCTGCCGCAATTTCTAGGCCTGCTGGCGGTGCTGCTGGCAGTCACGCTAAGTACGCAATTGGCGCTGACGGTACTGGGGCACCACTTTGTGTTTGACTTGCGCTCGCGACTGGTGAAGCGGATTCTCGACACCGATATTGAGCGCTTGGAGCAGCTGGGCAACGCCACCTTGCTTGCTAGCCTGTCCAGCGATGTGCGCAACATCACCATTGGTTTTGTGCGCCTTCCGGAGCTGATTCAGGGCGTGGTGCTTACACTTGCCTCGGTGGCCTATTTGGCCTGGCTCTCGCCGCAAATGGTGGTGATTACCGTGTTGTGGATCGCGTTCACCATGGGCGTGGGCTGGGTGCTGGTGTCGCGGGTGTATCGCCACTTTCGCCTGGTGCGTGAAAGTGAAGACAGCCTCTATAAAGATTTCCAGGCAGCCATTGAAGGGCGCAAAGAGCTGGCGCTGAACCGCGACCGTGCTCGGCGCTTTTATGATGAGCGTTATACCGCCAATGCCCGCGACTACCGTCACCACATTATCCGCGCTGATACCTACCACTTAAGCGCTAACAACTGGTCTAACATTATGATGTTGGGCGCCATCGGGGTGGTGTTTTTCCTCTCTAATGGGTTGGGCTGGGCGAGTACCACGGTGGCTTCCACCTTTGCATTGACGCTGCTGTTTCTGCGTACGCCGCTGATTCAGGCGGTGGGCGCTTGGCCAACGCTGATCAGTGCCCAAGTGGCCTTTGATAAATTGAGCAGTCTGGAGCTAGCCGAGTACCAGTCAAGCTTTGCCGTCGACGATACGCTGGCTGATTGGCAGCGTCTGGAGCTGGAGGAAGTCACTTATCACTACCCGGACACTGCCCAGGGCGAGGGCTTCCAGGTGGGGCCTCTCAATATGACCCTTGCGCGCGGTGAGCAGGTGTTTTTGATCGGCGGCAACGGCAGCGGTAAGTCGACCCTGGCAAGACTGCTCTCGGGGTTATACCGCCCCCAAAGCGGCACCATTAAGATTGATGGGCAGGTGGTCAATGCTGCTCAGTGGGAAGCGTTCCGTGCTCGCTTTGCCAGCGTGTTTACCGATTTCCATCAGTTTGATCAGACCATGGGCCCTGAAGGGCTACCTGCTGACCCGCAGGTCGTTGATACTTGGCTTGAGAGACTGCAGATGCAGCACAAACTGCAGTGGGAGGGTGATCGCGTTATCAACACGCAGCTCTCACAAGGGCAGCGTAAGCGCCTGGCACTTCTGCTGGCGATTGCCGAAAAGCGCGATATCTTGCTCCTCGACGAGTGGGCGGCGGATCAAGACCCGCAGTTCCGACGACTGTTCTACCGCGAGCTATTACCACACTTAAAAGCGATGGGTAAAACCGTGTTTGCCATCAGCCACGACGACAGCTACTTCGTCCACGCTGATCGGTTGCTGGAGATGTCGAAGGGGCAATTAAGCGAGCTGAAAGGCGAGCAGCGTGCGCGAGCAAGTGAAGATGCGGTGGCGCAAATAAATATCTAAACCGCTTTAACGGGCGGCCAGTTTGGCGCGTTTGCGCGCCTCCAGGTCGCAGCCCTCAAGTGGGCAGGTACCGCAGGTATCAAACTCATCCAGTAAATAGCGCAGGCAGCAGAGCTTGCGCACCCGCTTAACTTCCTCACTCCCCTTGGGCGTAAAGTAACGCACCGGCTGAAACAGCGGGTTGCGCTTGCCGTTGGGCAGGTTGCGCGCCTCCAGCAACGCCTTGGCGGCCTCAAACGCCTGCCTATTGGCAAGCGGGTGCTCGCCCAGCGCGTTGACGTAAAAATCCAGGTAGCCACCGGCATTGCTCCAGAACACCCGCTGTGCAGCGCCAGAGATAGCCGCTAATTGCTCAATCAACGGTGCCCAGTGCTGTTCAATCAGGGTGGCAAAACGCTCAAACGGATCTTGAGTGGTTATCGGCGTGCCTTCGTGGGGTAACCACAGCCGCGAGGTGGCGCCCTTGTCGTTAAAGATAACCTGCATGTCGTCCAGTCCCACCGGCAGGTCACGGTTAAGCAGTAGGTTGGCTGTCAGTGTGGGAACGGTTAGCGCACTTAAATGCCATTTCGACCAGATCGATACCACTGCCCGCTGGTCTCCGTCTGGATACTGTCCAGCGAAACGGGAGAGATCCTCTTTGAGCCAATCGGCATTCCGCCAATAGGCTGTTTTGAACGCTTCCAGCGGCGGCGTTCCACCTATTAACGGCGGCGTAAAGTTCGCCAACGGCCCGGTGTAGCAGGAAGCTAACGAAGGCTCGAACAGTTGTGGCTGACGCAGAGCAGAGGGCATCGCGGGGCTCCATCACAGGGCTTTAACACAAGGTTTTGACACAGCGCACTGAGGAAATAAGGCTGAGGTCATCATAAACGATAATGCATATCACTAAAATAGCTATATACGTTAAATGCATCGCTGTTATAAATTTAAATGATTATTCTTTAGTGTAAGATTCGCGTTCCCATTGCAATGATTATATTGCTGGCTGCTCTTATCTGAAGAGGATTCACCATGTCGCTACCTTGCCTCTCCTGGCGTACGCTCACGTTCGTATTGCTGGGATCGCTCCCTTTGCCCTGCACTGTCTGGGCGCAAGCATCTTCCAACGACAGTGCTTCGCTGGAGACCGTAACGGTGATCGGGGAGGCTGCAGCGAGGGGTGATACTCCGGCGCCTGCATTTGCCGGTGGCCAAGTGGCTGCCGGTGCCCGCGTTGGCACCTGGGGGCAGCGCAATGCGGCCGATGTGCCGTTCAATGTGATTGGGTTTACCGCTGAGCTGATTGAAAACCAGCAGGCTGAGACGCTGGCCGATGTGTTAATCAATGATGCATCGGTACAAAGCGGTTTTGGCTACGGCAACTACGCAGAGAAATTTCAGATCCGCGGTTTTGAACTCGATGGCGAAGACGTTGCTTACGGTGGACTGTATGGCGTTCTACCTCGCCAGGTAGTCGCGACCAATATTGCCGAGCGTGTGGAGCTATTTAAGGGCGCCAACGCCTTCGCTAATGGTGTTTCGCCCAGTGGCTCTGGCGTTGGTGGCGCTATCAACATTGAGCCTAAACGCGCTGCCGATGAACCCCTCAATCGGCTTACTACCGGAGTGACGGACAGCGGCTATGTCGAAAGTGGTATCGAGCTTGGTCGGCGTTTTGGTGATGAAAATCAGTTTGGCGTGCGCGCTAATGTCGTGCGGGGGCGTGGCGACACAGCGATTGACGGTGAAGAACGCCGTGCGACCTCCGCCGTGATTGGGCTTGACTATCGCGGTGAGCGCGGCCGCGCTTCGTTGGATATTGGACATCAAAGTCACACCGTGAACGGTGGCCGCTCAGTGGTTTACGCTGGGAGTATCACAGCAGTACCCGACGCACCTTCTGCTAGCACCAACTATACGCCAGAGTGGGCCAATACCGATCTAAACACCAACTTTGCGATGCTGCGCGGTGAGTATGATATCACCGACAGCTGGACAGCTTATGCGGCACTGGGTGGCAATGACACTCGTGAAAGCGGCGTTTACGCCTCGCCTACGGTCAATAATTCTCAAGGCGATGCTACTATTGGCCAGATGCGCGTACCTTATCGGGCTGAAAGCGTAGGCGGCCAGGCGGGGCTACGGGGCGTTTTTGATACAGGCATGGTCACTCATCAGTTGGATTTAGGCTATTCCAGCGTCTATCGCACCACGCGTTCGGCTTATGAGATGGTGCTGTTTACACCGAGCGATACCAACATTTATCAACCTGTCGATGTGCCGCTGCAAACGCCGGATTGGAGCGACGGCGATATGAGTAATCCTAACCTACGTAGCCGCACCCGTAACAACGGCGTATCGCTATCCGATACGCTCGGCTTCCTGGATGATCGACTGCTGTTTACCCTGGGCGCCCGCTATCAGGAAGTTGACGTCACTAACTATGACTATAAGGGTGATTTTGACAACAATTTCAGCGATACACGGCTTTCGCCTGTGTATGGCGTCGTCGTGAAACCGACCGACTCACTCTCGCTATACGCTAACCATATTGAAGCACTGCAGCCGGGTGATACGGCTCCTACCTCGGCGGTAAATGCTGGGCAGAGTATTGGTTTGGTCGAAGCTAAACAGAACGAGGTAGGTGCCAAACTCGATCTGGGTAACCTGGGTGGCAGCTTAAGCCTGTTTGAAATTGAGCAACCCAACGCCTTTATTAACACTGAAACCGGCGTTTATGACTATTACGGCGAACAGCGTAATCGTGGAGTGGAGGTAAGCGTTTACGGTGAACCGCTGGACGGCTTGCGCTTGCTAAGCAGTGCTATGTGGATAGATCCTGAACTGACGCGTACTGACGATGGCACTAACCAGGGTAACGATGCGATTGGGGTGCCCGGTTATCGGTTAGTCCTAGGCAGCGAGTGGGATATTCCACAAGCCCCGGGCTGGACGCTCAGTGGCCGTGCGGTGCGTAATGGCAGCCAGTATTTAGACGCTGCCAATCAGCTTGAAGTTGACGCCTGGACGCGCTGGGATCTCGGCGTACGTTATGCCATGCCGCTCAACGGCACTACGCTCACCTGGCGAGCTAATATCGAAAACCTTACCGATGAGAACTATTGGGCCTCGGCAACCGGTGGTTATTTGACTCAAGGTGAGCCGCGTACGGTCAAACTTTCGGCGGCACTGGACTTCTAAACGCTCTTTAAAACGGCTTCGTTTAACGGGCTAATAGCGCTTCGCTGAGTAACTCAGCGAAGCGCGCAGCGGATGGCAGCCCCCCAAAACTCCAGACCGCCGGTACGCGAACAACGCGGTTCTCTTTCACAGCGGGTAATTGCTGCCACAGTGCATTACTGGTAATGCCGTCGTCCATTCCTGAAGGGAGCGGCTCGACGATGATGATTGCCGCATCGGAGTAGCTCAACAGCTCTTCTAACGCTACCGTGGAGAACCCCCATTGATTGGTAGGTTGTTGCCAAACATTGGTCAACCCCAAGCGTTCTACCACCGCCTGAAACAGACTGTGCTCACCAAATACCCGTAGATGTCGCGCGTCGATAAACTGCACGATAAGTAGTGGTGGCTGTGGTTCCAAGCGTGCTTTTTGTTGACTCAGGTATGTTTCAACGCCATCAATCAGCGTGGCGGCCGCGGCTTGATTGCCGCTCAGTTTGGCTAGGGTCACCGTTGTGCGCTTTAGGCGCTGCCAAAGGGGACCTCCAGGCTGGTAGGTGGCCAGCGCAGTGATAGGAGCAATAGTACTCAACTGGTCGCTCAAGCGCATAAACAGCGGTGAGAGAAGGACGTGATCGGGTGCCTGCTGAGCAATGAGCTCGCGATTGGGTTGAGCACGCAGGCCGACATCAAGAACGCCACTCGGTAATCGCTCGACGCCAGCCCAACGCTGGTACTGGGGAATCTCTGCTAACCCAACGGGCGGACTATCTAAAGCGATCAGCGTTTCGGCTATTGTCCAATCCAAGGTGACTACCTTCGTTGAAGCAGCTACTCCATTGGATGTTAGGGTGCCAAGACAGGCCAACACTAACAAGCCACGGTGAAAGCAGTGTCTCATTGTGCAACAGCAATATTGTGCTCTCCGTTGGGATGTTTCATGACTTGCATCGGCAATCCATAAATCGCCTCTAAGGTACTACAGCACATCAAATCGCCAGGACTGCCATGGGCCAACAAGCGACCGCTGTGCAGTGCCATTAGCTCGTCGCAGTAACGTGATGCCATGTTGATATCATGCAACACGATAATCACACCAAGGTTTAACTCGTCACACAGCTTACGGATTAGCGCTAGCACTTCGATTTGATGGGCGATATCAAGCGCCGCTAAGGGCTCATCCAACAGCAGGAATCGGCTGCCCTGGGCTAGCAGCATCGCCAACCACACCCTTTGACGTTCACCACCAGAGAGTGTGTCGACCAAGCGGTCGGCAAAGGCCTCTGTGTGGGTCAGAGCAATAGCGCGATCAATAGCATCTTTGTCTTTCTGGGTGTGGCGGCCCAGCAGCCCGTGCCATGGGTAGCGGCCAAAGGCGACTAGCTCGCGCCCGGTAAGACTTTCTGCGCTTGGTAAATGCTGGGGTAGGTAAGCCACCTGGCGGGCAAACTCACGATTCCCCCAGTCACTCAGTGGGCGCTGATCAAAGTGAATCCCCCCCTGGCTTACCGGCTGCTGCTGGGCCATGAGCTTGATCAGCGTCGACTTGCCCGAGCCGTTATGGCCAATCAGGCCGTAAACCTTGCCCTCATGAAAGCTGTGGTCAATGGGGTTTAGAATCGACTTACCATTGATTTCAAAGGTGGCGCCTTTGACCTCGAACATGAATGACTCCTGGGGACGGGGTGAATAACAATAGTTCTATTCTAGTGCTAATGGTTCTCATTTTTAACAAAAAAATGAAAAGATTTACGTGAGAGAGGGCAAACGCCCTTGGGGAACGCAGGCAAGGGGAAAGTTTCAGCCAGCTAGCCTCCACTGATTGGCTAGCCAGTGAGCTTAGAGATGACTTAGATCGTTTATCAGGGCAGCTAAAACGCTAGCAGTTGGCTATGCCAGTCAGGGGGCACCCCGCTGGGCACAGTTATCATAGAAGGCAACCGTGGCTGGCCAATCGCTGAAGACGCCGATAACGCCAACATCATTGACGAGGGCATCCAAGGTAATCAGTTTGTCGCCATCACGCTGGATAACATCTTCAGTGGTGCTGTGGTACCACTGGCCGCCTTCCTCCAACGGCCCCGAGCGTTCCAGGGTCCATGCAATCATTGTTAGACCCGCTTCACGGGCACGTTGGGCATAGAGTGAAGGCTGCAAGCGCCTCTCCAGTTCATCGTTGCCGAAATCGGGATTCGTTTCTAGCAGCATCCAGGTGGGAGGGGCGATAATCTGAACACCGCTCTCCACCAGCGACTGCATACTTGGCTGCCACGTATCGGGGTTAGTGTGATCAAAGGACTCATCGCTGTAGCGGCCATCAAGGTAAACCGCCTGATTGCCAAACTCAGGCTCATGTTCAATCCAGTAAAGCACATCGTCTAGATTGAATGACTGCGGGAAGACGTCGCTGGGAGGAACGCCTGCCGCTTTGTACTCATCGATCATTTTTTGTGCGTACGCCTGCTGCGTAAATGCTTGCTCTGAACCGCCTGTAAACGGCATTTCAACCTCTGGCGCTTTCAGCTCTGGGGTCATCTGCACGCCAAGCTGCTGAAACAGCGCAATGCTGTCGGCATGGCTCATCAGTGTGCCGCGGGTAGCATACAGCTCTGTGCGCCATTCGGGTGTGCCTGAAAGGTACTCTTCAAGGGTAGCTGCATCAGTGTTAACCCCCTCCATGGTGCCTTGCAGGCTACGAAATTCGGCTAACGTAATATCGCTGGTACAGCAGCGTATATCGGCTGCATTTACTAGCTCGCCATTTTCTTCGTCAAAAGCGGGAGGCACGCTGCATTTTTCAGCTAAGTCGGTCTCGACGATGTTGGTGGTGTAGTGTAAATCGCACTGGGAGTGACGGCAGACGAGCTCCTCATCTGCGGTGAAGGCGACGTCGCACTCAAGAATACCCGCCCCGCCTTGAGCCCCGGCAATATAAGATTCGAGCGTATGTTCTGGAAACTGTAACGGCGCGCCACGATGTCCAATCGTCAAGGGAGAGCGCTGCCATTGGGTTTGCTCCGCAGCACAATTCAATAAAGAGGCTTTCAATTCGCGCTCGTGATCGTTATCCGCGCTCATGTCGTTAACCAAGAACAGCGGACGCGGCCCCAGCGTCACCTGCTGAGCCGCGTTAACCAGGGCATCATCCCAGCGCTTTGCGTCACTCTCTTCTTGAGCATGGGTGGTGTTAGCGGCTAGCAGGCCAACTGATATGAACGTAGTTGTTAGGAGACCGGGAGCCTTCATCAACGAGATTCTCTTTGCGGCGAAGTGGGTGTTTTGAGTGTAGGTAGGTTTCACGTGTTCTTCGATGACAACCTTTACATGCTAATGAGAATCATGTTTAATTGTTATGTTATCTTATATCTATTATAGTTGAAGGAGCCGAATATGCGAAAGGGGATTCATCCTGCTTATGACTACGTGGTATTTCGTGACACCAGCTGCGGCGCCACTTTTCGGATCCGTTCTACCTGCACCTCAAAGCAGACAATTGTCTGGAAAGATGGCAAGACCTATCCGGTGATTGATCTGGATGTCTCTAGCGCGTCTCACCCTTTCTATACCGGCGAGCAACGCAGGGTTTCCGCAGAAGGTCGGGTGGCGCGCTTCCAACAGCGCTTTGGTAGGGTTTCGCGTCAGTCTTCTGACGCCAAATAGCGGAGCTATAGCGTGCAAGTACTCAGCTCACTCAAGTCGGCCAAAAATCGCCATCCCGATTGCCAAGTGGTCAAACGTCGCGGGCGGCTCTATGTCATTTGTAAGACCAACCCCCGTTTCAAAGCGCGCCAGGGAGGAAAGCACAAAAAATAGGCCGAAGGGGCTTTCATCAGCCGCTTATTTGCGTCAATGAATCGACAACGCGCGAGTTCCGAGGTGACGTTGATCGTTTATCAACAGGCATTTAAGCACGCCAGCAATTGGCTATGCCGCTCAGGGGGCGCTGCAATTAGGCTGTCCCATTGAGCGGGATTCGGCTCGCCAGTGAGATCCGTGACGGTGTAGCCAGCTTCTCGGGCAATCACAATACCGGCGGCGATATCCCAAAAGTCGAGCTTAGCGCCTTGAGACCAAAACGCATCAAACCGGCCCAGGCTGGTGTAGGCGATCTCCAGCGCCGCTGAGCCTGGGCTGCGGATGCCGGCCACCCGGGGCATTAGGGCAGCGAGTTGATCTAGGGCCGTCGTGCAGTCGCCTTTAGCATGGTAGGGCAGGCAGGTGCTTATTAGCATCTCGTTGAGTGGGCGCGGTTCCGGCGTGCTGAGTGGTGTGTCGTTGAGGAAAACGCCGAAACCAAGGCTTGCCCAGAGCATTTCATCAAGCAGCGGTTGATAAACAACACCAATGATCAGCTCGTCACCTTTAGTCACCGCGATGGAAACCGAGAAGTGAGGCACCCCATGCAGAAAGTTGCTAGTGCCATCAAGAGGGTCAATGATCACGGTATAGTTGCTATCGGTGGGTGTAAGCCCGCTCTCTTCACCGAGGAAAGCGATATCGGGAAAAACGCTGCTGATACAGTCGATAATGATGTTCTCGGCGGCTGTATCGTAGTAGCTGACAAAGTCTGACGCCCCCTTTTGCTCAAAGGCAATCCGACCCTTGAGCGAATATCCCTCGCGTAACAGCGCACCCGCCTCGTACGCCGCCTGCTTCACCGTTTCGAGCAGGTCATTGCTGCTATCGAGCATTGTATTTCCCCTAAGCATGCATCGTGTCTTATTGAATGGTCAAAACTGTATCTATGCAATGTAACAAACCATTCAATGTAACTAGCCATTCATGACATACCGATGACAGCGGCGGAAAGCTTGATAACTAAGCCAGAGTTTCCACTTCAAACCCCCCAATTTGGCGCTGGACGCTAGAAAACTCCACGCCGATTAGATGGATGGGCTTGCCAGAGGCGAGATGCTTATCGGCATAGCCTTTGTGTTTGATCTGCGCCAGCGCTTTGCCTTCCGGCAGTTGTTCCACCACCTTGAACTCAAACAGGTAGATATGCCCACCAAAATCCACGCTCATGTCCACCTTGCCGTGGTGGCTGGCGTCTTCCACGGTCACATTCAGCCCCAAGGCTGCAAAGTGGCTGTAAAAGACGCTGGCATAATGGCCTTCGTATTTGGCGATGGGATTGTTGCGGTACCAGTCGTGGGGCAGACCTGCGTAGAGCGCTTTGAGGTGCGTTTCCAATCCGGCCAGGTCGTGTTGGCTTAAATGACGAAACAGCGTTCTGCGCTCGCGTGGGGCGTTCTCGACCCCCAGTGACGGCAGCAGCGCATGGTTGAGGCTGGTTTCGACTTCGCGGTTAGGGAAGCCAAGGGTGTACTGGCGGTAGCCCCGCAGAGGCTCTTCTACTTGCTGAATGGTCAGGTAACCGGTTTGAAACAGCAGGCCTTCGGTGCTGATCTGATCCACATCAAATTGGCTGAGCAATTCGTACTCGGTTTCCCAATGATCCAACGAGGGGGTAAAAACACCGCGCTGCTTAAGAATGTCGACCAAAAACGTCGGAGTTGCGGACTCAAACCAGTACGGGCCGAACTCGCGTTTCTGAAACAGCAACAGCACGTCGAAGGGATTGTAGACGGACGTTACCTCACGGCCACCCCAGCGGTAGCCGTTATACCACTGGCGGATCGCCTCGCGATCAAGGCCGGGCAACTCAGCGGTGAACACCGTGTCAATGTCCTCGTCGGTATAGCCGCAAATCGTGCTGAAGGGGGCATCCAGAGTGATATCGTTGAGGTTATTCAATCCTGAGAAAAGGCTGACCTTACTGAATTTGGAAACGCCGGTCAGCAACACAAAGTGCAAGTATGGGTCGGCGTCTTTAATAACGCTGTAAAGGTTCTTCAAACCCTCACGCAATTCCCGGGCGCGCTCCGGTACCAGGATATTGTCCAGAATCGGCTTGTCGTATTCGTCAATCAGAATGACCACCCGCTGGCCACGCTGCTGGTGGGCGGCACGAATGAGGGCGGAAAATTCACCCGGTATATCGGTTTTATGGTGGTGGGTAATGCCGAGTTGCTCACGTTGGACGCGCAGCTGCTCACGGATACGTTCATCCAGCCCTTCACGGCTCTGCATCACGCCATCGGCAAAGCTAATCCGAATCACCGGATAGCGCTGCTGCCAGTCCCACCTGTCGTGAATATACAACCCTTCGAACAGCGCCTGGCGACCTTCAAACAGGCAGCGCAGGGTGTCCAGCAACAGGCTTTTGCCGAAGCGGCGTGGCCGCGAGAGGAAGTAGTATTTATTCTGGTTAACTAGGCGCTCAATGTGCGGGGTTTTATCGACGTAGTAATAGTCACCCTCGCGGATATCCGAGAACGTCTGAATCCCGATGGGTAGCTTACGGCGGTGGGCATCCGTCACGGTGGGTCTCCAGAGCAAAAAACAGCGATACGAGCAGCAGTAGTTTAGCATGCTCAGGGGCTGAAATGCCTAGCCACGAGTCGTCAGCGTGCCGAGTGTTGTTCGCAGCCTAAGGCAGAGGTGTTGGTGGCAATGAATGAAGTAACAAGTGCTGGAGAGGGGGGGGAAACATCTCATGGAGCAGTGCCGCCAACAAGCATATCGTTATAAAAAGTGAGTTAGCTCTCACCCGTTGACTTACCAGGCTCTAACGCAAATAATAATTATTGCCATTTATTCCGTGGTGTTAATCAAGGCAGGAGGCCGAGCTGTGGATACCCAGACCTGGAGCGCTGAGTTAGAAGATATCTTCGTTAATCAGCGGCCCCGGCTCTGCTGTGTCGCTGCAAGAGTCTTGGGCAATGCTGATCAAGCCGATGATGTTGTGCAGGATGCCTATCTTAAAATTTCGGAAGCAACCACGCTTTTTGAGGTGAAGCAGCCCATATCCTACATATCACGTGTGGTGCGCAACCTCGCCATTGACCGCTGCCGTCGTTCCGCGTTTGAGTCAGCGCTGTTTGCAAAAGCAGAGGAGGGGGATAACGCCTCTTGTGCGTCACACTCACCTGAGGTGATTGCCATTGATCGCCAGGCATTGGCCCAGGTGGTCGAATCGTTGAACGAACTGCCAGAGCGTACGCGACGCGCATTTGAGCTTTACCGTTCGGGAAACCATACCCAGCGGGAAGTGGCGCTACAGCTAGGTGTTTCTACCACGTCAGTTAATTTTATGATTCGCGATGCACTGACTCATTGCCGCCAGTCGCTACAAGGTCAGACGTTGCCAGATCGGTAAGCCCACGTTCCGTCCCCTCTTTGTTGTCGCTTTGTTACACTGTCAGCAAATAGCGTTGATACTATTACACGCTTCCCGAAACAGGTGTTCAGCAGGCAGCAGTAGCGAGGTTTGACAATAACGATGGATAACGAAAGCGGCGATGATGCCGTTTGGCAAACGGCGCTAGACTGGCTGATGCGCGAACATGAAGAGACATTGAGCGATGCTGACCGCGAATCGCTCCATGCGTGGTTAGCGGCTTCTTCTCAGCACCGCCGGGTATTTCGTGAAGCCGAACAGCTCTGGCTGCTAACGGGGATGATTCCAAGTGGTGATGAGCGCAACTGATCAGCCACTGTTTTTTTACTCTCCTCCTTCGGTTGTCAGGCTAACTAAATGGTCGCGAGCTAAAGCTGCCTCCCACTGGTCCAATTCTTAGCCTGGCAAGGGTAATTCTATGCAGACACCCTAGCGGCTCCTCTCCTTATTTTTTCTATTTTCCTCCCTCAACATTAAATTTTCTGACGCCTCACTCGTCATTGAGTAATGAGAAGTAATTGCATTTTATTTCTCATTCCTTTGGCAACGATGAGGTTAGTCCCATGACAAGTTGTTTTGATCGTGAAGATGGTGTCTTCCGCGTATTAGTCAACCACGAAGAGCAGTACTCCCTCTGGCCAGAATGGAAAGCGATCCCTGCGGGCTGGACCGATACCGGCGTGCTTGGCGATAAGCCAACCTGCCTCGACTACGTCGAAAAGACCTGGACTGATATGCGGCCACTCTCGCTGCGCCAGTGGATGGATGCGCAAGCCAAAAGTGAGGCGGAGCAGGTGGATGCAGGTTAAGCGTTTAAGGCTGCTCTGCCTGCCTTGTGCCGGGGCTAGCGCCACTATGTATCTGCGCTGGAAGCGTCAGTTGCCCACCTGGATAGAGGTATATCCCGTCGAGCTGCCTGGGCGTGGTGAGCGCCTGGGTGAGTCGCTCATCGATGACTTCGAGACCCAGGTCGTGCGGTTGTGCGAAGAGCAGGCAACGCGGATGCGCGGCGACTTTGCCCTGTTCGGTCACAGCATGGGGGCGCTGCTGGCCTATGGCATGGCGGTACGCTTACGCGATGTGGGGCGCCCTCAGCCACGGATGCTATTCGCCTCAGGCAGCGCGGCGCCCTCAATGCGTGACTCAGAGCGCTTGGCGGGGCTTGATAACGATAAGGCCTTAATCGCAGATCTGCGCCAACAGGGCGGCACCCCAGAGGAGGTCTTCGAAAGCCCTGAGCTGCTGCGCCTTACCCTCGATATCTTGATGGCGGACTATCGCCTCTGCCGCAGTTTTCGCTATCGCGGCGGGTCGCCGCTTGCTTACCCACTGCAGGTACTCGCCGGGCGTGAAGACGATATTGAGCAAGAGCGTCTGGAAGCGTGGCAGCGAGAAGCGGGCGGGGCGTTCTCGTTGAACTGGTTCGAAGGAGGGCACTTCTTTATTCGCCAGCAGCAAGCACAAGTGCTGGAGACTATCGAACGGGCGCTGACTCGACGGCTTGAGGAGGTGCCCTATGCAGCGCCTGCGGTTAGCTGAAGGGGCGCCCGCAGGGCTTGAGGTCTGGTGTTTAGCGCTCGACCTGAACGCCCCGGTGGCCGACGAAGATGATCGACTGCTGAGTCGAACCGAATGGCAGCGTGCCCAGCGGCTTCGCTGTCACGCCGATGTCGTACGCGCCGTGGCGACTCGCGCGGCCCTGCGGCGACTGCTATCAGCCCACACCGGTATAGCGCCAGAAAAGTTGGTGTTCACTCAGAACGCTTACGGCAAACCGGCGTTGGAAAACGCTGATGGGCCTGCTTTCAATGTCTCCCACTCTGGCCATGTCGCCCTGATCGCGCTTGCTCCCGGCGGCGCGGTGGGGGTCGATATTGAGCGCTGCCGACCCGAGGCCGAACTGGCGCCGCTGCACGGGCTGGTGCTATCGCCGAGTGAGCAGCTCGACCACGCACGCGACAGCTCCGCACTGCCCTTTATGGAGCGCTGGGTGGTTAAAGAGGCGGTGCTCAAAGCTTTGGGCCTAGGCATCGCTGATCATTTGCGGTCGCTCTCGATCGCTTCCTCTTTAGGGCCGCCAGGCACCTATCACCTTGAGCACTCGCTTCCCATGTCATCACCTTTGCAAGCATGGCCGCTGCCAGCGCCGAGTGGCTATGCCGCTGCCCTGGGCTATGTCGACAAAAGCTATGTCGACTCGGACTGCACCTGCTATGCCCATGGCGCCCAGGGCCAACGCGACTCAACGACTTTTCAGGAGATCCATCATGGATAATCAAAGCGCAACACCAACGCAACCAACCAACACCATATCCAAACGTCAGGGGCCTGCTGATTCGGAGCTGCCCATTATGATTTCCCCCACCTATCCAGGGCAGCCGCTGCTGGAAGCCTTTGGCGAGTTGCGTGCTGATATTGAGACGCTGGTGGCCAGAGTCGGTGGGGTGTTGCTAAGAGGCTTCGATGTTCCCTCCGTGGACGATTTTCAGCAGTTTGCTGCCGCCTTTGGTCATCCGCTGCTGAGCTATGAGTTCGCCTCAACACCGCGTTCAGCGGTTTCGTCAGGCATTTATACCTCGACCGAGTATCCCGCTCATCAACATATTCCCCTTCACAATGAGCAGGCCTACACCCGCGAGTGGCCGATGAAAATCTGGTTCCACTGTGTCACCGCTTCACCCGAGGGCGGTGAAACCCCTATTGCCGATAGCCGCGCCATTTACCGCCGTATGCCGGTAGAGATTCGTGAGCGCTTTGCCCCCGGGATTCTCTACGTACGCAACTACGGCGATTTTGATATGCCTTGGGAAAAGGTGTTTAACACCGAAGACCGCGCCGAAGTGGAGGCATTCTGCCAGCGTGCGGGGATTCGCTGTGAATGGAAACCCGATGGCGACCTGCGTACTACCCAGCTATGCCAAAGCATAGAGACTCACCCTGTCACCGGTGAGCAGGTGTGGTTCAACCAAGGCCATCTTTTCCATGTCTCCAACCTGCAGCCAGAGGTACGAGAGTCGCTGGAAGAGCTGCTTGACCCCGAAGACATGCCGCGCAACGTCTTCTTTGCCGATGGTAGCCCCATTGACGATGCCATCTTCGATGAGATTCGCGGTGTTCTGGCCGAAGAAACGGTGATGTTCCCCTGGCAGGCAGGCGATGTGCTGATGCTCGACAACATGCTGGTCGCCCATGCGCGCACGCCGTTTAAAGGGCCGCGCAAAGTCGTCGTCGCCATGGCGGAAGGTCACGGCAACCTCTCCAACGACTAAACATAACGCCTCATCTCACGGCCAGGAGTTCCAGCAGGTACGCATATGAATATAAGGCACGCCCAGACAATGAACAGCCACCCGTCCCATAATGTTGCTAACAACAGCTTCGTTGAGCATTTAAGTCGCCTGGCCCAGGAAAGGCCCAGCGACAGGGCGCTGATTGTAGTGAACGCTCAAGGTGATACCACCCTTGATTACGCCACCTTGGAGCGGCGTTCGCGTGCTTTGGCCAGCGAGCTACAGCAGCGGTTCCCGGCGGGTGAGCGTGCCTTGATCCTGCTGGATAACGATGAGCACTACGTGGTGGCGTTCTTCGCCTGCCTGTATGCCGGGGTGATTGCCGTGCCGGTCTTCCCTCCAGAGTCGGCCAAGCAGCAGCATCTGGCGCGCCTGCTCGCCATTGCCGCCGACTCTCAGGCCGCCTGTGTGCTCACCTCTACAACGATTATCGATGTGGTCGCATCGGCAAGCGAAGGCTTCGGCAGCGCCGAACTGATCCCCGTGGATGCCGTAGATGAGAGCCGCGCTGAACACTGGGTCGAACATCACCCCAAGCGTGGTGATATCGCCTTTTTACAGTACACCTCAGGCTCCACGGCCACGCCCAAAGGCGTTATGGTCAGCCATGGCAACTTGATGGCCAACGAGCGTGCTATCGAGACGGGCTTCTCGATTGGTGCTGATGATGTTTTCGTCAGTTGGCTGCCGCTTTACCACGACATGGGGCTGATTGGCGGCCTGCTGCAGCCCATCTATCGCGGTATCCCTGCGGTATTGATGAGCCCCACCTTCTTTTTACAGCGGCCGGTACGCTGGCTGGAAGCGATCTCCCGCCACCGGGGCACCATTAGCGGTGGCCCCGATTTTGCCTATCGGCTGTGTCTTGAGCGTATCCGCGACGAGCAGCTTGAGGCGCTCGATTTATCCAGCTGGCGGGTCGCGTTCTCAGGCGCTGAGCCGGTACGCCACGATACCCTCACTGGCTTTATCGAGCGCTTCCGCCCAGCGGGCTTTGCCGCTGACACCGCAGCACCCTGTTATGGCTTGGCCGAAGCGACGCTATTGGTTAGCTGTAATTCGCGCGGTACGGGCGTGGTGGGCACGGCTTTTTCTCAACAGTCGCTGGCCGAGGGAAAGGCTGCCTCAGCGGTTGAAGGCAACACCCTGGTGGGCTGCGGTACACCGGAACCTTGTCACGCTATCGATATTGTCGATCCTGAGGGGCTTCACTCGCTGCCCAATGGTGAAGTCGGCGAGATCTGGGTCAACGGGCCCAGCGTGGCACATGGGTATTGGCAGAATCCAGAAGCAACAGCGAAAGCCTTTGTCACCCGCGATGGGGTCAGTTGGCAGCGCACCGATGATACTGATGCACAGAACCACGATGCTCGCGATGATCGCTGGCTACGCACCGGCGATCTGGGCTTTCTGCACGAGGGGCAGCTGTATATTGCCGGGCGTATCAAAGATCTCATCATTTTGCGCGGCCATAACGTCTACCCACAGGATATCGAGAGCGCTATCGAGGCGGAAGTGGAAGCAGTGCGCAAAGGGCGCGTGGCGGCCTTTGCCGTGACCACCCCCGAAGGCGCCGAAGGCATTGGCGTCGCGGCAGAAGTCTCTCGCGGCATACAGAAGCTAGTGCCCGCCGAGAAGTTGGTCGAAGCGCTAAGCGAGACGGTGGGATCCGCTTGCCACGAGCCACTTTCGGTAGTGCTACTGCTCAACCCAGGTGGCCTTCCCAAAACCTCCAGCGGAAAGCTACAGCGCAGCGCCTGCCGCCAAGGCTGGGAGGCGGGTAGCCTGGATGCCTACGCCATTCACGCCTTTGGGCATTTTGTCAGTGGTGGTGACGCTGAGGACGCTGGTGGTGGAGAGTCATCACAATCTACTGCGGAATCAGGGAGCGAAACCGAGCAGACGTTAGCGATGCTCTGGCGCCAAGCGCTGGGAAACAACAAGGAAACGCCACTGGGAAGCAATGCTCACTTCTTCGCCAGCGGGGGTAATTCGCTGGCGGCGGTTCGACTAGCCGCCGCCATCAGTGATCACTGGGGCGTCGAGCTATCTCTGCACGCGCTGTTCGAGCAACCGCGCTTGTCTGCCATGGCTAAAGCTATCGAAGCATGCCTGGCGGCATCATCGGATCAACGGGTGCTGGTCATCCCACGCCTTGAAGATGCTCAACGTCAAGGCGATATACCGTTGTCAGAAGGGCAGCGTAGCCTATGGCTGACGTGGCAACTCGATCCCCAGAGCGCTGGTTACAATATGGCAGGGGCACTGCACCTCAAGGGGGTGTTGGATCTATCAGCGCTCAATGCAGCGCTGGAGGCCCTTGTTCAGCGACATGATATTTTACGTACTTACTACCCCTTGAGTGAGGCGGGAGAACCTGTTCAGCGGCTAGCGCAGGACTGGAGTCCTGAGCTGATCTGCAACGATATACCCGGTGATACCGTGGTTGAACAGGAGCAGGCATTGCATGACGCACTCACTCAACTGGCGCGGCAGCCTTTTGATCTTGAACAGGCGCCTCCTTTAAACGTCGTCCTCTACCGCTTGTCCACGGAGCACCATGTGTTAGCTGTCGTGCAGCACCACATTGCTGGCGATGGATGGTCAGTACAGGTGCTCATCGATGATCTATGCGCATTTTATGAGAGCGCCTGCACACAGCGAGACGTCGAGCTTGCACCTCTGCCAATACAGTTCGCAGATTATGCGGTTTGGCAGCAGCGTCAGCAGCACAGTAGTGAGCGGCAGGGCCAACTTGCTCACTGGTGTGAACGCCTCTCCGGGGATCATCCCCCGCTAGCGTTGCCCTTGGATCGCCCACGCCAAGCGATGTCCGCACCGAGCGAAGGCCACCTGCGCTTTACGCTTCCCGGTGAGTTGAGCGAGCAGCTACGTAGCCTAGCCCGTGAAAGAAACGTTTCACTCTATGCCGTGATCTTGGCGCTATTGAAGCAGACGCTGTATCGCTTTAGCGGTGAGACAGATATCAAGGTAGGGGCGCCGATTGCCAATCGGCATAAAGCCGAGCTTCAGGGCTTAATTGGGTACCTTATCAATGTCGTTGTGTTGCGCACTCAGATTGATCACACTGGAAATTTCGACCGTTTGTTAGATGAGGTGAACGCTACCCTGATCGATGCCCAGCTGCATCAGGATGTCCCCTTCGATCAAGTGGTGGAGGCGCTACAGCTAGAACGGCAACCGGGGGTACATCCGCTATTTCAGGTGAAGTGTACTCAGCAGGAAATGTGGCAGGCGGAGCGTCACGTGGCTGGCCTGGCCATTCAAGCCGAGCAGGTATTCACGGGTATTGCTCACTTCGATCTGAGTCTCGATTTTTGCGATGAGCCTGAGGGAATAACAGGTCTATTCGCCTACTCCGCAGAGCTGTTCGATGCCGCTACGATCGAGCGTTTCTGTCAGGCATTCCGGTGCCTGGCTGAGCAGGTCGTCGCTGATCCGCAGTCTCACACGGCGATGCTGGCGCTACCCGAGCCTATCTCCGTGCTGGAAGGCAACCAAAGCGAATTTCTTGCTCAGGATATACCCACCCTGCTGTCGAAAGCGGTGGCAGCTAATGCTGATGAGTTAGCCATAAACGACGGGCAGTACCGTTATACCTATGCCAGCCTGGATGCCCAAGCCCAGAGTCTGGCACAGGCGCTAATCGCAAAAGGCGTTGGTTCCGAGGTGCGTGTTGCCATTCACGCCGAGCGTTCATGCGAGTACGTGCTCGGCATTCTCGCCGTACTTAAAGCGGGTGGGACGTTTGTACCGCTGGATCCGCAACTGCCGAGTGAACGTTTGGCCTATCAACTGGCTGATAGTGGTGCTCGCTTAATGCTGAGCAGTACGGCTTGCGACTGGAATGGTGACGTTCCGGTAATGGAACTGGCGTTTGCCGACGATATTTCGGCTGCAGTCGAGCACGAACCACCCGTCATTCATCCCCAGCAGATCGCCTATGTGATCTATACCTCTGGCTCCACGGGCAAGCCTAAAGGGGTGGCGGTTAGTCACGGTGCTCTGGCCAATTACGTACAGGGCGTTCTGGAAGCGTTGGCGCTACTAGAGGATGCCCGCAACATGGCGATGGTCTCGACGGTAGCGGCGGATCTGGGGCATACGGTGCTGTTTGGTGCCTTGTGCACCGGCCGCACCTTGCACCTTATTTCCCCCGAGTGCGCCTTCGACCCAGATGCCTTTGCGGCTTATATGCGGGAACAGCGGGTGGATGTGCTCAAGATTGTGCCCAGCCACCTGCGGGCACTGCTGAGTGCTGCAAACCCGGCTGACGTGCTTCCGCACGAACGCCTGATTCTGGGCGGCGAAGCGACCGACTGGGCGCTACTGGCGCGTATTGCCGAGCTTAAGCCCACCTGCGGGGTGCTCAATCACTACGGCCCCACGGAAACCACGGTAGGTATTCTCACCCAGCAAGCCGACATGGCCGATCGAGCTGCCAGCACGCTGCCGATCGGCACACCGCTGGCCAATGCTCGGGCCTATGTGCTCGATCCCTGGCTTAATCCGGTGCCGAAGGGTGTTGCCGGTGAGCTCTACTTGGGTGGCCCAGGGCTGGCTCAAGGCTATCTACAGCGGCTGGGGCAAACGGCGGAACGTTTCGTTGCAAGCCCCTTCCATCCGGGGGAGCGGCTCTATCGCAGCGGTGACCGCGTGCGCCAACTGGCCGACTGTAGCCTGGAGTTCCTTGGCCGTGTGGATGATCAGGTCAAGATTCGCGGCTATCGGGTGGAACCGAGCGAGGTCGCTGCCCTGTTGCGCGACCAGCCAGGGGTCTCGGAGGCCGAAGTGGTCGCTCGGGAAAATGAGGAAGGACGCGCGCAACTGTACGCTTATGTGGTGATGGCAGCCGGGAGCGACGTTGAAGATGCTGTGTTACTCGCGCAGCTTGGCGAGCGCGTGCCGGACTATATGGTTCCCAGCGCCCTGGTACGGCTGGAGGCTCTGCCACTAACCGCCAATGGCAAGCTGGATCGCAAGGCGCTGCCCGAGCCAGTGCAAGCCGGTAGTGGTAAAACCTTTGAAGCGCCCCAGGGAGAAGCAGAAGAGACGTTGGCAGCGGTCTGGGCTGACGTGATCGGCTGCGAGCAGGTGGGGCGCAACGACAACTTCTTCGAGCTGGGTGGTGACTCCATCCTCAGCTTGCAGATCGTCGCGCGCTCGCGTAAGCGTGGCTACAAGGTAACGCCCAAGCAGTTGATGGAAGGGCAGACCATTGCCGCAGTGGCGGCGATGGCCACGCCCTTGGTGGCTGCCGCACCTAAACAAGCGGCTGCGCCCAGCAAGGCTGCTTCCTTTGCGCTGCTGCCGGTACAGCGCTGGTTCTTCGAGCAGAACTTTGCCAAGCCACACCACTGGAATCAGTCGTTGATGCTGGAAGCGGACAGTGGTGTAGATACCGCGCTGCTACGGCGTGCCATTGAGGCAGTGGTAGATCACCATAGCGCCTTGCGGCTGCGCTTTGAGCGCGTTGGCGATAGCTGGCAACAAGCCTATGGCAAGCTAGCCGACGATCTCCTCAAGCACGTGGACGTAAGCGATCATGCGGATCCGGCGCAGGTCATCACCCAGGCTGCCGATGCTGCGCAAAGCAGTCTGAGTTTGGCGCGGCCGTTCCGTGCTATCTGGATGGCACTGGGAGGCGAGCGCGGCGGACGATTGCTGCTAGTGGCTCACCACCTGGTGGTGGACGGCGTCTCGTGGCGCGTGATCCTCGACGACCTGCAAACGGCCTACGCGCAGTTAAATGCAGGAAAGATAGTCGACCTACCACCGGCAACCACCTCGCTAGATGAGTGGGCGCGTGCCCTGGCCGACTATGCCAAATCGGAGGCTTTGGCTGAGCAATGCTCCTATTGGGAGAGCCTTGTCAAAGAGCCAGAGCCTAGCCTACCTGCACATAATCCCCATGGCAGCAACACCGTCGCCGATACCGCATCGCTCGTTGGCAGTTTGCCTACCGAGGCGACCACGCAACTATTGGGGCCGGTGCATAAAGCATACCGCACCCAGGTGGATGACCTGCTTCTCACTGCACTATCGAGCGCCCTGTGCCAATGGGCAGAGAGAGAGAGCGTACTGATTGAGCTGGAAGGCCATGGCCGCGAAGACCTGTTCGACGGTGTCGATCTCAGTCGCAGCGTAGGTTGGTTCACCTCGCTCTACCCGGTTCGCCTGAGCCCAGATAATGCGGAGCCCGGCACAAGCCTAAAAGCAATCAAAGAGCAACTTCGCCAAGTGCCTGAAAAGGGGCTCGGCTACGGCGTGCTGCGCTATTTGAAAGAAGAGCCCGCGCTGGTCGGTGGTGCCTACCCCCAGGTCACCTTCAATTATCTAGGCCAGTTGGATCGCTCCCTACAGGGCGATGGGGCCTGGCGGCTCGCCAAAGAGAATGCAGGGCAGGCTCGCGCGCCGCAAAGCAAGCGCCGTACCTGGATTGAGGTGGTGGCCTGGGTTCAAGATGGCCAACTGCGCTTCGACTGGAATTACAGTCGTGAGATTCACCGCGAGGAAGCGATACACGCCTTGCAAGCAAGCTTCCAAGCGCAACTTGAGGCACTGATTAGGCACTGTGCTAGTGGCGTTCGTGGCGCAACACCTTCGGACTTCCCGCTGGCGGGGCTGAGTCAAGAGCAGCTGGACGGCTTGCCTATTGCCACCGACCAACTGGCGGATATCTATCCGCTGTCACCACTCCAGCAGGG
Source organism: Vreelandella sp. DA03-1M (assembly GCF_055725665.1). NCBI lineage: Bacteria > Pseudomonadati > Pseudomonadota > Gammaproteobacteria > Oceanospirillales > Halomonadaceae > Vreelandella > Vreelandella sp. DA03-1M. The sequence goes on from NZ_CM146798.1 coordinate 1,009,241, forward strand.
CATGCTGTTCCATAGCCTCTACGATGACCAAGATGTGGCCTATCTCAACCAGTTGCAGGTAGAGATTACCAACCTGGATATCGAACGCTTCCAGCGCGCCTGGCAAAACGTACTCATGCGCCATGAGATATTACGCAGCGGCTTCCTGGAGCGAGCTGGAACGCCGCTGCAGTGGGTCGCACGTACCGTCGACTTGCCGTGGTTCGAGGCGGATTGGAGCGAACGAGCGGATCTATCAGGAGCGCTTGAGAGGCTGGCCGAGGAGCAACGGGCGCCATTCGATCTGACGGCGCCGCCCCTGATGCGTTCGGCGCTGGTGAAAATAGCAGATACCCGGCACTGCTTTATCTGGACGCGCCACCATCTGCTGCTGGATGGCTGGAGTACCTCGCAACTGATGGGTGAGGTATTGCGCAGTTACGCAGGGGAGACTCTGCCACCTACAGAGGGGTGCTATCGCGATTACATCGCTTGGCTCCAGCGCCGTGACACTGATGCCAGTGAAGCCTACTGGCGTGACCAATTACAGCATCTCGATGCGCCTACGCATCTCGTCAGCGCCATGCCTAGACCCCATGAAGCGCAAGCTGGGCATCAAGAGATCACCCTGTCACTGGATAGCACGACCACTCAGCAACTGGAGAGTTTCGCCAAAGCGGCTCGCATAACGCTCAATACGCTAATGCAAGGCGCCTGGTCGCTGCTGGTGGCACGTTACACGGGGCAAGATAGCGTCTGTTTTGGCGCGACCGTAGCCGGGCGACCTGCGGAGCTACCGGCGGCAGAGCAGTTGATCGGCCCCTTCATCAATACCTTACCGGTCATTGTCTCACTAGATCCCTCGCTTCGCGTCGATGAGTGGTTGCGCCAGTTGCAGGAACAAAACCTGGCGAGTCGTGAACATGAGCATACGCCGCTTTACGAGATCCAACGTTGGGCGGGGCAGGGTGGCCAGTCGCTGTTCGATAGTTTGCTGGTATTCGAGAACTATCCCGTTGATGCAGCATTGCATCAGAACCTGCCGGATGAATTGGTGTTCGGCGAGGTGGCCAACCGCGAACAGACCAATTACCCCGTCACGCTGGTGATTTTCCAGAAGGAAACGTTGGAGCTTTGCTGTGGCTATTCACGATCACAGTTAGATGATGCCGCTGCCGAGATGTTGATCCAGCATCTGGTAGGAGCGCTTAAACAGTTGAGTGAGTCGGCCACTCGACGAGTCGGTGAAATCGACTGGTTAAGTGACGGTGAGCAGCAACAGCTTGAGGCGTGGAGCGTTAATGATGAGCATTATAACTGGGAGGGCCCGATCCATCGTTTGATTGAGCGTCGTTCCAATATAGCGCCTGGAGCTACAGCCCTCATTTTCGATGATCAGCATCTCAGCTACGCCGAGCTTAACACCCGGGCCAATCGCTTGGCCCACTATCTGATTGGTTTTGGCGTACAACCTGAGACTCGAGTAGGCATCGCTGTTGAGCGCTCCGTCGATATGGTGGTGGGGCTGCTGGCTATCCTCAAGGCGGGTGGCGCCTATGTACCGTTGGATCCGGATTATCCGAGCGAGCGGCTGGCCTATATGGTTGAAGACAGCGGTATTGAGCTGCTGCTTACCCAACAGCACCTTCGCAATACGTTGCCGGTGTCTGAGAGCCTTGGCGTTATCGAGCTGGATCAATTGGACGTGGCGCATCATGCGTCAACCAACCCGGAGGTGGCACTGCACGGTGAACATCTCGCCTATGTCATTTACACCTCGGGTTCTACCGGGCGCCCTAAGGGTGCGGCCAACCGTCATCACGCGCTGACCAACCGCCTGCAGTGGATGCAAGACGCCTATGGGCTGACGACCGACGATGCGGTGCTGCAGAAAACGCCATTCAGTTTCGATGTCTCGGTATGGGAGTTCTTCTGGCCGCTGATGCAGGGGGCGCGGCTGGTGATGGCGCCGCCGGGAGCCCATCGCGAACCGGCACAATTGGTCGAGCTAATCCGTAGCCATAACATCACTACACTGCACTTTGTACCTTCAATGCTTCAGGCCTTCTTGGCTCATGGCAAGGTTGAAGACTGCACCAGTCTGACGCGCTTGGTATGCAGCGGTGAGGCGCTGCCGGCCAAACTGCAGGATCAGGTATTTGCCCGCTTACCTCAAGTGGCGCTCTACAACCTCTACGGCCCCACCGAAGCGGCCATTGATGTCACCCACTGGATCTGCCAAGACGATGGGCGCAACCACGTAGCTATCGGTCAACCCATCGCCGGTATCCGCACCTACGTGCTGGATGGAGATCTTAACTTAGCGCCACCGGGAGTTGCGGGGGAGCTCTATCTCGGAGGCATTGGGTTGGCACGGGGCTATCTGCACCGCCCTGACCTTACCGCAGAACGTTTTGTCGCCGATCCATTTGCGCAGGGCGAATGTCTCTACCGCACCGGCGACCTAGTGCGCTGGCGGGAAGATGGTCAGCTCGAGTACCTGGGCCGCCTCGATCACCAGGTGAAGATCCGCGGCCTGCGTATCGAGCTTGGCGAGATCGAAGCCGAACTACTCTCTCAGCCGGAGGTTCGCGAGGCAGTGGTAGTCGCTCAAGAAGGCCCCGGTGGTTTGAGGCTGGTGGCCTATGTGGTGCCCCAGGCCGACAGTGAACTCGACACTAGTTCACTGCGTGAAGCGCTGGGGCAGCGACTGCCGGGCTATATGGTGCCGGGAGTCGTGGTCACGCTCGATACGTTACCACTGAACCCCAACGGCAAGGTGGATCGCAAGGCGCTACCTGAGCCGGATTTGGCCATTGGCTCGCAGTACGAGCCGCCTCAAGGCGAGGTGGAAGTGGCACTGGCGAATATCTGGTCAGAAGTCCTTGGCGTCGAGCGTGTGGGGCGTCATGACAACTTTTTCGACTTAGGGGGGCACTCGTTATTGGCTTTAAGAGTGCAAGCCAGAGTGGAGGAACATTTCTCTATACGACTTCCCCTGCGTATCTATTTCGAGCAGGCCACTTTGGTCTCGATGCGTGAGTCCATTCAGGAGTGGGGTGAAAGCGTGAAAGAGGAAGAGGGCGCACAGCTCGAAAAGATGGCGGCGCTATTAGATGGTATGGAGAGCTGATATGGAACTCAATAAACACACGATTGCTGAGCGCTTCGCACACCTGCCACGAGGCAAGCAGAGCGTATTTCTTGAGGCATTAAAACAACAGGGTATCGACTTTTCGCAGTTGCCAATCGTTAGGTCTCAGAATCAAGAGAGCAGAACACTCTCCTATGCCCAACTTCGCCAGTGGTTTATGTGGCGCATGGATCCCCTAAGCAGCGCCTACAATATTACTGGAACTCTGTCCCTTAAGGGGACTCTTGATCCTGAAGCATTGCGGTGCAGCTTCGCCGCTTTAGTAGCACGCCATGAGGCATTGCGCACGGTGTTCCGTGACGATGGTGAAGGCGAGGCAATGCAAGTGGTGAAGGCTGAAAATAACTTCATATTGCACGATGTTGACCTAGGCCATATGCCGGCGAATGAGAGCGAAGCGGCAGTAGAGAATCAGGTTGTGCGGCTCTGCAATGCTCCCTTCGACTTGGAGCAGGGGCCACTGCTAAGGGTTGGGCTACTACGTTTATCAGAAGAGAAGCACCTTCTGGTAGTGGTGATGCACCACATCATCTCCGATGGTTGGTCGATGCAGTTGATCATCAATGAGTTTGCCGCTGACTATCGCGCTCGGGTGACGAGGGAGGCTTGGGAGCCGCCAACCTTGCCAATTCGGTATGCCGATTATGCACTCTGGCAGCGTCAATGGATGGAGGCGGGTGAGAAAGAGCGTCAACTCGCCTACTGGCAGGCGGAACTTGGTGACGAACACCCAGTGCTGCAACTGCCGACCGATCGCCCGCGCCGTAACGATGGACATTATCACACTGCACGCCACCACATAGTACTTCCAGAATCGCTGGTGAGAGGATTGCGTCAACGAGCTCAGACTCAGGGTGCCACCCTGTTTATGACGTTACTCACCGGCTTCCAAGCGTTGTTGTATCGATATACGGGGGAGGAAAGTATTCGGGTCGGCGTGCCAATCGCCAATCGGCATCGTACAGAAACCCAAGGAGTGGTAGGGCTTTTCGTCAATACCCAGGTGATGTGCAATCAGTTAAATGGTCGCCTGAATTTGGCCGAAGCGCTAAAACAGGTAAAACGTGCGGCGCTTGGTGCTCAAGAACATCAAGATCTGCCTTTTGAGCAGTTAGTAGAAGCGCTGCAGCCGGAGCGCAGTCTGAGTCACACGCCACTATTTCAAGTGATGTTCAATTACCAGCAGCAGGATCATAGTGCGCTGAAGACACTACCAGGATTGGAGTTGAGTACCTGGCCACTAGAAAAGAAAGAGGCGAAGTTCGAGCTGACGCTAAATGTGGAGGAGTGTACTGAAGGTTGCCTGGAGGCAAGTTTTATTTATGCTGAAGCGCTGTTTGATTCCACCACCGTTGGGCGCCTGGCGCGGCATTATGTCATTTTATTAAAGGCTCTGGCAGAGATGCCAGAACGTGCGTTAAGTGATATCGAACTACTTGATAAGAATGAACAGCTTCAATTGAAGAAATGGGGAGGTAGCACTCAACGATACTCCGATGTTCTACCTACTCATCATCTAATTGAACGCCAAGCAGCGGCAGCCTCTGATATCACAGCGCTAGTGTTCGAAAATCAGTTACTTAGCTACGCAGAACTCAATACCCGCGCTAATCGCTTGGCGCACTATCTGATTGGCTCGGGTGTAAAACCTGAAACCCGAGTAGGCATCGCCATGGAGCGCTCAGTTGATATGGTGGTGGGGCTACTGGCTATTCTCAAGGCGGGTGGCACTTATGTGCCGCTGGATCCGGATTACCCCGCCGAGCGGTTGGCCTCTATGGTAGAAGACAGCGGCATAATGATGTTGGTCACCCAGCAACACTTACGTAAGACGCTGCCGGTAACTGATGGGGTGAGCATTATTGAGCTGGATCGACTGGATATAGCACATCATGACTCTACCAATCCGGAAGTGGTACTGCACAGCGAACATCTAGCCTACGTGATTTACACCTCGGGTTCTACTGGACGACCTAAGGGGGTTGGGATCACGCATGGTGCTCTGAGCAATTATGTGGAAGGGGTTCTGGAGGCTTTAGCGTTATCTGATGATGCTCGTCGTTTTGCAATGGTGTCGACAATAGCCGCGGATTTAGGCCATACCATGCTATTCGGTGCCTTGTACAAGGGGCGAACTCTTCATTTGATTTCATCTGATAGCATACTTGATCCAGATGCTTTTACTAGATACATGCATGAGCATGAAATTGATGTCCTCAAAATAGTGCCTAGCCATTTGCGCGCCCTAATGAGTGCAAAGAATCCATTAAATACATTGCCGAGAAGGTGTTTGGTTCTTGGCGGGGAGGTAAGCGATTGGTCTCTGGTTAACTGGATCTCAGAACTAAATCCATCTTGCCAAGTTGTTAACCATTATGGCCCCACTGAGACCACTGTCGGAGCTTTGACACAAAGACATGAAAGCGCTGATCAGCGAGCATCCACGCTACCGATTGGCACCCCCTTGCGTAACATGCAAATTCGAGTACTTGACCCTTGGATGAACCTTGTGCCTCAAGGAGTGAACGGTGAACTTTATCTAGGAGGGGTGGGGTTGGCCCGCGGTTATCTGGGGCGCCTTGATATGACGGCGGAACGATTTGTAGCTGACCCCTTTGGTGAAGGAGAACGTTTATATCGCACCGGCGACAGTGTGCGGCAGTTGCCAGATGGAAGCTTGGAGTTCCTTGGTCGTATGGATGATCAAGTTAAAATCCGAGGACATCGTGTGGAGTTGGGGGAAGTTCAAGCGCAGTTGTTATTGCAACTGGCGGTTCGCGAGGCGGTGGTGGTCTCCCAAGATGGATCTAGTGGCCCGAGGTTGGTGGCTTATGTGGTTCCCCAAGCCGGCATGGAACTTGACGCCACCTCAATACGCGAGCAGTTGAGCCAACATCTGCCAGACTATATGGTGCCGGGAGCTGTGGTCACCCTCGATGCGCTGCCGTTGAATGCCAATGGAAAGATAGACCGCAAGGCACTGCCCGCACCGGATTTGGCCAGTGGCTCGCAGTACGAGCCGCCTCAAAGCGAGGTGGAAAAAGCGCTGTCGGAAATCTGGTCAGAGATACTTGGCGTCGAAAGGGTGGGCCGCCACGACAACTTCTTCGAGCTGGGCGGCCATTCGCTATTGGCTCTGAAAGTGCTGGAGCAAATGCGGCATCGGGGACTAACGTCGCAGGTACGCACGCTGTTTCAATTCCCAGAACTGGCGGCCTTCGCCCAGGTACTAACGCAGACATCAGAGAGGCAGGAAATCATTATCCCGCCCAACCGTATTCCAGATGGCTGCTCGGCAATCCAGCCCGAGATGCTGCCTTTGATTGAACTCAATGGCGAAGAGATCAGTGCGATTGAAGCAGCAGTGCCGAGTGGAGCCAGCAACATTCAGGATGTCTACCCGTTGGCACCTCTGCAGGAGGGTATCCTATTTCACCATCGACTGCAGGAAGAGGGCGATGCCTATGTGACCCAACACTTGCTTGGCTTCGACAGCCGAGAACGGCTGGAGGCCTTTATTGCCGGTTTTAACCAGCTCATTGCCCGCCACGATATTCTGCGTACCGCCGTGCTCTGGGAGGGCTTACGAGAGCCAGTGCAGGTGGTGTGTAGGCATGCCGAGTTGGAGCTTGAATGGTTAGAATTGGATCATGTTTCTTCACTTAGTGTTGTCGAACAACTGAATGCTGAGGTAGATCCTGATTATCATCGCCTTGATGTGCGCCAAGCACCGATAATACAAGCGGTAGCCGCATACGATGCCGAGCAAGGGCGATGGTTGCTACAGTTACCTAGCCACCATCTAGTCATGGATCACATCACCCTCGAACTACTGTTAGAAGAGATTGCCTTGATCCAGCAAGGCCGCGAAGATGAGCTACCGCAACCCCTTCCATTCCGCAATTTCGTTGCCCAGACCCGACTAGGGGTAAGCCAGGAAGAGCATGTGGCCTTCTTCGGAGAGAAGTTGGGCGATATTGATGAACCGACCGCGCCCTTCGGCCTGTTAGACGTTCGTGGCGATGGCAGCGAGATCGAGGAAGTTCGCCTTCCTTTTCCAGCGGAACTAGCCCAGCAAGTTCGGCAACAGGCCCAGCGCCATGGTGTCAGCACGGCCAGCTTGTTCCATCTGGCCTGGGCACTGGTGCTGAGTAAAACCACCGGACGGGACGATGTGGTGTTCGGCACCGTGCTGTTCGGCCGCATGCAGGGTACCGAGGGAGCCGAGCGGGCGCTGGGGATGTTTATTAATACGCTCCCTGTGCGTATCAAAATGGGCACTCAAGGTGTCGATAAGTGCCTGCGTTACACCCACGATACTCTGTCTGAGCTAATGCACCACGAGCATGCCAGCCTTGGCCTCTCGCAGCGCTGTAGTGGTCTATCTGGGGGGGCGCCTCTGTTTACCAGTTTGCTGAACTATCGTTATAGCGCACCTCAACAAGAGGGCAGCACCGTTCATAGCTGGGAAGGTATGGAGGTGCTGGACGTTCAAGAGCGTACCAACTACCCGATCACGATATCGGTGGACGATCTAGGTAACGGCTTCCAGTTGGTTGGTCAGGTGAGCCGTATGATCGGTGCGCAGCGGCTATGTGATTACCTGGAAACTGCCATTGCAGACATCGTAAAACATCTGCAAGCAAGGCCGCAGCGAGCGATGAGAGATATCGAGCTGCTCAATAAAACCGAGCAGCATCAATTGCAGGGATGGGGAGTGAATACGCAGCATTACTCCGATGCTCCGCCGATTCACCACCTGATTGAGCGCCAAGCTGCGGCAACCCCTGAGGCTACGGCACTCGTCTTTGAAGAGCAGTCACTTAGCTACGCCGAGCTTAACACCCGCGCCAATCGTTTAGCCCACTACTTGATTGGCTTAGGCGTAAAACCTGAAACCCGAGTGGGCATTGCTGTGGGACGCTCTATCGAGATGGTGGTGGGGCTGCTGGCGATTCTCAAGGCAGGTGGTGCTTACGTACCGTTGGATCCGGATTACCCTGCCGAGCGGTTGGCCTATATGGTCGAAGATAGTGGCATTGAGCTGCTGCTTACTCAGCAGCATCTTCGCGATACGTTACCGGTAGCTGAGAGTCTGAGCGTTATCGAGCTGGATCGTCTAGAAGTAGCGCACCATGCCTTGAATAATCCCGAATTAGCTCTGCATGGTGAGCACCTCGCCTATGTCATTTACACCTCGGGTTCCACCGGACGGCCCAAGGGAGTGATGGTGCGCCATCATGCGCTTAGCCATTTCTTATTAAGCATGCAGGAAACCCCAGGCCTAAGCCCAGACGATATCCTGGTGGCGGTGACCTCACTATCGTTCGATATTGCCGCCCTGGAGCTGTATCTGCCATTGATCAGCGGAGCAAGGGTAGTGTTGGCGAGCCGCGAGACGACTCGAGATGGCAAGGCCTTGGGTGAATTACTCAATCAGGAAAAAGCGACGGTTCTGCAGGCGACACCCTCCGGCTGGCGGTTGCTACGTTCGTCAGGCTGGCCATGGACGACGGTTCCGCTCATAGAGGGCTTTAAGGGGCTATGTGGCGGTGAAGCTTTGCCACCTGATTTGGCTGAGGATCTGCAAACTCAGGGGGTCGAATTGTGGAACATGTACGGCCCCACTGAGACCACGATTTGGTCAGCAACGGATCAAGTGAAGGGCTGCCAAGCTTTCCTGGGAAGGGCGATTGCGGCGACGCAGTTGTACGTTTTGGATAGTGCGCTCAACTTGGCACCCCAAGGGGTGGCGGGGGAGTTGTATCTAGGAGGTGTGGGCTTAGCGCGGGGCTACCTGGGCCGTGCAGAACTGACGGCGGAGCGCTTCGTGGCCGACCCCTTTATTGCGGGCGAACGAGTCTATCGAACCGGTGATCTAGTGCGTTGGCGGGAGGATGGCCAGCTTGAGTACTTGGGACGGATTGACCATCAGATCAAAGTGCGCGGTTTCCGTATTGAGCTAGGCGAGATCGAAGCCCAACTGCTAGCCCTGTCGGAGATACGCGAGGCAGTGGTGGTTGCCCAAGAGGGGCCTAGCGGATCTAGGTTGGTGGCTTATGTGGTTCCCCAAACCGACGTTGAGCTCGATACTACCTCGCTACGCGAAACGCTGGGACAAAAGCTACCAGATTATATGGTGCCTGGAGTGCTAATCACTCTGGAGGCGCTGCCGCTAACCCCGAACGGTAAGGTGGATCGTAAGGCACTGCCCGCACCAGACTTGACCAGTAACTCGCAGTACGAGCCGCCCCAGGGTGAGGTGGAAGAAGCGCTGGCGGAAATCTGGTCAGAGATACTGGGCGTCGAGCAGGTGGGCCGACACAACAACTTCTTTGAGCTGGGGGGGCACTCGCTACTTGCTGTGCAGATAGTGGCTCGCGTTCAAGCAGATATGCAAGTTGAGCTCAAAATATCTGAAGTGTTTAAACATCCATTACTTAGCGATTTAGCAGAATGTATAGCCGCACTAAACAGTGGGTACCCCATTGAGCAATCGCTCTCCGATATTGATTCCTTCATCGACAGCATGGATACCGTTCAATGAGTAATATCGATACCCGTCGTATTGCGGAACGCTTTGCCGGATTGCATGCCGAGCAGCGCCGCGTGGTTTACGACAAGATTCGTACACAGGGGTTAGGCATTGGCCAGTTCCCAATTCTTTCTCGCCCTGCATCACAACAGAAAACTTGCTCACCCTCTTATGCCCAGCTTCGCCAGTGGTTTCTGTGGCGCATGGATCCTAAAAGCAGCGCCTACCATATTACGGGTGCTCTGACCCTTAAGGGGGCTCTTGACTCTGGAGCACTGCGGGGTAGCTTCGCCGCCTTAATATCTCGTCATGAGGCATTGCGCACGGTCTTCCGTGACGATGGCGAGGGCGGGGTGATGCAAGTGGTGCAGGCTGATAGCAACTTCGCATTGCATGAGGTCGACCTAGGCCATATGGCGAAGGATGAGCAAGAGGTTGCAATAGAAAATCAGGTTGATCGGCTTTGCAATGACCCCTTCGACTTGGAGCAGGGGCCAATGTTGCGGGTGGGGCTATTGCGCTTAGCCGAAGAGGAACATCTTCTGGTAGTGGTGATTCACCACATCATCTCTGATGGTTGGTCAATGCAGTTGATCATTGATGAGTTTACTGCCGACTATCGTGCCCGTGTGATGGGTGAGACTTGGCAGTCGCCAGCTTTGCCGATTCAGTATGCAGATTATGCGCTATGGCAGCGTCAATGGATGGAAGCGGGCGAGAAAGAGCGTCAGCTTGATTATTGGCAGACGGAACTGGGTGACGAGCACCCGGTACTGCAACTACCGACTGATCGCCCGCGTCGCAACGATGGGCATTATCACGCTGCGTGCCACCAAATTATGTTCCCTGAGCTATTGGTAAGCGGGTTGCGTCAGCGAGCTCAGGCGCAGGGTGCCACCTTGTTTATGACGTTACTCACCGGTTTCCAAGCGCTGTTGTATCGATATACGGGGCAGGAAAATATCCGGGTTGGGGTACCGATTGCCAACCGTCACCGCACGGAAACCCAAAGTGTGGTGGGCTTTTTCGTTAATACTCAGGTATTACGCAACCAGTTGGATGGTCGCCGGAGCTTGGCTGAGGCGCTGCAACAGAGCAAACGTGCGGCGTTGGACGCACAAGAGTATCAGGATCTCCCTTTTGAGCAATTAGTGGAAGCGCTTCAGCCCGAGCGTAGCCTGAGCCACACGCCGCTGTTCCAGGTGATGTTCAATCACCAGCGGCAAGATCATGGATCACTGCAGACGCTACCAGGACTGGAACTGAGCACCTGGCCGCTGGAACAGGGAAGAGCACAGTTAGAACTGACGCTAAATGTGGTAGAGCGCAAGGATGGTTGCCTGGAGGCAAGCTTCGTTTATGCAGAAGAGCTGTTTGATGCAACCACCATTGAGCGCCTAGTTCAGCACTATATGGTTATTCTACAGGCGCTGGCGGAGGTGCCAGAACGCGCGTTGAGCGATATCGAGCTGCTAGGTAAAGATGAACAGCTGAAATTACAGGAATGGGGTGTAAACACACATAGGCATACCGATGCTCAGCCAATCCATAGCCTAATTGGGCGACAGGCTGCTGCAACCCCAGAGGCCACAGCGCTAGTATTTGAAGATCAGTCACTCAGCTACGCCGAACTCAATACCCGCGCCAACCAGTTGGCTCACTACCTTATCGGCCTAGGCGTAAAACCTGAGACCCGAGTGGGTATTGCCATGGAGCGCTCCATCGAGATGGTGGTGGGGTTGCTGGCGATTCTCAAAGCGGGGGGCGCCTATGTGCCACTGGATCCCGAGTATCCTTCGGAGCGGCTGGCGTTCATCGCCGACGATAGTGGCATCGAGCTGTTGCTGACTCAGCACCACTTGCGCGAGTCATTGCCGGTAGCTGATAGCCTTAGCGTTGTTGAGTTGGATCAGCTAGATGTAGTACATCACACCTCTTTCAATCCATCGGTAACACTGCACGGCGAGCACCTCGCCTATGTGATTTACACTTCGGGCTCCACCGGGCGGCCCAAGGGCGCCGCCATCCGCCATGAGGCCTTGACCAACTGTATGGTCTGGATGCAGGAGACCTATCAGCTCACCAATACCGATGCCGTATTGCATAAGGCACCGTTCGGGTTCGACGTCTCTGTGTGGGAGATTTTCTGGCCGCTAAGTGTCGGGGCACGTTTGGTGATTGCCCAACCAGGAGATCATCGAGATCCAGAGCGCATCATCGAGCTGATCCAGCGGCACGGCGTTACCACGCTCAATTTTGTGCCCTCAATGCTCAAGGCCTTCCTAGCCTATCCCGATGTTAAGACTAAGACGCGGCTCAAGCATATTATGTGCGGTGGCGAGGCCGTTCCAGCCACGTTACAGCACGATGTAGCTGAGTGCCTCGACGGTGCCAACCTGCACGATCTTTATGGCCCCACAGAAACCACCATTCATGTCACTCACTGGTGGTGCCGTGATGACGCTCACCGTCAGATTCCCATTGGGCGACCCATTAGCAGTACCCGTACCTATGTCTTGGATAGTGAACTTAACCTGGCGCCAACGGGTGTTGCGGGAGAGCTCTATCTCGGCGGGGTAAGCCTAGCCCGTGGGTATCTCAATCGCAGTGATCTAACGGCGGAGCGTTTTATCTCTGATCCGTTCGCCGAGGGCGAACGCCTTTACCGCACTGGCGATCTGGTGCGCTGGCGAGAGGATGGCCAGCTCGAGTATCTGGGCCGCCTCGATCATCAAGTGAAGATCCGCGGCCTGCGTATCGAGCTGGGTGAGATCGAAGCTGAGCTGCTATCGCAACCGGAAATTCGCGAGGCGGTGGTGGTCGCCCAAGAAGGCCCTGGTGGCTCAATACTGGTGGCGTATGTGGTTCCCCAAGCCGACTGTGAACTCGGCACCAGTAAATTACGCGATCGATTGGGTCAACAGTTGCCAGATTATATGGTGCCGGGAGTTGTGGTCACTCTCGATGCACTGCCGCTGAATGCTAACGGCAAGGTAGATCGCAAGGCGTTGCCCGAGCCGGATTTGGCTAGTAGCTCGCAGTATGAGCCGCCTCAAGACGAGGTGGAAGAAGCGCTGGCGGAAATCTGGTCAGAGATACTTGGCGTCGAAAGGGTGGGCCGTCACGATAATTTCTTCGAGTTAGGTGGCCATTCGCTATTGGCTCTGAAAGTGTTGGAGCAAATGCGGCATCGGGGGCTAACGGCGCAGGTACGCACGCTGTTCCAATTCCCGGAACTGGCGGTCTTCGCCCAGGTATTGACGCAGACATCTGAGCGGCAGGAAATCATCATCCCGCCCAACCGGATCCCCCACGATTGTCAAGCTCTCAAACCTGAGATGTTGACGCTAATCGAGCTTAATGCCGAAGAGATCAGCGTGATCGAAGCGGCAGTGCCTGGCGGTGCCAGTAATATCCAGGATATCTACCCGCTAGCACCGCTGCAGGAGGGTATCCTCTTTCACCACCGGTTGCAGGAAGAGGGCGATGCCTATGTCGCTCCGCGTCTGCTTGGCTTCGACAGCCGAGAACTGCTGGAAACATTCATTTCCGGTTTTAATCAACTGATTGCCCGCCACGACATCCTTCGCACTGCTGTGCTGTGGGAAAACCTGCGTGAGCCGGTGCAGGTGGTATACCAGCATGCTGAATTAGCTCTAGAGTGGCTAACCCTGGATGGTGTCCCATCACAAAGCGTTGCCGAACGACTGAATGCCGAGGTGGATACTGAGAACCATCGCCTCAACGTGCGCCAAGCACCTATGATTCGGGCGCTGGCTGCCCTCGATGCTGAGCAGGGACGCTGGCTGCTGCAGCTACCTAGTCACCACTTGGTCATGGATCACACCACCCTCGAGCTACTGGTGGAAGAAATTGCCCTGATCCAGCAAGGCCGCGAGGACGAACTGCCCAAGCCGATCCCATTCCGTAACTTCGTGGCGCAGGCCCGGCTAGAGGTAAGCCTGGAAGAGCATGAAACCTTCTTCCGCGAGCGGTTGGGAGATATTGAAGAACCGACAGCGCCTTTTGGGTTGTTAGACATTCGCGGCGATGGCAGCGATATCGAAGAAGTACGCGTTCTTTTGAACACGGAACTGGCCCAGCAGGTGAGGCGACAGGCCAAGCGGCATGGTGTCAGCACGGCTAGCCTGTTCCACTTGGCCTGGGCTTTGGTGCTAAGCAAAACCACCGGGCGGGACGATGTGGTGTTCGGCACCGTTTTGTTCGGCCGTATGCAGGGCACTGAAGGGGCCGAGCGTGCACTAGGGATGTTTATTAATACGCTTCCTGTGCGCATCAAAACCGGTGCCCAGGGAGTAGATAAGTGTCTGAGCCAAACCCACGGTGCCCTATCTGAGTTAATGCACCATGAACATGCCAGCCTCGGGTTAGCACAGCGCAGCAGTGGCTTGATGGGGGGAACACCGCTATTCACAAGCTTGCTGAATTATCGGTATGGCGCGACTCAACAAGAGGAAGCCCCTGTTCATACCTGGGAAGGCATGGAATTGTTGGAGGCTCAGGAGCGCACCAACTACCCGATCACTATGTCGGTGGACGATCTGGGTAACGGCTTCCAACTGGTAGGACAGGTTAGCCGAATGATTGGTGCACAGCGGCTGTGTGATTACTTGAACTCAGCCATTGTAGGTATCGTAGATAATCTGCAAGTGGCGCCTCAACAACCATTAAGTGAGATCAACCTGCTCAGAACAGACGAACAGCAGCTGTTGAACGAGCGGGGAGAAAATACGCAACAGTATTCAGGCACTTCTCTGATTCATCATCTATTTGAGGGTCAAGCAGCGGCAACCCCAGAGGTCACGGCACTCGTATTTGAAGAGCAGTCACTCAGCTATGCTGAACTTAACAGCCGTGCAAATCGCTTGGCGCACTATCTGATTGGCTCGGGTGTAAAACCTGAAACTCGGGTGGGTATTGCTGTTGAGCGCTCCCTTGAAATGGTGGTGGGACTGCTGGGTATCCTCAAAGCGGGTGGCGCTTATGTGCCGCTAGATCCAGATTATCCGAGTGATCGGTTGGCCTATATGGTCGAGGACAGTGGCATCGAGCTGCTGCTTACCCAGCAATATCTTCGTGAGTCGTTACCAGTAGCTGAAAGCCTGAATGTCATCGAACTGGATCAGTTGGATGTGACGCATCATGCGTCGACCAATCCAAACGTGGCGCTGCACGGCGAAAATCTTGCTTACGTTATCTACACCTCGGGCTCCACAGGGCAACCTAAAGGGGCGCAGCTATGTCATGCGAACGTGACACGATTACTTGATACCACGGCACCTTGGTTCAATTTTGACGAGCAGGATGTCTGGACAATGTTCCACTCCTACGCCTTCGATTTCTCAGTATGGGAGATGTTTGGGGCACTGTGTACGGGCGGAAAACTTGTCGTAGTGCCCTACTGGGTTAGCCGTTCGCCGGAGGATTTCCTTGAGTTGCTATGCCGGGAACAAGTGACAGTCCTAAACCAGACGCCTTCTGCCTTCCGGCAGTTGATGGCCACCCCTGATCTCTATAACACGGAAGACTTAGCACTGCGTGTAGTGATCTTCGGTGGTGAAGCATTGGAACCGGAAAGCCTGCGCCCTTGGATTGAGCATTTCAGTGATGATCATCCCCTCCTAATCAACATGTATGGCATTACTGAAACTACGGTGCATGTCACTTATCGGCGTGTGACAGCTGATGATCTGAGAGGTCAACGTAGTCCTATAGGAATTACACTCCCAGATCTTGGTGCACATGTATTAGATGGCCAGCTTAATCGCGCCCCCATCGGGATTCCTGGAGAGCTTTACGTATCAGGAGCAGGTCTGGCACGAGGCTATTTGAACCGCCGCAGCCTTACTGCGATGCGTTTTGTTGCTGACCCGTTTGGCTCTGGAGAGCGGCTCTATCGCACTGGTGACCTAGTACGCTGGCATGAAGACGGCCAACTCGAGTACATGGGGCGTATTGACCACCAGGTGAAAGTTCGTGGCTTCCGTATCGAGCTGGGGGAGATTGAAGCCCAACTGCTATCTCAGCCGGAGGTGCGTGAGTCGGTGGTGGTAGCCGAAGAAGCCCTCGTCGGCATTAGATTAGTCGCGTATTTAGTTCCTCAAGCCGACATTGAACTCGACACTGGCTCTCTACGTGAAGCACTAGGTCAGAAGCTACCGGATTATATGGTGCCGGGAGCTGTGGTCATCCTCGATGCGCTGCCGTTGAATGCCAATGGAAAGATAGACCGCAAGGCACTGCCCGCACCGGATTTAGCCAGTAGCTCGCAGTATGAACCACCGCAAGGAGAGGTGGAAGCAGCCTTGGCGAAGGTCTGGAGCGAGGTGTTGGGGGTGGAGCAGGTAGGGCGTCATGATAATTTCTTTGAGTTGGGTGGGCATTCGCTGCTGGCTCTGAAAGTGCTTGAGAAAATGCGGCATCAAGGTCTGACAGCGCAGGTGCGCATCCTATTCCAGTACCCGGAGCTGGTGGCATTTGCTCAAGCGTTGACGCAAGCGCCTGAGCAAGCTGAGATCACCATCCCGCCCAATCTGATCCCTCGTCATTGCCAGGTTCTCCAGCCGGACATGCTGACACTAATCGAGCTCAATGCCGAAGAGGTCAGCTTGATCGAAGCGGCAGTGCCCGGCGGTGCTGCCAACATCCAGGACATCTACCCATTGGCGCCGTTGCAGGAGGGCATCCTTTTCCATCACCGTCTGCGGCACCGGGGAGATACTTATGTGCTTCCCTGCCTACTTGGTTTCGATAGTCGGGAGCGGTTGGACAGGTTTATTGCTGGTTTTAACCAGCTCATTGCCCGC
Organism: Vreelandella sp. DA03-1M; assembly: GCF_055725665.1. Taxonomy (NCBI): domain Bacteria; kingdom Pseudomonadati; phylum Pseudomonadota; class Gammaproteobacteria; order Oceanospirillales; family Halomonadaceae; genus Vreelandella; species Vreelandella sp. DA03-1M. Next base: position 1,025,736 of record NZ_CM146798.1, read on the forward strand.
CACGATATTCTTCGTACCGCTGTGCTCTGGGAAGGGCTCCGTGAGCCGGTGCAGGTGGTATACAAGCATGCCGCAATGGAGGTCGAATGGCCGTCGGTGCCGGATGAGGAAGCTGGTCGTGTCGCCGAATGGTTATACACCCAGGTGGATCCTGAACATCACCACATCGATGTGCGCCGAGCACCCATGCTACGAGCGGTGGCAGCATACGATGCCGAGCAAGGGCGATGGTTGCTACAGTTACCTAGCCACCATCTAGTCATGGATCACACCACCCTTGAGTTATTGGTGGAAGAGATCGCTCTGATACAGCAAGACCGTGAAGCTGAGTTGCCCAAGCCGCTACCCTTCCGCAACTTCGTGGCACAGGCCCGACTAGGGGTAAGCCTGGAAGAGCATGAAACCTTCTTCCGTGAGCGGTTGGGCAATGTTGAAGAACCGACCGCGCCCTTCGGCCTGTTAGACGTTCGTGGCGATGGCAGCGAGATCGAGGAAGTTCGCCTTCCTTTGCCTGCGGAACTGGCCCAGCAAGCTCGGCAACAGGCGCAGCGTCATGGCGTCAGTACGGCAAGCCTGTTCCATCTGGCCTGGGCCTTGGTGCTCAGCAAAACCACCGGACGGGATAATGTGGTTTTTGGTACCGTGCTTTTCGGCCGCATGCAGGGTACTGAAGGTGCCGAACGGGCGCTGGGGATGTTTATTAATACGCTCCCTGTGTGTATCAAAACAGGTTCCCAGAGTGTTGATAAGTGTCTACGCCTCACCCACGATACTCTGTCTGAGCTAATGCACCATGAACATGCCAGCCTTGGACTCGCACAGCGCTGCAGCGGGTTGCCTGGTGGGACGCCACTATTCACGAGTCTGCTGAACTATCGTTACATCGCACCTCAGCAAGAGGGCAGCACCGTTCATAGCTGGGAAGGTATGGAGATGCTGGGTGGCCAGGAGCGTACCAACTACCCGATCACGATGTCGGTGGACGATCTTGGGAACGGCTTCCAATTGGTAGGGCAGGTGAATCGTATCATTGGTGCTCAGCGGTTGTGTGACTACCTGAGTGCCGCCATTGCAGGGATCGTAGGAAATCTGCAAGCGGTGCCTCGACAACCATTAAGTGAGATCAGCCTGCTCAGAGCAGACGAACAGCGGTTGTTGAGCGGGTGGGGAGAGAATACGCAACAGTATACAGGCACTTCTCCAGTCCATCATCTGGTTGAGCAACAGGCGGCGGCAACCCCAGAAGCCAGGGCACTCGTGTTCGAAGATCAGTCGCTCAACTACGCTGAACTTAACACCCGTGCCAATCGTTTAGCCCACTACTTGATTGGCTTAGGCGTAAAACCTGAAACCCGAGTGGGCATTGCTGTGGGACGCTCCATCGAGATGGTGGTGGGGCTGCTGGCGATTCTCAAGGCAGGTGGTGCTTACGTACCGTTGGATCCGGATTACCCTGCCGAGCGGTTGGCCTATATGGTCGAAGATAGTGGCATTGAGCTGCTGCTTACCCAGCAACATCTGCGTGATACCTTGCCGATGCCCGATGGGCTAAACGTTATTGAACTGGATCGCTTGGATGTGACGCATCATGCGTCAATCACCCCGGAGGTGGCACTGCACGGTGAACACCTCGCCTATGTCATTTACACCTCGGGCTCCACCGGGCGACCTAAGGGCGTAATGGTGCGTCATCACGCCCTTAGTCACTTCTTATTAAGCATGCAGGAAACCCCTGGCCTAAGCCCAGACGATATCCTGGTGGCCGTAACCTCTCTGTCGTTTGATATTGCCGCCTTGGAGCTGTATCTCCCATTGATCAGCGGAGCAAGGGTCGTGCTGGCGAGCCGCGAGACGACTCGAGATGGCAAGGCCTTGGGTGAATTACTCAATCAGGAAAAAGCGACGGTTCTGCAGGCGACACCCTCCGGCTGGCGGTTGCTACGTTCGTCAGGCTGGCCATGGACGACGGCTCCGCTCATAGAGGGCTTTAAGGGGCTATGTGGCGGTGAAGCTTTGCCACCTGATTTGGCTGAGGATCTGCAAACTCAGGGGGTCGAATTGTGGAACATGTACGGCCCCACTGAGACCACGATTTGGTCAGCAACGGATCAAGTGAAGGGCTGCCAAGCTTTCCTGGGAAGGGCGATTGCGGCGACGCAGTTGTACGTTTTGGATAGTGCGCTCAACTTGGCACCCCAAGGGGTGGCGGGGGAGTTGTATCTAGGAGGTGTGGGCTTAGCGCGGGGCTACCTGGGCCGTGCAGAACTGACGGCGGAGCGCTTCGTGGCCGACCCCTTTATTGCGGGCGAACGAGTCTATCGAACCGGTGATCTAGTGCGTTGGCGGGAGGATGGCCAGCTTGAGTACTTGGGACGGATTGACCATCAGATCAAAGTGCGCGGTTTCCGTATTGAGCTAGGCGAGATCGAAGCCCAACTGCTAGCCCTGTCGGAGATACGCGAGGCAGTGGTGGTTGCCCAAGAGGGGCCTAGCGGATCTAGGTTGGTGGCTTATGTGGTTCCCCAAACCGACGTTGAGCTCGATACTACCTCGCTACGCGAAACGCTGGAACAAAAGCTACCAGATTATATGGTGCCTGGAGTGCTAATCACTCTGGAGGCGCTGCCGCTAACCCCGAACGGTAAGGTGGATCGTAAGGCACTGCCCGCACCAGACTTGACCAGTAACTCGCAGTACGAGCCGCCCCAGGGTGAGGTGGAAGAAGCGCTGGCGGAAATCTGGTCAGAGATACTGGGCGTCGAGCAGGTGGGCCGACACGACAACTTCTTTGAGCTAGGTGGTGATTCGATTCTCAGCCTTCAGATCGTCTCACGGTTGCAACGGGCTGGTTGGATGGTTACTCCGCGTCAAGTCTTTGAGCACCAGAGCATAGCCGAGTTGGCTCTGAACGCGACCGGTGCGCTGGAGGAGGCGCAAAAAGGTGAAGTCGAGCTAAATGGATTGGCAGATTATCTAAGCAGTGAGCAGATTGAAGCCCTAGGCTTAGACCAAGACAATATCGAAGATGTTTACCCCCTGTCGCCCACGCAAGAGGGGATGTTCTTCCACTCTCTTGAAGCGGAAGAGCCGGGGCTCTACGTCAATCAATTGAACGTAGACGTCAGTGGACTGGATGCCAATAGGCTAGTGAGGGCTTGGCAAGCTATGGTCGAACGCCACGCCACGCTAAGAACGGGTTTCTTATGGCAGGCGGGTATGGCGCGTCCACTACAACTCGTCTTGGCACAAGTAGAGCCTGAGATCGTACAGTTGGATTGGCGCAATAGGAAAGATGGGCTTGATGAGTCCCTCGCCACCTATGCTGAGCAAGTAATTAAGCGCCAAATTGATTGGCTGACACCACCCTTAGCCTGGTTGCATTTGATTCGACTCGATGATGACCGCTATCAACTGATATGGACTCGGCACCATATCTTGTCCGATGGCTGGTCAGAAGCCCGTCTAATTAACGAGTGGCTGGCCAGCTACGCGGAAGAGCCCTTGGCGGCTGTTGGACGGCCCTACGGTGATTACATTCGCTGGTTGCAGCGCCAGGATGCCGCTTCGACTCAAGCCTTCTGGACATCGGAACTGGCGGAGCTGGAGGGGCCGACACTGTTGGCAGAGTCGACCCGTCAGGAGAGTGAGGCCCAGGGCTTCGCCAAACGCTATACCCGTCTAGGATGGCAAGATACCGCTCTACTAAAAGCTGCTGCTCAGCGGCAACGCGTGACTCTAAACACTTTGATACAGGCAGCCTGGGGTGTGTTATTGCAGCGCTACTGTCATCAGGAACGGGTGGTGTTTGGCGCGACGGTATCCGGTCGCCCACCCAGCCTGCAAGGCGCTGAGGAGATGGTCGGTCTGTTCATCAACACCATCCCTGTGGCATTGGAGGCGCGGCCTGAGCAGAGTGTTGGTACTTACTTGCAGAGTGTGCAGGCTACCAATCTGGGCATTCGCGAGTATGAACATGCCGCGTTAGCAGATATTCAACGCTGGTCTGGGTCATCGGGCCGCGCCTTGTTCGACAGTATCATTGTATTTGAGAACTTCCCCGTCGATAGAACAATGCGTGATCAGCAGCGGCATGGTCTGCGCTTTGGTGAGGTTGCTGGGGAAGGCATAACTGGCTACGCGATGGATCTGCAGGTGGTGATCGACGATGAACTGGAGATTGAGTACTGCTATAGCCGAAGGGATTTCCCTGAGCCGTTCGTTGATGAACTGAAATATGCTATGGAACTGCTCATTCGTCAGATGGCGGAGTCGCCTGATCGGCCTGTGGGTGAGTTAGAGTGGATTGAAAAGACTCGATGGGATGCACTGAGTGAGTTGGGCCAGAGTGGCCGCAGCGGGTTCTCTCGCATGCCTGTGCATCGCCGTATCGCTTCGCACGCGGATACACGGCCAGATAGCACTGCACTTCGTATGGGTGATCAGGCTGTAAGTCATGCGCAGCTGAACGCTCAGGCTAATCGCCTTGCTCACTATCTACGCGAGCAAGGCGTAGGGCCAGATGTGCGGGTCGGCGTAGCGCTGGAGCGTTCGCCCCAAGTCATTGTCACTCTGTTGGCTGTACTGAAGGCGGGCGGTGCTTATGTGCCACTCGATCCGACTTACCCGCCCGAACGTCTGAGTTTTATGATCAAAGATAGTGGCATGGCCCTGCTACTAACGCAGCACGTGGTGCTGCCGCGCTTGGCAAAGGTGGAGGGTATACCTTATGTGGATTGCGAGGCGCTCGATCTTAGCCGTTATGACGATGCTGATCTCGATGTGGCCGTGCATGAAGAGTCATTGGCTTACGTGATCTATACCTCGGGCTCCACCGGTACGCCTAAAGGCGTTACGGTGGCTCATGGCCCGCTGGCAATGCATTGCCAGGCGATCAGCGAGCTCTATGATATGGAACCAGACTCCTGCGAGTTACACTTCATGTCATTCTCCTTCGATGGTGCCCATGAGCGCTGGCTGACAGCCCTGTGCTCGGGGATGAGTCTAGCGATTCGGGAAGAAGAGCTATGGACAGCGGAACAAGCCTATACGGCCCTGCAACACTATCGTGCAGCGAACGTGGCTTTCCCTCCAGCCTATTTGAATCAAGTCGCTGACTGGGCGGAAGGGCGTAATGATACGCCGCCGGTGGAATTATACGTTTTCGGTGGCGAGGCAATGCCCAAGGCAGCCTATGACAAAGCGCGCCGCACACTGCGGTCGCGCTGGTTCATCAATGGTTATGGGCCCACCGAAACAGTGGTGACGCCACTGCTGTGGAAGACACCCGCCGAAGAGACCTTTGACTGTGCCTATGCACCGATTGGTCGCCCCGTTGGCGAGCGGTCGCTCTACGTGCTGGACGACAACCTACAGCCGGTACCCAAGGGCGTTGTGGGCGAGTTGTATATCGGCGGTTATGGTTTGGCGCGAGGGTATCTTGGACGTACCGGCTTAACAGCCGAGCGCTTTGTGGCCGATCCCTTCGATACTTTAGGGGCGCGTCTCTACCGCACCGGGGATCTGGTGCGCTGGAGAGAAGATGGCAATATGGAGTATATGGGCCGGGCGGATCACCAAGTGAAGGTACGTGGCTTCCGTATTGAGCTGGGTGAGATAGAGGCACGTGCCCGTGAAATACCTGGCGTGAGTGATGTCGCCATCGTTACCCATGAAACCTCGAATGGCCATCAATTGGTTGCTTATTTGGTAGCTGATGAGGAGGCAGATAACGATCGATTAGTGCGCCTTGCACGCCGACACTTCGAAGCGCATCTGCCCGACTACATGGTGCCAGCACATATGATGGTGCTAACAGCCCTGCCGCGTATGGTCAATGGCAAACTGGATCAGTCGGCGTTACCCGAGCCACGGCTGGATGAGAACCGCGAGCACGTGGCCCCCTCTACACCGGAAGCCCGTCAGCTCGCCGAGATTTGGCAGGACGTATTGGGTATCGAGCGGATCGGAGAAACTGATAACTTCTTCGAGCTGGGTGGGGACTCCCTGCTGAGCCTGAAGGTGTTGAGCCGAGTACGCTCTCTCAAGGAGAGTACTCTTGATTTCAAACTGCGTGATCTGATGCAGAAGCCGACCATTGCTGGCTTGTTGGGGCTGGGAGAAGCTTCGGATGCCTTGCTGGATGGCGTGGTTATGCTCAATGGCGAGAAGCAGGATCAACCTCCGTTGTTCTGTGTTCATGCCGGTATGGGCACCCTTTACGACTACCAGCCGCTGGCACGGAGTCTACAGGGAGTATGTACGGTATATGGATTGCCGTGCCGGATGCTAACCGACCCGCAACATTGTGATACGTCGCTGGAAGCAATGGCTGATGAATATGCAACCATTGTTCGTCGCTTGCAGCCTCACGAGCCCTATCGGTTATTAGGGTGGTCATTAGGCGGCACCTTGGGGGCGATGATCGCGGCACGGCTTGAAAAGCAAGGCCAGGAGGTGAGCCTTTTGGCGCTGGTGGATCCCTATATCCCGGGTAGCGACCAGAGGCGCGAAGATGATTGGCGGCAGGACTTCGCAGCTTTTGTGTCAGTGATCTTACCGGGCATCTCGGCTGAGGCAGTAGCCAGTAGTAATAGTGACGCGCCCCATGAGGAGCCGAGCGAAACTAAGCTAGCCGACAGGTTGGATAGGCTACTGGCGTCGGATGAGGCACACGGACGGGAAGGTTATGCCGCTCTGGGCGGTGAGGAACTAGCTCGAATCTTCTGTGTAGCGCGGCATCTGAAAAGGCTCTCCCTGCAGACCGATACCTTGCCAGCGTTGGGCTGTGAAGCGGATTGTTGGTGGTCTGAGGGGCGTCCACACGAGGAGCGACAAGCGTTAACGAATCAAGTGGGGCAAGCGCCACATCGTGCTATTGAAACTTCTGAGGATCACTTCTCGATTGTTTCCAGTGATTTGCTGTTGTTACAGGTGGTGGAAAAACTGCAAGAGGTACCCTATCCATCGAAGTGTATAGAGGAGAACTTACCGGCCTAAGGGCCGGTTTTTGAAAAGTATGCTTACTCTTCTCGGCTGCCAGGTGAAGGCAGTCGGGAAAGTTAAGTATTTTCCAGCGCTTCTTTGAGTGATTTAGCGAAGCGGAGCATGGATGGGAACCCTCCCCATGGCCAATAATTTCTATTGACACTTACTGATGTATCATCCAACCAATGCTGCCATAGTCCTGACGCTGGCAATGTTGAGTCAGGTAAGTCTTGAGAGTAATTCGAGCGAAGCAGAATTATTTTCCCTTCTAACTGAAATGCCTCTGGGATAGTTAATGTGCTGAACCCCCAGTCATTAGTGTGGCCTTTCCAGGCATTCTCCAATCCAAGTTGGGTTAGGGTCATATCCTCCAGGCTTCCAGGCCCATAGACACGAACATGTCGGTCATCTCGGATTTCTACGATCAACAGAGGATCTGCAGGTCTTTCAATCTGTGTGGCTATTAATGATAGCTCAGCGTCTACAGAGTCAATTAATGTTTGAGCTTGCTGTTGCTGATCGTTCAGTTTCCCCAAATTTCTAGTAAGTTGTTCAAGGCTCTGCCAAATATTTAATTCTTTCCCAAACAACCGGATTTTAATTACATCAGCAATATCGGAAAGTTTATTCTCTAAATTCAAGTGGGCCGGTGGCGATATCAGAATGGCATCAGGTTCCAATGATGCTAGATATTCAAAATTGGGCTGAAACCTAAGTCCGAGCTCAAGGGTGTCAGGCAGTAAGTGTTCTTGGTTTAATTTTCTATATTGTGCTAAACCAGCCATTGCTATGGGAGGGCGTTGCAAAGCAGCAAGTGTATCTGCAATAGCATAGTCGAAAGTGACGAGTTTTTTGGGTTCTTCAGCGTTAGCAAGTGGCACGATCAGCGGTAAAAATAGCAGTATGACTAAAAAAACTGCTCTGTGGCCTGACGATGGTAAGTTGCCCATATCGATCATTTATATAATTTCTATTTTGGCTTTTATAAAACAATGGCAGGCGGTGATGCCGCCTGCCATTGCCTCTATTGGTAATGACGTTACCACTGGTAACTTACTGAGCCTATGATGCTTCTCGGCTCGCCATAGTAGCAGCCATAAGTGCAGGACTCGATATAGGTTTTATCAGTGAGATTGGTGGCATTCACTGCATATACCCAAGATCCAGTTTCATAACTCACTCGCGTATCGACAAGTGTAAACGACGGCACTTCTCCCTCTACCCAAGTCGCCCGGGTTGGGCCTACGTAGCGAACTCCACCTCCTACTTTCAACCCCGGCAGGCCGAAATCGCCAAAGCGATAATCACTCCATAGCGAGAATTGGTTATAGGGTGTATTGGCCGTTCTCCTGCCCACCTGATCTGGCGTAACGGGGCTGCTTTTCGTTGTACGCGCATCTGTGTAGGTGTAGGCGGCTATCAAGTTGGCATTGGGGCCTAGTGCCGTCTTCGCTTCCAATTCGACACCACGTGAACGCACTTCCCCTATCTGTGTCTGAAAGCTGGTGTCCACCGGATCGGTGACGCTGACGTTTTCCTGTGTCAGCTCATAAGCGGTTGCGGTGAGCATTGTATCCCAGCCATCTGGCTGAAAGCGAACGCCTAATTCATATTGCTCACCCCGTGTGGGCTCGAACTGATTGCCGTTACGGTCAGTGCCGCTGGTAGGTTCAAACGACTGGCTATAGCTGATGAAAGGCGCCAAACCGTTATCGGCAAGATAGACTCCCCCCACACGTCCAGTGAAAGCATTATCCGTTTCACGACTCCACTCTGTGGGGCCAAAGTAGGGTGAGGTCTCAGATTCAGTCCAGTCCTGACGCCCTCCTAATAAGAGAACCCATTTGTCAGCGATTTTCATCTGATTTTGAGCATACAAGCCAACCTGCTCACTGCGTTGCTTGGATGACCATGCAAAGGCCACCGGGTCGCCGAACTCTCCACTTCCGTACACAGGATCAAATAAATCAAGCGATGACACAGTTCGGTTGTAGCGCTCAGTTTCGTGGCGTTGTCGTGTGTAGTCTATTCCGATCAAGCTGGTGTTGTTGGTGTTGCCAGCCTCCCAGTCATATTGCAAGGAGGTATCTGAGGTTAAGCCCGATGAGGCATCACGGCGATCCTGGGCGCTCCGGGCATAAATCCGCTGATCGATACTTTGGCCAAGACCTATCTGAGGAAAATCTCGATCGGCCCGGAAAGTGCGGAGGCTATGTTGTAGGTGGAGGCTGTTAGAGAAGTCGTGCTCGAGCAAGTAGCCGATCGAATAACGCTCGTTATCATACTCATCAAAGCCGGGCTCCCCAGTGAACCGCTCCCGAGGAATGTCACCATTCGGGTTAGAAAGAATGGTGCCGCTGGTGGGTAGCCCATACACATAGGCCGTGTCGTCGCGCTGATATTCACTCAGTAGGGTGAGCGAAGTATTCTCGCTAGGCTGCCATTTTAAAGCTGGAGCGATATAGGTGCGATCATCCGGCACGTGGTCGACGAAGCTGTCACTGTCCCGATGCAGCATGGTAATACGGTATGACCATACGCCATCTTCATCCAAGGAATCGGAAAAGTCCGCAGATATTTGACGTCGGTCGAAACTACCTGCCTCGATATTAACTTCGCGTAGTGGAGTACTGGTGGGGCGTTTACTAACGGCATTAAGAATGCCTCCTGGGGCAGCCACACCATACAAGATTGATGAGGGGCCCTTAAGTACTTCCAGCCGTTCCAGACCATAGAGCTCTTGCTGACCGTCATACATGTTGGCTTGGTATTTGCTGCCGTCTCGGTAGGTTGTTGTGTTGCGAAAACCGCGAATTCTTAACCCTTCCGTGGTTCTTTCGGCTCCATTGAACCTGGAGATGCCAGCAGTATAGCCGAGCGCTTCAGTGAAGTTCCGAGCCCCGTAGTTTTTAAACTCCTCACTGCTAACAACCGAGATAGACTGCGGCGTTTCAATAATAGGTGTGTCGGTTTTGGTGCCTGTTGCGCTGCGAGTGGCGGCAATACCTTGTACAGGCCCTGTGGCTTCTTCATAGAGGCGGCTTTCGGTTACTTGCAGGGTAGGTAGTGTGGTACTTGTTTCGCTGTTTTCGTTAGATTGTAGATTAGTGCCTTGAGCGAGGGCAGCCGGTGCCGCCAATAGCGTCGCAGCGCAGGCATTAGCAATGGCCACAGAGAGCAGTTGCCTGCGCAGGCCGGTACGAAGTTGCTGCATAGTAATCCCCTTGAATGATATTTATGCGTTAATGGTAATTGTTATTATTAGCATTATGTTCTGGATTTGTACTGTCTTGCAACACTCTGTTGCTCAAAATGGTACCTATGGCAAGAGGCGCCACAGGTACTAATCATGCCGTGCCCCATGGGAGGAAATTAAAAATCAACAGGGCTGGGGTGCTTACTAAGATGGTGCTGAAGTGCTTTGGCGATATCTGCGCGTACCTGGCCGGTGGCATCGGGGGTAATGCTGCCCAGGCGCGCGAAGTCGTGCACCATGCCGGGGTATATGGTTAGTTGGGTATCCACGTTCGCTTCCTGTAAGCGGTTCACGTAGGCGATGCCTTCGTCGACTAGAAGATCATGTTCGGCCAGGGCGATGAAGGCAGGTGGTAAGTTTTTGAGTTTCGCAGCCTCCAACGGCGCAAAGCGCCAGTCATGGCGTTCCTCACTGCTATTTAGATAGTGGCCAAACATCCACTGCAGGGTGTCTGCTTCCAGCAGGTAGCCTTGCGCGTATCGGCGATGAGACTCGCTGTCTTGCCAGGCACTGGTGCAGGGGTAGAGCAAAATCTGGCAGCGTGGAAGGTGCCAACCATTATCACGTGCTGACATGCAAAGAGCCGTGGCGAGGGTGCCGCCTACACTGTCACCACCAACGGCGATGCGTGAGGTATCGAGGCCCATCTCTTCGCCATGCTTCAGCAGCCAGCAGTAGGCATCTTCAGCGTCGTGAAAAGCTGTCGGAAACTTGTGCTCGGGGGCCAGGCGATAGTCGACAGCCAACACTGTGTAGCCAGTTGCTTGAGCGATGCTTTGGCAGAGCGAATCGTGGGAATCCAGGCTGCCCAGTAGGTAGCCGCCGCCATGGAAGTAGAGCAGAGTGGGCGCTAAAGGCTCCTCGCCTTGGTAGCGGCGCAGTTTAAGAGGGTGACCATCTCGACAGGTGATGCTCAGTGCCGTTGCATCGTTAGCTATTGGCTCATCAAGCATCTGTGATGATGCCTCGTAGGCAGTGCGTGCCTGTTGTGGTGAGAGAGAGTGGAAAGGCGGGCTGCCACTATCGGCGACTAGGTCTAAGAAAGCGGCGACATCAGGATGTAAGGACATAATGGGCTTAAGTCTCGGTATTAGGGGCCGCTCTGAGAGAGCGGCCATGCGTTAATAGTGCTTGGTTAGTCCGCGCCTACTAGTGAGGAAGTTGATACTCCTGAATAGGATGTTGGCAGTGCCTCATTAAGCACTTCACAAATCTCACTTGTCCTGGCTGCCAAAATCGACAGCAGGGTATCGCTTAAACCATGGGTGGGCTCGCAGCTACCTTGCAGGAAAATAGCCGGTTTGAACGCAGGCTTGGCGTAAAGCTGATAGTGGCGGTTAACGGCAAAATCAGGCAGGTAGTCCGCGACGGGGGCTAACAGCTGTTTATGAGTGTCGCGTACATAGCCGGTGGCTAACACCACTGCGTCGTAGCGAGTGGACTCCGTATGACCACTCTCTAAATCGCGTACAAGTAGCTCAACGCCTTCAGTAGTTGCTTCGCTGCCAATAACCTCATGTCGGCGGCGGAAGCGGTGGCGGGCCTGGCCGGTTACTTTTTGCTGATAGAACACATCGTAAATCTCCTGAATCAGCGCCAAGTCAGGGGCTGAGTAGTTGGTGCTTTTGTACTCCTGCAGCAGTGCTTCCCGCTGGCCAGTGGGGTTGTTGAACACGTAGTCGGTGTATTCGGGGTTGAATATCTCATTGACGAAGGGGCTATCGTCGGAGGGCTTAAAGGCCCATGCCCGGCTAATAAGATCCACCTGAATGCCTTCACGGCCATGCAGGTCAAGGAATATCTCAGCGGCGCTCTGGCCCGCACCAATCACCGCGATGCGTTTGGGGGCGTCTTGCTTCGCCAGCTCTCTGAGGTAGTGGCTGGAGTGGAAGACCCGTGGGTCGTCTTTTAGCCCGGCGAAGCATTCAGGCACATTGGGCGCACCCCCTACGCTAATGACCAATGAACGGGTGAGCCTTTCCTGTACCGCCCCACTCTCATCCCGTGAACGCACGCGGAGGTAGGCGACCTCGTCGTTATCCGTTTCGGGCAGCACTTCAAACACATCCTCTCCATAGGTGCACTGGTGTTCAAAGTGGCTGGCAGTCCAGCTTAGGTAGTCATTGAATTCGTGGCGGCTGGGGAAGAAGGTTTGTAGATTGATAAAGTCTTGTAGGCGGCCTTTGCTGTGGAGGTAATTGAGAAAGCTGAAACGGCTGCCTGGGTTGCGCGGCGTGACCAGGTCTTTGAGGAAGGAGATCTGCATATGGGCATTTTCCAGCAGCATATGCGGGTGCCAAGCAAAGCAGGGCTGACGCTCAATAAACAAGACATCCTTCGCTTGCCCTGCCTGGCGCTGTTCGTCGAGCGCAATGGCCAGGGCAATATTGGAGGGGCCGAAGCCGATGCCGATCAAGTCGTGAATATGCATAAGAGTCCTCGTGGCTGACGTATTTATGGGGTGAAGCGTGGATCGGGTCGTGGGGCTGACCCAGGGTGCGAGGGCTGCGGAACCCAGCAGCGCTCGTTGAAAAAGTGTTCGCGTAGCTGCATGCCGAGCATGGCCCGCTTATGGGGGAAATCGAACGCCTTCACATGGGCATAACCGCACTGGGCAAGGTTGCGCAGCATCTTGGCGTTATCCACCCGGGGCTCGATCACCAGGCGTTGGGTGCGGCAGTCGTCCAAAAAGAGGTAGTGCGAGATAGAGGGCAGCCAGGCGGCGACATAAGGCCGCCCGCGAAAAGCGGCTTCACCGATCAGCACGTGCCAGCCGCGGTCAAAGTCATCGGCGTCGTAATAAGCGCCGATGCGATCCTCCTTGGCCCAGTAGGTCTCGAAATAGCCGAAGGGTTCGCCGTCGATACAGCCGATCAGCGGTACAACGCTGGGGTTCTGGAGCGTGCTTTCTAGCCGCTCGCGATGCTGTTCCAAATCACCCTGCTCTTCCCAGAAATGGGCGACGACCGGGTCGTTCATCCAGCGGTTGAAGCGCTCCAGATCAAGTTCCAGGTCAAGCACTCGAAAGCTCAGGGTGGCATCCAGCCAGGCAATATGGCGCTGATATACCGTGCCGCTGGGGCGCGGCGGGCGGCGCGGGTGCCGTTTTCCGTTCTCCAGGATGGGCTGCTGCGGATAGGGGCGCATGCGCGTTGAGGTCAGCCAGAGCGTGGGTAACTGCCAAAATAGCTCCGCATATACCCAGAGCTCTCCATGGCTTTCTTGAACCGCGATGCCGGCGGCACACAGGTTGGCGTGCAAAACACTAGGTAGCTGAAGGCGTAGCGCAACACTGGCCGGGTAAAAGGCAAAAGCCCCTTCGATAGCGGCAAGCAATGCCGGGAAAGGTGGTGCTGAACGCTGTGACCACTGCAGCATCAAGATGCTGTTATCGTCTACTAGCAACCACTCAAGACGCTCTTGATGTCCTTCCACATAAAGTGTCTGCGTGGTTACCTCATAGGAAACTTGATAGGTGCACCCCTCTGGGCGTGAGAGCAGCGAGGCCACCGCGTAGCTTTCAGAGGGTACGTGTACCTGTGGTTGTGCCTGGACAGAACTGGACACCGCTAAGCTCCTATCAATAAGAACGAATCAAAGAAACGAATTAAAATCACCCCGCCGGAGGGCGGCGTTACTGACTTCCTTATTTAATGACGAATGAGAATGAGGCTTGTTTACATAAAATTGGTTAACTTTTTACGCGAGCGGTTCGTCATTAGAGATAGGTGCCGATTTCCAGTCGCTTTTTCTAATGGCTTTCCAATGAGGTGAATGTGCTTCCCTATCTGATTCGTCGAACTCGCGGGTTGATGACCGCTGCTGCGCTGGCCAGCATTCTCTCGGGGCTTTTCAGCGTGCTGCTGATTGCCCAAATTAATGCGGCGTTAACCAGCGACTCCGCCAGCCGCGCCAGTGCGGCCTGGGCCTTCGCGGGTATCGCCGTGGCCCTAATGGTCTGTCGGATGGTGTCGACGGCGCTGTTTGAGCGGCTGGGGCAGCGTGCGTTGGCCGAGTTGCGCAGTTTTGTCGCCCAGTGTGTGGCCGAAACCCCCTTTGCTCGGTTCGAGCGTGTGGGCAGTGCGCGGATCCAGTCGGCACTCACCGAGCACAGCAACAACGTGGCGGTACTGTTCGTTAGCTTGCCGGTGATTTTGACCAATACGGTCATCGTGGTGGGATGCTTGGGCTACCTGGCAATGCTTTCATGGCAGGTGTTTTTATTTGCACTTGGGGTGATTGGGCTGGGCGCTGTCGGTTACCATCTGGTGCACTTACGCGCTATTCACTACCTCCAGGATGCCTCGTCAGAGCAGGATCGCTTGTTTGGTCATTTCCGCGCGCTGACCGATGGTGCAAAAGAGTTGCGGCTACACCAACGTAAGAGCCGGGTCTTTATGGATCAGATACTGGGGGAGTCGGTTGAAGGCGTGCGGCGGCTGCGTACCTATGGCATGTCGCTGTTCGTGATCTCGACCAGTTGGGGGCAGTTCCTGATGTACGCCTTTATTGGTCTGGTGTTGTTCGTGTTGGCAGGCGATGGGCCTAACCAAACCCAGGTAATGACCGGTTTTGCCCTGGTGTTTGTGTTTATGGTGACGCCCCTTGAGGGCTTGCTGATCAATATTCCACGGATCAATATGGCGCGGGTAGCCGCTAGCCGAATTGATGACATCACACGAGAGATGCCCCAGGGGCAGGAGAGGCAGGCGTCACCTCAGGTGCTTGCTTTGCAGCGTCTTGAGTTGCGCGACGTCACCCATCAGTACTACCACGAGCAGAGCGATGACTTCTTTGAGTTGGGGCCGATTAATCTGAGCTTTACGCCGGGGGAGGTGGTGTTTCTGGTAGGAGGTAACGGTAGCGGTAAGACCACGCTGGCCAAAGTAGTGGTGGGGCTTTACCCGCCGGAGGGTGGCGAGGTGTTGCTTAATGGCGAGCGGGTCGAGCCAGATGGCTGGGATGCCTACCGGCAGCTCTTCTCGGTGGTGTTCTCTGATTTCCACCTCTTCGAGCGTCTGTTGGAAGCGCCGCGGGAAGATCTCGACGAAGAGGGCAACCGCCTGCTGGCCAAACTGCACTTGCAGCATAAGGTGCGGGTTGAAAACGGTGCGTTTACCACTCAAGCACTCTCCCAGGGCCAGCGTAAGCGTCTGGCGCTTGTCGTGGCCTACCTTGAGGATCGGCCCTTCTTGGTGTTTGACGAGTGGGCGGCGGATCAGGATCCATTATTCAAAGAGGTGTTTTACTGCGAGGTGTTGCCCGAGCTAAAACGCATGGGCAAAGCGGTGTTGGTCATCACCCACGATGACCGCTATTTCCACCTTGCGGATCGATTGGTGCGGCTAGAGAGTGGCAAGCTATTGACTGCTGAGTCTGAGACTGCCGAAGAGTCGCTAGCGGAACCCTCACCGGCCACTTGACCCCACCATCCGCGCCAGTACGCGGTCTTTGAGCCAGAAGCGGTGAATCAGCGCCATCGTGATGTGGCCGATGACTAATCCACATAACAGCCACGAGAGCGGGCCGTGAAGGAGCTCGGCTGGGGCGATCATCCAGGTGATGTCGCGTTCCGCTTCGGGCAGCAGCTCCATGCCATAAAAGCGTAGCGCCCCGCCGCGGCCGTACTGGCGCAAAATAGCGAAAGCGGGCAACCACATTAGTAGCCCATAAAAGGTGATATGGACAAAGCGCGTCAAGCGCCCACCTAGCCCTGGCGTGTGGGGCGGGCGTTGCTTGCGATTTATCCATGCCCAGCCAAGGCGAGCCAGCGTCACGATCAGAATCATAAATCCTAATGAGCCGTGGGGCCCGATGCTCGCCAAGAACAGCGTGATAGCGTTTTCGCCCATTCCTCGCCAGGCCAGCAACACGGTAAATTGCAGCGTGACCAGCGTGGCGGTCAGCCAGTGAAGCGCACGGCTGACCCGCCCATAGCCGTCAGGGCTGTCTCGCCAGCCAATAGGCGCTTGAGCTGGTGTGCTTAAGTAATCACTGTTTGGCGCCGTGCTGTTTACTGCTTCTTTAACCATTGGCCTTGCCCTGACGCCAGTAGCCCATGCTGGTGACGTACTGTTTGGGGAGGCCGCACTCGTTGACCAGGTAGCGGCGCAGCGTCATGGCGACTTTGGTTTCAGCGGCGATCCAGGCATAGAAGGGCGCGTTGTCGTCCAGAGTGGCGGGATCCCAGAGCGGGCCGTCCTCATCGTCGCTTTCGTCGTTGGTAGTGGTGTTAGTAGGCGTGCCGCCTAGCGTTTGAATTTCCTTATGTAAATCAATATTACGTAGCGTTCTCAGTAGTAGCTCACCGTGCTGGCAGCCTGGCTCACTATCGCGTGCCAGCCAGTGAAGTTTGGCGGCATGGGGGAGCGGCTGAACATCGTCGCTGCGAGGCACTTCGAACAGCGCTTCAACCTTGGGTTTGAGCGGCAAATCATCAAGGGTTTCCAAAATACCGGCGGCAGCGGGGAGGGCAGTTTCATCGGCGAGGATCAGAATACGGCGCACGCCTTGGGGTGGCTTCCACTCATAGCCCAGCTTTGGGCCCTCCGCACTGGCGTCGGGGGCTGTCATCGCTAAGCGGTCGCCGGGGCGTGCATGCATTGCCCAGCGTGAGGCGGGGCCATTGTCGCCGTGGAGTACAAATTCAACGTCCACCTCGGCTTGTTCTGGGCGCAGGGCTCGGATGGTGTAGGTGCGCGCAGAGGGGCGCTGGGCGTCCGGCAGTGCGCGGTAGGCGCCGTACCAGTCGTGCTCTTCCAGCTTGGCAATCTCAAACAGCGGGTCGAGACTGCCACCGCCTTCGGGGAAGAACAGCTTGACGCGCTGATCCGGGGCGTAGGTGTCCATTTGACCAACATCTGGGCCAGTAAAGGTGAACCTGACTAATGAGGCGCTGACTTGGGTGCGCCGGGCGAGGGTGATATCGAAAAGCCGGTAGCTCGGTTTGGCTGCCATAATGATGTCTCCTTTATATAAGGAGTCAATTGTAGTGCTAATCGTTATCATTTAGAATCATTGTTAGTTATTCAATCGCTAATTTCCATAAACTCGTTTGCATAAATAGTAAGGCTAAGAAAATGACGCTGCTGCCTATCACGTCTCTTTGGGCGAACTGTCCGGTTACCACGAAAGGGTGCTCGCTATGTTAGGCGCCGCGCAATTTGCCCAAAGAGCGGGGGGGATGTCGCCCGCTAAAGCCTGCCTATTGCTTAGCCTACCGATGGTGGTGCTGTTTTGGGTGGGCCTAGAGGGCCAAGGCGGTTTTGCGCTAGGCCTGCAGGCGTTAGTGGCTCCCTCCTTTGAAAACGTTGATGAGTTGCTGCTTTACTATGCTTGGTGGCCGCGACTCTCGATCGCCCTGCTCGCCGGGGGCGGCTTGGGGCTGGCGGGCGTACTCATGCAGCAGGTGCTGCGCAACCCGCTGGCCTCGCCCACCACCTTGGGGGTGGCATCGGGCGCTAATCTGGCGCTGATGACCGCCACCTTGCTAGCGCCGGGGCTGCTTGTCGCCGGGCGCGAATGGGTCGCCTTATTGGGTGGCGCGCTGGCGGTTGGGTTAGTTTTCCTGCTCTCCTGGCGGCGCGGGCTGGCGCCAATCGTGGTGGTGCTGGCGGGCCTGGTGGTCAATCTTTACCTGGGGGCGCTGTCTACGGCGCTGCTGCTGTTTAACCACGAGGCGCTCTCGGGGCTGCTGATCTGGGGCGCGGGTTCGCTGGCGCAAAACGGCTGGGATGGTGTTGCCATCCTCTGGCCTCGGCTGGCGATTAGCTGCATAGCCGCGTGGTTTTTGCTGCGCCCTTTGGCAGTGCTGGAGCTTGACGATGCCAGCGCCAAGAGCCTGGGGGTTTCGCTGACCTATCTGCGCTTTGCGGGGATGGGGCTGGCGGTGTTTATTACCGGAACCATTGTTAGCGTGGTGGGTATTATTGGTTTCATCGGGTTAGCAGCGCCCAATATTGTACGTATGGCTGGTGCGCGCCGCTTAGGGCCACGGCTACTCTGGTCGACGCTATTGGGGGCCGTGCTGCTGGCTACCACCGATCTGCTCCTGCAGCAGTTTGGTGGCATGGTGGCGGCCTTTATTCCTACCGGGGCGATTACCGGTGCCCTGGGGGCACCGCTGTTAATGTGGCTGATTCCGCGCCTGAAACTGCAGGGCGACCAGCCGCCAAAAGGGGCCGGTGTTTTCGCTCATCGCCACCCTGCGCCGTCACGTTTAGCCACTGGTTTAATCCTCGCGTTACTGGGGGCAACGGTTCTCGGCTTGCTGTTTGGCCAGGGTGTAGACGGCTGGTATTGGCTGGCGCCCAATAACTGGAATGTCATGCAGTGGCGCATGCCCCGGGTGATGGCAGCAGCCGCCAGCGGGTTGATGCTGGCGATTGCCGGGACGATTCTTCAACGCCTTTCTGCCAACCCCATGGCCAGCCCCGAGGTACTGGGTATCAGCGGTGGCTGTGCCATTGCGCTGATTCTAGGAATTTTCCTGCTGCCTGCGCCCACCAATATGATGCTGATTGGCGTGGGCACCCTGGGGGCTTTCGCGACGCTGTTGGTGTTGGTGGGTATCAACCGCAAGAGCGGTTATCTCCCCGAGCGTTTGCTGCTCACCGGGGTGGCGGTCAGTGCGTTATTTGATGCGGTTCGCAGCGTAATGCTGGCAGGTGGCGATCCTCGTGGCCAGCAGGTGATTGCCTGGCTGGCGGGCTCCACCTACTACGTGGATATCACCAATGCGGTGGTGGTAGGGGGGATTGCCGCTGTATTGGCGCTGGTCACACTGCCCTTCACTCGCTGGCTGGATATCCTGCCCCTGGGCGCGCCCACGGCCAAGGCCCTTGGGGTCACTCTAAACCGTGCCCGTTTGGCGTTGCTGCTACTGGTGGCGCTGCTCACCGCTTGCGCCACCCTGGTGGTGGGGCCGCTTTCGTTTATTGGCCTGCTGGCGCCGCATATGGCGCGCTTGGTCGGCTTCTCCCGTGCAGGGCAGCACCTGCTGGGTGCTGCGTTGATCGGCATGCTATTGATGGTGCTGGCGGACTGGGTGGGGCGTCAGATTATTTTCCCTTACGAGATACCTGCAGGCTTGGTCGCCTCGCTGATTGGCGGTGCCTACTTTATGTGGGGGCTAAGGCGGTTGTAGTTACCCGTGCTTTTAGCACGCGCTTTTAGCATGCACCGAAAACAAGATGCCGGGGAGTTGTGGTCATGGAGCTGTTAAGGATTGTATGGCGTGATTATCGCTGGCCGTTTGTGGCCGTGGTGGTGCTCAGTTTGGTCAGCGCTGGTCTCGGCATCGGTGTCATCGCCTTTATCAATCAACGGCTGCTAGGCACCTTTTCCGATCCCTGGCGCATCCTGCCCGAATTCCTGGGGCTGATTGCGCTGCTGCTGGTCATTACCCTGATATCACAATTGGCGCTAACTACCCTGGGTCACCATTTCGTCTACCGGCTGCGAGGGCAGTTGATCAAACGAATTCTGGATACCAATATCGAACGCGCCGAGCAGATTGGCAGTGCGCGTTTGCTGGCGAGTCTCTCCACCGACGTGAGTTCAGTGACCGTTGCTTTTATACGCTTGCCGGAGCTGATGCAGGGCGGAGTGCTGACGGTAGGTGCCACGCTTTACCTGGCGTGGCTTTCGCCTGCCATGCTGGGCGTCACCGCGCTTTGGGTGATCGTGACTATTTTAATTGGCATACGCTTGGTGGCCCGGGTCTATGGGCATATGGCCAAGCTGCGCGAAATACAGGATCGTCTTTACGCGGATTATCAATCAGTAATCGAGGGACGCAAAGAGTTGGCGCTCAACCGTGACCGGGCAGAGTGGCTGTATCGCGATGTCTACACCCCTAACGCACAGGATTGCCGGCGCCATTTCATTCTTGGCGATACCTATCATCTGAGCGCGGTGAACTGGTTCAACATTATGATGCTGGGGGCCATCGGTGTGGCGTTCTTTTTGGCCAACGGCCTGGGTTGGGCGTCGGTGCAGGTAGCCACTACTTTTTCACTCACGCTGCTGTTTTTACGTGCGCCGTTGATGCAGGCGATAGGGGCCTTTCCGACACTGATTAACGCTCGAGTGGCGTTTGAGAAAATCAGCAGCTTAGACCTGGCCGAGCACCGTGAGGGGTTCGGCCATTCTGCGCTGCGCCATGACTGGCAAGCGCTCACCCTGGATCAGGTTAGCTATTGCTACCCGGATGAGGAATCGCGGGCGGGTTTTGCCATCGGCCCTATCGATCTGACCTTGAAGCGTGGCGAGGTAGTGTTTCTGATCGGCGGTAACGGCAGCGGGAAATCGACTTTGGCGAGGCTGCTGACTGGGCTCTACCAGCCCCAAAGCGGCTGCGTGCGAGTCGATGGCAGGCCGCTGCGGGAAGAAGACTGGACACGCTATCGCCAGCACTTCTCGGCCATTTACACCGATCTGCATCTCTTTGACCGTTTGATGGGCCCTGCGGGCGAGTCACCCGACTCGGGGCTGGTGGAGGAGTGGCTTGCCGCGCTGGGCATGCGCAGTAAGCTCGACTTCGACGGCGATCGCATCACCAACGTCAACCTCTCCCAGGGCCAGCGCAAGCGTCTGGCGATGCTGCTAGCCGTTGCGGAGCAGCGCGACCTGTTGCTGCTGGACGAGTGGGCCGCCGACCAAGACCCACAGTTCCGCCGGGTCTTCTATCGTGAGCTACTGCCCCAGTTACGGGCGTTGGGCAAGACGCTGGTGGTAATCAGCCACGATGATCACTACTTCGACCAAGCTGATCGCCTGCTGGAAATGCGCCAAGGGCAGTTGGTAGAGCTCACCGGTGAGCAGCGAGAAGCCGCGAGCCGCGATGCGGTGGCAAAGGTGAGTGGGTAATGCGTAACGATGTTGGGGCGCCTAATTTAGCCAAGACCACGGCGTACCATACCGGCTGCCGGGACTCCCTCGGTCAGCTGTATCACCACCACCAGCCTTGGCTGCAGCAGTTGCTCAGCCATCGGTTGGGGTGCAGTGAATCGGCGGCTGACTTGGCGCAGGATGCGTTTGTGCGATTGATCAAAACGCCCCGCCAACTGGATAGTTTCGACGGTGCCAGAGCCTATCTCAGCCGTATGGCCAAAGGGCTGTGCGTGGATCATTGGCGCCGTCAGGATATCGAGCGTGCCTGGCAGCAAGCCTTGGCGGCCAGCGCCGAGGCGCATTTGCCCTCTGCCGAACACCAGCAGATCGTCATCGAAACGCTGTGCGAAATCGACCGCATGCTGGCGCGGTTGCCCGAAAAAGTCGCCAGCGCCTTTCTGGCCTCCCAGCTACACGGCAAACCCTATCGGCAGATTGCTGAGGAGCTAGGGGTTTCTGAGCGCATGGTCAAAAAATATATGGCCCAAGCCATGCTGCGGTGCGCGTTGATCGAAGCGGGCTTCGAGGCGAGCCTCTAAATGGCCTCTGCCGCCAGCCCTGATGAAGCCGCCAAGCGCCGCGCCTTGGCCGATGCCGCCGAGTGGTTTGCTGAGTGGCAGGCAGGCGAGCTCTCTTCAGTTCAGCGTGAGCATTGGCAGTCGTGGTTGGAGGCCAGCGATACCCACCGCTGGGCCTGGCAACAGGTGGAAGGCGTTAGCCAGCGTTTTACCACTCGTCTGGATGAGGCTGAGCGCCACACCGCCGACTGGGTCATCAGTTCGGCGCGGCAACGACGGCGAGGGCGATGGCATCTGCTAAGTGGGCTCTCTAGCCTGGCGATTGTGGCCGTGTTGATAGGGCTCTCTTGGCAGTGGACGCCACTGACCCAATGGGTAGCCTACTGGGGCGCCGACTACCGTACGGCTACCGGTGACATCACTCGCATCGAGCTGGATGATGGCACCCAAGTGTGGCTCAGCAGCGCCTCGGCGTTGGACGTGGACTACGACCGCCAGCGGCGCCGACTGCAGCTGGTGGCGGGCGAAGTGCTGGTTACGACCGGCAAAGACCCCGAACGACCACTTTATGTCGATACCCGCAGTGCCCGGCTAACGCCCTTGGGCACCCGCTTCAGCGTGGCTGAGCAGCCATCAGGCGAACTGCTGGCGGTGTTTGACGGTGCCGTGGCGATCCAGACCCTGGGTGATGCTCAGCATGCGAGTCAGCGGCAGGTGGTCAATGCAGGACAGCAAGCTTACTACGCCGCTGACCGCATCGGTGAACTCACCCCCGCTGAAGGCCGCAGGGAAGCCTGGGCCAACGGCATTCTGCTGGCCGAAAACATGTCGCTTAAGACCTTCGCTGCGGCGCTTAGCCGCCATCACCGTGGCCGCCTTGAGGTTGACCCGGCGGTGGCGGATCTCACCCTGCTCGGCGCTTTCCCGCTTGATGATCTAGAGCGCACCCTGAACATGGTCGAGACCACGCTTCCGGTGAAGGTGCGCCGGGTCATGCCCTGGTGGATCAAGATCGAGGCAAGCGAGAAAAGCCCCAACCAAGAATAAAAAGAGAAAAAATTGGTTTTTCTGGTTCCCCTTTTTCGCGCTGGTTCGATTCCCCTTTATAAGCACTTAAAACGTATCTGCAAGGGGAATCGATATGCTCCAACAGCGCACTGCACTTCAACCGCTTACTGCCAAGCACCAACCGACGCTTAACCGCCGCGCCTTGGCGCTGGCGGTTCATTTTGCCGCCGCCGGACTATTGGCCGTGCCGCAGCTATCGCAGCCCGCCATGGCACAAGCCTCCCAGCAGCAAACGCGCCACTATGATATTGCCAGCGGCCCGGTAAGCAGGGTTATCAACCGCTTCGCCGCCGAGTCAGGCGTTTTTATCAGCGGCGCCGGCGAACTGGGAGAAGGGCGTCAAAGCCCTGGCCTGCAAGGCCAGTATCGCGTCGATGAAGGGCTGGAGCGGTTGTTGGATGGAACAGGTTTAACGGCAGCCCGCCAGGGTGATGGTAGTTATCGGTTGGAAGAGCGGGCTGCGGATGTGGCATTGACGACAGTAGAAGTAACCGGAGCGCGCCTGCCCTACGGCATGACCGAGAATAGCGACTCTTACACAAGCGAAAGCGCTAGCATTGGCTTAGCTTCCCAGTCAGTAAAAGAAATACCTCAGTCCGTGAGCGTCGTAACTCGGGAACGTATGGATGACCAAGGTACGGCCTCATTAGCTGAGGCTATGCGCAATGTCACTGGTATGACCGTGCGTGAGTACGGGCCCAATCAGTACGAGCTCAAGTCTCGAGGTTATAATATTAACTCCTTCCTCATTGATGGTAGTCCTGCTCAGAGTCCAGAAAGTGCCTGGGAAAGCGCTGGAGTATTTGACACAGCCCTACTCGATCGTATTGAGGTGCTTCGTGGGCCTGCAGGTATTCTCCAAGGGACTGGTGAGCCCAGCGGTACCATCAACCTTGTGCGCAAACGTGCTTTAGCTGAAAGCCAAGCTTCGGTTACCCTTTCTGCCGGTACAGATGATGCTTACCGAGGGGTAGTCGACGTAACTGGTGCACTGGATAGTGATGGGCGAGTCCGGGGCCGCTTCGTCGGTGTCTATGATGATCGCGGCTCTTTCATTGATAATGTATATTCGGAGAACCAAGTCGGTTATGGAACCTTGGAGTTCGACCTGACCCCGAATACCACATTGTCCTTGGGGGCAACCATACAAGAGGAGGAGTTCCGTCCTAACTCGGGATTACCGACCTACAGCAACGGCTCCCTACTCAATATTAGTCGCTCTACGTATCTAGGTTCGGACTGGGAAAAACAAGCTGGTGATGCCCAGCGCTATTTTCTAGAATTGGAGCATCAGTTGAATAATGGTGCTGAAATCACTTTTAAAGCCAATCACCAGAATCGAGATTCTAACCTCCAAAAGAGTGAAAGCCATTCGTCCGTTTCACCCGATACCGGTGAATTCTTGATGCGCCGAATCCAGTGGGATCAAGAACGCCAAGATGATTACCTCGAACCCTGAATTCAACTAATAAGTGCAGCACCTGCGGTTTCTAGCGCTCCTGAGTATTCACCTAAGAACACCTGGGCTGGGGTTCGGTATCCCAGCCGCTTTCTTGGTCTATCGTTTAGCTTATTGACGACTCTTCGTAGCTCGGCATTGGTCACTTTGCGGAAGTCAGTACCTTTAGGAAAATACTGCCTAATCAGACCATTGGTGTTTTCATTAGTACCACGCTGGCATGAGCGGTACGGGTCGCAAAAATAGATCTTGGCCGAGACGGACTTGGCAACCTTCCGATGCTCGGCGAATTCCGACCCATTATCCAAAGTGATGGTGTGCACTGCCCCTCGGCGTGGTGCCAATAACCGCGTCATCGCCTGTGCCGTTCTAGTGGCGGTGATTGTTGGCAGCCGCGCTGCCAAGAGGTAGCCACTGCGTCTTTCGACCAGGGTCACCAGCCCGGATTCTTTGTGGCCCTTAAGCACCGTGTCGCCTTCCCAATGTCCGATATGGCGCCGTTCTTCCACCTTGGCAGGGCGCTGCTCGATGCCTACTCGGTGCGGGATTTTGCCTAACCCCGCCCGCTTAGCCAATTGGCGCTGATAGCGCCGCTGGCGTGGCAGCCGGAGCCGTTTCCATAAGGTTCCACCGTGCTTCTTGTCGTCCCAGATTAACGCATAGATCCACTGATGGCTTACGCAGACTCCGTTGGCATTGGCCATAAAACCACTGATTTGTTGAGGGCTCCATTCGTCCATCAATTGGCCAGTGACCCAGCGAACCAGGCTGGGTAGTCGTTTAGTCACTTTCCAGGCGGTGCGTCGGCGCTGATCACTTACCAATTGGGCCTGTTCAGGCGCATAACCACGGGTCAGACCGTTACGTTTTATCTCGCGGCTAATGGTGCTGCTGTGGACACCAATGGCCTGGGCGATCTGTCGCTGGCTGATGCCGGTCTCAAGATAGGCAAAAATTTGGTATCGTTGGATTTGGGTCAGTTGTCGGTATCCCATGCTCTGCTTCACTTTGGTAGGTAAGGCAGAGAGGGTACCGGCGCTGGCCCTCCTGCCTCTACCTTGTGATCCAAAGTGCTGCGCTTATTCTATGAATCCAGGGCTTCAGGCACGTACTCCCTTTGAACTGGCTGGAAACTCTCACGAAGCCGTATTCGGCGCCAGCTATTTAGATAGGGAAGTTATCCGTATATTTGCATCTGGTAATCCGATCACTGTTCCGGCAAGCATTTTCTCTTCCGGCCATAGAACTTCAGAGCCTCCTACCTTCGATCAAAACCCTGTCGATTTTGACGTAGGTAGCAAGCAATATGCGGCTTATAGTAAAGCTCAGTTCAACCTATTTGATCCTCTCACCCTTGCCTTGGGGGGACGCATCAATTGGTGGGAAACTGAGAGTTCCCTCAGTTCTGGAGGATCAGTGAGCGAGAATGCTAGCAGTGGAACCGAATTCATTCCCTATGCGGGCTTGATCTACCAACTCAACCCCGAGATCAATCTCTACGCTAGCTACACCGGCTTCTTCGAACCGCAGACGGCAACAGACCGCAATGACAATATTATCGATCCACGTGAAGGCGACCAAATAGAGATCGGGATCAAAGGATCTAACCTTGAGGGCGGTTTAAACTGGCATGTCGCAGCTTTCCGTATTGAAGACACCAACCGTGCCTTTGCCGATCCTGATAATCCAGGTTTCGCGATCCCTATTGGAAAAGCCGAGAGTGAAGGCTTAGAAGCTGAAATCAGCGGTCAGTTGTTGCCTCGCTGGGATCTCAGCGTTGGTTATGCTTATACGCAGACAGAGTTTGTAAGGGACGCTAGCTCAGAAGGCCTCACACTCTCACCGGACACACCTGAGCATAACTTCAACCTATGGTCACGCTATCGCTTTAGCGACAACCCAAGTCAGGGGTGGCGGGTTGGTGCAGGCGTGAATACCGCTAGTGGAGTTTATGCCGAAAGTGGGGATGTTAAAACTGAACAAGGAGGTTATACCACTGTTTCAGCACTGCTCGGCTATCAGGTCAATGAGAACTTGGACATCTCATTGAATGGTAATAACCTAACCGACAAGGAGTACTACTCTACAATTAGAGGAGGAAGTAGGCATAATTATTACGGTGCACCACGAAACTTCATGCTTACCATGGATTACAATTTCTAATCACCCATGGGCAGAGTAATATACCTGCCGTTCTAGGACTTATTAACTTGGCGGAAACTTAACGGCTACTGAAATGATGAGTGATTGAAGTTGCCGCCACGTTAACAGCGCATATATTTTTATAAGTATTACCATATATTGAGAAAAACATGAGTACTCCTCTCTCTCAACCAAAGATAAACAACGAATTTTCTCTGCGTGCCTTTTTTGTATGCCTCTCATTTTTTATCCCCGTCACCTGTCTAGCTTCGCCCCTACCTTCTACGATAGCACTTAGTTGGACTACTGCCGAAACACTGGTCGCCATTGGCGCCCCACCTGAAGGGATGTCAATGAGAAATAATTATCAGAAATGGGGAAGCATCAGATCCATACCCGAAGACACAGTTGAAGTTGGCCTTTCTTTTCAACCAAATCTTGAACTCATTACATCGATGCACCCAGATATAATAATATCAGACAGTGTTTTCGCCGTATCCGATGAGAAGCTATCAGACAAATACAAGACATATCGCTTCACTCTCTATCACGAAGATGTAAATAGATGGAATGAACTTACAGATTTCACAAGAGAAGTGTCTTCGGCTATTACACTGTCAGATGCTGGAGAGATGTATATAGCCGACGTTGAAAATAAAATTGAACATTTAAAAAATAGAATCAAGGAGTGGAACGAACCACTACTGATTATTCGCGCTCTAGATTCCCATCATGTGAGGGTTTACGGAAAAAATAGCTTGGTTCAAGCCGTGCTTGATCGCCTGGGCTTAGCCAACGCCTGGCAAGAACCAACAAACCAGAAGGGGTTTTCAATTGTCGGTGTAGAGGAGCTAATCGGCATTGATGCGCGACTAGTAATCGTGGAGGGCCCACAACTTTCTGGGAATATAGCAAGCCAACTTTACGGCCGTGGCCTATGGCAGTATGTGCCTAGCATTCGAGAAAAAAATTTAATAACAGTTCCTCCGTTCTGGGTATTCGGTGCTCTTCCCTCAGCCCTCCGCTTCGCCGAATCCCTCGTTGAGGCATTAGAGGGGCCAACCACGCCCTAACACGGATCTGATCACCGCCATATGATTTGTAATGATAAGTATTATCACTTATTGTTTGCGTCTGGTTTTGCCCCTTTTTTGGGGCAGTTGGCACCATGTTACCGGATGGGCGGCGCAATCCACTCTATCAACCAGTGCGTTATCTTGAATTGGGTGGCGATACTCCCAACCGCGTACGACGCTTGTGTTGTATCAAGTATCGCCTTCCAAATGAGCCGTTGTGCGCCGCCTGCCCTTTGAAACCTGAGAATTGTCAAGCAAAGCGTCACCGCTAACTCTCTTGCTCCCAGGGAGTGTTGGGGGCGTATAGAATCCCATGCTTTTTAATAAATCCAATCAATACCCCCATCATAAGAAAAACTAATACCCCATTAGCAGGATGATTTTTAGCAATCAGCATTCCCAGTTACTTTATTGCCAGGTTAATGAACGCGGCGCTAATTCCGGCAATGAGGGCAGAGCAATGTGGGAAAGTTATATCACCGGGCTGGTGGTGTGCGGCGGGATTATCATGGCGATTGGCGCGCAGAATGCCTATATCCTAGGGCTGGCGATTCGTCGCGAATACCACTGGTGGTCGGCGGGGCTGTGCATCAGTGCGGATATCATTTTGCTTACCGCGGGCATGTTTGGCGTGAGCGCCATTCTGCTGACCATGCCCAATGCCATGGAAGCCATGCGCTGGGTCGGCGTGGTATTCTTGAGCTGGCTGGCGGCCCAGGCGCTGTGGCGTGCGGTTAGCGGTCGGCAAGGGTTAAGCGCTGAGGCGGGCAAAGCGCCTAGCTTAACTAAAGTAATTTTCGCCACCCTTGCCGTCACCGTGCTCAATCCTCAGGTCTATCTGGATACGCTGCTGCTGATACCCTCCATTGGCGCCCAGCAGGAAAGTGCGGGCATTTTTGTAGCGGGTGCCTCCACGGCTTCAATCCTGTGGTTTAGCCTACTGGCTTGGGGCGGCGCCGCGCTTTCACCGTGGCTCTCAAAGCCCATTGCGTGGCGCGTCATTGACGGATTGATTGGCATGATGATGGCAGGCATTGCCATTCATCTTGCGCTTGGCGCGGCGTCGCTCAGCTAAGCAGCTGAGCGTTTTATGGCGGCGAATGTTTAATGACGACTAAAGTAGGCCTCCATGACCGCGATGACTTTATCAATGTCCGCATCGTTAATATCGCGATGGATAACAAAGCGGGTGGCGTAAAGTAGCTCAATCAAAATACCGTGCTCTTTTAGCCAGGCGGAAAGTGGCTGCACATGGTTGTCGGGAAAGCGTGCGAACACCATATTGGTTGCCTGTGAGGTGATGTCGACCCCCGGCAGTGTTGCCAAGCCTACGGCCAACCGTGCGGCGCGGCGGTGATCCTCGTTTAAATCGCTCACATGATGATCGAGGGCGTACTGACAGGCCGCCGCGATAATGCCTACTTGTCGCATTCCACCCCCCACCATTTTGCGTAGACGGCGAGCTTTATCAATCAGTGCTTGAGAGCCCACTAATGCCGATCCCATTGGTGTTCCCAAGCCTTTTGAAAAGCATAATGAAACGCTATCGAAAGGTAGGCAGAGCTGCTTAAGCGACCTGTCGGTTGCGACGGCAGCATTAAACAGACGTGCTCCATCTAAATGCGTTGTTAGGCCGCGTTCTCGAGCGAGTTCTGTCGCTTTTAGAACGTACTCTTCGGGCAGCACTTTACCGCCAATGGTATTTTCCAACGCCAGCAGTTTGCTACGGGCAAAGTGACAATCGTCAGCTTTGATGGCAGCGCTTATTTTTTCCAGTGGCAGCGTGCCATCGGCCGCATTTTCAATAGGCTGAGGTTGGATACTGCCCAAGACCGCTGCGCCACCGCCTTCATAACGGTAAGTGTGCGCCGACTGACCCACAATGTACTCATCACCGCGCTCGCAGTGGGCCATGAGCCCAACTAGGTTACTTTGCGTACCACTAGGAAACAGTAGCGCAGCTTCTTTGCCTGCCAGTTCGGCCAAGTTTGCCTGGAAAGTGTTTACCGTTGGGTCATCGCCCCACACATCATCACCTACCGGCGCGGCCATCATGGCTTCAAGCATCTCGGGAGTGGGGCGCGTTACCGTGTCGCTGCGTAAATCAATCATGTGGAACTCCTTTTTTGTTTAAGAGCGCCCACTTAGGGCTATTTTGTCGAGCAAGTTTTGAGGAACCATCTATGGTTAACAGCATACTGCAAGTCTCTCCAGCATAGGCATCCCGATGGACCTAAAAAGTGGCTATCCCTTTTGGGCTGTAAAAAACGGCCTGTTGAAAACCTTTCCAAAGCTTACCCGAGACCACCAAAGCGAAGTGGTGGTGATTGGTGGTGGTATTACCGGTGCACTGATTGCCGATGAGCTCAGCCGCCACGGCCACCATGTGGTCGTGCTTGAACGGCGCGATGTGGGGTGGGGCAGCTCCGCTGCGAGCACTGCCTTACTTCAGTATGAGATTGATACGCATATGACGGAGCTAGCGAAGCGTTACGGTGAAGCCGACGCGGTGCTTGCTTACCGCGCCTGTGCCGATGCCATTGGTGAGCTTGAAACCTTGGCGGCTGGCCTGGGGGATGTCGATTTTGAGCGTCAGCAGAGCCTCTACTATGCCAGTAATGAAGAGGATGTGGCGTCATTAAAAGAGGAGCTGGCGCTACGTTTAAAGCACGGCTTTGACGCTTCCTGGCTTGAAAGTGAGGCTATCTTGGCGGAGTACGGCTTTGTGGCCCCCGGCGCGATACTGACCCAATTGGCCGCCAGTATTGACCCATACCGCATGGCTTATCAGCTGTTTACCAAGTTAGTCGAGCGCGGTGGGGAAGTGTATGACCGTACGCAGATGGAGATGATGACGCCGGATGAGCAGGGAGTCACGCTCACGCTTACCAACGGTGCCACCCTGCGCTGCCAGTACGTGGTAATGGCGGCGGGCTATGAGTCGCAAGCCTGGTTGCCTGAGAAGGTCGCTATTAACCGCAGTAGCTATGCGCTGATTACCGATCCGCTACCGCCGGAGGCATTAGGTAAATTGCGTCATACCATGGTGTGGGAGTCCGCGCGGCCCTACCTTTATATGCGTACGACCTGCGATGGTCGCCTTTTAGTGGGTGGCGACGACGATGATGAAGATATTCCCAAGCGTCGCGATGCTCGGGTAGAAGAGAAAGCCGAAGGGCTGGCGCGGAAGGTCGAGGAGCTATGGCCTAAGCTCGATATCAATCCGACATTCTCATGGGGAGGCACCTTTGCCGAAACCGATGATGGCCTGCCTTTTTTTGGGCCTCATGAAGCTCATGGGCCACGGGTATATTTCGCCATGGCGTATGGCGGTAACGGCATTAGCTATAGCATGATCGGGGCAACATTACTGCGGGCGCTGATTGAAGGAGAGGCGCATCCGCTGGCAGAGCTGTTTTCATTCCGGCGCCTAGCCAAAATGACTGAACAGTAAAAAGCGACCTTGGCTTCGGCC
Organism: Vreelandella sp. DA03-1M; assembly: GCF_055725665.1. Lineage (NCBI taxonomy): Bacteria > Pseudomonadati > Pseudomonadota > Gammaproteobacteria > Oceanospirillales > Halomonadaceae > Vreelandella > Vreelandella sp. DA03-1M. Next base: position 1,056,607 of record NZ_CM146798.1, read on the forward strand.
TTAAAATCAGTCATAAAATCTAGCGGCGCGTCAGTGGAAAACGAGTATTCTGAAGGGATATTCACAAGGATTGAGGGCCATGAGCCATACACTGTATTTACGGGCACTAGAGCGCAATGATCTGCGCTTTGTCCACGAACTCAATAATAATCAGAGCATCATGTCGTACTGGTTTGAGGAACCCTACGAGTCATTTGACGAGTTAGAGGAGCTCTATAACAAGCATATTCATGACAATGCAGAGCGGCGCTTTGTCGCCGAAGATAGCCACGGTACCGCGATTGGCTTGGTCGAGCTGATTGAGATCGACTACATCCATCGCAGTGCCGAATTTCAAATCATCATTGCTCCGGACCATCAGGGTAAAGGGTTTGCCCGTTCGTTGATTCGCCAAGCATTGCACTACTCCTTCACTATCCTAAACCTGCATAAGGTCTATCTCATTGTGGCGGTGGAGAACGTTAAAGCGATCCACCTTTACGAAGAGAGCGGTTTTATTGAAGAGGGGCATCTAGTGCATGAGTTCTTTATCAATGGCAAGTATCGGGATGTGAAACGTATGTATATCCTACAGGGCACCTATCTCGATCAACTTGATACCACCGAAGCGCCCGAATCTAACTGGCTGTGAACATAGCCAAAAAAAACGCCTCGCTGTGACGAGGCGTGATATGTAGCTGACATCGCAGGGTGCAAAACAGGGCTTACGCTTAGCCGAGATAGGCCTTGATCGCATCAAGCGCCGCACGCTGCTGTTGAGCACGTTTAGCCCAGACTTCCATAATATCGGCTTCCATCGACTGTCCGTGGTTGAGTGAGTGCTGCATGGCGACCGCTCCTTTTTCAGGGGTTAGGTGAAAAGCGTTGTAATTCACAGCTTATTTCTTATACACATGTTAGTTTTTGCAAAGCAGTATTTTAGCTGTGGGTAACGATAGTAAGGGCTTTTCCTGGCTACGGCTAGTTCAAAAGATGTAGGTGATTTGCTATTACGTGTAAGCATTTGCTTACAATTAAGCCATATATACCTCTAGGCAATTGAATGGAAAAGGTTTTCATAGACATAAAAAGCCGGGAGTTACCCCGGCTTCTGTGTTTATCTTTCAGTCTTAAGGGGATAAAGCACCTGAATTAACCTAAATAGGCTTTCAGCGCTTCTGCTGCGGCACGATTCCATTGGGCGTTCAAGTTCCAGAACTCTAGAACTTCTTTATCGCGTGCAGGGGGCGTTATTAGAAATGTCATATGTGGTCCTCCTAGTGGGACTACATATGGAGTATAGTCTCTTTATGCTGCGATGCAGCATAAAAATTGTTATAAAAACCTCTGGGTAAAGAGAAACAGGCTTAAAATAAAATATGTTATTGTTAATAAACGACTAAAGATAACGATAGTATCTTCTAATGACTTATCTCTCTTCCGCCTCGGTTGTACACCATGACAGCATGATAGACGCCCCAGGTGGGCGACTATTTGTACGTGCCTGGCAACCAGCCAGTGCCCAGTCCCTTGAACAAAGCCCTATCGTGCTGCTGCACGACTCACTAGGTTGCGTTGAACTATGGCGTAGCTTTCCTGCTGCGCTGTGTGCAGCCACCCATCGCACGGTAGTCGCCTATGATCGCCTGGGTTTCGGCCGCTCTGATGCCCGCCACGACACGTTGCCATTGAGTTTTATCGATGATGAACCAGCTCAAGGTTTCTCTGTCCTTCGTGATGCATTGGGTATTAAGCGCTTTATTGCCCTTGGGCATAGCGTAGGCGGCTGTATGGCTGTTCACTGCGCGGGGGTATATGCCGATGAGTGCGGTGGTTTGATTACCATCTCTGCCCAGGCGTTTAACGAAGCACGTACGCGAAACGGTATTGTGGGAGCCAAAGAGGTATTTCAGGCGCCAGAACAGCTTGCCAAGCTGGAAAGATATCATGGTGATAAAGCCCAATGGGTACTCAAGGCCTGGACAGAAACCTGGTTAAATCCAGCGTTTGAAAACTGGACATTAACGCCAGCATTGGCGCAGGTGACGTGCCCCAGCTTAGTGATTCATGGTGAGAAAGATGAGTATGGCTCGCACCGTCAGCCGGAGCGTATTGTTCGCTATATTAACGGCTCTGCACACGGCGAAATGCTGGCCAATATTCACCACGTCCCTCATCGTGAGTGTGAAGCCGATGTAGTGAGTCTGGTCAGCCGGTTTGTTGAATGTCGTTCACGCTAGCTACCGTGATGAAAGCCACAAGGAGCCTTATGCGCCTGCGTATTTTGTCTGATTTACACTTGGAGTTTTTCGATGGCAACCGCGAACTGCCAGAAGTGGATGCCGACGTGGTGATTCTAGCTGGCGATATTCATCGCGAGAGCGAAGGGCTTGCCTGGGCGCGTTACCGCTTCCCGGATATGCCTATTATTTATGTACCTGGCAACCATGAATTCTACGGCACGTGCATGCCGCAGCTGCGTGGAGAGTTGGCGCGCGAAGCCGAGCGCCTCAATATCGAGCTTTTGGATAATCGCGCGGTAACCCTCGACGGCGTGCGCTTTTACGGCACAACACTGTGGACGGACTTCGCGCTCTATGCCAATGACCCGACCCAAAACCCTGCCCATGCCGAGTCAAAAGCACTGCGTTATATGCCCGATTTCAAAATCGTCCAAACCTCTCCCGGCATAACGTTCACCCCGCTGGCGAGCCGCCAGCTACATGCTGAAGCGCTAGCATGGCTTGAAAGCCAACTGGCCCAACCGTTTGACGGCCCTAAGGTGGTGATCAGCCATCATGCACCGCTGCATGGGTGTATTCCTGGCCAATACCTAGGCGACGCGTTATCCCCCGCGTTTGCTTCAAACCTGCCGCACCTGATGGGCAAGATGGATGTGTGGGTGCATGGGCATGTTCATGAACCAATAGATATGTTGCGTAATGGTACGCGCGTTATCGCCAACCCCGGTGGTTATCCTTATGAGTTCACTCCTGAGCTATTTAAGCCAGATTGGGTGATTGACGTATAAAAAATTATTTATTTCATTGGGTTGCATCTATCTACTGGCTGTTTCGGGTGACTGTTTGGGTTTACGAAGAAGTTCTACTTTGGTTTAAGTTACGCTACTTTCGCTTGCGCCATATCGACTCGATACTTATCTTCCTAGTTGTATGATGTATTACATAAGATGTTGGCCAGCCGATGGAGCCTGCTCATTCAATGGTCAGCGCATTTACAAAGAGGGCGCAACGTGACGTTTTCAAGAGAAGCAGTAATCAATGCCATCGGTGATGGATTGCTATCGTTCCCCATCACGGACTTTGATAGCCAGGGCCGTTTTGATGAAGCGAGTTATCGTAAACGGCTCGAATGGTTTATTAGCCATGAAATTTCCGCAGTCTTCGTGGCGGGTGGTACGGGCGAGTTTTTCAGTCTCTCAATTGATGAGTATCGTGACATTGTTCGTGTTGCTGTTGAGGTAATCGACGGACGTTTGCCGGTAATCGCCAGCGCGGGGTTAAGCGTAGAGACAGGCAAAGCCTTTGCAAAAGCGGCAGAAGAGGCGGGTGCTGACGGCATCCTTTTAATGCCTCCCTACCTCACCGAGTGCCCGCAGGATGGCCTGGTTGAGTATGCTCGCCAGATCTGTGATGCCACCGCCGTCAACGTGATTTATTACAACCGCGGCAATGGCATTTTGACCGCTTCCTCTGTTCAGCAACTCGCCGATCACTGCCCTAATTTAGTGGGGCTGAAAGATGGCAAAGGCGATATTCAGGCACTCAACAAAATCGTCAAAACCGTGGGCGACCGGCTGGTGTATATCGGCGGTGTGCCTACGGCAGAAATTTTTGCTGAAGCCTATGTGTCCATTGGCGTGAATACTTATTCCTCAGCCGTTTTTAACTTTGTACCAGAAATGGCTGTCACGTTTTACAAGGAGTTGCGTAAAGGCAATAAAGACGTCGTGAAGCAGATTACCAACGACTTTTTTATTCCTTTCGTGGATCTCAGGGATCGAAAAGCAGGCTATGCCGTTAGCCTCATCAAAGCAGGTGCTGCCATTGTCGGTAGGCCAGCGGGCAATGTTCGCGCACCGCTGGTAATGCCAACCAACGAGGAGTGCCTGTTGCTTGAAGCCCTTATCAAGGTAGCAAAAAAGACTAATACGTCATTGATGCTATAAAACAGCATTAACTAATAAATAACTATCAATAATAAGAGGATGTTAGACATGCGTACACATAACAACTGCATGAGCGCAAGCCCTATGAAAAACCATACTTTAAAAACGTTAGCCCCCATTGCCAGCGTGGCTGTATTAGTCGCCATTGCGCTACCTGCCCAAGCTGAAGACTGGCGTGGCTGGAATATTCACCCTGACGGTTACCCCAATACCATGGCGCTAGAAGAGTTTGCCGACGCCGTGGCGGAGCAAACGGAAGGGCGCGTTAACCCACGTGTTTATAACAATGCGGTGCTGGGGGATCAGTCCGACGCTATCGAGCAAACCCGCAACGGGGCGCTGGATTTTGCTAATTTTAATATGGGGCCGATGGGCCCGATCGTTCCAGAAACCAATGTGTTCTCGCTACCCTTCCTGTTCAATGATGTTGAACATATGCATACGGTAATGGATGGTGAAATAGGTGAGCGTTTTGCCGACGCCTTAGAAGATAAAGGCTTGGTGGTGCTTTCGTGGTTCGATTCGGGTGCCCGTAGCATATATAACACTCAACGCCCTATTAAAACCCCTGAAGACGTTGAAGGCTTAAAGATTCGCGTGATGAATAACGATCTTTACGTCGACATGATTGCCGCCATGGGCGGTAACGCCACGCCGATGTCTTATGGTGAGGTGTACCAAAGCTTAACCACCGGCGTACTTGATGGTGCTGAAAATAACTATCCCTCTTTTGAGTCAAGCAATCACTATGAAGCAACGGGGTACTACTCATTAACCGAGCACTTGATTATTCCTGAGTGTCTGTGCGTGGCTAAATCCAGCTGGGAGGAACTCTCGGAAGAAGACCAGGAAATTGTTCGTGAAGTAGCCGAAGAGGCTTCCGCACGTCAGCGCGAGCTATGGGTGGAAAGCTCCGAAGAGAGTCGTCAGATTGTTCTCGACTATGGTGTTGAGATTAACGAAGTAGACGATAAAGCCGCCTTCCAGGCCCTTATGGAGCCTATGTATGAGGAGTTTATCGCCAACAACCCTGGCACGGGTGAACTGATCGCGGAAATTCGCGCCACCGAGTAATACTGACACCCATACGCTTCCGGCAGTTAGCTAGCGGTTACGTAGCCGCTGTCGGAAGTTAAAAAGGAAACGTGCCGTGAGTATCGAACTTGAATCGTCGGTCGATAAAGAAGACGCAGAACATAGCGGCTCACTGAATCGAATTTTAGATAGTGTTGCCAGTTTATGCATCCTGGTGGCGGGTATTTTGTTAGTTGCCTTGATTACTATCTTTGGATGGTTAGTCTTTGGCCGATATGTACTTAACAATACCCCTACGTGGGTTGAACAGGCCTCACTAGTGCTGGTTGTGTATATCACCTGTTTAGGCGCAGCGGCAGGTGTCAGGCATCATAGCCATCTTAATATCGATTTTATACGCGAGAGCTTTAGCGGCCCTTTACGTAGCTTAATGCATCACCTTGCTGACCTTTTTATTCTTTCCTTTGGCGGATTCATGGCCTTTCAGGGGTGGACATTAGTCATGTCAAACCTGAATAGAGCCATCCCGATGATAGGACTATCAGAAAGTTGGCGTGCAGCTCCCCTAGTAATATGTGGTGTATTAATCATGCTTTTTGCAGCCTCTGATATAGCGCAGCGCTTACTGACTCGAAAAGTTAAGAGGGTATAAACGATGGGTCTTATTATTCTTTTCGGGATCTTTTTCTTAGGCCTTATAGTTGGCGCACCGGTTGCTTTTGCTGTTGGTTTAGCTGCCGTTGTTACCTTCCTGTATGAAGGCTTGCCGCTGTTTGTGGCCTTTCAGCGCATTCTCTCCGGTATTTCCGTTTTTTCACTACTCGCAATTCCCTTCTTTATCTTTGCCGGTGAGCTAATGATGCACGGCGGTATCTCCACTCGCTTGGTGCGCTTAGCATCGGCGATGGTCGGTAAGGTGCGCGGTGGTTTGGGAATGGTGAATATCAGCTCTTCCATGCTGTTCGGGGGAATCTCCGGCTCGGCAGTAGCGGATACCTCTGCTTTGGGTTCTATCCTGATCCCGGTAATGAAAGAGAAAGGCTACGATGCCGACTATGCCGTCAACGTCACCGTGACATCATCAATTGCGGGTGTCGTGATTCCTCCTAGCCATAACATGATTCTTTATGCGGTCGCAGCAGGCGGTGGCATTTCCGTTACTCAATTGTTTATCGCCGGTATTGTTCCGGGAATTTTGATGTGCATAAGCCTAGCCGTTGCGGCCTACATCGTTGCGGTTAAACGCGGCTACAAAGGTGAAGCATTCCCTGGTTGGTATGCACTGATGATTAGTTTTGTCGCCTCGCTGCCTGGCCTGATGACGGCTGTAATAATCGTTGGTGGGGTGCTGTCAGGCATCCTAACCGTCACGGAGTCGGGCGCCTTCGGGGCTATCTATGCCATTGTGGTGACCGGTTTGGTTTACCGCGAATTGACCTGGGCATCGTTTAAGTCAGCCGTGATTCAAGCCGTAAAAACCACCTCGCTGGTGATGATATTGGTCGGGTGTGCATCGGCCTTTTCCTACCTGCTAGCGCTCTATAATGTTCCGGAAATGCTGACAACAGGCCTGATGGCTATTTCCGATAAGCCGCTGGTTATTTTCCTCATGCTTAATATCATCCTATTGATTTTAGGGATGATTATGGACATGGCGGCGTTAATTCTTATCTGTACGCCTATTTTTCTTCCGGTGGCCATGCAGTTCGGCATGGACCCGATCCAGTTCGGCATTATTTTAATGATGAACCTGGGGCTAGGGCTATGTACACCTCCCGTTGGGGCCTGCCTGTTTGTCGGCTGCGTGATCGGCAAAATCAAAATTGAGGAAGCAGTGCGCACTATTTGGCCGTTCTTCTTAGCGCTGTTTGTGGCCTTGATGCTGGTGACCTATGTGCCCGCTATCTCTTTGACGCTACCCAGCTTTTTTCAATAAGTCCGTTTGATTAAAATCGCTAACAAGGATAGACAGATCATGAAAGTCGTCGCTGTAAACACCCATATACTTGATTATCAGCTTGAGACGGCGTTTGAAAGTGCCTCTATGCATTTTTCGCGCCGCCAACACTGCTTAGTCGAAGTCATTTGTGACGATGGCACCATCGGTTGGGGCGAGTGCTTGGGGCCCGCGAAGCCTAATGCCGCCATTGTGGAGGTCTACGCCCAATCGCTCGTAGGCGAAGATCCTCTCCAAACAGAGAAAGTTTGGTTAACGCTCTATAACCGGTTACGCGACCAAGGTCAGCGTGGCTTAACCGTGACGGCCTTAAGCGGTATTGATATTGCGCTGTGGGATATTAAAGGCAAGCACTTTGGTGTACCTATCTCGACGCTACTGGGTGGACGTTTTCGCGACAGCGTGCGCGCCTACGCCACCGGCTCTTTCCGCCGAGAGGGCGTTGATCGCGTCACGGATATAGCTGCAGAAGTAGCAGGCTACCGTCGCGATGGTTTTCACGCCGTTAAGATAAAAATTGGCTTCGATGTCGAGGAAGATCTTGCGGTGATTGCCGCCGTACGTGATGCCCTTGGGCCGGATATGCGCATGATGATTGATGCCAATCACGGTTACGATTACTTGGAAGCCATTGAGCTGGGCAAGCGCGCCGCGCAATACGGTATCGATTGGTTTGAAGAGCCCGTTCTACCTGAACAAATTTCTACTTATGAAGCGGTTCGTGCCGGTCAGCCGATCCCTGTTGCCAGTGGTGAAAACTGGCATGGTCGCTATGCCATGCACGAGCCGCTGGCCCGTCGCGCCGTGGATATTGTGCAGCCGGATATCTGTGGCGTCGGCGGGTTCAGCGAAATGCGCCGGGTGGCGGATATGGCCGCCCTGCATGGCGTTCGCTTAGTACCACACGTATGGGGAACGGCGGTCTGTTTGGCGGCAAGCCTGCAGTTTATGGCCGCGCTACCGCCTAACCCACCACGCCGCAAGCCTATCGAGCCCATTATGGAGTTCGACCGCACTGAAAACCCCTTCCGCCAAGCCGTTGTACAAACCCCTTTAGAGCATCATCAGGGCGTGATGACGATCCCTGATGGCCCCGGGCTGGGGATTGAAATTAACCGTGATGCGCTATCCACCTATGCACTTAGGGAGAAGTAACGTTGTCTATCCCCGCCAATACACGTCCGCTAACAGGGCCGCCGCCTGCTTTAAAGGCGCCTGCAGGGGCAACCGATTGCCATATGCATTTATATTTGCCCGGCTATGAAGCGCAGGCGGGTGGCCCAAACATTGCCGAGTTGGCGACAGTGGCCGACTACCGCCAAGTTCAGCAGCGGCTTTCGCTGGAGCGCGTTGTGGTAGCGCAATCTAACGCTTACCAGTTTGATAATCGCTCGATTTTGCAAGGCGTGGCGGACATTGGGCAGGCGCGCGCCAGAGCGGTTGTGGCAGTCCCCACGGATATTTCTGAATCACAGGTTGAAACGCTACATGCTCAAGGTGCTCGGGGTGCCAGAATTATGCAGCTACCCGGTGGGGCCGTCGGGATGGAGGGGTTAGCCGCAGTGGAGGCGCGGGTAAAAGCGTTTGGTTGGCATTTAATGGTGCAGTTCAATAGCCATGAGATCGATAACTACATGGCCACGCTGCAAGCGATCGAAACCGATTACATCATTGATCACATCGGTAAATTTATGCCGCCGGTAGTTGCTGATGATCCTAGGGTAGCGCAAATACTAAGCTTGCTGGATCGTGGTAATGCATGGATAAAAATCTGCGGCGGTTATGAAACCAGTTTAAGCGGCGGGCCTGAGTATGCTGATGTTAGCCCGCTTGCTAAGCGGCTTATCCAGCATGCCCCTGAGCGGGTGATCTGGGGCTCAAACTGGCCCCATGTTGGCGTCCCCAGAGAGCAGTATCCCGACGATGCTGAACAGCTGGATGTCTTGCTGCATTGGGCCGATGAGAGTATTCGCCAAAAGATTCTGGTGGATAATCCTGCCGCGCTCTATGGCTTTTAAAACAGATGGCTTTTAAAACTGACGGCTTCTAAAACAACGCTTTATTTAATGGTTTATACAAAACAGTAAGGAGTTCTTATGTTAAATCGACTTTTAGTTACCGGTGCGGCGGGTGGTCTGGGCAACAGCTTGCGGCCTCATTTATCCAAACTCGCCAAGCATGTTCGTTTATCTGATATGGCTCCATTAGGCGAGGCGGGTGAAGGTGAAGAGCTAGTTCAAGCCGATCTTAGCGATATGCAGGCAGTCTCAGAACTGGTGCGCGACTGCGATGGTATCGTTCACCTAGGCGGCATGTCGGTAGAAAGCCCCTGGGAGGCCATTTTGCAGGCCAATATCATGGGCACTTATCACCTTTATGAAGCGGCCCGTAAACAAGGGAAGCCGCGGATTGTGTTCGCCAGCTCCAATCACGTCATCGGTTTTTATGAGCGCCATCAGCGTATCGATACCCAGGTAGTTCAAAAGCCGGATTCCCTTTATGGCGTTTCAAAATGCTTTGGTGAAAACCTCGCTAGCCTCTATCACGACAAGTTTGGTGTAGAGACGCTTAGCGTGAGAATTGGCTCGTGCTTCGATAAGCCTGTTGATACCCGCATGATGGCAACGTGGCTGAGCTTGGCGGATTTTGTCAGTCTTTTGCAGCGTGCTTTTGTGACGCCGAGTTTAGGGCATACAGTAATTTACGGCGCATCGGATAATGCTGAAAAATGGTGGGATAACTCCCATGCCAGCTTTTTGGGTTGGGCACCTAAAGACAGCTCAGAGCCTTGGCGGGAAGAGACCGAGCAGCTTGATCGGACCATTGATAGCAAGGATTTGGCTGTACGTTTTCAAGGCGGTAAATTTACTAAATCAGGGCACCCAGACGACGTTTAATAGTACTTATAAGTCCTGAGTTGTACGATATAATACAACTTTAGGCATTAATGAAGGACAGCTTTCATGGCCAAACCTAGCGCAACGGCATCTGCTCTAAAACCGCTTCAAGTAAGCAAAGTGACGCAGCAGGGCAGCTTGTCCGTTCACGTAGCTGACCAGCTGGAAGCGTTGATCACTCAGGGCAAGGTTGCGGTGGGGGATAAACTACCCACCGAGAACAGCCTGTGTGACTCCTTTGGCGTTAGCCGCACGGTAATACGCGAGGCGATTACCCACCTTAAATCGCTGGGGCTGGTGGAGACTCGACGGGGTGTCGGCACATCGGTGCTGCGCTCATCTACCGTAGAGGCGCGGCCTGCTGAGCGCATTAATCCGACCACCGTCGAAGATATCTTACATTTGCTGGAGCTACGTTTAACGCTAGAGCCCACTGCGGCTGAGCTGGCAGCATTACGTTACGATGATGAAGATCGTCAGCGACTCGAAGCGCAGCACGCTGCGTTTAGTAAAACGTACGCTGCCAAATCACAAGCGCGCGAAGAAGATTATCTTTTCCATTTTGCGATTGCCACAGCGACCAAAAATCCCTTCTTTCAATCCTTTTATAAGCAGTGGAGCCAGAGCGTCATTCCTCGCGCCAAGCTGTTAAGCATTGATATTAATCCGATCTCCTCTGAACGTTATTTAGAACGAGTGCAGGAAGAACACTCTTACATACTTGAAGCGATTCTTTCCCGCGATGCTCAAGCCGCCCGCGAAACGATGTTTCAGCACCTCAACCGGGCGCGCAACACGTATGCCCAGTATCGCGAACAGTGATATCACTGACCCTATAAGGAGCGACCCATGACGATTCGAGGCAAAATGCTAATTGGTCAACAAGCAGTGACCGGTACCCAAGCCAACATTCAAGCGGTGAATCCCGCCACCGGTGAAAAGCTAGCGCCCGTTTATGTGGGTGGCAGTCGGGCCCATGTTGAGCAAGCCTGCGAACTAGCCGAGGCAGCTTATAGCACTTATCGCGAAACGTCCCTCGAAGTGCGGGCGACGTTTCTAGAGACCATCGCCAGTGAAATTGAAGCCATCGGTAGCGAGCTGATTGAGCGCGCCATGGCCGAAACCGGCCTACCGCAAGCACGGATCGAAGGTGAGCGGGGCAGAACCTGCGGGCAGCTGCGCCTGTTTGCTTCGGTCGTACGTGCGGGTGAGTGGTTAGATGTACGTATCGATCCGGCAATGCCAGATCGCCAGCCACTGCCGCGAGCGGATCTGCGTCAGCGCCATATCGCCCTAGGCCCAGTTGCGGTATTCGGTGCTAGCAACTTCCCGCTGGCGTTTTCGGTGGCCGGTGGTGATGCCGCGTCAGCGCTCGCCGCTGGTTGCCCGGTCGTGGTGAAAGGCCACTCGGCGCACCCGGGTACCTCTGAGCTCGTCGGGCAGGCGATTCAAAAAGCCGTAAAAGCCTGCAATTTGCCGGAAGGTGTTTTCTCGCTGCTGTTTGGTGCCGGTAATGAAATTGGTCAGGCGCTGGTCGATGACCCGCGTATTCAAGCGGTGGGCTTTACCGGTTCGCGCAGTGGCGGCATGGCGCTGATGAAAACAGCCCAAGCACGCCCCCAGCCGATTCCGGTCTACGCTGAGATGAGTAGCATTAACCCCGTCTTCTTGCTGCCGGAAGCCCTTAAATCGCGTGGTAAAGCACTGGGTGAAGCGTTTGTCGGTTCGCTCAATATGGGCGCGGGGCAATTTTGCACTAACCCCGGTCTGGTTATCGCCATTAAAGGCCCAGAGCTTGACGCGTTCATTGAGGCGGCACGTGGTGCAGTGGCAGCCAGCGGCGCGCAGACCATGCTGACGCCGGGTATTCATCGCGCCTATCAAGAGGGCGTTTCCAGCCTGAGCGGCGCAGCCAACGTGCGTGAAATCGCCCGTGGCCAAACTGGCAGCGCCTATCAGTGCCAAACCGGTTTGTTTGCCGCCTCTGCGAGCGATTTCCTTGCATCAAAAGCGCTGCAAGCCGAGGTGTTCGGTGCCAGTTCATTGGTGGTTGAATGTGCCGATGCGGCTGAGGTTAAGCGCGTCGCTGAGCAGCTAGAAGGCCAGCTCACCGTTACGCTGCATATGGATGATGCGGATATCGAGGCTGCTAAAGCACTGCTGCCGACGCTTGAGCGTAAAGCAGGCCGTATTCTCGCCAATGGCTGGCCCACCGGGGTCGAAGTTTGCCATGCCATGGTGCACGGCGGGCCGTTCCCAGCAACGTCTGATTCGCGTACTACCTCGGTAGGTTCGGCGGCCATTCACCGTTTCCTACGGCCAGTATGCTACCAGTCATTACCAGAAGGCTTGCTGCCGGACGCGCTTAAAGAGGGTAATCCGCTGAAGGTTTCGCGGCTAGTCGACGGCAAACGCGAACTTTAAAAAATAGCTGTCATTATCGCGCATTCCACAAGCAGGCATTCATTGCCTGCTTTTTTAGTGCGGTTTTTAAAGGCGGTTGTAAATAAAGAAGTAACAACAAGAGTGTGTAAGGTGATGCTATGAGTGATGCTATTACTATTTCTCTACAAGAAGCCGAAGCGCTGAGTAACAAAGTGCTTACCCATAATGGCTTTAGCCAAACCCACGCCGACGCGATTACCCGCAGCGTCATAGCGGCCCAGCGTGATGAGTGCCATTCCCACGGTTTATACCGGCTGATTGGGTGTGTCCAAACCGCCTTGAATGACGGGGTTGATACCCAAGCCGAGCCGACTATCACTGACCAAGCAACAAGTGTCGTCAAAGTTAACGCTAATAAGGGCTGCTCGCTGCTGTCGTTTGAAAGGGGTAAGCCCTACCTAATCGAAAAAGCTAGACACAATGGGATTGCGGCGCTTGCCATTAATAATAGCTTCCATTTCTCAGCACTGTGGCCCGAAGTTGAAGCACTTTCAGCAGAGGGGCTTGTGGCGTTAGCCATGACCCCAAGCCATGCTTTTGTTGCTCCGGCGGGTGGTACTTCGCCCCTTTTTGGTACCAATCCCATTGCCTTTTCCTGGCCTCGCCCAGGGAAGACACCCTATACGTTTGATTTTGCCACCAGCGTGGTCGCCCGTGGCGAGATAGAGCTACATCGGCGTGCGGGTAAATCGATTCCTGAAGGGTGGGCGATGGATGATGAGGGAAACTCGACGACTGACCCTGTGGCAGCCCTCGCTGGCGCCATGTTGACTTTTGGCAGCTATAAAGGCTCTGCGCTTTCCACCATGGTGGAGCTATTGGCAGGCCCGCTGATTGGTGATCTGCTAGGCCATGAAACCCAGGCGGCGAATGCCGAAAAAACCGGCAAACCCTTTCATGGCGAGCTGATTATCGCGATGTCACCTGAGGCTTTTCTGGGCAAGGGCGCAGAGGGCCACCTCAACCACGCTGAAGTCCTTTTCGAGAGCATTCTGGGCCAAGGTGCACGCTTGCCTTCTCAGCGCCGCTTTGAGGCAAGAGAGCGAAGCCAAGTAAATGGCATCACTTTCCCTCAGGTGTTGTATGACGAGCTCAAGGCATTAGCGAGTAGCTAACGTCGCAATCATTAAGGGTAAGCTGCGAGGTTTTTTAAGGCGTTTTTTGGGGCTGCTACAAAAACTGGCTAGAATCGGGGGGGGCGTCGTGTTTTCGGCGGCCATTTCAACACCTCGGGCTAGGGTACTTCCTGGATTTTCTGGTAACCCGGGTGTGAACAAACGCTAACTGGAGAGCATTCCCATGGAGACCCTCGAATTACTCATTGCCCCGCTGCGCGATGGTCTCTATGCCATCATGATGCCTGTCAGTAACTTTATTTGGAGCTACATTCTTGTCTATCTACTGCTAGGCGCTGGCCTGCTGTTCACCATTATGACCAAGGGGATGCAGTTTCGTCTGTTCAGGCACATGGCGTATGTGACATTCACTGCCCGCGGGGCTGGGGATGGTATCAGTGGCTTTCAGGCCTTTGCGACGTCGATGGCAGCGCGGGTCGGTACCGGTAATCTAGCCGGTGTGGCTCTGGCGCTCTGGATTGGCGGGCCGGGGGCGATTTTCTGGATGTGGGTGACCGCGCTGCTGGGTTTTGCCACCGCGTTTATCGAGTCGACCTTGGCCCAGGTCTATAAGCATCGCAACGAGGATGGCGTATTCCGTGGCGGGCCGGCTTACTATATTGAACGCTGCCTGGGGTGGCGCTGGTTAGGCGCGCTGTTCGCAGTGTTTCTGATTATTGCTTATGGCTTGGCGTTTAACGCGGCGCAATCCAATACTATCGCGCAAGGGATGAATGGCGCCTTTGGCATTCCCAATTGGCTGACGGGCGTCGTGATTGCCATCTTGGCAGGTTTTGTTATTTATGGTGGCCTCAAGTCGGTAGCGCGTACCGCTGAGAAAATTGTGCCAGCGATGGCGATTGCTTATCTGCTCGTGGCGCTATGGATTCTGGTGACTAACCTTTCTGCCGTGCCTGACATGCTCTCGTTGATTGTGATGAGTGCTTTTGGGCTTGGCCCAGCGGTAGGCGGTGCAGCTGGCTATGCGATCAAAGCGGCGATGGAAAACGGCGTCAAGCGTGGCCTGTTCTCCAATGAAGCGGGCATGGGTTCCACCCCGAATGCGGCGGCCCAGGCGACCGTCAAGCACCCGGCGGCCCAAGGCTTAGTGCAGTCTTTCGGGGTGTTCGTCGATACCATCGTGATTTGTAGCTGCACCGCGGTAGTGATTCTGCTTTCTGGTGTTTATGAGCGGCTGATGTCGGAGTCGCCGGGCGATAGTATTGAAGGTATTCAACTGACCCAGGATGCCATGGTGGATCATCTAGGCGGGTTTGGTGAGATATTCATTGCGCTGGCGATTTTGTTTTTTGCCTTTACCTCAATCTTGGCCAACTTCTCGTTCTCAGCGGTGAATATCGAATTCCTGTTCCGCCGTCACGCCGCAAAAGCGGTGGGCGTGTTCAAGGTGATTGTGATCGTCATGGTGCTGCTCGGCTCGGTGGCTGAACTGAGTGTTGTCTGGGACTTTGCCGATCTTGCGATGGGGCTGATGGCGACTACCAACCTGTTTGCGATACTCATCATGGGGCCAATTGCCGTAGCCGTGCTGAAAGACTATGAGCGCCAGCGCCGTGACGGTATTAAAGAACCGATATTTGACCCTGTCATACTGAAACGCCCAGAGCTTGTGGATGCGGATGTATGGCCAGTGAAAGAGGTTAAGGAAGGGTAGGTTCAACGAACTGCATCAATAAACGCCTTCGCCCTGGGATCCTGCATATAGGCAACGTTTAGCCGGAGCCAGGGGGTTGGTTGATGATCCGCAAAGAACAGATGGCCTGGTGACAGCATTACCTCGCACCGGTCAGCCAGCTCAGACAGCGCCTCTGGCGTGATGGTGGCCGGTGGCTTGGCCCACACAAACATTCCTCCTGCCGGTTCGGTATAAACCTCCCAGTTCGACTTTTTGAGAATACTTAGCGCCAACGCCATTTGATTGGCGAGCTTGGTGCGCAGCCGCTCGGTCAGCTTTCGATAACTGCCGTTCTGTAACATGGTAGTGACCACTTGCTCCGCAAAGCGCGACGCAGAAATGCTGGTCAGCATCTTGATATCGACCAACCGCTGCATCAGAGAGGGGGGTGAGGCGATAAAGCCTACCCGCAGCGAAGAGGAGAGGCTTTTTGAGAAGCTGCCAAGGTAGAGCACCCGATTCAAGCCATCTAAAGCGGCAAGGCGTGTCGTCGGTGCGTGCTGAAAATCCGCGTAGATATCGTCTTCAATAATCTGAAAATCGTGTCGTTCGGCGAGCTGCAACACCCGGTGAGCAATCGCTGGGGTGAGGGTGCTGCCCGTGGGGTTATGAAACACGCTGTTAATGTAAAACAGTTTGGGTTGGTACTTCGCCAGTAACGCTTCCAGGCGTTCGATATCTGGCCCATCGGCCAATCGCGGTACGCCAATCACGCGGATGCGCTGCAAGTGCAGCAGGCCGAACAGGTTGTAATAACCCGGTGATTCCACGAACACCACATCGCCCGGTTCAAGCAGCATCCTTACCAATAGATCCAGCGAATGGCTGCCGCCGCTGGTCATCACGATCTGCTGGGCGTCGGCATTGATCGCTAGCGGGCGCAGACGCTCTTGGATCAGGCGGCGTAATTCTTCAGGCCCCTGCGGCGTGCTGTACTCGAAAATTCCCGAGCGGCTTTTACGCGCGACCTGGCGAATGGCATGGGGCAGGTCATCGTCCTCGCGCCAGTGGCTGGGTAGCCAGCCGCAGCCCAGCTTAAGCGTGTGCTCACTGGCACTGAAAAGCCCCCACAGGCCATTGGTGACCTCTTCCAATCCGCTCGTAGCTGCTGGCTGCGATACCAGGGCTGCCGCGCTATCCGCCACATAAAAACCTGACCCGGGCCGTGAGCGCACCAAACCGGCAGCCACCAAGCGCTCATAGGCGTCAATCACCGCGTTACGGCTAATATGATGGGTCGCGGCCAAGCGGCGAATAGAGGGTAAACGGCGGCCACCACCGGCACCGTGCGCGGCAATCCAGGTGCGAATACCGGCTTCAATCTGCTGTGCAATGGGTGTGGGGGCGTCGCGGTTAACCTTAAGCTTCATAGCTGACCCTGTGGCTCAGCACTGTTCTCGAAAAGGGCGGAACAGTGTCTTGAAAGTGGTGGTTAAGTGTACCTTACCGGTGATCGGCAAGCGTGGGAGCTTAGTGGTTCAAATATTGGCTTATTTAGGGTAACGCTATGAACCGCGCTTTAAATCGAACCATCACCCAACGTAGCGCCGTTTATCTGGCCTTTGCGCTGTGCATGATTACCACGGCAGTTAATTTACAGGCGCCGCTCTACGATGCACTGGCGGCGCGCGACGGCTTGGGGGTAGGGGCAACCACGCTTGCCTTCGCTTGCTATGTGGCGGGTGTCTTGCCGGTGCTGCTGGGCTTAAATGGCTTGGCAGATCGGGTGGGGCGCAAGCCATTGATCATTGCTGCACTACTGTTAAGCCTGATGGCGACGGCGATGATCTTGATAGCTCCCAACCTAGTGGCACTAGGGGTTGCCCGCTTCCTGTTGGGTATTAGCATGGGATTAACGTCGGCAGTGGCGCCTGCGTATATGCAACTGCTCGTGGATGGGGATGATAATCGCCTCGCCACCAATTACGTGACGGCCAGCACCTCGCTTGGGTTTGGCCTGGGAGCAGCGGTCACCAGCCTGTTTCTTTTTCATACCCCCAGTGTGTCGCCGCCCAGCCTATGGATTTACCTGGTCGCCGCGGTGCTGGCGCTAGTGGTGGTCACCACATTGGAGGATAGCCCGCCGAGTGACACTAACCGCTCGCTGCTGCGTCTGCCTAGTTACCCTCGGGGCGCATTTGCCTTTGGGTTGGCTATTTTGCTGGCCTGGGCGACGGTGGGATTAGTGATTGCGATACTCCCTTCCGCCCTGCAGCGACACGGTTTAGCCGCCTGGAGCGGCTTCGCCACGTTCGGGATTTGCAGCTGTGGGGTGCTGTTTCAGCCCTGGGCAAGACGGTTCGCGCCAAGAAGGGCGACGCTGCTGGGGCTGGTGATTTTGCCGATTGCCTATGCGCTGATCGCCTGGGGAGCCCTTCAAGGCTACCTAGCAGCGGTGCTGCTGGGTACGGTGGCCGCCAGTAGCGCCTGCTATGGGTTTATCTACCTGGGTGGGTTGAGTGGCGTGTTGGCAGCGGCCGATGCGTCCGCGCCCGAGGCCAGCGCAGGCTATTTTTTGATGGCGTATATTGGCTTCAGCCTCCCGGTGATCACGACCGGGGCGCTTATTGATGCAGTGGGGCATACCCTGGCGCTAACGCTGTTTGGTTTTGCGCTATTAGGCGGTGTGATCACGGCGTTCGCTTTGCTGCGCAGAGCGCTCACGTGATCGACGACCACTTAAGCTACCCTTTTTCGACCAACAGCCCGCAAGAGGGCGCGGCCCAGCGGGTGTTGGCGGTAAACACTACATCACACACCACCAGCGAATAGTAACGGCGCACTTCTTCATCGACCCGTGCGCGCAGCGCATCTTGATGAACGATGGTCAAATTGGGTTCCTCTGGCAATACCACATGCACCATCACATACAGCAGGCGGCCAGGGCGAACCATACGCACGCGCACCTCTTGCGTGTCAGTGCTCGCCAGGGCATTCGCAACGGCGCGGCGGACGGGTGCTGCGATGGCCTCCTCCGGGGTCTTGTTAAGCAGTTCCTGCAGTGCTTGGGAAGCCATGCGCACCGGTACGCCCAAACACAGCACCACCACCGCAATCACCAATACCGCATCCACGTAGGGCAGAATGGCCAGCCAGCCCAGGTGTTCAAACAGCATCACCAAACAAAACGCCGCGAGTACGGCGGCAGAAATGACGCTGTTGACCAGCCAGTTGAGTTTGTCTGCTGCCACCAGGGGGCTACTGACATGGCGCTGGCTGCGGTGCATGACCCAGGCGGTAAGCGAGCAGGCCGCGGTGGCAAAGAGGGCGTAGATAACGGCAAGCCCAGCGGCAATGTCACGACCGCCTGTTAGTAGCGCGGCGACAGCATCCACCAGTGCAAAAATGGAAACGCCTAAAATCAGCAGCCCTTTGCAAAGATTGACTAGCGACTCGAAGTAGCTATAGCCAAAAGGGTAGGATTCGCTGTCCGGGCGGCTGGCAAGCTTGCTGACCTTAATGGTCACGAGGGCAACGCTGAAATAGATCAGATTAAATAGCCCATCCAGTAGGATCGCTTGAGAGTTAGAGGCCAGCGTGGCCACGATGCCTGCACAGCCAATGAGCAGCGCCATAACAGCGGAGAAGGCCAAGGTACTCGATTCTTTCTTCACAAACGTTTCTGCTCCAGAGTGCACACCGTATAAATAGCCGCTAAGCATAGCAATTTTGTTAGTGACTTATCGACGGCGCCGTGCTGATGTCTTTCGCCCTGCTTTCTGACCAGACTGCCCAACGCCTTCCTTTGGACAGCACTGCTAGTTCTACTAACCTTAGAGCACATTTGTTTGATTCACGTTAAGCCAAACAGGAGGGTGAGACGATGCCAATGCTGAGCGTAGGAACGGAGCAGGGCACGCCGGTAGAGCTTTATTACGAAGTACGTGGGGCAGGTAAGCCTGTGGTGCTCATTCATGGCTGGCCACTTAGTGGTCGTTCATGGGAAAAACAGGTGCCAGCGCTGGTTGAGGCAGGCTATAAAGTCGTGACCTATGACCGCCGGGGATTTGGTTGGTCGACGCAGGCCGATGGCGGCTACGACTACGATACGCTCGCAACAGACCTTAAAAAATTGATCGACACGCTGGATCTACACGATGCCACCCTGGTGGGCTTTTCCATGGGCGGCGGCGAAGTGGCCCGCTACCTCTCAAGCTACGGCACTGGCCGGGTGAGTAAAGCCGTGTTTGCCGCTGCTGTGCCGCCTTACCTGTATAAAGCTGACGACAACCCCGAAGGTGGCCTGGATGACGCGACGATCAATCAGTTTCTGGAGGGGGTGAAAGGTGACCGTATCGCCTTCCTGAAGGAGTTTACCAAGAACTTCTTTGCTGCCGGTGAGCGCAGCGATTTAATCAGTGAACCGAACCGCCAGTACCATCGCGATATTGCCGCCTTTGCATCACCCCAAGCGACCTACGACTGCATCAAAGCCTTCAGCTACACCGATTTTCGTAAAGACTTGCCTAAGATCGATATCCCCACGCTAGTGCTGCACGGTGATGCAGACGGTATCGTGCCCTTTGAGGTCAGCGGCAAGCGAACCCAGGAGCTACTGCCCAACGCGAAGACGGAAGTGATCAAGGGTGGTCCGCATGGCCTGAATGCCACGCACCCAGATGAGTTTAATCAGGCGCTGATTCAGTTTATGAATGATTAGGGTTTGGATGAATAAGCATCTGGATGAATAACGTTTGAGAGTTACTTCCCACTAACGACAACGCCGCCCTGAAGGCGGCGTTGTCGATTTATCAAAGCTAATTAATGTGGTTACCCCTCAACCCACACCTCATTACCTTTAAATTCGATCTTCCAGGTGCGCAGTTTGACGCTCTCATCTTCCAAACACTGCCCATCTTCAAAACGGAAGTGTTGCTTGTAGATAGGCGAGGCGACGACGGCGGCACCTTTAAGGTCACCAACGATGCCGCGGGCGATCACATTGGCCTTGGAGAAGGGATCAAAATGGTCGAGGGCGTAAAGTTCGTGATCCTTTCCTTGTCTCAGCCCTGGCAAGTAAAAAATAGCCACTTGGGCGGGGCCATCGGCGGTTTCAATCCAGGCGGCGACGCCCGAAAACTCGACAAGATCGGCCTTGGTGCAGACCTTTTGCCACGTCTTGGTGGTTTGTTCCGCCATGGTATCCATCTCTTTTTTCAGTGCCGTTGCGGTCATGAGTTGCCTCGTTTTTATTCAGAGTCAGTTAACGCATCAATCAAGCAGGCCGAAGCTGGCCACGTTCACTGGTCATAATGATGGACGGATCCGGACGGTCGTCGTTGACGAAGCTGCGGAAGCGCTTGAGCTTTTCCGGGTCGCTAATGGCGTCGGCCCATTCGCACTGGTAGGTGTCCACCACGGTTTGCATCTGACGCTCCAGCTCGTCGTTGATACCCAGGCTATCTTCCAGAATCACCTCTTTAAGATACTCCAGGCCGCCGTCAAGATTTTCACGCCATACCGAGGTGCGCTGCAGCCGGTCGGCGGTGCGCACGTAGAACATTAAGAAGCGGTCAATAGTGCGGTAGAGCTGCTCGTCGTCCAGGTCGGTAGCGAACAGTTCGGCGTGGCGAGGGCGCATGCCGCCGTTACCGCACACGTACAAATTCCAGCCGTTTTCGGTGGCGATAATGCCAATATCTTTGCTCTGGGCCTCGGCGCACTCGCGGGTGCAGCCGGAAACGCCGAATTTGATCTTGTGAGGGGAACGCAGGCCTTTGTAGCGGTTCTCCAGCTGGATCGCCATGCCAACGCTGTCCTGCACGCCGTAGCGGCACCAAGTGCTGCCCACACAAGATTTCACCGTACGCAGCGATTTACCGTAGGCGTGGCCGGTCTCGAAGCCTGCGGCAATCAGCTCGCTCCAGATATCCGGCAGGTCTTCCAGCCGCGCGCCGAACAAGTCGATACGCTGGCCGCCCGTCACCTTGGAGTAGAGGCTATATTTGTTGGCCACTTCGCCCAGGGCGATCAGTTTGTCGGGCGTAATCTCGCCACCAGCCACACGCGGCACCACCGAGTAGGTGCCGTTTTTCTGCATGTTAGCCATAAAGGTGTCGTTGGTATCCTGCAACGGGATATGCGCCGCATCGGTGATCGGCTCATTGAAGCAGGAGGCCAGAATGGACGCCACGGCGGGTTTGCAGATGTCGCAGCCCAGACGGTGGGTGTCGGCGTTGCCGTGTTTTTCAATCAAGTCGGTGAAGGTTTTAATGCCCTCTACACGGACGATATCGTAAAGTCCCTGGCGGGTATGGGCGAAGTGCTCGCAAATCGATTTATCGACTTCCACGCCGCGGGCTTCCAGCTCGTGATCCACCACGCTTTTAAGCAGCGCGGTGCAGCCGCCGCAGCCGGTGCTGGCCTTGGTGGCGCCTTTGACGCCACCAAGATCTACCGCACCGCCGTCAATCGTGGCGCAAATGTCGCCCTTGGTGACGTTATGGCAAGAGCAGATGGTGGCAGTTTCGGGCAGTGCACCGGGGCCGAGCGTTGGCGCGGCGCCGCTGCTTTGCGGCAGAATCAGCGAGGCGGGTTCAGCGGGCAGCTCAATACCGTTGGAATAGTACTGCAGCAGCGTGTCGTAAACGCTGTTGTCGCCGACCAGCATGGCGCCCAATAGTTTTTTACCATCGCTGGAGACTACCAGCTTGCGGTACTCCTGCTTGATGGGATCCAGGTAGCGAAACATCCGCGCGCCGGGGTTCTGGTTACCGTGAGCATCGCCAATCGAACCCACATCCACGCCCAGTAGCTTGAGCTTTGTGCTCATATCGGCGCCGCCAAACTGAATATCGCCTTCGGTTAGCGTCGACAGCGCCGTTTTGGCCATCTGGTAGCCTGGTGCCACCAAGCCGAAAATGCTTTGGTTCCATAGTGCGACTTCGCCAATCGCCAGAATGGCCGGGTCGTTGGTGAGGCACTGGTTATCCACTACCACGCCGCCGCGTTCGCCAATCTCCAGACCGCAGTCACGGGCTAGTTGATCGCGGGGGCGAATGCCCGCCGAGAACACGATCAGGTCGGTTTCCAACACCTTGTCGTCCTGGAAGACCATGCGGTGTCGGCTCGCCTCGCCATCTTCAATGCGCTGGGTGGCGCGCTCAGTGAGCACCTGTACACCCAGAGCTTCGATTTTTTCGCGCAGCAGCTCGCCGCCTTCATTATCCACCTGCATGGGCATTAGGCGTGAAGCGAACTCCACCACGGCGGTATCCAGGTTTAAGCCGCGCAGGGCGTTAGCCGCTTCCAAGCCGAGTAGGCCACCGCCCACCACCACGCCGGTGGTAGCGTTTTCGGCGGCGGCCTGAATGGCGTCCAGGTCGTCCAGGGTGCGGTAAACCAGGCATCCATCGCGGTCGTTGCCGGGAATCGGCGGCACAAAGGGGAAGGAGCCGGTGGCCAACACCAAGCGGTCATACGGGTAACGGCCTTGGTCGGTGACCACTTCTTGCGCGTTGCGGTCGATCTCGATTACAGCCTCGCCAGTGCGCAGTTCCACGCCGCTTACGGCGTAGTAATCCGCTTCGCAAAGCGCGAGCGAATCGGCGTCGCGGCCGCTGAAGTATTCAGATAGGTGCACCCGGTCGTAGGCGCGGTGGCGCTCTTCGCCAAACACGGTGACGTGATAGCGCTCAAGGGCACCGTTATCGACGAGCTGCTCGACCAAGTGGTGGCCGACCATGCCGTTGCCGATAATAATAAGCTGTTCGGGAGTTGCCGTTTTTGGGCTAGACATTATGCCACCTCTAAGGTCGATAAATGGGGAGTGTCGCTCTGCTGTTCCGCTATGTTGGTCTGGAGTACTTCAACATCAGCGGCACCAAACAGCAGGGCGTGGCGGTAAGCGTTGAGATCGGTACCTGCGAGCGCCTGCTCGAAGTACCAGGGGCCTTGGCTGGTGTCGCCGTAAAGCACCGCGCCTTCTATCTGGCCATCGCGCAGCAGCAGGCGGCGGTAGTCACCGCGCTCAATGTCGTGGTAATTCAGCACTTCGTGCTCGGCGCTGGCCTCGGTGGGGCCAAAGGCATAGAGCGCCACGCCGCTGATTTTGAGTTTGGTGGCGCTGGGAGCATCCGCGTAGCCAAGGGTAGGTGTGCCACCTAGCCGGGCGGCGAGTACTTCCACCTGACGCCAGATCGGTTCCACCAAGCCGTACGTAGTGCCATCAAATTGGCAGCACTCACCCAGTGCTGAAATCGCTGGGTCGCTGGTGGTGAGAAACTCATCCACCACGATAGCGCGCTCGGTGGTCAGGCCCGCCTGGTGGCCAAGTGCTGCGTTAGGCGTAATGCCCGCTGCAACAATGACGCTCGTGGCAGCCAGTTGGCGGCCATCATCAAGATGAAGCTTGCTGACCTGTCCTTGGGCGTTGCCCTCAAGCCGTGCTAACTGGGCGCCGGTAATAATCTTCAAGCCGCGCTGGGACAGTTCGTTTTCAAGCAGGTGTGAGGCGGTGGTATCCAACTGGCGATTCATTAAGCGTTCACTGCGCTGGAGTACGCTGACGCTGATATCGTTGCCGCGCTTACGCAGCCCCTCGGCAGCTTCCAGGCCTAGCAGGCCGCCGCCAATCACGACTGCCTCACCACCGCGTTGAGCGATGTCGGTCAGCGCATCAGCATCTTGCAAGTCACGAAAGCCGTGCACGCCCGCAAGCTCAATTCCAGGTACATCGGGCATTGCTGGGCGCGAGCCGGTAGCAAGCACTAGGTGGTCGTAAGGCAGCGTGCGGCCGGTGTCGGTGACCACGGTTCGGCGGTCGCGATGAAGGGCGTCGACTTTTTCGCCAAGAATCAGCGTGACACCCTGGTCCTCGTACCACTGAGCATCACGCAGAGTGAGTGCATCTTGAGTCATCTCGCCGGCCAGCAGTGGCGAGAGCAGAATACGGTTATAAGCGGGAGTTGGCTCAGCGCTAATCACCGTGATGTGCTGAGGACGCGTGGGTAGTTTCACCAACGCCTCAATCAGGCGGTGGCTGGCCATGCCGTTGCCAATAATCACCAGGTGGTCATTGAGATGATCATTGTGTGAGCACCGGGAAGTGGTTTCCATGGGTGGCTCCTCTGTGTCTTTGCGGCTTCTTGAGCACCAAACAAAAAACGCCCCTAACACACCTTCCTTTCCACAATGTGGAGAAAGAGGGAGCATCAGGGGCGTCGTTGCCCGATAGCGTTGTTTAAAATCTATGCTTTAAACGCACGGCAACCGCCATTGGCTGCCAGCTGATTAAAAACCTTACCGTGTATAAAGCAAGGAACTAGCCAACTGGCTATTAATCACTATTTATCCAAGCACGTCAGTTGTTTAGGAAATGATGGTAGGAGAACAGTCGCATCGCTGTTAGAGCAAGCTGCACAGCGATGGTGCGAAAAGGGAGGTGGTGTGCACTCTCACACGCCATTTAGCGTGACCACAGTGCCAAAAAGAGCGTTGCGTGAAGATCTTTTATTTTTTAACTATTTGTTTTTCAGTAGTTAATTTCCGGTAGGCCGGTTGTCGGCTTGGCTCTTGCAGCTATTAAGGCAATAAGTGAGTTAACAAGGAATAAGCGCTCATTGTTTGGCGATGGCAGCGAACAATTCCAAAGCCGTTAGAAAAACAACTAGCCGTTAGAAAATGTGTAGCTGTTAGTAAGTCTTCGATTGTTTGAAGAGACTACTGCAAAGAGTACTGCACCGAAGAAGGTGCGCTGTGGCAACGACGTCCAGCCCTCTTCTCTTAATGCGTTTATAGAGCGCATTAGAGAAAGGGACTGGGCGTTTTTTTATGCCTGGCGCGAATGAGGAATCCGAGGAGTAGCTATGACTCAGGCCAAAACCACATGCCCCTACTGCGGCGTCGGCTGCGGCGTGACGGCGACCATTGAAGCAGGCACGCTGAGCGCAGTAGAAGGCGACCGTGAGCACCCTGCGAATTATGGTCGGCTGTGTGTTAAAGGTTCTGCGCTACATGAGACGTTGGGCGAGCAGGGCCGCCTGACGCATCCGCGTATAGATGGCGTTGAGGTTGCCTGGGAGTCCGCATTGAACACCACCGCTGAGCGTTTAAACGCCCTGCGGGCCGAGCATGGCAATCACAGCGTGGCGGCGTACCTGTCGGGACAGCTATTAACTGAAGATTACTATGTGGCCAATAAGCTGTTTAAAGGCTTTTTGGGTACGCCTCATTTAGATACTAATTCGCGACTGTGCATGGCCTCCGCGGTGGCTGGCTACAAGCGTGCCTTCGGCGCGGATGCGGTGCCGTGCAACTACGAAGACTTGGAAGAGGCGGAGTTGGTCGTGTTGGTGGGTTCCAACTTAGCCTGGAACCATCCGGTGCTTTATCAACGCATTAAAGTCGCTAAAGAGCGCAACCCACTGATGCGCTTGGTCGTCATCGACCCGCGCGTGACCGATAGCTGTGAAATCGCTGACCTCTACCTGGGGATTAAGCCGGGCAGCGATGCTTTTCTGTTTAATGGTCTGCTGGCGTGGATGGCAAAGCGTCGCAAGCTCGATATCCTCTATCTTGAGCGTCACACCGAAGGCTTTGATGAGGCCCTGGCGGCAGCTCAACAAACCGCTGGGTCGGTGGCGGAAGTAGCGGCTGCCTGCGATGTCGACCCTGAGCGTCTGGAAACCTTCTACTACTGGTTTGCCAGCCAACTGCATGTGGTCACGCTCTATTCCCAGGGCGTTAACCAATCCGCCAGCGGCACCGATAAATGCAACGCGATTATTAACTGCCACCTGGCGGGCGGAAAAATCGGTTTGCCGGGGGCAGGGCCGTTCTCGATTACCGGCCAACCCAATGCCATGGGCGGGCGCGAAGTAGGTGGGCTGGCAAACCAGCTAGCTGCGCATATGGATTACCACACCCCCGGCGCCATTGATCTGGTCAGCCGTTTCTGGGCGACCGATAATCTCACGCCCATTCTGCCGGAAGGGCCGGGTTATAAAGCGGTGGAGCTGTTTGAAGCCATTGAGCGTGGCGAGATAAAAGCGCTATGGGTGATGGCCACCAATCCCGCGATTAGCCTACCCGATGCCGCGCGGGTGCGCGCTGCGCTGGAAAAATGCCCGCTGGTGATTGTCTCTGAGTGTGCAGCCCATACTGATTTGCTGCCTTATGCAGATATCGTGCTGCCAGCCTCGGGGTGGTCAGAAAAAGATGGCACCGTGACCAACTCCGAGCGGCGCATCTCCCGCCAGCGGGGGTTGCTGCCACCCCCAGGGGAAGCTCGCCATGATTGGTGGATCATCGCAGAAGTGGCCAAACGGCTGGGGTTTGCCGAGGCGTTTAACTACTCGCACCCCTGGGAAATATTCGATGAACACGCCCGGCTGTCTGGATTTGAAAATGGGCTAGCCGGCAGCCCGAAGCGGCTTTTCGATATCTCGGGCTTGGTGGGCCTGGGCCGGAAAGACTACGATGCCTTGGCGCCGGTTCAGTGGCCGGTGACGGCTCGAGCGCCGCAGGGAACCGCGCGCTTGTTTGAAGATGGCGAGTTCGCCACGGCCAATGGCCGTGCCAAACTGTTGGCGATTAAGCCACAGGGCCCTGAACAAGCGCTCAGCGCCGCCTATCCGTTGCGCTTAAACACAGGGCGAATCCGTGATCAGTGGCACACCATGACCCGTACTGCGCGCGCCCCGAGGCTGATGAATCACCGTGCGGAGCCGTTCATGGACGTGCATCCTGATGACGCTCAGGCCGCCAGTGTGGTGGATCAAGGCTTGGCGGTGCTAAGCGCAGCGAAGGGTGAGTTTCGGGCTCGGGTGCGGGTGTCCAATGCCCAACGCCGCGGCGAAGTTTTTGTGCCTATCCACTGGACTGACTGTTTTACCCAGCAGGCCAGAAGTAGCGCGCTGATCGGCGGCATTACAGACCCGCTCTCCGGGCAGCCGGAATCAAAGCACGGTGCCGTGGCGTTGGCCCCGCTTGCCACTGAGTGGCAGGCCACTCTGCTGGTCGCCGATGGCGCCACTGAGTTGACGCCGTGGTGTACCAGTGTCTATTGGACACGCATACCTATGCGCGGCTGCCAGCGCTGGCAACTTGCCCATACACAGTCGGTTAACGATTGGTTGGCGCAGTTGAAAGAGTGGCTGCCTGGGGAAGTGGCGGTGGTCAGCCAAGACCCCACTAACGGACGGCTGCGTGCCGCCTGTGTGGAAAATGGCAAGCTGTGCTGGTGGCTGATGGTTGGCCCGCCCAACGAGTTGCCAGGGTTAGCGTGGCTGGAAGCGCGTTTTAACGAGGCGGCGCTGAGCGATACCCATCGTCGCCGCCTATTAGCCGGCTGCGACGACGGCGCCGCGGATACTGGCCCGGTGGTGTGCAGTTGCCACCAGGTGGGCCAAACTACCATCGTCAACGCTATCCGCGAGGGCGACACCAGCGTAGAAGCGTTGGGCGCCAGACTCGCTTGCGGCACCCAGTGCGGTAGCTGTATTCCCGAATTGAAATCACTGATTGAAGAGGAGCGGCCCAATGCCCGCACTAAGCAACCCCTTACTACAGAAGTGGTTTAACGCCTTTATGCGGTTATCGCACCGCGCGCTAACGCCGTTGGTTCAGCATGCTGCAGACATACGTTTGCCACTGCGCGGCGAGTGCCGCGCCGGACAGGTTTACCTGGTCGGCGCGGGCAGCGGCGATGCAGAACTGTTAACCCTCAAGGCTGCACGCTTACTTATGCAGGCGGACGCCGTGGTGTATGACCGCTTGGTAGGTGATGACGTGCTGGCGCTGATTCCTAGCGGCAGCGAGCGCTACTACGTTGGCAAAGCCCGCGGCCATCACAGCGTACCCCAAGCTGAGATCGGCGCGCTGATGGTAAAACTCGCTGGCGAAGGTAAATCGGTGGTGCGTCTGAAGGGCGGCGACCCAGCGGTGTTTGCGCGAATGGGCGAAGAGCTGGATGCCCTGGCCGCCGCCCAGATGCCTGCGGCCATTGTGCCGGGGATTACCGCCGCTTCTGCCGCCGCTGCCTGTATGGGTATTCCGCTCACCGATCGTGGCCATGCGCAGCAACTGCGCTTTGTGACTGCCCAGCTCTGCCGCGAAGACGGTACACCGGATTGGGCATCGCTGGCGCGCAAGGATGAAACCCTGGTGTTTTATATGGGGCTTTCAAAAGTGAGTGCAATTTGCCACGGCCTACGCCAGGCAGGCCTGCCGGATGAGTGGCCGATCATGCTGGTGGCTAACGCCAGCCAGAGTGAACAGCAGTCGCTGGTAGGCTCGCTGGCGGATATGCCCGAAAAACTCGCCGCAACTCCCTTACCGTCACCCTGTTTGATTGTGGTGGGCAGCGTGGTGCAAAGGGTCGCCACATCGCCCGTTGAGCTAGCCGCCGTAGGTCATTCCAGCGAAGGTGCTCGTTAGCCGATGGCAGCGCTGACCATTTCGCTCGGCCAGCACTCTGATAAAGGGCGCAAACCAAGCAATCAGGATTTTTATGGCGCTTACCTGCCCAATGCATCCCAGCGCGCCACCAAAGGCATCGCGATCGCGTTGGCGGATGGGATCAGCAGCAGCGAGGTGAGCCGAGAGGCAAGTGAAGCAGCGGTGGGCGGCTTTCTGATGGACTACTACGCCACCCCGGCCACCTGGGCGGTGAAAACCTCAGCCCAGCGTGTACTGCAGGCCACCAACGCATGGCTTTACGCCCAAACCCGACAAAGCCAGTACCGCTACAACCTGGATCGCGGCTATGTATGTACCTTGAGTGCGATGGTGATCAAGTCCACCACTGCGCATCTATTTCATGTCGGCGATAGCCGTATCTACCAGCTGGCGGGCAATACGCTGGAGCCGTTGACCGAGGATCACCGCTTCTGGGCGTCACGGGAAGTGAGTCATTTAAGCCGCGCCATGGGCGCTGGTCAGCATCTGGAGCTGGATTATCGTGCGGTATCGCTTAGTGCAGGCGATGTGTTTGTGCTCGCCACCGATGGGGTTTATGAGTGGCTGAGAGCGACCGAAATGGCGGAACTGATTCATGCCCACTGGAGCGACCTGGACGCCGCCGCCGAGGCGATGATTACCGCGGCAATCGAGAACGGTAGCGATGATAATCTGACGGTGCAGATTGTGCGCATTGAGACACTGCCCGACGGCCTTGCAGATGAGCTTTATGCAGCACTTGGTGCGCTACCCCAGCCGCCGGAACTGCGCGCAGGAAGCGAGCTGGACGGCTACCGTATCGTGCGCCAACTGCATGCCAGCAGTCGCAGCCATGTCTTCTTGGCAGAAGAGATAGCAAGTGGCCATAAAGTGGCGCTGAAGACCCTTTCCACCGAGCTAAGCCAAGACCCGGCAAGCATCGAGCGGTTTGTGCGCGAAGAGTGGATTGCCCGCCGAATCGACAATGCCCACGTGCTAAAAGCCCCCGCGCAAGAACGCCCTCGGCACTACCTTTATACGGTGCTGGCATATATCGAAGGGCACACCCTGACCCAGTGGATGCGCGATCACCCCAACGCCGACTTAGCCACTGTAAGACCTATCATTGAGCAGATCGCTAAAGGCCTTCGCGCTTTCCATCGCCTGGAAATGCTCCACCAGGATTTACGCCCCGACAACGTCATGATCGATAATCATGGCACAATAAAACTGATCGATTTTGGCGCCGCCAAAGTGGCTGGCATCGCCGAAGCAGCGGGCGAAGACCTTGCTGGCGGCGATATTTTAGGCACCGCCCAGTACACCGCACCGGAGTATTTTCTGGGCGAAGGTGGGTCGCCGCGTGCGGATCAATACTCCCTCGCCGTTATCACCTATCAGATGCTAACCGGCACGTTGCCCTATGGTACCGAAGTGGCTAAAACCCGCACTCGGGCGGCACAGCATAAACTTGCCTATCAATCGGCACTCAGCGAAAACCGTGAACTGCCCGCCTGGGTGGATGAGGTGCTCAAAAAAGCCTTGCACCCCAACCCTCACAAACGCTACCCAGCGCTGTCGGAGTTTATCTTTGAGCTGCGCTCGCCAAGCTCTGTCATGCTTAAACGCGCCCAGTTACCACTGTTAGAACGTGACCCGGTACTGTTCTGGAAAGGTGTATCGCTGACGCTGGCGATTACGGTCATTGCCCTGCTGCTGCGCTGATGAGCGATACAGGTATGGTCAGCGCGCATCGTCAAAACGGTCAACCCGGCGTAACGTCGGGAAAAGTTTCATCCAGGCGCCGACCACGGCTAGTGTACCGACACCGCCAATAACGGCCGCAGGTACGGCACCCAATCCTGCCGCCATACTGCCTGCACGAAACTCACCTAGCTCATTGCTGGAGCCGATAAACAGCATATTGACCGCATTCACCCGCCCGCGCATCTCATCGGGGGTGGCAAGTTGGATCAGCGTCATGCGTACATAGACGCTAATCATATCGGCGGCACCCGCCACTAACATGGCTATCATTGAGAGCCAAAAAAACGTCGAAAAGGCGAACACCAGGTTGGCAATACCGAAAATGGCCACCGCCATAAACATGACCAAGCCAGCACGGCGTTTGATGCCCTTTATCCCCAGATACAACCCCATCAATAGTGCGCCGACCGCAATGGCGCTGCGTAGTGCGCCCAGCCCTTCCGGGCCAACGTGGAGCACCTCCTGAGCATAGATGGGTAGCAGTGCCACGACACCGCCTAGCAGCACCGCGAACAGGTCGAGAGAAATGGCGCCCAGTATAATCGGCTGATGGCGGATATAGCGAATACCTGCGGTGAAGCGCTTCACGGCGGTGCTTTCCAGCGCTTTGGCGGTTTCAACGTAGCGAATCGGCACCGGGAGCAGCAGTATCAGTGCGGCCATAAAACAGCCTAAACATACGCTGTAGGCGAGGCTGCCACCGCCCAAGCCATACAGAATACCGCCTAATAGCGGGCCGGCGATCACGGCGATTTTCATAATCGAGCTATTCAAGGCAATGGCCGAGGCAAGCTGTGCGCGGGGCACGATATTGGGCAGCAAACTCTGCAGGGCAGGGCCAGTAAAGGCACGCGCAGCTCCAAACAACGCCAGCACCGCGTAAAATCCAGCCACATTTTGGCTACCGTTGAGTGAAAGCGTGAGCAGTAGCGCGCTACATAGCCCTTGTACTCCCCAGCTAAGCTGCAGGATGCGCTTGCGCGAGAAGCGGTCAACGACATCTCCCGCGGGCAGCAGAAGCAGCACCATGGGCAGAAACTGGGCCAGGCCGACATACGCCAGGGCCATGGGGTCGCGGGTGATATCGTAAACCTGCCAAGCTACCACGATAGCTTGAATCTGCATGGCAAAGACGGCCGCCAAGCGGGAAAGTAAAAAGCTCAAAAAGCCCGATTGGCGGTGTAGCGGCAATAAAGGTGTTGAAGGAGAAGCTAGCGCGTCGGTAGAGGAGGTCATGGCGTCTTCATGATGGGCGAGGTTTCAATAGCAAAGGGTTGAAGTAAAGCGGTTGCCACCCCATGTTAGTTAACACGCTATCAATAGAAAAGGACGTTAATGATGCAAAATGTAATGCCTAACCCTGGTTTCGGTACCTTTCGCCTGGAAGGCGAGACGCTCAAGCAGAGTATTCATGCGGCGCTTGAGGCGGGGTACCGGCACATTGATACCGCCCAGTTTTATGGTAATGAAGCTGGCGTAGGGGAGGCAATTCGCGACAGCAGCGTACCGCGCAGCGACATCTTTCTGACCACCAAGGTGTGGTTTGATAATCTTGAACCGGCAAGGCTGAAAGCCAGCGTGGACGAAAGCCTGCAGAAATTGGGCACCGACTATGTTGACCTACTGCTGATCCACTGGCCATCGCCCAAGGATGAAGTGCCGATGGCTGATTACCTGACTGCCTTGAAAGAGGTCAAAGCGGAAGGCAAGGCGCGGAACATTGGTATTTCCAACTTTACCTGTTCACAGGTAGATGAAGCGGTCAGTATTCTGGGCAAAGGTGAAATCCTCACCAATCAGATTGAGGTTCATCCTTTCCTGCAAAACCGCACGTTAGCTGAGCATTGCGAGCAGCACGGAATTCAGGTGACTGCGTTTATGCCGCTAGCTGTCGGCAAGGTGATGGACGACCCGACCCTTAAACAGATTGCCGATACGCATGGTGTGACCCCGGCGCAAATCACCCTCGCTTGGGTTAAACAACGCAATATGGTAACGATTCCTTCATCCACGAAAGCGCGTAATATCCAAAGCAATATGGCGGCCTTTGATTTAGTCTTAAGCGATAGCGAAATGGCTGAAATCGCCAAGCTGGATCGTAATGAGCGCATTGCCAACCCAGAGATTGCGCCTGACTGGGATGAGTAAGGGAAAGGAGTAAGCACACTTGGAACGCTGAAAGTGAATAGCTGTCCTAGCAAATGCCTGCGTTTAGCAGGCATTTGTAGATTAACGGAGAAAATGATGAAACAGCGAAAAATTAACGACAACGCGCTAAAAGCGCAGCTGCGAACGCCGATGTTCAAAATGCAGCAGCAAACGCCGAAAAAAGGTAAAGGCAGCTACTCCCGTAAAGGGCGTATCACTAAGCAAGGAGCTAACCTTGGGAATAAGCAGGGATATAGCCAAGCCGCTTGAAACCCGTTTTGTCCTCGACGGCTTGGTTATATCTCTGTTATTGCTTTTCAGCTCTAAATTCAGCCAATAAAACGCCCCGGCCGCTTCCTGTGACCGGGGCGTTGGCTATCCCAAACTACTCCCACAGTGTGGACATGTTTCGTAGGTGTCGCGGGTTTCAGCCTGATAGCGTGAGTTGCGCTGACTTGGTTCCTCTACACCGTGAATAGATACCAGCTGGCCCTGCTCCCAGCGTAAGCCGATATCTTTTAACAGGTGCGGGTCATGAAAGCGCGGATCTTCGTAAAAACGCCGCTGGGTACGATAGTGGGTGAAGGCGCTGAGTAGTTTGCGGGTAATGGTTGCAATCGCCATGGGGTCGGTCTCCTGGGTTAGGAGGCCGGGCAACATCGCGATCAGGGAGTCTCAAAAATAACGATAAAACAACATAGCCGCGACACTTGCCGCGGCCAATTTCCTCTCTACATCTCTGGCGCGCGACAATAATAAGCTGATACCGCATTATTAATAATGCGATGCAGCTTATTCATTCGTGTCGCGGGGATTTGCCAGCGCATGAGAAGGTCTCTGAGAAAATATCGTTAAATAATGAAGCTGCTCTTTAAAGACAGCTCTTATCTTTTAACCGATGGTTATATGAGCGTCAACTGTTTATCAGCGGTATCCTGCCGCCTGTAACTTAAACAGCTTTGCGTATCGTCCATCAGTTTCCAGCAACGCTTCATGGGTGCCACGTTCAATAATATGCCCTTGGTCGATCACTAAAATGAGATCAGCACTGCGTACTGTGGAGAAGCGGTGCGAGATCAGTATCGCCATCTTGTCGCGGCTATGTTCGCGAAAACGGGTAAATATTTCGGCTTCTGCGGCGGCATCCATGGCGGCAGTGGGTTCATCCAGGACTAAAATATCTGCGTTCTCTCGCATATAGGCCCTTGAGAGGGCGATTTTCTGCCACTGGCCACCGGAGAGCTCTTGGCCATTTTTAAACCAGCGGCCCAGTTGGGTTTTGTAGCCATTCCCCATGCGTGTAATAAACTCATCCGCCATGCCGTGACGTGCGGCTTGCTGCCAGCGCTGTTCATTGTCAAAGGCATGGGTATCGCCAACGCCAAGGTTCTCACCCACCTGTAGCTGATAGCGCACGAAGTCCTGAAAGATGACGCCGGTACGCTCATACAGTGCTTGAGCGCTCCAGTCACGTAGGTCGCTACCGTCTAATAGAATGCGGCCTTGAGTAGGTTGGTAGAGTCGCGTCAAAAGTTTGATCAGCGTGGTCTTGCCAGAGCCGTTTTCACCCACCAACGCCAAGCTCTGCCCAGGGGAGAGGTGCAGCGAAATATCGTGTAGAACTGGATCTTGCAGAACAGAGTCGCCGCCAGGATAAGAGAAACTGACATTCTCAAAGCGCAGCCCATCCCCAGGCCGTGCTCCTTGTGTGAGCGTGCCATTTTCGGCCTCAACCGGTTGCTCCAGGTACTCATAAAGATTGGATAGATAAAGGTTATCTTCGTACATGCCGCTAATGGCGGTAAGGCTAGCGGAGAGCGCCGCTTGGCCTTGCTTGAAAACCATTAAATACATGGTCATTTGACCCAACGTCAGTGCCCCGGCAATGGTTTCAATCACCACCCAGCCGTAGGCAGCGTAAAACGTTAAGGTGCCGAGCAAGCCGAGCAGAAATCCCCAGCTTTCCCGGCGAAGGGTTAAACGACGATCTTCTGCAAACAGTTGGGTGAAAATATCGCGGTAGCGTTTAAGAAACAGCCCTTCAAGACCAAACAGTTTGACCTCTTTAATGCTGTCTTCCCGTGCAAGTACCGTCTCTAAATAAATCTGCATACGGGTTTGCGGTGAACGCCAGCGGAACAACCGAAAAGCATCGCCCGAGAATTTGGCCTCCGATACAAATACCGGCAGCGCGCCAGCTACCAGGATCAGCAGTGCCCAAGGAGAGAACTGCACCAGCAGTACCCCAAAACTACCCAGGGAGATCGCATTTTGCAGCAACCCAAAGGTTTTGTTTACCAGCGCAAGTGGGCGTGTAGACGCCTCACGCCGCGCCCGGGTGAGCTGGTCATAAAGTTCTGAATCCTCAAACTGGCTAAGTGACAGCGTGCCCGCTTTCTCCAGAATCATGACGTTGACCTTCTGACCCAATAACGCTCTTAACAGTGACTGCTGAGCAGAAAGGCCGCGCTGGGCAAGCGCGATTAACCCAATGATAAGCGCCTCAACAGCCACTAGCTTGAGAACGGGGGTAATAGACGCCAACAGGTTGGGGTTTGAAGCGGCTTGATGAGCGTCCATGGCACTGACCACGCCATCCACAATCAATTGGCCTACCCAGGCCGCCACGGCGGGCAACACCCCCGCGACCAAGGTGCACAGCGCTAACCCCAACATCATCCAGCGGGAGGTTTCCCACACCAAGCCTAGGGCGCGGCGGCTATAACGAAACACACCAAAAAAGCCGCTTAGCGGTGAGGAGGAAGTAGATTCAGAAGGTGGTGGTGACATAGTTGGACAGGCAAGCAGCTAGCAAAAAAGGAGTGCCATAATGCGGTGGTTAAGCGTGGATAGCCAGCTCAACCGCCGGTTGCCTTCAACGGCAGCGCGGCGGAGAGGAAATTACCTGTATGAATGCTTATCAGGGCAGCGATTTACCAGGGAAGCACTGCCCCGTCGGTGCGCGGCTCGGTGCCGCCTTGCAGTACGCCCGTTTCAGGGTCGCGCAGAATGATTTGACCCCGGCCAAAGCTGATAGAGTCAGCAACTTTGACGATGTCATGGCCCCGGCGGGCCAGTGCAAGCGCTAAGTGATTAGGAAAGTCGGCTTCGACTTCGATAGTTTTGCCTTTGGTCCACTTCCAGCGGGGCATATCGAGGGCCGCTTGGGGGTTAAGCTGATCTTCTAGCATCGCCGTTACCACCTGCACATGGCCTTGCGGCTGCATATAGCCGCCCATCACGCCAAACGGACCAACGGCTTGGTTATCTTTGGTGATAAAACCGGGGATGATGGTGTGGTAGGTGCGTTTGCCGGGCGCCAAAGCATTAGGGTGCTGCGGGTCGAGTGAGAATGACCAACCGCGGTTTTGCAGGCTAATGCCAGTGCCGGGAACGACCATGCCCGAGCCAAAGCCTTTAAAGTTGCTTTGAATCAGCGACACCATATTGCCGTCGCTGTCGGCCGTTGCCAGATACACCGTGCCGCCCTGAATTGGGTTGCCGTGTACTGGGTCAACCGCCTGTTCGCCAATCAGTGCCGCACGCGACTTCAAATAGTCGTCGGCCAGCATCTGATCAATGGTGGGGCGCATAGAATCAAGGTCAGTAACATGTGCGAAGCCATCGACATAGGCCAGTTTGGTGGCTTCAATACGACGGTGGAGCGTTTCCACCGGATCGCGTCCTTCTTCGCCTAAGTGCTCCAGCATACCCAGCGCTTGCAGCACGATCATGCCGCTGCCGTTGGGGGGGATTTCCCAAATATCATGGCCTTTGTAGCGCACACTAATCGGGTCGACCCACTCCGGCTGGTAAGCCGCCAGGTCTTCCTTGCGCAACAGGCCGCCGTGTTCGCGGGAAAAGGCGTCGATAGCTTCAGCCAGTTCACCCTCATAAAATGCCTTGGCATGGGTATCGGCAATCGCTTTTAGGCTTTTAGCATGGCCTTTCGAGCGCCACAGTTCACCAGCTTCCGGTGCTCGACCTTCGGGGGCAAACGTATCAAACCAAGGTTTGAAAGAAGCCTCGCTATAGGCTGAATAGTTGGTGAAGGCGTCCTTCCACATTTGATGAATAACGGGAGAGACGGGGAAGCCTTCTTCCGCCAGTGTAATAGCAGGGGCTAGCAACTCAGCAAACGGCAGCTTGCCAAAGCGCTCAGACAGTGCCGCCCACGCAGCCGGAGCGCCGGGTACCGTAACAGGCAGCATGCCGTGGTTTGGCACGGTGTCGTGGCCGAGTGCTTTCAGCGCTTCAATGGTCGCCGCTTGCGGGGCAGGGCCGCTGGCATTAAGGCCATGCAGTTTGCCGTCGACCCAGACAATAGCAAAGGCGTCGCTTCCTATCCCATTCGACGTGGGTTCCACCACGGTTAATGCAGCGGCGGCGGCAATCGCGGCATCAATCGCATTGCCCCCTTGCTGCAGTATGCTAATACCCACCTGCGCCGCTAATGGCTGAGAAGTAGCGACCATGCCACGTTTGCCGAAGGTTGCCATCCGGCGCGAGGCGCTGGGGTAGAAAAGTGCATCTTGTTGCATACCAGTTTCCTTTTAAGCAGTGCTGTTGATCTAAATTATTTGAATATCAAATGTTTTCGCGCAGAGCGGCATTCTTTAAGCGCTGGATCTTACGATCCTGATAGAGCGAAAACAGAATGGAAGCGACGGCTAACGCTAAGAAAAGCGCAGAGAGTGGTCGGGTTAAAAAGGTCATCCAGCTTTCATTAAGTTCAAGAGCACGGAATAGCTGTCGCTCAAGGTTGTCGCCGAGCACCACACCCAGTATTAGCGGCGTCAGCGGGACTTCCGCTTTCCACAGCAGGTAGCCAATGATCCCGAAGATGAATAACACCCAAATATCAAATAGGTTGTTATTCAGGGCATAAGCGCCAATGGCACATAGCATTAACACAACGGGAACGAGGATCTGTTGGGGGATCAACGATATTTTGGCGAACCAGCGCACGAGCAGCAGATTGCAAAGCACCATGACCACCGCACCGATCAGCAGGCTGGCGTAGATAGCGCCCACCAATACGGGGTTCTGCTCAAACATCATTGGCCCAGGCGTAATGCCGTGCAGAATCAACACGCCCATCATGATGGCCATAGGCAAATCGCCTGGTATCCCCAGCGCCAGCGTGGGCACAAACGCACCCCCCGCCACCGCACTATTGGAGGCTTCAGAAGCCACGATGCCACTGGGTGTACCCGTGCCAAATTTCTCTGGATGCTTTGAGAATTTCTTAGCTTGGTCGTAACTCAAAAAATTCGCTACGGTGCCACCCGTGCCGGGGAGTGCGCCCACCAAGCTGCCAATTAAAGAAGAGCGCAGTGTGTTGAGCTTTTGCCCCGCCATATCTTTGAGTATCTGGCCGTAGGGAATCGTTACGTTGGTATCGATTTTCCTGGTTTCGCTCTTCTCGTCCTTAAGCTTCTCGATATTGCCAAGTAGCTGGGAGAAGGCAAAGATACCGATCATTACGGGGAGAATTTCAAACCCAGAACCCATTGCCGGAAGGCCAAAGTCAAAGCGCAGATTGCTGTTACGGTCATAACCCACGGTGGTAATTAACAGCCCTAAAGCAGCGGCCATCAGGCCTTTGAGCAGTGCTCCGCTGGAAAGTCCTGCCACCAGTGTTAAGGCAAAAACGATTAGCGCGGTGATTTCCCAGGGGCGGAAGTTCATGCTGAAGCTGGCAATTAGCGGACCGAAGAATACCAGTACCGCCACGCTGATGAGGGTACCTAAAAACGATGCCGCGACGCCAATGCCTAGGGCGCGCCCCGGTTCGCCTTTCTGTGCCATTGGATAGCCGTCATAAACGGTAGTGATAGAAGAGGGGGTCCCGGGTATGCCCAGCATGACGCCCGATACGATCCCTCCTGAATAACCACCCACAAAAACGCCCACCATTAGTGAAACACCGCTGACAGGGTCCATGGCAAACGTGAAGGGGAAAACTACCAAGATGGCCATGGTGACGGTAAAGCCAGGGATACTACCGCCCACTATCCCAAACAGAACGCCAATAACAATCAGGCCCAGGACCGATGGCGTGCCGACCTCCGCGAGTGCTTGGAGAAAAAAGTTCGTCATTATTGTCTCCAGGTTAAGGCAGCCAAACATTCAGGCCATAGCGGAAAACGACAAATATCACGATAGCCAAGGTGCAGCTAAGGGTGAGATTGATCATCCATTTACGTCGCGTGTTGATTCCCATAAGGAGTGCAAGAGAAGCGACTAAGAAGCCTATGGTGGCTGCGATATACCCCACCACTGGCAGTAGCGCGGCATAAAGCCCAAACAGCAGAAACAGAGCGAGTATGGTGCGTCGACTTTGAAACCACTCAGTAATGAGCTGTTTTGCGCCAGGCCGTTCAGGCACTTTTACCAACAAGGAGCGCACCAGTATCAGAAGCGATAACAAACCAATCACAACTAACAAGATACGAGGAAAAAGCGCCGACCCGTAAGGTTGCCAACTGGTTGGCGGACGGATATCACCCGACTCCATCCACATGACAGCCACAATCAAGAGCAGCGCCAGCGCCAAGGCGCGGTCTTTAGTTAGCGTTAGCATTAGCGATGCCTCCGGCAACCCTAGCCCACGTAGATACGAGGGCTAGGGAATGCGTCCTTAGTTCTGGAAATCAATGTTTTCGGCAGCGGCGCTAAGCGCAGCTTCGTTTTCATCCAAGAACGCTTGATAATCATCGCCCGCTAGAAATCTCACGACAGAGCCAAATTCATTTTCGATACGGCTCTGTACTTCTTCGTTTTCCAGGGCTTTTTCGTAAGCGTTAGCGATGGTGTCGAGGACTTCCTGAGGCGTTCCTTTAGGCGCAAAAATGCCGCGACTAGTGGAGTGGTCCATCTCAATGCCTTGCTCGCGCAGGGTGGCGACATCCGGCATACTTTCAAGACGTTCTGGATGAGCGATGCCAAGGGCGCGGAAGGTGCCATCTTCAAAGAAGGCACCACCTGATGGCAGGTTAAACATGGCGAAATCAACTTCTTCCGCCATCAGCGCTGATACCTGCTGGCCAGTATCGGGGTAGCCCACTAGGCGTACGTCGGCCATATCAATGCCCGTTTCCTGGAAAAATTGCGCCCAGAAAAAGTGGTCAGTGGAGCTAGGAATCATGCTGAAACGCACTTGGCCTGGATTTTCACTCACGTAGTCAGCGATTTCATCGGCGCTCTGCACAGGGTGATTGGCATGTGCGGTTGGAATATTGATGGTTTGGGTGAGTAGTGCGATGGGTTCGAAGGCATCAAATGAGTAATCGACGGTGCCTGCTAGCTTAGAAAGCGCAATGGTGTCGTGGCTGCCAAGCAGCGTGTAGCCATCGGGGTCAGCGTCTTTCACGTTGCGGGACCCCAGGGTCGCCCCTGCGCCCGCCATATTGACGGGAACGATGGATTCACCCAGCGTCTTTTCCGCCTCTTGGGAAATGAGTCGGAAAAGAATATCGGTTGCACCCCCTGGGCCGTAAGGGATGATCAAACGGATATCCTGCTCAGGATAATCAGCCTGAGCGGTGGAGGCGATTGCCATGCTAGACGCAAGTCCGATGGCGGCGAGGGTAGTACTTAGCGTCGTGCTTAGAGTAAATGTTGAACGCGTCATTCTTATACACCTTTATAGATTGAGTTTGGTGTTGTGGGATGCCGCTCCAACTGCAGCGGCGTGGTGAGCGCGTGGTCCCGTTAGCGGGTTCTTGTT
Source organism: Vreelandella sp. DA03-1M (assembly GCF_055725665.1). Taxonomy (NCBI): domain Bacteria; kingdom Pseudomonadati; phylum Pseudomonadota; class Gammaproteobacteria; order Oceanospirillales; family Halomonadaceae; genus Vreelandella; species Vreelandella sp. DA03-1M. Next base: position 1,096,944 of record NZ_CM146798.1, read on the forward strand.
GTCACCACACAATCGTCTATTTACGAGATCGTGTGTCAGTGAGTGTTAGCCGAGAAACAGCCCTCCATAAACCAAGGCGCCCATGACGACAAAGGCGGGGTGCGTTTTGAAGCGCATCAGTGCAATAGCTGCGACTACCCCAATGATAAGAGTGTGAATTGTGCCGCTAGTGTTGAGGCTTTCGAGCAGGAACCCCAGCGTTAGCCAAGCCATCATCATGGCAATGACCGGGCGAACCCATTGGCTCATGCGTTTAACTCGGGGAGAATCGCGATGACGATACAGCAGCCCTAGTGCGCCGAGCATCAAAAGCAATGTAGGAATCACCGTGGCGGACACCGCGATGAAAGCACCGCCAATACCAGCAACTTCATAGCCTACGTAGCCCGCCATTTTGGTGGCGATAGGGCTAGGCAGCGCGTTACCTAAAGCGAGGGTTTCAGCGAACGTTTGCGCGGTCATCCAGCCGTAACGGCCAACCACTTCGGCCTCAATTAGGGGGATGATGGCGGGGCCACCTCCGTAGCCGATAATGTTCGGGATAAAAAAGGCTAAGAAGAGATCCCAGTAGATCATACTGTCCCCTCCGCTTTTTTAGTGCTCGAGGATTTAGGGCCAGAGGGGCGCAATAGGGCGGCAACTAGAATGGTGCCAATGACCCAGCCGGGGTGAATGCCGAGCCAATAGATAAGCCCCGCGGCAATAACGGCCATAGCAATGCTGACCAGCCAGCCAAGTGCAGCCTGTGATTTATCAAAAAAGTCCCAGGTGAGTTGTGCCATCATTATCATTACCACAGGAACGACCGCTTGGCCCATGCCGCGAATCCAAGCCACATCGCGATATCGGCTAAAAATGCCTAACATGACAATCATAGCCACAATCATGGGCAAGATGATGGCAATGACGGCGGCGATACAGCCGGACACACCGCCCACGCGATAGCCAATATAGCCAGGCATTTTGGTCGCAATTGGACCGGGTAGGGTGTTGCCGATCGCCAGTACGTCGGCGAACTCTTCATCGGTGAGCCAGTGATGACGGGTGACAACTTCGGCACGCACCAGGGGAATCATGGCAGGACCGCCGCCGAAGCCAAAAATGCCGACGCGGAAAAAAGCCCAGAACAGTTGCCAGGAGGTGCCGCGTATTTTCATGAACGCGTATCCCGCAAAGCTAATGAGGAGATCAGAAGCATAACCAAACCTTATTTATCGTTTGTAGGTTAAAAAATCGATTATCTTGTCTAAAATATAATATAGGTAGTGCCCGATCCGACGTCAACCGTGAAAAACTGAATGGACAGCGGGAACTGAGATGAATAAAGGATATCGTCATGAATAATTCTTTACCCAAGGTAGCAACGCCAGTAGGTCCAGCAGGTACTGCATCAAGTCGCGTATTTGATAATTTACGTAAGGATCTCGTCGGTGGACGCTTTGTAGCGGGTGAAAAGCTCGCCATCAATGCACTCAAAGAGCATTACCAAGTTGGTTTGAGCCCGCTGCGGGAAGCGCTCAATAAATTAGCGGCTTATGGTTTATTAGTTCAGGAAAATCAACGTGGTTTTCGTGTGCCGAAGCTTTCCCGGGAAGAGCTCGATGATATTGCCCACATGCGCCTAGAGATGGAAGGAATGGCGTTAGAGCGGGCGATTGCTAACGGTGATTCGCTCTGGGAGGCTGATTTATTAGCCGCGGCGCACCGCCTGAAGCGGGCCGACATCACCCTGGATAAAGGCGAGGAGTGGGAGCGTCTACATACTCAATTTCATCGTACGTTAGTCGCCCCCTGTGGCTCTGTTTGGTTATTGCGTTTTATTGAGCAGTTGCATGACCAGTTTGACCGCTACCGCCGCCTGGGGCCGAAAATGCCGACGATTCGTCAAGAGCTGGACGAGCAGCATCATCAACTCGTGGAGCTGGCATTACAGCGTGATGCCAAAGCAGCGCGTGAATTAATGGATGATCATATTCATAAATCTTACGAAGTTGCCCTAAAACGTTATCAAGAGCACGCCTAGCAGGAGAAACTGCCCCGGTAGCGACGACACAGCGTGTCTGCGGTGTGTAAACTGCTGTCAATATAATGTCAGTCGTCGCCGTCCAGATGAGTAAAGAGAGTGCTATGCACACAGATAACCAAATAGTCGCGCAAACGCTGAGCTGGGTGCGCACCTTTATTGTGGCGCATGACATTTGCCCGTTTGCGCAGCGTGAGTTGGAGCGTGAAACGATTCGTGTGGAAGTGGTGCGCTCTAAAAAAATTGAAGTGGCGCTTGAGGAGCTGATGGTGGAAGTGCAGTGGTTGGATGAGCACCCCGAAACAGAAACCACGCTGCTGGTGTTCCCGACGCTGTTTAAAAGCTTTGATCACTACTTGGATTTTGTGGAGCTTGCTGAAAGCATCCTGGTCGACCAGGGCTATGAAGGTGTTTATCAGTTAGCCACGTTTCACCCAGATTATTGCTTTGACGGTGCCGAACCCGATGATGCCTCTAATTATACCAACCGCTCTCCCTACGCCATGGTGCATCTGCTACGCGAAGAGAGCGTTGAAAAGGCTATCGAGTTTTATGGCGATACCGACGCTATTCCCGAACGCAATATTGCCAAGTTAACGGCGTTGGGCAGCGACACTGCAGAGCAGCAGCTGCAACGCTGTTTCGAATCCGTTAATCAGGTGGAGTGAATAACAAGCTGATGTTTGCCTTTAGCTTTAGCCGCATACAGCGCGTCATCCGCAAGTTGCAGAACGGTATTGATATGGAGCCCGTGGTGGGGCCACTAGGCGGCGCCTAAACTGCTTCCAACGCGTGCCTGCTCGTTATCAGGTAATAAAACGGGTTGGTCGATGGAGCTCAGCAAGCGTCTGCTAATCTCATGGGTGAGCATTTCAAGATGCTCTTCCTTGGTTTTAAGCACCATAACGAACTCATCACCGCCCATTCGGGCTACCACGTCACCGCTGCGTAATGCGCTTTTCAATCGCTGGGTAATCTCAATCAACAATAGGTCGCCCGCATGATGGCCTAGCTCATCATTGACCTGTTTAAAACCGTCCAGGTCGATAAAGATGACCGCCATACTCTGTTGGTTTCTTTCCGCCTCCGGTATCGCAAGCTTTAAGTACTGATTTAAAAACGCACGATTCGGCAGGCCTGTTAACGGGTCGGTATTGGCTAAGTCTTCTAAGCGGTTAATAGTGCTGCGCTGATCCAGTAAGCGGGTGACCATGTTGCGCATAGAGGTCGATAGGTGCTTAAGCTCTGGAGAGCCATCTTCAAGCGGAATGCTATCGGCGTGTTCGCCATCCTGCATTCTGTCGGCAGCATTTGCTAAGCGAGTGAAGAGGAGCCGCTAGTCTTGACGCGATTATCCAGCCAACTATAGCAAACAGTAATGCAAGTAATAGGCCTGTTCCCATAATGGCATCTTGCAGTTTTTCAATAGGGGCAAAGGCAGTAGCTACGGGTTGACGGCTAACCGCTATCCAATCTAAACCAGGAAAATCTTCAAAGCCGCTGCTGCGTGCATACCCTGTCACAATGCGTTCGCCGTTGGGCCATGTTTCAATCGCCCATTGTGGTGCTGTCGTGGTGGAACTAGGTATGTGGTTCAGGCTGTCTAACGATTGGTCAATCAGCGTCTCTGGGCCTAATAGCACCGTGCCGTTAGCGGAGAGCAGCAGTATCTCTGTGTCTTCCAGATATCCAGAGGGAGTAAGCATGGATTGTTGGACGTACTCAGCCCATTGCCAGCTTAAATGAACGGCCAGAACGCCTTGTAACTGTTCATTGGAACCATACACAGGGGTGGCAATATCGACAAATTGCAGAGGCTCACCGCTGGTGTTGGGCAGCAATTTTGCTTAGCCGATTCTCGAGAAGCCACCCAGCCAAGCAGTAGCGTCGTGGCGAATACCAAGGCGGCAATCAAGATGATAAAACGCGAGCGCAGCGAGAAGTGCGAGAAGCTATAGAACATTACAAAAGCTTTACCGTGGTTTGAGTCATGCTCGGATGGTTAGGGCGATCAATAGATGCTTATCAACCAAACGTTTAATTTATGTTATGAGAATGACTTTACCGGAAAAGCTTTCAATATGCGCGACGTTTGCTGCAATGAAACGGTCAGAAAAAGTGTCATGTTTAGCAAAACGTCGCAAAAAGAGTCAATGTCTAAACTGATTGAGAACAGCCTGACAAAATCGCTATAGCGCCTTATACATCACATGGGTATCGACAAAACCAAGGCGCGCGTGTCGGTAGGCATTAGGAACGGTGCCTACAATCTGAAATCCCAGCTTTTGCCATAACACGACGGCAACCTCATTCGTTGCTACAACGGCGTTGTATTGCATGGCCTGAAACCCTAACTCCCTGGCCTGCGCCTGGGAATGCTCACACATGGCACGTGCTACCCCTTTTCCGCGTGCGGCGGGCGTCACCATATAACCACAGTTACAGATGTGGTCGCCGGGGCCTGCCGCGTTGGCTTTTAGGTAGTAAGCACCCAGTAGATGACCGTGTTCATCTTTAACGACCACGCTTGTTTTAGGCGTGCTGCACCATAGCTCTCGGGCAGCTTCAAAGCTGATGTCGGGGTCAATGGCATAAGTCTCTTGCGCCTCGGCAATCGCCTTGAAAGTAGGCCAAAAGCTGGTGAAGTCTTCGTCCGACATGGGAGCGAAATGCAATGTAGACATAAATGTAGACATAGTAGTGCCGCCGTTCAACGGGCGACCTCAGCCACAATCTCGTAGCTTCGCAGCCGGTCGGCATGGTTATAAAAATCGCTGTTAATCATTAATTCATCAGCACCGGTACGCGCTTGGAACTCTTCAAGTTCGGCTTTGACCGTCTCTGGGCCGCCAATAATCGCCGCCCCTAAAAACTGGCTGACTTGGGCTTGCTCAACCGGCGACCAGTCTAGTTGCTCTACAGGCGGCTGCGACTGGGTTGGCTTGCCACGGATAAGATTCAGAAATTTCTGCTGCGCGGTGGTGGCCAAGTAGTGGGCCATCGCATCGCTTTCCGCCGCCATCACGGGCAGGCCGACCATCGCATGGGGCTTATCCAAGTGCTCGGAAGGGCGGAAATTGTCGCGATATAAGCGCAGTGCCTCAAATAAATAGCCCGGCGCAAACTGAGCAGCAAACGCAAAGGGCAAGCCCAGCTTAGCGGCCAATTGTGCGCTATAGCCGCTAGAACCCAATAGCCAGATAGGCACATGAGTGCCTTGACCAGGGACGGCTTTCACCCGTTGCTGGGGCTCTGCATCGTCTAGATAACTGCGCAACTCGTTCAGCAATTGCGGAAAGTCGTCTACGCCGGCATGAGCGTTGCGCCGCATGGCTTGCATCGTCGCACCGTCTGAGCCGGGTGCGCGGCCTAACCCCAAATCTATACGACCAGGATAGAGCGTTTCCAGCGTGCCGAACTGCTCAGCAATCACCAGTGGCGGGTGGTTTGGTAGCATAATGCCGCCGCTACCCACGCGGATGGTGGAGGTTTGCCCAGCAATATGACCGATCAGCACAGCGGTGGCAGCGCTGGCGATGCCAGCAATATTGTGGTGCTCTGCTAGCCAGTAACGGGTATAGCCTAGCCGCTCGGTTAACTGTGCCAGCGAGACGCTGTCTTGGAAGGTCTCAGCGGCGCTGCCGCCCTGGCGGATAGGGGCCAGATCAAGAACGGAAAGCGCCGCGGAAGCGAGTTGGCTCATGGGTCACCTGCAAGTTAATTCGTGGGCGCATTGAGTGAAAAATTACTTAGCGCGCTTGGTAATTACACGTTATGCGGTCAGTGAACATAAATTGCAAGGTCTGAGCCATGTAGATGTGACATGTGCCGATATGGACTGGGTGAGAGCGGAGTGACGGATCATGCTTACTCTAGCGGCGGGGTGGGGCGAATAAGAATTTCATTAACGTCCACATGGGCAGGCTGCGCAAGCGCATAAACCACGGCATTGGCGATATCACGATCTTCTAGTGCATGCTCTGGTGGTTCATTAAAGAATGGCGTGTCGACCATGCCTGGCTCAATCAACGTCACGCGCATACCGGTGCCACGTAGCTCTTCACGCAGGTTATAGCCAATCCCCGTGACCGCCCATTTCGTAGCGCTATACATCGAGCCTGGGATGGTCGTGCGGCCTGCCGCTGAGCCGGTTAATAACACATGGCCTTTGCTACGCTTTAAGGCGGGTAAGCAAGCTTGAATGGTAAGCCCAACGCCATAAATATTGGTAAGAATCATCTCACGCCATGCGTCGTGATCCGCGCCGCTAAACCCGCCGGGTGAGCCGCCGCGACCGGCGTTGGCAAAGATCGCATCCAAGCGGCCAAAGGTTTCCAGTGCATGCTCAACCATCGCCTGTTGCTGCTCAAAATTAGTCACGTCCAACTCGCAGGTCAGTACGTTTTCTGGCCCCAGTTCTTGAGCAAGTGCGGTGAGTTTTTCGCTAGAACGGGCGGCCAACACCAGTTTGTAGCCTTCGCGAGAGGCTGCTCGGGCGGTAGCCGCGCCAATACCGCTGGATGCGCCGGTAATCAATAACACGCCTTTATGCATGGGTTGCACTCCTTGCTCGTTTAACTAAGTAAGCCTTTAGCATGGCTAAGGGAGTGGCATCCTGCAAACATACCTACCTAACCATTGCGGTACGGCTCTACTACTTAACGTTAGCGGGCGTGCCCATCTTCTTTGCGTTTTAGCATTGCAGAGAGATCCAGAATAGCTTGGGCCATATCCGCCATGCTTTTGCTTTGATCCATAGAGGTTTTACGCAGAAACCGGTAGGCCTCTTCTTCGCTCATCTCTTGATGAGCCATGATAAGCCCCTTCGCACGTTCAATCAGTTTGCGTTCACGCAGCGCTTTACGGGTATTTTCAAGCTCATCGCTAAGCCCTTGTAAGCGGCTGGCCTGTGCCTGGGTGAGTTCAATCAGCGAGCGCCCTAGCGGTGAGGTTAGCGCGTTGGCTGTCAGGTCACCTAATGGTTGCGCACCCGCCAGCGTTAGTAAGTGTTCGCAGGGGGCAGGCGTAGGACGACAGGGCCCTGCTTTGGCTTTTTCCAATCCATCTTCGGCCTGAGCGATTTTGCGGTGACAAAACACACTTAGCTGAGTGATCAGTGCATCCTCAACTGTTTTCATCGAGTCGATACGTAGCGTGGTCAGTTCGTACCAGGTTTCACCCAGTGAATCAGATGTGTCTTTGGGTGGTGTGTGTGATGCCGAATGACGCTGGCAGGCGATGTCGCGTAAATGGCAAATACCGGCCAGGGTGCGAGGTGAAAGCTCCTTTTGCCATGACTGCTGCGCCTCAGGCGTAGCAAACTCTACAAAAGTGTCAAAGCAGCGCTGCTGGTCAGTCACTAGCTGATTCAATAAAGCGCGGTGCGCTTCATCGAAGTGGCCATGGGTAAAGCCGAATGCGCCACAGGCTCGCTCTTGGCCAGCTAATTCTTTGCCCTGCATTAAGTGAAAAATGGCAACCAGATGGCGAGTGATATCGGGGTCGATAGAGGAGTCAGCGGCTTCAAATACAATCGCTAGCAGCCCACTGGTCAGTTGATTAAAGGCCTGAGTGGCTGCATCAGGCGAGATGGCAAAGGTGTCGATAGCCAGACGAAGTTCATCAAGCTCATCAAGGGCATACCAAACGGCGGCAATCCGGCGTAATAAGCGAGCGGCTGCCTGAGGGCGAGCCTCTTGGCTGAGCGCTTCCAGCCGCTGGCGCATTAAGGTTTCCGCCTGCTGGCTGTGTTGGCGGTAAGTATCGCGGCGGGTTTTGAAACGCTGGCCTTGAGAGGCTAGATAGATCGTTGACGCTCCTCGTTCACGTTGGAGCATATGAATAAAGCGGCTAATGTCACCGACAATATCGGCGGTGGTGGCAAGGTGAGTAAGGTTGTCGATATCGCAACGGAGGGCGGTTAAGAGCAGTTGCTGAGCTGAAGACATAGAAATTTCCTTAACGGCTCGCCGCCTAAATGTAAACACTCCCATATCGCTACCTAGCTGGATAAGGGCGTATGGGAGTGTTCTTGAGTGTATTGGAAAGCGCTTAACGTAGCGAGAGAGCGCCTGCGCCAACGTCGTCACCAACTGCATCGCGGTAAGCTTTGGCCTCTTCAGCTTCGGTGGCGTCGCTAAAGCGTACCAGCAAAACACAGGATGCCAGTGCCAGCACCGTTATTCCCAGGTAGAACAGACCTTGCTGATAGCTCAGGCTTTCGCTGCGGAACAGAAAGGCAGCGCCGACTGCCCCCACGTTGCCGCCAGCACCGACTATGCCCGCCACCGCACCCAGGGCCTTTTTATTGATGAACGGGACGACCCCATAAGTGGCGCCTTCGGCCATCTGCACAAACAGGCTAAACACCAGCATGATACCAATCGCGAGGCTGAGTACATGCATTTGCGAGAACGCTACCAGCGCAATCCCTTCGCAAATCAGGGCAATGAACAGCCAGCGTACACGCCCCTTTAGGCCGCCTTGCTTGGCGAATAAATCAGAAAAGACACCGCCCAGTGTACGGGCAAAAATATTCATCAGGCCGAATAAGCCAGCAATCAGGCCCGCCGTGGCTAAGGTGAGGTCAAATTTATCAAAAAAGTAGATAGCGGCAATATTATTAATCGTAAGCTCTACGCCAAAGCATAGGCCGTACACAACAAACAGCGCCCATACTCGAATATCTTTGGCGGCAGCTAGAAAGCTATGTTTTGCGCCGTTTTCACCGGTCGCTTCAGGCAGCTCGCCAGTTGCGCGCAGGTCACTGAAATTACCGTTGGGTGCATCTTGAGTAAAGAACCAATAACCGATCCCGGTAAAGAACATCACAACGCCGGGTACCATCATCGCTAAGCGCCAGCCAAAGGCTTCGTTGACGCCCAGCATCAGCATGCCTGAGAAGATCAGCGGCATCAGAATTTGTGTGGTACCGCCGCCTAAATTACCCCAGCCCGCGCTGGTAGCGTTGGCGGTGCCAACCACATTGGGGGCGAACATCATTGAGGTGTGGTATTGGGTAATAACGAAGGAGGCGCCAATGGCCCCAATGGCTAAGCGCGCTAATAGAAAGGTTTCAAAACTATCGGCTAAGCCAATGCCCATCACCGGAATAGCACCTAACATCAGTAACCCGGTATAGGTTTTACGCGGCCCAATACGGTCACACAGTACGCCAATGGCTAGGCGCACAATGACGGTGATCGCCACCGAAGCAATAATAGTATTGCCGATTTGTGTTTGGGTCAGTGAAAGGTCTTCACGAACAATCGCCATAAGAGGGGCGATGCCAAACCAGCCGAAAAAGCAGATATGAAACGCAAACCATGAAAAGTGGAAAGCGCGCATTTGAGGGGTCGAAAAGTTAAGCAGCCGAATGCGGTTGGCTTTGTTGCGTATGTCCATGGGATGGCCTCACGGGGCATAAAACGAGTTGATCACTACGCTAAACGCGAAAATTAGCGCTTTGCGCCAGCAATTGACGAGTACATGCCTTCTCCATTGAAGGTCAGGCTCGACGCACTCGTACCCAGTTGGGCCTGGTCCACGCCTACCACCACTGCTGAAAATATGCAGGTAGTTTGCCAGTTGAATGTTTATTGTTAAAAATCATAATCTTAATTTGTTTTTGTTGTTTTTTTTAGTGCATTGGCGAAGTGAAGATGCTGCATGAGTGGGCATGCAGTTCTTTTTTTGCGGCATCTTGGTGCTTAAAAGGGCGTTGGCCACGCGGGTAAACATCGGCGCTCTTCGCGTAGCCCGTTATATATGTAGCCCGTTATTCATGTAGGCCGCTATTCATGTAAATAGACAGCGTCTACATCGAGCGTCGAGTATTCGCCAATGGCATCGAAATGTTCACCTAGCCAGCGTTCGGCGGCGTCTTGGCCCTGTTCAAAGAGATGGCACAGAAAAGGCCACTCGGAATTGGATTTACTCGACACAGAGAGCTCTTCCAGCGCCAGCTCACCGCTGATACGGTGAAAAAGCGCCTGCTGGTAGCAATTTTCAATTCCCTGCTCATCAAGCGCATTTTTAAGCAGCGCGACCATGCGAATCTCTTTAATCAGTGCTGAATTAAACGTGATCTCGTTGAGACGGTTCATAATCGCTGACGCAGAGGTGGGTACATCATTGCGGCTAATGGGGTTGATTTGAATCAGCAGAATATCCCGTGCGCTGCACTCTTCCATGAGTGGGAACAGTGCCGGATTGCCCATATAGCCGCCATCCCAATACGCTTCGCCGTCGATCTCTACGGCTTGGAAGATAAACGGCAAGCAGGCGGAGGCCATCACGGCGTCCACACTCATCTCTTCTCGGCGAAACACGCGCTGCTTTCCTGTGCGCACGTTGGTAGCCGCCACAAACAGCTTTAGCTGTTCGCATTTTCGGACCCGTTCAAAATCAATATGCTCAGCCACGATATCGCGTAACGGGTTAATGTTGAGCGGATTGAGCTGATAGGGCGAGGCCACGCGGCTTAACAGATCCATAGCAATAAAACCGGGTGAGTGATCCAGGCTCCAATTGCCGGTCAATATATCCAGGGGTGTACGACGGATTGGGCTTGTCATACCCGCTCGACTGACGGCTTTCCAAAAGTCGTACAGCGCCTGGCGAGCCGTCTCTTTATCACCGCGTGTTAATGCATCGGCCATGACGACACCGTTCATCGCCCCGGCGCTGGTACCGCTGATCCCTTCAATTTCAATGCGTTCATCCGCTAATAGGCGATCAATCACGCCCCAGGTATACGCCCCGTGAGCGCCACCACCTTGTAATGCGAGGTCTAGCTTTTTGACCTGTGCCATATGCTTTTTCCATTGCGACTGGTGAGAAGAGTTGTTGCAGTGAAATCAGCATGGCATAGGCTACTAAAGAAGATGAAGGGCTATTTAGCAGAAAGCTCAGGGTACTCAAGGTGCTGGCTCAGTGAGAGTTATGTTTCAGCAATGGAATGCGCGTTATGTTCAGGGGGCCCCTGCTAACGGTGAGTGATGACTGGTTGAGTAGGGCGCCTCAAATATGGCGTGTTCCATAAGATTGTCCAGCTGTAGGGCTAACTGTTGGCTGGCTTCTTCCATGACGCCTAAAGCAGCTAATTGACCATTGCGGTCGCCTAGACGGGCAAACTTCAGCGCTTCAGCACCGCTTTCATGCATGCGTCTGTGCGGCGCTGTTAATGCTAGATAAGCCTCCGTGCGGGCATAGCGTTGGTAGCCCTCACCTTGCTGGTGCCAGCGCCCTAGGCGGCATTGATGATGATCTTCTAGTGGTATGTCGGTGTTGGCAGATAATAACTGCTTATAGAGGCGACATTTCCATACTGCATGGTCAAGCTTGGCGGAGTGTAAAAACGCAGCGGTAGCACTGTGATGTATCACCTTGTGCATATGCTGAGTTTGATCCGTTAACCGATGCAATGCGTGCTTAGCTGTCTGTGCCTTTTGGGCCGTGTCTTCGTCGGCTTGGCGTTTTTTCACCACTGCTTGCGAGTGCGTTCTTACCTGGCTATTGACTTGCTCCATTAGCAGGCTGAGCTGATGGCTTAGTTGCTGCATATTAAGCGCTAAGCGATGAACGTCGTCTGCAATGGCGGCTATTCCCGGTGACTGCTGGCTAGCGGAACCAGCACTCCCAAGACCTTGGCGATGGGCCGTTTCGAGTGCTGTGCTAACCGCTAATGCTTGCGCGTGACCCGCATTGCGAGCAAGCGCTACTTGCAGTTGGCTCAGGGCGTGTAGGGTTTTAGCTAATACTAACGGCGAGGCGGGGAGCGCTTCGGCATATTCAGGATCGTGACAACGCTGATCAAGGGTGTCGATGGCATGCTCGGCAGCGGCAATCAGGTTAAACGTCTCCGTTAGGGTGGCGCGTTCCCCTGCAAGCTGGTCGGCATACTCTTGAAGGCCGTTATTGAGCGAGGCTAGCATATCCGCCCCTCTCGCTTGCAGCATGCCGATGGATTGCGACGGTTTCATTAGGCTTAACAGACGACTGCTGGGCGAGGGGGTGGCGGCGTCGAGCTGAGTGCGTAAGTCGGCGACCTCCTGTTCCAGGCGGCGAATTTTTTGAAAAGGATTCATAAAGGTGAACATGGCAGAGACACCTACGGCAGGTAGCAATATTTTGTGTTGATTTGTCACAAATTATTGCAGAGGGTTCCCCATACGCTTGGTTTAGCTGCTTTAAATGATGAAATTCAGCTGCCCATAGCCTGCGAGAATGAGATTTTTAACGTCCTCTTTATTAAGAGTCTGAAGAGCGAAGAGGCTAGCCTGGATTTCTCATAGTACCTCAGCCAGTACCGCACTCAGGCTGTAACACCGCTAAACACCTACTGGCTCGACTTACATCGGCTACTTTTTAACCACTTTCCGTCCTTCAGACACACTTCCCCCTTTCCCCCATTGCGTCGGGCCGGGGGCGCCCGAGCAGTCAGTTCGGCACCAACCGCCTGACCAGATCGGATAGCGCCGTTTTATAGGGGTAGCTGTCACTCATCAACACCCGGATGCGGCGCGTATTGCGGAGGATGACCGCGCCTACTTTGATGAGCTTGAGCCTCAGGTTGCTTGGACTCATGCGCGCGAAGGGCGTGTGCTTCAGGTAAGTCCGTAACCGCTCGAACAGCGTATAAGCGAAGCCCGACAAGATCAGCCGCCACTGATTGGCCCACCAGTGCGTGCTGGAGGTCCGGTCAGCAAACAGGCTCAGTTGTTGATCCTTGATCCGGTTCTCCATGTCACCCCGGGCACAGTACTGCTCGTAGTAAAGCTTGAAGCCGTCATCGTAACGAGAGCTGATGATAAACCGGGGATTAGAGCCTAACTCACCTTCTTCTAGGCGGGCCACCACCCAGCGTGGGTATTTCCAGGAGCGGGCTTGATACTGGAAGCGGAACGTCCCCGCTACTTTCCCTCCCACCTGCCATTGGGTCTTGCGCACCAGCATCATGGGGACGTCCACTTCCTTGAGCAGCCGGCTGTTCTTTGCGATTCCCACGATGTAGTCGACGTGATGCCGATCACACCAGTTCAGCATCCGGGGACGACAAAAGTGGCTATCACCTCGTAACACGATGCGCGTATCGGGCCAGTATTGACGGATAAAGCGTACCAGTAAGGCGAGGATCGCCCAGCTATGGCGGCTGTCGCTGCGGTCACTGGTGCGCAGATAGCTCACCAGTAAGTGGCGCCCACAGAAGACATACAGTGGGAAGTAGCAGTGGTGATCGTAATAACGGTTAAAGAACTTGCCGGGTTGCTCGCCATGCACGGGGATGTCGGTGCCATCAAAGTCCAGCACGATCTCCTTGGGTGGTTCGTCATGCTGTTCAATGAAGTGATGCCACAGCAACTCATGGGCCTTCACTATTGCTTGCCGATCGGCGTTCTGCTCCACCCGGCACAGCGTCGACTTGCCTGCCAGCGTATCCTCTTCACCGAGCGCTGTCTGAAGGGCCTGATCATAGCGCAGGGCCTCATGGTCGTTGAAATCTTCATAGCCAGCGGCGACACCGAACACCCGCTGACGAACCAACGTGTCGAGCTTATGACGAACCTGTTCCGGTGAGCGGGGATCATGAAGCACGGCGGCCAAGCGGCGTGTTAGGCGATGCTGTTTATCGACTTCACGAAGCAGGAGTAATCCGGCGTCCGACGTAATGTGGCCCCCGGAGAAGTCGGCTTCAATTTGGCGGCGAGAGAGTGGCGAGAAGGTCAGCTTTTCAGGTACCATTTTGGAAGCGGCTGTTGGTGTTGGTTTTTGGTGTAAGGCCCTGAAACGTTAACACTTTCAGCCGCTTTCTTTTATACCCTGTGAGAAATCCGGGCTAGATAGCTAAAAGACTGGGTAGCTAAAAGCCAGGATAGCTAAAAGATAGAATAGCTCAACGTCGGAATAGCTAAGCGTTTGGATAGCATCAGCGACGGGCAAGTTGAGCGGCGGCTGTGCAGCCTAGAAACGCTGAGGTGGCAAGCCACTCGGCATCAGGATAATAAGCAAATACATATTGGTCTTCTTTCAGGCTATCAATCAGTGGGTAAGTAACGTCTTCACGTACTGCGGGGCAACCATGGCTACGGCCTAATCTCCCCGTTTGGGTAATGAACGCATCGCTCACATAGTCAGCACCGTGGATCACAATGGCGCGCTCGAATGCTAGGTCGTTGACGTTAGGTTCAAGGCCTTCCAGACGCAGCGAATAGCCGTTGCGACCGTAATAGCTATTCATGGTACGAAATAGGCCAATGCTGGATTGGTGGCTATCAGGCGTGTTGGAAAATGTCTCGGCCTGGGCATCGCCAGACCCTTGGCCATGAGAAACCAGCTCCTCAAAGAGCAATTCATGCTGACGTAAATCAAATACCCATAGGCGTGGTTCGGTAGACGGCAGCGAGTAGTCAATGACTGCAAGGCGCTCGGCAGTGGGATCGGCACAATTGAGTGCCTGAGCGGCCAAACGCAATGCCTCGGGCGTTGCCTGAGGGGCGAGTTGCAATAACTGGTGATGTAAAGGCAGTACGCCGCGTGGTGGTGTAGATTCAACCTGGGCAAAGAAACTGGCGGCGTGTAGCGGTAATGTAAATAATGTAAAAGGTAGAGAAAATAATAACGTGGCAACATTTAAACGAAGAGCCATAAAAGTCGATCCTACCTGCAATATCAGTCATTATGAAAATTAGCCGACTAATATAAAAAAACAGAGTCGGCGATGTGGAAGATTATAGTAACGCAAGGAGAGGGTGATGAACGAGAGACAGCCACTAAGACGATGGGCGATAGGGAGCGCTCTGTGTCTAACGCTTACCTACGGCCCTTTAGGCATCAGCCCTGTATATGCGGATTCAGCCTCAGATTCATTGCAGCAGGCGATAGCTCAACAATTAAGCTCCGCAGACGCGCGACAACTTCCTATTACTGAGTTTTATCAACTAAGTGATGGTCAGCCCGCGTGGCAGGCAGCGGCTGCAGTTGAGTCACTGGTCGAGGCGCTAAACAGTTTGGAAAACGATGGCTTGGTGCCGACAGATTATGACGCTGATACGTTGCTTGGTGAGTTTCAGCGTAGTCAGTCGGGTGATGATGCCGCACAGGCCTCGTTTGATATCAAAGCCACTCGCTCGCTATTGCTGGCGCTGGACCATTTAGAGCGCGGTAAGGTGAATCCGCGAGACGTAGAGCCACAGTGGGACGCGCCGCGACCAGAAAGCGACTACTCGCTGCTACGTGTTGTACATGCCGTTGAAGATCGTGCGCTGGATAATGCCACCGCGCTGGCCAGGCCTTCGTCAGGTGAATATCAGCAATTGCGTGACACCCTAAAGCAACATTACCAGTTGGCAAACCTGGGCAGCGCACCTTACTTAGCCACTCGGGAAGAGTCTCTTCGGCCGGGGGATGAAGCCGACGATGTTATTGTGCTGCGCCAGCGTTTGGCACTCTGGGGTGAAACGGGCTTGATGGTGGCTGACAGCAGCGCTTATCCGCTAATCGATGTGCAAGCAGCGTCTAATCAGCGCGTGTTTGATGCGCCACTTGAATCCGCTGTGAAGCGTTTTCAGCGCCGCCATTTACTACAGGAAGATGGTGTGGTGGGTGAACAGACCCGGCTGGCGTTAAATACGCCGGTGTCGGCGCGAATCGACCAACTGCAGGTCAATTTAGAACGCGCGCGGTGGATCCACCCGATGCAGTCTGCCGAGCCACGAGTATGGGTCGATATTGCTGGTTACCGGATGCACTATGTGCGTCCTAACGGCGAGCACTGGGATACCAGAGTGGTCGTCGGCTCGCCGCATCGTGAAACGCCGATCATCCACTCCACCATTAGCCATTTAACGATTAATCCATCCTGGACCATCCCGCCGACGATCATGCGTGAGGATATATTGCCTCGCGTGCGTGCGGATATCGATTACTTGGCGCGCCAAAATATTCGGGTAATTAGTCCTTCCGGTGAGCCGCTCGTGGCAGAAGAGATCGATTGGCAGCGCCCAGGCGGCGTGATGTTGCGCCAAGTGGCGGGCTCGGGTAACCCACTTGGTCGGGTCGTGGTGCGGTTTCCCAACGATGACATGATCTATTTACATGATACCCCTGCCCGAGGGCTATTTCAGCGTAACCAGCGCGCACTCAGTTCAGGCTGTGTGCGGGTAGAGGGTGTGGCTGAGCTGGCGCAAATGCTGCTGCAAGATACCGGCAGTCGTTACCAAATGAGTTCGCTGTTAAATGGGGGGAGTGATCGTAATGTGAGCTTATCCCAGCGTATACCCATTGCACTGCATTATTTAACCGCATGGCCGAATGCGGAAGGTGAAGTGGAGTTTAGGCCTGATATCTACCGCCGTGATGCAGCGCTACTAGCCGCGCTGCAGCGGCCAGTTTAGATAGGTGAAAAATAGCGTAAGTCAATGCAAAACACCGCCTAGTGGCGGTGTTTTGCGTTTGAGTATCCGGTGGCTATGAAGCGGTCGCTAGTCGTCGCTTTCCTGCTGATAATTAGCCACGCTAACCGGCCCTGTTTCGCCGCTTTCCAGTGTGGCTAATATTGGCGCTGCTTGGTTCTGAAACGCAATAAGCGTGTCGCCGCTCAAACTGGTGTTCTCGGGTAGGGGGACGGTCATCGCATTCACTGGTGAGTTGTTAACGATGACTTCATAGTGCAGGTGTGGGCCGGTGCTACGGCCTGTGTTGCCAGACAGTGCAATACGCTCGCCCATGGTCACGCGTTCACCTTGCTTCACCAACGGCCGGGAGAGGTGCAGGTAGCGCGTCCGGTAGCCATTGTCATGACGGACGACAATATAGCGTCCTGCGGCGTGATGGTTGCTGACGCGCTCAACAACACCATTGGCGGGAGCCGTTACCGGCGTGCCAATGGGCATAGCAAAGTCGGTTCCGTTATGGGGGCTAATGCGGCCAGTCACCGGGTGTTTCCGGCGTGGATTGAAGCCCGAGCTTAACCGATAGCTGCCTTCAAACGGGTGGCGGGCAAAGGCGGGATCCAAACTTCCGCCCCCAGGCGTATAGAAGTTATCGTCGTTGGCATTGCGCACTACGGTTAAGTCCATGCGTTCGCCGTCGTATTGCACCGCGAGTACGCGAGAATCAAGCGTTTCCCCATCGATCATGTCTGACTCGACTAGAACCTGGAAGCGATCACCGCGGCGGCTGTCACGCCGAAAATCGAGTTTCTTTTCGAGCAGCTTTGTTAGTTCCGTTACCGAGCCGCTGTTCAGGCCTGTTGCCTGGGCGGAGCGTGCAAAACTACCGCTGACGCTACCGGCATAAAGGCGTTGAACAGGTTCACCTTGCCGCTCAATAGTGGTGATAGCGAAGTGGTTTGCATCACGCTCCAATAAAATACCGTCACGGGTATTTTTCATCATGCGTAAGGAAAGTAAACGCCCATCTTCGTCTAGCTGGTAATCAAAGCTGTGTCCGGCGCGCCAGTTGGTTAGCATGCGTTGGTCGGGCAAATCCTCAAGCAGGGCCAACACTTCGCTGTACCCAAGGCCTAATTCATTTTGTGCCAGCAAAGCGAACGTTTCGCCAGATTCGACGATATGCGTTTCCCACTCAGGAACAAACGGCTCTTCAGCTGCCAGTTCTAAATCCAGAAATGAGATGTCACCAAATAGCTCAACACCGTAATCCTCATAAGAAGTGGCATCGGCAATTTCAACTGATGAAGCGTCGTCTGCATCCAGCATACCGCTGGAGAGGGTGCCCAGCACAATCGCCATATGCAATGCGCCGTCATCAAGCGCGCCGTCATCAAGCCCTGCGCTACTTAGCGTTGCGATATCAAGAGCAGGCGCATCCAGGGCTGCGGCATTAAGTACCGTTACTTCGTCGCCCAAGGCGGCTTGCCCGGCCATGTCTGCTTGTGCACTGGAGATAACGTTCATATCGAGATCAACGATCTCGGTGGCGGTTAATTCGCTGAGAGGAATATTGTCGCGGGTGGCGTCGAGGGCGCGTGAAGCGCGATCGATCGCTTCTGCTACCGGCGTGCGTTCTTGACGCAGGGAAGGGACCCCCGGAGCAGAATCGCTAGGAAGCGGAACCAGCACGCTTTCAAGCGGTGTGTGTGATTGATTTAGATCTTGGTATGTCGTCAGTAACTTCTGTGTGCCCAGCACAGTGACCATAGTGGCCACAGGTAACAGTAATAATTTGTGCGTGCGGGGCAGCGAATAAAGGATTCGCAACATGGGTAAATGGACCGCCGAGTTCGTGATTAAAAGCAACAGTTAAGCGCATAAACCCAGGAACCATACCCCATGAGGGCAAGGGTGAATAGACTGTATGTCTATACATAAAATTTAATTAAAAAGAATTATGGCGACAATAGACAAAGATTACTATTTATAAACACCGTTTGCTAACAAATGTAACTGAAAAAGCAGGCTAGCTACATGCTCTGTACCAATCACCTGAATCCGTGAGACCGGCCCCCGGAAGCACTTCTAACCCACTGACCTGCATGGCAATATAGCCATTATCGCCATTCACCCAGACAGTGCCATGCCCAACATAAAGTTCCGCGCCAGTCGCCGCACCCTCACCAGCCACGCCGGGCTGTCCATCATCGGGCAATGCTTCGAGATCGCTGGCGTCGACAGCATCGACAGCCGCTTCCCCACCACGCTGGGCATGCGCACCAGTGACGTGATCAAGAGCTACCTGGGCCTGCTGTGTCTGGGCATGAGCGACTATGACGCTGTCGAGAACTTCCGCCGCGACAAGCCCTTCCAACAACTGCTGACCCTGCAGAAGGTGCCGAGCGCGGCGACGCTGCGACAGCGGCTGGAGAAACTTGCCGCCAACGACCTGCAGGCGCGCACCGCCACCTGGTCCACGACCCTGCTGTCACTGATCGAAGCACCGATCACCGCCGAGACGACGCACGTCTGCCTGGACATCGACACCTTCGTCATGGACAACAGCAACTCGAAGAAGGAAGGCGTCTCGCGGACCTACCAGAAGGTCGATGGCTACACCCCGATCGCCGCCTATCTGGGCAACGAAGGGTGGTGCCTGGGTCTGGAACTGCGGCCTGGCAAGCAGCACACCATGAAGGAGAGCAACGCCTTCCTGGAGCGGGTACTGCCTCGCGCCCAATGCTTGACCAAGCAACCGATCCTGTTACGCGAGGACAGCGGCTTCGACAGCCAGGCGCACCTGGCGCTTCTCGAACAGCAACGCCAGGTCTTTGCCGACGAGGGGCGCCGGCTCGACTATGTCGTCAAATGGAACCCGCGTGGCTCGGCCACGGCTGATCGAGATACCTGGCTGGCGGTGGCGGCGGACTACTGGGAAGAGCTGCGTCCTGGCAAGCGCCAGGCGCTGTGGACGCAGACCGTCTCGATCCACGACGACAACAAGACCGAATACGTCGTCCAACGCGTGATGCGCCTGGTCGAGCGCACCGCCGATCGCGATGGCCAGTTGCTGCTCGAACCGGACTATGAGTTGGAAGGCTGGTGGACCAGCCTGGACGAGGCGCCGGAGGCGGTGATCAAGCGCTACCAGGCGCATGCCACCCATGAGCAGTTTCACAGCGAGATCAAGACCGATCTCGACCTGGAGCGCTTGCCGTCCGGCAAGTTCGCCACCAACGATCTGATCCTGCATCTCGCCCAGTTGGCCTACAACATCCTGCGCCTGATGGGACAGCTGGGCATGACCGGCGAGCTGAGCCCGGTTCGCCACCCGGCCAAGCGGCGCCGGCTGCGCACCGTGCTACAAGAGTTGGTGCACCGTGCGGCTCTCGTGATTCACAAGGCACGGCAGATCATCCTCGACTTCGGGCAGGATATCGGGCGCATGACGGTGCTCAAGACGCTGCGGAGCCGACTGCGTTATCCACGAGGAACGCCATGCTGACCGTCAATCGGCGACACTCTATCCACAAGCAGTTCCAAGCGACACGCGATCGCCAGATATGTCGTGCCTGGCGGGTGGAAAGGCATGACAAAACGGGCCGTCAGCACCGATCAGCACGGTGGGTTTTGGCAATAACGGGCTTGCGAAAGCCAACTTGCACGGGGCGAATGATCAAAAAGTGCTCGCTGGCGGTGATAGGGAAAGTGTCGGCGCCGGCTTCACGGATTCAGGAATCATAGACGAAAACTGATTTTTCTAAAGCATAAATATAGCAAGTGTCTAAAATTTATATAGTATCCGAGTGTTCAATCTTTTCAATACCCATTACTTAAGAGGAGTAACAGGCTTTTTATACACATAGGCGGCATTGATGACTGTTTCCTGGCATTCTAGTCATGTTTTTTCGAATAATAAGCGCATTGTTCCGCTGTATTGCGTTGAGGAAATCGAAATGTCCCGGGTAACACTTTCACAATGGCAAATGTTGGCTGCCGTAGTTGACCATGGTGGCTTCGCACGAGCGGCAGAAGCCGTACATAAAAGCCCTTCTACGCTCAACCATGCCGTGCATAAATTAGAAGAGCAGCTAGGCGTTCAGGTGCTGGAACCCATTGGCCGCCAAGTACGCTTAACTGAAGCGGGTGAGCTGTTGCTTCGCCGTGCGCGCCAGTTAATTGAAAGCGCAGCCTCGCTTGAAGATGTGGCTACCAGGCTAGCCGCTGGCTTAGAAGCAGAAATAGTGGTGGCCATTGATCAGGTATTTCCAACGGGTGCTCAAGCCAAGGCGCTAGAGCGTTTTTCTGAAACGTATCCTCAGGTGCGTGTTCAGTTGCACGAAAGTGTGCTCAATGGGGGCATTGAAATGCTCTACGATGGTCGCGCAGACTTGGTGGTCTCCGGCATTGAGGCGCAAGGTTTTTTGGGCGAGCCGCTGGTGACGGTTCGCTTTGTGGCTGTTGCGCATCCTCAACATGCCCTGCATCAGTTGGGCCGCTCGTTGGATCTGCGAGACCTTGCTCAACACCGCCAGTTGGTCGTACGCGACTCAGCGCTGCGTCAATCAACCAACGCGGGCTGGTTGAAAGCAGAACAGCGATGGACCGTTACTCATCTCAATACATCGCTTGATATGCTGCGGCGTGGATTGGGATTTGCTTGGATGCCAGAAACACGTATTGGTGAGGAGTTAAAAAACGGCCAATTAAAGGTATTGCCGTTACCTGCAGGCGGTATTCGTGAAGTGCCGATTCAGTTGATTTTCCGCGACCGAGACCGGGCAGGGCCTGCGGCTCATGCGATGGCCGCTGCATTAAAACAGGCAGTAATTAGCGAGTGTGCCCAGCATGATTCGATTCACTCGAACGAAAAGGCGTAAAACATCCGCTTGAGCATCCTTGAGGCGGGGGTATGCTGAAAAAAGCGTAAGGCATCTAGCCAAGCACCCGAAAGACTTTCAGGAGACGCCCAATGGGACTGCTCGTTAATGGTAAATGGCAAAACCAGTGGTATGACACAAAAAAGCACGGCGGCGAGTTTGTGCGTGAATCCGCCCAACTACGCGACTGGGTGGGCGCCGAGCCCGAAACAGATGGCGACCGTTATCCTGCAGAAAAAGATCGCTACCATTTATATGTATCGCTTGCGTGCCCTTGGGCGCATCGAACACTGATCATGCGCAAACTGAAAGGGTTGGAGCCGCTGATAGGCACCTCCCATGTCAGCCCACTAATGCTCGACCAAGGCTGGACCTACCACCAGGGTGAAGGCGCTAGTGGTGACCCGATTAACGATGTGGACTTCCATCATCAGCTTTACACCAAAACCGATCCGCACTATACCGGCCGCGTCACGGTGCCTGTGCTATGGGACAAGCAGCGTAGTGCCATTGTGAATAATGAGTCTGCCGATCTGATGCGTATGTTTAATCATGCGTTTGATGAACTGACCGGCAACGACTTGGATCTTTACCCGGAAGACCTACGCAGCGTGATTGATGACGTTAACGCTGATGTTTATGACCACATTAATAATGGGGTTTATAAATCGGGCTTTGCTACCGAGCAGGCGGTATACGAAAAACACGTGAAAGCGCTCTTTGACGCTTTGGAACGTATGGAGGCGCGTTTAGCTGAGCAGCGATACTTGGCAGGTGAATGGTTGACCGAAGCCGATATTCGTCTGTTTACCACGTTGATACGTTTCGATGCAGTTTATTACGGCCATTTCAAATGCAATTTTAAGCGTATTGAAGACTATCCCAATCTTTCCAATTACGTGAGAGAAATCTATCAGTGGCCCGGTGTGGCGGAGACCGTCAATATGGATCATATCAAACGCCACTACTATTATAGCCACGACACGATTAACCCGACGCGGATTGTGCCAGCAGGCCCGCTGCTCGATTTTGAGCGTGCCCATGACCGTGAGCGTTTGCCGGGGCAGGGCGTACGACGCAAATAGGCCACCACAAACAATTAGCATCAAAAAGGGCCGCCTATTTAGGCGGCCCTTTAAACTTCGCTCTTCAGTCAATCTAACGATAGCGTCTAACCATTACTCGTCAGCATTTACTGCTTCACGGGTACGCTGCCAAGCACTTTCAGCACCTTCTTGGGTTGTTTGCCAAGCATCACGGGCATTGGCTTTGGTTTGCTCCCACCAATCGTTGTCATAAGCGGGGAAGGCTTCGACTTCTTCCTGGCTGGCTTCGACCATAATGCGGTGCTCAGTGTCACCGTCATCTTCCGTATCAGTTTCGAGAGTGAAGTAATCAGTGCCTACAACAATCTCGCGGCCACCTAGGCCAAGCACTGAGCCACTTTCGATCACGATCGCATTAATACGCATCTCTTCATCAAACAAGATGTCATCTACATCACCAATTTCTTCACCGGAACCGCCGGCAAAGTAGACCTCTGCATCAAGGATGTCATCGGCAGAGTACATTCCTTGCGGCTCATTTGACGCATGAGCGCCGATAGCAAAACTTCCTAGTAGGGCAGTGCCAATCGCTGTTGTGAGGATTGTCTTACGCATAGCATCTCTCCATGTGGCTACGATAAATGATCAATAAAAAATGTTTACTGAAAACTTTCCTGTAAATACAGGTACTGCAAATACAGGTTTTGCAAATATAGATTTACTGCTTATCAGCCCAGTCGTCTGCCTGACGCTCTGCTTCTTCACGCTCAAGGCCATATTTTTGCTGAAGCTTGCCGACTAACTGGTCTTTCTTACCGCCAATCTGATCCAGTTCATCATCGGTAAACTCACCCCAGCTAGAGCGAGCCTTGCCCTTCATTTCTGTCCATTTGCCTTCAATCTGATCCCAGTTCATTGCATCGCTCCTTGAGGGTAGTGAACTTGATTAGGTACTTTCTAGGTTAGACCATATCTGCATGAGCGCAAGTCCATGATTCAGTATGGTGTAAGTTAAAAGTGCTGGTCAGAAGCAAAATGCGATGTTAGGATGCGCGCTCCTCGCATGTGCTGGCCCCTCCATCACGACGGTGAGCGTTTACTTGCATAGTTATTAATGAGTAGTGATTAATAGTTATCAGCAGTATCGCTTGCGGGAACATCTCGCCAATTGCTAGATGTTCATTGCTGTGTAGATGGCGCGCCTCCAGTATTTCACCACACGGGTGAAATCGGCGCAGAAGGTCGCCACAACGGTTGGCCCGCGAATGCGGTGTTTGCCAACCGGATGCTAGGTGCGACCGGCGTCTCCGACTCCATTGATGGCTATGACCGCTACGGCGGTGCCTGTTTTCGATAATGACATACATGTATGTCGTTATGCGCTAACAGAGTCAGGGACGCTTATGATGTTTTTTGCCGGTACTTACCGGCCTACCAAGGTGTGATTAATGACCTCGACTTCTGTCGCCTCGCCGAGCTTCGGCGACCTGGCTCTTTTGCCTGCCGTTCTTTCTGCTGTTGAATCACAGGGCTATTTAGTTCCCTCGCCGATTCAAGCGCAAACCATCCCTGCGCTGCTTGAAGGCCGCGATATGCTGGGCCAAGCACAAACCGGCACCGGTAAAACTGCAGCGTTTGCATTACCGTTACTGTCACGTTTAGAACTGACTCGCCGCGAGCCGCAAGTGTTGGTAATGGCGCCAACTCGCGAATTGGCTCAGCAAGTAGCTGCCTCGTTTAGTAAGTATGGTCAAAACCTGAAAGGTCTCGAAGTGGCGACCCTATGTGGTGGCCAAGAGTACCGTGAACAGCTGGGCGCCCTTAAGCGTGGCGCGCAAGTGGTTGTCGGTACCCCAGGCCGGATTATCGACCACCTGGATCGCGGTAGCCTGAAGCTTGATGGCCTGTCCGCTCTAGTGCTGGACGAAGCTGATGAAATGCTGCGCATGGGCTTTATCGACGACGTAAAACGCGTGGTTGCCGATACCCCGAAAGATGCTCAGCGCGTGTTCTTCTCGGCCACGCTGCCGGCTGAAATTGAACGCATCGTTAACCGCTATTTGGTTAACCCGGTAAAAGTGGCGATCGAGTCAGGTACCACTACCGGCGAAAACATCGAACAGCGCATTGTACGCGTTGACGGTGGCGCTAAGCTTGAAGCCGTTGCGCGTATTCTTGAAGTCGAGCCGGTCGATGGCGCTATCGTCTTTGTGCGTACCCGTGCCGCTTGTACCACGCTAGTTGAGCAACTGACTGCCCGTGGTGTTAACGCCGCTGGCCTGTCCGGTGATCTGGACCAGAGCCTGCGTGAGCGTACCATTACGCGCTTGAAGCGTGGCAAAGTCGACGTACTGATCGCCACCGACGTAGCCGCCCGTGGTCTTGACGTATCGCGTATTACGCACGTTATTAACTACGATCTGCCGCAAGATGCAGAAGCCTACACGCACCGTATTGGTCGTACGGGCCGTGCGGGTCGTAGCGGTATCGCGATTACCTTTGCTGGCTTCCGTGAAGCGCGCAAAGTGGGTTGGATGGAGCAGGCAACCGGCCAGAAAATGACCGAAATGCCGCTGCCTGATGAAGCCGCTATTCGTGCTCATCGCGATGAAGTCTTCCATGAGCGCGTGATTGCCTCCTTGACGAAAGGCGCCGAAGAGCAGCGTGCTCTGATTGAGCGTCTGATCGAAGAAGGCCATGACCCGATCGAGCTAACTTGTGCGTTTGCCGCGATGGCGCGTGCTGATGAGCCGCCGATTGGTCGCCTACAGGCACCGCGTAAAGAGAAGCCCTCGCGTGATGGCGCTCCTGCTGGTAAGCCGGGTGCCCGTCGTGAACGCACTAGCGGCCCGACCGAAGGTATGACGCGCTACCGCGTCTCCGTAGGTCATAAAGATGGCGTGAAGCCGGGTCAGTTAGTCGGCGCTCTTGCCAACGAAGGCGGCATTGAAGGCGCGCGTATCGGTCGTATCGATATCCGCAACGCGTTCTCTGTAGTCGAACTGCCGAGCGGCTTGCCCGCAACGATTCTGACCAAGATGGCACGTGCCCGTGTGGCCGGTCGTCCGTTGGAAATCAGCGAAGACAGCGCCCCGGCTGAGCGCGCTCCGCGCCGCCGTCGTGACGAAGGCGATGCGCCGGTTCGTCGTCGCGAACGCGCTTAAGCCTTCGACGTAAGGATTAATCAGCTGCCGCCAAGCGGCCACTGAGAAAATCTCAAACGCCCCCGCTCCTTTACTGGTGCGGGGGCGTTTTTTTGCTACCTTACTCTTCATTCATTGGATTGTTTATTGTCAGGGAGGATGACATGTCTGCACCGCTACACGAATGGAATTTAGCACCTAGGGAAGCGAGGGCGTTACAGACACAGTTGGCGAAGGGGTTGGAAATATCCGACCGCTTGGCCTCTGTGAAGCATATAGCGGGAGTGGATATCGGTTTTGAAGATGGCGGCGAAACAACCCGGGCAGCCGTAGTGTTGCTGGAGTGGGACCCTGCTACCGCGCCCAGTTTAAACGTGGTGGAACAAGTGGTTCATCGTGAGCCCACCCGCATGCCGTATATTCCTGGCCTGCTCTCGTTTCGTGAAATTCCGGCGGCGCTGGGGGCGTTTGAAAAGCTCAGCGTATTACCTGAACTGGTCATGGTCGACGGGCAGGGAATTGCCCATCCACGGCGCTTAGGGGTGGCGGCGCATTTAGGGCTGTGGCTGGATTTACCCACTATTGGGATTGCCAAATCACGCCTATATGGCAAACACGCTGAGGTGGGCGAGCAGCGCGGAGACTGGGTGCCGCTTTACGCGGGGCAAGAAACTATTGGGGCCGTGCTGCGCTCTCGTGCCAAGGTAAAACCGGTGTATGTGTCACCAGGGCATCGCATCACCCTGGAAACGTCGCTTGCCTGGGTGATGCGCTGTTTAGGGCGTACCAAACTGCCTGAACCTACACGGCTTGCCGATCGCTTAGCGTCGCGGCGAGATCAGCGTTAATCGGGGCTATACAAACGCGAGGAAGCGCGTGAGCAGGCTAGCTGCGTCTGATGCATCAGTCACCTTCGCTGATAGGCTTGCAGGGTTCTCACCCTGGTCGCGCAAGATAGCGCGTTGGCGCTCTATATAGGCGCGCATGACGGGCACGCTGAACTCAGGGTGGAACTGTACGCTCCATTGGCGCGGGCCATAGCGCAGCGCTTGATGGGCGTCGTGGCTATTGTGGGCCAGCACAGTGCAGCCGTGAGGCGCCTGCATGACCGACTGCGCATGGGAAAGGTGTGCCGCAAAACTTTCCGGTAATTGACTAAATAGCGGGTCTTGTCGGCCAGCCAGCGTCAGTCGCACCGTATGAGTGCCCGACTCGCGGCCTGCTGGGTGGTAATCGCTGACACCGCCAAAAGCGGCGGCCATGAGTTGATGGCCATAGCAAACGCCCAGCATGGGCATATCGTTTGCCAACGCGTCTTGCAGCCATGGTTTAAGTGCTTCGCTCCAGGGTTCTGCATCGCTGACCATGCTGTGCGAGCCAGTGATCAGTATGCCTGCCAAGGTGTCTAGAGCGGGTGGGGTAGGGTTGCGTTGCGCGTCCCATACCTGCACCTCTAAATGCGCAGGTAGGGCAGTACTTAGCTGCTTTTCAAATAGCGTTTCAAAGTCGCCGTACTGGTCGACGACTTCTGGATAAGCATCGCCGGTTTTAACGATTAATACACAGGCCATATCACTCCCTCGGTACGATGAAACGCAAATGTTAAACAAAGGTCTTTCAGGAAGAGCACAAAGGCATGATGATAGCCTACCATGGCCTCTTGGATGGTAAGAATTCATTCGTTATTAACGACATAAGGAAACGACAATGCAACAAATTACCCGTGCGGGCGAGCCGCTGGATGTGGCTGGCACACTGCCTGCTAAAGGTCAGGCAGCACCTGAAATGACACTGACCAACACTGAGCTGCAAGACGTTACGCTTGCGACCTATGCGGGCAAGCGTAAAGTGCTTAATATTATTCCCAGTGTGGATACGCCTACCTGCGCGATGTCGACGCGTCGCTTTAACGAACTGGCCTCTAACCTTGCTGACACCGTGGTATTGGTGGTTTCGGCTGATTTACCCTTCGCTGCCAAACGCTTTTGCGGTGCAGAAGGGCTGGATAACGTTGAAACGCTGTCTACTTTCCGCCACCCAGAGTTTCGTGAAGTCTGGGGCGTGGCGTTGTGTAATAACTCGATGGAGGGGCTGTGTGCCCGTGCGGTGGTGGTGCTGGATGCCGATAATCGCGTGCTACACAGTGAGTTGGTCAGCGAGCTGAAAAACGAACCAGATTACGACGCAGCGTTAGTCGTCTTGAGCTGACAGCGGGCGTTTTCTAGCATGACGTCGTGAAGCCGTCACCAGCGCGCGAATCAAGCGCTGCTGGGGGCGGTTGAAAATTAGCCATTCGGGGTGCCACTGCACGCCAATCAAAAACTCATGTTCACGTGACTCGATGCCCTGTACCAAGCCGTCCCGGTCGCGGGCGACAATCTCTATCCCTTTGCCTGCGCCATAAACAGCTTGGTGATGCAGGCTGTTAACCCGGCACCACGTCACGCCGAGCAACCGGTGTAGCTTACTCGCGCCGACAATATCGACGGTTTTGCGCGGCAGTACCGTACGGCGTCGTTTTAGCCCTTCATGTGTGGTGTAAATATCCGGGTCTAGAGTGCCACCAAGGTGGACGTTGATTAGTTGCGCGCCCCGACAAATGCCCAGTACGGGCGTATGCAGCGGAATGAACCGCTCAAGCAGCGCAAGCTCCAATTCATCCCGTGCCGGGTCGAGGCGTACATCCAGCTGCACTTCGCCGCCGTAAAGGTGGGCCTGAATATCATCTCCGCCACCAATGATTAAACCATCTAAATGGTCAGGCTGGTGGCGTGAAGGCGATAACCGCAGCGGTTTGCCGCCATGGCGCCAGACGGCGAACCAATCAAACCACCATGCTAAGTGGCTTTTGCGGTCAGAGGTGGTAATTCCGATAAGCGGCCGAGACATGCAGGTGGTTACTCACTGTGGCAAGAAATAAAGTTGAAAAACGTGAAGTTGAAAATAAGACATTAAAAAATTAGCGCTCACGACGCAGCCAACGGACCAGTTTTTCTTTTACGCGGGTCAGTATCGGTCGGTTATGTTCGGCAATATACTCAGCGCAGCGAGCGAGCAGTACCTCCGAGTTAGCGGCAAGTTTCTCAACTTCCACCCAGCGGTTCCACTCCATTGCCGAGCCCCAACCCGGTTGGGAAAGTTGGGCGTTGGGTAAGCGATAGTGAAAAGTGGGACGTGGTTTCGTGAGCTGAGCATGTAACAACTCATGGCCATGGTCAGGGCGCAGATAAGCAAACAGTGGCAACATATCCAGCTCACGGTTGCGCGTTGGATTATGATGCAGGTAGTCGTCAATCAAGGTATCCAGATCAGGTGAGTAGCGGCTATCGAGGACCTTTAGCGCGTATGCTTTGTGAAAGGGGTTGGCATGGGGCAGCACCTCGCGGGTAATATCGACTTTAATTTCATCGCGCAGCCATCCGGCAAGTAATAAATACGCGCGCAGCATGGCAAGCAAATAGTCGGCATCAAAGCGCTCTACTTCAGGGTTTAGATGCAAACCGAACCCATACATCAAGCTAGCATCGGTGCCCTTGGCGCCGTGCTCTCGCAGTGCTTCAAACAGCGCGTCTAAATCTTCAAGTTCATTCCAGGGCACCGGCGGGCAAACAATTTCGGTAGGCACTAGGCCAGTGACCATATCACCAATCAATTCGCGGGTTTTTTGATGGAACTGGATGCGTCGTTGGTGCTGGTGGCGCGCCCACTCGCTGTCTTGAGCGTGAGGGTCTTCCAGTAGGGCTTTGTCAGGGTGAGCGTACTGAGTGTCGAGTTCAATGCCAAATTCGCCCCAGCGGGTATTCTCTACTAGTAGCCGATGAGGGCTTACCACGTTAAGCTCCCCGCCAAACAGTTCACGTACGATCATCGCCGTGTCTCGGGGTGGCAGACCAGCAAATTCAATTTCGACGCCAACCTGCCGGATATTCCCATGACTGTTTAAGCGGTTAGGTGGAGCTTGTAGCGTCATCTCGGCATCCTTGAGGTGAACGTTTAAGCATCCAGCCTATCATAGTCACGCGTTGAGGCTGAGTGCATTCCTAAGGGCTATAAACTAAAGCGGCGGTAAATGGTAAGCAGGACGCCATTCAGATTAATATTCAGGAGTAAGGCGTGCGACAGCACTGGTTAATTAGCGCGGTAATAGGCGTTGTCTTGTTTGTATTGGCGAGCCTAGTACTGACGAGCATGGCAATCACTCAGGCCCAGGCGCAAGTGGTGTCGATACCCGGTTTGGGGGGTGGCTCTGAGGAACAGGAAGTTGAGGTCAGCGGCGAAGAGTTCCAGGCCTCGTTAACTGATGTCATCACCATGCTTGAAAACGAGGAGCGGCGCACTGAGCTGCTCACGTCGCTGCGCGAGCTGCAGGTAACCGCAGATGCTGCCACCGAAGACGAGGGCGTGGTGCGCCAAGGGCTGCTGGGTGCCCTCGCCGATACGCTAAGCGACCTTGGCGATCAGGCGCAGGCAGGCGACTCACCGGTTGACCAATGGGCGCGCCAGCTGGTTCAGGGGGCGGACGATTTACGCGCCCTGAACGACGATGCCGACCAAGGCGAAGCCATTCGTGCGGTTGCTGAAGGAGCTGTCCTGGCCCTGGTTTGGATCGGGCTGCTGGTGGTAATGATTGCCTTTGGGCGCATGGTCGCTACCCGCCGAGAGTGGCCGCTGGATCTGCCTCGTGACCCCAAAGCCTGGTTAATGGCTGTGCACTTCTTACGCCGTATGCTGCCCTGGGCGTTGGCGTTTGCCTTCACGCTTGGCATTGGACAAGTGCTTCCGGACAGCCCAGGGCGGACGCTGGTGCTGGTGGTGGCCTATATCTGCCTATGCGGGCGGGCGCTGTCGGTGGTGTTTGAAACGGTCATCGCCTTCTTTAGTCGCGGCCACCGGTTTACGGCGGTTCAATTACTTCAGCAGCATGCCCTGCGTGGGATGTTTGTGATTGGTGCGTTGATTGCGCTTGGTGATGCGGTCAACTCAACCCGCTTGGTTGAAATGCTGGGCAGCGAACTGTCGAGCTTGGTCTCGGTGCTTTCCAACATGCTGGCGGCGCTGCTTTCAGCGCGGTTTATTCTTAAATTCAAACGCCCTGTGCGTCATTTGATTTGCAACCGACCGTTTAAACAACGCCGTGACGCCAGCACTGCGGTTGAGATGATCCGCTCGCTGGGTGGGCTATGGCACATTCCCGCGCTGCTACTGGTGAGTGGTTCACTACTGGCGATTTTTATTACCGTTGGCGATGTCGGCACTGCGCTGGCGCGCTCAATTATCTCTGCCAGCCTGCTGGTCCTTACGCTGGTAGTGACCGGGCTGCTGCGTCGCCAAGCGGAGCGGATGGGCAAGCGCCGTCATCGTCAGAGCCAATACCGCAAACGCTTAGAGCGTTTCGGCTTTGTCCTCGCCCATATTTTTGCATGGATGGTATTTGCCGAGCTCTCGATGCAAGTGTGGGGCAGTTCGTTCTTTGGTCTGGGCCAACAAGCAGTCGCCAGTGCCCGCATTGGGCAAGCGCTGGTCAGTCTTGGCGCCACGGTGCTGTTGGCGTGGCTGGTGTGGATCTTTGCCGACACTGCTATTCAGCGGGCGCTTACCTCGTCGGCACGCTCGCGGGGGCGGCGGGTCAACCAGGCCCGGGCGCAAACCATCACGCCGATGATTCGCAACGTCATCTTTGTGACTATCTTGATTATTGCCGTCATCGCCGGCTTGGCGAACTTGGGTGTTAACGTGACACCGCTGTTAGCCGGTGCTGGTGTGATTGGTCTAGCGATTGGTTTTGGTGCCCAAACATTAGTGCAGGATTTAATCACCGGCATCTTTATTTTGATCGAAGATTCGCTGGCGGTAGATGACTTTGTGCAGATCAATAACCACATGGGCACGGTCGAGGGGCTGACGCTGCGCACGGTTCGCCTTCGCGACTTGGACGGGATCGTGCATATCATTACCTTTAGCCGCATTGAGTCGATTCATAATATGTCTCGGCAGTTCGGCATTGCGCTGATGCGTATCCGTATTCCGTTTGATATGAAAATCGACGATGCCATTACGCTGATGCAGGAAACCGCGCAGGAGCTGCGCCGTGACCCGATGATGCGTCACTACATCTGGTCACCACTGGAGATGCAGGGGGTTCAGGGGTTTGAAGATGGCTGCCCCATCCTGCGTATGCGTTTTCGCACCGCGCCAGAAATGCAGTGGGATGTTTCGCGGGCGTTTAACTTGCTGCTCAAACAGCGCATGGAAGCTCAAGAGATTGACCTGGGTGTGCCGCGGCTCAGCATCAGTATGGAATCGCGCTCAGAAGACCGCATGGAGGCGACTGCGGGCACGTCGTTTTCGCTGGACAATGGTGCACCAGAAAGTGAGCAGGGTGAGTCAGACGCTGAGCAAGAAAGCGAAACAAACACAGACGATCATAAGAAACCCGCACCACCGAAGCCGGCACCCCGCCCAACCAAGGCAGAAATACGGCGCGATGAGCAGGCGCGCAAGCACGATGAAACGCCTAATCGCGCCGCGTCACACCGGCAAAAGCCCCCAGCACAAGGCAAGCCCCAGGCCGATACCTATGCCAGTACCGGCGGAGAACACGGCGATGAGTAACCACGGCCCGCGTAAGCGGCGCCAACGGTTATACAAAGAGACCGCGTGGTTAACGCGGTCAACCAGTTCGTCGTGACGCGAGATTGCATGATCGGGAGGCAGCGAAAAGTCATTCGCCACATCGCCTTGCCAGTGAGCGCCGTGGCTGAGTCCTAAGCGTGCGCGTAACCTGCCAATATCACTCTAATAACAGCAGCTCAAAGGGTGAAAAACGGGCAATGGACATTTCCTAGCTCCACAGATGAAGAGGCGGCAGTGATCTTGTGCAGCGCCATGATTATGTTAGCCATGGTATATCATCACGTTAGACAAAGGAGTAGGAGATTGGTGGGTTGATCAACGTTGAGCGTAAAAACAGCTTTCAGCTGCGTCTTACCCGTCGGCTCAAGGAAGAGACGTCGCATAACCTCGACGTCTATCTCTTTGTGCCTGGCGAGCTGGGCCTAAGTACTCAGCTTATCTCAGAGGAGGCTTTTTATCATGCCGCCATTCATGTATCGCGCACTTACTACAGTGACGAATACCTGCTGCCACTGGTGCATAGTCGGTTGGCCAGTCGCAATCGCCTGG
Organism: Vreelandella sp. DA03-1M; assembly: GCF_055725665.1. Classification (NCBI taxonomy): domain Bacteria; kingdom Pseudomonadati; phylum Pseudomonadota; class Gammaproteobacteria; order Oceanospirillales; family Halomonadaceae; genus Vreelandella; species Vreelandella sp. DA03-1M. Next base: position 1,129,611 of record NZ_CM146798.1, read on the forward strand.
GGAGTGACTCTTACCGGTTGAGTTTGAGCCTATACGCCTATCAATACGTGGAAGCGATGGAGCGCACCACGCAAGCGATGTTAGTAAGCGCCAATAAGTTACGTCATACCCGCCAACAACAGCGGGAAGAGAGTAGTGAAGAGCAAGAAAGTGCGGTTGCCTTACGTGACCAACTGCATGAAATGATCGACTTGAGTGACGGAATCCTCAAGCGCCTGCGACGCAATCAGCCGGATGACGAAAGCTTCAAAAAATACTTCGCCAATATTGATAACTACCTCTCCTGGTTTACCGAACAGCAATTACTGGCGTTAGTAGCGCATATGCCCCGTGGTGGTGAGTTTACTGAGATTCGTCGACGCTTTATCAGCGTGTGCCATCGGGAGGACGAACATCGCCGCGAACAGCAATACAACGCCGAGCGAGTAATGGCGGACCCGACGCGCATGTCGAACAAAATGCGCCTACTGCGGCGTTTGATTGAACATCCGATTACGCTATAGCAAGAGGCATTGGAATTGGGCGGCGGCGAGCAGAAAGCGGTCAAAGCCCTGGCCACGGCGGTGGTAATGGGGTTTGTGACATTAGGCGTGCTGCAGTTACGTAGCGCGTTAGGGGATCTTTCTGCGCTATTCGTGTTAGCCATGGCGCTGCTCTACGCCATGCGTGAAGTTTTTAAGGATGATTTGCGCAATACCCTTTGGCGCTTGCTGCGCAAAGGCCGTCCTAAGTGGCGTCGCCAGTATCTAGACCCCACGCGAAATGCCGTGGTGGGTCGCCAGCTGGAGTGGTTTGACTACAAGCGCTTCGCTTCGCTGAGTGATGACATCCAACAATTGCGCCGTCGCAAGGTGGCCCAGCGGGAAGAGGTAGTGCTGCACTACCGCTCAAGTTCACGTATGTCACCCACGCGCTTTTTAAGCGGCTATGAGCATACGCGCGAAACACTTAATTTGGATATTTCCATGCTCACGCGGCTAATGAGTAAAGGGAAGCACCACATCTATCGGCTTAAAGATGGCCAAGCAGTGCGTGAAAGCGTCGAACGCCGCCACCTGTTTAATCTGGTGATTCGTGAAACGGGCAGTGAAGACACGCCCTACCTTGCCCGCTGGAAAGTCGTGGTAAGTCGCTCAGGCATTGTTGATGTGGAGAAAGTGGAAGAGAGTAGTGCCACAGCGGCGAACAAACCAACCGGTAAGCAGGCATAAAGCTGCGCTAGATCAAATTAGTCTCAATGCGTTCTTTTAGATAGCCAGCTGGCATAGGCAAATTTCCAGTAGCGAACTAGGCTCAAAGAGAAGGCAGGGCGAACTGCCACTGCGGCTTAGCCTTAACGAATCAGTCTTAACGAACCAGCCTCAACGTGTCAGATTTAAGTCCAAGGGCGAGTTGCGTAAGGCTGATTTAAAGGGGGCTAGGCGCCAGGAGAAGAGCCATGCAAGCTATTGATATCATGACACCCAAAGTGGTGAGTGTGGGACCCGATACGGAAGTGCGTGACATTGCGCAACTGCTGCTAAAACACCGTATCAGCGCTGTGCCTGTCGTCGATGCCGATCACCGGGTGATCGGCATTGTCAGTGAAGGCGATTTGATGCGCCGGGTAAAAGATGACAGTGACCACGGTCACTCATGGTGGTTATCGCTATTTACGGGCGGCAAGGATGCTGGCGACTATGTCAAGACGCATGGTCGTAAAGCCCACGAAGTGATGACGCCAGATCCACTGACCGTGGAAGAGAACACGCCACTGCATACCATTGCGCGAACGCTGGAAAAACACCACATCAAACGTGTACCCGTCGTGCGTGAAGGTAAGTTGGTGGGGATCGTCAGCCGCGCTAATCTGCTGCAAGGAATTGCCAATGCGGCGGTAGCGCCGACTCAGTCACCCTCGGACGATCGACACATCCGCGAGGCCATACTGGACGAGGTGGAACACAACACCGGCGTGCAAACCGAAGGCATTAGCGTGATTGTGGATGGCGGTGCAGTCGAAATATGGGGGCTGGTCGAGTCGCTTGAGCAGAAGCAGGCGGTGACGGTCGCAGCAGAAAATGTGGCTGGGGTAACTCGCGTCGAAAACCATCTAGGGATGATGCCGCGGGGCGTGGGGTATATGTGACCTTCAGCCCGCTATTTTAATAGCGGGCTTTTCCTTCCTTACTCTCTTAAGCACTCTCTTAAGCACTCTCTTAAACACGCTCTTAAACCACTGCTTTAATCGCCTGCTCTAAGCTGTTCACGCTGCGCTCTGTGTGGTGCAGCTTATCTAGGCCAAACAGGCCTATGCGGAAGGTTTGGAAGTTATCGCCTTCATCGCACATTAACGGCACACCGCCCGCTACTTGCACGCCCGCTTGGGCAAGTTTGCCCACTAAGCCGCTATCGTCGCTATAGCACACCACCACACCCGGTGCTTCAAAGCCTTCCGCAGCCACGCTCACAAAACCGTGGCGCTTAAGCATGGCACGGACTTCACGGCCAATCGCTTGCTGCTCCTCTTTCACCTTGGCAAAGCCGTAAGAGCGGGTCTCCTGCATGATATCCCGCAACTGCCGCAGCGCATCGGTAGGCATCGTGGCGTGGTAGGCGTGCCCGCCGTTCTCATAGGCTTGCATGATGCTGTGCCACTTGCCCAGGTCGCAGGCAAAGCTGTTGCTCTGGGTGTCACTCAAGCGCTGCGTGGCCCGCTCTGAGAGCATGACCATGGCGCAGCAGGGCGAACCGCTCCAGCCTTTTTGCGGCGCACTTACCACCACATCAATGCCCAGTGCCTGCATATCCACCCACAGGGTGCCAGCGGCGATGGCGTCTAACACAAACAGGCCGCCTACCTCGCGAGTGGCCTTGGCGAGCGCTTGAATATAGTTATCTGGAAGCAGCAAACCAGCGGAGGTTTCGACCTGCGGGGCGAACACCACGGCGGGTTTTTCGCTACGAATTTGCGCCACAGCCTCATCAATGGGAACCGGCTGGAAAGGCGAATGCGAGTCATCGGCATTCAGCCGTCGCGCCTTAAGCACCGTGTGCTGGTCGGTTAAACGGCCCATCTCGATAATTTGCGTCCAGCGGTAGCTGAACCAACCGTTGCGGATGACCAACGTTTTCTGATCAACGGCAAACTGCCGCGCGACGGCTTCCATACCAAAGGTGCCGCTGCCGGGAACGATGATGGCCGAGTGAGCGTTGTAGACCTCTTTCAGCGTGGCCGATATATCGCGCATCACACCTTGAAATTGCTGCGACATATGGTTCAGCGAGCGGTCCGTGTAGACCACTGAGTACTCAAGCAAGCCGTCAGGGTCGACGTTGGGCAGTAAACCAGCCATGGCGTTCTCCAAATAAATACAGTGCTCTCATCGGCACACTTCATCAAAAATATACAGTGGCTGCTAAGAGTACGAGCAATATATGCACAAAACCAGCCCGAGTGGGGCTGGTTTTGAAAGCCAAGCGGGCTGACTTAGCGTGGCGGCAACTGCTCTGGCCCAAAGGCGTCGGGCAGCAGCGTTTCCATGGTGTAGGTTTTCATCAATTCACCGCTGCCGGAAAGTACCTTGATCTGCGTCTCTGGCGTCGCGAATTCGCGAATCCGCTGACGGCAGTCGCCGCAGGGCGTGCAGAGGTGATCGCCAGGGCCCATCACGTAGACGGTCGCCAGCTGGCGCTGCCCGGCAGTGATCATGGCGGAAATGGCCGATGCTTCGGCGCATAGGCCTTTGTAGTGCGCCACCTCCACGTTAGTGCCCGCAAACTGATGACCGTCAGGGGTTACCATCACAGAGGCCACCGGGTGCGCTGAGTAGGGCACATAGGCGTTAGCCCGCGCGCTTAACAACGTTTGAACGATCTGTTCTGATACCTGTTCCATCACTTTTCCTTTTGGCCGCTTCTGCGTGCTCTTTTCAACGTTCTATGCGCGGGCTGCGTCGTCGCGAAGAACGGTGTCCAAAGCAATCAGCATCATGTCGTCGAACGTGGATTGGCGATCGGCGCTGGAGAGCGAGTCGCCTTTCAGGATGTGATCCGACACGGTGCAAATAGTCAGGGCGCGGGCGCCAAACTCAGCGGCGACGCCGTAAAGGCCAGCGGCTTCCATCTCGACGCCGACAATGCCGTAGCGCTTAAGCATTTCAGCCATGTCGGTTTGCGGGTTGTAGAACAGGTCCGCTGAGAAAATGTTGCCCACTTTGACCGGCACGTTTTTAGCCTTGGCGGCGGCAACCGCGTGCTGGGTCAGTTCAAAATCCGCAATGGCGGCGAAGTCGTGGTCGTTAAAGCGCATACGGTTGACTTTGGAGTCGGTGCTGGCGCCCATGCCGATGACCACATCGCGCACGTTGACGTCGTCGCGTACCGCGCCACAGGAGCCCACGCGAATTAGCGATTTTACGCCGTAGTCGGTGATCAGCTCTTTGGCGTAGATGGAGACCGACGGAATGCCCATGCCGTGGCCCATCACGGAAATCTCGCGGCCTTTGTAGGTGCCGGTATAACCGAACATATTGCGCACGTCATTGACCTGGCGAACGTTCTCCAGGTAGGTGTCGGCGATATATTTGGCGCGTAGTGGGTCGCCGGGCATCAGTACGGTATCAGCGAAATCACCGGGGGCGGCGTTAATATGTGGGGTTGCCATCAAAGGTCTCCTTTAAGCGGCGCTAGCCTTTAAGCGGCGTCAGGTAAAAAGCTTGTGCCATCGGCCATGGCCGGTAGCAGGAAAAAGTCGGCCAGGGTTTGGCCAATATCGGCAAAAGTGCCGCGCTCACCCAGCGAGCCGGGGGTAAAGCCGGGGCCGTGTACCAGGATGGGGATATACTCGCGGGTGTGCTCGGTGCCGTGCCAGCTGGGGTCGCAGCCGTGATCGGCGGTGAGAATCAGCAGATCATCTTCGCTTAGCGCAGCCAGGAGCTTAGGCAGTTTGGCGTCGAAGTCTTCTAGCGCGGCGGCGTAGCCCGGCACATCGCGGCGGTGGCCATAGACCGAGTCAAAATCGACAAAGTTGGTCATGATCATGGCGCGCTCGCCTTTGTCGCGCTGGCTGGTGCGCTCGATCTCGTTGAGCGTGGCTTCCATCAGCGCATCGTGGCCGCTGGCTTTTACCTTGTGGGTAATCCCGCAGTGGGCGTAGATGTCGGCAATTTTGCCAATCGAGACCACTTCGCCACCGGCATCATCAAGCTTTTGCAGCACGGTCGGTGCCGGTGGCTCAACGCTATAGTCGCGGCGGCTGCCGGTGCGGGCGAAGGTGGTGCTGTCCTCGCCGATAAACGGACGGGCGATGACGCGGCCAATGTTGTAGGGCTCTAGCAGTTCACGCACGGTTTCGCACAGTTTATAAAGCCGCTCGAGACCGAAATACTCTTCGTGGGCGGCAATCTGAAACACCGAATCCGCTGAGGTATAAACAATCGGCTTATCGGTGGCAATGTGCTCTTCACCCAGGCGGGCGATGATCTCGGTACCTGAGGCGTGGCAGTTGCCAATGACACCCGTCAGATTAGCTTCCTGGACAATAGCGTCGAGCAGCTCGAGGGGGAAGCTGTCGGTTTTATCCAGAAAGTAGCCCCAGTCAAAGCGTACCGGCACGCCGGCGATTTCCCAGTGGCCGGAAGGAGTGTCTTTGCCACTGGAGATCTCTTTAGCGTGGGCGTAAGCGGCTTCCAGGCTGTCCGGTAGCGTCACGCCTTCGGCAACGCTGCCGGTGGCGTCGCGGTGGGCGTGGAATAGCCCCATCTTGGCCATGTTGGGCAGCTTGAGCGGGCCTGAACGGTTGGCGTTATCGGCCGCATTACGGGCGCAGGCGGCGGCGATATGCCCCAGGGTGTCGGAGCCTTCATCACCAAAGGTGGCGGCATCCGGGGCGGCGCCAATCCCAAAGGAGTCCAGTACCAGGACTATCGCGCGGCTCATAAGGCTTCTCCACGGAAGGTGTCTTGTAGCAGGGTGTCGGGGGTAGCCGCCGCTTCGCCAATCGTAAACGCGGTACGGAGCTGCTCGGCGGCGCGCTCAGCGGCGGCGTCACTGCGGGCGTGCACCATGGCGATGGGGCGCTGGCTATCCACGCGCTCACCGATTTCGACGATATCGGTAAAGCCGACGCTGTGGTCGACGCTGGCATCGTTACGCAGGCGACCACCGCCCAGCTCGACCACGCTCATGCCCACGGCGCGGGTATCAATGCGCTGAACGGTGCCAGCCTGCTCGGCATATACGGGTTTAATGACTTCAGCTTTGGCCAGGTAGTGCTCGGAGCGCTCCATAAAGTCGCTGGGGCCGCCGAGTTCTCGCACCATACGGGCGAACACTTCCGCGGCAGCGCCGGAGGTCAGCGCTTTTTCAAGCTTCGACAGCGCTTCTTCTCGTGAGCCAGCCAGCTTGCCGGCAATCAGCATTTCCACTGCCAGTTCACGGGTGACTTGCATCACGCGGCTGTTGGGGCGGTCGCCACGCAGCAGGGCCAGAGTCTCCACGATTTCTACGGCGTTACCGGCGCAGGGTGCCAGCGGCTGGCTCATATCGGTAAGCAGGGCAGTGGTGGGTGTGCCTGCTTGGGTGGCCACATTGGCGATGCTTTTGGCAAGCTCCCGGGATTTTTCCGGCGTGGGCATAAAGGCGCCGCTGCCGACTTTTACGTCCATGACCAGCGCGTCCAGCCCGGAGGCCAGCTTTTTACCCAGGATAGAGGCCGTAATCAGCGGAATAGACTCTACCGTGGCGGTGACGTCACGTACGCCGTAAATGCGCTTATCGGCAGGAGCGAGGTCACCGGTTTGGCCAATAATCGCCACGCCGGTGGATTTCACCACCTCGCGGAAACGCTCTGGCGCGGGGTAGGGGTCGTAGCCGGGAATCGATTCAAGCTTATCCAGCGTGCCGCCAGTATGGCCCAGGCCACGCCCGGAGATCATCGGTACAAAGGCGCCGCAGGCGGCGACCCAGGGGCCGAGCACCAGCGATACCAAATCACCCACGCCGCCGGTGGAGTGCTTATCGACAATCGGGCCAGGCAGGTTCAAATCGCTCCACTGCATCACATGGCCGGAGTCGCGGGTAGCGGTGGTCAGCGCGACCACTTCTTCACGGCTCATGCCGTTGAGAAACACTGCCATGGTAAAGGCGCCAATCTGGGCATCGCTGATGCGGTCATCGGCAATGCCCTGGACAAAGGCTTTGATCTCTTCCGTGGGCAAGGGCTGGTTATCACGCTTGAGGCGAATCAGCTCCTGGGGGAGCAGGTTGTGTTGAGTGGCGTTGGCAGCCATTAGTAACCTCCGTCTGTAGTGGCAGCGTTGGTGTTGCCGGTCAACGTAGCCATCAGGTTGCCGAGCAGGCTAGAGGCCCCAAAGCGGAAGTGCGCGGGGGTCGCCCAGCCTGGGCCCATAATCTCGTTGGCAAGGGCTAGATACTCGGCCGCATCTTCGGCGGTTTTGACACCCCCCGCCGCTTTAAAACCAACCTCCTGGCCACTGGCTTTAATCGCCTTGAGCATAATTTCAGCGGCTTCCAGCGTAGCGTTAACAGCTACTTTACCGGTCGAGGTTTTAATGAAATCCGCGCCGCCTTCAATGGCGAGCTCGCTGGCACGTTTGATCAGCGCAGGCTCTTTGAGTTCGCCGGACTCAATGATCACTTTGAGCAGTGCTTGGCCCGCGCAGGCGGCTTTGCACATCTCGACCAGCTCAAGACCGGTCTCCTCATCGCCGGCCATTAGTGCGCGATAGGGGAACACCACATCGACTTCATGGGCGCCGGAGGCTACCGCGTCACGGGTTTCACGGGCGGCGGCCATAATGTCGTCGCCGCCGTTAGGGAAATTGGTGACCGTGGCGATCTTCACCTGGTCATTTAGCTTGTGAGCAGTCAGGGCACGCTGGGCGGTGACAATAAACTGTGGGTACACACAGACGGCGGCAGGCGTGCCAAAGGGCGTTTTCACCTGCTGGCAGAGCGCTTCAATGGTACTGTCACTGTCGCTTTCGTTCAGGCTCGTTAGATCCATGAGGGTGAGTGCTTGGCGGGCGGCTTGGACGATATGAGGAGAGGCGGTCGCAGTCATTGAATTCTCACAAATCAGTAAAAGATAAAAACGGGCACTGCGGATAAAGCCGCAGCGCCCGTCACCTTCAGCAAATCTCGCTGCGTTAAGCAGTCGCGTTACTTAGGGCGATAAAGAAGCCGGCAATCGAGGCCGACATCAGGTTGGACAGTGTACCGGCCAACACGGCTTTAACACCAAAACGGGCAATCTCTTTACGGCGGGTAGGCGCAATGCTGCCCAGGCCACCCAGCAGAATCGCAATGGAGGAGAGGTTCGCAAAGCCACACAGCGCAAAAGAGAGAATCGCCATGGTGTGCGGTGTCATCATCTGACCCGTAGCAGCCACTACCTGTTCCCCATCGATGTAGGGTGCCAGGTTGATATAGGCGACAAATTCGTTGACTACCAGTTTTTGGCCAATGAATGAGCCAGCCAGCGTGGCCTCTTCCCAGGGTACACCCAACAGGAAGGCCAGTGGGGCAAACAGCCAGCCCAGGATCAGTTCCAGGCTCAGCGAGTCAAAACCTACCCAGCCGCCCACGCCACCTAATATGCCGTTGACCAGTGCAATCAATGCGATAAATGCCAGTAGCATGGCGCCCACGTTGGCGGCCAGCATTAAACCTGAGGTCGCGCCTGATGCAGCGGCATCCAGGACGTTGGCAGGCTTATCTTCCTGGGCGTCAATCTCTTCTTCCACCTTGGAAACGCTGTCGCTGTCGGTAACGTCTTGAGTTTCCGGCATGATCAGCTTGGCAAACAGCAGCCCGCCTGGTGCCGCCATAAAGGAGGCCGCTACCAAATACTCCATGGGAATACCCAGGGCAGCGTAGCCCGCCAATACTGAACCGGCCACCGACGCCAGACCACCACACATAACGGCAAACAGCTGCGACGGTGTCATGCGGGCGATAAAGGGACGTACCACCAGCGGTGCTTCGGTTTGGCCGACGAAAATATTCGCGGTGGCGGAGAGCGACTCTGTACGTGAGGTGCCTAGCGCTTTCTGCAGCGCGCCACCCAGGATACGAATGACCCACTGCATAATGCCGATGTAGTAGAGCACGGCGATGAGTGAGGAGAAGAAGATAATAACGGGGAGTACTTTGATCGCAAATACAAAGCCGACATTATCCACATCCGCTAAGCCGCCGAATAGAAAACCGATACCGTCGTTGGCATACACCAATATTTGGCTAACACCGGACGAAATGGCCTGCAGCACCGCCTGGCCAAACGGCACGTAAAGTACAAAGGCACCGATACCCGCCTGGATAGCAAAGGCGCCCAGCACGGTACGCAGCCGGATCGATTTACGGTCATAAGAGAAGATCAGGGCAATGGCCACCAGAGTGACCATACCCACCAAGCTCATAAGGAGTGTCATAAGGAGATCCTTCGAGTCCGCGAGGGTTAAACGCGTTTAAAGTAAGTTGAGCTTGACGGAGTAGATCACCGCATTCTGATAGTCGTTGGGCGTGCCCAACTTATTCTCAGAGTAGCGGTACTGAATGCCGGTGGTGAGTAAGTCACTAGGATGCCACCACAGGCTAAGCGCACCGTTAGTGCCCACACTGCCAGCTTTGTCGCCCACGTAGTTCTGCTCCAGGTAGTCATCGTCGCGGCCAAACGTCTGTTCGTGCCAGTTGGTGACGCTGAAGTTCTGGTTGAGCGCGTTGAAATCATAACCCGCGACCCAGCCTGCCATATAGCCGTTCATACCGGTATAGCTGTTACTTTGCACCCGCGCAGCCCCGATAAAGGGCTTGAACCAGAGGCCGTTATCAAAGGTGGTACGGTAACCCAGACCCAGAATCTGATCCTGTTCGCGGCTGTTATAGCCGTAATCGCGGAAGTCATACAGGTGGGCATAAATCGACAGCGGGCTATCACCCAAGTAAATATGCGAGGTCACTTTGCCCGCAGTGCGGAAATTGTCTTTACCACCGCTTGACTCATCGAACTGGTCGTTGGTGGGGTTCTCGAAATCAAAGAAGCCATAAAACTCACCCCAGCTAAAGCCAGCGCCGCCTTCGATTTCGAGAAACATAAAGTCGCTTTTCGCCGCGTTGGAAGCGGTGCGATCTTCGGTACCGTTTGACCAATCAAGATAGTTAACCGAAACGTTGGCGAATGACCACAGCCGGTCAAGCGGATGGGGCTGAGCATCATCTGCCATTAGCGGTGTAGTGAGCATTGTCGCCAATACACCTGTTAAGCCAGCGCTAAGCGCGACAAAAGACGAGGTGTGAGAAGAGTGAGTACGAACTGTCATAGGAGCCTCAACAAGGTTATCGCGGAGCCATTTGGATGGGCTATCCGGGGGTTGTAATTGTGTGGGCTGGCGTTAATGTTAAAATTATAACATTTAGTGTTATTTTTCTAACGTTGATTTGCAAGTGTTGTCACATCAACGCTATTTAAATGTCATATGGCTCTCATTATGGCACTAATAGGATCAATGGCCGTCGTAGCAGTGGAAATTACGCCGCAGCTCGCTCAGCATAGATATGGAAATAGATATGCAAATAGCTATGCAAGTGGATGCAACACCCATGCTCCCGCTGGGAAGATCACAATAAGAGGGTTTGCCAGGAGATGCCCACCATGAATGGCCGTAGCGCGATGCGCCTTGCCAAACTTCAAGAAGCGCTTGCCAGTGGCGGCACTCTTCATCTGCGCGATGCCGCCGAACTGTGCAATGTTTCTGAAATGACCATCCGCCGCGACCTCACGACTCAGGCCACTGCCATTAGCCTGCTGGGTGGGCGCCTGGTGATGGCAAATTATCCTGGCGTTACGCCTATTTATGACTTATCCGAACAGCAGGCTAGCCACTACCAGGCTAAGTATCGTCTCTGTCAGCGGGCATTAGCCTACATAGAAGAAGGCGATACGCTGTTTATTGACTGCGGGTCAACGCTGATGCCGCTGCTAAGCCAGTTGAGCCATTTCCATGAACTGACGGTAGTCACCTATGCGCTGAATGTTGCTAATGCCGTCGCCGCTCTCCCCAACGTGCGCTTGGTGCTGTTAGGTGGGTTGTTTTATCCCGCTTCGCAGTCATTTGGCAGCGACAATATGGCCGCTGCCATCGAACGGTTGGGGATTAATAAAGCGCTGATATCGGCGGCGGGGGTAGATCTAGAGCGAGGTGTTAGCTGCTTTCACTTTCACGAGGTTGCTCCCAAACAGGCAGCCATTGCCACCGCCATGCAGCGACTGTTGGTGGTAGATGCCAGCAAGTTCGGCGTAGTACGCCCGGCCTATTTCGCTGCCCTGGAAGATTTTGATGTGGTGGTCACCGACGACGAGGGAGTGCATAGCAGTCAATACCTGGGGTGCGGCAATGCGCCACTTCTTTCATGATCTCGATCAATAGAAAATACTTTAGTCTTAACTGCTTAAGTCTTTAGTGCTTAAGCCAGCGAGGCTCGTCGCCAATTCCCATCCGGCGACGCATATTTTTCCCGGAGCAATGGAGCCCGGCGTCACGTGTGCACTGTCCTTGAGAGCGTTTTACTAGCGCGTTTTCAAGAGCGTCCTGCAGAGCATGTTTTGGGAAGAGTATGGGGTGGTAGTTAGCCTGCTATGTAGAAGGGCGGTATGGCTAGCTAGTGTTTTAAACAACCTCTGACGAGATCACACCATGCAACGACGCTCACTTTGGCGCAGGCGAGGCACGCTAGTGCTCCTTGCGCTGTGTCTGTTTCTAGCAGGCTGTAGTTCAGCGCTGCTAGACCCAAAAGGCCAGATTGGCGCTGAGCAGCGCACACTGATTCTGACCGCCTTTGGCCTCATGTTGATTGTGGTTATTCCTGTGATTGTCATGACGCTGCTGTTCGGCTGGCGCTATCGGCGTAGTAATAGCGGGGCTAAGTACCTTCCCGATTGGGCGCACTCCAACGCGATTGAAGCGGTGATCTGGATCGTGCCTTGCGCGATTATCGCGGTGCTGGCGCTGTTGACTTATAAAACGTCCCACAGCCTGGACCCCCACAAACCGCTGGAAAGCGACGTGGAGCCGATCGAAATTCAGGCCGTATCGCTGGACTGGAAATGGCTGTTTATCTATCCCGAGCAGGGCGTGGCCAGCGTTAATGAAGTGGCCTTCCCGGTCAATACCCCGGTGCGTTTTCGGGTGAGCTCCGGCTCGGTGATGAACGCCTTTTTCATTCCCCATTTGGGTAGCCAGATCTACGCCATGGCGGGGATGGATAACGATGTCCACCTTATCGCTGAGGAGCTAGGTAACTACCCAGGTCGCTCCACCAACTACAGTGGCGCGGGTTTCTCGGGCATGACCTTCGAAGCCAAGGTGACCACTCCCGACGAGTTCGATGACTGGGTTGAAACCGTGCGCGGTGCCTCTGAAACGCTGACCTACCCAGAAGGCTACGAAGCCTTGGCGGAGCCTAGCGAATCGCACCCGGTGGAGTACTTCTCGGCCATCTCGCCAGCGCTGTACGAAAGCATTTTGACAAGCTTTCACACCGGCGGTGAGCACGATATGGGTGACGATCACGCGATGGGCAGCGACCACGCTGATGCTTCTGATGGTGATAACGATCATGCCACCCCACAAGCGGCCGCGTTTGGTCACCACACCGATAACCATGCTACCCAGGATCATGCCATGCGCACGCATCCTACTAGCGTTGAAGCAGGGGGTTAAGCCGTGTTTGGAAAACTCAGTTTAGAATCCATTCCCTACCACGAACCGATCATCATGGTCGTCGCGGCCTTTATGGCCATCGGGGGGATCGCGCTGTTAGGCGCGTTAACGTACTACCGCAAGTGGGGCTGGCTGTGGAACGAGTGGTTTACCTCCGTGGACCACAAAAAGCTCGGTATCATGTACTTTATCGTTGCACTGGTGATGCTGCTACGCGGCTTCTCGGATGCGATTATGATGCGTACCCAGCAGGCCATGGCCGCCGGGGGCGCCGCGGGTTATTTGCCGCCCGAACACTACGATCAGATCTTCACCGCCCACGGCGTGATCATGATCTTCTTTGTCGCCATGCCCATGGTCATCGGCCTGATGAACTTGGTGGTGCCGCTGCAAATTGGCGCCCGCGACGTTGCTTTTCCCTTCCTGAATAACCTGAGTTTCTGGCTGTTTGCCGTCGCCGCGATCTTGGTCAATATCTCGCTGGTGGTGGGGGAGTTCGCCAAAACCGGCTGGCTGGCTTACGCGCCCTTATCGGGGATCGAGTTCAGTCCCGGGGTGGGGGTCGATTACTGGATATGGGCCTTACAAATATCCGGGATAGGCACGACGCTCACCGGTATCAACTTCTTCGTGACAATTCTGAAGATGCGCACCAAAGGCATGACCATGTTCCACATGCCGATCTTCACCTGGACCTCGCTGTGCGCCAACGTGTTGATCATTGCCTCGTTCCCGATTCTGACGGCAACGATTGCGCTGCTAACGCTGGACCGCTATTTCGGTATGCACTTCTTCACCAATGATTTTGGCGGCAACATGATGATGTACGTCAACCTCATCTGGGCGTGGGGCCATCCGGAAGTTTATATCCTGATTCTGCCTGCCTTCGGTGTGTTCTCGGAAGTCATTTCGACCTTTGCCCGTAAGCGGCTGTTTGGTTACATGACCATGGTTTGGGCGACCATCGCGATCACCCTGCTGTCGTTTATTGTTTGGCTGCACCACTTCTTCACCATGGGGGCGGGCGCCAACGTTAATGCCTTCTTTGGCATTATGACGATGATTATCGCCATTCCCACCGGGGTGAAAGTCTTCAATTGGCTGTTCACGATGTTCCGCGGCAGTTTGGAATTAACGTCGCCGGTACTCTGGACATTGGGCTTTATTATTACCTTTACGCTGGGCGGTATGACCGGTGTGATGCTGGCCGTGCCAGCCGCCAACTTCGTGCTGCATAACAGCCTGTTTGTTATCGCTCACTTCCACAACGTCATTATCGGCGGCGTGGTGTTCGGCATGATGGCGGGCCTGACCTTCTGGTTCCCCAAAGCGTTTGGCTTCACGCTGAGCGAGAAATGGGGCAAGCGTTCATTCTGGTGCTGGTTCATTGGCTTCTATGTCGCCTTTATGCCGCTTTACGTGCTGGCCTTCTTTGGTGCCGTACGCCGCATGCAGTCTTACGCGAACCCTGAATGGCAGCCGTGGATGATTCTGGCCTGGGTAGGCGCGGTAATCATCATGATGGGTATCGCCTGCACCGTGATTCAGTTCTGGGTGAGCATCCGCGACCGCAAGCTGAACGCTGATGTGACCGGTGACCCGTGGGATGGCCGTACCTTGGAGTGGTCAACCTCTTCACCCGCGCCGTTTTACAACTTCGCGCGATTGCCGGAAGTGGGCGACATCGACAGCTTCTGGTCGCAGAAAGAGCGCAGTAACGAAGAGCTGGAAGAAGCGCCTTACACTGATATTCATATGCCGCGTAACACCGTTGCTGGCCCTGTCATCAGCTTCTTTGCGCTGATCATCGGTTTTGCCTTGGTATGGCACATCTGGTGGCTGGCCGGGGTAGGCGCTATCGGTGTCTTTGTCAGCTTTATGGCACGGGTGTTTAACGACGATATCGACTACTACGTCTCCGCTGAAGAAGTAGAGCGCATCGAGCGCGCGCACCAGCAACGCGTTAAAAACTCCGACCCTTACAAGTCGTCTGCCGAGGTGGAAGGACGCGACGGTAAGCAACGCTACGTGGAGGTGAATGCGTAATGGCAACGGATACGTTACATCACGAAGGATCGGTCGTGCATCATGAGCATCACGATGCCACAGAAACCAAGCTGTTTGGTTTTTGGGTCTACTTAATGAGCGATTTGGTGATCTTCGGGTCACTCTTCGCTACCTACGCCGTGCTGATGAAAGGCACAGCCGGTGGGCCCACCGCGGCGGAGATTTTTGAACTGCCGTTTGTACTGGTCGAGACATTCCTGCTGTTGTTCAGTAGTTTTACCTTTGGCATGGGCGTGCTGGCGATGAATGCCGAACGCCTGGGTCAGGTGAAAGCATGGCTGGGTATTACGTTCGTGCTGGGCGCGGCGTTCGTGGGCATGGAAATTTACGAATTCCAGCACCTGATTCATGAAGGCTACGGCCCAGATAAGAGCGCGTTTCTTTCATCGTTCTTTACCCTGGTGGGCACCCACGGCTTGCACGTTACCTTTGGTTTGATCTGGATTTTGGTCATGCTGATCCAGCTCTCAACCAAAGGCTTGAACGACATGACCCGGCCAAGGATTCTGTGCCTCAGTCTGTTCTGGCACTTCCTGGATATCGTCTGGATCTGTGTCTTCTCCTTCGTCTACCTGATGGGGGTGCTGTGAGATGAGTCATTCTCCGACTAACCCCACTAATAACCATGGCAGCGTAAAGTCGTATGTGACAGGACTGGTATTGTCGCTGATACTGACCATTATCCCCTTTGGGGTGGTGATGAGTGGCACGCTTAGTGTTCTCACGACTGTCATCGTGGTGGCCGTGACTGCGGTATTGCAGATATTGGTGCAATTGGTCATGTTCATGCATATGAATACCAAAGCCGACGAAGGCTGGAACGTAATGTCCTTCGTCTTCACACTGACGATTCTCGTCTTAGTGGTAGGAGGCTCGCTGTGGATCATGCAGCATCTGCATCTCAACATGATGATCGGCTGATCACGGCACCTAGCCGTTGGCGGGATCTGCTCGAACTGACCAAACCCGGCATTATCGGGGGTAACCTGATTGCCACCCTGGGCGGCTACTTTCTTGCCGCACAGGGGCAGTTCGAGTGGCTCAGCTTTGTCTCGGTCATGGTGGGCATTGCATTAATCATCGCGTCGGGCTGTGCGTGTAACAACGTCATCGACCGCGATATTGATGCACTGATGGCGCGTACCCGCCATCGCCCGCTGGTCAGGGGCAGCATCTCCATCACCCAGGCATTGGGCGTTTCGGCGCTGCTGGGTGTGTCGGGGGTGGTGTGCCTGGCGCTGGGAACCAACGGATTAACCGTGGCGTTGGCAGTGATTGGCTGGGGCGTGTATGTGGGTCTTTATAGCCTTTACATGAAGCGCCGCTCCGAATACGGCACCTTGGTCGGCAGCCTTTCGGGTGCCATGCCGCCGGTGGTGGGGTACTGCGCCGTGACGGGGCAGTTCGACAGTGGCGCTATCATGCTACTGGTGATTTTTTGCCTGTGGCAGATGCCGCACTCTTATGCCATCGCGATCTTCCGCTACGCCGATTATCGCCGCGCCTCGATCCCGGTGTTGCCGGTGGTGCGCGGGGTGAAAATGGCCAAGCACCATATTCTGGGCTATATCGTGGCGTTTATTCCTGCCTCGCTGGCGCTGGGATTGGCCAGCCAAGCAGGAGCCGGATATCTCTGCGTGGCGCTGACCATGGGCGGCTACTGGCTCTACTTGGCACTGCGCGGCTATCGTTTAGACGACGATGTCCGCTGGGCCAAGAAAGTGTTTGGCGTCTCTATCCTCACTATCACCGCGATGAGTTTGGTCATGGTGCTGGAGGCGATGGTGCCGATGTGGGTCTAGGCCTCACACAGTGTTAAGTCGTTAATAAAAGGCCCCGAGCAGTTATCTGCTCGGGGCGTTTTTATGGGCGGAAGCGTTTCTGTTACTCAGCTTTCCCGCTGGCTGGCCTGAATTGCGGTTAGCGCAATGGTGTAAACGATATCGTCGACCAGTGCGCCGCGGGAAAGATCATTCACCGGCTTGTTTAAGCCTTGCAGCATGGGGCCAACGCTGATGACGCGGGCGCTACGCTGCACTGCTTTGTAAGTAGTATTGCCGGTGTTGAGGTCGGGGAATACAAACACGGTTGCTTTACCCGCGACCGGCGAGTCGGGGGCTTTCTGTTTGCCCACGCTCTCGATTGCAGCGGCGTCGTACTGAAGCGGGCCGTCGATGGCCAGGTGCGGCGCGCGCTCTTTAGCAATGCGAGTGGCTTCGCGGACTTTATCCACATCCGCACCGGTGCCGGAGTCGCCGGTGGAGTAGCTGATCATGGCGACGCGTGGCTCGATACCGAAGGCTTCAGCGGAGCGGGCGCTTTGCAGGGCGATTTCGGCCAGGGTTTCAGCATCGGGGTCGGGGTTCACTGCGCAGTCGCCGTAGACCACCACCTGTTCGGGCAGCAGCATAAAGAAGATCGACGAGACTTGGTTATACTCTGGCGCGGTTTTAATCAGCTGAAACGCTGGCCGCACGGTATTGGCGGTGGTATGGAGGGCGCCAGAAACCAGCCCATCGACTTCATCCAGCTGCAGCATCATGGTGCCGAGCACCACGTTGTCTTGTAACTGCGCTTCGGCGGTTAGCTCGTTGAGCTTGCCACGACGGCGCTCGACCATCGGGGCAATATAGCGTGCGCGGCTGCTTTCGGGGTCAATAATCGTTAACTCTTCGGGCAGAGTAAGTCCGCGGTTGCGAGCAACGCTTTCAATATCGTCACGCTTGCCCAGCAGTACGCAGTCGGCAATGCCGCGGCGCTGGCAGATGATGGCCGCTTCGACGGTGCGTGGCTCATCCCCTTCCGGCAGTACTACGCGCTTTTTAGCCGCCTGGGCAAGTTTAACCAACTGGTGGCGAAACGCCGACGGCGACAGGCGACGGGTATAACCGCGGCTTAGGCGGGATTTCAGCCACTCAAGATCGATATGAGCCGCCACATAACGGGCCACCTGTTCAGCGCGCTCGAAATCGTCCATGGGGATTTCGCTGCTTAACTGGCTCAAGTTCTGGGCCGTGGTCAGGCTGTCAGTCTCTACCGCCAATACCGGCAGACCCGTTTTGAGCGCTGGGCGGCACATCTCGATCATGTTGTCGTTAGGCATAAAGCCGTTGGTCAACAGTACGCCCGCTAGCTGAATGCCGTTCATGGTCGCGAGCGCCGAGGCCAGAACCACATCGTCACGGTCGCCGGAGGCCACTACCAGGCTACCAGGGGTAAAAATATGCAGCGCGTTGGCCGCACTGCGGGCGCAGAGGCTGGTGGAGAGTACCCGGCGGCTGGCCGCCTCGCCTTCGTTGAGCAGCTTGGCGTTAAGCGCGCGGGCCACATCCAGGGTGCGCGGGGCGCTAAGCGTTTTGCTGTAAGGCACCACGCCAATCAGGTGGAATTTATCGGTTGCCAGGGCAGGGGAGTATTGACGTAGCTCAGCCAGCACCGACTCTTCCAACTGCGGTTTGAAGGTGCCCGGCGCGGCAGAAAGATCGTCTTCCTGGGCGTAGGGCAGGTTCTTCATGCGCATCAAAATGCCGCCCAGGGTGCGGCTGGAGCTAACCCCACCAAAGCTGCGGGCGTGCATATCAAGCTGTTCGGCCAGCGCCTGGGGCTCGTTTAAATCACCGGTGCCGACGAGAATAATTCGCGCATTAAGCGCGTTGGCGAGCTGTGCGTTAGTTTGGGTGGCGTAGGTAGTGTGCTGGGTGGGTACTACGCCCTCTACCACGACTAAGTCTAGGGTGCTGCCATCGCGGTGGGCCTGCTGAACGACTTGCTCATAGAGTTCGACGGCGTTCTCCATTAGCTCATCGGTTTGGTCGTCGCGCAGCAAACGCTCCAGGCGTGCCTGGGAAATCGGCGACGGCGGGCGCTGGTTAAGTGCCCGGGAAACCAACGCGGTTGAGCGATCCAAACCTGGGCCGTTCAGCTCGTTCTGCATAAACGGCTTTAAAAAACCGGCTTTGAGGCCGATGGTATCCAGCGCTTGAATCAACCCCAGGCAGGCCGAAGTAAGCCCGACGCCCTGGCTGGTGGGCACTAGTAGAATAGCTTGTGGCTGTTCGGGGGGAAGCGTCATGCATTTGACTCCAAGCAGTGACGAGTTTCCATGGCAATACGCCCCTCTTCATCGGTAGGAATCACCCACACCTGGGGGCCTTGGTGACCAGCGCTATCCAACTTGCCCTCTTTGCCACGGATAGTCGCTTCGTTCGCGTCGTTATCCAAGGCAAAGCCAAAGTGGGGCATAAGCGACAGCACACGGCGACGCACAATAGGCGAGTTCTCACCGATGCCACCGGTGAAAATAATCCCATCAAGCTGGGGCAGTGCGCAGGAGAGCGCCGCCAGCGATTTAGCAATCCGGTAGCAGAATACTTCCACCGCCAACTGCGCAGCGGTGTGCCCCTGTTCAGCAGCCTCTTCAACTTCGCGCATATCGTTGGTCAAGCCTGACAGTCCCAGTAGGCCGCTCTCTTTATTGAGCACGTTGTCAATTTTGTCTAACGACCAGCCCAGTTGGCGGTGCAGATGGGCGTGCAGGCCGGGGTCAACGTCGCCACTGCGGGTGCCCATCACCAAGCCTTCCAGTGGCGTCAGGCCCATGCTGGTATCCTGGCTTTGATTGTTCCAAACCGCGCTGGTGGAGCAGCCATTGCCAAGGTGGGCGGTCAGCCAGCCGCCTGCATCGCGGCCGCTCAACTCGCCTGCGCGCTGGCTAACGTAAGCGTGGCTGGTGCCATGAAAGCCATAGCGGCGAATGCCATGCTCAGCATAGAGGCTTTCAGGTAGGGCGTAACGGTACGCTCGCGGCGGCATGGTTTGGTGGAAAGCGGTATCAAACACTGCCACCTGGGGCAACTCAGGAAAAACATTTCGGGTCGCCGCAATACCCGCTAAATTCGCTGGGTTGTGCAGTGGGGCAAGCGCTGCGGTGGTTTGGATAGCCGCGATAACATTGTCGTCAATAAGGGCGGCTTGGGTGAAGTGCTCACCACCATGCACGATGCGATGGCCCACCGCCGCTGGCAGGCGACCCTCCATGCGCTCAAGTATGGCATTCAGTGCTTGGGTATGGTCAGCGCCTGGAAGTGGCTGATTAAAACGTTCCCCTGCGCTGTTTTTGCCTTTTAAACGCGCCTCCTCGCTACCTAGGCGCTCTGCTATGCCCTCAAGTCGCGGTGCCTGAGGATCAGCATCAATCAGCGCGTATTTGATAGAAGAAGAGCCGCAGTTAATGACCAGCACCGGTGCGTTCATAAAAACCTTTCCACTAGGAGGTTAGTGAGCAAATGGGTAGACTTTAGTTTAACATGCTGCGCTGCGGAAAAGCAGCGCCAGTATTTCGTTAGCCTTCTATGCAAAAGCTTGGCATGCTGGATTCTTTACCTATCTACTTACACCCACTCTAGACCTTCTAACGAGCCATACCGTTCCTATGTCAGCATCCCCATTGCCCAAACTATTGCCGCGTCATTTAGCGATTTTGCTAATGATGACCGTCGCCACTATGTTCGCCGCTAACCACGTGTCGGCGCGCTTAGCGTTTGATAATGGCACGGGGCTGCTGCTAGCCGTTTTAACCCGTTCAGGAGTGGCTTGCCTAATCCTGCTAGCGCTGGTCATCGTGCAGCGAAAGCGCCTATGGCTGCCCGCTGGCTCATGGCCGTGGCAGCTCTCGGTGGGGCTGCTGATTGCGGTTCAAAGCGTCAGTTTATACTCGGCAGTGGCAAGGCTGCCGGTGGTGATTGCGCTACTGCTGGTGAATACCTTCCCGATTCAATTGGCCCTGCTCAGTTGGGCGCTGGGTGGTCCGCGCCCAACGCTGCGTAGCTGCCTGATTATGGGCACGATTTTAATCGGCTTACTGGTGGTGCTGGATATTCCCTCATGGATTGCCAGCGCCGATGGAATGGGGCCGGGTTGGATAGCAGGCATTGGGTTTGGGCTATTGGCGGCCTTCGTATTTGCCTGCGCGCTGTGGGTCACTGAGCACCGCCTCGCCGGGGTCGGCAGTACTCTGCGCAGCCTGCTGACCATGCAAACGGTGTTTATAGTGATGCTCATTGGTGGCATCGCCGGTGTGGTGCCTGGGGGAATGAGCCTGCCTGATAACAGTACCGGCTGGCTGGGTCTGACGCTTCTCGGTCTACTGTATGGTTCGGCGTTTTCAACACTGTTTATTTTTGTGCCGCGGCTGGATATGGCGCGCAATGCGCCGGTGATGAATATCGAGCCGGTTGCCTCCCTGGTGCTCGGTTACTTTGTATTGGGGCAAATGCTTAGCCCTGGCCAGTTGGTGGGTGGGGCAGTCGTCGTAAGCGGTATTGTCGTGCTGAGTTTATCCAAGGGGCGGTAATCATCTTCGTGTGATTTATTCAATATAAAGCCCTGTGGCCAATTGGTTATGGGGTTTTTTATTGTCGTCATTTAATAAGCATATTGTTAGCGTGCTAATTAATAGTTAGACTAAAGTCTTTCGTGCTATTCCCTATACGATACGTGCCCGTTGAGAGGCGCTGGCCAGGTGGTTGCCTGGTGACTAACAAGTGAGCTCTGCATGACCCCTGATCAAACATTTGCCCGCTGGGTAAAGCTAGCTATAGCTGCTTTTTTACTACTTTTTATCTATTTTCTGGTGGCCGATAGCTTTATGCCCATGACGCCGGAGGCGAGGGTGATGCGGCCGGTAACACGTATAGCGCCAGAGCTCAGTGGCCCAGTAAGCGAGGTGTTGGTGAGTGATCACCAGCATGTAGCCAAAGGTGATGTGTTGTTTCGGATCGACCCGGCGCCGTTTCGCTTAGCCGTTGAACAGGCTCAGCTTAATCGCGAGCAGGCCGAACTGGAGAATGCCCAGTTGGAAGCAGAGCTAACCTCTGCCCAAGCGGAGCTGGCCTCCGCTGAGGCCACGGCCGCCGAGCGGCAGGGTGAACTTCATCGCGCCGAAACCCTAGTGGTGCAGCAGAGTGTATCCCGCCAACAGTACGAACAGCAGGTGGCTGCTGAGCGCACCGCACAGGCTGGCGTAGCGGCAGCCAGAGCTAAAATTGTCAGCCTGGAAGTGCAGTTGGGCGATGCTGGTGAGACAAACCTGCGTTTGCGTCAAGCAGATAATGCGCTCTCGCAGGCACAGTTGGATCTTGCCCATACCCAGGTGCGCGCCGCGCAAGCCGGGCGGGTTGCCAATCTGCAGCTAGGTGTAGGTGACTTCGTTCAGGCGGGGCAGCCAGCGGTAGCGGTAGTGGCGGATGGGATAGATATCATTGCTGATTTTCGTGAAAAAAGCCTGCGCCATGTGGCTCCCAGCGATGCCGCGCAAGTGGTGTTTGATGCCTGGCCGGGTCAGGTATTTGATGCGCAAGTGCTTGCCATGGAGGCCGGTGTTCTCGAAGGGCAGTTGGCCGCCAATGGTCAGCTCGCCGATATTTCCACCACCGACCGCTGGGTACGCGATGCCCAGCGTATGCGCGTACACCTAGCGCTTACCCAGCCAATCGTGAATTTATTACCCAGCGGTGCACGCGCCACGGTGCAGCTTCAGCCCGGTGATACTGCCTTGGCGAAGCCATTTGTGTGGTTACAGGCGCATCTGATCAGTTGGCTGCACTATGTTTATTAAAATCAGTTCTAGGTCTATAAAAAATAGGCTTCCCAGATTGCGGTCTTCGAGCGTAGCGACAACTAAGCGCAAGCCCGAACTCTCAAAGAATGGCCTGCGTCAGTGCTTTAGAGTCGCCGGGGGTGGCTTGCTAGGATTTGTGGTCAGCCAATTGATGGGGTGGAACTACGGGGTGTTTTTTACCGTTTTTCCGATGTTTTTACTGGGTATGGTGCCGATTCTTAACGGCCATATCATTCGCCAGTTTTTAGCTAATATATCGATCAACGTGCTCGAAGTTAGTCTGGTGGTGGGCTTGCTCAAGCATATGCCGGTAGTGATGACTTTGGCCGTAATGGGCATTTTTCTATTTCGCTTTAACCTGATGGCGAAGGGGCCACTGTTTCTATTTGGCGCCAATGGCGTACTGACGCTCAGTATTTTGCTGCACTTTGCCAGCTACACCAATGTGGACTTGAGCGATTTACTCGCCTGTAATCTCGTCGCCAGTGGTCTGGCGGTATTTATTGCCATGCTGATGCATACGCTGTTTCCCGACGTGGAAGCACGCAAGCCGCCGCCACGGGTTACCAAAACATCCTCGCAAATTCGCCATGAAACCTTAATGGGTGGGTTAACTGCCACGCTCTCATTTGTGGTGTTTCAGGTATTCGATTTGCAGGGCTCACTGTCTGCGCAAATGGCCACCATTCTGGTGCTGTTTACGCTGGGCTACTCTGGAGCGAAAGTATCAGCCGCCAAGCGAGCGGTAGGAACGTTGTTAGGGTGTAACTTGGCGCTACTCATGCAGCTACTTCTTTATACCCAAAGTCACCATTTTTTGCTGGTGGTGTTGCTCTACTGGCTGGGGCTCATGCTCTTCGCTCGGGAGCATATTCATGAAGGCGGTGGCTCGGGAATCGGCTTTGGCGGGATGACCACCCTGGGGATTCTGTTTGGCCAGTCGCTGGGCCCGCAGCAGGACCTGGTGTATAGCGCCCTCTATCGCTTCTCTTCGATGAGCATTGCTCTGGTCCTTACACTGCTGACCTTAGCTTGCTTGCATTTTGCGTTTAACCGCTGGACGCCTACGCGTTTACCCGCGAGCAACTTGCCATAAATTAATTAGCGCAACTTTTTTAATAAAGGCTACTCTGATGAATGTGTCGACGTGTGATTAGCCGTGTTACTCGCACCTTTCACACACGGCGTTTTCCCTACTAACGGATTAGAGGTGTTCGTCATGACAACGGGTAAAGATGATAAAGCTAAAGGCGCAGGCAACAAAGCAGCAGGCAAAGTGAAAGAAGCCGCGGGCAAGGCGACGGGTAGTCATAAAACAGAAGCCAAAGGTAAGGCCCAGCAGGCGAAAGGCGAACTGCAAAAAGGCAAAGGCGAAGCCAAGGAGAGCCAGAAAAAACAGCGCTAGTGCTAGTTATGGAATACTGATACCAACAGGGGGCTTCGGCCCCCTGTTGGTGTTTATGAGCTCGGAAATTACTGTATCTCACCTTCAGTACTGAAGCATTGGGCAATAGCTTTGAAAGCCTTCCTTAGTAGTGACCCAGTAATTTCCACCACAAACCGCCGACAATTACCCAGATCACAAGATTGACCACGCTCATAATAAAGCCCGCTTTCCACCACTCGCCCAGCGTTAGGTAGCCCGACCCAAAAATGACGGGCGACGTGCCAGTGGCGTAGTGAGTTAAGGTCATCATGATGGAGGAGGTGGCGGCCATGATAAGCACAAACGGCATGGGCGGTGCGCCGAGTGTTAACCCAACGGTAAGAAAAGCCGCCATCATGGCAGTAATATGTGCGGTGGTGCTGGCAAAGAAGTAGTGAGTGTAGAGGAAAGTCAGCACTAGCAAGGCCGATGCTCCCATCCAGCCGATGCCCATCATGGTGATCCAGTCTTGCATATTGGTGGAAAACCAATCGATCAAGCCCGTCTGGTTGAGCTGGGTCGCCATCATAATTAGGGCGCCGAACCAGAGCAGGGTATCCCAAGCGTTCTTTTCTGCCAGTACATCATCCCAGGTTAATACGCCGGTCAGCAGCAGTATCGATAGCCCAATAAACGCGGAGGTGGTGGTATTGAGGGTGACCGAGTCGCCCATAAATAGCGCCGGTATATCTGCCCACAGCAGCAATAGTACCAAGAAGACAAACAGCATAATGCCTTCATCCCGGCTGATCTTCCCCATTTCGGCAAGTTTGTCCCGTGCCATCTGCGTGGCGTGTGGAGTCTGTTTAATGTCCGGTGGATAAAGCAGGTAAAGAATATAGGGCATGGCCAGAATGGCGACCAAACCAGGAAGTAGCATGGCGAGCGCCCAGGTCATCCAGCTCAGTTGGATTTCCGCCCCTGTAGCGATGGAAATTAGCTCCACGGTCAGTGGGTTGGGAGCAGTGGCAGTGACAAACATTGCTGAAGTAATCGGGTTGCTGTGATAGTTCACCAGTGCCAAATATTTGCCGATTTTGCTCGAAGTGCCGTCTTCCGGCCGTGAGTCAAAACCTTTAGCAATAGAGCGCATGATGGGGTGCATGATTCCGCCGCCGCGAGCGGTATTGCTGGGAGTAACCGGTGCAATGCAAAGCTCTGAAAACGCCAAACTATAGCCGATCCCCAGCGTCTTCTTGCCGAAGATGGAGATAAAATAGTAACCGATGCGGGCTCCTAGCCCTGTCTTGATTAGCCCCCGAGAGATCATAATCGAGATGGCAATTAACCAGATCAGCGAGTTGGAGTAGCTGCTTAAAGCATCGTTAATGGCGGTACCTGGGTTGTCGCTGGTCACCCCGCTCGCCGCCACAATCGCAATGGCAATAATTGAGATGGCCCCTATGGGCATTGCCTTACCAATAATCGCGGCAATCGTCCCCACGAAAATTGCCAGCATCAGCCAAGCGTCCGAAGTGAGACCCTCCGGCAGTGGAATAGCCAGCCATATCAGTAGAGTGATCGCCACCGCAATAGCGGTTGGCAAGGGCTTGAAAGGTAGCGTCGGCATCGTGGAACCCTATAGTAAGTAGGTGGCTGCGGTACGCTCACAGGCAATAAAGCAGTGCTTGAGTGGCTACTTAAGTCTAGAGCGGATGGGCGCTTGGCAACTTGCCTCACGTCAATTCGAAGCTTGATCTAGCGCAATCATTTCCGCTTCCAACTATGCCTTAATGGTGAGGTGCCATTGACTCCCCTCACTGAGGAAGCGACCCATGCCTACCATGATGAAAGCGGCCATCTTCGTTGAACCCGGCCGTATCGAAATTGACGATAAACCCATCCCCGAGATTGGCCCCAACGATGCCCTGATGCGCGTGACCACCACCACGATCTGCGGCACCGATATCCATATCCTGAAAGGTGAGTACCCGGTGGAGCGTGGCCTGACCATTGGCCATGAACCCGTGGGCGTGATCGAAAAACTGGGGGCCAACGTAAAAGGCTACCAGGAAGGCCAGCGGGTAATTGCTGGCGCCATTTGCCCCAGCTTTACTTCTTACGCCTGCCAGGATGATTGCTGCTCACAAGATGGCGGCCACCACGGCCACGGGTATAAACCGATGGGCGGCTGGCGCTTTGGTAACACCATCGATGGTGCCCAGGCCGAGTACCTGCTGGTACCGGATGCCCAGGCTAACCTATCGCCAGTGCCGGATGGCCTAACCGA
Organism: Vreelandella sp. DA03-1M; assembly: GCF_055725665.1. Classification (NCBI taxonomy): domain Bacteria; kingdom Pseudomonadati; phylum Pseudomonadota; class Gammaproteobacteria; order Oceanospirillales; family Halomonadaceae; genus Vreelandella; species Vreelandella sp. DA03-1M. Next base: position 1,155,674 of record NZ_CM146798.1, read on the forward strand.
CGAACAGGTGCTGATGTGCCCGGACATTATGTCCACCGGTTTTGCCGGTGCCGAAGCCGCCGGTATCAAAATCGGCGACACGGTGGTGGTCTTCGCCCAAGGGCCGATTGGCCTATGCGCCACGGCGGGGGCGCGGCTGCGTGGGGCCGGGATGATCATTGCGGTAGACGGGGTTGATGAGCGTTTGGCCATGGCCAAGCAGATGGGCGCGGACGTAACGCTGGATTTCCGCAAGGTGGATGTGGTCGAGGAAATTCTCAAGCTCACCGGCGGGCGCGGCGTCGACTCCGCGATTGAAGCGCTTGGCCTGCAACAGACCTTTGAATCCGCCCTGCGGGTGTTAAAACCCGGCGGAACGCTCTCCAGCCTGGGCGTTTACTCCCAAGACCTAACGATTCCGCTGAGCGCTTTCTGTGCTGGCCTCGGCGACCATAAGATTATCACTTCGCTATGCCCCGGTGGTAAAGAGCGCATGCGCAGGCTGATGAGCATCATCGACGCCGGTCGGTTGGATCTTGGGCCCATGGTCACCCACCGCTATGCGCTGGAGAATATCGTCGAAGCCTACGATCTCTTCGCCCACCAGCGAGACGGCGTATTGAAAGTGGCGCTTGAGGTCTCCTGAGGTTCAAAGCTAAGATTGATGTTCAGCAGCAAGGCTGTTCTTCAGTAGGAGGTGTGCTCAGCTCACGCCTCCTGGTACAGTACTCTGCTTTTGTGGCGAAATTTCTCCGCCCGTTCTTTTATACCTGTCATCATTGCTTATCTGCGCAGAGCACTAGGCAGTGGTGGTAAGACGCAGCTGGGTTGAATTTCAATTACTATATTCGGTTAGGTCTTGATGCAAGATACGCCTGATTTCCAGAATCGCTTGGGCCGTTTCCTGGACGCTGTGCCCAGCGATAAACACTTTTTCTGATATGGCTCCCGGCAAATGTGCGCTGGCGTACGGCACTATCCCATCATCTGAAACCTCTAACGGTACACTGGTGTCACGCTGGGCAATGATAGAATGGTAGTGAACTTGAGGGGAGATAGGCAGATTGGCCGTTGCTCTAATGAACGGATCTGCCTCACTCAAATTATCGATACTGTTGGGAAGGCGCAGGTATGCCCCATCTGATTCGGCGTCAGTATTAGCCAGAGCCCTGATGACATCGTCGAACTCTTCCAGCAGGGTGAGTGGTAGACGAACGAAACGAGCGACTGCTCTCCCTAGACGATTACCGGCCACCGGTGTGCCGCGATGTGGTGCTGCGATGAAAATTGCTCGTTTTATCTCTGGTAGCGATTCGAAACGTAGTAGGGGGGCTAGGCGTTGTTGGGCGAGCTGCCTATGTGCCTTTGGCAATTGGCGTTGTTCCACGAATTCGCTCCACAACCTACCTTGGCTAGAAGAGACCATCAGGCGCGCCAATACACCCCCCATGCTATGGCCAATTAGAACGATACCTTGTGAAGCCAGCGTTTCTGTGGTGGGGTCAAGTTCCAGTAGTGTTTCATTCACAGTGCGTCGTATCGCCGTATGATTAATCGGCAGTGGCATATTGGTAGGGTAGTAGATTTGCCATACCTGAAAATGTTGCCGCAGGCTCTCATCGCCCAGCACTTCATTAGCTACATTTACCCAGGCTTCGGGACTACTGCCAAGGCCATGCAGCATGAGGATGATGCGTCGCTCAGGATCGAAGGGCTGCATCATATAAAGGTGTGGTCGGTTGATACCTTGGCTGTGGCCTAGCAGAGAGCGTATGGCCTGACGCGAAAAGCCTGAATGCGCCAGCCATAGTCCATAGCCCGCAGTGAAATTTGCGGCTAGGGGAATCTGTTGCCCATGCAACTGTATGCTGGCGTCTTGGTAGGGGTCTCTTACGATCACCTCTAGTGATTGAGTCGATAGCACCTGAGCTAAATCCTCACCGGAAAAATGGATTAGTGCGGTGAGTGCCGGAAAAGGCATTTCGCTATAAGGTCGAGCGCGATGAAGCGCGAGGCTATCGTCTATTACCGCGACCAGTTCGGCACCAAAGCCGTCACGGCGATAAGTGCTACGCAAGCCGGAAAAGACCAGTGAAGATGCTGGAACTAGGTTCTCGGGTAAGTCGATGTCGCCGGCGAAGCGTACGCCGGTGAAGTCGGTTGTAACCTTCCAGCCAGAAAGCCTAGGCGTATCCAAAGAATAGGAGCGGCTTTTATCTTCAATGGCTGAGAGATTCTGTTGAAAAAGCCATGAAACAATCTGTTGAACTGAATAGTTATAATAGTCGCGTACTTGTATCTGACGATCTTCGAAGGCGCGTTCCCCAGGAGATCGTTCGGAGAAAAACAAGTAAGCATAAGTATGTCTGGCAACCTCAATCCAAGCGTAAATGTCAGCCTCGGTACTCGGGATATCACTTGATGATCCTGCTTTTGACATCGCTTCTTGAAGCCACAGTTCTGCCAGTGCGGAAAGTCTGCGTTCTTCAGCTATGCCAGCGGTGCTGGATAATATATCTATACAGTTTTGGGAGTGCTCACGACATCTCCCTTCATCCAGCCCGATAACTTTGATGGTTTCCTGGGTAGCTGCGCTTAGCTCGCCACTGGTAAGCAGGTCTCCGCGTTTAAGCGCGATATACTCACCAGGGCTAAGCGAAGAGACGCCAACCATGGCACAACCATTCACTATTAGGATAATAAGTAGCGTGTTGAGTAAGGTGATAAGCTTAGCTGGTTTCACAACGACACCTTATTAATCGGTCATGTGGCGCTTTCGGGGCGATTTTTAGTGAATGAACTTTACCTACAGTTAACGGTGATTTGGGAGTCAACCATCAGTTGATCATGGTGCTAAGAATTCATGCAGCATTCGCAAATGGGCTCGGCGCAGCGAGCCAACGGTGGCGGCGGCAGTCGCTTCATCAAAAATCATTTGCCAAATGGCACCATATAGCGCTGGTGCCATTAGCAGCGCTGCGTCTTCAAGGAAGGCGCTGTGACGAAGGTGCCCTTTATCGGCTGCAGTTTTCAAAATGGCCTGTTGTTCTGCGAGGTATTTGTCAATTACCTCCCTGCGCCAAAAATCAACAAGATGAGGGATGCGTCGGCTTTCCGTCATCAGCAGCTTCAGCATAGCTATGACATCTGGATCACTCAGTTGGCTATAGAGGTGATCAATAAAGGATTCGATAGCTTCGCTCAGAGAGTCGCCGCCGCTGAGCACCCACTGCTGATTGTTGAACCTTGGTGTCAGGCGTTTTAATAGTAGTGCTTCAAATATCGATTCCTTGCTCTTGAAGTGAGCATAGAGGCCGCCTTTCGAGAGTTCCGCCCGCTGAGCAATATCCTCCATGCGGGCAGAGGCGAACCCGTGTTGCGAAAACTCGTACAAAGCCGCACAGAGGATCTGCTCTATACGCACATCGGGGGGGAGTCGGCGATGTTTGCGAGCTTGTTTAGTAGGAGAGGAAGGCAAGGTGCAGTTACTCATCAGTTGGTTGCTTTAATGCGGCACCTTTTATCATTTCTTTGTCTAGAGTACGAGAAATTGCTTGTGTGTTTACGTCTCTGACCAGCATGACGGGCACCGGCGCAATACGTGCCACTTGCTCGGCGTCGCTGCCGAGGAGAAGTCGTTGCATGCCACGTCGGCCATGGGTGCCTAGAATTATCAGATCGAACTGACACTTAGCTGCGTGATCCGCAACGTGTTCTGATACTCGTTTGCCCTCGGCCTCGACAAGTACTGTGGTGACATTGAGTTCTTGGGCTTCCAGCTGTATCCGAGCGTTGTCGAGCAGATCATTGCCGACTTTCAGAAAATAGGGTCTGACTTTTTTTATATAGGCGCGCGGGCTTTCGAAACCATTGGAGTACTCCATTGCATTAACCACATGTAGTAGCTCGATGCTGGCTCCCGTCAGCTTTGCTAAATAGCTTGCCTGTGCCAAGGCTAAAAGTGAGGTGCAGCTGCCGTCTATAGGTACCAGCAATTTGGTGTACATGGATGACTCCTAAGTGAATACTTCTAATATAAGTCAGGCACGCAGCTTGGCGGTTATGGCTCTCCAGGCTTGGCAGTGTTATTTTCGTTCGACCTTCCTAGGCTGCGTTTACCTGCTGTGACGATGGCTTCCTGTTCATGGGCTGCATCGTCGAACACCTTCAGCATTTGCGCTAAGCTTGCCTCTTCTTCTGGCAATAATGCTTCCGTGGCGGTCAGCATCTGCTCAAGAAGCCGCGCCTGATCGCGTATCTCGTTCGCGGCGCTGTCCGCCAGCAGTCGCGGGATGGCAGCGGTTGCAGCATCAAGATCAAGGCGCATCAGGTTGGCCTGGCGACGTACTAGCTGTCGGAATGAGGCCATATCTAAGTGGACTAGATAGTCCGGCTGTTGCAAGCTGGCCGCTAGATTAAAGCGGCGCTCGTCGGCTTCGCCACGAAAGCGGCTGACGTAGAGCAGCGCGCGGATACTGGCTTCAAGCAGGCCTCCCTGATAAATTCCGGCGCGCAGCCGCTCAATTTCTTCAGCAACGAAAGTGAGATGCTCGGGCGAGACCCCAGGATGTGTACGCGGGGGGCAGTCATCGGCAGATAGCCCTGCCATGGCTTGTACCCACGGCGATCCATAGACTACGTTGAATATTTGTTCGTAAGCGTTATCGCGCCGTTTCCTCCAATGATCCAACGCAGAGATCACGGTATCGGAATAGGCTTGTTGCCACTGCAGGAAAGGATTGTCTGCCGCTACTGGTTGGCGTGCTGCGAGGATTTTCTGTGCATATTCAGCCACTGTCAAAGCCATCGGGTTGCGGCTCGACCAGCGTTCGTAAGAGAGACGCAACGGATGTACGCTCTGCAGCCATCGTGCCGATTCGGGAGTAGTCCAGGTACGTACCCAGGGCTGAACGAACTGGCGATAAAGACCTAAGTTAATTCGCGATATATGGTTGACTGCGGCGAATTTGCGGTCGTTCTCAGCATCCACTTGCACAATCTGGCTCACATCCTCGACGCTGCGCCGCTGGATCGACATCACATAGTCACCCTCGACGAGTTCCGCAAGGGGCATATCCACTCGCTTATCCTGAATCTGCGTCTGGTAGATACCGGCGGGTAGCACATCAATTAAGTCGATATTGTTGGTGAATTCGCGGTGCTCTTTGCGGCCGACGCTGCCCGAAACAAAGATGCCCAGATGTCCAATGTTATCGTGCGTGGCATAGACAATGGTTTGGTCGTGGCTGAGTACTTCATCATCATCGCGATAGAGGTCGGTGATCCAGCCCATTGCTTGCGGCGGTGGCGAGATATTGTCGCCGTTGGAGCAAAAAACCACGATGGGCGAGCGGATATTGCGCAAGTCCAGGCGAATACCTTCGGAGGTTATCAGTTCGGAACTTGACAGCCGATTGCCGATGAAAAGGTTGTCGACGATGTATTGCATCTCTATATCGTTGAGGAATACGTAGCCACCCCAGTATTTTTCGAAGCCCAAGTAGCGTGTTGCCTCACTGTCGGCATTTGCATACAGATTGTACTGCTTGCCCCATAGTGTGTTGGCCGGATTGAGGTTCTCGAAGTTCTGAACCAGGTAAGCACCATCGAAGCGGCCATTGCCCAGGTCGCTAGCGAGTGCGGTTAGCCAACTGCCGCCGAGCAGACCGCCAGCGTAGCGCATCGGATTTTTGCCTGGCCAACCCGCCCAGTACGACACCGGCGTACCAGCCACGATGATGGGCCCGAATAGCTCGGGGCGAAGGGCTGCGGCCATCAATATCTGCCAGCCAGCCTGGCAGTTGGCGACCACTGCCGGCTTGCCCTCGCTGTGTGGATGAAGTGCGATGACTTTCTCAAGGAAAGCGACTTCGGCGAGCACCACATCTTCTATTGTCTGACCGGGCTCAGGGTCGGGGCCAAAACCGATAAAATAGCAAGGATGTCCTGCGCTGAGAGCAGCGCCAACCTCGCTTTCGGCCTTAAAGCCGCCGATGCCGGGGCCATGGCCAGCACGCGGGTCAACCACGACGAAGGGGCGTTTGCTTGTGCTTGGCGCGGGGGGAGAGCCCTCTGACAGCAGAATGCGCGCCAGCCCATAGTTGACTGGGCGCGGCAGCTCATGGCCAGATATCACTACCTCATAGGGAAAGTCGAGCACGTGAGGAGCGTCATCCTCAAGGTGTGCTTGGTACTGATCACCACGCTGACGCATCACATCGGCGTAGAGTATCGAGCGTTGCCATGCATCGGTTGTGTAGCTTAGCGCGGCAGCTACATAGTCTTGAGCCATGCTCAATAGTGGCCATGCGTCCGTATACCAGGGGCGATCATTGGAACCTTCGCTTGCCATGAGAACTTCTCCTGCGTGAGTGCGAGAAAATACCGGACGGGATAGACGACATGGCCACCCATCCCGCTAGGCCGCATGTTCAAAACATATGCTGGCCGCCATTCATTGCCACGTTGCTGCCGGTCATGAAACCGGCTTGTTCGCTGCAGATGAAGGCGACCAGCGCCGCTAACTCGTCTGGTTTGCCTAACCGCCCAACCGGGATCTGCGAGATCACCTTCGATTCCAGTATCTCCTTAGGAACCGCTAGCACCATCTTGGTCTCCAGGTAGCCGGGTGAGACGGTATTGACAGTGACACCCCGCTTTGCCACTTCCATTGCCAGCGACTTGGTGAAACCGTGGATGCCGGCCTTCGCCGCGGCGTAGTTGGTCTGGCCAAACTGGCCCTTGGAGCCGTTAATCGAAGAAATATTGACGATACGGCCCCAGTTGCGCTCGACCATACCTTCGCAAAACGGCTGGGTTACATGGAACATCGAGTCCAAATTAGTTCGCATCACTGCATCCCAGTCGACCTTGGAGAGCTTCCGGAAAGTGGTATCGCGAGTGATGCCAGCGTTATTGATCAATATGTCGACAACGGTGCCTTCGGCTTGGATATCGTTTGCGAGTCGCTGGCAGTCGTCAAAATCGGCCACATCGACAGAGTAGGCAGAGAAGTGGTAGCCCTCACTGGCCTGCTTCTGCAGCCAGGTCTGGACATGGTCGTTGTTTGGCGAATGGGTGACGAGAACGCTATGCCCTGCATCGTGCAGAGTTCGGGCGATGCTTTCACCCAGGCCACCCATACCGCCGGTGACCAGAGCTGTGTGCTGATAAGTCATCGGTTCAATCTCCTTTATTTGTTGTACCCGGATCGTCTTGCGAACTGGCGGTTAACCAGTAGAGTGCTGGGGAGACAACGCTGACAGTCTCAATCAAGGCTTTTCCCGTTTGTACCTGCCAGGCTTGCATCGTATCGAAGAGGCCAAGCAGCAGAGCGCTCTGATTATCAAAGATCTGCTGCATTGGGGGGCCGCCAGCGAAGGGTTGTGTACCCAATTCGTACCATGTCTGCTGACTTTTCTGCACTAGCGCTATCGTTTGTTGGCAAAGGTTCTGATTAGCTTGATAAAGTGCCAGAGGTAAGATGGTATTGTGGTTCATTGTATATTCCTTCTGGTGTGATGCGCCGATGTGCGCGCGGGTTGCATCAGGCCATCTGGCTGATGGTCTTGCGAAAGCGAGAGAGCGAAATGGCGAACAGAGCGCTGCCAATGACTAACAGTGTCAGAAACTGTCCCCATACAACGTCGATGCCGGCACCGCGAAACAGAATGGCCTGGCTTAGCTCGACGAAGTGGGTTGTGGGTGCCAGCAGCATAAGGTTCTGGACGAGCTCGGGCATGCTCTCGCGGGGCGTGGTGCTTCCTGAGAGCATCTGTAGGGGTAGCAGGAACAGGATCATCAGCATGCCGAACTGGGGCATGCTACGGGCCAGCGTCGCCAGGAAGATGCCCATTGAGGTGGTGGCAAACAGGTGCAGGGCCGCGCCAGCCAGAAACAGTGCAACCGATCCCTCTATCGGCACTTGAAGCAGGCCGCGTACGACGAAAGTCAGCGATAACGTCACCGCTAGCAACACCACAACCCCCATCGACCACACCTTGGCCAGCATGATTTCGGCAGGGGTCACTGGCATCACCAGCAAGTGCTCGATGGTGCCGTGCTCGCGCTCGCGAATTAGTGCCGCGCCAGTGAGGATGATTGAGAGCATGGTCACGTTGTCGATGATCGACATCAGTGAGCCAAACCATGCTTGGTCAAGGCCCGGATTGAAGCGCGCTCGTAGTGCCAAGTTGACTGGTGGGATGGTGCTTGCGCGGTAGCGGCTTACGAACTCATTGATCTCGCCCATGACGATCTGCTGTACATAACTATTACCCGAGAAGGCCTGGCTCATGCGCGTGGCGTCGATATTGAGCTGAATGTCGGGGCCGCGTCCGGCCAGCACGTCGCGCTGAAAGTTGGCGGGAATAACCAGTACGAACGTGTAGTCTCCGGCATCTAGACCCGCATCCATTTCCTGGAAGGTGATGATTTGCGGGTGCACGAACTGTGGTGGGTAGAAGGCCGATACGATACGCGTGGAAAGCGGTGAGTCGTCTTCGTCGACGATAGCGATAGGAGCGTTGTTCAGCGTCTCGGGCATTGCCGTCGCGGAAGTGTAGACCGAAGCAGTGAACACATAGACGATCAGCACCAGCATTATGGGGTCACGCAATAGACTCCAGAACTCTTTGACGCCCAGGCGATAAATGTTTGCAATCCTGCGCATCTCAGCTCTCCTGCTTTTTCAGTAGGGCGATCGCCATGCCCATGATCACCGGTACCGCCAGCAGCATCGGCAGGAACGACCCGATAAGGTCACCTAGCCCTAGGGACTTGCTGAATACGCCGCGGCTAATGGTGAACATGTAGCTGGCTGGATAAATATTGCCGATGAAGCGTCCGGTGCCTTCCAGCGACGAGACCGGATCGGTGAGGCCCGAAAATTGGATGGCGGGAATCAGCGTACCGATCATAGCGAAGAACATAGCGGCGATCTGGCTGTGGGTGATGGTCGAGGCCAGCAGGCCCATGCCGGTGGCGATGATGGAAAATACCAGGGCCGACAGCGCTAGGGTCGGGAAGCTACCGGTGATCGGTACGCCGAACAATGTGATCGCCAGCCCGGTCATCAATAAAAAATTGACCATTGCCAAGCCGATGTAGGGAATTTGCTTGCCGATCAGAAACTCGGCGCGGGTGACAGGGGTGACATAAAGGTTGATGATTGAGCCCATCTCTTTTTCACGCACCACCGAGAGTGCCGTGAGCATTGCTGGCAACATCAGCAACAGCAGTGGAATCACGGCAGGAACCATTGCTGGCAGGCTCTGAATGTCAGGATTGTAGCGGTAGCGGTTCTCGATATTGGCTGCCGCTCCGCTGACGGCGGTTCCGGATTGCCTTGCTTGCGCCAGCAGCCACTGCTGGTGGATGCCCTGTACGTAGCCTTGCACGGTTTCGGCGCGTTGAGGCATGGCGCCGTCGATCCATGCTCCGATCTCGACATTGTGGCCACGCTTTACATCACGACCAAACCCGGGGGGAATTTCGATTGCCAGGGACAGCTCCCCGCTGCGCATACGTCGATCCAACGCGGCATAGTCTGAGATAGGCGGGCGCTCTCTAAAGTAATGGGGCGATCCCGAGAGGTTCAGCGCGTAGCTCTGACTTAGCGACGTCTGGTCGCGGTCAAGGATGGCGTAGCTGAGCTCCTCCACGTCCATGCTGATGCCAAAACCCATAACGAACATCAGGATCAGCGAGCCAACCAGCGCCAGGGTCGCACGCACCGGATCGCGGCGTAGTTCGAGAGTTTCGCGCCACATGTAGCTGAGCATCCGCTGGAGACTGAAGCGTCGATGGCGTGTTGTGTCGTGATGAGTCTCTGCGGTGACGAGCGGCGTATCCGGGGCATCGCTGGCTTTTTGTGGTGAAGTCTCCTGCGCGGAATTCTCCTGATCGGCGCCAGCTTCGAGCAGGTAGCCGATGAAGGCTTCTTCCAGGGTCGCCGCACCGCGTTTCGCTACCAGTGCTGAGGGGGTATCGCTGTCGAGCACCTTCCCTGCGTGCATCATCGACATGCGGTCGCAACGCTCGGCTTCGTTCATGAAGTGGGTGGAGATGAAGATCGTCACGCGGTCGCGGCGCGACAACTCAATCAGCAGGCGCCAGAAGGCGTCGCGGGCGATGGGGTCCACGCCGGAAGTGGGTTCGTCAAGAATCAGTAGCTCGGGTTTATGGACCATTGCCACCGCCAGGGAGAGACGCTGACGGATGCCCAGTGGCAGGCTCTCCGGCAGGGCGTCGAGCGCCTGCTCGAGACTGAACCGTTCGACCATCTCGGCGACCTTTGCCGATATGTCATGTTCTGCGATCTGGAACAGGCGCGCATGCAGCACCAGGTTCTGACGTACGGTCAGTTCGCCGTACAACGAGAATGCCTGGGACATGTAGCCAACCCGGCGACGCGTGTTAATGTCGCGGGGATCCACTTCCTGGCCAAACAGCCAGGCTTGGCCCTCGCTGGCGGGTAGCAGCCCCGTGAGCATCTTCATGGTGGTCGACTTACCGCAGCCGTTGGAGCCGAGAAAGCCAAAGATCTCGCCACGCCGGATGCGGAAGCTCACATGGTCGACGGCGATGAAGTCGCCAAAACGCATGGTGAGGTCCTTGGCCTCGATGGCGACTTCATTGTCATCCTGCGCCAGCGGCGGGATGTGCACCGGCGCATAGCCGCGCTTTTTTTCTTCCGGCAACAGCTCGATGAACGCCATTTCCAGGGAGTCGCTGTGGGTGCGTGCAAGTAGTTCCTGCGGGGAGCCGGTGGCAAGTATTTTGCCGGCGTCCATAGCCACCAACCAGTCGAAACGCTGGGCTTCGTCCATGTACGCGGTGGCGACCAACACACTCATCTGCGGGCGGTCAACACGAATGCTTGCAATTAACTCCCAGAATTGGGCGCGGGCCAGCGGGTCCACGCCGGTCGTGGGCTCGTCGAGAATCAGCAGGTCGGGGTCGTGAATCAGCGCGCAGCAGAGTCCGAGCTTCTGCTTCATGCCGCCAGAGAGTTTGCCAGCGGGTCGCTCGAGGAAGGTATATAGCCCGGTGCTGCGGGTCAGGTCGTCGATACGCCGCCGGCGTTCACCGGCTCCGTGGCCGAATAGTCGGGCGAAGAACTGCAGGTTCTCCTCCACCGAGAGCGTAGGGTAGAGGTTCTTGCCCAGCCCCTGGGGCATGTAGGCAATGCGCGGGCCGATCTCGTTACGCTGGCGTGTGTTGCTCATATCGCCGCCCAGCACCGTGACCACGCCTTCCTGGACCTTGCGGGCACCCGCAAGCAGCGATAGCAGACTCGATTTGCCGACGCCATCCGGGCCAATCAGCCCGACCATGCATCCAGCCGGCAGGGCCAGATCCAGCGCGTCCAGGGCTATGGTGCGGCCGTAGCGTAAGGTGAGCGCGCTGACTTGGGCTACGGGTTGCGTCTTCTCGCTCATGGGGTGACATTGACCGCTAGGTGGTCGGGCCAGGTGGCGTCATCCTCGAGCTTCAGGTAGGCCATGCCGGGCAGGCCTGTTTTGACCTGCTCGATATGTTCAAGCAGCAACTTTGGATCGATTTGGGCGCGCACGCGGAACATCAGCTTCTCCCGTTCGCTCTCGGTTTCCACGGTTTTGGGGGTGAACTGGGCGACGCTGGCCACGAAACTCACTCGCGCCGGGATCACGAAGTCAGGGGCAGCGTCCAGCACCAGGCGTACCTCGTCGCCAATGGCCACCCGACCAGCATCTCGAGTGGGCATAAAAAAGGTCATGTAGACCTTGGTGAGGTCGATCAGGTTGAGTACCTTGCCCCCGGCACCGAGCACCTCGCCCGGTTCGGCCACCCGGAGCTGTACGCGGGCCAAACGGTCGGCTTTGAGCTCGCTGTCGTCCAAGTCGGCCTCGATGCGCTGGATCGCGGCCTGAGTGGCCTCCACTTCCGACTCGGCCTCGATGACCTGGGATTCGGTAGCGCGGATGGCAGCCTGGGCGGAGAGCACCTGGGCATTGGCCGAGGCCAGGGCGGCCTGCTGGCTCTGGTAGTCGGCCAAGCTATCGTCGAACTGCTGGCGAGAGATGGCGTTGCGCTCCACTAGGCTGGCTGAACGCTCGTAGCGCTTGCGAGAGGCGTTTAGTTCTGCCTGGCGCTGGTTGACGATGGCTCTGGCGGTTTCCAGCTCGCTCTGGCGCATGGCTACCATGGCTCGAGCTGTCTCCAGGGCGTTTTCGGCCCGGCGGGACTGTGCGCTGGCCTGAGCCAGCTCAGCCTCCAGGGTGGCGGTATCCATACGGGCGACCACTTGGCCTGGATCGACGAACTCACCTTCCTCGACCAGTACTTCCTCGAGGCGGCCAGCGACCCGGGTGGCGATGTCGATCTCGGTGGCTTCGATGCGCCCATTGCCTTGGGTGATGCCCTCGCCTAGGCCCTCCGGCTGCAGTTCCCACCAGGTCAACCAGGCCGCGATGCCTATAACAACTATGGCTGCCAGGCCCTTGAACCACTGTCTTTTACTGCTGAACTTCATAATGTTGCATCCTCGGTTGGCGGATGGCCAGACGATTGATGAGCAGCTCAGAGGATGGGCCAGGGCCAAAGGGCTTAAGCTCGTCGCTCTGTGCCAGCGGTGGCGCATCACAGAACGTAATAAACGGATTCTATTATCCTATTATTATTAATTGTGATTTTGATTTAGGTCAATTAAATACCGACTAGTCGGTATTTAATTGATAGTATTTGCTATGAGCTGGGTAGCTATACCAAGGTTTTTTTCGTCACTCTCAAATGTTAAATGAGCTACGTTGCGCAAAACTACTGTTAAGCCATACTTTTGGGGCAGCGCTAGAAAACAAAGGAGCACACAAGCGATGGGAGGTTGCGGCCATTTTTTAGCGCTCCCCAGGGAAAAGCCGCAGCAAGCAGTAAATTATCGTGCGTTGGTAGATTTAAACTTCCTGATACAGCTCACTCCCTTTGTTGCGGAACTTCTCCGCCTGCTCCTCCATGCCTTTCATCACCGCTTCCTGATCACCGTTCAGGCCGTGCTCATTGGCATAGTCACGCACTTCCTGGCTGATCTTCATGGAGCAGAACTTCGGCCCGCACATGGAGCAGAAGTGCGCCACCTTGGCGGAATCCTTCGGCAGGGTTTCATCGTGGTATTCACGGGCGGTATCCGGGTCTAGGCCCAGGTTGAACTGGTCCTCCCAACGGAATTCGAAGCGCGCCTTGGAAAGCGCGTTGTCGCGCCGCTGTGCCGCCGGATGGCCCTTGGCCAAGTCCGCTGCGTGGGCGGCAATCTTGTAGGTGATGATGCCGGTTTTGACATCGTCTTTATTGGGCAGGCCCAGATGTTCTTTCGGAGTGACGTAGCAGAGCATGGCGCAGCCAAACCAGCCGATCATCGCTGCCCCAATACCCGAGGTAATATGATCGTAGCCGGGAGCGATATCCGTCACCAGCGGCCCAAGGGTATAGAAGGGCGCTTCGTCGCAGTACTCCAGCTGCTTATCCATGTTCTCTTTCACCAAGTGCATGGGCACGTGGCCGGGACCTTCGATCATCACCTGCACATCGTGTTTCCAGGCGATATGGGTCAGCTCGCCAAGGGTCTTGAGCTCCGCCATTTGCGCTTCGTCGTTGGCATCCGCCACCGAGCCGGGGCGCAGACCATCGCCGAGGGAGAACGCCACATCGTACTGCTTGCAGATCTCGCAGATGTCCTCGAAGTGGGTGTACAGGAAGCTCTCCTGGTGATGGTACAGACACCACTTGGCCATGATCGACCCGCCGCGGCTAACAATGCCGGTGACTCGTTTGGCGGTGAGCGGCACATAGCGCAGCAGTACCCCGGCGTGAATGGTGAAGTAGTCCACGCCCTGTTCGGCCTGCTCGATCAGCGTATCGCGGAAGACTTCCCAGGTGAGGTCTTCGGCAACACCATTGACCTTCTCCAGCGCCTGATAGATAGGCACCGTGCCAATCGGCACCGGCGAGTTGCGCAGAATCCACTCGCGGGTTTCGTGGATGTTCTGCCCAGTGGAGAGATCCATAATGGTGTCCGCGCCCCAGCGGATGCCCCAGGTCATCTTATCCACCTCCTCTTCAATGGAAGAGGTGACCGCCGAGTTGCCCAGGTTGCCGTTAATCTTGACCAGGAAGTTACGGCCAATAATCATCGGCTCGCTTTCCGGGTGGTTGATATTATTGGGAATAATCGCCCGCCCGCGGGCGACTTCATCACGCACGAATTCAGGGGTAATCTCATCCGGCAAGCTGGCACCAAAGCTTTGGCCGGGGTGCTGATGGCCCAGTATCCGCTCTACCTCAGCGGTACCTAACGTTTGGCGACGCTGGTTTTCCCGTAGCGCGATAAACTCCATTTCCGGGGTAATAATCCCTTGGCGGGCGTAGTGCAGTTGAGTCACGTTCTTGCCTGCTTTAGCCCGGCGTGGTGTGCGGGTTAAATCAAAGCGCAGCTGGGCAAGCGTCGGGTCGTTGGCGCGACGGTTACCGTAATCAGACGTGGGGCCTGATAGGAATTCGGTGTCGTTGCGCTCTTCAATCCAAGCGCGGCGCAGGGCGGGCAGGCCCTGACGTAGATCAATCAGAGCATCGGGGTCGGTATAGGGGCCGGAGGTGTCGTACACCAGCAGCGGCGGGTTCTCTTCGTCAATGCTGCTGGTTTTGGTGGGCGAGAGGGTGATTTCCCGAAACGGTACGCGAATATCTGGCCGCGAGCCTTCCACGTACACCTTGCGCGAAGCGGGCAGCGGCGCAATGGCGGCGGCATCGACCTGGGCGGTTTCGGCTAGAAAATGGCTCGTTTTGCTCATGGATTGGTTCCTTTTAGTTGTTAGTAATTAATGAGAGAGGTCTTCGTCTATCAGCTCTAGGCCCATCTGCCAGAAGTCGATTTCCAGGCGGGTGGCATCGCGGAATATCTTGGCAAGCTCTTTAAAGCGGGCGGGGGTCACATCGGCAAGGCGGGCGTTGAGCCATTCAAGCTCCGCCTGCATGGCAGCCTGAAACTCCTCGCCTTCGTACATGGCAATCCAGGCATCAAAGGGGTTTTGTTTACCGCGCAGCGTGGAAGGCTGGGCGTTTAGCCAATTGGCGATTTCGCCATAGCCCACTAGGCAAGGGGCTAATGCCACATGCAAATCGAGCAGGTCGCCACGGTTGCCGGTATCTAATACATAGCGGGTGTAGGCCAGCGTCGCTCTGGCTTCGGGAAGCTCCGCCAGTTCTTGCTCGGAAATCCCCCACTCCTGACAAAAGCCCACATGCAGGCCCAGCTCCACGTCCACAATGGCTTTCAAGCCTTCATGGGCTTGGCGCAGATCCGCCAGGGTGGGGCTTTTATAGGCGGCCAGCGCGTAGGCGCGGGCGAAGTGGATCAAAAACAGGTAATCCTGTTTCAGGTAGTGGCGAAACGACGCCTCAGGCAGCGTGGCATTGCCCAACTGACGCACAAAATCGTGCTCAATATAGGCGCGCCAATCTTGCTGGCAGGCGGTGGTGAGATCGGTAAAGCGGTAGCCCATGATGCCTCCGGTAGTAATGATCCGGAGGGCAGGCGAAAAAGATCGAGGAAATGGCACGGAAAGGTGGCGTAAAGGAGCGCCGCGGCCATCGCTTGATCCCTACGCCGGTACCCGCGCCGCAACTCATGTGAGCAGCAGCGCATTAGCCGGATCAGGTTCAGCGGGACCAGCGCTCGGCAGCAAAAATGCTAGCCCTGCGCCATCTCAGCCGGATTTCACCGGCACCCCGTCAAGCTGTTCGTTAGCGGAGTCTAGGCTGCGGATGGGGGAGATGCAAGGGGGCATGATTGGAGATAAAAAATCGTGCAAGCTGCGACTTTTGGTTAAGCGGCCAAAATTGGCTTTGCTATAAAGGGAGTCTATGGGTAGAGTCAAATTGGTGGCTGCAAACCCCCAGTTAATGTGCCGTCGCGTTTATTGAAGCTGTGTGGCTAAGTATATTTAGCATGCATCTCTAGCTGCCTATATTCGCTTGAGTGTATTAATAGGTGAAAATTATTTTTTATAAGAGCTATTTTAATGAAGATAGAAGCAAGCGATAAAGAAGTTCAAGAAGTTTTTTCTTCTGGTTATTTCAAAATACCTAGATTCCAACGCCCCTATTCATGGGGTAAAGATGAAGTGGATAATTTTTGGTCTGATATTATTGGCGATAAGAGTGATAGTTACTTTATTGGGTCAATGGTTGTTTATCAGGCAAGTAAGCCATACTTTGGTATTGTTGATGGACAGCAGCGACTAACAACTATAACAATAGTTTTATCAGTAATTAGAGATGCATTTTTAAAGTTAGGCGAAGAAAATCTTGCAAAGGGTGTTCATAAGTTTATTGAAACCCCCAATAATGACTATGTGAATGAGTTTGTACTTAACGCAGAAACTTCATTTCCATATTTACAGAACCATATTCAGTCATTTGATGAATCAAGCTCTGATATCAAGATAGATTGTGAAGTTGGTGTGGAAGAATCAAATTTAAAGTTTGCCTATGAGCTTTTAACGCAAAAGCTAGGGCAACTTATACCCTTGCATCAAACGGCTGGCTCTCAGATTGAGTTTTTTGCACATACTGATCCTGTTCTTAAGTTAAAAGAGCTAAGAGATAAGTTTTTATCGCTTAAGTTGGTTTTTATCCAATTAGATAACGAGGATGATGCTTATTTGATTTTTGAAACACTTAATGCTCGCGGTCGAGACTTAAAAACCTCTGATCTTGTGAAAAATTTAGTGTTGAAAACTATTAAAAATACTCATTCAACACTTGATAGCCCGAAAGAAGCATGGAATCGCTTAGTAAAACGCTTTGATGATATTTCTGATAGTAGTGTTATTGATACATTCTTATTGCACTACTGGATTTCTAAGCATGAGTATACGACAGATAAAAAACTGTTTTCTCTCATTAAACGTTATATAAATAAGGACTTGGGTAACGCAAGGGTTTTGCTAAAAGACTTGAGTGAGCATGCTGTAAGTTACTCGAAGATGCTTAGCCCAGAGAGCTCTGGTTGGGGAAAAGAACAATATGAAGTCCAGCAATCATTGACTGCCTTAAATGGTTTTAAAGTTAAGCAGCAATCGTCTTTTGTATTGTCCTTGCTCGTAGCCTATTCAAATGGAAAAGTATCACTTAAGCAGCTTAAAACAACTCTGAAGAGAATTGAGCATTTTCACTTTGTTTTTAATGCCATTACTCAGCAAAGATCTTCAGGGAGTATAGCGACGATGTACTCACAACATTCTATTGATTTGTCAAAAGCTCACGACAATGATTCTGTGCAAAAAGTTTTATCAAGTATAACAAGAAAGCTAAAAGAAAAGCTTCCGTCATATAGTGAGTTTGAGGTCAAGTTTTTAGAGTTGAACTATCTATCAAATAGAACTAAGTATAAAAGCATCATTAAGTACTCACTTTGTAAGCTTTTAGGTAACCAGTTGAGTGGTTTAGATATTCATCATGGAAACCTGACAGTTGAACACCTAATCCCTGAGTCAAAAGCCAAACAAGGAGTAAACCCTGAAATCATTGGTAATGTGGGAAATTTGCTTTTAACTGATGCAAGTACGAATGGCCATAAGCTGAAGAATAAAGATGTAGTCGAAAAAATTGCGATACTCGAAGCTGCTGGGTATCCATTAGGTGTCAACTTTATAAATGATAATCAGTGGAGTGAGGAAAAGGTAATAGAACGAGCCGAGAAGATTGCGAAATTTGTATATTCGGAAACTTGACGCGACCAAACCCGTTGTGTAAAAAAGCGTTAAATAAGTAGTGATACCGAAGCTGGGCGATAAGCAAAGCGTCATCCGTGACTTTGTAAACCATTCGGTGTTCTTCGTTGATTCGGCTAATTACCTTTTTGTCGGTTTTCTGCCAGTACAAATAGTCTTCCCAGGCGCTCTCGGAGAAGATCAGCTTCAGTCAAGAAGTTCCTTTTCCTGACCACCTCTATGCTTCAGTTCGGCAACACTGCAATGCTCACAATATTGATGAACCGTTTTCAGCGCTGAGTCGATGACCGAAGTGCCTCTACCTTCCCGGTACAGGCACTTTTCTGCTACAAAAAATTACCTTTCGTAACCCCCTCCTTCCTTGTTGTCGAACAGTGTTTTGCCTATGTTTGATACGTGTGAATTAAACGACTATCACATTGCGTGAATCACGGCAGGATAGCCTTTCAATACCATGACGATTCATAGAATCGTTCACAGCAAGTCGTCACAAGGAGAACACACGTGAAACTCAGAACCCTACTTACCGCCTCGTTTGCCTCTACCGCTCTGCTCGCCGCGGCACCGTCGGCATTCGCCGCACCCAATGCTGATGGACTCTATTTGGGTATCGGTACCGGCTTCAGCTCGCTGGAGAACGACGACGATGAAGTCGGCGATTTCATCTCTGATGGCGCCGAAGACTTTGATCTGGACGATGAAGAAGACAATAGCTTTAAAGGTTTCGTCGGCTACGAATTCAATCCTTACTTCGCTACCGAAATCTTCTATGCCGATCTTGGTCGTACGCGCCTGAGGGGTAACAGTGACGCCAATACCGATTTGGAATCCGACGCCTATGGGGCGAGTCTGGTCGGTCAATTGCCCATCACCTCCTGGTTTACCGCCTTCGCCAAGGCCGGTGTGGCCAAGTGGCAAACCGACGTCGACGGTAACCTTGGCGGGGCTAGCGTTGATCTTGAAGATCAGGACGGCACCGATCCAGTCTACGGTGTTGGCGCGCAGTTCAACTTCGACCCCTTCTTGGTCCGTGCCGAATACGAGCGCTACGACTTCGACAGCGACTATAAGATCGACTCCTTTACCGCTTCAGCTGGTTTCCGCTTCTAACCGTCAATTTGTTTTGCCATGTGCGATATCAGCGCCGGGGCGAGCCCCGGCGCTGCCGTTTTATCTCGCGCAACCCTCGCATACTGCTAGGTGGCACGCCGCCAGCGTTGCTAAGGCGCTGATGATCATGGGTGAATGGTCTTCACAGACCTGCTCCCTGGATTTTGCTAGATTGGTTCTAGCGGCCGTAGTGCCTAACGACAAGCACGACCTTACCTTGAACACTGCCTTGCATAGCTCTCTGATGCGCAGCCGATGCTTCTGCCAACGAATAGGTACTGTCGATCACGACCCGAATGGTAAGGTCGTCAAGCAAGCGACCGGCCTGTGCCAGCAGCATTCCGTTTGAGTGCACCTGTAGTGAGGAAACCGTAATCCCTAGCCTGTCCGCTTCATCCCTGGCAGAAAAGCCCAAGGGGTTGACCAGAAAGAGTGAGCCGCCTGGTTTAATAATGCTGAGGAAGCGTTCCATGTTCGGGCCACCCACAGCGTCAAGCACCAGATCCACATCATGTGCGACCGTTTCGGCGGCTACCTTGGTGTAATCAATGAAGTCGTCAGCGCCCAGCTCGCGAAGCAGCTCTTTATGCTTGCCTGAGGCAACCGCGATCACACGTGCCCCTTTCCATTTGGCGACTTGAACCGCTACATGCCCCACGCCACCGCCAGCCCCATTGATCAAGACGGTCTTGCCTTCGAGCGGTAGAGGCACATGCCGGAATGCCTGGAATGGGTTGAGTCGGTCATGACCAGGGTCAACCAGAAATTGCCAGGCAGTAAGCAGTGACATTGGGGCACCTGCTGCCTCGACATGAGAAATGCCCTTTGGCTTCAACGCTAGTTGGCTTTCAGGAACGCTGACATATTCGGCATAGGCGCCGCTGCCCGTCATCAGGTCTTCGGGGAAACGCACCATTGCAAAGACGTGGTCACCTACGCTGACCTTGGAAACCTCGTCGCCTACGGCAGCAACGACCCCCGACACATCAGTGCCTAATATCAGCGGAAAGTTGGGGCTAGGCTGCCATTCTGGCGGTAGCGCACGATAGCCGTCGCGCAGGTAAAGGTCTGGTGGGTTAAGACTTGCCGCATGCACTTGGATAAGCACTTCACCGGCTTGTACTTCGGGGCGAGGCGTATCTTCGTAAAGCAAAACCTCTGGGCCACCGAAACTATGCAGTTGCACTGCTTTCATCATCTCGTTCATCACAACCTCACTAAAGAATAGTCACATGACAAATAGTAAGGAGGTTCCTTGCCGTTGATAATGGTGCGTAGATTCGTTTTAATAGTTCCATGAAGGAACAAATCGGATTGGAACGCCTCACGGGGCTTATTGCATTTGCTCGCGCCGGCTCTTTAGGCAGCTACACTGCTGCGGCGCGCTCGCTGTCTGTTTCGCCCTCTGCAATCAGTAAAAGCATCCAGCGGTTGGAGCGTCACTTCGGCGTCTCTCTTTTCACGCGTACGACACGCTCGCTGTCTTTCACGGCCGAGGGCCGTGACTTGCATGGACGTGTGCTAGAGCTACTGCGCCAAGCAGAAGAGATAGAACAGGTGGTGAAGTCTGCTCGTTCCGAGCCCGCGGGCACGTTACGAATTGCGACATCACTTCCACTGGGTCTGCACCTGATTGCTCCTGCTATTACGGATTTTCGAACACGCTACCCAAAGGTAACGATCGACCTGCGGCTGAGCGACCACTTCGTCGGTATGGTTGAAGAGAGCATTGATCTTGCAGTGCGGATCGGTGACCTTGCGGATTCGTCACTTTTGTCCAGGCGACTCTCACCTTACAGGCTCTCTTGCTACGCTTCGCCAGACTACCTGGCTAGGTATGGTGCTCCCGAGCATCCAGATGAACTGGTGGGGCACGAAACGATCAATTTGCGCTACCAAAGTACGGGGCAAATGTTTCGCTGGCCGTTCCGGATCGGCGAGAAGGAGGTCGAGATAGTGCCATCTTCCCCTGTCATCGTGGATTCAAGCGAAGCCGTCATAGCTGCTATGACAGCGGGTGCAGGCATTGGGATGGCTGCCAGTTTCATGGCTGCCCCGCGGGTTAGGCGAAAGGAACTGGTACCAATCCTGCCCGACTTCGATGTAGAGCGGCATAATATCGTTGCGCTATGGCCACAGAGTCGTCGCACCAACCCCGCTGTACGCGCCTTCATCGATATGTTGATCGAAAGGCTTTGAATACCTAACACTTGATACACACAAACCGCTGGAATCAGCGAACAGCAGTTTTGCCTC
Source organism: Vreelandella sp. DA03-1M (assembly GCF_055725665.1). NCBI lineage: Bacteria > Pseudomonadati > Pseudomonadota > Gammaproteobacteria > Oceanospirillales > Halomonadaceae > Vreelandella > Vreelandella sp. DA03-1M. Next base: position 1,176,784 of record NZ_CM146798.1, read on the forward strand.
GCTTTCGTCAGCGTTTCAGTGCTTCGCAACAGTCCAGCATCGTGCTCAACATAGGCGCGCCAATCTTGCTGGCAGGCGGTAGTGAGATCGGTAAAGCGGTAGCCCATGATGCCTCCGGTGGTAATGATCCGGAGAGCAGGCGAAAAAGATCGAGGGAATGGCACGGAAGGGTGGTGAGAAGGTGCGCCGTGGCCATCGCTTGATCCCTACGCCGGTACCCGCGCCGCTCTTTATAGGAGCAGCACATTAGCCGGATCAGGTTCAGCGGGACCAGCGCTCGGTAGCCAAAAGCTCACCCTGCGCCATCTCAGCCGGATATCACCGGCACCCCGTCAAGCTGTTCGTTGGTGGAGTGTAGGAGGCGGGTGGGGGAGATGCAAGGGGAACGCACAAGCACACGAATTTTGGGTATGCTGCCAAAATTTGCTTTGCTACAAGAAGAATCAATGGGGTAGAGTCGATTGGGTAGCTGCAAAACCTCAATCAATGTGCCATCGCGTTTATTGAGGTTTTGCAGCGGGGAGTAGAATCACTGTTAGGCATATTTATGACTGAGCTGGGCGAGACGCTGCTCCAACTGACGGAGCTGAGATATAGACGGCTGCCGGAGCTAATGGAGCGACTTCAATCAGGCGACGATTACCTCGCTGGAGTCCTTCAGTGCCACTTATTCGTGGAAAGCCTTTTAGAAGATTTGATTCGGTTATGTCTTGGACGACACGCCGAAGCCGTTCTTTCTGTCCAACTGACCTTCAAACAGAAAGTTGCGGTAGTCGGCAAGCTAGAACTGGAGCCAGGCTGGATGTTGGTAGAGCAAGAAGCTATTGGCTCTTTGAGAAAATTGAACTCGCTACGTAACAAATTGGCACATCGCTACGGTCATGAGCTATCAGAAGATGATATTCGAGGACTTTTCGTAGGATGCGAAACCACGCTCGGGTACGGCGATGTATTGGATGCAGGAATAAAAATCGGCATCAGTCGATACGCCGCTTTTATATTCGGCAGCTTGTTGCCTAAGTATGAGCGCATCGAGGATGCCTAACAGGTCGCTGCAGTTGACCATCCAAATCGCTGGCGCGCTTTGGCCGGCAACTGAGCTTGGGCGTTATGCGCAATCAAGTTCAAAGCCCTTTACTTAGAATTAGAGTTTGTAATTAAGGATCTATGAATATATGGAAAGCCCTAAATTATTTATTTCATATAGCTGGTCTAATGCAACGCATGAGCAGTGGGTAATTGATTTGGCCAACGAGCTGACCGAATCAGGTGTTCATGTAATTCTTGATAAATGGGATCTTAAAGAAGGGCATGATGCCGTTGCGTTCATGGAGAAAATGGTTACAGATCCACAGATAACTAAGGTGGCTATGATATGCGACGAGGTATATGCATCAAGGGCTGACGGGCGATCCGGCGGTGTAGGTACAGAAACACAAATCATCTCTCGTGAAGTATATGAAAATCAAGAGCAAGGAAAGTTTGTAGCCATAATTCCTGAGAGAAATGCGCAGGGTAAGGCATATCTTCCTACATACTACAAATCGAGAATATATATCGATTTAAGTGAGCCCGATAATTATGCAGATAATTTTGAAAAATTGCTGCGTTGGATATATGACAAACCTCTTCATGCCAGGCCAGAAATAGGTAAACGGCCATCCTTTCTTGATGAGCCAGATGGAATATCTTTAGGAACTTCGGCAGCGCACAAAAGGGCTGTATCGGCTATCAAAGAGAAGAAATCGTTCGCTTCAGGGGCGCTTGATGAGTATTTGTCAACTTTTTCTAGTAATCTTGAAAAATTTAGAATCACTGAAAAGGAAGGCGAGTTTGACGATCAGGTTGTTGATAGCATAGAAAAGTTTATTCCCTACAGAAATGAACTGATTAACTTATTTGTCACTCTCGCACAGTATGCGCCGGAAGAAGAAAATATCCGCAAAGTGCACCGCTTTTTCGAATCTTTGATTCCATATATGAGCAGGCCGGAAAATGTTAACAGCTGGAGTGAGTGGGATTTTGATAATTTTAAATTCATAGTTCACGAACTTTTCTTATATGTAGTTGCAATATTCATCAAGTTTGAAAGATTTGGTGAAATTAATTTTTTGTTGGCGCAGCAGTACTACGTAGCTGGTAGAACCGATTATGGCAAGGACGTAATGGTTGGCTATGAGGTTTTCCGAGAATACTTGCGTTCATTAGAACATAGAAATAATAGATTAGAACTAAGGCGTCTATCTGTTCATGCAGACCTTCTTGAGCAGCGCAGTAAGCATTCAGGAATAGAATTTCGTTACCTTATGCAGGCCGATTTCGTACTGTTTATGCGTGCAGAAATAATGCGATCCGACTTTTATTCTCATTGGTTTCCTGACACATTGCTGTATGTAGGTCGATTTCATAGTGCGTTTGAAATATTTGCGAGATCGTCATCAAAGTCATACTTTGAAAAAGTTAAGTGCGTCCTATGTATAGATAAGCCATCAGATCTAAAAGAATTAATGGAAGCCTACAAGACAGATCGCCAACGGCTACCAAGGTGGCAGTTTGAGTCATTTAGTCCGGCTTTACTAATTGGCTACGATCAATTAGCAACCAAGGCATAACAAGTTGCCGCACTCGGAAAAATTACTCGCTGCGCACCTAATTTTCCGGTGAGCAAGGCGTTAAATCGAAAAAAGGATAGTAATGACATTGGCAGAATTTGAAGCTCTCGCGTCCTCAAAGCTCGAAAAGAACGACGAGGAATCACGCGAGGCTTTTCTTCGCTTACTTAATGATGGCTTATTGGTTTCTATCATAAATAATATGATGAAAAGTCAATCTCAACTTCATGAAGTGGCAAATAGATCGTATTGGCATAAGAACGGTTTTTTAAAAGTACTATTGCTGGATAAGCGACCAAAGTATTCTATTAGGTTACACATTTGGCCTGACTCTCCACTACAGGAAGGTGATGTGCATAACCATCCATGGAATATGTCTGGCTTAGTTCTAACTGGCTCGTACGAATGGCCAATCTATACCTTTGAGCAGGTCAAAGAAATAACAAAATTCGCATTGTATAAATGCCGATATTTGGAGGATTATTCTGGGTACTCATTCCACAGAGTTGGTAGTGTAATATTAAAGGAAGTGAAAAATTCAATTATGCAGGAAGGTGAGTTTTTTCAATTTCCGAAGGAGAAATACCATAGCGCTAAAAAAGAGAATTCTGATCCTGCGGATTCAATTATAATAACTGGCACATCAGAATCTTTGACTGCAGATGTCGTATCGAGTCGAGAAATATCTTGTGATAAAATCATGTATAATGCTCCCGTAAAAAGCTCATTTCTGAGAGAAAAATTATCTGCTTTTATGGGCAGGAATAGCTAATGGTTATTAAAGATATAATAAAAAGCCCCGCAAAGATCAGGTTGTATTTCATCACTTTGGCTGCATTTCTTGCGTTATTGATAATTGCAAATTATTATCTACTGCCTAAAGCTTTCGTTTATTTTGGCGGTGTCTACGAAGGAGCAGTTCTTTCATTTTTTAATAATATGATTGCTCTTCTGGGGTCAAGTTTGCTTGCTTCCGGTTTCTTTTGGTTTGTAACTCCTAGTGGCCTCGATAGCAGTGATGTTAATGTCATTGCACCTCATGACGTTAAAAACATATTAAATTCTATGCTAGATAAAACTGAAAGATTTTATTATTATGGTCATACTGCTAGGTGGAACAGAGCTGTTGCCTTTCCAAAAATTCTAGAAACTGCCAACGACTCTAGGACTACAAAGTATATTGAAGCACTAATCATAGATCCGGACTCTGAAGATGCCTGTAAATTTTATGCTTCGTTTGGACATGCAAATAGAGTTAAAGGACGAAATATAAGGTCGGTCAGGGACGTGAGGCTTGAACTACTTACCACAACCTTGGTCTGCTTAAGAATTAATAGTTCACCATTTATCAATTTTGAGCTGTCGGTCACAAATAAAGTTGCCATTTCCAGATTAGATATCTCAGATAGTGCTCTGATTATGACAAAGCCGTATCCTGGTGATCCTGCACTCCATTTTCCGAAAGATACATTTTTTTATGCTTCCTATAAGGAAGAGTTTAATATAGCTAAACAGCAAGGCAGAAAAATTAATATGGAAGCCTCAAAAATTGATATCAGTAGTGAAAATATCAAGGAAATATTATTTGAGGCGGGATTTGACGTGAGTTATTTTGATGTTGATTTTGAGAGAGATCTTCTTCATGCGTTAAACAATATCGAAAAGCCATATTGATTTAACAAGACGCTGTTGTCGGACAATTTTTACACCGCCTTGCGGCTCCAAAACTGCCGCAAAGCTCCACGTTAAATCAGTAGTGATAACGCAGCTGAGCAATAAGCAAAGCGTCATCCGTAACTTTGTAAACCATACGGTGTTCTTCGTTGATTCGCCGAGACCAATAACCGGCGAGGCTGTGTTTGAGAGGCTCTGGTTTACCGACACCTTCAAACGGCTCTCGCTTGGTTTCTTTGATTAGCTTGTTAATTCGGCCAAGAATCTTCTTATCGGTTTTCTGCCAGTACAGATAGTCTTCCCAGGCGTTCTCAGAGAAGATCAGTTTCATTCAAGAAGTTCCTTTTCTTGACCACCACCTTGTTCCAACTCGGCAACGGACTCCAGCAAACGGCGAGCGTTCTTAGGTGCGCGCAGGAGATAGGCTGTCTCTTGCAGTGCCTCATAGTCTTCGAGAGAGATCATTACCACGGATTGCGCCTTGCTTCGGGTGATGATCATAGGTGAGTGGTCTTCACAGACCTGCTCCATAGTTTTTGCTAGATTGGTTCTAGCGGCCGTGTAGCTGATGGCATCCATAAGGTAGCTCCTGTACGGGATGTTGTTAATGTACAGAATATCGTACGTTATGAGTTTTGACAATCGCCTGCACAGCGTTCGGTTTTCCGCCGCTTAAAACCAGCGGCTGAGCCCAGGCGTTAGGGGTTAAATTGTCGATAAACCAGAGCCTTGCATACGTTCATTATCTAAGATGCTGCGGCGTTATCGCTTGGCCTTGATGGATTTCCAAACAAGCCCAACCAGCACAATCGCCAGTACGGCGAACAGCACAGCGGCGCCCGTCAAACCCAGCACCTGCAAGGTCAGGCCTGAAACTACCAGCCAGAGCGCTGGAATGATGACGGCGATCCATAGGGAGAAACCCCGAAGCATGATAAGCACCATGCCCAGCGTGGTAACCGCCGAGGGGTCGGCATGAATGCCGAATACTTCTGCCTGGTACCAGGAGCCGCCGCTTAGCGGTGCCATCAGCGGCATTATTATCAGGCCGAAGAGGGTGATGGCTATGCCTATCGCAACCGGTGGGTTTGTTGCGCGTGGCGCGTTATCTGTTCCCCATCCCGTTAGCGCTATCACTACCAGCAATACGGCCTGGGCGATAAAAGCGTAGCCAATATAGCCCCCGGCCCAGTTGAGTTCTGCATAGCGCTGAATGAAAAAAGCGACGGCGACGAAGGCCCAGAGCGGGGCGGGGAGCAGGCAGGCGAGTCGCGGGCGGTGTTTCAGTGCCAGCACAAGGGTGGCGGCGCCCAACGCCATGGTCAGCAAATGCAGCGGCCAGAAGGTTTCGCCCATGCGCTCCAGCAGGCGAAAGTAAACCTCCGCCGTGAAGGGAATAAAGTCCTGCAGTTGGTAGCTTGTCCACACGTTCATAGCGACTCGATATAGGCGGCCATCCGCTGCCGGGCATCGGCCGAGGGCATGGGGGTGTGGCCAGCGCGCATGTTCTCGCGCAGGTGCTCGACCTGGGTGGTGGCGGGTATCGCGCAAGTGATCGCCGGGTGGCTGACGATAAACTTCAGCAGGAAGTCCGCCCAGGTTGTGCAGCCGCATTCCTCATTGGCCCACTCGGGCAACGGCGCGTTACGGCGCTTGAGGTTCTTGATCAGGCTGCCGCCATCGTAAGGCCGATTGGCGATCACGCCGATGCCCCGTTCTTCTGCCAAGGGGAGTAGCCGGTTTTCGGCCTCGCGGTGGGTGATGTTGTAGGTGAGCTGAACGAAGTCGATATCCTCTGACGTCATGATCTGCTCGATCTCGCTGTGGCGTCGCCCGTGCGAGGTAGTAATGCCGATATGGCGGATGATGCCTTCGGCCTTCATCTCCTGCAGCGCTGCCAAGTGCTCGCGCCAGTCGGTCAGATTGTGTACCTGCACCAGATCGAAGTGCACCACCTTCCAGCGCTCTTTAAGCTCCGCCACCTGCTCGCGGGCTGAACCACCGGCGGGGCTCCAGACCTTCTCGGCGGAAAACAGGCTCTCGGGCGTGCCGAGCTGCTGCAGGGTATAGCCCACCACATCCGGCGCCGAGCCATACATGGGCGAAGAGTCGATCAGGCCACCGCCATGCTCGAAAAATGCCTTGACCACCTCGGTGCGGGCATCGAGCAACGCTGGGTCGTTGCCGACATTGAACGTTCGCCAGGTGCCCATGCCAATCACGGGCAGCTTTTTGTCCGTGCTCGCAAAGGTTTTCTGGCGCATCCCGCCCGTGTTGGCAAGAAGCGGCACGGTTGGCAGCATCATGGCGGTCAGCGTGGCGCCGATGAGCGTAAGGCTTTGTCGGCGCGTGATGCGATGTTTGATGTGAGGGGTCATAGCGGTCGCTCCTTCCGATGTTTTTGAACCGGCAGGGTGGAGGCCAACACCAGCACAAAGCAGGTCAGCACAAACACCTTATTCACAAACCAGTTGGTGCGCCAGATCGACCATTCGGGGTCGGCGAGAAAACGCACGAACAAAGTGCTGATGATGAGGATTTCAATCACGGACATGCCCACCGCCAAGGCACGCGTATAGCGAGGCTGCTTTAGCAGCGCCCCGCCGAGCCAGATGTGCGCCAGGGGCCATAGATCCCAATAGATATACGTCGCCCATGGCTCGCCGTAGGCCAGCGCGTAACCCACGGGAAACAGGTATTTGATGAACAGCGTCCACGCCGCGAGGATAAACAGCAGGTGGGCGAGAAAGCTGATCCACCCATTGGGTTGTGGGGCGGGCAGTGACATGACAGTGCTCCTGTCCTAGTCCGTTAATCCTAGTCCGTTAATAGCTCGGCCTCACACCATCTGCAAAGAGTGCTTGCGCGTTGGCGGTGGGTAGGCGGCGTCGATCTGTGCCAGATCATCGTCGTCGAGTCTGACCTTATCAGCATCAACGTTCTGTTTGAGGTGCTCCAGATTTACGGCTTTGGGAATAGCGATCACGCCGGGGTGGCGCAGTGCCCAGGCGAGGGCGACTTGCGCGGGGGTGGCGCTGTGTTTGTCGGCGATGCGTTGCAGGGCGGCGTCATGCAGTAGCGCGCCGCCTTGCCCGATCGGGCAATAGGCCATGAGCGGCATGTTGTGTTGTGCTTGCCAGGGTAGCAGGTCGTATTCAATGCCCCGTGCTTCAGGGTTGTAGAGCACCTGATTGGTGGCGCAAGCGGGCGCGTCGAGCTCTGCTAAGTCGTCAATGTCAAAGTTCGACACGCCCCAACGCAGGATCTTGCCCTGCTCACGTAGCCGCTCAAACGCTTCCACGGTTTCGCTCAGCGGGTACTGGCCGCGCCAGTGCAGTAGGTAGAGATCGATCGTATCGGTGCCCAATCGGCGCAGGCTGCGCTCGCAGGCGGCTTGAACACCCTGGGTGCTGGCGTTGTGCGGGTAGACCTTGCTGACCAGATACACCTCATTGCGCCGGCCCAGGATCGCTTGACCAACGACTTCTTCAGAACCGCCCTCGGCATACATCTCTGCAGTATCGATCAGCGTCATGCCCAGATCCAGCCCTTCACGCAGCGCCCTGACCTCAGCCTGCCGTTGCCCGGCATCCTCGCCCATGTGCCAAGTGCCTTGGCCAATACGGGGTACGCTGTCTCCGCCTAGTTCAATCGTCTGCATATTGCCCTCTCTATAGTATTAGGCATCAATGTGGCTCCCCAAGGTTCAAATATCGCTTCAGAAAAATGACGTTGGAGGTACGCTTTTACCGTCTGATGCGTAAAATCAATGCATGGCAGGCGCAGTCGACTTCCATTCCGGCTGCGCTTTCTTAAGCTCCTCTGGTAATCTAAGTTATTGGTAGCCTAGCAGTAATTGATAAGGCTTTGACAATGACACTGGGAATGACTTGATGAACCATCCGCAACCTAATAACCCTTTGCATGGTTTAAGCCTCGAAACGATATTAACTCGCTTGTTCGAGCGTTACGGCTGGGCTGGCTTATACGAAGAAATCAACATCAACTGCTTCTACAGTGATCCTTCCATCAAATCCTCGTTGAAATTTTTACGTAAAACACAATGGGCGAGAGATAAAGTTGAAGCGCTGTATATTAAGACGTTTGCCGATTAATGCGGCAATATTGATCCATGAGAAGAAATCGAGGACTCCGCGTTTTCAGCGAAATTGTAAAAGGCTGAAGGAGGTTACGGTCATGTGGAATAAGACACTATAAATCGCGCGATCCAAACCAAGCACAGTCCGTAGTTGAAGGGGTGCTTGGCGAATCAATTGTCGTTATTTAGCGGGTAAATGTCATGTCGAAGAAAGTAGTCATGTTTGAGTACGAGAAAGAAACCAAAAACAGCGTTCGTTACAAGGAAGTGCCTGATGAAGGAACCGCACCTATCGTGGGCACTCTGTATGTACAGAAATGGTTTGCTGGCGATAGCAAAACGATTGAAGTAACGATAGACAAAAAAGACTAGCTGTCTGGCCACATTTACTATCGTTACAGTGTTAATTGTTTGAAAAATTAGTGGTTCTTCTTCAACGCCAAATAATGCTCGATGCCTGAGATCTGATCTTCCGCGTGGTGGTTAACGTAGAGCACGGTGGTTTCTGAGCCCTGACAGATTTTTTCGATCAGGGCCAGGACGAGTTGGCGGTTGATGTCGTCCAGGCCAAGGCAAGGTTCATCTAGAATCAGCAGGGGCGGATGTTTGACCATGGCGCGGGCAATGAGCAGTAGGCGCTGGTCGCCGTAAGAGAGCTTGTTAAACGGCTGATCGGCGCGGTCTTGCATACCCAGTAGTGCGAGCCATTGGTCGGCAATTTTTTTCTGGCTGTCGGTGGACTTGGTGTACATACCGATGCTGTCGTAGAAGCCGGAAATAATCACGTTTTTGCAGCTGGTGCTCACCCGATATTCCCACTGCAGGTTAGTGGAGACATAGCCGATAAACTGTTTAACCTGCCAGATGCTTTCGCCATTACCGCGCTGGAAGCCAAATACGAAAATATCGTTGGTATAGCACTGCGGATGATCGCCGGTGATCAACGATAAAACGCAGGTTTTGCCGCTACCGTTAGGGCCGCTCAGTTGCCAATGTTGGCCACGTTCTATCGTCCAATCCAGCTTATCGACAATCACCGTGTCGCCGTATTGGATGGTCGCTTGGGTTAGTTTGACTAATGGCTGGCTCGGGTCGAGAGCGGGTAGCTTATGGGTGGGGTCGGCCTCCGGCACGCTTAGGTCGGTGGTTTTTAAATGCAGTAATTGGTAAAGCTCGTTGAAGGCGGCGTCGTCCTGACGGTCGACCGTGAGCTTCAGGCGGCCTTTGTCTCCTCGCTGTTTATCCGAACGGTCTTTATCCCCACGCTCTTTATCCTCACGTTCTTTATCTAAATAGGCCACATGGGTGATGAAGTCCGGCATTTCATCAAAGCGGTTCAGCACCATGACCATGGGAACGGTGTCGATGAGTGAGGCTAGGTGTGCTTGCAGCATGGCGAGGGTGTCGACATCCAAACCATCGAACGGCTCGTCTAAAATAAGTAAATCAGGCTGGTTGGCCAGTGCGCGAATCAGCATGACTTTACGGGTTTCGCCGGTGGAAAGTTTGCGAAACGCACGATCGAGCAGTTTGCTTAGGCCAAATTTTTCGACCAGGGATTGGGCAAGTTCAGTGTCTTGGCAGTGGTCGAAAATCATTTCACTGACGGGTGTGCCGAGTGAAATGACGTCCATAATGTCGGCGTCGTCTTTCTTCAACTCTTGGGCGATGAGCTCCGCCTGGACTTCAAAAGAGACGATTTCCACGTTGTTGGGAAGGCCTTGAATGCTCCCACTCTGGATGTCGCCAATGCCCGCAAGGGCAGCCGCTAGTGCGGATTTACCCGCGCCATTGGGACCAGTGATAACCCAGTGTTGTTCTGGTGTAATGGTCCAATCAATCTCGCTTAGCGTGAAACGATCATCAAAGCTGACCGTCGCTTTTAATAGGCGGATAGGGTTTTGGTGAATATCGTCTAGGTGGGTTAACGAATCCATTACTCTCTTCCTTACGCTGTTCTAGGAACAAAAAAGCCGAGCATATCGTGATGATATCTCGGCTTTTTTTGGCGGCCTAGGTGTTGAAGACCTGAACGTCTATCGGTTAATCAGGCGATTAAACGATTTTTTTCATGTCAGCCATGTAGCCACGAAGAACCGAGCCAACGGCTTCTACGGGGTGTGAACGAAGGGCGGTGTTAACTTCGATCAGGCGTGCGTTATCAACGCCGTTGTCGTCTAGCGAAAGCCCTTTACCGATCACGTCGGATTTGATGCCTTTCATAAAGTCTGCCAACAGCGGCACACAGGCGTGGTTGTAGAGGTAGCAACCGTATTCCGCCGTATCCGAGATAGTCGCGTTCATTTCGTACAACTTCTTACGCGCGATGGTGTTCGCGATGAGCGGCGTTTCGTGCAGCGACTCGTAGTAAGCAGACTCAGCGATGATGCCCGCTGCGGTCATGGTTTCGAAAGCAAGCTCAACGCCAGCTTTCACCATTGCCACCATCAAAATGCCGTTATCGAAGAACTCTTGCTCGGTGATTTCGACATCACCAGCGGGTGTTTTCTCAAAGTTAGTTTCAGCGGTTTCGGCGCGCCATTTGTGAAGGTTAGCGTCATCGTTCGCCCAGTCTTCCATCATCGTTTTAGAGAAGTGGCCGCTCATGATGTCGTCTTGGTGCTTGTTGTACAGCGGACGCATGATCTCTTTTAACTCTTCAGAAAGATCGAACGCTTTGATCTTCGCTGGGTTAGAAAGACGGTCTAGCATGTTCGTCACGCCGCCGTATTTCAGCGCTTCGGTGACGGTTTCCCAGCCGTATTGAATCAAACGTGAGGCGTAACCCGGGTCGATACCTTCTTCGACCATCTTGTCGAAGCAAAGCAGGGAGCCCGTTTGCAGCATGCCGCAAAGGATCGTTTGCTCGCCCATCAGGTCGGATTTAACTTCCGCGATGAAAGAGGACATCAGCACGCCCGCTTTGTGGCCGCCAGTACCGACTGCGTAGGCTTTGGCGAGCGCAAGGCCTTCACCTTTAGGGTCGTTGTCTTCGTGAACAGCGATTAAGGTGGGAACACCGAAACCACGCACGTATTCAGCGCGAACTTCAGAGCCAGGGCACTTCGGTGCCACCATGATGACGGTTAAGTCATCGCGCACTTTCATGCCTTCTTCTACGATGTTGAAACCGTGAGAGTAAGATAGGCAAGCGCCTTCCTTCATCAGCGGCATCACCGTGTTCACTACCGAGGTGTGCTGCTTATCAGGGGTGAGGTTCAACACAACGTCTGCGGTGGGGATCAATTCTTCGTAAGTACCTACCACAAAACCATTTTCAGAGGCGTTTTTCCAAGACTGACGCTTTTGCTCGATAGCTTCAGGGCGCAGTGCGTAAGAAACGTCCAGGCCGCTGTCGCGCAGGTTCAAGCCTTGGTTAAGGCCTTGTGCACCACAGCCGATCACTACCATCTTTTTGCCTTTCAGCGCTTCGACGCCGTCAGCAAACTCAGCGGTGTGCATGAAGCGGCATTGCGCTAGCTGAGCCAATTGCTCGCGTAGCGGTAAGGTATTGAAATAGTTAGCCATCGTTAGCATCCTAATTTTATGATCAATGTGTCGATGTAAGGTACACCGATATTAAAAAGGGTGACACCGTCGCTAGGGGTGAACGCTAGCGCTATGTCTTTAAGATCATGCGAGTAGGGGTAATGTATACAAGTACGACTCTTTCTTAAATTGATATATTTGCAATAACACGTCCCATTATTAGCAACGGTCGGTTAGTATTCGGATATCGCCATGAGCGCAAACGCGGAGCGCCATCTTTTGTATGAATATTAAACTGTTAAAGCAATTCCTCGCCTTGGCAGAAACGCTGCATTTCGGGCGCGCCAGCGATGAGTGTCATATCAGCATTTCTGCGCTGTCGCGCAATATTCGTCATTTAGAAGACGAGCTGGGTGTGCCGTTGTTTAATCGCGACAATCGAACCGTGGCGTTGACCCAGGAAGGCCAGAAATTTCTTAAATACGCGCGTGATACCAGCAGCCAGTGGAACTTGATCCGCCATGAGTTAACCGACAACGCTGATCAATTAAGTGGTGAAATCAGCTTGTACGGTTCCGTCACCGCGAGCTACAGCTTTCTATACGAGCTGCTGCGCCGCTTTCGTATTGCCTATCCTGCGATTGAAATAAAGCTGCGCACGGGGGATCCGGAACACGCGATTGCGCATGTGCTGGATGGTAAAGAAGACCTTAGCATCGCGGCACGCCCCGCCAACCTACCTCGCGGGTTAGCCTTTAAGCCCATTGCGACGTCGCCGTTGTTATTTATTGCCCCGCTTGAGCAGCAAGTGCCGAACGTTCCCACGACTTCGCCAACTGCATCGGAAGAGTGGGCGAGTATCCCAATGATCTTATCGGAGAGCGGTGTCTCAAGAGCGCGTGTAGACGAATGGTTTCGCCAACGTGATATTGCCCCGCGCATTTATGCACAGGTAACGGGAAATGAGGCGATTGTGAGTATGGTGAGCTTGGGCTTCGGCATTGGCGTGGTGCCAAAAATTGTACTCGATAACAGCCCATTGGTGGATCGTATTCGGGTGCTCGACGTGACGCCGGAGCTGGAACCCTACGATATTGGCTTGTTTACGTTGAAGAAAAACTTAAAAAATCCGCTGGTCGATGCTTTTTGGAGCTTGATGTAGGCCTATAAGTCACGGCAGTCCTTTGCCGCACTTATTTCCCCTACTACTTGCTCATCTATGAATAACTATGTCACACCAGCTCACGCTTATCACGTCGTGCAATGCGGATGTCTTTGACGGTGGCGATGCCGATGATCGCGAATATGGCGAGTGATATTAACGGCCAGATCAGTACGTATAACGCCAAGATAAAGGTTTGCATGGGCTTTCCTATTGTCTGGCTGGTGCGCTTGGCGCACCAGCGGATGAAGTGACTCTAACGTAATGCCGGGCTTAGCCTTGTGTAGCAGGCTTGGCCGGATCGTAGTTGATCACTTTCTGATCGATCTGCGAGAAGTCGAACTTGCTCGAACTCATCAGACTGACCGCGATGCAGACGATGGTGCTGACGCCGTAGGCCATTAAGGAGGCCAGTAGCACCGTGTAGTCGCGCAGGAATCCAAGACTGTAGTAGGCCAGCGCAATGGCGCAGAGTGTGCCGAAGACCAAGCCAACCCGGCGTCCGCAGAACCCGAAGGCCATTAAACCGAGCACTACACCACCACCGACGGCGGCGAGTAGTTCAAACAGCCCCGCAGTGACGCCCACCATGGGTACGAGCTCGAAGCGTGCGACACAGAACATGACCAGGCCCGCGATCACCGCAGAGGTGAAGGCCTTATTGGTCACTCGATCCCAGAAGCAGCTGGCGATGACCGGGAATACAATGGCGCCCCAGAGTGCGCCAACGAAAACCAGCATGATCAGAATATCCATCGAGAAGCTGGCGAGAATCACCCCGATCAGCGTCGCGACGATCATGGTCAGTCGGCCGATAAACAGCATCTTGGTCGGGTCAGGTTTGTTTTTGGCGATGTTCTTGCCGTACACATCGGCCATCACTATCGCGGACATGGCGGAGAGATCCGAGTCAGCGGTAGAGGAGAGCGAACCGATCACCAGGATAAAGAACAGCCCGATAAACACCGGCGAGAGGTACATCGAAACCATCTGCGGGATCAGGTTGTTCATGTCGCCACCAATGGGCTCCATGCCGGTCATCAGCGCCATCAAACCAATCATGCCCAAACCGATAACGATCGCACCGTAACCAATGGTCGCGGTGATAAAGGTCGGTTTGATGTGGTCTTCACGCACGGCAAATAACCGCTGGGAGATGGTCTGGTTACCAATCGCGTAAGCCAGCACCGCCACAAAGAAGGGCGCGCCTTGATTGAGGATCGCATCCATCGAGAACAGGTTGGCTTGCTCTGGCGTAAGGAGACTCATGCCATCTGACAGCGTTTCCGGGCCGCCGAGGGCGAACATCACCGCTGGAATAATTAGAATGGCCACGGCCATCATCGCCATTAGCTGGGCGAAATCCGTCAGCACCGAGGCGCGGAAACCTGACCACAGCGTATAGGAGAGCACCCCGACCCCGGCAATCACTACACCGGCCTGGAACGAGAGGGGCGAAAGCACCGAGACCAGCGCGCCGGAAGCCGTAAAGTTCACCATCAGACTGATGATGCTGCCCAGAATGTTGGATGAGGCGAGAATTAACTGGCTGGAAGAGCCATGGCGGGCGTGGATCAGCTCACCGAGGGTGTGGGCGTTGGGCGCCAGTTTGCGAAAGCGACGGCCAAAGGGGTAGATGAACAGAATCATCAACGCGCCCCACAGCCCGTAGTGCAAAGGGCCGGAAATGCCGTAGGTGTAACCTGAAGTGGCCGCGCCGTAGAACGAGGCCGCCCAGATCCAAGTGGCGGTCATGCTGGCAGCGCCAAGGCCAAAACCGATCTGGTGATTGGACACCATGAAGGCGTCGGTATTCTCCTTTTTCTTCTTGATCAGCAGAGTGAGCAGGTAAGTGCCGCCATAAAAAGCCGCCAGTAAGGCGAGCACAGTCAGAGTAGAGAATTGATAGAAATTTTCTTCGTTCATTGAATACCCGTAGGCTTTGCAGCCCTAGCATCCTAAATAGCAACCACAGTTCCCTTTACGGGGTGGCCGCGACAGGACGTAAGTAAAAAACAGAACATCTTTCTAGGTATGTCTGTAGCGAGATGAGACTGCGGTTGGCAGCCTGGTCGTGCAAGTTCAGGCGTTGGAAGCGCCTTAATAGAGGGGCCGGATTAAACGCGCGCAGAAACTGCAATAAAGCAGCAACAAAGCGCTGAGAGGATCAATCCGGATGGCTACCCTACTCCCTAAGGCTTGAACAGTACAGGTAGACGCGCTAACGAGCTGGGGAAGTAGGAAGCCTGAAGGGGAGGGAATTCTTCAAAAAAACGCGGTGTGTTCTGCCAATACTGCTAAACCAATACCAATCAATACGACGCCGCCAATCAACTCCGCCCAGTGGCCAACAAACTTGCCGAGTTTGTGGCCCAGGAAGGTGCCCATGGAAGCCATGACGGTGGTGGCGAGGCCAATCGCTAAGCTGGTGGCGACAATGTTGGCATCAATAAACGCAAGGCTGGCGCCCACGGCCATGGCATCAATACTGGTCGCCGTGGCGGTTAACACTAATAACCAGAGTGTTTGTTTGCGCTGTTCTATCTTGTCGTCTTTTTTGAGTCCGGCATACATCATATGCAGGCCAATAATCGAGAGCAGCGTAAAGGCCACCCAGTGATCCCAGGCCTGCACATACTGCTGCGATGCCTTACCCGCCGCCCAGCCAAGCACCGGTGTTATTGCTTCGATCACGCCAAATACCAAACCAATACCGATAGCATGCCGGAAACGGGGCTTTTGCAGCTCGGCGCCTTTGCTGATAGAGGCCGCAAAGGCGTCTGCCGACATGGAAACGGCCAGGAATAGCAGGGTGATAGGCGTCATAAAATATGAACTCGCTCGCTGAAAAAAGTACCGCGCAGAACCCCGTCAGCATGGAAGCAGACACCATACTTGAGTTTAATTGTCGGGTATTTAATAGCGCTGAATCCTATCAGCTTTTAATGAACAAACAAGACGGAGTTTTAAAAATAAAGTTTGTAATAGTGAACTAATATAGCCTTGGCTAACAATGTGTCTGACAGCTTATTTCATTGCTTTTTAATATTTTAAACTCTTTTAAATAGTTAGTTGTTTTGCATTTTTAATGGTAGTTATTAAATAAAATTTGTTATTTTTATTGTCGGTTAATGTTAAGCATGAATGGCGTTAGTAATGACCACACCGACAATAACGCCGACCATGGTCAGAACTCGTTAGCCACGGTTGACCGTCTTTGCTCGTCCCGCAGCTTGACGATTTCGGTGTTGAATCCTTCAATATATCTGATGGCTCATGGGATCTTTCAATGGTGTCGCAGGCCTGACCGGGTTTCGAAAACAGGGTTTCGACAACCGTTTTTCGACACTTGGTGCGACCAGAATTACCAACTTGAGAGGAGAATGACGTGTCTGATCAAAAGCCTACACGCCAGGAGTGGGGCGCACGTACTACGCCACGTCTGCAAGGCAACGAGCACTGGTGGCCTGACCAACTCAACCTTAACGTCCTGCATCAGAAACACCCGGATGCCAACCCCTTTGGTGAAGGTTTCCGCTACGGCGAGGCGTTTTCGCAGCTCAATGTTGACGAGCTAAGCGCCGATGTCGACGCGCTGATGACCGATTCCCAAGCATGGTGGCCTGCCGATTGGGGGCACTACGGCCCGTTCTTTATCCGTATGTCGTGGCACGCGGCGGGCACTTACCGTGCGTTGGATGGTCGCGGCGGCGGCGGCACCGGGGCACAGCGCTTCGCCCCGCTCAACAGCTGGCCGGATAACGGCAACCTGGATAAGGCGCGCCGCCTGCTGTGGCCAATCAAAAAGAAATATGGCGAGAAACTCTCCTGGGCCGACCTGCTGGTTTTCGCTGGTAACCGCGCGCTTGAAACCATGGGCTTTAGAACCTTTGGCTTCGGCTTCGGCCGTGCTGACATCTGGGCGCCCGAAGACGACATCTATTGGGGCCCCGAGACCGAATGGCTCGCGACCGAAGATCAGCGCTATACCGGCAGCTTCGAGGACGGCAATCGTGTGCTCGATAACCCGCTCGCCGCGGTGCAGATGGGGTTAATTTACGTCAATCCCGAAGGGCCCAACGGCGTACCCGACGCCGCGAAAGCGGCGCTGGACGTACGCGAAACCTTTGCCCGAATGGGAATGAACGACCGCGAAACCGTCGCGCTGACCGTGGGGGGCCACACCTTCGGCAAGATGCACGGCAATGGGCCGGCGAATGCCGTCGGCGGGGCGCCTGAAGAAGCCAAACTCTACGAAATGGGGATTGGCTGGGCCAATAAACACGAGACTGGCCTGGGTGAATATACCATTACCTCGGGGCTTGAGGGTGCTTGGACTCCTACGCCTACTAAGTGGGATAACACCTACCTTGAAACGATTTTCGCCCACGAATGGGAGGTCAAAAAATCACCGGCTGGCGCGAATCAGTGGGAGCCGGTAGAGGTAAAAGAAGGGTTCTGGGTGCCCGATGCGCACGTTGAAGGCAAAAAGAATCCGCCAGTGATGAACGCTGCCGACATGGCAATGATCGTCGACCCGATCTACCTCGAAATATCCAAGGAGTTTCGCGAGAATCCGGACGTTCTGGCCGATGAGTTCGCCCGCGCTTGGTATAAGCTGCTACACCGCGATATGGGTCCACGTGCCCGTTACCTTGGCCCGCAGGTGCCCAGCGAAGTGCTCGTTTGGCAAGACCCCGTACCTGAACATGAAGGGCCGTTGGTTACTGATGAGCAGGTCGCCACGTTAAAGCAGGTGCTCGCCAACGCTGGACTAACCGCCAAACAGTTGGTGGGAACGGCCTGGGCCTCAGCCTGTACTTACCGACAGACCGACCATCGCGGGGGCGCCAACGGCGCGCGCGTTCGGCTCGAACCGCAGCTTGGCTGGGACATCAACGTGCGCGCTGGTGTGGCGGGCGTGATCGAGCGGCTGGAGCAAATAAAAAACGACTCCGACGCGAATATCTCGCTGGCGGATATGATCGTTCTTGCGGGCAGTGTCGGGGTCGAGATGGCCGCAAAAGCCGCGGGACACGAGCTCACCGTGCCGTTCACCCCTGGCCGCACCGACGCTTCTCAGGAGATGACCGAGGTCGATACCCACGCCTACCTTGAGCCGAGACACGATGCGTTTCGTAACTATATGCAGGCGCAGTCGACGTCCATTCCCGCCGAGCACCTGATGATTGACCGGGCGTTTATGCTGAACCTCAGCGCACCGCAGATGACGGCGCTACTGGGCGGCCTGCGAGCCATCGGTGCCAACGCCGAGGACCATAATAGCGACGGCATTCTTACCGCTCGTCCGGGCCAATTGACGAATGACTTCTTCGTCAATCTTATCGATATGGGCACTGTCTGGGAGCCGGTTGATGAGAACGAAGAGCGCTTCGTGGGTCGGGATCGCTCGTCCGGTGAGACCAAGTGGACCGCCTCGCGGGTTGATCTCGTTTACGGCTCGAATTCGCAGCTGCGCGCCATTGCAGAGGAGTTCGCAGCGAATGGCGGCGAACGCCATATGATCGACAAGTTCGTCGCTGGTTGGGTCAAAGTGATGGAGAACGACAGGTTCGACCTGCACCGCTAAGGATTAACGAGTGGAAAGTTAACTAAACGGACTCTGATGCCACCGCGGCGCCCCGTAGTTGGCTAACATCTGCCCGCGGTGGCGCGCCAAACATGCGGCTATATTCGCGGCTGAAGTGGGAAGGGCTTTCGTAACCCACACGATAGCTGGCGGTGGCCGCTTCCAGCCCCTCGGCGAGCATTAACCGCCGGGCTTCGTGCAAGCGCAGTTTCTTCTGGTACTGCAGGGGCGACATGCGAGTGACTTGACGGAAACTGTGATAAAGCGTCGATTCGCTCATATTGGCTGCATCTGCCAGCTCACGAATCTTAAGCGGCTGGGCATAGTGCTCTTTAAGGGTGTAGATAACCTGCGCAATCCGATTAGCCTGGGAATCCGAAGCGGCAAACCGGCGCATATGGGGTCCCAATGCGCCCATTAATGCCCGATAGATCAGCTCCCGCCGGGCCAAGGGTGAAAGCACCTTAATATCTTCCGGGGAGTCGAGCAAGCTTAATAAGCGAAAGAGCGCGCCCTGCATACGAGCATCCATAGCGGCCGACCTTAATCCGCAGTCCATCTCAGGGCAGATAGTATCACTCCCCCCGGGCGGTGCCTTATCACCCAGTTCCAGTATTAGCCCCGCTACTTCCTGAGGATCCACAGAGACTTTTACCGCCAGGAAGGGTTTTTCCGGGGAGGCATGGTCAATCCTGCCTACCACCGGTAAATGAACGGCGCTCGCCATGTAGCTGGGCCCGGTGTAGACGATCTCCTTGTCACCCAGTAATACGGTCTTGCTGCCCTGAATGACAAAGCACAGGCACGGTTCATAGACAGCGCAGTGAAAACTGGTAGGGGCGTCAGTGCGCACCAGTTGAACCTCGGCAATCGCCGTGTCCTGAAGTGCTTCCAGGGGCGACCAGCGACGGACGACTTGGCTTAATTGCTGTGGCAGGCTGTCGCTGAATTGGGTGATCTGTTCAGGTGCGATGACGGTCACGGGCTCTCCTCCTTAACAGTTTGCAGTATATGCCCTCGCTTGAGGAATCGAAGGCTTTTCGGCTGGTTTTGCAGAATCAGGCAAGCACCCCGTAGAAACCGACAATTCGCACTAAGTGTCATCACCTTGTCATCGTGCCTATGCACCGAAATAGGTCGTTATCTCGCCTCACCCTCTTATTTACGTTTTCACTCGCCACGACAGAATTAGGCAATCTTCCCGCAGGAACCTGATACCTCGAATGCGTTCGCGTCGCCTATGGTAAGTAACGTCTGATTGACAGTAAGGCACTGCTCAATCATGCCAGCCCATTCAGTCCTCCTGTTAACAATAAATGACTGTCGATTCTGACGTTACTTAAACGACTAGTTAATCGTCAACCGCCTGCGCGGTGCGCAATGTACAACGAACGTTGCTATCGGTTTTCGGTAGCCATTGGAGCAAGTAAGCATGGGAAGTCTGTCTCAAAGAACCCGCTTTGTAAGCAGCCGGGCAGTGATTCTGTTCCTGCTACTAACGGCCTTGTTGACCGGGTGCGAGGCCAAGAGTGAGGAGGCAGCAGCGCCTTCGTCACCGCCGCCGCCGGAAGTCGACGTCGCGGAAATCATCGCTCAGCCGGTGGTGTTGAGCGAGTCGTTTACCGGGCGAGTGGAAGCGGCTGAAACGGTCGAGTTAAGAGCCCGGGTTAGCGGTTATATCCAGGCAGTGGCATTTGAAGAGGGCGAACTGGTCGGGCAGGGGGATCTGTTGTTTCTGATCGATCCGCGTCCCTACCAGGCCCGTGTTAGCGCCGCCCAGGCGGATCTTGCCCAGGCCAGGAGCCAGCAGGCTCAGGCAGGCAGTGAAGCCGAGCGCGCACGGGTATTGCTGGGGCGTCAGGCCATTTCTCAGGAAGTACATGATCAGCGCCAATCGGCCCTGAGTAATTCCCGCGCCATGGTCGATGCCGCCACGGCTGCGTTGCAGACCGCCGAGCTTGACCTTGAGTACACCCGTATAACGGCACCAGTCAGTGGCCGCATCGGACGGGCGATGGTGACTCGCGGCAACCTGGCCAATGCCGATCAAAGCCTGCTGACCACGCTGGTAAGCATTGATCCAGTACACGTTTACTTTGAAGCGGATGAGCAGGCCGCGTTTGCCAGCCAGACCCTATTAACCGTTGACGCGCCGAATAACCTGACAATCGAGCTGGGCGGCGACCCGCAGCGGCAGTACAAGGGCACCCTGGACTTTATCGACAACCGCTTAAACCCCAATACGGGCACCCTGCAATTCCGGGCGGTGCTGGCCAACCCGGAGGGCCGCATTCGGCCTGGAGAGTTTGCACGGGTCGAAATGCCGGTCGCTCGTTTAGAGCAAGCCTTACTGGTAGACCGCAAGGCAGTGCTGACTAATCAGGATCGCCGCTACGTCTATGTCGTCAATGAGAATAACCAGGCAGAGCAGCGCCAGGTAACCACAGGGCGGCAGGTGGCAGAACGAACAGTCATCACCGAAGGGCTTCAAGCGGGTGATCGAGTGATCGTCAATGGCGTGCAAAAAGTGTTCTTCCCCGGAATGGAAGTGAGCCCGCAAAGCGTAGCGGCCGCCCCGGCGGCTGATGCCCCTATTTCCGACGATCAGCCCACCATTGCGGCCAGGGAGGAGTAAACCGCCATGAATTTCTCCCGTTTCTTCGTTGACCGACCGATTTTTGCGGCGGTGCTGTCGATCATTATTCTGGCGGTGGGGCTGATCTCTATTCCCAACCTGCCGATCAGCGAGTACCCGGATGTAGTCCCGCCTTCCGTAGTGGTGAGAACGGTTTACCCCGGCGCCAACCCGAAGGAGATCGCCGAGACCGTGGCGACGCCGTTGGAAGAAGCCATCAATGGGGTCGAGGACATGATGTACCTCAAGTCCGTGGCGGGTTCTGATGGCGTGCTGCAGATGACCGTCACCTTCCGTCCCGGTACCGATGCTGAGCAGGCCGCCGTTCGCGTACAGAACCGCGTTAGCCAGGCAGAGGCTCGGTTGCCGGAAGCCGTGCGCCGTCAAGGTGTCACCACCCAGAAACAGTCGCCGACGTTTCTGATGGTCGTTCACCTGACTTCTCCCAGTGGTGAATACGACACTCTCTACCTACGTAACTATGTGCGGCTGAATGTTCGTGACCGCCTGGCCAGGCTCGAAGGGATAGGTGATGCACAAATCTTCGGCGGCGGGGATTACGCCATGCGGGCCTGGCTGGACCCTGACCGCATAGCCGCCCGTGGCTTAACGGCCAGCGATGTGGTGGGGGCTATGCGAGAGCAGAATGTCCAGGTGTCCGCTGGGCAGTTGGGCGCCGAACCCATCGCGGATAGTGATTTTCTCACCCTGATTAACGCCCGTGGGCGGCTTGAAACGGTGGAAGAGTTTGGTGACATCGTGCTGAGCCGCGGCGACAGCGGCGAGATACTCAGGCTTGCGGATGTGGCCCGGCTGGAAATGGGCGCCGGGGACTATACGCTACGCTCGCAGTTGGACGGCAACAACGCGGTGGGGGTGGGCATATTCCAGGCACCGGGTGCCAATGCGCTGGATATCCGAGAGCAGGTAATCGCCACCATGGAGGAGCTGTCTGAGCAGTTCCCTGAAGGCGTTGAGTACGAAGCCGTCTACGACACTACGATCTTTGTTAACGACTCTATAAAGTCAGTGATAGCCACTTTACTGGAAGCCGTGCTGCTGGTGGTGTTGGTGGTCACGCTGTTCCTACAGACCTGGCGTGCTTCCATCATCCCATTGCTTGCGGTACCGGTCTCTGTAATAGGCACCTTTGGCGCGCTCTACCTGCTGGGTTACTCCATTAACACGCTGACCCTGTTTGGTTTGGTGCTCGCCATCGGTATCGTGGTGGACGATGCGATAGTGGTAGTGGAAAACGTGGAGCGGAACATCGAGGAGGGCCTAAAGCCCCAGGCCGCCGCGCATCAAGCCATGCGGGAAGTCTCCGGCCCTATCATCGCCGTGGGGCTGGTGCTGTGTGCGGTGTTTATTCCCATGGCCTTCCTGTCGGGGGTGACCGGTCAATTCTATAGCCAGTTCGCGGTGACGATTGCCATCTCCACGGTGATCTCAACCATCAACTCGCTGACCCTGTCGCCCGCACTGGCCGCGATGTTGCTCAAGCCGCATAACGCGCCCAAAGATCGCCTCACCCGTGTGATTGATGCGCTGTTCGGCTGGATTTTCCGTCCCTTCAACCGTTTCTTCAATGCCAGCTCCCACAAGTACCAGGGCGGTGTGGCCCGCTCCCTGAAGCATCGTGGCGCGGTGTTTGTGGTCTACGCGCTGTTGCTGCTGGGTACCGGCGTGATGTTCAAGGCGGTACCGCCTGGCTTTATTCCAGTGCAGGACAAGCTTTATCTGATCGCGGGCGTGATTCTGCCGGAAGGCGCGTCGCTGGAGAGAACCGACCAGATGCTTCAGGACGTGGTGGACATCGCCATGGAGACCGAAGGGGTGGAGCACGCCATTGCCTTTCCTGGCCTGAACGCGCTGCAGTTCACCAATACTTCCAATACCGGGGTGGCCTTTCTTACCCTCAGCGCCTTTGGTGAGCGCAGCCTTAGCGCAGCGGAGATAAACGCCCGCATTAATCAGGGCATTGGCGGCCTGAAAGAAGGCTTCGCATTCTCCTTCATGCCACCGCCGATTCTGGGGCTAGGCAATGGGTCGGGCTTCCAGCTGTTCATCGAGGATCGCGGCAATCTTGGCTACGGGGCGCTGCAGCAGGCGGTTAACCAACTCCAGGGAGCGATTGCGCAAACGCCAGGGATGGGCTTTCCGATCAGCAGTTATCAATCCAACGTGCCGCAGCTGGATGCCGAGGTGGATCGGCTGAGGGCTAAAGCCCAAGGTGTCCCGTTGACCGAACTGTTCGACACCCTGCAAACCTACCTTGGCTCGACCTATGTGAATGACTTCAACCGCTTTGGCCGCACCTGGCAGGTGATCGCCCAGGCGGACGCCCCCTACCGGAGCAGCGTGGAAGACATCGCCCGCCTGCGCACCCGTAATGACCAGGGGGAGATGGTGCCCATCGGTACGATGGTGGATATCCGGCAAACCTTCGGCCCGGACCCGGTGCTGCGCTACAACGGCTATCCGGCAGCGGACCTGGCTGGCGAATTTGAGCCCCGCGTGCTCTCTTCCACACAAGCAATGGATACCATCAGCGCCCTCGCCGAACAGATACTTCCTCCGGGCATGGCGCTGGAGTGGACCGACCTGAGCTATCAGCAATCCACCCAGGGTAATGCGGCGCTGGTGGTCTTTCCGCTGTCGATCCTACTGGTATTTCTGGTATTGGCGGCCCTTTACGAGAGTTGGACGCTACCGCTAGCGGTGATTCTGATCGTGCCCATGTCGATGCTCGCGGCGCTGATCGGTGTTTGGTTTGGTGGGGGTGACAACAACATCTTCGTACAGGTGGGTCTGGTGGTGCTGATTGGCCTGGCGTGTAAGAACGCTATCCTTATCGTGGAATTCGCCCGCGAGCTGGAAATGCAGGGCAAGGGCATAGTGGAAGCAGCCCTGGAAGCCTGCCGGCTGCGGCTGAGGCCGATCATCATGACTTCGATTGCTTTCACGGCGGCAGTGTTGCCATCGGTGGTTGCCACCGGCGCAGGCGCCGAGGTACGCGCGGCGCTGGGTACGGCGGTGTTCGCGGGTATGATTGGCGTCACCCTGTTTGGCTTGTTCCTCACGCCGGTGTTCTACGTGGCGCTGCGTAAACTGTCTGGCCCATTGGTCAGCCATCACAGCGCTACGTTGGATACTTCACCTCATCCCACCAGCCATGCCCAAAGTTGATGATAGAGCGGAATGCCGATTAGCACGTTAAAGGGGAAGGTCAGTCCTAATGACGCCAACATGGCCAGGCCAATGTTGGCGTCTGGGATAGCGGCGCGAATGGCAACGGGGGCGGCAATGTAAGAGGCACTGGCGGTAAGGCTTGCCAGAATAACCGCTGAGCCAGCGGGTAGTCCTAGCCAGTACGCCATTAGCAGGCCAAAGCAGGAAAGCACGATAGGTGCCGCTAGCGCGAATATAATCAGACGGCTGTGCCCCCAGCGCAGGCTGCGCAGTGTTTCTGCCGCGACCAGGCCCATCTCCAGCAGGAACAGCGCCAGAATGCCATGGAAGGCGTTGGTGTATAGGCCAGTGACAGACTCCCCTGCGTTCGGGCCGTATAGCCAGCCAATCAGCACACCGCCCACCAACAGGATCACGCCGCGATTGGTCAGAGTCTCGTGCCACAGCCCGGACGTTTTGATCGGCTCTGACGTTGTGTCAGCGGTCTCTTTACGGCTGAAGCGCCGGTAGAGCAACAGGCCCAGCATGATGGCCGGGAGTTCGAGCAGTACCAGGTAAAGTGTCACCTGGCCACCTGTTATTAGGTTATGCGCTTCGGTATACGCCAGGGCCACGGCGAACGTGCCGGCGCTAACTGAGCCGTAGTGGGCCGCAAGGCTGGCGCTGTCGGCAATGGATAGCCTCACCAAATAGTGAACCACCGGAAAGATAATCAATGGAATGATGATCCCCAGCAGAGTGACACCAGCTAACTCGACCAGCAGCGATAAGCTCAAACTGCCATGCAGCGCCATGCCGCCTTTAAGGCCAATGGTCAGCATCAGCAGCAGGCTCAATATGTCATAAGCGGCTTTGGGAATACTGAGATCGGAGCGCACCACACCGGCAACCACACCTAGCACAAAGAACATGACCACAATATCCGGCACGGAAGATCTCCTTTACAGGGTTTTAAAGCGGCTACTTTAGCGACCTAAAGAGATTGATGAAAACAAATAAACTTTATACAGTCATAGATAATTATCTATGGTGCTGGTTATGAAAGTACGACAACTCACTTTTCGCTTGCTACAGGTCTATGCCGACGTGGTTCGTACAGGCTCACTGACGGCCACGGCAAATCGACTCCACCTGACCCAACCCACGGTGTCTCAGCAGCTAAAGCGGCTGAGAGAGATTGTCGGTGAACCGATTGTGCGCCACGAGGAAGGGCGTTTGGTGCCCACTGAGGTTGGTCAGGCGCTTTATCAACTCAGTCAGGACTTGCTGAGCCGTGCCGATGTGTTTAGTCAGTACCTGGAGGAGTACAACCGCGGAGGGCGCGGACACTTCAGTATCGGCTTGGTGAACACCGCGCAATATGTACTGCCACGGCTGTTAGGGCCGTTTGGTCAGGCTAATCCCCAGGTAGATGTCACGGTGGAGATAGGTAATCGCCAGCAGATGCTCAATCGTTTTGAGCGCCATGAAGATGATATCTACGTATTTAGCCACCCGCCCATTGATGACGATGTGTTAGCCGCGCCTTTTCTGAGCAATCCATTGGTAGTGGTGGGGCCGCAGCATTGCCGCTGGGCAGGCGTAGAAGGTCTCAGCATGGACGCACTCAAAGAGGAGCGATTTCTGCTGCGCGAACCGGGCTCAGCGACTCGGCATACCTTTGAAGCCTGGCTGTACAGTGCGGGTATCGAGCTACGCTCTACCCAGCAGATCGCCAGTAACGAGGCGATTCGGCTAGCGGTGGCGTCAAACATGGGCCTAGCGGTGCTGTCTCGCCACGTTGTTGCGGATTCGCCCAACGGCGTCCAAGAGCTGCCGCTGCAGGGCTTTCCGCTGAAAAGTCGTTGGCACTTTGTGGTCAGACGACAACGCCGCTTACCCCCCGCCGCCATTCGTTTTTTGAGCTATGTACAAAGTTCGCTGGCACAAGCGTTTGACGAGCCCGAAGGGGAGGTGGCCGTGGCTGAATTGCTCCAAGCCTTAAAGGCTGAACGCTGATGCATTGACTCACAAACAGCGTCAATTATCCCCGTTGAAAGCGACGTAGATCCTATGCGCTAAGCTAAGATATTAAGATAGAGCTTGAGCGAGAACTTAAGAGCGTACTTAAGGGGGCACTTAAGAGAGAACTTAAGATCGCACTCGGTTCATGCAGTCGCGCCTCGATATTCGTCTTGGGTAACCGCTGCAAACGGAGGTAACTATGCTGCTCAAAGGATCATGCCACTGCCAGGCAGTGACGTTCAGTGTGAAGTCAAACTACCCCTATCCTTTTAATCGCTGTTACTGTTCTGTGTGCCGCAAAACGGCTGGCGGGGGTGGGTACGCAATCAACCTCAGTGGAGAAAGCAAAACGCTCAACGTTAGCGGCGAAGAGCATATTACTGTCTACCGCGCCTTTATTAAGGGGGAGCAGAGCACGGGAGAGCGGCATTTCTGCAAGCACTGCGCATCGTCGCTGTGGGTTTATGACCCCGAATGGCCCGAGCTGGTACACCCTTTCGCTTCGGCGATTGATACGGACTTGCCGACCCCTCCCCGGAAAACGCACATGATGCTGGGAAGTCGGGCCGACTGGGTCGAGGTCAATGGGCAGTTCCAAGATAAATGCTTCGACGAATACCCCGATGAAAGCCTTGCTGAGTGGCACCAGCGCCTGAGGTTGGAGTGTTAGAGTTAAGTGACGCCGCTTGCTGCGCTTGTGTTGCAAGCTCTCTGTTCTACTCTATTAGACGAGTTCTTCAGGAACTCAACATAAGGCTTGTCACGCCTGTGCAGGAGTAGGCCGAGTGCTCGTTTGATGACAAGGAGGGTAGAAAGATGGAATTTGAAAAATATAAGCCATGTATTGAAGCGTGCAATGTATGTGCGGTTTATTGTGACTCTTGCGCAACGGCCTGCTTGCAGGAAGATGATGTGAAAATGATGGCTGAGTGCATCCGTTTGGATCGTCAATGTGCACAGATATGCCGCTTGGCAGCTTCCTTCATGGCCCAGGGGAGTGAATACGCCAAGGACATCTGCCGAGTATGCGCTGATATTTGCAAAGCGTGCGGTGATGAGTGTGCCAAACACGATGCCGAGCATTGTCAGGAGTGCGCTAAAGCGTGCCATCATTGCGCCAATGAGTGTGCTGCGATGGCTGCCTAAGCCCGCGTAAAAGCCTAGATTAAACAAAGCCAGCTTTCATACGTCGTGAAAGCTGGCTTTTTTGTATTTTACTCTATATCACAGAGAGCGTTAAAAAGAGGGTATTAAAAAGAGGGAGCCTTCTGCAAAAGGGTGATCACTTCGTCATCGCTGGTTTGGGTAAAATCGTGATAGTGAAGGCCAACGGCGATAAAAGGCTCGGGAGTAGCTAAACAGACCAAATCGTCAACCTCGGTAGCTAACTCATCCAGTGTGGACTGCGGGGCGACAGGCACAGCCAGAGTAACGGTAGCGGCGCCTGCCTGGCGTAGCGCCCTGGCGGCTGCTTTGGCGGTTCCGCCGGTGGCGATACCATCATCCACCAATAATACATGACGTTCGCTCACGTTAATGGGCGCCCGGTTACCAATATAAGCCTGACGGCGGCGGGTTATCTCGCTTAGCTGGCGCTCTACTTCAGCTTCAAGATAACGTTCAGAAGGCTGAAAAACCTGCAGCACATCCGCGGTCCATACCACCTGAGGTGGGTCGCCATCGACGACAGCGCCTAGCCCAACCTCGGGTTGCCCAGGTGCGCCAATCTTACGCACGATGACCACATCCAGCGGAAGTTTAAGGGCTATCGCTACCTCGTAGGCAACGGGCACACCCCCACGAGGTAGTGCCAGCACTAGGTCATATCGCGCCCCGGATAATGCGTGGGCAAGCTTTTGTCCTGCTGCTCGTCGATTATCAAAAAGTGCTTGTTGCGTGTGCATGTGTGGCTCCTAAGCGCCAAGCGGCCTAAACCCCAAAAGGATAAGTGTCAGGTACTCCCTGGGGTCTGGCGCTCGGCAGTGGCGTCACGGCGGTGGTCTCATCGAACCACACATAGGCATCAAACTGCTCCGCTAGCGAGGCCTTGAAGTAATGGCTGTAGTACTCGCTTTCCGGACGATAGATAACGCCAATAGCACGCTCCAGGCGTTTTTGGGTTAGCTGTTCTCGAACCTCAGAGTGTTGAGGGTTGCGCAGCTCAATTAAGGCGCGTGGCAGCTGCGTTTCATGAAAAATTCGTTCGAAGGAGTCTGCCCGTGACGGCACAATCTGCTTGATTTTCATTGGCGAATCCCAGTTGTCAGCCGCTGCCACATTCCCCGCGTGTGTGCCGAAACCGATTAAAACAGCTTGTTCGCCATAGGCAGTGCGGCACAGCTCGCCGATATTGAATTGACCCTGCCAGCCCATTTCAGTGGCAGACGCATTACCGATATGGGAATTATGCGCCCAGACCACCACCTTAGCGTCTGCTCCTTTGGCTTCTATCACCTGCTGCAACGTATCAAACATATGGCGATCTCGTAGGTTCCATGACTGGGTGGAACCACGGTACATAAGGCGATAATACTGTTCGGCGGCTCTCACTACGCGGGCGTTCTGAGTGGCATTGAAATAGGCTTCTTCGCTCTCCTTGGCCATGTACTCAATGCGGTGTTCCAGTAGCGCCTGAAGTTGCTCAACCACCGCCTCTTCGCACGTATCTTGTTTTTCTTGCAATACGGCGTGACCGTACAAGGCTGGTTCGCTTTGCCAGGGCGTTAAACAACCATAACGTTGACGGGCCGCTTTAGCGGCTTCCGGGTCGATTCGATCCAGGTAATCAAGCACGGCGAAAAGGGACGCGCGCAGTGAGTAGATATCCAGCCCACGAAAGCTGGTATGTTGGCTGAAAGGCAGCTCGGCATTGTGTTGGCGCAACCATTCGGTGAAAGTCGCCACCTCTTCGTTGTGCCACATCCAAGCGGGAAACCGTGTGAAAGCCTGTCGGTCGTCACTTGTTGCAGCGCGATGCCGAACATAGCGGTCGATATAGGCAGCATCCGGCCAATCCGCTTCAACCGCTACAATATTGAAATTGTGCTGTTCGATAAGTCGTCGCGTAATGGCGGCCCGGGCGCGATAGAATTCAGAAGTTCCGTGGGACGCCTCGCCTAGCAGCACAATCTTGGCATCGCCGAAGCGATCAAAATGGGCGCCGAATGCGTCTTCCTCTTGCAAACTTGGCAGCGGTTCACAAGCAGCAGCGATGGCCTTGGCTGTTTGCTGAGCGGACGCATAGGGTGCTGTTGTCGAGTGATCCATAGGAATCTCCCAGGACACGAATAGGCGAAAAAGCAGCTTAAAAATACTTAAAATTTGAAGTTACGAATATCTTGAAAGTAACTATAGTAAGGAAGAAACAGCT
The DNA here is from genome assembly GCF_055725665.1 of Vreelandella sp. DA03-1M. Lineage (NCBI taxonomy): Bacteria > Pseudomonadati > Pseudomonadota > Gammaproteobacteria > Oceanospirillales > Halomonadaceae > Vreelandella > Vreelandella sp. DA03-1M. Next base: position 1,206,611 of record NZ_CM146798.1, read on the forward strand.
TATCCAAGCGTTTATCGCTAAGCTGCGAAGCGGTTCGCTATAAGACGCAGTAGGTTAGGAGCGGTGTGTTTTTCGAGATAGCCACCAAACGTCAATGCCAAACGAATATAGCAATGAAAGCAACGCACTAATGGCCAGCAGGCTGGCAGTAAGGTGGGAGGTAAGTGGCGTTAACGCCAACAGCAGCGCAACCACCTGCCAGACACATACGGCTTTACGGCGAAAGCTTTCGAACAGCGGTTCTGCAAGCCAGGGGAACGGCCAACTGGCGGCCACAAACAGGTAGCGCATCCCCCCAATCATCAGCACCCACAGGCCCAGAGACTCTAACCGCAATAAGCCCGCACACAGCAGCAATATCAGTAGGGCATCCAGCTCCATGTCAAAGCGCGCGCCGAACAGGGAGTGGCTTTTGGTGCGCCTGGCAATCCAGCCATCAACGCCATCCAACAGTAGAGCGATCACCGCAATTGCCAACCATTGCCAGATGACCTCTACAAACGCATTGGCGGCGAGCGCACCTGCCAGCAGCGCGACTAATACCGCGCGGGCCAGCGTTACCCGGTTTGCCCAACCCAGTGAACCGTGGGGCCAGAACACCATCACTAAGATAGATATAAACGTGTAGAAGGCCAAGGCAACCCACCAATTGGCCGAGGTAGCCATTAATTGAGGTAATCCTTTACCTACAGTCATTAGCACCAAGCCGCCCAGCAGTAGCTCTGCAGCGCTATAAAGCCGTTTGGGTAGTGTCATGGATGAGGCATTTGAAAAAAACGGCATGGTGGCTCACGAAGCGGCATCGCTGTCCGCAGTTGAAATAAATGATGCAAGTATTTTTATATGTACCATTCTTGTAGAAGAAGGTAGGGTTGTCTATATGATCAAGAAAAATAGCCTAGTTAGCTTCAAGTGTTGCACATTGTTAATCGAATAATTTCTCTTCAACCGCTACGCTAAAGATGGTGAGCCATTAATGACTGTTCTGCATGAGGCCATTCAAGAGGTGGCCGTCCAGTTTGGTAAGGGGCCAAGTCACATAACGACCAACCTCGCCTTAATGTGCAGCGCCATGGCCCCACACTACTTTCAATGGAATGAAATAGAGCTCGGTTTAGTTGAGCTTGTAACGAAAAGGATCGCTCATGTCGACGCCTGACGATGTTGGCAAAAATCTATACGCTGGCAAAAACCTATACGTTGGCGAAAGCCCGGACGCTGGCAAAAACCGCTGCGCCACTGCCTTCTGGGTGACCAGCCCAGCCCAAGGCGAGCTGCGGGGTGAGCCTCTGGCGACGCCCGCTCAGAATGAAGTGCAGGTGCGCACCTTGTACAGCGGTATTAGCCGTGGCACCGAATCGCTGGTGTTTAACGGTCGCGTGCCTGAAAGCGAATTTTCGCGCATGCGCGCCCCTTTTCAGTCGGGTGAGTTTCCCGCCCCGGTCAAGTACGGTTACTGCAGCGTTGGTCGCGTTGAACAAGGGCCGGACGCGCTGTTAGATAAAACCGTCTTTTGCCTGTTCCCCCACCAAGACTACTACACCGTGCCTGCTTCAGCGGTGCTTGAAGTGCCCGCCAATGTGCCCGCTCAACGCGCTGTATTGGCCGCCAATATGGAAACGGCCATCAACGGCGTGTGGGATGCCGAGCCCATGCTGGGCGAGCGGATTTGCGTTATTGGTGCCGGTGTCGTCGGTGCGCTAGTGGCGTACCTGTGTGCCCAGGTACCCGGCGTCGATGTACATTTGGTCGATATCAACCCAGCGCGCCGTCAGCTCGCCGAGCAGCTCGGCGTTGTCTTCGCCACACCTGAACAAGCCCCCCATGATCAAGATTGCGTGATCCATGCCAGCGGCCACTCGGCTGGCTTGCGCCAGGCCTTGGAGTTAGTGGGTAGCGAAGGGCGCATTATCGAAATGAGCTGGTTTGGCGAGGGCGACGTCTCGATTCCTATGGGCGGCGCTTTTCACTCCCAACGGCTGACGCTTAAAGCCAGCCAGGTAGGCCAACTGCCACCAAAACTTCGCCCTCGTTGGGACTACCAGCGCCGCCTTAGGCTCGCGTTGAGCTTACTGGTGGATGAGCGGTTGGATGCACTGATCAGCGGTGAAAGCGACTTTAAACAATTGCCTACGCTTGCTAATACGTTGTTTGGGCGCGGTAGTGTTGAGCTCTGCCATCGGCTGCGATATTCCGCATAACTTGTGTTTTTAAAATTTTAATCAGGAGTTTTTATGTTTCGTTTATGCGTTCGTGACCATTTTATGATTGCCCACAGCTTTAACGGCGAGATCTTTGGCCCCGCCCAGCGTACCCATGGCGCCACTTATGTGGTGGATGTGGTTTTCCAGCGCCCTGAGCTGGATGAGGATGGCTTAGTGATCGATATTGGCCTTGCCAGCGAAACTGTCAAAGAAGTATTGGCAGGCTACAACTTTCAAAACCTGGATGAAGTAAGCGAATTTAAAGGTAAAAACACCACCACCGAATTTATGGCTAAGGTGATTTTCGACCAGCTAGCCAAAGCGATCGGCGAAGGCAAAATGGGCACCACCGCCCAGGGCATTACCCATATGGAGATCAAACTGCACGAGTCTCATGTGGCCTGGGCTAGTTACGAAGGCGCGCTATGAGTCGGCGTTTTACTCTGATCGTTGCCGGTGACCCTGCTCAGCGCACCGGTGGCTATATTTACGATGCGCGTATTGTCTCGGCCCTACGTGACCAGGGTTGGGAGATTGACGTCGTGGGCCTTGCAGGCGTGTTTCCCGATGCGGACGCCGAAGCGGCAGCGGCCCTAGCTCAAGCGCTTGAGACACTTCCCGACCATGCGGCGGTGGTGATCGATGGCCTGGCCATGGGGGCGTTGCCTGACGTAGTTGCCCAGCATGCGACGCGGCTGGATATTACCGCGCTGCTGCACCATCCCTTAGGCGATGAACTGGGCCTTGATGAGGCTGATCAGCAGCGCTTTCATCGCAGCGAGTTAACCGCGCTTGCTTCTGTGGCGCGCATTATTGTCACCAGCCATTTTACCGCTCGGCGTTTGCCGGAACTGGCGGCGCACTACGCCATACCCATCAATGCAAGTGTCACCGTAGTGGAGCCGGGCGTGGCCCAGGCACCGGTTAGCCCAGAAGCTGAGCCAGGTGGAACACTGCGCCTGCTGTGTGTGGCAACGCTAACGCCGCGCAAGGGGCAAGATGTTCTGGTTCAAGCGCTGGCAGGTGTGGCCGGTGATCACTGGCAGTGCGACTGCTATGGCGGCGCGCGAGACGCGTCGTTTACGCAACGCGTGCAGCAGCTGATTGATCAGAACGGTTTGCAAAGCAGCGTGTATCTCCGTGGCGAGTGCGATAGCGAGACGCTGGAAGCGGCTTACCAACACGCGCACGCGCTGGTGCTGCCTTCCTGGTATGAGGGCTATGGCATGGTGGTCACCGAAGCCCTGGCCCATGGTCTGCCGGTGATTACCACCACCGGTGGCGCGCTACGCGACACCTTGCCAGAAGGTGCCGGGATAAGCGTTGAGCCGGGCGATGTTGCGGCACTTCAAGACGCGTTGAGCCAATTTTGTAACGATGCAGAACTGCGCCAGCAACTGCGTCATGGCGCTGCGCAGGCCCGTGGCCAGTTAAGCGATTGGCAGGCAGCGAGCGAGGCCTTCGCCGCGGCGTTAACAGCGCAAAACCATGCCGCCAATGATTCGCTAACCTTGCGCGCTGGGAGTCAGTTTGAATCCGATTGGCTAACGCTGCGCGAGGCCGCTGATTTCGCTTCTCGCAGTCAGCGGTTAGCTACGTTCGCCGCTGAGTGGCTGAGCCCACTTAGCTCAGCGCCGGTAATAGCGGATCTTGGCTGTGGCCGGGGGAGCAATATGCGCTTTCTGGCTCCGCGCTTTTGCGCTCACCAGCGCTGGGAGTTGATTGATCACGATGCCCTCTTGTTAGCGCAGGCGCGCCAGTGTGCCGCCGGGTTAAGCGATAGCCAAGGGCAGCCTGTGGCCGTTGAAACGCACTGTGTATCGCTGGAGCCGATTACCGATTTACCGCTGGGCGATGCGCACCTAGTGACGGCGTCGGCGCTGCTTGATCTGGTTTCTCAGCAATGGATCGAGGCATTAGTGGGGCGCTGTGCCGAGCGGCAACAAGCGCTTCTAATCGCGCTGAGCGTGACCGGAGAGTGGCACTTTATCGATGCCCAGGGCGAGCCGGTGCTGGATGACGAAGACCACTGGCTGTTGGCTATGTTTATTGCCCACCAACAGCGCGATAAAGGCTTGGGCGATGCGCTGGGCGGTCAGGCTCAAGAGGTGTTAGTAGCTACCCTTGAGAAGGCCGATTATCGCATTGAGCAGGACGATACCCCATGGCAGCTTGCTGCTGGCAACCATGACCAGCAGCCGCTAATGATGGCGCTGTTGGAAGGTTGGGCCGAGGCCGCCACCGAACAAGCCCCTGACGCCGCGGCACGCATTGCCAGCTGGTTGGAGCAGCGCCAGCAGGCGGTGGCCAACGGCGAGCTGGGGATTTGGGTGGGGCACCGTGATCTCTTTGCCATCCCCCCGTTTGCCAAGCCTCAGGAAGAGGCCTAAGCCGATGGGGTTTGCTCAGACGTTGTGCACCCGGCTAGGCGCGTACATTCGCCCATGCCTGCAAAGCCCATGGCTACGGCGGGTGGTGCTCAGTATTGCCTTGCTGGGGGCCGTGTTGTTGTGGGTCGACCCCCGGGCCATCGTGGCGGAAGTGCAGCGCTTCTCGGCTGGGTGGGTAGTGCTGGCGTTAGTCATCAGTACGCTGCAGATCATGCTCTGCGCTTGGCGTTGGCAGTTTACCGCTGGGCTGATTGATGTACCGCTGCGGTTTGCTTATGCCCTGCGAGAGTACTATTTGGCGCTGCTGGTTAATCAGCTGTTGCCCGGTGGAGTACTGGGCGACGCCGGGCGGGCACATCGTCATGCTGCTCAGGCGCAGTCACGCGGTCGCGCTTGGCGAGCGGTAATTATTGAGCGCGCCTCGGGCCAGGTGGCTGTGGTCGTGCTAACGCTCGCGGCATTACTGCTATCACCGCTCTGGCATGCCGCGTTGGGAGTGTCAGTGCTTACTGCGGTGGGCTTAGGCGTCGTGGCTGCTCTCGCGGTGATTATCGCCAGCGGCCTGCTGTTACGCCAACATATAAGCCATCGGTTGGCACGGCTGCCGCATTGGTGCCAAGCCCTGGCGCGCGATGTTAAACGTGGCTTATGGCGGCGTAATGTATGGCCTCAGCAACTATTCTCGTCGCTGGTCATTGTGCTGAGCTACGGCCTAGTGATGGTGTGTGCGGCGCGGGCAATTGGCGTTGAGCTAGCGGCATTGGATGTGCTGGCGCTGGCACCGGTGCTGCTGTTGGCGATGTTGGTGCCCTTTTCCGTGGCCGGATGGGGTTTACGGGAGGGCGCTGCGGCTGGTGTTTGGGCGCTGGTAGGACTGCCGCCCGCCCAAGGCGTGGCGGTGTCGTTGGCCTACGGTGTGCTGGTGCTGCTGGCGAGCCTACCGGGTATTTGGGTGGCGCTGAGCCGTCGCGAGAAAGCGCAGCCCTCAGGCGGTGGTATCCCGCAGATGCAGGTCGAACAGCGTGTCGTCTCCACAGCGGAAGGTGCGCGTGGGCGGGCGCAGCGCACTCTCAAGCGTCTGGATGGGCGTCATTTGAAGCCCTGGCCTGCCGGAGCCGATCAGCAGCGGGGCGACCAGCAGGTGCAACCGGTCAACGGCGCCTGCTTCGATAAACTGAGATACCGTGATGCCGCCGCCTTCAATCAGCACACGGGGCAGGCCTTTATCGGCCAGCAGGGTGATGACATCAAGCGGCGTGAAGTGGCCGTTGGCACCCAGTGGCAGCACGCAACGTTGAACGTGGGCAGGCAGCGTCGTGTTCGCTACCCCAGGCCCCACAATCAGCAGTGTCGGCGCGGCACTGTTACACAGCAGCGCCAAGTCATTAGAGATACGGCCGCGTGGGTCCAGCACCACCCGCGTCGGGTTAGTACCGCTTACGTGTCGCACGGTCAGTTGAGGATTATCGGCGCTGGCGGTACCCGCGCCCACGACCACCGCGTCGACCAGGGCGCGCAGGCGGTGCAGGTGAACCAAACTTTCATGGCCATTGATGTAATGGGAGTGGCCGCTTTCCGTCGCGATGCGACCATCAAGGCTTTGGCCCAACTGAGCCACGACCCAGGCCGGGCAACTGGCCAACGGGGTCAGGCAGTCGAGCAGCTCACGCGCCTCAACACTGACCGGCTGATCCGTTTGCCACTCACCGCTTGGCGTCACGGTGAGCGCCACCTCGCAAGGGCGCCGATGACGCAGAGCCGAGAGCCATTGCCAAGCATCGGCCAGCGAAATAGTGCCGCTAGTATTCATAACACTGCTATTAACACCCGTATTGACATGGGAGTCGGGCATGACGCCTCCGCGCTAATAAATCCGCTTCATCATGCGGGCTCTACTTGGTCTAGGGCAAGTAGTTCAGAACCAGTAGCCCGAGCAACTCGTTCAGCGCGAGCGCGTAATAACCCCCACGCCAGGAAGCCAGGAGGCCTACATGTACCAGATTGAACGAGCTATTTTCGATATCCGTCGCGGATTGCCAGTGGTGGTAAATGCCGGTGAGCAGCGTTTGCTAGTGCAGGCACTGGAAGGCAGTGAATCAGTCGAAGCGCTTGCTCGGTTAGCGGGTGAAAGGCCTTCGCTGGTGCTTACCCGCCACCGCTTGGCAGCCATGGGCGTAACGTTAGCCGCTGAAGCAGCCAGCTTGCCGCTCGCGACCAGGATAAGCACCAATGAGCTGCATGGCTTAGCCACGGCGGAGGCGCTTTCACAACCTGCGGGTGGGCTGCTAAGCGGCTTAAAGCCAGCGGGGTTAGCCGAGCTAGGGGCCGTTACGCTGATGCGTCGTGCGCTGTTAATTCCAGCAGCGCTATGTGCTTTTGTCAGCAAAGAGGCCGCTGCGAATATTGAGCAACAGCTAGCAGAAGGGCAGCTACTGCAAGTCACCGCTAAAGATGCTGAACACTGCTTGGCCGGTGCGCCGGGCATGCTGAAGCGCGTTAGCGAAGCACATATTCCCTTGGAGGATGCCGCTGAAAGCCGCTTTGTGCTTTTCCGTGAGCCGGACGGCTTACGCGAGCATGTTGCCGTCGTTATTGGTAAACCGGAGAGGTGGGAAGGTGCGGTGCCATTGCGCATGCACTCGGCGTGTTTAACTGGAGACCTGTTTGGCAGTTTGCGCTGTGACTGTGGGGAGCAATTACGCAACGCAGTCGCCGATATTCAGGCCATGGGCGGCGGAGTGCTGCTTTATTTGGCGCAAGAGGGGCGGGGCATCGGTTTAGCCAATAAGCTGCGCGCTTACACCTTACAAGATGGTGGCCTGGATACGGTGGATGCCGACCAAGTGCTCGGTTTCGGGGACGATGAGCGCCAGTACGCGGTAGCGGTGGATATGCTTAACGCCCTCGATATTGAGCAAGTGCAGCTGCTGACCAACAACCCGCTGAAAATGGAAGCGCTGCGCCAGGGCGGTATCGAGGTCGTCTCGCGCCAGGCGCTGTACGGCAGCGTTACCGATCACAACCAGCGCTATCTAAATGCCAAGGCCACCCGCGGCGGGCATCTGTTAGAAGACGTACTAAGCGGGCAGCGCTAACCGCCGCAAACGGTCGCAAGCTCAAGCTGCTCCAATCGTGAAGTAGTTTTAATTAGTTAGCGGCGGTAGCTGGGCAGTTTCTGTCACGACTGCCGCTAACTGGCGGGCATAATGCATCACCAGCCGCTCACCTAATTCGGCGCTGGCGTGGCTGGCATCACCGGCCACGCCATGGGAGCTTAAATCCTCCGCTAACCAGGCAAACGCTGCTGCACCCTCTGCACTCACTAAGGCATCGCCAGCGGGCGCCGCAGGCGGTGTGGCTTGATAGTTATCTAGCTGGACAAGCATTGGTGCCAAATAGCGCATCATGGCAGTTTCGAGTAGCCCACCGTGTAACCCGTAACGCAGCTCATCGGCCTCAATGGCGCCTTCCAGTGCGGGTAGTCGCGTGTAAGTGGCTTTGACCACACGCATCCCGTGGCGTCGCCGCAGGGTTAGCCCGGCTAAATCCATCACCGCTTTATTGCCGCCATGGCTGTTAAGCAGCACCAGTCGACGTATGCTGGCGCGAGCCAAGCTATCGCCATAAGCCTCTAACGTGGCAATGGCCAGCGGCGCTGGCAGGCTCAGCGTGCCTGGGAAACTGGCATGCTCGTCGCTTGCGCCGACGGCAATGGCGGGCAGGCAGATGACATTAAGGCTCGGATCAAGCTCCTCCAGCATGGCGGCTTGCAGGCCTTCACCAATCGTAAGGTCGGTCGCCAAAGGAAGGTGAGTGCCGTGTTGTTCAATGGCGCCGAGTACCAGCACTGCTACCGGGTCGCGTTGGGCGAACTCGGCTAACTGCGGTGCGGTGAGCGTTTGCCAATGGTGAATCATGAAATGATAAGCCTTTAGGGTTTAAACATTGTTGTGGATATTGTTGTGAACATTGTTCTGAAGTAACCGATGATCCGAGCGGCAGGCGTAAAGATCGCCCGAAGGTAACGCTTCGGCACCCGCATTGAGCCACTCGGTCATCGCTTGCGGCGTTTGCCACTCGGCCCAGCGGAAATGGCGCTGCTCACCAGCGACGATGTTGTAGCGATACTCGCCAAGACGACTCAAATGGTTGATGCAGCTATGATTAACCTCTAACGCACCGGATACAAACTCTACCGAAAGCGCGGCCACCGGGCTGCTTAGTCCTGCCAACACCTCAGCTTCAAAGCCCTCTACGTCAATTTTGATAAAGCTGGGCTCACCATACTCTTCAATTAACGTATCCAGCGTGGTGACCGGTACCCGCAAGCGCTGTTCCCAGCGCACTTGGCTAAAGCCTGCATTGCGCTCGCCAATCTGCTCGCGCCATTCAGTGGCCAGGGTGGAAAGCGTCGGGTTGCCGGGGCTAATAGCGATGTCGGCAAAGCCCTCCGTTGGGCCTGCTGCCATGGGGAGCAGCGTGATGCTGGTGGGCCGAACCAATCGCTTGAACCACTTGGCGAGATCGGGCTGGGGCTCCAGGGCAATTACTTTTGCGCCTAGCGCATGAAAAGCCGCGCTGCGGTCACCTAAATGAGCGCCAATATCGAACGCGGCAGCACCGGGCTGAATAAACGGCTGATAAAGTCGCTGGAGCCCTCGCTGACGACCCGGTCGCCAATAGATGAACAGTGAGCGGGCAAGCCCGCCCACGCTACGCAGCCGTTGTAACGCCATGCGCCGCATTAATTGGGTTTCCTTGACGCTGGGGGGAAGAGGTTTGCTTTAACAGCGTTATTTTGCATCGGGATACCACACGTAATTCCATGTTTCACTCACCGGTTCATGGTTTAAGGTGAGCCTTAAACGAACATCGCTGGGTTGACCGTTAGCGGGCACCCGGAAACTCGCACGCCAGCCATTATTGGGCAGCGCGGTGACCTGGGGCAGCAGCACCTCGCCTAACTGAGCGCTAATATCTAATTCGACGGGTTGATCTGCGGCGATCTCATCTAACGCGCCCCCTTGGAAATCGACAATAAATTGACGTTGCTCGCTGGCCGAGGAATCGGTTTGCCCTGGCCCCGCTGCACTGCCATGCCGGGTACGAATTGCACGCCCCAGCGTATGAGCTTCTGGGTCATTGTTCAGGGTATGGGTGAGGTAATGGAGGCGGCGTGACTCACCAGCCTCTAAAGCATCGTCCGCTACCCAGTAGGCAACGATATTGTCGTGAGTTTCATCGGGGGTAGGAATTTCGACAAGCTCTACGTGCCCTGGGCCCCACTCATCCAACGGAACCACCCACTGGCTTGGACGCCGGTGGTATTGAGCTTCGGTATCCAGGTAACGGTTAAAATCTCGCTCTCGTTGCATCAAACCAAAGCCTTGCGGGGAGCTATCCGTAAACGTTGAGATGCGTAGCTGTTCAGGGTTGGTTAACGGCCGCCAGAGCCACTCGCCGCTACCGGTGTGCATTAATAGGCCATCTGAGTCGTGCACCTGGGGGCGAAAGTCGTCCGGGCGTTGGCGGCTTGCTTCACCGTAGGTGAACATGCTGGTAAGCGGTGCGACACCCAGCTTGGCAATATCTTCCCGCGCAAATAGCTCGGCTTCTACTTCAACCTCTGTATCTTCACCGGGCTGGATGATAAAGCGATAAGCGCCGCTGACGGAGGGGCTGTCCAGCAGTGCTAACAGCTCAAACTGTTCGGCATTGGCGTCGGGTTTATACATCCAGAATTCACGAAACGCCGGAAACTCTTCGCCATCGGGCGAGGCGGTGTCGATCGCCAGCCCGCGGGTGGATAGTCCGTACGCTTGGTCTCGTCCCACAATACGGAAGTAGCTGGCACCGAGAAAAACCGCAAACTCGTCAGCGTACTCTGCATTGTTGAGTGGGTAGTGGAGACGAAACCCAGCGTGATCACTACCGGAAAGATCGTACTCTTTCAGCTTTTCGGCATTGCCATCATAGGAGTAGTTTTCTGACGAAAAGGGCAGCGGGGTGGCGGTGTCGTTTTCAATCACGTTGAGCGCAATCGGTGTTTGAAACAGAAAGCCGCTGTGAAATAGCTGGAGGCTAAACGGGCTTTCATCTTTCCAATAGGCGTGGTCGGGATCAAAGCGAATTTGCCGGTAGGTATCGTAGTTGAGTTCACGTAATACCTCAGGCAGTGATTCTTCAGGGGCTTGATAAGGCGTTTCTGCAAGCTGTTGGGCGCGTTCAATGACCGCATTGAAATGTTTATCGTCTTCAGCAAAGGCGGTAGAGGCGAGCATCGAATAGCCAAGTAAAACCATCCACCTACCAGCATGCCCTTTATTGGCATGCCCTCTGTTGAAATAGTTGAAATGCATGGGCGAGATCCTTTCGAGTGAAGACCTGCTAAACGCATGGCATTAGGCCAGGCAAAACGTGAAATTTTTGAACAATAGCTATACGATTGATCGCAACAGTACATGATTATTGCGTTTTTCAGCAGCCTTATTCCTTGCTCTCTTCTCTTTAAAACGTCAATAGCTTCTCTTCGAGGCTGAGCACTGACAGGCCTTAACTAACACACTACCTAAGACACTGTAAGCTAAAGCAGGTACCAATGAGAATGCGATGAGTCGATTATTATTAACGTTGCTAATGCTGAATTTCCTGCTCGTCGCGCCGCTATGGTGGCGGTTTGGAGATTTGAGTGCGCATTTGATCGCTTGGGAAGCGTTCATCATTGCGCCTCTTATGCTGCTGCTTCCGGCCGGCCAAGTGCGCCGCTTAGTGGGGATTGGATTAGTCAGTTGGGTCATGCTGGCAACCGCGGCTAACCTGGGGACAGCGGCAACCCATATGGCATTTGCTCGGCCACTCAACCTCTATCTCGATGTACCCTTGCTGCGCTCTATTTATCACCTGCTAGTCGGTAATGTTGGCCAGTTATTGGCCGTCTTCGCCATGCTGGCAGGCGTTGCCTTACTGCTCGGCATTACCCTGGGTTTAACGCGACTGCTGCTTCCCCCGGTAAGTTACCCACTCAAACGGCTGCCCGGCATAGTGGCTTTTACGCTGTTGATCGTTGCCACTACCTGCGCGGTGCTCGAAATTAACGGCGTTCGATGGGTGGATAGTGCCCGTTTGCCAATGGTAAACAGCACGCGTTTTCAGTGGCAGCAAATTACCGATACCCACGCCGCACGCCTTGCCTTTACCGCTCAGTTGGAGGCTGCGCCATTAGAGCGTCAGCCGCTACCGGGGCTTGAAGGGCGCAATGTGTTGCTAACCTTTGTCGAGTCCTACGGTGTCTCGGCACTGGATGATCCGCGTTATGCAAGCATCCTCCAGCCCACGCTGGCCGATATGCAGCAGCGGTTAGCAGCGCGCGATCTCCACGTGGTATCCGGAATGTTGCAGTCGCCGATTCGGGGCGGACAGTCCTGGCTGGCCCACGCAACGGCGCTAAGCGGGCGATGGATCGATAATCAGCTGTGGTATCAATTGATGCTAGACAGCAGCCACTCCACGTTGATCGACGACTTCAGCGCCACCGGGCAGCGCACGCTGGCCGTGATGCCGGCTATCTCTATGGCATGGCCGGAAGGGGAGGCTTACGGCTTCGATCAAATTGCAGCGGCAAAGGATATCGACTACGCCGGGCCTGTACTCAACTGGGTGACCATGCCCGATCAATTTACCCTCGATTACACTCAGCGCCATTTGATCGGTGATTCCCCCCTGTTCGCCCAGTTGGCGCTGATCTCCAGCCACGCCCCCTGGACGCCCATTCTGCCCGTGTTGGATGATTGGTCATCCATCGGCGATGGGCGTATTTTTGCGCCTTGGGAAAAGGCCGGCGACCCGCCAGAAGTGCTATGGCAGGACATCGAGCGCATTCGTGATCACTATGCGTGGTCGGTGGACTACGCTGTTAAGGTAACGGGACGCTGGGCTGAGCGCGTAGTGGACGACAACACGCTATTGATAGTGCTTGGCGATCATCAGCCAGCGCCGTTGATCACCGGCGACAGTGCCAGTGCGGCGGTGCCGGTGCATATTATCAGCGGAGATCCAGCTTTATTGGCACCATTTTTGGCACGCGGTTTTGTTAATGGCACGCTGCCACCGCTCGCCCAAGCGCCGAACGCTCCCAGGATGAGCCAACTGCGCCACTGGCTGCAGGAGGATTTTGGCGAGTTAGCGACTGAACTAAGCGTTGATGAGCAAACAGGGACGACGTTTGAGACAGAAATTCCCCCAGATTTAGGGGCCGTGACAAGGACTATGACAAGGACGCAGCAATGATTCAGCCAGTGATTTTAAGCGGCGGTAGCGGCACGCGGCTCTGGCCGCTCTCGCGAGAGCAGATGCCTAAGCAGTTTTTGCGCTTAACCTCTTCACAGAGCCTGCTGCAGCAAACCCTCGGCCGCCTAGCCGGATTAACCGATACCGCACCGATGCTGATGGGCCACCATAGCCACCGCTTTTTAATGGCCGAGCAGCTACGGGAAATCGATCAAGATGCCACCATTGTGCTCGAACCCGAAGGTCGTAACACTGCCCCGGCCATTGCCTGTGCGGCGCTGTTAGCCCGCCTTTCGGGAGAGGATCCGCTACTGCTGGTGCTTCCCGCAGACCATGCTATTGGAGATGTCATGGCGTTCCAACATAGCGTGTCACTTGCCCAGCCGCTAGCCGAAGCGGGTTATCTTGTTACCTTCGGAGTAGTCCCGACCCAGCCTGAAACCGGTTATGGCTATATTGCCTGCGGCGAGCCGCTGGAAGGCGGCCATCATCTTGCGGCTTTTATTGAAAAACCGGACGCCAAGCGTGCTGCTACGCTAGTCGAAAGCGGCGATTACCTGTGGAACAGCGGGATGTTTTTGCTGCGTGCCTCAAACTATCTGGATCAATTACAGCGGCTACAGCCGACAATGCTGAAAGCCTGCCAAGAAGCGGTTAACAGCGCGCACCGTGACTTGGATTTTCTGCGCCTGGGCGAAGCAGCGTTTGGTCGTTGCCCGACTGACTCCATTGACTACGCGGTGATGGAGCATTGTGATCGCGCCGCCGTGGTGCCTTTGGCCGCCGAGTGGAGTGATATCGGCAGTTTTGACGCGCTGTGGGCTACCGTTGAGCCTGATGCGGCGGGCAATGCCAGCAAAGGTGATGCCTGGCTAACCGATACCCAGGGTTCACTGGTGTTTGCCGAGCACCGCCTTGTGGCGACGCTAGGTGTGCAGAATCTCATCGTCGTTGAAACATCGGATAGCGTGTTGGTGGCCCATCGTGATCAGGCGCAGCAGGTCAAGCAACTGGTGGCTTCGCTTACTCAGGCGGGGCGCAGCGAGCCCTGCTCGGCGCCTCAGGTGCAGCGCCCTTGGGGCAGCTTTCAGGCGATGGACAGCGGCGAGCGCTATCAGGTCAAACACATTACCGTGAAGCCCGGCGGGCGGCTCTCGTTGCAGCGCCATCATCACCGCGCTGAGCACTGGATTGTGGTGAGGGGAACCGCGCGCGTAACGCTTGAGGAGCGCAGCTTCCTGGTGAGTGAAAATCAGTCGACCTATATCCCCATTGGCGCGCTCCATCGTCTGGAAAATACCGGCAAGATTCCTCTTGAGCTGATTGAAGTGCAGTCGGGTAGCTACCTGGGTGAAGACGACATCGAGCGCTTAGATGATGTTTACGCCCGACATAGCAGTGAATGACGCCTAGCTCACCAGCACTTACCAGAGCCAGCTGGCAGGGCGCGCCGGTGGGCGGCCTTTGCGTACATCGACCCAGCCGAGCACACAGCGCACGCCCAACCATACCGCTAGCAGTGGCCAAAGCAGGGTGCCAACGATGACAATGCTGAGCAAGAAGGCAATGCAGGCGTACAGCGTGCCGATCCAGAACGTGCGGATTAGGTAACGGTAGTGCGGCTGTAGCCATGGCGCTGCATCTTTGCGGTAGACGTAGGCAATCACTACACCGATCAGCAGGGTGATATTGGCGGTCACAATGCCCGCCAGGTAGAGCGCGTAAATAATTTGCGGCGGGCGGGTCTCATCGCCGGGTAGGTCGTTTTGCATCATAAGTAAGCCTTGTTAATAAAGCCGATAGTCGCGGTAGTTAGCTAATTTCTGCTGCTCCTGAACCACTTTACGGTAGCGCTTGTACTCCCACTGATACTGGGCAGGGTCCAAGCTGATTGCGGCCTCCACACTGGCGTTGACCCCCGTCGCAGACTGCACATCATCGTCGCTATACACGCGCTCATCGGCTTCCAGGAAATGAATCTCGAACCCTTTGCCAGGTACCCGCAGCGCCACGCCGGTGACTACCCTTGCCTGGGTACGGGCTACCAGTTTCGGCAGTAGTGTGGCGGTATAAGCGTCGCGGCCAAAAAAGGGCGCGAAAACGCCGCTGCCCCAGTCGGGCTCCTGGTCGGGCAGCATGCCAATCGCTTCGCTGCGTTTAAGCGCTTTGAGCAGTGCTGCCACCCCGCGCGGGTTGGTGGGCACCAGACTCGCCCCCATGCGCTCGCGGCCATGTCGAATCACAGGATCGAGATCAATGATTTTGGGTGGTTCGTACATGGCGGTAAACGGGAAGTGGCTCGATAGCCAGAAGTTAAGCACTTCCCAATTGCCAAAGTGTGGCGCGAGCACAATCACGCCGCGGCTCTCGGTGCGGGCGTTGTCGAGTTTGTCGCGACCGTATACCGCTAAAATATTGGTTTCTACTTTTTGTGGTTCCGCCATCCAGGCGTGACCCAATTCCAGCATGGTAGCGGTCGAATGTTTCAAGCTCTGCTTTGCAAGAGCTTGACGTTCAGCGTTAGAGAGAGCTGGATAAACGGCCGTAAGATTGCGCTCGGTTACCCAACGCTCACGCTTATTGAGACGGTAAACGACTGGGCCCAGCACCGAGGAAATGCGCCATAGGCGCGTGACTGGCCAGCGTGATAACTGACGCCACAGCCAACTGATGGCACTGGCCTTGGAAAAAAGCCTGCTGGTGTTACCCGTTGGTTGCGTCATCACTAAAACAGCCAGGAATCTACGTTGGAGGGCGCGCGCTTCTCCTGCAGCCCTTTGAAGCCTTTAACGCAGCGGATAATTAGCCAGACAGCAAGGGCCAGGAGTAGCGGGAAACCGATTAGTATCAAGGTCAATATCGAAAACACAATGCCGTAGACTAATCCTATCCAGAACGTACGAATCTGATAGCGGTAGTGCTCGTCTAACCAAACCGGACCTTTGTCTTTATAAACGTAGGCGATGACCACGCCGATAATAGACGTAAAGCCGAGGATAAAACTGGCTAGATAGAGCGCATAGATCACCATCGCCATCGTGGTGTCCGGCTGTTGGCTTCGCTCTTCGCTAACAACGTCGCCTTCTAGTGGCGCATCATGGGCGTTATCACGCATAACGGTTCCTTTCGATAAATCCTGTATTGGCGCTGGTACGCCTCGATAGGCGCTTCATGTGCTCTATGACAGCGTGCGCTCTTCGCCATCTCATTAATGGCCACGGGGTGTTAACGAGCAGCGGGGCGGCATATTTCCAGCAGGTTGCCGTCTGGGTCGCGCAGGTAGATTGATTCGATCGGCCCATTAGCGCCTTGGCGAGCAACGGGGCCTAGCTCTATATCAATTGCCAGTGCCTCCAAGTGCTGTTTGAACTCATCAAGCGGTAACTGGCAACGCAGGCATAAATCCAGGCTGCCAGGGGTAGGCGTCGCAGAGATGGGGGCGATGTCGGTATCGGTTTGATGCAGGCGTAGCGCCGTATCACCGAGCATTAAATCGACCCGCTGGGCGTCGCGGTAACGTACGTCTAACCCTAACACCCGTGAGTAAAAGTCGACGGCGCGACCCATGTCGGTCACGGTAACTACAAGATGATCCAGACCTGATAGCATGCCACTTTCCTTAATTCGTAACGATAAGCCAGAGAATACGATGATGCGCCGCTGTCCGCTCTGCGCGGAATCCACTATTGCGCTCTACCACCGGGATCGGCGTCGTGACTACTACCAGTGTGCCACGTGCAAACTGGTATTTGTCCCCCCTGAGCAGCATTTGAGCGCCGCTGCAGAAAAGGCCGAATATGATAAACATCAAAACTCGCCGCATGATACGGGATATAGACGCTTTCTAGGGCGTTTATTTACCCCGCTGTCGGCGAAGCTCGCTCCTAATGCGCGTGGGCTTGATTTTGGTTCCGGGCCGGGGCCGACGCTGTCAGTTATGTTTGCCGAGCAAGGTTTTCAGGTGGTGATTTACGACCTCTTTTATGCCCCTGATACCGCGGTGCTTACTCAGACGTTCGATTTTATCACTGCCACAGAAGTGGTGGAGCATTTGTCGCAGCCTGGCCAAGTGCTGGCTCAACTGGCCGGACAGCTCGCGCCCGGTGGTTATCTTGGGCTGATGACCAAGCGCGTTTCCACCCCTGACGCTTTTGCTCGCTGGCACTATATTAGCGACCCCACCCATATCAGCTTTTTTAGCGAAGAGACCTTCCGTTGGTGGGCTCAAAAGAATAATTTAGTAGTGGAATTTCCTGGGCCAGACACGGTTATTCTACACAAAACGCTAAGGTGAATAATTGTAACCTTAGAAAAGCATTGACTTTGCCCCCTTGAGGGCAATAATTGCGCGCCGCTATCCCCGCCTGACTCGCTGTGCCAGGTGAGATAACGGATCTTGAGAAGTCGCTTGGAGGCGTTTCTCTCAACTGTTTTCCGCCCCTGTTTTCAAAACGTTAAGTCAAGACGAGGTTTTCATGTCGCGGCAACTGCTAGCCATGGCGCTGGCGCCCCTTTTAGGGCTCTTCATTCTCGGGATAGGCAACGGTTTTCTTGCCACCTTAATTACCGTGCGCCTCGATGCCGCCGGTGAGTCAGCCACGGTGATCGGGATTGTCTCGTCGGCTTACTTTATCGGCTTAGCCTTAGGCGCAATGGTGAATGACCGCCTGCTGCTGCGCATTGGCCATATTCGCGCCTACGGTAGTTTTGCCTCTTTGGTGGCCGTCACGGTACTGCTGCAAGGCTTGTTTTTCGACCCCTGGGCGTGGTTTGCGCTGCGCTTGGTCGGCGGCTGGGCCACGGTCGGGGTTTATCTGGTCATTGAAAGCTGGCTGCTCACTTCGGGCGACCAGAAGGTTCGTGGCCGCCTGTTGGCGCTGTATATGATTTCGCTGTATGCCGCCGGTGTATTGGGCCAACTACTACTCGGTGTGACCAACGCCATGGGCGTCACTGCGCCCTTTATGGTGATTGGCCTACTGGCTTCGCTCTCTGTGCTGCCCATGGCGATGATTCCCCGCGTATCACCGATTATGGAGCACGCCGAACCGCTGCCCCCGCATCGTTTGATTACCCTGACGCCCACTGGCGTGATGGGTAGTTTAGGCTCGGGTATGGTTGTCGCAGCGGCCTACACGCTGTTGCCACTCTATCTGCAGCGTAATGGTATGAGCGTGAGTCAGGTGGGGCAGATGATGGCGGTCCTCATCATGGGGGCCATGTTGCTGCAATACCCCATTGGCCGCTGGTCGGATCGCCATGACCGCCAGATGGTACTGATCGCCATCAGCGGTTTCTGTGTGCTTATCTCCGCGGCGATGCTCTGGCTACCCCTTTCGACACCGCTATTGGCAGTGCTGCTGTTCCTGCTCGGCGGTGGCGTCTTTGCTCTTTATCCAGTGGCCGTAAGCCACGCCGCCGACCGTGCGCCCGCAGGGGCGCTGGTGCGCATGAGCCAGGGCCTGCTGTTGATTAACTCGATTGGCGCCACGATCAGCCCGCTGATGATCTCCCCGGTGATGACCGTAATGGGCGATGCGGGCCTGTTCTGGGCTTTCGGCTCACTAAGTCTGTTCTTTGTGATGTTCTTCTCCTGGCGCCGTAGCGTGCGCCCAGCGCCTGTGCCCGTGGCGCCCTTTACACCGACTACGCCAATGACCGCCGCCGGTGCCGAGCTAGTGGTCACCGAAGAGTTGATGCAGGGGGCACTGGAGCACGAGCACTTGGAGGATCTTTCCGATGCCGTATGGGACGTTGACGCCGCCGAACCGGTGGTAGGGCCGCCCGCTGAAGATGAGAGCCATATCACTTATTATGATGATGTGGAGCAAGCAATTGAGCGAAAATAAAACGGCGTGGAGACGTTATCGGTAACGGGTGATACCTTGGGCTAATGGTGTAGGCAGGAGAGTGTTACTACTATCTATGGCACACTTTCAAACAATTGTTTAATTTTCAGCCCGAGGTTCGCCATGAATGTTTACGCCGCGCCGGTACGCGATTTGCGCTTTGTGCTCGAAGAGCTGCTAGCGCACCGCTCGCTTAGCCTACCGGGCTTTGAAGAAGCCACGCCCGATTTGGTCGAGGCGGTACTCGAAGAGGCCGCAAAGCTGGCCG
Organism: Vreelandella sp. DA03-1M; assembly: GCF_055725665.1. Taxonomy (NCBI): domain Bacteria; kingdom Pseudomonadati; phylum Pseudomonadota; class Gammaproteobacteria; order Oceanospirillales; family Halomonadaceae; genus Vreelandella; species Vreelandella sp. DA03-1M. The sequence continues at coordinate 1,225,608 of NZ_CM146798.1, forward strand.
GTGACGTCTGGGGGCCGCTAAACAAGAGTGGTGATCTGCAGGGGGCCAAGCGCCACGCCGATGGCAGTGTGACGACACCGGAAGGCTTCGCAGCGGCTTACCAGGCGTATGTCGAGGGTGGCTGGAACGGCATCGGTGTATCAGAAGCGCTAGGCGGTCAGAACCTGCCCGAAGTGGTGGCTAGCGCGGTTCAGGAGATGCTTCACGGCGCCAATATGGCGCTGGGGCTCTGCCCCATGCTGACCGCTGGTGCTATCGAAGCACTGGCGCATCACGGCAGCGATACCCTCAAAGCGACCTACTTGCCCAAGCTGGTGGAAGGCACCTGGACGGGCACCATGAACCTCACCGAATCCCAAGCGGGGTCGGATCTCTCCCAAGTGCGCACCCGCGCAGTGCCTGAAAGCGACCACTACCGCATCAGCGGCCAGAAGATCTATATCACCTGGGGCGAGCACGACGCCGCCGAGAATATTATCCACCTGGTACTGGCCCGCAAGCCCGATGCACCGGCAGGCAACAAAGGCATCTCCCTATTCTTGGTGCCCAAGTTCCTGGTCAATGACGATGGCTCATTGGGCGAGCGCAACGATGTCACCTGCGCCTCTATTGAGCACAAGCTGGGCATTCACGGCTCGCCGACATGCACCCTCAGTTTTGGCGAAAATGGCGGCGCGATTGGCTACTTGGTCGGTGAAGAGGGGCGTGGTCTTAATCACATGTTCACCATGATGAACGAGGCGCGCCACAAAGTCGGCATTCAGGGGATAGGCGTGGCCGAGCGAGCCTGCCAGCACGCCTTTGCCTATGCGTTGGAGCGTCGCCAGGGTCGCTCTCCAAAATCGCGTGGCGGCGCTGAATGCACCATCAGCGATCACTTGGACGTACGCCGTATGCTGCTCTCCATGCGTGCCCGCACTGATGCGCTGCGCGCCCTGGCGTTATACTGCGCCGCCGAGTTGGATGCCGCCCGCCACGCTGAAAGTAATGAAGCCCGCCAAGTCGCCCAGGCCCGCGCCGATATCCTGATTCCGGTGATCAAAAGCTTCTCTACCGATCAAGCGGTGGAGATTGCCTCCATGGGCATTCAGGTACACGGCGGGATGGGCTACGTGGAGGAGACCGGCGCGGCACAGCTGCTGCGCGATACCCGCATTGCCCCCATTTACGAAGGCACTAACGGTATTCAGGCGCTCGATTTGGCGGGGCGGAAGCTTCAGCGTGACAACGGCGAAGCGCTCACCGCGTTGCTTCACGACGTTGCCGCCACTGTGGAGCAGCTAAACGTCGACCCCGCACTAAAAGCGTTGGGCCGTGGCTTGGCCGCGGGCTTAGAAGACCTAAAAGCCGCCCAAGCGATGGTGCTGGAACAAGGCCGCGACCCTGGAAACGGGGCAGATGCGGTGCAGGCTTATGCTACGCCGTTCCTTAACTTGGCGGGCCACGTGCTGTGTGCTTGGCAGATGGGGCAGGCGGCGCTTAGCGCCCAGGCAGCCCTTAACAACGGAAGCAATGATCCCTTCTATACTGCCAAGATGCGCAGCGCCGAATTTGCCATCACGCAATGGCTGCCGGTAGGCCGCGCTCAACGCGCGGTGATTGAAGCAGGTATGCAGTGTTTAAGCGAATTTGAGGTTCACTAACGTTAATTTCAGCCCGTATCGCCGCCCCTTTGGGCGGCGTTGTTGTTTCTAGGCGATCAAAACAACTATTTTAAACGAACCCTTAAAACGAACGCTTTCAATAACAATGTCCTCAATAACAAGACCAGGAGCCGATTATGACCGCTATCTTTGAGCAAGGCTTGCCCAAAACCGTTGCCAACCACGTGCCGCTTTCACCGCTGACCTTTATCGAGCGCTCGGCCTCTATCTATCCTGATTACCCAGCGGTGGTTCATGGCCGCACGCGCCGCACCTGGGGAGAGACCTGGTCGCGTTGCCGCCAGCTTGCCTCTGCGCTCAAGCAGCGAGGCATTCAGCCGGGTCAAACGGTGGCGGCGATGCTGCCTAATATCCCGGCAATGTTTGAGGCGCACTTCGGCGTGCCGTTGGCGGGCTGCGTGTTGAACACGCTGAATATTCGCCTGGACGCCGAGGCGATCAGCTATATGCTGGAGCACGGCGAGGCGAAAGCCATTTTGGTCGATCCCGAGTTTGCTGAGGTCATCCAGCAAGCCGTTGCCAAGCTAACCCACAAGCCGCTGATCATTGATGTTGCCGATGTAGAGTTTCTCGGCGACACGCAAGGCATTGGCGAGATTGAGTACGAAGCGCTGCTTAACGAGGGCGACGCCAATTTTGCCTATCAACTGCCAGCGGATGAGTGGGACGCGATCTCGCTTAACTACACCTCTGGCACCACCGGTAAGCCCAAGGGCGTGGTTTACCACCACCGCGGCGCTTATCTCAATGCGGTGAGCAATATTATGGAGTGGGCAATGCCCCACCACCCGATCTACCTGTGGACGCTACCGATGTTTCACTGCAACGGCTGGTGTTTCCCCTGGACCATTGCCGCCAACGCCGGAGTTAACGTGTGCCTGCGTCGCGTCGACCCGAAAAAGATCATGCAGCTCATTGCCGAAGAGAAGGTCACTCACTTCAGCGGAGCGCCTATTATTCTTAATGGCTTAGTGAACCTGCCCGCGGAAGATAAGCGCCAGTTCGATCACCCCGTCAAGGTCACCACCGCCGGAGCCGCGCCGCCAGCCTCTGTAATTGCCGGGGTCGAGAAGCTGGGCATTGAAGTGACCCACGTGTATGGCCTAACCGAAGTGTACGGGCCGGTGACCGTATGCGCCTGGCGGGAAGCGTGGGATGAATTGCCGCTGGAAGCACGGGCCAAAATCAAAGCCCGCCAGGGGGTGCGTTACCACATGCTCGAAGCGCTGTGCGTGGCAGATCCGCTCACCATGGAACCAGTACCCAAGGATGGCCAAACCATGGGTGAAATACTGATGCGCGGTAACAACGTCATGAAGGGCTATTTAAAGAACCCGGAGGCCACCGAGCAAGCGCTGGAGGGCGGCTGGTACCACACCGGCGATTTGGCGGTTTGGCATCCGGATGGCTATATCGAAATCAAAGATCGCTCGAAAGACATCATTATTTCCGGTGGAGAGAATATCTCGACCATCGAAGTGGAAGACGCTATATACGGCCATCCCGCCGTTGAAGAGGCAGCAGTGGTCGCCAAGCCAGACGAGAAGTGGGGCGAAACGCCCTGTGCGTTTGTGAAGCTCAAGGTGGGCTACGGCGAAGTCACCGAGGCCGATATTATCGCCCACTGTCGCGAACATTTGGCGGGCTACAAAGTCCCTAAAACAGTCATTTTCAGCGAGCTACCGAAAACATCAACGGGCAAGATACAAAAATTCGTCTTGCGTGAAGAAGCTAAAAATCATTAATCATTCCTAATAGTAATAAGCACTAGCGGTGATAACCGCCAGTAGTGATAATCAATAGGGGAGAGCGTGCATGAGTGACCAACAAATTGGCGTGGTGGGAGCCGGTACCATGGGGCAGGGGATTGCCCAGGTAGTGGCTGCCAGTGGCTTTAACGTGCGCCTTTACGATGTGGCCGAAGAGCAGCTTGGCCGCGCCAAGGCGAATATCGATAAAGGCTTGGGTAAATTGGTCACTAAAGAGAAGATCAGCGAGGCGGATAAAAGTGCCGCTCTCGCCCGTCTATCGACCACTACCACACTCAATGACCTAAGCGACTGCGCGATCATTATCGAGGCGGCCCCCGAACAGCCTGAACTCAAAGAGAAGCTGTTTCGTGATCTTAGCCAAATGAGCACCACGGCTATCTTAGCCTCCAACACCTCGTCGCTGTCGCTCACCCGGCTGGCGGCGGTGTGCGAGCATCCCGAGCGCGTGGTAGGCATGCACTTCTTTAATCCGGTGCCGGTGCTCAAACTGGTGGAAGTGATTCGCGCCGAGCAAACCTCGGACGCTACCGTGGCCGAGATTGAAACGCTAGCAAAGGCGCTGGGCAGAACTGCCGTGCCGGTAGGCGATGCGCCGGGCTTTGCTGTGAACCGACTGCTGGTGCCAATGATCAATGAGGCAGCGTTTATCGTGCAGGAGGGCACCGCAACGCCAGAAGCGGTTGATAACGCTATGAAACTAGGCGCGGCTCACCCCATGGGGCCGCTAGCGCTGGCGGATTTGATTGGGCTGGATGTGTGCCTGGCGATCATGGAAGTGCTTCAAGAGGGCTTTGGTGACCCGAAATACCGTCCCTGCCCACTGCTCAAACGCATGGTCGCCGCGGGTTATCTAGGCCGTAAAAGTGGTCGCGGTTTCTATCACTACGACTAACTTGCGCTGACGAAATCAGCTCGGCATAAAGAAGTCATTGCCACTCAACCAAGCGTTCGCTAGGGTTGAGTGGTATTCACTTTCATATTCAATAATAAATCGAATAAGGAGTCCGCCATGAGCGAAGCAGTGATCGAGAAGGTTGATAACGATGGGATGGTGCGACTGACCATCAATCGTCCTAAAGCGCTGAATGCCCTTAACAGCGAAGTGCTTGCCGCGCTGGAAGCGCATCTGGTTGAGCTTGAAGCCCACCCGAACCTACGCGCCGTACTGATTACCGGTGCGGGCGAGAAGTCCTTCGTGGCGGGTGCGGATATCACTGAAATGCGTGAAAAAACACCCGAAGAAGCGCGGGCCTTCGCCAGCCAAGCGCTGCGTACCATTAAACGCCTAGAGACACTTCCCGTGCCGGTGGTCGCGCTGGTGAACGGGTTTTGCCTTGGCGGCGGCTGCGAACTGGCACTGGCCTGCGACTGGGCTGTAGCCAGCGACAACGCGGTGTTTGGTCAACCGGAAGTGCTGCTGGGCGTCATTCCTGGCTTTGGCGGCACCCAGCGCCTACCGCGCCGCGTTGGCCCTGCGATGGCGATTGATCTGGTTACTACCGGGCGCAAAATCGATGCCCAAGAAGCGCTGCGTATCGGCCTAGTGAACCGGGTAATGCCGCAAGCGGAGCTCGAGAGCTACGTTGAAGAGCTCACTAAGCAACTCAAAGGCAACGGCCCACAGTCAGTGCGCGGCGCCAAGCAGGCAGTTCACGACGGTATGGATCAAGACCTTGATAGCGCACTAGCGCTGGAAACCAGCCTGTTCGCCTTCTGCTTTGCCGGTGACGAGCAAAAAGAGGGCATGGCGGCATTTGTCGAGAAGCGCAAACCGAACTTCTAAGGTTTGATTAATTACAGTTTTACTTATTTAGGGGGTGGCGCTTGCGTCACCCCCGTTTTATTCTCGAAAACTAACGATTACCTTCAAGAGAACTGCCACTATGCAATGGGCCGCTTTTATCCTCGCTGCGCTTGGTTTCGCCTATTTACCTGGGCCTGCAATGCTATATACCGCAGCGCAGACGTTGGGGCGCGGCCGACGGGCTGGGTGGCTAGCGGTCATCGGTGTGCATATGGGGTGTTATGTGCATGTGGTGGCCGCCGCGCTAGGATTAGCGCTGCTGTTTGCAGCGATTCCACCTGCCTACATCGCCATGAAAATCATCGGTGGGCTCTACCTGCTCTGGATGGGGCTGCGGCTATGGCAGCAGGGCATTCGCGCCCACGGCGAAGAGGTGCCGCTGGCAACCACGAAACGCGTGCTGCGCGACAGCTTTCTGGTGGAGATGCTCAACCCTAAAACCGCGCTTTTCTTTGTCGCGTTTCTGCCTCAATTTGTGCAACCCGAGAGCGCTATGCCCGTAGCATGGCAGCTGCTCTGGCTGGGTATCGCCACCAATGCGCTGTTCTCATCGGCGGATGTCGTGGTGGTGCTGCTGGCCAGCCCGTTGCGTGAGTGGTTACAAAAATCCCATGGCTCCTCCCGGCTCATTCAGCGCATTGGGGGCAGCGTATTAATGGGACTAGGCGGTAATACGCTGGCTCAGGCAACACGTTAAGGGTGCTTACTTACACCGGCTAATCCAATTCCCCACATAAGGAGCGCTGCATGTTTGATCTCTATATTGCCAACAAGAATTACTCTTCTTGGTCGCTGCGCCCTTGGGTGTTGATGAAAGCGCTGGAGATTCCGTTTAACGAACACCTGATGCCGTTTGAAGGCGGCTTTGGCGCTAGCCATGACGTTTACACCCGCTTTTCGCCATCGGGCTTAGTGCCTTGTTTAGTGGATAGGGAGAGTGATCTGGCGGTGTGGGATTCGCTGGCGATTGTTGAATATTTGGCCGAGCAACATGCCGACGTATGGCCGAGTGATAAAACCGCCCGCGCCTGGGCGCGCTCAGCTACTGCTGAAATGCATAGCGGCTTTGGCGCCCTGCGTGATGATTGTTCAATGAACTGCGGTGTGCGGGTGGCATTGAATAGTTTATCGTCCAATCTCAAGGCCGATGTGAACCGCTTAGATGCGCTATGGCAGCAGGGGCTTGAGCGCTTTGGCGGGCCGTTTTTAGCGGGTGAACAATTCTCAGCGGTAGATGCGTTTTATGCCCCTGTGGCGTTTCGCGTACAGACATTCAACCTGCCGATAAGTGAGAAATCCCAGTCCTATGTCGAGCGCCTGTTAGCACTGCCTGCCATGCAGGCCTGGTATCAAGCCGCGCTAGCAGAAACGTGGCGCGAACCTATGCACGAAGCTGAAACGCTAAAGAATGGCACGCTGGAAGTTGATTACCGCACGTCTTAACCTTGGGACAATTCACCAGCGACACTCGGCATCGGGTACACTAGCGCAAATTTTCGTTTGGAAACGTCCATGGCTCTTAGCGCAACGCCCTACAAAGTTGATATTAATCTGACCGACCTGGATCGCGGGGTATATGAAACGCTGCGCTTTACCGTGGCTCGTCATCCCTCAGAGACCGAAGAGCGCATGACCGCCCGCTTACTGGCTTATGTGCTGTGGTACAGCGAAACGCTGGCCTTCGGGCGCGGGCTTTCCGATGTGGACGAGCCAGCGCTATGGGAGAAAAGCTTAGATGGGCGTTTGCTGCACTGGATTGAAGTAGGCTTGCCGGATGCTGAGCGTATCACCTGGTGCTCGCGCCGGGCCGAGCGCGTGACGCTGCTAGCCTACGGTCGGGTAGACCTATGGGAGAGCAAAGTACTCGCCAATGTGGCATCGCTGAAAAATGTGCACGTGGCGGGGCTGCCCCAAGAGGCGCTCGCAACCATCGCTAAAGATCTGCCACGGGCTATCAATTGGGCGGTAATGATCAGCGAAGGCTCGCTGTTTATTACCGATGAAAACGGTCAGCATGAAATTACCCCGCAGTGGCTGCTGCGTGACAGATAGTGATTATTCTTGATCATTAGCCTACCAACTTTCGTCTAGTCGACTACGCTATAAATCTAAGCAATCAACAGCATAAGGGTGGCCTATGAGCCATCCTTAATTTTTAGTGTCTTAGCCTTTTTGTGTAGAAATTTGCAAAAGTATGCTTGCTATCTTTTTGCACAATTACATACAATCAACAATGTTTGTTGATGTTCATCAAAAAGCAGCCTCCAAAAACGCTCCCTAGAAAAACCTCAAGGAACGAGTAATGAAAGCAATGACCCCTTTACGATGGCAGCTCTTCCCGCTAGTGGCTGTCGTAAGCTTGCTGTCGACGCTGGCGCAGGCCAACGATAGCGTCCTCTCGATTAAGCACGAAAATGATGGCATGGCCAGTAGTGATGATGGCCACTTTACCAGCGGTTTTGAGCTCAATTGGGCGTTTGAACCCGAAGCGCAAAGCTGGACACAGCGCCTGGCGACTGCTTTGCCCGATAGCCTGATAGGCAACGCTGATATGGCCGCTTTCCGGCTCGTGCATCAAATTTATACGCCCAACAATATTGAGCAGCGTGGGTTGATAGAAGATGATCGCCCCTACGCAGGGATTGTTTACGGCGGTATATCGCTCTATGAAGATGTGCCCATGGGGAGCTGGCGACAAGCGACTGACCTGCATCTGGATATTGGTTTGGTTGGGCCCTCGTCACTTGCCGATAGTATTCAGCGTGAGGTACACAGGGTGACCGATAGTGATCGCCCCAATGGCTGGAAGAATCAGCTTGGCGATGAAGCGATCGTCAACGTAGCCATGCGGCGCCAGTGGTGGCACAGCTCCCCATTAATCGGCAAGCAGTTTGCCCATGGCCCTAGTGTCAGCGCCGCTTTGGGCAACCTCTACACCTACGCAAGTGCTGGGTATAGCGTTCGCTGGGGCGATGAGGCGCCCGGCATACCTACGCTGACCCCAAACCCTAGTAGTCGCTACCACATGACTGGAAATAATGGCTGGCAGTGGTATCTGTTTGCGAGCGTAGACGGCTATTACATGGCACAAAATCTGACGCTGGATGGCAATACGTTCAGAAATAGCCGCCACTCGGTTGATCGTAAAGAGTGGGTAGGTGACGTTTCTGCAGGACTGGCGCTGGCTTGGGAAGATTGGCAGGTTACTTACGCCGCAGTGCAGCGCTCGCGTGAATTCGACGGTCAGGAAGAGCAGGATAAGTTTGGGTCCATCACGCTATCTAAGCGCTTCTAAAATTAGTTAAGCTTTGGGCGCCTTTCAGAAGGAAAGTGTGTAGGTGGGAGGAAACAATTCATGGCCAAACAATATCCCCATACCCCTGATGGGCGCTACTTTGTGGCCAAAAATCGCCTGTGGCGCTGCACTGATCCGCGCTTAGATGAAGAGCAAAAGCGCACTCATATCAAAGAGTTGATGAAAGCACGTCGAGCCGTCAGAACGGCCCAGCAGCACGGTGATGACGACGCGCTTCGTCAAGCCCGTGACGCGGTTCAGGCTGCTAAAGAAGCATTAGGTGAGCGTGGCCCGGTGTGGTGGGATGATAATGCCCCTGATGAAGGCGGCTTTGCGCCCCATAACAGTTCCTATGCCAAGTGGTGGGAGAGCCAACTCTAAATATCTTTCTAGCGTACACAATAGGCTCGGAGCTGTTAGCCTAAGCAGGGCGGCAAGCAAACTCTTTGCCTATCGCTAAGTGACCAAGGATAAAGCGCATATGGAAATGGTATTTTTTAATGGCTGGGGCAGCGTGTTACGTATTCTGATTATCGGATTATTGGCGTACGCCACGCTGATTCTCTTCTTACGCCTTTCAGGCAACCGCACGCTGTCGAAAATGAACGCCTTCGATTTAATTGTCACGGTGGCACTGGGTTCCACGCTGGCGACCGTACTGCTGTCTAAAAATGTGGTATTGGCGGATGGAGCTGTCGCGTTAGCGCTGCTGATTTCACTTCAATTTATAATTACGTGGACCAGTGTGCGGTTTCGATGGGTACGTCGATTAGTGACCGGTGAGCCACTGATGCTGCTCTATCAGGGTGAGTTTCTATTAACTTCACTGCGAAAAGCGCGGGTAACCCAAGACGAAGTGCTTTCCGCTATCCGTAGTAGTGGGCTTAGTGATGTAGCCGACGTAGAGGCCGTTGTTATAGAAACAGATGGCTCACTAAGCGTTGTTAAGCGTCATGCAGAGAGCAGTCATTCGAGTTTAGAGGGTGTTCGTGGCCCCCGGTGAAGCCCATGCAAAACTCATTTTTCTAAGTTAAATTAATTTTTACGTTCACGTTTGTGCCTGGCAGTGGTATTCTTCGCCACTGTTAATTTTAAGGACGCAAAGTGAATATCAAAGCAGATCTTTCCATTCTTGATATTATTGGCCATCTGATTATTTGGGTGGTACTCAGTATCGTTACTTTTGGTATAGCGCTATTTTTCTTCCCTTATTCGTTTTCGCGGTTTGTTATTAACCGTACTTCGGTAGTGGATGCTGCTGGGGTAGAGCGAAAAATGGTTTGCGATATCAACCTGTTCAGCAACATCGGCCACATTATCCTCTGGATGTTGATTTCGCTGGTCACCTTTGGGCTGGGATATATTTTCTACTTCTACCGGGTATGGAATTACGCCTTGAATAACTCACGGGTTGAATAATCTTAGCCTTTGAGTTGAAAGCGACCAAGAGCCTACGCTGAGAGATCAAGCGTAGGCTCTTTCTTAGCGGTTAATTACTCGTTATCAGCCAGTTTATCTTGAGTACGAAGCTCAAAGTCGCTGGCATCATGACGTTCGTGCAGCTGCTCGTGAGGTTCGCCCCAGGTGCGATTTACCATGCGCCCGCGTTTAACGGCGGGGCGCTCATCGAGCTCTTCGGTCCAGCGTAGAACGTTTTTGTAGGTGTGTGCCTCCAAAAACTCCGCCGCTTCGTAAACGCGGTTTTTCACTAGCGCGCCATACCATGGATGAATCGCCATATCGGCAATGGTGTACTCATCGCCTGCCATAAAGCGGTTATCCGCCAAATGGCGATCAAGTACATCAAGCTGACGCTTCACTTCCATGGTGTAGCGGTCAATCGGGTACTGGTACTTTTCAGGTGCGTAGGCATAGAAATGACCAAAACCGCCGCCTAACATTGGCGCGCTGCCCATTTGCCAAAATAGCCAAGAGAGGCATTCGGTCCGTTTCGCGGGGTCATGGGGTAGGAAAGCGTCAAACTTCTCAGCCAGATAGAGCAGAATCGCCCCCGACTCAAATACCCGCTGGGGTGGAGTGGTCGAGTGATCCATCAGTGCGGGAATTTTAGAGTTGGGGTTCACCTCGACAAAGCCGCTGCTGAACTGATCGCCTTCGCCAATTTGAATCAGGTAAGCGTCGTATTCGGCGCCCGTTATGCCTTTCTCCAGCAACTCTTCCAGCATCACGGTGACTTTGACACCGTTGGGTGTGGCGAGGGAGTAAAGCTGAAGAGGATGTTTGCCCACCGGCAGGGCCTTGTCATGAGTAGGGCCAGCAATTGGGCGATTGATATTGGCAAACTTACCGCCGTTGCCAGGTTCCCATTTCCAAACGCTCGGGGGAGTATAGGTGTTGTCGCTCATTCGTTTCCTCGCTATAAATATTTTATCGGTGTCAAAGCGGCTACTAGATTTGGCTGGTGATTAGCCTGTTAATAAAGTAGTCCATTTTCCTAAATTGAGGTGGCGGATGCGTATCATTGGTGTGCTAGGTGGTATGAGCTGGGAGTCGACCCAAGGCTACTACCGAGCCCTAAACGAGGGCGTAAAAGCGGCGCTAGGTGGTTTTCATTCGGCTAAGATCGTGATGGTTAGCGTCGATTTTGCCGAGATTGAAGCATTACAGCAGCAGGGCGATTGGCAGACCGCTGGCGAACTGCTGGCCAACGCTGCCCAAAGCGTCGAGCGAGCGGGCGCAGACTGCCTGTTGATTGCCACCAACACCATGCATAAGGTGGCGCCCGCTATTGAGCAGGCGATTACCATTCCGCTGCTGCATATTGCCGATGCTACGGCTGAGCAGCTCACCGCCGACGGTATCACGCGCGTCGGCCTATTGGGTACGCGCTTTACCATGGAGCAGGACTTTTATATCGGCCGCTTAAAGCAGTTCGGTATTGAGGTCGTGGTGCCCGATCAGTCTGAGCGCGACACTATCCATCGGGTGATCTTTGATGAACTTTGCCAGGGCCGTGTAGAAGCTGCATCGCGGCAACGCTACTTAGCAATCATTGATTCTCTGCATGCTCATGGCGCCCAGGCGGTGATTTTAGGCTGTACTGAAATTGCCATGCTGGTAAGCCAGCAAGATACCGCGGTGCCGCTTTATGACACCACCGCTCTGCATGTGGAGAGAGCGGTGGTGTGGGCACTAACATGATGACTTAAATGAATAACGACGCTTAGACCAACGTCAGAGTGACATTGATGTTGCCACGGGTGGCGTTTGAGTAGGGGCATACGATATGGGCTTTATCGACCAACTGCTGAGCGACTTCCTGCTCTAGGCCTGGAAGGCTGATTTTTAGCTCAACTTCAATGCCAAAGCCGGTTGGGATGGCGCCAATACCTACATGCCCATCAATTTTGGTTTCTTGGGGCAGTTTTACTTTTTCCTGGCTCGCCACGTGCTTCAGTGCGCCTAGAAAGCAGGCAGAGTAGCCTGCTGCGAAAAGCTGTTCGGGGTTAGTGCCATCACCGCCAGCACCGCCTAACTCTTTCGGCGTGCTGAGTTTGACATCGAGTGCGCCATCAGAAGATTTGGCATGGCCTTCACGGCCGCCAGTAGCGGTTGCGTGGGCACGATAAACAACGTTTTCGATAGTGGTCGTCATATTGATTCTCCTGTCAGCGTTATTAATTATGAACCTACGCTTTTAATTTAGTGCAGCTTTATTTTGTGCGCAAGATAAATGGCGAATTAATTTGGTTGCACTTTGCCAAAGACGAAAATCGAATGACGCCAAAGGCAAAGGGCTACTGACTTTTTTGTAAGCTATCGCGCAGTCGCACCAGATCTTCTTTTAGCGTGGTCAATGCTTCGATTGATTGTTCGCTCGCATGCACCACGCAGCTAGGGATGTGGTAAGCCTGTTCACGCAGCTCCTTACCTTTATCGGTAAGGTAAAGCTCTACTACACGCTCATCATGATGACTGCGTTTGCGATTCAACAAGTGGTCGGCTTCCAGGCGCTTAAGGAGCGGCGTAAGCGAACCAGGATCAGTGAGTAGGCGCTTACTCATCGTGCCAACGGTAATGCCATCGTTTTGCCATAAAACAAGCATGGCAAGGTATTGCGGGTAAGTAAGCCCCAACTCTTTGAGCAGAGGTTTATACACCTTGGTCATCATTAACGAAGTTGAATAGAGCGCAAAGCAGAGCTGATGATCAAGTTCTAGTTCGCTACAAGATGGTTGCACAAGTATGGGTTCCGATCCGAAATATGTAGGGTAATGTAGCGCGCGAAGCAGTAAGTGGCTATCCCTAGACGTTGGTCGTAAGTTGGCAGTTTTGTTTTGACACGCACTTGGCAGCTAGCTAGCCTTCGCATCATTAATGTTACCGGTAACAATTTGGTGCTCATTAAATTAGCCAGTAACAACTCAATTCTTACCCATTCACCGTTAACAACAACGAATATTTGGAGATCACGCGATGACAACTATTTGGCGCAGCACGCTAACCCTGGTCGGTGCGACCACACTGACGTTTGGTATGGCGCATGCTCAAAGCCCAGAACTCTCTGATCCGCCTGAGATCGAGGGCGAGGTAGTCGGCGATCATGGCTCGCATACACTACGTATGGGCATCGGCCTTGCGGAAAGCTCGCCACAGTTCTTGTCTAGCCAATATTTTGGTGAGATTTTGGAGCAGCGTACCGACGGTCGCATTAAGGTTAACGTTTTCCCTAACAGCCAGTTAGGTGACGACGTTCAGATGTTGGAAATGCTGCAAACCGGCACGCTGGATATGACTTACCCGTCTAGCTCCGCCACTACTGGCTACGTTGAACAGCTTGCCGCTTTTGACCTGCCGTTCCTGCTGCCTAGCCGTGAAGCCGCGGTAGCCGTTATGCAGAGCGATGTGGCCCAAGGCATGCTGGACGCCTTTGATGGTACCGGCCTGAAAGCACTTGCGTTCTCTGAGAATGGCTATCGCCAGCTCTCTAACAGTGCTCGCCCGGTGGCAAGTCCTGACGACGTAGCAGGTCTTGATGTGCGCGGTTTAAGCGTTCGCACCATGGAAAACCCGGTGCATCTAGCGATTTGGGAAGCCTTAGGCGCTAACCCAACGCCGATGGCTTTTGGTGAGCTTTTCTCGGCGATGGAGCAGGGCGTGGTAGATGGCCAGGAAAACCCTTGGAGCACCATCCTGACCTCGAATTTTAATGAAGTACAGGATTATGGCACCGAAACACGCCACGTCTATACTCCCTTTATCATGATGCTTTCTGAGCGTACTTGGGAGCGCATGGCACCCGAATATCAGGAACTGGTACTGGAAGCAGCGCGTCAGTCAGCCGACTATGAAATTCAGCTGTCAGCTGAGTACGATGACTGGTCACGTGATCAGTTGGCAGAGCGTGGTATGGAAATTACCCGCTTGGACGATGAGCAGTTAGCCGCTTTCCAAGAAGCCACTCAGCCGGTTTATGAAGAGTGGGCGCCGCGCATTGGTGAAGACCTGATCGCGGACATTCAGAAGATCGTTGAAGAGAGCAGCAACTAAACCTTACGTTTAGCGCACCGTTGGGCAGGCCATCGAGCCTGCCCAACGTGTCAGTGCCCCTGGAGCTCCTATGTCACTCTCCTCTACACCCCCTAATACTCCTACGCCGATTGAAGATCCCTCGGTGTATCTGGACGACCCAAATCGCAAGTTGCTGGAAATCGATACCGATACCCGCCAAGGCCCAGTAGTGTTCCGCTGGCTGACCTTAGGCATGGAGTATCTGATCGGCGCCATTTTAGTGGCGTTGATCGTGTCCGTTTCATGCAACGTGGTGGGGCGTGCGCTGTTTAATTACTCCCTGCCCTGGGCAGATGAGTTGGCTCGTATGCTGTTTATATGGCTGGTATTTATCGGTGCCGCTGCAGCATTTTCCCGTTACGAGCACATTGCCGTTGATGCTTTGGTGCGGCGCTTGCCGCTGCGCTTGGCGCACATGCTCTATTTGCTGCAGCACCTGATTATCACCGCCCTCATGGTGGTCATGATTTGGGGTGGCTACCAAGTGCTGTCGCGTTCAAGCGGGCGCTCAGCGATTATGGATGTGCCATTGAGCTTCATTAGCCTTTCGCTGGTGTTGTGCGTCATCTTTATTGCGGTGGTATCGAGTTGGCGGATGTGGGTCAGCCTAAACGTTATTCGCCATCCTGAGCGGGAGCGCTAATCATGCTATGGATTTTTCTGGCTATTTTATTGGCCTCTATCGTTATTGGGTTACCTATTGCCTTTGGCTTGGGCGTGGCGGCGCTGGTCATGGCGGTGCTATCTGATATTCCGCTGTCGATCATGATCGAGCAGTCGATTCGTGGTGTAAACAGCTTCCCGCTGCTCGCTATCCCGTTCTTTATTTTAGTCGGTGAGGTGATGAGCAATGGCGGTATCGCTCGTCGCTTGATGGAGCTGGCTGGCGCTTTGGTCGGCTTTATGCGCGGCGGGCTAGGGCAGGTTGCCATTACCGGTTCGATGTTCTTTGGTGGCATCAGTGGGTCAGCGGTGGCCGATACGGCTGCTACCGGCGCGATGATGATTCCCTCCATGAAAGAGCAGGGCTACACCGCGGCTAATGCTACCGCGATCAACACCGTGTCCTCGGTGATCGGGATCATTATTCCGCCCTCCATCCCGCTGATTCTGTACGGCATCGTCACTGAAACCTCGATTAGCCGCCTGTTTATCGCCGGTATCATTCCGGGTCTGTTGATTGGCTTTGCGCTGATGGTGACCACCTATATTCTTGCTAAAAAGGATGGCGGCGGTGTGCAGCAGTTCCGCTGGGATCGCCTCTGGAAAGCCTTCAAAGATGCCTGGCTTGCGCTGGTACTCCCGGTCATCGTAATTGGCGGTATTATTGGAGGTGTATTTACCGCAACCGAAGCGGCCGTAGCGGCATTGCTTTATGCGCTGGCTATTTCGCTGGTGGTTTACCGTGAGTTCAAGCTCAAAGAGCTCGGCGGTATGCTGATTCGTACTGCTCGTTTGACCGGTATGGTGATGATGCTGCTAGCGTTTGCGACGGTGATTGCTTGGTTCCTAACCATTAATATGGTGCCGCAAACCCTGGTCAGCCAAGTGCAGGCGATTACCCAAGACCCGTTCCTGTTACTGCTGATTGTGGCAACGTTGCTGTTGTTGGTGGGCTTTGTCATGGACTTGACTCCGGCCATGGTCATCATGGCGCCGATGCTAGCGCCTATTGTCACCTCGGTGGGCGTTGATGCGGCTTACTTTGGCGTACTAATGGCCTTTGTATTGGGCATCGGGCTGCTAACCCCGCCGGTTGGCACCTGCCTTTACGTCGGTTGTGGTGTGGGCAAAGTCTCCATGGAGTCTTTGGTCAAAGCGATGCTACCTTACTACGTAGCGCTCCTCGTCGTGCTGGTGATCCTGATCGCCTTCCCGGGTATCGTTACCTGGCTGCCTGATCTTACCGCTGTGCGCGGCAACTGAGGTTCTTGGTAATGAATAGGAGAGCTTCTGTGAAGACCCTCTCGCATCGTATTTTAGTGATGGGTGTGTCTGGCTCTGGGAAGTCGCACATTGGCCGCCAGTTGGCCCAAACCGTAGGGGCGACGTTCATTGATGGCGACGATTACCATTCGCCCGCCAATGTAGCCAAAATGGCCAGCGGCACACCGCTCAATGACGATGACCGGAGCGAGTGGCTCGATACGTTGGCAGCGCTATTCGCCGAGTATCGGGCCAGAGATGCGTCGTTGGTGATTGCCTGCTCAGGGTTGAAAAGGCGCTACCGTGACCGGCTGCGCCAAGGCGACTCAGCGCTGCAGATTCTCTACTTAGAGGGCACGCAAGAGCTGCTGCTTGAGCGGCTAGAAACCCGAGCAGGGCACTTCTTCAAAGGCGATACCATGTTGGCCAGTCAATTGGCTGATTTAGAACCGCCTGATGAAGAGGAGGCGTTTAACGCCTCCATTGCCCTGTCGCCCATGCAAATCGTCGATCAATTTGCTGCCACGCTGCCGCTACCCAGCCGCACACTAAGCTAACGCTCACTAGGCAAAAGAGTTAATAGGTATTGAGGCCGCTGATTGAAGGGGCGGCCTCAATGCTCCCCCACTGCATAAGGCAGTTACCCCTTTGAAGAAAAAACGCCCCACCCTACAGGACATTGCCGACCACGTAGGGGCTACCAAAATGACGGTAAGCCGCTGCCTGCGTGAACCTGAAACGGTTTCGGAAGGGCTTCGTGAGCGCATTTTCTCGATTGCCGAACAGATTGGCTATATTCCCAACCGTGCGCCCGATTTACTTTCCAGGGCCACCAGTCATTCGATTGGCGTGCTGGTGCCGTCGCTGACCAACCAAGTGTTCGCCGATATCATTGTCGGCATTGAGGCGTTAACGGAACCAGCGGGCTATCATTTAATGCTCTCTCACTATGGCTATAGCCCTGAGCTTGAAGAGCGCAGCCTAGCTTCATTGCTTTCCTATAACGTCGATGGCGTTATCCTTTCTGACCGTGATCACACGCCGCGTAGCCTGCGTATGCTGGAAACCGCCGGGATCCCGATTGTCGAAATCATGGACACCCATCGCCCTCCGCTACAACAGACCGTGGGCTACGACAACGTACAAGCCGCCTATGACATGGTGAGTGAGATGATCCGCCGCGGCCGTCGCCAAGTGATTTATCTGGCGGTTCGTTTGGATGAACGTACCCGGCAGCGTGAGTTGGGCTACCGCCGTGCCATGGAAGAGCACGGATTGCCGCCGGTGACGCTGCAAAGCACCCAACGCTCTTCTTATAGTGTGGGAGCAGCCCTACTCAAGCAGGTGTTAGTCGACTACCCAGCAGCGGATGGCCTGTTTTGTACCAATGACGACGTTGCCGTAGGCGCTTACTTTGAATGCCAGCGACGCGGTATTGAGGTGCCTGGGCGCATGGCCTTGGCGGGCTTTCATGGCCACGATGTGGGCCATGTGATGACACCACGCTTGGCCAGCGTGGTGACACCGCGCCAGGCCATCGGCGAAGCAGCAGCGGGGCAGCTGTTAGCGCGTATTCGCGGTGAGCCACTGACCCAGAAAGTGGTGGATTTAGGCTACCGTATCGAAACAGGCATGACGCTATAGGCCATGCTTTTGAGTAGCGATCACCATTGTGAGTGGCTAAAGTAGCCTTTTTACTTGTCGCGAGGCTGCCGTGCAGATTACCCAACTCAACATCTACCCCGTAAAGTCGCTAAAAGGCATCAGCGTTAATCACAGCGAGCTACAAGAGCACGGGCTCGCCTGGGATCGCCGCTGGATGTTGGTGGACGCCCAGCAACGCTTTATTACCCAGCGACAACTCCCTGCGCTCGCCACCATTGAGGTCGCTCTCACCGATGAGTACTTGGTGCTATCTCACCCTGGCGTTGACCCAATGAACATACCGCTGGCAGAACCCGCCGGTAATTTGCGCCTGGTCAGCGTGTGGAATGATCACTGTAAAGCTCTGCCGGAGAGCGAAGATGTTTCTCGCTGGTTAGTCGCTGCCTTGGGCGCACAGGCCCAAGGGCTGAGTTTGGTGCGTTTTGCGACTGAATTTACCCGGTCAGTCGAAGAGGATTTTCTTGACGGTGGAGCGGCGCATACCTACTTTTCCGATGGTTACCCGTTTCTGATAACGTCCACGGGCTCGTTGGACGCACTTAATCAAGCGTTGGTGGCAAAAGGGGGCACGCCAGTGCCCATGAACCGTTTCCGGCCCAATATTGTGGTAGAGAGCGATGAAGCGTGGGCTGAAGACCGTTGGGCGACGCTTTCTGAACAAAAGGGAGCTTTCCAACTAGCGTTGCGCAAGCCCTGTAAGCGCTGCAAAATCACTACCATCGATCAGTATACGGCGACAGTACCAGCTCCTGCTGAGCCGCTAAAAACCTTGATTGAGCTTAATACTCAGCCCGCCTTGAAAGGCGCCCACTTTGGCCAGAACGCCACATTGCTCGAAGGCGCAGGCAGCATTATTCGTGTGAAGGATAGACTGGCGGCGGCGTCTCGCGACGCTTGACGCGTAGCAGTTTAGTGGCGATTGCCGTGCCGATCAGGGTAATGACCATACCCGCGATAATCTGAACGTTTAGCGTCTCTCCCAGCAGTAGATAACCCCATATTAGCGCGCTCACCGGCACCAGGAACGTCACCGTTGAGGTGGCGGTGGCGCCCGCGCTGGCGAGTAAGCCGAAGTAGAGCAGGAAGGCCAGGGTGGTGCTTAGCGCTGCCAGTGCCAGTGCGTTTCCCCAGGCCAGAGTGCTAATGGGCTCGCTTGGCCATAATAGAATGCCAGGAATCAGCAGCACTAACGCTGACATGGCACTGCTGCCTGCGGCGAGTACACGTGTGGGCAGATGGCCAAGGCGCGTTTTCGAGTAGTTGCCTGCAATGCCATAGCAAAAAGTGGCGCCTAAGACAGCCAAAATAAACCAGCCGTCACCGCCCAGGGCGAAATCAAGTCGATCCGCTGAGAGCACATAGACTCCCAGCAGTGCCAGGGCGAGGCCTAAGTACTGCTGGCGCTGTATGGCGGTAGCGAAAAACAGTGCGCCGATCAGTGCAGTAAAAATCGGCGTGGTAGCGTTAATTAATGAGGTAAAGCCCGCCTCTAGTCGCGTAGTGGCAAGTGCCAATAACGAAAAGGGCAGTACGTGATTCACAATACCTAAAAAAAGCAGCGGGCCCTTATGCTGCCAGATCAATCGCAGGTAATGCAGGCTGATCAACAGCGGCATCAATAGCAGTGCGCCAATTCCCATACGTACCAACACTAACGGTACCGCCCCGAATTCGGGGGCGGCCACGCGCATAAAGATAAACGAAAGGCCCCACAGGGAAGAGAGCAGAATCAAGCGCAGCGCATCAGCTGATGACATGGCGTGTCCTTAACAGTAACGCAGTTAGGTAGCTAACTAGCTTACGGCTGAACGAGAGTCGATGGAAGCGATGGAAGTACGGGGGCGGCAGAGAAACAAAAAATCAGCTACGCTGGTGAGGTGGTCAAGCGGCAACCGTCGCCGGGCCCACACAGACATTTACACTTGACAATATGTTTACGCATATTGGCACACACAAGGAGTTGTTATGGATCGTACAGCTAGCGCACGTTGGGAAGGTGGTCTTAAGGATGGCAAAGGCACCATTTCAACCGAAAGTGGCGTTTTAGATGCCAGTTACTCCTTCAGCAAGCGCTTTGAAGATGAAAAAGGCACTAATCCTGAGGAACTGATTGGTGCAGCACACGCCAGCTGCTTCTCCATGGCGCTCTCCATGATTTTAGGTGAGAAAGGCTATACTGCTGATTCTATTGAGACCAGCGCTAAAGTAACCCTTTCCCAGAGCGATGTAGGGTTTGATATTTCTAAAATCCATCTGGATGTAGTCGCTGCCATCAGTGGCGCCGACGACGCAGCTTTCCAGGAAGCAGCGGAAACGGCGAAAGCTAATTGCCCTGTTTCCAAAGTCCTTAATGCGGATATCAGCATGACGGCCAAACTGAAAGCCTAATTTTTATTTAGGCTATAGTTTGCTCATAAGTAGGTGGTTTTCTTAACATAGATGGCTTGCGTACAAGCAGTGTGCGCGAGCCATTTTGCTGCCTGAGTTGATTAGAATCTTTTAAATATTTTTTAATGGCAAACATTAAAAAGCCTTGGCCATTGCCAAGGCTTTTAGTAACTAATGAGCGCTTATTCGTCGTTATCGTTGTCGCGGTTATACTCTTCAGCTGCTTCAAGCGCATCTTCTGACGCATTAACGGAAATGACATAGTCTTCGCCATCTTCGTCTTTTGTCAGCTCAAGTGAGTCCCATTCGATAGCGACGTTTTTCTCGCCCATACCGAGGAAGCCACCAACGCCCACCACGACAGCGTTGATTTGACCGTCTTCATCAATTACTAGATCGGTGATGGTGCCGATATCTTCGTCATCTTCAACGCTGCTTTTGACTTGATTGCCAGTTAAGGCATCAGCATGGAAAGTGTTTTCTGGCGCTTCTGTTAAGTAAGTCGCTTCCATGGTGGTGGTATTCTCTTCAGCATTCACACTGCCAGCGGCAAACATAAAGGCTGGAACCATGAGAGTACCTAGAATAGCGGGTTTAATATTTTTCATTTTGCTTGCTCCTTGCGATTTTATTGAGCTTAACGACTCCGCGTAACAACCCGAATAAATCAATAGTGTCGATTTTGGCTTCGTTTAAAATAAACGATAGCTACCCCGATACTATTATTCCTGAGTGTGTTAATTATCCTGGCGATGTAATGCATCAGGATAATTGACGCTATCTTGCGCTTCACTGCGCTAAGACAGCTATCAGGTTAGTTGCTGTGTTCAAAAATACAACCTTTCAATTGAAACTTTTAGGTAACACGATCGTTTCAGTTTCACGCCCATTGGCCTAGGCCCGTGCCCTAGTGCGACAGTCTGTCGAGTTGACCCGCTCCCGCCCAGTGTTCATATTCGTCTCCAAATGACTCGCTTTTTGTCCACGGTTTGATAAAAAGCGAGGTCGCATAAAAAGGAGAATCCCTGACCATGACATCTCGCCCTTTGCAGTATTTAAAGCAGTTCTGCGTCAGCAGCGTTGCGCTAGGCGCTTGGCTATTAGCCTCAAGCGCTGTAGCCGATAGCAGCGAACTGCCCAAAGGCCATTTTCTGCTGCCTGAAGAGGGCAATATGGTGGGCCAAGTGTATACCGTTACGGCAACCGAAGAGGATACGCTGCTGGACATTGCCCGGGCGCACAACGTGGGCTACGAAGAAATTCGTATGGCCAACCCGGATACCAGCCTCTGGGTACCGGGAGAAGGTACCGCGGTGACGATCCCTGGGCAGTATATTCTTCCCGATGAGGCGCGCAGCGGCATTGTGATCAACGTAGCGGAGCTGCGCCTTTACTACTACCCCGAGGTAGCCGAGGGCGAGACGCCGCGGGTCGAAACATACCCTATTGGTATCGGCAGGGATGCTTATAACACCCCGCTGGGCATTACCGAAACCACCATGCGGCTTGAAAACCCTGCCTGGTATCCACCTGAGTCTATTCGCCGTGAAGCCGCTGAACGGGGCGACCCAGCCCCTGCAGTGGTTCCCCCTGGTGCCGATAATCCCTTGGGTGAATACGCTATTTTGCTGGATATTCCCGGTTACCTGATCCATGGCACCAACCAGCCCGATGGTATTGGTATGCGGGCTAGCCGAGGCTGTATCCGCATGCACCCGGAAGACATCGAGTCGGTCTTCTGGCGGGTGCCGGTAGGCACTCAGGTCAACATTATCGATTCGCCGATCAAAGTAGGCTGGGGTGAAGGGAAAGAGAGTTACATACAGGCCTTCACAGCAACGGATGAGCAAGCATTTGGTATGGAAACGCTGTTAAACGTTGTTGGTTTAATTGAACAGCATGACGGTGGAAACACTGCCAGCATCAACTACGAGCAGGTAAGTGAAATATTAGAGCGAGCGAATGGCCAGATCGTGCCGATTAGCTAAATGCTAGCGTGCTGGATCCAGCACCCCACCCAGTGATGCATTGCTCCGAAACCAGCCCGCAATGCTAGTACGCGGGCAGCGGGTAGGTAGCACTTCGTGGGGAATGGTTTCAGATAAGAAGCAGGCGAAGGTGCCTGCTTCGGGTACCACCCGGGCGACCTCTTGGCTGGGGTCGTCAGGGTGGTAGATCACCATCTCACCGCCACCGTCGCTGGGCCAGTCTGGCGTCAAATAGCCGACCGTAGATATCACGCGGTTGGCACGGCCGCGAAAGCTATCCAGGTGACGTTGATAAAAAGCCCCCGGTGGATAGTGGGCAAAGTGGGCCTCGTACTCAAATAAGCCCAAAAACAGCGCGTGGTTAAGCGCCTGCTGTAGCTCGCTCATGGCGTCTAAGTATCGCCGTTGGGCAGCGCTTTCTCGATCGAGCCAATGAATAGCGTCACCGCGGATATCTTTACGCAGCAGGTGCTGTTGGCCGCGACCAATGCCCGCTTCATCCAGTCCATTATAGGCCGCCCGGTGTAGAAGCTCATTATTTAGCGCGTCGCACAGTGCCAGGTCAATAACTCCGCGGCCCACATACCAGCCCTGTTCAACCAGCGCATCGACAAGAGCGACCTGCGTCGCGGGCTGAAGCGCAGGTGATGACGTAGCAACACTGGGAGTCATTGGTTGGATCTCGATGGCGCCGAACTGGAAACGGTCGTAGAGGATGTAGAAAGACGGTTTTTGCGCTCAGGGTGGTGGCGCAGCGGCCCCTGGGGGCGCTGATATAAATCAATTGGCATGCCAAAGCCTTCCGCCAGCAATTCCACCAGCATCATCGCCGAAAGCCCCCAAATCACATGGCCGTCCACATGATAGCTGGGCACGTAGTGGGCAACGCCATCCACGGTAATTACGTCGGTATGCGTACGGTGATCGTCTAGAAAGTGACTTAGCGGCACTTCAAAAATAGCGTCTAGCTCGCCGGGGTCGGCAATCAGCGGTAAATCCGGCGGAATAATGCCCACCCAGGGGGTAACGCGAATACCGTGCAGGGAAATAACGTCCGACAGCCGCCCCAGGGGTTGCACCAGAGCGGGGTCGAGGGCAATCTCCTCTTCTGCCTCGCGCAGCGCGGTGGCGTAAAGGTCGCTATCAAAGGGCTCGCGCTTGCCGCCTGGGAACGCAACCTGACCGCTATGAGTGCTCAAATGGTTGGCCCTGCGGGTAAACAGCAAGGTAGGCGCTGGGCGTTCGACAATCGGCAACAGCACGGCGGCCTCGGGCATCACGATGTGATCCAAGCGTTGAGGGGTTAGCTGTTGCAGCTGTTTACGCAGTTTCTCTAACATGGGGCATCCCGTTACTTTGTTCTCTTTTACCCAGCAGCGGTCGTTGACGTCAAGCGCGTCGAGGCTTCTATTCACTAGCCGTTGAGAATACGCGATGAACTTTTGCAGCCAGTGTGGTGATAAAGTACGTTTTGCCGTCCCTGAAGGCGATGACCGCCCGCGCTACCTGTGCGATGCCTGCGGCACGATTCACTATCAAAACCCACGCATTGTGGCCGGTACGCTGCCCGTTAGCGGTAGTAAAGTGCTGCTCTGTAAGCGGGCGATTTCACCGCGCAAAGGCTACTGGACGCTGCCCGCTGGCTATATGGAAAATGCCGAATCAACCCAGCAGGCAGCTTCTAGAGAGACACGTGAAGAGGCCTGTGCCGAAGTCGAACTGGCCAACCTCTACACCTTGATTGACCTGCCGCATATCAATCAGGTGTATATGATTTTCCGTGCCGAGCTAGTCGGTGGCTTCAGTGCCGGGCCGGAGAGCCTGGAAGTCGCGCTATTTGAAGAGCATGAAATCCCCTGGGATGAATTGGCTTTCACCACCATTGAGCGCACCCTACGTCACTTTTACGCTGATCGCGCCCTCAATGAGTTTCCGCTGCATATCAGCATGGTGACCCCAGAAGACCGCGAACGCTATTTTGGTAGCGCGTGAGTCATTCATGCCCCGTCGAAAAATCCACTTACAGATCGGCCAACTGCCATACATCATAAGCGACTTCTTCGTAGGGGTGAGCAAGCTTCAAGGCCGCGATGGCGCCGTGAATATGCGCTTCATCGCAGAGCAGCTCGACTTTAAACTCTTCGACCTTTTCCAAGCTGCCCACTGAGCCGATATGCGGGTGGGCGCCCTCCGTTGGGCGGAACTGCCCCGTACCACGAGTTTGAAAACAGACATTTTCGTATGCCCCGATCCGGCCAGCACCGGCTTCAAACACCGCCTGCTTAACGCTTTCGGCATCTTCTATGGGGACAAAAAAAGCGAGTTTATACATGCTGTCTCTCCAAGCAGTCTATCCATTGTGAAACGCTGAACTCAGGCTATGTTAGCGGATAGACGACTACTGGTCGCGGGCTTAGCTTTGTATGATGATGTTTCAGTACTCATTAAGTGAGCCATTGTATGGATAAATTTGAGGTAAAGCTGGACCAGGCGGCCAGAGCCGCCTGGATGTCTTACGTGGGGGGAATGACCCAAGATGAGATCGCCAGCCAGTTGGGTGTTTCACGGCCAGGCGTGCAGCGCTTGTTGGCCTTGGCCCGCCAAGAGGGCCTGGTTAAAGTGCATATTGATCACCCAATCTCTAACTGCATGGCGCTGGGCAGCACGTTGCGTGATCACTTTGGTTTGACCTACTGCGACGTGGTTCCTGCCGATAACCACGCCGCCGAAAGTGCCGCTTCTTACCTAGCCGTGGCAGCCGCTGAGCGGGTGGCGCAGTTGGTTGAACGCAGCGAGCCGTTGACGCTTTCGCTAGGCACCGGGCGTTCGGTGCGGGCAGCGGTAGAAGCGCTTAGCCGACTTGAACGACCCCAGCATCGCTTTGTATCGCTAGTTGGTAATGTCGCCCGGGATGGTTCGGCTAACCGTTATGACGCGGTGATGGTAATGGCGGATAAAACCGGCGGTGAGCGTTTTTTACTGCCCGCGCCAGTGGTCGCTGAATCGCTGGCTGAAAAAGAGGCGATGCTGGCGCAGCGTCTTTTTAAGGCAATTGCCGATGTGGCACGGGAGTCAGAAGCGGCGTTTATTGGCATTGGGCGCATCGATCGTCAGGCCACGCTGTTTCAAGATCATTTCATTAGTGAAAGCGAGCTGAATGAGCTGCTGGGCCTGAAAGCGGTGGGTGAACTACTGGGTTGGCCACTGAACCGAGACGGCGAAGTGATCGACTGTTCGATTACGCGTCGTGTCACGAGTCTTCCCCTTGAGCGCTTTGGAAAGCACCATATGGTGGCGATAGCGGGTGGCCGCGATAAAGCCCCGGCGATACATGCGGCGTTGCGCGGCCGCTGGCTGAAAGGGTTGGTTACCGACGAAGTGGCCGCCCGCCAGATAGTGGAAGCACTCTAATTGCGTGCGCTGCAACATGCAGTAAAAGAGATAAGTTAGCGTAAAGTCTAAGTTAATCGGCTTTGCTTTTTTTTGGCTTACGTACGATCATTTGTTCGATAGGTGATCAATAAGATCAAGGCGACAACAATGCCAATACCAGCCCACTAGGAGTTCTTTATGCGACTCGCACGTCACTTGCCCGTCTCAACGCTAGCGGCCGCCATTGCCATGTCAGGCCACGCCCAGGCGCAAACTGAAATTACCGTGGCCACGGTTAATAACAACGACATGGTGATAATGCAGAGCCTCACCGATGCCTTTGAAGAAGCGCACCCCGATATCACTCTGGACTGGGTGGTGCTGGAAGAGAACGTGCTCCGCCAGCGCATGACGACTGATATTGCCACCGGTGGTGGCCAGTTTGACGTCATGACCATTGGTACTTACGAAGTGCCTATCTGGGCAGAGCGCGGCTGGCTTTCACCGCTGGATAACCTGCCCGACGACTACAATGAAGACGACCTGCTAGCCTCTGTTCGCGATGGTTTAAGCTACGACGATACGCTTCACGCACTGCCGTTTTATGCTGAAAGCTCAATGATGTACTACCGCACGGATCTATTCGAAGAAGCGGGCATTGAGATGAGCGAGCAGCCCACCTGGGAAGAGGTACGCGAGTGGGCAGGCGAGCTGCACGGCAGCGAAGAGGGGTTGGCGGGTATCTGCCTGCGCGGCAAACCCGGCTGGGGCGAGAACATGGCCTTTGTTTCCACCCTAGTAAATACCTACGGTGGCCGCTGGTTTGACGAAGAGTGGAATCCCGAGCTCAACTCTGAGGCGTGGGTTAACGCTATCCAGTTTTATGTCGACTTGCTCAATGACTACGGCCCGCCAGGCGCAAGCTCCAATGGCTTTAACGAGAACCTGGCGCTGTTCTCCCGTGGCAACTGTGCGATGTGGGTCGATGCCACCTCCGCAGCGGGCAAACTGTATGACGGCAATGAATCCGCTGTGGCGGATAGCTTAGGCTTTGCTCCAGCACCCGTGGCCGAAACACCGAAAGGTTCACACTGGTTGTGGTCCTGGGCATTAGCGATCCCGGCTTCTTCAGAAAACCAGGAGGCAGCGCTTGAGTTTATTACCTGGGCCACTTCGCAAGAGTACATTGAGCTGGTCGGTGAAACCCAAGGCTGGACCAGCGTGCCGCCAGGCACCCGTGAGTCGACCTACGCCAACGAGCAGTACACCGAAGCAGCCCCCTTTGCTGACTTCGTGCTAAAAGCTATCCAGGACGCCGACCCCACCGATTCGACTCTGGAACCTAACCCCTATGTTGGCGTGCAGTTCGTCGGTATCCCGGAGTTTCAGTCGATAGGCACCCAGGTTGGCCAAACCATTGCCGCGGCGCTAACCGGTGACACCACGGTGGAGCAGGCATTAGACAGTGCCCAGCGTGCCACCGAACGCACCATGCAGCGGGCGGGCTACATCGAACGATAAACGAGACCAGCGCCTGCTTGTTCACTTAGTTACTAACAGTGAGGGCAGGCGCTTTATCGATGTTCTCTAGCCGTTTTCGTATCAAGCCTCGTATTTCGCAGGTAATCCCATGAATAAAACCCGTGCTTCCGGCCGTACTGTTGGCGGGCTGAGAACGCTTGCACTTCAAGCACCAGCCGTGACGCTACTGTTGCTCTGGATGATTGTGCCGTTAGGCATGACGCTATGGTTCTCCTTCCAGTACTACAACCTGCTAATGCCCGACATGACCGGCTTTGCCGGGGTGGAAAACTACGAGTACCTTCTCACAGACCCAGCTCTGTGGGCTGCCATGGGCAACACGCTGCTGCTGGTAGGTTGGGTGCTGGCGATTACCGTGGTGGGCGGCACCCTGCTGGCGGTGCTGTTCCAACAGGAGTTCGCGGGCCGCGGGATCGCCCGTGTGCTGGCGATCTCACCGTTTTTTGTGATGCCCACCGTTAGTGCTCTGGTGTGGAAAAATATGATGATGCACCCTTCAAACGGGGTGCTGTCATGGCTGTTTGAGTCCGTTGGGCTGCCTGCGTTGGACTGGTTTTCTGCGCTACCGCTGACCTCGATTGTAATCATCGTCGCGTGGCAGTGGCTGCCCTTTGCACTGTTGATTCTTCTGACGGCGATGCAGTCGTTGGATGAAGATCAAGTCGAAGCCGCCCGCATGGATGGCGCAGGCCCTATCGCCATCTTCTTCTTTATTACCCTGCCGCATTTAAGGCGCGCGATCAGTGTGGTGATCATGATTGAAATGATCTTCCTGCTGACTATTTTCGCGGAAATTTTTGTGACGACGTCGGGGGGGCCTGGTTTAGCAACAACGAACCTGGCCTATCTGATTTACATCCGTGCGCTACTCGATTTTGACGTGGGCACTGCGTCCGCCGGTGGGGTGATAGCGATCATCCTAGCCAATATCGTGGCGATCTTCCTGGTCCGTATGGTGGCCAAAAACTTGGAAGACTAGACCGGCACTTGTGTCCTGGGAGCACTTCGATGACAACTTTAGGTTCCAAAACAGCTGCACCACGCTCGGTAACGGGGTGGCGGTCAGCACAGGCCAAACGGGCCATTATCACGGTGCTGGGCTGGTCGGTTGCCCTGGTCATCTTCTTTCCGATTTTCTGGATGATATTGACTGGGTTTAAAACGGAAACGGCGGCGATCGCTGACCCAACGCTGATTTTTTCGCCCACTCTGGAAAGCTACCAAGCAGTCCACGAGCGTTCGGGCTATGCGCGGTTTGCGCTTAATAGCGTTGCGGTCGCCTTTGGCTCTACCTTCTTCGCGCTGTTAATTGCCATTCCCTGCGCCTACGCCATGGCCTTTTTGCCGACTAAACGTACCAAGGGTACGCTGCTATGGATGCTTTCCACCAAAATGCTGCCCTCAGTGGGCGTACTGGTGCCGATTTATCTGATCTTTCGCGATGTTGGCCTATTGGATACCCGAACGGGGCTGATTATCGTCTACACATTAATGAACCTGCCGATTGTGGTGTGGATGCTCTACACCTTCTTCAAGGATATGCCCAAAGATATTCTTGAAGCAGGGCGTATGGACGGCGCCTCCACGCTCCAGGAAGTGTTTTTTCTGCTGTTGCCACTCACGCTGCCGGGCATCGCCTCAACGGGCCTGCTCTCGGTCATTTTGAGTTGGAACGAGGCGTTCTGGAGTCTCAACCTGACGACCTCAAATGCAGCGCCGTTAACCGCTTATATTGCCTCATTCTCAAGCCCAGAGGGGCTGTTCTGGGCCAAGTTGTCCGCTGCTTCCACCATGGCGATTGCGCCGATTTTGATACTCGGTTGGATGACACAAAAACAGATGGTGCGTGGCCTGACCTTTGGTGCCGTCAAGTAAAGGATCTTCCTCATGGCAACACTACAACTACACAATATTACCAAGCGTTTCGGCGACACCGAGGTCATCAAGGGTATCGACCTTGAGGTGAATGACCGAGAATTTGTCGTTTTTGTTGGTCCTTCTGGCTGCGGTAAATCTACCCTTATGCGCATGATCGCCGGGCTGGAGAGCGCTACCGACGGCGATATTTTGATCGACGGTCAGCGTATTAATGACGTTGGCCCAGCGGACCGCGGCCTCGCCATGGTGTTTCAGAGCTACGCGCTTTATCCGCATATGACGGTGGAAGGCAACATGGGCTTCAGCATGCGCCTGGCGGGGGTTCCCAAAGAGGAGCGCCGCGCCAAGGTGCTGGAAGCAGCCAAGATTCTGCAGCTAGAGCCGCTGTTAGACCGCAAGCCCAAAGCGCTCTCCGGCGGTCAGCGTCAGCGGGTGGCGATAGGGCGTGCGATTGTACGTAACCCCAGCATCTTCTTGTTTGATGAGCCGCTCTCCAACCTGGATGCCGCGCTGCGTGTGCAGATGCGAATCGAGCTGGCGCGTCTGCACGATGAGCTGGATGCCACCATGATCTACGTCACCCACGACCAGATCGAAGCGATGACCATGGCGGATAAAATCGTCGTGCTCCACGACGGTGTGGTCGAGCAGGTGGGCTCGCCCATGGCGCTCTACCATCACCCCTGCAATCGCTTCGTGGCGGGGTTTATTGGCTCACCGAAAATGAACTTCCTGCCCGTAACGCTGACCGGCGTAACGCCTGGCGGGGTGGCTATTCGCTTGCCCGGTGGCGGTGAGCGCAGCGTGCCCGTTGACGGACAGCATCTGGCGTCCAACGCCGCCCTTGAGCTGGGTGTTCGTCCCGAACACTTGTTGCTCGATGAACAGGGACCGCTGAGTGGGCAGATCAAAGTGCTTGAGCGCCTCGGCGGCCAAACTTCGCTCTACGTTCAGATGGATGACGAGCTCATTACCATCATGGCCGATGGCGACGTGGCTTACCGGGTTAACGATACCGTGCGTTTCGGTTTCGCCCCTGAGCGTGCCCACCTGTTTGACGCAGGCGGTCTGGCGCTGACGAGCTTGCAGCAGCATCCGCTGGCAGGGCTGACGCGCCATGATAATCGCGCGCCGGGTTCGCCTGCCGAGGAGCCTGCATGAGGACACTCATCTTTGACTGTGATGGTGTGCTGGTTGATAGCGAAGCCATCGCTGAAGGCACGCTGATGGAGTACCTCTGCCGCTGGCTGCCCGATCTAAATATCGACCAAGAGCTTGGCCAAGCCTTGGGCATGACCACTGAGGATATCCTGCATCATCTCGAAGCGTTAAGTGCCCACACGCTGCCAACCGACGCCACAGAGCAGGTGGACACCGCCATTGAAGCGCGTCTGGCACGGGAGCTTAAAGCCATAGACGGTGCCGATAAGGCGATTCGAGGCATCAGCTTGGAGAAGGCGGTGGTTTCCAACAGTCGGCGCAGTCGCGTATTGGCGTCACTGGCAAGTACGGGGTTGGCCAAAGCCTTAGGTGAGGTGCCTATTTTTACCGCAGATCAGGTGGCGCACCCAAAGCCGGACCCCGCGCTCTATCGCTTGGCAGCTTCCCACTTAGGCCAAGTGCCGCGGGACTGCCTGGTGGTGGAAGATAGCGTTGCCGGCGTGACTGCCGCCCATGCCGCAGGCATGTGCGTGATCGGTTTTGTCGGCGCCAGCCACTTGGATGCTGAACAGTCGGCGCGCCTTACCCAGGCCGGTGCCTGGCGCATTTTAGAGCACATGCACGGCTTGGCAGCGTTGGTGGACGAATGGCAGACCCATGGCGCCAGCTTGCCACATGCTAACGGCGTGCCTATTCATCGGAGATAGCTATGAAACTGATCGATAAAACCGCAGTGATTACCGGTGGCGCTCGCGGCATCGGCCTGGCCATTGCCCAGCGTTACCTTTCAGAAGGCGCCAATGTCGTGGTGGCCGATATTGACCGTGGCGCCATCGACGATGCCGTAGCGACACTGCAGCAGCTGGGGCTCGCCGAGAAGGTGATGGGAGTGGCACTAAATGTCTGCGATCAGAGTTCGATTGATGCCATGGTAGAGGCGGTGATGCAGCGCTTCGGCGGTATCGATATTTTGGTCAATAACGCCGCGGTATTTGATATGGCGCCTGTGCTTGAGGTGACCGAGGCGAGCTTCGACAAGCAGTTTGCGGTTAATACCAAGGGCATGTTTTTT
Source organism: Vreelandella sp. DA03-1M (assembly GCF_055725665.1). Taxonomy (NCBI): domain Bacteria; kingdom Pseudomonadati; phylum Pseudomonadota; class Gammaproteobacteria; order Oceanospirillales; family Halomonadaceae; genus Vreelandella; species Vreelandella sp. DA03-1M. Next base: position 1,256,667 of record NZ_CM146798.1, read on the forward strand.
ACCCTGCAAACGGTTGCCCGTTCCATGGTAGCCCGTGGCCAAGGCGGGAAAATTATCAATATAGCCTCCCAGGCGGGGCGTCGTGGTGAAGCCCTAGTGAGTGTTTACTGCGCCAGCAAGGCAGCCGTCATCAGCCTCACTCAATCCTGCGGGTTGGATCTGATCAAACACGGCATCAACGTCAACGGCATTGCTCCCGGTGTGGTGGATACGCCGATGTGGGAGGAAGTCGACGCACTCTTTGCCCGTTACGAGAACCGTCCGCTTGGCGAGAAGAAACGTCTGGTAGGCGAAGCGGTTCCATTTGGGCGCATGGGCCTGCCGGAAGATCATACCGGCGCAGCGGTGTTTCTGGCCAGCCAGGACAGCGATTACGTAGTTGCCCAGACGCTTAATGTCGATGGCGGCAATTGGATGAGCTGAGGTGGCCATGACGCCTGATCTTGATGCCTTAGCACAACAGATTATTAGCGCCGCTGACGGTGCATCGCGCTACTTGGTAGCGCTGGCAGGGCCGCCAGGGGCGGGGAAATCCTATCGCAGCGCCCAGCTCTGCGATGCCATTAATCAGCGTTTGCCGGGCCAAGTCGGTCTGGTGCCCATGGACGGCTATCACTTCGATAACGCCGTGCTGGGCGAGCAGCAGGTGCCGCTTAAAGGCGCGCCTCACACCTTCGATGTGGAGGGGCTGCGCTGCGACCTTGAACGCATCCGTCAGGCTATCCATCCGGTAGCGGTACCGGTCTTTGATCGCCCGCTGGATCTCGCTCGTGCAGGTGGGCGGCTGATCACGCTTAAGCAGCGCATCGTGATCGTCGAAGGCAACTATTTGCTGCTGGATCGCACTCCCTGGCGCGACCTGCGCCCACTATTTGATTGGACGCTATTTATAGACGTCGATGACGACGTGTTGGTTGAGCGATTGATCAATCGCTGGCTTGAGATGGGCCAGGACCGCGCCGGGGCGCTGGAGCGGACCCACCACAAAGATATGCTCAATGCGCAATTGGTAAAACGCTGCTGTTTAACGCCTGACCAGCGCTGGCGCTAGCGTTTTTGTAACCGTTTTAGTCACTTTTATTATCCCCATCGCGCCAAGTAGGCCTTGGCTGGAGAGTACCCATGACCCAACTTAACAATCACAACCTGGGCAATCTAACCGCCGATGTTGCTGTGCCTCACTATGACCGCAAGGCGCTCACCCCCGGTATTGTGCATATCGGCGTAGGCGGCTTTCACCGTGCCCATCAGGCGATGTATCTGGATGCACTGATGAACCAGGGCGAAGCGCTGGATTGGGGGATTGTTGGCGTGGGCGTGATGCCCGGCGACAAACGTATGCAGCAGGCCTTGGCAGCACAGGACTATCTCTACACCCTGGTGGTCAAGCACCCTGACGGCCAGTACGAGCCGCGGGTCATTGGCAGTATGGTGAATTACCTGTTTGCACCGGACGATACCGAGGCGGTGATTGAGCAGATGGCCGACCCGGCGATTCGTATCGTGTCGCTGACAGTGACCGAAGGCGGCTACAACTTTCATCCGGTGAGTGGCGAGTTCGATCTCGATAATCCTCAGGTATGCGCCGACCTTGCTAACCCCACCCAGCCGACCACCAGCTTCGGGCTCGTGGTGGAGGCGCTGGCCCGCCGCCGTGCACGCGGCATTGCACCCTTTACCGTTATGTCCTGCGATAATATTCAAGGTAACGGCGATGTCGCTAAACGTATGTTCGGCGCCTATGCCCAGGCGCGGGATTCCGAGTTAGGTGCCTGGCTGGAAGCCGAGGTGGCGTTTCCCAACGCCATGGTGGATCGCATTACCCCAGTGACATCACCTACCGATATTGATGAGCTTAATCAGCGCTTTGGCGTCGAGGACGCCTGGCCAGTGGTTTGCGAACCCTTTACGCAATGGGTGCTGGAGGACCACTTTCCCCTTGGCCGCCCAGCGTTTGAAAAGGTAGGCGTTCAAGTTGTTGAGGATGTCGAACCCTACGAGCTGATGAAGCTGCGCCTACTCAACGCCAGCCATCAGGCGCTGACCTACTTTGGTTATTTAGCGGGATACCGCTACGCCCATGAGGTATGCCAAGATCCGCTGTTTGTTGATTTTCTCTTGGGCTATATGCGCGAGGAGGGCACACCAACATTGGCGCCAGTGCCGGGGGTTGATCTTGAAGATTATCGCTTAACGCTGATTGCGCGTTTTGCCAACCCGCAAATCAAAGATACCCTGGCACGGCTCTGCGCCGAGAGCTCTGACCGGATTCCCAAATGGCTAGTGCCGGTGATTCGCCAGCAGTTGGCCCAGGGTGGCGAGATAGAGCGCAGTGCCGCCGTGGTGGCCAGTTGGGCGCGCTACGCTGAGGGGGTGGACGAGCAGGGCGAGCCGATTGAGATTGTTGATCGTTTGAAGGCACCGCTAATGGCCATTGCCGCTGAGAACCGCACTCGACCCACGGCCTTTATCGAAAACCGCGAGTTGTTTGGTGATTTGATCGACAGCGCCCGCTTTGTTGAAGCCTATATAGCAACTCTAAGTTCACTGCACGAACGTGGCGCACGCGCTACGCTAGAGGGTCTGGCGTCATCCAAAGGAACAGTGTGATGTATATCGGGGTAGATTGCGGTACCCAAAGTACCAAGGTGGTGGTGGTCGACGTTGAACGAGGCATGATTCTGTCGGAAGCAAGCCGCCCCCATCGCTTGGAAGAGGGCGAAAATGGCCGCCGCGAGCAGGTACCGGCCGAGTGGTTGGCGGCCCTGAAAGGCGCATTCTTTGCCGCCCTCGATAAAGCCGGGGTCTCGGCGAGTGAGGTGCGTGGTATCGGCGTTTCCGGCCAGCAGCACGGCATGGTGGCGCTCGATGCGGATGGTGCGCCGGTCTACCCCGCCAAGCTGTGGTGCGATACCGAAACCAGCGCGCAGAATGCCGAATTAGTTGCCCGCCTGGGCGGTGAAACGGGCTGCCTGGAAAAACTGGGGTTAGTGCTGCAAACCGGCTATACCGCCTCAAAGGTTGCCTGGCTGCGTGAGCATCACCCAGATGCGTACCACCGCATCGAAAGCCTGCTGCTACCCCACGACTATCTCAATTTCTGGCTTACCGGCGAGCGGGTCACCGAAGCGGGCGATGCCTCGGGTACCGGCTACTTCGATACCCGCAAACGCTGCTGGCAGTTGCAGGTATTTGAGGAAATAGCTCCCGAGCTAGACCCAGCGCGGGTGCTGCCCCGTTTGTTGGAAGCCCATGAGCCGGTTGGCGTGGTGCGCCAGGTAGTCGCACGTGAGCTGGGCCTTGGTGATCAGGTTGTTGTCTCTTCCGGTGGCGGCGACAACATGCTGGGCGCCATTGGCACCGGCAATATTACCCCAGGGTTGATCACGCTGAGCTTGGGCACCTCCGGCACCGTTTGCGCTTACTCGGCCACCCCCGTCGAGTGTGACAACGCCATGGTTGCGAACTTCTGCTCCAGCACCGGTGGCTGGCTGCCGTTGATCTGCACCATGAATGTCACCTCGGCCACCACGCGGGTACGCGAGCTGTTCGGCCTGGACCTAGCCGCGTTTGGCGAAAAAGTAGCCAGCGCGCCCATCGGCGCCGAAGGCGTTACCGTGCTGCCTTTTTTCAATGGCGAGCGGGTGCCAATGTTGCCCAACGCCTCAGCAGACTTTCTTGGCCTGACCAGTTTGAATACCACCCAGGCTAATTTATGCCGCGCCGTGGTGGAAGGCGCCACTTTCGGGCTACGCTATGGGCTGGAATTATTGGGTGATTTAACCGCAGGGGCTAGCCAGATCCGCCTGATCGGCGGAGGTGCGAATAGCCCAGTATGGCGACAGATGGTGTCGGACATTACCGGTACCCAAGTGATTTGCCCCGAAATTACCGACGCGGCTGCCCTAGGGGCGGCGATACAGGCGGCCTGGTGCGACCAGCGTGCAGAAGGCGTAACCCTGGAAGCGCTGTGTGAGAAATTAGTTCACCTGGATGCCCAGTCACTGGCTGACCCCCATCCTGACCGTGTGGCCGCGTACCAACCGATTTATGCACGTTATTGCGCAGCACTTGAACAACGCCATGGCGGCGCTTAAAAGCATATCAAGGAGATTTTATGACCAGCCAGCTGCAACAGTTAAAGCAACATTCGCTTGTCGTCGCCGACACCGGCGATCTTGAGGCCATTCGTCGTTATCAGCCACAAGATGCCACGACCAACCCCTCACTGCTGCTCAAGGCATTTAGTTTGTCCGGTTATCAAGCGCTAATCGACGAAGAGCTGAGCACTGTAAAAGCCTCTGGCGGCAGCCGTGAAGAGCAAGTCAAACACGCCGTTGACCGCCTGGCGGTGGCCATGGGCAGTGAGATTTCAGCGGTTGTGCCGGGACGTGTTTCCACCGAAGTGGCTGCTCGTTTGTCGTTTGATACCCAGGCCAGTATCGCCAAGGCCCATGAACTCATCGAGCTGTACGATGCCCGTGGAGTGTCACGCGATCGTGTGTTGATCAAGCTGGCATCTACCTGGGAAGGCATTCGTGCCGCCGAGGTACTTGAGCGTGAGGGCATTCAGTGCAACCTGACGCTGCTGTTTAGCGATGCCCAGGCCCAGGCATGTTTCGACGCTGGCGTGTTTCTCATCTCACCCTTCGTGGGCCGAGTGACCGATTGGTACAAAAAAGAGACCGGCAGTGAGTACACGCCAGAAAACGACCCGGGTGTTCAGTTTGTGCAGGGCGTGTGTGAGCGAGCCAACCAGGGTGGTTACGACACTGTGGTAATGGGTGCGAGCTTCCGCACCACCGGCCAAGTGCTCGCGCTGGCAGGTTGCCCACGGCTGACCATTTCGCCGGCGTTACTGGAAGAGCTAGAGGCGACGGAAGGCAGCGTTACTGCGCAAATCCGTGCCGGGGAAGGTGCGGGTAAACCCACTGCGCCGCTTAACGAAGCCGCTTTCCGCTGGGGGCATAACCAGGATGCCATGGCCAATGACAAGCTAGCTGAAGGTATCCGCCGCTTCCACGACGACCAGCTGGAACTTGAATCGTTGATTGATAAACGGCTAGGCTGAAATATACGTTAGTCATGGTTTAAGTGCGTCGGGGTTAGGGTAAGCCCTGACGCTGGCGACGTTATATTCAGATATGGGGAGTGTGTCATGGATGCCACTCTGCGGCAGTTGCTGGAGTCTATTAAACTGACCCCGAGCGGTGATTTGCAGCCGCTAAGTGGCGGCGATATCGCTGCTGTTTATCGCCTTGAGACGCGCCAGGGGCAGGTGGTGATCAAGCATGACGACGCTGCTCGGTTGCGTGGTGAAGCAGAAGGGTTGCGTACCCTGCGCAATGCCTGTGCGAAGCTAGTGGTGCCGGAAGTGCTCGGACTGGCAGACGGCTGGCTGGTCATTGAGTCGTTAGACACGGTGCCCGGGCCGCAGAACGCAACTGCGCTTGGCGAAGGGCTGCGCAGCTTGCACGAAGTGATTGGCGATGCCCACGGTTGGCATCAGGATAATGCCTGTGGGCTCACTCCCCAGCCTAATGCGCCGCTTAGTGATGGGCGGGCTTTCCAGCGTGAACGCCGCCTGCTCCCCCTTAGCGAGGCGTGCTACCAGCAAGGGCTGCTGGATAGCCAGCTGCGCGAGCGCATCGAGCGCTTGGCCGAAGATCTAGAGCGCTGGCTGCCCGATGCACCACCCAGCCTGCTGCATGGTGATTGTTGGTCGGGGAATGTACTCACCACCCCGCAGGGGCCCGCTCTGATAGACCCCGCGGTATATCGCCACTACCCGGAAGTGGATTTAGCGATGCTGACTCTGTTTGGCTCGCCCGGCGAGGCGTTTTTTGACGCCTACTGGAACGGCGACGCCCCGACCGACTGGCCGAGGCGTGAAGCGCTGTTTCAGCTTTATCCGCTGTTGAATCACCTGCTGCTGTTCGGTGCCGGTTACCGGTCAGCGGTTGAGCGCAGCGTGGCGAGGGTCGAAGCTTCCACCTAATGCCTTAACAATGCTTAGGTCTTACGTTTTACCAGGATTTATAAGGTAAAAATTTGCCATTCAAGGTGAGTAATACCCGATCACCTTTGGGGTCTTCGATTTTGTCGACTTCCATGGTGAAGTCGATGGCGCTCATGATGCCGTCGCCAAACTTCTCCTGCACGACGTCCTTCAAGGTTTCCCCATAAACGCCGACCACTTCATACAGGCGGTAGATGAAGGGGTCCTGGGGAATTGCTTCGTCCCAGGCTTTGGTGGGAAACGCCACTAACGCTTCGGCGACGTCGCTTTCCACGCCCAGCGTATCGCATATTTGATGAGCCACATCGCTGCTGGCGCTATTCATGCCGTAGCAGGCGGAAGCGACCCAGACCGGCGACATGCCAACCGTTTTACCAATGTCGTCCCAGCTCATTTTTTTACGCGCTTTGGCGGCGAGCAGAGTATGACGCATTTCGAGCTTATCCATGATGGTTCTCCTTTAGAGTTAAGGGCGTTTGACGCCCTTTTTTGCCTAATAGGCTGCGATCAAGAAAAGACTTTTTTGGCCTGAGTGCGGACGTGGGTGGTGTAGAGAACCAAGCCAACCAGCGTCAAACCGCCTACCAAGTTGCCTAGTACGGTGGGGATTTCGTTCCACATAATGTATTGATACAGAGTGAAGTCAGCGCCCATCATCAGACCAATCGGGAACAGGAACATGTTGACAACGGAGTGCTCAAAACCGAGATAGAAGAAGACAATAATCGGCATCCACATGGCCATGATTTTGCCGGAAACCGTTGTAGAGATGGCAGCACCCACCACGCCCATGGACACCATCCAGTTGCAGAACATGCCTCTTAGGAAGAGCACGATCCAACCGGCAATGCCGGCATCCTGATAACCCACCGTTCGGCTTTCACCGACGGTCATCATCGTTTGGCCGACAGCGTTGATCTCTTCAGTGCCGCCCATGGTGAAGTTCAAGTAACCGAAGGTGGCGATAAATAGGGCACCCCCAAGATTGCCGAGCCCTACCAGCCCCCAGCACTTCAGCATTCGGGGTAGTGTGACGCCAGGCCGCTTGTCGAGCCATGCAAGAGGCACCAGTGTGAAAACACCAGTGAGCAGGTCATAGCCCATCAGGTAAAGCATCACAAAGCCGACCGGAAAGAGCAGCGCCCCTATCAAGAAGTTGCCTGTTTGTGTCGCTATGGTAATGGCGAAAATAACTGCCAACGCCAGGGTAGCTCCCGCCATAAAGGAGCGAATAAGTGTATCCCGGGTGCCCATATAGATTTTTGATTCACCCTGATCCACCAGCTTGGTGACAAATTCACTGGGCATTAGATAAGACATAAGCATGTCTCCTGTGTCATTTCGGTTAATTAACGCTTAACCCAAGAGTTTTAGAGTTTCCTGCTAGGAGCAATAAATAGGAGCAATAAAACCGATGGCTGCGCCTTCCTGGTGCAAAAGAGATTAAGCGTGTGGCGCTATCGCACTATCACTGTTTGTATTGCGATTTATGTGCCAACTCTTGATTGTGCTGATTAACCGTTTGTTTTTAATTGATTAATTTATTTTTTTGGCATTGGTTTTGAATCACTCGAATAGTTACGAAAAATCGTAAATAACGATATTTCGTTGTTTTATTAACGAAAAATCGTAACTGGCGTGGGAATTGAATGGTTCATTAGTGAAGATCACCTTGAATCCTGAGGTAGTAGCTAATGCTTATGCAGGAAACCAAGCACGCCACAGCCTCTGCACTCATGGGCGGCTACTCACCGCTTGCCATGATTGTGATCGACCCCTTTACCGATCAGCTATTGGCTGCCAATCCGGCTGCCTGTGAGCTGCTATGCATTGAACAGCTATGTACTGAGCAAACAGGTATTGAGCAAGGCATGCCTCTAGCGGCTCCCTTTAGCCACCGTTTGAGTGCGTCACTGCCGCTATGGGTGAGCTTTACGGATGAGGCGCTGGTGCAAAAAACCGCCTGGTCGGATGATTTGGTGATACTCGATATGCTGCGCCAGCCCTACCGGGTAGAGGTTTATGCCCAGTGCATTGAAGACTCTGAACAGCTTCTGTTAACGCTGATTGATCGTAATAAAGCCGAGCAGCGACGTGCCAAGGCAGAGCTTGGTCGCCAGCACCGCCAGGGTGAAGTGGGCTGGCAGCGTGTCGAGCAGGTCTTCGAGCGCATTGAGAAGCAGAACCAGCTGATTCTCGGCGCGGCAGGCGAGGGCATTTATGGCCTGGATGCCGAGGGTAAAACCACCTTTGTTAATCCCGCCGCGGAGCGCATTTTAGGCTGGAGTACCGAGGACATGGTGGGCCACGACGCGCATCTGATGTTCCATCACACCCACGCCGATGGCAGCCAATTTCCGGTGCAGCAGTGCCCGATTCATGCCTCGTTTAGTGATGGCCAGGTCCATCACGTCGATAACGAAGTGTTTTGGCATAAAAACGGCGAAGCGATCCCGGTCGAGTACACCAGTACACCGATTTTCGAGATGGGCCGTTTGGTCGGGGCAGTAGTGTTGTTTCGTGATATTCGTGAGCGTAAGCGCGCCGAGCAGCAGCTGCGCGATGCGCTGGCTGAGGTGGAGTCTCTCAAGCAGCGCCTAGAGCTAGAGAACGAATACCTCCAAGAAGAGATAAAAGCGGAGTTAAATCACCGCGATATCGTGGGTAATAGCCCGGCGGTGGCACAACTGATTAAACAGATAGAGATGGTCGCGCCCACTAGTGCCAACGTCTTGATTAGCGGCGAATCCGGTACTGGCAAAGAGCTGATCGCCCGGGCTATTCATGCGGGCAATGCGCGCAGCGATCGGCCGCTGATCCGCGTGAACTGCGCCGCTATCCCGCGAGATCTTTTCGAGAGTGAGTTTTTCGGCCATGTCAAAGGCGCCTTTACCGGTGCCGTTCAGGACCGGCCAGGACGTTTTGAACTCGCCCACGGCGGTACGCTGTTTTTAGATGAAGTCGGTGAAATTCCCTTGGAGCTGCAGAGTAAGCTGCTGCGTGTATTGCAGGACCAGCAGTTTGAAAGGGTGGGTGACAACCGCACACGGGAAGTCGACGTGCGGGTCATTGCCGCGACCAACCGTGAACTGCGCGACATGATTGAGGTGGGGCATTTTCGTGAAGACCTCTATTTTCGCCTTAACGTTTTCCCCATCGATTCGGTGCCCTTGCGCAAACGGATTGAGGATGTGCCACTGTTGGCTCGGCATTTTTTGCACCGAGCCTGCCTTAAATTCAATAAACCGGGGGTGCGTATCCCACCCGCGCAATTAGAAATTCTCCAGCGTTACCCATGGCCCGGCAATATTCGTGAGCTTGAAAACGTCATCGAGCGTCAGGTGATCGTCACCCAGGACCGGCGTCTGGTGTTCGATGATCTCCTGCTGGGGGAGCCGCCCCGCTCGTTAAGCCGCATAAGCAACGAGCCCACGGCGGCCCATGACCGCGGCCAGCAAAATGAAACGACGCTGCTGACCGAGCATGCGCTGAGCCAGCGCCAACGCGAGAGCACGCTAGCCGCGCTCGCCCAGGCAGGCGGCAAAGTGTCGGGGGCGGGTGGCGCTGCGGAGCTGCTGGGGATCAAGCCGACGACGTTAGCGTCACGGCTAACCAAGTGGGGGATAGATCCACGCGAATTTCGTAAAAGAAAACCGAGTGGATAGTCGTCCCTTCCTGCATTGGACTAAGGTAAGCTGGATGCGGCTTGACAATAGGCTGTACACACATTTTTAGATTGTTCAAGGCTAGCATACATACATGAATGTAACTATAATGCTCATCTTTCTGAGTGGCTCAATGCACCAAGTGTCTTTAAAAGCTGAGAGACTTTGTAAGTTGATCGACCTGGCAGACAGATAAGCTTAGTTCGTTCGCCATCCTGACGCTGATACTGAGAGGCAATCCCATGCGACTGGCACACTGGGCAGTCAATGCCCCTTTACGACCCTTACTGGTAGCGGTATTCACAGCTTCATTTGTGTTGCCTGCTCAAGCGGCTGACCTCCTCACGATTACCCGTGACGCATTAGACAATAACGCGGCGTTAGCGTCGGCACGCGCTGAGTATTTAAGCGTTGAGGCTAGCCGAGATGTGGCACGCAGTGGGTTGCTTCCCCAAATCAACGCCACCGGTAATGTTGCCCACAACCAGCAGTACGAAAGCCAGACATCCTCGCGAGTGGGCACTGGTGCAGGAGGGGTTAACAGAAATTTTAGTAGCGCAAGCGATGACCGCTACAACACCGTATCGCTCTCTTTAGAAGCCACTCAAGCGCTCTACGATGAAGTAACGCGTCGGGAGGTCACTCAAACCGAACGCCAAATTGACCAGCAGGTGTATCTGCTTGCGGCCACCGAACAGCAACTGCTGATCGACACTGCCAGCGCTTATTTCGATATTCTGCGCGCTCACGAAATCCTAGAGGCCCGTCTTGCTCAAGAGCGGGCGATTGGGCGCCAGCTCGAACAAGCGGGCGAGCAGTTTGAGGTCGGCTTGATTGCGATTACAGAAGTCGAGGAAGCGCGCGCGACCTTCGACCAATCACGAGCTGATCGCATTGCCGCAGAAAGTAACCTTCAAGTGGCTTTCGAGGCATTGGAGCAGCTGACCGGCCAACGCTATGCCAGCATTGAAGCACTTGGCGACAGCATGCCCGTTGGCCTTCCCGAACCCAGCAGCCGCGACTACTGGGTGGAACAGGCTCTTGAGCTCAACCCGCAGGTATTGGCTCAACAGGCCGGTATCGAAGTAGCGCGCACCGGTGTGGAAATCGCCCGTGCAGGCGGCCTGCCGACACTTCAAGCGTTTGGTAATTATCAATACGGCGACAGTGATATCGATAACACCGCCGGTGAATACTCCTCGAGCCAGGTGGGCTTGAGCGCTAACCTGCCCATTTACACCGGTGGCCGCACCAGCGCAAGCATCCGCCAAGGGACCTATCAACTGGAAAGTAGCCAGTACGATTTCGAGTCCCAGCGTCGCTCCTCCATCCAGCAGGTTCGCTCGCTGTACACCCAAGTGAGCAATGACGTGGAAACCGTCGAGGCGCGCCAGCAGGCCATCGTCTCCAATCGCAGCGCTTTAGAAGCCACCCGTGCAGGGTATGAGGTAGGCACCCGTAACATCGTGGATGTGTTGAACGCGGAGCAAAACCTTTACAACGCGATCGCCAACTACGCCGAAGCCCGTTACGACTATGTGGTGAACTTGCTTTCGCTGCGCCAGCAGGCCGGGCGCCTGGACGTCGACGCCATCGAGGAAGTCAACGCGTGGTTAACCGGCGATGAGGTGAACTTTATCTTGCCCGAGAATGACGGCGACGACCGTTATGACAGCGCTCTCGACATCGGTGCTCCGCCCCAGCCTGGCAGTTAATGGCTGCCAGTGGGGGATGACCCAGGTGCGCACGTGCTACCAGCCGACTTTTAAAAGATACATGGGAACTCAACGTATGAAGAAAATGATTCACTCACCGCGAGCGAGTCTAGTGACGCTGATAGCCGCGCTAGCACTCACGGCCTGTGGTCAAGAGGAAGCGGAGGCACCTCAGGAAGGTGCTCAGCAGGAATCCCCACCTCATAAAGTCGAAGTGGTTGAAATGTCGCGTCAGGACATACCGCTGGATAAATCCTACCCTTCCTTACTCCGCAGCGATGATGAAGTCACCCTGGTGGCGCGTGTGAATGGCTTTCTGGAAGAGCGCCACTTCGAGCCCGGCCAAATGGTCGAAGAGGGCGATCGGCTCTATACCATCGAACCGGATCTTTACCAAGCAACCGTTAACCAGCGTGAAGCTGACCTGCAAAGCGCACGGGCTGAGCTTTCCCGCGCCCAGCGTGATGCGCAACGTTTCGAGCAACTACTCAGCCAAAACTCGGTGAGCCGCCAGCAGTACGACCAAGCGCTGGCTGACCAGCGCGTCGCCCAGGCAAGCGTAGCGCAGGCAGAGGCGGCATTAACTAGCGCTAACCTGGACTTGGGGTATTCACAAGTTACTGCACCTGTCTCTGGAATGATCGGTTTAAGCCAAATTAATGTGGAAAATTTGGTCACTTCCGGTACCGAGCTGGCCACGATTACACCACTAGATCCGTTAGAGGTGCGTTTTCAACTGCCTCAGCGCGATGCCTTTGAGCTGCGTCGCCAACTGAGCAATGGCACTGAACCATCGGATATTCGTGCTCGTTTGAGCATACCTGGTGTCAGCGGAGGTGGCGATTCTGAGCTAGAAGGGTACTTAGACTTTCTGGGCTCTAGCGTTGATCGAGACACCAGCACCGTGCAAGCCGCTGCGACGTTTGAAAACCCTGACGCTACCGTACTGCCGGGCCAATTTGTGCGCGTACGTCTTGACGGCTTGAAGCGTTTTGACGTAATGGCGGTGCCAGAGATAGCGGTGACGCAAGGCCTAATGGGCCCCCAGGTGTTTGTCCTGGATGAAGAGAATAAGGCTCGTGAGAAAACTATCTCACTGGGTGAGATAGCGGGGCCGTGGCAGATCATTCGTGACGGCCTGGAGCCGGGTGACCGGGTAATTGTCGGTGATCCAGCCGGTTTAGAGCCAGGCATGACGATTGATCCACAGTCGTTTGATGGCAACGCGGAGGCTGTTAACGAAGGTGTCGAGCAAGAAGAGGCGGAAGAACAGGCCGAGGCGGCTCAAGCAATGGAAGAGGGGGCTGCCGATGGCCAGCCCGCTGAAGGAGAAGAGGGTGCACCATAATGAACTTCTCTAATTTTTTCATCAGCCGCCCGATATTTGCCACAGTGTTGGCGATTATCGTGACGCTAGTGGGCGTGATGTCGATGCGCATTCTGCCTATTGAGCAGTATCCCAGCGTAGTGCCGCCCACCGTGTCGGTTCAGGCGACGTTCCCTGGAGCGGATGCGGAAACCGTCGCACAAACGGTGGCGGCCCCAATCGCGGAGGCCATCAACGGCGTTGAGGATATGCTGTACATGACCTCTAACAGCGCTGATAACGGCAGTATGAGCCTGAGTGTTGCTTTCAATATCGGTACCGATGGCGATATCAATACCATCAACGTCAACAACCGGGTGCAAGGGGCGCTGTCGCAGTTGCCTGAAGCCGTCCAGTCCCAAGGTGTTACTGTTTCGCTACGTTCTGACTCTATTTTGATGTTATTAGCGTTGACCTCACCGGACGGCGACTACAACAACGTCTATATGCAGAACTACGCCACCCTGAACGTGCTTGACGCACTGCGCCAAGTGCCCGGGGTAGGTAACGCCGAAGTACTAGGCGGCGGCGAGTTTGCCATGCGTATCTGGATGGATCCGGATAAGTTGGCACAGTACGACCTGACGCCCAGCGAAGTGGCCAGTGCGATCAGGGCGCAAAATACCGAGATTCCGGCGGGTAGCCTTGCTTCTACGCCTCAGAGTGAACCGCGCGCCTACACCTATACCATGACCGCAGGCGGTCGACTGAATGATGTCGATGACTTCCGTGAGATTTACTTACGTACCAATAGCGACGGTTCATCACTACGTTTGGAAGACGTTGCACGTATCGAACTGGGGGCATCTTTTTACGGTATCGACGCGCGGTTGAACGGTTCCACCATGACGCCGATTATTATCAATCAACAGCCTGGGGCTAATGCCTTAGCAACGGCTAATGCTGTGCGCGCGACGATGGATGATCTGGAAAGCCGCTTCCCTCCAGGGCTTGAATATGTCTCCCCTTACGACACCACGCTGTTTATTGATGCTTCGGTAGAGACGGTGATTAAGACGTTTATTGAAGCCTTCCTGATCGTTATCGTCATTCTGTTTATCTTCCTGCAGAACTGGCGCTTTACGGTGATCGCCATGTCGGTCGTGCCCGTTGCGGTGGTGGGGACGTTTGCCGGCTTTTACCTGTTTGGGTTTTCGATCAACCTGCTAACGCTGTTTGCCTTGGTGCTCTCGATAGGGATAGTGGTCGATGATGCCATACTAGTGGTGGAAAACGTCGAACGCGTGCTGAGTGAAGAGGATGACATCAGCGTAATGGATGCCACCATCCGAGCGATGAAAGAAGTCGGTGGGCCGGTTATTGCGACCTCACTGATTATGGCGGCGGTGTTTGTTCCAGTGGCTTTCTTGGGTGGCTTCACGGGGCAGATTTATCAGCAGTTTGCGATTACCGTGGCGATATCGGTAGCCCTCTCGGCGGTAATGGCGTTGACCTTTACGCCTGCTCTGTCAGCGATTTTTATCAAGCATAAAATTGCCGGCGCCGGACAGTCTAAGTTCAAGCGTGCCTTGCATACCCCGCTACGCCTGTTTGACCGCATGTTTGCAGGTATTACTGCGGCCTATATGTGGGTAGTAAAGGGCTTAGTGCGTTTTTGGGTGTTAGCGTTAGCGTTAACGATAGCTACAGGGGCGGGCTCTTTCTGGTTATATGCCAATACGCCTTCAACGCTGGTACCCGAGACTGATCAGGGCATCGTGTTAGTGAGCGTTTCGCTGCCGGATGCGGCCTCACTTGACCGTACCCAGCGCTATATGGAAAAACTCAGTGCTGAGGTTGAAGCAATTCCCGGTGTGGAATACTCCTCGGCTATTGCCGGTTACGATATTCTCTCAGGCGCTGTTAATACTGCGCGCGGGATTATGTTCGTCAATATGCATCCCTGGGCAGAGCGTGATCTGACGGCTAGCGATCTCGTAGGCCAAATTATGGGTTTGGGCGCGAGTATTGATGGTGGCTCCGCAATGGCCTTTAACGTGCCGCCCATTATGGGGCTTTCGACGACGGGCGGTTTTACCGGTTATTTGCAGTCTTTTGAAGGGGCAACGCCGCGGGAGCTGTACGAAGCGTCGCTGCAAATTATGCAGCAGGCTAACCAGCACCCTGCGTTAAGTCGGGTTTTCACCACCTTCAATGTCAATGTACCCTCTTACCGGGCTAACATCGACCAGCAGAAAGCGCTGAGTTACGGCGTTGGGCTTGAAAACATTAACTCAGCCCTGGCCAATACGTTTGGTAACGGCTTTGTGAACTACTTTAGCTATCAAAATCGTAACTTCCAGGTGTACCTGCAAAACGAGGATGAATTCCGTAAAACGCCGGAGGACGTGAGCCGCGTTTATGTTCGCGGCGGTAATGGCGAGCGTATTCCGCTTTCGGAGTTTGTCGAGCTTGAGCGTCAAACGGGACCAGCCGTGGTATCGCGCTTCGGTGTTTATGCCGGTGCACAGTTCCAGGGTAACCCGGCTGAGGGCTATAGTTCCGCTCAGGCTATTGAAGCGATGGAGCAGGTGGTCCAAGAAACGTTGGGAACCAACTGGGGCATGGGCTGGACCGGTACGGCGTATCAAGAGTCGAACCTGGGTAATGCTGCGACCCTGGCGATTGTCTTCGGGCTATTGATGGTGTTCCTGATTCTGGCGGCTCAGTATGAAAGTTGGTCTTTACCGCTGGCGGTACTGACAGCAACGCCCTTTGCTTTCCTCGGTGGTATAGGTGGCATCGTGCTGCGCGGGCTGGACACCAGTGTGTATGTACAGATCGGTATGCTAGTGGTGGTCGGGCTTGCCGCGAAAAACGCTATTCTGATCGTAGAGTTCGCCGAACTTCAGCGTAAAGAGCAGGGTAAAACCATTCGCGAAGCGGCAGTTACCGCAGCAGAGCTACGTTTCCGCCCCATCGTGATGACCTCTTTAGCGTTTATCTTCGGTACCTTGCCGTTGGCTTTAGCGACCGGCGCCAGCGACATTAGCAGCCATCACATTGGTACCACGGTGGCGATGGGTATGTTCTCTGTTGCCACTTTGGGCAGCCTGTTTATTCCCAGTTTTTACGCCATGATTGCGACAGCTTCTGATTGGTTAGCTCGCAAAATGAAGGGGAAAAAGCATGCTTCTAACCAGCCAGCGCTGGAGCATGATCACCACTAAGGTTTACGCCTAAGCCGATAAACCAACGTGTAAAGAAACGGGTGCTCCCTGCGGGGAGCACCTTTTTTTGTCGTGATAATTTAAATCAAAGTAAAATTGGTGCAGAAAGGCTAACGTCGACTAAGCTAAAAGAATAATACATCGTCGGCTAAGTACCGATGGAGGAGGACGTCATGAACGAGCTACTGCACGCAGCGATGCAATTCCCAAGCGTTGTGTTTACGTTTCTACTCGGGCTGTTAGCGCTCTACTGGCTATTAGTTATTATCCGTTTAGCCCCCTTGGAACTGTTTGAGCGCGATAGCCTAAAAGAGGATCATCTGGCAAGTACGTTAGTCTCTTTAGGCTTTGCGGGCGTACCCGCGACGCTGGCATTAACGGTCATCCTGGCGATTGCTGCAGCACTCACCATCGCGATCGAACTGCTGGTGTTGCGCTGGTTGCCGCTGGGTTTAATACGTATTCCTGTCGGCGTGCTGGTGCTCTGGGGTTCGCTGGTGATTGCTTCGCCCGTGTCAGCTGGGCTTTGCCACGTTTTACACCGCGGACTACATCGCTATCACCCCTTTACCCGGCGGTGTTTGCTGGGCCAAACGGTGGTGGTGACCGAGCGCCAAGGCGAGGGCGAACAGGCTTATGCAGTGATCGACAATGAGCCCAGTAGCGCGGTGAAGCTGCTAAGTAAGCAAGATGCACTGCCTGCAGAGGGCGAGCGTCGGGTGCTAGTGAAGTACTTACCTGAAGAGGGGGCATACCGCAGTGTTTCTGAGCAAGAGTACCTGGAGGCACGCATACGTTTGAACAGACTGCGGTTAAGCAAAAAGCGTCACACTACTAGCCATTATTCGGCTTCTCACTGAGGAGACACGCGCAGAGAGTGTTTACTTCAATCGCCGCCACTGCTGAGCCAGCCACTGCACCACGTGCTGCCAGCCAGTGGCGGTGTGTGTTGAACTGGCAAGAGGGGAAGAGGAGCCTGGATTGGGGCGTTTTAAAAAGTGCCGAATAGGGTTTACCTGGGCAGGCTTATCCAGCATGGGCGCATGACCACAGTTAGGCACGGTCAAGGTGACAAGCGTTGGCTGTGTTTCAGCCATTCTCGGCAGTGTTTCTGCATCTAGCAGCGTCGATTCCTCGCCACGAATAACCATCACTGGGCAGCGAATGTTGGCCCAATCGCTCCAGGTGTCGCGTGGTGTATCATGCACAAACTGCTCGCCAATACGCGGATCAAAGTGATAAGTCCAACTGCCGTCAGGTAGTCTACGGGCGCTACTGAGCGCGAGTTCGCGCCAAGCGGCTTCACTGGTAATCCCAAAGCTGGCGTAGTGCTGATTGAGTTCTTGCTGAAGTTCGCTAAAGCTAGAGAAGCGATGTGCAACGCCAAAGTAGCTGGAAAGCGCCACCAGGCCCTGTTTGTTCAGTTCAGGCCCTACATCGTTCAGGATTAGCCGAGAAATGCGCGCGCTGTGTTCTGAATCAGCAGCGATCAGCATGCCTAAAAGGCCACCCATCGAAGTACCCAACCAATCAACATGGTCGAGGTTAAAGTGATCCAATAGCGCAATGGCGACCGTTACGTAATGGCTATAAAGATAGTCGTGAGCCGGGAATAACGACCAGCTTGATAACCCGCGGCCTGGCGTGTCTGGGGCAAGAATACGCCATTCGCTGCCCAGTTCACGCGCCAGTGCACTAAAGTCGCCGCCGTGGCGAGCAAGACCATGCCAGGCGATAAGCGTGCGGGGGGCAGAGGGGTTCCAGATGCGTACGGCGACTTCTAATTCGCGTACGCGGACAAACTCCAGGGCATCCATAGTGTGCTCACACGTCTATCAATAGTGCCAGTATTAGCATACTTGCTGCATTGCAGCGATAGCGTGATTAACTTTTTAGCGCTGCATCATTCGGATGAAGGTGTCGATTAGTTCTCCGCCGCGTTCACGAATGGAAAAGGCCTCGGGATTGCGCAGCCAGTCATGGAAAAGTCCCCCCAACATCGATTGCATTAGCCGTGTTGCGACTTCTGGGCTTAGATCTTCACGCAATAGTTGCTGCTCTTCAGCCAGTACAAAGACCAGCAGCATTTCCTGGAAACACTCGTTGCCGATCTCTTCTTGCATATCAAGCGGATTAATGTCGCTGAAGAACTCGCAGCGGTGCAGTAAAATCGACAGTATCCGTTGGTACGACGGTTGTTCGAGGCGCACTAAGCCCGCATGGCAGGCAAGACGTATCGCTTCTAACGGTGATAGGGCGGTGTCCGTTTTGTCGACTTCATCCATTAACGACTGGAAGGGCATGCGTACCTGTTCAACCAATGCCATGAACAGGTCGCCTTTATTCTTGAAATGCCAATAGACGGCACCGCGGGTGAGGCCCGCATGGCGAGCAATTTGCTCAAGCGATGTGCGTGCCACGCCTTTGGCAAAAAATACCTCTTCTGCAGCTTCAAGCAACGCTTCGCGAGTAGCGGCGGCTTCAGCTTTGGTCTTTCTTGCCATGTAAACGCAACCTCTTGATTGACACTGTATGGTCACATTTTAACCTAAGCGCGTGCGTATTTACATTCAAAACTGTATGGATAAATGACTCAACGCATAACGTAAGTTAACAAATTCGTCATTTTGCCAGTGAAAGCGTATAAACAGTCATTGACACTAGGCGCTAATCGCACGAACGTCGCGAAGATAAACGATTAAAAAACAGGACATAAAGCATGGCGCGAGCTCCTTTTCAGTTGGGCGAACATACCATCATGCCCGGCCAACGCTTACAAGTTGATGTACCGGTCGCGCGTTTATATACCCATACGCCGCTGCACATTCCTGTGGAAGTGGTTCATGGTCGTAAGGATGGCCCTGTACTGTTGGTATGTGGCGGCATTCACGGCGATGAAATCAACGGGGTGGAAATTGTTCGCCGGGTGCTACGCGCGAAAGCGATTAATAGCATTCGCGGCACTTTAATCGCTGTGCCGGTGGTGAATGTGTTTGGTTTCTTACAGCAAACACGCTATTTACCCGATCGGCGCGATCTCAATCGCTGCTTTCCAGGCAGTGAGTCGGGTTCGCTAGGCGGGCGCATTGCCGCGCTGTTTCGCGAACAAATCGTCGATCACGCCACCCATATTATTGATCTACACACAGGCGCCATTCATCGCACTAACCTGCCGCAAATCCGCGCTCAATTGCGTCCAGGCAGTGAAACCGAGCGTATGGCCGATGCCTTCGGGGCGCCCGTGGTACTCAATGCTGAACTGCGTGAAGGCAGCCTTCGCCATTACGCCCAGACTCGCGGCATTCCGGTATTGACCTATGAAGCAGGCGAAGCGCTGCGTTTTGACGAGTGGGCAATTGCCCCCGGGGTGCGCGGCGTACTGCGGGTTATGCGGCGCCTAGGCATGCTGACCGGCGAGCAGCGCCGGCGCACGCCAGCACCCGCGGAACTGGCCAATGGTTCAAGCTGGGCGCGGGCGCCGATCGATGGCATTTTGCGCCCCAAGGTGCGCCTGGGCGCGCGGGTTGCCAAAGGCGAAGTGCTGGGCAAAGTGGCAGACCCCTTTGGTAATGACGAGGGCGAAGTTCGCTCCGTTGCTGACGGTATCGTGATTGGTATGAGCCGTTTGCCGCTGGCTAATGAAGGCGAAGCGCTATTTCACATTGCCCGTTTTGATGAAATTGAAGAGGCCGAAACCGCCGTTGAAAGCTTTAATTCCAGCTTAGTGCCACCCACTGATTCGTTCTCTTAATGCCTGTTAATAAGTGAAAACTATTGAGCTAATAGGCAAGCGATAGCCTTTGCGAATGGCAAGTTAGCGACTCGTTGACTATACCTATGATGGGCTTTGTTAGCGGCTATGAAAATGACAACAATGAGGATAAATAGCCAAGCTTTCATCGTACTAGAACGAGTGGCGATCATATGCCACGTCTACCGTGACATGGAGGAAAAGCGATGACGAGCGATAAACCAAAACACACCACAACGGATGCGGGTATACCGGTTAGCAGTGATGAACATTCACTTTCAGTAGGCCCCGATGGGCCGATCGTTCTGCATGATCACTATTTGATGGAGCAGATGGCTGCCTTTAACCGGGAAATGATTCCGAATCGTCAGCCCCACGCAAAAGGGAGTGGCGCCTTTGGTCACTTCCAAGTAACTCACGACGTTAGCCAATACACCAAGGCGGACTTTCTCCAGCCGGGCAAGAAAACCGAGATGTTGGCTCGTTTCTCGACGGTGGCCGGTGAGGCAGGTAGTCCGGACACTTGGCGCGATCCTCGTGGCTTCTCGCTGAAGTTCTACACCGAAGAGGGCAACTTCGACATGGTGGGTAATAATACCCCTGTGTTTTTCGTTCGCGATCCGCTCAAATTCCAGCACTTTATTCACTCACAAAAGCGTCGAGCGGATAACGGCTTGCGTGATCACGATATGCAGTGGGACTTCTGGACGCTTTCGCCGCAATCTGCCCACCAGGTGACCTGGCTAATGGGCGATCGTGGTATCCCTGCCAGTTGGCGCCACATGAACGGCTATTCAAGCCATACCTATATGTGGGTCAACGCTGCAGGCGAGCGCTTTTGGGTGAAGTACCACTTCAAGACGGACCAGGGCATTAAGTGCATGACCCAGGAACAGGCCGATAAGATGGCGGGGGCGGATGCCGACTACCATCGCCGCGACCTGTTCGATGCCATCAAACGCGGGGATTATCCCACCTGGACGCTGCAAGTTCAGATTATGCCGTTTGAAGATGCCAAGACCTACCACATCAACCCCTTCGATTTGACCAAGGTATGGCCGCACGGCGACTACCCGCTGCAAGAAGTCGGTAAGATGACGTTGGATCGCAACCCCGTCGATTTCCACAGCCAAATCGAACAGGCAGCGTTTCAGCCCAGCAACTCGGTACCGGGCACCGGTTTCTCGCCGGATAAAATGCTCTTGGCGCGGGTAATCTCCTACGCTGATGCGCACCGCGCGCGTTTAGGGGTGAACTACCAACATATTCCCGTTAACGCACCCAAGGTCCCGGTTAACAGCTACAGCCAAGGTGGTCAGATGCGTATTGCCCACTCCACCGACCCGGTGTACGCACCTAATAGCAAAGGGGGCGCGCACGCCAATCCGGAAAGGTATCCGGAAGAGGCGGTTTGGGAGACGGACGGCGAGTTGGTTCGCGCCGCGTACACGCTGCGCCCGGGCGATGGCGACTTCAATCAAGCCAATGACCTAGTCAATAAGGTAATGGATGATGCTGCCCGCGACCGATTGGTAAACAACATTGTGGGTCACGTTTCCGATGGCGTTGAAGAGCCGGTGCTATCACGGGTATTTGAGTACTGGAAAAACGTCGACCAAACGATCGGCGAGCGTGTCGAGCAGGGCGTAATGGCGAACCGCCGGGAAAACGGTCAGTAAGCTTACGCTAGTAGGAAAACGAACCCGCTACGCTTGCGTAGCGGGTTTTTTATACAATGCACTTATACAACGCACTCGGGCTCGTTTACCAAGCTAAGCGCGTCATCAAATAGGCGCAATCCTGCGCCCTCTTTATGGGCGTGTTCCGACAAATGACGCCGAAAGCGCCTGCCGCCAGGGCAACCCTGAAACAATCCCAGCAGGTGGCGGGTAATATGATTCAGCTTCGCGCCTTCATCCAAGCGCTGCTGAATATAAGGCCGAAAAGCCTTCGCGGCACCCAAGCGGCTCGCTGCCGGGCCTTGCTCACCAAACAGCTGTTCATCGACGCCTGCCAGTAGCCAAGGGTTTTGATACGCCTCACGCCCCACCATCACGCTATCCACCTGGGTGAGCTGTTCACGGCACTCGGCCAGCGTTTTAATGCCGCCGTTAATACCGATATGTAGCTCGGGCCGGCTCTGCTTTAAACGATGAACGCGTGGGTAGTTAAGCGGCGGCACATCGCGGTTCTGCTTAGGCGACAACCCCTGTAGCCACGCCTTACGGGCGTGAACGGTAAACACCTCACAGCCTGCGTCCGCGACGATCGCGATAAACCGCTCGAGGTCAGCGTCCTCATCCTGGTCATCGATGCCAATACGGCACTTCACCGTGACCGGAATAGACACCACCGCCTGCATCGCCCGCACTGCATCCGCGACCTTTTCGGGGTAACCCATCAAGCATGCGCCAATCATATTGTTCTGCACGCGGTCGCTCGGACAACCCACGTTCAGGTTGACCTCGTCATAACCCCACGCCTCGGCAATCGCCGCGCACTCCGCCAGCTCACCGGCATCGCTGCCGCCCAACTGCAGCGCAAGCGGATGCTCCACTTCGCTGTAGCCCAAAAAGCGCTCACGGGGCGTTCCGTGCAAAATAGCACCGGTCGTCACCATCTCGGTATACAGCAGCGTCCGCTTGGTTAAGGTACGTGCGAAAGCTCTGTAGTCGCGGGTCGTCCAGTCCATCATCGGGGCCACAGAAAAAAGCCGCCCACGATCTTCACTATTTTCTTTAATTAAATTAGTCATTTAATAACACTGTTGGCTGCACTGGATGCAGCCCTATTGCCTCTTAAAACCGTAATTAACGCACCTGATGTACCAAGCAGTGAGGGCAGCTGATGCCTAAAAAACCTAGTACACCTTGAGAGCTTTCTCACAAGTAGCGTGTTGTATGCGCGCTATTGTACGTAAGAAAGGGCGCCCAGCACATAGCAGGGTAGTTGCCAGAGCGCTTGCGCCGCAGATTAGGTTGGTTATCACCCAGCAATGCCATGAAATAGCGCTGTAAATGTGCCTTTGGAGAATGGTGCTAGCCTTATTGATGGGTTAGGCTTTCTTAAGGTTAGTAAATGGTTGGTACAAAAATGCCGCGTCCCAAAATAGGAAGGCGTGTTCATACTGCTGGTAAGTGGCGAGCGACGGATCTGACGAGTACAGCGCCTGGCGGGCGGTGCGCTGTACCTAATCAGCGTCAACGACCACTACCAGCCGGAAATTATCAAGCCGCCTGGATATGCATAATATGGAGATTCTGGGGCGGTGTGAGATTCGGATTGGGCGGGTGGTTTGATAAATAACCGTTGAGCAAGTCTCAAAGTCTATTTTAATCATTATATTAAAAATATCGGGGGCAAAGTGAGTAGACGTAATTTTACTAATAAAGAAATTTCTGTTGATGATTTGTTGCTAGACGTTGGAAATGCACGTATCAGAACCGGAGCTGATCAGCGAGACTGTATTGAAAAATATTGGCCAAAGAAGAGCAAATGCTTACGCTGATACAGGATATCGCTGAAAATGGATTAACAACTATGCCCATTTTGGTTCAGCCTTTAGATAATGGGGAGTGGTTAGTATGGGATGGTAATAGGCGTACGACAGCACTTAAGCTGCTAAGGCACCCTGAAAGATGCCCTGTAGAATACTTGAAGCTGAAAATAAAAAGAATTGCAGATGAATTCAAAGATAACATATTAGATAAAGTTGAGTGTCTTTCAAGTGGTGATATACAGTCTTTAGAGAAGGAGGTTATTGCAAGACACTCTGGAGCTATGGGAGGAGCTGGGCAACTCTCTTGGGCTGCTTATATGAAAGCTGTTTTTTCGTTGAATCATAATGGTTCAACAGATTATAGACGAGCTGGAAAATATTTACTTTGGGCCGAATCCAAGGGCTTAATTGTTGAGGATGATTTTCCAATAACTAGTTTGCACAGGTTTTTTACAAAAGAAAATATGAATTTTTTAGGCTTTGAAGTGCAAGATGATGATGCTTTAAAGCTGATGGTTCCAGAAGCTACTGCAAAGTTAATGGCAATTAAAGTTATTTCGGACTTTAGTAGTGGTAAGCCTGTAAGGGATGTTTTTTCACCAGACAGTGCTAAATCATACCTATATGAAGTAAGAGGAAGTGTTGGCCTAAACGCTAATTTAGAAAATGAAGCTGATAGCAATTCTAATACGGGAGCAAGAGCAGAAGGAGAGTCAGAGATAAATAATCAAGAAAGTTCAGACTCAAATGAAGCAACAGGTAATAGTCGCGAAAGTGCATCTAATAATAGTCAGTCTACTAGCTCTGATGATGCTGAAATTGAAAAGCCAGCTGGAACCGGTTCACAAGTTAAAGGTACTCGTTCTGCCTCATGGGAACGCCCCGGGCTGTTTCCGAGAGGGAAGGATGGAATCCCAATTCCTACCGTTAATACAAAGGCTAAGAATATCGTAGCGGAGCTTCGACGTTTAAAAACTAACGGTAGCAGAAGTACCCCGGGAACGCCAATTGCAGTTGCAATGCTATTAAGGGCTTTAATTGAAATTAGTACAGAAAATTATTGTAATAATTTTAGTGATGTTAAAAAAGATCAAGATTTTCATAAGCAAGTTGCTAAAGTCGCTGACCATATGCTGGAAAATGGGTTTATAGCTAAGGATGAGTATGAAGTTGTGATGCGTCAAACCCGTACTGCCGAAAGCATGCTCCACATAAAAACTATTCAGAAGTATGTTCATTCAGAATCATTTCATCCCACGGGACAAGTTCTAAATAGTCTATGGGATGAAGTTTCATTTTATATAGGAATTTGTTGGAGGGCTAAGCCTTCCTAACGACGGAGTGTAGGGCTGTTGTGCAATGTTAAGTTGTCATAAAACATGATTTCAGTTGCATTTGGTCTTGATAAGTGCGTAGAATAATGTAGCGAAAATTCAACATTCCGTTCTTGAGAGTATAGAGCCCTTATAGGATCGCAGTTGTCATAAGTTACTAGCCAGGGATGGCGGATTTTTCTTACTGTGTCTGCAATTTTAGCGTGATCTTCAGGTTGATAATGGTTTCTATATAATTGACTGCCCTTGACATAATAAGGGGGGTCGAGATAAACAAGGCATTTGCTGTTTTCTTCATGGAGTTTTTTTGTTACTAATTCTAACGCGTCCAAGTTGTAAACAGTTATGTGATTTTTGAGGGAGTTTATGCTCTTTATTCTTTTCAAAAGCTTTTCTTTGTTATAACGAGCGTCAATCTTATATTTTCCTTCTTGTTTTTTTCCCCCAATGACACCTGCTGATATTATTCCAGACCTATTGGTTCTGTTTAGAAAAAAGGTGGCAAATCCGAGTTCGGTTATACTATGTTCATCCGGATTGTTAACTATATTTTTTTGCTGATACCAACTTTCCATGTTGATTTCAGTTTTCTCAAAAAGATCGAAGAAAAACTTGTCATCATTTAAGATCGACCACCAGAAGGCATAAATTGCTGGATCAGCATCATTTATAATTATGTTGTTAACATAACCATGTGTTAACAAGTAGATAGCAGCACCTGCACCCCCTGCATAAGGCTCTACATATGAACCGCCACTGATGCCATTGTGCCGCATTAAACTACCCAACCATTCACCAAGGCGAGCCTTTCCTCCCGGGTAGCGTAGGGGAGTAACGAATGAGCGGGGCGAAGACATATTGACTCTCAATTTAGTGTATTTGGCAATTTCGAATTTGAAGCCCATTTTCACGGATTTTTATGCAAAATAATAGGTGTTTCATTGTTATAGCCCAATCTAGATTTTTGCAACTTGATGTTTTTTCAACTAAATATTTCTTACTGCTTGTTTCGCCGCCCCCTCATTCGTATACGCCACCATCAACTCATCCCAATTCGTCGTATAGCGCGTCCATGGTGGCCATTAGCTGTTGGCTGCGCTGGCGTTCCTCTTCCATTTGTGGTTTGTCTATCTGGTTGGGCTTCCGTTGCCGCCAATTGTCGGCCGAGGTAGTTAGGGCTGTTTTGCGACTGTGCAGCAGTTTAAGGGGGGAGTTAGGCAGGCGAGGCGTTGGATGGTGCAGGTGGTCATTACATTGCGTAACGGGAAATAACTTGCTGGCAACTTTGCCATATTGAAGGTGTCGCCTAAGAGCACGCGTTGCGGAAACGTTTCGCCAGATTAATGCGGCAATAAAAATCCCCGACCATGTGGAGTGGTCGGGGGGGGGGTTGAAGCTAACAATTAGGACAGGCGAAAAACGGACTTCTGAGCGCGTTTCTGCGCTTCCTCAGCGCTCAGGCTGATTTTTACATTGCCTTGCCGTTGTGCGGCAAGATAGCGCTTACGTGCGGCCTCAATGGTTGCTGCCTTGCGCTGCTGCTGTGTGATGTGTTCATCCGCGTATAAATGCATAGCATGTTCCTCTCTGGGAGGTATAGGGCGTTAGACCGCTAGCTAGGAAATAAGCTCCATAGCGTCGATAAAGCCTTCTGTAATAGTGGCACAGCTGAGTATTGTCATCAACGGCACAGCCATAATAGCCCGAGCCATGCATATCATAATCAAACAGGCTAATGGACTCTAGCAAGCCAGAGCCGAGTAGATTCAACTCAGTTAAGGAGTAAGGGGCTAGACCTAACTGATATCGAGTACGGTAGCCATGGGCTGGGTTGTCATCCAATAGGCTATCAAGCGTATCAAATTTGATCTCGTAGGCATCTTCTGGGATCTGAACGCCTAGTTCCTGGGTCACTTTAAGAGCGGTGTTATCGTCCCATGCGGGACGAGGAATAAATAACGCGCCGTAGTTAGTCCCAGCTAGCGAAAAATGCTGAACCTGTGCCCCTGGGAGAGTGGTTTCGTCAATAAATTCCCGATTACCAAAAATAATGCCCATGCCGCCTCCTACAAACGGGCCGAATATTATGGCACGGAAATACGCTGCTTTCCTTTCATCTGGCAATGCCTTACAGCGTCTCTATCCTAATACTGCAGGTATAGCTCACGCCGTAAACACCGCATACACCATCTGCAGCGCCAGTCCCATCAACATAAACGCGAATACGCGCTTGAGTAGCGCGACGGGCAGCTTGTGGGCGAGCTTGGCACCAATCGGAGCGGTTATAATGCTGAACGGCGCCATTAGTAGAAACGCGGGAAGATAAACATAGCCTAGCGCGGCACTAGGCAGCCCGGCTGTACTCCAACCATTAATGATGTAACCCAGCGCCCCAGCGACGGCAATGGGTAGCCCAACGGCTGCCGAGGTGCCAATCGCGCGGGGGAGTTTGACGTTGCACCAGGTGAGGAAGGGCACGGTTAGTGAGCCGCCACCAATCGCCACCAGCGCTGAAATACCACCGATGCCCAGGCCCACACCGCTTACTCCCATTGGGCTAGGTAGGCCGCGGTTCGGTTTGGGCTTGATGTTTGCCAACATCTGGAGCGACATTAGCACCATAAAACAGGCGAAAAAGATGGCTAGGCTACGGGTGGGGATCAGCGCGGCGATAAAGGTAGCTAAAAACGTGCCGACTAAAATGCCGGGGGTAATATACCGCACGATGTCCCAGCGTACCGCCTTGTGCCGATGGTGGGAAAGCAGGCTGGCGGTAGACGCAGGAATAATAGACGCCATGGCAGTGCCTAACGCCAAGTGGGCGAGATGTTCATGGGGCACACCTTGAAGTACAAATAGCGACGTTAAAATCGGCACCATAATGCCACCGCCGCCAATCCCTAATAAGCCTGCCATCAAGCCAACAAAGCCGCCCAGTGCTACATATGCCAACCACCAGATGATGTCCAAATCCGCTGCTCCTAAAAGTGTCTTGTTAGCACGATAAGCACATTGTACCGGAAGCGGCGCGTGTAGCGGGACCAAAGTCGAGTATTCGACTGTGGTAGCGGCGATGCAGTGGTAAGCTGCAGGACAAGTAATGTTTCGGAGTTCGTATGCGCAAGGTAATAGGCAATGTTGGCGTTTTGGTAGTGGTAGTTGCGCTATTGGCAGGCTGTAGCGACATGGAGGAGCCGTCAACTGACACAGTTTCCTCCGCGCAACCTGAGGCCACCCCTGAAGCCCCGGTGACTGAGTCGGAAATTGCTGAGGTGGAAGTAGAGCCGCTTGTTGTCGAGATATCGACGCAGGTCGCCTTACGCAGCGATCGGCGCTTAATGGTGGAAGGTAAAAGCAACTTACCGGATGGCACCCAGGTACGCATTGTAGTCGAGCGTGAGATCAGCCGGGTGCGTTGGCAGGCAAGAACGCAAATCGAAAATGGCCAGTTTGCAGCCGGCCCGTTTGGTTCTGGCAGTGGGCTGCCCGATGGCGGCTACGATGTCCGCGTGGAAGTCTCGGAAGGCAGCGTGCAGCCAGTCGCCGTGCAGGCGCGTATTGGCCACGAGGGCCAGCACCTGGCGGGAGAGCTTGTCAGCCAATCCCGCCATGGGCTGGGCCAAGTGGCCACCTACTCACAGCGTTTCTTGGTGGGGAGTGAACCAAGGCAAACGCGTGACCAGGTGGAGGTGCTAGAGAGTCCGGGGAGGTAGACGCTTTAGGCAGGATGCCAATGGGCTAATAGTACTGCATGAATCGATGTGTCACTGGGGGCTTTGGCGAAGTGCTCAATGACGAAACGATCATCGCGTTGCACCACGTAGTGGCCCGCTTTATGAAACACATGGGTAGGCCCGAGCAGCAGTAAATCACCAGCGTTAACGGGCGAAAAATCCGTACCTTGGCCAGGGGTTGCCATCACACATGGTGCTTTCCAGTCGATGTTCAACGGCAAATGGCTGGGCACTTTAATGGTGGTTGCCTGTACCTGTTCCCAGGGGAGGGGACCAGTATGAGTCAACGTTAATAGCTCGGGTGCGCTATCACCTTCCAATAGTGTTGCCAGGGAACAGTCGAGGGCGTCAGCGAGCGCAACTAAGCGTTCGTGACCGATCTGTTTGATCGCCCCGGATTCCCAATAAGAAATGGTGACATCTGACACGCCAACTTTGCGTGCAAGGGCAGCTTTGTTGAGCTTGGCCCTAAGCCGCAGTTGCTTGATCCGTGAGCCTAGCGATTCCATTTCGTTTTCCTGATGATGAGCTAAAAAGCTCGTGAATGTCTTCCACTATAGTCGTCTTTTTCAATATAAAATATAAATAGTGGCGCTACGAACATACGTTATTGCTCTGCTTCAGTCTTGAGGTATGCGCTCAAGGGGTTGCTACAGTGCCATACTAAGCGATTGTGCTTTAGCGCGCATTAGTGGACAAATAACGTTGAGTTAATTTCTCTGACGCTTTCTTGCGCGAGTTGTTCCCTGGGTGCCGCTGTTGGTTGCGCCTAAGGTGCGTATAATAACGCTATGCATTTTTGCCAATAGGACGTTTTCATGACCGTACGTACTCGCATCGCGCCTTCTCCGACAGGGGACCCCCACGTTGGTACGGCTTACATCGCGCTTTTTAATCTATGTTTTGCTCGTCAGCATGGCGGCCAATTTATCCTTCGTATTGAAGACACTGATCGGGTGCGTTCTACGCCTGAATCAGAGCAGATGATTCTTGATTCATTGAGCTGGCTGGGTCTTGAGTGGGATGAAGGCCCTGATGTGGGTGGCCCCTATGGCCCATATCGGCAAAGCGAGCGTGGCGACATTTATGCCCAACACGCTCAACAACTTTTGGATGCCGGTCATGCGTTTAAGTGCTACCGCACCAGTGAAGAGCTGGATGAGCTGCGTGAGACACGCAAAGCCGCAGGATTGCAGCTGGCCTTAAAACCTGCAGATTTAGCGCTGGATGCACAAGAGCAAGCGCGCCGTGAGCAAGAGGGCTGGCCTTATGTAGTGCGCATGAATGTGCCCGCCGAAGGCGTGTGCGTTGTTAAGGACATGCTGCGTGGCATAATCGAGGTGGAGTGGGCGCAGGTAGACGCGCAAATTTTGCTCAAATCAGATGGCATGCCTACCTACCATTTAGCCAACGTGGTCGACGACCATTTAATGGCAATCACTCATGTGTTGCGTGGGGAGGAGTGGATTAACTCCGCACCAAAGCACCAGTTGCTGTATGAGTATTTTGGTTGGGAAATGCCGCAACTTTGTCATATGCCGCTGCTGCGCAACCCGGATAAATCCAAACTCTCCAAGCGCAAGAACCCAACGTCGATCAACTATTACCGTCGAATGGGCTTTTTACCCCAGGCCGTCACCAACTATTTGGGGCGGATGGGCTGGTCAATGCCCGATGAGCGCGAGAAATTCAGTCTGCAAGAAATGATGGCAGAATTTGATGTGCAGCGTGTCTCGTTAGGCGGCCCTGTATTCGACCTGGAGAAGCTGACCTGGCTGAACGGCGTCTATATTCGTGAAGACCTGGACGACGATGCGCTGTTAAGCGCGCTGCGTGAGTGGGCCTTCAATGAAGCCTATATTAAGCAGATTCTGCCGCAGGTACGGCCGCGGGTAGAAACGCTCTCCCAGGTCATGCCGTTGGCAGGGCACTTCTTCTCGGGCTTGCCAGCACTGACTAAAGAGTCGTTTGAGAGTGTGAAGCTTGAGGAAGAGGAGCTGGTAAAACTGCTCCAGTTCCTTGTTTGGCGATTTGAAGGCGTCTCCGCTTGGAATAAAGAGGCGCTACTGAGCGAAGTTAAGCTGCTGTCCGAGCATTTTGATTTGAAAATGAAAGCGTTCCTGGCGCCGGTGTTTATTGCGATTACCGGCAGTACGTCCAGCACCTCGGTTATGGACGCCATGGCGATTCTTGGCTCCGACGTTACCCGGGCTCGCCTGCGCAGCGCGATAGAGGTGTTGGGTGGCGTCTCTAAGAAACAGGCGAAGCGCTTTGAAAAAGAGTTTCGTGAAATAGCTTCGTGAAAGAGCTCTGTGAAAGAGCTCTGTGAAAGAGCTTAGTAACATCAGCTAACCGCAATTGAGATAGTGCTAGCGCCAATTTCTTATCTTTAAGTAATTGGCGTTTTTCATGTTGACGAAGGCCAGGGGAATCAGTATTATACGCTCCGTCTTCGCGACATGTGGGGCCTTAGCTCAGCTGGGAGAGCGCAACACTGGCAGTGTTGAGGTCAGCGGTTCGATCCCGCTAGGCTCCACCAATTCAGCAGCATGTGAATAGTTGCTCGGGAAGACACGCTTTTAGCGTTATATGTCTAGTGTTATACGTCCCATTCGTCTAGTGGTCTAGGACACCGCCCTTTCACGGCGGTAACAGGGGTTCGAACCCCCTATGGGACGCCACTACTTACTACTCCCTTTCTAATGTTTTTTCTGGCAATGAGTCTTCTCATCTGCTGGATTTCTGCGTTCCTGCCGTTCACAAAAAAGCTACAAATCGCCACTTTTTGGGCGATTTTATGCTTGACTTGTCCACTTTTGCGATTCTGATTTCAAGGTTGTGCACAACCCCTTGTTGTTGACGCAAAAAATATTGAACAGAACTTAAATCATTAAAAAACAATGACTTACATTAGATCAAAAAATGACCAATTTAAGGCTGGCCCACTGCCCATGGCGATTGTGGGACGTTTTGAAGTGGTTGTGAACAGGGTTATCCACAGATAGTGTGGAAAACCCTGAGCGAAGCCGAGAGGCAAAAATGTCAAGCGATATTAGGGGTGCTCAGGTGTTTTAATGGTGGTGATTTAGCGCAATGGTTGATTCAAAATTGACTAAGTAATGGAGATACCCAGCGAAGTCAGCTGGTGTTGGTTGCACGGGCATTATAGTAGCCCGTCAGGCGGTGAACTTGCTCAAGCCCTCGTTGGTGTAGCGGTGCGAACGACAGGCGAGTAGAGACCTTTGTTGGCTCAAGTCGCTGGCAGGTGACTGGCGTAATGCCAGCCCAGCGTGAAAGGGACCTTACGCAAAAGGCCACCCGAAGGTGGCCTTTGATCAAGCGGGGTGTTGATTTATTTTTTCGGGTAGTCGCGCTGGTCATGACCAATATAGAGCTGACGCGGACGGCCGATTTTGTAGCTTTCGCTGAGCATTTCGTGCCAATGAGAGATCCAGCCAATGGTGCGCGATACCGCGAAGATCACGGTGAACATATTGGTGGGGATACCCATCGCTTTCAGGATGATGCCTGAATAGAAGTCTACGTTCGGGTATAGCTTACGCTCGATGAAGTACTCGTCTTCAAGGGCGATCTGCTCAAGACGCTTGGCGATTTTAAGCTGTGGGTCGTCGGCCATGCCGAGTTCTGCAAGTACTTCGTCGCAGGTCTCTTTCATTACCTTGGCGCGCGGATCGAAGTTGCGATATACGCGGTGGCCAAAGCCCATTAGCTTGAATGGGTCGTCTTTGTCCTTGGCTTTATCGACAAAGTGCTGGATGTTCTCTTCGGAGTCTTCGCCGATTTCGTCGAGCATCGCCAGTACGGCTTCGTTAGCGCCGCCGTGAGCGGGGCCCCAAAGTGCCGCGATACCAGCGCTGATACAGGCGAATGGGTTAGCGCCCGTGGAGCCTGCAAGGCGTACCGTAGAGGTAGAGGCGTTCTGCTCGTGGTCCGCATGTAGCATAAAGATGCGGTCCATGGCTTTCGCGAATACCGGGTTAATTTTGTACTCTTCGCACGGGTTGCTGAACATCATGTAGAGGAAGTTCTCTGCATAGCTCAGGTCGTTGCGCGGATAGTTGAACGGCTGCCCCACATTATACTTGTGCGACATGGCCGCCAGCGTCGGCATTTTAGCAATCAGACGGATCGCACTAATCACACGATCTTCTTCTTGAGTAATGTCCATATGGTCATGATAGAAAGCGGCTAGGCCGCCGACTACGCCACACAGGATAGACATCGGGTGCGCGTCGCGGCGGAACCCTTTAAAGAAGTTGTTGATCTGATCGTGAACCATGGTGTGGTTACGAATGCGCGATTCAAAATCTGCGTATTGCTCGTCGTTAGGTAGCTCACCAAATAGCAGGGTGTAGCACACTTCTACGAAATTAGACTCTTTGGCCAGCTGGTCGATGGGGTAGCCGCGGTGAAGCAGTACGCCCTTGCCGCCATCAATATAGGTGATGGCAGATTGGCAGGAAGAGGTGGCCATAAAGCCGGGATCGTAGGTGAACAGGCCTTCAGCGCCTAAGCCGCGTACGTCGATGACGTCGGGGCCAAGTGTGCCGGAATACATGGGTAGCTCGATCGGTTTATCAAGACCGTCTACCGTCAATGTCGCTTTCCTGTCAGCCATGCTGGCCTCCTTTCGAATTCGGGTTGGGACGTAAAGTCGTTGCTGCGCATACCGCGCCGGCGAAAAGGCCTGCCCACTATAGAAGTGTGCGACATTTTGTCAATTAGCCTAAGCGCTAGCTGTGTATTGTACAAAAATTGTTATTATGATGAGTGTTGTATAAGATTTAAAAGTCTACAATATGACAAAGCGTTAAAAGACCGGCGATATTTTAACAATAGTTTAACATGAGATGTTAACAGGCTTATCAAATTGCTACTCTATCGTCACTATAGCGATGCTGCAGCGCAAAATCGAATCCGAATGATGGTAATTTTCTTGCACCATAGTCGAGTTAAGCCTGAGTTCGGTTTGTAAGCGAGGGCGAAGGTTCTTATAATCCACGGCGCGCGACCGGCAGGTAGGTGGTCGTGCCCGACTTGGCAACGGCCGAGCCCCTTCCAGCAACCACCGCCCGCTCGGGCCATGCCCGACCTGTCGCAGAGCGGGCCAAGAGAGTGTGTACAAAGCCGTGAATAGCAAACGACCCGTAAACCTAGACCTTACTACGATCCATTTCCCACTGCCGGCCCTGACGTCGATCGCACACCGTATTACGGGTGTCATCCTGTTCATTGGCCTGATTTTCGCTTTTTGGGCGCTGGGTAAATCCTTGTCATCTCCGGCGGGTTTTGACGCCGTTAGCGATGTGCTGGCCAATAATTTCTTGGCTAAGTTAATCGCTTGGGGGCTGTTGTCCGCCCTGGCATTCCACTTTGTAGCAGGCATTAAGCACCTGCTGATGGATGCCGATATTGGGGTAACCCTTGAAGGTGGCGTACAAAAAGCGCAGATCACCGTCGTGGTCAGTGCCGTTCTGATTATTCTGGCAGGAGTTTGGGTATGGTAACTAACATCACAAGTTTTGGCCGTAGTGGGCTTTCTGACTGGCTGATGCAGCGCGTTTCGGCGGTAATTCTGGCCATCTACACGGTCTTTATCGTTGCCTTCCTGCTGTTTAATCCCGATCTCGATTACTACGCGTGGAGCGGCCTGTTCAACCAGACGTGGATGCGGATTTTCTCGCTACTGGCGTTCGTCGCCTTAGCCGCGCACGCCTGGATCGGCCTATGGACCGTCACCACCGACTATCTCAAGTCCACTCGCCTGCGCGTGGGTGTCCAAGCTGTCATCATCCTGGGCATTTTCGTGTACTTGGTGTGGGGCATTCAAATTCTGTGGGGAGCTTGATTACATGTCTAATCTGCGTAGCCTGACGTTTGACGCCATTATCATTGGTGGCGGTGGTGCTGGCCTGCGAGCCGCGCTTGAACTTGCCAAGTCCGGCAAAAAGACGGCCGTGTTATCGAAAGTTTTCCCGACCCGCTCTCACACCGTTTCTGCTCAGGGTGGTATCACCTGTGCAATCGCGTCTGATGACCCGAATGATGACTGGCGCTGGCACATGTACGACACCGTTAAAGGCGGCGACTATATCGCTGACCAGGACGCGGCTGAGTATATGTGTTCTGAAGGCCCGAAAGCGGTCTTTGAGCTCGAACACATGGGCCTGCCGTTCTCGCGTTTAGATAACGGCCGTATTTATCAGCGTCCGTTCGGTGGTCAGTCAAAGAACTTCGGTGAAGGTGGCCAGGCGGCACGTACCTGTGCGGCGGCTGACCGTACCGGCCACGCGCTGTTGCACACGCTTTATCAGAATAACTTGAAGAACGACACCGTGTTCCTCAACGAGTGGTACGCGGTTGATCTGGTCAAAAACGCCAGCGGTGACGTGGTCGGTTGTATCGCCATGTGCATCGAGACGGGCGAAGTAGTTCACGTTAAATCGAAGGCCACGGTACTCGCGACCGGTGGTGCAGGCCGTATTTACGCCTCCACGACTAACGCCTTGATCAATACCGGTGACGGCATCGGTATGGCGCTGCGTGCGGGCTTCCCGATGCAGGACATGGAAATGTGGCAGTTCCACCCGACCGGCATTTACGGTGCGGGCACGCTGGTCACAGAAGGCTGCCGCGGTGAAGGCGGCTACCTGATCAATAAAGACGGCGAGCGCTTTATGGAGCGTTATGCACCGAACGCCAAAGACTTGGCCGGCCGTGACGTTGTTGCTCGTTCAATGGTCATGGAAATTCTGGAAGGTCGTGGCTGTGGCGAGAAGGGCGATCACGTCTTCCTGAAGCTTGATCACCTGGGCGAAGAAGTGCTTGGTAAGCGCCTGCCCGGTATCGTTGAGCTTTCTAAGACCTTTGCTCACGTTGACCCGGCAAAAGATCCAATCCCGGTCGTGCCGACCTGCCACTATATGATGGGCGGTATTCCAACCAACATTCATGGTCAGGCGATTACCATGGACGAAAGCGGTAACGATCATATCGTTAACGGACTGTTTGCCTGTGGTGAAGCGGCGTGTGTATCGGTTCACGGTGCCAACCGCTTGGGCGGTAACTCACTGCTCGATCTGGTAGTGTTTGGGCGTGCCGCGGGTATGTTTATCGAAGGCGCGCTGAACGCAGGCATTGAGTACCTGGACGCTTCTGAGTCTGACATTGAGTCGGCCATGAAGCGGATCACGCGCTGGAATGAGTCTGAGGGTGGTGAAAGTATTCCTGAGCTGAAGGCTGAGCTTCAGGACATCATGCAAACTTCCTTCGGCGTATTCCGTGAAGAGAAAAACATGCTGGAAGGCGTCGACAAGCTAGCGCTACTGCGTGAGCGTATCGCCAATGCCCACCTGCCTGACAAGTCCAATGCCTTTAACACTGCCCGTGTAGAAGCGCTGGAACTCGATAACTTGATGGAAGTGGCTGAAGCGACGGCGATCGCTGCCCTTGAGCGTAAAGAGAGCCGCGGCGCCCACTCGCGCTACGACTATCCAGACCGTGATGACGTCAACTGGCTGAAGCACTCGCTGTTCTTCCCTGCGACGAAAGAGCTGAAAAAACGCGACGTTAACTTCAAGCCGAAAACTGTTGATACGTTCGAGCCTAAGGTTCGTACCTACTAAACGCCGCATAGACGAGAGGGAGTCACTATGTCCAATCTTCAGGTATCCGTATACCGCTACAATCCGGAAACCGACTCCGCACCTTACATGCAGGAGTTTCAGGTCGATACCAAAGGCCGCGATGTGATGGTGCTGGATGTTCTTCATATGATGAAAGAGCAAGACAGCGGTTTGGCGTTTCGCCGTAGCTGCCGTGAGGGTGTTTGCGGTTCTGACGGCATGAACATGAACGGCAAAAATGGCTTGGCGTGTATTACGCCTTTGTCAGACGTTGTGAAGAACAACAAGCTGGTGCTGCGTCCGCTGCCAGGCTTGCCGGTTATTCGCGATATGGTGGTCGATATGGGCTTGTTCTATAAGCAGTACGAGCGTATTCAGCCGTATCTGCAAAACGACACGCCGCCGCCTGCCATTGAGCGCCTGCAGTCGCCGGAAGAGCGCGACAAGCTTGATGGCTTGTATGAGTGTATTCTGTGCGCCTGCTGCTCAACGTCTTGCCCGTCGTTCTGGTGGAACCCAGAGAAGTTTGTTGGCCCAGCCGGTTTGCTGCAGTCTTACCGTTTCCTGGCCGATTCACGTGACACGGCTACCAGCGAGCGGTTGAGCAATCTGGAAGATCCGTTCTCGGTGTTCCGTTGCCGTGGCATAATGAACTGTGTGGCGGTTTGTCCAAAAGGCCTAAATCCCACTCGGGCGATTGGTAAAATTCGCGAAATGCTTCTCGCTGATGCTACCTAAGTTCATGACATTTGAGTAAAAAAGCGTGTGCCACTTAAGTTGGGTAACAATGCCACTTAAATCATGGCGCTTCGCTTGTTATCATAGGGTTTGTCACGTGGTGCGGCGTCACGTCGCACCGCTGGTCAGACAAGTTTGAAAGCCGGTGCCTTGGGTACCGGCTTTCGAGCATGAACTGAAGACGAAACACCGTATGACGCGTTAGATAATGAATAGTTAGATGAATAGGGTTTCCGGCCGTTGGCCGGCGCCGCCGGCAAACGTCCCGCCCCGCCGGCAGGGCAATAGCGATGTCGCCGCACGTTTGCGACGATACCGATACCACCCCATCAGTGCAGGGTGACCGAGAGATGCAACAAGGCATAATGGAGTTGATGTGGCGTTCCTCTCACGTTAGTGGCGGCAATGTTCACTACGTGGAGGCGCTTTACGAGCAGTACCTCGCCGATCCTGAGTCTGTCCCTGACGAATGGCGCAGCTATTTTGATGAGTTGCCGCGTCCCGAGGGCAGTGCCTCCCACGATGTTCCACTAAGCCCAGTCCGTGATCAGTTCTACCAGCTGGGGCGCGAAAGTCGTCCGGGCCGTGTAGTCGCCGCTGCCGATAGCGGTGAAAACAAAAAGCAGGTAAAAGTCCTGCAGCTGATTAACGCCTACCGCTTCCGTGGCCATCAAAAGGCCAATATCGACCCGCTAGGACTGCGTAATCCCACCCCCGTCCCCGATCTTGATCTGTCCTTTCATCAGCTCTCAAAAGCTGATTTGGACACCGAGTTCCAAACCGGTTCTTTCTTTTTAGGTATCGACAAAGCGCCACTGCGTGACATCGTTGATGCGTTGGAGCGCACATACTGCCGCTCCATCGGCTGCGAGATCATGCATATCGTCGATACGGAAGAGAAACGTTGGTTACAGCGACGTTTCGAGTCGGTACGCAGTGCGCCTGATTTCAGTGCTGATGTGCGTAAGCACGTACTGGAGCGTTTGACGGCCGCTGAAGGTTTGGAGAATTACCTGGCATCCAAGTATCCAGGTACCAAGCGCTTTGGTCTTGAAGGCGGTGAAACGTTTGTGCCAATGATGGATGAACTCATCCAGCGTGCCGGCGGTTATGGCACCAAGGAAGTGGTCATTGGCATGGCACACCGTGGGCGACTCAACCTATTGGTCAATATTTTGGGTAAAAACCCAGCTGACTTGATCGATGAGTTTGACGGCAAGAAAGTGATTGAGCGTGGCTC
Organism: Vreelandella sp. DA03-1M; assembly: GCF_055725665.1. NCBI lineage: Bacteria > Pseudomonadati > Pseudomonadota > Gammaproteobacteria > Oceanospirillales > Halomonadaceae > Vreelandella > Vreelandella sp. DA03-1M. Next base: position 1,294,544 of record NZ_CM146798.1, read on the forward strand.
AGGTGACGTGAAGTACCACCAGGGCTTCAGTTCGAACGTCATGTCCCCGGGCGGCGAAGTCCATTTGGCGATGTCGTTTAACCCATCGCACCTGGAAATCGTTGCACCCGTCGTGGAAGGTTCGGTGCGTGCCCGCCAAGATCGCCGTAACGACGAAGAGGGTAGCAAAGTGCTGCCGATCAACGTCCACGGCGATGCAGCGTTTGCCGGTCAAGGCGTGGTGATGGAGACATTCCAGATGTCCCAGACCCGTGCTTTTAAAACCGGTGGCACGGTCCACATTGTGATTAACAACCAAGTGGGCTTCACCACCTCGCATCCGCTGGATGCACGCTCCACAGAATACTGCACTGATATTGCCAAGATGGTTCAAGCGCCTATTTTCCATGTTAATGGCGATGACCCGGATGCAGTGCTGCACGCCACTCAAGTAGCCCTTGATTACCGTCAGCAGTTTAAGAAAGACGTGGTGATCGATCTGGTCTGCTACCGTCGCCGTGGCCACAACGAAGCTGATGAGCCGTCAGGCACGCAGCCGATGATGTATGCCAAAATAAAAGATCACCCCTCTGCGCGCTCGCTTTATGCCAAGCGCCTGGTTGATCAGGGTGTGCTCTCTGAAGAGTCCGCCAAAGCGATGATAGAGACCTATCGTGATGACCTGGTGGCGGGTAACCACGTAGCCAATGCGTTGGTGCAAGAGCCCAATGCCTCTCTATTCGTTGATTGGGCGCCTTACCTGGGCCACGAGTGGACCGGCGATGCAGACACGACGATTGATATGAAGCGTCTGCAGCAGTTGGCTGCCCGTATGTGCGAGGTGCCGGATGGCGTCGACGTTCAGCGTCAAGTCGCCAAGATTTATGAAGATCGCCGTAAAATGCAGGCCGGTGGTTTGGCACTGAACTGGGGCTTTGCGGAAACGTTAGCCTACGCCACGCTGTTAGAGCAGGGTCACCCGATTCGGATTACCGGGCAAGACGTGGGCCGCGGCACTTTCTCCCACCGCCATGCGGTGGTGCATAACCAGAAAGATGGCACCACTTATGTTCCGCTGCAGAACATGGCCGATGGTCAACCGCGCTTTACTATTCATGACTCCTTCCTCTCGGAAGAAGCCGTGCTGGCGTTCGAGTATGGCTACTCCACCACAGCACCGAATGATTTAGTGATCTGGGAAGCCCAGTTTGGTGACTTCTTTAACGGCGCACAGGTCGTCGTTGACCAGTTCATCTCCTCCGGTGAGACGAAGTGGGGCCGGGTGTGTGGTTTGACCATGCTGTTACCACACGGCTACGAAGGCCAGGGTCCGGAGCACTCTTCGGCACGCTTGGAGCGTTTCCTGCAAATGTGTGCTGAGCACAATATGCAGGTGTGCGTACCGACGACCCCCGCGCAGATTTATCATCTATTGCGTCGTCAGGTGATTCGTCCGCTGCGTAAGCCGCTCATCGTAATGACGCCTAAATCGCTGCTGCGTCATAAAGAAGCGACGTCGAGCCTTGAAGATCTGGCCCACGGCAAGTTCCATATGGTGCTCGCTGATCAAGCCGATCTTGCGCCGGAGAAGGTCACCCGCGTTGTACTTTGTGCTGGCAAGGTCTACTACGACTTAGCCGCTTGGCGCGCCGAGAATGAGCGCCATGACACGGCAATCTTGCGTGTTGAGCAGCTTTATCCCTTCCCGAAAGAAGAGCTTCTGGAAGCGCTGCAAGGCTATACCAATGTAGAAGACATTGTGTGGTGCCAGGAAGAACCGCTTAATCAGGGCGCTTGGTACTCCAGTCAGCACAATATGCGTGCAGTGGCCGATATGCTGAAAGATGGCTTCGGACGCGAGTTGAAATTTGCAGGACGTCCTGCCTCTGCTGCACCAGCAGCTGGCTATATGTCCGTCCATACTGAACAGCAGCGCCAGCTGGTGGAAGACGCTTTTAATTTATAAGCGGCCACCGGATTTAGAGAACACATAAGGGAAACGACATGGCTACTGAGATCAAAGCGCCAACCTTTCCGGAATCCGTTGCCGAAGGCACAGTGGCGGCGTGGCATAAAAAGCCGGGTGACAGCGTTGAGCGTGACGAGCTGATTGTTGAGATTGAAACCGACAAAGTGGTGCTTGAAGTCGTCGCACCGGAAGCGGGTACCCTGACCGACGTCATGGCCGAAGAGGGCGATACCGTTCAGTCAGAGCAGGTGCTGGGCAAAATCGGTGAAGGCAGTGCGTCAGGCAGCAAGGAAGAGAAATCTTCTAGCGATGATAGCGCTGAAAAATCCGAAGAGAAGTCTGACGTTAAGGCGTCTGAAGAGAAGCAAGAAAAGCCTGCCAGTAGCGGTGGCGGCAAGCAGCACGACGTAAAAGCCCCGAGCTTCCCTGAGTCGATTCAGGAAGGCACCGTGGCCACTTGGCACAAAAAAGTCGGCGAAGCGGTCAAGCGCGATGAGGTGCTGGCCGACATCGAAACCGATAAAGTCGTACTGGAAGTGGTTGCGCCGGCCGATGGCGCCCTGGCTGAAATTAAAGCCGAAGAGGGTAGCCAGGTCGAATCCGAAGCGATTCTCGCGACCTTTACCGAAGGCGCCGGTGGCGACAGCAGTGGTAGCGAAAGCGGCGGCGATGCAGCGCCTGCTAAAGCTGACACCAGCAGCGACGACGATGGCGCCGATGAGAAAGTCGGTGACAAGATCCTCGCTCCGGCTGCGCGTAAAATGGTGGCTGAGCACGACCTGGACGTTGCCAAGATTAAGGGCACCGGAAAAGGTGGCCGCATCCTGAAAGAAGACGTACAGAAAGCGGTCAAAGACGGTTCCGCCAAGAAAGCAGCCAAATCAGCGGCACCGGCGAAATCGGCTGCTGCACCGGCGGCCGAGGGGGAGCGCATCGAGAAGCGCGTGCCGATGAGCCGCCTGCGTCAAACCATCGCCAAGCGCTTGGTTCAGGCGCAGCAAACGGCGGCGATGCTGACGACCTATAACGAAGTGGACATGACCGAGATCATGGCCCTGCGTGCGCAGTACAAAGAGACGTTCTTAAAAGCTCACGATATCAAACTGGGCTTTATGGGCTTCTTTGTCAAAGCAGCTTCAGAAGCGCTCAAACGTTATCCGGACGTGAACGCCTCTATCGACGGCACCGACATCGTTTATCACGGTTACCAGGATATCGGCGTTGCCGTTTCCACCGACCGTGGTCTGGTCGTGCCGGTACTGCGCGACACCGACAGCATGAAAATTGCTGACGTCGAGCGCAAAATTGTCGATTTCGGCAAGCGTGGTCGTGACGGTAAGCTGGGCATGGACGACATGATCGGCGGCACCTTTACCATCACCAACGGTGGTACTTTTGGCTCGTTGATGTCGACCCCGATCATCAACCCGCCGCAAACCGCCATTCTGGGCATGCACAAAATCCAGGATCGTCCGATGGCAGTTAACGGCAAGGTCGAGATTCGTCCGATGATGTATCTGGCGCTCTCTTACGACCACCGTATGATCGACGGCAAAGACGCCGTTCAATTCTTGGTTACCTTGAAAGAATTGCTGGAAGACCCGGCTCGTCTGCTGCTGGATGTCTAAAGTATAAGCGTCATCTTTATTGAGTACGCTACTGCTTAAACCAGGATTTAACTGCACTCGCACACAGCCTCCCACCCAGTCGCGTTAAAATGGGGGGAGGCCAGCAAGCTAAAGGAGCCAACATGGCTGATAAGTTTGATGTGATCGTTATCGGTGCCGGCCCTGGCGGTTACGTTGCCGCCATTCGTGCTGCACAGATGGGCCTGAAAGCGGCCTGTGTTGAAAAATGGATTGGTAAAGAAGGCAATGTCGTTCACGGTGGCACCTGCTTGAACGTGGGCTGTATCCCGTCTAAAGCGCTGCTTGAAGCCTCCCACAAGTTCGTTGAAGCCAAGCACGATTTCGACGATATGGGTATCCAGGCTGGCGACGTTTCCATGGACGTTACCAAGATGATGGCCCGCAAGGACAAGATCGTTAAGAACTTGACCGGCGGCATCTCTGGCTTGTTCAAGGCCAATGGCGTAACCGCCATCGAAGGTACCGGTAAAGTGGTTTCCGGCAAGCAGGTTGAAGTCACCGATACCGATGGCAACACCACTACTTACGACGCCGACAACATTGTGATTGCAGCGGGTTCAGTGCCGGTAGAAATTCCGCCGACGCCACTGACTGAAGGCCTGATTGTTGATTCAACCGGCGCGCTTGAGTTCACTGAAACACCCAAGCGTTTGGGTGTGATTGGTGCCGGTATCATCGGCCTTGAGCTGGGCAGCGTATGGAACCGTCTCGGCTCTGAAGTTACCGTACTTGAAGCTATGGACTCGTTCCTGCCCATGGTGGACACCACCGTCGCCAAAGAGACGCAGAAACTGCTTAAGAAGCAGGGGCTGGATATCAAATTGGGCGCTCGCGTGACCGGTTCTGAAGTCAAAGGCGACGAAGTCGTTGTGAAGTACAGCGATGCCAACGGCGAACAAGAGATGACATTTGATAAACTCATCGTTTGTGTCGGCCGTCGCCCATACACCAAAGGCGTGATTGCCGACGGTGTTAGCGTTGAACTGGATGAGCGTGGCTTTATCTTTGTTGACGACCAGTGCCGTACCAACGTCCCGGGCGTTTACGCCATTGGTGACTGTGTACGCGGACCAATGCTGGCGCACAAAGCCTCTGAAGAGGGCATCATGGTGGCGGATATCATCGCTGGCCATAAAGCCGAGATGAACTACGACGCGATTCCTAGCGTCATTTATACCTACCCGGAAGTGGCATGGGTCGGTATGACTGAGCAAGACGCTAAAGCGAAAGGCATCGAAGTCAAAACCGGTACCTTCCCGTTCGCGGCAAGCGGCCGTGCGATGGCTAACAACGCCACCGAAGGCAGTGCCAAAATTATCGCCGATGCGGAAACTGACCGTATTCTCGGTATGCACATCGTGGGTCAACACGCTGGTGAGATGATCGCCCAAGGCGTGATTGCCATGGAATTCGGCTCTAGTGCCGAAGACCTGGCCCTGACCTGCTACGCGCACCCGACCATGTCGGAAGCTGTTCACGAAGCAGCGCTTGCGGTAGATGGCCATGCGATTCATATGGCCAATCGCAAGAAGCGTAAGTAATTTAGTTAAACAACGAAGCGCCACCTTTTATGGGTGGCGCAAACTTTCGGCTTTGTGGTAACAAACAAAGATCGAAAGAACGGGGATGACCAGTTCTTTTAAGACCGTTTTTGTAAGACTGCTCTTAAAAAAGAACTGATCATCGTTCGAGTCACATGCAACCAATGGCATGAATCGATGAATCTTCACGAGTATCAAGGTAAACAGCTGTTTGCCGATTATGGTCTACCAGTGTCTAAAGGCTTTGCAGTCGACACTCCCGAAGAAGCGGAAGAGGCTTGCAAAAAAATCGGTGGTGACATGTGGGTGGTTAAAGCCCAGGTGCACGCCGGTGGCCGTGGTAAAGCGGGTGGCGTTAAGCTGATCAAAGACCCGGCTGAAGCCAAAGCATTTGCTGAAAAGTGGCTAGGCAAGAACTTGGTCACCTTCCAGACTGACGAAAAAGGTCAGCCGGTTGCCAAGATTTTGGTTGAGACCTGCACTGACATCGCCGACGAGCTCTATCTCGGTGCCGTTGTCGACCGTACTACCCGTCGTGTGGTCTTCATGGCCTCTACCGAAGGTGGTGTAGAGATCGAGACGGTTGCAGAAGAGACGCCGGAAAAGATTCTCAAAGCTGAAATCGATCCGCTGGTCGGCGCACAGCCGTACCAAGCGCGTGAGCTAGCCTTTGCGCTGGGCCTGAAAGGCGACCAGATCAAGCAGTTCACCAAGATTTTCTTAGGTCTGTCTCAGTTGTTCCACGACAAAGACCTGGCCCTGTTGGAAATTAACCCGCTGGTCGTCACTGAAGAAGGCAATCTGCACTGCCTCGACGCCAAACTGGGTCTGGATAGCAACGCGCTATACCGTCACCCTGACCTGCAGGCCATGCGTGATCCTTCGCAAGAAGATCAGCGTGAAGCCGATGCGGCGAAGTGGGAACTTAACTACGTAGCGCTTGATGGCAACATCGGCTGCATGGTGAACGGCGCAGGTTTGGCCATGGGCACCATGGACATCGTCAACCTGAGCGGCGGCAAGCCCGCTAACTTCTTGGACGTTGGCGGCGGCGCCACCAAGGAGCGCGTGGCAGAAGCGTTCAAAATCATCCTGTCGGATGACAATGTTAAAGCCGTACTGGTTAACATTTTCGGCGGTATCGTACGTTGCGACATGATTGCTGAAGGCATTATCGGTGCCGTTGAGCAAGTGGGCGTCAATGTGCCGGTAGTCGTACGTCTGGAAGGTAACAACGCCGAACTGGGTGCTGAAAAACTAGCATCTAGCGGTTTGAACATTATCGCGGCTACTAGTCTGACCGACGCGGCTCAGCAGGTCGTTAAAGCGGCGGAGGGCAAGTAATGAGCATCCTGATCGATAAGAACACCAAGGTCATCTGCCAGGGCTTTACCGGTGGCCAGGGCACGTTCCACTCCGAGCAGGCGATTGCCTATGGCACGAAAATGGTCGGTGGTGTTACACCGGGCAAAGGCGGCCAAGAGCACCTCGGTCTGCCCGTTTTCAATACCGTGAAAGAAGCGGTAGCGAAAACCGGCGCGGAAGCCAGCGTTATCTACGTACCGGCGCCGTTCTGTAAAGACTCAATCCTTGAAGCGGCGTTTGCCGGTATCAAGCTAATTGTGTGCATCACTGAAGGCATCGCTACGCTCGACATGCTCGAAGCGAAAGTGAAGTGTGACGAGCTGGGCGTACGCCTGATCGGCCCGAACTGCCCGGGTGTTATCACTCCTGGCGAATGCAAAATCGGCATCATGCCGGGTCACATTCACCAGCCGGGCCGCGTAGGTATCGTATCTCGTTCTGGTACCTTGACCTATGAAGCCGTTAAGCAGACCACTGATCACGGTTTCGGTCAGTCTACCTGTGTGGGTATCGGCGGTGACCCGATTCCGGGCTCTAACTTCATCGACATCCTCGAAATGTTCGAGAAGGACCCGAAAACCGAAGCCATCGTGATGATCGGTGAAATCGGCGGTACGGCTGAAGAAGAAGCGGCAGCTTACATCAAAGCCAACGTTTCCAAGCCCGTGGTTTCCTACATTGCCGGTGTGACTGCACCTCCTGGCAAGCGTATGGGCCACGCGGGCGCCATCATCTCTGGCGGTAAAGGCACCGCTGACGAGAAGTTTGCGGCCCTGGAAGACGCCGGTGTTAGAACCGTGCGCTCTTTGGCTGAAATCGGTGATGCGCTGAAAGAAGTGACTGGCTGGTAAGCCATGAACGTTTAGCTGCACGCTATAAGGGCGCCCCTCGGGGCGCCCTTATTTATTTCTGCGTGCTATTTAATAATACTGCTATGGCGCCGAGCGACGCAGCATTCGGTAGCTATACAGCACAAACAGCGGTGCGCCTGCCGCCAAGTAAAGATGGTAGCTGACCAATCGCCACACCAATACCGCTGCGGCGGCCTGTTCGCGCTCCATTAGCGGCAGCAACAGACCACCCACGCCCACCTCCGCAGCGCCCGCGCCACCAGGCAGAAAGCTAAGCTGACTCGCGGCCATCGCCAGCATTTGAGTCAAGAAGGTCCACATCCAGTCTGCATGGCCGCCTACTCCCAGAACCGCCAAATAGAGCAAGCTGTAGCGCATCAGCCAATGGGCGGTGGTCAATAGCATCATCGCAAGAAGCGTCGTGCGCGGCAGCTCTAGCGTCACCTTGAGTGCATGCCGACAGCGCAAAAGGCGCCGTGCAAGCCAACGTCGGCGATACTGGCTTGGCCACGGCGTGTTCACGCCGGGTGAGCGCAGTAGACTTGGTAGATAGCGCATGACCACACTCACCAGCGTCGCCATGAACGCTAACCCCACCAGCGCCCATTGTACGAGAGATTGGTGTGGCCACTGGGTATCGCTGAGCGCCGAAAAGAGCACCAGGCCGCTCAACATGGCCAGGAAAAACAGTAAGTCACAGCCTTGATCAATCAGAAACACTGCCGCGCCTTTGGCAGGCGGAAAGCCGCGCCGTGCAAGCAGCAACAGCAGGGTCGCTAGGCCACCGCTGCCGCCTGGGGTGGCGCACAGCGCAAACTTAGAAGCTAGTTCAATCCCTAGCGCGCCGCGCTGGCCGAGCCTGCCTGCACGGCCCCCCAGCATCAAACGTAGCCTAGCTGCATTCAGGTTCCAGCACAGAACGGCCATCACCAGCATCAATAGCAGCAACCCCAGTGGGAAGTGTTTGACGCGCTGCAGCGCCTCGGCTCCACCCAGCCAGGCGGTGAGCACCAGCGGCGCAATCAGCGCCAAGGCAATCATTACGCCGTGGATAGGCCGCCACTTCAGTAGCTGGCGACGACTAGTGGTGTTGGTGGAGTGCATAGGGTTGGCTGCCGTGGCAAAGCTGCTGATAGTGCTCAAGCAGCGAGTGCATAACACCATCCCAGTTGAAATGGCGCTCGACATGGCGACGCGCATAGCGCCCGCTAGCAGCGATATCATTACTAAACAGCGCTAGACAGGCCTCAGCCATGGCAGTGGGGTCGAGCGGTTTGCATAAAATACCCGCTCCCAACGGCACGTTTTCGGCCAGCGCCCCGGCCCTGACTGCTACCACTGGAATGCCGCAGGCCATGGCTTCCTGGGCAACTAAGCCGAAGGTTTCGCGGGTGCCTGCGTGCAGCAGAGCGTCGCTACTGGCCAGTGCTTTGGCGACCTCGTGGGCACCACAGCAGCGATCCACAATGGTGACATTGCTGGGTACGTGATGCGGCATACCGGGGCCCATCAACAGCAAATGGTAATCGCTGTCTAGCTGACGCATCGTTGAAAGCAGTACATCAAGATTTTTCTCGCGTGAGTTACGTCCCACAAAGATCAGCAGCTTTTTATCGCTGGGTATGCCCATGGTCTGGCGGAACGTCGGGTCACGCTGCTGGGGATTAAATTGCGCTAAATCGACACCCAACGGCTGCACGCGAACATTGTCGACGCCCCAGTCGCGCAGCCGATCTGCCATCGCGTTACAGGGCGCCAATACGCTATCGAACCGACTATAAAGGTCCGCTACATAGCGGGTTAAGCGCTTCTCAACGTAGCGCCCTAAGCGATCACCCATCAAACGTGGAAGATCAGAGTGATAGAAGCCGACCACCGGCACGCCGAGTCGCTGCCCCGCGGCTAACGCCGCCCATGCGGTTACGTACGGGTCGCCAGCCTCAATAAGATCAGGCTTTAGATCAATCAGGGCATCCCGCCAGGGGGAGCCACGTAGTGGGAAACGATAGCCCTGGCCTAGAGGCAGGTGTAGCGCCGGTAAGGTGTGGTGGTCACCCAGGCTATCGCGCTCCGCCCCCGGCACCAGCAGGCTGGTACGCAGCTGTGGGATACGTGAAAAAACACGGTGTTTGGCCTGTAGATAGGTACGTACACCGCCGCTGGCGGGTGCATGGAACATCGTCACATCGGCAATGTGCAAGCTAACCTCCAACCACAAAGAGTGTCATCGTTTCACCATAAAGGAGAAATAAGTCAGTTCAGCGACAGTGGCTTTGCAGGGGGCGGGGTGAGCGTTTATTTACGCTATTAGCTGGACTATTGCTGATTAATGTCTATTATTACCATCCATATGGATGGTGTATGGATTATTTCGCTGCAAAAGAGGCAATGACACATGAGCGTGCATGAACTGCGTCGTAAAAGCGGTGACTCCAGCGAGAAGATCACCATTAATCTGGGCTTGGTTGACTTAGGGCAGATCGACCTGCTGGTGCAGGAAGGGTTTTACTCCAACCGAACGGATCTAATCCGCACGGCCATTCGTAATCAACTGGCGACTCATGCGGAGGTGGTCAAGGAGACCGTGTCCCGAAAGTCGTTTGTACTCGGGCTTGAGCACTATAGCCGTGCAGATTTGGAAGCCCTGCAAGCGACAGGCGAGACGTTACAAATCCAGGTGCTGGGCATGGCCAGCATAGCCGATGACGTAACGCCTGAGCTGGCTCTCGCCACTATCGAATCCGTGGTAGTTCTGGGCGCCTTGCACGCCAGTAAAGCGGTTAAGGCCGCTCTGGCAGATCGCATCCACTAAGGGCTCAGGCTCACTCAATAAACACTGACTACGCAATCATTGAATAAGGATATTGAAAATGATCGATGCCACGATGACTAAGCGAATGGAAGAAGCGACGCGGCTAACCCGTGCGGGAAAACTGCAAGAGGCGATGGCGGTTCTCCAGGGTAGCGCACCCGAATCGAGCGGCGTTGAAACGCCGAATACATCCTACCAGGAAGGCAATACCTTCGACGGTACCTACGAGGTCATCGACGAAGAAGCCTCCGAATCAAAGCCAGAGCCTGCTGAGGCGCCAGCCGGCGCATTCTTGCCCGGCGCTATTAAGGTGCCTGCTGCATGGCGGGATAAGTGGATGAAGTTTCGCGGTGGAATGGCGCAACCCGAGCAAGCACCGAATACCAGCGAGGAGCCACAGCCCGGGGCGTTTACTGCAGGCCGGTTTACCAACCCTGTGGGTTCGCGTGATTACAAACTGTATATCCCTAGCGGCTATACTGGTCAAGCGCTGCCGCTGGTAGTGATGCTGCATGGCTGCACACAGAACCCTGATGACTTTGCTGCCGGAACCGAGATGAACCGGCTGGCCGAAGAGCAGCTGTGTTATGTGCTCTATCCAGCCCAGCCGATGACCGCTAACAGCTCGAAATGCTGGAACTGGTTCAAAGCCGAAGACCAGCAGCGCGAGGGCGGTGAACCCGCGATTATTGCGGGCATGACCCGCCAGATCATTGATACCCATGGCCTTGATGGAACCCGAATCTATGTCGCAGGCCTGTCGGCAGGCGCCGCCATGGCAACCACTCTGGCGATGACCTACCCGGATCTATTTGCGGCGGTGGGCGTGCACTCCGGGCTACCCCACGGCGTGGCCCAAAGTCTTCCTGATGCCTTAGGCGCCATGCAAGGAGGCACAGGGCCTCTTGGCGGTGGTAAAGCGAAAGGGGCCGGTTGGGCATCGGAAGTGCCCGCGATTATCTTTCATGGGGATCTTGACACCACCGTGCACCCCAGCAATGCGGATCGCGTGGCCGCCCAGTACAGCACATCGCGTCAAGAAAGTGCGACGGTAGAGCAGGGAAAGGTGGCTAATGGCCATGCCTATACGCGTACCACGCATCACAACGAGAAGGGCGAACCACACATGGAGCAGTGGCGCATTCATGGAGCTGGCCACGCCTGGTCGGGCGGCAGCGCGAAGGGAAGCTATACCGATTCCAAGGGCCCCGATGCCACCAAGGAAATGCTGCGTTTTTTCTTACAGCATCAGCAGTGTGAACGTGACATGAACTGAGGTGTGACTTGTCGGGCGGCGAAAGCCCGACGCTTCTAGCTGGTACCCCCAGCGCCGCCACGGTCGATAACCGTGGTGGCGTTCTTACTTTTCAAGCGGATACAAGGTTAAGGTGGTAAGAGTGTATGTAACAACAAAGTGCAAAATGCATTCATTATGGTGCATACAATTAATAGTGAAGGTGGTTTCACAACGCTGTTAACAAGATAACTAAAAAATAGCGCTGCTCGTTTTTCTGGAATCATATTGATTTTTTATAATTAAATCGATTTTTGGCACATTAAATGCAGTTGCTAGGGGACCCAGGCAGCCCAAAGGCTCTAACGATGAACTCGTCAATCGCCGTCCCCATCTCTCCAAACGCTAAGCTGAATGACCAAGAAATGCTCCGTCAGAGTGTGATTTCTCTGAGCGGTGTTAAAAAGGCCTTCACAAGCCCCAGCGGTGAATCAATTCCTGTTATCGAAGATATCACTTTAGACATCAAGCAAGAGGAGTTCATCAGCATCGTAGGGCCAAGCGGCTGTGGTAAGAGCACGATGTTCAATATTATCGCCAGTTTGCTCGAACCCAGCGATGGCAGTATTACCTTACGTGGTCGAGATCCAGCATGCGGTGCGCGTATTGGATATATGTTGCAGCGTGATTTGCTCTTTCCATGGCGCACCATTATCGACAACGTGTGCTTGGGGTTGGAAATTCAAGGTGTAGCCAAAGCCAAGCGTTATGCAATGGCCCGCGAACAGTTGGCTCGTTATGGTCTTGCTGATTTCGCTGATCAATACCCCAGTACGCTGTCAGGTGGTATGCGTCAGCGGGTGGCACTGATTCGTACGTTAATCACTGATCCAGACCTTATTCTGCTTGATGAACCATTCTCAGCGCTCGACTACCAGACACGTTTGGTGCTTGAAGAAGAGATCGTCTCAATTCTTAAAGAGCACCATAAAACGGTGGTGTTGATTACCCACGATATTGGCGAAGCTATTGCTATGTCAGATCGAGTGGCGGTAATGACACAACGTCCTACGTCAGTAAAGAAAATCTATGATGTAGGCCTATCCCGCGAGCTCGGTTCCTGTTTAAAAGCGCGAAGTGATACCCGTTATCAGCGCTACTTTGACAGCATTTGGGATGATTTAGATATCCAAATTTCGGGGGCCGAGCAATGAGCGAAGCACAGTTCTATACCCATACCATTCGTGCCGGGAGTATTAAAGAGAACGATGAGCAGCGCACACGAAGTAGCTTTATCACTGACAATTTATGGCGTGTGACTGGCATAGGGTTAGTGGTGGTCCTATGGCAGATAGGCGTTATGACTGACTGGATTAATCCCTTTTTGATGGGGTCCCCTGTTGGTATCGCGGGCGAAGCTTGGCGGCTGATTCAGTCTGGCCAGTTACTAAATGACACCATTGCGACGGTTTATGCCACCGTGGTGGGGTTTCTGCTAGGCAGTATTCTCGGTTCTATCAGTGGGTTGCTGCTGTGGTTCTCGCGGACTACCGCTCGTATTATTGACCCCTTCATGGTGGCACTTAACGGCCTACCCAAGATTGCTCTGGCGCCGATGATTATCATCTGGTTTGGCTCCGGCATGCTGTCCAAAATTGCTCTTGCCTTTGTGGCCACCTTTGTTGTCGCTCTGCTCTCTGCCTATCAAGGGACGCATCAAATAGATCGCAATCTTATTAACTTGATGCGCTCGATGGGTGCCAGTCGCCGTGAAGTGTTTACCAAAGTAGTTGCGCCAGCGTCGTTGCCTTGGATCATCTCTGCTTTCCGCTTAAATATTGGATTTGCCTTGATTGCTGAAATTGGCGGTGAGTTTATCTCTTCCGATCGGGGGTTGGGCCGCATGATTTTTGTCGCCGGCAACCTGTTTAATCTTAACGTCGTTTGGGTGGGCGTAATCACACTAATGATTGTGGCCATCGTGCTGTACGTCATCGTATCTCAGGTTGAGAAGCGCTTATTGCCATGGGAACAAGGCCAACGATAGATGCAGCGAAGTAGGTAGTGCATCACCACTGTTCGTCAATCGATAACCTCAAGAGGCAGACAAGATGAAATTTTCTTCCGTCTATAAGCATGCTGTTTTCGGTACTGGGCTACTCGCACTAAGCGCAGCGGCTCCGCTCCACGCCGATGATATGGACACTATTTTAATTAATGAAGCCTTCCATTCGCTGCTCTATTTACCAGTCTATGTCGCTAAACATGAAGGCATTTTCAATAATCATAATATTGATGTGCCAGTGGTGCGCTCAGCGGGATCGGGACCTGCTGCGTTAGCATCAGTATTAGCGGGAGAATCACAGTTTTCAGTTCATGGTCCTGAGCACGTTGGTTTTGCTCAGGAGCAGGGGGGCAGCGGAAAAGCCATCAGTGCCGTAGCCAACAGTGCGCCTGTATGGGTTTTGGCTCATCCAGATCTCGACTACGACTCTCCTGCGGATTTGGCAGGCAAAGAGGTGGTCGTTGGGTTGGCGCCTGGTACCTCGAATACACTGATACGCAGATTGATCGCCGATGCAGGTCTTGAAGGGGAAGTGGATGTCACCGAAGTACAGAATGGCTCTGAGTTGGGCCCTGTGCTCTCAGGGCGCGGTGATATTGCGGTTGCTTATCAGCCACAGGTTGAGCAAGGCATATCTCAAGGTTTGGAGATTATTCATGCTTTTACCGATGACTATCCTGAGTATGCCTTTTCAACTATTAACACTTCTCAAGAGATGATTGATGAAAACCCTGATTTAGTAAAACGATTTGTGATGTCGATTAATGATTCACTGGCGTTGATTCACTCTGATGCCGACATTGCAAAAGCAGTCGCGCGGCTTGAATTTGGTGACTTGCAAGGAGAGGTGGTGGATGCGGCCGTCCAGCGTATGATTGAAAATAGTGTCTACCCTGAAAGCGTAATGATTACTGAAGATGCTTTTACCAACGCGATTGAAATGCAGCAGTTCGTAGGCAATATTAAAGGCGAGATGTACTACGAGGATATTGTGGACGCCTCATTTGCCAATGAAGTAGTCCAATAGTTTTATTATTTATAAAAAGGATAGGGGCAATCAAGTAGTGCTAGCGTAGTGCCACTTGATTTGTTTACAGGTGTGAATTGTTAGTCATAGTCTTTGATAGTTTTACAGGAGAGTGTTGTGACCCTTGATCCCCATTTGACCATCGAGAACTATCAAACTGCTTTAAAAGAGGGCAGTGCCGAGCCTTATGACTGGTGGCATTACTGCGCGGCCTGTATAGAAAAACGCGAGCCCGAGGTACAAGCCTGGGAGGCGCTGGCACCACGCTTGCCAGCGTTGCCTTCAGAGGTAGATGTTGGCAGCGTGCCACTATATGGAGTGCCGGTAGGTATTAAGGACATTATCGACACCACGGATATGCCCATTACCTGGGGCACTCGCGGTTATCTTAGCTCTCCTGGTGCACAACTAAATGCCGCGCTGGTCACGCTGTTGGAGGAAAACGGGGCATTGATCATGGGTAAAACGGTGTCCACGGAGTTCGCCTATTTTACGCCGGGCAAGACCCATAATCCCCATGACCCGACGCGCACCCCCGGAGGTTCTTCAAGCGGTTCGGCTGCGGCCGTGGCGGCTGGGATGGTGCCGCTGGCGTTTGGTACACAAACGGCGGGTAGCATGATTCGGCCAGCGAGTTATTGTGGCGTGTTTGGCTTTAAACCCACCTTTGGCACGCTTAGCTGTGACGGTGTTAAACCCTTTGCAGCCTCATTAGACACGTTAGGCTGGTTTGCCCGCCATATCGACGATGTCTGTACGACATTCTCGGCGCTGACCAAGGCGCCCCCCATCCCCGCGCTGGATAACCTCAAAGGCGTTCGCGTCGGTATACGTAGCTTGCCGGTGGATGAACCACTGGCACCGGATGTTAAGCAAGCCCTGGCAAATGCCCAAGAACGCTTTGAAAACGCGGGGGCTGAGATAGTGCCATTAAGCCTGGATGCGCGCTATGAAGCGCTAGTGGAGCACCAAAAAGTAGTCATGGCTTATGAGGCATCTCAAGCACTGGCGAGTGAATATCACCACTACGCTGCGCAGATGGGTATCAAGCTGGTTGAGCTAATCGAGGAGGGTAGGGCGACAAGCTTTGAACGCTATATTGAAGCCAAGCGCGCCACCAGTCAGATGCAGCAGACGCTCTCGCAGGTATTTAGCGAGCAGGTAGATATCATCCTCGCCGCTAGTGCTCAAGGCGAAGCGCCGAAAGGCCTCGATGCAACTGGCGACCCGATTTACTGTCGGGCATGGACACTGTTGGGAGTGCCGTGCCTCAATTTACCGTCGAGCCAAGGTAGTGCCGGCATGCCGGTCGGTGTCCAGATAATCGCCGACCGCTGGCAGGATAAGAAGCTTTTACAGGTCGCACGTACGTTGATGAAGATGAGCTAATCCTCACCCGCACAATCGAAACAACAACGGCGCCCTAGGGCGCCGTCAAGACTGCTGAAAAAGCACTGGCTTTTACAAGCGCTTTACTTTTATTGGCACGAGCTAAAAGATCCTTCCCCCACCACTTTGAGCTTGATATGAACCGTCCCCGTTACACTGAAGAATTCAAATTCGAAGCCGTTAAACAGGGGGAATAGCGCGGCCATCGCATTGCAGCAGTCTCTGAGCGTTTAGGCGTGACAGGCCACAGCTTGTAACACTGGATCAAACGCTACAATAAGCCGGTAGAGCAGCAGCAAGAAGATGACGATCTCCAGCGGAAAATCGTCTTTTGAAGGCTGAGCTAGTACGCATATCAGAAGAGCGAGATATATTAAAAAAGGCTACCGTCGGAATGCCGCCCAGAACTTCGCCAGGGAATCCGACTGAGGTACGCGTTTATTCAAAAGCATGCGAGCCAATATCCGGAACGTCGCTTGTGTCAGATGATGGCTGTGCATCCCAGCGGTTACTACTCATGGTGTAAAAAGCGATTTCTAATCGAGCTCGGGAAGATAAGCGCCTGCAGGGATTGATCAAGCATTCCTGGCTTGAGAGCGGTGGTGTATACAGGGCTATCGCAAGATCCATCAAGATTTGCGTGAGGCTGGTGAAACCTGTGACAAACACCGTGTGGCCCGTCTAATGAGTAGGGAAGGCCTACGTTCTCATACAGGCTATCAACGACGCCCTGGCTGCTATGGTGGTTTAAAACCGGCTGTTGTATCACCCAACCATTTAGATCGTCAGTTTATAGTAACAGTGCCAAATGTTGCTTGCGTGACGGACATTACGTACCT
Organism: Vreelandella sp. DA03-1M; assembly: GCF_055725665.1. Taxonomy (NCBI): domain Bacteria; kingdom Pseudomonadati; phylum Pseudomonadota; class Gammaproteobacteria; order Oceanospirillales; family Halomonadaceae; genus Vreelandella; species Vreelandella sp. DA03-1M. The sequence continues at coordinate 1,311,264 of NZ_CM146798.1, forward strand.
CCGAACCTACGAAGGCTGGCTTTACTTAGCGGTAGTTATCGATCTGTTTTCTCGTCAAGTGGTTGGCTGGTCGATGAAGTCTCGTATGACCACGGAGTTGGTGCTTGATACTTTGTTATCAGCAGTCTGGCGACGCAAACCACAAGGATCTGTGATGGTACATTCGGATCAAGGAAGCCAATTCAGCAGCGGATATTGGCAAAGTTTTCTGAAAGCCAATCACTGGGTGGGCAGCATGAGTCGTTCAGCCAACAAAGTAGCCCTGGAATGCAAAATGCAAATTCAATAGCTATAAATCTGAACGCCATTTACAGTGATTATTCGCGATGACTATTTGTTACAGTGAAACTAATGCCAGCCAACAGGGTGCTGACTTCCCAGCATCCTGCCATAAAAATCGTCTCTACGGTCCCTGAGGGGTTGGTTGTATTCGTTCCAGTTTCGCTTTCGCCGGGCGTCAGCAAGGTTCAGATCGGCATATATTATTTCCTCTTTGTCCGGGCTGGCTGGGCCGCCAATTGGCCAACCCGTATAGCTGACAATCAGGCTTTGGCCAATGAATGGTTGCCCGCGCTCGGTACCGACTCTATCCGCTGCAGCGATGAAAACAGAGTTGCTATGTGCTGATGCCATACACAGAATGTTCGCCATGGCTTCCCGGTCTGGATCCTGGCCGGGAATCGGTACCCAGTTGGTAGGAATGCATATGATGTCTGCACCCTGGAGGGCCGCGATCCGAGAACTTTCAGGGAACCAGAGGTCGTAGCAAATGCAGCTGGCGAGGCGTCCCAAGGGGGTATGCCAAACGGGGAAACCTAGATTGCCAGGTTCAAAAAATAGATTCTCTTCATTCCAAAGATGCATCTTGCGGAAGGTGCCTACATGGCCATTTGGGCCGAAGCACACAGAGGCATTGTAAAGTCTGTCTCCATCTCGTTCTGCCATGCCTGCGATAATCCAGCAGTTATGCTCTTTACATAATTTCATCCAGGCGACTGACGCAGGGCCAGTACCGACTACTTCTGCGCATGAAAAGGCTTCCTCTCTCGATTTGAATACATACCCTGAATTGGCTAATTCAGGCAGTACAATAAGTCTGGCTCCCTGATTAACTACGGCCTCCTCAATAAGTGCGATACTTTTATTTATGTTGCCTGAGATATCCCCTACATGAGGCTCCATCTGTATGCAGGCAACTCTTACCAAGGATTCCTGTCTGTTATTTCGACCGTTGCTCATTTATTTTTCCCGTTTGGCTAAATTTAATTGAACCCAACTGGCTTATCTTCAGCATGTGGGTGCTCTGCCTCAAAAGCAGCGGCAAATGTAAGCACTTTTCGTTCGGACAGGGGAGGGCCTGCAATCTGTAGCCCTATTGGTAGACCCTTTCCGTCAAACCCCGAAGGCACACTAATTGCCGGCATGCCGGTTAGGTTGAAGGGGTAGGTAAAGCGCCATGAAGCGGCGAGGACACTTTCTAGGGAACCTTCAATATCTAATTCCCATTGGCCTGAGTTCCATGCGGTGATTGGGCTAGTTGGAGAGATTACCAAATCCACCGTATTGAAGATTCTTGCGAAATCCTTACATAGCTCAGAGCGTAGCTGTTCCGCATGTAGGTAATCCACAGCGGAAACCAGTCTACCCATTTCTACTAGATCTCGTACGTCACTTTGGAAGCCGCTTGTCAAGCCACTCTGTAACGCCTGTTCATGATAAGCTGAGGATGACGCTAATTCGATGGCGAAAATTGCTCCCAAGCCATAGTCTAGATTAGGGACATCGAATTCCTGAATCTCCACCCCCTTGTGTTTTAGCCACTCTTGTACCGTGGCAAAGTTGTCTGCCACGTCAGCGGAGATGCGCTCCGAGAAATGATTGCGGATCACTCCTATGCGAAAGCCTTTTATTGTGGGGTTAGCTGACGGTTGATATCTGATCTCTGGAGCACTCAATGAGGCAGGGTCATCGGCATCACTTCCCACCAACGCTTCGAGAATCAGGGCTGCATCGGTTACCGTTCGGGTTAGAGGTCCGGCATGGTCTAATGACCAGCTATGCGGAACAATCCCCGTTCGACCAACTAATCCGAAGGTAGGCTTGAGCCCCACAGTGCCGCATAGAGTGGCAGGAATGCGCACTGAACCACCGGTGTCGCTGCCCATGGCCGCGCTACAGAGCCCAGCTGCTACGGCTGCGGCAGAGCCGCCACTGGAACCTCCGGGAACGCACTGAGTATTCCAAGGGTTTCGGGTTGGTGGAGTGATATTACCCCATGCGAACTCGTGCATCCGAGTCTTACCCAGGATGATGGCCCCAGCTTTGCGCAGCTTAGCCACCACATGGCTGTCTGTCTCAGGAAAAGATATCTCAGCGACGTCAGTGCCTGCCCGTGTGGGCATATTATGAGTCAGGTAGTTATCTTTGACTGAAATACAGGCGCCTGCCAAGGGGCCGAGCTTTTCCCCCCTGGCGAGCGCTTTGTCGATTGCCGCGGCTTCTTCCAGTGCGGAGTTGCTAAGAGTTACATGGGTTGCTAACTGACTGTCATAAGCTTCAAGACGCTCGGTGTAGGCAAGGACAAGATCACGTGCGGAGAGGTCGCCGCTGGCTATTGCCGCCACTTGTTGGTGCAACGGCCAGTAGCTAGGAGAGTTACTCATTGTTTTTATCCTCTGCGCTATAGGCGGCTAGTGGGCTAAAATGGACAGCTGGGTAGGTTGAATTGAGATTAAGCGTGCGCAGTTTTTCAATCTCGTTCAGGATTGGTCGGTAAGCGTTTATAACATGCTCTAAGCGCTCGTCGTCTAGTTGAATTCCGGCAAGAGTACGTACAGTGTCCATAAGCAAGCTTCCATAGTGGCGTTTGAAAGTTGGGATCCGCATCATCTCGGCGAATAATTTTCGAACTATAAGTAATGCATCACTTGTATCAATTTATGTTTTCGCAAAGTCAGTTGTAGGAAAGAGAAAACATAAGTTCATCGGTTAATCTGATATATGTGATCAACCACCTTTTTAGTTGATTCAACACAGCAGTAAATGCCTTCTAGTATCTCCACAGATGCTTGATGCAACGACTCGTGGAAAGCTGCACAGGCATCCGTAACCAGTACCACGTCATATCCACGGTCGGCTGCATCTCTGACAGCAGTATCAACACACTGGTTGGTTAGTACACCAGTTATAATTAAGTTATCTATTTTGAGATTTCTTAATTTCTGGTCTATATTTGAACCATTAAAGACCCCTGAGCAGGTCTTCTTGAAAACCATTTCATCATGCATCGGTCTTAATTCTTCAATCACTTCACCCTCTTTAGAGTTGGGGCTAGCATGAAGGTTTGCTTTTTTATGTTCTTTGCTTCTGTCACGCCCGTCCTTTGTCATAGATTCAATGGTACAATAAATTACTTCCAGGCCATTTTCGCGACATGCTTTCAGTAAGAGTTGTATGTTTTTAATGGCTACCTTGAGGCGGTCTTCATAATATTTTGTGTCAATTCCATGCTGTTTTGCAATTTGGATAAGCCCATATTCAGGGTGAGCGTCTAAATACTGCATATCAACAATTAAAATTGCAGAGTTGTTGTTATGCAGTTGAGCCATCTTTAGGGGTGAAAGTATTTGTTTTAGTGGGTCGGCTACGAGGCTCATGCGTCCAGTCCTTGATGTAAATAATGTTATTATTAAAGAGTAATATGCGCATATAAGTTTCGCTAAATTATATGCCGAGATTTCAGATAGCTGCCTATGAAAACTTTAAGATGTTTAATTACTCTCGGTGAACACTAGAACATCGCATTAGGTATTGATACCTTTCGCTCCGCCTTTTCTTGGCAGCCTAAAAGCTGAAGTAGACGAACAGGGATGTAGTCAATAGCGCCAATATCCCTAGCTTTTTGAATTACACGTAGGGGTAGTGGGTCTTCGTTAATTGATTCGTTACGGCCTAGGAGGCCGTCGTCCGGCAGGAGATGGGAAAAGATGCGTAGAGTATTCATTAACGAGTCTCCTTTCGATGTGGGGGTGATCAGACGCGCATCATCTCGGTCAGTGCTAGCTCGTTGTCAGCCCCATCATCTAGCTGCATTTCTTGCACGATGCGGCCAATCTCCAGTAACGCCACCGAATGAGCAACGCGAGTGACCAATCGTACATTCTGCTCCACTAAAAGAACGCTAGTATTTTCTTTCGCCGCCACCTGTCCGAGAACCTGCGTGATATTCTCCACCATAGTGGGTTGCAGCCCCTCGCTGATCTCGTCTACCAGCATCAGCTTGGGATCGCTCATGAGTGCCCGGGCCATCAGCAACATCTTTTGCTCGCCACCACTTAAGGTGCCTGCAAATTGCTTGCGTCGTTGGGGGATAATAGGGAAATAGGCAGCAACCTTTTCCATACCGCTTGGCAGCAAGCGATCACTCGGCAGGCCAAGGCGGAGATTTTCCTCTACGGTCAGATCCTGGAAAATGGCGGCTTCCTGAGGAATGTAGGCGATGCCACGCCTTGCGAGCACTTGAGGCTCTAAGCCGCCTATGGGCTGATCAGCATAATAGATTTCCCCATTTATGGGTTTAAGAAAGCCCATAATGGTCTTTAGCAAGGTGCTTTTGCCCATGCCATTCTTGCCTAGAATGCCGAAGACTTGGCCCTCGGTGATTTGAATGTTGATATTGTCGATGACAGTCGCATCATCGTAGCCGCTACTCAGTTGACGGCACTCCAGGACAGTAGCTTTATCGGATTTCTTCGTATTTTCGCTCATTCGACATGCCCCGAATAAATCTCTTGTACTAGGTCAGAGTTGACTACCTCCTGAACCTCGCCATCTAAGACCAGTTCCCCGCGGTGAAGCACTACTAGCCGCGAGCAGACCTGTTTGACGAAATCAAAATCGTGTTCAATTAGCACGATAGCGAGACCGAGTCTAGTCTGTAAATCCGTAAGAATGTTGCCAATCATGAGGCGGTCTGCTTTTGTCAGTCCGGCCGTAGGCTCATCAAGCAGCAGTACGTTTGGCTCTAAAGAAAGTACCATCGTCAGCTCTAAGGCACGCTTCATGCCGTGAGGGAGGTTGTTTACTTTTCCGTCCAGCTGTGAAGTCAATCCAGTGCTCTCTAAAACCTCCATCGCAGCGGTGGGTAGCCCGATGCGGTCTGCCGTATCAGTTTTTGATGGCTGCCAATGTCGGTAGCGAGCAAGACGCAAACACTCGGACACGCTAAGACTTTCAAATAAGCTAGTATTTTGGAAGCTTCGCCCAAGCCCCAGTGTCGTAATGGCTGCGGGTGATTTTTGGCCAATATCCTTGCCGTTGACCTTGATGACTCCACTGCTGCGCTCCAGCCCATCGCTGATACAGCGCATTAGTGTTGTCTTACCTGCGCCATTGGGGCCTACAATACCCACAAGCTCTCCCGGCATTACGGCAATATCGATGCCCTGCAATACCTTCAAGTGTCCGTAGCGCTTGGTAACACTGCTCAAATCAAGTGCGGGCTGGCTCATGTTGGCTGGAAAGGTCTTAATGTCACTCTCAGCAAGCGGGTAGAATGTGATTGCTCCCTTACCTTTAGCAGCTTTAGCCAAACGAGATGGTAGCTTTTTCGACAGTGTCCGCCAGATTGGAGGAAGCAGCCCTTCTGGCATAATTACGATAACTACAACGAATATGGTCCCGATGATGATGGTCCATACAAACGGTAGAATGCTACTGATATAGGCACTAGCCCACTCCAGCCCAATAGTGCCTATGACGGGCCCCAGGACCGTGCCGCGTCCACCTAGGGCGACGTAGATCACCAATTCGGTACCAAAGACGAAGCCGGCATGTTCTGGCGCAACAATAGTGCCCACACAGGCATAAATGAAACCTGCCATTGAAGCCAGCGCAGCCATGGCCATCATCAGAGTGATCTTTATGTGACTTGTTGGGATGCCTAGGTAACGGTTGCGTGTTTCGTTATCACGTATTGCATTTAGCATGCGGCCGTAATCACTGCGGATGAAAACCCAGGCGCAAGCCGTCAGCAAAACCATCAGGGTACCGGTAAACCAGAACCAGCCACTCATGGATAATGATGGCGCATCAAAACCTACTAGCCCGCTACTGGAGCCGGTGAAAGAGCCTCCAGAATAGATTAACTGCACCACGACTATCGGCAATACAAGTGTGACTACCGCCACATAAAGTGAGGTTGCACCTTGCCAGAAGGCTAGCCAGCCTACAAAGGCAGCAACCAGCATAGATACGGTAATTGCCGCCAACAAGGCAAACAATACTGTCCCTGCTGTGTAGCCGACATGGGTAAACATGAGTCCGGCTGCATAGGCGCCGATGCCGAAAAACGCGCCTTGAGCGAAAGTCAGGATCCCGGTTGTGCCCCATAGCAGATCTACGGTTAAGGCAGTCACTGCTAGCAGGAAAGCTCTTACCAGGACACTCTGAGTATAGGGATCCAGAACAAACGGGCCGATGAGAACGACTATCAAGGCCAGGGCCGTCAATATACACACTGCTCTGAAGCGAACATGAAGTGGCAGAACAAGATAACCGTGGTCGGCTTCAACGCCGCCGATAAACCTAGTCATATGCAAACCCCTTGGGACGAAGCCTTAACAGGAGGGCGGCCAGGACGGCGATTGTCAAACCACCTATGATTGGGTTGATGTAGGTACTTGCCAGCACTTGGGCGCCCCCAAGCACTAGGCAGGCAATAGCCAAGGCAAGGAATGAATTGCCGGATACCAGAACCAGCATAAAGGCGCTAACTAGCCATGGCAGCCCCATGTTGGGGTCTACGCTGGACAATGGCGTTATAAAAGCACCCGCTAGACAGGCCAGGCCAGCCCCAAATGAAAAAGTGATCAGGCGTACACGCGAGCTATTGATTCCCAGACCACGCGCCAAGGGTTCATTCATGATGACAGCGCGGGTTTGCAAACCAATGCGAGTACCCTTCAGAAGCAGCCACATGGCTGCAGCTACCAGCACTGCGAAGATAATCAAGAGTAGTCGGTATTGCGAATAAAAAGCGCCTAGCAGCTCCACGGCCCCAGACACTGGTCTATCGGCAAACTGCACCTCGCGACCGAAGGCGATGATGATCAACTGTCCTAGAACGATACCAAGTCCCCAAGTCGCCAAGATGGCATCTAAGGGGCGATGGTAAAGAAAACGCAGTATAGCGCGCTCTATGAATGCGCCGAGTAGGCAACCGACCACAAAGGCCAACGGCATGCTAAACCAAGGGTCCCAGTCGAATCGAGTCACCACCAATGATGAATAACCGCCAATGGTGAGGAATACACCATGTGCGAAATTAATGACTTTCATCACACCAAAGATAATGAGTAAACCAGAAGATATAATGAAGAGGATCGCTGCGGTGGTAATGATATCAAGAAACAGATAATTCACTTTTTTTGTTCCTTGCTGGCGACCACCACACAGTCACCCAAACCTCGGGGTTAGCTGGTTGTGACGGTCGCGTGGGCTAAAGCGTGATTAGCTGGTCGGGCACTGCTCGCCGGGATCTACGCCCTCGAATATTTCTACCACTTCTACACTACCGTCACCTTGGACCCGGCCGAGATGCATAGTGAGTGGCGCATGGCGTTGAGCGTTCATCTGCACGGTCCCACGAGGACCGTCATATGAGACTTCCGCCAGTGCTTCGATAACCGCGTCAGCATCCGTGGTGCCAGCCATTTCTACAGCGGCTTTGTAGAGATAAATGGCATCGTACTGTGGTACAGAAAGGTCGTTTGGGGTGCGAAGATCGCTCCCGAAGTGAGTTTCTATACGCTCAAGGAAGTCTCTATTAGCCGCGCTATCAATGGCCGTAAGATAAGAGGCTGAAATATAGATTCCCTCAGCGTCCTCGCCCATACTCTGTGCGGTTAACTCATCTACGCTCAGATTGCCCACCAATGCTTGCATACCTGCCGCCTTGTACTGGCGCTGCAAGGTAACATTTGGTGCTCCTCCGGCGGTGGACATGATGACTGCATCGGGATTATTACGACGCATCTGACTGATGATGGATGTCCAGTCGGTTGCGTCCATAGGTTGATACTCCTCAGCGACAACTTCTCCTCCACGCTCTTCAATATAACTGCGCGTAAACTCAAGCATGCCTCGCCCAAAAGCGTAGTCACTGCCTACTAGGAAGAAGCGTTCTGAACCTTCTTCATCCATGAAATAGTCCACGATAGGACCTACCATCTGCTCTGGTACAGCACCGTTGGCATACAGGTAAGGGCTGCAGGAACGACCTTCGTATAGCGAGGTATATATGTAAGGCACTTGATGTCGTTCGACGATGGGAATGCCAGCATTCCGAGCGGCACTGGTTTCCATAGTGATTATAGCGTCAGCATTTCGGTTACTGATCAGGTCGTCAAAAGCGCGTTGAGCACCGGAAGCACCACTGCCATCATCTGCAATTTCCAAAACTACTTGGCGTCCTAAAATACCACCGCTGTCATTTATCTCCGCTACCGCCAGTTCAGAGGACTGAACCACTGCGGGTGCTACGGTGCTGTTTGCTCCACTTAGACCCGTCGGGACGCCGATTATTATTGGTTCGGAAGCCGTAGCCGATGATGTGATCGCCGATAGGCAGGCTGCACCTGCCATCGCGGCAACTTTTTTAGAAATATTCATGCATGTTTCTCCAACTTTTTTGTTTAAGAACGTGGTGAAGGCATCAATAGTCTATTGATCAAAAAGGTAGCAATTTCCGGAATACTGTTAATATTCTGCAAAAGTCAGTCCATTTTTTAAAAAAAATATTTAAAACAGTTATTTGAGTTTGATTGTTTGCATTAGAAAAGAATATTGTATTCATATTGAGATTTTATTTGCTCCATATTGAGGCAAAATTCATCATTAGCCATCCGAGTTTTCTCTAATAGAGGTATTACGACAAAATAATTATTTCCTGCAGACTTCGCTGATTGAGTAGGGAGGGATGATGAGTATTAATTTATTTTTAGAAGCTAAGCGTGCTACCCAATAGATGTGCCAGGCGCTCTCAGATTTTCAGGCCTACCCTCTCCCCGTTATTGGTTGGCCGTTTGTAAATTTGCTGTTAAGCCAACGTGGCGTATGAAAGCCATTAAGAAAAATTAGTCGTAGGATGAGAAGCGTGTTTTAGTTGTAAGCGCCCATAAATCGGCACCTACAGCCACGCCCTGAAATTGCCCACACTGATTTCCTCATAAACACCAGGAGGAATCAGCATGACACACGCCGAACGCAAACGTCTCTGGCAGCAGCATATCGAGGACTGGCAGGCGTCGGGTTTGTCCGGCATGGCCTACTGCCAGCAGCAATCACTGACTTATTGCCGCTTTGTTTACTGGCGCAAAAAGCTGGCCGAACCGGAGACAGCGGTTCCGGAGCAACCCGTGTCGTCGCCTGGGTTTGCCAAGGTATCGGCAGTGCCTGGTCCGGAGTCGTCAGAAGGATTAACGGTGTCATTGCCCGGCGGCGTCTCGATCACCGGCCTGCACGCTGGCAATGTGGAGTTGCTCGGTGCCGTGCTGAGGCAACTGTAATGCGCCACCGCTATCTGCGCCCCTCCTGGGACCTGCCGGAGATATACCTGTATCGACAGCCTGTCGATTTCCGCAAGCAGGCCAATGGGCTGGCGCTGATTGTCGAGCAGGAGCTGGGGCACAGCCCGTTCTCCGGCGCGCTTTATGCGTTCACCAACCGGCAGCGCAACAAGATTAAGTGTCTGATGTGGGAAGACAACGGCTTTGTGCTTTACTACAAGTCTCTGGCCGAGGAAAAATTTAAATGGCCGGGCCCGTCGGATGAGCTGATGCCGCTGAACGGCGAGCAGATCAACTGGTTGCTGGACGGCTACGACATCACCCTGCTGCAGGGCCATAAAACCCTGCATTATGAGAGCGTTGGGTAGCACTTTTTAAGTGTGTCAGGGCGTTGTTTTTGCTATCATTTCGCCATGAAAACAATGCCTGATAACACGCCCAAAACACCCGATTTCAGCGGTCTCTCGCCCGCTGAAATGGCGGCGGTTATCAACGATTTGCAGGAACAACTGGCCGCGAAAGAAGCGGCTCTGCAGAGTCAGTTGCAGCAGCATGATGAGGCCCTCCGGCGTCGCGACAATTACATCGCCATTCTCGAAGAGCTGCTGCGTCACAAGAAGATCCAGCAGTTCGCCGCAAGCAGTGAAAAACAGCCCAACCAGATCGTGTTGTTCGATGAAGCCGAGCTGGAAGTGGCGATTGACGAACTACGCGACGAACTCCCTGACGATGTGGAAGAAGCCGATGCGCCGCCTCGCTCCCGCAAGCGCCGCCAACGCGGCTTCTCCGACACGCTTTTGCGTGAGCGTATTGAGCTGACCCTCAGCGACGACGAGAAAGCCGGCGCCAGCAAGACCTTCTTCACCAAAGTGAAAGAAGAGCTGGAGTATATCCCGGCCCAACTGAAAGTCCTGGAGTACTGGCAGGAAAAGGCGGTGTTCGAACAAGACGGCCAAGAGCATGTCATTGCGGCCGCCCGGTCCAAGCACCCACTGGGCAAGTGCATTGCCACACCGTCACTACTGGCTTACCTGATCACCTCCAAGTACGCCGATGGCCTGCCACTGTACCGGCAGGAGCAGATGTTCAAGCGCCTGGGTCATGACCTGAGCCGCACCAGCATGGCCCACTGGATCATCCGCCTGAACGACGTGTTCAAACCGCTGATGACCCTGATACGTGAAACCCAGAACGGCAGTGACTACCTGCAGGCCGATGAAACCCGGATCCAGGTGCTCAAGGAGGATGGCAAAAAAGCCCAATCGGACAAGTGGATGTGGGTGACCCGGGGTGGTCCACCGGGAAAACCCTCGGTGCTGTTCGAGTATGATCCATCACGAGGTGGCAAGGTGCCGGTGCGCCTGCTGGATGACTTCCAGGGCATCCTGCAAGCCGATGGCTATTCCGGCTATGGACAAGTCTGCCGTGAAAACGGCCTGACCCGCATCGGTTGTTGGGACCATGCCCGACGCAAGTTCGTGGAAGCCTCCCGGGCCGCGCCAGCCAAGGGCAAAAAAGGCCAGCCATCGAAAGCCGATGTGGCCCTCAGCCACATCCGCAAACTGTACGCCGTCGAGAAAGCCGCGAACGAACTGAGCGACGCCGAGCGCTATCGCGTGCGCCAGGAAAAAAGCCTGCCGCTGCTGAATGCCTTCAAGGCCTGGCTGGATAAAAACACCAGCAAAGTACTGAAGGGCTCGCTCACCCGCAAGGCGATGGATTACACCCTGAACCAGTGGGATACCCTGGTGGGCTACTGTGAACGTGGCGACCTGAAAATCAGCAACGCGGGTGCCGAGAATGCCATCCGCCCGTTCGCTCTGGGAAGAAAAGCCTGGCTGTTCGCCGATACCTCGCAGGGCGCGAAAGCCAGCGCCACCTGTTACTCGCTGATCGAAACGGCCAAGGCCAACGGACTGGAGCCGTCGGCTTACATCCATCATGTGCTGACGCACATCGCCGATGCAGTTACCCTCGAACAACTCGAAACGCTCTTACCCTGGAATGCAGAGCTGCCAGCTTTAAAAAATGTGGCTCAATACGGTTAGGGCAAGTGGGTCGGTTTAATGGCGCTTACTTTTAGTTCGCCCGCAACATGAGTAAGGCTGAGTAGATAACTTATGCCCGCACAAAAACAACAACGGCGCCCAAAGGGCGCCGTTGTTAACGATTACTAATGGTTTAGTGAGGACTAAACTGCTGGCTTTGCTACCAGCGAGCGGGTCTCTTCGCGGGCTTCGGTCAAGATGACGCGAAGCGGGTCGCCTAGCTTGTAACGCTCTTCGCCTTCTATCTGGATACGTCCCTCTTTATCATCAATCACCACTTTGCTGCGGTCACTGTGCATTAAAGGGGCTGGAACAAAGGCGGTCGCGCCATTTTCCAGCAGACGAACGCGCATACCGCCACGGTTGATGGCCATGATTTCGGCCTCAAACGTATCCTGGTTCTGCGCGGCGGGTGTTAGGTAGCGCACGTAGAGCCAATCTTTCACATCGCGCTCGGCCATACGATTCAGGCGGCGACGCTCCGTCAACTGCTCGGTGAGCTGCTGGGTAGCTTCGGCGGGCGCCTGTTCGCCTTTCAGCACGCGTTTGATCAGGCGGTGGTTGACCATATCGCCATACTTACGGATTGGCGAGGTCCAGGTGGCGTAGGCGGCCAGACCCAAACCAAAGTGCGGGCCAGGCTGTGCGGACATCATGGTGAAGCCCTGGAAGCGGCGTAGGCGCGCATCCAGCCAAGCGTCGTCGCGGCTTTCCAGTGCACGCTTCAGCTCGGTGTAGCGGGCAAGCTCAGTCAGCGCTTCGCGTTCGACCACAATCTCCTGGCCTGCCAGGAATTCCTGGGCAGCTTCGGCTTTCTCTGGCTCGAAGGCGCGATGCACGTTAAAGATACCGTGACCGATATGCTGGGCCAGGAAATCCGCGCAGCAGGCGTTAGCCACAATCATCGACTCTTCGATCATGCGGTTGGCAATGCGGCGCTCTTCGGTGCGCACGGCCAATACGTTGCCAGCGGGATCGAGATCAAACACGTAGTCAGGGCGGTCTTTAAACACCAACGCGTGTTCGTTGCGCCAGGCGGTACGTGCCTCGGTCAAATCACGCAGCGCGGTGAGCTGCTCGGCAATCTCATCTGTGGGCGCCCAGTCGCCTTGACCTTCGATCCAGTCGGAGACGTTGTCATAAACAAGCTTGGCGTGAGACTTAACGTTCGCCGCAAAAAAACGATACTCGCCCAGGCTGCCGTCGGCATTGATATTCAGCGTACAGGCCAGCGCGGGGCGATCCTTGCCTTCCCATAGCGAGCAGAGATCATCCGCTAGCTGCTCGGGCAGCATGGTGACGTTCTGACCGGGCAGGTAAACGGTGAAAGCACGGGTGCGGGCTTCTAAATCAGCCGCATGGCCCTCTTCCACATAAGCGGTGGGGTCGGCAATCGCGACACTCAACTGCCAGCCGCCTTCAGCGCGAGGTGTGATGTGCAGCGCATCGTCCATATCGCGGGTCTTCTCGCCATCGATGGTGAAGAAGGGCGTGGCGGTTAAATCTTCGCGAGCCAGGCCTTCATCCATCAGCGGCCAGTCGGTGCCTGCATCGGGGCACTCTTGCTCCAGCGCATGGCGGGCAAGCGTGACGCGCCATGGTACCGCCGGATCATCACTTTTAGCGACCAGCTCATCAATCTGGGCAAAGAAAGCGCGGTCATCGGCTTTTAGCGGATGACGCACCAAGCGGGCAACGACCCAGTCGCCGTCAGCAATGGTGTCTTCATCAAGGCTGTTCTTAATCCGTGCCTTGATCACATTTTTAATCGACGGATGGTCGGGTACGACGGACAGGCGGCCTTCGCGCTTCTGCACGCGGGAAACAAACCGATCCAGCCCCGCTTCAATCAGCTTTTCAGGCTCAACGGATTTTTTGTCACCGTTCTCGTGGATAACCGCTTCCACACGATCACCATGAAGCACTAACTTCATGGCGGGCGGCGGCACGAAATAGGATTCACCGTCGTCAGTTTCGAGAAATCCGAAACCTTTGTCGGTGGCTTTGATCACCCCTTCAGCACGGGGGGTGGTTTGACGAATCTGTTGCTTGAGCTGGGCAAGCATGGCGTTATTCTGAAGCATGAGCTCAATCAGTTGGCGAGAGTTAGGGTGCCACTATACGGATTCCCGCTTGCCACGCCAATTGCCGCCATGCGAAGTCGGCCCTAATGTTAGCGTTGGTAACGGCACGTCAAAGGCTTACATGCGTCCAAAAGAATCGGTTAAGCTAAACGCCCATGGATATGGAGCGCGTTATGACACCCCGCCTGATTGTTTCTGACCTGGATGGCACTCTTTTAGGAAGCGACCATACCCTGCACGAAAGCACGGTTGAAGTGCTGCGGGTGCTGGCGAAGCAAGGCCACCATGTCGCGCTTGCCTCGGGGCGCCACTATCACGATATGAAGGTATTTCGCGATCAGTTGGATATACCAGCGCACTTGATCAGTACCAACGGCGCCTATGTGCACGACCCGAAAGGCACCTTGCTGGCCGCTACTCATGTTGACCCTGAGCATGCAAAAACGTTGATAAATCTCCCGCGTCCGCCTCAGGTGCGCTTGAACCTCTACCGTGAAAGCGGCTGGCATATTGATGCCGAAGCCCCACATCTATTATCTCTTCACGCCTCTACCGGGTTTAGTTATGACGTCGTGCCGCCTGATCAGATGGACATTAACGGCGTGGGTAAAGTGCTTTATCTAGGCGACCCGGAGGCGCTGAAACAGCTGGAAGAGCAGGCTCATAAGGCCCATGGCGCTGCGCTGCATATCACCTACTCGACGATTGACTCCCTGGAGATCATGGCCGGTGGGGTCAACAAAGGTGTGGCGCTGTCATCACTGCTTGAACGGCTGGGCTTAACGCCCGCAGATTGCCTAGCATTTGGCGACAATCTTAACGATACCGAAATGCTCGTTTTAGCCGGGGAAGCCCAGGTAATGGCCAACGCCCACCTTGATCTATTCGACCGTATAAAAGGCGCCGAGCGTATCGGTCATCACGGTGAAGCGGCTGTTGCCGAATGGTTGAAAAAACGGTTTGGACTGTAACGCTTACCTCAACCAGCCTAGTAGACAGCTGTTCGCGTTAGGTAGGGCGCTCCACTTCACCTTTATCTAGCTACTATAAAAGATAATAACTTAGTGGACGCTTTTCACGATGACAATCACGCTTGCTACCATTGTCGCCGATGATGGGTTGGACGATCTTGAGCTACTGGCGATTTACCCAGGTCAGCAACTAACTCACATACCTTTATCAATAAGGTAGCCCCAAGTACTGAAGTTGTTCTATGAGCCTCGGTAAATTATAGATAGCTCCGATAACAAGCGATATAGATTGTTTGAGCGAACTTGACTGGATGACAAAATGACAACGCAATTGGACTCTGATCGAGCACTGGAGAACGAAACAAAGGACAAATTTGGTTTTGCTGGTATGGCAGAGAGGCTGGCTCCTTCACTCGTTGAGGCATCGAAAGGTGATGGCATAGTCATTGGATTGGAGGGGAAGTGGGGTTCAGGTAAGACTTCGCTTCTAAATTTTCTTCGGCATGAGCTTGTTGCCGCTCAAGATGAGGAAATTTATACCATCACAATTGCCCCTTGGTTAAATGGAGATACATCATCATTAGTAGCTTCATTGTTGGAGCCGATGAGTGGGATATTAAATAAGAAAGAATATGAGATAGCTCAAGCTCATAGCGGGCAGGCCAGAGAAACAAGGGAAAGGATGGCTGAAGTCAGTCAATTGCTCCGTAACTACGGCCCAAAGACAGCGCGAAGAGCCGCATCAATTGCAAATGTTGTAGGGTACCTTGTCCCAGGAGCTCAGCTTGTTGGCGGTGCGCTTGAAGCAGGTGCAAACGCGGCAGAACAGGTGTTGCCGACAGAAAAGACACCTTCAGAACTAAAGCAAGAAATAGGGCAAAAAATCCGAGATTTGGATATTGGGTTTGTTGTCATCCTAGATGATCTTGATCGTCTTGAACCGGCACAAGCAGTTGAGGTAGTGCGCTTAGTTCGTTCTGTCGCTGATTTTCCAAGAGTTGCTTATTTAATGTGCTATGACCGGGAAGTATTGGCACAAGCACTTAAAACCGGCCTGAAAATAGATGATGGTGATCTTTTCTTACAAAAAATTGTGCAACTCACATTCAGTATACCACTTCCAGAGCCATTTGATCTTCGAACACAATTCTTAGAGGAAGCGCAATTAATCTATGAAGAAGTGATGGGTAACAAGATCGCAGGTGAGTTACTTGTTGACTTGAAAACTGCTGTTGACCGGCAAGGAAGCAAGCTATCTACTCCACGTGAAGTAAAGCTCGCTCTGAACGGTATTCGTTTTGTGTTTCCTCAGATTAAAGACGATGTATATTTTCCTGATTTCTGTCGCCTACATTTGATCAAAACTACACATTATAAATTGTATCAATGGTTGGAGTCATACCTGTCTGTACGTTCAGTTTTAGTGACCGGTGATGCAACTGTTGCAAGTGATGAAAGAGCTGAAATGGGTAAAGTTCTAAAAAAACTTTTACCGTCAGAGGGCGTTGGTTCAGCTCAGTCAATTTGGAGCTTGCAACGATTTGTTCCCGGTGTGTCTAACCAAAAAAAGCCTGAAGAGAGTGTTTTTAATCGAGCTGGCACCATGTCGGTTTCAAAGACCATAAGCTTAAAAAGGCTAGGTAGCCCGCTACATTATAGGTTTTATTTCGCTCTCACTGGCCCAAAGACTGTCATGTCTGATAATGATTTCAATAGCCTTTTAGAGTTGGCAAGATCTGATGTTGAAAAACTGGTATCACGCCTTTCTGAAGAAGTTGAAAAACGGCGGGGCTCTGGTAAAACTTGGTTTGAGCATGTGTTAGATAGACTGGATGATGGGTGCATATCAAATCTTGATGAGAAGCAGTTGGAGGGGTTCCTTCTAGCATTTGCCGATATGATGGACACTGCAATTTCTGTTGGGAATAATCAAGATTTCTTCTTTGTTACAGTAGATCAGGCCGCTGATTCTGCTGCACAGTGTTGTCTTAGGTTTTGTACGAAAAGTCGGCGAGCGAAGACTAGACAAGGCAAAATTAACGAGAAAGCGGAGTTTACGAGGTGTAAATGAGCATTTCGAGGCGATTTTTAACGCCGTATTGTCGAGCGCAGGCAGTTTTCGTACAAAGCCTAGTCGGTTACAAGTCTTAAACCCTGATAAGCAAGCTGAAACTGTTCGAAAAATCGCAAGTGACGGAAAAGCCATAAACTGGTTAGTTGGCTATTTTTTTCGAAACCAGCTTTTTCGCCACGGTAAGGTAGGCGATAAGGCTGAGCATCCAGATCAATGGGAAATTTCGGAAAAGGTGCTTGATCAAGCAATCGAAATTCTGAGAGAGCGCGTTCGTCAGCCAGATATTAAAGAGATCATACCAAGCTTGCCTGATGTTTCAGCCTATCTATATGGCTGGATTAACATATCTGAAAATGATGATGCCGTCGCGTGGGTACAAAAATACTGCGAAAGTGACGAAGGATTTCTCAAAATTTTGGATCACCTTAGAGGCTGGGCGATGAGTGATAGGGTTTATTATCCTCTGTCAGCCGAATCCGTTTCACGATTTCTTGACTGGAACGAAACCACTATGCGTTTGAAACAGTTGAAAGATGGTGAATTCAGTGAAAAAGTTGCTGAGCTGGAAATGGCAATTAAGCAGTCCCGACACTAATTTCTAACTTATACGTTCAATTGATGTTACTGCGAAGCCTGCATTGCCGCATGGTTAAAAACGCGGTTTGATATCCTGAATTCATTTTAAATTGCGACACTAATGCAACCTTGGTCGTAGCGGTATTGCTACTGCCTAGCCCCTCGACCATCATCAAGGCCCAATAAAGACAACAATGTAGGGCTGAACCCGCTGCGATGACGACAACCCCTGCTACTTTGATTGTGGTCGACGATGACCCGGAAATTTGTGAACTGCTCGCTGACTACCTGGGGCGGCACGGTTACCGGGTATTGACGGCGGATGGTGCCCAAGCGCTGCATTCGCTGCGCGCTGAACATACCCCCGACTTGCTGATAGTCGATTTAATGCTCCCCGGTGATGACGGCTTTACCATCTGCCGCGACGTCCGAAAGCACAGCGATGTGCCGATTATCATGTTGACCGCCAGTGCCGATGAGACCGACCGTATTCTAGGCCTTGAACTGGGTGCGGATGACTACTTGGGCAAGCCGTTTAATCCCCGCGAACTGCTGGCGCGCATCAAAGCGGTGCTCCGCCGTACCCGCAGTGCTCCGCCAGCGTTGCCCGCCGGGCAGGCGCGCTGGGTCACTTTCGGCAATTGGCAGCTCGACCGTATGACTCGCGAGCTGATTGACCTGGAGGGCGAGCGCGCCGCGCTGTCTGGGGCTGATTTTCAGCTATTGCAGGTGTTTTTAGAGCATCCGGCGAAGGTGCTCACTCGGGATGATCTCTACGCGCTTACCCGTGGGCGGGACGCGCCGCCGCTTGATCGCTCCATTGATGTCCACGTTTGCCGCCTGCGCCAACGGCTGGGGGAAGATGCTCAGCACTCGCAGTTAATTCGAACGGTGCGCGGGGCAGGCTATGTGTTAACCGCTCAGGTCGATGCATTAACGTGAAACAAGTGGGCTGGGCCGAGACCAGGCGGCGTTTATCCAGACGAGTAGCCCGCTGGCTGCCGGCGTCGCTGCGCGGGCGCTTCGTGATCATCATGATCGCCGGAGTGCTGGTCGCCCAAGGGGCCAGTTACGCGATCTGGACTTCTCAGGTGCGCTCCAGCCACTTGGCTCAGTTGGATGAGCTGTCCACCAATATGGCGTTTAGCATCGCCTCCACCATGAAGTTTTTCCGCTCACTGCCCGTTGACTACCGCCACATCGTGCTGGATCAGCTGCGTAATATGGGCGGCACGCGCTTTTTTGTCAGCGTCAACGAACGCAGGCTCACTATCGACGATATCGGCTCGGGGCCGGAAAAAGAGGTGGTGGTAAACAACGTGCGTTCGGTGCTCACCCAGCAGCTCAATATTAACGATGTGATTGTCGAGTTCTCCCGCCCGGAAAACCTGCGGGTGCTTAATAACGAAGTGCTGCTTTACGACCTGCCGCCCCGCTGGGGGCAGCACAGCCTGCTGATGGAGCCACTCTCCCCACCGATTTTAGTGGTTCAACTGGAGCTTGCCCCGGACACCTGGCTGTATGTCGCCACGCTGCTAGGCGTACCGGATATTTTCAGCGGCTATCGCTGGCTTTCTGAGGAGCGTTTGCTGGTCGGGTTACTGGTGCTGCTGAGTGTGCTGGCGCTTTCGCTATTGGGCATAACCAGCGTGACCCGGCCATTGGCGCGGCTTTCACGGGCAGCGAATCAGTTGGGCGATGATTTGGATATGCCGCCGCTAAAAGAGAGCGGCCCCAAAGAGGTCGCTGCCACTGCGGCGGCGTTCAACCGTATGCAGCGGCGCATCCGCGAGCAGATTGAGGAGCGCGAGCGGCTGTTTTCGGCGATTTCCCATGATTTAAAGACCCCCTTAACCCGCATGCGCCTGCGCGCTGAAATGCTCGAAGACGACTATCAGCGCGAGCGTTTTTGCGCCTCACTGGATGAGCTGGATAGTTTGGTTAAAGGCGCCTTGGCCTCAGTGAAAGGCTTGGATCTGCACGAAGAGCCCGCGCCCGTTGATCTAACGAACATGGTCGAAGAGCTGGCCGAGGAGCTTAGCCTTCAAGGCGGTAAGGTCACTATCGAGACTAAAAGCGGTAACCCTATTCCACCGCTGATTGCCAAACCGCTGGCGCTTAAGCGCTGCCTGGCAAACCTGCTTGAGAACGCGGTGTTCTATGGAAAGCAGGCCGATGTGCAGCTAATCGATCACGGCAATGTTGTCACCATGCGTATTCGTGACCACGGCCCAGGTATACCCGAAGAGCAGCTGGGGCGGGTGTTTTCGCCCTTTGTGCGCTTAGAACCCTCACGCAGTCGACATACTGGTGGTAGTGGCCTCGGGTTGGGCATTGCCCGGCATATTGCCCGTGCCCATGGCGGCGATATCACGCTCGCCAACCATGCTGATGGTGGGCTGGTGGTGACTCTCTCGCTACCCCGCCAGGAAACTATTACAGGTTTGTAATAAAACCCCAACACTATGCAGTACTCGGTAACTCCCGTTGACGCACACCTTGGCGTAACCTCTTGGATGTCGCACGTCCGAGAGGACAATAACAATATAAGGAGTGACTCCATGTCGACGTTTAAGAAGACAACCCTCGTGCTTGCTCTGGCAGGAGCCTCGCTCGCCAGTACCGCCCAGGCCAATGAAGTCGAAGTGCTGCACTGGTGGACGTCCGGTGGTGAAGCTCGCGCTGCCAACGTGCTTAAAGAGTTAATGGAAGCTGAAGGCTACGGCTGGCAGGACTTTGCCGTGGCCGGTGGCGGCGGTGAAACCGCCATGACGGTGCTTAAATCTCGTGCCATGTCGGGCAACCCACCCTCTGCCGCCCAAATCAAAGGCCCCGAAATTCAGGAGTGGGGTGAGCTTGGTTTGCTCGGTGACCTGAACGGCGTTGCCGAGGCGGAAGGCTGGGATGAGCTGCTGCCGGAAGTCGTGGCCGATATCATGCGCCATGATGGTCAATACGTGGCGGTACCCGTCAACGTACACCGGGTAAACTGGTTGTGGGCCAACCCCGAAGTGCTCGAAGCGGCAGGGGTAGAGATGCCTACCACGCTAGATGAGCTATTCGAGGCAGGCGAGGCGATCCGCGAAGCGGGCTTCGTACCGTTGGCTCACGGCGGTCAAGCTTGGCAGGACGCGACCGTATTTGAAAGCGTGCTGCTGGGTGGCCAGGGCAGCGAGTTTTACCAGCAGGCATTGGTAGATTTGGATCCTGAAGCCCTGGGTGGCGAACAGATGATCGATGCCCTTGAAGACTTCAAGCGTACGCGTGAACTGATGGATGAGGGCATGCCAGGACGCGACTGGAACATTGCCACGGCCATGGTGATCGATGGAGTGGCCGGCTTTCAGCTGATGGGCGATTGGGCGAAAGGCGAATTCACCGCGGCAGGGCTGACCGCCGGGGAAGATTACCTGTGTGCAGCAGCGCCGGGCACCGAAGATGCGTTCACCTTCAACATCGATAGCCTGGCCATGTTCCGGGTCACCGACGACGAAGAGCGCGAAGCGCAGCAAGCGTTAGCCCGACTAGTGCTTGAGCCTACCTTCCAAGAGGCGTTTAACCTTGCCAAGGGCTCAATTCCTGCGCGGCCTGATCTGGACATGAGCGAATTCGATAGCTGTGCCCAGCAGTCGTTGGCTGATTTCCAGCGCACCGCCGAAGAGGGTGGCTTAGTGCCCAGTATGGCTCACGGTATGGCCGTACGCGCGGATATTCAGGGCGCCATTTTTGACGTGGTGACTAACTACTTCAACGACGCCGATATGCCCGCTGAAGAAGCGGCAGAACGTATGGTGAGCGCCGCCGAAGCGGCCTCTTTCTAGGCTTTTCTAGCGTTAGCGTTCTCCAGGCGCCGCCGCAACGGCGGCGCCTATTTTGCTTAGCAAAGACACTATGTTGCTTAGCAAGGACACTATGTTGCTTGGCAAGGATACTTCTCCATGAGAGATTCCCTCCCCATGAAAAATACCTCTGCGACGCCTTTAGGGGCTGGCGCTAAGCGGTCGACGCCCTCCGGTGGTTTGCAGGCGTGGCTGCCTCGCCTGGTGCTGGCACCGTCGGTGGCCATTTCGCTGTTCTTTGTTTACGGCTTCATGCTGTGGACGTTTGTGCTCTCGCTAACCAGCTCGCGCATGCTGCCCAGCTACGACTTTGTCGGCTTTGGCCAGTATTCACGCCTGATGGCCAATGAGCGCTGGTGGGTCGCCTCGACCAACCTGATGATTTTTGGCGTGCTGTTCGTGGTGATATGCCTGGTGATTGGTTCGCTGCTGGCCATTCTGCTCGACCAGAAAATTCGCCAAGAGGGGGCGCTGCGCACGATCTATCTCTATCCCATGGCGCTGTCGTTTATCGTGACCGGGGTGGTGTGGAAGTGGCTACTCAACCCGCAGTTGGGTATCCAGGCCATGGTCCAGAGTTGGGGCTTTGAATCGTTTCGCTTTGATTGGATCACTGACCCGGATATGGCGATTTATACCCTGGTGATTGCTGCCGTATGGCAGGCGTCAGGCTTTGTGATGGCGCTCTTTTTAGCCGGTCTGCGGGGCATCGACGACAGTATTGTGAAAGCAGCCCAGTTGGACGGTGCCAGCCTGCCGAGGATTTATTGGCGCGTAGTGATGCCTTGCCTTCGCCCCGTGGTGTTCAGCGCGGTGATGATTTTGGCCCATATTGCGATTAAGAGTTTTGACCTAGTCGTCGCGCTCACTGGCGGCGGGCCTGGCTACGCAACCGACTTACCCGCCACCTTTATGTACGCTCATGCCTTTACCCGGGCGCAGATAGGTTTGGGCTCTGCCAGCGCCATGCTGATGTTGGGCGGCGTGTTGGCGATTCTGATTCCTTATCTCTATTCCGAATTAAGGAGCCGCAAGCATGGCTAATGTGATTCGTCGTCAGACGCCCGCTGCGCGGCTTTTTCGTGGTCTGCTTTACGGCGTGCTGATCCTCGCCGCGCTGTTCTATATCTTGCCACTGGTAGTCATGCTGATGACCTCGGTGAAGCCGCTGAGCGAAATCAGCGCCGGGTCGCTGCTCTCGTTTCCGCAAAATCCGACCCTGGCGCCATGGACGAAAGCCTGGGGCGAAGCCTGTACCGGCATGCGCTGTGATGGCGTCGGCGGCTACTTCTGGAACTCCTTTGCGATTGTGATTCCCGCGGTGCTGATCTCCACCACTATCGGAGCCCTTAACGGCTATGCACTGACCAAATGGCGCTTTAAAGGCTCTGAATTAGTCTTCGCGCTGATGCTGTTTGGCTGCTTTATTCCTTTTCAGGTGGTGCTGCTGCCCATGGCGCAAACCCTCGGCTGGCTGGGGATCTCCAGCTCCCGCGCCGGGTTGATCCTGGTTCACGTGGTCTTTGGTATCGCTTTCACCACGCTGTTTTTCCGCAACTTCTACGTGGGTATTCCCAATGAGCTGGTCTCTGCTGCCAAGCTGGATGGTGCCGGATTCTTCCGCATCTTCTGGCGCATTCTGCTGCCGGTTTCCGCGCCTATCATCGTGGTGTCGGTAATTTGGCAGTTCACCCAAATCTGGAACGACTTTCTGTTTGGCGTAGCGTTTTCAGCCCACAACACCCAGCCCGTTACCGTGGCGCTTAACAACCTGGTGAATACTTCCACCGGCGTTCGCGAGTACAACGTGGATATGGCGGCGGCAATGATTGCCGCGCTGCCTACCCTGGTGGTGTACGTGCTGGCGGGAAAATACTTCGTGCGCGGGCTGACAGCGGGTTCGGTTAAAGGTTAGTTATTTTAAAAGCCTAACAAAAATAGGGTTCCTTATTATGGCAGCGTTAGAAATCCACAATGTACGCAAAGAGTTCGGCAGCGAGCGGGTGCTCAAAGATGTCAGCATTTCGATCGATTCTGGCGAATTCCTGATTCTGGTTGGCCCCTCGGGCTGCGGCAAGTCCACGCTGATGAACGCCATTGCCGGGCTAGAGCCGGTGACGTCCGGCAATATCTATATCGATGGCGAAGACGTCACCTGGCGCACCCCCGCGGATCGGGACATCGCCATGGTGTTTCAGTCCTACGCGCTTTACCCCAGCATGACCGTACGCCAGAACATCAGCTTCGGGCTTGAGATACGCAAGGTGCCCAAACCCGAGCGGGAAGCAGCCGTGGAGCGGGTAGCCGACTTACTGCAAATTACCCACCTGCTGGAACGCAAGCCTGCGCAGCTCTCCGGCGGCCAGCGTCAGCGGGTAGCCATGGGGCGGGCGCTTGCTCGGGAGCCCAAGGTCTACCTGTTTGACGAGCCGCTCTCTAATCTGGATGCCAAGCTGCGTGTGGATATGCGTACCGAGATCAAAAAACTCCACCAGCGCCTGGGTACCACCATCGTTTACGTTACCCACGACCAGGTCGAAGCCATGACCCTGGCCGACTGCATTGCGGTGATGCGCGACGGCTATATTCTGCAGCTCGGCTCCCCGGATGAGGTCTACAATAACCCGGTGGATATGTTCGTAGCAGGCTTTATGGGGTCGCCATCGATGAACTTCATTCGCGCCACGCTGGAGGATGACAATGGTGGGTATCAACTACGTATTGCTACACCGGAAGAGGCGGACTTGGTTCTGCCCTGGCCGGAAGCGCGTATCGACGCAGACATGGCTGAACGGCTTAATCAGCCGGTCATCCTGGGGCTGCGCCCAGAGCACTTCAGCGAAGAGGATGAGCGGTTAACGTCCCAAGCCGAAGGAACGCTGCTGAGCGCTAGTGTGGCGGTAGTCGAACCTACCGGGGCGGATATCCTGCTGCGTTTACCCCTGGGCGAACAGGAAGTAACAGCCCGTGTTGGGCCGAAATGCGCGGTGGCTGCTGGGGAGCGACTGGCGCTAAGGGTAGATATGGGGCGGGCGATCTTATTCGATGCTGAGACCGAGCAGCGTATTGCGTAAACCACGTGGTTCGAACCTGTTGTGAAATAGTAAGGCCCTCTGCTGGTTTCAGCAGAGGGCCTTTTTTACAGTTGCCTAAAGGTTTTAGCGGCAGGTATCACTTTCGGATAAGCCGCAACTCGCCATTGAGCGCCTTGATGATCGAGTAGCACATTAGCAACATCACAATCGAGAACGGAATAGCGGTGGCGGTGACCCCTGCCTGAAGCGCGGTCAGACCCCCACCGATAAGCAGCACAATCGCGATGAGGCCCTCGATGACCGCCCAGAACATCCGCTGTGGCCGCGGAGCATCGATTTTGCCACCGGCCGTGATGGTATCGATGACCAGGGAGCCGGAATCCGAAGAGGTGACAAAGAAGATTAGCGCCAGGATGATGCCCAGGGTCGACATCAGGCCAGTCAGCGGTAGCTCGTTCAGCATGCCGAACAGCGAAAGCTCGGGTCTGTAGTTGTCGATGACATACTCTTTCACCAAGCTGCCCGCCGGGTCAGCGTAAAGCTGCTCAAGCGCCGTCGAGCCAAACACGCCCATCCAGACAAAGATAAACAGGCTAGGCACCAGCAAGACGCAGAGGACAAACTCACGCACCGTACGGCCCCGTGATACGCGGGCAATAAACATCCCCACGAAAGGTGCCCAACTGATCCACCACGCCCAGTAGAAAATCGTCCAGGACTGGCGATAGGCATCGTCGTCACGACCGAAGGGCGCGGATAGAGGAATAAAGTCCGTCACATAGGTAGTAAGCCCCGACCAGAAGCCGCTTAGTGCCAAAAGCGTGGGGCCAGCGAAGAGCACGAAAAAGAAGAACAGAACGGCCAGAATCATATTGATCTCGGAGAGCTTCTTCAAACCGCCCTCAAGACCGCGCCAAACCGACACCAGCGCCACTGCCGTTACCAGAATGATGACGATGACCTGGGTTAAGGTGCTGACTTCCAGGCCGAAGACAAAGTTCATCCCCGCATTGGCCTGCTGAGCACCCAGCCCAAGGGAGGTCGCCAGCCCGAAGAGGGTGGAAAACACCGCCAATATGTCGATGACGTGCCCCCACCAGCCCCAGACTCGCTCGCCGAGAATTGGGAAAAAGGCCGAGCGGATCGAGAACGGCAGTCCCTTGTTATAAGTAAAGATGCCCAGCGCTAACGCCATGACCACATACACTGCCCAGCCATGGATCCCCCAATGGAGGTAGGTGCCAGCCAGTCCTAAGGCACTGGCATCGGCAATAGCGGCTGGATTTAACTCACCGTCAGCACCAAACGGAGACTCGACGCCTAAGGGCAGCGAGACGTTGGCGTGATAAACCGGTTCGAGTACACCGAAGAACAGCAGGCCGATACCGATGCCCGCCGTAAATAGCATCGCGAACCAGGAAAGATAGCTGTGATCCGGCCGGGCATCGGCACCGCCCAGCCTGACTGAGCCATAAGGCAGCACCACCAGTGCCAAGCAAAACAGAATAAAGAAATCGACCAGAATCATGAAATACCAGTCCAGTGTTCCCGTCGAGAAAGAAACAATGGACTGAAAGGTGCTCCCCGCCTGCTCTGGGAACAGCAGGGTGAGAACGATGAATATGGCAGAGGCAAGCGCGGAGACAACGAACACACGGTTGTGGATATCGAAGCCGATGGGGCCAAACTGGCCCTTGATATTGTCCTGACCGACGACATAGTCGGTCTGCATGTCGCTCCCTGCCGGGGGCGACTCTGACTCATTGGGGTGATTCATGCACTACGTCTCCTCATTGGAGAATGCTATGTTAAACCCCCATCATGAGCATAATCAGCGTTGAATCCCATCTTGTGATCAAAAAGAGCGCCGCCACCGTTTACACGCTTAGCGATTCTGCGGCACTTTATCTTTATCCAACTGTTTGATTTGACGCCACAAATCTTGACGCAGATCGGCGATCTTGGGTTGCTCATCGGCAGTGAAGGGCACAGGTCGGCAGAGGCGCTGGGCGCGTAATCCAAGGCGGGCGCTAAGCAGCCCGGTGGCGAGCCCTTGGCCTGCACGGGCGGAGAGACGCCCGGCCAAATCGAGCGAGAGCATGTCCATGCTGGCGTCGGCGGCCAGTTCACTGGCACCGGCAAAGGCCATGTTGTGCAGCACGTTACGAAACAGCCGCAGGCGGCTGGCATAGCCCAGCTCAAGGCCGTACAAGCGGCAGAGGCGATCTACCATCGCCAAACTACGCCAGGCCACCAGCGCCATGTCCACCAGCGTTAGCGGGCTGATGGCGACCATGATCGCGGTTTCCCCGGACATGCGGGTAATCAAGCGTTGGGCTTCGCGGTCGCGTGGTGCCAGCAGGTGATAGCGCAGCAACGTTTGAATCTCTTCCCCGCTATGGTGCGGCTGGCTGGCGCGTTGAAAGGCTAGCCAGTGGGGATCATCGTCGGCGAGCTTTAGCTGGCGCCTGAGTTGCTCGGCCATCGCCCGAGCCTGTTTGGGGGAGCGCAGCGGCAGCTCGGCGAGATTGCCGCGCAACTTATCGTGGCGTTTCAGGCGGCGCAAACGTCCCAGCTCTTTGAGCAACGAGAAAGCGCCCAAGCCAATCAAACTGATCCCGAACAGCTGCCAAGCCATCTCGAGCCAGTGAGATTGTGCCAGTGCGTCGGGTATTCCGGTCACCAGCTCAGCGGTGCCCAGGGCCGCGCCCCCTGCCAGGGCGAACAGCAGCCCCCAGCGGCGCTTGCGTGGCGCGCCTAGGCTGGCGGCGGGCAGCGCTTTCTCTTCGGCCAGCGGTGCCAGGGGATGGTGCTCGCTGGTGCCTGCAAACGCTTCCCGTTGGCGCAAGGGCGCCTCGGCATCCACCGCCGCTTCCGGTGTGTCATCCAGCGTAAAGTGGCGCCGTGGCTGTGGGGTGGTCATGTTAGTTTGTCTCCAAGCAGCCAGTCGATGGCGGCGTCCATGCGGATATGATCAAGCGCTTCCGAAGTGGCTTGCATCGGGCGAAAACCAGGAAAATCGAAACCTTGCTGCTGCCAAAAATCGGCAGTGGGGAGCCGGGCAGGCACATCGCCTGGGTAGACCAACACCTCTTCGCCTTCCAGTGTCGTACCGCGCAGTGCGGGTGAGCGCTTACCTTCGTGTGTTACTTCGCGAGCTTCAGTGGCGCGAATCGAGGCCAGTGAGAGCGCTTTGACCGGAACATTGGCAAAGCGTAGGTCTTTCAAGGGCTCCGCCAGTAAGGCTTCCAATAGCTGCACCACGTTGCCGTGTTGGTCGGGGGTGACATGATCGGCTTTGGTCGCCGCAATCGCCAAGCGGTCAATCTTGGGCGCGAACAGCCGTGTCAGCAGGCTGCGCTTGCCGTAGTCGAAGCTGTGCATTAACTGGCGCAGCGCACGGGAAAGGTCTTCAAACCGTTCCGGCCCGGCGTTTAGCGCCCCCAGCACGTCGACCAGTACGATCTGGCGGTCAAAGCGACGGAAGTGATCGCGGTAGAAGGGCTTGACGACCTGTTGCTGGTAGTAGCGAAAGCGCGCGGCCAGCGTGGCGTAAAGGCTGTTGGCAGGTAACGCGTCCAAGGCTTCTTTCGAGGTGGCGTGATGGGAAGAATTCAGCTGTGGCAGCGGGAAAAACTGCAGCACCGGCGCGCCTTCGAGCTCGCCAGGCAGCAAAAAGCGACCCGGCTGTAAGTCGGAAAAGCCGGCCTGTTTAGCGCGCCGTAAACCTTGGGCATACTCTTCTGCCAGGGCAGCCAGTTGAGCCTCATCGGCTTCGCCTGCCGGGTCGAGCTTCTCCACCGCCGCTAGCCACTCGCTAAACAGGCCACGGCGCTGTTCGCCTGCGTACAGCGCCTGAGCCTGGCTCCAGCTATAAAAGTCGTGCTGCAGTAGTGGCAAATCGAGCAGCCACTCGCCGGGGTAGTCGAACAGGTCGAGAGTGAGGTGGGCAATTTCTGGGGTTAACCAGCCGCTGCGGGCAGGGCGGTAGCGTAGCTGTAAGCGTAACTCGCTGATCCCGCGGGTGGGCTCCGGCCAACGCGGGGGCGTATCGCGCAGTGCAGCCATGCCGGGGTCGTAGGGAAAACGCGGCACGCCCAGGTCGGGCTGGTTAAGCCGCTGGGCGCCGAGCAGGCGGCCTTCCCTGGCAGCGGGCAGCAAATCGAGCCGCGCCTCAACGCCAGCGTGACGCAGTTGATTGACCAGCGAGGTCAAAAAAGCGGTTTTGCCTGCTTGCGAGAGGCCCGTTACCGCTAAGCGCAACTGGCGATCCCGCCCCCGCTCTAACAAATTGCTCAGTTCGCGACTTAACGGCTGACGCATCCTTTCGATCCTTTTATGGCTCTTGCCAACTTAACGCGGTCCCGTCTCTATTCAAAACTGGGTCTCTTCATAATCAGCCCAGTTCAAAACAAGCCGGGCTGTATGACCATTACTGGCGAAACATTAATAGTAGCTGTGAAAGCATCGGTAGGGTGGCAATCAAAAAGCCGATCCCCGCCAACGTGTAGCCCGGCCAGCGGCGAGTCATTTTTTGCGCCAAGGTAAGACCCACTAAACACACCACCATGCCGATTAAATTAAAGGCTAGCGTAGCGGCCTCTAGCCATTGCTGCGGATCCATTGGATCTCCCTAGCTCAAATGAAAGTGAGCGCATGATAGCAAAATATTGATGAACCGAAGGTTAACCGCGGCTGAGGGTGGTGCCTAACAGGTGCTGTGCTCCGGGCACCAGCCAGACCGGGTCTAGGCGCGTATTGGCCGCTTCAACGCAGATAAACTGGCGTGCTACCTCGGCGGGAGTGTCGCTGGGCAGGTCGTGGTTGGGATGCCACACCACGGTGGAGTCGCTGGACTGTTTGCCGATGCGCAGGCTGCGCTCGCCATCGTTGAGCAGCACGGCTTCATTGGTGTGATAAATGCGGTCAACGGCGCCCTGAACGGCCAGCGTGCCCTGCTGCTCACTCTCAGCAAAGTCGCGTAGTTTGTCGAGATAGCGGGCGCCGGAAAGGCCTTCCAAGCGGCACTGATGGGTGTCAGCAACGGCTAAATAGGTGTGCAGCGCACCGCTGGTTTTGATCGGCGTTTCGCCGATGTTTTCGCTAATCAGCTCAACGTTTAAGCGTTGGGCGTTGGCTTGTACCACCAGGCGCGCGGTGAGCATTGTATGCAGGGGCTGCGCCGGGGAGAGGTGGAGTTCAATTCCCTCGGCGTGCTCATCGACGGCGTCCAAATGCCATTCAGCGTGGCGGGCAAGGCCATGGAAGGGACCGTCGTGGTTGGGGCTCTCATCGGCATAGCGCTCGTCGGCGAACCACGGCCAGCAGAGCGGAATACCGCCCCGGATAGCGCCTGGCAGCGCCTGGGGCGTTGGCGTCAGCCATAGCCAGTCGGTGTCGCCTACAGGGCAGAAGTGCAGTACTTGAGCGCCCTGGAGGCTAATTACCAACTCGCCCCACGGCATATTGAAAAGCACCACGTCTCGGCCTTCCCACTGGGCCGTTTGTTGCCCTTGAGTGCTTTTAACCAGTTGATTGAGCGAGTCGGGGATCATGAATTTTCCTTTAAGAGTTGCCAAGCAGCTATACCGGTAGGCGCCGAACACTAACGCTGTGTGCTATGGTAGAACAAGCGTGACTAGTAGGTAAAACGCCTACTAACATACGTAGTGGAGATACATAGCTGAAATACGTACTTGAAACCCGTCATTAAATAGTAAGGAGACTATATGGGCTTTATTGCATGGTTAATTATTGGTGGTTTAGCTGGTTGGATTGCTGGCAACATCATGCGCGGCGGCGGTTTTGGCATCCTGGGTAATATCGGTGTCGGTATCGTTGGTGCGGTCGTGGGTGGTTTTTTGTTCAGCCTTCTTGGCCTCTCTTCCGGTGGCTTTATCGGTTCGCTAGTCACCGCGACCGTGGGTGCTGTGGTACTGCTTTGGGTAATCAGTAAGGTTAAAAAAGCGTAGCGATTGAGTTGCTACCTGTAAAACACCGCCCGGCCTTGTGCCGGGCGATGTCGTTTTATACTGACGCTATCGGTGTTTCGCGCCACTTCCGTTACACTGGGCGGCCTTATTCCGGCGCTTTGTCGGTGCCACTGTGTTTTTTTCGAGGTGCTTCTTGATCGACGCGTTAAATGCCTGGTGGGCCCAACAGCTCGTGCTGTGTGATTGGGCGTTTACTCCTCATCCGCTGGCGGTCGATGCAGGCGCTGCTGAGCAGCGTTTGCTGCAACTGGGAATTACCGATCGGGGAGAGCTGGCCGAACAGCTGTTTCACGGCCTGGGTGCACCTGCAGGTCGTGCCGATCGTCTATTAGGCGCGCTCGAGTGGGCTGCGCTTGCCGGAGCAGCGGGTTGGTTAGAAGCAGATCAGTCACGCGCCTGGGCGCACCATTTAACACGTCGTATTACCAGTGATTACAGCGATCTGCGTGCATGGCTCGCCGATCTGCGTCGTGCCTTGGGTGCCAGAGGCTGGGAAAGTGGCGCTGATGATCGCTTTATCGATGCCTGCCAGGCGCTGGCCAATCTCGAAACCGATGGCGAAGGCGTTACCTGGGAAGCACTTGAAAATGCCCTGGCTAAACTGCCTGCCCCTGCTTCCCTATGGCCGCAACAGCCAGCGGCTCAGAGCTGGCGACTATGCGCGCTGTTTCGGCCGATCATCGTCTATCCTGCAAGCCAAACCGACTGGCCCGACGCCGCTGAGTGGCTGGCCCACGTGTGGGATGTCCACGACCGCGATGCGCTGCTGGGGGTAATGTTGTGGCTAGGCGCCCAAGGCGAGCGCCAGCGCTGGGATATCGAAGCCCGCGAACTATTGAGTATGGACGGCGCTCAGCGTATGGAGTGGCAGCGTAGCGTAGTAGAAGAGTCGCCCTATGCGCCCGTATTGAATAAATTTGTGACTCAGGGTGAGCCGCTGGAGTGGGCCGCCTGGGATTGGCTGCGGCTTGTCGAGCTTGCCTGGGCGGGCGCCTGCTGCGGTTGGCTCAGCCAGGACGAAGCCGATGACTTGGCGGGGCACGCCGCCGATTTGATCAGCCGTCGCTACCATGACTGGTACGCGGTCCTTAACGCCTACGGTCGGGGGCAAAGCCTGTTTGATGGCATTGACCGGCGAGGCAAAACACCCAGCGAGCGGCATCAGCTACTGCTGCACAGCACTTACAGCCCCTGGAAACGGCCGCCGGGCGAACTCTTGGACGAACCCACGCGGAAGGCCTCTCAAACGCGTATTCGACAATGGCGCAACACGTCCCATCACTGGCTGTTGGCCTTGGCCAGCGTTCGCGAACCGGATGTAATGTTGCGTCAAATAGACCCGTCAGCTGCGCTTCCAGAAGAGCAGCGTGCCGATGCGGCGCTCTATTTGCAGGAGTCGCTGGGCCTGCACGCCGATGAAGGTGCTCATGCGTTGGCGCGCTACTGGCTACCCGCTCAGGCGCATCATCTTAACCAGCTGGCGGCTGACGCGGTACATGGCGTTTTGCCACCCTCGCAAAGTTGGTTTGGCCAACCGACTCCGGAAGAGCTTAAACAGCGTAATGCGGTTAAAGGGGTGAGCCGCCATGCGGCCACTATCCATATGGCCGAAAAATTCGCTTTCTATCTGCATATGTCCCTCGATAGCGGCTTGCTGGATCGTGGGCCATTAATGGAGTATGCCAGCGCGCTGCGCAGCTGCCTGTGCCGGTTTTACCCCAATCCCAAGCGCTTGTTAGACGCCTGGTTTGCGTGGGAGAGCTGCCTGCCTGAGCCCGAGCATGCATCGCTAATTAACGAAATTATTTGGCATATCGAAGACCCCGGTAGCCTGTTCCACTGGCTGGATTGGCGCCACGATGCTTGGCGTGAGCCGGGCAGTCGGCCCACCTTAAGCCACTTCACGGCCATGTCACTGGTCGGGCCTTTAAACAGTGCCGTATGGAGTGAACCACAGCCCGAAAGCGCCCGTGAGTGCGCTGAAATCCGCGAGTGGGTAGAGAGCCATTATCACTTGAGCAGCGCTGGGGATATGCAGGAATTTTTGACCTACATGCTCGAGGCGGGGGATCGCCAGGAGTATCAGATTAACTACGCTCCTTACACCCTCAATACCGAACGTTTAAGCGCTGAAATCGCCATTCTTGAATCTGGCGATTGTGCTGAAGACGAGCGCCACCATCTGCTTCGTTTACGTCGGGTACGCGACAACGAAGATGGCTGTAATGAAGTCGATATGGCGGCCTGGGATATTGCCCAACTGGTCGATCTGGCGATTGCCGCGCGGCAGCTAGGCTGGCTGGATAGCGCTGCTTTCGCTAAGGTGCTGGATCGTGCTTACCAATTGGCGGCGGATCACTACGCCGGATGGCAGGAGTACGCCATGGGCATGTACGCTGGCTTCTCGTTTTTTATGGGCGAAACCCCAGAGCGGGAAAGCTTTTTAGCCGGTTTTCGGCAGGCGCTGGTGGCCTGGATATGCGGCGCGCCGGTCTTGGCCGGGCCGTGGGTTAGCATCGATTTTCCAGGCAATAAACCGCGCCATTTTGCGCCACTGCATATTGATACCCTGCCGGGCGATCAGCGCACCTTACATTAGGCTCGCCAAACATAGGATAACTAGCTTATAGTCGTGCGTGGAAAAATGAGTTTTGTCATACCGACCCCTTATCAATGTCACGAGGTTAATCGCATGGTTGCGTTGCCACGCCCCGCTGTGACCGCTGTTCGTGTTGTAAGTGTTTGTTTTATAGTTACATTGGTGGCTGGCTGCGCAGGTTCTACTCGACAGAGTAATATTCAGGCCCCAGAGAACTACTTCTCAATGACGTTGCCGGGAATGGGGGCGAATCCGCAAATGTCCCCGGTTGATCCCATCGATGCGCATCTGCGCAGTTTGCAAGTACCGCCGCCAACAGTGATTCGCGAGGCGCTGCTGGCCCAGCACCAGCGCTGGGCAGGAACGCCATACCGAATTGGCGGCACCTCTGAGAGAGGAATCGATTGTTCGGCCCTGGTTCGCAATGTTTACCGTGACACTTTCAATTTAGAGCTTCCACGCTCCACTCGTGGGCAAATACACGAGGGACGCTCGATCGACCGCCAAGAGCTGCAGGCGGGCGATCTGGTGTTCTTCAGCCCCCCAGGTCGATATAACCATGTCGGCATTTATGTCGGTAATGGCTATTTTCTGCATGCCTCGACCTCGAAAGGGGTGATTATTTCCAGCTTGGATAATAGTTACTGGCGGCGTTACTACTGGCAGGCGCGTCGCGCGCTGGAGCCAACGCATCTGGCCCAACTGGGCGGTAGCGTTTTCCAATAGCCAAACCGACCACTTTTAGGAATGGCATGATCGAAGCCAAAACGCGCGCCTGGTGGCGCGCCACCTTGGCGCTTTGCCTCGGCTCATTTCTTGTTTTTATTAATCTCTATGCACCGCAGCCGCTGTTGCCAGGGTTAAAGGAGACTTACGATGTCTCGACCCTGGGTGTCAGCCTGCTCATGTCGGTCTCGACCCTCTCCTTAGCCATCGCGCTGCTGGTTTTCGGCCCGCTTTCGGATGCCATTGGTCGCGAAGGCATTATGCGTATTACGCTACTGCTGGCAGGCGGGTGCTCCCTTGCCTTGGCCTTTGCGCCCACGTTTGAAAGCCTGTTACTGCTGCGCCTTGTGCAGGGCTTCGTGTTGGGTGGCTTGCCAGCAGTGGCTATCGCCTGGATGGGGGATGAGTTTGAGAAGCCAGCGCTATTAAGTGCGGTAGGGCTCTATATTGGCGCTAATTCGCTCGGCGGAATCAGTGGGCGTATTGTCGGTGGGGCCGCTGCCGAAATAGGTGGCCCCACCGCGGCATTTCTAGCGGTAGGTATCATGACGCTAATCGGCTGCGTGATATTTTGGCGATTGTTGCCCAATAGTCGCGCCTTTACTCCCCAGCGCTTCGAGCTGCGCAAAGCGGCAAGCGATTTAGGCAATCATCTGCGTAACCCGGTGCTGCTGGCCGCTTACTGCTTGGGCGGCATCAACTTTCTGATCTTTATTAACCAGTACAGCTATATCACCTTCCGCTTAGCGGCGGTGCCATATCAACTGGCGGCCAGCGGTTTGGGGCTGATTTTCTTAACTTATCTAGGCGGCACTTTTGGCTCGATGATTTCCGGTCGGTTGGCAGGACGTTTTTCGCCGGCGGCATGCATGATGGTGGGGGTGTTAATTTTAATGCTGGGCACGGCGATCACCTTATCTGAGTCGCTAGTGCTGATTATTGTCGGCTTAACTGTCAATGCCTTTGGCTTTTTCCTGGCGCATTCGTTGGCTTCCAGCTGGGTCGGTCGTTATGCCCAGGGGGCACGGGGCAGTGCCTCGGCGCTCTATCTGGTGTTCTACTATATGGGCGCTAGTTTAGGTGGCTTCTGGCTGGAGCCTTTCTGGCAGTGGGCTGGGTGGTCAGGTGTGAGCATTGGTTCTTGGCTACTGCTAAGCATTACGCTAATGATCGCCTTCGGCCTCTGGCGCTTTGAACGTCGCCAAGCGGTTAGTTAGGCGCGCATCAATTTGCCCTTACTTAAGTGCAAGCGCTTTGGGCAAAGCCGTTCTAGCAGTGCGCTGTCGTGACTGATCACCAGCACGCCCAGCTGGCGTTGTTCCGCCTCCCGTTTTAGCGCCTGCCACAGCTCAAGTTGAGTGATGGGGTCGAGCATCGTTGATATTTCATCGGCGATTAGAAAGCGTACCTCTGGTGCAAGGGCACGCAATACGCAAACGCGCTGTAGCTCTCCCCCTGATAACGATTGTGGAAAACGAGATAGCCAGCTTGGCTGCACGCCAAATGCTTGGCACTGCGCGTTAGAAGGCGTCCACGCTTCGCGTAAAATCTTGCCGACTCGCCAGCGGGGGTTAACCGCCAGCTCCGGCGATTGCGGCAGCCATTGAACGGGCTGTAACCCGCTTTTCGGCAGGGCCATACCATCTAAGCTTACCTCTCCTTCAAACGGAGCTAAGTAGCCTGCCAGTAGTTTTCCCAATGTCGATTTGCCTGCCCCTGAGTCACCGCTCAATCCTACCCACAGGCCCGCGTTCAGCGTGAGTGAAACGGAATCAAACAAAGGCGCATCGGGTGAGAAATGAAAGCTAAGTTGGCGCGCTTCAAGCAACGGTGGCCTCCTGTTCAGTCTGTGGAGCATGGCTTACCGCGTGGCTCGAAAAGCCATTGTCGGGCAGTGCTAACCACAATGCCTGGGAGTAAGTGTTGGTAAGCGAAGCGCCGCCGTCTTGAAAGGCGCGGGCCGGGGCCGTTTCGACCTGCTGGCCGTCACGCATAATGGTAACGCGATCAGCAATCGGCAGGGCGTGGCGCAGGTCGTGGGTAATTAATATCACCGTTTTTCCTTGGTCGGCCAGTCCGCGCAGTGCATCTAAAACACGCTGGCGCTGGAGAGGGTCTAGGCCCACGGTGGGCTCATCTGCAATCACTAACGGTGCCTGACTAACATGAGCCATCGCCGCCAGTACGCGACGTGCCATGCCGCCGGAAAGCTCATGGGCGTAGGCCTGCTGGGCGCGAGCATCTAGCTGGTAGTGGTCTAAGGCACGTTGGGCGGAGTGTCGAGCGTGACGTGACGAGTGTCCGGCGCGCTGGGCCGCCCAGGCCACTTGGCGTTTGGTGCGCGCCAGTGGGTCTAGTGCGTTAAGCGACTGAGGAATAAGCGCCAGCTCCCGGCCGCGAAGCTTGCGTTGACGTGATGCATTCAGCGGTTCGCCCTTGTAGCCAATTTGCCCACTCAAACGAGCAGGTGTTGGTAGTAACCCCATCACTGCGTAGGCCAAGAGACTTTTTCCAGCTCCTGAAGCGCCGACCACTGCATGCACTTCACCCGCGGAAAATTTTAGTGAACATTCATTCAGGCAGGTGGCCCATTCACGCTTCCACCAGGAGACATATAACGGTAGCTGTAGCGACAGCTGATCAATCGTTAACACGGTAAACCTCCCATCAGTAATCTCCTTGAAAGCGCTAAAGGGCTCGGCGTAGATGATTGGAAAGACGCTCGAATCCCAGCACCATCAACAGCAGCCCCAGGCCGGGAAATACCCCCAGCCACCAGTAGCCGCCGCTTAAATAGCGCATTGCATCAGCCAGCAGTACGCCAATAGCGGGCTGGCTGGGGCTCAAGCCAAAGCCCAAAAAGGTCAATGCCGCTTCGTGGAGGATGGCGTGAGGGAACAGCAGCAGGGCACCGACTAAGCAGTGGGGAACAAGATGGGGTAATAGATGGCCGTGGAGCACAAACCAGCGTGATTTACCTAGCGCCCGGGAGATTCGCACATAGGGGGCCTGGCGTAACTGCCATAGCTCGGCGCGCAGCACTCGGGCAAGGCTTGGCCAGTGGGTCACCGCCACGGCAATAATCACCGCCTGGGTGCCGCCGCCCAGCGCAAAGGCGATCAGTATTAATAAAATGAGATGCGGTACGCTAAGCAACGTATCAATCAGTAAGCTCACCAGTGCATCCAGCCGAGACGACAGCGAGGCTAGGACGGCCAAGCTCAGCGCAATCAGCGTGCTCAGTAGAGCGGCCAGGCAGCCCACCCAAAAGCTAAGTGCTAGCCCTGCCAGTGTGCGCGCCCAGAGCTCCCGGCCTAACGCGTCAGTGCCGAGCCAGTGATCAACGCTGGGCGGCGCTAGTCGAGCATCAAACTGCATCTGCTGGGGCGAATCGCCCAGCAGCCACTGGCTAGCGATTAACCCCATCACCAGCAGGGTGGTAACGACCAGGCTGAGTGCGGCACGAAGACGTGGCTGTGAATAGATACTGGGTGGTGGATAGCTGGGTGGTTGGCCTGAGTTCATAGGCCACCTGACGTAATGCGCGGGTCGATAGCGCTATACAGGCTATCGGCGATCATATTGCCGACGCTAACAAACAGCGCGGTAAAGAGCGCAATACCCAGCAGTAGGGGAACGTCGCTACGCAAGCCCGCTGCTACTGTGGCTTGCCCTAAACCGGGGTAAGCAAAGACTTGCTCGATTAGAATCGAGCCGCCAAAGAGCTCGCCCAGCGAGGCAAACGCAAGCGTAATCGCCGGTAAGCTGGCGTGACGGAGGCCGTGCCGCCACGCGATATCAAACCGGCTAGCGCCCTGGGCGAAGGCGTGGGTCGCCACCTCAGAGCGCATTAGTTCCAGCATGCGGGCACGGGTATGCAGAGTGATATTGGCGATGCCCAGCAGTGCCAGAGTGATGACGGGCAGCAGCAGATGATGCAATCGGGAGGCGAGGGTGACATCTTGATTCAAGACACCAGCGGGGCCCGCGCAGCAGGTGGGCGTCCAGCCCAGGGTCACCGAAAATAGCAGCACGGCGACTATTGCCAGCCAAAAAGCAGGCGTGGAGGCGGTAATATAGGCGTAGGTACTAATAAGGTTATCCAGCGTGGAGTTCTCTTTAACACCTGCCACAACGCCGAGACTAAATCCGAGCAACGCTGCGAGTAGCCA
Organism: Vreelandella sp. DA03-1M; assembly: GCF_055725665.1. Taxonomy (NCBI): domain Bacteria; kingdom Pseudomonadati; phylum Pseudomonadota; class Gammaproteobacteria; order Oceanospirillales; family Halomonadaceae; genus Vreelandella; species Vreelandella sp. DA03-1M. The sequence continues at coordinate 1,348,947 of NZ_CM146798.1, forward strand.
GGCACTGCCCAGCAGCATGATTGAGCGCTGAAATCGCTGACCAATAACCTCGCTGACCGGCTGGTTATACACATGGCTCCAGCCTAAATCACCGCTTACCAGCTGGCGCAGCCAGTGGCCAAACTGAACGGCGGGTGGCGCATCGAATCCCCAGCGTTCGGCAATCAGTGCACGCTGCTCAGGGCTTACCTGCGCCATCTGCGGGCCGAGGTAGGCATCCACAGGGTCGACGGGCGAGACCATCATCAGCCCAAATGACACCAGGGCGACGCACAGCAGCACCAGCGTCAGGCGGCCCAAGCGCCTTGCAATACGCAGGATCAGTCGCACGTCCAGCGCCACTCAAGCAGATTAGCGGTGATGGGCCAGCCGTGACCATGGGGCGCTACGCCAAGCTCGCCAACGTCTAAACAGGTGTTGGCGAAGTAAACGTGTTCAAGGTTAACCAGCCACGCCCAGCTGCTATCGCCGCGTACGCCATAGCCAGTGGTGCCATCCCACTGGGCAGCGCGCCAGTACTGGTTAGCAGTTTCGACACTCTCCGCGGCCTGAGCGGCATCTAAGTGTGTATCCACTTCAGCGTTGGCGTAGAGGCCGCTGTTATAAAAACCGTTGCCCCCATGCTGGCTGTGAAAAAGGTAATAAACCTCTTGGGGGCTGTGACTGCCAAAGCCGAACATGATGGCGTCCTGGTGAATCGCTTCACGCTGGATTTCATCCCAGTGGCGGCCTGTCGGCTGCATCTCGATGCCCAATGGGCGAACCATCTCGGTACTCACTTCCGCAAGCAGTTGTCGGGTGGTATCGCTTGAGGGGTAGGTAAGCCGAAAGCGAGCGGGCAGGCCATCTTTATAGCGCAGGCCATCGTCCCTCAGTTTCCAGCCAGCGGCGTCAAGTAGCTCATTCGCCTGGGCAAGGTCAGGTGCGTCTATCCGCTCTTCATCACTACTCCAGGGAAGGCCGTCTGCCGGGCCAAAGGCGGGGCGACCAAAGCCGTGCAGTGCTACTTCCACCAGCGTATCGCGATCAACGGCCAAATTGATCGCTTGACGAATGGCGGGGTCAGCCGTGACATCGTTGCCAATCGGTGCGCCGGAAGTGGCATGCTCGCCGTTGGCTGGCTGCATGGGAAAAAGAATGCCACGATTATCGACACTCTCCATTATCACTCGTTGCATGTGCGCCGGTATATTGGCCGCCAATGCTGGCGGAATGGCGGCAATATCAACCTGACCTGCGTAGGCAGCGCTGAGCGTGGCGTCTTCGCCGGTAAATAAAAACACCAGACGTTCAAAGGCCGGGGCAGGGCCGTAGAAGTAGGGATTGCGTTCAACAATTAGCTGTTCGCCTTCCTGCCACTCCACCAGTTGATAGGGCCCAGAGCCTAAGGGGTGTCGGCCGTATTGCTCGTTATAGCCGTTATCCCGCTCGGCGTGGGGCACAATGCCCAGCGTCATCAGTTGGTCTATAAAGGTAATTCGCGGGGCGTGAAGGCGAAGGGTGACGGTCTGATCATCAATGGCGCTCGCCTCGGCAAGCGCGCTTAAGTCTGCCCGCCCACCTGCCTCTGCCGCGGTATTAAAGGTGTAGGCCACGTCTTCGGCGGTCAACGAGATACCGTCGGCAAAGCGGGCGTCTTCACGTAGCGTTAGCGTCCAGGTGAGGCGATCTTCAGAGAGCGACCACTCAGTGGCTAATTCTGGCTGCGGCGCAAGATCTTTTCCCCGCGAGAGCAGCGTCGACTGAAACAGCGGAGTGCCATACTGCCCCCAACCCAAAAGTGGATCGAAGCCCTGTTCGGGTTCGCCACCAATGGCCAGAATTAACCGCTCTTTTGCCTCGGCGGTGCTGATGGCAGCTAAACAACTTAGCGCAATACCCAGTAAGATAGGCCGAGTTGGTGGAGCCATCGCTTTATCCTTTACGCTATTTAGTATGATGTTTTTACAATAACATCATACTAACGGTGGCGGCAGCACATGGAAAGCAGGTCTTATGAGAGGAGGCGTGAATGCAGCGTGTAACGGTAACGCTTGATGAGGAACTGGTGGCAGAGGTAGATGCGTTGATGCATGAGCGTGGCTACCAAAATCGCTCAGAAGCGATTCGTGATTTAACCCGTAGTGGCTTAAAGCAGGTGAGAGAAGAGGCTGCACCGGATTCGCCCTGCATGGGCGCGCTGGTGTATGTCTACGATCATGCCGCTCGTGAGCTGTCCAAGCGCTTGACTCGCCATTCCCATGACCATCATGACCTCACGCTTTCGACCCTGCACGTGCATATCAATCATGACAGTTGCCTGGAAGTAGCGCTGCTCAAAGGTCGGGGGCGTGTGCTTAAGCAGTTCGCCGCTGAAGTTACCTCGTCGCGAAGCGTGCGCCACGGGCAGCTAGTGCTGATACCCGATGAATAAGCCCGCTTTTCGGATGCCAAAAAAAAGGTGACCCGGAGGCCACCTTTTTTGATCGGTAGCGTGAGCGTCTTAGTGCTCTACGCCGCCTTCGCCGTGCACGTGGCCGTGCTCAACTTCTTCACTACTCGCTTCACGTACTTCAGCGATCTCAACGTCAAAGTTGAGCTGCTGGCCAGCCAGCGGGTGGTTGCCATCGACAACAACCGTATCGCCTTCGACTTTCTTGACGGTAACCATTAGCGGGCCACCTTGCGTCTGGGCTTGGAATTGCATGCCCGGCTCAATGCTTTCAACGCCCTGAAACGCATCGCGCGGTACTTCTTGCATTAGCTGCTCTTGCAGCTCGCCATAACCTTCTTCAGGAGAAACGCTAACGTTCAGCTTTTCGCCAGCAGCACGACCTTCCAGCTCTTTCTCAAGGCCCGGAATAATGTTACCGGCGCCATGGAGGTAGGTAAGCGGCTCACGGCCTTCGGAACTGTCTAGCACTTCACCTGCATCGTTGGTCAGAGTGTAGTGAAACGCGACAACCGAGTTTTGCGCAATTTGCATGGAATAACCTTTCGGTGAGTGCATGTTCCAATATGGTAACGCGTGTAGGCTGACTTGTCAGGGGGGGTAGCGGCGCTTTTTCCTACCCACCACTTTCGGCGGTATTGCGCGCCAGGGTGACCAGGGATACCCTACGGCCATCACTTTTTCTTTGCCCTATCATTTTGGAGCATGCAATGACGATCTTGATTATTTGGCTTATCGCCTTTTGCCTGATTGCTTATTTTGTCAATGACCGCTGGAACAAGGGTGTTAGCCAAGGGTTGGATAAGATGTTGCCCAGTGTGCTGAAGAGCCATGGCAACAATCGCTACTTATGGGTGATTTCGCTGGCAGTACTGGGAGCCACCACTCTGATCCAGCCCGTAGAGATGCTGTTGGTGGTCATTCTGCTAGCTCTTATTGGCTGGGCCATCATGGCTCTAGCTAATTGGGCAAGTAACAAGACTCATCATTAAGTTATCCGCCATAAAAAGTCAGTTGCCATAAAAAAGCCCGGCCATCTAATAAGATGGCCGGGCTTTTTTGATAACAAAATACTATTGAACGATAGCAATCAATTAATAAGGTGCAACACTCATGCTGGCGCCGCTACCGATTAAGCGTACCCGCTGACCAGCCTGGAACTGGCGGTCTGCACGTTGTACAACGATAACGTCGGTACCGTCGTCACGACGAATTTCCATTTCCAATGCGTCAACGCGGTTAGTCGCGTCTTCAGCTGCAGTGCCAGCTACGGCACCACCGAGAGCGCCTGCCACGGTTGCTAGCTGGCGACCTGAACCACCACCCACTTGGTTACCCAGAAGGCCGCCGATAATGGCGCCACCGCCGCTGCCTAAAAGGCCTCCAGCGCGGCTATCGGCTTGAATCTGTACCGGGCGAACCGCCACGATAGTGCCGTAGGTAACGCTTTGGCCGGTTTTTGCTTGGTTGCCGCTATAGACATCACCCGAGTATCCCGAGGTGTTGGCACATCCAGCCAACGTGAGAATACTTAAAGCTACAGCCGGTAGAAGAAGACGTTTCATTAAAACCTCCAGAGTGTCTATTGAGTTAACTGTCGCCCACACTGCCGTCGTTAAAAGCAAAGTGAAGAGCGATTATAGTTATAGAACGGTGTTCGCTAAAGATAGCTGATGTAAAGCGTTTTGACCAGCAATCAATGGAAAAGGTCAAAGCTGACAAAAAAGTAGTCAAGAAATATCATAACGGAGAGTGTAACAGCGTATTAAGAAAACAGTGTGCAAATACTCAGAGCGAACCAAAACAGGAGGCCGTTAGGCCTCCTGTGCAGGGATCAGAAAGTAACGTGGGCGATTACTAACCAAATTGATTCATGGTGTTGTCTTTGCCCCCGGCTTTGAGCGCGGCATCACCGTGGAAGAACTCTTTATGATCATCACCGATATTGGAGCCTGCCATATCCTGGTGGCGAACCGTGGCGATGCCTTGACGAATTTCCTGGCGCTGTACGCCTTTCACGTAAGCCAGCATACCTTCATCGCCAAAGTAGCCTTTCGCCAGGTTGTCGGTCGAGAGGGCGGCCGTGTGGTAAGTCGGCAGCGTAATTAAGTGGTGGAAGATGCCTGCGTCGCGAGACGAATCGCGCTGGAAGTTGCGCGTCCACTCATCGGCCAGCTGACCCAGTTCGGTTTCGTCGTACTCGGCGCTCATTAACTTGTCACGCTGGTAGGCAGAAACATCCTTACCCTCTTCCTGCCATGCATCGAACACCTGCTGACGGAAGTTCAGCGTCCAGTTGAACGACGGTGAGTTGTTGTAAACCAATTTGGCATCCGGCACGACATCGCGAATCCGGTTAACCATGCTGGCGATCTGGCCAACGTGGGGCTTCTCGGTTTCGATCCACAGCAGGTCGGCGCCGTTCTGCAGGCTGGTGATGCAGTCAAGAATCACGCGATCTTCACCAGTGCCGGGTTTGAACTGGTAGAGGCCCGAAGCGAGACGCTTGGGTTTCACCAGCTTGCCGTTCTGCTTGATGACCACGTCGCCGTTGTTGATGTCGGCGGCATTTTCGATCACATCCCCGTCGAGGAAGCTATTGTACTGATCGCCGAGATCGCCCGGTTCATTGGTGACGGCAATTTTTTGCGTCAAACCCGCACCGAGTGAGTCGGTACGCGCAACGATAACGCCATCTTCAATGCCGAGTTCCAAAAAGGCATAACGTACGGCGTTAATTTTGGCCAGGAAGTCTTCATGGGGCACGGTGACTTTACCATCCTGGTGACCGCACTGCTTCTCATCGGAGACCTGGTTTTCCAGCTGGATACAGCAGGCGCCCGCTTGAATAAACTTCTTGGCTAGCAGGTAGGTGGCTTCTGCGTTACCAAAGCCGGCGTCGATATCAGCAATGATCGGGACGATATGGGTTTCGTAGTTATCGATTTTACTGATCAGTTCCTGCTCTTTGCCGCTGTTACCAGCCTCTTTGGCTTCGTCCAGGTCGCGGAACAGGTGGTTGAGCTCCCACGCATCGGCTTGCTTCAGGAAGGTGTAGAGCTCTTCGATCAAATCCGCGACGGAGGTTTTTTCGTGCATTGACTGGTCGGGCAGCGGGCCGAATTCGGAGCGCAGCGCGGCGACCATCCAGCCTGACAGGTAGAGGTAGCTACGTTTGGTGGTGCCAAAGTGCTTTTTGATCGAGATCAGCTTCTGCTGACCAATAAAGCCGTGCCAGCAACCCAACGACTGGGTGTACTGTGAGGTATCAGCGTCATAGGCGGCCATATCCTCGCGCATGATTTTGGCGGTGTAGCGAGCGATGTCCAGGCCGGTGTGGAAGCGGTTTTGTGCACGCATACGGGCGGCGTATTCCGGTTTGATGGCTTCCCATTTGCCGTCTTGAGCTTCGCGTAACTGGGCCATTGCTTTGATATCGTCGAGCAGTCCTGTCATGAGCTTATCCTCTTCGGTCGTGAACGTATTTTGCAAATCAGCACTTGCTTATGCTGCACCTGCGAGGTTGTATTTAGCATTATTGAATTTCGTGATTGTGTCTCTAGGCCAATCGTCTCTCATGCAAACGTCTTGAAAGCTGGAAGCTGTAACGCTAGAGACCTCCGCTACAGCGTTGAGCGGGCTTTATGGATTGACCAAATCGGCTTAACGCTGCAATGCAATAACTATCCACGAGGATGGCGCCTTCAACAATTGACACTTGGGGGCAGAGGCCGTTGTAACCCGACGACAGGGAGGTAGAGGAAGGGAGGGTTTGTGTAGTGGTTTTTCGTCAAACAGGCATAAAAAAGCACTGCCGAGGCAGTGCTAGAGAACCATTAAGAGGGCTTATTAATCGAGCGAAAGTGTCATTTCTCGATGGGGAATGCCCGCATCCAAGAATTCATCGCCATGAGCGACGAAGCCCAGCCGTTCATAAAACGCCAGAGCATGCACTTGAGCGCTGAGGGCGACCTGGAGGTGGCCCGCATGACGTGCCGCCTCAATCGCAGCCTGCATCAGCAGTACGCCAATACCGGTGCCGCGGGCAGTAGCGAGTACAGCGACACGGCCAATGTGCGCATCGGGTAGCAGGCGTGCGGTGCCCACTGGCTGGCCGTCAAGCATAGCGAGAAAGTGCTGGCACGCGGGGTCCAGTCCATCCCACTCCTCATCCTGAGGCACGTTCTGCTCGTCGATAAACACCTGGCGGCGGATCTCGCTAGCCGCCGAGCCAAGTATCTCCCAATCGCCAGTGCTAATGTGGGTTATGGCCATTAATACTCCTCGTCGTCCTCACCCTCATCACTCATAAAGCCCAAGCTGCCGGTGTTGACTAACTGGGTGATGAGCGCTGCGGCACCGTCAAGCTCAAGGTCTTCGGTGTAAAGGGGCTTGGTGTCGGCTAGGCGCTTGGCTAATTCAGTTGAACAGGCGTGGCCGTCACCATCCACAAATAGCGTGGTACCGCTGGCGTCGTGTCGCCAAGCGAAGCGTGAGCCAGGCATATGGTAGAGCGGTTCACCCTCTTGTAGTTGAGCAACAAGCGCCGCTTCGGTTAGCGGTGTTTCAAGCGGCACTACTTGATCCACATACTTTGGCTGGGTCATCACCCGACCAAACCACTGGGCAACCTGGGTTGGGTTATCCAGCGTCGACATGATCAACTGGCGCATACGCTCAACGGCGGCATCGTCCAGCTCACCGACCTGCTCGGCAGGCGCCATGCCCGCATCACTGTAACGCTGTGAGGCAGGAAGCTGCTCGCCCAAATAATCCGCATAGGAAGTAATCGCCTCATCAGCGGAGGGCGCGCGGAAGCCAATCGAGATGGTCATGCAATCATCGCTTTGGCTCACACCGTGATGTGCCCAGCCGGGGGGGAGATAGAGCATGTCGCCAGGGTCAAGCACCCAATCCGAATCTGGTTCTACGGTGAATTCTTTCAGGATGCGGAGATCGATACCTTGGATGATCGGCGCATCTTCCGTGAGCTTGCCGCCCAACTGCCAGCGTCGATGGCCGCTGGCTTGGAGTAAAAAGACATCGTATTGGTCGATATGCGCGCCCACATTGCCGCCAGGAGGCGCGTAGCTGATCATCACGTCATCGAGCCGCCAACGCGGCAGGAAGTCAAACTCGTCCATTAGCGCGGCGACCGCAGGCACGTAATGGTCAACGGCCTGCACGAGAAGACTCCAGTTGTTCTCTGGCAGCCGTTCAAAGGTGGCTTCATCAAAGGGGCCGTGGGAGACCTGCCAAGGCCCATCGGGGCCTTCTTCTTCGACCAGGCGCGCCTCTACGCCAGGCTCGCAGGCGAGTCCCGCCAGCTCATCAGCTTCAATCGGGCTAATGAAGTCGGGCATTGCGCCACGAATCAGCAGCGGCTTTTGCTGCCAATAATTGGCCAGAAAGTCTGCGGCGGTAAGATCACCCAGCAGTGTTAGCGGCTTATCGTGATGGTTCATGGCGTGTCCTGGTGTAGTGGTCGCAGCAACGTTGGTTACAGCAAGTTGGTCACAACAAATGGGTTACAGCGAGTTTAGCTGATGCGTCAGTGCTTCGGCTTGTGCCTGGGCATTACCAATATAGTTGGCCGGTGAAAGCGCCTTCAATTCGGTTTTGACGTCGCTGGGTAGTTCAAGGGTATCAATAAACGCCGCAAAGCCTGCTTGGTCAATACGTTTGCCCCGGGTCAGCTGCTTGAGTTTTTCGTAGGGCTTCTCAATGCCGTAGCGGCGCATTACCGTTTGAATCGGCTCGGCGAGCACTTCCCAGCTGTTATCCAGATCAGCGTCTAAACGTTCAGGGTTGGCTTCAAGCTTGCTGATGCCTTTGAGGCTGGCGTGATAAGCAATTAAGCCATACGCCAAGCCCACGCCTAGATTGCGCAGCACGGTGGAGTCAGTCAGGTCGCGCTGCCAGCGGGAGATCGGCAGTTTTTGCGCTAGGTGGCTAAGCACTGCATTGGCCAGGCCCAGGTTACCCTCGGAGTTCTCAAAATCGATTGGGTTAACTTTATGCGGCATGGTGGATGAGCCAATTTCGCCCTCGACCGTGCGCTGCTTAAAGTAGCCCAGTGAGATGTAACCCCATACGTCGCGATCAAAATCGATCAGGATCGTATTGAAGCGGCAAATGGCATCAAACAGCTCGGCGATATAGTCGTGAGGTTCGATTTGAGTCGTGTAAGGGTTGAACGTTAACCCCAAGCCTTCCACAAAAGTGCGCGCATTGGCTTCCCAGTCGATCTCTGGGTAGGTAGTCAGGTGGGCATTGTAGTTGCCCACGGCGCCATTGATTTTGCCGAGCACTTCCACCGCTTCAATTTGCTTGAGCTGGCGCTTGAGGCGGTAGGCGACGTTGGCCATCTCTTTGCCTAACGTGGTCGGGGTGGCGGTTTGACCATGAGTACGCGACAGCATTGGCTGGGCGGCATGGGTAATTGCCAGCTTGGCGATTTCGTCAGCCACTTCATGCATGGTGGGCAGCATGGCTTTTAAGCCGTCGCTGAGCATCACACCGTAAGAGAGGTTGTTGATATCTTCGCTGGTGCAGGCAAAGTGAATGAACTCGGTCACTGCGTGGAGCTCGGCCTGACCTGCGATCTTCTCTTTCAGGAAGTACTCAACCGCTTTGACATCGTGATTGGTGGTGCGCTCGATCTCTTTGATCCGTTCGGCATCGGCAATCGAAAACTCACGAATCAACTGTTCAAGAAACGCCGTCGCTTCAGCGGAGAGGGGCGGCACTTCGACGATTTTCGTGTGCTCGGCCAAGCGCTGCAACCAGCGAACTTCCACAATCACACGGGCGCGGATCAGGCCGAATTCGCTGAAGTGTTCGCGCAGGGCGGCGGCTTTAGAGGCGTAGCGGCCGTCAACGGGGGAGAGGGCGGTCAAAGCAGAGAGTTGCATGGCATCTTTTCCAGGAAGTTCGAAAGAAAATTAGTCGAGAGCAGATTAATCGAGAACAAGTCGGTCAAATAGATTGGCGGACTAGTTGAGGCTGTCCAGCGCCCGGCGTAGCGCTTTGCGCTGGAAGACCAGCTTCCAGCGCCGCCCGCCTTGCTGGTGCCACAGGAGTCCAAAGCGAATGCCGGCCATTAAACAGGCGCGAACGCGTTCAGGCATCATGCGGCTTTGCAGCAGGGATGGGTCGCCTTGTACCACAATGCGGGTTTTAAAGGTGGAGATCGTCTCTTGGTACGCTTCCCCTAGGCTGGCGACCACGTTTTCATGGGTGGGACCGAAGTGCTCGGCCTGACCCTGGATACGGGTAAGCTTTTGGCCCAGGGAATCCATCATGTTGGTATTGGTGCGCAACTTGTTCATCAGCATGAGCAGCGAGAAGCCGTAACGCAGCACCACCGGGTTCGCCTGTTTGCGCCCTACTAAGGCTTCCAGCGTATCCAGGCCGCGGCGCAAGTTGTTGGGGTGGCCACCATAGATGGCTTCGAAGCTTGCCGGATTGGTATCCACGGTGGCTTCAATCAACGTTTCCCAGGCGCGCGGGTCTACCTGACCGGTGCGGGCGAGTTCGTCCACCAGACTGGCGGCTTGAAACACACCGGCCAGCGCCAGCGCTTGGCGAGCTGCCGGGGAATCAGGCGCGCGATGAATCGGCGTAGTGGGGTTCATGCAGCAGCCTCCGCGGCTTTCTTCCAGGTGGCGCGAATAACGCCGCCACCCAAGCAAATGTCGCCATCGTAAAGCACCAGCGACTGGCCAGGCGTGACTGCCCACTGAGGATCATCGAAGGTGATCTCTACGCCGCCGTCGGGCAGCGCGCGCATTTCACAGCCGCAGTCACTTTGCCGGTAACGCGTTTTGGCGGTAAAGCGGCCCTGCTGAACCGGCGGCTCGCCTGCCACCCAGTCCATCGCCTCGGTGGCCAAGGTGTCGGAGTAAAGCAATTGATCGTGCTTACCCTGCACCGCGATCAGTACGTTGCGATCTAAGTCTTTCGCCGCCACGTACCAGGGCTCTTCTGAGTAGTTGGCAAGCCCGCCAATGCCTAGCCCCTGGCGCTGGCCCAGGGTGTAATACATCAGGCCCATATGTTTGCCGATGACATCGCCATCCGGCGTTTCAATGGTGCCGGGCTGGGCGGGTAGATATTGCTGAAGGAAGTCGCGAAAGCGCCGCTCGCCGATAAAGCAGATACCGGTAGAATCTTTTTTCTTGGCGGTAATCAGTCCATGCTCTTCTGCCAGCGCACGCACGGCAGGCTTTTCCAGTTCACCCACGGGGAACAGAGTGCGGGCAATGGCGGCTTCCGGCACCGCATGCAGGAAATAGCTTTGGTCTTTATTACCGTCGAGCCCTTTCAGCAGGCGCGGTCGGCCTTCACGAACCCCTTGTCGAACATAGTGGCCGGTAGCGATTTTGTCGGCCCCAAGCATTTCGGCGTACTCAAGGAACACCTTAAACTTGATTTCGCGGTTACACAGAATATCCGGGTTGGGCGTGCGGCCCGCTTTGTATTCGGCTAAAAAGTGCTCAAATACGTTATCCCAATACTCGGCGGCAAAATTAGCGGTGTGCAGCTTAATGCCCAGCTTTTCGCAGACAGCCTCGGCGTCGGCGAGGTCCTCTTTGGCCGTGCAATATTCGGTGCCGTCGTCTTCATCCCAGTTTTTCATAAACAGGCCTTCCACCTCATAGCCTTGCTGCATGAGGAGAAGGGCAGAAACAGATGAGTCAACGCCGCCGGACATACCGACAATCACTTTGCCGTTAGCGTTTGGCGCAGTAGTGGATGGCATAAGCATCCTCAGTAGATGTAGTGTGCAATTGGGGAAGGATTATACACGATGGGGGGTAATGGCTTCGAGTGCTTCACTCGCGAATCACCGTCAGCGGATAACACGGCCCGCTGAGGGCATCTTCGATACGTTTGAGTACCAGTGGGCTACGCAGGCGTGACTGTTGATCTAATTCGCGCAGTTGCTCAAGTGTCAGCCAGTGTGTGGCCATGATGTCGGGGTCCAAAGCAAGGTCGAGTTGACGCAGAGGCGCGGCACTAAAACCGTGGCTATGAAACGTTTGTCCGGCATCGGTATGAAAAATATATAGCCCAAGGTAGCTGGTAAGCGACACGCGCCAGGCGGTCTCTTCCTGCACCTCGCGCAGAATGGCTGCGATGGGTCCCTCACCGGGCTCGATATGTCCGGCGGGCTGGTTGAACACGCTATGCGGCCCGCCGCGCTGCTCTTCCACCATTAAGAAGCGCTCGCCTCGCTGTATAACACAGGCCGCCGTGCTGTGAATAAGGCTCATGATGGCTTCCTGCGTTTAGCGGCGGGTCGCGCTCGTTGAGCTGTTCGCTTATTTGCAGCTGTATTCGCCGGTCGGGGTGCGTGCAGGGTCTCTTTACGCCACTCGCCAGGCGCTAACCCTTCCAATGTCCAGGGGCCAATGGAGACGCGAATCAAGCGCAGCGTAGGAAAGCCTACGTGAGCGGTCATGCGGCGAACCTGGCGATTGCGCCCTTCGCTAATGGTTAGCTCCACCCAGCTAGTCGACGGGTGGCGCTTGGGGTCGATAGGAGATTGGCGCAAGGCGGTGGTGGGAGGCTCCATTTGGCGAGCCTTCGCTGGCTGGGTCGGGCCATCTTTGAGGGTAATGCCCTGACGCAGCGCCTTGAGGGCCGTGTCATCTATTTGCCCTTCGACCTGCGCCCAGTAGGTTTTGGGCTGTTTGTGGCGTGGATGAGAGATGCGATGAATCAACTCGCCGTCGTCGCTGAGCAGCAGCAGGCCTTCAGAGTCGTAGTCAAGCCGCCCTGCGGGGTAAATGTCTTTGACATCAATATATTGAGCCAGTGTTTGGCGCCCTTCGCGGTCGCTGAACTGGCTTAATACTTGAAACGGCTTATGCAATAAATAGAGGCGGCTCATGACATCTCGTTACTCTTTTTACTTTTTATGCGCTCTTGGGACGGGACATGTCGACAATGCGCATGGCGGACAGCGCTGGTATACTCCGGCCTAGCTGCTGGGGCGCGCTGGGGGCGTCATCGTTATAAAACAGGCTAGAGACCCGGCCATTAGTGAACTCGCGCTCCGCTCAAGATTTCTTGCAATCGTAGTGACAAGAGAGGTTAACGCAAAAATGACCAAAACGCCGAAGATCATCTACACGCTCACCGACGAAGCCCCCGCGCTTGCGACGTACTCCCTGTTGCCGATTATCGATGCCTTCACCGATTCAGCGGGTATTCAGGTAGAGACGCGCGATATTTCGCTGGCCGCTCGGATTATCTCTCAGTTTCCTGATTACCTGAGCGAAGAGCAACAGATCGGCGATCACCTGGCCGAGCTTGGCGAACTGACCAAGACCCCAGAAGCTAACATTATCAAATTACCCAACATCAGTGCTTCACTGCCCCAGTTGAAAGCGGTGATTAAAGAGCTGCAGCAGCAGGGCTACAAGCTTCCCGACTACCCGGAAGCGCCCCAGGCTGACCAAGAGAAAGACATTCAGGCGCGTTACGACAAAGCCAAAGGCAGTGCCGTTAACCCGGTGTTGCGTGAAGGTAACTCAGATCGCCGCGCACCGCTGTCGGTTAAAAATTACGCACGCAAATATCCGCACCGCATGGGCGAGTGGAGCAGTGACTCCCAGTCCCACGTGGCGCATATGAGTGAAGGCGATTTTTACGGCAGTGAGAAGTCGGCGCTGATTGAAAAAGCCACTGATCTTAAGATTGAGCTGGTCGCTAACGATGGCAGCACAACAGTGCTCAAGCAGAAAACGCCAGTACTCGAAGGCGAAGTGGTTGACGGTGCGGTCATGAGCCGTAACGCGCTGCGTCGTTTCGTGGCTGACGAAGTTGCTGACGCCAAAGCGAAAGATGTACTGTTCTCGCTGCACCTCAAAGCGACCATGATGAAAGTCTCTGATCCGATTATGTTCGGCATGGTGGTTAGTGAATTCTATCAGGACGTGTTGAGCAAGCACGCTGATGAGCTGAAGCAGGCAGGCTTTGATCCCAATAACGGCATTGGCGATCTCTACTCGGCGATCAAGTCGCTGCCGGAACAGCGTCAGACTGAGATTGAAGGTGAGATCCAAGCGCTGTATGCCGAGCGCCCACGCCTTGCAATGGTGAATTCTCATAAAGGCATCACCAACCTGCACGTGCCCAGCGACGTGATTATTGATGCTTCTATGCCGGCGATGATTCGTGACTCTGGCAAGATGTGGGGCGCCGACGACCAGCTGCACGACGTCAAAGCGGTAATTCCTGATCGCTGCTACGCCGGTATCTACCAAACGGTGATCGAAGACTGCAAACAGCACGGTGCGTTTGATCCGACCACCATGGGCAGCGTGCCTAACGTCGGCCTAATGGCGCAGAAAGCTGAAGAGTACGGCTCTCACGACAAGACCTTCCAGATTCCCACCGACGGTACCGTGCGGGTCACGGATGCCGACGGTAACGTCGTGCTTGAGCACAGCGTAGAGCAGGGCGACATCTGGCGTATGTGTCAGACCAAAGATGCCCCGGTTCGCGATTGGGTGAAGCTGGCGGTGAACCGCGCCCGTGAAAGCGGCACTCCGGCTATTTTCTGGCTGGACGCGCAACGCGCCCATGATGCTCAGCTGATCCAGAAAGTAGAAAGCTACTTGAAAGATCACGATACCGTTGGCCTGGATATTCGCATCATGACGCCGGAAGACGCGATGCGCTTCTCGCTGGAGCGTATTCGCAAGGGCGAAGATACTATCTCCGTTACCGGTAACGTATTGCGCGACTACCTGACCGATCTGTTCCCGATCATGGAGCTGGGTACCAGTGCCAAGATGCTTTCGATCGTACCGTTAATGAATGGCGGTGGCCTATTTGAGACTGGCGCAGGCGGCTCTGCCCCGAAGCACGTTCAACAGCTGTTGGAAGAGAACCACCTGCGTTGGGATTCCCTGGGTGAATTCCTTGCTCTGGCGGCTTCCCTTGAGCACCTGGGCAGCACGTTCGATAACGCCCGAGCGAAAATGTTAGCCAAGGCGCTCGATCAGGCCAACGGTAAGTTCTTGGACAGTAACAAGTCGCCTTCACGTAAAGTGGGTGAACTCGACAACCGCGGTAGCCATTTCTATTTAGCGCTATACTGGGCAGAAGCCTTGGCTGAGCAGAGTGGTGATACCGAGATGCAAGAACTGTTCGGTCGCTTAACCGAAGCGTTAAAAGCTAAAGAAGCGACGATTGTCGATGAGCTTAATAGTGTGCAGGGCCAGCCTACCGATATTGGTGGCTACTACCACCCTGACCACGAGTTGACGGACAAAGTGATGCGTCCCAGCAAGACCCTCAACGAGACATTGTCCATCGTCGCAAAAGGCTAATCGCTCCCGTATTCGATTAAGCCTGAACCCCCGCCCGCTTGGCTTGGTAGGCGGGGTTTTACACTGCCTTCACTATTGCATCCTGTGATATTTTACTTTTTCCATGAACCCTTACTGATCAGCAGCGTCTTACGTTCTAGTAAATTCGTTATAGCTGTAAATTCGCCATCGCTGTGGATTAGCTATAGTGAAACGTAAGCGATGCTTACATCGGTCAGTCTTGAGACAACCAACCGTGCTGCTTATGTCCAACCTAGAGAGTTCATACCTGGTCGATTTTCCCGTATACGCGGGAATGACACGTCCAGATATGCCCGATGAAGATGGCGATATAGCGGTGCAGCCGGCAGAACCAGCGCTGGCGCAACCGCCACTTTATAAGGTGGTGCTTCATAATGACGACTACACGCCGATGGAGTTCGTTATTGAAGTACTACAAGGTTTTTTCAACATGGATAGCGAGACTGCCGTTCAGGTTATGCTCGCGGTACATACCCAAGGAAAGGCCACTTGCGGCGTGTTTACGCGGGATATAGCGGAAACCAAAAGCTATCAGGTAAACGAGTACGCCCGTGAGTGTGAGCACCCGTTGATAAGTGATATTGAGGCCGCCAATTAAAAGCGTTGAGAAATAATTGGTGGTGAGGCTTGCAACCGTGCCATTTGTACCCGATGTTGAGAGTGCCGGTCGATTAAACTGATCCGACGCAAGCCCTAGGTGGCGATACGCCCTAGGTAGTAGCGAAAAGGGGACTGCCATGCTGAGCAAAGAACTTGAAATGACCCTGAACACGGCCTTTACCGTGGCCCGCTCCAAGCGCCACGAGTTTATGACCGTTGAGCACCTGCTGCTAGCGTTGCTGGATAATGCCTCAGCGGTAGACGTACTGAAGGCATGCGGGGCTAACCTCGACAAGCTGCGGTCCGATCTGCAGGATTTTATCAACTCGACCACCCCGCTGATCCCCGAGGGTCAGGGTGATCGTGAAACACAACCCACGCTCGGATTTCAACGCGTTTTACAGCGTGCGGTTTTCCATGTTCAGTCATCGGGTAAGAGCGAAGTATCCGGCGCGAATGTGCTGGTGGCTATCTTCTCTGAACAAGAGAGCCAGGCGGTTTACTTCCTTAAACAGCAAAACGTAGCCCGCGTTGACGCGGTGAATTATATTGCCCACGGTATCTCAAAAGTGGCTGGTCATGGCCCATCTCCTTCGCCCTCTTCATCAGAAAATGAAGACGCGGAAGAGGGAAGCAACGAAGGTGCTGCACACCCGCTTACTGGTTATGCCACTAATTTGAACGAGCAGGCGCGGCTGGGCAAAATCGATCCGTTGATTGGCCGGGATCACGAGCTTGAGCGCGTCGTTCAGATACTGGCGCGGCGGCGCAAAAATAACCCGCTGTTGGTCGGTGAGGCGGGCGTAGGTAAAACCGCGATTGCTGAAGGTTTGGCCAAGCGTATTGTTGAAAAAGACGTGCCCGATGTCATTGCCGATGCAGTGGTTTACTCGCTCGATATGGGCGCGTTGCTAGCAGGCACCAAATATCGCGGTGATTTTGAAAAACGTCTTAAGAGCCTGCTGGGTGAGCTGCGAAAGCAGCCCAATGCGGTGTTGTTTATCGATGAAATTCATACCGTCATTGGTGCGGGCGCCGCCTCCGGCGGTGTGATGGATGCGTCGAACCTGCTTAAGCCGCTGCTCTCTTCGGGCGAGCTACGCTGCATTGGTTCAACCACGTTCCAGGAATTCCGCGGTATCTTTGAAAAAGACCGTGCGTTAGCGCGCCGCTTCCAGAAAGTGGACGTAATGGCGCCGTCGGTGGATGACACCATCAAGATCCTCAAAGGTCTACGTTCACGCTTTGAAGAGCACCATGAGCTTAAATACACCGACGGTGCATTAGAAAGCGCAGCGCGGTTGGCGGACCGCTATATCAATGATCGCTTCCTGCCTGACAAAGCGATTGACGTGATTGACGAGGCAGGCGCTCACCAGCGGCTATTACCGCCGGAAATGCGCGCTAAAACGATCGACGTTGAACAAGTAGAAGCCGTTGTGGCCTCTATTGCGCGTATTCCACCGAAGAGTGTTTCAAGCTCTGATCGTAAGCTGCTTGAAAAGCTCGACCGTGACCTGAAAATGCTAGTGTTTGGTCAGGATGAAGCGATTGATAGTCTCTCTGCGGCTATTAAGCTGTCCCGGGCAGGGCTTAAAGCGCCCGACAAGCCGGTGGGTAGCTTCTTGTTTGCTGGCCCCACTGGGGTGGGTAAAACCGAAGTGGCCAAGCAACTCGCGCATATTATGGGCATTGAGCTGGTTCGCTTTGATATGTCGGAGTACATGGAGCGTCATACCGTATCGCGTCTGATTGGTGCGCCCCCAGGTTATGTTGGTTATGACCAAGGTGGCCTGTTGACTGAAGCGGTCACTAAACAGCCGCACTGTGTGCTGTTGTTAGATGAGATTGAAAAAGCGCACCCGGAAGTCTTTAACCTGCTACTGCAGGTGATGGATCACGGTCGCTTAACGGATAATAACGGGCGCGAAGCGGATTTCCGCCACGTTATCCTGATTATGACCTCTAACGCCGGTGCCGAGCAGGCCTCGCGTCGTTCGATTGGTTTCCAGCATCAAGACCACTCGACCGATGCCATGGAAGTAATCCGTCGCACGTTCTCGCCAGAGTTCCGCAATCGCCTGGATAGCATTATCCAGTTCCACTCACTGCCGGTTTCTGTTGTACGCAACGTGGTCGACAAGTTCTTGATAGAACTGCAGGCACAGTTGGATGAGAAGCGTGTTCAGTTGGATGTGGACGACATGGCGCGGGATTGGCTGGCTGACAAAGGCTATGATCCTGATATGGGTGCACGCCCAATGGCGCGCCTCATTCAAGAGAAGCTGAAGAAGCCATTAGCCGAGATGATTCTGTTTGGTGAGTTGGCTGATCAGGGTGGCATTGTTCATGTCAGCCTGGAAGAAGGCGAACTGCATCTTGCCACAGAAACGGAAATGGCTGATGCGCCCTGAAAAGGGCGCTAAGGCGCTCTAAAGTCAATCACGCTTGTTTACAAGCAGCCAAAACGCAGCGCCCTGTCATTGACGGGGCGTTGTCGTTTTTAGTGAACAGCCATTGACGCTGATCGGCGCTGTCGTTAAAAGCTGTCATTAAAGACAGTCTAGCGGGAACAGTTGAGATCAGCCGAACGCGTTAACGGTGCAACGACTTAGCGCGAACGGTATACGATACGGCCTTTAGAAAGATCGTAAGGTGTTAGCTCTACTTTTACCTTGTCGCCGGTCAGAATGCGGATGTAGTTTTTGCGCATTTTGCCAGAGATGTGAGCGGTAACAACGTGACCGTTTTCCAGCTCAACACGAAACATGGTGTTCGGAAGGGTATCGACGATAACGCCTTCCATTTCAATATGATCTTCGCGTGCCATATAGGCATGTCCTCACTTATGAGTTAGTAATGTAATAATCGGTCAGAAATTGAGGGCCGCATAGGTGGGCACCCAAGAAACAGCGCTATATTGTGCCGTAAGCCTGCCGTCAAGGCAAAAAAGCTGACGTCTTTAGCGAATTAATTGCCGCCAATGGCGCCCATCAAGAATTTCTAGTGGCGCAAAAGCCTGTTTGTAGCGCATCTTACGGCACTCTTCGATCCAATACCCTAAATATAGGTGCGGAAGCGCTTTTTGTCGGCTGAGCTCTACCAGTTGGAGAATGGCAAAAGTACCGAGTGAGCGCTTATCCAGTTCCTCGCTAACGGCAAAGAAGGTGTAGATGGCGGATAGGCCATGTTCCAGTTGGTCAAAGGCAGCCACGCCCACCAGTTCGTCGTGAAGGTACATTTCCATGAGATGAGCATAGGGCTCATCAAGAGTGAGAAACGTGCGGTACTGTTCACGACTGGGCGGATACATATCACCGTCAGCATGGCGCTGACGAATATAATCAGCGTAAAGCGAGTAGTGGGTGGATGCAAAGTAAGCGGGCATGATGCGGATGCTAATATCGGCATTGCGACGCCAGATTTTACGCTGTGTGCGATTGGACTCAAACTGCTCAACCGGAATGCGCACCGAGCGGCAGGCGTTGCATCCTTCGCAGTGAGGACGGTATAGATGACGCCCGCTGCGACGAAATCCTAGCAGTGCCAGCGAGTCATAGACGCCAGGCACAGGTGACTCCTGAGGGTCGAGGAACAGCGTCGTCGCTTCTCTGCCGGGTAAATAGCTGCAAGAATGAGGCACGGTAAGGAAGAAGCGCAAATCCCGCACCGGGCGACGCGGAGTGTTACTACTCACAGCTTGCCTCCTGGGTGAAACAGAATGAGTTCATCTCTAATCGTTAGCCTCAGTAGCAATCGCCTTCAGCCACAGCGATGCAGGAACAGGCGGTATTTCAACGGGTGATGAGGGTAACGTAAACGCCTTATCGGGTAACCAGTTTTTAAGATAGTTGATGAATGCCTCGCGAGCGACTGTAATAGCGCCCAGGCTGGCCAAGTGAGGGGTATGCATTTGGCAGTCGATGAGCTTACCATCATGCTCGCGCATTGCTCTGGCTAGGTGGGCTAGCGCTACCTTGGAGGCATCTGGCGCGCGGGAGAACATCGATTCGCCAAAAAACACCGGCCCCATTGCGATACCATACAGGCCACCTACCAACTGTCCGTTTTGATGGACTTCAATGCTATGGGCAATGCCGAGCGCATTTAGCTGGCTGTAAGCGTCGCGCATTTCGGCAGTGATCCAGGTGCCGCCTGCTTCTTCGCGTGGGGCGGCACAGGCATGAATAACCTGATCGAAGTGTTGATCCAGGGTGATATGGAAGCCACCATGGCGTAATCGCTTGGTCAGGCTACGACGCTGCTTAAATTGCTCGGGTAGGAGTATCATGCGCGGGTCTGGACTCCACCATAAAATGGGGTCGTTGTCGCTGAACCACGGAAAGATTCCCCGCCGGTAGGCTTCTACCAGCCAAACGGGGGAAAGCTCTCCACCGGCTGCCAGCAGGCCGTTGGGGGAATCCAGGGCCTTAGTGGTGGTTGGAAAATTAGGATATGGCGAGGAAAGCCAAGGTAGCATTACTTGCTCCTGTTGCTACGTGCTTTTACTAAGCTCTTGAGATGAGTTCTTGTACTGAGCTCTTGTATTGAGCGCTTAGATAACAGCTCTGTGACGGCGGAAGGATGCTCGGTATCATGCAAACTCGCAAGTGGATTAAAGACGCCATTGAGGTGTAAAGGGAGAGTCGCTTGAAAGTGAATAAAGCAGTCAACAAGCGAACGCAGCGTAGCGCGCGTCAAACACCACCATCGGCTTCTTCTGCGCGTGTTAACGCCGCAAAGGATCAGGCTCGCCGTTTTGGTCTGCGCTTACAAGGCTCCGTGCGCGAAGGCGTAGTGGTGTTACTGCTAGCGCTGTGTGTGTTTTTATTATTAGCCTTATTTAGTTACCACCCCTCTGATCCAGGCTGGTCTTACCAAGGGCCGGAAACGGAAATCCGTAACTGGATGGGGCAGGTGGGGGCCTGGTTAGCCGATGTTCTCTATTCACTACTAGGGGCCAGTGCGCTGTGGTGGCCGGGGATGTTTGGTTTTGCCGCCTGGTGGCTGATTCGCTCACGTCAGGTGCGCTTTGAACTCGACCCGGTCGCGATTGCTGTGCACGCGGGTGGCTTAGTACTCCTTATTTTTGGCACCACCATGTTAGGTGCGCTGCACTTTTATCATCCTGACAGCATGCTGCCCTATGCCTCTGGCGGCATTTTAGGGGAAGGCTTGGTCGGTGCATTAAGACCTTTAGTAGGCAGTGGCGGCGTTGGGTTAATCGCCGCGGCGCTTATTTTAAGCGGCTTTCCGCTGTTTAGTGGCGTGTCATGGTTGCAGGTGGCGGATGAGCTCGGTAAGCGTATATGTTGCCTGGGCGGCTGGCTATCGGCTCGTCGGCAGACAAAACGCATGCGCGCAGCGCAGCGAGCGGCCGCGAAAACCGCCCCTGCGGCGAAGTCTCAAGTAAAACCCGAGCTAGCTCCCAAAGCTTCATATGTTGAGGATAAACCTGCTGAAGCCAAGCCTGCTGACGTTAAGCCTACGGAAGCTAAGCCGACTGCTGAATCGGTAGGTGTAGGTAAAAGTGCCACGGGTCGCGAACGGCGCGAGCCAGGTTTCTCCATGCCGTTTGATAACAGTGTCACCGACCATTCAGCCGCTACTGAACACAGCAGCGAGACCACCGATACCTCGATTCCCTGGGAAGCCGCGGCTTTTTCAAGCAATAAGCACGTGCCCGCTAAATCACCGGCCGCTACCGAGGAGCCAGCAGTGTCGGCGCCTGCAAAGGCGTCAGTGCCGCCAGTAGATAAATCCGCAGAAGAGGCGGAGGTGCCGGCACCCCCTGCGCCGCGAGAAAATGCCTTTGTCCAGGCAGAGGAGCCGGCAGCAGTGCCTGAGCCCGTTCCCAAGGAAAACGATGAGCCCAAGGAAGCCGACGTCTCCTTCCCACTACGCGCCTCGCGTCAGGAAGAGTCGCCAGCATCTGCTGCAAGTAACTTCTTTGTCAGCGACGAAGCGCCTGATGAGAAAACGCATACTCAGTCAGCGCCTGCTGAACGCCGCAGTGAGCCGACACTCAGCGAGTCACCTGAGCCTGTTTCTAGGCGCGCCATGGAGCCTGAGCCCGCACGTAAACCGGAGCGTGTGGCTGAAGTCGTCCCGGAGCCAGTGTGGGACGACGAAGAGCTGGACGACGAGTTGTACCAGCCAGAGGAGCCAAGCGAACCAGCACCAGTGCCTACGCCAGCAGCACGCCAAGAGCCCACTTTCTCGCCCGATGTTCAAGCGCAAGAATCTGACGAAGGCCCCGCGCTGTGGACCGTGGAGCATTTGCAGAGCCAGCGGCCTGCCTTTGAGACCCTGGACGAGCCCGAAGGCGATGTACCGAGCTTACAACTGCTGACTCCTGCTGAACCGCATCAGCCTAATTACAGCGATGAACAGTTGGCCGACATGGCCGAGCTGCTTGAAGTGCGGTTGCGCGAATACGGTGTTAAGGCGGAAGTCGTCGATACCTGGCCTGGGCCGGTGATTACCCGCTTTGAGATTAAGCCGGCGGCGGGTGTGAAGGTTTCCAAGATCAGCAACCTTGCCAAAGATTTGGCGCGTTCGCTGATGGTCAAGAGCGTGCGAGTGGTCGAGGTTATTCCTGGCCGTCCCACGGTGGGTATTGAAATACCTAACCCCAATCGGGCCATGATTCGTCTGCGCGAAGTGATCGATTCTGACCGCTACCAGCAGGAAACCTCGCCGCTGACCATGGCGCTGGGTCAGGATATTGGCGGCAGCCCCGTGGTGGCCAACCTGGGTAAGATGCCTCATTTATTGGTAGCCGGTACCACTGGGTCAGGTAAGTCAGTGGGCGTTAACGCCATGCTGATCTCGATGCTGCTCAAGGCGAAGCCCAGCGAGCTGAAGCTGATCATGGTCGACCCCAAAATGCTGGAGCTGTCGGTCTACGATGGTATCCCCCATTTGTTGGCGCCAGTGGTCACCGATATGAAAGAGGCGGCCAACAGCCTGCGCTGGTGTGTGGCTGAGATGGAGCGCCGCTATAAGCTGATGGCGGCGATGGGGGTGCGGAACATCGCGGGCTTTAATGGACGCTTGGATGAAGCAGAGCGCGCTGGTGCCCAGGTGGCGGATCCTTTATGGGAGCCACAGCCCTGGGAAGTGCACCAGCCGCACCCCGTGCTGGAAAAGCTGCCCTATATCGTGGTGGTAATCGACGAATTTGCTGACATGTTCATGATCGTCGGCAAAAAGGTCGAAGAGCTGATTGCCCGCCTGGCACAAAAGGCGCGAGCCGCGGGTATCCATTTGATTCTGGCTACCCAGCGGCCCTCGGTGGATGTTGTAACGGGTCTGATCAAAGCCAACATTCCTTCGCGGATGGCGTTTCAGGTTTCCTCGCGCATCGATTCGCGCACCATTCTTGACCAGGGCGGTGCTGAAAGCCTGTTGGGGCATGGTGATATGCTCTACCTGCCTGCGGGCTCTGGGCCACCTAATCGTATCCACGGAGCCTTTGTCGATGATGATGAAGTGCACCGGGTGGTCGATGACTGGAAGCGTCGGGGCGCACCGGAGTATATCGAAGAGATCCTCTCAGGGGGCGTCTCAGCCGATGCCTTGACCGGCCTTGAAGCCGAAGGGGGCGATAGTGACGATGCCGAACAGGATGCGCTTTATGATGAAGCTATCCAGTTTGTCACTGAAACACGCAAAGCCTCGATTTCTGCCGTCCAGCGCCGCTTCAAGATCGGCTATAACCGGGCCGCTCGTTTAGTGGAGGCGATGGAGGGTGCCGGTGTGGTGACCTCCATGGGCTCTAACGGCGCACGCGAAGTACTTGCGCCGCCGCCGGTAGGCCACTAGGCCAGCCGAATGGTCGCGAGCCAATGCTACCTCCCAAGGGTGCAAGTGGCTGGTTTTAAACGCCGGGTTGAATGGTGACAATTATGCAATAAGCGTGAAAGCCTTGCCGCGGGTGAAACCCTGCGGCGTTTTTTACGTCTTAACAACACATGGATGGTTAAGCCGACCTCACTGCTTGATTATTGAGCACTAATTTTTGAGCAACCGTTTTGAATAGCCGTAATTTGGCAACGGTTGCCTAGGGAGATCACATGCGCGATACGCAAACAAAACGAACTTCATCGCTGGGCGCTTCACCCCTGGCATTAGCGGCAAGCGCCTTGGGTCTAACCTTTGGCGCCCCCGCATGGGCGGATGATGCAGCTGAGCGTTTGACCGAGCGATTAGATCCGCTTGAGCGTTATCAGGCCAATTTTGAGCAGCAGATTTTAGATGGCAGCGGCGATCGTCTTCAAAGTGCGCGCGGTGAAATGTGGCTTTCTCGCCCTGGTATGCTGCGCTGGGAAGTAGAAGCACCCTATTCCCAGACTGTGGTTTCCGACGGAGACGATGTTTACATGTACGATCCCGACCTTGAACAAGTCACCGTTCAAGAGATGGATGATCGCGTCACCCATACCCCTGCGTTACTGCTGTCAGGAAGCGTGAACGATTTAACCGAAAGCTATGAGGTGTTTTACGAGCAGGAGGGGGGAGAAGATGTGTTTACCCTGGTACCTATCTCTGCCGATACGCTGTTTGAAGAGTTAAGCATGGTGTTTGATGCTGACACGCTAACCGAACTATGGATGATGGATAGTACCGGCCAGCGTACCGCGATTACCTTTAGTAATATTACCCTCAATGGGGAGATTGCTTCAGACGTGTTTGATTTCGAGATTCCCGAAGGCACTGACGTTATCCGCGAAGAGCTTTAATGGTGAAGGGGTAGTGGTAAAGAGTCAGCGGTTGATTGAGATTCGTAGTTAGGTAATAACCATCAGGCGCCTTAGGGCGCCTGATCTGCTTCCTGGTCACGATTTTCCCGCCACGCCATAATTTCACCAAAGCGTTTCTCCTGACCAAAAGGGCTCGGCTTGAAGAAAGTAGTTTTAGGCAACTCTTCAGGCCAGCAGTCGTGGGCGCTACCTGCCGGGTAGCCGTCTGGCTCGTTGTGGGCGTAGCGATAGCCTTCACCATGCCCCAGCTGCTCCATTAGCTTGGTGGGGGCGTTGCGAAGGTAAGTTGGCACCTCCACCTGGGGTTGCTGGCTTACAAACTTTTTGGCCTCACTCCAGGCGCGATCAATGCGGTTGCTTTTGGGCGCCACCGCCAAGTGTATCGCTGCATGGGCAATTGCCCGCTGGCCTTCGTAATCTCCTAAACGCAGGTAGGCGTCCCAAGCGGCAATGACCAGCGGTAGGGCGCGCGGGTCGGCATTGCCGACGTCTTCTGAGGCAATGGCAGTCAATCTGCGTACCACGTCCAGCGGGTCGCCACCGCCCTGCATAAAACGCGCCATATACAGTAGTGCGGCATTAGGGCGTGATGAGCGTATCGATTTATGAATGGCCGAGAGCAGATCATAATAAGCGTCACCCTGCTTATCGAAAGCGCTGGCTTGGTGGCCAATCACATCCGCCAGTACGTCCTTATGGAGTACTTCACGGCCCGCTTCCTGGGTGGCGAAATCACACGCCGTTTCTAATAGCCCCAGCGCCCGACGGGCATCGCCTGCGCTGGCATGAGCCAACGCGTTTAACACCTCATCGTCAACGTGAATATCGCGTTTTCCCAGCCCTCGCTCAGCGTCATTAAGCGCTTGACGCATCACTGTAATCAACTCATCCTGAGTGAGAGATTTCAACACGTAAACCCGTGCACGGGAGAGCAGCGCCGAGTTGACCTCAAACGACGGATTTTCGGTAGTGGCACCAATCAGCGTGAGCAGCCCCGACTCTACATGGGGCAGGAGGGCATCCTGCTGGCTCTTGTTGAGGCGATGGATCTCATCTAAAAAGAGGATGACCTTGGATGACATTTGCTGGGCACGTTCTACGACGGCACGAATCTCTTTCACCCCGGCCATCACCGCGCTGAGGTGCTCCAGGTGGGCTTGAGAGGCCCGGGCTAAAAGCTCTGCCAGCGTGGTCTTGCCCACCCCCGGCGGCCCCCATAGAATCATCGAACGCACAACGCCTGATTCCGCCATACGGCGTAGCGGTTTATCCGGCCCCACCAACGCCTGTTGGCCTACGTAATCGTCCAATTGGCGTGGGCGCATACGAAAGGCTAGCGGGGCGTCTTCTGAAGGTGCTGCGTGGGCGCTATCAAAAAGGTCCATGTAAACTTCCGTTGTCAATCGGGGCGTAGAACTACTTATTGGTTACAAGTGTCTGTGGTAAAGCGCAGCTTGTCGAACTACCTTTGGCGTAACCTAACAGAAAGATGCGCTTGCTAGGATAACGCCATAGAGGCATTGTTAATGATAACCCCTGTTAGTTGCTATGCCCCTATGATTGCATGCCGTCAGCTTAATTAGGCAAAACGGCAGGCATGACACGATAAAGGAGACGGCTCAATGTTAAACCAACTGCGTCTAGATCATGCCAACATGGCCCGGATGCTTCATGTGCTACAGCTGAAGCAAAAAACGTTAGCACAGGGAGAACGGCCCAATTTCAAGCTGATGCGTGAGGTAGTCGATTACATTTTATCTTATATGGATGGTTTTGCCGCCCCGCTGGAAAAGGTCTGCGTTGAGCGGTTGCAGGCTAAAGCGCCCGACCATAGTGCGCTTACCGAACAGATGGCCAATGATTATCGTGAGTTAAAGCCTCGTCTGCAGCGTCTCTCCAGCGATATCGATATGATTCTGATGGACAATGTGCTGCCCATGGATCGTTTTGCTGAAGATCTAAAAGATTATTTAGAGGCGCATCGGGCCTACTTGCGCCACGAGCGTGAAGGGCTGTTCCCGCTAATTGATGAGCACTTTAGTCAAGAAGATATGGAAAAGCTTCGCGAGGCGCTTCCCGCCGGTGCGGAACAAGAGTTAGAGCGCCTGCAGCAAGCCTACCCCGAACTCTACGCCGAACTGCGAGGGGCTGATGTGCCCGCGGTATAGCCAGGAAAAACGACTTAAGCGGGTAGCGACAATCAATAAATTCATAGGCGGGGCATGCTAAACTGGCGGCCCCGTTTTTATTGGGTGTCAGTTTAACCATCGACCAGCTCGGCGCTGATGAATGAAGCAGGATAGTGATGCAAAGAGAGTCATGAAAGGCCCCGTATTAGTTTTTGATTCCGGTGTCGGCGGCCTGTCGGTGGCCCAATCGCTGCGTCAACACTACCCTGATGCTGCTATGTGCTACACCTGCGATAATGCTTGGCTGCCTTATGGGCTTCGCGAAGACGCCGCACTAACCGAGCGTATCGTGTCGGTCTGTCAAGCGGCTGTTGACGCTTGCCAACCGAGCGTGTTGGTTGTCGCCTGCAACACCGCAAGCACCTTAGCGTTGGAGCATCTTCGCCAACAGTTAGCTATTCCTGTGGTAGGTACCGTGCCTGCTATCAAGCCTGCGGCTGCGATTAGCCAAACGCGGCATATCGGTTTGTTGGCCACCAGGGCCACGGTGGCGCGGCCCTATACCCAGCGCTTAATTGATAGCTTCGCCAGTGACTGTGTCATCACGCGCGTTGCCGCCGATGCCTTGGTGGTGGAAGCAGAAGCCTACCTGGCTGGCATCACGCCCAATACAGAGCGTATGCAGGCGGCATTGGCACCGTTATGGCAAGTCGTCACTGCTCCTACCGAGCATTCCAAACTAGATACCGTGGTGCTCGGCTGCACCCATTTTCCGCTGTTAAAACCCTGGCTAGAGCAACTTGCCCCTGCGCCTTTATATTGGATTGATTCTGGTGATGCTATCGCTCGGCGTGTGGCGCAAGTGGTTGCTGAGCTATCCAGCGATCATCACGATGGTCGCTGTTATACGACTGCGCCCGCTGCGAATCTGACCGCGGGTTTAGCGCGCTACGGGTTTAAAGCGCCCCAATTGCTAAACGTGCGTTAATAAACATTATTTGTCGCTACTATTTCTGAACCCATTCAAGAGGAGCAGCTTTGGCTATCCCCGTCGTAGAACCTGAACGTTATGCCGAGCAGCTAGCCGCCAAACGCGACTATCTGGAGAGTACCTTTGCCGCTTTTAAGCCACCGGTGCTGGAGGTGTTTGAATCGCCGCCGGGCTACTACCGCCAGCGCTGCGAGTTTCGCATATGGCACGAAGAGGATGATCTCTTCTACGCCATGTTCGAGGTTGATCCCGAGAACCCGAAAAATAAGCGTGTGATTCGCTTGGATCAGTACGCTGTCGCCAGCGAGCGAATTAATCAACTCATGCCGCAACTGCGCAAGGCCTGCCTTGAGTCTGATGAGCTGCGTCGTAAGCTGTTTCAGGTTGAATTTTTAACCACGCTCTCCGGCGAAGCGCTGGTCACGCTGATTTACCACCGCCCGCTAGGCGAAGAGTGGGAACA
Organism: Vreelandella sp. DA03-1M; assembly: GCF_055725665.1. Classification (NCBI taxonomy): domain Bacteria; kingdom Pseudomonadati; phylum Pseudomonadota; class Gammaproteobacteria; order Oceanospirillales; family Halomonadaceae; genus Vreelandella; species Vreelandella sp. DA03-1M. Next base: position 1,376,694 of record NZ_CM146798.1, read on the forward strand.
CGAAGCACGAGCGCTTGAAGCCGAGCTCGGCATCATGATTATTGGCCGTTCCCGCAAGCAGCGCATCGTGCTGTCCCGTGACCATGTCTGGGAGCGCCTAGAGGTGGATGGCCGCACGTTGCACTATCAACAGGTCGAAAACAGCTTCACTCAGCCCAATGCGCATATCTGCCAAAAAATGCTCAGCTGGGCGCGGGAAGTGACCGCTAAGCAACAAGATGAGGGTGCGAAGAAAGATCTGGTCGAGCTCTACTGCGGGAACGGCAATTTTACCATTGCCTTAGCCGAGAACTTCCGCCGCGTGTTGGCCACGGAAATTTCCCGCACGTCGGTAGCCAGTGCCAACGTCAACTTAGAGGCCAATGGCGTCACGAACGCGCAGATTGGTCGCATGTCAGCAGAAGAGTTTGCGCAGGCGCTGAAGGGCGAAAAGGCCGGGCGTCGCGTGGCGGAAATGGGACTGGATGATTACGATTTTTCCACTGTGCTGGTAGACCCGCCCCGCGCCGGGCTAGATGAACAGAGCTGTGCACAGCTCAGCGAGTACGCTCAGATCGTCTATATTTCATGCAACCCGGCCACATTGGCTGAAAACTTGACCATACTGACCAACACTCATCGGATAGAGCGCTTTGCGCTATTTGACCAGTTTCCGTTTACCGATCACTGTGAATGCGGGGTGTTGTTAACGCGGCGGGATGTTTAAGCAAAAGTTAATGTTCTAACGGCCTAATGCGTAAACGGTATGTGCCATGAACAACTTGTCATGTGATTAGGGACGCGACGATAGGTAGCGTAAGCTAGCCGTTATGTTGGCCTAAAGGCCTATTGTCCTTCGTTTTTTGGCCGATTAATGGCCTAGGCAGTCGAGGTGATGGATGCACTACGTTGCGATTGAAGAGAGTCGTCAGGATCTTTTGAAGCAGCTTCAGGAGCGATTATATGCGCGTCTGGAGCCTGCTCGAGCCGCGACAATTGACGCCTTTGCTCGACACTTTTATGCCACCGTGCCGGTGGAAGACCTTGTGGATCGTCGCCTGGACGACCTGTATGGTGCAACGCTGTCAATCTGGCAGTTTTTACAGCACCACGACCCAAAAAGCCCTAAAGTGCGCGTTTTTAATCCAGATTTTGAAGAGCATGGCTGGCAATCAACGCATACCTTTGTGGCCGTGCTGCATGAGGATATGCCGTTTTTGGTCGACTCGGTGCGTATCGAGCTCAACCGTCGCGGTTTAACAGTACACGCGATTCAAAACGCCGTGCTGGCGGTTGCTCGTGATGACCGCCACCAGTTACAGGCGCAGACCTCACCTCGCGATGAGAACGCGCCGGAAGCCCGCGAGTCGCTAATTGTTATTGAAGTCGATCGACACACCGACGTGGCGTTGCTTGAGAAAATCGAAAGCAACCTGAACGACGTACTACGTGATGTGCGCACCGCCGTGCGCGATTACGACGCTATGTGCGCGCAAATTACCGCGTCGATTCAAGAGCTTGAAAAAAATTGCCCGCCGCAGATCGACCCTGACGACCACGAGGAAGCGATTGCCTTTTTAGAGTGGATGCTCAAGGATAATTTTACCTTCCTGGGTTACGACGAGTACCTGCTGGAAGGCAGTGAACTACAGCGCGATGCCGAGAGCGTGCTGGGCGTGTTCCGTCTGGATCAGCCGCGCTACTGCGAGCGGATCCGCACTGAAGAGGGCGTGGATGAGCACAATGAGTATGTGCTGGTGCCGCAGCTACTATCGTTTGCCAAGAGCGCCCATCACTCCCGCGTGCATCGCCCCACTTATCCCGATTACATCACCGTTGATCGCTACGATGACGATGGCAATGTGATTGGCGAGCGGCGCTTCTTTGGTTTGTTTACCTCCACGGTCTATAACGAGTCGCCGCGCAATATTCCGCTGCTGCGCCGCAAGCTCAAAGCGGTGATGGATATCGCTGGGTTTAATCCCCAGGGCCACAACGGCAAGCAGTTGCTGCAGGTGCTGGAAGTTTACCCCCGCGACGACCTGTTCCAAATCGATACCGAATCGCTGGCCAGTACCTCGCTGGGCATTCTCAATATCCGCGAGCGCCGTCAGGTGCGGCTGTTTATCCGCGCCGATATCAGCGGCAAGTTTTACTCCTGCTTAGTATTTGTGCCCCGCGACGTATTCTCGACGGACCTGCGTCAGCGAATTCAAAATGTGCTGTGCGATGAGTTGGATGCCCACTTTGGCGATTTCAATACCTACCTATCCGAGTCGGTACTGGCGCGCATTCAACTGATTCTGCGCTTCAATGGCGATGCGCCCAGCGATTACGATCTTAAGCGTCTGGAAAGCAAAGTGGCGCGGCTGGCGCGTAGCTGGCGCGATGACCTGCACAACGCCATGGTGGAAGGGTTTGGCGAAGAGCGTGCCAACCACCTGATGGATCACTTCCGCGAAGCATTCTCAGCAAGCTATCGTGAAGACTTTTCCGCACGCACCGCGGTGTTTGATGTGCAGCACTTGTTAACGCTGAACAACGGCGACGACTTATCGCTGTCGCTCTACCGTCCGCTGGAAGAGCAGGGCGGCGGCGTTAATCTAAAGCTGTTCCATCGCGGCACCCAGATTCCGCTTTCCGACGTGCTGCCGATGATGGAAAACCTCGGCCTGCGCGTGATTGGCGAACGCCCCTACGATATTAACTCCCCTGAGCAGCGCTACTGGATTCACGATTTTGAGCTAGAGCATAGCGGTGCGGATGTCAGCCTGGGCGATATGCGCGATGTATTCACGGAAGCCTTCAAACGCATCTGGACCGGCGAAGCCGATAACGATGCCTTTAACCGCCTGATTATCGGCGCAGGTCTGGATTGGCGTGAAGTGGCGATGCTGCGTGGCTACGCCCGCTACCTCAAGCAGATTCGCTTTGGTATGTCTCAAGACTATATTGCCGCGACGCTGGCCAACTACCCGGCCATCACCCGCGAATTAGTTGAGCTATTCCGCCTGCGTTTTGATCCTGAGCAGCAGGACCACGCCACCGATGAATGCATCGCTAGCTTAAACGAGCGACTGGAAGGCGTTGCCAGCCTTAATGACGACCAGCTGCTGCGTCGCTTTATGGAGCTGATTCTCGCTACGCTGCGTACCAACTATTACCAGCTCGCCGAGGGTGGCCGCTTTAAAGACTATATCGCTTACAAACTCGAGCCTTCCAAAGTGACCGGCATGCCCAAGCCGCGCCCGATGTTTGAGATTTTTGTCTGCTCTCCGCGCGTGGAAGGTGTCCACCTGCGGGGCGGCAAAGTGGCACGCGGTGGTCTGCGCTGGTCGGATCGCTTTGAAGATTACCGCACCGAAGTGCTGGGGCTAGTGAAAGCCCAGCAGGTGAAGAACGCGGTTATCGTACCGGTCGGCGCCAAAGGCGGTTTCGTGTGCAAGCGCATGCCGGAAAACGCCAGCCGCGATGTGGTGCAGAAAGAGGGCATCGCCTGCTATCAAATTTTTATCCGCGCGCTGCTGGATGTTACTGACAATCTGGTGGGTGGCGATGTGGTGCCGCCGGAAAACGTTGTTCGCCACGATGAAGATGATGCCTATTTGGTCGTGGCTGCCGATAAAGGCACGGCGACCTTCTCGGATATCGCCAACGAAATTTCCATCGAGTATGGCCACTGGCTGGGCGATGCCTTCGCCTCTGGCGGTGCCAACGGCTACGACCACAAAAAAATGGGCATCACCGCCCGCGGTGCCTGGGAGTCGGTTAAACGCCACTTCAAAAACCTCGATGTGGATACCCAGCGCGACCTGTTTAGCGTGGTGGGAATAGGCGACATGGCCGGCGATGTGTTCGGTAACGGCATGCTGTTGTCTGACAAGATTCAGCTGGTGGGCGCCTTTAATCACCTGCATATCTTTGTCGATCCCAACCCGGATGCAGAGGCCTCTTTTGCCGAGCGCAAACGGTTGTTCGCACTGCCACGCTCCAGCTGGGAAGACTACAGCCAGGAGTTGATCTCTGCCGGTGGCGGTATCTTTAGCCGCAGTGCTAAATCAATCGCTATTACCCCGGAAATGCAGCAGGTGTTTGGCATTCAGGAAACCCGCCTGTCGCCGAACGAATTGATCCGCGCGATGCTCAAATCCAAGGTGGATTTGATCTGGAACGGTGGTATCGGTACCTATGTGAAGGGCTCCGATGAAACCGATGCCGATGTCGGCGACAAAGCCAATGACACCCTGCGTATCAATGGCAACGATCTTAACTGTCGCGTGGTCGGTGAAGGCGGTAACCTCGGTTTGACCCAGCGTGGCCGTATGGAAGCCGCCGCCAAAGGCGTGCGTGTCTACACCGACTTTATTGACAATGCCGGTGGGGTGAACTGCTCCGACCACGAGGTCAATATCAAGATCCTGATCGATGAAGTGGTCAAGCGTGGCGACATGACCGACAAGCAGCGTAATCAGCTGCTGGCGGAAATGACCGATGAGGTGGGCGATCTGGTGATCCTGGATAACTATCGCCAAAGCCAGGCGCTGGATCTGTCGGCTATCCTGTCCAATCAGGCAATGGGCCCTTACCGCCGCTTTATTAGTGAGCTGGAAGCCTCAGGGCAGATTGATCGTGAGCTGGAGTTCCTGCCCACGGATGATGTGCTCAAAGAGCGAGCCAGCAACGATCAAGGTATGCGCCTGCCTGAGCTGTCGGTACTGATCTCTTACGCCAAGAGCACCTTGAAGGGCGACTTGATCACCTCTGACGTGCCAGATGACCCGTATATTCACCGTCATCTGGAGCGGTTGTTCCCCTCGGTGCTGGTGGAGCGCTTTAAAGACGAAATGTACGAACACCGTCTTAAGCGAGAAATCGTCGCTACCCAGGTAGCCAACGATCTGGTTGATCACATGGGTATCGTCTTTGTACGTCGCCTGATGGACTCCACTGGTGCCGGGCGTGCCGACATCGCTCGCGCTTATATTGTGGCCCGCGATAGCTTTAACTTGCCCGGTCTATGGGCGCAAATTGAAGCGCTCGATAATCAAGTACCGAATCGCATCCAGTACTCAATGATGCTTGACCTGATGCGCCTGATCCGTCGCGCCACGCGCTGGTTTGTGCGTCAGCATTTAGGGCTCTCGACGCTGGACACTATCGAGTATTTTGCTCCTCGCCTGGCGCAGCTGCAGGAAGGTATTGGTGAACTGCTCAGCGGTGAGGAGCTGAGCGCTTGGAATAGCCGTCGTGACGAGCTGCTGGAAGCAGGTGTGCCGGAAGCCTTGGCGTCCACTGTCGCGGCGTCATCCAGCCTTTACGCCGGGCTAGGTATTATCCAAGCGGCACGCCTGACCAATGAAAAACCGCAGCGAGTGGCAGAGGTGCTGTACGAAATTGGCAGCCGCCTGGAGCTGCCGTGGATGATTCAGCAGGTAACCCATCTGGAAGTGCGCGACGCCTGGCAGGCCCAGGCGCGGGAAACCTTCCGTGACGACATTGAGCGTCAGCAACTGGCACTGACCACTAGCGTATTAAAGCTCGACGCCGGCAGTCGCGATACCCAGGAGCGGGTGGCGCAGTGGTTGGATCAGCATGCCGATTTGCATCGCCGCTGGTGTCGTTTGATTGAAGAGGTGCGTGGCGGCAGTGAAGGGGGCTTTGCGCTCTTCGCCGTAGCGGTACGCGAACTGGTAGATCTGGCTGAAAGCGATAGCGAAGCCTAAACGTACCTAGGCTGATTAAAGCGGGTCTATTTAATTAAATAGGAGTATGAAAGCGCGTCCTGGTTCTCCACCAGGGCGCGCTTTATTGCGTTATACTGGCGCCCGTTTTCAGCCTCCGCTTCAAGAGACCCGCTATGTACAACCTCGCCCGCTCACTGTTCTTTCGCGTTGACCCAGAAACCTCTCACGGTATGGCGCTGGGTGCGTTGGATGCACTGCATCGGGTCGGGGGCGTTACACGGCTATTTGGCCAGCGGGTTGAGGACCCCGTCGAACTGATGGGGCTTCGCTTTGCCAATCGAGTAGGTCTCGCCGCCGGGTTGGACAAGAACGCCGATCACCTCGATGCGCTGGGCGCGCTGGGGTTTGGCTTTGTCGAAGTGGGTACAGTGACGCCTAAGCCGCAGTCAGGCAATCCTAAGCCTCGGCTATTTCGCTTAGCGCAGCATGAGGCGATCATCAACCGCTTTGGTTTTAACAACAAAGGGGTTGCGCACCTGGTTCAGCAGGTCAAGCAGCGTCACTACGGTGGCATTGTAGGCATCAATATTGGTAAAAACCTGACGACGTCCGTAGAGGACGCACTGGATGACTACCTGGTATGTCTAGATGCGGTGCACCCTTATGCGGATTACATTGCCGTGAACGTCTCTTCACCAAATACCCCTGGGCTGCGCACCCTGCAGTTCGGCGAACAGCTGGACGCGTTGCTGGGGCCTATTCGTGCTCGCGCCAACGAGCTTGATGCCCAAGCGGGCCGAAAAATTCCATTACTGATTAAGATTGCCCCGGATATGAGCGCGGAAGAAGTGGCGTTGATGGCAGAAAGTATTGAGCGCAATGCACTTGATGGCGTGATTGCTACCAATACGACGGTTTCCCGCGCCGGAGTAGAGGGTGACTCACAAGCGGAGGAGGCGGGCGGGCTTTCTGGAAAACCAGTTTTCGAGGCATCCAATCGCGTTATTCGCCAACTGCGTGACCACTTACCATCGCTACCTATCATCGGTGTCGGTGGAATCGATAGTGCCGCTGCTGCCCAGGCCAAAATCGCGGCGGGAGCAGATTTAGTGCAACTCTACTCGGGGTTGATCTATCAAGGGCCTAAATTGGTCGGTGAATGCGCAAGGGCACTGAAAGCTAACGGTTGACGTGCAGATGATTAGCGAAGCAGTATGGGTATCAATGCGCACTAAAAAGCCCACTTGAAAAAGTGGGCTCATTGAAAACCTCTCGTTTAAAATCTTTCTTTTAATACCTTGAAAAATAAAACGTTAGGCCATGACTAAGGGGTTTTTGTGGATGCCCGAGATGCCGGTCATCCCATCCCACTGGTCACCGCGGCCTTCACGCCAACCGCTCATCCAGTATTCACGTAAATTGATATCTTGACTGGGACAGTCGTCACGAGAACGACCCGATACACCCGCTTTGTAGCCGTGGACATAAGCCCGCTGGAAGCGATCACGTTTTTGCCGTTTCATTGGCTAACCTCTTTTCACGAAAGCCTTTGATAAGAAATAGGGTGTTATCGACTTATGTTATCAACAACAGCCACTATTCCGAGAGCTTGCTTCAAGAGCGAGACGCCGCTCCAACCCTTTTGTTTGGCACTCACGGGCTGAACGAGCCGAGCGGCAATCTCTTACAAAGAACACTTGTAGTCCATAGGTCTAGTTTTGAACCGACCCTGACAAGCAACGCATGCGTTTTTCAGTAGCTACTCTCTTATTGTTAGACCATGATGGTGTCATCTGTCGACTATCAATTTGTCATAAAACGTAAACTCATTTGCTATATATAGGAATTTCGCGCCTTTACGCGCCGCTATTATCATGACCGAGTCGAATCAAAACGCCCCCTTGAGTCTGCTAGCCACTTGCCCGAAAGGCATTGAAGGCTTGCTCCACGATGAACTAGTGGCACTGGGCGCCACGCCGGGCAAAACCACGGTGGCGGGTGTTTACTTCACCGCCAGCCAAGCCATCGCCTACCGGGTATGCCTGTGGTCGCGATTGGCCAACCGGGTTATCTTAACCCTGGTACGCGAGTCGATGATCGATACCGCCGAGCAAGTGCGTGATGTGGTTGCCCGCATTGCCTGGACTCAGCACTTGGCGCCGGGCAATACGCTGGCAGTTGATTTTCACGGCCGCAGCGAACATATTCGCCACACCCGTTTTGGTGCGCAAACCGTTAAAGACGGCGTGGTTGATGCACTCCAACTGGCGGGGCAGGAACGCCCCAATGTGGATACCAAAACGCCACATTTGCGCATCTACGCCCACCTGCACCGGATGAATTTAACCATTGGGTTGGACCTCTCTGGTGAAAGTCTCCACCGCCGTGGTTATCGTCGTGACGTTGGCCACGCGCCGCTAAAAGAAAATCTGGCGGCGGCACTGCTGGTGCGCGCAGGCTGGCCCGAGCGCCTCAAGGCCGGTGAACCGTTGATCGATCCGCTTTGTGGTGCAAGCACGCTGCTGATTGAAGCCGCCATGATGGCCGCTGACCAAGCGCCTAACCTGAACCGTGATCGGTTCGGCTTTCACGGCTGGGCAGGGCACGATGATCTCGCTTGGCAGGAACAGAAGCGCGAAGCCGACGCGCGCGCGTCGATTGGCCGCAAGCGCTGTAAAGCCCAGCTACTCGGCTTTGATCAGAGCCCTGCAGCACTGACGGCAGCGAAATCCAATGCCATGCGCGCGGGTATTCCAGCCTTGATTAGCCTGCATGGTCAGAGCCTTGCCCAGTTAACCCGACCCGAAACACTGACGGCTGAGAGCGGGCTGTTGATCACCAATCCTCCTTACGGCGAGCGGCTGGGTGAGTTACCGGAACTGGTGCGTCTATACGCCCAGCTTGGTGAGAAAGCCAAAGCGCTATTCCCCGGCTGGACCCTGGCGGTATTTACCGGCAACCCGGATCTAGGCCACCGGCTGGGCATGCGTGCGCACAAGCAGTACGCGCTTAAAAACGGTGCGCTAGATGCCAAGCTGCTGCTTATGGAGATTGGTGGCGCTGAGCATCCGCCTGCCGAGAGCGATACAAAGCCCGTCCAGAGCGAGAGCAGTGCAGTGGTGACGCCTAGTGAAACGGCGAGCGAAGAGCAAGCCGCCCACAAAAACCAAGACAATGCGCAGATGTTTGCCAATCGACTGATTAAAAATCAGAAGCGCTTGAAGAAATGGCTGAAGCAGAGCGGTGAAACCAGCTATCGCGTTTATGATGCCGATATGCCGGAATACGCCCTGGCGGTGGACCGCTACGGTGATCGGGTACATGTACAAGAGTACGCGGCGCCTAGTTCGATCAATCCGGCCCAAGCGCAAAAGCGCTTGTACGACGCCTTGGAAGTCATGCCCGAGGCGCTTAACGTTGACGCCAGCAAAATCTATATCAAACGGCGCGAACGCCAAACCGGCAGCGCCCAGTACCAGAAGCGGGCCGCCAGCGGCGAACGCTTTGAGGTGCAGGAGGGCGCAGCACGGCTATGGGTCAACCTGCGTGACTACCTGGATACCGGGCTGTTCCTTGACCACCGCCCGGTACGGCGCATGCTGGGCGAAATGGCCGGCGGTAAGCGCTTTTTAAACCTGTTCTGTTATACCGCCACAGCGACCGTACAGGCGGCCTTAGGTGGCGCCAGTGACAGCGTGAGCGTGGATATGTCCAACACCTACCTCGAGTGGGCCAAGGACAACTTTGCGCTGAACAAACTCGATACACGGCTGCACCGTGTGGTTCGTGACGACTGTTTCCGCTGGCTGGAAACGGCCAACGCTGAATTTGATCTGATCTTTATGGATCCGCCGACCTTTTCCAACTCCAAGAAGATGCGTGACACGCTCGACGTGCAGCGAGATCACCCGCGGTTAGTGGAGCTCGCCATGGCGCGCTTGGCACCCGGTGGCACGTTAGTGTTTTCTAATAACCAGCGGCGCTTTAAACTCGATGAAGCACTTAGCGAGCACTACGCGATTGAGGATATTACCGGGCGCAGTTTTGACCCCGATTTCCAGCGGCGCACTAACCTGCACCACGTATTCCTACTTCGTCATAAGGTGTCATAAGAGAGCTAGTATGAAGAGAGCTTCAGCATGATTCAGCTATCGCTATACACAACCATGGGCTGCCACCTGTGCAGCCAATTAGAGGCACTGGTGACAGCGCTGGCAAATCAAAAGGTGTGGCTGCACCACATCGAGATTAGCGAAGATGATGCGCTGGTGGAGCGCTACGGCGTGAGGATACCGGTGCTGGTGGATAGCGACGGCAATGAGCTGGATCGTGGCTTTGAGCTTGAGCGATTAAGCGCTTGGTTGCGCGAACGCGGCTGGCTGGATGAAGCGGCACTGGCGGGGTTTACTGCCCTGCCGGACACCACAGCACCCATAGGCGCCTATGAGCGTGGTGGAAGGCGCTTCTTAAGTTAATAAGTGCATGGTTAGCAAAAAAGCATGGGGCCAGCGCGAAGCTTAAAGCACATCCAGTAGCGATAGTTGGCGCATGGCTTCCTTGCCTTCGGGAGTGTGGTCGGCCACTTCCAGCACCTTGCGAAACCCCCGCGAGGACTGGATGGTGGTTTCGTCCTCAAGCCACATATGGGCTTGATCCAGCGTATCGGCTAGCTGATGTTTCAGGCCGCCAAATTGGGTGCCGATTTGGCCCCAGGCGCGGCTGAAAATCCAGTCACCAAACATATCCTGGTGAATATGAACCAACACATAGTCATGGTTGGTTTCCCAGCGTACGATCACAACACTCTCCTTACTTAGCCTTTAAAAGATAGCCTTTAAACACGCCTGCCCATCAAGCCGTCGCGGGCGGTATTGTAAAGCCCGGATACCCAAACGCCTATGAAACTTGTCATCGACGCCAATATCCCCGCTGCCGAGCACTGCTTCGGCCATTTCGGTACGCTCACCCGCGTGCCAGGGCGGGAGATCCACGCCTCCCACCTTCAGGATGCCGACGCGCTCATCGTGCGCTCCATTACCCAGGTCAATGATCAGTTGCTTGCCGATAGCCCCGTTCGCTTTATCGGCACCTGCACCATCGGCACCGATCATATTGACCAAAAAGCGCTTGCCCAGCGTGATATCGATTTCGCCAGCGCGCCAGGCTGCAACGCCGAAGCGGTGGTTGATTATGTGCTGAGTAGCCTGCTAACGCTGGCGGAGCGCAATGGTTGGGTGCTTAGTGAGCGCACCGTGGGTATTGTGGGGGTGGGCAATGTCGGCAGCCGACTGCAGGCGCGGTTAACCGCCATGGGCGTGTCAACGCTGGCCTGTGATCCGCCCAGAGAAGAAGAGGGGGCTGAGGAAGGCTTTCACTCCTTAGACGCTCTGATCGAGCGCTGTGACGTGCTCTGTCTGCATACACCGCTAACCCGCGAAGGCCCCCACGCGACGTATCAGCTACTCAACGATCAACGTATCGAGGAGCTGGCACCGGGGTGCGTGCTGCTCAATGCCGGGCGCGGCGACTGCGTGGATGGTTTAGCGCTACGCAGCCGCCTTGCGGGCAAGGGCGATATCAGTGCCATATTGGACGTGTGGGAGGAAGAACCCGATATCGATGCTGGGCTACGTGATCTGGTCTCCTTGGCAACACCGCATATTGCCGGGCATAGCCTGGATGGCAAGCTGCGCGGCACCTGGATGATTCAGCAGGCGATAGCTCGCCACTGCGGACAGCCTAGTGGCCTAACATTCGCCGATATTTGCCCGCCACCTGCGCTGGCGTCCCTGCATTTGCAGCACGCACTGCCTCCTGAAGATGCGCTAAGGCTCTGCATGAGAGCGGTGTATGACGTACGCCGCGACCACGATGCGCTACAGCGCCAAACCCAACATCACGGAATGCGCAAAGGCTTTGATGACTGCCGTGCCAACTACCCGCTGCGGCGTGAATTCGCCACCCTCAACGTGCAGCTGTCAGGGGAAGCGGTAGCGCTGGAAAGCGTATTACGTGGGGCAGGGTTTTCCCTGCAGTCATAGTGAGGATCTCTGACTATTGTCATTGGAGACGCCCCGTCTCATGTCATAACGAGGAGCCCCTCTTGTCATTGAGAGGAGCGAAGCGACGCGGCAATCTAAAACGACCCCAGATTGCTTCACTACGCTCGCCATGACATAAAAAAGCCACCGGCTCGCGGTGGCCCCAAGCGACTTACTGACGATAAGCGGCTTCTTTCAGCGCGCGGATGCGCTCATCCAACGGCGGGTGGCTGGCAAATAGCTTTTCCACCAGCGAGCGCGTTTGGCCTTTGGTGATGGCCATGGCGCGCAGCGTGTCTGGCATTTGATCAGGCATTTCAGTTTCGGTTTTCAAGCGCGCCAGTGCGCTGACCATGGCATTAGTACCCGCTAAGCGTGCACCGGCTTCATCGGCGCGGTATTCGCGGTAGCGCGAGAACCAGGCGACGATAGCCGAGGCCAAAATACCAAACACAATCTCAGCAACCATCACCACTGCAAAGTAGCCCATAAAGCCTAGACCGCCGCCGCCATCGCTGCGGCTGCGTAGGAAATTATCAACTAAATGCGCCACTACCCGTGCAAAAAACATCACAAAGGTGTTCACCACGCCCTGAATTAGCGCCAGGGTGACCATATCGCCGTTAGCGACGTGGCCAATTTCGTGAGCCAGAACCGCGCGCACTTCTTCTGGACGCATGCGGTTGAGTAGGCCTGCCGAGACGGCCACCAGCGCATCGTCTTTGTTCCAGCCTGTGGCAAAGGCATTGGACTGCTGAGCCGGGAATATGCCCACTTCCGGGGTTTTGATGCCTGCCTCGCGGGAGAGCTCAGCGACCGTCTCCAGCAGCCACCGTTCGGTGGAGTTGGAGGGCGTTTCGATAATCACCGTGCCAGTGCTGCGTTTGGCCATCCATTTGGAGATAAACAGCGAGATAATGGAACCTGCCATACCGAAAATAAAGCAGAAAATCAGCAGGCTGGTGAAGTTGATGCCCTGGCCGCGCAGATAGCCCTCTACGCCTAGCAGGCGCAGGGTAATACTGGCGACCAGCAAAACCGCTATGTTGGTACCTAAAAACAGCAGAATTCGCATCATGGTGCAGGTTCTCCCCTAAAGTTCATCGAAGCATTACTAGATTAATGGCTTAGATACGTGCTGTTCATGGCAGTTTCAAGTCATGGCGGTGTCAATGAGTCGATTTAATTACCGGACTCACTGGCGATAGCGCGACAAGAAATTGGCAAAGCGGTCGAGTGCATCGCCTAGCTGGTCTGCCCAGGGCAGTGTCACAATGCGCACATGGTCGGGTTCTGGCCAGTTAAAGGCAGTGCCCTGTACCAGTAATATTTTTTCCTGCAGCAGCAGATCCAGCACCATCTGCTGGTCGTCTTTGATATTAAAGACCTTGGGGTCGAGCCGCGGAAAGGCGTACAGCGCGCCTTTCGGTTTCACGCAGGAAACCCCGGGGATCGCATTCAACTTTTCCACGGTAATATCGCGCTGGGCCAGCAGCCGCCCGCCGGGCAGGATTAAATCGTTGATCGATTGATAGCCCCCCAGCGCGGTTTGAATCGCGTGCTGGGCGGGCACGTTGGCACATAGCCGCATGGAAGCCAGCATATTCAGCCCCTGGATATAGTCCTGGGCGTTTAGCTTGGCCAAGTTGCCGGAGATAATCATCCAGCCCGAGCGGAAGCCGGCGCAGCGATAGCTTTTGGAGAGCCCGTTCATGGTGATGACTAATTGGTCATCGTCCGCCAGCGCGCCCGTGGCGGTGTGCTCGACGCCGTCATACAAGATCTTGTCGTAGATCTCGTCAGAGAACACCACCAGGTTATGCTGCTTGGCGATCGCCAACACCTCTTTCACCACGGCAGGCGGATACACCGCGCCGGTCGGGTTGTTGGGGTTGATCAGCACAATGGCCCGCGTGTGGCTGGTGATCTTGGCGCGAATATCCGCCATGTCAGGCGTCCAGTCGGCCTGCTCGTCGCACAGGTAGTGCACCGCGTGGCCACCGGAAAGGTGAGCGGCTGCGGTCCATAGCGGGTAGTCCGGCGCTGGAATCAGTACCTCATCGCCGTCATTCAGCAGCGCCTGCATGGCCATGACGATCAGCTCAGACACACCGTTGCCGATGAAGATATCCTCAATCCCCACGCCGGGAATCTGCTTGCGCTGGCACTCCTGCATAATCGCTTTACGGGCGGAGTAGAGACCTTTGGAATCGCAGTAGCCCTGGGCCGTTGGTAGGTTACGCATCACATCCTGAAGAATCTCTTCCGGCGCCTCGAAGCCGAAGGGCGCGGGGTTGCCGATATTCAGCTTGAGAATTCGTTGGCCTTCCTCTTCCAAGCGCTTGGCGTGGTCGAGCACCGGGCCACGAATGTCGTAGCAGACATTGTGCAGCTTATGAGATTTCTTTAACGGTTGTGATTCGTGCGACTGCAGGGTATCCATGAGGTGTCTGTCCAAAAGTAGCTAGAGGCCCAAAAGTGTCCAAAAAAACATGAGTGCTTAAAAAATGTCCGTAAGCCGTGTCTTTGGCTAAAGAGCAGTCAGGCCATTATGCGTCGGAAAGCGCTTGATTGTCTTCGTCGTTTTGCACGGGCGGCGGAGGAATATCCGCAGGAGTTTCAAGCGTTAGCCTGCCCAGCTTGCCGTCGCGTAGTTCGTGAAGCAGTACTTCGGCGCCACGGTGCAGATCCACCGCGCCACCAGGGCGCAGGCCGCCTCGGCGGGCAGCAATATCTTTTAAGATGGCGTTGCCGTCAAAGCCAGCAATAGCGAGAAAGTCAGGCTTTTTGGGGCCGTCCGCATCAATGTCGTGGGGAATGTCGGGTGCCGCGTAGGGCGGCAGCTCTTTGAGCTTATAGCGCTCGATGAGCGCTTCAGGGTAGCGTTTGGCAAGCTCCGCGCTGGTCACAATCGCCACGTCCGTGTATTCAATGGCCGTGTCGCGAATGGCACCGGTGGCGGCGAGGCGATAGGCGCTGGCCTGGTCTTCGATTTTGGGCCACAGCACGCCTGGGGTGTCGGTAAGGGCTACACGCCCATCAATACGCACCTTTTGTTGGCGCTTGGTCACCGCAGGCTCGTTGCCGGTTTTGGCGATTTTTCGCCCTGCTAAGCCGTTAATCAGCGTGGACTTACCGACATTCGGTATGCCCATTACCATTACGCGGACATCGCGATCAGCACGCACGGCACCGGCCAGCTCATGGCATAGCTTGGGGATTTTCTTTAGTTCGCGGGTATTGGTGGTGGTGACAGCTAGAGCGCGCATATTCTCTTGGGCATCGAAAAAAGCCACCCACTCGGCCGTTCGCTCAGGGTCGGCGAGATCGGCGCGGGAGAGAATTTTCAACACCGGCTTATGGCGGGTTAGCTCGGCCAACATCGGATTGGCGCTGGAGTAGGGCAGACGCGCGTCGAGTACCTCGATCACGACATCGATCTCTGGCAGCACCTCCGCAATCTGGCGGCGGGCCTTGTTCATATGTCCTGGAAACCAGCCGAGCATGAATCTCTCCTACAAGCACAAAAAAAGCGGGCTGCCATTATAGCAGCCCGCCGGACTTAACGCTGATTACTCGTCGGGGTGAAACTCCAACGACACCGAGTTGATGCAGTAGCGTAAGCCGGTGGTATCGGGTGGCCCATCGGGGAATACATGACCCAGGTGGGCATCGCAGTGGGAGCAGACCACCTCGGTGCGCTGCATGCCGTGCGTGGTGTCGGTATGCTCCTCCACACAGCGGGTGCCCAGCGGCCGGTCGAAGCTTGGCCAACCGCAGCCAGCGTCAAACTTGTGCTCGTTCTCAAACAGTGGCGCATTACAGCACACACAGTGGTAAATGCCCTGCGCATCGCGCACCTGATAGTCGCCGGTGAACGGTCGTTCAGTGCCTTTTTCACGCGCAACACGGTACTGCTCTGGGGTTAGCTGTTGTTGCCATTCGTCGGGGGATTTTTCTATTTTCGCCATGGGGTTCTCCTTTCCCTCTGGTTTCAATCATTCAGAGGCTTATTAGGCAGACTAGCTTATCACTTGTGTAAGTGACAGCTAGCCACCTGCCCAAGTTCAGCCTGTGCGAAGGCTGAGAAAGCCGCCAGTCTGCTTCTTATAAGCTTGCCGCCCCGCCATTACTGCGCGGGTCGTGGGCGCTTTCTATTAATCCATCGGGGTGGTGCACAATCCCACCTGCATGCCCCATGGTGTCGCTGAATGCCTCTGGGAGTACTTCCACATCATGGCCCGCCGTGACTAAGGCGGTGATCAGCGCGTCGTCAAAGCGCGCTTCCAGCTTTAAGTTAGTGCTGCTTTCACCCCAGGTACGACCCAGCAGCCAGCGGGGGGCGGTAATCGCCTGCTGGAGCGGCATGTCGTGCATTGCATAGCGTGAAAATACGGCCGCCTGGGTTTGCGGCTGGCCTTCACCGCCCATAGTGCCATAGACCATGGTGCGGCCATCGTTAAATTTGGCCAGCGCCGGGTTTAACGTGTGGAAGGGTTTGCGACCAGGGGCTAAGCCGCGCAGGTCGTCGGGGTTAAGCGAGAAGCTGATGCCGCGGTTTTGCCACAGCACGCCGCTTTCCGGCAGCACCACGCCGCTGCCAAACTCCCAGTAGATGCTCTGAATAAAGCTCACCGCACGCCCTTCGCTATCCACGGTGCCCATCCAAATGGTGTCGCCCGGCGCTGGTTTGTGGGGCCAGGGTAGGGCGTGCTGCGGGTCGATCTGAGCCGCTTCTAAGCCAATGTTCTCTTCGCTGAGCAAATTTTGCAGCGGTGTTGGCACACGGCCGGGGTCGGTGACGTTTTGGTCGCGCAGGATAAAAGCGCGTTTGGTGGCTTCGATGAGCCCGTGCAAGTGGTCAAAACCGTTTGGTTTGTCGGCCTTCAAGCGCTCGTAAATAGCTAAAATCATTAGCGACGCCATGCCCTGGGTCGGCGCCGGCAGGTTATACAGCGTGGCATCTTGCAGCGTTACTTCCAGCGGCGTGACGCGCTGGGCGCGGTAGGCGTGAAAGTCAGCCAAGCGCAGGGGGCTGCCCACTGCTTCCAAGTCTTTCGCCATGCTAGCGGCCAGTTTGCCGCGATAGAAATCATCTAATCCGGCTTCCGCCAAGCGCTTGAGGGTGGCCGCTAAACGTGGCTGACGCAGCCGCTCACCTTCCCGGGGCAGCTGGCCGTTAAGCAGCAGGGAATCACTAAAGCCAGGGCTTTGAGAAAGGCGCTCAACGTGTTTGGCGGTGAGGGCTTCCTGGCTTTGTGTGACCGAAATGCCCGCTTCGGCATGACGAATAGCGTCGGCCAGCAGCGTGGTGAGGGGAAGCTGTTTACCCCATGTTGACGCTACCTTCAGCGCTTCATGCCAGCCGCCAATGGTGCCCGCCATGGTGAGGGCGGCCTTTGGGCCTCGCTCAGGTATGTGCGATTCACCGGCGTAGAAATCCGCGTTGGCCAAGCCTGCCGCCGGGCCGCAGGCGTCGATGGCAATAGGCGCTTTGCCCGGTTCATGAATCAACCAAAAGCCATCGCCTCCCAGGGCGTTCATATGCGGATAAACGACCGCAATAGCGGCAGCGGCAGCGACCATGGCCTCCACCGCGTTGCCGCCCTGCTTAAGCACATCGCGCCCGGCGCTAGCGGCTAGGTGGTGAGGAGCGACGCAGCTGCCGCCGTAACTACGTTGAGTATGAAGCATCTTTGATTCCTTATTATTAAGTAAGTGCTAAAGCAGGTCGTTACCAGCCAATGGCTTGGGGCAACCAGGTAGCAATGCTGGGAAAGATAAATACCAGCGCCACGGCAACAAACTGGAGGCCGATAAACGGCAGCGCACCTTTGTAAATATCCAGCGTCGAGACTTCTTTCGGCGCCACGCCCTTGAGGAAAAACAGCGACCAGCCAAAGGGTGGGGTAAGAAACGAGGTTTGCAGCACCAGCCCCACCAGAATGCCCAGCCACACCATATCGACGCCCATCTGGACAAAGAAGGGCAAAAACAGCGGTAGGGCAATATAGCTGATCTCAATCCACTCAAGAAAGAAGCCCAGCACAAACATCAGCAGTAGCATAAACAGCATCGCGCCTAACTCGCCACCGGGCACCCAGTCGAACATACGGGCCACCAAGTGCTCGCCGCCCAAGCCACGAAATGCGAGACCAAATACCTGCGCGCTGATCAGAATAAAGAACACCATGGCCGAGATCACCAGCGTGGCCTTGGCGACCTCTTTGAGTAGCGCAAAGGTTAACCGGCCGGAGCAAGTCACAATTAATAACGCCCCTAGTGCGCCCATGGAGGCCGCCTCAGTTGGCGCGGCAATGCCGCCAATAATCGAGCCTAATACCGCAAACACCAAGCCCACCGGCGGGCCCACCACGGTGATGACTTTGCGAAACAACTGGCGCCGCCCCATATCCGCACGCTCTTCAGCTGGAATGGGAGGCATCAGGTGAGGATAAAGTTTAGCGATCACCAGAATGGCAATAATATACACCGCCGCCAGCGTCAGCCCCGGCACCATGGCCGCAGCGAACATGGTGCCGACCGATTCACCCAGGATTTCAGCGAGTAGAATCAGCACTAGGCTGGGAGGAATAATCTGTCCCAAGGTGCCAGAGGCGCAGATCATGCCGGTGGCCAGGGTCTTGGGGTAGCCGCGGCGGAGCAGCGTGGGCAGGGTGAGTAAGCCCAGGGTGACGATCGTGGCGCCGACAATGCCCGTAGCGGCGCCTAACAGCACACCAACCAAAATAATCGCCACGCCCATGCCGCCTGATAGGCCGCCGAACAAGTGGCCAATCACATCAATCAGTTCTTCGGCCAGCTTCGACTTTTCCAGCATCACCCCCATAAATACAAACAGCGGAATAGCCATAAAGGTGTAGTTGGTCACCACCCCATAGATGCGGGATGGCAGCAGGTTAAACAGCATTGGGCCAAAGCCAATATAGCCAAAGAAAAAAGCCGTGGCCGCGATGCTGATACCCACCGGAATACCAATCAGCAGGAACACGAAAAAAGCCACGATCATGCCGATCGCTAGCCATTCATTGGGAGACATGCGTTATTCACCTCGTGTGGGTAGGGCAAACGCTTGACGCAGCGCGTGGGCCAACCCTTGCAGCGCGAGAAGGACAAAACCGAACGGAATGAGCGACTTGAGCAGCCAGCGAAGGGGGAGTCCGCCTGGGTTGGGCGATGCTTCGCCGCGGGCGAACGACTGGGCGATCCAGGGCAGCGTCAGCCAGGCGATATACAGCCCCATGACTAGCAGTAATAGCCCGCCGATCACCTCAATTACTCGCTGCAGATTCGCGGGGAAGCGTTCGTAGAAGACGTCTACGCGAACTTGCTCACCCATCAGCAGTAGATACGACATGCCAAACAGTGCGATAGGTGAGATCAGGTGCCACTGCAGCTCCTGCAGCCATACCGCGCCAACGCTAAATGCATAGCGCATCAATACGTCACCAGCGACTAATCCGACTAATACCACGCAGGTCCAGGCGGCGATCCAGCCAAAAAGCCGAACCACCGCCTCAACTCCGTGGACAAAACATGCCACGGCGCGCATATCAGACTCCGATAATGTCGTTTAACCAGGCGCGTTCACTGGCGCCTGCCCAGCGGTCATGATTGGCTTTAAACGCCATATAGCTATCGTGCACTTTGCGCACCAGCGGATCGGCGTTGGCCTCTGTCGCCAGGGTATCTTGAGTGGCTTCACGCAGCGCATCGACAACGGGGGTGGGGAGCATGCTGGCAGTGACGCCTTCGTTCTCAACCAGATCGGTCATGGCTTCACCGTTAACGGCTTCGGACCAAGTGACGCTCTCCAAACAGGCCGCCATACAGGCGGTTTTGACAATCATCTGCAGGTCTTCCGGCAGGCTATCCCAGTGGGTTTTCGAGATCAGCAGTTCGCCTGTGGTGGAGGGTTCGTGCCAGCCAGTGGTGTGGTAGAACTTGGCAGCGTTATGCAGACCCATGCGACGGTCTTGGAAAGGGCCAACGAATTCAGCTGCGTCAATCACGCCACGCTCCAACGCTGGGAATATTTCGCCACCGGGCAGGACGCGGGCATCCACACCAAGCGAGGAGTAAACCTGACCCGCTAGGCCAGGAACGCGCATGCGCAGCCCGTTGAGCTGGCTAATATCTTCAATGGGCTCGCGGAACCAGCCGGTCATCTGCACGCCGGTATTGTTCAGCGGGAAGGCCACCATGCCGTAGGGCTCATACACTTCGTGCCACAGCTCCAAACCACCGCCGTGGTAAAGCCACGCCATATGCCCCATAAAGCTCATACCAAACGGTACGGTAGTGAAGTATTGGGCAGCAAAGGTGGTGCCTGACCAGAAGTAACTGTTAGCGGCGTTCATCTCAATCGTGCCGCTTTGAACGGCTTCGAAACCTTCAAAGGCTGGAATCAGCTCGCCGGAAGAGAAGTGCTGAATATTGAGGCGTCCGCCGGACATGGCGTTGATTTTGGCGATTACATCAGTAGGGCTGCCAGGCCCTTCCACGTAAAAGGGTGAGCCAGGCGGATAGGCATTGGTCATACGCCAGTTGAAGCTCTCGGCGGACTGCGCACGGGCGATAGAGGGGGCGCCCAATATAAGGCCAGCAGTGGAGGAGACGGCTGCCGTGGTGAGAAACTTGCGGCGGGATAAGGACATAGCACACCTCATTAAGTGGGAAGTAGTCAGCAAGGGAACACAATGAGGTAGCAAGGGGTGTGCCATAAAAATCGATTTTATTGTAAATAAAAGATTTTTAACGATTTTATAGGTGGGTGGGGGAGGGCGCAGCACTAAGCGAAATAAGCGTTTGCACCGGTATGACGCCGAATTATAATGCTGAGCACTTTCAGCGTGCATGGCTATGTCGTAACCCCCACGCTTTGCTTGCAGGTAATTGAAAGCTAGCCAATTAGATTGGTGAAGGTAGAGAGCTTGACAGCTCAATAAGGTCTGAGTAACATACGCGCCACCTCGACGAGGCATTGCAACGTCCCATTCGTCTAGTGGTCTAGGACACCGCCCTTTCACGGCGGTAACAGGGGTTCGAACCCCCTATGGGACGCCACTTATTTTTGAGGCCCAAGTCCTTTAAAGGTAAGTCCTTTAAGGAAGAGCGTTTTTAAGAGTAAGCGGTCGTCAGGTTATCGGAATGCGGGAATAGCTCAGTGGTAGAGCATCGCCTTGCCAAGGCGAGGGTCGGGAGTTCGAATCTCCTTTCCCGCTCCAATTAGGTGTGTGGTAAGTCAGGCGAGGTCGGGAGCTGGAACGCCAGCCCGGTCGAATCTACTTTCCCGCTCCAAAGTAGTTGAAGTAATTACAGTGTCCCATTCGTCTAGTGGTCTAGGACACCGCCCTTTCACGGCGGTAACAGGGGTTCGAACCCCCTATGGGACGCCACTTCCGATAGATTAGGTAAAAAGCTAAGTAAGCAAGTGTTCTATAAGCGGGAATAGCTCAGTGGTAGAGCATCGCCTTGCCAAGGCGAGGGTCGGGAGTTCGAATCTCCTTTCCCGCTCCAGTTTTGATGGTGTGGTAAAGAGTATTGCCTTATCAGGGCGAGGGTCGGGATCTGGTGCGCCAGCCCGGTCGAATCTCCTTTCCCGCTCCAGTTTTGATTTAGTCCCATTCGTCTAGTGGCCTAGGACACCGCCCTTTCACGGCGGTAACAGGGGTTCGAACCCCCTATGGGACGCCATCTAGCGTTACACGTCGTTTTTGCGTTGCGGGAATAGCTCAGTGGTAGAGCATCGCCTTGCCAAGGCGAGGGTCGGGAGTTCGAATCTCCTTTCCCGCTCCAGTTTTGATGGTGTGGTAAAGAGTATCGCCTTACCAAGGCGAGGGTCGGGATCTGGTACGCCAGCCCGGCTGGGGGCAGCCCCGTCAATCTATTTCCCGCTCCAGTTAAACAGTATCAGGTAGCTATGACAGCGTCGGGAACTGGAATGTCAGTCCTGCAATATGACAGCCTATAGCTCACCTTCTCCGCTAAGCTTCTAGTATCCAAAACTTCTTCCATTTCACTGCTTTATATGCAGTTTTCGTCTATGTTCTTTTTGCTGATACTGAGTCAGTGGCTTTTAGCCTAATAGGGCTCTGGCTAAACGTCTTGGATGACCACGGGCTGGTTTTCTTTGGTTTTTTGTCCAAGCTCAGCTGGTTCGTCAGTGCTCCCTCCCGTCAGGCTATCATCGTCGTTCTAAATCATATGAAGCTTGCCGCTTTCATATTGGCAGTTAGGCATCTTATTAATTTGAAGATAAGCCAGTAACTGACGCTGTCACTTACTATTAGCGCACGTAGACGTGACCCACGACAATATGCAAATGCGTAACCTTAGCTATGATGGTGACCCAACGGTGCATGGCCTTGGGTACATTTGCCACTCAGATCGCGATGACCAATGCGCGCTGGCTTTGATTCCTACATGCAGCGAGGCTTCGATGACCGACGATCACAGGCAGCTGCCGGGCGCTTGAAGGCTAGGACGGGGATGCCTACCAGAACGGGGGTAGCCCTGGGTAATCGTTTCTTTTCACAGTGATTTAGGGTGCCCTGCGCGCGCGAAACTGATGCCACACAGATAACCCGGTTAACAGAGGATTAAAAAATGGCTTATGCAACGACCAATCCCTATACCGGGGAGACGATCAAAAATTTCCCCAACGCAACCGATGCAGAGGTTGCTCTGGCGCTGGATAGCGGCGATAAAGCATTCCGCAACTGGAAGAACACTCCCGTCCAGCAGCGGGTCACTATCCTGCAGAAAGCGGCCGACTTGCTGCGAGCCAATAGCGAGGAGTATGCAAAACTGCTGACCCTGGAGATGGGCAAGCTGCTGGGCGAGGCGCAGGCGGAGGTCGAGCTGTCAGCTGCGATCTTCGAGTACTACGTCGAGAACGCCGAGCGGCAGTTGGCACCTGAGAAGCTGCCGTCCAAGGATCCGGTGGTGACCGAGGCCTGGCTGGTGCACGAGCCCCTGGGCATTATCCTTGCGATAGAGCCGTGGAACTTCCCCTATTATCAGATCGCCCGCATCATCGCTCCTCAGCTTGCCGCCGGTAACGTGGTCGTGCTCAAGCATGCATCCAACGTCCCGCAATCGGCTGCGCTTTTCGAGAAGCTGATGCTTGACGCTGGCTTGCCAGTTGGCGGATTCAAGAATCTCTATGCAACGCGCGAGCAGCTGGAAACCATCATTAACGATCCACGCGTTCACGGTGTTGCTTTGACCGGTTCTGAAGCAGCTGGCGCGGTAGTTGCTGCACAGGCTGGCAAGGCGCTGAAGAAGTCAACGATGGAATTGGGCGGCGCCGACGCGTTTGTCGTGCTGGATGATGCCGACATCGACAAGGCCGTGAAATGGGCCGTGTTCGGCCGCCACTGGAACGCTGGGCAGGTATGCTGTTCGTCCAAGCGGATTATCGTCGTCGAGGAGGTCTATGACGCCTTCCTGGAGAAGTACAAAGCCAGCGTCGCCGTGCTCAAAGCAGGAGATCCCATGGATCCGACGACGACATTGGCGCCTTTGTCGTCTCAGAGCGCAGCGGACGATGTCCAAAAGCAAGTGGAAGATGCAATTAAGCATGGTGCTACGGCGACCGTAATCGGCGCCGCAATACCCGAGCGCGGTGCATTCGTACAGCCTGTGCTGCTGACGGACTTGACGAAGGACAATCCTGCTTACTACTGGGAGTTCTTTGGTCCGGTATCTCTGGTGTTCAGAGCCAAGAGCGAGTCCGAAGCCATCGAGATCGCCAACGATTCTCCCTTTGGGTTAGGCGGATCAGTGTTCACGCAGAACATTGAGCGAGGTCGCCAGGTGGCGGCTCAGATATCCACCGGCATGGTTTACATCAATCACCCAACGGCAGTGAAGGCCGACTTGCCTTTCGGCGGCGTTCGTCGCTCCGGCTATGGTCGCGAGTTGATTGGCCTCGGACTGAAGGAATTCGTCAACCACAAGTTGATTGGCGTTACCGACATCGACGGTCAGTTCTGACCGTCATGCTCGGGAGTACATTGTTAATGTGAGTTTTCTTGCCAGCACGCACGAAGTTGGGTTCTCGGCCACAGCCTGTTTTCAAGGTTTTGAAACAGGCTCTAAACGACTCTCAGGGGCATGCGACTGTTGATCTTGCACTCCGCAGGGCAGACGAGCTAACGCACGACTGCTGTATCATTGAAAACCTTGTTGAGGGGGGGCCGCAAAGGTTCCCTTTCCCACTCAAAGCGCTTCTAGTCTCAATTGCTTCCCTGATGCATCAGCTATTGCTGGACGCTATTTTTCTGCGTGTCTAGCGCTCGGCTCGATTGTTCGCCTTGAAAAAAGTCGTTTGCGCCCTAATGTTTTACCTTCTCTTCTTATTTTGCTGACAGGACATGTTCATGGCCGAACCGGCATTGTCGATCCGTGGCCTTACCAAAGTGTATGGCAACGGCTTTCAGGCGCTCAAAGGTATTGATTTAGACGTCCAGCAGGGCGATTTTTTTGCTCTCTTGGGACCCAATGGCGCCGGTAAATCCACCACCTTGGGGGTGGTTTGCTCGCTGGTGCAAAAAACAGCGGGCAAGGTCTCCATCTTTGGCATTGATGTCGATAAAGATTTCGCCAAGGCCAAATACCAGTTAGGTGTCGTGCCGCAAGAGTTCAACTTCAATCAGTTTGAAAAAGTGCTCGATATCGTATTGGCCCAGGCGGGTTACTACGGTATGACGAGCCGCGAAGCCTTGCCTCGCGCTAAACAGCTGCTAACTGATCTGGGCCTATGGGAAAAGCGCAACGGCAGCGCGCGGATGCTCTCCGGCGGGATGAAGCGCCGCCTGATGATCGCCCGGGCGCTGATGCATCGCCCCAAATTGCTGATTCTGGATGAGCCAACCGCTGGGGTGGATATTGAATTAAGGCGCAGCATGTGGGAATACATGCGGCGGATTAATCAGGATGAAGGCACCACTATTATTCTTACCACTCATTATTTGGAAGAGGCCGAGAGCCTTTGCCGCAATGTGGCGATTATCAATAATGGCGACATAGTGCGGAATACGAGTGTGCGAGGCCTGCTGGCTGAACTGAATACCGAGACCTTCCTAATTGATACCTCAGAGGCCATTACAGACATACCCAAGATAGAAGGGTTTGAGGTAAAGCAGCTGGAATCTACTCAGCTATCACTCGAGGTGCACCGCGGGCAACGTTTAAATGATGTGTTTAGTGCGCTGAGCGAGCAGGGCATCCAGGTGGTTTCCATGCGCAACCGGGCCAATCGCCTAGAGGAGATGTTTGTGTCAATGGTGGAAGGGAGTGGTCAAGGGGCGATAGACCAGCGCGTCGAGAAGCAGGAGGAGCGCGTATGAACGCTACGCAAACATTGATCGCTCTATGGACGCTGGTGCTCAAAGAGATCAAACGCTTCACCCGTATTTGGCCGCAAACGCTGCTGCCACCTTCGATCACCATGGCGATGTACTTCATCATCTTCGGTAATCTCATTGGTTCGCGGATTGGCGACATGGACGGCTTCAGCTACATGGACTTTATCGTCCCGGGGCTGATCATGATGTCGGTGATTACCAATAGTTACTCCAACGTGGCGTCGAGCTTCTTCTCTAATAAATTCCAGCGTTCGATTGAAGAAATGATGGTTTCGCCAATGCCCAACTGGGTCATTTTAGCCGGCTTTATTCTAGGCGGCATGGCCCGTGGTCTGGGCGTCGGGCTGATTGTGACCATCGTTTCGCTGTTCTTTACCCGTCTCACCATGGAGCATCCACTGCTCACCGTGTTGGTGGTGGTGCTCACCTCGGCCCTGTTCTCCATTGGCGGGTTTATTAACGCTTTGCTGGCCAACAAGTTCGACGATATTTCTATCGTGCCGACGTTTATTCTCACGCCGCTGACCTATCTGGGTGGGGTATTTTACTCTATCTCGATGTTGCCCGAGTTCTGGCAGGGCGTTTCCATGCTCAATCCGATTTTGTACATGGTTAACGTTTTCCGTTACGGCTTCTTAGGCGTGTCGGATATTCCCGTTGGCTGGGCGCTCGCTGCTATTTTTGCCTTTATCATTGTGCTGTTTAGCATTGCGCTTGCGATGCTGGAGCGCGGTAAAGGTATCCGCAGCTAGACGCATCAATCCGCTTGAAAAGAGAGCTTTTATCACATGGTACATCGCCCAGACACGTTAGAGCACGCGCCGTTAGGGCGCGATTCTGCCTACCCTGAGCAGTACGATGCGGGGTTGTTATATCCGATTCCCCGCGCAGCCAACCGGGTGCCACTGGGTATTGAAGAGGGCGCTTTGCCGTTTGAAGGCGAGGACGAGTGGCACGCCTTTGAAGTCTCCTGGCTGAATAGCCGCGGCAAGCCCATTGTCGCCGTGGCGCGCTTTCGGCTGCCCGCGCATTCGCCCAACCTGATTGAGTCCAAATCATGGAAGCTCTATCTCAATAGCTTCAATCAAACCCGCTTTTATAGTCGTCAGGAAGTGATGGAAACGCTTGCCAATGACCTCGCGGTAGCGGCAGGGGCTGAGGTGAGCGTTGAGTTGTTTGATGTGGATGCCCCCGAGCTTTCAGCACAGCATTTGCCGGGCGAATGCTTGGACGATTTGGATATCGCAGTAAGCGATTACACACCTAGCAGCGCACATCTCACGGTGGGGGAAGAGGTCGTAGAAGAGACGCTTTACTCCCATCTATTGAAATCTAACTGCCCCGTTACCGGCCAGCCGGATTGGGGAAGCGTGTTAATTCGCTACCAAGGGCCCAAAATCGATCGCGAAGGGTTGCTGCGTTACCTGATTGGGTTTCGTCAGCATCAGGATTTTCACGAACACTGCGTTGAACACATTTTCACCGACCTAATGACCCATGCAAAACCAACGCAACTGCTGGTGCTGGCGCGTTACGTGCGTCGCGGTGGATTAGACATTAGCCCCTGGCGCGCAACGCCGGGTCTAACGCCGCCCACACCGCTGCGCCTAGCAAGGCAGTAAGAGGCAGTGTTATAAATGGCGATGCTATCAATGGCGGTACTAAGTAGCCCACCGATTGAATTTGGAGTTATTAATGGATGCACTCACGCTACTTCACGAACGCAGCTCGATGGGCAAGCTGATTGAGCCAGCGCCTAGCAGCGAACAGCTAAGCGACATATATCAAGCTGCGTTGCGGGCGCCTGACCATAAAGAGCTGCGCCCCTGGCGCTTTATAGAGTTCAGCGGGGAAGGGCGTGAGCGTCTGGGCGAACTATTTGCCGAGGCGGAGTTCCAGGAAAATCCTAGCGCCGACGACGATACGCTCAATTCCGCGCGCAAAAAGCCGCTTCGTGCACCGATGATTATCGCGGTGATTGCCAAGGTCACGCCTGAGCTCGCTAAAGTGCCTAAAATGGAGCAAGTGATTTCTGCTGGCTGTGCCGCCCACGGCATTCTACTGGCCGCTCACGCACTCGGCCTGGGGGCTATGTGGCGCAGTGGAAAGTACGCGTTTGACCCGGTGGTACGCAAAGGGCTAAGCCTGGATGAAGATGATGAAGTCGTTGCCTTTATCTATCTGGGTACCCTGGGTGGTCGTCATAAACCGGTGGCGCAGCATAACGTTGCTGACTTTGTGGAGCGTTGGGACTAACCATGAGCGTATCCCGTCAACCAGGTTCCCCTCACCCACGTTTGCCGTTGCCAGAAGGCCAGCCAGACGACTTGGCCGCTTTCCAGCAGTGGCTGAGGACGCTATTCCCATGGTAAGTGCGTTAGGCATTAGCGAGATGACGCGTCACGACGATTCACTCACGTGGCAGTTGGCACTTGAACCCAACCTAAACGATAAAGGCACAGGCTTTGGCGGCGCTCTCTCGGCGCAAACCACGCTGCAAGGCTGGTGCTGGGTAACGCTATGGTTACGTGAAAGAGGTCTGGCAAGGGATGTGGTGGTTGCAGAAGCCAGTCAGCGCTTTCTTGCGCCAGTAACCAACGATTACCGTCTAGTGTGTAAGCCAACAGAGCTAAATGGGCCTGAGCAACTTGCCAACAAGCTCGCTGACCGCGGTAAAGGGCGCATTGCGTTAACCCACCAGCTCTATTGCGGCGAGACCCTCTGCCTGGAAGCCAGTGGCAATTACGCGGTGTTGCCGTCACGCTAACCGAAGGGATAATCGGCCTGAAAAGGCTTGCTATTTCGAGGCTTAGCCAATAGTATATGCGCCGTTCTGTTGCGAAAGGTTTAGCCTCTCAACAGAGCTAAAACGCGGAGGGGTGTCCGAGTGGTCGAAGGAGCACGCCTGGAAAGTGTGTAAGCCGCAAGGCTTCGAGGGTTCGAATCCCTCCCCCTCCGCCAAGAATTTAGATTAAGCCGCTGATTTCAGCGGCTTTTTTGTGTCTGTATTTTGAGCAGCCCATACTTTGATTTTGGCTTCCCCTGAAATGTATGGGATGCCTGTGGACAATCTTTCCCTGACTAGCTGGGCTACCAGAATTTTGACGCTAAACATGCTCGCGTGCCTCGTACGACGTGTCCTGAACATGGCGTCAAACGTATAGAGGTGCCCTGGGCTCGGCCGGGCAGCGACTTCACCCTGCTGTTCGAGCAAGCGGCCATGTCACCGGTCAAGGAGAAGCCGGTGCTGGCCGTCTCACGGCAGTTGGAGATTTCCGGCAAACGACTATGGCGCATTGTGCATCACTACGTGGGCCGCATGCTCAAGGCCATGCAGGCGGCGGTTTCTGAAAAGCCATTACTGAAGCCAATGGAAAAGGCCCTGGCAACGCTTGAGCTGCATGCCGACGCGGTGGTCAGAGCTGCCTGACGAACGCAAGACTGGAGGGGATGAACGGCCTGTTTCAGGCGGCTTGGTCACGCGCACGCGGCTACTGGAACGAGGCTAACTTCATCGCCATGATCTACCTGATTGGCAGCCCGGCGGGCCGCCTGTTCGATCAGGCTAAATCTACATGAAGTGACGAAGGACCATAAATATCAGGTTAAAAGTTGTAATGTTTGAAAAACGGTTTTCCCTGCTCAATATTTCTTAATTTCTGTTTTTAATTATTGAGAGAGTGTAGCTAGCCATTCAATGAAGCGTGGATCACTTCCGTATGCGACGTTCACACGCATACCTAATGCCGGGGCATCTGAGGTCGTAAATGCTCCTGACGGTGCTATAAAAATGCCTGTTTGAGCGGCTTCGGCTACAAGGTCTCTTTGCTGCATTGAAGGCGTAAGTTGTATCCAGACGTAATAGCCGCCACCCAGTGGGCGCGGCACGCTGTAACCGATGTTTTCCAGGCAGCGTACCGTCTCCGCCGTTGCTTCATGAATGCGGTCATGTAGCCGACGAAGATATTTCAGGTATTGGGCTCCCTCAATCAGCGAATGAACCAAGCGCTCATTTTGTGCTGATGTAGAGACAATGGAGATAACTTTCATTTCGTTCAGCTCCTGCGCCAGCTCAGGTGCCGCAGCGATATAACCGACCCTAACGCTACCTGGCAGTGTTTTCGAGAAGGAGCCGATATAAATAACCCGATTTAGTTGATCCAAAGCTGCCAGCCGGGGAGCGGTATAGGGAAGGATGTCGGCAAAAGGATCGTCTTCAACGAGAAGCATGTCATGCTCTTCAGCGATTTTCATGACCCCATACGCGATGCCTTGCGTGATTGATCCCCCGGTGGGGTTGTGCGCAAGAGATTGAGTGAAGAAAAGCCGGGCACCGGTTAGACGTGCTTTTTCACTAAGGTCTTCAAGATCAGGACCATCATGACGTCTACGGACACCTACAATGCGCGCTCCCGCCACACCGAGTTTCCAAAACAGCGGGTAATAGCCGGGGTCGTCAACGAGTACAGCGTCACCTGGCCTGACATAGCAACGTATAACTAGATCCATGCCGTGGTTTCCGCCGTAGGTCGTGAGTACCTGGTTAGGTTGACACTGAATGCCGCGTTCGGCGAGCGTGCCGCACAGGCGTTCACGTAGCGGTAATAATCCCCAGGCCGTGTT
The DNA here is from genome assembly GCF_055725665.1 of Vreelandella sp. DA03-1M. Classification (NCBI taxonomy): domain Bacteria; kingdom Pseudomonadati; phylum Pseudomonadota; class Gammaproteobacteria; order Oceanospirillales; family Halomonadaceae; genus Vreelandella; species Vreelandella sp. DA03-1M. Next base: position 1,406,415 of record NZ_CM146798.1, read on the forward strand.
GTACGTATCGTCGGCATTCATCCGAATGACTGAAATGGGGCGCCGCATCTCATTAGACTCTAGCCAGTCAGGGGGTAACCGGCCATCACCAGGTCGAATCGGTAAGCGGCGCTCGAGCTGCTCAGTGAGGAGTTCTGTGGGTCTGACCGCACCAGGGATTGAAGGAAGAGCAGGGCTTTTCTTCCGAGTCGACGTGCGAGACACATAGTATCCCGACCCTGGACGAGCAACGACTACACCTCGGGCCACGAGGCGAAGGTATGCCTCCACCACCGTGTTCTTGGACACACCCATGACGGTCGCCTCTTCCCGGATCGAACGCAAACGGTCACCGGCTCGCAGGGTGCCATTGTGCATCCGTGCCATCACCCCATCGATAATACACTCAATCTTCGAATCGGAATTTTGCATATTTTACTGTACCACCCTGCCTACTGGTACGGTAACTAAAAAATTGTCCGTAATTGTACCATCTAAGTGCGGGCTTAACCCGCTATAGTCAAAAACAGGTGGAATCAAAAGCAGTGAATAAAAAAATAAATGGATAGCTTCTGGTGACCGGAAGTCATCATCAAAATAGAGTCGAGACGACTAGGTAGAGCGCCCAAAAGTTTGCTTCAACACAACAATAAAGGATGCCAGTTTCATGAACGAGACAGTACGCAAATTGGACGGACAAACAGCCGTTGTGACGGGTGCCGCGCATGGTATCGGCTATGCAATCGTGGAACGTTTCGCAAGTGAAGGCGCCAATATTGTACTGGCGGACATTGATATAGACGGGGTCGAGAGTGCAGCGACAGACGTTGCCATTCGTTTTGCTGTAGACACGCTACCAATGCAAATTGATGTTGCATCCGAAAACGATAATGCGCGCATGATAAATGAGGCCATCAAGGTATTTGGCCGGCTCGATATTCTTGTGTGCAATGCGGGCATCGTCAGACCAGCCTGCCCGATTGAAGACATTAAACCTGACCAGTGGCGACAGGTCATTGATATCAACTTAATGAGCTGTGTCTACGCTACGACAGCATTTATTCCTCATGCAAAGGCCAATCGTAGCGGTCGCATTATTTACATGGCCTCGGTGGCAGGACAGGTTGGGGGCGTTGCCTCAGAGGTAACCTATCCGGTAACGAAGGCAGGTGTCTTATGCCTTACCAAAGCTGTTGCGCGACAACTTGGGCCATTTAACATCACGGTCAATGCAATCGCGCCAGGTGCTATCCAAACGGCAATGACCGAGATTCTACAATACTCACCTGAAGTCAAAAAAAGTATCCCACTCGAACGTTACGGTGATGTCTCAGACATCGCTGCTGCTGCCCTTTACCTCGCGAGTGAGGATGCTCGCTATGTGACGGGCTCCACCCTTGATGTCAATGGCGGCATAGCAATGCGCTAACAAAAAACCAAAGAGAACAATTATGGACATGTATGAAAAACGGCTTCGATTACGCGAGCTTCTTCACGAGACAGGCTGCACGCCCCTGATGGGTGCCTACGACCTGCTCAGTGCGAAAATTATTGAGCAGACTGGTTTCCCAGCGCTCTATACCGGCAGTTTCGTGACAGGCGCTAGTGCTTATGGACTTCCCGATGTAGGGCTCGTTCAAATGCATGACCTGCTTGGCTTGGCTCGGGAGATCGCCAAGGAGACAAACCTTCCCCTAGTTTGTGACGCAGATACAGGCTGGTATCACGCTGCCAATATTTGGCGAACGGTTCACGAGTTTGAGTCGGCCGGTGCCTCTGCAATACATATTGAAGATACTGTGTTTGGGAAACATACCGAACACCCAGCCGTATTACTCGACTCAACAGTCATGTGTCAACGCATCAAGGCATGTGTAGACGCACGCAAAGACCCTAACTTCCTCATCTTCGCCCGCACTGATGCTATATATCTAAAAAATGATCCCGAAGAAGCCATCTCACGAATCAACGCCTATCTAGCCGCAGGAGCCGATGCTGGTTTTATACCCTTTAAAGGGTCGGTAGCTGCGCTAGCTGAATTTCGGAAAAGAATTAACGGCCCTTTGGTTGTAACCAGCGTTGACTTCCAAGATTCGGTGGCAGAAGAGGCTGTAGCAGGGGCAAACATGTCAATTTATTGGCCTTTGACTCTTTTCGCTGCATTTAAGGCGGTTAAGCAGGTATGTGAGGAGTTTTACCAGCATCAGGACGCGACCAGGCTTCATGAGTTCTGCTTTGATGAAGGGTTGATCAACAAGACCATTTCCTACGATCGATTCGAAGACAACCTTCGTCGGTTTGGTGCCGTATAGCTTTAAAGAAGGTGTACGTAACATTCATATAACGATTAGTGGCAGCTTTCCACTGATGGTAGAAGTTTTAGATCCCACTAAGTGTGAAAAGCAAAAAGCCTCAATGTAATGGTCTGGTCACTTAAACTTGTTCTTAAAAAGTTTTACCAACTAACTATTAAATAACCGTAACAGGAATCATCGCCATGTCTTACAAGTCTAAAAAATTTTTCGGTGGAATCGCCATTTCTCTTACAGCCATGGGAGCTCTCAGCTCACAAGCTTTGGCCCAACAGAGCTGGACAATGACATCTACCTGGCCAGACAGCATCTCCCTTGTTGAAATCGATCGTCGCTGGGCAGAGACCGTAAATAAGCTGGTTGGGGATGAGCTGCAAATCAACTTCCGAGCTGGTGGCACGTTAATGCCCAGTACGGAAGTATTCGACGCTATTGAGACTGGCGGCATCGAGGCTGCAGGTGACTCGCCTGTCTATTGGGCCGGAAACAGTCCCGCATTTTCGCTATTAGGTACGACCCTTAGCCTGTTCACTGCGGTCGATTATCTCAACTGGATTCAAGAGCGGGGTGGGTTCGAGCTCTACCAGGAAGTCTATGGTCAATATGGCATGGTGTATTTGCCACATGGCGTCGTCAATAACGAGGCTGGCTTCATGGGGCGTACCGAGATCAAGAGTCTGGCAGACCTTGATGGCAAGCGCTTGCGTATCTCTGGGCGGGATCAAGGTCGTGTACTGGAGCAGCTGGGGGGCTCCCAAGTCACCCTAGCTGGTGGGGAGGTCTACCAGGCGATTGAGCGTGGCGTGGTCGATGCAGCTGAGTTCTCTACTCCGGGTGTCAACTATAGTGCTGGTTTTGAAGAGGTAGTGGAGCACTGGGCTGTGCCAGGCTGGCATCAGTCGGCCAGTGTGGTTGGCGTTATGATCAACAAGCAGGCGTGGGATGCCTTGTCCGAAGAGACCCAGGAAATCTTAAAGATTGCCGCCGAGTCCAACTTAGCTTGGTCGCTATCACGCTCAGAGATGGAGTCCACAGAGGCAACCGCCAAATTCTTAGAGTCTGGTGTGACTATTAATCGGTATTCGGACGAGGATCTAGAGAAAATCCAAAACGTCGCCAATGAGGTGTTTTTACGTGGCGCCTGTGAAGACCCCAGCTATGCCAAGGTTATCCATTCCATGATCAAGTATGTTGATGAGTATGCGGTTTGGCGGGATGTCTCGGTGCCCTTTAATATGAGTCGCGTCAATAACAACCTTCCGTCATTAGAAGAAATCGAGTCCTGCATGGATCAATAAGCATGTCAGGGGTGGGTTCGGCATGGATCCACCCTTCGAACTAACTGAAGACAACCAAGCCATGCTGTTATGGTTCCGACCGCCTCGAGATACTTCCTATGAATGCTATTGTCAGAACTATTGATGCCCTTAATGAGGGATTTGGACGCCTAATTGCACCACTTCTTGCGATAATTACACTGATTGTAATCTATGACATCGCTATGCGCTTTTTCATTGGTCGACCTAGTGACTGGGCCTTCGATGTTACCAAGATGTTGTTTGGAGCCCATTTTATGCTGATGGCGGCATACGGGCTGCGTCATCACGTCCATGTTGAAGTCGATGTGCTCAAACGCCTGCTATCCCGTCGCAAGCAGGCAGGATTGGAACTTTTTGGTTACCTTTTCTTCTTTTTACCCTTTATCTGGATGCTGGGCACGCTGGGCTGGAGCTTTTTTATCCGCTCCTTGGGTCGTGATGAGACCACATACGGCATGGTGTCATTGCCTGTTTACCCAGTGAAGGGAGTCATTGTTATCACTGCCTTTCTACTTCTGCTGCAGGCCATCGTTATTGTTAGCCGTGCCGTGCAGCAACTGCACCAGGAAGAAGCCGTATGAGCCCCGAATTACTCACCCTGTTCATGTTCGGTGGCCTGTTGATCGGTTTGTTTATGGGGCATCCGCTGGCCTTTGTACTGGGCGGTATTGCCGTGCTCGGTGCTTGGCTGGGTCCAGGCGCGAACACATTAAGTCTCCTCATTAACAACATCTACGGCAATTCCATGGACAACTATGTCCTGGTGGCTATTCCACTGTTCATCCTAATGGCGCGCTTTCTCAACGACTCGGGCGTTACTGAGAAAATGTTTGAAGCGATGCGTTTACTGATGGCAAACCTGCGCGGTGGCCTGGCTTTGACAGTCGTTGTTGTTTCGGTATTGCTCGCCGCCACCACCGGTATTGTCGGTGCCTCCATCGCCGTGATGGGAATGATCGCGCTGGTGCCTATGCTCAACTATGGCTATAACAAGCAACTGAGCACCGGTGTCATTATGGCGAGTGGCTGCCTAGGCATCCTTATCCCACCGAGTATCATGCTTATCCTCATGGCTAGCTACTCGCCGGTTTCAGTAGGATCACTGTTTGCTGGTGCCTTAGTTCCGGGCCTGATGTTGGGTATGATGTATGCTATTTACGTGCTGGCGATTTGTCATTTCAAGCCAAGCTATGGTCCACCGGTACCGGCCGAAGAGCGTGCCAAGGTCTCTACTCGCCAATTGCTGGGGATGCTTGGCAAGTACGTTTTGCCGCCAATGTCCTTGATTCTCGGTGTGCTGGGATCGCTGTTCACTGGCATTGCTACCGCCACGGAAGCATCCGCCATTGGTGTAGCCATCGCCTTCCTGCTATTCCTTATCTTCGGTGATCGCAAGCTTTCGACGTGCTATTGGACTCTGATCGAAGCCAGTAAGACCACCACTATGGTGATGCTAGTGCTGGTCGGCGCCACCGCCTTCACCGGCGTGTTCTCAATTGGTGGAGGCATGCAGGTCATCCACGAGGTCGTGATGGCCATGCCGGGCGGCACCACCGGAGCGCTGATCTTAATGTTCTTCTTGGTCTTCATCTTGGGCATGTTCTTAGACTGGACCGGCATCGTGCTGCTCAGCTTCCCGATCATGTTGCCTATCGTCGATAGCATGGGAGTCGATGTGCTGTGGTTCGTGGTGATGGTTGCCGTGGTGTTACAGACCTCGTTTCTGACGCCCCCGTTCGGCTATGCACTTTTCTATCTCAAGGGCGTATCACCCAAAGGCGTTGAGACTGTTGATCTCTATAGGGCCGTAATTCCTTTCTGCGCGCTGATTGTACTCGCCTGCATATTAATGGCACTGTTTCCTGTATTGATAACCGGCCTGCCGTCACTGCTATTAAATAGCTGACATTTGGCCAACCACGAGCGTTTGCGGTTCCCTTAAGACGGGCATTAACCTATGTTAGAAGAAAGGGGTAAGCAATATGGTGCATTGCCTTAAACTAAGTTTTGTTAAATTAAAATTCTCAACCTAAAAAAAGATATTTACTAATAATGTAGCTGCCCACTTGGGCAGCCTGAAGCCCGCCGAAGGGGGCTTGGATCTATCAGTTCATGAGAAAGCGAGTAGATTATTCCAACTGCCATTCAGCAAGCGGTACTTCGTTTTGGCAGCTGGTGTCCACCTGCGCGAGTGGGTCGCCAAGAAATTCGTTAATCACGGTGGATCGACACTCATTGACCGGACTGTGCCCCAAGGCCTGCATCTCAATAGCCTGGAGGTTAGGCATTGTTTCGGCAAGTTCTTCACTCCAGCGAGTACCGCAGCAAGGGTCCATCTGACCATGGATCGCCAGTGCGGGCGTTTCTGCAGTGACTATGTCGTTATGTTCGGGGGGCACATCGCCATCTCCACCCCACCAGGCACAAAGCCAGATAGGTTCAAAACCAATAATGGCGGGTTCTCGTTGCACTGCTGCAATCGAGTCTTGTGGTGTCGGGCGGTTGGTTCCCATGTCGTTACAGGCCTGAGCCAGAAACGCGCCCATGGCATAGTTGGGTGCTTCGGTAACCGGGTTATATTCGTCAATCATGAAGAAGTCATGAAGCGACGAGTAGTCACCCTCAGACACTTCGGAAACAATGCGGGGCAGTTCGCCGTAATATTGCGGTAGCATCAGGTAGAGCGTGTCGAGGAAAGCGGCACCGTCAAAGTATAGCGTTTTCTGCTCAACTCCTGATTCAACCTGGGCAATATAGGGTTTGTTGTCCAGTGCGCGACGCGCTCTATCAATGGCCAAGAACCATGCCGGGATCTGTTCTCGGCAAGCTTCACTCTCTTCAACGCACATGGCCAGGACGTCGGTGAATCGACGTTTTAATGTATAGAACTCATCTAACGGGGCTCTATTGCGAAGGCTGGCGTACCAGGGCCAACCAAGAATGGCGGATCTCACACTGTCGGGGTAATAGCGAACATAAGACAGCGCTGTGCCACTGCCGGTCGAGGAGCCGAATATATTCACGTTATCGTAATCAAGCAGGTTACGAATTTCTTCGAGGTCGCGTGAGGTGGCGCTTTCCGTATATTGGGAAATCTCAACGCCCTCATCTTCAAGCTTTTGATAGCAGGCGGCTACTTCTTCAGTGATGTGTGCCATCCGCTCCATGGGATCGAGCGAAGAGGTTAGCGCCGGTGTATGAATAATATTGTGGTATGGCGACACGGCTGCGTAGCCAGGACACTCCAATGAAGGGGTGGAATGCTTAAAGCCGCGAGGATCAAACACCACTAACGAGCGGTTGCCAATATCCTTACGCAGTTGTTCTATGTAATCAGCATTACCGAGGATGGAGTATCCTGGGCCACCGGGGAAAAAGACCACGGGATCACTTTCTGTATCGGCTTCATTTTCAGTCTCGGGATCGATGACGCCTACGGGGAGTTCAACTGTATTCCCGTTTGGATCGTCCCAGTTTTCTTGACCGTAGAAGGTGTAGCAACTGGCATTGAGGTCTTCGAGCACTTGAGTTGCGCAGGCTGTGCTTTCTAGCCGAGGGATCGTGTCTTCATCTTGGTCTTGTGCGTGAGCCATTCCAGCACCTAATGCAGCCATAAGGCATAGGCTCCTCAGTGCTTTATGCTTGTTGGGTGGCATGACATCTCTCCATTCACAGATAATTTTGTTAGCGAGAAAGACAGCAAATGCTTTACCGTAAAACCACTATTACACCCCGTAAACTCCGTTTTCTCGTTAATTTTTGCCTTGTCTAGTCTTCGCTCGCCGACTTTTAGTACAAAACCTAACGAAAAGGTTTACAGGTCAGGTTTAACTCTTGAATCCGCCTTTCATGGCTATTGCATCAAAAGTAAAAAATTACTTTACCCTATGACTTTTTTATCAAGATGAAGGTAAAGCGAATCAAACTCGCCAGCCTCCTTTAGTTTCTGCCAGTCAGGTATGGTTACCTTTCTTTTGTTCGTAATTATCAAGCCATCGTTACGAAGGGCCTGTAGTACTCGGTTTACGTGTACTGGGGTCATCCCCGTTGCATCTGCCAGCTCTGCTTGGGTGATAGGCATATCAAAAATGTTTTCATTTTCTACCAATCCCACCGCTTTAAGGCGTAGCAAGAGCTCACAGATAATATGAGCGATCCGTGAATAGCCTTCACGTTGCCCTACATTCAACAACCATTCCCGGAAAATGGAAGCATCCACCAACGTCTCATGCCAGAAACCCGCAGTGAGCCGAGGGTGACGCTCAAATAAAAGCGATAAATCTTGGTGCTGTATGAAGCCGAGTTTGCATGGGCTGAGTGATGCAATATTGATATCAATAACTTGCAAGTGCAGGCTTTGCAAATCTGGCATATCGCCAGGAATATGCAACGCCATTATTTGCCGTTTGCCCTCAAGGGTTAATTTGTAGACACACGAAAAACCTTCCAGCAGTAAGCAACATTGACGAGGTTGGTCGCCCATTTTAACGATGTCTTGGTTAGACTTGACGTCTTGTGTTTGTACCGGTAATTCCTGGAGCGCCCGCTTTTCCTCGGCAGTAAGGGTGAAGTTACTTTCTAACTTGCGAATCATCAGGTGGGTATGAGGAAGCAGGGCAGTCGGCATGTTTGCTCCAGATTTGGCAGGAATGAAGCCCTTCGCAACAGTGTCTCTGCTTGAGTGCTAATAAAAATAATGTTTAGACATATAAGTAGATCTTCTTGACAAGAATATTTTAAATACGAAATTATAAAAAGCTTATTTAAATTATTTAAGAAAATAAAAATTACCCAGCCGCCTAGAGCGCTTAGATAAAATTAACCATATGATTTTGGTGCCTGTATCTAATTGAAAATAATAATTATTTTATTTGTTTTTTGTGCATGACATAAAACTAGCCTTTGGTAGGCTAGTTTTTAAACTTAAGGTTTTAACTTTTGTTAAATTCTTGCGAGCTGGGCATGGGTGTGATGCGCGCTTAGGCACCCTACGTTAACCACTTCTACGAGCGATTAAAAAGGCAGCACACCGCCGAAGCCAATACCCAGCACGGCAACGATAACAACAACGATAACGACGATAGTGGTAGTAGACATATTCTCTTCCTTTGAATAGTGAGCGTTGCTATAGCGTAGTCGCGAAAGCGCTATTTCGCACGTTGGCGAAAACGACTGCCCTACGGTTTCCTCACGACGGAATGAAGTGACCAGCATGCGCCAGCAGGAGTAGGGCCGGTAGGGGGCTGCTGGGCTTGTCGGCGTGCTTACCTGACGTGCTGTTGTTCTTTTAGGCAGTTAAGCAGCAACTGACGGATTTCTTCATGTGTCTCCGCGTCGCCGCGCCATATGCAGTGCGACTGATGGCGTGTCGTTGAATCGGTCAGAGGAAGAAAGCTCACATTGGAAAAACCGGCTTTGGCAAGTGATTGGGGAACTAGAGCAACCCCCATCGCATTAGCTACTAGAGCAAGAATGGTCAACCAGTGGGAGACTTCGTGGCAGATATGAGGTTTAACATCGGCGTGGTGAAACAGTCCGATGATCCTATCGTAATAGTGAGGGGCAAGGTCGCGACCAAACAGGATGATGGGCTCATTGGCCAGTTCCTTGACCGCCAACTCGCGTCGGCCTGCCAGGTGGTGATGCGCTGGCAAGCAGCACAGGAAGGGTTCGTCCGATAGGATGACCGACTCGATTCCCACGGGTAACGGCATTGAGTGGATGAAGCCGATATCAAGTTGCTCTTGCATCACTGCTTCTACTTGATCTGCCGAGTTGCGTTCGATCAATTGTATTTCGATGCCGGGATAGCGGGATTGCAGGCGTTTGAGCAGTTCCGGCAGGCCGCGAAAGAGCATGGCAGGCGTAAACCCGACGCGCACCAGGCCGGTGGCGCTTGAGGCAATGCGCTGCACCAGCGTTTGCGAGTCTTCTAGCTGCTCGAGAATCCGGCGTGCCTGGCGCTGGAAGGCTTCTCCGGCAGGCGTGAGGGTAACGCGTTTGCTATTGCGCAGCAGCAGCTTGACCTTTAGCTCCTCTTCCAGTTGACGCAGGCTGGCACTTAGCGGTGGTTGAGAAATATGCAGGCGCTGCGCTGCTCTGCCGAAATGCAGCTCCTCCGAGAGCACCAGAAAGTAACGCAGCTGTCGAAATGTCAGTGCCATTGGCTTCGTTCCTTATTGTTTCTTGTTCTTCAATCATACATAAAACTGAATCAATGAATCCTAAAACAGTATTGGAGACGGCCTCTATACCCGCCTAATGTGACGATAAAACATATAATAAGTCCAAGAGGTACGCCGTCGTGAATGACATGATACACCGCAATATCCCCGATTCCTGGGGGCAGAACAGTTACCATAACGACCCCACCCTTTCCCAGCTTCTGGATCTCTATTTGCCGACGGCGCTACGTCAGCACCTGGAGCACCACTTCAACGAGATGGGAGCCCTTGCTGGCGGTGAACTGGAAACGCTGGCCATCGAGGCTGACAAGCATCCGCCTGAACTTGCCCTGCGCAGCCGAAATGGCACCGAGCGTCAGCAGATTCTCAAGCATCCCGCCTATCAACGCCTGGAAGCGTATGCCTATGGGCAGTTCGGGCTGGCGGCCATGTCGCACCGCGGTGGCGTGCTTGGCTGGTCGGAACCCATGCCGCCGGTAGTGAAGTATGCGCTGACGTACCTGTTCGTACAGGCAGAATTTGGCCTTTGCTGTCCGCTTAGCATGACCGATGCACTGACTCGCACGTTGCGCAAGTTCGGCGACGACGCCTTGGTGAACCGCTACCTGGAAGCGTTGACCTCACAGGATATGGATCTGGCCTATCAGGGAGCCATGTTCATGACCGAGCAGGATGCAGGCTCTGATGTTGGGGCGATTACCACGGAAGCGAGGCAGGAAGAGGGCAAGTGGCGCCTTTATGGCGACAAATGGTTTTGCTCTAACCCCGATGCCGCGCTGGCGATGGTATTGGCGCGCCCCGAGCAGGGGGAGCGGGGCACTCGCGGCCTCACGCTGTTCCTGCTGCCCCGGTATCTGGAAAATGGTGATCTTAACCATTACCGCATCGTACGCCTGAAAGACAAGCTGGGTACTCGCTCCATGGCGAGCGGTGAGATCCTGCTCGAAGGCGCCGAAGCTTATGTGGTGGGAGAGCCGGGGCAGGGCTTCAAGCAGATGACAGACATGATCAACATGTCTCGTCTCTCGAACGGGGTGCGGTCGGCGGGGTTGATGCGGCGCTCACTCAATGAGGCGCTTTTCATTGCCCGCCACCGTCAGGCGTTTAGTAGCCAGCTCATCGATCTGCCGCTTATGCAGCGTCAGCTCAGCAAGATGATGCTCACTGCCGAGCAGGGGCGCACGATGGTCTTCCACACGGCCGAGTGCCTGCGGCGTGCCGATGCGGGGGATGCCCAGTCAGCCAAGCTATTGCGTATCCTGACGCCTATGATCAAGTTCCGTACCACGCGGGATGCACGCAAGGTGGCTGGGGATGGTATGGAAGTACGTGGTGGATGTGGCTACATCGAGGAGTGGTCGGATGCCCGCGTGCTGCGCGATGCCCACCTTGGCTCAATATGGGAAGGCACCAGCAATATCGTTGCCCTGGATGTTTTCCGGGCGGTTCGGCGTGAACAGACCTTGCCGGTACTGGCTGACTACTTGCACCAGCAGTTGCAAGCGTCCGCCCTTGAGGAGCACGAGCGCCACCTGTTGCAGGTGCTCCTCGACAAGGCAGTGGCGAGCGCGAATGCACTGGCAGAGGATCCTGCCTGCGAGCACGACGCGCGGCGGATCGCCAGCGGTCTCTATCACATTACCTCCGCCATTCTTATGGCCTGGGAGGCGTCCAGGATCACGGGAGACAGGCGGCGTTTGGCACTCGCCTGGCTGGTGGTACACCACAAGTTACTACCCCCCGATCCGCTATCGGTCAGTCGCGCGTCGCCGGAAGCGCTGGCGACGCTGCTCAGCGAAACGCCGATGACCGACGAACAGGTCGCTGCGGTGGTGAATACCCAAGCACTGGCGCGTTCCCACGGGCTGGAGGTGGGGCATGGATAAGCCCAATGGCGCACTGAGCGGAATCAGGGTGATTGATCTTAGCCGTGTGTTGGGAGGCCCGTACTGCACCCAGGTGCTGGGGGACTACGGTGCGGATGTGATCAAGATCGAGCCTCCCGGGGGGGATGAAACCCGCGGCTGGGGGCCTCCTTTCGAAGGCGATGCAGCTTCCTATTTCCACGGTTTGAACCGCAGCAAGCGCGGGATGGCGCTGGATCTTCGTCATCCTGACGGCAAGGCACTGCTACTGCAGTTGCTGGAGGGGGCCGATGTGCTGGTGGAAAACTTCAAGCCGGGAACCCTGGAAAAGTGGGGGCTGAGCTATGACATTCTCAGCGCGCGCTTTCCCCGTCTGATCCAGTGTCGAATCAGTGGATTTGGTGCTGATGGTCCGATGGGCGGTTTGCCTGGCTATGACGCCATCATCCAGGCAATGGCAGGGCTGATGAGTGTCAACGGTGAGAAACAGGGGGAGCCACTGCGAGTGGGGCTGCCCATTGTCGATATCGTGACTGGCCTGAATGCCGTCATCGGTATCACCTTGGCTCTCCATGAGCGTACGCGCAGCGGACGTGGGCAGTTTGTCGAGACAGCACTGTTCGACTCTGGGCTGTCCTTGATGCACCCCCACTTTCCCAACGTATTCTACGGTGGGCCGCCGCCGCGCCGCACGGGAAATGAGCATCCCAATATTGCCCCTTATGAGGTCTACCGGACGGCGACACAGCCGATTTTTCTGGCAGTTGGCAATAATGTGCAGTTCGCGCGCTTATGCGAGTTGCTCGAATGCCACGACGTTAGCCAGGATGAACGCTTTGCGACCAATGGTGCCCGTCTGGGTAACCGCGATGCACTGCGTGATGTGCTGGAGAGTGCCATGGCCAGGTGGGAAGGGGACAAGCTCGCCGACCGGTTGATGCGTATCGGCGTTCCCTGCGGGCCCGTACTCGATACCACGCAAGCGCTGGCGCATCCGCATACCCAGCACCGCGATATGATCGTCAAGATCGGCCATTACAAGGGCACTGGCTCGCCGATCAAGCTAGCTCGAACACCCTCGCGCTATGAAACGCCACCGCCACGCTTTGCCGAACATACCAATGCAATCCTTCATGAAGCAGGGTTGACTGAGCAACAAATAGAGCACCTGAGAGCGAAAGGCGTGCTGCCGGATGTACCGGTGGCTTAGCCCCAGTGCACCATTGTGTGCCTGACTGCCCAGCCGAATGGGCTGATAACAATCACCAATGACGTTGATGCCAATAACAACACAACATGAGAGCAAAACCATGAAACGCACGCCCCTGGCCACTGGCCTTATCTCCACCGTTTTTGCCGTACTAGCCAATACGGCCTCGGCCGCAGAGCTTCCCAGCACCATGACATGGACCGCCTATGATGTGGGCTCGCAAGGGCACTCGGAGGCCTCCGCCATCGCCGATGCCTTTGGCAAGGCCTACAACACCCGCATCCGTATCCAGCCTGCGGGATCGGCCATTGGGCGGCTGCAGCCCCTGGTGAGTGGCCGGGCGGACTATGCCTACCTGGCCACGGAGTCCTTCTTTGCAACGGAAGGAATTTACGACTTCAGCGAGCGCCGCTGGGGGCCCCAAGACCTCAGAGCCGTTGCCGGAAGACCATCTACCTTTGGTGTGCCATCGGCTGCCGACGCCAATATCCACACGCTTGATGACTTGCGGGGGCAACGGGTTGCCTACGTGGCAGGCAACCCTTCGGTCAATGTGAAATGTGATGCGATCTTGGCCTTTGCAGGGCTGAGGCGCGACGATGTGGAGGCGGTGATGTTCCCGACTCACGGCGCCGCCATGAGTTCGCTGGTCGAGGATCGGGCCGATGCTACTTGCACCACCACCACCGCCAGCCAGCTTTATGAGCTGGAAGAGTCGTCTCGTGGTATTCGCTGGGTAGATATTCCTGCCGATGACGAAGAGGGCTGGGCGCGCATGAACCAGGTGGCCCCCGTCTTCCAGTCATTCCGTGAAACCATTGGCGCCGGGCTAAGCGAAGAATCTCCCGCCAACATGCTTGCCTACCGTTACCCGATCATCGTGGCCATGGCTGATCGTGACGAAGAAGAGGTCTACCAGTTCATCAAGAGCCTGGATGAGAGTTATGACCTTTACCGTGACGCGACCGCTGCCATTCACCGCTGGGCAATCGAGGACGCCGGTGTGCCGCCTATCGATATACCTTTTCACCCTGGGGCTATCCGCTACATGCAAGAAAAAGGGCTATGGAGCGAGGAGATGCAGACATGGAACGATAACCGCCTCGCCCGCCTGGAAGCACTGAAGCAAGCTTGGGATGGCCTGCTGAACGAGGAGCCAGACCTCGAAGGGGAGGCGCTTGCCGAACGTTGGGAAGCTCGCCGGCAAGAAGTGATAGGCGCGCTTTGACCACGGGGTGGATATGTCACTGGGAGCGACAGCATGAGCAATTCAAGTCAAGAGCGATTGGAAGGTTCGGCAAGGTGGATAGTGATGGGGCTGGGGGCCGTCGGTCTGTTGATGACGATCAACCAAACCTTTGCCCTCAAGCTGTTGGGGTTCTATCCGATCGGTAATGCCTTCATCTACTATCTGATAGGGCTGTTCCTATCGGCGGCACTACTGATCTTTCCGGCTCGCAAGGCTGATACCGAACGCCTCCCCTGGTATGACTGGGTGCTGGCGGGGGCTGCTCTTGGTGGCGCCATCTACCTTGGCCTTAATGGCCTGCGCATGACCCAGCAAGGGTGGGAGTATTTCGCCCCGCTCGAAGCAACGCTGGTGGCAACGATGATGCTGCTACTGGTGCTGGAGGGCGTTCGCCGCTGTGGTGGCTGGGCGATTTTTGCCGTGGCACTGCTGTTTGGGCTCTATCCGCTCTATGCAGGCCACATGCCTGGTTTCCTGTGGAGCAATGGCTTTGGCTTGGGGGAAACTATTCGAGCCCATGTCATGGGGGCGGAGAGCATTGTGGGCGTGCCGATGCAGGTCGTCGCCAACCTGATTATCGGCTTTGTCGTGTTCGGGATAGCGCTGACCATCACCGGTGGCGGTGAGTTCTTTATGAATTTCGCCACTGCATTGATGGGCCGAAGCCGCGGCGGGCCTGCCAAGGTGGCCGTCGTTTCCAGTGCCTTCATGGGCAGCTTATCCGGTAGTGCGGTATCCAACATCCTGACCACAGGGACGATTACCATTCCTGCCATGAAGCGCAGTGGCTATTCCCGCGAGTATGCCGCCGCCGTAGAGGCGTGCGCCTCCACGGGGGGTACCTTGATGCCGCCCGTTATGGGGGCCGTTGCCTTCATCATGGCTTCCTTCCTAGGCGTCAGTTACGGTGAGGTCATGATGGCGGCGCTACTGCCTGCGTTGCTCTTCTACCTGGCCCTGCTGCTTCAAGTGGATAACTATGCCGCCCGCAAAGGCCTCACGGGTATGCCCGCCAAGGATATCCCCAGAGTGCGTGAAACGCTGCTTTCTGGCTGGCCGTACCTGCTTAGCCTGAGCGTGTTGATCTATATGTTGCTTGTCATGCGCCTGGAAAGTCAGGCGCCTTACTATGCCACCCTTATGCTGCTGGTGATTTCGCTGGTTCGCCGTCAGCAGCGCCTGCGTATCAGTCAAGTGCTGGATTTTTTCTATCAGCTGGCACATGGGGTAGGGAGTCTTGTTGCTGTGCTAGCCGGTATCGGTTTGGTGGTCGGTGGGCTTTCCTATACGGGGGTTGCAGGGGCTTTCTCTCGCGAACTGCTGCTGTATGCAGGTGATAGCATTCCCCTAATGCTGGCGGCGGGGGCGATTACCAGCTTTATCCTCGGGATGGGCATGACGGTCAGCGCGTGCTACATCTTCCTGTCGATCCTGCTTGCGCCAGCGCTGGTGGGGGCTGGTCTCAATCCTCTTGCCAGCCATCTGTTCATTCTTTACTGGGGAATGCTCTCCTATATCACGCCACCCGTGGCGCTGGCGGCCATTACTGCGGCCGGTGTTGCCGGTGCCAACAGTACCCTAACAAGCCTGCATGCCGTGCGGCTGGGAGCCGTGCTGTTCGTGCTGCCGTTCCTGTTTGTGCTCAACCCATCGCTGATTTTGCAGGGCCCCCTGTTGAGCGTGATAGCCTCCGCTTTTACCGCCATGACTGCGATCTGGCTGGTGGCAGCGGCGATGGAAGGATATCTTTATCGGATAGGTTCGGTGGGAGTGCGCATGCGTTGTGCGCTGCTGATACCTGCCGCGCTGATGATCTATCCCGAATGGATCAGTGACCTACTGGGCTTTCTAGCGCTTGCATTGTGCTATCTGATAGCGGTGATGCGCACTACGAAATGCGCAGGTATTACGAAGTGCTCTACCTAGGTTAATCTGCTTTATAAGCCCACGGTGTTCGGCAGCAAAGCCTGTCGAGCGCCGTGATGCTTACTCTGCATCACGCAACGCTTTCCCCAGCCCGCCAAAATAGTCGCTAAATGCCACGTTAATCCGTTCCCGCTGCTCACCCTGGGGATAAAGCCCGCGTTCGGCCTCGGGTGAAGCTTTGGTGCCTTTGACCAGGAAGTGATTAGTGATGTCCGCATCCTGCACAAACGCCTCAAAGGCGCGTGCACAGAGTTCTTCGGGTTTGCTGTAATAGAGCTGGCCAAGCTTTTTATCCATCTGCACCGAGCTTTGAAACAGATCGCTAGGCTGGTCGCCTTCGGGCTGCAGTAATACGGCTTTGAAACAGCGCATAAGCAGTTGATTCAGAGGGTGGGCGATGGGCGTTGCATCGGCAAGCCAAGCAGTAGAGGCGAACATACCGGCAGGCGTGCCGCGAAAACACTTACTGGCGATATAGTGGTCGAAAGCATGAAACCACTCGTGGGCAATGCTGCCGGGGCCTGCGTTTTTGGCCAGCGCAAAACTGCGTTGGCTGGGGTCGTAGTGGGCAGAAACGCCAGGTCGGCCACCGCTGCCGTATTGCAGGGCGATTGAGCCGCGTAACGAAATCAGCGCCTCTGGCCCCTGTAGAATCACCATTAGATCGCACAGCGCATCGTGAAACAGCTCGGCGGCACGGTCGCGCTCAGCGCTGGTGACCCAGCGGCCAATCTCAATGGAGCGAAAATCAAACTGACGCCGGATCAAGGCAAAGCTGCTGGCTTGCCCTTGGCGGTGATCAGGGCCGCTGCGGTAAAAATCCCGCGCTTCAATACTCACTGGTCGCTTCACCTGGCAATGACTGAATGACGCCATGATAAAGCGCCATTAACGGATTGACACTACTGGTGATCAACTGCCGTTTGAGCCAGTGATGACGATCTTGGATATCTCCTTGCATTCCACCTCAGAGGCCCCACTAAGAAACAACAAGGACTTTTAATCGCCTCCTTTTCCACCGCCAGGAGAAAGATATGAGCAAGCGTATTTTAGTGGTACTGACATCTCACGATCAGCTGGGCGACACCGGTAATAAAACCGGCTTTTGGCTGGAAGAGTTGGCCGCCCCATACTATGTCTTCAACGACGCAGGGGCCGAGGTAACCCTGGCATCGCCTCAGGGTGGCCAGCCGCCGCTGGACCCCAAGAGCGACGCTGAGGATAGCCAGACCGATGAAACGCGCCGTTTCAAGCAAGATGAAAAGGCCAATGCTGAGCTTGCAGCGACCCATCGTTTGGGCGATATGAAGGCCGATGACTTTGATGCGGTGTTCTACCCCGGCGGTCATGGTCCGTTATGGGATCTTGTTGACGATAAAGACTCCATTCGCCTGATCGAAACATTTATTGCTCAAGGCAAGCCGGTCGCTACCGTTTGCCATGCGCCAATTGTCTTAGTGAATGCCAAGAACAGCGAAGGCGAGCCGCTCGTTAAAGGCCGCCAAGTAACAGGCTTCACCAATGGCGAAGAAGATGCGGTTGGCCTGACTGACATCGTGCCGCATCTGGTCGAAGATGCGCTGCAACAGTGTGGCGGTATCTACACCAAGGCAGAAGATTTTACCCCTTACGTGCGTGAAGATGGCCAGCTGATTACCGGGCAAAACCCGCCTTCTTCAGCGCTAACGGCTGAGACGCTGATGGCGTGGCTGGAGAAATAACCGCTAGGTGGTAACGCAGGCTCAATGATAACGGCGAGGCTATCCTCGCCGTTTCTATTTTGGTCACAGACCATATTCTGACTACCTTTATAAGGTAGAGAGGGGAATTTGCTTAATAGGTAGTTTTCAGACACGCATCAAGGAGGTGGTTAACATGGAGACGGCACATGTTTATCGGATGAAGACGGCAGAGCACCGTTGCCCGTTTGGTATGAAAACGGTCGATTTGTTAAAGCGTAAAGGATATGAGGTTGACGATCACCCGTTAACCTCCCGAGATGAAATAGAGGCGTTCAAGGCTCAGGAAAATGTCGATACCACGCCGCAAACCTATATCGGCGATAAGCGTATTGGTGGTTATGAAGAGGTGCGCAAGCATCTTGGGATGAGCGTGCCGAATGCAAAAGAGACCACATATCGACCGGTAATCGCGATTTTTGTTACCGCCTTGCTGATCGGTCTGGCGGTTAGTTGGGTCGCCAATGGTACCTTGTTGGCCGCGCGGATGCCTGAATACGCAGTGGCAACGGCGATGGTGCTGTTGGGGTTACAGAAACTTCAGGATGTAGAGAGCTTCAGCTCTATGTTCCTTAACTACGACCTGCTGGCTCAGCGCTATGTCCCCTATAGTTATGTATATCCTTACGCTGAAACCCTGGCCGGGGTATTAATGCTGGCAGGCGCTTTGATTTGGCTGGCGGCGCCGTTGGCACTGTTTATCGGTACGGTGGGGGCGGTGTCGGTGGTTAAAGCCGTGTACATCGATAAGCGTGAATTGAAATGCGCGTGTGTTGGCGGTAGCAGCAATGTACCACTAGGCTTTATATCGTTAACGGAAAACATTGCAATGATACTGATGGGGCTATGGATGCCGCTTAAAATGTGGTTTTGAGCAGCACTGCCAGAACAACATCACTAGAACCATCCACTAAACGCAAAAGCGCCCTAAACGTGAAGGGCGCTTTTATGTTGTCCAGGCTTTCTAGCGGCTTAATACGGCTAGAAATGATAATTGAGCGATACACCCGTCACGGTCTGCCATTCGCTGCCTAAATCGTCAACGATGGGGCTGTCAGACGCATTGTCAGTCAGGTAGCCGGTGCCAACAAAACCAGTGGCCGACCATTGCGGCGTTAGCGCATAGGTTAGGCTGGTGCTAACCCCTAAACGCCAGGAGCCGCCATCAGGGTTATAGCTGGCAATGCCGCTACGTAGGCTGTCACGTGTAGAAACCCCACTCTTCGTCGGTTAGGCCACATTCGGGGTAAGGGTAAAGAATGTACGCTCATTGAGAGGCAATCGCCAAGCAGTCGATGCTTCCAACTCGGCGCCATCCACATCGCCCGTTACCGGCGTGCTTCCCGCCAAGCTTGGAAGCTTGGCAAGCCGCTTGATAAAATGGCAAACGAACGTTTAATAATAATTTATTTTCTATTAACTAACACAGGTTAAATAAACATACTTCTATAAGGCTCATTGTGTGCTCAGCGAAAGGAAATCGCGAAAAGGAAGACCAAGCAAGGATTGCTTGAGCAGTACAAGGATGCACAAATAGGATATTTGTAGTGTGCGGTTATGGAAGACCTAATAAGGCTCAGCCAAAAATGGTTGAGCTTTATTTTTTTGCTGAAGATAGTAAAAAAATTAATCAATCGTTTGTTTGACTTTTCATGGGTAGCTGGCTAGTTTTAATTGCTTTCCTATAAATATCAGGAATTTAAAATTTTTTATAACCGCTATGCAAGCTTAAGTCAATGACGAATTTGCTTTTTATTGAAAGTTGGATTTACCTAACGTAAGGCCAGTGTTGCTTGGGTCCTTTAATCAAAAATGCCTCAATTTAGAGGGCTATATGTCGTTTTTGTAACATAGCGATGACAGGTTAAGAATAGCCTTAAAGCGCGTAGTCGTCACTAAAAAACACTTAGCTTAGTGTAAAAACTATTTTCTCATTAAATAACCTAGGTTAGGTAAAATCGTCGTTAAAAGGCGCATCCTAATCATCAAGCACAAGGATGTGGTGACAAGGAAGATAGTGCCAGGACGGCTTAAGCTCTCATGGACGCGCAAACAGGATGTTTGTGAGGAAGAAAGATGCGGTAATTAAGCCCTAGCCAGGGAATGGCTGGGGCTTTTTATTCGGTAATAAATGACGTGAAAGTGACAGAATTGTGTATTTTTCATTTATTTTAAATAGCTTGCTAAGAAAAAGGGCAGATGTGTTAGCCATCTACCCCTTCTTTTTTATTAACCAGCCTGCCCATTAACACGCATGGTGATAATAGAGCGTGCTTAGTTCATTCAAGGGCACTTCAACTGCTGTTTGGCAGTTAAGGCAGCGCACCGTCGCCGTGTTTTTCCCTGTGCCTTCTAAACGAAAGCGATTAAAAAATGGTGACTTGGCTGTCTCTGAATTGCCGCAATGACGACAGATGATATCTAATTCATTGATTTTATTGCTGATTATAATGTCGCGCACGCTGACCTCCTACCATTAGGGTTGATGATGGTTCAGGCGTGGTAACCTCCCTGTTGATCCGTGTCGTTACCGACACGGTTTAAGTATAAGTGTCAATTCATATATTCGCCATGCGAAACGTATTGCAAACGTGCATTAAATCGACGCAACAAGGCTGTTTTAATATTAAACCAATATTTTTTTGATTTAATAACCTGGGATAGATAAACACAGCGCTATAACGTCCATTGTGGGCATACACCACAAGGAAGTGGAAACAGGGAAGGCAACGCCAGGAAGGCTAAACGCTCTCAGGGAAGCACAAACAGGATGTTTGTGAAGAAAATCAAGGAAGGTTTGATAAAGCCCCGGCCAAGGAATGGCTGGGGCTTCTTTTTATACGCGTGTTTTATTTTTTCGCTTTTTTCTTGGTTTTCTTACTAGCAACTTCATTGCTGTTGGCACTGTTTTCCTTACTTTCCTTACTCTCTTTGCTTACCTGGCTCTCTTTGCTGTCATCACCCTCACTGTCGGGCTTGTCGCTGCCCTGGTGGGTCAGTGGGCTCGCTTGGTCTAAGCGTGGATGATTATCCAGGAACTCACGCGGTAGATCCGGCATGGCATCCATGGCTTGCAGGGTTTGGGTGAGGGCGTGAATAGCTGCCAGCACATCCTGGGTATGGCCGGTTTCCGAGATCGTGTGCATGTTGCGGATAGGGAAGCCGATCGAGGTAGCAGCACTATCGATAGACGCCAATACACCCGCCATACCATCGGTACCGGTGTCCACGCCCACGATATCGCGCTGTAGCGGAATATCCTGCTCTTTAGCGGCTGTCGCGATAATCCGGTTGAGCTGTTCGCTGGCAATCGAACCCACCGCCATGGTGAAGCCCTTGCCCATTTCCAGCGGCTGCATGCGCTTGTCGCCGATGCCTGGCGCGCCCACGTAGTCGTGATTGACGTCAACGCCAATCAGCGCATCCGGCTTCATTTCCCCGGCCATCACGCGGCTGCCGAAGCGGCCAATTTCCTCATAGCTGGCAATCGCAAACAGTACGCGCACGTTTTTAGTGCCGCCTGCTTCAGCGATCAAACGCGCCACTTCGGCAGCCACAAAGCAGCCTAGGCCGTTATCCAGGTAAGCGCCATAGAACGTATTAGGGCTAAAGCCCGGGCGGATAGGGCGGTCAAAGATAATCGAATCACCAGGGCGCACGCCCAGATTCAACACCTGCTGTTTCTTGTTGTCGCCGTGAATCTGTAGATCCAGGTAGATCTGCTCTTTCTTGATCCCTTTGCTGCCATCACGCTGGGCAGGGTCAGAGAAGTGGATCGCGCCAAGTGCTTCTACCGTGCCGCCTTCAATGCAGCGATAGCTGCCAGGGGCATCCGGGTCTTCGCTGAACAGCTTCACTTCATGGCCGATCAGTACGGTGGGCAGGAAGGAGTCGGTGTTGATCCAGATCTTGCCGTCTTCACCAATCGAGCGCACCTGCATACGGATTTTATCCGCATGGCCGATCAGCATGACCTTGAACATATCGTCACGGCCGGGGTGGGTGTCCAGCACAACACCAGCGTTGCCCTTGAACTGGTGCAGGTGCCAGCCTTTAGGCGCAAAGCTTTCAAAATGCGGCTTGAGCACACCGTAGGTCATTGCGGCTTCAAGGCCCACGGGGCTAGGCGCAGCAAGAATATCGCGCATCAGTTTGAACTGCGCGTCGGGCATGGGTTGTGTCCAGGGTTTTGCTGTATCGCTCATCGTATCGCTCACTTAGTAAGGTGGATGTTCATCGCCTCTAGTCTGCCAGATTCCCACCCCAGGTGTAGAGAAAGCCGTACCGAAAACGCTTATTTGTGGAAAGTCCTCATTCGTGCTCACGAATCAGTTGGCACAGGGCGCTGGCGGCGGCGGAAGGGGGGTGGCGTCGGCTCAATATCATGCCCAGCTCGCGACGGATAGTCGGTTCGACCAGCGGGCGGTGTTCAATGCCATCGGTGGCAATCTGGCGAAAGCTGAGCGAGGGCAGCACGCTAATACCCAAGCCCGCCGCCACCATGCGGCCGACGGTAGCGATCTGGCGGGCATCGCACAAGATATCCAGCCGTTCCCCGACGCTCTGCATAATGCGGTCAATATCCTGGCGTGAACTGGAAAGACGATTGATGCCGATAAACGGGTAGGCGGCGAGCTGCCCCCACGCCACAGCCGGTTGTGCCAGCAGTGGGTGCCCGCAAGGGAAAACCGCCACGTAGCTATCTTCGAGCACGGGTTCAAACGTGAGGTCGTCTGCGTCACCGGGAGGTACGGAAAGTCCCAGGTCGGCACGGCCTTCGCGCACCATCTGGTTGATCTGTTCGGCCAGCACATCGTGCAGGCTGAGGTTGATGCGAGGGTAAGCCTCGTGGAAAAGCCGGATGACCTGCGGGAACAAGCCCGCCGCCAGGGTGGGTAAGGCGGCGATCGTTACCTTGCCGCGCTGCTTGGAAAACTGGTCGTTGAGATCCTCAAAAGCTTCGTTCCAGTCATTTAACAACCGCACGGCAACCGGTAGGAAAGCGTCGCCTTCCGGGGTCAAGACAAGCTGGCGTGATGTGCGGGCAAATAGCGCACCGCCTACGTTCTCTTCCAGCTTGCGTAGTGCAATCGAAATCGCCGGTTGGGAAAGGTGTACTCGCTCGCTGGCCTCCGCAAGGCTGCGGGAGTGGGCGACGGCAACAAAAACACGCAACTGCTGGATGCTTGGATTCATTTAGAAAGTAAAACATAAATTAAAAACTATTCAATATACAAAATTAAAATGGCAGACCATGCTTGTTTTATCGCATGCAAACCGCGTCGCGATCACCGTTATAGATAAAAAAACCGCTCTACAATAACAATAGCTCGCCTTGCGAGCTTCGGAGACACGATGAAAACGCTACTTACCGCCATGGTGGCAAGCGCCGCGGTGCTGGCTGCTGCCACTTCCCATGCCGATGAGCGCCTGCTGATTGGTTCTACCTCCAGCTCCTCCAGCCACTACAGCTACTTTGTTGCGGTTAATCAGATCATCAACAACCAGGTCGAAGGTGTGAGTTCTTCTGTCGCTGAAACCGGCGCTACGGTAGATAACCTGCGTCGTTTGGGGCGCGATCAGATTGATATGGGGCTGGTGACGACCAATACCGGCTATCACGCCTACGCCGGTGAGGAAGATTTTGAAGGCCGCCCAGTGGATAACCGCCTGCTGTGGGTCTACACCGTGGCGCCCCAAAACGCAGTGATGCGCCAGGATGCCAACGTCGCCACCTTCGCTGATTTGGATGGGGTGCGTTTCAACCCCGGCATCACCGGCTCAGCCACTGAGAAAACCACTGAAGCAGTGATGCGTACCCTCGGCATAGAGCCGGATTACGTGCGTGGTTCCACCACCGATATGGTCGACGCCATGAAGGATGGCCGGGTGATGGGCTCGGTGAAATCGGGCGTCGGCGAGCGTCTGGATGGCTCCTCTATGGATATCGCGACATTTACCCCCATTAGCGTGCTGTCTCTCGATGACGCGCAGGCCGACACGCTGCGCAGCGAAATGCCCGACGTGGCGATTGTCGATGTGCCCGAAGGTGCCGCAGACGGTATCCCCGCCTATACCACCTGGGCGTTTGGGGTTGCCGTACATGCGCACCCGGATATGGATGAAGAGACCGCCTATCAAATCGTCAAAGCCGTGATGGAAAACCCCGAACCGCAGGTTAACGCCTTTGCCGCGATGAAAGATGCCGATATGGCGAAGATGACTCTGGAAGTTGGCACTGTGCCGCTGCATGCCGGTGCGGCGCGCTATTTCGAAGAGCAGGGGTATGACATCCCTGATGCCTTGCAGCCTGTCCAGTAGGGCCATTCGGAGAAGATGATCATGCGCGAGACAGTCACCAAAGGCTTGGCGCTGCTGTTGGGCGGTCTAATCCTTTATACCTCCGCCACTGGGCCGTTTGAGAGCTTGATTCAGCGGAGTATCTTTCTCGCGCTGGTCATCCTGCTAGGGCTTGCCGTCTACCCATTAGGGGAGGGCAAGCGCTGGCGGCCGCTGGGCATCGCCATTGATGTCGTACTTGGAGTAGGTGTGTTAGGCGCCTGCGGCTATGTGGCACTTAACCATGAGCAAATCCTGGTGGAGCTCCCCTGGGCTACGCCCCGCGACATGTTGCTAACCGGCGTGCTGTTAGTGGCGATTTTGGAGCTTTCGCGACGCGCTATCGGGGCTATTTTCCCACTGCTGGTAGTCGCGGGGTTAGCCTACGCGTGGTTCGGGGCCGCGATTCCAGGGCCGCTCGGCCACCGGGGGTTTGATCTCTACTACATGACCGAAACCATCTACCTGGGTGATCTAGGCGTGTGGGGCATGCTGGTCGGCGTTGCCGCCACTACCATTGCGGCTTTCGTGCTTTTCGGCTGTTTGCTACTGCACACCGGGGGCGGCAATACCTTTATGGATTTGGCGCTGCGTATTAGCGGCCGTTCGCCGGGCGGTGCAGCCAAAGTAGCCACGGTAGCCTCCGGGCTGTTTGGTATGGTCAGTGGCAGCGCGGTGGCCAATGTCGCCACGACGGGCAATTTCACCATTCCCATGATGAAACGCTTGAACTACCCAAGCCCGTTTGCGGCTGGGGTAGAAGCGGTCGCCTCCACCGGCGGTCAAATCGCACCGCCGATCCTGGGCGCTGCGGCATTTATCATGGCGGAAATTCTCGGTGAGAGTTACCTGCGTATCGCCTTGGCGGCCTTGCTGCCGGCGATACTTTTCTACCTGGGTGTGTTTGTCACGATTCACCTGGTGGCCAAGCGCCGTCAGTTGCAGGTGGTACCCGATGACGAGCTGCCCAGCTGGTCAGACGTGATACGCGCTGAACGGATCATTCCCATTCTGGCTGCGTTGGGTGGGCTGTTTTACGGTGTGCTTAGCGGCCGTTCGATTCAGATGTCCGCTTTTTACGGCATCCTGATGACCGTGCTGACCTTTGTACCCTTTGCGCTAATGGCCAAGATGCCGTTGCGCGAGATTCTCGGCAAGCTGGTGGCGGGCCTGGTCGATGCCGGTAAAGGCATGGTGATTATCGGCGTGCTGCTGGCTGGGGCGCAGATTCTGGTGGCGATGATTGGCATGACCGGCATCGGCGTAACGCTGGCGAGCTTGATCGTCACGGTCGGTGGAGAGTCCCTTTTCCTGGTCGCCTTTATCGTTGGCGGCGTCTGTCTGATTCTGGGCATGGGTATTCCGACCACGGCAGCGTATGTACTCGTCGCCTCCGTATTGGCTCCGGCGCTTACCACCATCGGTGTTGAGCCACTGATTGCCCACTTGTTCGTTTTCTACTTCGCGACACTTTCAGTCATTACACCGCCTGTCTGTATTGCGGTATTCGTGGCCTCAGGCATTGCCGACACCAACTGGCTGCCTGCCGCCGTCGAATCGGTGCGTTTGGCAGCGGCGATCTATGTCATTCCTTTCCTGCTGCTGATCTACCCAGCCCTGGCGGGGTTTGGGACTCCCCTGGAGATCGTCTTGGCCAGTTGTCAGGGTGTCGTGTTCGTGATGGCCTTCGCCGCGCTGATGTCTCGGGTCGCCATGACGGGTAAGCGCGTGATTGATGTGGTGGCGCTGATCGCGGTGATTGGGCTTGCGCTGACGCCAGGCTGGCTGACCACGCTGGCAGCGCTCGTCTTGATCATTGGGCTATTTATACGCCGCCGCTCGCTGCTGGATGACGAGCCGGTAGTTGCCTCCGGCGACCACCACTCCCTTCAGGCCAAGGAGACACATTTATGAGTTTTTTACTGGGCAGCGGGGCAGGCTTTTCCGGTGACCGTACCGATGCGGCCGTGGCGGTGGTGGCAGAGTTGATCAAGCGACAGCAACCCTCTGCCTTGGTATTCGAAACCCTGGGTGAGCGGACATTGGCGGCCGCCCACCGGGCGATGCGTGAGGACCCCGAAAGCGGGTTTGAACCGCTGCTGGACGAGCTGCTGGCGCCAGTGCTTCGCGATTGCCTGGATCACGGCATTAAAATTCTAGGCAACTTCGGTGCAGCGAACCCTGGTGGCGCGTGCCAGGTCATTGCGGAGCTAGCCGCACAGCTTGGTCGTCCAGAGGTGCGGATTGCCCAGGTGCATGGCGATGATATCCGCCAGCAACTGCATGGCCTGGACTTGCAGCGTTGGGAGGCCGAACGGTTGGAGATGCCGGGCGATGACGCCTTGATTTCCGCCAATGTCTACCTGGGCGCCAAGGCACTGGCCGAAGCGTTAGCCATGCAAGCCGATGTCGTGGTCACCGGGCGGGTAGCCGATCCGGCACTGTTCTTAGCCCCGCTGATGCACCACTTCGATTGGCGTTGGGATGATTGGGACCGCCTGGCTTGCGGCATGATGGCCGGACACCTGGCCGAGTGTGGCGCCCAGGTAAGCGGCGGCTACTTTGCCGACCCAGGTTTTAAAGACGTACCAGGCCTCGCCACGGTGGGCTATCCGATTATTGAAGTGGAGCAGGATGGCAGCCTAATCATCACCAAGCCTGCCAATACCGGCGGCTGTGTTACCGAGCAAACGGTGAAAGAGCAGCTGCTCTATGAGGTCCATGACCCAGCCAATTACCTGACCCCGGATGTCACGGTGGATCTTACCCACGCCGAGGTCCGCCAGCTCTCACCTAACCGCGTAGCGGTAACGGGCATTCGCGGCAAGCCCGCCCCCGAACGGCTAAAGACCACCGTCTGCTACGAAGGGGGGTGGCAGGGTGAAGCAGAAATTTCCTATGCCGGGCCCAATGCGCTAGCAAGAGCCCAGCTTGCCGCCCAGGTACTGCGTGAGCGGTTGGTATTTCGCGCCCCGGCTGAGCTGCGGATCCGCTTGGATATCATTGGCCTCGCCAGCGTATTCGATAGTGATAGCGGCGAGCTTCAGCGTAGCGCTTCAACGTCTGTCAGCGGCGATTACCGGCTGCGGTTGGCAGCGGAGCACAGCGAGCGGCGCTGGGTAGCCCGCGCCACCCAAGAGCTACTGGCGCTTTACTGTGCCGGGCCTGCCGGCGGCGGCGGGGTGCGACGTCAGTTTCAACGGCGGGTATTTACCGCCTCATATCTAGTCAAGCGTAGCGACATTTATGCCCATGCCACGCTATTTGAGTCGCCGACCCAGGAAGCCCACAGGAGCGAACGCTATGCTGCAAGCTGAACCCACACAAACGTCAATGCGTGCGCCCGCCTCGATCTCTCTTCACCAGCTGGCGCACGCCCGTGCGGGGGATAAAGGCGAACGCCTCAACGTGGCGCTGTTTGCCTATGAGGCGGATCACTACGCCACCTTGCTGGAACAGGTCACCGAAGAACGAGTGCTGGCGCTATTCTCCCATCGCGGCGCTAGCCGGGTGCGGCGCTACCCTCTACCTAACTTGGCAGGCATGAACTTCGTGATCGATGATGTGCTTCAAGGCGGCGTTAACGGGGCACTCAATCTGGATGGCCATGGCAAAACGCTGTCGTTTTTGTTGTTAAGCCTGGAGGTTCACCTCTAGCCAGTTTTTTAACCACGCACTCGACCTAGGTGGTCATGACGCGCTGCTCAAAACGCCCTACTATGCATGAACTTGCATGCGAGCTAATCAATATAGTGATAGCTAATATAATAAAAGTGGTGTTTAAGGAGCAGCCCGATGACCGCAGCAACGCTAGGTTCCCAGCGCTTTAGAGTGCTATTGGCGGGCGTTTTCAGCCAGGTATTGTGTGTGGGTATCGCCCGCTTTGCCTATACGCCGTTGCTGCCAGTCATGCAGCAGCAAACCTGGATGGGGGACGCCGATGGCGGCTGGCTGGCGGCGCTCAACTACGCGGGCTATATGCTGGGGGCGGTGTTGGCCGCCACTATCCGCAGTCTCTATATCAAAGACCTCCTATTTCGCTGTGGGTTAATCCTGGCAGTGCTTACCACCGCGGGCATGGCGCTCACCGAGCACTTCTGGGTATGGGCGGGGCTGCGTTTTCTGGCGGGTCTTTCCAGCAGTGGCTCAATGTTGCTAGCGTCCGGGTTGATTCTTCACTGGCTAATGCAACACCGTCAGCGCGGAGAGCTGGGCATCCACTTTGCTGGTTTGGGCATTGGTATGGTGGTGGTCTCCGTCGCGGTTGAAATGATGCTGCAGCTTTCGTTTAGCTGGCAGACCCAGTGGTGGGGCTTTAGCCTGCTGGGCGCAGCTCTACTCGTGCCCGCGTGGCAGTGGTTGCCGCGCCCGGAGAAACCGGTCGTCGGTGCTCCCGCGGCTAACAGCCAACCCGCGATGCCGCCCACACGCACCTTTATGCGCTGGATGCTGGCTGCCTATTTTTGCGCCGGTTATGGCTATGTGATCAGCGCTACCTTTCTTGTCGCGATTGTCGAGCGTGAGCCGCTGCTGGCGGGGCTGGGTAACTGGACCTTTGCCCTGGCCGGTTTAGCCGCTGCCCCGGCGGTGATGCTGTGGGATCTAGTCGCCCGCCGCGTCGGTTACCTGGGGGCGCTGATTATTGCCATGTGCATTCAGGTAGTGGGCATTCTACTGCCTGCGATTACCGCGAATGCAGCGGCGGTGTTGCTCAGCGCCGTGCTCTACGGCGGTACCTTCCTCGGCTGCGTCAGTCTGGTGCTAACCATGGCAGGGCGGCTTTATCCTTCAAGCCCAGCGCGGTTAATGGGGCAGATGACCCTGGCCTACGGCGTTGCCCAGATATGCGCCCCGGCCTTGACCGGCATGCTGGCCGAAGCCTCTGGCAATTACAGCCTAGGGCTTTGGTTGGCAGGCGGCTTTGTGGCCCTCGGCGCCGTGCTGCTGGTCTGTTTGCGCCGGGTGGATCAAACCGCCCAGCGTCTGGATGCTGCCGCCAAGGCCGCCGTATACGCCTAGACGCTGTTGGGCATTGCCCGCAAAATCCTATAGGATGAGCGCCTTTTTCTGACAGGGTAACTGGGCAAATGACCTCTTCTGGGCAACCTCGCACCCAGTGGCTAGGCCGCTGGGGGTTTATGTTGGCAGCAACCGGTTCGGCGGTTGGGCTGGGCAATATCTGGAAATTCCCCTATATCACCGGGGAGTTCGGCGGCGGTGCCTTCGTACTGGTGTACCTGGCCTGTATTTTTGCCGTGGGTGTGCCGGTCATGATGACCGAGATCGCCTTTGGACGGCGCGGCCAGGGCAGCCCAGTGGATGCCATTCGCCGCGTGGTCAATGAATCAGGCCGCTCGTCGGTGTGGTCGCTGATTGGCTGGATGGCCATGCTCTGCGGCTTTATGGTGCTGTCGTTTTACGTCGTTGTGGCGGGCTGGTCGTTCTCGTATCTGTGGAAGATGCTGACCGGTGGCTTAGCAGGCAGCAGCGTCGATGAGATGGCCGCCGTGTTTGGCGCCAACAACGCTAATCCGCTGAATCTCGGTTTCTGGAGTACCTTGGTGACGCTGCTCACCATGCTAATTGTGGGCAAGGGCGTACAGAAGGGGATCGAGAAGAGTGTCAGTTGGATGATGCCGGGCTTGGTCATCATGCTGGTGATCCTGATTGGCTTTGGCCTGTTTTCCGGCGGCTTTGGCGCGGCGGTTAACTTCCTGTTCTCGTTCAACGCGGGCAGCCTCTCCAGCGAAGGGCTGCTGGCAGCGCTGGGGCATGCCTTCTTTACCCTCTCGCTGGCCTCCGGGGCGATCCTTACCTACGGCAGCTATTTACCCAAAGGTGCCTCGATTGGTCGCACCACGGTTAGTGTGGCCGTGGCGGATACGGTCGTGGCGTTGATGGCGGGGCTGGCGATCTTTCCGGTGATCTTCGCCAACGGCATGGACCCCGGCGAAGGCCCAGGGCTTATTTTCATGAGCCTGCCCCTGGCCTTCCAGGCGATGCCGCTGGGGACGCTGTTTGGCATTTTGTTCTTCCTGATGCTCTCCATGGCCGCGTTGACCTCTGCCATTTCCATGGTCGAGGCGACGGTTTCCTGGCTGTGCGATAACAAAGGCATTTCGCGCCCGGCAGCCGCTTGGGGCACGGGCATTGTGCTGTGGTTGATTAGCACCCTGGCGATGCTGTCATTCAATCTGGGCGCGGATTGGACGCTGGCAGGCAAGACCTTTTTCGACTGGCTGGATTACCTGACCTCACGCTGGATGATGCCGCTGGGCGGCTTAGGCATGGTGGTGCTGGCAGGCTTTATACTGAAGAGCGACACTTTCCGCGAGGAGCTGGGGCTTGCGCCGCTGCCCTACGCCTTGTGGCTGACCATGGTGCGTTACGTTAGCCCGCTCGGCATCGTGGTGATTTTTGTCGATGCCCTGGGCGTCTATCAAGTCTCGTTCGCAGCGCATTGGCCGTGGCTGCTGGGGATTCTGGTTACGATGGCGGCGCTGGGGGAAAGTCTAAGCCCGCGGCTGCGTTCTGCGCTTCGCACTGGCTAGGGTGTGTTGCTCGCGCTGCTTTGCCTTTTCCTTCGCCTCGGCGGCGGCCACCGCGCCGGGGTGAGTGCCCACTTTCATCAGCTCATCCCAGCGCGTGGTAAAGCGGTTGGAACGGTGAGCGCAGCGTAGCTGCCAAGCCGCGGGAGCATCGGTCATGCCAAAGCTAATGGTGCCTTGCCCCATCTGCTGATTGATCTGATCGACGGTGGCCATCAAAAACGGATGCCGATCACGGGCCGGGGGATGCAGCAGCGAAAGCTGGTGCTCTTTGGCATCGACCAAATCTAGCAGCATTACACCGGCCTTCATAAACCGAAAGCGGGGCCGGTGAATCTGCTCAAGCCCTTCGCGTACGGCATCGAGAATCACGCGCGTATCGTCGCTGGGCGAGTGCAGGGGTATCAGCGCCTGCGGGAAATATTGCGGTTGGTCGCGGCGGTGGCGATTGGTGTTCAGAAACACCATCACTGCACGCGCCATGCTGCCCTGTTCACGCAGTTTTTCAGCGCTACGCTGGGCGTGACGGCGCAGCGCGTTGTGCACTTCAGCAAACTCGCCGGTCGGTTGGCCGAACGAGCGCGAGGTCATAATGCGCTGGCGCGGTTGGTCCAGCGCGTTCATTTCCAGGCAGGGCGTGCCGCGCAACTCCAGCGCCGTGCGGGCCAGCACCACCGAAAAGCGCTTACGCAGCCATTTTTCATCGCTTTCGCGTAAATCCCAGGCAGTGTTGATGTCGCCAATGGCCAAGCGCTCGGCCAGCCGACGCCCGACGCCCCACACACTGCCCACCGGGGTGCGCTTTAACAGCGCCTCGGTGGTGTGGCCCTGCCCCTGCAATAGGCAAACGCCTTCGTAGAGGGGGTCTTGTTTAGCTAAATGATTGGCCAGCTTGGCCAGCGTATGGGTCGGGGCCAACCCCACACAGACCGGCAGGCCCAGGTGGCGGTGAATACGCTGGCGCAACTGCTTACCCAGCGCCTCACACTGCTGGGAGGTAAAGCCGTCTAAATAGATGAACATTTCATCGATCGAGTAGGGCGCGATCTCTGGGCAGGCGTCACGCAACAACTGCGCTAACCGCGCCGACATATCGCCATACAGCTCGTAATTAGACGAGAGCAGATGAATCTCGCCACGCTGGCGCAGCCCTTCCAGTTTGAAGGCGGGCGTTCCCATGGGAATATCCAGCGCCTTCAACTCGGCAGAACGGGCGATCACACAGCCATCGTTATTCGACATCACGCCCACCGGGCGGCCTTCAAGGTGAGGCTGAAACACCCGCTCGCAGCTGACATAAAAGTTATAACTACGAATGATCCAATTATGGACATGACTTTAAACTGAGCATAACAGGGCTTTCACTATATGGCCTCGTGTCCATGGCGAACGTCGATATAAGGCCCTCTTCATACACTTTTTTGTCCATGCCATTGATGGATTGGTATTTCGTACCCCAAAAACGTAGCCCACTATTGCGGTCTAAAGGCACTGCCTGTTAGAACCATCAATTGACAGCTACGAGGAAAATAAAATGTCCGGGCCTAAACAAAAGGAAACACTCAATGGACTTATGGCCTCGATCCCATTTCGGTTCCGCAAATGAGATTTTCCTTGTTGACGACAATATTTGAACAACCATTGGTTTCGGGATCTTAAAAAAGCAGATGGAAAAGGAGAAGGTGGCCGCGATCCAGAAGCCGACATAAAGCTTTTGGCCTGGAGCGGGCTAACTTCGAACTAAGCCTGACTGTTGGAACAGTTTACAGGTGTAGAGAGGGGGCCTTGGTAAGAAAGGATAAAATTTACGACGGTCTACATGGCGAATTCTCAAAAACCTCAACCAAATAGTCGATCATCGCTCTTACTTTGAGGGGTAACCGACGATCCGGCGCGAACAGCACATGCAGGCCGCCGAGATCCAGTGGAGGGTGATCCAATTCGAAAGCAACCAGAGCGCCACTGGCCAATGCCTCGGACACGATAAAGTTGGGCTGATATATGATCCCTTGGCCCTTAACGGCGGCAGCAAGAAGTGCGTCGCCATTGTTGGACATGAGGTTGCCTGTTACGGGCACCTGGATCTTACCATCTTGGCCGAATGCCCAGGTGCCGCCGCGTTGCGCTGAGGAAAGGCTGTAGCTCAGGCAATTGTGGTTTGAGAGCTCGGCAACACGGTTAGGGGTTCCATGTTTTTTCAGATACTCAGGCGAGGCACAAAGTCGCATCGGGCAATTGCCGAGACGGCGGGCCCTGAGGTCGCTGTCAGCGAGGTGTCCGATGCGGACAATCAGGTCCCAGCTCTCTTTCAGCAGATCCTGTTGAGTGTCGCTCAGGCCAAGATCCACCTCCACCAGTGGGTAACGATGGGTGAATTCCGGTATTAACGGTGCAATGAAGCGTGTGCCAAAGGATAGCGGTGCATTCAGACGTAATCGACCCATGGCCTGATGCTGCTGGGAAGATACTTCGGACTCCGCTTCTTCAAGATCCTGAAGAATGCGCTGACAGGCCTGCAGGTATTCCCGTCCGGCATCTGTCAGTGATAACTGTCGAGTGGTGCGATGAAGCAGTTTCGTGCCGAGCCTGGTTTCCAGTGAATCCACATGTTTTGTGGCCATTGCCGGCGACATGTTCAGCTCCCGGCCGGCGGCAGACAGACTACCTCTGGACGCTGCCTGAACGAATACCTGCATGCTTGTGTATCGGTCCAGCATTTTATTTCCTACCTTTAGTTAAAACAGTTCCTTTTTTAAGTCCGTTCTCCTTTCCTGAGTATCAGTATAACCTGTTCATTGTGATATCTGAACTATTCAAACCTATGGAGGTATGTCGATGTCCACGCAGCCAAGAGTGCCTACCAGACAACCGGTATTTTTTATTCCCCACGGCGCTGGCCCTTGTTTCTTTATGGACTGGAGTCCCCGCAATACGTGGGACGGTATGGCCGACTTTCTTCGAAGCGTCATCGGGCGTTTGCCAGAAAAGCCGACGGCCATCCTCCTGGTATCCGCCCACTGGCGCACTCAAGAGTTTAGTGTGACCGCCGGCAGCCAGCCCGATCTCATTTATGACTATTTCGGTTTTCCGGACCACACCTATAAATTGACTTATCCGGCTCCAGGAGCGCCGGCATTGGCGCATCGCGTGAGTCGTCTACTGGTTGGGGCACAACAGAACACCCTGGAGGATTCCGGGCGTGGGTTTGATCACGGTATGTTTATTCCGCTCAAGGTGATGTTCCCCGAGGCAGACATTCCTGTGGTTCAGCTGTCGTTACGGCAGGACCTGGACCCCGAAGCACACCTGCAGGCAGGCAGAGCTCTGGCGCCACTGCGTGACGAAGGTGTGCTGATTCTCGGCAGTGGCATGAGCTTCCACAACATGCGTGGCTACGGCGACAAGCGGTTTACACCGCTCTCCGAGGCGTTCGATGACTGGCTGACGGACACTGTCGAAGGTGACTCCGGAATTCGTTATCAGCGATTGAGGAAATGGGTTCAGGCACCCCACGCCCTCGATTGTCATCCGCATGGAGACGAGGAACACCTGATTCCATTGCTCGTGGCAGCGGGTGCAGCGGGCGAGGAGCCCGGCAAGAAGGTTTATTCCGAACGGGTGATGGAAACCCAGTTATCGGCGTTTCAATTTGGTTGAGTGGGTGACGTCCCCTCAAAAATCAATGGCAAGAGGAATTAAATGATGAAAATTGAACTCACGGGCAAACAGTCGTTGGTCACCGGCTCTACCGCGGGCATCGGTTTGGCCATTGCCCAGGGGCTGGCCGAGGCCGGTGCCTCGGTAACTATAGTGGGTCGTGACCAGGCCAAAGTGGATAAGGCGCTGGCCGAGATAGCCAATGCCAGCGGTCGGGACGATGCAAAAGGCATTATCGCGGACCCGGGTACCGCGGAAGGTTGCCGGACCATCATCGAACAGCTGCCCGAGGTGGATGTTCTGGTCAACAACCTGGGTATTTATGGCGGCGTTCCATTCTTCGATATCGACGATGCTGCCTGGGAAGAGATTTTCCAGGTCAACGTGATGAGCGGTGTTCGACTTGCCCGGCATTACGCAACTGGCATGAAGGCTCGGGGCTGGGGGCGTATCCAGTTCATCTCTAGTGAATCGGCGTTGAATATTCCATCGGAGATGGTGCACTACGGGGTGAGCAAGGCGGCGCTTCAAGGTGTATCCCGGGGTCTCGCCAAGGTTCTTGCCGGAACCGGTGTGACCGTGAACAGCATCCTTCCCGGTCCGACCCGTACTGAAGGAGCCAAAGCCATGATGGCTGACCTGGCGGCTGAGCGGGGAGTCTCCCCGGAAGCAATGGAAACCCTGTTCCTGGACGAAAACCGGCCTTCCACGCTGCTCCGACGTTTTGCCGAACCGGAAGAGGTCGCCAGCCTCTGTGTCTACGCTGCGTCTCCCCAGGCCAGTGCCACCACAGGCGCCGCCCTGCGTGTTGAAGGTGGCATTGTGGAAAGCATTGCCTGAAATCGCCGGCCGGGACCACCCGGCCGACTCACCCACTGACAGTTGTTTTTTGAGGGAGGCATCATGAGTCTTCAGAAGAAACCCCTTGGGAAGTCCGGTTTGGAGATAGCCCCACTGGTATTTGGCGGAAACGTGTTTGGCTGGACAGCCGATGATAACCGCTCTTTTCAGCTACTCGATCGGTTTGTGGAGCAGGGCTTCAGCGCCATTGACACGGCCGACGTATATTCTGCGTGGGCACCGGGCCTTGAAGGTGGCGAGTCGGAGGCAGTTATCGGACGATGGCTGAAAAAGCGGGGACGTCGTGATGACGTCATTCTCATGAGCAAAGTCGGTATGCTGGAGCGTCGTAAAGGGCTATCTGCAGCCAACATCGAAGCTGCAATTGAGGATTCCCTGTCACGTCTGGGCACCGATTACCTCGATGTATACTTCGCCCACATTGATGATCAGGAAGTCCCCTTGGAGGAAACATTGGGCGCGTTTGACCGGCTGATCAAGGCCGGTAAGGTGCGGGCCATCGGCGCCTCCAATTATTCGTCCGATCGATTGGAACAGGCGCTGGCCGTGTCTCGTGATCATGGGTTCGCGCGCTATGAGCTGATCCAGCCCCTCTACAACCTGCATGACCGGGCCGATTTCGAGTCGTCGCTGGCGAAAGTCGCCAGCGAGCACAATCTTGGCGTGGTGAGCTACTTTTCTCTGGCCAGTGGATTCCTGACTGGCAAATACGCTCAGCTTTCAGACCTGGAAGGCAACCCTCGGGCTGACTTTCTCAACGGTTATTTCAGCGATCGTGGTCAGCGCATTCTGGATACCCTGATGGCCGTTTCGCAGGAGGCTTCAGCAAAACCATCCCAAGTGGCACTGGCCTGGCTGCTCCACCAGCCAGAACTGACCGCACCGATTGTCAGTGCAACATCGCTGTCTCAACTGGATGAGATATTGGCTTCGGTGAAATTGTCACTACCGGAAGAGATGCTTTCCAGGCTGGACGCCGCCAGTAGGCAGTGATATGAAGATGAGGCTGGAATGAGTGTGCATTCTGGCTTCATCCTCTTTGGTAACACCTTCAATGGTAATGAAACCCGCAATACGGAGAACCCAATCATGATCCACGATTCTCGTGAGCGGTATGGCGCTCTCACCAAACTGCTGCACTGGTCGATGGCCCTACTGGTGTTCTGGCAACTGCTCAAGTTTGGTGATCGAATCTTCGACGGAGAACACTGGGTCGGACAAACGCTGGTGCCCTGGCATGTCTCTATAGGTTCGCTGATGTTGCTGCTGATTCTGGTACGCTTGGCCTGGGCCGCTGGCCAGCGTCATCAGCGCCCGCAGCAAGATCCGGCGCAGGCTCTGCTGGTCAAGGCCGGTCATGGGGCGTTGTATCTTGGCCTGTTGCTGATGCCGATAACCGGGGTAATGGTCATGCTGGGTGGTGGCCACGGGATTACGGCTTTCGGTATCGAGCTTTTTGCTGAAGGCGAGGAAATTGCCTGGGCCCAAGCCCTGGGACAGCTCCATTCGCCAATCGCATGGATTTTGACCGTTTTGATTGTTGGTCATATTGGTATGGCACTGATTCATCACTTCGTGAAAAGAGACGATACGCTTAAACGTATGGTGTGATGAGGCAATCTCCAAAACCAAAAATTCTCGTTATTTCGCGACTTGATTGCGGAAACTCCGAATAGATCAATGAGGCAAACGGTTATTAGGCTAACTATATCTTAAGCTATCCAATTTTGTCGGAGGTCAAGTGCATCAGCGCTTATCCAGAGTAAAAAGTCGATCAGCTGCAATCCGGTTTCTGCTATCGCGGGCACAGTTCAAAGAGTGCTTTGCCGTAGTTAATCAGCCTGGCTTCAGGAACTCGGCACTGGCCGGACTACAGGTGGCTATCGCGGCGCTGGTTGTGCTTCCGCTGATCGAGCTATCCGACTTTTCGCACCTGATTGGATTTGCTTCGCTGGGTACATTGGTGGCTTTGTTTGGCCGTTTTGCGGCCCCGGAACGCCGGGGCTTTACGGTTTTCCTTTGTTTGCTCTGCCAAACCGCAACCGTTTTTGTGATGTCCCTGGTGGCCTGGCTGGAGTTGCCCATGGTTGGTCAGCTGGCCATTCTGGCGCTGTTGTGCGGTACGCTGTTTTACATCGTCACCGTTGGTGATTTCGGTCCGCCAGGTGCATTGATCTTCATATTCGCCGC
This sequence comes from Vreelandella sp. DA03-1M, assembly GCF_055725665.1. NCBI lineage: Bacteria > Pseudomonadati > Pseudomonadota > Gammaproteobacteria > Oceanospirillales > Halomonadaceae > Vreelandella > Vreelandella sp. DA03-1M. Next base: position 1,443,794 of record NZ_CM146798.1, read on the forward strand.
CAGCGTTTCAATGGGCCAAGTGGATACCTTTGCCTCTGTCCTCGAACGTACGACTGCGACCGCAGTGGCCGCTGCTCTTGCCTGGCTAGTGGTGATGATCACCGACGTGTTCCGCCACGATACACCGGCGGCACAGGATTGGTTCAAAAGCCGGCCCGCCAGTCACAAGTTGATCGCCGTCGCGCGCATGGTGTTGGGCTCTGCCGTGGCGGCTTATGTTGCTTATGCGTTTGGCGGTCAGCACGCCGGTTGGGCGGCCATGGGCGCTGTCGCCGTGTTACAGGGTAGCCATTTGCATATCAGTATGAGCCGAGCCCTACAGCGCACCATAGGCAACGTACTCGGCGCTCTCCTTGTGGCTTTGGTGCTGCTAAGCCAGCCCTCTGTGTGGACCATTATTGGGCTGGTGGCGTTACTGTCGTTCGCTACCGAGACCATCATCGGATCGAATTATGGACTGGGCCAGGTTCTGGTTACGCCCATGGCTCTGTTTATGAGCTATCTGGCGGCACCAGACCTTGCTGGCATGGCGATGGTGCAGGAGCGGGTAGTAGATACCCTCATAGGGACCGCTGTCGGGATCTGTTTTGCGATTCTGTTTTCGACCCTGGACGACCGAGCTCATTTGCTAACTCATCACATAAATCGCGGAAGGTAAGTTGCAGTCACGGGCTGTTGGTTCTCGAACGCCTATCAAAACCTTGGTCTGTCCCAGATGCAAGAGAGCCAGTTTATGGGTAGTTCATAGGCCCTGAGTATCACTGAGAATGAATCGGACGCGGCGTTTTGGATTAGAGACCGCAATACGAGTGTGGGTTTAAGAATACGAGCGGGAGTGCCAGTTACTGGATCGGGAAAGAGATCACGGCGGCTTCAGTTGACCGATTCAATAAGCTCCCTTGTCACCACATCTTGGGGCTGATCTCAGCATAAATACAACCTTCCCTCATCACTACAATGTGGTTGGCACAGCGACAGGCGTTGGCGAGATCGTCGATAGCTATGGCAATGGTTTTGCCCCCGGCGACTCAGTTCCCGGATAAGATCGAACCCCTCGACCTAGCGGCCAAGATCCAGGGCTAAGGTCGGTTCATCGGGAAGGACCAATTGCGTTTCCTCGACAACGGTCATGGTAATCCAGACCCTTTGCTTCGGGCCTCCGGATAGCGCGTCCAAAGGGCGCTCTATCGGTTCTGACATGTTCACAACCCCGACTGAATCCGAGAATTACCCCTTTAAGCACGACATGCCCCTCAGCCTCAATGGACTTACCCCGATGCGTGTGACACACCGTAGCCTCAAATTGAACCCCTCGGACTCGGCCCTGAATGTTCGCTTTGCGACCCGAGCGGCCAAATTGTGGTAGCATCATTTGGGTAGCAAATCGGAAAAGCGTAACCTGCTATGCGTCATTGAATATCATGAGCTTACCGGAATATTACGTGTAACCGGAGGGCTAAAAGCGTGACACCCTCCCGGCCTTCAACCGCTCAATCTCATCCAGAAGCTCTTCGATAGTCGAATTCTGCGCCGCCACAATAGAACTCAGGCGATCAATCTGCTTGCGATAGTCTGCGATCTTCTGCTTATCGGTTCTTGCCCTGTTGTCTGTAGTACGCTTGCTGCTCCTCTTTTGCTCCGACTTAGAAGTTATGTAGGCTTGAACCTCAAGTATCAGCAAAGGGTACCTGTCCTTTTTCAAAGCTGAGGGATCTCGTCCCGCTTCTCTCGCAACGTTGTTTTGGGTAACAGCTGCCCCCAAAGGAAGGCGGATTGTAGTGGTCAACTAATCCCGGACAGTAATTTAAGATTTTCCTCAGCCACAACGGGAGGCATGCCACCGTTAAACGAATGAGGGCGCTGCTGGTTGTAGTAACCCATCAGATATCCACTAACGTCTTTCTTGGCCTCAGGTAGATTTCGATATCCCAAAGCCGGTATCCACTCCGATTTCAGGCTCCGGAACAGCCTTTCCATCGGCGAGTTGTCCCAGCAGTTGCCACGTCGGCTCATGCTTTGTTTAATTCGATAGCGCCAAAGTCTTTGGCGGAACTTGCGGCTTGCATACTGACTACCCTGATCGGAATGGAACATGACGCTCTTTGGCTGACCACGTTGCTCCCAAGCGTGATCCAGCGCTTTCACAACAAGATCTGCATCTGGGCTGGACGACATGGCCCAGCCAACAACACGACGAGCATAAAGATCCAACACAACGGCAAGATAGCTCCAACGCTGGCCACTCCAGATATAAGTGATGTCACCACACCAGACCTGATTGGGCTGGTCTGGTGTAAATTTGCGGTCAAGATGGTTCGCAATATCCGGTCGCTCAACGGTCGCCTGCTTGTAAGCATGAGGGCCCGGCTGCTTACAGATCAACCCCATTTCGCTCATCAAACGCCGAACCTTGAAACGACCAATGGTGACGCCTTCTTCGTTGAGCAAACCCTTGATCGAGCGGCTGCCAGCTGAGTTGCGACTCTTTTTGAAAAGGCGGTTTACCTGAGCTTTTAAGGCCAGACGCTCAACGTCCACGCGGTGCCGCCGCTGGCGGTACTCGTAGTAACTGGAGCGGCTAATATCAAACGCGTTACAGACCATTTCAACAGGCATTTGCTCACTCAACTGGTCTATCAGCGCGTACGATTCATGTCGTCCGACATCAAGAGAGCAGTAGCCTTTTTTAGGATGGTTTTTTCCATCTCAAGGCGTTTGCAGCGAGCCTCAAGCTCCTGAATGCGCTGCTGTTCTGGGGTTAACGCTTTGCCCTTAGGCGTTACTCCCTGACGCTCGTCCTCAAGCTGGTGAACCCAGCGTCGAAGGGCGCTTTCACCGACACCCAACGAGGTACAAGCTTGGGGATAGCTGTACCCTTGATCTAGTACTAGGCTGGCAGCTTCCTGCTTAAATTCAGGCGAAAAAGTACGTCGTTTCTTGGTCATCAGACACCTCGCTTATGGTGGCAATATTACCACCTACGTTGGTGTCCGGTTTTATTGAACCACTACAGATTGTCTTACCTTTTTTCAGCCGATCAAATGCATCCCTGAACTCTTGCTCTGCCGATTTCTTAACCGTTGACGACACTGAGATACACCTCTATCGCATAGATTTCTTTTTTCAAAGCGTTGAAACGTGGACTCTCGGAGGTCAGCGACTCGATTTTCTTTTCGTGAGCAGCCTTTAGTCGTCTCAAGGCTGGCCCATTTTCACGCTTAAAAATCGCATCTGTGCAGATGCCTCCGCCATCAGCCCCAGCACACTGCGCCATTGACTCAATACCACCATACTCACAGACCCCAGCCTTCATGCAGAATCCGGCCAGTGTGCGCCGACAACCAATATCGCCTTTGGCTATTAACTTCGTAAGCTGTTTTTCCTCCCCAGCTTCTACAAGATTGACAACCTTAATCGGGATCATCTGCTTAGAATGAGGGCGCACATTCTCAAAGCTATCTTCCACCACACTTGCAATCTGCCGGTAAATTGCCTTGTAGGACTCGACTATGACGGAAGTTTCAGCATCCGAGTTGAGTCTCAAATTAGTGAAATTGCGGCCATAGTAAAGCGTCATTTTTTGACTCACATGCTTCATGAGCCACTGTAAGCTTTGATCAGAAACCATGTTGGAGGCGAACATATTGACGTTGGTGGTGCGTCGCAACTGATGCGCCGCTAAAGGCCATTGAAGCCCGATGCCAAATCCTTCTCTATTGCCAATATTCGGGGTCATAGACACCGCAATTTTCCAATCCTCTTCTGTCACTGCCATCTCTTCTGGATCGAAAAAAAGCGGATAGCGATCAATGAAGGGACCCAGCCTTAATTGCCCTATAAGTTCGTTCTTGGAGTTTCGGTTGTTACCCTTTACTGGAAGCCACGGCTCCGTTCCGGCCAACGCGAGCGGCACAGAAGAACTATCCCATTCAGGCGCAGACTCACCCCCTGGGAAATACTTCAGCCTCCATTTAGCAATGGTGCTCGCCGCATCAACAGCCTTCTTAACGGTGCTGGGCACAACCCATCGAGCATCATCATCAGGATCAGTTTTCGTGGTTTCCCCAACCAACATTGCGATATCCCCCAACCTCTCGTCACGCTCGATGAGAAAGCAATCAGACCTGAGCGAGTTCACCTCATTCAGGCGCTGAAGGGAGAAGCTCATGATGTAAAATAGAGCCGCCTCTTTAACCATATTGAGATAGGCCGTAAAGCGGGTACTCCTGTAGATGAGAGGCGGTACGCCCAGCCATTTCTCGAAAAGCCCTGAAAGTCCATACTCCACAGAAAATCCTTCAAACCCTCCTGCAAACAGCACTCTTTTTTTGTAAACGTGCGGCTCATAAAAGGGTGAATGGTATTTAACATCCTTTACGCAAGAGGCGTTATACGTATACGCTTCTGATAACCAGCTGAATGCGCTTCCCAGCGCTTGCTCATGCTCGAAAAAATCGTCCAGGCACTCATTCAACCTCTTAACCTGGTACGCCCATATTCTGGGTGGAATATATGGAGTTTGAACCTTCTCATGACCTTTTATCTGCGACGCCAGGAGCGCCAAACCTCTCCCTCCGAATACCTCAAAGCCAAGAACATCTGATTGCAATCTCAATCTATGTAGAAAGTTGACGTAAACCTTAAAACTGGCGCACTGAAGAGCATCAGCAATCTCCTGATGAATCGCCGGAAACCTCTCAACGTCCGAGATCAGCACTCCCTTACTATCGCAGACGCTTGCAATCTTTGTCAGGGCTCCAAACGAGTAAACACAACTCCTAATTCGCCCAGGAAAAAGTCGCGGATGATAAAGCACCAAGAGCACAACCTGCTTGACAAGAAAGACATTCTCATCAGAAATCCCGTCCTTTTTAAAATTGAAGGTCGCAGAGCGCTCGAACGCCCGAAAGTCCCAGAAATCATCACCATATAGGGACAGCGGGGCACCTTCGCTGTCGACCGATACCGCCCAATCTCTGGGTGGCGGAAAGCATGGCGGTCGATACAACGGCGAGTCGACCGTAACCAACGTGGATGGCGACATAAAGCGCAAAGTGTCAGCGTTCATTACTGCTCCAGAAGCTCAATAATTGGGGCCCAATTAGGGTGGTAATCACCCTCTTCAATCCGCTCCTGCGCTTCTGACACCCAGCCAGCACGCCTGGAACTAGAGTTCTTAAACCACGACAATTTTTCGGATATGTAGTGGTCAACTAATCCCGGACAGTAATTTAAGATTTTCCTCAGCCACAACGGGAGGCATGCCACCGTTAAACGAATGAGGGCGCTGCTGGTTGTAGTAACCCATCAGATATCCACTAACGTCTTTCTTGGCCTCAGGTAGATTTCGATATCCCAAAGCCGGTATCCACTCCGATTTCAGGCTCCGGAACAGCCTTTCCATCGGCGAGTTGTCCCAGCAGTTGCCACGTCGGCTCATGCTTTGTTTAATTCGATAGCGCCAAAGTCTTTGGCGGAACTTGCGGCTTGCATACTGACTACCCTGATCGGAATGGAACATGACGCTCTTTGGCTGACCACGTTGCTCCCAAGCGTGATCCAGCGCTTTCACAACAAGATCTGCATCTGGGCTGGACGACATGGCCCAGCCAACAACACGACGAGCATAAAGATCCAACACAACGGCAAGATAGCTCCAACGCTGGCCACTCCAGATATAAGTGATGTCACCACACCAGACCTGATTGGGCTGGTCTGGTGTAAATTTGCGGTCAAGATGGTTCGCAATATCCGGTCGCTCAACGGTCGCCTGCTTGTAAGCATGAGGGCCCGGCTGCTTACAGATCAACCCCATTTCGCTCATCAAACGCCGAACCTTGAAACGACCAATGGTGACGCCTTCTTCGTTGAGCAAACCCTTGATCGAGCGGCTGCCAGCTGAGTTGCGACTCTTTTTGAAAAGGCGGTTTACCTGAGCTTTTAAGGCCAGACGCTCAACGTCCACGCGGTGCCGCCGCTGGCGGTACTCGTAGTAACTGGAGCGGCTAATATCAAACGCGTTACAGACCATTTCAACAGGCATTTGCTCACTCAACTGGTCTATCAGCGCGTACGATTCATGTCGTCCGACATCAAGAGAGCAGTAGCCTTTTTTAGGATGGTTTTTTCCATCTCAAGGCGTTTGCAGCGAGCCTCAAGCTCCTGAATGCGCTGCTGTTCTGGGGTTAACGCTTTGCCCTTAGGCGTTACTCCCTGACGCTCGTCCTCAAGCTGGTGAACCCAGCGTCGAAGGGCGCTTTCACCGACACCCAACGAGGTACAAGCTTGGGGATAGCTGTACCCTTGATCTAGTACTAGGCTGGCAGCTTCCTGCTTAAATTCAGGCGAAAAAGTACGTCGTTTCTTGGTCATCAGACACCTCGCTTATGGTGGCAATATTACCACCTACGTTGGTGTCCGGTTTTATTGAACCACTACAATAACCGATCAACTACGACGTCAGAGGGCACCTCTTCACGACTCAGCGTCATGCTTGCCTCAATCGTCTTGAGATGCCGAAAGGAGGAAATGGACCAGATATAGTCTTCACTATCTACATCGCGATGATGCTTGCACCACAGGCAACCAGATGGATTGACACAGTTAGGTTCAACTATCCCCCCAGGTCTATCGGCCACCGATTCTGGGTCACCATTGCAACTGCTGGAAATCACCGACGCCTTGAGATCCTTTTGCTTGATAGGGTCGTGCTTGCTCCAAAACCGGGCAACCTCAACCATAGCTCGCTGCTGACTAGGTCGCTCGTATTGGTCCTTTAACACCTCCCGAGTATGCTGAGCCATATCTGCCGTTAATTCAGGGTCTCCTGAGCGGCGCAAAAGCCAATTCACCCTGGTGTTTCTCAGTTCTCGTGGTGTAACCCAAGCAAGTCCATGTGCTTCAAATAACTGCCGAAACGCCACAAAGTGAGTAAGCCCCGTTCTCGACACACTCTCTCCCTTGCCATAATTATCAAACTGAGGGAAAAAGTTTGGAGAATCAGGAAAGAAATGGTTCACAAAGGCTCGAAATCGCTCAAGAAAGGGCTTGTAAGACTTGTAAATTCGAAAGCTTACCTCACCTCCTCTCCTGTTCTTGTAACACCTTACCTGCCAGCTATCGCCGAGCGGCTTATACTTCAAGGCTCCGCGCCCCAACTCTCTAGCCTGAGTCAAATTCATGCCTGTCTGAGCAAGGAAAATCAGAAACTCTGCCTGGACTCGCAGGTTCACCAGGTGCCACCTTTTCGCTCCGCCCCTCCGGGGAGAAATATCACTGACCGCCTCTCGTCGCTTTAACGCTTCCCGATAGAGGACCTTTTTCTGATATGCCCAGCCAGGCTTGGGAGTAGCTGCCAACTCAAGCTCTTGCAATCCCGCATGGAGCAACACCTCATTGCCCTCAACCAGACCGGCTCGGATTGGGATCTCTAGGGGCAGGGGCCCATAAACAGCTTCCTTAGACAATCCTTCCGCGATATCGACCAGGAAATTCCCCTGCTTGAAGGTAGCCTCCAAGTTTTGCTTCTCAGCAATCCGACTGACCGCTTTTGGCGCTTCCTTGACGGCACGAAGGCGAGTCCTATTAATGAGGCGGACGGTTTCCGGTATGGAAAGAATGGAACCAAAAATCGACGACAGCGTCGCAGCCTTTATGTAGGCTGACTTCGGGCTCAACTTCGAACCCTTCTTCCTAGACTTAATGAACAAATACTCGGCGTACTCCAGGAAGTTGAATTCCAGCTTTGCAAGACTGAACGAGTGCTGGCCCTCATCCAGGAATCTCATAAATCCCACGAACGTAGCAAGGTAATGAGGCACCGACTTCTCCGATCGGCCAGCGTAAAGTCTATTCTCAAGCTCTTCTTTAACAGCTTGTAAAAGCTCCAACCTCTCTGTTCGAATCGCCCCTAGCGCTCCCACGGCAATTTTTTTGAACGCCAAATCCGCTCTCAAGCTCGCGCCGCCCCGATAAAGGAACCGTGTTAAATCTGACCTTGAACCATATCGGGGCGCATTCTCCTTATCTAGATACTGGATCAACAAATCAGGCGTCGTCATTGAATGTAACCTTATCGATTAATGTTTCGACGTTGCCAACTTTGCCGACATACAAATTGAAAAATTCGTCCGACAGCGCCTCCTTTACAGGCTCTTTTTCGATGAACTTCACATATTTCCAAGTTGTCGCCTCATCCTTGTGGAGCATGGCATCCCTAACAAAAACGATGGCATCGACCTGGCTCGGAAGGGCGCTCATTGCGAGTCGCATTAACTGGGTGCCAAAAGTGGCTCGTGTTTGGTGAAATTTAAAATCCCTAAATTGATCAAGCCCTGCCTCAGCCAGCTTTTCACGCAGGTAGCTGATTAGTTTTGTAAAGGACGTCTCGGAGTAGGCGTTTCCTCGCTCAGACAGAAACAGCAAGGTTCGATCTTCTTCGGAGGCCCTCGCCTGTCGACCAAGGCGTCGCGCTGAATAAGCATATCGCTCAAGCTGACGAACAAGCTCGGCAGGAAAGAGCAGCGCACCACTCACATCGTACTTGGTTTCAACACCTGTTCCAGGCCCCACCGCAATGCGCTTCATTGAGGGAATTGTCGGATCATCCAGGGCGTTATCGATGCTTGATAGACGCAGGGTGCGAATGGTCTCACTCCGAGCCCCAGTAAAGAAGCCAATCATGGTCATCAGGTAAAGCTCTACTTTCCCACGCTCGAAAAGAAAAGTAAGTAGCGCCGCTCGATTCTCATCCGTTAGAGGGGTCAGCCCATCCTCCAATGCCGCACCAACCCGCCTTCGATTCGGAATGGCCAACTCGCTTGAAGTCACAGACATCGTCCGAGAGAAGCCGACAGAGGTATAGAACTGGATCGTTTTAGACTGATCCTCCCACATGGACTTACGGTCAACCCAGCCATAAACCTGGGCCCAGCGGTAGAATTGAATGATCGCGCCCATTCTCGATGTGGCGGTGCTGGAGCTAACCAATCCGGCCTTCCGCTGTTCAATGAGAAATCCTCGGTACTGGAAAAGACAACGATCTTTCTTTCTCTTCGGAAAGTGTCGCCAATCCACCCCATGATCTTCTAGCCAGCAAGCGTAGGCTTTTAGGTGACTCATGTTTGAGGCCACTGTTTTGATATCGTTTCCTACAACGGAGTCTAACTTGTGGAGTGCATAAGCATTGGCCGCGAGCCAAGGCTCTCCGTCATCGAAGAATATGTGTGGCACCTTTGGCACTGGCTTTGAGCGACTGACCGGAACCCAAGAAACCTCCTGAGAACCCTTGTCGGTATCGAGAGCCATAGGCGTAATACTGACTCTTTCGAGCATCGCCATAATGAAGTCCTTGGTTGATCGATTGCCTACCCAATCCGGCTTGCAGCCAGAAATGTCGCATCCAGAGTCTTAAAAGTTCGCAGACTTACTCTTTGAAAGTCGAGCACCTCACAGCCGCCACCCTTTCGCGAAAATTGCAGCACCAGCCTTCAACCAGGGGCGCTCTGGTGATCATTACTGACTTCAGATTTCCGCAATCAAACAGCAACCGAATGTCCGCCTCTTGCATTTTCCCTATTTCGCCTCATCACTTTTCTGGTTTTGAATATTCCCAAGAGACGCCAACAGGCCCCGAATAGATCGAAGACCTAATCGCACCTCTCTATCGGCTCTGAGGTTTGCCTTAAGGTTGGGGAGATCACAGGGCTTTGGGAGCTGAACCCCAAGAACTCGGGCTACTTTAAGGGATAGGGTTTCCTGTTACCTGGCAGATCTTTGATAGCTTTTATAAGCCGTGACTCACCGAATCGCTGTAAAAGGTACAGCCACTCTCTTTGCCCTCTTTCATTGGTAATCAGAGCGGAAATTCTTCCTACCAGGGGCGGGCCTGAGGGCCCTCTGGCCGTGAGCGGCTAGCCCACTTCCTTGTCTATTTCTGGAAAGAAACTTAGGGTAGGCTCATTCCAATGTCAATAGTTACCACAGTATTTTGTATTCGTCATATGCTAGCATTCGTATGTAAAGTTATTGGCATCGACCAGGCCAATCATCGTACGTACTCGTGTATCACCGCGCGCACCACGCCCCACAGTTTGCAGTCAGTGCCTTCAAGGGGCAGGGGCGGGTAGTGTGGGTGAGTCGAGCATAGGTGAGGGGTGCCCTGGTAAAGCGAGTAGCGCTTAATCAACACTTCGCCTTCCAGCATCGCGACCAAAATATGCCCCAGCCGCGGCTCGATCCCCCGATCCACAACGAGAAGATCACCCTCAAAAATCCCCCAGCCCTCCATACTGTTACCGGTAGCGGTGACATAAAACGTCTGGGTAGGGTTTTTAACCAGCCGGGTATTAAGATCCAGCGTGCACGGCTCGTAATCCTGCGCAGGCGAAGGAAAACCACTAAAGCCAGCGCGGCCCAAAAAGCTTAAATACGGCAGCGGCTGGGCGCTTAACGGCAAGGCGGGGATAAAATGAGAAGACTGGCCCGGCATTGTCGGCATCCTGACTCTTAAAATGTTGTATGAATATACAGTATTTTTCAGAGTGAAGGAAAATGCAAATGGGCGGATAGTGTTGAGATTGCTTCACTGCGTTCAATGAAAGGGACTCCTCCCCTCTCGAAGCTTCAGAGAGCTACATTGATAGTTGAACCACTTCAATGCGGAGGGGAAGAGTCATGAACAAGCATAAGATAATCGGTATTGATCTGGCAAAGCGTGTTTTTCAAGTGTGTGTTGTCGACACACACTCCTCGCGTGTTCAGGTCAACAAAGAGCTTAAACGGCATCAGGTCTTGGATTTTATGCGCCGCCAACCGGCCTGTCGGGTGTTCATGGAGGCGTGCGGTGGATCGCATTATTGGGCGCGACAGCTGCAGGCCCTCGGCCATACCGTTGCCCTCATTTCGCCCCAGTTTGTGACGCCTTTTCGCAAGGGGCACAAGACAGATGCCAATGACGCTCTCGCTATTGTAGAGGCGGGTTTGCGCCCAGACATGCGCTTTGTACCGCTCAAAAGCGTCGAGCAGCAGGATATTCAGAGCCTGCACCGCATTCGGGAAAGGTACATTCATCAGCGCACCCAGTTGATCAATCAAGTTCATGGACTATTACAGGAATACGGTGTGATTAGCGGTCGTGGTCAGAAGGCATTAAAGCAACGTGTATGGCGCGCCCTAGAAGATGCCGACAACGAACTCTCAATGCTGATGCGTGACTTACTCGCTGAACAAATGACGGAGCTGGATCGGCTCAATGAGCGTATTCAGTCACTGGATAAACGGGTGGAGCAGATGAGTCACGCCGTGGGGCCTTGTCGCCAACTCCTGGCGATAGAGGGTGTGGGGCCGGTGGTCGCCACCCAGCTCTATAGCGCCCTCGGTAACGGCGACGCGTTTAAGAAAGGTCGCCAAGCGTCAGCCTATCTGGGGTTAACGCCGACACAACACAGCAGTGGTGGCATCGCGAAGATCAAGGGCATTGGCCGAACGGGTCAAGTCTCCCTGAAAGCTGCCCTGATACGTGGCGCACACTCGGTCATCAACACCGTGGGTGACAAACAGGATGCTAAAAGTCGTTGGCTACGATCCCTGGTCGCTCGCGTTGGCAAGAACAAAGCGGCTGTTGCGTTAGCGAACAAGACAGTACGAACCGCCTGGGCGGTTCTGCACAGCGGTCAGTCCTATTGTAGAGAGTTTAACGACGGTTCAGCGCTGATGGTGAGCTAAGCGGTAGCACCATCAGCGCCTAAGCGCCGACAGGCGGCTACCTTGTTGCTGAGCAACGATGGATGAAAAACAGGTCAGACCGGCCTTCTCGAAACCTGATCATTGCGATGGCTGAAAAAGCCTATCGTTCGTTGAGGAGAGAAGGTGCGCGACGTTCATCAGGGTCAGGGGATAGCGTCCCCATTAAGAGACCGACTATACGCACGCATCGGCTTATGTTGTTCATCATCGGAGCTTGCAACCGGGGAGGAGTCCCTATACGCAATGACAAAGAAGAGGCTATTCGGAATGACACCGAAAAGCGTTATTGCCCAATCGGTCAACCTTTGCTGGCTCGCACAACATGAAGCACGCTCATGCACGACCTGACGCGGATGCGATGAAAGTAGTGACAGGCTGCGTTATGATACCGGCCTCGCTTCTTCCATGATGATCCTTTCTCGTTACGAGGTTCCCGCCGATGTTCAGCCGTGATATGTCAATTGCCGGATTCGATGATGTGCTGTTTGATGCCATGCAGAAAGAAGTGGCGCGCCAGGAAGCCCACATCGAACTGATTGCTTCCGAAAACTACGCCAGCCCCCGCGTACTCGAAGCCCAGGGCAGCCAGCTGACCAATAAATACGCCGAAGGTTACCCCGGCAAGCGTTACTACGGCGGCTGTGAATTCGTCGATATCGCTGAAAACCTAGCGATTGATTACGCCAAAGAGCTGTTCGGCGCTACCTACGTCAACGTACAGCCCCATTCGGGCTCGCAAGCCAACAGCGCCGTTTTTCAGGCACTGGTTAAGCCAGGCGACACCATTCTAGGCATGAGCCTGGATGCTGGCGGTCACCTGACTCACGGCGCCAAGCCGAGCTTTTCGGGCAAGCACTACAATGCCATTCAGTACGGCCTCAATGACCAAGAGCTGATCGATTACGACCAAGTGGCCCAGCTTGCTCGTGAGCACAAGCCCAAAATGATCATTGCCGGTTTCTCTGCCTATTCGCAAATTGTGGATTGGGCCAAGTTTCGCGAAATCGCCGATGAAGTGGGCGCTTACTTACTGGTCGATATGGCGCACGTCTCAGGCTTGGTAGCGGCGGGTGTTTACCCGAGCCCCTTGCCCCATGCGCACGTGGTCACGTCTACCACCCATAAAACGCTGCGCGGCCCGCGTAGTGGTGTGATTCTCTCGGCAGAAAACGACGCGGATATCGAGAAGAAGCTGCAGTCGGCGGTATTCCCCGGTGGCCAGGGCGGCCCCTTGATGCACGTGATTGCTGCCAAGGCAGTTTGCTTCAAAGAAGCCATGGCGCCTGAGTTCAAAACCTACCAGCAGCAGGTGGTGAAAAACGCCAAGGCCATGGCCAAGGTGTTTATCGACCGCGGTTACGACATCGTCTCCGGCGGCACTGAAGACCACCTGTTCCTGCTCTCGCTGATCAAGCAGGGCGTAACCGGTAAAGACGCCGATGCGGCGCTTGGCCGTGCCCACATCACCGTCAACAAGAACGCCGTTCCTAACGACCCGCAAAGCCCGTTCGTCACCTCCGGCCTGCGTATTGGCACGCCGGCAGTCACCACACGCGGTTTCGGCGAAGAAGAGTGTACCCAGCTGGCTGGCTGGATCTGCGACATTCTGGACGTCCTGGCCAAAGGCGAAGACACCAGCGCCATTGAAGCGAAGGTGCTGGATAAAGTGGCTGACGTCTGCGCACGGCTGCCTGTTTATAAGTAGTCGCTATAGCGATTCTCCTGGCTAAGGACAGCCCAAAAAACGGGTGACCCATGCGGGCCACCCGTTTTTTGTCTCTGTTGTGGTAGCGCATAAAAAAACCCGCCGGGGGAGGCGGGCATGAAAGGGCTTGGTTCACTGCAGCCCACTGGCATCAGGTGAGGGGTATACAAGACCACCAGTGGTTACAATTTGAGTATAGCTATTTATGAGGCGTTGCCAAGTACTGTCTCAGTTTTTTAAAGTTTTGTCTCATTTTTTTAATGGGTATCGGTGCGACAGTGCACTATTGTGTTCCATGCATTATTTTGGTGCATTCAGGCTGCTTCCTTTTGGTGCTTGGGAGTGTGGTGCGCCATAAAAATCTAAAAATCCCCGGTAACCCCCTGCTAAAGCTACACTTCTCTGATTTGGCTTATAACTTGCTATCCTTTTCATAGCCAACTACTCGTTGGTCATCGCCATAGGGCATCGCAGGCTACTGTCTTGACGATGTGCTAAGACCGAATAGAGGTAGTGCCATGCCGGAATCCAATCATTTTTCAGCGCCGCTTTCTCCGTCGCCTTCTCCGTCACCATCGCCGGTAGACCCAGCGTTTCAGCCGCGTCTGGTAGTGACCGATTTAGATGGCTCGCTGCTGGATCACCATAGTTATGACTTTAGTCCCGCCGCGCCGTGGCTTGCTCGTTTAAAACAAATGGGTGTGCCGGTCATTCCGGTCACCAGTAAAACCCGTGCGGAGTTGATTCCGCTGCGCGAAGCGTTGGGCCTGACGGGTACGCCTTTTATCGCTGAGAATGGAGCGGTGATTGGCCTGCCGCCAGGTTGGTGCCATGCGCGGTTAGACCGCCCTGGTAGCGGTCGCGATGGCGTTGTGATTAAACACCCAGGGGTGGATGTTGGCTTTATTCGTGCGCGCTTAAAGGTGTGGCGCGAGCGCCTGGGGTTTCAATTTACCCGAATGGGTGAGCTGAGTGTGCAGGACGTCATGGAGCTGACTGGATTGGACGAGCCCCGCGCCCGTGATGCGCGGCAGCGGGAAGGCAGTGAGCCGTTGTTATGGAAAGACAGTGACTCAGCATTAGAGACGTTTCGTGCTGCTCTGGAGGGGGATGGCCTACAGCTAACGCAAGGCGGGCGTTTTTGGCATGTCATGGGGCGCTCGGCGGATAAAGGCAGTGCAGTAGAGTGGTTAGTGAAACGTTTTACGGCATTAAGAGGCCGCACGCCTCTCTCGTTAGGGCTGGGTGATGGACCGAACGATATCTCTATGCTTGAAGCGGTTGATCAAGCCGTCGTCATCCGCGGTTGTCACAACTTAGTCGTAGAGCCGCGTAATACTTCGCTATATCGCACGGAAGCAACAGGGCCGACCGGCTGGGCAGAGGGGGTTGCCCACTGGTGGGGGCGAGACGACCGCCGTTTAGCGACGGCGGAGAAAGATGATGCTGTTGTTATTTGAGAACAGTTCGGTATTTGAGAACCGTTCCATGAATCCAGGGAGGCAAGCGCATGAGTGACTTTCATCAAAATGGGATTATTACCGACTTCCATAACCTGACTAAGCGTTCAGTCGAGGCACTTGAAGAGGAGCTATGCCAATTTTCCCGACGGCGGCCGATGGGCTTGATTCTACCGTCGCTTTTTTCCGAATTGGAAGGACCTGCGCTTTCAGCGATTGTTGATGAACTGGTTAAGGTCCCTTACCTCAATGAGATTGTTATTGGTCTGGATCGCGCCGACCGCGAACAGTTTTTATACGCACGCGAATTTTTCTCGCGTCTGCCGCAGCATACGCGCATTTTATGGAACGATGGCCCGCGCCTGAAAGCGCTCGATGCGGAACTGGAAGAGCATGGGCTAGGGGCGTTGGAGCCAGGCAAAGGACGCAATGTGTGGTACTGCGCAGGTTATATGTTGTCATCTGGGCGCTCGACGGTGGTCGGGCTGCACGATTGCGATATTCTCACCTACGAGCGTGGCCTGCTGGCGCGGTTGATGTACCCGGTGGCCCACCCCAATTTCAACTACAGTTTTTGCAAAGGCTATTATCCCCGCATTGCGGAAGGCAAGCTAAATGGCCGGGTTTCTCGGTTGTTAGTTACGCCGTTGCTGCGGGCGCTGAAAACCGTCTGTGGGCCGCTGCCCTATCTTGACTACTTGGATAGCTTCCGTTATCCACTTTCAGGTGAGTTTGCGATGCGTAGCGAAGTGCTGGAAGGCATTCGTATCCCCGCTGATTGGGGGCTGGAAATCGGTGTGCTATCGGAGCTGCAGCGTAACTACTCACTGCGCCAGCTCTGCCAAGTCGATATTGCCGATGCCTACGACCACAAGCATCAACCGGTTAGTGAAGATGATCCCAACGGTGGCTTAAACCGGATGAGTTTGGATATCTCAAAAGCGCTGTATCGAAAATTAGCCACTCAGGGTATTACCTTTAGCAGCGAAGATTTCCGCACGCTCAAGGCGACTTACTACCGCTTCGCATTGGATTTGATCGAGGCCTACGACCACGATGCCACGATGAATGGTCTGAGCCTTGATCGCCATAGTGAGGAGCAGGCGGTTGAGCTATTTGCCAGTAATTTGCTCGAAGCAGGCAACCTTTTCCTGGATAACCCCAGAGAACGGCCCTTTATTCCCAGTTGGAACCGGGTACAGGCGGCCGCACCTGACTTACTTACCCGCATGCACGAGGCGGTCGAGCTGGATAATCAAGGTAAGGTTTAACCCCACAGACTGCATAATGAAAAAAAGCCAGCTACCCACCGGTAGCTGGCTTTTTTGTCATTGAAGAGTTCTGCCCCTATGTCGTTACTATCGGCCTAAACAGGATAGAGATGAGCGAAATGTCTCATAAATGCTGTTTGGTGTATCACTCTTATTTTTTTGAATAGTAGCTGCTGTAATATTCAAAAATAGTCTAACGATAGAACCTGTAATGCACTATGCTGTCTTTAAAGCATGAGAATGCGATTACCACTAATGGGAGGCAGCAATGCAACGCCCAATCGTTACACCCTTTTTTGATGAGCCCACGAACACCTTTAGCTATGTCGTTCAAGATCCCGACAGCCGCGCCTGCGCGATCATAGATTCGGTACTCGACTTTGATTATGCCGCAGGGCGAACGGATGTGCGTTCAGCTGACAACATCATCGCCTTTGTTCGCGAACACCAACTCGACGTCGCCTGGATTTTGGAGACTCATGTGCATGCCGACCACCTCTCGGCAGCCCCCTATCTGCATGAGCAACTAGGGGGCAAAACCGGTATTGGTGCAAAAATAGTCAAGGTGCAAGAGATCTTCGGCAAGGCGTTCAACGCGGGTACCGAATTTGCTCGGGATGGCAGCCAATTTGATGCGCTGTTCGAAGAAGGGGATACGTTCACCATTGGCCAATTACAGGGCCATGTGCTGCACACCCCAGGGCATACGCCCGCCTGTTTAACCTACGTAGTGGGCGATGCCGCTTTTGTAGGCGATACGCTGTTTATGCCGGATTATGGCACCGCGCGGTGTGACTTTCCCGGCGGCGATGCGCGCACTCTTTATCACTCTATTCAAAAAGTGCTGGCGCTTCCCGAGCAGACGCGGCTGTTCTTATGCCACGACTACAAAGCCCCCGGCCGCGATACCTTTCAGCATGAAACCAGCGTAGCGGAACAGCGCAGTGAGAATGTCCATGTTCATGAAGGCATCAGCGAAGACGAGTTTGTGAAGATGCGCACCGAGCGCGATGCCACCTTAGGCATGCCACGGCTCATCATTCCTTCGGTGCAGGTCAATATGCGTGCAGGGGAGCTGCCTCCAGCGGAAGAGAACGGCACTGTCTATCTCAAAGTGCCGATTAATTTTTTCTAACGATTTAAATGCGATCTAAGGAGTCACCAGTGGATTGGACAGCAGGTTTACAAGGGCTGGTTGGGGGTGTGTTGATCGGACTTTCCGCTACCTGGCTGATGGCAACGCTGGGGCGTATCGCGGGCATCAGTGGCATCGTGGGCAACTTGATAACCCAACGCCCCAAGGGCGATAGCACTTGGCGAGTGGCTTTTCTATTAGGGCTGATTAGCGGCCCGCTTTTGCTTATGGCGTTAGGTGGCGGCTTGGGAAACGTGGCAGGAAGCCCGGGTGAGGTGATTGGCGCGCCAGCCGGTGGTGTCGGATTGATGTTGGTGGCCGGCTTGCTGGTGGGTGTGGGCACAGGGCTTGGCAGCGGTTGCACCAGTGGGCATGGCGTATGTGGTCTGGCACGCTTGGCGCCACGCTCCATGGCAGCCACCGGTATGTTTTTGCTGACGGCGCTAGTGACCGTTTATATCTCGCGCCATCTGTTAGGCCTAGGCGGTGTGCAATGAACAGGAGTGTCATGAACAGGAACGCGATGAAAACAGCGGCTGGTTATGCGGCGGGGCTGATGTTTGGTTTGGGTTTGGCAATTTCCGGCATGACCGACCCAGCACGAGTGCTGGGGTTTTTAGATGTAGCGGGCGCCTGGGACCCGACGCTGATGTTTGTGCTTGGCGGGGCCGTGGTGACCACCTTTATCGGCTATCGGCTGGTATTCAAGCGTTCGGCACCCCTGTTGGGTGGCGTCTTTCAGCTACCGACTAAACAGGAGCTGGATGGCAAGTTGCTGGGCGGCGCAGCCCTGTTTGGCATTGGCTGGGGGCTTTCCGGCTACTGCCCTGGGCCTGCGATCGCCTCTATTGGCGGTGTATCACTACCGCTAGCGGCCATGCTGGTGACGATGGTGCTGGGGTGGTTTGCCGCCAAAAGGCTCGGCTAATATAAGTCGGACTTATATGGCCGCTGCTGCTAACGCCCTTGCCTTTACTGCAAGGGCGTTTTGTTTTCTTAACGCTGGGTTAATGCGTGGCCGTCATGCTGTCAGGTAATAAAAAGGAAACCGTTATGCACGTCTTGCTGATTGAAGATGACCCGCTGGTGGCATCGGGTATCCGCTCTGGATTAATGACCTTCGATTTTGTCGTCGACCACGTCTCCACGCTCAACGCTGCTCGCCAATCGATGCGAACAGTCACTAGTGATGTGGTCATCCTTGACCGTGGCTTGCCGGATGGCGATGGCTTGCAGCTGTTGGCCGAGTGGCGTGAGCAGGGCGTCGATGTGCCGGTGCTGGTGTTAACCGCAAGAGATACCGTGCGAGACCGGGTGGATGGCCTGCAGGGCGGTGCCGATGACTATCTGGTCAAGCCCTTCGATCTGGATGAATTAGTTGCGCGCCTGCACGCTCTGCTGCGCCGTGTGGCAGGGCGCAGCAGCGGCATGATTTCCCATGGAGCCCTCGCGTTAGATCCCGCCGCCCGCGAAGTGTATGTCGAAGGGCAACTGATCTCACTGTCTCGCCGTGAGCTGGTGCTGCTGGAAACCTTCCTACAATCGCCGCGTAGCGTACTGTCGGCCGATCAGCTCAAAGACAGCCTTTATGGCATGAATGATGATGTCGAGAGCAATGCGCTGAATGTGCATATTCACCATCTGCGCCGCAAGCTCGGGAGCGGAGTGATCGAAACGGTGCGCGGGCTTGGCTATCGGCTGGGCAAGCCTGAGGCGGTGCACTTGGCGGGCACGCCTTATAAGGGTCGGCTATATAAGGACCAGCTATGAGTTTACGCGCGCGCTTACTGCTCACCCTGGGGCTAACCCTGGCGTTGCTATGGGGTATCGCCGCGGCGTGGCTGATGCGTGACCTGGAAGACAAATTTGTAGAAACCCTGGACCAACGCCTGGCGCAGTCGGCACGGATGGTAGCTGGGCTGGTTTTGCAGCTTCCTGTTGACGTTTGGGCGAACGCCGAGCATCCGGTGCTCTCCATTCCTTCTATTGAAGGGCTGGCCTGCCAGGTGCATTCACCCCAAGGCGAGGTCATGGCGCGCACCCATGCCGATATGGACGATGTGCTGGCGCCGGGAGAGAGCGGGCACACTTATCGCCAGGCTGGCGATGTGACCTGGCGGGTCTTCACCTACGAGCGCAATGGCATCGTGATTACCACCGCCGACCGGATGGATGAAAGGAACATACTGCTCAACGGTGTTATTCGGGTGGCGGTGGTGCCGTTTGTGGTGGCGCTGGTGGGCAGCATGGTGGCGCTGTGGCTAGGTATCTGGCGTGGGCTGGCACCGCTGACACGGCTGCGAGAGTCGCTTGCCAACCGCCATCCGGATGCGCTGGCCCCGGTGGCTACCTACGGCTTGCCAAAAGAGATCCGGCCTCTCATCACAACGCTTAACGCGCTGTTGGCACGGGTGCAGCAAACCATTATCCGCGAACAGCGCTTTACCAATGACGCCGCGCACGAGCTGCGCACGCCGCTGACGGCCATCAAGACCCACCTGCAAGTTGCCCGCCGCGTTGACGGGGAAGCGGCGAAGACATCGCTCAATCAGGCGGAAGAGGGCGTGGTGCGGCTGAGTTCAACTCTTGATCAGCTGCTGACTCTGGCACGGGTAGAAGGGCGTGCGCGGTTTGATGATGGCGAGGTAAGCCGTGTTGCGGATGTTGCCGAGTGTGCCCTGGCGGATTGCCACCACAGTCACTCTGGCCGCTTTGTGGTGCCCGTTGGCTGGCCAGAGACCACCCTGGCCATGCCTCGTGAGCTAGCGATTACCGCGCTACGCAATTTGCTCGATAACGCGCTGCACCATGGGCCGCCGGAAACGCCCGTAACGCTGGAGGCGCAGTGGGAGCACGGGCAGCGCTTTCTTACCTTCAGCGTCAGCGACCAGGGCTCTGGCGTCGATGACGCGACGCTCAAACAACTGACACAACGCTTCTGGCGCGCCAGCAAACAGCAGGGAAGCGGGCTGGGGCTGGCGATTGTCGCGGCAATCGCTGAACGATTCGATGGCGAAGTGGCGTTTGCCAGCCCGGCAGGGGGCGGGTTTACCGCTCGCCTGATGGTGCCAGTGGCGGACAGCTAAAAAAGATAACGCAAGGGAGAAACCGATATGAATAACAAATACGTCAGCAGGGTTGGTCTCTGTGTAGGTATCACCCTGTTCGCCGCAGGGGCGGTGGCCCAGGAGGGGGATGTGGAGCGGGGTCAAGCCGCCGCGGCCAGCTGTAGCGCCTGCCACCAGGCCGATGGCAGTGGCATGAATGTGCCTGATGGTGAGTCCTGGCCGCGGTTAGCTGGCCTGGATGCCGACTATATCGCCAAGCAGTTACATGATTTTAAAGCGGGGCGGCGTGAAAACGCGACGATGGCAACATTTGCCAATATGCTCAACGACCAACAAATCGCCGATGTGGCCGCCTACTACAGCCAGCTACCCGCTACCCAGGGACAAGGCGGCGATGAAGCCGACGAGACGCTACTGGCCCGCGGGCAGCAGCTCGCCGAACGTGGCGATTGGAACGCCTACATTGTTTCCTGCCAAAGTTGCCATGGGCCTGGGGGCAAGGGCGTAGGTGACACCTTCCCAGGCATTGCAGGCCAGCATGCCGGCTACATCCGCACCCAATTGTCGGCGTGGAAAAACGAGACACGCAGCAACGATCCGCAAAACCTGATGGGCGCCATTGCCAAGCGCATGAGTGATGACGACATCCAGGCTGTCTCCGCCTGGTACGCCAAGCAACCCGCCTCCGCCGACCAGGAGTCAACACAATGATAACCTGTCCACGCCCTCTCGTTTTAGCGCTTACTGGCTGTTCATTGACAGTCGGCATCGTTATGAGCGTTTACGCCACCAGTGTCTTTGCTCAGGAAGAGCGGGCGGATGCAGCGCTGAACCAACTGGTGCACGAACCGCCCACCATGGAAGATCTGGAAAGTGCCGATATTCATCCAGAACTGAAAAAAGTCATCCGCTACGGTCATGATCTATTCACTAATACGCAGCAATTGCGTGGTGAGAACGTCTTCAATGACATGAACTGCTCCAGTTGCCATCTGGGGGAAGGGCGGGTGCCGTTCAGTGCCCCGGTGTGGACAGCGGCCATTACACTGCCGGACTTCCGTGGCAAGAACCAGCATGTGAATAACTTGGAAGAGCGTATCGCCGGCTGCTTTGCCTACTCCATGAACGGCGTACCACCGGAGTATGGCAGTGATGAAATGTTGGCACTCAGTGCCTATCACCAGTGGCTGGCCACCGGCGCACCGATGTATCCCGACAAGCCGATTTATGGTCGTGGCTTCCCAGCGCCAGAAGAGCCGACCGAAGAGCCCAGCTACGCTAGAGGGGAAACTGCCTACCAGGAAAACTGCTCGATATGCCACCAGGAAAATGGTGCCGGGCACTATGAAAATGATGAGTACGTGTTTCCCCCGCCCTGGGGTGACGGCTCCAATAACTGGGGAGCAGGCATTGCGCGGCTGGAAACCATGGCGGGCTTCATTTATCAAAACATGCCGCTTGGCCAGCCCCGCTCGCTCAGTGATCAACAGGCCTGGGATATTGCCTATTACATCACCAGTCAGGAGCGTCCTCAGGACCCACGCTATACAGGGGATGTCGCCGAGACGGCTGAACGGTTCCATGGCCGTTCACTCTATGGTCAAACCCGCGAGCATGATGGTCATGTGCTGGGAGACCATGACAACTTCGGAGAGAAAGGCGATATCAAACCCTGGAATGTAGGCATGCCGAGGTTTGAAAACTTATCGGAGGAGTGAAAGTGGTAATCGGTTGCAACACTGCAGGATGTAACGTCAGCTCGCGACCACGGTGTCGCGAGCTGACGTTGAAGAGTGACGCCGCGGCTTCAGGGCGCTTCACTGCCCATCATGTCGATCAGCCGATCGTCACTGGGCATACCCTGAATGCGGTCAAGACGCACGTTTCCGTTCCCTGTTTTCCGCTGAAAAACCGAGGTGGGGGTAGCATACAGCCCCAGCTCCTCGAACAGCTGGTTATTGGTATACACTTGTTCTTCAATTTCCCTTGGTTGGGCGCTAGCTTCGACTTCCTGCTGGCCACTTTCATGGGCATGCAGCGTCGCAGCCGGGTCACCGGCTCCGAGTAGGGCGGCTGCTTTTCCAGGGCTGTCGGGCGCTAAGATTCCGACCATGATATGACGTAGCTGTACCTTACCTGCTTCCACCCAGGGGCGAACGTCTTGCCAAAGCTGGCGGCAATAGGGGCAGTTGGCGTCCGTGAAGGTGTAAATCACACGGGAGGCATCCACGTCACCATCCTGAATCCAATGACTTTCGCTCAGAAGCTGCCAGGTCTGTGCTTCTAAAGGCGCACGCACGTGCTCGTCCAGTTGCGCTTCAGTGAGGTCGTTACCCTCGCTGTCCGTCAGTGTCCCCACCACCGCGTGCTCGCCATCTGGGGTCAGGTAAATGGCCATGTCCTGGCCCTGAACGCTGGCGCCATAGCCGCGCAAACCGCCAGGGGCGTCAAACTGGCCATGAATTTCCAGGCCCTGGTCGGCCAGTGCCTGTACTGGGGTAGGGAGATCATCGGCGTAGCCTATGGATACTCCTCCCAGCCCTGCCAGGAGAACAAAACGGCTGATAGTGGTGTAGTGGTTCAAGCGCATTGCAACATCCTGTTGAGTGAGTTGACGTTAGCCAGGCGAAAAAAGGTGGTCGGCTCGTGCAGCAATCAGCGTAAACGCTCCAATCCTTGCTGCAGGGTGGCGCTGGAAAGTTCGCCAAAATGAGTGCTGACGAGTTGGCCGTCGGCATCATAGTAAAGTGTGGTAGGCATCGCGTTGGCGCCGGTAGCCTGGCCAACGGCATTGCGTGGGTCTTGCCAAACGTTATCGAGAAAAAAGCCGTACTCATCCATAAAAGCGTTGATCTGGCCGAGCGACTCCCCTTGGTTAACGAACACAAAGGTGATGCCGGGTTCATTATCCTGCGCTTGCGCAAACACCGGCATTTCACGGATACAGGGCGGACACCAGCTGGCCCATAAATTGACCACCATGGGTTGCTGGGTCGAGCGTGACAGGTGGGGAAGGTCAATGGGCTCGCCTGAACGGGTAGTCAGCGCCACCTCCGGCAACGGCCGGGATTGATGCTCTATCATGGTGGCGCTAGCGGCGGTCAATCCCCAGACAAAGCCGCCCGCCAGTAGGGCACCGGAAAGTGGCACCCGCTGGCGAGGGGAGCGCCACAGCGTCCAGCCGGCGTACGCCAGTGCCGCGACAAGACCACCGACAATATCAAAGCCGCCATCTCGAATATCCAGGCGGGAAAGTAGCCCCTCGTATTCGCCCCAGTAACGCAGGACAAAAACCAGGCGCGCGCCGACAAGGGCAACCAGCAGCAGGGTAAACAGCGTATCGCTGACGGCTACCCGATGGCGCCTTCCCAACAGCGCGCCAGCCAGCAGTGCCAATAAAAAGGCCAGGCCGATCAATAGCTGGTGAATACTAAAGCCCATCGGGCCAAGGGCGATGCTTTGTTGCAACATAACCAGTAACGATCCTTCATGTGATCTTGGACTGGCATCATCGCAGTACTGGATTATTTAAGGATTATGTTAGTTGCCCCTGGGGCGTTATGTCGCAACTGGCGGGGGAGGCGCCGCGACTAACCGGTGGCCACCAGCCAGCGCACCGCATAAGGCGGCAGGGCGCCTTCGGCCACCCACGGGTTGCTTGGGTCAAGCGCCTGCCATGCGTGTTGGTTCAGCGATTGGGTTACCGCCTCACCCACATTCGCTAAGGGGAGCGGCAGGTCGGTGACGTTATATAGTGCCAGCAGACGACGGCCATCATGCAGGGGGCCACGTTCCACCGCCAGCAATTCTGGGGGCGATTCCAACACCCGCTGAGCAGCACTGGGGTGAAAACAGGGTTCTTGACGACGCTGATCCAGCAGCCGGTTTAAGGCATGAAACACATCGTGGGTAGGGGTGGAAGGACTATCCAGTAGCAGATCCAGCTCGCTACGCTGCCAGCGCCGCCGGTTGATCGAGCGCAGGCGACCACTGCGCTCAACGCCTTCTACATCGTTGAGTGTGCCCGTCAGCGTATGAATATAGAGGGCTGGTATTCCCTGCAGGCTGAGCATGATCGCTTGGCTGCAGAGGAAGCGGGCTATTTGCCATGGATCCGGGCCACGGCGGGTGCCGCGCATGGCTTCAAACCAGGTGATGTTGATCTCGTAGGGCGTGTCGCTGCCATCCGGGTTGCTGCGCATGCTGACAAAACCGCCGAATTTGTGCATCAGCTCCAGCAGTGCATCGCGCTCGTGATCGGGCAGTAGGCCTTCCAGTGGGCGCACACCAATACCGTCATGGCTGGCGGTAAAGTTCAGGTAAGTACAGTGGTCAGGCAGAACCGGCAGGCTGGCAAGCCAGGTTTGCAGCGTGCTGGCCTCGCCACGGGTTAAGGTATGGAGCAGCAGCGGCGGCAGCGTGAATTGATAAATCATGTGCGCTTCATCGGGCGGCCCCTTGGGGAGCCGTTCAAGCCCGAAATAGCTGATGTTCTCTTGGTGCGGCACGTTGGTTTCGGTAATCAGCAGAGTGCCGGGGGCGACATGGTCGACAATCGCGCGAAGCAAACGCACCACGGTGTGGGTTTCCGGCAGGTGAATACAGGAGGTGCCCAACCGCTTCCATAAGAAAGCCACCGCATCCAAGCGGATAATCCGTGTGCCCTGCTCCAGGTAGAAGAGCAGAATGCCGACGAACTCCAGCAGAACATCGGGATGTTCAAAGTTTAGATCGAGCTGGTCTTCGGAGAAGGTTGCCCATAGATAACGGGTGCCGCGCCGGGTTGAAATAGGTACCAGCAACGGGTTGCTGCGGGGGCGAACTACCTGAGAGACATCGGTGTCAGGGTCAACTTCGATGAAGTAGTCGCGGCCGGGCAGGCTGCCGCTCAGGTAATCCACAAACCAGAGCGACTCCCTGGAAACATGGTTGAGCACCAAATCGGCCATCAGGTCGTAATGACCGGCGAGCTCGCGGATATGCGACCAGTTGCCAAGCTCACTATTCACTTCCCGGTAGTGGATCACCGAGAAGCCGTCGTCGCTACTCCACGGGAAGAAGGGCAGCACATGCACGCCGCTGATACGCTCGCCCAGCCGCGCTTGAAGAAAATCGCTAAGGACTGCCAGTGGCGGCACACCCTCTTCTATAATGGAGTCACCATAGCTAATTACCCACTGATCTTTTTCGCTCCATGAAGGTGCTTTTTTGGAAGGAGCATCGCCGGAGGCGGACGAAAAAGGGGCAAGCGACAGAAAATGCTCAAGGTGTTGATTTAAGCGGCGCTGCACTTCGCCAGCACGCGGCCCGTATAGGTGGCTGAGGTAGCCGTGCACGGTCTGCTCAAAGGGGGACATGGGTGGCTCCTGATAAACAATCTGCCACAAACGCTGCAGCATGTGTGCCAAATCGTTACAATGCGAGGTTGATAGCGCGTTTAAACGCTAACATCCATTAGCTTAAGACGTTGATGCCGGTTTAAACGCCATTAATAGCATATTCATTGCCAGGTTATAACACGCTAACTCGTGCGGCACGCCAGCACGAGCTGACAACAGGTTGACCGCTATGCATTGCCCTTTTTGTGGTGCAAACGATACTCGAGTGACCGATTCGCGATTGGTGGCCGATGGCGATCAAGTGCGCCGTCGTCGCCAGTGTGCGAGCTGTCAGGAGCGCTTTACCACTTACGAAACTGCTGAACTCGTAATGCCTCGCGTGGTGAAGTCAGACGGTTCCCGGGAAAGCTTTCATGAAGCCAAACTCCGGGCGGGCATGCTGCGTGCGCTTGAAAAGCGCCCGGTCAGCGCGGAAGCCATTGAAGCGGCCGTCGAGCGCATACGTCAAACCCTCCGTGCGCGAGGCGATCGTGAGATCAACGCCCGTGATATTGGTGAGTCGGTGATGCAGGCGCTGAAAACCCTCGACCATGTGGCTTACATCCGCTTTGCCTCGGTGTACCGCAAGTTTCAGGATTTGGATGAATTTCGTGCTGAGATTGATCGGCTTTCCCAAGAGCCCAATCAAGCGTCCTCTTCTACAGTGAGACACACTAGCGAGCCGCCAAAATGAGCGCTCTGTTTAGCCAAGACGATTACCGTTATATGGCGCAGGCGCTTAAGCTGGCGCGCAAAGGGCTTTACACCACCGATCCTAATCCTCGGGTCGGTTGTGTGATCGTGCGCGATGAGCAGATCGTTGGGGAAGGCTTTCATCGGCGAGCCGGTGAGCCGCATGCGGAAATCCATGCCTTAATCGCAGCCGGTGAACGGGCCCAGGGCGCGACGGCTTACGTCACTCTTGAACCTTGCTCGCACACTGGGCGTACCGGCCCGTGTGCGGTTGCTCTGCAAAAGGCCAAGGTGGCTCGGGTAGTGATTGCGATGCAGGACCCCAACCCCCAGGTCAGTGGCCGGGGTATTCGCTTGCTTGAAGAAGCCGGTATTGAGGTGGCAGTAGGCCTGCTTGAGAGTGAAGCGCGGGCATTGAACCCTGGCTTTATTGCCCGAATGACCACACAGCGCCCCTTTGTACGCCTGAAAATGGCCATGAGTTTAGATGGACGTACGGCCATGGGATCCGGTGAGTCTCAGTGGATTACCGGTCCCGAAGCGCGAACGCAAGTGCAGCGGCTGCGAGCGCGCTCCAGTGCGATATTAAGCGGCGTTGAATCGATTATCATGGACGACTCGCGGCTTACTCTTCGCGCCGAGCAGTTGTCGCTTGCCAATGCCGATGAGGTGGTGCAGCGCCAACCACTAAGGGTGGTGTTAGATACCCATTTGCGCTTGCCCTTGGCGGCCGCCTGTTTAAGCGAACCGGGGCGAACCTTGGTGGTGACCACCCCAGGCCATGTGGCTGAAAAGCGCGAACGGTTAACCAAAGCGGGTGCTGAAGTGCAGGTGTTGCCTGCCGGTAGTGATGGCCGCATTGATTTAGCCTTGATGCTGAATTGGTTAGCCGAGAGCGAACAGGTTAATGAGCTGCTGGTAGAAACCGGCGCGACCCTGGCGGGTGCTCTGCTTGATGCGGGACTGGTCGATGAGCTGCAGCTGTTTGTTGCCCCCACGCTGTTAGGTGGCGAGGCACGACCGCTATTTGCGCTGCCAGGACTCTCACGCATGGCCGATCAGCGACGTTTAACCATTCATGATATGCGAGCGGTGGGGCGCGATTGGCGCATTATCGCTTCCCCTCAGTCGACTAGCGCAACTGGCGATAGCAAGGTACCCTGACGCGCGAAATCGCAGCTAACGTGACAACCTTATTTCGTGACGACTTTTCGTTACAAGCTGGCGCAACAGCTTTTTTGCGGCAACGTTACGCGACAACTTTTGGAGATTCCATGGCGCACTCCTCCTCTAGAGGCTTAGCCCCTATCGCCGAGCTGGTGGAAGATATCCGCCAGGGCAAAATGGTGATTCTCATGGACGATGAGGATCGCGAAAACGAAGGTGATATCATCATGGCCGCCGAAAAAGTGCAGGCCGAGCATATCAACTTCATGGCCCGTTTCGCCCGTGGTCTTATCTGTATGCCGATGACCCGTGCCCGCTGTGAGCAGCTTAATTTGCCGCTTATGGTGCGTGACAATGGCTCCGGCTTTGGCACCAAATTTACGCTCTCGATTGAAGCGACCGAAGGCGTTACCACCGGTATTTCAGCCGCAGATCGCGCGCGCACGGTCCAAGCGGCAGTGGCGCCCCATGCCAAGCCCTCTGATATCGTTCAGCCGGGGCATATTTTCCCGTTGATGGCAGAGCCCGGCGGCGTGCTTCGCCGTGCGGGGCATACCGAAGCAGCGTGTGATTTGGCGGCGCTGGCAGGGTGTGACCCCAGCGGGGTGATCTGCGAGGTCATGAACGACGACGGCAGTATGGCGCGTCGCCCCGAACTGGAAGCGTTTGCTCAACAGCACGGCATAAAAATCGGTACCATTGCGGATTTGATTCACTACCGCATCGTCAACGAGCAGACCATTGATCACCTGGAAGCCTCAACGGTGATGACGGCGCATGGCGAACTGACGCTGCACGTTTTCCGTGACCGCATCCAGGGCGCTCACCATTTGG
Source organism: Vreelandella sp. DA03-1M (assembly GCF_055725665.1). NCBI lineage: Bacteria > Pseudomonadati > Pseudomonadota > Gammaproteobacteria > Oceanospirillales > Halomonadaceae > Vreelandella > Vreelandella sp. DA03-1M. The sequence continues at coordinate 1,472,250 of NZ_CM146798.1, forward strand.
CGCTGGTGAACGGTCAGCCCACCCCAGAGGAGTCCACCACGGTTCGCGTGCATCTTACCGATACGCTGCGCGATGTGATGGGCCTGATGAAAGGCGACCAGTGCCGCTGGGATGCCCACCGGGCGCTGGAGGAGATTGCCAGTTCAAACGCAGGGGTGTTTGTGCTGATTGATGACGGTCGCCCCCATCAGGATTTAAAAGATCAACTGGATATCTTTTTGGATCGCGTTCGCCAGCCGCGGACCAGTGATTCTGACGGCGCTGGCAACTATTTAACCATCGGCACCGGCTCGCAAATCCTGCGCTATTTAGGCGTGGGTAAAATGCGATTATTGAGTTCACCGTGGAAGTTCTCCGCGCTATCCGGCTTTGATCTCGAAGTCGTTGAGCGTCTAGGGCCTAATGACACGGCGGATGAGCCAACCTTTCAGCAGGAGTGATCCAGCAGGGTCACTCCAGCAGGACTAATCTAGCAGTACTAATCCAGCAGTACTAAGCAGCAGGAATAAATTGATGAACTCCCTTTCTCAAGTTGAAGGTACTTTTGTTGACGTCGATGGGCATTATGTCATCGTGGTCGGTCGCTTTAACCATCACGTGGTGGATAGCCTGGTGGAAGGGGCGGTCGACAGCTTGACGCGTCATGGCGTCGATGCCGAGCATATTCATATTGTTCACGTGCCGGGTGCCTGGGAACTGCCGTTAGCAGTTAAGCGCGTGCTGAAGGTGATGAAGCCTGATGCCGTCATCGCGCTAGGCGCGGTGATTCGCGGTGGAACGCCGCACTTTGAATACGTGGCGGGCGGCTGCAACACAGCGATTAATCACCTGCAGCTTGAGTTTGAAACCCCGGTCGCTAACGGCGTGTTAACCGTTGAGACGATCGAACAAGCGATTGAGCGTGCGGGGACCAAAGCCGGTAATAAAGGCACCGAAGCGGCCATGGCCGCCATGGAAATGGTCTCACTACTACGCGCGCTGCCGTTAGGAGATACCCAATGAGCGAGCGTAAACCCTCTGCCGCTCAGCAAGGCCGCCACGCGGCGCGTGAGTTAACCGTGCAGGGGCTTTATCAGTGGCACATGACGGGTAAATCCATCACTACCATTGAAGCTGAGTTTCGTAGCCAGGTAGCCGATGACGACCTGGAAGACCACGAAAACTGGGTCAAGGTGATGGAGATCGCCGACAAAGCGCTGTTTCACGAATTGCTGCACAACACCGTACGTTTTAAAGCGGAACTGGATCGTGAAATCTCTCCATTACTGGATCGCCGCCTGGAAGATCTCGATGCCGTCGAGCTGGCAATTCTTCGCTTAGGCGCTTACGAGCTATCCCGACGAATGGAAGTACCCTATCGTGTAGTGATTAACGAAGGCGTTGAGTTGGCTAAGTCATTTGGCGCCACCGACGGCCATAAATACGTGAACGGCATTCTAGACAAGCTGGCGATTCGCCTGCGTAGTGCCGAGGTCAGCGCTCGCCGTCTCTGAACGCGAGTGTCATGACAATGCGTTTAAGGGGCCTTTGTGCTTGCCGAATTTGATTTGATCCGACGCTATTTCATGTCGTCGCAGGAGGCGTCGACCGCGTCAAATGGCGTCACACTAGGATGTGGAGACGACGCCACGCTATTGATGCCGCAAGCGGGCCAACAGTTGGCCGTGAGCGTTGACACCTCGGTGGTGGGTGTTCACTTTCCCCGCGAAGCGCCAGCCTTCGCGGTGGGCCATCGTGCCTTGGCGGTCGCGCTTAGCGATTTGGCCGCCATGGGGGCCAAATCCCGCTGGTGCCTGATGGCATTAACCTTTGATCAGCGCCAATTTGCCGATGATGAAGCAACGCATCTTTGGCTTGCTGACTATGCGCGTGGCTTTCATACACTCTGCCAGCAACACGCCACCACGCTGGTTGGCGGGGACGTCACTTCTGGCGCGCTTTCGATTGGCGTGACCGTCATGGGCGAGGTGCCGGTGGGCGAAGCGCTGACCCGCAGCGGTGCTCAACCTGGCGACCTGATTGCCGTTACCGGTGCATTAGGCGGCGGGGGCGGTGGGCTAGCGCTCTGGCACAAGGGTGAGCGTGACTTGGCGCACCCATTGCTGCGCCGCTATTTGCTGCCTGAGCCGCGTTTGGTGGCGGGCGTGGCACTGCGTGGATTAGCCACCGCGGCGATGGATATTTCTGATGGCTTAATGGCCGACCTGGCGCATCTTCGCGCGGCTTCGCAGGTCGGGGCAGTCATCGACATAGCCGCTTTACCGCTGGCAGAAGAGCTGGAAAACACGCTGGGTCGGGAGGCTGCACTAAAGGCGGCGCTGTCCGGTGGTGATGATTATGAACTGCTCGTCACCTTACACGCTGACGATATAGCCAAGGCTCAGCAGCGTCTGGCGTCATTAGGCTTGACGCTAACGGTGATTGGTCGCTGTTGCGAGCCGCTAGGCATTAGTGCTTCTGACCAGAGTGATCTGAGTAGTTATGTCAATGGCTATGCCGGTTGGCAGCATTTTAGTGGGGACACGCCATGAATCGTGCACCGAAAAGTGTCTGGCGTCGCCCAACACATTTTTTTGCCTTTGGCTTAGGTAGCGGCACGGTGCCGTGGGCTCCCGGCACCTTTGGCACGCTGGCCGCCATTCCGTTCTACTGGATGATGGCGGATTTGCCCTTAGGCTGGTACCTAAGTATTTGTTTCGTCGCTTTTGTTGTTGGCGTTTGGCTATGCGATAAGACGTCACACGACTTAGGCGTACACGACCACTCAGGGATTGTGTGGGATGAATTTGTTGGCTACTGGCTCACTATGGCCGCGGTGCCCTTTTCATGGGAAGCTGCGCTATGGGGGTTTGTGGTCTTTCGTATCTTCGATGTTTTTAAGCCCTGGCCAATACGTTGGGCTGACCGCCGTGTAGCCGGTGGTTTCGGTATTATGATTGATGATGTGATGGCAGGGGTCTACGCCTGGAGTATTATGCACTTGTGGTTCTGGCTGCATTAAAAAATTCATTAGGAAAACGGTACGGATACTAGGTATTACAGATACTAGGCATTGTCGGTAGCTTTCGCCATTTAAGTGCGTTGGCACCAAGGAGGCAGCATGCGCAAGGAACGTCTGATTGTCCCTACCCTGGCGATAATCGCCGTGGTATGGATGGCAGCGCAACTTCTCTCAAGCGTGCTCTTTGAGCGCAGCCTGCGTCAGGCGCTAGAAGATCTGGAAGCGCGGGGCGAATGGCGTGTCAACAGAACTGAGAGCCGCCAGGGTTGGCTAAGTTCCCAAGGGCGGCTGATACTTTCACCGCTATTGGGTCGCCCCTGGCGGCTTGAACTGACCTATAGCGCCCGCCACGGCATTTTAAGCACGGATGTAGAAGGCACCGTATTACCTCGCCTGGATACCGTATTGCAGCAAGCAGTGGGGGAGGTTACCGCCCCTTCGGTGCCTCGCTGGCAGGGGCGTTATCACACCCTTAGCGGCCACAGTGAACTACGCCTTGCCCTGGCGCCTTTTGTCATTCAACAAAATGGTCGCGAGTTAGCCGTCCGTGGTGGTCGGCTGCGCCTCGAAGGCGTCTTTGGTGATTGGCGCCTGCGTGGGTTATTGGATCAGCTAACGCTGACCGATGGCTTGGCCCAGCTTGCATTAGGCCCCACGGTGCTTGAAAGCCGCTACACCTATACCGATGGTGCTTACCACTTTGCCCAGCGCGATCATCTGCATATTGAGACACTGACGCTTAGTTATCCCTCCTATGACATCCAACTGGCGCCGCTCGATTTAAATAGCCATATGGTGCTGGATGAAAGCGAACTGCGCATTAACGGCGATTTAGAAGTGGGGGAGGTGATGGTTCCCTCAGAAGCGCCCGATACGCCGTTGCTTAATGGGCGAATAGAGATGGAGCTTTCGCGCATCAACGCCGATGCGGTTCGCCACGCCATTCGCCGTTTACGCCAGGAAGCCGCTTGGGGCGATGCCAGCCTGCCCATGGCTGAAGGGTTGCTGGCCCGTCTTGAGCCTGATTTTCGGAATATGCTCAGTGACTCGCCGCGCCTAGATGTGCCCACAGTGGCGATAGACAGCCCGCTGCTAGGGATTCGTCTCGATGCGGATGGCGCGCTGTTTTTTGACGCCCGCGCCTTGGATGAGCTGAGCGTGGTTAATCTCGACGAAGAGGAAGAGCAGGCGAAATGGCGGGAGCGTATTGATGGTGACTTTACCTGGTATGATGCGCCCACCGTTGCCGCGCTATGGTTAGGCTTGCCGCTTGGCACCCGTGAATTGCAGTTTGATGTAGTGCGCGGCGTCTGGCGTGTTAATGGTCGCCCCATGCCCGAATTATGGCCTTAGGCCTGTCATTGCGAACGCCCTGACGCAATCTGGGGTTGCCCTTATTTGTCATTGCGTATGAGAAAGCTCCTCTAAATGATCGAACTAGGCTCCTTCGCAGTGCAAAAGGGACTAGCATTTTGTCATCTAACCTCCCTAAGGGTTGAAGTTTCTGCTATGTGCCCGCATTCCATGAACAAAGCTAGGCGGTTCTCACCGCCGGTATCGGTTCATTGGAGGACGCATGAGCGACCAGGATTACGAACGCGATCAAGAACACCTCGATTGGCAAATTGACGATGAAGAGTCATCCTCAAATACCGATAAATCCCACGACGTTGATGATAAGAGCAGTGACGAGAAGAGCAGTGAAGAGTATCGCTCTGACGGCGAGCGGGTGAACTCTCTAGTGCCCGCCAGCGACATGCTGCCCGAGCGCATTTATCTTCTCCCTATTCATAATCGTCCTTTCTTCCCCGCCCAGGTTCAGCCTTTGGTGGTTAACCGTGAGCGCTGGGAAGAGACCATGCGCCGCGTGGGTAACACGCCGCACCACACCCTGGGCGTCGCTTATGTCGGCGAGCAGGGCGTTACCTCTCTTGATCACGAAGGTTTTCCTGAGATTGGTACGGCGGTGAAGGTGCATAAACTCAAGGGCGAAGACGACCAGATCCAGTTTATCGCTCAGGGCCTGCAGCGCTTTAAAATTACCCGTTGGCTCTCCAAAGAACCGCCTTATCTGGTGGAAGTCACCTACCCGAAAGAGCCGGTTGACGCGGAGAACGAAGAGACCCGCGCCTATGCCATGGCGATCATCAACGGCATTAAAGAGCTGCTGCCGATCAACCCGCTGTACGGTGAAGAGCTCAAGCACTACCTCAACCGCTTTAGCCCGCACCAGCCGGGCCCGCTGACCGATTTTGCCGCCGCTATTACCTCCGCCAAAGGCCCAGAGCTTCAGGATGTGCTGGCCACCCTGTCGGTGGAAGAGCGGATGCAGAAAGTGCTGCCGCTGTTGCGTAAAGAGATCGATGTAGCGCTGCTGCAGGGTGAGATCAGCGAGCAGGTCAACGCGCAAATGCAGGATCGCCAGCGCGAGTTCTTCCTGCGTGAGCAGCTCAAGGTTATCCAGCGTGAATTGGGTATCTCCAAAGATGATCGCGAAAATGACGTGGATACCTTTAGAGCGCGTTTGGAGTCGTTGGTTGTGCCCGAACGGGTTCAATCGCGTATTGACGATGAGCTCAATAAACTCAGTGTGCTGGAAACCGGCTCGCCGGAATATGGCACCACGCGCAACTATCTGGACTGGTTAACCTCGCTGCCTTGGGGGGTGACCAGCCAGGATCAGCTCGATCTACCCCACGCGCGGCAAGTGTTGGATCGCGACCACGACGGTTTGAAAGACGTTAAAGAGCGTATTATCGAATTTCTGGCCGAGGGCACGTTTAAAGGCGACGTAGGCGGCTCGATAGTGCTGTTGGTCGGCCCGCCAGGGGTAGGTAAGACCTCCATTGGGCGTTCGATCGCTGAAGCCCTGGGACGTCAGTTTTACCGCTTCTCTGTTGGGGGCATGCGCGACGAAGCGGAAATTAAAGGCCATCGGCGTACCTATGTCGGCGCGATGCCGGGCAAGCTGGTGCAAGCCTTTAAAGAGGTCGAGGTCGAAAACCCCGTCATCATGCTGGATGAGATCGACAAGCTAGGGCAGTCCTTCCAGGGCGACCCTGCTTCGGCGCTGTTGGAAGTACTCGACCCCGAGCAGAACGTCGACTTCCTCGATCACTATCTCGATGTGCGTATGGATCTCTCCAAGGTGCTGTTTATATGCACCGCTAATACGCTGGATTCAATTCCAGGGCCGTTGCTAGACCGCATGGAGCAGATCCGTCTTTCCGGCTATATCGCCGAAGAGAAGCTGGCAATTGCCAAGCATCACCTGTGGCCGAAGCTGCTCAAACGCGACAACCTAACGAAAAAGCGTATCAGTCTGTCCGATGCGGCCTTAAAGCAAGTGATTGAAGGCTACGCCCGTGAAGCCGGTGTTCGCCAGCTTGAAAAGCAGCTGCATCGTATTGTGCGTAAATCGGCCGTCAAGCTGCTCGAAGAGGAGCCCGAAACGGTCAAGATATCGGTGAAGAATCTGGAAGAATTCTTAGGCGCACCGATTTTCCGCAAGGAAAAAGTGCTGACCGGCGAAGGGGTGGTGACCGGCTTGGCGTGGACCTCCATGGGCGGGGCAACGCTACCCATTGAAGCGGGCAAGGTACACTCGCTGGATCGTGGCTTTAAGCTGACTGGCAAGCTCGGCGAGGTGATGCAGGAGTCAGCCAATATCGCTTACAGCTATACCCTGGGCCACCTGCAGGAGTATGGCGCCGATGCCGATTTCTTTGACTCGGCATTTGTGCACTTACACGTGCCCGAAGGGGCCACGCCGAAAGATGGCCCTTCGGCCGGCGTTACCATGACCACTGCGCTGCTGTCGTTGGCTAAGCACCATGCCATTGATCGGCCCCTGGCGATGACCGGCGAACTAACCTTAACCGGCCAAGTGCTGCCGGTTGGCGGTATTCGCGAAAAAGTGATTGCCGCGCGGCGCAGTGATATTTTCGAATTGATCCTGCCCGAGGCCAATAAACGTGATTACGAAGAGTTGCCGGACTATCTGAAAGAGGGCATGACGGTGCATTTTGCCAAACGCTACCGCGATGTAGCCGATGTGGTGTTTGGTCGCGGGTAGGTTCAACCGTTACACCCATGACGTAATTAAAGCGCTGTACGTAAGTACGGCGCTTTTTTACATTTGTTTACTGAATTACCAAATAATCCTGCATCAGCCTTACAGTTAGTAAGGACAATTACCCTTGCTCGCTGTGTTTTCAGAGTGGGCCTAGTCTCTGTGTAAAGCGCATGCCACAATCCAAGGTTGCTGATATTATTCAGAATAGCTTGGCCTGCGGCCATCCTTGCCGTGGGCTAATAAAAATAGTGAATCGTCTTTGAGATAGACATCAAGAGAGAGACGCCATGCCAGAGTATCGCTCACGAACCACCACCGCTGGTCGTAATATGGCCGGTGCACGCGCCCTGTGGCGCGCCACTGGTATGCAGGATGGTGATTTTCAAAAGCCGATTATTGCCGTCGCCAACTCCTTCACCCAGTTTGTGCCGGGCCATGTTCACCTAAAGGACATGGGCCAGCTAGTGGCGCGGGAGATTGAGAAAGCGGGTGGCGTAGCGAAAGAGTTCAACACCATTGCAGTGGATGACGGCATCGCCATGGGACACGACGGCATGCTCTACTCGTTGCCTAGCCGTGACCTGATTGCCGACAGCGTTGAGTACATGTGCAACGCCCACTGTGCCGATGCGCTGGTATGTATCTCCAACTGCGACAAAATTACCCCAGGGATGTTGATGGCCGCGCTGCGCCTCAATATCCCGGTTATCTTTGTTTCTGGCGGCCCCATGGAAGCGGGTAAAACCAAGCTGCTTAACCACGGATTGGACCTCGTCGATGCCATGGTCATGGCCGCCGATGACAGCGTGGATGATGAAACGCTTGCCGAAGTCGAGCGTAGCGCGTGCCCCACCTGCGGTAGCTGCTCGGGTATGTTCACCGCCAACTCGATGAACTGTCTGACCGAGGCGCTAGGCTTGGCTTTGCCCGGTAACGGCACCGTGCTGGCCACCCACTCTGATCGTCGTCGCCTATTTGAAACAGCCGGTCACCGCATTGTCGAGCTGGCCAAACGCTACTATGAAGGCGATGAAGCGCACCTGCTACCCCGTGCCATTGCCTCCAAAGCAGCGTTCAAAAACGCCATGACCCTGGATATCGCCATGGGTGGCTCTACTAACACTATTCTGCACTTCCTAGCGGCTGCCCAGGAAGCCGAGGTGGACTTCACCATGGCGGATATCGACCGCCTCTCCCGTGAAGTGCCCCAGCTCTGCAAAGTAGCGCCCAACACTCAGAAATATCATATCGAAGATGTCCATCGTGCGGGCGGTATCATGGCGATTCTAGGTGAGTTGGATCGTGCCGGTGTGCTGGATACCTCGGTACCCACCGTGTATGGCGACAGTCTCAAAGCCGCGCTGGATGAGTGGGACATTATGCGTTCGCCCAGCGCCGAAGTCGTTGAGTTCTTTAAAGCTGGGCCGGGCGGTATCCCCACCCAGACTGCCTTTTCCCAAAGCGCCCGCTGGCCGAGTTTGGATGGCGACCGCGCCACCGGCTGTATTCGCGATCTTGAGCACGCGTTCTCCCAGCAGGGCGGCTTAGCCGTACTGTATGGCAATATCGCGCTGGATGGTTGCGTGGTGAAAACCGCCGGGGTCGACGAATCAATCCTGGTATTCGAAGGCCCCGCCCATGTGGTTGAGTCTCAGGATCAGGCGGTTGCCCATGTATTGGCGGATAAGGTCAAAGCGGGCGATGTCGTCGTGATCCGCTACGAGGGGCCTAAAGGTGGCCCCGGTATGCAGGAGATGCTTTATCCCACTTCGTATCTCAAGTCTAAAGGGTTAGGCAAAGCCTGCGCGCTGCTCACCGATGGTCGCTTTTCGGGCGGCACCTCTGGGCTTTCGATTGGCCATGTGTCGCCGGAAGCCGCAGCTGGGGGCGCCATTGGCTTAATTGAGCAGGGCGATATCATCCGTATTGATATTCCTAACCGGACGATCAACGTCAACCTGAAGGATGCTGAGCTGGCGGCTCGCCACGAGGCGATGGAGGCAAAAGGCGTCACCGCCTGGAAGCCCGTTGAACAGCGCCCCCGCAAGATTACCCCAGCGCTGAAAGCCTATGCGCTATTGGCGACATCTGCCGACAAAGGGGCCGTTCGGGACCTAAGCAAGCTGGATTGATAGGGCACTAAGTGCAGCAATCATCAGTCGCAGTAACAAACCTGAAGGAATCAAATGAAGGCAATTATTAACGTTGGATTAGTCGGCTACGGGTTCGCTAGCCAAACCTTCCACGCACCGCTGATTCAGGCCACGGACGGCCTGGATTTGGTGGCGGTATCCTCAAGCGATGCTGCTAAGGTGCAGGCGTCACTTCCTAGCGTAGAGGTGGAGGCCCAGGCGTTGGCGCTTTGCAAGCGCAGCGATATTGATCTGATTGTTATTCCGACACCCAACGACACGCATTTTTCGCTCGCGAAAGCGGCACTGTCGGCGGGCAAGCACGTGGTGGTCGATAAGCCATTCACGGTCACGCTGTCTGAAGGAAAGTTGCTCAAAAAGTTGGCGGATGAAAAAGAGTGTCTTTTGTCGGTATTTCACAACCGCCGTTGGGATAGCGATTTCTTAACCGTTAAAGCGTTGCTTGAAGCGGGGACGCTAGGGCGACTGGTGAATTTTGAATCACATTTTGACCGCTTTCGCCCGGAAGTGCGTGATCGCTGGCGCGAGAAAGCGACCCCCGGTGGTGGCATCTGGTACGATTTGGGCCCGCACCTGCTGGACCAAGCCTGCGAACTGTTTGGCATGCCTCAGGCAATCTTGCTGGAACTGGACGCACTACGTGACGACTCCCAGGTCGACGACGATTTCCTGGTACTGCTCGATTACGAAGGCTTTCGCGTTACCTTGGCCGCTGGCACATTGGTTGCCGATCCAACCCCCCGTTTTCGGATTCATGGCACCCAAGGCAGCTTCGTTAAGTACGGTCTGGATCCCCAGGAGGATCGCCTGAAAGCAGGCGAAGTGCCCGCACCACAGTGGGGCGAAGATAGCCAACATGGCACGTTAACGCTGCGTGAAGGAGAGGGTGAAAACGCGCCGCTGATGCGCCGTGAACTTCCGACGCTACCGGGTGATTACCTGGCTTATTACCAGGGCATTACCGCCGCTATCCGCGATAAAGCGCCGCTACCGGTAAGCGTCGACGATGCCCTGCGTTCGATGGCTCTGCTGGAAGCCGGCCTGGACAGCCACCGCCAGCGGCGTTGGATTACATTGAAAAATCATCTTTAAATAAGTAAGAGAAGCCGAACGCGAGCTTCATGTCATTGCAAACGCAGGCCTTCTGTCATTGCGAACGCAGTGAAGCAATCTCGGGTTGGTATGCCGCCGTGGATTGAGATTGCCGCGTCGCTGCGCTCCTTGCAACGACATCAGGAAAATATCTGCAGTGACGGAAGGAAAGCTTTACGTTATTACCTCAAAGCAAATCCGTCGCACTATTGCGTTTCTCTTCCCGCAACCGGTCTCGGGCGATATAGAGTGCTGCGATCGCGCGGGCTTCGTGAAAATCCTCGCGCAATAGCAGGGCAGGGAGCTCCTCAATGGCGTGGGTTTCCACAATCAATGGCTCGGGTTCATCCCCTGGCAGTCGCTTGGGGTAAAGGTCGGTGGCAAGCAGCACCTGCATGCGGTGGCGCATATAGTTCGGCGCCAGGGAAAGCTCAACCAACGGCTCGATGCGGTGCGCACCCACGCCACACTCCTCCATCAACTCGCGATTGGCAGCGGTGATAATGTCTTCACCGGGGTCGACCAACCCTTTTGGCAAGGTGAGCACATAATCTTCAAACCCGGCGGCGTATTCGCGAATCAGTAGCACGTGCTCCGGGTCAGGCATTGCCACCATCATCACCGCGCCCCGGTCCGCGCCGGTTAAACGTTCAAATTGGCGCTCTTCGCCATTGGAAAAACGCAGATCCAGTGACTCAATCTGGAATAAACGGCTTTGGGCAATCTGCTTACGCGCCAGAATCTGTGGTTTTTGCTGGTAACCCGAGCGGTTAACGCTGCCATCTTCAGGGTGATTAAAGGTTGGGCGAGTAGGGGGGAGCGTAGACATAAACATGTGCCTCCATGGCTGGTAAAAGGCGGTTAAGCTACAATAGCACGCTTACTCCTAACGTGACTGGAGCGGCAATGATTGATTGGCGCGAGATAGACACTGTCCTCCTTGATATGGATGGCACGCTGCTGGATTTACATTTCGACAGCCACTTTTGGCTGGATCATTTACCGCGACGTTACCGCGAATTGCACCAGTTGGATGAAGCCTCCCAGGAAGCGCTGCGGGCGCGTATTATCGGCGAGCAGGGTACTTTAAACTGGTACAGCCTAGCGTACTGGAGCCGCGAGCTAGGGGTAGATATCGTTGCCCTGAAGCGGGAAGTGCAACATCTGATAGGCCTGCGCAGCGACGCACTGGATTTCCTCAAATGGCTTAAACTAGCACACCCACGGGTGGTGCTTGCCACCAACGCTGATCGCGCCAGTCTTGCCTTGAAACTGCCCCTCACCGGCCTGGAAAGCTACCTGGATGCTATCGTCTCTTCCGAGGACGTGGGGGCTGCTAAAGAGGAGCAGGCGTTCTGGTTTGCGTTGCAGGAAATCGAGCCTTTTGACCCGGCACGAACACTATTTATTGATGACAATGCCCGCGTGCTGGAAAGTGCTCGTGAGTTTGGCATTAAGCATTTGCTGGGCATTAAACAACCTGACAGCCAGCGGCCTGAAAAAGAGCTACAGGAGTTTATAGCCCTGGATCGGTTCGCTCATCTGTTTCCCGAACAACTGCCGGAACAGCTGTCAGAATCGCAAGGAGAGCGTTAATGAGCGAGAGCGTACGCTTAGATAAATGGCTCTGGGCAGCGCGTTTCTTTAAGACCCGCGCGCTGGCTAAAAAAGCCATTGAAGGTGGCAAGGTTCACTACGACGGCGGCCGCGCTAAAACCAGCAAGCAGGTCGAGTTAGGTGCGCTTATTCGGGTGCCCCAGGGCTGGGAGGTCTTAGAGGTAGAGGTGATATCGCTTTCGGATCAACGGCGCGGTGCGCCAGAAGCGCGCACGCTCTATGCAGAAACAGACGCAAGTGTGCAGCGTCGTGCCAAGGAAGCCGAAGCAAGGCGTCTCACTAACGAGGCGATGCAGCATCCGCTCAAACGTCCTGATAAAAAGCAGCGCCGCGATATTCAGCGCTTCCAACGCAATCAGGGTGAGTAGCCCACACGGCTATTCACTCAGTGCAGCAGCACCAATAGCCCAGTTAAAGATGAGTCGCAGCTAAACACCCGCCGTCCTTTATAGTAGGTTGCCAAATTATGTCCGATCAAATTCAACGTTTTATGTTCGATCACACCAATGTCCGCGGCGAGATCGTCACCCTAGCGGCCGCCTATCACGAAGTGTTGGATCGCCACGCCTACCCACCCGCGGTCAATGAGCTACTGGGCGAGCTGTTAGCTGCCGTGGCGCTGCTCACCGATACCGTTAAGCTGGATGGCACGCTAAGCATCGAAGTGCGCGGCCGCGGCGTTCTGTCATTACTAATGGCTGAATCCAACCCCGGTGGTGAATTGCGGGCGATTGCCCGTATCGCGGAAGACGCCGACCTGCCTAGCGAGCATGCCTCTTTCCGTGAACTGGTCGGTGAGGGCCAAATCGTCATCACCCTCGACCCCCGTGAAGGCCATCGCTATCAAGGCATTGTCGCGCTGGATCAGGAGACGCTAGGGGGCTGCCTGGAAGCCTACTTTACGCAATCCGAGCAGCTGCCAACCCGCCTATGGTTAGCGGCGGATGAGAAGCGCGCAGGTGGGTTGTTGCTCCAACGCCTCCCCGCAGAGTCACAAAACCAGGATGTTGATGCCTGGGACCGCAGCGTGCAGTTAGCCGATACGATTAAAACAGAAGAACTGCTCGGGCTTGAGCAGCGCGAAGTGCTGCACCGCCTTTACCATGAAGAAACCGTGCGCGTTTTTGAACCCAAAGCCCTGCGCTTTGGCTGCACCTGCTCCCGCGAACGAATGAGCCATGCACTGCACACGCTAGGCAAGGAAGAACTGCGAGATATTCTTCACGAACAGGGCGCTATCGACACCCAATGCCACTTTTGCCATACGAAATATCACTACACGGCGGCGGATATTGAAACTTTGTTAGACGACCCCGAAGCCCCATCGCCCACAATTCACTAGGTATGTAGTCGCAGCTGTACAGTCGGGCGTTTTTAAGTGTCGCTAAGCGAGCCAGTAGAACCAATGAATTTGGCCATTATTGCAAACGACTGTTTTAATTTTTACTGCGCTGCAGCACAAAATGTAGTGTCTTTGTAGTAGTTTAACTACAAGATATTTGGTCTTAGTCCCCGTTTCCTGGGGGCTTTCTTTTTGCCATAATGCGCCGGACTTCAGCGTGCCCAGCCGATTTAGCAGGACTGGGATGACATTTAAGGCGTCGGTGACGCCCGGTAACGAGATATAACGGCCTCAAGGCCCAGGAATCGACATGACCACGACTCAAGCTCCCCAAGCCCACGTCAATCTCAGCAGCGCCGAACTCATCGAGCGCGCCGTGGCACGTGGCGAAGGCCGCCTCTCGGCCCACGGTGCTCTGGTAGTAAATACCGGCTTGCGTACCGGGCGTTCACCGAAAGACCGTTATATCGTTGACGAGTCCTCCACCAGCAGCCAAATCGATTGGGGCAACGTTAACCAGCCTTTCGACGCAGACAAGTTCAACGCCCTATGGGATCGGGTCAATGACTATCTGGTCAGCCAAGACCATTTTGTTTCTGAGTTGCATGTGGGCAGTGATTCCGCTCACTACCTACCAGTGCGCGTCACCACCGAAACCGCTTGGCAAAACCTGTTTGGCCGTACCATGTTTGTGCGCCCCCTGGCTTATAACCAGGCTGTTAAAGGGGAATGGACAATTCTCAACGCCGCAGGCTTTGAGTGTGACCCTGCTCGCGATGGCACTAACTCTGATGGTTGCGTGATCATCAACTTTGCCGAGAAAAAAGTGCTTATTGCGGGCATGCGCTATGCCGGTGAAATGAAAAAAGCCATGTTCTCCGTGCAGAACTTCCTGCTACCCGCCGCCGACGTACTGCCCATGCACTGCTCCGCGAACGTGGGTGAAGATGGCGAAACCTGTCTCTTCTTCGGTCTCTCGGGCACCGGTAAAACCACGCTTTCCGCTGACCAGGCGCGCTTCCTGATTGGTGATGACGAGCACGCTTGGGGCGACGGTATCGTCTTCAACATGGAAGGCGGCTGCTACGCCAAGTGTATCGATCTTTCCGAGAAGAACGAGCCGGTCATCTGGAACGCTATTAAGTTCGGCACCGTGCTGGAAAACGTGGTGTTGGATGATCGTCGCGAGCCCGACTACGCCGACGATAGTCTGACCCAGAACTCCCGCGCCGCGTACCCGCTGGAGCACGTTGAAAAGCGCGTAGCGGAAAACCTGGCGGGCGAGCCGAATGCCATTGTGTTCCTGACTTGCGATATGTCTGGCGTACTGCCGCCCGTGTCGATTCTTTCCAAAGAAGCCGCGGCCTATCACTTCCTGTCAGGATACACCGCTAAAGTGGGCTCCACTGAAATGGGCTCTGCTGAAGGTCTAGCTGCCACATTCTCCACCTGCTTTGGTGCACCGTTCTTCCCGCGCCCTGCACGCGAATACGCTGACCTGCTGATCAAGCGTGTCGATAAGCAGGATGCTCAGGTTTACTTGGTCAATACCGGCTGGACCGGCGGTGCTTACGGTGAAGGCGGCTCGCGCTTCTCTATCCCGACCACCCGCGCCATCATCAGTGCTATTCAGTCTGGTGTGCTGCGCGACATTGACACTAAACATATCGATGGGCTTAACCTGCAAGTGCCGGTCGCTGTGCCGGGCGTCGATTCCAGCCTGCTCGACCCGCGTGAAACGTGGCAGGATCGCGATGCCTACGACCGCCACCTCAAAGAGCTGGCGACAAAATTCGTCGATAACTTCAAGAAGTTTAAAGGCGTTAACGAAGCGATCATTCAGGCTGGGCCTCAGTTGACCTAAGACGCTGCTGAGCTAAGTAGTTAGAATGTGACTAAGTAGTCAACATGGGACAGTGCCAAGGCACTGTCCCATTTTTATTGGCTGCTTGAGCTAACGTATTTGAGAGTGATTTAGTAACCTAGTGATTTATTAATAACCTAGTGGGTTGGTAAACACGGGTTAACTGTCCAAATAGCTTAAAATAAAATAATCATTAGGAGTATTGCGTGAAAGGTTGGCTCCAACAACGCTGGACTCGAAACAAACTCGCCAGCATCCGTAATTTGCACGATGTAGAGCGTTTAGCACGTCGGAAGTTGCCAAGGCCTATTTTTGGTTATATCGACCATGTCGCAGAGGATGGACGAACCCAGCGCGCTAATCTCACCGCTTTTGATGATTACCGCTTTTTGCCCAAGGCATTTGTCAACGTCTCGCAGATTGATCTGCAAACGGAGCTGTATGGCAAGCGTTATGCCGTGCCTTTCGGTATCGCCCCCATGGGCATCAGCGCCCTGTCGGCTTATCAAGGCGACCTAGTGCTGGCACGCGCAGCGGCGAAACGTAATCTGCCGATGATAATGAGTGGGTCGTCTCTAGTGCCGATGGAAGAGGTGGCAAAGGTTGAGGGCGCCGACTGGTTCCAGGCGTACCTGCCCGGCACACCGGAAGGTATCGAAGCCCTGCTCGAGCGGATCAAACGAGCAGGCTTCAAAAAACTGGTGGTAACGCTTGATTATCCGGTGCCGCCCAATCCCGACAATTTCCGCCGTTCGGGGTTTTCATCCCCGCTTGAGCCAACCCTTCGCTTGGCAGTCGATGGTTTGATGCGACCCGGCTGGCTGTGTAATACCTTCCTGCGCACGCTCTTAAAACATGGCATGCCGCACTTCGAGAACAACCATGCCGAGCGGGGAGCCCCCGTCATCTCCCGCCAAGCCGCGCGGGACTTCTCGGGGCGTCGCCATTTTGACTGGGATTATCTCGATCTTGTGCGGCGCTTATGGCCTGACACATTGATCGTCAAAGGTGTGCTGAACCCCGAGGATGCGGTGCGTGCCCGTCAGGCAGGCGTGGACGGCATCATCCTGTCCAATCACGGCGCTCGACAGCTGGACTGCACGATCTCTCCACTTGAGGTGCTACCCGAGGTCAAACGCCGTATCAGCGATATCCCCATCATGATCGACAGTGGCTTCCGGCGTGGCACCGATGTCATCAAGGCCTTGGCGCTGGGGGCCGACTTCGTCTTCATCGGACGCCCATTTAATTACGCGGCCGCCTGTGCAGGCCAAGCCGGTGTGGAGCATGTCGCCGATCTCTTGCAGCGCGAGATTGAGCGCAATATGGCGCTGCTGGGCCTGACCAGTCTTTTCCAATTGAATCACTCCTGTCTATATCAGCCCATAGAGAACCAATCGCAACAGCCGGTGGTGGCTGCAAAAACGACTGACACTGCACCCATAAAATAATGAAATGAGCGAGTCTTGCTATGGTCTTTTGCAGGTAGACAAGCATTTCTTCAATGGAACGCCAGAATCGATAGAGGAAGTAATTTCACCAGGCCATGCCGTTCATGGTTACCGTACTGAGGCCTAGCGCCTTCACCAATCTAATCCCTCAAGCTCATAATTCGCCACTGGCGCTCTTCGGCGACGTTGCGTAGGGTGTCGTCAGGGTCAACGGCGACAGGGTGCTCGACTATTTCTAATAGCGGTAAATCATTGTGTGAGTCGCTGTAGAACCAAGCGCCTTCCAGGCTTAAGTCTTGCTCTTGAAGCCACTGCTCTAGGCGGGTGACTTTGCCTTCGCGGTAGCTCAGCGTGCCGGAAACACGGCCGGTGTAACGGCCCTGTTTCACTTCCGGATTCACCGCGATCAAGTGATCGACACCCAAGCGCTCCGCAATCGGCGCGGTAATAAAGCGGTTAGTGGCGGTAATAATCAGCAGCGTGTCGCCTTTAGTGCGGTGACGGGCCAGCAGCTCTTCCGCTTTGGGTAGAATGCTGGGCTCGATTTTGCTGACCATAAACTGCTGATGCCAGGCAGCAAGCTGCTCAGGGGGGTTATCGGCTAGCGGCTTAAGCGCCATCTCTAAAAAGGCGGCCATATCCAGAGTGCCCGCGTTGTAATCGGCCATAAAACGCTCATTGGCTTCCCGGTAAGCGACCGGGTCGACAGCCCCTTGTTCGAGTAAAAACTCGCCCCAGGCATGATCGCTGTCGATGGATAGCAGCGTATTATCCAAATCGAATATGGCCAGACTCACGGCGCTCCCCTTTTTTAGTCAGTGATAATAGTAGGCGAATAGTAGTGGTGAAATAGGCGCTAATTAGGCAAATAGCGGAGGCGGATTATCGCAGAGTCGCCACCTCATTCCCACCAACGCGCCGCAACCATTCATCACTTAGCGTTATATTGTATTGATACGCTTGTCTCCCTTGTGGAAAAATGGGGACAACTGAAAATTTATGAAGGTGATGTCCGTGATCGACGCTGACGGCTTTCGCCCCAATGTTGGCATTATCATTGCCAACAGCCAGGGGCAGCTGCTTTGGGCGCGTCGGGTAGGACAAAATGCGTGGCAATTTCCCCAGGGGGGCATCAATGCAAGCGAGACGCCACAACAAGCACTTTTTCGTGAGCTTTACGAAGAGATCGGCTTAACCGCCGGTGATGTTGATATTGTTGCCTGCACCCGGGGCTGGCTACGCTACCGTCTGCCACGACGCATGATTCGCACACATTCGCGTCCGGTCTGCATAGGCCAGAAGCAAAAGTGGTTTTTACTTAAAATCCGTTGCCAGGAAAGCCAAATCTGTATGACGGCAACCCCAACACCTGAATTTGATGGGTGGCGGTGGGTGAGCTACTGGTACCCGCTAGGGCAGGTAGTACCTTTTAAAAGAGAGGTGTATCGGCGCGCGTTGCGAGAATTGTCTCCCCGCGCTCAGCGCCTGGCACAGGATGACGATTAGGGTGAAAAGCCGTTGCCCAAGGCAGGGCAGCGGCAGTTTGCCAAGAAATTCCTCAGCGAGGCAAATAACAGTGAAAAGTAAAACGTCCATGCTTGAGGTGTTGCGCCGGGTGATTCAGGAAGTGAACGGCGCGCGCAACCTCGATGCCGCGCTGTCCACAATGGTACGTCGAATTCGTAAAGCAATGCAGACCGACGTGTGCTCTTTCTACCTGTACGACAAAGAGCTTGAGTCGCTGGTATTAATGGAGACCATTGGTCTGCGCACTCAGGCCGTTGGGCGCGTTGTACTGCCATTAGGTGAAGGTCTAGTAGGCTTAGTAGCCAAGCGCAGTGAGCCGCTTAACCTCGAAGACGCCCAGACCCACCCGCAATTCCGCTATTTTGAAGCCACCGGTGAAGAGCGCTACTCCAGCTTTTTGGGGGTGCCGATTATTCATCAGCGCCATATGCTGGGCGTGCTGGTGGTTCAGCAAGCCGAAAAACGCCGCTACGACGATGAAGACGAAGCCTTTTTGGTGACCATGGCCGCTCAGTTGGCAGGTGTATTGGCCCATGCGTTGGCGACCGGCAACCTAATGCGTCCGGCGCTTGCGGGGGGGCAGGCAATGTTTAAAGGCGTTGCCGCCTCGCCAGGCATGGCCATGGGTGAAGCGGTAGTGATTACCCCGCCTGCTGACTTAAACAGCGTGCCTGATTTGGTACCCAGCGACCTGGATTATGAAGTTGCACGCTTAAAAGAAGCGATTGGCAAAACCCGTAGCGAAATTCGTGCGGCGGCCGAACGTTTGGCCAGCCGTATCTCCGCCCAGGAGCTGGCGCTGTTTGATGTGTATCAGCAGATGCTTGGTGAAGCGGCATTGGCCGATGAAGTCGAAAAGCGTATTCGTGAAGGGCAGTGGGCCCCAGGCGCACTCGCCGATGTAGTGCGACGCCACGTACAGTATTTAGAGCGGGTTGACGATAACTACCTGCGTGAGCGAGCGGCGGATATTCGTGATCTAGGCCGCCGTGTGCTCGCCCATCTGCAGGAAGACACACCATCCACGCCGGAAACCTACCCTGATAACGCCATCCTGGTCGGCGATGAAATTAGCGTGGCCATGCTGGGTGAAGTCCCCCGCGACAAGCTCAAAGGGCTCGTCTCGGTGCGCGGCTCCAGCACGTCCCACGTGGCGATTGTCGCCCGCGCCATGGGTATTCCTACCGTGCTGGGCATGGTGGATTTACCGCTGCCACGCCTAGGTGGTGCACCGGTGGTGTTGGATGGCCACCGTGGCCGACTGTTTGTGCGCCCAGCGCCTGAACTTACTGCGCGTTATGCCAGTCTGATCGCCGAAGAAGAGGCGCTCAGCGAACTGCTTGAGCACGAACAGGATCTGCCCAGCGCCACACCCGACGGCCACGCCATGCCACTAATGGTCAATACCGGTTTGGCGGTAGATGCCACTGCGTTGCTAAAAAGCCGTATCGGTGGGGTGGGGCTCTACCGAACCGAAGTGCCGTTTATGATTACCGAACGCTTCCCCGGCGAAAAAGAGCAAACCAAACTCTATCGAGACCAGCTTGAAGGCTTTGCGCCGCTGCCGGTGGTGATGCGTACCCTGGATATTGGCGGTGATAAAGACCTGCCCTACTTCCCGATTGAAGAGGCCAATCCGTTTCTAGGCTGGCGCGGTATGCGCGTCACGCTGGATCACCCGGAAGTGCTGATGGTGCAACTGCGCGCCATGCTCAAAGCCTCGATCGATCTGGAAAACCTCTACGTACTGTTCCCGATGATCACCAACGTCGAAGAGGTTGACGAAGCGCTGCGCCTGCTGGATCGCGCCATTCTGGAATTGGGTGAAGAGGGCATTACTGTCGTTAGGCCCCAAGTGGGCGTGATGATCGAGGTGCCCGCCACTATCTACCAAATGGATGCGCTAGCGAAACGCGTCGATTTCTTCTCAGTGGGCAGCAACGATCTCACTCAGTACCTGCTGGCGGTGGATCGCAATAACCCACGCGTATCAAGCCTTTACGACGCGCTTCACCCGGCGCTGCTGGGGGCGCTGCTTGAACTGGCCAACGATGCCACGCGGTTGAAAAAGCCTATTTCGCTATGCGGTGAATTGGCCGGCGACCCAGCTGGGGCGTTGCTGCTCATGGCCATGGGCTTTACCAGTCTCTCCATGAATGCGCCTAGCCTGCCCAAAGTGCGCGCGGCCATTCGCCGGGTTCCGCTTAGCGATGCCGAGAAGTTGCTCAAAGAAGTGATGGAGCTGGATACACCTGCCCAGGTGCATACCCATTTAGAAGGGCGTATGGATGAGTGGCAGTTGTCGCACCTGATGCCACCCCGTGACTAGGCAAACCCTAGAGCGTTGATGCTAGCGAATCGTTGGCCAGCGCCAGGGTGGTTTCACCCTCAAAGCGTCCCCGCGGCCCAAAGCGCTGTTCGGTAATCTTGATGTGCCCGTGGCTATCCAGGGTTAGCCACGAAGTGGCGCGGGTGCCGTAGTGCTCGCCAACTATAAACGCCGCCGAAAGCTGGCGCTCCAGCTCAAGGCCAACGCCGGTATCCGGTAATGCCTCGACAGCCGCTTCTTGCGGGTTCTGCATTGCGCGCTGAACCGCGGTTGGCCAGCATCCTGGCTGCAAAATAGCGTCCTCAAGCGCCCTACGCACATCTAAAAGCTTTGGCCAGGGGGAGTTAAGATCGGCGTTGGATAAACCATGCACGCCGGGGGGCACTTCGCTGAGAGCCAAGCGATCGCGGCCCCGGTGCAGGTGCCAAAGCCGCTGTGGGGTCGCGACTAATAAATTAAAGCCAGCATAGCGCAACGCCTCTCCCTGGCTAAGCTCCCTTAACCATGCTTCAATATTGCCACACTGCAAGGCACCAGCGACCAATTCGCCTCGGCTAGGTGCACCGGGTGGCACACTTAGTTGCAGGTCACGCACATTGGTTAAGGCCGCCAAGACACCGCCACGCCTGGCCGCCATCCATGAGCCACCGGCCTCTAAATCACGCCCACCGACAACGTAAGGGCTATCTTGCCACTCACCCATGGGCGCGGTGGGGCGAGCATAAAACTCATCACGGTTACCCATCAGCCGCAAAGGCGTGGGTGTGCCGGGTTGCCAAGCAAACGATATCAAGCACATAACAAACTCGTAGACAAAAAGGGTGGAGAGCGTTCAACGCAACAGCCGCATGACAGTAACGAAGTGTAGACGTACACTTACATCGGTATCATATTTGTAGCATAAATCATCACACAGAAAGGGGTGATTTATGAGTGTCGGCAGTTCGCGCAAAGGTTAAAGCGGTCACGTTATCAGCGGCCATGCGGCTAATAGGAAGGCGAGATCATGCAGCACTATCAAAGGGAGCACTTTTGGAACGCCATTGTTTGGCCTCTGCTGTGGCCTCTATTGCTTGTACAAGCAGCACTAGTTGTGCTCTGTCTGGTGGTTGGCGCAATGGTGTGGGGAATGTCGCCCAGTTACGCTTCCTGGAGCACCATGCTGTGGTTAATGGCGGCCCTGCTTGTCGGCAGTAGTTTAAACGTTGGCGCCTTTCTTATGCTGGTGAAAGCCCGCGCTCGGCGCAAAGATAGCCGTTTTATGCAAGAGCTCACCGAACTTGAACGGCATAGTCAGGCCCTGTGCGCCACCGCTGCACGTTCGTTACCCGAACATAAATGTTCTCCTCCGGATGCTGCCGACGAATCCCATCTACCTCTTCAGCGTTTGGCCAACGTTAATGAAGTGCTAGCCGGTCTTGAGCGCTGCATGCACTGCTCGCAAGTAGCCACTGCCGCGACTAAGAATACCCAGCAGGAGCATGAGCAAACCCTGTTGGACGACCTTCAGCATCAGCAGCGTCAGCTCAAACTGTTAATGGCAGGGCGCGAAAGAGCGCGGGAAGAGTCGCGTTTGAAATCAGGCTATTTAACGTTGCTGCAGCGTGAAACGGATAACTTGTTAGATCATTTAAGTGCGATGGCTGAAAAAGAGATTACCGATAGCTTTCGACAAAATGTCATGGAAGTGTACGAGCACGTCTCGGATATCCGTGCGCTATTGGTGAACCTCGTTCAGCAAGGTGCTGAGCAGGATGCTGGACAAGCTGCTGTAAGCAGTGCAACAGAGGTGGGGGGCGGCGAGCACACAGGGGACCAGCGCAATTTACGTGTATTAGTCGTCGACGATGGTCCGGTCAATTTGATGTTGGCGCGGCAAATGCTGGAATCCCAAGGCCTAAAGGTGGAAGGCGTCAGCAGCGGCGAGCAAGCGTTGGAGCGCCAAAAAAACACCCGCTTTGATCTGGTGTTTATGGATATCTTTATGCCCACTCTGGACGGGCGTGAAACTACCCGGCGCTGGCGCGAGTACGAGCGCAAAAGTGGCGGCAGTCCAAGCGTGCTGGTCGCGTTAACGGCCAATATCGACAATGCCGGGCGCGATGCCTGTTTAGCTGCCGGTATGGATGACCTGCTCGCCAAGCCCTATCAACCTGAAACTCTTCTTAATATGATTGTCCGCTGGTTTCCAGGTGCGCAGGATTAAAGCGCCGCCGCCTAAATGACGATAAAGGTGGCTTTCTGAGTATGCCGACTTATCATTGCCCCCGTGACATTGGCGCACGCCTCGTGGCGGTGGCCTGTGGTGACGATGTACGGTTGCTAAATGCCTACCTCCGCGAGAAGGCCTCATTAATTCCTTTGGTCAGATTAGAGAGTTTAAATGATTAATTACCCAACGATTGACCCAGTGGCAATCTCCTTAGGGCCACTGCAAGTCCATTGGTATGGCCTGATGTACGTTGTGGGTTTTGTAGCGGCCTGGTGGCTCGGCTGTCGGCGCGCATCGCGTATCGGCCTCAATAATGACGATATCGGCGATTTACTCTTCTATTGCGCGATCGGTGTCGTGGCCGGTGGGCGTTTAGGGTACGCGCTGTTTTATGGGCTAGGGCAATGGACAGCAGACCCGCTCTGGATCTTCCGCGTATGGGATGGCGGCATGAGCTTCCACGGTGGCCTGCTCGGCGTATTGCTCGCTGCCTGGATATTCGCCCGTCGTAAACAGCTGGCATTTTTAACCCTTACCGATTTCATCGCCCCGTTAGTGCCAATTGGCTTAGGTGCCGGGCGTATCGGTAACTTTATTAATCATGAGCTACCAGGTCGCGTGACTTCGCTACCCTGGGGCATGCCATTTCCCGGTATGGGGCCTGAAGCGCGTCATCCATCAGCACTTTATGAAGCCCTGTTAGAAGGCGTCGTACTGTTTGCTATTCTGTGGTGGGTCTCGGCTAAGCCAACATCCCGTGGCTTTTTATCCGGGCTATTCTTAGTCTGCTACGGCGTATTCCGATTCATGGTCGAGTTTGTCCGCATGCCCGACGCCCATATCGGCTTTATCGCCTTCGGCTGGGTCACCATGGGCATGCTGCTCTCACTACCGATGATTGCGCTGGGCCTAGTCATCATCGCCTGGTCACGTTCCCAGCCAGTAGATGTAAAAGTCGCAAATTAAGCAGCGCGCAGCGGTGCCGGGGTTGGTCGAATAACGCTAACCAGCCGGCACCGCTAGACCGAGCCGCTATGGGCGCCTAGAATAAACCGCTACATCGCCTGTTAATTTGGAAATTCTGTGACTGCTACAACGCCCGCGCTTGAGCAACCCTATTTAGACCTGATGCAAACCGTTTTGGAGCATGGTGTTGACCGCCACGACCGTACAGGCGTAGGCACGCGCTCCGTGTTTGGCCATCAAATGCGCTTTGATTTGTCGCGTGGTTTTCCGCTACTGACCACCAAAAAACTCCACCTGCGCTCTATCATTCACGAACTCCTGTGGTTCCTGAAAGGCGACACCAACATCGCCTATTTAAAAGAGAACGGCGTGCGGATCTGGGACGAGTGGGCGGATGAAAACGGCGACCTAGGCCCCGTGTATGGCTACCAGTGGCGCAGTTGGCCCGACCCTAAAGGCGGCAGCGTTGACCAAATTTCCAAAGTGCTTGGCCAAATTCGCACCACGCCCCAATCGCGGCGTTTGATTGTCTCGGCCTGGAACCCAGCCCAGGTCGATGAAATGCAGCTACCTCCGTGCCATTGCCTGTTCCAGTTCTACGTCGCCAATGGAAAGCTGTCATGCCAGCTCTATCAACGCAGCGCCGACATTTTCCTCGGAGTACCGTTTAATATCGCCAGCTACGCCTTACTGCTGACCATGGTTGCCCAAGTGACTGGCCTACAGCCGGGCGAATTTATCCACACCCTAGGCGATGCCCACCTGTACAGTAATCATCTTGAGCAGGCCAAAGAACAGCTAACGCGCACCCCCAAAGCAGCGCCTAAGCTGGTGCTTAACCCCGAAATAGACGATCTGTTCGCATTCCGTTTCGAAGATATTCACATTGATGCTTACGAGGCGCACCCGCACATCAAAGCCGAGGTAGCGGTATGAGCCAGCAGAAAGATGCCTTTGACTCCTTGGTACCTGTAGCAATGATTGTCGCCATGGCGAAAAATCGAGTGATCGGCGTAGAGGGCAAGCTACCCTGGTACCTGCCCGAAGATTTAAAGTTTTTCAAACGCATGACCCAGGCAAAACCGTTGGTAATGGGGCGTAAAACCTACGCATCCATTGGCAAGCCGCTGCCGAATCGGCTTAATGTGGTGGTGACGCGCAACACCGAGTTTTCCCACGAAGGTATACGCGTATGCCACGACCTGCCCGCAGCGCTAGAACTAGCTGACCAGCACGCCACTATAGAAGCAGCAGAAGAGATCATGGTCATGGGAGGCGGAGAGATATACCGCCAGGCGTTACCCTTTGCCCAGCGGCTCTACATAACGGAAGTGGATATAGACGTAGAAGGCGACGCCACGTTTCCTGACTTCGACCCCAGCGAATGGCAAGAAGTACAGCGCGTAGCAGGGCAGCCAGCAGCAGGGCAGCCAAGCTATGATTTTGTGGTCTACGAGCGTATCGCTGACTGAAAAGGTCAAAGGAGAAGGCTATGGCCGCCAGCTTAATGAATATGTTGGATGACTTAGAAACGCGTCTTGAACGCACACAAGCTGAGCTACAAGCCCTGCGTGAAGAAAATCAGCGGCTAAAACAGCAATTGGCGCTGAAAGACGCCCAAGCCCAAAGCGTGCCAAGCTCAGAATCCGCGACGACAATAGAAACTGAAACGCATAACGAAGATGTGCTCAGCGACGATGCGCCAGAGGCGGCAGCTCAAGACACTAAAGCCTTCGAAGAAGAACCAGCTGAAGAGCAAGTCCCTGAACCTGAAGAAGTCTCTGCACAAAAAGCGCCCAGCAAAGCTGCTAGCGACCCTAAAACAGCGTCAGTGCCTTCGCCGCACGCCCTGCTTAATCAATGGTATGAGCGCTACCCCAAAGCGTTTTTTAAGGGGCACACCAAACCGCTAAAAGTAGGCATTCACCAAGAGCTTGCCGAGCGCGAAGAGTGGCCAAATAAACTGATTCGCCGCGCCTTAGCCAACTACGTGAACCTTCCTCGCTACATAAAAGCCGTGCGAGAGGGTGTTGAGCGGGTAGATTTAGATGGTCAGCCTGCCGGCAAGGTTGATAAGCAATCGGCACTGCATGCAGCAGAAAAACGTGGTGATCAGAAAGGGCCGCAGCCGTCCAAGAAAGCGCCACCTAAACCGAAGCCTGTTGCGCATAAACCCCGCCAAGAGGCGGCAGAGCAGGCAGAAAGCGAAAAAAGCGAGCCGCGTAAGCCGCTTAGCATGGAAGACAAATTGTTAGGCCTACAGCAAAAATTCAAAGGCCGCTGAGACCAGGTCAGTAGGCAGGGGTTCCATAAAAAAGTACAAATAGTAAGAAAACACTGTTTTTTTCTATTGCGTTCCCTTGAGTCCCGGTATAGAGTTTGTTCTGCGAGCATTGGACTATAACAAGGCTTAGTTGAGGACATGCCGCATACCACTGGGAAAAACCGGTGGATGGCAAAAGAGCATGGCCCGCAAAAGCCAACTGCCAACTTATTAAGAGTTGAGCAGCAACGATCGAAACAGTATACGAGTTAAGGAACTTACATCATGAAAAAAACACTTTTAGCGACTGCTATCGTTGGCGCCCTGGGTGCCTCTGCTGCAGCACAAGCAGCAACCGTTTATGACCAAGACGGCACTCGGTTAGATGTTTATGGCCGTATCGCCATGGGTGTCGCTGGCGGTGGCCCCGAGTTCAATAACGCTGGTCAGAAAATCGATGACGGCGCTGAGTTTGTAGACGTTTATTCGCGTCTTGGTCTGCGTATGAGCCACGAAGTTTCTCGCGATCTGACTGCGTTCGGTCGTGTTGAGTGGCGTTTCAGCGGTGACGAGCGTACTGGTCCAAGCGGCAATGGTAACAGCGGCTTCAATGAAGTTCGCCAAAGCTACCTTGGCCTGCAAAGTGACCAGTTCGGTACTTTTCAAGCAGGTAACTTCGACAGCTTCTACAACCAGTTCGTTTCTCTTCCGTTCTACTGGGAAATTGATCGTGGTTTAGAATTTGCTGGCCATCCGAAACAGTCACGTGGTGACTCTATCGGTTACTACACGCCTAACCTGCAAGGCTGGACTGCATTCTTGCAAGCTAAGCACTACAGCGAGCGCGGCGAAGTTGAAGGCGTTGGCACTACTGAAGAAGGTGCAGTTGTAGCACCACAAGGTGGTGTTCGTTACGCACAAGGCCCGATCACTGTTGGTCTAGGTTTTGTTGAAGATGTTGAGCGTGGTGGCGGTAATGGCGAAATGCTTTACGGCCTGATCGGTTCTTACGACTTCACTGACCAGTTCACTGCACGTCTGGGTTATGAAACTCGTGACAACAATGATAGCTATGACCTTCGTGGTGCTAACGACGAAAACGGCTACGATAAAGTTGGTGTAGGTGGTACTTTCACCACTGGTCCTTGGGCATTCGCTGCTGACTATTACAACGTAGACCGCGAAGAGTTAGACGACAGTAACGCTTGGGTTCTAGGTACT
Source organism: Vreelandella sp. DA03-1M (assembly GCF_055725665.1). Taxonomy (NCBI): domain Bacteria; kingdom Pseudomonadati; phylum Pseudomonadota; class Gammaproteobacteria; order Oceanospirillales; family Halomonadaceae; genus Vreelandella; species Vreelandella sp. DA03-1M. The sequence continues at coordinate 1,499,363 of NZ_CM146798.1, forward strand.
TATTACAATGTATCCAGTAACTTCGACGTGTTCCTCGAGCTTAACGATGGCGACGCACCAACTGTTGATCGTGACGTTACCCTTGGTGACCTGACTGACGACGTATACTGGCTGACAGGCGCTCGTTACCACTTCTAAGCCTGGTTTAAACACCACGCTTAAAGGGTAACTGCCTAGCAGAACCAAATAGAACCGGCCTCTTAGAGGCCGGTTTTTTTTGCCTGTTTTTTCTATTGATAAATAGTCATGGTTGTTTTACCGATAAATTAACAGCCTAGGAGCATTGGGAAGTGAAATCACCTTCCTTTATTTATTGTTATCTTATAACATTGCATAAGATGCATAAGCCAATAGCATCCTATAGGTAGGTTTATAAAATAAAGGTAAGGGATTAACGATGAAAAAAACGCTGTTAGCAGCCACTGTTAGCGCCTCACTGTCTGCATCGGTAGCGCAAGCCACAACACTCTACGACCAAGAAGGAGCGAAGTTTGATATTTACGGGCGCATTGCCATGGGCATTGCTGGTGGTGGCCCCGAGTTCGATAGCGCAGGTAACGAGGTAGATGACGGTACAGAATTTGTCGATGTCTATTCACGGCTTGGCTTTCGCATGAGCCATGATGTCACGTCAGATTTATCTGCTTTCGGGCGTCTAGAGTGGCGTTTCACAGGCGATGAGCGCAATACCGATCAGGGTTTTAATGAGATCCGCCAAAGCTACATTGGCCTGGCCAGCAAGCAGTACGGCACCGTTCAAGCTGGGAACTTCGATAGTCTTTATTACCAGTTTGTATCAGCCCCCTTTGACGTTTACCTAGATCGCGGACTGCTCTTTAACGCGACTGGTTTACAATCCAGGGGGGATTCCATTGGCTACTACACGCCAGAGCTAAACGGATTTACCAGCTTTGTGCAGCTAAAACAGTACAGTGAGCGTGGATCAACCCCAGCTGAGCAGAGTGAAGAGGGCGAGGTGATTGCCGCACAGGGCGGTGTTCATTATCAGCAAGGTCCCTTCAAAGTCGGGTTTGGCGCGGTTGAAAACGTAGTACGCGGCGGCGGGAATGGTGAAATGCTCTATGGGCTGATCGGTTCCTATGCATTGAGTGACCAGCTAACCATGCGTTTAGGGGCAGAAACGCAAGATAATAGTGCCACCTATGGTGGAGGATTCGATACACTTGGCCTAGGCGGAACCTACACCACTGGTCCATGGGCATTTACCGCCGACTACTACAACGTAGACCGTGACGAGAGCGAGGAGAGCAGCGCCTGGGCAGCGGGTGCCTACTACAAGATCTCCAGCGCGTTCGATGTGTTCGTAGAGCTAGCCGACGGCAACGCACCCAGCGTCCGACAAGAAAGTACAGCTAATAGAACGTATTGGCTGTCCGGAGCCCGCTATCATTTTTAAGATGGCTTGGTGATAAGCTGCTTAAGTGCTAAATATTTAACTTTCTTAAGACTTTCATTTAATAATGAAGGTCTTTTATTTCATATAGGGAAAAGAAAATTCATAAGCAGCGCAATATCAAAAAAAAGATGGTAATGATTTTTGTTTACTAAGTGCTGGCATTGCAAATTTCCCTATCGCTAAGTGAGTTCCGTATTATTGTGTTATCTAGCAGATAAATATAAAATCAACTGTTTTGTCAATTAAGGTGTCATACTCCGCCCAAGTGGGCAAAAATAAGATATGGTTATTTATACATTACGATCAATAGTGATTTTCTATTAATGAATAGAATAGGGAAAAAACGGAAATGGCAATGGAATCAGATGCTCAAGTTGCAAAATCATATGAAATTGATTTGAGAGATTTAGCTATAGCTATTTTAGGTTCTTGGTATTGGATAATCGGTACTTTATTGCTAAGTGTATCTCTATGTCTAGTGTATTTATGGTTAGTAACACCTGTCTATGAAGCCCGTTTTCGAGCTGCTCCTCCAGCGGCATCAAATTTTGCAGTATTCAATCACTTCAATGATTTTCAAATTTCTCCAGAAGATGCATATAGAGCATTAGGGAATAGGTTAACTAGTTTTCAGAACTTTGAAGCCTTTATTGAAGAAAGAGGGGATGAGTTATCCTTTGATAGTGAAGAATCTTTAATAGAGCTTTTTCAAAACAGATTTACCATTGAAGGTCTTGTTGCAGACCGGGCTGGAAGTATGACTATGAGTATTAAGTATCGCTACCCAGAAGGTGAAAATGGTGATGAACTCTTAAATTCTTACATAGCAGAAACTTCAAGTACGGTTTGGTCTAGGCTACATGCAAGGTTTGCTGCTTATAACCAAGCTCAATTAATGCGTTTGGATATAAACCTTAACTTAGAACAAGCTGCGCTTCGCACAGAGCGCGAAGAAGAGATATTTGAAGTTGAACGTGCAATAACAGTTGCTCGTAACTTGAATATTCAAACACCAACGATGCCTTATCAACTCGATGGCGAACAGCGCGGTAGCCAAATAATTTATTCTAACGTTGGAAATTTGCCTAAATATTTTATGGGTTATGAAACGCTTGAGTCAGAGAGAGACGCATTGATTAGCTCATTAGATAAAGGGTTAAGTAATCAAAATGTTAGAGATAATCAACAAAGTATAGATGCAAGACAACAGATTAGTGACTCAATAAGCGAAGATGAATCTTCTAAAAACGGGTTAGATGATTTTATAGTAACTGAGAGGGTAGTGGACGTAATTGAGTATGCTTTTCCAGGAGAGCGAACGGTATCACCTAACAAGCCCCTAATATTAGCACTGTCTATTGTTATAGGTAGTATCTTTGGGCTCGTTATCGCATTGATGTCAGTATCATTTAAAAATATGAAACGCCGTGATTTACAAGAATAGTAAAGAATGGTTTTGATTAGCGTAAGCCGAGCTTTAGGAGCGGAATGAGTTTATTAAAACGTGAAGCAATAAAAGCCGTTTCTTCACTTTGGCTTGCAACCCTGGCTGGTGCAGGATTGGCTTTCATTACGCAAGCTATTCTTGCTCGCCTGTTGCTTCCAGAAGCGTACGGTGTTTTTTCATCTTCTTTGTCTTTTGTAATGCTGTTCGTACCTCTTGCTGGTTTTGGAGTTGCCCAATTCTGGCTAAAAGCGTTTGGTCAAGAAGGCTGGGCAGCAAGGCGATGGTTAAGCGGTTCCATGAGGTTTATTTCATATTCTACAGGGCTCGTGTTTTGCGGATTAATAGCTTGGGCTATGGTGGGGCCGCATAATCAACTAACAACCTTGGTATTATGCTTGTTAGCTTTTCATGTGCTAGCGCAAGTGATTCTAGAGCTAGTGAGTAGCCGATTACAGCTCGAGGAAAGATTTTTATCTTTAGCTATGTGGCAGCTTTTTCCGCATTTATCACGATTCTTATTGGTAGCCGCATTAGCTTTATTTTTAAGTAAAAATGTTAACGTAGTGCTAGGATCTTTAATGTATGCAGCTGTGGCAGTATTAATGATTCCAGTAGGCTATTACATGTTAAAACCGATGTTTAATAGAACATTTTGTCTAGTCGGACACGAAAATTACACTAATGTTTTTAACGGTGAGAGAAAAAATTGGAAAACGGTAATTAATCTATCATGGCCATTCGGTTTAGCTGCGTTTGCTCATTTAATATATTACCAAAGTGATATAGTATTGCTTAAATATTTAGACAGCGATACTAGTGCAGGCATTTACAATATTGCCTTCCTGGTAATCTCGGCTATTTATCTTTTGCCTGGGGTTATATATCAAAAATATTTTTTACCTAAAATACATCGCTGGTCAATACAGGAACCTGCAAGAGTAAGGGAATTGTTTGAACAAGGCAATATTGCTATGCTGTTTTTGGGTCTTATTTTTCTTATTGGCATTTGGATAACAGCAGATTGGATGGTCTCAATACTATTTGGCGATCACTATGCTCAAGCAGCTTTTATTTTAAAAATACTTTCTTTTTCTGTTCCCTTCATGTTTGTTGCTTTTAGTTCTGGTGCTGTTCTTGTTACCCAAAATAACATGAAACTAAAGGTAAAACTTATGATTTTAGTTGCTCTATTAAATATTTCTCTTAATTTAGTGTTAATACCGCTTTATGGAATGGTGGGTGCTGCTACTGCAACAATCATAAGTAATGCTCTTCTTGCATTACTATATTTCATTACTGCTAAACGGCTGGTTATCAAAAATTGATGGAGATTTTGGTGAGTATATTAAAGTCATTTGGTCGTCTGGTTTTTTGCCTCTTATGTATGTTCTATGATTTTTTTCGGTTTACTCGTTACGGCGGATGGCGCCAAAATATGCGTAATAAGCAGGAAAGAAATTACGCCTCTGTTCGCGTTTATCATAGTTTAGAGAAAAGCCTTAGCTTAACTGAAAGAAACCCATCTGCTGGTGGAAAGAACGCAAAATTGCTAAAAGCTATTTTAGATAGAGCGAAAGAGGCAAATGATTATGGCTTTCAGGATCGAGTAGCGTTGAAAGTCTTGAGTGATTTTACAGCTCAAATCGTAGACAAAGGTGAAGGAATGAAATTGCATAGGGAGTTGCAACACATTTCTGATGAAGCTAGTAAAGAGGGTGGAATACTAGAAATTAAAAACTCTATTTTAAATTTAGAAAATCCTGAAGAGTTTTTTTTAGGGCGTCATTCTATCCGTGAGTTTAGTGACCTCGGTATTAAAGACACTGAATTAAAACGTGCTATTCACATGGCTATGAAAGCTCCATCGGTTTGTAACCGGCAAGCATGGTATATCTACGATCTTGAGAACCCGGAAGTTATCAGTGCTGCATTATCATTGCAGAATGGAAATCGTGGTTTTGGTCATAAAGTTAAAAGACTTTTAATTATCTGTAGTGATTTAGAAGCCTTTGTTTCATACAAAGAGCGCTATCAGCACTGGATTGATGGAGGCATTTTCTCAATGTCCATGATCCTGGCATTGCATTCAATCGGCATAGGTTCTTGTTGTCTTAACTGGAGTCAGGATGCAGCAACTGACCTAAAATTGAGAAAACTATTGCCTATTAACCCAGAACACTCTGTAATTATGATGCTTGCAATCGGCTATCCCAATGACACTAGTAAGGTTTGTCAATCGCCACGCCGGCCTATCGAAGAAATTTATACAAAACTTTAGTAAAGGATTACAAGATGAAAAAGATAGCTCTTATCACGATACATTATGCCAATAGCTATGGTGGTTGTTTACAGGCGTTAGCTACTCAAACGATTCTTTCTAAATTTGGAAAAGTTTCGATAATCGACTATAAAACGCCACAGTTAGAAAATACAATGAAGCTTTTACGGTTTAGTAAAAGTCCACGTTCCGCTTTGCACTTAATTAAAGATATTAGTCGTTATTTTCCTCGTAAAAGGTTGTTAACCAGATTTCATCATTTTATGAAAGAAAATTATAATTTAACTCAACCCTGTCATACAAAATTTGAACTTGAGAAATTAAACGATGATTTTGATGTTTTTGTTTGTGGTAGCGACCAAATTTGGAATCCAGTAATTATTGGTTCTTTTGATAAAAACTATATGTTGGATTTTGTTGAAGGTAAGCCAAAAGTGGCGTTTTCAACAAGTGCAGGATCTTATATACATGAAGGAGATGAAAGTGATTATCTTCGAGATGCTCTTAATAGTTTTTCCTCATTATCATTTCGCGAAATTGATACGGCTGAACGCATGAAAACCTTATCAAAGCGTGATGATATTAGCTGTACCTTAGATCCCACCTTATTACTAACTCGCCAAGAATGGTCTGAATTGCTGAAATTGCCAGAGCAGCAAGCTCCTACGGAGCCTTATATATTTGTCTATACACTTAAAAAAGATCGTTTAGTATACGAAATAATAAATAAAGTTGCCAAAAAATTCGATTTAAAAATTATAGCTATCGATCAAGATCCTTTCTTACTTTATAAAACAGATCGTCATTATCGTGATGCTAGCCCACTGGAGTATATGACACTTATAAATAACGCTTCATTTGTAGTTACAAACTCTTTTCATGGGACTGCATTTGCAGCAAATTTTGGAGTTCCTTTTATATCAATCAAACCTGAGTCTGGAACTAATCGAATCAAGTATTTTTTGAATGGGCTAGGGTTAGGAAATCGTCTGGTTGAAGACAGTCAAGACTTAGACGCAGCACTGCTTACTGAGATTGATTTTAAATCTGTTCATCTTGAATTAGATAAGCAAAAAGAAAATACAATGAAATATTTAGAAGTCGCCATGTCATAATTTTATGGTAGCTAATGGAAGAAACGAAAGTAATATAAAAAAATGCTTCTTTCTGATAAAGCATACTGTATTTTGATTTTCAGTTTAAAGAGTGGGTTTATTGTCAATTTTTATAAATAGAGTAATTGGATATGCATCTAAGTAATACTAAGCTTGATGTAAGACTGCTATTGTTGTTTATGTCAATATTGCTTATGCCAAGCCTCGTTTTTGTATTACTGGAGGCTAGCTCGTTAGCGGTGGGGATGCTTTTTTCATCACTGCTAGTACTGCTATTGTTATTTACTAGCAAGGGAGCATTTAAAGTTGATACTGAATTTTTATTTATATTCACCGTTGTATTATTGGTGGTCACTATTAACTGTGCTGTAATTTGCTTTATTTATCAAGATATTAAGCCTCTGCTTTCCCTTGTTTGGTTTTTTGTCGCGTTTTCAGCAGTAATTTTTGGTCGTTACATGCTTTATTTACCCTTTGAAAAAATACACGCTACGTTATTTTACGTTATCATATTGTTGTTGCTTATTGGATGGGTTGAAGTTTTAGTGGGTATGCATTGGGGAGGATATGGTGAATTGGAAAAATCTGTATTTCCATTTTCTGAAGAAAGTCATTATGCACTAGCATTGAGCATGGTAATTTTACCCTATGTTCTTACAAGTAAAAATTTCAAAACGGTTTTTGCTTTTTTATTAAATATACTGTTGCTAGCTATTTTATTTCCTAATCTTACAATGTTAGTTGTTTTTAGTTTATCGTGTTTAATGTATGTATTACGAATGAGGCTTGCTTATTTGGTTTTATGTGCTACTTTCTTGTTTACCATTGGTATGGTTTTTTTTATTTTTCTACTAGACTATTTTCCTTATTTTCAAAGCAGGCTGGCGTTTGAAGACTCAAACAACCTAACCACATTAGTATTTCTTCAGGGCTGGATGATGGCCTATACTAATCTCATCGAGACCTATGGACTAGGCATAGGTTTTCAGATGCTTGGTACTGAGGCTACGTATTTTCCTGATGTTACTGAAAGAATATATGTTTTAACCGGAAAGTATTTTAACACATATGATGGCGGTTTTTTATTGGCTAAAATTGTTGCTGAATTCGGTATTTTGGGTGTCATTTTAGTTGTTTTTTATTTATTTTCCCTAGTTAATATGTTTTTTTACACCAATCGTTATTTTAGTAGTTTGAAAGGTAATACTATTCAAGATGATTTTTTGAGAAAAAGAATACTAATGTACGGGTTTTTTATGGGCTTTTCTATTGAGTTTTTCCTTAGAGGTTATGGCTATTTTTCTCCTGGAGTGTTTGTAGTCATTGCTGCATGTTATGTCGCATTTTTAAATAAAAGACGAGTATTAGTATGAATGCTAGCAAGCTTAAAAATATAATCATTATTAATGACTATGCTAGGGTAGAGGGTGGGGCAGCGAAAGTAGCAATTTCAAGTGCTCTTGGTCTTGCGTTGGCTGGATACAAAGTCTCTTATGTTTTTGCAGTGGGACCCGCTAGTAATGATTTGATTCATCCTAATATTCAGTTAATTGATCTAAAACAGTATGACTTGCTAGATAATCCTAGTCGTAAGGATGCCGCTATCAGAGGTGTTTGGAATAGTCAGTCTTATAAGGTAATAAAACAGTATCTGAATAATATAAGTCCATATGATACTGTCGTGCATATTCATACGTGGGTCAAGTCATTGAGTATTAGTGCGGTAGCTGCTGTTGTTAATTCTAAAATCCCCAATGTCTTAACGCTACACGACTATTTTTCTGTATGTCCTAACGGTGGCTTATATGATTATCAAAAAGAAAGCATATGCCATAAAAAGCCAATGTCACTAGATTGTGTCACTACTAATTGTGATGCTCGTAGTTATTCCCATAAGCTTTGGCGAGTTATCAGACAACTAGCATATAAGCGAGCAGGGTTTAAAAATGGTATTAAAAATTTTATTAGTGTATCGGATTACAGTGAGTCAATACTGAAACCTTTGCTTCCCAGCACCGCTTTGTTTTGGAGGGTGGGAAATCCTATTGATATAAAAAAAGCGTCACCTACAACACCAGGCAACTCACGTTATTATACTTATGTGGGTCGCTTGTCGGCCGAAAAGGGGGCTTTGCTTTTAGCGAAGGTGAAAAGCATTACGCCTGATAGATTGCGTTTCATTGGAAAAGGAGAGGTCGAAGAGGAGTTGATGGAATTGTTGCCCGAAGCTGAGTTTTTAGGTTGGGTAGACTCAACTCAAATATCAAAATATTTATATGATACACGTGCATTGTTATTTACTTCTAGGTCGTATGAAACTCAAGGGCTTGTTGTTTTAGAGGCTGCTGCTGTAGGTGTGCCTGCCGTTGTAGCTTCTCAAACATCAGCGACTGACTATGTTACACATAATAAATCTGGATTATTATTCTCCACTGGTAATAGTGCTAGTCTGGATGATCAGCTTGCTTTGTTAGAATGCGATGATACTGTTAATCGCCTTGGGGCTCAGGCATATGATGATTTTTGGAAAAAACCGCCTACTTTAGAAAACCATGTAAAAGAGCTTGTTATTTGTTATTCGGATATTTTAAACCAACACACGGATTGTTTTAAATAGGTAAGGAATACCATATGGTAAATAGTAAAAGGGTTGCATGCGTCATACCAGTTTATAATGGCAAGCAGGACTTGCTACGGTTATTTGACTCTTTGGATCAACAAAAAGCTCACTTTGATGTTCTGGTCGTTGATTCGTCATCGTCTGATGGATCTCAGGAATTAGCTGAAGAAAGGGCAGATGAATTAGTCGTTATAAATTCTAGTGAGTTTAATCATGGCGGCACTAGACAGAAAATTGTTAATGATTATCCGCAGTATGATGTTTTTATATTTTTGACTCAAGACGCATATTTGGATGATCCTTCCGCTATTACTAACATGGTTAAGTATTTTGACAAAAGTACTGTGGCTGCAGTATGTGGAAGACAGCTGCCACACGATGATGCTAATCTATTAGCCGCTCATGCACGGATATTTAATTACCCATCAGAATCTATTTATAAGTCTTTAGAGGATGCCTCGTCATTAGGTATAAAAACGCCCTTTATGTCTAATTCATTTGCTGCTTATCGTAGGGAATCGCTTATTAAAGTAGGTGGGTTTCCTGATGATGTTATTTTGTCAGAAGACATGTTTGTAACTGCCAGAATGTTGATGGCAGGTTATGAAATTGTTTACGCAGGCGATGCCTGTTGCCGACATTCTCATAACTATACAATTATAGAAGAATTCCGTCGTTATTTTGATATTGGTGTGTTTCATGCTAAAGAGCCATGGATTAGAGATAATTTTGGAGGAGCGGGGGGAGAAGGGTTTAAGTATGTAAAGTCAGAGATTAAGTATATTGGGTTAAGACGTTTTTATCTTTGGCCGTCTAGCTTGATCAGAAATGCTTTAAAATTATTTGGTTATAAATTAGGTCAGCGGTCAGAAAAACTACCAGTGTCTATAAAGCAAAAATTGTCGATGCACTCACATTATTGGAGTAAGTGATTTTTGTCTATTGACATGTTTTATAATGGTAATGAGTATCTGGGAAAGGAAAGTTTAAATGTTTAAGCAAACACAAGGCCTAACTGAACGGTATCCTGCCCAGCTGATAGTGCCCGTTTTTGATTTTTTCGCAATTGTTTGCGCCTGTGTTATTGCTTTTAAATTTCGTTTTGGAACTTTTGATTTACATGAGCGCTATGTTTTAGCGACTGCTCTCATCGCTCTGTTTGCCATCCTATTAAATAGTATGTTTGGTGGTTACAGTCGATGGCGTACTACCCCCGTTTCTACATTGGTGGCCCGACTTTTAATGGTGTGGGTAGCGGTTGGATTGTTGGCAACATCATTGATCTTTTTGGCAGATGCTTCTGTTCGTTTTTCGAGGTTGTGGGTAGCCTCCTCGTTGCTCCTCTCTTATATCATAGCGGCGGGAGGGCGTGTACTTGCACAAATTATTTTGAGAAAAGCTCGCATGAAGGGGCGTGCGAGGCGATCCATATTTTTGGTGGGCCCCAGCAGCCAGTTGCTACAAGTGGCAAGAAGCATGCGTGCCGCTAAGGGGGAAGGCTACTCTATTGTCGGTGTTGAGAGGCTGTACTCTGGATTCAACGAACAAAGCTTGCCCAATATTGCGGCACGAATTGAAATGTCTGGTGCACGTGAAGTATGGATTTGTGTCCCTTTAGAAATGGGGGGGGCTGTTCGTTCCATTTTTTATGCTTTAAGAAATCACACTGCGGAAGTACGTTTTATCCCTGATTTCCAGGGTATGCAATTGCTTAACCACAGATTTAGCGAGGTGGCGGGGCATTTTGCTATTGATCTAAGCGTTACGCCACTCAGCGGCATGGCGCGTATTATCAAGCGTGCTGAAGATCTAATGGTAGGGAGCCTTATTACGCTATTGATTACCCCCGTTTGTCTATTGATTGCTGTCGCTATCAAGGTTACCTCTCCAGGCCCCATACTGTTTAAACAATATCGTACTGGTGCAAATGGACGACGGGTGAAGGTATATAAATTCCGGTCCATGCGTGTCCATAAGGAAAAAGAAGGTCAAATTACCCAAGCCACCAAGAACGACCAACGAATAACGCCAATAGGTGCTTTTCTGCGTAAGACATCTCTTGATGAGCTACCCCAATTTTATAATGTACTTCAGGGTCGTATGTCGATCGTTGGTCCGCGTCCCCATGCGTTAGCTCATAACGATTACTATAAAGATCTTGTTGAGTCATACATGCGACGCCATAAGGTAAAGCCAGGCATCACAGGCTGGGCCCAAGTGAATGGTTTGCGGGGGGAAACAGATACCCTGGAGAAAATGGAGCGTAGGGTCGAGTATGATCTTTGGTACATCGACAACTGGTCCCTGTGGTTGGATTTACGCATTATTATTTTGACAGTTTTTACAGGGTTTACTAACAAGAATGCCTACTGAAATATTAGCAAAAAAATGAGAGGCGAAGAGGACTATTCTAGAATAATGTTCTTATAAATCAAATTTTTAATTTACAGCTGATGAGGAAGATGGTCACATGCATGTTTTCCAATTGACCATGTCAGCTGGGTGTTGAAAGTGCATTGTGGGTATGGTTTGGTTCGATATTGTTCAGTGTCGCCACCGCCATGGCCTGTCCAGCTTCGCGTTGTGATGCCGCTGACAGGCTTAACGTTGTGGCCATGTTGGTGAGGTATAAGCGTTTATCGAGGCCTTTGCTAAGCATGGATTTTGAGGCCGACCGTGCCTATGATGTTGTACCTAGCGCCTCTGAGTCTTAAGGCGCTAGGTTTCAAAGAAGCGCTTGCTTCTAGGTGCCTTTGGGTTGCGGTGGGCATACCGAATGTCATCAGCAGTAGGGTTGAAAAAGCGGCTGGCTCAGAGAGGTTGAATGACGAAAATGTTGAATAAAATTATCCCCATGTACAAGGTTTGTCTATGTAGAGTGGCGGCAATGAATACCTTACAATCGAAACTAATTTTGAGTAGCGTGGATTAATTACTTTTTCATCCGTTTAGAGTAGGGCATGGGAACACGCCCTTCAAAACTCCTGGGCGGTAGCGTACCTTTTTTTAGGAAATATCATGTCAAATACCCCATTCTCGATAGCGCGGCCAGCTCGTATGCTATTGGCGGCGCTAAGTGTTGTCGTGGTAAGCGGCTGTGCCAGTTACCCAAATAGCAGCACCCAACAACAAGCGCAGTACGTGTTGAATAACGACCCGGCAACGCTCCTGGAAGATGTGGCGCTTAATGAGTTCCTATCCAAAGCACCCGCAGGCTCTGTTCTCAATCTCGCACGCACTCCTTGGGGGGATAACGTTGAAATTGTTGCCGATGCGCCTTACCTAGCCGCCAGTGGCAGGGAGTGTCGTCGGTTACGCATTGTCGACAGTGCAGGGGCAGCTGCACCCAGTGCACTTACTTGTGAAACACCTGATGGCTGGGTGAATCAACGTGTATTCGCTAACATGGATTCAACAATGGAAGGGCGCTATTAATGAATGTTTCATGCATGCTTCAACGGCTATCGATCAAGCGCCCCATCGCCGTTGCTTCATTTCTGCTACTAAGCGCTCTCACCAGTAGCACGGCACTGGCACAAAGTATTAGTCTCCCGAATAGCATCCTGCCTGAAGATCAAGAGGGCGGAGACCAGCAAGAGCAAGTAGACGATACCCCTCGAGCTGATTGGCGTAGCGGCACCTATGGCCCCGTTGCTATGGAAACCGCCGATCCGGATACCCTTCCCCCTTTTGGCGCTAACCTATTTACCGGCGGGTTTCGAGGGGCGATGGGGGATGGCTTAAATGCAGGCTATCAAGTCAAACCCGGTGACCAAATCACCGTGCGTGCATGGGGGGCGTTTGAGTTTGACCGAATACTGCCAGTAGATGCCCAGGGCAATATTTTTATACCAGGCTCTGGCCCATTGTATATAGAGGGGCAAAATAGCCAGCAAGTTGATAACAGTGTGCGAGGGGCCATTACCTCGGTGTACCCTGAAAATGTTGAGGTATATACCAATATACAGGGCGTACAGCCGGTGGCGGTATTTGTAACCGGTTACGTAGAAAACCCTGGGCGTTATGCAGGTACTCCTAACGATTCCTTGCTCTATTTCCTAGACCAGTCAGGAGGTATTGACCAAGACTTAGGGAGCTATCGGCAAATTCGGGTGGTACGTGATGACCAAACGGTGGCCACGGTAGACCTTTACGACTTTCTGATTAATGGCAGTATCCCCCGTCCGCAGTTTCAAGATGGCGATACTATTGTGGTGGAAGAGCGTGGTCCGGCGATCGCCGTAGGTGGCGATGTCCATCGTGAGCACCGCTATGAGCTAATGGGTAATCAGCTGAGCGGCGCAGAACTGATTAACCTAGCTCGTCTAAAAAGCGGTGTTTCCCACGTCCTATTACGTGGTAACCGTGAAGAAGGTCCCATTGCCCAATATTTCCCAATTGAGCTATTTTACGGGCAAACTATACGTAGCGGTGACGAAGTCCTCTTCAGTGCCGATCAGCGCAGCGAAACTATCGTAGTAGAAATAGAAGGAAGTTATTACGGCCCTTCGCGCTATGCACTGCCACGTGATGCGCGTTTGAGTGAGCTACTTGATGCGATACCTGTACCTGAAAACATGACAGCCGTTGAAAGTATTTCGCTCCAACGTGAAAGCGTGAGAGAGCAGCAGCAGCAATCAATGGAAGACAGCCTACGTCGCTTAGAAACGACTTATCTAGGGGCCGAGTCAAGTACCAATGAAGAAGCTCAAATCCGCGTTCAAGAAGCCGAACTCATTCAAAATTTTATTGAGCGCGCGCGCGAGTTAGAACCGAGTGGGCGCTTAGTTGTCGCTTATAATGATCGAATTTCCGATATTCGTCTGCAAGATGGCGACATAGTGACGATTCCTGAAATTAGCGACTCTATGTTGATCAGTGGTGAAATATTAGTGCCCCAGGCCGCAGTGTATCGCCCTGGTATGAACGTGATTGATTACATTGAAGGTGCTGGAGGCTTTACCGAACGTGCCGACGAAGATCACATCTTGGTGGTTCGTCAAAATGGTGCAGTTGAAAATGCCCGAGACGTTAATCTACGGCCAGGTGATGAGATCCTGGTAATGCCGGCGGCTCCTACGCATAACCTGCAGCTAGCGTCCACTCTAACCCAAATTCTTTTCCAAATAGCCGTTGCAACACGCGTTGCGGTGGATCTGTAGCGGATGGTTGACAATAAATGAAGACCAAGTTGTGAGGTGGTGAATAAGCACGGGTGAGAGGTAAGGCTAATACTCGCCTGTATCTCTCATCTGAACCTGTATCTCACACCTCAAAGAGAACGATTTGCTTCACTTTCAAAAAGTTGAACTATGGAAAATATAACCAGTGGTCCAAAGGGTGCCCGCACTCCATGGCAAGTGACCCGGAGTGTGTGGTATGCCATGTTTATGCGTGAAGCCATATCACGCACAATGGCAGACCGCATGGGCTGGTTCTGGATGCTTTTTGAGCCAGCGGCCTTTATTGGCATTATGGTGGCCATTCGCGGTTTCATACGTAGTGATCGGCTAATTGTTAATGCTGAGTTTATTCCGTGGATGATTGCCGGGTTAATGGGCTTTTTCCTGGTACGCGAGGGTATGCTTCGAGGGATGGGCGCTATTGAAAGTAACAGTGCACTATTCGCATATCGTCAGGTACACCCAGTTGACCCAGTCATCGTGCGCAATTTTCTAGAAGGCATGTTGCGCTCATTGATTTTTCTGCTATTTATTCTGGGCGGCTTGATGCTCGGATTGGATATGTACCCCGATAACGCTATTCGGGCGATGGCCGCATGGTTATCGCTATGGAGTTTAGGGCTTGCACTCGGGCTATTAACCTCGGTGGTAGCAACATTAGTTCCAGAAGTGGGCCGTGTGGTCCGGATGCTCTCGCTGCCGCTTTTGATTCTTTCAGGTGTTATGTTTCCACTCAATCAGCTTCCCCACTGGCTGTTGGAATATCTCATGCTTAATCCGATTCCGCATGGTATAGAAGTGCTCCGATTAGGGTTCTTTGAAAATTACCAAACGGTCCATGGCACTAGTATGCTTTATTTTTGGATGGTAACACTCTCTATAAGTGCGCTAGGGCTACTAATGCACCTACGTTTTGTTGACCGGTTAAAGGCCAAATAACCTATGCCTGTTTCGTTACGTCATTTTGTAAAAAAATCGCCGCAATGGGCGGTTGCTATCATCGCGATTATTCTCGTCTCTTTCTATTGGTTTATATGGGCAGAAGACCGTTATGTATCGCGTGCCACAGTGGTGCTCGAGAGCCCCCAGGTGGCTTCGCCTGAATTCTCCCTTTCATCGTTAATGAGTGGAAGCAGTGGCGATACGCATGATCTGCTACTGCTACGTGAGCACTTACTTTCGGTTGATATGTTACGCCTGCTGGATGAACAGCTAGGTATTCGTCAGCATTATAGCGAGAATGGCGACTTTTTTGCCAAGCTACGCGATCCCAACGTACCCATTGAAGATCTTCACAAATACTACTTACGGCGCGTAGAGATTGAGTTAGATGAATATGCTGGTGTGCTAAATATACATGTGCAGGGCTACACTCCAGAATTTGCTCATGATATGGCCGCGTTACTGCTTGAGGCCGGTGAAGACCACATGAACGAAATGGGTCACCGTCTAGCTGATGAGCAGGTGCGCTTTTTAGAGCAGCAAATGGTACGTTTAGAAGAGCGCTTTGAAGAAACCCGTGGCAAGCTGCTTGAATACCAAAATGAGTTTGGCCTTGTGTCGCCTACCTCAACGGTAGAGAGTATTAATCAAGTGGTGGCCACGCTAGAAGGTGACTTGGCCCGCTTGCAAGCACAGCGCAATGCCCTGGCAAGTTTCCAAAGTTCGCAATCCTCTGAGTTGCGACAAGTCGAGCGAAGTATTTCAGCGCTACGCGATCAAATTGTGGTGCAGCGTGATCGCCTGGCTCAAGCCACTGGTGATTCCCTTAACCGCGTTTCTGCGGGATATGAAACCTTAGAGCTACAGGCCCAATTCGCTCAAGAAACCTACTCAAGCGCGCTTGCCTCGTTAGAAAATACCCGATTAGAAGCTGCGCGGCAGCTAAAGCAAGTAAGCGTATTGCAAAGCCCGCTGTTCCCAGAATATCCAACGGCGCCTAACCGTCTCTATAACAGCAGTGTTTTTGCAATCTTGACTATTTTTATCGCGTTTATTTTTAGCATGATGGCAATGATTGTCAAAGATCACCGAGATTGATAAAAGAGTAACAAGGGAAGGGTGGTGAGGTGTGACACGTAAGGAGTGAGTTAACACGCGGAGCAACGCGTCTGCAAAAGAAGTCATGAAATGGCTCCCAATGCTAGAGGACACAAGTCAGTGCTGAATATCATTCATCACGGTGGCGCCACTGGCGTCACTGGAAGCTGTCACCAGCTCATATTAAATAGTGAGCACTCACTGCTAATTGATTGCGGCCTATTTCAAGGTGAAGATGAAGCGGGGAACAGCTTTGAGCAATTACAAATTGAATTCGATATCAGCACTGTTCAGGCATTAATAATCACTCATGTCCATATTGACCATATAGGGCGCCTGCCCTACCTACTGGCGGCGGGGTTTAAAGGGCCTATTATCTGCTCCATCCCTTCTGCCAAGCTGCTCCCCTTAGTAATTGATGATGCGTTGAAGATTGGGTTTACCCGTAACGCAGAGCTAATTAACCGCTTCCAAGAGCAATTAAAGCATCAGCTCATCAGTGTTCCCTATGGAAAATGGCGAAGTGTCGTACCTAACTCAGAGGCGGGCACCACCCGTATAAAACTCCAGCGGGCAGGTCACATTCTGGGTTCCAGTTACGTAGAAGTTGACCATCAATTGCCTACTGGCGAGAAAGAAAGAGTCGTATTCTCTGGCGATTTGGGCGCGCCTTATGCCCCGCTATTGCCAGCGCCAAAATCGCCCTATGGTTGCGACCAATTAGTACTTGAAAGCACTTACGGTGACCGCCATCACCCTAAACGCCGAAACCGCCGTGCCACCTTGAAAGCTGCCGTTGAACAAGCACTCACAAACGGCGGAACCGTCATGGTACCCGCCTTTAGTATTGGGCGTACTCAAGAACTGCTTTACGAATTAGAAACCATCATTCATCAAGCACACTCATCAATGTGGGAAGAACTTGAAATTATAGTTGACTCCCCCCTGGCCGCACGCTTTACCAGTGTATATAGGGAACTAAAACCCTACTGGGATAAAGAAGCCCAGCGTCGCTTAGACAGTGGACGCCACCCGCTTAACTTTGCCAATCTCTACACTATTGAGCGTCATGAAGAGCACTTAAGGGCAGTGACCTATTTGGCTAAAACAGGCCGTCCGGCGGTGGTGATTGCCGCTAGCGGCATGTGTACAGGTGGACGTATTATTAATTACCTCAAAGCCATGCTAGGGGACGAACGTCATCAAGTGCTATTTGTCGGCTACCAAGGTGCTGGTACGCCTGGTCGTGATATACAGCAATATGGCCCACGTGGCGGCTGGGTTGAGATTGAGGAGGAGCGAATTGATATTAAAGCAGGCATTACCACGCTGAGTGGTTACTCCGCTCACGCGGATCAAAAGGATTTACTTAACTACGTAAGGCGGATGCATCGCTGGCCAGCTATCATACGTCTGGTGCATGGTGAGCACGACGCCCGAACGGCACTCAAACAAAAGCTAGCAGAGTTGTATCAGCAGGCGGGAAAATCATTAACGGTAGTGAGTGCATAATGAACTGTATAACGTATATAGCCGCGATACGCTATTCCCTTTGTATTATTTTAAAAGTAGGTATGTCATGAAAATTGCGGTTGCAGGCACCGGTTATGTCGGGCTCTCCAATGCAGTACTTCTCGCTCAGCACAATGATGTCGTAGCGGTTGATATCGTCAAAGAAAAAATTGGCCTACTGAATAGCCGTCAGTCGCCGATAGAAGATAAAGATATTTCAAAATACTTAAGTAATACAGCGCTTAATTTTGACGCTACTTTGGATGCTGAACACGCATATTCGCAGGCAGATATTGTCATTATCGCGACGCCTACCGACTATGACCCCATCACTAATACATTTAATACTCAAAGCGTTGAAGCAGTCATCGAGCTGGTAATGAAGGTTAACTCATCAGCCTTGATGGTGATTAAATCCACGGTGCCAGTAGGTTATACAAAACAGGCGAGCGAGCGCTTTGGTACGCAAAATTTAATATTCTCTCCTGAGTTCTTACGGGAGGGCAAGGCGCTACACGACAATCTTTACCCCTCACGGATTATTGTTGGCGAGCGCTCGGAACGCGGTGAAATGTTTGCTGCGCTCCTTGAGCAGGGCGCGATCAAAAAAGAAGTTCCTATTTTACTCACGAACAGCACAGAAGCAGAGGCGATTAAACTTTTCGCCAACACCTACTTGGCCATGCGCGTCGCTTATTTTAATGAGCTGGATATGTACGCCGAAAATCACGATTTGGATTCTCGGCAAATAATTGAAGGCGTTAGTCTAGACCCCCGTATTGGTAATCACTATAACAACCCCAGCTTCGGCTATGGCGGGTACTGCCTACCTAAAGACACAAAACAGCTGTTGGCAAACTATGATCAAGTGCCCAATAACATCATAAAAGCCATTGTCGATGCTAATCGCACGCGTAAGGATTTTATTGCTGAATCGGTTCTTAAGCGTAACCCACGTGTGGTGGGCGTGTATCGGCTGATCATGAAATCAGGCTCTGACAATTTCCGCGCCAGCGCCATGCAAGGGGTAATGAAGCGACTCAAAGGCAAGGGGGTAGAAGTCATTGTCTACGAACCTACTTTGCAGGAGGAGCGCTTTTTTAACTCTCGTGTGATTAGCGACCTAGAAGCCTTTAAGCAAGAGGCCGATGTAATATTGACTAATCGCATGGCCCCCGAGCTCACGGATGTCTCAGCAAAGGTATACACACGCGACCTGTTTGGGAGCGATTAAACAGATCTTTTAAAGGCTTACAGCGTGCTTATTCATGATTGAAATTCGTAATCTCTACAAGCGCTACCACAATCATCATGGTAGTGACTGGGTATTGAAAGATATCAACCTCACCATACCGCGGGGCGTCAGTGTGGGCCTAATCGGTGCTAACGGGGCTGGTAAGTCGACCCTGTTACGCTTGATTGCCGGTATGGATACGCCAGAGCGTGGCGAAGTCGTGCGCAGCAGCCGGGTTTCCTGGCCGGTGGGCGTGACGGGCGGCATGCAAAACAACATGACAGGACGGCAAAACGTCAAATTTGTCGCTCGCGTGCAAGGGTCAAGGTCGCAAGAAGTCCAGCGAGTGATTGAGTTTGTTGAAGACTTTGCCGAAATTGGTGAAGCCTTCGACGAGCCCGTCAAGACGTACTCCTCCGGTATGCGCTCACGCGTATCGTTTGGGCTTTCGCTAGCATTTGATTTTGATGTGTATATTTCAGATGAGGCCACCGCCGTTGGCGACCGGGCGTTTAAAGAAAAGGCCAAGGCCCTGTTTCGGTCCAAGGTAGGTAAATCGTCGCTTATCATGGTGTCGCACTCAGAAGGCATCTTAAAAGACCTATGCCAGGCAGGGGTATATATAAAAGAAGGCGAGGCCTTCTGGTTCGATGACATTAACGCTGCTATTAAAACCTACCACCGTGATAGCGACGCCAAAAAAGCAGCAAGAGCTAGCAAACTCGCAAAAGCCCCCGCGACTGCTAACCGTGTAGCGAATGAAAGTATTGCTAATAACAGTAATGCTGATAGTAAAGTCGCTAATGGCAAAGTTGCTAATGACAAAGATGCTAGTGGCAAAGCCTCGGCAAGTACCTCTGCCGCTGGCGGCCAGGCTGCTAAAAAGGCCGCACCTACAAAGGCGGTACCAGGAAATACGGCAACGGCTGAAGCTGATGAGCCATTACCCAGCGATATCCCCAGCGCAAAACGGCATCTTCAGCAGTGTCGCCAGAAACTCAAAAAAGCCAAAGAGGCTCAGGCAACGGCCGAAGAGCAGCAATTTTTGCCTCATATCCAACAGCTTATAAAAAAAGATGTAGCCGATCGGCACCGCAAAACAGTTAAAGCTCGCAAGCATTTAGAAGCACTGGAACAAGCACCGCAGCATGTTTCTGATGAAGTCAATAACTCGCACATAGAGGAAGGGAACCGATGAATCAAAAAACATTTCTTGTTACCGGAGGAGCAGGCTTCATCGGCTCGGCGGTAGTCCGTGAATTAGTTAACAATACCTCACACCATGTTATCAACGTTGATAAGCTGACTTACGCTGGCAATTTAGAATCGCTAACGAGTGTAGACAATAATGAACGCTACACCTTTATCCAGGCGGATATTTGTGACGCGCGTGCCATGCAGCAGCTATTTGAAGACGTTAAGCCTGATGTCGTCATGCATCTTGCAGCAGAAAGTCACGTTGACCGTTCTATAGATGGCCCCGCTGAGTTCATACACACCAATGTAGTAGGCACGGCAGTGCTGCTGGAAGCTGCTCGCGGGTACTGGAAACAATTGCAGCAGCAAAGCGCCAATAAAGCGCAACAATTTCGCTTCCACCACATCTCCACTGACGAGGTATATGGCGATTTAGAAGGTGTTGATGATCTTTTTACAGAACAAACGCCTTATGCCCCTAGCTCACCATATTCAGCCAGCAAGGCGAGCTCGGATCATCTAGTGCGGGCATGGCAGCGTACCTATGGCCTACCCACACTGGTGACCAACTGCTCAAATAATTACGGGCCGTATCACTTCCCTGAAAAGCTCATCCCGCTGATGATCCTCAACGCGTTATCGGGGAAAGCCTTACCCGTATACGGCGATGGCCAGCAGATTCGTGATTGGCTGTATGTCGAAGACCACGCACGGGCGCTAATTAAAGTAGCAAGCGAAGGGCAGGTGGGTGAAACCTACAACATTGGTGGGCATAACGAAAAAGCCAACCTCACCGTAGTAGAAACACTGTGCGACCTCCTCCAGGAGCTAGTACCCAAAGAAGCATCCTACCGCGAACTCATCACCTTCGTCACCGACCGTCCTGGTCATGACGTACGCTACGCCATTGATGCTAGCAAAATTGAACGCGAGCTGGGCTGGACTCCCCAAGAAACCTTCGAGACCGGCCTGCGCAAAACCGTCGAATGGTATCTCGCCAACGAAACATGGTGGAAACGCGTTCAAGACGGCAGCTATAAAGGCGAGCGGTTAGGCGTAAGTTAACGTTGATTTTAATTGGTCACGAAAAGCACTGACAAAAAAGTTGTGTACTTTTGATACTGTCTGTATTTTAGTGTGAGCTCGTGGCAGGAAAGGTTACTTTATGAAAATTCTAATTACCGGTAGTAACGGACAAGTTGGCTTTGAGCTTCAACGTCAATTTTCTCTCTTCGGTGATATCCTGACACCGACTCGGCAAGAGCTTGATCTTCGCGATGAGCAAGCGGTTGAGGCCTATCTCAGCCAGCATAGCCCTGGCTTGATCCTCAATGCCGCAGCGTATACCGCAGTTGATAAAGCCGAAAGCGAACCAGACCTGGCTAAGCGGCTGAATGCGGGCTTACCTGCACAGCTAGCCCAATACGCTGCTCGCCAAAAAATTACCCTAGTGCATTATTCAAGTGATTATGTTTACCCAGGCGATGGCGAAATTCCGTGGCAGGAAGATAGCCCCACAGGGCCGTTAAGCGTTTATGGGCAAACTAAGCTCGAAGGTGATTTGGCAGTGGTCGAAAGTGGTGCAAGCTACCTGATTTTTCGCACCAGTTGGGTATATGCCGCGCGTGGTAGCAACTTTATGAAGACCATGCTGCGTCTTGGCCAAGAGAAAGAAGCGTTAAATATTGTTAACGACCAAATTGGCGCGCCTACTCCCGCTCGCTTGATCGCCCAGGTCACGGCGCTCGCCTTTACACCTCACGGCTCATCTCTTGAATCACGTGTTTCATCAGGTATTTACCACTTGGCGCCTGCTGGAGCTACCAGTTGGTATGGTTTTGCAAGCGAAATTTTTCAGCAGGCAATGCAAGCGGGTGTGCCTCTTGTCATAAAACCTGAAAACACCCAGGGTATACTCACTGCGGAATACCCAACGCCTGCAAAACGCCCATTGAATTCACGCATGTCACTCGTTAAGCTAGAAGCTGAATTAGATTTAACACTGCCATCTTGGGAAAGTCAGTTGGCACTAACTTTGCAGGAATATTTGGATTAATGAAAAATTTGGCGGATAGGTATTTGGTAGTTGTGTATTTATATTGACAAACCACTTCATTGGTAATTATTAGCCTGCTAGTAAAATAATTAAATGGTAGTGAAGTATATAGGAACTATATTAGGCTTTAAGCGTCAATTCAGTGCTGGTCTATGAGAAAATTAGCAGGCTAAAGGGAAATGAAAAGTACTGTGCAGATAATACGAGAGAAAAGTACGATGAAAAAGGTACGAAGAAAAACGTACTAAGGAAAAAGTACGAAGAAAAAAGTACTAAGGGAAAAGTACAGGGGAGATAGTACGTAAAATTATTGAACGGCGATTGTAATATTAAAATGAGAAAATCGATTTTTTCTCATTATGGCGTAGTTCAGTCGTTATCCTATCAAGCTTATTGAAAAACTTATTAAGGGGGTAAATGTGAGTAATATACCTAAACGGAAGGGCATTATTCTCGCAGGCGGTTCAGGTACACGTCTTCACCCGATCACCCGAGGAGTGTCCAAACAACTACTCCCGGTTTACGACAAACCGATGATTTATTACCCGGTTTCAGTACTGATGCTGGCCGGTATTCGCGAAATACTGATCATTTCAACCCCAGAAGACCTTCCACAATACCAGCAATTGCTTGGCGACGGCGCATCTTTTGGTATTAGGTTTGAATACGCAGAGCAACCCAGCCCCGACGGCCTCGCACAAGCCTTTGTTATTGGCGAAGAATTTATTGGCGATAGCCCCGTTTGTCTTGTATTAGGCGATAATATTTTCCATGGTCAGCACTTTTCAGAACAGCTAAAGCGGGCGGATACCCAGCCAAGTGGCGCCACTGTGTTCGGCTACCTGGTGAAAGACCCAGAACGGTTTGGGGTCGTTGAATTCAGTGAAGATGGCAAAGCAATTTCCATTGAAGAAAAGCCCAAAGTGCCTAAATCAGCGCATGCCGTCACCGGCCTCTATTTCTACGATAATGATGTAGTGGAGATCGCTAAAAACGTTCAACCCTCAGAGCGGGGCGAGCTGGAAATTACCAGTGTTAATAACACTTATCTTGAGCGTGGCGACCTGCGCGTTGAGCGCTTAGGTCGTGGGTTTGCCTGGCTAGATACCGGCACCCACGACAGTCTTCTAGAAGCCAGCCAATACGTGCAAACGATTGAACACCGTCAAGGCTTAAAGGTGGCTTGTCTTGAAGAAGTTGCATGGCAGCAAGGTTGGATCAACGATGAGCAACTCTCTGAACTCGCCAAACCACTTGCAAAAACGCAGTATGGCCAATACCTGCAACGCTTAATCAAACAAGCGACTTAATCAAACAAGCGACTTAATCAAACAAGTGTATTAAATAAGTAGGTGACTTAAATAAAAAGTGTTAGGCACAGGTTCTCAGTGAACGATGCTTTTAGACTTTTTTAAAGGCTGCTTCAGTGAGTGCCTAGTGTAGTAAGCATAACGCTAGCCACTGGCCCTATCACTGGCACTTTTCCATAGATGCCGATGGCAATAAAGGAACTATCCATGCATTACGAAAAGCTTGCTATTCCTGATGTAGTACTGCTTACCCCCAAGGTCTTTGGCGACGAGCGCGGTTTCTTCATGGAAACATTCCGCCAGAACGAATTTGAGCAGCACTGCGGTGATTATCAGTTTGTACAAGACAACCACAGTAGGTCTTCCCAAGGAACACTCCGCGGCTTGCATTATCAGTTGCAAACCCCGCAGGGCAAATTGGTGCGGGTTAGCCGTGGTGAGGTTTTTGATGTAGCGGTAGACCTTCGCCAATCAAGCCCCACCTTTGGTCAGTGGGTGGGTGCGATATTGACCGAAGACAATAAGCGCCTGCTCTGGGTGCCGCCAGGGTTTGCCCACGGTTTTTACGTTATGAGTGAAAACGCGGAATTTCAGTACAAATGCACCGACTACTATGCCCCAGGTGATGAACACTGCATTCGTTGGGATGACAGTTCGTTAGCGATTGACTGGGGAATTATTGACAGCGTTGAGCTGAAGGTTTCTGAAAAGGATGCTCAAGGCATACCCTTTGATGCCGCACCTAAGTTCAATTAATATTGTCGGGGGGATTGGGAGAGGTGAAAAATTATGGCCAGTGTGCTACTGCTTGGGTCAACAGGGTTTATAGGATCAAGTATTGGGAACGAGCTTGATAAGCAAGGTATTGAATGGGTTGGGGTGGCGCGAAATATCCGCGGCGGCGACAAGCCAACCATTGCGTTAACTGATGCACCATCAGTGACAAAGGTATTGCGTTCAAAGCCTATTATTATTAATGCGTTAGGGGGGCTGAAACCAAGAAACTTCAATGAAAATTTCACGGCAGCCATGAACGAATTCTGGGCTAGCCTCGAACGTTTTATACGCTATCTTCAGAACCATCCGCCTGCAGGGCTGTTGCATATTTCTTCAGCGGGGACGGTGTACGGTGAAGCAGCCGAGCGGCCCAGCTGTGAGACTGACCCCGTTCGGCCCCGTTCGTGGTATGGCCGTATGAAGGTGATGGAAGAGTCGATGTATCGCAGCTATGCACAGGATTACAACGTGCCTTTCGCCTGCGCCAGAGTGTCCAACCCTTATGGTAACCCTACCGCTTCGAACCATGGGCTGATTGATGTATTAATAACACAGCTAAGTAAGAATGAGCCTTTTGTAGCCGCTTTCCCACAAGAAGCGATGCGTGACTTTATCTATGCCCCCTGCATGGCCAAAATACTGGTGCGTATGGCGCTGGAAGGGCATACCGGTATTTACAATGTAGGTAATGGAACGCCAACATCACTGCAGTGGATTATTGATTATGCCCAAGAACTAAAACCCTCCGCGGTGATTGTAGAGCGAACGGCGAGCCCTTCCGATATCGTCAATAGCTCTATTTCAACTGAAAAGCTTGAGGCCGCATTGGGCAAACCTGAATGGGGTATGACGATAGAGCGCTATATGCAAAAGAGGCTTGGCTAATATATGAAATCCCTTTTTAGTAAGGTTCTGAAACCTCAACTAAACACGGAGTCGAAGTTTAAGCGGCTACTGGCAGTTTCCAAAGTTGATTGGCAGCGGTATGCCGCCCAGCTACCGCCAGATGTAGAAGACCCTATAGAATTTTTTCTTGAGCACTTTTACGACTACCCGGTAGTGGAGCCAGAGTGGTTTGACTCAGCCTACTATCTGGAAACCAACCCAGATGTAGAAATGGACGGTGCCAACCCCCTGGTGCACTATCTGCTATACGGAAAGAAAGAGGGGCGGCTCGCCTGGCCAAATAGTATTTCAGAGGGGCAGTCGATAATATCAGTTCCTGAAAAACAGCCGGAAAAGTCGCTAAAATCACAAGATCCCCCAAAACAAAAACAGCTGCCTAGTGAAAAAAAGCCCTTATCTAAGTTGGCGTCTTCCTCATCACCGGGAAAGGTATCTTCTACGCCACAGTCGTCAATTCCCCTTAACGTAGAAGGGGGTAAGGTAGAAAATGTTGAAGTAGAAGAAGTAGAAGAAGTAGAAGAAGTAGAAGAAGAAAACGTTGAAGTGCAAGACATCGAAGCTGATACTGAGGTGAGTGTTGCTCAAGCTATTTACTCGCCAAGAGACCAACGCTTGCTAAAAGAGCTAGATAATGTAGCAATTAGTTGGGATCAGGTGATTGACGAGCTAGAGGTGCCCAATAAGAGTGCTGCTATAGAGTTTTTGCTTAACGCACCAACCGAAGGCATTCCGAAAATCACTGGTTTTTTTGATCCTGGGTTATACCTTTCCATCTATCCAGATATACGCTTAGCTAAGGTCAACCCGTTAGACCACTTTTTGTTTCATGGCAGGCAAGAAGGGCGAATGGGTTGGCTCAGTCCTGATGACTACATAACAGAAGGTGGTCGGGAGTATCAGAGTGACCTAAAGACACTTTTACTGGTGAGTCACGATGCTAGTGCAACCGGCGCCCCGGTGGTAGCGCTTGAAATTGCTAAGCGTCTTGCGCAAAAGCATAATATTATTACGGTAATACTTAGAGATGGTGTCTTGCGAGAGAGCTTTGCTGAGGCGGGCGTTTTGTAGTGGTCAACTAATCCCGGACAGTAATTTAAGATTTTCCTCAGCCACAACGGGAGGCATGCCACCGTTAAACGAATGAGGGCGCTGCTGGTTGTAGTAACCCATCAGATATCCACTAACGTCTTTCTTGGCCTCAGGTAGATTTCGATATCCCAAAGCCGGTATCCACTCCGATTTCAGGCTCCGGAACAGCCTTTCCATCGGCGAGTTGTCCCAGCAGTTGCCACGTCGGCTCATGCTTTGTTTAATTCGATAGCGCCAAAGTCTTTGGCGGAACTTGCGGCTTGCATACTGACTACCCTGATCGGAATGGAACATGACGCTCTTTGGCTGACCACGTTGCTCCCAAGCGTGATCCAGCGCTTTCACAACAAGATCTGCATCTGGGCTGGACGACATGGCCCAGCCAACAACACGACGAGCATAAAGATCCAACACAACGGCAAGATAGCTCCAACGCTGGCCACTCCAGATATAAGTGATGTCACCACACCAGACCTGATTGGGCTGGTCTGGTGTAAATTTGCGGTCAAGATGGTTCGCAATATCCGGTCGCTCAACGGTCGCCTGCTTGTAAGCATGAGGGCCCGGCTGCTTACAGATCAACCCCATTTCGCTCATCAAACGCCGAACCTTGAAACGACCAATGGTGACGCCTTCTTCGTTGAGCAAACCCTTGATCGAGCGGCTGCCAGCTGAGTTGCGACTCTTTTTGAAAAGGCGGTTTACCTGAGCTTTTAAGGCCAGACGCTCAACGTCCACGCGGTGCCGCCGCTGGCGGTACTCGTAGTAACTGGAGCGGCTAATATCAAACGCGTTACAGACCATTTCAACAGGCATTTGCTCACTCAACTGGTCTATCAGCGCGTACGATTCATGTCGTCCGACATCAAGAGAGCAGTAGCCTTTTTTAGGATGGTTTTTTCCATCTCAAGGCGTTTGCAGCGAGCCTCAAGCTCCTGAATGCGCTGCTGTTCTGGGGTTAACGCTTTGCCCTTAGGCGTTACTCCCTGACGCTCGTCCTCAAGCTGGTGAACCCAGCGTCGAAGGGCGCTTTCACCGACACCCAACGAGGTACAAGCTTGGGGATAGCTGTACCCTTGATCTAGTACTAGGCTGGCAGCTTCCTGCTTAAATTCAGGCGAAAAAGTACGTCGTTTCTTGGTCATCAGACACCTCGCTTATGGTGGCAATATTACCACCTACGTTGGTGTCCGGTTTTATTGAACCACTACATTTGTTATCTTCAAGCACCAGCGATGAATAACCCCGGTATAATGCGGCTGATACTTCAGCATCTAATGAGAAAATATCAGCCCGATGCAGCATTGCTGAACTCGGTGGAGTCCTATAGCTGCCTAGCTGCTGCAGCAAGTTTAGGCTTGCCAACGGTAAGCCTACTGCATGAATTCGCTGAATATACACGTCCTTCAGGCAAAATGGGGCGAACACTAATAGCGAGTGATATTGCTGTTTATCCTGCTCAGTCTCTTAAAGAGTCAGGCTTAAGAGAGCTACACGAGATGTGGGCATCTAAGATGGTGCCGAACAGTATCCAGATACAGCCTCAGGGGTATCTTGGCTTTAATGGCAAAGCTCAAAAAGATAATGACTGGTCGTTAAGACAATTACTCAAGCTTGAGGACGAGGCAATTGTGATAGCGGGAGCTGGCCATGTACAGCCTCGTAAGGGAGTCGACTGGTTTCTTGAAACCTGTTACTACTTTAAGCAATTGCTGCAAAAACGGGGTGATGCGCGTGCCGAGAAATTACAATTCGTGTGGTTGGGCGACGGTTTTCATATAGACGATATTCAGGTATCTATCTGGTTACAAACGTTTATGCAGAAAACAGGCATACGCGGCCAGTGTTACTTCCCTGGCGCCGTCGATGACGTGCAGGTTGCATTAGCCGAGGCCGATATTTATCTGCTTACCTCTCGACTTGATCCTTTCCCCAATGTGGCTATTGATGCTTTACAAGCTGATTGCGGAATGGGGACATTTGACGGCTCAAGTGGCATTGCCGACTTCTTGGTAGAGAAAAAGGCTCGAGCAGTTACAGCACCTTATGGCGATACCCATGAACTCGCACAGCAGCTGGCCGATAACCTAGATATATTGTTAGAACGCGATGGGCGTAACCTCGAGATTTGTAAGCGTCATCTCTCTTTTGAGCGTTATGTTGAGCAAATTGAGTTGACTCTTGAAGATGCGGCGCAGCGTCAGCGCGATATACAGGAAGTGATAGCGAATTCAGTGATTTTTCAGCAACGCTTTAACCCTCGCTTTTACTCGCTTGATTTTGATGATGCTAGCAACATAGGAACTGCTACTCACTTCCTCAGCTTACTCTATAAAGGGCTCGTACATGCGAAGCCCTTCCCAGGCTCAGATATTCAAGCGCTAGTGAAAGACCAACCCTACCAGCTTGGTAGTTCTTTTGCTGACTATGTCGAGAGGGCGATGCAGCAAGTGGTTGAAGATATGCCGGTGACAGTTTTACGCGGAGCAGGTAACAAGCCCTATGCTGGAAAAATCGCTTTACAATTCCATATTTACTATAATGATCTAATACCTGAATATTGCAGTTATTTCAAAACATTAGCGGATCACGATGTAGATATTTTTGTTAGCCATGTTAATGAATTGACCAGCGAAGAAAAGACTCTGCTTAAGGAAACTGTTAGTGGTGAGCTTTACTGTTTGCCAGTAGGCAACGAAGGCCGGGACGTCTATCCTTTCCATCAGCTATTTGTTGCGAAGATTGTAGATAACTATGATGTAGTAGGACACTTTCATACTAAAAAGTCGCGTGACAGTGGCGGTGGAGTGGGAGAGCGCTGGCGGCGCTATTTGCTGGGTAACTTAGCAGGCTCTCCGCCTGCATCTCAGGAGATTCTCGGCTTATTCGAAGATGAGAAAGTAGGGCTTGTATTTGCTGAAGACCCACACTGCATTGATGAATGTGCAAATGGCGAATATATTGAAAAGTTATTAGCTCCACTAGGGTATGCAAAACGTAATCGCTATCACGACTTTCCCTTAGGAACGATGTTCTGGGCGCGCACTGAAGCACTGAAGAGTTTGACGTATCTTGATTTGGCGACTTTCAAGCTATCTGAACCTATTCCTTATGATGGCTCAGTACTCCATGCTTTTGAGCGTGTGATTCCGCAACTGGTTCAAGAAGCAGGTTTTACCGTTAAACGTGTCTACACCCCTAATACATATTGGTGATAGCAATGAAGCGAAAATTAATTATTCATATTGGTATGGGTAAGACAGGCAGTACGTCTATTCAAAGGACATTGAACAGAGGACATAATGTTCTTAAAAATGCAGGTGTTCATTACCTTGGCTTGATGCTTGAAAATGCGCCGAATAGGAAGTTCTACCACTGGCAAGTAGATTCAGGTTGGGCTACCTATTTGCAAATGGAAAATGGAACAGCTAATGAGCAGCTAGCTAGTGCGCTAATGGAAATTGATCAGCAATTACCAGCTGATATACACACATTAGTGTGGTCCAATGAATCTTTGTTTGACAGTCCTAACCGTGTTCGAGGGGCTATTGAGGCGGTCATTGATCGTTTTGAGATCGAAATAGTTGGCTATATTCGTCGCCCTGATACATGGATTACTTCAGCTTATCTACAGTGGGGAATTAAACATAAAACCTATGATGGCCCCCTTAAGCCTTTTCGGAACTGGGCCAAAACGATGAGGTATGTTGTAACCTCGAAGATAGAAATCTGGGAGGCATTGTGTGGTAGCGTCAAGTTTTTTAACTTTGATGCTGTTGAGGATATATCGCAACATTTTATAGCAGGCTACTTGCCTCAAGTAGTTGGTGAGATGGTTCCTTTGCGTGCAAATGAAACACCATCTTCAGTAGCTATGGCAATGTTTGCTTATTACAACTCGCTCTCAGAAGGGCAGGTGTTACCTAATGAGCTGGAACCTTTGCTTAATCTTAGTGGGGTTCTGAGTAAACAGCAGCCTGTGCGTGCATACAACAATTTATTGCCCGATGAAAAAGATATTGGTAGCTATCTTGAAGAGAATCAATCAGAAATTACACAAGTTAATGCCTTTTTTGATTCTCACGGTGAGCCTGCTTTTGACCTTTCCGTGCCAAAGGTGAAAGATCATGCCACAAACCAGCACGAGATCAACCGCGCGCTCTTGCAAATGATTAAGCATCTTTCGCTGGAAGTAAATGCTTTAAAAAAACAGCTGGCAGGTGTGAGGGCTGACAATGATTGAAGAAGCTATCGTGCATGTGGGTATGCATAAAACTGGATCATCTTCGATTCAAGAAACGCTAGGTAACATCCAGATGAAGGAGGTTGAATACCTCCTGAATCCGTGAAGCCGGCGCCGACACTTTCCCTATCACCGCCAGCGAGCACTTTTTGATCATTCGCCCCGTGCAAGTTGGCTTTCGCAAGCCCGTTATTGCCAAAACCCACCGTGCTGATCGGTGCTGACGGCCCGTTTTGTCATGCCTTTCCACCCGCCAGGCACGACATATCTGGCGATCGCGTGTCGCTTGGAACTGCTTGTGGATAGAGTGTCGCCGATTGACGGTCAGCATGGCGTTCCTCGTGGATAACGCAGTCGGCTCCGCAGCGTCTTGAGCACCGTCATGCGCCCGATATCCTGCCCGAAGTCGAGGATGATCTGCCGTGCCTTGTGAATCACGAGAGCCGCACGGTGCACCAACTCTTGTAGCACGGTGCGCAGCCGGCGCCGCTTGGCCGGGTGGCGAACCGGGCTCAGCTCGCCGGTCATGCCCAGCTGTCCCATCAGGCGCAGGATGTTGTAGGCCAACTGGGCGAGATGCAGGATCAGATCGTTGGTGGCGAACTTGCCGGACGGCAAGCGCTCCAGGTCGAGATCGGTCTTGATCTCGCTGTGAAACTGCTCATGGGTGGCATGCGCCTGGTAGCGCTTGATCACCGCCTCCGGCGCCTCGTCCAGGCTGGTCCACCAGCCTTCCAACTCATAGTCCGGTTCGAGCAGCAACTGGCCATCGCGATCGGCGGTGCGCTCGACCAGGCGCATCACGCGTTGGACGACGTATTCGGTCTTGTTGTCGTCGTGGATCGAGACGGTCTGCGTCCACAGCGCCTGGCGCTTGCCAGGACGCAGCTCTTCCCAGTAGTCCGCCGCCACCGCCAGCCAGGTATCTCGATCAGCCGTGGCCGAGCCACGCGGGTTCCATTTGACGACATAGTCGAGCCGGCGCCCCTCGTCGGCAAAGACCTGGCGTTGCTGTTCGAGAAGCGCCAGGTGCGCCTGGCTGTCGAAGCCGCTGTCCTCGCGTAACAGGATCGGTTGCTTGGTCAAGCATTGGGCGCGAGGCAGTACCCGCTCCAGGAAGGCGTTGCTCTCCTTCATGGTGTGCTGCTTGCCAGGCCGCAGTTCCAGACCCAGGCACCACCCTTCGTTGCCCAGATAGGCGGCGATCGGGGTGTAGCCATCGACCTTCTGGTAGGTCCGCGAGACGCCTTCCTTCTTCGAGTTGCTGTTGTCCATGACGAAGGTGTCGATGTCCAGGCAGACGTGCGTCGTCTCGGCGGTGATCGGTGCTTCGATCAGTGACAGCAGGGTCGTGGACCAGGTGGCGGTGCGCGCCTGCAGGTCGTTGGCGGCAAGTTTCTCCAGCCGCTGTCGCAGCGTCGCCGCGCTCGGCACCTTCTGCAGGGTCAGCAGTTGTTGGAAGGGCTTGTCGCGGCGGAAGTTCTCGACAGCGTCATAGTCGCTCATGCCCAGACACAGCAGGCCCAGGTAGCTCTTGATCACGTCACTGGTGCGCATGCCCAGCGTGGTGGGGAAGCGGCTGTCGATGCTGTCGACGCCAGCGATCTCGAAGCATTGCCCGATGATGGACAGCCCGGCGTGGCTGGTGAGGGTGCGGCGACTGGCGCGGAACTTTATGTTGGGCATGGCACTGTCTGGGCGAATGGCGATAATGGCTATATTGCCATGCAGGTCAGTGGGTTAGAAGTGCTTCCGGGGGCCGGTCTCACGGATTCAGGGAAAGGTCAACGGTGCCTTGATGCTCCTGGGAATGACCTAAACTTCCGTCAGCGTACTTAACCCAGCCCTCCCATCCAAGGACTCTCGTAGTCTTTCCTCTAAGAATACGAAGCAATTCCATTGCATCGGCATACCCGACGACTATTTCATCCTCTACCGCTGATCTGTTTATTATTTCTTCGTAGCTATACATGACGGGGACACATTAACGCTTAAGCACAGCGGCGCGAGTTTACGAGCGTCCGGCGCCCGGTAGGGCGCGAACTGGTGCGTATGGTTACGTGTTTAATCACGACTCCGCCTCCCGTGCTTAATGTAATAATGAGGTATCGCTACTGCGCCTAAAAGCACCATGTACGATATCCACCAACCTCGGTTTTGTAGCTTCCGAAGACCGCTATCACGAATGCAAACTGCCAGTGTGATGACGGACATTAATAGCACTACTACCCATAAAGCATCTACTATTCCCTTTGGGACTACCCTTTCTCCCGAACCCCAATAATAGGGCACGTTCATATTGAAAGCGACAATATATGCTACCGCCAAAACGATCGTAACAATCAGTATCGTCTTCTCAAGCTTACTCATAGATACACGTAACAGTGATTATACGCCCTTCAACATAACACTATTTTCATCCGCTGCAATTCTGGCGGCCGCCGCTTTCAGGTCCGCTCTCTGACTCTGTGCCATCTCGACAAGCTGGCTGGTCGGAGGCAGGTCTTCGAGCGTCACATCAAGCTCGCCGGTCACCCCAACGGCATCGGAGGGGGACACCCCGAGCACTTCGGTAAGGTCAATTTTTGATTGCTCGAGCTTTTGTTCCGCCGAGGCTTTTTGATTCCGGGCCCTGGCAAGCCCAATGACTGCGGTATTGAGATCAATCCGGGTTTGTTTACCCTGTTTTACGGACATTTCAACCAGGTCTTTGGTGCGTTGCATAAGTTCAACGGCACGGGTTGCGGTTTCCAACTCTTTCTGAGCCAGCAGTATCCGGAAATAGGCGGCCCGCACCCGCGCCTTGGTGGCTACCTTCAGGTATTCAAGCTCCTGTTGCCGGGACGTGAGATTACTCCGGGCACGCGACTGCCCAAGGTCGCCGCGATTACCCATCCAGATCTCCTGAGTAACCCTCACCCCATATTCCAGGGACTCGTCGGCCTGATCCGGGGCCTGACGGGCCCCCAACTCAAACTCTGGATTGCTCGGCGCCCAGCGGCTGGCATGATCAAGCTGTCCCTGCTGTATCGAGACCGCGGCCCGCCTCAAAGCCAATACCGGGCTATTCTCGAAAGCCATCACCATGGCCTGGTTCAGGGAAACAGCCTGGCTGGCTTTGGCCTGCTGATATTCTTTCAGCGACACACTCTCTTTTGCCTGGGCCGACACCATAGGAGAGACGGCCAAGGCTCCCGGAACTATCATCGCGCACAACAACAATCGTTTGTTCATTCAGTATCATCCTGGCTGTTTGACTGAGGTCAGTGAGTCAGCATTTTTGCGTGGGAATCTGGAACGACCTTACAGACAAACCTTTAATACAGTTTGAAATTCAGGCACCGGATAAGAAATGAGCTTTGGCGGCAGGGGGGGCAGAGGTAAGGGCGAGGATGTCGAGTCACCGGGCGTCAAGGCAGGCGCACGATGGTGGGTTCTTGCATGATAAATAAAAACCGGCCCGTCATTTGGGCCGGCTTTTTATTCTGGATCTGAATTGCTTGTGATCACTTGGCCGATCAGAAACTCCTGCTCCAACCCAGCCAGAACTTCGGATCATCCGAGTTGACAGAGCCAAGCGCGTCGGTTGACTCAATGTCCGCGTACTCCACGTTAACACTGAAAGAACCGAAGTTTCCCGCATCCTTTGTAACGTTGGCGGCGACGTGTGAATAACTTGCCTCGCCGACAGAAGCCTTGCCGTCATCAGCGAAGTCGTAATAGCCAAGCGTCACACCGGCACTGTAGCTGTCCTCCAGAGGCACCCCAACAGAGGCGTAGTAATAGGCATCCCCCTGCACGAACACCCCATCACCACTGGTGTCGCTGTTGATCGTGTAGGCCAGGCCGATGGCCGCAATGCCATAACTGATCTCGCCGTACAGTTCGCCGAAGTCGATGGAGTCCGGCGCGTCAGGATACGCATAATAAATGTACCCAACGTCATAACCCAGTTCTTCCACAGAGCCGGAGAATCCGGCATAAAGATCAAGCTCATAGCTGGTGCCGTCACCAAAATCGACATTGGAACCCCAACCACCGGCGTAGAAGCCCGACGCATGCTCATAATCCAACCCTCCCTGGACAGCCGCAGCCCCGTCTGTCTGGGTGACGCCCCGGAACAGATAGTTGCTGCTGGCGCTCACATTTGAGCTGACGTCAGCGCTAACA
This sequence comes from Vreelandella sp. DA03-1M, assembly GCF_055725665.1. Taxonomy (NCBI): domain Bacteria; kingdom Pseudomonadati; phylum Pseudomonadota; class Gammaproteobacteria; order Oceanospirillales; family Halomonadaceae; genus Vreelandella; species Vreelandella sp. DA03-1M. The sequence continues at coordinate 1,533,957 of NZ_CM146798.1, forward strand.
ATGGCGGGCGCAGCCTGAAGTGCTGCAAGCAAAGTGATACTGATAAATCCGGATTTGGTGAAAAACTGCTTCTTCATAATGGATACCTTCGGTTGGGTTTCATTGCTCCAAATATGATTTAGCAAAAGTCTTGCCACATCTTATTTATTCTTGTTTATCATTATTATAGAGACAAATCGGCACATTCTGAGCTTGCCCCCGAAAAACGACCCAACACCTAGCGCCCCAGAACCTGTCACCGGCCCGGACCAGCGCCCTGTTTTGATGCATTCTCTGTAACCATTCTCCTGAATCCGTGAAGCCGGCGCCGACACTTTCCCTATCACCGCCAGCGAGCACTTTTTGATCATTCGCCCCGTGCAAGTTGGCTTTCGCAAGCCCGTTATTGCCAAAACCCACCGTGCTGATCGGTGCTGACGGCCCGTTTTGTCATGCCTTTCCACCCGCCAGGCACGACATATCTGGCGATCGCGTGTCGCTTGGAACTGCTTGTGGATAGAGTGTCGCCGATTGACGGTCAGCATGGCGTTCCTCGTGGATAACGCAGTCGGCTCCGCAGCGTCTTGAGCACCGTCATGCGCCCGATATCCTGCCCGAAGTCGAGGATGATCTGCCGTGCCTTGTGAATCACGAGAGCCGCACGGTGCACCAGCTCTTGTAGCACGGTGCGCAGCCGGCGCCGCTTGGCCGGGTGGCGAACCGGGCTCAGCTCGCCGGTCATGCCCAGCTGTCCCATCAGGCGCAGGATGTTGTAGGCCAACTGGGCGAGATGCAGGATCAGATCGTTGGTGGCGAACTTGCCGGACGGCAAGCGCTCCAGGTCGAGATCGGTCTTGATCTCGCTGTGAAACTGCTCATGGGTGGCATGCGCCTGGTAGCGCTTGATCACCGCCTCCGGCGCCTCGTCCAGGCTGGTCCACCAGCCTTCCAACTCATAGTCCGGTTCGAGCAGCAACTGGCCATCGCGATCGGCGGTGCGCTCGACCAGGCGCATCACGCGTTGGACGACGTATTCGGTCTTGTTGTCGTCGTGGATCGAGACGGTCTGCGGCCACAGCGCCTGGCTGTCGAAGCCGCTGTCCTCGCGTAACAGGATCGGTTGCTTGGTCAAGCATTGGGCGCGAGGCAGTACCCGCTCCAGGAAGGCGTTGCTCTCCTTCATGGTGTGCTGCTTGCCAGGCCGCAGTTCCAGACCCAGGCACCACCCTTCGTTGCCCAGATAGGCGGCGATCGGGGTGTAGCCATCGACCTTCTGGTAGGTCCGCGAGACGCCTTCCTTCTTCGAGTTGCTGTTGTCCATGACGAAGGTGTCGATGTCCAGGCAGACGTGCGTCGTCTCGGCGGTGATCGGTGCTTCGATCAGTGACAGCAGGGTCGTGGACCAGGTGGCGGTGCGCGCCTGCAGGTCGTTGGCGGCAAGTTTCTCCAGCCGCTGTCGCAGCGTCGCCGCGCTCGGCACCTTCTGCAGGGTCAGCAGTTGTTGGAAGGGCTTGTCGCGGCGGAAGTTCTCGACAGCGTCATAGTCGCTCATGCCCAGACACAGCAGGCCCAGGTAGCTCTTGATCACGTCACTGGTGCGCATGCCCAGCGTGGTGGGGAAGCGGCTGTCGATGCTGTCGACGCCAGCGATCTCGAAGCATTGCCCGATGATGGACAGCCCGGCGTGGCTGGTGAGGGTGCGGCAACTGGCGCGGAACTTTATGTTGGGCATGGCACTGTCTGGGTGAATGGCGATAATGGCTATATTGCCATGCAGGTCAGTGGGTTAGAAGTGCTTCCTGGGGCCGGTCTCACGGATTCAGGTACCTGTCTTTGGGGTCAGTCAACCACTCTGGTTTCTTGATGACGCTACTTTCTGATAGTCCACAGAATTATCATACTCATGCGCGTAGTGGTCGCAGTGCGGCACAAGTACAGTCGCTAAAAGAATCTTATACTCAGCGGCTACACAGTGCCTTAAAAAATACAAATGCTAAGAGAATACTAATATCGGCAGAAGATTTGTCCCGTGCTGGTGAGGGTGAGCTTGAATACTTGAAAGAAATCATCCTGGGATATTGCCAGCGTATTAAGGTTATCGGTTATGCGCGTCCACCTGTTGGCTTTATGCAATCCGCTTTCCAGCAACGCTTGAAAGGGGGGAGCAACCTTACCTTTAACCTGCAATCGTGTTATCCAAATTATTGTAAGCGATTTGCTAAGATGGATAATGTCTTCGGTAAAGATAATGTTGAACTGGTGGCGTTTAAAAAAGATTACTTGCATAATGGCGATGCCGTGCAGGATTTTGCCCACCGTATTGGTGTTGAGCTATTGCCAGGAGAAATTGCACGAATTAATGAGGCATTATCGCTCGAAGCTACTGCGCTACTTTATACCTTTCGTCGTTTTACCGAAAAGCCGGCAGGGTATGAAGAGTTTAGAAGAGATAATAATCGCCTGATTGCTGCTCTATCGGAAGTGGGAGATCAGAAACTAGTATTTGCCGATGCGGCAGTGGCTTCAGTACTCGATGATAACCGTGAAGATATCGACTGGATGTCAGCACGATTGGGTCAATCCATTCTTGATCAGCCCAGTGACTCTCCTCAAGCCATTGGTAGTGAGGCAGACCTTCTTAATATAGCCTACGAGAGCCGCTTAGCTCTCTGGGAGTTGCTGGAAAAGGCGGAGCCATTAAACCACGATACTACAGGTCTGGCCAGGTTGGTGGATCGTTTGCACACTCTATATGCCCGCGAAATACCCCCTTTGCAGTCACCTGGTTTAACTTTATTCAGCCGTGAGCAGATGGACGAGATAGCCTCTTCAACTAGTGATCCAGCTTCATTGCTCACTGCTCTTGCGGAAGCACTGACGACTAGTGGTGAGCAGTCTGCTGCACGGTCGGTGCGCAATGCCTGTAAACGCGTCTCTAATAGCAGCAAAAGGATAGTTTCACGACCTGCCACTGGAGGTAACTGAAGATGTCTCGGCTTATTATACATATCGGCATGCCGAAAACAGGTACCTCATCAATACAAGAGACTTTGTTTAATCTTGGTGTGTTGGGAGCGTATCGCTATGCGGATCTTGGGGTAGCAAACCACGGTGGGATAATTACCTCGGTATTCGCTGAAGACCCCAGGGCATGGCATGGGCATAGAGTGGCGGGGAGCAGCCCTAAAGATGTGGAGCGCTATTATCAAAAGGCGCTAGCCAGTCTTGATGCTGTTCGCAATGCTCATGGCCAGCAGATTATTTCCGGCGAAGGTATTTGGCATATGTCAGAGATGGCACTTGTTAAATTACGTGATTATTTTGCCAGCCACTTTGAATATATTAAGATAGTTGGTTACGTTAGGCCGCCTATTACTTTTATGGCCTCATCTTTTCAGCAGTTGGTTAAAAACCACGGGTTGTCAAAATTAAGTGTGGGTGCGCACTACCCACCGTACCGTGGAAAGTTTGAAAAGTTTGACCGTGTATTTGGAAAAGAGAATGTAACGCTGCGCCTATTTGATTCTAAGTGTCTGGTGGGGGGGGATGCGGTAGTTGATTTTTGCCAGCTATTGGGTGAATCGATATCACCAGAGCATATTCAGCGAGTCAATGAGTCTCTTTCGTTAGAGGCCACGGCCGTGCTGTTTGCTTATCGTCGTGAAGGCCCAATTTATGCTGCTTATAGATCGAAGGGGAGGGACAACAATAACTTGGTCAAAAGCTTGGTCGGTTTCGGATCAACCAAATTAAGCTTTGCCGATCCTTTGGTTGCTCCAGTGCTCGAACAGCATCGCGCCGATATTGAGTGGATAGAGCAGCGTCTTGGCCAGCCTATTATCGATCAAGGTTCTAAGAATGCCGAGGCCATTACTAGCGAGGCCCAGCTATTGGAAGTTGCCCTCAATCAGTTTGATGCACTAGAAGCCCATGTTAACAAACAGCTGGAGCAGGCAGAACCGACGCCGAAGCAGCTAGCCCACTGGGTAGAAAAGCTGCGCACTGTCATAGCGAGTCGCAATTCTAATGGGCAGGTACCTATTTATGGTAGCCAAGGCTTTTTTACGGAAGAGCAGATGGCTTTACTAGAGGACGAAAAGCTACGACCAGTAATTGCTCTCCGTGAGCTGGCACTAGGATTTGAACGGCATGGGCAGATAGATGAGGCCAGCAGCGTAATAGATGCAGCAATAACCCTAAGGCCAGATGCGAAAGGACTGCTGGCATTGAAGAAGCGACTAAATCCCTGAATTCAACTAATAAGTGCAGCACCCGCGGTTTCTAGTGCTCCTGAATATTCTCCTAAGAAAACCTGGGCTGGGGTTCGGTATCCCAGCCGCTTGCTGGGTCTATCGTTCAGCTTGTGAGCAACGCGTCGCAGCTCTGCATTAGTCACCTTCCGGAAGTCTGTACCTTTCGGAAAATACTGTCTAACCGGATTAAATCTGACGCTTTCTATCAAGCTACGTCACCTTGTGGCGAAGTCGCCGCGCAAGCAATGGTAGATCATCATGTAGCCAACGGCGGGGTATTACGCTACAAGAAGTTTGCCTACTTTCTTGAAAACATTATCGCACCTACTCAAGCTGGCCCAGACTTAGAAGCTTTGCTGAATGCCTACGCTAGCCATGTACGTGAAGGCTTACTCAGTTGCTCTATTGCTCCTCCTGGAGGCCCTGCGTCAGAAAGTACCTGACGCTCGCTGGTTAATTATCTCTGGTGGTGATCAAGCCGAGCTGCGGGAGGTGTTTTTCCAGAGAAACTTGGCAGATTTTTTGATGGCAGTATTTTCGGCAGCCCGGATACCAAAGATGAAATCCTTGAACGGGAGCTGGCTAACGGGAACATCACGCAACCGGCGCTGTTTCTAGGCGACAGTAAATATGACTATCAAGCTGTCAGTGGTGCTGGGCTCGATTTTTTGTTCGTTAGCGGCTGGAGTGAGGTTGAAGGTTGGCATGCGTGGACCACTGCAGAAAACATAAATGGTTGTCGCAATATCCACGATTTGTTGCAACAGTAATTCTAAGCTTACTGACCGTAATCCGTCCTGCATGCTCTTGTGATGGTGCACCTATTGCTGACTTTCGTTGCTGATTCTGCTCAGGACGTTAAGCGAATACGGTCGCTTAGTGAGGTGAGTCAATATAGGCGATGAGCAACACAAGCGTCTTTCTGATGAGTTCAAAGCTGAGACTTTTGTATAATCTCAGGTTTTATTTGACAGCCTTAAATTCGGGCAATATATTGTCCATAGGGCTTCACGAGATAGGCACGTTTAAATGCATTTCCGAATCCGCCGACATGTTGTTCAATTGGTCAGGATGACCTACGACTCCGCCATTAAGCGGGGTAGGGCTGAGGTGGTGGGCAGCGTTAAGCTTGTTGATCCCGTACTTCCTGATGCACTGCGAGAAAAATTGACAAGTGCTGAGCAATTAGAGTTTGAAGCTTGGCTTGGGACACGCCACCGTACTGATCAGCTTAAGCAAGAACTGGCGGCATTAACGCTCGCTGAGCAAATGGCGCAGGCGCAACGTTGGTTTGAACGGCAGGGAGAAAACCAAGAGGAGGCACAGCTTGTGGCGGATGGACTGCTGCGCAGCTGGCAGCCTTTACGTAAAGTGCTTAAACAGCACGGCCTACTGGAGTAACTCTGATGTTTAACTTAAAAAAAGGGGATAAAGATATGATAACTTCAACTAAACCTGATGCTAACGATGCTGCCAAATCCAGCAGTGCCGCACAGACTGTTGATATTATAAGGGTTGAGGCAGAAGGACTTGTTAAGCGCATGGTGGCTTTAAACCCCAATATAGTGGGGAAGTTGCCTGACAAGCGAGTGCAGGCTATTGTGCGAAGCACTATGATGGCATTGGCGCAAGAGGTGAATGAGCGCGAGGAGGGGCAGCTACAAGTAAGTGGCTTGGGTCGCATCACCATCCGTCAGTTTGAGACAGAAAAAGATGGCTCACCTGCTACTGTAAAACGGGTCACGTTGAATCCTGCTAAGCCTAAACCTAAAGTGTAATAAGGTTGACCTTTGTTAAATTATTAGTTGGATAAAGCGAATTTTTCGCGCTAAATAAGCGGAGTTTCTCAAAAAAATGTGGTGCTGTTTAACTCCGCTTTTTTGTTTTTTTTGCTTAATTTTTTTATTAAACAGTCTGGTAACTAATATTACTACAATATAAGCTTAAGCTTCCAGGAAGGGAAGGTGCATTTCATATTGCAAGAAATTATTGCTTAACTAATTACGTAATAATTTCTGAGAGTGATAATTAATAGGCTGGTGATAACCAGGACGTTTCATTTATGCCCCCGATTTTTTTTGTTCATATCCCCAAAACAGCTGGCACCAGTTTTCGAAAGGCGGCTGAAGATTTCTATAGTGCATCAAGAGTCATTTACGATTATTCCCCTGGCTCTGAAGAAACGTCGCCGCTTATTCTTGAGTGGGTCTACGAAAAAAGCGATTGGCTGGGCTGCTACCATGCGTTAGAACAGGCGAATATTGCTTTTCTAAGTGGCCATGTGCATGCCAAGAAATATGTGCATCTATTTGGGATTGGCCAAACAGTGACTTTTTTGCGTGAGCCGGTGCAGCGCCTTGTATCTGAATACAATCACTTTGTACGCCACCATGGCTACCAGGGCGATTTAGCTTCGTTTTACCGTAAGCCGCAATTTATTAACCGCCAAACCAAAATGCTTCAAAAGGTGCCTTTGGAGGGCATCGGTTTTTTGGGGTTGACGGAAGAGTACGAGGCCAGTTTGGCTATTCTTAATAAGATTTACGAGGTGGATATACCCTCGGTTGCTATGAATATGGGCCGTGAAGACACACAGAAGGGCTATGAATTGCCTGACGCTCAGCTTGAAGAGATACGCGCACTCAATCAAGATGATATCAACCTTTACCGTAAGGCAGTGAAGCTCTTTATTCAGCGGCAAAAGCTATTTGAAGCTGGCAAGCCTTACGTGCATGGTAAAATGCAGCCGCTTTCCGGTAAGATATTGAGCGGTTGGGCTTGGTATGCTGGCAATAACGACGCTGTGATGGTGAATATTCTTGTGGATGGCCAGCTAGTCGATACGGTCGAGGCAAAAGATCTACGCCCAGCGCAGTTGAGCCTCGCGCCGCCACGGCATGGCTATGTAGGATTCCAATATAGTTTTGCTAAGCCTCCGGCTAAGGGGACTAAAATTCAAGCCGTCGCGGCGGAAACAGGGCAGGTGCTTGGGCAAAAATGCGTATAATTGTTTATGAAATTTCGTTCCAAATGTAAGTAAATTTAATGCTTTTGTAAGTCAATGGTACGCAATGTATGGAAGCTTATGCGCCAGTTTAATATGACGAGTACCCTGTGAATTTTTTTGTCTGTACACCCCGTTACAAGCCCAACAGCCAATTACGGCGGCTAAGCAAGGATGTTAAATATGAGTGGCTATCGACCGGGGTTGATCCGCAATTCAAGTTATTAAATAAACCGCTGTTACCGGGTTGGCACATGCTTGAAATAGCCATGGTGCACGACCAACCCAGTGCTGCCGTAAAACTGTATGTGGACCGTGGTGACGGCTTTCATGAAGACAACTGTGTTTACCTGCCGCTAAAAACCGGAGTGGTCACCAAGCGCCTGTTTTGGATGTCTACCAAAGTGCGCGGCCTGCGACTAGACCCCCTTGAAAGTGAAGGCCGCTTTGCTATTAAACACCTGCGTTTTTCCTGGCTAACACCGTGGTTTGCCCACGACCGTTTAGCCCAGCGGTTAGTCAATATGCACTTCAAGTGGCGCGATATGCCGCCCAAAAAGGTGATTGGGGAGCTTAAGCGCAAAGCGGCTGCTTCCCATCGTCACTGGCGTCATGTTGCCCTTGAGACCTACGAAGCGACTTTTGAGCGTTTTTCTGCGCAACGCAGTTATGCCGATTGGCTAGATCAGCAACCCGCGCTAACCTCGGAAGTAGTGAGTGAACGGTTGGCGCAACTGTCGTTCACGCCCTTAGTGTCCATCCTGGTGCCGGTTTATAACCCTTCACTTGAGCACTTAAAAAGCTGCTTGGATTCGGTGCTAGCGCAGCACTACCCGCATTGGCAGCTGTGTATTGCGGATGATGCATCGACAAACCCTGGTGTGGCCGCTTTATTAGCGGAGTATGTTGAGAAAGATCGACGCGTTAACGTCGTTAGCCGTAAAACCAACGGGCACATTTGTGCGGCCAGCAACAGCGCCCTGGCGCTGGCAAACGGGGAGTATGTGGCGTTATTGGATCATGACGACTGCCTGACCCAAGACGCGTTACTGGCCATGGTGACGGCCATCAATGAGCATCCCCGCGCGCGCTTTTTATATAGTGATGAGGATAAAATCGATGAGGATGGCTATCGTTTTGATCCTCATTTCAAACCAGGCTGGAACCCTGATTTATTATTGGCTCAAAACTATATCTCTCACTTGGGGGTATATGAAACGGCGCTTGTGCGCGAGGTGGGTGGTTTCCGGGAAGGGTTTGAGGGCAGTCAGGACCACGACCTTGTGTTACGCATTAGCGCCGGCTTGCAAGCTGATCAGATCTTCCATGTTCCCCAGGTGCTTTATCACTGGCGTTCGGTGGTGGGCTCTACCGCCAAAGAGAGTTCAGCTAAAAGCTATACCACTGAGGCGGGGCTTAAAGCGGTATCCGACTATGTGGCGGCGCATCATAGCGGCGCCGAGGTAATCCCAGGCAATTATGCCAATACCTATCGGGTTCGCTGGCCGCTTCCTTCGCCACTGCCATTGGTTAGTTTGATGATACCTACGCGTGACCGGGTTGAGATCCTCAAGCCGTGCGTTGAGGCTATTCTGTCGCGAAGTGATTACCACCATTTTGAGCTGCTGATTCTGGATAACCGCAGCACCTGCCCCCATACCCTTGCTTACATGCAAGAAGTGCAGGCACGAGACCCCCGTGTGCGCGTACTGCGTTGGGAGCACGCGTTTAACTATTCGGCGATTAACAACTTTGGCGCGCAGCACGCCAATGGTGAGATTATCGGCTTGGTCAATAATGATATTGAGCCGATTAATGAGAGCTGGCTTACCGAAATGGTGCGCCAAGTGTCCCGGCCTGAGATCGGTTGTGTGGGGGCCAAACTCTATTACCCGAACGATACTATTCAGCATGCCGGGGTCATCCTGGGGATTGGAGGTGTCGCTGGGCACGCCCATAAGTATTTTACGCGCAGTGCTCACGGCTATTTCACCCGGTTGCATGTTGCTCATAATCTTTCGGCGGTGACGGGGGCCTGTTTGCTGGTTCGCCGCGCTGTGTTTGATGAGGTTGGTGGGTTTAATGCTACACATCTTAGTGTGGCGTTTAATGATGTGGATTTTTGTCTTAAGGTTAGAGAAGCTGGTTACCGTAATTTATGGACACCTTATGCGGAGCTTTATCATCATGAATCGATATCTCGCGGGGCTGATGACAATGCTAAAAAGCGTGCTCGCGCGGCCGCCGAGGTGGCCTTTATGCGCAAAACCTGGGGAGAACAGTTAGATAACGACCCTGCATATAACCCTAATTTAACGCTTATACATGAAGATTTTTCACTGCGTTAAACGTTTTTTGTGTCACGGTAGTGATATCGACATTATTGAGCGTTTTTATAGGGAATAGGGATGCTCATACTGCTTGAGTGTAAAAAGGATAAATAAAGGGCCAGTGTATTGATTGAATATGATCAAGAACAGCAGGGAACGCAGCAGGGCCGATGGATTATGCTGGTGGACCGTGTTCGTCCAACAGAGGATATTTATTTTTTAGTCTCGGTAGCGCCGGTACTGAGAAATCAGGGGATGTATGTCAAAGAAATTGATACGCGGCGAAACTGGTGCCCTTGGTGGCGCTCTGCTGAGTTGCCCAGCTTGTTTGAAGGCGCCAACGTGCTTATATGCCGTTCTCTGCCCCGCGCTTGGTTACACTGGTTGTTTCAGCATAAGGCTATCATCGGGCGGATTATTTATTTAATCGACGATAATATAGAAGCGGCTAGTAATGATACCACCTTGCCGATCGCTTATCGTCGGCGCATGAGGCGTGTGGCCAAGCTACAGCCTTCGATGATCGCACTCGCCGATGAGGTTGTGACGCCCAGTCAGCAGTTAGCGGAAACGTTAAGACTTAAGCATGCTCATGTCTCTGTTTTGCCCCCGCCGTTGCTTGCCCCTCTGCCACCTTTGCTCCATTTTAAGGAGCCGCCTAACGAAACCAGACCCTGGCAAGTGGGCTTTCATGGTACTCGCTCACACGTGGCTGATTTAGCGCAAATTGCTCCCGCTATTATCCAACTGCATGACCAGCGCGAGGATGTCATGTTCGAGGTGATGTTGGGTGAGCACACGCCCGAAGCGCTCAAACTATTGCACCGCTGTGTTACGCCAGCCCCACTGCCGTGGAAAGCCTTTCATGAATATCAGCGTCAGCGGCGAATACATATAGGCTTGGCACCGCTGCTACCCACTGCGTTTAACCGCGGGAAATCTTATATTAAGTTTTTGGATATTGCGGCGATGGGAGGGGTGGGCATTTTTAGCAATCGTTACCCTTACGATGAAATCATAGAGCACGGCGTAGATGGCCTATTAGCGGATGACGATCCCGCCGACTGGCTACACTGTATGCAGGTGTTGCTTGATGACCCAGAGGCGACCTTAGCCATGGCAAGGGCGGCGGCTAAAAAAGCCGCTGCCATCGGTCACCATCAGCATGCACTCTCCTTCTGGCTAGCACGTAGTACCGCCATTTCTCACTCACCGAGTACGGGTTCCTAAGTATAACCACGTTTCTCTAGAGCTTATCCTCGAAGTTGCCTACAATGATGTGCGCGATCTGCGCACAATTTCGAGGCATTCTTAGTCTTTGTTGCGTTTATTAGGGTGCTGGCTGAACAATCTGGGTAACATGTGTTCTCAGTGGTGGTAACGATGCTGTGAATACTGGTTTACAGGTGTGCAATTTGAATACAGTTAGGCCCAGAGGGTTTTATGGTTGAGTTGCAACGTAACAGCTGTTTCGATGCAGCAATTATTATACCGCTGCGCGCTAAAGCGGTTCGGCAGCCTGAAATGGTGCGTTTAATTCAGCTAGTGGAAACGCTGCCTGAGGGCTATGAGGTGATCATCGTCGATGATGGCAGCCCTCAGGCTGTTAAGCAGTGGCTCACCCATTTGGTCGAGGAGTGGCAGCACCATTCGGGTGGCCATACTCGCCGCTTTAAGCTTGTTTCCCTTGCTACCCGCTTTCGCCGCTTTTCGCTAGCCCGCGCACGCAATGCGGGGGCACGGGCAGCGGCAGCGCCCGTCGTGTTGTTTCATGATGTGGATTTTCTGGCGGCACCTTCTGTCTATCAACGTCTTCTACGGCATATTAAAACGCAGCAGTTGGCCGCTAAGCCTGAAAACTTTTTTTGTGTACCCGTGGCCTTTCTTACGGAAGCTGCAACGGTACATTTTATGCAGGCATTTAAACGCCATCAGGAAGCGTGGTGTTTCCGTGATCGGCGTCAGTTACCTTTGGAAAGTTTGCAGTTCCTGGTTCAGGGCAGTTCATGCATTGTCATGAACCGCAAAGACTTGCTGAGTATCGGTGGCCACGATGAGGGGTTCAAAGGCCACGGCGCAGAAGATTTCGAGCTACTTCACCGGCTAGCATGCCGTTTTCCCATCGCTGAAAAGCCACCAGAGTATGAGCGCAATATGGGCAGCGGCACTGTCACAGAGTACCGTGGTTTTCGTGCCTACTTCGCGTTATATGGCGAGCAGTGCCGCCAAGCAGGATGTACGCTAGTACACTTATGGCACCCCAAGCGTAAAGGGTTTGGTTACTATCGTCATAAGCAAAACTTTAAACGCTTACAGCAGGTGATGACCAATCAATTACCTGTTGAACGCCGGCCTCCTACTATTTCGCCCGCCGTTCTGTTGGATGAAGCGACTCATGGTTGATGTTTCGCTTACCTATTTAGTCCTAGCACACAACAGCACCGAACGGGTGGCGCGCTTGGTTGATCAGCTGTTGGCGCAGGATCTTAGTGGGCGGGTGATTATTCACTTTGATAAAAAATCGGGTGAGGCGCCCTATCAGTGGCTATGTGAACGGTACCATTCGCAAGCGCGCTGCTATGTTTTACCGCAGCGGGCGTACTGTGGTTGGGGGCAATGGAGCCTGGTAGATGCCACGTTGCGAATGCTCCGCCATGCCCAGTCAACCTGTAAAACCGATTATTATTACCTAATGAGTGAGTGCTGTTACCCCACGCAGTCGCTCAGTGCCCTGAAAAGCTATTTGGTAGCAAATAAGGGTACGAATTTTATTGAATGCGAAGATAGCCGCTGGATAAAAGGGGGGATCCGAGAGGATCGCTACCTGTATCGCCACTTTCTCAATAAGCGGAATTACCCACGCCTACATCGTTGGACATATAAAGTGCAAAAATGGCTGGGGCTGAAGCGAAAAGTGCCTCAAGACCTAACTATCCGTTTTGGCAGCCAGTGGTGGTGCCTAACACAGGAAGCTGTAGCGTATGTACTGGAGCAAGAGCCCATCTATCGCTCTTTCTTTAAATGGGTATGGATACCTGATGAATGTTTTTTACAAACATTTATTTATAAAAAAGAATTTAAGAATTTAAGTAAGCCATTAACGTATTATACTTTTTCAAGTACAGGTGAGGCTGCTACCTTCTCGACGGTTTCAGGTTCCTATCCTGGTTTCTTCTTTTTAAGAAAATTAAAGTAAGAGTCAAATGATTTTATTTAGCAAACGAAAAATTGAAATGGCTAACTTTGATAGATGTGAGGACAAGGTTTTCTTGTTTGGAGACATTTATGTAAAAATTTATATTTATGATATCAGTAAGGCATTAGTTTTTGCTTTTGCAGGTGCTGGGCATAGTGTGACAAGAGAAGACGTGATGAATGAAGTATCTCCGTGGGGGTATGATTATTTAAAAAAGAAAGGCTTGAATGTGATTGGGTTTACCAATATTAAAGGAAGTTATAATTATTATAGGGATGCTGTTTTTTTTAAATGTCTTAAAGAACTTGCGAAAAAACTGCCTGATTTTAAAGAAAGGCTAGCGTATGGCGGCAGTATGGGAGGATATGCTGCTTCAGCATTTTCCAATGTACTTGGTGTCGATCGGTTGCTGTTGCTAAATCCAATCTCGACGCGAAACAAAGAAATAGCATCATGGGATTATGAAGCGAAAAGGGCACTCAGCTCTTTTCACTTTGATTGGAAGGGAGAGTTCGCTGATGGAGCAGACACGAATGCTTGTGGGTATGTAGTTTATGACCCGCTCTACGAGCTCGATAAAAAACATGCTATAAGATATTCGACCCTTGAAAAACTAAAGGTACCTGGCCTTGGCCACTCGATAGCAACGTATCTTCATGAGATGAAGATGCTTAATTGGCTTGTTGATTCATTTATTGAAAATTCAATTGATATAGAGAAGTTTCATGAGCTTGCGCGTAGGAAAAGAAAAATTAAGCGTTACTATGATTGGATGCTGAGTGACGAGAATAAGTATTTAACGGATAGAAGAGCCAAGGTTTTTTTGCGCCATTGCAACTCTCTCTTTTCAAAAGGAAAAACGTCTGAAAGATTGTCTAATGCGGATGTGGAAATGGCAATGTCTATTGCAGATATTTTGTCCAAGACTGACTTGGTTGACTCTATCAAATTCTTAAAGATAATACACGGCAATCGACCCGACATAAAGGCTGTTAGATTAAAAATACTAGAGTATAGAAGTCTGATTAAAGTGCTAGAATGAAGTAAAGCAGTCTCTTTTGGGATGCGGCTTTTAAAAGTATTTTGGATTTCATGTTGGGAGTTAAGTTTTGAATATTGTTCTTATCGGTGGTGCCGGTGCGCCCAATTACGGTGATGAGTTGATTGTTAAAGGTTGGATAGACTTTTTCAAAGAGCATCTACCTGGGTCAACGGTTACGTTATATGAAAATATAGCGGATAAAGAAAAGAAACTACACGGTGAAACAAGAAATATTAAATTTAAAGATGACTTGGTTAAAGTGGCCAAAAGCTTCTCTGAAATAGGTTTTTGGGAACAGGTGCTTCGGGGCTACCATTTTATCGATAATGGTGGCGTCGAGAAGTATCACCAATATGATCTTAAACCGTTTTTTGAAGCTGACATAGTTCACCTTCACGGTGGGGGGTATTTGAATAATTATGATCCTGAGAAGGGCTTTTACATCGGCTTTCTTGCTTCTTTAAAAGAAAAATACGGAAAAAAAATAGTCGCTACAGGGATCGGTTTTGGCCCTGCACCAGAGCCAAAGAAAGAACAGCTAGAGCTGCTAAATAACATCTTTGCACATTATCATGCTTTCGAACTACGCGATGTTGACAATTTTAGATGGCTTAAGAGTAAATTTACTAACGGTCATTTTGTTAATGGTTTGGATGATTGCTATTTGTATGCCATTACCGATATTGTCAAAAAGGATAATTCAAAAAAGAGGCTCTATCTTTCTTTTCTTGCGTATAATTTGAATAAAGTTACTTCAGAGTATTGGGATAATTTGCAGGCATTTTCTGCTACGTTTGATGAGGTTTTGTTTTTCGAAAGCTACCCTTGGCAGGATAATGAGGTTTTTGACATTGTTAAAAAGAAAATTCCAGCCGCCCAAAAGCTAGTAATTAAAGATTCGCTCTATAAAAAAATTAACGTCGGTCCTGATGATTTCGCTATATGTGCTCGCTTCCATGTGCACTTTATACTGGCTAGAGCGGGTGTTAATGGTATCTACTCAAAAGATAGCAAGTATTATAACGTGAAGCATCAGTCGATTGTTGACCGTGGATCTGACATGAAGTTTACTGATTTTGCTCAGTTTTCGCCCCCTGTTGTGACTGAAAAGGAAGCATATATTGCTCAGCAAGACGTATGCTTGCATGAGCAGAAATTAGGTTTCTGCCAATCACTTTATTTGCCATAAATTTTAGTAACTGTCGGGGCGATCATGTTTAAGATTTTTAAAAAGCAATGGAGTTGGTTAAGTGAAATTTACCCCTATGCTCGTGCAGCCTATTCCTGCGGAAAAAGTCTGACACGAGTTAAAAAAGGGAGTGCTAGTTATTCCACAAAAAGTATTCTTCTATTCTCAACAATGAAAAATGAAGGGCACCGGCTTGTCTTCTTTTTAGATTATTACCGTCGTCTTGGCGTTGATCATTTTTTTATTGCCGATAATGGTTCTACTGACAATACCGCTGCGCTATTGGCTGAACAGCCGGATGTTACCCACTATTATACTGAGGGCAGCTATAAAGACTCCAATTTTGGAATGCACTGGCTTAATAATTTGCTTTTCCGTTATGGCCGTGGGCACTGGTGCTTTACTTGTGATCCTGATGAATTTTTTGTTTATCCGCATATGGAAACGCGCGATCTGCGAGATCTTACTCAGTATTTGGAGGCTATAAAACAGGACTCATTTTTTACTATCATGCTTGATATGTACAGCGATAAAGCTGTTGCTGAAACTTTCTATGAAGAAGGGTCAGACCCACTAAACGCCTGCCCTTATTTCGATGGTTATGGCTATTCAAAACAGTACAATGGAAATTATCGAAATTTGTATGTGCAGGGTGGCGTTAGGCGTCGAGTGTTTTCTAAACAACAACCAGCTAGTTCGCCAGCATTGAATAAAGTACCTCTTGTTAAATGGAAATGGAACTATGTCTATATTTCCTCTATGCACATGATGTTGCCACGTCGCTTAAATCGCTGCATAGATGAACGTATGGTAACGGGGGCGCTGCTGCATTTTAAATTCATTAGTCAGTTAAATGATAAAGTAAAGCAGGAAATGATTGCTAAGCAGCATTATAACGATTCTGCTGAATATAAGCAGTATGGCGCTGTGATTGATCAGAAAGATATACTCTATGATCAGAATGTATCGGTACCTTTTAAAGGATGGAAAGATCTGGCTAAACGCGGGCTAATAAATTTAGGAGGTTGGTAATAGTGAAAGTGTCATTCGTTTTGCTCGCACATGAGAAGCCAGAACAGCTTAAAGATTTATTAGGGTCGCTACTGAGCGCTGGTAGTAACGTGTTTGTGCACCATGATGCCTCTAGTGGGGGCGATTTATCAGCTGCTGTGGCAGATTGGGGCTACGATCAACTGCCCGGCAATATTTATTTTGCTGAGCGTGTAAAAGTGGTGTGGGGTGAGTGGTCTATTGTGCAGGCTACCCTTAATTGTATGGCTGCCATTCAACAGCACGATGTGGACAGCGATTATTTTATGCTGATTTCTGGCTCGTGTATGCCGGTTAAACCGATACAGTTGCTTGAACACTTTTTAGCGGAAAGTGGCCAGGATCACATTGAAGCTGTCAATGCGGAAAAAAATAAATGGGTGACCGCAGGGCTTCAGAAACAGCGTTGGTCGAAGTACCATTTTTTTAACTGGCGTTACCAAACATTTTGGTTTGATTGGTCGCTTAAGTTACAGCGCAAGCTGAAAATAAAGCGTGCGATACCGCTGAATCATACGGCTCATATGGGGTCGCAGTGGTGGTGCTTACGGCGAAGTACTGTATTTAGCGTTCTTGATCTTTATCGCAGTCATCCGGCATTGAAGAAATTTTATCGGCGCACTTGGGTGCCCGATGAGCTTTTTTTTCAAACCATGGTGGCTAATCTCATACCCAATGAGCAAATTAGTGATGAATTAATCACTCGCTATAAGTTTAATAACTGGGGGGTTCCAAGGGTTTATTATGATGATGACTATCCCGAGTTATTAGGCGAAAATCGCTTTTTCGTTCGTAAGGTCAGTTATCGCGCTCACCAGCTTCGTGATCGCTTAGCTAGGATTGCGCCACTTGACATTAGTGAGTTTGCTAATTTGCTTGAAGGTGCTGAAGCCGAACGTCTCTACTTGGAAGAACGCTCTGCAATGTTGAGGGGAATTGAGCAGCATCGTTGGCATAGTCTTGATTCCAGCTATGAAAACCCCTATGACTATGTAAAATCTATCCCTAACCCGATGTTGATATTAATCGGATCTGAGCCCGAAACCAAATACCAAGCTTTGCTAGAATTAAATAAACTCCAGCACACCGTGGTATATGGAGACTTATTTGATAATACGGAGGTCGGTGCTGGTTATAGTCATCGGCATGGTTTGATAGCTGAGCCCGATGCGGTAACGTTAATGCAGCATCAGTGGCACCAGCAGTTAGGGGATATTGCTTTTCAGAATCCTGGTAAAACAATTATTTTCTCCCTTGGCGATAATGCTTTAAGATATTTGGAAATACTGCGCTGGAACAGTGACTGTCATGTAATAATGATAGACCGAAGTCGTGTTGCACCTATTAATAAAGCGCTTATGGAAGATCTTTATTTAAAAAGTAAAGTTCTTCATCTTTTGCAAAATAGAAACTGTGAATTGAGTCGTTTGTCACTACCATTAGTGGGAGAGCTTGTTGCTTCCCTTGATGGTAAATACACGACTTCTCGTTCCTTCAATAGCTTTCTGCGCTTTTATCAAGCCAAAGTCCGTTGGCCAGCGTTGCTTTCAGCTGAGCATAATCATTGGGATTTTTTAAAATCTATTTACTCAAAAATAGTTGTATTTGTCTATGATGAAGAGCATGCCTTAGAGGGCGTTCAAGAATTTTTAAAAGATAAGCTTGGTTCAGAGCTTTACCATGACCCATTCTCAGTTGCCTCCCAAGACGATAACTCTTTAGATTGGCACTATTACCTTGCTGATTTATCCCACTTGAATGCTAAAGTGAATCAAGGAGTGTTGGCATTCGCTTTAAATGTTTCTTCCATTGGCTACCTTGATACCTTGCGTTGGAAACGGAATCTAATGGTGGTGGCTTTAGAGGATGAAAAAGTACAGGATAAAAGTGCCAGTCAGCTGACGTTTACCCTCCGTGGTGCCCAGCAGGTTTATCAACGGGCCGCTAGTGGCCATGCGTTCCGGCGCTTGGATGTGTTAATGCGTGATAGGCGCTGCAGTTATGCGGCAGTCCCTCCCTTTGAGCAGCGTTGGATTGAGGAGGAACTGTATAGCTTCTTACAATTTTCACCCTTAAAAGTTAATGCTCCGTTAGCTGGTGATCCGATTAAGTTCTCTGCTTCTTAATATTTATTAGATGTTTTATTTTTTATACTGAAATTAATAGGTGAATCGTGAATTTATTAATTGTTGGAGGCGCTGGCTATATTGGTTCACATATGGTGAAGCAACTTAGTTTAGAGGGGCATAATGTTGTTGTACTGGATAACTTAACCAGTGGTTTCCGTGAATTGGCGTGTTACGGCGAGTTGGTGGTCGGTGATTTAGCCGATATTGTCTTGCTGGAAAATTTATTTAATCAATATGAGTTTGATGGTGTCATGCATTTTGCTGCCTGCAGTTTGGTGGGAGAGTCTGTGCAGCACCCAAGTAAATATTATCGCAATAATGTGGCTAATACGCTAAATTTGCTTGATGTCATGGTGCGCCACGGTGTGAAGCAGTTCATTTTTTCGTCGACAGCGGCTACTTTTGGTGAGCCTCATTATCTGCCTATTGATGAAGCTCATCCACAGCAGCCGATCAATCCATATGGTATGTCTAAGCTGATGGTTGAACGCATCTTAAGCGACTATGCCGCTGCCTATGGACTTAATTCCGTGTCGTTACGCTATTTCAATGCTTGTGGTGGGGACCCTGGTGGTGAGATTGGTGAATGTCATGATCCTGAAACACATTTAATTCCTATTATTCTACAAGCGGCTTCAGGTCGGCGTGAGGCTGTTACCGTTTTTGGCCGTGATTATGCGACAGAGGATGGTACCTGTGTCCGCGATTATATCCATATTGAAGATTTATGCTCTGCTCATGCTCTTGCCTTAAAGGCACTGTTGAATAAACAAATTATAGGGGCGAATGCTTATAATTTGGGCAATGGAGCGGGATTTTCTGTGCAGCAGGTGATCGATGCGGTTAGGCGTGTGGTGGCAGACGATGGCCGGGATATCGTGGTGCTTGAGGGGGAGCGGCGCTCAGGAGACCCGGCAACACTGGTCGCAGATTCAGCCCTTGTGCGAAAGGTGCTTGGTTGGTATCCCAACTTCTCGGCGTTGGACACTATTATCCAACATGCATGGGCATGGGAAAAAAAATTGGCTAAATTAGACTAGGAAAGCGATAGTTTTGACAATATCTTTAAGCGAAAAGGGCGGGTGTGATGAGCGATATAGTTGAGGCATTTTTTAGTGAGCAGCCGGATGTAAGCGTTATAAAGGAACGCGTCGCGTTCGGTACGTCTGGTCATCGAGGGCGTGCGACAGAGCGAACGTTTAATGCGGGACATATTATCGCCATTACTCAAGCTGTGGTCGACTATCGCCGAGAAGTGGATTATCAGGGGCCCCTTTTTTTGGCATTTGATACGCATGCGCTTTCCAGACCCGCGTGGCAGTGCGCATTACAGGTGTTAGCTGCGAATAAAGTGCCTGTAATGATTGAAAAAAATCATGGCTATACCGCTACTCCGTTAGTGAGCCGAGCGATTTTGCAGCATAACGCTATGCTAGGCGCCTCCTTGTCAGACGGTTTGATCATCACGCCTTCCCATAACCCGCCAGAAGATGGCGGGATTAAATATAATCCTCACCATGGCGGCCCTGCTGATACAGGCGCGACGGAATGGATTGAACAACGTGCGAATGCCTATCTATTGCGCCGGTTAAGCGATATCTCCCCTGTGCCCGTTGAAAATATGCTCGACTACGCACAGGAGTATGACTTTACCTCACATTATGTCGCTCAATTAGGGTCTGTCGTCGATATAACTGCGATTAAAAAAGCTAACCTGACTCTGGGTGTGGATCCTATGGGGGGGACTGCTTTGCCTGTTTGGCAGGCGATAGCCGAACATTATGGCCTGAACTTAGAAGTGGTTAATACCACTTTGGACGTCAATTTTGCATTTATGCCGCCAGATCATGACGGCAAAATTCGAATGGATTGCTCTAGCGCGGCGGCAATGGCCAACCTGCTTGAAATTAAAGACCGTTTCGATATCGCCTTTGGTAATGACCCTGATGCTGATCGGCATGGCATTGTTGATGCTAATGGTTTGATGAACCCTAACCATTTTTTGGCGGTGTGTGTGGATTACCTTATGGGGCATCGACCTGAATGGGCGGAGTCGCTAAAAGTAGGTAAAACATTAGTCTCTTCTTCAATGATTGACCGAGTGGTCGCCTCTCATGGGCGGGAGCTTTATGAGGTACCCGTGGGCTTTAAATGGTTTGTTGATGGGCTGCACGAAGGGTGGTTAGCGTTTGGTGGGGAGGAGAGCGCAGGGGCTAGCTTGCTTACTCGTGATGGTAAACCTTGGTCGACAGACAAAGATGGTATCGCGTTGTGCTTGTTAGCGGCAGAGATCACTGCGGTAACGGGGAAAACGCCTAGTGAGTATTACCGTTCGCTGACTGAGCGTTTCGGCGAGCCTTTCTATAAGCGAGTAGATACTGCTTGTACGCCTGAGGAAAAAGCAGCGTTCAAGCAGTTAAGTGCTGAAAGTGTCACAGAGACGATGCTAGCGGGTGATCCTATTACGGCGGTGTTGGTAAAAGCGCCTGGCAATGATGCCTCCATTGGTGGTCTTAAAGTAACGACCGATAATGGTTGGTTTGCCGCCCGGCCTAGCGGTACCGAATCGCTTTATAAAATATATGCGGAAAGCTTCAAAGGCCCTCAGCATTTAGATGAGCTAATTGAAAGTGCTGCCCGGCTACTTTCCGGTGTTTTGAGAGGATAAAAGTCTTATTAGTCTTCGATTATGGCAGGAGCTTAAAATTTATTTGGGCTTCTGCCTTTTTTGTCATCACGTTGTAAAACATAAGATTAAATGTTGAGAGGGTGGAAATGGCTCATCGCTTGCTTCATAAAATGAGTAGTTATCTGTTTATTTAGTCTATTAAGGAAGACACCATGGATGCCCCACTATCAGCGGTAAACCAACGTCTTTACACGCCTGCCAATGAACTAGCAGTTCACGCCATGAGGCTGCAGGCTCAGTCTCTACGCGACCTCATTGGCAATGGCCCAACGGCGAAGCAACGTGCTAAAGCACTGGCGTTTACCTTTGGCTCGCTTCATGTTGACTTCAGCAAGCAACGGCTTACCCAAAAAACAATAGCACTATTGATTGAATGGGCGCGCAGTTGCGGTATTGAAGCCAGGCGTCAAGCATTCTTCGCTGGGGAGATGGTTAACCCTTCCGAGCAGCGTGCCGCTTTGCACATGGCCGCAAGGTGGCCTGAAACGGCGACCCCTCCAGCAGGAATGGAGTACGCTGCTGCTTTTTGCCAGCAGCAGCGGGCGCGTATGGCTAAAATGGTTAAGCGTGTTCATGCAGGCGAATGGTTTGGGGCCACCGGTCAAACAATCACCAATATAGTGCATATTGGTGTTGGAGGTTCTGATTTGGGGCCAAAACTGATCAGTGAGTCATTAGCCGATCTTCCTAGTAGTACGAAGGTGGGCGTGCATTATGTTTCAACGATGGATGGGTCGCAGATTCTGCCTTTAATGGAGCGTTTGAATCCAGCGACTACCCTTATCGTGCTTGCTTCAAAGTCGTTCACTACGGCCGATACACACTTTAATGCGCGTACCGTGTTGGCTTGGCTAAGCAGTGCACTTGAGGTAGACGAGGCTACTATCTGTCGCTACCAGTTGATCGGTGTTTCTTCCAAGCCTGAAAAGATGACCACCTTTGGTATTCCTGAGTCTCATCAGTTGGTATTTAAGGAGTGGATAGGAGGGCGCTTTTCACTTTGGTCGCCTATTGGTATTAGTGTCGCTATGCAGCTGGGTACGGAATGTTTTGATGCATTATTAGATGGCGCTCATGCAATGGATCGCCACTTTATAGACACGCCATTGGCCACTAATTTACCTGCTTTGTTGGCATTAGTCGGCGCTTGGAATTGTCAGTTCCTTAATATTCCTACGCATGTGGTCTTACCCTACGATGGTCGTCTAAAAAGCCTGTCTGCTTATTTACAGCAACTAGAAATGGAGTCTAACGGGAAAAAGATTGGCTTAGATGGTCGTTCCGTTAATCATGCTACATGCCCCATTATGTGGGGGGACGTTGGGCCCAATGCGCAGCATGCTTTTTATCAACTGTTGCATCAGGGGGGGCATACGGTGAGCGCAGACTTTGTCGCTGTGGCTACGCGTGAAGTGAATGCGCCTGATAAAGTACAAGAGTCGTTAGCCTCTCAAGAGCAGCTAACACTAGCAAATTGCTTGGCACAAGCACAGCTTTTTGCGTTAGGGGATGAGGCTATTCCCGTAGCGCTCAAGGGACAAATTGCGCAAGGTTATCGTGGTAATCACCCTAATTCCTTCCTACTATTGAAGCAGCTAGATCCTTGGTCAATTGGTGCACTATTAGCGCTCTATGAGCATAAGGTGTTTGTTCAATCAGTTTTATGGAACTTGAATCCTTTTGACCAACCTGGTGTAGAGCTCGGTAAACAGTTAGCGACCAGTCTTTATCAAACGCTTGCTGATAAATCTGTTGAGCAGGAGAATGTAGAAGATCCCAGCACTACTCAACTTTTGGCTAAATTGAATGATTGGAAAAAAGCAGGGTAGCTTAAAATGTATTTTGAAAAGGAAGCCATTCGTGATGCAGGTACGCAAAGCAATTATACCCGTAGCCGGGTTTGGTACTCGTTTGTTGCCGATTAGTAAGGCCATTCCGAAAGAGATGGTACCCGTTGTTGATCGGCCATTGATACAACACGTAGTAGAGGAGGCGTTGGCAGCGGGTATCAATGAAATTATTTTGGTGACTCGAGCAGGAAAATCGGCCATTGAAGATCATTTTGATGCGCATTTTGAGCTTGAGCACTCGCTGGCCAGCAAGGGCAAGGATGCCCAGTTGCAAATCCTTTCGTCTATTTCCCCTAAAAAATTAAAGGTAACCAGTGTTCGCCAGCCGAGCGCAAAAGGCTTAGGTCATGCGATTTTTTGTGCCGCTTACCTGCTGGATAAGGATGAGCCGTTTGCGGTTATTTTGCCGGACGTACTGGTGAAGCCTCAAATTTCCTGTAGTACATGCGATTTAGGCAGCATGGTTGAACGTTGGAATGCTAAGCAGGTGGCGCAAATTATGGTGGAAGCTGTTCCCCATGAGGAGGTGTATCGTTACGGTATTGTAGACTGTGATGAGCCAGCCCCTGGTGAGAGTGCTGCTATGCGTGGTGTGGTAGAAAAGCCAAAGCCTGAAGATGCTCCCTCGCGTCTTTCGGTGATAGGCCGTTACGTATTGCCTTATCGCATTATGCAGCTGTTGGATGGCTTACCTCCAGGTGCTGGAGGCGAAGTCCAACTTACTGATGCTATCGATAGCTTAATGCAAGAAGGTGGATCCGTGGAGGCCTTTCGGATGTTGGGTCGTACTTTTGACTGCGGGCACATTGATGGGTGGCTAAAAGCCAATACCATGCTGGCGCGAGAAGCTGGCTATAAGGTTTAAGCGTTTTACTTACTAAAATGGGAACACGAGTGGCGTGATGATCAACACGGCAGCAGAGTAGGTGATACTGACAGGCAGCCCAATTTTGAGGAAGTCAGCCACTTGATAGCGTCCTGGTGAGTACACCATCAGGTGAGTTTGATAGCCAAAGGGAATCAAAAAGCACGCGCTGGCGCCATAGGCTACCGCCATTACAAAGGGGAGTGGGTCCGCTCCAAACGCTTGGGCAGTGCTCCAGGCGATGGGGAAGGCCAGGGCGGCAGCGGCGTTGTTTGTGACTGTTTCTGTCAACAGCAGCGTTAATAAATAGCACCCTATAAAAGCGGCGTAGATACCATAGCCACTGAATAAAGCCTGCATGCCGGTCACTAGCAGGCCTGCGGCGCCGGAATTTTCAAGTGCTTGGGCAATCGCTAATGCTGAGCCAATGATTAGCCATAACTCAAACGGGAAACGGCGGCGTAGTTCCGCGAAACTGATGACTTTCATGACGAGTAGCCCGCCTAAAAGCATCAACAGCCCATGAAATAAGGGCAGTAAATTGGCGGTGGCAAAGATGATAACCGCAGCGAATCCGCCTACCGTGAATAAGCTCTCTTTGTTGCTCAGCCGCGGCCGTGTGAAGCTGCCACTGAGCAAGTGGAAGTTGCGGTCTAGATTGCGGTGCTGCCGAAAATCAGCACTTACGGCCAGTAGTAAGCAGTCACCAACGCGGAGCGGGATTTTCCCTAGTTGCCCTTCCAGGCGTTTTTCCCCTCGTCGTATGCCCACCACGCCTGCACTGAACATGCTGCGGAAATCCACATCCTGCAGTGTTTTTCCGGGAAGCTCTGATTCATGAGAAATAACGACTTCCACGAGGTTTGTCGCGAGTAGGTTGTCAGCTTGATGTCCGAATAGCTGTAACCCTGGAAAGCGCTGTAAGGCCTGTACCTTGCCTGTTTCACCGGTGAAGACCAGCATGTCATTAGCCTGCAGCAGCTCGTCTGGAGCGACGGGGCTTATAAGCCTTCCTTGGCGTTCAATTTCTAGTAAATAGAGTCCCTCTAAACTGCGTAGACCGTTATCTTCAATGCTTTTACCGATCATCGGTGAGCTGGGATCAAGGTCAGCGGCTAAGAAGTAGGCAAGCTTCTCATTGGTATCTTCCAACCGGTGGTGTGGTAATGAATTGGCGCGCCACATCAGCACACATAGAGAAATTAAAGCAACGGGTATGCCGACTAGGCTAAATTGAAACATGCTCAACTCAGTACCGCTGGCACTAACATTGAAAGAGTTAACCACTAAGTTAGTGGAGGTGCCTACTAACGTTGTGATGCCGCCTAATATCGAAGCATAGGAGAGTGGAATTAACAGCCGCGAAGGTGCGATGCGTTGTTGGCGTGAAACCGCGCCTAAAAAAGCAGCCACCACGGCGGTGTTATTCAAAAACGCAGAGAGGATGGCGGTACTTCCCATCAGTCGCGCGGTGGCGAGACGAGGGTGGCCGCTCAATAAGTGCCGAGAAAGCCAGTCCAGTAAAGGTGAGCGCTCTAGTGCAAGCGAAACGAGCAGCAGCAGCAGTAATGTTGCAAGCGCTGGATTGGAAAACTGCATGAGTAGCGTGTTGGTATCTACAAAGCCTAGCACTAGAAAAATACCTGCTAGCGTAACAAAGGCAATGGCCGGTTTTACCTTGCCACTAATGAGTAACGCAAGTAAGGCAATAATCGATACGAGTACAGTCCAGGGGGTCATGGTGGGTCCTTATGAACCAGTAAAGACGTTGTGTACTTGATGGATTTTACGCAGGCTTATATGATGGTGTCTAATGATTGATAAAAATAGTATTTTATTTTGCCTTTAATTTGTTTTAAAACAAAAGGTTATGATAAATTTTGAATGCAAAACATTTATCGCCTGGATCGTTGAATGAGCGCCGAAAACAAGCGGTTCGGTTGCGTTTAGATGGGCATACTGTCTTGAAAGTTACTCAACAAACAGGGCTTTCTGCGCCCACTGTGTCGGCTGCGTGGAAAGCTTTTCGTGAGGGCGGGTGGGCGGCAGTGCCAGTCAAAACACGCGGGAGGTTGAAGGGGCAGGCGAATGTACTCGATGCTTCTTTTCAGGAGGTGCTTTGGCAGGTACTTAACCAAGCACCTCCTGATGACGCGCCTGCCTGGAGCAGTGCCGGGTTGGCTGATTGGTTAAAAGAAAATCACAATCTTGAGCTGACACAGCGTGCGATAGAGCACTGGTGGGAAAGCGAAGGACTAAAACATGAGCCTTGGCCGTTGGTGCGTTTTGCAAAGCAACGTTCACAGCAGGGGCGGTGGTATCGTCAGTCCGTAGAGCCGCTATTTTCTAAGACCAAAGAGGCTACCCAGCGTTGGCAAGTTGGTGTACGGCGAATCGCACATCCCTCTCGGTCGGTATATCAATTTTATTTGCATGGAGTTCGTGGTCGGTTACTGATGCGTTGTTTTGAACGACCGCCGGTAGCAGCCGACTATGTGTCTTTATTTAAAGCGTTGAGCCGGCAGGGTCCCGGGGTGGTGGTGTTTCATGGGGCGTTGCTTGAGGTAAGTCCTGAAGTTAAACAATGGCTAGCAGAGCAGCCTGCGTTTTGGCTAGTACCAGTGCCGAGAAACTTGGCAATAACAGCTTAAACACTCAGCACTTTTACCATGGGTTTTTAAGACAGTGCCGCTATGGCTTCTTGAGAACAAATTTTTAAACAACATTGGGACAGATGATGACATCACTTACCCATCTACAGCGTCTGGAAGCAGAAAGCATTCAGATTATGCGCGAAGTGGTTGCCGAGACTGAAAACCCGGTAATGCTTTATTCCGTTGGGAAAGATTCAGCGGTTATGCTGCACTTAGCGCGTAAAGCGTTCGCTCCTGCTCCGCCACCGTTTCCGCTCCTGCATGTAGATACGCGCTGGAAGTTCCGTGCTATGTACGAATTCCGTGACCACATGGCGGAAGATATTGGCATGGATCTGCTGGTGCATATCAACCCGGAAGGTATCGAAAAAGATATTAATCCGTTTACCCACGGCTCGGCTATTCACACTGATGTGATGAAAACTGAAGGCTTGAAGCAGGCGTTGGATAAATACGGATTCGACGCGGCCTTTGGTGGTGCTCGTCGCGATGAAGAGAAGTCGCGTGCCAAAGAGCGCATTTTTTCATTTCGCACAGCTCAGCACCGTTGGGATCCGAAGAATCAACGCCCAGAGTTGTGGAAGCTTTACAACACACGTAAACATGCCAAAGAATCGATTCGCGTTTTTCCGATCTCCAACTGGACCGAGCTGGATATTTGGCAGTACATTTACCTCCAGAACATTCCTATTGTGCCGCTTTACTATTCAGCCGAGCGTCCAGTAGTAGAGCGTGATGGTGCGCTCATTATGGTGGATGACGAGCGTATGCCGTTAGAGCCTGGTGAAGTGCCTATGATGCGTAAAGTACGTTTCCGTACCTTGGGTTGCTATCCGCTGACGGGGGCTATCGAATCCGAAGCTGATACCTTGCCGGCAATTATTCAAGAAATGCTGTTGACCAAGACGTCGGAACGTCAGGGCCGGGTAATTGATAACGATAGCGCGGCATCCATGGAGAAGAAAAAGCAAGAGGGGTATTTTTAATGTCTCACTCATCTGACCTAATTGCCGACGATATTGAAGGTTACCTGAAAGCTCATGAGCATAAAGGGCTGCTACGCTTTATTACCTGTGGAAGCGTAGATGATGGTAAAAGTACGCTTATTGGTCGCTTATTGTTTGAGTCAAAGCTGCTATTCGAAGACCAGTTAGCGGCGATTGAAGCAGATTCCAAGAAATACGGCACTCAGGGCGGCGATATGGATTTCGCGCTGCTCGTAGATGGCTTGGCTGCTGAGCGTGAACAGGGTATCACCATTGATGTGGCGTACCGTTTTTTCTCTACTGAGAAGCGGAAGTTCATCGTAGCGGATACCCCAGGGCACGAGCAATACACCCGTAATATGGTGACGGGAGCTTCGACGGCGGACGCGGCTATTTTGATGGTCGATGCGCGCTACGGTATTTTGACGCAAACTCGTCGACATAGCTTTTTGATGTCAGTAATGGGCATGCGTCACGTGGTTGTTGCCATCAATAAGATGGACTTAGTGGACTACTCAAAAGCCCGCTTTGATGAGATCAAAGAGGAGTACATTGCGTTTGCTAAGCAGCTTGGTCTAGAAAATATCACTTTCATACCAATGTCGGCTTTAAAGGGTGATAACGTTATTGAGCAGAGCGCGAAGATGCCTTGGTATCACGGCACCACGCTCATGGGCTATCTGGAAACGGTTGAGCTAGATGCTGAACACCTTCAGCGTTCCCCTTTCCGTATGCCTGTACAGTGGGTTAACCGTCCTAACCTCGACTTCCGCGGTTTTAGTGGCATGGTTGCTAGCGGAGTGATTCGCCCCGGCGATGAGATTCGTGTTCAGCCATCGGGTAAAAGCAGTACCGTGGCAAGTATATACACGATAGATGGTGATTTGGACGAGGCGGTCGCAGGGCAGTCAGTGACACTGTTATTGGAAGATGAGATTGATATCTCCCGTGGCGATGTTATTTCAGGCGTGGATCACCCCGCTCATACTGCTGACCAGTTTGAAGCGACTCTAGTGTGGATGCATGAGTCACCGCTTTTAGCAGGTCGTCCTTATTTAATGAAGCTGGGGACTCAGACGGTGTCGGCTACCGTTACTGATATTAAGTATCAGATTAACGTCAATACCCTTGAACACATGGCCAGTAAGCAGCTTGATTTAAATGGTATCGGCATATGTACACTGAGCCTGAATCGTGCGGTAGCTTTTGATGCCTATAAAGATAATCAGGATACCGGTGGTTTTATCCTGATTGACCGGATGACCCACAACACTGTGGGTGCTGGTATGCTGCATTTTGCTTTGCGCCGCAGCCAAAATATTCATATGCAGCATGTGGATATTGATAAAGAAGCGCGCGCGTTAGCGAAGGGCCAGAAACCGGCCGTACTATGGTTTACCGGGCTATCAGGGGCAGGTAAATCTACCATTGCTAACCTTGTAGAGAAGAAGCTGTTTGCAAACGGACAGCATACTTATCTGCTGGATGGGGATAACGTACGTCATGGTTTAAACCGTGACTTGGGCTTCACCGATGCTGATCGTGTTGAGAACGTGCGCCGCGTTGCTGAAACCACTAAGTTGTTGGTTGATGCTGGGCTAATCGTGATGTCCGCGTTTATTTCACCTTTCCGCAGTGAGCGCCAAATGGCGCGTGACTTGCTGGACGAAGGTGAGTTTATCGAAATTTATGTTGATGCTCCTCTTGGTGTTGTTGAAGCGCGCGATCCTAAAGGCCTTTATAAAAAGGCGCGACGTGGTGAGCTTAAGAACTTCACGGGTATCGACTCTGTATATGAAACGCCTGAAGCCCCCGATGTTCACCTTAAAACATCAGAAATGAGTGCTGAAGAAGCAGCCGACACGGTGATTGATGCGCTGCGTCAACGGGGCTTGATTAGTTAAATAAACGCACGCGATTTGTTGTCATATATTGGCTGCCAAGTGTCGGAGAACCATCCTTCACTTGGTGGCCTTTTTATAAGGGATTGAGGACATGATTGATCAAACTTTGCTAAACGATGTTGAGCAGATTGCCCGTAATGCGGGTAGTGCGATTATGAAGGTCTACGCTCGTGAGTTTAGCGTGGAAGAGAAGGAGGATAAAAGCCCGTTAACTGAAGCCGATAAAGCTGCTCATGAGATTATTATGCGCGGACTTGAATCTCTATCGCTTCAACTTCCTATCCTTTCAGAAGAGGACGCAGAAGCTTTTACTGGCGTGGATAGCGATGGCCGTTATTGGTTGGTTGATCCACTGGATGGCACTAAAGAGTTCATTAAGCGTAACGGTGAATTTACCGTTAATATTGCGCTGATTGAGAACGGGAAGCCAGTGTTAGGTGTTGTTACAGCGCCTGCGCTAGATATAGCGTATGTAGCGGCAGAAGGAATAGGAGCATTCAAAATCGATGCTGATGGCCAGCGAGAAGCCATTCAAGTAGCAGGTCAGCCTGACCCACAAACTATCTGGCGTGTAGTGGGAAGTCGCTCACATCCAAGCCCAGACTTAGCCGAGTGGTTGGAGCAGCTAGGAGAGCATGAGATGTTGCCGATGGGTAGTTCTCTCAAGCTGTGTTTGATCGCTGAAGGTAAAGCCGACGTCTATCCACGTTTAGGACCTACTTGTCTTTGGGATACAGGTGCTGCACACGCTGTGGTGATTCAGGCGGGTGGGCGTGTAGAAACGTTGGAGAGCGTGCCACTAAGTTATGCGACTCCAAGTGAAAAGCTCAACCCCTATTTTATTGTATGGGGGCACTAAACTAACTTGGCAGCGGGCGCTTGCTCTGAAGGGTCTTTACTTTTTACTTATACTTTTAATTGGTAGAACAAGGTGTTGAGTGCGGTTAAGTAGGTTGAGCAAGACAATGGCTCGCTCTTCACCTTTGCAGCGTGTGAATACCGCCTCTATATCTTTGAAGGGACCTTCATTGATGGTGATTTCCTCACCGGCCCTAAAATAGGTGTGAATGCCTTCTAGATGATGTGGCTGAGAACGCAGTGTTTCGACGAGCTGTGAAGGAATCGTAGCAGGTCTGTCGCCAAAGGTGAGTAGGCGCAGGACTCCTCGGGTGGAACGAATAGGCCGCCAATTGCTGACCACTTGATCTAAACAGATAAATAGGTAGTAGGGAAATAGGGGCTGGGTCACTTCTTTGAGCCTGCCCTGGTGTTTGCGTTGAATAGTTAGAACCGGGTGGAAAACCTCATAACCTTGATTGGTGAGATGTTCGGCGGCGCGAAATGATTCGCCTCCTTTGCATTGTATAACATACCAGCAAGCTATAGCGCCTTGCTGGTTGCTGACAGCGTCCATACATCTCCTTAGGGCTAGCCAAATTTAATATAGTTAAAGAGATTACGGTAACACTGCGGTTAATGCATCTAGCGTTTGGTCAATGTGTGCTTGGGTGTGGTCACATGAAAGGAAGAAGCGCAGCCGCGCGCTTTTTTCAGGCACTGCCGGGTGCAGGATCGGTTGCACGTTGATCTGCTGTTCCAATAGCCCGTGGGAGACCCTTGCTGCTGCCGCAGAGCTGCCAATAATCACCGGCACGACGGCAGCCCCGATGCTTTGGCCAGTATCCAAGCCGCGGGCGGTGGCCTGCTCGAGGAAGTAGCGCGAAATAGCGTGCAGACGCTGAACACGCTCGGGCTCTTGCTGCATGAGTTGCAGCGCCGCCAGCGAAGGGGCTGCCACTTGCGCGGGCATGCCTACGCTGTAGAGAAAACCGGGCGCCAGATAGCGCAAGGTCTCCACCAGTGGCTTGCTGCCAGCGATATAGCCGCCGCAACCTGCCAAGGCCTTGCTCATGGTACCCATCCAGATGTCCACATCGCGCGGGTCGATATTGAAATACTCGCGCAGACCCAGGCCAGTGTCGCCCATGACCCCAAAGGAGTGGGCTTCGTCGACCATCAGCCACGCTTGGTAGCGCTGCTTTAGTTCGATAAAGCGCGGCAGCTCCGGGATGTCGCCATCCATGCTGTAGAGCCCTTCGATCACCACCAGCACGCGTTCAAACTGATGCCGATGACGGGCCAGCAGGGCTTCCAGGGCGGCCGGGTCGTTATGGCTAAACGACATGCGCTTGGCGCCAGAAAGCTGTGCGCCGACGAGGGAGCTGTTATGGATATACTCGTCGTGGAGCACTAAATCTTTAGGCCCCAGCAGGTGCCCTAGCGTGGAGACGTTAGTGGCGTGACCGCTCACAAACACCACCGCATCTTCAACGCCGTAGGCCGTAGCCAGGGCCTGTTCCAGCTCTTGGTGGATAGGCCGTTCGCCGGATACCACGCGACTGGCGGAGACCGAGGTGCCGTAGCGGGCCACGGCATCGCAGGCGGCCTGATTGATACGCGGGTCGCCTGAGAAGCCGAGGTAGTTATAGCTGGCAAAGTTGATGCAGGTCTGCCCATTAATCACGCTGGTCGCCCCAGCGGTGCCTTCGTGTA
The DNA here is from genome assembly GCF_055725665.1 of Vreelandella sp. DA03-1M. Taxonomy (NCBI): domain Bacteria; kingdom Pseudomonadati; phylum Pseudomonadota; class Gammaproteobacteria; order Oceanospirillales; family Halomonadaceae; genus Vreelandella; species Vreelandella sp. DA03-1M. The sequence goes on from NZ_CM146798.1 coordinate 1,565,630, forward strand.
CCTTGAAGAACGGGTCGACCAAGCCGAGCTGATCGGCGGCCTGACGCATCATGGCAATTTGCTGATAGCCGGGTTGTGCATCAAAGCGTGTAAAGCGCTCAGGCACTGAGCGCTGCTCAGCCCCTTGCCCATTGGATGACACCGTGGTGCTGCTGGCAGCACGCGGCGCGGTGCGTTTGCGTGCTTGTTCCAGAAGCTGCTGTTTCAGTTCAGAGCGCTTGGCGGTCATAGTGTCTCAGTTGCAGATAATGAAGAAGCAGACGCAGTGTTTAATCCTTCGGTGCCGTGCTGGGCTGCCAGTGCGGCTATCGCATTTTGCGGAGGTTCTTCAACATCGTCGTGCTGATGCATTTTCTGAATAAGCACGCCCGCGAGTTTGTCGAGCGTCGATGCTTCGCTGAGCACCATGACTGACACCTGAACGCCCAAGCGGTTCTCGATGGCGGTCATTAGCTCGACGCCCATTAGGGAGTCAAATCCCATGTCGTAGACCGAACGGTGGATATCGAGCTTCTCTTCATCAATTAGTAAAATGCTGGCCAGTTCGGCGCGCAGTAAGTCGGTGATCGTACTGTGTAGCTCCTCTGGCGAGAGGTTGGCCAGCAGGGCGCTGATGTCGTCGTCGGCATCGACGCTGCTAACATCGTCGCTGGCACGGGCAATTTCATTAAAGCGGGGCGCTTCAGCGGTGGGTAGGAAGCGAGCAAGCGCCCCCCACTCCAGCTCCAGAACGCCCAGGCTTGGCCCTGGGGTCAGCAGCATTTGCTCGAGCACATTCAGCGCGTCATCCGAACGTAGTGCCGAGCCGCCCAGACGCTCTTGCAGCGCATCCCGGGTGCGGGTGTTGCGAGCCAGGAAACCGACATCTTCAATGGCGCCCCAGCGTACGCAGGTCGCCGGTAAGCCAGCGGCGCGGCGGTTAGCGGCAAAGGCTTCTAGCCAGTGATTGGCGGCGACGTAGTTAGCCTGACCGGGGTTACCGAACAGCGTGGTGGCCGACGAGTAGAGCACGAAAAAGTCCAGCGCCGTTTCACGGGTTAGCGCATCAAGGTGGCGGGCACCGTCGATTTTGGGCGCCAACACTTTCTGAATACGTGCGGCATCCAGGTTGCGGATTAGACCATCGTCGATCACCGTGGCGGCGTGCACTATGCCGCGTAGCGGTGCGAGTTCAGTCTTGGCACGCTTCAGTACCGCGGTTAGAGCCGCGCGGTCGGTAATATCGCAGGCCGCAGCCACTACCTTGACGCCCTGCTGCTCGAAGGCCGCCATGGCTGCTTGGGCTTCTTCGCTGGCAGGGCCGCTGCGGCTAAGCAGAATCAGCTGCCGCGCACCTTTCTCTACTAACCATTGAGCGGTTCTTAACCCGAAGCCACCCAGGCCGCCGGTCACCAAGTAGCTGGCATCCGCTGAAAGCTGTATCGCTGCCGTGCCCAATACGTCGTTCTGGGGTGGCGCGATGGGCTGTTCATAGGTCACCACGACCTTGCCGATTTGACGCGCTTGCTGCATATAGCGGAAGGCGTCGATCACTTGCGTGTGGCTGAACGAGGTAAACGGCAGCGGGCTCAAGGTGCCGTCGTTAAACAGCGCCATCATTTCGCCAAACAGGCGTTGGGTGAGCGCGGGCTGCACCTTCATTAGCTGATCGGAGTCGATACCGAAGTAGCTGAGGTTATTGCGGAACGGGCGCAGGCCAATATGGGTGTTTTCGTAGAAATCGCGTTTGCCCAGCTCCAGGAAGCGGCCGAACGGGCGCAAGGCGCGCAGGTTCTGGTTGATCGCTTCTCCGGCGAGCGAGTTAAGCACCACATCCACGCCTTCGCCCTGGGTGTCTTCCAGGATCTCTTCGGCAAAGGTGAGCGAGCGCGAGTCATAGAGCCGATCGATGCCCATCAGACGCAGGAAGTCGCGCTTCTCTTCGGAGCCCACCGTGGCGTAAATTTCCGCGCCTAGCCACTGGGCGATTTGCAGCGCGGCGATACCTACGCCACCCGCGGCGCCGTGAATCAAGACTTTTTCGCCGGGTTCTAAGCGCGCCAAGTGCTTAAGCGCGTAGTAGACCGTGAAGAAGGTGGTTGGGATCGTGGCGGCCGCGGCAAAGCTGATGCCTTCCGGCAGCGGGGCAACGGCGTGCTGGCTGGCGATCACCTTATCGCTAAAGCTGGCAGGGCCGAAGCCGACTACCGCCTGGCCAGGCGTCACGTGGGTGACGTTGCTACCCACGGATTCGACCACGCCCGCAAATTCGAGGCCCAGGGTCGGCCCCGCGAAGCCGTTCTCAATCGCTTCATCGGAGAGCAGGCCCAGGGTGTACATCACATCGCGGAAGTTAAGCCCGGTGGCTTTAACGCTGATGGCCACTTCGTCAGCATTGGCTGGCGGTAGCGGGCGAGGGCGCCACGTTAACTGGCGCAGCTGCCCAGGCATGGTAAAGCCTAGCGTCATCGCTTGCTGTGGCTGTTGGGTCTGCTCGTTAGTCGGTGCTACCGCCGCCGGGCGCGGCGCGGGCAGGGTGCGCAGCCGAGTGGCAAAGCGGTGGCCCTGATGATCGATCAGCGCTTCGTTTTCGCTATCCGGCTGAGCCAGCAGCGTGGCCCAGGCGTTTAGCGCTGGCTCGCTGATCGTTGTCGGTACATCCAGCAGATAGACGTTATGGCCGACGGCTTCGTTGGCCAGCGAGCGGCCAAAGCCCCAGAGCGCGGCATCGCCGGGCGCCTCGTTAGCGCTAGTGGCGGGCGTTGCCTGCCAGAGCGCACTAAGGCCGTGGGTTACTAGCCATAGGGAGGCGGCCAGCGACTGCTGCTCTAACGCCAGCGTCCACTTAAGGGCGTGATTACAGCGGGCGGTTTGCGCTTCAGTGCTGTTAGCCCCCAGGCCACGCAGGTCAATGACATTGAGCGTTTGCTCTGAGTGATTAGCCAGTGCCGGTTGCGTTAATGCGTGAGCCAGCAGTTCAGCGGGTTCGCTCTGGCTAATGCTGAGCAGCGCGGAAGCGTCGTGCGATTGCAGTGCCTCGACGAGAGTGGCCGCCAGCGCTTCATTGTTTTGATCGGCGACCACCAAGTGACGCCGTTGAGTCACGGTGGACTCATCTTCGTCCGCGGCTAACGGATAGTGGGCGTGGAGCAGGTAGGCACCGCTCTCGCTCTCTTCCAGCGCCATGGGCGTGGAAACCACAAAGCCTTGATCGTTTAGCCAGCCGATCAGCGTCGCTTGCTCCAGCGCGGTTTGATCGATGCCGGGTGTGGCCAGCAGGTCATCCAGCCAGCGGCTCGGGGCGATACCAATCAGCATGACCTGGGCGCCTGGCGCTAGCTGCGCGGGCAGTGCTTCTACCAATTGGCGCGTGGCGGCGGGATGGGTGATATCCACGCTGACAAACGCTACTTGGGCTTTTTCAACGCCCGTGGGGGCGGTTAACGCTGCAGTATCGTTTTGGTCAAGGTGCTGCATATCCATCAGCGGGAAGCGTTCTTGCAACTGCTCCACCTGATGACGCGTGCTATCGAGGGTGGTGATCACGCGGTAATGGGTAAGGTCGTGGTAAAGCGCTTGGGTGCTGCGTTCCAGTAAGCGTTCGCCCAACGCAGGCGCACTGGGGCCCGCTTCAAGGAATTGCAAGCGCTGCCCACCGGGGAGCTCTGTTATCAGCGCATCTATTAACTCGCCTAGCTCGCCTGCCAACGCCTGCCAGCCACTTTCGCCCACCAGTACGCGGTTCAAGCGCGCAAGGTGTTCCTGGCTAATGCCCAGCGTTTCAAGATCGCTGCTGCCGCTGCGCAGCGCTTGTTGGTGAAGCCCTAAACGGCCCACCAGATGGATAGGCGCAAAGTAATCGGGGTAGTCCTGCACCAGCAGTTGCCAGATAACGTCAGGCGAGTGCTGTGCGCCTTCTGAATCAGTATCGGTTTCTGCGTCCGGGCGCTGCTGAGCAAAGGCTTCACTGAGGCTGTCCAGCAGCGGGGCGACTTCGTTGCCATAGCGATGGCCGGTGCCCTTACCGTAAATAGTGGCAATATCGGCTAGGCGGGCCAGCGCCTCGGCGGGCAGTGCCAGTGGTTCTGAACGCAGTGGTGCCGGGGTCAGTTCCACATCCAAGTAGCTGAAATGCTGATGATGCGCGCGGTTAAGACGAATCGCTTTGAAGCGGGTTTTACTCAATACCGCAACCGCATTGCCGGCGGCGTCATACAGCTCGAAATCGGCGGTAAAGGAGTGCGGTGCGCGCTTGCCCATCACCGCACGGGCGATCACCGGCGCGCCCGCCTGGGTATTGACTTGAATGCGTCCCACACGCACCGGTACAAAGGCCAACTGGGCGGCGAACTCGCTATGTTGGGCCAACAGCGGGATAAACATCTGGAAGGCGCTATCCAGAATGCCGGGATGTACGTGCAGCGTGCTGAGTTGCGCCTGTACATCATCCGACAAGGCGATTTCACCTATGACCGCATCGCCCTCAATCCAGCCTTTGGAAATGGCCTGGAAGGCGGGGCCGTAGTGCAGGCCGATACGCTCGGCCATCTGCAGGTGCTCTTCGAGCGTGTAGTCCGGCGCGCGGGAAGGTAGCGGTGGGGCCTTACGGTTAAGCAGGAACCCCCGGCTTTCGCGCATGGTGCGGGCCACGGCGTTCAACTGCCACTCACTGCCGCTGGCGGGCTCGCGGGAGTGGATCTCCAGGCGGCCATCTTCCGGCAGGTAGGTTAACCGCATGGCACGGCCATGGGGACCGTCCAGCAGCAGCGGGGCGCGAATTTCCAGCTCTTCGATATCCAGCAGTGGGCTGTCTTTTAGCTGTAGTGCTGCGGCCAGGGTCAGTTCCACAAAACCGGCACCGGGGAAGACGGCGCCTTCACCCACCACGTGATCCGCCAGCCAGGGCTGTCGCTGGGTATCGAGCTGACTTTCCCAGGTGTGTTCGTGCTGCGCCAGCGGGTAGCCCAGCAGCGGGTGCTGGTAGTAGCGCGTAAGCAGCCCTTGACCGTCGTTAGTGCCTTGTACCCAGTGATGACTACGCTGCCAGGCATAGCGTGGTAGCGGCACGCGTTGTCCTACTACTGGCAGGTGGCGGCTAGCCAAATCAAGACCGCTAAGCAGCAGTTGGCCTAAGCAGCGTTGCAAGCCTTCAAAGCCCGGTTTATGGCGTTCAATGGTGCCGAATACCAGACCGGGGCGCTCCAGCTGGCGCAGTGACTCATTGAGGTAGCGGCGCAGAATGGGGTGAGCGCCAATCTCTACAAAGACATTATGACCTTGCTCCATCAAGGCGCTAGCGGCAGCGTCAAACAGCACCGGCTCACGAATGTTTTTCCACCAGTAGGTGGCATCCAACTCAAGCCCGTCGCTTAGTTCGCCGGTCACGGTGGAGTAGTAGGGGATCTGTGTCGTGCGTGGCGTGATATCTGCCAGCGCGTTGATCACGCCTGCTTTAATACTGTTCATTGCTGGACTGTGGAAGGCGTAATCCAGCGGTAGGCGCTTGGCAAAAATGTCTTGCCCACTTAGCGCGGCTTCCAAGGCACTCAGTTGCCGGCTATCGCCCGCCAGGGTAATGCCTTTAGGGCTGTTGATGCCGGCCAGGCAAACCTTGCTGTATTCGGGGTTTTCGAGCCACTCGGCGATGTCGTCGGCGCTCATGGCCACGGCGGTCATTTCGCCTTGGCCGCGGGTTTTGCCCTGATAGTCGCTGCGGTAGAAAATCACTTTCACCGCATCTTCCAGGCTCAGCGCACCGCTGGCCCAGGCGGCGGCCACTTCACCTACGCTATGGCCGAACACCGCAATGGGGGTAATGCCTTGCTCACGCAACCACTCGGTCAGCGCTACTTGCAGGGCAAACAGCGCGGGCTGGGCAATCTCGGTCAGCGCGAAGCGATTATCGTCGTCTTGCCCATTACGGCCTTCCAGCTCGGCGCGCAGCGAGAAATCACCGTGCTGCTGAAAGAGGGTGTCGACGTGGTCAATCGCGGCGGCGAAAGTCGGGGACTCGCTGAGCAGGTCGCGGCCCATGGTTTCCCACTGGCAGCCGTTGCCATCGTATACAAATACCGGCCCGACCGCGTTAGGCAGGCGCTCGAGGGTGGTGATGTCGTTATTTTCACCGCCAGCAAATTCGCTGAGCAGCGTGGCCGCTTCGTCCGCGGTTTGGGCAAACAGCAGCGCGCCATGGCGATGGCGTTCGCGGTGGTGGAACAGCGTATAGGCGATGTCGTATAGGCTGATCTCGCTACTTTTGTGTGAGGCGTTCTCACGCAAATAGTGGGCGAGCGTTTCGGCACTTTGGGTAAGCGCTTCAGCGCTGCGGGCACTAAGACGAATCGGCAGCGTCGAACCAGGTGCCTGCGGCTCGGGTTTGCTCCGCTCGGGCGGGCTTTCCAGAATCACGTGGGCGTTGGCCCCGCCGAAACCAAAAGAGTTAATGCCGATAACGAGGCGGCCCTCTTTTTTCAGCGGCTGGCCTTTGGTGACGACTGATAAATTCAACTCATCAAACTTGATGCGCGGATTAAGCTTACGAATGCCAATGGTGGCAGGCACTTCGCGGTGCTGAATGCTGTAGAGCGCCTTGGCGAGACCCGCTACGCCGGAAGCCGTTTCCAGGTGGCCCAGGTTACTTTTCACCGAGCCGATCAGCAGCGGTGTTTTACGGTGCTGGCCGAGCGCTTCGCCAATCGCACGGGTCTCTATGGGATCGCCCACGGCGGTGCCGGTACCGTGAGCTTCCAGGTAGTCGATCTCGTCCGGCGAGATGCCCGCCTGCTGGTAGGCGCGTTTCATCAGGTCAATCTGAGCGCTGGGGTTAGGTACCGTCAGGCCGGATTTATGGCCATCCGTATTGACCGCCGAGCCTGCCACGACGGCAATAATGTTGTCGCCGTCGGCGACCGCCTGGTCGTAATCCTTGAGCAGGAAAATGCCAGCCCCTTCCGATCGCACATAGCCGTCACCCGCTTCGTCAAATACCTGGCAGCGGCCGGTGGGCGAGAGCATGCTGGCTTTGGAGAAGATGATAAAACCGTAGGGGTGCAGGTGAAGGCTGATGCCGCCCGCCAGCGCCATGTTGGTTTCCCCACTGCGAATCGATTGGCAGGCTTGGTGAAAGGCCACCATGGAAGACGAGCAGGCGGTATCCAGCGACATGCTGGGGCCATGCAGGTCAAACACGTAAGACAATCGATTCGAGGCGATGCTGGAGGTATTGCCGGTGGCCGTGGAAGCGTCAATGGCCGACATGTCGTCCGCTAAGCGGTACGAGTAGTCGAGACTGGCGACACCTAAAAATACCCCACACTGGCTGCCGCGCAGGGAGCTGGGCAGAATGCTGGCGTCTTCCATGGCTTCCCAGGTGAGCTCCAATAGCATGCGCTGCTGGGGGTCCATGTTGGCCGCTTCACGGGGTGAAATACCAAAAAACTCAGCGTCGAACCCGCTGATATCGCCCAGGCTACCGGCGGCAAAGGTCACGCTGGTGCCAGGATGGCGTTTATCCGGGTGCAAATAGGCCTCGTGGCTCCAGCGATCGGCGGCCACTTCGGTCACTAAATATTTTTCGGCTTGCAGGTCCTGCCAGAACGTTTCAGGGGTGGTGCCGGGGAAACGATGGGCGGCGCCGATGATGGCAACGCGTTTAGTCATTCTTGCTCCTGAGGTTCTGGTTCTGCCTTGATCACATCGCTATTCATAGCATGTCCAAACACCTGTTTGAACAGTTGGACACCAAGCTCGTTTGCGGCTAGCTCAAATGGCTCTCTCGCTGCTGCCAGACTGGCCGTTGCCATCTGTTCAGTTGACCATATCATGTAGGGGGTGCGGCTATCAGGGGGCGTAAAGTGTGTGTACGCCTCCGGTAGAATCGGCACATGATCCCCATACCATCCTAGCAGCCCCGGTCGCTTTGCCGTATTTAGCGAATTTTTAACGCTGGCCAACATCTTGTCGGATTCACTTAAATGGTGCAAATAGACCGCGAGGTCACGCAGATGACCGGGCAGTGGCCAGGGCGCATTGGGCAGCGTGTTAGCTAACGTCGTCTGGTTGGGTGCTTCCAAATGTAGCGGACCGTGATTTTCCATGGTGATGACAAAGATAAAGAGCGGCCTATTATCGTCATCTTCAAGCAGGCGTCCAATCTTTCGTGCAACTGCTAAGTCGCTAATGTAATGGCCGCTTTTATCGCAGCTCTCGAAAGCATTGATATCTATAAAGTGATCAAAGCCTAATAGGGGGATTACCTTGTGACGAAAATAGAAGCTCGCCAGGTATGGGTGCACACACACGGTGCGGTAACCCGCCGCTTTCAGCGCACTCGCCAAACTGGGTCGCGGATGGCGTGAAAGGGTGCGATAGGGATTGAATTGGCGTGCGCCCCACTGGTCGGGGGGGATGCCGGTTAATACCGCGCACTCGGTACGCACGGTATTGGCGCCCCACGCGGGCACATTCAGTGCGCCGTGTTGTAGGGCTTTGGTGCGGGTATTGTCATAATGGCGAAGCAGATTGGCATCGACCTCCTCACACCAAGGGCGCGGGTCGAAAAACGATTCACTCTGCACCAGTACTATGTTTGGCAATGTCTGGTTTGGCAGTGTTTGGTTAGGCAGAATTTGCTCATCTTTAGATGCTTTAGCCACCTCGGTTAAGTGATAAAAAGGCGACTGTTCTGGCGTTGGAATAGGTGAGCGCATCAGCGCCATACCGTATGCCCATAGGCTGGCAAACAGTCCTAGACGCTGCAGGTCTTGAGTGGGTTGCAGGGTAATGGCGGGCAGCTTGGGTGTGCTGAAAGAGAGCAGCAGTACGCCGATGGCGATGACCTCAAACGCGCTGATTAAAAAGCGGCTAGCGCCCTCGCTCGTGACGAGCGAGGTTTCCCAGTAGAAAAAAGCTCCAACGGCAACGGCCGCCGCGCTGCTGGCAGCAATCGCCAAGCCAACTCCGAAAAAAGGCACGTATAAGCGCGGATGCAGAAGGGCGTCCCAGAAGTATTCAAAGTCGTGGCAAATAAACGGTTCGTTGAGGGTGTTCGACTTGGTGTTGCTCGACTGTACGACGACGAGCTGTAGCGAGAGGAATACCATGACCGCGAACCAGGGACGCTGCAGCAGCAACACTAATAGACCGAACAGCAGCACCCATGAGCCCGCATGCACGCCATTAGCCGCCACGCCGCGCTGCCAGAAGGGGCGCGGCCGCGGTTTGAGCAGGGCTTCGAATCCACCGCTTAGTAACAGGCCGATTAGCAGTGGCCACATCAGCGCGCTAATCATGGGGCGTGCCTGCTGAGTGATTAAAGCCCAGGCGTTTAATTAGCCACTGCGAAACGGCGGCGGGTAGCACCGCTAACCACCAGGTGCCGAAATTAAGCGGAAAGGGGAAGCTTACCCGTGCGCGGTTAGCGGTAATGCCGCGCTTGATGACGTTGGCGGCGCGCTCAGGCGGCCACTCCCACGGTTTGGGGCCGGGCATGGCGTCGCACATGGGCGAGGTCACATAGCCGGGCATCACGACAGTCACTCCAATGCCATGGGGGGCGAGCAGCCCGCGCAGCCCTTCGCCGTAGGCTTTAATGCCTGCCTTGCTGGCGCTGTAGCTGGGCGTGGTGGGCAGGCCGTGCCACGCGGCAAGCGAGCTGATCAACACCAGTTGGCCGCTGCCGCGAGCCTGCATGGCGGGCACTAGGTGTTGCACCATGGCGATGGGCGTTTTCAGGTTAATATCCAGCAGCGCCTGCACGTCTGCCCAGGGCTCTAAAATAGCGGGGGCTTGGGGGTGGGTGTTTTTGCCCGCATTGGCAATCACGATATCCGGTACCTGCCCGGCGCAAAGGTCGTCTAGCCAGCTTTTTAAAGCGTGGTCATCGGTTAGCGTAATGGTCGAGAGTGTGACCTGGGCACCTTGCTGGCGACAGATCGAAGCCAGCGCTTCAAGCGTTTCTAATTGCCGGCCGTGCAGTACGAGATGGGTGCTGGGGGCGGCATAGGCGCGGGCTAGCGCCCCGCCAATCGCACCCGTAGCGCCAGTGATCAGCACGCAGCGTGAGCGTTGAGATTGGCTCACAGCCTCTTTCACACCAACATTCACAACAACTTCTCCAGCGGCGAGGGGCAGGCTTCGAGTATGCGGGCGGCGTTATCTACCGCTAAATCAATACCGGGTTGGCAGTAGTAACCGCCATTGACCTGCACAGTGTGCATCACCGTTTTTCGAAAATAGCCAAATAGCTCTCTGTTAGGCGGCTGCGGCTGCTGCCAAAAATCCGCTAAGTCACCTTGGTAGGTTAACCCATCCAGATTATAGATGGGATCGCTAAGCGCAAAGGTTGGACAATTCTTTTCCAGCGATACGATGCCCACGGTACTGTTAACGGTTACATTGCCTCTAGCATGTTTGAGCAGGGCGTTGAGATCCCCAGACTCTAAATAGACGATACGCCCTTGCAGGCCGTGGCATTCAGAAAGCTGTTGAATGATTTTGGGGTAGTTGACCAGCCCCATATCCAGTGGGTGGTTCTTAATACATAGCTGTGAATCGCTGGGCGCGTGTTTAGCAAACGATGCCATCACATCGTCCATCACTTGTTGCATATTGGCGTAGGGTGAGTGATCGCGAATTTGCGCATCGCTATTTAACTGTAGCGGCAGTATAAAATAGGGGCGGCCACTTTCTATCAATACCTTGATGCGTTCGGCATCGCGTTTTTTCCAAACGGCTTTTAACTGGGCGAAGCGCTTCAGGTAGCCCGCGTACTCAACAGGGGCCGTGATCGGCGCGTGATTGCGGTAGCGCGGTGCAATAAGTGGATTGGCCAAACCAGCCAAGTGGTAGCCAACATCATGTACCGCACGGATTTTGAAAGAAGACCGAAAGTGCACGGGTGCTGATGGCTTGGGCAGCGCTTTGCCGGTTTCATAAAACCAGCTTGGGTCACGGGGCAGCAGCGAGTGGCCGTTAACGCCTTCGCGCTCCAGGGTGATCCAGAACGGGCGAAAGTAGCCCTCTTCAAATACATGGGTGCGTACGCCTGCGGCGGCGGCATTATCGACGGCGGGGCGGTGAATGGGGCGGCGGTCACCGAACACGACTTGGTCGGTAATTGCGTACTGCTGCCACAGATGTTGGATATAGCCGGGTAGTTCGGCCAGTGGGCCGCGAAACAAGTGGCTTTCGCCATGGGTGCGCTGCCAGTAGGCGATATCGCCAGCATTGAAGTTAACCTTAACGACACGGTGCCCATCGTTGACCAAACGCTTGGCCAAGCGCTGGTAAAACGGTGAGCAAACGCCCTGCAAAAATAAGAATGCACGCTTCTGATGCTTCAACTCAATGCCTTCCGATCAACAAATTACGATAACAGCGGTAGAGATGCTGTTTCCATGTAAGGGTGTTTTTTTGTGTTCTTGCCTGTTCCAACAGGCTGACGACGGTTTCAGCATTGCATAGCTGGCGGGTCGTTGGGTCTACATAGCCGGGGTAAAGAATCAACGTGCCAGCCACCAGCGCATCCAACGAGAGTGAGCGCATGCGGCGTGGGCAGCTAAGCGCATCCTGGGTTAGCCCCCAGCCCGCATAAAATGGCAGGCCGTAGGTGGTGACTTCCCGCTTGCGTAGCAGTGCTTCAAAGCCGGTTAAAGAGCTCATCGTATGAACCGCATCGACGCGCTCTAGCAGGGTTGCAATGTCAATATCACTGGCGTCTAGATCATACAGGCGTTTTGCGTTGGTATCGAGTGCTCCAATACGTGCACCGCTTACTACATCCGGGTGGGCTTTGTAGACAATAAAGGCATCTGGATGCGCGCTCCGGACGGCACTAAGCAGCCCGCTATTGGTATTAATGTGCGGGGAGCCGGTAGCAATCGAGGCGTCGCTTTCTACTTGGCCGGGCACCAGTATGGTGTGGCGCCCTTTGGGCAGCCTAATAGTAGCCTGACCACCTACGTTGTACTTTGAGAGCTTGAGCGCCACTAGCCGTTTACGCAAATATTGGGCACGCAGCAGCAGGTCGTTGCTAAAGTGAGCATGATTAAGCTGGGTTTCTAAATCACTGGGCTGACTGGGGTCGTAATAGATGCCTTGGGAATCAATCACCAGCGACAATGGCTGGGTGAGGTCGACCCCGAGTCCCACCGAGCGGATGAAGCCATCTTCCATGCGCCATAGTTTGGCCATGTGTTGGGAGTGCTGATGTTTAAAATCAGCATCAATGCGGCTTGACCATACCAGCAGATGCTCTTCGGGCTGTTCGCTGGCGGGTAATTTAGCATGATAATTTACTTGAGCGGCGGGGCCTAAAAAATCGCCGATAAAGCGCCGTTTCCATGAGGAAAACCCGCATGCCCGCCAGTTTCCCCGGTAGCGCTCCTGCTGGCGCCTTTGGTCGGCGATCAAGGCGATGGTCTCTTCTAGCGTGACAGATTGTCGAGTGTAAGGATTAACGTAGCGACAATAGCGTAAATAAGCAGCGGCAAACACTTCAACTAATGGGCGTTTAATGCGGCGACGGTGGCAGGCCACTTGATCATGGGTGAGGCCCCAGCCTGAATAAAACGGAATGCCAAAGCAGTGTACCTGCTTACCAGCAAGCAACGCTTCAAAGCCCAGTTGGCTGGTCACGACGTAAACGTGATCAACTTGGTCAAACAGTGTCCAGGGATTAAGGTCTTCACTGATTACCCGGCAGCGGGGGTGGTCAGCGGCATTAAGCAGATGGCCCTGTTTTTTGCCCGCGATAACATCGGGGTGGATCTTGACCAAAATGTCGCTTTCGGGATGCGCTTCTAACGCGGCTTCCAGCATTTTCTGAAAACTTTCCGCTTGGGCGCCGCCGTAATAAATAGAAGCATCTCCAGCGGTTTGGTCAACCACTAATACGCGGGCTCGGCTCGAGACCTGAAGCGGCTGGTCGGGGGCATGGTTATATTTGGAGAGACGATAGCGGGTGATCAGCGCCATGCAGCGTTCTGCTTGGACTAACTCTTCATCGTTGAAGCTGGCTGTGTTGAGCCAGTTTTCCAAATCAGAAGGGCGTGACGCATCGTAATAAATGCCGGTTTCATCGACGACCAAGCTGTGCGGTTGAAAGCCGTCTACACCCAAACCTAGCGAGCGTATAAAGCCATCCTCTAGCGCGATATAAGGTAACTGATGTCGTTTTGCATACTGTCTGGCACGAAGGCTGGTGGGCTTTAACCCCCAACCAATGACAGCATTCGGCTTCGGCTTCAATGGGTTGAGATGGACAAAACGATCAAATTCGGGCAGCAGCGTGGTCAGGGCGACCAGTTTGCGAATACCCGAGGATGTATAACCGGCTGTTCGTTTTGCCATCAGTAAGGCCGCAGTAATGTAGCAGGATGAAGGATAGGTGGGCGAACATACGTGAATTGGCTAGGGTTATCAATTCACAACTCCCTGAAAAGCCATGGAAGGAAGTGCCAATAGGGCGGGCTGAGCCGCGAACCTATATTGTATTTATAATATTTTATAGTTTTTCCATGAAAGGCTACTAAATTGCTTATCAGTCAATAAAAAAAGTACCCAGGAGGCGGGCCCATCTCGGTACGCTTGTCTTTACGCACTCTCCAGCTCGGGCGTTAACAAAAGCTATGTATGGTTGATGTACATCAACGATCACATAGGTAATACTTTCTATAAGTTGGTTGTTGAAAGTATTTAGGCGATACTTGCCTGCCCATCTCAATAAATGAGTTTTAATGCATATCAAGTTCGCTAGGTGCGTACAATTGTTCCCATGAAAGTCATACTCCTCCCTCGCTCATTAAGAGGCAGACTACTGCTGGGGCTAGCGCTTACTTGGGTTTTAGTCGTGACATTGGTGTTGGGCATGTCATGGCAGCTTGGTAAAGCGATGGTGCATCAGACGAATATGACCCATCTGCGTTATGAGGCCTCTCTTCTTGCTAGCGAAGTTACCCAGCAAGTTGAGTTGCGTATTCATGCACTTGAAAGGCTCGATGTCATTCTTGGTGACAATAATGATGCTGAGGCACTACTCAAGGTCTTGCGTGATAATGATGCTTTAATGACATGGTTTGAGACGCTTATAGTCGCCGACTCTAGTGGACGCGTGTTAGTTGACTGGCCGGAGGTAGAAGGTCGTGCTGGCCTTGAAACCGGGCATCTTGAGTACTTCGATGTGCTGCGAGGCACTCGAAAAAATTATGTTAGTGAACCATTTGTAGGACGGGTGACTGGTATGCCAATGGTGCTCATTGGTGTGCCACGAACTGATGTATACGGTCAGTTTGCCGGGTTTGTGGGTGGCGTGGTGGCCCTAAACTCTAGCGGTTTATTCGAACGTATTGCAAAAATACGCTTGGGGGAGAATGGCTACGCGAGTATTGCAACGGCGTCTGGCAAAATCTTATATCACCCAGATCGTGCGTTAGTTAACTTAGATGTGCCGAACAAGGCGTTAAATCCTTGGTTAGACTTGGCGTTAGATGGCTGGGAAGGAGATGGCTTCGGTGAGCTTTTAGACGGCCAAACCGCACTACAATCCTATGCACAAGTGTGGCCTGCCGGTTGGATTATTGGGCTGTATTTGCCGGTTGATCAAGCACAGCTGCCACTGGCAGACTTTATTCAGCAGCTATGGTGGCTTTGGATCGCATTGATTTTGCTGATGTTCCCTTTAATATGGTGGATGTTAGGCCATGTCCTTTCTCCTCTTAAGCATTTAGAAACCCAAATTGGAGAAGTCGGGATAGGGCATCGTGAAAGCGTCAGTCTTGCCACCAACATGCTCGAGTTACAGCAAGTGGCATATACCTTTAACCGGGTCGATAATGAGCGCCAGCTATTGATGAGTAATCTTCAGGAGCGGGAAGCTTTTCTTGATTCTGTTTTAAACACGGTGCCCCAAGGAATGTTTGTTGCTGACATTAATGGCGATATTACCTATATGAATCCAGCACTTTTGAAATTGTTGGGGTTTTCTTCTTATCTACCTTTAGAAGCATGGTTTGAACAGATTCAATTAGAAGATCGCGCCGGGGCTAGAGACCTCTGGCGTCATAGTTTACGCACGGGGAGTGATTTTGTGCGTCAGTTACGCTTTTTACGCAGCGATCAAGAGCTGCTGTGGCTGGATATTCATGCTCGTGTGGTCATGCTTTCCCAAGATGGTCATACACTTGGGTTGGTAGGAGTCGTTAAAGACATCACAGAGCGCCGGGAGCAGGAGGCTATTCAGCGTTGGGAAGCGGAACATGACCCGCTAACTGGCTTGTTAAATCGTCGAGGTTTTGAGCGCCGCCTTGAAGAAGCCTTTGCCGATTTCCAAAAAACCAGCACGCCTTCGGCTCTTTTGCTGTTCGATTTAGATCACTTTAAGCCCATCAACGATGAAGGTGGACATGCCTTGGGAGATGAAATGTTGCGTCGTATTGCTCAGGTAGTCGCCCGGGAAGTGCGTCGTAGTGACCATGCCGCTAGGCAGGGCGGTGATGAATTTGGCGTGCTGTTGCCCAGCTGTACTTTACTCCAGGCGCAAAGAATAGCTGAATCATTGCGCAAAGCGGTAGGTGAAATCTCGGTTGAACATGAAGGTAAAGAGTACGTCGTCACTTTAAGCATCGGCGTTACCACTTTTGATGAAGACGACACCAATGTGATGGATATCTTAGCGCGGGCCGATGCCGGCAGCTATGCAGCCAAACGCCAAGGGCGAGATGGGGTAGTGGTCAATCCGCCCCAAAGTCATGATGATGTCATGGAACTTTTCGATCGGTTTTAATAGTTATCGCTATGCACCAAGCCGTTTTGATGCCTGTGGTGTGCTTAACAAGTCGACAAAACTTGCCCAGCAGTAGAATATAAGCAAGTGCTGAATTTGTTATTATAAGCCAGTTTTTTAAAATCAAGGCTGATCGAG
This sequence comes from Vreelandella sp. DA03-1M, assembly GCF_055725665.1. Lineage (NCBI taxonomy): Bacteria > Pseudomonadati > Pseudomonadota > Gammaproteobacteria > Oceanospirillales > Halomonadaceae > Vreelandella > Vreelandella sp. DA03-1M. Next base: position 1,581,528 of record NZ_CM146798.1, read on the forward strand.
ATACTGTTGTGAACCTAATTGAACTGTTTGCTCGCACGCTGGATATTACGCTGCCTGTTTTTGCGATGGTGTTTATAGGCCTGGGCCTTAAGCGCTTGAAATGGATCGATAGCGCTTTTGTCTCGACCGCTTCCGCACTGGTATTTAAAGCAACGCTCCCCACGCTGATCTTCCTTAGTTTAATCAAAGCCGATCTAAGCGTTGCGCTAGACGTATCGCTGATGGTGTTTTTTGCCGTGGCTACGTTGGGGCAGTTTTTATTGAGCTGGGTATGGGCGCGATACCGTGTCGTGCATCAGGATCGCGGCATTTACGTTCAAGGGGCGTTTCGCGGCAACTGCGGGATAGTGGGGCTGGCGTTGGCCGCGGGAATGTACGGGAACTACGGGCTTTCTGCGGGTAGCCTGCTGCTGGGTGTGGTGATTGTGACGTATAACGCGCTTTCGGTTGTCGTGTTGGCCTTCTACCAACCGGGCCAGTCCACCGATTGGCGCAGCCTGCTTAAGCATGTCGCCAAAAATCCGCTGATTATTTCTGTGTTTGCGGCGTTACCCTTTACGGCACTGTCGATCCCGCTACCCAGTTGGGTGATTACCTCTGGGGACTATTTTGCCTCGTTAACACTGCCGCTGGCGTTGATTTGTATTGGGGCGACGCTCTCCGTGTCGAGCATGCGCGACAGCAGTCAGGTGGCTCTCGGCGCTAGCTTGATGAAAATGGTGACGCTCCCGATACTTTCTACTGTGGCGGCTTGGCTAATGGGGTTTTCAGGCGAACAGCTGGGCTTGCTGTTCCTGTTCTTCGCCAGCCCCACTGCCGCGGCGAGCTTTGTAATGGTGAAAGCGATAGGCGGCAATGTGGCCCTGGCAGCCAATATCATCGCCATCACCACGCTAATGGCGAGCATTACTGTCACGCTAGGCATCTTCGCGCTGCGTTTGCTGGGCTGGATATAGCCATTCGGTTGGCCCTACCTAAGTCGACGCGTTATACTACGCGCCCGCAAGTTAAGACCACGTTTGTCCCTGTAGCTCAGTAGGATAGAGCAGCCGCCTCCTAAGCGGCAGGTCGCAGGTTCGACTCCTGCCAGGGACGCCAATTAAATCCATGGCTTAATGACGTAATTCTCTAGTGCGTTCCCCACTCAAGCCTTTAGTTCCCCCCCTAGTGGTTCCCCTAGTGTTCACAAGCACTGCATTGAAGCGGCTCTTTTCGCTTGCGCCCCAAGTTACGTGAGGATGGGCTTATGGCCCTGGACACGTGGATGATAGATGCCACTTCAGTGCGAGCCACACGCGCTGCCGCTGAAGGCGGCAAAAAAGGGGCTCGAAAGAACCGCTAGACCTCGCCCTTGGCCGTTGCCGCTTCGGTTTAACTCCCAATTCATTTGGTGTGTGATCGTCATACTTGGTCACTGCCATTAACCCTGCCCGCCAGCCAACAAGTAGCTTTTCGGCACTTCGCTTTCACGTTGAAGAGAATCTCTCTGCCACATAGTGTCAGGCGTCCTCACAGACGTAGTCGCTATAGAGTGGCTGATAAAGAAGGTGACAGCGGTGAGCTGCGCCATGACTGTGATAGGCACGACATGCGGTAGGACGCTGCTTTTGCTGGCTTAAAGAGTGACGCCGCATCGCCACACTCGACCATTAGTCAGCGCCTCACCATGCACTTATTGCTTGAATCCAGGCTTATAGCCGCTCCGAATTTCCGGAAGGATTGCTGATTCATCAATCTACCGCTTGATTCGGAACGAAAAGCTTAAAAAAACCAGTTTGGTCATTTCTCTACGGTGGTCATGTTGTGTGCAAACGAAGCGCGGCAGTAAGCTCCAATCCAAGCTTGCCTTGCAGGCTAAAAAAACAATTACTAAAAACGCTAGGAGAAACGCAATGTTCAAGAAAACCACTCTTGCCGCCTCTGTCATCATGATGTCCATCACAACAGCGCAGGCTGAAGGCCCTTACCGCATCGGCATTACTCAAAACAACGTGGGTGTGGATAGCTATCAAACGACCTATGAAAGTGCGTTTGAAGCTGCTGCTGAAGAGGCAGGCAACGTTGATATTGTGGTGTTAGATGCCGGCGGTGATGTCGCTCGTCAGATTGGTCAAATGCAGGATCTTATCCAGCAGCAAGTCGATGCCATTATCATTTGGCCAACCAATGGGCAGGCCGTAATTCCTGCTATTCGTCAGGCTCATCAGGCGGGCATTCCTGTCGTCGTGACTAATTCCAAAATTGCTGAAGCGGGTCTTGAATTCATCGCTGCCTTTTCAGGCCCAGATAATGTTCAGCAAGGCATTGCCTCTGCGGAAATGATGTGTGATGCCCTCGGGGGCGAAGGGCAGATCGTGCAGATTGCTGGCCAGCCGGGCTACACCACCGCCATGGAGCGAGCGACCGGTTTCGAGGTGCGTCTTGCTGAAGCTTGCCCTGGTGTAGAGCTGCTGGAAACGCAGCCCGGTAACTGGAACCGTGAGCGGGCTCAGCGGGTGATGGAAGATTTCCTGACTAAATATGACCGTATTGACGGCGTTTATTCCGGCGATGACAACATGGGTGTCGGCGCACTGAATGCGGCGAAAGGCGCTGATCGTGCCGATGAGATTATCTTCATTGGTGCCACGAATTTCGCCGTTGGTTACGACGCGATTGAGCGTGGCGAGTATTACGGTTCTATCTATCAGTCTCCCGTAGATGATGCGGAAGCCGCCCTACAAACGGCTTTGGATGTATTAGCCGGAGAAGAAGTGCCGAAGATGAACTTCTTCGAGACACCCAAGATCACTGCTGAAAACCTGAGCGAGTTCGATCGTCCCGTTTTCTGAAGCGAGGCATGCTGCTGCCCAGAGCGCTGCGTTTAGTGCGTCGTCTCTGGGAGCCAGCATGCACCTGAAAGTAGGGTTTCTGCACTGGATTTCACGGTAAGCGTCTATGGATGATGTCGTTGTCCATTGCGCTAACCGGGTGTTCCGGGGTGTTTTTATACAGGTGATTAGCATGGCTTTCGCAGAACAATCAAAATCCAATCTGCCAGCAGGAAAACTTAGCAAAGCAAGCGTCATGAGTTTTCTATCGGCCCAGGGAATTCTCATCTTTTTCCTGGTTGGCATGTTCGTTTTTTCTTTCTTTTCTGAGCAGTTTCTTTCCCAGTCAAACATCATGACCGTGGTTCGTCAGGCCTCGATTATTGGCATTATCGCCGTGGGTGTCACGGTGGTGATTATTGGCGGTAATCTGGATCTTTCCGTGGGGTCGATGCTGTCGTTTTCGACGGTATTGGTGGTGGATCTACACGATAAGGTTGGCCCCACCACGGCCATTCTGATGATGTTTGCATTAACGCTGATGTTGGGTGCCGTCAATGGCATTCTGATCGGGTTTTTGCGCCTTAACTCCCTGATTGTCACGCTGGCGATGTTGTCTGCTATTCAAGGCTTCGTGCTGATCTACAGCGGTGGCCAAAACGTTGATATCGCAAATCAGGACGGCACGTGGTTTGCGTTTTTTGGGCGTGGCTATTTGGGGGGTATTGCTGTCCCTATCTTGCTGTTTGGTTTGCTGGCCATTCTGGTTCAAGTGGTGATGAGCTACACAGGCTACGGGCGTCGCATCTTTGCTGTCGGTGGCAATCCTATGGCTGCCGTTTATTCGGGCATTCGCAAGAACTGGTGCGTGTTCAGCACCTATCTAATCTCAGCATTCTGTGTGGCGTGTGCGGCACTTGTTCTTGGCTCGCGGGTGATGGGCTCACAAAACAATGTTGGCCAAGGTTATGAGCTACTGGTACTGGCCGGGATCATCCTGGGTGGTACTAGCCTGCTGGGGGGCGCTGGCAGCATCTGGAAAACCGTGATTGGCGTGCTGATCCTGGGCTTTATTCAGAATGGCCTGCTGTTGATGGGCTACCCCTATTACATCCAGTGGATCGTGACCTGGGTCATCATCATCCTGGCCGTATGGCTGGACCTCGCTAACAAGCGTAAGCGCTTGCTAACGACCCACTCATAACGCGGAGGAGTAAAACATGACAAGTCTAAAAGGGTTCTTCCGTGGCAGAACGGCTATCCAACCGATCTGGGTGTTTGTTCTCGTCATCTTTATTTTCTTCAGCTTTATGTCGGAGTACTTCCTGTCATTTGGCAATATCAGCAATATTCTGGTGCAAACCTCCACCATTGGCCTGATCGCGCTTGGCATGACGCTTGTCATGATCAACGGCAATATCGATTTGTCGGTCGGTGCGACCTTGGGGCTAGCGGCTTCATTAGCAGTCGGGTTGCAAGAGACGAGCATGACACTGGCGATTCTTGCGGCACTCGGTTCCGGTGTGTTGCTGGGCGCGATTAACGGCCTGATTGTTTGGAAAACAGGCGTCAATGCGTTCATCGTGACGTTAGGCGCCATGCTGGGCATCAGGGGGCTGATCTTTCTATACACCGGTGAGCAGTCGTTTTATGCGTTGAATTTTGCCTTCTCTGACTTTGGTACCAGCACCATCGGACCTTTTCCAGTATTAGCCATTATCTTCCTTATTTGCACATTGATCATGCATCTAGTGCTGACTCGAACCGGCCATGGGCGTAACACCTATGCGGTGGGCGGCAACCCTGAAGCATCAATTGATGCCGGGATTCGGTTAGGGCGTCACATGATGATCAATTTCATTATCGTTGGCTTCTTTGCTGCCCTGGCGGGCGTAATGCTGGCCAGTCAGATGGGCGCGGCGACACCTAATCTAGGGCGTGACTACGAGCTCTGGGTGATTACCGCAGTGGTATTAGGCGGCACCAAGTTGACCGGTGGTTACGGCAGCATCGTTGGCACCCTAGGCGGGGTGCTGGCTATCGGTATTCTGCGTAACGGCATGAATTTAATGCAGGTGCCTGCGTTTTATGTGCTGGTCATTCTCGGCGCTATCCTCATCTCGGTGCTGGTTATCGACAAGAAGCTTAATGCACCCTCGGCTAAGGAGGTGCGGATATGAGCCCTTCACAACACGACTTTTCATCTAACAAACGACAGCCGATTAACGCTGAACCGATACTGCGACTTGAAGGTATCACCAAGCGTTTTCCTGGGGTGGTTGCCCTAAATAGTGTGGATTTTGACGTGCGGCCTGGGGAAGTGCATGCCCTGCTTGGCGAAAATGGGGCAGGCAAGTCGACACTAATGAAAGTGCTAGCGGGTAAGCACCAAGCGAATGAAGGAAAGATCATTCTTGCTGGCCAGGAAATGGCCTTTGAAAACCCCAAGCATGCCAAGCGGGCAGGCGTCGTGCTGATTCATCAAGAGCAGTCGCTGGTACCCGAAATGACGGTTGCCGAAAACATCTTTCTCGGCAGCCTGCCAAGAAAGCCGTTCAATCGCGTTGACTGGCGCAAGCTGCGCGAGGATACCAATAAGATTCTTGAGACGCTTAAGTGTGGTTTTCAACACGATGACTTAGTGGGATCGCTGTCGATTGCTAAGAAACAGATGGTCGAAATTGGCCGAGCGTTGGCGTTTACCCCGCGCGTAGTGGTGTTCGATGAACCGACGGCATCGCTCACTGACCATGAAAAACCAGTGCTCTATGACGTGATCAATTCGCTGTGTGAGCAAGGCGTGGGGATTGTTTATATCTCCCACCGCATGGATGAAATTTTTCACTTATCACACCGTATTTCCGTGCTGCGGGATGGTGAATACACCGGAACCGTCAATACGGCGGATACCAACGAGGACGAGATCACTCGAATGATGATCGGCCGTAGCTTGGAGCTCGATCATGCCAGCAAACCGAGTAACTTTGGCGACAATTTGTTGGAAGTGCGCAACCTCTCGGTGAAGCGCGTATTCGAGAACGTCAGCTTTAATGTTCGCAAGGGTGAAATTGTGGGCATGTACGGCCTGGTAGGCGCGGGCCGCTCTGAGGTCGCAGAAACCATCTTCGGCCTGCGCACGCCTTCCACTGGCGAGGTGGTGTTAGATGGCAAGGTGGTGTCCTTCCGTAACTCCCATGACGCCGTGGTTCATGGCGTTGCTTTGGTGCCTGAAGACCGCAAGGATCAGGGACTGATTCTGGGAATGAACTGCCGAGATAACATGACTCTGGCAAGCCTTTCTAGCGTGTCGTCATGGGGCTTTATGACGAGTGCCAAAGAGCGAGAGGTGTACGACAAATACCATCAGGCGATGAAAATCAAAACCCCCAGCTGGCGCCAAAAAGTGGGCAACCTGAGCGGCGGTAACCAGCAGAAGATCGTCATCGGCAAATGGCTGCATACCCACCCCAAGCTATTGATTCTTGATGAGCCAACCCGAGGCATTGATGTGGGATCCAAGTCGGAAATCCACACCCTGGTTAAAGACCTGGCCAAATCTGGCTATGCGGTGCTGGTGATCTCTTCCGAGATGCCCGAGGTGCTTGGCCTGAGTAACCGCATTATCGCTATGTATGACGGTCGCGTTACCGCTGAGTTTGATGGTGACAACGTCAGCGAGGACGAGTTGGTTCAGGCAATTACCGGAATGGGCAAGCAGGCGCAGGCGAGCTAGCACGCCGTTTTGCGACTGTTGTGCTCTGCAAAGAGCACATACAGACCACTTCAAACGTATAAGGAATGTTTTATGCAACCCTTTGTTTATGATGGCCTGCCATCCCGCGTGGTGTTTGGCCGAGGAACCTTGTCGCGTCTAAGTGAAGAGCTTGACCATCTAGGCTGTTCACGCGCCCTGGTGTTGGCCACGCCTCAACAGCACGAGCAGGCAAGCCGCGTACTAGCGCAGTTGGGTGAGAAGGGCATAGGCGTTTACGCGGACGCCGCCATGCACACGCCAGTCGACGTGACCGACAATGCCTTGCAGGTAGTGAAAGAGCTGAACGTGGATTGCACTATTGCCATTGGCGGTGGCTCGACGATTGGTTTGGGCAAGGCGATCGCGCTGCGCACCGGCTTGCCGCAGATCGCCATTCCTACCACCTATGCAGGCTCAGAAATGACCCCGATCCTGGGGGAGACCCGCGACGGTATCAAGACGACGCAGCGCACTTTAGATGTACTGCCGGAAACCGTCATCTATGACGTGGATCTCACCTTGACGCTACCCGCTGAGATGTCCGGAACCAGCGGCATTAACGCGATAGCTCATGCGGTAGAGGCGCTATATGCCCGTGACTGCAACCCAGTAATCGCGCTAATGGCAGAGGAGGGGATCGCGGCGCTGGCGAGAAGCCTGCCCGTGATTGCTAACGACCCCAGCAATGTAGAAGCGCGCTCTGATGCGCTGTATGGCGCTTGGTTGTGCGGAACGTGCCTTGGCTCGGTGGGGATGTCGTTGCACCATAAGCTGTGCCATACCTTGGGCGGCTCTTTTAACTTACCCCATGCGGAGACGCACACCATTGTGCTGCCCCATGCACTGGCTTATAACGCCCCTGCCGTGCCTGACGCAATGGCTCGCATTGGCCGTGCGCTGGGCTGTTCGGACGCCGCCGCTGGGCTTTATGACTTAGGCCGTGCAGTTGGCGCACCCAGTGGGCTTGCTGAACTTGGCTTTACCCCCGCCGATGTTGAGCGCGCCACAGAGATCGCTACTCAGAACCCCTATTGGAATCCGCGCGAAATAGAAGCCACGGGCATTCAGCAGTTACTCAGCGATGCCCAGGCGGGCCGTCGCCCTCACGCTCAACCTGGGGGTGCGCAATGAAAGTGCTCTTCATTAACGCTACCGTGATTACCATGGACTCGCAGTTGGGCGAGTTAAGCAACGGCCAGGTGCTGGTTGAAGATGATCGCCTTGCCGCCGTGGGCCATGGCCTGGTCGATGACCCCAAGGCGCAGGGCGCAGAGGTTATTGACTGTGCTGGCGGTATTCTCATCCCTGGGTTGGTGAATGCGCATATGCATACCTGGCAGACCGGGCTGCGTGGCGTTGCCGCCAACTGGACGCTGCTTGAGTATTTTCGCCACGTCCACCGCGGTCTGGCGGCGCTATTCACGCCCAATGACATTTATATTGCGACCCGTATGGGCGCGATTAATCAGCTTAACTGTGGCACCACCACATTAGGTGACTGGTGTCATAACAACCCTAGCCCAGACCACACAGACGCTGCCGTGAGTGGGCTAAAAGAGTCCGGAATACGGGCGCTGTTTATGCACGGCTCACCGAAACCGGACCCACAGCCTGGCCAGCCGCATTTTAGTGAGATCCCCCACCCACGCCATGAAATAAAACGGCTGTTAAAGGGTGAGCTGGCGAATCCAAAGGGGCTTGTCACTTTAGGCATGGCCATCCTTGGCCCTCACTATTCAACCCTTGACGTTACCTTGAAAGACTTTGCCCTGGCGAAAGAGTTTGGCCTTGTGGCTTCGATGCATCAGGGCGGGGGCGCGGCGGTAGCGCCGGGCGCCTGGGATGAAGTTGAAAGCCGTGGTTTGCTGGGGCCCGATATCAACATTGTGCATGGCCAAAGCCTGGATGACGGCCAGATGTCACGGTTCTGCGCCAGTGGTGTGACGTTCTCGATTGCACCGGAAAACGAGATGACCCAAGGCCACGGCTTTCCAGTCACTGGGCTGGTACGCCAGCACGGCGGGGTGGTGTCTCTGGGGGTTGATCTTGAGTCTGTACTTTCGGGTGACATGTTCAGTGTTGCCCGTGCCGCACTGGGGATGCAGCGTTCCCTGGATAACGATGCTTCACGTCGGGAGCAAGGCAAGATACCGGACACCTCGACTATTACTACCCGAGAAGCGCTTGGCTGGATCACGCTGGATGGGGCGAAAGCTCTTGGACTCGATGCCCGCATTGGCAGCCTTACGCCAGGCAAGCAGGCCGACTTGGTGCTGATCGACAGCAACAAGCTCAATATGCAGCCGGTCAATGACCCAGTTTCTACGGTGGTGATGCAGACAAGCCTAGCTAACATCGACAGCGTCATGGTGGCCGGGCAGTTCAAAAAGCGCAGCGGCCGCCTGTTGATTAATACCGAGCAAGGTATCGCTGAGCTTGCTAAGTCTGGCCACCGTATTCACGCCGAACTGCTGGCGCGTGAAGCCCACTCGACACAGGAGGCAAACCAATGACAACCGTTTCCACCACGCGCCCTTCGCCACCTAAGGTGGCTTGGGTGGGCTTGGGTAAGCTGGGCTTGCCCATGGCCGCCAGAATTATCCAGGCAGGAACCGCGGTACAAGGTTTTGACCTTTCCAGCGAGCGCCTCGCGTTGGCCGCAGCGTTAGGAGTCACCCCCCATCAGCAGCTTGCCAGTGCGGTGGCTGATTGTGATCTGGTGTTTGTCTCGATTCCCGACGACCGCGCTTTAATCGCGCTTTGCCTTGAAGCGGGCGAGCTGGTTCGTCATATGATGCCCGGGAGTATCTTGGTCGAGACCAGTACGGTGAGTGTTGAAGCGTCTGCCCGCGTGGCCGAAGCGGCCAAGGCTCATGGCATCTCGTATTTGCGTAGCCCCGTGTCGGGGAACCCCGTGGCGGCTGAGGCAGGCACGCTGTCGGCGATGGTATCTGGCCCCCGCGATGCACTGGCATCCGCCAAACCCGTGTTTGAAGCCTTTACCAAAGCACAATATTGGCTGGGCGATGAAGAGCAGGCTCGGGTCGCCAAGCTGGCGATTAACCTGATGATTGCCGTCAGTGCCGGAATGATGAGTGAAGCGCTGACCCTGGCGCGCAAAGGCAACATTGAATGGGACGCCATGTTGACGCTTATTTCCGACAGCGCGGTGGGTTCACCGATGGTGAAGTACAAGGTGCCGCCACTTTCCCAGCGCGATTTCACCTCGACATTTTCCGCTGCCCAAATGGCCAAAGATCTCGATCTGATACTTGATTGCGCCCACACCTCCGGGGTCACAACGCCACTGGCCGCCCAAATGCGCGAAGCCTATACCGCGCTTATCGCCACCGGCCATGGCGATGATGACTATATCGCTACCGTACACCACACCGAGCGACTTTCGGGGCTCGGTGAGCCGACACCCGCACCGCATAGGGGGCAATAAGATGCGCAACCTGACGACCGACAATATCACCGCGGCGGTAATTGAAGAGTTCTCTAGCTGTGAAGACGCACGGCTAAAGACGCTGCTTAATGGTTTGGTCAAACACCTGCACGCTTATCTGCGTGAAGTACAACCCACAGAGCAAGAGTGGACCCAGGCGATTGAGTTTCTGACCCGCACGGGGCAAATGTGCGATGACGAACGCCAAGAGTTCATTCTGCTTTCTGACACCCTTGGTGTGACCATGTTGGTGGACGCCATCAACCACTCAAACAGTGACCCGAACATTACCGAAAGTACCGTATTGGGGCCTTTTTATGTGGCGGACCCTCCCCAAGCGAATCAGGGTGATGCCATTAATTGGGGGGTTGAAGGCGAGCCGCTATTCGTTGAAGGCCGCGTGCACGATGCCCAGGGTAAGCCATTGGCAAATGTCACTATTGATGTATGGCAGTCGGACAGTGAAGGTTTTTACGACGTGCAAAAGCCTGAGCTTGAAAGCGCTTCATTGCGTGCTCGCTTCCATACCGATAGCCAAGGCGGTTACGCCTTCTGGACCGTCACCCCTTCGCCTTATCCGATCCCAACAGACGGGCCAGTCGGCAAAATGCTCGACATTACCGGGCGGCATCCTTATCGCCCGGCGCATGTGCATTTCATGCTGATGGCGCCGGGGTACGAAACCTTGGTCACCCAAATCTTCGCCGAAGACGACCCCTACCTTGATTCGGATGCGGTATTTGGTGTGAAGGATTCACTGGTGAAGACGTTTGCTCAGCAGCCAGCAGGGCAAGCGCCCGATGGTCGGCAGATAGAAACGCCTTACCGCTATTTTCATTACGACTTCGGCTTAAAGACGGCCTGAGCGTCTCAACCTGAACGTCCGGCTCGAACTGAGCTGGTTAAACCGAAAGAGGAAACGACATGACCACGATCGATCAAACCGCTATCGCAACGCTATTTACTGAAGCACGTACCCACAACGTTTGGCAGGATCGTGACGTTAGCGAGGAAACGCTGCGCGAGCTGTATAACCTAATGCATTTCGGCCCCACCTCGATGAATTGCCAGCCAGCGCGGATTCTGTTCCTGACCACAGATGAGGCCAAAGAGCGCCTGAAACCCGCTCTGATGCCAGGCAATCAGGAAAAAACCATGAAGGCACCGGTGGTCGCCGTGCTTGGTTTCGACACAGAGTTCTATGAGCATCTGCCGCGCATGTTCGCCCATAACAAAGACGCAAAATCGCTGTTCGAAGGCAAACCGGACTTTATTCATTCCACTGCATTTCGTAATAGCTCCATTCAAGGCGGCTATCTCATTTTAGCGGCTCGCGCGCTAGGGTTGGACGCTGGCCCTATGTCTGGCTTCAACAATGCGGCTGTGGATGAAGCGTTCTTCCCAGATGGCAAAGTGAAGAGCAATTTTCTGTGTAACTTAGGCTATGGCGATACGAGCGCGTTGTTCCCTCGTGGCGACCGCTTCTCCTTTGATGAAGTGTGCAAAGTGATGTAACAAACTTTATGGCTAACGCTTGCTGGTATGCCTAAACGTAAGGGGGCCGTGACTGTCATGGCCCCCTTTTTCGCTTGCATCGCAGCAAGGGGAGCCTCGGCGCAAAACTAATGAGGCGTTGAGATGGTTGTTGACTGGGTATTCGTGGCGTTAATGGTAGTGGCTGTGCTGCTGACTGGTATTTCCAAGTCAGGATTTGCCGGTGGGGTAGGGGTGGTGGCCGTGCCGTTAATCTCGTTAAAGGCAAGCCCGACGTTCGCTGTCGCGGTGATGCTGCCGCTACTGATTGTAATGGATGTGTTTAGTCTCAAGGCGTGGTGGCACCAGCGGGTAGGCCGTCTATTGTGGCTTATGTTTCCGCCCGCGGTGCTAGGGGTGGTGGTGGGTTACTTCACCTATGGCTGGTTTGATGAAGCGCTGCTGACATTGCTGTTGGGGGTGTTTTCGGTACTGTTTGGCCTGTGGGGGTTATTCAAACCGCTCCGTGGCAAATTAATGCCTGGCTGGGTAGGGCGCCTGTGTGGTGGCATTGCAGGATTTACCAGTTTTATTGCCCATGCGGGCGGCCCACCGCTGAATTTTTACCTGCTGCAATGCCAGCTGACAAAACAGCAATTCCTGGGGACGGCAGTGGTTTTTCTGGCCATTACTAACCTGGTGAAGCTGGTTCCCTACACCCTGCTGGGCTTGGTTAACCTTGATAACCTGACCATAGCGATGTTGCTGATGCCTGTTGCATGGCTGGGGGTTCGGTTGGGGCTGGTTATTCAAAAACGCATCAATGGCGAGCTGTTTTTCCGGGTGATTCTTTGCCTGCTTATTCTGCTGGGTATCCGCTTAATTATGGACGGTATAGGCTGACACTTAATGGTAAACTTTTTCATAACTGTTCTTTTTTTAATAGCAGCCCCATCGCAAAAAGTGTTTACCACCACGTTGGCGGCCTGATGGTTTGGTGATGTGTTGGAGTTGTCATGAAAGAAGGTCGTGCTGAGATAAACGAAACAAACCCAGAAGGGCCTTACGATAAGTTATCGCAAATGCCCTCCTCCAAAATCTCGAATACAGAGTTCGCACGATTTATCGACTTCATTGAAAAATTTGAAGATGAAACTGAAAGTTCGCTCTCTATGGCGCTTGGCTATCGAGAGATGCGTATGTTGCTGCACGTCATGCGTAACCACCTTGCGGGTAGGTTAACCACCCCCACGTCTCTTGCCGATGCGTCTGGCCTCACCTATGGTACGGCAAAGCGCGGCATCGAGAGTATCATGCAGCGCGGTTTGCTTATCTCACGGCCACGAACTAAGTCGGGTAAGACGGTTTCGTTGCATCCTTCCCCTCAAATGATCCAGGAGTGGGAAAGCTACGCCGAGCGTATTAAAGGGCTCCTCGGCCCGTTGTTCGGTATAGACCCAACATCAGATTCAGCCAGTAAGATCTTTCTGGGGATGTCGTCATCTGAGCGGGTGATATCGACCCCGGCAGTGCTGTCTGCGCGGCTTGAACTTAAGGGTGGATTACGTGTGTTAGCGCATGCTGACCCAACGTTCATGGCCATGCACAATCTTAAACGTCAGTTGGAGTCGATCTTTGGGCTGGAAATACGTAACAAGGCAAGGTCAATCGATAATCTGTTAGATGAGATTCTAGACAATGCTCGTTTAGCCAAGTCGCGCTATGACGTAGTGGCCTGTGACTTACCCTGGTTTGGTGAGTTGGCGGCGGATGGTGTTCTGATGCCACTTGATGCATTAATTAAACGCGACGATTATGATCTTTCTGATTTTCATCCAATGGCTATACAGAGCTCAGGGTATGCGGGCAGTCAGTACGGTATACCCGTTCAAACAACACCAGAACTGCTCTGCTATCGTCAGGATGTTTTCGAGGCGTTGCAGTTGACGCCTCCAACCACAACAGAAGCGCTTGTCAAAGTCGCTAGACAGCTACATAAGCCTGCCAAAGGACGTTACGGCATTGCTTGGAATGCAGCGAGAGGCACGCCACTCGGGCATACCTTTAGTTTTCTTATGGCGAAGTTCGGTCAGCCGCTCCTTAATCTATCGAGTTGTCAAGGAGGTTATGACTTTCAGCAAGCCAGAGGCGAGCAGCTACGTCCTATGTTTCAATCAGATGCCGCTTATAGGGCCTGCGAATATATGCTGGATATACTGAAATATTCACCGCCTAATATCCTCAGTATGTCTTGGTACGAGCGTGCGCAGTCGTATGCATCGGGTGAAACCAGTATGGCCTACTGCTACACGCTACTCGCCCCGCTGTTTGAGTTGAATCGGCACTCACCTGCTTATGGCAATACTCGCTATCTTCCCCATCCTGTTGGAAATCATGGCCGTGCCATAACCCCAATAGGAGGTTATGCCCTCGCCATTCCGGCCAACTTAGCACCAGAGCGGGTTGAGGCAGTGTGGACGGCTTTACGGCATCTGACATCTGCAAACATGTCCAAACTCTACATTATGAATGGCAGCCTAGTGACGCCCCGTTTCAGTGTTAGCCAAGATCCTGAAGTCTCTGCATTGTCACCCCTCATAAAAATTGTCGACGATATGGCACAAAAGGATATTTTACAGGCTTGGCCACGCCCACCCGTGCCGGGAATTACCGACCTAATTAGTATTGCAGGCAATGAGATATTCGAGGTACTAGATGGTAGGCGTTCGATTAAGAAAGCCTTGTCGATCGCCCAGGAACGGGCGGACAAAGTGATGCGAGCCAAGGGGCATTATTGAGTGAGGCGCGAATAGTAAGGAGTGTGGCATAACCCCATGCCTGAGAGTCAGGCATGGGGACGGGGAGTGCCGGTTACTGCATGATCATGCCGCCATCGATCATCAGCAGCTGGCCCGTCATATAATCGGATTCTGCGCTGGCCAAGAAAGACGCGGTGCCGACCACATCTTCAGGGTAGGAGTAACGCTTCATAAGTATCATCTTCTCCGCCAGCTCATCCATCGACTGCCCCTGCTTAGCGAACTTGCCGATGCTGACCAAGTCTTTGTCGAGCTGCTCCCAAAGCTCAGTACGTACGACGCCAGGGCCATAGCCATTAACGGTAATATTGTGATCCACCAAGGCCTTAGCGCCACCATTAATCATGGCGAGCACGGCGTGCTTGCTACACGAATAAGGCACCACGTCATCAAAAGCCTGACGCGATAGAATTGAGCCAACGTTAATGATTTTGTAAGGCCCGTTATCTTTGCCTTGATTGATCATCTGCTTAGCGGCTTCCTGCATGCCGAGTAGGCACCCTAACGCGTTAACATCCATGATCTGATGCCAGTTTTCCTCGGTAATATCCAGGAACATTAATGGCTTGTTAATACCCGCATTATTGACCATCACGTTCAAGCTACCAAAGGCATCAACCGTTGCTTTAACCGCGGCCTGCACTTCGGCACGGTCGGTAACGTTGAGTTTGACCGCAATGGCGTCGCCGCCGTTTGCTTTGATGCGCGCAGCGACTTCCTCGCACCCTTCAATATTGATATCTGCTACGCACACCTTGGCGCCTTGAGCCGCATAGTGTTCGGCAACGGCGGCGCCCATGCCACGTGCGGCGCCTGTAATTAAGCAGTTTTTACCTTTGAGTCGAGTGTTGTCCATGAGGTCACCTTAGAAATCTTATTGTGGGTCTCTCTCCGCCACCAAGATAAATAGTCTTTGTTGTTGGACGTAGGGAGTCTGCGTTAACAAGGGCATCCGTCGTTTATCCTGCATTGCTAATGACAAATTTATAACCTTGTGATGGCATATTCTCGGTATGTCACACAGGCAATGACAGGTTGGTCAGTCGTTAATATGACCAGATTGGACTTTTCTACGGGCACTGCGTTATGAGAGGGGATATAGCTAGTGTTTAATATCAGCTTTATCGCTTTAGTTTAAATAACAGCGTTTTATTATTTTCAGGTTCTCGCCCAGTGAAAGTTCCTGAAAGTGGGTTTGATGCTAAAAACTTCAAGCCTATTTATTCGCAATAAGAACAAAGAGAGTGTTTATGTCTCAGCCCTGTATTATTTGTGTCGCTATCACCGGCAGCCTGCCGCGCAAAGAGAACAATCCTGCCGTGCCGATTACGAATGATGCAACCTGCCGGTAACATGGCAGGGCATTGTCGTCAATATTGACTCATCTTTGTAACATTACAAGGACGTTCTGGTACTATTTTATAGACTGCTCTTAGAGGTTATCTGAAGACATAAATTTGGTCCGACGTCTCCCCCTGATTGAGTAATGATGCTCTCTTCGATTGCCCCCACGCGGCTGACTATTGCCAAGGAAGTTATCCATGTTTTTCCCAAAACGCGTTGCCTTCACGTCGCTCATTGCTATGTTTGCGCTGCTGCCGCCCGCGCTGTTGGCTCAGGATGCCCATATTGGCAGCGTGCGTACCGAGTTCAAGCTGCTGGGCCCGAACAACACCATTGAAGTGGAGCGCTTCGATGACCCGGACGTTCAGGGTATCTCCTGTTATCTCTCCTACTCACAGATTGGCGGGATCACCGGTGCGGTGGGGCTTGCTGAGGAGGCCAGTGAGGCGAGCGTGGCCTGTCGGCAGACAGGCGAGATCATCTTCGACCTTGCTGAAGTAGAGGAGCAAGAGGTAATTTTTACTCAGCGTCGCTCGGCGCTTTTCAAAAATATGCGCGTCGTTCGCATGCATGATGCTGAAACCCAGACCTTTGTGTATCTGACTTACAGTACCAAGCTGGTAGATGGCTCGCCTAAAAATGCGATTACCGCCGTCAACTATGGTGCGGTAGGGGGCGACCAGTAAGTGATTCGTGGGCGCTTAGCGACGATTGCCGAGTGTTTGCGTCCAGTAGGTTGAATAGCGCGATTCTGAATCCTCGGCTTTCGCCATGCCCATCTCGGTAAAGGTGTCATTCATGATGTGGCGGCAGTGGCCGGGGCTCTCAAGCCAGCCTCCCACCATGGCGGAAACCGAGGTGTGGCCAGCGGCGATATTCTCACCCACGGCTTGCCACACGTAATCCTGATTATCCACACGCTGCTCGATACCTGCACCATTAGGGCCAGTGTGGCTAAAGTAGTCATTTGCGGCCATGTCCTGGGAGTGGCTCTCGGCCGCTGCTTCCAGCTTGCAGCTCCACACTAACGCTTCCACGGCCTCAAACCGTTGGTCGCCGTGTCGGTAAGCAATGGGGAGGAACCCATCCCATTGCTTACTTAATTGGCAGTGGATGAAATATACTTAGTCTCAGTGCGTATTTTAAGCTTGATTACTTTTGTGAGGAGGTTCAACGCTTGCGATGAGCCTATAGAGGTGAGTACGTGATTATTTTTTAGGTACCCACTTATAAGCTAGCCCCATTGCTATAACTATTTCATAGATAAGCCATTGTTTATTAGATTGGCTAATAGCCTTTTATTTTATCTTAATTTTTTAAGTAATTGTTTTTAATATATTTTTGTCGGTGTTGTCGGTAGGTCAATATTTTTTGGAGGGTTATTAACACTCTACGTTGGAGCAAGTTCGTGGCGAGGCCAGCTGTCAGATCAGTTTTACCATCAAATGTAAGCATTATGTTACATTCGTGATGTATTGATTACTTATTGGTTACTTATTGTTACGTATTATAATGAGTGCGCGCAGCATACGTAGGATGGGGGCCTGTCCATGTGCGCATGTCCAAATATCATTAAAAAACAGTGGGATTGCGTCTGCATGGCAAAACTCACTCATGGCCATAAGGATATTCTCGATGTCTCTAACACCTTTACAAAAACAAGCGCTAGCCGATGACCTGGTCAATTTAATGGAGCGCTTTCAGCGTTACGTAGACCATCACCCTGATACTTATGAGGCAGTCATTACTCAGCCTTCATCAGATCACTTGGTCATTAAAATTCAGCCGGCCCATGATTCGGCAGATCTAATTTTCCATAGGTGAACAAGACTTAATGGGAGGTACTCAAGTAGAGTAGCCCCCAACAGGTAGTGCGGAATAAAGGCAAGTTTCATGGGCGGATTGCTCGCTTTCAGTGCGGGTAGCAAGCCCGTAAGGTGATGTTTAGGGATTGGCGAATTCGCTTTGTTCTACGAGTATGTAGGGTAATGGATAAATGGCATGCTACGCAGGGAAACCGCAATGTTAGGAAATGTCGCTCGCGTCTATCGCAGTTTAACGATTCCAGCAGTAGTGCTGTTGGTCGGTTGTGCTAATAGCGGAGTAGGCCCGGTTTCTGAAAATCAGATGACGTCATATGCCGCTGAATATTGTCGGAGCCTCGGCGGGGAGAATGAAATTCGCGAAAGCAGCCTAGGCACTGGCCGCTACTGCCGCTTGCCTGATGGCCGGGTCGAAAATGAGTGGAAGCTATATCGTACCGAGCATCTCGATAATGACTAGCTGCCACCTTTGATGCCGCTGAGGTCAGTCACTGGATGTAAAGGGCCTAGCTGCTTTTGGTTGTATGCTTTTTCTTAAAGCCAACCATAACCGCTAGCAGCCCACACGCCAGTGCTGGCAGCAGCACATCAAGCACTGAGTCTAACGTCCACCCACGCCAGACACCCTCAAACATACCGACCGGTAGCGTTTCGCCCCATTCCCAACCACGCTGGATGCCTAGCCTGTATTCGTGCTGTGCGATCTCGCGGCCAAGCAGTATCGCCACCGGTATAACACCCGCCACGCGAGCTGAAGCGAACGGTAACAGTGATAGCTGGATGATCAGGGCGATTATGATGTGCTCCAAATGTGTGATGTTCATATGCCGTGCTTCCACCATGTGCACCACAGCTTGTGGCGGAAGTATTAGTACTGATGGCCTTGGTCAACGTCAACTCGGTTGTTGGTTTGCGCCGCGTGCATATTTTCTAGCAGGCTGGCGACCTGGAGGGTGTAACACGCTAGGCTAGTGTCGGTTTAAAAAACGTAACAACCTTAGGTATTGTGATGCGTTTGAATTACCAGGGCCCGTTGCCTGAAATGGTAGGGTTTTTGCTACTGCCGCAGTATTCGATGATGGCCTTCTTTGCGGCGGTAGAGCCACTGAGAATCGCCAATCGCATTGCCCATCGCCCGCTGTTCGACTGGACGTTGATAAGCGCTGATGGCGGGCCGGTGACGGCGTCTAACGGCATGACCCTGATGGCGGATCAAGCAACGGCGGATGTCCATCACTTGCCTTCGCTGGCGGTATGCAGTGGGTTTACGCCGGAAGCCCATCTCACTCGACCATTAATGGCCTGGCTTCATCAGTTGGATCAGGCGGGCTGCTGCTTGGGCGGTATTGATACCGGGGCATTTTTGCTCGCGGCCACCGGGTTGCTAAAACACGAGCGGGTGGCGCTGCACTGGGAGAGTCTGCCCGCTTTTCGTGAGCGCTTTCCGGGCATTGAGACCACGGATGAGCTGTATGAGCTGGGGGAGCGGCGTTTCTCCTGCGCGGGCGGGGCGGCAGCCATGGATATGGCGTTGGAGGTGATTGCGCGGCGGCATGGCGCGAAGCTGGCCATCGATGTGTCTGAGCAGCTCATCCATGACCGAATCCGTACTCGCAGCGACCAGCAGCGCATGGCGCTGGTGAAACGCCTAGGCACCCATAACCGCCGCGTGGTCGAAGCGGTGGCCCTGATGGAGCAGAACCTTGAAGAGCCGCTTCCGCTTGAAGAGGTCGCGAGCCGGGTAGAGGTATCGGTTCGCCAACTTCAGCGCTTATTCGAGCAGGAGCTTAACGAGACCCCGCGGCAGTGGTACTTGCAGCTTCGCATCAAGCGCGCCCGGCGGCTGTTAGCGGAGACCGATTTAGCAGTGTTGGCGGTGGGATTAGCCTGCGGCTTTAGCTCGTCTTCCAGCTTTGCGCGTGCTTTTCGTGCGCATTACGGCTATTCGCCGCGGCAGGTGCGGGAGAAAAGTGTTTAAGGTTTGGTAGTGTCGTGTAGTGGCTGGTAAGCGTCGCTTATCGCCTAGTAGTGGGGAGGCAGCCGCGCATACTAACTAAACCCAACTAATAAGAGGTTTAGCCATATGATGTCTATCACTCCTAGCGCTACCACCACCAAGTCACTATCGCTAAAAGCGGGCTTTTTATTCGCTGCCTTTGCTGCCACGCCCGCCATGGCAGAGCTTGATGAGCTACGTTTTGGCGTGCCGCCATGGCCTGGGGTCACGGTAAAATCAGAAATCGCTGCCCAATTGCTGGAGACCATGGGCTACGAAACCCGCCAGCAAGATTTAGCAGTCAGCGTTATTTTGGAAGGCTTGTCGCGTAATGACCTGGAAATCTATCTAGGTGGCTGGTACCCGGTACAGACTGATATGGTCGAGCCGCTGGTAGCGGATGGCAAAGTCGAGAAGGTGGTTTCCAATATCAGCGGGGCCAATTCTGGGCTGGTGGTTCCCCAGTATGTTTACGATGCCGGCGTGACCACGGTCGCTGAATTGGCTGAGCACCATGATCGCTTTGATGGCGAAATCCAGGGCATTGAAGCGGGTACTGGCATTAACGATGCGATTCTCAACGCCATCGATAACGACCTTGCAGGTCTAGGCGATTGGGAACTGCGCGAAAGCTCGACCTCAGCAATGCTGGCCCAGGCTGAGCAAAAAATGGCCGACGAAGAGTGGGTGACATTCGTCGGCTGGGAGCCTCACTGGATGAACGTGAGCTTCGATTTGGCCTATTTAGCCGACAGCGATGATGCGGGCGTGGCGACCATTGAAAGCACGGTGTGGACCATTACCCCCGCCAGTCTCGCCGAAGAGGCCCCGCAGGTTCACCGCTTCCTATCGCAATACGTGATCGATATTGAAGACCAGAACGAGTGGGTGCACGAGTACAGCTACGAAGAGCGCCCGGCAGATGAAGTGGCGAACGAGTGGATTGGCAACAACCTGGATACCGTTGCCGAATGGTTAGACGGCGTTGAAACCCGCGATGGCGAATCCGCTATTGAGCAAGTGCGGGCCCAATTTGACTCTTAATAGCTTGATTCTTAATAGCTCGACTCTTAAAAGCACATTTTTTACGAACTGAACGACGAAACGGCGCCTTATTAATTAAGGCGCCGTTTTAATGTGTGGCAAAAGTCCTGCCAAGCGGCACTCATGTCGGGTAACTGGGCGTGGGCGTGAAGCGCGCCATGCACCATCTTCGGCGCGCAGCGATAGCCAATGGATGCCCCCGCTTTTTGCCATTGCGCCCCCGTCGTTTCGACAGGCCTTGTTAACGGGTCGTGCTCCACTGTAAGCACTTCGATGCTGCTAGCAGGAGCGCTTTGATCCCTCTGGGTGGCGATAATCTCAGGGCACTGTTGACGAATACTGAGCACGTCGCTGCGTGACAGCAGGGGTGCATCCTCCCCAAGGCATTCAGGCGATAGCTCGCCGACCGGTGGGTAGATCAAGCCAAGCGGCGGTGCGTCACTATGCTGATGGGCAAGGTCGATAGCCAATCGCCCGCCCGCGCTATCACCCACCAGCGCGACCGGATGAACCGCTTCTAATACCTTACGGCAGTCTGCCAACATGGTGGGGTAATCTACCTCTGGTGCCAGCCGATAGTTAACGCTTACCACTTCACGCTCGAGCAGTTGGGCCAAGCTGGCGGCGGGGCCGTGGTGGCTCTCCACTGAGCCGATCGTAAAACCGCCGCCATGGATAAACAGCACGCAGCCTGGCGTTCGCCGCTGGGGGATAAAGCGGCGCAGGCTAATACCATCATAAACGCTATTGTCGATCCGCATTCCCGCCGGGTCGGGTGGGGTGAAGGTGCGGCAAAGCTTATCGTAGGCGCGCCGCGCTTGAGGCAGGGGAAGCTCCTCCATCACGGCCAGCCCTGCGCTAAAGCGCTGAATAAAGGCGTCTACGTTCATCTTTGAAGTCTCCCTTAGCGTCGAATACCGATGGTGCGGCCAGCAAGCTCCGGCCAGGCATCGCCATTTGCCTTTGGCAGCGCAGCTACGCGATTCGCGACCGGTTCTGGAAACGGGCTTGGTCGTCCTGACGCTTGTTTCATGCCCATCAACATTTGTTCGCTGGTCGCCAGCAGGTTGCCTTCGTCATCGAACATGGCGAAAAACACGTGCAGACGTTTGGCATCGCTATCGAGCAGCGTGAGATCAATAGTGAGCGGCTGGCCTTGGTGCGCCTCGCGGCGATAGCAGAGATGAGTTTCCAGCGTATAGATCGTGAAGCCATAGTGCTCACGGCCCGCTTCGTCTAAGCCTATCTGGTCAATCAGCGCTTCGCAGGCCTGGGAAAAGACGCGGGCGTACTCCGCGTCGTTCATGTGACCGTTGTAGTCGACCCACTCGGGGGCGACGTGGGTTTCATGGATAATCATCAAATGCGTCCCTTTAAACCTTCGGCTTCCGGCCAGTATTTCTGCACTACTTCCAGCAGCTCGACTAAAAAGTCATCCCGGCGCCGGTCCAGCGTGGCCACTGAACGCCCCGCGGCCTGATGCTCACAGCCTTCGACCACTTTGTCGATGAGCTCGTCGGTGAGTTCTGGCGCTTCCAGCTTGGTCCAGGGGAGTTTTAACGCGGGGCCAAACTGCTCCAGCATATGGCGCATGCCAGGCTCGCCGCCCGCCAAGTGGAAGGTTAAAAAGGTGCCCATCAAAGGCCAGCGTAGCCCGCAGCCGTAAACCACCGCCGCGTCGATCTCTTCGGTGGTGGCCACGCCATCGTTGACCAAGTGCAAGGCTTCCCGCCACAGCGCCTCCATCAAGCGGTCGGCGATATGCCCTTCAATTTCACGGCGCACCACTAGCGGCCGCATGGCGAGCGACTGATATAACCCTTGAGCGCTGGCGATCTGGGCGGGCTGGGTGGCCTCACCGCCAACAAGCTCCACCAGTGGCAGTAAATACACCGGGTTGAAGGGGTGGGCGACGATCACGCGCCCAGGGGCTTGTTGGCACTGCTGTTGCAGGTCGGTGGGTTTGAAGCCGGAAGTCGACGAGCCGATGATGACGTCCGGTGCGGCAGCGGCATCGATAGCAGCTAAAATTTCTTGCTTTAGCGGTAGACGCTCGGGCACGTTCTCCTGAATCAGGTCAACGCCGTTTACGGCCTCTTCGATCGTGGTCGCAAAGGTTAACCGCTCAGGGCTAGCATCGGGCGCAAGGCCAAGCTGGGTTAACGAAGCCCAGGCATTGTCGATAAACGATTGCGTGCGCGCTGGCGCGTTGGGATCCGGGTCGAAGGCGACGACGTCCCACCCTTGGGCGAGGGCGCGGGCAATCCAACCGTTGCCAATCACGCCAGTACCAATCACGGCTAAGCGGCTCATACAACATCTCCTGACGGGTTGCGTAACTTCAAATGGGCGCGGGTTTCTGCCGGTGTCATTACTCGGGCGCCGAGGTTTTCAATAATGGTCGACGCTTTCTCGACCAG
The DNA here is from genome assembly GCF_055725665.1 of Vreelandella sp. DA03-1M. Classification (NCBI taxonomy): domain Bacteria; kingdom Pseudomonadati; phylum Pseudomonadota; class Gammaproteobacteria; order Oceanospirillales; family Halomonadaceae; genus Vreelandella; species Vreelandella sp. DA03-1M. The sequence continues at coordinate 1,604,459 of NZ_CM146798.1, forward strand.
TTGGCCGTTGTTAGCCAGCACGCCTTTCTCTAAAAACAGGTTATCTTCCAAGCCAACCCGAGCGTGGCCACCCAGCAGCACGGCTTGGGCAACCATGGGCATTTGATGGCGACCGATACCAAAGGCGGCCCAGTTAGCGTTGGTGGGTAATTTGTTGCGCATGGCCAGCATGGTTTCGGTGTCCGCTTCGGCGCCCCAGGGAATACCCAGGCAGAGCTGATAAAGCGGGTCGCCGTCGATCAGCCCCTCTTGCTGAAGCTGGCGGGCAAACCACACGTGGCCCAGGTCAAAGCACTCCAGCTCGGGCTTAACGCCTGCGGCTTGAACGAGGCGGGCGTGTTCGCGCAACCAATCAGCCGGGTTGACGTACACCATATCGCCAAAATTGAGGCTGCCGCAGTCCAGCGTGCACAGCTCGGGGAGTAGTTCGCCGACTGGGGCGTGACGCTCGGCGGGCGTTTGAATATCGGTGCCGGGGCCGCCTCGAGTTGGGTCTGTGGCATCGGGTATCCAATCGCCGCCGCCGCCAGCGGTGATGTTCATGACGATATCCACATCCGCTTCACGTACGCGCTCCATTACTTCGCGGAACTGCTCAGAAGAGTGGCTGATGCCGCCGGTCTCCGGGTCGCGAACGTGAATATGCGCGATGCTGGCGCCGGCGCGGGCGGCTTCGATGCAGGACGCCGCGATGGCCTTGGGTGTCACGGGTACGTTGGGATTCTTGGCGGTGGTGTCGCCTGCGCCGGTAACGGCACAGGTGAGAATGACATTGCGATTCATGGCGTGCTCTCTACTCAGCAGTTTATTCGCTGACTAGTGTGTCGCGCTGAGCCATAAAGAGTTGTCGAAAAGCGACATTCAATATACGTAACAGGCATTTTTAGCTGTGCGCTTATTACTCATCGTTACCCGCCGTGATGCTGCGTGTAGGAAAATTTTAGACAAGCAATTATTGACAAAGAGTATTGACCGCCCTGATTGGCGACCTAAACTCAATAAGCGCGTGCAGTGTTGATAACAATTACAAACAACGTCTGGAAGGAGTGCCTGCCATGTCCCATAAACTCGTTATGCGGCCGCTATGTGCGGCCATCGCCTCTGCGGTGATCATAGGCTTACCCGCCGTTGCTACTGCCAATGAGCCTGAACTCAGCCAGTCTGAGGTGTTATCCGGTCTTGAGAACCCTTGGGATATGGCCTTTCTGCCTGATGGGACGATGTTTTACACCGAACGCTGTCTTGGACTTTCGGTACGGCTCCCCGATGGTGAAGTAGAGCACCTGCTGGGGATGGAAGGTACGGATGACTATGCCACCACCGCCGATGATCTTGTCTGTGAAGGACAGGCGGGGATGAATGGTGTGGCGATCGATCCTGATTTTGAAGAAAATCGCACAGTCTACGTCTACTCAGCCTCCAACATGTCCGAACCACGTACTAACCGTGTACTGCGCATGACGGTAAATAGCGATTTTAATGACGTGTCGGATCGCACTGATATTGTCGAGGACATTCCCTACAAGCCCGCTGCCACCGACCATCCGTTCGGCGACGCGGGGGCTCATAATGGTGGCCGTATTCGCTTCAGCCCAGAGGATGGCTACCTCTATGTAACCACGGGCGACAACCATAATAGTGAGATTCCGCAGTCACCAGAGCTGCTTGGTGGCAAGGTGCTACGTATTGACCGGGATGGCGAGGCTGCCGAGGGTAACAAACCGCCTGAGGGCTTTGATCCTCGCATCTATACCTATGGTCACCGCAACGTACAGGGCATCACTTTCCACCCTACGACTGGCCAACCCATCGTGACGGAGCACGGCCCCTGGCATTCGGATGAGATCAATGCACTGGTCAATGGTGGCAACAGTGGCTGGGATCCGAAACCCAACATGGCGGGCCGTGGTGATTGCCCGGACGATTACTGTGGTTATGAGCCCAATCAGACCGAGGGGATGGATCCAAAAGAGCGGGCGGCCTATATGCCGGTGACCGACACCGAAACCTACCCGGACGCTATGCAGCCTGCCTGGAAAAACGATGGGCTTTCTCAGGGAATCTCGTCTGCCGAGTTTCTAGTCGGCGAGCAGTGGGGCGATTGGGACGGCCGTCTGGTTGTTGGTTTTATGGGCATCGGTTTCGGCGGTACGCCGGTGGGGCAGCGCATTAACCTGATTGATATCGCCGAAGATGGTCTTTCGGTCAATGACGTTGCCGAAATGCCGGTACCCATGGGAGCTGCTCGCTTCCGTTCATTGGTACTGGGCCCGGAGGGTGATCTTTATACGGCGGTTGATGAAGGAAGCATTTACCGCATCACTCCCGAATAAGCGACTGGCAGCCGCCCTAGCGTATGCCAGTGCGGCTGCGATCTCTTCAAGCCGTCTTAAGCTTTTTGATCAAGACCACTCTGCTGGGAAAAGGCCACTATGAAGGTATCACTGTTGTTCGTTATTGCGACGGCGCTGACGATGGGGTCAGCTACTCTGCAAGCGGTAGATAAGTCGGCTGGAGAAGCACTCTACAAGGACGCTTGCGCTCAGTGTCACGGCCCAAATGCACAAGGAATGGCGAGCTTTCCATCGCTTAGCGGACGGGACGCGGAGTACATTACCTCCCGCCTTGAAACATACCGGGCTGGTGAGAAGGTGGGTTCAAACTCCTTTCTGATGATCCCCAACGCCACCGGTTTATCGGATGATGATATTGCTAATCTTGCCGCTTTTATCACAGAGAGTGCCGAGTGACTCTCTGCTTTGTACATCAGCTTCTAGGTTTGATTTGTGTATTCATGGTGTAACTCATCGGGTACAGGGTCAGCCCGCTCGGGAACTGGCATCGACAGAGAATCGGCTACCCAGACGATAGCGCATTGAGGGATGGAGAAATTTAACGTAGGTGACGACATGTGAAGCACTCCAGGTGCGGCGCATAAGTGCTAAACAGGGCTCGTTGACATCAATATCTAGCGCTTTGGAATCTTCTTCCGAGGGCAATAGCGCATCGACGATATGTTCTATTTCGTCTACGGGGATGGTGTTCAATAAGTAGCGTGAAGGCTGCAATGTGTCATCAAATTGCTGGTGAATAAAATCCGGGGCCATGGCAGGCGAAACGTAGCGGTCCTCAAGCTGTACAGCGAGCTCTTCCTCGTAGTGAACACAGCGCAGATGATAGACCGAGCTACCGGTGGTCAGCTCAAGCGCTGAAGCAATGGAGAACGGTGCGGCCACACGACCAAGTTCAAGTACTTCGCAATGGTAACGATGGCCACGGGAGGCTATTTCGTCAGCAATATTGGCTATCTGCAATAAATTGGAGTGTGGCTTGCGCTCAGCAATAAAGGTACCTACACCGCTGGTACGTTCTAAGAAACCCTCGTTAGTCAGTTCCCTCAGCGCCCGGTTTATCGTCATACGTGACATGCCGAGCTCATTAACTAATTGATTTTCAGATGGAATCATGTCGCCAGGTTTCCAAAAACCTGAGGCGGCGCGTTCCAATACAAACTGTTTGGCCTGTAAATAAAGTGCTTTTGGTGCGGTGACGCTATCGGTGCCGGATTTTTTCATCCACTACTCCAGTGATGACTTAGAGCTAGTCGCTAATGTCGTCATAATAAGGCAATCAGCTAGGGCTAGGTTAGTGTGGCATTGAAGCCGCTAGCGCGGCCAAGAACTGGTCGTTCTCCTCTCGGCTGCCGATCGAAACACGTACCCAATGGGTGTATCCAGGCTCTAGCCAAGGTTTAACGATCACTCCGTGAGCCAGAAGCGCCTCATGCACCTGCTCTGATGGCTGGGTCGTTTCGAAGAACAGAAAATTAGCCAGTGACGGTACCACTGTTAGCCCCATATCCTTCAGTGCTTGCGCCACGCGACTGCGCTCGCTCGTTGTCAGCTCAAGGCTTGTTTCAAGGTGCGTCGTGTCCTGGAGTGCTGCCACCGCCGCCACTTGCGCGAGGCGGTTGACGTTGAATGGCGTACGCAGGCGGTCGATTAAGTCGGCAAGGGCGGGGCTGCTAACAATGCCATAACCAATCCGCAAACCAGCGAGTGCGTAGGCTTTTGAGAAGGTGCGCAGTACGATCCAGGGACTTTGCTGGTGAGCCAGCTGGGCCAGCACGTCTGGGTAATCGGGGCTCGTTTTGGCGTATTCATAATAAGCTTCGTCGAAGACCAGCAGGGTGGAGGGGGTGAGCGCATTAAGCAATTGATCAAGCTGAGCGGCGGATAAAGCGCTGCCAGCCGGATTGGAGGGCGACGAGAACATCAGCACGCGTGGCGGCTCGACCAGTGCCTCCAGCAGCCCATCGATATCGAAACGCCCCCCATCAAGCAATGGCACCGAGTGGATATGGGCCCCTAGCGAGTGCGGGTAGAGTGTATGCAGGCCAAAGGCGGGGGTGATCGTCACCAGGCTGTCGCCGTGGTCGAGAAATACCCGGCACAAAATCGCAATCAGATCCTCAGAGCCATTGCCAAATACCAGCCGTTCAGGGGCTATATCCAGTTGCCCCGCGAGCGCTCCACGTAACAGAGTGCAGGATGCATCGGGATACAGGCCGCTATCCATCAAGGCTTTAGAGAGCGCAGCGGCTACTTGTGGAGAGGGGCCGTGAGGGTTTTCGTTGCTACCCAGTTTGGTGATACGTGTTACGCCGAAGCGCTTGCTGACCTGCTCGCTTGAGAGTCCGGCGTTGTAACCCTTGAGTTCGCGAACTTCCCGGCGCGCCAGATGGGTCGGGTCGAGGTTGGGCATCAGCTCGTTTTCTCCGGGGTCGTATGCCAAAAGGCGTTGCGGTCAAGGTAGTTCTGTAGGAACTGGCGTAGACGTGGATGGTTGGTATCACGAAATACTTCATTGGGGGTGCCGCGGGTAACGATGCTGCCTTGATCCAGGAAAACGACGCTGTCGGCAACTTGGGCCGCAAAGCCCATCTCGTGGGTCACCACCACCATGGTCATGCCTTCCTGGGCGAGCTGCTTCATCACGGCCAGCACTTCACCCACCAGTTCCGGGTCGAGGGCCGAAGTGGGTTCATCAAACAGCATGATTTTGGGTTCCATCGCCAGCGCCCGGGCGATCGCCACGCGTTGCTGTTGGCCACCGGAAAGGCGTGCGGGGTACTCCTTTGCTTTTTCACTGAGGCCAACTTTGTCTAACGCCTTCATCGCCTTTTTTTCAGCCTCCTGTCGCGGTAAGCGCCTTACCCTCACTAACGCTTCCGTGACATTGCCCAGCGCAGTCATATGAGGCCATAGATTGAACTGCTGAAAGACGATGCCTAGATTGCGTCGAGCCTGGTTAAGACGGTTGCGCCCCGCGTGTTTACGGTGTCCCCGATCATCAATCTCCCAGCCCAGCAAACGCCCCTCAATATGAATTTCGCCGTCGTCATACTCCTCAAGGAACGCCATGCAGCGCAGTAGGGTGCTTTTGCCGGAACCTGAGGGGCCGATCAAACAGACCACCTCAGAGTGGTGTACGTCTAGGTCAATATTGGCGAGCACTTGATTTTTGCCGAAGCGCTTGCCGACGGCTGAAAGATGGATGATTGGCGCTATCTTCGAGTTCTCAGCCGGGACTGCTGAGATAGCGTTAGTGGGGGATAGGGAAAGCGACATAGCTAGCTCCTGTTCAGCGCTGCAAGTAGATGCCGACGCGGTGCTCAAGCCACCTGCCTGCGCGTGAGGTGATCTCGATCAGTAATAGATAGGCGATGCAGAGCACTAATAACGTTTCAATAAAGGTAAAGGTGCGGGTGCCAATACCGGTGAGCACCGCGGTTAGCTCCGGCACAGTGATAATCGACAGTACGGCGGTTTCCTTGCACAGAATGGTCAGCATATTGAAGATTGCTGGCAGGATAAGGACGAGCATCTGCGGTAGTTGTACGCGCCACAGTAGCTGAAGGCGGCCAAGCCCCAGGCACTCGCCTGCTTCCAGCTGCCCACGTGGCACCGCGGCAAAACCGCTACGAAAAATTTCCGCAAAATAGACACTGCTATAGAAGGCGATGCAGAGCACCCCAGCCGTCATCGCGCCGAGCCGCAGGCCAAATGAGGGGCCGCCGTAGTAGACCAGGAACAGGATCACCAGAAAGGGGGTGCCGCGTACCAGCTCAATGAATACTCTTAGTAACAGCTGTAATGGCCGCCCACCAAAGAGCATCAGCGCAGCAATCAGTAATCCCGCCATAAGGCCCAGCACGCTACCTGCCAACCAGGTATAAATGGTGACTAAAAATGCGTTCCAGATTGCTCCGGCATTGGCAGTGATAATGGATAGATCGAAAGTCACGCCAGACTCCTCTCTAAATGACGCTCAAGTCGGCGCCCGAACATGGTCAGCGGTATGTTAATCAGGCAGTAGATCCCCGCTAGCACCAGGTAATGCTGGAAGAATAAGTAGTCTGACGAGGCGAGGTTCTGGGCCACCCGGGTAAGGTCCGCCAGGCCGACCACCGACACTAACGCTGAGGCCTTAATCAGCAATACCAGCTCGTTGACCAGTGAAGGGAGGGTGCTTTGAACCGCTTGGGGCAGCTCAATACGCAGCAAAATAGCCGGACGGCTCATGCCTAGTAGATGTGCCGCTTCACTCTGCCCTGAGGGGATTGCCATCAGGCCACCGCGTAATATTTCTGCGATATAGGCGCCTGAGCAGAGCGAGAGCGCCATCACCGCGGCAACCATTGGGGAAAGGTTGGGTAGGCCAAACATAGGCGCCAAGTAGTAGATGACCAATAGCTGCACGAGCAGCGGTACACCCCGAAAGATAAAGATATAGCTGCCACCGAGGCGCCGTAGTAGTGGCATTTTTGCCAGCTGCATGCTGGAAATAAGTATCGCAATGACAAAGCCAAAGGCATTACCCAGCAACGACGTCTGTAGCGTGATAAGCAGTGCCTTGCCAAGCAACGGAAGGCTGAAAAGAAAGGTTGGCCAGTCAAACATTGGCAATATCCCTGGAGGTGAGGGAGAGCATACCGGGCGGTATCTAGCTCAATGACCGCCCGAACACGTCACAAGCTGATTAGATCTCCGGTTCAAAATCTTCGCTGGGAACATCCATCGGCTCGCCGAACCATTTGGTTTGCAGCTCAGCTAGGCTGCCATCCTCGTGCATAGATAGCAGCACCTCGTTGATGGCTTCCACCAGTGAGGCGGACTCCTCATCGTTGCGCGCCATATAGCCGAAGTAGGCGGGTTGCCCAAAGGGGGGATGGACCACCTCAAACATTGGTCGTTGGGTAGCGGTGTAGGCAATATTGGGGAGTGAGTTGGCTACTGCATCAATCCGACCCGCGGCAAGATCAGCGTAGGTTTGGCTATAATCAACGTACTCGGTAATCGTTGGGGGCTCGGGCAATTCAGCGGCAAACGCTTTTAGCTGCTCAAGCTGCGCAGTGCCGCGACCACCGCCGGCCGCTTTGCCGGAGATATCTTCGGGGGTTTGTATAGAGTCGTCGTCAGCACGCTTTAAGATGGCGACGGTGGCATCAGCGATAGGCAGGGTGAAGTTGTAACGTAGCTTGCGCTCTTGAGTAATCATCGCCGGGCCAGCTACGAAGTCATAGTTTCCAGCCTCAAGGCCTGGCAGTACGCTGGGCCAGGGCAGATCGATCCAATTAATACTTACCTCTAGCTCTTCAGCCACACGCTCCATAAGTTCAAGGTTGAGTCCGCTCTGCTGGCCATTGTCTAGATAAGCGAATGGGGCGAAATGAAATTCAGTACCTACATTGAGAACGCCCCGTTCTTGTACCTCTTCAAGCAGATCCGCAGAGGCGGTGCTGGCTGCAAAAGAAGTACCAAGGCTTATCGCCAGGTAAGAGAGTGAATGCTTGAGTAGATTGGATTTTTTCATCGAGTCATGACTCCATCGGGATGATTAAGAAACTGTCAGGGCGCCTGGATCTGTTGGGGGCGAAACTGACAGTGCGTACCAGTACGTCAGCTTTATAAAAGCAAACTGCATGCCAGAAAGTACTTACCTGTATATACATAATGGCTTTGCAAATTTTGGCACTAAAGGGCGAATTAACTTCGCCCTGTTTGAGTGCGGTTGTTGGTGAATAAAGGTGGCTTAACTGAGCACCTTGCCGGGATTGAGAATGTTGTTTGGATCAAATGTTTGCTTGAGGGCATGCATAACGTTCAACGCTTCGGGGCGGACACTGTGATGCAGGAATTCACGCTTAAGCAGACCAATGCCATGCTCGGCAGAAATGGAGCCGCGGTATTCACCGACCAGCCCGTAGATATCGGTTTCGATAGCGTGGTGAGTCGCCGAGGTGTTCTCAGTTAGCGAGTTACTATCTACAGTGAGATGCAGGTTGCTGTCGCCAATATGGCCGAAATTGACGATGCGGATTCCTGGCCAGCGGTGCGTGAGCAGCTTGCCTGCCGCTTCAACAAAGTCGCCAATTTTTGCAATGGGTAAACTGATGTCGAAGTTGATCGGTGCCAGCTTGACGGGAAATTCGCCAGTCGCCTCCCGAATTGCCCATAGTTCTTGGGCCTGTTTGATCGTGCTTGCCATGACGGCATCTTGCACTTCGCCAGTTTCCAGAGCGGCTGCCAGGACCATCTCCAGGTGGCTTGCATCGCCTTCGACCTCACACAGCACGTAAAGAGGGTAGCTTGGTGGGAGAGGCGACTGGTTGCTCTGCCACTCGCAACTCATCGCATAGAAGTCCTGCCACATCACCTCGAATGCCTCTAGGGCTAGTCCGGTGCCACGCAGTCGATGCAGCAGACTGACCGCCGCCGGGTAGTCGCGTAGCGCGCACAAAAGCGTGCGGGACTCCCTCTGGGGCGGGGCAAGACGCAGTACAGCGCGGGTGATGACGCCTAGTGTTCCCTCGGCACCGATAAAACAGTGCTTAAGGTCGTAGCCGGTATTATTTTTGATCATGCTGTTCATCAAATCGAGAATCCGCCCGTCGGCTAGCACTACTTCGAGGCCGAGCACACGGTCACGTGTCATGCCGTGACGAATCACGCCATGGCCGCCCGCATTGGTGGAGAGGGTGCCGCCGATCTGGCAAGAGCCTCGGGCGCCAAAATCAATTGGATAGCAAAAGCCTGCTTCTATAGCCGCGTCTTGGACGGCCTGAAGTGTAGTGCCCGCTCGCACCGTCAGTGTGGCGGCATCTTGGTCAACGTTCTCCACGCCGCTGAGCTTGATTAATGACAGCGCGACACTCTCAGCCGTGGGTACGGCGCCACCGGCTAAACCCGTCATGCCACCCTGGGGGACGACGGCGCGGCGGTGCTGGTTGCAAAGTTGCAGCAGCTTGGAGACTTCCTGTGTGCTGGTTGGACGTACCAGCGCCAGTGGACGACAGGCGGCGTGGCCGGTCCAATCGCTATGACAAGACGCCGGGATTGACTCGCCCAGCAGCACGCTGTCGCCAAAGGCGCTTAGCAACAGATCTAGGAAGGCATCGTCTTTACTGGGTTCAATGCTCACGATAGATCTCCCATAGTCGGCTGCACGGTTTGTGTGGGCGAATCCACCGAATTAGCCGTGAGGTAATGTGAGTTGTCGTGTGAAAGATGGAGGGGAAGACCCAGACAGTCGCGGTCGAGTTGGGACACGCATGGGCGACCCAGCAGAGCAAGCGTATTGTGTAACTGTTGCTGGAGTAGCGTCAGGGCATGATTAGCGCCTGCCTCGCCGCCAACCGCGAGACCATATAGCGTGGCCCTTCCACTGAGTACGCCATTGGCGCCTAGAGCTAGCGCTTTGGCAATATCGCTACCTCGGCGAATGCCGCTATCGAGCAGAATCTCAAGTTCTTTTCCCACCGCATCGACGATGGGTGGCAAGCAGTCGAGGCTGGCAGGCGAGCCATCCAGTTGGCGTCCACCATGGTTGGTAACCACGATGGCGTCGGCCCCTAGCCGCTGGCAATGGCGGGCATCCTCAGCATTGAGAATACCCTTGATGATCAGCTTGCCCGACCACTGCTGGCGAATCTCGGCTAGCGCTTCCCACGTTAAGTCGGTCGCCATTTGTTGACTGATGTAGGTAGCTGCGCTGGCCGCACTGTGCTCCCCTGCGGGCAAGTATTTGAGCAGGTTGCCCAGTGTCGGTAGGCCGTTGGGCCAGAGTGCCTGGGCGGCCCAGCGTGGGTGGCACAAAGCATCTAGCGTATGGCCCATGGTCAGGCGTCGAGGGTTCAGGTAGCTGCGGCTGTCCCACTCGCGTCGACCGAGCACCACTGCATCGGTAGTGACTACAAGAGCCTCTGCATTAGCTGCTTGAGCGCGTTCGATCAGATCCTGGGTCGCTGATTTATCGCGTAGTGGATAGAGCTGAAACCACAGCCGACCGGTTGGGACAGCGGCGGCAACCGCCTCAAGGCTATTGCAGGATACGGTACTCAGCGTGAAGGGCACGTCGTGACGTTGCGCCGCTCGGGCTAGGGCGATATCAGCGTCACGCCACAGCATGCCGTTGTAGCCGGTGGGGGCGATTGCCAGGGGTATTGCGCACTCCTGGCCCAAAAGGGTGGTGCGGCTGTCGATCTCGCTTAGGTCAAGCAGCGTGCGTGGTCGCCACTGCCAGCGTTGAAATGCTCTGCGATTGTCGTTGAGGGTGTGCTCGTCCTCGGCACCTGCATTGAGATATTCCCAGGCAAAGGCGGGCAGTCGGCTACTGGCCATCGAGGCCAGTTCATCGATACTTTGGGCGTGTCGCCAGCGGTGGCTTGGGGCGTAGCGTCGTTTCATATCAACCTTCGGCGTAGAGGCGTGGGCGGGGCAGCAGTGGTTCGAAGATAGCCTCGTCAACAAAGCGCTGGGCGGCAACGAGATCGGGGGCAAAGTAGCGATCCCGGTCGTAATGTTTAACGTCGCGCCGAATCAGTGCCAGCGCTTCTTCGAGGGAAGGTGACGTGGTCATGGGGCGGTGGAATTCCACCCCTTGGGCCGCCGCCAGTAGCTCAATGGCGACTACCGCGCTGGAGTTAAACGCCATGTCGGCCAGTCGCCTTGCGGCAAACGTCGCCATTGATACGTGGTCTTCTTGATTGGCGGAGGTCGGCAGGCTGTCTACTGAGGCGGGGTGGGCCAGGGTTTTGTTCTCGGACGCCAGTGCCGCCGCACTAACTTGGGCAATCATGAAGCCAGAGTTAAGGCCACTGTCGTTGACCAAGAACGCCGGTAGCCCTGAGAGGGCGGGGTCGACGAGTTGGGCGATGCGTCTTTCCGACAGCGCGCCGATTTCTGAGATCACCAGCGCCAGCACATCGGAGGCCATGGCAACCGGCTCAGCATGGAAGTTGCCGCCGGAAAGGACGTCACCGTTGTCAAAGATCAGCGGATTATCAGAAACGGCGTTAGCTTCACGTAGAAATACGCCCGCTGCAAAGCGTAAGTGGTCGAGGCAGGCGCCCATCACCTGGGGCTGGCAGCGCAGCGAGTAGGGATCCTGAACCCGCGGGCAGTCGCGGTGGGATTCGCGCACCCGGCTGCCCGCTAGCAGCTCGCGGTAGAAACCAGCGACATCACACTGACCGGGGTGGCCGCGAACGGCCTGGATGCGCTCGTCAAACGGGGTGTCTGAGCCTTTTAAAGCATCCACTGTCAGGCTACCGGCGAGCACGGCAGCGGTGAATAGTTTTTCGGTGGCGAACAGGCCGCGCAACGCAAGTGCAGTGGAAACTTGTGTTCCGTTGATGAGTGCCAGCCCCTCCTTGGGCGCTAGTGTCAGCGGTGCCAGACCCGCTAGGGCAAGTCCTTCAACGGCTGGTATCTCGCGTCCCTTATGGCGCATGCGGCCTTCGCCGAGCAGGGTGGCGGCTAAATGCGCTAGCGGCGCAAGATCCCCTGAGGCGCCTACTGAGCCTTTAGCGGGAATACAGGGGTAGACCTGGGCGTTGTAAAGCGCCAGCAATGCGTCAATGATCAGCCAGCGTACGCCGGAGTGGCCACGGGCCAGCGAGGCGGCCTTAAGCGCCAGTATCAAACCAACGGTGGCTTCGTCTAAGTTGTCACCAACCCCTGTGCTGTGTGACAGCACTAAGTTTCGCTGGAGCTCTGTGAGTGACGCGCGTGGTATTGAGGTCTGGGCGAGCACGCCAAAGCCGGTGTTAATACCGTAAACGGTGCGGCCACTATCCAAAATGTCGCTAACCGTTGCTTCGGCCCGAGCGACTCTAGCCCTGCTCTCCTCATCGAGCTCGATAGTGGGGCTGTCCTCAAAAAGCGCGCGCAGTGTGGCAAGCGTAAGTTGGCCGGGGGAGAGTCGTTGTACTGATGTCATGGTGACCTCTGAAGTGCTTTACGGGCATCATTTGGGAGCATCTAAACAGTCTTTTTCTCACTCAGCGGGTGTTGAAAATGGTTTTTAGATCTTCCCAGCTGTTGTTGTGAACCTATAGTTGTGAATCTGTGGCTATGAAATCGAGCGTTGCTATTATGTATATACAGGTAGGTGGTATTTATGCAAGTTCTATTGGTTAAGTTTCCTGGCGCTGTTAGATATTATTTTAAAATGATAATTTTTAGTGCATAAATGGTGATTTTTGTGTGATTTTGGTGCGTTTTAGGCGAAATTTTATAGGATTTGTTTTAATAACATGGATAGATAAAAGCATTTTTATATGTATATACTTATTGCTTGTGGCTGTTCTTGTTTATAGCCGCTACCGATAGCCTAAGTGGACTAACACGGGTAAGGATTGGGCTGGCTTTTCGTTGACAGTGGAGACTCAAGTAATGACAACTTCAGCAATGACCATACCGCTGGTTGATATGCAGGGCGTGCGTGAGGGCGACCCTGATAGCCTCGCGCGGGCGGGGGAGGCGATACACAACGCCTGTACCCAGGTGGGGTTCTTTTACATCATCAACCATGGTTTATCACAGGCAGTAATAGACGATGCTATGCAGGCCGCCCAGCGCTTCTTTGCTGAGCCACTGGAGCGCAAGGCGCAGGTGGCGGTTAATAAGCACCACCGTGGTTTTCATCGGCGCGGTGGTGCCACTATGTATCAGGCAACCCGACCTGATGAGAAGGAGTTCTATGGTTTTGGGCTGGACTTGGCCGAGGATGACCCAAGTGTACTGGCAGGCGAGGCACTGCGTGGGCCGAACCAGTGGCCAGACTTTATGCCGGAGTTTCAGCCAGCCATGGATCGCTACTTTGTTGAGGTAGGCCGCTGCGGAGCGGATCTGCTGCGTGCCATTGCCATGAGCCTGGATATTGATCCTGAGTTCTTCGCTGACAAGTACACCAAGCCGTTACAGCGCACTCAGGCGGTCTATTATCCCGTCCAGTCTGATGATCGGCCAGCCGATCAATTTGGCGTTGCCCCGCATACCGATTATGGTTGCGTGACGTTGCTTTACCAAGATGCCGTCGGTGGTTTGCAGGTGCGTGAGCTGGGCAGCGAGCGTTGGATTGACGCGCCTTTCATTGAGGGGTCGCTGGTCGTCAATGTCGGTGATCTGCTGGCGCGGTGGTCTAATGACCGCTTTCGCTCTACCCTGCATCGGGTTATCAACACCAGTGGCCGCGAACGTTATTCCATCGCCACCTTTTATGATCCTACCTATGCTGCGCTGGTTGATCCTGTCGATTTGGGTGTTGCTGCTGACGAGGCGATTTACCCGCCAGTCGCCGCGGGCGACTATATCCTGGGTCGTATTGATGCTTCTATGAGCTATCGCAAATCTGCGGCGCCTTGACGGGCATCTTTATGGGCTCATGGATGACATATCGCTTTGCCGAGCTGGTGCCCGTTGCTTGGCGCAATGGTGGCGGCGTTACCCGTGAAGTGGCCCGCCAAGCCAGCGTTGACTCACCGGGGTGGCGGGTGTCGATGGCGGAGCTGGAAAGGCCGGGGCCATTCTCGGTTATGGCTGGGCTGAAACGTCATTTCACCGTGGTTGGCACGCATCCGGTCACGCTGATACTGCCCGATCAACGCACTAAGTTAGTGCCTCGACAAAGCGTTGTTTTTGATGGTGATACGGCGGTGGAGTGCTTGCTACCTGAAGGGGCGAGTCGGGCGCTGAATTTGATGTACAATCCACTTCAATGGCAGGCCCGTGTGGCTTGGCTAACCCAGGGAGAGCCGCTACAGCGACACCCAGGTGCTGAGACACTGGTAGTGGCTGTGGGTGGGACTGCGTGGATGTCCAGCCGACCAGCGCAGTCGCTCAATGATTGCGACCTGTGGTATTGGCCTGGGCAAGAGCCTCTCTTGGCGCCGGTTAACGCTGCCTGCGAGACGATCAAATTTGAGACGATGCCTGGAACGCACCTGCTTAGCATCGACCTGAGGGCGATGGGTTGATAAGCCGGGCGATAAAAGGGATTTGAGGAGAGCACGTGGGACGCCAACCGCCCCGATATCAACAGATCAAGCACTACCTGCTGGATAACATCCAAACGGGTCACTTTCCCGTCGACCATAAAATCCCGCCTGAAGAGCAGCTGGCGGTCACCTTTGGGGTCAGCAGGATGACAGCTAATAAAGCTATTCGTGATCTGGTGCAGGAGGGTTATCTGGTGCGTCAATCGGGGATCGGCACCTTTGTGACTGATCGCCGCTCTGAATCGCCGTTGGCGGAAGTCAATAATATCGCTGATGAAGTACGCAGCCGTGGCCATGACTACACAAACCGTGTGTTGCGCTGTGAGCCGCTTAATGCCGACGACGAGATCGCCCTGCGTATGGGCGTGCGTATTGGCACTAAGCTATTCCACTCCATTCTGATTCACCTCGAAAATGGCCTGCCCATTCAGCTTGAAGACCGTTACGTTAATCCGCGCTGGGTGCCCGGTTATCTGGATGCAGACTTCTCCAAGCATACTCCGAATGAAGTACTGGTCGCTGCTTGCCCCATTACGGATATGGAGCATATCGTCGAGGCCGTGCTGGTCGATGCTCAAACCGCAGAGTGGCTAGAAGTTGACTCGCCTCTGCCGTGTCTCAGCGTGCACCGCCGTACCTGGTCGGGTGATCGCCTGATTAGCTATGCCCATTTGCTTCACCCAGGCGACCGCTACAAGCTGCGCTCAATGGCGCACTCCCCCCATTAGTCGCTCTCGCTCAACAGCTTAGTCAATCTCTCGAAACAGGCCTGCCAGTGCGGTGCGGTTAACGTCGTCGAGGGCATGGCGTCGCGCCTGAATGACCCAGCGGCCTGCGACCATGACATCGCGTATCTGCTGTTTGGAACCGCCAAATAGCCAGCGCCCCAGACGGGTGTCGTCTGCGCTAGTGGCAAGGTAGGGGTCACTGCCATCCAGTACCACCATGTCGGCGCGCTTGCCGACTTCCAGGGCGCCGATGGGCTGGCCGGAGGCTTGGGCACCGCCAGCCAAGGCGCTGCGGTAAAGCCAGTCAGCCACCGGGCGTATGTCGCTATTGTGCAGGCAGTTGCGCTGTTGGGTGGCAAGGCGCTGGCCGTACTCAAGCAGGCGTAGCTCTTCAACCACATCGAGTGAGACATGGCTATCAGAGCCAATGCCTAAACGCCCGCCCTGGGCGGCATACTCCACTGCGCGGAAGAGTCCGTCACCCAGATTGGCCTCCGTGGTCGGGCAGAGCCCCGCCACCGCGCCGCTAGCAGCAAGGTCACGTACTTCTGAGTCGTCCAGGTGTGTGGCATGGATCAAACACCAGCGCTCATCCACCTCAACGTTATCCAGTAGCCAGCGCACAGGGCGTTTGCCTGAATAGGCGAGGCTGTCTTCCACTTCGCGTTGCTGCTCGGCGACATGAATGTGGCGTGGCCCGACAGGGTTCGTCGCCAGCACCGCCTGGATCTCTTCCAATGTCACCGCGCGCAGGGAATGAAACGCCATGCCTAGTGCCTGTGTGGAGTGGTCGGTAAAGCTTGGCTTCAACGTCTCAAGCAATTTCAAAAAATCTGGTACGGCGTGGATAAAACGTCTTTGCCCATGATTGGGTGGCTGGCCGCCAAAGCCGCTGTGGGCGTAAAGCACCGGTAGCAAGGTAAGCGCAATGCCACTGCGCTCGGCCGCTTGGCTAATCGCCCAGGCCATTTCAGCCGGATCGCTATGGGCCTTGCCCGATAGATCGTGGTGCAAATAATGAAACTCGCTGACCTGGGTATAGCCGCCCTTAAGCATTTCGACATACAGCGATTGGGCAATAGTGCCCACTTGATTCGGTGTCAGGCGGTCCACCAAGCCGTACATGCGGTCTCGCCAGCTCCAGAAGCTGTCTGGCTGGGGGCTACCGATTTCTGCCAGGCCCGCCATGGCGCGCTGAAAAGCGTGTGAATGTAGGTTAGGCATACCGGGTAGCGCTGGCCCGGCTAAGCGCTGGGCGTTGCCGGGCGAGCTGTTGGGCAGTACCGATATCAGCATGCCGGTGGCATCGACTTCGAACAGCACCTGAGAGGCCCATCCAGTCGGCAGTAGGGCATGATCAGCAAAATAGCAATGGGTCATCGGGGCTCCTTTTTGTTAACGAATAACGGCTAATGTATATACATATAGCGAAGTCCGCTTCTTAGGTAAAGAAGAGAGTTGGAATTTCCTCGTAAAGTCCATTTTGGTGCGTAATTTCGCCCTATTGTTGGCGTTTGCACTATGTTGGTGAATATTTAGGACTGAGTTTTTTTTTGCTAAAAAGGGCGATTTAGGTGATTGCGCAGAAGCGTTTGTTGCCATAATGTATATACAAACTTTGACAACAAACAGGAGTTACCATGTCTCTTTCACGCTTTCGCGATACCGAAATTCGGGCACCTCATGGAGTCGAGCTCTCCTGCAAGAGCTGGCTGACTGAAGCACCGCTGCGCATGCTGATGAACAACCTAGATCCAGATGTCGCCGAGAATCCCAAAGAGCTGGTGGTCTATGGCGGGATTGGCCGCGCCGCCCGCAATTGGGAGTGTTTCGATACCATCGTTGAAACGCTCAAACGTTTAGAAGATAACCAGTCACTGCTGATTCAGTCTGGTAAGCCGGTGGGGATATTTGAAACCCATAAAGACGCCCCGAGGGTGCTGATTGCCAATTCCAACCTAGTGCCAGCCTGGGCTAACTGGGAGCATTTCAATGAACTGGATAAGAAAGGCCTGATGATGTACGGCCAGATGACGGCTGGCTCATGGATCTACATCGGCTCTCAGGGCATTGTTCAGGGTACTTACGAAACCTTTGTTGAGGCTGGTCGCCAGCACTACGACGGCAAACTGGCCGGGCGCTGGATTCTGACGGCCGGTCTTGGCGGTATGGGCGGGGCGCAGCCATTGGCGGCAACGCTGGCGGGTGCCTGCAGTCTGAATATTGAGTGTCAGCAGAGCCGCATTGATATGCGTCTGCGTACCCGCTATGTGGATGAGCAGGCGAGCGACCTCGACGATGCTCTGGTGCGCCTGGAGCGCTACACCTCAGAAGGTAAAGCCGTTTCGATTGCGTTGCATGGCAATGCCGCTGAAATACTGCCGGAACTGATTAAGCGTGGCGTCAAACCGGATATGGTGACTGACCAGACTAGCGCTCACGACCCGCTGCACGGTTATCTGCCCGCAGGCTGGTCATGGGATGAGTATTTGGCACGCGGGAAAACCGAACCCGAGGTGGTGGTCAAGGCGGCTAAGCGCTCCATGGCGGTGCATGTGCAGGCCATGCTCGACTTCCAGGCAATGGGTATACCTACCTTCGATTATGGCAATAACATTCGCCAGATGGCTCAGGAGGAGGGCGTTTCTAATGCTTTCGACTTCCCCGGCTTTGTGCCTGCCTACATTCGCCCACTGTTCTGCCAGGGAATTGGCCCATTCCGCTGGGTCGCGCTCTCCGGTGATCCAGAAGATATCTATAAAACCGATCAGAAAGTCAAAGAACTCATCCCAGATGATCCGCATCTGCATAACTGGCTGGATATGGCCAAGGAGCGTATCAGCTTCCAGGGCTTACCGGCGCGCATCTGCTGGGTTGGCTTAAAGGATCGTGCTCGCTTGGGGCAGGCGTTTAACGCCATGGTCGCCAGTGGCGAGCTCAAAGCACCTATTGTGATTGGTCGCGACCACCTGGACTCCGGCTCGGTGGCCAGCCCCAATCGCGAGACTGAATCAATGCAGGATGGCTCGGATGCCGTCTCCGACTGGCCGCTGCTCAATGCGCTGCTCAACACCGCCGGAGGCGCCACCTGGGTCTCCCTTCACCACGGCGGCGGGGTGGGCATGGGTTACTCCCAGCATTCGGGCGTGGTGATCGTCGCCGACGGTACCGATGATGCCCACGCACGACTTGGCCGCGTGCTGCGGAATGATCCGGCTACTGGCGTTATGCGCCACGCTGATGCCAGCTATGAGATCGCCAAGAACTGTGCCCGTGAAAACGACCTTGATCTGCCGATGGTCAAGTGAACGGCCTGACTCCAACAAACAAGAGGACATGACATGAAATATATGCCGAACAGCGAGAAGTGCCCGCTGCCTTACTCACCCTTCAAGAGCTGTACTGTTCCACGCCCGATCGGCTGGCTCTCTTCCATCAGTCCTGATGGGGTAGAGAACCTGGCACCATACAGTCAATGGCAGAACCTGACGTTTGACCCGCCGATGGTAATGTTTGCTGCCAACCAGTACCCCGATGGCAGGCGAAAAGATACTGTCATCAACGCCGAGAAGACCGGCTGGTTCGTCTGGAATATGGTGACCTGGGACCTCAAGGACGCCATGAACACGTCCGCCATGGCAGTGCCGTATGGTGAAAGTGAAATCAGTCTTGCCGGACTGAAAACGGTCAAGGCAGACCTTTCAGATGTGCCGATGGTGGCGGATAGCCCCTGTCATTTCGAGTGCAAGTACATTTCGACGCATCGCCTAAAAGGCAACTCGAACGTGGGCACCATCGATATTGTCTTTGCCGAGGTTGTGAAGATTCACGTCAGGGATGAGTTCATCACCGAAGAGGGCAAGATCGATATCATGAAAGCGCGCCCCATCGCACGAATGGGCTATCACGATTATACGGTGGTAGATAATCGCTTCGAGATGAAGATTCCGAAGGCCTCTGCCAATGAAGCAGACGGTCTTGAAGGTCGCCCTTGATAACTTACTGACGGGGGAGGTCTGCTCCCCGTCATCATCTTAGACTCAGAGGATGTGAGAAATGAAAGATAGCGCCGTTGAAAACAATGCTAAAAGAAAACATACGCTTGCAGAGGTTCTGAGAGTGGCGATCCCGAGCTTCCTTGGGATCATGGTTTTCTTCGTACCAATAACAATAGCTGATAAGAATACTATCCTTCTCGATCATCTGGTTATCTGGTGCGAGAACCTTCTGGGTGAAAACAGCCAGTGGTATGCCTTGCTGCTTATCATAGGTGGCTCGGTGTTACCCATCATGCAAAAGTTTTGGCGACAGGGCTTCGGCATTATCGTGTTCACCCTCTTCAAGTTCATCGGCTTGATACTTGCAGGAATGGTGATCATCAAGGCCGGCCCAGCGGCACTCTATGAACCCTTCATGCTTGAGTTTCTCTGGAAGGCTCTGGTCATTCCAGTCGGTATCCTGGTGCCTATTGGTGCTATCTTCATGCCGCTTTTGGTCAACTATGGCCTGGTGGAGCTGGTCGGTACATTGACCCAGCCCTTCATGCGCCTGGCGTTCAAGGTCCCCGGTCGTTCTGCTGTCGATGCGGTGGCGTCATTCATTACCAGCTTTGCCGTTGGGCTCCTGATTACTAACAAGGCCTATCTTAGAGGGGAGTACTCAGCGAAAGAAGCTGCCATCATTGCTACTGGGTTCTCCACGGTGTCTGTCGCCTTCATGGTGATCGTGGCCAGGACACTTGGACTGATGGATATCTGGGTAGTGTTCTTCCTGGCAACACTGTTCACTACCGTTGTAGTGACAGCTATCAGTGCACGCATCCCTCCCATCTCCAACATGGATGATCACGCTGAGAATCGGGAGGCGACACCGGATAAGGGCAGCCGCGTGGCAACGGCAGTGGCTGAGGCCATTGGGGTTGCCAACAGCCCGAAGAGCTTTCTTAATCTGGTCAAGGATAACCTCAAGGATGGTATTGTAATGACGATGACCATTCTTCCCACTATCCTGTCGGTCGGCACCATCAGTCTGCTGATCGAGAAGTACACGCCAGCTTTTGACTATATCGGTTATATTTTTTACCCCATCACCCTGCTCTTTGGCATGGAAAATGGGCTGGAACTCTCCTCAGCGGTATCGACCAGCTATTCAGAGATGTTCCTTCCAGCATTGATCATGGCAGAGGCTGATGTTGTCTCGAAGCTGGTGGCGGGGATTACGGCCATCTCTTCTATTCTCTTCGTATCTGCCTCAATTCCTTGCATCATGGCGACCAATATCCCGATTTCATTCTATGGACTGACGGTCGTCTGGGTGGTCAGAACAGCCCTGACGATGGTGATAGCCATTCCGCTGTCTATGGGTATTGCTTCATTCATAATGTAGTGTTTATTTCAGATGGAAGAGAAGAAACTCCGCTCTGCTACTGATAACCCGTTAGTGGTTCCAGTTGAAGATGACAACCAGACTGTGACCCAGGCTAATCCTCACGGCGCCTCGGTGGCGATGGCCTGCGATCTGTTGGCCATCGCGGCCTGTGAGTGGAGTTCGATCTCCGAGCGGCGCGCCTACCGTTTAGTGACCCCCCAGGCGAATCAGCTGCCACCTTTCTTGACCACTGAAAGCGGCGTCAAGTCCGGCATGATGATCGCCCACTACTCGGCGGCTTCCCTGGTGGCGGATAACAAACGTCTGGCGCAGCCCGCAGTGACCGACAATTTTATCACCTCAGGCCTCCAGGAAGACCATCTAAGCTTTGGCGAAAGTGCTGCCCTGAAACTGGACAAGACCCTCGACAATGCTTTCTACGTTCTTGCGATCGAATATCTACTGGCCTCTCAGGCCCTTGATTTAATTGGCAGCGATGAGTTTGCCAAGGGCACGTCGCTGGCTTGGAAATCACTGCGAGAAGTGTTGCCTACATACCAGGAAGAGCATGCGCTGCACCTGGATATTGAGGCGGCTTACCAGCGCCTAAAGGAGACTCAAGTGATCGATAAGCTCCTGTCTATTGCCCCGAACTTACTGCCGAATCGGCAGCCTAGCGATTAGGAGGAAGCATGAAACAGCTATGGCACCACTGCCATGCGGTGACCCTGGCGGGTGGCCGCTACGGAATTGTGCGCGATGCGGCGCTGATTATAGACGCGGGGCGCATTGCCTGGATTGGCACTGAGGCGCAACTTGACCGCGATGCTGACTTCGATGAAGTGCGTGACTTGGGTGGGCGCTGGCTAACGCCGGGGTTGATCGACTGCCACACGCACCTGGTGTTTGGCGGTGACCGCAGTAATGAGTTTGAGCAGCGCCTGGAGGGCGTGAGCTATAGCGAGATAGCTAAACAGGGCGGTGGGATTGTCAGCAGCGTGCGGGCAACTCGCGAGGCCAGCTTTGACGAATTATTGGCCAGCGCCGAGAAGCGCGCCAAAGTACTGCTGCGCGAAGGCGTCACCACGCTAGAGGTCAAGTCGGGGTATGGGCTTGATCTCGAGAGCGAGCGCAAAATGCTGCAAGTCGCCCGGGCGCTGGGGGAACGGCTACCTGTCGAGGTGCTCACGACGTGCCTTGCGGCCCACGCGCTGCCGCCCGAATACCGCGAACGTAGCGATGAGTATATTGATCTAGTCTGCGAGGAAATTCTGCCGAAGCTGGCGAAGGAAGGCCTTGTCGACGCCGTCGATGGCTTCTGTGAGGGTATCGCCTTCTCTGTGGAACAGATGCGGCGCGTATTTGAAACTGCAAAGCAATTGGGCCTGCCGCTCAAGCTACATGCTGAGCAACTGTCGCACCTTGGTGGTTGCCAACTGGCTGCGGAATTCGGCGCGCTTTCCGCTGACCACGTCGAATACGCCGATAAAACGGATGCGCGTGCGATGGCTCAAAGCAGCACGGCAGCAGTGTTACTTCCGGGGGCTTTTCTTACCCTGCGTGAAACCCAGCTACCGCCGATTGCAGCCTTTCGTGAGCAGGGCGTCACCATGGCGCTGGCCAGCGACCTTAATCCTGGTACGTCGCCGGTGCTGTCGTTACGCTTGATGATGAATCTTGGCTGCACGCTGTTCCGCCTTACCCCTGAAGAAACGCTGGCAGGCGT
This sequence comes from Vreelandella sp. DA03-1M, assembly GCF_055725665.1. Taxonomy (NCBI): domain Bacteria; kingdom Pseudomonadati; phylum Pseudomonadota; class Gammaproteobacteria; order Oceanospirillales; family Halomonadaceae; genus Vreelandella; species Vreelandella sp. DA03-1M. Next base: position 1,626,621 of record NZ_CM146798.1, read on the forward strand.
GACCATCAATGCCGCTAAAGCGCTGGGCATTGATGCCACTCACGGTTCGCTAGAAGTAGGTAAATGGGCAGACGCGGTCGTATGGGATATTACCGGGCCAGCGGAGCTTAGCTACTGGCTGGGCGGGCAATTGCCGGTCAAGGTATTCAAAGCAGGTAAGGAGCTAGAGGCATGATCGAAAGTTACCAACTCACCCAGGGCGATACGCCGCTATTGATTTCAATGCCTCACGCAGGCACCGCGCTAACGCCGGAGGTAGAGGCGGGGCTCAATAAAGCTGCGCTCAGCCTTGCCGACACCGACTGGCATATTCCCAAGCTTTACAACTTCGCCGCCGAGCTTGGGGCGAGCCGACTTGAGGCGCGCTATTCGCGCTACGTGATTGATCTTAATCGGCCGGAGAATGATACGCCCCTCTATGCTGGCGCGACGACCGGGCTGTTCCCGAGTACCGACTTCGACGGTGAGCCGCTATTTGAAGCGGGCCAGGAACCCACTAAGGCACAGCGCGACTGGGCCAAAGCGTATATTTGGCGCCCCTACCACAACGCCCTGGCAGGAGAGTTGGCGCGGATAAAAGAACGCTTTGGCTATGCGCTGCTCTTTGATGCCCACTCTATCCGTTCAAAGATACCGCGGCTTTTCGACGACCAACTGCCTGATATCAACCTGGGTACCTTTGACGAGCAAAGCTGCGATCCTGACCTTAGTCAGACCTTACAGGCGGTGTGTGCTGCTCAATCGCGTTTCACTCACGTGATCAATGGCCGTTTCAAAGGGGGGCATATCACCCGGGGGTATGGGGATCCTGCTAATCATATTCACGCCGTACAGCTCGAACTCTCCCAGCGCACCTATATGAACGAACCAAGCGACGAACAACCGATCTTTGCCTATCGCGAAGACCGTGCCACTGAGGTGCGCCCACTGCTAAGTGGGCTACTTGAGGCCATGCAGCGGTGGGGAGAAGTTAGCTACAATAAGGGTAAATAAATCGATTTTGCTCTACGCTACTCAATATCCAGTCAATACCCCGTCATTTCCAGATATCCCTCGCCAAGCGGCTCGCCGCTGGCGCGGTCGCTGATCTGCACTTCGCCCTCCCAGTACGGCACGCTGGTGGTCATCCAGCGGTTGGCGTAGGGCGCTTCGATGTTGATATCGATACCTGCTGATGGCACTTCCAGCCGCCAGCGGGTGGGGATTTCGCGCCCGGCGACAGCCGACGTTGCCAGCGGGGTCATAATGATGTCGGTATTTGCTAAAGGAGTGGGTTTTCCTTGCGGGGTGATCCAGGTGCCCGAGCGATAATCAGCGCCTTGCTCTTGATCAGTGTCGTCACCACCGCCGCGTAGCTGAAACGCCATCAGCTTGTGACCATCATCGAAATGCAGCGATAGCCAGTCCCAGCCTGACTGACGGGCATCGAGTAGCTGGCTGCTCCATTCGCGATCGAGCCAGCCCCGCCCGCCGACGGCTTGGGTCTCGCCGTTAAGGGTAACGTTGCCGTCTATCTGCCAGAAGGGCTGGCTGTAGTACATAGAGCCCTGGCCATTGGCGGCTTTCTGGCTGAACCCTTTTTTTCCATGCAAAACCAGCGGCCCTTGGGCGGTAAGCGTTAACGAATAGCCAAAGCGCGACTTGCCTTCGCCGCTATAGGCGGTGAGCGTTAGAGGGCTAAAAGCGCCGCTGGCGGCTTCTTCGCTCGCTTTAAGCTGCCAATCATCTAACCAGGCATGGAAGGGGCTGGAGATGACGCCCGCTTGGCTATCCTGGGGGACGCTCAGGTCGGCCTGAGAGTGGCTGCGCCCGAAACGCTCGGCAACTTCGTGCTGTTCGCCTTGGGAGATCGCCATATGGGCCATCCAGAGTTGGTCAGCCGCCCAGGGGGTAGGCGCCGGGCGTTCGCTTGGCGACATTAACGCTTGGCGAAATAGGGTCCACTGCAGGCCAAGTGGCTCGCCAGAGGCGTCTTCAAGATTGGCGGTTAAGTACCACCACTCAATACGGTAATCCGGATGGGCGGCGTGATCCGTTGGGAACGTAAGCAACTGGTTTTGCTCGGCATGTTGAAAGCCATCAGCCTCCTGGCCCAGCCCGGCAAAGCCTGTGTTAGCAGACGACGTGGACTCTTCTGAACTGCAGCCGTAAAGCATCAGCGTCGCGGTGAACGCCAGTAGAAGACGGAAGTTTTGCAGTCGGCTTAAGCTCATTGATTTAGGCTCACTGATTGGCTTCTTCTGCTAGTAACGTGCGCGGTGAGGCTCGCCAAAAGCGCAGCGCAGGCAGTGCTGCAGATAACAGCGCCACGGCAATCGCGGTCGCCAGGGTGACAGCCATTTCCCAAGGGAATAGATAGAGCGGTAGGCGCCAACCAAAGGCGGCCACATTAATGATCGCCACCAAGCCCCAGGTGATCGCGATACCCAGTGGCAGTGCCAGCAGGCCGGTGACCAATGCCGCGCCCCCCAGCTGTACCAAGCTGAGTTGGGCCAGCTGTGCTCTGGGAACTCCTATTGCCCAGAGCGGTGCTAGCTGTTGGCGTCGGCTGCGGGCCTGGGCAAGCAGGCTGGCTAGCAGCGCCAGGGCTGCTACCACTAAGGTCAGTACATTTAGGGCACGGGTAATGGTAAAGGTGCGCTCGAAAATGTCAGTAGCAACACGCTTGATCTCGCGTTGATCGCTTAGTGCATCACTGCCCAGGCCAAAGCGTTCGTTAAGTGCTTCACGCAGGGCATCCACATCGGCGTTGGGATGCAGCACGACGCCCATCGAGCTAGGCGGAGCATCAAAGCGCGCGGCAAGCTGGGGCGATGCCATAAGAATCTGCCCGCTGGGATTGCCGTAATCAGGGTAAGTCGCGGCGATTGTCAGCGTTTCATAGACACCCGGCGCGCGAAGGTTTAGCTGGTCGCCGGGGGAGAGATTCTCTGCGGTGGCGAGTTGTTCGTTAACAAAAGCTGCGCCATGGTCAAAGGCTGCCCAGGCAGCTTCGCGATCTTGTTGGTTAGCCAAGAGCGGCCAATGAGGTATCAAAGATTCGCCGGGCGTAATGCCATAAAGTTCGATAGGGGTGCCTAAAGCGCGACTGACATCGGGCGTGATGATGGACTCAAGAAGGGCCTCGCTTCGCCGAGTGAGCAGGCGTTCTGATACGTCAGGGCGGTCAGCCAGCCAAGCATCAATGTCCGCATATTGCTCGGCAGGAGCATTCAAATAGAGGGGGGCGACCAAGCGCTGATCCAGCCACTCTAAAAAGGTGAGGCGAAAACCACCGACCATACTGCCGACCCCTAGATTGGTCGCCAGGGCGATGAGTAGGGCCATCATGGCAAGCGAGATCTTGGGTAGCTGTAGCTGCATATCCGCCAGTGCCCAGTGAACCAGCGGGCGTCGTCGGGCGAGATGTGTCAGCACTTTCAACGCGAGGGCTAGCAAAGGGGGGAGCCACAGGGCGCTGGCCAGCAGTAATGCGGCAACCAGCGCAAAGCCTGCCACTAAGCCATCACCTGGGGGCTGAAAGCGAAGCCAAACATACAGTGCTACCGCAACGCCCACCGCTAAAGCGCCGCCGGTACTCATCAACATTAACTGCCGACGGTAACCACTGCGCCAGGCCTGCATCTGGCCTAATTCCAGCATGTTTAAGCGCGCAGCGCGCCACAGCACGCCGCCGCCCGCCAGCAGTAGCCCACCAAGGCTAACCGCTAGCCCGCCGACCCAGTAATGCCACGGTAAGTTGAGCTCTCTACCAACGCCTGCGTCATACAGTGAGCCTAGGGTGGCCGCGACATCGGGCAGTAATAGGCGTGCCAGCCATACACCGCTGGCGATGCCAGCAGCGGCACCTATCAGGCCAAGCAGGAGTAGTTCTAGGCTGAGCGCTAGAACCAAACTACGCCCTGAGACCCCGAGTACGCGTAGGGTGCGCAGCATACCCAGGCGTTGCTCTAAGGCCAGGCCTAGCGCTGCCTGCACGATAAATAGCCCTACGACCCAAGCGAGTAGCCCCAACGCCGTAAGATTTAAGTGAAAACTTTCGGTCAGTTGACCGGGGGTAGCGATGCGTGTGGCACGGGTGAGCGTTAATCCGGTGGGAGCTTCGTTTAGCGTTCCCCGTGCAGCCACGAGGCGTGTTATTTCTTCACCGCTTTCAAGCAGTTGCGCTGCGGCGGCGATATCCATGACTAGCGTGTCCGGGGGTAGCGCTGGCGCTAATGCAAGGGGCGGGAGTGATTTGCCGTTCGCCAGGGTCGTGGTGGTCGTTAAGACATCGGGGGCTGCACGTGTTTGCCACGGCGGGGTCAGGAAGTCCGTTAACGATCTTGAGGTGTCTGCTTGGGCCAGCGGGTTATCATTGGCAAGGGTCAGCGGATCAATGCCGATCAATGTTAGCCGGGTGCCATCTTGAGTGACAATTTCACCCTCCAGCATGGGCGAAACGGGCAAGCCAGCTTGGCGTAGGGCATGATACTCCGCGCGGGTGATGGGAGCGCCATCGCGTCGCTCAAGCTGATCTAACTGGGTATCAAACATGGCATCCGCGCGGGCGTAGCTATCGCGAGCTGTGGCGTTGATGGCTTGAATGCCACTCCACAGAGCGCTAGCTACCCACAGGCCGAGCAACAGCATGGCTAATTGACCAGGATGACGTCGATAGTGGGCAAGCAGCGTTGCCACCACCGTGGGCAGCGATTTGATCATATCGCGGTGTTAATCAGTTTGCCGTGGCGCAAGCGCAGGCAGCGATCTAGCGGCGCGGCAACCTTGGGGCTATGGGTGACAACGAGTAGGGCGCACTGGGTTTCATGCACTAGGCTCAGCAGCAGTTCCAGCACTTCACCCGCGGTGGTTTCATCCAAATTGCCCGTGGGCTCATCGGCGAGTAACAGCGAAGGGCGCGGGGCTAGCGCGCGGCCAATGGCTAAACGTTGCTGCTGCCCGCCAGAAAGCTGCTCCGGGTAACGCTTTTCAAGTCCCTCAAGCCCTAGTCGCGCGATTAAGTAGGCTGTCCATTCGGTATCGTCACGGCTAGCCAAGCGCGCCTGTAGGCGGAGGTTATCGATGACCCTTAGACTGGGGACTAAGTGAAATTGTTGAAATACTAAACCCAATTGCTCGCGGCGTAGCTTGGCACGGGCGGGTTCAGCTAACGTCGCTACGTTTTGTCCTGAGAGATTGATACTGCCCTGATCGGGCAGGTCGAGCCCAGCGGCGAGATGAAGTAACGTTGATTTACCGCTTCCCGATTCGCCCATTAATGCAAGACTTTGTCCCGGTGCTAAGCGAAGAGAGACATCATCGAGTACTTTTAGCGCGCCTTGAGGCGTCGTATAGGTTTTATGGACCTGATGAAGTTCCAGCATGGGCTGCTCTTTTTGCTGAGGTAGGTCACTAATCGCAAACGGGCACTAATCGCAAACGCAGCAGACTAGTCATCAATAGGCGTAATCGGTGCGCCGCGCTCACCATACATTGCTATGTCGCCGCGCCTTGCTCGCTTGATGAAAGACATGCATGGCAGTCTGTTGACTATAAAAGGTGCCACACAAAGCTTGTTACCTAGGCAGTCGCGAGCTAAAGCTACCTCCTCCCGTTGCAGTTAGCAGGTCTAAGCGACACGGGTTTGCTCTGCTGCTTTCGATTCCGCCTTGGGGAAGCGTCGCCAGTGGCGGGGGTGAGCGAATAAGCGTTGCCCGCGGCGTAGCGCCAAGTGCTCAAAGTCAGTGTGGCGCACGGTAGCAAGCCAAGGCTGGGCGAGCCAATCAGCCTCTAGCTCCACGCGCACTTCGGCGCCCACCGGCGAGATCGCCGTGATGGTGACCGGTAGATGGCTCTCTGAGGTAGGTTGCTCGGTTAACCGCACTTCATGGGGGCGGAGCAGCAGCTCTGCATGGCCATCGGGTAGATCAACGTGCCAATAGGCGTCGCCGCAGGTGAGTACGCCGTTGGTCACTTTGCCTTCCAAATGGTTCACATCACCTAAAAACTCAAACACAAAGCGATTTTTCGGCGTGCGGTAGAGCTCATCGGGCGTATCAACCTGTTCGATGCGACCGTTGCTCATCACCACTACGCGGTCAGATAACTCCAGCGCTTCTTCCTGGTCGTGGGTGACAAAAACGCTGGTGAAATTGAGTTCATCGTGAAGATGACGCAGCCAGCGACGTAGCTCCTGGCGCACTTTGGCATCCAGTGCGCCAAACGGCTCATCCAGCAGCAATACTTCAGGCTCCACGGCCAGGGCACGGGCTAGCGATACCCGCTGCTGCTGGCCGCCCGAAAGTTGGGCAGGGTAGCGATTGGCAAGGTGCTCCAGCTTGACCATTTCAAGCAGTCTAAACACCCGGGCACGAATTTCTCCACTGCTCGGGCGGCGTTTACGCGACAGTACGGTCAGGCCAAAGGCCACATTGTCGTAGACGCTCATATGGCGAAACAGCGCGTAGTGCTGGAAAACAAAACCAATCCGCCTGTCGCGTACATGCACGTTGGTTACGTCGCGGTCGCCAAACAGGATTTTACCCGGCTGAGCGGTGCGGTCGGCATTTTCCAAGCCGGCGATAATCCGCAGCAGCGTGGTCTTGCCCGAGCCCGAAGGGCCGAGTAAGCCTACCAATTCCCCTTCGTGAATATCCAGGTTGATCGGCTCTAACGCTTGGGTATTGCCGAAGTGCTTAGCGATGTTGTGTAAGTGAATGCTCATGCAAATGCCTCCCGGCGCGCTGCGCGCCATTCCAGCCCAGCCTTGGCGGAGAGCGTCAGTAGGGCAATAAAGGCGAGTAGGGCCGCGCAGGCAAACGCCCCCACGGCGTTATAATCCTGATACAGCTGCTCAAGGTGCAGGGGTAGCGTATTGGTTTTACCGCGAATAGCGCCGGAAACCACCGAGACAGCGCCAAACTCCCCCACTGCGCGGGCGTTAGTCAGGATAACGCCATACAGCAGCGCCCAGCGGATGTTGGGCAGCGTAACGCGACGGAAGGTCGTCCAGCCGGAAGCACCCAGCGTCACGGCCGCCTCCTCTTCACGGGAGCCTTGGGCCTGCATCAACGGGATCAGTTCCCGGGCCACAAAGGGGCAGGTAACGAAAATAGTCACCATGAGGATGCCCGGCCAAGAAAACATCAGCTGAATATCATAGCCGTCCAGCCAAGTACCGATCCAGCCGTTGCGGCCATACAGCAGCAAGTAAATCAGACCCGCCACCACAGGCGATACCGCAAAGGGGATATCGATCAACGTTTGCAAAATACGCCGCCCAGGAAAGCTGAACCGCGTGACCAGCCACGCCAGGGCTACACCAAACACCAAGCACACCGGGATAGTGAGTAGCGCAATCATCAGTGTTAAGCCAATCGCGTGCAGGGTGAAGGTGTTACTAACATTGGCCCAGAAGACCATGACACCCTCAGAAAACGCCTGAGCAAAAATGGCCACCAACGGCAACAGCAAAAACAGCGCTGACAGTACCAGGGCGGCTCCTATCAGCAGGCGCCGGACAACCGGTGCATCACCAATTCGACGCATTACCCCTTACCTCCATGCAGGCGGCGCACAAAGCGGCCCTGCCAAACATTAATCGCCAGTAGCAGCGCCAGTGATACGAACAGTACGACCGAAGCGATCGCCGATGCGCCCGCATAGTCGTACTCTTGCAGCTTGACGAAGATCATCAGCGCGGTGATCTCTGTTTCATAAGGCATATTGCCAGCAATAAAAATGATCGCCCCGAACTCGCCTAACGAGCGCACAAACGCCAGCCCGGTTCCAGTCACCAAGGCAGGCCAGATATGCGGCAAGATCACGCGGCGAAAGGCGACCCCGTCAGTGGCACCCAATGACATAGCGGCTTCATCGACCTCAGCGGGCAAGTCTTCCAGTACCGGCTGCACCGTGCGCACTACAAAAGGAATGCTGGTAAACGCCATGGCCAGGGCTATACCCACCCAGGTGTAAGCGACTTGAAACCCTAGCGGCTCCAATAAACCACCCATCCAGCCACTGCTGGCGTACAGCGTTGCGAGCGTAATGCCCGCCACCGCGGTGGGCAGCGCGAAGGGGAGGTCCATTAAAGCATCGAGTAAGCGCTTGCCAGGGAAGTCATAGCGAACTAGCACCCACGCCAGTAATAAACCAAATATGGCGTTGATAATCGCTGCAACGGCTGCCGCGCCAATGGTGACCATATAGCTGGCGACCACGCGCCCTTCGGTAATGATCGCCCAGTATTCGGCGAGGCTAAGCCCTGCTAACTGGCCAAACAGGCCGGTAATCGGCAGCAGCAGTACCAGCGAGATAAACAGTACGCTGATACCCATAGAAAGGCCAAAACCCGGCAGCACGCGTGTGCTGCCGGTTCGCCAGGTGGCAAGTTGACTCATAGTTCAGGCTGGCTCATGAGTGAATATTAGCGGCGCTGTAGCTGATCAAGAAGGGCGCCACCCTCAAAGTGGGTTTCCATCGCCTCGTCCCAGCTACCAAATACTTCATCTACCTCAAGTAGTTCGGTTTCCGGGAACTGGTCGGCGAACTCTTCAACCACGGTCTCGTTATGCACCCGGTAGTTGAAGCCTGCCAGCAGGCGCTGAGTCTCTTCCGTGTAGAGGTACTCAAGATAGCTTTGGGCCAGATCGCTGTTACCGTTGCGCTCAGCGTTTTCGCCGACTACTGCAACAGGGAACTCAGCCAAGATGCTGACCGGTGGCACAATCACTTCGTAATCGTCGCTGCCGTACTCGCCGCGGATGTTATTAACTTCAGACTCGAAGCTAATCAGCACATCGCCAATTTCACGCTCGATAAAGCTGGTGGTGGCACCACGACCGCCGGTATCAAACACCGCTACATTGGCTAAGAAGGTACGCATGAATTCTTCAATTTGCTCTTCATCGCCATCGAACTCGTTCTCGGCAAAGCCCCAGGCGGCTAAGTAAGTATAGCGCCCGTTACCCGAGGTTTTCGGATTGGGGAAGACCATCTGCACATCTTCTTTGACTAAATCGTCCCAGCTCTCAATACCTTTAGGGTTGCCCTTACGCACTAGGAAAGCAGTGGTGGAGTAGTAGGGCGAGGCATTATTTTCAAAGGCATCTTGCCAATCTTCGGCTACCAGCCCTGCATCGGCGAGTACCTGTACGTCGGTCACCTGATTAAAGGTCACCACATCGGCACGCAGGCCCTGAAGGATGGCACGCGCTTGGGCTGAAGAACCGCCGTGAGACTGGCTAATGGCAATCTCCTCACCATGCTCTTCCTGCCACCAGGCTTGAAACTCTGGGTTGATCGCGGCAAACAGCTCGCGAGCGATATCGTAAGACGAGTTCAGTAGCTCCCGCTCTTGGGCGGCGGCGGTTCCACTCACCGTAACGCCTAATGCAATGGCAATCAGGCTGCGGCGGAAAATTGTTGGCAGTGCCATAGAGAAACTCCTTAAAAACAGTCGGCGCTTAATGTCGCAATATTGGCAAGATTAAATCTATCAATGTGGAATTACAATCATGTTTTATATTCTATTTAAGAATATGTGTGTGATGAGTTGCGCAGACACTGATACGTGGTTCTGCTAAGCGGCTCTGATAAGATAGCGGCCTGACTTTGCTCTCTTGCCTGCATACTCGCGGGTGTGCCGAGTGACTACTCTTCGTCTAATGATTAATAAGCAGGAATGGAATATGACCGCTGCGCAGGATTTCTTGATTGCTCCCTCGATTTTATCGGCTGACTTTGCCCGGCTGGGCGAAGAAGTGGATAACGTGCTGGCTGCAGGTGCGGATGTGGTGCACTTCGACGTCATGGATAATCACTATGTTCCCAACCTGACCATTGGCCCCATGGTGTGCAAAGCGCTGCGTAAGCACGGAGTAACGGCACCGATTGATGTGCATTTGATGGTTAAGCCGGTAGACCGCATGATCAGCGAGTTTATTGAAGCGGGCGCCAGCTATATCACCTTTCACCCCGAAGCGTCTGAGCACATTGACCGCTCGCTGCAGCTAATTCGTGATGGCGGCTGTAAAGCAGGTCTGGTGTTTAATCCCGCCACACCGCTCTCCTACCTCGACTATGTGATGGATAAGATCGATATGGTGCTGCTGATGAGCGTTAACCCAGGTTTCGGTGGGCAATCCTTTATCCCCGGCACGCTCGACAAGCTGCGCGAAGCGCGGGCGAGGATTGATGCGTCAGAATTTGATATGCGCCTGGAAATCGACGGTGGGGTGAAAGTGGATAATATCGCGGAGATCGCCGCAGCGGGCGCTGATACCTTTGTGGCGGGCTCCGCCATATTCAGTGCCCACCAAGCCAGCGACCCGCACGGCTATGACACGGTGATCAAGCAGATGCGAGCGGCGCTGGCCAGGTAATAAGCACGTGTCGTTTAGTGAAGTTTCATGCGCGGCTTTAAATAGCGATTAAGCTTATCGACCAGCCACGCAAGCCCCGTCTTCGGCGCCCCATGAATAGAGAGCTGGTGCATGCGGTAGAGCGACGCATAGGCTTGGCGAGCCAGCCAGCCCTCTAAAAACAGGCCGCGGGAGGCGGAGCTGCGCATTAAATTGCCCACCGCATCGTAGCGGGCCAGCGATACCAGTGAACCATGGTCACGGTAGCGAAAATCGACGAGCGGTTTGCCTTCTAGTTGATTGACCAGATTTTTGGCGAGCAACTTAGCCTGCTGGTGAGCCGCCTGGGCGCGAGGCGGCACGGTGCTATCTTCCCCCATCGGGCAGCTGGCGCAGTCGCCAAGGGCAAAAATCTTCTCATCGTCGACGCTCTGCAGGGTGCTGTTTACTTCAATTTGGTTTTTCTTATTCGTCGTTAGGCCTAGCTCAGCCAAAAACGGTGGCGCTTTAATACCTGCTGCCCATACGTTGATGTCGGTCTTGATCACTTTATCGTCACCGGTGACTAACTGATGCGCCTGAGCTTCTTTAACGGCAGTATCGGTGTGGATGGTGACGCCCATGCTCTCAAGCTCTGTTTTAACGGTTTCGCTGACCCGCTCGGAAAGCCCCGGCAACAAGCGCGGCGCCGCTTCCAGTAGGTGTACACTGATTTGCTGGTTATCTAACGACGTCACCCCATAGGCGTTGAGCATGCGCGAAGCGTCAAACAGTTCGGCCGCAAGCTCTACTCCCGTCGCACCGCCGCCGACGATCCCAATGGTCAACTGAGTATGCTGGCGTAGATTGGGGTCGGTATAGCGCAGAAATGTGTTGATCATATCGCGCTGGAACGCCTTGGCCTGCTCGGGCGAATCAATAAAGTGGCAGTGCTCCGCCACGCCGGGCGTGCCGAAATCGTTGGAAACGCTGCCTATCGCCAGTACCAGATAGTCATAGGCAAGCTCGCGGGCGGGTAGCACCTCTTGCCCATCTTCGTCATAGATCGGCGATAATTGCAGCGTCTGCTGCTCACGATCTACGCCGGTGAGCGAGCCACGCTGATAGCGGTAGAAGTGGGCCGATGAGTGTCCGCGAAGATCCACCTCGTCCATGCTGGAATTGAGTACGCCGGTGGCCAGTTCGTGGAGCAGCGGTTTCCACACGTGGGTGGTGTTGCGATCCAGCAGCACAATTTCTGCGCGTTTTCGCTTACCTAAAGTGCGGCCTAACCGCGTGGCGAGGGCTAAACCACCCGCGCCGGCGCCGACAATCACGATTCTGGGAGTGGGCATATCACTACCTCCTTAACTAAATTAGCCCCAGCATAGAAGGTTCTTACGCTGCTGACTAATGCGAAAGTTTGCTTTAAGCAGGTAAGATGGTTTTCTAATGAAAATGAGGCAGAGAGCATTGAAAGTGCATCCCATAAACTATTCAGAGTTACACACAATACTACAGGGTAAACGGCTGATTGCGTTCGACTTGGATGGCACGTTGATTGATTCAGTGCCAGACCTTGCCGCCGCAGTGGTACGCACCTTAAATGGGCTGGGGTTGCCTGAGCCAGATGAAGCAGAGGTGCGGAATTGGGTCGGCAACGGCGCGCCGGTATTAGTGGAAAGAGCTCTGAACTGGGCGTTGCAAGCCGTGCCAGATTCTAGCCTGCAACAGCGTGCCTATGATGCGTTTATGGTGCACTACGGCGCTGCACCCAATACCCTGACAACGCTCTACCCTGGGGTAAAGCAAGCACTACGGGCGCTGCATCAGCAGGGTATGACGCTGGTGCTGATCACCAATAAGCCAGAGCGCTTTATTGAGCCGCTGCTAAAGCACTTTGAGCTGCGGGACTTTTTTACCCTATGGGTCGGCGGAGATTCGCTAGCCGAAAAGAAGCCCCACCCTTTGCCGCTGCTGCACGCTGCGCAACACTGCCAAATACCGCCAGCGGAGTGTGTGATGGTCGGCGATTCACGTCACGATATTGCTGCCGGTAAGGCGGCGGGCTTTACCACCCTGGCGCTACCTTACGGTTATAATCACGGTGAGCCGATTGAAAACAGTCACCCCGATTTAGTGCTCGGCTCGTTAACCGAATTGTTAATAACCACTCCCAGATAAGCCAGGCGATGGTTGAATCGGCAAGGGCCTGGTTACTCAGCTGTAGCGCCCCCTAGAGCGGTGTGCATGACCTCTGCATTATGGTGCAGCATATCTGCGTAGTTGGCCGCCGGGCCGTCTGCACCGCTCAGCGAGTCGACATATAGCGGGCCTGCCAGGGGAAGCGATGCTTCCCGTGACAGGGCGTCCATATGAATGCTGGGCGTGGTGCTTTCAAAAAACAGCGCTGGAGGGCGAGGGCGATTATTAGCAAGATATTCGCTCATCTTGGCCATGGCCTCGGCGCTGCCTTGGGTTTCGTGATTAACGCCCCACACCCCCTGGGCTTCAAAGGCGTAGGCTCGGGCGAAATAGCCAAAACCTGCTTCGCTGGTCAGTAACGTGCGGTTAGTTTGTGGAATCCCCTCGAGGCGCTCTTTCACCGCTAGATTAAGATTATCCAGCGCCTGGCGTGCCTCTTCAGCCCGGCTATAAAACTCGTCGGCCTGGTCGGGAAGATGCTTGGCCAGGGTCTCGGCAATGACATCAATGTAGGCCGCAGCTCCCTCTGGATCCATCCACATGTGTGGGTCTGGCTCGCCCTGATGCGCGCCAGTCGAGATCATCAGCGGTGTGTAGTCGGCCTTTCTGGCCACTTCCACGAGCGTAAGCTCATCGTCAGACATCGCTTCAATATGGCGTATCCATGGTTCAAGCCCAAGTCCGTTATAAAACACGATATGGGTCTCTTCGAGTGCCAGAACGTTGGGCGGGGTTAGCTCCCAGCGGTGAACATCTTCTCCGCGTGGAACGATGACGTTGACGCTTACCGTATCGCCTGCCACGCGTTTGACCAATTCCTCCATGACTGAAAAAGAGGCAATAACGCGTAATGTTGTGTTGGCATAGGCTGGCGCAGTGCTTATCAGCGCGACGAATAAGAGCGTACACACCCAGGTAACCCGCTTTGACATCCCACGCTCCTAACTGGCTAAAAAAAATCGAAAAAAGACGACAGATAATAAAGACTGCGGTAGCCCGTTGCCAGTTCCAATGCAACGACAGGCTGCAGGAGGTATTACCCAAGGGAGGATTCCCTACAGGGAAAAGTGCCACTATGCTGAACAGTTTTACACTCCTAAGCATAGCGTGCCTAATGACTGAGCGAACGGTTTCTTCTGTCGCTGTTGGTGAGCCCCTTTTATGGGGCGGTGCGCAAGCTCGCTGGGAGAACTTCTTACCATTCCTACCCGGCGCGGCACTTAACCCCTGCAACGCAGCGCCCGGTTGCGGTATCATCAAGTCATTAGCGGTTTCATCTGTGATCTGAATGACGCAACGGAGTAAGTGGGGCAATGGCGCAAGCTCAGTGGGTGCAGAAGCTGTCAGCGCAGAATCAGCCAGCACGTAAAGTGGTCATGATCGATAATTATGACAGTTTCACGTTCAACATCGTCCAGTACCTGGGTGAGCTGGGCGCGGAAGTGATCACTCACCTCAATGACGACATCACCATTGAGCAAATCGAAGCGCTGGTGCCGACTCACTTGGTGGTATCACCAGGGCCATGCACGCCCAACGAGGCGGGAATCTCCATGGCCGCCATCAAACACTTTGCAGGCAAGCTACCTATTTTAGGTGTCTGCCTGGGCCATCAGGCCATTGGGCAGGTATTTGGTGGCAAAGTCGTGCGCGCCCCACAGGTCATGCACGGCAAAACCTCTGCTGTGCTGCACGCTAACCACGGCGTATTTGAAGGGCTGGATAACCCGGTTGAGGTTACCCGCTATCACTCTCTGGTCGTCGATAAAGCGAGCCTGCCTGACTGTTTGGAAGTCACTGCCTGGACAGGTGATGACGACGTGACTCCCGGTTTAGTCATGGGGTTTCGTCACCGCGAGCTGGATATTGAAGGGGTGCAGTTTCACCCTGAGTCGATTCTTACCCGCCAAGGCCATGAGCTGTTGGCCAACTTTTTAAAACGCGGCTAATGGCCGGTTTCACACGCTTTTAGGGGCCCCTCTGCTCATGCAAATGCGAGATGCGATTAATGCGGTGATGCGCCGCGAAGACCTCTCTTTCGATGCCATGCACGCCTTGATGCGCCAGATCATGACCGGCGATGCTTCTGACGCGCAAATTGGCGGCCTGCTGGTCGGTTTAGCCATGAAGGGCGAAAGTGCCGTTGAAATTAGCGCCGCCGCGCAGGTAATGCGCGAGCTAATGAAGCGCGTTGAACTGAATGCCGAAAACATCGTGGATATCGTCGGCACCGGTGGTGATGGCGCCAACCTGTTTAACGTTTCCACCGCTGCCAGTTTTGTCGCCGCGGCCGCTGGTGCCCATGTCGCTAAACACGGTAATCGTAGCGTTTCGTCGTCGTCGGGCAGCGCGGATCTGTTCGATGTGGCGGGTATCTACCTGGATCTCAAACCTGACCAGGTAGCGCGCTGTATTGAGCAGGTGGGCGTAGGCTTTATGTTTGCACCTAATCATCATCCGGCCATGCGCTATGCCATTGGCCCACGCCGGGAAATGGGCGTGCGCACACTATTTAATATTTTGGGCCCGCTGACCAACCCCGCTGGCGCACCCAACCAGGTGCTGGGTGTTTACGCGCCGGAGCTGGTGCCGCTGATGGCGGAAGTGCTGAAAACCTTGGGCAGCCGCCACGTGATGGTGGTGCATTCTGAGGACGGCTTAGATGAGATATCTCTGGCCAGCCCCACCTTGGTCGCTGAGCTAAAAGAGGGTGAGATTACCCAGTACACCGTTACGCCTGAAGAACTGGGCATTGAGCGCCAGAGCCTGGCAACGCTAAAAGCCGCCACTGCCGAAGACAGCCTGCGCTTGGTCAAGGCCGCGCTTTCCGGTGAAGGTGCCGCTGCCGATATGGTCGCGCTTAACGCCGGGGCCGCGCTCTACTGTTCAGGCGTCGCGGATACCTTAAAAGAGGGGGTGATGGTGGCTCAGGATGCGCAAGCCTCCAAACTGCCGCTTGAGAAGCTTAAAGAGCTTTCGCACTTCACCAGCGTTTTTAAGCAGTAGGTTCTTAAACAAGATAAGTTTTAAAAAAAGAGATCACCATGACTCAACAGGCAACGCCAACTATTTTAACGCGCATTCTGGCTCGCAAAGATCAAGAGGTGGCTGAGCGTCGTCAAGCGGTCTCGGAATCCGATCTGCTCGCCCTCGGGGAGCAACAGAGCGCCCCGCGCGGCTTTATTGAGGCGCTTAATACGCGCATCGCGGCGGGTGATCCGGCGATTATCGCCGAGGTCAAAAAAGCCTCGCCCTCAAAAGGGGTGATTCGTGAAGAGTTTCACCCCTCGGATATTGCTAAAAGCTATGCGCAAGGGGGCGCTGCCTGTCTCTCCGTGCTTACCGACGCCGACTTTTTCCAAGGCCACGAAGACTATCTCATTGCCGCTCGTGATGTCTGCACGCTGCCGGTGATTCGCAAAGACTTTATCACCCACGGCTATCAGGTCTCGGAAGCACGCTCGATAGGGGCGGATTGTATTTTATTGATAGTGGCCGCCCTGGACGACGCACAGCTGCGTGACCTGAATCAGCAAGCCATTGCACTTGGCATGGACGTGCTGGTCGAAGTCCACGATGCCGATGAGCTTGAGCGTGCCCTGGCGCTGGATCTAAAGCTGGTGGGCATCAACAACCGCAACCTGCATACCTTTGAAACCAGCCTGAATACGACCCTGGATCTGCTGCCGCGCATTCCTGAGGGTATAACGGTGATTACCGAATCAGGTATTCACACCCGCGATGACGTTGAGCTAATGCGTGACCACAACGTTAACGGGTTCCTGGTTGGCGAAGTCTTTATGCGCGAAAGCGATCCAGGCTTGGCACTGAAGCGGTTATTCTTTTAACGCCGCAGCTTGTTAGCTCGCCGACCGTTTGGTTCTCCAACTGAGCACGGCAACGGTAAGGGCAGGCAGGAAGGTAACGGTGACAATTGCCGTACCGAGCAGCCCAAATAGCACAATGGCACCGACGCCGCGGTAAAGCTCGGTGCCTTCCCCGGGTAGAAACACCAGCGGTGAAAGGCCGCACAGGGTGGTAAGAGTCGTCATGGCAATCGGCCGTAAGCGACTCTCTACTGCCTGTTGAACGGCCTCGCGAACGCCCATCGACGCCGTGCGTAGATTCTCCCTTGCCTGATGAACCACCAGTATTGGGTTGTTGACCACCGTCCCCATCAGAATCAAGAATCCCAACATGGTGATCATATCAAACGGCTGACTGATGGCATTTAAGCCAATTTTCGGCAACTGAGCGCCCACGGTATTCATCAGCCATAGCCCCACAATCCCCCCAGCGGCGCCTAATGGAATAGTGGCAAGAATCAGTAGCGGGTAACCCCAGTGGGCAAAAATCGCCACCAGCAGCAGATACACAATCGCCAAGGCTATTAACGCATTGCCGGTAAGCGCTTGGCGGGTGGCGTCTAACTGATCCCCCGCGCCGGTCACGCTGACATTAATGTTGGCGGGTATGACGCCCTCATCGCGCAGTGGGTCGATTACCTCGCGCTGCATCTGCTCGATACCAGCTTCCAATGCCACGCTGCGGGGTGGGATGACGTCTAGCGTAACACTGCGGCGACCGTCTACCCGCCGCAGCGTAGCCGTTCCCACCGTCTCGCGAATCTCGGCAAGGGTATTGAGCGGAACGCTTATCCCCGAGGGTGTATAGATGGGTAGGGTGGCGAGGGCGTCCAGGTCGATATCGCCCGCCTCGGGGCCATAGCCGTAAAGGTCGATTTTCTCGTCGTCGAGATAGAAGTCATCCAGGTAGGCGCCGTTGGTGAGCACCGCGACGGTGGTGCCCAGGGCGTTGGTATCCAGGCTGACTTCTGCGGCGCGCTCCCAATTGGGATACACCTCAATCAGCGGCTGGCCAAGATCCAGGGCGGAGGGGCGTGACTGGATACGCGGGTTATCGAAAACGTCTTGCGCACGTTGGTAAATCGCATTAGCGGTGGTGTAAAGCTCGTTTAGATCGTTGCCGGCAATATCCAAAGTGATACTGCGCGTTCCGCCGTCATTGCTGGAGATAATCGAGCCACGGGCGGCAAAGGCGCGCATATCTGGGTATTTCTCAAAGCGCCGGGTGAGGGCGTCCATCAAAGCCTCAATATGGGTGGGGTCGATGGTTTCCGCAATGATCCGCAGGCTCTGCGCTTCGGCTTGAATGCCCATGGTGCGAATCGGCGGGATGTCGGTATCGCCGCCCTCGAAGCGCTCAGGATCCGCACCTACATGAGGCTCCAGCTCCTGCTGCAGGGTTTGGGCAATGGCATCCATGGTGGCCAGGTTGTAACTCGCCGGGGCGTTCATGCTGGCAAAGGTTTTGGCCTCTTCGCCTTCGGGCAGGTACTCGGCCGGGGGCGTCAGCCAGACAAAAATGCCGATACCCCCCACAATGCCCAGCACGATAGCGAGAAAGCGCCGGGAAGCCGTGCGAATCATGCCATCAACCACCCACAGGCAGCCGCGTACCCAGCGCGGCGATGACGTTGAAGCGCTCTCCTTACCACGAAAATCGATATGCGCGCCCAGGGTGGGAATAACGGTAATGGCGACCACCATGGAGACAATAATCGAGGTCGAGATGGCCACTGCAATATCGGAGTAGAGCTGCCCAGCTTCCTGCTGAATAAAGAAGATCGGCACAAAGACTAAAATAGTGGTCAGCGTTGAGGCGAGCACAGCGGGCCATACTTGCTTGACGCCCTCGAGAGCCGCTTCAAAGCGCGCCAAGCCACGGCGGCGCTGGGTCTCAATACTCTCCAGCACGACGATGGTGTTATCGATGGTCATGCCAATGGCGAAAGCGACACCCGCCAGCGAAATAACGTTGAGCGTGCGGCCCGCTAGCAGCAGGCCTAAAAAGGCGGCGATGGTGCAGATAGGAATGCCGATGACCCCGGCCATGGTGGCGCGGGCAGAGCGCAGGAAAGCGTACATCACTAGGGTGGCAAACAGCGCGCCCAGCCCAAGGTTGACCCAGACATTGGCAATCGATGACTCCACGTAGCGCACGTCGTCGCTAGAGAGCGTCATACGCATGCCCTGCTCGGCTAGCAGACCTTCATTAAGCGCCGCGACTTCGTCGAGCATGGCGCGCTTGATGTCGATCACATTGGCGCCCGGTTCACGGCGCACTTGCACGCTTAATACCGGCTGTCCGTCCGAGCTGTAAGCGCGAGAAGTGAGCTCGGCGTAGGATTGGCGTACTTCAGCCACATCGCTTAGCCGGGTGACCGCGTCGCCGTCGCGGATGAGGATCAGCGCTTCAAGGCTCTCCACATCCTCAAAACGGCCCACGGTACGCAGCAGGTAGCGGCGTTTGCCGCTCTCGAGGTTACCGCCGGAGACATCCTGGTTGCGGGCCTGAAGGGCGGCCTGAATATCAGCGATACTTAGTTCACGGGCGACTAGCGCTTCAGGGTCGATCAGCAGCTGCACTTGCCGCTCGGCACCACCGGAAACCGTGACTTCCGATACGCCGGCAACGCTCTCCAGGCGCGGGCGGACATTATCTTCCAGGTAATCGCGCATGGCGGGCATATCGAGCTGGCGCGGGTTACCCTCCCGAGGGCCAACGTTAAAGTACATAAAGGCGTTGGCGGAAAACGAGTTGGCGACGATGCGCGGCTGGTCGACGTTGTTGGGGTAGGAGTGTACTTGGCTTAGCGAGTTGTTAACCCGAATCAAGGTTTCGGTGAGATCGACGCCAAACGGGAACTCCAGCTCGATTTCGGCGCTGCCGCTGCTGGCGGTGGACTCCATGCGCTGCAGGTTGGGCACATTACGCAGGAACTCCTCCTGCTCGATCAAGATATCCTTTTCAATATCCTGCGGCGTGGCACCCGGCCATTGGGTCTCGATACCCACCACGCGGGTTTCCAGGTCGGGGATCATCTGTACCGGCATGCGCCAAATGGCGGCGATACCCAGAATCAGCAGGATCAGCGTAATAACGCTAACCAAGATGCCGTGACGAATAATGGCGGCAAACATACGGGGGGGCGGGCTCCTTTAGTCGTCGCTCAGGGACACTTCTTGCCCCTCTTCAAGCCGCTCATTACCGACGACGATCACGCGGTCTCCCGCTGATAGGCCCTCATTGACGGCGACCTCTCCCTGGTAGCTACTGCCGATCTCAACCCGCTGCTCGAACGCCTGCCAAGTATCATCACTCTGGCGGGCTAGCCAAACGCTGACGCTGCCATCCGGGCGGCGAATGAGGGCATCCCGCGGCACGCTGGGTCCGCTTTCGCCGTTAAGCTGCAAACGGCCTTCCACCGCCATACCCGGTAGCATTTCAAGGGGTGTTTCAGGTGCCGCTCGCAGCAGAAACTGCCTTGAGCTGGCATCGAGGGGAATACGCGCGAGGGTACGCGCCGGGTGCCATTGATCGCTGCCTTCTAAGCGTACCTCTAATTGAGAGCCCTCAAAGCGCTGGTAGGCAGAGAGCGGCACCGAGAAATCCAAGCGTAGAGACGCTAAATCGACCAAGGTAAGCAGGTTGTCACCGGGGTTGACCCACTCACCGATATTGCTCTCCCGGTGAGTGACCATGCCGTCAAAAGGGGCGCGTATTTGATGACGCTCCAACTGCAACTGGGCCAGCTCGTAGTCGGCTCGGCGCGCTTCAAGGGTGGCCTGGGCCGCCGCCAAAGCGCCTTCACGCTGACGGCGCTGGCTGGCGGCAAAATTTTGCGCCGAAAGCTGGTTGGCTTCGCTCACTAGGCGTTGCGCTTCGTCGCGTTCGGCTTCGGCCTGGGCCAGATCCGCGCGGGCACGCTGGCTTTCCAGGCTAATATCGCGGGTATCCAGTGAGAGCAGCGGCTGGCCTTGAGTGACTGTGTCGCCCATCTCAACCGTTAGCTCGCTGACCTGACCCGCTTCAGCGCTAGACAGCTGGGAGGTTTGTGGGGCGCTAACGCTGCCGGTCAATGGCAGCACCTCTATCCGAGGAGAGTCCGCCACCACCTGCGTCTCAACACGGTTTTCCTGAGCGATAGCGAGGGATGCTAGGCTCAGGGTTAGAACAGCGCCTGCGCCTAGGCGAGTCAGGGAAGAAAATAGAGACAACAAGGCAGCTCCTGAAAAATAGGAAACCTCTGATTAACTATTGCGCTTGCCCATACGGCGTTAAAAATCACCTCAAAATGCTCATTTACAATTCGTAAACTCCGCTTTTTCGTTGATTTTTGCCTTGTCTGGCCTGCGCTCATTACGTTAATAAGAGGCTCCCTGCAGTCAATGAACAGCGTGACAGCTTTTTGCACTGCACGCCGTTAGCTCCCTCAACGTTATACAAGGTTTAGTGTTTGTACAAATTTCAGCTGCGCTTTAGGGCAATGAGTAGCGCCTGCAAAGGGTGTTGCAGTACTTGATTCGAGTAGCGCTTCACCTGGCTGCGGCAGGAGTATCCAGTAGCCAGTAGCTTGCCTGCGTTTTCTTCGGTTTCCACCTGGGGTTGCCACGACTGGGCGTAGATGGTTTCTGACGTAGCGGCATTGCGGGTTTCATGGCCGTAGGTGCCGGACATACCGCAGCAGCCGGTGGTCATCAGCTCAAGCTCTAACCCAAAGGCCGCAAACACCTGCTGCCACGCTTTAGGGCTACCCGGTGCGTTGGTTTTCTCGGTGCAGTGGGAGAGCAGCTTGAAACCTGGGTCGGTTAGCTTAAGCGGGGTGGGCGCCAGCGTATTGATGCGGGTTGCCAGCCACTCTTGCAGCATCAGCACCTCGGGGACGGCCTCATTGCCTAGCGCTTTGACGTACTCCTGGCGATAGGTGAGGGTCATCGCCGGGTCGATGCCTACCAGGGGGATATCAAAACGGGCCAGGGTGCGTAGCCGTTCGGCCTGCTTGGCGGCGGTGCGCTCGAAGGCGCCCAGAAAGCCCTGCACCTGGAGCGGTTTGCCGTTCGGCGAATAGGGCATCACGAACACGCGTAGATTGAGGCGCGAGAGTAGCTCTACCACGTCCATGACCAGCTTGGCTTCAAAGTGGGTGGTGAAGGCGTCTTGCACAATAATCACGCTGTTGGCGCGCTGCTGCTCGGTTAACAGGGCCAGCGAGAGCGGCGTTGCCTCGGCAACGCCCCAGGCCTTCAACTGCTTTTTTACACTGGCCCGTGAAAGCGCCGGAGAATCGCTCATGCCCAGCGTGCGGCGCATCAGTTGCTCTACCCAACGTTGGCCAATCACGGCGTTATACAGCGGCGCGGCTTTGGCCAGGGTGGGCAGCATAAACTCGGTGCCGCCAATCACGTAGTCACGAATCGGGCGCAGGTAGCGGCCGTGGTAGACCTCTAAAAACTGTGAACGAAACTGGGGGACGTTGACCTTAACCGGGCACTGCCCCGCGCAAGACTTACACGCCAGACACCCCGCCATGGCGTCATAAACTTCGTGGGAGTAGTCGTGGTGCTGCTTGCGGCTTAGCGTGTTCGCCACCCGCAATGGAAAGCGTTTAATAAAGCCCCAGCCGCCTTCGGCTTTCTTCTTGCGTGACTCTTCAACGACGTCGATCCCCGCCTGGGTCTGCAGCCGCAGCCACTCACGGATCAAGCTGGCGCGGCCTTTGGGCGAGTGGCGTCGATCCCGCGTCGCCTTCCACGAAGGGCACATGGGGTCGTCAAGGTCGTAGTTGTAACAGGCGCCGTTGCCGTTGCAGTACACCGCGGCGTCATAGGCCTGCCAGGCACGCTCATCGATGGTGCGATCAAACTGGCCGCGCATGGGCACGCCATCGACCGTCAACAGATCGGGGTCGCTATCCTTCGCGATTAGCTCGCCGCTTTCGGCGGGCGAAGCGATCTTGCCAGGGTTGAGCTGGTTATAGGGATCGAAAGCGGCTTTTACTCGCTGTAGGCTGGGATAGAGTTCGCCAAAGAACTTAGGCGAATATTCGGAGCGTACGCCCTTGCCGTGTTCGCCCCACAGCAGGCCGCCATAATGCTGGGTAAGCGCCGCCACTTCATCGGACACCGCGCGAATAAGCTTTTCCTGCTCGGGATCCTTCATATCGATAGCGGGGCGCACGTGCAGTACACCAGCATCTACATGGCCAAACATCCCGTAAGAGAGCCCTCGGGCATCCAGCGCGGCGCGGAACTCGGCGATAAAATCGGCCAGATGCTCCGGCGGCACGGCGGTGTCTTCCACAAACGGAATCGGCCGCTTCTCGCCCTGCACATTGCCGAGCAAACCCACCGAGCGTTTGCGCATGGCGTAAACTTTCTGGATCTGCCCATGCCCCTCGGCCAAGGTGTAGCCTAGGCGCTCAACGGTGCTGTCTTGGCTTAAATGATCAGTGAACGCCCGTACTCGCTCGGCCAAGTGCTCAGGATCATCGTCATTAAACTCAATCAGGTTGATACCGCGAATCGGCGTGCTACCGGTCGCCGGGAAGAACTCCGCTGCGCTGTCCCAGACGAAGTCCTCCATAGCCAGTTGCAGCACGGTGTCGTCGATGGTTTCAATCGAGGTAGGCTGCGCGCTGGCAGTCATTAATGCTTTGGCATCCCGCAACGCATCCATAAAGCTGGTGTATCGCACATTGACCAGGGTGGAGTGTTTGGGGATCGGCAATACATTGAGGACGGCTTCGTTTAAAAAGCCCAGCGAGCCTTCCGAGCCGCACAGCAGGCTGTTGAGGTTGAGCTGTCCCTCGCCGTCGCGTAAATGGGCCAAGTCGTAGCCGGTCAAGCAGCGGTTGAGCGGCGGGAATTTGGCTGCAATCAAGTCGCGCTGCTGGTCGATAATGTCGGCGGCGGTGGTGTGTACGCGGCCAAGAATACCTTCCTGTTGGCACTCAGCCTGCTCTTCGTCCGATGATAAAGCGCGGCTGTGCAGGTGCTTTCCACCGATCAGAATCGTATCGAGTTCCAGCACGTGATCACGGGTTTTGCCGTACTCGCAGCTGCCCTGGCCGCTGGCATCGGTAGAGATCATGCCGCCAATAGTGGCGCGGTTGGAGGTCGAAAGCTCCGGGGCGAAAAACAGCCCATGGGGCTTGAGCGCGGCGTTAAGTTGATCCTTGATTACCCCGGCTTGCACGCGCACCCGCCGTGCTTCCACATCGACCTCTAGGATCTGATTCATGTGGCGGGAGACATCCACCACGATGCCGTCGGTGAGCGACTGGCCGTTGGTGCCGGTGCCACCGCCCCTGGGCGTTAACACAATACTGCGGTGAGTGGTTTGCGCGGCCAGCCGGGTGAGACGCTCTATATCTTCGGCATGCTTGGGGTAGACCGCCGCCTGGGGTAGGCGCTGGTAAATCGAGTTATCCGTCGCCAGCACCGTGCGGTTGGCGTAATCGGGCGCGATTTCGCCTTCAAAGCCGCGCGTTTTGAGCGCCTGCAGAAAACGTACATACTCATTGCCCAAGCGTTCGAACGGGGCGGTACGGGTGTCCAAGGATGCAATCATAGTTGATCAAGCCGTCAGTGCCGGGGGCGCAATAAAAGAAGACCGCTACTTTACCGCAGCGGCTGCCCCGCTGCATCTTACGGTAGCGTTTTGCTCTGTCGCTTGCCCCACACCTGACTCCTCTCCTTAATCCACTCCCAGAGCCTCTTTTACCAATGCAGCAGAGGCGTCCGACATGGGCAGTGTTAGGGCAAGATCGTGGGCGCGGGGCGACATTTTGCGCCAGGTCATTTGCACGATCCGAACCATATGGTCGTGCTCGATCTTGCGCGAAAAGTCGGCAAAGTAGTTCTCTAGAAATACCAGGCAGGCGCAATCTTCCAGCGCTTGCACATCGGGGTCTCGGCCCAGGCCTTTCTTGCCAATAATCGCTGCGGCGCGCTCGGCTTCTTTGTCACTGTAGCCTGCGTCGCGCATTAGCTGGACGGTGGTATCGCCTGCGCGCTTGCCCTGGTCGCGCCGCCAGGTTAAGTAGCCCACACGCCCTTCGGGGTACTCCTCACGCGGCACTAACCAGCGCTGTAAGTGCTGTGCGCGTACGGCTAAGCGCAGCACGTCATCGGGCGCGTCATGCACGCGGTCTAGCCAGTCGCTCATGCGCTGGGCATAGGCCAGTTCCTGAGGCATGGATGTGCCATCGGCAAGCGTCGTGGAACGCGGATCCTCGGCGTGAAGAGCATCAATGGCGGCAAGCGTTTGATCAAAAGCGGTAGGCATGGCAACGGTGCTCGGCTAGAAGTAATGCTAATAGGTTGCCGAGAAACCGTACGAATCACAACACTCTACGTACGCATCTGACACCGCCCATGGCCCACCGCCACGCTTTTGCCTACAATAGCTCTTTTTATGCACGCGCATCAGCGCGTTGCTCTTATTGTTTTCAGGCCAAGGGACAGGATTCATGCTCGATCCGAAACTGCTGCGTGGTGATCTTGACACGGTTGCTCAACAACTGGCCCGCCGGGGCTTTGTGCTTGATAAAGCGGGGCTGCAGGCGCTGGAGTCGCGTCGCCGCGAACTGCAAACGCAAACCGAGCAGCTGCAAAACGAGCGCAATATGCGCTCCAAGGCGATTGGTAAAGCCAAGGCCAACGGTGAAGATATTCAACCGCTGCTGGATGAAGTCAGTGATTTAGGCGATCGCCTGGATAAAGCCAAGCGCGAGCTGGCCGACGTCCAGGAAGAGTGGGACGACGCTATCAGCGGTATTCCCAACCTGCCCCACGAAAGCGTGCCGGAAGGCAAAAGCGAAGCCGATAATGTTGAGCTGCACCGCTGGGGAACGCCGCGGGCGTTTGATTTCGAGGTGTTGGATCACGTTGATCTGGGTAAAAAGTCGGGTTATCTCGATTTCGAGCTGGCGGCGAAAATCACCGGTGCCCGCTTTGCGGTCATGCGTGGGCCGATTGCGCGCCTGCACCGGGCGTTGGCGCAGTTTATGCTGGATACCCAAACCGAACAGCACGGCTACGAAGAGTGCTACGTGCCGTATATGGTCAACCGCGATTCGCTGATGGGCACCGGCCAGCTGCCGAAGTTTGGCGAAGATCTGTTCAAGCTGGACGATGAGCGCGATTACCATCTGATCCCGACCTCCGAAGTGCCGCTCACCAATTTTGTGCGCGATGAAATCGTTGAGCTGTCGGCCTTGCCGATGAAGCTTACCGCGCATACGCCGTGTTTCCGCTCTGAAGCGGGCTCACACGGGCGCGATACTCGCGGCATGATCCGTCAGCATCAGTTCGATAAAGTCGAGATGGTACAGATTGTGGAGCCGGAGAAAAGCTACGCAGCATTGGAAGAGATGCGCGGTCACGCCGAGGCGATTCTGCAGGCGTTGGAGTTGCCTTATCGCGTGGTAACGCTGTGCACTGGGGATATGGGCTTTGGGGCGACTAAAACCTACGATTTAGAAGTGTGGTTACCCAGCCAGGAGACGTACCGGGAGATCTCGTCGGTTTCTAACTGCGAGGATTTTCAGGCGCGGCGTATGCAGGCGCGTTATCGCCACCCGGACTCTAAAAAGCCATTGCTGCTGCATACCTTGAATGGTTCTGGACTAGCGGTGGGTCGTTGCCTGCTGGCAGTGCTTGAAAACCACCAGCAGGCGGATGGCTCTGTAACTATTCCTGAGCCGCTACGTCGCTACCTGGGCGGCCTGGAGCATTTGGCCCTTTAAGCGCCCACTCAACGCTAACCCCGGCATCAATACGAATGGTGCCGGGGCTGTAATCAATGGCGGCACCCGATTGGTTGGCAGCAGAATCGCTTTCTGCCCGCATTGCCATCATGCGCGGCTGGAAAATAGGCGATTGCGTTTCTTCAATGCGCTGCACATGGCCAAGTTCGGCATCTAAGCTGTCGGCCATCAAATTGGCCTTGTGCTGCGCTTTCTCTAGCGCTTTTACCAATGCTTCATCGGTGGCGGCATCACGGTCCTGTAGATCGAATTGCACGCCGTCCAGCGAGTTAACACCTGCGGCAATCAGTGCGTCTAACACTTCGCTTAACTGCTTAAGATCGGTAAGTTCGACGGTGATTGGGCGCTCCAGTCGCGTGCGCTGGAGTGTTTCATGCTCGCCGTCTTCGTTGCGCGGTCCTTGAATATGCTCAGGATAAACATTGAGCGAGCCAGCGTTAATGGCGGTGCGCTCAAGGCCCGTAGCTTCCATTTTTTCGATTAATTCGCTGGCGCGGGTCTCTAAACGCTCGCGCGCATCACTAAGTGCGCTACTATCGCTCTCTTCCAAGGTGGAAAGGGCGGGAGTGTTTTCCCATAGCCGCGCATTTAGGGTGGCTTTGTCGGGTTCTACCTCAACCCACGACTGCGCTTGAACATGCAGGCTGGGTTGGGGCGGGGTTGATGGTGAAGCGTGAGCAAAAGGAACGCTAAGGAGTGTCAATAGAGCACCACCTAGTAGGCCATTACGTAAACGTTTAGAGCCTGGTGTTTGAAGGTTTGCCGGTATTGCTTTCATAAATGTTTTCCTTAGAGAACAGGCAGTCGCGCCGCCAAGTTAAACCCTGATTTTAAAAGCTGTTTTAATAAGTTAGGGCAGACTCAGCTTGGAAGCGAAGTAGGAGAGAAAGTTCAGTACGGAAGAGTAGACGCAAAACAGTTACTTATTAATTGCACGGTTTGTGCAATATGCCGAATGTAGCCATTATATATGGATAACAAGCTAGGGATGGATTATGTCGAAAGTGTCTGATGAGGATTACCGTAGTATTCCACTCAATGCCACCTTGGCGCTTGCCGCGTTGGTAGTGATTATCGCTGGAATGAAAGCAGGCGCTGATTTATTAGTGCCACTTCTGCTGGCGATATTTATCGCTGTCGTGTGCACCTCACCGGTACAGTGGCTGCATCGCTGTGGTTTAAGCATGCGGATGTCGGCATTTCTGACCTTGATGGTATTACTGGCGTTTATATCGCTGATTGGCCTGCTGGTCGTTAATAGCTTTAGTACCTTTGTAACAGCGTTGCCGGAGATAGAGTCGCGGCTTTATGAGCAGTATTGGAACTTGCTTAATGCGCTCTCGTCACGGGGACTAGCCATCAATCCCGACCAGATCAACTCGCTGTTCGAAGGGGAAGATGAAGGCTCCTGGATGCCGGCGTTATTGGGTCAGCTCGGCAACCTCTTCATGCAAAGCATTATTGTTGGGCTGCTGGTCATCTTTATGCTGTTTGAAACGCTTAATGTACGCGACAAAGTCTCGCGTGCATTGGAGAATCCGGCCCCCAGCCTGAAACGCTTTAGTGAGTTCAGCTTAACGCTGAAGCGCTATCTAGCTGTAAAAACCATGATTAGCCTAGCTACCGGGGCGCTGGTATGGCTCTCTTGCATGATCGTAGGCGTGGATTTTCCGCTATTGTGGGGCGTGTTGGCCTTCGCACTCAACTTCATCCCTAATATTGGCTCCGCGTTGGCCGCGATACCTCCCGTGCTGTTACTGCTGGTCGCTCAAGATGGCGGTGCTTTTCAGGCGCTGCTACTTGCCTCCGCTTATTTAGTCATCAACTTTGTGCTCGGCAACCTGATTGAGCCGCGGGTAATGGGGCAGGCGCTGGGACTTTCCACTTTCGTAGCGTTTTTATCGCTGGTGGTTTGGGGGTGGATATTTGGTGCGGCGGGGATGCTGCTTTCTGTGGTGCTGACGATGACGCTGAAGATTGCCCTCGATAGTCATCCACAAACACGTTGGATCGCACGACTGTTAGGGCCTGGGAAGCGTCGCGTTAAAGATGGCCGGGCGAGTGATGCAAGTTTGCCGCCGTGGAAGCGCAGAAGCTAGGGTAGGGAGTACTGGCTAATGCTACCGCCGACAGAGTCGGCGGCTGTTAGAAGTGCTACACATTCATCAGGCGTTTTGTTCGATGAACTGCGTCAGTTGCGACTTAGATTGCGCGCCGACCAGTGAGGCGACTTTGGTGCCAGCTTTAAACAGCATCACGGTAGGTACACCGCGTACGCCTTGCTCGGCAGCAATTTCAGGTGCATCGTCAACATTGACACTAACGACTTTCAGGCTGTCCTGACGCTCTGCAGCTACTTCATCAACGACCGGGGCCATGACTTTGCATGGGCCACACCAGGGCGCCCAGAATTTCATTAGCACAGGCTGTTCAGCGTTGAGGACTTCTTGCTCAAAATTGGCGTTGGTGACATCAACATTATTAGCCATTTGCTTCTCCCGTTTGCGTTGCTCTTACTGTTTCGTTGCCTCAAATGGAGCAACGGTCATTACGCGATCAATTGGCGCTCGTTCACCGCGCCTCATCTCTATCACGATAAGCGTGGGCAGATGTTAGCGGGCGCGGAGGTTGCTGGCAAATTTCCCGTGTGGTGATTTATCTGAATAGCAGAAATTAATGGATGCTGGTAGGAAGATTTTTTTATAATATAAAAGTATTATTCATTTGTTTTTTATTCTATCTGGTGCTGTAAAGTGCGGCACCAGCGCCGCTTTCCATCAAACGCATCGTAGTAGCTGCGCAAAGATGTGTTTCAGGCGCGTCCTACATAGATCTGTTTAGAGAATAAATAAGGTGAGGATATGAAGCTACAACAGCTACGCTATATCTGGGAAGTCAATCGACATAACCTAAACGTCTCAGCCACAGCGCAAAGTCTATTTACCTCACAGCCAGGGATCTCCAAACAGATACGGTTGTTGGAAGATGAGCTTGGCGTCGAAATTTTTGCCCGCAGCGGGAAGCACCTGACGCGGGTTACGCCGGCCGGGCAGTCGATTATTGACCTGGCCGGGCAGGTTCTGCGCCTCACCGAAAACATCAAGCAGGTGGCCCAGGAGCATAGCGACGAGCGCCGCGGTAGCCTAGCCATTGCGACGACTCATACTCAAGCTCGCTACGCGCTGCCGCCCATTATCAGCGAATTTACTCTGAAATACCCTGATGTGGCGCTGCATATGCAGCAGGGTACGCCTAAGCAGATCGCGCAGATGGTCAGTGAAGGTCAGGCAGATTTCGCTATTGCGACCGAATCGCTAGAACTATTTACCGATTTAGTGCTGTTGCCGTGCTATCGCTGGAACCGCTGCGTATTGGTGCCTAAGGGGCATCCTTTGGCAACCCATAACGGCCCGCTGACCCTAGAGGCGCTCGCTGAACATCCGTTGGTGACCTATGTGTTTGGATTTACCGGCCGCTCGCAGTTAGACGATGCCTTTAAAGCCAAGGGCCTAACGCCCAATGTAGTGCTAACCGCCGCTGATGCTGACGTGATCAAAACCTACGTGCGGTTGGGCATGGGGGTTGGCATTGTGGCGCATATGGCCGTGGATGAAGCGCTTGATGATGATTTGGTAGCGCTCGATGCTAGCCACTTATTTGCTAGCTCCACGACCAAGATTGGTATTCGTCGTGGCACTTTTATGCGCGGCTATATGTATGACTTTTTAGAGCGCTTTGCGCCTCACTTAACCCGTGACCGTGTAGATGAAGCGCTAACAGCAGGCCCACGTCATGAACAGTCGCTGTTTGAGGACTTAGACCTGCCCGAGTATTGATTATTGGCGAGTATCAGTGCTGTAAATGCAGTCCGCATTCGCGCTTCTCTTCCACTTTGGTGGGGTCAAAGTAGTCGAAGTTGTTGGGTAGGTTATGCGCCTGTAGGTACTGATACATATCTTTAGCGCTCCACTGTAGCAGCGGGGCCACTTTTAACAGGCCGTTGCTGTTGCGGCTAACCGCCTGCATTTTGGCGCGTTCGGGGGTGTCTTCAGCGCGTAGCGCGGTGAACCATACGTCGGGCTGCATTTCACGCAACGCACGCTCGAAGGGTTCGAGTTTAACTTCCTGAGTAAAGGCTGCATGGCGCGGGTCGTCAATGCCCGGCATGGGGCCGTCCAGCGCTTCGCGGTGGGCGCGGGTACGACGGGGCACGAAGCTGACGATATTGAGGTTGAGCTGTTTTATCACCTCGTCGGCGAATTGATAGGTCGCCTCGGTGTTGTAACCGCTGTCCATCCATACGATGGGTATATCCGGGCGTACCTGGCTGACCATGTGCAGAATCACCGCCTCAAAAGGGCGAAAGTTGGTGGTGCAAATAGGCCGTGCGCCTTGCGCCAGCGCCCACTCAATCAAGCCTTGAGGGTTTTTGTTACCGTTGTTTGCAAATTCTTTATTGATCGCTTCAAGCTCTGAGGACATGCTGCCACCTGTTCGAGTGTAGATATGGTGACTAGGTTATCAAACCCGACCCGTGACTCCCCAATACCGTTTAGTTAGGTTTTTATATTCCTTTTTGATATAGAAATTTAATTTCTTATTCCAGCGCGCCAATCAGATGACGAATCTTATCCAGTGTTTCGGTGTGCTCTTCGTCCGCTTGAGAGTCTGCCACTAAGCCTCCGCCTCCCCATACGTGCAATCTTCCCGCCTCGGCGACCACTGTCCGAATAGCGATGGAGGTATCCATACTGCCGCGTACATCGACATAGCCTAAACTGCCGCAATAGACGCTGCGCTGGCAGGGCTCTAATTCATCAATGATCTGCATGGCGCGAATCTTGGGTGCGCCGGTAATTGAGCCGCCGGGAAAAGCTGCCTTAAGCAGTGCCAGTGGTGTGTCGTTATCGGCCAGTTCCCCCTGTACGACGCTAACTAAATGGTGAACGTTGGGATAGCTCTCTAAGTGGCACAACTGCGGCACGCGAATGGAGCCAGGCTGACACACACGACCCAGGTCGTTGCGCATCAGGTCAACAATCATCACATTTTCAGCGCGATCTTTAGTGCTGCTCATTAGCTCTTCAGCCAGCGACTGATCCTCTTCTGGCGTCGCGCCTCGCGGGCGGGTACCTTTAATCGGCCGTGTTTCGACCTCGCCATTGCGGCACTGAATAAACCGCTCGGGCGAAAGTGACAGTACGGCCTTATCGCCCCAGGCCATAAAACCTGAATAGGGCGTGGGGGTCGCTTTGCGTAACTGCAGGTAGGCCTGCCACTCATCCCCCTGGTAATCGGCATAAAAACGCTGAGCCAGATTGATTTGATAGCAGTCACCCGCTCGAATATAGCGCTGCACGGCGTTAAAGCGTGCGACGTATTGGGCGTGGCTAAGTTCTGCTTTAAAGCTATTGGTTAATGTAAACGCACTAGTTGGCCCTGGCGACTGGGTAAGCCAGCTCTCCACCTGCTCCCGGCGCTGCGGGGTGGCGATTAACCACGCCTGTTGGGCCATGTGATCCAGTGTGATACACCAATCGTAAAGCCCTAAGCGGGCTTGCGGTAACGTTACTGGGCTTGCCTGAGCGCTCGGTATCGATAAGGTTTTTCGCCCTAAATCGTAGCCCCAGTAGCCTATTAACCCACCTAAAAAAGGGAGTTCACTGTTTTTATCAGGAATATCCAGTTGATCCAGTAGCCACTGCTGCAGGGCAAACGCATCACTAGCTATGTGCGCCGGTAGGCTAAGCTGATCTGACGCAATACTCGCTTCGCCATGGTGAGCAACTTCCAGCGTAGCAAGCGGGTCGCTGCTGATAATATCAAAGCGACCGGTGGCGATAGGGCGGCCACTATCGAGCAGCACTGCGCCGGGCCTGGCACGTAGGCAGGCGAATATTCCCAATGGGTCGGGTGAATAGGGCAGGGCAGTTATCGTCAACGCCTGGTTCATTAAGCAAACGCCTGGCCGGTAAAAGGGCTGCATATGTTAGAGGTCGTTGAAGATCGGCACCAGTGGCACGATTGACGCATTTCTCACGCTCGAAGCGGGATTGTTGACACTTTTTTTGCAGCTAGACTTTTTGTCTACAACTAAAGATGCATAAAGTCGCTTTATAAGCAAGTTGACGGCTGTGGCTCGCGAGGCTAAAGTTTCGCTATGTTCCTAATTGTCGACAATTCGCTATGAGCTTACCCGTTTCTTCTTCTTATTCCGACACCTCGCTGCATGAAATGGCTGTACCCGAAGTACGCACGCTCGCCGAGCGGGTATTTCATCAGTTGCAGGATGCCATCGTACGCGGAGAGCTTGCTCCCGGCAGTAAGATCACCGAGCCGGGACTGTCTAAAACCTACGGTATTTCACGCGGGCCGCTGCGCGAGGCGATGCGCCGCCTGGAAGCACACCGCCTCATCGAACGGGTTCCCCATGTGGGCGCACGGGTGGTTAAGCTCTCGATGAAAGAGCTTTTAGAGCTGTTTGACCTGCGTGAAGCCTTGGAAAGTATGGCGGCGCGCCTCGCGGCGGAGCATATGTCGCCGGAAGAGGTCCAGGGCTTGCGGGATGTTCTGGCGCTACATGAAGGCCAGGCCGACCTGAAACGCGGCGAAGCTTACTACCAGCGCGAAGGTGATCTCGATTTTCACTACTGCATCGTTCAGGGCAGTCATAACAAAATGCTAATGAACCTGCTCTGCGACGATCTCTATTACCTTGTGCGTCTTTATCGCACCCAGTTCAGTGCCAGTGGCACGCGACCACAGCGCGCCTTTGTGGAGCACCATCGCATTGTCGATGCCATTGAGGCCGGCGATGCCGAGCTGGCCGAGCTGCTCATGCGCCGCCACGTCAGCGCCTCCCGCGCCAATGTGGCGGATCGCTATGCAGCGACCCTAGAACAGTCAGCGTCCCAATCACAAAGCTAAACCATAACAACATATCAACATTACAGCAGGAGAAACGTCCCATGTCCCAGATGACTCCCGGCGCCCGGTTTCGGGCCGCGCTAGAAGCGAATCGTCCGCTGCCGATACTCGGCACCATCAATGCCTATACAGCGCTGATGGCAGAAAAAGTCAGCCATCAGGCTATTTACCTTTCCGGTGGCGGTGTTGCCAACGCCTCCTTCGGCTTGCCGGATCTGGGCATGACGACCATGAATGATGTGGTGGAAGATGCCCACCGTATCTGCGGCGCTACCGAGCTGCCGCTGCTGGTGGATATCGATACCGGTTGGGGTGGTGCCTTCAATATCGCACGTACCGTGAAAGAGATGCAGCGCGCTGGCGTCGCCGCGGTGCATATGGAAGATCAGGTCGCGCAAAAGCGCTGTGGTCACCGCCCCAATAAAGCGATTGTTTCTCAGCAGGAGATGGTCGACCGTATCAAAGCTGCCGCCGATGCCAAGATCGATCCCGACTTCTATTTAATTGCCCGCACCGATGCGTTTCAAAAAGAGGGCCTCGATGCGGCCATTGAGCGCGCCAACGCCTGCGTGGAAGCCGGGGCAGATGCCATCTTCGCCGAAGCGGTTCACACCCTGGATGATTACAAGGCCTTCTGCGAAAGGGTCAACGCGCCCATTTTGGCTAACATCACCGAGTTCGGCGCTACTCCGCTGTTTACCCAATCCGAGTTGGGCGATGTCGGCTGCCGCATGGTGCTTTACCCGCTTTCCGCGTTCCGCGCTATGAACGCCGCGGCACTGCAGGTCTATCAAAGCATTCTCGATAACGGCCACCAAAAAGACGTGGTGCCTATCATGCAGACCCGCGACGAACTCTACGATTTTCTGAACTACCACGACTTCGAGCAAAAGCTGGACGCGCTGTTTGCCGAGAAAGGCGATGACCAGTAAACCAAGCGCCAGCTTAACGAACGACCATATTTGAAAAACACAACTTAAAATAAAAGCAGAGTTAGGAGACACACCATGGCTGATAAACCCGTAACAGGTGCAGGACTACGTGGCCAGAGCGCCGGTTCCACCGCGCTGTGTACGGTAGGCAAAACAGGTTCAGGCCTGACCTACCGTGGCTTCGATATCAAAGAGCTTGCTGAAAAAGCCAAATTTGAAGAGGTCGCTTACCTGCTGTTAAAAGGCAAGTTGCCTAATCAGGGTGAGTTAGATCACTACACCAGCAAGCTCAAAAGCCTGCGCGGCTTGCCCGATGCATTGAAAACGGTGCTTGAGCAGATCCCCAAAGACGCCCATCCGATGGATGTCATGCGCACCGGCACCTCAATGCTGGGCAATCTGGAAACCGAGGAAAATTTTGATCAACAACAAGACGTTGCTGATCGGCTGCTGGCGGTGCTGCCGTCGATTATTTGCTACTGGTACCGCTTCTCCCACGACGGCGTACGCATCGACACCGAAACGGATGATGACTCAGTAGGCGGGCATTTCCTTAATATGCTGCGCGGCGAGCCCGCCTCTGAACTGCATGCGCGGGTGATGAACGTATCGCTGATTCTTTACGCCGAGCATGAGTTCAACGCCTCTACCTTTACCGCAAGGGTGTGTGCCTCCACGCTTTCCGATATGCACTCCTGCGTGACCGGTGCGATTGGGTCGCTGCGCGGCCCCCTGCATGGCGGTGCCAACGAAGCGGCCATGGCGATGATCGAGGATTGGCAGTCGCCGGAAGAAGCAGAAAGCAAAATCCTGGGCATGCTGGCGCGTAAGGATAAAATCATGGGCTTTGGGCATGCGATTTATCGCGAGTCCGACCCGCGCAACGCGATTATCAAGCATTGGTCCAAGAAGCTCTCTGACGATGTGGGCGATAAGGTGCTTTACCCGGTTTCTGAACGGGTCGAAGCGGTTATGTGGCGTGAGAAGAAGCTGTTTTGTAACGCAGACTTTTTCCACGCCAGCGCTTATCACTTTATGGATATACCCACCAAGCTGTTTACGCCGATTTTTGTGATGTCACGGCTGACCGGCTGGGCGGCGCACGTATTTGAGCAGCGCGCCAATAACCGCATTATTCGCCCTAGCGCCGATTACACTGGCCCTGAGAAGAGCGAGTGGGTGCCGATAGAAGCGCGAGACTGAACCGCTTGCTGCCCGGTGACTTGGACACCGGGCTTTTTTCAGCCCCTTCTTGTGAGTCTGTCTGCTATGAATACCCAATACCGTAAACCCCTGCCTGGCACAGCGCTTGAGTTTTTTGATGCTCGCGAGGCGGTGGAAGATATCCAGCCCGGTGCCTACGCACAGCTGCCTTACACCTCTCGCGTGCTGGCGGAACAGCTGGTGCGCCGCTGTGATCCTGAACTGCTCACTGATGCGCTAAAACAGCTGATCGAGCGCAAGAGCGATCTGGATTTTCCTTGGTACCCGGCGCGCGTCGTTTGCCACGATATCCTTGGCCAGACCGCGCTGGTCGACTTGGCGGGGCTGCGTGACGCTATTGCCGAGAAGGGCGGCGACCCCGCCAAGGTTAATCCTGTAGTGCCCACCCAACTGATCGTTGACCACTCGCTGGCGGTGGAGCACGCAGGGTCGGAAGAGGGCGCCTTCGAGAAAAACCGCGCCATTGAAGATCGCCGCAATGATGACCGTTTCCACTTTATCAACTGGACCAAGACGGCGTTTGAGAACGTCGATGTGATTCCTCCCGGCAACGGCATCATGCACCAGATCAATCTGGAGAAGATGTCGCCGGTGGTGCAGAATCGCGACGGCATTGCCTACCCGGATACCTGTGTGGGCACCGATAGCCATACCCCCATGGTCGATGCCCTGGGCGTTATCTCCGTAGGCGTGGGTGGTCTGGAGGCCGAAAGCGTCATGCTGGGCCGTGCCTCCATGATGCGCCTGCCGGATATCGTCGGCGTGGAGCTGACCGGCAAGCTGCAGCCTGGGATTACCGGCACCGACATGGTGCTGGCGATTACCGAGTTCCTGCGTAAAGAGCGGGTAGTGGGCGCTTACCTGGAGTTTTATGGCGAAGGTGCCGATGCCCTAACGGTCGGCGATCGCGCCACTATTTCCAATATGACCCCCGAGTACGGCGCGACCGCGGCGATGTTCTACATCGATGGCCAAACTATCGATTACCTGAAAATTACCGGCCGTGAAGATGAGCAGGTGGCGCTGGTGGAAACCTACGCCAAGCACACCGGCCTCTGGGCGGATAGCTTGACCGAGGTTAAGTACGAGCGGGTGCTGACCTTTAACCTCTCATCGGTAACCCGCACCCTGGCGGGGCCCTCCAATCCTCACGCCCATTTGCCCACATCAGAGCTTGCCCAACGCGGCATTGCCGTCGGGCTTGAGGCGGCACAAGCGGAAGAGAAAGCGGGTAAAATGCCCGATGGCGCGGTTATCATCGCCGCCATTACCAGCTGCACCAATACCTCCAACCCGCGCAATATGGTCGCGGCAGGGCTAATCGCCCGTAACGCCAACCGGCTGGGTCTGCTGCGTAAGCCATGGGTGAAGTCGTCGCTGGCGCCGGGCTCGAAAACCGTCAAGATGTACCTGGAAGAAGCTGGATTAATGAGCGAGCTTGAAAATCTCGGCTTCGGTGTGGTCGCCTACGCCTGTACCACCTGTAACGGTATGTCCGGGGCGCTGGATCCAAAAATCCAGCAGGAGATTATTGAGCGTGATCTCTATGCGACCGCCGTGCTTTCCGGTAACCGTAACTTCGATGGCCGTATCCATCCCCATGCCCAGCAGGCTTTTCTGGCGTCACCGCCCCTGGTGGTCGCCTACGCCATTGCGGGTACGATTCGCTTTGATATCGAAAAAGACGCCCTGGGTGTGGATCAGGCAGGCAACCCCGTCACGTTGAAGGATATCTGGCCAGCGGATGAAGAGATCGACGCGATTGTTAAATCGTCGGTGAAGCCGGAGCAGTTCCGTCAGACCTATATCCCCATGTTCGATCTGGACAAGAGCGCCCGCGCCCAGGTCAGCCCGCTGTATGACTGGCGGCCCCAGAGTACCTATATCCGCCGTCCGCCTTACTGGGAGGGCAATATGGCCAAGGTGCGCACGCTTAAAGGCATGCGGCCGCTGGCAATTTTGCCGGACAATATCACCACTGATCATCTGTCGCCCTCTAACGCTATTCAGTTGAACAGTGCGGCGGGGGAGTACCTGGCCAAAATGGGCCTGCCGGAGGAGGACTTCAACTCCTACGCCACCCACCGCGGTGACCACCTAACTGCTCAGCGGGCCACCTTCGCCAACCCGAAGTTGTTTAACGAAATGGTGCGCGACGCCGACGGCAAGGTAAAACAGGGCTCGCTGGCGCGGGTAGAGCCGGAAGGCGAAGTGACACGCATGTGGGAAGCCATTGAAACCTATATGGCGCGTAAGCAGCCGCTGATCATTATTGCCGGTGCGGATTACGGCCAGGGCTCCTCACGGGACTGGGCAGCCAAAGGGGTGGCACTGGCAGGCGTTGAAGCGATTGCCGCCGAAGGCTTTGAGCGTATTCACCGCACCAACCTGATCGGGATGGGGGTGATGCCGCTGGAGTTTGAATCCGGCACCACGCGAATGACACTGGGTCTGGATGGCACCGAAACCTTCGATGTGGAAGGCGCCGTTTCGCCGGGGGCGATGCTCACCCTGGTAATCCACCGCCACAACGGTGACAGCGAGCAGGTTGCGGTGAAGTGCCGTTTGGATACCGCCGAGGAAGTATCAATTTACACCGCTGGTGGCGTACTGCAGCGCTTCGCCCAGGACTTCCTCGAATCGTCGGCGGCTTAAACAGTTAGCTGGCCAAAAGAACCCGGTGTCTTTAGCTTTTCGAATCAGGCTTTTCGAATCAGGCTTAGAGCACCGGGTTATTTTTAGGAGTGGTAATAATGAGCGAGTCAGTACAAAAAAAACATGAGCCGCAGATAAAGATCCCGGCCACCTATATGCGCGGCGGCACCAGTAAGGGCGTATTTTTTAAGCTCAACGATCTACCCGAAGCGGCCCAGCGGCCGGGCGTGGCGCGGGATCAGTTGCTGCTGCGGGTAATCGGCAGCCCCGATCCCTACGAAAAGCAGATTGATGGTATGGGAGGAGCCACTTCAAGCACTAGCAAGACGGTGATCCTGTCGAAAAGTGAGTCAGCCGATCACGATGTGGATTACCTGTTTGGCCAGGTCTCTATCGACAAGCCCTATGTGGATTGGAGCGGTAATTGCGGCAACCTTTCTGCAGCGGTCGGCCCCTTTGCGATTGCCAATGGTCTGGTTGATGCATCACGTATTCCGGAAAATGGTGTCGTCGAGGTAAGAATCTGGCAGGTCAATATTCAGAAAACTATCGTCTCCCAGGTGCCTGTCGTGAATGGTCAAGTGCAGGAGACTGGCGGTTTTGAGCTGGATGGAGTGACATTTCCCGCGGCTGAGATTCCAGTAGCCTTTAAGGATCCGGCGGACGGCGAGGGAGCAATCTTCCCCACTGGCAACCTAATCGATGAACTGGACGTCCCGGGTGTAGGAGTGTTGAAAGCCACCCTGATCAATGCCGGGATACCCACGATCTTCATTAATGCCGACGATATTGGCTACGTGGGTACCGAGCTTCAGGATGTCATCAATGGCGACGGTAAAGCGCTTGCGATGTTTGAAGCCATTCGTGCCCATGGCGCATTACGAATGGGGCTGATAAGCGACATCAGTGAGGCCGCTAACCGTCAGCACACACCCAAAGTGGCGTTTGTGGGCCCGCCAGTGGATTACCTCTCTTCGAGCGGTAAGAGTGTGAATGCTAGTGATATCGATCTGGTGGTGCGAGCGCTCTCGATGGGCAAGTTGCATCACGCCATGATGGGCACGGCCGCCGTCGCCATTGCCGCCGCAGCTGCCATTGAAGGCACGCTGGTGAATCTGGCAGCAGGAGGTGGCGGTCAACGTAACGCGGTCACTTTTGGACACCCTTCTGGCAGCCTGCGGGTTGGCGCAGAAGCAAGCTTGAACGAGGGGCGGTGGCATATCGAGCAGGCGGTGATGAGCCGTAGTGCCCGGGTATTGATGGAAGGAG
The DNA here is from genome assembly GCF_055725665.1 of Vreelandella sp. DA03-1M. Taxonomy (NCBI): domain Bacteria; kingdom Pseudomonadati; phylum Pseudomonadota; class Gammaproteobacteria; order Oceanospirillales; family Halomonadaceae; genus Vreelandella; species Vreelandella sp. DA03-1M. The sequence continues at coordinate 1,665,791 of NZ_CM146798.1, forward strand.
TGGTGAGAATTCCTGGGGACAGCTTTTAGGGCGCGTTCCTTGAGCCATACTGAGGAGTAGGTGATTCAACAGTAGGAGAGAGCGCTATGTCTACCAGACCATCTGCCACATCCGAAGCCAATGAGCGGCCCGATTACGATCCCGAGCTGCAGGCCATTGCCGATTATGTCCTGAACTATCAGGTGTGTTCCCAAGAGGCGCTGGAGACTGCGCGTTACTGCCTGATGGATACGCTTGGCTGTGGGCTCTTGGCACTACGCTTTCCGGAGTGTACCAAGCACCTTGGGCCGATAGTTGAAGGCACGGTGGTGCCGTTTGGAGCGCGAGTCCCAGGCACAACGCTGCGTCTTGATCCAGTCAAAGCGGCATGGGATATCGGCTGTATCATCCGCTGGCTGGACTATAACGATACCTGGCTTGCCGCCGAGTGGGGCCACCCCTCCGATAATCTTGGGGCCATTCTGGCGGTAGCCGATCACCTCTCTCAGCGGCGAGTTGCTCAAGGTGAAGCACCGCTTGTGATGCGTGATGTGCTTGAAGCAATGGTTATGGCCCATGAAATACAGGGTGTACTGGCGCTGGAAAACAGCTTTAATCGGGTTGGACTCGATCACGTGGTACTAGTAAAGGTGGCGTCTACTGCGGTGGCTGCCAAGTTGCTGGGCGCCAATCGTGAGCAGGTGCTGTCGGCGCTTTCCCATGCATGGGTCGATGGTCAGAGCCTGCGAACTTATCGTCATGCGCCCAACGCAGGTTCGCGGAAAAGCTGGGCCGCGGGGGACGCCACTTCACGGGGTGTGCGCTTGGCGGATATCGCCCTGCGCGGTGAAATGGGTATTCCCAGCGCGCTGTCGGCGCCCCAATGGGGCTTCTACGATGTGCTGTTTAGCCACGCCAATAAAGATTTGAGCCTGAAGCCAGAAGCGGAGCGTCGGCTGCGTTTCCAGCGCGAGTTTGGCAGTTATGTGATGGAGAATATCCTTTTCAAGATCGCTTTCCCTGCTGAGTTTCATGCTCAAACGGCTTGTGAAGCTGCGGTAGTCCTTCATCCGCAGGTGAAAGATCGCTTGGCTGATATCGATAAGGTCGTGTTGACCACTCATGATTCGGCTATCCGTATCATTTCCAAAACCGGGGCGCTCGCTAACCCAGCGGACCGCGACCACTGCTTGCAGTACATGACCGCGGTGCCGCTTATCTTTGGCGAGCTGACCGCTGATCATTATGAAGATAGCTTTCACGCGGCTCATCCGCTGATTGATGAGCTGCGGGGCAAGATGGTGGTAGAGGAAAACGCCGAGTATTCGGCGGATTATCACGACCCTGAGAAGCGCTCTATCGCTAACGCAGTGCAGGTTTTTTTTAAGGATAGTAGTGCGACAGATAAAGCCGTGGTGGAGTATCCGTTAGGCCACCGGCGCCGGCGTGAAGAAGGTATGCCATTGTTAGTTGATAAGTTTAAGCGACATTTGGCGATGCGATTTCCAGCAAGTCGTTGCCAAAAAATTGTTGATCTATGCAGCCATCAGCCAACGCTTGAAGCGTTACCTGTACACAAATTTATGGATGAGTGGATGATTTAGCCCTTGGTGCTCAATACATTTCACTAAAAATACCCGGCAGCGCTTAAGCGCTACCGGGTTATGGTAGTTTGCACCGTTAAACTACTCTTCAAACGTTACTTGATCGCGCATGCGGTCGACGGTGGCAGGCCCAATGCCACTGATACGTTCAAGGTCTTCAGCGCTTTCAAAGGCCCCGTTGGTTTCGCGCTCTTCAATGATTGCTTCTGCTCGGCTTGGGCCAATGCCCGGTAATTCGGCCAGCAGCTCAGCATCGGCGGTATTGACGTTGATGGGCGCCACCTCTTGTGCCAGCGCGCCACTGGAAAGCCCCAAGCTAATGCTAAGTAAAAGTGCGGCTAAAGTTCCTTTAAGAGTCATGTTCATCCTCGATAATCCTTTTAATAACGTTTGATGTCATTGATGTAGTGCGCGAAGTTCAGAGAAGATGATGTTATACGCTTGAATTGTCTTTTAGCGTTATGAACGCCGCTGCACTATCAACTTAGCTTTTTTTAATAAGTGAATATGTCAGCGATGTACGACAGCGATTGTAAGTTTTTAGCTATAGCCCTATGGCAAATAGCTTACATCGTGAGGGGGCGAGGAGGGGGGAGAGACTGATATAATGGCAAAAACTACATTCGGAGCAACGATATGGCTACTGATTCCCCGATCATTATTGCGCTTGACTACCCTTCGCTAGATGCGGCGCTGTGCATGGCTGATCAGCTTGACCCTGCCCGCTGCCGCGTTAAAGTGGGTAAAGAGTTATTTACTCGCAGTGGCCCCGCCGTGCTTGAAGCGTTACATGGACGTGGTTTTGAGGTGTTTTTAGACCTTAAATTTCATGATATACCCAACACGGTTGCCAGCGCCGTACAGGCAGCGGCGGAGCAGGGTGTTTGGATGGTCAATGTCCATGCCAGCGGGGGGCAACGGATGATGGAGGCGGCCACGCAGCGCCTGGAGCAACACGGATTGGCCACCCATTTAATTGCGGTTACCGTATTGACCAGCATGCAGGCCGAGGACTTAGCTGATATTGGTATTAATGCACCGCTGGCTGAGCATGTAGAGCGCTTAGCGCTGCTGGCGAAGCAGAGCGGCTTACGCGGTGTCGTCTGTTCGGCTCAAGAGTCTGCTCGAATTAAAACACTTTGTGGTGATTCGTTCTTAAAAGTAACTCCTGGAATTCGCCCTAGTTTTGCAGCGACTAATGACCAGCAGCGGATTATGACACCTAGCCAAGCCATACAGGCGGGAAGCACGCATTTAGTCATAGGCCGACCCGTTACTCAGGCCGAAGACCCTATGGCAGCCCTTGAGGCGATTGAGGCCGAACTAGCAGTTGCATAAACCGCGCTGTTTATACTGTCGCTATTCACCTTCTACGCCGATAACTGGCTTGATAGTCCCCCAGTAGCGGCAACTGGGGCATTGCCACTGGAGCGCATCACTGGCAAATCCACAGTGTCGGCAGCGGTGGCGGGTACGATTAAGCAAAAGCGCATCGGTGTGGTGCTTTAGCAGCAATAAGCGCGTGTCAGGAGAGGATTTTCCGTTTAGCCGCTGGCTCTCAATATACAGGTCAATCAAATAATCCAGCCCGCCCAAGCTTGGCACTGCGCGCAACCGTTCGCCGACCAGCTCAATGGCTTTGTCTACGCCGTCTCGCTGGTGCACGAGCTGTCCTAGCGAAATAATAATGCTGGTATAGGGCGCTTGTTCAAGCAGGCGGTAAAGGTGCGCCTCAAACCCCGCTTCATCGTTACGACGCAAATAGGCATTTTTGAGGGCAGGCAGCATAGTAGGGATATGGGCTATTTCCTGGCGCGGGATATTATCTAATCGCTCAATAGCGCGCCCATAGTGGCCGTTATCCATCTCCAATTCAGCCAAGAGCAGGGTGGCGCGAACGCAACTTTCATCTAGCTGTAGGGCTTTTTTCAGGTGCTTTTTAGCAAGCGCTCGACTGGCTTCGCTGATCTCCTCAATGGCCAGCTCGCACAGCCAATGCGCGGCAGGGCGCCGCAGCTTTGGGTGCTGTTTAAACAGCGGTTGAATTACTTCTAATGCTTGGTGCCAAGCCTTTTCACGCTCTAATAAATCGACCAGTAGCTGTTTGGCAGCATAGCGGAGTTCATCGTTGCTGCTGTTTTCCAGCAGTGTGTTAAGAAGACGCTGCGCGCGATCGTGTACCCCCAGCGCCATGAAATCCCGGGCAAGCTCCAGCTGGATCTGTTCATTGGTATGCTGCGACAGCGCAGGACGCGCTAAGAGGTTTTGGTGAATACTGACCGCTTTATCCGCCTCGCCACGGGCGCGAAAAAGTTTGCCAAGAGCAATGTGAGTATACACCGTATCGCTGTTAACGGCTAGCACGTTGATGAACGTGTTGATCGCTTCGTCGGGCTGCTCGTTAAGGAGATAGTTTAGCCCGACAAAGTAATCTCTCGACAGTGCCTGTGAGGGCGCTGAGGGCGGTTGAGAGCGATGTCGACGGCGTCCAGCTTGGTGGTAGCCCAAGCCATAACCGATGGCGATAGCGACCAACAATACGCTTAGCAGCGCGACATCCAGCATTTATGCTAGTTCCTTGAACTCCTGGGTTCGCAAGCTATCAAGCTCTTTGCGTTGCTGCTTGTTATGGCGCTGGCTACGGGCCAATGTTGCTTTTAGACGGACATATACACCTAGCATGGCCAGCATGCCCAGTACGACGCCAAACACCAGTGTCGCCAATAACCAAACAGAGAGCGATACGGCTGGCAGTTCCAGCCAAATAAGGTTCAAAGCAATCGTTTGCTGATTGTTAACGGCAAACAAAATACCTACGAGCACTACTATCAGCAAAATAATGGCCAGAATAAGCCCTTTGATCCAACGCATGTGAGTTTCCTAGTCTGTGACGTTCACGGTAGCGCTATTGTGTACGACTCAAGCGACGGCGTCATCCCGCAGAAGGTCGGATAACGCAATAGCCGCCCTTAATAGCCGAGTGCGCGACTAGCGTCTACCTGTTCACGTAGCTCTTTCCCAGGCTTGAAGTGCGGCACATATTTGCCTTCAAGATCAACCGCATCGCCTGTTTTTGGGTTACGCCCTACGCGCGGTTCCCGGTAGTGCAAAGAAAAGCTACCGAAGCCACGGATCTCAACGCGACCACCACTGGCGAGAGAATCCGTCATGTCGTCCAGGATAATACGCACCGCTGTTTCAACATCTTTGGCGGACAATTCCGGCTGACGCATCGCAATTTGTTCGATTAATTCAGATTTAGTCATCGGTTAGCTCCCTGCGAACATTGAAGGCCTTGATGCGCTCTCGGCCTCACTCACATCAAATTCAGCATACTGCTCAATTCAGTATAAAACAATTCAGATAAAACAAGGTTCTAGACTGATTAATAGCATAGGCGAAGGAGGGCGCTGGCGCGACCCCACAGCTTAGGTATACTGGTGCTTCATTTATTTGATCGGAGCGGCTGACGTTGAACGACGACAATTCCCCTACAGCCATTTTGCGCAAACGGCTTTATTGGCACTCGCGTCGCGGTATGTGGGAGCTAGACCTTCTGCTAATTCCGTTTCTTGAACAGCGTTTTGATCATATTAGCGAAGCGGATCAACTGGCTTATCAGCAGCTAATTGAAGGTGAAGACCAGGATCTGTTTGTTTGGCTAATGCATCGAGAGTGGCCTGAAGAACCCAGCCAGCGGCGTATCGTACAAATGATAGTGGAACATGCTGAAACCACCGATAATTCTGCCTATCGTACCCTCTAGATTTTGGCTGCTAGCCCAATGTGGGTTGTTTGTCGGGGTAGTGGCGCTAAGCTATTGGGTCGTGGGGACACCCGCAACTGTTGCGATAGTTGTGTTAGGCGGTGGCGTTGTTTGGCGCGGCTATCTTCATCAACCCAAAGGCGTGCTCTCGCTGACCTCGACGGCGTCACAAGTTCAAGGCCGTTGGTTGCGCGAACCACAGTCAACAGAGGCCGCACTCATGCAAGGCGAAGTGCTTGGCGAAGCACATCAGGTGCGCTGTGATTATTTAGGGCCCTGGTTAGTAGGGCTTTATGTGGGTAAGCAGCGGGTTTGGCTCTGCCCTGATAGTGCGCCCCAAGAAAGTCTGCGTGAAGTAAGGCAGTTGTTCCATCGTCCGGGCCACTAACGGTTTTTTTCTAACGCGTCTGTTAAATCGTTTATCGATAGCGCAGAGGCAATGGCTTGAGGTCGTTGGTGGGGCCAGTCGGTGGAGTAATGTAGCCCGCGTGACTCATGGCGCTGCTGAGCGGCGATAACGGTCAATAGTGCTAACTGTAAGGTCTGGTGTAAGCGCTTCCCTTCCGGGGCTTTTAGAGCGCCCTGAATCTCTTCCACGCTATTTAGCAGTGTCTTCAAGTGCTCCAGAGCAGTGCTTAGCCCGGTGGTGCTGCGCACAATGGAGACATGCTGACTCATAGTGGTGCGCATCTGTTGGCGTATATCGCTAAGTACTGCTTTAGGGAAGGTGGCGGCTGCAGCTGGGGTCGGAGGCTGAAATTCGCTACTGCTGGTCGTTAGGCCGTTTTGTTCCGCATCGGCTAACAGCGCCTGTGCACAGCTGCGGGCAAATACCAAACACTCTAATAGCGAGTTGCTGGCCATACGGTTGGCGCCATGCAGGCCCGTGCAGGCCGTTTCGCCAATGGCATATAGGTTGGCAACGTTGGTGGCGCCTTGCAGGTTGGTGGCGACACCGCCGCAGCTATAGTGGGCGGCAGGCACTACGGGAATAGCCTGCTGAGTGATATCAATACCCCGGGAGGCGCAGTGCGCCTGAATAGTGGGGAAGTGATGGTGAATTGCCTTTTCACCTAAATGACGAATATCCAACCATACGTGGCCCAGAGAGCTGCGCTGTATTTCAGCATCAATGGCGCGGGCGACGACATCTCTCGGGGCTAGCTCGGCGCGCTTATCTAGCGCCAGCATAAAACGCTCTCCCGCCTCATTGAGCAAATGTCCGCCTTCACCACGAACCGCCTCACTGATCAAAAACGCCGGGCCTTCAGGGTCAAATAGGCAGGTGGGGTGAAACTGTTGAAACTCTAGATTCATTAACCGAGCACCCAGCTCTGCGGCCATCATCATGCCTTCGCCGCTGCTAGGGGCAGGCGTGGTGGTGTGACGGTAAAGGCCGCTTGCGCCGCCAGTGGCCAATACGGTATGGCGCGCAGTAAGGGAGTGCCACTGTTGGTTAGTATCGTTGCCATAGGCGCCGTGGCAGGTACCGTGGACATCCTGTAGCAAGCCAACCACGGTTAGATCGTTGCGCTGGGTGATGTTGGGGTGCTGGGCAACGCTGTCTAATAGTGTGTCCACTACAGCACGACCGGTGGCGTCATCCGCGTGGATAATTCGCCGTGCGTTATGGCCGCCTTCACGGGTGAGGTGATACGGATAGCGTGCGGCAGGGTCGGTTTCTGGCGTAAAGGGGACGCCCTGATCAATTAACCACTGAATAGCCGCTGGACCGTGGGTGACAGTAAAGCGTACTGCCTCGACATCACAGAGTCCGTCGCCAGCTATCAGGGTATCGTTAATATGGGCTTCTAGGTCGTCGTCGGGCGAAAGAACGGCGGCAATGCCCCCTTGCGCCCATCGGCTGGCGCCTTGGTCGTCTTGCGCAGGACGAACCAGCGTCACTGACCGCTGATCAGCCACTTCCAAGGCAAGGGTTAGCCCAGCGACGCCGCCGCCAATGATAAGTACATCGGATGTTGGCGTGCTCATAGCGCCCGCTCCCCCTTGATACTGACCGAAATATTACCAACCCTAAACGTCGCTAGCTTCGCCGAGCGCAAAAAAGTTAGAAGGCAGGCATCATAGCGTGGCACTTGGCGTTTAGCGATGTTTTGAGGTAAGAAATGAGTGGTGTGCGGGCTGTCAATGCGCAATGTTCGGGCACGCAAAAGAGCACAGCAAAGGGCAGCGTAAAGATAACTAATCTAGGAAGTTAAGCGTTTAAAGGGGATGAGGCTGGAGAGGTAGAGAAGCAATAGGTAATGGTGCCCGGAGCCGGACTTGAACCGGCACGGGGTTGCCCCCGAGAGATTTTAAGTCTCTTGCGTCTACCGATTTCGCCATCCGGGCAAAACATCGTAATGCTGTTTTAAGAAGAGATCTTTAAAACATCACTACTACACAAAGATGGAGGCTGGAGTCGGAATCGAACCGGCGTACACGGAGTTGCAGTCCGCTGCATAACCACTCTGCCATCCAGCCTCAAGAGTCGTTGGAGCGGGAAAGGAGATCCGACCGGGCTGGCGTTCCAGCTCACGACCTTTTCATGCTTTACCACGCTATCCAAGTTGGAGCGGGAAAGGAGATTCGAACTCCCGACCCTCGCCTTGGCAAGGCGATGCTCTACCACTGAGCTATTCCCGCTCGACTCGAGGGCGAATTATACGGATCACCGTCAGCTTGTCAATCAATGAATTGGCGCGTGTTCCTTATTTACTTATCAGCAGCTTACATTGAGCGGCTAAGATGTGGCCAGGCGGCTTTCAAGTACTGGATCATAGACCATAACGTGAGAATAGCAGCGGCATAGAGCACCATAATCCCTAACAGCGCAAATTCGTGCGCTGGTGGAAGCGCCAGCAAGATTAGCAGTGACACCATTTGTAGTGTTGTTTTCAATTTGCCTACCCAAGACACGGCCACCATGCCACGCTTGCCCATTTCGGCCATCCATTCACGCAGCGCCGAAATGACAATTTCACGACCAATAATCACCAGTGCAGGGAGCGTGAGTACCAGAGTGTCATAGCGCTCTATTAATAGCGCCAGGGCCACGACGACCATAAGTTTGTCGGCCACCGGATCTAGAAAAGCGCCAAATGGCGTTGACTGATTCCAGCGCCGCGCTAAATAGCCGTCCAGCCAGTCGGTGACGGAGGCTAACGCAAATAGGCCAGCCGCTATAGGCATGCTCCAACTGAAGGGCAGATAAAACAGCACCACTAGCAGCGGAATAAAGGCGATTCTCGCCAGTGTCAGTATGTTGGGTATATTCATCGCAGGGTGCGATCCTTGCCGGAAAATCAGAGGATTCGAAGTGTCTGGCGCTTATTCTATCCCCCTTGGCCGATAGCATCTATGCCAAGAGGCGGTTTATCCATTGAGCGCGCGGTAAATGCACTCAGCTAGCGAGGCATTAATACCTGGAACGCGGGCGAGTTCATCGCGGCTAGCCTTTTGTACACCCTGCAGACCGCCAAAGAAGCGCAGCAGCTCACGCCTGCGCTTGGGGCCGATGCCAGGAATATCCTGAAGTGTCGAGGTGCGTCTCGCTTTATCGCGTTGGGCGCGGTGGCCAGCAATGGCAAAACGGTGTGACTCATCGCGAATGTGTTGGATTAAATGCAGGGCTGGTGAGGCCGGATCCAAATCAAGCGGATTGTCTGCTGTTTCCAAAAACAGGCTTTCAAGCCCCGCTTTACGCGTGGTGCCTTTGGCGACGCCCAAGAGAATAATATTGGTGATCTCAAGCGCTTTAAACACCTCACGTGCCATGTTGAGCTGCCCTTTGCCACCGTCAACGATCAATATGTCGGGGGCCACCGCTTCGCCACTTTTCACCCGCTTAAGGCGCCGTGTGAGCGCTTGCTGCATGGCGGCGTAGTCATCACCTGCGGCCACCCCTTCAATGCGGAAATGGCGGTAGTCGCTTTTACGTGGGCCTTGATGATCAAACACCACGCAAGAAGCAACCGTCGCTTCCCCATGACTGTGACTAATATCAAAACACTCTAGGCGTTGAGGCGTTTCTTCCAAGCCAAGTGCTTTCTGTAGTGCGGTAAAGCGCTGAGTCAGCTGCGTTTGATTGGCAAGCTGCGACGCCAATTGCTGTTCCGCGTTGGTAATCGCAAGCTGTTGCCACTGGGCGCGGTGGCCGCGGACTTGGCTGGTGACGCGGATGCGCTTACCCGCCTGCTGCGTCAACGCTTCGGCAATCAGCTCACTATCGTCGAGTGGGTGGCTGGTAATGACTTCGCTAGGAACGTTATGCGGTTGACCAAAATAATATTGGCTGACGACTTCAGTGAGCAGCGTTTCTAGTGGCAGATCCAGATCGTTTTTTGGCGTGTGATGTCGTGCCCCCAGGAGGCGTCCGTCGCGAACGCTGAGAACAGAAACGCCAAGCGCGCCGGGTCGCTGTGCCAGGGCGAAAATATCGGCATCACCCCCGCCTGTATCGACAAACTGACGCTGTTGAAGCTGGCGTAGCTGCTGAACCTGATCGCGAAGACGAGCGGCTTCCTCAAAGTTAAGCGCTTGGCTGGCCCTCTCCATTGCCTCCATCAATTCTTGGGTGACATTTTCACTTTTGCCTTCCAAGCACATCACCGCATGTTCAACATCGCGCTGGTAATCCTCGGCGGAAATATAGTCGACGCAAGGAGCACTACAGCGCTGAATTTGATACTGCAAGCAGGGGCGCGAACGGTGCGCAAACACGCTGTCTTCGCAGTTTCGGATATGAAATATTTTTTGCATCAACGCTAGGCTTTCTCGTACAGCACCACTGCTGGGGTAAGGGCCTAAATAGCGACCGTCGTCGCTACGTTGACGAGCGCGTTTATACTCAAGTGCCGGGTAAGGGTGGCGGTCGGTGACAAAGACAAAGGGGTAGGACTTATCATCGCGCAACAAAATGTTGTAGGGCGGACGCAATTGCTTGATCAGCGTCTGTTCGAGCAACAGGGCTTCAGTTTCAGTTCGCGTCACGGTGACCTGGACGTCGGCGATACGTCCGACCATGGCCTGGGTTTTAGTATTCAGCTGGCCACGAAAATAGCTGGCAAGGCGCGCTTTTAAGCGCTTGGCTTTGCCCACATAGAGCGTGTTGCTTTGTTCATCAAGCATGCGATAAACACCAGGAGAGGTACTTACCGAGCTTAAGAACTGTTTTGCATCAAAGGTCATATCAGCCTGTCGGTACCCGATAACAGCAGAGGAAATTGAGTTATATCTGGGCGACGTCAAACCCCTCGACTAACCCGTGGCGGAGCGCTAAATGAGTGAGCTCAACGTCAGTAGCAATCTTTAGTTTATCAAACAGTCGATAGCGATAGGTATTTACTGTTTTAGGGCTTAAGTGCAGGCGATCTGAGATGTCTTGCACGCGTTGGCAGTTAACAATCATTAGGGCAATCTGTAGCTCACGGTGGGAGAGGTGGCTAAACGGATTATCCTCATTGGTAAAGTGTGAAAGGGCTAGGCGTTGCGCAATTTCCTGGCTGACATAACGCCTACCATGAAATACTTGGCGTATGGCGTCGGTCATCTCTATTGTGTCCGCGCCTTTGCTTAAAAATCCTGAGGCACCGGCTTCCAGCATGCGACGCAGTACGCTGTCTTCCATGTGCGCGGTCAGGATCAATACCTTGACGTCCTTCATCGAGCGGTGAATGCGGCGCGTGGCTTCCAGCCCGCCGATGCCCGGCATGCGGATATCCATTAGCACAATGTCGGGCTTCAAATGGCGACACTGTGTCACTGCACTTTCACCGTCGTCGACCTCGCCCACAATTTTCATGTCACACTCTTCGTTTAGCAGGTGCGCAATGCTGGTTCTTACTAAATGATGATCATCGGCGATAAGTACACTGATCAATGGACAGGCTCCTGCATGGAAACATCGTGGGCTCAGGCGTTGGTCTTGTACACTATTTTATATTGCTGACTGCATATCTTGCTAACTACATGTAGAGTGCCACAGCTGGCGACAAAGGAGAATTAGACAACGCTGATGGTTCAAAACTTGACCGAGGTAAATGTTCATCGTAGTATCCGCCTCGCTATCGAAAAGAGCAGCATGTGGGGCCTTAGCTCAGCTGGGAGAGCGCAACACTGGCAGTGTTGAGGTCAGCGGTTCGATCCCGCTAGGCTCCACCAAGATTATAGAAAAAGCCTCGTTGATTAAACGAGGCTTTTTTCGTCTTCCGTAAAGATTACTCAGCAACCTTGCCCAGTAGCAAAAATTCGATCAGCGCTTTTTGTGCATGTAGACGGTTACCGGCTTCCTGCCAAACAACGGCGCGGCGGTCATCAAGCAGCGTCTGGCTGATTTCTTCGCCGCGATGTGCTGGTAGGCAGTGCAGGAACAGTACCTCTTGATTCGCCTGATCAAGCATCGCTTCGGTTACCTGGAAACCAGCGAAATCCGCCTCTCGTTTGGCCTGTTCTTCTTCCTGGCCCATGGAGGCCCAGACATCGGTGGTGATCAGGTCGGCATCTTTGACCGCTGCCTGCGGGTCATGCAGCAATGTTAGCTGGTCACCAGCGGCCGCCATGATGTCGGCGCGTGGCTCGTAGCCTTTCGGGCAGCATATGCGCAAATGAAAACCGAACTGACGGGCCGCATTGATCCAGGAGTGGCACATGTTATTGCCATCACCAATCCATACTGCCGTGTGGCCCTTTACGCTGCCGCGTAGCTCGGTCCAGGTCATTATGTCGGCGAGCAACTGGCAGGGGTGATAGTCATCACTCAGGGCGTTAATAACCGGCACGCTGCTGGCGTTGGCGTAGGTCTCCAGGCCTGCGTGGGAAAAGGTGCGGATCATTACCGCATCGACCATTTCCGACAGTACGCGAGCGGTATCTTCAATCGGCTCGCCGCGGCCTAGTTGGGTGTCGCGAGGGGAGAGAAATAGCGCGTGACCACCAAACTGTGCCATACCCGTTTCGAATGAAACTCGCGTACGTGTTGACGATTTTTCAAAGATCATCGCCAGGGTGCGGTTGGGTAAGGGTGTATAAACAGGGCCTTGGGCTTTAAGGTTGGTCTTGATGGTAATGGCGCGCTGGATCAAATAATCCAGCTCATCCGGGGTCAAATCCAACAACGTCAGGAAATGGCGTGTCGCCATAAGAGCTTCTCTCCGCGCAAAAACACTATCCTAGCTATGCAGCAGGGGATGCGCAACGCGAACGGCATGCGTAGAATGCCAATGACATGTTAAAGCTGAGCGCTCTACTCAGGTACTATTCTTAAGCACTAGTCTCAAGTACTAATTACCAGGGCTGGTACAAGGGCTAGGTTCAAGAACTAGGTTCTAGGGTCTGGTTCGAGGGTTAAGCCAAGTAGATGAGTGAGAGGGCATCAGTCATCAATAAGCGAGGAAATAGTATGAGCACTACTGCCGAAAACATTCAGCGTCAAATTAGCGAAAACCCGATTCTGATTTACATGAAAGGATCGCCCCAGTTGCCCCAGTGCGGCTTTTCCGCCCAGACCGTTCAAGCGTTGATGAGCTGCGGTGAGCGCTTTGCGTTCGTTAATATCCTGGATAATCCGGATATTCGCGCTGAACTGCCCAAAATTGCTAACTGGCCGACATTCCCTCAAGTATGGGTGGAAGGCGAACTAGTGGGTGGCTGTGACATCGTGATTGAGATGCATCAGAACGGCGAACTGGAAAAACTAGTAAAAGCAGCTGCCGAGCGCGCTGGCGCTGCTGAGGGTGGTGACAACGCTTAAGTGTTGTTGAGCACTCCGCCCTAAGCGGTTGGCGGGCTATGGTGCAACCGCTAGAATGACACATTGTTATGCACCGTGGCACTTACCTTGCGCTGTCTTCAGCGCGAGGTAAGTTAGCCCGCTGAAGGAAGTACAGCTTCATGAGCTATCAGGTTCTGGCCCGCAAGTGGCGACCCCGCACATTCCACGAACTCGTTGGTCAGGCCCATGTTCAACGCGCCTTGGTAAATGCCCTTGACCAGGGGCGTTTGCATCATGCGTATCTCTTTACAGGTACCCGTGGGGTGGGTAAAACCACCTTGGCGCGCATACTCGCTAAATGTTTGAATTGCACGGCCAACGGGCGCGGCGATGAGGGCATTACCTCTACCCCCTGTGGGCAGTGCGATACCTGCCAAGCCATTGATGAAGGACGCTTTGTTGATCTGATTGAGGTCGATGCAGCTTCTAGAACCAAGGTGGAAGATACCCGCGAGCTACTCGATAACGTTCAGTACGCGCCGACCCAAGGGCGCTACAAGGTGTACCTGATTGATGAGGTGCACATGCTCTCCACCAGCAGCTTTAATGCGCTGCTGAAAACGCTGGAAGAGCCGCCTCCTCACGTTAAATTCCTACTAGCGACCACCGATCCGCAAAAGTTGCCGCCGACGGTGCTTTCGCGCTGCCTGCAATTTACCCTCAAGCATATGCCGCCTGAGCGCGTCGTAGAGCATCTCACTTACGTACTAGGGGAAGAGGGTGTTGCATTTGATGAGAGCGCGTTGTGGCTGCTGGGTAAAGCGGCCGAAGGTTCAATGCGCGATGCCATGAGCCTGACCGACCAAGCTATCGCGTTTGGTCAGGGGGCGGTTCGCCATGCGGATGTGGCTGCCATGCTGGGCACCTTGGATCATCGTCATATTCTTGGCCTGGCAGAAGCCCTGGCCGATGTGGATGTGCAGCGCTTACTGGCCGAAGTGGCTGAGTTGGCAGAACAAGGCCCCGACTTTGCTGCGGTGCTGGATGAACTTTCCAGCTTTCTGCACCGCTTAGCGGTGGCGCAAATGGTGCCGGACGCTGTCGATAACAGCCACGGTGACCGCGATGTTATCCTGCAGCTAGCGAGCCGCTTTACCGCTGAGGACATTCAGCTCTATTACCAAATCGGTATTCAGGGCCGTGGGGATATGGTGCACGCGCCGGATCTGCGCAGCGCCTTGGAGATGACGCTGCTGCGCATGCTGGCGTTTCGTCCTCAAGGCGTGCCTAAACCGCCACGTACGCCGCTGCCCCTGCGCCGCGAGCCTACAGGTAAGGCAGCGTCAGAAATGAATGCTCACGTTCCCGCGCCGGCCACGGTTTCATCAGCGCCGGCGCCCACCCCAGAAACGACAACAACGCCTGACGTTCAGTCCATTTCAGAAGAGCAGCCCACGCCAGAAGCGCAGTCAGAACCCCAAGCCGAGCCCCAGACCCCACCTGCCGCTAAAGAGGGGGCGCCGTTGCAAGAGCTCCCTCCTTGGGTTGTCGAGAATGAAACACCATCGTTAGAGGTTAGCGCGCCTCAGCAAGGCCCAGAGCCAGCGGCTATGGTTGAGCCAGTGCCTGTCGCGGAATCAACAGCAGCGCCGGAACCGGTTTCGTCGCCAGCGCCTGAGTTGGCAACTGATCCTGCTCCTGCGCAGGAGGAACCTGCTTCGGTAGCCCCGACTGGTAGGCTGGACAACGCAAAATGGTTGCAATGCTTTGATGCACTCGGGCTGGGTGGTTTGACGCGTAACCTGGCAGGCAACTGTCTAGTGGAGAGTGATGATGGCACGCTGCTGACCCTTCGCCTGGACCCCAGCCAGGAGGCCATGCAGGCGGAGGTGCACCAAACACGTATTGAGCGGGCGCTGAAAGAGCAGGGCATGTCGCGGCGAATAGCGTTTTACGTGGCTGAGTTGTCTAATAGCCTGGAAACACCCCGGCAGCGCGAAGAGCGGCTTAATCAAGAGCGCCATGCCCAGGCGGTTGATCTACTCAATCACGACCCCCATGTACAGAAATTACAGCAGGCGTTTGGGGCAAAGCTGATAGAATCCAGCGTTAAGCCAGCCGATGAAATGCGCTAAGCTGTCTCACATATCATCGCAATACCGACCTATCTTTTAACCACGTTGGAGACTAGACCATGCTTAAAGGTGGAATGGGCAACTTGATGAAACAAGCCCAAGAGATGCAAGAAAAAATGCAGCAAGCCCAGGAAGAAGTCGCCAAAGCCGAAGTGCAGGGCGAGGCGGGTGCCGGTATGGTCAAGGTCACGATGAATGGTCGGCACGACGTGTCAAACGTGACCATTGACCCCAGCGTTATGGAAGAAGACAAAGAGCTTTTGGAAGATTTGTTAGCCGCGGCAGTCAACGATGCGGTGCGTAAATTGGAAGTTAGCTCTAAACAGAAAATGGAAGAAGCGACCGCTGGCTTGAGCCTTCCGCCCGGCTTTAAGATGCCGTTCTAAGCAATGCGTTTTTCTCCTCTCGTTGAGCAGTTGATGGATGCTTTTCGCGTACTGCCAGGCGTTGGGCCTAAAACGGCTCAACGCATGGCGATGCACCTGCTTGAGCGTGAACGCCCAGGGGGGCAGCGGCTCGCTGCAGTTATTCAACAAGCCATTGAAGAAGTGGGCTATTGTCAACGTTGCCGCACGCTCACTGAAGCCGACATCTGCATGCTGTGCGAAAGCCTACGCCGCGATGATGCGTTGCTGTGTGTGGTGGAGTCACCTGCCGATCAATTAGCGATTGAAGAGGCCGGAGGCTTTAAAGGCCGCTACTTTGTACTGCACGGTCACCTTTCGCCGTTAGATGGCATTGGCCCAGAATCGATTGGTTTGGATTTGTTAGAAGCACGTGTCGCCGAAGGGCTCGTCGAAGAAGTGGTGTTGGCGACGAACCCTACTATCGAGGGGGAGGCGACAGCTCACTATATTGCCTCACAGTTAGCAGAATATGGCGTCAAACTCTCGCGGCTTGCCTATGGCGTCCCGATGGGCGGTGAGCTGGAGTATGTTGATGGCGGCACCTTGAGTCGCGCGTTTAATGGTCGCCTGCCTTTTGCCAGCGAATAAGCCTATCTAAACGCAAGCGCTTCAGCGCTTGCGCCAACTTGGAAGAATGCTTTTGTCCTCTCTTACTCCCTCTTTTCAATGGCTTGATACTCCAGAGGCGCTTGATGCTGCGTGCGATCAAGTAGCCGATGCTTCTGTGATTGCTCTGGATACCGAGTTTTTCCGAGAGAATACGTTCTTTCCAGTGCCTGCGTTGATTCAGTTCACCGCGGGTGAAGAGGCTTATCTGATTGATCCGGTGGCTGTCCCGTGTACTGATAAATTCCGTGCTCTACTGCAAAACAAGGCGATTAAGTTACTCCACTCCTGTAGCGAGGACCTAGAAGTTTTTCAGCACTGGGCAGGGGTGTTACCGGTACCTTTAATTGATACTCAGGTAGTACAAGGTTTTTTGGGTGAAAATCCAGGAATGGGGTATCAAAAACTGGTCGAATTTTGGGTCGGTGAAACGCTGCCTAAAGAGGAAACACGCTCAAACTGGTTAGTGCGCCCGCTTTCGCCTGCGCAGTGCCATTACGCCGCGCTGGATGTTATCTATTTATTAAAAGTCTGGACGCTACAGGCTGAAAAGCTCACTACGCTAGGTCGTCGCGACTGGGTGGATGCTGAGTGCGCTAGCTTGATTGAGCAGGCCGGCCGTAGCGTTGATAACGATCAACAGTGGTATACCCGTCAACGCCAATTATGGCGCTTACTGCCCCGTCAAATGGAAGCGTATCGGCTGATGACTACGTGGCGCGAAGGCGAAACACGCCGCCGCGATTTGCCGCGCAATTGGCTCATTAGCGATAAGTTACTGTTCGCCATCGCTGAAAAGATGCCCAGCAACCGCTTCGAGCTGGCTGAAGTGGAAGGTGTTAAGCCGGTGCTAATTAAAAAAGTGGGCGACGCACTGCTGGCAATGGTCAAACAGGCCCAGCACTGTGATGAAGAGGCGCTGCCCAAGCGTTGGCCAGACCCCATGCACCCGACGTTCAAATCACGCTTTAAAGCACTCAAGAGAGCGGTAGCCGCTAAAGCTAATGACTTGGGTGTGGCACCGGAAATGCTCATGCGCCGCCGCGATATTGAAACACTGGTGATGCAGGACTTGGCAGGAGAACCTCTCACTTGGCCGACCGGTTGGCGTGGCGAGTGTTTGAATGGCGCGTTGGCCCAGGCCCTTGAGGAGCGAGCATAATGAGCGACAAGCTGATTTGCGAGGTTTTTAAAAGCTCGCGTAAAGATGAAATGTATTTGTATGTTGATAAACGTCAAGGGTTTGCAGACATCCCTACGCAATTACTTGAAACCTTCGGCAAGCCTGTACCGGTATTTACCATGCTGTTGACCGCTGATAAAAAATTGTCACGGGTTAATGCGGCAGACGTGGTGGAAGGGATTAAAGACAAAGGGTTCTACCTGCAAATGCCGCCGCCGAAAGAGGCCTATTTGCTCGACGTGCATCGTGCCCATGTGGCCTCGCATTCTAATGCGCGTTCTGAAGATGAGTAGCGTCAGTTTTACATGAACTTTCTTGCCCATGCTTGGCTCGTCAGGGCGGGTAGCGATGATTTTCTCTACGGCAATTTAATTGCCGATGGGGTTAAGGGGCGCAACTTAAGTGATTGGCCCGCGGCCACGGCGCTAGGCATTCGTCATCACCGCCGTGTGGATGCCTGGGTGGATAGTCATCCGAACGTGGTGAATGCGCGGCGACGCGCCCCGCCTGCTCACCGCCGCTATGCGGGCATTGCACTCGACATGGTATGGGACCATTTTCTAGCCCGGGATACGGCGGGACAGGCTGACCAGGAAATAATTGTAAAACGCTGCTATCGACTGCTCTTAGCGCGCTCTGCGCCGAACCGGCTGGCGGATATGGTGCCATCACTTGTCGCGCACGACTGGTTAAGAGGCTACGCTGATTTCGCGTTTACCTGCCGCGCTGTTGCGGGAATCGGCCAGCGATTGTCTGGCCCGAATCAGCTTGCCGCTCTGGTGCCCTGGCTGCACGACGATTACCAAGCGCTAGAGGACGACTTTCAAGCTTTATGGCCAGCGCTGTTGGCAGAATTAAGCCACACTGATACACCACCATAGGACGTGTTTCTGTGTGGTAGTGAAGGAGAAAACGATGGAAACCGCGATGCGCGAGCGTTTTTGGGAGCGCTACACCCTAGAAGAGTTGACGCCCCAGGAGTGGGAAGCGCTATGCGACGGCTGTGGGCAGTGCTGCCTGCTAAAGTTGCACGACGAGGATACCCAGGAACTCGCAGTGCTGAACGTGGCTTGCCGCCTGCTGGATATCCATAGCTGCCAGTGCAGCGATTATGCGAACCGTTTTAAAACGGTTCCCGACTGCACCCAGCTTACTCCTGCCTTAGTAAAAGAATTCACCTGGTTACCACAAAGCTGTGGTTACCGGCGAGTGGCAGAGGGGCGTAAGCTGGCGGGCTGGCATCCGCTGTTAAGCAATGACGCCGAACGGGTACACCGTAAAGGGATCAGTGTGCGTAGTTTTGCTGTTTCTCAAGATGAGGTACCTGAGCAGCAGCTGGAGTCACACATCATTGCCGTGTTACCGATGTAATTCCTGACGCTTTAAGCGCTGGGCTGGCGTTTTGGAGTATCCCAAATAGATAAAAACGCTTCTTTAACCGGTGAAAGTACTTTTTTAGCTGGTGCTTGGTTAGCGGGTTTAACGCTAGTTTTATGAGGAGCGTCCCAAATTGTCGGGAAGTGATCTTGGTATTTCATGGCTTCTATTGCCTCCTAAAGAGCTGTCATAAGCATTGGGCTTATAAAACGAGCTTATAGATCGAGATTAGACGTTAGTGTATGCGACTAAGGTGTAGTATGACGCAGAAGCGTGGACGAGTGAATAGTTTGTGGAAAATATTTTCATAAATAGTCGACCTACGTTCGATACGTTTGGGTACCGCATTGAGGTGTATCAATCGCTGCGCCGGTATTATTGATTCATATACCTTCAGTCAATTTTAGCTCAGGCGAGGTTGCACTAAGGCTGGTGGCGTTCAAAGCAGAATCATGCTCAATGGCCTGTGCATGATTTTTAACCGAATGGCTCTCTGTGCGTACTATATTCAAGTTATTAATAACGACAGAAGGCAGAGTGGGAAGGTTAGGACACTTGAGAAGATCAGCAACCAAAAAACAGCCAACGTTTACGCCCACCACGAATGGCCGGATAGCGTACTCTGCTCCAGTGGGGCAGCTCATCGTCCAGGAGCCGGGTTAGGCGTAACCTCTGGTTATCCAGAAAGTGTAAGGTTTTATCTAGCGCGCCTGTGGACTGCACTTTCTGGGCCTCGACGCACTTACCGCTAGGTATGGACCCCGCAGATCAACGGGCCCCGTCCGGCGCGGCTGGCTGCATAGCCGAACAAATATGACTTGTTAACCGGCGCTGCTGTAACTACGTGTACGAGGTCGCACTGGCATAGTGGTCGGCTTCTTGGTTGACTTGGATCGTCGTCTCATTAGGTTTTAGAAACTATTGTTTTTTATAATTTTGGAAACCAGGGAGTCGACTGAAGGGGCTAAGGGCTGTTGACATTTTATAGCAGGGATATTGGTATGATAAAAGAGCAAGCCCACAGAGTAGAAGTTCCGAAGCCATCATCCTGCTAGTCTGTAATGCCCCGAGAGATACTCATACTGGTAAATTAGGGGCAACCAGCTGGACGGAAAGAATTTCACCGTTATGCGGATGCCAGTATTGTTTCTCTTCTTCGGGGAGTTGCTCAAAGAGTTTTTCAGAGATGATGTATTCAATACCGTTTAGCTTCGCATCATCAGTATTGCCGTCGTAAAGAGCGCACTGCAAGAAGTCTTCGTTGACCTGATCACAGAAGTGATGGGCCTCAAACCCTGAATTCAACTAATAAGTGCAGCACCTGCGGTTTCTAGCGCTCCTGAGTATTCACCTAAGAACACCTGGGCTGGGGTTCGGTATCCCAGCCGCTTTCTTGGTCTATCGTTTAGCTTATTGACGACTCTTCGTAGCTCGGCATTGGTCACTTTGCGGAAGTCAGTACCTTTAGGAAAATACTGCCTAATCAGACCATTGGTGTTTTCATTAGTACCACGCTGGCATGAGCGGTACGGGTCGCAAAAATAGATCTTGGCCGAGACGGACTTGGCAACCTTCCGATGCTCGGCGAATTCCGACCCATTATCCAAAGTGATGGTGTGCACTGCCCCTCGGCGTGGTGCCAATAACCGCGTCATCGCCTGTGCCGTTCTAGTGGCGGTGATTGTTGGCAGCCGCGCTGCCAAGAGGTAGCCACTGCGTCTTTCGACCAGGGTCACCAGCCCGGATTCTTTGTGGCCCTTAAGCACCGTGTCGCCTTCCCAATGTCCGATATGGCGCCGTTCTTCCACCTTGGCAGGGCGCTGCTCGATGCCTACTCGGTGCGGGATTTTGCCTAACCCCGCCCGCTTAGCCAATTGGCGCTGATAGCGCCGCTGGCGTGGCAGCCGGAGCCGTTTCCATAAGGTTCCACCGTGCTTCTTGTCGTCCCAGATTAACGCATAGATCCACTGATGGCTTACGCAGACTCCGTTGGCATTGGCCATAAAACCACTGATTTGTTGAGGGCTCCATTCGTCCATCAATTGGCCAGTGACCCAGCGAACCAGGCTGGGTAGTCGTTTAGTCACTTTCCAGGCGGTGCGTCGGCGCTGATCACTTACCAATTGGGCCTGTTCAGGCGCATAACCACGGGTCAGACCGTTACGTTTTATCTCGCGGCTAATGGTGCTGCTGTGGACACCAATGGCCTGGGCGATCTGTCGCTGGCTGATGCCGGTCTCAAGATAGGCAAAAATTTGGTATCGTTGGATTTGGGTCAGTTGTCGGTATCCCATGCTCTGCTTCACTTTGGTAGGTAAGGCAGAGAGGGTACCGGCGCTGGCCCTCCTGCCTCTACCTTGTGATCCAAAGTGCTGCGCTTATTCTATGAATCCAGGACTGATGCAGTGGCTCTTTTTTGAGCGGATGAAAACCGACGAGGTAAACATTAAGACGCGATGGGGGAGCGTCTGTTTGCATCATGCTTGCTCCTGCTTCTAATAGCTGAGATTTTGCACTCTCAGCTCTACCAGAAACCTCGGTGGTCGAGTGCGTCTCACCCATGCCGGTGCAACCAGCCAGAGTAAAGATCGATGCGACAAACGTACCGTAATGAAAACCATTAATGTTGAGAATAAAAATACCTACTATTTGGCTATAAGCATATTTCTTTTTTTATGTTAGCCCGTTATCGGTGGTTTTCAATTTAGTGTTCCATGTTTGACCTTTGATAAATGGCGCCAACCGCCGCGTGTCTGCTGCATTGCAGGGGAGGGGCCACGGGAGATCATTATTTTTTATGAATTGGAAGAGCAGGGGGCGACTAAAGGCTAATAATTTTAGTCTTTTTTTATTTTAATTTAACTACCATACTAGTCATATCAGCTTTGGCCGCTATGCTTCATAGGCTTTCATATTCGGATTTAGGTGTTATGCACACGACCCTACAAACGCTATGGCAGGAAACGCACGAGGGAGAATCGGTTCGCCAACGGCTATTTCACGTACTGAGGCAATCAATTATCCAGATGGTATTGGCGCCGGGGCAGGCGTTATCAGAAAAAGAGATTGCTAACACTTTTTCGGTTAGTCGCCAGCCGGTGCGAGAAGCTTTCATCAGGCTCTCCGAGGCGGGGTTGGTAGAAGTGAAGCCTCAACGCGGCACTTATGTGGTCAAAATATCCCAACAGGCGGTGCTCGAGGCGCGTTTTGTACGTGAAGCGGTTGAGGTCGCCATTGTAAGGCTGGCAGCCGAACAAGGCCTTGAGCCTACAGTGTTAACAGATTTACACGATCTGTTGGCGCGGCAGCATCGCTGTATTGAACCTAATGATAACGATCGGTTTTATCGTCTTGATGAAGCGTTCCATCGCACGCTTTCACTGGGGGTAAAACAGCACGCTGCCTGGAAAGTCATCGAAGAAGTCCGTGCTCAGCTTGACCGGGTACGCTACCTCAGTGTGCCCCATAGCACTCCGCTGGAACGGCTTGTGCAACAGCATGCCAGCATCGTTGCTGCCATTGAGGCACGAGATATTCAGCAAGCTGAAGAAGCGATGTCACTGCATTTGCGTGAAATTTTAGTCTCAATGCCCGATCTGGTTCGTCGTTTCCCCGCCATGTTTGAAGGGCAACTAGCATTTGAAGAACAAGAAAATTCAGCGCTGAAGCAGGAGGCGACTCAATGAAAATCGAGCAGGCATATACCATCGTGACCTCGCCGGGCCGAAATTTTGTGACGTTAAAGATTGTCACCGATCAGGGCGAGTACGGTATTGGTGATGCAACGCTCAATGGCCGAGAAATGGCCGTTGTGGCTTACCTGGAGGAGCACGTGATTCCGATGTTAATCGGCCGTGACCCACAGCGCATCGAAGATATTTGGCACTACCTTTACCGTGGCGCCTACTGGCGGCGCGGTCCCGTTACGATGAGTGCGATTGCTGCTGTCGATATGGCCCTTTGGGACATTAAAGCGAAGCTTGCGGGCATGCCACTTTATCAACTGTTAGGTGGTAAGAGCCGTGACCGAGTGATGGTGTATGGCCATGCAACGGGGCGTGATATTGATGCGTGCTTAGAAGAGGTCGCACGACATGTAGATGAGGGCTATAAAGCGGTGCGCGTTCAGGCGGGTGTGCCAGGTATTGCCACTATTTATGGCGTTGCCAAAAAAGATGGCGAGCCGTATGAGCCTGCCGATGCTGATTTGCCCGCCGAGCACGTCTGGAGTACCAGCAAATACTTAAATCATGTCCCCAAACTGTTTGCCGCCGTGCGTGAACGCTTTGGTGATGATTTGCACGTGCTACACGATGTTCATCATCGCCTGACGCCCATTGAGGCTGCTCGCTTAGGTAAAGAAGTGGAGCCCTACCATCTCTTTTGGCTTGAAGACTGCGCCCCGGCAGAAAACCAGGAAGCGTTTGGTCTTATCCGCCAGCACACCACAACGCCCCTTGCCGTAGGTGAAGTTTTTAACAGTCTGTATGACGCCAAAGCGCTGATTGAAAATCAGTGGATCGACTATATTCGCGCCACTCTGACGCATGCTGGCGGCATTACCCATATGCGCCGCATTGCTGATTTAGCGGGCCTTTATCATGTGCGCACTGGCTTCCATGGTCCGACAGACCTTTCGCCGGTTTGCCTGGGCGCGGCAATTCACTTTGATACCTGGGTGCCCAACTTCGGTATCCAGGAGTATATGCCGCATACCAGCGCCACTGATGAGGTCTTCCCCCACGACTATCGCTTTGAGGATGGGCATTTCATCGTTGGTGAAAAGCCCGGGCATGGTGTGGATATCGATGAGCAGTTAGCCAAGCAGTACCCCTATAAGCGCGCCAGCCTGCCGGTGAACCGGTTAGAAGACGGCACCTTGTGGCACTGGTAAGGAGTTCATCTAAATGAAAGCATTTCAGGTAAAGGCGCCCCATGACTACCAGGTCGTGGAAGTTGAGCCGCCCAAAGCGGCCGCAGGTGAAGCGCTGGTACGCGTAGCATTTGCCGGTATCTGCGGCTCGGATATGCACATTATCCATGGCGACAACGCCTTTGTGCGTTTTCCGCGCATCACCGGCCATGAGTTCGCCGGGGTAGTGGAAGCGGTAGGAGAGGGCGTGACGGATGTAGCCGTCGGAGCTCGTGTGTGTATTGATCCGGTTATTAGCTGCGGCAACTGCTATCCCTGCCGCATTGGCCGCCCCAATGTGTGTAGTTCACTTGAAGTGATCGGCGTGCATCGCAATGGCGGTTTTGAAGAGTTTGTGGTCGTTCCCGCGGATAACGTACACCACCTTCCCGAGCATATCGGACTAGATGCTGCTGCCTTAGTTGAGCCTTACACCATTGCTGCCAATGTACTTGATCGCATGCAGCCTCACCCGGGTGATCGACTAATGATTCTGGGCGCCGGTGTTATTGGTCTTACGATCCTGCAGATGGCCCTGGCCAAGGGTATCGAAGAGGTTATCGTCACTGACGTTATTAATGAGCGATTAGCGGCTGCAAAACAGCTTGGGGCAACGCAGGTATTGAATAGTCGCGAGCAGGATGTGGAAAAAGAGGTGCTTACCTTCACCCAGGGCGAAGGTGTGCCACTGATTGCCGATGCGGCCTGCGTACCCGCGCTGCTACCGCAAATGCTGCGTTTAGCGTCGCCAGCAGGGCGCATTGGTCTACTGGGTTTTAGCGCCCAGCCCAGCGAGCTAGTGCAGTTAGAGGTGATTAAGAAAGAACTGACCTTGGTAGGTTCACGACTTAACAACCGTAAGTTTCCGGAGGTGCTAAAGCTAATGGCAAGTGGGCAGTTGGATCCGTTGGCCTTAGTCAGCCATCGGTTGCCGCTAAACGACATGCCCAGCGCCATCGACATGCTTGATCACCGACCAGAAGAGGCCCGCAAGGTGCTGATTAAAATCAGTACTTGAGGGAGGCTACTCCAACCCACGCCAACCCCCACGCAATTAACAGCTATTAATTAGCAACTGCAGTCCACAATTAACAACACTCTTATGCAGGAGAAATACAATGATTAAGCAACTTATCACCAGCGCTGTTCTTGGCGCTGCCTTAGTCGGCAGCCACTCCCTAATGGCGGCCGACTTTACCCTGCGTTTTGGCCATTTAGCCAATGAGCAAAATATTTGGCACCAGGCCGCCGAAAAATTTAGGGTATACGGATTTAATGGTTGATGGGGCACCTTCACCCCATCAATCTGATACCACCCTCAGATGGTTGATAGATCGACTCCGTAGTTGAGTTCCTCTGCGAAGTCCGGCAGTCCGTAACCGATGGTTTTCTTGTAGAAAGGAGAGACCTTCGCAGTCGGTGCCTTCTTCTTGTGCTTCGTGGTGTAGAGCATTCGTGCCCGCATCACCTCGAAGGAGTAACCGCGCCCTTCACGGTTCTTGTCCTTGGCCAGTCGGTTGATGGACTCCGTGTAAGCGTTGGTGACGGGCATGTCCGTCTCGAAGTAGGTCATGGTCTCTTCGCGCCAGTTTCCCACTGCCCTGACCAGATCGCTCCAGACTTCCTTTTGGCCCTTCGGGATGGTGGCTATCCACTCGTCCAGGGCGGCTTCTGCCTGGAGCCGTGTGGTGGCGTCCCAGATGCCGTAGAAGCGCTCCTTGTGCTCGTAGGCGGCCAGCAGTTGCGGGAACGCGCCTGTCCAGGTCTCCATGATGAGGCGCTCCCGGTCTGAGACTTCGTGAGCGCGTTTCAGCAGGATTTTCCGGTCTCCCTTGAGAGTCCGGCTCTGGGACGGTTTCAGCTCCTTTCTGAGGCCCTTGCGCACTCTCTCTAGGGCATCGTTGGCCATGCGCACCACATGGAACTTATCGACCACGATACGGGCCTGGGGCAGCACAGCCTTGACCGCTGCCCGGTAGGGGTTCCACATGTCCATGCTGACGATCTCGACCTTCTGCCGGTCTTTCAGCTTCATCAGGTAGTTGGTCACCACGTCCTGGCGGCGGGTGGCCAGCAGGTCGAGCAGGGTTCGCTCCTCAATGTTGGTCAGAATGCAGCGGTAGCGCTTGTTCAGGTATAGCTCGTCAATGCCCAGGATGCGGGGCGTCTCGAAGCGGTGCCAGCGCCCCAGGAACTCGGCGCGGGCGTTGAAGATGTCGCGCACCGTCTTCTCGTCCAGGCCGGTCTGTGCCGCCACAAAGGTGTAGGGGTGGTTGAAGGATTCCTTCTCCACGTACTCATGCAGCCGCAGTGTCATACGGAATCCGTCCACCATCTCCGGTAGCTGGGGCCTGAATGTTGTCTTGCAGGCCCGGCAGGTGTATCGGCGGCGGACCACCCAGAGAGTGACCCGCTTGCCGTGGATGGGCAGATCACGATAGGGAACGTCACGCTTGCCGAACCGTACGAACTCACCCTGCACGCCGCATTCCTCGCAGGCGATGGGATCGGGCACGTCCACCTGGAAGTGCATTTCGTCGTCGGTTGATTTGCAGCCCAGTACTTGGTATTGCGGCAGGTGAAGGATGTTGTCGGGAAGTTCGGTCATGGTGTTGTATAGGCGTAGGTGTCAGTCAGATCCATCCGGCTCGGCATTGGTGTTTGCTTTTTTACCCAACAAGCTGCTGGAAACGAAAAGTAAGGCACCGAGGACAATTGCAATATCAGCCAGGTTGAAGGCCGGCCAATGCCAGTCTCGCCAATAGAAATCAAAGGAATCCACAACATAGCCGCGAAAGACCCGGTCAATCAGGTTGCCCATGGCGCCACCGAGGATAAGACTGTAAGCGATGGCTTCTCCTTTATGACGATTTTCAAGGATCAGCTTGATCAGAAAAATCGAGACCACTACCGCGATTCCGATAAAAAAGTAGCGCTGCCAGCCTCCACCATTCGCAAAAAGACTGAATGCGGCACCGGTGTTCCATAGGTGCACCCAGTTAAAGAACGGGGTCACCGAAACATACTCGCCATAGGCCATTGATTGCTGCACCAGCCACTTTACAGCCTGATCAGACGCTGCCAGCAGGCCCGATATGGACAATAGGGCATACGGCGAGAGCTTTTTGCCAATAATGAGCATTATTTAACCCTTCAACGCCAGAATGCGTCTGGCACCGTTAAGTACAATGACCCCCGCGATGGTGCCGATAATCAGATCCGGATAATTGGAACCGGTCCACACGACCAGGGCGCCGGCGGTGATGACCCCCAGGTTGATCACCACGTCGTTGGCCGAGAATATCCAGCTTGCCTTCATGTGCGCCCCGCCCTCCCGATGTTTGGATATGAGCAGCAGACAACTGGTATTGGCAATCAATGCGACGAATGCGATAGCCATCATCACCAGCGATTCAGGCTCACTACCGAATACAAAGCGCCTCACGACCTCTATGAGTACGCCCACAGCCAAGATCAGTTGCAGTACACCAGCAACATGCGCGGCACGTAGCTGCCTTTTCACGCTATGCCCAACCGCATAAAGAGCGAGTCCGTACACTGCCGCATCAGCAAAATTGTCCAGGGACTCTGCAATGAGGCCAGTTGACTGAGCCATCAGACCGGCAGTCATTTCCACCACGAACAGAAGTGCATTGATGCCGAGCAACCAGCGCAGGGTCCCGGATTCTTGCTTAGCAGAAGCTGCCGAAAACTCGGCGGCCTTGATGGTCTCCGGATTTGCAGCGACGGTTTCCTGAAGCGAGGCGCCTAGCCCCAAGGTCTTCAGTTTCGAGGTGACGGGCTCGACCTCGCCGTCATGCACGACCTTCAGCCGGCGGTTCGACAAGTCGAAGGACAGCGCCCGAATCTCCTCAAAGCCGTTCAGGGCTAGGCGAATCATTCGTTCTTCTGATGGACAGTCCATCTTCGGCACGGCATAAACACTGACCCATCTCCCTGGCGCCTCGGAGGAGGCCTGTATATCGGTATCCGCTGCGGACGTTGCATCACCGCCACAGGCGCCACCACAGGATTTGCTCATGATACGACTCCACTTGAACAATGTTGTGGTACCATTTAAAACTATAAAGCTACTATAAGGTCAATAGAGTAAAGAATCCGTTGGGGAGGAGGCTGATGCGCATTGGTCAGTTGGCGCAGTTGGTAGGGGTCGAAACACAGACGATCCGCTTCTATGAACAGCAGGGCTTGTTGCCGCCGCCTGATCGGCAGGACAACGGTTACCGTGTCTATACCGAGAAGCATGGTGAGGGGCTGGCCTTCATCCGTCGCTGCAGAATCCTGGGCCTGTCACTGGCTGAGATTCACGAACTACAGAGCTATCAGGACGACCCTCATCAGCCTTGTACCGCCGTCAACGCCTTGCTCGATGATCACATCTCTCATGTGCGGTCGCAGATAACCGCTCTGCAAGCGCTTGAGAAACAACTCGTTTCACTGAGAGCGAGTTGCAACGATGACCGGGAAGTTGAGGCGTGTGGGGTTCTTGCTGGAATTAGCGAAGGAAACATGCACCAGCAGTAGGTGAAGCATCAACCAGATAATCCGATGAGATGCCGGTCTGTCTCACTCTCATGCAAAGGTAAGATCAACCATTTAATCCGCTTACCCAAAATTTAAAGAAGAGGTCGAAGCAAACTCCGACGGGCAGATTGAGGTACGCCTCTACCCCAGCGAGCAGCTGGGTAACGAGATGGATGTGATCAACAGTATCCAGCTAGGCACGGCGGATATGACCATTACCGGTGAAAGCCTACAGAATTGGGCGCCTAAAGCCGCGATGATGGCCGTACCTTACGCTTTTCGTGATTCCGAACATCTCCACGCGGCGGTAAATGGTGACATTGGCGATGAGATCGAGGCGCAAATCACCGAGCGAACTAACTTGGTTCCCTTGGCGTGGTTTGAGCGCGGCCCTCGCGAACTTACTTCCAATCGTCCCATCCGTACGCCTGATGAGCTGGATGGTCTACGGCTTCGCGTCCCGAATGTGCCGTTATTCGTCGATACATGGCAGGCAATGGGGGCGCGTCCAACCCCAATGGCATTTAGTGAAGTGTTCACTGCGCTCCAGCAAAACACCCTGGAAGGGCAAGAAAACCCACTTAGTCTGATTGAGAGCGCCAGCTTCAATGAGGTACAGGACTACGTCAACATGACTGGACATGTGCGCAGCTGGATCTATGTCGTGATTGGGCGTAACCAGCTGGAAAATATGCCTGCAGAGCTTCAGCAGGTGGTTCGTGATGCTGCGCAAACGATGCAAGCGTATCAGGCCGAGCTTTTCGTTGATGACCAGGAGCGTCTTGAGCAGGCATTACAGGAGCGTGGCATGGAATTTGTGGAAGTTGATGTCGATGCGTTCGCAGAAAAAGCTCGCCCCGCCGTGCTTGAGGCTTTAACAGATGAGCAGCGTGAGCTCTTTGATGCTATCCAAGACTTGTAAGTTCTTGGAAGCGAATTTTGAGTGAATGGCGGATGAGATTGGGCTGGCGAAATGCTAGCCCAATCTCAGCTGCAATAGCGGCTTGCTCATGAGGATACGGTTATGAACTCGGATCATAAAGCGCTCGAGCAGGAAGCGCTAGAGAGTCTGGAACCAATGGCAGCGGTACCTAAGCTAGCAGGCCCGATAGGCCGCGTGATTGGCTGGGTAGATACGTGCTTTCTGACCTTGGCCGTCGTGGCGCTGGTTGCGATTGCTGTCACGGTGCTGCTGCAAATTTGTTCGCGGTTATTTTTGCCGTTTTCGATAGCCTGGACTGAAGAGCTCTCGCGCTATCTGTTTATTTATATGGTGGCGCTATCTGTTGGTGTTGTTCTACGCCAGCACCGAAACATCAGCGTTGAGCTTTTTCATCACCTGTTGGGCGCGCGCATGCAGGCGGCTTTTCAAGTGCTCATTTGCGCACTGATTGGCCTGTTTGCCTTTCTGGTGCTGCCTTACGCTTGGCAGTATGCGCAAAACGGCGCTTGGCAAACCTCGCCAACGCTGCATGTTCCCATGCTGTATATCTTTTTCTCTACAGTAGTCACCTTTGCGCTCCTTCTGGTCTACAGCTTACTAGGGTGTCTTGAGGGAATTATCGCAATGTGTCGCTCCTCTGCCTCCCTCCAGGAGTTGTAAGCATGGAAGTCATTATCCTGTTTAGCGTTTTTTTAATACTGCTCACGGTGGGTATGCCCATTGCGTTTGCATTGGGGTTAGCCTCGCTCTCTTATCTTCTGCTTGAAGGCATTTCATTAACCATCGTGCCGCAACGGATGTACGCCGGTATCGACACTTTTGTACTGCTGTGTATTCCCGGCTTTGTGCTGGCCGGCAATTTAATGAACGTCGGCAATATCACTGAGCATATTGTACGTTTCGCCAATGCTTTGTTAGGCCATATCCGAGGCGGACTTGGCTTGGCTAACGTGGCGGGTTCGATGATCTTTGGTGGTATCTCCGGCACGGCCGTTGCTGATTCAGCCAGCATCGGTTCGGTGATGATTCCCGGTATGGCGCGCTCGGGTTATGACAAACCGTTTGCCGCGGCCGTTACCGCTGCCTCGTCAACCGTTGGGCCGATTATACCGCCTAGTGTGCCGATGATTATTGCCGGCTCACTTAGCGGTATTTCGGTCGGGCGTATGTTTCTGGCAGGTGCGATTCCTGGCCTGTTGATGGGGCTCGCCATGATGGTCACGGTGTATATCCTGGCCGTTCGGCGTGGTTATCCCAAAGAGAAGCGGGTCCCTTTTTTGCAGTTGCTGCGTGAAGCGAAAACGGCCTTCTGGGCACTGCTGATGACCGTGATTATCCTTTACGGCATTATTGGCGGCTTCTTTACCCCCACCGAAGCCTCTATTGTGGCTTGCCTCTATGCCTTGGTGGTTGGCATGTATGTCTATAAAGGGCTGTCTTGGAAAAAGCTCCCAGCGATTTTGTCAGACACCGTTTTAACCTCCTCGGCTCTGCTGCTGATGGTGGGGTTAGCCAACCTGTTCGGCTGGATCCTTACCAGCGAACAGATCCCCCAGATGATCGCCGCGCTTATTCTCTCGATTAGCGATAACCCGCTCATTGTTCTGCTTATACTTAATCTAATCCTGCTATTTGTCGGCGCGTTTATGGAGACCATTGCCGCGCTGATTATTCTTTTCCCAGCCTTGGTGGGCGTAGCCACTGGCGTGGGTGTCGATCCGGTTCACTTTGCGGTGATCGCCGTGTTGAACCTGATGATTGGGCTGACAACGCCGCCGGTAGGTGTGTGTCTATTTGTGGTAGCAGGGATTGGCAAGCTGCCGATGTTGACAGTAGCGAGAGCCATCGTGCCATTTTTATTGTGCAACTTGGCGGTGCTGCTGTTGGTGACTTATGTCCCCGCGATTTCGCTTTGGTTACCTAACTTGCTGATGGGAGAGTAACTAATGAGGGCTCCTCAGCGTATTGAAACAACGCCAACAAGCGGCCATATCGGGATTGTTCATCTTGGTTTAGGCGCTTTCCATCGTGCCCACCAGGCGGTCTATTTAGAGCGTTATCGCCAACGCAGTGGCGATGGTGAGTGGGGCGTCTGCAGCGCGAATTTACGCTCTAGTGTTGGTTTAGTCGACGGCTTACGTGCGGCAGGGCAGCGCTATCATGTAGCGGAGTACGCTGATAGTGACAGCATCACGCTGCGTGAAATAGGTGTGATTGAAGAGACGCTATTCTCTGGTTGTGACAGTGCCGGAAGCTGGGGTCGCGATCGGGAGACGCTGCTGGCCCGGATGGCTTCTGCAGACACCCGTATCGTTACCTTAACGGTGACCGAGAAGGGCTATTTTCTGAATCCCGCCAGCGGTGAGTTGAGAGTCGACGACCCGATGATCATCGGTGATATTGCCTCGCCCCAACAGCCGCGCACTGCGCCAGGCTTACTGGTGGAGGCGTTATCACGGCGGCGTGAGGCAGGCATTGCCCCCTTTACCGTGCTCTCTTGCGACAACATGCCGGATAACGGAAAGCGAACACGCCAAGCGGTGGTGCAACTGGCCGAGCATCGAGACGCAGCATTGGCCAGTTGGATTGCCAATGAAGTGTCGTTTCCTTGCAGCATGGTGGATCGCATCGTCCCTGCGATGACCGACGTCGACTTTGAGCGTTTAGCGGCACTGGGCGTTACCGATCCAAGCGCCGTGGTATGCGAGGCTTTTACTCAGTGGGTGGTCGAAGATGATTTTCCCCAGGGGCGACCCGACTGGGAAGCCGAGGGTGTTGAGATGGTGGCGGATGTGGCGCCGTTTGAAACCATGAAACTGCGCATGCTCAACGGTAGTCACTCCTTGCTTGCCTATCTTGGCGCGCTTGCAGGTATCGAAACGGTTTTTGAAGGCGTCAATCATACAAAGCTTCGCGCTTTATTACGCCGCTATATGCTTGAAGAGGCGGCTCCGACATTAGATATGCCCGAAGGAATCGATTTAGACGCATATGCTGATTCGCTGCTGGCACGCTTCGCCAATGACAGCTTGCGCCATCGCCTGCAGCAAATCGCAATGGATGGCAGCCAAAAACTCCCTCAGCGCTGGCTCTCTGGCGCGCTGAAGCGCAGCGCTACGAGGCAAGCATCGCCTTGTGTGGCGCTGGGGATGGCGGCCTGGATTCGCTACACCGCAGGCGATGATTTATTGGGGAATCGCTACACCGTCGATGACCCGCTAGCCAAGCGCTTTGCAGAACTACACCAGGCGCATGGTAGCGATACCAGCGCTCTGGTAGCGGCCTATTTAGCCATGGACGATGTGGTGCCTAACGCATTGGCAGCGGATAAGGCGTTTGCACAGGCCGTACTAACGGCGTATCAAACGCTTACCCAAGATGGATTGAATGGGGCGCTCGCGGCGCTTGAGCGCAACTAATAAAAGGAGATGACCATGGAGCATACTTGGCGCTGGTTTGGCCCTAATGATGCTATTCGGCTGGAAGAGATTCGCCAGACAGGCGCCACCGGTATCGTCACGGCACTGCACGAGGTGCCTAATGATCAGGTTTGGTCGGTTGAGGCGATCCGTGAGCGTCGGCAGATGATCGAAGCGGCAGGCCTCACATGGTCGGTGGTGGAGAGCGTACCGGTACATGAGTCGATCAAAAAAGGCTTTCCCGAACGGGATGCGTTGATTGGCACCTACTGTCAGACGCTGCGCAATCTGGCGGCCTGCGGTATCGACACCGTTTGCTATAACTTTATGCCAGTGCTTGATTGGACGCGTACGGACCTGATATACGCGCTGCCCGACGGCGCCTTGGCGCTGCGCTTTGATCAGGTGGCGTTTGCCGCCTTTGATCTTTATCTGCTTCAGCGACCAGAGGCTGAGCAAGAGTACAGCGATGAAGAGAAGGCTCAAGCGCGCCGCCACCTAGAGGGGTTAGATAGCGCTGGCCGTGACAAACTAGTCAATACGCTGATTGCGGGGCTGCCGGGGGCCGAAGAGCACTACACCCTTGAGCAGTTTCGCACGGTGTTGGAAGAGTACGCGGACATTGACGCCGCTAAATTGCAGGAAAATCTAGGCTACTTTCTGCAGGCCGTTATTCCGGTAGCAGAAGAGGTAGGTATTCGTATGGCGATCCACCCGGATGATCCGCCTCGGCCGCTACTGGGCCTGCCTCGAGTGGTGTCGACTCGCGAGGATGCCCAGTGGATTATTGATCGCGTGCCCAGCCCCGCCAATGGTTTGACGCTTTGCACTGGCTCTTACGGCGTTCGACAAGACAATGATTTGGTGGCCATGGCCCGCCATTTTGCCCCGCATATTCACTTTATCCATCTTCGCGCTACCCAGCGCGAAGCGGATACGCTCTCTTTCCATGAGGCGCCGCACCTAGTCGGTGATGTGGATATGGTAGGGGTGATACATGCCTTGGTGGAGGAAGAGCGCCGCCGAGAAAGAGAGGGTGGGGCGCGGTTGCCGCTACGGCCTGATCACGGCCACCAGCTTCTTGATGATCAACAGCGCAATACGGCACCGGGTTATCCCCTTTACGGGCGCATGCGCGGTCTAGCTGAGCTACGGGGTGTAGAGCTGGCGGTGCGGCAGTTAACACTCAGATAAGCGGCTACGTTCTAAAGGAGACGTATGCGTTCACATGAATTAGCGATAGATAAAGGCAGAGTGGAACTCGGCCCTAATTTATTGTCCGGTGTCAGCCTGTCCGCAGCGGTGGTGCATGAGGCTCCTCTAGCGCACAACCTGATGTGGATGCAGCGATTTGCAGAAGCCCACGGGGCCCAATTGGCGCCCCACGGCAAGACCACCATGACGCCTGCGCTTTTCCATCGACAGCTCCAGGCAGGTGCGTGGGGTATCACACTTGCCACTGCACCCCAGTGTCGTGCTGCCTTCGCCAATGGCATCACCCGAATATTGATGGCGAACCAATTGGTGGGCCAGGCCAATATGGCCATCATTGCGAGTCTGATTGAGCAGGGGCTACGTTTTACTGTGTGGTCGATAGCCATGAGAACGTACGCCAGCTTGAAAATTCTTCACTGAACGGGGCTTGACGTTATCGGTTCTTATTGAGGTAGGCGTAGCAGGTGGTCGCTGTGGCTGCCGCAATCAGCAGCAAATTCTCTCGCTTGCCGAAGCCATCGATAATGAGCCCGCGCTCTACTTGGCAGGTTTAGAAGGCTATGAAGGCGTTGTCCATGGGGATGATCCCTCGCAGCCATTATCGGTGACTGGTTGGGAAGTGACGAAAATTATGGATGAGCACACGTTCGTGCGGCTACCTGACGATGCCCAGGATGTTCAGATCGGTGACATCGTTGCGTGTTTGGTGCCTCCCATCCATGCCTGACGTTTGATAAATGGCGCCAACTGCTGCTTGTCGATGACGCCTTGAACGTGAAAGAACACCTGGCGACCTGCTTTTAAAAGCCTCCTCGCTCCTGCCGCTAAGCGATAGCGGCGGTCGATAAGCGTGAAATTGCCGCTGGCAGTTCGCTTGCGTGATGAATCCCCAGGGCGCCCTCGGGGGTACTTTCCTCGTTCGGGAAATGGTTGAGATGAATAACGTGCATATCTGCCGCTAGACCGGCTTCCACTCCCACGGCCGCATCGTCAATCACAATACAGCGTTGGGGGGCAAAGCCCATGGCGGCCGCCGCTTTAAGGTAAAGCTCAGGGTCGGGTTTCCAGACATTGAGGGTATAAGCGCTAAATAAATTACCTGCAAAGTGATGACCCAGCTGGGTGCTTTCCAGGGCGCAGCGAATTTTGCGTTCTGGGCCATTAGAGACCACGGCTTTAGGGTGGCTGCTTAACTGTTCTAACGCGGCGGGCATACCAGATATCGCGATAAGTTCAGCGCGCATGCGCGCTTCCATACGTGTTCGCATACCCGCCTCAAGCTGGGAAAAAGTGTCTTCTTCTAACACCTGAAAACGGTTTTCCAGCGTTTGGACAATCGTCTGGAAACGTATCCCTCTAAATTCGTCCATATATTGCTGTGCTGAGAAGGGTAAACCGAATTCGGGAAGGAGCGCGCCCATCACCTCGGCAAGCAGTATTTCGCTATCCACCAGGGTGCCGTCGCAGTCGAAGAGTAAGCAGAAAGGCGAGGAGGGGGACTTATCAGTACTCATCGGCAGGCTTCCTCATTCACTAGGCTAATTGGGCGTTCGCCCTGCAGCGCTAGGCGAATATTGTCCACCGCGCGCTGGGCCATGGCGTCGCGGGTTTCATGGGTGGCTGAGCCTATATGAGGCAGAGCGACCACATTCGACATCTTCAGCAGTGGCGAAGAGGCGGAGAGCGGCTCTTTTTCAAATACATCCAATCCAGCGGCTTGGATAACGCCGTTTTCAAGGGCGTGAATCAAAGCGCTCTCATCGACCACTTTACCGCGGGCAATATTGATGAATATGCCTGAAGGCTTCATCTGTGCGAACTCCTGGGCACCGACCAATCGTTCGGTTTCAGCCGTGAGAGGCACTGTCACACAGACAAAATCGGCCTCGGCTAGCAGCTCATTGAGTTCGCGACGCTGCGCGCCTAATTCGCTTTCTAATTCAGGCTTGGGAGAGGCGTTGGAGTAAATCACATGCATACCAAACCCTAGGGCACCACGCCGGGCGACTGCCTGACCAATGCGCCCAAATCCGACCATGCCCAAGGTTTTACCATGTACATCACTGCCAAACAGTGCCGGGCCAATACTCGCTTGCCACTTGTCGGCTTTGACCCACTCGGCTAATTCAACTACCCGGCGAGCCGTGGCCATGATCAGGGTAAAGCCGGTATCGGCGGTGGTTTCAGTGAGCACATCCGGTGTGTTGCAGAGCATGATGCCGCGCTTGGTCAGTTCATCAACAGGGATGTTGTCGTAGCCAACAGAGATAGTCGCGATGACTTCCAATTTAGGCGCTGCGTCTAACAGCTGGGGGGTAATCGCTAAGCCGGAACCGATAATGCCATGAACGTTAGCCAGTAGAGCGTGATTAGCAGGATCATTCAGTGCGGTCGTTTTCGGCAGCACCTCCACCTCAAACAAGCCGCTAAGCTCGGCTAACTGAGCATCACTGAGTCGTCCTTGAACCACTAGTTGTTTTTTCATTGTTGTCTCCTGATTATAAAGCGCTTAATAAAGCATAACGGGGCGAATTAAGCAGTGGGTTGATCGGTTTCAAGCGCTTGAAGTTGCTGGCGGTTAGGTAGGCCTTCCATATCGCCAACCACCTGAATGGCTTGAGCACCAATGAGGTTGCCCCGTTGGGCTGCTTGACGTGCCGAGCAGCCGTCAAGCAGGCCGCTGATCACGCCGACAGCGAAACCATCGCCAGCACCTACGGTATCCACAACGTCTGCTACGTGGCAACCGTCTACCGTAAAGCTCTCTTCCTGCCCACCTAGGTTGCCGCGATAATAACTACCTTCCGGCCCCAGTTTGATGATCACCGCCGAGGCGCCTTGATCCAGATAGTAGCCTGCTACGTCGTAAGGCGTCTTCTGCCCAGTGAGAAGTTGGCCCTCTGAAAGCCCAGGTAATACCCAGTCGGAGAACATGGCAAGGGCATTGAGCGTCTTGCGCATGTCGGCTTCACTGGCCCATAGGCTGGGACGTAAATTGGGGTCAAAAGAAATACTCGCACCATTAGCTCGGGCTTCTTTAAGCGTATGGTAAGCGAGTTCACGCGCAGAGGCGGAGAGGGCGGGGGGAATGCCCGTTGCATGTACATGGCGCAGAGCGCCGAAGTCAATATCGCTAGCGTCTTGTGGGGATAGGTGGCTGGCCGCGCTGCCGCGACGAAAATACTCTACTTTTGGGTCTGCGCCGCCAAGTGCGCGCTCTTTAAACAGTAACCCAGTAGGGTGCTGGGTATCTGTATGAAGGTGACGGCAATCCAGCCCTTCGTTTTCTAACGTATTGCGAATAAAGTCGCCAAAGCTGTCACTGCCCACACGGCTTAACCAGCCGACATGAAACCCTAAACGCGACAGACCAATCGCCACATTGGTATCTGCGCCTGCAATGCGGCGCTGAAAATGCTCAACGTCGGAAAGCTTGCCGGGGGAGTCTGCCACGAACATGGTCATGGCTTCGCCAAAAGTGAGGACTTCTGGAGGGTTAGTAAAGGAGTGGGACATGGTTAGTCATCTCTTGATGTGGTTGGTCGTCGGTTAATGGGAACGATACCATTTATGTTGCTTTTATAAAGCTTGGGCGATCATAAAATGCTAACGCCGGGTGGAGCCTCTTGCGATTAGGGTAGGTGCAAAACTCAATGTTGTCGGCGGCGGCGTTGTTTGAGGTGTAATTCTATGCCTCAAGCAGTGAAGCGCCGTTTTCCCGATAGCATCGGTTGGCTGGGCAAGCGTGGTAATACCAGGAGGCACGAGATCGCACCAGTCGAGTTCATCAATGCCCATTAAGCCGAATTGACCAAGCGGTAGGCCTAGCTGCTGGAAAAGGCGCGTTATCGTCAAGGTCACATTGCCGTTGCCACACAGTACGGCGCAGGCGTGTTGAGGATGGGCGGCTAAAAAATGGCTTAGCGCCTGGCGCGTGTTGGTGTCACTTGATAACAGTAGCGTTGCATGGCTTAACGCACGCTGTTGGGCTCGCTGGTTAAAGCAGGCCAGCCGTCGTTGCCGTGTGCTTGACTGCTCAGGGGCTTCGCTGACATACAACACGGCTTGGTAACCCTGGGCAGAAAGGTGATCAAGTGCGCTATCAATCGCTAGCTGGTTATCAAGCCCTACTACTTCTGCATCCACATTGCTGACTTCGCGGTCTAGCAGCACGACTGGCGTTCCATGGTTGATGAAAGCCTGTAGTTGGGTTTCGGGGCTGCCGGTGGCATTAACCACCAAGCCTGCCACCTGATACGCACCCAGAAGGTCTAAATGCTGGCGCTCCTGCTCAGAATCGTTGTCGGTATTGCATACCAATAATGAGTAGCCGTACTGGCGGCATGCTTGTTCGACACCGTGGGTAATTGCCACGGAAAAAGGGTTGCGGATATCCGCTACCAGCATCCCGATGAGCTTGGAGCGCCCACCCTTGAGTCCACGCGCCATTTGGTTGGGCTGGTAATCTAGAGTGCTTGCTGCCTGGGCAATGCGGTCCTGAAGAGTGGGCGATAGACGTTCCCGTTCATCGCCAAAATAACGCGAAACGCTAGTTTTTGAAATACCGGCTAAACGGGCGACTTCAAGAATGGTAGAACGTCGTACTGCAGATGACATAATGGTCTTCGCGGAATGGGAACGGTTCCATTTTGTATATGCTTGACATCAAAAGCAACGGTACACAGTTAATTAGATGTGGTTAACCATATAAATATTGTAATCGGAGGGGGTTACCGCCCGGCTATTTGTAAATCTATTCATGTTTTTTGTTATAAGGGGTGGTTTTTTTGATAGCTTTTCGCTATGAGCAGCGTTGAGGAGTATGCCATTCGGCTGAGCAGGATGAATCAGGTAAACTGCGCGTTTCCTCGCAAAAGCGATGCCCGCGGTATGCACCCAAACGATTTACCAAAAAGCTATGACTTAACAGAGGCTGGAGATCGCTATTTCGATGGCTTGGTCGATAAGTTCTCCCGTTCACTCTATCAGGCACCCCGTGGCGAGTTGCGCTTAGTGATGCTCGACTATTTATTACCGCAAATGTTGCTTTTAAACGAGCAGAACGTCCTTGACGTGGGCGGCGGTCTGGGCCAACAAACGGCGTGGTTTGCCAAGCGTGGGCATAAGGTGACCATGGTGGAGCCTTCGAAAGACATGCTCAGTTATGCCCAACAGTGGCATCACGATGATCCGACGCTACCTCACTCCTCCATTATTTACCGGCAAGCGTCCTTGCAGGACCTGCCCCCGCAGGCACCGGGGCCATGGTCGCTGATTACTTGCCATGCAGTGTTGGAGTGGCTGGGTGACCCGCAAGCAGCCCTGACTAACCTAAGTGATCTGCTGGCGCCTGGTGGCCAGCTTAGCTTGATGGTGTTTAATCGCGATGCGCTGCGTTTCTCTAATGTGGTTAAAGGCAATCTTGAGAAGGCATTGAGTGGCCGATTGGAGGGGAAGGGAAAACGGCAACGTTTAACGCCCATTTCGCCGATAACGCACGCCGACATTGCCCAGTGGAGCGCAGCAAACGGACTGAAAATAGATGCCGTAGCTGGCATCCGAGTATTTCAAGATTACTTACGCCATCCCCCCGCAACGCCTGCAGAAAAAGAAACGCTACTGGCGCTGGAAAAACAGTACTGTCGCCAAGACCCGCACTGGCGATTGGGTCGTTACCTACTGTACACATTAACGAAACCGGAGAGCTCTGAATGAGTGCCCAAGCCCCTGCGTGTCAGTTATTAGAGCGCCAAAGAGATAAGTACGCAGCGCTATGGGTCGTAAGCCCGCCTGTGGATAGCTGGCTTATTGACCAGTCAGCGGGAGTGTTGAGCGGTGATTTTGCGGTGCTAAACGAATGGAAGGCAAAGGGCAAGCAAGCCCGGACACCTTTTGACTTGGCCGCGGGTGAGCCATTAGGAAAAGAAGTGGTGCTGTTTTGGCCAAAAGCCCATCAGTTAGGTATCTGGTGGCTGAAGTGGTTATGTGAACAGCTACCTAGCGGCACGCCGTTAGAGATTGTTGGCGAGCATCAAGGGGGGATCAAGCGTGTGCCCAAGATGCTGGATGAGCTGGGAATGAGGTGGGACAAGCGCGATAACGCGCGTCGCTGTTCACTCTTTGCCACCCATACCATTGCGTTAGATTCAGCTAGCGATAGCGCTTGGCAAAACATTGAAGCGCTGGGTTTAACGCTAGCCAGCCATCCCGGTGTCTTTGGTCATGGCAAAGTCGATGAAGGCACGTTATTAATGCTGGAAAGCATTGAGGATAGCTTGCCGAAAAAACCGCTCAAAGTACTGGATATGGGCTGTGGCGACGGTATTGTCAGCGCTTGGTTGGCCCAGCGTGGCCATCTTGTGACCGCCGTGGATATTAGTGCCTTTGCGATAGAAGCCTGTAAACGCACGTTAGCCGAGAATGGGCTCGAAGGGCGAGTACTCTGTAGCGATGTCTTTAGCGCGCTTGAGGAGGAGCAGTTTGACTGGATTATCAGCAATCCACCCTTCCATAAAGAGCGCGATATCAGCTATGGCCCAAGCCAGCGCTTGATTAGCCAAGCACCTGAACACTTAACCACTGGTGGACGCTTGGTGATTGTTGCTAACGGCTTTCTGCCTTATCCCGATCACTTGCAGCGTGCGTTCCAAGATTTTTATACGCTGGCCGACAATCGTCGTTTTAAGGTGTACGGTGCGATTAAACCAAGTCGTTAAACGCTAGAGGTGAGAGGCGGTTTATTCAGCAAAGAAAACATTTAAAACATGGTCTAAATGGACTTCCATGGCATGTCGAGCAGCGATAGGGTCACGCGATTCGATTGCGTTCACAATGCGTTCGTGGTCGTCTTGGGAGCGCTGGGGCATGTCTGTTTCCGTGAATAGCTCTTGGAGTCGGCGGAACATGGCACCGTATTGATGACCAAGCAGATGCTTGATGACAAGCGCATAGGCGGCATTGCCGGAGGCCTCGGCAATGCGGATATGCAGCAACCGGTCTCCGGCGCAGTTGCGTCCGCCATTAGCGTTGTCAGATACATTGCGTTCGAAGGCCAGGCGAATTGCTTTCAGGTCGTCATCGGTGGCATTCATGGCAGCCAAGGCGGTAATTTCTGGCTCCATATAACGCCGCGTTTGGAGCAGTGAGAAGGGTGGGATTTCTTCATCCAGGTTGAGCTCGATCTCGCTTTCGAACTCTGGGTCAAGTGCCCAAGCCTCGGTGCGTGCTGCGGCACGCATCACAGGCTCAAGGGGCGTCGCTCTAGACTCAAGTACCACCACGCCGTGCCCAACACGCACGGCTACTTGCCCAACCACTTCAAGTGCAATTAAGGCTTCTCTAACAGAGGCGCGGCTTACACCAAGCGATTGGGCCAGTTCCCGCTCAGGTGGCAGCAGCGCCCCTGGGGGGAACTCGCCATCGTTGATCAGTTGCTGCAATTGATCTGCAATCTGGCGATAAAGGCGCTGCGAGCGGATGGTTTGAATCGGCATTCGTGGTGTTTCCTATCCGTTTCATCGAAGGCATTCGACTAAGGTTTGCAAGACTAAGGTTTATAGCGACTAAAGTTGATCCTCTAAAGCTAATATTTAGCTTTTTGAGGCTTGCCAGGGCCAAAGTTGTTCTAGCATACTCGACTCATTGGTCAGGCCATTAGATATCTGGATGTTTTGGCCTGATGTATGTTCCCACTCTTTGCTAGGACGTGCCACCGCTTTTAGGGACGTCCTATAGCCGTTAGGGATAGCCATACCATGAGACTCAAAAACAAGACTGCTCTCATCACTGCCGCCGCGAATGGTATTGGTCGCGCCAGCGCCGAACGCTTTGTTGCCGAGGGCGCGCGGGTATTTGCCACAGATATTGATATTGCCACGCTAGAAGGGGTAAAAGGCGTTGAAGCGTATCGCTTGGATGTCACGGATAGCAAAGCGATTCACGAGCTAGCCAGTTCTCTACCCAATATCGACATACTCTTCAACTGTGCGGGAATGGTGGCGGGGGGATCTGTACTGGAGTGTGATGAAGCCACTTGGCAGCGTTCCCTGGATATTAATGTCACCTCTATGTTTCATACCTTGCAGGCTTTTTTACCGGGCATGCTAGTAAATGGGGGCGGCAGTATTATCAATATGGCTTCCCTGGCATCCAGCGTTAAAGGGGTGGCGAATCGCTGTGCTTATGGCGCTTCCAAAGCGGCGGTGATCGGTCTCACCAAATCAGTGGCTGCCGACTTTATGACACAAGGCATTCGTTGCAATGCTATCTGCCCAGGCACTGTTGAGTCGCCTTCATTAAAGCAGCGCATCGCTGAGCAGGCCCAGAAAGAGGGACGCAGTGAAGCGGATGTACTGGCGTCTTTTATTGCCCGCCAGCCAATGGGCCGGCTGGGAAGAGTTGAAGAGGTCGCGGCGTTGGCAACATTTCTAGCCAGTGATGAGTCTGAGTTTATTACGGGTACTACACAGTTGATTGATGGCGGCTGGGCAAACTGATTACTTTAGAAGGGATAACAATATGAAGCTTGTACGTTTTGGCTCTCCGGGCCAGGAAAAACCGGGCATCTTAGACAGTCAGGGGAAGGTGCGTGATCTTTCTTCTATCGTGGGTGATATTGCTGGCGATGTTTTAAGCGATGAAGCATTAACAAAATTGCGCGATATCGAGGTAACAGCACTGCCTGAAGTCTCGGCTGATACTCGTTTGGGGCCATGTGTAGGGCGTGTGGGTAAATTTATCTGTATTGGCCTCAACTATTCAGACCATGCGGCTGAAACCGGCGCCGAGGTTCCCGCTGAACCTGTCATTTTCAATAAGTGGACCAGCGCCATTTGCGGCCCTAATGACGATGTTGAAATCCCCCGCGGTTCCAAGAAGACCGACTGGGAAGTGGAGCTTGGGGTCATTATCGGCAAAGGTGGCCGTTATATTGATGAAACTGATGCGATGTCCCATGTGGCTGGCTTCTGTGTCGTCAACGACGTATCCGAACGCGAGTTTCAGCTAGAGCGCAGTGGTACCTGGGATAAAGGCAAAGGCTGCGATACGTTCGGCCCATTAGGCCCCTGGCTGGTAACTCGAGATGAAGTCGCGGACCCCCACCAGCTGAGTATGTGGTTAGAGGTGGACGGCCACCGCTATCAGGATGGCAATACCCGCACCATGGTCTATCAAGTGCCTTTTTTGATTAGCTACTTGAGTCGCTTTATGAGTCTGCAGCCCGGTGATGTGATTTCAACCGGAACGCCGCCAGGAGTTGGCATGGGGCAGAAGCCTCCTGTTTACCTTCGCAATGGACAGCAAATGCGCTTAGGGATTGAAGGCCTTGGTGAGCAGCTACAGCGCGTCATACAGGCGTAGTAAATAAAGTCTCTGGAATTATAACTATCAGCGGGTGATGCCCGTTGATAGTAGCAACACGATAAGTGTCAGGCCCAAGGCTAAAATATGGGTAATTTTTTTACCCAGAAAGGCCTGACCACTGGATCAATGTACCCATCGCTCTGCTTGGTTAGCCTTAGTGGCTTGGTGAGTTATTGGCGTGGTGAAAAGGAGCGCACTCATGCAAGTGCTTGTTTGTACAAAACCGCACCATCTGGAGCTAGCTAACGCCGATCGACCCGAGTGTTCGCCTGGGCAAGCGTTATTGCGTATTCGCCGTATCGGTATCTGTGGAACGGATATTCATGCTTATGGCGGCAACCAGCCCTATTTTGCATACCCTCGCGTGCTGGGCCACGAGCTAGCTGGTGAGGTAGTCGAGGTCGCTGACAACCAAGCCCAGCATTTACTAGGGAAGCAGGTTTACGTTATCCCTTACCTGCATTGTGGTGAGTGCCGCGCCTGTCTGCAGCATAAAACCAACTGCTGCCAGAACATGCAGGTGATTGGCGTCCATCAAGATGGCGGTATGGCGGAGTATTTGTCCGTTCCTACTACCCATTTGGTGGTATCGGAA
The DNA here is from genome assembly GCF_055725665.1 of Vreelandella sp. DA03-1M. NCBI lineage: Bacteria > Pseudomonadati > Pseudomonadota > Gammaproteobacteria > Oceanospirillales > Halomonadaceae > Vreelandella > Vreelandella sp. DA03-1M. Next base: position 1,709,551 of record NZ_CM146798.1, read on the forward strand.
ACACTGAGTATCGATCAGCTCGCCCTGGTGGAGTGCATGGCGATTGGCGCTCACGCGGTTAGGCGCAGCGCGCTACAAGCGGATGAGCTTGCCATCATCGTTGGCGCTGGCCCGATTGGTATGGGCGTGCTGCAGGTGGCTAAAAGCCAAGGTGCACGCACACTGATGGTCGATACCAACGCTTCCCGGTTGGCTTTTTGCCGCGATGTATTGGGCGCTGATGCGGTGGCGAATCCTCAGGACGCCGATGTGGCTGAGCTAATAAGTCAATTGAATGGCGGCGCATTAGCGGATGTGGTGTTCGATGCCACCGGCAGCCCGCGTGCCATGCAGGCGGGGTTCGATCTGGCAGGCCACGGTGGGCGCTATGTGCTGGTCAGCGTGGTCAAAGCCGATATTACCTTTAACGACCCTGATTTCCACAAGAAAGAGCTGACCCTCATGGGGAGCCGAAACGCCACCCGAGAAGACTTCGATAACGTGGTGGCCCTGATGGAGAGCGGTGACATTAACGCCGAAGCCATGATTACTCATCGGGCACCGCTCGCCGACGTACCCACCCAAATGTCCCAGTGGTGTGACCCTGCCAATCAGGTTATCAAAGCCATGATTTCCATTGACGCTGAGGAAGTACGCCCGTGAGTGACCTGATCGCGAGCCAAACGCCCCATCTCACGCTGCGTGTCCATGCGGTGGATAATGTTCGCGTCGCGTTGACCGATCTACCCGCCGGCACGGTGATCGAGGATCAAGGCGTCAGTATTACGCTGCCTGGGCCTGTTCGTCATAAGCACAAGTTCGCCCTCAGCGATATGGCCGTGGGCGATATGGTCATTATGTACGGCGTTCGGGTTGGTAAAGTGACTCAGTCAATTGCTGCTGGTGGGGCGATTACCACTGAGAACTTGGTGCACTCAACGGAGGATTTAACCGGCAATATGCACCAGCAGGCGTGGCAGCCCCCGTCTGTGACCGCGTTTGAACAGACAACGTTTGATGGTTATCACCGCCCGGATGGGCGAGTTGGAACGGCGAATGTGTGGTTGGTAGTGCCTTTGGTGTTTTGTGAGAACCGCAATATTGAGGTGCTGCGCCAGTGCGTTGCCGATGCATTGGGGGACGACCCCTTTTATGACTACAAGCGTATGGCGAGGCAGTTGTTACATGGCGAAAATGCCGCTGAGTCGGTACTGCCTGCGGGTGAGCGGCTATTCCCCAATGTGGATGGCGTGCGTTTTCTGGTACACCAACAAGGGTGCGGCGGCACGGATGGCGATGCTGGAGCACTCTGCGAGTTACTCGCAGGCTACATTTGCCACCCTAACGTGGCTGGGGCCACGGTGCTTAGCCTGGGTTGTCAGAAAGCGCAGATCAGTATGCTACAGCAGGCGATCACGGCGCGTGATCCGAAAGGTCATAAGTCCGTAAGTTACTTCGAGCAGCAGGCATCCAACAGTGAAGAAGAGCTTATCCGCGATGCGCTGACAGCCATTTTTGATGGGCTGAAGAAAGCTAATCAATTGACACGACAACCGGCAGCGCTCTCTGAGCTCACCCTGGGCGTCGAGTGCGGTGGCTCGGATGGCTTTTCTGGGCTTTCTGCCAATCCTGTTGTCGGGGCTGTGGTAGATAGGATTGTGGCGCTGGGAGGGAGTGGTATTTTAAGTGAGTTCCCTGAGTTGTGCGGCGTTGAGCATGAGTTGCTCGCCCGCTGTGGTGATCCCCAAGTGGCCGAGCGGTTTACGTCGTTAATGACAGCTTATCAACGTCACGCCCACGCAGTGGGAGCTGATTTTTCCATGAATCCTTCACCGGGCAACGTTCGTGACGGCTTGATCACCGATGCGATGAAATCGGCGGGGGCTGCTAAAAAAGGCGGGGATAGTCCAGTGGTGGATGTGCTCGACTATACCGAGCCCATGACCCGCAAGGGCCTTAATCTGCTATGTACGCCTGGCAATGACGTTGAGTCTACAACAGGACTAGTGGGATCTGGTGCCAACTTGGTGCTGTTTACTACTGGTTTGGGTACCCCCACTGGTAATCCTGTGGCACCAGTGATCAAAATTTCCAGTAACAGCGAGATGGCAAGACGGATGAGCGATGTCATCGATTTCGACGCTGGTCCGGTTATTCGTGGTGAAGCAGGCATTGCAGAGCTCGCGGATGAGTTGCTGCAACTGTGTATCGATACCGCGTCGGGTCGTTATACCACCAAGGCAGAGCGCCTTTCACAGTTGGATTTTATTCCTTGGAAACGAGGAGTGTCATTGTGAAACTGCCGCTCTCTCAGGCGAGTATTGTTCAGTTTGGTACCAGCCGTTTTTTGCTGGGTCATGTGGCTGCTTTTGCTGCACAGGCGATTGAAAACGGTAACAGCCAGGAAGCCATTCTTGTCGTACAAACTTCTTCACGGCCCGAGGGGAAAGCCAAGGCAGTCGCGCTGGCACAGCAAGCAAGCTACCCGCTACATATTAGGGGATTGCGCAATGGCCAGCCCGTCGATGAGCAGCTCTCAATTGGTAGCGTTGCAGGCTGCCTGGTGGCTCAAGAGCAGTGGCAGGCGTTAGAGCACCACTTTATCTACATGGCACGCTGGGTGATCTCCAACACAGGGGACAGTGGCTACCAAGTGGCAGATGACACTAGTCTCGCTGATGTGCCCTCAAGCTTTCCCGGTAAGCTCACCAAGCTACTCTATGCACGTTTTAGTGCAGGGCAGCCAGGCTTGACACTGCTGCCTTGTGAATTGATCGGCAGCAATGGTCACGTATTGAAGGAAATAGTGCTTCAACTGGCGCGTCGGGATTATCACGATACACCCTTTGAAGAGTGGTTAGCGGCCCATTGTTGCTGGGTCAATACGCTTGTGGATCGCATCGTTTCGGCCCCTTTGGAGCCCGTCGGCGCAGTTGCCGAGCCTTATGCGCTTTGGGCAATACAACAAACACCAGGTCTGGTAATGCCCTTTGAGCACCCTGCCGTTGAGATGGCAAGTTCACTTCAGCCGTTTGAATTACGCAAACTGCACATTCTCAATTTAGCGCATACCTATCTTGTCGATCAGTGGCGCCAGAATGGGTTAACAGAGTCCGTTACCTACGTAAGAGAGGCTATGCAGGAGCCATGGCTACGTAATGGCCTCAGCGAAGTCATGATGCAAGAGGTATTGCCCGTGTTGGCCCGTGAACTGCCGGATATGGATTTAAACGCCTATTGGCATAACACCTTGGAGCGGTTCGACAACCCCTACCTGGATCATCGGCTTGAGGATATTGCAAATTATCATGGCGATAAGCTGACACGGCGATTGGAACCTGTGGTGGAACTAGGAATTAAATATGAGATCGCCACTCCACGGCTTTGTGCAGCGCTTGGCAGGAAGTAGAAGGCAGTAAGCCCCTTATAAGGAGGTGCTATGTAAATCACATGGCAGAGATAATAGCGCTCTATTACTGCAGTATTATCTTATGTAGATAAATTGTATATAAAACAACACTGCCTTCAGGGTAGGAACAATAACCGTCGTTACACACAAAAAAAATGGAGTACATCATGCGTCTAAATAAACTCTCTATCGCGATTACGCTTGCTACGGTCACCAGCATTGGCTTTGTCAGTGCTGCCCAAGCAAACACTGTGATTCGTGTGGCTTATGGCAACCAGCCCGGTGAACCGGTAGATGTCGCTGTAAATCAATGGGCCGAATGGGTCAATGAAGCAAGTAATGGTGAAATAGAGCTTAAAGCTTTTCCAGCAAGCCAATTAGGCTCTGAAACCGAGGTGATGGAACAGGCTCGTTTCGGTTCCGCCATCATTTCGATTACGGCTTACAGCAACTTTCTAGACTCGGTTCCCGACCTCGCCGTACTGGATGCCCCCTATTTGAGCGAAGACTTTGAGACCAAACTCAAGGTATTTGACTCTGAATGGTTTGCTGACCAAATGACGCAGGTAGCATCCTCCGGGTATCACATTGTAATTCCTAACGCCGTATACGGTGTTCGCCATTTGTTAACACGTGAGCCGGTGAATAGCCCTGATGACCTCGACGGTGTGGGCGTACGTGTCCAGAACTCGCAGATGTATGTCGAAGCCATTCGTGCCATGGGCGCGACACCAACACCTATGTCACTGGGGGATGTCTATCCCGCTTTGGCTCAGGGAATGGTAGATGGTGTCGAGAACCCTGCTGCCGTGCTCTTTGGCGGAAAGTTTCACGAGGTGGTCAAGCATCTTAGCCTGACGGCGCATATGCATACCGTGGCACCTTTCGTTACGGGACAGGCATTTTGGGATCAGCTGGATGAAGAGCAGCAGCAGATTCTGACTGATACCGGCCAGCAAATGGCTGAATATCTTGCTGAGCTTGTCGCAGAAGATAGTGAACAGGCGCTGGAGAAACTGCGCAGCGAAGGCGTAGAGATTCACGAGGTTGATACCACCCCCTTCCGTGAGCGAGCTGCAGAACAGATTCCCACCGCGTTCCCTCAGTGGAGTGATGGTCTCTATGACGATGTCTACGAGATCATCAACGGCTGATTAGCGTGTGATTTTATGGTACCCCAGCGCCTGCTGGGGTATCTGGTCAAGGAGTCTGGTATGAAGCGTATTTTTACGTGGCTAGATCGAGTGATGCGGCTGGATGAGGTTATCGCGACGGCAGCTGTTTTCGCGCTCTTTTTAGTAGCTATCAGTAATGTTTTTATGCGTTATCTGTTTAATTTCCCTTTGGCTTGGACAGAAGAGGTACTTCAGTTACTGCTGGTCTGGGCCACTTTTCTGGGGGGCTAGTGCGTTGGTGCGCCGCCGCGAGCATGTATTCATCAGCTTCGTTACCGATAAGCTTCCACCCCGCTTAGCGCATTGGAATGAGCAGCTATTCAGCGTGGGCATCATTTTAATGAGTGCTCTGGCCATGCTGTATTGGGGCACCCAATTACTCAGTATTTCAGCATTTCGCAGTACGCCGATGCTGCAAATTCCCTATTACTGGATTCATGTGGCGATTCCCGTTAGCGCAGTGGTAATGATATATCACTGCGTGGTGCGGTTGTTTCAGCGACATAAACCATAGGAGACAACCACATGGCTGTCACGACTGCTCTTGGCGCACTGTTTGTGTTGTTTTTATTAGGTACGCCTGTCGCCTTTGCACTGTTTTTCTCGACGTTTCTATACTTCATCGTGGGTGCCGATCAACCGATGATGCTGCTGATCCAACGCCTGGCCGGAGGACTGGAGTCGGTTTCGCTGTTGGCGATCCCGTTTTTCATTATGGCTGGCGTCTTCATGAACTATTCGGGTATCACTGACCGTTTACTCAGGCTGGCTGAGCTGCTGACGCGACGCATGCATGGCGGATTGGCGCAGGCCAACGTGCTGTTGAGTACTTTTATGGGCGGGCTTTCCGGTTCCAACATTGCCGATGCCGCCATGAACGCAAAACTGCTAGTGCCCAGCATGACTGAGAAGGGCTATCCCAAGTCTTTTTCCAGTGCGGTTACGGCGGCGTCGTCATTGATTACCTCGACAATTCCACCTGGTATTGCTTTGATCGTGTATGGCTACGTCAATAACGTTTCAATTGGGCGGCTATTTCTAGCGGGAGTAGTACCGGGTGTGTTGATGGCCATCAGTTTGATGGTGCTGGTTTCATATTTATGTCGTCGGCATCATTATCAGCCACCTGAGCGCAAGAAGGTGACACGTCATGAGTGGGTGAGTGTTACCCGTGCAGGTGTTATCGCCTTGATGCTGCCATTGGTGGTGATTGGCGGTATTCGGATTGGTGTCTTCACGCCGACAGAAGCCGGTGCTATTGCGGTGCTTTATGCGCTAATTGTTGGCGTTTTTGTCTATAAGCAGATGACGCCAAAAAGCATCGCCATGGCAACCAATGAGTCACTTCTTGCCTCTGTCAATGTGCTCTTTATTATTGCCGTGGCATCAGGGTTTGCTCGCTTCCTTACTTGGGAACAGATACCGCAAGAGATCGCTATGCTGCTCTCATCCCAAGTAGGTAGCGCGATTGTCTTCCTGCTATTAGCTAATTTGCTACTGTTGGTGTTAGGGATGTTTCTGGAAGGCAATGCCATCCTGATTGTGCTTTCACCCCTCCTGGCTCCAGTCGCGGCTCAGTTCGGTATTGATCCGGTTCATTTCGGCATTATTTTCATCATTAATGCCACCATTGGCACGATTACCCCGCCGCTGGGAACGGTGATGTTCACGACCTGCAGTATTACGGGGGTTAGCGTTGCTTCTTTTATTCGCGCCGTCATGCCGTTCTGGCTAGTTATGGTATGCATCCTGCTACTGACCACCTTCGTTCCCGCAATCTCTCTCGCGTTGCCCGCGCTCGTTTTCTAAATAAATCGTTTTAATGCCGGCCCTCTGCTTAAATGCAGGGGGGCATTTCCTCACACTTGCCACAATCAGCCGCCCACGAATTGACCTTTAAGGTCTATGATGCAAATAAGTAGTCGTTAATTTAACGGCAGTTTGTGGGAGTGGTTGAAATGGCGGGCAGTATTCGAAATACGGCGGTACTGGCAAGTGCCGTTTTGCTTGGCGGGTTGCTGGCAATAGGGCTGGTTGTCGGCGGCAGCTATATCAAGAGAGCTGCTGAAGTGTGGCAGCAGTCGTCCCGCAGCGTGACAGTGCGCGGCTTATCAGAGCGGGAAGTGCCAGCAGATTTAGTGCTTTGGCCGTTCAACTACAGTGTCAGCGCCAATAGCTTGGGCGACCTTGAGCAGCAGTTGTCCAGGGATGAGCAGGCGATTCGCGATTTTCTTAAGGCCCAGGGCTTTGCCCCAGAGCATGTTAGTTCGACAGCGCCACGAATTACCGATCAATTTAGCAACCAATACGGCGGTCAGCGCCCGGATGAACGCTACCGTGCCGAAGCGACGCTGCTACTGCGCTCCCCCAATGTTGAGGGCGTGATTGAGGCGATCCCTAGCGCTACTTCGCTGGTGCGTGAAGGCGTGCTGCTTTCACCCAGCTATGAATACCGCACGGAATTTTTATTCACCGGGCTTGATGACATCAAGCCCGAAATGATTGCAGCGGCAACGGCGGATGCGCGCAACGCCGCACAGCAGTTTGCTGAAGATTCCGGTAGCCAAGTGGGGCAGATTCGTCAGGCCACGCAAGGCTACTTTTCCATTGAAGATCTGGATAGCTACACGCCACAAACCAAACGCGTCCGCGTCGTCACCACGGTGGACTATTCTTTACAGGACTAGGCTTAATAGGAACGCGCCAAGGGAAGGGCGCTCAGCCCGTGTAGTCTAGGGCGGTGATGGTATAAAACATCTCACCATTGGGGGTGAGCACCTTCGCCTCATCGCCTATCTGCTTGCTCAGCAGGGCCTTGGCCATGGGGGCATCGATACTGATCCAGCGTTTTTTAGTGTCGATTTCATCGTGGCCAACAATCCTGAGATGTACCTGCTCGCCGTTTTCATCTTCCAGGCTCACATAGGCGCCGAAAAACACCTTGCTAGTATCGGCAGGCAGCCGATCGACAATTTGCAGTTCGTCTAAACGTTTTGTCAGGTAGGTAATCCGGGCAATAACCCGATTTAGCTCTTTCTTATTATAAGTGTAATCTGCGTTTTCACTGCGATCGCCCTGAGCGGCGGCTTCGCCGACTTTCTCTGAAAGGGCCGGGCGTTTAACCCGTGAAAGATGATCCAGTATAGCGCGCAGACGTGACGCCCCTTCCGGGGTGATCAGATTGCTCTTAGGGGCTTGACGCGGATCTTTGGCTGGATCGCGCCAGCGGGTCATGTTGCGGCCTTTCATTACCTGTTCCCCTTCGTGTTTCGAGCTACCTACTTTACGTTAATTGCGCGAAGCATACCAAGCAACATGCCACTGGCGAATCATTCAAACGTTCGTTACATTATGTGAGAGGCCCGCCATTGGTGAGTCTACGCTGGACAATAATAATTCAGGAGCATGTATGCGAACTCTCTATTTTTTACCCATGTCTTTACCACGTTCCCTGATCGCCGCCGCGATGAGTACCGCGCTGGTGCTGTCACCGTTGACCGCGACCGCCTTCGAAGGCGAGCTGTTTTCGTTGAAAAACCGCTGGGAGCACACCGTGACGGAGATGCCTGCCAATGAGCGAGAAAGTACGTTGAAAGCGTTGGCCGGCGAAGTGGAACAATTGGCTGAACAGCACGAAGATGAAGCTGACATACTTGTCTGGCAGGGCATTATTTTGGCCTCCTATGCCCGGGAAAGGGGTGGCTTGGGCGCCTTGGGAACCGCAGGTGATGCGCGCGATGCGCTGGAGCAAGCGATTGAAATCGATCCGCAAGGGCTGAATGGTTCGGCCTACGTCACGCTAGGCGCGCTTTACGACCGCGCGCCGGGTCGACCACTCGGCTTCGGCAATAGCGAGACGGCTGAACGCATGTTCCAGCGTGCTCTGGAGATCCGCCCGGACGGTATCGATGTTAACTACTACTATGCCGCTTTCTTGAAAGAAGAGGGCAATGAGCAGGCAGCGCGTGAGCATGCCGAGCGGGCGGTTAACGGCACCGCTCGCGAGAACCGGCAAGTCTCAGATGAAGCGCTGCGTCGCGATGCCGAGACGCTGCTCAATCAGCTTTAATCCGCTAACTGGATTGGCATTCCCGGTGGCAAGCATTGATAATAGATCGATTATCACCACCGGGAGTGCTCCATGGCGTCTAGCCCTAAAAACGCTGAGTTTGGAAATTCTCCATCTCAAGAGGCCCCTTTTCGAAGCTCAGCGCTTAGCGTTCCGCAGTTAAAGCGCGGTGACGTTGAGCTGCTCAAGCGTGAGGCGTTGCATCAAGGGTTTTTCCGCCTGGAAGGCCTGGAACTTCGTCACCGCCTATTCGAAGGTGGCTGGAGCGAACCTATAAGCCGAGAAGTACACAGCCGTTTTGACGCGGTAGGTGTGCTGCTTTACGACCCTGCCCGCGATTTAGTGGTATTGATTGAGCAGTTTCGCGCAGGCGCCATTGATGATGCCGTGTCTCCCTGGAAGCTCGAGCTGGTGGCGGGTCTGGTGGAAGATGGCGAGTCACTGGAAGACGTGGCCCGCCGTGAAGCGTGGGAAGAAGCGGGTTGTAAAGTGGCCGCACTGACCAAATTACACACTTATTATCCAAGCCCCGGCGCCTGCAACGAGGAAGTGACCCTATTTTGTGGTTTGGTGGATTGCCAAGGGCTAGGTGGGATTCATGGCTTAGACGAAGAGCATGAGGACATTCGGGTACATGTCATGCCGTTTGCCAATGCCTGGGAGCTCTTGACGCAGGGACGACTCGACAACGCCATGTGTCTGATTGGACTACATTGGCTTAATAGCCAACGAGCCTCACTTCGCGCCGCTTCACAGCAGGCGCTGACACAAAGCGAAACCGACGAGGAGTGAACATGGCGAGAACGGCCTATGTCACCGATTTAAAATCGCTCCAAGGGGAGTGCAGCGCCAACTATTTACGTTTGGTGCGACTGGTGGGCGATATGGAGGCCGGACAGCGTCGTGATATTGCCCTGCGCGGCGATAAACAGCATTTCGGCGATCTGCATCTGTATATTCAAGAGCAGGCGCCTTACACCACCATGGTGAATGTTTCTCAAACTGGCCCGTTAGATACCGTCATGGAAGGGCCGCGTATGCGCGTACACCTCTATCACGATGTGCGCATGGCGGAAGTGACCGACTTTCAGCGCGAGCGTCACTTTAGTGGCCGCTACCGTTATCCTAACGCCCGTATGCATCAGCCGGATGAGAAGCTTCAACTCAACCGCTTCCTGGGCGAGTGGCTGGCTCACGGCCTTGCCCACGGCCACAGTGTTGACGTGCCGGAGACTCCCTAATGCGTGTGGTTCAGATTACCGACGCCCATCTCTATGCGGATACCGCAGCGCGTTCCCGCGCGGGAATACCCTGGCGACAGTTTCAGCAGGTGTTGAGTGCCGTTGTCACTGAAAAGCCCGATATCGTGCTGTTTACCGGTGACGTGAGCCAGGACGAGTCAGCTGCTTCCTACGCTTTGGCGGTGGAGGCGCTGGAGCAGTTGCCTTGCCCCTGGTACTGGCTGCCGGGTAATCACGATCAGCCCGAGTTCATGGCTGCCGAGCGTCCGATGGTCGATCAAGTGGACTTGGATTTGTGGCGCATACTGATGCTCAATACCCAGGTGGAGGGCAAGCCCCACGGCGAACTGGGAAGCGAGCGCCAAGATCAGCTCGCTGAACAGTTAAAGAGCGACGATCGCCCCACGCTGATTGCCATGCACCATCCGCCGGTTAACGTGGGTGCGATGTGGATGGATGCCATTGGCCTACAAGATCGCGACGCGTTTTGGGAACTGCTAAGCCAACACCCTCACGTCAAGATCATCTTGTTTGGACACGTGCACCAAGCTTACGCCGAGCATCGCCGAATAGGCGAAGCGACGATTGATGTTTATGGCTGTCCTGCGATGGCCGATCAGTTTATGCCTGGTGCAGAGCAGTTCGCCATCGATGAAGCTTCCCGCCCTGGCTATCGCATTATCGATTTGGCGAGGAGCGATACCCAGGAAAGCGAGTGGCAGAGCTGGATTGAGCGCATTGATTAGACGGTTTATTGCTCCCTTATTTTTAGATAGGTTTTTTAGGAATAAAAAGATAGTTATTAATTCTTTTGGGTTATTACTGGCTCGGCGTTACCCTACCCACATTCGAACGTACATTTATTGATAACGTACGCTGATTTTAGCTTGTGTGACGAGCTTGTTCTTGTGAGGTAAGGGGCCATGACCCAATTGTCTACATTGTCGTCAAAAGAGCGGTCTTCAGAGACGCGTTCTTCATCTTCAGCGACGCAGGAGGAGGCTTTTAATGCACCCGATGCCGCGCGCTTGACCCACCTTAAGCAGTTAGAAGCTGAGTCCATTCATATTATTCGTGAAGTCGCCGCCGAGTTTGCCAACCCGGTAATGATGTACTCCATTGGCAAAGACTCGTCGGTCATGCTGCACCTGGCGCGTAAAGCATTTTACCCGGGTACACCGCCATTCCCGCTGATGCATGTAGATACAACGTGGAAGTTTCGCGAAATGATCGAGTTTCGTAACCGCATGGCAGAAGAAGCGGGTATGGAGCTGATTGTGCATACCAACGAAGAGGGGCGGGCGGCCAATATCAACCCCTTCGACCACGGCAGTGCCAAATACACCGATATCATGAAAACCCAGGCGCTCAAGCAGGCGTTGGATAAATACGGTTTTGATGCAGCCTTCGGTGGCGCCCGCCGCGATGAAGAAGCCTCACGTGCCAAAGAGCGCGTTTATTCGTTTCGCGATAAGTACCACCGCTGGGATCCCAAGAATCAGCGCCCAGAGCTGTGGAACGTGTATAACGCCAAGGTCAATAAAGGCGAATCAATCCGCGTATTCCCGCTCTCTAACTGGACCGAGCTGGATATCTGGCAGTACATCTACTTAGAGTCGATTCCTATCGTGCCGCTCTACTACTCGGCCAAGCGCCCAGTGATCGAGCGTGACGGTATGCAAATTATGGTGGATGACGACCGCATGCCGTTAGCGCCTGGCGAGGTGCCGGAAGAGAAATCGGTGCGGTTTAGAACCCTAGGCTGCTACCCGCTGACCGGTGCGGTGGAATCCGAAGCCTCAACGCTTCCGGAAATTATTCAAGAGATGCTGCTGACCCGAACCAGTGAACGCAGTGGCCGCGCCATCGATCGCGATCAGGTAGGTTCGATGGAGAAGAAAAAGCGCGAGGGATACTTCTAATGTCTCACCAATCTAATTTAATCGCCGACAATATTGAGCAGTATCTGCACGAGCATGAAAACAAAGACCTGCTACGTTTTATTACCTGCGGCAGCGTCGACGACGGTAAATCGACGCTGATTGGCCGTCTGCTTCACGACTCGAAAATGATCTTTGAAGATCAACTGGCAGCGATCACTCAGGCTTCTAAAACCAGTGGTACGACCGGTGATACCGTTGATCTGGCGTTGTTGGTGGATGGCCTGCAGTCAGAGCGTGAGCAGGGCATTACCATTGATGTCGCGTACCGCTTTTTCTCTACCGATAAGCGCAAGTTTATTATCGCCGATACGCCTGGGCATGAGCAGTACACCCGCAACATGGCCACAGGCGCTTCAACCGCCAGCCTGGCGATTATCCTGATCGATGCCCGCTACGGCGTGCAGACCCAGACTCGCCGCCATAGCTTTATTGCCGACCTGCTGGGTATCCAACACCTGGTGATTGCAGTCAATAAGATGGATCTGGTGGACTTCTCCGAGCAGCGCTTTAACGAGATAGTCGATGAGTACCGCGCCTTTGCCACTAATCTGCAGGCGCCGGACATTCGCTTTGTGCCGATGTCGGCGCTGAATGGCGACAACGTGGTCAATCGCAGCGAACACACGCCCTGGTATTTTAACGACAGTTACCAGGGGCAAACGCTGATTGAACTGTTGGAAAGTGTCGAGATTACACGCGATCAGAACCTCAGCGATCTGCGCTTGCCGGTGCAGTACGTCAACCGCCCGAACCTTGATTTTCGCGGTTATTGCGGCACCTTAGCCGCGGGTGTGTTGCGCCCAGGGCAAGCCGTTAAGGCACTCCCCTCGGGTAAAACGTCGCGGGTTGCACGGGTTGTTACTTATGATGGTGACCTTGACGCGGCCTATCCAGGCCAGGCGATCACGGTGACCCTGGAAGATGAGATCGATATCTCCCGTGGCGACTGGCTGGTGGCAGCAGATAGCGAACTACCGCTCGCCAACACCTTTAAAGCCGATATTGTCTGGATGCAGGAAGAGGCGTTAACGCCGGGTAAGCTCTACGATTTCAAACTGGCAACCCGCGATCTTTCCGGTCAGGTCAGTGCGATTGATTACCAGATAGACGTCAATACCCTCGAGAAACATGCCACTCACTCGCTGAGTCTAAATGCGATTGCCCGCTGCGACGTAGAGCTAACCGCCGCTATTCCGGTGGATAATTACCGCACTAGCCCTGGCACCGGCAGCTTTATCATCATTGATCGGTTGACCAACGTGACCGTAGGCGCCGGTATGATCCGCGGCACGGTAAGCGCTCCAGGCAGTGTTTCAAGTACCACCGATTGGGCGGCCTTTGAGCGTGACTTGAATTCCCTGGTGCGTAAGCATTTCCCTCACTGGGAAGCGAAAGATATCAGCGGTTTATTCAACCGCTAAAAAGCTTGGACGCACGCACCGCAGCATAAAGCACAACGGCACGCCTTGAAGGCGTGCCGTTTTTTTGGATGAGTTGAAACATTACTCAGCGTTAGGGAAAAACAGCTGCTGACCATCTACCTCAAAATCCGCAATCGCTTGCTGGCCTTTATCGGAAACCAGCCACTCGTGCCACTGGGCGGCGAGGTCGTGCTTCAAGTGCGGGTGACGCTCTGCCGAGAGCAATAGGCTGCCATACTGATTAAACAGTGCTTCATCGCCTTCAAACAGCAGGGTTAAGTCTTGCGGATTGTCAAAGGCGACCCAGGTGGCGCGATCGGTAAACGTATAGGCGTCCATGCCCGCGGCGGTATTCAACGTAGGGCCCATGCCGCTGCCCAGCTCGCGGTACCACTCACCCTGTGGCGTGACCCCAGCATCTTCCCACAAACGGAGTTCAGCGCGGTTGGTGCCACTGTCATCGCCGCGCGAAGCAAAGGGGGACTCGCTTTCCGCTATACGCTGCATGGCGTCGATTACGTTTTCGCTGTCACTGATACCCGCCGGGTCATCACTCGGCCCAACAATAACGAAATCGTTATACATCACATTGAGGCGTTCAGTAGCATAGCCCTCCGCTACAAACTTCTCTTCACCGGCAGTGTCATGCACTAAAAGGCTATCGGCATCACCACGGCGACCTATTTCAAACGCTTGGCCGGTACCGACAGCCACCACGCGAACCTCAATGCCCGTCTCTTCGGTGAAGGTGGGGATGATCGTGTCGAACAAGCCTGAATTTTCAGTCGAGGTGGTGGACGCCAGGGTAATGTAATCATCCGCCGCCATCAGTATGCCGCTAAAGGTCACACCCAGGGCGCCTGCCGTTATCAATGCGGTGGCTTGCTTCATTTTATTGCTCCTTGCTCATTTTTTGATTAGTCACAGAGTTCACGCCTTTCGGAGTTACCAAACCAGCTCGCCCCGAATAAATGCCCCTGCCTCAGATGAAGAGGGGGCAGTAAAAAAATCATTGGCTGGGGTATGTTCGAGTAATTCGCCGTTATGCAAAAACAGCACGTCGTTGGCTAAGCGACGCGCTTGATGAAGATCATGGGTAGTCATCACGATACGGGTGCCGCTGTGATGGAACTCAAGAACCGCATCTTCAACTGCTTTGATAGCCGCCGGGTCGAGTGCCGAGGTGGGTTCGTCTAAAAAAAGCACTTGCGGATTGAGCAGCCATGCTCTCGCCAGCGCTAAGCGCTGCTGCTCACCGCCGGAAAGCACTCGCGCAGGCCGTTTGGCGAGGTGCGCTAAACCAAACTTTTCAAGGGCACTCATCGCCTGAGCTTTTCGAGGTAATGCTTTCAGTTCTGGTCGTGCCGCTTTGTTGATCGCTAACACATAGGTCAGGTTATCCAGCGCTGAGCGACGCAGTAACACGGGACGCTGGAAAACCATGGCTTGTGCAGGCTGTGCGCCTTGCCAGCGAACGGTGCCGCTAGTAGGCGTTAACAGGCCGTGGGCTAAGCGCATGAGCAGACTTTTGCCCGCACCGTTAGGGCCCATAATTAGCGTACGCTGGCAGCCTACTAGGCGCAGCGACGTCGGCTTAAGCAGCGTATGGCCACGATGGATAAAGCCCACGCTGTCGAGCTCGAGAGTGGCGACGGGGGGCATATGATGTGCGTTCATCCCAACCGCCTTTTCGCCGTTTCGCCGATCATATGGGCAATCGCGTTAATCATGGTGACCAGGGCGAGCAGAATGATCCCTAAACCTAGCGCCATGGGGAGGTTGCCCTTGCTGGTTTCCAGCACAATGCTGGTGGTCATCACGCGGGTCACACCATCGATATTGCCACCCACAATCATTACCGCGCCCACCTCGGCGCTGGCGCGGCCAAAGCCCGCCAGTATCACTGTTAACAGTCCAAAACGCGCATCCCACAGCAGAGTGGGGATCATACGGAGGCGCGTTAGCCCTAGTGAGTTCAACTGCTCTGCATACTCGCCGTGAAGCGCTTCCACCTGCTGGCGGGTAAGGGCGGCGATGATCGGTAGTACCAAAATCACTTGAGCGATCACCATGGCCGTAGGGGTGAACAGCAGCCCCCATTCACCTAGGGGGCCTGCGCGTGAAAGCAGTAGGTAAACGCAAAGCCCTGCGACCACTGGCGGCAAGCCCATGAGCGCATTAAGGGCGACAATGACGACGTTACGTCCGGGAAAACGCCATAGCGCCAGCGCAGCGCCTAATGGTAGGGCTATCAGGCTGGCAATCATCACCGCCATAAGCGACACCTGCAGCGAAAGCATCACGATGTCGATTAATGCGCTATCCATGCTCAGGATCAGGGTAAGGGCGGTACTAAAGGCGTTGTCACTGGTCAGCATTGAGCGTTGGTATCATTTTGTATGTGAACTGTGGTGAGAAAACGACTGTACGAGAATTGGCATGATGTATCTAAAAGTGACTTAATGCACTCTGTGCTGGAATAGATGCAGTTCTATGCAGTTAAACTACGAAAATTGCCGTTTGTATTTGTGCAGTGAGGTTTCCTTTCTATGTCTGAACGACATGCTTACCTGACCACGGCAGAGGTCGCCGACTACTTGCGCCTAAAAGAGCGCAAGGTGTATGACTTGGTGCGCCAAGGCCAGATCCCGTGTAGTCGGGTCACGGGAAAGCTGCTGTTTCCCCGTCAGCAAATTGACCTATGGGTGTTGAACCATTTGGAAGGGGATCAGGCGCAGCGTTTATCAGTACCGCTAGTGGTCGCGGGTAGTCAGGATCCACTGCTTGAGTGGGCTATTCGAGAAAGCGGCTCTGATTTGGCAATGCTCTGCCAAGGCAGTGGTGACGGTGTGCGGCGGTTGCTCGATGGCAAGGCGATGCTGGCGGGTATTCATCTGCTGGATGCGACCACTCAGCGCTACAACGAACCCGGCGCACTCGGTTTAAGCGGTATGCGTGATCTGTTGATAGTGCACTGGGCTAAGCGCCGCCAGGGGCTGCTATTGCCAGCCGACAACCCGCTGAAGATTGCCGGGCTGGGTGATTTAAAACGAACCGATGTCCGCGTAGCGCATCGCCAACCCGACGCGGGAGCAGCAAGACTGCTGAGCTGTTTGCTACAGCAAGCGGGAGTAGAGAGCTCGACGCTTAACTGGGCGCCACACGCTTCCTTAAGTGAAGATGACTTGGCACTCAGCATTGGTCAGGGCGAAGCGGATGTAGGCTTGGGCGTGGAAGCCGCCGCCCATCGCCAGCAACTGGGCTTTATTCCACTTTGCGAGGAGCCGTTTGATTTAATTATGCAGCGGCGCAGCTATTTCGAACCTGCCGTACAGCAGCTGATGGCGTTTGCTCAACAAGCCCGTTTCGCAGAGCGTTCAATACAGTTGGGTGGTTATACTATTGCTGAGACAGGCAAGATTGTACATAACGCCTAGCGTCCCCGATAGCCTTGATTGATTAGCAGGGTAGCTTGACGCTGTTACTATATGCGCCACAATAGTGAGGCGTTACTGACGCAAATCATCACGAAAAGGAGAGCATGATGAAACAAGCACTGAATGGTAAACGAGTAGCTATTTTAGCCGCCGCTGGTTTTGAAGAGTCTGAGTTGAGCGTGCCGCGTGCCGCCTTACAGAAAGAGGGCGTAGAGGTTCACATTGTAACGCCTGATGGTAAGGGCATTCGTGCTTGGGCGGAAACTGAGTGGGGCGATACCTACGAGGCAGATAAAGCCCTTGCCGATGTCAATGAATCTGACTACCACGCATTGGTTCTGCCCGGTGGCTTATTCAATCCCGACGAACTGCGCACTAACGATGAAGCGTTGAGCTTCGTAAAAGGGTTTTTCCAGGCAGGCAAGCCTGTCGCCGCTATTTGCCATGCT
This sequence comes from Vreelandella sp. DA03-1M, assembly GCF_055725665.1. Lineage (NCBI taxonomy): Bacteria > Pseudomonadati > Pseudomonadota > Gammaproteobacteria > Oceanospirillales > Halomonadaceae > Vreelandella > Vreelandella sp. DA03-1M. The sequence goes on from NZ_CM146798.1 coordinate 1,726,674, forward strand.
CCATGGATTTTAATTAACGCAGGCGTAGTTGAAGGGCGTCGTATGACTTCTGTTCCTAGCGTTGCACAAGACCTTCTTAATGCTGGCGCTGAATGGGTGGATGAGCCCGTCGTTGTCGACAGTGGCCTTGTAACCAGCCGTACGCCAAAAGACTTGGATGCCTTTAATGCCAAGTTACTCGAAGAATTGCAGGAAGGTCGTCACTCCGGTCAGCACGCTTGATGGGGCTATTGCGTCAGTGGGCAAGCTTTGCCAAAAGGCTTGTCCACGTTATTTCCAAACCCATTAAAGGAGACAGTAGCCGTGGGGGGATGGTAGTCCATCCTTACCGCGGCTATGGTTCCCAGAATGAAATATTTGTCATGGGCAGGGTTTTTCGTCAAGCCGCGCTGGGTCGCGCGATTCCCCGCCATGGCATGTTGCGCGATACGGCTGACGTCGCGCGGCGCATTTTTCGCCGCGGGCTTGCCGATGCGCAGGTAGAGGTTCGAATTGGTGATAATCAGCTCTGTGTCAGCACCGATCGCGATGGCTATTTCGATGTCCATTTGCCGATCAGTCATACCTTGCCGATAGATGTCTCCTGGCACCGCGCTGATATTTTGGTACACCGTGCGGACCAAACGACGGTGCGTACTCATGTAGAAGTCTACGTGCCACCACCAGAAGCGGATTTGCTGGTGATTAGCGATATCGATGACACCGTTATGTTTACCGGTGTGGCAGAGAAGCTCAAAATGCTTTATCGCCTATTTGTCAAAAAACCCCACCGCCGCACCGCTTTCCCTGGCGTCGCATCGCTTTATCAAGCGTTGCACCGAGGCGTTAGTGAGCGTGCAGAACGGCCTATTTTATATGTCTCGCGTGGGCCGTGGGCGATTTACGAAATGCTCGAAACGTTTTTTCAGATCAATCGTATTCCTGTTGGACCAATACTCTTCTTGCGCGAATGGGGGATCTCCTGGCGTCGCCCCTGGCCACGGCGTGCTGAAGAGCATAAGCGTGATTTGATCGACCGTATGCTGACCCTCTACCACGATATGCCGTGTATACTCATTGGCGATAGCGGCCAGCACGATCCAGAAGTGTATATCGAAATCGTCAAAGCCTACCCAAATCGCATTAAAGCTATCTATATTCGGCGAGTGGATAAAAATTCTAAAAGGGAAGCGGCTATTCAACGACTGCGCGATAAGTTGGCTGGCACCCAGTGTGATCTGGTGCTTGCGGCCGATAGCGTGCTGATTGCCGAGCATGCCCATGCCCAGGGTGATATCTCCGCGCACGGTTTGCAGGCAGTCAAGCGCGACGTAGAAGAGCATCGCGACAATCCAGACTAACCGCCATTCCGCCTAATGCTGTTGTCACGTCAGCCCCCATGGTAAAAGCTAAGCTGAAAAGAGCATTGATGACCGTCGATGATTTTCAGCCGTTTTTTAGACGGTTCTATGTAGGCGGTTCTATTTAGACAATTCTGTGTAGACACTTCTTTGTAGATAGGGGCTGCCATGGTTGTTCTGCTGATTATCTTTGCACTGGCTGTTTTTGTGCTCCCCAATGTCTGGGCCAAGTGGGTACTCAAGCGCCACACGAAAGGGCGTAACGATTACCCTGGCACCGGTGCAGAACTTGCCGATCATCTGCTGCGCCGTCTTGGGGTTGAAGGCGCCAGCGTGGAGCGCACCGAATTTGGCGATCATTACGACCCTGAAACACGCTGCGTACGGCTTTCCCCGGATAATTACGATGGCCGCTCGCTGACCGCCGTCACCGTGGCCGCCCATGAAGTGGGGCACGCTATCCAGCACTATCAGGGCTATGCGCCACTGCTGGCACGTAGCCGATTGGTTGGGGTTGCCCAAAAAGCCGAAAAACTCGGCGCTCTATTGATGATGGCCGCGCCATTTCTGTTTTTGTTGACGCGTTTACCGGGCGGTTTGGCAATAGTCATTGCCATGGCGGTGATCAGCTTTGGCACCGCAGCAGTTGTGCATCTCGTGACCTTGCCGGTGGAGTTTGATGCCAGCTTTAACCGCGCACTGCCGCTGTTGAAAGAGTACGTGCCACCTGCCGACATGGCTGGCGCAAGACACGTACTCACCGCCTGCGCGTTTACCTATGTGGCCGCCTCACTCGCTAGCGTAATGAACCTGGGCCGTTGGCTGGTGATTTTGCGAAGGTAGGTAACGATAGTCCTCATTATTCCTGTAACGCTGATTCAGACTCCTGACCCAGGACCGCGTCCGGCGGCACTGTCGGTAATGGCCGTCAGTAGCGTATCGGCGCACTGCGCAAGGCCATTGCGGGAAAGCCTCGCCCGGTCGCGGGCAGCATCACTGCCGAGCTGTCCGGCATTAGCATCCACGTTGAGCAGCACGTTGTGCAGTGAGGCGTGAATCAACCGGGCCCCGGCGTGCGCATCACTAACAAACTGCTGCTCGATATGTTCCCCCGCCTGCTGCGTCAGTTCCAGCGCCGCCTCACACAGCTGCGCTGTTTTAAGCGGCACTTCGACGGCAGTTTGGGCCGCCGCATGAATAGCGTCATGTCGCCCTTCATCCTCCTTATCGCGGCCGACGGCTGCCATAAACGCCTCAAAGGCAGCCACATCTTCCTGTGCCAGCGGCGCCAGGTGCTGCTTAAGTGACGCGCCTTTATCGATCAACGCTTGGCGCGGCGCCGTAGCATCATGATGCTGGCTCAGATGCAGCCCCTTGAGCACGAGTGCCAAGCCCAGGTCGGCACTGACCACGGCCACGGCTCCGCAGCCGGGCATCGGCTCGCGGGCGACGGTGTCACGAAAATCGCTCAGGCTTAGCTCCCAGAGTGGCGCTGCGTTATCCGACATGGCGTCCTTTCCTCTTGGATGGTGGTGGCGTGTGCTGCACGCCTGATCCTACACAGCATAGTGAACGGCGCACTCACGCCGCATTGGCAATACATGGCGTCTCTCGCAACGTACGGCGAGGGCCCAGGATCAGCCCTCCGAGCAATAGCCCCGCCAGCATGTTGATCAGCCCGGCTTATTGGCCAAAATCACCGCGCGACGTGGTGCAGGGTAGCCTTCAATGGTGCGCGTACGGTCGTTAGGGTCAAGGAAATCCGCCAGCGATTGGTAGGTCATCCATGCCGTTGAGCGCTGTTCATCAAGCGTGGTGACCGCTTCATCCACCACGCGTACATTGATAAAACCGCAGCGTTCCAGCCAGTGGCAGAGCGCTTGGGAAGAGGGCAGAAAGTAGACGTTGGGCATGGCGGCGTAACGCTCGCCTGGCACGAATACCGTCTGCTCATCTCCCTCGACCACCAGGGTCTCCAGCACCAGCTCGCCGCCCGGCGCCAGCGCCGCTTTTAACTGCTGAAGATGCTCCAGGGGCGCAGGGCGATGATAGAGCACGCCCATGGAAAACACTGTATCGAAAAAACCGAGGTTCTCCGGTACGTCTTCAATGCCCACCGGCAAAAACTGGGTTCTCCCGCCGTCAGCATCGCCAACGAAGTGGCGTACCGCCTGAAACTGCCAGTAGAAGCGCGGTGAGGGGTCGATCACCAACACAAAAGCAGCCTCAGCCCCCGTCATCCGCCAGGCGTGGTAACCGCTGCCACCACCGACATCGAGCACCTTACGATATTTTAGCGGTGCCAAGTGCGGGGCCACTCGTTGCCATTTCCAGTCCGATCGCCATTCGGTGTCTATATAAATGCCGCCCAGTTGAAAAGGGCCTTTCCGCCAGGGGGCGAGCTTTCGAAGCAGGTTAAAGCACTGCCGCTGCTGGCTATCGCTAAGGTCGAGATCAACGGTAATAGTGTCGCTGTTTAAGTCCACTTTTCGCTCAGCGGGTAGCTTGGGCAGTTTAGCGACGGCTTTTTCCCAGGCGGACAGATCGCCGTGGCGATTGCGGTCAAGCCCATGGGCTAACTGCTCGGGAAGTCTGGCGAGCCAAACGGTGAGCGATGGGTTAAGAACGGCTTGATCCAGAAACGCTTGATAGAGGGCGCGTTGGTCGTCGGGTAGCGGCACCTCACCCCTCCTTAAAGGCAATGATGGAAGCGAAATTCAAGTATTGGAACCACGTCATCGAGCGGGGAAACCCCGCCTGTTTCAAACGAACGTGGAGTGCGTCCAAGGTGTCTGGCACTAGCACATTCTCAAGAGCGGTGCGCTTCTGGCTGATTTCCAGGTCGCTGTAGCCATTGGCGCGTTTGAAATCGTGGTAGCGCTCAACCCGCCAAGCGTTGTCGCGCTCATCCGCATCCACGGTTTTTTCAGAGAGAATCAGTACGCCTCCGGGCTCCAGCGCTGCATAGAGCCGCGACAATAGGGCGTCGCGGTCCGAGGCGGGTAGAAACTGCAGCGTAAAATTGAGAATGATCATGCCCGAAGGTGCATACTCCAGAGTACGGATATCGGCTTCTTCTACCTGCATAGCGTACGCTGGGCATTCGTCAGTAAAGGTCTGTCGTGCCTGGGTGACCATGGCCGGGGAGAGATCAACGCCCGTATAGCGAAAGGCATCCGATGCTAACGCCCCTGCAAGCGCAAGGCCTGAAGCGCCCAGCGAGCAGCCCAAATCATACACATGGGCGCCGTGGCGCAAATGGCGCTGGGCAATGAGACTCAGCATGCCCAGAATTTGTCCGTAACCAGGCACCGAGCGGCGAATCATATCAGGGAAGCACGCAACCACTTTTTCATCGAAAGAGAAGCGCGCTACCCGGTCAAGGGGTGTCGAAAAGATAGCGTCACGGTAAGATGCATCACTCATGGGCAAGCCGGAATCATGGGAAAGGCGTATTAGTTTACGCGCCCTGAATTAACGAGAACAGGCCTGGTTAGAATAGTCTTGGTTAGGATAGGCCTGGTTAGAATAGATTCCTGCTGCAAGGATCGACGCCACTGGAGATGCCATATGGCCTCAGCATCAAGCGCTACCCCCGATACATTACCCGCATGGCAGACGTTGAAGCATCACGCTGAAACGCTGCAGCACGTTCACTTGAAAACGCTGTTTGGCACCGAGCCTTCCCGTTGGGAAAGCTTTACTCGCCAGGTGGCAGGCTTAACGCTGGATCTCTCCAAGCAGCGCTGGGATGACGACACGCTCGAGCATCTGTTTACCCTGGCCAGCGAAGCGGGCGTTCCCTCTGCCATTGAGGCACTGCTGAGCGGTAAGCGGGTGAACGTCAGCGAAAACCGCCCAGCGCTACACACCGCTTTGCGTTTACCCGCCGATGCGACGCTTGACGTTGAGGGAGAAGATATCGTCGCCGCCGTGCACGAAAGCCTTGCTCAAATGGAGTGCTTGGTGAGCCGTTTGCACGCCGGGCAGTGGCGCGGGGCCACCGGCAAGCCAATTCGTCATGTGGTTAACCTAGGTGTCGGCGGCTCTGACCTTGGGCCGTTAATGGTTACCCATGCGTTAACCGATTTTCGACCCAAAGATATTCATCCAGTCGAAGTGCACTTTGCCTCGACCATGGATGGCTCGCAGTTAGCGGATTATTTGAGCCGGTTAAACCCTGAAACGACCATCTTTGTACTGTCGTCTAAATCGTTTACGACTATCGATACGCTCTCCAACGCCAACACGGCTCGCGAGTGGCTGGTGAGCCGTTTAACCCAACATGGCGCGACGCCGATTAGCGCTGAATTAGTGGTTCGTCAGCATTTCATTGGTGTTTCGGCTAGTCCGGACAAAATGACGGAGTGGGGCATCACTCCCGATCACCAGTTAACCTTCTGGGAGTGGGTGGGCGGTCGCTACTCGCTTTGGGGCACGATTGGTTTACCGATTGCGTTAGTGGTGGGGATGAAAAATTTCCGCGAATTCCTGGCGGGCGCCCACGCCATGGATCGGCACTTTTCTGAAGCGCCCATGGAAGATAATTTGCCTGTTCTGCTTGGTTTGGCAGGTATCTGGAACGTCAATTTTCTGGATATCCGCGCGCACTCTATTCTGCCCTACGATGGGCGTTTGGAGTATTTTGCCGCTTACCTTGAACAACTGGAGATGGAGTCCAACGGCAAGTCAGTGACTCGCCAAGGTCAACCCGTTAACTACTCTACCTGCCCGGTGCTTTGGGGGCAGCTGGGGCCCAATGCGCAGCATGCGTTTTATCAATTACTGCATCAGGGCACTCAATCGGTCGTGTGCGATTTTATAGCGCCGCTGAAGCGCTATGACGAAGTAGAAGATGCGGATACCCGTCACCACCTTAAAGCCCAGCACCGCTTGTCGCTGGCGAACTGCTTTGCCCAGTCCCGCGTTCTTATGCTTGGCGACGATGCCTTGGAAGATGACGGCCCGCGGCCCGAGCATAAGCGCTACCGTGGCAACCAGCCTTCAACCACGGTGCTGCTTGACCAATTGACGCCCGCTACCCTGGGTTCGCTTATCGCGCTATATGAGCACAAAGTGTTTGTTCAGGCGGTGATTTGGGATATCAACCCGTTTGATCAGTGGGGCGTTGAGCTAGGTAAGCAGATCGCCACGGACACCCAAAAGATTATCGACCATCAGGGCGATCTATCGCGGATGGATGCCTCCAGCCGTGGATTGATAGAAGCATTTTGGGCCGCTGAGCAAGAGTGATAAAGAGTCGTCATTAGAGGGGGCCATACCCAGGCCCCTGATAATAAGCATGGCTAGATATACAGCTTTTTGCTTTTCCGCTATCCTGTGGCTCTTTGTAAACTGCTGAACTCTATTTTTAACGTCTGCTTTTAACCACTGACTTAACGCCCAGCGAGGCTGCCAGCACTATTTTTTCAGGAATCGACGTTACATGACCCAGTTTGATGCCTCTCAGTACGGCGCGAGTTCCATCGAAGTCCTGTCCGGGCTTGAGCCGGTACGTAAGCGTCCCGGTATGTATACCGACACCACACGCCCCAATCACTTAGCCCAGGAAGTCATCGATAACAGCGTCGATGAAGCGCTGGCGGGGCACGCCACCGAGATCCACGTCGTGCTGCATAGCGATGGCGGGATCGAAGTGCAGGACAACGGCCGGGGGATGCCGATCGACCTGCACCCAGAACACGGCGTCTCAGGCGTTGAACTGATATTTACCAAGCTACACTCGGGTGGCAAGTTCTCCTCCACGAGCTACCGCTTCTCGGGCGGCCTGCATGGGGTAGGTGTGTCGGTGGTTAACGCGCTGTCGCGTCGGTTAGATGTCGAAGTCACCCGCGATGGCGCACGCCATGCCATGGCCTTCGAATTCGGCGAGAAAGTCGAAGAGCTGCATGAGATTGGCAAAGCCCCCAAGCGAGCGAGCGGTACTCTGGTGCGCTTCTGGCCAGATGAGAGCTACTTCGATAGTCCCAAGCTCGCGCTAACCCGGCTCAAACACCTGCTACGTGCGAAAGCGGTACTCTGCCCCGGCTTGAAAGTCACGCTGGTAGAACCTGACGGTACCTCGACCGAATGGGAGTTCGCCGATGGTTTGCGCGACTATCTGGTCGAAGCTACCGACGGCTACGAAGTGCTGCCGGCGGAGCCGTTTGTCGGCCACTTCAATGACGACGAGCACGGCGTAGACTGGGCGATTCAGTGGCTACCCGAAGGCGGAGAAGCGCTGCTGGAGAGCTACGTTAACCTGATTCCCACGCCGCAGGGCGGCACTCACGTGAACGGCTTTCGTTCCGGATTGCTGGACGCGCTGCGCGAGTTCTGCGAATACCGCAACCTGTTGCCCCGGGGCATTAAACTCACCGCCGATGACCTCTGGGAGCGCACCTCCTTTGTGCTCTCGGTCAAAATGCTCGACCCACAGTTTGCCGGGCAAACCAAAGAGCGGCTCTCGTCTCGAACCATTGCCGGTTTTGTTTCCGGCGTTGTTAAGGACGCTTTCTCGCTGTGGCTGAACCACCACGTGGATCAGGCCGAAGCGATTGCCGAGCTGGTGATCAGCGCGGCGCAAAACCGCCAGAAAAAAGCCAAAAAAGTCGCCCGTAAAAAGGTGACTTCCGGCCCGGCACTGCCTGGTAAGCTGGCGGACTGCTCCGGCCAAGACCCTGCCCAGAGCGAGCTGTTTTTGGTCGAGGGGGACTCGGCAGGCGGCAGTGCCAAGCAGGCGCGTAACCGCGAGACCCAGGCGATATTGCCGCTGCGCGGTAAGATTCTAAATACCTGGGAAGTGGAAACCCACGATATCTACGGCTCCCAGGAGGTGCACGATATCGCCGTTGCCATTGGCGCCGATCCTGGCAGCGCCGATTTAGAAAAACTGCGTTACCACAAGATATGTATTCTCGCCGATGCCGACTCCGACGGTCTGCACATCGCTACGCTGCTGTGCGCGCTGTTTGTACGCCATTTTCCGAGCTTGGTCGACGCAGGGCATGTCTATGTCGCGATGCCACCGCTTTACCGCATCGATCTTGGCAAAGAAGTGCACTACGCCCTGGATGAGAGCGAAAAAGCCGCCATTCTCAAGCAACTGGCCAACAAACGCGGCACGCCTAACGTTCAGCGCTTTAAAGGCCTGGGTGAAATGAGCCCGCTACAACTGCGTGAAACCACCATGTCGACGGAAACCCGGCGCCTGGTGCAGCTCACCCTGACGGAGGGCGACGGCACCATGGAAATGATGGATATGCTGCTGGCTAAAAAACGCGCCGGTGACCGCAAAAAGTGGCTGGAAGATTACGGCAACCTCGCAGACATTGAGGTATAACCCCCGATGACCATGGATATTCAAGTAGCGGAGGGTGACGTCGAACGTCTCTCCCTGCGCGACTACACCGAAAAAGCGTACCTCGACTACTCGATGTACGTCATTCTCGACCGCGCCTTACCCAATATCGGCGACGGTATGAAACCCGTGCAGCGGCGGATTATTTACGCCATGCGCGAGCTGGCGCTGCATGCCAACGCCAAGTATAAAAAGTCGGCGCGTACCGTCGGTGACGTACTGGGTAAATTTCACCCCCATGGCGATAGCGCCTGCTACGAAGCCATGGTGCTGATGGCGCAGCCGTTTAGCTACCGCTACCCTCTAGTGGATGGTCAAGGCAACTGGGGTAGCCCCGACGATCCCAAATCCTTCGCCGCCATGCGCTACACCGAGGCCAAGCTTTCCAAGTTTGCCGAAGTGCTACTGGGTGAACTCGGCCAAGGCACCGTCGATTGGGCGCCCAACTTCGATGGCACCATGCAGGAGCCGCTGGTACTGCCTGCAAAGTTACCCCATGTGCTGCTCAATGGCGGTACCGGGATTGCCGTCGGCATGGCCACCGATATTCCGCCGCACAATGTGTCGGAAGTCGTCGAAGCCACCTGCCACCTGTTGCGCAACCCCAAGGCGACCACTGCCGATTTAATGGAATTCGTGCCTGCACCGGATTTCCCTACCGATGCGGAAATTATTACCCCGCCTGCGGATCTGCGTAAGCTCTATGAATCAGGCCGCGGCTCGGTAAAGCTACGCGCGCGCTACATCCGCGAAGAAGCCAATATCGTTATTACCTCGGTGCCCTATCAAGTTAGTGGCGCCAAGGTGCTGGAGCAGATCGCTGCGCAAATGCAGGCCAAAAAGCTGCCCATGGTGGCCGACCTGCGCGATGAGTCGACTCATGAAGAACCGACGCGCCTGGTGATTGAGCCGCGCTCGAACCGTATCGACGTTGAGTCGTTGATGGCGCACCTGTTCGCCACCACCGATCTGGAAAAGAACGTGCGGGTGAATATGAACGTGATCGGCCTGGACGGCCGACCACGGGTCATGCCGCTGCCGGAAATGCTGGGTGAATGGCTGCAGTTTCGGCGTAGCACGGTGCGCCGTCGTTTAGAGCACCGCCTGGGCAAGGTTGAAGATCGCCTGCATATCCTGGAAGGCCTGCTGATCGCCTACCTCGACCTGGACGAAGTGATCCGTATTATCCGTGAGGAAGACGATCCAAAAGCCTCGCTGATGGCGACTTTCAGACTCTCCGAACGTCAAGCGGAAGCTATTTTAGAGCTGCGTCTGCGTCATCTTGCCAAACTCGAAGAGATGAAAATTCGCGGTGAGCAGGATGAGCTGGAAAAAGAGCGCAAATATTTAGAAGGTTTGTTAGGCAGCGAAGCCAAGCTCACTACGCTGATTGAAAAGGAGATTCGCGCCGCGGGCAAAGAACATGGTGACGAGCGCCGCTCGCCGCTGGTCGAGCGCGAAGAGTCCAAGGCGCTGACAGAAGTCGAGCTGCTGGGCGCTGACCCGATTACCGTGGTGCTTTCCGATAAAGGCTGGATTCGTGCGGCCAAGGGGCACGATATCGACCCCGAGGGGCTCTCCTATAAAGCCGGGGATAGCTTCCAACTGGCGGCGAAAGGTAAAACCAATCAGCCGCTGGTGCTGCTGGATGACACCGGTCGCGCCTATACGCTGTCTGCACATAACCTGCCCAGTGCCCGGGGCCAGGGTGAGCCGGTTACCGGGCGTGCTAACGTGGCCGCCGGAGCAAAAATGGCGGGGCTAATGTTTGCGCCACCGGAGCGGCGCTTCGTACTTGCCACTGACGGTGGCTATGGCTTTGTGGCGCGGCTCGATACGCTCACCGGTAAAAACAAAGCCGGTAAAGCGGTTCTTAGCCTACCCAAGGGCTGCAATGTCATGGCGCCAGTGGAAGTGCCTGAGGGCGAGGAGCTGTGGGTGGCTTCGGTGTCAAATGAGGGCCGACTGCTGCTGTTCCCCTTGGATCAGTTGCCCGAGATGTCTAAAGGCAAGGGCAATAAAATGCTCGATATCCCAGGCCCACGAGCCGCCCGCCGGGAGGAGTTTGTTACCGGCATTGTGGTGCTAGCCGCCAGTGATGCGCTGTTAATCCATGCAGGCAAGCGCAAGCTGACGCTAAAAGCCGACGACTTGGCATATTATCGCGGTGAGCGCGGTCGTCGTGGTAGCAAGCTGCCCCGCGGCTTCCAGAAAGTAGATCGACTAGAGGCAGGGGAATAAGTAATGGCACGCGGTGATTTGATCCTAACCGTACTAGCGTCGGATTTAACCGCCGACATTCAAGCTCAGGTAGATGCTCTCATTACGCAGTTTAATCTGAACGTGAAGAGTACCCAGCGGCTTGCCGATGTCTCATTTCAGCCAGGTGACGGCATCGACTGTGTTGAGTACTGTTTGTCTGGCGACGCAGATAGCAAAGCAGTGCGCGACGCCGCGCTTTTGCTGAGTGAAACGCTGGGTATTGATATCGTTGCCCAACCAGATACTCGCGATCACGTTCAGCCCCGTTTGGTCTGTTTCGATATGGACTCCACGTTGATTAAAGCTGAGGTGATTGATGAGCTGGCTCGCCGCCATGGCGTGGGGGAAGAGGTCGCCGAAGTCACCGAGCGTGCCATGCGCGGGGAGCTGGATTTCAAGGCGAGCTTTCGCGAGCGTATGAGCAAACTGGTCGGTTTGGATGAGTCGGTGCTGGCGGAAATTGCGGAGGAGCTGCCGCTGATGGAGGGCGTTGAGCGCCTGATGGTCAATCTAAAGCGGTTGGGCTATCGCACGGCCATACTCTCCGGCGGCTTTACCTACTTTGCTCTCCACTTACAAAAGAAGCTTGGCTTTGACGAGATCCATGCCAATGAGCTGATCATCGAGAATGGCAAAGTGACCGGCGAAGTAAGCGAGCCAATCGTGGATGCTGAGCGCAAAGCCGAACTGCTCGAAGTCATTGCACTACGGCAGGGCTTTAGCCTCGACCAGACGATAGCCGTGGGTGATGGTGCCAACGACCTTAAGATGCTTGCCAAAGCGGGGATGGGTATTGCGTTTCGGGCCAAGCCGTTGGTGCGTGCCCAAGCGTGTCAATCGATCTCGACATCGGGTCTTGACGGTGTGCTCTACCTGCTCGGCTATCAGCAGCAGGATTTAACACCGTAGAGCAGTATAAAAGTAGGAAGTATAAGAGTGGGCAGTAAAAAAGCGGGTGGTGCTTTCCAGCACCACCCGCTTTTTATTTTATGCCGATTCAGCCATGGCCCTTATCGGGGTGCGGTACGGGTTTGTCGCCGACTTCTTCAGCCCTTAGCTCAACCGGATGCCCCTGGGTTTTGACCGTATGCTTCAAGCGCAGGTGTAAGCCAGATTTGGCCAGCAGGTGGGCGCTGACGGGGGCGGTGATAAACAGGAAAAGCGTAATCAGCAGTTCTTGGATATCCGGTTTGCCGTCCACGCTCCAGAAATACAGCATCGAAGCAATGAGCATACAGCCGATGCCCAAGGTGGTGGCCTTGGTCGGGCCATGCAGGCGCATATAGAAATCGCGCAGGTGCGCCATCCCCAGCGAACCGATAAAAACAAAGATCCCGCCAGCGATTAGCAGCAGTGAAATAAGCGCTTCAACGATTACTGACATAGATCCCCCTGGCTTTTGTTCATCGTTCGATAGCTCATGTTAATCATTCGATAATGTCTCCGCGCAAAATATATTTGCACACCGCCACGGTGCTGATAAAACCTAGCATTGCGATCAACAGAGCTGACTCGAAATAGGTTTTGCTGTTCAGCCACAGTCCCAGCAGTACGATAAGCGCAATGGAGTTAACGTACATGGTGTCTAACGCGAGTACGCGATCAGGCAAGCTGGGCCCAATAGTCAAGCGGTAGAGGTTCATCAACAGCGCCATCACGACCAGAGCTAAGGTGATATAGAGTGCAATGCTTAACATTCGTAGATCTCCTTAAGCGGGCGTTCATAGCGCTCGCGAATCTGATTAATCAGCGCTTCCTCATCGTCCACGTTCAAGGCGTGAATCAGCAGTGATTTACCATCCATACGCAGATTGGCCGACACGGTGCCCGGTGTCAGGCTGATCGTGCTGGCGAGCAGCGTGATGGTGAACCGCTCCTCTAGCATTAACGGGTATTCAATAAAGTGTGGTTTAAGCTTGCGCCAGGGATTGGCGATTAAATAAGCCACTTCAAAGTTGGCAGTGATGATGTCGCCCAGCACACGGAAGAAAAAACGCAGCAGGGCGATTGGCTTAGCAATGCGAGGCCGTGCATCCCAAAAACGATGGGTCAGTAGGGGAATCAAAATAGCTAACGAGCCGCCTAACACGAAATGACCAAACGCGTAGCTGCGTACTAACAACAGCCACACGACGAGTAGAAGTATTGATAGCACAGGCGTGGGTAGCCAGGAACGCGGGGCGATCATTGGGCATCTCCAGCAGCATTGGGTATTAGCGTGCGAATCAGCACCTGAGGGTTGGCTAATTGGTCAGCCGTCGCTTGAGTGTAGCTGCTCACGGGCCCTGCCAGTGCAACCAACAGCGGCGCTGCGCTAAGCAGCCAGATAACGCCAAACCACTGGCGACGGGGTAACGGTGTACCGCTAATGTTGCCACGATGGCTACGCCAAAACAGCGTAGAACCTGCACGGGAAAGTGCAATCAGCGAGGCTAGGCTGGTCAGCAGCAGTAACGGCCAAAGCCATAGGCGCTGCGTACCTTCGGCGGCATTAAGCATTAATGCCTTGCCGATAGCGCCTGAAAATGGCGGAACGCCAGCAACGGCGATGGCGCCAACAAAAAATAGCATGGCGAGCCCTGCGCCCTGTGCCATCGGGCGACCCTTCACCAGGCGCGTACCTGCTTTACCACGCTGCAGGCCGATCATTTCCGCTAGCAGGAATAAACCACCGGTAACCAGCGTGGTGTGGATCAGGTAATAGAGCAGGGCTGAGACAGCCTGAGGTGAGCGCATTCCGATACCCGCCAGCAGCGTGCCTACGGATACCAACACCAAATAAGCCACCAGCAAGCGCAAATCGCGTGCGGCCATTACGCCGACACCCGCGGCCGCCAAAGTAGCAAGCGATAGCCACCAAACCCAAGGTTGTTCCAGTGCTTCCAGCCCACCAGCGCTATCGCCAAACAGTAGGGAATAGACACGCAAAATAGCGTAGATACCTACCTTGGTCATGATGGCAAACAGCGCTGCTACCGGCGCAGGCGCGGATGCGTAGGCTTTGGGTAGCCAGAAGTAGAGTGGCAGGATGGCGGCTTTTAACCCAAACACCACCAGTAGCATTAATGCGCCGGCGGTGACTAGGCCTTCACGCTCTGCGGGCAGTTCAGCCACGCGGATCGCCATATCGGCCATATTGAGCGTGCCCGTGGCGCCATACAGAATCCCCACCGCTATCAGAAACAGCGACGAGCCTGCCAGGTTGAGAACCACGTAGTGGACGCTGGCTTGAATGCGCGCTTTTCCTCCGCCGTGCAACAGCAGCGCGTAAGAGGCCAGTAGCAGTACTTCAAAAAAGACGAACAGGTTAAACAAATCACCGGTTAAAAAGGCGCCGTTGATGCCCAACAGCTGCCACTGAAAAAGGCCATGAAAGTTACTGCCTTTTTCATCATCCCCCGCGCAGGCAAACACAACGGCGCCGACCGCCAAAACAGCAGTGACCAGCAGCATCAGTGCCGAGAGGCGATCCAGTACTAGCACAATGCCGAACGGTGCTTGCCAATCGCCCAGGGCATAATAAGTGACCTGATCACTGGCGGCTTGGCGCAAAAGGCCGATTGCTACCAGCAGTAATAGCACGGTGGCGGCAACGCTGACTGCACGCTTATAGCGCACTAAGCCTTGCCGTTGATAGAGCAGTAATATACCCGCCACTAGCGGTAAAACGACAGGAAAAACAATCAAATGCTGCATCATTCTCGGTCTTCCTTTTTACCGTCGACGTGGTCGTTACCCACTTCACTGCGCGCCCGCATGGCTAGAATCACCACGAATGCGGTCATCGCAAACCCGATCACAATGGCCGTGAGCACTAGCGCCTGGGGGAGTGGGTCGGCATAGTTCGTTCCTTCGGACACAATGGCCGGCCCATCAGTGGTAAGCCCCCCCATTGAAAACAGAAATAAATTCACTGCATAAGAGAGCAGCGTTAGGCCGACCACCACGGGAAAGGTACGGCCTCGCAAGGTTAGGTAGAGACCACAGGCGGTCAAGACGCCGGTGGTCATTGCATAGAGCAGTTCCATTAACGAGGCTCCTTAGCAGAAGAGGTTGCAGCAGCGGCATCGGTGTCTTTTTCCGAGGCTTCAGTAACCGGGCGATGGGCGGTGGTGACCTTACCAAGGTTGGCAAGAATCATTAGTGTGGCGCCCACCACCGCTAAGTAGACACCCAGATCAAAGAGCAGCGCGGTGGCCAATTCAAAGGTGCCGATCAGCGGTAGGCTGAAGTAGTCAAAGGCAGAGGTGAGGAACGGATGACCCAACAGCCAGCTACCCAGCCCCGTGAGCGTAGCAACGGCGACCCCGATAACGGCTACCGGTTGGAAGGGGAAATCCAGACGCTCTTGCGCCCACTCCACGCCACGCGCCATATACAACAGAATGAGGGCGACTGCGGTAATCAGGCCGGCAATAAATCCACCGCCCGGCTGATTGTGGCCACGCAGGAAGATAAATGCAGAGACCAGGAGCGCCAGCGGCAGCAGTGTCATTGAAATCGACGTTAGCACCGCCGGGTAGCGGTCGGGTGACCATACCCGTCCCTCACCGTCACTGTGTGGCATAAACAGGCGTAATCGGTTGAGCAGCTTAAAGATCGCCAGACCCGCGATGGCCAATACGGTGATTTCCCCTAAGGTATCGAAACCACGGAAGTCGACCAGAATGACGTTGACGACGTTGTAGCCACCACCACCGGGTTTGCTGTTTTCCACAAAGAAGCTGGAAATCGACAGCGTATCGCGCGTCATGACGGCGTAGTTAAGGCTGGCGATCACCAGGCCAAGCGAACCTGCTAGTAACATATCGCGAACGTTGCGTAGTGGGCTGGATTCGCGCGGCGTTTTTTGTGGTAAGAAAAATAGTGCCAGCATCAGCAGAATCATGGTCACAACTTCCACAGAAAGCTGTGTCAGCGCTAGATCGGGTGCCGAGAAACGGGCAAAGGTCAGTGCAACGAACAGCCCAACTACCGACAGCATTAACAAAGAGATCAATCGGTAGCGATGGGTGGCGGCGGTCGCCACACCACCAAACATCAGCATCACGGCACCTAGAATAAGGATGCCGTCCAGCGGCTGATTTCCTGCCGCGCCGGTCAAGTTGGTGATTTGAACAAGGCCAATACCCCCCATTATCAGCGCTGCTAGCCATAGCCAGCCCACATAGCGTTGAAGCGAATTGCCTTCCAGAGCCGCAATCAGTTGCTCAGCACGGTAGCCGATTGAGATAAGAATGCGTTCAAAAACGCGTCGGGCGTCAATGCCTACAAATTGTTGCGTAAATCGGCGCACATCACCATGGCGCCAATACAGCGCAATCCCGACGACAAAGGCCAGCAAGCTCATGATTAGCGGTAGATTAACGCCGTGCCAGATAGCCAGATGAAAATCGAGCGGGCTTCCAATCACCGCTTCGCTGGCAAGTTCTAATAACCCTGTGGCCATAAAAGCCGGGAAAAGTCCGACCACCACACAAAGCACCACTAATATTTCTACCGGCAGGCGCATCAAATGCGGCGGTTCATGGGGCGTTTTGGGCGGTTCTTCACGGGCAGGTTTGAAAAAGACGGCGTGTACTAAACGCAGCGAATAAGCGACCGAGAGAATGCCGCCGAGGGCCGCTAGCGCGGGTAATAGCCAGCTCACCCCACCCAAAACGGGGGTTGCTAACGACTCGGTAAAGAACATCTCTTTGGATAAAAAGCCATTAAATAGCGGCACGCCCGCCATGGCGGCAGCCGCCAGCGTGGTCAAGAGCGCCGTGACAGGCATGGCTTTTTTCAGGCCACCCAGCTGCTTTAGCTCCCGGGTGCCGGTCTCATGATCGATAATGCCTGCACTCATAAACAGAGCGGCTTTGAAAGTAGCGTGATTGAGGATATGGAAAAGCGCAGCCAGGATCGCCATGGGACTGCCAATGCCTAACAGTACCGTGATTAAACCTAAATGACTGACCGTGGAGAACGCTAAAATGCCCTTCAGATCGGTTTTCATCAGAGCAAACCAAGCGCCGTACAGCATGGTGACGATGCCGACGAGTGAAACGACCACGCTCCACAGCTCACTGCCAGCGATGGCAGGGTGCAACCGCGCCATCAGGAAAATGCCCGCTTTCACCATCGTCGCCGAGTGGAGATATGCCGATACTGGCGTGGGCGCCGCCATCGCATGAGGTAACCAAAAATGGAAAGGAAACTGTGCGGATTTGGTAAAGGCCCCCAGCAGTACCAAACCGAGCATGAGGGGGTAGCGCGGGTCGGCAAGAATGACGTCTCCGCTGGCTAACACATCGCCCATATTGAAGCTGCCCGCCATATCGCCTAGCAGCAGCAAACCTGCCAGTAGCGCAAGGCCACCCGCGCCGGTGACCGTTAACGCCATACGGGCGCCTTTGCGCGCATCACTGCGGTAGGACCAGTAACCGATCAGTAAAAACGAGGAAAGGCTGGTTAACTCCCAGAATAGCCATAGCAGAATCAGGTTATCCGACATTGAAATACCGACCATTGACGCCATAAAAAGCATCAGGAAGGCGTAGAATCGGCCAAAGGGTTCATCTTTTGCTAAGTAGTAGTGGGCATACAGAATAATCAGTAAGCCAATGCCCAGTATCAACAGATTAAACAGCAGCGATAGCCCATCGAGGCGGAATGCTAAGTCCAGCGCTAGCTCAGGCATCCAGGTGGCCGAAAAACGTAGTTGCTCACCGTCTAGCAGGGCTGGCACGTTGAGTAGCGTCATTACTAAGGCGGTCGCTGGCAGCACTGCCGTCGCAAGTGAACAGAAACTGCGACCACGCTGTGCGGTAAGTGCCGGCACCAGTACGCCTAGCAGAGGCAATAAGGCTATCCAAAGCAGTGTCATGGGGGATCATCCAGCGGCTAAAGTTAAAAAATTCAAAAGAGTACCAACAGGGCGCTTTGAGGGCGTTCTGATGGCGTAGGATACATCAAGTGAAACAACAGGATATCACTTGTGTAGAAGGTGTGTAGTTTTAGTATAAAGTGTGCCGGTCAACCGTTGAGAGATTTTACGTTCCATGAGTGAACCCTTTAATACCTGGCAAGCCCGTTTTGAAAGGCTGCGTAGTAATAAGATTTTTGAAGCGGTCGTGATTGCCATTATCGTCATTTCTGCCCTGGTGATAGGGGCAAAAACCTATGAAGAAACCACTCAAGTGGAGCAGTGGCTGCTCTATCTTGATATGGCGGTCACCATATTTTTCCTGATTGAGATTTTAATCAGGATAGCCGCTGAACGCACGCTACTGAGTTTCTTCAAGAAAGGGTGGAACGTCTTTGACTTCCTCATCGTGACCGCCAGCCTGATTCCCATGGATGACTCTGAAATGGTGCTGCTGGCTAGGCTACTGCGTATTTTCCGGGTGCTGCGCTTGGTCTCGATGATTCCCGAGCTACAAATGCTGTTAAGCGCCTTGGTCAAGTCGGTGCCACGGATGGGGTATGTCGTCCTGTTGATGTTTATCATCTTCTACATATACGCCGCCATTGGGAGCTTCCTTTTCCACAATGTGGACGAGGGACTATGGGGCAATATTTCCCTGGCCATGTTGACGCTATTTCAAGTGGCGACCTTCGAGAGCTGGGCCACGGCGGTGCTTTATCCGACCATGGAGGTTTATCCTTACGCCTGGATCTATTTTTTAACCTTCATCTTTTTGAATGCCTTTATTTTTCTCAATATGATGATCGGTATTGTGCTGGATGTGATGCAGAAAGAGAGCGCGCAAATGGCGCTGGACAACGGCGAAGGTGAAGAAGCCGAGCTGCAGTCGCTGCGCAATGATGTTCGCGGGCTGAAAGCGCAGCTTGACCGTATGGAGTCAGCACTCTCTCAAGCATACTCGCCAGCCCCAACACACCAGAATGATGCGGGCGGTAAGCACAGCGACAAGCCCACCACTGACTGATTTTAGGAGAGCCGCCATGATGTTGTCTGACCCCGCCAAAAAGTACCGCCCCTTTGTAGCCGTTGATCTACCTGACCGCCAGTGGCCGAGCCAGCGCATTGAAGCAGCGCCTGTCTGGTGCAGTGTGGATCTGCGCGACGGTAATCAATCGCTGATTGATCCGATGGACCAGGAGCGTAAGCAGCGCTTGTTCGACATGCTGTTGAATGTTGGCTTTAAGCAGATTGAAGTCGGCTTTCCTTCGGCCTCGCAAACCGATTTTGATTTCGTACGCTCGCTGATCGAGCACGATAAGATCCCTGAGGATGTGACCATTCAAGTGCTGACCCAGGCGCGCCCGCACTTGATTGAACGCACCTTTGAGGCACTTCAGGGTGCTAAAAACGCTATCGTCCACGTCTATAACGCCACTGACCCAATGTTCCGCCGGGTAGTGTTTAACGTTGATAAAGCGGAGTGTGTGCAGATTGCTGTAGAGGCTACTCAACAGATTCGCGCGCAGATGGAAGCTGTGCCAGAAACTAACTGGACCTTTCAGTACTCGCCGGAGCTGTTCACCACCACCGAGATGGATTTTGCCGTTGAGATCGTCGAAGCGGTCATGGAAGCCTATGGCGCGAGCACTGATAAACCGATGATCGTAAACCTGCCCGCAACGGTAGAAGTCGCCACGCCCAATAACTATGCCGACCAAATTGAGTGGTTCTGTCGCAACGTCAAAAATCGGGATTATCTGATTGTTAGCGTTCACCCGCATAACGACCGCGGTACCGGCGTGGCGGCAGCAGAATTGACGCTAATGGCGGGAGCTGACCGCGTTGAGGGCACGCTGTTTGGTAATGGCGAGCGTACCGGTAACGTCGATATTGTTACATTGGCGATGAACATGTACACCCAGGGCGTTCACCCGCAGCTCGATTTCTCCAATATCACTCCGATCATGCGCGAGGTGGAGTACTGCAATCAGCTGCCAGTGCATCCTCGCCACCCCTACGTGGGCGATTTGGTATTCACCGCGTTCTCTGGCTCTCATCAGGATGCGATCAAAAAAGGCATGGCGGATCGCCGTGCGAATCCAGAGGCTGTGTGGGATGTGCCCTATCTTCCTATTGACCCGCTGGACGTGGGGCGCAGCTACGAAGCTGTTATCCGGGTTAATAGCCAATCGGGTAAAGGCGGCGTTTCTTACCTGCTCGAGCAGGAGCACGGCATTGAGTTGCCGCGTCGCCTTTCGATTGAGTTCAGCCAGGTGGTGCAGGAAGTCGCTGAGCGGACCGGGCGCGAGATCACGTCGCAGATGATCTACCAAGCATTCTCTGATGAGTATCTGGAGCAGCGAGCACCCTTTGGGTTGGTGAGTCACCGGCTCTCTTCTGAACCTGGCAGCCCCAAAGTGACGCTGGACGCCGTGATTGAGGAGAACGGCACACGGCAAACGTTAAAGGGCGAGGGCAACGGCCCGTTAGCCGCCTTTATTAAAGCATTGGCAGCGGCTGGGCACGATGTAGAGATTATCGACTACCACGAGCACTCCCGTGGCCAAGGCGCTGATGCTGAAGCGATTGCCTATGTAGAAGTGCGTATCGACGGTAAAGCGGTGTTCGGTGTAGGTAACGATGAAAGTATTACCAGCGCGTCGATGAAGGGGGTGCTGAGCGCCATCAACCGCCACCATTCGCCCCAGCCTGCGGCGGCCAACGTGACGGCGGAGACGTTGGGATAATCCTGCAGTTACCGACCGAGTGAGGTGGATTACGATGCGCCCCTGGCAAATAATAGTAGTAACCGCAATAGTAGTTGCCGGGCTAGCATCAACATTGGCCTCTCATGAGCCGTTTGAGTCCAAACTGGTTCGGTTGGAAGCTCAGCGGGCATTGCCCTCGCTAGAGGCGTCGCTTCAGCAGGAAACACCGGAGCTCAATGCGCTGTTTCTCAGCTATGCTGACGATCAGGCGCTGTGGATGAGCGCCTCTTTGGCGATTTTGCGCCACGGTGATAGGGCCCGCGATGTATTAGTGGAGTACGGCTTACTGCCCGATTTTCAGCGAGTACTGGTGCGCTATGGGGCCGACGCCATAATGCCCATCAGCTACTTTCGTAGCCACGATGTGGCTACGCTAAGGGCGCAACACTGGGTCGGCGAGCGCTATCAGCAGGTTAGTCGTTGGTGGAGCGACGAAGAGGGAGAAGCGGATTCAGCGTTTACTCCTTATCGTCGCGGGCAGATGGGCATTGCGCTGCTGGATGCCAATGGCCACGCGCTGCTTAACCAGTTTGTGGTCAGTGAACAAGGCGAAGTGGAGTGGCTACAAGGTGAGCGTCTGGTGGCGGGCCTGGGCGATTTCTTCACCAGTGGGCTACGCGATTTGGAAAGCCAGTGGCGGCGGGGTGACGACATCGGCGCTGCCGATCTAGGCTGGGCCGGTGTCGATCTACTCGTGATGGCCAGCACCGTGAAGGTGCTGCGAGCAGGCAGGGCGGCTCGTGCTGCTCGAGTGGGCAGCGTGGAAGCGCAGGGTGCTCGGACGGGATTGCGCCAAGGCGCGTTAATGAGTGGCAGCGGGCGTTTTGCGGCGTTGCCACGTATGGCCAAAGTTGCCGCTGTGGCGGGTACTGCCTATGTAGTGGTTCGCCATCCAAGCCTTGTGAGCGCACTTGGCGCTAACCTCTCTGGCTGGCTTGGCTGGCCAGTTTGGTTTGGCCAGTTTCTTATCTGGCTCGTCGTGCTACTGCCAGTACTCTTCATTGCTCGCTTTATCTACCGTTGGTTACTCACGCCGATACTGTGGCTGCTGGTGCCACTGATGCGGGTATGCTTTAGGACGGCAAATAATCAGTTGGCCAGGCGTACCAAGCCTCAGACCCGTGACCTTGGTTGACGCGTGGAGAGAAAGTAGCTGTTAACGTAAACGGGGCGGCCTCAGAGGCCGCCCCGTTTATCATTTTATCTACATTTACCTACGCTAAGGGTTATTCTGGCAGCGCGTAAACCGCGACCTGATCCCCTACCTGATCTTTGAGGATAGTATTGCCGCCGCCAATAAAGGCGACGTATTGGCGTCCCTCATACTCATAAACCGCAGGGTTGGAGACAGAAGGTGCTTCGACCTGATCCGTCCAGAGTTCCTCACCGGTTTCAAGCGAGTAGGCACGGACCTTGGCATCCATGGATGCGCCGATAAAGACGATATTGCCCGCCGTTACCGCCGGACCACCAATGGTGGGTGAGCCCCAGCTATCGGGCATAAAGAACCCATGCTGCTGTGATGCACCCATTGGACGGCGCCATTTTACATCGCCAGTGGTCATATCCAGGGCCACCAGCTCGCCAAAGGGAGGCTCCCAGCAGGGCATTCCAAGCCAGTTCTGAGCGATTTCAAGCAGGATCCCGTAGGGAGCCCCTTCTTGAGAGGCAAAGCCACTCTCATTCCCTGACGCTCTGTTGGCTGATTCATAGGCTTCGCGATCATAGAGCTTCAGGGTTTGTACAATGTGCGAGGTATTAACGATGGCGGTTTGGCTTGCGGGATCAAACGCCACGCCACCCCACTGCACACCACCGGCTGTGATGGGGTAACCCATAGTCCCTGCGCCTTCAGTGGTGGGCGGGGTGTATAGGCCCTCATACCAGAGATCGTCCCACAGGGCGGAGCACTCCCCGAAACTTACGGCATCAGCCAACGCCCAGACCTCGGGCTTCTCGGACTGATCCAGCAGCGGCGCTGGTTTCGTCGGGAAGGGCTGGGTAGGCGCATAAACTTCACCTTCTACATTACCGTCGCCGCCGGGTACTGGGCGCTCTTCAATCGGCCATACGTCTTCGCCGGTTTCACGATTGACGACAAACAAAAAACCCATTTTAGTCGCCTGGATGAGCGCCGGTATCTCCTCGCCATCCACGGTAATGTCCATGAGTGTTGGGGCGGCGTTAATATCGTAATCCCAGATATCGTGATGCACCCACTGACGTGACCAGGCTACTTCACCGGTCTCGATATCCAAGGCGGTGGTCGAAGTCGCTAATGGTACGTCGTCGGTACGATTGCCACCCCAGAAGTTGGGCGACGGAGAAGACACGGGTAAATAGACTAAACCGAGCTCCTCGTCGGCGGACATGTGCGTCCACACATTGGCGGTACCGCTCTGCTCGCGTACCTCATCTGACAATGCCTGGAACGTCCATTCTCGTTCGCCGGTACGCGCATTGATCGCAAATACAGTGCCGGGCGGCGCTTGTTCATAGGCCCAGTCCATCCCCGCCCAACCAAGGATTAGGCGATCACCAACCACGGTGGGTGGCTGCAACAGCGACAGCGGCCACTTGTCGTTGGTGTCGTTCCACTGGTTGACGTCGAGCACGCCATTATTGGCAAAGCTTTCACACAGTTCGCCGCTATCAGCATCCAGAGCGAAAAGCTGGGCGTCCATGGTGCCCATATAAATAATTTTTTGGCAGGACTCGCCCTCCACAGGATCGTCGGCTTGCCAATAGGCAACGCCCCGATTCTTCAAAACAGGCTGGGTCAACGCTTCTAGAGAGGATTGTGTATCAAAACTCCACTTCTCTTCACCCGTGGCCGGATTGAGCGCCAGCACCCGATAAAAAGGGGTGCCGATATAGAGTGTGTCATTGGCAAATACCGGTGTGGCAGACCAAACGGTGGCTGGTAGTTCGCCCGAGCCATCGGCAACATCGCCCGTATGGATTTCCCACACTTTCTCCAGCTCACCTACATTGTCGGCATTGATTTGATTCAGAGGACTATATTTTTGCGCATTGAGCTGGCCATGGAAGCTATCCCAAGTGGGTTCATCGGGCACCAGCGGAATGGGCGTAGCGCTAATTTCTTCCTGTTGGGCACTGCTTTCCTGCTCCTCAGACTGCTCTTGAGCCGTGGGTTGCTCTTGCTCCCCAGGCTGCTCTTGAGCCAAAAGGGGCAAAGGGCTAAGGCAAATTCCCAGTGCAGTAGCCGTACAGCGTTGTTTAGTGGTGATCAAAGTCAGCATGGTAGGCTCCTTAGGCATGGGTGGCTCGGGCGTGATGCGACGGGCGAACCATATCGAGGATCAGCCCGATTAGGCCGATCACCATAGCTACGCAGACCCACCACTGGTGTAGCAGCATTGCAGCGAAAAAAGTGCCAGCAAGGCCTATCAGGGTAAGTACCCTTAGCGCGATGGATGCACCACGCCCTTTGACTACGGCAAGGAGAAGTGCCAACACCGCAAGAACGAGGCAGGCGACAATAGCGATTAACGCGCCAAGTGTTCCTGTCACCCCGGTTAACGGTGTGAAATAGGCATAAAGCGCAATAGCAAGCCCAGCAAGTGAGACTATCAAAACAATGATAGCGCCTACCCTGGAAGAGTTGGATGGCAACATAACGGTAAGGCCTCTGTGTGAGTGAGGTGCCTGACATTAAAGCTAAGTTAACGTCAGAAATCGTTAGCCCTATAAATTTAGCAGAGAACTAATATTTTTGGCTCTGTAAAGAGTTTTGAGTGCTCACAGGAAATAAGTAGCGCTACTTTTTTAACCAATGTTTATTTCTAATCGTTGGCACGCGCTGAGATGAGCGTGACGTTTGCCGGAAGTGGCTGGGTGTAGTGCTGAATTCGCGCTTGAAGGCAGTCGCAAAATTGGCGGCGCTCGCGTAGCCAGCAAGCGAGGCTGCTGTTTCTATGCTTACCCCTTGCGCTATAGCGTGCCGGGCCAGCGAAAGATGATAATGGCGTAAAAAACTGCCTAACGATTCCCCATACTGGCGATAAAAACGACGCTGAAGATTGCTTAAGCTCATGCCTAAATAGCTAGCCAAATCTGCTTGAGTCATTCGTTTCGCCTCACCGTTATCGATGAGGCTCATAAGAGTGGCTAAACGACGGTCTGACTTCTCCTGATGGGGAGGGGTAGGCGAATGGCTATTTTCAGTTGAGGACAGTTGCGCGCTGGCTAGTGCCTCGCCGGCCAAGGTCATTGCAAAGCCCAGGAGTTGAAGTCGGTGAGCAACGTTCTCTTTTGCTAACTGCTGCGGCGTGAAAAGCTGAGATGCTAAAGCGATCAAACCAGGCGAGGGCGCCCAGTAGTGAAGGTGGGGCAAACCATTGGGCGCTGCCATTAAATCGCTATGGCCATAGCGTGCTAACCAGTGTGGCGTAAGGCTAAGGGTCAGCGTGCGCTCAAACGCACCTGCTTGGCCAAGGCGCATAAAACTGGTCGCTGAAGGCAGGGCCACTAAAAGACCGGTATGAGGCGTTTGTGTGCCTAGTGTTTGAGGCCCTAATTGTACCTCAAAAGCGCCATAGCGCACCTGTACGGTTCCCTCAATTACCAAGGCGATCTTTATCCCTGCAGGCAATATTGCTTGGCTTTTCAAGCCAAATCGATCTTGGATGTCGGCCAGGCGTAGTTGCAACCCCGGCTCAAGTTCGCTGACCCACATACGTCCCGCTAAGGGTGCTGAGCGTTGGTCCCAGCAAGGTGCTTCCAGCCGCTGACGTTTGACCAGTGTTGCCGAGAGCTGCTGCAAATCGGCGGCGCTAATTTCTTGCTCGGTTGTCAGTTCGCCCACGCATGTCCTTTATGAAAGTGGTTCGCTTAAATCCTCGCTAGCTATCTGTTATAGCATTTTGCTGTGTTTGCAAAGCAAACCGCTATTTTCGCAAAGGCGAGGCGGGTTAAGTGATGCCATAATGCGCTGCCATAAGCTCTATTGCAATGAATTCTCATTCGCAAGTTGGTCAATGGTATCAGGGCACATAAGGGGACGCAGCATGGCATCTAAAGAAAAACTCATCCGACGTTCAGCGGTGATGATGGGCGGTTCGGCCGTTTTGTTAAGTTTCGCTCCCAGCGTTTTGGCTCAAGCGATTGAAGACGTGACACGGCTGGAACCTGTGACGGTGGAGGGTAACCGGCTTTATGAAATGTTGTCCTCTGAAGCCACCGGCGGTTATAGCGTCGACGCCGCCACTGTCGGCACTAAAACGCCTGCGTCGCTGCGAGATATACCGCAATCGGTTAGCGTCGTCACGCACGAGGCCATTGAAGATCAAAACTTTACCACGTTAGATGAGCTGGGGCGCCGGACGCCTGGGATGCGTGTGCTCACAAATGACAATGGCCGTTCATCCATTTACGCGCGTGGCTACGAGTACGATGAGTACAGCATTGACGGCCTGCCTGCTCCAATGACCAGCATTACCGGCTCCGTCCCCACGCTGGCAGCTTTTGATCGTGTAGAAATCATGCGTGGTCCTTCGGGCCTTTTTGATAGCACCAGTGAGATGGGTGGCATTGTAAATCTGGTGCGTAAACGCCCTACTGAAGATTTTCAGGGCCATGTAAACGGTAGCCTGGGAAGCGATCATCAGCGCTCTGCTCAAGTAGATTTATCTGGCCCCATTGCTACGAAAGGTCGGGTTCGTGGGCGATTAGTGATTGACCATACTGAACACAACCAGTTTGTCGACCACAATGAAAATGACCAAAATGATATTTATGCAGCGCTCGATATCGATTTGGATGAAGCAACAACGTTAGGTCTTGGCTATATCCATAATACTAAAGATATAGCGGTGAACAACGGCCATCCGGTCGGTAGTGATGGTGAACTGCTTTATGGGTCGCGCGCTGATTTCTACGGCGCTGATTGGAACGATTTTAATAGCCAATCCAATGATTGGATTGCTGAATTAACCCATCGGTTTGATACCGGCGGCTATGGCCGCTTGGCGGCGCGTTATTCGGATCGTAATGCTGACTATAATTACGCCTTCGGTGGAAGTGCACTGGATGCCGACGATACCCTCACGGTGGCGGGTACCGCTAGCGTTATTGATCAGCAGGCGCTGGCGGTGGATGCAAGCTACAGCCAGCCGTTTTCAGCGTTTGGTAACGTTAGCGAATTCGTCGTGGGTAGTGATTACAAACGCTTTGATACCGAAACGGAGTCAGGCAGCTCGCGTAGCGTGGCGGGTGGGCGTGTGACCCTAGAGGAACTGAACAATTTAGCATACGTCAACATTCTTGATGCAGCGCGTACCAGTGGGTCAGGCTACACCGATACAGCGACTAATCTTGAAGAGACGGGCCTTTACGCAAAACTGACGCTGCGCCCAGTGCAGCCGTTAGCGTTAATCGCCGGTGGGCGGGTAAGCCATTACGAGCTTGAATACCAGAACCGCTATGCAGTTACGGAACAGAACCGTAGTGACACGGAAATCACCCCCTATGCGGGGCTGGTGTTCGATATTGATAACGACCACTCCGTGTATGCCAGCTACTCACAGGTATTTAAGCCCCAAACGGAAAGCGATGTGAATGGGGACTTGTTAGCGCCGCGGGAAGGGGAACAGTATGAACTAGGCGTTAAGGGCAGTTACATGGGCGGCGATTTAAACGCCCGCGTCAGCGCCTTCCGCTTGTATGACGAAAACCGTGCCGCTGCGCCTGCAGATACGTCTGCCAGCTATTCAGAGTCAGTGGGTAAAATGCGGATTCAGGGAGCAGAGTTTGAAGTTACCGGAAGCCTAACCGACCAATGGGAGGTTATTGCCGGCTATACCTATCTGGATACCGAAGTAAAACGCAGTTCTTCAGCACGTGCAGACGGTATTTTTCTACTGATGCCTCATAACATCGTGAACGTATGGACGCAGTACGACTTCGCTGGCGATACCCTGGGCGGCTTGCGTATCGGCGGCGGCGTGACCGCCATGAGTGGTTTTGAGTCCAGCAGCGGGATCGAGGCGCCAGGCTATGCAGTGGTCGACGCCATGATCGCCTATGACTTCACCTCGCAGCTCAGTGGTCAGCTCAACATCAACAACCTGCTGGATCGCGATTACTATAACCGGGTAGGCGGCGTGAACACCTTCAACATGCCGGGGGCCCCGGCCAACATGGTGGCATCGCTACGCTATGACTTTTAATGGTGTGATCAAGCGCCACGGGAAACCGTGGCGCGCTTTTCGTTTTCAAACGGCTTATCGGCAACTGCGCCATTGGGCTTTTTTACTACTGTGCTGGATTCCGGCCATGGCTTATTGTTCGCTACCCGGTGAAGTAATACTGCCGGGCACCTCGGAATTTACGCTGGTATCACCCGAAACAGGACATGCTTACTTAATTCAGTTATCAGTGCCCGATGCACCACCCCCAGAAACCGGCTATTCCGTACTGTACTTACTGGACGGTAACGCTCGCCTTCCGCTGTTACAAGCCGCACGCGATACACTAACGCGCAGAGGGCCGGAAGGCGCGGGCAGCCCGCTACTGATTGTGGCGATTGGCTACCCTGAAACAAGCCGTTTTAATATGGACCGACGCAGTGAAGACTTTACGCCTTCCGTACCCCATGGCCACGATACCGTTAGCCAAAACCAGCAGAGACCACAGGCCGGTGCGGAACGCTTTCTTGCGTTTATCGAAGAACACCTAAAGCCTGAAATCAATCGGCGCTTTGCTTTAGATAGCGATCAAGAAGCGATATTGGGTCATTCATTAGGTGGACTCTTTGTACTTCATGTGCTTCTCAACCAACCAGCAAGTTTTGATAATTACATAGCGATTAGCCCATCGCTTTGGTGGTATGGCGAAAAGCCGCTTGATAGGCTATTTAATCAAGACTCAGCGTTAGCGGGTATACCTAATGGCACTCGTCTTATGATTGGCGTGGGCGAACAGGAGCAGCCTGCCTTTGATCACCATAACGAATCCGAGCGCGCCAGACGGCAGCGCGCTCGGGGAATGGTCGATAATGCTCAAGGCTTTGCCAAATGGCTCTCTAACCAGCGAAGCATGGAAGTACGCTTTACGCTCTATCCGGGAGAGAACCATGGCAGCGTCATGTGGCCCGCCACACGACAAGCGCTTGAGTTTTTGGATAAATAAACGTTATTTAGCAGCGAGTTTTTTGAGCCACCCCCGCCAGCCACCAAACTCGGTAATATCTTCTGCCTCGCCCCCTTCATTGAGTGCGCCTGCAGTGCAAATAAAGCCGCACTTCCAACTGCCGTCGGCGAGCTCCACCTGGCCTAAACCGAGCGGTGCGGGTATGCCAGCTAAAAAACTGCCGAGGGTTTCAATAGGCAGGCGCCATACTTCCACTTCAATCGCTTGGCCTTTGTCGTCCCGCAGCATCGCCGGGCGCTTGGGTGGCCCGCCCGCCAGCGCAAACAGCTTATAGCGCGGTGCGCTTTGGGTGATGCTAACCAATACGCCACCCCGCTGGGTGAGCTGATGATTAAGCGGCAGCCCTTTTAGGTGCGCACCGCACACTACTAATTCCATACTGCCATCTTGGGCAGAAACGGGGAGTTCCGCTAAGGGCAAGTGGGGAATACCGGTTGCGCCTAAGGGCAGCATCAGGCGCGCTTCCAGGGCGCGAGCAAGTGACAGTAACGTTAGATCAGCGAATACCGGCCCAAAGAGCGTGATGCCTACCGGTAAGTCCTGTTCGCTAAAGCCTACCGGCACGGCCAGGGCGCTGTAGTCGAGTAGGTTCATAAAGTTGGTCCAAGTGCCCAGGCGGGAGTTAACACCGATAGGGTCTGCCGCCACCTCATCCTTGCTGGGGTGGGTAACCGTGGTAGGCGTGAGCATCACATCTACCTGTCCGATCAGCGCGTCGGCCTGGCGCTTGTACTCAGCGAGCTTATAGCGCGCATCAAAGGCGTCTACCGCTAGCGGCGTGGCGCCCCCCTGGGTGATTTGGAAAGTCACCGGGTGCACTGCATCCGGGTTGCTCTCCATCAGTTCACGGATCACATGGTAGCGTTCGGCCACCCAAGGCCCTTCGTAAAGCAAGCGTGCTGCCGCCAGTAACGGCGAACAATCCAGCTCAACTTTTTCACCGCCAAGAGCTTCAAGCTCAGCAATCGCCTGATGCATGCCTTGGGTATAGGCCATATCGGTTTGCCACTGGGATTCCAGCGGAACCCCAAAGTGAAACGCGGCGGGCGCTTTTCCGTAGCGTCTACCGAGTACGGCAAAGTTATGCTGGCGGGACCAGGCGCACTGGTCATCATAGACAGCGGTAATCTCCAGCAGCTTGACGCTGTCGTCAGCGGTGAGCGCAAACAGGCTAATGGTATCCAGTGTGGCGCAGGCGGGTACCACACCGCGGGTGCTAAGCAGCCCCAGGCTGGGTTTAACGCCATATAAGTTATGGAAACAGGCGGGCACACGGCCGGAACCGGCGGTATCGGTGCCCAACGCAAAGCTCACCATGCCAGCCGCCGTTACCACTGCCGAACCGCTGCTAGAACCGCCGGGCACCAGCGTTGAGTCAAACGCATTGGCAGGCGTGCCGTATACTTCTAGCGCGCGCTCGCCTACTAAGCCCGTTGCAAACTGATCCAGATTGGTTTTACCCATGGGAATCGCGCCCGCATCAATTAACTGTTGCACTACAAAGGCGTTTTCTGTGGGCGTATAGGCATACGCCGGGCTGCCTGCTGTGGTTGGGATCCCTGCTAGGTCAATATTGTCCTTCAGCGCAAAGGGAATGCCGTAAAGCGGCAGGGTTTCTGGCGACTCGCCTTTCAGGCGCTGCAAGTAGGGTTCCAGCTGTTCTCGCGTCAGGCGAGTAATCCAGGCGGGGTCTTGGCCGTTGCTTTCGGCTTGTGTGAGTAGCTCGTCGATTAATGCGGCAGGTGTGAGTTCACCCTGCTGGTAGGCGGCGTGCAGTGATTCGATGGTAAGTGAGTAGCGCATCGTGTCTTCCTTGCTCAGAGTCTGTTTTCATCAATGCTGTTTTTTAAATTCTGTGCTCTTCAATGTAATGCTGGGTGCTAATACTGACCTGCATAACATGCGAGCGTGTGGCGCGGGCGGCAGCTTCGCCATCGCCTTCTAGAATGGCGGTGACAATGGCGTCGTGCTCTTGCCAGGAGAGGCTGGGACGTTGTGGCATACGAAACTGCGCTTTACGGAAAGGCTTTAATCGGCTTCTTGTCGCTAGGGCCAAATCGCGCAGGTAAGGGCTATGGCTGCCTTCATAGAGATGCGTATGAAACTCATGGTTAAAGGCTTCGTAGTCACTGGTGGTGCCGTCGCGCACTATGCGTAAGGCATCTTTATGAAGGCGTTGAAGGGTTTTGCGCTCCTCAAGCGTCATTCGCAGTGCGCAGAGGCGGGCGCAGGCGGCCTCCAGTTCTGACATGGCTTCGTACATCGCCAGTAGCAATTCATCGGTGATGTTGGCGACCGTTACGCCACGGTTGGGACGCTTTTCGACCAGCCCCATAGCCGCCAGATGGCCAAACATCTCGCGTACCGGTGTGCGTGATACGGCAAAGCGCTCTGCAATTACCCGTGCATCCAACTTGGTACCCGGCGCGATGTCACCGCTGATAATCTCATCGGCAAGGATGCTAAGCATGTCGTCGACCGTAGTGCCTTCGCGTAACTTGGCTGGGCTTATGGCAGAAAGATTTTTCATAAAGCGGTCACTGGTGGGTGGGCAGAACTGGAGTGGATAGAGCTTGCTTGAGCCGGTGGGTGAGGAATCGCGTTAAGTAGCGCTCGCGTATAGGCGTGACTAGGCTCGCTCAGCAGTTTCTCAGTAGGGCCTTCCTCAACGATTTTACCTGCTTGCATCACCATCACACGGTCACATAACAATCGAACGACATTGAGATCGTGACTAATAAAGAGATAGCTCATATTGAGCTGCTCGCGCAGGCTCGCCAATAAGTTCAGCACGACTGCCTGAACAGAGACATCCAGCGCAGCGGTGGGCTCATCAAGAATCAGCAGCTTGGGTTCCAGGGCGATTGCTCGGGCAATACCAACTCGCGCCTTTTGCCCTCCAGAAAGTTGATGGGGAAAGCGGTCTAAAAGGTGGGCAGGCAAACCAACACGCTCAGCAAGCACGGATACCCGAGTGTTAAGTTCCTGGCGGTTGAGCTGGTCAAGCCTGCGCATAGGATCCTCTATTGAACGTCGGGCGCTCCAGCGTGGGTTAAGGCTATCCGTCGGGTCTTGAAACACCATTTGCAGTTTGCTGCGCAAGGGGTGATGAGCAAACTGCTTCGCGCTGATAACGGCAATATCGCTACCGGCGAACGTTAGCGCACCGCTAGTCGGATCCAGCAGGCGCATAATCATCGCTGAGGTGGTTGACTTGCCGCAGCCGCTCTCACCGACGAGTCCAAGGCTTTCGCCCTCGTGCAGGGTAAAGCTTAGATTATCCACTGCCCGCACTTCGTTAGCGGCCGAGCCAAAGGCTTTAACCAGGGAATCTACTTCAAGCAGCGGTGGGCCAATGGGCTGGCGCTTGGTGCTGGCACGGCGCTCATCATCGGCGGGTAGAAGATCGGCTACCTGGGAGTCAAGCCTGGGCGTGGCGCGCATTAAGCGCTGGGTATAAGGGTGCTGCGGGGATGCAAAGAGCGTTTCGACCGCAGCGGACTCTACGATTTCGCCTTTCTCCATCACCACAATCCTATCGCAGTAGCAGGCGGCTAAGCCCAAATCATGGGTAATCAGCAGCGTGGCCATCTGCCGCTCGGCGGCCAACTCGACGATCAAATCCATCACCGCTTTTTGCGTCGTCACATCAAGCCCCGTGGTGGGCTCGTCAGCAATAAGTAGTTGGGGGCGGCAGGCCAGAGCAATGGCAATCACAATGCGCTGGCACATGCCGCCAGAGAGCTCAAATGGGTAGGCGTGGTAGCGCTGTTCAGGATCACGAATGCGCACGGCTTGCAGCATCTTGATGGCTTTGCCGCGGGCATTCCCCCGTGTGGCCAGGCCGTGTTGAATCATCACATCTTCAATCTGTCGGCCAACGGCACGAATTGGGTTAAGGGCCGCGCGAGGGTTCTGAAAGATCATCGACATTTCACGCCCGCGCAGCTCACTCATGGTGCGTTCATCTGCGCCACCCACATCAACGCCACCAAATACAATACTGCCGTCGGCAATGCGCCCTGCACGATCAAGAATGCGCAGCAGGGCATAGGAGGTCACGGATTTGCCGGAGCCCGATTCACCCACAATGCCTAACGTCTCGCCTTTATTAATACTGATGTCGACTTTTTTAACCGCCGTGACGGTGCCATTACGGGTGGCGAATTCAACCGTTAAATCACGAATATCGAGCAGCGGGATAGCCATAGTAAACTCCTCAGGTACGCCGTAGCGGATCAACCAGATCGCGCAGCCCGTCGCCTAGCAAGTTAAAGGTGAACACTGCCAGCATGAGGGCCAGCCCTGGGAAGACGGCAAGCCACCACTGGCCCGAGACAATGTAATTGGCACCTTCAGCGACCATGATGCCCCACTCAGGGGTGGGTGGGCTGACGCCTAGACCTATAAACGAAAGCCCGGCAGCGTTTAGAATAGCCCAACCCATGTTGAGCGAAATTTGCACCATCATGGGGGGAAGTGAGTTGGGGAATATTTGAAATGCCAAAATACGCCAGTCCCGATTGCCGGATAATCGGGCGGCCTGTACGTAACCGGCCTGACGACGCACAGCGACTTCGGTACGCGCCATGCGGGCATAAAAAGGCAGGTTAATAATCGCCGTGGCATAGATGATGTTTTCAATGGTGTTGCCCGCTGCCGCGACAATCCCCATGGCCAGCACAAACAGCGGGAAGGCCATTATAGTGTCCATTAAGCGACCAGTAATTCGATCCGTCCAGCCGCCATAAAAACCGGCAATAGCGCCTAAGGTTGAGCCCACCACAAAGGCGATCGCTACGGCGGTCACCGCTATCATTAGATCGAGGCGAGTAGCGACCACCACACGTGAGAACACATCGCGCCCCAGGTGGTCAGTGCCAAACCAGTGCTGCCAAGAGGGCGCTTGTAGCGTACTGCTCGAATCAGTGGCTAATGGGTTATAGGGCACCAGCCAGGGGCCGAATAGCGCAGCGATCACTATCAGCACAAACAGCGCAAAAGCGACCGCTGTGACAGGGTTGTCGGTCATTACGTAGAGCAGGTGGCGTACGAAACGGCGTAGTGCGCCCTCTTTTGTGGTGCTCGCGGAGGTTAATGTGGTCATGGCGCTACTCCTGCGTATTTAGACGCGGATCCACCAGGGTGTAGATCACATCTATCAACAAGTTAAGGGCGACAAACAGCAGTGCCATAGTGAGTACAAACCCTTGTACTGAGGCGTAGTCCGATACCACCAAGGCTTCGACTGCGTAAGAGCCTATGCCAGGCCACGAAAACACTTGCTCTACCAATACGTTGGCCCCCAGCGCGAAGGAGAACACCATGCCTAGCGTGGTAATCACCGGCAGAATGGCATTGCGCAGGGCGTAGGTGAAAAGCACTTTTCGGCGCGGTAAACCGGCGGCACGGGCAGTGCGGATAAATTCGCTTTCCAGGGTTTGTAGCATGGCGGCGCGGGTCATACGTGCGATAGGCGCAAGGGTGAATAGCCCTAGCGTGATTGCGGGGAGCAGTAACTGCGATAGCGCTCCCCAAGCGGTTTCCAGGTCGCGATCAATCAGTGCATCAATGACGTAAAATCCGGTCACCTTGGGTGGCGAAAGATACAAAAAATCCAACCGGCCCATCGGTGAAGGAGCCCAACCGAGCAAATAGTAAAAGACGTAAATAAGCGCCAAGCCGGTGAAAAACGTGGGCAGTGATACGCCGGCGGTCACTACGGCACGGCATAGGTGGTCTACCCAGGTGTTAGGGCGCGTGGCGGCCAGAATACCCAGCGGTAAGGCAATAATCATTGAAAAGAGCAGCGCAAAACCGGTGAGCTCCAATGAGGCAGGCAAGCGGGTGGTGAGCTCGTGTATCACCGGCTGCCCAGTAGAGATTGCGGTACCCAAGTCGCCCCGGAACAGGTCTTGGACATAGCTGATAAACTGCAGTGGTAGAGGGCGATCTAGCCCCATGCTGACACGTATCTGCTGGATCGATTCGGCATTAGCGGCTGGCCCGGCAAAGTACGCGGCGGGATCCCCGGGCAGCGCCCGGGTAAGTAAGAACGAAACAATCACAATACCAATCAACACCGGTACCGCTTGAACGACTCGCCAGGCAATTAGGCGCGTTCGGGACATAGTGGCCATGCTGACTCCTTAACTGACACGCAGCGGGCGGTTATCGAGCTGGCGGTGATACCAGAACTCATAGCCCGAAATGTTGGGCTGCATCGCCACGTTGAGCGTCGGTTGGTAAAGCGGAATACGCGGCACATCTGCAAAGGCGATCTCGATCATGCGGCGAATTTTGGGCGCGTACTCAGGGTCATCCATAGCCATAAAGAGTGTTTCATCGACGAGTTGGGCGATCTCGTCGTTGTGGTAATTGGACGAGTTAAATAAATTGCCTTCGATATAGGCCCAGAAGAAGTAGTAGCAAGGCGTGTTGAGCCAGCCACCAAAGTTCTCCAAGTGTAAGGGCAACTGCTTATCTACCAGCGCGCGGGTGCGCCAGTTGGCACCGGGTATACGATCCAAGTTGACGGTAATGCCAATTTGGCCCAAGGCCTCTTGAATCAGTAGCGCGGTGGGTTCTGCCCAATCGGCTTGGCCTAAATCAAAGGAGAGAGGGACTTCAAAGCCCTCGGGGTAATCCGATTCCGCCATTAACTCGCGCGCACGTTCAAGATTGTTGCTGTAAGGAAAGGGTTGCGGCCAGGCAATATCAGCAGGCGACTCGCTATTACCTCCCCACATGGGAACGCCGCGACCATAGGCGGCATTTTGCATAATGGCTTCGTAGGGAATTGCCCAAGCAATGGCTTGGCGCACGCGTACATCCTGGAAGGGCTCGAACGTTAAGTTTGGGCAAAGCACATGCAGACAGTTCTCAATCGGCGTGCTGACCACTTTTACGTTGGATTGAGCGTCAAGCTCCATGGCATCACGGGGAGGCACGTCTTGTGACAAATGAGCATCGCCGCGTTCAAGCAATGCACGTCGGGTTGACGTGGAGGGTACTTCTCGCAAAATGACGCGTTCTGCCCCCGGCAGCTCACCGCTGGCCCAGTCCGGGTTGCGGCGATAAACCAACTGCTGGCCAGGCTCCCAGCGCTCGATTTGGAAAGCACCCGAGCCTGCCGGGGTGCGGTGCAGATATTCGGTCGCCCAAGGATCGTCATCAGTAGCGTGCTCTAACGCTAACTCGGAATTAATGACGATGGCGATCGGCGTCGTGAGGTTTGGCAGGGTAAGCTTGGAGGCATGAGGCAAATGAATGCGGAAGGTGCGCTCGTCGACGGCTTCAAATTGATCAGGGCTTGTCATCGAGCCAGCTGCCATCTGTGTGGTCGGAAAGCCGCCCAAGGTGACAGAGCGGTCAAATGACCACTTAACGTCCTGGGCGGTGACGGCACGGCCATCCCAGAAAGTGGCTTCACGCAAATAGAGAGTTATTGTGCGTCCATCTTCAGAGACTTCCCAGCTCTCCGCCAACTCGCCTTTTAGATTGTCGTAGTCATAGCTTAACGATCCATCTTCAAGCGTTTTGGTGCCAAACGTCATCAGGCGGTCATAGCAATTAACCGCGACTTGATAGCTGGGGCGATTGGTTCCGCTGCGGTGGATGTCGAGGCTGTTAATCGTACTGCCCATCACCACCACCAGCGTTTCATTAGCGCTGGCCATGGCGGGAAGTACTTTTAGAAAGGGGAGAGCGGCAGCACCTAGGGTTAAGGCGGAAGTGCTTTTTAGGAAGTCGCGACGGTTCATGGCAGATCCTCACAAGGGCATCGATAGTTGCCAATGTGTATGCACTTTGAGGGCCATGATATTGCAGATATGGGTGTTTATTTTTATAAAACAAATACTTGTTAATTTTAAAAAGATATTCAAAAGCAATTTTTAAACTGCTGATGCGATAAAACAGCGCAAAGTGCATACACTTTGCGCTGTTTTGGATCGCCCCTACCTTCTTACTTGCTGGCCCTTTCGCCAGGGCTGGGTAGATAGCACTACTTGCCAACGGTCTTGGCTGCGCTGTAAGTAGTCAAAGCATAGGCTGGCGCGCCAGCGCAGGGTGTCATCGTTGGCGGTGCTTAGGGTGGAGAATAGATTGGAAACGTTGGCTGCTGGGCGAGGTGTAATCGCTATGGCGTGGTCGCCGATTTGCAGCCAACGCAGTTGGCCTTGCTGATCTGTTTGAATCACTTCTTCAGCGGCATCACTGGAAAGTTGCTGCCAGTGCTCAACGTATTGATCGTGCGGGTGTCTCTCTTCTAAAGTGTTGCCGTCAATCCAGCGTAGTAAACCAACATCTCGTTCCAAACTGGGGCATAGATCCTGATAGCGATGCCAGGTGCATACCCCTAGCTCACTATCGATTTGGGTAATACCTGCAAAAGCAGTGAGCCCCGCCAGCCATTCAAGCTGGCGGCGGTTGCAGTCGTCTAAACCGGTGATGCCTGCAAAGTCAGGCGAGTCTGTAGGCAGGCGCAGGTCGGCATGCCAGTGTTTGCCCTGAATCCAATAAACCTGAGTAGTGGTGTCGGCCTGTTGGTAGGGCTCTTTAGCGGGTTCGGCGTAGAGCGTGCGCTGCCATACGCCGCGAAATGCTTGAGGTGTGGCAGGTAAGTCGACATTCATAAGGGGTTGTCCTTATGTTTGCCGTGCTGGCCCAGGCTACCTACTTCGCGGGCACCTTCGGGTAGCGTAATGTCGCCCTTTGCCAAACGCTCACGCAGATAGCGGAAGGTTTGAATGGTTTGGGCATAAAGATGATCGCCCGCTGTGAGCGGTGCGTAATGGGCTTTACCGTGTCGCTCGACTAATTCGGGCAGCGGCGCGACTTCGGTATGGTAATCGCAGGCGAAAAACAGCGGAAAGGAGTAGCGCTCCTGTTTCACTTTGCGCACCCGGTGGGAGGTCGCTACAAACTCCCCGTTGCTCCAAATTTCCAGCATATCGCCAATATTGACGACTAATGCATCCTCTTGATACGGCACGTCAATCCATTCGCCCGCACCGTTCATGACTTCAAGCCCTGGCGCGGTGGGTAGCAGCAAGGTAAAACACTCATAGTCGGTGTGGGCGCCAATGCCTTGGGCGTCTTCAGCATCAGGATTGTAAGGGTAGTGAATAAGGCGCAGTTGGCTGGGTGGTTTATTGACGTGACGCAGTAGCTGCTGTTCTTCAAGCCCTAAGGCCAATGCAAAGCCCCCCATCAGTGCACGGCCTACTTGATAAGCCGCCTCATAATAAGCGGCGACAGGCTTGCGGAAGCCGTCAAGGTCTGGCCAGGGGTTTGGCCCGAGCAATGGCGTTCCGGCTAACACCTCTGGGTCGCTTTCGGGGAGTTCAAAGGCGAGATCAAACGCCTCTTTCATATCAGGCTTTGCGGGGTCCGGCGACTCTTCTCCGGGCGGTACATAGCCACGGTGATGATGGTAGCGGCCAATATAGCGCTGCATCTTTGTGTCGGACGATTGTGCAAAGAAGCGCTTGGCTTGGCGAATCAACCCTTCGCGTAATGACTGATCAATTCCGTGCCCGACCATTTGAAAAAAGCCCACTTCCCGTGCGGCGCGGCCAAGGGCGTCGGCGACGGTTTGGCGCGCGGCGGTATCGCCATGGAGTAGGTCGTGAATGTCGATGACCGGAATGGCTTGGAAGTCAGCCAAGCGCTGATCGGCAGTATGTTGACTCATGATTCAGCCTCCTCTTCACTGGTGAGCACCACCAGCGGTTGCCCAGGCCCAATAGATGCCCCTTCGCTAATAGGTAGCCGGGCAACACGACCAGCGCTGTGAGCGGCGACCTCTACTTCCATTTTCATGGACTCCACTAGGGCGACTGCCTGACCAGCGCTGACCTGTTCGCCCTCTTTGACCAGCAGTTTCCACAGGCTGCCCGTGACCGGGCTTTCTATGCCGATTTCGTCATCGTCTAAGATTTCGATTTCAGCGCTTTCAGGTGCTTGATCTTCAAAGGTGAATTGGCCGTTGGCGCGCCAAGCGGCCATCTCTGCCTGGAAAGCGGCTTCACGCTTGGTGCGGAAAGCGTCAATGGCGGCGGCGTTCTTATCAATCTCGGCTTGATAGTCCGCCAAGCGAAAGCGAGCGGTTTCGATGGGTAAGTCATATCGACCGTGTGGGAAGTCGCGGCGAATTTGCTCGAGTTCTGCATGGCTGACGTTATGAAAGCGCAGCTGATCAAAAAAGCGCAGCAGCCAGGGGTTTTCAAAGTGCGCAGTGGTGCGGTAGCGGTTCCACATTTGTAGGGTGCGGCCGACAAACTGGTAGCCGCCGGGGCCTTCCATGCCGTAAACACATAGGTAAGCACCGCCAATGCCCACGGAGTTTTCCGCTGTCCAGGTGCGGGCGGGATTGTATTTGGTGGTGACCAAGCGCTGACGCGGGTCCAGCGGGGTGGCAACCGGTGCACCCAGGTAGACATCCCCTAATCCCATGACGAGATAGCGGGCATTGAAAACGATATCCCGCACCTCCTGTTCGCTCTCCAGGGCATTAATGCGGCGGATAAAGTCGAGGTTGCTGGGGCACCAGGGGGCATCGGGGCGCACGCTGCGCTGGTATTTATCAATCGCTTCCTGACAGGCGGGGTCATCCCAGGAGAGCGGTAGATGCACCACCCGCGATTCTACTTCCAGTGATTCCACATCAATCAGCGCCTGCTCGGCTTTTTGCAGATGCGCCAGAAGCACATCGAGACTCAGTTCCAGCGGCTCGTAGTGAATTTGCAGCGAACGAATACCTGGGGTTAGTTCCCGCAGTCCGGGCAGCGAGTGTTGCTGTAACCACAGCATCCAGGCGTGTACCCGAAAGCGCAGCGCGATATCCAGCTCCATGGCGCCAAATTCGATCAGCAGAAAATCGTCCCCGGCGCGGCGGTAAACGGTGCGCTCACCGGCCTGCTCGGCGGGTACATCGCGCAGGATCGGGGTGTCGCGTTCTGGCTGAATAGCTTCAACGGGGTTCGCGGTGAGGGTCTCCAACTGGTCGATCTGACGCGCTTCCAGGGCGCGGGCGGTGGCCAGACTGACCGGGACAAAGCGTAGCTTATCGCCAGCGGCGAGCTGCCCCAGCTTCCAGCGCTCGGCGCGGACCACGGTCGCCGGGCAGACAAAACCACCCAGCGAAGGGCCGTCGGGGCCAAGGATCACAGGCATATCGCCGGTAAAATCGATGGTGCCAAACGCGTAGGCATTGTCGTGGATATTGGAGGGGTGCAGGCCCGCTTCGCCGCCGTCGGCCCTTGCCCACTCGGGGCGGGGGCCAATCAAGCGCACGCCCGTACGGCTGGAGTTGTAGTGGACTTCCCACTCGTGGTCAAAAAAGCGCTGGATATCGTCATCGGTGAAAAAGTCTGGCGCGCCGTGGGGGCCGTAAAGCACGGCCACTTGCCAGGTTTTTCCGCCGTCTTGATGACCAAAGGTAGGTATTAACGCCTCCTCCAACTGTGCCTTGGAGGTGGCGGCAAGCGCGGGTAAATCGAGCATGTCGCCGCTACGCAGCGCACGGCCGCCGTGGCCGCCAAACTGGCCTAGCGTGAAGGTGCTGCGGGAGCCTAAATAGTGCGGGCACTCAATGCCGCCGCGCACTAATAGATAAGCGCGAGCACCCGCAGCGGCCTTGCCCAGGCTAAGGGTAGCGCCCGCAGGAATATCAATGACCTGCCAAAAAGCCACCGCTTCGCCATGCAGCGTTGCTGGGAGCCCGGCACCCGTCAGCACGATCTGGGTGGCGCGGTGAAAACGCAGCGTTGGGCCGGTCAGGGTGATTTCAAGCCCGGCGGCATCGGCGGGGTTATTCAGTAAGCGATTGCCGAGGCGAAACGACCAGTCATCAAAGGGCCCCGAAGGTGGCACGCCCACATCCCAGTGGCCTTGGCGGCCGGGGTAGTCTTGAATCGTTGTCATTGTGCCGGGGGCGACCACCTCAATGGCCGGTGGCGCCCACTCCAGGGTGGTTAGCCAGTGGGTGTCCAGGTCGGCGTCACGAAAACGCTCTGCCCGCAGCGCATGGGCAAGCCAGGTGCGGTTGGTGGTAATGCCGTAAACGCTGGCGTTATCTAGCGTGTCTGCTAGCTGTTCAATAGCTGTGCCACGGCTGTCGGCGTGAACAATCACCTTGGCTAGCATGGGGTCAAACAGCGCCGATATTTCCAGCCCGGCTTCAATGGCATGATCAATGCGCAGGCCATCAGCCTTCGGGAAATCGACTTCTGTCAGCAAGCCTGCGCTGGGGCGAAAGTCGTGGGCGGGGTCTTCGGCATACAGGCGTGC
Source organism: Vreelandella sp. DA03-1M (assembly GCF_055725665.1). NCBI lineage: Bacteria > Pseudomonadati > Pseudomonadota > Gammaproteobacteria > Oceanospirillales > Halomonadaceae > Vreelandella > Vreelandella sp. DA03-1M. The sequence continues at coordinate 1,767,780 of NZ_CM146798.1, forward strand.
CTGCACGGCGTGGCCAGTGGGCGTAAGTGATTGTGCCAATGTTTCCAGATTGGATAATTCTCCGGCGCCCAGCTTAATCATCCACTCAACAATATCGACCCCATACACCATCTCAGTGACGCCGTGCTCGACCTGGAGGCGGGTATTGACCTCTAAAAAGTAGAACGCTTTTCGCTCGGCATCGTAGATAAACTCGACGGTCCCAGCGCTGCGATAGTTGACTGCTTTGCCCAGTTGAACCGCGGTTTCGTGGAGTGCCTGGCGGACGTGTTCCGGCAGGTTGGGGGCCGGGCACTCTTCGAGCACTTTTTGGTGGCGGCGCTGGGTGGAGCAGTCACGCTCACCGAGCGCCACCACGTTGCCCTGGCCGTCGCCAAATAGCTGGACTTCCAGGTGGCGGGCGCGGGCGATGTAGGCTTCCAGAAACACGCCGCCGTCGCCGAAGTTGCGCTCACCTAAGCCTTTCACCGAGTCAAAGGCGCGCGCCAGCTCGGCGGGGTTTTGGCACACCTGCATACCGATACCGCCACCCCCGGCGGTGGATTTGAGCATTACCGGGTAACCAATCTGCTCGGCGCTGGTGAGGGCTTCATTAACGCTTTCGAGAAGTTTGGAGCCGGGCACCAGTGGGACACCGGCTTGTTCGGCTAGGATGCGAGCCTGATGTTTTAAACCAAACTGTTCAATCTGTTCGGCGGTGGGGCCTAAAAAGGTGAGCCCGGCTGCGTCGCAGGCTTCGATAAAGCGGGTATTCTCTGACAGAAAGCCGTAGCCAGGGTGCACGGCTTGGGCACCGCTTTGCTTACAAATGGCTATCAGCTTGTCGATATTAAGATAGGTAGCGCTGGCCGAGCCTTCGCCCAGGGAAAAGGCTTCATCTGCCTGGTGAACGTAGGGCGCGTCGCGGTCGGCATCGGCGTAGACCACCACGCTGTCGATATTGAGTGCTTTTAGAGTACGTAAAATACGCGCTGCGATGGCACCGCGATTGGCAATTAGAACTTTGCTAAACGTCTTATTGATGGACATGGCACTGCCTGCAAACAAAGGCGGGTCGTCCCGCAGGTTGCTTGGCCTTCTAGGGTCGTCCCTAGGGCGAATCACTTATTCCCAAACCAGCAGCTCAATAGGCGTTGGGTTGTAGCCATTGCAGGGGTTATTGAGCTGAGGGCAGTTGGAGACCAGCACGATCACATCCATCTCAGCGACCATCTCCACGTATTTCCCCGGAGCGGAAATACCGTCCTCAAACGTCAGTCCGCCATCAGCGGTGACCGGAACATTCATAAAAAAGTTGATGTTGTGAGTAATGTCGCGCTTGGTAAGCCCAAACTCGGGGTAGTTGGCGATGGCCTGCATCCAGTTGTCCCGGCAGGAGTGCATATGGCGTTTTTCCAAATCGTAGCGCACGGTGTTGCTCTCGCTGGCGCAGGCGCCGCCCAGGGTGTCGTGGCGGCCGCAGGTGTCAGCGGTAATGGTCAGCATAGTGCGCCCTTCGCTGGAAATCAGCGGGGAGCCTGCAGTAAGGTAAACCCCGCCTTGCTCCCGCACGGTATCCATGGCGCTGTAGCGCTCGCTGGTATCATCGGCGCTAAAAAAAAGCGTGTCGGCGGCCTGGTTACCCTCTAAATCGAGAATGCGCAGGGTTTGACCGTGCTTGACGGTACCAATGTAGTGATCGCCTGCGTTAACCGTGGTGCGGCTCAAGGCATTTTCAGGGCGTAGGGTGCTTTCAATAATCATGCGGCGTCTCCCTTATAAGCCGAGGTGGTAAAGGCGATTGTTAGCAAAGCCACGGGCGTTTTCGGGCCGTGAACGGTAGCAGGGGTCGTCTTCCGTGGGCGGCTCTGTGGTGCCGAGGGCGATGTCGACACCGCGACGGGGGTAGTCGGCGCTGGGGTCGAGGGGGTGGGGGCAAGTGTGAAGCAACACTAGGGTATCCATCTCAAAGCGCAGCGTGACGCTTTGGCCGGGCTGGCAGTGGCCCGAGACATAACTCAGCTTGCCGTAGTCGTCGCTTTCTACCCGGGAAAACAGGTTGAGATTGGCCGCCATATCTCGGCGGCCCATGCCGTATTTGGCAAGCTCCACCAAAAAGGCATCGAAGCCGGTACGGGTCCAGTCGTTATAGGCCTGCTGATAGTTGACCGGCTGCCAGCCTTTTTTGAGCAAGTGGTAGGGCATCAAGTTGCCGCCAACGCTGTCGTGCCAGCCCAGGTCATCATGGGTAATCGAGGCAAAAATACGCCCCATATCCGAATAAAGGCAGTGGCCATGGGTGAGCTTAAAGGTGTGCTGGCACTTCAGGGTGTCAGGTAGATTTAAGCGTTCCAGCAGGTTTTCGGGGTTGTAGCACAAAAGCCCCACGTTGCTGTCGGCCTGCTGGGCGGTCAGGGTGAGCGTGGTGCCCCGGCGCAGGCGCAGCGACCAGTGGTGCCCGCCGGGTAAATGGGTGGTGTAAGCGGGTTCGCTGTTCATAAAAGCGTCTCCTGAGAATGAGTTTTCATGCCGCCCTGGTTGAGCGCCTCTTTTAATTCGGCAGAGGGACGGTCTCTCGAAATAGGTAGGTCATAAGTAATCGTCGCGCCATACGCTTCGGGGGCCTGCGGGTCGTGGCGAGTTTTATCGAAGACCCACAGCCGTGTGCCCAACTCAAAGGCTTCTTTTAAGTCATGGGTGATCATAAAGATCGTCAGTTGCTGCTCTTGCCACAGGCGATTGATCAGCACGTGCATGTCCTGGCGAATGCCTGGGTCTAGCGCGCCGAAAGGCTCATCAAGCAGCAGGATGCGTGGCCGCATCATTAGCGCCTGAGCAATGGCCAGGCGCTGCTGCATGCCGCCGGACAGCTCGTGGGGGTATTTACTAAGTGCGTGATCAAGGCCAACTTCGTCGATGCGAGAGCGGGCTTTTTCCACAGCACGTCGCTTGGCGGCACCGAAGCTCTTAGCCAGCAGTTTGGCGCTGTGTAACTCATCGGCGATCATCACGTTGCCGAGCACGGTTAAGTGGGGGAATACGGAGTACTTCTGGAACACCACGCCGCGATCAGGCCCCGGCTCATTGGGAATGGGCTGATCATCCAGCGTGAGGCTGCCCCGGGAGGTCGCTTCGGTGCCCAGCAGCATTTTAAGGAAGGTAGTTTTACCGCAGCCTGAAGCACCCACCAAGGTGACGAACTCGCCGGGCTCAACGCTGAAATTAAGGTTTTCGAGTACTACATGGTTGCCGTAATGCTTCTCTAATCGTTTGGCGGCCAGCAGGCTCATGACTTATCTCCTTCGCCTGAGTGGTACCAAGGGAATGCCAGCCGCGATACCCAGGCCAACAGTTGATCAAGCAGAAAGGCTAAGAGAGTAATCCAGGCCACATAGGGCAGAATTACGTCCATGGAGAGGTAGCGACGCACCAGAAAAATGCGGTAGCCAAGTCCTTCTTGAGCGGCAATGGCTTCGGCGGCGATCAAAAATAGCCACGCAGTGCCCAGCGCTAAACGGGTGGCATTTAATAGCCGCGGGGTAAGCTGCGGCAGCAGAACTCTTAACAAAACCTGCCATGAGCTGGCACCTAGGGTTTGCGCTTTGATCAACTGTTCGTCGGGCAGTCGCAGGGCGTGGCCTTGTAAGTCACGAATAAGAAAGGGCGTAACGCCAATCACAATCAGCGCAATCTTGGCGGCCTCGCCGGTTCCAAAAGCAATAAACAGAATCGGCAGTATCGCCATCGGCGGTATTAGCGAGGCCACCGTCACCAGGGGGGAAAGCTTGGCGCGGATAATTGGAATGCCACCATTTAAGATACCGACCATCAGGCCGATCAAGGCACTAATACCTACCCCGATCACAATGCGTTCTAGGCTGGCGAAGGTGTCTGTCCACAGCACAACCTCCCCCGTGCGCACGTTCTCGGCGGTGGCCAAGTGGTAAAAGGAGCTTGCCATGGTCGAGGGCGTGGGCAGCAATCGGTCGTTGGGGTTTTCCGCCAGTCTTGTATTGGAGAGGCTCAAATAGAGCATCGCCAGCAGCAAAAAAGGCAGCAAACCCAGCAGCCAGCGGCCGCCTCGAGAGGGTGCTAAGTTAATTAATCGCTTCATGACGAAGTCCACGGAAGATGAGAGCAGAGGGAGTGGCAATAGCCACTCCCGTAGCGCTAAAGTAGGAGCAACTCGTTACTGAGCGTCGAGGTAAGCCTGGGTAAAACTAGGATCGAAGCGCAGCTGTACATTGCCCTCATCGCCAAATACACCGCTGGGGGTTTCGATGCCGACGCCGCCAGCATTGGGTGCCATATCACCCAGAAGCCCGTGCTCAAAGCTGAACTCGGCGACCCGCTCCATTGTTTCGAGCAGCTCGCGGCTTTCCATTAACTCGATTGCTTCCGCTGGGTCGGTATACAGGTAGGTGGCGTCTAACTGATTCTTGTAGCCTTCCAGATCCGTGCCTGCGGCATCGGCCATAATAGTCAGCGCGTTTTCGTCATCTGCTTCAATTAGCCCCATCACCTCGTACCAAGCGCCCACTAAGGCATGACCAAGCTCGGGGTTATCCGCTAGTGTTTGTGTATTAACGACCATCATGTCGAGAATTTCGCCGGGAATTTCCGCTGAGGTATACACCACGTTACTGTCTGGCATATCTGCGATGGCGCTTAGCTGTGGGTTCCATGCGGCGACGGCCTCGGTGGTATCGCTAGAGAAAAGACCCACAATATCCGCATCGGAAGTATTGACCGTTTCAATATCGCGTTCAGTAAGGCCGACGCTTTCGAGGGCGCGTGCCAGAAAGTAGTGGGAGACACTGAACTGAACAAGGTTGACCTCACGGCCTTCAATGTCGGCAAGATCGTCGCTGCCCTTGAGCACAATGCCGTCGTTACCATCAGAGTAGTCGTTGATAATCAGCGCGGTAGAGTCGACGCCACTGGCGGCGGGGATCGTCAGCGCATCCATATTGGTCATGGCGCAGCCGTCAACGTTGCCTGAGGTGAACTGATTGATTGACTCGACGTAGTCGTTCACTTGCACCACATCAATACTGATACCGTACTCGTCGGCCCATTTATCGACCACGCCTTCAACATCAGCATAGGCCCAGGGCATCCAGCCGGCATAAATCGACCAGCAGACGCTAAACTCATCCTGCTCTTGTGCCTGGGCAGGCGCAGCGGCGACAAGGGTCGTTGCCAGCAGAGTGGTAGAGAGCGCGGCTGAAAGTGTAGCGAGGGGGAAGTGCTTTGGGGAAGTATGATTGCAACGGGTCATGGCAGCCTCCAGCGGCTAAGGGAAAACTCGGGGGCATCGGCGCATCACTGCACCTTGTCCTCCCGGGCTTTTGTCCCGCCGTGTAACCTAGCGCCTTGGCGTTAGGTCGATTGCTCTCGGACCAGCCACATCCATCAGGGGTTATGCGTTGATGGTGTCGGAACCCTAGCGATCTATTGGAAGCTAAATTGTCTAGCAGCGTTCGCTGCCGATACCCCGTTTGTAACACTTAGATATGGAGCAAAATCGTGACCGTTTCGAAGTAACTTTTTTTGTTTCAGAGAATTACAGTACATTCGCCTTCAAAGCAGCTGCGACACTAGCTCGCTTCATGCATCTTGATGGTGCGCAAAAGTCGCTATCTGCACTGATTTGTACCGTTTAATAAGCGCTATAGCGGCGTTTTGCTCGCTTTGCCGGGAATTTCACGTACCAGGCGTGGCATTAAGAAACCCGGTAAGTGATCGCGCAGTCTAGCAACAAGCTCGCGGGCTTCACTATCCGGCACATCAAAATGGGCGGCACCCTGCACCGGGTCTAATACATGTAAGTAATAGGGCAGAATGTCTGCTTCAAATAGCCGTTCCGACAGTGTCGCTAAAGTTGCCACGTCATCATTGACGCCGCGCAGCAGCACGCTTTGATTAAGCAGCGTAGCGCTTGTTTGTTTAAGGCGCGCGCAGGCATCTACCATGGCTTGGTCGACTTCATTGGCGTGGTTAATATGCAGCACCACCACTTTTTGCAGGCGTGTGGCGGAGAGCCAACCAAGCAGGGCGTCATCGACCCGGTCGGGAATTACCACCGGTAGGCGGGTATGAATCCGCAGCCTTTTAAGATGCGGGATGCTTTCTAGCTGTTCTACCAGCCATGCCAGCTGGCGATCGCTGGCAGCCAGCGGGTCACCGCCGGAGAGAATCGCCTCGTGAATAGTGGTGTCGCTTCGTAAGTAGTCGAGTGCTTCCTGCCACTGTGCTCTGGAGGGGGAGTTGTCGCTATAGGGAAAATGGCGGCGAAAGCAGTAGCGGCAGTTGATGGCACAGTTAGGGCTGGCGATAAGCAGCACCCGGCCAGCATACTTATGAATCAGTCCTTTAGCGGGCCGGTGGTCGGCTTCTGCGAGCGGATCGACGACGTATCCATGCGGCGTGAACGCTTCTTCGCCCAGCGGCAGCACCTGGCGCAGCAGTGGGTCGTCTATGTCAGCATAGGCTATTCTGTTGAGATAAGCCTCAGGCACACATACGTCAAACAGGTCGTGACCTGCTTGGGCGCCCGCCAACCAGTCGTGGCTTAGGCCCAGCCGGTCACAAAGTGTTTGCGGATCGCGAATGGCATGAGAAAGCTGCTGCTGCCAAGTAGGTTGCACCAGGGAGTCGCGATGGCTTTGCGTTTCAGACGCGGCGATAATGATGTTCTCCTGCAAAAAAGCCCTCCTTCGGGTTATCATGCGCACACTTATTTAACGACGCCATTTGCAACGCTGCTGGTATATAAACCTGCTGACGGCGGCAAAGTATGGTTTCGCGCACCACCTGTTGAAACAAATAACTGAAATGGATGATTGAGAGACATTATGGCGAACTATTCTACCAACGAATTCAAGGCCGGTCTGAAAGTAATGCTCGACGGCGATCCTTGTTCGATCGTTGAGAACGAGCTGGTCAAGCCCGGTAAAGGGCAGGCGTTTAACCGCGTTAAGCTGCGGAATCTGATGACTGGCCGCGTAGGTGAGAAGACTTTCAAATCCGGTGACTCGCTGGAAGGTGCCGATGTCATGGATTTAGAGATGGAATATCTCTATACCGACGGTGACATGTGGCACTTTATGAAGACCGATGGCTCGTTTGAGCAGTATGCGGTAGAGAAAAAAGCGCTAGGCGATACCGTTAAGTGGCTGAAAGAGCAGGTGCCTTATATCATTACGCTTTGGGATGATAAGGCCATTTCCGTGACGCCACCTAACTTTATCGAGTTGGAAGTCGTGGAAACGGATCCCGGTTTGAAAGGCGATACCGCCCAGGGTGGTTCTAAGCCTGCGACCTTGTCTTCTGGTGCTGTGGTGCGTGTACCGCTGTTTATCAACCAGGGTGAAGTGCTGAAAATTGATACGCGCAGTGGGGATTACGTTTCCCGCGCTTGATCGCTTTTTAGGGCGCTTGCATGTCTTAATGGCTACGCTATGTGCGTGGCCATTATTGTTTAAGGTGGTTTTTTTCAAGGAGTCGTTATGGCCATTGATTGGCAACCCTCAGCGTCTATTGAGACGCTCCGTGAGCGAGCGCGGTTAATGGCCAAAGTGCGCGCTTTTTTTGCCCAGCGTGACGTGCTAGAAGTGGAAACACCAGTGCTGGGGCAGGGGGGCAGCACGGATGTGCACTTGGTCTCGCTACACACCTTGGCGCGCACGGACAAGGGGCAGCGCCGTCTATGGCTGCAAACCTCCCCTGAATTCCATATGAAACGCTTGCTCTCAGCGGGCTGTGGGCCGATCTTTCAGCTTGCGCGCAGTTTTCGCGATGGTGAGATCGGCGCCCGGCATAATATCGAGTTCACTATGCTGGAGTGGTATCGGCCACAGTTTACGCTGGATCAACTGATTGATGAGACCGCGACGCTCATTATGTCACTGCTGCCCAGTTTTCCCGGCCCGCTTGTGCATTACCGCTACCGGGAGCTGTTTCATACTTACGTAGAGGTTGATCCGTTCACCACCTCGCTGGATAGACTGCGGGCGATAGCTGCCGAGCGTGCGCAAATGCCTATCCAATCCTTAGCCGATGAAAGCCGCGAGACGTGCCTTGACCTGTTAATGAGCGTTGTAATCGAGCCACAGTTAGGCCAGCAAGAGCTAAGTGTGGTGATTGATTATCCTGCTAGCCAAGCAGCTCTGGCGCGACGCCATCAAGACGTAGACGGTGAGTGGGTGGCTTCCCGCTTTGAGATCTATCTGAACGGTATTGAGTTGGCTAACGGCTACGATGAGCTGACCGATGCAGAGGAACAGCGCACACGCTTTGCTGAAGACAACGTTGAACGCCGCCGCTTAGGCTTGCCTGAGGTAGACGTTGATGAGTACCTGTTGGCCGCACTTGAGCATGGGATGCCTGAAGGTGCTGGTGTCGCCCTGGGGGTTGATCGTCTTATTCAACTGGCACTGGGTAAAGCACGCCTGGAAGACGTGCTTACATTCTCAACGCCTAATTGCTAGTGATTACCTAACGACTCTCCCATGCTGACCATTGTCGCCAGAGGACGCTCTTCAAAGTTGACGGGGTTAGCAAAGCACATCACGACCGTGGAGCCAAGCTTGAAACGGCCCATCTCAGCGCCTTTTTCCAGCACTATGGGCTGCCCAAACTGCATGCGCTGTGGGTAACCAGAAAGCGGCGTCACCTGCCCTGACCAGACGGTTTCGATAGCGGCGACGATCATCGCACCAACCAGTACCATCGCCATAGGGCCGTGCTCGGTATCAAAGATACATACTAAGCGCTCGTTGCGGGCGAAGAGGCCGGGCACGTAGTTGGCGGTGGCTTGGTTGACCGAGAAGAGCCGCCCCGGCACGTAGATCATTTCCCTAAGCGTCCCCGTCACCGGCATGTGCACCCGGTGGTAATCCCTTGGCGAGAGATAAACGGTGGCAAAGCTGCCGCCTAAGAACTCTTCTGCCAGTGCCGTATCGCCGCCGAGCAGGGTTTGCGCGGAGTAGGTGTGGCCTTTGGCCTGCACCAGTTGTCCGGCCTGTAGGCGTCCGTATTGGGAAAGCGTGCCATCGGCGGGGCTGAGGATGCCTTCTCCCACGGGCCGCGCATCGGCTTTAAGTGCACGGGTGAAAAAGTCGTTAAATGTGGCGTAAGCAGTGGGGTCTGGTTCCAGCGCCTGGCTCATATCAACGTTAAAGCGTTTTATAAACGCTTTAATCAAGGTGTTTTTTACCCAGGGATTATCACACTGGGCAAACTTGCCGGTCAGGCGCGATAGCGCGTGCTGGGGCAGCGGATACTGGAGTAGCGAAAAGGCTTTTTGGGAAAGAGTCACAGTAATATTTTCACTTCTCAACCGGTGTGTCGTCGCGGTTGCCCCATTCACCCCAGGAGCCCGCATAGCCGCGCATATTAAAGCCTAGCGCCTTGCCCACCAGCCAGGTAAAGCTGCTGCGGTGATGGCTTTGGCAGTGGGTAGCAATTTCCATGTCGGGCGTGAGGCCCAAGGCGCCTAGCTCGGTGATGAGCTCGGCGTAATCGCGTATACGTAGCGCACGGGTGCGGTCCATGGCGAGGAGCCAATCCATATTGACCGCTCCTGGGATATGGCCCAGGTGCTTGTTGTTGCCACGTACGCCATCGTACTCCTCTTTGGAGCGCGCATCCCATACCGCAAACTGCTTATCGTCGAGCTTCTGTTTGATTTCGTCGCAGGTAATCAGGGCTTGGGGGTTGAGAACCTCAGCATGGTATTCGCTGGGGGTTGGGGCGGTCGGTTGAGTACTCTCTTCCAGGCCCGCATCGCGCCAGGCGTGAATGCCGCCGTTTAAGTAGGAGTAGCGAGTATGGCCGATCAAATCGAGTGTCCAGAGTAGCCGCGCTGCCCAGCCGCCGCCTTCGTCGTCGTAAGCTACTACGTGAGTATCGCGGGTTAGTCCCAGTGTACTGAACAAACGTGATAGTGCCTCAACGCTGGGAACGTCGCTGGGTACCGGCCCTTCACCACGCATCAAATAGCGGAAATCGAGAAAAATAGCGCCCGGCACATGGCCCTGGCGATAGCTGTCGCCGTTGACCGGCACATCGATAATCAGTAGTTGCGGGTCATCTAAGTGCTCTTGCAGCTGCTCGGGTTCAACGATCAGCGGTAGCTGGTTGGATTCCGACGATTGGCGCTCAATACTCATGGGTAACTCCTGTCAACGTTAGCCATCCAAACTATCGAGAATGCGCCGATAGCTGGCAAAGCGGGCTGGATGAATCTTGCCTGCATCCACGGCGGCGAGTAAAGCGCAGCCGGGTTCATTACGGTGGCGGCAGTCGCGGAAGCGGCAATGACCAATATAGTCGTGAAACTCAATAAAGCCGTCGGTAACTTCCTGCTCGTTGAGGTGCACCAGGCCAAACTCGCGAATACCCGGTGAGTCGATGACATCGCCGTCGGCCACTTCAGCGCGACTCATGGTATAGAGGCGTGCCGTGGTGGTGGTGTGAGTGCCTTTGCGGGAGTCTTCCGAGAGCGCGCCAATGCGCAGGGTTTCATCAGGTAGCAGCAGGTCGATAAGCGAAGACTTGCCCACGCCGCTTTGACCGACAAAAACCGAGGTGCGCCCTTCGAGCTGGCTGCGCAGATCATCCAGTCCGGTTTCGGTGGCGGTGGTGGTGCGCACTACGGGGTAACCCAAGTCGCGATAGCGCTCTAATAATTTGCCCAGCTCGCCACCATCTTCTGGCAGTAGATCGGTTTTATTCAGCACCAGCACTGGCGCTATGCCGGTGGCTTCGGCGGCAACCAAATAGCGGTCGATAAGGTTGGCGTGAGGCGCGGGTTCGACTGCAAATACAATCAATAGCTGATCAATATTGGCGGCCACCGGTTTGAGCAGGCCGCGAGCGTCGGGGCGCTTAAGTACGCTATTGCGCTCTTCACGGGCCACCACTACGCCGGAGCCTTCTTGCCCTGCGCGCCATATCACTCGGTCGCCGGTGACCAGACCGTCCAGATTGGCGCGCAAGTGGCAGCGCACAGGTTCATTATCGCTATTGCGCACTTCAAGGGTGCGTCCAAAGTGAGCAACGACACGGCCCGGCTGTTCGGCACCGTATTCGCCGGCGGCAAGTTTTTCAGCGTCTTGCACGTCGCGCTTTTCAGCGCGCTGGGCACGTTCCGCCTGGACTTTATCGACTCGCCACTGCTGCTGACGACTTAATTTACGTTTGCTCATGTCTACCCGATGCTAGGTACAATAGGCTCCATTGTACCTAGCAAAGGTGTCATTGTATTTATCTAGACGCCTAGACGCCAAGTAGGCCTGTCTAGCTGCTTGACGGGCCAAATTAAGGCACACTTGCTAGATGTTATACGCATTTAGGCAAAGGAATAATGGTAATGAGCAACGAAACGACGGGTGCAACAGAAGGAAAAACGGCGCCACGGGATGATCTGCTGGTGTGGATTGATCTCGAGATGACCGGTCTCGACCCAAATAAAGAGCGCATAATTGAAGTAGCCACACTCATTACGGATGCGGGTTTGAACGTGGTGGCGGAAGGGCCAATCATTGCGGTGAAACAGCCCGACAGTTTGCTGGCGCAAATGGATGACTGGAACCAGAAAACCCACGGCGATTCAGGCTTAGTTGCACGGGTGAAAGCCAGCCAAGTGGAAACCGCTGAAGCTGAGCAGCAAACCCTGGCATTTCTGCAGCAGTACGCGGTGGCGGGTTCATCGCCCATGTGCGGCAATAGCATCCACCAGGATCGTCGTTTTCTGGAGCGTGAGATGCCTGCGCTGCTCAATTTTTTCCACTACCGCAATCTCGATGTTTCGACATTGAAAGAGGTGGCTAAACGCTGGAACCCCGGCGCGTTAGCGGGCTTTAGTAAGCAGAATGTGCACCTGGCGATGGACGATATTAAAGAGTCGATTGCTGAGCTAGCCCACTATCGCAGTACTTTTTTACGCGTTGAGCAGAGCAGCGATGAAGAAGAGTAAGCGTTTAAGCCCCGTCAGTAGTAATTAGCTCACCGCGTTTGAGGCGCTGCTCCTTAAGCGCCCAGGCGACGTGTTCACGCACCAGCGAGCTTGGGTAGGCTCTGCGCGCCCAGAGTGCGGCTTCAACGGCCTCGCTCCAGGGCGCGTTGCCCAGGCCAATGGCGATATTGCGCAGCCAGCGCTGGTAGCCAATGCGCCGAATGGGGCTGCCGGCGGTTTTATCCAGAAATTCCGCTTCGCCCCAGCCAAACAGGCTAATAAGCGATGCGCGGTCTAAGTCATGGCGCGGCGCAAAGTCATCTTCCTGGGTGATATGGGTAAAGCGAGTAAAAGGGCAGACCAGTTGGCAGTCGTCGCAGCCGTAAATACGGTTGCCCATGGCGCGGCGAAACTCAACCGGAATCGCCCCGTGAAGCTCAATGGTGAGATACGAAATGCACTTGCGGGAGTCGACCACTTTATCGTCGACGATGGCGCCGGTGGGGCAGGCGGTGCGGCAAGCGCTGCAGCTACCGCAGTGTTCGTGCTCAAACGGTGCGTCAATGGGGAGCGGCAGGTCGGTATAAAGTTCGCCAAGAAAGAACAGCGAGCCCGCTTTAGGGTTGAGCAGCATGGCGTTTTTGCCAAACCAGCCTAACCCCGCTTTTTGGGCCAGAGCGCGCTCCATGACCGGCGCTGAGTCGACAAAAGCGCGATAACCAAAGTCACCGACTTCTTGCTCAATTTTTTTTGCTAATAGGGCTAACCGTTTGCGGATTAGCTTGTGATAATCACGGCCAAGGGCGTAGCGCGATACATAGGCGCGGCTGGGCTGACCGAGCACCTTGGTGCTCTCGACCTCGGCGGGCAAGTAATCCATACGTACGCTGACAATGCGCTGAGTACCGGGCTCCAGCTCCTCAGGGCGAGTGCGCTTGGTGCCATGCTTGGCCATAAAGCCCATTTCGCCGTGATAGCCTTTTTCCAGCCACGCGTTGAGATGGTCTTCATGAGCAGACAGCTCGGTATCGGTGATGCCCACTTGCTGAAAACCCAGCTCTCGCCCCCAGATTTTAATCAGGTCGGCAAGGCGAGCAAGTTTCTGGTCAGTCATTGCACCATCAGAACGTGCAAAGGCAGTGGAATTCGACATAGTCAATCAACAGCAAGGTATTAAGCGCGCTATGCTAACGCATTGGTAGCCATCAAAACATGTGAAAGGAGCGATCGTGACAGTCCCGAGTACTTCCATGCTACGCCCTCTATATAAATCCGCCCAGGTGCGGGAACTGGATCGTCGCACCATTGCCGGCGGCATTGATGGTTTTGCGCTAATGCAGCGCGCTGCTTCAAGTGCCTGGCATAGTTTCCGCTCCCGCTGGCCACAAGTGCGTAGTTTAACCGTGATGTGTGGGAGTGGTAATAACGGTGGCGATGGTCACGTGTTGGCAGCGCTGGCCATGCAGTCCGGCCTTAAGGTACAGCGAATTACGCTGAAGCCCCTAGTCGAGCTAAGCGGCGATGCGGCCCGTGCAGCAGAGTTGGCAACATCCGCTGGGGTGGGCTGCGAGGAGTGGCACGCTGGGATCGAGCTCACCGGCGAAGTGATTGTCGATGCGCTGTTGGGTACCGGTTTGACCGGTGAGGTAGAGGGACGCTTCAAGCGTGCTATCGAAATGATCAATGCCGCGCAGCGGTCGGTACTGGCAATTGATATTCCCTCAGGATTAGTCGCAGACACCGGTGCTGTGCTGGGTATTGCTGTTAAAGCCGCCTGCACGGTGACCTTTATTGGCGATAAGGTGGGCTTGCATACAGGGGAGGCGCCGGCCTATACCGGCGAGATCGATTTTCGCCCCTTGGGCGTCAAAGCCCAGGCCTATTTTGACATTCCCCCCACAGCTTGGCGTCTTGATGATTCGCTATTGGCAGATGCCTTTGCGCCACGCCTGCGCACTAACCACAAAGGTGACATGGGACACGTGCTGGTGATGGGCGGCGCCCCTGGTTTCGGTGGTGCGGCGCTGCTGGCCTGCCAAGCCGCCGCCCGCTTGGGGGCGGGTAAAGTAAGCTTAGCAACAGCCCCGGAGCATATCACTGCGAGTTTGGTACGTTGCCCGGAAGTGATGGCCCATGGCGTACGCGGTGGCGCTGAGGCCGCAGAGCTGCCTAATAACGCTGACGTCGTGGTAGTGGGGCCCGGGCTGGGGCAGGCTGCCTGGGGGCAGGCGGTGCTTCAGAGTGCGCTTCAGTCAGATGCGCCGCTGGTGGTAGATGCTGATGGGCTTAACCTATTGGCGCGTCAGTGGCCGGAGGTTCGTCGCGATAACTGGATATTGACCCCGCACCCTGGTGAAGCCGCACGACTGCTGGGCTGTGAGGTGGCCGATATTCAGGCAGATCGACCTGCCGCTGCTCAGGCATTGCAACGCGCCCGGGGCGGCGTGGTGATTCTAAAAGGCGCGGGCAGTTTAATCGCTGGCCCCTGTGGTTTGGTAGTGTGTCCTTACGGCAACCCGGGCATGGCCAGCGGCGGGATGGGCGATGTACTTAGCGGCATGCTGGGAGCGCTGGTTGCGCAGCGCGGTGATGTTGAATTTAGCGCTTGGCTAGCCACCATGGTGCATGCGTTAGCAGCTGATCGAGCGGCAGAACGAGAAGGCGAGCGTGGCCTGCTGGCCAGTGATCTGGCATCCTATGCGCGAATATTGATTAACCCGTGAAGGCAGCTCAGATGCAGGTGCAATTAGACAATGAAGAGGCTCAGGTCGCGTTTGGCGAAGCGCTGGGGCACATGTTGCAAGGTCGGGGGTTAGTGTATCTGGAAGGTGAGCTAGGTGCGGGTAAAACCACGTTAACACGCGGTATTTTGAGGGCTTATGGTCATCAAGGGGCAGTTAAAAGCCCCACTTATACCTTGGTAGAGCCTTATGAGCTGGGCTCCCAGCGAATTTATCATCTGGATTTGTACCGCTTGTCAGACCCTGAAGAGCTGGAGTTTATCGGTGGTCGTGATGTGTTAGCTGACGATGCACTCACCATTATTGAGTGGCCAAGCCGCGGGGAAGGGTGGTTGCCAATGCCTGATCTTCGCGTCTATTTAGAAGTGACGACTCAAGGGCGCTTAGCCTCCTTATCAGCGTGTAGTGATCTAGGCACTCACATGTTGGCGTTATTGCAGAGCCAGATCAGGGAGGCAAGTAAGTCAAGTGACGATCATCTGGAGAGTGGTGTGATTCAATGGAAATGAAGGCCGCAGTGGCCCGCGTATATCGATTATTAGCCGTCAGTTTCCTTACTTTGGCGGCGTTTAACGTCCAAGCATCGAGCGTTGAGAGTTTGCGTCTTTGGGCGGCACCTGATCATGCGCGTCTGGTATTTGATCTGTCCGCTGCTACCAACGCTAATGTGTTTTCGTTGGAGAACCCTGCGCGGCTGGTGATCGATTTAGACGATACGCAAATGGACACCGACCCGAGCACGCTGCCGTTGCACGATAGCGCCATTACGTCGGTACGCACCGGCACTCGGGAAGGCGGTGGTTTGCGGGTGGTGCTTGAGCTTAATCGGACAATAGAGCCGCGGCATTTTACGCTGACCCCGAATGACCAATACGGCCATCGCTTGGTTGTTGATCTTGAATATCCAGGCGAAAGCGCCGTTGAGAACCCTATTGACCCCATTGAGGCGATGATTCGTGAACAGGAAATTCAGGCCCAGCGCGCCTCGGCTCAAACTCAACTACCGGGTAACGTAGAGCCTCCTCGCAACGAATCGCCGACTCAGGTGCAAGAAGCCCGGCCCCATCCGCGTCGGGATATTATCATTGCCGTCGATGCCGGCCATGGTGGGGAAGATCCAGGCGCTATTGGGCCTTCGGGCACGCGCGAGAAAGATGTGGTGCTGGAGATAGCCCGCCGTTTGGCGTCTGAAGTTAATAACACCGAAGGTTTTAAAGCAGTATTAGTGCGGGATGGCGACTACTACATTGGATTGCGTCAACGTACCGCGTTGGCGCGTGAGCAAAAAGCTGACTTTTTTGTCTCGGTGCACGCCGATGCCTTTACTAGCCCACGCCCTCAAGGCAGCTCGGTTTATGCGCTCTCTCAACGAGGCGCTACATCGGAAACCGCCCAGTGGCTGGCGGACAGTGAAAACCGTTCTGATCTGATTGGCGGTGTTGATGGCAACCTGTCGTTACGTGATAAGGATCAAGTGTTGCGCGGTGTACTGTTAGATTTGACCATGACGGCCACATTGAACGATTCGCTGTCGATCGGCGGTCAGGTATTAGAGCAACTGGGCCGAGTAAATCGGTTGCATAAAACCCGCGTCGAGCAGGCTGGCTTTATGGTGCTGAAGTCTCCCGACATTCCCTCGCTGTTGGTTGAGGTGGGTTTTATCTCCAACCCGGACGAAGAGCGTCGCCTACGCGACCCGGTTCACCAGGCGGGGCTGTCCCAGGCCATTTTCAGCGGTCTGCGCGACCACTTCCAGCGCTACCCACCGCCCGCCAGTTTGCTTGCCTGGCAACGGGATAATCAGCGTAGTCCTTCAGGTAATGAGTACCGTATCCAGTCAGGCGATACCTTGTCAGCGATTGCCGTACGCCATGGCGTGCCGGTCAATCAGTTGAGACAAGCCAACGATTTGAATGGTGACGTGATTCGCGTTGGCCAAGTATTACAAATTCCCAGTTCCTGAGGTGTCGCGTTGACTGAAATGACCGCTACCGCGCCGCGTATTCATGTGCTCGACCCACGGTTGGCCAACCAGATTGCCGCTGGTGAGGTGGTGGAGCGCCCTTCATCGGTCACTAAAGAGCTGATTGAAAACGCGATTGATGCGGGAAGTCAGCGCATCGAAGTGGAGATCGAGCAGGGTGGCACACGGCTGATTAAGGTGCGCGATGATGGTATTGGCATTGGCGAAGAGGATTTGCCGTTGGCCCTGGCCCGCCATGCCACCAGTAAGATCGGAAGCCTGGAGGACTTGGAAGGCGTTAGCTCGTTGGGTTTTCGGGGGGAGGCGCTGGCATCCATTAGCTCTGTCGCTCGGCTAGAGCTGATTTCCAACGCCGAAGAGGACCCCCGTCATGGTTGGCGGGTGGTCGCGGAAGGGCGCGGAATGGAGGCCCGGGTTACCCCTGCGCCGCACCCCCGTGGTACTAGCGTCGGCGTGCGAGATCTATTTTTTAACACTCCCGCTCGTCGCAAGTTTCTACGTACCGAAAAGACCGAATTTGCCCATGTGGAAGAGGCGTTTCGCCGTCAGGCGCTATCGCGTTACGACATCGCCTGGGTATTGCGCCATAACCAAAAAGTCATTCACCAGCTGCCCTCAGGTCACTCCGCGGCGGCCCGGGAGCGGCGTATTACCTCGCTGCTGGGCAAAAAATTTATCGAGCACGCCCGCTATATCGAACGCGAAGCGGGCGGTTTGCGGTTAAGTGGTTGGGTGGGGCTGCCGACTCACTCCCGCTCTCAGGCTGATCAACAATACTTTTTCGTTAATGGCCGTGTGGTGCGTGACCGCTTGGTGGCCCATGCGGTGCGTCAGGCGTATCGCGATGTGCTGTTTAACGGTCGGCATCCGGTGTTTGTGCTCTATCTGGAGCTTGATCCAGACGTTGTGGACGTAAACGTCCACCCCACCAAGCATGAAGTGCGCTTTCGTGATGGTCGTATGGTTCACGATTTTCTCTATTCGAGCCTCCACCACTCCCTGGCGTCCGCTAAACCCGCCGAGACCCCAGGGGAGGGGGGGGGCGAGGTGGCTGACACGTCAGGCGCATTGGCACAGGGCGCGGCTTCAGAAGCGAACGCTGAACAGCCCCGTTGGCAGCAGCAGGGGATTGCGCTGACCCACTCGCCGGATCGTCACCCTGGTGCAGAGCGTGTGCGCCGCTTTATGCAGGGTTATCAGGCGCTCCATCCCAATCACGAAGAGACGCTGTTAACACCGCAGACGAGCGCTCCTGGTGAGCGAGGTAGCGAGGTGCGTGAAGCGCCCCTGTCCATGCCCGACAACGATCCCACTGCACCACCGCCGCTGGGGTTTGCGTTGGGACAGTTGCACGGCATTTATATTCTGGCTCAAAACGCTGAGGGGTTGGTGCTGGTGGATATGCATGCCGCTCATGAACGAATTGTCTATGAGCGTATGAAAACACAGCTAGCGGCTGCTAAAGGATTAGATGCCCAGCCGCTGCTAGTGCCGGTTTCTATCGCCGCTAGTCGGGCAGAAGTGGCGACGGCTGAGAGCGAGCAAGAGGCCATTGCCAAGCTGGGCATTGAGCTGGATGTTGCCGGACCGGAAACACTGCTGGTGCGCCAGTTGCCAGCGTTGCTCTCTCAGGCGGACCCTGAGGCTTTAGTGCGACAAATGCTAGAGGAGTTGGCGCGCTATGGGCGCACTCATCAGGTCGAGGCGCGGCTACATGAGCTACTCTCTACCATGGCGTGCCATGGCAGCGTACGTGCTAATCGGCGGCTTACGATCGACGAAATGAACGCGCTGTTGCGCGACATGGAGCGCACGGAGCGCAGTGATCAGTGCAATCACGGCCGACCCACCTGGACACAGATGGGGCTAAAAGCACTTGATCGGTTGTTCTTAAGAGGCCAATAGCAGCATGACGAACGACAATTTAATTTCTGAAAAATAGTGGAGCACTACCCGCGCATGGCTGATACGCGCCCTTGGGCAATTTTTTTGATGGGTCCGACTGCGGCCGGGAAAACCGATACCGCGATCGCGCTGCATGAGCGCTTAGGGCATGAACTGATCAGTGTTGATTCAGCTATGGTGTATCGCGGTATGGATATTGGTAGCGCCAAACCTAGTGCCGCTGAACTTGCTCGCGCACCCCATCACTTGATTGATATCCGCGATCCTGCAGAGCCCTATTCAGCGGCTGACTTCCGTGAAGATGCGATAGAGCTGATGCGACAAATCAGCGCGGCGGGCCGGGTTCCTCTATTGGTTGGCGGTACCATGCTTTATTACAAGCGGCTGATAGAGGGGGTGGCCAGTTTACCTTCTGCTGATCCGGTCATACGGCAACAACTTGAAACACAATGGCAATATGAGGGGCTGGAGTCGCTGCATAAACGGTTGTCCGAAGTGGATGCAGTTTCTGCTCAGCGTATCCATCCCAATGATCCTCAACGCTTAATACGTGCGCTAGAAGTGTATTATGCCAGCGGTCGGCCAATGAGTGAGTTATGGGCGGAGCAACAGCCTGAAACCTTTCCATGGCGCGTGTTGTCGATAGCGTTGGCACCTAGTGATCGTGCCCTTTTGCACCAACGTATCGCTAAGCGCTTTGAGCTAATGATGGATGAGGGCTTGATAAATGAAGTCACTGCCCTCAAAAAGCGTAATGACTTACATTTAGGCCTACCGGCGATGAAGAGTGTTGGTTATCGTCAAGTGTGGGAGTATCTGGAAGGTGAGTATGATTACGCCACGCTTGTAGAGCGGGGTATAATCGCGACTCGCCAGCTCGCAAAGCGTCAGCTAACGTGGTTAAGAAGCTGGCCATCGCTTGAATGGGTGGATTCGCAGCACCCTGACGCGCTTGATAAGGTGTTGAAACTCGTGCGTGAAAGCGGTGCTTAGCGTAAGATAGTTCTTCAAGATAGTAATTTAGTAAGCGTATGTTTTCGAATGGCCACTTGGCCTTTTCGACAACATTAGGCCTTTCGGGCAAAAAGATTGCGGCGTAGCACTAGTAGGGCACGCCATTTGATAATTAACCCCAACGACAGTTTTAGGGAGAGCAACATGTCCAAAGGGCAGTCCCTTCAAGACCCGTACTTGAACATTCTGCGCAAAGAGCGCATTCCGGTCTCCATCTTTTTGGTCAACGGCATTAAGCTTCAGGGCCAGATCGAATCGTTTGACCAGTTTGTTATCTTGTTGCGCAATACCGTCAGTCAGATGGTTTATAAACACGCTATTTCTACGGTGGTTCCGTCTCGTAACGTACGCTTGCCTGCGCAAGACCCGGCAGAGCAAGACGCGGAGATTTAACACTGCTGGATAAGCAAGAGATTCCACGAGGTATTGATTGTTTTTCGAACGCCCAGACGCCGGTGAAACGGCAGTTCTTGTTCATGTCGATTTCCATGATGAGCAAAAACGTGAAGACCCGGGTGAGTTTCTAGAGCTCGTGCGCTCTGCGGGTGCAGAGCCTGCGACTCTACTCACTGCCAGCCGCCACCGGCCTGACTCACGTACATTTATTGGGTCAGGAAAGCTGGAAGAGTTGCGGGCACTGCTCGCGGCTCACGCGGCAGAATTGGTGATCTTCAATCACAGCTTAAGTCCCTCTCAAGAGCGCAATGTTGAGCAAGAGCTCAAGTGCCGAGTGCTTGACCGTACCGGTCTTATTCTCGATATTTTTGCGCAGCGGGCGAGAACGCATGAAGGTAAGCTGCAAGTAGAGCTTGCTCAGCTTGAATATATGTCGACTCGCCTAGTGCGCGGGTGGACGCACCTTGAGCGCCAAAAAGGCGGGATTGGCCTGCGCGGCCCGGGCGAAACTCAGCTTGAAACCGACCGACGCCTGCTGCGTGGACGGATTAAATCGATTCACAAGCGGCTGGATAAAGTGCGCAGCCAGCGCGACCAGAATCGTCGCGCCCGTGCTCGCGCTGAAATCCACAGTGTATCGCTGGTGGGCTATACCAACGCGGGTAAATCGACGTTGTTCAACGCGTTAACTAACTCTGATGTTTATGCCGCTGATCAGCTGTTTGCCACACTAGACCCAACGCTTCGGCGGCTTGAAATTGAAGACGTCGGACCTGTGGTAATGGCGGACACCGTCGGGTTTATCCGTCATTTACCGCACAAGCTGGTTGAGGCGTTTCAAGCAACCCTTCAAGAGGCTTCAGAAGCGTCGTTGCTGGTACACGTGATTGATGCAGCAGATCCTGACCGCGAATTAAATGTGGAGCAGGTGGAGCTAGTGCTAAAAGAGATTGGTGCAGATGATGTGCCAGTGCTCAAAGTCATGAATAAAATTGATAAGCTCGACAGCGTGCCGCGTATTGAACGTGATGGTCATGGTGTGCCAGAGGTGGTTTGGCTCTCAGCGCAGCAGGGCCAGGGGCTAGAATTGCTTCATGAAGCACTGACTGAACGCTTAGCAAACGATGTGATTGGCTTCTCGCTGACACTTAATCCTGAGCAAGGTAAGCTGCGTGCTGGTCTTCACGAACTGAATGCAGTTCGTGAGGAAGCTTTTGATGAGCAGGGACATTCGGTGCTGGATGTGCGCTTGCCGCGGCGCGATTTTAATCAGTTGATGGCTCAGTTAGGCGAGCGTGCCAATACTTATTTACCGGTAGCATTACGTGAATCCGATGAGTGGTAGGCTGCTTATTACGAATCTTAAAGCGCTGCTTGTATTCTGCTTTGTATAAAAATGGTACAAGGTTTATAGAGCAATAATATCAAAACGCGATGCTATCGTTTAAAACGTTGGCATTTGCGTTAGCGAATACCTTAGTGGAGACGAAGTATGGCCTGGAATGAGCCTGGTGGTGGCAACCAGCACGACCCTTGGAGTAGTGGCGGCCGACGCGGTGGAAATGATAATGATGGAAACCGTGGCAGTAATAATGGTGGCAACAACGGCAATAAAGGAGGTAACAACCAAGGCCCTCCTGATCTGGATGAAGCGCTGAAAAAATTTCAGGATAAGCTCAACAGTATGCTGGGTGGCGGTAAAAAAGGCGGCAGCAAAAAAAGCGATGGTGGTGGCGGTGGCGGTAAAAGCCGTAACCCTTTCGCTTTGCCTGGCTTACTGATTATTGTTGCGCTGGCGATTTGGGCTGCGATGGGTTTTTACCTAGTCGACCAATCCGAGCGTGGTGTTGTGCTTCGTTTTGGCGAATTCCAGGGCATAGTAGAGCCCGGCCTGCAGTGGAATCCGCCATTGATTGACGAGGTGCGGATGGTGAATGTGACCCGCGTTCGCTCATTGACACAAACGCAGTCCATGCTGACCCGCGATGAAAACATTGTTGAAGTTGAAATTTCAGCACAGTACCAAGTTGCTAATCCCCGTGATTTCGTTCTAAACGTGCGTGATCCCGCTATCTCAATCGAGAATGCGTTGGATTCGGCGCTGCGTCACGTGGTGGGCGGTACTGATATGATCGATATTCTGACCTCGGGTCGTGAGATCCTGGGCAGCTCTGTCTCTAGTCGCCTGCAGTCCTATCTTGATAACTATGGTGCTGGTATTCGTTTGCAAACCATCAACATTGAGTCGACATCTGCGCCTGCGCCGGTAATTGATGCCTTTGATGACGTTATCCGTGCCCGTGAAGATCGTCAGCGTACGATCAACGAAGGTATGGCTTACGCCAATGCGATTATCCCTGCTGCCCAGGGTCAGGCCCAGCGTGTGGTTGAGCAGGGCCAGGGTTACCGTGAGTCGGTAGTGGCTGAAGCGCAGGGTCAAGCCAACCGCTTTAACTCGCTACTCTCCGAGTACGGTAATGCGCCGGATATCATGCGCGAGCGTATGTATCTAGACACAATGGAAGAAGTGTTTAGTAATTCGCCGAAAGTACTGCTGGATGTGAGCGAAAACGCCCCCTTAATGTATCTCCCGCTGGATCAAATGCGCGGCGGTACTAGTGGCAATCGCAGCAATTCATCGTCGAGCGATAGTGCGAACAACAGTGATGACTCGTTAGACCCTGATGTGTTGGAGCGTTTGCGTAGCACCCAGGGCAGTTCATCATCGAATACCAATAGTAGCTCCATCCGCAGGGAGGGCCGTTAAATGATTAATAATCGATCCCTGCTAATCGTTGGTGGTCTGGCTGCCGTTGCGTGGCTGGCGAGCAACACTCTGTACGTGGTAGACGAAACTGAACGCGCCGTTAAGCTGCGTTTTGGTGAAGTCATCGAAGAGAATATTCAGCCTGGTTTGCACGCAAAAGTGCCGATCGCGCAAACGATTCGTAAGTTTGATACGCGTTTGCTAACGCTGGATACCGATACTAGCCGTTATCTGACGCTTGAGCAGAAAGCGGTGATCGTTGACTCCTACGTTAAGTGGCAAGTTATTAACCCAACGCGCTACTACGAGGCGACGGCTGGCGATGAGCTGATGGCTATTCGCCTGATTCAACCGCGTGTGGATGAAAGCCTGCGTAATGAGTTTGGTCGTTTGAACCTGCAAGAGATTATTGCCGAGCGACGTGATGATCTGATGACAGGCCCCACCGCCGAACTCGACGAGTTGATGCGTGAGGAATTAGGTGTAGCTATCCGCGATATTCGTATTAAGCGGATCGACCTGCCTGAAGACGTCTCGGCAGCTGTTTTTGAACGTATGCGTTCCGAGCGTGAGCGTGAAGCTCGCGAGTGGCGTGCTCAAGGTCAGGAAGAGGCTGAGCGTATTCGGGCCAATGCAGATCGCCGCCGCCAGGTGTTGCTTGCGCAAGCCAATGAGCGCTCAGAAACCCTGCGCGGTGAAGGTGATGCCCAGGCGGCTGCGATCTTCTCTGAAGCGTATGGTCAGGATCAGGAGTTCTTTTCCTTCTGGCGCAGCCTAGAAGCTTATCGCGAAAGCTTTGCTGACGATGGCAATCTGATGGTGCTGGAGCCAAATAGCGATTTCTTCCGCTATTTGCGTAACCCAGAGCCGAAAGGAAGCGACAGCGACAGTGAGTAAGTAGCGTTTGACCGGTATTCCTCGTCTCGTCATTCATAGGGCTTGGCGGGGTTTATCCGGCCAATAAACGTGATAGAATTTATCAACCGGGCGTCGCCCGGTTTTTTTGTGGCCCTCATTTAACGCTGGCGTCGGCAATCATATTGCTTCGTTACTGCTTGAGTTTGTTGGGCCTTCATCGTCTTGCAGGATTGTTCACATGACCATCGCTGACCGCTGGCTACTGCCCGACGGCATGGATGAGGTACTTCCGCCTCAGGCAAGCCGCATGGAAGAGCTGCGCCGCGCGCTGCTCGATCTTTACCATTGCTGGGGCTATGACCAAGTAATGCCGCCGCCGGTTGAGTTTCTGGACTCCTTGTTAACAGGTACGGGTACAGATCTCGATCTACAGACTTTTAAGCTGACCGACCAGCTAACCGGCCGCATGATGGGCGCCTCCGCTGACGTAACGCCGCAAGTGGCGCGCATGGATGCCCATTCGCTTAAGCGACAGGGGCCAGTGCGCCTTTGTTATTGCACCAACGTATTGCGTGCAAAGGCGGATCAGCACCAAGGCGGGCGTAGTCCCGTGCAGGTAGGTGCTGAACTGTTTGGCCATGCTGGGCTTGAGGCTGACAGTGAAATTATTCACTTGGCGCTGGCCAGTATGAAAGCGGCCGGCGCTCAGGAGATCCACCTAGCGCTTGGGCACATCGGTATTTACCGCAGCCTAGTTGAAGCAGCAGTGCTCAGCGATGAGCAGGAAAGCGCGCTATTTGAAGCGTTGGCGCTCAAATCGCCTACCCAATTAGCACAGCTTGTAGACGCTAGTGTTAGTGATCCGGCATTAGCGGATATGCTGTTGGCGCTTGGTGAGCTGCATGGCGGGGCGGATATTCTAAGCCAGGCGCGCGAGCGTTTTGCCGGCGCTCCAGCCTCGGTCACGGCGGCATTGGATCAGTTGGATGCGCTCTATCAAGGCGTACTGGCACGCTTTGATGTGTCGCTCTACTTTGACTTGGCTGAGTTGCGTGGCTATCAATACCATACCGGTATGATGTTTGCCGCCTACGTGCCGGGCTATGGGCATGCGCTTGCTAAAGGCGGGCGTTATGACGATACAGGGCGTGCCTTTGGTCGCGCTCGCCCCGCTACCGGTTTCTCGATGGATCTTAAACAACTGGCGTCGTTGGCGCTGGCTGCCCCGAGTTGCGGTAGTATTTGGGCACCCGCCCAGCAGGATGAGTCGCTCAACGCTGCCATTGTTGCACTGCGTGAGCAAGGGGAACGCGTGATTCAAGCGCTGCCTGGGCAGCGTACTGGGCCGGCGGAGCATGAATGTGACCGCCGTCTTGAGCTTATCAATGGTCGTTGGCAGCCAACGGCCCTGACACAAGAGACGAGTGCATCATAATGGGTAAGAATGTCGTAGTGCTGGGCACCCAATGGGGTGACGAGGGCAAAGGTAAGATTGTTGACCTGTTGACTGAATCAGCATCCGCCGTGGTGCGTTTCCAAGGTGGTCACAATGCTGGCCATACGCTGGTCATTGACGGTGAAAAAACCGTTCTTCACCTGATTCCTTCCGGCGTTTTGCGTCCAGGCAAAACCTGCGTGATTGGTAATGGCGTGGTGCTTTCCCCGGAAGCGCTGATCAAAGAGATCCGTGAGCTGGAAGCTAAAGGCGTACCGGTGCGTGAGCGCCTGCGTCTTTCACCCGCTTGCCCGCTGATCCTGCCTTATCATGTGCGCCTGGATCAGGCCCGTGAAAAGGCCCGTGGTATCGCTAAAATTGGCACCACCGGCCGGGGCATTGGTCCCGCCTACGAAGATAAAGTGGCACGCCGTGGCCTGCGCTTAGGCGATATGCTTCATCGCGAGCGCTTTGCTTCCAAGCTGGGTGAAGTGCTCGACTACCATAACTTCGTGTTGGTGAATTACCACGGCGAACCGGCAGTCGACTTCCAGGAAGTGCTGGATACCGCGATGCAAATGGCGGAAGAGCTTCGCCCAATGGTCTGCGACACCGTCAGCATGGTGCACGACCTGCGTAAAGCCGGTGAGAACATCCTATTTGAAGGTGCTCAAGGCTCGCTGCTGGATATCGACCATGGTACTTACCCTTACGTCACCAGCTCGAACACCACTGCAGGCGGCACCGCCACTGGTTCTGGCGTCGGTCCGCTCTATTTGGATTACGTGCTGGGTATTACCAAGGCATATACCACTCGCGTGGGTTCAGGCCCATTCCCCACTGAGCTATTTGACGTTGATGGCCGCCACCTCGCCGAGCGTGGCCATGAGTTTGGTGCCACTACTGGCCGTGCACGACGCTGCGGTTGGTTTGACGCCGTAGCACTGCGTCACGCGGTGCAGATCAACTCGGTCTCTGGCATCTGCTTGACCAAGCTGGATGTACTGGATGGACTGGAAAATATCCGCGTCTGCGTTGGCTATCGCAGTAAAGATGGCGACGTGCTGGATAATCCTGTGGATTCGGAAGGCTATGAAGCTGTCGAACCGCTTTATCAGGATTTACCAGGCTGGAAAGAGTCCACGTTGGGCGCTAAACGGGTCGAAGATTTGCCTGCCAATGCCCGCGCCTACATCAGCTTCCTCGAAGAGCAGGTGGGTACGAGTATTGACATCATTTCTACTGGTCCAGACCGTATGGAAACCATCGTGCTGCGTAACCCGTTCGATAGTTAATAACGGTTCAAGCTGGCTATTAATGAGCAGATGAGCAAAAGGGGCAACGGAGTTGCCCCTTTTCTGTATGTATCAGCTTATATTTAAAAGTCGATGCCACGGCGCGCTTGTAAGCCGTTATTGAAGGCATGACGAACTTCCTGCATTTCGGTCACCGTATCGGCCATGGCGACTAGCTCGCGATGGGCATTTCTTCCCGTAATAATCACCGTCTGTTCCATCGGGCGTTTCTCCAGCGCTTGTTTAACGGTTTCAATGTCCAAGTAACCAAACTTGAGCATATAGGTAATTTCATCAAGCACCACCAGATAGATCTCTGGGTCCGCTAGCATACGCTCGGCGTCTTTCCATACTGCGTGGCACGCCTCTGTATCCGCTTGGCGATTCTGGGTGTCCCAGGTAAAGCCGGTGGCCATTATCGCCACCTCAAGATTGGTGTCTTCCTCTAGACGGTTACGTTCGCCGCACTCCCAGAGACCTTTAATAAACTGCACCACGCCAACTTTATAGCCATAACCCAAGGCACGGGTGACCGTCCCCCAGGCTGCGGTGGTTTTGCCTTTGCCGTTACCGGTATTAACAATGATTAGGCCGCGCTGTTCGTCGGCACTGGCGACTTTCTCATCTACGCGTGCTTTCAACTTCTGCATGGAGGCTTTATGGCGGGTCTCGCGGTCACTCATGATGTCTCCTGGGTAACGTTTTTTAAGATGGCAAGAAGCTTGTCGCGCTAGCCTAAGTCATCTAACAGGGGTTGAACATCTTTTTGAAGGGCTTGAAGGATAACTTTTGTATAGATTTGGGTGGGCAATAATCAAGTTTTGGTTCAATAAAACAAGCTTTAACACCGAAAAGAACAAGAGATAAACAACAGAATTGGCCCCTAGGGGGCTGGCTGCTCTAGAATAGGTGGTCATGTCTTGTCAGGAATTACATCATGCCTTCATTTGATATTGTCTCAGAGTTCGATAAGCACGAAGGTGCTAACGCCGTTGATCAAGCCAACCGCGAAGTGCAGTCGCGTTTTGATTTTAAAGGCGTCGATGCAAGCTTCACTTTGGAAGGCGACAAAGTGCAGCTAGAGGCGGAAGTTGATTTCCAGCTTAAGCAAATGCTTGATGTGCTGCGAGCCCGTCTTATCGCCCGTGGCATCGATGCCCGCTGTATGGACGTTCAAGACCCGGTGCTCTCTGGCGTGAAAGCGCGCCAGGAAGTCGCTTTAAAAGAAGGGCTCGATGCGGCGGAAGCCAAAGATGTGGTTAAGCGCATCAAAGCTAGCAAGCTCAAAGTACAGGCACAAATTCAGGGTGAGAAGGTGCGGGTAACGGGCAAAAAGCGCGACGATTTACAAGCTGTTATGACGCTGCTGCGGGGCGAAGAAGGGCCGGATTTGCCGCTCCAGTTTGATAACTTCCGCGACTAGCAGGGCAGCGCCACTCGCCGCCGTCACCCGGTGTTAACTATATAAATATTCGTTTTATACAGGAGTCACGCACTATGTCTGATCCGCAGCCGGTTTATTTAAGCGACTACCAGCCACCCGCTTACCGGGTAACTCATACCGAGCTGACGTTTGATCTTGACCCCGCCGCGACCCGTGTGAAAGCGCGACTGTTGATGGAGCGACATGCGAAGGCTGACGCGAATGCGCCGCTGGTATTAAACGGCGAACATTTAAAGCTCATCTCCTTGTCAATTGATGCAACGCCGCTGAATGAATCCGCGTATCAAGTAGATGCAGAGACCCTAAGTATTGCCAATGTTCCAGAGCGGTTTGTGTTGGAGAGTGAGGTAGAGATCGCACCGCAAGAGAACACGGCGTTAGAGGGGCTATATCAGTCCAACGCTATGTACTGCACCCAGTGCGAAGCTGAAGGCTTTCGACGTATTACCTTTTACCCCGACCGCCCCGATGTCATGGCGACCTTCAAGGTCACGGTGATCGGCGATCAGCAGCGTGAACCAATATTACTGGCTAACGGTAACCCGTTAGAGCGCGGCGAGCTGGAAGGCGGTCGTCATTTCGTCACCTGGGAAGATCCGCATCCCAAGCCCTGTTACCTATTCGCTCTAGTGGCAGGCAACCTGCATCGCGTAGAAGACCACTTCACCACCATGAGCGGGCGCGAGGTCAAGCTGCAAATTTGGGTGGAGCAAGAGAACCTGGATAAAACTGAACATGCTATGGCCTCGTTGAAACGGGCCATGGAGTGGGATGAGCAGGCGTACGGTCGTGAGTACGATCTGGATCTATTTATGATCGTGGCCGTCAATGATTTCAATATGGGGGCGATGGAAAATAAAGGGCTTAATATCTTTAACTCCGCCGCGGTGCTGACGCATCCCCATACCGCTACCGATGCCGCCTTTCAGAATGTTGAAGGCATCGTTGCCCACGAATACTTTCATAACTGGTCGGGCAACCGTGTCACCTGTCGCGACTGGTTCCAGCTTTCGCTGAAAGAGGGCTTTACGGTCTTCCGTGATCAGAGCTTCTCGGCGGATACTAATTCTGCACCGGTTAAGCGCATCCAGGATGTCTCCTTTTTCCGCACGGCACAGTTTGCCGAAGATGCTGGTCCTACGGCGCATCCGATTCGCCCAGACCACTTTATTGAAATTACCAACTTCTACACCCTGACTATTTATGAGAAGGGGGCAGAAGTTGTACGCATGCTGCGTAATTTAGTGGGGGAAGAGAATTTCCGTCGCGGCTCAGATCTTTACTTTGAGCGATTCGATGGCCAAGCGGTGACGATTGAAGACTTTGTAGGCTGCATGGCGGAAACTTCCGGCGAAGAGTTAAGCCAGTTTATGCGTTGGTACTCCCAGGCAGGTACGCCGGATATTGATGCTCACGGCGAGTATGACTATGTGCATGGCGAATATCATTTAACGTTGCGTCAGCGCACGCCCGCGACACCAGGCCAACCGGATAAACTGCCGCTGCATATTCCAGTACGTATGGGGTTAGTCGGTACAAAATCAGGCCAAGACCTAACATTAACCCTCAATGGCGAAAAAATAGGCAAAGATGCCGTTATTCACCTGCGTGATGATGAGCAGACCTTTGCCTTTACTGATGTCGCTGAAGCGCCGGTGCCGTCTTTACTGCGTGAATTTTCAGCGCCCGTTAAGTTGCACTTCCCCTATTCACGAGAAGATCTTGCCTTTTTGTTGACCCACGACAGCGATGGCTTCAACCGCTGGGATGCTGGCCAGCGCTTGGCGCTCTTGGCGTTGGATGACTTAATTGCTGCCCACCGTAACAGTGTCGAGAAGGTGATGGACAGCCGTGTTGTTGATGCCTTTAAAACACTTCTGAACGGCCCAATGAGCGATAAGGCGGTATTAGCTGAAATGCTGACACTTCCTTCAGAAGCGTATATAGCGGAGCAGCAGCCTATTGTGGATGTCGACGCCATACACGCGGCACGTGAATTTGTGCGCCAGTCGCTGGCGTTAGCCCTACGCGAAGAGTTTATGGCGGTCTATGAGGCCAATGTGACAGAGGAGCCCTACGCACCGACGCCTGAGCAAATTGCCCAACGTAGTCTGAAAAATGTGGCGCTCTCCTATCTCATGTCGATCGAAGATGAGCAAGGTTTAGCACTATGTGAAGCGCAATTTTCCGCTGATCATAATATGACCGATGTGCGTCAAGCGCTGACGTTACTGGTGCACAGCGATCGCAATGATTTGGCCTCACCAGCATTGAAATCATTTGGCGAAAAATGGGCTCATGACCCCTTAGTGATGGATCAGTGGTTTACCATTCAAGTCTCACGCCCGCAGGAAGATGTGCTTGAGCGCGTGAAGTACCTGATGCAACATCCTGCTTTTTCACTTAAAAATCCCAACAAAGTGCGTGCCCTCATTGGGGCATTTGCCCAGAACCGAGTCAATTTCCACCGCTTAGATGGTCAAGGCTACCAGCTGCTGGCCGATGTGGTGATTGAGCTCAACCGGCTTAATCCAGAAATTGCCGCGCGGCTTATCACGCCGCTAACGCGCTGGCAGCGTTTTGATGAAACCCGCCAAGCATTAATGCGGTCGCAGTTAGAGCGTATTAAGCAACAGCCGCTGTCTTCAAATGTGTATGAGGTGGTCGAGAAAGCATTGGCATAGGTACAGGTAGAAGCATAGTGGGCAAAAGCAGTTAACCAAGGAAAGGAACAACAACGGTGACAGATTCGCAGCAACACTATTTACTTATTATTAATGGTAAATCTGCCGGTAATCCGGCATTGCGTGAAGCAGTCAATGAACAACGCCAAGCAGGGATGCAAATTACTGTTCGAGCTACCTGGGAAGGGGGCGACGCTGCTGATATTGCTGAGCTATCTGACACCATGGGTATTACGCATGTGATTGCCTGCGGTGGCGATGGCACGGTTAGCGAAGTCATGAACGGGCTGATGCGTTTGCCCCATGACCGTCGGCCGACATTAGGTATCGTGCCATTAGGTAGTGCCAATGATTTTGCCACTTCAGTTGGTTTGCCATTAGAGCCAGGCCCTGCTTTAGCCGCCGCAAGAGCGTTAAGTGCCTACCCCATTGACGTTGTGCGTGTGACGGCTGGTGCGGGTGGTGAGTCCGCAACCAGCTACTATATCAATATGACGACCGGGGGATTTGGCGCTGAAATTACCTCATCAACGCCGAAAACCCTAAAGCGACTATTGGGGGGCGGCGCGTATTCACTGATGGGCGCGCTCAAAGCATGGCGACACCGTAGCTATCGCGGCACGCTGCATTGGGATGAAAAAGAGGAGAGTGCATCGCTACTGTTGCTAGCACTAGGCAATGGCCGGCAATCAGGTGGAGGGCAGGTACTGGGGCCACGGGCCAAGCTTGATGATGGTCGTCTGGATGTGCTTCTGGTCAAGGACTTTCGTTCGGTGACAGAACTGAGCAAGCTGATCAGCGAGCTGCAAAATTTTCCCGCTGAGGGGCGATTTGTGCGCTATTTCACCACAACTCAACTAACGCTGACGACACCAGCGGGTGATCCGCCCTGGCCATTAACGTTGGATGGTGAGGCGCGCTGTTATGACCATTTTTGTGCCGAAGTAGTGCCTCTAGCGTTGCGTGTGCTGTTACCAGAGGAGTGCCCCTTACTCTCTTCCAGCAACCGGCCTTAACTGGTTTGACTCAGATTTTAAACGTTATAAAGGAGAAGTATCTAATGGCAAATCGCGTGTGGATACCTGCAGTTGCCGCAATGGCTCTACTGCTGAGTGCCTGCGGTGACTCCCAGGAAGATCCCACCGTAACACCAGATGATAATTCTGAGGTGACGGATGATGAAGCAGTGCGCGAAGAGGAGTCCCCAGCAGCGGCTGAAAACGCGGCAGAAATGTCTAGCCCCGAAGAAGTAGAGGATGACATTGAGGCACAGCAAGCCGCTGAAGAACTTGAGCAAGCGGAAGCTCTACGTGAAGGTAGTGGCAGCCAAAACGGTGATAATTCTGCTGCTGATGCTGCGACGGTAGAGGCCGAAGAAGATACGCTGGCAGCCGACCCTGACGATGTGCTCAATGAGGAAAGCGCAATGCCGGGGGAAGCAACCCGTTCTGATGTCGATGAGATGATTGCCGAAACTGAACGCCGCTTTGAAGAAGCGGAAAAACGCCTTGAAGAGCAGTTTCAAGAGGTAGAGCAGCAGGCGCCCACGTTAGAGCCGATGGAAAATGAAGATTTTTCGTCTAGCTGGGACGAAGACAACAGCTTGCCAGAGCGAACGCCGCTGGAAGATAACCGTGAAGCTACCGACGTTGAGGCTTTGATTGAGGATACAGAGCGTCGCTTTGAGGAAGCGCAGCAGCGTCTTGAAGAGCAGTTTCAGGAACTGGAGAGTCGAGAGGCCGAGACTGGCCCAGCGATCGAGTCAGACGCGAGTGATAGTGATATAGGCGCTAGTGAGATGGATGAGCTTGATACCAGTGAAGATAGCCAATCAGCTAATCGTAATCGTGAGGAATAAACAGTTGCGGCTAAGCTGAGCCTTAAAAATCAGCCATAAAAAAGGCCCGCGTTAGCGGGCCTTTGTCCATCCGGTAGCAATTAAGCTGGGCGGATGTTGGAAGCCTGAAGGCCTTTTTTACCCTGAGTCACTTCAAAGCTGACTTTTTGACCGTCTTGCAGGGTCTTGAAGCCTTCAGCTTGAATTTCGGAGAAGTGGGCGAACAGATCGTCTCCGCCGTCATCAGGAGAGATGAAGCCGAAGCCTTTAGTATCGTTGAACCACTTAACTGTGCCAGTTGCCATTTTCTATTTCCTTAACGTGCTTAATATTCAAACGGGCAACTCAATTGTCCACCCGCTACAATTACTCTAGATGCAAACGCGGCTGTCGTCCAGCCACATACCTAAGATTTTTTATTTCTTTGCGAGCAAGCACAAATGATGCAGTTGGGTTTTGTTGATGCGCAGTTTATTTCCTTTCTGGTGGCGATCACGCTGCTCACGATTAGCCCAGGAGTCGACACGCTGCTAGTCATCCGTAACACGGCTCGCGGAGGCATTCGCGATGGTGTGACTACCAGTGTAGCTATCTGCTGTGGGCTGTTTATTCATGCCACCATCTCTGCGTTAGGCATCTCGCTTATTCTGCTGCAATCAGCCTGGGCGTTTCATATGTTGAAGCTGGTGGGGGCGGGGTATTTGATTTGGTTGGGGGTCACCAGTTTATTGGCAGCACGGCGAGGGCAGCCGCTGCCCGTTAATGGCGTACTAAAAGAGGCGCCTGCTGTTTCTCGCTGGCAGCCAGTCAAAGAGGGCTTTTTTTCTAATGTGTTGAACCCTAAGACGGTAGTCTTCTATATGGCGTTTTTGCCTCAGTTTATCGCTCCAGGCGATCCTGCTTTGTTGAAATCACTTTGGCTGGCAGGCGTACATTTCATTATTGCCAATATTTGGCAGATCAGTGTGGTAATGATGGTGGGGAGTGCTGGTAAATGGCTTGCCAATGCGCGTTTTGCGCAAACCTTGAACGCTGCAACGGGAACCGTGTTGGTTATCTTTGGTATCCGACTGGCGCTTACTCAGCGCCCGGTTTAGACCGGGCGCCAAGGCTAGTGGGTAGCAAGCCTAACGGCGGGCGAGCAGCGCTCGGTCGTAGCGTACCTGCTGTTCGTTATCGCTCAGCAGCGAAACGCCTTCACTATTGCCACCGTTAGCAAGGCTCTCGAAAATTACACGATAGCTCAGGACGGCCTGTACGTAGTCGCGGGTTTCGCGGAAGGGGATGCTTTCCACAAATAGGTCAAACGCCTCTACGCCATCGCCTAGCCATTGGTCGACTCGGCCTGGGCCAGCGTTGTAAGCCGCAGCAGCTGCTAAGCGATTGCCCTGGTAGCGTTGCAGTTTGTCACGCAAGTAGGTGCTTCCCAGGCGAATATTAAGCTCCGGGTCGAGGACGCCGTAAGGGCCAGGATCACTAATGCCGAGTTCGCGGCTGACTTGGCTGGCGGTGCCAGGCATTAGCTGCATTAATCCACGCGCCCCTGCGGGTGAAAGAGCGTTAGGGTTGTAAGCGCTTTCACGCCGGGTAATGGCCATCAGCAGGTACGGGTCTACGCCAGTGAGACGGCCCCAGTGCTGAAAGCTGTCGTGATAGGCCTGGGGGAAACGCCAATCCAGGGCGTCCCACATTTCAGCAGCAATGGTGGTCTGCACCAGGCGCGCATGCCACTGCTGCTGAGCGGCATAGTCGGCCAGCGCTCGTGCCTGTTGCGGAGAGCCGCTCTGCACCGCGTGCAGCCATTCGCTGTTGGCGAGACCATCCTCGCCAATGCGTAGCAAGGCCTCGGTGCGCTGAATGGCGGGGAGTTGCGCTATACGCTGGCGCGACGCTTCGTCAAAATGATTGCGCTCAAGATTTAACTGATAGGGTTGGCCGAGCTTTTCTGCTGCCGCAAAGCCGTAAAAACTGCGATCCTGCGCAGCCTGTCGGTAGCGGGCTTCGGCGGCCGCCTGATTGCCAAGCTGCCCATTGGCGCGGCCCAGCCAATACTGCCAACGACTA
Organism: Vreelandella sp. DA03-1M; assembly: GCF_055725665.1. Lineage (NCBI taxonomy): Bacteria > Pseudomonadati > Pseudomonadota > Gammaproteobacteria > Oceanospirillales > Halomonadaceae > Vreelandella > Vreelandella sp. DA03-1M. The sequence goes on from NZ_CM146798.1 coordinate 1,802,145, forward strand.
CTTTCTTGCTGGGTCGCTGGCATTTCGGCAATCCAGTGGAGCACGCCGTTCCAGTCTCGGTTTGCCAGGGCATGGCGAACGCGAAGCTCTGAAACGCGCTCGCTCTCAAGTGTTGGTAGCACGCTGTCGACCCAATTGAGCGTGCCGGGTACATCGCGTACTAAGGCATAAAATGCCAGCTCTTCCTCGATGGCTGCACGGTCACTGGGCAGCAGGGTCAAGCGTGGTGATAATGTCTGCCAAGCGGCAAACGCAGCGGGGGTGTCTTCACGTGTAAAACGCTGCATGGCCGCTCGGTAAAAGCTAGCGGTTGCGGCACACTCTGGGCCCAGGCAGGTGGGTGCCTGAGTAATGGCACTGCTGCGTTCAGTTACGCTACCCACGGTGTCCAGAGCAGTTTGCCACTGACCGCTTAACAACCCGTCAAGGTAGTTTGCAAGGCCTGTTTCGCCCGCCTGCCAAGCCAGCATCTTGCGTTCCCAAACAGCCGTGGCATCGATAGTACCGTTGGCACGCAGGCGATCAAATAGCGGGTCGCAAGCGTTGGGCTGCGAGCTGCCTACCCGCCATAAAGCTAACCCCGCCTGGCTCGCCTGCTGAGGCTGCTCATCCAGCAGCGCCGTGTAGTAGTAGCACTGGCGAGCGGTGCCTGTTGGTTCGCCATTGGCTACCGCGAGAAGGTCACTATAGCGCCCTGCATGACCATACTTTGCAATCGCTTGCCCACGCAGCCATCCCGCTAGGGGAGAGTCTGCGTGCTGGTCGATAAATTGATGCACGCGGTTAGGGGAAACGTTAGGCAATTGCCTCCTTAAGCGGTGGTATTCCACGTAGCCGCGCAGTGGGTGGTTTTCAATTGAGCGTTCATCAACCTGGGACCACTGCTGCTCCCTTGCGGCAGCGAGCGCATCGCGTAACTCACTATCGGATGCGGCCCACGAAAACGCAGGTAATCCCGCCAGCAGTGCTGTACACAGCACACGGGCGGTATGGCGAAATGGCAAAACCAACATGGTGCTCTCTCTCTATAAATCGATGTCACTTAGTCAGGGTTCAAGTCAGCCCATTTAGTTTGCGGGGTACCCGCTATACTGAACGAATAGTCGCAATCATGATCTGACAGCCCAGACACTCAAAGGATTTAATGTTAATGGCCCCATTATCCACTTGGTGGTTGCTGCGTCGACTCAAATCCCGCGTTTGGGCGACAAAACGTATTGTGCGCGCTTTAAAACTGTTTATCCCTATGACGCGTGATGTGATTCGCGGCGACTTTCGGCCGATTCCCTGGTCGGCCTTCGGCATGATGGCATTAGCGCTAGGCTACTTGGTAATGCCGTTTGACCTGATTCCCGATTTTTTGATGCTCATCGGCGTGGTCGACGACGTGCTGATTGTCGGATGGCTGCTCAATCGTATCGATCAGCGCCTGGAAGGTTATCGAGCGTGGAAGTATGCCGATCCTGATATGACGCCTTCTTAATTCCACTTGTTTCTTAATCCCCGGCTGCTTGAAAAATCGCGGCCTATCCCCATATCAAGTCCACGAAACCATTTTATCCCGCTGCATGTAAACGCAGAGGGATATGACTCAACGTGATTGATAAGGGCTAAGCGCATGACTACAGCTACCCACGAACAAGCAACTGATAAATCGGCTAACCACGAAGAAACGCTCGGCTTTCAAACGGAAGTTAAGCAGCTGCTGAATTTGATGATTCACTCCCTGTACTCCAACCGGGAGATTTTCTTACGCGAGCTTATCTCAAACGCTGCCGACGCCTGCGATAAGCTGCGCTACGCGGCCCTCGATAACGATGCGCTCTACGAAGGTGACAGCGAGCTACGCATCGAAATCGAACATGACCACGATGCCAACACCATCACCCTACGTGATAACGGTGTCGGCATGAACCGCGAAGACGTGATCGCCAACTTGGGCACCATCGCCCGCTCCGGTACCGCTGAGTTTCTCAAGCAGCTTTCCGGCGAGCAGCAGAAAGATGCCAAGCTGATCGGCCAGTTCGGCGTTGGCTTCTACTCGGGCTTTATTGTCGCTGATGAAATTTCGGTGCGCACCCGCAAAGCGGGTACGCAAGCTTCCGAAGGCGTTGAATGGCGCTCAAAAGGCGAGGGTGAGTTTACCGTTGCCGATATCGAGCGAGCCCAACACGGTACCGAAATCACTCTGCACTTGAAAGAAGACGCCAAAGAGTTTGCCGACGACTATCGTCTGCAGGGCTTGGTGCGGAAGTACTCGGATCATATCGAAGTGCCCGTGCGCATGCCGAAAACCGAAACGGCCAAAGACGATGAGGGCAACAGCATCGAAGGTAGTGAAGTGACTACCTGGGAAACCGTTAACGAGGCGACGGCGCTATGGTCGCGCCCCAAGAGCGAAGTTTCCGACGACGAGTACAAGGCGTTCTACAAGCACGTTGCCCACGATTTCTCTGACCCGCTGACCTGGAGTCACAACAAGGTCGAAGGCAAGCTCGAATACACCAGCCTGCTCTATGTACCGGGCCGCGCGCCGTTTGATATGTTTGACCGCGACGGCGCCCGGGGCGTTAAGCTCTATGTGCAGCGCGTCTTTATTATGGACGACGCCGAACAGTTCCTGCCGCTCTATCTGCGCTTTATCAAAGGCGTGCTGGATACCCGCGAGCTGTCGCTAAACGTATCCCGTGAACTGCTCCAGCAAGACCCCAACGTCGATAAGATCAAATCGGCGCTCACCAAGCGCGGCTTGGATATGCTGAAAAAGCTCGCCAAGGATAAAGAGCAGTATCAAACCTTCTGGAATACCTTCGGTAGCGTATTGAAAGAGGGGCCGGGTGAAGATCCGTCTAACCGCGAGAAAATCGCTGGTTTGCTGCGCTTTGCCTCAACCCACACCGATACGGCTACCCAGGAACATGCGTTGGCTGATTATGTCGAGCGCATGAAAGAAGGCCAGAAGAAGATTTACTACGTCGTGGCTGATAGTTTCAATGCGGCGAAAAATAGCCCGCATCTGGAGATCTTCCGTAAAAAAGGCATCGAAGTTCTGCTGCTGTCTGACCGTATTGATGACTGGCTGATGAGCCATCTGACTGAGTTCGATGGCAACACCTTTGCCGATGTCGCCAAGGGCGAGCTTGATCTTGGCGATGTAGAAGATGAAGCAGAGAAGAAAGCCCAGGAAGAGACCGCTAAAGCGAAAGAGGATCTGGTTAAGCGCGTCAAAGAAGCGCTAGGCGACGGCGTGCAGGAAGTGAAAATCACGCATCGCCTGACCGACTCGCCAGCCTGTGTAGTGTTACCCGAGCATGAGATGGGCTATCAGATGCGGCGTATTATGGAAGCCGCAGGGCAGCCGCTGCCCGAGGTGAAGCCGATCCTTGAGCTGAACCCCAGCCATGCGCTAGTGGCCCGCTTGGAAGGGGCTGAAGGTGATCTGTTCACGCAGCTTTCCTACATCCTGCTGGATCAAGCCATCATTGCTGAAGGCGGTCATTTGGATGATCCTGCCGCCTACGTGAAGCGTCTTAACAGTGTGCTGACCGCCTAGTAGGTTCTTACACTAAGGCGCTATTGCTTAGGCGTTAGTTACTAACGCTCATATTTATCAGCGCCCAAGACGGCCCGTTTGGTTACCCAAGCGGGCCGTCTGTTTTAGTAGGCTAGTTTTGATAAAGTGGGCGTGCACGTTCTGCGAGACTTATTAGGACATCATCATGGCTGAGCAGCAAATCAAGGTCGCCGTACTTGGAGGCGGTAGTTTCGGTACAGCATTAGCGAGTATTGCCGCCGACAATGGCGCCCGCGTCCGTCAGTGGATGCGTGACGACACGCTGGTCGCGCAAATAAATAATGAACACCGTAACGGGCGCTATCTGCCTCATTACGCAATGAATCCAGCCGTAGAAGCCTCAACCGATATGCAGGCTGTATTGACTGATGCCTCCCTGGTGCTGATTGCGATTCCCTCAAAGGCCTTTCGCAGCGTGGTGCAAGCAGCAAAAGCGTGGCTGAGACCCGAGCAAATTCTGGTAAGTACCACTAAAGGGATTGAGCAGGACGGCTTCTTGCTCATGAGCCAGGTGCTTGAGCAGGAGACAGGCTTTAGCCACATTGGTGTGATTGCAGGGCCTAACTTGGCGTCTGAAATTGCCGATAAACAGTTAACCGCTACGGTCATTGCTAGCGCTGACCCGTTAACCCGCACGCGGGTTCAGCAAGCGCTGGGCTGCCGTTATTTCCGCGTTTACGCCAGCGATGATCGCCACGGTGTTGAGTTAGGTGGCGCACTAAAAAATATTTACGCCATTGCGGCGGGCATGGCGGCGGCGCTGGGTATGGGTGAAAACACCCGCAGTATGTTGATGACCCGCGCACTGGCTGAAATGAGCCGCTTTGCGGTTGCTCAGGGTGCTAACCCCATGACTTTTTTAGGCTTGGCAGGCGTAGGAGATTTGATCGTTACCTGCTCGTCTAATTTATCGCGTAACTACCGGGTGGGTTATGCCATGGGAGAGGGGCGGACGCTGGAGGAAGCCGTTGATTCACTTGGTCAAGTGGCGGAAGGCGTTAATACAGTGAAGTTGGTATGTGCCAAAGCGAGCGAGATGGGTGTTTATATGCCGTTGGCGGAAGGGCTTCACCACGTACTGTTTGACGGCGTGCCTGCTCAAGATATGGCGCGCACCCTGATGATGGGGGAGCAGAGTAGTGATGTAGAATTTATCCTGCCCCGTGAGGCCGTTCAGCAGGCTCATCGCGACCAAGCCCACCATGACCAGGCTCCTCCCTCTCAAAAAAACGGAGGCTCGGATGCCTGATATGTTGATCATGCGCCATGGTGAGGCTGGGCCAGGGTATCCTGATCATGCGCGCCGCTTAACGCCCCGCGGTGAGCGTGAGACCGAAAAAATGGCGCGCTGGCTGGCCGAGCGTGTGGCTGCTGGTGAACTGTCAATGCCAACGCTTTATGCCAGCCCCTACGCACGAGCGCAGCAAACCGCGCTAGCGCTGTGCGATGCGCTGGGTACTCCCCTTGAGACGCTAGATTTTATCACCCCTGAGGACTCGCCCAGCGCTGTGAGCGACTGGCTGCTTGAACAGCCTGAGGGCACAACACCGATTATGCTGGTTAGCCATATGCCGCTGGTGGGCGATTTAGCGGGGCTGTTGGTAGAGGGTAGCCCTGCCCAAGGCATTGGTTTTCCTACCGCCGCCATCGCTGAGTTTGAAGCCGAGGTCTGGGCGGCAGGCTGTGCGCAGCTGAAGCGTTTTACCCAGCCCAGCCAGCTTTGATGGCCATAAAGACCAAAAAGCGGCTGCCGGGGCAGCCGCTAGTAGTTAGTAACTTTCAGATAAAATTACCGTTACAACAGCGCGTCTAGCTTCTCCTTTAGCAAGCCATTCACCTGTTGCGGATTGGCGGTGCCCCGCGATGCTTTCATTACCTGACCGACAAAGTAACCGATCATTTTGCCGCGTTTTTCCGGCTCCGAATCACGATACTGGGCGACCTGGGCGGGACTGTCGGCGATCACTTGATCGATCATCGCTTCAATCGCGCCAGTATCCGTTACTTGTTTGAGCCCTTTGGCATCAATAACATCGTCGGCGGATTCGCCCTGGCCATTCCACAGCGCCTGAAAAACCTCTTTTGCCGCTTTGCCGTTGATGGTGTCGTCCAGCACGCGACTGATCAGCTCGCCTAGCTGGCGCGCCGAAATCGGGCTGTTGGCAATGCTCAGGTTTTCGCGATTAAGGGCGCCGGAAAGCTCGCCCTGTACCCAGTTAGCCGACTGTTTGGCATCGCCACACTCGTTATGCACGGCCTCAAAGAACTCGGCCATATCGCGGCTGGCTGAAATGACATTGGCGTCATAAGCAGAGAGGCCCAGCTCGTTTTGGAAGCGTTCGCGCTTATCGGCAGGCAGTTCAGGCAACTGGCTGCGTAAGTGATCCAAGTAGGCTTGATCAAGCACTACCGGCAGCAGGTCAGGGCAAGGGAAGTAGCGATAGTCGTTGGCTTCTTCCTTGGTGCGCATGCTGCGGGTTTCATCGCGATCCGGGTCGAATAGGCGCGTTTCTTGAATCACGCTGCCGCCATCTTCGATCAGTTCAATCTGCCGCTCAACTTCAAACGCAATCGCACGTTCGACGAAGCGGAAAGAGTTAACGTTTTTAATCTCTGCGCGCGTCCCAAAGGCCTCCTGGCCCGTGGGGCGTACTGAAACGTTAACGTCGCAACGCATTGAGCCTTCCGCCATATTGCCGTCAGAAATGCCCAGGTAGGTGACGATCGAGTGAATCGCCTTGAGATACGCCGCGGCTTCTTTCGCGCTACGCATATCGGGCTCTGAAACGATTTCCAGCAGCGGTGTGCCCGCCCGGTTCAGGTCAATGCCGGTCATGCCATGAAAATCTTCATGCAGTGACTTGCCAGCATCCTCTTCAAGATGAGCATGGTGAATGCGGATACACTTGGTGCTGCCATCTTCCAGGGTAATCTCAATGTCGCCAGGCCCTACGATGGGGTGGTACATCTGGCTGGTCTGATAGCCCTTGGGTAGGTCGGGGTAAAAGTAATTCTTACGGTCAAACACCGACACTTCAGCGATATCCGCATGTACTGCCAAGCCGAACTGGACGGCCATCGCCACCGCCTGTTCGTTAAGCACCGGCAATGCGCCGGGCAGGCCTAAATCGACCGCGCACGCTTGGGTATTAGGCTCAGCGCCAAACGCCGTTGAGGCACCGGAGAAAATTTTTGAACGCGTTGCGAGCTGAACGTGGACTTCAAGCCCAATCACGGTTTCCCATTGCATTAGGCGTACTCCTCGGCAAAGGCAGGACGTTGTAAGTGCCAATCGGTCGCTTGTTGAAACTGGTGAGCGACATTCAGTAGCTGCGCTTCGGCAAAGTGGGTGCCGAGAATTTGCAGGCCCACCGGTCGACCATTGGAAAAGCCAGCCGGTACGCTGATGCCGGGGATGCCCGCCAGATTAACCGCGATGGTGTAGATGTCCTGAAGGTACATTGATACAGGATCTTTTTTAGCGCCTAGGTCGAAAGCTGGCGTGGGAGAGGCCGGGCCCATCAGCACATCCACATCTTCAAAGGCGTCTAGGAAGTCCTGGCGGATCAGGCGGCGTACTTTTTGCGCCTTGGTATAGTAGGCGTCAAAGAAACCTTCCGACAGCGTGTGGGTGCCGATCAGAATGCGCCGCTTGACCTCTTCACCGAAGCCTTCAGCCCGCGAGCGGGTATACAGATCAATCAAATCGCTGGGATTGTCGCAGCGATGGCCAAAGCGCACGCCGTCGTAGCGCGACAGGTTCGAAGAGGCTTCGGCAGGGGCGATAACGTAGTAAGCCGGAATCGCATAGTGCGTATGCGGTAGGCTGACCTCGCGTACCGTCGCGCCCAGGGATTCGTACACTTTCACTGCTTCGCGGACGGCCTTTTCAACATCGGAATCTAAGCCATCGCCAAAATACTCTTTAGGCAGACCAATCTTTAAGCCTGAGAGCGGAGCGTTAAGGCTTTCCACGTAGTCCGGTACGCCGCGGGTGACGCTGGTGGAGTCGCGTCCATCGTGACCGGCAATAACGCCAAGCAGGTGCGCGCAATCTTCGGCGCTGCGCGCCATGGGACCTGCCTGATCAAGGCTTGAAGCGTAGGCAATAATGCCAAAGCGTGAAACACGGCCGTAAGTAGGCTTTAAACCAGTGATGCCGCAAAACGCCGCCGGTTGGCGGATGGAGCCGCCGGTATCGGTGCCCATGGCGGCAGGTACCAAGCCAGCCGCGACTGCTGCCGCGCTGCCGCCTGAGCTGCCGCCCGGCACCGCGGTCAAATCCCAAGGGTTTTTGACTGGGCCGTAGTAGCTGTTTTCGTTGGACGAGCCCATGGCGAACTCATCCATATTGGTTTTGCCCAGACTAATCGTGCCCGCTGCGTTCAGCTTTTCAACGACGGTGGCATTGTAGGGGGCGATAAAATTATCCAGCATTTTTGAGCCGCAACTGGTTTTTACATCGCGAGTACAAAAAATATCTTTAAGCGCCAGAGGAATGCCCTCCAGCGGCCCTGCAGTGCCCCCTGCCCGGGCGTTATCTGCTATTTCAGCATGCTTCAGCGCTTGCTCAGCGGTCACGCTGATAAAACTGTTCAATTTGCCGTCTGCTTTTTCAATGCGCTGCAAATAGTGAGCGGTCAGCTCTCGACTTGAGAACTCGCCGCTTTTTAAGGCAGCAGCGAGTTGCGTTAATGTTTTCTCATACATGACCCGGAAGCTCCGTTCAGAGGCGAAAAAAAGAGGCGGTGTGGGTGGCTCGGGTTAGCTCGGCAACGTTATTATTCAACGACGCGAGGCACCAGATACAAGCCGTTTTCCACTGCCGGAGCACAGCGCTGAAAAGTGTCGCGCTGGTTAGACTCGGTGACTTCATCGGCGCGCAGTCGCTGGGTCGCATCTAACGGATGGGCTAGCGGCTTAACACCTTCAGTATCAAGGCTTTGTAGCTGATCGACCATGTCCAGAATCCGGCTTAGGTCTTCTACAAAGCCGCTGGCTTGGTCATCGCTGACGGCGAGTCGGGCCAAGTGAGCGGCCCGGCGCACATGAGATTCTTCAAGCGCCATGATCGATATTCCTCGTAAACGTAATTGAACAATATCCGCTTTAAGCGGTATACATACCGATATCAAAAAAACGTCTTGTGTAGCAGACGTGGAAAATAGCCGCAAAAGGTACCACATATTGGCCTTAACGGGCAGTATTAGGCACGACTCGTGCTTGCTGCCAGGGGGTTGCGGTGATACCGTTTGCATCCGCACAGGGTTCCCGGTCTGCACTAGGTAACAACATCCATGTTTAAACGTTTAAGGGGGCTGTTTTCCAGCGATCTATCGATTGATCTGGGTACAGCCAACACACTGATTTATGTACGCGGTCGCGGCATCGTGCTTGATGAGCCGTCCGTGGTTGCTATCCGCCAGTCAGGCAATATGCGTAGCGTCGCGGCAGTCGGTACTGATGCCAAGCGAATGCTGGGGCGTACGCCTGGCAACATTACGGCAATTCGGCCGATGAAAGATGGTGTCATTGCCGACTTCACCGTCACCGAGCAGATGCTTCAGCACTTTATCCGTAAAGTTCACCAAAGCACTTTCCTAACCCCCAGCCCACGAGTGCTGGTGTGCGTTCCTTGCATGTCAACGCAAGTCGAGCGTCGGGCGATTCGCGAGTCAGCGGAAGGTGCTGGTGCTCGCGAGGTGTTCTTGATTGAAGAGCCCATGGCAGCGGCTATTGGTGCGGGTCTTCCGGTTGATGAAGCGCAAGGGTCGATGGTGGTCGATATCGGTGGTGGTACCACTGAAATCGCGATTATTTCTCTCAATGGCGTGGTCTATTCCGAGTCTATCCGGGTGGGCGGCGACCGCTTTGATGAAGCGATCACTGCTTACGTGCGTCGTCACTACGGCAGCTTGATTGGTGAAGCGACGGCTGAGCGCATCAAAGAAGAGATCGGCTGCGCCTACCCAGGGGGCGAGCTACGTGAAATTGATGTGCGTGGCCGTAATCTGGCTGAAGGTATCCCGCGCAGCTTTACGCTCAATTCCCACGAAATCCTGGAAGCATTGCAGGAAACGCTGGGTTCCATTGTAGCAGCGATCAAAAGCGCGCTTGAACAATCTCCCCCTGAATTGGCGTCCGATATCGCCGAGCGTGGCTTGGTGTTAACGGGTGGCGGTGCTTTGTTGCGCGATTTGGATAAGCTCATTGCTGAAGAGACAGGTTTGCCGGTGATTGTGGCTGAAGATCCGTTGACCTGTGTTGCTCGTGGCGGTGGTAAAGCGCTGGAAATGATTGATCAGCACACCTTTGAGTTGCTGTCGAGCGACTAATCGCAGCGGTTAATTGCGGGGGATTGCCTATTAAGCCGCTGTTTTCGCACGGGCCACTGCCGGGCTATCGGCTGTTTTTTTGCGTATTGGCTGCCAGTGCTTTGATGTTTGTCGACCAGCGTTTCACGCGTATGGAACAAGTGCGTGCGCAACTGTCGACAGTTGTTGCCCCTATCCAATGGGTGGTTAGCGTGCCTAGTGACCTGTTGAATTGGGGGTCGCTGGCACTTTCTGATCAACAGGCCCTGGTGGATGAAAACCGTCGCCTGCGTGAGCAGATTCTTACCCTTTCCCATCGTGGTCAGCGAATGGCGAATTTAACAGCGGAAAACAGCGAGCTGCGCGAATTGCTAAGGGCCGCTGAACGTCGTGATATTCCCTATATCACGGCGGAGCTTTTATCGCTGGATAATGACCCTTTTAGTCATCAAATGGTAGTCAATCGTGGGCACCGTAACGGCGCCTACGTGGGGCAGCCGGTTATCGACGCCTCTGGTTTGGTGGGCCAAATTACTGCTGTCTCTGCCTATTCCAGTCGCGTTTTGCTATTAGCGGATGCCAGTCATGCCTTGCCGGTCCAGCTAAACCGTAATGGGTTACGCTTTATTGTTCAGGGGGCCGGGCGTTACAGCAGTGTTAATGTGATGCATGTCCCCGATACAGCGGATATTCGTGAGGGTGACTTGCTAACCACTTCAGGGTTAGCGGGGCGTTTCCCGCCGGGGTATCCCGTCGCACGCGTAACAGAGGTTTTCCACGACCCTGGTAAGCCCTTTGCGCGTGTAACGGCCGAGCCCATGGCGCAGTTACAACGCTCGCGCCACTTTTTGCTGCTTTTCCCGCCTCCGCGTGTGGAAGTGGAAGAGCATGCGTGGGATGAAACGCTGGATATCTCGGCAGAGGCGTTACGCTCCTCGCTACGGCTTGCTAATCCCGATCAAGAGGTGCCCTGATGGCGCGTGCACCGGTTGTGCCTATTTTAGCTATTTGGCTAAGCCTGCTATTGGCGTTATGTTTGCAAGTCATGCCGCTGGCCGATGGCTGGCAGGTATATCGGCCTGAATGGCTGGGGCTTATGCTAATTTACTGGTGTATGCGAGCTCCCGACAGAGTCGGCGTTTTTCATGGCTTTGTACTAGGCATTTTGATGGATTTAATCGAAGGCACCGCGCTTGGGCAGCATGCTCTCATCTATTCGCTCTTAGCGTTCCTTTGTGCATTGGTGTACCCACGCTTCCGGGCTTATTCACTGGTACAACAGTCGGCTCTCGTGTTGGTGTTGCTCGGCTTAGTGCAGCTCGTCGCGCAGTGGCTGCGCACCATCGTGGGTGATTTTTCGATTCACCTGGCCTTTTTAATTCCCTCGCTGATCAGTGCATTTTTATGGCCGTGGCTATCTACCATGTTCCAAGCATTTGAGCGTCGGTTGGCCGCTTCATGACTGCACCTGTCTTATGCTTAGCGTCTGCCTCACCACGCCGTCGGGCCTTGCTGGAATCTATTGGTGTATCGGTTACGGTTCACCCCTGTGATATTGATGAGACACCGCTGGTTGGTGAGTCGGCCCAAGCGTATGTACAGCGCTTAGCGATTGCCAAAGCCAAGGCGGCATCCCCCCTAACGGACTTACCTACGTTAGGGTCAGATACCGCTGTCGTCGTTGATGGGCGAATTCTAGGTAAACCGGTGGATGCCGAGCAGGGGGCTGATATGCTGCGGCTGCTTTCCGGTAGGCAGCATGAAGTGCTGACCGCCGTGGCGGTGAGTGGGCCTGAAGGTATGCTCTCCTGCTGCGTGACCACCCAGGTGACCATGCGAGAAATAGAAGCACATGAGATTGTTGCCTACTGGCGTACCGGCGAGCCCGCTGATAAGGCAGGTGGGTACGCAATACAGGGATTAGCAGCCATATTTGTAAAACAGATTCATGGCAGTCATTCGGCGGTGGTAGGGCTACCACTGTTTGAGACGACACACTTGCTACGCCGACAGGGAGTCCCCATCTGGCAGCGCGTTTAACTCCCCTTGGATGAGAGCGCCACCTGAGTCGCTGGCAAGGAATACGTCAACCAACAAGGAATTTTGCATGAGCGGTGAAGTTCTCATCAATTTAACGCCAATGGAAACCCGCGTCGCGCTGGTTGAAAATGGCGTTTTGCAAGAGGCACTGATCGAGCGTTCCCGTCGGCGTGGTATCGTGGGCAATATCTACAAAGGCAAAGTAGTGCGTGTACTGCCTGGAATGCAGGCTGCTTTTGTTGATATTGGCTTAGAGCGGGCGGCGTTTATTCATGCCCATGAAGTAATGCCGCCAGGCACGCCTCCTGATGAACAGCAAACCATTGGGCAGTTGCTCCATGAAGGGCAGGCACTAGTCGTGCAGGCCACTAAGGATCCCATTGGTAGCAAAGGGGCGCGCTTAACCACGCATCTTTCGATCCCTTCCCGTTATTTGGTATACATGCCGGACTCGCCACACCATGGCGTATCGCAGCGCATTGAAGATGAGCGTGAACGTGAGCGCTTAAAGGCACTGCTGGATAGCAGCGTGGCAGAGCAAACGCTGGAAGTGACGGGTGGCTTTATTGTTCGCACCGCTGCTGAAGGGGTGGGCGATGAAGAACTGAAAGGCGATATGTATTTCTTGTTGCGTCTATGGCGCAAGGTGAGTGAGCGTAAAGTTACCGCGACACCACAGAGCGTGATTTATGATGATTTACCGCTCTTTATGCGTACGCTACGCGACGTTATGCGCGACGATATCGAAAAAGTGCGTATCGATTCACGGGAAAACTTCGTCAAGCTGGTGGAGTTCGCTGAAGAGTTTATGCCAGATGCGGTCGAGCGTATTGAGTACTACCCCGGCGAGCGCCCTATCTTTGATCTCTATAGCGTCGAAGATGAGATCCAGAAAGCGTTAGGCCGTAAGGTACAGCTTAAGTCTGGCGGCTATTTGGTTATTGACCCCACTGAGGCTATGACCACCATCGATGTGAATACCGGTGGTTATGTGGGGCACCGCAATCTTGAAGAGACTATTTTCAAGACCAATCTTGAAGCAGCGACGGCGATTGCCCGCCAGCTTCGGCTGCGTAATCTGGGCGGCATTATCATTATCGACTTTATCGATATGATTGACGTTGAGCATCAGCGGCAGGTATTGCGGGTGCTGGAAAAAGCCTTAGAGCGCGATCACGCCAAAACCAAGTGTACCGGCGTCACTGAACTAGGCCTTGTTCAACTTACTCGTAAGCGTACCCGGGAAAGTTTGGAGCAGACGCTCTGTGAAGCCTGCCCCACCTGCAGCGGCCGTGGAACACTGAAAACCCCGGAAACGGTCTGTTATGAAATCTTTCGCGAGATTCTCCGAGAGGAGCGCGCCTACAGTGCCGAAACTTACATGGTGCTTGCCTCGCAGTCCGTCGTTGATCGTCTATTGGATGAGGAGTCAGCTGCGGTAGCAGACCTGGAGACATTTATTAATAAAACGATCCGCTTCCAGGTTGAACAGCACTACTCCCAAGAGCAGTACGATATCGTACTGATGTAATCATGCAGACTCGTTCGCTGGTGCGTTGGAGTTTACTGATAGCGGCCTGGCTGCTAGGCAGCACCGCTATGTTGCTGCTATTTCTCCGCTTGGCCTTCAGTCAATCCGACGCTCTTACCCCTCGCATTGAAGCGCTGCTTGAAGCGCGTATTGGTGTGCCGGTCACTATTGAGCGGTTATCGCTTTCCTTTGCCCGGAGCGACCTGCTGTTAAGCCTTGATGGGTTGAGCGCAGAAACGCCCGATGGCCAAGCACTGTTTTCCCTGGACCATGCAGGGCTGCGTTTGGATACCTGGGCGTCGCTTGTCAATAGGGCGCCGATTTTTAGCGACGCACGCATAAGCGGAACTGAGTTTCATCTCTATCAAGGCACGGGAGCTTCTTGGCAATGGCCTGAGCCTGCCGAGTTGCCGCTATTAATGGCGTCTGAACCGGATGTCGATCTGGCCGCTATTGATGACTGGGCCGGACTCATATTGCGCCAGCGGCTATGGGTAGACGACACCCGCGTGGTGCTGCATGGTAGGCACGACACCGTGATGTTACATGCCGAGACACTGCTGCTGACTGGCGATGAGCGGCGCACACGGCTGGAAGGCGCGATCAATATTGCGGAATCTTTACAGCAAGCGCGCAAGGTTGCCCTTCCCGCGGCTGAAATGAAGGTTGAGATGCAGCCCGGTCAACATGGCTTTAGCGACTTTTCTGCAGCACTACAGCTGGATATTCAGCTTGATCAATTGGTAGTGTTGGCCGCTATGTTCCGTCCTGATCATGCCGCCTATTTAGAGCAGGCTGGGGGGAGTGCGCGGCTATGGGGCCGCTGGAGCGCTGGGCGTCTTGAGGAGGCCCGTGTTGCCGTCGATGTGCCCCAGTTAACCCTTCGCCATAATGTTCAGTACGCGGTGCTAAGGGATATTGAAGCGAATGGCTTATGGCAGCGTGACGGCGACGGAGGCGAGGCATGGCTGAGTGGTGACGCTGATAGCGTCGAGTGGGCGCAACCCCCCGGGGGCAGCGTTGGCCCGGCCTTGCCGCGATACTGGCACGCCACCCATCAACCAGGGAGGTGGGAAGTTCGCACCAGTGCCTTTGAACTCGCCTCGCTGACAGCCTGGCGCGATTATGTATTGCTACCTGAGTCAGTAACGCGAGTATTGCAAACCCTTGCCCCCCGCGGGCAAGTCCAGGGATTGCACGTTGGGCAGCAAGAAGGTCGCTGGGGAGTCGATGCGGCCCTAACCGGTGTCGAGGTCTCGCCTTGGCAGCAGGCCCCTGGCGGCGGCCCGTTGGATGCCTGGGTGCAGGCGCGGGATTTTCGTGGCCGTGTACTATTTAGTAGCGACGGCGACAGTACCCTCTATTTCCCCGAGTTTTTTACCGCTCCCATGCAGTTAAGACGTGCCGAAGGCGAAGTGGAGTGGGTATACGATGGCCCCAATACCATGGTGAGTGGCAAGAACCTCAGCGTTGACTGGGATGGCGCTCAGGTGTCGGGTGGTTTTGGTTTAGTCACCGGTAATCAGCGCGGCCATTTTGGCTTAGATCTAGATTTTAGTGAGGTGGACGCGCTAGACCGACCGCTGGCTCAGTGGCTGCCGCTTAGCGTGATGGATAAAGGACTACGCGATTGGCTGCTCAACGATATCGGTGGCTATGTCACCGAGGGGTCGTTACAGCTAAGCCAACCCTTAGGAGAAACGGTAACCGCTGAGGATTTTACCGCCACACTTGCGCTGGCAATTACACAAGGCCATTTACCGATTGCGCCAGGCTGGCCACGTCTTGATGACGTTGAAGGCCGTCTAAAATGGCAAAATAAGGTGTTAGAGGCTGAAGTTGAACATGCCCAAAGCCATGGTGTGACTGCTTCAGAGGGTGAAGTGGTGATGGAGAATGAGATACTTAATTTATCGGGCCAGCTGCAGGCGGATGGTTCAGCGTTAACGACCTTTTTACAGGCGATGCCCGATATTGATCTTTCCCCACTGAGTGATTTGCGCGTAACGGGCGATGTTAATGGCGATATTGCCTTGTCGCTGCCGCTGGAAACGCCTGATGCGCTGCAGCTGGAAATTAATGCCTTGCCAAGCTTCTCCGAAGTGGTTTATCAGCCGTTGGATTTACGGCTTCAGTCGGTCGAGGGTGACCTCGCTTGGCTGCAGGACGGAGAGAGCAGCGGGCTGGTGGGTGACGCCAGTGGCCAATTGCTAGGCGGGCAAATAGCCGCAGATTTTCACACCCAAGACGACAGAATAGAGCTGCAGGGTAATGTAGCGACCTCGGCACTTTTTGAGCTCGCTGGGTTGGATGACAGCCAGGGGCGCCTGCCGCTAGAAGGGCAGCTACAGTGGCAAGGCAATGTCAGCTTAATGCCCACGCCAACCCTGCGCCTGGAAAGCCGTCTACTCGGTGTCACCAGCCATTTACCGGCACCGTTTGCCAAGTCGGCCCAGCAGCCATGGCCCTGGAGTGTGGCGGCTGACATTGAAGCTGGACGGATCCAAAGCCGTTTGGCTGATATTGCTTCCGCACGACTTCAGCAGCGTAACGGCTCTCTTGCCGGGTCGCTATATCTAGGTAATGAGGCAGCGCGCACGCACGCTTGGCCTACGAAGGCTGGGTTAAGCATTGATGCCGATGTGCCGCGTATTGACCCGCTGGCTTGGCAGCAGGCGATTGCACCGTTAATGGCAGAAGGCGCGTCTACGCCCAGCAATGGTAACGGCCAGGTGCCCTTAACAGTAGCGTTATCGACACCCTGCGTGGTTTATCAAGATGAGTGTTTAGGCAGCCTTAGTGCCACCGGTGGCATGAACGGTGACCTCATCGATATGGATTTAAGCGGTAATCTTGTGACCGGGCGCTTACAGTACAATGCGCAATCGCCGCAGCCCTTGGATATGACGATTGAAGCGTTGTCACTTGATCGTTTGCTGGCGTTAGCTAACAAGCAACATGACAGTGATGCGCCTACGCCAGACTCCTGGATGCAAGCGGTTAAAACCCAGCGCCAGGCGCCAGCCGCCATTCCCGATTGGCTGGCCGATGTGCCTAATGGGCGATTGCGATTATCCGAAATTTCCATGGGGCCACGCCGTTTCGGTCCGTTGACGGCCTACTGGCAAACCGATGGAGAGCGCTTTTCGCTCACTCCGGTTGGGTTGACCCTTGGCCAGCTCTCAGCGCGAGGCGAGTTGTACTGGGAGGGTAATGCCTCTTCCAGCCACACCCGTGCGGATATCTCAATTCAAGGTGGGGATATCGGCACCGCCCTTGAGCGCCTAGACCAGCCTGTGGCCATGCGCAGCCGCAGCACCGATGTGGTGGCCTCGCTGGATTGGCCAGGCGCCCCCTGGCAACTTGCGTTAAGGCATGCCGATGGCTATATCAGCACCGACATTCGTGACGGCAGCTTCGTCACCCTGGAATCGGCACCGGCGCGGTTAATCGGCTTGCTCAATTTCGATAACATCTTACGACGGCTGCGCTTGGATTTTTCTGACGTTACCGGCCAGGGCACTGCATTTGACCGGGTAAACGGTACCGCCGATGTAACCGGTGGACTGCTAACACTTCGCGGCCCATTGCAAATTGACGCCCCGGCCACCACCCTAACGCTAACAGGCAACGTCGATCTTGTAACGCGTGAACTTGACCAGCGGCTTGGCGTCACACTACCAGTGACGCAAAGTTTGCCGATCGCGGCCATTGCCGTTGGTGCGCCCATCGTCGGCGGCGCGCTATTTCTCGCCGATCAACTGTTTGGCGACGCCCTTGATCGCGCCACAACGCTTCATTATCGCGTGCGAGGCCCATGGACTTCGCCGCAGGTTACTTTAGAAGGCCCCCAATGACCGCATATAAAAGTGATGTAGATACCGCTGCAGCCATCCTGTTGACTCCCGGAGGGTTGGATTTAGACGCTCTGGAAACAGGGTTGGGCTACGCCATGGGCGCGGGTATTGACTACGCCGACCTTTATTTCCAGCGGACTTGGCAAGAGGGCTGGGTGCTGGAAGATAGCGAGGTAAAAGAGGCCAGTTATAATATCGATGGTGGTGTCGGCGTGCGTTCGCTGGCGGGTGAGAAGACTGGTTTTGCCTACTCCAACCAAATTACCGCCGATGCATTGATGGATACCGGCCGCACCGCGGCTGGCATTGTGCGCAGTGGTAAGCGCTTGCCTGGGCAACTGGTTAGTCCGGTGTCCGCCATGTCGCGCTATGCAGGGATTGATCCCTTGGCTGGCCTGAGTGCTGAAGAGAAAGTCGCCATGCTGAAACAGGCTGACCGTGTGGCGCGTGCTGCCGACCCCAGTATTAGTCAGGTAAGTGCCTCCTTATCGGGCACCTATGAAGTGGTGTTGGTGCGGGCTAGTGACGGCACGTTGGCGGCCGATATCCGCCCGCTGGTGCGCTTCAATGTCAGCGTGATTGCAGTTAAGAATGGGCGTCGCGAACGCGGCAGCGCCGGTGGCGGCGGTCGTTACTCCATGGCTAAACTGCGTGATGATCAAGTGGCGGAGCAGTACGCCAAAGAGGCGGTGCGTCAGGCGTTGGTTAACCTGGAAGCCATTGATGCACCCGCAGGGCAAATGCCTGTGGTGTTGGCATCCGGCTGGCCGGGAATCTTGCTGCATGAAGCGGTAGGGCACGGCCTTGAAGGTGATTTCAATCGTAAAGGCAGTTCCGCCTTTGCTGGCAAGATGGGCGAGCGTGTGGCCGCTAAAGGCGTCACCATTGTCGACGATGCGACGATATCGGATAGCCGTGGCTCAATGAGCGTGGATGACGAAGGGACGCCGGGTCAGTATACGCCGCTTATTGAAGACGGCATTTTAACAGGCTATATGCAGGATAAGCTCAATGCCCGATTAATGGGCATGGCGCCCACAGGAAACGCGCGGCGTGAATCTTTCGCCCACTTGCCGATGCCACGCATGACCAACACGGTCATGCTGGCTGGTCAGGATGAGCCTAGCGATATTATCAAAAGCGTTAAGCGCGGTATTTACGCGGTCAGCTTTGGCGGCGGCCAGGTGGATATTACCTCGGGTAAATTCGTGTTCTCCGCCAGCGAAGCCTACCTGATTGAAGACGGCAAGGTGACCGCGCCTGTTAAAGGGGCCACTTTAATCGGCAATGGTCCGGAAGCCATGCAGCGCGTTTCCATGATTGGCCACGACATGGCGTTGGACACCGGGATTGGTGTGTGTGGTAAAGAGGGGCAGGGCGTGCCGGTCGGTGTCGGCCAGCCCACCCTGAAATTGGATGAGCTGACCGTTGGCGGCACGCAGTCTTAAAAAGCTTTTTTCAAGAACTGCTTTTAAAGCGCCTGTTTTAAAGCGCTAAGGTTTCGCGAAGGTGTTTGAAGAGCTTACGCGAGCTGGTCGGTGGTTTGCCCTGCTCGCGTTCGCGCTGGGCGTTGCGAATTAATTGACGCAGCGTTTGGCGGTCCGCATCGGGATGCTCCGCCATGAACAGGTCAACAGCATCATCGCCTTCGTCAATTAAGCGTTCACGCCATTTTTCGAGACGGTGAAACGCGTGGTCGCGCTGTTCCTGCTCTTGATCAATGGAATCGAACACGCCTTGGATGGCGGCGAGGTCCTCTTTACGGATAAGTTTGCCGACGTACTGCATATGGCGGCGGCGGCCTTCATGAGAACGAATGCGCGAGGTTTCCTCGATAGCGCGCAGCATATCGTCAGAAAGGGGAAAGCGGGCGCGCTCTGCCGGTCGCATGGCGATTAACGTTTCCCCAAGTGCCTGTAAGGCATGCATTTCGCGTTTGAGTTGCGACTTGCTTGGGCGTTCTTCCTGCTCTTCTACTTCAACGGGGTCGGGACGTTGCTTACGCATAGTGTGGCTCACAGATAAAATTCGTTGCGGCATTATACCAGCTGCGAGTACAACATTGATTCGCCGAAGACATTCTCTTGGAGACATTCGGTTGAGAAAGGAGGCCATATGGCACAGGCATTTGATGCATCCGCGCAGCAGTCGTTACTGACCGCGCGGGCCGAAGAGGCGCTAGCGCTGGCAAAGCGCTTGGGCGCGGATGCTGCCGAAGTAGGCGCAAGCGTCGATCAGGGAATAGGTGTGAGCGTACGCCAGGGCGAAGTTGAAACGGTTGAGTTATCCCGAGATCAGGGCATCGCCGTGACGCTTTACGTAGGCCAGCGTAAAGGTAGTGCCTCATCAACGGATGCTAGCAGCGCCTCGATCCAGGCTGCGGTAGAAAAAGCGCTGGCGATTGCCCGCTATACCGGAGAAGATCCGGCCGCCGGGTTGGCCGATGCATCGTTGATGGCCACCGAGTTACCCGATCTGGAAGTGCATTACCCCTGGGCACTCACAACCGATGAGGCGATCGAGCTAGCGCTTGCTTGCGAGCAGGCGGGGCGTGATGTTGACGGTATCTCGCAGTCAGATGGCGCATCACTTTCGAGTGGCGAAGGCGTGCGCGTTTATGCCAATAGCCACGGCTTTTTAGGTACCCAAAAGGGCAGTAGTCACTCTCTTTCATGCATGCTGATTGCCCAGGATGCGAGCGGTATGCAGCGCGACTATGACTACACTTCTGCACGCGATCCCAAGGCACTGCGCGACCCCGCCGAGGTGGGCCGTGAGGCCGCCGAGCGTACGCTGCGCAGGCTCGGCGCAAAACGTCCGCCCACGGGCACCTTTCCAGTGCTATTTGACCCGTCGCTGTCCAGTGGATTGATTGGTCATTTACTGAGTGGTTTAGCAGGTGGTGCTTTATATCGCCAAGCCTCTTTTCTGTGTGATCGGCTTGGCACGCCGCTGTTTCCCGATTGGTTCAGCCTTGAAGAACGTCCAATGGAAATCGGTGCCACAGCGAGTTCGCCGTTTGATGGCGAGGGCGTGCAAACCCGTAATAATCGTTTTATCGATCAGGGCAGCATTGCCAGCTATATGCTCTCTTCCTACAGTGCTCGTCGGCTGGGTTTGCAAACCACGGGCAATGCTGGTGGGGCACGAAATGTGCGTTTAGTGGCACCACTGCAATCCCGTGACAGTCTATTAAAAGAGATGGGGCGGGGTATTTGGGTAACCGAGCTGATGGGGCAGGGCGTTAACGGCGTGACCGGTGATTACTCACGTGGCGCTGCAGGGTTTTGGGTAGAGGATGGAAAAGTACAGTACCCGATCGAGGAGTTTACGATCGCTGGGAACCTGGAGCGGATGTTTGCCGGGTTAGTGGGGATTGGCGATGACACCGATACCCGTGGCAGTGTTCACACGGGTAGTTGGTTAATTGATGCCATGACCGTAGCGGGAGATTAAAAGCTACTGATCTTCCTCAAAACGAGCATCGAACAGCGCTTGAATAGCATCAAGCGCCTGTTCGGCGTCATCGCCTTCAGCGTTGATGGTTAGCTCGGTACCGCAAGGGGCCGCGAGCATCAGCAGTGACATGATGTTGGCGGCGTCAGCGACCTGTTGCTGTTTTTGAACACGTATTGTCGCCGTGAACTGTTGGCCGCATTTTACCAGTTTGGTCGCCGCGCGTGCATGCAGGCCGCGTTGATTGGTAAGTGTGAGAATTCTTTCTGGCACCCTGGTTCCTTTTCGCCGAGTGGTGTCATTAATGGATAGAAGCGCTTAAGAAGTTGCTTGCTGCTCGTCGGTTTGGGATGTGCTGGCAGGCGGAGCAGCTAGCTGTTCATTTAATGTGTACTGCAAGCCTAACTCGCGATGACGTAATTGAATTTCGCCCATACTGTGTACTAATCGCTCTGCTAGCTGTTCGACCATATAGACCGAGCGGTGTTGCCCACCGGTGCAGCCAATCGCGATAGTCATGTAGCTACGCTGGCTATCTTGGTAAGCGGGCAGCCAGCGCTCAAGCCAAGCCTGAATATCGTTAGTCATGGCGTCTACGATGGGATAACCGCTTAAGAAGGCCACTATGTTCGCATCGCGGCCTGTGAATTGGCGTAGCGTTGGATCCCAATATGGGTTTGGCAGGCAGCGCACGTCGAAAACCAAATCAGCATCCAGCGGTACACCGCGCTTATAACCAAACGATTCAAGCGTCAGCGTGAGCTTATCGCGTCTCTGATGGGCGACCTGGTCAGTAATGCGACGACGTAAATCGTGAACCGATAGACGCGAGGTATCGATCAATAAATCAGCCAGATCACGAATATCGTGTAGCGTCTCTTCTTCTTTATTGATGGCTTCTTCAAGTGTCATTTCGCTGTCGCGCGTGAGCGGGTGGCGACGACGAGTGGCGGAGTAACGCTCAAGCAATATGCGGGCGTCCGTGGTCAGATAGATCACTTGAAAATCAATTTTACGTTGCCGCAGCTCCTCTAGCATAGAGGGCAGTCGCTCTAGCGCGCCAGGCAAGTTACGGGCGTCAATGCTGACCGCTAAATGGGCACGGTCGCCTTTGTCGCGTAGTTCGTCCACCAACGAACCCAGCAGCATGGCAGGAAGGTTATCAATCGCATAATAGCCAAGATCTTCAAGCGCTTGTAAGGCGATAGATTTACCTGACCCAGAGCGGCCGCTAATGATCACAAGTTGCATAGGGTCTCTCTTTGCTTTGATCAAGCTGCGTTAAGGGTGGCGAGCGCAAAACAACCTGCCGTTGAGTACCGCTTGGCAGGTTTAGGCTTTCAGGAGGTTGTTTGCTCACGAATTTTAGCGGTAAGCAACTCAAGTAGTTCGCGCTGGCTGCCTGCTTTACGCAGTTTCTGACGCGTATCCGCATCGTTCATGATGGTCGCTACCTGGCCGAGCAGAGAGAGATGTGTGTCATCAGCCTCTTCTGGAACTAGCAATACAAATACCAGATCCACCGGGTCGCCGTCGATAGCATCAAAATCAATCGCTTCTGCGAGTTTTAAAAAACCAGCAATCGGGGCCGAGCAGTGAGGACTACGCGCATGGGGAATAGCCACGCCGTTACCAATCCCGGTACTGCCTAAGCGCTCACGGCCAATTAAACGGCTAAACACTTCTTGGCTGTCCAGACTGGGGATATTTTGGGCAATAAAGGTGCTGAAAAATTCCAGCACCCTTTTTTTGCTGCCCCCGGGTACGTCAAAGAGAACACGTTCCGGGGGGAGTATGGTTTCCAACGTCATTGAATTAACGCACGCCTGCGCCTTGGGCGCGAGCTTGTGCTTTTTCCTTATGTTTAACGAGTTGCCGATCAATTTTGTCCGCTAATGCGTCAATAGCGGCGTACATATCACTGTCTAGGGCTTCCGCATGTAAATCAGCACCTGCTGCGTGCAGCGTACAGGCGGCCTGCTGGCGCTCTTTCTCCACAGATAAGGTGACTTGCACCGTGGTTATGTTGTCGTAATGGCGCTCTACACGTTCAAGCTTTTCGTTGACATAGTCACGCAAGGCGTCAGTCAGTTCTACGTGATGACCAGTGATATTAACTTGCATTGACGTACTCCTTATCCATCGGACTGTACTTCGATTGTAACCCTTTTTGCCGCGTTGCAAAGCCCTTGTCGAGAGTTTCCCTAAAACGTTGATTTGTGCTAGCGCAAACGACGTCGCTCGCTAGAGGAGGGAATGCCCATGGCTTCACGGTATTTAGCCACCGTTCGACGCGCTACTTGAATTCCCCACTCTCCTAATAGCGTGACTAAGCGGCTATCAGAAAGCGGCTTGCCTGGCGGCTCCTCTTGAACCAATTTCTTAAGCCGAGCGCGAATAGCGGTGCTTGAATGGCTGTCACCATCCTGGCTGCTGACTTGGCTTGAGAAAAAGTATTTGAGTTCAAATACGCCGCGAGGCGTATGAATAAATTTCTGAGTGGTTACCCGGGAAATAGTCGATTCGTGCATTTCCACGGCCTCGGCGATATCGGCCAATATGAGCGGCTTCATGGCTTCTTCGCCGTGTTCTAAAAAGCCAATTTGCCGGGTGATAATCTCGCGTCCAACGCGCAGTAGCGTATCGTTGCGGCTAGAGAGGCTCTTGATCAGCCAGCGTGCTTCCTGCAGGTGTTCTTTTAAAAACTGATTGTCCTGACTTTTATCCGCACGCTTTATTAAGCTTGCGTAGTCGGGCTGAATGCGCAGCCTTGGCAATGCCTCAGGATTGAGCTCTAAGTGCCAGCCTTCGTGGTCATGGCGTACGACCAGGTCGGGCGTTACATAACTATCATCGGTATCGCCATAGGCGCTGCCCGGGCGTGGATCAAGGCTACGAATGAGGAGAATGACATCAGCCAGCTGGTCATCATCGAGTCCCAGGCGGCGTTTTAGTAAGCGCATGTCATCTTTGCCGAGCGCTTCCAGAAACTGCCGTACTAAGCGGCGGGCAGGAACCAGCAACGGCGTATCATCGGGAAGAATGGCCAGCTGCAGCATCAGGCACTCCCGCAGGTCGCGGGCGAATATCCCTGTTGGCTCAAATTGCTGAAGTTTAAGCAGAATAGTTTCCACTTCGCGCTGGCTAAGCCCATCGACACCTTGGGCGCGAAGCCCTTCACGGATATCGTTGAGCGGCTGAGTTAAATAGCCATTAGCATCTAACGCGTCGATAAGACTTTCTGCGACAAGTTGCTCTCGCGCGCCAAAATCAGTCATGGCAAGCTGCCACAGCAAGTGCCCATGAAGACTCTGGCCAGCCGCTTGGCGCTCAAAATCAGGTCCTTCGCTGCTGGTGCCACCGTGACTGCCCATATCTTGGTAGGTATCAGACCAGTCACTATCTACCGAGAGCTCGGTGGGAATGCTCTCTGACCACTCTTCCTCTTTGGGCTCGCTGACAGCCTGTTCGCCAAATTCATCCTCTTGGTCCAGCATGGGGTTGGCATCTAGGGCCTGCTGAATTTCTTGACGTAAGTCCAGCGTTGATAGCTGTAGCAGGGCAATGGCCTGCTGCAGCTGAGGTGTCATGGTCAGCTGTGTGCCCATGCGCAGTTGAAGAGAAGCTTTCATGACCATCTGAGAACCACTCGTTAATCAGAATGCTCCACCCTAGTGCGAGTAGGTCTCAGGTGCAAGTGCAATAAGCATGCCATTGGTAGTAAAGTTGTTGTAGAGCGCTAATTAGAAGTGAAAAATAAGCTAGAGGCGGAAATCAGCGCCTAAATAAACCTCCCTCACTTTCTGGTTAGTGAGTATCGAGGCTGGAGAGCCGCTGGCGATGATTTGACCATCGCCCACGATGTAGGCGATATCACAAATATCCAGGGTTTCGCGAACGTTGTGGTCGGTAATCAGTACGCCGATGTGGCGCTGTTTTAATGCCCGAATAATGGTTTTGATCTCGCCCACCGAAATGGGGTCTACGCCAGCAAAGGGCTCGTCCAGCAGAATGAATGCGGGTTCTGTCGCCAGTGAGCGAGCAATCTCCACACGCCTGCGTTCACCGCCTGAAAGGCTCATGCCCAGGTTGTCGCGAATATGGGTAATGTGAAAATCTTCAAGTAGCGCTTCCAGGCGCTGCTCGCGGTCGCGACGGCTGAGCTCTTTGCGCGTTTCGAGTATCGCCATAATATTATCGGCAACCGATAATTTACGAAAAATAGACGCTTCTTGCGGAAGGTAGCCGATACCCGCCGCAGCGCGTTCATGCATTGGGGCGCGGGTTAGATCTACATCGTCGATACCCACTTTGCCAGCATCGGATTTCACCAGCCCCACAATCATATAAAAAGAGGTGGTTTTGCCTGCACCGTTGGGGCCGAGCAAGCCCACAACGCTGCCTTGGGAGATCTCTAAATTGATGTCTTTAACGACTCGGCGTCGCTTATAGCTTTTGGCCAAGTGGTGGGCATATAGGGTTTTGATTGGCGCAGTGTCTGTAGTTGCCAAGGCTTGGCTCCCTATTGTTCGGGCTGAAGCGTCATACGTATGCGCTGGGTTTCGCTGCCGTCAACGTCAGAGCGGGCCTGAATCACTTCACGGTCAATGAAATATTCAAGGCGACCGCCGGTGAAGGTGTCTTCTTGTTGCGTTAATTCGGCTTGGTCGATCAGCTCAACGCGGCGTTCAGCGACATGATAAATAATGCGCCTTGCCCAACCTTCTGTAGGGCCTTCTTGCCCTTCAGCTTGATGACGTAAGTAAGCGCGCTCACCGGTGGAGGTCGCGCGGGAGAGCTCGCCTGCCTCGTTGCGTTCGATCTCTACTCGCTCGCCACGTAATTGCATTCCGCCTTGGCGAATATCGACATTGCCTGTATAGACAGCGGTTCCCGCTCGCTGGTCAAGGTCTAAACGGTCGGCTTCAACTTCTACCGGGGCCTGGCTGTTTTGGGCCAGTGCCGAGAGTGGTACCGCAAGGGCAAAAAGGGCGGTATATAGCAGTGATTTCATGGCAAATCCTGTTAGCGTTGCGTGGCCGGAGGGTGCGTGCCACGCACATTATCAGTTAAGCGCACTTGGCTTTCGTTAAGCCAGACGTCCATGCGCGACGCGTTCATTTGCTGGGGCGGCTGTTGTAGCACTACCGGTGTTTCACTCCACGCATGCTGTTTTAGCCCGTCATAGTGCAATAATTCAGTGTCTAACTGCCAACCTTCATCCGGTGCGATCAGGCGAGCCGCGCCTGACATCAGCAAGGCCTGAGTGGACGTGTTAAGCGTGCCTACATCAGCGCTAGCTAGCCACTGGCGGTTTTCGCTATCGTATAAAATAGCTTCGGGCTCTTCCGTCCAGGTTTCACTACGCTGCGGCGTATGGATCAGGCGTGGGGTTTTAAGCGCCTGTAATACGCTGCCATTTTCACCGAAAAGGGTGATCTCAGCGTTTTCCAGTACGTGGCCTGGCTCCTGGGCCTGCGCTTCAGGGTCAATGGCCGTGTCTTGAGGCCCCCGTGGGTCAAGCCACACCAGTAGAGCCCCCAGGGCTACGACCAGCCCGGCTAACCAAATGCGTACTTTTACCTGCTTCACCATTAGGTGCGACCGTGAAGATAGGTGTCTAGCACCGCGCCCCAGTGCCCTTGAGATTCAAGCACTGTGTCACAGATTTCACGTACGGCGCCGTGGCCACCTAGACGTTCCGTGGTCCAGTCGGCGTGGGTATGCATGTAATCTGGCGCATTAGGGACGGTAATGCCGACACCGCAACGCTTAATAGCGGCCAAGTCAGGCAGGTCGTCACCACAGTAGGCCACCTGCTCTAACTCTATATCGAGACGCTGGCAAAGCCCGCGCAGGGTGGCAAGCTTGTCTTCACAGCCTTGATGGACCAGGTCGATGCCCAGTGATGCGGCGCGCTGGCTCACCATGGGAGAGTCGCGGCCCGTCACCAGCGCTACATGTATACCCACTCGCTTGAGAAGCTTCAGCCCATGACCATCCTGAGTATGAAATGCTTTGATTTCGATACCGTCAGCCTGGAAGTAGAGGCGGCCGTCGGTCAGTACGCCGTCAACATCCAATGCTAATAGGCGCACGCGGCGGAGTCGATCAAGTAGCGCATTAGGTAAGGTCATAGAACCTCCTTATCATTAAATTCGTAAAGCGGGTCGGTAATATTGCTGAATGACGCCGCTGTCTTAAATAACGCCGCTGGCAAGCAGGTCATGCATATGTAGCGCCCCGATAGGACGCTGTTGTTCATCAACCACTGCTAGCGCCGTAATGCGGCTCTCTTCCATGATACGTACCGCTTCCGCCGCCAGGATGTCGGGGGCGATGCGCTTGCCCGGCCGGGTCATTACATCGTCAACGATGACATCGCGCAGGTTGTGAAACTGGTCGAGCGTGCGTCGAAGGTCACCGTCAGTGTATACCCCGGCTAGGCGGCCATCGCTATCTACCACGCAGGTAAAGCCTAGCCCTTGACGGGTGATTTCCAATAACGCGTCGCGCAGCGGGCTTCCCAGGGGGACTTGGGGCAGTCGCTCACCGTCGTGCATAAGATCTCTAACGCGCAGCAGCAAGCGTTTGCCTAAGCTGCCACCGGGGTGGGAAAGGGCAAAATCTTCAGCGGTAAAACCGCGCGCTTCCAGCAGCGCCACAGCGAGGGCGTCGCCCAGGGCGAGCGCTGCCGTTGTTGAGCTGGTGGGGGCCAAGTCGAGCGGGCATGCCTCACGCTCTACGCCGCTGTTCAGGTGCGCATCAGCGTGTTTAGCCAGCGTGGAGTTGGGGCGGCCTGTCATACTGACTAGCGGCGTACCCAGGCGTTTAAGCAGCGGTAAGAGCGCAGTGACTTCGGCGGTTTCACCCGAGTTAGACAGCGCCAATACCACATCGGAACGGGTAATCATGCCTAAATCGCCGTGGCTGGCTTCACCAGGGTGAACGAAAAAAGCTGGTGTGCCTGTGCTGGCAAGTGTGGCCGCCAGCTTACCAGCGATATGCCCCGACTTGCCCATGCCGGTCACCACCACGCGGCCTTGGCAGGCGAGAATTAGCTCGCAGGCACGGTCAAAACTTTCGTCTAGTTTGGCTTGAAGGCCGCCAATGGCTGCCTGCTCAATTTGCAGCGTACGCAATGCACTTTCGCGTAGTAGGCTGGGTGGAGCGAGAGGCTGGCGCATAGCGTTTTCTCTTAATCATTGAACATATAAAAAGTAGTAACCGCCAAGAATAACATCTTGACGCCCTTTATAGGCAGTCGTTCAGCTAGTACTTAAGACCGTTAGCCCGGATGCGTTTTGACAATAAGGCGGCCTGCTACCGATTCGCTAACAATAAATGGTTAGACCAGTAGAAATACTCAAGCGTGCCGTCGTGTTTTGTAGCGTTATAGTACAATGTTTGATAATGTTTTAGAAACACTGTTTTATAACCGCGATAGCCGCAAATAGGGTATGATGGCTAACCCAAGTGCGCCTCGTTAAGAGTCAACTGATCCATGACAGATGCTCCATTTATTGAAATTGAAGACCTCCATTTTTCACGTGGCGATCACGAGATTTTTCGCGGCATAAATATGACGATTCCGCGCGGCAAAGTAACCGCGATTATGGGGCCAAGCGGTACTGGTAAAACCACGCTGCTTAAGCTAATCGGCGGGCAGTTGACTCCAGAGCGTGGGCGGATAGTGATTGATGGGCAGGATGTTCATCGGCTGTCTCGTAAGGCGCTATTTACGCTACGCAAGCGGATGGGGATGCTATTTCAAAGTGGCGCACTGTTTTCCGATTTAGATGTATTTGAAAACGTTGCTTTTCCGTTACGCGTACATACTGATTTGCCCGATACCATGGTGCGCGATCTAGTGCTGCTGAAGCTGCAGGCGGTCGGGTTGCGGGGGGCGCGTCACTTGACGCCCGCAGAGCTGTCGGGAGGCATGGCGCGGCGGGTCGCTCTGGCTCGTGCCGTGGCGCTGGACCCGGAGTTGATCCTGTATGACGAACCTTTCGTTGGTCAGGACCCCATCTCGATGGGCGTTTTAGTGCAGCTTATTAAGCGCCTTAATCAAGCGCTGCAACTCACCTCTGTGGTGGTGTCTCACGATATTAAGGAGACGCTGAGCATTGCAGACTATCTCTATTTAATTGCTGATGGTCAGGTGGTTGCCCATGGTACGCCGCAAACCTTAGATACGAATCAAGACCCCAGGGTTAGCCAGTTTATTCATGGCGAGCCTGATGGCCCAGTGCCGTTTCACTATCCCGCTGAGGCATTTTATCGCGATATTTTGGGCGAGCCCCCGATGACAAAGACAGGCTAATGGCTTCAATGCAGGGTAAATACAGGGCAGGGACACATGCAGTCAAAATTTTCTAACGGCACCGCGCGTATTACCCGATTGGGGCGTCGAGGGTGCGATTTAATGGAAGCATTAGGCCGCGCGGGGGTGTTTCTCTTCCAATCCGCTATCGGTGTGCCATCCCGTGAGGGTTGGCGCTTATGGTTGCATCAGATGCATTTTGTCGGTGTGCTCTCACTCGCCATCGTGTTGGTGTCTGGGCTGTTTATCGGCATGGTGCTGGCACTGCAGGGCTATACCATTCTGGTCGATTTCGGCGCTGAGCAGGCGCTTGGGCAGATGGTGGCGCTGTCACTGCTGCGTGAGCTGGCGCCTGTGGTGGCTGCGTTGCTGTTTGCTGGCCGTGCGGGCTCGGCATTGACCGCTGAGATTGGCTTGATGAAAGCCACCGAGCAGCTCACCAGTATGGAGATGATCGGTGTTGATCCGCTGCGCCGGGTGGTCGCTCCGCGGCTATGGGCGGGCTTTGTGTCGCTACCCATTCTAACCGTAGGTTTTAGTGTGGTGGGTATCTGGGGTGGCTACTTGGTGGGCGTGGAGTGGTTGGGCGTTTTCGAGGGCTCTTACTGGAGCAACATGCAGGCCAATGTGGCTTTTGTCAGTGATATTGGCAATGGGATGATCAAAAGCGCTGTGTTTGCGCTGGTGGTGACCTGGATTGCTGTCTTTCAGGGCTACGACCTGGTGCCGACCTCAGAAGGCATATCTCGTGCTACCACACGCACGGTAGTGTATTCGTCGCTTGCAGTTCTGGGGCTTGATTTTGTGTTGACTGCCGTCATGTTTGGCGGCCTTTAATGGGTGGAGCAGTTTCATGAGACGCAGTAAAACCATGGAGTTCGGTGTTGGCCTGTTTATGATTGCTGGCATTTTGGGACTTGTATTCCTCGGCTTGCGTGTTAGTGGACTGACACTCTCCGCGCCCGCTCAGTCGTTTCAGTTGGAGGCCAATTTTGCCAATATTGGTAGCTTAAAACCTCGCGCTCGGGTCACTATGGCGGGGGTGACGGTGGGGCGCGTTGAATCTATTGAGTTGGATACGCAGTGGTTCGATGCACGGGTAGTGCTAAGCCTGGACAGCGAGTTGGAAGGCCAGCTCTCCAGAGACACGATAGCTTCTATTCTTACTGCCGGCTTGTTAGGCGAGCAGTATATCGGCCTTAGCGCAGGCGGTGACCCTGAGATGCTGGAGGAGGGTGACACGATTCGTGATACTCAGTCGGCGCTGGTGCTGGAAGAACTTATCCAGCAATTTGTGTCCAACATGGCAAGTAATTAATGTTTCAACTAATGAGGCACGAGCCCAGTGCATTAACGGGTCGGGAGATAATGGTTATGAAGGGAGTAAACGGGATGGTAAGTCGTTGGTTGCTGGTGGGTATGATCATGGTGGGGTTAGTGTTGCCGCTACAGGCCCTAGCACAGAGCCAGTCCCCTGAAGCATTGGTTCGCGATAATGTTGAATCACTAATGGAAGACCTTGATGGTCGCCAAGATTATTACGCTAATAATCTGGGTGAGCTTGAGGCGTTAGTGGATAGAAATCTCGACCAAGTGGCTGATTTTCGCTATATCGGTGCCAGTGTGATGGGTAACTATTTCCGCAACGCGACCCCAGAACAGCGCAGCCGTTTTGCCGATGTGTTTCGTCAAACGCTGATTGATACCTATACCCGTGGGCTGGTGACATTTGATTATGACGAGCTACGAGTGCTGGATGCCCAGCAAGCGCAGCGCTATGACGATCAAGCTAGTGTCGCGATGGAAGTGGTGGCGAATAATGGTCAAGTGTACCCCGTGAGCTATAGCTTAAGGCTTTCTAATGGCGAGTGGCGGGTGGTCAATGTGATCGTAAATGGCATTAACCTGGGTTTGACGTTCCGCAATCAGTTCGACCAGGCCATGCGCGATAATAATCGCGATTATGATGCTGTCATCGACGGCTGGTCGCCTGAGGTGGGTGTTGAAGAGCTTGAACAGGGAGGCGATGCGTGACAACGCTTTTTACACGCCCCGGTGTCACGGTGGATGCTGAAGACGCTACCCTGCAAGTAGTCGGTGATGTGGATGTGACGTTGGCGGCTGATTTGGCCGCCAGCGGTGTTACGTGGCTCAAGCAAGCCGACTTAACCTCACTAACACTGGATTTTAGCCGCGTTGAAAAAGCCAGCAGTGCTGCCATCAGCGTGCTGTTTGAATGGTTGCGCACGTGTCGGCAGCGCGAAATCCAGGTTCAGGTTATCCGCTTTTCAGTTCCTCTACGCCGCCTTGCCTCATTAGCCGAACTGGATGCATTGATTGATCATCCATCAGCGACCTTGGCTGTTTAGAGCTAGGCCATTTAAAACTACGCCATCGCCAAGCGCGCTACTTTTCTTTATTATGTCGCCCCAATTACGTTTATTAATATTGACGACCCCAAAGGAGTTTTTTGCGCCATGCAACCCAACGAGGTAAAAGCACTGCTTGAATCCCGTATAGACGGATGCCAGTTCCATATTCAGGGTGAAGGCTGTAATTTTCAGGTGATTGCGGTTGGCGATGCCTTTGAAGGTCTCTCTCCGGTCAAGCGTCAGCAGCTCGTCTACGCTGCTCTCAGTGATGAGATCGCCTCTGGCGCGCTCCACGCCATTAGTATCAAAACGTTTACTCCGGCGCAGTGGCAAACTGCACCGGAAAACGTCCAGTAACGGTCGCTCCATGGATAAATTAATCATTACCGGCAATGGTTCGGTAGACGGTGAAGTGTGGGTGAGCGGTGCCAAAAATGCAGCGTTACCCATCTTGTGTGCCAGCCTGCTGGCCGACGGCCCCGTAGTGATTGGTAATTTGCCACACCTGCAGGATATTACCACCACCTTAGAGTTGCTTGGGCGTATGGGGGTTGAGCCGGTAATGGGTGAGAAGCTGAGTATCCAGTTAGATGGTTCTCAGGTGACACAATGCCACGCACCTTATGAGCTGGTTAAGAAGATGCGCGCTTCCATCTTGGTGTTAGGGCCACTGCTTGCCCACTTCGGTAAAGCCGATGTGTCGTTGCCCGGTGGCTGCGCGATTGGTTCGCGGCCGGTGGATTTGCACATCCGCGGTTTAGAGGCCATGGGTGCTGAGATTCGCGTTGAAGCGGGCTACATCCGTGCGCGGGTCGATGGCCGCCTGAAAGGCGCGACGATTTACTTTGATACCGTGACGGTAACCGGTACCGAAAACCTACTGATGGCGGCGACGCTGGCCGATGGCAAAACCGTTCTGGAGAACGCTGCTCGCGAGCCTGAAATCGTCGACTTGGCAGAGTGTTTGATCAAGATGGGCGCTAAAATCAGCGGCCAAGGTACTGACACTATTACCATTGAGGGCGTTGAGAAACTCCACGGCTGTGAACACGATGTCATGCCCGACCGTATTGAAACGGGCACGTTTCTGGTAGCCGCTGCCATGACAGGCGGGCGAGTGAAGGTTAAGCGTACCCGGGCGGATATCCTGGATGCGGTCATCGCTAAGCTGGAAGAGGCGGGTGCTGAGATTACCAGCGGTGACGATTGGATTGCTCTGGATATGCACGGCAAGCGCCCCAAGGCGGTAAATATACGCACGGCTCCTTATCCAGCGTTCCCCACCGATATGCAGGCGCAGTTCGTGGCTATGAACTCAGTGGCCGTGGGGCACTCTCGAGTGGTCGAAACGATCTTCGAGAACCGCTTTATGCACGTTCAAGAGCTTAACCGCATGGGCGCCAATATTGTGCTGGAAGGTAATACCGCTTTGATTGAAGGGGTTGAGAAGCTATCCGGCGCGCCTGTCATGGCGACCGATCTACGCGCTTCCGCTTCGCTGGTGATTGCAGCGATGATGGCCGAAGGGGAAACCCTGGTCGATCGTATCTATCACATTGACCGTGGCTACGAGTGCATCGAAGAAAAATTGCAGTTACTGGGCGCGCGCATTCGCCGTATTCCTGGCTAAACCATGCGACCAAACTCGCTTGCTACGAATTCTGCATGCTACCGGCGGTGCATGCTATTAACCACTGGCCTAAACGATGAGTAAGCAACTGATTTTAGCCCTCTCGAAGGGCCGCATTCTGGAAGAGGCGCTGCCACTGCTGGCCGATGCGGGCATCACGCCCGCCGAGGATCTAAGCAAAAGCCGTAAGCTGCTGTTTGACACCAACTTGCCAGACGTCAAGCTGGTGATTATCCGCGCAACCGACGTGCCCACCTACGTTCAGTTGGGTGCCGCGGATGTGGGTATCGCTGGGAAAGATGTACTGCTTGAGCACGGCGCTGAAGGGCTTTACGAGCCGCTGGATTTGGAGATTGCTCGCTGTAAGTTGATGACGGCGGGCGTTACCGGCCAGTTGCCAGCGCGCGCCCGGCGTCGGGTGGCCACCAAGTTTGTTAACGTGGCCCGCCGTTACTACGCCGAGCAGGGCATTCAAGCCGAAGTGATCAAGCTTTATGGCGCCATGGAGCTTGCGCCCCTGATGAACCTAGCGGACGAAATTGTCGATATCGTTGATACCGGCAATACACTGCGGGCGAATGGAATGGAGCCGCGTGAGTTAATCGCCCATATTAGCACCCGACTAGTGGTGAATAAGGCAGCCATGACCATGAAGCATGAGCGCATTAAGCCGTTACTGGCCCGCCTAGACAGCGCGGTCAAAAAGCGTCAGGCACAGCTTGCCGAATGACATGAGGTGACCCATGAGCGAACCCAATAGCAAACAACGTAATGCCACCATTTCACGCCTGTCGACAAGCGATGCAGACTTTAACCATCAGCTTGATGCGCTGTTAGATTGGGAGGGGGTGTCAGACAAAGCAGTTCAGGCACGCGTAGAAGAAATTCTTGCCAGTGTTAAACAGCGAGGCGACGCCGCAGTAATTGAAGCTACCAACCGCTTTGATAGGCTTTCTGTTAGCTCAATGGACGAATTGCAACTCACACCTGAGCAGTTGAAGAAGGCGTTTGATCACCTGCCTTCTGAGCAGCGTGAAGCGCTTTCCAGTGCTGCCGAGCGCATTAAGCAGTACCACGAGCGCCAAAAGCCCAGCTCCTGGCAATACGAAGAGGCTGACGGCACGGTGCTGGGACAGAAAGTCACCCCACTGGATCGCGCCGGTATCTATGTGCCGGGGGGGAAGGCGGCTTACCCCTCCTCGGTGCTGATGAATGCGATTCCTGCCCATGTGGCCGGTGTCCGAGAGATTGTCATGGTAGTGCCTACGCCGGATGGCGTGCTCAATGAGTTGGTATTGGCTGCGGCCCACCTGGCCGGGGTCGATTATGTCTTCACCATCGGTGGGGCTCAGGCGGTGGCTGCGCTTGCTTATGGCACAGAAACGGTGCCTCGCGTCGACAAGATAGTTGGCCCAGGCAATATTTATGTCGCCACCGCAAAGCGGGCGGTATTTGGACAGGTGGGAATCGACATGATTGCCGGCCCCTCGGAAATCATGGTGGTGTCCGATGGGCTGACTGATCCTGATTGGTTGGCGATGGATCTGTTCTCCCAGGCCGAACACGACGAAGACGCGCAGGCGATCTTGGTGAGCTGGGATAAGGCGCACTTAGCTGCCGTTGAGGCTGCGATTGAGCGCCTGCTGCCGACACTAGAGCGCGAAGAGATTGTGCGTGAATCGCTACGCCGGCGTGGGGCGTTAGTGCTTTGTCAGGACGCCCAAGAAGCGATTACGCTGATTAACCGGATTGCCCCTGAGCATCTGGAACTTTCGGTCGCTGAGCCAGGCACTTGGTTGGACGATATCCGTCACGCCGGGGCGATCTTTATGGGGCGTTACACTGCTGAAGCGCTGGGAGATTATTGCGCGGGGCCCAATCACGTGCTGCCTACCTCTGGAACGGCACGTTTCTCGTCACCGCTAGGTGTCTACGATTTCCAGAAGCGATCTTCGATTATTCACTGCTCGGCAGGCGGTGCATCTGAGCTGGGCAAAATTGCCTCGGTATTGGCGCGAGGCGAGTCATTAACCGCCCACGCCCGTTCAGCTGAGTACCGTATTCGCGATTGAGGCCCACCAAATATCGTGCCAACGCGTTCAAACTGTTACCGCTATGAGTCGCGTTGGCCGGGCACCTCTTCATTAATCGGAATAGCGGGAAGCGGGCGTTCGCCCACTTCTAATGTCATTTCCATGCGCTCGCCGCTGCGCACAATGGTTAACGGCAGCGACGTGCCGGGGGGGATTGAGGCGATTTCGCTCATCGTGGAGCGAGCATCCAGAATGGGCTCTCCGTCCACGGCGAGTAGTACATCGCCAGGCTCTAGACCTGCTTGCGCAGCCGGACCACCGCTGACGACACCGGCAACAATGACGCCTTGAGGTGTTTGCAGCCCAAAGGAGGCCGCGAGTTCGCGTGATAGCGCTTGTGCCTCTATACCCAGCCAGCCACGAATCACACGTCCTTGAGTAACCAGTTCATCTAGGATGCTGTGGGCAAGGTTGGCGGGGATCGCAAAGCCAATACCCTGGGAACCCCCTGAGCGTGAGAAAATGGCGGTATTAATACCCACCATGGCACCGTCAGGGTTGACCAGCGCGCCGCCAGAATTACCTGGATTGATCGCAGCATCTGTCTGAATAAAATCTTCATAGGCGTTGAGCCCTAGGTGATTACGTCCCGTGGCGCTAATAATGCCCATGGTGACGGTCTGGCCCACCCCAAAAGGGTTACCAATGGCTAGCGCTACGTCGCCCACTGCTACGTCGGCAGAATCGGTCAGTTCAATAACCGGCAAGTCGTCCAAATTAATGCGCAGCACGGCTAAATCACTTTCAGGGTCGGTGCCAATCACTTCGGCCAACGTTTCGCGCCCATCACGTAACGCCACCTGAATTTCGTCGGCGCCATTGATAACGTGGTGATTGGTTAATACGTAGCCGTCTTCACTCACAATAACCCCAGAGCCTAGGCTGGAAAGCATCCGCTGGTGAGTCGTCGCATCGTCGCCCTGGCTATCAAAAAATTGCTGGAAGAAGGGGTCCGACATCAGTGGGTGCTGATCGCGTTCCACAATACGTGATGAATAAATGTTAACCACGGCCGGCGCTGCTTGTTCGACTGCTCGTGAATAGCTCACCGGGCCCTTATTGCGGGATAGAGGTGCAGCCTGGTGTATTTCTGGAGCTGGGCGATTAGGGTTGGGTTCCACTGCCGCTGGGACCGTAGAGATCACCGGGGCCGGAGATTGAGGCGCCTGTGGCGGTGAATCACGAAATGGGTTGGGAAGTTGCTCGGGGAGCGCAAACAGGATCACCACAGCGAGCAGTACGCCAGTAACAACAGGCCATAGGTAAGGCAGCACATAGCGTCGCATGTAATAAATTCCTTAACGAGTCAGTCTCACTGTTCGCGATAAAAAGCAGCGAGTTTTACAATGGTTTAATGGTAACACTTTCTTAGCAAGTTCCTCACGGGTGCATTTAAATCAATAAAAGGACGCAATATGATTCATCGTGACCAATTAGTGGCAGCCTGTGACCATCAGCTGCGGGCTGCTCAGTTTAAAGATTATACGATTAATGGTTTGCAGGTAGCGGGTAGTGAGCACGTTAAACGCGTTATAACGGGAGTGACAGCCTGTCAGGCTTTGCTGGATGAAGCCGTTGCTTGGCAGGCGGATTTGGTGTTGGTGCATCATGGCTATTTCTGGAAAAACGAGCCCGTTGCGATCACCGGCATGAAGCAGAAGCGGATTAAAACACTGCTTGATAACGATATCAGCCTGCTGGCGTACCACCTACCGTTGGATGCTCACGCCGAAATGGGCAATAACGCCGAATTGGCTAGGCGTCTAGGCTGGAAAGTGGAGGGGTGTATTGATGGCGAGCTAGGAGAAGGGCTTTTATGGTCAGGATGTTTAGCGCAGCCACTTTCTGTACAGGATCTCGCAGTGCAAATTGCGCACACCCTTCAGCGTGAGCCTTTGGTCATTGAAGCCCCGCAGGTGGGCGATATTGAGCGCATTGCCTGGTGCACCGGTGGGGCGCAAGACATGATTACGGCAGCCTTTGAGGCGGGGGCGCAGGCCTTCGTATCGGGTGAAATATCCGAGCGAACTACCCACTTGGCGCGCGAAATGGGGATCCATTATATCGCCGCTGGCCATCACGCTACAGAGCGTTATGGAATCCAGGCCATGGGTGAGTGGTTAAGCGATGAGTATGATGTTGAGCATCGCTTTGTGGATATTGATAATCCTGCTTAACACATTAAGCGCCCCGAAAGATCGTTGACGAGAATCGGGGCAGCTTATTGACGTTTGGTTACTTAATAGCGGGGCGGTTGAGGCGTTGCCACCTCGTTACTTTTCAAGCCAAAGTCCTCAGATAACGTTCCGCCTTTACCGTCGGCGTAGTCGCGCGGGGTAGCGGGAGCCGCTGTATCAGCCTGTGCCTGCTGTTCAGAGGTAGAATTGATGCCAGAAAGATCAAGGCTTGGCTGAATCGCCGCATCGCGAATGTCCCATTCCTCAGCATCCTCTTTTAGCTGAAGTTCTAGTTGGTTGGCTTCATCGCGAATATTGCTGAGCCGCTGATAGATCCCGGTCAAATGGCTGCCCACGCTGTTCTTCATTTCAGCGATTTGATGTTCGCGTTCGAGTAGCTTTTGACGCATGGAAGCAGCCTCACGCTGGCTTTTGCTGAAGAGGCGGTAACTGCCCAATCCAACGATTAAGCCGACGATAAAACCGATAATGGCAAAGGTTAATGGTGAGCTTGCGTCCACAGTGTTCTCCCTGGCGCCTTGAATATAACCGCAGACTGCATTAGCCAGCAGCTTTTGAATTAAACAGGCTGCCATTATAGGCGTCAGTCTGCCGGTTGGGTCAATCCACTCATGCGCTTAGACGTCTCTACGGGTATAATCACAGCCTTTCTTAGGGTTGCCAGTCGTTGTGCTGGCTACTGCCTTACATGCTGAGGGAGGCGATTGCATGTCATCAACATCTGCGGATAGGGCAATGTCTAAAACACGCCCAGCATCGCCTATTGAGCGCTACCGCGCGGATTTAGAGCGTGAGGATTTTCAATATGATGCGGCGCAGGAATCAGCAGTAAAACATTTGCAGCGGCTTTATGATGAGCTTGTAGCTGCACCGACGACCGTGCCGAAGACCTTGGTTGCCCATAAGGGCTTGAAAGCCAAAATGGCCGGCTTAATGGGTAAAAAATCTTCCTCTGCCGATAAACCGGTCTTGCCTCAGGTAAAAGGGCTCTATTTTTGGGGAGGGGTAGGACGTGGCAAAACCTATTTAGTTGACACGTTTTACGAATCCCTTCCTTTTCCTGACAAAATGCGTACCCATTTCCATCGCTTTATGCAGCGCGTCCATAACGAGCTGACACACTACAAGGGTGAAAAAAATCCCCTCACGCTAATTGCGGGTAAATTTGCCACTGAGGCGCGTGTGATTTGCTTTGATGAATTTTTTGTCAAAGATATTACCGATGCCATGATACTTGCCAACCTGCTGGAGGCGCTTTTTGAGCGCGGGGTGGTGCTAGTGGCAACCTCAAATATCGTGCCTGATGACCTGTATAAAGAGGGTCTGCAGCGGGCCCGTTTTCTGCCTGCCATTGAGCTTGTCAACCGGCATTGCAGCGTGGTGAACGTCGATTCAGGCGTTGATTATCGTCTGCGCGCACTTGAGCGGGCTGCTATTTTTCACTCACCGCTGGAAGAAGCGGCTGAGCATGAACTTTCGCGTAGCTTTCGTGAAATAGCGGGGCAGGCGGGCGAAGTAGATGCGTCGCTAGAAATTAACCATCGTGTGCTCAAAGCCCGCCGTTTGCATGATGATATTGCTTGGTTTGAATTTCTTGAGTTGTGTGACGGTCCGCGTAGTCAAAATGACTATATTGAGCTGGCCCGTGAGTTTCACACCGTGTTGGTCTCCAATGTAATGCGAATGGATGCCAAAAAAGACGATCAGGCGCGACGTTTCATCAATATGGTCGATGAATTTTATGACCGCGGTGTGAAGCTGCTAATGTCGGCAGAAGTGCCGATTGAGCAACTTTACAGCGATGGCAAGCTGACGTTTGAGTTCCAGCGTACGCTTTCCCGGCTACAGGAAATGCAGTCAAAAGAATACTTGGCGTTGGCGCATAAACCCTAGAAGGCAAAGAGTCTATCGGGCAAGTAAAAAAGTCACGATACGGCTTAACTTGTCGCTGTCCTTACTGTAGAATGCCGCCTCGCTACATGTTGCTTGCGTAAGCTGGCAACCAAAAAGAATAGGGATGGTGCTTCGCCGTATAGCGGTGTGAGTCACCCAATACATTTAATCTGGTGATTTTATCCATGAAGACGTTCAGTGCTAAGCCGCAGTCCGTCCAGCGCGACTGGTATGTTGTCGACGCTAAGGACAAAACGCTCGGTCGCCTGGCAACCGAGATTGCTCGTCGCCTACGCGGCAAGCATAAGCCCGAATTTACCCCTCACGTTGATACTGGCGACTACATCGTTGTTATCAACGCAGAGAAAGTCCATGTGACCGGCAACAAGGCGAAGGCTAAAACCTACTACCGCCACACTGGTTACCCGGGCGGTCTGCGCTCTATGACATTCGACAAGATGCTTGATCATGCGCCTGAGCGCATCATTGAGTCTGCCGTTAAAGGCATGTTGCCGAAAGGTCCTTTGGGTCGCGCCATGTACACTAAGTTAAAAGTGTACGCCGGTGCCGAGCATCCGCATGCTGCCCAACAGCCGCTTGAACTAGACATCTGAGGAAATCTTCGCCATGACACAGCAGTATTACGGTACCGGGCGCCGCAAGACTTCCACCGCTCGCGTGTTTATGAAGCCAGGCTCTGGCAAAATTACTGTCAATAACCAAGACCTAGACCTTTACTTTGGTCGCGTTACTGGTCGTATGGTTGTTCGTCAGCCGCTTGAGTTGACCGAAACGCTAAGTCAGTTTGACATCTTCGTGACTGTCGCTGGCGGCGGTGGTTCATCTCAAGCAGGTGCTATTCGTCACGGCATTACACGTGCCCTGATGAACTACAATGAAGACCTGCGTCCTTCGCTACGTGCCGCTGGCTACGTAACGCGTGATGCACGTCAAGTTGAACGTAAGAAAGTCGGCCTGCGCAAAGCACGTCGTCGTCCGCAGTTCTCTAAGCGTTAATTCTTTACGCTATGCGGCAAAACGCCCAGGTCATCGACCTGGGCGTTTTTTATTGAAATATCATAAAATTATATTGCTCGTACCACTATGGTCACGGGCGGTTGTTCTTGTGCATAGCGCTTTGTTTTTTTACCATAGAGCGTATTTGATATTCGTCGCCGCAAGACGCCTTTGCGGCGAAGCGGGTAAGCTGATGGGAGAAACCTGAAATGGCAGATAACGGCGTAAACAAAGGCCGACGCCGTTTCCTCGTAGGCGCCACCTCCGTTGTGGGTGCGGTAGGTGCTGTCGGGGTTGCGGTACCCTTTGTGGCTTCTTGGCAGCCTAGTGCCAGGGCAAGAGCGGCGGGTGCTCCTGTTCAAGCGGATATATCGAGGCTTGAACCAGGACAGCGTATGACCGTTGAGTGGCGTGGTCGTCCTATATGGATTATCAATCGTACACCAGAGATGATTGAGCGCACTGAATCGCTGGGTAGTGACCAGTTAGCTGATCCTGATTCGGAAGTGCCGCAACAACCCCCGTACATCGATGGTGGGTTGCGGTCGATTCGACCTGAGATTGGGGTGCTGATTGGTATCTGTACGCACTTAGGTTGCTCGCCACTTTTTCGCCCTGAGCCTGATGCAGAGGGCGTAGGCGTCGATAATTGGCCGGGTGGTTTCTTCTGTCCTTGCCATGGTTCTCGCTTTGACTTAGCTGGTCGTGTGTTCAGTAACGTTCCTGCGCCGACTAACCTCGAGGTTCCACCCTACCGCTTTGAGAATGACGACATCATTGTCATCGGCGAAGATGAGGAGAGTGCCTAATGGGTAACCCGAATAAAGCCAAAGCGGAAAAGGGCGTCATGCGGTGGGTAGATGATCGCTTTCCTGCGACTCAAATGTGGCAAGAGCATCTATCTAAATATTACGCGCCAAAAAACTTCAACTTCTGGTACTTCTTTGGCTCGTTAGCGCTGCTGGCGCTAGTTAACCAAATCCTAACCGGGGTTTGGCTGACGATGAGCTTTAATCCCTCGGCTGAAGGTGCGTTCGATTCTGTCGAATACATCATGCGAGATGTGGAGTGGGGCTGGTTGATTCGCTATATGCACACCACCGGCGCCTCTGCTTTCTTCCTCGTTGTTTACCTGCATATGTTCCGTGGCCTGTTATACGGTTCTTACAAAGCCCCCCGCGAGTTAGTGTGGGTCTTTGGCATGACGATTTACCTGGTGCTAATGGCGGAAGCCTTTATGGGCTACCTGCTTCCTTGGGGCCAAATGTCCTATTGGGGCGCGCAGGTTATCATTTCGCTATTCTCTGCCATTCCCGCTATTGGCCCTGATTTAGCGCAGTGGGTGCGCGGTGACTTCCTGATCTCAGGGATTACCCTTAACCGTTTCTTTGCGCTGCACGTGGTGGCCCTGCCCATCGTTATTTTGGCGCTTGTAGTGCTGCATATCATTGCCCTGCATGAAGTCGGTTCAAATAACCCCGACGGTATTGATATCAAGCAGAAGAAGGATGAGGCCGGTGTTCCGTTGGACGGGATTCCTTTCCATCCCTACTACACGGTTAAAGACTTGGTAGGTGTTGCGGTATTCCTGTTTGTTTTCTGTGTGGTGGTGTTCTACTTCCCAGAAGGCGGAGGTTACTTCATTGAACGGCCTAACTTTGATCAGGCTAACCCACTGCAAACACCTGATCACATTGCGCCCGTTTGGTACATGACGCCGTTCTACGCCATTCTTCGCGCTATAACTTTCTCGGTGTTTGGCTTAGACGCTAAGTTCCTGGGCGTTATCTTTATGGGCGCGGCGATAGCAATATTGTTTGTTCTGCCCTGGCTGGATCGTAGTCCGGTGCGCTCTATGCGTTATAAAGGCTGGATGTCGAAAGTGATGTTGCTGCTGTTTGCCATCAGCTTCGTTATTCTCGGTATTTTAGGTGTGTTGCCATCAACGACAGGGCGAACCATTCTGGCGCAAACATGCACCGTGATTTATTTCGCCTTCTTTGTCTTGATGCCTGTCTACACCAAGCTTGAGAAGACTAAACCCGTTCCAGAAAGGGTGACTGGCTAATGAAAAAGCATCTATTAGGACTCCTTTTCGCCTTAGTGCCAGTAACCGCGATGGCTGCAGGAGGCGCAAGTGTGCCTCATTCGATGGAGCCTGATCTTCACGATCAAGCCTCGCTGCAAAACGGCATGAAGCTCTACGTTAACTACTGCATGGGTTGCCACTCGCTTCAGTACCAGCGTTTTGCCCGTGCGGCTGACGACTTGGGGATGCCTCAGGATCTGGTGGAAGAGAATCTGATTTTCTCACCTGAGTTGGCCTATAACGACCAAATGCACATTGCTATGGACAGTGGCGATGCAGAGGGTTGGTTTGGTGCGCCGCCGCCTGATCTATCGCTGAAAACACGTGTGCGAGGAACCGATTGGATCTACTCCTATCTGCTCGGTTTTTATAAAGATCCCAGCCGTCCAACCGGCGTCAACAATACGGTATTCGATTTGGTAGCAATGCCTAACGTGTTGGAGCCTCTGCAGGGCGTGCAAGAGCTGGTGTGCGCTGAAACGGATCATCCGGTAGAAGGGCAAGAGCCGGATGCGCTATCAGGTAAGTATCAGTCTTGTGACGTGCTGCAAGTCACAGAGCCTGGTGAACTCGAGCCTGCTGAGTTTGAGGAAGCGGTGTATGATCTTACTAACTTCCTGGCTTATGTAGGCGAGCCCTCCAAGCTTCAGGCCCAGGCACTGGCGCCTAAGGTGCTGATCTTTATTTTCATTTTTGGTGTGATTGCTTACCTGCTCAAGCGTGAGTATTGGCGAGATATCCACTAATTAGTAGTAGCTGATCGTCAGTAGGGCGCACGGCGTGAGCTGTGCGCCTTTTTCTTGTCAGCATGACAATAAAGCAAAGCAAGCTAGCTTCCCCTAAGGGTGTGCTGGCGTGTTATTATCCAAGATTGTTTTGAAGTGAGGATGCTTTCATGGGTGTTGTGGCCAAGCGGTCGTCGATGATCTTTTACTCAGGTGGTGATGATCATTTCAGTCATCGTGTGCGCATTGTGCTGGCCGAGAAGGGGGTCGCCGTTGATATCGTCGATGTTCTCGACGAAAAACCACCAGAAGAGCTGGCAGACCTCAATCCGTACA
The DNA here is from genome assembly GCF_055725665.1 of Vreelandella sp. DA03-1M. Lineage (NCBI taxonomy): Bacteria > Pseudomonadati > Pseudomonadota > Gammaproteobacteria > Oceanospirillales > Halomonadaceae > Vreelandella > Vreelandella sp. DA03-1M. The sequence goes on from NZ_CM146798.1 coordinate 1,845,596, forward strand.
ACAGTGTACCGACACTGTTAGATCGTGACCTGGTGCTTTATGAGTCCAAAGTCATGATGGAGTATCTGGATGAGCGTTTCCCGCATCCTCCGTTGTTGCCTGTTTACCCAGTGGCTCGGGCGCAAAGTCGTCTATGGATGCACCGCATTGAGCGTGAGTGGTGTCCAATGGTTGATCAGATTCGCAGCGGTGGAAAGAAAGAAGCGGATAAAGCGCGTAAAGAGTTACGCGAAAGCTTAATTGGTATATCGCCAATTTTTGAAGATATGCCGTATTTCATGAGCGAAGAGTTTACGCTGGTGGATTGCTGTTTAGCGCCTGTGTTGTGGCGTTTGCCGGATCTCAATATTGAACTGCCTGAAAAACAGGTTAAGCCGTTGCTGGCATATATGTCACGTGTATTTGAGCGTGAAGCGTTTAAGGCATCTTTAAGTGAGCGTGAAAAAGAGATGCGCGCTTGAATTCATTCGGCTCCCGTTCGCTTGTTTAGAGGCAGGGAGCCTTACTTGTAAGGAGGAGGGAGTCTAGATGAAATCGAGTCGCCCCTATCTCGCCAGAGCGCTTTATGAGTGGCTGCTGGATAATGAGCTAACGCCTTATCTAGTAGTGGATGCTACTTTGCCAGGCGTCGAGGTGCCTCGCCAGTTTGTCCAGAATGGCCAGATTGTTTTGAACGTGGCACCTACTGCCGTGCGCGATCTTTTTATGGAGAATCAGGCAATAGGCTTTAATGCCCGCTTTGGTGGGCAGCCGATGCAGGTGATGATTCCGACGCCGGCTTTGATTGCTATTTATGCCCGGGAAAATGGCGCTGGAATGGTTTTTGGCCATGAGCCTGAGCTGGGTGAAGACACCGAATCTTTTGGGGATATTGAGGACGACGAGAAAGCCTCTGGTAAGCCTGAGCTTTCGGTCACTGAGCCAGTTCATGATGAACATGGCGATCCCAAAACTTCAGCCGAAACCTCTGATAAAGCTTCTAGCACTAAGAAAAAACCAACACTGCGGGTTGTTAAATAACGCTAGTTAAATAACACCTGTGGTATGTCTAGTCCTAAAATAGATTGACACTTATTTCATCTCAAACGCCCAGTGCACTGCATTGGGCGTTTTGTATTTCAGCGCTAGGTGCGGCCGCTGACTGTTATATATCTCGACGGACTCATTCACCATCGTACGCGCCTGACAAACATCTCCTGGCTGAACCAAGAGGAATTCAGTCTTCAATATTCCGTTTACACGTTCTGCGAGAGCGTTTTGATAACAGTCATAACCGTCTGTCATTGAGCACTGGATACCGTACTGGCGATGTATCTTCTGATAGCTGTCACAGCAGTATTGGATGCCTCGATCCGAGTGGTGGATTAACGGCTCGCTTCCTAACCGTTGGCGTAGAGCGTTGCGTAACGCTTGCTCTACGTCCTGGCTACGTAAGCTCTCATGGACGTGATGACCGACGATTTTGCGGGAGTAAGCATCGGTGACCAGACTTAAATAGCTCATCCCGTGACGCGTCGGTAGATAGGTAATGTCAGCGACCCAGACCTGATTAGGGCGGCAGGCAACCACCTGCTCGGGGCCTGGCTTGAGCAGGTTCGGATGTCGCCGGAAGCGATGATGGCTGTGCGTCGTCTTATGATAAGCTCGGCGTATGGGCACCAGCAGACGCCGCGTACGAAGGACCTGAAAGAGCTGATCTCGTCCCACGTGCAACTCTTGATCTGCTTGGCGGTGCAGCAAGTGATGCAGCTTGCGGGTGCCTAGTCGAGGCTGGGTAAGTCGTATGTCTCGAACAAAATCGACGATCCGCTGCTCCCGGGCCTCTCGCGACTGCTGCGCTTTTTTGGCCTGATACCAAGCCTGGCGGCTGATGCCGAGAAGGTGGCATACCCTGCTGATGGTTAATCCGGCAACACGTTCTTGCGTGAGGACTTGTCTGGCTGCTTTTTTACGGACACCCCGTAATCCTTCTCCATCACCTCCACAACAGCTTCGAAGAACTGAGCCTTTTGCTCAGCAAGCCGCAACTTCTCTTCAAGCTCTTTGATCCGTTGTTCAGGGGTAAGTGGCCGGGGCATGTCGGGACTCCTTCTAGAGCGCTGTGTGGCACCGGGACTCCAGTCCTGATGACCATATCGACGTAACCACTTTAATACCGTCGTGCGACCTTGAATACCGTAACGACTCTGCGCCTGTTTATAGGTCATCTCGCCACGTTCCACTTGCTCTACCACGGCCTGTTTAAAGGCCAGTGTGTAGTCTTTCTGTGTGCGCTTAACTCGTTGACTCATCACGCTCTCCCAAAATAAGGACGGGAACGTGTCAACTCTATTCAGGACGGGTCAGTATGTATTAAAAAGCCTCGCTTTTATCAAGCGAGGCTTTTTTATGCGAGCTGGCAATAAAAGCACGTACAGATTAGTCGATGTAGTCAAACACCTTGACGATTCGCTGTACGCCGCCAACTGCGGAGGCTGCATTGACGATGCGGTCGGCTTCTTCACGCGTCACGCTGCCCATCAGGTAAACGCTGGCGTTTTCTGTAGTCACTTTTAGTTTAGAGGAATCAATGTGATCATTAGTTGCCAGGTGGCTGATGACGTTGGTGGTTAGCCATGTGTCCGTCAGGCGCTGGCTGGCCGGTAGGCGAGCGGCAATGGTGAGTTCGTTATGAACTTCATTGACCCCACGTAAACTGCTGGTGACTTCGCCTGCCATCGCGCGTAACTCTTCACTAGGCACTTGTCCCACCAATAGCACCACACCGTTATAGGCATGGGCGCGGATGCGGGCGTCGCCTAGTCGCGCATCGGCACGCTCAAGTGCGTCGTCAACTTCACGCTCTATGGTGGCATCAATGGCTTCAACGTCGTCGCTACGTTGGGCATAGTTTGACTGATTGGAAGCGGAGTTATTGGCACAGCCGCTGATAAACATTACCGCGCAAAGCGCAGCAGCGATAAAACCGCGAGAGGAGAGGTGCTGGGGCATCGGTATGGCTCCTTGGTGCTAGCTAGCTGTTAAAAAATTAATCAAAGTCCGTTTATGTTAACGCTATAAACAAGGACTGCTGGTGTTTAAGCGCTGCCAAACAGTTGTTCGTCGATAAGATCGCATAGGCAGTGAATTACCAAAAGATGAACCTCTTGGATGCGCGCCGTCGAGGTAGCAGGAACGCGGATTTCACAATCATCCTGGCCTAGCAGCGAGGCCATATCGCCGCCATCGCGACCGGTAAGGGCAACAACGGTCATATCACGATCATGCGCCGCCTGGATAGCTTGCACAATATTGCCTGAATTGCCGCTAGTTGAGATAGCCAGCAGCACGTCACCCGGCTGGCCCAGTGCGCGGATCTGCTTTGAAAATACCTCATTATAGCTATAGTCGTTAGCGATAGACGTTAGCGTGGATGTGTCGGTGGTGAGCGCTAACGCAGGCAGGCTTGGCCGTTCGCGTTCGAAACGGTTGAGCAGTTCAGAGGAGAAGTGCTGGCTGTCGCCTGCACTTCCGCCATTGCCGCAGCTAAGTATTTTTCCTTCGCTAACAAGGCACTGCACCATCATTTGGCTTGCCACTTCAATAAAGGGCGGAAGCACTTCGCTGGCATACGTTTTAGTGTCGATGCTGGCGTTAAAGTGGCCGAGTATCCGAGATTGAAAGTCCATCAGGGCTTCCTGGTTAAATTAAAGTGTAAAGACCGTTTTTAAAGACAGTCAAAAGGCATCAAAAGCAGCTTTCACCCAGTGAAACTCAAGATCGGGGGACTTGCCGGTAATCGCCAGGATATCAAAGCGGGATGGCGATGAAAGTCCACCGCGAGCGATATATAACCTAGCTGCACGAACCAATCGCTGCTGTTTCTGGTGGGTGACCGTTTCTAGAGGATGTCCATAGCGCGTCGTCGTGCGATGTTTAACTTCGACAAAGACGAGAATATCGCCATCTCGCATTACCAAGTCAAGCTCACCCCCTTTCACGTGATGATTTTGCGTGACGAGGGTGAGTCCCTGTTGGCGCAGCCATTGAGCAGCTATCTGCTCAATGGCTGCGCCGCGGGCACGAGCGGTATGGGCGTTATTCGTCACTGACGTTACGGTTAGGGATCAAAATAGGCGATGGAACACCGTTTTGGAATTTTGCCCAAGGCAGCTCACGGTAAATGCGGCCGTCGTCGTTTAAGTAAAGCATGCCGGTACTGCCGTTCAAGCCGTTGAGCTCGTTAAGATTTGAGAAGCGAATCGCCAGCTCGTAAGCATCAACACCCATGGCCATTAGGCGGAACATAGAGGCATCCGATTCATCGCGTAGGCTCTGATAGGTGGATGCAAAAGGAAGCGCTTCTTCACCACCAACCGCAGCATCGGGGATTTGCCAGGGGATATCCATAAACATGACATCGTTTAAATCTTGATCAAGGCGCGTTTGCAAGCGGCCTTCATGTAAATGCGATGTGGCATAAATTGGCAGATCAGGGGCGTAATAATAGTCCATGGTGGGCGGCACTTGGCGCGCATATTCCGGTAACGCGAGTAGGAAAAGTGCGTCAATATTGCTTAGGCGGGCGCGTTCGCCGCTGACATTGAGAGCGGTTTGTACCGCATTAGAGACTGAGCTATCAGGGTTATAGCGTACGGCGTTGGCAACTTCACCGCCTTGGCTATGCCACTCATTCCAAAAGGCTTCACCTACGCGGCGCCCCCAGTCGTTATCAGGCACCATCATGGACATTTGGCGGTGGCCATCCTGCCACGCACGGCGAGCCGCTTGGCGTGCTTCATCTTCAGCGGAGAGGCCGTACTGGAATAGCCGCTGTGCTTGGTTGTTATCGCCACTGCCATAGTTGAGCGCCAGCGTAGGAAGGGGAACACTATCGCGTTGCTCTAGCTGGGTGACTTGGCTTTTATCTAATGGGCCAATCATTAGTTGCGCGTTCATTTGCTGGGCGCGGTCATAGAGCTCATCAAGTGAGTAGCGCGACGCGTCGAGAAAGCTGAGTTCGGTATTGCCCCCTTTAACATCATGGTGCTGGCGCATGGCGGTAGCGATGGTGTTAGCGACGCTGCTAAGTGGGCCAGATTCGGGCAGTGCAACCACGATACGGCGTATTGCCTGACCTTCAAGCTCAGGCAGTGCGACCGTTACCGCGCCAGTTTGGTCAAGCGCTTCACGAGCCCAGCGCTGACGCTCTGCAAGCCTCTCTTGCTGGCTAGCCTGCATTGGCAGTTCGTCGTCGAGTACTTGTGTGGCGCGTAACACGGCGCTTGGTTCGTCCAGTGCGCGGGCAAGTTCGGAAAATAGCAACGCCCAGCGCACACGATCAGGCTCTGATAGCAGGCTTTCATCGATTCCGTCGGCGGTTTCAAAGGCTCTGTCGCGCTCACCCTGTCTCGCAAGAATGTTGGCTGCTTCCAGGCGCGTTTTAGCTGCTTGTTCGGGTGCCTGCTGTTCCGCTTGGTTGAGTAATTGACCTGGGTCTTCAACAGGCACGCGGTCTACCACGCTTGGTGACTGCATCGCACAGCCAGCAACGAGAAATGCCACAAGGGCTGCGGCGAGTAAGCCACGTAATGACTGTTTCATGTATCCTTCCTTAAGTTTCCATTTGCGCTGTCGCTGCTTGCCAACGATTGCCGAGGCTACGGCACAAGCATAGCGCACCGATAGAGCAAGCCATCAACGAATTGAGAGTCAACAATGCCAGACCATAATCCGGGTACATTGTACGTGGTTGCCACGCCAATTGGGAATTTGGACGACTTAACCGCACGTGCCGCTCGGGTATTAGGGCAAGTCGCGCGGGTTGCAGCTGAAGATACCCGCCATAGCGGCCGCCTGTTGGCGCACTTAGGCTTGAATAAGCCGATGGTCTCCTTACACGAACACAATGAAGCGCGTCGTGTGGATACCTTGGATAGCTATCTCGCCGCAGGAGAAGATATTGCCTTAATCAGCGATGCAGGAACACCGTTGATTAGCGATCCAGGTTTTGTGTTGGTTCGTGAGTTGCGGGCGCGAAACCGCCATATCGTGCCGATTCCTGGCCCCTGTGCGCTGATCACCGCGCTGTCAGGAGCCGGGCTGCCCACCGACCGATTCGTATTTGCTGGTTTTTTGCCCGCTAAGCCAGGCGCTCGACGTCAATCGCTAGAGGGCTGGAAAACCCGTGAAGAGACGTTGGTGTTTTACGAGTCGCCTCATCGCATCGTGCACACCCTTGAGGCGCTGCAGGAGCAAATGGCCGGGCGGGATGTGGTATTAGCGCGTGAGCTAACCAAAACGTTTGAGACATTTTTGCACGGAACGCCTGAGAGTTTACTTGAGCAGTTGGCGGCTGACCCTAATCAAGCTCGCGGCGAATTCGTCATTATTGTGGCTGGCGCTCCGCCGGTTGAGCAGAGTGAATATCAGAATATATCAGCGGAGGCCTTGCTAGAGGCACTGCTGGCAGAGGGCGTGGGCGTTAAGCAGGGCGCTGCGATTGCCGCGCGAATGCTCGGTGGCCGCAAGCAAGTTTGGTATGCTCGTTTGCAAGCAATTAAAGGCGAGCATTGAGGCAAGTCGAGGGCGCTGGTATGCTTGCCGCCGGAGTTGGCCAGACAGTCGCCGCTAATACCCCTCAAAAGGTGTTGGGGGAGGAAAGTCCGGGCTCCATAGGGCAGAGTGCCAGGTAACGCCTGGGCGGTGTGAGCCGACGGAAAGTGCAGCAGAGAGTAGACCGCCTAAGCCCCAGAAATAAACCGCTGGGGCCGGTAAGGGTGAAAGGGTGCGGTAAGAGCGCACCGCGCGCCTGGTAACAGTGCGTGGCATGGTAAACCCCACTCGGAGCAAGACCAAATAGGGACCCAATGGCGTGGCCCGCGCTGGGTCCGGGTAGGTTGCTTGAGCGCTGTGGTAACGCAGCGCCTAGAGGAATGGCTGTCCACGACAGAACCCGGCTTATCGGCCGACTCCCCCATTTCCACATCAGGGCGTGCATGCACGCTCTTTATTACGTTGTCTCTAACATCTTGTGTGAGAAAAAAATGCCTTCTCCTGACGCTGAACAGGTTGCTTCCCGCTTTCGCCATACCAGCGTACTACTGGAAGGTGCTATTGATGCCCTGGTGCATGACGATCAAGGCGTCTATTTAGACGGTACTTTCGGGAGAGGCGGTCACTCACGGGTAATTCTTGACCGTCTGAGCGAGCAAGGTCAGCTGCTCGCCATGGATCGCGACCCCCAAGCCATTGCCGCAGCGGCTGACATTGATGATTCGCGTTTCCAGATTACCCAGCGTGAGTTTGCCCAGCTTGCCGAATTTGCTCGTGAGCAAGGCGTGTTCGGTAAGCTTTCAGGGGTGCTGCTTGATGTAGGCGTTTCCTCCCCTCAGCTTGATGATCCCGAGCGCGGTTTTAGTTTTATGCGTGATGGCCCGCTGGATATGCGCATGGATCCTACCCAGGGACAAAGTGTTGCTGAATTCTTGGCGCGTGCCAGTGAGGCTGATATTGCCTACGTGTTTAAAACCTATGGTGAAGAGCGTTATGCCAAGCGTTTAGCCCGGGCGGTGGTCACTCGTCGAGTCGAGAAGCCATTCACCCATACGGTGGATTTGGCTGAAGTACTTAAAGTTGCTCACCCCGCCTGGGAAAAAGGGCGTCACCCAGCCACCAAAGCGTTCCAAGGGCTGCGTATATTCGTCAACGGCGAGCTTGAGCAGTTAGACAGTGCGCTTGATGCGGCGCTTGAGGCGCTTGCCCCCGGCGGTCACTTAGTGGTTATCAGTTTTCACTCGCTGGAAGATCGCCGCGTGAAGCGCTTTATCCGTCATCATGTGCGCGGTGACACTGACCTTCCGCGTGGAGTGCCTATTCGCGACGATCAATTGAATCGGCGTCTTGAGGCGTTAGGCAAAGGCGTGCGGCCAAGTGAGGAAGAAGTGGATGCTAATCCTCGCGCACGAAGTGCCGTCATGCGGGCTGCACGCAAACGGATGTAATCACGGATGTAATCATGAGCATGGATCGGATTGAGCAGTGGGCAACCACGCTACGCACCGAATGGCCTTTCAAGCTACGCCTGCGCGCCTGGCCAGTGGTTATTAGCCTGTTATTTTTACTCTGCATGGCCTCTGGGTTAGCTGTTGTCATTACTACGCATATGACGCGGGTGCAATTTGCTCAGCTGCAACAGCTAGAGCAAGAAGAAAACCAACTGCAAACAGAGTGGGGGCAGCTGCTACTTGAAGAGGGCGCATGGTCAACCCCAGCCCGCATTGAGCAAATTGCCACTGAGCGCCTGGGCATGCGAATCCCCGATGTCCATGATGTTGAGGTGATTAGGCCATGAGAGGTGAGCGTCGAGGAGGTACCTCCCGCCAAGCGCCAATTGCGCCCCCTTTGGGTGGTGGTCGGTTCCTGTTTATCTTGTTTGCGATTGGCCTAGCATCCGCTATTTTAATCGGCCGCATTACGCTGCTTCAGGTAATTGACCGCCCCTTTCTGCAAAGCCAGGGGGATGCACGTACCCTCCGCCATGAAGCGATTCCCGCCCACCGCGGTATGATTACCGATCGTAATGGAGAGCCACTGGCTATTTCTACGCCAGTCGTCACACTCTGGGCGAATCCCCAGGAGTTGCCCGAGGATGCCATACAGCGCGTTATGCTAGCCCAAGCGTTAGGGATGACGCTGGATGACTTTGAGTCGCGTGTAGCACGCTTTAGCGAGCGTGAATTTATGTATTTACGCCGCCAAATGACACCCGCCGCCGCTCAGCAGATCCTTAATCTACGGACCCCCGGTGTTTATCCCCAGCGTGAATACAAGCGTTACTATCCTGCTGGCGAAGTGGCGGCGCAATTATTGGGCGTCACCAACGTTGATGACATTGGGCAAGAAGGTTTAGAGCTCTCCTATCAGCCCTATTTGGCCGGCCACCCTGGACAGCGGCGGGTAATTAAAGATCGCCGTGGGCGTCTGGTGCGTGAGCTTGGCGTGATTAACGAGGCCCAGCCGGGTGGCGAGCTCACCTTGGCTATTGATCAGCGTATTCAGTATATGGCGTACCGAGAGCTGCGTGCGGCGGTCGCTGAGAATGAGGCTGATGGTGGCGTGCTGGTAATGATGGATGCGCGCACGGGAGAAGTGTTGGCAATGGCGAACTTGCCCTCCTATAACCCTAATAACCGGGCAGGACTCGATCCGCGTGGGTTGCGTAACCAAGCACTGGTGGATGTATTTGAGCCTGGTTCGGTCATGAAGCCTCTGGCCATGGCAGCTATTTTGGAAAGCGGGGTGGTAGACCGCGATGTCATAGTGGATACATCGCCCGGTTGGATGCGGCTGGACCAATTTACAATTCGCGATTTTCGTAACTATGGTGAGTTGGATCTGGCCGGTATCCTGGAGAAATCATCGAATATCGGTATGTCACGTTTAGCGTTGCAACTGAGCGATACCGCTATTTGGGAAAAATATAACCAGTTAGGATTAGGGCAAGCGCCCGGTACAGGTTTTCCTGGTGAGTCAACGGGTAGTTTGCCCGCACCGGTGCGCTGGTCGCGCAGTGAGCGAGCAGCGCTCTCTTATGGTTATGGACTCTCTGTTTCCGCGGTGCAGCTAGCGAGTGCTTACACGGCGTTAGCTAATGATGGTGTTCGTTTGCAGCCCTCTCTTTTACGCCTTTCTGAGCCCCCTCAGGGCATTCCTGCTATATCGCCCACGGTTGCGAATGATCTGCTCAATATCTTGGAAACCTCGGTAGCCGCTTATACCGGTGGTCGGCGAGCCCGGGTGGAAGGTTATCGCGTGGGAGGGAAAACGGGCACCGTACGTAAGACCGGACAGCAAGGCTATACCACCGATGCTTATCGCAGTGTGTTTGCGGGGATTGCGCCTATTTCTGATCCGCGTATTGTCACTGTAGTCATGATTGATCACCCCAAGGCTGGCGAATTTTATGGTGGTGCTGTCGCCGCCCCGGTTTTTTCCAGCGTAACGGGTAATGCTTTGCGCTTGTTGGATGTTCCGCCGGATCACGATGCTGAGTAGTTTTTCTAAGGAGTTTGCATGACGCTGAGTTCAGTCGATGTGGTGTCGGCGCTTGCGCACGTATGGCCTAATTCACCACTGCCCGTCGATTTGCCTGAGCTGCCGGATCTAGTACGCATAGAAATGGATTCCCGCAAACTACAAACGGGCGATGTTTTTGTGGCAGTGCCGGGCAGTCAGCGTGATGGCCGCGATTTTATTGAGCAAGCGCTCAATGCGGGTGCTGCGCTTGTGTTAGCGCAAGGCGAGCCCGGTCAGGTGCTGCTTGAAGGCCGCGTGCTGAAACTGCCGCATCTTTCGGTGCGCTTGGGTGAGTTAGGGCGCGCCATGTTTAAAGTGCCTAATGATCTTGAAGTGATTGGCGTGACCGGTACCAACGGTAAAAGCTCCGTCACTAATTATATCGCTGCACTTAGCGAGACATTAGGAACGCCCACCGGACTGATTGGTACGTTGGGTGTAGGGCGTCCCGGTGAGTTGCGCGATAGCGGCTTAACCACGCCTGGCGCCTTAGCGCTGCAGGCGACACTGGGTGAGCTTGCCAGCCAGAGTGTGCGGCGTGTGGCGCTTGAGGCCTCTTCCCATGCGCTGGATCAGTACCGCTTAGAAACGGTAAACGTAAGCGTAGGCGTGTTTACCAATCTGACGCGCGACCATTTGGATTATCATGGCAGCATGGCCGCCTATGCAGCATCCAAAGCGAAGCTTTTTCGGCGCTCGGAGCTCCGTCTAGCGGTAGTCAATGGCGATGACCCCTTAGCACGCTTAATGCTGGCAGGTTGCAACAGTAATGTACGGGTGCTGGCGACGGGTAAAGATGAAGCCGTTACCTTGCGCGTGCTGGACTGGCAGCCCTCTGAGCAGGGGCAGCAGGCAATGATTGCGACTCCCGAGGGCGAGAAAATGCTTAGCTTAGGTTTAATGGGGCGTTTTAATTTAGATAACGTGCTGTTAGCGATGGCTGTGTTGTACGGATTAGGCGAATCACTCGACGACCTCTTCTCAGCCGCGTCTTCGCTGACGCCGGTGCCGGGCAGGATGGAGCGCTATGGTGGTGACGGCACGCCTACCGTGGTGGTGGATTATGCGCACACGCCGGATGCGCTTCATAGCGCGTTACAAGCGCTGCGTGCCCATCTGGGTGATGCTGGCAAATTGTGGTGTGTATTCGGCTGCGGGGGAGAGCGCGATACAGGTAAGCGAGCCGAAATGGCTAAAGCTGCCGAGGCGCTGGCAGACCACATTATCGTTACCGATGATAATCCTAGGCACGAGTCCGCTGAGCAAATCCGCCAACAGATTTTGTCTGGGTTCTCTGACACCGCGAACCCTATTGAAATCGGGGATCGTCGTGAGGCTGTGGCCACCGCTATTAAGCAGGCGGCTTTACAGGATGTCGTGCTTATCGCCGGAAAAGGCCATGAGGCGTATCAGGATATCCAGGGAGTGCGCCATGCCTATGCCGATAGCGAAGAGATCCAGCGTGCCTTTGCTGGGCGGAGAAGTCACTAATGCAGTGGACACTTGGCCAGCTCGCCTCTGTGCTGGGTATTGAGGCGCCTGTTGATAAAGCGCAGCTGTTAGTCAGTTCAGTCGTTACCGATAGCCGCAAGATCGAGTCTGGCTGCCTGTTTGTTGCCCTTAAAGGCCCTCGCTTTGACGGTCATGATTTTGTTGCGCTTGCCAGCGAGCTCGGTGCCGTAGCGGCATTGGTCGACGCCCCCGTTGCTGCCGACTTACCCCAGCTGGTGTGCCCGGATACACGTTTGGCCCTTGGGCTGATTGCCGGCGCGCACCGGCGCGCATGGCATGGCCCCGTGGTAGCCGTCACCGGCAATAGCGGTAAGACGACCGTTAAAGAGATGTGTGCTGCTCTGCTAGCGCCTTTAGGCGACGTATTAGCCACTCAAGGTAATCTGAATAACGACTTTGGCGCGCCGCTGACCTTATTGCGATTGCGGCCGCATCATCAAGCCGCGGTGATCGAGCTGGGCGCTAATCATTTAGGTGAAATCGCCTGGACAGCCCCGCTGACCAAGCCCGATGTGGCGATTATCACCAATGTCACCGGTGCCCATGTGGGCGAGTTCGGTGGCATGGGGCAGATTGCCCAGGCGAAAAGTGAATTACTGGTCGGGCTGGGCGAGCAGGGTACTGCTGTTCTGAATAGGGATGATCACTATTTTACGTTTTGGGCTGCTTGTGCGGCTCCGCGGCGGGTGGTGAGCTTTGGTTTTCACCCCGAGGCGGATGTGAGCGCCGCAGCGCTTTCCTGTGATTCGCAAGGGCGGTATGCTTTCACGCTATTTCAGCATGGTCGAGCGCTGGGCCAGGTGCGTTTGCCGTTACTGGGCAAGCACAATGTCAGTAATGCGTTGGCTGCTGCAGCTGCAGCATTAACGCTAGGCGTGCCGGAAGAGCAAGTGATATCACGCTTGGAATCGCTGCAAGCGCTTGCCGGTAGGTTGGCCGTGGTATCCGGATGGCGCGGTGTCACTGTGCTGGATGACACTTACAATGCCAATCCTGGCGCGGTCAAAGCGGCCCTGGATACCTTGGCCAGCTTTCCTCCGCCACGCTGGTGTGCGTTAGGGGCGATGGGCGAACTGGGGGAAGCATCGGCTGCGCTGCACGCCGATATCGGCCGCTATGCCGCCGAGCTTGGTATTGATGAGCTGTTAACGCTGGGCGAGGCCGCACGTGCCGCCAGCGAAGCCTTTGGTCGTGGGCTGCACTTTAACGATCACGAGACGCTAACGCGTTATGTCACTCATACTTTGCCGCCTGACACTACGTTGCTGGTGAAAGGGTCGCGCAGTGCGGGCATGGAACATGTCGTTAATGCACTGCGTTCGGATAAATAAGGTAAACGCCGTTCATGTTACTTCACTTGGCGAATTTTCTGTCGCAGTACCAATCTGATTTTCAGGTCGTTAACTATTTAACCCTTCGCGTAATTTTAGGCGCTCTCACGTCGTTAATGCTCTGTTTATGGCTGGGGCCATGGATGATTCGGCGCCTCGTGGAAGGCCAGATCGGGCAATCCGTGCGTGACGATGGGCCGCAATCCCACCTCTCAAAAGCGGGCACCCCCACCATGGGGGGGGCAATGATTTTGCTGGCCATTGCCATCAGCACCTTGTTATGGGGTGACTTAACCAATCTCTATATCTGGGTGGTGCTGGGTGTCACGCTCGGCTTCGGCGCCATCGGCTGGGTCGATGATTACCGCAAAGTAGTGGAAAAAAATCCGCGCGGTTTACCCGCTCGCTGGAAGTATTTCTGGCAGTCGGTGGTGGGTTTGGGGGCGGCGCTATTGCTCTATTTAACCGCCTCCACGCCGGTCGAGACCAGCCTGCTGGTGCCGCTGTTCAAAGAGGTTGCTCTGCCGCTCGGTGTCTTCTATATCGTGCTTACCTATTTTGTGATTGTAGGCAGTTCCAACGCCGTCAATCTAACCGATGGATTAGATGGCCTGGCTATTATGCCGACGGTACTCGTGGCCATGGGCTTATCAATATTCGCTTATGCCAGTGGCAACACGGTTTTCGCCGAATATCTGCATATTCCGTTTATTGCTGGAACCGGCGAATTGGCCGTGTTCTGCGCCACGATTGCTGGCGCTGGGCTGGGATTTTTATGGTTTAACACTTATCCAGCCCAGGTCTTTATGGGCGATGTAGGTGCCTTGGCGTTAGGGGCTGCGCTGGGTGTGGTGGCCGTGATCGTACGCCAGGAGATTGTGCTGTTTATCATGGGCGGTGTTTTTGTCATGGAAACGGTTTCGGTCATCCTTCAGGTGGGATCCTACAAGCTTACCGGGCGTCGCATCTTCCGAATGGCGCCTTTGCATCATCACTATGAATTGAAAGGCTGGCCTGAGCCGCGGGTCATTGTCCGCTTTTGGATTATTACCGTGGTGCTGGTGCTGCTTGGCCTCGCAACGCTCAAAGTTCGTTAATGCATCTGACCATGAGTGCATCGACGGATCGTTGGCATGATGCGAGAGGGAGCTTGTAATGGTTCAAGTAGCTAAGGGAGTAACGCTGGTTGTCGGGCTGGGGCTTTCCGGTCGGGCTATCTGCCGTCATTTAAGTCGCTTAGATGTACCTTACATGGTAGCGGACACGCGGGCCGAACCGCCGGGGCTTGATGATTTTCGCACTGCGCATCCCGGGGTGGAAATTCACTGCGGCTCGCTTGCCGCTCTGGATCTGCGCGATGTGGAAGAGGTGGTGGTAAGCCCTGGGCTTGACCCGAGAATGCCGGGCTTGAAAGAGCTGGCGGATCAGTTAAATCCTCGCACTGGGGAGCCGATGGTAGTGGGTGAGATGGCCCTGTTCGTGCGTGCCGCGAAGGCGCCCATCGCAGCGATTACCGGTTCTAATGCGAAGTCGACGGTGACCACGCTGCTCGGTGAAATGGCAGCGGAGGCAGGCGTGAATGCGGCAGTGGGTGGTAATTTGGGCACCCCCGCGTTGGACTTGTTGGCCAGCCACCCGGATGCCGCGCTCTATATTCTTGAACTCTCGAGCTTTCAGCTGGAGACGACACCTTGTCTGGGGGCGAGCTGTGCCGCGTTCCTGAACCTGTCCGAAGATCACCTTGATCGTCACGGTGATATGCACGGTTATCGAACTGCAAAACAACGTATCTTTATCGGTGCCCAGCACGCGGTGGTGAATGGGGATGACCCTCTGTCATGGCCTGACTATCCCGTTGACCAAGTGGCCTACTTTTCCCATGACGCTCCGGTGGAGGGCCAGTGGGGGCTGGCGCGTGATCAAGGTAAATTAATGCTGATGCAGGGCGACACCCCCTGGTTGTCCATTGATGAGTTAAGCATGACTGGGCAGCACAATTACCTTAATGCACTGGCTGCGCTAGCGATGGGGCAGGCGTTAGGGTTTGCAGCGGCGCCCATGTGTCGCGCACTGCGTGACTTTAAAGGGCTGGCACATCGCAGCGAAATGATAGCGCGTATCAACGATGTCACCTGGGTTAACGACACCAAGGGCACCAATGTGGGCGCTACTCTGGCAGCCATCAATGGCATTGGCGCTACGCTGGAAGGACGTTTGATTTTATTGGCAGGCGGGGTTGGTAAGGGCGCGGATTTTACCCCGCTGGCCGAGCCTTTGAAGAAGTGTGCGCGTCATGTGCTGCTGTTTGGGTTGGATGCTCCGCGATTGGCGGAGGCGTTGGATGGTCACGTGACGACTCAGCAAGTAGACGATCTAACTCAGGCCATGCAAGCAGCGTTTAAAATCGCTCAGCCTGGAGACTGTGTGCTGCTATCACCTGCCTGTGCAAGCCTGGATCAGTTTGCTAATTACCAAGAACGCGGCGAGGTATTTCGCCGTTGGGTGCATCAACAGGCAGCGTCCACTACTGGGGGAGCGTCATGAGCCGGCTTCAGCGTCTGCGTACTGTTCTTACCACGCGTGATTTGCCTTGTGATATCTGGCTGGTGATGGCGGCAGTAGCCTTAGCGGGTTTGGGCTGGGTAATGGTGAGTTCCGCTTCAATTGGCTTACTGGAAGATACTTACCACTACTCCCGCCAGCACGGCATTTTCCTAGTACTCGCTATCATGGCATGTGTATTTATGCTCTGTGTGCCGCTGGAAGCCTGGCGCCAGAATGCTGCGCTTATTCTGCTCGCCTCTATCTTTCTGTTGTTTCTAGTACTGATTATTGGCCAGGAGATCAACGGCAGTAAGCGCTGGATAGCGTTGCCGGGGCCATTGCCTAGTTTGCAGGTCTCTGAATTTGCCAAAATTGGGCTGATTTTTTATATGGCGGCATTTATGTCGCGTTTTACCTACGATTTGCGACGGCGCGCATTCAGCATGTGGCGCCCATTAGCCGTGCTGGCGGTTCCTGCCGGGCTGCTGTTTCTAGCCCCGGATTTTGGCGGCATGGTGGTCTTTACCGTTTGCGTCATCGGTATGCTGATGATGAGTGGCGCATCGCTAGTACTGCTTGTGGGCAGTGGCGCGCTGCTTGGCTCAGGGGCGGTTATGATGGTGGTGATAGAGCCCTATCGACTGGCGCGTTGGACTAGTTTTCTTGACCCCTGGGCAGATCAATTTGCGACAGGTTACCAATTAACCCAGGCGCTGATTGCCTTCGGGCGAGGGCACGTGACTGGCACCGGCCTGGGCAACAGTGTGCAAAAACTACACTACCTGCCGGAAGCGCATACCGATTTTATCTTTGCGGTGATCGCCGAGGAGCTCGGAATGATCGGCGCGATTATTGTCGTGCTGCTGTTTACGCTATTTATTGCGCGCGCTATGTGGGTAGGGCGCAAAGCGGAGATGGCCGGGCATCTTTTTGGCGCTTATGTAAGTTACGGCATCGGGTTTATTGTGGCTGCGCAGGCGTTTATTAATATGGCGGTAAGTTCCGGGCTGTTGCCAACCAAGGGTTTAACATTGCCGCTAATGAGCTATGGCGGTTCAAGTCTATTGGTGACTGGCGTGATGGTGGGGCTGCTGCTGCGCACGGATGCCGAAACGCGTCACCGCCCCCGACGTGCGTCCACCCCGTATAAATCGCGCCATGAACCGCGTTTATCGTAACGTTATGCCGCTTGGTGCTATCAGGAGTTTGATGTGATGACTAATGTTAGGCGACGAGTGCTGATAATGGCAGGTGGCACCGGCGGCCATGTGTTCCCGGCGCTTTCCCTCGCCAACGCACTGCAGAAGCAGCAGGTGGATGTTGAGTGGCTGGGCAGCCCCAGGGGGATTGAGAACCGTCTGGTGCCTGAGGCGGGTATTAGATTGCATACTATTGCCATCAGCGGGCTGCGCGGTAACGGCATAACCGGCTGGCTAAAGGCGCCGGTGAATCTCACCCGTGCAGTCTTAGTAGCGCGGACGGTGATTCGAGAGTTCAAGCCGCATGTCGTGGTTGGCCTGGGTGGCTTTGCCAGTGGCCCCGGCGGGTTGGCGGCTTGGTTGACTCGCATCCCCCTGGTTATCCATGAACAGAACGCTGTGGCAGGGCTGACAAATCGCGTTTTATCGCGACTGGCTAAGCGTACCTACGCCGCCTTCCCAGAAGCCTTTGGCTCGCGCGCCGAAGTGATTGGAAATCCCGTGCGTGACGATATCGCTGCCTTGGGTAGCACGCCACGAAATGCTGGCACGCTCTCTGCACGGCCACTGCGTCTGCTAGTGGTTGGAGGCTCGCTTGGCGCAGTTGCACTAAACGAACGCTTGGCGACAGCGCTTGCTGCACTGCCAGTTGAGCAACGACCCGAGGTCCGCCATCAGGCGGGTAAAGATCGTGATGTTGCTACTGCCGAAAATTATCAGCAGCACGGCGTAAACGCTGAGGTTTGTCCCTTTATTGATGATATGGCTGCTGCTTATGAGTGGGCCGATTTAGTGGTATGCCGCTCTGGTGCGCTCACCGTGGCCGAGCTGGCCGCCGCCGCCAAGCCTGCATTGCTGGTGCCTTTTCCCTTTGCGGTCGATGACCATCAGCGTATCAACGCGCAGGTGTTAGTTAAGGCGGGGGCCGCCAAGTGCGTTGTACAGTCTGAGCTGACGGTTGAGCGTTTAAGCGACTTTTTAAATGAATTGCTCGTCCCCAATACCCTGGCTGCGATGGCGGCGAACGCCCGTCAGGCCGCGCATTTGGATGCGACTCAGCGCTTGGCTGAAGGGTGTTTGGCGATGATAAAGCTAGGAGATTCTGCGTGATCGATAAAGACAAACCCACGACACCCTCACGTGGCACTCCCGCTGGCCCAGGCATGCGTCGCATTCGACGCATTCATTTTGTGGGTATTGGTGGCGCCGGTATGTGCGGTATCGCAGAGGTGCTGGCCAACCAGGGCTACATCGTCAGCGGTAGTGATATGAAAAACTCTTCAGTCGTAGAGCGGCTGCGCCAATGCGGCGTATGCGTGGCGATCGGTCATGCTGAAGCAAATGTGGAAAACGCCGACGTAGTGGTGGTGTCTAGCGCAATCGATGAAACCAACCCTGAAATTCGCTGGGCCCATGAGCATCGTGTACCGGTTGTGCGCCGGGCTGAGATGCTCGCTGAGCTGATGCGCTTCCGTCACGGTATTGCCGTGGCGGGTACCCATGGCAAAACCACCACGACCAGTTTGACGTCGACACTGCTGGCAGAGGGAGGATTAGACCCGACCTTTGTGATCGGCGGCAAGCTGACCAGCGCCGGTACCAATGCTCGCCTGGGCGAGGGCGACTACCTCGTTGCCGAAGCCGATGAGTCCGACGCCTCGTTTCTGCACCTGCAGCCAATGGTATCCATCGTTACCAATATTGATGCTGACCATATGGCGACCTATGGTGGTGACTTCGAGCGGCTGAAAAGTACCTTCATCGAATTCCTGCATAATCTACCGTTTTATGGCCTAGCGGTACTGTGTATTGATGACCCGCATGTCCGCGTACTGTGCGATCAGGTGAAGCGGCAGTTTGTGACCTATGGTTTTGATAGCGATGCTGACTATCGCATTGTCGATTTTGCCCAGCGAGAAGGAGAGGTCTCGTTTACTGCGTTACGCCCAGGCGGCGCTGAGCCGCTAGCGGTACGTTTGGCCATGCCGGGTCGCCACAATGCTCTTAACGCCATGGCGGCGATTGTTGTGGCTACTGATGCGGGTGTCAGCGATAGTGCGATTTTGAGTGGGTTGGCGAGCTTTGCAGGCGTGGGTCGGCGGTTTCAGGTGCATGGGCATTTCCCTGCACCAAAAGGCGGCGGCGACATCATGCTGGTGGATGACTATGGTCACCACCCACGTGAAGTCGACATGGTTATTCAGGCCGTTCGCGCTGGGTGGCCCGAGCGCCGCCTGGTGATGCTTTACCAGCCTCATCGCTATAGTCGTACCCGCGATTTATATGAAGACTTTGTACGCGTGCTTTCCCAAGTCGATACGTTGGTGCTGCTCGATGTTTACAGCGCCGGTGAAGCTATTATTCCTGGTGCCGAGGGGAGAACCCTGGCTGGGTCGATTCGCCAGCGTGGAGAAGTCGATCCGCTCTTTGTCGAGCATAAGCACGAGTTGCCGGTGCTGTTAGCCAATGTGTTACGGCCAGGCGATATTTTAATTACCCAGGGTGCTGGTGATGTGGGAGGGATTTCCCAGCGTCTTGCACAGGCACAGCTAGCGATGAACGAGGTAGATCTGTGAGCGTTGACGTAACAACCCCTGAGTCGCACGGAAAAGTCGTTGTCGTTTACGGCGGTACGTCTGCTGAACGCGAGGTATCGCTTAAAAGCGGGGCGGCAGTACTTGAGGCCCTTCAGCGTAAGGGCGTCGATGCCTGTGGTTATGACCCCCGCGACAACGGCCTGGTGGGATTAGAGCAGCTGGCTCCTTCGGTGGTCTTCGTTGCCTTGCATGGACGCGGCGGTGAAGACGGCACGCTTCAGGGCGCGCTGGAGCTGCTCAATATTCCCTATACCGGGAGTGGCGTGCTTGCCTCAGCGTTGGGCATGGATAAGCAGCGCACCAAGCAGGTATGGAGTGCGGTTGGCTTGCCGACGCCAGAGAGCATCATGCTGGATGCCGGTTCGGATTGGTCAGCCGTGGTCGCTCAGCTTGGCTTGCCGCTGATTGTGAAACCCGTGCATGAAGGCTCAACGCTAGGTATTAGCATTGTCAAAAGCCAGGCGGCGCTTGAGGCTGCGTATCACGAGGCGGCGCAGTTCGACGCACGCGTCATGGCAGAGCGCTTTATCGTCGGCGACGAGTACACGGTCGCGCTGCTTGGTAGCCAGGTATTGCCAGCGATTCGCGTTGAAGTGCCGGGCGGTTTCTACGACTACGAAGCGAAATATATCGCCAATACCACTCAATATCATTTGCCGTGTGGACTGCCCACAGAGCAGGAAGCGGCGCTTGCGGATCTATGCCAACAGGCGTTTGCCGCGATTGGCGGCGTTGGCTGGGGGCGGGTGGATGTCATGCGCGATAGCGAAGGGCGTTTCTGGCTACTGGAAGTTAATACGGTGCCTGGGATGACCGACCATAGCTTGGTTCCTCAGGCAGCGGCACATGCGGGTATCTCTTTT
Source organism: Vreelandella sp. DA03-1M (assembly GCF_055725665.1). Taxonomy (NCBI): domain Bacteria; kingdom Pseudomonadati; phylum Pseudomonadota; class Gammaproteobacteria; order Oceanospirillales; family Halomonadaceae; genus Vreelandella; species Vreelandella sp. DA03-1M. Next base: position 1,865,698 of record NZ_CM146798.1, read on the forward strand.
GACGAGCTAGTGATGGAAATATTGAATACCGCTGGCAGGCAGTTATCGCTATGACGAGTTTGTTATGAAGGGTGCCTTATGAAAAGGCGTAATGCTTGGTTGGGCGTTATTCTATTAGCCTTGCTGATGGGCGCCGGTGGCCGGGCGCTTTGGCTGTGGCTAGACCGCCCGATTGAGCGGGTGTCAATCCGCGGTGAATGGGAGTATGTCAGCGCTGACTATCTGCGTACCCAGCTGGCGCCCTTGGTGGTCGATGCCACCTGGCTTTCGGCGGATCTGGGTGAGCTGCGCGACCGCGCTCTAAAAGTGGGCTGGTTGAATGAAGTGCGTATTACCCGTGAGTGGCCCAATGCACTAGTCTTTGAACTAATTGAACAACAGCCGGTCGCACGCTGGAATGATGATTTTTTACTTAACCCAGAAGGGGAGCCTTTCGCATTTGCCCCCTTAAACCCGCCATCAGGTTTGCCTGATTTGGCTGGCCCCGGCGGTAGCAGTGAAGAAGTGTTAACCTACTATCATCGGCTTAAACGTCACTTTGAGCAGCTATCACTTGAGCTTACACAACTTCGTTTAGAGCCGCGCGGCGCATGGCGGCTGCAGTTAAACGAAGGCGCTTGGGTGATGTTAGGACGTCGGCAGCATGAAGTCCGTTTGGCACGTTTATCGGCGTCATGGCAACGCGAGTTGAATTCGCTAAGCGAGCAAATTCGCTATATAGATCTGCGTTACCCTAATGGTGTCGCTGTCGCTTGGCACGGAGAAAGTGAATTTGCTGTGCAAGATGAGTAACTCTTCTATTACTTGACGCAAATAAGGTGTAAAAGTGAGTGACTGCCATCGTTGAAAAAGCCAGTAATCGGCTTTAAATTGCTTTCTATGCCTATTATTGTGGGTTCGTGCTAGTCGTATTGCGACTATTGTTTCTATACTATGGGCCAGACGCTGGTTAAGTGGTTTTTAATTTCAGCTATTTGTACTTAGTGAGTGTCAGAAAACAACCACTGTTTATTTTGGATAGCACGCTTTCAATGTTAAGCGTTGGATTAAGCGGCTCCCAATTAATATTTATTTTTTAACAATGACGCAAGGAGATTTCCCGACTCATGGCAGGCTCACCCAACGCATCCAATATGGTGGTCGGGCTGGACATTGGAACGTCCAAGGTCGTCGCGATAGTCGGTCAACCCACCGATGACGGCGGAATTGAAATTGCCGGTATTGGTTCGCACCCTTCGCGCGGTATGAAGCGTGGTGTTGTAATCAATATTGAATCAACGGTGCAGTCTATCCAGCGCGCAGTTGAAGAAGCCGAGTTGATGGCTGGCTGTGATATCCATTCAGTGTATGTTGGCGTGGCTGGTAGTCATATCAGTTCAATGAACTCTGATGGTGTTGTGGCTATTAAAGAGCGTGAAGTGACACCTTCTGATATTGAACGCGTTATTGATTCTGCTCGGGCGCGCGCTATTTCTGAAGGCCAGCGTGTATTGCATGTATTGCCTCAAGAGTTTTCGATTGATGCTCAAGGGGGGATACGCGAGCCACTAGGCATGTCTGGGGTGCGCTTGGAAGCTCAAGTGCATTTAGTGACGGCCGCCTTAAACGCGGTGCAGAATATAGAAAAGTGTGTACGTCGCTGTGGGCTGGAGGTAGATGCTATTATTTTAGAGCAGCTAGCCTCAAGCATGGCGGTGCTGACCGAGGATGAGCGTGAGCTGGGCGTCTGTATGGTGGATATTGGCGGCGGCACTACTGATATGGCGATTTTCAGTGAAGGCGCCATACGTCACACGGCGGTTATACCTATTGCCGGTGACCAAGTCACTAACGATATTGCCATGGCCCTGCGTACGCCGACCCAACACGCTGAAGAGATTAAAGTTAAATACGCTTGCGCGCTCACTCACTTAGCGTCAAGCGATGAAATGATTAAAGTACCTAGCGTAGGTGATCGACCTGCGCGTGATCTATCGCGCCAAGCACTGGCTGAAGTGGTAGAGCCGCGCTACGAAGAACTGTTTACGCTAGTAAGAGATGAGTTGCGCCGAAGTGGCTATGAAGACATGGTGGCTGCTGGGATTGTGCTTACCGGTGGAACCTCGCGCATGGAAGGGGTTAGTGAATTGGCGGAAGAGATTTTTCATATGCCAGTTCGCATCGCATGTCCACAGAATGTAAGAGGTTTGGCGGACGTCGTACGCAACCCAATTTATGCGACGGGCGTTGGGCTGCTGCATTATGCCTTGCAAGAAACGCGTCATGGGCAAGGCCTAAAAAGCCACGGGGGAGTGGTTGCTGCCCATAAGGGCCGCAATGAGCTTGCCCGGCGTGATATCAAGGAAGACCATTCGGCGCTAGCTAGAATTAAAGGCTGGTTCAAAGGAAATTTCTGACAGGGCCGCAAGCGCGGTTCAGGAGACGGGGCTTATGTTCGAATTGGTAGATAACGCACCCTCGAGCAGTGCGGTCATCAAAGTGGTTGGTGTTGGCGGCGGTGGCGGCAATGCTGTTAACCACATGGTCGAAAGCAATATTGAAGGCGTTGAGTTTATCTGCGCTAACACTGACGCCCAGGCGCTTAAGCGCTGTTCAGCAAAAACCGTGTTGCAACTGGGTAGCGAAATCACTAAAGGATTGGGCGCAGGTGCCAATCCCGACGTGGGTCGTCAGGCAGCAATGGAAGACCGCGAGCGTATTGCGGAATTGCTGGTAGGCGCTGATATGGTGTTTATCACTGCCGGTATGGGCGGTGGGACCGGCACCGGTGGTGCTCCTGTAGTGGCACAGGTCGCCAAAGAGCTAGGGATTCTCACCGTCGCGGTGGTGACTCGCCCCTTCCCCTTTGAAGGGCCGAAGCGAATGCGTGCCGCCGAGGAGGGTATGAAAGAGCTCTCCGAGCATGTTGATTCGTTGATCACTATCCCTAACGAGAAGCTGCTTTCCGTATTGGGCAAAAACGCCACACTGCTTACAGCCTTCAGTGCGGCAAACGATGTGCTGTTGGGCGCTGTTCAAGGTATTGCAGAACTGATTACCAGCCCAGGTATCATCAACGTCGATTTTGCTGATGTGCGCACCGTGATGTCTGAAATGGGTATGGCGATGATGGGTACCGGTGGGGCGACGGGCGAGAATCGTGCTCGTGAAGCTGCCGAGAAGGCCATCCGCAGCCCGTTGTTGGAAGATATCGATCTTCATGGCGCGCGGGGTATTCTGGTCAACATCACTGCTGGTCCTGATTTGTCCATCGGCGAATTCAATGACGTCGGTGCCACTGTTCAAGAGTTTGCGTCTCCGGATGCGACTATCGTGGTGGGCACCTCCATTGATATGGAAATGTCCGACGAGCTGCGTGTGACCGTTGTGGCTGCTGGTTTAGATGGGCAGAAACCTAAGACAGCTGCGCGCGAGCCTGCCCGCCGGTCAGCTGCAGAATCCTCGGATTACCGTAAGCTGCAACAGCCAACGGTAATGCGTCAGCAGGCGACAGCACGCGCTGAAGCAACCGAAACAGCCGCTAAACCTCGTCCTGAAAAGCGTCGCTCTACTGAAGCCGATGACTATTTGGACATCCCCGCGTTTTTACGCCGTCAGGCGGATTGATTCTACAAAACAGCTTTATTGCAACAGTCGGCGAGCGTTTTATTGGCTAAAACGCTCGCTTGCTGTTAAAGTGAACACTGTTTGATAACTTTTCTCTACGGTCACTACCGTCACCAGAGTACGATTACTGCCCATGATCAGACAACGCACCCTACAAAACGTCATACGCGCCACCGGAGTGGGCCTGCATTCTGGCAAAAAAGTCCACTTAGCGCTGCGTCCGGCGCCCGCCAATACTGGGATTGTGTTTGTTAGAACCGATCTGGATCCTGTCGTACACGTGCCAGCGCGCGCTGAATTGGTTGAAGATACCAAGCTATGCACAGCACTCTCCAGTAACGGGGTTAAGGTCGCTACCGTTGAGCACCTTATGTCGGCTTTTGCAGGGTTGGGCATTGATAACGCTTATGTGGACGTAAGCGAACCTGAAGTGCCGATTATGGATGGTAGTGCTAGTCCATTTGTTTTTTTGATTCAGTCAGCGGGTATTTTGGAACAGAATGCCGCGAAGAAATTTATTCGCATCAAGCATCGTGTAGCCGTTACCGATGGTGATAAAGAGGCCGTTTTCTTGCCCCATCAAGGGTTTAAAGTCTCGTTTGCGATTGATTTTGACCACCCCGTTTTTGAACAGCAGAAACAGACGGCGTTGATCGATTTTTCGACCACATCTTTTGTCAAAGAAGTGTCACGTGCGCGTACCTTTGGTTTTATGCGTGATTTAGAGTTTTTACGCTCTAACAATTTGGCATTAGGCGGTAGTTTGGATAATGCGATCGTGGTAGATGATTACCGCATTGTTAACGAAGGTGGTTTGCGCTACGAAGATGAATTCGTCAAGCATAAAGTATTAGATGCCATCGGGGATTTATACCAGTTGGGCTATAGCTTGATTGGCGAGTTTCGTGGTGTTAAGTCAGGGCATGCGCTGAATAATCAGCTGTGCCGTGAGCTGATGGCTCAGCCTGACGCTTATGAAATAGTGACGTTTGAAGAAGATAAGGCCGTGGCGCCGATTTCTTATGCTGCACCCGCAATGGCATAGTACAGCCGCTAATAGACAAGCTGTTATTGGCTAATAGGGTAGACCGAAGGGTTGTCGTAGCAATGGTAATATCAATAAAGCATCGCTTAGGCGGTGCTTTATGCATTTTGCCGCCAGCATTCACTTTACGCCTAGAGCGTTAATAGCCGGTAAGTTTGCCTAACCCTTATGGCAGCTATTACTCGTTGGGTGGCCGAGCATGAGAGGCAAGCCGTTCAAGGGCGCGCTTTAACGTGGGATTGGTCGTATCTTCAGCGCATTCAGCCAGGGTTTTGCCTGCATCTGCTGAAAGACTGCGTGTATTACGTGGCGGGGCGACGATAGGGTGCACAGGGCGCACTTTAAAGGTAAAACCGCTCACGCTTTCAAAGCCAGGCAACTGATGAAGCAGCTCTAATAGGCGACGCTGCTCAAAACGTAACCAGGTTAGCCAGCCCGCTTGACCACTGATCAATGTTAAGCGACCTTCGCGAAAGCCACCGACAAAAATATGTGCTCGCATCTCTTCGGGCAGATGCGCGCGAAGATGCTGCTGCGCCTGGTCAATTAAACGAGATAGGCGCATTAACTGACTAATATCGCCGGACTTTGAGAGTAGGCGGGCAATGGGCTGTGCGCGAGAACGCTTAACCTTTATACTCATACGCTTAATTCCTAGGGCACCGCTATCCTAGGGTGCCGCTAATGATGATGTCGGAGACATTAACCGATCTCAACTTTAGCAGATTTTACCACGCTCAGGAGCCGGTCTACAGCATGTCACCTACGCTTGATGTTCAATCAGCTTTGCCGCGGCGCCATCGCCGGTATGGCTTAGCGCGTTGGTGGCTGGCCGGCTTATTAGTAAGTTGCCTATTACCCGCGAGTTTAAGCCCTGCGGATGCTTTTCGCAGTGGCGAACGCAGCGTTACTATCTGTTTATGGGTACCCGCGATTTTACGTGCGCAGTCGCACTGGATTGCTAAACGGCAGCGCGCTCTGCGCCGTTGGGCTCAACGCCCTAGGCGCTTTGCCCCGATGCGGCGTCTCAGCAGTTGGCTTGCGCCGATGGCCCTGCTGGTGGCGGCGCGTGATGTTTTGACCCAGCGCGGCCCTCCTGCCCATCAAGTATGCCGTTAAGATACTTACTTTGTCCCTACGCTGGTAGGTAGAAGACCTGCAGAAAAAGGTCTGCCGTATATAGGCAAAGTCCGATGGGTTGTTCGTGAATACTTGGATATTTCATGCTTAATAATTTATTACGTAAAGTCGTTGGTTCTAAAAATGACCGCGATGTAAAACGCATGCATAAAAATGTGCCTCAGATTAATGCCCTAGAAGCAGAATTTGAGGCATTAAGTGACGCTGATTTGCAGCAAAAAACAGCGCAATTGCGCGAACGTCTCGCGTCAGGTGAGTCCCTAGATGCGCTGTTAGCTCCCGCCTTTGCAATCGTCCGAGAGGCCAGTAAGCGCGTGATGGGCATGCGTCACTTTGACGTGCAGATGGTGGGTGGTATGACCCTGCACCGTGGCCGTATTGCAGAAATGAAAACCGGTGAAGGTAAAACCCTGGTGGCAACGCTGGCGGTGTATCTGAATGCGCTAACGGAGAAAGGCGTTCACGTGGTGACCGTGAACGACTATTTGGCCCGTCGTGATGCTGAGTGGATGCGCCCGCTGTATGAATTTCTAGGCCTTTCCATTGGTGTTATTTTCTCCGGTCAGTCTGGCGAAGAGAAGCGCCATGCCTATCAGTGCGATATTACCTACGGCACCAATAACGAGTTTGGCTTTGATTATCTACGCGATAACATGGCGTTTTCGTTAGAAGACAAAGTGCAGCGTGGCCTGCATTTTGCGATTGTCGATGAAGTTGACTCGATTCTTATCGATGAAGCGCGTACACCGCTGATTATTTCGGGCGCGGTAGACGAAAATACGGATCTCTATAAAGTCGTTAATCAGTTGGCCCAGCAGCTTGAGAAAGGCGAAGAGAGTGAAGATGAAGATGCCCCGGTGGTCGGCGACTTCTTAGTTGACGAAAAGCAGAAACAGGTAGAGCTAACGGAGCAGGGTCATAACAAAGTTGAAGAGCTAATGCGCGGCGAGGGTTTATTGGGTGATGAAGAATCACTCTATGCAGCGCAAAACCTCAATTTGCTCCAGCATATGCATTCGGCCCTGCGCGCCCGCTACCTCTATAATCGTGATGTCGATTACATCGTTTCTGAAGGTCAGGTAGTCATCGTCGACGAACACACTGGCCGTTCGATGCCAGGGCGCCGCTGGTCGGAAGGCTTGCACCAGGCTGTAGAAGCCAAAGAGGGCGTTACGGTACAGCGCGAAAGCCAAACGCTTGCCTCCACCACCTTCCAGAATTATTTCCGTCTGTATGAGAAGTTAGCCGGTATGACCGGTACAGCGGATACTGAAGCCTTTGAATTTCGTCAAATTTATGGCCTCGACGTGGTGGTTATTCCTACCAACCGTCCATTGGCACGTAAAGACCTGAACGATCTGGTCTATTTGAGCGCTGAAGAGAAATACGAAGCGATCATTAAAGATGTCAAAACTGAGACAGAAGCTGGGCGCCCTGTGCTGGTTGGTACGGCCTCAATTGAAACATCGGAGTACCTTGCCAACCTGATGCGAGAGGCCGGCCTCGCGTTCAACGTACTTAACGCCAAACAGCACCAGAGTGAAGCCGAAATTATCGCTCAGGCAGGCCGCCCAGGGGCAATTACTATCGCCACCAACATGGCTGGCCGGGGTACCGATATCGTGCTGGGCGGCAATTGGGAGGCTGAATCGGCCAAGCTACAAAACCCAAGCCAAGAGCAGGTTGATGCGTTAAAGGCTGAGTGGCAGGCACGCCACGATGCTGTGTTGGCCGCCGGCGGCTTACATGTGGTGGGGTCTGAGCGCCATGAGTCTCGGCGTATAGACAATCAGCTGCGTGGCCGTGCTGGTCGCCAGGGCGACCCCGGCTCCACGCGGTTCTTCTTGTCGCTTGAAGACAGCCTGATGCGTCTGTTTGGCTCTGATCGCGTTAAACGCTTGATGCAGGCGTTAGGGCTTGAGCATGGTGAAGCCATTGAGCATAAAATGGTCTCCAATGCGGTTGAGCGTGCCCAGAAAAAAGTCGAAGGACGTAACTTCGATATTCGTAAGCAGCTGCTTGAGTACGATGACGTTGCCAACGACCAGCGCCGGGTGATCTACGACCAGCGTAATGAAATTCTCGCCGCAGACGATGTGGCTGATGCCGTTATCGGTATTCGTGAAGAGGTAATGGAAACGGCAATTAGCAGCTATGTTCCTCCTCAGAGCCTGCCCGAGCAGTGGGATTTGCCCGGTTTGGAAGCGCACCTGAAAACAGAGTTTAATCTTGATGCGCCCGTGGTTAAGTGGGCTGCTGAGGATGATCGCTTTAGCGAGGAGCAGTTGCGTGAGCGGCTGCAGACCATGCACCGTGAAGCCTATGCGGCAAAAGTGGCTGCAGCGGGCGAGAAACTGATTCGTCGCTTTGAGAAGCAAGTCATGCTGCAGGTGCTGGATACGCGTTGGAAAGAGCACCTTCAGTCAATGGATCATCTACGCCGTGGTATTCACCTGCGTGGCTATGCCCAGAAAAACCCCAAGCAGGAGTACAAGCGTGAATCGTTTGAGCTCTTCCAACACCTGCTTGACCATATTAAAGAAGATGTAACGCGCATTCTGAGCCACGTTCAGGTTCGCCAACCCGAGGAAGTGGATGCCCTTGAGCGTCAACGCCGCGAAGCGCTGGAGCGCGAAACCGCCACCGCCGCTAGTCGCCATGACGCCCCGGCTCCTGAGCAATCTGAGAGCGATCAAGAAGCGCCTGGCAGTGAAGGGCGTCCAGTGCGTCGCGAAGGCCCTAAGGTGGGCCGTAACGACCCCTGTTTTTGTGGTTCAGGTAAAAAGTACAAGCAGTGCTGTGGAAAATTAAGCTAACGGCGATTGTGTCTGAGATAACGTCTGACCAAGGTTTGCCTAAAGGAGAGAATCATGGCAGTGGGAAACACTCCCTTTCCAGAGTTGCCACCCCTGAAAGGGGTGCGCCTTGGGGTTGCAATGGCGGGTATCAAAAAGCCGGATCGTCGTGATGTGGTGGTGATTGAACTGCCCAACACAACGACGGTATCGGGGGTTTTTACCCGTAACGCCTTTTGTGCAGCGCCGGTAATAGTGGCCAAGCAGCACCTTGAACAGTGCCGTGCGGAGCACCGCTCGCCGCGTTATTGGTTGATCAATACCGGCAACGCGAACGCAGGCACTGGCGAGGCAGGCTTGCTCGATGCGCGGGCATGCTGTGCTGAACTTGCCAAACAGGTGGGAGTTGCGGCTGAGGATATCATGCCGTTCTCAACCGGCGTGATTGGTGAACCGCTGCCAATGGAGAAACTGCTAGCGGGATTGGCACCGGCGCTTGAAAGTTTGTCCAGCGCCAGTGTTGCCTGGGAGCACGCAGGCCAAGGCATTTTAACCACCGACACCCGGGCCAAAGGGGCCAGTGTCACGGTTGAAATAGGTAATCAACAGGTAACGATTAACGGCATCACGAAAGGGTCGGGCATGATCAAGCCCAACATGGCGACCATGTTGGGCTTTGTGGTGACCGATGCAGCTATCGAGGCACCGCTACTGGATCGGCTATTGCGTGAAACCGTCGATCGCTCGTTTAACTGCATCACGGTGGATAGCGATACCTCTACCAATGACGCCTGTATGTTGGCGGCGACCGGCACTGGCCCTCGAATCGCTGATGAAGCGCAGATAGCCGCGTTCAGTAACGCTTTACAACGGGTAATGACCGAGCTGGCGCAAGCGATCATTCGTGATGCTGAAGGGGCGACCAAGTTCGTCACCCTGCAGGTTGGCGAAGCGCAAAGTCGGCAAGAAGCGCTTGATGTAGCCTTTACCGTTGCTCATTCGCCGCTAGTCAAAACAGCGCTGTACGCTTCTGATGCCAACTGGGGGCGTATTCTAGCAGCCGTCGGGCGGGCACCGGTGAACGATTTTGACGTTAACCGCGTGGTGATTGACCTGGGCGATGTGCGTCTAGTCGAACAGGGCGGACGCGCGGCAGGCTACACCGAAGCAGCAGGAAGCGCTGTGATGGCGCAGCCAGAAATTACCATTCGCATTAACTTGGGGCGCGGCGAAGAGAGTGCCACGGTGTGGACCTCTGACCTCTCTCATGACTATGTGTCTATCAACGCGGATTACCGTAGCTAGTCAGCCTCTCTCCATTGGGGGCGGTGGTTGGCAGAGATATGGACACACGCAGCGAGATAGCGCCGATGGCAGAAGCGTTGGTGCGCGCAGTGGATCAAGACGTAACGAGTATATGAGTATATGAGCATAAAGGTAAAACGACGGGTTCACGTCGCGGCAGCTGCGATTATCAGCGCCGATCAACAGCAAGTACTGATCGCCCGTCGGCCGTCAAACGTTGATCATGGCGGACTGTGGGAGTTTCCAGGTGGCAAACTAGCACCTTATGAGACCGGTCTTGAAGGATTAAAGCGAGAACTGCATGAAGAGCTGGGCGTCGAGATTGTTTGTGCTCAGCCCTTGATTCGCGTTCACCATGAGTATCCTGACAAGCATATCCTGCTTGATGTCTGGCAGGTGCATGAGTTTGCCGGAGAGCCTTTTGGCCGTGAAGGGCAGGCCGTGCGCTGGGTGCCTATGAGCGAACTCTCCAACTATCCTTTCCCGGCAGCAAATTTACCGATACTGCGGGCGGTAAGGTTGCCTACCGAGTATTTGATCACCAACGAAGAGGCTGACGAAGCGCGTTTTGATGCGTTTTTGGAGCGCGCGCTGCGTGAAGACAAGATTCGCTTGGTGCAGCTGCGTGCCAAGCAGTTGGACGAAGCGGCTTATCTCGCCCGTGCTCAGCGAGCTCTGACTCTATGCCGTGAGCACGGCGCGCGGCTGCTGCTGAATGGTGAACCCACGCTGCTGGATCATATTGACGCTGATGGCATTCATTTGACCAGCGAGCGTTTGATGCAGCTTGAGCGTCGTCCGATTGCTGAAAATAAATGGCTTTCCGCATCGACGCACAACCAAAAGCAGCTTACCCAGGCAGCCGTATTAGGCTGTGACTTTGTCAGCCTGTCGCCGCTGCGCACCACGCCATCGCACCCTGAAGTCGCTCCGCTCGGTTGGCATGACTTTCAACAGTTGGTCGAACGTGCCGGCATGCCGGTGTTTGCATTAGGTGGTATGACGCGCTTTGATGCCAATCACGCCCGTGCCGTAGGCGCTCAAGGGATAGCCTCAATACGTGACTTCTGGAAGTAATCGGTCGCGTTAGCCCGCTCTATACCATCAACAACGCCTGCCTGAGTATTTATCCCAGGCAGGCGTTTTGGTTTGTTGGCGTTTTATCGAGGTTGGCTAGTCGCGGTAACGGCGAGTTAGATCCCCGTAGGCATCTATTCGGCGATCCCTCAGATAGGGCCAAATGCGGCGAGTATTTTCACTGCGCGCCATATCAAGCTCAACGACTAACTGTTCGGTCTCTTCTCCCGCATGCGCCAATAGTTCACCTTGCGGCCCACAAATAAAGCTGCCGCCCCAGAACTGAATGCCATCGCCGACTTCGGAGTGATCTGCCTCAAAACCAACCCGGTTAGCGACCAGCACGGGTAAGCCGTTGGCGACACCGTGGGCGCGCTGAATCACTGTCCAGGCATCTTTCTGGCGTGCCTTCTCAGCGGCATCGTCATTGGGGTCCCAGCCAATCGCTGTGGGGTAGAGCAGTAAGTCCGCACCGGCCAGGGCCATCAGCCGGGCGGCTTCCGGATACCACTGATCCCAGCAAACCAGCACGCCGAGACGACCTACGGATGTCTCAATGGGTGTAAAGCCTTCGCCGCGGGCGCTGTCATGATCACCCGGCGTGAAGTAAAACTTCTCATAAAACCCAGGATCATCGGGAATATGCATCTTACGATACTGGCCAATACGGCCTTTGGCGCGGTCATAGACCACGGCGGTATTGTGGTAAAGCCCTGGGGCGCGGCGTTCAAACAACGAACCGACCAGGACAATGTCCAGCTCCTTAGCGAGTGCTGCAAGACGCTGGCCGGTCGGGCCATCCAACGGCTCCGCTAGATCAAACAGCGAAGGGTCTTCGAACTGGCAAAAGTAGTGAGTGGCATGCAGCTCTTGCAGCAGTACCAACTGAGCGCCTTGTTTAACGGCACTGCGAATACCTGCTTCACTGGCGGCCAGGCTTTGCGCTTTATCAGGCCACGCAGGTTGCTGCACAACAGCGACGGTTAGCGTCGTCGACATGGTGACTCCTTTAACAAATAGCGGTCGCGGGAAACGTACTCTGGGTAAGCGTGCCTTGTGGAAGCTGCATGGTTAAGCAGTGCAGGCTGCCATGTTGGCGAATAACGCTGACGCACTCAATCGGAATTAGGGTGTGTTCGGGAAATGCGATTGCCAGCGCGTGTAGCGCGGTGACATCCGCCGGGTCGCCGTAAGTAGGAACCAGTACGGCTTGATTGATGATCAGAAAATTAGCGTAAGTGGCTGGTAGGCGGTGGCCGTCATCAGGGTCGAAGCAGGCCTGGGGCCAAGGCAGCGCGATCAAACGGTAGGGTTCACCATTGCGTTGTCGAAACGCCTGTAACTCCTGCTCCATCGCCGCCAGTGCCGGATAATGAGGATCATTGGGATCATCGCAGCGTACATAGGCGATGGTGGTTGGGTCGCAAAAACGGGCAAGCGTATCGATATGGCTGTCGGTATCGTCGCCTTCTAAATGCCCATTGGCCAGCCATAATACGCGGTCAACGCCAAAATCTTGGGCGAGCTGTGCTTCTATATCCTCTCGCGATAGCGTGGGGTTGCGGTTGGGATTAAGCAGGCATGCTTCTGTAGTGAGTAGGGTGCCTTCTCCGTCGGTTTCGATACCGCCACCTTCCAGCACTAAATTCCGTGTCGCTACCGGGCAAGCCCAAACGCCCGCCTCGGCAAGCCACTGGGTAAGCAGATTATCACGCTCAGCGGGGAACTTACCGCCCCAGCCGGTAAAAGTGTAATCGAGCATCATCATCTGGCCCTGCTCATCGATAACACTGATGGGGCCATGGTCTCTCGCCCAGGTATCATCAGTGGGTGCGACAATAAGCTGCAGCCGGGAAGCAGGCACGCCGTAAGCGTCAAATGTAGTGGCTAAGCGTTGTTGTGTTGACTCATCGGGCACGCAAATCAGCACGCGCTGAAAGCGTGTCGTGGCGATCACAATGCGTTCCAGGGTGGCTTCGATGCGAGCAAGCAAGGGCGCCCAATCGCCGTCTGGCCGCGGCCAGGTCAATTGTATTCCGTCTTGGGGATACCATTCGGGTAACAAACGATAAGTCATAAAAGCGCAGGCCCACGGTCAGCAGTAAATCGGCGCAATGTAGGTGGTGGCGGGGCAAGTTGCAAGCGTAACGTTTTTAATCTGAACGCTCGCAGGGCTGATAGCTCTAATGGCCGTTTGGAACATGCAGTGAGACTAAAAAAACCGTACCATGAGCGCTTATTGATAAGGAATGACGCCATGCTTGATCGTTTGCCTTTTCTGGTGGGGCTGCGCTACGTGCGCGCTAAACGCCGGAACCATTTTATTTCGTTTATTTCGCTTACCTCAATGCTGGGGTTAATGTTAGGGGTCGCCGTACTTATTCTGGTGTTGTCGGTAATGAACGGCTTTGACCATGAGCTGAGGACGCGCATTTTAGGCATGGTTCCCCACGCTAAAATTGAGTCCCGTGTGGGAATGGTCGAATGGGAGTCTCTGGCCGAAGAGTTGATGCAGCGAGAGCGGGTCATTGGCGCGGCGCCTTTTGTCGAACAACAGGGCATGTTTTCGGTCGGTGGCCACAATCAGGGTGCCATGGTGAATGGTATTAATCCCGATTGGGAAGACCGTGTCTCCATTATTGGCGAACATATGAGCCAAGGTGCATTAGCCGATTTGGTGCCCGGTGAGTGGAATGTAGTGCTGGGGTCAATGCTGGCGCGCAGCCTGGGCGTTGGCGTTGGGGACCGAGTGACGCTGTTGGTGCCTGAGGCTTCGATTACCCCGGCTGGGGTGTTCCCGCGCTTAAAGCGCTTCACCGTTAGCGGTATTTTTAGTGTCGGTGCTGATTTAGACGCCAACCTGGCCTACGCCAATATTGAAGATATGCAGACGCTTGCCCGCTTGGGTGACGCCATTGGCGGGCTTCGCCTACAGCTCGACGACCTGTTTGCTGCTAGTAGCGAAACTCAGGCCATTCTCAACGAGCTTGGCCCTGAGTACCTTGGCAGCGACTGGACGTTCTCTCATGGCAATTTGTTCCAGGCGATACAGATGGAAAAGCGCATGATTGCGCTCCTATTAACCGTCATTATCGCCGTGGCAGCGTTTAATATCGTCTCTACGCTGGTCATGGTAGTCACCGACAAAAGCGCGGATATCGCCATTCTGCGTACGATAGGTGCTAAGCCGAGCTCGATTATGGGGATTTTTATTGTTCAGGGCATGGCCATTGGGCTGATTGGTATCGCCATGGGGGTGGCCGTTGGTGTACTGCTGGCGCTGACCATCGCTGATCTGATTGGCTGGGTGGAAGGGACATTGGGCATTCAGTTCTTGGATGCTGGGGTTTACTTCATTAGCGATTTACCTTCTCGCTTACAGTGGGATGATGTTAGCCGTATCGTATTGGCAGCCTTTGGGCTGACATTCCTGTCCACGCTCTATCCTGCTTGGCGTGGGGCGCGGGTTCAGCCAGCGGATGTATTGCGCTATGAATAATGGCTTCAGGAATAAGGATGACATGATGTCTACGAATACGGTGTCTACCCACGCACAACCAGACGCAGCCATTATGCTCGATTGCCAAGCGCTGACTAAGACTTACAGCGAAGGCCCACAGGATCTAACGGTGCTCGATAAGCTCAGCCTGCAAGTGCGCGCTGGAGAGCGGGTGGCTATCGTCGGCAGTTCGGGCTCCGGTAAGACCACATTGCTGAATCTGCTGGGAGGGCTCGACCGCCCCAGCGAAGGCAGTGTGGTGATCGCTGGTGAGCCGCTATCGGGTTTGAATGAAGCGGCGCTGGGCAGCTTTCGGAACCGCTACATTGGGTTTGTGTATCAGTTTCACCACCTGCTGGCGGAGTTCACCGCCGTAGAAAATGCGGCGTTGCCGCTGATTATTCGCGGCCAGTCGAAAAAGGCGGCCGAGCAGCGGGCGATGCAGATATTGGAGCGAGTGGGCATGCAGCCGCGTGCCGACCATAAGCCAGGTGAGCTTTCTGGTGGTGAGCGTCAACGCGTGGCGATTGCCCGGGCACTGGTTACCGACCCCAGCTTGGTGCTGATGGATGAACCCACGGGCAACCTTGATCAGACCACTGCAGCGACTATTTTGGCGCTGATGGATGAGCTGGCCAAAGAGAGCGCCTGTGCCTTTGTGATTGTGACCCACGATGTGAGCCTTGCCGCTCATCAGGATCGTGTGCTTAAGCTGGATGCAGGTAGGTTGGTCGAGCAAACGCCAGCGCGTTAACGATGGAGATAGGCTCTTAAAGCTTAATCATCAAATTCTGCTTCAATCTGCGCACGCCGCTGCCGACGTTTTTGGCGGCGGCGTTTCCAGTTATGGGAGACGTGCCAGCGCCAGATTAAGCGGATACCGATATTGACGACGATCGCTAATATCAACGCGGTCACCAGCGAGCCAACGATCAGAGGCGGCATAATGTCGTGCATCTGCTCGGCAATCCAGCGCGTTGAAATACGCGAGGGGGCTTCTCGTACAGGCGCACCGAGGATGAAAGTGCCAATCCGATAATTGCCGTAAAAAATGAGCGGCATTGTTAAAGGGTTAGTGATCCATACCAAACCGATCGAAAGGGCTAAGTTGCAGCGCGTTAAGCGAGCACCCAGCGCAGCGACCACCATCTGAAAAGGGATGGGCAGCATGGCGCAAAACACGCCCACGCTAAACGCATTGGCAACGCTTCGGCGAGTTAGTAGCCACAAACCCGGGTCTGCAATCAGCGGTGCCATAAAGCGTAGCGAGCGCTGTTTTCTGATGGTGTCGGGTTTGGGCATGTAGCGCTGCAGGAACCTGCGCGGCATGACGGATACTCTTACCTATCGATGCTGCCCATTATCCATATAGCGTTGCCCTTCGGCTATGCTAGGCCATCAATGAACATTCGCCAGGGAGGGTTCTATGCGGTTAGGGGTCGCCATGCCCGCTGCACTTGCAGCTCTCGCTGGAGGGATTTTGGCATGGTACAGCCATGCCGCAGGAGTGACCTCCAATGCGTTCGGTTGGGTGCTGGTCGCCGCATTGTTGATAGTGGCGTGGCAACCCCGCCGAGTTATATGGCTACTGATGGGGCTATGGGTATTTGCTGGCGTTCAGCAGGAATGGACGAGCCGTTTGCCAGCAGGGCTGAGTGGCGAGGATATAGCCGTTGAAGCCACTGTGCTGAACGCTCAGTCGTCGGGGGACGCAACGCGTCTGATGCTGCGTGTTGATAGCTGCCAAGGCCCGGCACAACGACCACGTTGCTCGGTGATAAACAAGGTGCGGGTAACGGCTTATAGCGATGAAGCGTTTTATCCCGGTGAACAGTGGCGAATGACGCTCCGTTTGCGGCCTCCCAGTGGTTTTGCCAACCCCGGTACGTTTGATTATGAGCAGTGGCTATGGCGTGAGGGAATTCACGCCACTGGGTATCTGCGCCAAGATCCACCGCCGGTTCGGCTAGCTTCCGCCGGGCCATCGCTGCGTCAGCTGGGGGTGAGTTTTTTAGCTCGGCAGGCGCTGGATGAGCGCACTAAACGCTGGTTGGCGGCGCTGACACTGGGTGATAGCGAACAGCTTACCCAAGATGACTGGTCATTGTTGAATGCGACCGGTACAACCCATCTGGTCGTTATTTCAGGCTTACACGTTGGGCTGGTGACGTCATTTGTATTGATGCTTGCCAAGTTCGGAGCGCGCTTAACGACGCCTACCAACTGGCGCATGCGCGCTTGGCCTTGGTGGGTAGCGGCGGTAGCCTGCATCAGTTACGCCACGCTTGCCGGGATGGCACCGCCCGCTATGCGTGCCATGGTGATGACGTTGATTGGCCTGTGGGTGCTTAGTGGTCGACATGCACCAAGCCCATGGCAAGGATGGTGGCTGGCCATTGCGCTGGTGCTTCTCGTTGATCCGTTGGCTCTGTGGCGGCCCGGTATGTGGCTGTCATTTGTGGCGGTGGCATGGTTAATCACTATTTGGCAGGGGCGGCGGCGCCCCCAGGGTATTAAAGGCTGGTGTTGGGCGCTGGTCAGATCGCAGTTGCTGCTTGCACCGCTAATGGCCGCCGCTGTGCTGGTAGCATTTGGGCGCATAGCGCCCGCCGCTCCACTGATTAACCTGGTGGCCGTGCCGTGGGTGAGTTCCATCATGGTGCCTACGGCGTTACTGGGTTGGTTATTATCGCCGGTGCCTTTTCTAGGTCATGCTTTGTGGTGGCTGTTTGAGGCCGCACTTAATATTTTCCATTGGCTGTTGAGCCTCTCTGTTCAGCATTGGCCGCTATGGGAGCCTGATCGGCCATTAACCTATCCGCTGGCCTTTGCGCTGTTGCTACTGTCACTCTGTTGGGGGTTGCCTGCGGTGCTGCCGGGGATGCGGCTAGCCGCTACAGCATTGGTGGTGGCGCTGCCTTGGTGGTCGCTATCGTCGATGACTCCCCAGCAGGGGCTTCGAGTGAGTGTGCATGATGTGGGGCAAGGGCAGCTGATAGAGCTGCGCAGTGAACATTATCGACTGCTTTATGACACTGGACCCCGCTTTCGCGGCGGTTTTATGCCGCTGGAAACACTGTGGTCGCCGGGTCAGCGCTTTGATCAGGTGATCGTTAGTCACGCCGATAACGACCATGCGGGTGGCGTTAATGCGCTATTAGCGGAGCATCAGGTTACTCAGTGGACTGCCCCTGCGGGTGAAACGCTGCCAATAGCGAGTCGGGCGTGCCAACGAGGTCAAACCTGGCAGCGCGATGGTGTTAATTATCGCTTTTTATGGCCGCCAGCGGGCGCTAATGCGTTATCACCCAATGATCGATCCTGCGTATTGGAAGTCAGTGTAGGCGAGCATCAGCTGCTCATCACGGGGGATGTAAGTACCGAGATAGAGCGGCGCTTTTTGCTTGAAGTGGATTCGCCTGTCTCTATGCTTGTCGCGGGGCATCACGGCAGTGGAACGAGCTCGGGTGTTCAGTTCGTACGTCATACCGCCCCTGAACATGTTATTTTTAGCGCAGGACGTGATAACCCTTTTCAGCATCCGGTAGATGCCGTCGTGCGCCGTTTTCGTGATCAGGAAAGCTGTTTGTGGAGTACGGCCCTCGACGGCGCACTGCGTTTTTGGCTGGAAGCAGCTCGTCCTTTTGAGGTCAAAACGACGCGACCACGGTCAGGTCGACGCAATCGGTGTTGAACCACGTCGCCATCAGGTAGAATTCACCGCATTGCACACTATTGCCGGGAGCGCGTGTGGCTGATTCAAGTTGGGGTATTTACAAGCGGTTATTGGGCTATGTTAAGCCACATTGGCGCGCGTTTTCGCTGGCGCTGGTGGGGTTTGTGGTATACGCCGCGTCGAGTACCGCACTGGCGGAAATGATGAAGCGGCTAATTGATGGCATTCAAAACCCGGATGCGGCCTTCCGGTTCTTCTTGCCACTGTTTGTCATTATTATGTTCTCCGCCCGCGGGGTAGGTACTTTTTTAAGTACTTACTTTATGGCTTATGTGGGTCGCTACGTGATTCATACTCTGCGCTGCGATGTATTTGCTCATCTTCTTCATCTGCCTGGCCGGTTTTTTGACCACCACTCCAGCGGTCAACTGGTATCGCGGGTGACCTACCACGTCGAGCAAGTGGCAGGGGCGGCCACCAAGGCGGTGACGATTATTTTGCGTGAAGGCTTGTTCGTCGTCGGCCTGGTGCTTTATCTGCTCTGGACCAACTGGATGCTCACGCTACTGTTTTTAGGCGTGACGCCGATTATCGCCGTCGTAGTGAGTTACGTCAGTAAGCGGTTTAGGCGTATCTCCAAGCGCATTCAGCACTCTATGGGCGATGTGACCCATATTGCGTCGGAAGCGTTGTCTGGCTATCGCGTAGTACGCACCCATGGCGCAGAAGATTATGAAAAGCAGCGCTTTGAGCGAGTGAGTGAAGAGAATCGTCGCCAAAGTATGAAAGAGGCCATGACCCGGGCGGTTAGCTCGCCGGTAATTCTGATGCTGGTGGCTATCTCTATGGCGCTGCTGGTATGGCTGGCGATGGCGCCCTCCCTGATGGAGAACATGACCCCCGGTGAGTTCGTCGCCTTTATTACGGCAGCCGCCCTGATGATCAAACCGGTGCGACAATTGACTGAGATTAACGGTGAGATTCAGAAGGGGTTGGCGGCTGCGTCAGAGCTTTTTGGACTACTGGATATGACGCCGGAGCAGGATAACGGTAAGCGTATTGCCAGCCGTTTAAGCGGTGAGGTCGTTATCGATAAGGTTAGCTTCCGCTATGCCGACGACCAACCTGAAGTATTGCACGATATTAATCTACGGCTGGCGCCAGGTGAACTGGTAGCGATAGTCGGTCGCTCGGGAAGTGGCAAATCTACGCTGGTGAGCCTATTGCCGCGCTTCTACCGGCCTAGCCAAGGCATTATCACCATTGATGGCGTCAATGTTGATGAGTACGCGCTTGGGCCGCTGCGCCAGCAGATTGCCTTGGTCTCCCAGCAGGTGACGCTATTTAATGCCTCAATTGCCGATAACATTGCCTATGGGGTGGCTAATCCTGATCCACAGGCTATTCAAGCGGCGGCTGAAGCGGCCTATGCCCACGAGTTTATCGACAAACTCCCCGATGGCTATGCGACCACCGTAGGCGAAAACGGCGTGATGCTCTCTGGCGGCCAACGTCAGCGGCTGGCGATTGCTCGGGCTATCTTCAAGGATGCGCCGCTGTTAGTACTCGATGAGGCCACCTCGGCGCTGGATACGGAATCCGAGCGCTATATTCAGAAAGCGCTAGAACGCGTTTGTGAGGGTCGCACTACATTGGTGATTGCCCATCGCTTGTCCACCATTGAGCGGGCCGACCGGATCGTGGTGATGGATCAGGGACGTATCATTGAAGAGGGCACCCATCAGGCCTTGTTGGATGCCGATGGCGCCTATGCAGCGCTGCATCAGTTGCAGTTTCAAGAAGCATTATGACCCTGCCTAAAAAAGCGCAAAAGACTCGAACACTGGCAGAGCGTTGGCTGCAAGGAGCCTATCAGGGCAGCCGTTGGCTTTGGCCGCTGAAGCCCTTAGGGGCGCTTTACCAATTGGGAATGGCCCGCCGTGAAAAGGCCTACCAGCTCGGAAAGAAGGCCACGTGGAAGGCTCCCGTGCCGGTGATTGTGGTCGGCAATATCACCTTAGGCGGAACCGGGAAATCACCGCTAGTGGCGTGGTTGAGCAATTGGCTGGTGTCGCAGGGCTGGTCACCAGGCATTGTTACCCGCGGCTATGGCGGAACATCCTCGCACTATCCCTTGTTTGTCACCGCCGCTACTAATGTTGCCGAAAGCGGCGATGAACCCTTGATGCTCGCGCAGCAGACAGGGCTACCGGTAGTGGCAGACCCCAAGCGGCCGCGCGGCGTGCAGGCGCTAGTGGCGGCGGGTTGCGATATTGTTTTGAGCGACGATGGCTTGCAGCACTTGGCGCTGGCGCGGGATATTGAGCTGGTAGTGGTTGATGGTGCCCTTGGTTTAGGCAATGGTCGCTGCTTACCCGCCGGGCCGCTGCGCGAATCGCCCAGCCGGTTGCAACGCGTTGATGCCGTGATCGTCAATGGTGATTCACAGCAGGCGTTGCCGGTTGGCTCTGTTACCACTATGCAGTTAGCACCGCGATATTGGCGCCGCTTAGATGACGGTGCTCGGTTTTCGCTAGCGCCGCTGCCGTTTACGCTACCAGTGCACGCAGTAGCGGGGATTGGCAATCCCGAGCGTTTTTTTCGCACGCTTTCCGATTTGGGGGTCAGTGGTGACTGGCATCCGTTGGCCGATCACCAGCATTACAGTGCTGACGCGCTAAAATTTGCAGATATCCGCCCGATTATCATGACAGCCAAAGATGCTGTTAAATGTTTCGCCCTGGCGCCGTCGAATAGTTGGGTATTAGATGTGGAAGCCACGCTTCCACCTGAATTTGAGCACTGGCTGACAGCACGGCTGTCGGCACTTTCTTAAAGGAGTCACGCGCATGGATAAGGAACTGCTTGCAATGCTGGTTTGCCCGTTGTGTAACGGCAAGCTGAAATATGACCGCGAAGCCCAAGAGCTGCGTTGCCACTACGATGGCTTGGCCTACCCCATTCAAGAAGGGATTCCCGTCATGCTGCCGGAAGAAGCCCGTGCCATGGACGCCGATGAGAAGCTGCCTACTTCCCCTGGTCGCGCGCCAGGGAGCGCTTCAGGACATTCCGGAGGCGTTTAATGGCTTCTTCTGACGTCGCCGTACCTGAATTTACGGTTGTAGTACCCGCACGCTATGGCTCCACCCGTTTGCCCGGCAAGCCGCTGTTAGAAATTGCCGGAGAGCCGATGGTCGCCCACGTGTGGCGCCGCGCATGCCAAAGCCATGCCAGCCGGGTTGTGGTGGCCACAGACGATAGCCGCATTCGGGATGCCATGCTGCCTTATGGTGCTGAGGTGATCATGACGCGCGACGATCATCCTTCGGGCACTGACCGCTTAGCCGAAGTGTCTGATATTTTAGCGCTAGCGGATGACGCTCTGCTGGTTAATGTGCAGGGCGATGAGCCTTTGATTCCGCCTGCCTTGATTGATCAAGTGGCCCTTCGCTTGGCCGATGACCCCGAAGCATCGATTGCCACGCTGGCGGAGCCGATCAACGATGTTGACACGCTGTTTAATCCCAACGTGGTCAAGGTGGTGCGCACTCTGCAGGGTCGAGCGCTGTATTTCTCGCGTGCACCCATTCCCTGGGATCGGGAGCATTTCAAACAGGCTCCCACGCTACTGGCGACCGATGCTTGGCTGCGCCATATCGGCCTCTATGCATACCGCGCGGGTTTTCTAGCGGCTTACCGTGACTGGCCAGCCTCTAGCCTGGAGCAACTTGAACAGCTTGAGCAACTGCGTGCGTTACAAAACGGCCACGCGATACAGGTAGCCTTAGCCTGTGAGGTGAATCCCGCGGGTATTGATACTGCCGAGGATTTAGCCCGTGTACGCGCGCTGCTTGCCTAGCGCCTAAGGAGAGTCGTTGTGAAAGTGTTATTTGTGTGTCTAGGCAATATTTGCCGTTCGCCCACCGCAGAAGGTGTTTTTCGCCGTGCGCTTGAGCAAGCAGGGCTAGCTGACGACGTTGAAATAGACTCCTGCGGGGTCGGCAGTTGGCATGTGGGCAAAGCGCCGGACTCACGCGCCCAGCAAGCGGCCTTATGCCGTGGTATCGATTTAAGTGGCCTGCGTGCCCGCCAGTTAAATGTGCAGGATTTTGCTGAATTTGATTACGTGCTGGGTATGGATCAGGACAATTTGCGCGCCATACATGACCTGAAACCCGCCAATAGCCAGGCTCATATAGGGCTTTTTTTAGATTTTGCCGGGACGCCTGGTGCAGAAGTACCTGATCCTTATTATGGCGGGGAAGAAGGCTTTGAAAACGTTCTTAATATGATTGAGGCCGCTTCAAACGGGCTCATTCAACACCTTAAACGTGAGCGCTGAGGTGGCGGCTTTTAATCTGCAGTCCAATATTGATTTAACCCTTGCCAATACGCTGCGGCTGCCTTGTCACGCCGAGCATTATACAGCGCCGGGCACGTTGTCAGCACTGCGCACTGCACTCGCTTATGCCCACGCTCAGGGCTGGCCCGTTACGCTGCTAGGCGGTGGCAGCAATGTGCTGCTGCCTGAGCAGTTGCCGGGCCTGATGCTACGCCCAGCCTTAAATCAATGGTGGCTGAGACATCCAAAAGGCGCTCAACAAGGGGATGTGTTTGCCCAAGTGGGCGCTGGGGTTAATTGGCACGCCTTAGTCATGGCGACTGCCGCACGGGGTTTGTGGGGAATTGAAAACTTGGCGCTAATTCCCGGTAGTTGTGGGGCGGCGCCGGTGCAAAATATTGGTGCCTACGGCGTTGAGCTTGCTGACACGCTGCAAGCGGTGCAGGTCATGGAGCTCGCCACTGGGCGTTGTTATTGGTTAAGTACTCAAGAGTGCGCGTTTGGTTACCGGGACAGCATCTTTAAAGGCGAGTTAGCCGATAGTGTTGTGATTACCCAGCTAATATTGCGTTTATCACGCATGCCAGCGCCGCAACTGAATTATGGCGATCTTGCTGCGCGGTTATCAGCTACACCCTCGCCGCTTGAGGTTGCTGAAGCCGTCTGTGCTATTCGCCGCGAGAAGCTACCCGACCCCGAGGTGCTTGCCAACGCGGGGAGTTTCTTCAAAAATCCGCTAGTAAGTGATGAGCAGGCAGCACAGCTGTCGCGCCAGTATCCTGCGATGCCCCATTTTCCCCAGGCGGGAGGGCAAACAAAGTTAGCGGCAGGTTGGTTGATCGACCAGTGCGGTTTAAAAGGGATGCGCGACGGCGCCTTTGGCGTACACCAGCATCAAGCGCTGGTGGTGGTGCATTTTGGTGGTGGTGAACGCCACGGCTTGATGAAAATCGCCAGCTATATCGCTGCCCAAGTAAAAACACGCTTTGGTGTGCTGTTAGAACCCGAGCCACGATTTATTAATCCTTAACGCTCTTTTCCAGCGAATCCTTCTGCCGTTTTTAAAAGGCGTCTCCTAAACAGCAAAATCCCCGCTTAAGCGGGGATTTTGCTGTTGCAACACGCGACCGATTTTACTCGGAGTGGGTGTCCTGTTGCGCCTGTTTACGCTTTTCACGCGGGTCATTGTGAGCCCGTGTGCGGCGGCGACGTGGTTTAGGCGTTTCTTCAGTGACTGCGTCTTCAGCGGGTGCTTCGCTAGCCACCGGCTGAGCAGGCTGAGGCTCGGTTTCAGTTGGCTCTAGAGCGCCGCTATTCTGTTCGACGCTCTTTTCTTCCTCGCCTTGCTTTTCCTCAGCTTGCTTTTGCTCGCTGCTGGATGGCTCTTCAACTGAAGAGGCCGCGTCGTCACGCTCAGAAGTGCTTTCAGAAACGCTTGGCGTTACTGCTTCCTGACGATTTTCCTGGGCGTTAGTTGACGCTTCCGGCTGGCGCTGTTCG
Organism: Vreelandella sp. DA03-1M; assembly: GCF_055725665.1. Taxonomy (NCBI): domain Bacteria; kingdom Pseudomonadati; phylum Pseudomonadota; class Gammaproteobacteria; order Oceanospirillales; family Halomonadaceae; genus Vreelandella; species Vreelandella sp. DA03-1M. The sequence goes on from NZ_CM146798.1 coordinate 1,889,683, forward strand.
CTGCTTTGATCCGTATCAGCGCTACTGAGAGGCTCAGAAGCAGCTTCTTCAATAGTGGCCGCCGGATCGACCGCGTTGGCCGCAGGCGGTTCGATAGCTTCAGGTGCTACCGGTTCGCTAGTACTTGGCTGGTTATCAGCAGTTTGCTCAGTTTCAGTAGGCTCCGAGTTGGCTTCAATTGCTTCTGAGTTCACCTTAGGTAGCGCTGGCGTAGTCTTACTCTCTTCAGAGTGGAGTTCCGTTGTTTCAGAGGCAGCAGCAGGTGCGGGCTCTTCGCTGGTGACGGGTTCACTCGGCTTGGCAGCGGCTTCCTGCTCAGCGGTGTCAGAAGCAGGTTGAGTGGCTTCATCGACAGATGCGGCGACGTCAGCATTCGGTGTCTCGGCAGCCGTTGCTTCTGAAGCCGGTTTTTCTGTAGCAGGTGCCTTTACTTCCGGTGCTGGAGCTTTCGCGTCTGACGCTTCGGTTGTCGGCGCGACAGGTGCTTCATCTGCTGGTTCAGCGCTTTCTGGCGCTTCATTTACCGCTTCTGCCTGCAGCTTTAACTGCTCAGCTTCTGCCTGAGGATTGATCGCCTGGGTACGTGTGCGGTTACGCGGGTTGTTACGCGTACGCTTCGGCTTGCCGTCATCCTGCTTGGCTTCTGGCTGCTTGGCAGTTTCATCGGGTTGGCTGTCTTGGCCAGCCTCGCGACGCGACTCTTTCGGCGCTGCGCTTTTGCCGTTATTGCTCTTTTTAGAGCTGTCCTTGGCTGAGCTGTCTTTTCCAGAACTGTCTTTGCCAGAGCTATCTTTGCCAGAACTATCCGACTGGCTCTCTTTACGAGGCGCTTTGTTGGCCGACTCTTCGTTGGCATCGTCTTGCTGGGGATGACGACGACGATTGCGGGTGCGGCTGGGGCCGCTGCGCTTGTCGCTATTATCGTCACCGGCAGGACGCGGAGCAGTGTTGCGGTGCTCGCTTTTTTGCTCGGCTTTTTGTTCAGTTTTTGGCTCAGACCGGGCGCTGTTATCGCTGCGCGACTCGTTACGGCTAGTGTTGTCGCCGCGCTCATTGCGTGAGGGCTTCTGCCGCGACTCGCTGCTGCGCTGATTGGTTTTACGCTCGCTTGGCTTGCGCGGCGCCGGGGTTTCAGTTTTGGGCTCTGGCGTAGCTTCAGCATTACTTTCGTCGCTGCCTAGCAACTTGGCGAAGCCACGGATAAAGCGGCCAATGACGCTGGGTTGCTCGCTGGTCGTCGGTGCTACTTTCGCCGCCGGGGCAGCAGCAGGCGCTTTCTCTTCGGTTTGCAGCGATGCAGGAGCGGGGGCGTTATGTGTAACGCTTTTTACCGCTGCTTCAGCGCGTTGAGCGGGCGGTACGAAGCTGGGTGTCGGCTCTTTACCTATTTCAGTATCGGTAGAGAGCTCAAAGCTGGAAAGGCTCTGGGTGTCATCCTCGTCCAGATGGTCATCGCGCAGGCGCTGAACATCGTAGTGCGGCGTATCCATATCAGGGTTGGGCAGCAGCACAACGCGGACATTCTGGCGCGACTCTAAATCGGCCAGCACGCTGCGTTTTTCATTGAGTAAGTAGGTGGCGACCGGTACCGGCAGAATAGCGCGAATCTGCGCGCTGTTCTCTTTCATCGCCTCTTCTTCAATCAGGCGCATGATGGACAGCGACAGCGAACGTACATCGCGAATAGTGCCTTGGCCGTTACAGCGCGGGCAGACCACGCCGCTGGTTTCACCCAGTGAAGGACGCAGGCGCTGACGGGACATTTCCATCAGGCCAAAGCGCGAAATACGGCCGATCTGTACCCGCGCGCGGTCTAGCTTAAGCGCATCGCGCATGCGGTTTTCAACTTCACGCTGGTTCCGCGCTGGCCCCATGTCGATAAAGTCGATTACGACTAAGCCGCCGATATCGCGCAGGCGTAACTGGCGAGCGATTTCGTCCGCAGCTTCAGAGTTGGTCTGTAGGGCGGTTTCCTCGATATCGCTGCCGCGGGTGGCGCGAGCCGAGTTGATATCGATAGAGACCAGTGCCTCAGTGTGATCGATCACAATCGAACCGCCAGAAGGGAGCTTCACTTCGCGCTGGTAGGCCGTTTCGATTTGCGATTCGATCTGGAAGCGTGAGAATAGCGGTACTTCGTCAGCGTAAAGTTTGATCTTCTGCTGATACGAGGGCATGACCTGGCGAATAAAGCCCAGTGCTTCGGCGTGAATCTCGGGGCTGTCGATCAATACTTCGCCGATGTCCTGGCGCAAGTAGTCGCGCATGGCGCGGATGATGACGTTGGATTCACGGTAGATCAGGAAGGGGGCAGGGCGCTTGGCGGCTTCAGTGGTGATCGATTCCCACACCTGGACCAGGTAATCCAAGTCCCACTGCAGCTCTTCTGGGTTACGGCCAATGCCAGCAGTGCGCACGATCAGGCCCATTTTGTCCGGCACGGTCAATTGACCCATGGCATCTTTGAGCTGACTACGCTCATCGCCTTCGATACGGCGAGAAATGCCACCTGCACGCGGGTTGTTGGGCATCAATACCAAAAAGCGGCCAGCCAGGCTGACAAAGGTGGTAAGTGCGGCACCTTTATTGCCACGCTCTTCCTTGTCGACCTGAACGATGACCTCTTGGCCCTCTTTAAGCACTTCTTTAATGCTGGGACGGCCGGAAACGTCTTTTACAAAGTACTCTTTAGAAATTTCTTTGAGCGGCAAAAAGCCGTGGCGGTCAGCGCCATAATCGACAAAGGCGGCTTCAAGAGAGGGCTCTACGCGAGTGATTTTACCGCGATAGATATTGGCTTTTTTCTGTTCTCGAGCGCCGGATTCGATATCTAAATCGTAAAGGCGTTGTCCATCAACTAAGGCGACGCGCAGCTCTTCGGGCTGTGTCGCATTAATAAGCATCCGTTTCATGTTGTCTCGCATAGCGTTGCGTGCCGGCGAACTGCCTATGGGGTGACGTAGGCGAACCGCTGGGTGCTGCGTGCTTGTGCTCGGCGCATTGCAATGCTGACGCGTCAAGCCGGGAAGGCATCATCGCCAACCCGGCCAGTAGGGCGTTGAGTACGTGGCGGAGGCAGGACGTGTTCCGGTGGTTGTCACATCCATCCGGCCCTGCTGACACCGCCTACACCTGGCATTCATCGATTCACCAACGCCGGCCACCGGCACAGCGTTGAACTTGTCGCCCGGAGTCAGCCAGCGCCTTGTGACGAGAAAGGAGGGGGCTGCTCAGGGCGTGGCGTTGTTAAGTTACTGCCTGCCGTTGAGGGCTAGGCTTACCTTCATCTACCGGCATTAAAGAACGGGCGGCAGATTTACTGCATTTTTTAAGATCAGATGTTGGTACAGGAAAAACGAGCAATGCGTACACTGACGTCGTCTTTCGTGTTCAGGCCTGCGTGTTAGTCGGGCAGGCGCATTAACCGAGCTCAGCGTTGACGTTTTCTGCTAACCAATTTAACGAATTAGCTATCTATCAGCTAGTCACTAGCGATAGACAAGAAAGCTTTCTGTGCTTGGCTGGTGAACGTTTTGGAATATAACAGTAAAGACAACGACCAGCAATTGACGCAATGCCCTTGGGTCTACGCTAGAATGCCGTTTTAAGCTGATGTTAGCGAACTACAGCAGGAGCAAGCGGCAATGTCCGAAGGGCGTGAAGTACAGTGGGTGGATATTGCCCCAGAGCAGGCTGGGCAGCGAATTGATAATTTTCTCATGACGCGGCTCAAAGGAGCGCCACGGGCGCTTATCTATCGCATCGTGCGTAAAGGCGAAGTGCGCGTTAATAAAAAGCGCGTAAAGGTGGATTACCGTTTGCAAGCGGGCGATTTAGTTCGTGTTCCACCGCTGCGCTTGGCGCCCCGTGAGGCGGTCAAGGAAGTGAGTGATAATTTACGCGACCTGTTAGTGGGCAGCGTTATCATGGAAGGCCCTGATTGGATGGTGCTCAACAAGCCTTCAGGCTTGGCGGTGCATGGTGGTAGCGGGGTTAAAATCGGTTTGATCGAGGCACTGCGCCAGGTGCGCGATGATTTGAGCTTCCTGGAGTTGGTTCACCGTTTAGATCGCGATACGTCTGGTTGCTTGTTGCTGGCCAAATCCCGCGATTCGTTGGTGACGCTTAATGAGTCACTGAAAAAACACGGCATGGATAAGCGCTATCTGGCCTTGGTGAGCGGGCGCTGGCCAGCGCGTAAAACCTACGAAAGCGCGCGTTTGGATCGCTTTGATGCGGGCAATGGCGAGCGTCGGGTAAGGGTTGATCCCAATGGTAAAGTGTCGCGTACTCATTTCTCGGTGGTCGAGACGTTCGAAAAAGCCACCTTGATTGAAGCCGAACCAGTGACAGGGCGCACCCACCAGATTCGTGTGCACGCTGCCCATGCAGGCCATGCACTGCTGGGCGACGATAAATACGCCACCCGTGAAAGCGGTTTTCTTACCAAGCAATTAGGGCTGGGGCGTTTGTTTCTGCATGCGCGTGCGCTTACCTTTCCCGAGCCCACCAATGGTCGACCGGTGACCGTCAAAGCGCCATTGCCAGAGGCGCTGGAAGAAGCGCTTAAGCGTGCTCGCCAATAAGCCGTTTACTAATCCGCCCTTGATATGGAGCTGCCATGCAGTACGAGCTGATTATATTTGATTGGGATGGCACCTTGATGGACTCGGTGCCGCGGATAGTGTCATGCATGCAGGCGGCTGCGCTGGAAGCCGAGTGGGGAGAGCTCTCGGCGGCGGAGGTGGAAGATATTATTGGATTAGGGCTGCCTGAGGCCATTGCCCAGCTTTGCCCAGGTATTTTACCGGCTCAGGCCGAACGCCTTCGTGAGCGTTATTCGCACCATTTTGTGACGGCGGATGCGACGCCAATGCTGTTTTTTGCCGGGGTTGAGGCGCAGATCGCCCGTTTGCGCGGTCGTGAACAGCAGCGGCTAGCGGTTGCGACCGGCAAAAGTCGCCGTGGCCTCGACCGCATTTTTGCTGAGACCGACAGCGGTGCCTGGTTCCACGCCAGCCGCACGGCGGATGAAACCCGCTCGAAGCCACACCCTCAAATGCTTTCGGAGCTGTTGGCTGAGCTTGAAGTGCCCGTCGAGCGAGCGGTGATGGTCGGCGATACAGAGTACGACTTGGAAATGGCGCGAGCGATTGGTATGGATCGAATAGGCGTGACTTACGGGGTGCATACGCCAGAGCGTTTGGCACTGAGTCGCCCCAAGTGGATTGCCCATAGCATCGATGAGCTTTTTGATCGGTTGTACGGTGAGTAGCCAGCGTTTACATAAGGACATTTTATGAGCGACGACCCAATCCGCCCCGGTGGCACAAGCGACGGACGTGACGGCCCGACCAATGATGATCGCAGTGAGGTGAGGGAGGATCGTTGGACACAGGGATCAGAGGTGCCTTCTAGTAAGGGCGCTAAGCCGATGTCGGGTGCGCCAGACGATGATGCCGAAACTCTGCGCGAACGCCAGCGGCTGGCGCAGCTGGAAATGATGGATCACTGGATAGGCGGTGTGTTAACGGAGCAGCGACGCACTCGCCGCTGGAAGCTGTTTTTCCGCCTGATGATGCTCACTATTGTGTTGGTGACGCTGTTTGCCACCCTTTATAGTCTGTTTTGGGATTCGCCTAGTGCTACCGCGCCCACACAGCGACACTTAGGGATTGTTGAGGTCAGCGGGGTAATTGCCAGCGATTCGCCTGCCAATGCCGAGCGTATCATTGAGGGGCTGAATAACGCCTGGGAGGCGGAAGACGCTGCTGCTGTGGTGCTGCACATTAATAGCCCAGGGGGTAGCCCGGTGCAGTCTCAGCGTATTTATGCAGAAATTATGCGCCTACGCGAACAGGGCGATAAGCCGATTATCGCAGTGATCGAAGATATCGGTGCCAGCGGCGCTTATTATATTGCCGCGGCGGCGGATGAGATTGTTGCGTCGCCTGTTAGCCTGGTGGGTTCTATTGGCGTTATTTACGCGGGCTTTGGTTTTGAAGAGGCAATAGCGCGCATTGGCGTGGAGCGCCGCGTGCTGACTGCTGGTGAAAATAAAGCCTTTCTTGACCCGTTTCAGCCGCTGGATGAAGAGGCGGAGCAGTTTTGGCAGGGAGTGCTCAGCCAAACTCACCGTCAGTTTATTGATGATGTGCGTGCGGGAAGAGGGGAAAGGCTTAGCGACAGCCCCGATATATTTTCAGGCCTGGTCTGGAGTGGTGAGCAGAGCGTTGATCTAGGCTTGGTTGACCAATTAGGCAGCCTTGAGCAAGTGGCGCGTGACCGAGTAGGTGACACCCATTGGGTCGATTACACGCCGAGTCTTGATCCATTTGAGCGCCTTACGCGCCGCTTTACCCAGGTCGTCGCCGAGGTGTTGGGCGTCAGTGCGCCCGCTACCCCGCTGCGCTTCTAAGCGCTTAGGTGTCAGGCCCTTGGTTTGTCAGGCTCTATTGATAATCAGGAGGCGCCAAGCGGGTCTAAGCCCGCTTGGCGCAGCATGTCGCAAAGCGCAATCAGTGGTAACCCAATCAATGCGTTAGGGTCGCGGCCTTCAAGCTTCTCAAACAGCGCTATGCCTAAGCCTTCCATTCGAAAGCTGCCAGCGCTGTCGAGTGGCTGTTCTTTGGCGACATAGTTTTCAATTTCCTGGGCGCTCAAGTGGCGGAAAACCACCTCGAATGGCTCGACGTGCACCTGATGGCGCTGGTGGCGTGTATCCAGCAGCGCTAAACCGGTCAAAAAAGTGACACGCCGGCCAGAAAAGCGGCTCAGGTTGGCGCGTGCCTTGGCTTCTGTATGCGGTTTGCCAAGAATGTCGCCTTCAAATACCGCGACTTGATCAGAGCCGATAATGCAGTGGTGGGGGAAGCGGTGCGCAACGGCGTTGGCTTTGCTGAGCGCTAGACGATGGACCAGAGCGTGGGGTGTTTCGCCACTATGGGGCGTTTCATCAATATCTGGTGAGTAGCATTGGTAGGGGAGCTGTAGTCGATCCAGCAGCTCGCGCCGCCAACGCGAGCTGGAGGCCAGTACCAGCTTGGTCGTTGATGCCTGACTGTTTGATGGCTCGGTCATTGCGGATGAAGTCACAAATAGCTCCTGGCTGGGTAGTGGCGCATGTTTAAGAGATGTGTGCAACGTGGCGCAAATGCAATTTCAAAGCAGTAGAGTGTAGCGAAAGCAGCTAAACCTGCCTATGTTGGCCGTTTATTGAGGCCGCGGTTGGTTATTTATTGAGGAAGGCATGAAGAAATATACCGACAGCTTTGACACCAGCAGGGGGAGTGCCTATCATTGCGCGCCTATGTTGACCTCACAACTCCCCAGTCGGGTTGAGCCTTATAAGCTCGCAGCCCGCCACGAACGAATCGAAGGCTTGGTAGCGCTGGATAAACTGCCTCGTCTTGCCGAAGAAGCGGGTGTCCAAACCGGCGACTGTCATGTCGTGCTTGAGTTTGGCGTCGATGCTCAAGGTCGTCGTGAAATTCGTGGCCACTTGCAAGCGACGTTGGCGCTTGCCTGTCGACGCTGCCTGGTGCCGCTGCCTCAAGAGGTGAGCAGTGACTTTTTGCTTGGAATGGTCACTGACGAAGCCTTAGCGGCCGAGTTGCCTGCTAGTCATGAACCGGTGCTGGTGGAAAAGGAACAGCTGGATCTTTTGACGGTGGTTGAGGATGAATTGATTCTTAGCCTGCCTCAAGTGGTCTATCACGATGAAGCCGAATGTCATGTCTCGGCGGAGCAGCTGGTCAGCAAAACAGAAGGCGCGGCGGCAGAAACAACGCCAGCGACGAATCCATTCGCGGTGCTCAATGTCTTAAAAGGCAAAAAATAAGCACCCTTTAACTTAAATACCTTGGAGTAAACACCCATGGCAGTTCAACAGAACCGTAAAACTCGTTCCAAGCGCGGCATGCGTCGTAGCCACGATGCACTGACTGCTCCGACGCTGTCTCAAGACAAAGAAACCGGTACGACTCACCTGCGTCACCACATTTCTCCAGACGGTTTCTACCGTGGTCGTAAAGTGATTGAAGTATAAACCTCAATTGCGTTATTAAGCGGCTAAACGGACTCAGTGCGGTATGCGCCTAGCGATTGATGTGATGGGGGGTGACCAAGGCCCTCATGCGATTATCACAGGTGCTGCAAAGGCAGTGGTGGAACACCCAGACCTTGAGCTGATTCTGTTTGGCCCGCGTCAGCAGATTCTTGCTGAGCTTTCACGCTTGCCGCAGCCTCTGGCTGCGGCAACGTCACGTTTGGTGGCGCGTGAAGCACCTGACTGCATTATGCCATCGACAACCGCTGCCTGGGCGCTGCGCAGGGGTCAGGCGACCAGTATGGTGCAGATGCTGCGAAGTGTCGCTCAGGGCGAGGCGGTTGCCGGTGTAAGTGCGGGTAATACGGCAGCGCTTGTGGCCTTGGCAAGACGCGAGCTGGGGATGGTCGAGGGTATTTCTCGGCCAGCGATCAGTACCGCGATTCCAGCGCGCCAAGGGCGTCGCTGTTATTTGCTGGACTTAGGCGCCAATGTGGACTCTCCCGCTCATCGGCTGGTGGATTTTGCGTTAATGGGCGCGGCGATGGCGCAGTGTGTCGATGGCACGGCTATGCCACGTGTCGCGCTGCTCAATGTTGGTGCTGAGGCCACTAAAGGATGTGCCAGCGTTCGCGAAGCTGATCGTTTGCTGCGCGAGCATGCCAATAGTGGTGCTTTTGATTATCAAGGTTATGCCGAGGGTGGTGACCTGTTTAAAGGCCAGCTTGACGTAGTGGTATGCGATGGCTTTGTGGGTAACGCAGTGCTCAAGGCAAGCGAAGGTTTGACAAGTATGTTGGTTGAACGCGTGCAGATGGCGTTTGAGTCGCGCTTAAGTGGTCGTTTAGCAAGCCTACTGGCCAAACCTGTGTTGAGGCGTTTAAAGCAGGAGTTAGATCCTGTGCGCTATAACGGGGCCAGTTTGTTGGGGTTGCGCGGTATCGTGGTGAAAAGTCACGGCAGTACCCATGCCGATGGTTTCTACTACGCTATTCAGCGTGCTCTTCAGGAAGTAGAACATAATTTACCTGCGCGGATCGCAGGTCGTTGGCAGGCGCCATTACGTGAAGCAGTGGCACCTGCGAGTTATGATTAGATAATAAATAATTTATTTTTTGCGAGCTTATAGGTGGCATCAGGATGTGCCAATAATCTCGCCTATCGCTCATATGAGCAAATGCCTACAAGTGCAAAGGTGAACGACATGTCTCAACCCCTTGCCCTCATTTTCCCCGGGCAAGGCTCTCAGCAGCTTGGAATGCTGCGAGAGCTGGCCGAGCGCTATAGTGTGGTGGGAACGACATTTGAGGAAGCGTCGGATGCTTTGGGCTACGACTTATGGAAAGTCGTCCAAGAGGGTCCTGAAGCATCGCTTAATGCAACCGCGTGCACCCAGCCCGCATTGCTTTCTGCCAGCGTCGCTATTTGGCGCGTTTGGCAGGAGCTAGAAGGGCCTCGGCCTACTGTAATGGCGGGCCATAGCTTGGGCGAATACAGCGCGATGGTGTGCGCTGGCGTCATGAGCTTTGCCGAAGGCGTTAACTTAGTGCGTCTGCGCGGTGAGGCCATGCAGGAGGCCGTTCCCGCGGGTGAAGGTGGTATGGCGGCCATTCTTGGCTTGGCGGACGACGCGGTTGAAGCCGCCTGTGAAAAAGCCGCCCAGGGCGACGTGGTGTCTGCTGTCAACTACAACTCCCCTGGGCAGGTCGTAGTGGCAGGCTCTAAAGCAGCCGTTGAGCGTGCTATCGTTGCCTGCCAAGAAGCGGGAGCCAAGCGCGCTATGTCATTGCCCGTTTCCGTTCCTTCGCATTGTGCGTTAATGCGCCCGGCCGCTGAGCGCCTGGCGGAGGCTATGCAGGCGATTGAATTGCGAGCGCCACGCTATACCGTGATTCAGAATGTTGACGCCAAGGCGCATGCTGATACCACTACACTGCGCACACGCCTCATCGAACAGCTTTATCAGCCAGTGCGCTGGAGTGCCTGCGTTGAGGCAATGGCCAGTCAAGGTGTTGAAGTATTTATTGAGTGCGGGCCTGGAAAGGTGTTGACCGGCCTCAATAAGCGTATCGTGAAGGGTAGCAAGGGGTTGGCAGTGAATGATCCTGACAGCCTGAATGCTGCGCTTGAGCTGGCGCGTGAAACGTTGGCTGATAAAGCGTGACCAAGGGTTGTGTTATTCCGCTATCCTTGCTTGATTACACGGTTAGAGGCAGAACGTTATGACCCAAGAAAGTAGAGTTGCCCTGGTAACAGGGGCTAGTCGCGGTATTGGCCAGGCGATTGCTCGTGAGCTAGGTCGTCAAGGCCGTATCGTCATTGGCACAGCGACTAGCGAGTCCGGTGCTGAGAAAATTGATGCTGATTTAAAAGAGAATGGCATTGAAGGCGCAGGTCTGTGTCTTAACGTGACCGACCAGGCCAGCATTGACAGCGTATTGAAAACCATCACTGAGCGCTTTGGTGCGCCGACCATTTTGGTTAATAATGCCGGTATCACGCGAGACAATTTGCTGATGCGTATGAAGGAAGATGAGTGGGACTCCGTGATGGATACCAACTTAAAATCTGTCTATCGTGTTAGTAAGGCGTGTTTGCGGGGTATGACCAAGGCGCGTTTTGGGCGTATTGTGTCGATCAGCTCTGTAGTGGCAACCATGGGCAACCTGGGCCAAACTAACTATGCTGCAGCCAAAGCGGGCATGGAAGGTTTTAGTCGTGCTTTAGCGCGTGAGGTGTCTTCTCGCGCCATTACGGTTAACGCGGTGGCGCCGGGCTTTATTGCCACTGATATGACCGAGGCGTTGCCCGAAGCCCAGCATGAAATGTTACTTAAACAAATTCCGTTGGCTCGCTTAGGGACACCGGAAGAGATCGCCGCAGCGGTTGGCTTTCTAACCAGTGATGCAGCCGGTTACATCACCGGTGAGACGCTTCACGTGAATGGCGGCATGAATATGCGTTGATGGCCTTGGGGATGGCGGTTGCGTCGACCCAAGGGCGTCTATAAACTACCCCGCAGCTTTTGGCTTGCGGTTTCCAAATAGCTGGTTATCAAAAACGGCTAATGTGAACGACTGGAGTACGTTAATGAGTACTATTGAAGAGCGCGTTAAGAAAGTGGTAGCAGAGCGCCTGAACGTTAAAGAAGAAGACATCCAAAACAGCTCTTCTTTTACAGAAGACTTGGGTGCTGATTCGCTCGACACCGTTGAGCTGGTCATGGCTTTGGAAGAGGAATTCGATACTGAAATTCCTGATGAAGAAGCTGAGAAAATCACCACGGTTCAAGAAGCCATCGATTACGTGAACGCCCACCAGTAAGGGCTGCGTCGATGCATCGAACCAGGGTGGGGTGCTAGTCACCCGCCTTAAGAGCCGTCCTTTCGCAGGGCGGCTTTTTTGCTTTGCTGCCACAATGCTAATAACGTTCAATCTCCGTTATACTGTTGACCAAATTTAAGCAGCGAATGACCCAAGTGGGTCGCGTCACCATGGATGCCTGGAGGAAAGCTAATGGCACGGAAAAGGGTAGTGGTAACTGGGTTAGGCCTGGTGACCCCAGTGGGCAATAGCGTAGATGAATCGTGGGCCAACATTGTTGCTGGTAAAAGCGGTATTACGCCTATTGAGCATTTTGACACCAGTGGCTTTAACACGCGTTTTGGTGGGTCGATCAAGAACTTTGATATTAGTCCGTACCTGAATCCTAAAGATGCTCGCAAGATGGATCTCTTTATTCAGTACGGTATGGCGGCGGGCGCTCAAGCGGTTGAAGATTCCGGTATCGCGTGCACGGAAAAGAATGCGGACCGTATCGGTGTGGCTATCGGCTCAGGCATTGGTGGTCTACCCATGATTGAGCATAACCACAACGCGCTCAACAAGGGTGGGGCCCGTAAGGTATCGCCGTTCTTTGTGCCGGGCTCCATCATTAATATGATTTCAGGCAATATGGCGATTCAGCACGGCTTTAGAGGGCCGAATATCGCGATTACTACTGCCTGCACCACCGGGACCCATAATATTGGCTACAGCGCGCGCACGATCGCCTATGGCGATGCGGACGTCATGGTCTGTGGTGGTGCCGAGATGGCGACAACCCCGCTAGGTCTGGGCGGCTTTTCAGCTGCACGCGCGCTTTCAACGCGTAATGATGACCCTCAGGCGGCCAGCCGCCCGTGGGATACTGATCGCGATGGGTTTGTGTTATCCGACGGCGCGGGTGTGTTGGTACTTGAAGAGTATGAACATGCCAAGGCGCGTGGAGCTCACATCTATGCCGAGCTGGTCGGCTTTGGTATGAGCGATGATGCTTACCACATGACATCGCCGCCGGAAGATGGTCGCGGCGCGGCGCTCTCTATGCGCAATGCTATCAAAGATGCCCAGGTTGACGTTTCTGAAGTTCACTATATCAATGCTCATGGCACTTCAACCGCGGCAGGCGACTTGGCAGAAAGTCGAGCCATTGAGAACGTACTGGGTGATGCAGCCAATAATGTGGCCGTGAGCTCTACCAAGTCGATGATTGGCCACCTGTTGGGTGCCGCTGGTGCGGTAGAGGCAGTCTTCAGTATTCTGGCTATTCGTGACCAGATCGCACCGCCGACCATCAACCTGGATAACCCGCAGCCGGGTTGTAATTTGGATTATGTGCCGCATACCGCACGGAACATGCGGATTGATATGGCGCTTTCCAACTCCTTTGGCTTCGGTGGTACTAACGGTTCGCTGTTATTCAAGAAGGTGTAATTGACGATGCTGCCGCCCGCGTTATCTAACGAACAAACTGTGCCGTTTGATGATCGCGGGCTAGCGTATGGCGATGGCCTCTTTGAAACGGTGCTGTTGCGTGCAGGTGCACCGGTGCTATGGCGTTATCACACAGACCGCCTAGCGAAGGGATGCCAGCGCCTAAATATACCGTTACCTTGCCAGGCGGCACTAGATGCCACGTGGCAGGGTGATTGCAGCGCTGAACTGGAAGTTCTCAAGCTTATCCTGACGCGTGGCAGTGGAGGGCGGGGTTATGCGCAGCCGGATGAAGTAACACCGCGCTTACTTAGTCGCCGAACGCCATTTCAGCCCTCGATTCAGCGCTGGCAGCAGGGCGTCACAGTCAGGCTTTGTGATTTGCGCCTTAGCCGCCAGCCGCGGTTGGCCGGTATTAAGCATCTTAATCGCCTGGAGAACGTACTGGCCCGCCAGGAATGGAACGATACCGCAATCGCCGAAGGTCTGCTCGCTGATAGCGAAGGCCGAGTCATTGAAGCCACCAGTATGAATATTTTTTGGCTGCAGGCGGGGCAGGTGTTCACGCCTTTGGTTGACCAATGCGGCGTAGCAGGCACACTGCGCGCTGGTTTAATTGATCAAGGTGTCGCTGCCCAGGGGGCGCTGTCGCTGGATCGCCTTGCAGAGGTAGAGCGGCTATGGGTGGCAAACTCTGTTCAGGGAGTGTGGCCTGTGACGACGCTGCTAGCAGCGGATGGTTCGTTGCTGCAGCGCTGGGTTGTGAGTGAGTCTGATCCCTTCCAGCGCTTGGCCCATCAATTGTTAGGCTTTGCCTAAACGTCAGTCTTTGTATCAATATCGCCCCGCAATTATTTTGAGGTGTCATGGTGAAACGGTTATTAACCGCTTTGTTAGTCGTAGTCATAATCGGGGCTGCCGGTGCAGCAGGCGGTTATTTTTATTGGCAGAGCCGCTTAGAGGCACCGCTAGCGCTTGATGCGCCAACGCTTTACCAAGTGCCTTCTGGTGCGGGGTTTAATCAGGTGGTGGCGGAGTTGGAATCCCAGGGCATACTGGAAGATGCTTGGGCGTTTCGCTTATTAGCGCGGGTGGAGCCTGAGCGCGTGCCGCGGCTGCGTACTGGCGAATATCAGCTTTTGCCGGATATGAGCGGGCTGGAAATGATGGCGCTGTTAGGCAGTAATAACGTTGTCACCTATCCGCTGACGATTCCTGAGGGGTGGACCTTTCGTCAAATGCGCGACTTGCTCAATGCCGCGCCAAAACTTGACCATCGCACGACTGATTTGAGCGACGAAGAGGTGATGACGCTACTTGATCGTGAAGGCACCTTTCCTGAGGGATGGTTCTTTCCCGATACCTATCGTTACCACCTGGGGATGAGCGACGTCGATCTACTACAACAGTCGCTTGAGCGTATGGAGCGAATTCTGGACAGTGTCTGGGAGGAGCGCGCCGACGACCTGACCATTGAGTCGCCCTACGAGGCGCTTATTATGGCCTCTTTGATTGAGCGCGAAACGGGGGCGCCGGAGGAGCGGCGCGAGATTGCCGGGGTGTTTAAGCGCCGCATGGAGCAGGGCATGCGCTTACAAACCGACCCGACGATTATTTATGGCATGGGCGAGCGCTATGAAGGACGCATCACCCGCGCTGATCTGCGTGAAGCGACGCCCTATAACACTTATGTGATTGATGGCATGCCGCCCACGCCGATCGCTTTGCCGGGCCGTGCGTCATTGGAAGCGGCGGTAAACCCGCTACCCGGCGAAACGCTCTATTTTGTTTCCCGGGGCGATGGCACTCATCACTTCTCGCGTACATTGCGTGAGCATAATAATGCCGTTAATCGCTATATTCGCAATCGGTAATAGCTATGACCTATCATCAAAGTCATCACCACATTGATCACCACAGTAAGGGAGCATGATGAGCAAGCGGGGACGCTTCATTACGCTGGAAGGCGGCGAAGGCGTGGGAAAGTCCACCAATGTGGGCTTTGTCGCCGAGTGGTTGGAAGCCCAGGGGCTGGAAGTGGTGCGCACACGTGAGCCGGGGGGAACTGAGCGAGGCGAAGCTATTCGAGCACTGCTGCTGGACCCCGCCCCCCAAGAGCCGCTGCATGTGGACGCAGAACTGCTGCTTATGTTTGCCGCTAGGGCGCAGCATTTAGCGGAGAAAATTCTGCCTGCCCTAGCAAGAGGGGCTTGGGTCGTGTGTGATCGTTTTACTGACGCTACCTTTGCCTATCAGGGCGGTGGCCGAGGCGTTGCCAAGGAGCGTATTGCCGTACTGGAAGATTTTGTTCAGCAGGGATTCGCGCCCGATTTAACGCTTTTGCTCGATATGCCCAAAGAGGCGGCCAAGCAGCGGTTAGAAGCCCGCCTGCGCGATCGTCACGAGCAGCTTGACCGTTTTGAGCAAGAGCAGGCCGATTTTTTCCAAGCTGTACGCGACGCCTATTTGGCACGAGCAGAAGAAGCCCCCGAACGTTTTGCAGTGATTGAAGCTCAACACTCCCTAGAAGAAGTACAGACGCAGCTTCGTAAGACCCTTTCGGCGCGAGTAACAGCATGGCGTTAACCGGTGTTATGCCGTGGCACCTTGCCACCTGGCATCAGTTAACCCGTCTGGCCGATGGAGGGCGGATGCCCCATGCGCTGCTCATTCATGGCGCCCATGGGGTAGGTAAGCAACAGTTGGCGGAGGCGTTAATCGCCCGGACACTTTGCGCCACTCCTGCCGACCAGGCCTGTGGTCATTGCCATAGCTGCGCGATGTTGGCATCGGGATACCATCCTGATTTGCTGCGGGTCTCGCCGGAAGAGGGCAAACGCCAGATTCGTATTGACCCTATTCGCGAGGTTAACCGCTTTGTTTCGCAAACGGCTCAGCAGGGGGGATACCGGGTCATCGTCATTTCACCGGCTGAGGCAATGAACGTTGCCGCTGCTAATGCGCTGCTCAAAAGCCTTGAGGAACCCGGCGATAAGACGCTGTTTATTCTGCTCTCTGACGTGCCTTCGCGGATGCTGCCAACGATCCGCTCGCGCTGTCAGCAGTGGTCCCTGCCCAGTGTTGCCTTTGAAGCGTGTCGTGGTTGGCTGATCGAGAAACTTAACAGTGCCGACGAAGCCTACTTCTGGTGGCAGGTGGCGGGTGGCCTGCCGCTGCTGGCGGTGGAGCTGGCTGCGCCCGAAGAGCGCGCTTTGCGCCACCAAATTCACGACAGTTTTGAGCAGTTGGTGCGCGGCGCAGAGCCTGTCTCAGAGGCCGCGCGACTGGATCGCCAGGCGATTGATGCCATCTTGTGGTACGGTATCGCTTGGCTGGAAGACCTGATTCGTCTCGGTTTATCCGGTGAAGCAGCCGTGCTGCACAATCCCGATCTTGAGCCGCTTTATCGTCAGGCGGTCAAAAATGGCCGGGTGCAGGATTGGTTTCGCCTGCTGGATTATGCCCGTGAACAGCGGCGGCTGTTGGCGGTGGGGGCTAACCCAAATCCCCAGTTGGTGCTTGAGGCGTGGTTGGTTCGCTGGGCGGCTCTGCTACGCTCCTAGCGGAGTGTGTTTTCCCTATTTCACAGCAAGCTAGCGAGGTTGTTATGGCAGCCCAAAAAGCGCTCTCTCTTAACATTCCTGATGTGCCGACACTGCTCTCCGCTTATATGCCATTTCTGGATCGAGGGGGGATTTTTGTACCCACTCAGACTCCCTATGCACTGGGTCAGCAGGTGTTTTTACTGCTGACGCTGCCGGGTGAAAACGAACGTCTTTCAATCACCGGCCACGTGGTGTGGGTCTCGCCCGAGGGTGTCAGCGGCCGGCGCATTCCTGGTATTGGTCTACATTTCAGCCAGCAAGATTACCCTGTGCGTGATCGCATTGAGACGCTGCTTGCCGGACAGTTGGATAAGGCAGCCCCGTCGTTCACGCTCTGATTAAATCGCCGTTGATACCTTGAAAGTAAGCACCATGGTGTTAACGCCCTATCCGTTGTCGAGACCTGCATGTTTGTTGATTCGCACTGTCACCTAGATCGTTTATCTGACCAGACGCACGGGGGCGACCTCGCTGCCACACTGGCAACTGCGCGCGCGGCCCACGTTAGCCAATTTCTTGCGGTCGCCGTTACCTTGGAGGAGTTGCCGCAACTTGCAGCCATTGCTCGTGAGCATCACGATGTGGCGATCTCTGCTGGCTTGCATCCTTTGCATCACAGTGAGAACGAGCCCAACGTTGAGGATATAAAAGAAGCTGCCGAGCAGTATGGCGCGGTAGCCATCGGCGAAACCGGGCTGGATTATCACTACCGCGACAGCGTGCCGCTAGATGTGCAACACGAGCGGTTCAAGCGTCATTTGATTGCCGCGCGTGAGTTAGAACTGCCAGTGATTGTGCATACCCGTGAAGCCAAAGAAGAAACGTTGGCTCTGCTGCGTGAATATAGCGACCCTCGCGTGGGCGGTGTATTACACTGTTTTACTGAAGACTTGGCGATGGCCCGTGAAGCTGTAAGGTTGGGCTTTTACATTTCGTTATCAGGGATTATCACCTTTCGTAACGCTGCACCGCTGCGAGAGCTAGCCCGCCAGCTGCCGCTCGATCGCCTGCTAATCGAAACCGATAGCCCCTATCTTGCCCCTGTTCCTTATCGCGGCAAGCCCAACGAGCCGGCCTGGGTAGTGGAAGTGGCGGAGTGCATCGCTAACGAGCGGGGGATCAGTGTTGACGAGGTCGCCATGCAGACCACATCCAACTTTTATCAGCTCTTTCGTGCCGCCGCGCCTGATGCTCCGCCCCATGTCAAAGAGGCGTTAGAGCAGTCCGGGCTTCTATAACCGTGTGAGTTGAATGCGCTTAAGCAAGGAGGGCGAGATGAATATCGATAGATTGCTGCTGCAGCGTGACGAAGTGGGAGGCACTATTCCTCCCCTTGACCAATGGCAGCCTCCGCTCTCTGGAGACATGAACCTGCGTATTCACGCCGATGGCAGTTGGTGGCACGAAGGCCAGCCCTTTGCCCGTCCCAAGGTGGCGCGTTTATTGGCCACGCTGCTACGTCTTGACGAAGATGGTTACTGCTTAGTCACGCCGGTAGAGCGTTGGCGGATAGAGGTGGAAGACCTACCGCTGGTCGCGGTAGAGGCTGACTTTCACGACGATGCCTGGTGGTTCACCACCCAGTTTGACGATGTCGTTCGCTTGGATGCCGAGCACCCGCTCTCCGTTACTTTAACGCCTCAAGGCGAGGCGGTCCCGCAACTGCCGGTACGTTTTGGGCTGGCCGCCAGGCTGCACCGTAATGTGTATTATCAGCTTGTTGACGCTGCAGAAGCCCGTGAGAACGACGATGGCACTACTGAGATTGGGTTAATGAGTGCCGGTCAGTGGTTTGCGCTCGGTCAGCTTGACGATGAAGCATCAGGCGAGGCGCCGTGAAGTTAACCGTTGAACAGCAGGCCGTTGTGAATCATGCCGCCGGTCATGCTCGGGTGGCGGCTGTCGCAGGCGCAGGTAAAACCACCACCATGGCCGCTCGGGTGCTGCACCTGTTGGCCAGTGGTGTGCCGCAAAAGCGCATTCTGGTGTTGATGTTTAACCGTTCCGCCAAGGATGATTTTCAGCTCCGTTTAGCGTCAATGGCGCCTTCCGGGCAGGCGCTGCCGGATGTGCGAACGTTTCACTCACTAGGCCACCGCCTAACCCAAAGCCTATGCCGCTGGGGCGCGCTTGCCCCGCGTCAGCTATTATCCGCCGATTGGCAATTAGAGAGGCTGCTTCGTCAAGCGAGCCTTAATGTGTTGCGCGACTCGGTTGAACGCCGCGATGCTGCTCTTGAAGGTGATAGGCTTGAAACCTTGGCCCACTTCTGCGGCTTGGTTAAAGCAGAAATGATCACCCCAGAAGCG
This sequence comes from Vreelandella sp. DA03-1M, assembly GCF_055725665.1. Taxonomy (NCBI): domain Bacteria; kingdom Pseudomonadati; phylum Pseudomonadota; class Gammaproteobacteria; order Oceanospirillales; family Halomonadaceae; genus Vreelandella; species Vreelandella sp. DA03-1M. The sequence goes on from NZ_CM146798.1 coordinate 1,908,399, forward strand.
CTCTATGAGCGACTCAATTTTGACCCGGATACCGACTATTTTCCGGCTGCTTTTGCCGAGGCGGAGCGGCTACTAGCGTCGGAAGGGGTAATGACCTACGCTGATTTACTTTATCGCCCTTTGCAGGCGTTAGAGGAAGATAGCGCCCTGCGTGGTCGCGTCGAGGGGTTTTTGGATCATGTCATTATTGACGAGTATCAAGATATTAATGCCGCTCAGCAGCGCCTTTTATCCGTGCTGGTGGGTAGCCGTGCCGAGGTAATGGCGGTCGGTGATGCTAACCAATGTATTTATGAATGGCGTGGCGCGAAACCCGATACGATGCTGGAAAATTTTACTGCCACCTTTGGCGAGGCCACCGACTACCCGCTATCTACCACGTTCCGTCATGGCCATGCCTTAGCGCTTACCGCTAATCATGCCATTGCCGCCAATCAGCGTCGCCCCAATCAGCTGTGTCTGGCCGCGCCCAATAACCCAGAGACCCAGGTTTCAGTGGGGCAGGGTAGTCGGCTGCTACTGGATGCCTTGATGGATTGGCAGGCCCAGGGGCGTGCGTTTAACGAGGCCAGCTTGCTGGTGCGTAGTTGGGCGCTTTCAGTACCTTTCCAGCTGGCGCTTTTGCAGGCGGGAATTCCGTTTCGGCTTCAGCGCGAGGATCGTTTTGTCTTTCGGTTGCCGCTGGTTCAGGCCTTGGCAGGGTATTTAAAGCTGTCGCGTCGTCCCGATCTGCTGCGCGATCCGCAGCAACTATTACTGCTGCTTTCCCAGCCGACTCCCTTTGTTGCTCGTGAGCGACTGCAGCGATTAGCCCATCAGCTGGCGGCTACCCAGCAGTGGCCTGAGCGGCATGACCCTATGTTGACGGCATTAAAGCCGATCCAACGGCGTACGCTTAAAAAACGCTGGTTGCTGCTATGTGAATTGCCGCAGCTGAGTGCATGGCCGCCCGCCAAGCTGTTAAGGCATGTAGTGGAAACCATTGAGGCGGAAAAAACACTTAAACGGGCAGCGGCGCGGCGGGATAAAGGTGAAGAGGATGTACGCTTACTCGATGTCTTAATTGAGCAGGCGCAAAGCGTTCAAGACCCAGATGCCTTTATCGAGCTACTGGAACGCCCGGTTGAAAATCAGGCGGGCGGCGTGCTGATTAGCACAGTGCACGGTGCCAAAGGGCTTGAGTGGCCATTGGTAGCTGTGGTGGGTGTCAATGAAGAGGATTTTCCCCACTACAGCCGCGATAATCCGCTTAGCGATGAGCGCTTGGAGGAGGAGCGGCGGTTGTTCTACGTAGCCATCACGCGCGCCCAAGAACAGCTATTAGTGCTCCATGATGGGGGCGTACACCGTCCCAGCCGCTTTATCGCCGAAAGTGCCTGGCAAGACAGTATGCGTGTGGCCTCTTGTCTAGCTAACCCCAATGCGCCAGAAGCATCGCTGCAAGTGACATCGGTGGGGCTGGTTGAGCGTTATCTGACGCGTTTAGGGCGAGACGACATTGTGCTCGCAGCGGCACACGTTGAAGAGCACAAGGCAACTTATTCGGCCGATACGCGCTTTTATCCCGGTCAGCGTCTGCACCATGCGGTATTTGGTGAGGGTGAAGTGGCGGCAGTAGAGGGAAATGCGAGCGATCCGGTGATTGATGTGCGCTTCGATCAGGCTGGCCGTCGCAGGCTTATTGCCCGCCGAGCGCCCATTCAGCTATTGGAAGGCTCGCAAAGCGCTATTCTCTCTTAGCGTATAAGTTGAATGCGAAAGGGGGATGCTACGGCTAGTAGGAATGCACGCTCCCTTCTAGCCGTAACGTTCATGCGGCTGTCTTACATCTTAGGGTGGTTGGCTTACATATTAGGATAGTTGGGGCCGCCGCCGCCTTCCGGCGCTACCCACGTGATATTTTGCGCTGGGTCTTTAATATCACAGGTTTTGCAGTGTACGCAGTTCTGGAAGTTGATCTGAAAACGCGGCTGTCCTTCGCTATCTTCAACCACTTCGTACACACCGGCCGGGCAGTAGCGCTGTGCCGGTTCTGCATATTTAGGCAGGTTCTCACGGATCGGTAGCTCCGGATCCTCCAGGCGTAAATGGCACGGCTGGTTTTCTTCATGATTGGTATTCGACAGAAACACTGACGACGGTTTATCGAAGGAAAGCTTTCCATCCGGCTTGGGATAGTTAATCTTTTCAAACTCGTCCGCAGGCTTCAGGGCGCCGTGATCGGTAGTGGTGTCATGCACGTTGGGTAACTTGTTGCCCAGCAACTGGTGGGCAAAGTTATACGCGCCGCCACCGATGGTGCCATATTTATGGATAGCCGGGCCGAAGCTGGCGCTCTCTTTAAGCTCTTGATACGCCCAGCTGGCTTCCCACTTCTGAGTAAAGCTGGTCAGCTCTTGTGCGCCTTCATCGCCGCCCTTAATGGCTTCAAATACGCTTTCCGCTGCGAGCATGCCAGACTTCATGGCGGTGTGCAGGCCTTTGATTTTGGAAAAGTTGAGCGTACCCGCATCACAGCCGACCAGCAGGCCACCGGGGAAAGTCATTTTTGGCAGGCAGTTGAAGCCACCTTTGGTAATGGCCCGGGCGCCGTAAGCAACGCGTTTGCCTTCCTTAAGGTATTGGCTAATAGCCGGATGATGTTTCATACGCTGAAATTCATCAAACGGTGAAAGCCATGGGTTTTGGTAGCCAAGATCCATAATCAGGCCGACCACCACCTGCTGATTTTCCGCATGATACAAAAACCACCCGCCGTGGGTGTTGTTATCTAAAGGCCAGCCTGAGCCGTGAACTACCAGACCAGGTTCATGTTGCTCGGCAGGTACATCCCACAGCTCTTTGAGGCCAATACCGTAGTGCTGAGGGTCGCGACCCGCATCCAGCGAGAAGTCTTTAATTAAGTGCTTCCCAATATGGCCGCGCGAGCCCTCAGCAAATAGCGTGTATTTGGCGCGCAGTTCCATACCCGGCATGTAGCCATCTTTGGGTGTACCATCAGCGGCGACTCCCATATCACCAATCAGAATGCCGCGCACAGCGTTGTCTTCAATGATAACGTCCTGGGCAGCAAAGCCTGGAAAGATTTCAACGCCGAGTGCTTCTGCCTGCTCGGCCAGCCAGCGGCAGAGGTTACCGGCACTGATAACGTAACGTTGCTGATTGCCGCCGGTGTTATGCATACTTTTCGGCACCAGTGCATTAGGCACTTTTTGCGCTTTTTCGGCGTCCTTAAGCAAAACAACGTCATCGCGAATGGCGGGCGTATTGAGCGGCGCGCCGCGTTCTTTCCAGTCTGGGAAGAGTTCAGTCAATGCGCGGGGCTCAAAAACCGCTCCTGACAAAATATGAGCGCCAACTTCTGAGCCTTTCTCAACCACACAGACCGTTAATTCTTGCTCCGCCTCGTTAGCTTGCTGCATGAGTCGGCAGGCGGCGGAAAGCCCGGATGGGCCAGCGCCGACAATGACGACATCAAAGTCCATTACATCGCGTTCAACAGTTTCCACCCGGCTTCTCCTTATTCTCTTTAAGCGCCAATATCTGCAAAAGCTAGTGAAGGCCTACGTTATGAGTACTAGCTTATAAACAGATGACCTTAATTTAAAACGGTCGTTTGCTTCTGGTTATGCCCCATGATAGGCATAATACCTGTGTCAGGTCACGTCTACGATGGTGCAAACCGCATTTCTTGGCTGTATGTGTTGCTAGCGATAGATCAGTGCTAAGACCAAGGCATTAGCTAGCAAGTATTGTCACTAACTGGCAGGCTATGGCAAATTAATAGGGTTTTTCAATTATGTACCTATCAAACGCTTGAATGAATTTGACGGCACTGCCATTTTTGGCAGTGCCCAAGCAAGACGTTTTGCTAATAACGTATGCAATAATTCTATTACTAGTCGCTATTTAATAAGGGGTACTCGCGAAGCGGGTGCCGTCCCAGGTTAACGGCTTTTATTACAAGCCAAGCGAGGAACCTATGAAAGTACTCGTCGCGGTGAAACGCGTCATCGACTATAACGTCAAAATCCGCGTTAAGGCGGATCATTCGGACGTCGATCTTACCAACGTCAAAATGGCCATGAACCCCTTCTGCGAAATTGCCGTTGAAGAGGCGGTACGCCTGAAAGAGAAGGGCGTGGCGACAGAAGTCGTCGCCGTCACGGTAGGGCCCAAAGCCGCCCAAGAGCAGCTGCGTACCGCGCTGGCGCTGGGGGCTGACCGCGCCATTCATATTGAAACCGACGAGCGCGCCGAATCGCTGGCGGTCGCCAAACTGCTGGCGAAGGTAGTGGATGAAGAGCAGCCCGGTCTGGTGATTCTCGGCAAACAAGCCATCGACACCGACAACAACCAGACCGGTCAGATGCTCGCCGCGCTGACGGGCCTGCCACAAGGCACCTTTGCCTCGGAAGTGGCGGTGGACGGAGACAAGGTCAACGTCACCCGTGAAATCGACGGCGGTCTGCAGACCATCGCCCTGACGCTCCCGGCGATTGTCACCACCGACCTGCGCCTGAACGAGCCGCGCTATGCCAAGCTGCCCGACATCATGAAGGCCAAGAAAAAACCGCTGGATGTGAAAACCCCTGCCGACTATGGCATAGAGGTCGCCTCCAAGGTGAGCCTGCTCAAGGTGGAATCCCCTGCCGAGCGCAAAGGCGGTGTCAAAGTGGCCTCGGTCGACGAACTGATCGACAAACTGAAAAACGAAGCCAAAGTTCTTTAAGGTCGGTTCTTGACTCTCCGTACTTTGAGATAAACGCTTTGAAAGGAGCTGATGCTATGAGCATTTTGGTACTTGCCGATCTACATGAAGGCCAACTGGCTGGCGCCACCGCCCACGTCGTGGCGGCCGCCCAGGCCATTGGTGGCGATATTGATATCCTGGTCGCCGGTGAAGGCGTTCAAGCGGCAGCAGACGCTGCGGCGAAACTCGACGGCGTTAATAAAGTACGCGTGGCGGACAACGCTGTTTACGCCCACCAGCTTGCTGAGCCCATGGGCGCGCTGCTGGTTGAACTGGCCGATGGCTACAGCCACGTACTGGCCAGTGCTTCAACCACCGGCAAGAACGTTCTACCGCGCCTGGCCGCGCTGAAAGATGTCAGCCAGCTATCGGATGTGCTGGGTGTCGAGAGTGCCGATACCTTCCTGCGTCCGATTTACGCTGGTAACGCCATTGCCACGGTGAAAAGCGACGACGCGCTGAAAGTGATCACCATTCGTACCACCGGCTTCGATGCCGTCGGTACCAGTGGTAGCGCCACGATTGAAGCGGTGGATTTTGTCGCCGACAACAGCCAATCCAGCTTCGTCAAAGAAGAGCTGGCCCAGAGCGACCGTCCAGAACTCGGCGGCGCCAAGGTCGTCATCTCCGGCGGCCGCGGCATGGGCAACGGCGAGAACTTTAAGCTGCTGAATGGCATTGCTGACAAGCTGGGCGCCGCCATTGGTGCTTCCCGCGCGGCGGTCGACGCTGGCTTTGTGCCCAATGACATGCAGGTCGGTCAGACCGGCAAAATAGTCGCACCGGACCTGTATATTGCCGTGGGCATCTCTGGTGCCATTCAACACCTGGCGGGCATGAAAGACTCCAAAGTCATCGTCGCCATCAACAAGGACGACGAAGCACCGATCTTCCAGGTGGCCGACTATGGCTTGGTGGGGGATCTGTTCGAGATCCTGCCGGAGCTTGAGAGCAAGCTGTAAGCATTTGAATGATCTATAAACATTGAGCCGACTTCGCCAGAAGTCGGCTTTTTTGTGATGGGTACATTAGGTAAACTGCCAATAGTTGACTAAAGTACTGGGGCAAAGGGTAAGAAAAACCACCCCGGTGGTTGAAAAAGCTGCGGGCTGACCGCACATAGGTAATTGAACGCAACGAAAGCCACTCAAGGAGATGATGATATGGCACATACACTACCTGAACTGCCGTACGCATATGACGCTCTCGAACCACATATTGATGCAATGACGATGGAAATTCACCATTCTCGTCACCATCAAACCTACATCAACAACCTGAACGCCGCGTTGGAAGGCACAGGTCTTGAAGATGTACCTGTTGAAGAGCTCGTCGCTAATCTGGATCGTGTTCCGGAAGCCAAGCGTCAAGCCGTTATCAACAACGGCGGCGGTCACGCCAACCACTCCATGTTTTGGCAGATGATGTCGCCCAACGGCGGTGGTAATGCTCAAGGTGATGTTGCAAAAGCGATTGATGCCGAGCTCGGCGGCCTTGAAGCTTTTAAAGAAGAATTCAAAAAAGCGGCCGTTGGTCGTTTTGGTAGCGGATGGGCATGGCTCTCCGTTACACCTGAGAAAAAACTGGTAGTCGAAAATACCCTGAACCAAGACAGCCCGCTGATGCACGGTAATACGCCGCTACTCGGTTTGGATGTTTGGGAGCATGCGTACTACCTGAAGTATCAAAACAAGCGTCCTGACTATATTGCTGCGTTCTTCAACGTGGTTAATTGGGAAGACGTAGAGCGTCGTTATCAGGCAGCGATTAGCTAATACGGCGATGACCCGCTAATGGCGCCAGTTCTGACGCTGTGAAAAAACCGCCCGCTTTTTAGTGGGCGGTTTTTTTATTGTCTGGTATAGCCTTGGGTATTAGCTGTCAATATCCTGTGGGTAAAAAAATACCACATATGCTTGAATTGATTTTCCAATGGTCTATATATAGTATGCGTTGTGTCTTTTAGTCAGGGCGGGCACTAGATGTGCTCTACCCGAAAAATGCCGCTATGAAAAGGGGATTACCCATGGAAATTCAGATTTATAGCAAGCCAGCTTGTGTTCAATGTACCGCTACTTACCGCGCGCTAGACAAGCAAGGGCTCGATTATACTGTCATCGATATCACCGCAGAGTCCGGTGCCCAAGAAGAAGTTGAGGCGCTGGGTTATCGCCAGCTTCCTGTCGTGGTAGTCGGCGAAGATCACTGGTCGGGTTTCCGTCCGGATCGCATTCAAGCCCTGGCGTAAGCCGACAACATGCTGGCAAGTTGCTCACACACACCGATGGCCGGCAATTTGGTGTACTTCTCTACTAAATCAGGTAACACCCATCGTTTTGTAGAAAAGCTGGGTTTTGTCGCCACGCGGCTACCGCTAAATCGAGATGAACCTGCGCTACGTGTTTCCCAGCCTTATATTTTAGTTACCCCTACGTATGGTGGGGGAAGTTCACAGGGTGCCGTACCCAAGCAGGTCATTCATTTTCTCAACGATACGCATAACCGGAACCTCCTGCGGGGAGTCATTGCTGCGGGGAACACCAATTTTGGCGAAGCATATGGTCTTGCTGGCCGCATCATTGCAAAAAAATGCCACGTACCGCTGCTGTATCGATTTGAATTATTTGGCACTGACGATGACGTGGTCAACGTGCGCAAAGGAGTAGAAGAGTTTTGGAAACGACTAACGTAGCTACCCAGAATGTGTCAGAAACAAAACGGCCTGCGGCGGCTCCTGAGGCACGCACGCTGGATTACCACGCCCTCAATGCCATGCTCAATCTATACGGGGCCAACGGCGAATTACAGCTGGATAGAGATCGCGAAGCGGCTCGCCAGTACTTTTTACAGCACGTTAACCAGAACACGGTGTTCTTCCACTCGTTGGAAGAGAAGCTCGATTACCTCGTGGAAGAGCAGTACTACGAAGCGGAAATGCTGAGCCAGTACAGCTTTGCTTTTATTAAAGCGCTGTTCGAGCAGGCCTATGCGTATAAATTTCGCTTCCCAAGTTTTTTGGGCGCTTTCAAGTACTACACTAGCTATACGCTGAAGACGTTTGACGGCAAGCGCTATTTAGAGCGCTATGAAGACCGTGTCTGCATGGTCGCGCTGACCCTGGCGCGGGGCGATGAAACGCTGGCCAAGTCACTGGTCGATGAAATCATCTCCGGCCGTTTTCAGCCCGCGACACCCACCTTCTTGAATTGCGGCAAACAGCAGCGCGGCGAACTGGTGTCGTGCTTCCTGCTACGCATCGAAGACAATATGGAGTCGATCGGTCGCTCCATTAACTCGGCGCTGCAGCTTTCCAAGCGCGGCGGTGGCGTTGCCTTCCTGCTCTCCAATATTCGTGAGTCTGGTGCGCCCATCAAGCGCATTGAGAACCAGTCATCGGGCATTATCCCGATCATGAAGCTGCTGGAAGACGCGTTCTCCTACGCCAACCAACTGGGCGCACGTCAGGGCGCGGGAGCGGTCTACCTGAATGCTCACCACCCGGACATCCTGCGCTTTCTCGACACCAAGCGGGAAAATGCCGACGAGAAAATTCGTATCAAAACGCTCTCCTTGGGCGTGACGATTCCGGATATTACCTTTGAACTCGCCAAGCGCAACGACGACATGTACCTGTTCTCGCCCTACGATGTCGAGCGGGTTTACGGTGTTCCGTTTGGTGATATCAGCGTTACCGAGAAATACCAGGAGATGGTCGCAGATGCGCGCATTCGCAAGCACAAGATCAATGCACGCGCCTTCTTCCAAACGTTGGCAGAGCTGCAGTTTGAGTCGGGTTACCCGTATATCATGTTTGAAGATACGGTAAACCGCGCCAACCCGATTGCTGGCCGTATCAATATGAGCAACCTGTGCTCGGAAATCCTCCAGGTCAACACACCGACTGAGTATGACGATGACCTCGGTTATCGCCATATCGGCCAGGATATCTCCTGTAACCTGGGCTCTATGAACATTGCCAAGGTGATGGACGCAGGGGATATCGGTACCAGCGTTGAAATTGCCATCCGCGGTCTTACCGCTGTTTCGGAAATGAGCAACCTGCGCAGTGTGCCTTCTATTGCCGAAGGCAATGCCCAGTCGCGGGCGATTGGCCTTGGCCAGATGAACCTACACGGCTATCTGGCGCGTGAGCACATCTACTACGGCTCCGACGAGGGGTTGGACTTTACTAATCTCTACTTCTACTGCGTGGCGTTCCACGCCATACGTGCGTCCAACCGGTTAGCGATTGAGCACAAGGATACGTTTGCAGATTTTGCCAACTCCACCTACGCCTCGGGAACCTTCTTCGATAAGTACACTGACCAGGCGTGGCTGCCCCGTACCGACAAAGTACGTGAGCTGTTCGAGCGTAGCGGTATTGCGTTGCCGACCCAAGATGATTGGCAGGAGTTGAAAGCGTCGGTCATGGCCCACGGTTTATACAACCGTAACCTGCAGGCGGTACCGCCCACCGGCTCAATCTCTTACATCAATAACTCCACCTCCAGTATTCACCCGGTGGCGGCGAGAATCGAGATTCGCAAAGAGGGCAAGCTAGGCCGTGTTTATTACCCGGCGCCGTTCCTGGATGAAGCCAATTTTGACTACTTCCAGGACGCCTACGAAATCGGCCCGGAAAAGATCATCGATACCTACGCGGAAGCCTCGCAGCACGTCGACCAAGGGCTATCGCTAACGCTGTTCTTCCCGGATACCGCTAGCACGCGCGATATCAATAAAGCGCAGATTTACGCCTGGAAAAAAGGCATCAAAACGCTTTACTACATTCGCCTGCGTCAAAGTGCTTTGGAAGGCACCGAGGTAGAAGGCTGTGTTTCTTGCACGCTGTAATCAGCAAGCGCTTTGTATCTGTTATTGAATGCCCGGTGTTGATCGCCGGGCATTGAACGCTACGTTTTGAGAGCAATGCCATGAACACCATGCAACGTTTATCGCGAGTTGATGCGATTAACTGGAATCGACTCCAGGATGATAAAGATCTGGAAGTGTGGAACCGTCTGACCAGTAATTTTTGGCTACCTGAAAAGGTGCCGTTGTCTAACGATATTCAGTCGTGGAACACGCTAACCCAGCAAGAAAAACAACTGACTATCCGTGTGTTTACGGGGCTCACGCTGCTGGACACCATTCAAAGCAGTGTGGGTGCGCCGGTATTAATGGAAGATGCGCGCACTCCCCACGAAGAGGCGGTTTACACCAATATCGCCTTTATGGAGTCGGTGCACGCTCGCTCTTATAGCTCGATTTTCTCCACGCTCTGCACCACGCGCGATGTAGATGACGCGTTTCGCTGGAGCGAAGAGAATCCTACGCTGCAAGCAAAATCGCAGCTGATCTTAGAGCGCTACCGCTCGGATGATCCGCTGATGCGCAAAGTGGCCAGCGTTTTCCTTGAGTCGTTTCTGTTCTATTCCGGCTTCTACCTGCCGATGTACTGGTCAAGCCATGCCAAGTTGACTAACACCGCCGACCTGATTCGCTTGATCATTCGTGACGAAGCCGTGCACGGCTACTATATTGGCTACAAGTTCCAACAGGCACTGGCGGAAGCGACGCCAGAACGGCAGCAGGAAGTCAAAGATTACGCCTACGAGCTGCTACTGGAGCTTTACGACAACGAAGTGCGCTACACCGAGTCACTGTATGACGAAGTTGGCCTAAGTGAAGACGTGAAGAAATTCCTTCACTACAACGCCAACAAAGCGCTGATGAACCTTGGCTACGAGCCACTATTTCCCAGCAGCGTTACCGACGTAGATCCGACTATCATGGCGGCGCTTTCACCCAACGCCGATGAAAACCACGACTTCTTCTCCGGCTCCGGCTCTTCCTACGTGATCGGAAAAGCCGTCGCCACCGAAGACGACGACTGGGCGTTTTGATAGGGTTTAGGTGTTAATGGTTTAGAGAAGGAGAGGGGTATGACAGGGAATGCTGGTAGTGTACTGAAAATTGCCGCTGCCGTGGTGAGTGACCCAGATGGGCGCTTGCTATTGGTGCGTAAGCACAATACCTCTTTCTATATGCAGCCAGGCGGCAAAATCGATGCAGGTGAGAGCGCGCTAGAGGCGTTGTGCCGCGAGCTGCAAGAGGAGCTTGGCTTGCATGTTAGCGAGGATCAGCTGATACCGCTCGGAATGTATTCCGTGCCAGCGGCTAATGAGCCGGGCGTGATGCTTGAAGCGCATCTGTTTGGGCTTGTTATTGACGAGCCTGTCGAGGCGGCCGCTGAAATTGCCGAAGCAAAATGGGTGACCCGTGAAGAGGCTTGGCAGCTTCCGCTAGCGCCGCTGACGAAAGAGTATGTAGCAGTAGAGCACACCTAGTGATGTTTGTGATGAAAGGGCGCTGATAGGCGCCTTTTTTATGCGCGCTCGATGAGCGATAACGCCTGATTGTTAATGATAAATATTGTCATTTATTATATTAGTGGTAGGCTAGGCGCGTGAAAGTTAAACGCAAATCGTTCTAATACCTAATTAGTTTTTAGCCGGGCGGTGACAGCCGCTGGCTACTCAGTGACGGAGAGTCGACGTGCTGAACAGGCCTTTTTTTGCCTTACGTGGATGGTGGCTAGCGGGGGTGCTGGCCAGTGGCACGCTGCTGGCAAGTGAACAAGCAGTGGCTCAAGCGGCCGAAAGTGTAGAAGCCCAGCAAACCCAGGCAGCACTTCAGGCGCAAATTGATGCTGCCGATGAACAAACGCGTGAGCAACTGCAAGAGCTACGCCGCTTAGAGCGCGAAACACGCCAGTTAGACGCCGAAAATGCCTCACTGACCGGGCGTTTAGCGGAAGAAGCCGAACGCCAGCAGCGTCTGGCGACTGCTTTGGATACGCTTGAAGAGACGCGTGCAGCGCTGCCCGTGATTGAACAAAATATGTCTGTTCAGCTCAGCCAATGGATTGAACGTGACCTGCCGTTTCTACGCGAGGAGCGGCTGGCACGGGTTGAGCGTCAGCCTGATGAACAGGGCGAAAATACCATTGAACGCATTAATGGGCTACTCGAAGCCTGGCGCGTCGAGCTCGATTATGGCCGTGAGATGGATAGCTGGCGGGGTCGTTTAAGCCAGGATGGCCGCGAACGTGAAGTGGATTTTTTACGTGTTGGTCGTATCGGTTTTTATTATCTAACCCCTGATGGGCGCGAAGGCGGGGTGTGGAATGCTGAAAGCGGTGGATGGCAGCCGCTTGATGACGAGTACCTGCGTGAAGTGCGCAATGGGCTGCGAATGGCGAAAGATCAGCGCGCTCCGGATTTATTAACCTTGCCGCTCTCAATCAGTGCGAATGACCAGCAGGGAGAGCAACCATGAGTCGACCAACTCTCCGTCAACTTTTTTATGCCTGCTTGATATTAGGGCTGGTAGCGATCAGTGGCGCATCAATGGCACAAACCGAAAGCGCAACGTCGCTGCGTGAAGCACGAGAAGCGGCTGAAGCGCGTGACCAGCAGCGTTTAATGGGATTTTTAGACGACCAGCAAGCATTAGAGTCTGCGCTGGAGCAAGCCCGGACTGAGCACGAAGAGGCTCAGCAGCAGCATGAAGCGTTAGAGATCCAGCAGGCAGAGCAAACCGATCAAGCCAGGGAGTTAAGCGAGCGTCAGGCGGAGCAGGGCGAGGCACTGACAGGGCTGCTGTCTAACCTTGCCCGGCATAGCTCAGAAATTCGCAATGCATTGGGTGACGAGAGTTTGCTTTCCCTAGAAGAAGGGACGCTGCCGCCACGTTTGGATGAAGTCGAAGTGCTCGAACGCCATCAATTGGAAGAGGTGGTGGATCGCTTGGCGGCATTAACGGCCCGTACGGGCCTAGCTGAGCGCCTTTCACTGCCTGTCGCCGATGCTAACGGCGAAGTAACCACCCGTGAGTTGGTGCGGCTTGGAGATTTCGCAGCCTTTACCGAAAACGAGCTTTTAGAGCGGGGAGAAAATGACGGCAACCTAGTGGTATTGCCGCGGACACCTGATGTCGTTGGCGGGTTACTAGCGGATTACTACCAGGGCGAGAGCCATGTCTTCGCTGTTGATCCTACTCAGGGTAGCGTGCTGGAAGCCCTAGCCCAGCAGCCCAGCCTGTGGGAGCGTTTCCAGCAAGGCGGTTATGTTGGCTATGTGGTCGTTGCATTAGGTATTTTAGGTCTGATCATTGGGTTAGGGCAGTACCTCTATTTAGTGCTTGTTAGCCTGCGTGTTAATCGACAGCGTCAGTCGCTCAACCAGTTAAAACCTAACAACCCACTGGGGCGTGTATTGCTGCGTTTTGAAGGTATGGACAAACACCAGACCCCTGAAGCGCTGGAAGCACGTTTGGATGAGGCGGTGCTGGCTGAGCTGCCAAAACTGGAGCGAAGCCAGCCAATGGTCAAATTGCTGGCCGCGATTGCGCCGTTACTTGGTTTGCTGGGTACGGTCACCGGCATGATCGTAACTTTCCAGGCGATTACCGTGTTTGGCACCGGCGACCCGCAACTGATGGCGGGCGGTATTAGCCAAGCACTGGTAACCACTGTACTCGGTTTGATTACCGCCGTGCCGCTGCTGTTCGTGCAGACAGCCCTGTCGGGTCGTAGCCGCTATTTAACCCATGTGATTGAAGGGCAGGCGAGCGCGACATTGGCAGATCATCTCGAATCTCACACGCCCGCGGTGAACTGATATGTCCACTCTTCCTCTCTGGCTCGAACCCGTTGAGCGCTTAGTGGAGGCGGGCGGCGCGGTGTTGGTCGTGCTGGCAGTGGTGGCTGTGTTGGTATTTGCCATGGCCATGGAGCGCTGGTGGTACTACCGAATTACCTGGCGTATCGCGCGGCGTCAGTTACTGCGCCGTTGGACGGCGCGCAGCGACCATACCAGTTGGAGCGCTCGTACGTTACGTCATGTGTGGGCAGAGGCACTGGTCGCTAGACTGCGTAAACCCTTGCCATGGCTGAAACTGCTGGTCGCGCTGTGCCCTTTATTGGGCTTGTTAGGCACGGTGACCGGCATGATTAGCGTGTTCGATAGCCTTTCCCTAAGCGAAACGCATCAAGCGCGTGCCATGGCGGACGGTGTCGCCCGTGCGACGCTGCCGACCCTAACCGGTATGGCCATTGCGGTGGTGGGGCTTTTATTTATTAGTCGTTTAGAGCACGTCATTCGTCGTGAAGACCAGCGGCTGCAAGATCGCTTGGCGCGGGCACTGGAGGAAAGTGATGCGTAGACGCCGTTCTATAGAAACCACTGCAGAGAGTAATGAGGTGAATCTTACCCCCATGCTCGACGTGGTATTTATCATGCTGATTTTCTTTATCGTCACTACTAGCTTTGTTAAAGAGAGCGGTGTGGAGATTGATCGCCCTGAATCCAGCGCTGCGACGCCGCGCCCAGACGCCCAGGTGCTTGTGGCGATTTCACCGGAAGGCGCCGTATGGGTAGATGGCAGTCCGGTGGATGTTCACCGGGTCGGCCAGCAGGTCGCCGATATGCTGAGTGACGATGGCTCGGTGGTTATTCAGGCGGATCGCGAATCCACCACGGGCTTGCTGATCGAGGTAATGGATCGTTTGCGTGAGGCGGGCGTTGACCAAGTGGCGGTGGCGGCGAGTCGGAGTGGGTCATGATGCGGCACCTGCTGTCGTTATTAGGGGGTGTCGTGCTGGCGGTGGGGCTGTTCTGGCTGCTGGCACAGTTGGTAGCTCCACCTGAGCGTGAGCCTGAGGAGCTAACCATGAGCATGGCAATGACCATGGTTGAAGCGCCGGAAGTAGCTCCTGAGCAGGAGGCACCTACACCTCAACCTGTAGAAGCCGCGCCACAGCAAGCGCCGCCGCCCATGCCCGCACCCGAGCCGCCTCCGGTAGCGGAAAGCACGATTAGTTTGCCGGAAGTAGAGCTACCGGATGAGCCCGTTGAGCCGGTTGAGATGGACAGCGAACTCCCGGAGCTAACGGAAGTGAAACCGGAACCCCGGCCCGAACCTACTCCTGAGCCGAGACCAGAGCCGACCCCGCAACAGCAACCTGTCGAGGCAGCTCCTAGGGCAGCCCCTGCGTCAGTGGATTCTGCACCCGCCGTGCGTGAGGCCGCCCCAGAAGCTCAGCCAGTGCCCTCTAATGAGCCGGTGAATGTGGGCCAGGTGAGACCGACTAACCAAGTTGGTCCAAATTACCCGCCCCGTGCCCAGCGCCGAGGTATGGAAGGCTTTGTAGAGGTGGCCTTTACGATTCGGCGTGATGGCAGTGTCGACAGTTCTTCTATACGGGTTACCAGCGCGGAGCCGCGTCGGGTGTTTGATGATGCCGCGCGGGACGCGATTGCCAAGTGGCAATTTGAGCCCAGTGATCGGTTACGCAATGCCACCCAGCGGATCGAGTTTCAGTTGAGGTAGCAACATGAAGCGTCTTTTAATTTTATTGCTAAGCGTCTGGTCGTTTTCAGCGCAGGCGAGTCCCGCATTGCCTGGGGATATTATTGCCGACCTCAACGCGCTACAGAGCCAATTGCAAGAGGGAGCGCTAAGCAGCGTTGTCGAGCGTGCCACCGCCCAGGCGGAGCGGTTAGCTTCGGGTAATCAATCGGATCAATGGGCTAGTGCGCTCTATCAACAGCTGGCTGCAGGCGCCTTGGCGCGACAGGATCAGCCTGCTGCGGCAGCGGATCGGTTGGCAATTGCGCGTGGGTTAAGTGGTGTTGATGACGATCAGGCTGCCCGCTGGCTCCGTGAAGAAGCTTCAATGCGTCGTGCTGCCGGGCAGAGCGATCAAGCTATTGAGCTTCTCACTGAGTGGTTAGCCAATCAGCAAGATAGTAATGCCGTTTGGCAGCTAACCCGCCTGCTGGCGCAGCAGGAGCGCTGGGAGGAGGCCGCCAACTGGCTTGAACAGGCACTTAGTGAGACAGCCGAGTTAACTGAAGCGCAGCAGGCTTTAACATTGGCGATTTATCGCAATGCTGGGCAAAGTGAGCAGGCTTTGGGTTGGCTGTTGGATGGATTGGATTCGCAAAGCGATCTCTCTGATTGGCGCCAAGCGGCAGGTCTTGCACAGCAGGCAGGTCAGCCTGGTGTGGCCGCTGGTCTGTGGGAGATGGCGTGGCAGTTAGGTAAATTAACCGAGCCGGAAGATCGCTGGCTGTTGATCCAGCTCCATTTGGCAGGCGGCACTCCCGCCCGAGCAGCCGAGCACCTTGAGGAGGCGCTGAAAGAGGGTGATGTTGTCCGCGATGAGTCAAATTTGCGTTTATTGGCGAACGCTTGGCAGCAGGCTAAAGACGTTGAGAAAGCCCTGGATGCTTGGCAAACCTTGGCTCAGTACACCCAAACAGCCACCGACTGGCGATCTTATGGGCAGCTTGCTTACGCTTGGGGTGAAAGTGAGCAAGCGCAGCAAGCATTTGTCCGCGCCGCAGAGCTAGGCGATGAAGAAGCCGCCCAGTGGCTGGCCAGCTTCAACTAGTTTTTTGTCTTAAAGGCTACGGCTTAAGCGTAAGAGCGAAGTCACTCCAGGTGGGGGCGTGATCAGAGGGGCGTTCCATGCCGCGCAGGTCGTAGTCAATGCCTGCGCCGGTGGCCTGCTCGGCTAGCGCTTTGGTGACGAGAATATAGTCGATGCGCAGGCCACGCTTGGGCTCCTGGTTAAACCCTTTTGAGCGGTAGTCAAACCAGCTAAAGCGGTCATCGCTTTGCGGATAGCTGATGCGATAGCTGTCGGTAAGCCCCCACGCTTTGATGCCTTCGAGCCATTTGCGCTCAATGGGTTGAAAGCTGGTTTTGCCTTCACGCAGCCAGCGCTTGCGGTTGGCCTCGCCGATGCCAATGTCCTGATCTTCCGGCGATATATTAAAATCGCCCATGATGGCTAGCCGCTCGTCAGGGCGGTACCGCTCGTTGAGCAGCCGCGCTAGCTGGCCATAAAAGCGCTCTTTGTTGGGAAACTTAGTGGGATGGGTAACGTTTTCGCCCTGAGGGAAATAGCCGTTCCATACCGTCACGGCTTCCCCATCTTCCGCGACTAGGCGAACGCCGATCATACGGCACTGGGCGTCTTCTTCATCATCGGGAAAGCCATAAAACACTTCTTGAGGTGCCTGACGGCACAGTAAGGCAACCCCGTAGTGGCCTTTTTGGCCGTGATAAAAGACGTGGTAACCCATGGCTTCCACGTCGGCGATCGGGAACTCGCTATTCTGCACCTTGGTTTCCTGAAGCCCAATCACGTCCGGCTGCTGAGTATCGATCAACGCCTGTAATTGGTGAAGCCGTGCTCGGATGCCATTAATGTTGAACGAAACCAGGCGCATTATGAATCGCTCCCCTTGGGATTGTCGGATTCACTGCCTTTGTCAGGGTGAATAGCGATATCCTGCCCACTCTGCTGGCGAGCAAGTTTTCTCACTGCCTGAAGTTTGCGCTGCTGCTGCTTTTTTGCCACAAAGCGGCGCGATGGAGCCACTTGGTCAGGGTTGTCGTGGCGCCATTTTTTATAATCTTTACGCCGGCCGGTACGAATAGTTACCTTGTCGGCCAGTGAACGAGTTTTTTTCTTACGCGTCATGTCGCGCTCCTTACGTCGATTTGACGGCTATTCTAACAGGCCTTGGGACTCCTTCGACAGCAGGACGCGCTCTTATCGCCAAGCCCTGGTACAATGCGCACGTCAAGAAGCCAACTTCCACAGCAATGGACAGATAGACAGCCTATGAGCGAGTCGGAACAGACCACAGCCCCGGCCCAGAATCGCAAGCCAAAACGTCGCCGGCGTAAACCGCGTCGTCGCCAGTCGAACTGGGATCTTCGTCAGTTTCAGGTGCCCGCCGTGGCCGGTAAGTGGCGCTTTCATGACTTTGATCTGCCGCTGACATTAATGCGCGCTATTCACGCCCAAGGGTTTGAATACTGCACACCTATTCAAGCCGAGGCCCTGCGCCAAACGCTGTTGGGTGGTGACATTGTCGGTAAGGCGCAAACGGGAACCGGTAAAACCGCGGCCTTTTTGATCTCTGTGATGGCTTACTTCCTGGAAGAGCCAACACCCAATGGTCAAAAGCCAGGTGCGCCGCGCGCCTTGATTATTGCGCCTACTCGCGAGCTG
This sequence comes from Vreelandella sp. DA03-1M, assembly GCF_055725665.1. NCBI lineage: Bacteria > Pseudomonadati > Pseudomonadota > Gammaproteobacteria > Oceanospirillales > Halomonadaceae > Vreelandella > Vreelandella sp. DA03-1M. Next base: position 1,926,248 of record NZ_CM146798.1, read on the forward strand.
GCGCTGCAGATCGAAAAAGATGCTAAAGCGTTAGCACGATTTACCCAGCTCAATGTGGCGAGTGTGGTCGGCGGTATGGACTACCAGAAGCAGCGTGAAAGCCTGGGCAGCAAGATCGATATTCTGGTGGCAACACCTGGGCGCCTGTTGGATTTCCATCAGAAGCGCGATATCGACCTCAGTGAGGTCGAAGTATTGGTGTTAGATGAAGCCGACCGCATGTTGTCGATGGGCTTTATTCCCGACGTGAAGCGGATTATTCGCTACACGCCGAAGAAAGAGGAGCGCCAGACCTTCCTCTTCTCGGCCACCTTTACCGACGACATCTTGAATCTCGCCAGCCAGTGGACGCTTGATCCAGCCCACGTCGAGATCGAAGTGACCGTTGAGAACCAGGCGGATATTGATCAGCGCGTGTACCTGGTTTCCGATGACGACAAGCAGCGCTTGCTGGTCAATCTGCTTCAGCAAGAGAGCTTTGAGCGCGTCATGGTCTTTGGTAACCGCCGCGACTTGGTGCGCAAGCTTGACGATCTGCTCAAAAAAGCGGGCGTAAGCGTGGCGATGCTGTCGGGTGATGTACCTCAGAATCAGCGTATCAAAACGCTGGAAAGCTTCCGCGAAGGTGAAATTCAGGTGTTGGTTGCGACCGACGTTGCTGGTCGTGGTATTCACATTGAAGACGTCAGCCACGTTATCAATTACACCCTGCCCGAAGACCCGGAAGACTACGTACACCGTATCGGTCGTACCGGTCGCGCCGGTGCCAAGGGTGTGTCGATTAGCTTCGTTGGCGAAGAGGATGCGTTCTCATTGCCGGAAATCGAACGCTATATCAACGACAAGCTTCCCTGCGTGCATCCGCCTGAAGGTATGCTCTAAGCCGCATGCTGGATAATGCCCTCAAAAGCGAGATTCAAGACGCTTACCGTCGCGTGGTGGATACCCTTGAGCTAACACCACGCTACGGCCAGCGTATGATGATCGCCGAAATCGCCCGGACGCTGGGCAATATAGAAAGCGACAGCGAAGGTAAGCGCACAAGTGATACTCATGTGTGTGTGCTTGAAGCGGGTACCGGCACTGGAAAAACGCTGGCCTATCTAATCGCCGCCTTGCCCATCGCGAAAGCGCGCGGCAAGCGGCTGATTATTTCCACGGCCACGGTCGCTCTCCAAGAGCAGGTGCTTAATCAGGACTTGCCTTCACTCGCTAGCCACAGCGGCATTCCCTTTCGCTACGCATTAGCCAAAGGGCGTGGTCGCTATGTGTGCGTGGCGCGTTTGGATCAGGCGCTCGAAGGCACTGAACCCAACCCAACGCTCTCTCTGTTTGAGCAATCGCTGCAAACGCAAAGTAGTGACTTTACGGTCATTGCCAGCGATATGGCGCAAGCTTATGGACAGGGCGAATGGGAAGGGGATCGTGATAATTGGCCAGAAGCAATTGAAGATGCCCACTGGCGGCGGCTGACGGTGGATCATCGCCAGTGTACGGGCAGGCGCTGTGGGCACTTTGGTGCCTGCGCGTTTTTTCGTTCCCGTCGTGAGCTTGAAAACGCGGATGTGATCGTCGCCAATCACGACCTCGTGCTGGCCGATCTAGCCTTGGGTGGTGGCGCTATTTTGCCAGACCCGGCGGACTGCATTTTTGTTTTCGATGAAGGCCACCACCTGCCCGAGAAGGCGCTTTCCCATTTCGCCCACCGCTTTGCAGTACATGGCTGCTTGCGCTGGCTGAAAACGCTGAAAAGCAGTTTGACCGATCTGCACCAGGCGTTAGCCATTCAACCAACGGTGTCGCGGCTGTTAGTGAGCTTGCCGGAGCTGATTCATAACCTGGAACCCGCGCTGGGCGATGTGTTTAGCATGGGGCATCAACTGGCGGAGCGGCCAAACGGCTTGGCCGACGAAGAAGCCACTCATCAATCGCGTTTTGAGAAGGGTCAAGTACCCGACGCTCTGCGGGAACAGGCGCAGCAATTGTTGGTGATGTTCGCCTCGCTATCGCGATGTTTGGAAAGCATCAGCGATATTCTGCGCGAAAGCCTTGATCCCGATAAGCAGACCGGCCTCGATCGAGAGCAGGCAGAAACCTGGCTGCCGCTCGTCGCGTTGCTTCATGGCCGAGCGCTAGAAGCGCATGCTTTGTGGCAGGCGTTTAGCGAGCAGGATGTGGCTAACGAGGCGCCCAGCGCCCGTTGGATTACCCTAAGCCGGGTAGCGGGGGAGCCGGAAATTGAGTTTTCGGCCAGCCCCGTTTCAGCCGCGCATACCCTGGCCAAGCATTTATGGGGACGCTGTCATGGGGCGGTGGTCACTTCGGCAACGCTGACCGCATTGGGGCGCTTTGAGCGCCTGCAAGAGCGGGCAGGCTTGGCGAATCGCTACCGCTATCAGGCGCTGCCGAGCCCCTTTGATTACGCCAATGCGGTCCTGCGCGTGCCTAAAGAGGCCACCGACCCTGGTGACAGAGAGGCCCATGAGCGGGCGATTGTGACGTTTGTCTCGCAGTTGGCCGACAAAGAGGCGGCGCTAGTGCTGTTCTCTTCCCGTGCCCAACTGCGTGCGGTTGATAAAGCACTGCCCGCGAGTGTGAAAGAGCGAGTGCTTGCACAGGATGCGTTGCCTAAGCGCGAGTTAATCGAGCGCCATCGGGCGGCGGTGGATAGGGGGGAGGGGAGTATCATCTTTGGCTTGGCGAGCTTTGCCGAGGGGATCGATCTTCCCGGCGACTATTTGACGCACGTGGTGATTACGCGGCTACCCTTTGCGGTACCCGACGATCCGGTGGGCGCTACATTAGCAGAATGGATAGAGAGCCAGGGTGGCAATGCATTTATGCGCATTAGTGTGCCTGATGCGTCTATTAAGCTGGTGCAGGCCTGCGGGCGTTTGATTCGCAAAGAGAGTGATCGTGGGACAATCACTTTGCTGGATAAGCGGGTGATTACCCGCCGTTACGGGCAAGCACTGCTGGATGCACTGCCGCCATTTCGGCGCGAAATTAGTCGCTAGCCGCTTATTCAATATTCTGGGAAACAATCAAAAATCCCCGCCGCGGCGGGGGATTTGATAAGCAGCTTAATACAGCTACAACGGTGTTGGTGTTACTTAGCAATGCGCTTGGCCAGGGTGGCGGCAAGTTTGGCGTTCATGCGGTTGAAGGTTTCCACCGTGGTGTCCCAGTCGATGCAGGCATCGGTGATGGAAACGCCATACTGTAGTTGGCTAAGGTCTTGGGTCAGTTTTTGATTGCCCCAGCCAATGTTGGATTCAACCATCAGGCCGATAATGGAGGTGTTGCCTTCCAGGATTTGGTTGGTAACGTTTTCCAATACTAACGGCTGTAGCGCTGCGTCCTTGTTGGAGTTGGCGTGGGAGCAGTCAATCATGATGTTGGGTGATAGTTTGGCTTTTTCGAGCTCTTTTTCCGCCAGGGTAACGCTTACGCTATCGTAGTTGGGCTTGCCGTTGCCGCCACGTAGAACAACGTGGCCGTAGGCGTTGCCCCGGGTGCGAATAATGGCCACCTGGCCTGCTTGGTTAATACCCAGGAAATTGTGCGGGCTGGCCACGGACTGAAGCGCATTAATCGCCACATCCAGGCTGCCGTCGGTACCGTTTTTAAAGCCGACCGGGCAGGAGAGGCCGGAAGCCATTTCCCGGTGGGTCTGAGACTCGGTGGTGCGAGCGCCAATCGCTGACCAGCTAATACAGTCTTGCATATACTGAGGAGAGATAGGGTCGAGAGCTTCGGTAGCGAGCGGTAAGCCCATTTCAGCGAGATCCACCAGCAGTTTTCGAGCGATATGTAGCCCCTCATCGATCTCAAAAGAGTCGTTGAGGTGCGGGTCGTTTATCAGGCCTTTCCAGCCAACCGTAGTGCGCGGTTTTTCAAAATAGACGCGCATTACGATATACAGGCTGTCGCTGACTTGATCGGCAAGTTTGCGAAGGCGGCGGGCATAATCAAGCGCCGCTTCCACGTCGTGAATTGAGCAAGGGCCGACCACTACCAATAATCTTGGGTCGGTGCCATCCAGGATGTTCTGGATGGTTTTACGCCCTTCTATTACGGTGCGCTCAGCCGCATCGGTTAATGGTACGGCTTTTTTGAGCGCTTCTGGCGTGGTGAGAACGTCTTGAGCGAGGACGTTAAGGTTATTAACCTGCTGTTCTGACATCTTGCTACCTGTGCTTGCGTAATGGCTGAAAAAGTGAAGGGACGATAAAAGTGGCGTCTACTATCGCTTGCCGGGGAGGTAAAAATCAATTGTTGTGGAACTATAGCAGCATTAAAAGTGTCAGCCACAGGGTTTTGTGAAAGGAGCTAAGTGCTTGATGCCCTGCACGGAACGCGCAACACTGAGGCTCTGTTTTAACTGGGCCCTGTCTTTAAAATTCGGTACCGTTATAAAATGCAACAACATATACGGGCGATGTATTCGCTCTTTTATTCACTCTATTATTAATCAATGCCCAAGGGACGCTATGCTGCTTGCTGTGAACGCCCACTTGTCAGGGCTAATAGGAATGGGGCTCGGCGCACGCCGTACGAGCTGGAGGAGCGTGTGAATGGGCACTCGGGAAACAGACCAACAGCTTGTGGAACGTGCCCAAAAAGGCGATACGCGCGCTTTCGATTTGCTGGTAAAAAAGTACCAGCACAAAATTATCGGCCTGATCGGTCGTTACGTTCATGATCACTCTGAAGTTCAGGATGTCGCTCAGGAGGCATTTATCAAGGCGTATCGCGCCTTGGGCAAGTTTCGCGCCGAAAGCGCGTTTTATACCTGGATGTACCGTATTGCTATCAATACTGCCAAAAATTATTTGGTTTCGCGAGGCAGGCGTCCCCCAGGTAGCGATCTAGATATTGTTGATGCTGAAATTATCGATCAAAGTGGGCGGTTGGCCGATTCGGAATCGCCGGAAGCGGCCATTGCCAGAGATCAGCTTGAAGCAGCGGTTTACCAAGCTATTGCCAACTTACCTGATGATCTGCGCACAGCGATTACCTTGCGAGAGCTTGATGGTCTTGCTTACGAAGATATCGCTCAGGTAATGCAGTGTCCGGTGGGTACCGTTCGTTCACGAATTTTTCGCGCTCGGGAAGCGGTGGACGAGCATATTCGTCCGTTAGTATCGACGGCCAGGAACAGTCGCGATGGATAACGGTCACTAGTGGCAGGGCTAAGTGATCGCTTTGAGTCGCCATCACAAAAAATGCAGGTTTTACTTTTTTTGTGAACTGTCTGGCACGTTTAGCGTCATAAAGCATGACTATCTTGATGAGCACAATGGCTGTATCAATTTGCAAAGCGTCATGAGCTTAGCGTTGTAACCTAGTTAGGTGGATATCCTAAGTAGTGTGCAACGGAGCCTTGGCCTTGGAAGTCGTCGGCGTGATGGCACCTGTTAAGAGTGACCGCCATGCCAGTACTTCTTTTAAACAGTGTGAGGGTGTGAAGTATGAGTCAAAACACACGGGAATCACTTTCGGTGTTGATGGATGGCGAAAGTGATGAGCTAGAGCTTCGCCGAGTGTTGAAGGCGCTGCCTAACGATGATGACGCCGCCGATACTTGGCGCCGCTACCATCTTGCGCGCAGCATGATGCAGCGTGAGCAGGGTGTCGATGTAAGCGTTGATCTTTCTGCTGGCATCATGGCTCGATTGCGTGACGAGCCTGCTCCTATAACGCAAGGCTCAGACCAAGTGGCCCATCGCGCTGGCGGGATTTCGTTTGCCCGTGGTGCTGGCGTTGCTGCTGCTGTCTCCTTGATGGTCATTACTGGTGTGCAGTTCTTTGGCAATGATTCGCCGGTTGGTCAAGGTGGCGACATTGCAACGACTGCTTCCAATACCAATGGGGGTACTCAAGTGCAACCCGTTAGTTTGGCGTCTCAGTCGGCAGTTGCTGGGCGTGCAGATATGCCGATGTTTGAACCTACGCCGTTTAGGCTTAGCGGTCAGTCAGGTCAAAGTGGCTTGATGAATATTAGTGAAGCTGGCTTCTCAGCGCAGACTCCTCAGGGAGTAACCGCTTCACAAGGCACAAACATTGATGTTGATCAGATTGGCTTACTGCAATCTTACTTAAAACAGCACACCCAAAGTGCTGCTTACGGTAGTGGTGACAGCTGGATGCCGCTGATGCGTTCTTCTGCAGTAACTGAACCACTAGGGCAGCGTTAAGCCTCAATGACGGGCTTTTTCATAGCGCCTATTAGGTGAGCGGGGAGTGCGCGAGATGGAAGTGCGCAATATGATGGTTGCCCTGCGGACTAAGCGAGCATGGGGGCTGGCAGCTGTGGCTTGTATGCTCTCTTTTGATGTCTATGCAGATAGCATAAATAAACAATCAGAAAGCCACGCTGGTTATGAATGTGCAGTGGCTTCGCTGCAGGCGCCTAGCAGCGCAACACAGTGGCTTGAGCGTGGTTTGTGGGCCAGCCACTGTTATGCCTTCCAAGCAAGGGCCGTCGCTATTGATCCAATCGGGGTGCGCACTCTTGCGCTTTCACACCGAATTCAAGACGGTATCCGACAGCAGGTAGTTCAGTATTTAGATGGTCCTTCTGTCAGTATCGAGCGACGCTCGCCAGTCGGGCGATTAGCCTGGACAGAAGAGGACAGCACTGGTGAGCTGCCTTCGCCAGCGCGGTGGGCCGCCCACCTCGAGCAGTTCTATTCCGTCGAGCTTGAAGATAACGCGCGTGTTGCTGGTCGTGAAGCGGTTAAACTAATGTTTGAGCCTCGCGATCAATGGCGTTTTTCCCATGAGTGGTGGCTAGATCAAGACACCGGCCTATTGCTAAAGCATGTGCTCATTGATCAGCAGGGTCGAATCATTGAAACTTTTCAAATCACTCAGCTTCAATCCCCTCAAAAGTATACTGGGATCGTTAGGGTAGATGATTCTAAGGTCGTGCTGGGTACTCCCTGGCAAGTTACCTGGTTGCCCGAAGGGTTTGTTACACAACCGATTAATTTTACCGGCAATGATCGGCGTCAACGAGTCTATAGCGACGGTTTAGCGACGGTAAGTATCTTTGTGGAACCTCTTTCCTCTGATGCTACTACCGCTTTAAAAGAAGGCGTCCAGCAACTGGGTGTTTCTGCTGTCGCCATTGAGCATACAATGAGCGCTGAAGGCCGTTGGCAAATGGTGGCTATTGGTGAGCTGCCTGTAGTAACACTTCAACGGATCGTCCGTTCCATCAATTTTGACTCGCTTCAATCTCAAGCTAGTAGTGATAGCCAAGATGAGGACAAGCCTTAGTGTTTTCGTTTTACGCCTGTCGAGAAATGAAATGATGGCCCCTACTGCATGCTCCTCCCTATTGCGCACTGGCACCGTTGTAGGTTTTAAGCCCCAGCACCTTATTGTAGAAATGTCTGCCCGAGGGAGCTGTGAGCAGTGTGCACAGGGAAGAGGTTGCGGTTTGGGGTTGTTAGCACGTCGGCGCAACCAGCACATTGCTATAGCAATTCCTGAGTCAGCCCGAGATATTGAGCAGCGCTATCCGTTAGGGAATTTGGTCACCATAAGCTTGCCAAGTGCGTCCGTCACGTTGCTCGCTTTTTTTGTTTATGGGCTGCCTTTACTGTTAGCGCTGTTGCTATCCGGTTTAGTCTCGCGTGTTAGTGCTTCAATTTGGCTGCCGCCACTGATCTTTTTTATCGCCTTGGTAGGCGGTGCGTTAAGTATTAACTACCTAATGCGTGGACGAGGGGAACGCTTTCGTCCTCGCTTGGTCAATTAGAAGGTTAATTTAGTTCTCCGGCACTTTTTTATAAACTGTTTCTATTAACTGTTTCTATGAACGTTGCTGTGAGTTATTGATCTGCCTTCGATTACTATCACCTTAAGTAGGAGCTCTTGCATGAAGCGCTTGATTCTCCCCTCCACCCTCTGGGTATGCGTGGTGGCGTTGCTAACCTTTGGCCAAACGGCCAGCGCTCAGGGTTTGCCTGATTTTACAGAGCTGGTAGAGGATGCCGCCCCTGGGGTGGTCAATATTTCTACCAGTAGAACGGTTCAGCGTAGCAGCGTCCCGGGTTTTGAAGGGTTCGGCGGTCAGGAAATCCCGGAAATTTTCCGCCATTTCTTTGGTGATAACTTTGGCGATAGGTTCCCCGCGCCGCCTAGCAATGGACAAGGACGTAGTGAGGAGCGTCAATCCTTAGGTTCTGGATTCGTTATTAGTGAAGATGGCTACGTGATGACTAACGCACACGTTGTTCAAGACGCTGATGAGATTCTCGTGCGGCTCAATGATCGACGTGAGTTGAGTGCCCAAGTGATTGGCAGTGACCCACAAACCGATGTGGCACTCCTTAAAATAGAGGCCAATGACCTACCAACACTGACGCTGGGCGATTCTGACGAACTCAAAGTCGGTGAATGGGTAGCTGCGATTGGCTCGCCTTTCGGTTTTGATCACTCCGTCACGGCGGGTATCGTCAGTGCAATCAATCGTACCTTGCCGCGTGATGCGTATGTTCCCTTTATTCAAACGGATGTGGCGATCAACCCCGGTAACTCCGGTGGTCCGCTGTTTAATCTTGAGGGCGAAGTGGTCGGCATCAACTCACAAATCTTTACTCGTAGCGGCGGTTTCATGGGTGTCTCCTTCGCGATCCCCATCAACGTAGCCATGGATGTGGCCGAGCAACTTCGTGAAGATGGCCGAGTTAATCGCGGCTGGTTAGGTGTCATGATCCAGCCGGTCTCCGAAGATTTGGCTGAGTCGTTTGGCATGGAGAGTGCGATTGGTGCGCTGATTGCTGACCTTGATCCCGAAGGCCCCGCCGCGCAGGGTGGCCTCCAGGCTGGTGATGTCATTCTTGAAGTCAATGGTGAAGAGGTTGAGCGCTCAAGCTCACTGCCGCGTCTAATTGGCAAAGGTGCGCCCGGTACCGAGGTAGAGCTTACCTTGATGCGTGATGGTGAACAGCTGACCGAATCAGTAGAGCTGGGCAGTTGGCCGGACGCCGAGCAGCAAACTGCTCAAGCCACTAGCAACAACCAAACACGTCTTGGCGTAATGGTGGCTGAAATTGATGATGCTATGCGTGAGCAGCTGAATATCTCAGGTGGCGTGGTAGTTCGCCAAGTTGAGTCAGATAGCGTGGCAGCTAAAGCGGGGATTCGGCCTGGGGATGTACTGGTAAGTATCGATCATCGCAGCGTCTCCTCTTCAGAGGAGTTAGTGAGCATTGTCGAAGAGTTGCCCACTGATCGTGCCATTCCGTTGCGCCTGTTCCGCGAGGGTCGTTCGCTGTTTGTAGCGCTTCGCCTAGAATAATCCGTCTGTTGTTACTCCTAGTCCGGCGGTTCTCGCCGGACTATGGCTGCTAACCTGCCTCTCTCGATAATTAAGCTTGCCAGACTGTATTTCCGTTGACCTCTATTTTTCCCCGATCACTTTATTGCCCCTTGCCTCTTGTGATCACTCCTCGTTCCTTTTTCTACGTTCTTTATTATTACCTTTTTTATCAACAAGGTTCTCTATCATTTCGTGCTCGAAACGGCCTAACAACACCATGATGATTAATCCCAAAATGGTGACCATAACGGCTAATGGGAAATTATTGATGCCCGCGGCAACGCCGACAGCACCAGCCAGCCAAATCGAGGCGCCAGTGGTAATCCCTTCAATGTGGGCGCCACTGCGGATGATACTGCCAGCACCCAAAAAACCTATGCCACCAATCACGCCCTCAACAACACGATTAGGATCAATGCTTGCCGCGTGATCCCCTTCACCCGTGGCAAACAGCACGCTCATGCCAACAATGATAAACGCAGACGAGCCAAGTGACACCAGCATATGAGAACGAAGCCCCGCGGGTTTGCCACGAAGCTCCCGTTCCAAGCCAAGACACAGGGCCAGGCCAGAGGCAACAAGCAGGCGGGCTAGCATATCCAGGATGGAGATTTCGGTTTCCATGGCACTCCTTTTTAAAGCTCAACCAATAAAAAACCTAGTATAGGAACAAGCAAACACTATGAAATAGGTAAAGCTGGCTTGCCTTTATGCCTACACAAGGGTTGATAAGGAGTACGTGTAGAACATTAGCAAGGTGTTTAGGTAGCGGTTATTTTTGGCATTTTTTGATGAACATAGCACCGGAACCCCGCTAACGGTACAATGACACCAAATTTCGACTGCGCATTTCAAGGTACTTTTTTTAATCGTACTCGATTGCCTACATACCCGGATTAAATTGGCAAATGACCCAAGAAAACGATAGTAAAATCAAGCATATACGAAATTTCTCTATCATCGCACATATTGATCATGGTAAGTCGACGCTCTCTGATCGTTTGATTCAGACCTGTGAAGGGTTAACGGAACGTGAGCTTAAAGAGCAAGTGCTCGATTCCATGGACATTGAGCGCGAGCGTGGTATTACCATCAAGGCACAGTCGGTGACGCTGGATTATACGGCTGCCGATGGCCAGGTTTACCAGCTCAACTTTATCGATACGCCGGGGCACGTTGATTTCTCTTACGAAGTGTCGCGTTCGCTCTACGCCTGTGAAGGTGCACTGCTGGTGGTAGATGCAGCGCAAGGCGTGGAAGCCCAGTCGGTGGCCAACTGCTATACCGCGATTGAACAAGGCCTAGAAGTTCTGCCGGTGCTTAACAAAATTGATTTGCCACAGGCGGATTGTGACAAGGTTTCTCAGGAAATCGAGGAGATCATCGGGCTTGATGCTACCGATGCCTGCCGAGTGTCGGCTAAAAGCGGTATTGGAATCGACGCCCTGCTTGAACGCTTGGTGCGTGATATTCCGCCACCCAAAGGCGATCCCGATGCACCCCTGCAAGCGCTCATTATCGACTCCTGGTTTGATAACTATCTCGGCGTAGTCTCACTGGTGCGTCTATTTGATGGGACGCTGCGCAAAGGCGATAAGATCCGTATTAAATCGACGGGCCGCGACTGGGGCACGACAGAAGTGGGTATTTTTACCCCCCAGCGTAAACAGACTAATATCCTGCGTGCCGGTGAAGTTGGTTTTATTGTCGCTGGCATTAAGGAGATTCACGGGGCACCGGTGGGCGATACGATTACCCATACGAAAACCCCTGACGTCGCGCGCTTACCTGGTTTCCAAAAAGTGAAGCCACAGGTTTATGCCGGTATGTTCCCGGTCAGCGCGGATGATTACGAAGACTTCCGCGATGCGCTAGAAAAACTGGCGCTTAATGATGCTTCGCTTGAATATGTGCCAGAGAACTCCGATGCCCTTGGCTTCGGTTTCCGTGTGGGCTTTCTTGGCACGCTACACATGGAAATTGTGCAGGAGCGCCTGGAGCGTGAGTATAATATTGACCTACTCACCACGGCGCCAACGGTTGTTTATGAACTAGCGATGAAAAACGGCGACGTTAACTACGTCTCCAACCCCTCCAAACTGCCTGACATGGCCGACGTAGATGAAATGCGCGAGCCGGTTGTCCGCGCCAGCATCCTGGTTCCCCAGGAGTATGTAGGCAACGTGATTACCGAGTGTGAACAGCGCCGGGGTACACAGCGGGATATGCAGTTCTTAGGCAACCAGATTCAACTGGCCTATGAGCTACCCATGTCAGAAGTGGTCATGGACTTCTTTGATCGTTTGAAGTCCATCTCTAAGGGATATGCGTCGCTGGAGTACAACTTTGAGCGTTTTGAAGAAGCCAAGTTAGTGCGTCTAGACGTGCTGATTAACGGCGATAAAGTCGATGCGTTAGCCGTCATTATCCACCGTGACCATGCCCACACTCGTGGCCGTTTGCTGGTGGAGAAAATGAAAGAGCTGATTCCCCGGCAGATGTTCGACGTGGCAATCCAGGCGGCTATCGGTGGCCAAGTGGTGGCGCGCTCAACGGTGAAGGCATTACGTAAGAATGTCACGGCCAAGTGTTATGGCGGCGATGTCAGCCGTAAGAAGAAACTGCTCGAGAAACAGAAAGCGGGTAAGAAACGCATGAAACAAGTGGGGCGTGTGGAAATTCCTCAGGATGCCTTCCTTGCTGTGCTCAAGGTTAACGACTAGGAACGAACGCCACTCATGGATTTTTCATTACTGCTGGTACTTGCCGTTGCGCTTTCGGGCGTTATTTATCTTTTGGATGTGCTGTTGCTCAAGCCCAAACGCCGTCAGCGATTTGCTGCAGCGGAGGCCAATACCCACGAGGGGCTTGACCCAGTAACCAGCGAAAAGCTGCTCAAAGAACCTTGGCCCGTTGACTACGCGCGTTCGTTCTTTCCGGTGCTATTAGTGGTGCTGGTAGTGCGTAGCTTCATCATTGAACCCTTTCAGATCCCTTCGGGCTCAATGCGGCCAACGCTGGAGGTAGGCGACTTCATATTGGTGAATAAATTTGCGTACGGTTTACGTTTACCCGTGGTAAACACGCGTTTCATCGAAATAGATGACCCTGAACGTGGCGATGTGATGGTGTTTCGCTTCCCCGATGAGCCTTCTGTGAATTTCATCAAACGGGTTGTCGGTATGCCAGGCGATCGTATTCGCTATGAAGGCAAACAGCTGTATGTCAACGGTGAGCCAGTAGCGAAAGAGTTGATTGAAGAGGGCCCCAGCGGCTCTCCCCAGCAGCTATTATTAGCAGAACGCCTTGGCGATGCTGAGCACTTTATCTATAACAACCCCCGCGACCCTGGCCCACAAATGCGTGAAGTAGAAGTGCCTGAAGGGCACTATTTCATGATGGGTGATAACCGTGACCACTCCAACGACAGCCGCTATTGGGGCTTTGTGCCGGAAGAGAATATTGTTGGTCGTGCATTTGCAGTGTGGATGCATTGGGATGGTGGGTTGCCGAGTTTTACCAGCGTGCGTCGTATTGAATGAAGCACCTACTTAGATTGTGGTTAGTCAGTTATGTCACTTTAGTTAACGTCAATGACGTAGGAGAGCTGTGAGTAATTCCTTGAACGCTTTTTGCCGACGAATCGGCCATACCTTTGGCGACGATACGCTATTGGAATTGGCCTTGACCCACCGCAGCTTCGGTGGTCGTAACAATGAGCGCCTGGAGTTCCTGGGTGACTCCATTGTCAATTTTGTCATCGCCGAGGCGCTGTTTCAGCGTTTTCCCCAGGCTCGTGAAGGTCAGCTTTCGCGTCTGCGTGCGAGATTAGTGAAAGGCCAAACATTGGCTGAGCTTGCCCGGGAAATGGAGTTTGGCGAATGCCTGCGGCTCGGCTCTGGCGAGATGAAAAGCGGCGGCCATCGTCGTGAATCGATTTTGGCGGATGCCGTCGAAGCCATTATCGGTTCGATCTATTTAGATGCCGGTATGGATGTTGTCCGCGACCGTGTGTTGGACTGGTACGCTGAACGGCTTGAAAATATCTCGTTACAAGATACCCAAAAAGATCCCAAAACACGCCTGCAGGAGTTTTTGCAGTCACGACAAGCCGCTTTGCCGCGGTATGAAGTTGTCTGCGTAAAGGGGGAAGCACATGCCCAGACCTTTACCGTGGAGTGTTACATAGACCTGTTGGATGAGCATACCACTGGTAAAGGCCCTAGCCGCCGTCATGCTGAACAGCAAGCGGCTGAAGAAGCGCTGTCGTACCTTGAAAAAAGTCCTGGAGACAAATCATGAGCCAAACCTGCGGATTCGTTGCCATCGTCGGCCGACCCAACGTGGGCAAATCGACCCTCATGAACCGTATTTTGGGGCAGAAAATATCGATTACCTCCCGGCGCCCGCAAACCACACGCCACCAGGTAATGGGTATTAAAACGGAGAATGAGACCCAGTTCATCTACGTCGATACGCCGGGCATGCACATCATGTCCAAGGACCGTAATAAGGCGATCAACCGCTTTATGAACCAGGCGGCTACCCAGGCACTGCGTGACGTAGATTGTGTGGTGTTTATTATCGACCGCACTCGCTGGACCGAAGAAGACCAAGCGGTATTGAAGCGCCTGGAACATGTCAAAGCGCCGGTTATTTTGGCGGTCAATAAAGTCGACCGTCTCGGCGAGAAAGGCGATCTTTTACCGTGGTTGGCTGAGGTGGGTGCTCGACGCGACTTCGCTGCCATCGTGCCAATTTCAGCTAAACATGGCACCCAGGTGGATACCTTGGAAGAGGAGGTGGCCAAGCATCTCCCTGAAAGCGTTCACTTCTTCCCTGAAGACCAGATTACCGATAAAAGTCTGCGCTTCATGGCCGCTGAGCTGGTACGTGAAAAAGTCATGCGCCAGTTGGGCGACGAGCTGCCTTACCAGATGACCGTTGAGATTGAAGAGTTCCGCGAAACCGAACGTGTGACACATATCAGCGCACTCATCCTTGTTGAGCGGCAGGGTCAAAAAGTTATTTTGATTGGCGAAAACGGCGATCGACTCAAGAGTATTGGTCGTGAAGCACGCCTTGATATGGAGCGCGCGCTGGGCACCAAAGTCATGCTGAATCTCTGGGTGAAAGTGAAGCGTGGCTGGTCGGATGACGAGCGCGCCTTGAAAAGCCTGGGTTACGACCTCGATTGAGTGTAGCGATGGCGCCTGAGCCGGCTTTTTTACTTCATCGTCGGCCTTACCGTGAAACCAGTGCGCTGGTAGATCTACTAACCCTTGACCACGGCAGAGTGCGTGCTGTAGCCCATGGTGGGCAACGGCCCGGATCAAAATCGCGACAACGTTTGCAGCCTTTTACACCGCTATTCGTGACGTGGCAGGGCAGCCGTGATTTAAAGCGGCTGACGCTGATGGAATCACGCGGCCAAACGGCATTATTAGCCGGTGAAGGCTTGCTATGTGGGCTTTACGCTAATGAGATTGCCACTCGACTATTGCCGCTAGAGTTACCAGCCCCTGATGTGTTCGCCTTTTATACGGCGCTACTGGAAGCGTTGCCAGCGCCCGCTGAGAGGGCGTTAGCGTTGCGCCGTTACGAGTGGGCGCTATTGGAAGCGCTTGAAGCAACGCCGCAGTTTACAACACCGGAGGGTAGCGTTTTGGACCCCCAACTGCGCTATCGTTTTGATACAGCGACGCGCGCTTTTTCCCCGGCCGAACGCGGTTTAGATGGCCGCACGCTGCGCTATATTGAACAGGGTGATTGGCAGCATGAAGGGCTCGCTAACGCTTTGAAGGCGGTGATGCGTGCTGCTCTGGCACCGCACCTGGGCTCCACCGTCTTACGCTCGCGGGAATTAATGCTCGATTTAGCGCGCCGCCGCCATCGTCCCTAATGGTTGAATTGCTTGTTCACAATCTCTTTCTTATCGCTGCGCTGGAGGCACTATGCACCCCCCTCGGATACTGTTAGGCGTCAATATTGACCACATTGCGACACTTCGCCAGGCTCGAGGTACCCGCTACCCTGACCCTGTTCAAGCCGCGCTAGTGGCTGAAGAGGCGGGGGCTGATGGTATTACGGTGCATTTGCGTGAGGACCGTCGTCATATCCAGCCTCGGGATATACGCATTCTGGCTGAAGTGCTGAATACCCGCATGAATCTGGAAATGGCGGTTACCGAAGAGATGCTGGCGCTGGCTGAAGAAGTGCGCCCAGCCCACGTTTGTTTGGTGCCTGAAAAGCGTGAAGAACTGACTACTGAAGGTGGCCTGGATGTGGTCGGCGGCTTTGAATCCATTGCCAGTGCCTGCCAGCGGCTGAGCGCAGCGGGCTGCGACGTCTCTTTGTTTATCGACCCTGACGTAGCGCAAATTGACGCTGCCCAGCGCGCCGGGGCTCCTACCATCGAGCTGCACACGGGCGCTTATGCAGAAGCTCGGCCAGGCAGCGATGCGGCGAACGTGGAGTATCACCGCTTAACAGCTGCCGCCACGCATGCTGTCTCACTAGGGTTGGTGGTCAATGCTGGTCACGGCTTGCACTACCATAACGTTGAAGCCATTGCGGCATTGCCAGGCGTCAACGAGCTTAATATTGGTCACGCCATTATTGCCCGTGCGCTGTTTGTTGGACTGAAAGAGGCCGTACAAGAAATGAAACGCTTGACTATCGCAGGCCAAGAGGCGGGATTAATGGCAGCTCTCGATGCCCACGATCATGAGCACGACCATGAACATGAACATACAGAAGATCATGTGCATCACGGTTGCTGCGGGCATTGATCAGAGATTGACTCTCCAGAGATTGGCTATTCAGGAGTCCATATTAAGAGGTTTTTTAGGCGATGATTGTGGGTATTGGCTCCGATATAGCGCGTATAGAGCGCTTTACGCGGGCCGTGCAGCGGCACGGCCCGCGCTTTGCGCAGCGAATTTTAGGGCCTGAAGAGCATACGCTTTGGCTGCAGAAATCCCAGCCTGCCGCTTTCCTCGCCAAACGTTTTGCTGCCAAGGAGGCGTTTGTTAAAGCGCTAGGGCTTGGCCTGCGCCACGGAATGCAGTGGTGTGATATCCAGGTGCTTAATGATGCCTTGGGTAAGCCTTACTTCGTGCTTGACGGTAAAGCAGAGCGGCTACTCCAGGCGGCAGGCGTCACGGCGAGTCATATCACCTTGAGTGACGAAGCCGAGTACGCGGTTGCTTTTGTGGTGTTGGAACGCTCATAGCCAGCCAAGACCGGGCGAAGCTTTTGCCTTTGGTTTTTGGTCTTTAGGCATTATTTATTGGCTTAGGGCCTGAGTAAAAACGGGCGGTGTGCTCTTAGTCGTGCCATTGCCTGATATAAGTCCTCCAGTAGCTCTTCTACATGGTCTAAGCCGCTGGTCCGCAGCCGTGTTTCCAGCGTCTCTACCAGCAATGCCAGCTCCGGTGCGCCGCAGTAACGGCTGGCGCCATTCAATCCGTGGACCCAATCGAGCAGCATCGGCAAATTTTGTTGCGCAAAAGCGCTACGCATGTGCTGTTCACTTTCGTCCAAGCTGTCGATCAAACGTTTTAGCTGCTCCCGTGCGAGGTACTCTTTACCGCCTGCTAGGCGTGCGCCTATCTCAAGATCCACAACGAGTAGTTTGGCGGGCGTCATGTGGCTAAATGACTTAATAGCGGTTTTGCTACTGCTCGTTGAAGGAGGCGTTGCATTACTGTCGGCTAGCCGATGAGTAACCCCCAAAAAGCGATGAAGCAGTTGATGTAACTGTGCCTCATCAATGGGTTTTATCAGGACGTCATCAAGGCCTTCGGCGAGCCACTTTTGGCGTTCACTGCTGAGGACATGAGCGGTGACCGCTATAATGGGGCAGCGAGCCCAAGTGCTGCTAAGCCTGCGCAACGCTTGGGTGGTTTGTACACCATCCATGCCAGGCATGCGGATATCCATCAGCACCATGTCCACATTGCTGGTTCGCGCAAACTCTAGTGCTTGGTGGCCACTTTCTAATGCCGTGATATGCAGGGCGGGATCTTCAAGCATATTTTTGAGCAACTCACGGTTCGGCGCATTGTCATCCACAATCAGCAACTTGACCGGTTGAGTCGACGCTGGCAGAGCCGCTAACGGCTCAGGCTTGTCATAGGAAACAAGCACCGGTAGCAGTAATTGCTTAAGCGATGCCACCAATTGAGCGCGTGAAAAGGGTTTGTAAAGCGTTTCACCGCCCTGGGGTAATCGCAAAGGGGGCAGGTCAAGACTGTTGCCGTTGGCTAAAATCAATACAGGGCAAGGCGTTTGATCAATGACTTTTTGCCAGTAGCGGTGGCGTTCGGGCGTATAATCACTGTGTTCCAACCCCAATATAAGCAGTTGTGCCGGTTCAGAGGCATCAAACGCAATCGGTTGCGCTTCCCAGCGTTGCAGCAAATGCTCCAACACATGTCGGGTAGGCGCATGGGTTTCATAGAGGCAAATAGTGGGGTTGGCTAGGCTAATCTCCGCCGGCCGTTCGATTGCTTTGTGAGCCAGTAGGGGCAGTGTAAAGGAGAAAGTGGTGCCTTGGCCCAGTACACTCTCCAGCTCAATCTCGCCGCCCATGCGCTCAATAAGCTGGCGGCAGATAGTAAGCCCCAGGCCACTGCCGCCAAACTGGCGTGAATGACTGGGTTCAGCTTGGGAAAAGGCGCTAAATAAGGCCTTTTGATGGGCATCGCTAAGACCAATCCCAGTGTCACTAACGCTGAGGTTAAGCACGACATGCTGGCCTTCCTGGTTATCCAGCATGACACGCACAATTACGTCACCTTCATGAGTGAACTTGAGCGCATTACCAATCAAGTTATTTAACACTTGATGAATACGCAACGGATCACCGCTCAGCGGTGTAGGGACATCGTCATACACCATCGCCACTAAGTGTAACTGCTTGCGCTGGGCTTCAGGCGCGTGAAGCCCAATCACTTCATCAACCAGCGCGACGATATCGATATCCGTTTCTTCAAGAGTAAGGCGATTGGCCTCAAGCTTGGAAAAGTCGAGCACGTCGTTAACCAACATAAGCAGGTTGTCGCAAGCGCGATGGACGTGCTGCAACCATTCCTGCTGGCGCGTATCCAGCGATGAACGGCCTAGCAGCCGACAAAACCCAATAATGCCATTGAGTGGGGTGCGAATCTCATGGCTCATGTTGGCTAAGAATTCGGATTTCACCGCATTCGCCCGCAAAGCGCTGCGGTGTGCCAAATCGAGCTTTATATTCTGCTCCTCAATGGTTTCCATGGATTCTTGCAGTTCGCTGGTGGCCTGCTCAATTTGCGTTTGCATATCCCGCTGGGCCTGCTGAAAGTGTTCAGCGAGGGTATTAATGTGGCTAGTCAGGTGGTTAAGTTCCGCCGCATTAGAAGGCATCAGATGTAGCCGATAGTCACCGCGGGATAGGCGATAAAGCGCTTGGTTAGCTTCTTCGATAGGGCGGGTGGCATAGCGACTGATGGCGAAGGCGATTAAAAACATCAGCAGGCCCAGCAACATGCCGCCTAAGCTAAGACTAGCGATCAATTTATAACGCCCCAGGGTGAGCGCTCGGGTGTCCATCTCGATAACCAGCCAGCCTGCGTTATCACTGACCGCACTGGCTGGACTTGTATTAGGCTGGGTAACCTCTAACGGTAAGCGCAGTCGCCAAGCCTCTTCTTCCATGAGCAGTTGGCTGTTAGCGGGCGCTTCCAGAGTGGGTCGTGCAGCGTTGCCCAGTAATAAAAGACGATCGCCTTGCGCATCAAAGAGCGCTACCGCCCGTAATCCTCTCATGGTGAGAAGTTGGCGGGCCAGGGCCTCAAGACGTTGAGAATCACCCTGTGCGACTGCGTCAGCAACACTGGGTGACAACAGCTCGCCAGCATTTTCCAAGCGTTCTTGCTGTGCCGCCCGAGCTTCCGTACCACTCTGTATGACCAGCAGTACGGCCATTATGGCGTACACCAGGAGCGGGAAACCGAGTAGGGCAAACAGAAGACGGGTGTTCAATGACATGAAAAGAAGCTCGCTGATTCAATGAGGTTGCCTGTCCAGGTCAAGACAGCACCGATATAATGCAGCATAACGGTTACGATAAGGAATTTTCATGAACGATCTTAAGGGCTATCCCACGTTAGAGGATGTGGTTGGCAACACGCCATTAGTGCGCCTGACGCGCATTAGCGCCGGTCGCAACAATACGCTGCTGGCTAAGCTTGAAGGCAATAACCCGGCGGGTTCGGTCAAGGATCGTCCCGCACTCTCCATGATCAGTGAGGCGGAAGCCCGTGGTGATATTACCCCCGGTGATACGCTGATTGAGGCAACGTCAGGTAATACCGGCATTGCACTGGCCATGGCGGCGGCGATCAAAGGCTACAAAATGGTACTGGTAATGCCGGAAAACGCCTCGGAAGAGCGTAAGCAGGCGATGGCAGCCTATGGGGCCAAACTCATTTCTGCCAGTAAAGCCGGCGGCATGGAGGAAGCTCGGGATATAGCGGATGACATGATCGCCAGTGGCGAGGGAAAACCGCTCAATCAGTTCGCCAACCCAGACAACCCGTTGGCGCACTATCGCACCACCGGCCCTGAAGTATGGCAACAAACCGGTGGCGAAGTGACTCATTTTGTAAGCTCAATGGGCACCACGGGCACTATCATGGGCGTGTCACGCTATTTAAAAGAGCAAAACCCGGCTATCCAAATTGTCGGTTTGCAGCCCGCCGATGGCGCCAGCATTCCTGGTATTCGCCGCTGGCCAAAAGAGTACCTCCCCGCCATCTTTGAAGCGCCCCGGGTGGATGTCACACTTGATATCGGCCAACAAGAAGCCGAAGAGCATATGCGTCGTCTAGCCCGCGAAGAGGGCATTCTGGCTGGGGTTTCATCGGGTGGTAGTTTGGCAGGCGCGCTGCGCATTGCCGAGCAAACAGAAAATGCGGTCATTGTGTTTATTGTCTGTGACCGCGGTGACCGCTATCTCTCTACTGGCCTATTTGCCCCAGGAGTATAACCATGGCCATGTTGGGAAAAAGGCGGCCGTCTAGGCCCGCGTCAGGTCATTCTGGGCTTGCTGGCACGCCAGGCGGCAAAACGCGTCATACGGCTACCGATGGTGATACGTCGCCCTTGGTGATTGAGCGCTTAGCCCACGATGGCCGGGGTGTTGCCCACTCAGCCAATGGTAAAACGGTTTTCGTCGATCAGGCGCTGCCTGGTGAACAGGTCGAAGTGGCTATTCATTTAACGCGCAAGCGTTTTGATGAAGCGCATATCAAGTCACTGCTAACCACCTCCGTTCAACGCGTGACGCCGCCTTGCCCGCATTTTGGTCACTGTGGTGGTTGTGATCTGCAGCATTTAAACGTTGATGGCCAGCGTGAGCATAAGCGCGAAGTGGTACGTGATCTATTTGCACGTCAAGGCATTACGCTAGGCGAGATCAGCTCGATTCATGGCGACGATCAAGGTTATCGTCGTCGCGCAAGGTTGGGCGTTAAAGTCGATAGCCAGGGCAATACGCGCCTCGGCTTTCGTGCTGCCCATAGCCATCGCTTAGTCGACATCGAGCGCTGTCCGGTATTGGTTGACTCTTTGCAGCAGTTGTTAACACCACTACGCGAGTTGCTCCAACGCTTAGATGCGCCGCGCCATGTGGGTCACATAGAATTGCTGGCAACGGCGACCACCCAAGTAGTACTGGTTCGTCAACTCAAAGAGCACCTTCAGGATGCCGAGCGCTGGCAAGCCTTTGCCCAGCAACATCAGGTGGCCTTAGGCACCTGGTTGGGTCGTGAAACACCCACGCTGCACTGGCATGGCGCGCCCCCGGTGCTGGAGGAGTCGCTAATACTCAACGACCAGCCATCGCTAAAACTGAGTTTTGCCCCAGGCGATTTTTTACAGGTCAACGCCCAGGTTAATCAGCAAATGGTTGCCCAAGTGATGCAATGGTTGGTGCCCAAGTCAGGGCAAAAACTGCTCGACCTGTTTGCAGGTATCGGGAATTTCAGCCTGCCCATCGCTGCGGCGGGTGCTGAAGTGCACGCGGTGGAAGGCAATCCTGCCATGGTGGCGCGGATTGCGATAAATGCCAGGCGTAACCAGCTTATGGTCAGCGGCCAACAGGCCGATTTGAACGACCCCGCCAGCGTTAAAGAGCTGCTATCTGCTCATCGCGATAGTGATGCACTTGTACTTGATCCGCCGCGTAGCGGTGGGGAAGCAATTTGTCAGGCGCTGGCGCGCCACCCGGTGCCCAGAGTGGTCTATATTTCTTGTGACCCCGCAACGCTTGCCCGGGATGCGGCACATCTTGTGCATGCGGGTTACCGGGTTAAGCAAGTAGCAGTGGCAGATATGTTCCTTCACACTGCGCATATGGAAACACTAATGTTGTTTGAAACTGATGCTGTGTGAAGCTGATGCAGCTAAATGCGTCAAGCCACGGTGACAGCCGTGTGGAGATCGTCCCCCAGAATGGATGAGTGATAGTCATGGTAAAAGTGCGTGAAGACCAGCCGCTAACCGCTAGCGGAAAGGTGGATATACAACAATGGTTAACGCGCCTGCAAGAAGATGTGCGCCTACGTGATCCCGAGCGTTTAGTCGAGGCCTGTGAGCTTGCTGAAACGTTAGAGCTAGAAGCTCCTCGCACGCATCGTGTATGGCTTTCGCCGGGGTCCAGCTTCCGCATGGGCCTGGAAATGGCCGATATCCTTGGCGATTTGAAGCTGGATCAGGCTACGCTGGAAGCCGCCGTTCTCTACCGTGCGGTGCGGGAAGGTCTACTGAGCCTTGAAGCGGTGACAAAACGCTTTGGAGAAGAAGTTGCTAGCCTGATCGATGGCGTGCTGCAAATGGCCGCTATCAGCTACCCACTGGCGCCTGACCACGGCATGGGCCAACACAATCAGCAGGAAAACCTGCGCAAGATGCTGGTTAATATGGTCGGCGATGTGCGCGTGGCGCTGATAAAAATTGCTGAGCGCACCTGCGCACTACGCCAGGTAAAAGACGCTCCCCGGGAAAAAAGTTTACAGGTGGCTCGGGAAGTCGCCGATATTTACGCGCCGCTGGCCCACCGCCTGGGCATCGGTCAGCTTAAGTGGGAGCTGGAAGACCTCTCGTTTCGTTACTTGCATGAAGATGAGTACAAGGCGATTGCCAAGCTGTTGGCGGAGAAGCGTCTTGACCGCGATCGCTATATTCACGATGTGGTCGAAACCATCAAAGGCTTGATGGAAGCCCAACATATTCACCGCTACGACGTGGATGGGCGGGCCAAGCATATCTACTCGATCTGGCGCAAAATGAAGCGCAAACGGATCGATTTTTCGCAAGTTCATGACGTGCGTGCGGTGCGCATTCTGGTGCCGGAAGTGGCGGACTGCTACACCGTACTGGGGATTATTCACTCGCGTTGGCACCACGTGCCCAACGAGTTTGACGACTATATCGCCAACCCCAAAAAGAACGGCTATCAGTCGCTGCATACCGCCGTCATGGGGCCGGAGAACAAGGTGCTCGAAATCCAGATTCGCACCTTCGCCATGCACGACGAAGCGGAGCTGGGCGTATGTGCCCACTGGCGTTACAAAGGCCACGATACCAACGCCAAAAGCCGTAGCTACGAAGAGAAAATTGCCTGGCTGCGTCAGGTACTGGAGTGGCAGGACGAAGTGGGCGGCTTTGGCGATCTGCGCGAAGGACTCTCCAGCGACGTGGCCCCTGACCGCATATACGTCTTCACTCCTGACGGTCACGTGATTGATCTGCCGCGGATTGCCACGCCTATCGATTTTGCCTATCGAGTGCATACCGAAATTGGCCACCGCTGCCGAGGTGCTAAGATCAATGGGCGCATTGTGCCGCTCACTTATAAACTCAAAACCGGTCAGCAGATCGAGATACTGACGGCCACCAAAGGCGGGCCTAGCCGCGACTGGTTAAATCCCAGTTTGGGCTATGTGCGTACCTCCCGGGCTCGGGCCAAAATCCAGGCGTGGTTCAAGCACCAGGCACGGGGTCAAAACCTGGATGAGGGGCGGGCGCTATTTGATCGTGAGATGCGCCGCCTGGATGTCGAGGGGCTTGATCTACCCAAGCTAGCCAAGGCAGTCAACTACCTCAACGCTGACGATATGTACGCCGCCATTGGCGCCGGTGATCTGCGTATTGGCCAAGTGTTGCATCAGGCCCAACAGCTGTTCGGCGAGACCGACGACCAGGAGCAGCTTAATCGCCTGCTTGCCAAGCCTCAGCGGCAATCCAGCAAAGCCACCAAAAGTGATATCACCGTGCTCGGCGTCGGCAACCTGAAAACCAGCATGGCGAACTGCTGTCGGCCAGTGCCTGGCGAACCGATCATCGGCTTTATCACCCAGGGGCGTGGCGTCACTGTGCATCGCCAGGATTGTAGCAATATTCTGCAATTGCGCCTGGACGAACCCCAGCGCATTATCGAGGTAGAGTGGGGCGAACGCGCCCAGACCCGCTATCCGGTGACCATTGAGATTCAAGCCTGGGATCGCTCTGGGCTACTGCGCGATGTGACAGGGCTGCTCGGCAATGAAAAAGTCAACGTACTCGCCGTGAACACATTAACCGATACCGACGAGGGCATTGCCCGTCTGCGCATTACCTTGGAAGTCGACGGCCTGGAATCCCTGGGGCGTCTGTTCTCCCGTATCCAGCAGTTGCCAAACGTTACCGAAGTGCGCCGTTTGCGCAATGCAGACCCGGAAAAGCAAACGCGTAAGGGAGGGGAATGATGCGCCATGGTATGGACGACCTGCTGACCCTGATGCAAGTGCTGCGTGACGCCGAGCAGGGCTGCCCATGGGACTTACAGCAGGACTGGGACAGCATTGTGCCCCATACGCTGGAAGAGGCCTACGAGGTCGCCGACGCCATTGAGCGACGCGCTTTTGACGAGCTACCCGGTGAGCTAGGCGATCTGCTTTTTCAAGTGGTTTACTACGCCCAGTTTGGGGCGGAGGAGCAGCGCTTCGACTTTGCTGATATCGTCGATACCCTGACCGCCAAGATGTTGCGTCGACACCCCCACGTATTTCCGGAGGGCACCCTGGCTTCCCGGCGCCCGCCAGGAGTGAGCGCCGCAGAGGTGCAAACTCAGCAGGTCAACAGCCGCTGGGAATCACTCAAAGCTGCAGAACGTGACACAAGGGCACGCGCCGAAAGGGCTGATGCCACGCCCTCAGTGCTGGACGATGTACCACGCACACTGCCAGCGCTCAGCCGGGCCGCCAAGCTCTCCAAGCGCGCCGCGCGGGTAGGGTTTGACTGGCCAGACGCCAAGGGCGTGGTAGCGAAAATTCGCGAAGAGCTGGCCGAAGTTGAGGAGGCGCTCGCCGCCGGTGATCAACAGCACGCCCAGGAAGAAGTTGGCGATCTGCTGTTTGCAGTCACCAATCTTGCCCGCACATTGAACGCTGACCCTGAACAGTGCCTGCGAGGGACTAATGCCAAATTTGAACGCCGCTTTCGCTACGTTGAAGGCGAGCTTAACGCTGCCCGGCGACCGCTGGCGGAGGCCTCGTTAGACGAGATGGAAACCCACTGGCAGGCAGCTAAAGCACAAGAAAAACAACCTACCCATTCCTGAATTATTATTGATGCGACCCCTGCAAGGAGGCCATGCCAATGAGTCACGACCTACACGAATCTCTGCGCGATAATGTGCGTATTTTGGGCGATAGCCTGGGGCGAACCATTGCCGACGATTTGGGCCAAGCATTTGTCGATAAGATTGAAACCATTCGTGCTCACGCCAAGCGCGGGCGGCAGGGCGATTCTCTGCAGCAGCGCGAATTGATCGAGTACCTGCGAGATCTGCCTGAGAAAGATCTATTGCCGGTAACCCGGGCGTTTAACCAGTTCTTGAACCTCGCTAATATTGCCGAACAGCATTACCGGGCGCGCTTTCGCCGCGTAGAGGATTACAAGCCAGGTTCCCAGCCGGTGCTAGGGGAGTTGCTGGAGCGCGCTCAGCAGGCGGGTAACTCGCCACGCAAGCTGGTCGAAACCCTCGCCAATATGCGCGTTGAACTGGTACTCACCGCTCACCCCACCGAAGTTATCCGGCGTACGCTGATCCAAAAATATGACGCCATTGATGAGTGCCTGACTGCCATTGAAAGCTCCGAAGATTACCCTGAACGCGGCACTCGCGCCCAGGGGCGTCTGGAAGAACTGATCAGCCAGGCATGGCACACCGATGAGATTCGCCACGAACGCCCCACGCCGGTTGATGAGGCCAAGTGGGGCTTTGCCGTTATTGAAAACTCACTCTGGCAGGCAGTGCCGGACTTCCACCGCGATTTGGATAACCTGCTGCTGGATACCGCCGGTGAGCGCTTACCCCTGGATGCCGCGCCGATTCGCTACGCCTCCTGGATGGGTGGGGATCGCGACGGTAATCCCAACGTGACCGCCCGGGTCACCCGCGAGGTATTGCTACTGGGCCGCTGGATGGCCGCCGATCTTTACCTGCGCGACCTGGATCAGTTAAAGACTGAGCTCTCCATGTGGAAGGCCAACAGCGCGCTTAAAGCCGAGGCGGGCGATGTGGCCGAACCGTATCGCGAAGTGCTAAAGCGCCTGCTGACAAGAATGGAGTCAACCCGGGATTGGGCCAAGGCCGAGCTTGAGGGGCGTAACTATGACGGCGGGCCGATTATTGAAACCCGTGATCAGCTCTATTCCCCGCTGCTCGGCTGCTACCGCTCACTTTGCGATGTTGGTCTCGACACCATCGCTAACGGCGCGCTGCTGGATACCTTGCGCCGGGTCGCCGTATTCGGCGTTACGCTGACCAAGCTCGATCTGCGCCAGGAGGCCAGCCGCCACGCACAGGTGATTGAAGAGCTGACCAGTACGCTTGGCCTTGGCCACTACCGCGAATGGGATGAAGCCCAGCGTCAAGAGTTCCTGCTGGCCGAGTTGGCTTCCCGTCGCCCGCTGATTCCGCGCCGCTGGGAGTGTTCTGCCGAGACCCGGGAAGTGCTGGATACCTTTAAGGTGATTGCCCAGGAACACTCCGAAGCGCTGGGAACCTACATTATTTCCATGGCCGCTGAACCGTCGGACGTGCTCACCGTGGCACTGCTGATGAAAGAGGTAGGAGGGCAGGTCACGCTGCCTATCGCACCGCTGTTTGAAACCCTCAACGACCTGGATCACGCAGGCGATGTGGTGGACCAACTGCTGGCGATACCGAGCTATCGTTCGCTGATTGATGATCGCCAGGAAGTGATGATCGGCTACTCAGATTCAGCCAAAGATGCCGGTCAGTTGGCCGCCGCTTGGGCGCAGTACCGCGCCCAGGAGTCGCTGGTCAATGTGTGTAACCGGCACGGCGTCGATCTAACCCTGTTCCACGGCCGCGGTGGCACCGTAGGCCGTGGCGGCGGCCCGGCCCATGCGGCGATTCTCTCCCAGCCTCCCGGCTCGGTGAACGGCAGCCTGCGGGTGACCGAACAGGGCGAGATGATTCGCTTCAAATTCGGCCAGCCTGATATTGCCCTACGCTCCATGGAGATTTATGCCTGCGCGGTGCTGGAAGCCACACTGTTGCCGCCTCGCGCGCCGGAACCGCATTGGCGTGAAGAGATGGATCAGCTCGCCAAGGTCGCGCATGGTGCTTATGTCGGCGTGGTGCGGGAAGACCCCGATTTTGTCCCTTATTTCCGGGCAGTCACGCCGGAGGGCGCTTTAGGAAGGTTGCCGCTAGGCTCACGTCCTACCAAGCGCCGCCAGGATGGCGGCGTAGAGACCCTGCGCGCGATTCCATGGATTTTCGCCTGGACGCAGATTCGTCTGATGCTGCCAGCGTGGCTGGGCAGTGGTGAAGCCTTCTCGACCCGCTTAGAGCAGCCCGGCGGACGCGAGGTGCTGCAAGAAATGCGCACTGAGTGGCCCTTCTTCGGCACTTATCTCGACATGCTGGAGATGCTGTTGGCCAAAGCCGACGTGGCCATTGCCGCCTACTACGAGCACCGCCTGGTCGATGAACCATCGCTTAAAGCGTTGGGTAAAAAACTGCGTGAGCGTTTTGCACGGCTCGAAGATGCGGTGCTCGATATTCTCCAGCAGGAGAAGCTGCTGGAGAACACACCGCTGATTCGGCAGGCCATTGATGTACGCAATCCGTACATCGATCCGTTGCATGGCCTTCAGGCCGAGTTGCTGCAGCGTAACCGCGATGCGGACGGGGCGATCAGTGCTGATTTGTCACGTGCGTTAATGGTGACAATGGCGGGCATCGCTGCGGGTCTGCGTAATACGGGTTAAACAAGACCGGCCAGCCTGTTAATGATGCTAACAAGGAGGCGTCAATGCCCTCAGATGCTCAAGCGGTACTCGACTTTTGGTTTGAAGCGTTGACGCCTGCTCAGTGGTTTAAAAAAGACCTTGAGATGGATAGCACTATTCAGTCGCGTTTTGGTGAACTGCATACCCAGGCGGCGCAGTGTGAATGTTATACCTGGCGGCAAACGGCTCAGGGGCGGCTGGCGGAAATCATCGTGCTGGATCAGTTCTCGCGCAATATCTTCCGCGATGATGCGCGCTTTTGCCACCGATGCGCTGGCTCTAGCTCAGGAGGCAGTGGCTGCGGGTGCCGACGCTGAGCTAACCCCTCAGCAGCGGGCATTTTTGTATATGCCCTATATGCATAGCGAATCTGCCGCCATTCATGCCTTGGCGATGAAATTGTTCGACCAGCCGGGATTAGAGAATAATCTCGATTTTGAAGTGCGTCACAAGGCGATCATTGATCGCTTCGGGCGTTACCCGCACCGCAATGCACTGTTGGGGCGGGCCTCTACCGACGAGGAGTTGGCTTTTCTAAAGCAGCCCGGCTCCTCTTTTTAACTTTTTTGTTCACTCCTTTTAGCCACATGGCGTTTTATGTCGTTACGAAAATCTACCCGTATCAATAAATACATTAGTGAAAGTGGAATGTGCTCTCGCCGTGAGGCTGACCGCTTTGTGGAGCAGGGCAACGTGTGGATTAACGGTCGCCGCGCCACTACCGGCGACCAAGTGGTAGCGGGGGATCTGGTCAAGGTCAATGGCCAGGAGATCGAGCCACAGGAAGAGGAAGATCTGGTTCTTATTGCGCTGAACAAGCCGGTGGGCATCGTTAGCACCACCGAGTCCAGCGAAAAGGACAATATCGTTGAGTTTGTAAAACACGGCACGCGCATTTTTCCCATCGGTCGGCTCGATAAAGACTCCCAGGGGCTGATTTTTTTAACCAATAACGGTGATTTGGTTAATAAGATTCTGCGTGCCAATAACAACCACGAAAAAGAGTATCAGGTGACGGTGAATAAGCCGATCACCGACGAGTTTATCGAGGGCATGCAGGGCGGTGTGCCGATTCTTGGCAAGGTGACCAAGCGCTGCAAAGTGCAAAAAGAGTCCACCTTTGTGTTCACTATTACCTTGGTGCAGGGACTCAATCGGCAAATTCGCCGTATGTGCGAATACTTCGGCTATGAAGTTACCCAGCTTATTCGCACGCGCATTATGAATGTGCCCCTTAAAGGATTAGCCCTGGGGGATTGGCGCGATCTCACCCCTAAAGAGATTGACACCATTATCGCGCTGACCGAAAAATCAGAAGCCGTGCCAGAGAAGAAGAGTAAAGCTAAGCCTGAAAGGCCCAACTACAGCTCAGGCGCTGGCAAGGCAAAGCCGCCCGCTGCCAACAAAGGGCGCCCGAAACCGGCCAAAGCGGGCACCAAAGCCACCGGGGCTAAACCTAAACCACTTCCCAAAGGTAAAAAGGCCGCTAGTGGAAAAGTTAGCACCGGCCCGAAAAACAGTGCTGGTAAACCTCTCCCCAAGGGTAAAGCGCCCGGCAAGCCCAGTGTTAAAAGCAAGCCTAGTGCAAAAGGTAAGCCCGTTGGCAAAGGCCGCGGTAAGCTAGCGGTTGCGGGCAAGCCTTCTCAGCGACGCAAGTAGCTCCTCCTCCTTCAAGAGTCCTTACTGTGATCCCAATCGTCGCTTTTTATGCTGTGATTAGCATGCTCGCTTACATTACCTACGCCATCGACAAAAAGGCGGCTATCAATAACCGCCGTCGAGTGAGCGAGAAAACGCTACATCTGCTTGGGGTAGTGGGTGGCTGGCCGGGTGCGTTCCTGGCTCAACAGCGGCTGCGGCATAAAACTCAGAAAACCGCCTTCCAGGTTACGTTCTGGCTGACGGTTATTGTAAATCTGGCCTGTGCGGGGTGGCTAACTGTTTCATTGAGTCTCATTTAGCCACCCGTTTAGCCACCCTATGCTGCGTGCCTACGCTCTGGCTTGATCGTTGGGCGCGAAAAGAAAGTTGGCTATCAACTCCTTACCGCCTTCGGTCGCGAATGATTCGGGGTGAAATTGAATGCCGTGAATCGGGTATTCCCGGTGTTTAACGCCCATAAGCTCGAATTCACCCATTGCCTGCCAGCGGCTGCGCTGCTCAAAATTATCCGCTTCCAGGGCACCCACGGTGGCGGTTACTTCCAGGCACTCGGGTAAAGTGGTCGCATCGGCAATCAGTGAGTGATAACGCATCACCTCAAGCTGGTCGGGCACGCCGTTAAACACCGAGCGATTGTCGTGGTTGATTGGGCTGATCTTGCCGTGCATGGGTAGCGGCGCTTTAACCACCTTGCCGCCGAACACATGCACGATGCCCTGCATGCCCAGACAAACCCCTAGCAGCGGGGTGGTCTTACCCAGTTTTTCAATTACCTCGGCGCACACGCCAAAGTAGCGTGGGTCATCCGGCGAGCCGGGGCCGGGGGAAATAATGATGCGATCCGGCGCCAGAGCCTCAATGGCGTGGTAGTCGATTTGGTCGTTACGTTTAACGATGATCTCAAAATGAGGCAACCCGCCGCGATTCTTCTCCGTGGTCAAGATTTCACCAATAAACTGGTAAAGGTTATAGGTGAAAGAGTCGTAGTTATCGATGATCAGCACCTTCATGCGGGGCTCTCCATATCCGTGCTCATAAAAGGGGCCAGGGCCTTGCGAGTGCCAGCGAATTTGCGGCGAATTTCTTCGTATTCATCCTCGGCGTTGCTATCGAACACGTTGCCGCCGCAGGTTTGTACGTAGGCGCGCTCGCCGTTCACAAACACCGTGCGAATGGGGATGGCAAAGGTGCAGTCGCCGTTAAACGAGAACTGGCCCACCGCACCGCCATAGGGACCGCGACCGTCGGTTTCCAGATCATCGATAATCTTCATTGCCTCAATCTTGGGCGCGCCGGTGAGCGTGCCCGCCGGGAAGTTACTCGCCAGCGCCGTAAACATGTCTTCGCCTTCGGCAATAATTCCGACAATTTCGCTGGAGATATGCTGTACGTGGCTAAAGCGTTTGATATCCATCAAGCTGCGCACTTTTACCGTGCCAAACTGGGCCACCCGGCCAATATCGTTGCGGTGCAGATCCACAATCATATTGTGCTCGGCGATCTCCTTGGGGTCGTTGAGCAGCGCCCGGGCTAGCTGGGTGTCTTCCTGGGGCGTTTGGCCGCGGAGGGTGGTGCCTGCCAGTGGGAAGGTTTCCATCTCACCCTGGCGCAGGCGGAACAGCAGCTCTGGGCTTGCGCCGATCAGCTTCTGCTCGCCGAATTTGACATAGTACATCTGGGGCGACGGATTGATGGTGCGCAACTGATCATAAAGGGCCAGCGTATCGCCCTCAATTCGAAAGCGCTTTTTAAAGCCGACCTCGCACTGAAACACCTTGCCGTTGATGATGTCCTGCTTCACCTTAGCAACCGCCTCGGCGTGCTCGGCTTTGCTCATTGTGTCGCCCAGCGCGGTGATGTGCAGTGGGCCTGCGGGTTTTTCGTCGGCGTCGATCAGCGTCTGCAGAAACTCGTAACGGCTATTGTCGTAATAGAAGTAGGTAACCTCCCCGGTCATCTTGTCGAGGATCAGGCCATCTTTGTAGAGCCCAAAGCGAAAGGTATCGAAATCGTCGCTGGCTTTTAGGGTCAGCGAGGGCTCGAAGTACTGCATGGCATCGTAACCGAGGTAGCCGCTTAAGCCACCCGCGTACTTACGCGAAATAATATTTTGGGGGATCAGGCTACGCAGTAGTTCATAAGGGTTATCGCTTGGGTACTCGTTTGCATTGCCGTCACGGTCTTCGATAGTTAGCGTGTTGCCATTGGCATACAGCGTGTATTCGGGGTCAAAGCCGATGATCGAATGGCGTGCAATATGGCTATCTTCGCCAAGCGACTCCAGCATGTAGCAGGTATCAAACTGCCGCTCGATTTTTTGAAACAGGGCAAAGAAGTCGCAGTCCGCCGCCAGCGTCACGTAGTGAGGTTTGCGTGGCAGCGTAAACGGCTGTGGGCCCGAGGCATGCGTATTGGCAATGGTCATGGTGCATCATTCCGTGAAGAAGCTTGTGAAGAGGATAGCGGTGTTGAAGCGTGCAAGGTGGCCAACGCGCGCGAACCGCGGGAAACCGTGGCGATACCCACCCCTATGGTTTCGGCAATTTTGCGGTGCGGCACTCCTTCACGCAGCAGTTTAAAAATCTGTAGTCGTTTACTGATTTCTTGATACTCTGCGGGAGTCAGCAGGTCGGCCAGTGCTGCGTCCATTGCCTCGGGTGAGTCTATGGCGAGCAAGTGGCGAATAAGCTCAGCCTGGTAGTGATCGTTTGTCGTCATGATGTGTAAGTTGTGAAACCATCGAAGAATGCCATCGGTTAATAAGTAATGTACTAGCGTACTAGTACGCTACATTATTGCTCAGGGAAGTCAAGCAGCTCGTTCTATTTTGAGGAAACACGATGACCGGCTATTTTATTCAAGCCTTTATTTATCTTGTCGCCGCGGTAATTGCGGTTCCCCTTGCCAAACGGTTTGGGCTGGGCTCAGTGCTGGGTTATTTGGTCGCCGGGGTAGTGATTGGCCCGATCCTGGGGCTGGTGGGCCAGGAAACCACCACCATTCAGCATTTTGCCGAATTTGGCGTGGTGATGATGCTGTTTTTGGTCGGCATGGAGCTCGACCCGAAAGGGTTATGGGCGATGCGCGTGCGACTGCTGGGGCTAGGGGGGCTTCAGGTAGTGCTAACCGCTGCTGCAGGCACCGCTATTGCCTTGTGGCTAGGGCTAGTGATGCAAACTGCCCTGGCGGTGGGGCTCATTTTTGCGCTCTCTTCCACGGCGATTGTGCTGCAAACGTTGAACGAGAAGGGGCTTGCCAAAACCGAAGGGGGCCGCAGCGCCTTTTCGGTGCTGCTGTTCCAGGATATTGCCGTTATTCCCATGCTGGCGCTAATTCCGTTGCTGGCACTTCCCGAGTTAATGGGCGACGTTAGCGATGATGGCCACGCCAGCTTAAGCCTGGTCGCACAATTGCCCGGCTGGGCACATGCCTTGGTGGTCGTGGCGGCCATCGCGAGCGTGATAGCGGCAGGCTACTATTTAGTGCCCCTGCTGTTTCGCTATGTGATTAGTTCTGGCCTGCGCGAAGTATTTACCGCCACGGCCCTGATGCTGGTCATCGGCATTGCCGCGCTAATGAGTTTGGTTAATTTATCGCCCGCCCTCGGCGCGTTCCTGGCCGGGGTGGTACTTGCCAACAGTGAATTCAAGCACGAGTTGGAAGCTAATATTGAGCCCTTTAAAGGACTGCTGTTGGGGTTGTTCTTTATTACCGTGGGGGCAGGTATTAATTTCTCGGTGCTGGCGGCGGAGTGGGGCACGGTTCTCTCGTTAGGCTTGGCCGTGATCGTGGTAAAAGGCATGATTCTGCTTGGTTTAGCACTGTTGTTTCGGGTGCGTGGCAGCAATGGCTGGCTATTCACCCTGAGCCTTGCCCAGGCGGGTGAATTTGGTTTTGTGCTGCTGACCTATAGCGTACAGAACAGTGTCATTCCAACCGACATCTCCCAGATTCTCTCTCTAGTGGTGGCGCTCTCAATGTTTTTGACACCGCTACTGTTTATTGCTTACGACCGGTTGGTTCTGCCGCGCTACCGCAGTGCCAAGAATGACGGTCGGGAAGCTGACGCAATCGAAGAGCAGGCCCCGGTGATCGTTGCGGGCGTAGGGCGGTTTGGACAAATTATTTGTCGTCTGCTGCGCGCCAATAGTATTCCCATTGTGGCGCTGGACCATGAGATCGAACAGATTGAAAACCTGCGCAAAATAAACATCAAAAGCTATTTTGGCGACGCCA
Source organism: Vreelandella sp. DA03-1M (assembly GCF_055725665.1). NCBI lineage: Bacteria > Pseudomonadati > Pseudomonadota > Gammaproteobacteria > Oceanospirillales > Halomonadaceae > Vreelandella > Vreelandella sp. DA03-1M. The sequence goes on from NZ_CM146798.1 coordinate 1,959,834, forward strand.
GCCGTTCCGATTTGCTCGAAACCGCTGGGATTGAACATGCCCGGTTAATCGTGATTGCCTTGGACGACCGTGACCGCGCCGTACAGATGGTCAAGCACATTAAGCACTACTACCCGCATGTATGGGTGTTGGCGCGTGCTTTTGACCGTGGCCATGGCTATCAGCTGCGTGAAGCGGGCGCCGATGACACGGTCAGCGAAACCTACCATTCAGCACTAGAATTGGGTGGCCACGCGCTGACTGCCATGGGCGTTCACCCCATGCGTGCCAAGCAGATGACCTGGTCGTTTGTGCAGAATGAAGATGCCCACGCAGACGAGTTGTTCGAAGCCTGGAAAGAGATAGAGGGCGGTATCAGTTTTAGTCCGCGCTATGGCGAACTGTTTATGAAACTGGAAGAGTCGCTAAACAGCGCTATGAAACAGGATTGGCACGAACCCCAGCGGGAAGATGTGCCTATTTGGACACCACCTGAAGAGAGTAAGCAATGAAACAAAAATGTTAATGATTTTGAGGTTAACTGCCGAATTTTAAAAATAGATGGGTCGTGGGAAAAACTTCTATTGTTGACTTGCCAAGACAGGCATCGACGACTTGAAAACGCCTGATGATCGATAAGGGGGTGTCCCGGTTATCGCTATCCGATGTCACTGGTTAGTCAAATAAGCTACTGGATGCAAGCTATGGATACCTCTTTATTACCCTGCCGGGCGTCGCATAAAGGTCATAAATAACCCGGCGCCAATCAAGCTACCTGCGCCGCAGCGGTGTAGCACTCGCCGAAACTTGGCGGTCATTAGCTGTCGGCTAGTCGTCGACAGCAATGTGTAGCCGAGATCCGATATAATCCCCATCATAAGAAACGTAGCAAACAAAATCGCCAACTGCGGCGCTAAGGGCTGAGTTTGGTTAATAAACTGCGGCATGAACGCCATGAAAAACAGAATGCTTTTGGGGTTTAGGAGTGTCACCCAAAATGCCTTCGCGGTGCCTTGCTTTACGTTGGCTCCCGAGGATTTCAGGTCGTTCAATTGGCCGGATTCACGCCACATCTTAATACCCAAATAAAGCAGATAGAGAACCCCTAGCCATTTAACGATAGCGAATAGATGCGCAGATGCCATCAGCAGAGCACCGACGCCTGCAAACGAGAGTGACATGGCCACCAGGTCACCTAAGAAAAAGCCGGGCAACATCGCCAATGCGGCTCTGCGGCCTTGATTGATACCGGTCATTACCAACAGGGCAACAGCGGGGCCTGGAGATGCGATAATCAAAAATGACGCCATCACAAATGATAACCAAAGCTCAATCGACATAGGGTTAAATTTCCAACTGTTGAATTATTGACTATATCTTGCGTCACTAGCGGCTCAGCTTGAGCATTCGTGCCCCTGGAGCGACAAAATGCAACCGTCCATGCAATGACGAGACAGCCTGGGAGGAATAGCCGCAGCTATTTTTGATGTAATCCTTAACGCATTTTTTTAAAAAATGAAATTCAAAACGGCAAGTGCAACGAAGCACTTAACATATTGAGATGGCTAAGAGTGGGGGCGTCGATACGCTCGTACTCCAGTCGGCTAACAAGACGGTTGATCGTCACGGTGGCACCGAAACCTTGCAGCATCGCGGTGCCGCTTTCATCAGCGCCTTCCAGGTCACTTTCCCCCCGCCATTCGGTGATGCCGGACTTCGCATAGACGCTAAACGCGCCCATGCGAACGCCGGCAACAATAGCCCCACCTAAGCTTAACGTATCCATAATGAGTGGGTTGATGCTGGAAGCGGTGGCAATTTCTTCGCTTTCTCGGTAGGCAATCTCTGCGCCAATGTCCAACTGAGGAAGCCGCCAAGGGCTGAACCCTGCGGTTAAACGGAAGCCACTTGTATAGGTGTCTAAACTACTAAGGTCGCTGCCTTCCAAGATAACGCCATTGTCGAGCAGCATGAGTTCACTGTCGGGAGCGGTATAAGCCATTACCGGAGGCGTATCGTCGGCATAGCAGCTGAACCAGGGGACGGAGCAGCAGAGCAGGGTGCTTGCCAAGCGTTTCATTGGCATTTCTCGTACACCTATTGTTATAGCCACGGGTAGGGAGAAAAAGCTATTCCCATTCAGATTAGCAACAGGCTTGGATTTCTACCACTTTAATTGCGCCGTCAGCTAAGTTATTGACTAAATTCTTACCCATTGTGATAAAGCGCTCGCCAAATACCCACTGTGGAGATAGCACCACAGACCTTTTCACCTGCTCTTTTTGCCTCTGACGTTGGCGCCACGCCAAGGCCATGTCGCTCCAGTCTTCAACGTGTTCAAGTCGAAAGCCGCCCGTTTCAAGCAGTCGAGTCAGTTCAGCTAGGTTAAGTAGGTGGGAGTGCTCGGAAGAGGCGGCCCAAGGCACTGGATAGTGAAGCTGTGCCACGTTGGGGCCGCTGACCACTTCGTGCATTACTAGCTGCCCACCAGGGCGTAGAACTCGCCGACTTTCTGCGAGTACCCTGGCAGCATCAGGCATATTCATCAGGCTGTGCTGAAACAGTAAGGCGTCAAAACTGCTGTCGGCAAATGGCAGGGCGCTGGCATTACCGGTCACCCAGGCAAGCGGTGGAGTGCCCGGCTGCATCGCTCGCGTACTCAGCGCTTTGTTGAGCGTGCTGAAGCCGTGAGTAATATCCAGGCCGGTCATTTGAAAGCCGAGCATTGCGCCCTGGCGCATCAATCCTCCCAGCCCAGCGCCGATATCCAGCACCTTTCCATGAGTAGCCGGGTTAAGTCGTTCAAGCAGCCGAGTGGAAGCCGCTACGCCACCAATATGTAGCTGATCCAGCGGGGCCAGTTGGTGAAGCGTGGGACCATCGGGGTAGTGGGCATCTATTTGGGCCAGAATTTCATCAGCGCGCAGGGCGCGCTGATAGTGATCCGCTAAACGGTTGGGGTTGGTCATTGCGTGTTATGACTCTTGATCTAAACCTAGCTCCTGAATCGAAATTTCGCGCATCTTGAATTTCTGAATCTTGCCGGTGACGGTCATCGGGAATTCATCAACGAACTTAAAGTAGCGCGGAATTTTGAAGTGAGTGATTTTCCCTTTGCAGTACTCACGCAGCTCTTCACCGGTGACTTCGCCAGCGGTACTGTTGAGTTTCACCCAGGCAATCAACTCTTCGCCGTACTTTTTATCCGGCACGCCGGTGACCTGTACTTCTGAAATCGCCGGGTGGGCATAAAGGAATTCTTCGATCTCTTTGGGATAAACGTTCTCGCCGCCGCGGATGACCATATCTTTAATGCGGCCCACGATCTGGATATAACCCTCTTCATCCATGGTGGCCAGGTCGCCGGTGTGCATCCAGCCCGATTCATCGATGGCTTCAGCGGTGGCTTTGTCGTTGTTCCAGTACTTCAGCATCACGCTGTACCCGCGGGTGCACAGCTCACCGATTTCACCCCTGGGCAAAATACCGCCATTGCCGGGGTCGACGATTTTATTTTCCAGGTGGGGCTGAGTGCGGCCCACGGTAGAAACGCGCTTTTCAATGCTGTCGTTGGCGCCGGTCTGGGTAGATACCGGGCTGGTTTCGGTCATGCCGTAGGCGATTTGCACGCCCTTCATGTTCATTTTGCTGATCACCTGCTTCATGATTTCAGCGGGGCAGATCGATCCCGCCATGATCCCGGTGCGTAGCGACGAGAGATCGGTGCCAGGGAAATCCGGGTGATCAAGCTCAGCGATAAACATGGTTGGCACACCGTAAAGCGCGGTAGCTTTTTGCTCGTGCACTGCCTTGAGCACCTTACCGGGATCAAAGCCTTCATCTGGGTAGATCATGGTGGCGCCGTGGGTCATACAGCCCAGGTTCCCCATGACCATACCAAAGCAGTGGTACAGCGGTACCGGGATCACCAAGCGATCTTCACTGGTGAAGCCCATGCTTTCCGCCACGAAAAAACCGTTATTGAGAATATTGTGGTGAGAAAGGGTCGCGCCTTTAGGGAAGCCTGTGGTTCCGGAGGTGTACTGAATATTAATGGCGTCATCAAATTGCAGCGTTGCTTGCAAGTCATCAACGTCGGTTTGGCTAACCTTGGTGCCTTCGTTCATCAGGTCAGACCAGCGCCACATACCGCTCAGTTTTTCGCTGCTTAAATTAATAATGCACTCAAGGTCAGGCAGTTTTTGCGACTTGAGTTGGCCTTCAGTGCACGCGTTAAGTTCTGGCGCTAATTCATACAGCATGGCGCTGTAGTCGGAGCTTTTGAAACTGTTGGCGGTGACCAGAAAACGCGCGCCGGATTGGTTCAGCGCGTACTCCAGCTCATGGGTGCGGTAAGAGGGATTGATGTTGACCAGAATGGCGCCAATTTTGGCGGTGGCAAACTGTGTTAACGTCCATTCGCTGCAGTTAGGTGCCCAAATGGCCACCCGGTCACCTTTATTGACGCCGATGGAGAGCAGGGCGCGGGCGCAGCGATTGACCTCTTCCTGAAGCTGGCGGTAGCTCCAGTGAATATTCTGGTGTAGCACGATCAGCGCATCGTTATCGGCATGTAGGGTGGCAATTTGATCGAATTTGTCGCCAATGGTCATGCCCAGAAGGGGCTTGTCCGCCATGCTGCTGGAGTAGCTGGGTTGGGTAAGAGCAGGTGATGCCATGTTAAGTCTCTCCGATGTCTTTTTCTTATCTAAACGGGAAGGCAGAGAATCGTTAGCCGTAGTGTTTTTTATTATTAATGACTAATATTAACTTCTAGGGCCTTTAGCCAGGGCGACTCTGGAGCTGGGTTTACGGCCGAGCTCATGAGTAATCCAAAACCCGGTATCAATCACGGCCTGTAGATCGATACCCGTTTCGATGTTCAGCCCTTCAAGTAGATAGAGCACATCTTCTGTCGCCACATTGCCTAATGCCCCTTTTGCATAAGGGCAGCCGCCTAGCCCAGCGGCGGCTGAATCAATCACGCTCACGCCCTCTTCAAGCACGGCATAAAGATTGGCCAGCGCCATGCCGTAAGTGTCATGAAAGTGGGCGGCCAGAAACTCAATGGGCACCTGCTGGCGCGTTGCTTCGATCATGCGTTTAGCAGCCAGTGGCGTACCGACGCCAATGGTGTCGCCCAGGGACACTTCGTAGCAGCCCATCTCATAAAGTGCTTTGGCCACCTCAGCCACCTTGGCCGGGGCGATCTCGCCTTCGTAAGGGCAGCCCAACACACAGGAAACGTAGCCACGCACGCGCACGCCCGCCTCTCGGGCACGCTCTAACACAGGCTCAAACCGTGTCAGTGACTCGGCAATCGAGCAGTTGATGTTCTTTTGTGAGAACGCTTCTGAAGCCGCACCAAACACCGCGACTTCTTCAACACCCACGGATAGGGCGTTTTCAAGCCCTTTTAAATTGGGCGTTAGTGCAGAGTACACAACGCCAGGGTGACGTTGAATGCCGGCCATGACCTCAACGGCATCGCCCATTTGCGGCACCCATTTGGGAGACACGAAGCTGGCCGCTTCAATATGGGTGATCCCCGCTTTAGCGAGCCGCTCGATCAGCGCAATTTTAGTCGCGGTGGGCACGATGTCACCCGGCTCGTTTTGCAGGCCGTCACGGGGCGACATTTCAAACAGCTTTACAGAAGTAGGTAATGGCATCGAGGACTCCTATTCGTTGGCCGCAAAATCGAGTAAAATGGCGCCCTGGCTAACCGTGTCACCCGCCTGAAAGTGGAAGGTCTCCACGCTGCCATCGGCGGGGGCGGTCATGGTGTGCTCCATTTTCATCGCTTCCATGACCATCAGCGGCATGCCTTTCTCAACCGCCACACCGGGCTCCACGAGTAGGGCGACTACCGTGCCGTTCATCGGTGCCGTGAGCGTGGATTCCGCCTCATGGTGACCGTGGTCAATGGCATCGATGCGCCGCCAGAACAGGCGCGTTTCACCGCTTGGATCAGCCATGACCACCACATGACCATCGCGGCGGGCCTGCAGCCGACGGCGGTGGCCGTTCAGGGTGACGGCGACCGCATCGCCGGTCAGCGGCTGTAGGCTCGCGGTGAGGGTCTCATTGCCGATAGTCAGGTTCCACAGCGCCTCGCCAGCGTTGCGTTTACCTTCGACAATCACGACTGTTTCATCACTGTCAGCGGCCTTTACATCTGATGGGTCACACAGAGCAATGCGAATGGTATGGGGTGCATTCAGGCGGAAGCCATCGTGGCGATCCCAGGGGGAGTCACTTTCGCACTCCTGGGCGAGTTGGTTCAGGCCAATCAGCGCGGCGCTGGCGTAGGCCTCCATGCCATAGGTGCGCGGTGCGAACAGGGTGGCTTCGTTACGCTCAATAAAGCGCGTATTCAGTTCGACATTTTTAAAGCCAGGGTGAGTCGCCAGGCGCATTAAGAAGGCGCGGTTGGTGACGACCCCCTGTACGTCCAGCGCTGCCAGAGCGCGGTTTAGGGTCGCCAGTGCCGCATCGCGGTCAGCCCCATGCACGATCAGCTTGGCGAGCATGGGGTCGTAGTGCATTGACACCGCATCGCCGCTCTCTACACCGCTATCCAAACGTACTTGGTCGCCGCTTAGACCAGCACCTTCTAAATCCAGCGCGAAACGGTTGAGCAGGCCGGTAGCGGGCAGGAAATCCTGATCCGGGTCTTCGGCGTAGATACGCGCTTCAAAGCTATGGCCGGTAATCGTCAGCTCATCTTGAGAGCAGGGCAGTGGTTCACCCATGGCGACGCGCAACTGCCACTCGACCAAATCCTGGCCGGTGATCATCTCAGTGACGGGGTGTTCGACCTGGAGGCGAGTGTTCATCTCCATAAAGTAGAACGAGCCATCCGCATCTAGCAGAAACTCGACGGTGCCTGCGCCCACGTAGCCGATCTCCTGAGCGGCGCGTACGGCGGCATCGCCCATGGCGCTGCGCAGCTCCGCTGTCATGCCGGGGGCGGGGGCTTCTTCGATCACTTTTTGATGGCGGCGCTGAACGCTGCAGTCCCGCTCGAATAGATAAACGCCGTTGCCATGACGGTCGCAGAATACCTGGACTTCCACATGGCGTGGCTGCACCAGGTATTTCTCGATCAGCATGCGGTCATCGCCGAAGGCGGCTTTTGACTCACGGCGGCAGCCATCTAACGCGGCCTGAAAACCATCACCGCTTTCCACAACACGCATCCCTTTACCGCCGCCGCCCGCGCTGGCTTTGAGCATGACGGGGTAGCCGATCTTGTCGGCTTCACTGCGCAGCAGGGCGTCATCCTGGTCGTCGCCGTGGTAGCCGGGCACTAGCGGCACGCCCGCATTGGCCATCCGTGCTTTGGCGGCGGATTTATCACCCATGGCAGCAATGGCTGAAGCCGGCGGGCCAACGAAGGTGATACCCGCTTCTTCAAGGGCTTTGACGAAGGTACCGTTTTCGGAAAGAAAACCGTAGCCGGGATGAATAGCGCCGGTGCCGGTACGCTTGGCAGCTTCGATGACGGCATCGATATTGAGATAACTTTCCCGCGCGGCGGCGGGGCCTAAACGCACGGCCTCGTCAGCTTCGCGTACATGGCGGGCGCTGGCATCGGCATCGGAATATACCGCGACGGTTTTCAGGCCCATGCGGCGGGCAGTGCGCATCACGCGGCAGGCGATTTCGCCGCGGTTGGCGACCAGTAGGGTATCAAAAGGCGTCGTGCGAGCGGCTTTTTCGTGTTTTTTCATGAGCGACGCTCCGAAGCGTGGGGTGTGTTATTAGAATCGGCCCAGACGGGGCGGCGCTTTTCAAAGAAACTGGATAAACCCTCTTGTCCTTCTTGGCTTACCCGCAGCTTGGCGATCACCTGGCAGGTATGCTCGCGGGTCTCGTCACTGTCAGGCGCTTTAGCAACCGCGGCCATCAGCGCTTTGGTGGCGCGCTGGGCCTGGGGCGAGCCGGCCAATAGGGTGGCCAGCAGGGTGTCCACTTCGTCGTCTAGCTTGTCGTGTTCCACCACCAGATGGACTAAACCCAGCGCGAGCGCTATTTCGGCGTCCATTACTTCTGCGGTTAACGCATAGCGGCGCATCTGTCGCTCGCCCAGGGCTCGCTGCACGTAAGGGCTGATGACCGCGGGCGATAGGCCGATTTTGACTTCCGAAAGGCAGAATTTGGCTTTACCCGAGGCGATTACTATGTCGCAGCAGGCGGCCAAGCCCACCGCACCGCCAAAGGCTGCGCCTTGCACGCGGCAGACGGTCGGGCAGGGCAGTGTATCCAGGCCGTGCATCAGGGCTGCCAGCTTGCGGGAATCGGCGACATTATCGTCAAGGTCGTAATCGACCATGCGCTTCATCCAGTTCAGATCGGCACCGGCCGAGAAGCTTTTGCCTTCTGAACCCAGCACTACCGCGCGCACTTCGCCCGCTTCGGCTTGCCTATGCAGTGCTTCAAGGTGTGCGTTTAGCTCGGCAATCAGGCCGTCGTCAAAGGCGTTATGAACCTCGGGGCGGTTTAAGGTCAGACGGGCGACGCCGCCTTCAATGATCAGTGTTGAGTAAGCCATGGTGATTGCCCCTTACATCCGGAACACGCCGAAGCGCGTCTCTTCGATTTCTGCATTCATCGCGGCGGCAAGTGACAGGCCGAGCACATCACGGGTTTGCAGTGGATCGATCACGCCGTCGTCCCACAGTCGCGCACTGGCGTAGTAGGGGTGGCCTTGGTGCTCGTACTGCTCGCGAGTGGGCTGCTTGAAGGCTTCCTCTTCCTCTTTGCTCCACTCGCGGCCTTCGCGCTCATGCTGCTCGCGCTTAACCTGCGCCAGTACCCCCGCCGCCTGTTCGCCGCCCATCACTGAAATACGCGCGTTGGGCCACATGAAGAGCAGGTTAGGATCATAAGCTCGCCCACACATACCGTAGTTGCCGGCGCCGAAGCTGCCGCCAATCAGTACGGTGTATTTTGGCACCTTGGCGCAGGCCACAGCGGTCACCAGCTTGGCACCGTGCTTGGCAATACCTTCGTGTTCGTACTTGGAGCCGACCATAAAGCCGGTGATGTTTTGCAGGAAGATCAGTGGAATCTTGCGCTGAGCGCAGAGCTCGATAAAGTGCGCGCCTTTCACCGCACTTTCTGAAAACAGCACGCCGTTGTTGGCTACGATGCCTACCGGGTAACCGTGAATATGCGCAAAGCCGGTGACCAAAGTTTCACCGTAGTAGCGCTTGAACTCATCAAAGTCGGAGTCATCGACGATGCGGCCAATTACTTCGCGCACGTCATAGGGCTTTTTAAGATCCGTTCCCACGATGCCATACAGCTCGGCAGGGTCGAGCTTGGGTGGTTTGGGCGCCTGCATGGCCAGTTGGCCGCGCTTTTGCCAGTTCAAGCGGGATACACAAGCGCGGGCAAGCTGCAGCGCATGAGCATCGTTTTCCGCGTAGTGGTCGGCCACACCGCTGACTTTGGCGTGCACATCGGCGCCGCCTAAATCTTCCGCACTAATGCTTTCGCCGGTGGCAGCTTTTACCAAGGGCGGGCCACCCAGGAAAATCGTGCCCTGCTCTTTAACGATGATCGACTCGTCTGCCATGGCGGGCACGTAGGCGCCGCCCGCGGTGCAGGAACCCATCACCACGGCAATTTGCGGAATGCCTTCAGCCGACATGGTCGCCTGGTTATAAAAGATACGCCCGAAGTGGTCGCGATCGGGAAATACTTCGTCCTGGCGGGGTAGGAAGGCGCCGCCTGAATCGACCAAATAGATGCACGGCAGGCGATGTTTACGGGCGATTTCCTGAGCGCGAATATGTTTTTTTACCGTCAGCGGAAAGTAAGTGCCGCCTTTTACCGTGGCGTCGTTAGCAACGATCACGCACTCGACGCCAGAAACCCGACCAATGCCGGTGACCACGCCCGCCGCAGGAATCTCGCTGTCGTAGATCTTGTGCGCCGCCAGGGCGGAAAATTCTAAAAACGGCGAACCTTCATCGATTAGATGATCGATGCGGTCGCGGACAAACAGCTTGCCCCGGTTTTCATGGCGCTCGCGGGCTTTAGCACCGCCACCCTGGGCGACGGCAGCGGTCAGTTCACGCAGTTTGTGAACTTCACCGAGCATTGAGGCTTCGTTGGCTTGGAACACATCGCTGCGCGGGTTGATCTGGCTATTCACAGTGCTCATGGCGCGACCTTTATTTGCTTTCGGTGAAGAGTTCGCGGCCAATCAGCATCCGGCGAATCTCGCTGGTACCCGCGCCGATTTCATACAGCTTGGCGTCGCGCAGCAGGCGCCCGGTGGGGTACTCATTGATATAGCCGTTGCCGCCGAGTAGCTGAATGGAGTCCAGGGCTACCTGAGTGGCCTTTTCGGCACAGTAGAGGATCACCCCAGCGGCGTCTTTACGTGAAGTTTGGCCACGATCACAGGCACCCGCTACGGCATATAGGTAGGCCCGGCAAGCGTTCAGGGTGGTGTACATATCCGCCACTTTGCCCTGCACCAGTTGGAACTCACCAATCGATTGATTGAACTGCTTGCGCTCGTGGATATAGGGCATCACCACATCCATGGCGGCCTGCATAATGCCAATCGGACCTGCGGCCAATACGGTGCGCTCGTAATCCAAACCACTCATGAGTACGCGTACGCCTTTGCCTTCCCCGCCTAGAATGTTTTCAGCGGGAACGGCGCAGTCCTGGAAGACCAGTTCACACGTGTTGGAACCGCGCATGCCCAGCTTGTCGAGCTTCTGGGCGGTAGAGAAACCGGGCATGCCTTTTTCGATAATAAAGGCGGTGATGCCTTTGGAGCCCGCTTCGGGGTCGGTTTTGGCGTATACCACCAGCACATCGGCATCCGGACCGTTGGTGATCCACATTTTGTTGCCGTTAAGGATGTAGTGGTCGCCATTCTGCTTGGCACGCAATTGCATCGAGACCACATCAGAGCCTGCGCCGGGTTCCGACATGGCCAAAGCGCCCACGTGATCGCCGCTGATCAGCTTGGGGAGATACTTGGCTTTCTGTTCGGGGGAGGCGTTGATCTTGATCTGGTTAACGCACAGGTTGGAGTGGGCGCCGTAAGAGAGCGCTACCGATGCACTGGCCCGCGAGATCTCTTCCATGGCGATACAGTGGGCTAGATAGCCCATACCGCTACCGCCATCCTCTTCAGAGACGGTGATGCCCAGCAGGCCCATGTCGCCAAACTTCTTCCATAGGTCGTTAGGGAATTCGTTATTGCGGTCGATTTCGGCAGCGCGTGGAGCAATCTCGCTGGCTGCAAAGGCGTTGACCTGCTCGCGCAGCATGTTCAGTTCGTCGTCGAGGCCGAAGTTGAGTTCTGAGTAGTGTGAAAACATGGTCAATCACCTGTTGTTATCTATTGGTTGGCCGAGCTGGCGGTTTGAGCAGGGCCGAATCAGTGCATAGTGGCGGAAGAAGAGGCAGAGGTTTTGTCGGACAGCCCCGTGCGCTCGTCTTCGTTTTGTTTTTCCTGAGGCTCTTTTTCAAGTAGCTCTTCGAGCGCTTGGCGGCAGCGAATTTCGGCGCTTTCAAGCTCCAGTTGCACCATCGTGATGTCTTTCATTTGCTGATCAAGCGCCGCCCGGCGCTCGGCTATCTTGCTAAGCATCAGGTGCAGCTGCTTCTTACTGCCGCTGCGGGTTTCGTCCCATAGCTCGAATAGTTCGCGAATCTCAGCTAGCGAGAAGCCTAAACGCTTGCCGCGAATGGTGAGCTTTAATCTCACCCGGTCTTTGCTGCTATACACCCGGGTTTGGCCACGGCGCGTGGGGTGAAGCAATTCCTGGTCTTCGTAAAAACGGATGCTGCGGGTGGTCAAGTCAAACTCGCTGGCCAGTTCACTAATCGAGTAGGTTTTGCTCATGGTGACGTTCTCTTAAAAAGACGTTTTTCCTAAAGGTTGTCACCTATGGAACACTGACAATGAGGCTAAAACAAGTTTACGTTAACGTAAAGCGATTGTTGCAGGCAGTTGAAAAGCGTTGAAATGTAGTAAGTCATTGATATGACTGTTTTGAAAGCGCTTGTTAATTCAGAGAAATTCCCGCAATAGACCAAAGTTGTAATTGTATTGCCATAGCGAGAGTTGCTAGTTTGCACATACACCTTACGTTCAGGTAAGGCAGTAGCAAGCAGTTTCACTACTAGCCAATTACCTGTAATAGAGTCAGCACTACAACAATAAGAGGCTTGCCACTCTATGAGTGCAAACGATGTCCTTCAGGGACCTGTCCTCGAAACCCGAGGGCTAACCAAAGAGTTCCGTGGGTTTACCGCTGTGGACGACGTCAATCTCCAGGTACAAGAAGGGCACATCCACGCGCTGATTGGCCCAAACGGCGCGGGCAAGACCACCGTCTTCAATCTGTTGACCAAATTTTTGCCGCCTACCCGTGGCGATATTTTGTATCGCGGCCATTCCATCACCAGTAAAAAATCCAACGAAATCGCCCAGCTAGGCTTGGTGCGTTCCTTTCAGATCTCGGCGGTGTTTGCGCACATGACCGCGCTTGAGAATGTACGGGTGGCGCTGCAGCGCAAGCTGGGCACGTCGTTTCATTTCTGGAAATCTGAAAAATCCCTGGATCACCTCAATGAGCGCGCCCTAGAGCTTCTAGAAGAGGTGGGGCTGCGTGAATACGCCGATACCTTGACGGTAGAAATGCCCTACGGCCGTAAACGAGCGCTGGAGCTCGCCACCACGCTAGCGCTCGACCCCACCATGATGCTGCTCGATGAACCGACCCAAGGCATGGGCGCTGAAGACGTTGATCGCATCGTGGCGCTAATTAAGCGCGTCTCTCAGGGCCGGACAGTGCTGATGGTAGAGCATAACTTAAGCGTTGTTAGCCGCCTGTGTGACCGCATCACGGTATTGGCGCGGGGCGCGGTATTGGCCGAGGGCGATTACGACAGCGTGTCGCGCAACCCGCTGGTGCGTGAAGCCTATATGGGCAGCGATGCCGCTGAGGAAGAGGGAGCCACGGTATGATGACTGCTGAAGCACAAGCACCGATCGAAAACATGCAAAACCTGGAGATGTTGCGGGTTCAGGATCTGCACGCCTTTTATGGCGAATCGCATATCCTGCACGGCGTCAATTTTGATGTGAAGCGAGGCGAGCTGGTGACGCTGCTGGGCCGCAACGGCGCTGGGCGCAGTACCACGCTGAAATCGATCATGAACATGGTAGGGCGACGCACCGGCTCCATCGTGATCAATGGTAATGAAACGCTGACCATGAAGCCACATCACATTCCGCGTCTGGGAGTAGGCTACTGCCCGGAAGAGCGGGGTATCTTCGCCAGTTTGGATGTTCACGAAAATCTTTTATTACCGCCCACGGTGCGTTCCGGCGGTATGAGCCTCGATGAAATTTACGCCATGTTCCCCAACCTTTATGAGCGGCGCAGAAGCCAGGGCACCCGGCTTTCCGGTGGCGAGCAGCAGATGCTGGCCATGGCGCGCATTTTACGCACTGGGGCAAGGATGCTGCTGCTGGATGAAATTACCGAAGGGCTTGCCCCGGTCATCGTGCAGAAATTGGCCGAGGTACTGGTTCAGCTTAAGGAACGCGGCATGACCATCGTCCTCGTAGAGCAGAATTTCCGCTTTGCGGCGCCGCTGGCAGATCGCCACTTCGTGATGGATCACGGTCAGATTGTCGAAGAAATCAGCGCCGCGCAGCTACCATCGCGCCGGGAACATCTCAATTCGATGCTAGGGGTATAACGCACTGATGATTAATCATTAAACGCTCTTTACGCCAAGGGCACGCCGCTCACCAATAATAATAGTAACCATTAATGAGCAGTTCGCACTTCCAAGACAGCTCAACGACAACTCAAAGCGACACCATCATCTCACAACAACAAAGGCCTCCGGGCCAGGAGAAGAACATGACCTTCATCAAAAAAACGCTGGCTGCCAGCATCGCCGTGGCGGCAGCTTCAAGCCTTGCTGTGTCTACCGCTCAGGCGGATATGAGCGACGGCGAAGTGCGCATTGGTTACCTGGCCGATATGTCCGGTACCTACCGTGACCTGGCAGGCCCAGGCGGCCTGACCGCCATGGAAATGGCGGTAGCTGATTTTGGTGGCAGCGTTGACGGGGCGCCTATCGTGATTTCCAGTGCCGATGATCGCAACAGCGCCGACGTAGGCGCCAATACCGTGCGTGGCTGGATCGACCAGGATAACGTCGACATGGTAGGCGGTCTGGTCGCTTCCTCGGTCTCGATCGCCGTTACCAAGGTACTCGAAGAGAATAACGGCCTGGGGATTGTTTCCGGCTCAGCGGCCTCTAGCATTACCAACGAACACTGCACGCCTAACCATATTCACTGGGTGTACGACACCTATCCGCTAGCTAACGGTACCGCCAAAGCAGTCGTAGAGCAGGGCGGCGACAGCTGGTTCATGCTGACCGCTGATTACGCTTTCGGCCATGCGCTTGAAGCCGATGTCACCAAGGTAGTGGAAGAGAGCGGCGGTGAGATTGTCGGTGGCGTGCGTCACCCCTTCCCAACGAGCGACTTCTCCTCTTATATTCTTCAAGCCCAAGGCTCGGGTGCCAAGATCGTGGGCCTGGCCAACGCGGGCGCGGATACCGTTAACGCGATCACCACGGCCAGCCAGTTTGGTTTGACGCAATCCGGCCAGCAGCTCGCGGGTCTATTGATCTTCCTGAATGACGTTCACGCCCTTGGCCTGGAAGCCACGCAGAACCTGCTGCTGACGACCGGTTGGTACTGGGATATGGACGAGCAGTCTCGTGAATGGGCGCAGCGCTACTTCGATGAAGTGGGCCGTATGCCGACCATGGTACAAGCCGGTATCTACTCCAGCACCATGCACTACCTGAAAGCCGTAGAAGCCGCGGGCACCGACGACCCTGAAACCGTGCGTGCGCAGATGGCTGACATGCCCATCGAGGACTTCTTTGCCCGCAACGGCAGCATTCGTGAAGATGGCCGCATGATTCACGATATGTACCTGGCTCAGGTGAAAACGCCTGAAGAGTCCACCGGTGAGTGGGACCTTTACGAAATTCTCAGCACCATTCCCGCCGCAGAAGCCTACCGCCCGCTTTCTGAGAGCCAGTGCAAACTGGTACAGAACTAATCCCAGGCAGCACTTGCGCTAGGAAGTCATCGCAAGAGATGTGCAAAACCGGTTGGCGGCAAGTTGCCGCCAACTGTTTGATGGCGAGGAGAGTCGCGTTATGACGATGATATTCGGCGTGCCATTGGCCGTCTTCATGGGCCAGCTGACGCTAGGTCTTGTGAACGGCGCCTTTTACGCACTGCTTAGCCTGGGCCTGGCGGTCATCTTCGGCCTGTTGAAGATCGTCAACTTCGCCCACGGGGCGCAATATATGCTGGGTGCCTTCGCCGCGCTGCTGGGCTTTCGTTACCTGGGTATTAACTACTGGCTGGCGCTACTGCTGGTTCCCCTCGTGGTGGGTGCCTTCGGTGTGCTGCTGGAGCGCTTTCTGCTGCGCCGAATTGCCCACTTAGACCACCTCTATGGGCTGCTGCTGACCTTTGGTCTGGCGCTGATTTTTGAAGGCACGCTGGTCAACTTCTTCGGGGTTTCAGGCGCGCGTTATGCAACGCCTGAGATACTGCAGGGTGGCTTGAACCTGGGGTTCATGTTCTTGCCCACTTACCGTGCCTGGGTGTTGGTGGCGGCACTGGCGATGTGTCTGTTCACCTGGTTCATGATCGAGCGTACTCGGTTGGGGGCCTACCTGCGGGCGGGCACTGAAAACTCACAGTTGATGCAGGCGTTTGGCGTTAATGTGCCGCTGCTGATAACCCTGACCTATGGCTTTGGCGTGGCCCTGGCTGCGTTTGCCGGGGTGCTTGCCGCGCCGCTGTATCCGGTCTCTCCCACTATGGGTTCCAGCCTTTTGATCGTGGTGTTTGCAGTGGTGGTGATTGGCGGTATGGGCTCGATTCTGGGCGCCATTATTACCGGCCTGGCGATGGGCATCATCGAAGGCCTGACCAAGGTGTACTACCCGGAGGCCTCTAATACGGTGATCTTCTTCGTCATGATCGTCGTGCTCATGTTGCGCCCAGTCGGGCTGTTCGGTAAGGAGGCATAAGCATGATGACAGAATCTCAACCAATGGCGGCACCCTCAGCGGTGATGGAGCGTCAGAAGCGCGCCAAGTTTCGCCGTAATATGTTTTATCTGGCGCTGATCGTAGTGGGGCTGGTAGCACCCTTTCTCGCCTACCCAGTGTTCCTGATGAAAGTGCTCTGTTTTGCGCTATTCGCCTGCGCATTCAACCTGTTGCTTGGCTATGCGGGGTTGTTGTCCTTTGGGCATGCGGCGTTCTTGGCCACCGGCGGCTACGTAACCGGCTATTTGCTGGCGAGCTACCCGGGGCTAACGCCAGAACTAGGCATTATCGCCGGTACCGTGATGGCGACCCTGTTGGGCGTGCTATTTGGGGTGCTCTCCATTCGTCGCCAGGGCATCTATTTTGCCATGGTGACGTTGGCGATCGCCCAGCTGGTGTATTTCATGTTTGTTCAGGCGCCGTTTACCGGCGGTGAAGATGGGCTGCACGGCGTGCCGCGTGGCGAACTGTTTGGCTTTATCAGCCTGACCAGCAACCTCGCGATGTACTACTTTGTATTTGCGATTTTCATCTTCGGCTTTGCGCTGATTCAGCGCACGGTGCACTCACCGTTTGGCCAGGTGTTAAAAGCGATTCGTGAAAACGAGCCCCGCGCAGTATCGCTGGGCTACAACGCCGATGCCTACAAGCTGGTAGCGTTCGTGATCTCTGCCGGTTTGGCCGGGCTGGCCGGTTCAACCAAAACCGTAGTCTTCCAGTTGGCCTCGCTGACCGATGCCCACTGGCATATGTCTGGCGAGGTCATTCTGATGACTCTGCTGGGTGGGGTAGGAACGCTGCTGGGCCCCTTAATGGGCGCGGGCATTGTGGTTAGTCTTCAGCATATCCTCGCGCAATCCCCCTTGGGCAACTGGGTGAGCGTGATTCTGGGCATTATCTTTGTGTTTTGCGTGCTTAGCTTCCGCAGCGGTATTGTCGGCGAGCTGGACAAAATGTACCGGAAAAACTTCAAGTAGCGGTTAGAGGCGGCTTTGCCTCGGGCTTATTGATTCTTCCCATTGGGCGCCGTTTGGCGCCCTTTTTTCGACTCCATTCCCTATACGACGCTCGAGATTCCCTATACCACGCCCGAGCCTCTACACCTAAGGTAGCAAGTGCTTGCAGGTTGCTTGTGATTGGGTAAATGGATAAGTTAACGTTAACGTCAATTATAACGACAACAGCAGTGCGCACGCGCATTCGCGGAGATACGCCATGAATTTTGAACTTAACGAAGATCAGGTCGCCTTTGCCGATATGGCGCGGGCATTTGCCCAAAACGAGCTAGAGCCCCATGCGGCCGAGTGGGATCAAACCTCATTCTTTCCAGTTGATGTGATTCGCAAAGCGGGCGAGCTTGGCTTTTGCTCGCTGTATGCCCCAGAAAGCGTGGGCGGGTTAGGGCTTTCCCGGTTAGACGCCAGCATCATATTCGAACAGCTCTCCATGGGCTGCACCTCGACCACCGCGTATCTGACCATTCATAACATGGTGACCTGGATGCTGGCGGATTTCGGCACGCCGGACGCAGTGGAGCAGTGGGGCGCAAGACTGGCTACGGGTGAACTGTTGGGTTCCTACTGTCTGACCGAGCCTAACTCAGGCTCCGATGCCGCCTCGCTAAAAACCACCGCCAAGCGCGATGGCGATCACTACATGCTGACCGGCAGCAAGATGTTTATTTCCGGCGCGGGTAGTACCGATTTCCTGGTGGTGATGGCGCGCACCGGTGGCGAGGGGGCGAGCGGTGTGTCAGCGTTTGCGGTCGACGCCAAGAGCGAAGGCATCAGCTACGGGCGCAAGGAAGAGAAGATGGGCTGGAACAGCCAGCCCACCCGCATGATTACCTTTGAAGAAGTACGGGTGCCTGCCAATCACCTATTGGGCAACGAAGGCGACGGTTTCAAAATCGCCATGAAGGGCCTTGACGGGGGGCGGATCAATATTGCCACTTGTTCGATCGGCACCGCGCAGCAGGCGATCAACAAAGCGCGGGAATACATGCTCGAACGCAAGCAGTTCGGCAAACGGCTCGCCGAGTTCCAGGCGTTGCAGTTCCGCCTGGCCGATATGGTCACCGAGCTGGTCGCGGCACGGCAATTGGTACGCATGGCCGCCACCAAGCTGGACGCTGGCCACGCCGATGCACCGACCTACTGTGCCATGGCCAAACGCTTTGCGACCGATGTGGGTTTCAAAGTGTGCGATGAAGCGCTGCAAATGTACGGCGGCAATGGCTATATCAAGGAGTACCCCATGGAGCGCTACGTGCGCGATACGCGGGTGCACCGGATTCTCGAAGGCACCAACGAAATCATGCGCCTGATCATCTCCCGTCGGGTATTGGCAGACGGCGCCACTGAGCTGTAAAAGGATAAGGAATGCCCATGAGCAGTGTACTGTTTACCGAACACCCCGCCCAAGACGGCCACGTCATCGCCGAAATAAAGCTGGATGCCGAGCGCTCGCTGAACGCGTTAACGCTCGAAATGTGCGAAGCGATGTTGCCGCGCCTGCGCGAATGGGTCACCGACGAGCGTGTGGTGGCGATCCTGCTGGATAGCGCTGGTGAGAAAGCGTTCTGTGCCGGTGGTGATGTCGTCAACCTGTATAAAACGATTACCGGAGAAGGCGACCCCAGCTTTCCCGAACGCTTTTTCGAAACCGAGTACCGGCTCGACTATCTGCTGCACACCTACCCCAAGCCGGTGATCTGCTGGGGGAGCGGTATTGTGATGGGCGGCGGCATGGGGCTGTTGAGTGCCAGTAGCCACCGCGTGGTGACCGAAACTTCGCGCCTGGCCATGCCGGAAGTCACTATCGGCCTTTACCCGGATGTGGGCGCCAGCTGGTTCTTGAACCGCCTGCCCAGCGGCACTGGCCGCTTTTTAGCCATGACCGGCTGTCAGGTCAGTGCGCCGGATGCCGTACACCTCGGCCTGGCCGATCGCTGTATTGCCAGCCACCACCGGGATGCATTGCTGCAGCAACTGATCGATGCGCGCTGGGGTAAAGGTGCCGACACCGATGCCCATGGTGTGGTCAACCGCATTATGCGCGAGCTAGAGCAAACATCGCAGCCGGTGTTTGCCGAGCTGGAAGCTCCCGTTTATCAGCACGCCACGCTGATACGAGAATTGATGGATCACGACAGTGTCGAGCAGATCGTTGCCGCCATTGCCGCGGTAAAAAGCGACAACAAGTGGTTCAACAAAGCGCAGAAAACGCTGGCCCACGGCAGCCCGGTGTCCATCAAACTGGTTGATGAACAGCTGAAGCGCGCCAAACACATGTCGCTGGCGGAAGTGTTCCAGTTTGAGATGGCGCTTTCGGTGCAGTGCTGCCGCCACCGCGAATTTCCCGAGGGCGTGCGTGCGCTACTGGTCGATAAAGATGGCCAGCCCGCGTGGACATACCCGGACGTCGCTTCGGTCGAGCAGGGCTTTATCGATGAGCTATTAGCCTCGCCGTGGGAGACCAACCCGCTCGCCGATCTAAAATAAATAGCAGCACTAACGTCACTCTTCATCAACGAATAATAAGGACAATACGCATGACTACCGTCGCGTTTATCGGTTTAGGCAATATGGGTGGCCCAATGGCCGCTAACCTATCGAAAGCAGGATTTAACGTTCGCGCTTTTGACCTTTCTGAAGGCGCACTGGAGGCCGCCAAAGCCAACGGCTGCGAAGTCGCGTTTTCAGCCCAAGAAGCCGCCACCGGAGCGGATTTCGTCATCTCCATGCTGCCCGCAGGCAAGCACGTGCGCGACCTGTATGTTGGGGGCGATGCGCCGCTGTTCGAGGTGATCAAGCAGAGCGCGCTGGTGATCGACTGCTCCACCATCGACGCCGACACCGCCCGCAGCGTGGCCGCTGAAGGCGAGAAGTTGGGCATTGGCTTTGTCGATGCGCCGGTATCCGGCGGGGTAGGCGGCGCGCAAGCGGGCACGCTGACCTTTATCGTGGGTGGCTCGGAGGCTCAGTTCGAACAGGCCAAATTGGTGCTGGACGTGATGGGCAAAAACATCTTCCACGCCGGAGACCATGGCGCAGGGCAGGTGGCCAAAGTGTGCAACAACATGCTGCTCTCTATCCTGATGGCGGGCACCTGTGAAGCGATCAATATGGGCGTCAAAAACGGCCTGGATCCCGCGGTGCTTTCAGAAATCATGAAGCAGAGCTCCGGCGGCAACTGGGCGCTCAACGTTTACAACCCCTACCCAGGCGTCATGGAAAACGCACCGGCCTCCAAAAACTACCAGGGTGGCTTCCAGGTCGACCTAATGATCAAAGACTTAGGCCTCGCCATGGATGTCAGTCAGCAAAGCGCCTCCGCAGTCCCCATGGGCTCCGCCGCCCGCTCACTGTTCACCCTGCATAAAGCCAAAGGCAACGGTAAACTCGACTTCTCAAGCCTGATGCAGTTCTATCGGGATAAAGAGTGAGGGTAAGGCGGGAGGTGTGAATGGTAAATGGTGAGGAGTGAATCGTGAGGTATGAATCGTAAGTGGTGAGGAGCGGGGTTTTGCAGCGCGTGGTAACGAGTTTTGCGAGGAACGAGCAACACGCGGCACCCGTATGGACGGCCCCGCGCGAATGGGCGGCGAAGCCGCCCCAGCTATCCCACCAAAGCCACAGCTTGTCTCCGGCCTCAAGGGCGGGCAAACTTAAAGAAACTGCTCATATACAAGGACTACCATGATCACGCTTTGGGGCCGCAACAACTCCACCAACGTCAAAAAAGTGCGCTGGGTGCTAGAAGAGCTGGAACTACCGTTCGAACAGATCCAGGCGGGGCTTGAGCACGGGATTAACAATACGCCGGAATACTTGGCCATGAACCCCACCGGGCTAGTGCCGCTACTCAAAGATGACGCCACCAACAGCGTGCTGTGGGAATCCAATACGATTATTCGCTACCTTGCCGCGCAGTACGGGCAAAGCAAGCTATGGATCGAAGCCCCCGCCGAACGGGCGCAGGCAGAAAAGTGGATGGATTGGTCGAACAGCACCCTGTCACCCAGACACCGCACGATCCTGATGGGCTATGTCAGAACCCCACTCGAAAAACGCGATAATGCTGCCCTTGAAGCGGGTATGCAGGCGTGTGAAGAGCTGTTTGAATTAATGGATAACGTGCTGGCCAAGCAAGCGTTCTTCTCGGGCAATGTGTTTGGCCTGGGCGATATTGCCGTTGCACCGTTTATCTACAACTTATGGCATATCGGCCTAACCTGGCAGCCGCGTCCCAATTTAGAGCGCTGGTACCAACAAATCGCCGAACGCCCCGCCTACCAAAAAGTGGTAGTGATTCCTGTTACGTGATGCTTAAATCTAAATGAGGTAAGCATACTTGTAGCGCGAAGTAACGATTAGCGAGCGCAGCGAGAAACGAGGCACCCGCGGGAGAGCAGCAAAGCTGCCCCAGGTAATGCCTAAAAGCTCGCCTCAACCTCCGCCAACTCATTATCCAGCCCCTGCAAGACCTCGCACGCCAACCCATGGCGCTGGGCACTCTCAATCAACGGCCCCAATATCGCCCCGCGCTCGGTGGGGCGTTTGGCTTCCACGTCCTGCAACATCGACGCCTTATTGTTCGCGGTGTTTTCCACCACCTGCCACACCAACGCCAACCAGGCATCTTCACCATTGCCATCATTGGGCGGCGCAATGCCCTCGGCTAACATAATCGCCGCGACTTCTTTTACCACCGCCACCACACGGCCCACATAAGCTTCCCCGCGCAACTCGCCGTTACGCACACCATTCAGCGCCACCAGTGGGTTAATCGCCGCGTTCACTGCCAGCTTCTGCCACAAACGTTGGCGAATATCACCCACCTTTGTGGCGGCAAGCCCTGCCTGGGTTAATGTGTGCGCCAGTTCTTCTGCCAGCGCACCGTGCTGGTTATGCAAATCACCCACAAAGGTATGCCCACGCCCCGCATGCACCACGCCATCATCACCGGTTAGATAAGCACCTTCAGTTGTTGTCGCGCAAAGCACCGGCCCTGGCCATGCCTGTGTGATAAGCGGCTGGGCCAAAAAACCGTTTTGCCACAGCACCAGGGGGGTAGCAGGGGAAATGCAGTCAGTAATGCCAGCCAACGCCGACTCAGCCACCATTGCTTTGGTAGTGATATGCACAAAAGCGGGCGGTTTAGGCGTGTTTGATTCCAGTTGAGCTATCGTCAACGAGTGTAATGGCAGCACGTGCTGCTCGCCTTCCGGTGTGGTCAGCATCTGGCGCGCAGGCAGCGCACGACGACCGAGTAGCGTAGTGGCCGCTATGGGTGAAAGCGAATGGGCCAGCAGGCGGCCAATGGCACCAGGGCCGAGTATCCAGTGGATAGGCATTATCAAAAACATCAGTAGCATGAGTGCCGCCAAGCTTACCGCGTTTGGTCTAGGGGGGCGAAGGTGAAAAAAGCACGAGCAAAGGGGACTAATGGCTAGCGACGATGGTAAACAATGTCTGATAGGTTTGAGGCTAAGTTAATTTTGTGGATGAAGTGTTCAATGCGTGATGGCGTGTTATGTATGATGTTGTCATGAGACATTATTTGATGGCTGCTTTCGGCCGAGGCTGTGTGAAAACGTAGCTGTCGCTATACTCTACCCATGACTGATCGTGGGAGGTACCGATGAAACGTTTCGTCGCAGGTGAATCCCGATCCCAAACAACGTTGTTTCCTGAGCTTCTGGATGATTTCGTTACTGAAGATAACCCAGTTAGGGCTATTGAGGCTTTCGTGAACGCCCTCGACCTCAAGCAGCTGGGGTTCAAAGGTGTTGATCCCCATGCCACAGGCCGGCCCGCCTATCACCCCGCTGTACTTCTAAAATCTATCTCTACGGCTACCTCAACCGCGTGCAATCCAGCCGCCGTTTGGAACGTGAGGCGCAGCGTAATGTTGAACTCATGTGGCTAATGGAGCGCCTCGCCCCGGACTTCAAAACGATTGCCGATTTCCGCAAGCACAATGGCAAGGCGATCTAAGCCACCTGCCGAGACTTTGTCTTGATATGTCGGCGTCTGGGGCTCTTTTCACAATCAGTGAGGGCCATTGACGGCAGCAAATTTAAGGCCGTCAACAATCGAGACCGCAACTTTACCTTGGCCAAGATGAAGCGGCGAGCAGAAGTAATCGACAAAAGTATTGAGCGCTATTTACGCCAGCTCGACGCAATGGATCAAGGCTCCGCTGTTGTCACAGAAGCACAGACGACACGGTTGAAGGAAAAAATCACCTCTCTCACAGAAGAAGTTCAGCAACTGCAATCCATTGAAATTCAAAGAACCGAGACACCTGATCAGCAAGTCTCTTTGACAGACCCTGACGCTCGCTCTATGAACGCGAATTGTGGGCTACAACGTGCAGACGGCTATCGATAGCCAGCATCATCTGATTGTCGCCCATGAAGTCACTAATGTCGGCAGTGACCGGCGTCAGCTTTACCGGATGGCCAAGGAAGCACGCAATGCTAGCGGCGTTAGTGATCTCCACGTCGTAGCTGATCACGGTTATTTTACAGGTAATGAAATTCTTGCGTGTCACGAGGCCGGTATTACGACGTATCTCCCTAAACCCCAAACCTCGCCGAACCAGGCCAAAGGTATGTTTCCCAGGGAAGCGTTCCGGTATGTGCCTGAACGTAATGAGTATCGCTGTCCCGCGAGAGAGCGGCTAATTTGGCGCTTCAAGAACGTCGAAAAAGGCCAGACGCTACCTTGCTATTGGAGTTCGGCCTGTCCAGATTTCTTAATGAAATCGCAATGTACTACAGGTACCTACCGGCGCATCAAACGCTGGGAACACGAAGAGGTTCTGGAGGCGGTAACAGCACGTCTTGATCAGGCGCCGGATATAATGCGCATCCGTCGTCAAACGGTTGAGCATCCCTTTGGCACGTTAAAAGCGTGGATGGGAGCGACTCACTTTTTAACCAAAGGGCTTAAGAACGTCAGCATGGAAATGAGCCTTCATGTGCTTGCTTACAACATGAAACGCGTCATGAATCTCCTTGGCACCACGGGTTTGATCCAGGCGGTGCGAGCATAGGGTAGCTAACCCTGGCTCTACCGCCCTTACTAGAAGTCGGTGATACTCTACAGAAGGTATTTTTTAGGCTTTATCTCGAACATCTTCAGATGTGGAAATAATAAAGGAAGGCACTCTGAAGCGTATTGCTAGCCGATAGTAGTGCCAATACGGCTGAACGCTGTAATCGCCAACTGGTTTTAGGTTTTCACACAGCCTCGGCCGGGAGGAATCTTATGCCATATTAATAACAGGGCACATGACTACCCAAAACGGAAAAGCTGGTAAATGCAGCCTCGCGCGTGCCAATTCTAGCGTGCCATCGCTGTTGAAGGGAGGCAGGAATTAAGTGGGACTTTGAATCTTCGAAACAGGCTCTAAGCCTAATAAAAATTAACACTGTAACTCTAATCTTCATATTACTGTTACATGTGCTTTTGTTGGCGCTTTCTCATGCTAGTTTGACCTGGCCGACCACAGGCGTCTGCGAATCCAGGTTTCGATTTCCAGTATCACCAGTACCGCCACTCCTGCTAGACAGGCTAAAACCAGCATTTCCAGGGATAGGGCGCTAGTTTCAAAAGTGTTATGGAACCAAGGCAGATAAGTAAACAGAAGTTGCAGAGCTACGATTGTCGCCACTGCAAGTAACACAATCGGAGTGCCCAGAACACCACGAAGCGTTATAGACGGTGTGTCGAGATAGCGCACAGCGAACAGATAAAACACCTCCATGGCCACTAAAGTATTTACGGCCAGAGTGCGAGCTATGCTTTGGTCGTCATAGTGGTGCATTGCCCAGAACCAGGCCCCGAAGATGCCTGTTAGAAACAGCAGTGACACAAAAAACACCCGCCAGACCAAAAATCCCTGCAGTAATGACTGTTCTCTCGGCAGGGGGGGGCGTTTCATAACATCCGGTTCTGGTGGTTCAAAAGCCAGGGTTATTGCCAACACAACAGCGCTGACCATGTTGACCCAGAGAATCTGCAGCGGTGAAATCGGTAACGCAAGACCTAGCAATAAAGCGGTGATAAGACTGATGGACTCACCGCCATTAATTGGCAGCAGGAACGCTATGCCCTTTTTCAGATTAGAGTAAACCGTACGCCCCTCGCGGACGGCCGCAACTATGCTGGCAAAATTATCGTCCAGCAACACAACGGATGAGGCCTCCCGCGCCGCCTCTGACCCCTTTACACCCATGGCAATTCCCACATCGGCCCGCTTCAGGGCCGGCGCATCATTGACACCGTCTCCAGTCATGGCGACAACCCCATGCTGTGCCTGCAGGGCTTCCACCAGTCTCAGTTTATGCTCCGGGCTGGTGCGTGCGAACACATCTACTTCAGTCGCTAGTTGTTGTAACTCCTCATTGGTGAGGCTATCCAAGTCCTTTCCAGTCAAAACCCGCTCGCTGTTTCGCAGCCCCAGTTTCCGAGCAATGGCCCCTGCCGTCAGAGCATGGTCCCCGGTAATCATCTTTACCTGGATACCCGCCGTATGGCAGTCGGAGATAGCGCGGATTGCTTCTTGCCGGGGTGGGTCCAGCAACCCCACTAAGCCCAGCAGTTCTACGCCAGTGCCAAGATCCTCCACAGCGAGATCGGCCGTAGCCCTTGAAACCGGTTTCCGGGCCAAGGCCAGTACCCTTAAACCATCCGATGCCAGATCGGTAATTATCTGATCCCACCAATAACGCTCCAGGGCAGAGGTACCGCCGTTTTCTGTCACCTCCGCCTCGCACATATCCAGGATGCGCTCTGGAGCACCCTTGATGTACACCATGCTGTGGCCATGGTGATCATGGTTGAGAGTGGCCATAAAACGGGTCTGGGTGTCAAAGGGGATTTCATCCCTGCGGGGCCAATCGCGGACACCACCTTCAATATCAAACGTTGCCTTGTGAGCAAACACTTTCAGCGCCGCCTCCATAGGGTCGCCCTGAATGCGCGGCTGCTTTTCTCGTAAATCAAGGTGGGCATCGTTGCAAAGTCCAGCTGCCCGGGCCAGCTCCACCAACAACTCAGTGGCATCCACGGGGCGGCTATCCTGGCTTACGGCACCCTCAAGTTCATAACCCTCTCCGGATATGTCCAGGCGCTGTCGGCCCGCCACTGCTGTGGTCACCACCATTTCATTGCGGGTGAGTGTGCCGGTTTTGTCAGAACAAATTACTGATACCGCTCCCAGTGATTCAAGGACAGGCATTCGACGTACCACCGCCTGACGTTTCGCCATCTGGCGCACGCCTATCGCTAGCGTGATGGTTAGTATGGCTGGCAATCCCTCTGGAATGGCGGCCACCGTCAGCCCTACAACGGCCATGAACAGCTCTTGGAAAGACAGGCTACTGAAGACCAGGCCGCCGGCAAATACGGCTGCAGCGGCAATGACTATAATGGCGGACAACATTTTGGCAAAGCGGTCCATCTTTTCTACCAAGGGCGTTTTTAGAGACGTGGTCCTTGCCAACAAACCAGAGATACGACCAATCTCCGTCGCCGCTCCGGTACGAACCACAACCCCACGCCCGGTACCCGTAGATACCATGGTGCCGGAAAATGCCATGCTGTTTTGGTCACCCAACGCTGCTTCTTTATCCACCGGTTCCGGGGATTTCTCTACCGCCACGGATTCACCCGTAAGGATGGCTTCCTCTATCTTCAAGTTATGGCATTTTTCCAGGCGGGTATCCGCCGGTACGCGGTCGCCGGGTTCCAGTAGCACCGTGTCTCCGGGCACCAGGTCAGCGGCGTTAATTTGATGCTGGCCATCCTCACGGACTACACGTGCCTTCGGTGCCAGCATATGTCCAATGGCGGACAGTGCCTGCTCGGCCTTGCCTTCCTGGATAAAGCCCACCAGCGTCTGGATCACCACTACTGCCATGATGACCCCTGCATCCACCCAGTGGCCGAGTGCCCCTGTAATAGCCGCCGCAGCCAACAGAACGTATATCAAGACGTTGCGGAGCTGGCGAGTGAGTCTAGCAAGGGGCCCGCTTGCCTTTCCTTCCGGCAGACGATTAGGGCCATAGACGGCAAGCCGCGCGGCGGCTTCCTCACCACTCAGGGGCGCTGTTGCTTCCAGTAGCTCTCTGGTACCGGAAGCATTCACGGAGTGCCAGTGCTGTTCTGAAGATTGCTGGGTTAAGTTATTTTCAGACAGCATAGGTACCTGCCCGGAGTTCAAGAATTGCGAGTGCATCCCTCAGCCTACCAATGCCACGGAGGACACCACCGCTTTCGGCGAAGTTGACCGCTGCGGCCATTTTAGGACCTATAGAGCCGGCCGGTAGGTCAAGTTCTCGGGCTTCAGCAAGAGTCAGTCCATGGATCGGTTCAGCGGCGTCCATTCCAAAATCGCGATAGATATCATTCACATCTGTTAGGTGTAATAAGGCATCGGCACCCAGTTGCCAGGCCAACAGGGCGCTGGCAGCATCTTTATCGAGAACAGCCGCCAAGGTGTTCACTTGAAATCGCAAGCCGCAAACGGCTTCCGCTTCGAGCAACGCACGCTGAACAGTCGAAAGCCGTTCGGTATAATGGCCGATGAATTCCGCTATTTCCTCTGGGATGGCGTCATACTCAGGCAATAGCTCGCCGGCCGAGCTGTGGTGACTTCCTGCTTTGTGAGTGATGAGGTCACTCACGACATGTGCCAAGAAATTTGGCAGGCCATCAGTTCGCTTGTAGAGTAAACGCACAAAGGATTCCTGGGTCAGGGCAGGCACAAGCCTCGCGATATACTCAGAGGCTTCCTGCTTAGGAAAATGGTTGAATACAACTTTTTTCAGATAGGCCATACAGCCTCAACTCATTGCGCACGGCCCTGAGGGAATGGATGTAGGCAGCGTCCCCTAACAGACGGATGGAGACCAGCCACAGCAGCCAGACGCGCCCCTACGCCGTGCAGTGTGATCCATCAATTCAATGGTCAGGCGTTCACTCAAATACAGATCTTCGTTGAATTTATTCAGATCAATGGTGCCGAATCGCCCACATCCAGGCGTGCCAATAAGGTGCTCATGATCCTGAGGAGGAAACCTGTTATTCATTGCATCCGCCTTTGAAGTTCAGTTCGAAGCGACCTGACCATTAAATTGTAGGCCATCACAAGCGTCCACCCTTGCGCTACATCAATTTTTTCCGAATTTCAGCTATGTCGTGACCGCGACTGAACTATCACAGGGCCGATTCGAAAGGACGGGCGACTTATCTACCCAGTAGAGCTCCAGGGTCAGTACGCTGACAGCTCTCAGAAACTGGTGAGATCGAAGTATCTACAAAAAAACTGGGCTTCCTTGACATTTAGTAAACATTCATAGTGACATCTTCAGTGTTCTTGATGACAGCGGCCTACAGGTGGTCGCGATGGCTTTGCCGTCATATCAGGCAGACCCATTTATCAGAGAGCCGCTGCAGGCTCCCCTGGAGTTGATTGGCGAGCAGGTGGCTATTTTATTCGCTCTATAAGTGGCAAGATCTGATGGTTCTGAGCTTTGGCGTTGGCGTAGTAGATCGCTTGCATGAGCAGATTGTCAGCCTCGTCGGTGGCGATAGAGCTTGGCACCATAATGGTTATGGGGTTGCGCCCACGCTCATCAACTTCAACCTCCACCGTGATGGCCGATTGTTGGCTGTATGGCTGGCGAATAGCGTTGCGTAAATCCTTCAGGCTTCGCAGTGTGGTCAACAACCCAGTGACCACAACAGAATCCGGCGTATAGTCAATGTCAGTAGGCGGCTGATCATCCATCCCTAAGGGGGGCAGCCCCGTTCATCCGGGTGGCCGCTTCACGATATACGGCAATAGCGGTGTCGACGGCTTGGACAAACAACCGGTTATCGTCGGCGTGTAGCGTTACTTGGGTCATGCGTTGCACCTCTTATCAGCTTGGGGTGGTCCGACAGGGTCAGGACTCTGCCCATACATTGATGCATCTAGACCTATTTCGGTAACCCAGGCTTTCACAATACGGGCATATTGGCGCGTTAAAAGTTGCTTTGCGCTATTGATTCGGCTAGGAAACAGGAAGTCTTCGCTTCGGAGCTGAGCCAGCTGTATCCAGTCGATAATAGCGATGCGAGTCTGCTCGGTAATTTCGAACTGGACAGGTCGATGCGTTTTTTGCTGCATCACGATGGCTCGTGGGGATATGCACGCACCATGGGCTATATCCCTGACTCGTAAATTTACAAGGTCGCAGCCCCTTAATTTGCTATCAATGGCTAAATTGAAGAGGGCAAGGTCTCTCGTCTTTTTGGCAAGCTGTAGGCGCACACGTATGGCCCAGATATCTCGAAGGCGCAGAGGCGCCTTCTGCCCAACTAATTTGCCTTTATCCCAAGGTGTAAATGTACAAGAGATTTCAGTCGGAACGTTCATGGCATGATCCTCCATCAGGTGGAGGTCAAAGAACGGCTCAATTCACGCTCGTCATGTGCTAAAATTAATTTATAGTCGGGGCTCGATCCTGAGCAGATATTCCGGGAAATTCAGCAGGTGCACGAATTTTGGATATACTGCCTAATGGAAGTTAATAGACAAAGTAATCATAGACTTGGGAGAATTTGGCAGGCTGTATTTGCCGAGAAAAAGTGCCAGCACGTTCATCCAATCATAGAACGCGCCGTCTAATACGCTGTTAAGGCAATCTTGGAACTAATCGATTGTGCTTGAAATCCTGAAGACAAAATTATATGCGATTGATAGCGAGTGCGAGTCTCTAGCTCGTTCGAAAATAGATGTTTATTATCAGTCTGCTAAATATGATGGAAATCGGTTTGTTATTCCGTCATTTCAAGAGGTCAGTACTGTTTGGTTAAAGCTCATCGCGGATAAGGAAAACCGGTCAAAAGAAGAGCTTTCCAAGGTGTTGAGTCATCCGAACTCAGAAATTGGTTCCAAAGAAATAGCTGCGCTTGATGGTCTGATCTCAGAGCTCTTTGATGACTCGAGATATCTTGATCGACTCAGCAGTTTTTCTGAGGGCATCGGTAGAAAGGCTTCGTCTTACGGAGTTCAATTCGATCCAGGTGTGTATCGGTTCGATTTGCATGACAGTGCTTATAGAGTAGGGGTCAAAAACTCGCTACGAAAGGCCCGTCGAGCACTCACCGCTGAAGCCTCTTTGCATAGCCTGCCGAGAACTCCTGAATCAGTAGAAAAGATAAAGGTATGGCTTTCATTTATACGTGCGAGGCCTTGGCAGTCCCTCGCATTCATACTCGCATTGGTATGTTTTGCTTTACTGTCCAGTGTCGGGTTGCCAGATGTCTTGGGATGGCTCGAAGGACCACCAAAGCCTTAACAATCGGCTGCACAGCGACCGATTTTCCGCCGCTTAGCGGCTCCAAATCGGCGCGTGAGCCGGGCGTTATATCAGATACGACTAAAAGACCGCTTCTGGCCGGATAACGACGGCTTAGCCCAGTCCGTCGTTTCACCATACCAAATTTCCGTCTGCTCGATTATTCCAAACAGTCGTCAAAGAAATAAGTTAATAGCGGCCACCTATTGAGTAACCTTTTGAAGTGAAATGCTGCTGTATTAGTCGCGCCATCTCTACTGACCTAGGTGCATTGCCATCTGCTAGCTGCAATACTAGATGAGAACCTGGCAGGTTAGGTAACCCTAAGCTTTTAGGCACCTGACATACGCCATCTGGCATTGTACTGAACCCTAGCACACCGATACCGAGCCCGGCCTGGACCGCTGCGGCGACGCCAGCGATGCTGTCGCTGGTATAAGCGATGCGCCACTCTCGCCTGATTTTGCTCATTCGATCCAAGGCCCATTGTCGCCACCAACAAGCTTGATCGAAAAGCACTAGGGGCAAGGGCTCACTGACCGGCAACTCAAAATCCTCTGCCATAACCCACCAAGTCGGATCGTAAAGTAGCGCGTCACCGCGTCGCCGTTCATCGTCCGCGACAATGAGTCCGAGATCCAAAGTACCTTTTTCGATGGCCGACTCAAGCCGATCACTGCTGGCACACTGCACGGATAATTCGACCTTGGGTTGGCTGCGTTGAAAGCGGCTCAGTAGCCTGGGAAGTTCGGTGCCGGAGTATTCTTCAGGAATGCCGACTCGCAATGGTCCCGATGACAGTTCGGGAGCCTCGAAGAGGGTAGAGGCATCATAAAGGGCCTCGGCAGTACGCCGAGCGTAGGGTAGGAGACGCTCGCCCGCTGGGGTGGGAATGACTCCACTACGTGCCCGTGCTAATAGCGATGTAGCTGCCGCAGCTTCCAGTTGCTGAATTTGCATGCTCACTGCAGATTGGGTGCGATGCATGCGTTTTGCCGCGTCAGTAAAGCTCCCCGTTTCAACCACAGCGACGAAAGCGACCAGCCACTCACCTCTCATATGTCTCATTATCAGATAACCTGATGCAATGCATAAATAGAATTCGTTTTTCTTATTCTACCTTCAGGATCATCCTATAGCTATACAACGGTTCTAGGGAACATTCTTCATGAACACACGCTTTTCTTTGGTTTGGTGGGCCACGCTTGCACTGCTGGCTCTTGGCTCCTTGTTACCTGAGCCGAGTATCGAATTAGCTCGCTCTGTAATCGTTGAGCTTTTCAAGCTGTTGCCACTGATTTTGTTCGTTGCCCTCATGGCGGGTTGGCTCGCATCAAGCCAACTCGCAGATCGAGTGCGCAATACGTTAGATAGCCGCCCATGGCACGCTATTGTCTTCGCTGGCCTGATTGGTGCAATAACGCCGGTTTGCGGTATTGCAAGTGTTCCTCTGGTTGCCGCCTTGCTGCGTCAGGGTATACCCATGGCGGCGGCTATGGCCTTTTGGCTATCCTCACCGGTCACCGATCCAGGCATGCTGATCCTGACAGCAGGCATTCTCGGATGGCCATTTGCCATCGGAAAATTACTTGCTGCGCTATTGCTTGGCCTGGTTGCAGGGGCGGTTATGCAGGGGCTAAGTTGTTGGAAGCCGCAAACTCACTGGGTTCGAGAAGGTGCGTTGTTGCAAGTCAGCACGAATTCGTGCGATTCGTCAGCACCGTCGCGCTTTATCGATGAGGCAAAAGCAACCTTTTCCATGGTTGTGCGCTGGCTTGCTTTCGCTCTGACCCTTGAAGCCATGGTGCGTGCACATCTAGGAGAGACGGGGTTCTCAATTCTCACCACGGTAGACAGTGCATGGGCTGTGCCTTTAGCGGTAGCGGTAGGTGGGCCGCTTTATATCGAAGGGTATGCAGCTCTGCCACTGTTGCGAGGATTGATTGATATGGGACTGACACCAGGTGCTGCAATGGCCTTCTTGATGTCAGGAGCTACTATCAGTTTGTACTCGGCCATTGCAGTATGGAGTCTTGTTCGTCCGGCGATTTTTGGTCTTTACCTTACTCTTGGAATCGTAGGTGCGCTGATTGCGGGGTGGATGACTGATTTAGTCATGTTATAAAAGGGATTACTGGCGATGTTTCACGTCGATATCAGAATAAACGTTCATGTCATGATCCTTCATCAGGTGGAGGTCATAGTGTGGCTAAATTGATGCTAGTTATGTGCTCAGATTAATTAACGGTCGGTGCCGACCCTGAGCGGTCATCCGCCGTAACTACATATTCACAATAGCCTATAGCTCACAATAAAATAAACTATTAGGCTTACATGATGAAACTGCCAAATTTTGCTACCCACTACTATTTGCCTGAAACTGGTCCGTTTCGGAGTCTCTCCGAACTTCCCGCGGGGTCTGAAGATCCCGTCTTCTTAGATATTCTAACTCGCCATCAGCGTGATACCGGCTATCGACGGCGTTACGGCAGGAACTATATTGAAGTCCGAAGCAAGGTCGAAGCTAGGCTGCGTGAACTCTTCGTTGCGCGAGGGGGTAAACCGCGCCGCTGTCACCCTTTTTATCTGGTGCTTGGAGAATCCCCTTGGTTTCGTGATCTAAACGCTAACCAAAATGAGCTAAAAATACCTCTATCGGAGCTTGACCCTGAAACAACTTCCTTGACCTACCCGGATAGCTTTATTGCGTTATCCCGAGACGATAAGCCTTACTACAATAAAGTGTTTCTTCTTAGCGAGATGAGTGAGCTCGTTACGCGATTCGGAATTCCTGAAAATGATCATGTTGTTCCTTATGAGCGTTACTGGGAAACAGATTTTGAGCTCTATATTGAGGTGCAGCTTTGGGACCTTCCACCTAGATTCAAAACATAACAACTCCATTCATGGCGACATCTACTACTTGCGGCTTCGTCTCTATTTCGTAGCCGCGCATGCTAACTGGAGTTATATCAGGTTTACCTAAACGTCCGTACCTGGCCGAATGGGGAAGCTTCAGGCAATGCTGATGGAACGGCTGCAGCACCGGTCGCTGGAGCCGATCGGCCTCAGATTATCGTCCGACCAAAGGATATTGGAGCTTGTGATATTTGAAACACTAGCAACTCGATTGGGTGGGTCCGCTTTCTTAGCGGGGGTCAAGTATCTTTACGTCTGACTCGTTCCCCATAGAATCAAGGGTAAGAGGGCTCCGCGGAATTTTTTCGAGCACATAAGCCCTGGGGTTTCCAAAGAGTTCGTGCTGGCATCACTAGGTCCGCCGCACCGGCAGTGCGAGGAGATATGGCAATATAATTTTGGGGACGCCCTAGCGCAGATCGAATTCTATTTGGATGGGGCTGCTCGCTCAGTGGCCCTTGCCATCACTTATGAGAGCCCGAAGCAGGGCTTCAAGCTCCCGACTCTTGAGGTTCCACTCGGGAAGCTGACATTTAACGAATTTCTTGTTTGTCCGGAAGGACACTTTAGGTACCGATCGACATTGAGAACGTGTGAACTTCTATATGAAGTAAAGTTTCCACCGTCATGGACGAGCAACCATTACACTTTTGGAGCACTTTGCGTACTCACACCAGGAGCACTAGGGAAATACTGCATAAATCCCGCCGCAGCTGCCTGGCAGCCGGCGGCGGGGTAAAATCTGGCTACCCTGTCACCACCTGACCGAGCCACCCGATGAAGCAGATCTCGTTCGCCCAAGCCGAGTACCAGAACAAGAAAAAGGTCACCCGCCGCGAGCGGTTCCTGGCTCAGATGGAAACCCTGGTGCCTTGGCAACGGCTCATCGGCGCGCTGTCGCCCGCCTACTTCCCGAACGCGGCCGGTAAGCGCGGCCGCCCGCCCATCGGCCTGGAGCGCATGCTGCGGATCTACTTCCTGCAACAATGGTATGCGCTCGCTGACGAGGCACTCGAAGATGCGATCTACGACAGCCAGGCAATGCGCGACTTCGTGGGCATTGACCTGTCTGTCGAGAGCGTGCCGGATGCGACCACGCTGTTGCGTTTCCGCCACCTACTGGAGAAACATGCCCTGACCCAGCGGATCTTCGAGGAAATCAACGCCCACTTGGCTGAGCAAGGCCTGTTCATGCGCGAAGGCACCATCGTGGCCGCCGCGCCCTCTACCAAGAACAAGAACAAGGTCAAGCAGCGTGATCTGGAGATGAAGCAGACCAAGAAGGGCAGCCAGTGGTATTTCGGCCTGAAGGCCCATATCGGGGTCGATGCGGTCACCGGACCGACTCACAGTGTCGCCGCCACCTCGGCCAACGTCGCCGATGTCACCATGGCCGGTGCCCTGGTCCGAGAAGATGACAAACGGGTATACGGCGACGCGGGTTACACCGGTATGTGGAAGTATCTCGACGAAGAGAAGGATGCCGCGGATTCCCGATGCTGTGTTGCCGCCAAACGCAGCCCCATTAAGAAGATGGAAGACACCCCCATGAAAGCACTGCTGCTGGCGATCGAGAAGGCCAAGGCCAGCATCCGCGCCAAGGTCGTGCATCCGTTTCATGTCATCAAGAACCTCTTCGGCTACCGCAAGGTGCGCTACAAGGGGTTGGCCAAGAACCAGGCGCAACTCTTCAGCCTGTTCGGGCTGGCCAACCTGGTGCTGACGACACGATGCGAGGGCCAAATTGACGGGGCCATTACGCCCTGAATCTGGCCTGACAGCCAGATAACCCGGCTGTCAGGGAAAACAGACCACATGAGGTGGTCGGAAATTGATCGCCGACGCGGTGATTGAGTCACTCTGAGTTCCTCAGTCGCTCGAAACCGAATTGATCAGTGGTTCCCTAATGCCGGCCCCGAGATGACTGTAGCGCGAGTCGCGGTATTCCGATCTTCAACTAAGCTTGGGTATGTCAGGGTGGTTTTTTTCAGGGTTCCACTACCCAATGCAGCAGCCACGTCGTCATGGAGCGCTTATGTCCACGGCCCGGAACGAGATCTCCACCAGGGAACCCGCACAGGAAGGGAGCCGGGCGGTCAACGCGTGCCGAAAAGTGGTGGGCCTGATACCCGCCCCGGAGATGCCCGCTGAGATGGCCAAACAGGTAATCAACCGGTTACCCGAGCTTTTGGCCAATTACGTCGATGACCGGTTGAACTGGGAGGTGCAACTGATCGTCGATCCGTTGATCGGTGCTGCAGAGGCTTCCAACGATATTATTGGGAGTATTCTCGAGTATAAGCGGGACCAGCAGTGGGACTACGCGATCTGTATTACCGATTTGCCGATCTTTAAGGACGGGCGCTTCGTAATCGCTGAAACCAGCACGGTGCATGGCGTTGCGATGATTTCATTGCCTGCCTTCGGCATTACCGCAATACGTCGTCGCCTGAACGAAGCGATCCTGCAACTGGTCAACGAATTGCACCATGGCAGTTCCGAAGAGGACCGTACTCGTCAGGAGCAGCGTACCCAGCAATCCGATAAAGTCCACGAGAGTCTGCGTGGCAAAGGTGCGCGGCAACTATTGGGCAGGCACCTCTACGAGAAGCTGTTTCCGATACGTCGGCTAACGCTATCGGGCGAGGGAGAGTCCTTTGACGTGCGCTTCATTGCCGATTCGTGGATCAACGGGAACCTTCGCATCCTGGCAGGCATGGTGCGCGCCAACCGCCCCTCGACCATCTTTCCTGCTTTCAAGCGCGTCATCGCCGTCGCGTTCGCGACCGGCGCCTATGGTCTGGTGTTTCCCACCCTTTGGCAGCTCAGCGCCAATTATGGCCGGCCACGCCTTGTTCTGCTGATGGGAGTGGCCATGGTGGCGATGATCGCCTGGATCATTATTGCCCACACGCTTTGGGAACCGATAAAAAACGCCCGATCACCACGTCTGGTTCGGCTCTATAACACGGTCACTGTCCTGACGCTGAGTGCCGGGGTCGTATTCTATTATGTGATCCTGCTGGGCCTTTTCTGTTTCACGGTCCTCGTTTTCATTCCGGCCAACATGCTGGAAGCGCAACTTGATCACGGGGCCAGTCTTCTCGATTATACCACTCTTGCCTGGCTCGCGACTTCGGTTGCCACTATCGCTGGCGCCCTGGGGGCCGGACTGGAAGATGAAGAAACCGTCAGAAACGCTACTTACGGCTACCGGCAGCAACGCCGCAACCAGGAAGCGAATAAGCGCTGACAATTCTGTTTTAGTGATCAGCCGTTGTTCCTCGGCGGGGTCCACGCCGGTGCTTCGTCCTCGATTCGCCGTGCGTCTTCCCGCATGGCGTGCCCCAGTGACTCGTCCAGTTTCATGAACAGCTCCCCGTAGCGCGGGCTGAAGTGGATGCCTTCCTCGATGTTGCGCCAGGCGCTGAACAATTGGTCTTCGTTGGCTTTTTCGCTGGCGACAAAGGATTGAGTCATCCGGCGGGCGCGTTCTGGGTGGACGCCCATGGCGGTGAGGGCATCGCCGCCGAGTTCCAGGGCGGAGTAATAGGTTTCGCTCACCACATCGTCGGCGCCGGCCTCACGCAACTCGTAACCATGGCCGCGGTCGAAGGAGCGGGCCAGCACCCAGACCCCCGGGTAAAGCTGTTTGACGTGACGCACCAAACGTACGGCCCGGTCCCTGTCATCAATGGCGACGACGAGCAGGCGTGCCTCGGCAATGCCGGCGGTTTCCAGTAGCTGGATGCGGGTGGCGTCGCCAAAGTAACTTTTCAGCTGGATCCGGTGCAGGTTTTCGACCTGCCCCAGGGCGTGGTCCAGGGCAACGCTGGGAATGTTGTTGGCGCGAAGCAACCGGCAGACGATCTGCCCGAAGCGGCCGACCCCTGCCACGATCACCGGGGCCTGCTCTTCTATCTCATCCGGCTCTGCTTCTTCATTGGAAGCCTTCTGATAGCGCGGCAGCACCACCCGGTCATAGACAATGAACAACAGCGGTGTCAGGAACATGGACAGGGCCACCACCAGTGACAGCACCTGAGCGGTGTCTGCAGGGATAACTTGGTTCTGGGTACTGTAGGTCAGCAGCACAAACCCGAACTCACCGGCCTGGGCCAGCCCGAGGCTGAACAACCAGCCTTCACTGCCGCGGATGCCGAATGCGAAAGCCAGGCCAAACAGAATCAGCGTCTTGCCAATGATAACCGCCAGGGCGAGAAGAAAGATCGTATCCCAGGAAGCCGCCAGAACGCCGAAATTGATTCCCGCGCCTACTGTTATGAAGAAAAGCCCTAGCAGCAGCCCCTTGAAAGGTTCGATATTGGCTTCCAGCTCGTGCCGGAATTCGCTGTTGGCGAGGACCACACCGGCCAGGAATGCGCCGAGCGCAGGCGAGAGGTTCACCAGGCTCATGAGCGCCGCGATGCCGATAATCAGCATCAGGGACGCGGCGGTGAATACTTCCCGCATGCCGGATCGCACCACGTAGCGGAACAGCGGCCGACTCAGGTAATGGCCACAGATAATCACGATCACGATCGCACCGACAACGGCCAGCCCATGCGCCCAGCCCGGCAGGTTCTCAACCAGGCTGAGGCTGCTATGCCCGCCCTCGCTGCCACTACCGGACATTCCGGACACGGCCAGCAGAGGGATGACGGCCAGCATGGGAATCACCGCAATGTCCTGGAAAAGCAGCACTGAGAAGGCACTCTGCCCACCTTCGGTTTTGACTAGGCCCCTTTCGGTAAGTGTCTGCAAGACAATCGCTGTTGAGGAAAGGGAGAAGAGAAACCCTACCGCCACGGCTGTTTGCCAGGCCATCCCCAGGAACCAGGCAAAACAGGTGGCTGCGGCTGCAGTCAGTGTGACCTGCAGGCCGCCAAGACCGAGCAGCCGAACCCGCATGGCCCAAAGGGATTTGGGGTCAAGCTCCATCCCCACCAGGAACAGCATCATTACCACGCCGAACTCAGCAAAATGCTGAAGAGTGAGGGCCTCCTGGCCCACCAGTCCTGTCACCGGTCCTATGACCACACCGGCCACCAAGTAACCGAGTACCGACCCCAGCCCGAACTGTCTGGCCAGTGGCACCGCTATTACCGCCGCCACCAGGTAGATAAACGCCTGAACAAAGTAGTCAGTCATCAGTCATGTCCGTGGGTCGAAAATCACATACCCATTCTTCTAACATTAGACCAACGGCTGCATTTCGCTTCCGGTATCGAAAATGGGGGACAAAAATGGGGACAGACCTGTTTTCTTCACCCCAATGATCAGCGTGGTCATAACCGTCAACTGGTAACCCGTGTGATTCATCACGGTCTTGTTAAAGTGGCTGATCGCACGCTTCCGGCTCTTATTCTTCTGCCAACGACATGGCAGCACCGCCACATATGCTCATTTATTCTCTAAATACTTGTCGCTTATAATATCAAGTAAAGAGGGCGGGGCGCTTGCTCACGGCCCCCTCGACCACTGGACGATGCCTTAAGAAAGGCGGTCGTGGTGGCGGTTAGGACAATGCGGCCAATCTTGGCCCTCCTCGCATCAGGGTTGGCCACCAATTGTCGGCGGCGGCTCCCAGGTGCAAGGTCACCCGCAATGCATGCATGGTGAGCGTGGCGGCGACTTTCAGCACCTGCTCGCGAAACCTCATTAGGCTCCACCTCTTACGGTTTTGATTCCCCATCAGGCAGCTCAGGCCGTGCGGATATTGTTTCAATCTAACCATTAGTTCTAGTTCGTTCTGGGCCTTCGGCCCTCCACCGGATGGCCTTTTCTCCGCTTCGCTACGTAAAGGCCGCTGCTGAATGTTGGCGTTACATCAGGAAAGTCTCAATGGCGGCTTCTGGCCGATAGCGGCAGTCAGTCATGAATATTGTCTGACCGCCGTCTACGAATTCAACAATAAAACTGTGGAATTCTTTCGTAGCGCTGTTACTCCTGACGAACTTTCCGTAGCATTTTCCAAACCTGTGAAAATAAGACCAACAACAGTAGTGCGATGATCCCCTGCGAGATAGGACGCGTAAATAGGGCACCCACGTCGTCTTGAGAGAGCAACATTGCCAAGCGTAAATTTTGTTCCGCCATTGGTCCTAACAGCACCCCCAACACTACGGGGGCGAGTGGGAAGGCGAGCCGGTGGAGTAAATAGCCGAGCAACCCAAAACCTAACATGACATACAGGTCCGTCATGTTTCCTTTGACGGTATAAACCCCCACTGCCATTAGCACCAAGGTTGTTGGAACCAATAACGCAGTCGGCATACGCAACACCTGCGCGAACAGGCGGGTGGCCACCATACCGCCCAGGAAAAGCAGTAGTATCGCCGTTATTAGCATCTGCCACATAAAGCCAAAGACCACATCAGGCGACTTCGTAAACAGTTGCGGGCCGGGCTGAAGGCCATGAATCATCAGCGCACCAAGCACTAAGGCAGCGACCAGGTTGCCAGGAATCCCTAGCGTTAGCGATGGAATCATCGACGAAGCATTGTCGGCACTGTTGCCTGATTCGGCTGCAGCAACACCCACCGGGTTGCCAGTGCCGAAAGAATCGGGATTTGAGGACTTGCGCTTCGCTTCGTTATAACTCAG
Source organism: Vreelandella sp. DA03-1M (assembly GCF_055725665.1). NCBI lineage: Bacteria > Pseudomonadati > Pseudomonadota > Gammaproteobacteria > Oceanospirillales > Halomonadaceae > Vreelandella > Vreelandella sp. DA03-1M. Next base: position 1,999,852 of record NZ_CM146798.1, read on the forward strand.
TAAAGCCGCCAGATTACCACCAGCACCTGGCAAAATGCCTACACTGACGCCTATCAGCGATGAGCGCGCCCAGGTGCGCCAGTGCTGACGTATCAGCGTTAGTGCATTCCCGCTAGCATCGACTTTAAAGCTTCCTGCGTCGTAGTAGGTTGCGTTGCTTTTCTCAGCCATTTCAAGCACTGGCGGAATCGCGTAGAGGCCGATGAGCACGATAATCAGGTCAAAGCCCCCGCTTAGATAAAGTGAATCGAACGTATAGCGCTCCGCTCCACTGATGATGTCAACGCCTACTAGGCCGATGATAACGCCCAGTAGGGCGCCGAGCATGCCCTTGCTGATATCACTGCCCACTAACACGGCGATGCTTACAAGACCGAAAACGGCCACCCAGAAATACTCAGTGGGCCCAAAAGCGAGCGTGACCTGCGCCAACAGAGGGGCCAGCGTCATCAGCGCTATGGCACTGATAATTCCCCCCACGGCTGAAGACCAACACGCCGTCTTGAGGGCTAGTCCGCCTTGACCATTGCGCGTCATCGGATAACCATCGAATGTCGTCGCGATAGCCGCTGGCGTGCCAGGAATTTTAAGTAAGATGGCGGGAATAGCGCCCCCGTACATCGAGCCATTATAGATACCTGCCACCAGTCCTAGGGCGATCACAGGATCAAAGCCATAGGTCAGGGGTAGCATCAGAGCGATGGCCATCACCGGGTTGAGGCCGGGTAGGGCGCCAATCAAAATGCCCACCAAGGTCCCGACGAAGAGGCTAACCAAGGAACCAAACTGTAGGGCCACGGGCAGTGCATTGAACAGGGAATCAAACATAGCGTGTCACCCTATTTAGGAAACCAGGAAAAATTCGACGGGCAAGGGGCGTTTCAGCACCATTGCAAACAACCCGTATAACAGGATGATAAAGCCCACCGTAATACCTAGAACGACGATGGGGCGTCTTTCACCGAGCACCAGCGACAGTAGTATGATGAACAGCGTGCTAGTGGAGTAGAAACCCACCGTTGGCATGGCCAAGTAGTAGATCAGGCAACAGGCGACTGTCGCCATAAATCGTCCTGGGTGATCGATTAACGCGACAGCGATGCTACTCGACTCACTTGCCCCTAATCTCTGCGTAACGCCTTTAAAGATGAGAGAAAGTGAGAAAAGGCACATCAGAATGCCAACGCCCATAGGCACATAAGCTGCTCCAGCATCAAAGCCATTCCCCACCCCGACCACTGTGCAGCCGAGGATGAGGAAGGCGATGCCAGAGATAATATCTCTGAAGTTCATGAGTAAATTATCGTCCAGTCAGCATGGGTTAGTTTTTCTTAAGCCCAAGCTTGTCGAGTGTCTCGCCAATTGCTTCGGTTTCCTGTTGCAGGCGCGCACGAAGCGCTTCACCACGAACGAGGTTGAGTGTTTCACCTTGAGCAGCTAGGAACGTTTGGAACTCGGGGTGCTCTACTGCTCTTGCAACAGCATCGGCGATGACATTAACGCGTTGTTCATCCATACCCTCGGGTGCCAGCATCATGCGCCACAGTACGGTTTCCAGCTCGGGATGGCCGAGCGCGGCAAGTCCTGATGCCTGAGGGAGGGCTTCATTGTCGTCGGCGGAGGTCACGAGCAGACATTTTGCCTTGCCGTCTTCTACGTAGGGGAGCACCGGTGTGATGGAGCCACCGTAGATGTCCACGTGGCCGCCAAGGAAGTTTTGGAGTGTTTCACCGGCACCACCGAACGGAATGGGGCGCGCTTCAATGCCAGTGGCGTCGAAAATACGCTCTGCCGCTAAACGCATGGTTCCCCCAACACCGTCATTACCATAGGTGTACTGACCAGGGTTGTTTTGTAGCTCGGCTAGGAATTCCTCACCTGTTTCAGCGGGAAAGTCGGGGGCTACACACATGGTGTAAGCACTCTGAGAAGTGCTGGTGATCGGGGTCAATGTCTCGTAAGAGTACTGAACACGCTGCATGTGGGGCACGGTAGTGATCGGGCTATTCCAGGTAGAGAGCAGTGTGTAACCATCGGGCCTAGCCCGGGCAATTTGGTTTACCCCGATAGCACCACCTCCTCCAGCGACATTCAACACCGCTAATGACTCTCCTAACTCTTCCTGAAGGTACTGGTTAAGCATGCGCGCAACGTTATCAGTGCCGCCGCCAGCGGGTGCCGGTACGACTATTTCGATAGGACGATCCGGGTAGTCGTCAGCCATGACAGGCATAGCAGTAACTGCGGATAGTGCAACAAGAGACGTAAGCTGTAATTTTTTCATTGTTAGTTACCTTTTTTGGTAATGCAGGGTGTAAAGACGGGCATCAAATGCGCCCTTATGCGGGGTGATCACCGAGCGTGACACGGTAGCGGAATCGCTCGGGTCGTCCGTGTACCCGGCGAAACTCAATGACTCTTCCGGCGGGATTGCGGGCAATGCGTTGGATGACGGCGACCGGTGCCTTGGGAGCTAGCTCCAATTGCTGAGCGCTGGTCTCGGTAGCAATGCCGAATGAAAGCTCATCGGTGGCCGACGAGATTAAAATCCCGACTTTCTCCAGAAATACGGGATATAACAAAGGCCCCATCGCTTTTGGATTGAGCGATAAGAGTCCTTCGAAATCGGGTAGACGTAGGTAAAGTTCTTCAAACAGTAGCGGTTCGCCTGACCACAGGCGAACGCGTTCGAGTTTTATGCAATGGCTGACTGAGTCCTCACCAAAGGCTTTCTGCACCTCAGCAGGCAGCGGGACTTCCTGGCAGCTAAGAATTCGGCTTTCAGGAATGACGGGGATATCAGGATCATCCACGTCATGTACATGGAAGAAGCGAAACAGATCAGCTCGGAAAGCGGGTTGCTTAACGAAAGTGCCGGTACCTCGCCGCCGATCCAGCAGCCCCTCATCAACCAGCTGCTTCAGGGCCATCCGCATGGTGGCTAAAGCAACGCCATACTCTTCGGCTAAACGGTTCTCCGAGGGGATCATGTCGCCTGGTTTCCACTCACCATTGGCGATCCTTGAGCCTAATTGATCGCGGAGCTTGGCGTACAGGGGTAATCTTCCGTCCGTATTAGCAGAGAACTTGGCTCGCATAGGGGGCATCCAGTGGTCATTTTGATTTCTTGAGGTCATTGAAGACCCGTGTATACTTCTAGTCAACCAGTTCTCTAGAGAACTAGACTTATGTATAACAAGTTAGTGTATGTAAAATGCCCAGGTTTAGGTCAAGAGGTACTAACGGTGAAATTAGGTTTTGATTGCCATGCTCATGTTTACGGGTCCTTTAAGAACGTCCAGGAGTCTAACTACACTCCCTCCCGTCCTGCTCCTCTCGTGGATTGGCAAGAAAATCTCGAAAGCTGTCAATTAAGTGGTGGAGTCCTGGTGCAACCAAGCTTTCTAGGAAACGATAATCGGCAACTTCTTGAGATCCTCGCTAAGCTTGATCATGCTTATCGTGGGGTGGTTCAGCTCCCCAAAGAAACGACGATTGAAGAAATAGCCGCTCTTGATGCTACTGGGATTGTGGGCGTTCGGTGGAATCTTATTGAGGGGCGAAGTGCATTGCCTAACCTCAGTGATCCGCAATGGATAGACTTCCTGGATAATCTTAAAACCATGGACTGGCATCTTGAGTTGCATCTGGAAGGAAATCGGCTGCCTGAAATTTTCCCAGCGTTACACGAGCATGGTGTTAAGTTAGTCATTGATCATATTGGGTTACCCGTCGAGGCCGAACCCATGCAAGACCGGGGCTGCCGTCTTCTGCTTGAATCAGGACAGGCAGAGCGAACCTGGGTAAAGCTCTCGGCTCCCTATCGCTCACCGGTGGCAGACCTAAAACCGCATGTTCAAGCGTTATTGCACCATCTTGGGCGAGACCGATTGGTGTGGGGCAGCGATTGGCCGTGGACACGTCATGAGGATAAGCATACTTACGGCGATACCTTCAGATGGCTCAATGACTGGATTAATGACGCTGACGATCGACAGCATATTCTTGATACTAATCCCCGTTCCTTGTTCCGATTAGGCGCTTAATTGGGGGGGTATGACACCTCTGGCCTCGAGCCTACTCGTATTGATTGAGAAAGGAGGCATGTCTACGCAATGCTTTCGCGAGCAAAGAAGCGACATTGTGAGCTACCATCCTCGCGGTGAAGTAACAGACTGCTTCGGCTCATGTCGCGTGGTTCTCATCATCAAAAATTTTCTCAATGGGCAAACTAAAGGCGCGAGAAATCTGGAATGCCAGCGGTAAACTTGGGTCATATCTGCCATTTTCAATCGCGTTAATAGTCTGACGGGAGACGCCCAGGATTGTGGCTAAATCCTGCTGCGACCAATGGTGCTGGGCGCGCAGCGCTTTAAGTTTGTTTTTCATTGATATCGATGCTTAGCGATCATTAACCCAACGATCCACATTAGTCCCATGACGGGCCATACCCATAGCCATGGAAGATGAGGCGCACCGATGTTTTCCATGAAGCCATAGCTAAAAGTCAACAGTGCTGAGGCTGCGAATGCAAATCCCAGTGCTTCGAACTGAATCCGCAGTTGCATTTCATCCAGTCGTCGCAATTTCCGTACTACCGCCCAACACATAAATGCTGCAGGGATAATTGGGGAAAGGGTAATGATCGCGCGGGATACAAAATCGGCATACTGGAATTGATTCAGAGCGAACAATGACGCCACCAGCACGACCATGTAACACCCTAAAGCAGCGCCCATCTCGTAAAGATATCTCATCTATGCAGCCTCCAATGTAAAGCAGGCTTTACATTAATTAATGCTAGACTATAAGTAAAGCTCACTTTACATTTTCGGTACGTCACTTGATGTACTTAGGGATCTCAGCTTTGAAACCGACCTGCCTAGGCAGTAGATAGAAGGCCCACCGTGTCAATGTGTCTAAAAGGGGTTAATTCGCGGATAAGCAGTCCGCTCATGGCCGATAGCGACGCTATAGCCAGTGCAGGCGTTTTCCCTACCAAACCTCTGCCGGTTCTGCTATTTCCAAGCGTTATTCATTTCTAGCTAAGAGCGCTTTCCAGCTAACGTGTCGTTCGATACTAAGACCATCGTGCCGGAAGGGTAGGTGGTAGAGAGCAGTTTTACATTGAAACCGCGGCAGCAGGTGTCAACGCAAGCCTGTTATCAGCGGCAGGTAGACTTGCCGGCCCTCACGGGCCGGCGTTGTTGGATAAGGCTTCTAAGGTTAGCGAGCGATGCGAGTACTAGCATCGGTAAAGCCGATCAGCGAAATATCGACATCCATGCGTTCACCGCGTGGGCTAATCATGCTCAGGGTGGCCGTATTGCCACTGCGGAGCTGCTGTAGCATCGCTGGTTCAATGGGGGCGTCAGCGCGGCAGCCTTGTTCCTGGCAGACCTGATAGGGGAACTGGATTGGCTCACCGTTATCCACCACCAATTGCAAGCCTGGAGCTAGGCGTACGCCCAGCGGCACGAAGAAGCTCATCACCGGGTCATCGATCTGAGGCGGATAGTCGAGCACTACCTGCATCAACGGCTGGTTGCTGTCAGGTTGCGTGATCAATTGCGCCATCGCACACGGGGTTGGGCCTTCAGCATTACGCTGGCAGCGGACTTCCCAATCCTGGAACGATTCGGTGGTGACATCATTACCGGCCGCCCCCGGTTGTTGGCTAAAGGCGCTGGAAGACATCGCTAAGAGCGATAATAGCCCCATCTTGCATAGGTTTTTTGACAGGTTTTGAGTCAGATTGTGCGGCATTGGCGTACCCTCCTGTTGGTTCGCTGTTGGTGAATAATAACACGCACCATGCCTGCTTGTTCGCGTGAGGTCGAGCCCCTTATAACAACAGAGTTTAGCGGGGCGGTTTAATCTCCTGTCTGGGCATTAAAATTAAATTCAACTCAATCATGTGCTTAGAACACATTTTACTTGCTTAATGTCGGATAAGCTTGCGGGCATGTTTATCCGATTATAAATAGGGCAAGCTAACACGTATTGATCTTTGGCTTTTCTAGCATTGTTCAAGTTTTATGAAAGGTAGCAGAACACTGTATAAGCGGATCATAGAGGGTTTCTACAACCCTTCGTTTGGCTATAATTTTGCTACCAATTCCACTCGCTACGCGCCACGGCATCATGCGCATGAAGGCTTTCTGCATGCACGACCTTGAGTTTAAATGCGGCCACTCCTGGCGCCTTACGCAGTGCTCGATCAAGCCTTCTCACCGCGTCTTCACAGAACATCAGGTTCTGGCCATTGGCGAGGGCAAAGGCCTGCTCGTCGATACGCTTAACGGCCGTTTGCAACGCGGTACCGAGCGTCTTTTCAATGCGATTAATCGAACGCGCTACAAACTCATCTATCTGCAGTGTGTTGGCATCCTCTTCTGCAAGGCGCAGCGTGCAGTGAGCAAAGCTGCGCTGACTGTGAGGTGTCGCCAATATTCCCTCTTCACTGCCTAGCCACGCCGATACCGCCGCTTTGGTTAACGGGATTTCCGCAAAATCTTCATCAAAGGCCTGTTGAATTAATTGTCGTGCCAGCGCCGCCGAGCAGGGGCAGGTGGATGAGTAACCCACCTCAAGGTCAATATCAGCCTGGAAGCCAGTCGGCGTTACTTGGCAGCGCAGAGTAAAGGGGTAGCTTTTCCACCCGGCCAGTGGGCTAATCAGCGCCTCACGTTTAAGTGGCAATTCGCCTTTAAAGGTTAGATAGGCATGCTGTGAAAGCCCTTCGTGGCTTGCTAAAAACGTGCTTAATAATGCCTTTACTGCAGAAAGCGTTAACGCCTTCTCTTCTAACGTTTCCAGCGCCAAATAAAGGCGGGACATATGGATCCCGCGAGCGTCAGGGTTCTCCAGGCTCACCCCGGCATTGATCTTGACAGTTACGCTGCGGCTACCGAGCCGAATAGGTAGCGCGATACCTTCCATGCCCACCCACGTTAACGCCCCTGGCGAACGAGTAGTTTGGCTTGCGACATCGGGCAAGGTGAAAACGGTCATTCCTCTACCTCTTTGGATGAGTTAAAAAAGGTGTAAAGCTCCGCGACCGTTTCTGGTGCCACGTTTTGGGTGATGAAGACAAATCGTGAAACACGGTCGTGAACGCTGTTCGCTGGCAATGGCGCCGGGGGATGAAAAATATGCTGCACGCCATGTAGCGCCAGCGGCGTCTCTCGATCGGTAAGGTGCACCACGGCTTTAATACGCAGCATTTTGTCGCCCATCAACGACATCAAAATATCCAGCCAATTCTCCAGTGCCTCCGGTTTGATAGGCTCATTAACGCTAAAGCAGAACGCTTTAATATTGCTGCTGTGGTGGGAATGGTCGCTCGATCGGTGAGGACTCATCGTTGAATTTTTCAGTGGTGCTGAAAATGCGGAGGATGGTGTCTCAGCCTGATGCAGTGCGTAGCTGCTTGCTTTTAGCCACTGCTCTACTTGATAGCCTTGCGTATCGGTTCGGTAAAGCCCTGAGCCCACCAGTAAATCCGCCGAGAGTTCGCCGTTGATGACCTGCCACTGCTCCGCTGCCGGGTTTAACTTGGCCAATTGATTCGCCAGTCGGGAAACCGTCTCCTCACTAGCCAAGTCGGTTTTGGTGATTAACAGCTTGTCGGCCACCGCGACCTGATGCTGCGACTCCCGGTGAGCTTCCAGGGTCGCCGCGCCATTGGCCGCATCGACGCAGCACACGACGCTATCGAGCCTAAAGCGGTGTGCCAGCCAGTGATCTGTCATTAACAGCTGCAGTAGCGACGTAGGTTCAGCTAACCCGGTGGTTTCGATAACCACCCGAGAGGGCAGGGGCTTGTCTTGAGCCGCGATATCCTCGAGCGCTTCTTGCAGCGTCCGACTCAGATCACCACGCAGCGTGCAGCATAAACAGCCGCTACTCATTTCGATGACCGCTTGTTCATCGCTGTGGGTAAGCAACTGGTGATCCAAGCCGATATCGCCGAACTCATTGATCACCACCAACGTATTGCGCATGGAGGTTTGGTGAACCCAACGGTTGAGAAGGGTAGTTTTTCCACTGCCCAAAAAACCTGTCAATACATTGATCGGTAGTAGCGATGGCTCTTGCATAATGTCCTACTCCCACCTCGCTTTACGGTAATGGTGTTCTTTGCGCTCCTGACGCTCTTTGGCCTCAATACATAATCGTGCAGTAGGCCTGAACATTAGGCGTGGAATACCGATAGGCTCGCCAGTCTCTTCGCAGTAGCCGTAATCGCCATTCTCGATTCGCTTTAATGCCGCATCGATATTGTTGACCAAGCGGCTTTCCCGATTGGCTTGACGCAATGCCAGGCGCAACTCCTCTTCAAACGAGGCTTGGTCCGCCTCGTCGCTGTCGCGCTCGTGGGAGGCAATCGCGGTTTTCATCTCCTTTAAATGTGCTTCAAGTTCTTCGCGTTCGGCCAGCAGCCGCTGACGGAAAAACGCCAGCTGCTCGTCGTTCATATAGTCACTAGCCGGCATGGCCAGTAGCTTGGCTTCCCACTCTTTCATCGTTACTTCACGCTGTTTGTCAGCGTTGTTACTCGGGTCACTCATACAGCGATTCCGCCTAATTTTAACGTTATAACGTAGTATAAATGCGCCGGTGGGCACCGATCGCCCAGGGTGTAAGTCCGTCACATCAGGCTGCGCTCATTCGCTCAAGCAGACGCTGAAGATCGGTTTGGCGTTGATGATCATCGGGGGCTTGAACTTGCTCTAGCAGTTGCGCTATCGCCTGCTTGAGAGGTACTACGCCCAGGTCTTCGCCTTCACGAGTACGTATCGCAATGGTGCCTGCATCGCGCTCTTTCGCCCCCGCCACAAGCAAAAAGGGAATTCGCTGGAGGGTTTGTTCGCGAATTTTGTAGCCGATCTTCTCATTGCGTGTGTCTACTTCGGTACGTACCCCCACACCATTGAGTAGCTGGGCGACGTCCCGAGCATAAGCGGCGTGCTCGTCGGTAATCGACAGCACTACTGCCTGAACCGGCGAGAGCCAGGCCGGAAGCTTGCCCGCGTAGTGCTCGATCAAAATACCGATAAAGCGCTCCAGCGAGCCAAACAGCGCCCGATGCAGCATCACCGGAGGTTTGCGCTGGCCGTCCTCATCCACGTATTCAAGGCCGAAGCGCTCGGGCAGGTTCATATCCACCTGCAGCGTTCCGCACTGCCAGTCGCGGCCAATGGCGTCGCGCAGCACAAACTCCAGCTTAGGTCCGTAGAAAGCGCCTTCTCCCGGATTGAGTCGGTACTCAAGCCCCATGCCCGTTAGCGCCTGCTCCAACGCGCCTTCCAGAACATCCCAGGTGGCGTCGTCGCCCATGCGGTTTTCCGGGCGGGTGGAGAGCTTGATACTCACCTCCTCAAAGCCGAACTGACGGTAGATGTCCAGCACCAGGGCCACCACGTCGCGGCACTCGGCGTCCATCTGGCCGGGGGTGCAGTAGATATGCGCATCGTCTTGAGTAAAGTGGCGCACCCGGAGCAACCCATGGAGCGCGCCGGAGGGCTCGTAGCGGTGCACCTTGCCAAATTCACCCATACGGATGGGTAGATCACGATAGCTCTTTAAGCCGTGGCGGTAGAGCAGCACGCTACCGGGGCAGTTCATCGGTTTGAGCGCCAGCGAGCGGCCATCTTCGGTCTCGGTGGTGAACATATGCTCGCGATAGTTGTGCCAGTGGCCGGAAATTTCCCATAGGCTGCGGTCCATCACATCGGGGGAATTTACCTCCACATAGCCTGCGGCCTGCTGACGGCGGCGCATGTAATCAATCAGTGACTGGAAAATCGCCCAGCCGCGGGGGTGCCAGAAAACTGCGCCAGGCGCATCTTCCTGAAAGTGAAACAGTTCCAAGCCACGCCCCAGACGCCGATGGTCGCGCTTTTCGGCCTCTTCAAGGCGCTGTAAGTACGCTTTTAGCTGCTTTTTATCCGCCCAGGCGGTGCCGTAAATGCGTTGTAGCTGTTCGTTTTTGGCATCGCCCCGCCAGTAGGCGCCAGCTAACTTGGTCAGTTTGAAGGCGTTAAGGAAACGCGTGTTGGGAACATGAGGGCCACGGCACATATCCACGTATTCTTGATGGACATAGAGTCCTACCGCTTTTACCTCCTCGGGCATCTCTTCGATTAAGCGCTGCTTGTAAGCTTCACCGCGGGTTGTAAACAGCTCAGCCGCTTCATTCCGTGGGGTGATGCGCTTTACAACGTCATACTCTTGATCGATCAGCGCCTGCATGCGCGCTTCAATGGCGGCGAGATCGCTGGGCGTAAAGGGCCGCTCAAAGGCGATATCGTAGTAGAAGCCGTCTTCAATGACGGGCCCAATCACCATCATGGCGCTGTGGTAGAGCTGTTTGACGGCGTGACCGACCAGATGCGCACAGGAGTGGCGAATGATCTCGAGCCCTGCCTCATCGCGTGGGGTAATGATCTGTAGCTGGGCATCGCTGTGGATCATCTCGCAGGCGTCGACCAGTCGGTCGTTGAGCTTGCCAGCGATAGCCTGTTTGCCAAGCCCGGGGCCAATGGCATACGCCACCTCTGCGACACTGATGGGGTGGTCAAAGTGGCGTTGGGCGCCATCTGGTAGTGTGATGGTGACGGCCTGTTCGAGTGTGTTCGTGGTCATTGGGTAAACTCATAATTTATCAGAGGTTAGCAAGCGCTAGGTGACAGAAGTGATAGGGCGCGTGAAGAGCGCTTCGTTAGAGCACAAAAGCTATGTACAGCTATGTCTGCCGCTGGCTCGGGTAGCGGCGGGCGCTGAGCGCCAGCAGTACGCGCCGAAGGAGTGTTAGATGGGGGAACTCCACTAACATACCAATCACCAGGGCGGCATAGATCAGCGGTTGTCCAGGTAACGCGGTCATCGTGACCGCTAGCATCAAGGGGGCATTGCGGGCAGCGATCGTCATGGTGAGTAACGCGTGCTCCGGGTAATCCAGACGGCAGAAGCGGCAGATAATCTCGCTTAGCAAAAAGGTCAGCACGAAAAACACAAACACCGACAGCAGTAGTAAAGCAAACACACGGTGGTGAGCGAGCATCACGGCGATATTACCCGCGAATATTTGCATCACCAGCAGGGCGATAACCCAGGGAGTGGCGCGGTCTGCCCAGGTCAGGCACTGCGCAAAGCGTTGCGCGCCAAGTACGCGGCGCAGGATGTGATGCAGCGTTAACGCGGCAATCGCTGGGAGCACAAACCAGTAGAGTAGCGTTGTACCGATCAGCTGCACCTCAATGCTTCCCGTCTGCTGGGTAAACCACTGCAAATAGAGTGGATAAAGCAGCAGCTGGATCAGCATGTTGAGGGGAACCAGTGCCATGCCCAGCGCAATATTGCCTCCTGCCAGGCGGGTAAAGCCGAGAAACCAATCGGTACACGGCGCCATAAAGTAGATCACCAACCCCACCATCAATAGCGGATGGGCCGCCATGAACAATGCGGCGACGCCATAGCCAATCAGGGGCACGAACACAAAGTTGGCTACCAGGGCGATGGCCAAAAAGCGCAGGTTACTCGCCTGCTGGGCAAGCATCTCAAAACGCACACTGAAAAAGAGTAAGCCAATCATTGTCAGCAGCGTGGCATCGACGTTGTCGCCCAGCCACTGCCCACGAGCGGGGGCGAAATGGCCAAGTAACGCCCCACCAACGATCGCCGCCAAAAGCAGGCTGGAAGTTAGCGTTACACCGGGCAATCGTGGGCGAGATGAGAGTGTTAGCATTGGCACTCCTCACAGCATTCCTGATTGCCGAAGGCTCCCCATACTTGGTTATCGGCTTCTAGCACCCAGGCATCGATCTCCAAACGTTCGGCCAAGTAGGTGGCAAGCATGCTGAAGCGCTGGCGAAACTTGTAAATAAAGCAGTAGATTTGCGGGTCGTGGCGTACTTGCGGGCCGACTAAAAATAGCCCGGGCGTCAGGGTGGATTCATCTACCTCGTTGAGCCGTATCTGCCCTTGGTGATCCCGCTCCCACAGCGATTCGATCTGGCTTGCCCCGCCGCCGCTGATAAAACCCGTACCGAGTATAGGTGGCTGCTCACACGCCCATTGACGGCCGTCGGTGGCATGTATGCTAAACCCGGTGTCCGCATTAGCGATGACTTCGACAATATCCGCACCGAAGACAATCTCCAGCCGCCCGGTGTTGACCGCCTCGTCCAAGCGGCCACGGGTATAAGGCGAAAGGGAAAGGCTGGGGTCGTGGGGACTGCTGGGGTCCCAGGAGGATTTGCGCGCTAACAGGCGTATCGATCGCCCAAGTTGAACCAGATTGATCGCCGCATCGACGCCGCTCTCGTACCCACCGATCACTGAATAGCGAGGAGCGGTAAAGTCTGCCCAGTTTTCCACTTCGGCATAATGTTGGCACCAACTCGCCCCTGGGAATGGCGACAGCTCGGGAAACTGATACTCACCGGTAGCCCAGACCAGAAAGCGCGTCGTCAGTTCGCCCTGCTCGGTACTCAGAATAAAGCCGCCGTCCGCCGCGGACGCTACTTCCTGCACATGGCAATTTTCGCGGATGGGCAAATTGTGTTGTTGGGCAACAAAGCTCAAATAGTCTGCATACTGGGCGCCGCTGGGGTGCTCTACGCCGCAGTGCAGAGCGGGTGAGCTCAATGCATCCACGGCGTTGAGATCGGCTAGGCCGAAGGGGTTGCTGTAGAAAGAGGGGGTGATAAAGCGCGTTTGCGCAGGCCAGCGGCGCAGCGACTCCCCGATAAGCCCGCCCTCCAGAAGGGTGTAATCCAGATCGGGCAGTTTTGCCAACATAGTGGCCAAGCCTATCCCCGCCGGGCCAGCCCCAACGACAATCACATCATAGTGTTGCATTACGCGCCTCCCTGCTCATACCGTCACCGCGTCGGCGTACTGCCACTCGCTGCCATGCGGCGTGTCGTGGACCACTACGCCAGCCGCTTCAAGGGCATTTCGCAGGGCATCGGCCTGGGCGAAATCGCGCTGCTGGCGGGCGTGATGGCGTTCTGCTACTAGCGCATCAATCTGACTGACGGGCAGTCGGTCTGGCGAGGCTTGATCCGGTAATTCCCGCAGGGCATTTAAGGCGCTTACTGCCGGTTGCTGTAGTAAGCCGATTAACGCGGCAGAGGCGCGCAGTCGGTAGGCTGCAGTGCGCGCATTGTCTTCGGTAGTGGCATTACCAATAGCGCTTGCCAGCTCGTGCAAACGGCTAATCACCCGGGGAACATTAAGATCGTCGCGCAGCGCTTCCAGCACCTCGGCATCCGGCGCTACGTTCTTCCACTCAACCTGCTCATCCCCAGCGGCCGAGGCTAGGCGGCGGTACCAGCGCACCAGCGTTTGCCTCGCCTCAGCCAAGCGACGAGAGTTCCAATCCAGCGGGTGACGATAGTGGGTCGCCAGCAGCGCAAAACGGATCGCTTCACCGGGCGCTTGGCTGAGTAGGTCGCGCACCAGCAGTACATTGCCGAGCGATTTAGACATTTTCTGTCCGTCGACAGTAATAAAACTGTTGTGTACCCAGGTATGGCAGTAGAGCGCGCCGTGGGCGCAGGTGCCTTGGGCAATCTCATTTTCGTGGTGAGGAAAGATCAAATCCTGGCCGCCACCGTGAATATCGATGGTATGACCCAGGTGTTGGCCGATCATCGCCGTGCACTCCACGTGCCAGCCGGGGCGTCCGCGGCCCCAGGGGCTTTGCCAGCCGGGCATGGCTGACGTGGAAGGCTTCCAGAGCACGAAATCGAGGGGATTGCGCTTGTAGGGGGCAACCTCTACGCGCGCCCCCGCCAGCATATCCTCGGTGCGGCGTCCGGAAAGCGCTCCATACTCAGGGTAAGACGCCACATCAAAAAGCACGTGTCCCTGGGCCTCATAAGCGTGGCCACGGGTAATCAGTGTCGCGATCAGCTCGATAATGTCGTTAATGTGGGCAGTCACTCGAGGCTCTAAATCCGGCGACAACACCCCCAGCGCCTGCATATCCTCATGGTAAGCGTCGATATAGCGTTCGGTAATGGTGCCAATCGGTACCCCGGCCTCTGCCGCGGCGGCATTAATTTTGTCGTCTACGTCGGTAAAATTGCGTGCGTAAACGACCTCGGGGTAGTCATGCCGCAATAAACGCGCCAGTAAGTCAAAAATAACCGCGGGTCGGGCGTTACCAATGTGCGCGAAGTTATAAACCGTGGGGCCACAGACATACAGGGTCACCCGGTCGGGACGCTCGGTGCGAAGCGGCCCTTTAGTGCGTGTTAGCGTGTTATAGAGGCGAATTATCGATGTCATGTCGTCTCCACGATGGAAATAAGCGAGTCGCTATAGCAATGTCTAAGCGGGATCAATGGACATCAAAAGTCTTTTTTGATCGTTACCCAGGGAAGGGCTTCTATGCACTAAGCCGCGCTCTTCGCAGCCTTCCCAGCCGCTTCCTTTAAGTAACGCTATGTCACCCGGTGAAAGGCGTTGAATAGCGCTGGCATCGGTTGCTATGTCGGGTCGGGTGGGATGTGGCGCGCCCAAACCGTCACGGTTGATGGCGTGCTCCGGCAGCCATTCGCTGCCCGGACCGAAATAGGTGGTCACCATGCGCGCGGGGAGGTTGTCGCAATGAAACCGCGGGCACATGGCACTGTTGAGCAGGCGCACGCGTATGCCGACGGTCTGGGTATCAAACAAAAAAGCGATCGCTTCAGCGATGGTCGCCATATCGTCGATTAGTGGGTCAGCAGCTTCCGGCGCAGGAAGCCGTCGCCGTAAGTCGGCAATGAACGTTTCATCGGGATGACCCAGCCAGCTATATTGCCAGGCGCGGTCTGTTTGGCATTGTGCCTGCGCGCTAAAGGCGATATCGGCGGGAAGAGGCCGCTGAAAGATCGCGATATTAATGGCGTCTTCAAAGATACGCGGTAACACGCTGATGTCGTTATCGATGGCTGCATGCTCTGGCAGCATTAGGTGAGTAGCGGGTAGCGAAGACATAAATGGCTCCATAAGCGATGGTAAAACGGGATATAAGTAGTCACGCGGTAAACCGATGCAGCTCGGTCATCCACCGCGTTATTGATCCCTACGA
This sequence comes from Vreelandella sp. DA03-1M, assembly GCF_055725665.1. NCBI lineage: Bacteria > Pseudomonadati > Pseudomonadota > Gammaproteobacteria > Oceanospirillales > Halomonadaceae > Vreelandella > Vreelandella sp. DA03-1M. The sequence goes on from NZ_CM146798.1 coordinate 2,014,943, forward strand.
GTAGAGGCGGGTTTGCCGCGTATAGAGAGGTGCTGGCATAAAAATCGCCAACTTTGGGTCACGAGCATGGCAAGAACAAACAGCACTGCGGCCAGAGAGACAATGGTCGGGCCTGTCGGTGTGTCAAACATGTAAGCGGCGCGCAGCCCGCCAGTCGTGGCTACCATCGCTATCATGGCGGCAATAAGCGCCATCTGTTCCGGGGTGCGGCTGAAAGGTCGCGCCGTGGCGGCAGGGATAATCAAGAGCGCAGCAATCAAGAGTGCGCCGACCACCTTGAGGGCGACGGCCACCACAATGGCCAGCGCTACCGTCAACACCAGCTGTTCACGACGCGGGTTGATATGGCTGGCATAGGCGAGTTCTTCGTTGAGCGTTGCAGTTAAAAGCGCCTGCCAACGCCATAACATCAAACTGATGACCAGAACGGCTCCCGTCCAGATAACCGCAAGGTCGATTTTGCCCACGGCCAAAATGTCGCCAAACAGGTAAGCATGCAGATCAATACGCACGCCGGAAACAAAGGAAACGGCCACCAGCCCAATGGCCAGGGCAGAGTGCGCGACTACCCCTAGCAGGGTGTCCATGGCATAGCCTTTGCCGCTTAATGTCGACACACAAAAGGCCATCAGCAGAGCAACGCCCATCACACCGGCGAAAATGGAGAGATTTCATAGCAGGGCCAAGGCCACCCCTAGAATAGCCGCATGGGCGGTGGCATCCCCGAAATAGGCCATTCGCCGCCAAACAACGAAGCATCCCAGCGGCGCTGCGGCTAACCCCACACCGAGCCCTGCCAATGCAGCGCGCCACATGAAGTCATCCAGCATGACGCAACACCTCCTTATCTTGTGGGTTCGCATGTTGGTGACGATAGAAAGCCAGTGCGCTAGCCGCTTGGTCACCGAAAAGTGCATGGTACTGAGGTGATGCGGAGACTTTCTCGGGTTGGCCTTCACAGCAGACATGCCTGTTCAGGCAGATCACGTGGTCTGCCGTGCGCATGACCACATGCAAGTCGTGGCTGACCATCAGCACCGCACAGTGGGAGCGTTGGCGGATCTGTTCAATGCGCTGGTAGAACTCGGCAACGCCCCGGTGATCCAGCCCCTGTGTAGCTTCATCCAGCAACAACAAAGAGGGACGCGATAGTAGCGCGCGAGCCAAGAGCACTCGTTGCAGCTGGCCACCGGAAAGATGATTCATGGCCGCATTCAACAGATGTTCGGCGCCCGCCTGTTCTAATGCTTCGGCAATATCACGGCTGGCATGCCGTTTGGGGAGGTTGATAAAGCGATGCACCGTCATCGGTAAGGTAGGATCCAGATGCAGGCGTTGGGGCACATAACCGATCTTCAGATCACGCGAGCGGACAATATGACCAGCGGAAGGTTTGATCGCACCTATCAGCGTCTTGACCAGTGTGGATTTACCGGAGCCATTGGGGCCAATGAGGGTGACAATCTGACCAGGTTTTAGCGACAGATTGATGTTTTCCAGGACCGGCTGCTGGCCAAATTGAACCGTCAACTGATCGGTTCTCAGCAACGCATTGTCTGTCAACGAGGTGCAATATTCAGGTATGCCTTTTGTTGATAGACGCGAAAACATAATAGGCTCCGAGTTGATTTATTGTTATGTTATAACATAATTTGTGCGAGTGCCAAGAGGTTAACGAGTCAGCAAAACGAAACAACTTAAAAGGAGCGCATGTAATGAAAATATCACTTGCCCGTATGACGTTGCCGGTACTGCTGGGATTTCCATTGGCCGCCATGGCCGATGTGCCGAAAGTCGCAGTAGACATCCCGCCGGTACATTCGCTGGTCAGTAAAGTGATGGGGGAGTTGGGGGAGCCTACGCTGTTTATGCAGCAGGGTGCCTCTCCCCATGGGTACTCGCTGCGCCCTTCGGAAGCAAAAACGCTGGATGCTGCTGAGTTAGTGGTTTGGGTCAGCAATGACTTAACACCGTGGCTTGCCAGCCCACTGACGTCATTAGCGTCAGATGCCGAGCATATGCAACTGATGGCGTTAGACGAAACGCAGGTGCTGAATTATCGCGATCGATCGACTGATCTCATGGGCGTTCATGATGATCATCACGACCACGACCACGACCACGACCACGACCACGACCACGACCACGACCACGACCACCATCATGATGGGGAAGACCCACACGGTTGGTTAGACCCACAAAATGCTCGCTTCTGGCTAGATGCCATTGCCGGTCGTTTAAGCGCGATGGATCCTGAAAACGCCGAGACCTATCAGAGTAACGCTACCCAGGCCAAAGCCGATGTGCTGGCGTTGCAAATGTCGCTGGAAAGCCAGTTTGCTGAGCAATCAGCACCGCGCTTTGTGGTCTTCCACGATGCCTACCAGTATTTTGAGCAGCGTTTTGACGTCCCTTCAGCAGGCGCTATTTCGCTGGGCGATGCCTCTGACCCCAGCCCGGCGCGCATTGAAGCCCTGCAGCAGCATGTGCGGGAGAATGATATCCATTGCGTATTCAGTGAGCCTCAATTCAACGCTACGATGGTAGAAAACGTCTTTGGTGATACACCGGCCGTGATGGGTGTTATCGACCCCTTGGGCGTTGAATTGCCCCTTGGGCCAACGCTGTACGACCAGTTACTGCTCCAGTTGGCCGATGCGCTTGAGAAATGCAGCGTGCACAAGGGGACATAGCGATCATTGCTATTAAGCAGTAAAAACTTCACAGGGCGACACTTAAACGGTGCCGCCCTGTTGTTTGATGCTACCAGGGATAAAGAGAGGGGCATGTTAGCGATGGTGTCCGGCGTGGCCACTAAAAGTGGTATTGAACGGTAGTATCCCCACCCAGCTATTTTCTTTGTTGGTGGACTTGCTCATTTTTTACTGATTTTTTGTAATGGCAATGCCGGATTATCTGGGTTATCACAAAGAGTTGGTGATGATTAGCGGTATTTTTGAACTGGCCGGAGCTATTGGTATTTTGGTTCCCAAACTCGCTTTTGGGCCGCATGTGGTTTGATCATCCTAATGGCTGCTGTCTATCCTGCCAATATCAATATGGCGTTACATCCTGAGCAATATCCAGAGTTGCCCAAACTATTGTTATATGCTCGCTTACCTTTACAGTTTTTCTTGGCTTGGCTTGGCTTGGCTTGTGGTCAATTAAAGCAGAAAAATTAGAGCGCAAAGAGGCTATTTAAATTATGAAGGGGTGTCGGCGTTGTCGATTTAATATAATCGGTGCCTAGACAATATTGCAGATTGGATATTGCTCTTGGCAGGGCACCGGAATGCTCAGCTTGCTAGGCTGGTTTAATTACCTAGGGAAGGTCTGAATAACTGCCGATATTCATCACCGCTCACTTGAGCCGAGAAAAAATCGAAAATTCAGACATTCTTCTCCCGTTCTTTGTGTATTTTTGCCCGTTTCCCGCTCATTGAGCGGAAAACGGGCGCAATCGCCCTATTCCCATAGGTATTTCTCACTGATCAGCAGGTTGCTGAACGCCGCCAGCAAGTGCAGGCGCTGAGTGTTTTTGGCCAGTCCACGATAGCGAGCCTTGCCATAACCAAAAACTTGTTTGATGTACCGAAAGGGGTGCTCCACCTTGGCACGGATACTGGCTTTGATTTTTTCGACTTTCTGTCGCCTGGCATCTAGCTGCTTGCGGGTGCCAGGCCGTTTGGCAATATACCAAGAGACATCGTTGCGGTGCTTGTGCTCGTCTCGTTTTTGAATACCAAGGTAACCGGCATCACCGAAGACGCGTTGCTCTTCACCGTGAAGGAGCTTATCGGCAGGCACAATGTCATGGACATTGGCAGCCGTGGTCTCAATGCTGTGAATCAACCCAAGCTTATCGTCGACACCTATGTGCATTTTCATGCCAAAGTGCCAAGAGCTACCTTTTTTAGTTTGGTGCATTTGCGGATCGCGCTCGCCTTTTTTGTTTTTGGTGGAACTAGGCGCAGAAATGATAGTGGCATCGACAATGCTCCCTTCGCGCAGCATCAGGCCATTTTTCTCCAGGTGGTTGTTCACTTCCTGGAACAGCACCTTGCCAAGGCCGTGGCGTTCCAGAAAATGGCGAAACTTGAGAATCGTGGTTTCGTCCGGCAATCGGTCCAGTTTCAAACCGGCGAATTGGCGCATGGACTCGATCTCGTAGAGGGCGTCTTCCATGGCCGGATCGCTCAGGTTGTAAAACAATTGCATGCAATGGACGCGGAGCATGGCAGACAGTTGATACGGAGGCCGCCCGCTCTCGCCCTTGGGGTAATAACGGGCTACCTTCTTCTCCAACTGCGTCCAGGGGATCAGCTTGTCCATCCGCTCCAGAAAGAGTTCGCGGCGGGTCTTTCGCTTCTTGTTCTGGTACTCGGCTTCTGAGAAGGTGATTTGATCCATGGCAGCACTGAATCCTATGCAGTTGACGATAGCCGTATTATCGCTGATGGCAGTGACTTTTTCAGAGCTTCCCTAGCACATTTTTTTCACTTTTCTTTGATGATTTTACAGCTTTCTTTTCTTTGGCCGTTAAAAGTGGTTTCTTTTTAGTATTTTTTTTACTGTCTTGTCCTTTGCTCATGATATTTGCCTCTATAAATTCATTATTTGACTTATTAAGCTGTATGAAGCCAGCTTTCGAGAATTGATATTAGCGTATAAAGTGTCAGGGCGCATGGTTATATAGTGAAGACCCTACTTAAAAGTAAACCTATCCTCACCTTGGCCTGATGAAATCATCAAAATGTAGCAATGTGTCTGACAGACTGAGCCTGGTTCCGCTACAAGCTTATCCTTTGTATCTAAAGCGTTAGGCTTATTTTTCAGCTTTGAGATACCGTTATATTTTTTATCGGATAGATGATCCGTAACGGCTGGCTAGGCTAGATATCATCAGCTCCTGTTATTGGCTTTAAGCCGAAGATTCATGCTTGCAGATGGCTGGGCAACATCCACTGTGTTGCCCAGCGCTACTTGAGCCACGTTATTCAGTGTCCGACCCACTAACTTCTGTCTCTACCTGCCCATGCCGCTGCATCCAGCGCATCACGATCCAGCACAGTGCGGCCCAGCTTGCCCCGGCTGTCCAACCGGCAAGCACATCGGTGGGCCAATGGACACCAAGGTAGACGCGGCTTACGCCCACCAGCAGGGTTAGTAATATCGCCAGAATCAGAAGATAAGCCTTCAGCCTCAAAGCGGGCTGAACGCGGGTGAGTAGCGCGGCCAGGGTGAGGTAGGTGACGGCAGACATCATTGAATGCCCGCTGGGAAAACTTGCGGTGTAAACCATGGCTTCATGCGGCACGAGATCCGGGCGAGGGCGATCAAAACCTATCTTCATCACGGTGCTGAGGAGAATGCCGCCGGGGACCGCGATCGCGGCAAAGAGGGCCGCGCGATAGCGTCCGGCGAGTAACAGGTAGCCCAGAGCGCCTAACGTGATGAGTACCAGCACGCCGACACCGCCAAGCGCAGTAAAGTCCCGCCCCATTTCTTCAACCCAGCCCGGCCCAATCGGGTCGCTAAGATCGGCGGGGTTGCGAAGGGCGAGCAGCAGACTCTCATCGATGGTCTGGGTATCTCCCTCGCTCACCTCATCGGCCAGGGTGACGAACCCCCAAATCCCGCCGGAAAGTACCGCGACGCATAGCAGCATCGCTATCTCGTGGCGGCCAAGCCGAGCCAGCAGGGAAAAGCTTTTGTGTCCAACGTGTCTAATTTTTTCATGGTGCTTCATTTGCAACTCCTTTGCTTTGAGAAGTGATACGCAACGTCTATTCTGACGCTCTTATGGTGTCAGTGTTATCAATAGCGCAGAAAACCGCTTACTTCTAAAGCAGGATGACGTTTTACCAGGGGGTCGTTTAGCAAGATAGTCAGACATTAACGCCGAAGGTCTTGCGACAATGCCGGGGCTGACCTGATGACGCTGCCTGAATTATTGTCGAATCGACGTTGACGTGTGGCATTCTGGAGCCGGACCATCCCTGTAGGATTCATGCAACCATTTGATAATACATATAATTCATAACCTACGTTAGGTTGGTAAAGTAGGCAAATGTTTTAGAATAACGCTAATAAACCATTTGCCTGAGGGGTAACAGAGTGTCTCTCATCGATACAGAAGTGATGCGGGGCCTTAGTACTCAAGGCGCGCTGTCTCCAGAAGACAAAGCGCTATTGCTGGGCCTTGAGCTCAGCCCTCGGTATATGTCGGCTAGCGAGGTGCTCTGGCAGGAAAGCGAGGATGCTGATCTGTTCTGCGTGGTCAAGGAGGGCTGGGCATACTCCTATCGCAACTTAAAAAATGGTTCAAAGCAGGTCCTCAAGTTTTACCTTCCTGGCGATATCATCGGTATTCGCGATTTTGGTTTCACTCGCCGCCTAGCGAGTGCGGCAATGATTAATAAAGGGGTGATTTGTCCATTCTCCTATCAACAGCTTTTTGAGCTCTTTGGGCGTTCAAGCCTAGCCGCCGGTATCGTGGCCACAGCAACGCGTCAGCAGGCGCAACTCTCCGAGCGGCTGATCTACCTCGGCAAGTATTCAGCCCACGAGCAGCTGGCGCACTTTCTCTACGAAATCTATCTGCGACTTAAGCGGATCAAGGCCGTTAAGGATAATAGCTTCTTCATGCCGCTCACGCAGGAGCTGATTAGCGACGCGCTGGGGATGAGCCCGGTTCACGTGAGCCGGACTTTCTAAATGCTGCGTGAGGAGGGGCTGGTGATCCGAAACCGTCAGCACGTGAAGTTACCCGACCCCGAAGCGTTGGCGCGGTTAGTCGAATTCAATGACAGCTATATCGATGAATTCCTACCGCCCTCTTTTTTTGAGCTTCTAAAAGCCAGCCCATAAAGCGCCGGTAGCCTCTATTGGCTGATAACAGCCCCCACCAAAGCCCCTGCTTCCATAAGGATCTGGTTTCACCAATAGCTATTACTCTTCCTCCAACACTTCCTCGACCCATTCCACCCACGTTTCAGTAAGGCGTTGGCCAAGCCGCAACGTAGGGTAATGGTTAAAAGTCTGCATGACAGATAGAGCTATTAAGCTTTGAACAGGGTACTCCTATCGACATGGATCTTATGCTAACTTAGCATCAACAACCTGTGAGGTAGCTTTCCATGTCGATTGAAATCTGGTTCGCCTTTGCTCTTGCGTCCGTCGCCTTGCTCGCTATTCCTGGGCCAACGATTTGGACCGTGGTTAGCTACTCCATTGCCCAAGGCAGGCGCGCTAATATTCCGCTTGTCGCTGCGGTGGCATTGGGTGACTCAACGGCGCTGCTCTTTTCACTGCTTGGCTTGGGAGCGGTGTTAGCCACCTCGGCATTCTGGTTCACCGTGATCAAATGGATCGGTGGTTTATACCTGCTGTATATGGGCATCAAGCTGTTGCGTGCCGGTATATCGTCGGTGCAGCCGGTAACACCGGCGGTATCAGGTTCGTGCTGGAAGCTCTTCACTAACACCTATCTTGTGACAGCGCTTAACCCGAAGGGCATTATCTTCTTCGTCGCCTTTTTGCCGCAATTCGTCAGCCCGAACGCCGATGCTGGGCAACAACTGTGGATACTTGCGATCACGTTCGTGGTGTTGGCAACGCTGAATGCCACTCTCTACGCCGTATTCGCAACGTCGGTGCGTAAGATGCTCGCATCGCGTCGTGCCCAGCGCCGCTTCAACTTGGTTGGCGGAACGTTACTCTCTTCAGCGGGTGTCTGGGCGCTGCTTGCCAAGCGGCCTGTGTAAGTAAAGGGCGGTAAATTGGATGATGGAAATGCTGTGCCTAGCGGGAGACAACGGTGAGTGAAACTCTTCAAGAACTGCTAAGGGAGCTTGAGCGATTTGGCCAACAAAACGATGCTGCCATTTCTGAACCCCCAAGACGAATGCTCAATATCACCCGTGATACGGGGGAGTTTCTATCGGTACTTGTTCAAGCAACCAACGCGCAACGAGTGTTGGAAATTGGCACTTCCAACGGGTACTCCACCTTGTGGCTGGCCCAGGCAATACAGAGGTTTGGAGGGCACGTTACCACCGTTGAACTTTCCGAATTCAAGCTTGCGATGGCCGCGAAAAATTTTGAGCGCTCAGGCCTCTCTGATGTCATTACCCAGCATCCAGGGGAGGCGGGAGGTCTGTTTGAGAGGTTGAAAGATGCCAGTTTCGACCTGATTTTTTTAGACTCAAAACGCTCCGATTATGTGCAATGGTGGCCTAATATCCAGCGAGTTTTACGCAAAGGTGGGCTTCTTGTGGTGGATAACGCCACCTCCCATGCAGGTGAATTGGCTGCTTTCATGGTGCAGGTATCGGCGGATCCCAATTTCACCACGTGCACCGTCCCCGTTGGTAATGGCGAGTTTCTGGCAACGCGGTGTGGGTGATGCCTGGCTTAGCGTTAAAGGCGCCTTAGCTGACCAAGAAAGCGTTAGTCGAATTTTGTTACTCGTTGAACTTAAACCCCTAGAATATAAATGGAATAAACCATGATCAGAGATGCGGTCAAAGGTGATTCGAAAGCCATCGCGCGCATTTATAACCATTACATCGAAAATACCGCTATTTCCTTTGAAGAAAAGCCGGTTTCTGGAGCAGTGATTCAAGCAAGGATAGAAAGCGTGCAGAGCGTAGGCTTACCTTGGATCGTCTTAGTGGAAGGCGACACGGTGATGGGCTACGCCTATGCGACGAAATGGAAGGAGAGAAGTGCCTACCGATTTGCAGTGGAAGCCAGCGTCTACCTTTCCAACCAGGCGCACGGTAGGGGCTTGGGTGCAAAACTGTACGAAACGCTCTTTTCCAAACTCAAAGAGAGTGGCATTCAGACGGTGATTGGCGGCATCACGCTTCCCAACCCAGCCAGTGTTGCGCTACACGAGAAAATGGGGATGAAAAAAGTAGCCCAATTTGAAAAGGTTGGATTCAAGTTCGAACAATGGCATGACGTAGGTTACTGGCAGCTGATTCTGACTACCTGATTGGAACACATGGCATCACCGAAAAATGTTCTTATAAGGGTCGGCACCGTTGCTAATTGAGTATTGAGGTTATAACAAGCGGCATTTCGCATGTGTTGAATGACCGTTTCTAGCCGAATCAAAAACTTTCCTTCATATTAACGGCAGGGTCAGATCACGATCCGCTAACGAGCACACGTTAGCCACCAATGTAGCGACAGCACTTAAGCGAGAGGATTGCACCAATGACAGGGACTCATAAACCATCAACGATCGCATTGTTGCGCGATAACCGCGTCAGAGTGGTTTTGGCTATCGCCGTCATTGCGATGGTTTGGGCCGCGGTGGCGCACACCATTGCCGGGACGCGTCAGGACAATTTGCAAGCGCTGGAAACACAGTTGGCTGAAACCGAACGCAAGCATCAGCAAATTCAGGCGCAGATGTCTGAGGTGGAAGCCGCAGAGCTTGATTTGGCAACGCTGCAGCAGAGAATGAACGCCCTTGGGGTTGAGCAAACGGAAGCGGAGGCGGCACTTGCTTCAACGCGCGCCGACATTGCCAATGCCCAAGAAGATTTGACTGCTTTACGCGGTGAGCGTGAAACCCGTGAAGAAGAAATTGAGACGTTTAACGAACAGGCAGAAGAAAGGCAGAGTCAGCTTGAGACGCTGAATCAGGAATACGCCGAGGTAGAGACCAACAAAGAAGAAGCCGAAGCCGCCCGCGATGCTGCTCAACAGGCGCAACAAGAAGCAGAAGAGGCTCGTAGCCAAGCTGAAGCTGACCTTGAAGCGCTAAACACCGAGATCGAAGAGGCCGAAGCTGCTCGCGATGCCGCACAACAGGCGCGTCAAGAAGCTGAGGAGGCCCGCAACCAAGCTGAATCTGACCTCGAAGCGCTGAACACCGAGGTTGAAGAGGCCGAAGCCGCTCGCGATGCCGCGCAACAGGCGCGTCAAGAAACAGAAGAGGCGCGTAGCCAGATTGAAGCAGAGCTTGAAGCGTTAAACAGCGATATCGAAGAGGCCAATACCCAACTTGACGCGGTCGGTGATCAGATAAGCGAATTAGAAGAAACGCGTGATGCGCTCAGCGTTGAAGTCACATCGCTCCGAGTGACGCGCGAACAAGCGCAAATGCCTGAGTGAAAGGTGTGTGAAGAGGAGGGTGTAAATGATTCTGTGTAACCGCCCGCGGGTGCAAGAACTGTTGTGTAAAGATCTCCATGCGTGGCAAGCAGCAGGGCTTAGCCCCCCGTCATCTCCTTCAACGTGAGCCCCAAAGCTTTTCGTGACGGCACGTTTGCTTCCCGTTTGCGCGAGACCATGGTCCGTTACGGCATCTCGCCTGGCCAGCTCCAGGTGAAGTTCACCGAGGGCACCCTCACCGAACGCTCGGATATTGTTCATCAGGAAATTCGTGAGCTTCACGAGAACTGACTTGGCTGCAGGCGCAAGGCTGCAACCGTATCCAAGGTTATCTCCTCGCTTACCCCCTTGAGAGCGAGGATTTCCGGGCGATGTTGCTAAACCCGTAAAGTATTGTGCTTATAAACATGTTCAGTACATTTTATGTGTGCGCCAGTAGAAGCCTGGTCATTTGGAAAGCAAAGCCCATTTCCTGGCGTAAACCGTCATGCGTTGGATGTCATCTGGGCTTTTTGCGTAAGCCAAGTGATGAGGCTGTCCAGTGGCATCGGTTTGGCAAACAGGTAGCCTTGGAAAACCTCGCAGCCTAGCGACATCAAGTAGTCGTGCTGTTCTACCGTTTCGATACCTTCGGCAACCACCCTAAGGTCAAGCTCCAGCGCCAAGGTAATAACGCCCTGGCAGATAGCGGCGTTCTTGTCGCTCTTGGCAGCATCCTGCACGAAGCTACGGTCGATCTTGATCTTGTCGATGGGCAGGTCGCGCAGGTAACTCAGACTGGAAAAACCGGTGCCGAAGTCGTCAATGGCAGTACTAACACCCATGCCGCTTAGGGCATGGAGGATATCGATGGCGCCGTCGGCATCACGCATCAGGATGCCTTCAGTCAGTTCCAGCTCCAGGTGCTCAGGTGCAAGGTGCGTCTCGTTCAGTACATTGCGCAACGTGCTGAGGAAGTTGGGGCGGTGAAACTGGAGGGGCGAGAGGTTGACTGCCATGCGTCCTTTTAACAGGCCTTGTTCGACCAATTGTTGGGCATCTTTGCAGGCCTGCCGCATTACCCAGCGGCTCAGCGGAATGATCTGACCGGTCTCCTCCGCAATGGGAATAAACGTCGCTGGCGAGATAAAGCCCTTGGTCGGGTGGTACCAGCGAACCAACGCCTCTAGTCCGTCGACATCGCCTGCGCGGTTCAGCAGGGGCTGGTAATGCAGGTTGAGATGGCCGTGCTCAATGGCTTCCTGTAGCTCGCTGCGCAGGGTGACACGCTGACTGAGCTTGCTGTCGAGATCGTCCGTGTACATCTGGTAGGTGTTACGACCTTGCTGCTTGGCTTTGTACATAGCCATGTCTGCGTGCTGAAGCAGTCGCTCGGGCTCATCGAGCCCAGCGCGATTTACGGCGATACCAATGCTGGCCGACACGTGCAGCTCGTGCTCATTGATCCGGTGGGGTTTATTGAGTGCTTCCAACAGCCGGCCGGCCACTTCTTCGGCCTCATCGGGGTGGCTCAAGTCGGGCAGCAGCAGTACGAACTCATCGCCACCCAAGCGGGCGAGCGTATCACTGACCCGCAACCCCTGCTGTAGCTTCTCTGCCACGCTGATCAAGAGCTGATCACCAACGTTGTGGCCGAGCGTATCGTTGATAGGTTTGAACTCGTCCAGGTCAACGAAGAGTACGGCCAACGTTTGGCCATTGCGAGCCGCCAATTCAACATCATGGGCCAGGCGATCACTGAATAGTGCTCGATTGCCAAGGCCGGTCAGAACGTCGTGGGTCGCCTGATAAGCCAGCTGGCTCTCCTGCTCCTTACGCTCGGAGATATCGTTGATAATGCAGATGAAGTGGCTAACCTGTTGGTTGGCATCCTTCACCGGCGACATGAACAGTTGATTCCAAAAAGGGGAGCCGTCGCGACGATAAGTGCGCACGGTGGTGGTCAGGCTAGTGCCGTGCTGGATCGCTGCTTGGATCTGCTTGGTGTCCTCAGTATCCGTTTCAGCACCGCTGAGAAGTAGCGGCGCGTGGCCGATGACTTCTTGCTCTAGGTAACCGGTAATCCGTGTGAACGCGTGGTTCACATAAACCACTTGTTTCTCTTCCGTACGAACGTCAATGATCATGGCGCCGTTGCCGCTCGCCTCAAGGCTTCGCTCCAGAATGAGCAGCCGCTCCTCGGCGGCAACGCGATCGGTGATGTCCTTGGCAATACCGAAGACCCCGCTGACCTCGCCATCAACCACTATGGGCACCATTGTTACTTCCAAATCTTGAGAAGCCCCTTCGCTTACGAAGCGCATGGTATAGCTGCTGGGGAGTCCGTTGATGGCGCGATTGAAAGCGGTCTCCGTACGCTCTACATCCTGATTGGAACACGCTGGTTCGCAGACGACTGAGCGGAAGTGCTTTCCCAGTAGGTCGCTTTCCGAGAGTCCCACGATGGCTTCCGTCACCGGATTGAGGCTTTCATAGGTGCCGTCACGGTGATGAGCAAATACCGCATCTGGGTTATGGGTGAACAGGGACCGGAAGCGCTGCTCATTGAGCTGCAAAGCGGCGGCCTGTTGGTTACGGAAGGCGATAAGGGCACGGCTGATGATCAACTGATAAGAGAATACTAACCCCATTAGGCCGAAGATCACCGGCAAAGCGCCGGGCAGGCTGCTCAGCGACAGCGGCCCATCCAGTGCTGTAATCGTGAAGGTTGGCCCGCCGGGCAGCGTCACCTCGCGGGAGGCAAACGCCCTCGGGATAAGGGCTCCGTGCGAACTTTTAGCAGCCAACGTGCCCCACGTTTGGTCGTTTGAGGTATACGTGATGGTGAAGCCACTCGTATCCAGATGACGCTGCAACTGGATGATCTCGGCTAAGTCGATAGCAGCCAGCATGGTGGTCTGCCCCCCATCAAGCGTCACCGCTAGTAGGCCATGGCTGCTACGTTCTGGATCAGGAAAACGCCAGCTGATAGGTAGATGGAATATATTTTGCTGGCGTAGCCAGCCCAGTGTCGCTGGGCCGGTCAGTTGATCCATCATCCATAGTAGGTTTGCGGGTTCGCGGCCCACTCGCCACCGTACTTGGGAGTCATCGCCTAAGTGAACGATGGCCAGCAAGCTTGGCTCGTCACGCATAAACGTTCGCATCTCTACTTCTTGAAGCTCGCGAACGGCACTACGACCCTCGCCTCTTAACGCCATCCAGCGCTCTGTTAGGCGCTCAACCTGTTTTACTCTTGACTCAATTCGCTGCTCCATGCCATCGGCGACATTGTTCACTAGCGTATCGGCAGCGGTGAGGCGGGCGTTGTACTGTACCCAGCTGCTGGCCAGCCAGATCATGATGCTGACCGTGACGCCTAACACACCGACGATAATGGCAGAGCGGGGCAGTGGCAGCGTCGGATAGGTACGCTGATGGGCAATAATCAGTAGAGCCGCGCCCAGCAGAAGGCAGAATAAGCTACCCATGGAGGTGAGGCCTGCCACCGAGACGGGTGGCGTCTGGGTGATCAGTGGATAAGCCAACGTAGCGACGCCGAGGATGATCGACGTCCAGCCGATCAAGCGATAACCTCGCCGAGTGCCCCCCGATGCCGGAGAAAAGAAACAACTCGTTCCCATGATTACCACCAGCAACGCAGGTACCCTGCCCAGGCGTGGCTGTCCGGTGAGCCATGAAAGCCCGTCGTCCGTTCCCGGTGCGAGAAGATCATGGCCAAGGCTATAACCACCCAATACGATCATCAGGCCACCGGCTAAACGTCGCCAGCGTGACTGGTGGCTCAGCAGGGCCAGCAGGCCGACGCTAACCAACAGCACGGCAAGGGTGCCATCAGGGCTCAAACGCCACTGTGGGGGTAGCGGAAGGTGTGCAACGCGGTCTAGCAGCAGGCTGCTGACACTGATCAGCAAACTACTAGTGAGTAGAATCAACAGCCAAGCCTGCATGGCGAGACGACGGTTACTCTGAGCCATCTTTTGTTGTTGTCCTTCGGCTATGGTGAGAAGCATTGTCACAATGGGCGGAAACGCTGGGAGAGGCCTTACTGACGGTCTTTTAGTCTACGGCGGCTAAAAATATTGCGCTGTTATACAGGAGTAAGCCTAGTGCGCAATTAGCGGTAAGTATTATAAAAGGATGTTATTAACGAACGCTTGTATTCATGTAAACAAATGTTTCAGTTAGAGGTTGAGGTGTTTTGTGACAGATAGCCCATTCCCTATGCCACTGTCCCTGCTACTTTTGCTAGCCGACGCTATCCTTATACTTCATGTGTTGTTTGTGGCCTTCGTGGTACTCGGCTTATTCGCAGTATACGCGGGCTATTTTCTGAACTGGCAGTGGGTGCGCAATCGCATTTTCCGCATCGTGCATTTGTGCGCGATTGGCTATGTGGTCGTTCAAGCCTGGTTAGGTGTCGTTTGCCCGTTAACCACCTGGGAAATGGCGCTTAGAGCAGAGGTGGGCGCTGGCACCTATTCGGGGTCATTTATTCAGCACTGGCTGCATAGCCTGCTCTATTTAACGTTGCCGGAGTGGGTGTTTGTGGTGGTTTATACGCTATTCGGCAGCTTGGTGTTGGCCAGTTGGCTGGTGGTGAAGCCGCATAAGCGTGTTCGCTAACTCACTCCAGTTGACTGTTTCGGTTAGTGGGGTAGCTTTACTTAGTGAACCCGAAAGAAATCGCCGCGTTACTCAGGGAGTGTGGGGCTTTGCCATTACAAAAAAAGCGGAACCAGGTGCATTGGTTAACGGGCCAATTTTGCGACGCTGGCAGGGAGTCGATGTATCGCCAGTCTATCCAGGAAAACGTTAGGTTGGAGTTTAGCCGTGCCTTAAGCGTCGCGACCTTAGTCTTTGGTATGTTTGCGATTTCGGATTACTACCTGCTTGGACTCACTAGCGAATTTTATCTGCTGCTTAGCATGCGTGCTGTGGTGGTAAGTCTTTGCCTTCTTATTGCCTTGATTGTTAGGTATGGGCTTGGCCATTCTTATCGCCCCTGGCTCCACGCGTTGCCATTGTGGATATTGGCAACGGGCATCATTTTGATTATTCCTTTACGCCCAGACAGTCTCCCCACCCAAATTACCGCTGTGGTGGTCGCCACTATGGCGTTCTATCTTCTAATTCCCAACCTGCTAACCGTGGTGGTGTTTGCCAGCCTTTACTTAAATATTGGCTTTTTAGTCGCTGCTGTTCTGTTTACGGAGATTGCCCTGATAACGGCGCTTCGCATCGTACTTTTGTTGATTATGGGAATCGTGGTGGGGTTCTTTGCCTTGCTTCGTTTGGAGATTCTTCAGCGCAAGCAGTATGCGTTGCTTCACGAAGAGCGTGATTATAACCACCAGCTGCACGCGGAAATAGCACATCGAAAATCGCTGGAGGCGCAGCTGCGAGTGGTCGCAGAGCGGGACGCGTTGACCAGCCTCAATAATCGGGGCCATTTTATGAAACTGGCCGAGGAGCTGTTACAGCGCTCACAGTCAGAAAAGATGCCGTTTAGCCTTTTTATGATCGATGTCGACCATTTCAAGCGTATTAACGATACCTGGGGGCATAGCCACGGGGATTGGGTGCTGATTAAAATCGCAGAGGCTTGCGCAGCGTCGCTGCGTCCATCGGATGTAATAGGGCGTTTTGGTGGGGAGGAGTTTGTAGTGGCCCTGCCGAACACTAACCCAAACGATGCGCAAATCATCGCTGAGCGCTTGAAAAAGAAGGTCGCTGAGCTGCCGTTAAAGGAAGAGATGAGCGAGCTGAGCCCAAGTGTCACCATCGGGGTGGCTGCAACGAATAGTGGTGAGGTCGATCTAGACTCTCTCATCACGCGGGCGGATCAGATGCTTTATGCTGGCAAGCGCGGCGGCAGGAACCAAGTCGTGGTGTGTCGCGATGGTATAAAAGAGGGCGAAGGCGGGGGGCGCCTTTAATCTTACTCAATAGGTGATGCGCGTGTACTAAACTTCGTTCAACACCACCTTACTTGTGAGCGAACCCATGCGGCACTTATACCTAATGCGGCACGCCAAGGCCAAACAGCCCAGTGGCGATATGACCGACCACCAACGGCCGTTGCGAAAGCGGGGTAAGCGACAGGCAGCGGCGATGGCGCATGTGCTGCAGCGCTGGCAAGCGTTGGAAGGGGAGATTTACGTCAGTACAGCGGCTCGCACGCGGGAAACCTTCGACGAGATCGCGGTGCAACTGCCTGAACATACTCTGGTCGATCAGGTTCACTTCGATGAAGACCTTTACACTTTCGATGGCGCCGGGCTGCAGGCATGGCTCAAAGCGTTACCGGATGAAGCCGAAAGGGTGCTGGTGATTGGGCATAACCCGGCGCTGCATGATCTGGCCCGTTGGCTCGATAACACAGCGCCGCATTCGCTGCCCACCGGTAGCTTGCTGCATTTCACGCTGTCTGGCACTGCCTGGAAAAGCGTGGAGCAGGGCGGAGCTAAACTGACGGGGTGCCTGACCCCGGAAGCGGCCAGTTACCCACTTTTCAAGCGCCTTGCCCCCCAGCCACCCAAACACAAAGGCGACACTGCCAGCCGAATATGCGCCATGCTGGAGCACCAGTATCAGATGATTCGGGCCTTGGAGCCTGGCGTCATCGCAGGTGTTGATCCTGAGTTTCTGCACCAGTACCGGGTCAATCTGCGCCGCAGCCGAGCAGTGGGTGAATCCGTGCACGCCATTACCCGAGTACCTGGTTTTAAGAAGATGCTTAAGCGGCTCAAGCATCGCGCCCAGGCCACCAGTGATCTCCGTGATATTGATGTGTTTCTGGAGGATATGGGCAAGACATCACCGCCGCTCTCGTCGGTTACTCGAAAGGGGTTAACGCAGTGGCTGCAGGCTAGCCAGCGGGAACGGCACCAGACGCTGTGCCAGCAGTTAAATGCACCGGAGTACGCTGAAGAGCTTGAGGACTGGCAGAGTTTTATCGTTTCCGATGATGTTGGGAAGGCGCTGTCAAAACTCACGCCAAAACGCATCAAGGCGGCACTAGACGAGCGCATCGCACGCCACGATGAGGATCTGGCGGCACTCTCATTGGACGCTCAAGGCGCCGAGTTCCATGAACTGCGCAAGGGCGTGAAGCGGATTCGCTATCTGGCTGATCTGAATCCGCAGACTCCCGAGCTGTTCCTGACTGAATTGAAGCATCGCCAGGGCCTGCTCGGGGAGTATCAAGACCTGTGTTCCCGTCAGGCTTGGCTGGATGCCTTCGGCGCAAGCCCCGATAACGACCCGCAACAACAGCAGGAGTGTTTTCAGTGGCGCGCTTCGTTAGAGAAGCCGAAGCTGGCGCTGCGCAAGAAAGTAGTGGCGTTGAAACCTCTCTCTAACGTTACAGCTTAACGTAACCAGGTAGCCTTGCCGCCAGTCGTCACGCAATATATGATCTGTATATGATTTATATTCGTTTCATATATTAGGTGGTGTGATGGGTATCGTAAAAATCAATGATCAGCTGCACGAAGATATTCGCAAAGCGAGCTCTGTAATGGTGCGCTCTATCAATGCCCAGGCGGAGTACTGGATAAAGGTAGGTATGCTCGCTGAGGCCAATCCGAGCATGACTTTTTCTGAGATTATGCGTGAGCAAATGAAACAAGCTGACGTTGAAGTAAGGAAAGTAGCCGGTGAGTGAGGTAGCGCTGAAAAACGAGGAGGAGTTGCGCTTAATGCGGACAGCCGGCCAGCTACTCGGATTGGTGTTCAGTCATCTCAACCAACGGATAGTGCCCGGCGTATCCACCATGGCTATTAACGATTGGGCCGAGCGTTATATCGTTGATCAACTGGAGGCTCGCCCGGCCAGTAAGGGGCAATACGATTACCAATACGTATTGAATGCCTCAGTGAACCACGTAGTGTGCCATGGCATTCCATCCGACAAGCAAACGCTCAAATCAGGCGATATCGTCAATGTCGATATTACCCTGGAGAAAGACGGCTTTATTGCCGACTCCAGCAAGATGTACCTGATTGGCGATGTCACTCCCTTTGCCAAGCGACTGGTCGATAAAACCTACGAAGCCATGTGGCAAGGGATTCAAGCGGTCAAGCCCGGTGCCACCTTGGGCGACGTGGGTTATGCGATTCAGCAACATGCTGAACAGCATGGCTACTCTGTGGTTCGTGAGTATTGCGGCCACGGCATTGGCCGGGAAATGCATGAAGAGCCGGAGGTGCTGCATTACGGAAAGAAAGGCAGAGGCTTGGCGTTAAAAGAGGGCATGGTGTTTACCATCGAGCCCATGATTAATCAGGGCAGGGCCAAGATAAAAACCAAGCGGGATGGTTGGACGGTGGTCACCAGTGACAAAACATTGTCAGCCCAGTGGGAGCACACGATTGCCGTCACTGCTTCCGGTTTTGAAGTGCTCACCCTTCGGGCTGACGAGCGTATTCCCGCTGAACTCAATCAATCTGGCGAAGATCATTAGGTGCGTTAAGCTGAAAGCACGACTCTCTGCATAGAGAGGCTTTGCTTTTTATGGGTAAGCACTTGAGCAGTAACATTTGAAAGCCAGACGAAATGGAGGTCAGCGATGGCTAAAAAACCGACAGGCCGCGGAAACGGTAACACACCCACTGGAGAAAACGGGGTGCTTGCCACCGTTTCGTGTAGCACCGAAAAGCTGTTGTTGGCGGCCCTGGAACGAGGCGGTAGCTGCCTAGAAACAGGGCGCTTTCTTATCAGCTTTCGTGACGGATGGATGGAAGAGGGTATCAAATCGTTAAAAGCACAGAACTTTCGGGTGGCTGATGCCCGTGACTTTACCGATCAGGCCGTCAGCCTGGAAGACGCGGGGGATGCCGAAGCGATGGTATTTCCCGAGCTAGGCGTGGCACTGGTAGGTGGTGATGCCTTGGAGCAACATGGCATGAGTGTGTTGGATAAGGTGTCAGCGGATAGTCCTATCGAAATCATTGAGCCGGAGTACTTTGCGTTTTCCGAGAGCTCTGATTTTAAAAGCTCTGATTTTAAAAGCTCTAATTTTAAAAACTCTGGCTTTAAAAACTCTGGTTCTAAAAACTCGGAGTATCTCCGCGGCTTCTTGAGCGCAGCGAGCACCATCGCGCGCGACTTGGGGGTCGACCTTGATAGGGGGGACTCCGATGAGGGGACTGAGTCTGACGCTCAGCGGTCGACATGGGGGCTAACCCGGTGCAGGGTGCTGCAAAGTAGTTGGAGTGGTGCAGGTATTAAGGTGGCCGTGCTGGATACCGGGATGGATCTTGGCCACCCGGATTTCGCTGGCCGGGAATTCGTTACTCGCTCGTTCGTTGGGGAGCCGGTGCAAGATATGAATGGGCACGGTACGCACTGTATCGGCACGGCTTGCGGCCCCCTGGCGCCGGGTGAAAACACGCAGCGTTACGGTATCGCATATGAAGCTGAGGTCTACGTTGGGAAGGTGCTGACCAACTCGGGCAGCAGTACCGGGGCGGGCGTGCTCGCTGGCTTGAACTGGGCTATCGCCAACCGGTGTGAGGTGATCTCGATGTCGCTTGGCAGCCAGAGCCCGGTGCAGGCCGCCTACACCCATGCGGGTGAAGCGGCGCTGCGTAATGGGTGCCTCATTATTGCCGCGGCGGGGAATTCTGCGACCAATACGGGCGCGCCTGCCAACTCGCCTACGGTGATGTCAGTCGCATCTCTCGATCCGAACCTGAAACCCTCCAGCTTTTCCAATCATGGCAAGATTGAGATTGCCGCGCCTGGGCGCGATATCTTCTCCTCATGGCCCCGGCCTACTCGGCATAAGGCGATCAGTGGCACCAGCATGGCGGCGCCACACGTGGCAGGCTGCGCAGCCCTGTGGGCGCAGTCGGATGCCTCATTGCGGGGAAGCAAACTTTGGAAGCAGCTGGTGGCTTCGGTGCAAGAGCTGCCGTTGCCTGAATCCGGCGTGGGAGCAGGGTTGGTGCAAGCACCTTAATGTGAGCAGATTATCTCTAGGCGGGTATCCCATGCGGCCCTGCCTAGGGAACAGACTTCGAAGGTAAGATCGATGGCAAATATAGAGCTCTGGATAGTGACGATTTCAAGCGACCAGTCGATTGAGGAAATAGCTACACGCCTTAGTGCAGAAGGGTTAACCATCCGGGATGTTCTTAAGGAGATTGGCTGCATCACCGGATCAGCAGACATTGCCACTGCGGATCGACTAAAGCATATCCAAGGCGTGGTGGATATTGCCCCGGATATTCAGATCGACATGGGGCCGCCGGGCTCTGAAAACACCTGGTAAGCAAAGAGGAAAAGTTGCTATGCGGTATGCAAACGCTTTTAGATATAAACAGTGGGCAAATATTGAACTTCTTTCATTCGGAGAGCGGCAAATTCATTTGCTTCCAGAAAGTGATGCGAATTTCTTTATTCGCATACTGAACCATACTGCCGTTGTAGATAGCATATTTATTAGTCGTATTTCTGGTACTCAAGAGCAGTTTGAGCGTCGGTCATAATCAAATGAATCAAGCAGAGCTATCAGTATAAGTGTTTGAACTTGGTTTTTGCATTGCCGTACTTAAATTGTTTTAGGTGTTACTATTTTTATTACATATCTAATTTCTACTCTAAGGAAGGATCATGGCGCTTACACTCATCATTATCGTGGCGATCATCGCCGCTATCGCGTTTTACGTCATCGGTATCTACAACCGACTTGTGTCGTTGAAAAATCGCTTTGAGAACGCTTTTGCTCAAATTGAAGTGCAACTTAAGCGTCGGCATGACCTGATTCCTAATCTGGTGGAGACCGCAAAAGGTTATCTCAGTCATGAGCGGGAGACGCTGCAGTCCGTGATAGAGGCTCGAAATACAGCCGCCGCTGGGCTAAAAGCGGCCGCGGCAAACCCAGGCAGCGCCAAAGCCATGGCAGACCTGAGCGGTGCAGAGGGCGCGCTGACACAGGCGATGGGACGGCTCAATGTGGTCATGGAAGCCTACCCGGATCTAAAAGCCTCAGAAAATATGCAGCAATTGTCAGAAGAGCTAACCAGCACCGAAAACAAAGTGGCCTTTGCGCGGCAGTCCTTTAATGATGCGGTGATGCACTACAACACTTATCGGCAGAGTTTCCCACCGGTAGCAGTGGCGGGCATGTTCGGCCATGGACAGGATGCCTCGTTGTTAGAGTTTGAAGACAGCGCCCAGATTCAAGTGGCGCCGACGGTGTCGTTCTAAGCTCAGGGAAAACGCGACATGGATTTTTTTACCGCGCAGGATAACGCTCGTCGTAAAACCGGGCGTCTGGTCGTTTTGATGGTACTGGCAGTACTTGCCCTGATTGCTGTTACCACGCTGGCAATTACCATCGCGCTGCATCTAATGGGGGAGCAATCTGCTACACAAACTAATCTTTCTGCTCAGGGTATGTGGTCGGCACTCTCGATTGAACTGGTCACTGGCGTTGCTATTGCGGTGTTGGCCGTCGTGGTGCTGGGCGGGCTATTCAAACGCAGTCAGCTAAGGCGTGGTGGCCGGGTAGTGGCAGAAGCCCTTGGTGGACGCGAGATCAACCTTAATACCCGTGATGCTGATGAGCGGCGTATTCTCAATGTGGTTGAAGAGATGGCGATTGCCTCTGGTACGCCAGTGCCCTCCGTGTATGTGCTGGAGGAGGAGAGCATCAATGCCTTCGCCGCCGGTTATCAAACCAATGATGCAGTGATCGGGATTACTCGCGGCACGATCCGAAACCTGACGCGGGATGAACTGCAGGGCGTCGTAGCTCATGAGTTTAGCCATATTCTGCATGGTGACATGCGGTTGAATATGCGCCTGATCAGCATACTGCATGGCATCCTAATCATTGGCTTATTGGGCGGAACATTGCTGCGTAGTATGCGCTTTCGGCGGGTCGGCGGTGGAAAACGCGACAACTCAGGCGCTGTCGTTTTAGCGCTGGGGGCGGCGCTAATGCTGATTGGTTCCGCAGGTACCTTCTTTGGCAATTTGATCAAATCGGCGGTCAGTCGGCAGCGTGAATATCTGGCGGATGCCTCTGCGGTGCAGTTTACCCGCAACCCTAAGGGGATTGGTAATGCGCTGGTTAAAATCGGCTTGCACAGCCAGGGTTCTCACCTGCAAGCGACACAGGCGGCGGAATTTAGCCACCTGTTCTTCGGTCAAGGCGTGCGGCAGGGCTTTAGCCAAATGATGGCCACCCATCCGCCACTGAAAGATCGTATCAAGCGGGTCATGCCGGACTGGAATGGCCGCTTCGAAGCCACTGTTAATGGCCACCAGAACGGGCCCAACCAGCAAACCGAGAATCACGAACCCGAAATTGAAGGCAACGATGAGCGGTCTGAAGCGGAGCCCAGATTTGGCTCGGGAACAGCAACGGGAGCGGGGGCAATGGCGGCTGTGTTAACAGGCGCCTCTGCTCAAACCGCCATTAACACCATGGGCCAGCCTGACCCGCGCCATCTTAAACAGGCTAGAGCCACACTAGATGCGCTGCCTGAGCGGATTAAAAGTGCCGCCCATGAGCCCTATGCTGCGCGCGCTCTGATCTACTCACTGCTGCTCAGTCAGGATAAGACAATGCGTCAGCATCAGCTTAAGGCATTGCATCAAGTTGCACTGCCAGATGTTTACCGAGCGCTGATGGATTATGGCCCTGAAATGTTGAGGCTGGATGTACAGTTACGCTTGCCACTGGTTGAGCTGGTGCTGCCAGCGTTACGGTCGCTCTCGATGGAGCAGGCCCAGCATTTTCGCCTCTGTATGGAACGGTTGATCGAGGCGGATGGCCAGGTCAGTCTGTTGGAGTGGACGCTATATCAGTTGGTGTTGAATAACATCGGCAAGCAAGGCAGTGGGCCCGCTAACCTCAAGATAAACGACCTGCAGCGGGAGTGTCAGATGCTACTGACGGTGCTTGCCACCGCCGGGCAAGATGACCCGGTTGAGATAAGCGCTGCACTCGATGCCGCTGAGAGTGAGCTGCCGTTCTCATTGAGGGCCACTGACGATATAAGTGATATGCATGCGCTTAGCCTGGCCGTTGAGCGTTTGCGGCGCTTAAAGCCTCTGCATAAGCCTGCGCTGTTGCAAGCGATGGCGCGCTGTATTGAGCACAGTGGCCGTATTCTGCCTGCCGAAGCCGAACTGTTCCGTGCCATGGCCGATATTCTCGATTGCCCCATGCCGCCACTGTTATCAGATGATGCATAGACAACAATTCGTGAAACAAGGAAACCTTAGCCATGGATGAAACGGAATCTTTAAATCGAGCCATCCATGAGGAGGTCGCGCTGTTTCCCTATGATCCGGCTTGGCCAACTCTATTTGAGCAGGAGCGAGACCGGCTACTAGGATTATTTCCAGATAAATTTCTAGCCATTGAGCACATCGGAAGTACCGCTGTTTCTGGTCTATCGGCCAAGCCGATCATTGATATCCTGGCTGGCGTTGACTCAATATCCTGGGCCGATGAGTTATTGGAGCCGTTATGCCGTGCCCAATATGCTACATCAATGGAGTACAACGCTTCTTTGGTGGGGCGACGTTGGTTAATGCGATGGGCTGAAGGACGTAGGACGCATCATTTGCATCTTATGGTGTATGGCAGCGAGGAGTGGCATCGTCGGTTGGATTTTCGCAATAAACTGCGTGTTGATACTGAGCTTTCGCAACGGTATGAGAAAAAGAAGCGCCTGTGGGCAGTAGAGTTTTCTTCAGACCGAGAAGCCTATACGGCTGCAAAGGGGGGCTTTATTGTCGATGCGCTACTGATGGAGGCCGATTGACATTGCTGTGTAATGAATCTTTGGACTTTGAGCATGCTACTTTTGGCCGCTAAGTAATTAAGGAAAATAACAGTGTTCGACTACTCGCTATTACATTGGATAACATTTCTTTCCGCGGCGGTGCTTCTGAATCTTTCGCCAGGGCCGGATATTGCCTACATATTGGGGCAAACATTACGCAGCGGTCGACGGCAAGGATTCGCCGCTATGTTCGGGATTTGGTCAGGAGCGGCGTTGCATGTAGTGATGGCCGCCGTTGGCCTTTCGGCAATTCTGGCGACATCCGCTCTGGCGTTTTCGATTGTTAAATGGGTCGGGGCGGCGTATCTGATCTGGCTGGGTGTCAAAATGCTGCTGTCGCGAGGCGATCAATTTATTGCAGCAGAAAAGCAGAGCCCCAAGCGCCTATCCTCGGTTTATTGGCAGGGTATGCTGGTGTCAGCGCTAAATCCCAAAGTGGCCGTATTCTTTCTGGCTTTTTTGCCACAATTTATCGTCGAGGGCGCTGGTCCTGCTCAGGCGCAACTTTTATTACATGGCAGCTTGATTATCGTGGTCGCCGCGGTAATAGAACCCCCTTTGGTACTGGCTGGAGCTAAGCTGGGTGCTTTTCTGAAGAGCAAACCGCGCGTTGGTTTATGGATGGATAGAAGCTTAGGGGCACTGTTTGTGGCATTGGGTGCACGACTGGCAGCGAGTGCTAGGTAGATACTCAAGGCACGGATTTCCCGAGTCAGCGATCTCCGTACCTTAGATGCTGGTTGTTCACATCACATAGCTTTAGGCTGGTTCGGGGGTTGGAGCGTCCTGGAACGCCACCTGCAGTTCATCAACCAGAGACTCAACTTTACCGACTGCCTCGGCAACGGAAGCGGCCAGTAGCTCACCGCCCACTTCCTGGCCTTCGATAGCAATGTAATGAAGGCGGGTAATGCCGATAAACCCTAGCGCCGTGGCTAGGTGGGGTTCCAGCTGGTTCATATGGGCCATTTCTTCTCCTGGTGCCATATTCACGCCGCCTCTAGCTGTGAGCACAACGGCATGCCTTTCTCGGTCTGTAAGCTTGGGTACAAAAGGGTCTATCGGATTGGTGTCATCGAACTCCACCGTTCTGCCGGCCCGCACCACTTGATCAATCCACGCTTTAAGGGCGGCTGGCATGCCAAAGTTATATTCTGCGCATTCATGCGTCCCATGAGCCGGTTCCGCTGGATGGGGTAACGGCAGACATTGCCATTCGCTATGGCGATGGCCGTTGGCCGGGGTTGGTAGCGGAGAAACTTTTTGATAACACCTTTATCCCGGCCTGTAGCCCTCGCCTTGGCCTGCGTGATGTAGCAAAGCTGCCTCTGCATCCGTTGATTCATTTTCGCCCTCAGGGAGAAGTGTCTGAGCCACTGAATTGGAGCTTCTGGCAGAAACACGCAAAGGTGCCTGGGTTGGATGTTAGTGCCGGGCTGGTGTTTTCCGATGAGACCCACGCGATTTCTGCTGCCGTTGGAGAGCAGGGCGTAGCGCTGATGAGCCGTCAGTTGATTAAGGATGAATTAGAGGAGGGGCGCTTAGTGCAACCGTTCGGCCCGGAATTGGTAGGCAAGCCGTTCTTTTTGGTTTACCCGGAAAGTCGTCAGCATGATCCAACGATTCTGGCTATACGTGAGTGGGTAGTGGCGGTGCCGGGTGGGTTGTGTGCTCAAGCGCACTAACGTGTGGGTATGATGGACTATCGTATAGGAGCTAAAAGGTGCAAGAAATCAAAGAGATTATAATCTCTGAGTTTTCAGATTTTAACGATGTGGGTGAGCTCATCATTGTGGTAATCCGGCTACTGCTGGCGGCTATTCTCGGGGGCCTGTTGGGGCTCGAGCGAGAGCAGCGAGGCAAGCCGGCCGGTATACGGACCCATATGCTGGTCTGCATGGGAGCTGCTTTATTTATCTTTATTCCCGAGCAAGCGGGTATTTCTGATTCAGAGATGAGTCGTGTTATTCAAGGTGTCATTGCAGGCATCGGTTTTCTTTGTGCGGGCACTATCATTACTCGAAAAGATGAGCAGGCGACTTCAGGGCTCACCACGGCGGCCGGTATTTGGCTGACTGCCGCCATTGGGGTAGCGGTTGGTCTGGGGCGCGAGCAGACAGCCGTTTTGTGTACGTTGCTGGCCTGGATGGTGCTTTATGTGGTGCCTTTCTTTTCGCGCCCCATCAGCAAGAAAAAAGCTTCCTACTCAGGGCATGATGAAGATAGTTCCGATGTTTAATGGCTTTGATGTAAGGGCGTTGTTATTTATTGGTAGTGCCCCGTTTGGATTGAAAGTTACTCCTTGCGATATAGCACCATACCGGCGTGATACAGCACGCCATCTATAAATTCGCCGTCTGCAGTAAAGCCGGTGTCGTCCCAGTATTCGATATAGTTACCCGTCACCTGATACCGCCCTTGGTAAGCGCTTTCACGCTCACCGCGGGCCTCGTCGTAACGATTGTTGGCTAAAAGTTCATGACGAATGCGACCATCTTTAGTGACCCACATTCCAACATACGGGTGGTCTGTCATGGGGGCATTTCCTTCGTTCGGGGTGGTTTGAGCAGTGGTGGCCGCTGGAAAAATAGTGATAATGCCAGCGACCACCAGTGCCCGTGTCCAGTATATGGAAGGCTTGGTTTCTTGCATGTGAAGTCACTCGTGCTTAGGCGCACACCCGGCAACAGCTCGGGCGTGACGCAAGGGGTGTTATTGGCTGGCGGTAGGCCGCACCACGATGTCGCTGGTGTCGACGTCATCGGGTTGGTTAATGGCATGGGCTATGGCTGAAGCGATCGCCTCGGGCTTGAGCGCAATCTGACGGTAAACGTCGATCGCTTTTGCGGTTTCAGCATCGGTGATGGTATGGGCCAGTTCCGATTCCACCACACCTGGGTAGACACAGGTCACGCGTATATTGTCGGTTTCCTGGCGTAGGCCATCGGAAATAGCGCGAACCGCATATTTGGTGGCGCAATAAACGGCGGCGGTGGGCATAACGGTGAGGCCGCCAATAGATGAGATGTTGATCACCTGACCGCTCTTCTGGGCCTGCATCGTCGGCAGAATGGCAGCAATGCCATTGAGTACGCCGCGAATATTAACGTCGATCATGCGGTTCCACTCATCAACCTTGAGCGCCGCTAAAGGGGAGAGTGGCATTACGCCAGCGTTGTTGATGATCACATCAATGCGACCATGGGTATTGATCGCGAAATCCGCAAACGCCTGCATGTCTTCAAGATTGGTGACATCCAGCGCCTGAAAATCCACTGTGCCACCCTCTGCGCGCAGGGAGTGGGTCAATGCTTCCAGCCGGTCGGTGCGGCGCGCACCAATGATCAAGCGGTGCCCTTGGCCTGCCAGCCAGCGGGCAGTGGCCTCACCGATACCGCTGCTGGCACCGGTTAATAAAACAACTTTAGAAGATGGGGTTGATAACGTCGTCATTGGATAATCCTCTCGGTGGTTGACCTTGAGGAGATTAAGCTGCCACGGCGGGCATCAGTATAGGCGTTCCTATTGCATCATTGCCTAATCCTATTTGATTGTTAATAGCGTGCGGCGCGTTAAGCCACCCAGCATGTATATTACTCTTAAGAGGTGCCCGGCGCGGCGAGTTAATTCCGGTGCGGCATGCATATATAGAGGTGGTTAACATGACATTGAAGAGCGATGCTGAGGTTTACCGTAAGATCGTCGAGTGCTTATACCAACTGGCACCCCACGAAGGCTATACCCAGTCGTTATTGGATGGCGTGCGCTTTATGCGCTCTAACCGCCCACTGCAAAATACCTCGGTGCTTTACGAGCCGAGTATTGTCATTATCTGCCAGGGCCGAAAGCGTGGTTATTTGGGGAATGAGGTCTATATCTACGATGCACAGCATTACTTGGTGTTATCGGTGCCCCTGCCATTTACGTCGGAAACAGAAGCCAGCCCTGAAGAGCCAATGCTGGGGATTGCGATCCGCCTGGATGCAGTAGTGATCGCTGAGTTGGTGACGATGCTGGAAGCATCGGGAGGGCCGCCATTAGAGGCGCCGCGTGGAATGCTTTCCAGCCCGCTGGAAGCGTCGCTGGCCGATGCAACGTTACGGCTGCTGAGTGCGCTTGCCTCCCCAACGGATGCGCATATACTCGCCCCTTTTATCGTCAGGGAGATCTGCTACCGGGTATTGACGGGAGAGCAGGGGGGCAGTGTTCGAACAGCACTCTCCCGCTATGGCCAATTTGGCAAAATCGCTAAGGCGCTCAACCGTATTCATGCCCACTATGCCGATCCGCTGGAAGTCGCCAGCCTGGCCAATGAAGCAGGCATGAGTGCGCCAGCCTTTCACGTTCACTTCAAGGCGGTGACTCAAACCTCGCCTATCCAATACATTAAATCCACCCGTTTGCACCATGCGAGGCTGCTAATGATACGTGACGGGGTAACGGCAGCCGCCGCCGCTAGTCGGGTCGGCTATGAGAGCCCCTCCCAGTTTAGCCGCGAATTTAAGCGTTTTTTTGGCCGCCCGCCAGCAGAGGAAGTGCGCACCATGAAAGCGAGCCTTGATCTATTGCCGCCGACTCACCTGGTCGATATCGCTGTGCCTCACTGACTTTAAGTCTAAAAATACCCCTCAATCGCTACTCATATACCCTTTACTGCGCTTGCCTGGCTTACTCGAGCGGGTTCCCGTACTTTTCCTTTTCGTATATATAGCTTTTTCTCGGTTTTCCCGCGCGCTTTGCCGGGCCCCGGCTTCGCCTTGTGTTGTTTGCAGGCTCTGCCTGAGCTTTCTATGGGTGAGTAGGCCACGAAGATTATCCAATAATGCATGCTGCTGAAAAGCCTCGGGGTCGTCCTGCTGTTCGGCAATCTTGGCTAGTTGCTGTTCTCCACCGGAGGTGATCAGGGCTACTTGGAGTAGTCAACAGCTGTCATTAGAATAGTAGTGAGCCTGGGTAGTGCTATATATGATGTTATTCTTTACGCGACCCATTTTCGGCCATTTTCGGCAAATTCCACAACAAGTTCAAACACGTTATCGCACTTTTCTTTAAACACCATCCGGTCGTAGCTCGCAGATAAATCTTTGTGGAGTACTTCTTCAATTGCTGCTTTTACTGTTCGTTGTGTTTGGCCGTCCTTCCACCAATCCTGCACCAAGACTTTGGGGGAACCTTTAAGCAGCCGAATGATTAAAGCTTTAGCTGCTAGCTTGACTTTCTGTTCCTCTGCTTTGGTCAATTTGTCTTTCTTTAGGAGGTCATAAAGCTCTAATTCTTCCTCCGATAGCCCTTCACGACTGTGGCGTTC
Source organism: Vreelandella sp. DA03-1M (assembly GCF_055725665.1). Lineage (NCBI taxonomy): Bacteria > Pseudomonadati > Pseudomonadota > Gammaproteobacteria > Oceanospirillales > Halomonadaceae > Vreelandella > Vreelandella sp. DA03-1M. The sequence continues at coordinate 2,044,194 of NZ_CM146798.1, forward strand.
GGCTTCCTCTGTCAAGTTACTGACGTACTTTACTAAGTCTTCATAATAAGCATCTGCTGAAGAACTACCTGCGTTGTATTGGTCGATGATCTCCTGAAGACGCTGAGCAAAGTCTATTCGAGTGTGGTTCTGCTCAAGCAAATGCTGCAACTTATCTTCAATGAAGGCCCGAAGTTCTGCAATCTCTATGTAGACGATCGTTGCGTTTAATGACCTCCAGTTCGCGGGCATACTTTTTCTCCAGTTTTTCCTGCTGCGCTTCGTCCAGGTGTTCGTTTTCCAGCAATTCATAGAACTCATCACCTAGATCGTCGTTCTGGATGAGTACCTTCGGCACGCGTTTCTCGTAGAACAACGGGACCGTGGCCTTATCTTCCATCGCCTGCTGGAAGTTGTACTCGGATACATAATCGCCGAACCAGCTATTGGTTTTGCGATCACGGCCCAGGAGAGGCGTGCCGGTGAAAGCAAGGAAGTGAGCACCCGCAAGACCTGCCCGCATGTTTTCTGCCAAGTTCTTGTATTGGGTACGGTGGGCCTCATCCACCATCACGATGATTTCCCGATTTTCCTTTTCCGGGTCGAACAGCCGGGGATACTTACGACCCTTGTCGTACCTGAATTTCTGAATCAGGGTGAAAACCACCTTCTTGTTCTGCCCCAGAAACTTGCGCATTTCTTCGGCATCGGCCGGTTGAGCGGCATCCTCTTTTCGAACTGTTTCAGTATTGAGGAAATTCCGGTAGATCTGTCTGTCGAGATCCTGCCTATCGGTAACTACCACAAAACTAAAATTACCCGTGGCCTTCCGGAAAATCTTGCGAGCGTAGAAAATCATCGAAAAGCTCTTGCCCGAGCCCTGGGTATGCTAGAACACCCCCAGTTTGCCATCATGCTCCCGGCGTTTTTGGAACCGCTTAAAGGCGTTATTGACGCCCAAAAACTGATGGTTTTGGGCGATAATCTTGGTTTCGCCCTTATGAAACAAGATGAAGTTCTCGATATAGTCCAGCATCCGAGAAGGTTCGAAAAGACCGTTTGCCGCTTGTTCCAGGCTAGTGGCCTGCTCGGTAATTTTCTTGCGATCTATCGCTTCATTTTCGCTTTTGACCCGGAACCAGTTGAAAAAGTGCTCCCATCCAGCCGTGAAGCTACCTATCCGAGTTTCCAAGGCATTAGAAAGCATACAAAAAGCGTTACAGTGAAAGAGCTGGGGAATGTCATGGCGATAGCTGCGAAGGTTATCTTCGAAAGCATTGCGGAGCTTTACATTAGAGTTTTTCAGCTCAACAAACACCAACGGCAGGCCATTGATATACAGAATTACGTCCGGACGACGGTAGGTAGCTTTTGGTGCTTGGCCTATCGATTTAATCCATAGCTGGGAGACCGCCAACCAGTTGTTTTGTATTGGGTCATCAAAGTGAACAAGGCGAACCTTTTCGTACTGCTTAATACCTTGCTCATCATCAAACTGGACGGGTACGCCATCCCGAATCAAATCGTATAATTCACGGTTGGCGGCAATTGGCGACATGGCCTTGCGCCGATTCATCACCCGTTCAATGACGTCATCAATGTTGCGTTCTGGAATGCTTGGATTCAGTGCCACGCAGGCTTTTTTCAGCTGCACCGGGAGTATTACATCTCGTTTATCAGTGCGCTGGGAGCCATCGTTCAAATTTTCTGGCTTTGCGGTATAGCAATCCAGCACATCAAAACCATGGATATGCTGAAGGCGCTGTAATAACGCTTGTTCAAGATTATCTTCTGATATAAAGCTAGCCATCGACTTGCCGACTCCATGGTCCGGGTGGGTGCCAGATTTTCTGCACGGGGTCGGCGGCTGTTTTCTCTATCACGGGAGCAAGAAATTCCAACACCGCTGCGACAATCTCCGAAAACGCCTCCGGCACATGGGGTTGGCCAAGACGCTTACGGAAAGCCTGCCATTGTGGCTGCTTGCTGTCCACAAATGCGGTAGGAAAAGGATTGGTTTCAGGGAGTTCCGTATGCCGGTTGGCAAAGGTTCTTGTTATAGCGCCAGCTAGGTTCGAAAGTGTAAAAGAGTGCTGCCGCGAGAGTGACCAAATATCGTAAAAGTCTTTCATGCGGCTGTTTATTTCGCCCAGCTTAATCATCGCCTGAAATTTCTCAGCAATGGATGATTCTGGTGAGTAACAAAGAATTTTGTCGGTGGGAAAGTCCAGTAGGGCAGGAAATGTCTGCCAGGAAGGCAGCGGGAAAATAATGTCGCCAAAGCCAATATCCAATTGCATGGGAATTTTGGCGTTGCCGAGCAAACCTGTAAACGTCACCCTAATCCCTTGATAGTCGGCGTCTTCGGTAATGGCTTCGGCTTTCAACGTGTTTGCTTCAAACGATAAACCATCATCCACAACGCCCGTGGCCAGCATATCGCTCACTTGGGCCAGAATAGCCTCTGGGCGATTGCTGGTTTGGCCCAGCATATCGATATCACGCGTCGGTCTAATATCCGGCCCCTGCATAACCCATAGCAGCAGGGCGCCCTTAAGGGTAAAACTGCGTTTATGGGTCGATTGGCTAAGCCGGTAAAGAAAACGCTCCATGGCGTAGTACTGCAGTAATTCCTGAAAGGGGCGTTTTTCTTCTCGGGATTTGTTCAGCAATTTCTGGCGAACAGAGGCGGTGATGTTTTGGGCCACGATCATCTCCTTTCACTTTGCGTGAGCTTTCTTCACAGCTTGGCTTCCACATAAGGCGCCATGACCTTACCGACGCGACAGATATTGGCGTATGTCATCAGCTTCCCAGGCAGGAAGGTTTTACGGGTGCGGTAAAGCTCCAGAGCCTCCAGCACCACATCCATGCCGATGCGATTACGGAACTTGAAACAGTCCGCCAGGGTTTTCTCCGGGTTGTAGACCTTTAGCGTGATGCCATCTACCTCGACCGGCTCGATACCTTCACTGAAGGCCTGCCCTGAGAACCGGTAACCGGCCACCGGCGGATAATCCAAAACCGGCAGGCGGGCATCCCGCTCCACCGCCAAATGCACCTGGTGGGGAATCTGTGTGGTGATGCCGTGCCAATCCAGCGCCGAAATGAGGCATAGCACGGCATGGGGAAAGCGGGTGGCGGCAGCCACCAGATCCGGGTTTTCAATCGGCGGCAGATTCACTAGCCTGTACAGACCGCGGCTGAGCGGCTCGATAAGCCCTTCATCGCGGAGCTGATAGAACTGGTACCGGCTAATGCCCTGGGCTAACGCCTCGCTCAGGCGAAGCTTTCCGTCGTGCTGGTGGAACAGGGTTTCGAGTTGTGCCCGGGAGGACCGGGCGGAGCTGGGGTCAGACAAACTGTCACCACTTATTGATATCTGGTGACAGTTTGTCTGATTGCCATTGAAGGTTCAAGCCGCGGCTTCGTCCGCGCTGTCCGACTGATCGTTCTGCATGGAGGGCGGAAACTCAATATCCAGATTTTCCACGGAAAGTTTGCCTGAAATCAGTCGGGGAAGGAGTTGGCTCTTCGTCTGTTCTAGCTTCAAATTAATCATTGCCAAATAATCTAGCTGAGCAATAATCGGCTCAACTACTTCATCAAAACCCTTGGGAATCGACTTTTCGGGGACAAGCACAAGTTGGTTATCGAGGAAACTCTCAAACTGATAATTACTGATTCCAGTCGACTGAACCTGATAGATGCCAACCAAGTCCTGTTCATAGAAGAGTTTTAAGAAATACTTCATGAAAAGAGGCGACACTTTTTCTCTATCGAATCGAATGTGCTTGCAAAAACTGGCACAAATTATATCGTTGTCAAAAACAGACAGCATTCCTCGGGTTAGCATCAAGTTGCGACCTAGCAACTGATCTTTACTCCCGCCAGAGGCTTCAAAAACGAAATCATGTTCCTGCATCCTGCGGCTTTTCAGATTTGAGGGTTTGAGAAACCGGAATTTTTTTGGACTGAAATCACCAGAGGAGTGCCGCATGCTCTTGGGTAATGGTCTTTATAGCTTGCTCGTATTTGTTATCGGCAAATTTCAGAAAGATCAACCCGAGCACCGGGGTGGCATATTCGCTCGACTTGAGATCCGAGTTGGCACGTAAGTTGTCAGCGGCGGACCAGAGGTCATCTTCAAGCTGTTTGAGTTGGTCAGCATTCATGGTGTGCGCGAACTTCCTATACGGACGATGACAAAATTGGGGCCTGACTCTAATAAAAAAAACAGAGGGATGACAGGCTTTATTGAAAGAAGGTCTCTTACCAGTGTGATGCGGACAACGCTTGGCTTACGTCCAGTTGTTACGTAAGCGCTCCACTAACCCCATCTATGCAGGCTTCGCTTAGACCGGTAAGGTCTCTTTCCACTGCCAGGGCAGCAGCGTATGGAGCTCATCAGCGTCGAGGGTGGGCAGGGTCGCGAAGACGTACTGCAAGTAGTCGTAGGGCGAAAGGCCATTGGCTTTGGCGGTTTCGATCAGGCTGTAGATCGCCGCGCTGGCGTGAGCACCGCTCGGGGTGTGGCTGAACAGCCAGTTTTTACGCCCCACCACGAACGGGCGGATAGCGTTCTCCGCCAGATTATTGTCTAGCGGGATCAGGCCATCGTCCAGGAACCGGGTCAGCCGAGGCCACTGGTTATCCAGGTAGTGCAGGGCTTTACCCAGCGCACTTTTGGGCAGCACCTGGGCCAGTGACTTGTCGAGCCAGGTGCGCAGTTGGTCGATTAACGGGCGACTCTTCTGTACACGCAGCGCGTGACGCGCCTCGGACTCAAGTGCCTTCGCCTGTTTTTCCACGCCGTATAGCTTACGGATCTGGCTCAGCGCCCAGTCCGCTTTGCCGGTTTTGCCTTTGGGCTGCACCTTCTGGGCCTCGACGAACTTGCGCCGGGCATGCGCCCAACAGCCCGCATGGGTGATCCCATTACGGCGCACGATCTCGGCGTAGCCTTCATAGCCATCAGTGATTAAGCGACCCGCATAGTCGCCCAGCAGGTCAACGGGCACCCGTCCGGAGCGGCTGGCCGCGTAGTCGAACAAGACCACCTGCTGGCCCGGCGGGCCACCCCGCTGCACCCACATATACGAGGTGGCACTGGCGGCACGATCCGCTTCTTGATTGACCTGGAGCGTCGTCTCATCCATGTGGATCAGCGGGGCGTTTAAGAGGTGCTGGCGTAGCGTGTCGATCAGCGGGATGATCCGTTCCCCCGCCTGCACCATCCAGCGTGCCAGGGTATTGCGGGGGATCTCGGCGCCATGGCGGGCAAAGATCTGGCTCTGCCGATAAAGCGGTAGCGCGTCCTGGTATTTAGCCGTCGCGATATAGGCGAGCAGCGTGGCGCTGGCATTGCTCTTGGGCAACAGCTTGGCCGGCGCTGGGGCGGTGTTGACGCCCTCTTCGCACAGCGGGCAGGCATATTTGTGTCGCACATAGCGGATCACCTCGATCCGGGCAGGCACCACATGCAACTCCTCACTGACCTCTTCACCGATCACCTTTAGCGCGGTGCCATCATCGTGGCAGTGGCGAGCATCGTCGGGCAGTTCATGGATGACGTCGACGCGCGGCAGCTCCGGCGGTAGCGCAACACGCCCGCCGCGTGTGCGACGCTTGGCAGGCGTGGCGGTGTCGATCGTCGCGTCATCAGCAGTAGCGTCGCTCTCCGATGCGTCTTCCTCGTCCACCGCCACTTCCGCTTCATTGATCAGAAGATCCCGCTGGTCGACACGGTATTTCTCAGTGGAAGGGCCGAACTGACGCTCCAGGGCAAGCCGGAACTGTTCAAACAACGACTGCTTGGTGGCCTCCCACTGTGCTTCCTTTTTCTCCATCAACGCCAACAGCCGCGCATTTTCAGCGTCAGCAGCGGCCAGCTTGCGCTCAAGCTGGGTAACGGTCGGTGAGGAGGAAGCGGCGTTTTTCATATCGCATAGTTTACCAAAAACGCCCCTAAAATAGGAGAGCTACGGCTAGCCAACCCGCTGAAAATCCAACGCTTTGTGAGGCTGCATAGCCTTCAGGTTATAGCCATCCAGCAACCAGTTAAGTTCTTGACCCGTTAGCGTCACTGTGTCGTCCTTCAGGTGGGTGGGCCATTTAAACCGCTCACGCTCCAAGCGCTTGTACCACACCACAAAGCCGTTACGTTCCCAGAACAGCAGCTTCACTTTATCGCGCTGGCGATTACCGAACACGAACAGCGCTTGATCAAACGGGTTCAAGGCCATGGCTTCCTGAACTAGCAGTGCTAATCCATCAATTTGCTTGCGCATATCGACGGGTTCTCGGCACAGGTACACCTTCAGATCAGTGCCTGGGCGAATCATACGACCACCTCCACCGCGACAAACCGTGCGGGACGATAACGTGGAGGCACGGGAAACCCCTGCACAATTAACCGATTTTCCCACGCCATCAGGTCGGCTAACGTCACGGCTTGCGCTTCAGCATACGCACTTAACGGCATCTGCAACGCGGCGGCATAAGACAGGTGCCCTAACCAAAATGCTTGAGTGGAACTGAGGTCGCGACTCATGATGATCTCCAATGCTAAAGAGACCACCAGTGTGATCAGCCAACGTTAATATGGGTAGATGGGGTTTATGGCGCGCTTACGTTGTTACGGTAGCCACAAGCACCATCAGCGTTGTTTGGCAGGTTTGCGTTTTGCATAGCTGGTGCGTTTGGTTTTAGTGCTTTTTCTCGTTTTCGCCGCGCCACCGTCCTCACCCTGTGCGCTCTGCAAACTCTGCCTAAGCTTTGCTGCATCGCTATGGGTCAGTAAGCCACGTAGATCATCCAACAGCGCTTGCTGAAACGCGCCAGGGTCGTCCTGTTGTTCGGAAATCGCCCGTAGGCGTTGCTCCCATAACGCGGTGCGTTCTGGCGTGCTAACGGCGCTGGGTAGGGCAGTGATCAAGGCAGTGCCAAGCTTGGTAGCGCGCAGGGCCTTTTGTTGGCGTACCAGGTAGCCGCGCTGTACCAGGGTTTCGATAATCCCCGCCCGGGTGGCTTCGGTGCCCAAACCGTCGGTGTCACGCAGGGTGCGGCGCACTTCTGGGTCGTCTACATAGCGGCCAATGTTCATCATGGCCTTGATCAGGCTGGCGTCGGAAAACGGTTCCGGCGGGCGGGTCTCTTTCTCTTCAACGCCTGCGCCAAGTGCCTGGCAGGTCTCCCCTTGGGTGAGTGGGGGCAGTGGCGGGGTTTCATCGCGGGTGGTGAAGAGCGGCTTCCAGCCGGGATCGAGAATGCTTTGCCCACGGGCGCGGAAGGCTTCATTCAGTAGTGTAAACTCCGCTTTGACTTCAAAAGTGCGCAGCGGGCGATAGAACTGCGCCATCACATTGCGCACGATCAATCTAAAAACATGGCCTTCGGTGTCGGAAAGCTGACTGAAATCTGCCGGTTTGCCAGTGGGTGCGATCGCATGGTGCGCACCGACCTGCTTATCGTTCCACGCTTTGGAGCGTAGCGTAAAGTCCGCCCCATTAAGCCACTGCTGGATCGCTTGATCGTTTTGGCAAGCGCCAGTCAGGCTGCGTTGAGCTAGCTGGAGATGCTCCTCTGGCAGGTAGCGACAATCGGAGCGCGGGTAGGTGATCAACTTGTGGCGCTCGTAGAGTCGCTGGCAAATATCCAGCACCATCTGCGCGGATAGCCCGTGGCGGCGGGCAGCATCCACCTGCAGCGCGGAAAGTGAATAGGGCAGCGGCGGTGCCTGTCGTTTCTCCTGCTGGCCGAGTTTGGTCAGTTGTCCTGATGCACCGGGTAACTTCGCCGCTAGGTCATCCGCGGGCGCACGATCAATCAAGCGCCCTTGATCATCGAGTGGTTCATGCTCTTTGGGGGCCCACCAGGCGCGCAGTTGGCCCTGGGCCACCTTTAAATCCACCCATAGCGGATAAAAAGGGTGGGGCACAAAATCACGGATGGCGTTGTCGCGGCGCACAATTAGCCCTAGTACGGGTGTTTGTACGCGGCCAACAGAAAGCACGCCGTCGTGCCCCGCTTGGCGGCCAGTGAGCGTCCAGGCGCGGGTTAGATTGATGCCATACAGCCAGTCAGCACGGGAACGCGCCTGAGCTGCTAGAAAGAGCGGCTGGTACTCAACGTTGGAGCGCAGCTTGGCAAGTGCCCGGCTGACGGCGGGCTTGTTAAGATCGCTAATTAGCAGCCGCTGCACCGGGCCGCGATACTTCATGTACTCGATCACTTCCTGCACTAACAGCTGGCCCTCGCGGTCCGGGTCGCCAGCATGCACGACATCGGTGGCCTGTTTGATCAGTTTGCGAATCACCGCCAGTTGGCCGCGTGCTTTAGAACGAGGCATCAATTTCCACTGGTGCGGCACAATAGGGAGTCGATCTAAACGCCACTGTTTATCGGCGGGATCGTAGGCCTCCGGCGGCGCTTGCTCTAATAAATGCCCCAGGCACCAGGTGACCGTGGTGTCGCCACACACCATCGCGCCATCCTGGCGTTTGCTATAGCCCGGTAACGCCTCGGCAATGGCTTGGGCGAGGCTGGGTTTTTCGGCAATTATCAGGCGCATAGCAGCGAAGCCTTCATCGTATCCTTTGATGGTGCCTATGGTAGCAGACGCTTTCACGGTTAGTGACTGGCATTAGAGGGTTAGGGCAGTAAGGCAGTAGAGTGATGCGATAAGTTTTCAATGCTGTTAGTTTGTACAAAGTGTGTATAGATAATCGCTTGTAGTGAGACTGAGTTGGGTCATCGGGATGGGTTTTTAAGGGGTATAAGCATGCGCGAACAAGGCAGAACACGACGTTTGATGGGGTTGGGCGCACGCACCGGTGGAGCGTTGCTGAAAACCCGCTTGGGCGGTCAGGCAGATTGGCGCGCCCTGGGCGAAGCGCTATTTGAAGGACTTTCAGAGCTTAAAGGCCCGGCCATGAAGCTTGCGCAAATCATGTCGCAATGGGATGACCTGTTGCCCCCTGATCTTGCCGAGGAGTTAGCTCGCCTGCAGCGTCAAGCCGAACCCATGCCGTGGCCGCGGATTCGAGAAGCGTTGGTACTGCAATATGGTGATATCGACTTCTACTTCAGCAAAATCGAGGAGCGGCCGTTTGCCAGTGCCTCCATGGGTCAGGTGCACCGTGCCACCACCCCTGAGGGTGAAACGGTGGTGCTCAAAGTGCAGTATCCGGGCCTTGCCGATGTATTAGAGAGTGATTTGGTTCAGGTGCGGCGCATTATGCGGTTAGGCCGTTGGTTTAAGGTGCCACAGGCGCGGTTGGATGCCTTGTTTGAGGAGCTCGCCGAAAGCCTGAGGGGAGAGCTGGATTATCACGCTGAAGCCGATGCCTTGGCCCGTTACCGTGAACGTTACAAAGATGACCCCAGGCTTGCCATTCCCGAGCCGCTGCCTGCGCTTTCCGGGCAACACGTGCTGGCGATGCGCTTTGTCGACGGCACGCCGTTGCGAGAGTTGGCGGATGCCGATGATGCGACGCGCCAGGGCATTGCCCAAACATTAGCTGATTGGATTACCCAGGAGCTATTTACCTACGGCGAACTGCACGCTGACCCCCATGCGGGTAACTTCGCTGCCGATGCCCAAGGGCGACTGGTGATTTACGATTTAGGCGCGGTGATCGCCGTGCCGGAGGCGCGCATCAAAGCAATGATGCAACTGCTTGATGCCACGTTAAAGCATGATCCCATGGGCATGGATGAGGCGCTGATGCAGATGGGCGGTCGCCAGGGGCAGGGCGCGCCGTTAGCGCTCTATCGCGAATCGGCGGAGTGTATCGCGCCGCTGTTCGCGCCGGGTGAGCAGGATTTCAGCGATGTGCGGGTACATCGTCGTTTACGTGAGCTCACGCCAAAGGTCTGGGCGGCCATGGACCGCCTGCAGCCACCTGCAGATACACTGCTGCTTTCACGCGCGCTCAACGGTCACTACTGGAATCTTGTGCGTTTAGGCGCGCGATTGGATATGAATGAGCGTACGACCCCATTGTTACAACGGGCCCATTAACGATAAACCGATTGCCGCTGCGAGGGCGTCGGCCTTCGTGATAAACTATGCCGCTTTCATTTTAGACATCGATTACGGGTCATCGTAAAACACAGTGGAGACGGCAATGCTGGCGGTATGGGTCGATCAGCTGCTGGGATTTGCCTCCGGGGCACTCTCGGCAATCAGGCAACAAGAACACTATCCGGACTTCATGACCTGGGTGCGCGCCAAAGGGGCGGACTCATTTGCAGGCGATGTGGCAATGGCTCAGGCGTTGGCGCCCGTGCTGTGGTCGCAAACGCCGCTGGAGCGGCTTAATTTTGCCTGCGAGCCACTCGCTACGCCGGGGCGTAATGAGCCTTGCTGGTGCGACTCTGGGCGTAAGTTCAAGCAGTGCTGCTACAAGATTGAGTTTCCCACCGATATCCCTGATCAGATGATGTGGATGCTGTCGCTACGTGAGTGGAAAGGCGCCACCTTGAAAGCGGCGTTAGATAGCCAGCACGCGCCCCCTCAAGCGCTGCTTGAAGCCGGGTTGATCGCCGCTGAAAGCGGCCAAACAGGCCGCGCGATGCAAATTCTTGAATCGCTGTTCGACGGTAGCGACTGGTCACGTCTGCCGGAGCAGGCGGAACCCGCGTTTGAAATCCTGCTGGATATTTATCAAGAGCGCGGGTTCACCCGCAAACGCGCCGATTTGCTTGACGAAGTGATGGAACGTGGGCCGCTGTTCTTACGCGGCGTTGCTCTTGAACGACTGTGCTTGATGCACCTCGATAACGATGATCTGGATAGCGCTCGCGGGGCATTCGTGAAAGCCCAACAGGCGCTGCCTGACTCGCCTACCCTGGCTTATATTGAAGCCATGCTGCTGCTGCATGAAGGTCATGAGCAGGAAGCCAAAGAGCGCGCCAACTTCTGGTATCGCCGCCTGGTTCGCCAAGGCGAGCTGGACGAAGATCAGTTGGAGTTTCTAGCCGCACTGGCGGATAACCCCGGCGCGACGCTGGCTGACCAATTGCTCAGCGCAGAAGAGGATCTCGCTACTCCGCTGGTGGCGCTTCAAGCATTGCTGGCCGCGCTGCCTACCGCGCCCAAAATCGATGTCAGCGCCGACCCTGAAAGTGACCGATTGCTGTATAACACCAGCGCCCGTGAAGCCACGCTGTTTGCTGGCTGGCATGAGCAGTTTCAAGTGCTGGTAGACGAAGATGTCGCGTTGGGTTTTCGCGATGACCCCTGGGGTAATGCCATTGAGTGGATGTCGGCGTTGTGCGCGCACCCTGAGTGGCTAGATGCCCCGCAGGTAGTGCAAGACTTAACGTTGGCACTTACCAGTCGCTTTGGCAGCCTTCCCTGGATGGCACCAAGCCTGCTGGAGCCACTGGCGCTGCGCCTCTCGCGCTGGTTGGAGCAAGCCCGCGCCGAAGGCGACGGCAACCTGTGTTGGGACGATGCCAACAACGCGATGTTGCTACGTACTGGCTTGGCGCTGGTAGTCGGTATGGAGCGCGGCGCGCGTCAGCACTCTCGGGAGTTGGCTGAAGAGTTACTGTTGATCGACCAGGAAGATAGTTTAGGGCTGCGCGAGCTGGTCCTGGATCAACTGCTGCGGGATGACCGCAACGAAGAAGCGCTGGCGTTAGCCGAAGAGAATGACGACGATGGCTCGCTGGTGTTGGGGCTTTTAATGGGTAAAACCCTGGCGCTCTATCGATTAGAGCAGCATGAGGCGGCAGAAGCCGCCCTTGGCGATGTGCAGGGCCATAACCGCTACGCATTAGAGCTAATTTGCGCAGAGAGCCCTCGGCCTTCCATGCCTCACCCCGATGGCCAGGTTGACCCTGGCTCACGGGCGGAAGCGTGGCAGTACCGCACCTTGATGCGCGATCAGTGGCGCACTACGCCAGGGGCCTTGGATTGGCTCGAAACACACCGCTAGTCCAATTTTCTCTTCACTCGTCTAAGCCTTCAAGCCTGTTTAAGCAGGCTTGGGGGTAGGCACTAGCTGCTTGTCTCGGCTGATCCAAATCGCCAGGATAATGGCGGGCAGGCCCAGTAGCGTTGCGATGACAAAGAAGCTTGGGTAGCCCTGTGAGGTAACGACCAAGCCGCCAAACCCGCTCAAAAACTTTCCTGGTAGCGTCATTAGCGATGAGAACAGCGCGTACTGCGTTGCGGTATAGGCGCGAGATGTGAGGCTGGAAAGGAAGGCGATAAACACCGCGCTGGCTAAACCGTTGGCGAGGTTATCGCCGATAATCGTGACCACCAGCATGGGCAGTTGGTTACCCACCAAGGCAAGCACCGCAAACAGCAAGTTCGTTACCATCACCAACCCCGCGCCGAAGATCAGCAGTGGGCCGATGCCGTAGCGGGCCACGAAAAGTCCGCCTAATATCCCGCCAGTAATACTCATCGCAATGCCAAATATATTGGTCACGTTAGCAATCTCTGCCAGCGAAAAACCCAGATCGATATATAGCGGATTAGCCATGGAGGCCATGGCCAAATCGCTGATTCTAAACACCGCAATAAACACCAAAATCCACAGCGCTTTTACACCATAGCGGCTGAAGAAGTCAGTGAATGGGCAGACCAATGCCCCAATACTCCAGGCGCCTAAGCGGCGTAAGATTTTCGGTTTGCCGCGGCTGGCGCGAATAAATGCGCGGACTTTGGGTTCATGAATAAGCTGAATAGAGAGCGATGCCCGTTTGGGTTCTGGTCGCAGCAGCACTGTAAGCACGCCAATGCTCATTAGCGCCGCCATGCTCATATACGCCACATCCCAAGAGGCCGACGCTGCGATATACAGCGCACCAGCACCGGCAGCCAGTAAGCCACCGCGATAGCCAATAATATAGGTCGAGGCCATGGCGGCCTGAACATCGTCATCGGCAGATTCAATCCGGTAGGCGTCGATGGCGATATCTTGCGTCGCTGAACCAAAGGCGACCAGCAGGGCAAACAGCGCCACCCAACCGAGATTACCCACCGGGCTTAAACTGGCGAGCCCCACCAGTCCAGCCGCTATGGTCGCCTGAGCTAACAGCATCCAGCCGCGGCGCTGACCGAAGGCGCGGGTCAATAGCGGTAGCGCTAATCGGTCAACCACCGGTGCCCAGAAAAACTTGATCGAGTAGAGCATGCCAATCCAGGCAAAAAAGCCGATGGCCGCAACTTCGACACCATCACTGCGCAGCCAGGCGGAAAGCGTGGAAAATACCAGCAGAAACGGCAGGCCTGCAGAAAACCCCAAAAACAGCATGGTAATAACGGGCGCACGACAATAAATAGCCAGTGCAGCAAGCCAACTGCGCTGGGGGGTGGGGTTTAGCATTAAACGCTACTCCAAGTGGAAAGACGCTGGCAACGGCCAAGTGGTAAACTGATGCAGTGTTCGATTACAAAGCCGACAGCTTACCGGAGAGGAGTTTTCCATGTCGATTACGGCGCATCAGGTAGTTACCTTGCACTATGTCCTCAGCGACGTGCTCAACGATGGCAGCAAGCAGGTATTGGATGACTCCCAGGCGCGCAATAAGCCGTTGGAGTACTTGCATGGGCACGACAATATTGTTCCTGGGCTAGAAAATGCGTTAGCGGGCCAAGCTGTTGGCGCCGAGCTAAGCGTTCAGCTCATGCCTGCGGATGCCTACGGTGTGCGCAACGAGGCGCTAATTCAAGAAGTTAGTCGCGGCTCTTTTGGTAACGCTGAGTTGCAGCCGGGTAGCCGCTTTCAAACCGAAGGCGAAGCCGGGCCGCAAATTGTCACGGTACTCGAAGTCGATGGCGACCGCGTCACCGTTGATACCAACCACCCCTTAGCTGGACGCACGCTGAACTATAAAGTGACCATATTAGACGTACGTGAAGCTACCCGTGCAGAATTAGCCAAAGGCCACCCGTTACCGCCAGGTACCGAGCACAGCAAAGTCGAAGACCGCAAGGTGCTGTAGTGCTCATCACGCCCAAAAATTGATCGGTATCAATTTCCTGTTTAACCATCTTCCCCTGCCTGCCGTAACTTGACCCAGGTCAGCATTCTTCCGCCATTGAGTGACTAGTATCAACGCATACATCACGGCGGGAGGATTCACCATGTATTGGGATGACACAATTGTTTTCGGCTTGGCCACCGTCGCGTTAGTGATCGCTTTTATGGTGGGCTGGGTTGGCTTCGTGATTCGCGATCATCTGCGTAAAGATGAGCGCAAAAAGTAGCTTATCCCGTTCATGTAAACCTTGTCAGGGGAGGGGGTTTGCTAACTTAGTAAACTTCCTTTTGCCAGCCCATATTGGGCTGGCTTTTTTATCTGGTAAATAACCAATAGTTTCTAAAAGCGTAGCAAGTTGAAAGTAGCTAGCGTGCGTTGAAGAGCAATGCAGGTCTTGCTCTGGTAAAGTTCGTTGAAGGAATGAACACACCAGGAAGCTTAGCCATGAACGCAGTTGCCTTACACCGCAGCCCATGGGTTCGAGCACGTAATCGATTAGCGTGCGTGTTGATGTTTGTAAGTATAACGCTCCCCACGGCGGCCTTTGCCCAGACGCTCAATATGATTAACGGCGATGTGACGCAAAAGATTGTCCTAAGTGATTTGCGCACTATCTCTGACACCACGTTTACTCTCTATGACCCCTATCAAGGGCGCGATGTTATAATGCAAGGCATAACATTTCGTAGCTTCCTCATTGATCAATTTGGCGATGTGCCGCCAGCGCTCCACTTTATCGCCTGGGACGATTACGAAGTTACCCTTGAAGGGTGGGATGACCCCAACTGGTATTTAATTACCACCGAAGATGGCGACCCGTTGACCATTCGTACACGAGGTCCTGTCCGGCTAGTAGAGCGCGATTATAATAAGCGGGGCAATCGTGATGTTGAGAACCTACGTGATTTCAACGACTGGATCTGGATGATTCGTAGCATAGAGGCGAAGTGGTGACACATAAAGTCAAGCCTGCTGTTCCGCCATCACAAAAGCCGCGATCAATAGCGCGTCAGCATCGCTATTTCACCTGGCTTTCGCTGAGTTTGATGAGCTTTTTGGGGCTGATGGTGCTGATTGTCTATGAGTCACGCTGGGTCTACCCGGAAATACAGGCTTACTTTAGCCAAACAGGCAGTTTAACAGGTCAGCAATTAGCCACTCGATCACGTGTTTATCTGCAAAATGCCCAATCCGAGCTGTTAGCAGATCAGCCTGAGCAAGCGGTGTTCGATGCTACGATTATTAATATTGAGTTGGCCTATGGTTTATCCGATGTGCATGTTTATCGGAATCAGTACGAGTGCATGGCAACAAGCCTGAATATTTTAAATCGTGTATTAGCACAGTTAGAGGCGCGTGAAATTGATCGTGTTAACGCGGTGAGCGAGTTGTTTGCTCCGATCGCTTGTTTAACAAACATTGAGATGAGCCAGTTAGACCAGCGCGGTGCAGCGATCAATGATTTCTCCGCAAGTACCCGCCAACATAACCAAGTACTGACGTATTCCAGCCTATTGATCTTCGTGATGGGGCTGGTGTTTTGGTGGCTTCATGAGCGCCAATTACGGCGCACCGATCATGCAACCCAGGAGACTTTCGAGTGGATGCAGCGCGCTATGCGTGACCCACTCACTGGCATTGGCAATCGCAGTGCTTTGCATCAAGATGTGTTAGCGAAACAGCACCAATCGTTGGGGCTGATCCTTCTTGATATCGATTTTTTCAAGCAGTACAACGATGCTTATGGGCACCCGCAAGGTGATATGCTTTTACGCCAATTAACCACTTTGATTGGGCAAACGCTTAATAATGAAGCGCAGCTCTACCGTTTGGGCGGTGACGAATTTGCGGCACTCCTTCTCTGCCCCGACACTGAAACGCTGAAAAGTTACTGCCACCAGTTGATTGAAGGGTTGCGTGAAGCTGATTTTTCACACCCCGCCCATCCCGATAAAAAAGGCGTCACCTTGAGCGTTGGCGGCAGCTGTTTTGTAGCAGCTGAACATACGTTTTCCCACGCCTACGAAGCCGCCGATAAAGTGCTCTACCAGGTGAAAGCAGCAGGACGTGATGGCTGGCAGGTTACTGAAGACGCATAATCTCTGCATACAGGGGGCGAGCCTGCCCAGCAGCTCATTGCGTGCGCCAAAAAAGTAATACCTTCCTCCTGCATCGATCGTAGGCTGTCCACCCAGGCGCTCGTAGAGCGTCGTTTGGTTGCGATTGTGTGCACAGCTGGCCAGGGGTAGGGCGATGGTCGTCAACATCAGAGCCATTAAATAACGGTGCATTGTTATGTCCTTTTGGATGAGCTCTCGCAGTGAACTTAAAACGCGGCCTGGAGTGAAAAGGTACCCGCCGCGCTGGGAATGCTGGTAAGCCTATAAAAATTTCACTCGAACAAGTGCGTAAGGACATGGCCGAACTGTTGGACCAGTTCTTGGCGGTCGGCCTGATTGAAGCTGCTGAGCAGGCTGCTTAACGCTGTGGAGGTTAGCGCCATGTGTCTCGCCACGCATGCATGACTCGCTCCGGGTACCAGGTTTTCCCCAAGCTGCCGTTATAGCGCGCTAGCGCGCGGGTAAAGTCGCCATTTTCAATAGCTAAATAGTGCGCCAAAATCGTACAGCCGTAGCGCAAATTACGCGGCGGATGGGTTAAGTCGTCGATAGGTAATCCTAGCTCGCTAACCCAAAAGGGCATAATTTGCATCAAGCCGACAGCACCTGCTGATGAAGTAGCATCGGCTTTGAATGCGCTTTCCACTTGGATTAAGGCTAGGACCAAATCAGGCGGCAAACCAGCTAGCCTGGCTTCTTGATAGATGCGCGTTAGCAGAGTTTGACGCTGCTCTGGATCATCAATAAAGCGCGCTAGCGGGGAGTCCATCTGCATGCGCCACTGGCGTGCTGCCCATTGTTGTTGAGCCGTTTGATGCTGTTGGTTGGCCGCTTCTAGCGTAGGACGCAGGGCCGGTGGCAGCGGCTGTGCTGGCGCAGGCCCTGCAGCGCTGAGCAGCAGTATGCCTAGCGCCAGCCTAACGGTTAGCCACCGCGTGGCGCTGAACAAAACACTAGATGCGGTGGCTGTTTTGTTGGGGTTAGCGGGCCTTCTCACGCAAAAAGTCGATAATTTGATCTGCGGGCACCATGGTTGCTTCGCTATCCCGGCGGCCTTTGTACTCCAGCTCGCCATTATCCAAGCCGCGATCTCCAATCACCAACCGATGGGGTATGCCTATCAGTTCCAGGTCGGCAAATTTGACGCCGGGGCGAGTGTCGCGGTCATCTAACAATACGTCGAGACCAGCGGCGCTGAGTGCTTGGTAAAGGCGCTCAGACTCTTCACGGACACGCTGGGACTTGTGCGCATTCATCGGCACTAATGCCACTTGGAAGGGGGCAATGGCGTTAGGCCAGATAATCCCGGATTCGTCGTGGTTCTGCTCAATGGCGGCGGCGACCACGCGGGTCACGCCGATACCGTAGCAGCCCATCCACGGGTGGCTGGTTTTGCCGTTATCGCCCAATACGTTGGCGTTCATGGCCTGGGAATATTTTTGGCCAAGCTGGAAAACGTGACCGACTTCAATACCGCGCTTGATGGAGAGCGTACCTTGGCCATCGGGAGACGGATCGCCTTCAACGACATTGCGTAGATCGGCAATCTCGGGCAGGGCCACATCGCGCTCCCAGTTAATACCGAAGTAGTGCTTGTCATCCACATTGGCACCGGCGCCAAAGTCGCTCATTAGTGCCACGCTGTGATCGATAATCACCGGCATCTTTAAGCCCACCGGGCCCAGTGAGCCGGGGCCGGCACCCACCGCCGCGCGAATCTCTTCTTCACTGGCCATGGTTAGCGGCGCAGCGACGTCGGCCAAGTTTTCTGCCTTAACTTCGTTGAGCTCATGATCGCCACGAATCAGCAGCGCGATCAGGCCGCCTTCGGCTGCGTGAACCATCAACGTTTTGATGGTTTTTTCAATCGGCAGCTCGAATTGCTTCACCAGGGCAGCGATCGTTTTGGTGTTCGGGGTATCGACCAAGCGCAATTCTTCGCAGGGCTCGGCACGGGTGGCCTGGCTGCCAAGCGGAGCCGGTAGCGCCTCGGCCTTTTCCATATTAGCCGCGTAGTCAGAGGAGTTGGAGAACACGATATCGTCTTCGCCGGAATCCGCCAGCACGTGAAATTCGTGAGAACCGGTGCCACCGATAGAGCCATTGTCGGCAATCACTGGGCGAAAGTTCAGCCCTAAACGCGTGAAAATGCGTGTATAGGCATCATACATATCTTGATAGGTCTGTTTCAGTGAGGCTTCATCCAGGTGGAAGGAGTAGGCATCCTTCATAATGAACTCACGCGAGCGCATTACGCCAAACCGCGGACGGATTTCGTCACGGAATTTGGTCTGAATCTGGTAGAAATTGATCGGCAGTTGCTTGTAGCTGGCGATCTCTTTACGCACTAGGTCGGTGATGACCTCTTCATGGGTCGGGCCAACGCAGTAGTCGCGATCGTGACGGTCTTTTAAACGTAACAGCTCAGGGCCGTATTGCTCCCAACGGCCAGACTCCTGCCAAAGTTCTGCCGGCTGAACGGCGGGCATCAGTACTTCTTGTGCACCGGCGCGGTTCATCTCTTCGCGCACGATGGCTTCTACTTTACGCAGCGTACGCAGGCCAAGCGGCAGCCATGTATAAAGCCCTGAGGTTAAGCGGCGAATCATCCCGGCGCGTAGCATTAGCTGGTGGCTAATGACTTCGGCGTCGGCCGGGGTTTCTTTCAGAGTGGCAATCAATAATTGGCTGGCGCGCATGGGTTAGAGCATTCCTTAGAGCTTAGAAAATAGCGTTTAGAAGAAAATGTGCTTGGAAGAAGCCTTACTCACCATCGGGGCTTAGCCCCATTAGCGTTGAATAGGGCCATTGTACGGCCTAGCGGTTAAAGCGGCAAAATAGTGCTTATCGACAAATCATCTATGCTTTTGGCAGGCTGTGCTAGACTACGCTGGTTTAGGGCGCGATGGTCGGCAAGGAATAGTAATAAAAAAAAACGCTGCGCCACAGCAGGTTAGGCCGACTATGGTTACTTTTCTGATTGAGGGATCTTTCCATGCATCAAGCAGTTCGTCGCTGGTTGACAGGCGCCGTGATTGGCGTTTCCATCGTGTCATTAAGTGGTTGCGGTACATTGTTTCATCCTGAGCGAAAAGGCCAGATGAGTGGCGATATTGATCCGGTTATCGCTATCGCCAATGGGGTAGGGTTACTGTTCTTTATCGTACCTGGGGTGATTGCCTACGCCGTGGATTTCTCTAATGGCACCATCTATCTGCCCGGCCGCAACAGCGCCTCAGTAGATGTTCACCACTTAGACGACGCTATGGATGTGGCTTCCCTGGAAAAAATACTCTCTGAGAAGGCTGGTCAGCCAGTGAGCTTAGAGAGCGAGTTAGTCATGATTGAAGAAATGGGTAGCCTTGATGAAGCGCTGGCCATGGTGCGTATGTCAGGCGTGCTGGACGAGGAAAAGCTTTCCGCGATGTAACGTTTAACGTTGCTCGCTAAAACCCAGCCCGGCTTTCTGCCGGGCTGGGTTTTTTTATGCTGAGTATGCGTTACGCATACTGGGCTGGATTGGGAACGCTGGGAAAACGCGGTGGATATGCTTCCATGTAAGCGTGGCAAGCGCGTAGAAGGCGAATATCATCAAACTTGCCGCCAGCGAGTTGGAAGCCAACCGGCAAGCCTTCATTGGTAAACCCGCAGGGTACCGATGCGGCGGGTTGCTGGCTGAGGTTAAAGGGGTAGCTAAACGGCGCCCACTCTTCCCAGTCCTGCATACCGCTGCCTGGGGGCACTTCCTGATTAATTTCAAACGGACTGACTGCCACCGAGGGTGTCATCAGTAAATGATACTCTTGATTGAAGTGTTCCAGGCGTTGCGTTAATGCCGCGCGGTCGGCCAGGGCACGAAACAGCTCAACGGATTTCCAGGGCTCCGCTTCGCGGGCATTGGCTACCATGTCGGGATCTAAAAGCGTGCGCTGATGTTGGCTCGTTTGCGACCACTGCTCTAAGGAGGCGGTAAACCATAGCTTGCGAAATGTCTCCAGTGGTGACGAAAAGCCTGGGTTTACCTCGACGATTTGAGCGCCCAACTCCTCCAATCTCATGGCCGCTTCACGCACACGCCCGGCAATTTGTGGATCTACCTTGGCGTAACCAAGATCCGCGGAGTAGCCAATCCGCAGCCCGGTTAATCCTTTGTCCAGGTCGACCCCCCAGCACTCAGGCTGCCCGCGAGTGGCGTAGGGGTCACGATAATCGTAGCGACCTATCACATTCAGCATGCTGACAGCGTCGCGCACGGTGCGTGTCAGTGGCCCCAGATGTGAAAGGCTGGGCTCTTTTGCGGGCGGCCATTGAGGTGTCCAGCCGTAGGTGGGCTTGAAGCCAAATACCCCCGTAAACGCCGCGGGAATACGGATCGAACCGCCTGAATCGCCACCCTGGTGAAGTACGCCCATATTGAGGGCTGCGGCCACAGCGGCTCCGCCGGAGGAGCCGCCAGGGGTCAAACGGGTATCCCAGGGGTTGGCCGTGGCACCAAAGACGCGGTTGTCGGTGACTGCTTTCCAGCCGAATTCGGGCGTATTGGTCTTGCCCAGTATCACTGCCCCTGCTTCGCGTAACATGCGGGCCGGAGGCGCATCGGTATCGCATGGCGCGTCGGAGGAGGTGAGTGACCCTTCCCGGCAGGGCATGCCTGCCACCTGAGTCAGGTCCTTCAGCGATACCGGCACCCCATCAATCGGGCTGAGCGGTTTACCTTGCCCCCAGCGCCGT
Source organism: Vreelandella sp. DA03-1M (assembly GCF_055725665.1). Classification (NCBI taxonomy): domain Bacteria; kingdom Pseudomonadati; phylum Pseudomonadota; class Gammaproteobacteria; order Oceanospirillales; family Halomonadaceae; genus Vreelandella; species Vreelandella sp. DA03-1M. The sequence goes on from NZ_CM146798.1 coordinate 2,065,031, forward strand.
GCCGAGGCTTTTGCCGCTGATTCGGCGCCCTCGGCATCCACGTGAACATAGGCGTTCACGTCCGGGTTGAAGCGCTCGATCCGCTCAAGGGCGGCTCGGGTCGCTTCGAGGGGGGAAGCCTCACGGCTTTCGAACAAGTGCGCTAAGGTCTGAGCATCCAGGCTGCCAAGATCGGTGTCGCTCATTGCATACTCCTTGCGTCGGCTGGGCTTGGGAAAGGAGTCTAAGGGTAGGCAAGCATTGCCTGGGGTGCAAAAGCCGCAGCCATACAGAGTTTAATGGCTCGGCGTGGCTTCTTCGGACGCCTGAGCGCGCAGCCAACTGATTTCCTCGGCCCATATAGCTGGCTCGACGGTTTCCAGTATCAGGGGAAGACCGTCAATCCGGGCATCCTGCATGATGGTGGTAAAGGCGGGTAGCCCGATATTGCCTTTGCCCAGGCTATGGTGGCGATCCACACGGCTGGCGAATCCGCTTTTGGCATCGTTCAAATGCATACCTCGCAGGTAGTTGAACCCCACTACTTTGCCGAGCTCATCGAGCGTTGCCTGTGTGGCTTCTGCACTGCGCAGGTCATAGCCAGCGGCAAACGCATGGCAGGTATCAATACATACGCCCACGCGGGTTTTATCGTCTACATGCTCAATGATCTCAGCCAGATGCTCAAAGCGCCAGCCCAGGTTGGTGCCTTGCCCGGCGGTGTTTTCAATCACTGCCGTGACACCCTGAGTATGCACAAGCGCTTCATTAACGGACTCGGCAATACGCCTTAAACAGTCACTTTCGCTGATCTTGTTTAGATGACTGCCTGGGTGGAAATTGAGCAGTGTTAAGCCGAGCTGCTCGCAGCGCTGCATTTCATCTAAAAAGGCCTCCCTGGATTTGGCTAGGCCTTCCTGCTCCGGGTGACCCAGATTAATCAGGTAGCTGTCGTGGGGTAAAATTTGCCCAGGTGAAAAAGCGTGTTTAGCGCAGGCATCACGAAAGGCTTGAATTGCGTCATCGGTGAGGGGCTTGCCCTTCCACTGGCGCTGGTTTTTGGTGAACAGCGCAAAGGCATCAGCACCGATCTCCACCGCCCGGTGAACGGCTTGGTCTGCGCCGCCAGCGGCGCTCACGTGGGCTCCCAGGTATTTCACAACGGACTCCTTGTCATTGTTTGAACGTACTCAAGCATCTGAATGGATCAATGGCTATCTAGAAAGCGCTTGAATGCAGCGGGTTCGTCGGTAATCACCCCGGAGATACCCCAAGCCCAGCGGCTATGGAAGGCGCTGGGGTCATTGGCGGTATAGCACAGGATCTGGTAGCCGTCCCGTTGCATGGCCTCGACTTGGGCGCGCTTCAGGCGTGACCAGGACGGGTGCACACTAAAAGCGTCAATGGCTTCGCACTGTGCTCGCCAAGTTTTGGGTACGCCATTATACAGCACGCCTAGCGCCAGACGCTCCTTGCCTGCTAACTGGCGGCAGTGGGTCAGGGCCTCGGTATTGAAGGAGGAGATGATCAGCCGTTCGGGGGGCAGGGTGTCCAGCATCTCGGGCAGGGCGCGCTCCACCAACGCGATGGGGTCGCGTCCTTTGTTGACCTTGATCTCCATGTTGACGCCCATTTCCAGCTCGTTAAGTAGCGCCAGCATCTCTCCCAGGCTGGGCATCTTTTCACCTGCAAAGCGATCACCAAACCAGCTGCCCGCATCCAGCGTTTGCGCTGTTGCCCAACTCATTGAGGCCAGGCTGCCTCGCCCGTTCGAGCAGCGCGACACGTCGGCGTCGTGCCAGATGACCGGGGTGCCATCACCGAGCAGCTGCACGTCCAACTCTACCCAGGTGGCGCCCGCCTGATGGGCGGCGCGCACTGCGGCCAAGGTGTTTTCGGGAGCAGCGGCAGAGTAGCCGCGGTGGGCAATCAGCGAGGGAACTTGAATAGCGGGATGCGTCATGACAGCGCTCTAAGCCTTGGACGATAAAGGAGTGTAGATTCTAGCATGGGTGCATGACAGCAGGATTTCATCGCGCCAGCGTCCCGCCGCAACTGGTGATAGCGTACTAGCTTGATTTATAGCACGCGACGCGCTTGTATAGCGGCATCTGTTGTCTTGACTGTCTTGTACAAACCCAACAATGAAAGGAAACCCTAATGTCAAAGCGTATCCAATTTGCCCAGACCGGCGGTTCCGAGGTGCTTGAACTGGTCGACGTGACCCCCGCTGAACCCGGCCAGGACGAAGTGCGTATCGCCAACAAAGCCGTTGGCCTCAATTTTATCGATATCTATTTTCGTACCGGTCTTTATCCTGCTCCCGCGATGCCTTCTGGCCTTGGCACCGAAGGCGCCGGTGTAGTCGATGCTGTCGGCGCTGGCGTGACGCACTTAAGCGTCGGTGATCGTGTCGCGTATGCCCAAGGGCCTTTAGGCGCTTATGCAGAACTGCATACGTTACCTGCGGCGAAAGTGGTCAAGCTCCCCGATTTTGTTGATTTCGAGACGGCAGCGGCCAGCATGCTCAAGGGCCTGACCGTGCAGTACCTGCTGCGCCAGACCTATGAGCTGAAAGGCGGCGAAACCATTCTGTTCCATGCGGCTGCCGGTGGGGTAGGGTCGATTGCCTGCCAGTGGGCGAAGTCATTAGGCGTCAAGCTGATTGGTACCGTCAGTTCCCAGGAAAAAGCGGATCTGGCCATGGCCAATGGTGCCTGGGCGACGATCAATTACAGCGAAGAGAACGTGGTCGAGCGGGTGCGCGAGCTGACTAACGGCGAAATGTGCGATGTGGTGTATGACTCGGTAGGCAAGGATACCTGGGAAATGTCGCTGGACTGCCTGAAAACGCGCGGCTTGATGGTGAGCTTCGGCAACGCTTCGGGCCCGGTGGATGGTGTCAATATCGGCATCCTCAACCAGAAGGGCGCGCTTTACGTGACTCGTCCCAGCCTGAACGGTTACGCCGACACGCGCGAGCGTCTGGAAATGATGTGCCAGGAGTTCTTCGCCATGCTCGAGAGCGGAAAGATCAAGATTGACATCGCCAACCGCTATCCGCTGGCAGAAGCGGGTAAGGCCCAGGACGCCCTACAGAGCCGTAAAACTACCGGCTCGACTATTCTCTTACCCTAATTCCTTCCTACATACGCACCTACATACACACCCAACTGACGCATTCGGCTCTCATCGCTTGCCACGTTATTGGCAAGCTGGTCAGGGCCGAATGCCACGGTCGGCTATTCAACGGGCGATGCGTATGCAGGGACTATACCTGTGTATAGTAAACGTCTAATGTGCGTGGAGAATAGCCATGCCTGTGGCGTGGCGTGCATCAATCGTATGCTGCCGCTATCAAACGGTGGCAAGGGAGTAGGAAAAGGATGTCGGCTGAGGATATGAGTGTTGAGAGCTCAGGTGTTGAGAGTCTTAATCTTGAAGCGCTAGGTCTTGAGTGGTTGGCGCTTACGCCAAGTACGCTGGTGTTTATCGTGCTTGGCCTGACGCTGGTTGCGTTCATATGGGGGCGCTTTCGCTACGATCTAGTCGCGTTGGCGGCGTTGCTGGGATCGGTCATGCTCGGGCTAGTGCCTGCCGAGAACGCCTTTATGGGTTTCGGCCATCCGGCGGTGATTACAGTGGCTGCCGTGCTCGTACTTAGCCGGGGCTTTGAACGCTCCGGTGTGGTCGATATTATTTCCAATCAAGTGCTAAAAGTGGGTGAAAACCTGCTGCTTCAGCTATTAGTGCTGGTGGGTACCGTCGTGTTGTTATCGGGCATTATGAACAATGTGGGCGCTCTCGCACTGCTGTTACCGGTGGCGATGCGGTTGGCTCGTGAACATAACACCTCGCCCTCTTTACTGCTGATGCCGCTGGCGTTTGGGTCTCTGCTCGGCGGCCTGACAACCTTAATCGGCACGCCACCCAATATCATTATTTCCAGTTACCGGCGCGATGTGACGGGCGAAGCGTTCAGCATGTTTAGCTTTTCGCCTGTCGGGATTGCGGTGGCGCTGGCGGGGCTTGTGTTTATTGTGCTGGTAGGCTGGCGCTTGACGCCGAAGCGCAGCGGCCAAGCCTCTACCGATGAAATGTTCGATACCGCCAACTATTTGGTGGAATTGAAAGTAGGTGAAGAATCGAAAGCCAAAGGCTTAACTTTGCAGCAGCTGCGCGATGAGCTGGACGAAACGATCCCCGTGTTAGCGGTCGTTCGCGATGATAACCGTCGTGCTGGCTATAACTTCCACGGTGCCTTGGAAGAGGGGGACATTCTGCTGTTGGAAGCAGGACCCGATGAACTCCAGATGCTGGAAGATAAGGTGGGGCTTAGTGCGATAGCCGAACTGGAAGAAGAGGCGGAAGACCCTGAACACACTGCAAGCGGCGAAGAGGGCGAGAAAACTGGCACGGTTGAAGCGAAAGATACGGCACACGATCGGCAGCCGGTGGATACCGAAGGCTTGCAACTGATTGAAGCCGTGGTACGTAATGATTCTATGATGATCAATCGCAGCGTGCGTCAGTTACGCCTGAATCACCAGTTTGGCCTGCACCTAGTGGCCGTGGCCCGGGATGGCGGTCGTTTGAAGCAGCGCCTGCGCGATATCCGCTTTAAGAACGGCGATGTGTTGCTGCTGCAGGGCAGTGAGAATGAAATGTCCGACAGTCTGGCCTCCCTTGGTTGCCTGCCATTGGCTAGCCGGGAATTGCACTTGGGGCAGCCGCGCAAGCTGGCCATGTCGATCGCCATTTTTGCCTTAGCCATCATTGCCATGCTGTTCGATCTGCTGCCCGCGGCAGTCGCCATGAGTACCGCTGCTTTGATTTCGCTACTGATTGGCGTATTGCCGTTGCGCGAAGGGTATCAAGCCATCGACGGCCCTGTGATCGTGCTGTTGGCCGCGATGATACCCGTGGGGGAGGCGCTTGAAACCAGTGGCGGCGCCGACCTGGTTGCCGATGCACTGTTACGGTTTGGTAGCGACTGGCCGGTGGTGGTCACCATGGTGGGGCTGTTCCTGCTCTCTATGCTGCTCTCGAATGTGGTCAACAACGCGGCGGCTGCGCTGCTGATGGCGCCGATTGCAGTCAGCCTGGCCAACGGGTTCGATGTCTCGCTCGATCCGTTCTTGATGGTGGTGGCCGTAAGTGCTTCCTGTGCGTTTTTAACTCCCATCGGCCATCAGTCGAATACACTGGTGCTGGGCCCAGGCGGCTATCGGTTCAGTGATTACTGGAAGCTGGGGCTACCGCTTTCGCTGGTAGTACTGGCTGTCGCTATCCCGCTGATTCTTCTGGTATGGCCGCTGTAAAAGACGTCTAACGGTCCGGCCTGTCGGTGTGATGCTAGCGAAGGGGGGGGATGAAGGCTATTAGGTTTCGAAAATTTTGCTAACCTATTACGTTCAGAAACCAATAAAAATCGAACAGGCTGGGCTTATGAACCAACAATTTCGTCAGGATGCCATTGTCGAGCTAGTTCGTCAGCACGGCTACATGAGTATCGAACAGCTCACCGACCACTTTGCGGTGACACCGCAGACCATTCGGCGGGATTTGAATACCCTGGCTGATGAAGGCCGTGTGCGCCGTGTGCATGGCGGTGTAGGCATCGAATCCAGTACGGTGAATACCGCCTATAGCACGCGCAAGACGCTTCACCTGGAAGAGAAGGAGCGCATTGCCCGCTGTTTGGCGCAACACATACCCAACCACTCGTCGCTGTTCATCAACATCGGTACCAGCAATGAAGTGATTGCCCACGCGTTGTTGGAGCATCAGGGTCTTGAGATCATTACTAACAACCTGAATGTGGCGGCCATTCTTCAGCATAAAGAGGATTTTACCGTGATCATCGCCGGGGGGCAGGTGCGTTCTCGCGATGGCGGGATTATCGGCGAAGCCACCATCGACTTTATCAATCAGTTCAAGGTGGATTACGGCATCATCGGCATCAGTGGCATTGACGAGGATGGCTCATTGCTGGAATTTGACTACCAGGAAGTACGTGTCGCCCAAGCGATTATTGCCAATTCGCGACGCATCTACCTGGCGGCAGACTACTCCAAATTTCACCGTAACCCGGTGGTGCGGCAGGGCAATCTGGAGCAGTTGGATGCGCTCTTCACCGATCGCAAACCGCCGGAAGCGATCCAGCGCTTGCTGACCCAGCACGATGTAGCGCTGTATATCGCCTAGCCTGGCCGTCTTTGTCGCAGTTTCATCCTTGAGCATTTCGAGCGGCTGGAGTAGCCTTAAAACATAATAAAGCGAAAGCAAGTCAACAAAATCGAAAGACAATACAACAAAGCGAACTCGATATGTCCTCTTATATACTCGCCATTGATCAGGGTACCACCAGCTCGCGCGCTATTCTCTTTGACCGCGAAGGTCAGGTGGCGGCCGTCGCTCAGCAGGAATTCACCCAGCACTTCCCTCACGACGGCTGGATCGAGCACAACCCCGAAGATATCTGGGAAACGGTGGTGGCCACCTGCCGAGAAGTGATGGCCAGGGCCGAGATTACGCCAGACCAGATTGCCGGTATCGGCATTACCAACCAGCGTGAAACCACCATCCTGTGGGATCGAAAAACCGGCAAGCCGCTCTATAATGCCATTGTCTGGCAGGATCGGCGCACTTCGGATTTGTGCCAATCGCTGCGGGATAAAGGGCATACCGAGATCGTTCAAGCCAAGACTGGCCTGCTGATCGACCCCTATTTCTCGGCGACCAAGCTTGCCTGGCTACTGGATAATGTCGAGAGCGCACGTGAAAGCGCTGAACGGGGGGAGCTTGCCTTCGGCACTGTCGACAGCTTTCTGATCTGGCGATTGACCGGCGGGCAGCAGCATGTGACCGATGCTACCAACGCATCACGCACGGCGCTGTTCAATATTCATACCCAGGAGTGGGACGACGAGCTACTGGCACTATTCGATATACCCGCCAAACTGCTGCCCGAGGTGAAAGATTCCAGTGATGATTTCGGTACTACCGAGGCGCACTGGCTGGGCGCACCGCTTCCCATCGCAGGGGTGGCCGGGGACCAGCAGGCCGCGTTGGTCGGGCAGGCGTGCTTTCAGCCGGGGATGGGCAAGAGTACCTACGGTACCGGCTGCTTTATGATTGTGAACACCGGTGAGACGCCCTCGCTTTCGCGTAATCGTTTGTTGACCACGATTGGCTACCGACTTCACGGTAAGCCGACCTATGCCATGGAAGGTAGTATTTTCGTGGCCGGGGCGACGGTGCAGTGGTTGCGCGATGGCCTGAATCTGTTTGCCGATGCATCAGAAACCGAAGCACTGGCTCAGAAGACCCGCAGTGGACATAGCGTTTATCTGGTGCCAGCTTTTACCGGTTTAGGGGCGCCGCACTGGGACCCAAAAGCACGTGGCGCGATTTTTGGTTTAACCCGCGATACCGGTATTGCTGAAATAGTCGCCGCGGGGCTCCAGGCGGTGTGCTACCAAACCCGTGACCTGCAGCACTGTATGAATGACGATATGGAGGCGCCGCCGGGCAATTTACGGGTTGACGGCGGCATGGTGAAAAACAGCTGGGTGATGCAGTTTCTTGCCGATATGCTGGGTGTGCAGGTGGATCGCCCCACTATATTGGAAACCACCGCGCTGGGGGCTGCTTATTTAGCCGGACTGCGCCTGGGCTGGTATCAAACTCTGGAAGAGATCGAACAGCTGTGGCGCTGCGAGAAGAGCTTTATGCCCACCATGGAAGAAGCCACACGTGAGCAGCTTTACCAGGGTTGGTTGGATGCAGTGTCGAGAGTCCGCTCTACGCCTTAGATAATGACCTGAATTCAACTAATAAGTGCAGCACCCCTACTTAAGCACACTATCTATTGTCACTTTCGATTCTTTATAATGCGGCGGCCAATTAAGCAATTGGCCGCCTTTCTTCGCTTTTAGCGCCCCTCATGAAAGTCTTTAACACCATTAACGCTTATTGAGCGTTTATGTAGTCGAGTTACAACCATGCCTGCGGCCAATGACGCATTGTGAGCTTTTCTGCTGTAGCCCATAGTGAGGTCATGGATCAGGAAGGTGACTCGTTATCCCGAATCACTGAACTAATCCCTGCTACAGAACGATAGCGCTTCAGTATTACCCTAGCGCTAAAGGGCGAAGGTCTTGTAACGCTTGTGACCGTTTCGCAGTTACCGAACTGGGCACTTATCCGGCCCAGCATGAGTAGCAACGTCACCATACGTCGTTAATTAAGATGGCTGCTTTTAAACCGATTGGCGGTTAGGCAGCGGATGACCATACCATGAGGTAGTACTAATGAACTGCATCGAACTGAGCCAACAAGCCAATAGCATCGCCAGCTCCTTCAGCAAGCAAGATCTCGCCAGGTTGGTTGTGGCGCTGAAGGGTAATCGTGAGTCACTGCAACATGCGGTTGAGGTTATCGACACGGTGGATAGTCGTTCAGGCTGCACACTGGAAGAGGCCTGGGATGAAGTGCTCGCGGGAGACTCTCAACTTCGTATTGAAGATGAAGAGTAAAAATAAAACAATTGCTTAAATAACCATTAGCCCTCTCATTGATATGAGGGGGCTTTTTAGTTTTATAGACAATTAAGCATTGGCCACGGGTGTAAAAGGCAGTGACGTGTCCCGGTGTTGTTCGAAGTAACTGTTAAAACGCTCTTCCGCGTCGTCGCCAAATAATACCCGGCAGGCTTCTTTCAGACCGTTTGAATGGCGCAACTGCTCATGGGGCACAACCAGCGAAACCTTGGCCCGTCGGCGTAGAAAGTCTTCAAGCTGGGTGATCATTTCGTGTTCGCGGGCATGCTCAAGTTCACAGCGAATATACTCGGTGCCCTCAATCAGAATTTCACCCTGGGCAGGATCCTGGCGGATTTTTTCCAACATCTGAATAGCCTGGTCGGCATAACGCCGCCAGAGCCGTGTGGAGAGCAGCTCAGATGAAGTCTGGGCGGTCATGGCATCCAGGTTCATGCGCTTGGCCTGATCCATAAACTGCTGCTTGACGGGGTTGGGTGGTTCGCCGTACCAGTGGAATTTAGGGTCTGTGAGGGTAACGCCCAACTGGCTGATCTCTTCGGCAATTTCATCACCCACATTCAAGCAATCGGTGAGCTTGCCGCCAAAGATACTGATATGCGCGCTTTCGGCATTAGTGTCGACTACATGCTTGCGCGATAGCTGCAGGAAGTCTCGATCGTTGCCTTGATCATCTTTGATCGCTAATGGTCGTACGCCGCAGCGGGTAGAGATAATATCGTCCTGGCTCAATGGCTTGGCCAGGGTCAGACGTTTGTTGATATTTTCCAGCACAAAGGCGATATCGTCAGCGGTGACTTCCACCTCAGGATGCTCCATATGGGTATCGGTAGTCCCGATGCAGGTACGGTTACCCATGGGAATGACAAAGAACAATCGGCCATCGTCAGCAAAAAACGCCAGCACTCGCTGGGAATCCGTTAATTGCGGAACGATGAGGTGAATGCCTTTGGAGTAGAGGTGGTGGTGAGTGGTTTTTTGGCCGGTCAGCTCATTATGCTGATCCACCCACGGGCCGGCTGCATTGATGAGTACCTTGGCGCGTATATCGAAAGTACTGCCATCCATCACGTTGCGTGCCTTGGTCACCCACAGGCCATCCTGGCGCTCGGCGCCGAGTGATTCGACGTAGTTGGCGGCAATTGCACCGTAGTTAAGCGCTTGGCGAACAAAGTTGAAGACAAATCGAGCGTCGTTATCGTGCAGGTAGGCGTCGGAATACTCAAAACCGCCAACGGCCCCCTCAATGTCGATGATTGGCTCTTCCTGCTTGATTTTATTCGGCGAGAGCAGACGCGGCAGTTTGGTGAAGCCGTTGCCCATCAGCCAGTAAAGCCAGGTGCCCGCCCACAGGTAGCGTGGAGAGTGGCGGAAACCTTTTGAAATAGTGGTCAGGAAACGAATCTCCTGCACCGTAGAAGGGTAACTCTTGATCAAGTGATTACGGCTTTTGCATAGTTTACGAACCAGGGCAAAATCCTTGCTTTCCATATATTTAATTCCTCCCCACACTAAGTTTGAGGAGTGCATGCTGGTACTGCCGGCGAAGTCGCCGCGGTCAATTAGTGCGACTTTTGCGCCTTTGCCAGCCAGTGCTGCTGCAGTGGCCGCGCCATTGATGCCGCCGCCAATAATCAGAGCATCAAAGGTCTCGTTAGGTAGCTTCTCAATGTTTCTATTTCGCAGTTTCATAGCGGATCCAATTAACCAATCAATAGCCCGGTTGCAGTGGGTGTTCTCTCTTTTGCTCTGGCATACCGCCAATGAAACCCTTGGCAGGGCGGGCGACTGCCCGCCCTGCAAGCTTTGACGCGTATTTTTCCTAAACTTAGTTTTTCTAAAGTTAGTTATTATTAAGCTTAGTTACTCTTGGCGCGTACCGGCGGCCATCCAGGCTTCCATCATTTCATCGTAAGGAACGGTGGTGCCTTGCGGCATTTCGTTATCCAGCTTGGCTTTCGGGGCGCCTTCCTGATCCAGCCAGACCTGTGGATCCTGCTCTTCGTTAAGTACAGGTGCGTAGCTGTCGAAGACGTTAGCGCGGGCCAAACGGTTCATGGTGCTGTCCAGGTCTGCCGCTAGCTTGTCGAGACCTTCCTGGGGTGTGACTTCACCACTCATGACCGGTGCAAGATTCTGCCACCACAGCGGCGCCATGCGTGGGTAGTCAGGTACGTTGGTACCGGTCGGTGTCCAGTTGGACTCGTTGGGGCTGCGGTAGAATTCCACCAGGCCACCCAGCTTGGGTGCCATTTCGGTCATCTGCTCAGAGAAGATGTCAGACTCACGAATCGGCGTTAAACCATGCATGAGTTTTTCCAGCGAGGTGGTTTTCGCCACGGTGAACTGGGCAAATAGCCACGCAGCGGTGCGGCGGTCTTCCGGTGTTGAGTCGAAGAACGTCCATGCGCCCACGTCCTGGTAGCCAACCTTCATCCCCTCTTCCCAGTAGGGGCCGGTGGGGGAAGGAGCCATGCGCCACAGCGGATTACCTTCATCATCGGTCACGGCAACCGAGGGGTCGGTCATGTCAGCTGTGAACGCGGTGTACCAGAAGATTTGCTGGGCAATATGGCCTTGCGCGGGCACGGGGCCTGCTTCACCAAAGGTCATGCCCTGCGCTTCTTCAGGTGCGTAGTCGCGTAGCCAATCGACGGCTTTCTGCATCGCAAACACGGAGGCCGGCGAGTTGGTAGCACCGCCACGGCTAACGCTGGCGCCTACCGGCTGGCTATCTTCATTGACGCGGATACCCCAGTCATCCACTGGGTTACCAAAGGGAACCCCTTGGCTGCCCATGCCCGCCATGGAGAGCCAGGAGTCGTGGAAACGCCAACCTAGTGACGGATCACGACGACCGTAATCCATGTGACCGTAAATCTTGGTGCCGTCTATCTCACCCACGTCCTCGGTGAAGAACTTGGCGATATCTTCGTAAGCGGTCCAGTTGGTCGGTACGCCGAGCTCGTAGCCGTAGATTTCCTTAAACTGGGCCATCAGGTCGGGGTCGGTGAACCAGTCATGGCGGAACCAGTAGAGGTTAGCGAACTGCTGGGTCGGGAGCTGGTAGATGCTGCCATCTGGGCCGGTACCATATTGCAGGCCGATGAAGTCATCCAGGTCCAGCGTGGGCAGGGTGTAGTCGGCCCACTCGTTCTCCATCGCTTCAGAGAGGTTGATGGTGGTGCCATAGCGGATATGCGTGCCAATGGAGTCTGTATCGTTGACGAAACCGTCATAGATGCTGTTGCCCGACTGCATCTGGTTCTGCATGGTATCCACGACATCACCTTCACCAATGATGTTGTGGGTCACGTTAATGCCGGTCAGCTCGCTAAAGGCTTCCGCCAACACTTCACTTTCATACACGTGAGTGGTGAGACCTTCGGCCACGGTTTGAATGTCCATGTCACGGAAAGGCTCGGCAGCCTTGGCAAACCACATCAGCTCTTCGATCTGCTCGTCACGGCTTAGCGTCGAGTTCTGGAAGTGCTCGTCGACCAAGCGTTCAGCAATGGCGCGGGCATCCTGTTCCTGCGCTGACAGCGTACCCGATGCCAGTAACAGACCGGCGGCGAGGGTTGTCAGTTTGAACTTAGTCAGACTGGACTTGTTGTAGTGCTTTTGCATGGTGACCTCGTTTTGTTGTGTTCTTCCCTGATGGCTTGGCCGTCCTTGATACCGAATAACGCTGGCGAGCTTTTTTCGAAACCCTGCTAAGGGCTATCCCCAGCGCATTAAAACCAGTAGCCATACGGCTGATACCGCTAGTGCGATCCAGATGGATAATGAGGTGAAACCAATCACTCCCAGGTGGATAAAGGCCGCCGAGAGCAGGCCGATAAACAGCCGGTCTCCGCGAGTAGTGGCAATGGGCAGGAACCCCTTGCGCTCTATGGTGGGAGACAGAATCTCCCATATTGTCATCCCCGCCAGCATGGCAGCGATTGATGAAAAGAATATGGCGGTGGGCATAGTCCATACCATCCAAGACATGGTGCGCTCTCCTCAGGTACGGCCTAGGGCAAAGCCCTTGGCGATATGGTTACGGACGAAATAGACCACCAGAATGCCGGGAATAATGGTCAGTACACCGGCGGCGGCCAGGGTGCCCCAGTCAATTCCGGAGGCTGTCGAGGTCCGCGTCATGATCATGCCAATCGGCTGGGCATCGGTGGCTGTTAGCGTGCGTGCCAGTAGCAGTTCCACCCAGGAGAACATGAACAGGAAGAACAGCGTGACGCCGATCCCGGAGCGGATCATCGGAATGAAAATCTTGACGAAGAAGCGCGGAAAGCTATAGCCGTCGATATAGGCGGTTTCGTCGATCTCCTTAGGCACGCTGCTCATGAAGCCTTCCAGAATCCAGATCGCCAGCGGAATATTGAACAGGCAGTGGGCCAGCGCGACGGCAATGTGGGTGTCGAAAAGGCCCACCGAGTAGTAAAGCTGAAAGTAGGGCAGCAGGAAGACGGCGGGGGGAGCCATCAAGTTGGTCAGCAGCCAGAAGAACAGGTGCTTGTCGCCAATAAAGGTGTAGCGGCTAAAGGCGTAGGCGGCGGGTAGCGCGACGCAGATGGTGATGAGCATATTCATCGCCACATAGAGCATCGAGTTGACGTAGCCCATGTACCAGCTTGAATTGGTGAAGATGCCGATGTAGTTATCAAAGGTAAGGTTTTGGGGCCACAGTGTCATGGAGCCCAGAATTTCGCTGTTGGTCTGCAGCGACATGTTGATTAGCCAATAAATGGGCAGGATCATCAGCGCCAGATAAAGGCCAAGCAGGATACGCGAGCGCCAGTGCGCGCGGGCAGTGCGGTTCCGCCGCTTGGCCGGTGAAACCTTGCTAAAAATGCTGTTGTACTTTTCACCGCGCTGGGTGTTTTCGAGTTGATAGCTCATGTTAGGTACCTCCATGCGGCGATTTGTCTTTCTGCATATTCATAATGGTGGTGTAGAACACCCAGCTCACCAGCAGAATGACCAGGAAATAGATCAGCGAGAACGCTGCAGAAGGTCCTAAATCCTGTTGGCCGACCGCCATCGTGGTTAGCGATTGGCTTAAGAAGGTGGTGGCGCTGCCCGGCCCGCCGCCTGTCAGTACAAAGGGTTCGGCGTAGATCATAAAGGAGTGCATAAAGCGCAGCAGCACAGCGATTACCAGCACGTTGGTTAGCTTGGGTAGCTGGATATAGCGGAACACGGCCCATTTTGAGGCACGGTCAATACGCGCTGCCTGATAATAGGCTTCGGGAATCGAACGTAGGCCGCTATAGCACAGCATGGCCACCAGCGGGGTCCAGTGCCATACGTCCATCAGAATGATCGTTACCCAGGCGTCGCCGGCATTGCGGGTGATGTTGTATTCGACGCCTAACTCGCGCAGGCCCCAACCCATCAAGCCAATATCGCCACGAGTAAATATTTGCCAAATACTGCCCACCACGTTCCAAGGAATCAGTAGCGGCAAGGTGATCAGGATCAGCACTGCCGAGGCTTGCCAACCGCGTTTGGGCATAATCAGCGCGATGCCAATCCCAAGGGGGATCTGAATGGCAAGAATAATCAGCGAAAATGAAATCTGGCGCAGAAACGCTGCTTGCAGCGCGTCATCGTTGAGCATGCTTTTAAACCACTCGGTGCCGGTGAAGAAGCTCGCATTCGGACCAAGCACGTCCTGCACCGAGTAGTTGACCACGGTCATCAATGGAATGATGGCGGAGAACGCCACCAGCAACAGCATGGGTAACACCAGTAGCCAGGCTCTGTTATTGGGTACTTTGTTATTCATGGCCAGCCTCCACCAGATATTCATCGATATATAGCGCCACATGGGCGGCGTCGAAGTGCGCAAACGCCGCTTCACTCACTGGTGAGTGTCCTTCAGGCAGGCGGGCTTTAAAGGTTTGCTCGTTGAGCTTGAAAGTCAGCAGGGAGTAGGTGCCCAGGTCTTGCACGCTAATTACTTGAATCGGCACGCTGTTGGCTGAAGAGCTTGAGGAAATCGCAATAAACTCAGGGCGAATACCTAGCTTGATATTGGCTGAGCTAGCGTTGGCGACGGCGTGCTTCATGTGCTCGCTAACCGGTAGCGGCTGTGCGCCGAACATCACTTGTCCGTCACGGTGTTCCACGGCCATAAAGTTCATGCCGGGGCTACCAATAAAGTAACCCACAAAGGTATGTGCGGGGCGCTCGAACAGCTCTCTCGGCGTACCGAATTGCACCACCTGACCCTCATACATCACGGCAATTTTATCCGCGAAGGTCGAGGCCTCGAGCTGATCGTGGGTCACGTAGATCATGGTGATGTTAAAGCGCTCGTGAATCTCTTTGAGCTTGCGGCGCAGTTTCCACTTTAGCTGCGGGTCGATCACGGTGAGCGGTTCATCAAACAGGATGGCCGTGACGTCGTCACGTACCAGTCCACGGCCCATGGAAACTTTCTGCTTCTCGTCGGCGGTTAGGTTCTTGGCTTTACGATCCAACAGTGGCGTCAACTCAAGAATGTCGGCGACTTCGAGTACCTTGGGTTTTACCCGGTACTCGGGGGTATTCATATTGCGCAGGGGAAAGGCGAGATTGTCGAACACCGTCATGGTGTCGTAGATCACGGGGAACTGAAAAACCTGGGCAATATTGCGCTCTTCAGGGGGTAGCTCATTGACTCGCTGGCCGTCGAAAAGCACGTCGCCCTCTGAAGGTTCAAGCAGGCCCGAAATAATATTGAGTAGCGTCGATTTACCGCAGCCCGATGGGCCCAGCAGCGCATAGGCGCCACCCTGGTGCCAGACGTGATCCATCTGCCGGATGGCGTAATCCGCCGCGCCCTTGGGCGTTTTTTCGTAGGAGTGCGCCAAGCCTTTTAGTGTGATCTCAGCCATGGGCAGCTCCTCCCTGACGCGCAGGAATATGGACCGTGTGGCCCTGCTTGTCGAAGGCGTAAAGTTGATGGGTGGGGAAGTAGACTTTCAGGGGTTCATTAACACTAAACTGGTGAATGCCCGCTAGGTGCAGCACTAAGGGGAAACGTTCGTGGTGAACATGTAGGAAGGTTTCTGAGCCGCTGATTTCCGCTACATCCACATGGACGTCCAGCGCCAGGTCATCGGCGCGTTGTGGCTGCAGGGTGAGGTGCGAAGCGCGGACACCAAAGTCGTAATCACCCGGTTCAAGGCGCTTTAGCTTGTCGTCACAGGGAAAGTGTAACGTTTGGTCAAAAGTGATTTCGCTGTCGGTCAATTGGCCGGGGACGATATTGATCGGGGGTTCAGAGAACATTTCTGCGCTAAAGCGACCATTCGGTTCGCGATAGACCTGCTCGGTAGGGCCGTATTGAAGAAGCTTACCCTCATGCAGCACCGCTGTGTTACCGCCCAGCGCTAACGCTTCATTGGGTTCGGTGGTGGCATACACCGCAATGCAGTTACGCGCTTTGAACAGATCGCGCAATTCATCGCGTAGTTCTTCACGCAGTTTATAATCCAGGTTGACCAGCGGCTCATCAAACAGAATTAACTCAGCATCCTTCACCAGTGCCCGGCCCATGGCGGTACGCTGCTGTTGGCCGCCGGAGAGTTCCTGTGGGTAGCGTTTGAGCAGGTGTTCGATATGCAGCATTTCAGCAATTTCGCCAACCCGCTTATCAATTTCGCTTTTAGGCTGTTTGGCCAGCTTAAGCGGTGAGGCAATGTTGTCGTAAACAGTCAGGCTGGGGTAGTTGATAAACTGCTGGTACACCATGGAGACATTGCGTTTTCGCACGGAAACATTCGTTACATCTTTGCCGTCCATGATGATTTTGCCCCGGGTGGGCGGTTCAAGCCCTGCCATTAGGCGCATCAGCGTGGTTTTCCCGGCGAGCGTTCGCCCAAGCAGCACGTTGAAGGAGCCTGGCTCAAGGGCTAGATCAACGCCACTGATATGCGGCACACCGTTAACGATGTGATCGATATTTTGCAAATGTAAGGACATGCCGATCTCGCTAGCGTCATTGTTATTGGAAATAGCGGTTGGAGAGTGCTATTTAAATGCGACTTGTTAGGGCTAATCGCTTTCGTTTACGAAAGGCTAGTTGATCGTTTGCGAACTTGCAACGCGTTTTTGATCCATCGGACTACGCATTTAGGCGTAGAAAGTGAACACAAAAAAGCCGACTCCTGCATGCCAGGAGTCGGCTTTCTTTACAGGTAATGCTTTGAAAAAGAGGTATTACTTAACGTTTTCCTCGGCCTGCTTTGGCGCTGGCGCAGGTTTTTCGTTGTGATCGATCAAGGTGGACTTATTCTTGGCAAAGGCATCGTAGGTGAAATCGTCCACGGTCAGCATTTCCAGAACTTCGGCCTCAAAGGTGCGCATGAACTCCGCATCCTCGGCACTGATCAGGCCTTTTTCCAGGCCAGCCTCAACGCGTGCTTCAGGGTGCAGTGCTGTTTGCGGTAGCTCGCCTTTGGCATAGGCTTTGTTCACCGTGCGGTAAAGCGCCTCAGCGCGATCGTAATCGATCAGCAGGGCGTTGTAGCGCGCCAGCGGGTTACGCTGTTCACCGTCATCCGTGTCCCATGTGTTTTCCAAAAGCTTGGTACGTAGGGCACTGTGAGTGGATACACGCCTGGCAATGTCGCGAGCCAAGTCATCGTGAGGTTTATTCCAGCGGCGGCCGGTCGGCATCACCACAGCATTAAGCGTTTTGCCTAGCGCGCGGTTAGGTAGATTGTCGAAAATCTCCACAAACGCCTGTTCGGCACGCTGCAGCAGGAAACGACAGCTGTAATGCAGTAGTGCTTCCTCACCTTCTACTTTACTGCCCGCTTGCCACTGCTTGAGCACCATCGAAGTTAGGTAAAGATTAGACAGCACATCTCCCAGCCGCGCAGAGATCATTTCGCGTTTCTTGAGCGCTGAACCCAGGCTTGCCATGGCGGCGTCGGCGCACAGGCCAAAGCCAGCGGAGAGACGGGCAATATCCTGAGCATAGACGGTGGCGGGGCCATCGAAGGGCACGCTGGCTTTGCCGATGCCAAAGCCCAAAGTAAAGGCGCGGGCCGCGTTACCAAAGATCAAGCCCGCATGACCAAAGAAGGCTTTATCAAACGCCTGCATATCATTGGCGTCTTTCGCCGCCAGCTCGTCCAGCACGTAGGGATGGCAGCGGATAGCACCCTGACCAAAGATCATCAGGTTGCGGGTCATGATGTTGGCGCCTTCCACGGTAATCGCCACTGGGTTGGCGCTGTAGCCGATACCGAGGTAGTTACGTGGGCCAAGGGTCACCGCCTTGCCGCCGTGTACGTCCATGGCGTCGCTAAGCAGCACGCGCTGGAACTCGGTCAGCTGGCTTTTCAGGATGGCCGAGGGCACCGCAGGCTTTTCGCCATGGTCGATCATGTTGGCAGTTTGATACACGGTGGCCTGGGAGATATAGGCAAGCGCCGCCATGCGAGCGAGGGGCTCTTGTACCCCTTCCATTTCGGCCACCGGTACGTTGAACTGGCGACGAACGCGGGTGAAACCGCCGCTCCAGCCTAGGGCGTAGCGTGCGGTGCCGGTCGCGCCTGAGGGTAGTGTGATGCAGCGACCAATAGACAGGCACTCCACCAGCATCCGCCAGCCTTGGCCGATCATGTCCGGGCCACCAATAATGGTATCCAGCGGTACAAAGACATCTTTACCGATAATCGGGCCGTTCATAAACGGGCTGCCGATGGGGTGGTGACGACGACCGATTTCCATGCCATCGGTATCGCGGGGAATTAACGCCAGCGTAATGCCGCGATCTTCTTCGTCACCGAGCAGCTTTTCCGGGTCAAACAGACGGAAGGCAAGACCAACGACTGTGGCGATGGGCGCCAGCGTGATCCAGCGTTTTTCAAAGTTAAGGCGCAGGCCAAGCACTTCTTCGCCATTGATAGTCTGTTTGCAGACTACGCCAGTATCAGGCAGCGAGGTGGCATCGGAACCTGCGCGCGGGCCGGTGAGGCCAAAGCAGGGGATTTCACGGCCATCGGACAAGCGCGGCAGGTAGTGATCTTTCTGCTCTTGGGTACCGTATTTAAGCAGCAACTCGCCAGGGCCGAGGGAATTGGGCACACCTACGGTGACCATCAGGGTTTCGTTGGCAGAGAGCTTCTGCAGCACCATGGACTGCGCTTTGGCCGAGAAGCCAAGGCCGCCGTACTCCTTCGGAATAATCATGCCGAAGAAGCCCTCTTTTTTCAGGTAGTCCCACAGCTGCTGGGGCAGGTCGGCGCGCTCTTGGGCGATATCCCAGGCGTTGCACATACCCGCGGCTTTGGCGCACTGATTATCCAGAAAGGCTTGTTCATCGTCGCGCAGGCCATCATCTTTGAAGGCGAGCAGCTTTTCCCACTGGGGTTTGCCTGAAAATAGCTCGCCGTCCCAAGAGACGCTGCCTGCTTCCAGAGCCGTGCGCTCGGTGGCGGACACTTTGGGGGCGACTTTCTTAAAGGTGGCGAATAGGCGTGGAGTAAGCCACTTGCGACGCAGCGTGGGCAGGCCTGCCACGGCTACTGCCGCAGCGCCAAGAAGCAGCAGGCCACCAATGATTTCCGCGTCAAACAGTAGGCCAACAAGGCCTAATACGCCAAGTACAGCTAGCGCCGCGGGGGCGCCTGCTTCGCGACGCATGACCACGAGCAAGCCGACAATGGCGAGCACGATCAGAAGTAGGGTGAGCATAGGTTATCTCTCTTTTTGCTGGCCACTGTTGCAGGCCGACTGTTGTTAATAAAACGCGAGTAACATGGTTGTTGAGATATTGAGTCGAACACTTGTTTGAATATTGGCAGATGGGGGCTATCACACGCAAGTTTTTAGGCACGTTTGGCGCAGCTTGTTCCTTTAACGTAGCCAAAAAAAACGCCATGGCGGCAAGCCATAGCGTTTGGAGTGGTAAACAGGCTAAATGTTCAAGCGCGTTTGGCCGGTGCACCGTTTGCCACATAGTAGTCAACGCTGGCGCGGGGGAGCGGCTCGTGCCCCTTAATACGGTCGGCGATTTTCTCCGCCAGCATGATGGTGGGCGCATTCAAGTTACCGGTAGGAATCACCGGAAAGAGGGAGGCATCGACCACGCGCAGACCTTCAATCCCATGCACGCGCCCTTGGCCATCGGTGACCGCCATCTCTCCTTCGCCCATTCGGCAACTGCCACACGGGTGGTAAGCGGTTTCTGCGTGCTGTTTAACAAAAGCATCTAGCTCAGCGTCCGTCTGAACGTTCGGACCAGGCGCTATCTCACGCCCTCGGTATTTATCAAACGCAGGCTGGGCGACGATGTCACGGGTGAGGCGGATCGCATCACGGAACTCTTGCCAATCTTTTTCTTTGGCCATGTAGTTGAACAGAATGCTGGGTGCCGCGTGTGGATCCGTTGACGTCAGGCGGATACGACCGCGACTTTCTGAGCGCATCGAGCCAACATGGGCTTGGAAACCATGTGCTTCTACCGCGCTTTTGCCGTTATAGCTGATAGCGATGGGCAGAAAGTGGTACTGAAGATTGGGCCACTCCTCTTCATCACTGCTGCGGATAAAGCCACAGGATTCAAACTGGTTGCTGGCGCCCACGCCGGTGCCATTGAATAGCCATTCGGCGCCAATCTTAGGCTGGTTGTACCACTTTAGCGCTGGATAGAGCGAGATAGGTTCTTTGCATTCGTATTGAATGTACATTTCCAGGTGATCCTGGAGATTTTCACCCACGCCGGGCAGGGCATGAACCGTCTCGATATTCAGTTCGTTCAGCAGTTCCGGGTTGCCAATACCTGAACGCTGCAAAATCTGCGGCGAGGCGATGGCGCCGCCACACAGAATTACTTCGCGGCGTACATAGGCCTGCTGTTTTTCACCTTTCTGCTCATAGCGAACGCCCACCGCACGCTTGCCTTCAAACTCGATCACATCGGTAACGGCATGGGTTTCGATGGTCAGGTTATGGCGCTTTTTGGCGGTATCCAGGTAGCCCCGGGCCGTGGATGCGCGGCGGCCTTTGGGCGTGACGAAACGGTCCATGGGGCCGAATCCCTCTTGCTGGTAGCCGTTGACGTCTTCAGTCTCTGGGTAGCCTGCCTGTTTACCGGCTTCAATAAAGGTGCGATAGAGCGGGTTGTTGGTGGGCTTTGGCGTGGTCACGCTCACCGGTCCATCGCCGCCGTGATAGCTGTTGGGCCCAATGTCGCGGGTTTCGCACTTTTTGAAGTAAGGCAGGCAGCTCAGGTAGTCCCAATCTTCGAGACCGGGTTGTTTGGCCCAGTTGTCGTAATCAAGCGCATTGCCGCGGATATAGCACATGCCGTTAATCAGCGAGGAGCCGCCCAGGCCTTTGCCGCGGCCACATTCCATACGGCGGCCGTCCATATAGGGTTCGGGGTCGGTTTCGAAAGCCCAGTTATAGCGCTTACCCTGAAGCGGGAAGGCAAGGGCGGCCGGCATTTGAGTGCGGAAATCGAAGCGGTAGTCCGGCCCACCCGCTTCTAGCAGCAGTACGCTGACGTTGCTGTCTTCGGTGAGGCGAGTGGCGAGCACGTTGCCCGCCGAGCCTGCACCGATAATGATGTAATCAAATTCGCGTGGTTGAGACATGGTGAGTTACCGAGGCTGAAGATGGGGCTGGGCTTCCTGGCGGTAGCTTTACGCGAGGGCGCTGTGAACCCATCCCTGGGCGCTACTTTTCCCATCCCTGGGAAAAGACCCTCGCTACAAGCCACCCCCAGCGCCCTGGTCAGTTATTGCGCGGAAAGTAGCACTTTGATTTAAAACACTGACTCAAATGGCCCCATCTCGATTTGAACTGACTTGGTTTGGGTATAGTGATTAAGCGTCTCGATACCGTTCTCACGACCAATGCCAGATTCTTTATAGCCGCCAACGGGCATTTCGGAGGGTGACTCGCCCCAGGTGTTGATCCAGCAGATACCCGCTTCCAGCTGGTGAATCACACGGTGGGCGCGGTTCAAGCTTTCGCTGAAGACACCAGCGGCAAGGCCGTAGGTGGTGTCATTGGCGCGACGAATGACTTCTGCTTCGTCATCAAAGGCGAGTACCGACATTACTGGGCCGAAGATCTCTTCGCGCACAATGCGCATTTCGTCGGTGCAGTCGGTGAAGATCGTCGGTGCCGCCCAGGCACCATTGGCAAAGCTGCCGGTATTCCACTCGTCGCCACCCACGAGCAGGCGAGCGCCTTGCTCCTTGCCCAGAGCAATATACGAAAGCACTTTCTCTTGATGTTCAAAGCTAACCAGCGGGCCAAAGTTGACGCTGGGATCCATCGGGTCGCCTGCTTTGATACGCTTGACGCGCTCTACCAGCTTGGCTTCAAAGACCTCTTTAACGCTGCGTTCAACAAATACCCGCGTGCCGTTAGTGCAGATTTGGCCGCTGGAGTAAAAGTTGGCCATCATGGCGGCGTCTGCAGCGCGATCAAGGTCGGCATCTGCAAAAACTAGTAGCGGCGATTTGCCGCCTAGTTCCATGGTGACGTCTTTTAGCGTCGAGCTAGCGGCGGCGGCCATGACTTTTTTGCCGGTGCCCGCTTCGCCGGTGAACGAGACTTTGGCGATACCAGTATGCTCAGTGAGCATGGCGCCTACACGGCCATCGCCCTGTACCACGTTAAAGACGCCATTAGGCAGGCCGGCTTCTGTGAAGATTTCCGCCAGTTTCATCACGGTTAGCGGGGTCACTTCGCTGGGCTTGAATACCACTGCGTTGCCTGCCGCAAGCGCCGGTGCGGCTTTCCAGCAAGCAATTTGGATCGGGTAGTTCCAGGCGCCAATGGCGCCAATGACACCCAGCGGTTCGCGGCGGGTGTACACAAAAGAGCTATCACGCAGAGGGATCTGGCTGCCTTGAATAGCAGGCGCCAAGCCAGCGTAGTACTCCAGCGCATCTGCGCCGGTAACAATATCGACACTGGCGGTTTCGCTGATCGGCTTACCGGTGTTGCGGGTTTCCAGCTCAGCAAGTTCATCATTGC
The DNA here is from genome assembly GCF_055725665.1 of Vreelandella sp. DA03-1M. NCBI lineage: Bacteria > Pseudomonadati > Pseudomonadota > Gammaproteobacteria > Oceanospirillales > Halomonadaceae > Vreelandella > Vreelandella sp. DA03-1M. The sequence continues at coordinate 2,087,575 of NZ_CM146798.1, forward strand.
GTTCTCTTAGCAGCGCGACGGCGCGCAGCAGAATACGCGAGCGCTCCATGCCAGTCATCGCGGCCCACTCGCGCTGGCCTCGCTGGGCAGCGGCGACCGCGGTGTCGACATCAGTTTGGCTAGCTTGGCCGATAGTGGCCAGCAGGCTGCCATCAAACGGGTTGGTAACGGTAAAAGTATCGCCTGAGGTGGAGGCTACCTGGCGACCATCAATATAAAGAGGCTGTACGTCTTGAGCGGCCATGTCGGTCTCCTTGAATATAAAAAATTAACTGTTCGTGTGGGATGCAGGCGTTGTACATCCATAATGAGCAAAAAGCTGATCGAGATAAGTGTGCGCAAGAAGGCGGGCTTCGTCAGCATCTAATCCTTCTGGGGTAAGGGCGCCACGTAGCCACAGACCGTCGATCATGGCAGCCAAACCACGCGCTGCGTTGCGGGCTTCTGCGCGGGCCATTACACGTCGAAACTGGTGACATAAGTTGCTGTAAAGACGACGATCATTGACGTTTTGCAACCGCTGTAGCATGGGTTTATGCATGCTGCTGGCCCAGAACGCTAACCACGTTTTAGCGGCGGGGCCGGTGACCTGGGTGCGGTCAAAGTTACCCTCAATAATGGCGCCAATATGAGCACGGGGAGAGTCGTCTTCCAACGCATGTCGGCGCACCGCAACGGCCCCGGTCAGGTCGGTCAGGATTTGCCGCATTGTCGCTTCCAACAAGCCATCTTTACCGCCAAAGTAGTGACTGATAATGCCCGCTGAAACACCCGCATGACGTGCAATGCGCATGACGGTCGTTTCGGCCAGGCCGACTTCATCAATGGCTGCCATGGTTGCGGTAATTAACTGCTGGCGGCGTATCGGTTCCATTCCCACCTTTGGCACAGCGCTCTCCTAATTCGTTGAATGCCTAGCAGGGCCACTGCTTGAAACCCAGGCGTAGACATGATTACCTAACCATGATGGCATTTTTTTATTGAACGTTCAATCAATAAAAGGCGCCGACGATTTCTATGCACTGCGACCACGGCAGCAACTGAGTGTTCGTATCTATGTAATTAGCAATAAGCTTATAAAGGGGCAACGATGATGAACAGAACTTCTTCACGCTACGTAGGTGCTTTATTGTTGGCAGCGGGTCTGCCAACGGCGGCTTTTGCAAACGAGTGCAGCAGTGTGCGCTTTGCCGAAGTGGGTTGGACGGATATTACCGCCACCACTGCGCTCGCCAGCGAAGTCCTCGAAGGGCTTGGCTATGAACCAAGCGTGGATACGGTTTCCGTGCCGATCGCCTACGCAGGCATGCGCAACAATGATTTTGATGTCTTCCTGGGTAACTGGATGCCTTCGATGGCTTCTATCAGCGACCCCTATATCGAGCGTGGCGAGGTTGAGCGCCTGGTGGCTAACCTGGAAGGGGCGAAGTACACCCTCGCGGTGCCCCAGTATGTTTACGATGCCGGTGTGACATCGGTTAACGATCTGGCAGAGCATGCCGACCAGTTTGATCGCAGCTTGCACGGCATCGAGGCGGGTAACGATGGCAACGAGATGATCGAGCAGATGATCGACGACGATGCCTATGGGTTGGGCGATTGGCAGGTAATAGATTCCAGTGAAGCGGGGATGCTCGCGGAACTGCGCGCTCGAGTGCCCAATGAGCAGTGGATGGTGTTTTTAGGCTGGGAGCCGCATCCCATGAACTCTAACTTCGAGATGGCCTATCTGTCGGATGCCGATGACTATTTCGGTCCAGATTTAGGGGGCGCGACCGTGCACACCAACACCCGAGCAGGGTTCGTGGAAGAGTGCCCGAACGTAGGTACTTTGCTGCGCAATATGACCTTTACGCTGGAGATGGAAAATCAGCTAATGAGCTCGATCATGGATGATGGTGAAGATCCCCGTGATGCCGCGCGTGACTACTTGAAGGCCAATGATAGCGTGCTTGACGAGTGGTTAGACGGCGTGACCACACGTAACGGCGAGCCTGGTGCTGAGGCCGTGCGTACTGCTATTCAATAAGTCAATTTCGATACGCTTTGTTGACTAGCAGGGCAAGCCGGAATCCGGCTTGCCTTTCATCGTTTAGGTAGGCATAATCTGCACCCGTTGATGAGGAAAGGCTACGTAGCTCAGCTGGTTAGAGCACATCACTCATAATGATGGGGTCCCCTGTTCAAATCAGGGCGTAGCCACCACATCAGCATTAGCACACTCACGTAATAACAGAGTGTGCCGTTATGGTGGCCCCTTAGGTCCTCCCGCAACGCTAAACTGCGAACCCCGCCAGGCCCGGAAGGGAGCAACGGTAGTGGTGGCTGCGTGTGCCGGGATGTGGCTTTTGGGGCCGCCTCCATTTTGGCTTTTCTAGTCTGTTGTGATATGAATTCCAGCCAAAATGCCATATTTTCCGGTTTGTCGTGACATAACCTATCTTTGTAGTAATTCTACGAAATGGGGTGGAGTCATTTATAAACACAAGCTCAGCCACCCCCGTGTCAGAAACTCTATAAATTTGTAGCGCAAAGGTAGTGTTCAGAATTCTGTGTCATTTCTTTAGACTGAACCGAAAAGAGATGACTTATGACCAAACCTATGTTCGATATGGATGCCGCACTTCAAGCTCTGCGTGAGGGCAAAGACCTCACCGGCAAAGACGGTATCCTGACCCCGTTGATCAAGCAACTCACCGAAGCCGCCATGCAAGGTGAGCTGGAGGCCCATCTAGCCTCGGAGGACACAGCCAACCGCAAGAACGGTTCCAGTCGCAAGACCATGAAGGGGCCGACTGGCAGCTTTGAGCTGGACGCACCGAGAGACCGGACCGGCTCCTTCGAGCCCCAGATCGTCAAGAAGCACCAGACCCACCTTACTGACGAACTGGAACGTAAAATCATTGCCCTGTTCGCACTCGGTAACAGCTATCAGGACATCCGTACGCACATCGCCGAGCTGTATGGTGTTTCGCTCTCCAACGGCACCATCAACGCCGTCACCGACAAACTGCTACCGGAGCTGCAAGCCTGGCGTGAGCGTGACCTGGAAGCTATTTACCCCATTGTCTGGCTCGACGCCATTCACTACAAAATCAAAGAGAATGGTCGCTACGTCAGCAAAGCGATCTACACGCTCCTTGGCCTGAACATCGAGGGCAAGAAAGAACTGCTCGGCCTCTACCTCTCGGACCAGGAAGGTGCTCACCACTGGCTCAGTGTACTCACGGACCTCTACAACCGGGGCGTCAAAGACATCCTGATTGCCTGTATCGATGGACTGAAGGGCTTCCCCGAAGCCATTGAGTCGATTTACCCCGACACCGAGATCCAGCACTGTATCATTCACCAGATCCGGAACTCGATGAAGTACATTGCCTCGAAAAACCAGAAGGCCTTTATGGCCGACCTGAAAGCCGTCTACAAGGCTGCCACGCTCAATGCCGCCGAACTTGCGCTTGATGACCTGGAAGCCAAGTGGGGTGATAAATATCCCATGGTTATCAAGTCCTGGCGGGACAAGTGGCCCACGCTCTCAGCCTACTTCAAATACCCCGATTACGTGCGCAAGGCGATTTACACCACCAACGCGGTGGAAGCCGTACACCGCCAGTTCCGCAAGCTCACCAAGACCAAGGGCGGCTTCGCCAATGAGAACAGCTTACTCAAGCTGCTCTATGCCGGTATACTCAAGGCCTCTGAGCGCTGGACGCACCCCGTGCAGAACTGGAACTTGACGCTGTCACAGATGGCCATCCACTTCCCAGGGCGCTTGGAACATCACATCAGCCTATAAGGCTGGTTGGCTGACACAGAGTTTTGAACACCCTCAGCGCAAAATCCATAACAGTAATAACTGTTGACTCGCTGCTCGAATTTTATGCATCCGCTATTTTCTTCATTCTTTAGTTTTACCTAGCTGCATAAACAAGGGTGCTTTGTCCCTGGATTAAATATTAAGTTTGCTAAACCAATAAATATAAAATTATTAAGGTTCCAACTCCTGCAGCTCCTAATGCGTCGAGCGTATCGAACAAATCATTTTCAACCATTTTCAATTCACTGAGAGAAAAATAGCGACCGAGTAACTGTGATATACCATTTGACGTTACACTTAATATGGCGATGGTGATCTCGATGTTTTCTATTCCCGTTAACCACAGCAGAGTCGCTAGTAAAGTAACTAAAACAACGCTGGCTCTAAAGGAAAGCCATTTAGCAGAATGAATAGAGGCGTTGACACCGCCTACCAAGTCCTCCGAGGTTGCCATTTTTTTGGGTAGAAGCCGTCTCCAAAAACCTTGGCTGGAGCCCAATAAATGCGATAAAACCATGTGCATACACCAGAATAGTTGAGCAGAGTGAAAAGCAGCTTGCCATGGAATACTTAACGATCACTTAAGCATTCATTAATTGGCGAGGCTCCGGCACGTTTGGCTAATATCTTTTGCCTGCTGGTAAACGTCCGTTGCTACGTCAAGCAAACCCAACACGCTGTGAAATAAGTTATCGTGCGAGGCGGCTTGATCAGAGACTTGGCGTAAGCAGTCCGTATCAAGCCCTTGCTGCTGTGAAAATGAGTTGGACAGCCACCACACCATAGGCACATGCGTCTGTTCGTCGGGGGCAATAGCGTAGGGAATGCCGTGCAGATAAAGCCCTTTTTCGCCAAGTGATTCACCATGATCCGAGAGATAGATCATCGCCGTTGCGTATTCATCCTGATGCTTTAACGTCTCAATCACCTGATCCAATACGGTGTCGGTATATAGAATGGCGTTGTCGTAGCTATTGGTAATGGCCTCTCTTGAGCACGTGGCTAAATCAGCGCTGTTGCAGGTGGGCACAAAACGCTCATAAGCAGGAGGGTAGCGTTGGTAATAGCTGGGTCCATGGTTGCCTAGCTGATGCAGCACGACCACCTGATCTGCTGAGGTACCGCTAATTTGCGTGGTTAATGCTTGAACCAGTGCTTCATCAAAGCAACGTCCATCTTGACATAAAGACGCATACTCCTCTGGCGAGAGCGCTTTTGTTGTCACTCCGTCGCAGACACCTTTACAGCCTGACTGGTTATCAAGCCAGGTGACCTCTAACCCGGCGTGGGCTAATACGTCCAGCAAGGATTCATGTTGCTGAGCATACGATTTAGCGTAATCGGCACGCCCTGGTAATGAAAACATGCAGGGTAATGAGACTGCTGTGCTTGTACCGCATGAGAAAACATCTGAAAAATTGATAACGTCAGGCTGCAGGGCAAGTTTAGGTGTGGTTTGGCGTTCATAACCATTTAACCCCCAATTCGCCGCCCGTACCGTTTCGCCCACCACGATGACGAGAAGTGTGGGTTTGTCACCCGCTTGTGAGCTGATACTGGCGTCCTCACCCACTGGGGAACGCACCGTATTCGCGGAAGCGTGTTGGCTGGAAAGCGCCTGCGCCATCGAAACAATATAATTACCTGGGGTCACCAAGTAGCGAAGCTCTTTATTGTTGCGCATGAGTGACGATACTTCTTGATAAGATAAAAATAGCGCTAACAGCAATATAACAGCGCTGGCAAGGCAATAAGCCGAGCGACGCAACATTGCCTTCTTCCAGGTTGAAGGTGTGATGTTAACGCGCCAAATCATGACGGTAGGCAAGCCAAAAAAGATTGCCAAATGAATCAGTAAACCAGCTGTGAGAAGTTCCTGTGCTTCGTTAGTGTCCGTTTGAAGCACATTGTCTAGCATGGAGGTGTCAAAATAGGTGCCGTAGTAACTGGTAAAGTAACTGACAAAGGCGGCAATCAGAAACAGCAAGGTTAATAAAGGTTTTACCAGCGTTCGAAAAGCAAGGCTCACGAAGACCAAATAGTTAAGGCAGGTCATCACCAAAAACATATTGGCAAAGGTTAGCCACGCCTGGACGGCAAGAGGGTCATAGCCAGCTAAGGCTTGTTGCCAAAAAGGGACATTGTAAAAAACACTGAATATGACAACGCCCCATAAGACAAGCTGCTCCGTACTTAATGTGGGGCGATAATGCCAAGCGGTGCCTACAATTTTTGAAGGCAATGATAGCAATGGACGCATCGAAAGGCTCTCTATATGAAAAGATTAATGAACGCTGGGGGGTAATAAGAATCTTGAAAGGACAAAGCTTACGGTCCAACAAATCATGACGGTCCAGAGGTCGTGGGAGAGAAAGTGCGCCCCGCGGAACTGTTGAGTGATCCCAAACGTAAGGCCAAGCCCTACACCCAGTGCAAGCCCTGCCCATCGCCAGTGGGGCCGTATGGCGGTAAAAAAGAAGTACAGGGCTATCCACGTATATCCTGCGCTGGCATGCCCGGCGGGAAAGCAGGCGGACGCTGGCACTGAGGGCGGGCGTATGTCGAGCAGGCCAATAAAGCCTCGATCTCCCCCATAGCGAATTAAATCCCAAGGGCATTCCATGCTCACCAGGTGTTTAATCGTCGCAACCAGTAACGCCGAAAGTAGTGTTGCGGAAAAAAGATATAAAAGCGGAGTGCGATACTCTTTGAGACGAGTCACCATGGTGCTTAGTATCAATAGGAGGAGTATGGCTAAACCCATCGCCAGGCTTAGCCATTTACCGCCTTTGTGAAGGATATCCTGAGTAATAAAGGCCTCTTTCCATGCCCAGGTATTACCCTGAAGGCGATATAAAAAGTCGGCTAACGTAAAATCAATGTTTAAAATGCTGAAAACTGACATGGCGAGTAGAAATAAAAACCAAGCGGATGCCAAAGGTTTGAGAACATTTAGTTGAGTAGTACGCATAGCCATACACCCACCGTCATGAAAATGGTCAACATAACGGCGGCAGCCCCCATGTCTTTCGCACGCCCGCTAAGTTCGTTATGTTCTAGTCCGATACGGTCAATGGTGTTTTCGATAGCAGAGTTGATGAGTTCCACTACCACTACAAGAGTGAGTGAAGAAAACAGCAACGCTTTTTCTACGGAAGTGACATCAGCAAAAAATAAAAACGGGTAGAGGACAAGACAGAGCATCATCTCTTGTCGAAAGGCAGATTCATTTATCCAGCAAATTTTTAAACCCGACACTGCATTCATAGAAGCGCGGAAGATGCGTTTAACACCCGTGCCATTAGGTTTTGACGTCGTTGAGATAGGCAAGACAGTACTCTCGATAACGTAATAGTAGGGTCACTATAAAGCGCAAAACTTAACGAACAGTTATGCGCTTTAATTTAGTAACTAGAATACAGAGGGTCAGCACTGGGTGGTGGAGTTACCCACTGTGTTGGTTGGTTTGTTGCCGAGGCCGATTGAACGGGAGCCGTTGCGTTTTGTCCGTCAAGATTAGCGCGTATGGCTTCTATTACCGTGCTGATCTCTGGGCGCCACAGAATAGTGTCATAGGCTTCTCGTGGTACGAAGGCGAGTGATTTTTTCTGGCGTACTAGGGAAATGGTGGCGACATCGAGTGCTGCCGCTAAGTGCATAGGCCCGGAGTCTGGCGTCACGAGTAACTGCGCACGCCCTAGAACAGCGGCAAAGTGACGGATAGGAAGCGGTGGGCATAAGCTACCATACAGCGATGACCTCAAACGCTGCTCAATAGGCGCTAGAAACCTAAACTCCTCCGGTCCAAGAAAAACGACATAGCGCATTTTACGGGCTTCCATGGCATTAATGAGCATTAACCAAAATTCCAACGGCCAACGTTTGTTTTGATGCCCACCAACGAAGATCGCAATAAAATTAGTATCTGATGAATCATCGCTATGAAGGCTGACTAGCTGTTGTATTTTTGTTATTGCCTGATAGCGTTCCTGCTCCGTTAACTGGAGCAATGGCCGATTACGGCAAGCGACACCGAGCGGACGAGTCAAATTAACGATGGCATCGTAGGCATGGGATGACCTACCTTCCGCCTCAATGCTGTACCAGCGCTGATGGCCTTTACGTGATCCCATGCTGTACCGTGCCCCTATTAACCGAGTCACGATAAAGCCGCTCGTTGATCCTCCGCTCACTTGTACTGCTAGGTCATAGCGTTGTGCTCGTAAGCGTCGTAATAATGTCACACACTGCCAAGGACGGAGAATGGCGGCTCTCGACAGTAAATGAAAATGATCAACAGGACGTTGCTGCAACAGTGGCCATGTTTTATCAGTCGCTAAATAATCAATGCGCGCGGAAGGAAAACGGTCACGAAAAGCATCGATGACAGGGGTGCTGATTAGCGCGTTGCCCAGACGAAAATTGGGGCGAATAATGAGAATTTTTTCTATGCCCACAAGGCTGTCAATGGTTTCTGGTGCAGGCGCTTTGACGATATACCGTATTCCTCCCAGTAAATATCGCTTCATTCTTTTTTCTAAAAAACGGGCCATTATTTTTAAATAATAGTTTGTTCTAATCAGTGTTAGTAAGTGCATACTCTGGCGCTCTATTCAGTTAATAGACAATGGTCTGCCTACGGCAGCGACAAGGAAGATTCAAAATGACTGCCAGTGAAGGCGCTGATTTAGCTTTGCCCATGGCGAAAGAGGCAGCTTGAGCCTAAATAACTTAAAGAAGAATTAAACCGCGCAAGAGATTCGCAAAAATAGAGTGTTAGGCTTGCTGATTGAATTCAGATGAGTCTGCTTTTTGGGAAGTAAGTTGCCGAATTTAAGAAAAGCTTAAGTTTTGGTAGCCAAGATAGCGGGTTGTCGATTGAGGGGATCAGCATGCGCGCACTGCTAATAGAAGATGACCCCTTGCTTGGGGATGGTATCAAGACGGCGCTAGAGCGTGAGGGCTACACGGTCGATTGGTTTATGCTTGGCCGAGAGGCAATCAGCGCTATTGGCAGCGAGACCTTCAGTGTGATTATTTTGGATCTTGGACTGCCCGATATGGACGGTATGCAGGTACTGCATTTACTCCGACAGCTATCTACTCTGCCTATTCTGATTTTGACGGCCCGCGATGCGATGGAAGACCGTATTGGCGGTTTAGATGCGGGGGCGGATGACTATGTGCTCAAGCCTTTCAATTTGCAGGAGCTACTCGCCCGTTTGCGTGTCGTAATGCGACGCGCTGAGGGGCGTGCCTCGCAAATATTGACGCTGGGTGCACTGAGTATTGATGAGGCTCTCCATGCGGTGAGTTGGCGGGGCAAAGACGTAAAGTTAGGCCGACGCGAGTATGCCTTATTACTAGAGCTCGCTAGGCACCCGGACAGGGTACTATCTCGCCCTCGCTTAGAAAATTTGCTTTACGGCTGGGGCGAAGAGGTAGAGTCCAATACGGTGGAAGTTCACATTCATCATCTGCGTAAAAAGCTTGAAAAACATCTGATTATTAACGTGCGCGGGATTGGCTACCGACTGGATAGTCAGGCGCAATGAGATCGATACGGCGTTATCTGCTTCGCACGCTAGCCATTACCATGGTGGTCGCTGGGGGCGTTGCGGTTACCGCGGCTTACTTAATTACGGATCACGAGCTAGAAGAAATTCTCGATACACAGCTCAGTCTGCATAGCCGGATTGTGGCTGGCCAACTCGATCCAAACGCTACCATCGACGACTATGCTCGCCTTGCTGCGCGCATGGGCCTTCCCGCGCATCCAACCCAGCTATATCGTGACGGTATCGCCGTGCCCGTGAGCAGCTCTGAATCAGGTCCCAAGCTTTACCACGAGGAAGAGCTTAAATTAGTACTGGGTTTTTGGAATGCCGATGGCTCACCCAGGCTGTTAGGGGGCAAATGGAATGATGCAGGGCCTTTCCCCGCGCCTTTAGAGGAGGGTTTTCGCTGGGAAAGCTACGATGGTCACCGCTGGCGGGTTTTCAGCATGTTCGATGTTGCCAGCGATACCTGGATCAGCATGGGACTACGGGGTTCGTTTCATGATGAAGTGGTGGAGCGCATCACCTGGAACAATTTATTGCCGATGCTCTTGTTGCTGCCACTCCTTCTTTGGCTGATGAGTAGAGTTATCCGGCGGGGTGTTGCACCCATCCAAGCACTTTCCAGCCAGGTACAAGGTCGCTCCGCCCACGACCTGCGTCAAATCAATAATCCGGTTCCTCAAGAGCTTAATGGATTACGCCAATCACTAAACGACTTTATCACCCGGTTGAAAGCCACGTTAGAGCGCGAGCGGCGCTTCACTGCAGATGCGGCCCATGAATTACGCACGCCCTTGGCAGCGCTGAGAATCCACTTAGATAATGCGCAGGCAGGGGGAGAGCAATCATTACAAAAGGCTTATGTCGGGGTTGAGCGGCTTCAACGGGTGGTAGAACAGCTGCTCATTTTGGCTCGTTTGGATCAAGTTGCCACAACCTCACCGGCCACTATTGACCTCTATCCGATTATTGCTGAATTGATAGCCGAGCTGTGGCCACTCGCTGATGAGCGAGATCAGCACTTGAGGCTAACAGGCTTAACCTGGTTGGAGGTTCGCGCCGACGAAGTCGAGGTGGGAATTCTCTTTCGTAACCTACTGGATAATGCCTTGCGCTATACGCCGGAAGGCGGTCAAGTGGAGGTAGAGTTAGCGCTTTGGGAGGGGTTGCCTCAACTCACGGTGAGTGACACTGGCCCCGGCCTCCCCGAGGCACTGTTGGATAAAGTCACTGAGCGCTTTCGGCGCGCGTCTGGCCAGGGTACCACCGGCAGCGGGTTGGGTTTATCGATTGTCTCGGAGTTGGCTCAGCGCCAGAACGCACGCCTTACGCTTAGTAATCGTACGCCCAATGGCCTGGCGGTCAGTGTGGTGTGGGAGCAAAACCAACATCAGGATCGCTGATTAGCTTGCAGTGCTTTTCTTTGGAACAAGTGATTGAATCTAAATGCATTTCAACCGTTATATGCACCAGAGAATCGCACTGTTGCTACAAGCGCTGGCTAAAAATATGCCCTGAAGGCTGTTGCCACACAGCTATCTGCCACTCTCCCTCTGGAAAGAAAGGGGAAATCAATCACGAGGTGAGGCCATGCAACATACAGAGCACCATCGATCTAACCGTTCAGGTTGGCTGCGCGCAGCCGTCATGGGCGCGAATGATGGCCTTGTCTCGACTAGCAGCCTGATACTCGGCGTGGCAGCAGCGAGCACCGCGCATAGCGACATTATGTTGGCCGGTATTGCGGGGCTAGTGGCCGGGGCTATGTCGATGGCCGCCGGTGAATACGTCTCCGTTAGCTCACAGTCTGACACCGAACATGCGGATCTTGCGCTTGAGCGCCAAGCGTTGATAGAACATTTTGATGCTGAACTGGAAGAGCTGGCAGCGATTTATGAAGCGCGTGGGTTAACACCGGCGCTAGCCACGCAAGTCGCTGAACAGCTGATGGCAAGCGATGCGCTAGGCGCTCACGCCAGAGATGAGATTGGCATCACCGAGACAAGCCAAGCGCGCCCACTCCAGGCGGCCTTTTCATCGGCTGTGACCTTCACGGCTGGCGCCATGTGGCCGTTGCTAATCGCCTGGTGGGCGCCGCCGCCATTGCTTATTCTTCTGGTGGCGCTCTTCTCGATACTGTTTTTAGCCTTTCTAGGGGCGGCGGCTGCCCGTGTGGGTGGCGCGCCGATACTCAAAGCCTCGGTGCGCGTAATGTTCTGGGGCGCATTGGCGATGACCTTGACCTTCGGCATAGGCCGCTTGTTCGGTGTCGTGGCATAAATAAGGGATAGTGCAGCCATTGCTCTGTGTCAAACAGGTCTGAAAAGGCCACTCGTGCAAAATTAAGGAGTGGCCACTATCATTGCATTGTCTTAACAGCATCTTAATTAAGACTGAACATCATGAGCCTTAGTGTTGGGGTTAGAGGTAGGGCGGCGGCGATAGCCATGCAACATGCTAGCGATCAAATTATCGCCTTGCTTGAGGCTTTCTACCACAGCACCCAATACATGCAGTGGTACTAGAAAAAGAATCGCGTTGGCCATGAATTCGTGGGTTTCTTCAACCCAGCCAACCCCCCAGAAACGATCCGTTTCTTCCATCATGTAGCCAGTAAGTCCCAGACCGAGGATTAGCCCAAGCAGCACCAGCATCATGATAGCGCCCAGCGGTGTATGGGTAATGCCGGTTTGCTCTATCTTGCTGTCGCGACCGCGCAGCACACATTGAAGTCGGCTCACGGTAGGCCAAAAGCTCCGCCAGCGTGCACTCCAGGGACCGATAAATCCCCAAAGGATGCGTACGACGATTAATGCCACCAAGGCATAACCGACCCATTGGTGTATATCGCCCCCTTCTTCGGTTAGCCATAAGTTGACGGCTACGCCAGCAACCAAAGCCCAATGTACCAACCTGACCAACGGGTCCCAAACACGGATACGGGTATTATCGGCCATGGTAACCTCCTGATCAGTCTTCGACTTCCTGCTTCACGATGCTGGCATCTACTGGGTTGAAATAGATCTCTACCCGGCGCTCCTGCTCGTCCCAGCCGTATATCTCGTAGCAGTTTCCCTCGGTGACCTTAAATTCTTTGATTTTGTAACCCATCTCGCTGATACGTTCTTCCATATCAGCTTGGCTGATCCATTCGTCACTGGGGGCATCAGTACAATGAGTCTCGGCCAGCGCAGCCGTGCTAGCCGTCAGTAACAACGCCGATGTTATAATCTTAGTGATGTGAGTTCGCATAAGTAATACCTCTTTTCGATGATGGGTGGCTGTGCAAGACATATTTGTCGATTGGCACAAGGATCATCCTAAATGAGGTAACTTATGGCAGGCTTAAAAAAAGGTAAGCAGCAAAAAAACTGATTATTGAGAACGTTTCTCTGGCGCCTGATGGGCAGATAAGTGAATAGCTGGGTTCGCTTTCAATTTCTTCGCAGGTTGCGGTTACCCCAGGCGATTAGGCCAACGACAGATCGCGCTGGCTAGCCATCGGTTTTATCACCTGGATTGCCAATTTACCGGGGCGGGGGAGTCGATGGTACTGTAAGGCGCTTTCGCGCAAATCGTCTGCCATGTGATTTACCTCGCTCGCTTTCGCTCACGGCGATAACGGTGACCACATCGCCGATCTTGTTTTTGTTTTGTATTGCTAATCGCCTAGCCACAATTCCATTTCTACAAGCCTTCCTAATTTTTAAATTAGTGGTCTCCGTTGTTTTGTCAATTTTTGTAATCTCAGCGACTAGTAGTTGGCGCTGTACACTTCAGGTGGGATCTACTTAGACGTCGTGTGAAATCTTTCAGTGGCAGCCCCGCTTATGAGGGTATTGAATCCCCTCGTGGGCTGCGTGCGTTATCGGTAGCGGGGATGATGTTGCGAGCTTTAGAAAATTGCGTCGACTCAGTTGCAGCATTATTTGGCATTCCAGCGTTATCATCGGCAGGATACCGATGTCTCGACGTCACCCCATTTTCAGTAGCAGCCGAGTTTAGAGTCAGAAGTAACTTTATCGTGTTTTAACATCAGTTGCTCGGCATAGGCTGAAGGTGTCAGTCCGCCAAGACTCTTCTTCGGTCTTTCCTCGTTGTACTCCCGCCGCCATGCTTCGATGACAACCTTGGCGTGATGAAGACTGGTGAACCAATGCTCATTCAGACATTCATCTCGAAAACGCCCATTGAACGATTCGATGTAGGCGTTTTGATTGGGTTTTCCAGGTTCAATTAAAAACAGGGCAATGCCATGTAGATGAGCCCATAACAGCATGGCACGCCCACAAAATTCCTTTCCATTATCCGTACGAATGGCGCTAGGTAGGCCACGTTGTAAAGCCAGTTGATCTAGAATCCGTGTTAACAACAGTCCCCCGATGGCACGTTCAGGCACGATAGCCACGGCTTCATGGGTAGCATCGTCGACAATGGTGAGGTTCTTTAACACTCGCCCGTCGGCCGTACGGTCAAACACAAAATCCATTGACCAGACCTGGTTGGCGGCACAAGGACGGCCAAGGGGCTTTCGCTCAGACGCAGGAACCTTCTTGCGCTTGCGGCGTTTTATCTGCAATCGAGCCGCCGCGTAGAGGCGTTCGACGCGCTTATGATTGACCCGTTCAGAGTGACCTCCATCTCCAGTAGCGACTCCTCGAGCAGCTTTTTCAAGCGTCCATTTTCGGCTTCGAGTTCTTTGAGTCGTTTGGTATCGGATACGCTCATGCCGCCAAACTTGCTGCGCCATAGATAGTAATTAGCTGCTGAGAAACCGTGCCGACGGCATAGCTCCTTGATGGGCAGTCCTGCTTCTGCTTCGCCTAGAAAACCAATGATCTGTTCTTCTCTGAAACGCTTCTTCATGTCCAATCTCCTGACTCATAGAATCGGACTCTAAAGTGTAGCGCTATTCAATCAGGGGGTGACGTAATGCTTCTGGATCCTGCCGACACGCTGGTTCTGCTGCTTGATCATCAGTCCGGCCTTTTCCAGACTGTCAAAGATATCCCGGTCGCTGCCCTTCGCCGCAATGTAGAGATGATTGCCAAGCTTTGTACGCTGCTGGAAGTTCCGGTGATTACCACGGCTTCGGAGCCTGCTGGCACTAATGGCCCGTTAATGCCGGAAATTCACCAGTTTGCTCCGCATGCTATTTATGTGCCGCGCAAGGGGGAAGTGAACGCTTGGGACAATGATGATTTTGTAGCCGAGGTCCGATCGAGGGGTCGCAAGACGCTCGTGATGGCTGGCGTTTGGACCAGTGTCTGCGTGATGTCTCCCGCACTTGATGCTCGAGAATCTGGTTATGAGGTCTATGCTGTAATTGATGCATCAGGTGATCCAAGCGAAATGGCATCTCGGGTCTCCCTTGCACGTTTTGTTCAGAGCGGTGTTAAGCCGACCACAACCAACTCACTGTTGTCTGAATTTCATCGCACCTGGGCTCGTCCGGAAGCAGCCGACCTTGCTCAGCTTTATGGGCTTGTCGCGCCAAACTATGCAGCTGTTACCGAAAGTTATTTACGGGCACAGCAGGCAGCGAGGGATGCCGGTTAAGGTAACTGTGTTTTGCCTGCGCAAGTGCCTGCAGCGCTGGTGATGACAATCATGGCTGGGGTTTGGGTGGTAGTTTTTGTGCCTATATGCAGAGGTTTTAGAGTTCACTAGGAAACGAGCTTTGTGTCATTAATGAAGAATGTTAAGCGCTAGCTTTTTAACCGCCTGCACTTCGTTCATGCTTTTTTTTGGGGCAGCCAATGACTTACGGTTTTATGGATATAGCTCTTACGCCCAGTGTACAAGCTGCTCAGGCAGAGATGGGCGTAGACCATCTCTGGTCTGGGTTCAAAGGCAATCGCACGTTTGACCGCTTCACAGATCAAGAAGCTACGTTCATTGCACAGCGAGATACCTTCTATATCGCATCTGTGTCAGAAACCGGCTGGCCTTACGTTCAGCATCGCGGAGGGCCTCCCGGTTTTCTCAAAATGATTGATGACCGGACGCTCGCTTTCATGGATTATCGAGGAAACCGGCAGTACATCAGTACTGGCAATTTCAAGGCCAATGATCGCGCCTGCCTGATTTTAATGGATTACCCTCGACGTGCTCGCCTCAAGATTTACGCACACGTTGAAAAGTTGGCGCTTGATGCTGATGCGGTGTTAGCTAAGCAAGTGGTGGATAAGGATTACGTGGCGAAACCGGAAAGGATATTCCGGCTGCGGTTGGAGGCATTCGATTGGAATTGCCCGCAACATATCACTCCACGCTTCACAGAAGAAGAAATCGCCAAAGGGATTCAGCCGCTTCGTGATCGTATTGAGCAGTTGGAGCGTGAGAATGCGTTGTTACAGGTTCAGCTCGAACGTCAAGAGGGCAGCGATTGATGATCCTAACGCTTCGTATGCAGCTTTTCGTAGGGATTAAAATTGCTAAACCAGTACATCAGAATCTTGAGGATGAACGTCTTGCAACTATCCCATCCGACAATCTCCACAAAGGATAATCACGTACAGTTCTGCCGAGCTTGATTACGGAAATCGTAACCTTTCAGCTTGTACATTCATCGCGCACCTTACAACGTCACATCGTGCCACTTTGAGTGATGTGCAAAATGCGCCTTTACAAATGGGCATAGCGGTACGGCTTTCTCTGATGGGAGCAATAAGTGTCGGCCGACAGCATGCCACATTTTCCTGCCTCTCATGTCTGGAGCCAACCCTATGAGCTGGATGCCTGATATAGAGCCTAAATGTCCTTCCGCAGGTAGTCTGAACGACATAAAGACACTGATTATTCCCCGAGCACGAGACCTGGGTGGTTTCGAGGTTCGCCGTGCGCTTCCCGCTCCAAAACGTCAGATGGTGGGTCCGTTCATTTTTTTCGATCAGATGGGGCCTGCTGAGTTTCTTAAAGACGAGGGTATTGATGTTCGCCCACATCCTCACATTGGGCTTGCCACGGTTACTTATCTGTACCAGGGGGAGTTCCAGCACCGCGACAGTCTAGGCACTAATCAAATAATTCGTTCTGGTGCTGTTAATTGGATGGTGGCGGGTAATGGGGTCACCCATTCGGAGCGCACCAGTTCTCTCACTCGTCAGAACAAACATTCTATGTTGGGGATACAGACCTGGGTGGCGCTTCCCGAAGCTTATGAAGATAAGCCTGCCAGCTTTGAGCACCACAGCGAGGAGGCGCTGCCAATGCTGAAAGGTGAAGGCAAAGAAGTGCGCTTGATTCTAGGCACGGCTTGGGGAGAGCGGGCACCGGTACAAACCTTCTCTGAAATGTTCTATGCGGATGCCGTGCTGCAGCCAGGAGCAAAGCTCCCATTGCCGGATGACCATGAGGATCGTGGTATTTATGTCATGTCCGGTAGTGTCATTATTGCAGGGGAAACATTCGACGCTGGCCGCATGATGGTATTCCGACCAGGCGATACTATAACGGTGGTGGCGGGCGAAACAGGCACTAGGTTGATGCTACTGGGCGGTGAAACGCTAAATGGCCCCCGCTATATATCTTGGAACTTCGTCGCTTCTTCGCAGGAAAAGCTGGAGGCCGCAAAGCAGGCTTGGGTAGAAGCGGATTTTGAAAATGGTCGCTTTCGCCTTCCTCCAGGAGATGATGCTGAGTATATCCCTTTTCCTGGTCAGCTCGGTAAATGACGTTTTACAAAAATCTAACTGCCTGAGGCAGTTAGATTACTTCTACAAGTGAAATAATAATGATTAGCTGACCATTAGGCTAAACCGCGGCCGCTGTTTAAGTCACAAGGAATACATAACTCACGACGGGTTCTTTAAGAGGAAATTGCTAGCCGATGGCAGAGAAACTACTACTTAGGGGAGTCTGAATGCAACCATAGCACTGCATTAAACTGCAAGCTTATCTGGTTCAAGTATTGTTACTAGGAATGCAAGATATCTTGAAAGATTCTTGATCTGCGTCACCACGTTTAAATTTTCCAGTTTCATACTGGTTGCAAAGGCTAATGCTGGCACTAGCCGTTATACGCTCTTTTCCTTTTGAATGACTCGTTAGTCTAGGATGCCGAATCGTGCCCTCCACGCTGAGAAAAGTCGTATGGCGAATGTTAATAATTGCCGGAGTTGTATTCATTGCCGGTGTGTTGGTGTGGCTGGAGTTTCGACCTGAGGGGTTGGGTGATGGTTTTGCCAGCGGTAATGGGCGAATTGAAGCGACCGAAATCGATATTGCTACCAAGCAGGCGGGTCGTATCGAAGCGGTGCTTGTTGGCGAAGGAGAGCAGGTCGAGCCGAATCAGCTCTTGGCGCGTATGGACATGAAAGTGCTAGAAGCCGAACTGGGGCAGGCCAGGGCACAGGTTCGACAGGCCGAGAGTGCAACACGGACCGCGCAGGCACAAGTTGCTCAACGACAGAGCGAAAAAACGGCTGCTGAGGCCGTCGTGTTGCAACGTAACGCTGAGCTGTCTGCAGCACACAAGCGTTATGACCGCACCCGGGCATTGGTGGCTCGCAATGCCTTGTCGAGGCAGCAACTCGACGATGACTTGGCCAGCCTGGAGAGTACCGAAGCCGCGCTGGCCGCTGCACGTGCGGGTGTGCTCTCCGCTTTGGCAGCCATCGAGGCAGCCGATTCAAAGGTTATTGAATCTCAGGCGGCCATTGAGGCAGCCAGCGCTACGGTGGACAAGCTGGAGGCAGATCTTGAAGACAGTCAGCTGCGTAGTGACCGGGTGGCAAGGGTTCAGTATCGTGTCGCCCAGCCCGGTGAAGTGCTGCCAGCCGGGGGCGTGGTACTCAATCTCGTCGATCTGACCGATGTCTACATGACCTTTTTCCTGCCCGAGCGTCAAGCTGGGCGTGTTGCGCTGGGTGCCGACGTGCACTTGGTGCTGGATGCAGCGCCTCAGTATGTGATCCCGGCTAACGTCAGCTACGTCTCCAGCGTGGCCCAATTCACTCCCAAGACCGTGGAAACAGCTAGCGAACGTGAAAAGCTGATGTTTCGGGTCAAGGCCCGTATCGACCCCGCGCTACTTGAAAAGCACCTAGACAAAGTCAAAACCGGTTTGCCGGGCATGGCCTATCTCAAGCTTGATGATACGCTCGATTGGCCCGACGAACTGAAGGTTAACGTGACACCATGAGCATTGATGGATCTGTGGTGCGGCTGGAAGGTGTTAGCTTGCGCTATGGTTCAGTGCATGCGTTATCCGGCCTAAGTTTGGCCATTCCCGCTGGTTGTATGGTGGGGTTGATCGGGCCCGATGGCGTCGGTAAGTCCAGTCTGATGGCCCTGATTGCCGGTGCTAGAAAAATTCAGCAGGGTAGGGTTGTCGTATTAGACGGCGACATGGCGGAAGGGCGGCATCGCAAACAGGTGTGTCGGCGGATTGCCTATATGCCTCAGGGGTTGGGAAAGAACCTCTATCCCACCCTGACAGTCTTTGAAAATCTCGATTTCTTCGGCCGTCTATTCGGTCTGGATCGCCAGAACCGGCATAGTCGTATTGGCGAACTTTTGCATAGTACTGGGCTGGCTAGGTTCACGGAACGCCCTGTCGGCAAGCTCTCCGGCGGAATGAAACAGAAGCTGGGGTTATGCTGTGCGCTAATCCACGATCCCGACCTTTTGATACTCGATGAACCCACCACGGGCGTCGATCCTTTATCACGGGCTCAGTTTTGGGAACTAATTGGGCGGATACGGAGCAAGCGTCCAGGTATGAGCGTATTAGTCGCCACTGCCTATATGGAAGAGGCGCGAAGTTTCGACTGGTTGGTGGTCATGGATGATGGGCAGGTATTGAATACTGGCGCGCCTAACGATCTGCTAGCAGCGACGGGAAGTGCAACGCTCGAGGAAGCTTTTATCAGGTTGTTGCCCGAGACTAAACGGCGCAGGTATCGCGAGTTCAAAATATCGCCCCGCCAACCTGATGCCAATATAGCCATCGAGGCCCATGGACTGACCAAGCGGTTCGGCGATTTCGTCGCCGTGGATCACGCCGACTTTCGTATCGAGCGCGGTGAAATATTTGGTTTCCTGGGATCCAATGGTTGTGGGAAGACCACCACGATGAAGATGCTCACCGGGCTGCTATCCGCCAGCGAAGGAAAGGCATTGCTGTTCGATAAGCCCGTCGATCCGCGCGATATTGCTACGCGCAGTCGGGTGGGCTACATGTCTCAGGGTTTTTCTCTCTATACAGAACTGACGCTACGTCAGAACCTTGAATTGCATGCGCATCTGTTTCATCTTCCTAAGGCTGAGCGTGCCACACGCGTGAGGGAGATGCTGGATCGCTTTGATCTCACGGCAGTGGCTGACAAATTACCGCCAGCGCTTCCACTGGGAGTGCGCCAACGGCTTTCGTTGGCGGTGGCTGTCATTCACCGACCTGAATTATTGATTCTCGACGAACCCACCTCCGGAGTGGATCCAATAGCACGTGATGACTTCTGGCTGCTGTTAGGGCAGATCTCCCGTGGAGAGGGAGTGACGATTTTCATCTCCACCCACTTCATGAACGAGGCAATGCGCTGCGACCGGGTTGCTTTGATGCATGCCGGGCGCGTATTGGCTACCGACACCCCTGAGAAGCTACTAGCGTCGCGTGGCTTACCCACACTAGAAGCTACCTTTATGGCGTACCTGAAAGAGGCTAGCAAGATAGATGAAGCCGAGTCCGAAAAGCCGACAACTGCCTCTCTAGAATCGCACCCGGCGACCCGGTCTGGCAGGCTGACCGTTAGCCTGCGCCGAATGTTCAGTTACACCCACCGAGAGACTTTGGAGCTACGTCGCGATCCGATACGTGCCACGCTGGCGCTGCTGGGTAGTCTGATCCTAATGTTTATCATGGGTTATGGCATCAATATGGATGTCGAACATCTGACCTATGCCGTGCTCGATCGTGACCAGACCACGACCAGCCAGGCCTATTCTCTCAATCTAACGGGATCGCGTTACTTCACCGAGAAGCCTCCTCTGACCGACTACACCGATATACAGCAGCGACTACGCAGCGGTGATATCAGCCTGGCGGTGGAAATTCCGCCAGGGTTTGGCCGCGATCTCAAGCGTGGCAATGTGCCCAAAGTTGCTTACTGGGTCGATGGTTCTATGCCGGTCAGGGCCGATACTATCAAGGGGTATGTGGAGGGGATTCATGCGGACACTTTAGCTCGCTTGAGCGAAGGGGCTGGAGCTTTTTCCCCTCCCGTCGAGATTGCCATTCGCTACCGCTACAATCCCGACGTTAGAAGTCTGCCAGCCATGGCCCCGGCGATGATCCCACTGCTGCTCATGCTGATACCGGCGATGCTGACTGCCTTGGGAGTCGTACGTGAGAAGGAGCTTGGCTCTATTATCAATCTCTACGTCACGCCGGTTTCTCGATTGGAATTTCTGCTCGGCAAACAGTTGCCCTACATAATGCTGGCGATGATCAATTTCATCACCCTGGTGGCGTTCGCCGTGCTGGCCTTTGGCGTGCCGGTGAAGGGTAGCCTGCTGACATTGAGCCTAGGCGCGCTGATCTATGTCATCTGTTCCACGGGGATGGGATTGTTGATGTCATCGGTTCTGCATAGTCAGATTGCCGCTATCTTCGGTACCGCCATCGCTACACTGGTGCCTGCGATCCAGTTTTCGGGGCTACTCTCTCCAGTTTCCGCGCTGCAAGGGGGTGCGGCTGTCATTGGACATATCTATCCCACCAGCCATTTTTTGATTATCAGCCGAGGCGTGTTTTCCAAAGCGCTCAGTCTGGGAGATCTGACACCGTATTTTCTGGCCCTGCTGATCACCATCCCCGTACTGACGTTATTGAGTGTTTGGGGTCTCAGGAAACAGGAGCGCTGATATGGCCAGGCTTGCCAATATTCTGCAACTGGGTATCAAGGAAATACGCAGCCTGTATCGCGACCCGGCTCTGATGTTACTGATCATTTACTCGTTCACTTTGGGGATCTACCTGAGCGCCACTGGTGAGCCTGAGGCGCCGTTCCGAGCTAGCGTGGCCGTCGTCGACGAGGATCGGTCTCAGGCATCCTTGCGTATTGTTAATGCCTTTCAACTTCCCTATTTTTTGCCGCCCGAATTTATCGATATTGGCCAGATGGATCGCGGCATGGATGCGGGGCGTTATACCTTTACACTCAATATTCCGCCTAACTTTCAGCGTGACCTGCTGGCCGCTCGCCAGCCGACCATTCAGTTGAATGTCGACGCTACCCAGATCAGCCAGGCATTCACGGGAGCTGGGCATATCCAGCGGATTATCAGTGATGAGGTGGCTGATTTCATCGGAGCATACCAGCAATCATCGCCGGGCCGCATTGAGGCAGTGGTTCGTGCTGAATTCAATGCTAATCTCAACCGAAGTTGGTTCGGCGCCATTAATGAGGCTATCAATCAAATCACCATGTTGTCGATTATCCTGACAGGAGCAGCGTTGATCCGTGAACGAGAGCACGGCACCATTGAACATTTATTGGTCATGCCGGTCACCTCGTTCGAGATCATGTTGGCCAAGGTCTGGTCGATGGGGTTGATCGTGCTGTTGGCTTCGGTCTTCGCACTACGCATCATCGTCGAGGGTTGGCTGCAAGTACCTCTTCGCGGCTCGCAGACGCTCTATCTTTTCGGCGCCACGCTACTGCTATTTGCGACCACATCAATAGGGATTTTTCTTGGCACATTGGCGCGCTCGATGCCGCAACTGGGCCTGTTAATCATTCTGGTACTGATTCCCCTGCAGATTCTGTCGGGTGGGATGACCCCGCGTGAAAGTATGCCTGAGCTAGTGCAGCGCATCATGTTTGTCGCCCCGACCACTCACTTTGTCGAACTTGCTCAGGCCATTCTCTTTCGTGGTGCCGGATTGGGAATTGTCTGGCCGCATTTATTGGCGCTGGCGATCATTGGCGGTGCGTTTTTTTTGGGCGCCCTGTTAAGGCTCAGAAAAGCACAAGAATGATACCGCCAGCTACTTTCGGCGCGTTGTTCATGGCCGAACAAACCCAGGAGCAGTTGGATCAACGGCAACGTACATCAATGCAGCATTCATCAAGCAATAGGGTCAGCTCTATAAGTGGCCATGGACTAGCGACTTAATGGAAGGGCAGTCCTGCCGCTCTGAGCCGTCCTTTTAGTCGCTCAATCTCCTCAAACAAGTCGGCGACCAGAGCGGCTAGCTCTGGGACAGCATCGAAATCGTACTCCATTTGGCGAAGGCGGCGAGCCCGAATAAGATCGTAGCTGGTGAATCGCCATTGAGAGACGTAGTGAGTTCCATCGCCGAGCATGCCGCTCTCGACCCGCTCTTTCACCCATTGCCTTTCTACGGCGCATGCATGCGCGAATTCTTCCAGTGTAAGGGTAGCTTCGTCGAGTATTTCACCATCGACTATGTTGTTTTCAACCATGATCTACCTCTTTTGACGCGGGTTGAATGGTATGTCACGAGCCATACTTTCATACAGTTGGCGTGCCTTCTCGGTATTGGCCGGAGGTAGTACCACGTTCAGGACGAAATAGAGATCACCAGGCTCAGAACTGGGAATACCTCGGCCTTTCAATCGTAACTTTCTACCGCTTTGGGAACCTTTGGGCACTTTCAGTTGAACGTGTCCAGAGGGTGTGGGCATCGTGAGAGATGTGCCGAGAGCTGCCTCCCAAGGTGCAACCAGCAGGGTTGCGAACACATCTTTGCCTTCCACGCGATAGTCGGGGTTCGGTGTAAAGTGTATTTCCAGATAAAGGTCGCCGGACTCGCCCCCACCTGCACCAGGGTGGCCCTGTCCCACTAAGCGGATATGTTGACCTTCAGTGATGCCCTTAGGAATGCGCACCTGGAGATTGTGCTGCTGAAGGTAGACATTTCCTTGTGGATCAGTCTGTGGTGCATGCAAAGTCACCGCGCGTGTTGCACCGTCATAGGCGTCACGCAAGTCGATGAAAACTTTCGCATGACGATCCAATCCACGCATATGGTGATGTGACCTAGAGCTTCGCCGACCAACATGGCTAAA
This sequence comes from Vreelandella sp. DA03-1M, assembly GCF_055725665.1. NCBI lineage: Bacteria > Pseudomonadati > Pseudomonadota > Gammaproteobacteria > Oceanospirillales > Halomonadaceae > Vreelandella > Vreelandella sp. DA03-1M. Next base: position 2,110,989 of record NZ_CM146798.1, read on the forward strand.
CAGATCGGTGAAGAAGTCACTGAACTCTCCAAGGTCGACATCTTCGTAATTTCTGCCCGAGAACTCGAAACCTGCATCCCAATCTGGCGGCGGTCGGAACTCCTGCCCAGCACGATAATGCTCTCCCAGTTGGTCGTAAGCCGCACGTTTCTCGGGATCGGTAAGCACCGCCTTAGCCTCATTGATTTCCTGCATACGCAGGGCAGCATCGGGCTCCTTGCTAATATCAGGATGATACTTTCGCGCCAGCTTGCGATAGGCCTTCTTGATGTCGGGGATGGCGGTAGCTCTATCGATCCCAAGTATTTGATAATAATCCTTGAACTCCACGAATCACTCCATACTTGTTCGGGCTAAGGGGCGAAACATTCATTTAGCGAATGTCCGTTGACCGACTAGATACCACTTTTGTTATTTTAAAGTGCCTATCCTCGTCTTATAGTGACCATTATCAATAAATCCACACTTTGCTATAATAGGTTAGCCAAAGTAGTCATTATGTTTTTTTAGTCGAGCCTATCGTACCTATGGGTCAAGAGTGCTTTATATTCGATCCGTCGCTGGCCTGTCAGCTATTTCTGCTACTTCCCCGATGGGCGGAAAATCTTGGGCGGTCAGCGTCTCGCGCTCTAGCAGCATAGCGGCACCGGTCTCCAGTACCTTGCGACGGCGGGTCAGTATCTGGGTGGCTTTATCAAAAGCGTCGTCGACCAGTCTGCGTATGGCAGTATCGATTTCACGGGCTGTTTCCTCGGAGTAGGTCTTGGGCTTTGCAAGCCCAAATTTGTCGCCTAGAAATGCTTGTCGGTCTTCCTCATAAATGACTTGTCCGCCTTCCTCACTCATTCCGAATCGGGTGACCATGCTACGGGCAATATCGGTCACCTTGGCCAGATCATCAGCCGCTCCAGTGGAGATTTCGTTGAAAATCATGCGTTCGGCGGCTCGGCCGCCCATCAGCACTGCCATGCGACTCTTTAGGTCGGCAACCGTTTGCAGGAAACGCTCCTCTGTTGGGCGCTGGATTGTATAGCCCAAGGCGCCAACCCCACGTGGAATGATAGAGATTTTGTGTACGGGGTCCATTCCAGGCAACGAAGCGGCGACGAGAGCATGGCCCATTTCGTGATGCGCTACTACGCGTCGCTCATGTTCATTAAGCACACGGCTTTTCTTCTCCAGACCGGCAACGATGCGTTCCACGGCGAGTGTAAAGTCGCTTAATGTCACCGCATCGGCATCACGGCGCGTGGCTAGCAGAGCCGCTTCATTGACCAAGTTGGCTAGATCAGCACCGGTAAACCCTGGGGTCAAGGCGGCTATCTGCTCGGCATCGACATCAGACGCCAACTTGTTGAGGTGTTTTAGATGTACATTGAGAATGGCAATACGTCCGCGACGCTCGGGGCGATCGACCAAAACCTGACGGTCGAAGCGTCCTGCACGCAGCAGGGCGGGATCAAGGATCTCGGGTCGGTTAGTCGCGGCCAGAAGTACAATCCCAGATGATGTATCAAAGCCATCTAGCTCAGTTAGTAGCTGGTTGAGGGTCTGTTCCTTTTCGTCATGACCGCCACCGAGCATACCAAGCCCTCGGGCGCCGCCGAGTGCATCCAGCTCATCAATAAAAATGATGCACGGCGTGGCTTTTGCTGCTTGCTCAAAGAGGTCTCTAACTCGGGCTGCCCCCACGCCGACGAACATCTCTACGAACTCGGACCCTGAAATCGAAAAGAAGGGAACGCCAGCTTCGCCAGCCACGGCACGGGCCAGCAGCGTTTTGCCAGTGCCAGGAGGGCCAACCAGAAGGATGCCCTTCGGCACGTGAGCCCCCAGGCGACCATAACGCTGTGGGTCGCGCAAAAAGGCCACTACTTCCTTGAGTTCATCCTTGGCTTCGTCAATGCCAGCCACGTCGGCGAAGGTCACCTTGGTTTCGGTCTCAACATAAACACGGGCTTTCGATTTGCCCAGTGTCATCATGCTGCTGAGGCCTCCCTGACTTGATACCATACGGCGCAGGAAAAATCCCCAGATAGCGAATACGAGCAGGAACGGCAAGAGCCAAGAAAGCAGAGAGGTCAGCCATGACTCACTAGGCGCACCATTGAAAGTGACATCGTATTGGGCTAGGTCATTGGCCAAGGTCGGGTCGATGCGATAGGTGGTAAAGCCAGCAGTACCGTCGGAGAGCGGCGCATTGTAGGTGCCTTTGATCCTATCGGAACTAACGTCCAAGGTGTTGATGATGCCTTGCTCAAGATGATGACGAAATTCGGAATAGGGAATGGGTTCGTAGGAACGCCCCGCCGCAATGAAATCCTGAGCGAACAGGATAAAAACAAAGACAAAAATAAAAAAGAGGATAAATGCTTGATAACGTTTGTCCATTCTAACCTCAATGCAGCTTCCTAGAAGGCCCTACTGAAGGAGATTTTGCCATTGTTACAGGTCGGCGCAGCTTTTACAGCGGGTCGTGTAGGGCAAGGCCTCGAGACGTTCTGGTTCAATGGGGTTGCCACATTCCTCGCAACGGTCTCCGACCTGGGCAGCGATACGTTCCAAAGCGCGTTCTGTCTGAACCAGTTCTACCCTGGCTTCTTCCTCCAGCCGTGCGACCACTTCGTCGTTTTGAACCTCTAGCGCCTGATCATCGAGATCCTTATTCAGAGCGCCACTGCTTCGATGCTGGTGGTCTTCGTAGTGATGGATGCGGGCTTTGAGCTCTAACCGTAGGCTGTCTAGCAAGGCCTTTCTATCTTGAGTAGACATAATGTACCCGTTAATGTTGGTTAGTAAGTTGCTCTATTGAGCGGAATATGGCCTCTAATACACTTGGTACAGCTCGCGTTACGCTCAAACCTGTTTTAATCGGGCCGACGGTGGCGTTACACCATCACGGATTTCTGAGTAAGGTCAAACAGCATGAGCGCTAGAACTTGTCGCTGTGACTAAAGATCTTCCAACTTTTCCGCGTCTCGTATCATGCGCATGATTTCGTGTTGTTCTAAAGCGAGGAGGCCATTCAATAATTCCTCGGTGGACGAGACTTCAGCCCGCGTCGATAAATAGCGATAGAGATCAATAATACGATCATGTACTGCTAGCAAAGAGCGCAGGACATCGTCGGTGCTCATGTTGGCAAAGTCTAAATTACCCAGTGTTTCAAGCTTGAAAGGGTACTTGTCAAAGTATTCTGCACACCAAGTTTGGAGCGCGGCTTTCTCTGCATCTTCCTCGCTCAGCGCTATAACCCGGCTAAGCTCTTGTTCATGTTGGGAAAGATAGTCAAGTAACATGCGCAGTTTTTCATGCTGGGTGTCCCTGGCGGCGCGCTTCAGTTTATCGGCTAGGTTGGCATGCAACCGCCGGGTCAGTTCCAGTATGTCTTTAATGGTTTCAACCGTCATGCCCTTGTCCTATCTCAGGTTAGTCCTTTAGAAATAGTCGCGTGATCCTCGCAGAATTTTTAGATTTCACACCAAATGCGCTCTCTTAGATCATCACTGAGCTTTGATACCTTATGCACACGTTTTAACGTCGCTTCTGTCATATCACTAGTGATTTCGTGATAGCAGGACAGCATAGATGACGGCGTTAGCAGGCCCTCAAGACCCAGCATGCAGCTTGTCAGCTTGTTGCAGGAAACCGCCACGGTTGCAAAGAAATCGAGTTCGTGACGCGTTGCGTCATTCAGTGTCTCTAGCCAAATTTGCTGCAACTTGATCGCTGTGGTAGTGGATTCCATCCAAGGTTGAGACCATAAAACGAGCAAGTTTTCTGTGACGGATGCTTTCAAAGGCTGTTTTGTAAGATCTGACGTTACCATTTTTTTGTCCTCTCTGAAGGTAAGGCCGTATAGAAGGCTTTAATGGTGTTGTAATATTTTATGTTTTTACCAGCCAGCCGACACTGACGTTTTATTATGCCTATACAAGCAGTTAGCTAGAGCCCCGGTCATATCTTTCAAATAGTATAAATGACATAGGTGCACAAAAACTTGACCTTCGTCAGCTTTATAGCTTTGTTTTTTTATGCGTGCATGGTTGTTATAAACTGTCAGATTAAATAGTTAAGGCTTGATTAGCCTGTAAGGATAAAGTTTTAGTCATTAATGGCAATGATTCATGCTCTCTTCCCAAAACAGCTCGGTTGTTAAGGTTCTATGAAATATGTCTCACTATAGGCTGGTATTTTAAATGCAGGAGCGTTTTAAAATATTCGCCTCTAATGTCATGGCTGTATTTAATAAGCTGTTTTTCCGTGAATGATAAGGTGTTGTTTTAAGTCCTTATGCTGAGTTGGCTTTTTTGAAAAAGTGGTCGTTGCCGAGACAGGTTGATTGCGCTAGATCAATATTATTATGAATAAATGATTTTATTTGCTTGATGAGCTTCCCTTCAAGGGACTTTACGCTATAACTGTCCATAGCTTTCTAGTAGTGACTGTGAGCAAAGGATTGGTTTGTACACAAAGCAGCATACGAAACCAGCTAAGAAAAGGGTAACGAAAACTAGTGTTTACGGGGTTTAGGGACGTCGCATGAAGGTCATGGTGCTTGAGCAACAGGGTGGATCGTTGCAATGTCAGGAAAGGCCCATTCCTACGCCGGGAAAGGGGCAGGTACTGCTGAAAGTTGAAGCGTGCGCCGTGTGTCGCACTGACCTGCATCTGCTTGACGGAGAGCTGCCGGACATCCGTTATCCGATTGTTCCTGGGCACGAAATTATAGGTCGTGTTGTTAAGTGTGGCCCTGATGTAGTGCTAGAGAAGGGAGTACGCCTGGGCGTTCCTTGGCTAGGGTATAGTTGCGGTGAATGCCGCTACTGTTTGCACGGGAAGGAGAACCTTTGTGATCAGGCGCGTTTTACCGGGTACCAGATAGATGGTGGTTTTGCTGAATATACCTTAGCGGATCATCGCTTCTGCTTTTCTATCAGTTCCCACTATAGCGCTGCAGAAGCAGCACCACTGATGTGTGCTGGCCTGATTGGCTATCGTTCTCTGGTTATGTGTGGCGATGACCTGCAGCGTCTCGGTATTTATGGCTTTGGCGCGGCGGCACATATTGTGGCCCAGGTCGCAAAATGGCAGGGCATGGAAGTGTACGCCTTTACTCGCCCAGGGGATGAGGCGTCTCAGCGATTTGCGCAGCACCTGGGGGCGACATGGGTAGGTAGCTCTGAACAGTTGCCGGAAGCGCCACTGGATGCAGCTATCATTTTCGCACCTGTAGGAGAGCTGGTACCCCTTGCGCTTCGTGCTGTGCGCAAAGGGGGAGTCGTTGTCTGTGGCGGTATACATATGAGTGACATTCCCTCTTTCCCGTATGCGCTGCTTTGGGGAGAGCGGCAATTGCGCTCGGTAGCCAATCTGACTCGCCAGGACGGTAGGGCATTTTTATCATTGGCCTCCCAAGCGACAATTCAAACTAGCACAACCTGCTATCCGCTCCACGCCGCTAATGACGCGCTTAAGGATCTCAGGGAAGGCAAATTAACCGGCGCTGCAGTATTGGTGATGGAGACACCACCAGCATCTGAGATGTTCGATGTCGATTCGTAAGTTGGGTACTTTTTTTCCCGCACCACGATCACTTTGCTGGATGCCATACCCGTGATACCGGCCTTTAGCAGCTACTTGCCAATGGCTTGTGAGTACATCATGTTATGCGAGAAATGGCAAAAGGGTTTGGTTTTGTGGTTTATCCAGCCAGTGATGAAATGAATATTGTGACAGTCACGCTCAAGTTGTAATGGTGCTCGCTTATTCCCCTTCGTCGCTTCTGCCAGGGAGTCAGGATGGAAACGCCTACTGCCGATACCAGTTTGTTATTAGATAACTCGTCTTTGGGAGTTCATGCTAGGCATGCTGATAAGGTCCTTGCGGACTTTAAGACTTCATCATCGGGTCTGACAGCAGGCGAAGCGACTAGGCGCTTGGCTACGTACGGACACAATCAATTACCGAAAGTGGCCGGTCGACATCCCTTGTTTCGTCTTCTTGCCCAGTTTCATAACGCATTGATCTATTTTCTGTTGGCGGCAGCGCTTGCCGCTTTGCTGCTAGGGCATTTCGTTGACTCTGCGGTTATTTCGGCGGTGGTTTTGGTCAATGCCCTGGTTGGATTTATTCAGGAAGGTAAGGCCGAAAAGGCGCTGAGTGCGATCCACAATCTTATCGCTCCCCATGCCTATCTGGTAAGAGAGGGAAGGCGAGTCAAGGTGCCCGTGGAAGAGATTGTACTTGGAGATATCGTGTCACTTGAGCCAGGGGATCGGGTACCTGCTGATCTGCGGCTTATTCGTACGAGTGCTTTGCGTATCGAAGAGGCCATTCTGACGGGCGAGTCGGTGGCGGCAGAAAAGCGGGAAACACCAGCGCCCAAGGACGCTGCATTGGGTGACCGGCACTCAATGGCCTATTCCGGGACGCTGGTGGCTACCGGGCAGGCGATCGGTGTCGTTGTGGCAACGGGCGGCGCTACGGAAATCGGGCGCATCAGTGCTTTGCTGCGTGAAGTACAACCATTGACCACACCGCTGCTGCGCCAGATTAACCATTTTGGGGTGTGGTTTACCTGGATCACCCTGGCGGTGGCGGCCTTACTATTTGCCTTTGCGGTATTGGTACGTGGCTATGCTTGGCCGGACGCGCTGATAGCTGTCGTTGCCCTGGCGGTGGGGGCTATTCCTGAAGGCTTGCCAGCGGTCATCACCATTACATTGGCTATCGGCGTACAGCGCATGGCGCGTCGTCATGCAGCGATCCGGCAGCTACCGGCGGTGGAAACACTAGGCGCTACTTCAGTTATCTGTTCAGACAAGACCGGCACCTTGACGCGTAACGAGATGACGGTGCGACGGCTGGAAATCCCTCATGGTCGGTACACGGTGACAGGCTCGGGTTATGGGCCGGAAGGGCGGCTGGAAGCTGCTTCTACAGATGACACTGCTGCGCATAAACAGCGGCTAGAGAGTAGTTGTTTAGTGCTATCGGGAGTGCTGTGCAACGATGCCCAGTTGAACCAGGAAAATGGTGCCTGGCATGTGATAGGTGATCCTATGGAAGGGGCGCTGGTGGCGTTGGCGATGAAAGCTGGTTTGGAGCCGGAGCTAACCCACCATGAATGGCCGCGGCTTGATGAGATCCCCTTTGATGCTAAGCATCGCTTAATGGCCACGCTTAATCGCCATTCAGCAGGCGATGGTCGGATTTTTGTCAAGGGCGCTCCCGATGAACTACTGCAGCGATGTGTCGCCCAGATAGATGGTGAAGGGACGGCCGCGCTAGACCAAGACGCCTGGGGCGCCAAGGTTGCGAACGCAGCCGCCCAGGGAGAGCGAATACTCGGCTTTGCCGTTAAAGCAGTAGCTCCAGATGCTGATAAGCTGGCTTTTTCCGACCTGGATGGGCTCGTCTTCATTGGCCTAATAGGGTTTATCGATCCCCCGCGCGAGGAGGCGGTGGCCGCTATTAAAGAGTGTCACTCCGCGGGTATTGCGGTGAAAATGATTACCGGTGATCACGCTGAAACGGCAGCGGCGATTGCTCGGCAGCTAGGATTTGGAGAGGATCCACACGTCCTGACGGGGCGTGAACTCGATGACATTTCAGACACTGACCTGCCTGCTATCGTGACCGAAGCCAGCGTGTTTGCGCGGACCAACCCTGAACATAAACTGCGTATCGTTCGTGCCTTGCAGTCGACGGGGGCGATCGTGGCCATGACCGGTGATGGCGTTAATGATGCGCCGTCGTTGAAGCAGGCAAATGTCGGTGTTGGCATGGGCCATAAAGGGACTGATGCGGCGAAGGAGGCCTCCCAGATGGTCTTACTGGATGATAACTTCGCCTCCATCGTCGCTGCGGTGAATGAAGGGCGAGTTGTCTATGACAATATCCGCAAAGTAACCGCGTGGACTCTACCCACTAATGGCGGCGAGGTATTGGCGGTCATTGCCGCTATCCTGTTTAACTTCTCAATGCCGATGTCTGCGGTGCAGATTTTGTGGATTAATCTGGTTACGGCGGGCACCCTTGGCCTAGCACTAGCATTCGAGCCAGCAGAGCCCAATGTCATGCAGCGCCGCCCTAGGCCCGCCAACCAAGGATTGCTGACACCTTTTCTGATCTGGCGGGTAGCGCTTGTTTCGTTCCTTTTTCTAGCAGCGGTGCTGGGCGTATTTTTTTACTCACTGGGGCGTGGGGATGAGCTGCCGATGGCTCGCACCTTGGTGGTCAATTTGATCGTCGTATTGGAAATTTTCTATCTATTTAATGTGCGCTATCTACACTACACCTCATTTAGTTGGCAGGGGTTACTGGGCACTCCCGCTGTGCTGTCTGCTGTCGCTGTGGTAGTAGTTGCTCAGGCGATGTTTACCTACTGGCCTGCTATGAATGCCCTTTTCGATACGCGTCCGTTAGCGGTTTTGGATGGGGTATTAATCATCAGCGTCGGCATGGTGATGATGGCTATATTGGAAGTCGAAAAAATAGTGATGCACCGAACAGGCTGGTTAAATCAATAAACAGAGGTAGGGGAGTGTGTCTAGGATTAAGCAAGTACGTGCTCGGCTACTAACGCTTGATCCATTTCCTGTATGGCTGTTTATTGGCTTCATATTGTTTTGGCTATGGCTAGCCATATCGCCTCATTATCGATCGGATTGGCTACTTGAGAATATACTGGTCTTTGTAGCGGTGCCCGTGTTGGGTTGGATGTGGTATCAGGGAGGCGTCTCGCCTCTGGCATGGTTAAGTATTTTTCTCTTTTTAGTATTTCATGAAATTGGCGCTCACTATACCTATTCGGAAGTGCCCTATGACCAGTGGTTGAAAACCCTGTTTGGGTTTTCTTTGGATCACTGGTTTGGCTTCGAACGTAATCAGTACGACCGATGGGTGCATTTTCTTTATGGGCTGCTCCTATTTCCATTGATGAAGGATCTTACGAAAGGGCTATTTCTATATGAGACAGTTTTATGCCGTTTACTACCTATATTGATGATTTTATCCCATTCGGCATTTTATGAGATTGTAGAGTGGTTGGCGGTTGTGCTCTTCCCGGGGGAATTGGGGGAGTCATACCTAGGTGCCCAGGGAGATATGTGGGATGCGCAGAAGGATATGACATTAGCACTTTTAGGAGCTTTCATAGCAAGTACATTGAGTGTGTCAGTGCGCTATTTGGTAGCTAAAATTAACTCAGCCACCAATAAATAGGCAGTTTTAAGAGTGGGTAGAGGCTATTTTAAATACATCAATGCACCACTGAAAGGAGTGATAGCATTGTGCTTTACTACTGCTAAAAGTTACATAGGATGATAGATAAGTAATATTGGCTTTAGTGTTTTATTGTTGATTTAATCATATGAAAAGCTTGCAGTTTATTAAGTTGTTTTATAGCGTTTCTTTGAGGCGTGATGCAGTAAGTATATAATATTTTATAGGGTTTTGACATGGAGCTTGTATGATTTCGTCTTAAGACTTACTTGGTTGCTGAAGTCGCTAAAAGTTATTACCTATCGTTTGTGTTTTTTATTTATTTCTCTAATTGTATAGGGTTGATCCCACTATATATTAGTGGGCGCCGGTCAGTTTCGTTAGATAGCCAGGCTCGAAGAACACAATGTGAATAGCGTCTTCATCAAGCTAGCCATACAGGAGCTATGCTTTTCTGACATAGCTGCCTGGGGCGTTTTCGAGAGGTGGGTAGGGTTGTGAACCAACATGAGGTGCCTCGACAAGGGGGCCTGACCTTGCTGCCAACCATGATTGCCATGCACCCCACCAGGAGCCTGGCTTAACTGCTGTACGCTCCAGCCAAGTGTCTGGATCAATATAGGAGTCACCTTCAAAGGCGGTGGCTATTCGATAATGCCGATGCGATTGTTCAGGGGGACTAATAATACCCGCGTTATGACCACCGCTAGTGAGCAAAAAAGTAATCTCCGGTGCATCTGCAAGAAGGTGCAACCTATAGGTGGATCGCCATGGTGCGACATGGTCCCACTCTGTGCCAACACAGAAAATAGGTATTTGTATATCGCTAAGCGCCACCGGGCGGCCTTCTACCCGCAAGCGTCCTTCGGCTAAGTCATTATTTAAAAATAGGGTACGCAAGTATTCAGAATCCTGAATCCGTGAAGCCGGCGCCGACACTTTCCCTATCACCGCCAGCGAGCACTTTTTGATCATTCGCCCCGTGCAAGTTGGCTTTCGCAAGCCCGTTATTGCCAAAACCCACCGTGCTGATCGGTGCTGACGGCCCGTTTTGTCATGCCTTTCCACCCGCCAGGCACGACATATCTGGCGATCGCGTGTCGCTTGGAACTGCTTGTGGATAGAGTGTCGCCGATTGACGGTCAGCATGGCGTTCCTCGTGGATAACGCAGTCGGCTCCGCAGCGTCTTGAGCACCGTCATGCGCCCGATATCCTGCCCGAAGTCGAGGATGATCTGCCGTGCCTTGTGAATCACGAGAGCCGCACGGTGCACCAACTCTTGTAGCACGGTGCGCAGCCGGCGCCGCTTGGCCGGGTGGCGAACCGGGCTCAGCTCGCCGGTCATGCCCAGCTGTCCCATCAGGCGCAGGATGTTGTAGGCCAACTGGGCGAGATGCAGGATCAGATCGTTGGTGGCGAACTTGCCGGACGGCAAGCGCTCCAGGTCGAGATCGGTCTTGATCTCGCTGTGAAACTGCTCATGGGTGGCATGCGCCTGGTAGCGCTTGATCACCGCCTCCGGCGCCTCGTCCAGGCTGGTCCACCAGCCTTCCAACTCATAGTCCGGTTCGAGCAGCAACTGGCCATCGCGATCGGCGGTGCGCTCGACCAGGCGCATCACGCGTTGGACGACGTATTCGGTCTTGTTGTCGTCGTGGATCGAGACGGTCTGCGTCCACAGCGCCTGGCGCTTGCCAGGACGCAGCTCTTCCCAGTAGTCCGCCGCCACCGCCAGCCAGGTATCTCGATCAGCCGTGGCCGAGCCACGCGGGTTCCATTTGACGACATAGTCGAGCCGGCGCCCCTCGTCGGCAAAGACCTGGCGTTGCTGTTCGAGAAGCGCCAGGTGCGCCTGGCTGTCGAAGCCGCTGTCCTCGCGTAACAGGATCGGTTGCTTGGTCAAGCATTGGGCGCGAGGCAGTACCCGCTCCAGGAAGGCGTTGCTCTCCTTCATGGTGTGCTGCTTGCCAGGCCGCAGTTCCAGACCCAGGCACCACCCTTCGTTGCCCAGATAGGCGGCGATCGGGGTGTAGCCATCGACCTTCTGGTAGGTCCGCGAGACGCCTTCCTTCTTCGAGTTGCTGTTGTCCATGACGAAGGTGTCGATGTCCAGGCAGACGTGCGTCGTCTCGGCGGTGATCGGTGCTTCGATCAGTGACAGCAGGGTCGTGGACCAGGTGGCGGTGCGCGCCTGCAGGTCGTTGGCGGCAAGTTTCTCCAGCCGCTGTCGCAGCGTCGCCGCGCTCGGCACCTTCTGCAGGGTCAGCAGTTGTTGGAAGGGCTTGTCGCGGCGGAAGTTCTCGACAGCGTCATAGTCGCTCATGCCCAGACACAGCAGGCCCAGGTAGCTCTTGATCACGTCACTGGTGCGCATGCCCAGCGTGGTGGGGAAGCGGCTGTCGATGCTGTCGACGCCAGCGATCTCGAAGCATTGCCCGATGATGGACAGCCCGGCGTGGCTGGTGAGGGTGCGGCGACTGGCGCGGAACTTTATGTTGGGCATGGCACTGTCTGGGTGAATGGCGATAATGGCTATATTGCCATGCAGGTCAGTGGGTTAGAAGTGCTTCCGGGGGCCGGTCTCACGGATTCAGGGAAAGGTCAACGGTGCCTTGATGCTCCTGGGAATGACCTAAACTTCCGTCAGCGTACTTAACCCAGCCCTCCCATCCAAGGACTCTCGTAGTCTTTCCTCTAAGAATACGAAGCAATTCCATTGCATCGGCATACCCGACGACTATTTCATCCTCTACCGCTGATCTGTTTATTATTTCTTCGTAGCTATACATGACGGGGACACATTAACGCTTAAGCACAGCGGCGCGAGTTTACGAGCGTCCGGCGCCCGGTAGGGCGCGAACTGGTGCGTATGGTTACGTGTTTAATCACGACTCCGCCTCCCGTGCTTAATGTAATAATGAGGTATCGCTACTGCGCCTAAAAGCACCATGTACGATATCCACCAACCTCGGTTTTGTAGCTTCCGAAGACCGCTATCACGAATGCAAACTGCCAGTGTGATGACGGACATTAATAGCACTACTACCCATAAAGCATCTACTATTCCCTTTGGGACTACCCTTTCTCCCGAACCCCAATAATAGGGCACGTTCATATTGAAAGCGACAATATATGCTACCGCCAAAACGATCGTAACAATCAGTATCGTCTTCTCAAGCTTACTCATAGATACACGTAACAGTGATTATACGCCCTTCAACATAACACTATTTTCATCCGCTGCAATTCTGGCGGCCGCCGCTTTCAGGTCCGCTCTCTGACTCTGTGCCATCTCGACAAGCTGGCTGGTCGGAGGCAGGTCTTCGAGCGTCACATCAAGCTCGCCGGTCACCCCAACGGCATCGGAGGGGGACACCCCGAGCACTTCGGTAAGGTCAATTTTTGATTGCTCGAGCTTTTGTTCCGCCGAGGCTTTTTGATTCCGGGCCCTGGCAAGCCCAATGACTGCGGTATTGAGATCAATCCGGGTTTGTTTACCCTGTTTTACGGACATTTCAACCAGGTCTTTGGTGCGTTGCATAAGTTCAACGGCACGGGTTGCGGTTTCCAACTCTTTCTGAGCCAGCAGTATCCGGAAATAGGCGGCCCGCACCCGCGCCTTGGTGGCTACCTTCAGGTATTCAAGCTCCTGTTGCCGGGACGTGAGATTACTCCGGGCACGCGACTGCCCAAGGTCGCCGCGATTACCCATCCAGATCTCCTGAGTAACCCTCACCCCATATTCCAGGGACTCGTCGGCCTGATCCGGGGCCTGACGGGCCCCCAACTCAAACTCTGGATTGCTCGGCGCCCAGCGGCTGGCATGATCAAGCTGTCCCTGCTGTATCGAGACCGCGGCCCGCCTCAAAGCCAATACCGGGCTATTCTCGAAAGCCATCACCATGGCCTGGTTCAGGGAAACAGCCTGGCTGGCTTTGGCCTGCTGATATTCTTTCAGCGACACACTCTCTTTTGCCTGGGCCGACACCATAGGAGAGACGGCCAAGGCTCCCGGAACTATCATCGCGCACAACAACAATCGTTTGTTCATTCAGTATCATCCTGGCTGTTTGACTGAGGTCAGTGAGTCAGCATTTTTGCGTGGGAATCTGGAACGACCTTACAGACAAACCTTTAATACAGTTTGAAATTCAGGCACCGGATAAGAAATGAGCTTTGGCGGCAGGGGGGGCAGAGGTAAGGGCGAGGATGTCGAGTCACCGGGCGTCAAGGCAGGCGCACGATGGTGGGTTCTTGCATGATAAATAAAAACCGGCCCGTCATTTGGGCCGGCTTTTTATTCTGGATCTGAATTGCTTGTGATCACTTGGCCGATCAGAAACTCCTGCTCCAACCCAGCCAGAACTTCGGATCATCCGAGTTGACAGAGCCAAGCGCGTCGGTTGACTCAATGTCCGCGTACTCCACGTTAACACTGAAAGAACCGAAGTTTCCCGCATCCTTTGTAACGTTGGCGGCGACGTGTGAATAACTTGCCTCGCCGACAGAAGCCTTGCCGTCATCAGCGAAGTCGTAATAGCCAAGCGTCACACCGGCACTGTAGCTGTCCTCCAGAGGCACCCCAACAGAGGCGTAGTAATAGGCATCCCCCTGCACGAACACCCCATCACCACTGGTGTCGCTGTTGATCGTGTAGGCCAGGCCGATGGCCGCAATGCCATAACTGATCTCGCCGTACAGTTCGCCGAAGTCGATGGAGTCCGGCGCGTCAGGATACGCATAATAAATGTACCCAACGTCATAACCCAGTTCTTCCACAGAGCCGGAGAATCCGGCATAAAGATCAAGCTCATAGCTGGTGCCGTCACCAAAATCGACATTGGAACCCCAACCACCGGCGTAGAAGCCCGACGCATGCTCATAATCCAACCCTCCCTGGACAGCCGCAGCCCCGTCTGTCTGGGTGACGCCCCGGAACAGATAGTTGCTGCTGGCGCTCACATTTGAGCTGACGTCAGCGCTAACAATGGCGGGCGCAGCCTGAAGTGCTGCAAGCAAAGTGATACTGATAAATCCGGATTTGGTGAAAAACTGCTTCTTCATAATGGATACCTTCGGTTGGGTTTCATTGCTCCAAATATGATTTAGCAAAAGTCTTGCCACATCTTATTTATTCTTGTTTATCATTATTATAGAGACAAATCGGCACATTCTGAGCTTGCCCCCGAAAAACGACCCAACACCTAGCGCCCCAGAACCTGTCACCGGCCCGGACCAGCGCCCTGTTTTGATGCATTCTCTGTAACCATTCTCCTGAATCCGTGAAGCCGGCGCCGACACTTTCCCTATCACCGCCAGCGAGCACTTTTTGATCATTCGCCCCGTGCAAGTTGGCTTTCGCAAGCCCGTTATTGCCAAAACCCACCGTGCTGATCGGTGCTGACGGCCCGTTTTGTCATGCCTTTCCACCCGCCAGGCACGACATATCTGGCGATCGCGTGTCGCTTGGAACTGCTTGTGGATAGAGTGTCGCCGATTGACGGTCAGCATGGCGTTCCTCGTGGATAACGCAGTCGGCTCCGCAGCGTCTTGAGCACCGTCATGCGCCCGATATCCTGCCCGAAGTCGAGGATGATCTGCCGTGCCTTGTGAATCACGAGAGCCGCACGGTGCACCAGCTCTTGTAGCACGGTGCGCAGCCGGCGCCGCTTGGCCGGGTGGCGAACCGGGCTCAGCTCGCCGGTCATGCCCAGCTGTCCCATCAGGCGCAGGATGTTGTAGGCCAACTGGGCGAGATGCAGGATCAGATCGTTGGTGGCGAACTTGCCGGACGGCAAGCGCTCCAGGTCGAGATCGGTCTTGATCTCGCTGTGAAACTGCTCATGGGTGGCATGCGCCTGGTAGCGCTTGATCACCGCCTCCGGCGCCTCGTCCAGGCTGGTCCACCAGCCTTCCAACTCATAGTCCGGTTCGAGCAGCAACTGGCCATCGCGATCGGCGGTGCGCTCGACCAGGCGCATCACGCGTTGGACGACGTATTCGGTCTTGTTGTCGTCGTGGATCGAGACGGTCTGCGGCCACAGCGCCTGGCTGTCGAAGCCGCTGTCCTCGCGTAACAGGATCGGTTGCTTGGTCAAGCATTGGGCGCGAGGCAGTACCCGCTCCAGGAAGGCGTTGCTCTCCTTCATGGTGTGCTGCTTGCCAGGCCGCAGTTCCAGACCCAGGCACCACCCTTCGTTGCCCAGATAGGCGGCGATCGGGGTGTAGCCATCGACCTTCTGGTAGGTCCGCGAGACGCCTTCCTTCTTCGAGTTGCTGTTGTCCATGACGAAGGTGTCGATGTCCAGGCAGACGTGCGTCGTCTCGGCGGTGATCGGTGCTTCGATCAGTGACAGCAGGGTCGTGGACCAGGTGGCGGTGCGCGCCTGCAGGTCGTTGGCGGCAAGTTTCTCCAGCCGCTGTCGCAGCGTGGCGGTACTCGGCACCTTCTGCAGGGTCAGCAGTTGTTGGAAGGGCTTGTCGCGGCGGAAGTTCTCGACAGCGTCATAGTCGCTCATGCCCAGACACAGCAGGCCCAGGTAGCTCTTGATCACGTCACTGGTGCGCATGCCCAGCGTGGTGGGGAAGCGGCTGTCGATGCTGTCGACGCCAGCGATCTCGAAGCATTGCCCGATGATGGACAGCCCGGCGTGGCTGGTGAGGGTGCGGCAACTGGCGCGGAACTTTATGTTGGGCATGGCACTGTCTGGGTGAATGGCGATAATGGCTATATTGCCATGCAGGTCAGTGGGTTAGAAGTGCTTCCTGGGGCCGGTCTCACGGATTCAGGAGAATGCATACGGTAGGGCATGCGCGTTGCATCGGTGTTCCAGGCGAGAAGGTCGTTAATGGGTTGCCTTGTGCCTAACAAATACTCGTTCACGACCCGGGACCAGATTAAATCGTTAGAGCGCAGTACCTGGAATACCCCTGACATTTGTTTCGTATCGAGAATGCCCTGAGCCCACATTAAGTCTTCAAGGAAAGCGAGCTGCTTTTCATCAATAAAAAGCATTAGTTCACCAGCTTCTCGGAAGTCCGTTTGTGCGGCGAAGAGTGTCATTGAGGCCAAGCGGTTGGCTCCATTTCTGGCCATCGCAGAAGCGGTAATGGCCAACAGGGTGCCGCCCAGGCAGTAGCCAACCGCATGTATCTTCTGACTAGGAAATAGGGTTTCGATGACATCGAGACTCGCCAGAATGCCTTGTTGGCGGTAGTCATCCATCCCAATATCGCGATCTTCGTCCGTTGGGTTGCGCCAGGAAATTATAAAAACCGTATGGCCATGATCAACTAAGTACTTAACAAGCGAGTTATGGGGGGACAAATCTAGGATGTAATACTTCATGATCCATGCAGGCACAATGAGTATAGGCATCGCATGTACTTCTTCTGTAGTAGGGGTGTACTGGATTAGCTCGATCAGATGGTTGCGAAAGATAACCTTGCCCGGTGTAATTGCTACATTTTTTCCAACGACATACATTTCAGCACTCGCTGACCTTTTGCCGAGATAGTGGTTTTGGATATCTTCACAGTAGTGCTGCAGGCCTTGCATTAAGTTGGCTCCAGCGCTCTCAACGGTTTTTTGGAGCACAGCGGGATTAGTCAGTAAAAAATTGGAGGGGGAGAACACATCAAGCCACTGGCGGGCACCGAATTCTACTGCCTGCTCGTGATGCGGGGATAAGCCGCGTAGTCCGGTAGTGGCGTTATGCCACCACTGCTGTTGAAGAAGAAAGCCTTGATAAAGCAGATTATAGGGGAAGTAACGCCAGGCAGGGTCACGAAAACGACGATCCTGGGGCAGGGGGGCAATACAAGGTGTGGCATTGGGGTCGAAGGCCGAATGGCTAACCCAAGACAACAAGCGTAGCTGTTTCTTCATTGCTTTTTTTACTAGATGAGCCTGAGTTCCAGGAGAAAGCTGGAGGCTTGATAGCCAGTCCAAGTAAGTTAGCATGGCCGATGTAGGAGAAATGCCAAGTGTTAGCCCTGCCAGTGATGCTCGTACCAGCCTGTCCAATTGTTGGTATTGTGTCTCATCATAAATCATTGTTATTAACCCTAGAAGCTGAGCGTTAGTTTATCTAGCAATAACATTTACTTACCTTTACTGATTCACTTCACCTGAGTGCCAGGTGTCGCTGATGCCACTGTGCTTTAAGCTGCCCGCATATATAACAAAAGCAATAATGAAAAAACATTGTGATATGAAATTCTATTGATAGGTTTAATATGGGTTGAAATTAACTACTACACAATAATTTTACTACCATTTTATAGGTGAGCTGGGGTGAAGCTGGTATTAATTGCTCTGGATCAAGTTTTTGCATATTAGTGCTTTTTATTACATGTACCACCTTTTAAATAAAAGTATTTGCGCTATAAATATACCATGGCTTGTAATGTAGCCATTGAAAAAAAATGAAGGATAAAGATGCAGTTTATCCCTTTTATTAAGTAAAAGAACTACATAGGAGTAGTGTCATGGAAAAAGCAATCAGCAAGCCTGTAATGTCGGAAAAAGATACGAGTTCACTTCCAAGTAAGCGCTCTTTAAGCCCGCTGGAAGAGTTTGATCGTATGATAGAAGGTTTCTTCGAGCGCAGCTGGATGAAGCCCTTTTTCAAGGAAGACTTAATAAAAGAACGGCTAGGTTTTTTCGGTCAACATAACCCTAAAGTTGACATCATTGATCGAGACACAGAAATCGAAGTGCGCGCTGAGATGCCAGGGATTGACCGGAAAGAAATAGACCTTGAAATAACCGAACATGCCGTGATGCTAAAAGGTCAGCGTTCCGAAAAAACCGAGGAAAAACAGGATGAGTATTACCATTCAGAAATTTGGCAAGGTTCCTTTTCTCGGACGATTGCCCTGCCAGTAGAAGTGGATGCTAAACATGCTGAAGCCAAATTTAAGGATGGCATATTGACAATCACTATGCCAAAAGCCAAACAAGCTTCACGGCGTAAGCTTGAAATCAAGTAGATAGAGTGAGTATTTCTAATTGATAACAAGATTGTCTTGCAAAACTACAGGAGTACAAATGATGCCAAAGTCAGACAGTCAAATTCAGAAAGATGTGCTTGCCGAACTTGAGTATGAACCCACTGTTCGTGCTTCGAATATTGGGGTAGAGGTTAACGACGGCATTGTGACATTGGCAGGCCATGTGGATAGTTATGCAGAGAAGTGGCATGCAGAAATGGCAGCACAGCGAGTTAGCGGTGTTAAAGGCGTTGCCGTTGAAATGGACGTAAATCTGCCTGGAAATAACAATCGCACTGATGCAGATATTGCTCGTGCGGTTAAAAATACACTGGAGTGGAATGTATACATTCCACATGACCCATTAAAGATAATGGTTGAAGACGGTTGGGTGACGCTAACCGGCGAAGTCCCTTGGGAGTATCAACGGCGTTTGGCTGCTAGTTCCATACGCTACTTGACAGGGGTTACGGGTGTGAGTAACCAGATCGTTCTCAAACCTAAGCCTACCGCTGCTGCTGTTAAGGCCGATATTGAGGCCTCACTTAAACGTAGGGCTATTCAGGATGCCAATGCGATCAAAGTCGAGGTGCACGATCACGACGTCATACTAAGTGGAAAGGCACACAGCATCGCGGAAAAAGACTTAATACACCATTCTGCATGGAGTTCGCCCGGCGTATGGAAGGTAATAGATGATATAAGGGTTTGAAGGTGACAGGTAATAAAATTTCAAAACGTAGAATGGTCATCGAATCTCTAGAAGGGTTCGATGACTCTATCTTTTTGCCTGCTTTTTTTGTTGGAGTGATCCTCTCTCCGGAACTCAGTATCAAAGAACCTAACCATCAAATTTGGCTATAACGCACGCCCTTTACAAGCCTACCTGGAACGGAAAAGTATAACTACACCCGGCAACTGATGTTGGCGGAAGGCCGTATTGCGCTAACCCCTGTGGAGTTCGGTGTAATGCGCTACCTGGTTGAACATTAGGGCAAGGCAGTTTGCCGCCGTGAGCTTTTGCAGCATGTCTGGGGCACCCGTTATCAGGACGGCAGCAATGTGGTTGACGCCGTTGTTCGTATCTTGTGCCGCAAGCTTGGTAACCAGTCTGCGCGGGTCGAGACGCTCACAGGCGTGGGCTATCGTCTGCGTTGAGAGGCCATATAAGCTTTAAATTTATCCTTATTAATCAAGTTAAAGAAACGATGATTTTCTTAACCTTTTTATTTAATTAATATTTATGGTTATTTTTTAACCTATGTTACATTTTTATTACTGACTAAAAAGGTAACGTATATCATAGTAATTGAACGGCTATTACATTTAGCTTCCGTTATTAGCGTTTTCCTCAAATCGACAATATACGCTTGCGTCCAGCTAGCTATCGCGGTACTAACAGTTATCTCTTAGCTTCGGGTAACACGATGAAAACGCTGCTGCGATGGCTGCTCACTCTCGTAGCGCTTTTAGCGCTGCTGCTAGTGGGGCCTGTATGGATATTGGCAAGTAATCAAGTGGTAACAGAAGGACATTGGTCATCGTTGGATCGCTCCTCCGCTGGGATCGCCCCAGACCCAGCAGCGATCTCCGAAGCCGTGGTGCAGGTCTATTCTGCCCGCGCCTATAATTGGCGCGGGGCGTTTGGCGAACATATCTGGATTGCAACGAAAGCAGAGAATGCTGATAGCTACCGGCTGCACCAAGTGTTGAGCTGGCGTCGCCCTACGGTAGTCTCTTCTATTGATACCCCCGATCGTGCCTGGTTTGGTAACCCGCCCACGCTGCTGGCCGATTACCGCGGTGATGCGGCTGCACAATTAATACCCAAGATAGAATCAGCTGCTGCTGACTACCCTCAAGCCGACCTTTATCGCGTATGGCCCGGGCCTAACAGCAACAGTTTTATCGCTTGGGTGATTCGTGAAGTACCAGACTTTGAGGTGACGCTGCCCGTTACCGCTATCGGCAAAGATTATATTTTCAACGGTATTTTGGCACCTGCGCCAAGTGGCACGGGGTACCAGCTCTCATTAGGCGGGGTGGCCGGTATTATGCTGGCGCTAGAAGAGGGCATCGAAATTAATGTTCTCGGCTTGAGTTTTGGTATTGATGTGATGCGTCCTGCCTTGAAGCTGCCAGGTATAGGGCGCCTTGGAATGCCCGCACAAGTAGCGAGCGGTGAGCTTTAATTTTCTGCAACCTGCGCTTATCCCATCACAGGGGCCTTGAAGTTTAACCCGATAGCTTCTTGATGAGCATTTAGCTTTTCTGCTGCTGTTCGGTAAATCGCTGCATTATATCCAGTGTTTCATCGCTCACGTGGTGCTCCATGCCTTCAGCATCAATACGAGCAGTGGCATCTTTGACCCCAAGCGCGCGTAAAAAATGCAATACGATATCGTGCCGAGCGCGTGAGGTTTCTGCCATTTTCTGGCCTGCCTCGGTCAGAAACAGAGAGCGGTAGGGCTTGCTAGTCACCAGCTCAAGCTCATTTAGACGCCTGATCATTTTCGATACGGTTGCCTGACTCACCGCCATGCGGTTGGCAATGTCCGCCGCACGCGCTTCGCCACGATGCGTCAGTAAATCCCCAATCAGCTCAACGTAGTCTTCAATCAGCTCGGTTTCATGGGCATTACGCACCGTTGCATACTGCTGAGCATGCTGCTCCACGGGCGGAAGGGCATCACCATGAATGCTTGGGGCGGTTAATGAAGCGTTCGGTTTAGAATCAGTCATTGGCAAATTATATCGGAAGCAGCGGTAATAATCATTGGATCGTACTTGGGATAGTAGCCTATTTTTACGCAACATTGTTAGCCAAGGCTAAACTGTTTGCAAAGTGTTTTTCCTCTTGAGTTACAGTCTACTTATCAGTAATACAAAAGAGATGAATATAGCTTTGAGCCTACCGCTATGGTTAAACACAGCAATGGTTAGAGCGCTTAGAAGCGATACCTGAGGAGCGACGGGTACTGTTAAGTGTGGCAATGTTCAGGCATTTGGTGAGCCGATTTCGACGCAGCGTAAAGCGGGGCATATTGCTTATATGGCTCAGCGTGAAGCGATTGAATGGGATTTTCCTGTCTCGGTGTGGGAAACCGTTATGGGTGGCCGCTATGGGCATATGCGTAATGACCCCTTGTGGCGCCGTCTGCTGCCTTCACGTTGGTATGATTCCCGCCATGGTGAGGCGGTAAAGAGCGCGCTAGATGCGGTGGATATGCTGGCGTTGGCGAAACGCCCGATTGGCAAGCTATCCGGTGGGCAGAAAAAGCGTGTTTTACTTGCCCGTACGCTTGCTCAGCAGGCGGATATTTTACTGCTTGATCAGCCACTGGCGGGTGTAGACCCACCTAGTGAGCGGTTGATTTTAGACGTGCTGGCCGGTGAGCGAGAGGCCGGACGAACGGTAATCATGGTCACTCACGATATGCCGGGGGCACGGCGCTACGTCGACCATGTGGTGTTGATCGACCGCTTTATTCGTGGGATCGGCTCGCCTGATGAGATGCTCAGCGATGCCAAGTTAGCTGAGCTTGCGGTGAGTTCTACCGAGCAGTCGGAGAATGATGTGCAGGTCGATAAAGCATCTCCCTTAACGGCAGCGCAGGGGTAACTAACGTGGCAGAACTAATGGCAACACTTGGCCTGTTTGGCGATGCGATCTCCCATGCGGTGCTGCCTGTTTGGCAATGTGCTGGGTGTTCAGCAATCGGCACTATTGCTGACCTTGGTGGCCAGCGTGATTGCCCTGCTGGTGGTGTGGCTCGCTTATTGGCAGTTGCTGCTCTACGCGTTTGACCCCCAGCAGGCTTAGGCGCTGGGTTTTAATACCAGTGTGATTCACTACGGTTTGATCTTGCTGCTGACGCTTACCATCGTGGCGAATTTAGAAACGGTGGGCATTATTTTAGTGGTCGCAATGCTGATTACTCGAGGCGCCACGGTGCACTTGCTCACGGACCGCTTTAAAACAATGATGTTGATTTCAGTGGGCGTGGGCATGGGCGTTAGCTCAGCGGTCATTGGTCTGTGGCTTTCTGTGGTGTTGGATGTTGCTTCTGGCGGCACCATTGTATTGGTCGCTATCAGTTGGTTTTTTATGGCGCTGCTATTTTCGCCCAAGCAGGGTGTATTGATGCGCCAACGGCGTCGCTGACGCATGGGCCAGCCTTAGGGAATAGTGCCAATTACTCACAAAAAGTAGGGCGTTGCGAAACTTATGGCAGCGCCTGATCGGCCGATTCGGAAAGTGATTTCATCTGGTTTTTTACCCCTACGGCATCCTCTACATCAAGCTGAAAAGCGATACCCGTGCCAGGTGTCTCATCAAATTCGCCCACTTGGGCAATCGCCTCAAGAATATGGCGGCTGCGGTGTTCCTCCGCCAGAAACAGCAGCATATCCCGTTGAGCGGTAATCTCCATGCCAAAAATTCCGTGGGCTTTATTTAACCCTTCGCCTCGAGCGTTATTGATCACAGTGGCGCCCGTAGCACCTGCATGGCGTGCGGCTTCAATAATGGCATCGGTTAGTTCGTCTTCCACCATGGCGACAATAAGTTTAAAACGCATCGTGATCTCCTTTTCTTACTAGTTTGCTTTTTAATGGCGATGAGGCATTGGCTGTGCTTCGTCGTGTGGCCCGCCATTGAGCAATTTGGGCATAACCCATTACGGTAATAATAGGAAATAAACAGGCAAGAGCGATCATGCCAAAGCCGTCCATTACCGGGCTGCGTCCAGGGATTTCTGTTGCAAGTCCTAATCCTAACGCGGCAATAATCGGCACCGTTATGGTAGAAGTAGTGACGCCACCTGAGTCAAATGCCAAAGGGATGATAGAGCGGGGGGAGCGCAGGGTTTGGCCAATTACCAATAAGTAGGCGGCGAATACGAACCACTGTAAAGGCCAGCCCATTACAATACGCCACGCACCTAACGTAATACCAAAAGCCATGCCGAGCGCAACCGCAATGCGCAGCATCAATGGATCAATCGTGCCGCCGGAAATCTCGCCCGCCTTGATTGAAACCGCAATTAGTGACGGTTCTGCAATCGTCGTGCTGGCGCCAATCGTAAAAGCAAAGATATAGACCCAGTAATAGTCACTCCAGTGGCGTTGGGCACCCTCGGCTAAACTAGGCAAAAACTCATAGTGGGTGAGTTGGGTTGCCATTAACTCACCCATGGGAAACAGGGCTTGTTCCAAACCGACTAAAAAAAACGACAATCCTACCCAAACCATAATAAAACCCACCAAGATTTGCGGCAGATGTTTGACAGGCTTACGAATGACTAAGTATTGGAAGCCAAAAACAATCGTCGCGATGGGCAGGATATCTAGCAGCGTTCCCCAGAACGTAGTGATAAGGGTCATGGTGCAACTCCTGGAATCAGGTGGATGCCAATAATGCCAAATAGCAGCACAAAGATAATCGGCATTACTGATGCCAATGCAATTAGCCCAAAGCCATCAAGCATAGGACTGCGACCTTTTATCGAGGAAGCTAGACCAACGCCCAGTGCCGTGACTAGCGGCACGGTAATCGTCGATGTCGTAACGCCGCCTGAGTCGTAAGCGATACCGATCATTTCGGCGGGAGCAAGAAGCGTCAGTAACAGCACTAATACGTAGCCGGCAATGATCATTAAGTGCAGTGGCCAACCTTTAAAGATACGTATGACGCCCACGACGACTGCCGTCCCAACAGAGAGTGCCACCACCAGCCGCAGAGCAAATGCAAAGTTGCTTTGTGCCGTGCTGGTATCGCTTATCAAACCGCCTTGGGCCACCACTTCAGCAGCGCGGGCAGCAATGGCAATCAATGCGGGCTCCGCCACGGTTGAGCCAACGCCTAATGCAAAAGCAAACAGCAGCAGCCATGTAATCGAGCCTTTTTTTACAAATGCGCGTGCTAGGTTCTCGCCTAGGGGGAAAAGACCCAGCTCAAGGCCTTTAATGAAGAGTGTCAGGCCAATGACAACAAATAACAGGCCGAGAGCCAGATCGAGTACCTCTATGGCTTCGGGGAGGGGCTGACGGATAACCACTAACTGAAAAAACGCCATCACCACTACCACCGGCGCGAGATCACGCAGGCTGTCTTTAAATTGGTGGGCAAGGGATGCCACAAAATCCATTAAATCTTCCGCGTATCAGGGAGGGGCGAATATTAACTACCCACTATTGGGCGTTATCTAATTAGGCGCTGGGTGTTGATAAAAGAGTGTAGGGGAAAATAAGTACTCAAAACTTGATCCTGCGCATAAAGATACCGTTGAGTTTTCAATCCACACTCAACAGAGTTGACTGCCAAACAGCAGCAGCGATGGGTCGAGGTTTTGCCAGCCCCACCAAGCGAAGACCAAACCGCCAAGCAGGGCGGCGGCGACTATCACGGCGCTAAGCATTTTGGTGGCATTCATGGCATCACCTTGGTTAATGTGCTGCGCTCAAGGGGCTTCTCATTGATATACCAGTGTAGTGCAGCCGCCACGAGGGAGAGCACAATGGCAATTTTCCATACGGTGTTGTAGTTGCCGGTAAGATCATAAAAATAGCCGCCAAGCCAAACGCCCATAAATGAACCAAGCTGGTGAAACAGAAATACGATTCCGCCCAGCATGGAGAGGTGGCGTACACCAAACACTGAAGCCACGATGCCATTGGTTAACGGAACGGTAGAGAGCCATAGTAACCCCATGGCGATACCAAATGCGTACGCACTCACAGGGCTTAGCGGCAAATATACGAACGCCGTAATCACCACGCCGCGAATCAAGTAGAGCCAGGTTAGCAGCTTGGGTTTTGACCAAATGCCACCCATCCAGCCAGCGGTATAGGTGCCGACAATATTAAATAAACCCACTAACGCCAGCACCGTTGTTCCTACCTGAACGGCAATACCGTTATCAAATAAGTAGCCGGGTAGGTGGACGGCAATAAACACCACCTGAAAACCACACACAAAAAAACCTAGGCAGAGTAGCCAAAAGCCTTTTTGGCCTGCTGCTTCGTTGAGCGCATCTTTAAGACTTAGATCGGCGGCTGTTTTGGCCGAGGGCTTGTCACGTAACATCGCTCCCAATGGAATGATGATGGTGGCAATGGCCGCCATTGCCATTAACGCAGCGGCCCAACCAAGCCACTCAAGAAGCCCCAGTGTGCCGGGCAGCATGGCGAATTGCCCAAACGAGCCAGCGGCGCTCACAATACCCATGGCCATACTGCACTTTTCGGGGGCCACCGCGCGGCCTACAGCGCCCAAAATGACAGAGAACGTAGTGCCTGATAAGCCTAGGCCTATCAGAAGACCTGCGCTGAGCGTCATGCCTAGCACTGAAGTGGAAAGGCTCATAAACAGCAGCCCCAAGGCATATAATAAGCCACCAGCAACGATAATCTTAGCCGCGCCGAAACGGTCAGCCAGCGCGCCGGTAAAGGGTTGTGATAAACCCCAAACCAGGTTTTGTAATGCGAGCGCAAAGGCAAACACGCCGCGTCCCCACCCCAGCTCGCTGCTGAGAGGTTCCATAAAAAGCCCAAAGCCATGGCGTAAACCCATGGCGGTGGAGATAACTAAGCTTCCTAAGATAATCAACAGCAGCGCGTGATTGCGAACGAGAGCCATGGTGTTCTCTTTATTTGCAGGCTTACAGTTAGCTCACTATCGCATGCGTTGTGCGCTTTTAGAAGCTGCCAAATAGGGTGCCGAGCGTAATGACACTAATCAGCGCCGTAATCGGTAGCACGATAGTCACCATCGCCACATTGGCGTAAGACTGGCGGTGCGTTAGGCCACAAATGGCCAATAGGGTAATGACGGCGCCTGAGTGGGGAAGGGTGTCCATACCACCCGCTGCCAGGGTTGCAACGCGGTGCATCAACTCTGGATTAATCCCCGCTTCTTGGGCCATGGCTAGGTATTCGCTGCCCAGGGTCTCTAGGGCAATAGAGAGCCCGCCAGAAGAGGAGCCGGTGATCCCGGCTAATACGCTCATCGCCATGGCTTCTGAAATTAAAGGATTGCCTGGAAACGCTGTCAGCACGGAATCGCGAATAATCGCAAAGCCCGCCATGCTGGCAATAACGGCGCCGTAACCCACCTCTGAAGCAGTGTTGAAAACCGGTAATAGCGAACCTAAACACCCTTTATTGATACTCGCTTTAAGATCTAGCCAATGCTTCCAGCGGGTAATGATTAGCCATGTAGAGGCCGTTAGCAGTGCGATGAGTATGGCCCATAACCCGGTTTGCCCAGAGGGCGAAACGTTTTCAAACTCTTCGCTAATAAAGCTTAAATCAATGGCTGGAAATACGCCGTAGGTAAACAGTGCGTTCAGGCCAATGACCATCACTATCGGTATCAGGGCCACCGGCAGTGGCATAGCAGTGGTGGGTTCATCTTCATCGCTGGCGTCCACTTCACGCTCAGTATGCTGACCATAGTCTTCGCCGTTGTGAGCCGCTTTTTTAACTCGCGATTGTAGGTAGCAAGTGCCCAGCCCAAGCATGATCAGCCCGGCAATTATGCCTAAGCCAGGTGCTGCAAAGCTGTTGGTTTCGAAATAGGGGATGGGGATTGCATTTTGAATTGCTGGCGTACCGGGCAGTGCGGTCATGGTGAAGGTGAATGAGCCAAGAGCAATGGAGGCTGGAATTAAGCGCTTTGGCACATTGGCGCTACGAAATAGCTCACGGCTGATCGGGTAAATGGCAAACGCCACCACAAACAGCGATACGCCCCCATAGGTCAATATTGCGCAGGCCATGACCACGGTAAGCACGACGTGGTGAGTGCCGAGCTTTTTGACGATACCGTTGGCAATTGACTGCGCCGCGCCTGAGTCGGCCATTAGCTGACCAAACAGAGCGCCTAATAAAAACAGCGGGAAGAATTGGATAACATAGTTACCCAGCGCCCCCATGAACGTATCGGTGTAGATCGGCAACAAAAATGCGGCATCCCCCGAGAGCAGCACCGCCAAACCCGCCATCAATGGTGCCAGCAATAGCACTGAAATTCCCCGGTAAGCGAGGAACATCAATAACAGTAGCGAAATGACAATGGCAAGTATGCTCATGCGAGCTCCTAAGCGAAGGTTAAAGTAGCGAATGCTGAATTTTATAAAAGAGAGGATGGTAGGCAGCATGGTGCGATGCAGCAAGAGAGCCTCGACTAAAGTCGCAATCAAAGAGGGGTAAACCTTAGTCTTAGGTTTGCCGTTTTAATCTGCTAAAATCCGCTCCCTTCGCCGTTAATGACCTCTTAATAGCTCTAGGGATTTCCATGAATGCAGTAATTCTTGCGGTGCTGGTGATGGTGGCGCTATCGCTGGCCCGTGTCTCGGTGGTATTCGCGCTTGTGGTGGGTGCGTTAGTCGGTGGTTTAGTAGGCGGTTTATCGCTTGAGCAAACGCTGGATGCTTTTAATGAAGGCGTGGGCGGTGGCGCCCAGGTGGCACTGGCTTACGCTACGTTAGGCGCTTTTGCAGTGGCTATTTCCCGCTCTGGCTTGCCGGATATGCTGGCTAACCGTTTGATAACGTTACTAGGCAAGGAAACGACCGCGGCACATCAGGTGCGGGTCAAAATGTTGCTGCTAACGGCGGTTTTGCTGGTGGCAATCTCTTCACAAAACGCTATCCCGGTACATATCGCCTTTATACCTGTGTTGATCCCGCCGCTGTTAACCGTGATGAATCGTTTGAGGCTGGACCGGCGGGCAGTGGCGTGTGCGCTAACGTTTGGTCTAACCGCGCCTTATATGCTGTTGCCAGTAGGCTTTGGGGCGATATTTCTAAACGATATTTTACTGGCTAACTTAAACAGCGCGGGTGAGCCGTTGGGGTTAGAAATCACCCGCGGAATGGTGCCCATGGCCATGGCAATACCGGTCGGGGGCATGGCTTTAGGCCTCATCGTTGCACTGCTATGGAGTTACCGGCGCCCCCGTGACTATCAGGCACAGGATATTGCCGCGAATGTTTCTGAAGCGCATGCGCCTGCTAAACCGCATATGCTGGGTCTGGTTATGTCTGGGGTAGCGATCGTCGCAGCCCTCGGCCTGCAGCTGTATAGCGGTTCGATGATACTAGGTGGTTTGGTAGGGATTGGCCTGCTTTCAATGGGCGGTATCTTTAAGTGGCGTGAAGCGGACGATCTGTTTACCAGCGGTATGCGCATGATGGCGCTGATCGGTTTTATCATGATTTCGGCGGCGGGTTTTGCTGAAGTGATGAGAACCACTGGAGAGATTGATGCCTTGGTATCAGGCGCGTTTGCCTTGCTCGGCGATAACCGTGGCCTAGCTGCGCTGGTGATGCTACTGGTTGGGCTATTTATTACCCTGGGTATTGGCTCATCGTTCTCTACCATTCCGATTATCGCAGCGATTTTCGTGCCGTTGGCAGTTCAGTTTGGTTTCTCGCCAATGGCGACCGTTGTACTGGTTGGCACCGCGGCGGCGCTGGGCGATGCTGGCTCGCCAGCGTCGGATTCAACCTTAGGGCCTACGTCTGGACTGAACGTTGATCGTCAACACGATCATATTTGGGACAGCGTGGTGCCGACATTTCTACACTACAACATTCCGTTAGTGGGCTTTGGTTGGCTAGCGGCGATGATGCTCTAAATATCTTGCGGCAAAACGACTCTATTAGAATCCACAAGGGACAACGCTGGTTGTCCCTTTTTTATTTAACCCGTTAGTGTTTGGGTAGGTGAGATTCAAACGCGCTTAATAGCCCCCGCAGCAGCGAAAGTTCTTTGCGGCTGGGCTGGGCGCGGGCGAAGAGGGCTTGAAGCTGCTCTTCAGTGCGCGCGTGGGGCTGGGTTAAAAAGCCGCTCTCCTGCATTAAGCGACCCAGATGGGCTTGAAAGTGTAGGAACTGTTCACGGGTGGGCGGCGTTGCCTCCAGTGGGCGCTGATAAGCAAAGCCGCTATCTCCACCTTTACGCCAGGCTCGGTGCACTTCATAAGCAAGAATCTGCACCGCCTGAGATAAATTCAGAATGCCGTAATCAGGGTTGGCGGGAATGCTCACTTGATGCGTACAGCAGCGGATTTCATCGTTAGTCAGTCCGGAACGCTCTCGTCCCAATACCAGTGCCACTGGCGCCGTTTGTGCGCTCTGAATAACGTCTGCCGCCATCTCATCGGGTTCGTCAAAGTGGGGCAAGGGCAGGCTGCGCAAGCGTGCGCTGGCACCCACCACCTGAACGCAGTCGTTAACCGCCTCCTCCAGTGTTGTGACTACCCGTGCATTGTCCAGAACATCAGTGGCCCCTGCGGAAAGGCGAGAGGCTTCTTCATCGGGAAACATGCGTGGATTCACCAGCACCAGTTCGGTTAAGCCCATGGTTTTCATGGCTCGCGCCGCAGCGCCGATATTGCCTGGGTGAAAGGTCTGAACGAGTACAATACGAATATGCTGCAACATGCGCTGATTTCGCCCTATAGCCTTATAAAAATCGCGCTGATAGTACCACGTTAGCTCTGCGCAATGGGGCGCAGGCAATGAGCCGAACGACTCACAAGAACGCAACAACCCCGCACGGGGCGGGGTTGTTGGTGACTGCTTTAAAAGCTAGCAGTCTTGAGCAGAGGGCTCAGGGGTGCATTACATCATGCCGCCCATGCCACCCATACCGCCCATGCCACCCATGTCTGGGCCAGCGTCTTTCTCTTCAGGATCTTCAGCGATCATGCATTCGGTGGTGATCATAAGACCAGCAACAGAACCAGCGGACTGCAGTGCAGTACGGGTTACTTTAGCCGGATCCAGAACGCCCATTTCGAACAGGTCGCCAAATTCACCCGTTTGTGCGTTGTAACCGAAGTTGCCGGTTTCATCTTTCACACGGTTGATAACAACGGCAGGCTCTTCACCAGCGTTAGAAACGATCTGACGCAGCGGAGACTGCATAGCACGAAGCGCCATATTGATACCGTGATTCTGGTCTTCGTTTTCACCGGTCAGGCCTTGTACTTTCGCCATAACGCGAACCAGTGCAGTACCGCCACCAGGCACCACGCCTTCTTCAACGGCTGCACGAGTAGAGTGCAGGGCGTCTTCAACGCGGGCTTTCTTCTCTTTCATTTCCACTTCGGTGGCAGCACCGACGCGGATAACGGCAACACCGCCTGCCAGTTTGGCAACGCGCTCTTGCAGCTTCTCTTTGTCGTAATCAGAAGAGGTGTCTTCGATTTGCGCGCGGATCTGATTAACGCGTGCTTCGATATCGCCTTCTGCACCAGCGCCATCGATGATGGTGGTGTTCTCTTTAGACATAGTCATGCGCTTAGCGGTACCCAGGTGATCCAGGTTCGCTTGCTCAAGCGTCAGGCCGACTTCTTCAGAGATAACCGTGCCGTTGGTCAGGATAGCGATGTCCTGCAGCATGGATTTACGACGGTCACCGAAACCAGGCGCTTTAGCAGCGGCTACTTTAACGATACCGCGCATGTTGTTAACCACCAGCGTAGCCAGTGCTTCGCCTTCGATATCTTCAGCGATGATGGCTAGCGGCTTACCTTGTTTAGCAACCGCTTCGAGAACCGGCAGCAGCTCACGAATGTTGGAGATCTTTTTATCCACTAACAGGATGTAAGGATCTTCCAGTTCAACCGTCATGGTGTCCTGGTTGGTAACGAAGTAAGGAGACAGGTAGCCGCGATCAAACTGCATACCTTCAACGACTTCCAGCTCATCTTCAAAGCCACGGCCTTCATCAACAGTGATGACGCCTTCTTTGCCGACTTTTTCCATCGCTTCGGCGATAATTTCACCAATGCGCTTGTCACCGTTAGCAGAGATGGTGCCTACCTGAGCAATCGACTTGGTGTCGGTGCAAGGTACCGACATTGCTTTGATTTCTTTAACGGCAGCATTAACGGCTTGGTCGATGCCGCGCTTAAGATCCATCGGGTTCATGCCGGCAGTAACGCCTTTCAAACCCTCAGCGATAATGGCCTGGGCCAGAACGGTAGCGGTGGTAGTACCGTCACCAGCGGCGTCAGAAGTCTGTGAAGCGACTTCTTTAACCATCTGCGCGCCCATGTTTTCGAACTTGTCTTTCAGTTCGATCTCTTTGGCGACAGAAACACCGTCTTTAGTAACGGTCGGGGAACCGAAAGATTTTTCCAGTACCACGTTACGGCCTTTAGGACCGAGGGTTACTTTTACCGCGTTGGCAAGAACGTCAACACCGCGCGCCATACGCTTACGGGCATCATCTGAAAACTTAACTTGTTTAGCTGACATATCTGCTACTTCCTAAATTGAATGCAAAAACGTGAAAGTAAATAATCGAGGCGCTCATCAATCAAATGTGAGCCGCAACGACTGTTAGCCTTCAACAACCGCAAGAATATCGGCTTCGCTCATGATCAAGACTTCTTCGCCGTCGACTTTCTGTTTCTCAACGCCGTAGCCATCTTTAAAGATCACGTTATCGCCAACTTTAACGTCGAGAGGGCGGACATCGCCATTTTCCAGAATGCGGCCATTGCCGACAGCAAGAATTTCGCCACGCGTCGGCTTTTCTGCTGCATTGCCCGGAAGCACGATGCCGCCAGCGGTCTTCTGCTCTTCTTCAACGCGACGGACGATGACACGATCGTGCAAAGGACGGATATTCATTCACGTTCTCCTGAGTAGGGTTGAAGCCCTGATGAGGGCGGTTAGTCTAAAAGTGTTCTCGAGGGAGTGACCCGCGAGAAGTGAAGACCTCACGGTCTTCCTTGTTAATGGCAGCTACCGTCTAGATCGCTGCCGAATTTGTGTACTGGGTGAAAAATGGGGGCTGCGGTTGGTCTTTCAAGGGGGCGAGTAAGAAAAAATTGCTTTTTTAGCAATTTTCTTCCAGTCCGAGCCTTAGTCGCGGCGTGGGGGCTCGTCTCTGCTAATAAAATCACCCTCAATCGGACCTTCCTGTTGGGAGGTGTTTGGGGTGTGGTAGTCCCTTGGTCGGGCCGAGGAAGCGTTGGGGTCTTGCTGCTGGCTGGCGATTTTTTTCAGACCTAGCCAAGTAAGTGCTTTAAACATCAATTGGCGTGCGCTAGGTATCAGGCATGCAAGGCCCAGCGCATCAGATAAAAAGCCTGGCGCCATTAATAAGGCACCACCAAAAATAAGCGCGGCGCCAGTCAATAGTTCACTAGAAGGAATTTCGCCGGCCTGCATACGCTGCCGCGCGCGTGCAAAGGTTGATACGCCTTCTTTACGAATAAGATGTAACCCGGCAAAGCCTGTGCCAAGTACTAGGAGCAGGGTGGTGAGTAGCCCTATTTGGCTACCCATCGAAAAAAGCACCACAAAATCAAGTAGGGTGAACAGTGATATAAAAATAAGAATAGGCATGACTAACTCCAGAAAACGCTAGAAATAGCGACTCGATAACCGTCTTAATTGCGTAATATGGTGACATAAATGTAAATAGCAAGCAGCTAACATTGCGCCTTCCAGCGGCGATGTAGCTCGATTAATGCCCATAATTCCTCTATGCTGCAATGCACAATGAACTGGTTGTATTTCTCGTAAGGAGTCAATAATGGTACTTGCCGATAAAGTAATCGCCGTCACCGGTGGGGCGCGTGGATTGGGTTATGCCATGGCACTGCGCCTGGGTAAGCAAGGCGCACGCATGGCGCTGTTGGATATGAGCGCTGAAGCGCTTGATCAAGCGGTATCAGCACTTGCTACAGAAGGTGTCGATGCTCAAGCCTTTGTGGTGAATGTTGCAGACGAGGCTTCTGTGACCCAAGCGTTTGCCGATATTGCTCAGCGTATGGGGCCGATCAGCGGTTGCGTTAATAACGCGGGCATTACTCAGGATGCACTACTGGTAAAGGCCAAAGAGGGACAAGTGGAAAAACGCATGTCGTTGGAGGCATGGCAAAACGTCATAAACGTCAATTTAACCGGCGTTTTTCTGTGTGGTCGCGAGGCTGCCACGCAGATGATCGAAATGGGGCATGAGGGTGTGATTGTCAATATCTCCAGCATTTCCCGGGCAGGTAATATGGGGCAAAGCAACTATGCCGCTGCAAAAGCTGGCGTACATGCGCTAACGGTCACCTGGAGCAAAGAGTTAGCGCGCTATGGTATTCGGACAGGCACCGTGGCCCCGGGGTTTGTGGCTACCGAAATGACCGCCTCA
Source organism: Vreelandella sp. DA03-1M (assembly GCF_055725665.1). Lineage (NCBI taxonomy): Bacteria > Pseudomonadati > Pseudomonadota > Gammaproteobacteria > Oceanospirillales > Halomonadaceae > Vreelandella > Vreelandella sp. DA03-1M. The sequence goes on from NZ_CM146798.1 coordinate 2,144,383, forward strand.
ATGCGGCCCGATATATTGGAACGTATCTCATCAAGCGTGCCGCTAAAACGCCTGGGTGATCCGGATAATATTGCTCAAAGCGTTGCGTTTATTCTTGAAAACGACTATTTCACCGGGCGTATGATTGAGTGCGATGGTGGGTTGCGGCTGTAGCATTTACTTGCTGTAACCAGAATGGGCGGCCTAGCATGGCCGCCCATTGTGCACGGTTAAAAGAGTCCCCTTAAAAGGCCGTGCTTAAAATCTGTTCTTAAAAACCGAGCTTAAAAATAGTCGCGACTAATCTTTCGCTGAAAATACATCTCCAACCGCAGTGTCATGGCCCAGCGTGGGTCATAGCTAACATCGCGTTGAAAATGCAGTTCCGGAATCACATCGGCAAATAAAATGCCTTTATGGATGTCGCGGCGATAGCGTGTTTGCAGGTAGTAGTTAGTCATACGAGGATTTGAAGCGCTTTCACCGATAGCAATTGCCGAGTAGCGCAATGCGCTGCGGCGGTTAATGCGGTGATTGATTTCGGCAATTTCACTGTATTCCAGCTTATCTTCCTCTTCGCGCCACTGAACCGTAGAAATAAACCGCAAATGGCGGCGTTCGCTCAATTGGCGGCCGATATCCCAGCGCGTTCGTGCCGAATAGCCTTCATTGTTAAACCAGGAAACCCGGTTGTTCGACTCAAGCTGCCAAGGCCCTTCACCAAGCTGCCACAGCCGTTCGCTGGTAAAGCGAACATAAGGATCCAGAGGGAGGCGCAGACGAATACCAGCGCCAACGCGGTTGCTCCAATTTTCGCGCTTATCACGACTTTCTAGCCAATCCAGGCCTAACGTAGAGCTACGGCGGTCGCGCTGGTCATTGGTAAGACGCCCTGATCCTTGCTCTTCAAGTGTACCTTGCGACTCTTCAGGATCACTCTCGATCACCAGGCGTAAGCGTTCTTCCGAGGTAGGTAGGTCTATACGGTAACGAAGTGAAGTATCGCCGCGCGTACCATCCCCCTCCATCCAATCGATTTCTTGGCCAAAACGAAGATAAGACTCGTTCTTGGTCTGCATATGGTCGTCGGTGCCAAAGAAACCATCAATTCGGCGCGACGTGTTATCTACCCAATTACCTACGCTTTCACGAAACGGTTCAACGCGCTCTTCCGCCCAGGCAGGTAGGTCACTGTCAGCTTCTTCGGCATAAGCGCTAGCCGCAACCGTGGTCATTATGCCGAGCCAGCAGAAGGTTAGGATTTTATGCATCGAATGGTCTCAATCAAAGGTGCTCGCTGTTCAATATCAGCTTTGCAAAGGTAAGGGTTTAACGTGCTTTATGAGTCTCGATCTCTTTTGCCCATTCAAGTACGCGCTTACGTTGGCCACGGCTATTGAGTCGGTCTGTGTCAACGCTAGCCGGAATAAGCTGGCGGTTGGGCGATGCGTCTAGATCAAGATTAAAAGACCTTGAGGCGCCAGTGGGCATATCTTCAGAGCCGTAAATGGCAATGACACGAATTTCGAGTTGTATATTCTGCTCATGAAGCAGGCTGTCATCAATTTCCCAATATTGCTTAACCTGATTGACAATGTCGCCAAACGACTGAATATTAAGGTAATCCCCCGATGCTAACGGGCCTTGATGGGTGCGGTAGCTGGCTTCCTGTTGTTCGCTGCCGTGTTGCTGGTACTCCACCACATCCAGAGAGTAACTCTTTTTTTGAGTATGCAGCACCGCCACAAGGTGTTGAACATAGATTGCTTCGCTGCTCATATTGCTGATTAAGCAAATAGCATCCACACCAATCCCTTTGCCACGGTTAATGATCACTCGAGGGCGACGTTGGCGGACATAGCCGTTATAAAGCAATTGGGCATAGAAAACCCAGACGAAGAGGGTGCAAATACTTGCTATTGCCGAGATGGCTTGGGCATTATCGTTGAGCCATTCCATTATTAGAGATCCTTCTCATAGCTATTGGAGGTAGTCATTGGCGATAGTATTGGTGTCAATTACTCGCAGTAAGCCATTTCACATTGAGGCATAGACGAGTATCCGGTTAGTCGTTTTAACAGAGCCTAGCGGAAAAGAGGAGCTAAGTCAGCCTGTTAAAAGTATGTAATTTGGCAAATACTAAGCACGGAAAAAATAGCATTGAGCCATTAATGATTTAAAGCGAGGAATAAAAACGCAAAAAAAGCCCTAATCTCACCTAATCTAGGTAAGTATTAAGATATTTTGAAGGAGGGAGTAAATCTAACTTATTGAAAAATAAAAACTAATTGGTGCGGATGGGGAGACTCGAACTCCCACACCTTACGGCACTAGAACCTAAATCTAGCGTGTCTACCAATTCCACCACATCCGCTAAGACGAGGCGTATATTATCAACTTCGTGATAGAAGTCAACCATGAGTTTAATTAATATTACTACCTCGATCGGGGAGAAGGCATGAATGTAAAACAATGGCTACAACGTGGCGGCCATTGGCTAAAGCAGGCCATGCCTGGCTATTGCGCCTTTTGTTTGGCACCCGCCTTGGCGGGGCGGGGGTGGTGCACCGCCTGTTTGGTCGGGCTGCCGTGGAACCTGCATGCCTGTCGCCAGTGCGGTGACCCTGTTTCCCATGGGGCTAGCTTGTGTGGGCACTGCTTAATTGACCCACCGGCATTTTCGACCACCCAAGCGGGGCTTTTATATCAGGGGCCTATTAAAGAGCTGGTACATGATTTTAAATTTCACGCCTCTCCGCGGGCGGGTACGTTGTTAGCAGAGTTAATGGTATTAACGCCGCCGCCTACCCAAGCAGACGCACTGTTGTCGGTACCTATGCACCCAGCGCATGCTCGGGCGCGAGGATTTAATCAATCGCAGTGGTTAGCCGAGAGACTCAGTCGCCAGCTTGGTGTGCCATTGGTGTCTGCCAGGCGAGTAAAGGATTCTCCCTCCCAGCGCACGTTGAATCGCCGCCAACGGGTTGCCAATCTGGCGGGTGCCTTTGTCTTTGAATCACCGCCCCCGGCGCATTTATTAATAATCGATGATGTTGTTACGACGGGTTCAACGGGGCACGCACTGGCGCGCGCGGCGTTAGATGCGGGAGCAGAACGTGTGGATATTTGGGCGACCGCGCGGACACCCCTGGGTAAGGATTGATAGAATAGTCTTTTCGCTTACTCAATAGCGCTTTCGCCAACCCAGGAGTGGCCTATGTCACACCCGTTTAGCTCTCTTTCGCCTGATTTAGTGATGTCTGCAGTGGAGTCGCTGGATATCTGGCCTGCGGGCGAGCCTTTTGCGCTAAATAGCTATGAAAACCGTGTGCTGTTGTTTCGTGATGGCGACGGCAAAAACTGGATCGTTAAATTTTATCGACCTGATCGCTGGTCAGACGCGGCGATTCAGGAAGAGCACGATTTTTTACAGGAGCTCGCTAGTCAGCAGGTGCCGGTAGTTGCGCCTTGGCGTGATAGGGCGGGTGTCTCGTTACACTATTTTAAAGCGTATCGATTTGCGCTGTTTCCCCACTGCCCAGGTCAGGCGCCAGAGTTAGATAATCCATCGCACTTATTTGCCATGGGGCAGGTGTTAGGGCGGTTGCATAAAGTGTCGGCCAAAAAAACGTTTCAGCACCGTCCTCGGCTAGAAATGGCGAGTGGTATTTTAGATGCTCAGCAGCGAGTGCTGGCCAGTAATTGGCTGAACCGTCATCAGCGCCGGGCCTACGATAATGTAATTGAAAAGGTGCATCAGCAGCTTGTAAAACATACTGTGCCCGCCAGTAGCATGATTCGCTGCCATGGTGATTGCCATTTGGGCAATGTGCTGGGGCGTGATGAGGACTTTACGCTGGTCGATTTTGACGACTGTATCATGGCGCCTGCTATGCAGGATATCTGGATGCTACTGCCCACGGATGACCCCCAGGGGTGGCGATCATATCTAAGTGAAATTACCGAAGGGTATGAGGAAACCTGCTCATTTCCTACTGATCAGATGGCGTTGATAGAACCACTGAGAAGTTATCGTTTAATTAGGCACTCAGCGTGGCTGGTCTCTCGCTGGGATGATCCCGCTTTTCCCCGTGCTTTTCCCTGGCTGGCGGATAGTGGCTATTGGGATCAGCATATCCGCCAATTAGAGCAGCAGTGCCTGCAGTTAGACAATCCCCGCTGGCTGGCGTAAATAGGGGCGATTTAATCTGGTACGGCCTCTTCGCGGGGCACGGGGTTAGCGACGCCTTCTCCGTCAACTTGGCGGCGTTGCTCGTTCAATTCTTCAGAGGGGTTGTCCTGCTCTTTAATCTCTAGGGACTCATTCAGCGTAAGAACGAACGTTTTTCCAGGAGAAAGCGTGCATGGAGTGCCTTCGCACGCGATGCCGTATTGGCCATCTTCGGCATATGCGCTGGCGCTGAATTCACCCGTAAAAATATCACTGTCTGCATCGTGTGTTTCAATGCAGGTGGCATCTTTCGTGGTAACACGAATGCGCTCATCGACTAATTGGGCATTGCCCACGATGACGCAATATTCCGGCAGCGAGTGCGAAGCTCTCTCAGCTTGAGTGGGGTGTAGCAATATGTCGTTAAGACGTGCTTGGTTTGACTCAAAGGTAAGCTCTTCAACAACCTCAACGCCAACAGTCGCTTCGTTGGGCAGTGAAAGTGTCGCTTCTGCGGCGAAAGAAGGTAGCGGTGTGGCGAAATAAAAGGGGACCGCAATGGCGGTTAACCAAAAGGGCGTTGGCTTAAATGACATGGCGAACTCTCAATGGTGGTGCCTGAAGAAGTAAAGGCAATCAATAATAATGATTTATCATAGCACAGGCCCCTAGGTTGCAAAGTGAGCACCGCGGCGCTCTGCCGCAGTTAGAGAAGCCAACAGCAGGCGAGATGCGGTAAAATAATGGAATTAATTAATATTTGTTGTGCGTTTTTTATGAAAAGTATACTTTTTGTACAACTTGGGTAGAGAAAGGCGGTGGTTAACGCCCCTCTAGTGGTAGTTTTACTTTTTTCATGCGCAAAGGGTTAGAGACCTAGGTGACCGTTTGGACGCGATTGCGCACGGTTTTGATACAGTTTTTGAAGAGGCTTAATATGTCCGATGATATCGCCGAGCACTATCGCCAGATAATTTCAGCACTAGGCGAAGACCCAAACCGTGAAGGGCTACGAGATACGCCGAAACGTGCAGCCAAGGCTATGCAGTTTTTGAATGCTGGCTACTCTCAGTCTTTGGATGAGATCGTTAATGGTGCGGTGTTTGAATCGCAAACGGATGAAATGGTATTGGTGAAAGACATTGAGCTCTATTCAATGTGTGAACACCACCTGCTGCCTTTTATCGGTAAATGCCACATTGCCTATCTGCCAAACGGTAAAGTATTAGGATTGTCTAAGTTTGCCCGTATTGTCGATATGTTTGCGCGCCGTATGCAGATCCAAGAGAATTTAACCCGTGAGATTGCAGATGCTGTTCAGGAAGTGACTCAGGCAACGGGCGTTGCTGTGGTCATTGAGGCGCGTCACCTCTGCATGATGATGCGTGGCGTAGAGAAGCAAAATTCCAGTATGACATCATCGGTAATGCTGGGTAGTTTTCGTAGCAATCAGGCGACTCGGCAAGAGTTTTTAATGCTGATTAACTGAGTCAACTGTCGGTAATTAGCGAGTAAAGCACGCGGTAAACTTGGTCTAAAGGGGTGTTTCGTCTTAGCATGAAGAGGTTAATGAGCCTATAAGGCCATCATTTTGGTCAGGAGTCTGTCATGGAAGCGCTAAAAGAAACACAGCTGTATTGCCCCTTTGCCTATATAGACGGTAGTTGGGTCGCGGCGGATAGCGGCGAACAGATCACCGTATTAAACCCGGCAACCGGCGAAGCGATTGGCGATATTCCCCGCTTGGGAAAAGTTGAGACCGAGCGGGCGATAGACGCGGCGGATGCTGCACTACCGGCGTGGCGTGCCCTTACCGCTCAGGAGCGAGCGGATTTGCTGATGAAATGGCACGATCTGATGATGGAGCATCAGCAGGATCTCGCCATGCTGATGACCTACGAGCAGGGTAAGCCGCTCAAGGAAGCGGCGGGCGAAATTGCCTATGCGGCCAGTTTTCTGCGCTGGTTTGCCGAAGAAGCGCGGCGCGTTTATGGCGAAACCATTCCTGCCGCTAAAGCTAACCAGCGCATTGTGGTGACTAAGCAGCCCGTCGGTGTTGTGGGGGCCATTACGCCCTGGAATTTCCCTGCGGCGATGATTACCCGTAAGGCTGGCGCGGCACTAGCAGCAGGCTGCACGATCGTGGTTAAACCTGCTAGCCAGACGCCGTTTTCAGCCACTGCGCTCGCGTTATTGGCAGAACGTGCCGGTATTCCTCGCGGTGTGTTCAACGTGGTGCCGGGCAGTGCCAGCGATATTGCCCAAGCCATGACCCAGTCGCCCAAAGTGCGCAAGATTACCTTCACTGGCTCGACCGAAGTAGGGCGCAAGCTAATGGCGCAAGCGGCGGAGCACGTGCAGAAGATCTCGCTTGAGTTGGGCGGCAATGCGCCGTTTATCGTGTTTGAAGATGCCGATTTAGACGCCGCCGTAGAAGGCGCCATGGCCGCTAAATTCCGTAACGCCGGGCAAACCTGTGTTTGTACTAATCGCTTCCTGGTTCAGTCCAGCGTGATTAATGCCTTTTGCGAAAAGCTAGCGGTTGCCATGAACAGCGAGCTGCATGTCGGCGATGGCACTAAGCCGAATATTAATATCGGTCCGCTCATCGATGGCAATGCGGTTAAAAAAGTCAGTGAGCATGTGCAGGACGCCATCGATAATGGTGCAGAGCTGTTGTTGGGCGGGCATCCACACCCGTTGGGTGGCAACTTCTTTACGCCGACGCTGATCAGTTTTGCGACTGATAAGATGAAGGTGGCCCACGAAGAGACCTTCGGCCCGCTCGCGGCTGTCTTCCCGTTTGACGATGAAGAGACTGCGATTGAAATGGCCAACGATACCCAGTATGGCTTGGCTTCTTACTTCTACTCCCGCGATCTCTCCCGCGTATGGCGCGTGGCTGAGGCGCTTGAGTACGGTATGGTCGGGATTAATACCGGCGCCATTTCTAACGCCGCTGCGCCGTTTGGGGGTGTCAAAGCCTCAGGCTTAGGCCGTGAAGGCGGCCATCAGGGCTTGGAAGAGTACCTTGAAACCAAGTATCTATGTATTGATCTTGGCTGAGCCCTGAGCCCTAGTGTTCTTTTTTAAGTAAGACGGGATAAAAAAGCCCCCATCAGCGCGCTGCTGATGGGGGCTAGTTTTTTACAGCATCAGTTTGATGCCGATAGTGTGGCTAAACGTCGTGGCTGATCTTAGTGACGGAAGTGGCGCATGCCGGTAAACACCATGGCAATGCCTGCTTCGTTGGCGGCGTCGATCACTTCCTGGTCGCGCATGGAGCCACCCGGTTGAATGACGGCGGTAATGCCTGCGGCTGCCGCGGCATCAATGCCGTCGCGGAACGGGAAGAAGGCGTCAGACGCCATCACTGAACCAGGCACCGAAAGGCCTTCGTCGGCGGCCTTGATCCCGGCAATTTTAGCCGAGTAAACGCGGCTCATTTGGCCCGCGCCAACGCCCACCGTTTGGCCCTCTTTGGCATACACAATGGCGTTGGATTTGACGAACTTGGCCACTCGCCAGGCAAAGGCCAGATCACGCAGCTCCTGTTCGCTAGGGGCGCGCTGGCTGACCACCGTCAGGTTGTCACGGGTGACCATTCCGTCGTCACGTTCCTGCACCAGTAACCCGCCGTTGACACGCTTAAAGTCTAGCGCAGGCTGCTGCTCGCCGGGCCAGTGGGCGCTGACGTCCAGCAAGCGTACGTTTTGCTTATTCGCCACAATGGCAGCGGCTTCATCGCTGACCCCGGGGGCAATAATCACCTCGACAAACTGGCGATCAATAATTGCCTGGGCCGTTTCGGCGTCCAGCGGTGTATTGAAGGCAATAATGCCGCCAAACGCACTGGTCGGATCGGTGGCAAAGGCTTTGTCGTAAGCGGCTAAGGCGGTTGCGCCAATAGCGACGCCGCAGGGGTTGGCGTGCTTAACAATCACGCAAGCCGTTTCTGTAAAAGCTTTTACGCATTCAAAGGCGGCATCAGTATCGGCGACATTGTTATACGAAAGGGGTTTGCCTTGGAGCATTGTGGTGGTAGCGACACTAGGCTCGCTCGCCTGGGAGTCTACGTAAAAAGCCGCCTGCTGATGCGGGTTTTCGCCGTACCGCATGTCCTGCTTTTTATCGAGCTGCAGGTTAAAAGTGCGAGGGAAGGTCTTATCGCTAGCATTCACTTGGCGACCCAGGTAGTCAGCAATCGCGCCGTCGTAGCCAGCGGTGTGTTCAAACGCTTTTACTGCTAAATCAAAACGCGTGGCGCGACTCACCTGGCCATCCTGGGCGGCCAACTCACCAAGTACCCGCGCGTAGTCACTGCTATTGACCACAATAGTGGTGTAGGCGTGGTTTTTTGCGCAGGCACGTACCATGGTTGGGCCGCCGATATCGATATTTTCAATCGCATCTTCCAGGGTGCAATCAGGCTTGGCAATTGTGGCGGCAAATGGGTAGAGGTTGACGACCACCATGTCGATCGGGGTGATGTCGTTCTCGGCCATGACTGCATCATCCTGACCACGGCGCGCCAAGATGCCGCCGTGAATTTTTGGATGCAGCGTTTTAACCCGGCCATCCATAATTTCGGGGAAACCGGTGTGTTCGGATACTTCTTTCACTGCAATAGCATTTTCCTGCAGTAGGCGGAAGGTGCCACCCGTGGAGAGCAGTTCAACGCCGTGCTCAGTAAGGCCGCGGGCGAATTCTACAATGCCGGTTTTGTCAGAAACGCTCAAAAGAGCGCGGCGGACGGGGGTGGCGCTACTGTCAGTCAAGGAAGAACTATCAGCCATGAGAGGATTATCAGCCATAAGAATGCTCGTATGCAGAGTCGAGAATAGAAAATAACAACGCCCCAGGGTTATGGGGCGTCACCTTCGATAAGTCCGTATTGCTTGAGTTTTTTACGCAGGGTGCCGCGGTTCAAGCCGAGCACATCCGCGGCACGGGTCTGGTTGCCGTCGGTGTGCTCCAAAACGCAGGCGAGTAATGGTGCCTCTACTTCGGCCATCACCATGGCATAAAGGTCGCTGGCTTGGCTGCCATCTAAATGCTCAAAGTAGCGGCGCATTGCCGTTTCAACAGCCTCTCTAAGCGGCTGTGGCGGTGAGCTAGCAGCGGGATCTGCAAGCGTGCCCGTTAAATGGGAGTAGCCTTCGCTGGCACGGGTGTCGCTAGAAGAGTAGGTGTCGCTAGAGAGAAGATCGCGTTCGGTCATGCAGCATGGCTTCCTTTGGCTAGCAAACGTATGGCAGCACCGGGGGCCATCACGTCGTTGATCCAATCAAATTGCGTTTCAGGTGACGCTAACGCATTGAACTGCTGCTTAAGCGCGCGCTGCTGAGGCTGCGTAAAGCGTGGGTCGTCGCTGAGGTACCAGCCGACATGTTTGCGCGCAATACGCACACCCATAGTCGTGCCATAAAACTCATGCAACGCCTCGACATGCCCGTGTAGCACGTGGCGGCGCTCCACAAGGGTGGGTAGCGCCAACCGTTCTCCATGCTGAAGATAGTGGTTAATCTGTTGAAATATCCACGGGTTGCCCTGAGCACCACGGCCTATCATGACGGCATCAGCGCCGGTATAAGCGAGTACCTCGGCGGCTTTTTCCGGACTTGTTATGTCGCCATTGGCTATCACCGGTATCGAGAGGTGAGATTTTATCTCAGCAATCGTGTCGTACTCTGCCTGTCCAGTATAGCGCTGCTGGCGGTGACGGCCATGTATGGCGAGTGCTTGAATGCCTGCTGACTCAGCTAAGCGGGCAATTCGCAGGGCGTTGTTCGTCTCGGCGCACCAGCCGGTGCGAATTTTCAGCGTTACTGGAATATCGACCGCTGAAACTACTGCGTCAAGGATCTCGGCAACCAAGGCTTCATCGCGAAGGAGCGCCGACCCAGCGGCTTTGTTGCAGACTTTTTTCGCGGGGCAGCCCATGTTGATGTCGATGATCTGGGCGCCCAGTTCGGCATTCAAGCGCGCCGCCTGGGCGAGCATCTCGGCATCGCCGCCGGCGATTTGTACCACGCGCGGGTCGGGCTCTCCGCGATGGTCCATCCGTAGCTGCGATTTGCGCGTGTGCCATAAGCTGGGGTCTGACGTCACCATTTCCCCCACCACCCAGCCAGCACCCAGCCGCCGACACAGCTGGCGAAAAGGCCGGTCGGTGACGCCGGCCATGGGCGCGAGAATTACCCGGTTGGGTAATGCATACGTCCCAATGGTGACGGGCTCATTGGTGGCTAGTGCATTGGCTACAGTCATGGCGTTAGGCTTTATGTGTGCTGGGCTAGCGGCGAGTAGGCGTTTCAAGGGGGCGTATGATACGCCTACTCGGTGATGGGGTGAAGGCCGTTTGCCGCTTTAACGCGGACGCTGGCCGTTAAGTCGCACCCAGCCTTCGCGAATCACTGGCTCCTCCATGGCGATTCCCTGTGCGGCATAGACTTCATAAACCTCATTTGCCTGGTTCGCCAAGATGCCGGATAGCGCAATGCGGCCGCCAGGGGCCAGATGCCCGGCAATCATTGGCGCAAGCTCAACCAGCGGGCCCGCTAAAATATTGGCGGTCACAACAGGATAGCCGCCGCCATCGCTTAACTGCTCTGGGTAATAAAGAGTTAAATCCGGCTCGGCAATACCGTTACGCTCGGCGTTGTCACGGCTGGCTTGGAGTGCCTGCGGGTCTATATCGGTGGCATCAGCATGGCTAGCGCCGAGCTTGAGCGCGGCGATAGCGAGAATGCCGGAGCCACAGCCCACATCCAGTACGGTCTGCTGGGCTAAGTGCCCAGCAACGGCCAGTTCATCCAGCCACTCCAAACACAGCGCTGTGGTCGGGTGCGTGCCCGTTCCAAAGGCCAGGCCGGGGTCGAGAATCAAGTTAACGGCGTCGGCATGGGGCGGTTCGTGCCAGCTTGGTACGATCCACAGCCGCTGACCCATCTGCAGCGGTGTGAAGTCATCCATCCATTCCCGCTCCCAGTCCCGGTCAGCCAGTAGCTCATATTCGATGGTGGGGCAGGGCTCCTCAGGCATCTTTTCGGACCATGCCGCCTCAATACGCTCCAACATGCTTTCGACGCCCTCCAGGTCATCGTACAGGCCGGTCAGAATGGTATCTTCCCACAGCGGTGTAGTGCCACGCTCTGGCTCAAATACCGGATCATCGTGGGCGTCCTGAAGGCCAATGGCCGTCGCTCCTTCGTCAAGCAGCAGTTCTTCGAGGAACTCTGCCTGTTCGGGAGCAACGTGGGCTTTGAGTTGAAGCCAGGGCATGGAGAGTCTCCGCGGGGCGAATTAAAGGCAAATACAGTAAAGACAGAAACGGGGTGGACATAGCCACCCCGTTGGGCATCAAGCATAGCGCTGGAAGACGTTAACTGCTGAGTTTCTTTTCCAGATAATGAATGTTGACACCGCCTTGACGGAAATAGCTGTCGCGAACTAAATCCTTTTGCATGTCGATATTGGTTTTAATACCTTCCACCAGCAGCTCGTCGAGGGCATTGCGCATGCGCGTCAGCGCTATTTCACGGTCGGCGCCCCAGGTGATCAGTTTGCCGATCAGTGAGTCATAGTGCGGCGGCACGGTGTAGCCGGTGTAGAGGTGGGAGTCCATGCGGACACCCAGACCACCCGGTGCGTGAAACAGCGTTACCTTGCCGGGCGAAGGCATAAAGGTGCGTGAATCTTCAGCGTTAATCCGGCACTCGAAGGAGTGGCCGTTGAGCTTTACATCTTCCTGGCGAATCGACAGCGGTAGGCCCGAGGCAATACGTAACTGCTCTTTAACGATATCGACGCCGGTGACCATTTCGGTAACAGGGTGTTCTACCTGAACGCGGGTATTCATCTCAATGAAGAAATACTCGCCGTCTTCGTACAAGAATTCAAAGGTGCCTGCGCCACGGTAATTGATCTTAATACACGCCTGGCGGCATGCTTCAAGCACTTGGGCGCGGGCTTCCGGGTCCAGGCCTGGCGCAGGAGCTTCTTCAAGCACTTTCTGGTGACGACGCTGCAGCGAGCAGTCGCGGTCATAAAGATGAATCGCGTTACCCTGGCCATCGGCTAGCACCTGTACTTCGACGTGGCGCGGCTTCTCAAGGAATTTCTCCATGTAGACCGTACCGTCACCAAAGGCGGCGTGGGCTTCAGTGCGAGTAACGGTGATTGCCGAAAGCAGGTGGCCTTCGGTGTGTACCACACGCATACCGCGACCACCGCCACCGGAGGCTGCCTTGATGATCACCGGGTAGCCGATGCGACGCGCGGTGGCTAAATTGGTCGCGTCATCGTCACCCAAGGGGCCGTCTGAGCCTGGCACCGTGGGAACGCCCGCTTCCTTCATCGACTGGATAGCACTGACTTTATCGCCCATCAGGCGAATCGTCTCTGCGCGGGGGCCAATAAAGGTAAATCCCGAGCGCTCAACCTGTTCGGCAAAGTTGGCGTTTTCAGACAAAAAGCCGTAACCGGGGTGAATAGCGGTCGAATCAGTGACTTCGGCCGCACTGATCAGGGCCGGAATATTTAAGTAAGACTGCGCTGATGATGCCGGTCCAATACACACGGCTTCATCCGCCAGGCGAACATGCATGAGTTCACGATCAGCTTTGGAGTGTACCGCTACGGTTTTAATGCCCAGTTCTTTACAGGCCCGTAGGATACGGAGGGCAATCTCGCCGCGGTTGGCGATAAGTACCTTGTCCAGCATGGGAGAGTCCACCCGTGTTGAAAATGAAGGATTAAGCGATGACGATCATGGGTTGATCGAATTCGACCGGCTCACCATCTTCTACCAGGATGGCTTCCACCACGCCGTCGCGGTCAGCTTCAATCTGGTTCATCATTTTCATGGCTTCAATAATACAAATGGTATCGCCTTGCTTGACGCTATCACCGACTTCTACAAACGACTTGGCGCCCGGCGCTGGGCTGCGATAGAAGGTACCTACCATCGGCGAATTGACCGCTTCACCACGGTAGCTGGCGCCCTGAGGCTCGGCTTCAGCGGTAGGTGCCGAGGCAGGAGCGGGGGCTGGTTGGTAGCCAGGATGCTGCGCATATTGCGGCATCGGCTGCGGCTGCCAAGAAGCGCCATTAGGATGGCGGCTGATGCGAACGGACTCTTCGCCTTCCTGAATTTCAATCTCGCTAATATTGGACTCTTCGAGCAGCTCGATCAGTTTCTTAACTTTGCGGATATCCATGGCATAGCCCCATCAATGTCATAAAAGAAGATTATGAGAAATAATCACACAGTAACCGTGGCCTATAGGCGAGTTGCTGTGCGGCGCTGCGCGGCTCATCTATAGGCGCAGTAAACCAAATTTAAAAATGAAGAGAACGCTGCATGTTAGCGAACGTTACCCCGTTCTCACCCCTAAAAAAGGAAGTTTTTAGCTAATATGGGAGCGGAGTTTGCCGAAAAAGTGCCAGGATGTCCAGCGACAGCCTAAGCCAGTGCTTAAACTGACGATGAATGCAGATTTAAACAACTGTTTGACGATATTCGCGTCAAAACGTTGCTTAAGTGCCTTAGTGGGCAAGGCTCGTAGGGTGGTGGCTTAACTATTGGCAAGCCACTGGCTAACGGATTTAAGATGTTCATGCAGTTGGGCGGCGGTGACTTCGCCTTGAATGCGTGCATCCCGAATCTCTTCGCCTTGAATGAAAAACAGCAGGCTTGGCGGGCCGAAAAGATTGAACTGATCCAGTAGCTCACGACTTTGTGGGTCGGTCTGAGTCACGTCTGCGGCAATTAACGTGTAACCCTCTAGTGCCGCTGAAACACGTGGGTCAGGATAAACATCGCGCTCAAGCAGCTTACATGAAATACACCAGTCCGCGGTAAAGTGAACAAACGCGGGCCTATTAGCACTGTTCGCTTGAGCGATGGCTGCCTCAAGCGCTGAAAGCTTATCGACCTCAACAAAATCAAGCTCTGCCACTGGAGACTCTCCGGACACACTGGAGGTGGCTGCAAGGGGGCGCAGCGGGTTACTACCACCTTGCGCGGCACCAATGACCAGCAAGACACCCCACGCCAGCAGCAAAACCCCTAGTGTTTGACGTGCCCGCGGCCACCCTTGCGGCTGATTGAAATTCAATGCACCCAACGCGAGTGCTGTGCCGATCGCGAGTGATGCCCATAGAAGTAGTGCAATGGGCGCAGCGACTAAACGCTCGATCATCCAAATTGCCACGCCCAGTAACAACAGGCCAAAGGCAATCTTTACGCCATTCATCCAGGCGCCCGAACGGGGTAACAGCGTGGCGCCAAAGGTGCCGACTAAAAGAAGCGGTACGCCCATGCCAAGACCCAGCGCAAAGAGCACCGCGCCCCCCATGACTGAATCGCCGGTTGAGGAAATGAAGACCAGTGCTCCGGCTAATGGCGCGGTAACGCAGGGTGATACCACCAGTACTGAGAGCGCGCCTGCTAACGCTAAACCCGCTGGGCCACTACGCTGAGCGCGAGCCTGCCAAGCGTCAACACGGTTGGCCAAGCGAGGCGAGAGATTCAGCGTAAATGCCCCGAACATCGCCAGTGCAAAGAGCGTGAAGAGTACGGCGAAAGTGATAAGCACCGGTGCCGACTGTAAGCGCGCCTGCAGATTAAGGCCGGCGCCGAACAGCCCCATCAAGACCCCGACTAGCGCGTAGGTCAGCGCCATGCCCAGCACATAGCTTAATGAGAGGGCAAAGGCGCGTGGGCGGGTGGGGTTCTGGCCTACAACGATTGAGGAGAGAATCGGGATCATTGGGAGTACGCAGGGGGTAAAGGTAAGCCCAAGGCCGGCAATAAAAAACAGTCCTAACGCTAACGGTAAGCTCGCATTGCTAATCAAAGCGCTAAAGCGTCTATCTTCGCTTTGGGGTCCTGCGAAGTCACTCTGTGAAGTAGAGGTAGCGGTTTTACTGGCGGCGCTATCTCCTTCTTGCCAGTTCGCAAATTGACTGGGCGGCTCAGTCTCACTCGCTTGTAGGCTCAAGCGTTCCGGTGGATAGCATAGCCCTGCATCCGCGCAGCCTTGAAAGGTTAACTCAACGTTTAGCGGGCCTGCGTAGGGGGCGCTGATCGGTACTTCAAATACCACTTGGTCGCGGAAGATGTAAACATCGCCCATGAATTCATCGTTGGTGAATGTGCCTTCGGGGATGCTGAGTTCGCCAAGTGTTATACCCTCAGTCTGACTGGAGACAGCAAACTGATGCCGATAAAGATAGTACTCATCGGTGATATCGATGCCGATAAAAAGCGTTTCTCCATCGTGCCAAGCGGTAGGCTGAAAGGCTTCCATTACCGGTAAAAATTCATCTTGGTTGCTAGACGATGAAAACCATTGGGCGTGTGCGCTCAGCGGTAACCAGCCAAGAAAAAAAACAAGTAAGGGAAGTAGGCTCAGGCGTTTAAGAGATAACACGGTGCGTCCTTAATCAATGGCATCGCAAGCTAGGACAAATAGCATACCGCAACCTTGAATCTCTCGCGTATACGCTGCGGTGACGTGACGCGGTCGCTAATGGTGCGTTAATCCTAACAACCTAAAAGGTCGCCCGAAGGCGACCTTTTCACATACACAGAAGCAACTTTACAAACCGATTACGCTTTCTGGTAGGCGGTAACGGATTTTTCAATCGCTTTGCGCGCAGCGTCAGCGCCTTCCCAGGACTCAACTTTTACCCATTTGCCTTTTTCAAGATCTTTGTAGTTCTCGAAGAAGTGGGCGATTTGCTGGCGCAGCAGCTCAGGTAGGTCAGTGACTTCCTGAATGTCATCATAGAGCGAGCTAAGCTTGGCGTGGGGCACGCAAATCAACTTGGCATCTTCACCGGCTTCGTCGGTCATGTTTAAAATGCCTACCGGACGAGCGCGAATAATGCTGCCGGGTTGAACCGGGTGTGGGGTCACGACCAGCGCATCCAGGGCGTCGCCATCGTCGGCTAGGGTATGCGGGATAAAACCGTAGTTGGCGGGGTAGAACATGGGGGTGGCCATGAAGCGGTCAACGAGTAGCGCACCCATGTCTTTATCAATTTCGTATTTGATCGGATCGTGGTTGGCTGGAATTTCGATCACCACATAAACGTCGTTGGGGAGATCCTTTCCAGCAGGGATATTATCGAAGTTCATCGTTGATTCCTTGGTAGTACTGTGGCTTGAGTCGTGCAGAGGTTAGGTAATCGTTACAGAGTCGTTGATGGCGAAGAATTATACGAACATGACTACGCGATTACCAATGCGACATAGGTGGGCCGGTGTGGTTTAGCCGTTGCCCTATTATGAGGGAAATCAAAAAGGAGCGCATATAAAAGCGCGCTAATACGATAGAGACGTTTGTTGAGCATCGTTTCTGCTTCGCTGCGTGTATCATAGGCAGGGTTTATTGACAGTGAAGTCCCTCGATCGAGTCGGCAGCCTAGGAGGATGACTTGTCGCACGCCCAGTTGCTCATCAGTTATGGTCAAGCATTTGTTGCGCCGGACCGGCGCCTGCACCGCAGCTCAATGTCGGTTCGCTTTCCTGAAGCGCCGCTGCTGCGCGCCAAAGGTGGCTGTGCCGTCATCAGCGACTCTATCTCACGCAATACCATGGCCAAGCAGGCCGGTGATTTAAGCGTGCGCGGCTTTCTGGCCGATTACTTCTCGACCCCTGATCACTGGGATGTCAAAACATCGGCGACGAGAGTGCTGCGCGCGCTCAATAGCTGGTGCTATAGCCAAAGCCAGCATGTGAAAGAGGGCAGTTTTGTTTCCTCCATGTCGGCGATGGTGTTCCGTGGCCGCGAAGCGCATCTGTTTCACATGGGCGACACGCTGGTGTTCCGTTTGCGCGGGGCCGAGTTTGAGCAGTTGAGTCGTGATCATGTCACCGACTTAGGGGGGTACCGTTATCCTTCCCGGGCGCTGGGCATGGATGGCAGTGTTGATATCGATTACACCCATATAGCGCTCAAACAGGGTGACCTGTTCTTGTTCACCACCCAGGGTGTGCGCGGTACGCTGCTGCCTTCCGACTATGTGCGCTTGATCCGCCAAGATGCCAGTGATCTGGATGCCGCCTGCGAACGGCTTGCCGATGAAGCGAAGCAGCGCGCCCAGGATCGTGGCTACGGTGGCGATCAGTTCTGCTTCCAGTTGGTGCGAATCGATGAGTTGCCTGACGAAGTGACAGAGCATCCCGGGCAGCTTTATGGTGACCTGCCGATTCCGCCCGAGCTGGCGCCAGGGGAGCGTTTAGACGGCCTTGAAGTTCTCGCTGTGCTGTCTCGCACGGCGCAGTCGCGGGTTTATCGCGTCCGCGATGTGCATAGTGAACGTGAAATGGTCATGAAAGCGCCCAGCCCGGAACTTTCGTTGCGCAACGCTTATCTGGAGCACTTCCTGCTTCAGCAGTGGGTGGTCGAGCGCGTCAATTCTCCGTTTGTGGTCAAGGTGATGGAGCCGTCGCGGCCGCGCCGTTATCTCTATTACCTGATGCAGCACATTGAAGGTGAAACGCTGCGACAGTGGGCCGAACGCCATCCTCAAGCCAGTTTAACGCAGCGCTTAGATATTGCTAACCAGCTGGGTAAGGCGGTGCAGGCGCTGCATCACCGGGAAATTGTTCATCAGCAGATCAATCCCGATAATATTCTGATCGACCCGCACGGCAAGCTGGTGCTTACCGATTTTAGCGCCTGCCATATGCGCGATGGCGAAGGGCACCGCCACTCGGGGGAGTTGCTCCGCCAAATTGGCTTTAACGAGCACACCGCCCCTGAGTATGCGTTGGCCGACAGCATTGGTCGGCGCAGTGACCAGTACTCGCTGGCATCCACGACCTACTGGTTATTGACCGGTGCTTTGCCCTATACGTTGACGCCCAATCGCCTGCGCAGCCATACCGATCTTGAAGAATTAACCTACCGCAGCGCGCGCACAACTAACCCTGAGATATCCCAGGACTTGGACGATGCGCTACGCCGTGCTTTGGATCCGCAGCGGGCTCTGCGCTTTAGGCGTCTATCGGAGTTCTTGCATGCCCTTAGGGTGCCGCTGGGGCGGTTGCCGAACCGGGAAGAGAGCCGCCAGGAGCCGCGGCGTTTCTGGCAGGGGGTAGCAGGTATATTGCTATTGCTGCTCGTGCTTTCCTGGCTGTTGCGTTAGTCGTCAGCAATAAAAAACGGGGCGATGAAATTATTCATCGCCCCGTTTTTTATTACCGCACAGCTTGTTTCGCTGCGCGGAGTGTTTACAGCGTAAAAGTAGGCAACTTGCGCTCTGCTTTTGCCAGTTTCAGCTTGGCCACTTTCGGCAAGCCATTCTCAAACGGGGGGAAATCCTCGCCCTGGATCAATGGTGAGAGGTAATCCCGGCACGTCTGGGTAATCGCAAAGCCGTTGTCGCTGATAAAGTCGCGGGGCATAAATTTCTCTTTATTGGCCACCTGTGACAGCGGGGCAGAGATGACATCCCACTGGTAAGGTGACTGAGAAATACGACGAATAGCGGGCATCATGGCATTTTTGCCTGCCAGTGCCAGCGTCACCGCTTCGCGACCCACCGCATAGGCTTGTTCAACGTCGGTTTTTGAAGCCAGGTGACGCGCGGCGCGCTGTAGATAATCGGCCACCGCCCAATGGTACTTATAGCCCAAATCCTGCTTGATCATACCCGCAAGTGTCGGTGCGACGCCGCCTAATTGGCGATGGCCAAAGGCATCGGTATTGCCTGCGTCAGCTAGGAAAGTGCCATCTTCGTAGCGCGCGCCTTCAGAAACCACGATCACGCAGTAGCCATATTGTTTAACGCTTTCTTCAACCCGCGCCATGGCCGCTTTACGGTTAAACGCAATTTCCGGAAATATGATCATGTGCGGCGGCTCGCCTTCGCCTTCGCCCGCTAAACCACCGGCAGCGGCGATCCAGCCCGCGTGGCGACCCATTACCTCAAGCACAAACACTTTCGTTGAGGTAGCGCACATGGAAGCGATATCCAGCGAAGCTTCCAGGGTTGAAGTGGCAATATACTTGGCCACACTGCCAAACCCTGGGCTGTTGTCGGTAATCGGCAGGTCGTTATCGACAGTCTTAGGCACGTGAATGGCGGTGAGCGGATAGCCCAGCTTCTCGGAAAGCTGAGAGACCTTCAAGCAGGTATCGGCGCTATCGCCGCCACCGTTATAGAAAAAGTAGCGAATATCGTGAGCTTTAAAGACTTCGATCAAGCGCTCGTACTGGGCGCGGTGAGTATCAATGTCTTTAAGCTTATAGCGGCAAGAGCCAAAAGCGCCGCCTGGTGTATGGCGTAGGGCTGCAATCGCTTCATCACTCTCTTGGGTAACGTCGATAAGGTCTTCCGTTAAAGCCCCGATAATGCCGTTATGACCGGCGTAAACCTTGCCAATCTGATCGGGTGCCTGACGGCAGGCTTCGATAACGCCGCAGGCGCTGGCGTTGATCACGGCGGTGACGCCACCGGATTGGGCGTAAAAAGCATTATGCTGGGCCATGGAAACGTCTCATCTCCTGAAAATGGATAAAATTAATCGATATCGTTTTATCACCGCCACACACGCGCTAACCGGCATTGTCGGTGGTAAAGCACATTGCTGTAATGCGGCAAAGTTTAGCGTAAAGCCTGGTTTTCTGCATTAGCGGCTCTCTGCATTAGCGGCTCTCTGCATTAGCGGCTAGGCGGCGGATGCCAGGTGCTAATCAGTGCTATCCATCTCTTGTTCGCGCTGAGCAAGCTGCCAGCCGCCCAAATCTTTATAGCGATTTACCATGGAGCAAAACAGCTCGGCGGTTCGCTCAGTATCGTAACGGGCGGAGTGGGCAGCTTTATTATCAAACTCAATGCCAGCTGCACGGCAGGCGCGGGCAAGCACGGTTTGTCCATATATCAAGCCAGCCAGAGTGGCTGTATCAAAGCTAGAAAATGGGTGAAATGGATTGCGCTTAATGCCGCAGCGATTCACCGCCGCGTTCAAGAAGCCTTGATCGAACGCCGCATTATGACCAACTAAGATGGCGCGAGTGCAATCGTGAGCTTTGATTGATTTACGTATAGGGCGAAAAATTTCATTGAGTGCTTCAGCTTCGCTAAGCGCGACCTGGCTGCGTAACGGGTCATCCAGGTTAATGCCGGTAAAATCGAGCGCCGACTGCTCAACGTTCGCCCCTTCAAAGGGGTGAATGTGGTAAGCATAGGTAGCATCAGGCAGCAGGTTGCCTTCCGGATCCATGGTCAGCGTAACGGCAGCAATCTCAAGTACGGCATCACCTTGGGCATTAAATCCCCCGGTTTCTAAATCAACGACCACCGGCAGGTAACTGCGAAAACGTTGGGCCATTAATTCGCGGGCAATTGCCTCGCTCATGCAGCTCTCCTTATGTTCAAGCGAGTAATAGTAAAGCGAGTAATCATTCGACATTAGCGGCAAGCCGCCGCTTTGAATGGAGTGATTCTAGCAGCTTTAGCCCCCAGGCGTCGTTGACGGTATTCGCTGGGCATTGAGAACGCTATACTCAGTGTCTGTCTCAAATCCAATCGCTTTTTAAAGGAGCAAAGAATGTCCGATGTCAAAAAGGTTGTGCTGGCATATTCAGGCGGCCTGGACACATCCGTTATCGTTAAGTGGTTGCAAGAAACCTACAACTGCGAGGTAGTGACTTTTACTGCCGACATCGGTCAGGGCGAAGAAGTCGAACCTGCGCGAACTAAAGCGCAAGCGCTTGGCGTAAAAGAGATTTACATCGAAGACCTGCGCGAAGAGTTCGTGCGTGATTACGTCTACCCAATGTTCCGCGCTAATACTATTTACGAAGGTGAGTACCTGCTGGGTACCTCTATCGCCCGGCCATTGATCGCCAAGCGCTTGATCGAAATTGCCAATGAAACCGGCGCCGACGCTATTTCACACGGTGCGACGGGTAAAGGTAACGACCAAGTTCGCTTTGAGCTTGGCGGCTATGCCCTTAAGCCTGGCGTAAAAGTAATCGCCCCTTGGCGTGAGTGGGACTTAACCTCCCGCGAAAAGCTAATGGCGTATTGCGAAGAGCATAAAATTCCGGTCGATTTTGCCAATAAAAAGAAAAAATCACCGTATTCCATGGATGCCAACTTACTGCATATCTCTTACGAGGGCGGTATTTTGGAAGATCCTTGGGCTGAAGCAGAAGACGATATGTGGCGTTGGAGCGTCTCTCCTGAAGCCGCACCAGATACCCCTACCTACGTTGAACTGACGTATGAAAAGGGTGATATCGTGGCCATCGATGGCGAGCCGTTGAAAGCTCACGAAGTGCTGGAAAAGCTCAACAAACTAGGTGGTGATAACGGCATTGGCCGTTTGGATATTGTTGAAAACCGCTACGTGGGCATGAAATCTCGTGGCTGCTATGAAACGCCCGGGGGCACCATTATGTTGCGTGCTCACCGTGCCATTGAATCACTAACGCTAGACCGCGAAGAAGCCCACCTGAAAGATCAGCTGATGCCGAAATACGCGGAAGTGATCTATAACGGTTACTGGTGGAGCCCTGAGCGTCGCATGCTGCAAGCGGCCATCGACGAGACCCAAAAGAATGTAGCGGGTGTCGTGCGTATGAAGCTCTATAAAGGTAATGCGACCGTCGTGGGTCGTAAATCCGATGAATCGCTATTTGATGAGTCGATCGCTACGTTTGAAGATGATGCGGGCGCTTACAACCAGAAAGATGCCGAAGGCTTTATCAAGCTGAATGCTCTTCGCCTGCGCATTGCTGCTGGCAAAGGCCGTAAGCAAAGCTAATTTTTAAAGCGCATATGTTGATAGGGCGGCAGCTAATCGCTGCCGCCCGGCATATTAAGGAACCCCTATGTTCAAAAAATTATTATCCGGACTCTTTGGTAGTGATCGTCAGGCTGCTCCCGGCGCTACCACCAAAGCGGCTGATGCCGTGGAATACAAAGGCTATGAGATTGTGTCTCAGCCGGATGATCAAAGCGGTCAATACCGCGTTAGCGGTTGGATTCGTAAAGCTGATGCCAGCGGTGAAACCCTTGAACACCGTTTTGAGCGCTCCGATATGCTGCCAGGTCGCGAAGCGTGTGATGCCATGCTGGTCACTAAAGCGCAGCGCTATATCGATGAAGTCGGAGAGGCAATGTTCGAGCCTGACCCACGTCGTGCTGGCGACAGTACAGAGTAAGCCGACACAAACGTTCGTAAAGGAGAGGCGTATGCGAGTAGTACACCAAGCCTCGCCCTGGCGCTCCTTATTCAACGAGCATGGACGTTTTAACACCGTGGCGCTCGACGCGCCGCTCCAGCATCTTTTCTCAAAACTCTCTTTACCTCAGACTTCTATTGCCGACGCCTATGCGTGGCAACCCTCCTTGGTTGAAACACTGATACATTACGATTTACCCGCTTGGCGTATTAGCCAAGTCATCAGTGATCATAATGCCTGGCTATATCGTCGAGCGATTGCGCAATCCCTTGATGAACTGCAGGCGCAAGGGTGGGGCACACCACCGGTCAATTACTGTGTGTTGATGTTAGGTTCGGCGGCCCGCTACGAGAGCCTGCTCGGCCCCGATCAGGATAATGCGCTGATTATCGATGATTACCCTGACCATCGGCATGTTGAGATTGACGGCTACTTTCAAGCCCTGGGCGAGCGGTTTACTCAACGCCTGGATGAAGCCGGCATTCCACTGTGCCGCGGCCATGTGATGGCCCGCTGGCCCATGTGGCGCAAGCGGATAAGTGAATGGCATGCACAGCTTGAAATCTGGAGCGCGGATCGGCGTGTAAAGCGCGTTCAGCAGACCAATATTTTGCTCGATTTTGCCCCCGTCGCTGGCAATTCAGCGCTTGCTGAGCAACTGGGCGTGAGCATCGCTTCAATACTTCCTAAAGCGTCACTATTTATGGATGAAATGGCAGCGTTACTTGATCAGTTGCCGGTCGCGCTGGACCGTTTTGGGCGAATCGCCTCAAGTCCGCATCTCGATGCCCCGCACGACCACGCCGTTAATCTTAAACACCAAGGCTTAATGCCGCTGATCAGCGCAGCGCGTTTGCTCTGCGTTCGTCATGGCCTGCGTGAAATAGCCACTCGAGAGCGCTTGATAAGGCTCAGTCATGTGGAAAATGTGCTGCCTAGGACGCAATCCGACCTATTGCTGGCAGTCTTTGAGCGACTTCAGCAGCGCCTGTTGGATCAACAGCGTATCAACAAAAGCGCTGGCCAAGCCGCTGACGGTTGGGTGGATCTTCGCCGCCTGCGTGAAGACGAGCGCCTGCTGTTAAAGTTTGATCTGCAGCAGATTAGAGCATTTATTCAGCGCGCCAAAAGTGCTTAGCGGAATAGCATCAAGCGTGAGTGTCATTCGGCGCCGCGGGTAGCTCCAGTGTTAAACATGCGCCGCCCAGCGTTTTGGCATCCTCAACCCAGAGGCGTCCACCCAGATGGGCGATAATTCCACGGCTAATGGGTAGTCCCAAGCCACTCCCTCTGGGGCGCCCTCTGGGAATATCGTCGTTCTGCTGTATCTGATGGAATTTTTCAAACACCCGTTCACGCTCATCCGCGCTAATGCCGGCGCCGTTATCCTCTACGCTTAAACGGAAATGGCGGCGATGGTGATAGAGCGACAGGCGCACTTTAGGCTGGTTTCGATCAGCAAACTTACTAGCGTTATCAAGCAGGTTAATAATCACCTGTTCTAAACGATCATGGTCGCCAACCACCATCGCTGGGTCTGCTTCTAAATGAACCTCTAATTGGATACCACGCTCTTGGTGCAAATGCGCAATGGCGTCAATGCTATGTCGAGTAAGGGCGGCAAGGTCGAGTGGCACCGGGTTAAGCGTTAAACGGCCACTTTCCAGCCGGGCAAGGTCGAGAATTTCTTCGATTAAGCGCGAGAGCCGTTGGCTTTCGAGAACGATGACACCCAGAAAATGCTGGCGCTTTTCATCGGACAGCTGGCCGCTATCGCGCAAAATTTCGGCAAAGGCGCGGATGGAGGTAAGCGGCGTGCGGAGCTCATGACTGACCATGGCGACAAACTCATCTTTCAAACGATCCAGCTCCCGCAGCCGCTCATTAGCGCTGCGCAACTCTTCGCCGATCTGGACGAGCTCTTGGGATTTCTGCTCCAAGCGACGGTTGTACTCAAGGGTTTGTGAGGTGGTATCCAGAATGCTGAGAATCGACTCAATATCCAGTGCTTCGCCACGGACCACTGAGTTGATCAACACGCGGGCTGAAGAGCTGCCCAGAGCCCCCGCCAATGCCTGCTCTGCACGTGTAATCAACTCGGCGGCAGCGGGCTCGTCCGCCACAAATGCGTTTTTGGTACTGCTGTGGCTGAATACTCGGCGGGTAGTCTGGGCACCTAGATAACGAACCAAAAGCTCTTTGAGTGCCCCCTGAGTGGTTTGACCGCGCATTAATGACGCAGAGAGTGATGTTGTTTGTAGATTGGGGTGCATGGCTTCGGTGAATAGCGCCGCCTGAGTTTGCTCCAGGGGCGTTGGGCGGGTAAACAGCGAAACACCGACCAGCAACCCGACGTTGACCAGCATGCTCCAGAGCAGCGAGTGGGTGTAAATATCCCAATTTTCGAGTCCAAACAACGCATAGGGTTTCAACCAGCCGATTCCCCATGGCCCGTTTGTAAGTAGCGTGGCATCCAACCAGCCCGACTGGGCAAAGCCCGGCAACAGTAGCGTATAGCACCACACCAAGAAACCCGCGATTAAGCCTGCTGTGGCGCCCTGGCGAGTCGCACCACGCCAGTAAAGGCCTATCAATAGCGCCGGTGCAAACTGTGCCGCACCTGCAAAAGAGACTAGCCCAATGGTGACCAGGCTGTATGAGTCGCCAATGAGTGCATGGTAGAGATAACCCAGCAGCAGAATAAGCACGATAGCGACCCGGCGAATACCCAGTAGCCAACCGGCAAGTTCGCCTTTGGTACTTAAATGTAAGCGCCGTGAGCGCAGCAGCAGTGGCATCACCAACTGGTTGCTAACCATGGTGGAGAGGGCGATTGTCTCGACGATCACCATGCCGGTGGCTGCTGAAAGCCCCCCAATAAAGACCAGTAGCGGCAGGCCTTCTAAACCTGCTGAAAGCGGTAGCGTCAGAACAAAGCTATCGGGATCACCTGCGCTCGCACCTAGCAGCAGGCCTGCCAGGGCGATAGGGATCACAAACAGGTTGATCAACAGCATATAGAGGGGAAATAACCAGCTCGCTCTGGCTAAATGCTGTTCATCGACATTCTCAACTACCAGTACCTGAAACTGGCGGGGCAGGGTTAAAAAGGCCAGGAAGGCGAGCACCAACATGCCCACCCAGCCGGTGGCGCCACCAGGAACGTTGTCCAGCCGCATGCTATCGACCAGCGCTGGCGTGGCCGCTACCTGCGCAAACAGCGCCGCGGGGCCTTCAAACATCACAAAGACCACGAACACACCGACGGCCATAAAGGCGACTAGCTTCACCAGGGATTCCAGCGCGATGGCGGCCACCATGCCTTCGTGGCGTTCGCTAGCATCCAAGTGGCGGGTGCCAAAGAGAATAATAAATACCGCCAGCACCAGCGCGACCCAGAGAGACTTATCCATCCAAAAGTGTTCATCCACCAGCGTCGTGTCGGCCGCTTGTGGATAGTTGATAAGGACTGCATGGCTAACGGTAATCGCCTTCAATTGCAGGGCAATATAAGGCGTGATACTGATCAGGGCCATTAAGGCCACCAGTGCGCCTAAGCTGGTACTTTTACCGTAGCGGGCACTGATAAAATCGGCAATGGACGTAATGCGCTGGCGGGCGGCAATGCGCACCATCTTGCGTACCACGAAGGGTGCCAGCAGCATGGCGAGGGTGGGGCCAAGATAGATGAGTAAAAAGCTGGGGCCGAACTCTGCGGCGCGCCCCACGCTGCCGTAGAAGGTCCAGGCTGTGCAGTAAACGGCAATGGAGAGGGCATATACCGTGGGCGAGCCGATCAGCGATCGCCCTTGCTCGGCCCGCCGGTCGCCCCAGGCGGCGACCACAAACAGCAGCGCTAAATAGCCAAAGGCAGTGCCCAGGATGACGGCGTCAGTACGCATCATCAGCGATCCGCACGGTATTCCATTAGCCAAGCCGTCAAACCGATGACGACTGCCCAAGCGCAAAACAGATAAAGCGGTAACCAGCCGATGTTAAGGGAGGGAAGACGGTCTATTACGATTATCAGCGGTGGACAGAACAGCAGTAAAGCGACCGCTACCAGGGCCATTAAGCGTTCGCTTTTGCGCGGTTTACTGCCTGAGTTTTTCATGTCGCTGTGTCCTTCATAAGGCACTCGCATCCTGTCGGTCAAAGGCATTGGCTTGCAGCGCTAACAGCTGTTCCAGGGTGTCGACGCCGCGGGCCTCTAAGCGTGGCAGCAGGGCTAGCCAGAGTTCTGCGGTGACTCGAGCATCACCTAAGGCAGTGTGGCGGGTGCCGGGAGGGAATGCCAGATCGTAGCGCTGGGCGAGGCTATCCAGGTCATGTCCGTCCAAGGCTTCGTCCAGCGCTCGTGAAATCAGCAGGGTATCGATGACGGGAATATCAAAAGTGACGCCTTTGTGACTGATGGCAAGCAGATCGAATGCGGCGTTATGGGCCAGCAAGACGGCTTCCCCTACAAAGTCACGAAAGCGGGTAAGTACGATATCCAGCGGTGGGGCGCCAATGACATCAGCATCGGTAAGGCCGTGAATGGCCGTGCTGGCGGCAGGTATAGGTCGCTGAGGATCGACTTTTTGATCAAAGGCCTCGCTTGCCAATAGTCGCGCGTTGACCACGCGACAGGCACCAAGACTGATCACCGTATCGCCTCGGCGCAGCTCAAGTCCGGTGGTTTCGGTATCAAACGCCACGACCTCCAAGCTGCGCAAGGAACGACTAGCCAGCGCTTCATCCGGCGGAGGCAGGTCGGCAATTCCAAAATCATGAAACTCGGGGCGCGGTGGTGCCGTTTCACGCGGGGCACCAACGCGCTCAACGGCGGGGAGCGGAAGGCGCAGGCGGGCATGCACACCATCATCGTCAGTCAGACTCCAGATGTCGCTGGCGTGTTGGCGTAGCACGTCGGCAACACTGGGCGTTAGGGGCAGCGAGCTGAGCGGTTGCTGGCGCCACTCCGCCAATTCATGTTCGGGGATCGCTTTGCCGCGCCAGATAAGATCTAAATAGACGCGTTTATTACCCAGGCATATCTCACCTTCAAAGCCGCTCTCAGGAAGGTGGGTATTGAGGTGCTTCACTAAAGAGTCGAACAGAGCAATCAGTGCGGGTGCATCGCCTTTAAACCAAGCGGGCATTCCCACTGGGGTAATTAAGCGATGCTTTGGATCTAGGCGTTCATCCAGGGCTTGCCAGAAATCGTTCGACCACATCGGCGTTAAGCGCTCGCCCTGATGCTGCATATCATCGAGCAGTTGGCCGATTTTGGCCACGTTGTCGCCTAACGTGATGCCTTCCTCATGAATGACGCGCTCAAACCGTTGACGCAGCAATGACGTGCTGGCGTCGTTTTGATGGCGGAGTTGGATCAGCGCATCGGCGGCGCTGGTGAGACTGGCGGTATGCTGGCGTAGGGGGGTCAGCATATCGGCCAATTCGGCTCTTACCCCCATTTCACTCGACCACGACGCCGTTGCATCGCCAAACGTCAGCAATGTTTCGCCATCGCTACCCGGCACGCGACGCAGTATCACTTTGAGCCAGCGGTTATCGCAGGGGGCGAGCAGCTCTCGCGGGGAGCCGTCGTTAGGCAGTTGGCTGAGTGCTTGCTGCAAGCTGGCCACAGGGAGCAGCGCTTCAAGTCGTTTGCCCAGGCCTAACCCTGTATTACCTTCAAAGAAGTCTTCTGCCGCTTGGTTAAACAGCATCACACGACGGTGGTAGTCACATAAAAGCAGGGGCGTTTCGAGTACCTGCAGCAGTGTTTCCAGCTCCTGACGAATGCGCGCCGCACTGCGTGCGCCGTCGGCGTGGGCAGTAGCGAGGCGGCTACGATCTTCGCGCCAGCTTTCGCGCACACGGCGTAAATCTGGCCCCAGCCCTTTTAGCCAACCCTCGGGTGGGTGTTCGTCACGGGCGTCGGGATTGGCAACCAAACGTGCCAGCTGAACCTGTAAATGACGCAGCGGTGTAAACAGCATGCGTTCAAGCACTAAGCCCACCAAAAATAGGGTCGCGCCGCCGGAAAAGCTGCCTAGCCATAGCGCCATGCGGGTGACGCCTGTGGGCGCGAGCTGAGCATCCAGCCAAGCGGCAAAAATAGCCCCGCCCAATAAGCTGATGCCGCTTAGCGAGAGCCATAGGCCAATCAGGCGCTGGCGTTTGGGCAGCCCACCTCGGGTCATGGCTGCTCCTTAATGAGTAGCGCTTTGACTTTTTCCACCAAGGATTGGGTGGAAAAAGGCTTGGTAATGTAGTCATCAGCGCCCAGCGCCATGCCTTTTTCACGTTCTACATCACGGCCGTGAGCGGTGAGCATAATAATCGGCAGTTGGGCGGTGGCCTCTTCGTTGCGTAGGCGTTCTAAAACGTCAAAGCCGCTAATCCCCGGCAGGCTAATATCGAGCAAGAGTAGATCAGGCTGGCTATCGGTAACACGTGCTAGCGCCTGTTCACCATCTTCGGCTGTTACTACCTCAAACCCTGCTTGCTCCATTAAGAACTCAAGCGATAGAACAATGTTGGGTTCGTCATCGACGACGAGCACTTTGGCCATGGTGTTCTCCAGCTTTTATTTGTTTTAACGATGCATGCTTGCAGTCTAGATAGATCGAGACTGCCAGCCAAGACGACCTTGGCCGAATGCACCGGCAGATAAACTGCTAGCAGCGAGCAATTGAGCCTGGTTTGGTACACTGCTTAGCTCCTGTGCCATGGCTTAACATGCTATGTCTTAAAGTGCTATGTCTTAAAGTGCTATGGCTTACCACTGATCTGCTTGCTAAGGCTGTGAATGCGCGTACTACTGTTATCCGCCTACGAAGCGGTGAGTCATCGCTACTGGGCGCAGAGTTTAATGGCGCAGCTTGATGAAGTGTCTTGGACGCTCCTGACTCTGCCGCCACGTCATTTTGCCTGGCGTATTCGTGGCAACCCTTTAAGTTGGATGCTCAAAGAGCATGACGCCCTTAGCCAGCCCTATGATGTGGTGTTAGCGACGTCGATGGTTGATTTAGCCACCTTGATCGGATTGTTTCCTCATCTTGGGCGAGCAAAAAAAATTGTCTATTTTCACGAAAACCAGTTTGCCTATCCTAAGTCTAGCGATCAGATACCCCAAGTAGAGGCCAAAATGGTCAATCTCTACACGGCGCTAGCGGCGGATAGTGTGGTGTTTAACAGTGCCTATAATCGTGACTCCTTTATCGATGGTGCACGGGCGTTTTTGAAAAAAATGCCGGAAAATCTGCCTGCGGCAAAGCCACTGGAGGCGCTGCGCGAGCGGTCTCAGGTTTTACCAGTACCCATTTCTGAATGTTCAACATCCCGCCAGCAAACGGCTGTTCAAAAAACGGTGCCACAGCGCATTGTCTGGAATCACCGCTGGGAGTATGACAAAAATCCTGATGACTTCTTTGCCGTGCTGTTCGCGCTAAGCGATGCCGGAGTGGCGTTTGAGCTGGCAGTGCTAGGCCAGCGCTTTCGCCAAGCCCCGGCCATTTTTGACGAAGCCGAGCAGCGCTTAGCCAAGCATATTGTGGCTTGGGGGCCGCAGCCCGAGGAGGCGTACCGTGAGTTGCTAGATAGCGCAGGCATTGTGGTTTCGACCACCTGGCATGAGTTTCAGGGGTTGGCGATTATGGAGGCGGCCCAGCGTGGGGCACTGCCTCTGGTGCCGGACCGGCTTTGCTTCCCGGCTTTATATCCACCTGGCTACCGCTACGACGGCACCCGAGAAGGGCTGTATGAGCGACTCAATGCTTGGCTGACAAATCCCGCCGCGCGTCCTGTCACCCTTGATACTTCGGTTTGGGAGTGGCCCGCTTGGCGCGAGGCCTACCGCCAACTTCTATCAGTCGAGCCGGTCTAATCGCCGCGTCGGCCAGTGCACCACGGCGGTATGGCGACGCATCTTCTGTGCAAGCGCCGGGTGCTCACGGCGGATTGCCTGCTCGGCAAACTCTGACAGAAAGTGGGATTTCAACTCCGCGCGGGCGCGGTCGACGCCGCTGTGCTGGTAGGGCGTTGAAGCCAACAGCATAAAGCCATCGTCTGGGATGCGTCCGGCGTGCATATTGGTGTCAATGATAGTGGCCGCCGTGCCAATGGGCACTGCTAAGTCCGGCCCGTAGGGGCCAATGATCAGGGCGGTATTGGGTAGGTGCAGAAAATCAAAGCCCCGGCCGATGCAGATCACCCATTCGCGGTGCTCGATATCGAGCTCCCGCTCGACGCCATGCAATTCGCTAACGTGGGCAAGGTTACCTTCCAGCAGAGGCAACAAATCGCGTTGCATCTCATGCGGCATATCGGGGCAAATGGCATTCAGTTGACTGCTTAGCCCTTCTGGGGCTCGGCCAATCCACTCGCTGACATCGAGTGGCGTGCCGTCTTGGCCATGAATCACCAGCGCATCGCTGTCGGTTTCAAAGCCGCATACCAGCGGGTAAACCTGTTGGTGGTCATGACCAAATAGCTTGCCCGCCTGTTCGGCAATATCATAGGCGTGCGCTTTCGCCGCTTGGGTATCACAGTTAAACCCGGCGCAGCCGCGGGCTTGGTTACCACGGGAAAAATGGTAGGTGATCAGCATTAGCGTGCTGCGCCCCGCCTGAGCGGCATTGATAACCGTCTCGGTCAGCAATTCCCCCAAGTAGGGCCAGCCTAGATCAAAAATACCGCCCAGGTTACGAAACGGGGTAATGATCCCTAACGGCGTGCGCGTGGCGTGGGGAATATGAATGCGCCCATCCATGCACTTCATGACGACGATAGATGTCGGGTGCTGTGCCATATAACGTTGCCGCGCCAGCCATGCCCCTGGACTACAAAAATGCTCGGCGTGTTGCCGAGACAGATCCAGTAGCGCATCAATACGCTGCTCAATGGGCTGATCATGCAGTAGCGTGGCAGGGGTAGGCATGAAGGACTCCGTCTAGGCGATTTCAGTTTTGTCTTTATAGTCGCACAAATCCTCAATAATGCAGCTACCGCAGCGGGGTTTGCGGGCAATGCAGGTGTAGCGGCCGTGCAGAATCAGCCAGTGGTGAGCATCTTGCAGAAAAGCCTTGGGTACATGGCGTAGCAGTTTCTGCTCCACTTCAACGACATCTTTGCCTTTAGCGATGCCGGTACGATTGGATACCCGGAAAATATGCGTATCCACCGCCATGGTGGGCTGACCGAACGCCGTGTTGAGAATCACATTGGCGGTTTTACGGCCGACCCCCGGCAGGGCTTCTAACGCTTGGCGGGTGTTGGGTACTTCGCCACCGTGCAGGTTGACCAGCATATGGCAGGTTTTCATCAGATTTTCGGCTTTGGTGTTATATAGGCCGATGGTTTTGATATGTGCTTTAAGTTCGTCGATACCCAAATCAATGATCGCTTGGGGAGTATTCGCTACCGGGTAGAGCCGTGCGGTGGCTTTATTGACGCCCACATCGGTGGCTTGGGCGGAGAGCAGTACTGCCGCAAGCAGTTCAAAGGGGGTGCTCCAGTTCAGCTCAGTGGTGGGGTGCGGGTTCTCTGCCTGAAGGCGAGCAAAAATTTCATGACGCTTTTGGGCATTCATGGCGGGTCTCTTGATAAATGCGAATGATGAATATGAGCAACTGTTTACACGTCGATGTTTGAGTATCTTGCCAACTATTTAATCGTGCCGGTGACCCGCACGCGACGCTCAGGCCGAGGCGTTGTGGAGACTGGCTTGGCGCGTGCAGCGCTGCGTTGGTCAATGACGTTTTTCAGCGCGATTAACATACCTGCCACAAAAAAAGCCCCAGGCGGCAGCACAAAAAATAGGAACTGGTAGTCGTCGGCTATTGTCAGCTGCCAATTGGCGGCTTGAGGCCCAAACAGCAGCGCCATATCGCTGAATAGTGTGCCTTGGCCGAGTAGCTCGCGTAGCGCGCCCAGCAGTACCAGTACGGCGCCAAACCCTAGCCCCATCATAAAGCCATCAATGGCCGCTGGAATGACAGGTTGGCGCGAGGCAAAGGCATCCGCGCGGCCTAAAATGGCGCAGTTGGTGACAATCAGCGGAATAAAAATCCCCAGCACTTGATAGAGCGGGTAGGCGTAGGCGGCCATCAGTAGCTCAGCGCAGGTCACAAAAGCAGCAATCACCATCACGAACGCGGGCAGGCGCACTGCACTGGGTACCTGGTGTCGAATCATTGAAATCACTGTGCTGGCGCTCACCATGACCAACAGCGTGGCAAGCGCCAAGCCCAGCGCATTCACTACACTGCCGCTAACGGCTAACAGCGGGCAGAGCCCCAGCAGTTGAACCAGAGCAGGGTTGTTCGACCACAGCCCATCTCGGGCCAGTTGGCGCCATTGGCTTATTGGATGGAGGCTCATGCGCCGGGCTCCTTGAAAGTAATGGGTAACGGAGTGTCAGCGGCATATTGCAGCGCTTCATGTACGGCATTCACCACGGCGCGAGGCGTTATCGTTGCACCAGTAAAAGCATCAAAGTGACCGCCGTCTTTAGCTACCGCCCAGTCTTCCGGTGGCAAGCTCGCTAACCCTAAGCCATTAAATCGCGTAATCCAGTCGCTGCGGCTCCGCTCAATATCGTCGCCTAGCCCAGGGGTTTCCTGGTGTTGAGTGACGCGCACACCGCTAATGCGCTGCTGTTCGTCAATGCCGATCAGTAGGCGAATTTCACCGTTATAGCCTTGCCTGGTGAGCACCGGCAAAATGACGGCACTGTTCTCGCTGTCGCTTACCCACCAGCCTTGGCTGTCGCTTTTTAACCCCAATGCTTCGGGATTAGGCAGGGTAAAGGTGCCTTCTATCACCTGGGTGACGGGTATATTTCCCAGCGTTTGGGGGAGTACTTCGTGTAGCTGACGGTGCTGGTAAGCCAACTGATGGGTCGCTATTCGCTCGGCGGTAAGTGCTCGAGTGAGTGCAACGCTACCCGCAGTAACCAGAGCAAAGGTGCCCAATGCGAGAGCACCGCGCTGCATGGCTTGGAAGAGCGTCATGGCTGCTCACCCCGGGAGCTTTTTGGCTGCCCCGTCGGGCGTGGCACGCTGTACAGGTCTATCAGCGGTACGCATAGATTCATCAGCAACACCGCAAACGCCACTGCATCCGGGTAACCGCCAAAGGTGCGAATAATGATAATCAAGGCGCCGATACCGGCTCCATAAAGTAGTTTGCCGCGACGGCTGGTGGCGGCGGAGACCGGGTCGGTGGCGATAAAAAACGCCCCAAACAGCGTCGCCCCGGTAAGCAGGTGAAAAAGCGGTGAGGCAAAGTGGCTGGGGTCGCTGAGATAAAACAGTGTGGCAAGTAGTAATACGCTGCCAAGCATCGCCACCGGGATGTGCCAGCTAATAATTCGCTTTACGAGTAAAAGGATGCCACCCGCTAACCAAGCAAGGGCTACCCAGCGCCAGGCATTAAGCGTCCCATCGGGCAGTGGGTTAGTTGCCCAGAATTCGCTGGCAAGCACTGCCTCGCCTTTGTGTTTAAAGGCATCGAGCGGTGTGGCACCACTTAGGCCATCTAGCTGAGCCGTAGGTAGCGTTCCAGTGATTTGTGCCCACAAGCCCTCCGGGAGTAGTTCTTGGGGTGGCGCCCACAGCGTCATGTAGGTAGGAAACGACACCAATAGCAGCGCATAACCGATCATGGCCGGGTTAAAAGGATTGTGGCCTAAACCACCGTATAGCTGCTTGCCCACCACGATGGCGGCGATCATCCCAACGCCGATCAACCACCAGGGGCTAGCGGGGGGCAGCGAAACGCCGAGCAAAATAGCAGTGAGTAGAGCGCTGGCGTCATTCAATGTAACGCGAATGGGCCGCTTGCGGAGCCGCAGAACCGCGGCTTCAAGCGCTACACCCAATACAGCGGCTATTAATATATTGCTGAGTACGCCCAGACCAAAAAAGTAACTCATGGTGGCGATGCCCGGCAGCGTCGCCACGATCACCCTGCGCATTAAGCTTGCTGTGGGCGGCACGAAAGTCGTCACGGGGGCGTCGTTAACGCCTGACGCGTGCATCATGCTCATGAAGACTCCTCGCTTGGGGAGGGGGCAGAGTCTGCTTGCTGTTCCTTCGCCTGGGCAAGCTGAGATTCGGCTGCTTTCAGGTTCTCTTGGGCAGTGGCAAGCTGCATCTCCAAATCATCTAGCGGCTGTTTGGGGTCTTCCTGGGCGACGCGTGCCAGGGTCTTTTCAGCTTTTTTAACCGATGCCTTGGCAGCGGCATGGGCAATTCTTAGGCCCCGTAAATCGACCTTTTCACTGCTGGCAACTGCGCTGGTCGGCGTGCGACGTTGTTGCGATTTGCGCGCTTCTTTGCGTGCCTGTTTTTCTGCCTCTTCCCGAGCGAGCCGCGCTTGGCGAAACTCAAAACGGTGCTTGGCGTACTCCGCTTTTGCTGTCTCAATCCGCTGCAGGCGTATCCGGCTTTTAGCCTCGCGGTAATCCACGACTAGCGGAATATGGCTGGGGCAGACGTAGCTGCAAGCGCCGCACTCTATGCAGTCGAACAAATGATAGCGCTCCATCTTGGCATCGTCGTTGGCGCGGGCGTACCAGTGCAACTGTTGGGGTAGCAGCGACACCGGGCAAACGCTTTCACACTCACCACAGCGTATGCAGGGCGATTCCACAGGGGCAGGTGGTAGTTCGACAATAGTCGCCGCGATTAAACAGTTGGTAAGTTTGGTAACCGGCGTATCGAGTGTTAGCAGCGGCGCTCCCATCATGGGGCCGCCCTGAATCACTTGGTGTAATGCTGTGTGATCTAGTCCGACTTGTTCCAGCATTTCTTTGATGGAGGTGCCCAACCTTACCCAGCGATTACCGGGCTGACTAATCGCTTCGCCTGTTAGCGTGACAACCCTGGACACCAGCGGCTGACCATCACGCACGGCATGTAGTATTGCCAGCAAGGTGCCGGGATTATGGCACAGCACGCCCACATCGGCGGGCAAGCCGCCGCTGGGAACATGACGGTCTAGCAGTCGCTTAATCAGTTGGCGCTCGCCGCCGCTGGGGTAGCGGGTGGAAATTACTTTGAGCTCAACGGTAATCGGCTGGCTCTTCTGTATCGCCTGACGCAGCGCTTCAATGGCCTCGGGTTTGTTATCTTCAATGCCAATAACGATATGTTGCGCGCCACACAGTTTGGCGCTTATCTGGGCGCCTTCGAGTACGTCGTTAGCGTAATGTCGCAGGGTGAGGTCGTCGGCGGTGATATAGGGTTCGCACTCCGCAGCGTTAATCACCAAGGTGTGGATCGTATGCCGTTCAACCACTCTCGCTTTAATATGCGTGGGGAACCCAGCACCGCCTAATCCAACAATCCCACTCTCGTTTAAGCGTTCAAACAGCGCATTGGGGGCGGCGCGTTGCCAGTCGAGGCTGGGTAACCGGAGCCACTCATCCTGACCATCGCTATCAATGATGATTTGGGTGGCGTTAACCTCGCTCACCGTTCCGCTAATACTGGCGTGCAGATTACTGGAGATCATGCCTTCGCGCTTGGCAATGACGCTACCTACTTTGACTGTATCGCCCGGCGCGACACAGGGCGTGGCGGGCTGGCCGCTGTGCTGTTGCAGCGGCAGCGTCACTCGGCCAGGTAATGGCGCGTCAATCAGCTCGGCCTGATTCGATCGCTGTTTGCGCTCGGGCGGGTGAATTCCACCGGGGAAATCAAAGGCGTTCGACATCAAGACACCCCTGGTGCGGTTTGGCGGTCGCTGGCAATCATGTTTGAAGAGTGCGCTGTTACCGGTTGCCAATGGGTGAGCGGTGACGTTCGCGGTAGCATATCGATACAATCCACGGGGCAAGGGTCAAGGCACAGGTCGCAGCCGGTACACTCATCTTCAATCACGGTATGCATTAACTTAGCCGCACCAATAATCGCATCGACCGGGCAGGCTTGAATGCACTTGGTACAGCCGATGCACTCCGCTTCACGAATAAACGCCACTTTTGCTTCGCTTTGAGCTTCGCCGTCCAGGGGCTCAGGCTCCCGGCCTAATAGATCAGCGAGGGCGTGGATCGTCGATTCGCCACCTGGCGGGCATTTATTCAGTGCATCGCCTTGGTTAATCGCCTCGGCATAAGGGCGGCAGCCTGGATAGCCGCACTGGCCGCACTGAGTTTGCGGCAATAGTGCATCAATTTGTTCCACCAGTGGGTTATCTTCCCGCTTGAAGCGTTCGCTCACCACGCCTAGCAGGGCACCAAAACCCAGGCCTAAGCCGGTTAATACCGCAACGGCGCTAAGCATGCTGATAGCATCGAATGTGTCACTCATTATGCGCTACCTTCACCCTTGTACTAATCCGGAAAAGCCGAGAAACGCTAGCGACATAAGGCTAGCGGTCACCATGGCAATCGCCGCACCTTGAAACGGTTTAGGAATATCCGCGCCTGCCAAACGCTCACGCATGGCAGCAAATAGTACCAAAATAAGCGAAAAACCCAGCGCTGCTCCCAAGCCGTAGAGGGTGGTATGAAAAAAGCTCAGTTCGCGGTTAAGCGATAGCAGCGCTACGCCCAATACCGCGCAGTTGGTGGTAATAAGCGGTAAGAATATTCCCAGTACTTGATGCAGTAGTGGGCTTAATTGACGAACCATAATTTCTGTAAATTGAACCACCGCGGCGATCACCACAATAAAGCTGATAGTGCGCAGGTACGTCACATCCAGCGGCACCAGCAGCCCATGATAGACCACGAAGCTAGCGGCTGACGCCAGGGTCAGTACGAAGGTGGTGGCCAGGGACATGCCCATGGCCGACTCCAACTTATTAGAGACGCCCATAAATGGACATAGACCCAAAAATTGAACCAGTACGAAGTTATTGACCAGCGCAGTGCTGATCAAAATGATAAATAGCTCACTCATGATGGCGCACTGTGCGAAGAAATTGTGGCGTTGGCGAGCGAAGGCGTATAAACCTTGGCGCAGTGGCGCCCTGCAGCTTTGGCTGCGTAAAGCGCTTGGTCAGCGGCCGTCATTAATCCGCTGGGCGTCATCACACCTCCTATATCCAACTGGCTAATACCAATGCTGACGGTGACATACGAGGCCACTGGCGACATCTGGTGAGGATGCTTTAATTGGTCAATAGCATCACTAAGCGATTGGCTTTTTTCCATTGCTTGGGTGGCGGTGTTCGCAGGCAACATAGCACTGAATTCCTCCCCACCTGTGCGCGCGATAAAAAAACCATGGGCAGTGGCAACGTCATGCATCGTCTGCGCTACTCGTTGCAAACATATATCGCCTTCGGGGTGTCCGTAATGGTCGTTAAACAGTTTGAAATGATCAATGTCGATCATCATTACCGACAAGGGCTGACCTGTGTTCAAGGATATATTAACGACCTCTCGCAGGCGCTGATCGAATAATCGGCGATTGGGCAGACCGGTCAATGGGTCGTGGGTAGAGAGTTCGATAAGCTCAGCGTTGAGCTGTTGTTGATGCTTGAACTGCTCTTGAAAGGCGCGTGCTAGGACGCCAATTTCATCTCCGCGTCCTAATAGATTGCTTGATCCCTTTAGATCCACGCTGGCTTGCTGAGTAAACTGGGTCAGAGTTCTGAGTGGCTTCAGAATAATATGCTCCAGTAGCAGCAGAACAAGGCCAATCACTAATAGCATCAAGCAGGCTGTCCATAAAAGTACGTAGCGAAACGTTTCTAGACTGGCCAAATAACTGGTGCGATTAAGCTGGGTTCCCAATGCTAACTGCTCGTTATGCGGGTAGGTAGTTAAATAGCGCTGCGCCTGGATCGTATTGCCTGAGATAGTGACGGCTGTGTCATTATTGATACCGCCTTCCACCATCGAAAGCGTCGTTGGTAGCCCTGTATAGTCTTCTATGATCGTCAACCAGGCATCGTCCATTGGCCTCACTTTGAATAGCCATCCCTGGGGCGGGCCGCTCTCATCAGTTCTCACAATGGGATTGGATGCTACCATTAGCGGCGTTGTACCCGCATACAGCCTGCTTTTCCCCTGTTCTGGATCTTCTTTAATAGAAGACTGCATTGTGCGAATCAGCCCCGACATCCAGCGGCACTCACGTTCTGCGGTATAGCAAGTGTGGTATTGGCCGGTAGCAGGATTGAGACCTGCTAGAAAATGTACATCGCCCTCCGCATTGAAAAAGGCCATTAGCTGGTAGCGCATTTCTTCAAACATCTGTTGGCTAAAATTGGTATCCGTATAGCCAGGGTAGTTACCCTGAATAAATTCATAGGTATCGTCCCAGATCGACCAGTCTCGCGCTTGGGCTAGTAGTTCTTGTTGGCTGATATTGAGGCTGCGTTCAATTTGCGCTAGTTCCTGGATTACTACCGCACGCTCTTCCTTATGAAGTGCGGGAAATATTACCCACTTGCTCAAGGCAGCTAAGGAAATAAGGGCTAGTAATAACACCCCGCCCAAGGCGGCCAGAAAACGAAAGCGCAAAGATCGAGAGAAGCGTTGAACCATAGGGTATGCCTAAGCGAAACGGTGACGATGTAAGATAGATTCAAAAATAAAAGGGGCAAAGGCGTTTAGCCTCTGCCCCTTTGGCATGGCTCTATAGTGATTAGGTGACCCGCTGGCCCGGTTCGGCACCGGTATCTGGGGAAAGCAGATAAATACCTTCTTCATTGGCTGAGGCTAGTACCATACCTTCAGACATTCCAAAGCGCATTTTACGCGGAGCCAAGTTGGCAACCATAACCGTCAAGCGACCTTCCAGTGCTTCAGGCGCGTAAGCAGAGCGAATGCCTGAGAACACATTGCGCGTTTCGCCCCCCAGGTCGAGGGTCAGTTGCAGCAGCTTATCAGCGCCTTCCACGTATTGGGCTTTGGTGATACGCGCAATGCGCAGGTCAACCTTGGCAAACGCCGCAAAGTCGATTTCAGCGGCGATGGGGTCATCCGCCAGCGGGCCTTTGGGCGTTTCTTTCAGTTTTTGCTCTTCCACAAGATCTTCCTTCG
Organism: Vreelandella sp. DA03-1M; assembly: GCF_055725665.1. Taxonomy (NCBI): domain Bacteria; kingdom Pseudomonadati; phylum Pseudomonadota; class Gammaproteobacteria; order Oceanospirillales; family Halomonadaceae; genus Vreelandella; species Vreelandella sp. DA03-1M. Next base: position 2,183,738 of record NZ_CM146798.1, read on the forward strand.
ACGCTTCGATCATCGCATCGATTTTATCCCGGTCAACGCGGGTCATTAGTGGCTTGAATTTATTGATCGAGTGATCGGTCAGGACAGCTTGGCGCGTGTGCCAATCCAACGACTCGACATTAAGAAATTCGCGGGCTTGCTCAGCCATCGCCGGCACTACCGGGGCTAGATACACCATCAACTGACGGAACAGGTTAATGCCTACCGAGCATATATCCAGTACTTCGCCATCGCGCCCATCCTGTTTAGCCAGGGCCCAGGGCTCTTTATCAGCAATGTAGGTATTGGCCTCATCCGCCAGTTCCATAATTTTGCGCATTGCCCGGCTAAATTCCCGGGCTTCAAAATCTTCGGCAATATCGTCACCGGCGGCAATAAAGCGGGCGACCATCTGTGGCTCAGCGCAGTGAGCCGAGAGAGTGCCACCGCCAATTTTTTTAACAAAACCGGCGCAGCGGCTAGCAATGTTGACTACTTTGCCGACTAAATCTGAGTTTACCCGCGCGGCAAAGTCTTCCAGGTTTAAATCCAAATCATCAACTTTGGAGGTAAGCTTTGCGGCAAAGTAGTAGCGCAAGTATTCCGGGTTGAGGTGATCGGCGTAGGTGGCGGCTTTAATAAATGTCCCGCGGGATTTCGACATCTTGGCACCGTCTACCGTCAGGAAGCCGTGGCAGTTGACGGCTGTCGGCGTGCGCAAGTCAGCGCCATGCAGCATGGCGGGCCAGAAGAGCGCATGGAAGTAGACGATATCTTTGCCGATAAAGTGGTACACCTCGGCATCAGAGCCTTTCTTCCAATAGCTGTCGAAGTCGATACCTTCGCGATCACACAGGTTCTTGAAGCTGGCCAGATAACCTATCGGCGCATCCAGCCAGACATAGAAATACTTGCCAGGTGCGTCGGGGATTTCAAAGCCAAAGTAGGGCGCGTCGCGGGAAATGTCCCACTCGTTAAAACCGGACTCAAACCACTCCATCAACTTATTACGGATTTGCGGCTGAACGTGACCGTCGTCAATCCAGCGCTGTAGGAAGTCGGCAAAGTCGGGCAGCTTAAAGAAGTAGTGGGTTGAGGTGCGTACTTCGGGCGTTGCGCCAGAAATTGCTGAGACTGGATTAATCAAGTCAGCGGGGGTGTAGGTAGCACCGCACTTTTCACAGTTGTCGCCGTACTGGTCCTCTGAACCGCATTTAGGGCAGGTGCCTTTAATAAAGCGGTCGGCTAAAAACAAGCCTTTCTGGGGATCAAACATCTGCTCAATATCACGCGTGGCAATATGACCTTTATCGCGCAAGCGCTTATAAATCATTTCACTGAAGTGGCGATTTTCAGTGGAATGAGTCGAGTGATAATTATCGAACCCAACACCAAAACGGGAAAAATCGGTTTGATGATCCTTGGAAACCCGCTCAATAAGCGCTTCGGGGGTTATACCTTCTTGCTCGGCGCGCAGCATAATGGCGGTGCCATGGGCATCATCAGCACATACGTAGTAGCACTGTTGACCACGGCTTTTCTGGAAACGAACCCAGATATCCGTCTGAATATATTCAAGCAGGTGGCCGAGGTGAATAGCTCCGTTGGCGTAAGGGAGCGCGCTAGTCACCAAAATATTGCGCGTGGCGGTAGTAGACATGGTGAAGGTTAATTCCGAGTGAATAAGGGTGCCGATCAGGCGGTAACTAAAAACACGGCGAAGTCACTGTGGGCTTCGCCGCTGGCTTTCCTTAGCAACGATTAATACGATGCTTTATACAACATTTAATACAAGGCCTGCTCTTCCTGAACCACTTCGCGCAGCAGTTCTAAAAAAAGCTTATCAGCCTCAGAGTGCTCAGCCGGATCTTCCGGAATATGCACGCTGGTAGTATCGGAAATTTCGTTAGCAATCCGTGCCATGGCCGCGGGGCTGTTGCCTTCGGTCAGTTGCTGCCTGGCGATCACAAGGGATTGCTCAAGAATTTTGGGGTCTTGAAGCAATTTGCGAATAAAGCCACGCAGCTCATTGATGACACGTGTTTTCTGGATTTCTGAACCGGACATGGGAGTCTCCTTAGGATCGCGAACGACGACAGGGCCAAGCGAAGCCAGTCAATGCGTTGACCATAGCATTTTTTCTGCCAACGGGCATGAGTTGCACGGCATTAAACCTGCAGATTAAAACGCTGGTTTAAAGCGTCAATCGACCGGCTTTGTGCTTGACGGGGTTCGCGTATTGAGCAAGCCAATATGGCCTTAACGCCTCAGGTACATCGGCAAGTCGTGCATTGAAACGCTCCCTGTCTTGTTTAGTAATCGCTTTACGCGCTACTAATTCCGGTGCTTCACCCAATGCTTCAAGCGCTAAATAGTGGCTGGGAAAGAGGCGGTACCCGCCAATCACCTGACGATCAATCTCCGCGGCCACTTCGTCTGGCGTTGCCATATCAGCACCAACTGGCGTACCAAAATGCAGCCGCACGCGTCCCTTAGAGCCGGTAATGCCAGCCACAATGGAGCGAATATCTTCAAACTCACTTTTGGCGTAACTGCCTTGGGTGTCAATATCGTACAGCTCCTGGGCTTTTTGCACGTCGCAGGGGTCATATTCATAGCTAATCGACACCGGCACCAGTTTTAGCTCAGCGATGGCCTCACCAAAGACCATGTCGCGCTCTGAAGCACGTCTCGCCATGATTAGCATTTTGATGATCGCAGGCTCGGTATGGTCGATACCGTTCTTTGCCCGGCCTTCACGTTGTGCCATCCAGATGGAGTGCTGGTCTTCGGTAATCGTGTGGCGAATATAGGCCGAAAGCTGTTGATACGCTGCCAGCATTGCCCGTTTGCCCCGTGCACTACGCGGCACAATAAAGCTTTTATTGAGTCGCATTAGGTCAGTGACATAGGGCTTTTTGAGCAGGTTATCACCGATGGCGATACGCACGGTGTCACGATTCGCTTGATAGAGCGCATAGTTGACGAAAGCAGGGTCCAACGAGATATCGCGGTGATTACCAATGAATAAGTAGGCGCCCTTGGGGTCAAGCTTATCAAGCCCAGTGACTTCAAAGGCATCCGTGGTGGTACGAATCATGCGCTCCATATAATGCGCAATACGCATTTGAAATTCGTAGACCGATGTAACTCCTTTCACTTCACGACGGACCGCGCGACTGGCAAAGCCACGCGCCAGTGACGGCGCCCAGCGTGCCAAGCGCGGAAGCCGAAAGCGAGTCAGCGCATCCAGCAACTCGTTGTCCCGTGAGAGCCTAGCAAGAACATCGGCTACTTCATGATCCATAAAGGGCCGAATGTCAGCCCACGGGTCTGTCTCGTTAGCGGTATTAGTAGCGTTATTGTGATGAGTCATGCGAACCGTTGGATGATAAACCGTTGGTGATTAGGAAGAGTGTCGATTATGAGCGTTAAAGCGAAGATTTATAGAGCTATTGCTAGAACACTTTTTAGAACTATTTATTTTAGAGCTATTTATTGAGCTGCGGGTTCCCGCTGCGTCTCGCCACCGAGCCACTCTATCAAGCGCGGAATATCGGTAGATAGTGCCTGCGCCATTAAAATAAAGTCTGTTTCCAGGCGGGCGAGCGCATCGTCACCGTCGTCAGCATGGTCCGCCTCTTCAATGAGGGCATCGCCAAAGCGCAACGATTTCAGCGCCAAATCATCGTGCAGCACGAAGCTTAACCGGCCTTCTAAGCTCACAGCGAGTTTGCTGGCCTGGCGGCCGCTTTCGAGTAACTGCTGGATTTCATCACTGTCTAAATCGACTTGGCGCGCGCGAAGTACGCCGTCATCGCCTTTCGCTTTGAGCTCGACTTGATCACCCAGCTGCAGATCGACAGGGCGGCTAGCCACATCGCCCAGCCAAGTGGTCATGGCGCGAATAGGCAACGTTTGCGAACTCAGCGGGGTGACTTTCAAGCTGCCCAGGGTTTCGCGCAGCAAATCCAGAATGTCTTCGGCGCGGGTTCTTGAGCTGGCATTGATACCGATCATCTGGCCATTAATATCCCACCAAAGATCAATTTTCTGGCTACGCACAAAAGCGCGGGGTAATAAATTCTCGGTTACCTGCTCTTTAAACGCGGTTTTCTCTTTGCGGGTAACTTTACGGCTTTCGCTGGCTTCGATATCGGCGACGAGCTCGTCGACTTCTTCTTTGACTACCGAGGCAGGCAGTAGCCTCTCTTGGCGAAGGGCGGAAAGAAGGCGATGCGATTGAATTTCGTGAACGAGTTGCCCGCCGCCCATACGTCCAGCGGGTGCAGTCCAGCCCAGGCGGCGTGCATCAGCGTTGCCGAGTGGTTTGGCGGCATGCTCTTGTAAAGCGCTAGCGAGCGCATCGCTGGATAACTCGGGCGCGTCGTGCAGGCGGTATAAATGCAAGTGCTTAAACCACATGAGGCCAATCCTGTTCAAAAGGTGGCACATTATGGCGAAAGCGGGGCATTCCTACCAGTGGATGCCATTAATCGTCTCTGTTGCACGTGTTTCAAACTTGTGTTTGATTGAGGGTTTGCCAACTAAATACGATCTACCAATTAATTGCATTGTTTAACTGATCAGTAGGAGGGGTTATGAGTACATCGTTGTCACGGGTTCAATTACGCGTTCGTGGCTATCACTTGGATGGCTATGGGCATGTGAATAACGCTCGCTACCTGGAGTTTATGGAAGAGGGCCGTTGGGATTACTTCGATCAACATCCAGCGATGATCAAGGAGCTCCATCAGGCTGGTCGGGCGTTTGTGGTGGTTAACTTGAATATTGATTATTTGGCCGCGGCGTGTCACGGCGATGATTTAGAAATCATGACGGGTATCGTCGACGTCGGTGGGCGTAGCGGCCTCTGTCATCACCGCATCGTGCGCAAAGACGGTACCGTCATTGCCCAGGCAGATTTGACCTTCGTGCTGCTGGATATGCGGGCTAATAAAGCCGCTGCCATTGAGGGCGAGGTGCGTGAAGCGTTAACGGCGTTAATCTTGGAGAAAGAGGCATTTACCCCCTAAACGGCTTTGGTGAGCTCCCTGGCTGCCCTTGCTGCTTTTGCAGTGGTATGATGGCGAAGTATTTGCGCGCCGCTCCATTGAGTTTTTAGGGGCGGTGTTTTTAAGCGCTTTCAACTCTCGCAGTGCCAATGCAGTGCAAAGGATCTGACTTTCATGGGTGACATCGCCAGAGAAATCTTGCCCGTCAATATTGAAGACGAGCTTAAACAGTCGTATCTCGACTATGCGATGAGCGTCATTATCGGCCGCGCGCTTCCAGATGTGCGGGATGGCCTTAAACCGGTTCACCGGCGTGTGCTGTTTGCCATGCATGAACTGGGTAATGACTGGAATAAACCGTACAAGAAGTCGGCGCGTGTCGTCGGCGATGTCATCGGTAAATACCATCCGCACGGTGATAGCGCGGTATACGACACCATCGTACGTATGGCGCAGCACTTTTCGATGCGTCATGTGCTGGTCGACGGCCAGGGCAACTTCGGTTCAATTGATGGGGATAACGCGGCCGCCATGCGTTATACCGAGGTGCGTATGTCGCGCCTTGCCCACGAACTGCTCGCTGACCTGGAAAAAGATACCGTCGACTGGGTCGATAACTACGACGGTACCGAGCGTATTCCTGCGGTATTGCCTACCAAAACGCCCAATTTGCTGATCAATGGCTCCTCGGGCATTGCGGTAGGTATGGCAACCAATATTCCACCGCACAATATGCGTGAAGTGATTGATGGTTGCTTAGCCTTAATCGACGACTACACGCTGACCGTGGATGACCTGATGGAGTACATCCCCGGGCCTGATTTCCCCACCGGGGCGATTATCAATGGTCGCGCGGGTATCTTGTCGGCCTATCGTACCGGCCGTGGGCGTATTTATGTGCGCGCCTGCCACACCATCGAACATCATGATAAAACCGGTCGCGATCACATTATTATTAGTGAGCTGCCGTATCAGGTGAACAAAGCGCGGTTAATTGAAAAGATTGCCGAGCTGGTGAAAGAGAAGAAGATCGAAGGCATCGCTGAGCTGCGCGATGAGTCGGATAAAGATGGCCTGCGCGTGGTGATTGAAATCAAGCGCGGCGAGTCCGGCGAAGTAGTGGTCAATAACCTGTTTGCCCAAACGCAGCTGCAAAACGTGTTCGGGATTAACATGGTGGCGCTGGAAAATGGTCAGCCACGCACGCTCAACCTCAAAGAAATGCTGGAAGCCTTTATTCGCCACCGGCGAGAAGTGGTTACCCGGCGAACGCTGTATGAGCTGAAAAAAGCCCGTGAGCGTGGTCATTTGTTGGAAGGCTTGGCCGTTGCTATCTCGAATATCGACGAAGTGATCGAGCTTATCAAAGCTTCACCCAACGCGGCAGAAGCGCGTGAAAAGCTCCTCGCTCAAACTTGGCAGCCTGGTCAGGTGACCGCCATGTTGGAACGGGCCGGGGCTACTTCTTGCAAGCCAGAGGAGCTGGAAGAGGGCTTTGGATTAAATACCGCGGCCACCTCCTATCGGCTATCACCTGCCCAGGCGCAGGCGATTCTTGAGTTACGTCTGCACCGTTTGACGGGCCTTGAGACCGAGAAGCTGCTCGATGAATACCTGACGATTCTTGAGAAAATTGCTGAGCTTACTGAGATTCTGGCATCGCCTGATCGGTTGATGGAAGTGATCCGGGAAGAGCTGCACGCCGTGCGTGATCAGTTTGGCGATGACCGTCGTACTGAAATTCAGGCCAGCCACCTGGATCTTTCGATTGAAGACTTGATCGCCGAAGAAGACATGGTCGTGACCGTGTCGCGCTCTGGTTACGCCAAGACGCAGCCGCTGTCGGATTACCAAGCCCAGCGTCGTGGTGGTCGCGGTAAGTCTGCCACCGCCATGAAAGACGAAGATGTGATTGAGCACCTTCTGGTGGCGTCTACTCACGATACCGTGCTGCTGTTCTCCAATCGCGGCAAAGTGTACTGGCTGAAAGTGTATGAAATGCCCAACGCCAGCCGTGGCTCGCGTGGCAAGCCGCTGGTCAATATGCTGCCGCTGGAAGAGGGCGAAGCGGTTAACGCGATCTTGCCGGTGCGCGACTACAATCCTGATAATTACATCTTCTTTGCCACGGCCAAAGGTACCGTCAAACGTACCAGCCTTGAGCAGTTCTCGCGCCCGCGTAGCGTAGGTCTTATCGCCATTGACCTTGAAGAGGGCGACCGCTTAGTGGGCGCTGCCATTACCACCGGTAATGATCATGCCATGCTGCTGTCGTCTAACGGCAAGGCCATTCGCTTTGAAGAGGGTAAAGCCCGCGCCATGGGTCGTACTGCTCGGGGCGTGCGTGGTATGCGCTTGGCCGGCGATGCGGAAGTCATCAGCTTGATTATTCCCAAGAGCCAGCAAATCGACGCCGAAGCGGATGCCGAAGAAGAAACTCAGAATGGAACGCAAGAGAGCGTCGTGACCGAAACCGCCGATGGTCAGATCTACATTATGACCGCCAGTGAGAACGGTTACGGTAAACGCACGCGCCTGGAAGAGTTCCCGCTGCGTGGCCGTGGTGGTCAGGGTGTTATCGCCATGCAAACCAGCGAGCGTAACGGTTCGCTAGTCGCGGCGATGCAGGTTTATGACAGCGATGAAATGATGCTGATCACTGACCGTGGCACGCTGGTGCGTACGCGTGTTGAAGAGGTTTCAACCACCTCGCGTAATACCCAGGGCGTGATGTTGATTCGTCTGGGTAAAGAAGAAAAATTAGTCAAAACCGTTCGTGTTGATGAGCCCGCCGAAGTCGATCTGACCGCTCTTGAGGAAGGTGCCGAAGAGGGTGCCGAAGCTAGCCTTGAAGAGCGACCTGAAGACGTTCAGACGAGCGAATCATCCGATGACGCACAGGAACCGGGGACTGATGACACGTCATTATAATTTCTGCGCAGGGCCAGCGGCCCTGCCAGTAGCCGTACTGGAACGCGCCCAGGAAGAGTTACTGGACTACCATGGGCGCGGCCTTTCCGTCATGGAAATGAGCCACCGCAGCGACGAGTTTGTTGCTATTGCTGAGCGTGCAGAAGCTGATTTTCGCGAGCTTCTAGGCGTGCCAGATAACTATAAAGTGCTGTTTTTGCAGGGCGGCGCGAGTATGCAATTTGCCATGCTGCCGATGAACCTGCTGGGACAGGGCGGTAGCGGCAACTTCATTCAGACCGGTATCTGGGGCAAAAAAGCGCTCAGCGAAGCAAAGCGCCTTGGGTTCGCTTGTCATGTTGCCGCAAGTAGCGAAGCTAATGGCCACATGGCGGTGCCTGCGCTGGATACCATTAGCGTTAGCGATGACGCGGCCTATTTACACTACACGTCGAACGAAACAATTGGTGGCTTGGAGTTTGACTATACGCCCAATGTGCAGCGTGCCGATGGCGCTAGCGTACCGTTGGTCTGCGATATGTCGTCAAATATCCTTTCTGGGCCGATCGATGTTAGCGATTTCGGCGTGATCTACGCGGGCGCGCAGAAAAATATCGGCCCCGCTGGTTTAACGTTAGCCGTTGTTCGTGACGACTTGTTAGGCAAAGCCCAGGCCAACATTCCTTCGCTGTTTGATTACAAAATGCTGGCCGAAGCGGGTTCGATGGTGAATACGCCGCCGACCTACGCTTGGTATTTGGCGGGCTTGGTCTTTCAGTGGCTAAAAGACGACATTGGTGGACTAGCAGCGATGGACGTCATTAATCAGCGCAAAGCCGATAAGCTTTATGCGGCGATTGATGCCAGCGACTTTTATAGCAACCCGATTGCTAAGCACAATCGCTCGCGTATGAACGTACCGTTTGTCTTGGCCGATGCGGCGCTGGATAAAGCGTTTTTACAACAAGCCGATGCGGCGGGGCTGCTCAATTTAAAAGGCCACCGCAGCGTCGGCGGTATGCGGGCTAGCCTATATAACGCAGTGCCTGAGTCTGCGGTAGATGCGCTGATCGCATTTATGGCCGATTTCGAACAAACAAGGGGCTAAACACCATGTCCGACACGTCGATCAATCTGGATGAGCTGCGCCAGCGAATCGATCAGCTCGATAGCGATATTCTGAATCTGATCAGTGAGCGCGCCAGTTGTGCCCAGCAGGTGGCGCATGTGAAGCTGGCCGAAGATAAAGATGCGGTGTTCTACCGCCCTGAGCGAGAAGTGCAGGTGCTGCGGCGCATCATGGCCTTGAATAAAGGCCCACTTGATTCAGAAGAGATGGCGCGGCTGTTTCGCGAAATCATGTCGGCGTGTTTGGCATTAGAGCAGCCGGTTAAAGTGGCCTATTTGGGCCCTGAGGGCACTTTCACTCAGCAGGCGGCGCTCAAGCACTTTGGTGAAAGTGCGGTTAGTTTGCCCATGGCGGCGATTGATGAAGTGTTTCGTGAAGTTGAGGCGGGCGCTGTGCATTACGGCGTGGTGCCGGTGGAAAACTCCACCGAAGGGGTAGTCAATCACACTCTTGATACCTTTATGGACTCCTCCATTAAAATTTGTGGCGAGGTGGTGCTGCGTATTCATCATCATCTGTTGGTCAGTGAGACGACCCGCCGCGATAAAGTGTCGCGTATCTATTCCCACCCGCAATCCTTCGGGCAATGCCGGAAATGGCTCGATGCTCACTATCCCCATGCGGAGCGCGTGCCGGTTTCCTCTAATGCGGAAGCGGCTAAGTTAGTCAAAACCGAGTGGCATAGCGCGGCCATTGCGGGGGATATGGCAGCGAAGCTATACGGACTTACTCACATTGCTGAAAAGATTGAAGATCGGCCCGATAACTCGACGCGGTTTTTGATTATTGGTAACCAGGATGTGCCCATGGCAGGCGAAGACAAAACCTCCATTGTCGTCGCCATGCGCAATCAGCCGGGGACGCTCCACGCTCTGCTTGAGCCGTTTCATCGTCATCAGATCGATTTAACCCGTCTCGAAACGCGCCCTTCGCGCACTGGCGTTTGGAACTATGTCTTTTTTATCGACTTTAAAGGCCATCGTGATGAGCCCAAGGTCGCGGCAGCGCTTGAAGAGGTGCAGCTGCGAGCAGCGGACTTGCGTGTGCTGGGTTCCTACCCGATAGGGGTACTGTGACATTAATGGATGGAAGCAGCGTAACAACATCATCTTGTCATGAGTCGCGCTTATTAATTGTTGGTCTGGGATTGATTGGTGGTTCGCTTGCGGCAGCCCTGCGCGCTTCAGGATTTAAGGGGCAGATTGTTGCCTGTGATCCTGATAAAAATGAAATCGCCCGCGGTATAGAGATGGGGCTGATCGACTCAGGCGGTACCCATCTTGCGGCGCAGGTGAGTGGCGCTACCATGGTGGTGCTGGCGGTGCCGGTGCTGGCAATGGAAAGTGTAATGACCCATTTGGCGGGTGTCCTGGCATCTGCGTCACCGAGTGTGGTTATTACCGATGTTGGTAGCACCAAGGCCGCTATCCGCGCCTGCGTCCAACGAGTATTTGGTCAAGTGCCTACCAATATGGTGCTGGGACACCCTATTGCCGGTTCAGAGAAAAGTGGTGTGGCGGCGGCGAATCCACGCCTTTATGTGGATCATAAGGTGATACTTACCCCCGAGCCCAACGTAGATGCCGACGCTTTGATGCGAGTGCGTTGCTTGTGGGAAGCCTGCGGTGCCGATGTGCTGGAAATGGACGTAGAGCGCCATGATCAAGTGCTGGCGCGTACGAGCCATTTACCCCATCTGCTGGCGTTTTCATTAGTGGATACGTTGGCACGCCAAGATGAGCGCTTAGAGATTTTCCGTTATGCGGCCGGTGGTTTTCGTGATTTTACCCGTATCGCGGGTAGCGATCCGGTCATGTGGCGAGATATTTTTATCGCTAATAAGCAGGCGGTATTGGCATCGTTGGATGATTTTGAAGCGGGGCTTTTGCGCTTGCGTCAGGCGGTAGAAGCCGGTGACAGCGATGCGCTGATTGCCACCTTTGATCGGGCCAGCCATGCCCGGCACTATTTCGACTCCTTATTGAATAAAACCAGTTATCAGGCGGAATATCATATGCAACCACAAGGTAAGGTCACCTACCGTGTGCAGCCGGGCGGTCAAGCCCAGGGGCGCTTGCGCGTACCGGGCGATAAATCCATGTCGCATCGCTCCATTATGCTGGGCGCGCTGGCAGAGGGTGTTACTGAAGTAAAAGGCTTTCTGGAAGGCGAAGACAGTCTGGCGACCCTGCAGGCGTTTCGTGAAATGGGTGTGGCGATCGAAGGGCCACATCAAGGTAAAGTCACCATCCATGGCGTTGGCATGCACGGTTTAAAAGCCCCCGCAGGGCCGCTCTATGTAGGCAACTCGGGCACCGCCATGCGGCTGTTTTCCGGCCTGCTCGCGGGTCAGGCGTTTGATAGCGAGCTAACCGGCGATGAGTCGCTGACCAAGCGCCCCATGGGGCGCGTGGCTGACCCGCTACGCTTAATGGGAGCCACTATTGATACGGCTGAGGGTGGTCGCCCACCGCTTAAAATCAGCGGTGGCGCCAAGCTTAAAGGCATTTATTACGATATGCCCATGGCCAGTGCCCAGGTGAAATCCTGCCTGCTGTTGGCGGGGCTGTACGCGGAGGGCGAAACGCGGGTGCGCGAACCTGCGCCGACCCGTGATCATACCGAGCGCATGCTCAATGGCTTTGGTTATGCGGTTTCCCGAGAAGGCGATACCTGCTGGCTGCAGGGCGGCGGTAAGCTAACAGCGGGACCGATTGATGTGCCTTCTGATATCTCTTCCGCAACCTTCTTCTTGGTTGCGGCGGCGATTACGCCAGATGCTGATATCACGTTAGAGCACGTGGGAATTAACCCTACCCGGATAGGCGTCATCAATATTCTGAATTTGATGGGGGCCGATTTAACGCTTGAGAACGAGCGCGAAGTAGGCGGCGAGTCGGTAGCCGATATTCGTATCCGCTACGCACCGCTGAAAGGCATCGATATTCCCGTTGATCAAGTCCCGTTAGCGATTGATGAATTCCCCGCACTATTTATTGCCGCCGCCAACGCCGATGGCGTGACTCGCCTAAGGGGCGCCGAAGAGCTGCGCGTCAAAGAATCTGATCGCCTCCAGGCAATGGCGGATGGCATGGCTATTTTGGGTATTAAACACACCCTGCTTAACGACGGTATAGATATTGCCGGCAATGGCGATGCGCAAAAAGCGAGCTACGGCGGCGGGCGTATCGATAGCCTGGGCGATCACCGTATTGCCATGGCGTTCGCGATTTCATCACTGCGTGCGAGTGCAGAAATTGAGATTGAAGACTGCGCTAATGTGGCGACCTCTTTCCCAGATTTCGTTGAACTAGCCACGCGCATCGGCATGCGCGTTAGCGTGGAGGGTGCGCATGAGTGATCGCGCTTCAGCTGTTCCCGTTCTCACCATTGATGGCCCAGGCGGGGCGGGTAAAGGCACCATTAGTGGCTTAGTGGCGGAACGCCTGGGCTGGCATTTACTGGATAGTGGCGCACTTTATCGGCTGACGGCTCAAGCGGCGGTTAAGCATAACGTAGCCGTTGACGATGAGGTTGGGCTTGCCCGCTTAGCGGAGCAGTTAGATGTAGCCTTTCCGGTTGAAGGTGGCCAGCCGCGCACGTTGCTAGAAGGAGAAGACGTTGGCCAGGTGATTCGTACCGAACAGGCTGGCGAGCGTGCCTCACAAGTAGCGGCGCTACCTGCCGTACGCCAAGCACTGCTGCAGCGCCAGCGCGATTTTTGCCAAACGCCAGGGTTGGTCGCGGATGGGCGTGATATGGGCACAGTGGTCTTTCCCGATGCCCCGCTAAAGATTTTTTTGACGGCAAGCGCCGATGAACGGGCGCGTCGACGTCATCTGCAGTTGCAGGAAGCCGGGGTGAATGCTAGTCTTTCGAGTCTTTTAAAGGAGATTCAGGCACGCGATGCACGCGACACGCAGCGTAGTGTGGCTCCTCTCAAGCCGGCAGATGATGCCATTACGCTTGATACCACGCGCCTGAGCATACCGGAAGTGGTTGATCGACTGACCGAACTGCTCGCCCAAAGAGGGCTGGTAAGCGGCGTGTGATTCTCCCTTGCGGCGTTTTTGGATAGGTGTCACGACGTGGCAGGGCACTAAACTCACATCGGTGAGCCCGGTCAGGTCTAACCAGCGTTAACACCTCCAAAGGCTGAGTGACATTAGGCCCGCACTTGCTGGTGGTGCGGAGAAGGCATTTATGCCTCAACAACGTAATTACGTAGGAACACCATGAGCGAAAGCTTTGCTGAGCTGTTTGAACAGTCTCTTAACGACATCAACATGGAGCCAGGCGCAATTGTCGCGGCTCAGGTTGTCGACATTGACGGTGACTGGGTTACTGTCAACGCTGGCCTAAAATCTGAAGGTCAGATTCCGGCGTCACAATTCCGCGATGAACACGGTAACCTGAACATCGCTATCGGTGACGACGTGCACGTTGCACTGGAAGCCGTTGAAGATGGCTTCGGTGAAACGCGTCTGTCTCGTGAAAAAGCCAAGCGTGCAGAAGCTTGGAAGATTCTGGAAGCAGCCTTCGAGAAAGACGAAATCATCAAGGGCGTTATTAACGGTAAGGTTAAAGGCGGCTTCACAGTTGAAGTTGACTCTATCCGTGCCTTCTTGCCTGGCTCGTTGGTTGACGTTCGTCCGGTTCGCGACACTGCGCACCTGGAAAATAAAGAGCTGGACTTCAAAGTCATCAAGCTCGATCCGAAGCGCAACAACGTTGTGGTATCACGTCGTGCGGTTCTGGAAGCAGAGAACAGTGCCGAGCGCGAAGCGTTGCTGGCTACTCTGCAAGAAGGCCAGCAGATTAAGGGTATCGTTAAGAACCTGACAGACTACGGCGCTTTCGTAGACCTGGGTGGTGTTGACGGCCTGCTGCACATTACAGACATGGCGTGGAAGCGTATCAAGCATCCGTCCGAAATCGTTGCCGTTGGCGACGAGATCAACGTCAAGGTTCTGAAGTTTGACCGTGAGCGCAATCGCGTTTCACTGGGTCTGAAGCAGTTGGGCGAAGATCCGTGGGTCAACATTAAAGAGCGTTACCCAGAAGGCATGAAAGTGCACGCAGTCGTCACTAACCTGACTGACTACGGTTGCTTTGCCGAGCTGGAAGAGGGTGTTGAAGGTCTGGTGCACGTCTCTGAAATGGACTGGACTAACAAAAACATCCATCCGTCCAAAGTCGTTCAAGTGGGCGATGATGTTGACGTTATGGTATTGGATATCGACGAAGAGCGTCGTCGTATTTCTCTGGGTATTAAGCAGTGCACTGCTAACCCTTGGGAAACCTTCAATACTGACTACAACAAGGGCGATCGTGTTTCCGGTACCATCAAGTCAATTACTGACTTCGGCATCTTTATCGGCCTGGAAGGCGGTATTGACGGTCTGGTTCACCTGTCTGATATTTCTTGGACTGATACTGGCGAAGAGGCCGTACGCAGCTTTAAGAAAGGCGACGAAGCTGAAGCCGTTATCCTGTCTATTGATCCTGAGCGTGAGCGCATCTCGCTGGGCATCAAGCAGATGGATTCTGACCCCGTTGCTGAGTACCTGTCAGTCAACGATAAGGGCAGCATCGTAACGGGTCGCGTCATTGAAGTTGATGCTAAAGAAGCTCAAGTTGAATTGGCGACTGACGTTATTGCTGTGCTGAAAGCCTCTGAGATCAGTGCTGACCGCGTAGAAGATGCGCGCAATGTGCTGAATGAAGGCGACAGCGTTGAAGCGCGTATTGTGAGTGTTGATCGCAAGAGCCGCCAGATTAATCTGTCGGTTAAAGCGAAAGACCAGGACGATACGCGTCAGAATCTGAAGAAGATTCGTGAGCAAGAGCCGGAAACTGCGGGTGGCCCGACTACAATCGGCGACCTGATCAAGCAGCAGATGGGCCAAGACTAATTATCGATTAGTTATTGGTTGATAAAAGCGCCGCCCTTATGGGCGGCGCTTTTGTTTGTAAGTGTTGAACGCTTCTAATAGATGACACATAGATTCACATAGCAATGATGCGCTATTAGGGTTATAAAACACTTTAAATAGCAGTTGTGTTTTTAAAAAACGATTAGTAATTGAGTAAAAATCAACTAGACTGTTGTCAGTTAGTCTTTTTGCAGCAATAATGTCCCAGCATTCTGAACTAGTAGGTGCCAAGGTTGTCAAGTTAGCACCTAAACCAGTTGAACCCCTTTCAGTTGGACCCCGTTCAGTTGGATACGATACTAAAGGAACCTCGATGTCATTACTTAACGAATATATCCAAAAAGAACAGCAGCTGAAGCAGCTTCAAGAAGACCTACAGCGCTTAGAAGGCGATCAGCGCCTTAAAAGCGAGTTGGAATTCAAGGCCAAACTTGAAGCGCTTATGACTGAGTTCGGCAAGCGTCCCAGTGACGTCATTGCTTTATTAGATCCCGCTTCTGACCAGCGTAGTGTTAAAACGACGGCTAGTGGCAATGCGCGCCGTAAGCGTCGTCTTAAAATTTATAAAAACCCTAAAACTGGGGAAGTCATCGAAACGCGCGGCGGCAATCATAAAGGTCTGCGTAGCTGGAAGGATGAGTACGGTGATGAAGCCGTCGAATCCTGGCTGGTTCGCATGGAAGATTAAGCAAGTTAATAACCGGCATTTCTTTACAGGAGTGCCGGTTTTTTTATGATCTCTGCTCAGCGGTGCCTCAAAGACGTTATCCTTCCTGCTGGCCTATAAGCGGGAGCCGAAGCTCTAAATAATGTGCTTTCCATAAGACCTGAGGCGGTTGGCCGCTTACGTGAAAGCTATCCTGACTGTAAAGCACGTGCGTGATGGTCTGCGCCAATGCATCATGAAGATCAGCTAAATCACCAAAGCGCGTACTTGAATAGTAATGGGTTGGAATATCGACCCGCCGATAAGGCACCGGTAAGGCAATGTCTTGAGCGTTATCTGTTTGTTCAAGGTAAAAACCTACGTCTGTGCGGTAAGAATGATAATATTCATTATTAAGTGCATCCACTTTGGCCGATAGTATAGCAGGCAGTGAAATGGTGGTTGTCGATAGGCTTAATCGCGCCGGTAAGCAGGCTAGCTGCTCGTTATGATAGCTTGGCATCCCTTAGCCCTTTAATACGCTCGGGAGCTTGATAGAGGCGCATTCGGATCATTTGGCGGTCACTGGCTTTTTGGATGTTCGTCTTGAGGCCTGAATTAGGCATTGAATATGACAACGCGCTTTTTAGTGGTTCCGAAAATTGCGCGGCCTGAGCTGATAGCGACGCTGAAATGCGCGTGAAAAGGATGAATGATTATGATACCCACAACATATCGCAATTTGCGCTATATTGAGAGGCGTAAGGGCTAACAATACAGCCGCCCGTTCTAACCGTCTTTTTTCGCGGTAGGCGCTCGGCGTAATTTGAAAGCTTTGGCGAAATTGGCGCCGTACTTGGGAAGACGAATAACCAATATGGTTAATCAGGTCTTCAATACCAAGCGGCTTATCAAGTGTGTCCTGCAGCCAGATCTTAGCTCATGTCATCGCATTGAACATTATCTGGCCTCTCATGCGTGAATCGGACAGGTCGTGCTTATCTCGCCTGTAGTGCACTCTCCCTGTGCGTTAGTGTTGGTAACCTAGCTGAAGAGCAAATGTTCAGCGTTTAGATAAGAGTTGAATCTCTGTTCAGGCTACTTGTCGCTATGTTGATGCTAAGCATCAATTTTTGAGTTATCGCTGACTGTGGCGTATTTGATAAAATGTTTGTCACCCTCGTGTGCCTAATGATGTTGCCTTTATGCTGGCAACAGGGTGGAAGAGGCAAGTTTGCTCGTTATCTTTATGCGTTTGTGCACAGTTTTTGCAAAAAACGCTACGTATGTAGCCATGTCGACCATTTCAAGCAAGGTGTAAATGAAACATCGATGAAATATCAAAAGGTTCAAAAGCCGGTAGATGAGCGTGAGAAGCTGCGTAAATTTCGTGAACTAGACGATGCCTTTGCGCAGGCGTTACGTCAGTTAGACGATCCTGAAAGCGATTTTGATATACCGACGGGGCCGCCGGTAAGGTCGCTTGCGGCATTGGAGCAAGATGATGTAGAAGCCAAGCAGAAGGAACAACAACAAGAGCAGGAGCGTGTGTTCAAACAGCGCTTTGAAGCTTTGCTGAATGAGTATGGTATTGACCATGGCGATCTGGCCGAACTGGTCGAAACACTACTTGGCTATGGGTTATGGCAGCAGGATCAAGTGCCAGGTAGGGATCAAGTGCCAGGTAGTTAGCACCTCTACTATATCCTACGTGTGGTATTGCTAACGGTAGCGGTAAACGCGCAAACTCGGCAGAAATACATCTGGCTCAAGCTTTTCATCGCGCCGCCGTGCCCGTGTGCGGGTGGTGGGGGGCTGTAAAGCGGGCAGGTTTATGTGTGGCAGTCGCTGGTCATTGTCTGGCACGAAGATAGGCATGGCGGCATTCAGCGCCCGCCTTGTATGGCCATCATCGAGTGGCTCGGTAAAAAATAGATTTGCCCGCATAAGGGGAGCCTGCGTTTGCACCTGGGCGAGCACTTCGCCGCTTGGGATTCCGGCTAGTTTGCGTAGTTGAATACGGATATGCGCTGCATCGGTATCAAGCTTTAAAAGCTTTTGCTCAGCCTCTTGAACGCTCAGCCGCTTTATGGAGCGACCACTGCTATACCACGCAAAGCGAACCCGTGAAACGGGGGCTTGTGCGATGGGCAGTTGACGCCAGCTCTGCTTAAGATGCAGACGGGCAAGCCCATTGCGCCGTAACGCTTCATCAACGTAGGGATGGCGTTGCGGCAGGCGGCTTTTGGCGTCGCTCAAGGTTTGTGGAAAAGCCTGTTTAATATGCTGTAGCAGCTCAGCAAAACTTTTTTTAGCTTGGTTCACGGTGTCTACCGCTGCCAGTAATTCATCATTAGCAGCCACAATGGCAATGTAGTTGCGCGTTTCGCGACCATCCTGATCTTGTTCATGCCACATATCGAAAAGCGCTTCGCGTAGCCAGTGGCGAGCGGGAGTGGCTTGATGAAAGACCCACGATGCCGGTTGTTGGCGTTCAAAAAGCGAAACAGCGGTCTCAATCGTGTTAATTAAAGTGTCAAACTGCTGCTCCAGCTGAAGCAGCAGATGATAGGCCGAAGGCGATGGTTGCTCAGGCATTGTGGTAGCCATGTGGATTGCGGGACTTAAAACGTCGATTGCCTGGGTGCGTTAGGAGAGCGGCGCATCCTTGTCGGCTTGCGCCAACAGTGTCTCTATATCAGCTTCATCCATCGCCGATTCGCCCGATATGCGGTGCGACTCATCGGCCCAGGCACCTAAATCTAACAGTTGGCAGCGTTTGCTGCAGAAAGGGCGATAGGTGCTCTCAGGCAGCCAAGGCACGGGCTTAGCGCACTGAGGGCAACTAACTTCAAGGGGGGAATCGTTTGCAGGGCGAACCATAAAAACTCCAATTGCGTTAACGGGGGCGATATCTCAGTCGTTAAGCAGTTGACGGTAGCGTTGATCCAGCCGCACCACTTGCTCCATCATGCTGCGGTGGTCACCGCTGTTATCTATCACGTCATCTGCCTGTGCTAGCCGCTGTTCGCGGGAAAGCTGGGCGGCGAGAATAGCATGCACTTGGCTTTCGCTCACCCCATCACGTTGCTGGGTTCTCGATAATTGTAGCGCTTGTGGTACATCGACCACGACCGCTCGGTTGACCAGCGCATTTTGGCCCGACTCAAATAGCAGCGGTGATACCAGCAGCACATAAGGCGCGCCTTGTGTTTTAAGCTGCGCTAAGTGCTGCAATAGACGTTCTCTTATTTTGGGGTGTGTGACTGATTCTAACCACCGCCGCTGCTCTGGGTCTTTAAAAATAATAGCGCGTAGGGCCGCGCGATTAAGCGTGCCATCCTGATGGATGACCTGGTCACCGAAGCGGTTTTTAATGGCTAATAGTGCCGGTTCGCCAGGTAGAACGATTTCTCTGGCGACATCGTCAGCATCGACCGAGGCAGCGCCGAGCGTTTCAAAGGCGCGCGCAACCGTCGATTTGCCCGACCCAATGCCACCGGTTAATCCGATAATCATCTGCTGCCTCACTTAGCTCAGTTTTCAATAACCCAAATTCACTAGCTCAGTTTTAATAGCCCAAATTTAATAACCCAGCTTTAATAAAAAAATAACAATCGTTAAACGTTAAATAAGCAGGCTGAGATACAGCGCCATTAGCTCATCGCCAACTAATAACGCTACCCAACCAGCGAGGGCAAGAAAAGGCCCAAAGGGTAATGGTTTGCCACGTAAGCGAGGCGCGCAGGCCTGCGCAGTTAAACCAACCACCGCGCCAAGCCCTGCGGAAAGTATCAAGATAAGTGGTAAAAAGCTCCAGCCTAGCCAGGCGCCCAGCGCGGCCAGCAGCTTAAAGTCGCCAAAGCCCATGCCCTCTTTACCGGTGACGAGTTTGAACAGCCAATAAAAACTCCATAGAGAAAGATAGCCCACCATTACGCCAATAACGGCATCGGAGAGCATAAACGGCTGGAAGAGTAGCTGAAAAAGTAAGCCTGCCCACAGTAGCGGGAGCGTAATGACATCTGGCAATAACTGGGTGCGAAGATCAATTACGGCGAGTGCTAACAGCATCAGGCAGGCGCCGTAAATAAATAATGACTCTGCAGTGAGGCCATGGAGTGCCACTACCGCCAAGGCCAGTAGGCCACCGGCCATTTCCACTAGCGGATATTGTATGCTGATGCTCGTTTGACACCCTGCACACCGCCCGCGGCGTTTAATCCAGCCAATCAGCGGCAGGTTGTCGTGCCAGGCAATCGGGGTTTCGCAGCGGGGGCACATTGAGCCTGGTGTGGCCAAATTGAAGCGTGGCGAGGGCTCCTCATCCAGCTCAAGCGCTGAACGCGCTTCACGGCGCCAATGGCGCATCAGCATGACCGGTAGGCGCGTAATAACCACATTAAGAAAACTGCCTAAGCACAGCCCAACCAATAAAGCCATGAGCCATATAATCAGGGGAGGGTAATGCATGAATGTCCTTATACGAGTGGGTTAGTTTGAATGGATGAGTTTGAATGGATGAGTTTGAATGGATGAGTTGCCGGGGTAAGGCACTATAAAAGGCCGCGCCTAAGTTAGAGAGCCGAGCCTAAGCTGAAGATTGGCAAGTATATAGACACAACGACGCCGCCCACCAGTACGCCCAATACGACGATAATAATCGGCTCCATTAGGGAGGTAAGGGCGTCGACTTTATTGTCGACTTCTTCTTCGTAATAATCAGCGACGCGGTTCAACATGGCATCCAACGACCCCGACTCTTCGCCGATGCTGACCATTTGAATTGCCAGGGGAGGAAAGCGGTTGGTCATGCGCATGGCAAAGTGTAGCTGCTGCCCGGTCGCGACATCTTTACGGGTTTGTATGACGGCGCGTTCATAAACTTTATTGCCCACGGCCCCAGAAGCGGTCTCTAAACCTTCCATCAACGGTACGCCGGAAGCAAAGGTCGTTGCTAAGGTGCGCGCAAAACGGGCAAGGGCGGATTTATGCATAATGTCGCCGATCACCGGTAAGCGAAGCACCAAAACGTCCATGCCATAAGCCATTTTGGGTGAGCGTTGAACGCTTATTTTGATGGCCAGCACCGTGGCCACCAGGCTACCCAGGGCCACAAGCCAATAGCGCTGAGCAAGTTCGGATAAGTTAACGGTCATTTGAGTCAGGGCAGGAAGCTCCGCATCAAAATTATTAAACATGCTTTCAAACTGGGGGACGACTTTAATCAGCAGCAGCAGGGTGACCGATATGCCGACGATCATCACGGCGCTAGGGTACCAAAGGGCTTTCTTAACGCGCGCTTTTAGTGATTCCACTTTCTCTTTATAAGTCGCGACACGGTCCAGCATCTGATCCAGCGCAC
This sequence comes from Vreelandella sp. DA03-1M, assembly GCF_055725665.1. Classification (NCBI taxonomy): domain Bacteria; kingdom Pseudomonadati; phylum Pseudomonadota; class Gammaproteobacteria; order Oceanospirillales; family Halomonadaceae; genus Vreelandella; species Vreelandella sp. DA03-1M. The sequence continues at coordinate 2,204,718 of NZ_CM146798.1, forward strand.
CGGCTTGTTCGCCAGCATCGATGAGGTTAACAAACAATTGATCAAAATGTTTTGGGTGACGGCGTAACGCATCAGAAAAGCTTGAACCCGATGAAACATCGCTCCTCATCTGCTCTACCAACATCGCCATGGCGGGCTTTTTCAAACTTTCGCCGACGACTTGGAAAGCCTGTAACAAAGGAATACCGGCGCGAATCATGGTCGCCATTTGGCGCGCAAACACCATCACGTCGGTAGGCTTAATACGGCCTGCGCCGCTGAGGCTGTTTATTTTGCGAATGCGCTTAACATTGATGCTTTGCCCCGCCAGTTCAGCCGTTACCTCCGCTTTATTACGGCCAAGGGTTTCGCCGCTCAGTGCTCTGTCTTGAGGGCCTTTGCCCGCCCATTTCCAACGATAAAGTTGAAGAGATGGGCGACGCTTACGCCGAGCGTTTGCCATTGTTTACTCCTTACTGACGCGGTTAATTTCTTCAAGGCTGGTAATCCCCCGCATGACTTTTAATAAACCGCTCTGGTGCAAACTGGGGTAGCCTTCGCGGCGCGCCTGCTGATCGATATCCATCGCGTTGGCGTTGCTCATAATTAATTGGCGCATGGCTTCCGTAATGGGAACGACCTCATAAATACCCACGCGACCTTTATAGCCATGGGTGCAGTGCTTACAACCTACCGGCTTGAAAATAGTGGCCTGTTGAATTTCTTCATCGCTAAAGCCCTCTTTGCGCAGTGCCTCGTGGGGGATAACAACCGGCTCCTTGCAGCGTGGGCAGAGTTTACGCGTTAAGCGTTGGGCAATAATCAGGCTAACAGCGCTGGCGATGTTAAACGACGTTACCCCCATGTTCGCCAGCCGCGTGAGCGTTTCGGCGGCTGAGTTAGTGTGCACGGTAGAAAGCACCAAGTGGCCTGTCTGGGAGGCTTTAACGGCAATGTCAGCGGTTTCTAAATCCCGAATTTCACCCACCATGACCACATCCGGGTCTTGGCGCAGAAATGCCCGTAGCGCACTGGCAAAATCAAGCCCAATTTTAGGTAACACGTTGACCTGATTAATACCGGCTACTTTAATCTCAACCGGATCTTCCGCCGTGCAAATATTGCGCTCCACTTTATTGAGAATATTAATGCCGGTATACAGCGACACGGTTTTGCCACTGCCAGTGGGGCCCGACACCAGTATCATTCCCTGGGGCTGATTGAGGGCACGTTCATAAAAGTGACGTTGATCATCAGTAAAGCCTAATTGCTCGATGCCGAGCTGGGCCGCGGAGGGGTCGAGTATACGCAATACCAATTTTTCGCCATACACCGTGGGCAGTGAGTTGACCCGAAAATCGAGCGAGCGCGTGCGCGATAATTTAAGTTTTATCGCTCCGTCTTGGGGCAGGCGCCGCTCAGAAATATCCAGCCGCGCCATAATTTTCAAGCGGGCGGCAACACGGTTACGCATGCCTAAAGGAGGGCGTGCGACCTCAATTAAGATGCCGTCAATACGAAAACGGATACGATACTGCGTTTCGTAAGGCTCGAAATGAATGTCGGAGGCACCACGACGAATCGCATCTAATAAAATTTTATTAACAAACTTGACGATGGGGCCATCATCACTGTTTTGGGGGGCCTCTTCCAAAGGCACTTCGCTGTCTTCGGTAACACTCAGCGTCGATAGCTCATCGTCGAGGTCATTAAACTCGTCCAGCATGCCACGTTCGCTTTGCGTTAATGCTAAATAGCTACTCAGCGTGGTGGCTAGCTGGTCCATCGGGGCTAATATCCCTTCAATGCTAAGCCCAGTGGCAAACTGTAACTCATCAAGCTGGGTAAGCGTGGCGGGGTAAGGCACGGCCACGGTTAAACGGTGCCCATGACGGGCCAAAGGCACCACATTTAAGCTTTGCAGAATCCTCACTGGGTAGTCAGCAACAGGGGGCAGCGAGCTAATACGAACAGCTTCTAAATTGATAACCGCTAGCCCGTACTCGTACCCTGCGGCAATCGCCGCGGCGGTGGGGGGCACAAGCCCGCTTTCAACCACGTGTTCTAACAGTGAAATATCGTTTTCCACGGCGGCGCTAGCGGCCGCCGCCGCCTGCGCTTCGGTTAGCAAGCCGTGCTTGATTAAACGCTGAGCAATACCGCGCTGCCCGCCGCGTGCGGCGGCGTGGCTTAGGGTTGACTCATAACTTAATGTTGATTCGGTAGTCGCTTGGCTCATCGGACGCTCGCCTGGGTTCCCACAATGCGGCTCACTTTTACCACAGTTAGTCGCTGAGGACAGTAGTGATAACGTAATGAGAGGGTAATCCTAAAGTGGCAGGGCGCTGGTTAATATTGGGAGGAGAGTGGAATGAAAGTGGAATAAGGGTGGGTTGAGAATAGGGTGATCAAAGTAGTCCTTAATTCATTGAAAACTCGTCAAATGTAAGTTAGTGTGGTATTTGTAACGCCAGAATTCAAAAGCCGTCATCCCGATGGTGTTTCACCCAAAAAAGCATTCTTTCTATACCGGCTATACAGGGAACAAACGATATGCAAAGCACTTTTCAACCGATTACCCGTAACACCAAACAAGGCGGTTTTACGCTGATTGAGCTATTGATTGCCGTAGCCATTATTGGCGTATTGGCAGCTGTCGCCATCCCTCAGTACCAAAACTATATAGCGCGCTCTGAAGCGACTTCTGGCCTAGCAACGGTGACGGCGTTTAAAACTGAAATCGATCAACAGATTTATGCCGAAGGAACAGCAGCAGCTGATGCTTCATTAGAAGAAGTAACGACAGATGTAGGGACAGTGAACTGGACTGGTTCTGCCGGTACATTAGTGTTTGACTTCGTCGGCGGAGTAAATGACGATGGTACGATTACCTGGACTAGAGACGCGGACGGCGAATGGGAATGTGTGCCTAATGATCTAGATAGCTCTATCACAGAGCTTCGCGGTTGTGGGACGGCTACGACTACAGAATAAAAGTTTGGTTAATGTCATTAACCTTTTAGTATAGAGCAATATGGCGGCTGGCTTTTGGCTGGCCGCTTTTTTTAGCCTATGACTACTTGCTTAACCCTCATGAATGACAACTCCCTTATCCTTCCTCAATCCCTGCGCATTTATTCTTTAGACTGTCAGCTCTAACCTTGAGCGAGGAGCTTACAGTGACCCCTACCAAACTGATTATCCTAACTGCCTGTGGCGCACTGCTACTCAATAGCGCTGCCTTTGCCCAACCCGACCATGCCCCGGCTCACGGTGCGCGGGATAAGGGCAACAGTAGTCAACACCAGACTCAGCAGCACGACGCTCACCATACCGAAAGTGCTCAAAATGAGCGGGTTGATTTACCCCGCATTAATGAGGGTGAACTGCGCCAGTTATTGCGCCAGCACGATGCGCCGCGAGCTGAATCATTGCCGCCGGGTGTTCAGCGCAATTTAGAGCGCGGTAAGCCGCTGCCGCCGGGTATCGCCAAGCGCTTTGATGGACGGCTAGCCGCTCAGTTACCGCAATACCCAGGCTATGAATGGGAGCGGGTCGGGGCGGATGTTGTCTTGATCGAAGCAGCCACCCGCGTTGTGGTGGATGTTCTGGTCGATGTTTTGCGCTAACAAGCATGATGGGAAGTCGGCATGACTCGAAAATTACCTCTCGGCGGCTTATGGTAGAGGCTCTTAGCAGCATCGCCTTCTAAAGGGAGATTCAATGAGCGACGACACATTAGCGGCACGTCTTGAGCTAGCTATTGCCATCGCCGAAGAAGCCGGGCAGATGATCATCCAGGCGCGTGAGCAACAAGGTTTTTCGCAGCGGTTGAAAAAAGACAATGAGCTGGTGACCGATGTGGATGTGGCCGTTGACCAGCTCATTAGCCAGCGGCTGGAAGAGCATTTTCCTGGTGAAGCCCGGCTGAGTGAAGAGCTCGCCCCCGAGAGCGCTGTGCATGTGCAGGCGCCGCAGCTTTGGGTCGTGGACCCCATTGATGGCACGGTCAACTTTGCGCAGGGGTTGCGCCATGTGGCGGTGTCCATCGGCTGGATGGAAGAGGGCATTGCTAAGGTCGGTGTTGTACACGCACCGTTTTTAGGCGAAACCTTTAGCGCGGCAGAAGGCGGTGGGGCTTTTTGCAACGGCCAGGCCATCCAGCCTAGCCGTGCTGATTCACTGGCTCACACCCTGGTAGGAACGGGATTCCCCTACTGCAAAGAAGGGCGCAAGCACCTTTTAAAGCGGTTAGAGGCGGTACTTGTTGAATGCCAGGATATCCGCCGTAATGGCGCGGCGGCCCTCGATCTGTGCGATGTGGCCTGTGGCCGCTTAGATGCGTATTACGAAAGCGTCTCGCCCTGGGATTTTGTCGCGGGCTGGGTCATTGCACGCGAAGCCGGGGCGCGGGTAGGCCACTTATATGAACCGCCCAAATCGGTGCCCGAAGACCTCTACCCAGAACACTTGCTGGTCGCTGCGCCGGGTGTCTATGACGCCATGGCCTATCTGCTGCTCGACGCTGACCAACACTAACGAGAAAGGCTGGATCGCGTTAAGGTGGTGAATGACAAATACTTGAAAAGAAAGCGCTATAAGGGCTTTTCATTTATGCAAGAAACCGCTAGTATACGCACCGTCTTGAGGCAAATATGTAGCAGCCAATAAAGACAGCGGAGCGTGGCGCAGCTTGGTAGCGCGTTGCAATGGGGTTGCAAAGGTCGCAGGTTCGAATCCTGTCGCTCCGACCAAGAACATAGAAAACGGTCACTTAGCTAATTGCGACAGTGGCCGTTTTTGTTTGTCAGCGTTTCAGGAGGCCTTTGGCACGCTGCGCTCACCGCGTTAATCAGAGATGCCCTAGACGGAGCTCGTCTTGATGCCTCCAACGATATCGTTCAGTTGACGCTGCTTAAATCGCATCTCGCCAAAACTGCACCGATGTTTCTGACACTATGCCCTGCTGAGTACCAATATCTATTACGGCTTTCTGAAAAGCCTGAGCAAGCTCTGGCGCATGGCACAACGCTAACGAAAGGATCATACGAGTAATGCGTAGATGATTATGGCCACCCGCTTTCAACCAAGCATGCGCTTGGATCGAGAGGTTGGGCTGTGCTGTGATGACATGGTTTTCGCGTTCCAGCCTAAAAAAGTCCAACATTACATCAAGGGACCGTTGCTGGTGTAGGCGTAAGGATGATTCTCTCTCAAAAGTCGCTTGCACTTCGGACGTCAGTAAAGGCGCAAAGGCGTTAAAACGGCCCATTTCCGGAGTAGGAAACAGCCACTGAATATAGTCGTGGTGTGTTCCAGGCAGGAATAGCGGAGTCTCCAGATGTTTTCGAGTCGACGCCCCTTATGATCGTGGCCTTCTCCACGATTAAACGCTCATCATTTCCCATTATGCTCCCCGCACTAACGGTTCGTAGTGCCCATGTAACACCATTTCGTGTGTATGGAGTTCGGTGTCTGGGTCAATTCGAGCTTCAATTCGTTCTAGCGCGCGGACATAGGCTGCGGGTAATCCGTGTCCTCTTGCGCCAGCTAACACATGGCCTTGTACCGCGTATAGGGGCGCATACCCATGGAAGTAATTTTGCCAACATATGCCTGTGCTTCAAATTGTCCTTCACCCGCCAGGTCAATTACCGTCAGCCAGGTTTCACCGTAGGCAGCGTTGAGCCCTTCATAACGATCCAGTGTCAGTTTATGGTGCGAAGCGACTTCCCAGATAACGCCGTAGACCGCCGACTGATCGGATGCCGGTACAATATCGCACTGGCCAGAGCTGTCCCCGCCTTGCTGATGAAAGCCAAGCGATACGCCGGTAGAAGGGCGGTGGTGACAAAGCGCGCTGGAATCCGCGCGGCTAAGCGCTGGGATGACATATTAGAGCCATAAGCAAAAAAGAGCACCGTTATCTCCTTTCGGTAGGTTGGCTATCGTTGGCAAGTTGTTAAGAGGTCGCGTGCGCCAGTACGTTGACATTGGCGCCCATGGCCATCAGCCACCACAGCGTTTGTTGATCATCGGGCACCTCGGCTTTTAGCTGTTGCCAGTTGCTATCGGGTAGTGAGGTCAGCCGCTGAGTTTCCGATAGTGGAGTCTCGCTGAGCAACCACGCGACTTGTGGCGCTACTTGGGCGACGAGTATGACGGGGGCTTTGCCTTGCAAATATTCAAACGCTCCACCCGCTATGCAATTGTCTAAGTCAAAGCCATGCAAAGGTCATCAGGTCGAATCACTGATATTGGCTGTTTCGATGCGGTGCATGACGAACTGACGAATATCGTCATAGTCGTTCACTGTCGCCGACAAATACGTCACGCTGTGTCGGCTTACGAGCCCTTGGGGATGAAGGGTGAAGCACTTTTCTGTTTTGGACGCACGGTATAAATACACGACATCTACCGGTTTCTGCTCCAGCAGGGCTTGAGAAATGATTTGCCACGTCATTTCATTAAGCGCCGCAGGAATAAGCGCTTTGCCATTGGGGATGGCGCGAACTTTACGTGCCCATTGGCTCAAGCCGTTAGAACTCATCCTCATCAAGCAGCCGCCGCGCATCCGTAAAGTGCAGCGATAACTGCCAACGTATCCATAGCATGCCTTTCCTCAAGGGTGAGGTGTCATAAGCTACGGTATGGGTGCGACAACTTAGGCCGCATAAAAGCGAAGAATATCTATTGCTGTTTCGATAGCCAAGCTTGAATGGGGAACTGATCTCTCCTGAGTGGTGTACGAGAAGTAAACTGTACCTTGGCTCGGCTTTCGCCATGAACCTGATGCATGATCGCAACCATTCACTAACTGGCTCGCACGGTTAAAAATCTCAGGTGGCTTTTGAGCATTTATAACCTTCAATAGCAAAAATATTAGTCTTCTGCTCTGGTAGCTAGTTCAATGTAATGATATCCTCATTATTATTAGTATTTGATAGCTTATTATTAGTCTCGCATTGCGGCACAGGATGTCGCAGCCTTCGGTTACTTTCTTGCCATACCTTTTGTTGCTACTTAGTAAAACAAAGATTCTTGCTTGTCGGCCCTCTAAGAGCCAGACGCCTGTGCTTTTATCCGCGACGGTAAAAATAGATTGACTGCCGCGTGAACGCCAATGCAACGAGGGATGTTACATCCTTGCCATCGAATAAAAAGGCCTGCTCCTCTAAAAATAGAGGGAGGAATACAGGTTAGCGAGAGAGATATTCGCGAAAAAAGCATTTGGCATCATGCCAGAGAGACGTGACTAAACCAGTCGCGCAATAGAAAAGTGGCTCAAGCCACTCATCCAAAAATGGAACATTAGGGATCATTAAAATGAAAATGCTCAAGTTGACTGCTGCTCTTGCCGCCTTATCACTGGTGACAGGCTGTGCCTCCATCGTTGGTGACAAAGAGCAAGGCATCACGATTAACAGCAGCCCGAGCAATGCCAATGTGTTGATCACCGATGAGCGCTCTATGCAGGTTCACTCGGCTACCACGCCGACGACTGTGCAATTGCGTAAATCTGACGGCAGTTACTTCGGTGGTAAGACTTACAATGTGGAAATCTCCAAAGATGGCTACGAAAGCCGCACTATGATGATTAATTCTAGCCCAAACGGCTGGTTCATTGGTGGCAACCTGATCTTTGGCGGTTTGATCGGTTGGCTGATTGTTGATCCTCTGTCTGGCGCTATGTATAACCTTTCACCTGATATCCTCAATGCAACACTTGGTGAAAGTGTTGCTACCAGCGATGACGGTAATTCCGAGATTACGCTTGTTTTGGTTGAAGATGTGCCTAGCCATTTGCTTGATCAGATGGAATATCTCGGCCAAATCTAAGCCATTAACAGCACCGCCTCCGGGCGGTGTTTTTGTACTGTGATTTCAGGAACCAAATACCATGACTCATCGCATATTCGCATTTGCTGCCGTTGCTCTTACCGCGGCGCTCTTAACTGGGTGTGGCTCAGTTGGCGTTCAGCCTGTCTCAATGGGGACTGCTAAACCTGCTAATTGCGAATTGAAACAGTACGTCAGTGAGCGCGATATTGAGCGGCCCTACGAAGTTGCCTGTATGATTTCTTCTCAAACCGGCACCACGCTCGGGCATGATAAAACAGCCTCAGCCGCGATCAACAATGCGCGGGCGGAGGCCTGCGCCTGTGGTGCTGACGCCATTGTCGTCGAATCCTCCGAGGAAGAAGGAATCACGCTGTTTACCTGGGGGCAGGGAAAGGCACAGCTCAAAGCTGTGCGCTACCAGGACTAAAATAAGCCCCGTCTGGTGCGCTAGTCGGGGTATTTGCTCTATACATAGGATTTAAAACATGGCAGCCAACTATAGCCCTAGTGTCATGCTTAATATTGCCAGTGGCAGCAACAGCACAAAGCAGCACTGAGTATGCGTACGCCGGCCGCTTTGGTAAATGTATGGATGTCTCTGGTGGAGTGACTGTTGAAATACTGAACTGCATTGCTGATGAGATTGCTACTCAAGATGCGCTTTTGAACGGGGCCTATAGCGATGCCCGCCGCGATCTTTCCGAAGAACGCCAACAGGTGCTGCTAAACGCCCAGCGCCACTGGATCAACTATCGTGATGTTAACTGCGATTTCTACACCACCATCGGAGGAACACTCGCACAAGTAGCCAGCAATGAATGCTTCCTACGTGAAACCGCCGAACGCGCTGCTGAGTTGGAAAATATGGTGGGTTGGTAAAGCTAAGGACTTGAGTAGGCACTAGGTCGTAGGCTGTTGCAAATTGGTTTACAGTAATGCTCTGCACGTTAATAGGGTAAACCTTTTGTGACGCTTTCGTTTAGCTACAACTCAGACCTCATTGGTGGTGGATTGATGGTGCGTGAAAGCCGTGCAGTTGCAGCGCTATTGCTGGGCGAGGTAGACGACGCACACTGGCATCAAGCCATCATCGTTGAAAACCGGCTACAGAAGAATCGCCCAGCGACAGCCAAGCGTGCAGCGCAGGCCATCCGTAAACGCTTAGAGAAACTGGAACCCTCTTTTTGGAAAGCCCTGCACGATGGAGACGATCAGCTAGCGTCACAGGTATCGTTTTGTGCTGCCATGGCACGCAACCTGCTGATGGTGGAGTTTCTTGAAAGCGTGGTGGCCGATGCGTTTTTAACGCGGTCTGAAAAGCTTCAGTCCTATCAGTGGGATGAGTTTCTTGCCGAACGTGCTAACCGCGATGCAGCGATTGCTACCTGGGCAGAAAGTTCAAGGCGCAAAATGGGTCAGGTAGTGTTTCGGATGCTGACAGAGGTCGGCATATTGGATTCCAGCCGATCACGTCGGCTTCAGTCTTTCTTGCCCCGCCCAGAGCTGAAGATGCTGCTTGAAACCCACCGCCATACCCGTTTACAAAATTGTCTTCAAAAATTGCGCTAAGCATTTATCTGTTGGAAAAACTCATTATTGAACTAATGAAAACTAAGTAGACCTTGCGGCTATGACTGTAAGCAACGTAATCTTGCCCGCAATATGCCCAAAACATGCCCGACATAGAGACGCTCCGCATGTCACATAATGAGCAGCACCTACCACCTACCAGCGTTATGTTCCATGAGGATGACCAGCTTCGGGCACGATTAAACCAAGTCGCCGAGAAAATCACTCGACCGGATTTTTTAGCAGGCCAAGGGTTAGGTAACGAAATCGGCTTCTGGATTTTTGATTACGCTCCTGAGCACGAGCTTCAGGTACGTGCCTATCTGAACTTCCTTCCCTCGTTAATGGCGCGCCAATACGGCCATTTCAAGGTGGCCCAGGTTAACTTGCTTCACGTGCTCAAAGACTATCTGACTGAGCGCGGCTTTCTTGATAAAGCCATTGCCATGCAGAAAAACAAAGGCGATGCAGCACTGCTTAAGGCACTGCGTGGGCCACTGCACATGGATAAGTTTGCCCCTTACCTCATCCGACACTCTTTGTCGCATGACCCTGATATCGTGCTACTAACCGGTGTCGGTAGTCTATGGCCAATGGTACGAGCGCATAGTTTGCTGAACGCGCTGCATGGCCCGTTAGGGCATAAGCCTTTGGTACTGTTTTACCCAGGCCACTATGACGGGCAAACGCTTACCCTGTTTAATCAGATTAAGAGCAATAACTACTATCGCGCTTTTGCGCTCGTGCCCTAGCACTTATAAATGAGCGCGTGGAAATGAGCACTTAGAAATGAGCACAAGATAGCAAACCGTGCAGCGTGTTACGTTCACACGTTAATGACTGTTACCACTCGTGGTGTTACCAAGCCGCAGGTCATCGCGGTTTATGTAACAGACTGTTTTTAAAAAGTTTATAGGATTTAAACATTTATAGGACTGATATGCGCATTCAAGAGCTTTTCCTCAAGCCGCTCAACCGGTCAATCAATGGCGTTGTAAAGGCTGATCAGCGTGACCAGGAAACTATCTACCAAGAGCTAGATGAGTACGTGGTCACCAATGAGTTAGAAAAGCACTTTCGCGCCTTTTTTGAATCCTACACCACCCCGCTAGACGACCCCTCCATCGCCAACCGCGTGGGCGTCTGGGTTAGCGGTTTCTTTGGGTCGGGTAAATCCCACTTTTTGAAAACGCTCTCTTATCTGCTGGAAAATACCGAAGCTTTTGATGCCAACGGCCATGCCAAGCGGGCGGCGGATTTCTTTGACGAGCAGAAGCTGGTGGACAGCTCCATACGGGCTGATATCACTAACGCAGTACGCGAACCCGCCCATGTGGTGCTATTCAACATCGACAGTAAGGCCAGCTCTAACGACGATGGCAACCCCATCCTCAACGTCTTTCTGCGCGTATTTAACGAGTACCAAGGCTTTAGCTCGGATTACCCGCACATTGCCCACATGGAGCGCCACTTAGAAAAGCGGGGCGTGTATGAGCCCTTCAAGCAGGCGTTTAATGACGCCAGCGGCATGGCGTGGGAAGAGGAGCGGGACGGCTATCAGTTCTACCAAGATGACATCGAGCAAGCGATTAGCGTTGCGTTAGAGCTTTCCCCGGAAGCTGCCCATAAATGGTTTGAAGAGTCAGAAGCCAATTTTAGTGTTTCAGTGGAAAACTTCTGCCACTGGGTGAAAGAGTTTTTGGAATCCCAATCATCCACCCGGCGCATGGTGTTTATGGTGGACGAAGTCGGCCAGTTTATTGGCAGCGACACCCGCCTTATGCTCACCCTGCAAACGCTCACCGAAAACCTGGGCACGATTTGCGGTGGTCGCGCTTGGATTGTGGTGACGTCTCAGGCGGATATGGACGCAGTGCTAGGCGAAATGACCGCCTCAAAAGCCAACGATTTCTCTAAGATCGCCGGACGCTTCAAAACCCGCTTATCGCTCTCAAGCTCCAACTCTGACGAAGTCATCCGCAAGCGCCTGCTGGTGAAAACCGACCCGGCACGCGCTGAGCTGGAAGGTGTGTTTGAAGCCAAAGGCTCTATCCTGCGTAACCAGCTGACCTTTGACCGCTCAGGCCCCACGCTGAAAAATATTGAAGGCGTGGATAGCTTTATCGCCAATTATCCCTTCGTGCCGTACCACTTCCAGCTGGTGCAAAAAGTCTTCGAAGAGATCCGCAAGGTAGGGGCCACCGGCGCGCATCTTGCCTATGGTGAGCGCTCAATGCTCGATGCTTTCCACATGGCCGCCAAAGCCGTGCAAGAAAAATCGATTGGCGCGCTGGTGCCGATGCACTGCTTTTATACGGCGATAGAAGGCTTCCTTGATACGGCCGTAAAACGCACCATCGACCAGGCCAGCGAAAACCCCGTGTTAGAGGCGTTTGATGTCGAAACGCTGCGCACGCTGTTTATGATCCGCTATGTGGATCTTGTCAAAGGCACGGTCGACAACCTCGTTACGCTATCGCTGACTCAAATTGACGACGACCGAATTGCTATTCGTGAGCAATTAGACGCGACCTTAGCGCGACTAGAAAAAGAGAGCCTGATTACGCGTAATGGCGATGAATATCAGTTCCTCACCAATGAAGAGCGCGACATTACCCGCAAGATCAAAGCCACCGAAGTCACCAGTAGCGATGAGAACAAAGAGCTCTCCAGCCTAATTTTTAAAGACCTGTTGCGTGATCGCGCCAAATACCGCTACCCGTTGAACAAAACCGACTACAGCATTGGCCGCTACCTGGATGGTCACACACTAGATGGTCGCTACCAGAGTCAGCTAAGGGTAGAGGTGGTGTCACCCTTAGACGTGGAGTACGTGCAGCTTAGCGACGCGGGCTGTATTCACAAAAGCGGCGACAATGGCGGGCAGGTGCTGATTAAGCTACCCGACGATAAGCGCTTTACCGACGAACTGCGTACGCTGTTAAAAACCGACAAGTTCATCCGCTTGAACCTATCGGCCAACGACCACAGCGTCGAGCGCATTCTGGCCGACCGTGGCCGGGAAAACCAAGAGCGTAAAAAACGCCTACGTGTTCGTCTGGAAGAAATGCTATTAGATGCAGACGCCTATGCGCTTGGCCAAAAGCTGGAACTCAACCGCAGCCAGTTAAGCACCCGCCTGGATGAAGCTTGCCGCTACCTGCTGGAAAACACCTACAGCAAGCTGGGCCAGCTGACGGTGCTTAACCCAGAGCCTATGCGTGAACTGCAAGCCGTGTTAACAGCCGATGATATCGGTACGCAAAATCTTAACTTAGACGGGGAGGAGGGCAACGCCCAGGCAGTAAAAGAGGTGGAGCAGTATATCTCGCTGCACAGCGGCGAGCCGGTGCCGCTTAACCCGCTTATCGAACGTTTTAGTAACCGACCTTTCGGCTGGCCGGAAGGCGAAACGCTGCTGATTCTAGGCCGCCTACATACCGCTGGCCGTTTGACCTTCCACACCGCAGGCCCCGCGCTCAGCGGTAAAGAAGCCTTCGAGCTGCTTAATAACGCCCGCCGGCGCAGTGAAGTGCGCATTCAGAAAAAGCGCCAAACCGAAGATGCAGTGCTGAACAAAGCCCGCAACCTCACCAAAGACCTGTTTGGCCAGCTAGGCCCCGCAAGCGAAAAAGAGCTATTCAGCTACTATGTGGATCGCTTATCCCGCTGGCGCCGCGAGCTAGAAGCGTACAAAAGCAAAACCGACGTGGGCAATTTCCCAGGGCGAAAAGCCATTGAAAGCTCGCTGCTGGAAGTAGAGCGGCTATTGCGCTTAGACGACAGTTTCGACTTCTTTAAGGCAGTGGCCAGCCAGCAAGACACGCTGCTCGATTTAGAAGAAGACTACCGCGACCTAAGCGACTTCTTCACCAAGCAGCTCACCACCTGGCAGCAGCTGGAACAGGCGCGCGTAAGGTTTGGGGTTAACCACCTGGAGCTAGAAAAACACCCCGAGGCCCAGCAGGCACTGGCCGAGTGTGAGTGCATTTATAGCGCCGATGCCCCCTACGCCATGTTGAACAAAGTAGATGGCCTGGTGCGAACGTTGGATGACATTAATACCCGCTTGGTCACCGAAAAACGCGAACACGCCATTGCACGTATCGACACGCGCATCGCCAAGGTGAGCGCTGAAATTGCCAAAAGTGGTATTGGCAACGCCGAACTCAGCAACCGCTTGTTGCACCCGCTGCAGCAGCTCAAAGCGTCGGTCAATCAGTCGGTCAGCATCGCCCAGATCTACCAACTGCAAACAGAAACGGCCGTTGAGCAAGAAGAAGAGAGCCTGGATGCGCTTCACAACGCCCAGGCTGAGGTAGCCAAGCGGCAGCCGCCCGCGCCTACGCCTGCTGGAGGCGACTCCACCGCGCCGACGGCCACCCCAGGCAGCCAACCGCCCGCAGGGCACACGGCGGCAAGAGATAAAACTTACGATCCCCACACCGCAACAGCCCCAGCAGCAGTCAATGCCCCCAAACCCGTGGCAAGGGTACGCGTCAGCGACGTACTCAGCCGCGTGCATAGCGGTGTGTACCTGGAAAGCCAAGCGGAAGTGGATGCGTTTATGGAAGAGCTGAGAAAAGAGCTGGAAGGGTCGCTTTCAGCGGGCAAGCGGGTACAGGTGCGGTAGTGTTCGATTATGTTTGTTGACAGTGGCAACGACTAACGCCAAGCCTAAGCATCCCGGTTGGCAGGGTGTCGACGAGCAGGTTACACTTTAAAAATAACCCGTTCAGCCGCGTCGGGTCTGAGCGATACCGCAGAGGTGAGTCATTATGCATGCCAACGTCAAGCAGCTGCGCTTGCAAACCAAAGCTTTGATTGCCGCTACCCAGCGTGGCGAGACCGTAGAGATCACCTTTCACGGCAAGCCCTGTGCCCGCCTGGTGGGGGTGGCGTCTGCCACGCCTGAAAAGCGCTCGGCCCCCAACCCGGCGTTCGGCCTCTGGGCGGATCAGGGCGAGGCAAGCGCCCAGGAGATCGACACACAAGTCCGCCGTTTGCGCGCGCCGCGCTCCTTCGAGGGCACCGACTGATGCTGGTGGACACGGATGTACTGATCTGGAATCTGCGCGGCAACCCCGCCGCCGCCCAGCGCCTGGATGACGCGCCGGGTTTTTGGCTCTCTGCCGTCACCTATATGGAACTGGTGCAGGGCATGCGCAACAAGCAGGAGCTAAGGCAGCTACGCCAGGCACTGATCTACTGGCAAGCAAGCATCCGCCATCTGGAAGAGGGGATATCCTCGCGTGCCATGTTTCTGGTCGAAAGCTATGCGCTCAGCCATAACATGCAAATGGCCGATGCCCTGATTGCCGCCACCGCGATGGAGGCAGGGGTTCCTTTGCTCACCGCCAATGACCGCCATTACCGCCATATCGATGGCCTGGAAATCGACGTTTTTCGCCCTGAATAGTTCGCCCTGAGTCAATCATCACTTGGCGCAGTAATGCCCACAATAAGCTACCGTCGCGTGTCCCAGGACGCGGGACAGTGAGACGGAAAGCAATATAAAAAATCAACAGGCCACTCATGACTGCCACAACCATTGAACAGCGGCTCAGTGAGCCAGAAGGCAAGCAGCTTGAGTTCAAGCGTGACCTGTCATCGCCCAAGCCACTGATGAAAACCTTGGTCGCTTTTGCCAACACCGCAGGTGGCCAACTTATCATTGGCGTTGATGACGACGGCACCGTGCCAGGTGTGGATGACCCGCTGGATATGGAAGAGCGCCTTACCAGCATGATCGCGGATGCCATTCACCCCCGGCTACTGCCTAATATTGAACTGGTTAGCGTGGGTAAGCATACCCTGGTGTGTATTGAGGTGTTTTTGAGTAGCGCTCGCCCACACTTTTTCAAGGCGCTAGGCGAAGAAAAAGGTGTGCTGGTGCGGCTCGGGTCCAGTAATCGGCAGGCGGGGTTGGCGCTCATTCAGGAGATGCAGCGCCAAGCGAGCGGCACTACGTTTGATGTTCAGCCCATGCCCGAGCTGAGCCGTGACGACCTTGACCAAAACGCCATACAGCATACCTTCAGCAGCGAACAACTGCTTGATGACAACAAGTTACGAACATTACGGCTACTTGTCTCGTATCAAGGTCGCCTAGTACCCAGTGTTGGCGGAATTTTGCTGTTTGGCCGCGAGCGCCAATGGCACTTTGAAGATGCCTGGATTCAGTGCGGGCGTTTTCGCGGTACCGATAAGGTCGAGATTTTTGATCAGGCAGATATCCACGCACCGCTACCCCAAGCGGTAGATGACATCGAACTGTTTCTTAAAAAACATGCCTTCAAGCAGGCAGAGTTTGGGGCTATGCGCCGCCGCGATGTGTGGAGCATACCGCTGACCATCTTGCGTGAAGCAATTATTAACGCCTTGGTACACAGCGACTACTCCCAACGCGGTAGCCCTATACGCATTGCGTTTTTTGATGACCGTATTGAGATTGAAAGCCCAGGGCTACTGATGCCCGGCATGACCATTGAAGACATGAAACGCGGCGTTTCCATGATCCGCAACCCAGTGATTGCCCGCGTATTTCGTGAGCTAGGGCTGATTGAGCAGTGGGGCAGCGGCGTAAAGCGTATTTTTGCCGAGGCCGCCGCACAGGGGCTGCCAGAGCCGCATATTGAAGAAATTGCCAACCGCGTGCGGTTGAGTATCCGGCTGGCAGCGCCGGTTTCTATAGAAAATCCAACATCAGTGACCCAGTCAGTGACCCAGTCAGTGACCCAGTCTGAGAATATAGAACCACTGCTCCCGCTGCTGCAAATATTAAGCGATGGCCCGCTATCATCAGGCGAGCTACGTCAACACTTGCAGCTCAAGCATCGTGCTCATTTTCGCCAACACTACCTAACGCCTGCGCTTCAGGCTGAATTAATCGAAATGACGCTGCCCGAGAAGCCCAACAGTCGCCTTCAGCAATACCGCTTAACCCCTAAAGGCCTGCGCTTTTTGCAAGACACCCTCAAGGATTCACCATGAACACCGCCAACATCAAAAAATACGCCCCCAAAGCCCGCGCTCGCTTTATCGATACCATGACGCGCCAGGCGGCCCGTGTGGGCATTAGCCCAGATGGCAACGGCGGCGCTGTGATTGCCCCCCTGGAGCAAAAGGGCGATGTGTTGGTGATGACCGCCCAGGATGGCCAAACCCACACCGTGCCCGCCCACCTAAAACGCGCACGGGAAGCGCTGGCCGCGTGGGTACAGCGCGATGGCTTTACCCAAGCGATAGAGCAGGCCGCCTACAGCTGGTTCAACCGCCTGTGCGCCATTCGCTATATGGAGATTCACGGCTACCTAGACCATGGCCGCCGCGTGCTGAGCGGGGCAGGGGGCGAAGCCGGGCAGTTCCAGATTCTTGATGAGTGTTTAGAAGTAGACCTGCCAGGGTTGGATATCGCCCGCGTGCGCGAACTCAAGCTCGACGGCACCCAGGATGAAACCCTCTACCGCGAGCTGCTGCTGGCCCAGTGCCACGCCCTGCATGAGGCCATGCCGTTTCTGTTCGAGCCGCTGGACGATGCTAGCGAGCTGCTGCTGCCCAACAACCTGACCAAAACCGATTCGCTGATCCGCGAGCTGGTGGAAGCGATTCCCCAGGAAGACTGGCAAGATGTAGAAGTGATTGGCTGGCTCTACCAGTTCTACATCAGCGAGAAAAAAGACCAGGTGATTGGCAAGGTGGTGAAAAGCGAAGACATCCCCGCCGCCACCCAGTTGTTCACCCCCAACTGGATCGTTCAATACCTGGTGCAGAACTCGGTAGGCCGCCAGTGGCTGCAAACCTACCCAGGCTCGCCACTCAAAGGCCAGATGCCGTACTACATCGAGCCCGCTAAGCAGGAACCCGAAGTGCAGGCCCAACTGGATGCCATCACCCCGGCCAACCTCGATCCTGAAACAATCAAAGTACTAGACCCTGCCTGCGGCTCCGGCCATATTCTGGTGGAAGCCTATAACGTGTTGAAGGCTATCTACGAAGAGCGCGGCTACCGTACCCGCGACATCCCCAAGCTGATTCTGGAGAACAACCTGTTCGGCCTGGATATCGACGACCGCGCCGCCCAGCTGGCGGGCTTTGCGCTATTGATGAAAGCCCGTGAAGATGACCGCCGGATTTTAACCCGCAACGTGCGCCTGAACGTGCTGGCCATGCAAAGCAGTCAGCACCTGGATGCCAATACCCTATGGCGCGACCTGAACCTCACCGGCGACTGGCACCAGGGCCAATCCCAAGGCCTGTTTGATAGCCAACAGCAAGACCTTTCCAGCAACGATGCCACTTACAAAATCATTGCCGACTTGATCGAGCGCTTTCAAGATGCCAAAACCTTCGGCTCGCTGATTGAAGTGCCCAACGAACTGGAAACGCCACTCAAGACACTGCTTGATGAGCTGACCGAGCTAAACAATAGAGGCGATACGATGCAGAGAGCCGCCGCTCAGAGGCTGGTGCCTATCGTGCAGCAAGCCTGGGTTCTGGCGCAGCGATATGACTCGGTGATTGCGAATCCGCCTTACATGGGAAGTAAATATTACTGTAAAGATTTTTCACAATTTGTAAGATTTTCTTATGAGTCGTTTTTGCCTGATATGTATGCATGCTTTGCTATTACTGGACTAAAGTTAGCAAAGTTAGGCAGTTGTGTTGCAAACATTAATATCCCCGGGTGGCTGACAAACTCAACGTTCGAAAATTTCAGGAAAGAATTATTATTTGAATCACATATATACAATTTGATCGATAACGGTCGAGGTGTTTTTGGAGCAGATTTTGGCTCATGCGCATTTGTTATTAGGAAAGCTAAATCTGATGACTATAAGTCCACTTTTATGCGGCTGTATGAAAAATCTTCAGAAGTTAAATCAATTGAAGAAATTGAAAGATCCTTCTATGCACCTGATAAATATCTGATTTCTATTAGGGATATTAACGGCATACCTGGTTCACCACTGACATATCACGTGAGTGGGCTGTTAAGAAAAATCTACAAAAATACACCGCCCATATCTGAGGTTGCAAAAGCTTGTCAAGGTCTTTCGACATCGGACGATACTAAATTTGTTCGTTGCTGGCATGAAGTAAATATAATAGAGCCCACCAGAGAGCTTAAAAAATGGTATCCGTACAATAAGGGTGGAGTATTCAAAAAATGGTATGGGAATATCGAATATGTTATCAATTGGGAAAATAATGGAAGTGCTATTAAAGAAAAAAAACCTGCTTCTGTAATTAGGAATGAAAGGTTATATTTTAAACCAAGTGTTTCATGGCAAGACTATACGATCGGAGCTTTGTCGTTTCGTTATTATCCAGAAAATTTTATATTTGCCACTAATGCGCATTCAGCCTTCCCCTTGGAAGAAGAACTTCTGCTTGATGTTTTAAGTTACTGCAATTCGAAAGTCGTGAATTTCTTAACAAGGGCTATTGCACCGGGAGTTCACTTTAATAGTGGGTACTTTTCTTTAATTCCTTTTGATGAAAAAATATTAACAGAGGAAGTGCATGAAATATCAAGCAGTGCAATTAATTTAACAAAACATGACTGGGACTCATATGAAAGATCTTGGGATTTTCAAGAATGTCCATTAATTTTCAAAAGAAAGTCATCGAATAGCTTGCTCGAAATTTATAGAAAAGTACTTGATAATTGGCATGAATCCGTCCAAAAGATGCAAAGTATAGAGGAAGACAATAACCGCTTTTTTATCAAAGCTTACGGCCTGCAACATGAGCTAACTCCTGAAGTTCCCCTGGACGAAATCACACTCACTTGTAACCCACGCTACCGCTATGGCGGTAATCGCTCCGAGGAAGAGCTAGAAACCCTGCAGCGTTGCGACACCCTCAAGGAGCTGATGAGTTACGCCATCGGCTGCATGATGGGCCGCTACTCTCTGGACAAGCCCGGCCTGATCCTCGCCAGCCAGGGCGAAACCGTCCGCGATTACTTCGTCCAGATCCCCAAGCCAAGCTTCGTCCCGGATAAAAACGCCATCATCCCGCTCACCGACCAGGAGTGGTTCCCCGACGACGCCACCAACCGCTTCCGCGATTTTGTGAGTATTGTTTGGGGCGAAGAGAAGCTTCAGGAAAACCTCGATTTCGTCGCTGAAAGTCTTTGCTTGCACGCTATTAAACCCAAGAAGGGCGAAGCCGTGCTGGAGACCATCCGCCGCTACCTCAGCACCCAGTTCTTCAAAGACCACCTGCGCACCTACAAAAAACGCCCCATCTACTGGCTGTTCTCCTCCGGCAAGCAGAAAGCCTTCGAGTGCTTGGTTTACCTGCACCGCTATAACGAAAGCACCCTTGCCGAGATGCGCACTGACTACGTCATTCCGCTCACCACCAAGCTCGCCAGCTACGTGGAAAAACTAGAGCAAGACAAAGACGCCAGCACCTCCGCCGCCGAAGCGAAAGCAATCGAGAAAGAGCTAAGCAAACTCTACAAGCAGCAAGCCGAACTCAATACCTTCGACGAGAAGCTGCGCCACTACGCCGACCAACGTATCTCACTGGATCTGGATGACGGGGTGAAGGTGAATTACGGAAAGTTTGGGGATTTGTTGGCGGAAGTGAATCAGGTTGCAGGAAATAATAGTTAAAACTGCATAACTAATTATAGGTGGGGAGGGTGCACTAATGTTTTGGATCATCTTGGTTTTAGTGGTGCTTTTTATTGGCTATGTTTTCGATACCGGTACCGGTCGGCCTTCAGGGGCTTCGAAATATACAAAAGGCAAGGGATATCGTCCTACACAAAAACCAAGAGTCTCTGCTGATTTGCTACACCGCCCTCCTTCGAATAAGGAGTTGATAAAGCCGTTTCAGGATAAAGTGAAGGATAGTGAAATAACCAAAGCGCTGGCTCTACCATTAGCGGAGCAGGTTCGAAAACTAGATTCTTCTGTATATGAAGGAGTGATAGAACCCAGCAAAAATATTGCGGAATTTTACAATTCTGGTTTTTTATTGGCTGGAAAAAACACTGAAGTAGTCAGTAAGGGTAATGAAAAGCAGCGTACGTCAATAGGTCGTTTATTCGAAGAGCTCGATAGGTCGAAACAAGCGAGTGAAAAGCTTGTTCCTCATAGGTCTGAAAAAGAAATTTCTGTACCAGTCTTTGCTGTAAGGCAAGAAACAAAGCAGGCGCTTGCTAAACTCATGCGTGAGAATGAGATAAAAGCGTTTGTTGAAAAGAATTCTATTCCATTTCTTACTCATTTTACTGACTTCAGAAATTTGTCGGGAGTGATGTCCCAAGGCCTAGTGCCGAGAGCGGTTCTCGAGGCTAAGGGGGTGGATTTTATTTACAACGATGAAGTTAGGCTCGATGGAGTAAAAGGGAGTATTTCAGCATCTATAGCGTTTCCAAACTATAAAATGTTTTATAAGTACAGGTGTACATCTCCAGCTAGAAACTGGGTAGTGTTGATTATTGATAAATCTGTACTGTGGGAAAGTGAATGCCTTTTCTTTAAGCATAATGCAGCAGATAAAAGAATGATTTTTGAGGACAGAAAAAGGCTAGCTCAAGTCGCAGCTTTGAGCGGAGTTTATGATGATGAGGTGGGAGATATTCAACGAGATAACAATCTTCTTAAACCATATGACCCTACCGATCCGCAGGCAGAAGTTTTGGTGCTATCTTCTATTCCTCCAGATAAAATCCGTACTGTAGTGTTTGATTCAATTGGTGCTAGGGAATGGTTTTCCCGACGCTACCCTTTGCAGAAAGCAGTCTGCGATACTGCGTTCTTCTCCTCAAGAGAGTACGCAAGAAGAAAGAGGGTGATTTAGTATGGCTAACCGTCCCGTATTTGTTCCTATGAAAAATAGCGAAGTGCCTGGAGTAAAAGTGATTGATGTTGAGTTTCAATGGTTTCCTGGGATGGCGACATCCCAGAAGAAAAAATCAATAAAATCTCTTCATGAAGCTGTAAGGAAACTCGGGATTTCACCCGTTCTTGAGGTGTCAAGTAAATCTGAAGAAGAGATAGGTGTGTCTTTAAGTGCTTTCAACCTGATGATTGAAACTGCAAATAAAAAATATAAATTTTCAGTGGAATCAGCATTTCAGGCAAGTAAGGTATTCGAACGCGGCGGCCCCTATGCTGATTTGCTTAATAAGTCGTCTAAAGAGGCTAAAAGAGATATAAGGCTTAAGGAGTCTGGAAATCTGACTGGATTTAATTTCTTTGGGAAAGAGTTTCCTATTAAACCGGTAACTTTTTTTTATGATTGGCTTTATGTCCATTCTCTGAATCAAAATCAAGCGATGGCAAAAAAAGTGCTATATTTTTCAGGGTTTTCTGATATCGAGTTCAATCCTAAAAAATCTCTGAATTGTCAGGCACGTTCTCTGGCGCTCTACATTTCTCTAGTGTCTGCCGGTGCGTTGGAAGATGCGCTATCTACGCAGGATCGATTTTTTGAAATTGCATACCAATCAGAAAATGACAAAGGATCAACATCCTTCCAGGCTAGTCTTTTATAATAATTAGAGGGTTATACAGTTAGATAATGGATAACTTAATTGTTAGCTCTGTGCTTTAGGCGCTTTTCACACCGCGCTGAAAGCCCAAGAAATTATTAATCATCAAATGCTAAGTATACATAAACAAGACAGTCATAAGATGTGTTTCTAACAGCTCTACTTGGGAGTGATGCTACGATGAGGTTAATTTCGCCACTTCCGTACGAGAAGAATAAAACGCCAGTTCTGAAGGAAGTCTAGATGGCCAAGTATGAAGTAAAGCAAACTGCTGTCAGCCAGGTGTTGGCGGATGTGCGTAGCGATAAGATCGCGATACCTGAGCTGCAGCGGCCCTTTGTATGGAAAACTTCCCAGGTACGCGATCTGATGGATTCGTTATACAACGGCTACCCGGTGGGGTATTTGATCACATGGCAGTCAGTAGGAGCTAAGCTGAAAGGCGGTGAGGTGGCCGCACATCAGCAGATTTTGATTGATGGCCAGCAGCGAGTGACCGCCCTGCGGGCAGCGGTGGCAGGGCAGCCGGTGGTGGGTAAGCGTTACCAGAAAAAGCGTATTGCCATCGCTTTTAACCCGCTGACAGAAGAATTTGCCACTCGC
Source organism: Vreelandella sp. DA03-1M (assembly GCF_055725665.1). Taxonomy (NCBI): domain Bacteria; kingdom Pseudomonadati; phylum Pseudomonadota; class Gammaproteobacteria; order Oceanospirillales; family Halomonadaceae; genus Vreelandella; species Vreelandella sp. DA03-1M. Next base: position 2,227,228 of record NZ_CM146798.1, read on the forward strand.
ACACCTGCCATCAGCAATAGCCGCCAGTGGATCGACGATATCAGCGAATTTTTTTCCGGTGGCAGCCAATTGAGCTTTCTGCGCCGTTATTTCAACGCAAATCCAGATGCCGAGGAAGAACAGGTCGAATCGGCGATCAATAAGCTGGCGGGTATCGAGCATGCTCAGGTGGGAGTGATTTCTCTCAACGATGATTTGGATGTAGAAACCGTTGCGGAGATCTTTGTACGTATTAATGCCAAAGGTGTGCCGCTTTCCAGCGCCGACTTCGTGATGAGCAAAATTGCTACCTATGGCGACGAAGGCCGTAACCTGCGCAAGTTGATTGATTATTTCTGCCACCTCTCGGTCTCCGGCCATGCCTATGACGATATCCGCGAGAACGACGAAGAGTTTGCTGCGTCTCCCCACCTGGATAAGATCCAGTGGCTCAAGCGCCAGTCGGATGAGCTTTTTCAGCCGGAATACACCGATGTGATCCGCATTGCGGGCTTGGTGGGATTTAGCCGGGGCAAGGCCGGAGCAATTGTCAGCGAACTCTCCGGTCTGGATCCGGAAACCCGCAAAATTGATGAAAGCCGCATTCCCGATGCCTACCAACGCTTTTCCGATGCGTTAGACCAACTTGTGTGTAAGACCCACCTAGAGCGCTTTGTAATGATGATTAAGTCAGCGGGCTTTATTGACGCCAGCATGATCGGTTCAAAAAACGCGCTGAATTTTGCCTATGCTTTGTACCTGCGTTTGCGCAACGATGACCAGCTAAACGAGGGCGAGCGGGCACGTATCGTTAAGCGCTGGTTCGTGATGACGCTGCTCACTGGTCGTGCGGTGGGCAGTTTCGAATCTACCTGGGAAACTGACTTACGACGCATCAGCGAACACGGCGCTGATGGCTACCTGCGAATTCTGGAAGAGTCAGAGCTTGGGGATGGTTTCTGGAAAGTGGCTCTGCTGCAGGAACTGGTATCACCTAGCAAGCGTAGTCCAGCGTTCCAAATCTACCTAGCGGCGCTAGTGAGTAAGGGTGTCCGCGGTTTTTTGTCGAAGTCGATTAATGTTGCCCAGATGATCGAAGGGCATGGTGATATGCACCACATTGTGCCTAAGAATTATTTGATAAAGAATGGCTTCCCGAAACAGGGTGACTACAATCAAGTGGCCAATTTTGCGCTGACGGAAACACCCATCAATATCGTTATTAAAGACCATCCTCCGCAAACCTATATGCCCAAGGTGAAATCACAATGCGACACCGGTGAGCTATCGTTAGGTGAAATTACTAATCTGACAGACCTTCAAGCTAACCTGAGAGAGAACGCTATACCGGACTTTATTGACACCGTCACCGCTGACAATTACCGCGATTTTCTTGCTGCGCGTCGCAAGCTAATGGCGCAGATGATCCGTGATTACTATGAGGCTTTGTGAATGCCTAGCTCAAAATAAATTGCACCGAGTTAATTACTCTCTTTAGTGCAATGTTGGCTTACTTACGCGTCAACAATGAACAACTAATCTCCAGCAACAACATGACAACAGTTGAACCAGCCATGATCGAAAAACCAAATATTTTTTCGTTTGCCACGACAGAGCTATCGCAGGATGCGTTTATTGCGTGGTTGCTGGCTTGGGCCGATTTGCGATATGAATCAGTAGATGCCCAACTTCATGGTTGTGCCAGAAAGCTTATCGCCGCATTTTTCGCAAAACATGGCAAGCCGGTTCCGCACTTTACCGAAGTTACCGTAACGCGCCAGAGCAAGAATATTGACGTGCTGTGCGAACTTGATGGCACGTTTGCGATTGTGATTGAGGATAAGACGCACACAGACGCGCACTCGAACCAGCTGGCTAAGTACCTTGCCGACATTCAAGGCAGGGGTTACCAGTCCTATAATACTCTGGCGATATACTTCAAAACAGGCGACCAGACCTGTTACAAGGCCATTTATAGTAATGGATTTCAGCCGTTCTCACGGCGTGATTTTCTGGACGTGCTAGAGGCAGAAGCAGGGACAAGCAACGCTATTTTTCACGATTATTTAGCGTGGCTGCAGCATTGGGATACGCGGGTAGAAGCCTATCGAACAAAGCCATTCGAGAAATGGGATGGGTACGCCTGGATAGGGTTTTACAAAGCGCTTAAGGAGCAGCTTGGCGAAGGCAACTGGGGCTATGTGCCAAACCAGTCTGGTGGGTTTCGGGGGTTTTGGTGCTGCTTTCAGGATGTCTTGCACGTTCAGTTGGTGGACAACCGAGAGCTTCGTTTTCGAATTGATGTGCCGGATGTCACTCAGAGAGCAGCGAAAAGGCGTGAGTGGTTCAATAAGATTGTTAAACATTCAGAGGCCTTTGGCTTGAAAACCAAAAAGCCGGCTAGGTTTGGTAATGGTCAATCAATGGTGGTCGCCGTTTTTGACGGTGAGGATTTTCGGCAAACTGATCAAAATGGGCATGTGGATCTGGATGCTACCGTGCGCTTGATCAACCAAGCAAAAGCTTTGCTGACAAGTTTAACGCCAGAGCCTGCCAAATAGGCAGGATTTCATTTTCCGACAAATAGAGTTCCTTTTGACATCCGCTAGCAGACCGATGTCATACACTGAGGCAAGCGTTGCCGTTAAGTAGCTTTTGTATGGGTGGTACGCACAAGCATGTATTTAACGTCGCTGTGCTTATGTCGCTCCTACAGATGCGCCAGCGCTTGCTGCTACTCGCGTGGTAGAATTTCACCTTAAACGTATGTTTTTGTTAACCATCTCTCAAAATACATAGATGGAAAGCGAAAGGTAATTGTTACCACGGTGTTTAATGGTAAAGAGGGTATATGCAGCTCGAACAACTCCAGCAGGGCCTAAAACATGCCTTCTTCACTGATCACCATCGCATCGTCTTCTGGTACGACGCCCCCGGCCACTTTGCCGAGTCGCTGAGTGAGCTCGCGCTGGAAGGCGTTCAGGTGATCACGATGGCGGGGGAGTCGACCCTGGGCGTAAAGCTACGTTTGGAGCTGGAAGAGCCTGACACGCCCACGCTGCTCTACTTTCCTTACGCCGAGCCAGCACCGGAAGACGACTGGCTGCTGGATATAAAGCTCTACTCCGGCCGGTTTTATGCGGATCGCGTCTCGATGATCTTTAATGAGCTGGGCTTGACGCGCCATGTGCTGCGCGATCATCTAGCTCAGCGGCAGGCGTTTTTAGCCAGCCGGAAACGTCTTGAAGGGTTAATGCGTTTAGTCAAGCCTTCCATGAGTGAAGATGAGCTGGACCTTGCGATGCTGGCCGTGGTGGTGGGGGCAGCGTCAATAGAGGTGGCGACGCTGCTGTTTCATCTGGCAGAAGAGGCGGTGACCCACGAGCTGGGGTTAGAGGCGAATCCGGCAGCTTTAGTTGAGTCCGAAAAGTACGCCCTGGTGCCTGCGTTTGTACGTGTCCTACAAGCCGAAGTCGGTTACCCCGCCAGCCGTGAAGAGCTGAGTGGTGAAACGCCTCTGAATTTCGGTCAGCTAATGTTGCGGTTGCTGATTACTGGCTATTGCGAGAGTATTTCTGATATTCCTGACTGGGCACGGCAGGTGGCGATTCCCTCTGTTAATGCCCGTGCATCTTCGCGGGCGTTGCTGACTCGCTGGCGGGATAGCTCGCGGTTTTACCCCGCGTTCGATGTGATCTCAGGTTGGGTAGCTGATGCGCAGCGTATTGATGACAAGCTGCATACTGTGCCGCTAGAGCAGCTAAGCCATGTGGCCACTTTTGAGGTGGTTGAGAAGCAGATCATTGTGGATCTCTGCCAAGCGATTCCCACCGCTGATGTTCGCGACCTGCGGCTATTCGATAGCATTATTGTTGAGCGGTTAGATGGCTATTGGGCGTCTCGGCATAAAAACGATGCCCGCCGCGAGCGTTATCGGCAGCTGTACGCAGCGCTCACCGCGGCTATTGCACTGTTCAGCCTGCGCCACCAACATGCCAAAGGGTTTCACTTTGAGAGCGTTGAGGCGCTGTACCACGCTTACCAAACCGATCTATACCGTTTTGATACGGCTTATCGCCACTACGCGGTGGCTTCCGACGCGACCGGCGTTGAGCTGCTGAAAAACTTGGATACCGCCGTCGAGCGTTGTTACGACGAGTGGTTTTTGGGCCAGCTGACCCGCAACTGGAGTGAGCGTGTAGAGGCCGAGCAGCGGCTGACGCACTGGAAGCTGCCTAACATCCCTAATCAACAAAACTTCTACCGTGACTGGGTGCAACCTCAGTTAGCCGCTAGCCGCCAAAAACGCGTGGTCGTGGTGATTAGCGATGCCTTCCGTTATGAGGCTGCCGAAGAGCTGCGCGAGCGCATCAATGCCAAGCGTTACAGTGAAGCGACGTTGAAAAGTCAGTTGGGGGTAGTGCCTAGCTATACCACGCTGGGCATGGCCTCGCTGCTGCCGCACCGTGAGCTAAGCTATCAACCAGGCAGTGATACGGTGTTGGTAAATGGTCAATCAACTCAAGGTACCGCCAACCGCAGCAAACTCTTGAAGGAAGCGTTGGGTGGTGAGGCCATGGCGGTCACCGCTGATGAAGTGAAAGGGTGGTCTCGGGAAGAGGGGCGCGAAAAAATCAAAGGCGTCCAGCTTATGTACGTTTACCACAATGTGGTGGATGCCCGTGGGGATTCCGCTAACACCGAAAGCGAGACGTTTGCGGCGGTGGAAGATGCCATTGATGAGCTAGATCAGCTGACCCGCAAGATTTTGATGCACTTGAATACTAGCACGGTGCTGGTGACGGCAGACCACGGTTTCTTATTCCAACGTAGCGCCTTGGATGCCACCGATCGCACAGCGCTTACGGACAAGCCTGCCTCTGCGTTCAAAAGCAAAAAGCGCTATGTGCTGGGTGAATTGCTGCCTGATAACTCCAGCGTTTGGCATGGGCATACCCGCGATACCGCAGGCACCACCTGCGCCACCCAATTCTGGATACCCAAAGGCGCGCACCGTTTCCATTTTGTGGGCGGGGCGCGCTTTGTGCATGGTGGCATCATGCCCCAAGAAATCGTTGTGCCGGTGCTCACGATACAGCAGCTGCGTGGCGAAAAAGCCGAGAAACGCAGTACCCGCAAGGTCGAAGTAATCTCACCGAAGGCATCGTTGAAGATGGTCAATAACATTCAGCGCTTCGACCTGCTGCAAACCGAAGCGGTGAGTGAACGCTTGCGGCCTGTCACCCTTTCAGTCGCGATTTATGAAGGCAGTAACGTGGTCTCCAGTGAAGAGGTAATCACCTTCGATAGCGCCAGCGACAATATGAACGAGCGCATGAAGTCGGTACGCCTTTCGCTCTCGGGCACAGCGTTTGACCGTAAAAATGACTACTTCCTGGTGCTGCGCGATAAAGACTTAGGCACTGAGCGGGAGCGCTACCGCGTGGTGATTGACTTGGCGTTTACGGATGATTTCTTCTAAGCCAGTGATCGGCGCGGTGCAGGTATCCTCTTGTCAACTGTGAACGCGTTGCCAGTTAGCTTTCTCACACACAAAATTGTGCTCTTTTTTGCCGTTTAGGAGTGACCGTCTACATGGATTTCGAGCCATCTTCCGCTACGCAAGTGACTGATTCGCTCCACGACGCAGACCTGGACACGCTGCTCAATAGCCACTTTGCTGGCCGAGTGGTGCGCAAGGATCTAACTCAGCGTGTTAAAGAGGGCGCCAACGTGCCGGTGTACGTGCTGGAGTACCTGCTGGGCATGTACTGCGCGTCTGATGATGCGGAGGTGATTGCGAAAGGCCTGGAGAACGTCAAAGCGATTTTGACGAATAACTACGTTCGGCCTGATGAAGCGGAGAAGGTGAAGTCCATCGTTCGGGAACGGGGCAGCTTCAAGGTCATTGATCGTGTCACGGTGCGACTGAATGAGAAGAAAGACCGTTATGAAGCAGCGTTTAGCAACTTAGGCATCAAAGATGCTGAGATCTCCGCAGGCATCGTAAAAGAGAACGAAAAGCTGCTAGTAGGCGGTATTTGGGTCATCGCAACGCTAAGTTACTTCCATGAAGAGGGGCAGACAACATCACCATTCGGCGTCAGCCTGCTCAAGCCGATTCAAATGCCGCACATGAATATGGACGAGCTATTTGAAGGGCGGCGTGGGTTCACCAATTCACAATGGCGTGAAGTACTGATCCGCTCGATTGGCATGGAACCCGCTGAGCTAGACGAGAGCGTGCAGTGGCACTTGCTCGCCAGGATGATCCCGTTTGTTGAAAACAACTATAACGTTTGTGAGCTAGGGCCACGCGGCACCGGCAAAAGCCATATCTATAAGGAGTGCTCCCCCAACAGTATTCTGGTCTCCGGCGGGCAGACCACGGTGGCTAATTTGTTCTACAACATGAGCTCACGGCGCATTGGCTTGGTGGGTATGTGGGACTTGGTGGCGTTCGATGAAGTAGCGGGTATCTCGTTCAAGGATAATGACGGGGTGCAGATCATGAAGGATTATATGGCGTCTGGTTCATTCGCCCGTGGGCGTGAGCAGATGGAGGCATCGGCCTCGATGGTGTTTGTGGGCAATATCAATCAGAGCGTTGAGTCGATGGTGAAAACCAGCCATCTGTTGACACCATTCCCTGATGCGATGATCGATGCGGCGTTTTTTGATCGCTTCCATGCTTACATTCCCGGCTGGGAAATCCCCAAAATGCGGCCCTCGTTCTTCACTCAGCGCTATGGGTTTATCGTCGATTATCTGGCTGAATTTTTCCGCGAAATGCGTAAGCGCAGTTTTGCCGATGCGATTGATCGTTACTTTTCTCTGGGCGACAACCTCAATCAGCGTGACGTGATCGCGGTTCGTAAAACGGTGTCTGGCCTGCTGAAGCTAATGTCCCCCCATGGGGAGTACACAAAAGACGATGTACGGGAGTGCCTGGAATACGCCATGCAAGTGCGACGCCGGGTGAAGGAGCAGCTGAAAAAAATTGGTGGCATGGAGTTTTACGATGTCCATTTCAGCTACATCGACAAGGAGACTCTGGAAGAGCACTTTGTTTCGGTGAAAGAACAGGGCGGCGGTGGTCTGATTCCAGAAGGCCAAGGTAAGCCGGGCGTAGTGCATACTATTGGCCTAAGCGATAAAGGCATGCCGGGTGTTTACCGCATCGAAATGCAGGTAACCGCGGGAAGCGGCAAGCTGGCGATGTCGGGGCTATGGAACTCCACCGCAGCCAAAGAGCAGGTCAAAATGGCATTTGATTACTTCAAGGCCAATGCCAGTCGCATCAGTGGTGCCCGTAAGGTCATGGAGCATGATTTCCACCTCCATGTGGTGGACCTTCAAAATAGCGGTGTCCTGCGCGATTTGTCGTTAGCCAGTTTGGTGGCGTTTTCATCAGGCCTTGTCAGCAAGTCGACGCAAAGCCAAATGGTGGTGCTAGGCGATATGAGCCTGGGCGGAAGTTTAAAACCCGTTCAAAACCTTGCAGAGTGCCTGCAGGTCGCCTTCGATGCCGGCGGTAAGCGAGTCACCCTGCCGATGAGCAGCGCCATGGATATTTCCACCATCCCCGGCGAGCTATTTACCAAATTTCAGACTAGCTTCTATGCAGAGCCAATCGACGCAGTCGTGAAGGCGCTCGGAGTTGATTAAGGATAATCTATTCATTTACACCATGGATGCGTAGTGTATCTCTTGCACGTTTTCGTTCGGTTCTTAGCTCAAATAAAGCCGATGGAGTGACGATTACCGTGCTGCTCACGTTCTTCCAGGGCAAGGGCATCCAGTAGCTTATTCAGGCGAATGGGTAGCCCACGTAAATCCAGTTGATCTAGTGCTGTACGAACGTTCCTAGGCTTTGTACGAAAAGTCTTATCTGCTAACTTTTCCTATGCAATAGCCGCATAGGGGAAAACGATGGTCGGACGTTACGAGATATCTGATGACCTTCACTTTGTCACCCGGCCAACAGTCAGTGTCTCGCCACTTCATCTCTACCTTAGAAAGAATCCACCTGCCAGGTAGAACGGGTCGGCCCCGTAAGCGTAGTCGTTACATAGTGGCGGATAAAGGTTATGACAGCGATGAGCTACGCCGCTATTGTGACAGACACGGTATGAAGCCCGTGATAGCTCAGCGTAATATGCATCGAAGAGCCCGTCCTGGATTACCAAGGCGGTTTGATAAACATAAATATCGGCAACGCAATGCGGTAGAACGCTGCTTTGGTTGGCTGAAAGAGTTACAGCGAATCGCCACACGCTATGAAAAATTAGCCAGTAGCTTTAGAGCGATGGTATGCGTTGCGTGCATCGACCGTTGCTTGCGAGCCAACTTTTTGTACAAAACCTAGCTTTTCTTCCGCCGACTTCGCACAAATGCCATAACAATGGCTCGAAAATGTATGATGAAAATAATAGGGCTGAACGGTGGGGTACGTTGGAAATATAAACAAGTTTACTACGCGCCTAGATGTAGGCATTCAATGCCATTATGGTCAGTAACTGCTGCTTCTAGCGCTTGGCAAAATGCTTGAAAGGCTTCACTGGAATGGCCAGGGCGCTGGTGAAGCTCTATTTCCACATGCCCAAGATCAGGTAATCCATCGGCTTCTGTCACGATACGACAACCTGGCGGAACACTGCGCGGTGTCTTAACGGTTAGCGCAAGTCCATTTTGCACAGGGACATTAATGCCGGTCGGGGATTGGCTAATGTAGCGAAGCTCCCAGGGTTTTTCCTCACGTCCGAGTGCTGACAACGCATGCGCACGAAAAATGCAGCCTTCAGGGTTTAAGGCCAATGGAAGTATTGGCCATTGCGCCAACGGTACATGTTCAGCAATCACCCACACCATTGGCTCCCAACCGAGTAGTTGCCCTGATTGAGTGGGCTTATGTCTAACCGACAGCACGACATCCAACAACCCTTCCTGAAAGCGCTTCACCAGCGCGTCGCTGATATCACACTGTACCTCTAACTGAATATGGGGAAACTGTGCCGAAAAGCGGGGCAGCAGATCTGGCAAGTAGGTAGCCGCTTGTTCTTCAGAAGTGCCTAGTCGAATGATTTCGCCATGTGTCCCTCCTTTAAGTAAGTCTTTGGCTTCATCTTCTAACTTGAGTATGTGGCGTGCGTAGGGCAGCAAACGCTCTCCGGCGGCCGTTAGCAACACGCTGCGGCTAGTGCGCTCAAAGAGTGACTGCCGCATCTGATCCTCAAGGCGCTTTATTTGCAGGCTCATCGCCGATTGGGTTCGATGCAACACCTTACCGGCGGCGCTAAACCCTTGGCATTCCGCCACGGTGACAAAGGCGCGAAGTAAATCCGTATCCATAATTCATGAGCCTTTTAAATGGGTCGTATCTCAACTATTCATTTCTATTATGAGTCATCCATCACTACCCTGTCCAAAACGTTATTCAACGTGACCTTATTCACCAGATTATTCGTTAATTCGACAGGAGTATTTTTCATGCAAGCGACTGCGGTTGCTCCATCGGCGAATACATTAGATGGCCTTATCGATCTCAAAACGTATCCCATTGATGCGCTGGACAGTGAAACCGGACGTGCGTTAATCGCACAGTGTCGCAGTCAGCTAGGTGAAGATGGCTGCGTCGTGCTTAAAAACTTTGTTCCTGAGGAGGCTCTAGCACGTCTTGAACGGGAAACAGAGCGGCTGTCGCCGGATGCTCATTACAACCAAACGGAGACGAACCCGTATAACAGTGAAGGAGACCCTTCACTGCCGGCCACACATCCCAAAAATCGCTTTGACGATCGCACGAATGGTTTTGTGGCAGGGGATCGTATCGGTAGTGACACTATTATCCGACAAGTGTATGAAAATCCAGAATTTCAACGCTTTATCGGGGCCGTGGTGGGAATGGAAAAAATTCACCAGTACGCCGACCCGTTGGCGGACTTAGTGGTAAACGTGTTGCGTGAGGGCTGCCAGCACCCTTGGCACTATGACACCAACGAGTTCATTGTCACGATGATGACGCGTCAATCTCATGGTGGCGGCCGTTTCGAGTACGCGCCGGGGATCCGTAGCCCTGAAGGTGAAAACTTCGCAGACGTTGAGAAAGTCATCGACGGGGATCGCTCACAACTGAAAACCCTTGATCTTCAACCGGGTGACTTACAGGTGTTCTTTGGTCGCTACTCTCTCCACCGAGTGACGCCGGTTGAGGGAGATAAAGAGCGCCACACCGTCATTTTTGCCTACGCCAAAGAGCCAGGCTTTGTGGGTCGGCCGGAACGTGCTCAGCGTATCTTTGGCCGCATGGCACCAGTTCATGAACAAATCCTTAAAGACGGCATGCAGCGTAGCGATAGCCTAGCAGATTAGGAGTCGTTTAGACGTTCCCCGCGACTCCAACCAACCCTGAGGCGAGAGATACCATGAGTATTGTCGAAAGCGAAAACCTTACCGATAACGAACCTGATCAGATTCCAGTGGTGCCGTCGGCGCCGATGGGCAACGGCGATAGCATTCCCACCGCCTTTGATCCTAAACAGCTGCGCGCTGGGCGGCTTCAGCGTCTGCGTGCCATGATGGCGGAAGAAGGGTATGCAGCACTGGTGCTGTTTGACCCGAATAACCAGCGCTATGCGACAGGGTCGCGCAATATGTTTGGTTACTTCCTGCGTAACTCCACGCGATACGTTTATGTCCCGCTGGAAGGGCCAATTATTCTATTTGAGTATCCCGGTAGCGCGCACGTGTCCACTTGGCTTGAGACCATCGATGAGGCGCGCACCTCTAAGGTGGTGTGGTCAGCGGTGAATCAGCGCGATGGCATGTCGTCTGACCCCTTTGGTGTGGAAATTGCCGAATTGGTTAAGGAACACGGCAGGGGTAATAAGAAAGTGGGCCTTGACCGTTGCGCGCTTAATCTCGCGCGTGCATTAGAAGCACAGGGGCTTGATGTCTACGATTGCATGCAGGATACGTTGCACTGTCGTCGCATCAAAACGCCTGAAGAAATCGCTTGTTTGGCTCAGTCGATGGCCGCCAGTGAAGCCGCCGTGGCGGAAGTCGAAGCCGCGATTAAACCGGGCATCACTGAAAACGAGCTGTTTGCGATCATGTACGGCGAGGTGATCAGAGGCGGGGGCGAGTTTATCGAAACCCGTCTTCTCTCTTCTGGGCCGCGTACAAACCCTTGGTTTAATGAAGCCAGTGACCGCAAAATTCGCCCTGGCGAGCTGGTCGCACTGGATACCGACACCATCGGTTGCCACGGTTACTACTCGGATTTCTCGCGCACGTTCCACGTTGGTCCAGGCAAACCTTCGGCCTATCAGCGCGAAATATATCGCATGGCGTACGACCAGGTACACCACAATATGGGCTTGCTTAAACCGGGCATGAGCTACCGTGAAATTGCCGATAAAGCCTGGAAAATCCCCGATCGCTTTATCGACCGCCGCTACCCATCGATCATTCATGGGGTGGGGATGCATGGTGAAACGCCGCTGGTCGCGCACCATATGGATTTTGATAAGTTCTCCAAGGACGGTGTTCTAGAGCCAGGCATGGTGGTGTCGGTCGAAAGCTATATTGGCGAGGTCGGCGCGGCTGATGGTGTCAAACTCGAAGAAGAGGTATTGATTACCGAGACCGGTATCGAAAAGCTCTCACGCTATCCCTTCAACGACGAGCTGCTAAAATAAGGAAGTGTAATCCCGTGATTGATTCATCGCTGACGACTGTTCCCCACTGGATAGGAGGGAGCCCCGTAGAAGCAGCTCGTTACTTCCCCGTGGTAGATCCAGCCTTTGGTAAAACGGTGCGCCAAGTGGCAATGGCGGACACGCAAACGGTCAATTCAGCCGTGAAAATGGCGCTAACGGCGTATCCCACTTGGCGTGATATGCCGCCTAGCAAGCGCGTACAGGTCATGTATCGCTTCAAAATGCTGTTAGAGCGTGATGCTGAGGCGCTGTGTAAGCTGATTAGCGAAGAACATGGCAAAGTGTTGGAAGATGCCATGGGAGAACTCAAACGTGGCATTGAAAACGTCGAATACGCATGCGGTATTCCTGAGCTATTAAAGGGCGAGTATTCCCATAACGCTGGACCGGGTATTGATACGTGGTCAAACCATCAGCCGGTGGGGATTGTCGCGGGCATCACACCGTTCAATTTTCCCACGATGGTGCCGCTATGGATGTTCCCCATAGCGATTGCATGTGGCAACTGTTTTATTTTAAAACCGTCAGAGCAAGTGCCCTCCGTGGCGATCAAAATGGCGGAGCTACTTGAAGAGGCAGGCCTGCCCGCCGGTGTGTTTAGCGTCGTACAAGGAGACCGCGAAGCCGCCGATGCGCTCATCGAGCATTCAAAGGTTAAAGCGCTATCGTTCGTTGGTTCTACGCCGGTAGCCAAAGCAATATACGAGCGTGGTGCCAGCCTGGGTAAGCGCGTGCAAGCATTAGGTGGGGCGAAAAATCATGCGGTCATACTGCCTGATGCTGACCTTGAGAATGCGGCTAATACCTTGATTGGTGCCGCTTATGGTAGCGCTGGTGAACGCTGCATGGCGATTTCGGTGGTTGTTTGTGTGGGAAATCAAACCGCTGATGTGTTGGTAGACAAGATTGCTGAAAAAGCGAAGCATCTCAATATTGGACCCGGAACAGAGCCGGGGTTGGATATGGGCGCGTTGGTAAACCAAGCCCACCGTGATCGGGTGGCAGACTATATCGGTCAAGGCGAATCAGCTGGTGCAGTATTAAGACTCGATGGTCGCAAACATCCGCTAGTGGAAAACGCCCCTGGCTACTTTATGGGCGCGACGCTATTTGACCACGTCACTTCAGCGATGCGTATTTACCAAGACGAGATTTTTGGCCCCGTCTTGTGTGTCGTTCGCGTGGATGACTTTGATCAAGCCATTGAACTCATAAATGCTCACCAGTATGGAAATGGTACCTGCTTGTTTACCCGCGCTGGTGAAGCAGCACGCCGCTTCACCGATGAGGTTGAAGTCGGCATGGTAGGTATTAATGTGCCGCTACCCGTACCGGTAGCCTTTCATAGCTTTGGTGGGTGGAAAGAGTCACTGTTTGGCGACTTGCATGCCTATGGGCCCGACGCTGTGCGCTTTTACACTCGGCGAAAGGCAGTCTCACAGCGCTGGCCGACGGAAAGTGCCCAAGAGACGGCACAGTTTAGCTTTCCCTCCCACTGAACCTACCTTTCCCCCCTGCCCGCCGGATACTTACTCTGGCGGGTGAGTTGGCCGTTGCTAGCGATAACCCGCCATAAGCTCCCTGACCAGTGGTGTATCCGCATCACGATGTGTGGGTAATTCAAAGCGTGCTTTGGCAATCGCGGTACGGGAAAGATCCGCCATAATCAGCACTTCTTCATCGTCGGCTTGCGCAAGCGTCTCACCACCCGGGCCGAGAATGCGTGAGCCGCCCCAGAAGTGGCTGTCACCCTCCGGCCCAAAGCGGTTCGCCATAATGACCGGTGTGCCATAGGTCATGGCGTAAAACCGGGTATTCAATGCCCAATTTTCTTCATTGGAAAAGTCCTCACTAACGATGCCGCTAGCTGAGTTAATCGGCGCGCAAAGCACCGTCGGGCGAGCGAGCAGGGCGGCATGCACTAATGCTGGGTTCCATAAGTCGGCACAAATCAGCTGAGTGGCCGACCAGCCAGGGCAAATATCGGTATGCGTGAGTTCACTGCCATGGGTAAACCACTTGCCTTCTTCCAGCCCGCCATAGGTGGGCAGATTAAGCTTACGATGCACGCCCATTAGCTGGCCGTGCTGAAAGATGGCCAGCGCATTGTAGTACTCACCGGGGCTCGCCTCTTCGACAAAACCCATCACGACCTGCATAGAACCACAGGCATTGGCTAGCGTTTTAAGGCGTGGGTCTTCCAAGGGCATCGCCACCTGCATCACTTGGTTCGCTAGGCGATAACCTGTCAATGACAACTCGGGGAATACCAACAATTCCACCCCTTTACGCTTTGCCTCGGCAATTAGCGATAAATGGCGGTCGATATTGGCGTTCAACTCACCCAATGTTGTATTGATCTGCGCGGCACCGACGCGAAGCTTGTCTTGATAATGCATTGGCGTCTCCATTGAAAAAGCCGCTCAAATAGAGCGGCTTTGCTGTGATGTGATGGCAAGACACTATGCCAGCGCTATGAGCATGTGCCTAGCGGTGTTAGAGCAAATCATTCTCATCTAGGAAGCTCTCTGCCACGTCTTCGATTGACTCACGCTCAACGTCCACGCTGGCATTGAGTTCGGCCATCGTCGCGTCGTTTAAGAGTGCCGAGAGTTTATTCATCTGGTCGGCAAGCTCAGGATTAGCTTCCAGGGTTTCCGTACGCACCACCGGAGCGAGCGCATAAGACGGGAAAAAGCCTTGATCGTCTTCAAGAACATAAAAGTCAAAGGCAGGAATACGGCCGTCGGTGGCAAATACGAGGCCGACGTCGACTTCTTCATTGCGCAGTGCTTGATAGACTAAGCCTGTATCCATGCGGCTCACTTCGCTGCGACCAACACGAAAGTCGTAGGCTTCCATTAGCGGGCGCCAACCATCTTCACGGGCGTAGAACTCGGCATTGAGCGCAAAGGTTAGACCCTGCTCATTATTGACCGCGTCGGCCAGGTCAGAAAGCGTTTCAATGCCACTTTCCTCGGCGGCAGCTTCGCGCATGGCGAGCGCATAAGTGTTGTTGGCCTCCGACGGTTCAAGCCAGGTAAGGCCTTTCTCGGCGTCGAGTTCCTTGACCCGTTGGTAGGTTTCTTCAGGGCTTAGGCTTTCGCTGATGTCGTTGTAGTTGATCAGGGACGTGCCGGTGTACTCCCAATAAAGATCAATCTGACCATTTTCCTGCGCTTGGCGAAGAATGGCCGAGCCCATGCCAGAACGGCTATCAACATCGTAACCGAGGTTGTCCAGATACTGTGTCGTCATGGTGGCCAGTATCTGCTGCTCGGTGAAGTTCTTACCGCCAACGCTAATTTCGTTGGCGTTTGCGAGCGAAACGCTGCTCGCCAAGGCAATACTAGTCAGTGCTGTCGTAAATGTTTTCATCATCGAATCCTTCTTTTGTTAGAAAAGCTTCATGAGTGGCGGGGCTTAAGTGCGACCGGGATTGACCCCACGAGGGACAACTAGAAACGCAATAACCGCGATCAGCGCATCGACCACGATCGCTAACAGCGCGGTCGGAATGGCACCGGAAAGCATCATGACCGGGTCATAAAGATCAATGCCGGTAAAAATAAGCTCACCGAGACCGCCCGCACCGATCAAAAACGCCAGGGGAACAGTGCCCACATTGATCGTTAGTGCTGTGCGCATCCCTGCAAAAATTACGTAGAGGGCATTGGGCAGCTCGACTTTGAAAAGCCGTTGCATCGGTGACATGCCAATCCCCGCAGCCGCTTCCATGAGTGCTGGGTTAACTCCCTTCAATCCCGTATAGGTATTACGGGTAATGGGTAGTAGCGTGGCCACAAAAAGGCCAAAAACAGCCGGTACCGTGCCAATGCCTAAAAAGCTCATCGACAGCGCAAGCACGGCTAGGGTGGGGATAGTGGTCCCAACGTTGAGCACTTGCATGAGTGATTCGGCTACATTCGCCATTTTGGGGCGCGATAGAACAATACCCAGCGGAATGGCAAAGAGAATTGCCAAGCTACCGGACATCACCGTGAGCCAGATATGCTGAACCATCAAATACTGAACGTCAGGTAGATACCACAAAAACTCATCAATAACGCCGCTAGACTGGCTCCACACTCCGGCGAAAAAAATGGCCACCAGCACCAGTACCTTAAGCGCCCCTTTTATGGATCGAATAGGCATGGTTATTCCTTAATGGCCGCAGATGGCTTGCGATCATCCCCTTGGCGAGCGCGATAGCGTGCGCCTAGGTGGCTGGTCATGGCGCGCTGGGTTATTTGGCCGCACACCGTTCCTTCTTGGTTGACGCAGGGCAGCCAAGTTTGGTCGTGAGCAAACATCAAAGAGGCGGCTTTGCGTAGGTCATCGTCGAGATCAACAACCGCAGGAACAGCTTGGAAGTGATCGCGGCAATAGCCTTTAGTAGTGCGGGCGACGGAGCGGCTAATAATCCCGGCGGGCTGCTTCCGTTCATTCACCATCAAAATAGCGTTTTGATAACCGTAGTCGTCAATTTTCGCCAACGCTGTCTCTAACGTATCGCTTGGCAAGACGGTGCCGATTTCGTCGGTAACAATCTCACGCACTTTTACCAGGTTTAACCGCTTAAGCGCACGGTCTTCACCGAGAAAGGATTCCACAAAAGCGTTTTTGGGCGCCGCCAGCAAGTCATCGGGCGTGGAGTACTGAACCAGCTTCCCCTCACGGAAAACCGCTACGCGGTTGCCCATTTTGATAGCTTCATCGATGTCGTGGCTTACGAACATGATGGTTTTGTTGAGTTCCTGCTGCATTTTAAGGAACTCATCTTGAATGACGGCCCGGTTGATCGGGTCGATAGCCCCAAACGGTTCATCCATCAACATCACTGGCGGATCGGCGGCGAGTGCACGGGCCACCCCAATGCGTTGCTGTTGACCACCCGATAACTCACTGGGGAAGCGCTTAAGAAAGGCATCCGGCTCCAGCGCGATCATCGCCATCATTTCGCGTGCCCGTGCTTTGTATTTGGCCTTATCCCAGCCCAATAGCTTGGGCACAATGGTGATGTTTTCCTCGATGGTCATGTTGGGAAACAGACCAATTTGCTGGATCACATAGCCAATATTGCGACGCAGTGTCTGAGTATCGAGGCCGGTTGTATCCTCGCCATTGATAAACACTTTGCCAGCAGTGGGCTTAACGATCCGGTTGATCATCTTCAACGTGGTGGTTTTGCCGCAGCCCGATGGCCCCAAGAGGACACAGATTTCCCCTTCAGGCACTTCCATATCGATATGGTCAGCGGCCACCACCGCGCCTTTCGGCGTATCGAACACCTTGGTCAGGCTATCAAGTCGAATCATATGGGTGTCTCTTATAGTAGCAATTACATCAAGAAAGAGGCGTTAGGTCGCCGCAGCCTCACGGCTCATTCCTTTAGGGGTTAGGCGCTTTTGTAAATACAGTAGTGAATAGTCAACGATAATGGCCAGCAGACTCACAGCAATCGCGCCGACGATTAGCTGGCGTGGATCCGATTGAGAAATGCCCCGGCTAATAAAGGTGCCTAATCCACCGGCGCCGATGTAGGCGGCGATCGCCATGACGCCAATATTGAGCACTACGGCCGTGCGTACGCCAGCCATGATGACCGGGATGGCGAGTGGAATTTCAACCAAACGCAGGCGCTGATTGGGGTTCATGCCAATGCCTCGAGCGGCTTCTCGTAATGCCGGATTAACATTATTAATCGCCGTGTACGTGTTGCGGATGATAGGTAGCTGGGAGTACAGCAATACCGCGATCACAGCTGGCACATAGCCGATGCCATGCCCGATGAGCGATAAAACCGGAATCATGATGCCAAAAAGGGCGATTGAAGGGATGGTAACGATGATGGACGCTAGATAGAGCACACTTTGTGCGACACGCTCATTTTTAGTAATGGCGATGCCGATTGGCACTCCCGTCAAGGTGGCAATGCCAACGGCAACGCCAACAAGGGCAATATGCTCGACTGTGCGTGACAGCAGCAGACCTGCATTATTCAAGGCGAAGTGAAATAGCTCCAAACGCTGCCTCCTGATTATTAATAATTATATAAGAGCCGTTATAAAACTGCTCATGTACGCTAATGGTGGCTAGAGCGCAGTCCGTCAGGGCACACATCTCTTGATGTGTTTAGAACAAAAGTAGTTTAACAAAAGGGACGCGTGATTATTGAGTATTAGTATGATGATGGGTAATAGGCACAATCAGGGAGCGTAATAGTTAATTTTTATGAATCAGTGCACTTTACTTACGCTTCGGCTGTTCTAGTGGCTAAGCCCTTCAGTTTGATTGGGTGGCTAGGCTAAATTATTTAGTAGTGTTTTTTTTATTAATGAAAGCTGAACAACGGAATCTCTTTTTTGCTCCGATAGGGGCCGCATTCTTGGAAGTATAATCTTCACGCAAATATTCGCAGCGAACAGATTGAAGCGCAACAGCGAAAGGTGACTGGCCTTGGAGAGTAGGCATGTAGCACAGGCAGTTAGCCAATGAACAAGAACAGAGTAAGAGGCTCTGCTGAGCAGGGCGAAAGATTTTCCCCGCAAATTATTATCATGACTTATTGGTATGGCCTCTTTCGTTTGAAAACCATGCCGCTATATACCTAGTGCGTTTACGTCGCTACCAGAAAAATCCCAGCCAGCGCCCCGATCAAGCGTTGGCCGAAACCTTTATTGTAGACAGCAGGGTGGCGATGCATGTCAAAGCGGCTGAAGAGCGCTCTCCTTTGCGGTGAGCTGAACCACTGACTTGGGTAGCTCGCTGGCGTGATGGATGACGATGGCACCTTTCGGCGTCTCCTCCTCTTCGGGAAAGCGATTGAGGTGAATTACCTGCATGCCAGCGGCCAATCCAGCGACAACGCCGACGGTGGCATCGTCGATCACTATGCAGCGCTCGGGTGCTTGGCCCATGGCCTCGGCCGCCTGTAGATAGAGTCTCGGATCGGGCTTCCACACACCCAAGGTATAGGCGCTGAAGAGGTTGTTGCCGAAGTGCCGTGCCAGGCCAGCACTTTCCATGGCGCAGCGAATCTTTCGATCCGGGCCGTTGGAAACAACCGCTTTGGGGTGGGCGGCAAGGATTTCCAGAACCTCGGGTATTCCGTCGATGGGCAGCAGCTCGGCGCGCATACGTTGCTCCATCAGGCGGCGCATCTCACTCTCCATTGCCGGGAAGTGCTCTTCGTTCAGGGCACCGTGGCGCTCGCCAAGGCTGTCAACGATGGTACGAAAACGCACGCCGCGGAATTCTTCCATGTATTGACGGGCGGAGAAGGGCAGGCCGAAGGTCGGCAGAATATTGCCCATCACCTCGCCGAGAAGGATCTCGCTATCGACCAGAGTACCGTCGGAGTCGAAGAGCAGGCAGAGAGGTAAGGACATAGAGGTCTCACGATGTTGAACAATGTAGCGCCGGCTCACTTTAACAGCAACCGGCGTCGGGGTAGATCAGACGAAGTCCGGCACCAAGGCACGGGGGATCGCCAGAATTAACTGAGGGTAGACAATCAGCAGCAGGATCACCGCAAGCATCACTGCCAGATAGATCAACGTGGTACCAAGCGCTTTGAGCAGTGGAATACCACCGATCTTTGCCGAGATCATCAAGCACAGCCCGTAGGGTGGTGTAATGAGCCCAAGGCCCAGTGCCATCACGCCAATTACCCCAAACTGCACCGGATGGATGCCCGCTTGCATAGCTAACGGCTGGAAGATCGGTGCCATGATCGCCATGGCCGGTAGCGAATCCATGAAGGTGCCGATGAGCAGCATTACGGCAGTCATCACCAGTAGCAGTATTATCGGATCTGAGATGTTGACCCCAGCCATCAGCTTGGGTGGAATCTGGTAGAAGCTGATTAGGTAACCAAAAATCGCCGCTCCCACCAAGCTGAATAGCGATAGCGAGCAGAGCCTAACGGTCGCCGTGGAGGAATCCAAGACATCGCTGAACGTCAGCTCTCGATAGACAAGAAAACCTAGTGCCAGTGCATAGAGCACGGCAATCATCGCCGCTTCGGTGGGGGTGACAATACCCAACGTAATGCCGCCAATGATCACCACTGGAATGCCTGCTGCCATCAGACCGTCCTTACCTGAGTGCAGCAGCTGGCGGAAGGTGGCACGCGGTCGAATCGGTACGTTATAGCGGCGCACGTAGCCTAGGTTTAACAAGAGCTGGGCTACGCCGATCATGATCCCGGGTAATATGCCGCCGAGGAAGAGGCCAGCGATGGACGTGTTGGTCAAGGCACCCCAAACAATCATGTTGATTGAGGGAGGAATGATGATGCCCATCACCGACGAGGCTGCTGTGACGGCTACGGCGAAGTGTGTCGGATAGCCTTCGCGCTTCATGGCTGGGATTAGCACCGTGCCTATGCCTGCGCTGTCGGCAGTAGAGGAACCGGAAACGCCCGCGAACAGCATGCTGACCATGACGTTAACGTGGGCCAGGGCGCCCTTAAAGTGACCCACTAATAGCATGCACAGCGTGATCAAACGATCCGTGATACGTGCTGCATTCATTAAGTTACCGGCCAGCAGAAAGAGCGGAACGGCTAGTAGCACGAATGAGTCCATGCCGCTGTACATGCGCTGGAAGAGCACCCAAGTGGTCAGCCGCGGGTCGAGGAAGATTAGGCTGAACGAGGTAAGGATGAGCGCCATGGCGATGGGCACGCCTACCACGATGAGCACGGAGAGCAAGCCGAACAACAGCCAGGGCAATAGGAAAATCCAGTCGGCAGGCATCATGGGCGGGGCTCTCCCTGTTCAGTGTGTGTCTTACTTCTGGGGGCCGGCTCAAGGCTTTCCACGCTGTGACCAGACGCGCTGCTGACCTTCAGCGTCTCGATCTCGCTCGGCGTATTGAGTGACGCTTCCATGGCATCCAAGCCGTGAAGAAGTGTATGCAGTAGGCGCTGTATACTGAATAGCAGAATGAACACCCCACTGACCAAGAAGGTGGAGTAGACGTAGATCATTGATAGCCCCGAGGCGGTGGCGCTACGGCGCAGCCCGGATAGGGCAAATTCGTAGCCGTGGAAGACGAAGATAATACCGATGGCCAAACACGCCAGGTCGCGAATCACCCGGGTAGCGAGATCGGCCCGTGAGCCGTGGGGGAAGGCTTCAAGCACAAAGTGGTCGGCGTGAAGCACTCCCACTGCGGCGCCCAGCATTACCATCCACTGGAAGGCGAAGCGGCTGAATTCCTCGGTCCAATAGAGATTTGGCATGAACGCCAGATTTCGGCTGATCACCTGGTAGATGACCATTAATATGAAGCCGAACACTAGCGACAGCAGAATCCAGTGGAGCACACGCTCCAGAAACCGGTTGAGCTGTGCCAAGCCAGCGAGCAGTCGGGACATGGTGATTACCTATGGCAAGCGAGGCGCCGGCCAGGCCGGCGCCGGGTGGGTTATTCCGCGTTGATGATCATCTGGTGGTACTCGGTCAGTCCCATGTCGGCGATCACGCTCTCTAGCGGTCCCGCGACGGCTTCCATCATTTTCTCGCGATCCATTTCGTGCAGGGTGGCACACTCTTCAACCAGCAGGTCGAGCGCTTCGGCATCTTGTTCTAGTTGCACGCTGCGAGCGTAGCTAGCGGATTCGGTGGCAGCCTTCATAACCTGCTCTTGCTGGGATTCGTCGAGACGATCCCAGGTTGCCTGAGAGAGTGTCAGCAGTCGCACCGTAATATCGTGCTCGGAGAGGCCGATGTGTGGGGCAACTTCGTGAAAGCGCATGCGGTGAATCCACTCTGCTTCATTGAGCAGTCCGTCAATGGCGCCCAGTTGCAACCCGGTGTAGATCTCGCTCCACTGCATGACGGTGGGGTCCGCGCCGAGTGCCTCCCAAGCAGTGATCAGTGGTTGGGTGGGGTTCGTGCGGATCTTTAAGCCTTCGAGATCATCAAGGCTCTCCAACGGCTCGGTGCTAACGACCTGGCGCTTGCCGCCACCGTAGAAAGCCAATACGCGCACGTCGGTTTCCGCAGTGATCTGGTCAGCAATTGCGCGGCCCACTTCGCCGTCAAGCACCTGGCTCCAATGATCTTCATCACGATACAAAAAAGGAATCGAGAAAACGTTGGCGGTGGGAGAAAAGTCGGTGATCAGGCCGGGGTTGATGATCGACACGTCCAGTGCGCCAGCCATCTGCTGTTCAAACATTTCAGTCTCGTGGCCGAGCACTGAATTCCCCATGATCTGGACGCCCATCTCGCCATCGCTGGCCTCGGCAAGCAGCTCTTTGAAGCGCTCGGCGCCCAATTGGTAAGCGGTGTCTTCGGTACCGCCGTGGCCGAAGTGAAGATCTAAGGCCTGGGCCGTGCCAGCGAACCCTAGAGCGGCCGTCGCCAGCAGGGCGGAGCCTAACAATCCACGAGTTGAGGTGTTTTTTAGATCGATCCATTTCTTAGTCATAATTCTACCTTTTTGTTATCGCCGCTTTGAGCGGCGTTGAGTTGCAGCATGGGACAGAACGCTAGGCGTGAGTCCCAGCAGCACGGTTGGGCAGGGTTGAGTCTGACGTAGGCCTGGCGGCCCCGCAGGAGTCGCGAATCTGCAGTCGGGGCGCTAATACCACTTGCTCCCGTGCGCCTTCCGGGTTGGCGATGCGTCGCAGCGCTAAGCGTGCCGCCTCTTCGCCGATTGCATAAGGATGGGTGGCGATGCTGGTCAGTGACGGTTCGCTCAGGCTGGCTTCTTCGACGTCATCCGTGCCGATCACCGCGCAGTCGACGCCTGGCACTAACCCTAGGCGCTTCAGGCCAAGCATGGCACCGAAGGCCACCATGTCGTTGTGGCAAACGACCGCTGTGGGCGCTGGCGATTCAGCCATTAGCTGCGTAATCATGTCGACGCCATCGCGGCGAGTCACGGTGGAGCGCAGCAGGCGCTGGTAGGTGAGCTGATGGTGTTCTAATGATTCCCGGTAGCCTTGCCAACGCTCGCGGGTCGCCGAGTGCTCGCTGTGACCGCCAAGGAAGGCGATGCGTTGATGGCCCAGTCTCACAAGGTGATCCATGGCTTGGCAAACCCCTTGGTGAAAGTTGGCGCCAGCATAGTCGAAGGGCGGCTCGGCCACGTGGCGTAGTACCTGCACGCAGGCCATGCCCCAATTGTCGAGAGTGTCGATTAATCCTGGGTCGGTGCCCTCCGCTGGGCATAACAGGATGCCGTCGACGCTGTGTTCGCGCATGCGCTCCAAAAAGCGCTGTTGGCGCGCTGGTGAATCCTCGCTGTTGGCCAAAAAAGAGACATAGCCTTCGCGGTTCAGTGCGGCATCAATACCCGCCACCATAGCGCCAAAGAAGGGATTGGCGATGTCGTAAACTACCACTCCAAGTGTCGAAGTGCGGCTGCCGCGCAGGGCGGCAGCGCCGCGGTTATAGACATAGCCCAGCGCTTTGATGGAATGCTGCACTTTTAGACGGGTTTGCTCGGCGACCAATGGGCTCTCGCGCAATACCAATGACACCGTAGAGCGGGATACCCCAGCGTGGGCGGCGATATCCTTCAGAGTCACACTAGCAGTATCGCGCTGGTTCTGATGGGGTAAGGCATCAAGGTGCATGGTAGCTACCTGTATAGTTGTTTTTAGATTGATCTAAAAGTTAGCTGAGATGATGAGCTTCTACCAATCGTCTTTAGTCTAAGAGTGCCCAATTAAGCACCCCGGCGCGCCTCCCAGGCCTCTTCGTTGACTAGGCTAATAGGTCGGCTGCCGGATAGTGCCAAGGTGAGGTTGTCAACCGCCCGTTGAGCCATGGCGTCGCGGGTTTCGTGGGTCGCCGAGCCGATGTGCGGCAGCGCTACCACATTGTTCATGTGAGGTAGAGGTGACTCCTGCGACAGCGGTTCCCGAGTGTAGACGTCGAGGCCAGCGGCGCAGATGCGTCCTTCCTCCAGCGCCTCAATCAGCGCTGCCTCATCCACTACTGGGCCACGGGCAATATTGATCAGAATCGCCGAAGACTTCATACGGCTGAGCTCATGAGCGCCGATTAGATGATGGGTGGTGTCGGAGAGTGGGACAGTAACGCATACGAAATCGGACTCGGTGAGCAACTCGTCAAGTGTACGGCGTTCGGCGCCCAACTCTTCTTCCAGGGCTGGCTTGGGCGAGGCCATGGCGTAGCGCACCTGCATACCGAAGCCCAATGCGCCGCGCCGGGCCACAGCTGCGCCGATGCGCCCAAAGCCCACGAGGCCGAGAGTCTTGCCGTGTACGTCGCTGCCGAAGTGCTCAGGTCCGATACTCTTCTGCCAGTCGCCGCGCCTGACAAAGTCGGCCAGTTCCACAACCCGGCGGGCGGTGGCCATGATCAGCGTCTTGGGCCCGATCAAGCATGGTCTCGGCGAGCTCGCGGGCGCTCGATGAGAGCGCTGTCGGCGTCCGTCGGTGCCAAGTGGCTGGCGGCACTGCCACGGCGATAGTATTCCACGTGAGGATCTGCACCGCCTTGGGCAAGCTCCTTGAAGACAAGGCCTGTGGGGTGTTCGGGGTCGGTGCGCAGATGGCGGCAGTCGAGCCCCTCGGCCTCCAGGGCTTGGCGAATGAAAGGCCCAAAGCCATCGTCGCCGACCCGGCTCAACCAGCCCACATGAAAGCCTAGGCGGGCTAGGCCGATGGCCACGTTGGTGTCGGCGCCTGCAATGCGACGCTGAAAGTATTCGACGTTGGCCAGCTTACCGGGCGCTTCGGCGACGAGCATTGTCATTGCCTCGCCGAAAGCAAGAATTTCGGGAGCGGCATAAGGTCGAATCATGACGATCTCCTGTGTCGTGGGTGGAAAGTTAGAGGTGGCGCAGTCGCGACAATTGTTTAGCGGTAATGGTCGTCAAATCCTGACCCTGTAAGGGGTATTCGATAGCGCGGGGGACTTGAGTTGGTAAGTGGGCTAGCAACGTATGCCAAGCAGCGAGTTCACCATCGTCGGGCACGCTAGCTCTGAGGTGTCCTTGATCGGACACGACTCCCTTGCAGTGTAGATAGCGCACGAAAGGCCCCAGGCGCTGCGCCGCGGCCAACGGGTCATTGCCAGTCCAGTGCCAGTTGCCAATATCAAAGGTCATGCCTAGCGGGCAGCCCGCTGAAGCGGCGTCTTCCAAGCAGGCGGACAAGGGTTCCAACGTGCCGCCTTCGAGGGTCTGGTCATTTTCTATCAGTAGCGGCGGGGCGGCCGCGAGGCGTTCCCGCAGCGCTGCCCAATCGACCTGACTCCCACCGGGGTAGTGGCCCATGGGGATTTTGACCGCGCCCGCGCCAAGTTCGGTGGCCTCGATCAGTTGCTTATCCAGACACGTAGCGAACCGGTCGACCTCCCAGAGCCTTTCGGGTGCGGAGTAAACGATGGCAAGGCCTAGGTCGGCGCAGGCCTGACCTAGGCCGATGAAGTCCGCGAAGTCAGGCGGCAGCAGCTCACGGCGGATCTCTACGCCGTCGGCGCCAGCCGCGGCGAGCCACGACAGCACTGCGGTATGGCCGTGGGCAGCGATGGCCTCGTGGCCATAGGCAGAGGTGGCGACCAGGGTGGCGGGTGAATCTGTAGTGCCAGAAAGCAACAGTGGGAACGATACCATTCGAGAGCGAGAAAATTGAAGGGACATGAGGAGTCCTGAATGAGTGGATTAGCGGCAGGTAGAGCCACGTGGAATCAGACTGGCCTGAAAATGTACGCGGCGTGCTGGCATGGTGCGGCCACCGGTGTCACGGCGACGCATTAGGCACTCGACTGCAGCACGACCGATCGCCTCGGTGGGCTGGGCCAGCGTGGTGATGCCGGGGCCAACGAGTTCGCACCAGTCGAGCTCGTCGATGCCCAGCAGCCCAGTCTCGCCAAGTCGGGCGCCTAGGGAATGTAGTGCCCGGGTAGCGGCCAGGGTGGCGTTGCCGTTGGCACAGAGCAGCGCCTTGGGTAGCGTGCCGGGACGTGCCAAAAAGTTGCCGATAGCACGGTTCAGAGACTCAGTCTCGCCGAGTGTCTGGCAATGAACCTCACCGGCCAGGGCGCGCGCAGCGACCCCTTGCTGGAAGCGAGTAAGGCGTGCCTGGCGTGGACTGGCCAGGCCCGGGGGTTCGCTCAGGTAGAGCAGTTCTCCATAACCCCTGGCTTGGAGGTGGTCTAGGGCTAAGTCGAGCGCACGAGCGTTGTCTAGGCCCACCACTTCAGCCTCTACCTGGCTCAACTCTCGCTCAAGGAGGACTAGAGGGGTGCCCTGTTCAACCAGCGCCTGCAGTTCGCGGTCCAGGCTGCCGACAGCGTTCATTACCAGACCCTCTACTCGGTAAGAGGTGAGTAGGGCGAGATGTTCGCGCTCTAGTGCCGAGTCATTGTCGGTGTTGCAGACCATCAGTGAGAGGCCGCGCTCGCGGCAGGCTTGTTCCACACCGTGCATCACTGCCACCGAGAACGGGTTCCGAATGTCTGCCACAAGCATGCCTATGATCCGCGAGCGACCACCCTTGAGGCCACTGGCCATCCGGTTGGGGTGGTAGCCTAGGCGCTGGGCCGCGGCGGCGATGCTCGTCTGCAGGTTCGGAGATAGCCGCTCACGTTCTCCACTGAAGTAGCGGGAAACGCTGGTCTTGGAAGCCCCTGCCTCGCGTGCAACCTCAAGGATTGTCGCGTGTTGATGAGTAGGTGTTGTCATTTTATCTCTACTTATGGGACCGTTCCCATCGTAGGCTCCAGATGTTAATAAGGCAAATGCACGTTGTTTAAGTCGTTCGAATGAAATTAGGATTGCATCAGCGTCTTAATGGAGTATTAGCTCTGTCCTCTCACACGTGATAATGATAATCTCATTATTATTAATAGTTTATAGCTATGTAGCAAGGTAATCCCCCGAAAAACCAGGGTGCTCAGAAGTAGAATGTTCCGTAAGCTAAACGAAGGGAGATTCTGCATAAAAAAATCACGTTTTTCAGACAGCCAAATACTGTCGATCCTTAAGCAAGCCGAAGGCGGTGCCCCGGTTCCGGAGCTATGCCGTAAACACGGTATGAGCAGCGCGACCTTCTATTAAGTGGCGAGCTAAATTCGGCGGTATGGATGCGTCCATGGTGGCACGGCTGAAAGAGCTAGAGGATGAAAACCGACGGCTCAAGAAAATGTATGCCGAGGAACGATTGAAAGCGGATATCCTCAAGGAAGCGATCGAAAAAAGTGGTGAAGCCGTCTCGTCGCCGTGAGATGGCGCAGAAAGCCGTCATGGAAAAGCACGTCAGCATCCGCCTGTCCTGCTGGATGTTTAGCCTCAGTGAAAGTTGCTATCGATACCAAGCGAAGCTCAGCGGCGAGAACGATCAAATCGCCGACTGGTTGATCACGCTGACGCATAACCAGAGAAACTGGGGCTTTGGCTTGTGCTTCCTGCACCTGCGTCATGTGAAAGGCTTTCGTTGGAACCATAAGCGGGTCTACCGAATTTACCGCGAGCTGGAGCTGAATCTTCGGAACAAACCGAAGAAACGGTTAATCCGCGAGAAGCCTGAGCCTTTAAAGGTGCCCGAAACGATTAATGACAGCTGGCCTATGGATTTTATGCATGACCAACTGAGCGATGGTCGTCGCTACCGCCTACTGAATGTGACCGACGACTTTAACCGAGAAGGTCTTGGTATCGAAGTAGACATCTCGTTGCCCACTGAACGAGTTATCCGGGCGCTAGACCAGATCATTGAATGGCGTGGTAAACCACACTCTATTCGTTGTCACTACGGGCCAGAATATATCAGCGGTAAGTTATCGGCATGGCCTGAACTCTACTTTTGAAACCCTCTGAAAATAGGGGGATTACCATTGTCTTGGTTTCTCCTGTGAAGTTAAACCTTCTGTGAAGTTAAAACAGTATAAATGTCCTTGGCCTAGCTGCCTTACGCGATACACGATGACTTGACGGTCATCATGGTTCGTTTAAATAATTTCAAGTTAAATTTTATGTAGCCATCTCGGTATACTTTATTAGATAGTCGTCTTGATGTTTTTTCGATGCAAGGCGTGAGAACGGCGATTTAGCTGTAATATTTCTTCCTTAACTAACGTTGATGAACGCGCAGCATACCGCGCTGACCTGCCATTGCTAGACGGAGATGTTTAATGTCAATTCGCAATTTAGATGCGTTGTTTTCTCCCACCACGATCGCTTTGATTGGTGCCAGCAATCGCCCAGGCTCAGTAGGTGCTGTGCTGGCGCGTAACTTGTTTGATGCCGGATTCGAAGGGCCGATCCTGACCGTGAATCCAAGAGAGCGGGCTATCCGCTCGGCTCTCAACTACCACACGGTAAGTGAGCTGCCGCTAGCGCCTGACTTGGCCATTATTGCGACGCCACCAGATACGGTCCCCGGGCTTATTCGCGAGCTTGGGGAGCGTGGGTGCCGGGCTGCAGTGGTGATTACCGCGGGCTTCGGTGAAGGTGAGCATGCCGATGGCCAAGTGCTCAAACAGGCGATGCTTGATGCGGCAAAGCCTTACTTGATGCGCATTGTTGGCCCTAATTGCTTGGGGGTCTTGGCACCGCACCGGGGAATCAATGCCAGCTTTGCGCATATCATGCCCCAAAAGGGGAATGTCGCCTTTGTGACGCAGTCAGGCGCGGTGGCTACTTCTATCCTCGATTGGGCGTCAGCGCGGGGGGTCGGCTTTTCGCATGTGGTGTCCCTCGGTTCGATGAGCGATGTCGATTTCGGCGATATGCTCGACTACTTGGCCCTCGACCCCAAGACGCATTCCATTCTGCTTTATGTTGAGGCCATTACCGAGGCACGCAAATTCCTATCGGCGGCCCGCAAGGCCTCACGTAATAAGCCTGTGGTGGTGGTTAAAGCAGGGCGCAGCGATGCTGGCGCCAAAGCCGCACTGTCACATACTGGGGCGCTGGCGGGTGCTGATGCCGTTTACGATGCAGCGTTTCGGCGCGCAGGTATGCTGCGGGTCAATACACTTGATGAACTGTTTCAAGCCGCAGGCACCCTGGCCACCGGTATTCACGTTAAAGGCGACCGGCTAGCTATTCTCACCAATGGAGGGGGAATCGGTGTGCTGGCAGTGGATGAGCTGGCCGAGATGCAGGGTCGCTTGGCCGAGCTTTCTGAAGCAACGCTAGCGCGTTTGGATAGTGTGCTGCCACCCACGTGGTCGCATGCCAATCCGGTCGATATCCTCGGCGATGCGCCGGGGGAACGCTACACAAGCGCACTTGAAGCCTTGCTTAACGAGAAAGAAGCGGATGCGATTCTTGTTATGAACTGTCCCACCGCGGTCGCAGATAGCCTGGACGCTGCCCAAGCGGTGGTTGATACCCTGGGGTCGCAACGTCCGGCCGTTCTTACCTGCTGGCTGGGAGAAGGGGCGCCAGCTAAGGCCCGCCATTTGTTTGCGGCACAAAAAATTCCAACCTACGAAACGCCTGAGCAGGCCATCCGGGCCTTCTGGCACTTATCCAGCTACTGGCGAAACCAGCAAACGTTGATGGAAACGCCACCGCCCATTTCCACTGACGGTACCATCGATAAAGCCAGCGCGAACGCTATTATTGACCAAGTCCTTAAAGATGAGCGCAACGTGCTGACCGAGCCAGAGGCCTCGGCAATATTGTCGGCTTATGGGATTCCAACCGTCCCTGCCATTGCTGTGCATACACCTGAAGAGGCGAGTGAGGCAGCAAAGCAGTTGGGCTTCCCGGTCGTGCTGAAGATCCTCTCGCGTGATATTTCGCATAAGTCTGATAGCGGGGGCGTGCAGTTGAACCTGGCCTCGCCCGGTGCGGTGGCACAGGCGGCCGAGGATATGCTGGCGACGCTGCGCCAAGTGGCGCCTGAGGCGCGGTTAGATGGTTTTAATGTGCAGCCGATGATTCGTCGCCCTGGGGCGCATGAGCTGATTTTAGGTGTCGCGGAAGATAGCGTTTTCGGGCCGATTATTATGTTTGGCCAGGGAGGCACGGCAGTAGAGCTAATCGGTGACCGGGTGGTGGGTCTCCCGCCACTCAACCCGCTGCTAGCACAAGAAATGATCCAGGCGACACGTATCTCACGTTTGCTGCGCGGCTACCGTGACCGCCCTGCGGCCGACTTGGAAGCGATTTCTCTCACGCTCATTAAACTGTCACAGTTGATCAGCGATCTGGATCGCGTGGTTGAACTGGATATCAACCCGCTACTGGCCGATGCTACCGGAGTGATTGCCTTGGATGCGCGCATCGTGGTCAGGGCCGACCGTGAAGGGCGGCCTCCTTTTGCCATCCGACCCTATCCGCAGCAACTTGAGCAAACTATCGAAACACGCATTGGCCAGCATTATTCACTGCGCCCCATTCGTCCCGAAGATGAGGGTGCGCTGGTGGATATGCTTCGTCATTCCACGTCCGATGATGTGCGCCTACGCTTCTTTGCCGCCATCCGGCGGTTCGACCATGCCTTCGCCGCCCGGCTGACTCAGATCGATTATGATCGGGAAATGGCGTTTATTGCGATGCCACAAGGTAAACAGGAAATCGTGGGTGTTGTCCGTTTGTCTGCTGATCCCGACAAGGAAAAGGCGGAGTTTGCGATCATGGTGCGTAGTGACATGAAGGGCACCGGGCTTGGCTATCGGCTTATGCAGCAGATGATCGACTATGCGCGTGAAAATGGCCTTCAGCAGGTCTTTGCCGATGTTCTGCGAGAAAACCATGCCATGCGAGAAATGGCGAAAGAGTTTGGTTTCGTGGTCCAGTCAACCAAAGATGAAGCAGATACCGTCATGATTGTGCTTAATCTGTAACGCCGCTATCCGGCAACTGCCTGAGTTGGTAACCCAGGGAGCTATCTTGGTCATCTGCTCTGACACCCCGGGTTATGTGTGTTAATTAACGATGGTCTGAATGTTCAAGGTTTCGCATTCTGTAGCGCTTGTTCTTCGATGGCCCTATCGACTGAAGAGACATAGTACTCGTCGTCGAAAGCGCCTTCTGGTTCCTTGAGCCACACTAGGCAGATCACCCAACTGATGAAGGCACCCGTCGCGATGATGTAGAAGAACTGCGAGGGTGTGACAAACGTAAAGATGGTTAGGTAGACCACCGCGCCAACATTACCGTAAGCGCCCGCCATGCCCGAGATCTGCCCAGTGATGCGGCGTTTGATGGAGGGAATGATACCGAAGGTTGCCCCCTCAGCCCCTTGCACGAAAATCGAGGTGCCGATGGTCACCGCAATGGCCAGAATGAGTGGCCAACTCGAATTGAGCATGGCCATCAGCAAGAACCCAACGCTAATGCCAAACATGTAGCACAGCATTACGAAACGCCGGTTACCCATGCGGTCGGAAACCATGCCGCCCATGGGGCGTGCGACCAGATTGACGAAAGCGAAAGACGCCGCGATCAGGCCGGCCGTGGCGGCATTCAACCCCCAGGTCTCCTCAAAGAACATGGGCAGCATCGATACCACCGCCAACTCAGCGCCGAAATTGGCAAAGTAAGTGCTGTTAAGCGCGGCCACGCTGTTGAATGAGTACTTATCATCCTCAGGTACACCCTTGCGTAGAATCGGCAGATTGACCCGTAGGATTTGTACTATCTGATAAATGACGATCGCTACGATGGTGAGGTAAGCGATGACCGCACCAGTGACCGATAAATAGCCCATGTACTGGATGCGCCAGACCAGAATCGCGAGTACGCCGACCAGCGGGATTGTCCAGATAATCAGCTTGATCATATCGCCCCAGGAGCTCACTTCCATAGCGGCGGTTTTGCGTGGCTTGCGGTGGGCTTTAGCGTCCGGGCCATCGGTGATCGCGAACCAGTAGTAAACGCCGTAGGCTGCCATCACAATAGCGCTCTGGGCAATTGCCCAGCGCCAGCCATCGGGGCCGCCGTACATGCTCAAGGCGATGGTCGGCAGCGACATGGCCGCGACGGCGGAGCCGAAGTTACCCCAACCAGCGTAAAAGCCCTCGGCGAAACCGATGTCTTTCGGCTTGAACCACAGCGCGGTCATGTGGATACCGACCACAAAGCTGGCACCAATCGAACTCAGCACCAGGCGCGCCACCAGCAGTTGCGTCATGCTGTTACCGAAAGCGAACGCCAACGCCGGTAGCGCCATAGTGACCATGAGCACCGAGAACACCCGTCGCGGGCCGAATCGATCCAGCGCCATGCCGACGATGATGCGGGCGGGAATGGTCAAGGCCACGTTGCAGATGGCGAACAGCTTGAGATCATCCGTGGTCAGCCAGTCGACGCTCTTGAGCATGCTCGACGCGAGCGGCGCCATGTTGAACCACACGTAAAAGGTAATAAAGAAGGCAATCCAGGTCAGGTGCAAGGCCCGAATCTCGGGGCTGCGAAACTTGAATACAGCGGAAACTTTCATGGTCGTATCGTCCTGTGTCCCAAAGGTGGTTTGTACCAAAAAGAGGGGGAGGGGCTGTTCAAGGGCTGGGTAGGATCAACAAGGGACACTCGGCGCGCCGGGCCAGGAACGAGCTGACGCTGCCGAAAGTCATGTAGTCGAGTTCATCAACAAAATAAGTTAACGACTTGGCGATGATGCCGCCGTCCGGCTGATGGCTATGGCGGGCAATAACCAGTAGGTCTGGCGAGAGTTTGCGAGTGGCCTGCAGCAACATCTTGCGCGCATCCCCTTCGGCGAGAAGCTGCTCGGCCTGGAAGCCCTCGCCGATGGCGAATGCCACACCCTCTTGAAGGTGCCGTTTAACCTCATCGCGTTCCTGCTGAAAAAGCGTTTCGTTGCTATCGGTAGCGTCGAGTGGGTTCTCCACCACGCCGACCAGTACCAGCAGGGGTTGGTTACAACGGAACATAGTGACGACTTGAGCGAGTGCCAGCTTGGCGTTTCGCGAACCGTCATAGGCGATCATGATTTTCATGGTGTCCTCCCGCAGTGGGGTAGGGAGTGAAGACCCGGAGCTTGGCTCCGGGCGTAAAGAGGCAAGTTGTATTCAAGGGTTTTTGACGTAGGCACCCTTGCGTAGGTAGAACCACCAGTTGATGACCAGGCAGATGGCGTAGAAGACCGCAAAACCATACATGGCAAGTTCCGGTGTGCCGGCCTGGATTTGCTCGCCCATTACCCGCGGGGCGATAAAGGCGCCATAGGCAGCGACGGCTGAGGTCCAGCCAAGTACCGGGCCTTTCTGCTGCTGGTCGAAAATAACCCCGATGCTGCGGAAGGTAGAGCCGTTGCCGATGCCACTGGCGGCGAATAACACGATGAATAGCAGCAGGAATAGCCAGAAGAATTGATTTGGATCGGCGGCGTTGTAAGCCAGCATCATCACGTAGCCGGTGGCGATAGAGGCGACCACCATGACCGCGGAGATTATTTGGGTAACGATGGAGCCACCCACTTTGTCGGAGATCCATCCGCCCAGCGGACGGATCAGGGCGCCCACGAAGGGGCCTATCCAGGCCCAGGTTAAAGCGCTGGGCGCCTCTGGGTTAGCCACGCGAATCAGCGTGCCATCGGCAGTGGCTTCCATCATGTTGCCGAAGATCACGTTGATGGAGAGCGGCAGGGCTGCAGAGAAGCCGATAAAGGAGCCGAAGGTTAGAATGTAGAGGATGGTCATTGACCAAGTGTGCTTATTGGAAAATATCGCGAACTGCTTCTGAATATTGGGCTTGATGTCGCCTGGAATCAGGCGCAACAACACTAGAGTCAGAACAATGGTTAACGGCAGGGCAATCCACATATTAAGCCAGCCAAGTGCCAACATACCGACGATGGCGGTCACCAAGCCGACGCCGTAAAGCCCTAATATTTTGCCGAAAGCCGCCAGCGGCGAACCAGGGTTGGGCGTAATAGTGCGAAGATTGTTCATGCCGAACCAACCGGCGAACGCCAGCGGAATCAGAAAAACGAGCCAGATAAAGCCAGCATTCTGGATCCAGGTATCAGTTCCCGCTTCGATGCGACCAATCAAGGTGCCGCTGGCGCTTTGCAATTCCATCGGCGAACCGGCTATAGCGCCGAAAATGCCGACGGTCATTACCAGCGGGATGACAACTTGCATGGCGGTGACGCCGAAATTGCCGAGGCCTGCATTCATGCCCAGGGCGTAACCTTGCTGCTTGCTGGGATAAAATGTGGAGATGTTGCTCATCGAGCAAGCGAAGTTGCCACCGCCGATACCGGAAAGTAGCGCCAACGCCTGGAAAACCCAGAACGGCGTGTCTGGGTTCATCAAAGCGATACCAGTTCCTGCGGCGGGGATCATCAATAGCGCGGTGGTCAGAAAGATAGTGTTACGCCCGCCAGCGATGCGGATCATGAACGATGCTGGGATGCGCAGTGTGGCACCGGCTAAACCGGCAAGTGCGGTCAGGGAAAATAGCTGGTTAACCGTGAACGAAAAACCCAGGTTCTGCATCTGGGTGGTAATCATTCCCCACATCATCCAGACAGCGAATCCCATCAGCAGACTGGGAATGGATATCCATAGATTGCGGTTGGCAATGTGCTTGCCTTCCTGTTCCCAGAATTGGGCGTCTTCGACATTCCATTTCTCAATGTCGGCATTTCTCTTGCTCATGGCGGATTCCCCTTGGCTTCAAACCTTTCTGCGTTTGGCAGTTAGAAGGCAAGATACGCTTGCAAAGGGGATTGGGAAACTAAGAGAAATAACCTATAAATCAGCGACATACCTCTTGAGAGGTAGCCGCTGGAAAGCCCATGTTCATTGTTTTTAAAGACAAAAAATAGAGAGGGGGTAAGCGCGGGTCAGAGCAAAAGTATGCTGTGAGTCTTTGGAGGTAACCACACAGAATCGACTAGTGATCGATACCTTCCTGGACTGCCCAGACGGCGGCTTCGACACGCGAGCGTAAGTTGAGCTTTTTGAGCAGGTGCTTGACGTGAACCTTGACCGTGCCTTCGGTAATATCCAGCTTGCGCGCGATGAGCTTATTGGAGAGGCCGCCAGCAAGCTGTTGCAGAATTTCGCGTTCACGCAGCGTTAAGCTATGAATATCCGGGGTGGTGGGCGCATTGCGCTGATTACGCAGGGCTTCAGCGAGTAGGGCGGTCAGGCTTTCGCTGATGACCATGCGCCCCAAAGCAGCCTGACGCAGCTGGCGAACCATGTCTTCAGGCTCCATATCCTTTAACAGGTAACCGTCGGCACCGTTGCGCAGCGCAGCGACAACATCATCCTCATGGTTGGAAACAGTAAACATCACCACCCGGCCGCTATAGTTAGCTTCCCGTAGGCGGCGCAAGGCTTCTAAGCCATTGACGCCTGGCATGTTCAAATCAAGTAGAACCAGGTCAGGCTCAAGTTTGAGGGCCAGCGCAATGCCTTCTTCTGGGTCGCCCGTCTCACCAACCAATTCAAGGTCGTCTTCTAGTTCAAGCAGTTGAATCACGCCACGCCGTAGTAGCGGGTGGTCGTCGATAATCATCAGGCTGGCGGGTGTATCGTTGGCGGTGGTCAGCGTCATTAAGAAGTCCCTGTACCTAAGTGAGAGTCGGGGGCAGCCGTCACAGGCTGCTGCTGAATTAAGCGAGCGGTCAACGGCGTAAACACAATCTCAACACTGGTGCCGCCCGTGGGGCGATTGGCGATGCTCAGCTTCCCGTTCAGGGTAGTGGCACGGTCGCGAATGATCACCAAGCCGTAGTGCATCGGCGGCGAACTATCGTCTTCAAGGCCGATGCCGTCGTCTTCAATACGCACTAGCAGGCGAGCATCGGCGAAACGCACAGTGACCCCAGCCCAGTGGGCTTGGGCATGCTTGTGGGTATTGGCCAGCGCCTCGCGAATGATCTGCAGGACGTGAATTTCTTCATTGGGGTTAAGCAGATAAGGCGGCACATCGTAGTCAAGGTCGACCGCTACCCCCATGCGCTGGCTAAACTCCTCGATGGTCTGGCGCAAGGCAAACTGCAGCCCCGGTCCCTCAAGTTTGAGCCGGAACGTAGTGAGTAGCTCACGCAGTTGACGATAGGCGCTGTTCAAGCCGGTACGTAGTTCGTCGAATACCGCAGACTGCGCCTCGCGGGTTGCCTCTTTTTGCTGCATGCGTTCGAGACGGGCGACCTGCATCTTGAGATAAGAGAGTGATTGGGCTAGAGAGTCGTGCAGTTCGCGCGCAATGATGGTTCGCTCGTTGATCAACGTGACGTGCTGCTGCTCCTCGATACGCCGCTGCAGGTACACCGCCGTGGCGAGCTGGTCGGCTAACATGGTGAGCAGCCGACGGGTGCTATCGTTGAGCCGCTCCTGGGGATACCACACTTCTAAGGTGCCTAGTAGCGTATCGCCTACGCTGATAGGTAGCAGTAAGCATTGGGACCGGTTATTGGCCACTATTTCCAAGGGGCGGGGATCGATTAGGCAGGCGTGGCATTCCTGGTCACGGCAATACTCTGGTCGGGTACGCGAGTGGGTTTCTAAAACCGGCATTTCCCGTTGATCAAAAGGATCGTTTAGGGAAAGCCGTATCGGGCCAATATCCAGCAGCTTTTCAAGTTCGCGTAACATGGGCGCTGCGCTAGAGCAGAGATCATTACCGCCCCCATACAGCGAGCGGCTGGCATCGTGCATTACCCGCAGCGCCTGATTGCTGCGTTCAAGCTCCTGCTCCTTGCGCGACACCTTGTCTTCTAATGCGGCATAGCTTGTTGCCAACTCGGCAGACATCTTGTTAAAGGTGTGTCCCAACAATGCCAACTCGTCGCTGCCGCGAAGCTGTGAACGCGGCTTGAAGTTGCGCTGAGCCGCCTCGCGGGCAAGTACCATAAGCTGGCGTAAAGGCACTACCAGATTGAAGCGAACATCGTAGAGGGCTATCGAAACGACAATAGCGATCAGTACCAGGAAAAGCACTTGCATCATGCCTAGCAGTCGCACCTTGGCCTCGGTGCTCTGCTCCAGATAGGTCACTAGAATTTCGATGTCACTGACCATCGCCACGATCATCATTTCTAGCGTATCCAGGTCAAGCGCTGTGGCGGAGGGTGGTGTCTCTAATGCCGGGCGAAGCGTGTGCTGCCAGTAGACCTGAAGTTTCTCCAGTTGACGGCGGCGCTCATGGCTATCATCAGCAGGGATTGTTTGTTGTAGCGTTGTGCCATACAAACGCTGATCGAAGCTCGAAATCAGGCCGTCGAGTTGTTCTTCGCTGGCCCCCTCTGGGACATACGCCAGGCGCTGCAAGGCCCCCATGATCTGATAGGCATTCATGCGTAGTGAGCCAGCGACATTGATCGCGGCCGCATCGCCACGGCTGCTGTTAGACATTGCCATGGTCAGGGTGATGCTGATGAGTGCCATCCCGCTAATGGCAAGTAAGGACGCAATGATGCGAGCAACCAGGGAGCGCTGAAGTAATTTCATGGCATTTCCGATAGCGCGGAAGAGGTAAGGGAGTGTGGCACTGTCTGCATTTCGATACGAGGGCTATTCCTTTGGGGATAGCTGGCCTACCTCCGATGTTTTTTGACCTACACCCGGTATTTGCCGACAATTCTGGCATGTCTTCCGATGCCTTTATACCTTTGCTGGGAAACGCCATGCCGTCATCTGTGCCGCCTCCCACGTTGAAGGCATCAATACAGCCAGTTGATGGTTATCAAATGCTGGTCGCTATGCTGTTAATGCCACTGGCAAGCGCTTTAGCGGTGGCTAGCTGGACACTTTATGCCCTGCTCGCAAAACAACCAATCTATGTGCTGATACCGCTGTGTAGTGGTGCCCTGCTGGTGTGGCCGGCTTTGTATATCGCCAGGCTAGGTGACACTTGCCGCTTGGTGCAGTGGCTATTACTGGGGCTAGCGTTGGTGCTGGGCGGGTTTGGGATGGCAAGCCAGCCGTGGGAATTTCTGCTGGTGGGCGTTGGGCTCGGATTAGGAGGCGCGGTGATTGCTACCGGTATCGCCCACGCCAAAGGCTGGATGCCTGGTCGTTGGGTGCATCTTTGTGTGGGGCTTTGTCTTGCCTTAGCGGCAGGGGTAGGGCTTTCCTTGCGGATGGTGCCCCTGGTCGTCCAAGCCTATGGTTGGCGCGCAGCGCCATTCAGTCTGCTGATCCCACTGTTGATGATAATGCTGCTGCTATGGCTTTTTGTAGAGTCACCCGAGTAACGTCATCTACTAGTCTCACCTACTGATTCTTAACTACTGATTCTTAACTACTAGCGATAAGGCTCCTTTTATGACTATAGCGACGTTTGCCGATTTACTGCAGGAAGCACGTAAACAACCTAAGCCCCAGCGACTGCTGTTTGTGTTCGTTCGCGCAGAGCTGCCTGATTTCCCTGATGCTGACCAGCGGCGCCGCTTCGAACAGGGTGAAGGGGGTGTGTTGGTGCCTGTGGTATGCGTAGACAAGTCGATGGAGGCGCTGAGCAGCATGGCTGCTTTGGTCGAGGAGTCTCGCCGTACCGAGATTGAATGGGATCTAGTCTTCGCTGCAGCCATGGACGACCCAGAAGATGATACCGAGGTTGAACGGCAGCTCCAGCGTATGATGGAGTCGCTGCAAATGGGTAATATCACCGCCTATCTTGCCTTCGATCACCACGGCAATGCGGTTAACGTCGGCTAGGGACGGTTACCATGGAGCACTATTTCCTCATCAAGCACCTGCACATGACGGCCGCTGCGCTGAGCATCACGCTCTTCGTAGTGCGCGCCTGGTGGTCGGTGCAGGAAAGCCCGCGACTCAACGCCCGTTGGGTCAAGGTATTGCCCCATCTCATCGACACGGCCTTGCTGGGGCTTGGGGTGACCTTGATGGTATTGCTTTCCGTATGGCCCTGGCAGCTTCCTTGGCTTGGCGCCAAGTTACTGGCGCTGCTGGCCTATATCGGTATTGGCACCATTGCGATTAAGCGCGGGGCAACGCCAACGGTGCGAGCCTTGGCAGCATTAGTGGCGTTGGCCATCTTCGCCTATATGATGGGGGCCGCTATTTGCCACAGCCCGCTTTCCTGGTTGGCATGGGTTAGGGCAATAAACCCTAAGCTCTAACCAGGGGACAGGTGTCAGGCTGCTTCGAGAGGGCGCGATGGGCCAAAGTGCTCGAAGTGGCGGCGATCCTCATCGACACCCAATTCAGACAAAGCACTATTGATTGCCGTCATAAATCCTTGGGGACCCACAAAATAGCAGCGTGTCTTAAGGTCTGGTAGGTAGTGAGCTAATAAACTGCGGTCGATACGACCAATATGCTCGGCTTCGTTGCCGCGCTCATGAATGCGGACAGCCTGAAGGTGTTCAGGGTACTCGCTCTCTAGCGCTTCTAATTCGCCTTTAAAAGCATCATGCTCGGCATCCAAGGCGGCGTGTAGATAGATGACCTGCCGCCCAAGTGACAAGGCATGGCGAGCCATGGGGAGCAGGGGCGTTTGCCCAACGCCGCCGCTGGCAAGCAGCAGAGGCTCGTCACCTTCAATCAGTGTGAGGTCACCTGCTGGCGGTAACAGTTCCAAGGTGTCGCCGGGTTGTAAGACATCGTGGAAATGGCGGCTGACTTGGCCCTGTTCTTCGCGTTTGATCGAGATTCGATAGCTTTGGCCATTTGGCGTGTCTGAGAGGCTGTAATGCCGATAAACCCGCTCGCCATTAATGGTTAGACGTACACCGATATACTGACCTGGCTCGTGATCAGCCACGCGCTCCCCATCCTCGGGCTCAAGAATAAAAGAGCGAATTAAGGCACTTTCCTGCTGGGTGCTGGCGATCTTGAAACGACGTGTACCGCGCCAGCCGCCCGGACGCTGCTCAAACTCACGATAGCGCTGGTCTTCGAGGTCGATCAAAAGAGCGGCGAGCTCGTTATACAGAGCGCCCCAGGCGTCGGCGATTTCTGGTGTCACGGCATCACCGAGTACTTCGCCAATCGCCGCCAGCAAACATTCACCGACGATAGGGTACTGTTCAGGGAGAATGCCTAGCGAGATGTGTTTACTGACCACAACATCCAGCGTGGCCCGCGCCTGAGCTGGGTTGCTGCGTAGTTGGACATAGGCCAAAACAGCGTTGGCCAGGGCACGGGGCTGACCACCGCTTTGCTGATGAACCTCATTAAAGAGCGGTTTGACCTCTGGGTAGCGGGTAAACATTAGCGGATAGAAGCGCTGGGTAATCGCATTCAGGTGTTCGGCCACAACGGGAGCGGTTGCGTTGATCAGTTTTTCCTGCTCATGTGTTAGCACTGTTAATCCCTCGGCATATTAAGAAGTATTTAAAATGAATCTTAATGCCTTGGGTCTGTAAACGCCAGCCATAAGATGTATTTTTGATACATGTCATGGTCTTTGTTGATGGCTAGGCGCACAATCATATTTCCAAGTAATTTAGTCGGGATTACGCCATGCCAACGACCACCTCATCCCAGCCTGCTTCTAAGGTTGAGCATCTGCCATTAATGCGTCTGGCTTTTCGGCCCTTCTTTCTGCTGGCCGCGCTGTTTAGCGTGGTGTCCCTATTGGTGTGGTTGGGCTTCTGGCACGGCAATATTTTGCTGCGCCCTTATGGCGGCCTGGTGTTCTGGCATCAGCATGAGATGCTGTTTGGCTTTGCCACGGCGGTGGTAGCGGGATTTTTGCTTACTGCCGTACGCAACTGGACCGGATTGCCGAGCTTAAGCGGCGCGCCGCTACTGGGTCTGGTGGTGCTATGGCTATTGGGTAGAGTGCTGATGGCTTTTCCCATGGATTTGCCAGGATGGCTGCTGCTGGCGGTTGACCTTGCATTTCTTCCAGTGGTCGCCATTACTATGGCGCGTCTGGTTATTACCGCAAAGCGTTGGCGCAACTTGATCTTTATACCTGTGCTGTTGCTGTTTGCCACGGCTAACCTGGCGATGCACTTAGGGGTGATGCAGGGTGACGCCGAGCTGATCCGCCAAGCCGCCTACTTGGCCGTACTGTTAATCACACTGATGATGACAGTAGTGGGCGGACGTGTGATTGCCATGTTCACTGCCAATCGTTTGGGCCGCACCAAACCTGAACCTATTGCTTTGCTCGAAGGGGTGACGCTGGTGAATACGGCTGGCGTAGTCGTGCTGCAGTTGGTCATCATGTTGGGGGTTGCCATTCCTGCTTTATTAATGGGGGGAGTGATGCTCTTAGCGGCGTTGGCCAACACTGTTCGCATGGCGCGTTGGGGTGGGTTACATAGTTGGCGTGAACCTTTACTTTGGGGGCTGCACGGCAGCTACGCCTGCATTCCGCTAGGGCTTATCATGTGGGTCTTGGCACTCATGGGGCTGATGCGCGTTGAACTTGCCGTGCACGCCCTGACCATTGGTGGCATGGGCACCATGATGCTGGCCATGATGGCCAGAGTTTCGCTAGGTCATACGGGCCGCCCCATACGCACTTTGCCCGGTATTGGTGTGGCGCTGGGCTTAATGCTAATAGCCGCCCTGGTGCGCTCACCTCTATTAGCGTTATTTCCCCAGATCACCCACTGGACTTACACGCTGAGCATTATCTTCTGGTGCGTGGCCTACGCAATATTCCTAGTGCACTACACTTGGCCGTTGATGCAGGCGCGCGTTGACGGGCAGGATGGCTAGAAAGTGCTAAGTGCTAAGTGCTAAGTGCTAAGTGCTAAGTGCTAACGGTAGGAATGCGCATAAGTTGCGCCAATTGAGATTGTTGGCTGCCCAGCAGGTCGGCCAATGTGTAGCGGTCGAGCACGTCTAGAAATGCTGACAGTGCATCATTAAGAATCGGTTGAAGGCGACATGCTGGTGTAATGATGCAGGCATTGTCGCTATGAAAGCACTCCACTAACGCCATGTCATTTTCCATCTCGCGTACCAGCTCGCCTAACCCAATGGTTGCGGGGTCACGTGTCAGCAGTAAGCCGCCATTCTTGCCACGAATAGCGGTAACGTAGTTCTTCTGACTAAGCTCCTGAACGATTTTCATCAAATGATTGCGGGAGATATCAAAGGTCTCTGCGATCTCATTAATAGTTGAGCGCTTTTCTCCCTTTACAGCGAGAAAAATCAATACGCGTATCGAATAATCGGTAAATCGGGTGAGATGCATGGAGTGAGCTTTGCTCCGAGGGCTAGCTAGTTATTAAACAAGTATGTTGTATGAATGTTCAGTAAGTTGCAATGAGAAAAGCCAACACTGGCGCGCGGCGCACGGTGTAATTTCAACAACACCCAGCGTCTATTCCTTTACGTTGGCCGCTCTATCACCTTGGGGGTAGACAGGGTGTATATGGAGGTAATCACGCAGTAATTCGCTTGTCGATCACGCAGAATCCACTCCATGGAACCCGCACTGTCGGGTATGCAAATTTCCGAGGAGCCAGGAGATCGACCATGAGTCACTTCATAGATCGGCTGAATTTCTTCCGCAAGTCCCGCGAGCCTTTTGCCAACGAACACGGTGAGCTACGCAGCGAATCCCGCCAGTGGGAAGATAGTTATCGTGCCCGCTGGCAGCACGACAAAGTAGTACGCAGTACCCACGGGGTGAACTGCACCGGCTCCTGTAGCTGGAAGATCTACGTTAAGAACGGTTTAGTTACCTGGGAAACCCAGCAGACTGACTACCCCCGTACCCGTCCCGACCTGCCTAACCATGAGCCGCGTGGCTGCCCCCGCGGCGCCAGCTACTCCTGGTATCTGTACAGCGCCAATCGCCTGAAGTACCCATTAGTGCGCAAGCCGCTGCTGGCGCTATGGCGCGAAGCGCTGAAGGCTAACCCAGACCCGGTAGACGCCTGGGCGTCTATTGTCGAAGACCCCGCCAAAACTAAACAGTATAAGCGTGCTCGCGGCATGGGCGGCTTCGTTCGCGGTAATTGGGACGAGCTCAACGAGCTGGTGGCGGCCTCTAACGTTTACACCGCCAAGCAGTACGGCCCCGACCGTATTCTCGGCTTCTCGCCGATTCCTGCCATGTCGATGGTCAGCTACGCAGCGGGTAGTCGCTATCTGTCGCTGATTGGTGGCGTCTGTATGAGCTTCTACGACTGGTACTGCGATCTGCCGCCAGCGTCACCGATGACCTGGGGCGAGCAGACCGACGTACCTGAGTCCGCTGACTGGTACAACTCCGGCTACATTATCGCCTGGGGCTCCAATGTGCCCCAGACGCGTACCCCGGATGCCCACTTCTTTACTGAAGTACGTTACAAGGGCACCAAGACGGTCTCAATCACCCCGGACTACGCCGAAGTCTCCAAGCTGACCGACGAGTGGCTGTCCGCCAAACAGGGCACCGATGCCGCCCTGGCGATGGCCATGGGCCATGTCATCCTCAAAGAGTTCCATCTCGATAACCCCAGTGCCTATTTCACCGACTATGTGCGCCGCTATACCGACATGCCGTTCCTGGTGGAACTTGAAGTGCGTGAAGATGGCAGCTTCGCACCGGGACGCCAACTGCGTGCCAGCGATTTTGATGCTGCCTTGGGTCAAGAAAACAATCCCGAGTGGAAAACCGTTGCCTGGGACGAAACTCGCGACCAGCTGGTGGTTCCGCGCGGTTCCATCGGTTTCCGCTGGGGCGAAACTGGCGACGAAGTGGGCAAGTGGAACCTGGAATCGCTGGACGCCGCAGGCACCGAAATCAAACCGCTACTGAGCCTGGCTGACCATCACGACAGCGTCGCGCGCGTGGCGTTCCCTTACTTTGGTGGCATCGAACACGAGCACTTTGAGCATGTCAAAGGAGCTGGCGTGGGTGCTGCTGACGACCTGCTATTTCACAATTTGCCCGCCAAAAGGCTTAAGAGAGCCGATGGCAGCGAAATGCTGGCGGTCACCGTTTTTGATTTGATGTGTGCCAACTACGGTATCGACCGTGGCTTTGTCGGCGACGGCGAAGATGATGGCGCAACCTCGTTTGATCAAATTCGCCCCTATACTCCCGCGTGGCAGGAGAAAATCACCGGTGTCTCAGCAGAGCAGTGCACCCGCATAGCCCGCGAGTTTGCTGACAACGCTCACAAAACCAACGGCCGTAGCATGATCATCGTCGGTGCCGGTATGAACCACTGGTACCACATGGACATGAACTACCGCGGCCTGATTAACATGTTGGTCATGTGTGGTTGTATCGGTCAGAGCGGTGGCGGCTGGGCCCACTATGTGGGACAGGAAAAACTGCGTCCGCAGACTGGCTGGACGCCTTTGGCCTTTGGCCTCGACTGGCAGCGTCCGCCGCGTCATATGAACTCCACCTCGTTCTTTTACAGTCACTCCTCCCAGTGGCGCTACGAGAAGCTGGAGATCAAAGAGATTCTTTCGCCGTTGGCCAAGGCCGAGGATTACCCCGGCAGCCTGATTGACTTTAACGTGCGTGCTGAGCGCATGGGCTGGCTGCCGTCAGCACCACAACTGGACACTAACCCGCTACGCCTAGCGAAAAAAGCCGAAGCGGCGGGCATGTCTACTGCCGACTATGCCGTTCAGCAGCTCAAGAGCGGTGAACTGCGCTTTGCAGCGGAAGACCCGGATGCACCGGAGAACTTCCCGCGCAATATGTTCATCTGGCGCTCCAACCTGCTGGGCAGCTCCGGTAAGGGCCATGAGTACATGCTCAAGTACTTGCTGGGTACTCGACACGGCATTCAGGGTAAAGACCTGGGCGACTTCGGCGGCCAGAAGCCTGAAGAAGTCGTATGGCGTGACGAGGCGCCGGAAGGCAAGCTCGACCTGCTGGTGACGCTGGATTTCCGCATGTCCACCACCTGCCTTTACTCGGATATCGTGCTGCCTACGGCAACCTGGTATGAGAAGGACGATCTTAATACCTCCGATATGCACCCTTTTATTCACCCGTTGACTGCGGCGACCGACCCGGCTTGGGAATCGCGCAGTGACTGGGATATTTACAAGGGTATTGCCAAAGCATTCTCCAAGGTGTGTGTAGGCCACCTGGGCGAAGAGACCGACCTGGTCACGCTGCCGATGCAGCACGACTCGCCTGGAGAGTTGGCCCAGCCGGCGGTGATGGATTGGAAGAAGGGCGAATGCGCGCCGATTCCCGGCAAGACCATGCCATCGCTTATTGAAGTCAAGCGCAACTACCCCGACACCTATGAGCGCTT
The DNA here is from genome assembly GCF_055725665.1 of Vreelandella sp. DA03-1M. Taxonomy (NCBI): domain Bacteria; kingdom Pseudomonadati; phylum Pseudomonadota; class Gammaproteobacteria; order Oceanospirillales; family Halomonadaceae; genus Vreelandella; species Vreelandella sp. DA03-1M. The sequence goes on from NZ_CM146798.1 coordinate 2,271,997, forward strand.
CACTTCTGTTGGGCCGCTGCTGGAAAGTATCGGTAATGGCGGCAAGGGCATCGCCTGGAATACCGATGCTGAAGTCGAGCTGCTGGGCAAGCTCAACCATCGCAAATTGGATGGCCCGCATAAAGGGCGCCCGTTGATCGACAGCGCTATCGATGCTGCCGAAATGATTCTGACCCTGGCACCCGAAACCAACGGCGCCGTGGCAGTAAAAGCGTGGGAAGCGCTCTCCAAAATTACCGGGCGTGACCATACCCACCTGGCAAGGCCCAAACATGACGAAAAAATCCGCTTTCGCGATGTCGTCGCCCAGCCACGCAAGATTATCTCCAGCCCTACCTGGTCCGGCCTCGAAGATGAGCATGTCTCCTATAACGCTGGTTACACCAACGTTCACGAGCTGATCCCCTGGCGCACGGTAAGTGGCCGTCAGCAGTTCTATCAGGATCACGCCTGGATGCGCGCGTTCGGCGAAAGCCTGCTGGTCTATCGTCCACCCATCGATACCAAGGCAGCCAAAGGTTTCCGGCTTCCCGCCGACAACGGCTTCAAGAGCAAGGCGCTGAACTTCCTCACGCCGCACCAGAAGTGGGGCATTCACTCCACTTACTCCGACAACCTGATGATGTTGACGCTCAACCGCGGCGGCCCGGTGGTGTGGCTCTCCGAGGCGGACGCGGCGGAAATCGATATCGAGGACAACGACTGGATCGAGGTCTACAACGCCAACGGCTCGATTGCGGCACGGGCAGTGGTCAGCCAGCGGGTCAAGGCGGGCATGGTGATGATGTACCACGCCCAGGAGCGCAACGTGAACGTCCCTGGTTCTGAGGTCACCGGCACGCGGGGCGGTATTCACAACTCGGTCACCCGTGTCTGCCCCAAGCCAACCCATATGATTGGCGGCTACGCGCAGCTCTCTTACAGTTTTAATTATTACGGCACCGTCGGCTCAAATCGCGATGAGTTCGTGTTAGTGCGCAAGATGAAACACGTTGACTGGCTGGATGGTGAAGGCAATGACAGTGTTCAGGAGAACGTGGCTCTTAAGAACAGTACTAGGGAGGCCGTGAAATGAAGATTCGTTCCCAGGTAGGCATGGTTCTCAACCTTGATAAGTGCATCGGTTGCCACACCTGTTCGGTGACCTGCAAAAATGTCTGGACCAGTCGCGAAGGTATGGAGTACGCCTGGTTCAACAATGTCGAGACCAAGCCCGGTATCGGCTATCCCAAAGAGTGGGAGAACCAGGCCAAGTGGAAGGGCGGCTGGATGCGCCGTACCGATGGCCGGATTGAACCGCGTATTGGTGGCAAATGGCGGGTGCTGGCGAACATCTTCGCCAACCCAGACCTGCCCGAAATGGATGACTACTATGAGCCGTTCACGTTCGACTACCAACACCTGCATACCGCCAAGATCGGTGAACACCAGCCGGTGGCGCGCCCACGCTCGCTGATTTCCGGCAAGCGCATGAAAAAGATCGAATGGGGACCCAACTGGGAAGAGATCCTGGGCACCGAGTTCGCCAAGCGACGTAAAGACGCCAACTTCGACAAGGTGCAGGCAGATATTTACGGCCAGTTCGAAAACACCTTCATGATGTACCTGCCGCGCCTGTGCGAGCACTGCTTGAACCCCACCTGTGTAGCGGCTTGCCCGAGCGGTGCCATCTACAAACGGGAAGAGGACGGCATCGTTCTAATCGACCAGGACAAGTGCCGCGGCTGGCGGATGTGTATCTCCGGCTGCCCCTACAAGAAGATCTACTACAACTGGAAAAGCGGTAAGTCCGAGAAGTGCATTTTCTGTTACCCGCGTATCGAGGCCGGTCAGCCGACTATCTGCTCCGAGACCTGTGTGGGCCGCATTCGCTATCTCGGCGTGCTTTTATACGATGCTGACCGCATTGAGGAAGTGGCAAGCTCACCTGACGAGCGTGATCTCTACCACCGCCAGCGCGAGATCTTCCTTGATCCCAATGATCCGGAAGTGATTGCCCAGGCCAAACGGGATGGTATCCAGGATAACGTTATCAAAGCCGCCCAGGCCTCACCGGTCTACAAGATGGCTATCGACTGGGGATTGGCACTGCCGCTCCACCCGGAATACCGGACGCTGCCCATGGTGTGGTACGTGCCGCCGCTGTCACCGATTCAGTCCGCCGCCGAGGCGGGGCATGTCGAGTTCGATGGCATCCTGCCCAAGATCGAATCGCTGCGTATCCCGGTGAAGTACCTAGCCAACCTGCTAACCGCCGGCGAAGAGGCGCCCGTGGTGTTGGCACTCAAGCGCTTAATGGCGATGCGCGTTTATATGCGCGGCAAGCATGTGGATGGCGCCCCCAATGCCGAAGTGCTCGATGCCGTGGGGCTGAGCGTCTCCCAAGTAGAGGAGATGTACCGCTACCTGGCCATTGCCAACTACGAAGATCGTTTCGTGATCCCCACCAGCCATCGGGAAATGGCCACCGAAGCCTTCCCCGAGCGGGGGGGATGCGGCTTCACCTTTGGTGATGGTTGCCACGGTGAGAGCCAGCCCAGCCTGTTTAATGGCCGTAAGCAGACCAGCGTTTTGGTAAAACCGGTAGAGGTCTTCGACCCGCAGCCACAACTTGAGGAGTCTCGTCATGACTGAAGCCGCTACCCAATCGCCTACCCCGGTAGAGCCGTCGTTCGAGCCGCTACAGGGCATGCGCAGCCTGCGTGTGTTGGCCCGTTTGCTCGATTACCCGACCCAGGAACTGCAGGATGCGTGTGGCGAGCTAATCGAAATCCTCAATGCCGAGAGCCGCTTGGGGGCGGCTCTCAAGTCGTCGCTAATGGAGTGGTGTCAGCGTCTCCAAGAGGGCGACCTGCTTGAACTGCAGGCCGAGTACGTCGCCATGTTCGACAAGGGGCGCGCTACCTCGCTGCTGCTATTTGAGCACGTTCACGGCGAATCCCGTGATCGTGGTCAGGCCATGGTGGATCTGATGGCCGAATACAGCGCTGCCGGTTTCGAGCTGGATGCCCGTGAACTGCCCGACCATCTGCCGGTGTTCCTTGAGTACCTCTCGATGTGCGATGAAGCCGAGATCGGCCGCTGGCTGGGGGAAATACGCCATATCTTGGCGCTGCTGACCGCACGACTGGAGGAGCGGGGAGCGGATCACGCGCTAATACCGCTGTCACTGTTGGCGTTAATCGGGGCCGAGGACGATGTCGAAGAGCATCGGCCCCAGGTCAAAAAAGAAGCGCCTGACAACACGCCCGAAGCATTGGACGCCGTGTGGGAAGAAGAAGCGGTGCGTTTCTCGGCAACCTCTGACGAAGACTGCGCGCTGCAGTCTGCCGAAGGGCGGCGGCTTGCCGAGCGCAAAAAAGCAGTGCACAGCGACCCCGTCAAAATCATGCCGTCCGCCTGGAGCGCTTCCCCTTCCTCAACCGTGGCCGATCGCTAAAAGGAGAATCGCCATGTTCATAGAATATCTGCAGCATCTTATCTACGGCTATTACCCCTACCTGGCCGGTACGGTGTTCTTGGTCGGCAGTCTCGTGCGTTACGACCAAGGCCAGTTCACCTGGAAGACCGGCTCCAGCCAAATGCTGTCCTCAAAAAACATGCGCCTGGCCAGCAATCTGTTCCATATCGGCATTATCGTGATTTTCTTTGGTCATTTGGTGGGCATGCTCACGCCGCACTGGGTCTACGCGCCTTTCCTGCATGCCGGTACCAAGCAGCTAATTGCCATCGTGGTCGGCGGTATTGCCGGTGCCATGTGCGTGGTGGGCGGCGCCATGTTGCTATATCGGCGATTGGTCAATCCTCGCGTAAAGGCGTCGTCGAGCTTAATGGATACCTTGATCCTGGGTTTGATCGTCTTACAGGCATGCCTTGGCATGGTGACCATCATCTTCTCGTTGGGCCATATGGACGGCGAAATGATGCTGACGCTTTCCAGCTGGGCGCAGTCGATAGTCTTCTTCAGCGGCGGTGCGGCGGATTACATGCAGGAAGTGTCGTGGATCTACAAACTGCATATCTTTATTGGCCTGACCATCATTCTGCTGTTCCCGTTTTCGCGCCTGGTGCATGTGTGGAGCGTGCCGTTCGGCTATTTGACTCGCCGTTATCAGATTGTCCGTAGGCGCAGTTAAAACCGGCTTGTGCACGTCCAGGCCTAGAGGAGAAATAACATGCAGATGATTGATATCGAACAACTACCAGGGGGTGCCGCCCCGCCTCCGGTACGTGTCGGCGACACACCCATCGATGAAGCAACGATTGCGCTGGAGATGCAGTACCACCCCGCCGAAACGGCGGGGGAGGCCCAGCTTCAGGCAGCTCGGGCGTTGGTGGTCAGGGAACTACTGCGCCTGCGTGCTAGCGTCCTGGGCCTACTATCGACACAGGAAGTTAGCGAAGCACAGGAAGATGCGGCGATTGCTGCCTTGCTCGAACAGGAGCTTGAGGTGCCGGAACCGGGGGAAGCCGATTGCCAGCGCTTTTTTGAGACCCACCGCGAGCGCTTCAGCGAACCAGTGCAGTTACGCGTGCGGCATATCCTGCTCGCGGCCGCACCCGATGATTCCCAGGGTCGCGACGACGCTTACCAGCTGGGCGAAAAGCTACTCGAACAGCTTAAGCAGATACCCGAACGTTTTGCCGAATTTGCTCAACACCACTCCGCGTGCCCTTCAAAAGAGCTGGATGGTGATTTGGGCTGGCTGGTATCGGGGCAGACTGTTCCAGAGTTGGATCGCGCTTTGCAGCACTTGCCCGAAGGTCTACACGAGCGCCCCTTGGCGTCTCGCTATGGTTGGCATGTGGTGAGTATTGACGAGCGGCTAGAAGGTAGGGCGTTACCTTTCGATCAAGTGATTGACCGGGTGCGCCATAGCCTACGGGAACAGGCAACGCGACGTGCGCTGCGTCACTATTTGCTGGCGTTAGAGAGCGAAATAGGCGTCGAAGGGATTGTTCTGGATGACGATGCTGGCGGCAGCTTGATGCAATAGCTTGAAGCAATAGCAAAGCTAATAGGAGAGGCTTGATGTCCCATGTTCCTGTAGATGCTCTTTTCACTCCGCTCGGCATCGCGGTGCTAACGGTTTCCGATACCCGTGGTTTCGACGAGGATGGTAGCGGTGACCTGCTGGTTGAACATCTGAGCGAAAGCGGCCATATCTTGGTCGAGAGGCGCATCGTTTCTGATGATATCTACCAGGTTCGTGCCGTGGTCTCGGAGTGGATTGCGCGAACGGATGTCCACGCGATTCTGGTTAATGGCGGCACTGGCTTTACCGCCCGGGATACCACTCCCGAGGCGTTGATACCGCTGTTCGACAAAGCGATTGAGGGGTATGGCGAGCTGTTCCGCCACTACTCCCTGAAAACAATCGGCACAGCGACGATCCAGTCTCGCGCCGTAGCGGGGGTGGCCAACCGAACGATGATATTTGCGATGCCCGGTTCGCCCAAAGCGTGTGCCTTGGCGTGGGACAGGATTATTGCTTTGCAGCTGGACTCCCGCACTCGGCCCTGCAACTTCGCCGCCATGGTGCTGCCTTCAGCGACCCCGTGCAGTGGACGTCACACAGCGACTTCTTCCAATGAGGTGGAGCGCTTATGAACTGTCACTGCGCAGAAATAGTCACGCCCGGCTTGTTAGATCTGTTTGATGCGCGCCAACGGCTTATCGACGCCGCCACGCCCATTAATGCAGTAGAAACCATCACCCTAGAACAATCGACAGGGCGAGTGCTGGCAGAAACGCTGGTCGCTCCTCTCGATATGCCGGGCGTGGACAATAGCGCTATGGATGGTTACGCGCTGTGTCTGGCTGATTACCAAGCGGCACCTCGCGGCGCAGGCTTACCCATTCTCCAACGCGTACCAGCTGGCGCAGGCGTCATGCTGCTACCGGAAGGAGGCTGCGCGCGTATTTTTACCGGCGCGCCGGTGCCCATGGGGGCAGATATTGTGGTGCCTCAAGAGCGGGTGACTCTTGATCCGCGCGGGCATATACACCTCGAGGGTAGCTTGGTGCTAGGCGCTAACATTCGTCGCCAGGGCGAGGAGACTCGCATAGGCACCCCGCTGCTCGCTGCGGATAAGCTTCTTGATGCCGCGTCGATTGCGCTGCTGGCAAGCCATGGAATCAATGCCGTGACTGTCAAACGGCGTCTGAGGGTGGCGCTGCTTTCCACCGGCGATGAGCTGATTGCCCCAGGTACAGTGCGATCACCGGGACAGGTATACGACAGCAACCGCGCCATGCTTAACGTACTGCTAGCGCAAGCTCAGTGCGACGTGCTGGATTTGGGCATCATCGCTGATTCACCGCAGTCATTGCATCAGGCCTTTGAGCACGCACAAACCGTTGCGGATGTGGTGATGTGCACCGGAGGCGTTTCGGTAGGCGAGGAGGATCATGTACGCCCAGTGATCGAGCAGCGCGGTGGCTTACATTTTCATGGTGTCGCCATGAAGCCAGGGAAGCCCTTTGCGTTCGGTTATCTGGGCGCGGAGCCTGCCTCTTCCACACCGTTAATGGCGCTGCCGGGTAATCCTGTGGCCTCCCTGGTGGGCTGGCAGCTGCTGGCGCTGCCGTTTATCCATGCCATGCAAGGTAGAGCCGTAGCGGCTCTACAGCGTTATCCGGTAAAAGCGGGCTTTTCTCAGCGTGGCCCCCAGGGGCGCTGCGAGCTACTACGGGTGGTGATGGATTGGTCACAGGGGGCTCCCGTGGCGCAGCTAGCGGGCGGGCAGGGCTCACATATGCTCAGCGCGGCTAGCCAGGCCCATGGTTATTTAATGATTAACCCCGCCACGGAGGTAACTGAAGGGGCCACCTATCACTATTACCCCATCAATCAGTTCGCCGCTTGAACAGCTTTTCCTATCGTGGCCACTGACCTCGTTTTTTTTCATAGGAGAGGGTATGTCTTCACAACACAAACCCCGCACACTGATTTATGCCTGCTCCGGCTGCTCTGATGTGGCGCAACTTGCCAATAGCGTTGCCCTGCGTCTTGACCATGCAGGAGAGGCAGAAATGTCCTGCATTGCTGGTGTGGGCGGTGGTGTGCCCGGTCTGGTGCGCATTGCCCGCTCCGGGCGCCCTATTGTAGCCATTGACGGGTGCCAGATGCACTGCGCCAGCCACTGTCTCGCCAAAGCGGATGTGATACCCACAGAGCACGTAAAGCTATATGAAAACGGCCTGCGCAAGCGGCGGGGCCAGTTTTATGATGAGCAAACAATCATCGACGTCACCGCAGAAGTAAAAGAACTCATTGCACGGCTGCCCGTTAATGCCAATACCCAAGAGGAACCCATGGAATGAGTGCGCTAGTCGATGGGTATGGCCGTACGGTGCGTTACCTGCGTATATCGGTAACTGATCGTTGTGATTTTCGCTGTGTTTATTGCATGGCTGAGGAGATGACCTTCCTGCCTCGGGCCCAACTGCTTACCCTTGAAGAGATAGCCACGCTGTCGCAGGCCTTCGTCGAGCTGGGGGTGGAAAAAATCCGCCTAACTGGCGGGGAGCCGCTGGTACGCCAGGGCGTATTAACGTTAGTGCAAAAACTCGGTGAATTGGAAGGCCTGCGCGAGCTGGCCATGACAACCAACGGCTCAGGACTGGTCAAACATGCCGATGCATTGCGGCAAGGTAGGTTAGATCGACTCAATATCAGCCTCGACTCGCTTAAGCCCGAACGCTTTAAAGCATTAACCCGGATGGGTGATCTTGGCCAAGTGATTGCGGGTATCCGCGCAGCTCGCCGCGCTGGCTTTCAGTCGATTAAGCTCAACGCCGTATTGCTCAAGGGGCGCAATGACGACGAAATTATCGACTTGGTAAACTTTGCCCGGGATGAACACGTCGATATAAGCTTTATTGAGGAGATGCCGCTGGGCGCTATCAGCGAGCATAACCGTGGTAAAACCTTTCTTTCCACTGATGCGGTACGCGAGACCATAGAAAACCATTACCAACTCCTACCCACCACCGAGACTACCCTAGGGCCATCCCGTTATTACCGCATGGTAGACAGCCAGTCGCGGATTGGCTTTATTTCTCCCCATAGCCACAATTTCTGCGCTGCCTGTAATCGTGTTCGGGTGACGGCTGAAGGGCGACTACTCCTTTGCTTGGGCAATGAGCACTCGGTAGATTTACGCGCCGTCATGCGACGTTATCCGGGGGACACCCAGCGGCTTAAATCGAGCATTGTGGCGGCAATGAAGAAAAAACCTGAGCGTCATCATTTTACTACCGATGGTGAGGTTCAGGTTGTGAGGTTCATGAATGCAACAGGTGGTTAATTTAGTTTTGAGTTTGGCCGCTATTAGCCGTGTCAGTGGTTAGCAATTGCAAGCGCCCTGTCGGGAAAGTAGTCAAAAGCCCTCTTAACAAGTTCTTCTGCGGAAGTTTCAGGTTTCCCATCTATGCAAACCAAGTTGCCTAGCGTTTAAGGACGATTATCGATATTGCCAGGGCGCTGTGCTGTTGTATCGCGAGGGGTAGCCTGCGGCTGTTGAGGCGTCCGCTTTGCATCATTGCGACTACGAACATCTTTCCAAGCGTCCTTGGCTTTCTGTCTGTTTGCTGGCTTACGCAGCCAATTGACGACTGCCATTACGATCCATTTCCTCATGCGAACCTCCTGGTACCTAACTGCTTAGGAGCATATTCGTTATAGCATTGGTGTTAAGTCCCAGCCATTCAAGATGGACTAGGGTTTGTAACAATATCCGATGCGCCGTATTCCTCTGAGTTCCTGATTTTCTACTTCAACCTACCTCAGGCTAAGTTTTCAGCCATCCATATGCTATTTCACTATTCTCTATGCGGTCATGCCCTTAATCTTCCTTTTTCGCTCCTTAAGCGTAGCAGAGAACCCATTTTACACCTGTGTGGCTAACCAGCTTCCTCGCTCTGTTTTATAGCTATCGACATGCGCTTCGGGAGAAAGTAAACTGACTTTGATTGAATATTGCACACAATGATCATTAAATCGACGATAGTATAATATGCCCAGTACAACAATTCTAAACGCGCTGGTGAAAGACTGATGGCGGGGTACTGAGTGATTTGCAAACGTCATAGAGGCTTAGGGAGAAAATAATGGAGCTTATCAATAGTGTACCTGCGGTCATTAGGTTGAATCTTCATGACAATGTTGGCGTGGCGAGCAGGGCTGTTCCGAAGGGATACCCCATAGACGATGAACAGCACACTGCCCATGAGAATATTGATGCTGGTCATAAGGTTGCGTTAACGGTCATTGAGCCAGAACAGCCCATCTTCAAATATGGTCAGATTATTGGGCTGGCAACGCGGCGTATCGAGGCCGGTGAACATGTGCATACGCACAATATTGTTATGTTGGAACGTGACACATCACTGGAGCATTTCAAGCCAGCGCCAAGGACATCGGTGACTGACAGCCAGCGCACCTTTAATGGCTACCATCGTGCCAATGGACAAGTAGGCACCCGCAACTACATCGGCATTCTTTCCACCGTGAACTGTTCAGCCACGGTCTCAAAAGTGGTTGCAGAGCGGCTCAATGCCAGCGGTGAATTTGAGGCATTAGGCTTTGATGGCGTCGTGCCGGTCACCCATGGCTCAGGCTGCGCAATGAATACGGAGTCTGAGGGGTTTGCTTTTCTTGAACGGGTATTGAATGGCTATGCGATCAATCCGAATTTTGCCTTTGTGCTTATTATTGGTTTAGGTTGCGAAGCGAATCAGGTTAAGCAACTGGTTGAAAAATATGAACTGACCGATACATCAAGAATATTTTATTTCAATATTCAGAGCGCTGGCGGTACCCGAGCGAGCATTGAGAAGGCGTCGGAAAAAATCCGTCAAATGTCGAATGATTACCGTCATGCCGAGAGACGCCCGGCCCCGTTGAGCCACCTTACCGTGGCACTGCAGTGTGGCGGGTCAGATGGTTACTCTGGTATTACTGCCAACCCCGCCCTGGGACATGCGGCTGATCTTATCGTCCAACATGGCGGTAGCGTTATATTGAGTGAAACGCCTGAAATCTATGGTGCCGAGCATTTGCTTCTCGATAGAGCCATCAATGAAGACGTTGCGCGTAAGTTGCTTGAAAGGATCGAGTGGTGGAAGCACTACACGCAAATCAATGGGGCAGAATTAAACAATAATCCTTCACCTGGAAATAAAGCAGGGGGGTTATCCACCATTCTTGAAAAATCGCTGGGCGCCGTGGCTAAGAGTGGCTCCTCCAGCCTGAATGACGTGCTTGAGTATGCCCAGCCGTTGAAAGAGCCCGGTTTTAATTTTATGGATAGCCCTGGCTATGATCCGGTATCCGTCACGGGTCAGATTGCTTCAGGCGCAACCGTCGTGTGTTTTACCACGGGACGCGGCTCTGTCTCCGGGTTTAAGCCCGCGCCGTGTATTAAGCTGGCTACCAATACGCAGATGTACGAAAGCATTCTCGAAGATATGGATATTAACTGTGGCACCATTGTGGATGGTACCGCCACAGTAGAAGAAGTGGGCGAGCATATTTTTGAGAAGATCATTGCGATTGCCTCGGGCGAGCAGAGTGCCAGTGAATCGTTGGGTTATGGTAACAATGAATTTGTGCCGTGGATGGTGGGTGCCGTTACTTAACAACCCTTAACTAACACCTATGTAATGAGTGGCTTGAATGTCGCAGTCGTTAAAAGACCAGCTTTACGAGGCGCTTAAGCGAAGTATCAACAGTGGCCACCTTGAGTCAGGCTTAGTGCTGCTCGAAGGCAATATTGCAGAAATATTCGGTATGAGCCGCTCTCCTGTTCGCCAGACATTAGGACGTTTGCATGATGAACAGTTAATTTGCCGTTTCGATGGCCGTGGTTACTTGGTGGGGGCAACGGCCGTTGAGCCTATCAGGCGGAATCTAACCACGGCCGATTTCAGTGCGTTGGGCGAGGACGCCAAGATTGAGCGCACGGACACTTGGCGCGCTATAGCTGATGTTGTGGAACATGATGTTGTCTTGAGTTCGATGAAGGGCAGGTTCGAACTCAACGAGCTCCAGCTGGCAAGAAAATACAGTGTCAGCCGTACGATTACGCACCGAATTCTACTCTATCTGCAGTCCATTGGGGTGGTTGAAAAAGTGAAGTACACCAGTTGGTCCATTGTGCCGCTGGACAATGATCGATTGCATAACCTTTATGAAGCGCGTAGGCAGTTGGAGCCCTTTATGATTGCCAGGGCGACGCAGATTATGCCCGAGCAACAAATCTCCCATTTCATTGAGAAGTTAGAGCAGACGGCGGCGAAGTATCCTAACGTCGCAGGCGCGACACTGGATGAACTTGAAAGCGATCTGCACTACAGAACCGTGAGCATGGGTGGCAATCAAGAAATTTTTGACATGCTAAGGCGCACCCATCCTGTTCTGCTTATGAGCAAGCATCTGCTGGGCTCTAGCATGGCACTGCCAGACAAAGATCCGTTCTTTCATGACCATCTGAAAATCTTCGACAGAATGCGTCATAAAGAGGGTGAGCAAGCAAGCCAAGCGCTCTCTGCTCACTTGGCAGGCTCCGAAGCCAAGGTTCAAGAACGTCTTAGCGATTTTCGTGACCACGGCGTTCTCGACATCCCCGATTACTTGCGCTAACGATCACGATAAAGATAGTTTGCGTCGTTAATCGAGGGGCATTTCGTTTCGACGCCGGAGTTCTCGAATCAAGGCACTATGGTCGAGCTCTCCATCGCCATGGGCAACAAGGTCCGTGAACAGGCTATTCACCAGCGATGTGACGGGCAGGTCAAGCGACAGCTCTTTGGCGAGCGCAATGGCCGTTTGGGTATCTTTTAGTTGCCATTTGGCGGGGCCGCCCGGTGCGAAGTCATTGGCAATCATACGGGGGGCATGGGCGCGCAATATGGTGGAATCCGCGAACCCGCCTAAGAGAGCCTCGCGAACTTTAGCGGGATCAGCGCCACCGTGCTCTGCAAGAAGCACCGCCTCTGAGACAGTGGCGATCGTATTGGCGACGATTAATTGATTGGCTAACTTCGCCAGTTGCCCGGTACCTGCAGGGCCGACATGAACCGGGTTGCCCATTATCCTAAGTAGGGTACTTGTGCGCTCGAATGTGGCTACTTCACCGCCGACCATAATCGCCAAATTACCCGCTTGGGCACCTTTTTCACCTCCTGATACGGGGGCGTCCAGATAACCGATCCCGCGCTCAGCCGCGGCCTTGGCTTGCTGCTGTGCAGTTTCAACCGGGATCGAGCTCATCACCACCAGCGTGCTGTGCGGCTTCATGGCTGCCAATAGACCGTTGGGTCCCAGGATCACCTCATCGCAGACAGGGCCTGAACTGAGCATGACCACCACAACGTCTGCTTGCTCAGCCGCCTGCTGGAAAGTCTCGCTTACCTCGATGCCCAGTGAGGTAAGGGATTGTGCTTTATCCGGGGTGCGATTCCAGACGCGCACCTGATGTCCCGCCTTGGCAAGATTGGCGGCCATCGGCCCACCCATAATGCCTGTGCCAATAAAGCCTATTGTTGTTGGTTCGCTCATGATGATTGCCTCACTGCTCTGGTCCTACGATGATCAATTTTTTGCCGCAGCTATCTTTAATAACGACCCTTCAGTGATGAGTCATCAATCGCCTTTTGTAGCTCAGTCACCACATCGTCAGGCAGCGGAATACCTTGTTCCAAGTACTTATCTCGACGACTAAGCCCTGCTTGTCCAGGCATTCGCACCGGATACTGTGGGTTGACCGGCGTGGAACTCAGGCATGCTTCGATTAAATGATCTGTTTCATCAAGGAAAGCACTCTGTCCCGAGAAAAGGGTGGGGTCGATCACCATGACTGTCACCGAGGCCCCCCAACCAGTGGGCGCATCTTTACGCCCAAACCCGCCTAATGCGGAGGTCAGTGCTTCCACCATCAACCCCATCGCAAAACCTTTATGACCGAACTCCTGGCCGCCGAGCGGCAGGATGCTACCTTGTGGGTCGCTGAAAAAATCCGCTGGATCGTCGCTGGCAAGCCCCGTATTGGTAAGGATGACGGGATGCGCCATTTTGGTTTTCTCAGCGTGTGCTTTACCCACGCTGCCGTTAGTGACGGTCGACATGCTGACGTCCATCATGATCGGTTGGACGCGACTAGGGATGCCCATGGCAATTGGGTTCGGTGTGTAAACTGGCGAAACGCCTCCATAAGGGGCGACCGATTTCACTGCTGGATCCGAGGTCATAATGATCGGCATCAACCCTTGCTCAACAAAAGGCTGTAAATACGAGGCCAAGCAGGCGATATGGTGCGAACGTTTTATGGTCACAATACCAATGCCAGACTCTCGTGCTGCATCAGCACTTCGCTCAAGCGCTTTTTGCACTAAGTAGGGGCCAAGAATATAGTGGCCATCAACAAGGGCAGCGACTGAGCTGATCTCTTTTGAGGTCATCGCGTTGTGATCACCGCACGCATGCCCCGATTTCAAATCTCTTAAGTAACCGTTCGCCAGTTTGACGCCATGGGTATGGTGCCCCAATAAATCCCCTTCAATAAGAATACTGCTGGTTGTCTCACTTACTTCACGTGAAGCACCGGCCTCCATGAACAGGGTAACCAGTACCTCTTCCAACCAGTTTTTTGTATAGCGTTTCATGAAATCCTCGGCGCTTTGTGCTGACTGTTATGTTTGAATTTTTTGTAGGCCATGGTGATTAGCGGAGAGAGCCATAGCAAAATAACGAGGGCACCTAGACCTGCACTAATAGGGCGGGAGAAGAAGCTGAGTAGATCGCCATTGCTTTTGAGCATTGAGCTCATAAAACTGTTTTCCAATGTCGTTCCTAACACCAAGCCAAGAATCGCAGGCGCCATGGGAAAGTCACATCGGGCGAGAATTGAGGCGATAAAGCCGATTAGCAACATAATCCATACATCAGTAATCGAATTATTGATGGAGAAGGCGCCTACAATGCAGAAGCATAAGATGATCGGCATTAGGATTTTACGGGGCGTTAAGATAAATACCTTGGCGGATTTTATCGCCGCATAGCCAATCGGCAACATGATTAAATTGGCAAGAAAGAACACGATGAAAAGGGCATAGATCAAGCCGGTGCCATCCATAAAAATGGTGGGGCCAGGATTCATACCTTTCATATAGAGTACGCCGATAACAATGGCGGTTATCGAGTCACCCGGAATCCCGAATACCAGGGCCGGCACCCAAGCGCCGCTAATCCCCGAGTTATTGGCGGAGCTGGCATCGACAATGCCTTCAATATGGCCGGTGCCGTAGGCCTGTTTCTGTTTAGAGCGGCCTTTGCCAACGGCATAAGAGATCCACGCCGCAATGTCAGCCCCCGCGCCGGGAAGTGCGCCAATCAGTGTTCCAATCGAGCTCCCTCTTATCATGTTCGGCCAATAAGCTTTTATATGCTTTGGTGCCTGTTTGAAAACGCTGTCTTTGGATAACGACGGCAGCTCTCTTCCTTCATTGCGTGAACCATAAAACAGCATGAGTTCGTTGAGTGCGAACATGCCGATCATGACGGGAATGAAGTTAATGCCCCCCATCAAGTCTGGAATGCCGAAGGTGAAGCGGGGCGCGCCACTCATCATATCCAGACCGACCGTCGATAATAGCAGCCCGATCATTAAAGAGAGGAAGGCTTTAACCCTGGAACCAATTGCAATAAAGATCGAACAACTTAACCCCAGCAGCGCCAACCAGAAGTATTCATAAGAACTAAACTGGAGCGCCACCTCGGCTAATGAAGGGGAAACAAAGACCAGGATTAATGTTCCGAATAGACCGCCAAACACTGAACAGATTAAGTTCATGCCCAGTGTTTCTCTGGCTCGGCCCTTATGCGCCAATAGATGTGAATCGGCGACATAGGCAGCCGAAGAGGGCGTACCGGGAATGTTCAAATAGGTGGCGGGAATATCACCAGCAAAGATAGCCATGGCCGATGTGGTCACAATAGCGGCAATAGCGGGGGTCGGATCCATGTAGAAGGTAATCGGTACCAAGAGTGCAACCGCCATTGTGGCAGTTAGGCCTGGCACCGCTCCCACGAACACACCAAATATGGCGGCCGCAAAGATAACCAGCATTGTTTCTACATTAAAGACGAGCTGCAGCCCTAACAGGAATGCTTCCATAATCTAACCCCAGAAATTCATTAGCCCTTCAGGAAGGGGGATCAGCAGGTATCGCGAGAATAGGAAATAAATCGTTAGCGACGCGACGAAGGAGACCAGCAGTGCTAAAGGTAGGGACGTTTTTCTCACCAGCATCAGTACGAACATAATGATGGCTAGGCAAAGGGCCGCGCCAAGAAACTCGCTCGCGAATATATAAAAAATAATGAGTGTTATAGGGAGGAGCGAGACAAGCACGGAGCGTAAGTCGAAGAAATTTCCCACATTCGCATCGGTGCCTGACAGTTGACGTTTTAGTGTAGGTAGCTGCGTTGCCGAAAGTACTAGGCCCCCTATGAGAAACCCTCCCCCAATGAGGGAGGGAAACAGAGATGGACCATATTGAAGACTCGCCATTGTTGGGTACTGACTAGCGACAATTAACACGACGGCGCCAAGCAGCATGAAGGCTAGCCCCAAGAGGAGATCTCTCATGTTGATTATCCCCTTATTGGCTCAGACCAACGCTCTCAACAATGTCGCCATACACGGCATCCATTTCGACCATTAGCTCACCAAACTCTTCGGCATTGCGCCACTCAGTACCAAAGCCTTGTTTAGCCATGAAGCCTTGATAGGTATCGCTGTTGTAAGCGGCCTCTAGCGCTTCCTCAAGGGTCGCTACGATTTCCTCATCCATCCCCTTAGGACCGGTGATGCCACGCCATTCACCGACGAGATAATCGCTTCCGATCGCTTCATTAATCGTAGGGACGTCGGGGAAGCTGTTAATGCGCTCTGGTGCCATTACGCCAAGGCTTTTGGCACGCCCGGCTTCGATCATTGAGCGACCTTCGGGAACAGAGCTCGGCACAATATCGATACCACCGGCAGCAAGTTCCGTCATTGCTGGCGCCGCGCCCTGGCTGGGGATCCAGGTCACACGGTTGGCTTCAAGCCCCTGATCCATTAAGAAGCCTGCAAAGGCTAGATGCCATACGCCACCTTGACCTGTACCTGAGGCTTTAAAGGTGCCCATGGGTTGCTCAGCAATAGCATCAACGAGTTCTTGGACTGAATCGTAAGGCGCATCGGCGGCTACTTGAATGCCGGCGTAATCAAAGTTGATCTGGCCAATCGGAGTGAAATCTTCATACGTCAGGTCGGTCAGGCCCTGCCAGTGCATCATATTGAGCTCACCGGTAGCCAAGCCCAGGGTATAACCATCCGGTTTGGCACTCGCCATAGCACTGTGGCCGACCACACCGCTACCACCGGTACGGTTAACCACATTCACCGTTTGACCCAATTGTTCTTCTAACGCCGCGGCAATAGTACGCGCGGTTGCATCGGTGCCGCCACCTGCGGCCCATGGAACGATGATAGTGATGGGTTTTTCAGGGTAGGCCGCCAGCACCGAGCTGGATGCCGTCAGCAGTAGCAGAGCAGTAATGCGCTTGAGCGATTTTGTTTTGGTGCTTGTTTTCATGTGAGCCTCGGGTTTTTGTGTATTTGTAGGTTGGCAAAACAAATCTAGCATTAACGACCATTGTGTTCAATAATCATATTTTGTAGACTTTAGTTCAATTTTGACGCTACTTCTCTGACTTGATTGAGCGGGAATTGGTCGAGATTACGCTTCGCGATATCGGCTTGTGGCGTTGCATCAACAGGCTTGTTAGCAGAGCGAGAGTAAGTTATTACTTAAAAACACTAACAATTCCAAAGGTAATGAAATGGCAATAATCAACTACGTCACTCAAATTCAATTTGATTTCGGGGCCGCCTCGTTGCTGCAGCAGGAGTGTGACCGCCTGGGTATTCGACATCCCATGGTGGTGACCGATGCGGGAGTGCGGGCTGCGGGTATTGTCGACCAGGTACTGAAGCATCTCCGTGATCCTCATCCAGCCATTTATGATCAAACGCCCCCCAACCCCAATGAGGCCGCCGTTCGTCAAGCCGTTGCGCAATACCGTGAGGGTGGTTTCGATGGCATCATTGCCATTGGTGGCGGCTCCTCCATTGATCTTGCTAAAGGCGTGGCTATTTGCGGTACCCATGAAGGCCCTTTGAAGTCCTTCGCTGTGGTTGAGGGAGGCTCAGAGCGAATTACCGCTGCGACGGCACCGGTTATCGCGATTCCAACAACGGCAGGCACCGGGAGTGAAGTCGGCCGGGGGGCGATTCTGATACTCGAAGATGGGCGTAAAGTCGGCCTGTTATCACCCCACTTGGTACCTAAATCCGCTATTTGCGACCCCGAGTTAACGTTGAGTCTGCCCGCACAAATGACGGCAGCCACGGGGATGGACGCCTTATCCCATTGCCTTGAGACGTTTATGTCGGCGGCCTTTAATCCACCTGCCGACGGCATTGCGTTGGATGGTCTGCGCCGCGGCTGGCTGAATATTGAGCAGGCGACACGAAACCCCGATGATCGGGAAGCACGCATGAATATGATGAGTGCCTCAATGCAGGGGGCGATGGCCTTTCAGAAAGGATTAGGCTGCGTACATAGTTTGAGTCATTCGTTAGGCGGTATTAATCCGAGGCTTCACCACGGCACGCTCAACGCCATTTTCCTGCCCGCGGTTATTGAGTTCAACTCCAGCTGCGATTCTGTAAAGCATGAGCAAAAGCTTGAACGCATCGCTCAGACGATGCAGCTCAATAGCCCTACTGACATTGGGCCTGCTATTAAAGACATGAGTAGGCGTCTCGATTTACCCATGGGGTTAGCGGAATTGGACGTGTCTGAAGAGTTATTCCCCCGAATTATTAAAGGCGCCTTGGCTGATCACACTCATAAAACGAATCCCCGCGTTGCGAGTGAACAGGATTATCAGTGGATGCTTGAGCAATCCCTATAAGTCGATCACTGGCGAAACAGGAGCAGAATAATGGAACTGGGAATTGAAGGACGTTGGGCACTCGTGTGTGCCGCGAGTAAAGGTCTCGGAAAAGGGTGTGCAGAGGCGTTGGTCATGGAGGGAGTGAATGTCGTCATCAACGCACGCTCCTCCCAGTTGTTGGAAGAAACAGCGGCACATTTGCGGCACCTGAATCCGAACGTGACGGTGCTCACCGTGGCGGGGGATATTTCACAAGAAACGACACGCCAAGCGGCGCTAGCCGCTTGCCCGCAAATAGATATATTGATTAACAATGCAGGTGGTCCGCCCCCAGGGGACTTTCGAGATTGGTCACGTCAAGACTGGTTAGACGCTGTCGATGTCAATATGATCACACCGATTGAGCTCATCAAGGCAACGGTTGATGCAATGGCGCAACGGGGCTTTGGCCGGGTGATTAATATCACCTCTGCAGCCGTTAAAGCGCCCATCGATATTTTGGGGCTATCCAATGGGGCCCGCAGTGGATTGACGGGCTTTATAGCGGGCTTGGCTCGTCAGCCTCAACTTGCCGGGCGAAACGTAACCATTAATAATTTATTGCCCGGCTCATTTGATACTGATCGCTTAAAGAGCACTCATCAAAACGTCGCAAAATCGTCCAACCAGGAATACGAGAGCGTACGGGAGACCTTTCGTAAAAAAGTGCCTTCCCAGCGCTTCGGCACTGCGGAAGAGTTTGGCGCCTTCTGTGCGTTTCTCTGTAGCACTCAGGCCGGTTATATGACCGGCCAAAATATACTGCTGGATGGTGGCAGTTACGCGGGTACGTATTGAGCAACACGCGTAGCGGATAGTGCGATTTAACAACATCGACGTGGCGAATTTAGTTAATGTGCATTCGTTAAGCCGATGTTGTATCTGCTTTTAATCAGCAGACATCCAATGTCGGCTCGCTGAACGGGGCGGCTTACTGATTTTGCTCATTACGCAGCATGCTTGCGTCGTAAAGCCGGGGCACATATTGATCGTTGCCCAACGCCTGTTCAGCTTGCTTTAAAACCTCGCGCAAGGCGGGCAGCATCATACTATCAAAACCAGACGCAGCTATCGTTTCGCTTAAATACCCCATGTCCTTACCGGCATTACCCAAGCTAAAGCGCAAGCGCGTTTCATCTGCTTCAAGCACCCAGGGCATAACGGCGTTGAACATGGCGCTATTAGCGCCACCTTGCGAACAAACTTCATATAACTTGTGTTGATCAACCTCCATATTTGCTGCCATGGCCGCGGCTTCCGCTGCTAAGGCGGCGGCACTAAGCGATAAATAGTTATTGATCAGTTTGAGTTTGTGCGCTGAACCTAGCTCTCCAACATGAAATATATTTTCAGCAAAGGCTTCTATGGCTGGCCAGGCCTGGTCCACTATCTTTTGGCTACCTCCCACCATGACATTGAGGCGTCCTTCGCGTGCCTCCTTTGGCGTTCTTAGCAGGTGGCATCCTGCGGCTTCGATACTCGCGGATAACCGTTGTGTCGATTGAGGTAGCGATGTCGAGCAATCGACGATAATTAAACCAGGATTCGCGCCAGCAAGAAGACCCTCAGTGCCCAGAGTAATGTTTTCCATTTGCTCACTGGTACTGACACAGACAAAAACTAAATCACTTCGTGAGGCAACTTCAGCAGGAGTTCCTGCCTCGTTTGCTCCCAACTGACATAGTGCTTCGATTGGTGCACGATTTCGATGCGCCATGATAGTCAAAGGAAAATTATGCTTAATAAGGTTGGTGGCCATACCCTGGCCCATCAAGCCAAGTCCTATAAAGCCAATTTTTAGCATTTTCTTACTCCCTTTTATAAGGTTGTTAGGGTGGCAATAAGAGTAAAAAGAGAAGGTGGCTGTGCATCGCTATGAATTCAGGTTACACCCTCTTAGGCAAGCCAGCATCTCACTTTGATTTTGTTTGTTCTGCAACGTAACTACTAGTAAAGAGAATACGATGACGGCGTGCCACTATGGTGATGGCAAATTCATCCTGCTAGCACCAAAGGGTAGTGATAAATAGTACTTTCCGTTAAGCTCCTCAGCAATTTTTACCATTGTCTGCGTTGAGGTGAGTGTATGTGTAGCCTTCTAAGGCTGTCTGCAATAGCACTATCAGTACTCATGATAGCGGGTTGTTCAGACCCTAAAATTGACACAAGCTCCATGCCAGCGTCAGTCGTCTCGGTCGAAAAAGTGCGCAACTCGCTGCCTACTTATAAGCGCGACGATTTTGATCAAGGGCTCATCATTATTTCGACGGCATCGACATTTAACAGCATTGACATTCTTAATCCTAACCGTATGAACGCGGCGGAGATTGCTGAGTCAGCCAATATGCAAATGCATGGATTGACTGGCGATCAGGTTATTCAGCGCGCCGATCAAATACTTCGCGAGCGCCGGTCACGAGAGCGTGAGCAGGCTATGCGTACGCTAACACGACTGGAAGAGAAGCAAGCTAAGGCGAACAGCGACCAGCAGCAGTTAGCGCGTTTCAGTATTGATAATGCTCGCTATTACATGAGTGAGAGCCCTTATGGTGCTCCTGAGCCGGTAATTGATCTTAAAGTAACGAATGCCACTGATAAGGTCATATCCGCGCTTTCTTTAAGAGGGGTCGTTATCAGTCCTGACCGCTCACAGCCTTGGATCGATGAGCAATTCTACTACGTTATGCCAGGGGGAATTGAGCCGGGAGAGACGCTGGCCTGGAGTCTTGCGCCTAATCGTTTTGGCCCCTGGGGAGAACCTCAGATACCTAGTAATGCAGAACTGACAGTTAGCTTGGAAGGCCTGCGAGGAGCTGAAAAGCAGCCATTATGGGACTCCCCAGCGCTGAGCGAAAGCGAAGTTACCAAGCTAGAGCGTCTTCGGGAGGAGTATGGCGGTGTGGCGTTATCGAACGTGGAATAAGCATCGTATGGAATACATAAGGGAGGCTGTACTATAAAACGCCCTAACGTTTGACTGTTAGGGCGCATATATTTTAGCGGTTACCCGCTATTTGAAGTTATTTACTCTTTGGCTTCATGATCTGCCAACGCAGCCACTATGGCTTCTTCCCACTGTCCTTCCGTTAGCCCCCAATGTTCCATTTCTGCTTGGTCGGGGCTGCCTTCGGCGGCATCGCGTAATTTATCAACGCTACTGCTTTCATAGCAGTGTTTGGCAAAATCCTTTGTTTTTACGTCTTGTAACTGATTAATCATCGACATGGTGAGTTCCTTTCAATAGTGATGGGGGCAATAGTGACTGGTGCATTGTCCACGCTAAGTGTAGCTAATCAGGCCAATTTTTTCTGAAATGGTTCCTGTTGCCAGGGGCTGATCGCGCCAGTAGCACACAGCCGCCACCTAATCGGCGGCTGTGGTACGGTTTTGCTGTTATTTAAGAACATAGCAGGGCGTGTAAGGCTGCCCATCTAGCTTCATGCGACCCTGTGCCACAAATGAGGTCAACAGCTCATCCAAGCGCTGCATCAGCTCAGGCTCAGCTGTCAGCACAAAGGGGCCATGGGCTTCAATGGCGCGAATACCGTCTTCTTTAACATTGCCCGCTACAATCCCGGAGAACGCCCGGCGGAGGTTAGCGGCTAGCTCATGAGTCGGTTGTAGGCGGTGAAGCGCTAGCGCTCGCATCGCTTCATGGGTCGGTTGAAACGTTGCCTGAAAATCGCGCGCAATGGTTAACCGCCAGTTGTAGTAGAACGCATCCTGGTGCGTACGCCGGAATTCAGCAATTTCGTCGATGCCATGGCGCATGGTGCGCGCCACCGCCACCGGGTCGCCGGTGATAATCGTGTAGTAGCGACGGATTTCTTCACCGAGCGTATAGACCAGGAATTCATCGATTTTCTGAAAGTAGGCGGCAGAATCGGCAGGGCCAGTGAAAATTAATGGGAAGGGAATATCTTTATTGCTTGGGTGCAGCAAAATACCCAATAAATAGAGAATCTCTTCCGCTGTGCCAACCCCGCCTGGGAAGACGATAATGCCGTGGCCGAGGCGCACAAATGCTTCCAGGCGTTTCTCAATGTCCGGCATTACCACTAGTTCATTAACGATGGGATTGGGCGCTTCGGCGGCGATAATGCCAGGTTCTGAAATACCTAAATAGCGGCCCTCTTTACGGCGTTGTTTTGCATGGGCGACATTTGCGCCCTTCATGGGACCTTTCATAGCCCCTGGCCCACAGCCGGTACAAATATCTAAATCACGCAGACCTAAGTGGTAGCCGACGTCTTTGGTGTACTCGTACTCTTCACGAGAAATAGAGTGGCCGCCCCAGCAGACCACTAGGCTAGGGTCGCGGCCAGGTTTCAACGTGCCCGCTTTGCGCAGAATATGGAAGACCGCATTGGTAGTGCCTTCGCCAGTGCTAAGGTCAAAGCGGTTGTGATGTTGAATTTCGTTATAGACGTAAACGATATCGCGAATGATCGAGGAGAGGTGTTCGCGGATGCCGCGGATCATACGACCATCCACGAACGCTTCCGCTGGCGCGTTAGTCAGCTTTAAGCGAATGCCGCGATCTTGTTGCAATACTTCAATATCAAAATCTTTATAGGCTTCTAAAATCGCCAGACTGTCGTCACTTGGGTTACCACAATTTAAAACCGCTAGTGCACAACGCCGAAGTAAATCATGAAGGCCACTTTGAGAGGTTTTATGTAGGCGATTAACTTCATGCTGAGAAAGTACTTCCAGGCTTCCTTCTGGGGAAATGATGCTGGAAAGGGTGGCGCGGGGTTGAGCAGTTGCGGTCATCAGTGGGGCTGTCCCTAGTCGTTTGAGTGCTATTGGCAGTTTACCATGCCCTGGCAGCCGGTACAGCGGCGCATCGGCTACCCAGGCCGCTGTGCTACTATGAACCCTGTTTAAAAGGATGGCTGCTAAAGACAATGGTTCTTTACTATGTTTAACGCTCAATACTTCCGTACGTTTATTACGTTAGTGGAAACAGGCAGTTTTACCCGTACCGCTCATCGTTTGGAAATGACGCAGCCCGGCGTAAGCCAGCATGTTCGCAAGCTAGAAAGCTACTTAAATAAAGAGCTGCTGGAGCGCAAGGGGCGTAGTTTTACGCTAACGGAAACGGGGCGGCGAGCTTATGATTATGCGTTGAAGTTGTTTGCTGAGCATGAACAGTTTCGTCATGGCTTAGATGACGACTCACTAGACAGTGGCGACTGCCGTATTGCGTCACCGGGAAGCGTGGGTCTGATGTTTTATCCGTATATTTTGGGCCAGCAGCAAATGCACCCCAATTTAACGGTCAACTATAGTTTCGCTTTTAACCATGAAATTGTGAATGATCTGTTAGATGGACGCTACGATATTGGCATCGTCACGGAGGCGATGAACCATCCTGAACTTCATTGCTCTATTTGGCACCAGGAGCCTCTCTGTTTAGTGGTGCCCGCTGATTTTGCTGGCAGCACACTGTCAGATCTAATGGGCATCGGCTTTCTCAATTATTACGACGGCATCAACCACGCTAACGCGCTATTACGGGCTAATTACCCGGATGAGTTTCGCTCCATGACGCATTTCCGCCATCAGGGCTTTACCAATGAAGTCAGTATGGTGCTGGATGCGGTCGCCAGGGGGCTAGGCTTTACTGTTGTTTCGAGACTGGTGCTGGAAACGTCTCCTTGGCAGCGCCAAGTCAAAGCACTCAATCTGCCCAATGCGGTCAGTGAAGTGCTTTACCTGCTTCGCCGTCGCGACTCGGTACTGCCGAAACGCTACGAAAAGCTGTTAAACGGTTTTCACGCCCAGCGTGTGCAAGAAAAAACGCCCCTGATGCCATCGAACAGTTAAGGCAGCAGGGGCGTTTGAGTGGCGTTTAATCGCGATACTCGTCAATGCTGGGGCAAGAGCAGATCAACTGACGGTCGCCAAACACGTTATCAACGCGGTTAACGGCGGGCCAGTATTTAGCGGCTTGCACAGCAGCGGTTGGGAAGGCTGCCAGCTGACGGTTATAAGGCCGCTCCCAGTCACTATCCATCAGATCCGCCTGAGTGTGCGGGGCATTGACCAGCGGATTATTATCCAGCGGCCATTCACCGTTTTCCACCCGGGCGATCTCGTCACGAATGGCGATCATGGCATCGCAGAAGCGATCAATTTCATACAGTGACTCCGACTCGGTCGGCTCGATCATTAGCGTGCCTGGCACCGGGAATGACATGGTCGGTGCGTGGAAGCCGTAATCCATTAAGCGCTTGGCAATATCCTCTTCGCTAATCCCGGAGGCCGCTTTGAGCGGACGAATATCGATAATGCATTCGTGGGCGACGGTGCCGTTCTGGCCGCGATAGAGAATGGGGAATGACGCTTCCAAACGCTTGGCAATGTAATTGGCGTTTAGGATGGCAAGCTCGGTGGCTTCACGCAGGCCGCGCGCACCCATCATCTTAATGTAGGCCCACGAGATAGGCAGAATAGAGGCGCTACCAAAGGCCGCCGCGGAGACAGCACCGCTATCGCTATTCACACCGTTGATCGGCGTAACCACATGATTGGACACATAGGGCGCTAGGTGCGCTTTAACGCCGATAGGGCCCATGCCTGGACCGCCGCCGCCGTGGGGAATACAGAATGTTTTATGCAGATTGAGGTGGGACACATCGCCGCCGAAATCGCCGGGACGCGTCAAGCCCACCTGAGCGTTCATATTGGCACCATCAATATAGACCTGGCCGCCATTGTCGTGAACGATCTTGCACGCTTCGCGCACGCTGGTTTCAAACACGCCGTGGGTCGACGGGTAGGTGAGCATAATGGCAGACAGCTGATCGCGATGCTGCTCGGCTTTCGCGCGTAAATCTGTCATATCAATATTGCCATTTTGATCGCATTCAACCACGACCACTTTCATCTGCACCATCGCCGCGGAGGCAGGATTGGTGCCGTGAGCGGAGCTAGGAATCAAGCAGACATCACGATGACCTTCGCCCTGGGCCGCTTGGTAACGGCGAATCGCCACTAAGCCTGCATATTCCCCCTGCGCGCCGGAATTAGGCTGCATGGAGAGATGATCATAACCGGTGACTTCGACCAAAAATGCCGAGAGCTCATCGATCATCTGATGATAACCAGCTACTTGGTCGCGAGGTGCGAAGGGGTGCAGGTGGGCAAACGATGGCCAGGAAACGGGGATCATTTCGCTGGTGGCGTTGAGCTTCATGGTGCAGGAGCCGAGCGGGATCATCGCGTGAGCAAGCGACAGATCCTTATTCTCCAGGCGCTTCAAGTAGCGCAGCATTTCAGTTTCGCTGCGGTAACGGCTAAAGGTCGGGTGGCTTAAAAAGTCGCTTTCGCGCTGGCAGGTAGCGGGAATACCTGTGGTGCCGTTCGCCACCACCTGCTCGTCCAATACGGCAACGGCAAGGCCGTGCTCATCGCCCAACAGCACATCAAACAAGGCGGCTACGTCGTGAGCGGTGGTGGTTTCATCCAAGCTGATGCCCACATTGCCATTGGCGAAATAGTGCAGGTTAATATCATGGGTCATGGCGCGGCCATGAATCTTGCCTGCATCTACGCCCGTCAAACATAGCGTATCAAACCAGCTGTCATGAGCGAGCGTGACGCCTGCCTGCTTAAGGCCTTCAGCCAGTAGGGTGGTCAAACGGTGAACGCGGCCCGCAATTTTGCGCAGCCCCTCAGCGCCGTGATAGGTGGCATAAAAGCCGGCAATATTGGCCAGCAACGCCTGGGCGGTACAGATATTCGAGGTCGCTTTCTCACGGCGAATATGCTGCTCGCGAGTTTGCATCGCCATGCGCAGGGCGGTATTGCCGCGGCTATCTTTGGAGACGCCGATAATCCGCCCTGGGATTGAGCGCTTGAGCTTATCTGACGTGGCAAAGAACGCTGCATGAGGCCCACCAAAACCCATGGGTACGCCAAAACGCTGGGAGTTGCCCACCACAATGTCGGCGCCAAACTTGCCGGGCTCTTTCAGCAGCACCAAACTCAAAAGGTCGGTCGCCACGCAGGTCATGATGTTGCGATCGGCGGCCGCGCTCAACAGCGGTGCCAAATCACGAACTTCACCGCTGGCAGACGGGTATTGTACCAGGGCTCCAAACACATCGTGGGCTGCCAGCTCTTCAGCTGGGCCCATAATCAGTTCGAAACCAAAGAACTCCGCACGGGTTTTAACCACGTCCAGCGTTTGTGGGAATACATCGTCGGCAACGAAGAAAGCGTTGGATTTGCTTTTCTTATTGCCGCGCTTACACAGCGCCATGGCTTCGGCGGCAGCGGTGGCTTCATCAAGCAGTGAAGCATTCGCAAGCTCCATGCCAGTTAAATCCATTACCACTTGCTGGAAGTTCAGTAGGCCTTCCAGACGGCCTTGAGAGATTTCCGGTTGGTAAGGCGTATAAGCCGTGTACCAACCGGGATTTTCCAGCACATTGCGCTGAATGACCGCTGGCATGTGCGTGCCGTAATAGCCCTGGCCAATATAGCTTTTAGCCACGCGATTTTGCCGCGCCAGCTGAGCTAAGTACTCTAACGCTTCGGATTCACTGCGCGGATCGTCTAGCGACAGTTCGCGCCCAAGGCGGATATCGCTCGGCACGGTCTGCTCGATCAGATCTTCCATGTGCTGCATATTGAGCGCTTTTAACATCGTGGTAACGTCATCACTACTTGGACCATTATGACGTTTGATAAAAGCATCGTGGTCGGCCAGCTCGGCCAGGCGGCGTGTTTCAAGAGACATGAAGAAGATTCCGAACGTTAAGAGAGAGCCGTGCAGGATAATAAGCGAAGCGCCTGCCAGAAAAGGCAAGCGCCTGAGTATGCTTTATTCGTCAGCGCTGAGCGTTGCCTGGTAGGCATCGGCGTCTAACAGGCCATCAATGGCATCGCTGTCTAAGCGAACTTTCATAATCCAGCCGCCTTCATAAGGCGCGTCATTGACTGTTTCGGGAGCGTCTTCAAGGGCTTCATTCACTTCAATCACTTCGCCCGCAACGGGGGAGTAAAGATCAGAAGCGGCTTTAACCGATTCAATCACACCAAACTCTTGGCCTTTTGTCAGCGCCGCGCCCACTTCCGGCAGTTCCACAAAGACGACATCACCCAGTGCTTGTTGGGCGTGATCGGTAATACCGACGGTAACGGTGCCATCTTTGTGGTCAAGTACCCACTCGTGGCTTTCAGCGTAACGAAGATTGGCAGGAAGGTTGCTCATGATGTTTTCCTATATGAAACAGTTTTCTGGACCCGGGCATACTAGCGGTTGTCGCTCGCCTTGGCGACTGTCGGCTAGCGGAAAGCGAGCGAATAAAGATGCATGTTAACGTGTTTCCAATCGGAAACAAATTTCTTATCTGCTCCCTTCTAAACGTAGTAGAGCGAGGTATTTTGATTCCGTTATTCCTTTGTGTTTGGTTATGAAAAAAGCGGCATCCTCTATGCGCAAGCGACATCACCATAGAAGACCACTAGCTACATAGTGTAAAACATGCAGATTCTGGGTTAACAAATGCAACAAACTAACAGGGTGAGGAGAAGCACATGGAAACATTAACTAGCCTCTTGGGGGCAATCAACGGCGTGGTGTGGGGACCCATCATGTTGATCTTGCTCCTGGGTGTAGGTATCTACCTGCAGATTGGCTTGAAACTGATGCCGATTAGAAAACTCGGTATGGGTTTCAAGCTAATGTGGGCAGGACGTGAGCCAAAACCCAGCGCTGATAAAGCGGTGAGTAAAGAGGGCGATGAGGGGGAAATATCTCCCTTTGATGCGTTGATGACAGCGCTGTCGGCGACCATCGGTACCGGTAACATTGCTGGTGTCGCCACCGCGATTGCACTAGGTGGCCCTGGCGCGGTTTTTTGGATGTGGATTACCGCGCTAGTAGGGATGGCGACGAAATTTGCCGAAGCGGTATTGGCTGTCCGTTACCGTGAAACCGATAGCACTGGTTTCCACGTCGGTGGGCCAATGTTTTATATCAAAAACGGCTTGGGCAAAAAATGGCTCTGGCTGGGCGGTGTCTTTGCTTTCTTTGGCGCCGTGGCTGCTTTCGGTATTGGTAATACCGTGCAGTCGAACTCGGTAGCCGATGCCATGGATGCCACTTTTGGTGTGCCGCACTGGATCACGGGTGTGATCATTATGGTGCTGGCAGGGGCGGTAATTCTAGGTGGCATCAAGCGTATCGCTAAGGTGGCGGGTAAACTGGTCCCCATCATGGGCATTGCCTATGTGGTGGCAGGCCTGCTGGTATTGATCATTAACGCCGGCCAGATTGGCGAAGCTTTTGGCTTAATCTTTTACTACGCCTTTAATCCGATGGCGGCGGCCGGTGGTTTTGCCGGTGCAGCGGTTATGGCGGCGATTCGCTTTGGTGTGGCACGAGGCATCTTCTCTAACGAAGCGGGTTTAGGTAGCGCGCCGATTGCCCACGCAGCGGCAAAAACCAAAAATCCGGTTCGCCAGGGCTTAATCGCGATGTTGGGTACCTTTATCGATACCATTATCGTCTGCACGATTACCGCGCTGGTGATTTTGACTTCTAGCGTATGGATCGACGGTGAAGCCGGCGCATCGCTGACCGCGCTCTCGTTTGACGCCGCACTGCCAGGATTCGGTAATCAAATTGTCGCGGTCGCCTTGGCAATCTTTGCCTTTACCACCATTCTTGGCTGGTCATTTTATGGTGAGAAGTGCTGCCAGTTTCTGTTTGGCACGCGTTCTATCATGATCTATCGCGTGCTGTTTGTGCTGGCGATCCCGCTAGGCGCCATCGCTCAGTTGGGCTTTATCTGGTTAATGGCGGATACCTTCAATGCCATGATGGCCATTCCCAACCTGATTGCCTTGGCACTGCTTTCGCCGGTAGTCTTTAAGCTAACCAAGGACTATTTCGATGGCAAAGATGTGCTGCCGGGTGAAGAGCTGGAACACGATCAATAAAACCTTCAGCTTATTAGATGAGCTGCAAGTATATGTTTGATGTATAGCTAAATGGAGTCGGGAAGGCACACAGGTGGCTTCCCGTTCTCTTTTGAGAGTGAAGAATTTCTAAGTGAGGAATCCCCCATGTCTGAATTAAAGCAAACGCCGCTGCACGCGCTGCACCTCAAACTGGGTGCCAAAATGGTGCCTTTTGCTGGCTACGAAATGCCTGTGCAGTACCCGCTGGGGGTCAAAAAGGAGCATGAACACACTCGCCAGAAGTGCGGCCTGTTTGACGTCTCACACATGGGCCAGATTAGTGTGTCCGGCAATAATGTCGCTGAAGCGCTGGAAACCTTGATACCCGCTGATTTAGTGGGGCTTACAAAAGGCGCTCAACGGTATGGGCTATTCACCAGCACTGAAGGCGGCATTATTGATGACCTGATGGTGGTCAACGCTGGCGATCATTTTTATCTCGTAGTGAACGCTGCTTGCAAAGATCAGGATTTAGCGCATTTGCGTTTAAATTTAGCTTCCACCCATGAGGTTGAGACATTAGACCGTGGCTTGCTGGCGCTCCAAGGGCCCCAGGCGCGAGATGTGATGCAGCGGTTGTGTCCTGAAGCGTGCGAATTAGTGTTTATGCAGCATGGCCGCTTCACTATTGCGGGGCAGGAAGTGTGGGTGAGCCGCAGTGGCTATACCGGTGAAGATGGCTTTGAAATTTCAGTCGCGGCTGATGCCTGCGAAGCCTTCGCCGAGCGGTTGCTGGCAGAACCTGAAGTAGAGGCTATTGGCTTGGGCGCACGGGATTCATTGCGTCTGGAAGCAGGGTTATGCCTCTACGGGCACGATATGGATATGCAAACGACGCCTGTTGAAGCCGGGCTTATTTGGGCGATTGGTAAACCGCGTCGCCACGGTGGCGAGCGTGCAGGCGGTTTCCCAGGCGCTGACGTTATCCTGCATCAAGTTGACGCCAAAGATCATACCCGTAAGCGCGTTGGTCTGTTAGCCGACGGTCGTGCGCCTGTAAGAGAGGGGGCAACCCTGGTAGACGAAGCAGGCAATGAGATTGGGGTGGTGACATCGGGCAGCTTTGGACCGAGCATCGGTAAACCGGTGGCGATGGGCTATGTGAGCCGTGAGCTGGAGGCACCGCAAAGCACTGTGTATGCGGTAGTGCGTGGTAAGCAGTTACCCATGGTGGTTACCCCTATGCCGTTTGTTAAACCTGGCTACTATCGCGGCTAACAAAACGGCAGACACTAGCCTAAACCCCACGGCCCCTGTTTAAGCAGGGGCCGCTTGGTTTTTAACAAGTGCTTTAACCAGTGTTTAACGAAGAGCTTTAGCGCAGCACCTGCCTAGGATCGATGGGTTTACCACCCTGGCGCAGATCGAAGAGGAGATCGTA
Source organism: Vreelandella sp. DA03-1M (assembly GCF_055725665.1). NCBI lineage: Bacteria > Pseudomonadati > Pseudomonadota > Gammaproteobacteria > Oceanospirillales > Halomonadaceae > Vreelandella > Vreelandella sp. DA03-1M. Next base: position 2,302,411 of record NZ_CM146798.1, read on the forward strand.
GCGCTGGGTGGCATCACTTTGGCCTACTTCGCAAAGCGCATCACCCGCGCTCACCTGCTTACCCACCTCGACCAATATGCGATCACAAAGGGCGTACACGGTTTGAAGGTTGTCGGCATGGTGCACAATCACTACTTCGCCAAGCTGGCGCATCCCATCAGCAAAACGTACTTCGCCGGCGGCGACGGATTTTGCCTGGGCGCCCGCTTGTGTTGCCAGCAGCATTGGCTGCAGAGTGCCACGGCTATCTGGGCCAAAGCGGCGAACCACACGATAATCGTCCAATGGCCAGGGCCAGCGTCTAGCTGAAGCGGGCAGTGCTTGATTGGGGGCACTACTGGGCGCAGCGGCGGGCCGATTAGGGCTAGATGAACCATTACTGCTAGCAGCGGTTCGAGGCGCAGAACCGCCAAGCGGAACGCTAATGACTTGGCCTACTCGTAAGTTAGTGGGCGTGACGCTAGGGTTGGCGCTCTGAATACGGCCGCTGGTGGTGCCAAAATGGCGGGCGATACTCGAAAACGTATCTCCGGGGCGAATTTGGTAACGATAAGGACCGCCGGCAGGCGCGCGCTCTTGCTGAGTGGGGATCAATAACCGTTGGCCTACCTCTAGCCGTCGTGCATTCACGCCTGGGTTAAAGCGTTGTAACCGTTCTAGCGGCACATTAGCGCGGGCCGCCATTTGCCCGAGTGTGTCCCCGCGCTGTACCTGCACCCAATTGCCACTAATCTGAGTAGCACTAGGAGCCGCCGCACGCTGAGATGACGATTGAGGCGCATTGGCACAGCCGACAAGCATTCCGGCTAATAGGCAGGTGCTTAACAAGCCAATCAGTCGTGATCGGTTTTGCCGTCCAACAGGCCATCTTTTTCCCGCCAGAGTGAATTGATCCATGTGTGGAAACGTTCCTTATGCTGCTTTTCGTCGTGGTTATTAGGTGCGTACATCCACTGAGGAATATCTAGTTGCCGTGCGTGCAGCGTAATGGGGGCTTCATTACCGCACAAAAAACCCCAAAAAGTGGGGGATGGGTTGGTATAGCTAATCGTTACATCCAGAATACCATCTAATTGACTGCCTAGCAGGCTAAGTACCTGGGCAACGCCACCTGCTTTGGGGCGCAACAAGTGACGATAAGGGCTTTGCTGGGCATCGCGCTTGGCGACGCTAAAACGCGTGCCTTCGACAAAATTAAAAATCGCAATCGGGGCATTACGTGCCTGTTGGCACATACGCTCGGTAGATGTACGGTCAATGGTGGCAAGTTTGGGGTTTTTAGCTATTTGTTCACGGCTAAAGCGGCGCATGAAGGGAAATTCAAGTGCCCAAAAAGCCAAGCCCACGATAGGAATCCAGATTAATTGACGTTTGAGAAAAAACCGTGGCATCGGTATGCGGCGGTGTAGCGCCATGAATAGCATAAAGATATCCGTCCAACTGCGGTGATTGGATATCACCAGCCACCATTGATGGGGGCTCAACTGCTCGGGAACAGTGATCGATACGTCAGGCTTAAGCCAGCGCCGCATCCACCACAGATTAAAGCCAATCCAGTTGAGTGCCACGGCATTTAAACCCAGCAGCACCTTCTGTTTTAGTCGCTGCCCGGGAACAATGAGTTTGAGTAGCGTCAACAGAATCAGAGGTACGCCCCAGAATAGCGTGTTGAGGGTTAGCAGCAGAGCGCTGACAAGCCCTTTTAAAATAGGCATACCACGTTTCCTTACCGTCAGACGAATAGCGTAATACTGAATGCTAAATGATCCTAGCCACGCTGCCCAGCAGAAACCCAGTTCGTCTCATCAACTGTCTCAACAACATAGTAGGGGGTTAGTCGCCAGAGAGAGACGGTGCTTGGACAGTCTCAAGCAGTACAGTGCGAAGCGCATGGGCGGCAACGGAAAGCTCTTGATGCGTCAAAATACCCACTCGGCAAGAGATGGCTGGGGCTGTTAGCGGTATGCACCGGGCGCCCAGCTCATGCATTTGTCGAATACACATAGAAGGCACCGCGCTCACCCCTAACCCGTCAGCAACCATTCTTCCGACGGTGGAGAGCTGGTGGCTTTCAAACGCCACAGGCAGTTCCATGTGTTGTTTCCGCAGCTCCTGTTCCAGCAAGCGGCGCACCATAGAAGGGCGCTGCAGCGTGATAAAGTCGTGATTGAGAAGGGTTGGCCAAGTTAGCTGCGAGGCTTTATTGAGCGTGGAAGTTGGCGGTACAACAGCGACAAAATGATCTTCAAACAGGGGGGTGAACAGTAGGCTGCCCGCGCCTTCCGGTGAAAAAGCGATACCCATTTCCACCTGTCGAGAGCGCACCATTTCAGTGACTTCTTCATTGATCACGTCGTGCACTGTGATATTGATTTTGGGATATTGCTGGCGAAACTTAACTAACGCTGCGGGTAATAAATTACAGGCGAAAGCAGGCATGGCGGCGACGCTTAACCGGCCCAGCTGAAGCGTGAAGCGCTGGCGCAACCGCTCTTCGGTATTATCCCATTGGGCCAGCAAGTGTTTGGCCAGCGGTAGCAGCGACTCGCCTTCTGGGGTTAGCCTAACGCTCCGGGTGCTCCGGATTAACAATTTCCCCCCCAACGACTCTTCTAACCCCTTGATCGCCAAGCTGAGCGCTGGCTGGGATAAATGCAGCCGCTCACAGGCCTGGGTAAAACTGAGCGTTTGGGCGACCGCGAGAAAGGCGCGCAGCTGTTTGACGGTCATAAAGTGCCTTTTATAATTTTTACCAATAAATTGATAAGAAAAACAAACTTAACAAATATATCATCTGGCACAACACTGGCACTATCGTAAGGGGCGGTCTATGTATTATTGACAGCCCATATCAATGACCACTCATATTTAATGACAACAACGTGAGGCACAACAATGGCAGGATTCGATAAGCGAGTATCTTCCTACAAAGAAGCGATGGAAGGCATTGAGAGCGGTATGACCGTCATTGCTGGCGGCTTTGGCCTATGTGGCATTCCCGAAAACCTGATCGCGGAAATCAAGCGCCGCGGCGTTCATGATCTCACCGTGGTTTCAAATAACTGTGGTGTGGATGGTTTTGGCTTGGGGATACTGCTTGAAGATCGTCAAATCAGTAAAATTCTGGCCTCTTACGTAGGTGAAAACGCGTTATTTGAGAAGCAAATGCTGAACGATGAAATTGAGGTGGTGTTAACGCCTCAAGGCACGTTGGCGGAAAAAATGCGCGCAGGTGGCGCGGGTATCCCTGCTTTTTACACTGCCACCGGCTACGGCACGCCGATTGGCGAAGGCAAGGAAGTACGTGTCTTCAATGACCGGCACTATATTTTAGAAGAAGCCATTATTGGTGACTTTGCCATTGTGAAAGGCTGGAAAGCGGATCGCTATGGCAATGTGATGTATCGCCATACAGCACAAAATTTTAACCCCATGGCCGCCACCGCGGGGAAAATCACCGTGGTAGAAGTTGAAGAAATTGTGGAGCCGGGTGAGCTTGAGCCTAGCCAGATCCATACGCCAGGCATTTATGTGGATCGGATTATTCAAGGCACGTTTGAAAAGCGCATTGAAAAACGCACGGTGCGTAGTTAAGTCACCGCTTTTTTAAAGACTTAAATTTCAAATATCTCACTCGCTTCCCATTTAACGATTCAACAAGAGGTAGTCACCATGGCTTTAACACGAGAACAGATGGCCCAGCGTGTCGCTCGCGAACTTCAAGATGGCTTTTACGTCAATTTGGGCATTGGTATTCCCACCTTGGTTGCCAATTACATTCCAGACGGCATTGATGTCATGCTGCAATCCGAAAACGGACTGCTGGGGATGGGCCGTTACCCCACCGAAGAAGAGCTTGATGCGGATATGATCAATGCGGGTAAAGAGACCGTGACGGCGCGCCCGGGCGCGGCGATTTTCTCTTCAGCTGAGTCCTTTGCCATGATTCGTGGTGGGCATGTGGATTTGACCGTACTGGGCGCCTTCGAGGTTGATCAACAAGGCAATATCGCCTCGTGGATGATCCCCGGCAAGCTTATCAAAGGCATGGGCGGCGCGATGGATCTGGTGGCTGGCGCTGACAATATTATTTGCACCATGACGCATGCCTCTAAACATGGTGAATCCAAACTGCTGGAAAAATGCGAGCTGCCGCTGACGGGGGCGGGTTGTATTAACCGTGTTTTGACCGATCTCGCTTATCTGGAAATCAAAGACGGTGCATTTATCCTCAAAGAGCGTGCGCCCGGCGTTAGCGTTGAAGAAATTGTCGAAAAAACAGCGGGCAAACTAATCGTGCCAGACCACGTGCCTGAAATGAGCTTTGACGCTTAATAAGGCACCCCGTCAGCTTTTAAGTCGAGTAGCATTAGAGATAGTGAGATAGTGAGATAGTGAGTCGCTAACTGAAAGAGTTAGCGACTCATGCCATTTCACAGCGTGTGTGATGGGGTAGAAGGACGTCGGCTAGGCGCTCGTGACTATGCTCTACATGCTTTTGGACGAGCGCCAGCCCCCCTAAGCAAAGGCGATGCTCATCGCCATCGGCGAATACGGCTTTCTGCGGTGTCGTTGGGTAAAAACGATGGTCAAGCAGCGGTGACACCGTAAAAACACCGTTCTGCTGCTCTTGCAGGCTCAGCATACCTACCTCTTTGAGACGTTGATCCAAAACGGCTAACGGTTCGCCAAGCTGACCACAATCAAAGCCCGCATGGTGCAAGCGGGGCCCCATCACTGCAAGCCATGCGGCTAGCGGATGGGCCTGCTGCAACTGCTGATAAAGTGCCCAGGAGGGCATTGGCCAGGGTCTACCGCGACAGAGTAAATTATGCCCTTTGCAATCCTGAGGATGCGATTGACGCACCAGTCCTTCAATTGCTTCTCGCGGCGCTTTAGAAAGGGTGCCTATTTGCAATTCGGCAAGCACCAGCCAGCTACTGCCATCGCTGGGGGCTAGTAAGTGCACGAGTAGGCCTTTGTCCGCCATGGCGTAGTGACTCATAGCGCGGTAGCCCATGTGGGCTAAATTGCTGCTAAGCGCGGTAGCCGAAAAAGGACCGTAGTTGAGTGTGACTAACGTTAAATATTCGGCTGCGGCCGAGAGTGGCCACAGCCTCAATGCCCCAATATCGGGGTGTGTATGTACGTAGTCTAGCCACAGCTGCTGAACAAACTCCTGACGCTGCATGGTGAACTCCTTGCCCGAAAGTGGCACACCTCGCGTGGGCCATGAGTAACTGCACAGTATAGGCAAGCAAGGCAGGCAAGGGTTCAACGGGTATTAACGAGGGTTTTAACGGCAGCACAGTGCCAAACGCCAATTACTATTAAACGGCGAGGAGCTGTTTGTCGCGGACAAACTGATCAAACTCGGTAAAGCCACCGACATGAGTTTGATCCACGAACACTTGCGGTACGGTATGAATGGGTTTGCCAGCGGTCTTGGCAATATCTTCCTTAGTAACGCCTTCAGAAGGCATATCGACATAGCGGTACCCTTCAATTTTTCCGGCTTTTTCCAGGTGATCTGCAAGGTGTTTAGCACGTACACAGAAGGGGCAGGACATCCGACCAAAAATAACCACAAACATAGGTGGCGCTCCTTTACGATAAGCAGAATAAGTTACAAAGTGGAACGTAACCGAGTGAAAAGTCTTTGCGGCACGATAATCTGCGCCCATTGTGGCTTAGCAACGCTTATTTCGCCAATAGCAGCTCGCTACATTGCCCATTAATGCCTGTTATCACCTGGAAAAAATCACACGTTTATGTATACGCTGACTGCTGACGAATACGCCCTTCTTGCTGAACTGGCGAAGGCCTATCGAGATGTGCATTTACCTTCCATGAAACAACAGGAGGGATGGAATCCGCGCTTAGGATTTGATGCGCTATGCTTTCAGCATCATTGTGCAGGAAATATGGTGGGCGCGTTGATTACACCCTGTGAGCTTTGGCTGGTCGTGGTGCCTGATCAATCCCATCTTACGGAACCTTTGGCAGATTCGCTGACACTTTCCTTACCTTCAGGCGCCTATCAGCTATCTCTTGAGAGCCTGCCTGGTGGCTATGAGCTCTATAAGCGCGCCATCTTGCACAATCTAGAAGAGCTCGAGAATATGCAGGAGGCTGCTAGGTTGGCGCAGCAAATGATGGCGCGTTTAATGCAACCGGTCGATGAGCCTGACGCTTAACCACGTACCGCTATACTGAAAACACCTTCTGACCACTTATGACAAGGAATTGCCCATGACTTCCTCATCCGTTTCAACGCCGCGTGTAGCGCTGGTCACCGGAACCAGCAGTGGTATCGGTGCCGCGGTTGTTAAGCACTTTTGCGAGCTAGGCCATCAAGTGCTTGCGGTCGACTTTAACCCGGCGGGAAAAGCGATAGCTGAACAGGCTGGCGCTGCCTTTTTTGAAGCTGACCTGACAGACCCAGATGCCTGCCGTGCGGCGGTAGCCGATGCGGTTAAGCGTTTTGGCGGAGTTGATATATTGGTCAATAATGCCGGTATTCAGCATGTAGCTTCGATTGAGACCTTTCCCGAGGAAAAATGGCGGCAGATTATGGATCTGATGCTGACCGCTCCCTTTCTGCTCACGCAAGCGGCCTGGCCGCACATGCGCGAAAAAGGCTGGGGACGCATCGTTAACGTGGCTTCAATACATGCCCAGGTGGCCTCGCCTGGTAAAGCAGCCTACATCAGCGCCAAGCACGGGATGATTGGTCTGACCAAAACCGCAGCGTTGGAAGGGGGGGAGCAAGGGATTACCGCAAACGCTGTTTGCCCCGCCTATGTGAAAACGCCACTGGTGGATAATCAGATCGCCGATCAAGCTAAGTTGCACGGTATGGATGAGCAGGAAGTGATTGAGAAAGTCATGCTCAAACAGGCGGCGATCAAGCGCTTGATCGAGCCTGAAGAGGTGGCGCAACTAGTCGCCTATCTGGTGTCCGATGCCGCGGGTGCGGTGACCGGGTCAAGCTTTAATATTGATCTAGGCTGGACAGCGCATTAAGCGTTCAGGCCTCTGCCATAAAACATTTTAGTGTGGTGGGGCTTGGACTAGCGGGCAATTAACCAACAATCTAACGCCGCACCGGGCGTTTTTGTAATTTGCGCTGCAGAGTACGGCGGTGCATGCCCAGTGCTCGGGCGGTGGCCGATATATTGCCGTCGTGCTCCTGGAGTACCTTCTGAATATGCTCCCAGGTAATGCGGTTAATTGAAGGTGGATTATCAGCCAACTCAATATCAGGGTCGCCACTTTGGCGCTCAAAGGCCGTTAGCACATCATCAGCATCTACCGGCTTGCAGAGATAATTAACTGCACCAAGCTTAATGGCCTCAACGGCAGTCGCAATGCTGGAGTAGCCTGTCAGCACCACAATGCGACACTGGGGTGAAATGGCCAGTAGCTCGGGAAGCAGCTTTAAGCCTGAACTATTTTCCAATTTTAGATCAAGGGTCGCCATCGTGGGCAAGTACTGGGCGGCCATTGCCAGGGCCTGATCGGCATTATGGGCAACAATGACTTCGTAACCACGCCGCGTTAAAGCGCGATTTAGCACATGACAAAACATTTCATCGTCATCAACAATCAGCAGGCGTTGGTCTCGCGTTTGCATGTTGTCCTCAATCCATTAAAGGCGATGCTTGGGCAGCCGGGTTTAATGCGGTGCCGCGCAGCGGGGCAGCGTAACTTCCGTTAGCGTACCCCCTTCCGGGTGATTATACAGGCTTACCCCGCCTCCAAAGCGATTGATAGTGGCGTGGGTTAAAAACAACCCTATGCCCATGCCTTTGCTTTTTGTGGAGATAAACGTTTCCCCTAACTGGTCGGCAATCGACATGGCCACCCCTGGGCCATGGTCGCGTATATCAATGACTACACTCTCATCCTGCCAGTCTAAACGAATCGCAATGTGCTCAGGGTTGGCGTCGGCGGCGTTGTTCAATAGGTTCGTTAACGCTTGGTCAAGCGTGGCATCAACCGCAAGCCATGGCCTGCTACGCTTCTCGGCCACCTCGAAATGATGGCTCACATCCGGCCTTAGCACTAGCCAGCGCTGCACAACGCCTGCTAGCCAAACTTCTGCGTCAAGCACTTCAGGCTCTGCCATCCGGCGCCTATCCGCATTAGAGACTAAGTTTTGCAGCCGTGATTTGCAGACGTCCACCTGCTGGCGCAGCAGGGTAATGTCTTCATGCAGCTCAGAATCAGGTAGCGCGTCGGCCTGCATTTCCTTGAGTAGCACCGCCATGGTAGAGAGCGGCGTTCCCAATTCATGCGCTGTGCCAGCGGCTTGAGTGGCTACTGCCAATACCTGTTCATTACGCAACGCGGCTTCCCGGGTGCGGGAAAGTGCCTGGTCCCGGCTACGCAATGCGTGGGCCATTTTGTAGATAAAAAAGGTCACCAATCCTGCTGAGAGGCCAAAGTTAAGCCACATGCCCAATATGTGCAGGCTCAAGGGGCTGTCGCTATTAATATGACCCAATTGCGGGATGGGGAAGTAAGAGAACATTAAAAAGGTATAACCCGCCATAGCGCAGGCGGCAATGATCCAGGCGTGGCGCCAGGGCAGGGTGGCGGCAGCAATAGTAACCGGCACTAAGTAGTAGGTAATAAAAGGGTTGGTGGAGCCCCCGGAAAAGTAAAACAGCAGTGTAAGGCCTGCAATATCGGCCAGTAGGTGCAGTAGATACTCCAGGTGGGTAACGGCCCGTGGGCGACCCAGCCGCCACCAGGTGGCGATATTAAGGATGCCCATGGCTATCACCACGCTTACCACAGCAGTCACTGGTAAATCGAAGGCGAGCAATTCGACACCCACAATAATTGCCAGTAAAAAACCGGTCCAGGTGATACCGCGCACGATAGTGAGCCGCACTAAATTACGGTTGGGCGTAGAGAGCGGAAGTGGTAGAGCCGTTGGCATGATGAACTTACTTAGTCCTGGTTTTTAGGCCATGAATAACAAATTTAATAAACAACGTCATGACGTAGGTGGCCCAGCCGGCAGAGGCCAGGATATTAAATAGCAGCATTTTCGGCGGCAGCCAGGCACTGCCTAATAGGGCTTCCAGCATAATGTGGAAGAACATCGCCAACAGCAGTGGCAGGGCTAAAATATGAATCCACATGTCGGTACGGCGTTTGCGAATATGGTAACGACCCAACAAATAACGCAGCGGACGATGCGCCCAACAGAACACCACGAGAGCACCAATCACTAACAAACTGGCGAGGGTAGGTTCCGTGCTGCCCATATGGACAGACAGCGAAATTGACCAAGCTAGGCTTAGCCATAACACGCCCTCCAGGCTGGCAATGACATCCGCATAACGCCGCACATTCTGCATAAACAATCGGGCCCTTAACGTTAACCGCGAGCTATCAACCCTAGTCGTTAAGACGGGTTCATTAAGAAAAGTGCCGCCATGATACGACACTTGGGCAAATGTGTGGTGCTCGAAGAGTGGATTTATCCAATCGCGCAATTGCGTATACTGTCGCTATCATTTTTCCGACATCACTCCAGTACAGGACTCGCCGTGGACACTGTAACACTGACCCGCCCCGATGATTGGCATCTTCATTTACGCGATGGTGAAGCGCTAAAGGCGGTGGTAGGCCATACCGCCGCACAGATGGGGCGTGCCATTATTATGCCTAATCTAACCCCGCCGATCACCACAACCTCGCAGGCTATTGATTACCGTCACCGTATCCTAGACGCCTTACCAGCGGGCAGTGCTTTTGAGCCCTTAATGGTGCTTTACCTTACCGATACCACGCCCCCCGAAGAGATTGAACGCGCAGCGCAGAGCGGCATCGTCAAAGCGGTCAAGCTTTACCCAGCGGGTGCCACTACAAATTCTGAGTCAGGTGTGACCGACTTGGCCCATTGTGATGCCACCATTGCCAAGATGGTTGAAGTAGGCATGCCCCTGTTAGTGCATGGCGAGGTCACTACCGCTGAGATTGATATTTTTGATCGCGAAGCGGTATTTATTGAAAACGTAATGAAACCGTTACTGGAGCGCCACCCAACGCTGAAAGTGGTGTTTGAACATATCACTACTCAGCAGGCCGCAGAGTTTGTCGCACAAGCGCCGGACAGCGTGGCCGCTACCATTACCGCCCATCACTTACTGTTCAATCGCAATAAAATGTTGGTCGGTGGTATTCGCCCTCACTACTACTGCTTGCCGATTCTCAAGCGTGAGCAGCATCGTCAGGCGCTTTTGAAAGCAGCCACCAGCGGTAGCCACAAGTTCTTTTTGGGTACCGATAGCGCGCCTCACTCTCAGGGTGCTAAAGAGTCAAGCTGCGGCTGTGCGGGTGCTTATACCGCCCCCGCCGCCATTGAGCTTTACGCTACTGCTTTCGATGAAATGAATGCCTTGGACAAACTGGAAGCCTTTGCCAGCCTTAACGGGCCGCGCTTTTATGGCCTGACGCCTAACGCTGACACCATGACGTTAGAACGACGCGAATGGCGACTGCCGGAGAGCTACTCCTATGCCCAGGGCGAGGCGATTATTCCGCTATTGGCGGGCGAATCGCTTGGATGGGCCATTAAGGCATAGCCGTGAGATGCCCAGCTAGCCTTGGCTAAGCTGCTTCAGCATTTGATCGACCATGCGCGATGAGTGGTCGGCAGCTACTTCCAAAAACTCATCAAAAGAGAGGTGGTTGTCGCCGCTGCCAGGAATGTCAGAGAGCGCGCGGATCACGACGAAAGGGCACTCATAGAGATAGCATGTCTGAGCAATCGCAGCGCCTTCCATCTCGACGGCCAGCATGGTGGGAAACTGGGCGCGGGTTGCTTCTACGCGCGCGGGATCGGCCATAAAGGCGTCTCCCGTGGCGATCAGGCCTTCGCGGACGTGGACCTCGCCTAATGATGCAATGGCGTTACGGGCAATGTCTCGTAGCGCCGTGTCGGCCTGATAGGCGGCGGGCATCCCAGGCACTTGGCCAATCTCATAGCCAAATACGACGGCGTCAACATCATGATGGCGTACTTCATCAGAGATGATCACGTCACCAATCTTTAAATCGGTGGCAAATCCACCCGCCGAACCGGTATTGATAATGGCGTCGGGTTGGTGGCGCTCCAATAAAATAGCGGTGCCCACTGCCGCGTTGACTTTGCCAATCCCTGACTGCAAAACAATGACCTCAAGGCCGTAACGCGTGCCAGTATGAAAAACAAAGCCCGCATGCTCATAGCGTTCTGCATTATCTAACTGAGCTACCAAGGTGCTTACTTCCTGCGCCATTGCGCCAATAATACCAATACGTTGCACTGCGCCATGCTCCTGCATAAAAAAGGGGGGTATATGAATCAGGCGTGATCCTGGGGCGTCAAATCGTGCCATTCGGCGGCTTCAAGCGTATTTTCGAGCAGCGTTGCGACGGTCATGGGTCCCACGCCGCCCGGAACTGGGGTGATAAAGCTGGCGCGTTCAGCGGCGGCGGCGAAATCAAGGTCGCCTTTTAGCGTGCCATCTTCCTGGCGATTAATACCTACATCAATCACAACAGCCCCTGGCTTAATCCATTCCCCTTTAACGATGCCTGGCTTGCCGACGGCTACCACCACAATGTCAGCGCGGCTAACGTGGTCTTTAAGGTTCTGGGTAAAACGGTGGCATACGGTAGTGGTACAGCCCGCCAGCATCAGTTCAAGCGCCATAGGGCGGCCGACAATGTTAGAAGCGCCGACCACGGTGGCATCCAGGCCGCGTAGTGGGATATCGCTTTGCGCCAGTAAGGTCATGATGCCTTTAGGGGTGCAAGGGCGTAGCGCGGGCATACGCTGCGCTAAGCGACCAATGTTGTAAGGGTGAAAGCCATCAACATCTTTATCAGGACGAATACGCTCTAAAATAGGGCCGGCATCTAAGTGCTTGGGTAGTGGCAGTTGAACCAGTATGCCGTCTATGGCCGGGTCGCTATTGAGCTGATCAACCAGCGTTTCTAAGTCATGCTGAGAGGTTGCAGTAGGCAGAGTGTGCTGGAAGGAAAGAATGCCTGCCTGTTCGCAGGCGCGGTGCTTATTACTGACGTAAACGTGAGAGGCGGGATCATCTCCTACCACAACTACGGCTAGGCCCGGTGCTCGTGCGCCTGCATCTTTACGTGCGGCAACCTTCTCGGCAACCTGTTGGCGAACAGTAGCAGCGATGGCTTTGCCATCGATTAGTTGGGCAGTCATGTAGAGAAATCCCTGTGGACGTGGAAAAGGACTAGGCGGTGTCTCGAAGCCTTTTGACGAATAGCTTTTAAGGCAGTACCTAGTGCTACTAGCGCAGTTGGCTGCACTTTCTGAGGCAGCAATTTTCGCACGCTAGGACATCCAGGCAAAGCGCCTTCACGAACAATCACTTTAATGGTTGACTTTAAAATTAAAAATAGTAATATATGCCTCGCTTGAGACGGACCAAGCGGTAGCGTCTAGGGTGATGAAAAATCGGGATGTAGCGCAGTCTGGTAGCGCGCCTGCTTTGGGAGCAGGATGTCGGGGGTTCGAATCCCTCCATCCCGACCACACCTAAACGTGAAAGGTAGTAGCTTGCTTTTTCAAGCTTTGGTTGTGGTCTAGTGCTCATCAGTATTCGTTATTTCTGAATGCTTTTTGTGCGCCCATAGCTCAACCGGATAGAGCAACGGCCTTCTAAGCCGTAGGTTGCGGGTTCGATTCCTGCTGGGCGTGCCACCTAATTTCAGTGGTAACAACCCGTCAGAGAATCATATCTTCAAGCATGTGCTTATCGTTTCTGCATAAGGTTTCAACGTAAGATTGTCTATGGTGGGTGTAGCTCAGGGGTAGAGCCCCGGATTGTGACTCCGGTGGTCGTGGGTTCAAATCCCATCATCCACCCCAGTGACAATGTTTGCGTTTCCAGTTTTAGGTTGTGGTGGGTGTAGCTCAGTGGTAGAGCCCCGGATTGTGACTCCGGTGGTCGTGGGTTCAAGTCCCATCATCCACCCCATTACCCCGCATTTCCTCTTTTTGTTATTTCTTCCTATTTCAGTTTCTATTTTCCAGTTCTTAAGCCCTTAATTGGGATTTTTTTGTTTTCAATTTTTAAGCGCTTACGTTTTTGCTAACGCGGCATCACTCTAATGCGGTTGCCTGCCATATTGGTAAGCGGTTCGGGCATTCCAAGTAAATATCCTTGCGCATAATCAATACCCATCTTGTGCAGTGTGTCCAGCGTCACCTGGGTTTCAACAAACTCTGCAATCGTCTTTATCCCAAGCGTTTTACCTACGGCATGAATAGCTTCAACCATTGCCCGGTCAATCGGGTCTTGATGCACGTTGCGAATAAAATTGCCGTCAATTTTTAAATAATCGACAGGCAACTGCTTTAAATAACTAAAAGAAGAGAGTCCAGTACCAAAGTCATCTAGCGCAAAACGGCAGCCGTAAGCTCTCAGGGTATGAATGAGAGTCTGTACGCTTGAGAGCTGGGCGATGGCGGTGCTTTCCGTTATTTCAAAACACAGCGTGCCGTGGGGTAGGTCTGCCGTGGATACTTGGGTAATAAGATCCTGACAAAAATCAGCATCAGATAGCGAAGCCCCTGATAGATTGATTCCCCACAGGCTATGCGTTCGTGGTGCAGAATGACGGTTTTGATCGCCTAACCATGCCAGGGTGTTACGTATGACCCATCGATCAATGCGCACCATAAAGTGGTAGCGCTCAGCGGCGGGTAAAAAGCTTCCAGGGGCGATCAGCTCACCATGCTCTTCCATGCGAAGTAAAATCTCACGATAGGCGGGAGCATCGGCGCAGATGGCTTTTATCGGCTGGGCAAAAAGTCGAAAAGCATCGTTATCTAAGCCATTTTGCAACCGCTGAACCCACTGTAGCTCCCCATGTCTCTCCAGTAATGAATGGTCATCGGGTTGATAGCAGTGGATGCGATTTCGCCCCGCCTCTTTGGCGGCGTAGCACGCGGCGTCAGAAGCATGTAATGCTTGGCTAAGCCGCATTGGGTGGGCTGAGTTGAGTTCAACCAAGCCAATGCTGACCCCAATCCCAAAGGTGTGTTCTTGCCAGGCAAAACGATAATTTTCGATATCGCAGCGCAGGGCTTCGGTAATGGTCAGCGCTCTATCAAGACCGCAGTCCGGTAGCAGCAAGGCAAACTCATCGCCGCCCAGGCGAGCAGCAATATCGCTACTGCGCACATGGGATTTCAGCTTTAATGACACTTGCCGTAACAGCTCGTCCCCTGCCAGATGGCCGCAGGTATCGTTAACTATTTTGAACTGATCAAGATCCAGGTAGCACAGGACATGCTGACCATCATCGCGATTCAGCAGCGCGGTAAGTGCTGATTCAAAAGCACGCCGATTGAGTAAGTCGGTTAGATTATCGTGACTTACTTGGTAACTCAGCTGTTCTGTCAGTTGACGAGTGAGACTCACATCTTGAAAGACAACGACAGCTCCAAGAGTGATACCACTACGAGATCGTATCGGTGAGGCGCTGTGCTGGATGGGAGTGCGCGATTGGTCACGCTGTATCAGCAGGCAATGCTCGGTGGAGTGCACGGGGGTTAATTGCGTGAGCACTTGCCGGGCTGGGTTGCTTAATAGCTCGCCACTGGTTTCCTCGAGTAACTGATATACCACATGAATGGGTTTATCCATTGCCTCATCGAGTGACCATCCCGTTAAGCGTTGCGCTTCTTTATTGAGGAACGTGATGTTGCCACTGGCGTCGCAGGTGATAACGCCATCACCGATTGACGCAAGCGTAGTGCGGGCAAGATCACGCTCCCGGTTTAACTGCTCTTGAAGCTGTTTGCGCTCAGTAATATCGCGCACCATGCCAGAACGCTCTGATGCCGATCCGCTAGCACCTTCGCTAACCTGAATTTCCAAGTAGCGAATACGCTTATCATCGGTGCGTCGTTTAATTTCATGGCGCGCGCCGGGGGTTAGCGTGAAACCAGGCAGTAAGTGTGAGACGGGCTGTCCAATAAGCTTGGCTGCATTGACATTGAAAAGCTGCTCCGCTCCAGGATTGAGGCTGGTTAGCGCTCCATCTGCCTGCCAAGTAATTACGCCATCGCGCAGGTTGCGAAGCATTACGCGGGTATGTCCCACGGCTGTTTCAAGCGCTGCCGTTACCCGATTGTAACTGGCCGCGATTTCACCCACTTCGGTAAATGGGTCGGCTTCAATGCGTTGGCGCATATCGCCCTGTTGTTCATGCTTACGCATGTGTTCGAGCAGCTGGTTCAGTTCGTTGTTGGCGCCATGCTCGGCTAAATTAAGGCCCATTTTTTCCGCCTCGGGCGAGACGCGCAAAGGGAGGAAGCGCCAAGTGATACGAAAAAGTAGCCATGCGCTGCCAAAGCTCCAAACACCGCAGACGACAACGCCAAGCAGTTGAATGCCAAACTGAGCAGGCCGAGACAAGCCGCTGTCCAAAAGCGTTAAGTCCGCCACCCAGGGTAAAGCCAGCGTGCCCCAAATCCCCGACACCAGATGGGAGGGGATAGCACTCACGGCATCGTCAATGTGCTTTCTTAGTAACCATTCGCTGGTTAGTACCATGAGTACTCCACTCACCGCGCCTAATCCAAAGGCGGCCTGTAGCGAGATTGCGTGGGCGCTAGCGGTGACGGCGACCAGTCCTGCAATGGCACCATTAATGGCGTACATCACATCGGCATAGCGTCGTGTGCGAAACCCATCAACATACCCGAGAGTATCCCGCCTACGGCCCCGAGAACGGTATTGGCCAATATGCTGGGTATTTGATCTGTCACCGCCAGCGTGCTGCCGCCGTTAAAGCCGAACCAGCCAAGTATCATAAACAGAGCGCCCAACATGGCGAGCGGCAAGTTGCCGGAGGGAAAGGCGGTGGGCGGCTTACCTTGGGAGAAGCGCCCATTGCGTGGGCCGATACTAAGTACTGCTGCCAGTGCTACCCAGCCTCCCACGCTATGAACAACCGTCGAGCCAGCAAAATCGACAAAACCCAACGATACTAGCCAGCCTTCCGCGCCACCTAAAAGCCCACCCCATGCCCAGTGACCAAAAATCGGATAGATAATTAAAGCAATCCATAAGGCTGTCCAGGTATAAGCCAGAAAGGGCATTCTCTCCGCCACCGCGCCAGACACAATGGTGGCGGCGGTGGCGCAAAACATTGCTTGAAATATAAAAATAGTAATTACCCAGCTGCCGGCAGCGTCAAGTTGCCAGCCAAGCAATGACGTACCAATAAAGCCGTGGTAGGAGTCACCAAACATAATGCCAAAGCCCACTAACCAAAAAACACTGACGGCAATGGCAAAGTCCGCTACGTTTTTCATAGCGACATTGATTGCATTCTTGGTTCGTGTAGTGCCTGCCTCTAAACAAAGGAAGCCAGCTTGCATCACAAATACCAGGGCCGCCGCCCAGAGTACCCAGAGCGTATCGATCAGCGAGCTATCCAGATTTAGCGTGGCAGACATGGTGTTTTCCTTTGTCACTAGTACGAGGGCATCTTTTGGTGCGAGCGCTTCTTTTTGGTGCTTTATGTGTTTTTCGCAGAGGAGGAGAGGCCGTTACGACGTCTTCAATTGCATACCGTTCAGGTTGCCTAATAGAAACTAAGCAATTGTTATGCCGCTAATAGTGTTGTCATCCTTTTTAGCTCGCTATGGAGCATTAATTACTTATTTTTGGCTCTAAAACAGCGTTTTCTACTATATTAATGCAGTTGGTTTGGTGATATTTTTCAAATAGTTATTACTTACCAATCATGGTGCTGAATCGACAGCGGGGAGTGCATCAACATGGCGCGTCAAACGGTAGTTTTAGGAGCAGGGATGGTAGGTGTCAGCATTGCCTGGCATCTGCGTCAGCGCGGTCATGACGTCACCGTGGTAGACCGCCTCCAGCCTGGTCGAGAAACCTCGTTTGGCAATGCAGGCATTATTCAGCGTGAAGCCGTTAGGCCTTACCCCTTTCCACGGGATGTTAAAACGCTCCTGAGCGTGTTGCCTAACCGCCGGGTTGATATTCGCTATCGTCCTGCGGGCATGGTGAATGCCGCTTCTCCACTGTTGCGCTACTGGATGAATTCAGCGCCGAAGGCTTACCAGAAAATCGTGCCGGAATATGCATCTTTGATTCAGCAGTCACTGAAGACTCACGGCCCGATGATTGAGGCTGCCGGAGCGGAACACTTAGTGCGCAGGCAGGGATGGCTTGAGCTTTACCGTACCCCTGAAAAGTTGGCCGCACGGTTAAAAGATGCCGAAGAGGCGCGCCGTCTTTATGGTGTTCAATTTGAGCAACTGGATCGGGCTGCGCTGATGGAGAAAGAGCCTTCCCTTAGCGAACATATTATTGGTGCGATTCACTGGCTCGACCCTTGGACCGTGGCCGACCCCGGTGCGCTGGTCGAGGCTTATGCCCAAGCATTCAGCAATGATGGCGGGCGCATTCTGCAGGCGGATATCACCTCGGTTCAGCAGGTGGGTGGCCGGTGGCAGGTAAGTACTGCCGCTGAAACGTTAGAAGCAGACGACGTCGTGGTGGCGCTAGGGCCTTGGGCGGGTAGCTGGCTGAAGGAGCTTGGCTACCATTTCCCTACCTTTGTGAAGCGTGGCTATCACATGCACTACGCCCCACAAGCAGAGGCCAAGCTAAGTTACTGGGTCATGGATGCTGAAATTGGCTACCTGCTGGCGCCGATGAATGCGGGTATCCGCTTGACCACCGGGGCAGAGTTAGACCGCCTTGATGCCCCCGCCGACGTTAACCAACTGGGCGCGGCAGAGAAAGTGGCGCGCAGTGTGTTTCCGTTAGGGGAGCGCCGCGATGAAGCCCCTTGGAAAGGTGCGCGGCCGTGCCTGCCCGATATGAAGCCAGTGATTGGCCCAGCGCCACGCCACCCAGGTTTATGGCTCGCCTTTGGGCATGGGCATCAAGGGTTTACTCTTGGTCCTGCAACGGGTCATTTGCTGGCAGATATGATGGAAGGGCAGCCTACCGCAATTGATATGAAGCCGTTTCGCGCTGACAGGTTTTGAACGGGCGCTATATTCGTTAATGATTCGGCGAGTTAAGCCGATAGTTGTAGATGCTGGCATTAGTAATAGTGACGATATCTTTGCGCGTGATCTAATGCTTTGCTAGTTTGTAAGTACATTTGCATACCATTAGGTGAAAATATGGATGTAGGCATCAGCAGTTCAGTCAGTGCCTCGCTTTATATGAATCAGGCGCAAACAGCCGAACAGGCGCAGATGCAGGTGTTCAAAGAAGCCTTGGACACCCAGGCTGAGCAGGTGACAGAAGTTTTAGCCTCTGCCAACACCGGTGCACAACCGGACTTGGCCAAAGAAGGCAGCGTCGGTACTCAGGTGAACACCTACGCATAACGCCTAGAAGCAGCATCTCGTTGCATGCTTCGTTAAAAACGCTGAATTCGTCAGCGTTTTTTTTGGCCTCTCCAATTGCTTAGTCACTCATAAAGCCAGCCGCGACAAAAGCAGTCTCTAGGCGTTACAATTGTCTCAATGGACATTGCTCACCGCGTGCTAATCAATCACTGGAAAGCGGCGCGGAGTAAACATTTTCAAAGAGGCACAATGAAAGAGACTCAGTTAGCCCATGAGGCGGGGCTTAGACGCACCTTTGCGATCATTTCGCACCCTGACGCTGGTAAAACCACCATTACTGAAAAGCTGCTGCTGTTTGGCAACGCCATCCAGTTGGCCGGTTCGGTCAAGAGCAAGCGTAACGATCGGCACGCAACGTCGGATTGGATGAAAATGGAGCAGGAGCGGGGTATCTCTGTCACTACCTCGGTAATGCAGTTCCCCTATGGCGGGCGCATCGTCAACCTGCTGGATACACCTGGCCACGAAGACTTCTCCGAAGATACCTACCGTACGCTTACAGCGGTAGACTCTGCCTTGATGGTGATCGACGGCGCAAAGGGCGTCGAGGATCGTACTATCAAGTTGATGGAGGTATGTCGTCTGCGTACAACGCCGATTCTGACCTTTATCAACAAAATGGATCGCGATATCCGTGACCCCATTGAGGTAATGGATGAGGTCGAAACGGTACTCAATATTCAGTGCGCGCCAATGACCTGGCCGATTGGCATGGGGCGCCACTTTAAGGGCGTTTATCATCTGTATAACGATGTGGTTCACCTCTACACCCAGGGGCAGGGTAGCCGTATCCCCGATGATAAACGCATTGAAGGCCTAAATAATCCTGAAGTAGATGCCGTGTTGGGTGAAGACCAAGCAGAAGAGCTGCGCATGGAAGTGGAACTAGTGCGTGGTGCCTCCCATGAGTTTGACCTGGACGCCTATCGTCGTGGTGAGCTTTCGCCGGTCTATTTCGGGACTGCGATGGGTAACTTCGGGGTGCGTGAAATGCTAGATGGCTTTGTTGAATACGCGCCGCCCCCCCAGGCCCATGAAACCGATACCAGAGAAGTCACTTCTGATGATGATCGCTTCACCGGTTTCGTGTTTAAAATTCAGGCCAATATGGATCCCAATCATCGCGATCGCATTGCCTTCTTGCGGGTCTGTTCAGGCAAGTACGAAAAGAACATGAAGATGCGCCATGTGCGCATTGGCAAAGACGTCAAAATTGCCGATGCGTTGACCTTTATGGCCTCTGACCGCTCGCAGGTCGAAGAAGCGTGGCCCGGTGACATTATCGGTCTGCACAACCACGGTACCATTCAGATCGGCGATACCTTTACCGTCGGTGAAGATATGCGCTTTACCGGTATACCGCACTTTGCACCAGAGCTCTTTAAGCGCGTGCGGTTAAAAGACCCGTTGAAAATGAAAGCGCTGCAAAAAGGCTTGCAGCAGCTTTCTGAAGAGGGCGCTACCCAGGTCTTTATGCCGATGGACAATAATGACCTGATCCTTGGCGCTGTGGGCACCCTGCAGTTCGATGTGGTTGCTCATCGCCTGAAAGAGGAGTACAAGGTCGACTGCTTGTATGAAGGCGTCAATGTGCAGACTGCCCGCTGGGTCTACTGTGAGGATGCTAAAAAACTCGAAGAGTTTAAGCGTAAAGCCAGCACTAATCTGGCGATTGATGGCGGTGGCTATCTCACTTATATCGCGCCGACTCGGGTTAACCTGCAGATGACTCAGGAGCGCTGGCCGGACATTCGCTTCCAACCCACCCGCGAACACTAAGTATTGATATGTTAATCGACGCGCACTGCCATCTCGATTTTTCTGAGTTCGATCATGATCGAACTGAGGTGTTTGAGGCTGCCAAGGCGGTGGGTGTGGTGCGCTTCGTGGTGCCGGGTACAACCCGGGCCCGTTGGCAACAGGTGCTGGCGCTGGGCGAGCGGGATGACACCTCGGTTTGCCTGGGGCTTCATCCGTACTTTATGCAACAGCATCAAGAGGCCGACCTTGAGGCGCTCGACCTAGCTCTGAGCGAGCATCCTGAAGCTGTTGCGTTGGGCGAGTGTGGAATTGATGGCCGCTTTAGCGACACGCTGGACGCGCAGTGGCATTACTTTGATGCTCAATTGAGGCTCGCTAAGCATCACTCACTGCCGATAGTGGTGCACTGCGTTCATGCTAACGATAAGGTCGCCAAGCGACTTCGCCAGCTTGCGCTACCTCAAGCTGGGTTAATTCACGCTTTCTCAGGCTCTATTGAGCAGGCGACGAAATTTCTCGATTTAGGTTTCAAGCTGGGGTTGGGCGGCGCGGTAACCTATGAGCGTGCCAAGCGGTTGCAGCGAACCGTTGAGGCACTGCCCGATGACGCTTTTGTGCTTGAAACCGACAGCCCTGATATGCCGCTTAGCGGCTACCAGGGCAAGCGTAATGAACCGTGCCGGGTAGCGGAAGTATGTAGTGTGGTGGCTGCCCTGCGCGGTCAAACGCTGGAACAGGTCGCGACCATGAGCAGTCATAACGCCACAACGCTGTTTGGCTTACCTCACGCTTAGAAAGCGGCAAGGCTAGTTATTCAGGCCAACCGCCAACTGTTCGGGGTCAACTCGCTCAATCGTATAGGGTAATGGTAGTAAAGTGGCTGGCGCCCCTGCGAGAAATACGGGCACTGTTTCTTCCATGACCTTGGTGCTCATTACTGCAAGCAGCTCGACGTCGCCTTGCTCGTTAAATGCGCTTACCACGACTTCGCCCACCGCTTTATCGTCACTGTTCGTCAGGTTGGCGCCTACTTCGGGTAGCGCTTGTGCCCCCACGCTAATATGCATCAGACGCTTTTTAACCTGCCCGCGAAAGTGGGCGCGAGCGACAACTTCCTGGCCGGTATAGCAGCCTTTCTTGAAGCTAATCCCGCCTAACGCTTCCCAGTTAAGCATTTGCGGTAAAAAGTGATCTTGCTGGGCGTCGGTTAGCCACGCTAAGCCACTGCGAATATCCTCAAGCTGCCATGCGTTACGGCCTTCATCGTCGTCCTGTATCGATATTTTATCGCCGTTGATATCGTGATCGAAACACAATAGCCATCTCGGTGTCCTACCGGGGTAACGCAACGCGCAGAGCTGGTCATTGTTGCTGTGAGTGCCAACCTGCTCAGGAAAGTTCTGCTCAGGAAAGTGCAGGCCAAGCTGGTCAGCAGGTGATTGGGCATTGTCGCCAGTGCCGATGAACGTAAGGTTAGGCAGTGCCGTCAATTCGGCCTTATAGAAGGCGGCGAATTTTTTAAGATGGTTGGCTAAACTCTCTAACAGGGTGCTGCTTAGTAGCAGCCGAAAATGGTTTTCCCCCATGCGCAGCAATTGGGCATTGGCTAGCATGCGGCCCTTAGGCGTGCAGAAACAGGTCAGCGGCGCAAAGTGTCCATCGGCTAGGTTGACTTGGGCGCTAGTCTGCCCTTGAAGGAACTTTTCTGCATCGGCGCCTTTCACATCCAGCGCGGCTAAGTGAGTAAGGCGGACGCTGCCAAGGGCGGAAGTGCGTGAGGTAACGGTCGCCATAAAAAACTCCTGATCAAAGTGGTGATTTGTCAGCCATTCTAAGCTTGCGGACAAATGAATATGCATGTATTGCCCTTAAGTGCGGGCAGTCGGCATTAATTGCAAGGCACTATTAGCGTGCTAGACTCTTTCCCTCGTAGGAGTCTTGCATAGGCCAATAGGCAGGGAAACGGTATGGCGCAGCAATCATTAACATTCCAGGGTGTTAAATCGGTCGAGCAGGTTAATAAAATTACCACAGCACTCATGATGCTGGACGGTGTTGACAGCGCCGAGGTCGGCCGCCACGGGGCTGATATCGATGGGCGTGCAAAGCGTGAAACGCTGATTAACGCCATTGAAAAACTCAAGCTTGGCATCAAGGTATCCTAATGCACATACCCATTAGCGTCATTAGTGAGCGCAACCATGCCTTTAGGCTGCGTGTTGAAGTCGATGGTCTGGAAGCTTTGTATGCCGATGTACCGCCAGTGGTTGGCGGCGAGGGCAGTGCCCCTGATCCGCACGACTATTTCGATATCGCCTTGGGCACGTGTAAAGCAATTACCGTGCAAATGTACGCCAAGCGTAAGGGATGGCCGCTTGAAGGAGTGACCGTCACGGTACAGCGCGATGATAGTCAGGAAAGAAAAGGTATTTACAAACTGGGTGTCGCCTTAACACTGCACGGTATTAATGACCCTGTGCAGCGCGCCAGGCTTGAAGAAATCAGCCATCGTTGTCCCATCCAGCGTTTGATGACCGAGTCCACGGTTGAGATAGAGACACGTCTTGTTTAGTTACCCTTAAAATAGTTTTCTTTTTTTGGAGCATCGATGAGCAAAGCCTTTCGATTACAGTCAAAATTTCAGCCTGCCGGTGACCAGCCAGCCGCCATTAAAGGGCTGATTAGTGGCCTGGAATCAGGGCTTGCTCATCAAACGCTGCTAGGCGTTACCGGCTCGGGCAAAACTTTCACCATGGCCAATATCGTCGAACAGCAGCAGCGCCCGACCATTGTGATGGCACCTAACAAGACCCTTGCTGCCCAGCTTTACGGTGAGTTCAAGGCGTTTTTCCCGGATAACGCGGTAGAGTATTTCGTTTCCTACTACGACTACTATCAGCCGGAAGCCTATGTGCCTTCGTCTGATACGTTTATCGAGAAAGATGCCTCTATCAATGACCACATTGAGCAGATGCGCCTCTCGGCCACTAAGGCGCTACTGGAGCGCCGGGATGCGCTGATTGTGGTGTCGGTGTCAGCCATTTACGGTCTGGGTGACCCGGACCAGTATCTAAAGATGCGTCTCCACTTTACCCGTGGTGAATTGATCGATCAGCGCGCCTTCCTGCGTCGGCTGGCCGAGCTGCAATATACACGTAATGATATGGACTTTCGGCGCGGTACCTACCGGGTACGTGGTGACGTGATCGATATCTTCCCCGCTGACTCTGATGAAGAAGCGGTGCGTGTCGAGCTGTTCGATAGCGAGATCGATACGATTCGCTTGTTCGACCCGTTGACCGGTGCCGTCAAGGGCGAGGTGCCGCGTATGACCATCTACCCTAAATCGCACTACGTGACGCCGCGGGAAACCATTCTAGGCGCCATTGATGCCATTAAAGAAGAGCTCAAACAGCGACTTGAGTGGATGCGCAAGCATGAGCGTCTAGTCGAAGCGCAACGCCTGGAGCAACGTACGCTTTATGACATCGAGATGATGCTGGAATTGGGCTACTGCAACGGCATTGAAAACTATTCCCGCTATCTATCTGGGCGTGCGCCCGGCGAGCCCCCGCCGACATTTTTCGATTACCTGCCCGATGATGCGTTGCTGTTTATCGATGAGTCGCATGTGAGCGTGCCCCAAGTAGGCGGCATGTATAAAGGTGACCGTTCGCGCAAAGAAACATTGGTGGAGTATGGTTTCCGACTGCCTTCAGCGCTGGATAACCGACCCATGAAGTTTGAGGAGTGGGAAGCGATTTCCCCGCAGACTATCTTTGTCTCTGCCACTCCTGGGCGCTACGAGGGCGAACACGCCAGTCAAATCGTTGAGCAAGTGGTACGTCCTACCGGTCTGTTGGACCCTGAAATTGAGGTGCGCCCGGCCAGCACCCAGGTAGATGATTTGCTTTCGGAAATTGGTCTGCGTACCGCCGTAGGTGAGCGGGTACTGGTCACTACGTTAACCAAGCGCATGGCAGAAGACCTGACCGAGTACTTTGACGAGCACGGTATTCGGGTTCGCTATCTGCACTCGGATATCGATACCGTTGAGCGTGTTGAGATCATTCGTGACCTTCGTTTGGGCAAGTTTGATGTGCTGGTGGGTATTAACCTGTTGCGTGAAGGGTTGGATATTCCCGAAGTGTCGCTGGTGGCCATTTTGGATGCCGATAAAGAGGGCTTTCTCCGCGCTGAACGTTCATTGATACAAACGATTGGTCGCGCTGCCCGTAACGCCCACGGCAAGGCGATTCTCTACGGCGACCGGATTACTGACTCGATGCGCAAAGCCATCGATGAAACCGAGCGTCGGCGAGCGAAGCAGACTGAGCACAATCTAGAGCATGGTATTACGCCGACGACGATAACGCGCTCGGTGTCCGATATTCTGGAAGCCGCCCAAGCGCCGGGCAAAAAGAACAGCCGTCGGCGCGGCAGTGAACGTAAAGTGGCGGAAAGTGCCGCTGAATATGATGTGTCCACCATGAATAAGCATGATCTGCTGGGCGCAATCAGCAAGCTTGAAGATGCCATGTTCGAAGCAGCGCAAAACCTGGAGTTTGAAGAGGCGGCGCGGCTACGCGATCAGCTCCATCAAATGAAAGAAAAACAGCTGGCGCTGGGCTAGCAGTATGCCAGAAGGGCCAGAAATTCGTCGGGCGGCCGATCGTGTTCAGCAGCAGATAGGCGGGCGGGTAATTGACAAAGCTTGGTTCGCCTTTCCCGAGCTGGCCAGCCAAGCAGACTCTTTCACTGGTGTTCAGGTGTCCCGGGTAGAGACGCGTGGCAAAGCAATGCTGATCCGGTTTGCTGATGAGCGGGTACTTTACTCACATAATCAACTCTATGGGGTTTGGAAGCTGCATAGTGAGGATAAACCTCCCGACACAAAGCGCACGTTACGCGTTCGTTTGACGGCAGAAGGGCGCTGCGCAAGTCTTTACAGCGCTTCCGATATATCGCTTTGGCATTGCGACAATCTCACCGAGCACCCTTTTTTGGCCCGTTTAGGGCCTGATTTATTGAGCCAGGATGTAACCCCCACGGATGTTCTGCAGCGGTTAAATCTCAAGCAGTTTCACCGGCGAAGCTTGGGTGCGCTGTTGCTCGATCAAGGATTAGTGGCAGGGCTCGGCAATTATCTGCGCTCTGAAATCTTATTCTTTACCCAGTTGCCGGCCAGCGCTCGGCCGGTAGATCTCACCACCCATCAACAACAATTGCTTGCGCACTTTATTATCGAGACAACTCGGCAAGCGTACCAAACCGCAGGTGTGACCAATCAAGAGGCCTGGATTGAACAGGCTAAAGCAGCGGGTGAGTCACGTAAGCAGTGGCGTTTTGCGGTATTCGATCGCGCAGATCTCGAGTGCCACCGCTGTGGTGCGGTGATCGAGCGCCGAATGATGGGATCGCGAAGGCTCTACTATTGCCCGCATTGCCAAGGCAGTTAATAGCTTCGAAGAGTTAATACCACGCTTTATTGAGCATTTATACCGTTATCTTGTTTTCTGCCAAGAATTACTAAAGCACTAATTTCTGTAGCCAAGACACTACCGAGGAGTGCTGCCGACAGCAGGGCAATACGGTATACTGGCTACACGCTAAGACGGCACCTGCGCCGATGCGCAAGAATGCCGCTGACTAGACGATAACCTAGGAGCTGTTAGTCCATGACCGTGATTCGCCAGGACGACGTTATTCAAAGCGTTGCCGATGCTCTTCAGTACATCTCTTACTACCATCCCAAAGATTTCATCGACGCCATGGCGGCCGCCTACGAGCGTGAAGAGAACCCCGCTGCGAAAGACGCTATTGCGCAAATTCTGATTAATTCGCGTATGTGCGCCACCGGGCATCGCCCGATTTGCCAGGACACCGGCATCGTCACCGTGTTTGTTCACGTGGGCATGAACGTTACCTGGGAAGCGGACATGAGCCTGGACGACATGGTCAACGAAGGTGTCCGTCGCGCTTATTTGCTGCCTGATAATGTCCTGCGCGCCTCAGTACTGGCCGACCCTGACGGTAAGCGGGCCAACACCAAAGACAACACTCCCGCCATTATCCATCATCAGATTGTGCCTGGTGACAGCGTGGATATTCACGTGGCTGCGAAGGGCGGTGGTAGTGAAGCCAAGTCAAAATTTGCCATGCTTAATCCTTCCGACAGCGTCGTGGATTGGGTAATGGAACAGCTGCCGAAGATGGGCGCAGGCTGGTGTCCGCCCGGTATGCTGGGCATTGGCATCGGCGGCACCGCTGAAAAAGCGATGATGATTGCCAAAGAGGCGCTACTGGATCCCATCGATATTCAGGATCTACAGGCTCGCGGGCCCAGTAATCGCGCCGAAGAGATACGCCTAGAACTGTTTGATAAGGTCAATAAGAGCGGGATTGGCGCGCAAGGCTTAGGCGGCTTAACCACCGTTCTGGATATTAAAGTAAAAGACTATCCAACCCATGCCGCCAATAAGCCTGTAGCGATTATTCCCAATTGCGCAGCAACCCGTCATGCCCACTTCACCCTGGATGGCACAGGCCCAGCGGCGCTAAAAGCCCCGAAGCTTGAGGACTGGCCGGAAATCACTCGCGAAGCAGGCGATAACGTCAAGCGTGTCAATCTTGACACCGTAACGCCCGCTGAGGTCAAAACCTGGCAGCCAGGCGATACGCTACTGCTGAACGGTAAGCTGTTAACCGGCCGTGACGCTGCCCATAAGCGTATGGTGGATATGTTAGCCAAAGGTGAGCCGCTGCCTGTTGATATGAAAGGGCGCTTCATTTATTACGTGGGCCCGGTTGATCCTATCGGTGATGAAGTGGTGGGGCCCGCAGGCCCAACAACCGCCACGCGAATGGATAAATTTACCCGCACCATGCTAGAAGAAACTGGCCTGTTAGGTATGGTAGGAAAGGCAGAGCGTGGCCAAATCGCCATTGATGCTATTCGTGACAATGAGGCGGTGTACTTAATGGCGGTAGGGGGTGCAGCTTATCTGGTTGCCCAAGCGATTAAAAAATCCCGAGTCGTCGGCTTTGAAGATTTAGGCATGGAAGCGATCTACGAATTCGAGGTCGAAGATATGCCGGTGACGGTAGCTGTCGATAGTCTGGGCACATCAGTGCATCAAACCGGACCTGCGAAGTGGAAAGAGATTATTGCTCAGTCAGCGTAGCAAAAGTGGTAAGAAGGTTGATTAGGCTTTGAACGCCTAGCTTTTTAAGCGCATAAAGGCCTCGCTGACGGCGAGGCCTTGTTCTTTGTGAGGGCTTTTTAAGGACGTGGCTATGACCTCCTGGTTGCTAGGGACCAGCATCTTATTGATTCATCTGCTGGGAATCGTTTCGGCGATTATGGCATTGATGTCCAGTCGCACCTCTCAAGGGGCCGTTGCGTGGATTATATCGCTGCTGACTTTCCCTTACGTGGCGCTTCCTGCTTACTGGTTTTTTGGACGGCCGCGATTTTATGGCTATGTCTCTGCACGGGGGCAGCGTGACACTGTTCTACGCCGCGTGCTAGTACGTTACCGAGCTAATGTAGAGCCTTTTGTGGCACCCTCGAGTAATGCGGATATTCAAGCGGTTGAGCAGCTTGCCATGATGCCCTTAACCCATGGTAATCACGCCACGTTATTAATCGACGGCCCCGCGACCTTTGAAAGCCTTTTTGATGGCATTGATCGTGCCGAACAGTATGTATTGATACAGTTTTTTATTGTTCGCAGCGATGCCCTGGGGCAGCGCTTGAAACAGCATTTACAACGCGCTGCCCAGCGTGGCGTGCGTGTCTATTTCCTCTACGATGAGGTAGGAAGTCGTCAATTAAACGATGGTTACCTAAATGATTTAATCAGCGATGGGGTGGCCGTCAGTGCTTTTCGCTCATCAAGGGGCTTCAAACACCGCTTTCAGCTTAACTTCCGGAATCATCGCAAAGTAACAGTCATTGATGGCAAAGAGGGTTGGATAGGGGGCTTTAATATTGGGGTTGAATATTTAGGCGAAGATCCTCGGCATGGCCCCTGGCGTGACACCCACCTAAAGCTTGAAGGACCCAGTGTCTTAGGCCTGCAAGAAGCGTTTTGGGAAGATTGGCACTGGGCTACCGATGAGGTGATTAGCCTGAACTGGATGGCTGAAACGTCTTCTTCAACTGATCATCATGTTGTTATTGTGCCCTCTGGGCCTGCAGATCGTCAGGATACTGCCAGCCTGCTGGTACAACAGGTTATTCATAGCGCAAAACAGCGCCTATGGGTGACCAGTCCTTACTTTGTTCCTGACCAAGGGGTTCAGGATGCACTGCGACTTGCGGCCATGCGCGGGGTAGATGTACGCGTCATGATTCCCGAACGACCAGATCACTTATTGGTTTTCCTATCCGCCTTCTCGTTTTTACCGGATATGTTAAGAGCAGGTGTAAAAATATACCGTTATCTTCCTGGGTTTTTACATCAAAAAGTAATGCTTGTAGATAGCAGTGCAGCCACGGTTGGCACTGTAAATCTGGATAACCGTTCATTTCGGTTAAATTTTGAAATAACTGCTTTTATTCCAAACCAAGACTTTGCTGCCAGCGTGGAAAGTATGCTGGAAAATGACTTTTCACAATGCCGCCGGGTCAGCATTGATGAAATCAACCAGCGCTCAATGTGGATGAAAGTCGTATCACGTGCTGCCTATTTAATGGCGCCCGTCCAATAGACCGCAAAATAGGAAAACAATATGCGTGCACAAAGGGTGAGACAAGGAGTCCCGGGGTGAATCTCGAAACAAAATGGCTAGAAGATTTCGTAGCACTCGCCAGCACACGCAGCTTCTCTGCGTCAGCACGACAGCGCCACGTAACGCAGCCTGCATTTAGTCGTCGCATTCGTGCACTGGAGCAGGCTGTGGATGTCACTCTTGTCGATCGATCAACTACCCCTGTTGGGCTAACACCGGAAGGGCAGCTGTTTTTGGTTACCGCCCGTAATTTGGTCGAACAGTTAAACGAATCGCTTAGTCATTTGCGCGGCCTTTCGATTGCCAATGAAGCGTTGGATATCGTCGCCGCTCACTCCCTGGCATTAAGCTTTTATCCGCCCTGGATCTCCCGTTTACAACAGGGCTTAGGCGAATTGCCGACACGCCTAGTGGCAATGAACGTAGGTGAGGCGATACATGTGCTACGTGAAGGCAATTGCGATTTAATGCTGGCTTATTACGATCCCTTTGCCACCATGCAGCTCGATGCCGAAGTGTTTCCCTCCTTCTCGATCGGTAAGGTCAATATGCTGCCTGTCTCGCTGCCGGATGCACAGGGAAAAGCCAAATTTTCCCTTCAGCATGACACTTCCATCCCTTACCTTTCCTATACGCAGGGTGCATTTTTGGGGCGCAGTGTGCGTATGCTGCTGAAGAATGATCCGCTACGTATGAAGCTGCGTACCGTGTATGAAACGGCCATGGCCGAAGGCCTGAAAGGGATGGTGCTGCAAGGGGTAGGCGTTGCCTGGATACCGGATTTCTGTATTCGTGAGGAATTGAAAAGCGGCCGCTTGGTCAGGGCGGGCGACCCGAGCTGGGACATTCCCTTAGAAATTCGCTTATACCGCTGCTCAATGGTGCATAAGCCCGGCGTGGAGCGTTTATGGCGGCAAATGATGAAATTACCCAGGGATTTCCTGCAAGCATGAACGTCCCAAGCGATTGCCGCCCTAATTCCTGGAATTTCTAGCTGCTTCCAAAATCGGCAGGCAGGCCTAGAAAATTCTGAATAATAAAAAAGTGGTCTTCAAACAGGCTCTCAGGTTCAAGGTCTGCAAGTGCTACCCAGCGCGCATGATCTCCCCCTTTAACAGGTTTTAAGCGAGGCAGCTGTTGGTCTGGGCGCAACGCAAAGTAGAAAGCTTCTGCCAAAGTGCGCCCCCGCCAACTGCGGTGGGGTTCATCAAACAGACGCTGGCCACGCAGTGACCCCTTAAGCACAGGCTCGGGGACTTTTAATCGCAACCGTTCGCGCAGTTCACGCAAACAGGCATCGAGTAAACGCTCATGAGGGTTAATAAATCCGCCTGGCAGGGCGTAAAGCCCTTTACCCGGTGCCGCCATACGCCGTACCAGCAATACATGACCCGACTGCACCACGACAGCATTTACTGTGACAAAAATAGGCGGGTAGGGGGCATGAGCCCACGCCTGACGGTATTGATCCAATAACTGCTGCTCTTCCAACAGGCGCTTATAGGCGCTGACGTGGCAAAACTTCTTTACACTTTCGACAACGCCAGGGGGCAGGTCGTGGTAAGCCCCCGTACTTAAGTAGTCATCGGTGGAGCTGGGCGAACGGAACAGGCGCTCTCGAATTTGACTCGCTGAAATCCCTTCTACCGACGGCACGCTGACCGACTCCCATTGAGGGAATAGCGACAGGTAGTAGCTAGACTGCCCGCGGCTGGCTCCAATCAAACCAATGCGTGGTAGGCGGGCATTGGCAGGGGCGGCTAAATCACGCACTTTGCGCTGAACATCGCGCACCCAGACATCATCATTGTAGAGTGCGTCCAGTAGCGGGGTAATCTCTAAGCGTCGATTATCAGCCTCATCAAACCCTGAGCGGAGCATGGTTTGACGTTCGTCAAATCGCCACGGGTTACGCAATGAGCGTGCTTGCCACGCAGACCCCACCAGTACAATCACTTGCCGCGCGCGTTTTAGTGCTTCTCGAATAATCGCCAAGTGGCCAAGGTGAGGCGGTTGAAAGCGACCAATAAACACCAAACAGTCGAAATCGCAGGCGGTTGTAGAGCGCGCAATATCGGTGGCCATCCAAGCTTCCTTTTGGTTTGGTGATATTAGGGGGTCAACGTACCAGAAAACTGCGCTAAACGCTGTGGTTAGGTATGCTAGAAAAAATAGGCTATTGATTACGTTTAAAATTGGCCTTAGTACCAACGACACAGGGAGTGGATATGATAAAACGTGCGGCTAATTTTTGGTGGAAAGTCACCCAAGACGCCACCGCATTATGGCTGGAACGTAATGCGTTTAGCTATGCGGCTTCGCTCGCGTTTTATACGCTTTTCTCACTGGCACCCACGATTATTATTGCAGTCACTGTCATCGGTGTTGTGATGGGAGAAGAGGCCGCTCAGGGACAAATAGTCGCTCAACTACAAGGCACTTTAGGCACGGATGCCGCCGTCGCGATTCAAGAAGCCGTTGCTCAATCCAGAATCGAAGAGTCTGGCCTTTTGCCCACGCTATTAGGTGTCGGCGCGCTTGTGATAGGCGCCACCACTGTTTTTGCACAAATGCAGTTTTCACTCAATACGATTTGGGGCGTGACAGCCAAGCCAACCTCTAACAGTGCGTTAAGGTTTATCAAAAGCCGCTTGCTCTCGCTGACTGTAGTGCTGTCTATTGGATTTATACTGCTAGTGTCATTAGTGCTAGGGGTTGTGTTGCGTGGCATGCTGCTTGCGGCGGACAATCTATTCCCATTCGCTAGCCTGTTTACCACTACCCTTGAGTCGCTCATCTCTGTCGCTATGGTGACCCTCCTATTTGCGACTATTTTTAAGGTGCTTCCCGACGTGGTGCTGCGCTGGCAAGATGTGTTGATTGGTGCCGTTGTTACCGCTGTACTATTTACGCTCGGCCGCAGCGTAATCGCGATCTATCTGGCTTATACGGCGACAGCGTCTACCTATGGCGCTGCCGGTTCAGTGGTAATGATCTTGCTGTGGGTCTACTACAGTTCGCTAATACTGTTGTTCGGTGCGGCATTTACACGTTCCTTACTGCTGCGCCGTGGCCGCCCACTGGTGCCGCGTAATAGCGCAGTGCTGATTAAGCATGAGTTTGTGTAATAGTGTGTATGGTACGAGGAGGGAAGGATGACTGACTGCTGTGTACGAGCCTTGGTCACTGGTAAAGTGCAAGGTGTCTGGTATCGCCGTGCTACTCAAGAGAAAGCGCTTCAGCAGAGCCTTACCGGTTACGCTAAAAACCTGCCTGATGGGCGTGTCGAAGTGTTGATGTGTGGCCACTCCGATGCCGTCAAGTTGCTGAGCGAGTGGTTATGGCAAGGCCCCGAGGGCGCGCAAGTCACCCACGTCGAACTTGAAGTCTTGGATAATTGCCACGCCCCTAGCCATTTTGCTACTCACTAGGGCCTGCTTAGACCCTAGCGCTATCACATAATGCTCTAATACTGCTTTTTAAGCATTTTTCCATTCGCGGATATTATTCGCCGTCAGGCTGACAATATTCTGGCGCGCTTCCGGTGTAATCCAGGCGTTGTGGGGCGTTACGATTAAGTTGAGCGGCTCGTGAAGTGCATCGAGCAGTGGATGGCCGTCTCTGGGCGGTTCTGCAGGGAGTACATCAACGCCCAAGCCGCCCAGCTTGCCACTACGCAGCGCCTCTAGTGCAGCGACTTCGTCGATAACTCCGCCGCGGGCGCAGTTGATCAGCAGTAGTGATGGCTTTGCACTGGCCAGACGCTGTCGATTAATCAAATGCTTAGTGGCGTCACTAAGGGGGCAGTGAAGGCTGATCACGTCTGCTTCTGGGAGCAGGTCATCCAGCGCAGGGCGCTTATCATTGGCTTCATTACCCGGCCTGGCGGCGAAGGTCACGCGCATGCCAAACGCCTCCGCTAGGCGTGCCACTTCTGTGCCTAGTTCACCTTGCCCTACCATGACTAAATGTTTATCCGACAATTGCAGTGTCGGGTAGTCCTGCAAACAGAAAAAGGCGCTACGCTGCCATTCGCCTGCCGCGACATCACGCTGATAAAGCGGAAGTCGATTGGCTAATGTCAGCATCAGCATCAAGGTATGCTGGGAAACACTGGCGGTGCCGTAAGCCGCGACGTTTTTAACCTCGATACTCTGCTCTTTTGCCGTTTCAAGATCGATGTTATTAAGCCCCGTAGCGAGCACACATATCAGCTTGAGTTTAGGCAATTGCTGCAACGTTTCAGCGTCTAGTACCACCTTGTTAACAATGGCGATGTCGGCATTCGCTAGGCGTTCAAGTGCCTGCTGGGTGGTGCTTTGCTCAAACACCTCAAGATGTGTGACTGACTCTTTAATAGCGCTTAAGTTGATCCCAGGGCCGAGGCTTTGCGCGTCCAGTGTTACTGCATGAGACATTTTATTCTCTCCATTAACTGCCGAAGGCTGCATAACCTTGCTCGGCAGGGGTCACAAAAGGGTATAATGGCGGCGCTTATCAACCGCAGCCTTGGAATTTATCCTGACTGGCCACATATTGGCAGCTTGGCAGCGTTTGTGTTCGCCACTGTTCTTTTCTTTCAGTACTTGGTCTTATAGGACTGGGTCTGTCAGTACTGAATCTGTCAGGGTTGAGCTTTTTAGGAGCCAATAACATGCCCATCTATGAATATGAGTGCAAGGCCTGTGGCCATCGCCTGGAAAAATTGCAAAAAATTAGTGCCGATCCGTTGAAGGATTGCCCTACATGCCAAAGCGATGGCTTGGAACGGCTGGTCTCGGCCGCGGGTTTCCGCTTGGCCGGCGGCGGTTGGTACGAAACCGATTTCAAAACGGGTAGCAAAAAGAACTTGGTTGCTGACAGTAAAGCTGCATCCACAGAGACCGCTAAATCAAGTGATTCCAGTGCTACTCCCAAGAGCGTTACTCCCAGTGACAAAGGCGCCGCAGCATAACTGCGGCAGTCAGGGTCGGGACGCCCGCGACACATTAATTGCCACGTAACAGAACAGGATTTGACATGCGCAGCCATTATTGCGGCCAGCTAAACGAAACTTTGGTGGATCAAACGGTTACGGTATGCGGGTGGGTTCATCGCCGCCGCGACCACGGTGGGGTAATTTTCCTCGACATGCGCGATCGCGATGGCATCGCTCAGTTCGTGGTCGACCCTGATACCGCCGAGGCGTTCGCCACTGCCGACCGTGCCCGCAGTGAGTATGTCCTGCGTATCACTGGACGTGTTCGGCTGCGCCCTGAAGGTACTCAAAACGCCACCATGCCCACAGGCATGATTGAAATATTGGCGAAAGAGGTCGAAGTACTCAACACTGCGATTACACCGCCTTTCCAACTGGATGAGCATGGCAAGGTAGGCGAAGAGGTGCGCTTAAAGCACCGTTATATCGACCTTCGCCGCCCGGATATGATTGAGAAGCTGCGCTTGCGTTCAAGCATTTCTCACAACGTACGTGCTTATCTTGAAAGCCAGGGCTTCCTGGATATCGAAACGCCGGTACTCACGCGTGCCACGCCTGAAGGGGCCCGCGATTACCTAGTGCCAAGCCGCACTCACGCGGGAAGTTTCTTTGCGCTTCCCCAGTCACCACAGCTCTTTAAGCAGCTGTTGATGGTGGCCGGTTTTGACCGCTATTACCAAATCGCCAAGTGCTTCCGCGATGAAGACCTACGCGCCGACCGTCAGCCTGAGTTCACTCAGATTGATATTGAAGCGTCGTTCGTGGAAGAGAACGACATCATGGGCATTACTGAATCCATGATTCGTCAATTGTTCCAAGATGTGCTTAACGCTGAATTGCCTGAATTCCCGCGTATGACCTGGCAGGAAGCGATGGATCGTTTCGGCTCTGATAAGCCGGATCTACGTATTCCGCTAGAATTGACCAATGTCGACGATCTGATGCAGCAAGTCGATTTCAAAGTTTTCTCTGGCCCGGCCAGCGCGGATGATGGTCGTGTAGCGGCGCTGAAAGTACCCGGTGGCGCTAAGCTGTCGCGTAAAGAGATCGACGAATACACCAAGTTTGTCGGCATCTACGGTGCCAAGGGCTTGGCGTGGATCAAGGTCAACGAGCGCGCTAAAGGGCTTGAGGGTCTGCAGTCGCCGATCGTTAAGTTCATGGAAAATATCGTTGAAGAATTGCTCGATCGGGTAGGCGCTGAAGATGGCGATATCATCTTCTTTGGTGCGGATAAGACCCGTATCGTCAACGAAGCCATTGGCGCGCTGCGCGTCAAGCTGGGCGCTGACCTTGAGCTCTACACTCAGGAATGGGCACCGCTGTGGGTCGTCGACTTCCCAATGTTTGAAGCTGACGACAATGGCCGCCTTAGCCCGCTTCACCACCCCTTTACCGCGCCTTCTTGCAGCCCGGAAGAGCTAAAGGCCGACCCAGCGAGCGCACTTTCGCGCGCTTACGATATGGTGCTCAACGGTACCGAATTGGGCGGCGGCTCTATTCGTATCCACGACCAAACCATGCAGAGCACTGTGTTCGAGATCCTCGGCATTGGTGAAGAAGAAGCTCAAGAAAAATTTGGCTTCTTGCTGGATGCGCTTCAGTACGGCGCGCCGCCTCATGGTGGCTTAGCCTTTGGTTTGGACCGCCTCGTCATGCTGATGGTGGGTGCTAAGACTATTCGTGAAGTCATCGCCTTCCCGAAAACCCAAAGCGCTGCTTGCTTAATGACGAATGCCCCAGGCGAAGTCAGTCCTGAACAGTTAAAAGATTTAAACATCCGTCTACGCCAGAAGGCCAAGCCGGAAGCAGCCACCGAATAACGTGGCTGGTTAAGTGCCTAACACCGACGCCCCGGCGTCGGTGTTTTTGTATAAAGCCCCAACGAGTGTCGACGACATGGATGAGAAAAAGCCTGCTAATCCTGTCCGTATCCTAGGTATTGACCCAGGGTCACGCGTGACAGGGTATGGGGTAATCGACGTGGTCGGTGTGAAGCCCTGCTACGTGGCAAGTGGTTGTATTCGCACGGCGGAAGGGGCGCTAGAACAACGGCTGGCACAGATTTATGCCGGTCTTAGCGAAGTCGTCGGGTTGCATCGGCCCAACCAAGTGGCTATTGAGCGCGTGTTTATGGCCAAAAACCCTGATTCGGCGCTCAAGCTGGGCCAGGCGCGGGGTGCGGCGCTTGTCTGCATGGCCAATCATGGATTGAGCCTTGCCGAATACGCCGCGCGGCAGATTAAACAGGCGGTGACAGGCCAGGGCGGCGCGGACAAAGAGCAAGTCCAGCATATGGTGACCGCTATTTTGCAGCTTTCCGCTACTCCCCAGGCTGATGCGGCGGATGCGCTAGCAATTGCATTAACGCATGCCTTTAGTGGTTCTGTCTTTAGCAGCCATGGCCTACCCGCCGCGTCAACACGGGCCCGTCGTCGCTCTACCGGTCGCTGGCGGCTGTAGCGGTTGCTCTGCGTGTGGCTGAACTACTGGTCACCTGTACAGAGTCGCTTTATAGTAAACGTCTGTTTTCACCCTCTTGTTTTATTATTTCAACACCTGTGCGAGCGACTTTATGATTGGACGTCTAAGTGGCCAGTTACTGGCAAAGCAACCTCCCTGGATTGTGATCGACGTTCATGGTGTAGGCTATGAGCTGGAAACCTCGATGAATACGCTGGTAGCACTGCCTGCCGTCGGTGAAAGCGTTTCATTATTTACTCATCTAACAATTCGTGACGATGCCCATTTGTTATATGGGTTTGGTAGAGAGCATGAACGAGCGCTTTTCCGCGCGCTGATCAAAGTCAATGGGGTGGGGCCCAAGCTGGCGTTGGCGATTTTATCAGGTATGGATGAAGACGCCTTTATGCGCTGTGTGCGTGATGATGACAGCAAGGCGCTGACAACACTTCCGGGGGTGGGCAAGAAAACCGCCGAGCGGCTGATTATCGAAATGCGTGACCGCTTCCCCGAATGGGAAGATGGCAGTAACGCACTACTGCCTCTAGAGGCAACTAATGGCCGAGCATCCGCCCGTGATAGCCTTGCCGATGCAGAAGCCGCCTTAGTAAGCTTGGGGTACAAGCTGACTGAGGCATCGAAAATGCTTGCCGACATTGACCCTAATCAGTCCACCGAGGCACTGATTAAAGCCGCGCTCACCCAACGCATGAGTGGCTAAGCGAGCTCGCATTAGAAAACGTCAATTCGACACTGTCATTTTGTAATCGTTATTAAGAAGAGCACTTATGCTAGAACACGATCGGCTGATCGCCGCTGAGCCCGAACAGGGGGAGGTGCGTATTGATTATGCAACTCGCCCTAAGCGGCTGGATGACTATATTGGCCAGCCGCGTGTCCGCGAGCAGTTGGAAATCTTTATTGGCGCTGCACGGCTGCGTGAAGAGAGCCTGGACCACACGTTGGTATTTGGTCCGCCTGGGTTAGGTAAAACGACACTCGCGCATATTATTGCCACCGAGATGGGGGTCGGAATGAAGTCGACCTCTGGCCCGGTGTTGGAGCGGGCGGGGGATCTCGCTGCCATGCTGACCAATCTTGAGCCTGGCGATGTGCTTTTTATCGATGAAATTCACCGTTTGTCGCCGGTGGTCGAGGAAGTGCTTTACCCCGCCATGGAAGATTTCCAACTGGATATTATGATTGGCGAAGGGCCCGCGGCACGTTCTATTAAGCTGGATCTTCCCCGCTTTACGCTGGTGGGGGCAACCACCCGGGCCGGTTTATTGACCTCTCCGCTTCGTGACCGGTTTGGGATCGTCCAGCGGCTCGAGTTTTATAACCTCGAAGAGCTGACCGAAATTGTTTCTCGCTCAGCGCGATTGTTGGGTGTAGAAACCAGCCAAGAAGGGGCGATTGAAGTTGCCCGCCGCTCGCGTGGAACGCCGCGAATCGCTAACCGGCTGCTACGGCGTGTACGTGATTACGCAGAGATGAAAGGTAACGGCGTTGTGGATGTCGCCATGGCCGATGCCGCACTCAATATGCTCAATGTTGATCACCACGGCCTGGACCATATGGATCGGCGGTTACTGCTGGCCATGATCGATAAATTCGATGGTGGGCCGGTGGGGATTGATTCGCTATCAGCTGCTATCAGTGAAGAGCGCGATACGATCGAGGATGTCATTGAGCCCTATCTGATTCAGCAGGGCTTGATAATGCGCACGCCACGCGGGCGCGTCGTCACTCGTCAGGCGTGGCTGCACTTTGAACGTGTGCCCCACGAGCAGGCGACCGACATGGAAGGGGAGCGCCGTCCGTGAGTGATTTGGCTAACAATCGTTATCGTCTGCCGCTGCGTGTTTATATGGAAGATACTGACGCAGGCGGCATTGTCTACTACGTTAACTACTTGAAGTTTATGGAGCGGGCGCGTAGCGAATGGCTGCGCCAATTGGAGCTAAATCAGCAAACGCTGCTAGACGAAGGCACACAGCTAGTGGTATACCGCTTGGCCTGTCACTATGCTAAACCGGCTTGCCTCGATGACATGCTGGAGATTAGTACTCATGTCACCGACATTGGGCGCTGTCGAATGACATTTGAACAGCAAGTTTGGCGTAATGAGGAACTCCTCTGCTCAGCGACAGTCGAGATAGCCTGCTTGAGCGTCGAGCATATGCGACCTAAAGCATGGCCAGAATCGCTTAATAGTTTGATACGGGCCTCTTAACCAAGAGGTCATTCACTGCGTCGGCAATACCGACCCTAATAGATTGATGAGGGCACCTGTGAACGATAACACCATGTCCATTCCCCACTTAATAATGAATGCCAGCACCGTGGTGCAGCTGGTTATGTTGCTACTGTTGGTGGGGTCGATCCTCTCTTGGGTGGTGATTTTCCAGCGTAGTATTGCAATGCGTCGTGCCAAGCAAGAGTACAACCAGTTTGAGGAGTCTTTTTGGTCGGGTGTCGACTTAAATGAACTCTACCGTGAAATTCCCGCTGATGATCCACGCCATGGTGCCGAGCATATTTTTCAAGCAGGGTTTCGCGAGTTTAACCGCTTAATGCCTAAAACCCGGGATGCAGATACCGTATTGGAAGGCGTGCAACGCAGCATGCGCGTTGCCTGGTCGCGTGAAGAAGATCGTCTAACCCAACATCTGGTGTTTCTGGCGACGGTTGCTTCTGCCAGCCCCTATATCGGTCTTTTCGGTACCGTATGGGGCATCATGGGGTCATTCCAAGCACTGTCACTGACCCAACAAGCGACGCTCGCAACGGTTGCTCCCTGGATTGCGGAAGCATTGATCGCAACGGCTATGGGTCTGTTTGCGGCTATCCCGGCGGTGATTTTTTATAATCGACTGTCCAATACATCTTCTCGCTTACTCGGCAAATATGAAGATTTTGCCGAGGAGTTCCACGCTATCCTGCACCGTAATTTACAAGGTCGTGATGGCAAGCCAAGCGCGGGTTAAGGGAGACAGCCATGCAAGGACCTTTCAATCGCAGTGGTAAAGGCAAACCAATGGCGGAGATCAATGTGGTCCCTTTCATTGACGTCATGCTGGTACTACTCGTTGTGTTTATGATTACGGCGCCCATGTTAACCCAGGGCGTACAAGTTGAATTGCCACAAGTCACCTCTCAACCTATAGAGACGCAGGAAGATAATGACCCCATTGTCATTTCGGTTGATAGCGAGGGTGCGTATTTCATCACGTTGGGGGAAGACTCCAACTCAGTCTCGCTGGACGAGATGGCCGCGCGGGTAACCACGATCTTAGAGCGACGCCCCGGCACGCCAGTAATGGTGCGTGGTGACCGCAATGTGGCCTATGGACAAATTGTTGTCTTGATGAGCACGTTACAAGGCGCTGGTGTGGCTAACGTGGGGCTGCTTTCTGAGCCGCCGCAAGATGGGTAAGGGCAGCGCGCACATGGCAGTAAATTCACCACGTGATCCTCAAGATGTCGGCTATAAGTGGCCGACTGTTCTGGCGATAGCCGTGCACGTTGCGATTGTCGTGTTTAGCTTAATCAGTTTGCCGACCCGCAACGCGGAGCCCGATAGCTCTTCGATTGTTCAGGCGACGCTGGTGAGTACGGAAACGTTTACCGATCAGGCTCAGCAGGCAACGGAACAACAAGCGGCGATGAATGCACCGGCTGAAGCGCCTACTGAGCCCGATGCACCAGAAGAGCCGTCGGCCAGTGAACAGCAAGCCGCTGCCGAACAGCAAGCGGCCGAAGAAGAAGCTGCCCAGCAGGCAGCCGAAGAGGAAGCGCAAGCATTAGAAGCCGCGCGCGAGGCAGCTGAAGCAGAGGCAGCGCGCCGGGCTCAAGAAGTGGCAGAGCAGGCTGAGCAACAAGCCGCTGAAGCTGCCGAACGTGAGGCCGAGGCGGAAGCCGCTGCTGAGCGTCAACGTGAAGTCGAAGAGGCGCGCCGCCAGCAAGAGGCTGCCGAGCAGCAACGCCAGGAAGAGGCCGAAGCTGAACGCCAGCGTGAAGCAGAGGAACAGCAGCGCCGCGAAGCGGAAGAAGCCGAACGTGAGCGTGAGCGTGAAGCGGCAGAACAACAGCGCCAGGAAGAAGCAGAAGCCGAGCGTCAACGTGAAGCAGAAGAAGAGCGTCTTCGTGAAGAGGAGGCGGCTCAACGAGAGCGCGAGGCAGAAGCTCAGCGTCAACGCGAAGCGGAAGAGCAGCAGCGCCGCGAAGCCGAAGCGGAGCGCCAACGCCAAGCCGCAGAAGCAGCAGAGGAGGCCATGCAACGACAGCTGGCGGGTGAGGCAGAAGCCGCGGCCAATGCTCAGCAGGCTGAGCAGGCAGCCAATAGCTTTATCAATATTGTCCGTCGCGCTGTTGAGCAGGCGTGGTTGATTCCTGCCGGTGCAAGTGATTCGATGAGTGCTACCCTACAAGTGAGGCTAGGACCGTCTGGAGAAGTATTGGCAACATCGATCGTGACATCCAGCGGCGATAGTGCTTTTGACCGGTCTGTGATGCAGGCCGTGGAACATGCTGCACCGTTTGGTGAATTGAGAGATTTGCCAGCCGATCAGCAGCGTAATTTACGTCAGTTTAATCTGCGATTTACCCCGGGGGATGTTCGCTGATGCAAAGCTTGAGCAAAGTGTGGTTGTTCTGTGTGCTGCTGCTAGTCAGCAGTGTAGCGAGTGCCAATTTAACCATTGAAATCACGCGAGGTAGCGATCAAGCGCTGCCTATCGGCGTAGTACCGTTCGCAGGTTCAGACGGAATGCCCGAAGATGTTGCGCAGATTGTCCAAGATGACCTTGAGCGTAGTGGCTATTTTGATCCGCTAGAGCGTAGCGCGATGTTTGAACAGCCCAATCAATCTGACGATGTTCAATTCGATACTTGGCGTTCATTAGACGTACGTTACTTAGTCGTAGGTAGCGCAGAACAGACCAACGGCGGTTTTGAAATACAGTTTGAGCTCATGGATATTAGCGGTCAGCGGCGGATGATTGGTGAAACCGTGACGGTGAGAGGCAATGACCTGCGCGGCGCCGCTCACTATATCAGTGACCAAATCTTTGAAGCGATTACTGATATTCGTGGTGCGTTTTCAACTAAAATTGCCTATGTCACCGCACAAGGTATTGGAGACAATATGCAGTTCGGCCTGTACGTTGCCGACGCCGATGGACGTCGCAGTGAACAGGTATTGACCTCTGACGAACCCATTATGTCGCCCGCATGGTCACCGGATGGCACTAAGCTTGCTTATGTCTCGTTTGAAACTGAGCGCCCAGCTATCTACATTCAGGATGTAGCAACGGGCCAGCGGATAAAAGCAACGTCATTTGATGGTATCAATGGCGCGCCAGCCTGGTCACCAGATGGCCGCCGTATCGCGATGTCTCTCTCCAAAGACGGCCAGCCAGAAATTTATACCATGGATGTGGCTAACCGCTCCGTAGAGCGTATTACCAATAACAACAGCATTGACACTGAGCCCGCTTGGGCACCTGATGGTCGTAGCTTGCTGTTTACCTCTGATCGCAGTGGTGGCCCCCAGCTTTACCAGTACTCGATGGGCGGTGGCGAAGCCGAACGCTTGACGTTTACAGGTAATTACAACGCCCGTGGGCGCTTCTCTCCAGACGGCGAACAGATATTCTTGATCCACCGCTCTAGCCGCGGTTATCAAGTGGCAAGACAAGATTTGAGCGGCGACCGCTTAGTAATATTAAGTGAATCAACAAGAGATGAATCTCCTAGTGTTGCGCCGAACGGGACCATGGTAATCTTCGCTACCCAACAGGGTAATAGTGGGGTGCTAAGT
The DNA here is from genome assembly GCF_055725665.1 of Vreelandella sp. DA03-1M. NCBI lineage: Bacteria > Pseudomonadati > Pseudomonadota > Gammaproteobacteria > Oceanospirillales > Halomonadaceae > Vreelandella > Vreelandella sp. DA03-1M. The sequence goes on from NZ_CM146798.1 coordinate 2,344,621, forward strand.
GCTGTTTCTGCCGATGGCCGCTCATCTTTTAGACTGCCATCAGCACAAGGCGATGTACGTGACCCAGCTTGGTCACCCTTCTTAAATTGATCAACAACATTGATTAATATCGAAATTTTTAGTTTTCAGGCAAGGAGTCTGATTATGCAACTTAAACCGTTGGCTCGCTCATTAGCAGCAGCGCTATCTATCGTGGTAATCGCTGGCTGTTCCAGCACCGGCGGAACCCAGGACGGTGACTCGTACGGTAGCCAGGATGGCAGCACTACCGGTTCCAGCACCTCTGGTACAGGTACGGGTAGTCAATATGGTTCTTCCTCTGGTTCAGGTTCTGGTGCTAATGCAGGCCAGCAAGCTGATTCGCGCATTCCAGAAGTACGCACCATCTATTTCGATTACGACCGCGATACGATCAAGAGCGAATATGAGTCTGTCGTAATGTCGCATGCACGTTACTTGCGTGCCAACCCGAGTGCTCAGGTGGTTCTACACGGGCATACGGATGAGCGCGGCACTCGTGAATACAACATGGCGCTGGGTGAGCGTCGTGCTAATGCTGTAGAGCGCTTTCTAAACATTCAGGGCGTCTCTCCTTCACAAATGAGCGTTGTTAGCTATGGTGAAGAGCGTCCGGCCGTTAATGGCCAAGACGAGAGCGCCTACTCGCAGAACCGTCGTGTTGTATTTAACTATTGAGCATTTAACGATTGAATGCTTAGCCACTGATGAATTCGGCGTGCGGCTTATCGCACGCCGTTTACGTCTACGGAGTCATCATGAATCACAGTCTCAAGCGTTACGTTGAGAGGCTGTGCGGTGCGGGAGCCTTAGCGCTCCCGCTGTCCGTATTGCCTTTAATGGCCGTCGCTCAACAGCCGCTCGTCCAAGATCTTTCCAACTCTGACGCTTCCAGCAGTAGCTTCTATCAGCAGACGCAGCGTCAGGAAGCCTCCAGCGGTAATCTGGTGTTATTTAACCAGGTACAGGAGCATCAGCAGGAAATCCAGCAACTGCGCGGTCAGATTGAAGAATTGCGTCACCAGTTAGAGCAACTGCGTCGTCAATCACAGCAGCAGTATCTCGATATTGAAGACCGGCTGATGAGCAGTGGGCCAACGCAGATTGAGCAATCAACCCCAGCGGTTGAACCCGAAGCTGCCGAGGAAGTGGTTAACACGCCTTCTACTAGCAATGTGAGTGAAGAGGCGCAAGCCGATTACCAAGCGGCCTTTGCACATGTTCAAGCACGCCGTTTTGAGGAAGCTATCGCGGCGTTTGAAACCTTTGTCAATGATCATCCTGATACCAGTTTAACGGCCAATGGCCACTATTGGCTGGGTGAGTTATATTCGGCTGAAGGTGAGTTGGACGCTGCTGACCAAGCGTTTAGCCGCGTCATTGACGAGTATAGCGGTAGCAGCAAAGTACCTGATGCGATTTATAAGTTAGGCTTAGTAAAAGCGCGTCAAGGCGAAGCGGAACGTAGCCGTGAGCTACTAGAGCGAGTGCGTGACGACTACCCGCAAAGCAGTGCCGCGGGCCTTGCCAGTGACTTTTTACGCCAGTCAGCAAGTTAAACTTTGCTCTTTATAGCTTTTACGAATAGTTTTTATGAACAGCTTCTAAGAATCGTTTCAAGGAATCAGCATGAGCTGCAAGATCGACTATCAACCAGCGCCTAACCTATTGGAAAATCGCATCGTGTTGGTAACCGGCGCAGGAGACGGGATTGGCCGTGCGGCAGCATTAAGCTATGCCCAGCATGGGGCCACCGTGATTCTATTGGGGCGCACCATTGCCAAATTAGAGCGTGTTTACGATGAAATTGAAGCGGCAGGCGGGCCTCAGCCCGCGATTTTTCCGCTCAATTTTGAAGGCGCTACCCTCAAAGATTTTCATGATATGGCCGAAACGCTGGATCATGAGTTTGGCCGCTTAGATGGTTTGCTGCATAACGCTGGGCTATTAGGTCGCATTACGCCATTTGAGCAATATAACCCTGAGCTATGGCAGCAGGTGATGCAGGTCAATATCAATGGGCCTATCTGGATGACCCAAGCGTTATTACCACTACTGCAACAGTCTGAAGATGCTTCGATAATCTTCACTTCCTCTAGCGTTGGCCGTAAAGGGCGAGCCTACTGGGGGGCTTATTCTGTCTCTAAATTTGCCACTGAAGGCTTTGTCGAGGTATTGGCTGATGAGCTGAATAATCAGTCACATATTCGGGTGAATTCACTTAACCCCGGCGCCACACGCACCCAAATGCGGCGTACGGCGTTTCCTGGTGAAGATCCCTTCACACTGCGTACGCCGGAAGAGATTATGCCGACCTACCTGTGGCTAATGGGGCCAGACAGCGCAGGCACCAGCGGGCAAAAGCTAGATGCCCAACCTCCCCGCACATAACCGTTTGTTTTGAAAGCCGCGTCGATGCTCGCCATCATGCTTGTCTAGAGCTTGAACTCGCCTAGGGCATCGACCAGCGCTGCACACTCTTCAAACCAAATATCAGCGGGCCACTGCTGGTAGTCATCCTCTTCGCTGATATAGCCATAGCCAACCGCGACGGCGGTCATACCGGCGGCGACGGCGGCCTCCATATCCCGTACATGGTCACCGATGTACCAGCAATGTTTAGGGTCAACGCCAAGGCGTCGGGCAGCTTCCCAAAGCGGTTCAGGCGCTGGCTTTTTAACGCTGAGATCATCCGCACATAGCAGTGCGCCAGGCTGTAGCAGCAGAGCTTCTAGTAGCGGCAAGGTATAGCGGCGCGGTTTGTTGGTGACAATCCCCCAAGGCCGCTGATCGCCGTGCCACTCTTGTAGCCACGCATCAAGCGGCGAAAAAACCCGGCTGTGTACCGCTACAGCTTGCTCATAAGCATCAAGTAGAAACTGGCGTGCTTGAGTGTGTCCCTCAGCAGAGGCCTCTAAGCCCAGCGCTAGCGTAACCAGCGCACTGCCGCCATTAGAGACTTGGCGGCGAATTACCTCAAAGGGTAGCGGCGCTAACCCATGGTGAGCACGCAGTGCATTGGTCGCTTCTGCCAAATCGGGGGCCGTATCGACCAACGTTCCGTCCAGGTCGAAAAGTATTGCTTGAGGTGCTTGCATCGACATTTAATCGCTTACCTTGCGGCAGTACATCATGTAATTGACCGAGACATCATGGCTGACCAAGCGGTAGTGGCGGGTAAGCGGATTGTAGGTTAGTCCCGTCTGTTCACGCACTTCTAAACCGCTGTGGCGAGACCAAGCCGCCATTTCTGAAGGGCGAATAAATTTTGCATAGTTATGCGTGCCTCGTGGCAGCAGTTTAAGCACATACTCGGCGCCTAAAATTGCGAACGCGTATGACTTGGCAGTACGGTTTAACGTAGAGAAAAACACATAACCACCCGGACGCACGAGGGCGCTGCAAGCACGAATGACGGAGGCAGGATCCGGCACGTGCTCCAGCATTTCCATGCAAGTTACCACGTCGTAAAAACCAGGCTTCTGAGCGGCCATGGCCTCCACGCTGATATGTTGGTAATCAACTTTTACGCCACGCTCTTCGGCGTGCAACCGGGCCACTGCTAATGGCGCTTCACCGAGATCAATGCCCGTTACCGTCGCACCGCGGTGGGCCATTGACTCGCTTAAAATGCCGCCTCCACAGCCTACATCAAGCACTTTTTTACCCGCCAGCCCCGCACGCGCATCAATAAAGTCAAGACGTAAGGGATTAATATCATGAAGGGATTTGAATTCACCCTGCGGATCCCACCAGCGGCTAGCAAGAGCCTCAAATTTGGCGACTTCTGCTGCATCGACATTGTCTTGATAGTGATGAGCAATGCTATCCTGTGGTGTCGCTTGCATAGTGTGACTCCCATAACTTTTGAACATTTAGCAAAATATTGACGTGTAGCCACTTGTTCGCCGTTGCGAGGTGGTATCCATCCACGCCTTCAGTATTATGGACATTCTAACCACTCCTGTGTCGGAACGCATGAAAAGGACCTCTTCTATGATTCGTAAAGCCGTACTTCCTGTTGCCGGGTTTGGTACCCGCTGCTTGCCAGCGTCTAAGGCTATTCCCAAGGAGATGATTACGATTGTCGATAGGCCGGTGATCCAGTATGTCGTTGAAGAGGCAATTGCCGCTGGTATCCGTGAGATTGTGCTGGTCACTAGTAGCAATAAAAGCGCTATCGAAAATCACTTCGATACCCATGCTGAGCTGGAAGCTAGCTTGGAAAAAAAGGGAAAACATGAGCTTCTGACAATGTTGCGCAATATAGTGCCTGACGACGTCAGCATTATTAGCATTCGTCAGGGCGTGCCGTTAGGGCTAGGCCATGCAGTACTCTGTGCCCGTCCCATCCTTGGCGACGATGAACCTTTTGCGGTGCTATTGCCCGATGTGTTGGTCGATAACAGTGCCAACTCAGCAACGGACTTGGCCGGTATGTTAGCGGCCTATGATCAGCAGCAAACGGCGCAATTGATGGTGGAAGAAGTCGCCTGGGAGCAGGTGGAAAAATATGGCATCGTGGCGCCAGCAGGGGATGTGCCCGCTGCAAACGAGTCAGCCGATTTAGCCGGCATGGTGGAAAAACCCAAGCGTGATGCTGCACCCTCGAATTTAGCGGTCATAGGCCGTTATGCGTTACCAGGCCATATTTTCTCCATATTAGAAAAAACACCGCCCGGTGCCGGTGGTGAAATACAGTTGACCGATGCGCTGGAAACACTGCGAGAACAGATGGGCGTCCAGGCATATCGCATGCAAGGTGTTACCTACGACTGTGGACAGCCCTTAGGTTACCTTGAAGCCACACTCGCCTACGCGCGCCGCCATCCTGAGTTTGGAGAAGCTTTCCAAACCCTGCTGTCACGTTACCACCAGGGAGAGTAACGCATGCGGGTGTTACTTTACGGCAGCGAATTAAGCGCAGCGACGGCAGCCGCTGCGCTTGCATGGGTGGGGCATCAGGTTCAGTGGTTACCCCACGCTGAAGCGCCTTGGTCAGTGCTTTCTGAGGTGGACTGGTTACGCAGTGAACCTCATTTAATGACGCATCTCGAGCAGGGCTTAGCAGAGGGTACCCTGCAGCTCATTGAGCAGATTGATGATGCCGCCATTCCAGAGGTGGTTTGGATGGCGTTATCACCTTCACAGCGCAGTTCGGCCAGTGCACTACTTGAGGCCCCGTTATTAGCGAATCAGCACGGTATTGTACTGATTAATAACTCGACGTTTCCGGTAGGCGAGACCGAACGCCTGCATACGTTAATGGGGGCTCAGCACTCCAGTGTGGCACTGCCCGACACGTTAGAAGAGGGCCGTGCATGGGATTTTTTTACACGCCCAACCCGGCGCTTGCTAGGCTGCGATGATGCGACGGGTGAGCAAGTCACCAGAGAGCTGTTACGCGCCTTTAATCGGCGTAGCGAAGTGTTTCAGTGTATGCCTCGCCGTGCTGCGGAGTTAACCAAGCTGGCCATTAACGGCATGTTGGCCACGCGTATCAGTTATATGAATGAAATCGCCGGTTTGGCTGATACCCTAGGTGTTGATGTCGAACATGTCCGCCAGGGGATGGGGGCCGATTCGCGTATCGGGTTTGAGTACCTGTACCCTGGATGCGGTTTTGGAGGTCCTAACTTCTCCCGCGATTTGATTCGCTTGGCCGATGTGCAACTGCAGAGTGGCCGATATTCAGCGCTGCTTGAGCAGGTAATGGATATTAACGAACAGAAAAAAGAGACGCTGTTCCGCAAGCTGTGGTCCCATTTTTCCGGCGAAATGGCCGGAAAAACCGTGGCGATTTGGGGAGCTGCGTTCAAGCCCGGCACTGCACGTATTGACCACGCGCCCGTAATAACATTGCTTGAAGCACTTTGGGCGCAGGGAGTTAAGGTTCAGCTACACGACCCAGCCGCCGTTCCAGCTCTCCATGCCCTGGTAGGCGAGCGCGAGGATTTGCGCACCTTTACTCATGACCCCTACCAAGCCTGTGAGGGCGCCGATGTACTGATGTTGGTGACAGAATGGAAAACCTATTGGAACCCAGACTGGCATCGGCTGAGCTCGTTATTAAACGCTAAGCTCGTATTAGATGGACGCAATATTTACGATCCTGAATTTGTTGCCAGCTGTGGATTAATGTACCGCGGGATAGGCCGTCGTGCCGACCCGAAGACTCTCTGAGGAAATGTTATGCCAGACGCCACTGCATCCTCTCGTATCGTACCCGATGTGGATCAAAGCTTGACGGCGCAGCATTTGCGCCACCGAAAGGGGCCTACTTTGTGGCCGCTATGGCTATGCTTGTTATTAATCATTGCCCTACTGGGTGCGGCGGCGGCTGGACTTTGGTACGAACGTGAACGACTGTTAAATGAGTTACATCGGGTAAGTGGCGAAGTGTCCAATGTTCATGCTCGCTTGGATTCGGATGACACTGATGTACAAGATACGATAACCTTTGTACAAGCTCAGATGTCGACGCTCTTTCAAGAGCAAGAGCAGCTGTCCATTGCGCTGACCGATACTCGCGAAGAGTTGTACAGTTTGCTAACAATGAATGAGGACATGGCCTCTAGTGATTCGATCAATTCATTGCTGCAGCAGTTGAACCAGCTTAATGAGCAAGCTGAGTTGCGCGACAGTCAGTTGTTGGCGATGCGGGAATCATTGAATGCCCTGGAACAGGCTGGTACCTCAGGACGGCAAAACTTGATTGAGGAAGTGTCCCATCTTGAGCAACTGACCGAACAACGCCTGTCCGTACTGGACAGTCAGATCAGTAACATTAGTAGTGATTGGGAAGAGCAGTTATCAGCGCAAAGAAGCGCCATTGAGTCGCGCTTTGATGAGCTGGAGGCTTCTATTGCTGAGGTTGAAGCGTCACCGGATCAAGATGCTTTGACGGCATTAGAGCAGGAATGGTCGGAACGTTTGAATGCACTAGAGAGTGATGTTCGACAAGTCCGTCAGGCACAGCTTGCCTTTAGTGCCCAGTTAGAAATGCTACGTTAAAAGGTAGTCAGAATAGTTGTATAGCATTGATGCATTCTAGTGCCGAAGAATATTATTTAAGTCGTTGAAAATACTGGGTTTTTATATGACTGGGTAATGAAGCCGCTGATTTAGGTTAGGATAAAAATGTATGGGAAGACAACGGCGATGGACTTCAGCCACCGGTCGCACAGTGTTGGTAGTGCTACCACTGTTATACGCAACACACGGGGCATGGGCGTTAGAGGCGAGCATCACGGGTGTTTCCGATGAAGTCGAAAGTAATATTCAAGCCTATCTACAGAACGTAGAGGCTGAGCAATACACCGAAGCACGTTTAGAAGGTGAGGTTCGTCAACGTACTGAAGAAGCCATGCGTGTGTATGGGTATTATGAGCCTGATATAACCTTTGAGCACACCGGCGATGAGCGCGTCTCGCTTGAGGTTGAGCCAGGACCTCAAATTGAAATTGAAATTTTATCAATTAATGTCAAAGGCGACGCCAGTAACGACCCACCGTTTCAACAAGCAGTAGAAGACTTCCCACTGGAAGAGGGTGACGCACTGCGGCATGCCCCGTGGGAGCGGCTGCGTGGTCAGTTTTCTGGTTTGGCTATCGAGCGCGGTTACTTTGACTGGGGCTTTACGGATCGGCGTATGGAAGTCCGACCGTATTTACAAAGTGCGCGCCTCTATATGAATTTTGACAGTGGCCCACGCTACCAGTTTGGAAAGACTTCAATAACGGGTAGCCACATTGAGATTGACCGATTACTCCGTATACAGCCGTTTGAAAGAGGCGATCCCTATCTAGCGCAAACGCTGGCTGACTATAACCAATCGCTTGCAGAAACCGGCTGGTTTAGCTCAGTGTCAGTGCGGCCGCGCCTTGAAACAGCGCAAGAGCTGGCGATGTCTCCGTCTGGTGGTGGAGACGCCTGGTGGAGCGAGGCGACTGCTTCCCAGCCAGAGCGCCCACGAGTCACCGGTGCGGCTTTAACCAGTGCGCTAAGCATCAATAAGCCCAGTGATACGCAGTTACCTATTGATGTCAGTGTAGAGCCTGCTGATCGCCACCAGTTTGAAGTCGGCATTGGCTACGCAACCGATGTGGGGCCCCGTCTGCGTTTTGGTTGGGAGCAACCATGGATCAATCGCTATGGGCATAGTCTTGACCACGACCTCTATATATCCTCCCCAGAGCAGCGGTTTACCGGGGTATATAACGTTCCGCTAGAAGACCCGCTGCGCGATAGCTACCGGCTGCAATACGGTATCCGTAATATTGACGATAGTGATACCCAATCATTAGAAGGCACCGTTGAAGTAGCTCGGCGCTGGGAGTTTGATAACGATTGGGTTCAAACTCTGTACTTCCGTACCACTTACGAAGACTTCGAGCAGGGGGGCGAAGCCGATCAAGTATGGCTGTTTTATCCAGGTATTCAGTGGTCACGAACTCGAACACGTCCTCAGCGCTTTCCGTTGTGGGGCGACCGTCAGCAGCTCTCTTTAGAGTACTCGGATAAGGTTTGGGGGTCGGATGCGCAGTTCACACGCGTTACGGCCGATACGGAATGGATTCGCACTATCGGCAATGATAACCGATTCCTGGCGCGGATTAGTTTAGGCGCCATCGAAACCGATGACTTTGCCAAAATCCCACCTTCGTTACGCTTTTTTGCCGGTGGCGACCGCAGTGTGCGCGGCTACTCCTATGAAAGCCTTTCACCACGTAATGAAGAAGGGCGGCTCCGGGGCGGCCAGCAACTGCTGACTTCGACCCTTGAGTATCAACGGCGTGTTACGGGGGATTGGTGGGCAGCCACCTTCGTGGACAATGGTGATGCGTTTGATAACTGGGGACCTAACGATTTGAAAACAGGCGCCGGCGCCGGGGTGCGCTGGGTTTCACCGGTCGGGCCAATTCGCTTTGATATCGCACATCCTTTTGACCACGAAGACGATTGGCGTTTGCACTTTTCCATCGGACCGGAATTCTAGGAGAGAGATTTGCCTCAGGTTGAAACAGCGACATCTGATAAGCGTCAGCGACTATCACCCAAATACCGTACCTGGCTTCTGTTGTGGAGCCTTTTACGCCTGATTATCGTATTGCCAATTTGGCTGTTTGGGATTGCGGCGCTGCTTGTTGGGGTAGCGTTATCGCCCTGGGGCACTGGTGTATTGCTCTCGCAGGGGGAGCAGCGGGACTTATTCACCTATGCACACCATGAAGGTGGGCTGCTTGATCATTTTCTGATCGAAGATTTCCAACTGCAGCTGGGTGAAACCCGTATTACTGTGGATGAATTTGAGCTTGCGTGGGGGGATGACTGCGTCCTGTCGGGCCGGTTATGCATCGACACACTCCGCGTGGTAGGCGCTGATGTTCGTTTAGGCGCATCGGGCGAACAGGAGCCGCCGCCAGAAGAAGAGGGGGCGCCACTCGCTATTCGTTTCCCTTTCCCGATCGAGCTACGTTCGCTACAGCTTGACGATGTCAGCCTGCGTCTTGCCGACGGCACCGAGGTCGCGTGGCGCTCGTTAAGCTCAGCGGCTGTTGCTGAAGGCAATCAAGTGCGACTTGAGCCGACCCACTTGGAGCAACCGCGCCTTTATTTGCCGCCATCGGCGGGGGTGTTACTAACGCAAGCCACTGAAACACCTCTTTCTGCTGAGGCTATCGATGCCGCTATATTGCTCCGCGTACCGCAAGACGAAGCCGTACTGGCAGTAGAGTCTCCTGAAGAGCAGTTAGAAGCACGAGAACGGCTGGAATTACCTGCCATTACCTTGCCGGTGGATATTCAAATACCCGAATTTACGCTTAACGATTTTCGCCTGGAAGGCGCCACTGAGTATCAAGTGGAGCGCCTTCAGCTTGGACTGATGACCGAGGGCGACCGCATTGAGTTAACCGAGCTTGCTGTCGTTACCCCAGACGCAGAGGCTGAATTAACCGCAAAGGCAACTTTAAGCGACAGTTACCCACTTGAAGCTCGTTTGAACGTAGAACTTTTTTTAGCTGAGAGGTTTCCTGAGCTCGATGGCGAAACCTTGACGTTAACGCTGTCTGGCCCACTCGATGCACTTGAAGCACAGTTGGAGGTATCCGGCGCGGTAAACGCGTCGTTAAACGGACAAGTAGACGCGCTAGCCCCTACGCTGCCATTTCAAGTGCAGTTACAAAGTGACCAGGTACAGTGGCCGCTCGCCATTGACGAAACGGCGCAAGTCGACGGCGATGTGGCCACCGACCCTTATGTGGTCGATGAGCTGGATTTACAGATGACCGGCAGCCTGAGAGAGTATAGCGCTCAGCTCGCGATGGCCGTTGAGGGCCCCAGCGTGCCGCGTACCCAGATTAACGTCAGCGGTGAGGGCGACCTTGAACACTTTAGCTGGCAGCCGCTTAACCTGGCCGTAGGCGAAAGCTCCCTGCGCAGTGAAGGCACCGTTAGCTGGTTAGCTCCCTTGCAGGTTAATGCGAGTATCCGTTTGGATCAGTTTGACCCTTCCCACTTCGTGGATCAGTTAAACGGCAGTCTGAATGGCGATATTGAGTTTTCCCTGTTCCAGCAAGAGAGCCCGCAAGGTGCCCTGTGGGCTGTCAGTGTACCCAACTTGGCGATCGATGGTGTCCTGCGGGACTACCCCCTAACACTGCAGGCAGCCTTGGACGCCAACAGCAATATGGAGCTGGATATTGAACAGTTGCTGTTTACCCAGGGGGATAACCGGTTGGAAGCGGCAGGCCAAGTCAGCGAACAGGCGATGTCGTTAAATGCCGACATTGCGCTACGCCAGCTGCAAACCCTCTCGCCGGATCTGGCGGGCAACATTGTGGGAACGCTGAAGGCTAGCGGTAGCTTTGATCAGCCGCAATTGCTTGCTGATTTACAAGGTGATGGCGTGCGTTTCGGCGAAAATCGCATTGAACGGCTCACGCTTAATGCCGATGTGCAGGGAATCGATGACCCTACCCTTGATGTTCAACTGGCTCTACAAAATGTCAATGCCGGTGGCCAGGCGCTGTCTACCATGAACGTAAATTTATCCGGGCGCCTCTCAGAACATCGTCTTGAGCTTAATGCCCAGGGTACGGACAACAACGTATTAAGTCGCGCGCAACTCGCCCTTGATGGGCGTTTTGATCAGCCGAACCAATTGTATCAGGCCCGGGTAACGCCACTGGAAATCGATTCCGAAGCTGGCGATATTCGCCTTGAAGCACCCTTGGATCTTCGCTACAACTTGGCCAGCGGTCAGGCGAACCTTTCACCCTTCTGTCTGCGTCGTGAGCAGGGCGGCTTGGTCTGTTCTGAAGAGGAAATAAATGCTTCGGCGCAACAGGGCAGCGCTGTGCTTTCATTACGTGAAGTCCCTATGGAGATGCTGGAGCCTTTTTTACCCGAAGAGTGGCAGTTAGAAGGCGATACAACGGCGGACCTCAACGCTGATTGGCGCCAGGGCGGTGCCCAGTGGCAGGCAAATCTGCAGGTGCTCAGTGAACTCGCAGTGACTGCCATCAATGATTATGGTCAGCCCGTGCAATTGCCAGAAATTAATTTAGACGCCCAGATTGAGGCTAACCAGGCACAAGCGGATGCCAATGTGACGCTTTCGCTTGCCGAGGCAGGCAATCTGAATCTGGAATTATCGATCAATGACCCCTTAGGGGCAGGCGAGCTCAGTGGGGAATTGCGAGCAGACGATGTTTCACTGCAACCTTATCGCCCTATGCTCGTCGGGATGGATCAACTGGAAGGGGATCTGACCGGTAGTGTGCAAATTTCGGGCACTACTGACCAGCCCGGTTTACAGGGCCAGCTTGGGTTACGTGGTATTCGTGTTAATGGTCCTGATATTCCAGTCGATGTACAAGATGGAGAGTTACTGGTCTCTTTTGACGGTGAGCAGGGCGATATTGACGGTTATCTGGCGGCCGAGCGCGGGCGTTTGGAAATCACCGGTGATGCTTACTGGCCAAGCGGTGACGATTGGCGCATTGGCGTCGACCTAAATGCTGTTCAAGAGCCTATTCTGATCGTATTGCCACAGTTTGGTCGTCTTGAAGCTGCGCCTGATGTTCGTGTTCGTGTGACCCCAGAAAGGCTGCAAGTAAGGGGAGACATCAACTTACCCTGGGCAAGACTGGAAATTGGCGATATGCCATCGTCGGCCGTTACGCCTAGCAGTGATGAAGTGATTATCACCGAACGCGATGATCGGCAGGCAGAAATTGAGGCACAGCGTGCTGCCGCCAATGGTGATGAGCCTAGCGCTGCAGATGAACTAGCCGCTACCGGCATGGCCCTTGATGTGCTGGTAACGCTAACGCTGGGCAGTGATATGCAGCTATCGGCCTACGGCTTAGAATCCGGATTGGGAGGTTCATTAGAAATTCGCCAAAGTGGCGGTGCATTACAGCTATTTGGCGATGTCAATTTAGTCGATGGGCGCTTCCAGGCGTTCGGTCAAGACTTGGTCATTCGCCGCGGTGAACTACTGTTTAGCGGACCCCCTGGGCTACCTACCCTCGACTTTGAGGCCATCCGTAATCCCGACGTTACCGAAGATGACGTTATTGCTGGCCTGCGTGTCACCGGTAATGCCGAAGCCCCCAATGTACTGATCTTCTCCGAACCAGCAATGGATGAAACACGAGCACTTTCATATTTACTACGGGGCCGCGCCCCGGACGCCTCCAGTGGTGGGGTGGATAGCGCACTGACGACGGCGTTGATTGGTATGTCGTTAGGACGCACCGGTGGCGCAGTTGGCTCGATTGGCGAGGCTTTCGGCATTGACGACTTAACCCTGGATACCACCGGCGCAGGCGATGACAGCCAAGTCGCCGTCAGTGGCCAACTGACCGACGACCTTAGGATTAGTTACGGCGTGGGAATTTTCTCGCCGATTGCAGAACTAACACTACGCTATACGCTGTGGCGTAACCTTTATCTTCAGGCCGTATCGGGTACCAATCAGGCGGTTGACTTGATCTACACCTTTACCCGTTCCGGTGACCCAAAAATCTTACAGCAGCAATGAGTGAGGGCGATATGTCGCTATTTTCTTCTTCAAGTACCAGTCGTGTACTGCCTGGCCGTGATACCCCTATAGAGACCAGCGATGTTCACACCATCAACGGGCATTCGTTGCATCCACCGTTTCCAAAGGGCCATGAAGAGATTGTGTTGGGAATGGGCTGCTTCTGGGGTGTTGAACGTCTGTTTTGGCAATTGCCCGGCGTCTATGTGACCGCGGCAGGTTATGCCGGCGGTGAAACGCCCAACCCCACCTATGATGAGACCTGCACTGGGCGTACCGGTCACACCGAGGTGGTGAGGGTAGTCTACGATCCAAAGCAAGTCGACCTGGAAACGCTGCTACAGGTGTTCTGGGAGCAGCACGATCCTACCCAGGGAAATCGACAGGGCAACGACATTGGCTCGCAGTATCGTTCAGCTATTTTCACCACCAGCGAGGCTCAGCAAGCAGCCGCTGAACAAAGCGCGTCCGCCTTTCAGCAGGCGCTCAACAAGGCAGGCAAAGGGCAAATCACGACCGAAATAAAACCGCTTGAAGCGTTTTATTATGCAGAGGCTTACCATCAGCAGTATCTCGACAAAAACCCGAATGGCTACTGCGGCTTAAAAGGCACCGGCGTGACCTGCCCGATAGGCTAAAAGCTCATTTTTATCAAAGTTAATTTAACCAAGCTAACCAGCGCATTATAAAGGAAGCCATTATGCAGCAGCGTTATCACCGAAAGCGGGCTTTCCAGCGTAGCGCGATAGGCAGCACTTTGGTACTGCTACTATGTGCGCCGTTATCCTGGGCGGGCGACGAGGCCACTAGCGAGCTTTCAATGCCTCAAACCGTTGGCGACACTCAGTTCGCCAGCGAGCGTGACGCAGTGATGTGGCGCCAGCAAGAGCTCAAAGATATTGAAAGCCTGGTTCGTCAGCTGCGTTTTGACTTAGTTAACAATCAAGATGTAGAGGCCGCTGCCCCACGCTTAACGGAACTCCAAGAGCGTGCGACTGCCCAGCAGCTACTGCCTGCCTTTATTGCAGGTACGCATGGCGGTGGTTCTGAGGCGCGCGCCTCTATTTGGGAAGAGTGGAGTGAGTTTGCCGCTGGCTTTACTGACCTTGAGGATAAAATCACTCAGCTGGTTGAGGTCGCCGAACAGGGGGATACTCGTGACACAGCGAGAGCACTTTCCGAGGTAGGCGCTAGCTGCAAGAGCTGCCATCGCGCCTACCGCTACGACTAGCGTCTCAGTAGGCGCTCAAAGAGAGACTTAATCGCCTGATTGTATGCGGTCAATGCGGTAAAGCGTTTCCACTTGCTCTAAGCCACTGATGGTGCAATTCAGGTCTTTAACGCGACCATCGCTTAAACCGTAAACCCAGCCATGTACCGAGATTTGCTGCCCACGCTGCCAGGCGCGCTGCAAAATCTTGGTACGGCACAAGCTATTCACCTGCGCTTTAACGTTGAGTTCGCACATACGGTCAATTTGGTCTTCCAGAGGAAGATGGTCTAGCGAATCACGGTGACGGTTGTACTGTTCGCGAACCGAATGTAGCCAATAATCGACCACACCGCATTCGCCACCCATCATGGCGGCCTTAATGCCCCCACAACCATAGTGTCCGACAATCATAATATGGCTGACTTTAAGCACATCCACCGCGTACTGAACCACCGACAGGGCGTTCATATCCGTATGGTGGAGCAGGTTCGCTACATTGCGGTGAACGAAAACTTCCCCAGGCGGCAGCGCAATAATTTGATTGGCGGGCACACGGCTATCCGAACAGCCAATCCATAAATAGTCTGGGTTTTGCTGACTTGAAAGCCGTTTAAAGTAGTCGGGGTCCTCTTCGCACATGCGCTCAGCCCAGGCACGATTGTTATCGAGTAGCGTCGCAATAGAGTCAGACATAGTGTCTCCAGCAAGATTAAATAGAGTTAAGTCGCTGATCGAGAAGCGGAATAATAAATCTTAGCAAGTATAAGGGATTGGACAGTATAAAATAGCAGCAAATGGTTTTAACCCCCCCGGACAGTCAGGTCAATATCCTTGTTTGGCCGTCAGGGGTAATCATTTTTAACTTCACAGGAGCAAACGATGGCCGACTTTTCCGAATATGAATATGACCTCCTGGTGATTGGTGCAGGCTCCGGCGGCGTGCGTGCTGCGCGTATGGCAGCCGCCACCGGTGCCAGAGTAGCGATTGCCGAAGACCGATACCTGGGCGGTACCTGTGTCAACGTTGGCTGTGTGCCCAAAAAACTTTACTCATACGCCGCCCATTTTCACGACAGCTTTGATGACTCGGCCGGTTTTGGCTGGCAGTTGCCTGGCCCGGCAAGCTTTGACTGGGCGACGCTGCGTGATAATAAAATAAGCGAAATCAAACGGCTAAACGGTATTTATCAGCGCATGCTGGAAGGCGCGGGAGTAACACTTTTTAATGCCCGGGCTCGGCTGGCTGATGCGAATACAGTGACGTTGAGCGGAGAGCATGGCGATATTTCGATAAGCGCAGAAAAAATCCTGGTGGCCACGGGCGGGTGGCCATGGGTGCCCAATTTTCCGGGTAGCGAATATGCGCTGGACTCCAACCAGATCTTTGATCTCGATACGTTTCCCAAGCGCTTTCTGGTTTTGGGTGGCGGTTACATCGCAGTCGAGTTCTCTAGCATTTTCAACGGGCTTGGTAGCGAGACACACCTCATCTATCGTGGCGAGCTGTTCTTGAAAGGTTTTGATCAACAGGTTCGCGAATTCACCTGTGCCGAAATGGAAAGAAAGGGGGTCAACCTCCACTTCAACACCAATATTGAGCGTATTGAAGCCACCCAGAATGCCTACAACGTTTATCTCACCGATGGGCAGGTAATGGAAGTCGATGTGGTGCTGGCGGCAACTGGGCGCAAAGCTAATATCAAAGACCTGGGTCTGGAGGCGCTGGGTATTAACCTGGATGAGCAGGGCAAGATCCCTGTCAACGAGCGTTTTGAAACGGCGCAACCGTCAATCCTTGCGCTAGGCGACTTAATCGCTGGCCCAGAACTAACGCCAGTGGCCTTGGCAGAAGCGATGCAGCTGGTGGATGTCCACTTTGCCGACACCGTCCCCCAGCCGCTCGATTACACCACGATTCCAACCGCCGTTTTTTGCCACCCTAACATCGGCACGGTAGGGCTTTCCGAAGAGGCGGCTCGTGAAAAATTCACCAATATCCGCGTTTATAGCACCAATTTTCGGGCCATGAAGCACACCTTGTCGGGTAGCCAAGAGCGCACCTTAATGAAATTGGTGGTAGACGATGCCACTGATGTGGTGGTCGGGGCCCATATGGTCGGCGACGACGCAGGTGAAATCATTCAAGGTATAGCTATCGCGGTAAGGGCAGGCCTTACCAAGCATGACTTTGACCGCACTGTGGGTATCCACCCAACGGGAGCAGAGGAGTTCGTCACTATGCGCACGCTCACGCGTACTTGACCCGGTGCTTATGTTGCCTTGCGACGAGCGCTGGATGCCCGTGCAGACATCGCATATGAAGATCGTGCATGTGAAGACAAGTTGTGAGTGAAAACAGATTTAGGTATGCCCATTGGCACGCCTTTTTTTGTCGGCAAGTTGGGCTATTCTAAATCAGTAACGACAGATCTGAGCGCGAGCAGATAGCTAACAAGCCGTTTCTCATAACAAAAAATTATGGAAAGTAGGGTGGTGAATAATATGATTTTTGAATTGCTCATAATCAGCTGTTATAATGATCATCAAATTCGCTACAGCGAAGCATAACTATGAGTACGCCCATACAACCGTTTACCCCCTCTGCTGACTTGGCCAGGCCTACAGTGGCCGATGCCGTCGTTGGTCATGCGGAGACACCGCTGTTTATTCGCAAACCTAATGCGGATGACGGCTGGGGAGTGTACGAGCTTATCAAAGCCTGCCCGCCGCTGGATGTGAATTCTGCCTACGCCTATTTGTTACTCGCTACACAGTTTCGTGATACCTGTGCAGTCGCTACCAATGAAGAGGGTGAAATCGTTGGTTTTGTATCGGGCTATGTGAAGGATAATGCCCCCGATACTTACTTCTTATGGCAGGTAGCCGTCGGCGAAAAAGCACGCGGTACAGGGCTTGCACGTCGCTTGGTCGAGGCAATCATGTCGCGCCCCGAGCTTGACGATGTGCATCACCTTGAAACCACGATCACGCCAGACAATCTAGCCTCTTGGGGCTTATTTCGTCGCTTGGCCGCGCGCTGGCATGCGCCGCTCAATAGCCGCGAATACTTCTCTACCGAACAGCTCGGAGGGGAGCATGACCCGGAAAACCTGGTTCGTATCGGTCCGTTCCAAACAGACCGCATCTAATACGTGCGTTTAACCATAAACAGCACGTAGTGAACATACTGTTTTTCCCGCTCATGTTGCTCCGGGCTAGCAACGCCTAATGGCAAAATGATTGACCAAGGAGGTCGCAATGCAGACCCAGACGCTTGAACGCATGGAATCCAATGTACGTACTTATTCTCGTTCATTCCCGGTGGTATTTACCAAAGCGCAAAATGCGCGCCTAACCGATGAGAACGGCCGTGAATACATTGATTTCCTCGCCGGCGCGGGCACGCTTAACTACGGTCACAATAATCCGCACATGAAGCAGGCAATGATTGATTACCTGTCAACAGACGGTGTTGTGCACGGTCTGGATATGTGGACCAATGCCAAGCGCGATTATTTAGAAACGCTTGAGGAAGTCATCTTCAAGCCACGCGGTCTCGACTACAAAGTGCATTTACCAGGCCCGACTGGTACCAACGCTGTCGAAGCCGCCATTCGTTTGGCCCGTGTTGCTAAAGGCCGTCACAACATCGTGACGTTCACCAATGGCTTCCACGGTGTAACGATGGGCGCTTTGGCTACCACCGGTAACCGTAAGTTCCGTGAAGCCACGGGCGGTATCCCAACTCAGGGTGCCAGCTTCCTGCCCTATGATGGCTACATGGGCGAACATACCGACACGCTGGATTACTTTGAAAAACTGCTGGGCGACAAATCCGGCGGTCTGGATGTTCCCGCTGGTGTCATTATTGAGACCGTGCAAGGCGAGGGCGGTATCAACGTGGCAGGCCTGGAGTGGTTGAAGCGTTTGGAAAGCATTTGCCGAGCCCATGATATTCTGCTGATTATCGACGATATCCAGGCAGGCTGTGGTCGTACCGGTAAGTTCTTCAGCTTTGAGCATGCAGGCATCACGCCAGACATTATTACCAACTCGAAGTCACTCTCTGGCTTTGGTCTGCCATTTGCGCATGTCTTGATGCGTCCAGAACTGGATAAGTGGAAGCCAGGTCAATATAACGGCACCTTTCGTGGCTTCAGCTTAGCGATGGTGACAGCCACCGCCGCGTTAAAAAAATATTGGACCAACGATACCTTTGAGCGTGATGTTCAGCGCAAAGGACGTATTGTAGAAGAGCGTTTCCAAAAGCTTGCGGCACTGCTGACTGAGAGCGGCATGCCTGCCACTGAACGTGGGCGTGGTTTGATGCGTGGCATTGACGTGGTATCGGGAGATATCGCTGATAAAATTACCAGCAAAGCGTTTGAGCACGGCTTGATAATTGAAACCAGTGGTCAGGACGGTGAAGTCGTGAAGTGTCTGTGCCCACTGACCATCAGCGATGAAGACCTGCTGAAAGGCCTGGATATTCTGGAAATGTGCGTGAAAGCTGTTGCTAGCGAGTAATTTGGCGTTAGGATAAAGCGTCAGCTCACACCCGTTTCGTTAGGGAAACTGCGGCTAGTAATCGCTAGCCGCTATGCTATGGAGTACTTCTATGATCGTTCGTAATCTCGAAGAAGCGCGCAAAACAGAACGCCTAGTCACCGCTGAAAACGGCAATTGGGATAGCACACGTCTTGTTTTAGCCAATGATAACGCTGGCTTCTCGTTCCATATTACCCGAATTTTTCCCGGCACTGAGACCCACATTCATTATAAAAACCACTACGAAGCGGTGTTTTGCTATGAAGGTGAAGGCGAGGTGGAAACCCTGGCCGACGGTAAAATCTGGCCGATCAAAGCAGGCGACATTTACCTGCTAGATCAGCACGATGAGCACCTGCTACGCGGTAAAGAAAAAGGAATGACGGTTGCTTGCGTCTTCACACCGCCGATTACCGGCAATGAAGTCCACCAGGAAGACGGTTCATACGCAGCAGAATAGAAACGCTATTTAGAAAGAAATTATGAAATCGTCAGCTTGAGATGAAAAAAGCAGCCCGCTGAATAGCGGGCTGCTTTTTTAGCTAGGTGCCGAGTTTTGTCTATTGACCTGTATTCTCAAAGGTTTTCTCAAAAACTAAGGTGATTTCACCCAGCGTTAAGCCAAATTTTCGCATAGCCGTTCGATTGATCAAGCGGCCATCCGGTTGCAGGTACATCCAATCATCCATGGTGAACGTAATCATCCGCCCGTCGATAGCAATCTCTAACGGGTAACGCATATGGAAAGCATGTCCATATTGGCGAGCTTTAACGTGTCCCTCCACGTCGCTGGCGGTGCCAACCCAGTGATGCGCGTCGATACGTTCAAACGTCCATACCCGTCGGTCGGTTTCACCATCTGAAAACACGAAGGACTCATCCAGCGTTAGTGTATCGGCCTCGTAGGTGCCCTGGATTTCCACCGTGAAGCGGCGCTGTACCTCACCAGAATAATCCTGCACCATGCCCCAAGCTCGCGTAGTCCCTGTAAAGTACTCGGCAATATCCAAGCGAGGCTCTGAATCAGCGTAATCTTCGATATCAACACCCACACAGCCAGTCAGCAGGAAGAGCAGTATGAAAAAGCTTATGCGCAGCGAATGGATCATGGCATCATTTCCTATATTAAAATGGGCTCAGGTACAGCTATGGTAAAATAATTTAACAGCATAGAGCAGCTAAGCTGTTGTAGCCACTGCGTCTTACTCGGGTTCGCTTAATATATATTATGTTAAATAAGGTAAATTGTGTGTCTGAATAATCGTGATGACGTTGGACACTAGTCCCCCATCTCCTTATTATTCCCTCCACCTATTTGTCCAAGGATATCTCTCGTTATGCGCCCAGGTGTTTTGTGGCTAATAGCTAGCTTGTCGCTTTCAATCGCAGGCTGTGCAGCAACCCAGCCAGAAACTAATGAACCGCCTCCCCTAAGCGAAGCGTCTTTCAATACTCGTATCCTTGAATTAGAAAGCCAATTGGCGCAGCAATGCGACACCCGTTCTGAGCTTCAGACACGCCAACTTGATCAGCAGCAGGTACTCACTGCCGACGTACGTGAAGTCGGTAGTTTGTTGCGTTCGCTACGCCAAGATGTCCAGCAGTTAGAAGCCCGTGGTGAAGAACCTGTCATCATCCGCGAAGAGTGTGAAGTTGATGAGACGCTAAGCACGAAAACGCTACTGGGTCGTAGTGAATGGGTTGGTTTTCCAAGCCTGGGTACCTACCTCAAGGCGCGAGTCGATTCAGGAGCTAATACCTCATCGCTGTCGGCCGACGAAATCACCCGCTTCGAGCGTGACGGTGAAGACTGGGTGCGTTTCAAACTAGCGCTAAACGACGACGATGTGGCCGTTGAGTCACAGCGTGATGAATGGGTAGAGGCGCCTATTGTTCGTCGGGTTCGTATTCTTCAAGCTTCTGGTGAAGAATCCCGCCCGGTTATTTCATTATTAATGACGTTGGGACCTATCCGCGAAAACGTCGAGTTCACGCTGAATGACCGCTCACATTTAGAGTATCCAGTGCTACTGGGTCGGCGCTTCTTAATGGATATCGCGGTAATAGACGTCGCCGATACTTACTTACATGACCGTCCCGAGTTTCCTGGTGGCGAGCCAGCCGATCAAGCTGCTGAAGATGAAGCAGTTGATGACGACGATACAGAAGAGTAACTGCTCTCCCCTGGCGCTTTACGTAGAAAGGAATCTCCATGTCACGGTTAATGTTTTATATTATTGTCGGCTTGCTGTTGGTCGCGGGTATTGCCACCAGCATACATCGCCATGTGCAGTTTGAAATCCCCTGGTTACCCGGTGAACAACGCCAAGTCTGGGAGATTGAAGCGGGCATAAACTTCAATGCTCAAGATGGTCCTGTGCAAGTCGATTTGGCGCTGCCTTCTCATCAGGCTGGCTATCGGGTATTAACCGAAAATACAGCATCGTCAGGGTATGGCTTGGCCTACCAAGCAGATGAGCTAGGCCGTACCGCGCAGTGGACGATTCGCGAAGCGGCTGGCAGCCAAACGCTATATTACTCTGTTCAAATGCTGGTATCGCAAGATGCCCGAGCACCGGCGCAAACGCCGCCTGAAATGACCCCAATAACGCCATGGGAAAGCCCTTATGACACGGCGGCTAGCCAGCTGATCGAACAAGCCTGGGCTCGCAGCGCCAATAACGCGACGTTTGCCCGGGAACTGATCCGAGACGTGAATGGTGAGCGTCAGGGTGAGAACGCGCGTCTTCTGTTATCTCAGGAAAACCCAGCAGCGCTGGTGGTCCGCTTGCTCAACCAAGCGGGTGTATTAGCGCGCGAAGTAAGCGGCCTGCTATTGGAAGATGGACGTCGCCGCCAAACACTTAGTAGTTGGATTCAAGTGTTTGACGAGTCTGGTGAGCAGTGGGCCATTTTTCATCCGCTGACAGGCGAGCAAGGCAAACCCGAAAACCTACTGTTGTGGGAAACGGGTGGTCGAGCTGTTTTAGAAGTACAAGGTGGCACCAACTCCCGGGTTACCTTCTCAATGATGACCCACGATCAGCCGGCTTCAGCCGCGGTGCGCAATCACTATTCCGAAGACACGCTGCTGAATTTCTCCATTCATAGTCTGCCGTTGGAAGAACAGGCGCTATTCCAAACTATCTTGCTGATTCCCATTGGTGCGTTAATGGTGGTGTTTTTGCGTGTGCTAGTGGGCATCAAAACGTCCGGGACCTTTATGCCGGTGTTGATCGCCCTCGCCTTCATTCAAACCACCCTTCCCACGGGTTTGATTGGCTTCCTGCTTATCGTCGCGGTCGGGCTGATTATCCGTAACTATCTCTCTTACTTGAACTTGCTGCTGGTGGCCAGGGTCTCCGCGGTTATCATCACGGTGATCGCGATCATTTCTATCTTTACTGTGCTGGCCTATCGCATGGGGCTGAGTGCTGGCTTAACGATTACCTTTTTCCCGATGATCATCCTTGCCTGGACTATTGAGCGGATGTCGATTTTATGGGAAGAAGAAGGTCCTAAACAGGTGTTGATTCAAGGTGGCGGTAGCTTGATTACGGCTATCCTTGCTTACCTGGCGATGAATAATCCCTGGGTGCGTCACATCACATTCAACTTCCTGGGCGTGCAGTTGATATTGATGGCGTTGATTTTGTTGCTGGGCAGTTACACAGGCTACCGCCTATTAGAGCTGCGCCGTTTCAAACCAATTACAGATGATGAGAAACCATCATGAGTTGGTTTAACAATTGGACCTGGCCAACGCGCTTGCGTGATAAGGGTATCATTGGCATGAATCGGCGTAATATTCGTTATATTGGTCGCTATAACAAACGCCGACTCTATCCATTAGTGGATGACAAGCTTAAAACCAAGCTGCTGGCTCAGCAGTATGGCATTACCACGCCAGAGCTAATCGGTACGGTGACGACCCAGTTTGGCGTAAAGCACATTGGTGCCATGCTCACGGGGCACGCAGGCTTTGTTATCAAGCCTGCCAAGGGAAGCGGTGGCAAGGGAATTTTGGTGATTGAAAAGGTGGAGGATAACGCCTTTATCAAACCCAGTGGTGCCAAGCTAACGCTTACCGATGTTGAGCGGCACGTGTCGAATATCCTCTCAGGGCTATACTCGCTGGGCGGCTCGCCTGATGTGGCGGTCATTGAAACGCTAATTAATTTCGATGAAAGCCTGATGGATTACACCTATGAAGGGGTTCCCGATATTCGGGTTATCGTCTTTAAGGGCTACCCTGTCATGGCCATGATGCGTCTCTCTACGGCGGCTTCTGATGGCAAGGCTAACCTGCACCAAGGGGCGGTAGGCGTTGGTTTGAACATTGCGACCGGCGCCGCATTGCGTGCCGTTCAGTTTGACCGGCCCTGTTTTAGTCACCCTGATACGGGGCACGACCTGGCTAGCTTGGTCGTGCCACAGTGGGAAACGCTACTAAATCTGGCGGCAGGCTGTTATGAAATGACGGGATTAGGCTACTTGGGAACCGACATGGTGTTAGACCGTAAATACGGTCCCATGCTACTTGAGCTTAACGCCCGGCCAGGGCTGGCGATTCAAATGACCAATGGGGAAGGCTTGCGCCGCCGTCTTGATCTTATTGAGCGTCAGCCTGATGGCGTGCCTGCAAAAGAGCGCGTTGCCTTTGCGCAGCACCATTTTGCTCGCCAAAGCGAACTGGTAGAAAGCCCTGACACCTCCTCCGCCAGCGCGTAGACTGATACGAGAGACTAGTGAAGAGAGCCTAGGCTAACCACGTTCAACGAGTTGCCCATGACCCAAGCGAATACACTACTGCAGCAGGCGGAGTCTCAATGTCATCTCCGCGGCGTTCGATTCACCCCTATCCGCCGGCGTGTACTTGAGCTAATTGCCGAAAACGGAGGTGGCTTGAAGGCATATGATCTGCTCGATAAGCTCTCTACGGAACACGCTGCTGCTCGGCCACCAACGGTTTACAGAGCGCTTGAGTTCTTAATTGATCAAGGCCTGGTGCATCGAATAGAGTCACAGAACTCCTACGTAGCCTGTGCATGTCCCGAGCATGTTCACGGCTTTCAGCTGCTCATTTGTCGTCACTGTGGCTATGTGGAAGAGCTGCATCTAGACGAGATAAGTGATCAACTGGTGGCATTGGCCAAGAGTCAAGGATTTAACGTTGAGCGCCAAACGATTGAGCTCCAGGGGCTCTGCCAAGATTGTCGAACAAGCTGATGTGTTGAGCAGCTATGTTAAACAGCTAGCGAGTAAACAGTATGTCCCGTTTTGACCAAGTGGCTCCAGACGCCCTTTTTAAGCAGCTTGAGCGAGCCACGCCTGATGATACTCTTCCCGCTGTCGCTACCCTACTGACGGCAGTTTGCTTTAATAGCGATGGCTTGATTCCTGCCATTGCTCAGCAGCATGACTCGAAAGAAGTCTTGATGATGGCATGGATGAATCGCCAGGCCCTTGAAGAGACGCTAACCACTCAGCGGGTCTGTTACTACTCGCGCTCACGGGGAAAATTGTGGCGCAAAGGTGAGTCATCGGGCCAGCAGCAGCTGCTTGTTTCTGCTGCGCTAGATTGCGATGGTGATACGCTGTTGTTGCAGGTCGAGCAAACGGGGCCTGCTTGCCACACCGGGCGGCGTAGCTGTTTCTATATTGCCGTGGATGGAGAGCAGGCCTCAATTACCAGCAAGCCGCTGATTGATCCTGACGATCTGTACGGCAAAAAAACCTAGTTCTGCCTATGCAAGCTATGACTCGGTTAATATCAGCCCTGCGCTCAGGTTCGCGCTGGGTATTGATGAAGGTGATGATTGGCTGCGTTAGAGTCTATCAATATACGCTTAGCCCCCTTTTAGGCCCACGCTGCCGCTTCTGGCCAAGCTGTTCGTCTTACACGATTGAAGCGATTCAGGTGCATGGGCCAATAAAAGGCGGCTGGATGGCCGTAAGGCGGATCGTTAAGTGCCACCCAGGCAATCCTGGCGGTATGGATCCAGTGCCCGGCGGCCGCAGCGAACAGCTTTGTCGCGAGGATGATGAGAAAGCATCGTCGTCCTCTTGCTGTGATCATCACCCTCGCTAGCTTGTTAGCCTACTTCTGCTGCGCTACTGCGTAGATCTTCTCCAGCATGGCGTGCAAGCCGTTGCTGCGCGTGGGTGAAAGGTGTTTATCCAGCCCCAAATCGGTCAAGAAGTGTGGCTCGGTGGCACGAATTTCAGCCGCTGTGCGCTCGTTATAAATACGCAGCAATACGGCAATCAGGCCGGATACGATAGCGGCATCAGACGTTGCCTTGAACACCAGCTTGTCTCCCTCCTCCTCATGGCGCATCCACACGTTTGACTGACAGCCCTGAATTTTAAGCTCCTCGATCTTCCACTCTTCTGGAAAGTCAGGCAGCTGCTTACCCATATCGATAATGTACTGATAACGATCCATCCAGTTATCAAATATCTCGAAATCTTCGATTAGCTCTTGCTGGGCCTGTTCGGCGCCGGAAGTGCTCATGCTATTTCCTTCTCTATTGGAATTGGCTGAATAGTGGCGACTGACATTTTGCGTCTCATTGAGCCATTATAACGGCTCAAAGGAGTCTTGAGGGAGGTTGTGTCCTGAAACAGTCAATCGATGGCGCTGCTGCTCGCGATGCCACTCGTTGTCTTCGCTGTGCAGATAGCGTGAGGTGGTATCGAGGCGCGCGTGACGGGCGCTTTCGGCCAGATGGCGCAGGCTAATGCCCGATTGAGCCTGATGGGTGATCGATGTGTGCCTTAACCAGTGCGGCGTTGCCTGGTTAAGCGCGGTCACATGTTCCGATGCTCCGTCGATATCTTCAAGTGCTTGTGCCGCCTGCTGAAACGTTGCGCGAATAAGCCGATAAAGCTGGTTATGGCCCAGGCCACGCTGTCCATCCAGAGCGCGAAGCACCGGTGCCTCAGCTTCAAACTGCTCAGGGTATTCAGACAATCCCAGCACATGGCGCCACTGGCGCAGACAATCCAGCATATCGTCAGGCAGCGGAATGCGTGCCATCTTGTTTCCCTTGCCCACCACATGCCACCACCAGCGCCCTTCGCTGCGCTGAAAATCCCCCATGCGCGCATCGGCCATCTCGCTAAGGCGCGGTGCCAGCAAATAGGCAAAGCCAAAGATAAAGCGCCGTCGTGCATGTTCAAAACGGGCACGACTGCCCTCCCCAGCCTCTAACGGGCTATTCAGCCACTCCCACAGCCACGCCCACAAATCACTTTCCAAATAGCGCTCAACACGCGGCGTTTGATTACTCAGGCGTCGCGATTTATCGCGCATCAAGCGAAACGGGTTGTGGTTAACCCACCCGGCTTCTACCAACCAAGCAAACATACCTTGCAGTATCACCAGGCTTTGACGGCGGCTAGCAGGAGACAAGGCACCACGAAATGGTCGCCATGCTGGATGGGTGCGTGGCTTTGAAGGCCCAACCCACTGCTCACTTGGTTGTGGGTCGGCGAGAAAGGCTTCAAAGCGGCGCAGGTTTTCGCGGTTGATATCGGCCAGCGTGTGCCTCTGGCTGGCAAGCCAGAGCAGCAACCGCTCCGCTTCGCGACGGTACGCTTTCCAGGTTTGTGGACTATCCACGTACTCTTCAAGCCATGCGGTCACTGCCTGGGCATCGTTTTGGGCGCTGATACGTCCGCCACTCGGCGACTCTTTCAATATCTGTAGTTGACCAGTGGGTGTCATAACTTCGTTCGCCATGCCCGTCCCTACTCTCTTCTTTTAGCCGGTTTTTGCATCCTCTTACCTTAAGTATGTCTCTGTAGTCATATAAATTCAAGATAATACGGGTAATCTTGAATTTATGCTTGTTTTCATAAATAAAATTACGTATTACATAATACGTAATTATTGCCTTTTGCACGACAAGTCCCGACAATAGTGGCTATAGAAGCTCTCAAGGAAGGATCATTTCATGGCCCGCAACGGCATTCAGTACAGCGATGTTCAACAAGCCATTGATGCCCTGCTGGCTCGCGGCGACACGCCCAGTGTGCAGCGTATTCGCGATGTGCTGGGTACCGGCAGCTTCACGACGATTAGTGATCACTTTCGCTTGTGGCGCAGTGAGCGGGAGCAGAATCGCGACGTGCCGCCGCCCAAGGGTGTGCCGGAAGTCGTGGTAACCATGGCTAGCGAGCTATGGCGCGAGGCCCAGGAGGTAGCGAATCAAACACTGCTCCACTATCGCGAAGATGCCAATCGCCAGGTTGCAGACGCCCAGCAGCTCGCAGAAAATGCAAAACAGCAGGCCGCTAACGCCGAGCAGCGCGAAAGCGCCCTCGCCGAGCATTTACGCCATATTGAGCAGCGCATGGAAGCGTTAAACCGGGAATTAGCTGCGAGTCAAACCAGTGAGCACCACTGGCACCAGCTTGCTGAAGCGTCACACAGTGAAGTCAATCAACTGAAGCAGGCGCAACAGCAGCTAAAGAGTCAGATAGAGGCGCAGCGTGATACGCATAGCCAAGCCCTTAGTGAGCAGCAGGTGGCGTGGGAGCAGCGGCTGGCACAAGAAGAGCTGCGTCATGAGGCAGCGGAAGGCAGGCTAATGGCGATGCTGGATAGTGCTCAACAGGCACGCGCCCAGGAGGAGAAGAGTTACCAAAAACGCCAGCTGCAGTCTGAGCAGCGTGTGGAGACATTAAGTCAGGAGCTAAAAACAAAGCAGCAGGCCCTGCATCAGCTGCAGTTGGAAGGCAACGAACGCGAGCAACGGCTTAGTGACCAGACGCAACAAATCACATCGCTTGAAAAGCAGTTGAAGGCGCTTACCCTACAGCTGGATGAGTCGAAGGTGGCGCTCAAGAAGCAGGCCCAACAGCATGCTGATCGCGAAACCGCGCTACAGCAAGCGTGGCAAGAGAAGTTGTGGAACCGTATGGAGGCGTTGCAAACACAGCTAACGGCGCTTCCCGACGCGCTTTCACATCAGAGTGCCAAGGGTAATGAGCCAGAACAGTGATCAAAGCTGCGTTCTTAAAAGACTGGCCTTAAAACGGAGAATATAAAAAAGCCCAGCTGTTAAAGGCTGGGCTTTTGGCGCGATACCGTTAGTTTAACGGTAGTAAGCGTTGGTCGTATCGGTATGGTCGGTGACGTCGCGAATGCCGGCAAGCTCCGGTATACGTTCCATCAGGGTTTTCTCAACGCCATCTTTCAGCGTTAAGTCGACCGCTGCACAACCCTGGCAGCCACCGCCAAAGGCAAGGACGGCGTACTGCTGTTCGGTCAGTTCAACCAACTTGATTTCGCCGCCATGGGCCGCCAGCCCAGGATTGATCTCGCTGTAAAGCACGTAGTTGATACGGTCTTCAAGGGGACTATCCGCATTTACCTTGGGCATTTTGGCGTTGGGTGCTTTGATCGTCAGCTGACCACCCATTCGGTCAGCATTGAAATCAACCACCGCTTCTTCCAAAAAGGCCAAGCTGTTTTTATCGAGAAATACATTGATTTTCTCGAGCTCCAGCGTGACATCGGTAGGCTCTTCTTCGCCGGGACGGCAGTAAGCTAGACAGGTTTCCGCGTAGGGTGTGCCCGGCTGAGTAATAAAAATGCGTACCGCAATACCTTCGACGTTCTGCTTTTCCAGCAGTTCTGCCAAGTATTCCTGCGCGCTGTCTGTGATATCAATACCTTGGGTATCGATTTTAGTATCTGCTTCGCTAGTCGTGGTCATGAGGGCTGTCTTCCTCCCGTGGTAGTGGCGGCGCCACTTCACATGTCATTTGTGTCTATGGTAAGCAAAACAGGGCGCTGACACAATCCCGACTGTTTTAGTAGGCTATTTAAGTGTTGCTTCGCAAGTTCGCGTATTGATTGTCTTTACTTATGCAACGTATAGCGCTCCCTAGGGGCGCCTTTTGCACTCCCTTTTGTTATCATTATGCGCCTTATAACGACAGATGCTGCTTTTCCGACGATAACAACATCCCCTTTGACGACTGTGACGCTGGAGAACTCCCCCTGCCATGGCTGATAGTGCTTTGATCGCGACCCTCACCCAACGCCTTGACGAACGTATCCTGATTCTGGACGGCGGCATGGGCACCATGCTGCAGAATGCCCAGTTGAGCGAGGAGGATTTTCGCGGCGAGCGGTTTAGAGACTGGCCCTCGGATCTCAAAGGCAATAATGATCTACTCGCGCTCACCTGCCCTGATGTAGTCACGCGGATTCACCGTGACTACCTGGAAGCCGGTGCCGACATTATTGAGACCAACACCTTTAATAGCACTCAGCTGTCACAGTCTGATTACGGTATGGAATCGCTGGTGGTTGAACTCAACCGCGAATCAGCGCGACTGGCCCGTGAGGTCTGCGACGCAGTGGCCGCCGAAACCGGCGTACCCCGCTATGTTGCGGGCGTATTAGGCCCCACCTCGCGCACCGCGTCGCTATCGCCGGATGTGAATGATCCCGCCAAGCGCAACGTCACCTTTGATGAGCTGCGTGAGAACTACTACGAAGCCGCCGAAGCGCTGATTGCAGGCGGTGCCGATCTGATCATGATCGAAACCATCTTCGATACGCTTAACGCTAAGGCCGCCATCTATGCCCTGGAAGAGCTGTTCGATGATCGCGGCGAGCGTTTACCGGTAATGATCTCCGGCACCATTACCGATGCCTCCGGGCGTACCCTTTCCGGACAAACGACTGAAGCCTTCTGGAACTCGGTACGTCACGCTCAGCCATTATCTGTTGGCTTGAACTGTGCCTTAGGCGCCGAAGAGCTTCGCCCTTATTTAGAAGAACTCTCTACCAAGGCCGACACTTTTGTCTCCGCGCACCCCAACGCGGGCCTGCCCAACGAGTTTGGTGAGTACGACCAAACGCCGGAAGAAATGTCCGAGATCGTCAGTGAGTTCGCCTTCAGCGGGCTAGTCAATATTATCGGCGGCTGCTGTGGCTCTACGCCTGAGCATATTCGCGCCATTGCGGATTCCGTGCGCGATATGGCGCCGCGGGTGATTCCTGAACGCAGCCGCGCGTGCCGTTTATCCGGTCTTGAGCCGTTCAATATTGAAGCCGGCTCGCTGTTCGTTAACGTTGGTGAACGTACCAACGTCACCGGCTCGGCACGTTTTAAGCGCTTGATAGTAGAAGAAGACTTCACCACTGCCTTGGAAGTCGCCCTTGAGCAAGTCGAAAGCGGCGCTCAGGTCATCGATATCAATATGGACGAGGGCATGCTCGAGTCCAAGGAAGCCATGGAGCGTTTTCTTAACTTGATCGCCGGCGAGCCGGATATCGCCCGGGTGCCGATTATGATCGACTCCTCCAAGTGGGAGATCATCGAAGCGGGCCTGAAGTGCGTTCAAGGCAAGGCGGTGGTGAACTCCATCTCGCTCAAAGAAGGCGAAGATGCCTTCCGCGAACAGGCAACCAAATGCCGACGCTATGGTGCTGCCATTGTGGTGATGGCGTTCGATGAAGCGGGCCAGGCAGACACCTTTGCGCGTAAAACCGAAATTTGTCAGCGCGCTTACCGTCTATTGGTCGATGAGATAGGCTTCCCCGCCGAAGATATCATTTTCGACCCCAATATCTTTGCCATCGCCACCGGTATTGAGGAGCACAATAACTACGCGGTCGACTTTATCGAAGCGACCCAGTGGATTCGCGAGAACCTGCCTCACGCGATGATTTCCGGCGGCGTATCTAACGTCTCGTTCTCGTTTCGTGGCAACAATCCGGTACGCGAAGCGATTCACTCGGCGTTTCTTTATCATGCGATCCGTGCTGGTCTCACCATGGGTATCGTTAACGCGGGTCAGCTCGCGGTCTATGACGACCTCCCCGCTGAGCTGCGCGACGCGGTTGAGGATGTGGTGCTCAACCGCCGCAGCGACGGCACCGAGCGGCTGCTGGATATTGCCGATAAGTACAAAGGCGACGGCAGCGGGGCTCCCAAAAAAGAAGACCTTGAGTGGCGTAGTTGGCCGGTTAACAAGCGTATTCAGCATGCGCTGGTTAAAGGGATTACGGTGTATATCGAAGATGACACCGAAGAAGCCCGCGCCCAGGCTGAGCGCCCTATTGAGGTCATCGAAGGCCCGTTGATGGATGGCATGAACGTGGTCGGCGATTTATTTGGCGACGGCAAAATGTTCCTGCCTCAGGTGGTCAAATCGGCACGAGTCATGAAACAGGCCGTGGCCTACTTGATTCCTTATATCGAGGCTGAGAAAAGCGAAGAGACCAAAGCCAAAGGCAAGATCGTCATGGCCACGGTCAAAGGCGATGTGCACGATATCGGTAAGAACATCGTTGGCGTGGTGCTGCAGTGTAATAACTACGAAGTGATTGATCTGGGGGTCATGGTTGCCGCCGATAAGATCCTGCAGGCGGCCAAAGATCACAACGCGGATATTATTGGTCTTTCCGGACTGATCACTCCGTCGCTGGATGAAATGGTTCACGTGGCCAAGGAGATGCAGCGTCGGGGTATGGATTTACCGCTTCTGATTGGTGGTGCCACTACCTCTAAAGCGCATACCGCGGTCAAGATCGAACCGCAGTATGAGCATCCGGTGATTTATGTCACCGACGCTTCCCGTGCCGTTGGGGTAGCGGGCAAATTATTGACGCCAGCTTTAAAAACACCTTACGTAGCCGAGATCCGTGAAGAGTACGAAAAGGTCCGCGAGCGTAACGCCAAGCGCCGCCCTAAAGCAGCAGACCTGGACTACACTCAGGCGCGCAAGCGGCGCTTCCGTACCGATTGGAACGCCCACACCCCAGCTGAGCCCAATATGCTGGGGCTAAAAACGTTTGAAGACTACGATCTTGAAGAATTGATTGAGCGCATCGACTGGACACCCTTCTTCATGAGCTGGCAGCTGGCGGGCAAGTATCCCAAAATCCTCGACGATAAGGTCGTTGGTGAAGCTGCCCACAACCTGTTTGAAGACGCTAAGGTCATGCTACGCAAGTTGGTAGAAGAGAAGCGCGTGCAGGCACGCGGCGTAATCGGCTTATGGCCCGCTAATAGCGTGGATGACGACGTGATCGAAGTGTATGCCGACGAGTCGCGCAGCGAAGTGATTGAACGCCTGCATCACATTCGTCAGCAAACGACGAAAGGACGCGACGGTATTTGCTACAGTCTGGCTGATTTCATTGCCCCAAAAGAGAGCGGCAAAGGCGACTGGATTGGCGGCTTCGCGGTCACTACGGGCCACGGCGTTCATGAGCTATCCAAAGCTTATGAGGCCGCTGGCGACGACTACAATGCGATTATGGTGCAGGCATTGACGGATCGCCTTGCGGAAGCCTTCGCCGAGCGCATGCACGAACGGGTGCGCAAAGAGTTTTGGGGCTATGTGCCGGAAGAAACGCTGGACAACGATGCCTTGATCGCCGAGAAATACCAGGGTATCCGCCCCGCGCCTGGCTACCCCGCCTGCCCGGATCACACCGAGAAAGCCACGCTATTCCGGTTGCTTGATGCCACTGAAAATACCGGTCTGGCGTTGACCGAAAACTTCGCCATGTGGCCCGCAGCGGCGGTTTCCGGCTGGTATTTTGCGCACCCACAGTCGAAGTACTTCTCCACCGGTAAAATCACCCGCGATCAGGTTGAGGCCATCGCCGCACGTAAGCAGATGCCCCTTGAGGAAATGGAGCGCTGGCTCTCCCCGGTGCTCTCCTACGACCCGAGCTGATTAATGCTGTTAGTCGCTCGCCGTCACGGCAAGGTTATTCGCCTTGCCTTACCTATCATGCTGGGCATGCTCTCCCAGAGCATGCTCAACTTGATCGATGCCGCACTGGTAGGGCATTTAGGCGAGGTAGCCCTTGCTGGCGTGGGAGTCGGCGGTTACGCCATGTTTATGCTCAGCGCTGTCGTGTTTGGACTCTCCTCAAGCGTGCAGTCACAAACTGCTCATCGCGTCGGTGCTGCCCACACAGAGATCGCCCACCCGCTTAGGTCGGGGCTGGTGATTGGGCTTGCAGTTACCCTGCCGCTTACTCTCTGGGCCTGGTGGCAAGCGCCGCTGCTGATTAGCTTGATTAGCCAAGCCGATGACGTTCAAGCCGTTGCGGTTGGCTATTTTCGTTGGCGGGTGGTGTCACTGATGGCCATTGCGCTAACACTCTGTTTTCGTGGCTACTGGAATGGTCGTCAACAGACGCATCTCTACTTACGAATTATTGTGGCGGTTCATTTGCTCAACGTGGTGGTCAGCGCCGTTTTGATTTATGGCCTGGGAGGCCTGCCTGCAATGGGGTCTAGCGGCGCGGGTGCCGGTACGACACTGTCGCTGTTTGTAGGCTTGATTGCGTGGTGCTGGGTAAGCATAAAAAGCCCCTCTAGCGCGCATTTTTTGACACACCTGCCAAGCTTAGCCACCCTGCGTACTACTCTGGTTCTTGCCGCCCCCCACTCTTTGCAGCAGCTGTTGTTCGCAGCGGGTTACGTGGTACTCATTGGGGTATTAAGCCAGCTGGGCACGGCCAGCGTTGCGGTGGGTCATGTGTTGATTAATCTGTCGCTGTTGCTGATCTTGCCCGGAGTAGGGGTTGGCGTTGCGGCCATGAGCCTGGTGGGTGAAGCGCTAGGCCGGGATGCTCAGCAGGAGGCCCACCGCTGGGGGCTAGATGCGCTGCGGGTCGCCTGGTTGCTCCTGCTTGTTCTGGCGCTGCCGATGCTGCTTGTGCCCGAGCAAGTACTCGCACTCTTTTTTACCAACAGTGAGCTAGTCGCGCTGGGTAAACTTCCGCTGCAGCTAACCGGCGTGATGATTGTGCTGGATGCCGCCGCTCTGGTGCTTGCCCAGGCGTTAATGGGCGCAGGCGCCCAGCGCACGGTCATGATGCTAACCCTGGGGATGCAGTGGCTGCTTTTTTTACCCCTGGCCTGGTGGGTGGGGATTGGCTTAGAACAGGGTTTATTAGGTATTTGGCTTATGCAACTGCTTTACCGATTGATAAACTCAGCCGGTTTTTTATGGGTATGGCAGCGCCGCCGCTGGCTTGCCCCCGCTTTCTAACTCGTTGACTAGCCCATGATATGTGTTCTAAATAGCTTTTAGAGATAAAAAGATAATTATATATTCTTTTGTAGAATATGACGCCCGCGTTAAGGTGACACAATATTAACGTCCGTCTCAACGTGACCATTTCGCTTTTTAGCAGGATCGTGCCACATGTACCGTTATGATATTCACGACCAAACACTGGTTGATGAGCGTGTCGCTCAGTTCCGCGACCAAATGGAACGCTACCGCGCTGGGCGTTTGGGTGAAGAAGAGTTCCGCCCATTAAGGTTGCAGAACGGCCTCTATATTCAACGCCATGCGCCCATGCTGCGCATTGCGATACCTTACGGCATGCTGGCGGGTAATCAGCTACGTGCCCTTGCTGAGATTACTCGTCGTTATGACCGTGGTTACGGCCACTTCACCACACGACAGAATCTACAGCTGAACTGGCCCGCCCTTGAGGATGTGCCGGATATTTTGGCAGATCTGGCCAAAGTACAAATGCACGCGATCCAGACCAGCGGCAACTGTATCCGTAACACGACCAGCGACCAGTTTGCTGGTATCGCCAATGATGAAGTGGAAGACCCGCGCCCCTGGTGCGAGCTGATTCGTCAGTGGTCTACCCTGCACCCTGAATTTGCCTACTTGCCGCGTAAATTCAAAATCGCAGTCAGCGGTGCCGCACAGGACCGCGCCGCGATTCAGGTTCACGATATTGGCCTGCGTCTGTGGCACAACGCTGACGGTGAGCTGCGCATTAAAGTTTTGGCCGGCGGTGGGCTTGGCCGCACGCCAATGATTGCGGACGTGGTACGCGAAGATCTGCCCTGGCAGCACCTGCTGACCTATCTGGAAGCTTGTGTGCGGGTTTACAACCAGTTCGGTCGTCGTGACAACAAGTTCAAGGCGCGGATCAAGATTCTCGTCAAAGCACTGGGCATCGAAGAGTTCCGCCGCCGGGTTGATGAAGAGTGGGCACACCTGAAAGATGGCCCGCAAACACTCAACCAGGCGGCTGTTGATGCAGCCAAACTCCACTTCCCTGAGCCAGATCGTCGCCCGGTTGCCGAGAACGCCAACGAAGCGTTCGACCTACTGCGCGCTGAAAACCGCAGCTTTGCACGCTTTGTGACCAATAACGTTTCGGATCATAAGGTGACCGGCTATAAGGCCGTAACGCTTTCTCTGAAACGCCGTGAGCACGCACCTGGTGATGTTACCGCCGACCAGATGGAAGCCGTCGCTGATTTAGCTGACCGCTACAGCTTTGGTGAAGTGCGCGTTACCCACGAGCAGAACCTGGTGCTTTCTGACGTACCGGTCGATGAGCTGGAAGCGCTATGGAAAGAGCTTGAAGCGCTGGGTATGGCGAACCCCACGGTAGGTACGCTTAACGACATAATCTGCTGCCCTGGCGGCGACTACTGCAGCTTGGCTAATGCGGTCTCTATTCCTATCGCTCAAGCGCTGCAGGAGCGTTTTGAAGATCTAGACTTTCTGTATGATCTTGGCCCACTGGATCTGAATATCTCCGGCTGCATGAACGCCTGTGGCCACCACCACGTTGGCCATATTGGTATCTTAGGCGTGGATAAAAAAGGTGAAGAGTTCTACCAGATATCGATTGGCGGTAACTCCACCGATGATGCGTCACTGGGTAAGATTCTAGGCCCGTCCTTTTTCCGCTCTGATGTGCCGGATGTCGTCGAAAAAGTGTTGGAAGTCTATGTGGCGCAGCGCCATGAAGACGAGCGCTTCCTGGATACTTATCGCCGTATTGGCTTAAAACCCTTTAAGGAGCGTGTCTATGCCTAATAGCCCTGAGCCTAATAAAACAGATGAGACGCAAACTGAAGCAATTGAGCAAACGCCAGTACATGTTGATCATTTGATAGCTAACGGCGAGCTAGCGGCAGAGAACGCTTGGTGTGTCTCCTACGAGGTGGAAACGCTTCCTGAACAGCGCCCGGCGTTTGTACCGCTGGCGCTGTGGCAAGCCAATCAGGAGGATGCCGAGCTGGCGCCACTGCTCACCAGCGACACCGAACTGACAGCCGAGTTGGCGCAGCAGCTTGGCAACGCCCAGGCTATTGCGATTGACTTTCCTGCCTTCACCGATGGGCGTGGCTACAGCCTGGCGCGCCTGCTGCGCGAGCGCTACGGTTATGAGGGCGAAGTTCGTGCCGTGGGCGATGTGCTGGTAGATCAGCTGGACTACATGCGACGCTGCGGGTTTTCGAGTATGGCATTGCGCGATGATCAGCACCCAGAGGATGCCCTGCGTGCGCTAAGCTTTATCAGCGTTCGCTACCAGCCTGATGTGGAAGAGCGTCAGGCGCTGTTTGAACGCCGCTTAACCGCTAGCGAGTAGTTTAACAATGACGTAAAAGGGCAGCTTCGGCTGCCCTTTTTGATGGTTAGGTCAGCAGATTAGCCTCGTCGCTTCTGCTGGCGCTCGCGGTTATTGGCTTTGGCACGGTCACTCTTGCGCAGCATGACCCAGGTGGCGCCTAGCCCCCCTTCTGAAGACTGGGCGGATACATACGCCTGAACTTCCTCAAACTGGCTGAGCCACTTGGCAAGATAGGAACGCAGCACGTTGGCAGGACTGTCGATTTCGCGCCCCCGGCCATGAACAATCATGACTGAGCGCAAGTCATGTGCATAAGCTTCCTGAATGAACGGGAACAGCATTCGGCGGCACTCACTTAAGGGTCGCCGCAGCAGGTGCAGCTGTGATTGAACGCTATAACCGCCGTGCTTTAATTTATCGACCACGCCTTGCTGAATACCCTCACGCCGATACTCCATCGGGTCGAACGGAGGAAGCAGGTCGACAAAGTCATCGGATAGAAAGTTGCGCGCCCCCATCTCCTCTTCCGCCCATTCACGGCGAGCCAGCTGCGCCTCAGAAGGCCTTTTGCGATTAGCGCCAGGGTCTGCACGATTGCTTGGTGGTAGTGGCTTAACGTCGCCGATGAGATCACGAAAATCCATATCATCACGAAGTGGCTGATTCATTGCAGGCTCCTCCGGCAGGATCAAAAGACCATCTATGCTACATAAATAGCCTAGCAAATCTGACCACTTTGCTTAAGCAGATAAAATAAGTCGATTACTCAGGATGTGAAGCATAGCGCTCAAAACATGGGGCTTAAATTATAGAGCTTGTTTTCACCAAGTTGGCACGCCAAGCTATGCAGCCACTTTTTCATCATCAATCCGAGGCGCTTTGGTTTGGCTAAAATGGTGTGGCTTAAATGCCTTTTTGTTATCGCTGGCGTGGGGTTGCTCAGTCTAGCGGGATGGTTATGGTTAACCATGCTGAGCCCGTGGTTTTACGACCGCCCAGAGGACCTGGCCGACATCGAACAGCGCCCTCACCAGGTCTTCGTTTATGGCACGCTGCGCTATGCGCCCATTCGCTTGGTGGTTATGGGCAGTTTCGGCGTCCCTGAAAAGGCCACTTTGGAAGACTATCAACGCGATGGGTTGGACCTTTCCCCCCAGCCTGGGAGTGATGTAGAAGGCCTGCTGCTCCATGTGGATGCTGATGAACTGGCCCGCCTTGACCGCTATGAACGGCTGGGTATTCGCTATGAGCGAATGGAAATCACCCTCAGCGATGGCACCCGCGCCTGGGTATATCTGCGTTTACCGGCGCTAGAAAATACGTTTGTACCGGACGCGGACTTACCAATAGCTCTGGTACCATAGGCAACCATGTTATGCGCTATTTGCGTGACAGCTTCCATGATCCTAGCCAGGAATAATGATGAGTGAAATGACTCCGTACGTTTTGGTGCTCTACTACTCCCGCTCTGGGGCAACGGCCACCATGGCGCAGCAAATTGCTGCTGGTGTAGAAAGTGTGCCCGGTATTCAGGCGCGCTTGCGAACAGTGGCACCGGTTTCAACCACCTGTGAAGCCGTCGATCCCGAGATTCCTGAGCAGGGCGCGGTCTACGCTGATTTGGACGATTTACGCAACTGCAGCGCACTGGCGCTCGGTAGCCCAACACGATTTGGCAACATGGCCGCGCCGCTGAAATATTTTATCGACTCTACCAGTAGCCTCTGGATGAACGGTGCGCTGATTGATAAACCCGCCTGCGCTTTCACCTCGACATCAAGCCTGCACGGTGGCCAAGAAAGCACATTGCTAACCATGCTGGTACCACTACTGCATCATGGCATGGTCTATTCGGGCGTGCCGTACAGTGAAACCACGCTGCTGGAAACTCACACCGGCGGTACACCCTACGGTGCCAGCCACTTGGCCGGTACGCGCAGCGATCGCTCGGTGGATGAACACGAGCGCGCGCTATGCGTGGCCCAGGGCAAACGCATAGCGCGGCTCGCCCTCGCCCTGGACGCTATGCGTCAGGAGGCATTATGAGACAGTGGTTAGAAGACGTAGAAGCCCGTCATGGGATTGATAAACTCACACAGCGAACCCGCCAACTGGTGTTGGCCAGCTTTGCTATTTTATTGGTGCTGGTTATTTACCGAGGCTTTCTAGTACAAGGCGACGAGTTTAACTGGCGCCCGGTGTTAGCCTTTGTCCTGCCCCTGGTACTGTTCCTGCCCTCTATCATTGGCCAGCGAGCCCGTGGCCATGCGTGGCTGGCATTTGTCAGCCTGCTCTATTTTACTCAGGGGATAATGTTGGCAACGTTGCCCGGACAAAGTACGCGCGGGCTTTTAGAAGCGGCCGTTTCGCTGGCTCTATTTGCGGGCTGCATGGGCTATGCGCGTTTCCGTAGCCGGCAGCTACGTCAATAAATAACGTTTAAAACCAGAGCCATACGACAACACCAGCAGCTATTAGCAGAGCACCCAGCGCTCGTAAACGCAGCATGGAGGCAGTTAACGGCTCATTATGAGCATCGGTCGGCTGCTGGTGAAAGCGCTTGGTACCTCCCAGCATCGCCGCTAACAGCGGCTCTCCAAGCAGCCGATGGACTACCAACCCGACCAAGTGCAGCCCAATTAAGATGATCAAGAGATCACTATTCCACTGATGCAAGGTTCGCAACTGGCTGCTAGCACCTTCCCCAAACAAGCCATACAGTGGCGCCTGAAAAAAGATGTCGTCGCTCAAAAACAGACCGCTGACTGCTTGAAAAGTGAGCGAGAGCAGCATGATCACCACCATCCAGCCGCCTAACGGGTTATGGCTGGCATAAGCACTCGGCTTTCGCTGGATGAGTGTCTTTGAATAGGCCATTGTTTTAGCCGGTGGATACAAAAATGTCTTGAATCGCGCATAGACACTACCCAGGACGCCCCATAACCAGCGAAAGACAAGTAACCCGAGTATCAGATAACCTGCCTGGGCGTGTATCTCAATGGGAAAGAGAAAAGGCGCACCGCTGGTCTTGGTGGTATAAAATGAGATCAACACTGCCACCACCAATCCCCAGTGAAACAGGCGCATCCAACTATCCCATACTTCAATTGCTACCTTGCCACGCATAGCCCTTTCCTCTATCAGCAGTGATGAGCTAACCGGTGGTGAGCCCGTATGGGTGAGACAGCTTCGCATTAATTCTAACTTTCTCATAGAATGCGGGACAGTTAGTCGCAACCAAGTTTGTCTCTACGGGAGAAGTGACCGTCGTGAATAGTTGCGTTAAACATTCATTGATGGCGATCACTTGAGCTTTAAAGGCAGACCAGCGAACATGGATTAAATTCAAGGGAGAAGCATTCGATGACACGTAATATAGCCGATATCAGGCGTGATTATGAAGGCGGCAGGCTTGATGAATCCCAGGCACCTGACGATCCATTCGTGTTATTCGATGAGTGGTTCACTCTTGCGCTGGAAAAAGAAGGCAAGGATGGTAACGCCATGACGCTTGCCACCGTTGACAGCCAAGGCAGGCCCCATGCCCGGGTAGTACTATTAAAAGGGTTTGATGAGCGTGGCATGGTCTTTTTTACCAATTACCATAGCCATAAAGGCAGCGAGTTGAGCAATGTACCCTTCGCTGCCATGACATTCTGGTGGCCTTCGCTCTCTCGCCAGGTTCGTATCGAAGGCCCCGTTGAGCCGGTGTCAGTCGAAGAGTCCGACGAGTACTTTGCCAGCCGCCCACGCGGTAGCCAGCTAGGTGCATGGATTGCGACTCAGAGCGTTGTGATCCCCGATCGCAATTGGATCGAAGAGCGCCAAAACCGTTTCGAACAAGCCTACGATGGTCAGGACATCCCTCGCCCTATCCATTGGGGAGGCTATCGCGTCGAACCGGAAATGATCGAGTTTTGGCAGGGCCAGCCTAGCCGCTTGCACGACCGGCTGCGCTTTGAGCGCCGCGATGGTGGCGAATGGGGCCGCTTCCGGCTGGCGCCATAAATTATCACGATACGCTTAAGGCCTGACGATAAAAACGCAGGCCTTTTGGGTTGTGCTCCCTCGTCCGGCAATTAACCCGGTACTTAGTCTGGCGCTTAGTCAGGCAAACTTGCCAGGCGGTGCCGCTGCCACTCGCTTTCGGGTTCGTTGAGACGCAGCACGGCATCGATGACCTGCTCTTCCATGTTGTAACGGCTCTTGAATCCCAGGTGTTTCATCAAGGCCCGCATCGGGTGGTTGTCGACCATGATTTTGCCGATCATTTCCAGCGTGCCGATGTTGGTGCAGTAAGCAATCATCTTTTTCATCAGCAGGCTACCAATGCCGAGCCCCTGTAGGTCATCACGAATGATGACCGAAAATTCGGTACGGATATTGTCCGGGTCGTTCCATACCCGCACTACCCCTAGCATTTCCTTGCTGCCATCTTCGCTCAAGTGTTCGGCGATAAACGCCATCTGGCGGTCATAATTGATATGCGACAGGATCGACAGATCGCGCTGAGTAAGATTGGACTTATTGTGGAAGTAGCGGAAGCGAATACTCTCTTCCGACAACTGACGGTGGAAGGTGGTAATCAAGTGAGCATCTTCAGCGCGAATGGGTCTTACTTCCACCTTCCAGCCATTTTTGAGTGTCACCCATTCACGCAGCTCTTCCGGATACGGCATGATCGCAAAACGCGACGGCGTACCAAGATCCATGGCGAAATCCACAGCGACCATGCCATCGCGATTAAGCAGCAAAGGGTTCACTTCCAGCCCACGCAAATCGCCCAAATCCGATGCCATCTGCGATAGTTTCACCAGCATTTGGCACAGGTGCTGTATATCGCGATCAGGTTCAGCGGAGTGTTCACGGATTAGCGAAGCGGCATGGGTTCGACCCACCACATCGGCTGCCAAGCTCATATTAAGCGGTGGCAGCGCTACTTGGCGGTCAGCCAGCACGTTGACCTTGTAGCCGCCGATACCAAAGACGATCAGGGGCCCAAACACAGGGTCGCGAGTGATACCGGCGCAAATTTGCATCGAGTGTTTGCCACGCTGCATAGGCTGCAAACAGTATTCGCGGATCGCATACTCGGGGAACTTCTCGGCCACCTTCTCGCCTAGTCGCCGCACGCCTTCAGCTACCTGTTCTGGTGTTTCCAAATCCTGCAGCAGGCCTGCCGAAATTTTATGCGGGTGTTTACGGTAGCGATAAGGACGGCAGTTGCCTTCATGAACCACCTTAAGCGCTTTGGTGCCGGGGATTTCGGTCGCCCGGGCAAGCGCTTCGTCCGGGTTGGCCAGATAGACGCTTGGCGCGGTTGGGATACCATATGCCTCAAGCACCTGGGCGGTTTCCGAGTGGGTCAGCGTCTGCCTGCCCTGCTCTTTTGCCCCTTTGATCAAGGTGCGGCACTGGGCACGAATTTCCGGGCTGGTTGAAAACGGCAAGCTGGGCGGGATTTCCTGCAGCAGTGCCTGAACGCGCTGGTAAATCACCATATGCATAAACGCCTTGACGGCTTTTTCAGGCGAAATATAGGTCGGAATTCCGGCCAGATTACAGGCGTGTCTGGCGTTG
This sequence comes from Vreelandella sp. DA03-1M, assembly GCF_055725665.1. Lineage (NCBI taxonomy): Bacteria > Pseudomonadati > Pseudomonadota > Gammaproteobacteria > Oceanospirillales > Halomonadaceae > Vreelandella > Vreelandella sp. DA03-1M. The sequence continues at coordinate 2,386,423 of NZ_CM146798.1, forward strand.
AGTGCCTCTTTTAGGCCCATCCAACTAGTCAGCAGGTTGCGGCGAAACTTCTTGCGGTTATCGATTAGGGCTTGGGCCGTCACCAGCGATGGGGCCATGCGTGTGGGGGCATGAACCACTAACACGGCGTCTACGTTGGCATCGGACGCGACAATCTCCAGTGCCTGGACAAACCGCTCGGGTGAGGCGTTACCGCCCAAATCCACCGGGTTCTCGCCCGGTTTACTCATATCGACTTCGCTTCGGTGTAGCGCAGCCTGAGTTTCGGCGCTAAATTCAGCCAATTTTCCGCCGGCACTAATTAACTTGTCGATGGCCAGCATGGCGGGACCCAAACCATTCGAGACAATCGCCAGGCGGTCGCCCTTCAGCGGCTTCATTCGCGAGAGGGTTTCCAGCGCGTCGAGCAGTTCATCGGAGTCATCAACCCGCACGACCCCCGCACGGGCAAAAGCGGCATCAAACACCACGTCGCGGTTGGCGATACCAGGTGTCGGTGCCATGCCGGAAATATCCGATTCTGGCGTACGGCCGCTCTTGATAGCCAGTACCAGACGGTTGCGCGAGGCGTCACGCACAGCGGTCATGAAGTGCTGAGCGTCACTGATCCGCTCCAGGTGCAACAATATGGCCTGCGCGGGAGAAAATTGATTAACGTAATCGATTAGATCCGGCAGCAGCACATCAACGCTGTCGCCAACCGTAATCAGATGTGAAAAGCCGACATCCCGCCCCGCGGCCCAATCGATCATCGCATTGGCGAGCATGCCGGACTGGCCAAGGTAGGCGACCTTACCTGCCTTCACCGGCTGACTGGCATACGAGGCGTTGAGTTTTTTACCCGGCACAATCAACCCCATGCACTCCGGGCCCAGCACACGAATACCGGAGACGCGTGCCGCACTCAGCATGCGTTCGCGAATCGAGCCCTTGTTGCCCTTGTCGCGATCCAGATAGGCGCCTCCGGAGAGCACCAGGGCAGCCTTGACGCCGTGCTGACCAAGCTTTTTGATCAGGTCAGGTACGCCCTCGATAGGCGTGCAGACCACGGCCAGATCAGGCACCTCAGGCAGTTCACTCACCCGGCTCACGCAGGGGGCGCCAAATACCTGCGGGTACCCCTTGAGATTGACCGCCCAGAGCGCCCCCTTGAAGCCGCCCTCTTGAATATTTCTTAGCACTAAACCACCCAGCGATGCGGGCTTTTCAGAGGCGCCAAACACCGCTAGTGTATGAGGTTCAAAGAAATGGTGTAAAAAGCGCGTGCTCACGAATGAGTCTCCCCTGGCTAAATAGCGGCTGTACGACTTATTGACACTGTCGCGTAGGGCATGGAGGCGATTAAGGTGGCATCAATAATAATGGAGCGTTTGAATGATTACCGCCTACCTTACCCACCCAGACTGCTCATTGCACCATATGGGGCCGGAGCATCCCGAAAGCCCTCAGCGTCTGGAGGCTATTCGCGCTCGCCTATCGCTTGCTGGTCTATTACAGCAGACCATGCAGGCAGATGCCAAAGAAGCCTGCGAAGAAGCCCTGGCTAGGGTACATCCCTTGCGTCATCTGCGCGCCCTGGAAAAGTGCTTGCCCAGCATGGGCATTGTTACGCTAGATAGCGACACCATGATGAACCCTAACAGCCTGAAAGCCGCGCGCGTGGCTGCGGGGGCAGTCATTCGTGGTGTTGACCAGGTATTTAAACGTCAGGCGGATAACGTATTTTGTGCCGTAAGGCCGCCCGGCCACCATGCCGAAGCCAGCGATGCCATGGGGTTCTGTTTTTATAATAATATTGCCGTGGGCGCGGCTCATGCCCGGGCCAAGTATGGCGCCAAACGCATCGCTATTCTCGATTTTGATGTACACCAGTGCAACGGCACCATCGATATCTTCAAAAATGATCCTGAGGTGCTGATCTGCACCAGTTTTCAATATCCGTTTTATCCCTGGCGCTATTTGCGCAGCGAGTGGCAAAACGTCGTCAATACGCCGCTGGAAGTGGGTAGCGACGGACGCGAGTTCCGTCGCGTTGTGGAAAACCATTGGCTGCCTGCCTTGCACGCCTTCAAGCCCGATCTCGTCATGATTTCCGCCGGGTTCGATGCCCACCGAGATGACCCGATGGGCGATCTCTGCCTGGAGGACGAAGATTTCTATTGGGTAACGCATTTGGCAATGGAGATCGCGACACTCTATGCCGACAACCGAATTGTCTCGGTACTTGAGGGCGGCTATAACCCTAAGTCGCTGGCCAGTGGTGTCGAGGCGCATCTCAAAGCGCTGTTGGGTCTGCCCTTTGCAGAGGTTCCCTAGTGCTGGCGATTGGCAATCACTCTTGGCGGCCTGGCGGCTGTGATATCATGGGCGTTTTACAGCTACTTCCAGCCCAAGCCAACGCAGCCAATTTGACAATTTATGACCGCTACTTCTGAACAGCATGCCGCGCTGCGTATCGCATCGGGAAGCAAACCGTTTGTTGAGCCGCTGCGCCTGGGCGAACGGCTCAAGCAAATTCGTCTTGCCAATCAATGGACTCTGGAAGATGTTAGCCAGCGCACGGGGCTTGCCCGCTCGACGCTCTCTAAAATCGAGAATGATCAAGTCTCTCCTACGTTCAGCGTGGTACAAAAACTGACTACTGGTCTCAACATCGACCTACCCCAACTGCTGACGCCACCTAAACGCGAGCGTTACACCATGGGGCGGCGCGATTTGACCCGGAAAGGAAAAGGTCAGCTGCACCCTACGCCGACTTACGAGCACGAGCTGCTGGGGCATCAACTAGCCCAGAAACGTATGATTCCGTTCAAAACCATTGTGCGGGCACGCAGCTTCGACGAGTATCACCAGTGGGTGCGCCACGATGGCGAAGAGTTCTTGATGGTGCTACATGGCGACATCATGCTCTACACCGAGTTCTACGCCCCATTGGTACTGGCAGAGGGTGACAGCATCTACTTTGATAGCGACATGGGGCATGCACTCGTTTCCACCAGCCAAGACGACGCTGTGGTGCTTTCAGTTTGTACCCGTGGCGATGTGGCCTAGCGAACGCAAATAGTACGTTATAGGCAATTGGTAGGCTTGGGCAGTCCGGCTAGGCGGGCAATCCTTTTTGCTGGACTGCCAGGAAAGAGCTGCATAAGATAAATCGAACGTCCCTTCTCTTCTCCCAACGCATTTTTCGTTGCCTTGACGAGTGGCCGCATGGCCGGTGCCATTTCGTAGCGTTGGTAGAATGCCCGAACGACTTCAATAATTTCCCAGTGAGCAGGCGTAAGCGGCAAGCCTTCTTCTTCTGCCATCAGGTTAGCGACAGTATTGTTCCACTTTGACTGATCAACTAGATAACCTTCAGGATCCAGTTTCCATTTTTTATTTGAATCAAGATAACGGTATATTTTTGAATCTGACATGAGTTAATACCAAGTAACTGTCTTTGTGTATTGCTCCGTAAGGGCTACAAAGCCGTCCATCTCCAGGGTTGGCAGTTGGTGCTCGGCCGCAATGCTGGCAAGGCCACGAGACCTCAGGTCCTCCAATAACAGGAATATTCGCGAAGGGCACTGCTCCCAAGCCGACCAAGCAGGGGCAAGCGCAGCAGTGACCGCCTCTTCAATCAACAGCACGCTATCCTGCGCCCCTACTGCCTGCTGCATTTGAGCAGCTGCACTGCTATCAGGCGCTTTGGTGAGGATGTGTAGAATCATAGTAGCCCCACTAAAAATTAAGAATGTTGCTGTGCTGCTGCAATAACTCAGGCACTTGCTGTTCCGCTAGGAGGGTAACTCCTTCTACGAGGGCATCCGTGGTTAAGTGCATGCCTTGTAGCGCCTCTTCTGTTACCCATAGTTTCTCAATATCGTACATTTCCAACATGTCGATAGTGGGCAGCGTCGCTTTTTGCCCGGCAGCCCCACTGCCCTGCTCTTTCAGCAAAGCCAGTATCCCCTGCCCCATGAACAGTAGATGCACAGGCTGGCCAAACGCCGCAGCCACCAAGGCAGCATCTAACCCTTCACGCAACCAGTTTGAGTTGTAAGGAGCGTGTCGAATAATCACTAACAGCGCGTTGGGCGTCGCCATGGGGTCTCCTTTTAAGCAAAAGTAATGAGGCGATCGGCACGTTGCTGCAACTCAAGCAGCTGGCCAAGACCGGTCAACTCAAAGGGAGGAGAGAGATTAAACGCCTGCTTCCCATGACGCTGCGCTTCCGACTCATTCATCAACCCGCGTCGCAGGGCAGCGGCGATACAGACGTCCAGGGGAACCGCATGTTGCTGGTGCAGCTCAGCCCAGGCGTCGTGCATATTGAGTTCGTCCTGCGGTGGCGCCATCAGAGAAGAGGCATTATGAACGCCGTCGTGATAGAAAAAAACACCTGCGAGTTGATGCCCACGCGCCAGCACGGCATGGGCAAAACGCAATGCAGAGTGAGGAGCCGGGCTGCTGTACGGTGCGCCCATTACCAATAAGCCGTACTGCATCATTTTAATACCTAGTTTTTACTACCTAGTGACGGTGGCCCTAAAAAAAAGACAGACCCTAAAAATAGGGCCTGTCATATCATCTAATAGCGCTCCCAGAGATCAATCGTTGCTCATGATACCCAGAATTGAAAGCAGGCTCACAAACAAATTGTAGATCGAAACGTAGAGCGTCACGGTGGCGAGAATATAGTTGGTCTCGCCAGCACGGTGAATGATCTCGCTGGTTTGATACAGGATGGCAGCTGAAGCAAACAGCACAAAACCAGCCGATACCATCAGTGAAAGCGCAGGAATGTTAAAGAAGAACCCCGCAATCATGGCAAGAATCAACACGATGGCACCTGCCATCAAGAAGTTGCTCAAGAAGCTAAAGTCTTTCTTGGTGGTTAGTGCCACCGCTGATAGACCCACAAACGTCAGACCGGTCATGGCCAGCGCGTTCATGATCAGCGCACCGCCGTTAGGCAGGGTCAAGTAGGCAGAAAGGATCGGCCCTAGCGTAAAGCCCATGAAGCCGGTGAAGGCAAACGTTGCCAGCAGACCCGCTGCAGAGTTAGCGGTTTTGTGGACAAGGAACATCAGGCCGTAGGCACCAATGAAGAACACAAAGATGTTCATCTGTTGAATACCAAGTGCAACTGCGGCACCTGCGGTTACTGCCGAAAACAGCAGTGTCATTGCCAGTAGCGCGTAGGTGTTTCGCAACACCTTGTTAGTACTAACACTATTAGCAACGCCGCCCGACTGGGGACGTGCCATACGTGAATCGTTGTAAGCCATGTGTTCATGCTCCCTAATGGTATTTCCAACAACTGACAAGCATGCCGTTACCGAGTTCCAGACGCAAGCCTTTGTCTATTTCACACTATCTTCTTCGCCAATGGTTATTCAACGTTGAATCAGCTTAGCAAACATTGTCTATGCTTCCTGAATACTCAATTGGACACGTTACTATGAAAAAAATTCTGCTCTCTGGCAGCACTTTAACTCTCTTGGCAATGGCACTGCCTGCTTTAGCATTCTCGCCCGCGGGGGAAGATATCTCGTACAGCGTGAACGGAGAGGACTTCCAAGGCTATTTTATCACTGGAGGAAACAACGCAAAGGGCAGCGTATTAATTGTCCATGACTGGGATGGCCTGGATGACTATGAGCGCCAGCGCGCCGATATGTTGGCCGAGCAGGGCTACGACGCCTTTGCTGTTGATCTCTATGGTGCAGGCAACCGCCCCCAGGCGGTCGACGATAAGCGAGCTGCCACTAACCGCCTCTACCAAGATCGAGAGCGTATGCGTGCCCTAACGCTGGGCGGATTAGCGCAAGCGAGAGAACAGGGCGCTGCTGAACAAACGGTCATAATGGGTTACTGCTTTGGCGGTGCGGTGGCGTTAGAAATTGCGCGTTCCGGCGAGGCGGATAATATTGCCGCCTATACCAGTTTCCATGGCGGACTAACGACACCCGAGAGTCAAGCTTACTCAAGTGAAACAGCGCCTATATTTATTGCCCATGGGGGTGCAGACAGCTCGGTGAGCCTAGATGACGTTGCTATCCTGGCAGATGAATTGGAAACTGCCGGTGTCACCTATGAAGTCGGTATTTATTCAGGTGCCCCACACGCGTTTAGTGTATTTGGCAGTGGTGCGTACCACGAACGCGCCGATCAACGCTCCTGGGTCGCCTTTAACGAATGGTTGGATGAAATGCTTTAAAGCAACGCCATGGCGGCACTGAGTGCAGCCATGGGTTTATGATTGATACAGCGTTGTAAACATACCCGCAGCTTAGCTCTGAACTTCTTCGTCGTCTTTCTCATCTTTGTGTGGCGTAATGACTGTCGCTGCTGTTTGAGGCGCATTTTGCGGGGTATTGTAAAGACGAGCATCAATCACATGCAGTACCGCCAATTGCGCAAACAGCACCGCAAAACAGACGATTAAACCTTTTAACATGAGGATTTTCCTTAGGGAGCTAATAAGCCAAGTTAAGAAAATAATAGCGCTAAATCTAGTAAAGACAATGGGTAATAACATGAATTAAATAGCGACTGACTGCCCTTTGGGACGTATAAAAATCCCTATTAAAACGCCGAAATATGAGACGTGCTCTGGCGTATCCTGGGTGTTACCGGTAGCACTAGCTGTTCAGGTAGTGCTTCAGGGTTGTTAATATGTTTTAGCAACAGTTCCGTGGCCTTAACAATCATTTGCTCGACGGGTTGCTGCAAGGTGGTCAGCGAATGGCTTGGCCAAGAAGACATCACCATATCGTCAAATCCCACTACTGAAACATTATCGGGCACCGTTAAATGCAGCTCATCTCGCAACGTTTCCATTACAGCAATAGCCATCAGGTCATTGGCAGAAAAGAGTGCATCGGGCATCTTTTCGAGTTTACGCGCTGAAAATAGGCGGCGCGTGGCATCACAGGCGTCATCGTAACGATAATGCCCTATATCGTATGAGAAGCATGTTTGCCCTTCTGCCGCTAAACCGGCCTTAAACCCCTCTTCACGCTGTCGGTTAGTGGTGGACTCAGGAATCCCGGCCAAATAGGCGATGCGTTGGCGACCCAGTGAAGCCAAGTAGCGTCCTGCCCAGTAGCCACCTTGAAAATTGTCACTGCCGACTTGGCTAATGCCAGAGTATTCAACGGTGCGGTTGATGATCACTACCGGAATGCCAAAATCAGCTACCTCTGCCGCTTGGTGCTGATTCAGAGTGATCGCCAGCATCAGTACCCCTTCAACCTGACTACGAATCAAATCATCCACCACCATGTCAAAATCGCCGTTCTGCGGGGCGAAAAACAGCAGAAGATGGTAGCCCTGCTCCTGTAAAAAACGAGAGGCTTTTTCAAGTAAATACGCATAAAACGGGTTTTGTAGACTGTAAGTCACCACCGCTATGGTGCGGCTTGAACGCGTAATTAAAGATCGCGCGATGGTGTTTGGTCGGTAGCCAAGCTTCCGAGCCGCCTCCATCACTTTTTTGCGCGTTTTCTCTGACACACTGGATGCTGGTGAAAAACTGCGGCTAACCGCTGATTGTGAAACACCGGCAAGGTGAGCGACATCGCGTGAAGTGATGGATTTTCTTTTCATTTATTCAACTTAATTGGCTATGAGTTATGGGACTTGAACTGGAGTTTTTGTGGTGATAAAAACCAGAAGGCCCTGGCTGGGGCCTTCATTAGCATTGAGCATTTTAAAAGCCAACCTTATCTGCACCTTTCAGTTCCAGCATTTCCCGCGCTTCATCAGGCGTAGCAATTTCAAAAGAGAGTGACTCTAAAAGTTCGCGCACCCGCTTTACTTGGCTAGCGTTGTTTTCAGCCAACTTTCCGGGTTCAAGCCATAGAGAGTCCTCCAACCCTACCCGTACATGCCCACCCATGGCAGCTGATTGCGCGGCAATCCGCATCTGACTGCTACCGGCACCAAGTACTGACCACTCATACTGTTCACCAAACAAGCGGTCTGCGGTACGGCGCATGTGAAGTACATCTTCAGGATGAGGGCCAATGCCCCCCAGGATTCCAAACACACTCTGTACAAATATCTTACCGTCGACCACTCCCCGGTCAATCAGGTTACGAAGATTATACAGGTGGCCGATATCGTAACATTCGCACTCGAAGCGGGTGCCATTCTTCGTCCCCAGGGTGATCGCCTTTTCAATATCCGCAAAGGTGTTTTTAAACACCAAATCACGGCTATTCTCCAGGTGGTCACGCTCCCACTGATGCGCAAAGGTTTGATAACGATTAAGCATCGGAAACAGGCCAAAGTTCATCGATCCCATATTCATCGATGCTAATTCGGGCTGAAACTCCATTGCCGGTCGCATGCGCTCTTCAACCGTCATATGAGGACTTCCACCCGTGGTCAAGTTGATCACCGCGTTGGTAGAGGTCTTAATCTTGGGTAAAAACTGCTCAAATATGGTGGGATCTTGAGTCGGTTTGCCATTGACAGGATCGCGGGCATGAAGATGTAAAATGGCCGCGCCCGCTTCAGCCGCAGCAATACTGGCGTCGGCAATTTCCTCAGGCGTTACCGGCAGATGTGGCGACATTGATGGCGTATGAATAGCCCCGGTCACCGCACAGGAAATAATCACTTTACGTTTTTGAGCCATGTTAAGGCCTCCTTATTGTAATAATTCAAGCTTCTTATTCAGGCATTGAGCGTTGATGGGCCATCAGCGCCATCAATCTACGGTCGCGCCACTCATGACGAGTCGGCAATTGAGCACTGGGCAGTAAGTCACGGCGCTCTTTATCCAGGGCCTGTAACGTCGTTTCATCCCAGGGGTTCTCCCTGCCCCGCTGTTGGTCTACCTGATGGTACAAAGGACCATAACGATTGGCGTAATCCACAACGCCCGCCGGTGCGTTGAGGTCAATGGTTTCAAATGGCCCCATAAACGACCAACGCAGCCCAAGCCCGTATTTCACGGTTTTATCGAGGTCTTCTGCGGAAACGTATCCATCACGGAACAAACGCAGGGCTTCATTGAGCAAGGCTCCTTGCAACCGATTGAGTACAAAGCCCTCAATTTCTTTACGCACCAAAATGGGTGCCTGCTGGGCGGCCTCCATTAGCGCTAATGTAGTATTGGTCGCAACGTCTGCGGTTTGCGGCGTGGGTACCACTTCCACCAATGGAATTAGATAAGGTGGGTTAACGGGGTGCGCAACCAGGCACCGCTCGGGACGACGCAAATGACCGCTAAATAGCGAAGCGGCAATGCCAGAGGTAGAGCTGGCCAAAATAGTGTCGTCTGCGACTACCGATTCAAGCTCACGATAGATGACTCTTTTGCCCTCGACATTTTCAGGCCCGCACTCTTGCACATACCCCACTCCCTGCATGGCGCTAGCAAGGTCGCCATCAAAGCGAATGTGCCTCATCACTTGCTCCACGCCATTCACCAAACCTGCTTGCTGTAAATCTACAAGTGATTGCCGAATAGCCGAGCCGGCATTTTCAAGCGCCGCAGTGTTAACGTCATACACACTCACCGTAAAACCAGCTCTGGCAAACACAATCGCCCAAGCGCGACCAATTAAGCCAGCGCCGACTACGCCAATCGTCATTGTTGTTGGCTGCACCTGCGACTCTTCAGTTATTGATTGCATGAATATCGCACCTCTTCTTTGTATTTATAGTGTTTCAACATTGCCACACACGCTTAGTGCCTGACCGGAGATATTGGAGCCACCAGGAGCAGATAAAAATAGCGCCATCGCGGCAACGTCCGTGGGTTCTACCATTTTGCGCATAGAAACCTTGGCTAGATTCTCTTTCTCCATTGCCTCATAGCTGATTCCCCGCTTGGCAGCGCGATCTTTAATCACATTCTCAATCCGCGGGCCGCGAACAATACCGGGCAGTATCGCGTTCACACGAACACCATCTGGGCCCAGCTCGCACGCCAAGCTCTTGGTTAGACCGACGACCGCCCATTTACTCGCCGCATAAGGTGTACGATAAGCAAACCCCAATCGCCCGGCGACAGAGGCAAGGTTGATCATTAATCCCTGGCTTTCACGTAGCAGTGCGGCTGAGCGATGAGCAACCCGATACTGGCCGTTCAGGTTGATATCAATGGTTCGCACCCACTCCTCTTCGCCGATCTCCTCAATACCCGCGGTTGGCCCCGCTATTCCAGCATTGTTAACCACCACATCAAGCCCGCCCAACTGCTTTACATCATCAAATAAACGGGTGATTTCGGCCTCTTTGCTAACATCCGCTAGCGTATACGTAATGCCCTCCGGTAAGGCACCCAGTGCTCTTTCGTCCACATCGCATACATGCACCGTTGCGCCTGCCTCTTTGAAGGCCTGGGCGATCACTAAGCCAATGCCATTTGCGCCTGCGGTAACCAGTACCTTTAATCCTTGACGCGGTATTAAGCTTTCAATGACTGACATGTTTATTCTCCTTTTTATTAGGGGTATCAAAGTGACGGTAGCCACGTGGATAGCGCAGGTATCAAGCTGATAATTAAGACGTTGACAAGTACGATGGCGACGAACGGCAAGATGGCACTCGTTAAGCGGGCGACACCGATATTGGAAATCTGCGAGGCTACAAAAAGATTTAGGCCAACGGGAGGCGTAAACATCCCCATCGCCAGATTCACCACCATGATGATGCCGAAATGAACCGGGTCGAAGCCAAAGCTAATCGCTATCGGCAATAATATCGGTACGAAAATAAGAATGGCGGCAGCGGCTTCAATGAACATACCCACAAACAGCAGCAGCGCATTGGCCATAATGATAAATGCTAAAGGGCTACCGATGGTTGAAAGCACAAAGTCCGATACCATGGTGGGCACTCTCAGGCTTTGCAGAATTCTTCCATACAGTCCGGCTGCCGCAATAATGCTTAATACCACGGCCGTGGTAACCGCTGATTCTTGCAAAATGCGCATTAAATCCCGCAGTTTAATTTCACGATAAACCACGAAACCAATGATAAATGAGTAGGCAACGGCAATCACAGCAGCTTCGGTTGGGGTGGTGATCCCGCCGTAAATGCCTCCCAAAATGATTACCGGCATGAGAATTGCCAGCAACGCTTTACGGGCCGCTAACAGCATCTCTTTAGGCGTGCTTTTCTGGTTGCCCCCGATGCCGTTTTTACGGGCAAAAATGTAGGCAAATATCAGCAGCGATATGGTGACTAATATGCCAGGCAGGATACCGGCAATAAACATATCGCCCACCGATACGTTTGCGGCAATCGCATAAAGAATGAGTGGAATGCTGGGCGGAATAATAACGCCAAGAGCCCCTGCCGCTGCCTGATTTGAAGCCGCATAGCTGCCTGGATAGCCTTTCGCCATCATTGCTGGGATCAAGATGGAACCTATGGCGGCGGTTGTCGCGGCGCCTGAACCGGAAATGGCCGCAAAGAATAGCGAGGTAACGATAGCCACCATAGCCAACCCGCCGGTCATCCCACCCACCAGGGTATTAGAGAAATTAACCAAGCGTTCAGAAATGCCGCCGTACTGCATTAACGATCCCGCCAGAATAAAAAACGGAATCGCCATTAAGGGAAAGGAGTTCACCGAACCAATCAATTGCTGGGTCACAATCAGCATAGGCATTAAATCGCCGTGCCATACCGTCACGGCCGATGCCAACCCTAAAGAGAAAGCAATAGGAACCCCAACCAGAAAAAAGCCTAATAGCAGGAGGAACAGCATGATGGCCATGATTAGTTAACCTCCGGCGGCTGGATGTCTGCCCGTTTTGGGTGCTCTTTACCCACCACTTCATCGATTAACAGTGCCACGCTATTAACGAGAATAACGATACCGCCTAGCGGGACAGCCATATAAGGCCACATCATTGATACGCGAGTGCTGGGTGCCGTCTGGCTGGCCACGCGGCCGACAAGGTCGAACCCATATATCACGATAATCAGTGCAAATAGCGCCGAACAAAGCACTACTAACACTCTTAATACGCTCGAGAAACGAGGTCCTGAATACTCAAGAAGAATATCGACAGAGATAAGTGCGCCTTTGCGATAAGCGTAACCCGCCCCAATAAAGGTCAACCAAATCATCGCGAAACGTGCTATTTCATCAGAAAAAAATAGCGGTTTTCCGACGACAAACCGAGCGAAAACTTGCCAAAAAATCAGTACGGTCATGGTCAGCAACAAGAACGCCAAGCCCCAACCCACTACACGATTAAACTGATCAATCACTCTGTTGATCAGTAACAGAGAAGACTTCATAGCTGCCTCACCATTAGAGAAAGAGCGCGGGAGACATTTCTCCCGCGTATTTCCAGGGATCAGTAATCGAAATTAATAGCAGCCTCAACGAGGACTTCACCCACTGTCGGTGACCACTGTTCAATCACAGGACGGACAGCCTCACGGAAAGGCTCAAGGTCGGGATGAGTAACTGTCATACCCAGCTCTTCGAGTTGCACGAGGTAGCGCTGTTCAAGCTCCTGGCTAGCCTCACGCTGAAAAGGCAACGCAATTTGTGCGGCTTCCAGAATAACCGCCTGGTCTTCTTCACTAAACGAATTGAACAGATCCAACCCCATCATCAACGGTGCCGGTGAGTAAACATGCTGAGTCAGGTTCAAGTAGTCCTGCACTTCGTAAAAATTTACATCGTAGATGGTCGGTAACGGATTCTCCTGGCTATCCATGACCCCTTGCTGCAGAGCGGTATACACCTCGGTCCAGGCCATCGGAGTAGCATTGGCGCCCAACGCTTCCCAGGTGTCCACCTGCACACGGCTTTCTTGGGTGCGGTGATTGATACCCTGCAAATCTTCTGGGCTGTTAAGTGCACGCACTGAATTGGTGTTGTGGCGGAAGCCATTTTCCATCCATGCTAAGAACTTAACGTTCATTTGCTCTTCAGCAAGCTGTGCAAGCGTTTCGCCATGCTCACTGTCTAGGAAAGCATAAGCATGGTCATGGTTTTCAAAAATATAAGGCAAATCAAACAGCATGAACTGATCGACAAAGCCGCCCATTGGCCCAGTAGAAGTAATACCGGCATCAATAATGCCGAATCCCATTCCCTCTACCACTTCACGCTCGGCCCCTAAGGCATTGTTATAGTGCGGCTCAATGCTCAACCGCCCTTCTGAAAGGCGTTCTAACTCTTCGCCAAACTTCAATACGCCAACGCCCTGCTGAGAATCAGGGCCAAGGGGCAAGCTAACATCAATAACTCGCTCGGCTTGTGCAGCGGCGCTGGTGGCCATTGCTAGCGCAACCGCACCCGCTAATACAGAGATTGTTCGCGAAGTAAGCTGGATGTGATTCATTCGTTAAGCTCCTTTTGTCATTATTTTTGTTGCCGATGCAACGCCACGCTCTTGGGAATCAAAGCCTGGCTACGTTCAACCTCCCTAGTTCTAGATGAAAAAGACTACGTATTCAATATGGCAATTTATTTGATTTTGATAACCAATATAACCATTTGAAATAAATATGATATAATTTAGTATAATATCATGAATACGTAGTCTTTTAATTTCTAAATACTCGCGTTGAAGGGACGGATATTCATGCTTAGAGGCTTAATTCATGGCCCAGTAGCGCTGGAGACGATTAGGGGGATTTTTGGTGTCTATCTTGTCTTCTAGCAAGGAGCAGGTTGATTTGCAGCTAGAGATAGACACTCAAAAAATAAAGCGCAACCATGCGAGAGCTTAGAATGCCTCACTGCGTTGCTAAGTTAGGAGCCTTGCTAGGCAAGTAAAATTTTAATAAACAATGAAAGGTTCACTCCTTAACAGACACATCCCGCAAATCTTCAACTGTGACTCCATCTGGTAAATCAGACTCCTCCGCAGGTATCCAAACAGGTGATAAGTCACTATCTTCCCTGCCGTCTTCATGCTTATGACCGGGAATGCGGTATACAACCTGACGGTGGTGGTGATCCCATGCGAATATACGATCCATACTCATTTTCCTAGTAATAAGGTGTTTCACTAAGACATAGTCATACGCCATGATGTTCCGCTGGCAAATTCATCCATGGAACGGGAGATATTAGCAATGAGCGTTACTAACGCATTTTTCTTCAGCACTGTGGCTGCCTTAGCACTAGCGGCCTGCTCCCAAGAAAGGGATAGCAACAACCCTGAAAGACAAGACTCCCGCAGCAGTTCGGCTCAAGAACACCGACTAACGCCTCTTTCCGAAGACGATATGAGCAATGCTGAGCTAGCGGGTGAGCTAAGCTGTGCTTTTACTTCTGATAATGAATCCGTCTTACTGGTTGCCATGGGTGTGGTTGCTTCAACATCACCTGCTGAAGGGCTCATCAAGCTAGACAATGAGCTTTACCATGTCAGTGCACCTGGGGGCTTTGATGGCATGCTGCGAGGCACCACCTTTGAAGGTGATGGCGGCGCTGTTGAAGTTTCCATCACTGGCGAACCCCAAGGCAGCGGCGAATCTCCCCCCTCCCCAGCAGAATTAATGGTCGTCGGGTCAGATCAATCGGCTATCAAAGGCCAGTGGATCTGCGGCCCCTAGACTAAAATTGCCATCCGTCGATCATCGACACGCTCATTAACGATGATGTTCAATGACGTAAGGATTATTTTGCTGACAAGGAGTTATCAATGAAAACGCTTATTCCCCTCTGCCTTTTGGCCTTTATGCTTGTAGGCTGTAGCTCAGGCCCAACCTCTTCCAGAACGGCAGACTGCCGACAACTTGCTGAAGAAGCTGGCGACACCATGGTTTATGGCGACTGCACACGCGGAACCCAAGTAAATAAGGCTGGCTTTTAATTACTGTTTTTGACATTAATGACAGGTGGTCGTTTGAAAGAACCTCATGATGGTAAAGACCCGCAAGAGGCTCTACGTGCTAGGCTCAACAAAAGCTTACAGGAACGCAGGGCCTCAGCAGTACGCAGGAGAATAGGCGCCCGAGCAACCCGGCAGCAGTTCCTGGAAGCGACTCGCAACGTGGGCGTGATCGTAGTGGCCACTTGCTTCACGGCGGGCTGGGTAGTCACCAATCCCAGCTTAAATACCGATAATGTTTGGATGGGCGTGGGACTGGGTATACTCTTGATCTTTGTCGGGTCGTTCGGCTATGGTTATGTGGAGCGGGATAAAACCTCAGATGAGGAAAGTAAACCATGAATGAACTTATTCTTGCCAGTATGTTGATGAGCCTTGCGGTAGTATCAGGCGGTATGGTCTGGAGTCAGTACCGCGAGCACCACGGTAAAAAATCACTTACCGAGAGCGCATTTTCCTGGATTGCCAAGCGCTTCGCTTAAGAGCTACAGCTTATAAATAACAAAGGGTCGCTACTTGCGGCCCTTTTTGTTTATTCCATAGACGCTTAAACACTCAATTCTCGACTTCCGCGCCAAACAAAGAACATGCGCACTTATTACTCTAAGAGACCCAAATGCCTGTAATCCAGCGACTGCTTCGCGTCCTCAAAGCATCAACTCTTCAAATCTCTTGGACATTTCTTCTGCTAGTAGTCCTCGCACACATGGGCACTACCTGGGCGTTTTTTTCCATGGTCGGCGAAACAATGGCCGACTCCATTACCGGTTGGGTTTACTTTTATGTGGTGGTTGCCAGCACTGTCGGTTTCGGTGATTTCAGCCCCGAAACAGTGGCTGGCAGATGGATCACCACGCTCTATCTCATTCCAGGCGGCATTTCGCTGTTTGCAGCGTTGATTGGTAAAGCCACTGTCACACTTTCAGTTTTTTGGAGACTGCAAATGCAAGGAAAAGGCGATTTTAGCCACCTAACCGGCCATACCCTCGTTATCGGCTGGCACGGCGAAACCACAGAACGTATTTTGGATATTCTCAAAGCCGACAAAAGCCTACCTGACGAGATAGTGCTTTGTGTGATCAAAGAGATGAGCAATCCACGCCCAGCCGATCTAAAGTTTATTAAAGGCGAGAGTTTTTCCAATGCTGATCTTCTCAAGCGGGCGGGGGTTGAGAACGCCAGCCGTATTATTATTTATGACACAAGCGATGATCGGGTGGCCACTGTCGCACTGAGTGCCTACAGCCTAAAAGGGAAAGGTGCCCATATTGTCGCCCACTGCGCAAATCCTGACACCGCAGCGATGCTACGTCGCACCTTACCCGGTATCGAATGCACCCAGGCGCTGGCACTTGAAATGCTGGTACGCTCCGCTTCAGATGCCGGTATTTCGCGAGTGGTTAATGAGCTACTTGCCGTCGATCGCGGCGCTACGCAGTATCAAACGAAGATAAGTAAACCGCCTGCTGGTGCCACTTTTGGCGACCTTTTTATACAGGCGAAAAAGATCTGCAACGCCACCGTTTTAGGGCTCGCTAGCGGCCAGGACGATAGCGAAGGCAACATGCTCAACCCTGCCACGGACCGTCCATTACAAGATGGCGATATCGTCTACTACATGGCCAATACACGGCTTTCGGAACAACAAATGGGAGGCTTGCTCAGCGAGCCCCGCTAGAGCAATTCCCCCTTCGCTCCGCCTAACGCACACAGGTGTCAGTTATCTTGATTAGGGTATGGGGTTTGCTTCAGTAGCGTTGCGAGATGAACACAGTTACGAGCAAGTCCCGCTGTTGCGGTTTGAACGACCTCTGGCGTCTGCTTCAAATCTTTGAAATCGGTTGACTGCATTGCTTCGCCTACCCAGTAGGTAGAAGCATTCGCTGGAATCGTGAAACCGACATCGTTCAAGCCCTGGAACAGTTCGGCGATAATATGATGCGCGCCATCTTCATTCCCCACCGCCACGACGCCCGCAACACAACCGTATGAGACAAGCCGCCCCTGGTCATCTGTCTCATCCAGGAAAGCATCAAGCCGCTCTAGAACGCGCTGGCAAACACTGGAGTGATGCCCTAACCAAACCGGGCTGCCCAAGATGAATATATCGGCGTCTAGGATTCGCTGACGAAGTTGAGGCCAATCATCCCCCTCTCCTTCATCAGAAGTTACGCCAGGTTTGATGTTAAAATCGACTGCGCGGATCTGCTCGCCGGTGACACCGTGACGTTCAAGCTCTGTTAGCGTCTCCGCTATAAGCCGCTCGCAAGAGGACTCGGCGGGTGAAGGGGTAAGGGTGCAGTTAATTGCGAATGCCGTGAGTGTCATGTGCTACCTCCATGTGAATGACATTTCCATAAGTAACTTTATGGGACGCTCTAGCCATGAGAGGGCCGATGAGCTGGGCAACGGTTACTTCTTATTACGCATAAAAGGAAAAATCTTTGCCATCGTATCAGCCAATACTTGATCCAGCGGTTTATGATCCAAGCTGATAGCCGCCCTTGCCGCCGTGTAGGTTCCTTTATACTCTTGGACAATCTCGCTATCCGTCATCGTTTCCGGTAGCTGCTCTTTGGCTCGGATAGCATCAATGACCTCCTTATCCATGTGGCCTCTCCTTTAAACTGGGCATAATATTCAGTCTAGTACACATAGGAACTTGGTGATGGAGTAAAACGGTTAACAAATTTTAGAGTTCAATATCTTTTTTCTTATTATAATTAATGTCAGTTATTACAGAAAGCCTATATCTTCTTAATGAAAAGATCGTGCTTCATGCTGGCTAAAACAAAAACCAATGTCACTGATGCCTGCGCATGCTTCAATCAAGCGAATTTAAATAAACCTATCTGTAAGTAGAGAGTTATCTACACTATGGCTAAATACTAGGGAGCCTATGATTAACACTATGCCAGATCAAGCAGTTAGCTTAACCATAGCTGCCCTACTCTGAAGCACCCGCGTCATGCTCGGCGGCGTCTTCTTCTCCTTCTTCAACCATTTCCTGGGCCTCTTCCTCTTCTTCTTCTGACGCTTCGGGCGTTTCCTGGTCTTTGCGCCCAACGGCAAGTGTCGTAACGATGCCGAAGTGGTCGGAGCCAATCACTTTGACACGTTCAAGCTCAACCAGATGAAGCCCGTCAGAGACGAACAGATGGTCGATTGGATAGCGCCAAAACGGGTACGCCGAATGGTAAGTACTCAGCAACCGTCGGCCACGACGGGGGTCTTTTAGATCGCTCAAATCGGCAAACAGCCGCGTGGTATGCGACCAGCCCACATCGTTAAAATCGCCGGTGACGATCCAGCGATTATCCGGGTCTTCCTGCACATGATTTGCTATCAGCATCAGTTCCGCATCGCGTTCACGGCTATCCCGTCGTGCCTCGTTATCTTCGCTCTTGATATCTTCTTCAAGGCCGGGGGGTACAGGGTGAGCCCCCACAAACCGCACGGCGCCCATGCCTGGCACATCAAGGGTGGCGAAAACCGACGGTCTGCGCTCAGAAACTAAGTGTTCCACCTGCTCCTCCAAAAGCGGATAACGCGACCAAAGCACCAGTCCCTGGCCTTCATCACGCACCTCTCCCACCCGATAATCGTAATAGTCGTCCAGCGGTGCCAGCCCTTCTTCCCACGCGCTATCAACTTCAATCAACAGTAAGAGATCGGGGTCCTCACGACGCACCATCTCTATCAATTCGGGGTAATGATCGTTTTTGAAAGTAATATTGGCGGTCAGCACTTTTAACGCTGTCCGGTCGTCATCGGACCGCATTTCCGCCGACGGAACCTCGGTGGGCCAAACGGGGGTAAAGGGCAAGATGTGGTAAAGGTGCCACCCAGCAATGGCCAGGATAACGGCTACCCAGGCGGCATGCTCTTTTCGTGGGCGCTTGAGCCACGCATGGATAGCTAACAGAAGAAGCGGAAACACCAACGCGGCGGTTAACTGCAAACGAGGGAAATCCCACAGCCTGACCCACCACTCACCACTGGGTAACAAAGGTAGAAGACATACCACCACCATTAAAAGAACCAGCACTCGGCTGGCCCACAAAAGAAGCTTTAAAAACATGAAACCTCTCAAACGCAGCAACGGCGGCCGTTAATGATTGGCCGCTAATCTCGCATAAATGTAGCCTAATGCGTAGTAATTAATAAGAAAAATCGTGAATTCCGCAACCGGGGTGATGATCACTAATCTGAATTGGTTTGGTAAGCTAATCGTCTTAGCGAATCGCTTCAAAACCGAGTTTATGTCAAGCAGGCAGCTATCGACTGCGGAGAGATTGGCCAACCCGCGTCTCAAGTATTGTTTCTCTCAGCATTGTTGGCCATAGCCGTGCACATAGGAAGGCCGCCTTTCGACCTAAGCGATAAGAGAGCACGCTCGCCAGTAGCTCCGCATTGCGGACTGGGCGCGTTAGATCGGTGTAGGCCAAGCGTTGATACATATTGGAATCGCCACCTGAGGCGTGAACGCGGGCTGCAAGGAAGGCCATGTGCAGGGCAATCGCAATGCCATCACCAGCAAACGACGGGATAACCGCTGCTTGATCCCCCAGCGGGAACAGACCTGGCTGCGAGTCACCGGGGGAGCGGAGATAACCATAAGGAACACCGGAAACTGCCAAGGGCTCCCTATCAGCTCCATAATGCCATACTATTATCTATTGATAACAAAATGATCTATCTTTATTCCTGAAAGAAAAATCCACTTCTCAGGAATTCGACATGTCTAATGAAACCTTCCAACCCGTAATGCCACAAATTAATCGTCCAGCACCGGCTTTTACCGCGAAAACCACTCATGGTGAAAAGTCACTCACTGACTATTTAGGTAAATGGCTGGTTTTATTCGCCCACCCGTCGGACTTTACCCCAGTGTGCACCACGGAATTTTCGGCATTTGCGAATTACGCAGAACAGTTCAAAGAGGTCAACACGGAGTTGTTGGGTCTTTCCATCGATAGCATTCACTCGCACATCGCATGGACACGCAGCATTAAAGATAACTTCGGCGTTGAGATTACCTTTC
Organism: Vreelandella sp. DA03-1M; assembly: GCF_055725665.1. NCBI lineage: Bacteria > Pseudomonadati > Pseudomonadota > Gammaproteobacteria > Oceanospirillales > Halomonadaceae > Vreelandella > Vreelandella sp. DA03-1M. Next base: position 2,406,283 of record NZ_CM146798.1, read on the forward strand.
CGATTATTGCTGATCTCAACATGAAAGTGGCAAATGCCTACGGAATGATTCAGCCAGGTGTCAGCGACACCGCTGCGGTTCGCGCTACTTTTGTGATTGACCCAGAGGGTGTGCTGCGTGCCATGTTGTACTACCCGATGACTAACGGTCGCTCGGTGGAAGAAGTGCTTCGCCTGGTTAAGTCCTTACAAACAAGCGATGAGCATGGGGTGGCGACACCGGAAGCCTGGTTGCCCGGCCAGCCGGTCATCGTTCCACCACCCCACACCTCGCAAGATGCGGAAGCTCGTAAATCAGCAGGCTATGAATACACCGACTGGTACTTCTGCAAAAAGGCACTTTAATGCTGGAAGCTCCTTATCCTGATATACCTCACATCTTAGGAGGACTACGTATGAATACTTTTAAGCTTTCAAAGCACACCGGAACAGGCACGCCCGATGTCGCCGGCTTTTTTGACCCACGTACCTTTAGCATCCAGTACGTGGTGAGCGACCCCGCCACCAAGCAGTGTGCGATTATCGACCCCGTATTGGATTTTGACGAAAAGTCCGGCGCGACCGCGACCCATTGCGCCGATGAACTGCTAGCCTATATCGAAAAAGAGGGACTGTCGGTAGTGTGGATTCTCGATACCCACCCCCACGCCGACCACTTCTCTGCGGCACACTATTTAAAAGAAAAGACAGGTGCTCCCACGGCTATTGGGCAGCATGTCACCAAAGTGCAGACGCTGTGGAAGGAGATCTATCACTGGCCAGAAATGCCTACCGATGGCCGCCAGTGGGACACACTGTTTAGTGAAGGCGCCACCTTTAACATCGGTGAACTGAATGCTCGCGTACTGTACTCGCCCGGCCATACGCTGGCCTCGATTACCTATGTGATTGGCGATACGGCCTTCGTGCACGACACTCTATTCCAGCCAGACTTTGGTACCGCACGGGCAGATTTCCCCGGTGGGGATGCCAAGGTATTGTGGCACTCCATTCAGCAGATTCTATCGCTGCCCGCTAACACACGGCTGTTTACCGGCCACGACTATATGCCCGATGACCGCGAGCCCCAGTGGGAAAGTACGGTCGCTGAGCAGCTTGAACATAACCCGCATTTAGTCAACATGAGTGAAACGGATTACATCTCTCTACGCCACAAGCGCGATAGTGAATTGCCCATGCCCAAACTGATTTTGCACGCTCTACAGGTCAACACGCGTGGTGGAAGACTGCCGGAGCCGGAAGCTAATGGTAAGCGCTACTTAAAAATTCCGCTGGATGCCCTGGAAGGCGCCGCTTGGGATTAATAAACCACTAACTTTCAGAACCTCTACGATAGAAGGAGCATGGCCATGCAAACGCAGCCTTTAGAAACCGATGTCGAGATTACCTCGGCGCTCACGGTAGAAGAGCTTGAGCAAGTAAAAGCAAAAGGCTTCAAGACGGTTATTTGTAACTGCAAGCCTGGAGAAAGCGCTGAGTTTCCGGGTGAAGAGGCCTACCGTCGAAAAGCCACAGAGATTGGCCTTCAGTGGGCGCACATTCCGGTTACTCCCGGTGACTACAGCCAAGCGGATATTGCCGCCTTTGCTGAGGCGCTAAAGCAACTTCCCCGGCCTATTTTGGCTTTCTGCCGCACCGGTAAGCGGGCTACCCATCTATGGGCCTACGCTAAGCGTCAAGCGGAGCAGTGCGATCTGGCTGAACTATTTACCGCTGCAAAAGCAGCAGGCTTCGATTTGGAAGAGCATCGGCGAGGGCTCGAAGATCAACCAACCTAACCGTGCGACGACATTAGTCGTGATGACACTATATCAGCAGGCGAGTACGTCACATGAGCATTGAGCGTTGGGTGCCACTGTTCGGCTGGCTACGCAGCTATAACCGGAAGCTGCTCTCTCGGGATGCTCTAGCCGCGATAATTGTGACGCTAATGCTGGTGCCGCAGGCGCTGGCCTACGCTCTTTTGGCGGGGCTACCGCCGGAAATGGGCCTCTATGCCAGCATGCTGCCACTGGTTCTGTATGCCATTTTTGGTACCAGCGCTAGCTTAGCGGTGGGGCCTGTCGCCGTAGCGGCACTAATGACCGCTTCAGCGCTGAGTAATTTTGCTTCCCCTGGTAGCCCGGAATACATTGGGGCAGCGTTGGTGTTGGCGGCGCTTTCAGGTCTGATATTGATCGCCATGGGTGTGCTGCGGCTAGGCTTTTTAGTTAATTTCTTGAGCCATCCGGTAATTTCGGGATTTATAACGGCTTCGGGCATACTCATTGCGATTAGCCAGCTTCGACATATCCTCGGCGTAGAAGCCTCTGGCCATAACATCATTGACCTTATGGGGGCGCTACTGAGCCAATGGCAGCAGGTCAATATAACGACACTGCTGATCGGACTAGGAGTGTGGAGCTTTCTGCTGGTGTGCCGCAAGCGGTTAAATACGTGGCTGACGGCTATCGGTGTTTCTGCCAGCATTGCCGGGCTCATCGTGAAAGCCGCTCCGATCTCAGCGGTGATTGCCACCACATTGCTGGCCTGGGGGCTAAACCTAGAGCAGCGTGGGGTAGCACTAGTTGGTGCGGTACCCAGCGGTCTACCTGCCCTTGCACTGCCCAACCTGGAACAATCGCTGTGGCTTAGCTTATTACCCGCAGCACTGCTGATTAGCCTGGTGGGCTTTGTGGAATCGGTATCGGTGGCGCAAACACTGGCTGCCAAGCGCCGCCAGCGTATAGATCCTAATCAAGAGTTAATTGCACTAGGCATGGCTAATCTGGGCGCTGGTATCAGCGGCGGTTCGCCGGTGTCTGGCGGGTTTTCCCGCTCGGTAGTCAACTTTGAAGCAGGCGCGGCAACACCGCTGGCCGGAGCATTCACGGCGCTGGGCATTATGCTTTCCACACTACTGCTAACCGACCTACTGGCATTCTTACCCACAGCGACCCTGGCAGCTACCATTATTGTGGCGGTCGGCACGCTAATTGACCTACCGGCGGTGAAACGTACTTGGCAATACTCCCGTAGCGATGGCTTGGCCATGGTGGCCACCCTACTGCTCACTCTGCTGCACAGCGTGGAGCTAGGCATTATAAGCGGCGTAGTGCTCTCGCTTGGGCTGCATCTATACCGTACCAGCCAGCCCCACAGCGCGGTGATTGGCCGCGTGCCGGGCACCGAGCACTTTCGTAACGTCAAGCGCCATCAGGTCGAAACCGATGAGAACGTTGCGATGCTGCGCATCGATGAAAGCCTATACTTCGCCAATGCCCGTTATTTGGAAGACACCGTCATGGCCTTGGCCGCCCGCTCACCCTCGCTTAAGCATATTGTGCTGACTTGCCAAGCAGTTAACGCGATTGATGCGTCTGCGCTCGAAAGCTTAGAGGCGATCAACGCGCGACTAAACGATTCAGGCGCCAAGCTGCACCTAGCGGAAGTAAAAGGGCCAGTGATGGATCGGTTACAACACACTGACTTCTGCCGCGAGCTAACCGGACAGGTGTTTTTTACGACTTTTGATGCTTGGCAGGCACTGGCCCATCCCGCCGAAGCCAACTCACCACTCTTGCCAACACAACGAGAGGAGACAACGTCATGCAACAGCGACACGCCAAGATAGCCATTATTGGTGCAGGTAGCGCCGGCCTTAGCGCGTGGCACGCCGCACGCAAGCATACCGATGAGGTAGTACTGATAGAAGCGGGCACCTATGGCACGACCTGCGCCCGCGTGGGTTGCATGCCCTCTAAGCTACTCATCGCCGCTGCCAATGCAGCACACAACGCGCGCAAAGTGGAGATGTTTGGTATCACTGTCAATCAGGTAGTGATCAATGGCGAAGCTGTGATGGCAAGAGTCAAACATGAGCGCGATCGCTTCGTCAGTAATGTAATGAAATCGATGAAAACGATTCCTGAATCCAACCTGCTGCGTGGCCACGCGCGTTTTATTGATCCACATACATTGGTCATAGATGAGCATACCCGGCTCACCGCTGAGGCCATCATCATTGCCACGGGTTCGCGGCCCACATGGCCAAAACTGCTGGAAGGCGCTGGCAATCGGTTAATCATTAATGATGACGTGTTCAACTGGGAAACGTTGCCTGCATCAGTCGCTGTGATCGGCCCTGGCGTTATTGGCATGGAGCTTGGTCAAGCGCTTAGCCGATTAGGTGTGAAAACTCGCACGTTTGGCGTGGGGGGTGCGATTGGGCCTTTTCAATCTGAAAAACTCCGGCAACTGGCGGACGAGACATTCAATCGCGAGCTGTATCTGGATGCTGATGCCAATCTCGACAAGATTGAACAGACCGATAACGCCGTTGCCATTACGTTTTTCGAACGTGACCGGGGGCAAAAACTCACCGAAACATTCGAGTATGTCCTTGCCGCAACAGGGCGTCGGCCCAACGTGGATCAGCTAGCCATCGAGCAGGCCGGACTCAAGCTGAATAAACACGGCGTACCTGAATTTAATCGCTTTACTTTGCAATGCCTAAGTACACAAAACACACCCAGCCATATTTTTATCGCAGGTGATGCAAATCAGTCGGTACCGCTACTGCACGAAGCCATCACAGAAGGCAAAATCGCAGGTCGAAATGCCGCTCATTTGGATGATGTGCAAGTGGGTCAGCGTAACGTCCCCCTGGCGATTGTATTTACCGAACCCCAGATGGCAATTGTGGGTGAGAGTCGCGCTACGTTAGACACTCGTTATGGCGGCTGTGGCTGCATCGCTGAAGGCGGAGTTTCCTTTGCTGATCAAGGCCGTGCACTGGTCATGGGGGAAAATAAAGGTTATTTCGAGCTATATGCGGAGCACGGCAGCGGACAGTTTTTAGGCGCGGAGCTATTCGGACCCCAGGTTGAGCACATAGCCCATTTGCTTGCCTGGGCACTGGAGCAAAAGCTAACCGTCAGCCAGATGCTCGCTATGCCCTTTTACCATCCGGTACTTGAAGAGGGTTTAAGGTCAGGGTTGCGCGATTTACAGGCAAATCTTCAACAAGGGCCTGCCATTACTGAGCACTGTATGGAGTGTGGCCCAGGCGATTAAGGAAATGACTAAAATAACTAACCTCCCTCCCTAATCAGCCTCATTCATCTAGGCGGCCAAGTCCTGCGTCTGCTTGCGGGGCTTTATTACACTAGGATAGCAATTTTAAGCGGCTAACCGCAGCGCAAAGCCAATAAGCAGCGTTCCAAACACCCATCGCTGAAATATTTGCCGTTTGTGCTGGCTGGCAAACCAGCGTTGCATCTGCGCTCCCAGGCAAGCATATAGCACATCATATAGCAGCCCCACCCCCACTAGCACCGCTCCCAGTAAAGTGAACTGAAGTGCGACGGCGCCTTGCTGGGTATGTATAAATTGGGGCAGTAACACCGAACAAAAAAGCAGCGATTTCGGGTTCAGCAAATTAGTTAGAAGCCCTCGACGCCAAGCTAGATAATAGCTGCCTTTGAGCCTGGATTCATAGAATAAGCGCAGCACTTTGGACTACAAGGTAGAGGCAGGTGGGCCAGCGCCGGTACCCTCTCTGCCTTACCTACCAAAGTGAAGCAGAGCATGGGATACCGACAACTGACCCAGATCCAACGATACCAAATTTTTGCCTATCTTGAGACCGGCATTAGCCAGCGAAAGATAGCTAAGGCCATTGGCGTCCACAGCAGTACCATTAGTCGCGAGATAAAGCGCAACGCTCTGACCAGTGGTTATGCGCCTGAACAGGCTCAATCGGCAAGTGATCAGCGCCGACGCACCGCCTGGAAAGTGACGAAACGGCTGCCCAGCCTGATTCGCTGGGTCACTGACCAATTGATGGACGAATGGAGCCCTCAGCAAATCAGTGGCTTCATGGCCAATGCCAACGGGGTCTGCGTAAGCCATCAGTGGATCTATGCGTTAATCTGGGACGACAAGAAGCACGGGGGAATATTATGGAAACGGCTCCGACTGCCACGCCATCGGCGCTATCAGCGCCAATTGGCTAAGCGGGCGGGGTTAGGCAAAATCCCGCACCGAGTAGGCATTGAGCAGCGCCCTGCCAAGGTTGAAGAACGGCGCTATATCGGACATTGGGAAGGTGATACGGTGCTTAAGGGCCACAAAGAATCTGGACTGGTGACCCTGGTCGAAAGACGCAGTGGCTACCTCTTGGCAGCGCGGCTGCCAACAATCACCGCCACTAGAACGGCTCAGGCGATGACGCGGTTATTGGCACCACGCCGAGGGGCAGTGCACACCATCACTTTGGATAATGGGTCGGAATTCGCTGAGCACCGGAAAGTGGCCAAGGCCGTCTCGGCTAAGACCTATTTCTGCGACCCGTACCGCTCATGCCAGCGTGGTACTAATGAAAACACCAATGGTCTGATTAGGCAGTATTTTCCTAAAGGTACTGACTTCCGCAAAGTGACCAATGCCGAGCTACGAAGTGTCGTCAATAAGCTAAACGATAGACCAAGGAAGCGGCTGGGATACCGAACCCCAGCCCAGGTGTTCTTAGGTGAATACTCAGGAGCACTAGAAACCGCAGGTGCTGCACTTATTAGTTGAATTCAGGAGTGATGCTTGGTGATGATTACTATCAGCGCTATGCCGACTACGGATAAGTTGCACACCTACCCAAACCAGGTAAGCTGCGCCCAAGTAACGAACCACATCAAATAGCCACGGGGCGGCGGTAAATAGCGCCGCTAGACCCAACCCTGCTAATGCCACATGCAGCCCTCGGGCGATGCCTAGCCCTAGCGCTGTGGCTAGCCCATGACCACGCCCCTGAGAGCTACTGGTATGCAACACAAGTAACATATCGGGACCAGGAATTAGGTAAACAATGGCTAATGCACTAATAAAAAGACCAATTTCCATCGCTGCTTCCTTAAGACCACAAATAGTGTCTTCGCAAGCGCTATGGTACCTTTAAAGGGGTGAGCGTTTTCTTGCCATTTTGACTTTAAAAATGATATTTATTGGTATTTTGTGTCAATTGTTAATAGGAAAATGCTTACTCATGCCAATTGGTCAGTTAGACGCTATCGACCGCCGCATTCTTGCATTGCTCCAAGGTGATGCCCGTTTAACGAATGTGGAACTCGCGGAGAAAGTAAACTTGTCGCCATCTCCCTGTTTACGCCGAGTGCGACGCTTGGAAGCTAGCGGTATTATTCGTGGTTACCATGCTGAGCTTGATCGGCGAGGTGTCGGACTTGAGCTAACGGTGTTTGTGGGTATCAAGGTTGAACGTCACCATGAAGAGCAGGCTAATGCCTTCCGTGAGGCAGTAGTCAAACTGCCAGAAGTCGTTACTGCGCACTTAGTCTCTGGGGAGTCTGATTTTTTACTGCAGGTAGTGGTGCCTAGCTTGGCGGCTTATGAGGCGTTTCTAACGGGGACACTGCTTCGCCTACCCGGGGTGAGTGATATTCGCAGTAACTTTGCTATCCAGCCGGTGAAAGAGTACGGCACCTTACCATTAGCTAACAACAATAAGCCCTAGTTGTGAAACTTGTTGATAGTGGCGCGCTCGTTTGATGCAATTTAACGCTAAACCTACGAGTACCCATATAAAAAGGTGATTAGCCAAAGCCTGGCTCTTCCCCGCCACCAGTAGCCGCATAAAGCCAGCCTACAGCGGCGCTTGATTTGGGTACTGTGCGCCAGTAACGCCTTAAGATATCCGAGTTGTCATCTTCCATCTTTGTTTTAAGTCTTCTTCTCCTTCTGAATCCACCAAGGCTAACTGTTTCCTCTGGGGCCTAGACAATGGGGCAATGCTTGTCGTTGTCGTTGAGAAAAAAGACTCCCTCATCGTTACGTCATTTCACGACCTCGAAAAATCATATGGGCTTGATATGGATCAAGCTGCGGCCATATGCCTCGTGTTTTTAAGCGAGAAGAGGTCTATTCTCAAACAATAATAATTAAGTTATTACGTTAGAGGAAATAGTTATGAAAAGTTCTTTAATGCCAATGGCTACCGTCATCGGAATCACGATGGCCTTAGGAGCCACACCCTCTATTGCAGACGAAGTAGAGGCCTACCGGGAAACAACGTTAGGTCTCTATGTCACGGCCATTGAGGCTCATGACCTCATGCAAGATAACGATCGTGCTGTACTTATCGACGTACGCGACCCCATTGAGATCAAGTTTACTGGCTTCGCCGAGCCCACCGATATCCATGTGCCCTGGGTGATAGCCGAGCGCGATAATTTCGATGAAGACGCGAAGACTTGGCCAGTAGTCAAAAACGCTAACTTCGAAGAGCAAGTAAGAGCCAAAATAGAAGCGCTGGGCGTAAACAAAGAAGATCCGATCATTGTCATGTGTCGCTCCGGTGCCACCCGCAGTGCCCCCGCTGCCGATGTGATCGCCGAGATGGGATACAACGAAGTCTATTCCATGACCGACGGTTTCGAGGGTGAAAAGCTCAAGGAGGGTAATTCCCAGGGCGTAAGAGCGCAGGATGGCTGGCGCAATTCGGGTCTTCCGTGGAGCTATGACATCAACCCCGATGTGGCATGGCGCCCTGCCCATTAACAGTCCGATATATGGGTCACTGCTTGAGCAGCAGGGCCAAGATATTGATCAAAACCAACGAGGTGACTACATGACTATTACACATAAGCTCAGCAATACGATCTTGACACTGGCAGTTGCTACTGCTGCTATCGGTTTCTCAAGTCTCTCAATGTCTGACAGCCATGGCAGAAACGGAACTGAAGATCAGGCCTTAGTTATCCTTACTAGCGACTCACTGCAGACCCAAGGCATGGCCATGATTCTATCCAACGCCATGCAGCAGCAAGGCACTCACCTGCATATACTGCTTTGTGATGCTGCTGGTGATTTGGCCGTCGGGGGATACACAAGTGCGGAAGCTATCAACACGCCACCGAGCAACCCGGCAGGCCAAGTCAAGCCGGAAGGCATGCTTAATATGCTTTTAGATAATGGCGCCACCGTGGATGTGTGTGCCATTTACCTGCCCAACAGCGAAAACGAAGAAGACGACCTTCTTGAAGGCGTGGGTGTGGCGGCACCTGGCCCATAGCGGAAATGATGCGCGATCCGTCCATTCCTGTTTACAGTTTTTGAGCACCCAAACTTAAATTAAGGAGTCAATTATGAGTCGCAATGTCGGTGGTATCGATAAAATCTTACGCATCCTGGTTGGGATTGCACTGATCGTACTGGCCCTAACAGGCACTATCGGGGTGTGGGGCTGGATCGGCGTATTGCCGCTAGCCACCGGGCTATTTAACTTCTGCCCAGCTTATAAATTAATAGGCTTCAATACCTGCAAAACTAAATAGTGCCTATTAAGCAAACAAGACCATAGAAATTGCGCTTGCCATGTTTATTAACGCAAGCGCTTTTTTATATATGTGCGCTAAAAATCACCCGCGTCGCCATTCAATTGTTTAATGCTAAATGAAACTACGCATACAGAACAAACACTTAGCCATTTAACATTAAGGGAGCATTAAGGGGGTATACCCTAACCCATTGACACGTATCAATTTTTACCTTTAACAAAAGGCGTAACCTAAGCGTATTCCGACCATTCGCCCATGCGAATGCCGTTTAATTCGCCAAGGAGGCGCTATGGACGCAATACGCCGTTCGCTCTTGGGTCAAATGGCACGTTTAAGCGCCGGCGCTGCGCTGATACCGTTTTCAAGCCTTGCCCAAGCTGGCATCAATCAGCAACCTGCCCGCCGTGAAGGCGATCCCACTAAACGCTACGGCATGCTTGTCGATTTACGCCAGTGCATCGGGTGCCAAGCCTGTACGGTGTCGTGTCATATCGAAAACGCTGCACCACTGGGCCAATTCCGCACCACGGTTTCCCAATATGAAGTACAGCACCAGGAAAGCGGCGAGCTAGCCACCTTTATGCTGCCCCGGCTGTGTAACCACTGTGAAAACCCGCCCTGCATCCCGGCTTGCCCCGTAGAAGCCACTTACCAGCAGCAGGATGGCATTGTGGTGGTCGATAGTGACCGCTGCGTGGGATGTGCCTATTGCGTTAACGCCTGCCCCTACGATGCTCGCTTTATTAACCAACGCACGCAAACCGCCGACAAGTGCACCTTCTGCGCCCATCGTCTAGAAGTCGGTCTATTGCCCGCTTGCGTTGAGAGCTGCGTAGGTGGTGCCCGCGTGATTGGGGACATGCGCGATCCTCAAAGCCAAATCAGCCGCATGATTTACGAACATCGCGATGCATTGATGGTGCTACAACCCGAAAAACACACCCTTCCTCAGGTGTTCTACCTAGGCATGGATGAGCGCTTCACCACGCGTCCTACGGCAGAACCCGTTGCGCTGGAAGTACTCGACCCCCACGGTCAGGAGATGGGCTATGAATTCCACCATTGAGCTACTGGCACCGCGCTATGACATCGCCTGGTACCCGTGGGCGGTGCAGTACTTTTTCATGATTGCGGTTTCCTACGCCAGCCTGTGGCTAGCCGCCCCAGCACTGGTATTCGGCAAAAAAGCCTGGCTGCCTACCGCGCGTCTGGCGCTAATCGCTTGCGTTAGCACTACGCTGGTAGCGCCCGTTGCGCTACTCGCGGATTTGCACCAGCCGCTGCGGTTCTGGCACTTCTACGCTTACGCCAATAGCCACTCGTGGATGTCGATTGGCAGCGTTGTTCTGCCGCTTTATTTGGTTAGCGTGCTTGGCCTTGCTTGGCTGGCATGGCGGCCCGCGCTGCAGGCGCAGCGCAGCGCACCAGGACTCAGCGGCATGCTAGCTACCTGGCTTTCACTGGGCAGTGGCATAACGCCACGAGCACTGGTCGCCGTGGTAGGTCTGGCTGCGCTGGGGCTTTCCAGCGGCATTATGCTTTACACCGGTGCGGAGCTTGCAATCGTAAAAGCCCGCCCGCTTTGGAACACCGTATGGCTACCGCCTATGCTGGCGACCACGGGGTTTATCGCCGCCTCCGGGCTGGTATTAGTGCTGAACCGGGTTAGTGGGCTTTGTTCGCAAACCGCTATACGACAGATGCTGTATGTGCTGCTAGTGACCTGTGCACTAGCAGGCTTGGTTGCAATTAGCTGGTTTTTGGATGGCGTGAATGCCCACGTAGGCTCTGTTGCCGCCGCATTGGAATCCGTGCGTCATAGCGACTCGTGGCGCAATACCGCCCTATGGGGAGGGATTACCGGCTTAGCGCTCTTTGCCGCCGTGTTGTTTTTACTGACTCGCCCTACCCTGCGCCAGAAGCACGCGCGCGGTGTCCTAACCTCTAACCAGCCAGCACTGTTTGCCTGGGCATGGTTGTTAGGCCTCGTAGCCATACACATGGGCTGGATGTTCCGCTGGGTGGTGCTGATGGATGTTCAGCATGTGGCCCGCAACAGCGCAGGCTTTCATCACTACGGCATTCCCGCGGGCTCTTCCGGTATTTTAGGCATTGTTGGCACCTTCGGCCTCTGGCTCGCCGCTATTCTACTGATTGAACTGTTTATTCCCTGGCGGCAGGCCCAACAGGGCGGCCTTATAGCAACGCCCACTCACGCTACCCAAGATGCTTCTACTCATTCTCTCACCGCGAAAAAAGGAGCGTCTAGTCATGTCTAAGTCTGCTCAAGACCCGTCACGCCGCCGTTTTCTAAAAGGCGCTGCCGTCGCCGGTGGTGCAGCCACTTTTGCCGTGGGCTATGCCGACCCTTTGGCAAAAATGGCTAAGGGCATTACCGGTAGCGCGGGTGAAAAACCCAGGCACCATATTCATGGCAACTCGCTGACCCCAGAATATCGAGTCGATTTAGACACTGGCGAACTCACCTTAACCCCCGGCCAGCGAGTCGCCTTCACTATTTGCTACGGCTGTACCACACGGTGCGGCGTGAGAGTTAGGGTCGATGACGCCCTTGGCGAAGTACTGCGGGTATCAGGCAATCCCTACCACCCGCTGTCCACCGACGACCATTTACCCATGCGTACACCGGTGGCGGATGCACTGCGCAGTGTTAGCGCCTATGGCGAACAGGGCCAGACAAACCGCTCCACCGCCTGCGCCCGTGGCAACGCCATGATGAGCCAAATTACCAACCCTTTCCGTGTCGACCACTGTTTAAAACGAGTAGGCAAACGTGGTAGCCGTCAATGGCAGAAAATCTCCTTTGAGCAACTCATTGAAGAAATCTGCGAAGGCGGCGACCTGTTTAACGAAGGCCACGTTGATGGACTGCGCGATATTCGCGATCACGACACCCTGATCGACCCTGATAACCCTGAATATGGCCCCAAGGCCAACCAATTAATGGTGATGGAAGCCACTGACTACGGGCGCTCAGATCTACTCAAGCGCTTTACCCTCAATGCCTTTGCTACCCGCAATTATGGTCACCATGGCGCTTACTGCGGGTTGGCTTTCCGTATGGGATCTGGCGCGGTGATGAACAATATCGTCACCAACGCCCACGTTAAGCCGGATATCCAAAACGCACGTTTTATCATGTATATCGGCTGTGCGCCCAGCCAAGCGGGCAACCCGTTTAAGCGCCAAGGCCGTTTGATTGCCCAAGCCCGTGCAGCCGGTACGTTGGAGTACGTAGTGGTCGACCCAGCGCTCAATGCCGCCACCTCCCACGCAGCCGACAACAACCGCTGGGTGCCTATTCGTCCTGGGACAGACAGCGCTTTTGCCATGGCAATCATTCAGTGGCTACTTGACAACCAGGGCTATGCTAGCAACTTCCTAGCCCTGCCCGGCAAAGCCGCCGCCGATGCAGCGGGCGAAACCACCCACTCCAACGCCACTCATTTGGTAATTGACACTTATGAACACCCGCGCAGAGGTTATTTTCTTCGCGCCAGCGACCTGGGCCTAGCGGAAGCGGGTAGCGATGCTGACTCGCCGGTGGTAGTGGCCAATGGCGAACTCGCGCTAAGCGAAGAGGTGATGACCGCCGAGCTCTTTGCCGAACGTCCGGTTGAGCTTGCCGATGGCACCACCGTGACCGTCAAAAGCAGCCTGACGTTGCTAAGCGAATCTGCCCACGAGTACGACCTAGACACCTACGCAGAACATTGTGGCATTCCAAAGGCGACGATTATTGAATTGGCCAGCCGCTATGCCAGCCATGGCAGGAAAGCCGCGGTTAACTGTCACGGCGGCATGATGTCGGGTAACGGTTTCTATGCCGCGTTTAGCGTGCAAATGCTGAACCTACTGGCGGGCAACTACAACATGAAGGGTGGCAGCGCCGTGGGCGGTGGCACTTACAGCGGTACCGGCGAGGGCCCACGCTACGATTTAGCCAACTTTCCTGGTAAGCGCGCGCCGCAGGGGGTATTTCTATCCCGCTCGCGCTTCCCCTACGAAAAGTCTTCCGAGTATCAGCGCAAAGTCGCCGCAGGCGAAAACCCTTACCCGGCTAGAGCGCCGTGGCGCTCGCTGGCGCCGCCGACGCTCACAGAGCACCTACCCTCGGCACTAGATGGCTATCCTTACCCCATCAAAGCGGTGATTGGCTGTATGGCTAACCCGATTTACGGTCAGGCTGGCCTAAAAGGCGTCATTGTCGATAAGCTGAAAGACCCCAAACGGCTGGGACTCTTTGTTGCCGTGGATGGCTTTATCAATGAAACCAACCGCTACGCCGACTACATTGTGCCTGATTCCGTGATGTACGAGGTCTGGGGCTTTACGGGCGCGTGGAAAGGCACCCTAGGCAAGCTGACCACCGCCTGCTGGCCCGTGGTGGAGCCGCGCCAGCAAAAAACCGCTGAGGGCGAACCGGTGTCTATGGACAGCTTTTTTATCGCTGTGGCCAAACGGCTTGGCCTGCCCGGCTTTGGCGACAACGCAATTCCCGATGCCCAGGGCAATCTGCACCCGCTCAATCGCGCAGAGGATTATTATCTGCGGGCCGCGGCCAATATCGCTTTTCAAGAAGAACCATTGCCAGAAGCCGACGATGCTGATGTTGCCCATGGAGGCATTGCCCCACTGGTGCCTAAAATCGCACGAACGCTAAAAACTGATGAACGCGCTCGAGTCGCCTATCTCTATGCCCGGGGTGGACGCTTTGAAGATGCCAGCGAGCACTTCATCGGTGAAAAATTGAAATACCAGTGGAAGCAAACGCTATGTGTTTACAACGAATCAGTCGGCACCAGCATTGATACCACTAATGGCCTGCCCAATAGCGGCGTCCCCTGCCATAAGCTGCCTCAGATGGCGAACAAGCAACCCATGCGCGAGGTGTTTTCGGAGCAAGAGTGGCCGCTGTTGGCGTTCTCGTTCAAATCCAACCTGATGAACTCTTACGCTATCGGCAGTGAGCGGCTGCGTATGATCAAGCCTTACAACCCGATACAGATGCACCGCCAAGACGCAGAGCGCTTTGGTATCCAGCACGGCGATACCATTCGCATAGAAAGCCCTGGCGGAAGCGTAGTCGGGTTGGCGCTAGTCAGTGAAAGCGTAATACCTGGTGCCTTGGGCATTGAGCACGGCTATGGCCACCGGGATTTAGGCGCAACGCCACATATTATCGACGGTGAATCTCAACCGGATATGCCTTGGATGCGCGCGGGTATCAATATCAACGATCTAGGCTTTAAGGACCCCACGAGGAATGTGGATGGCACTTGGCTTGAGCCCATCAGCGGGGCCAGCGTGCGCCAGGGTTTGCCGGTAAGGGTTAGTCGAGTTTAGCTGAGAATCGTTTTTCAGAGCTGATGGATCATTCGGTGGGAATTACTGCAGAGCTTCCTAACGAATGAGTGATGCAGATCATTGATACATTTTCAAACTTTACTTCTGACTTTTTATAAAGGGCATTTCTGTTAAGTAAGACAAAATGTTTATGGCTTTCTTACGCAAAAAGAAAATAATTGAATAAGAATATTCCCAAAAGACATATACTATCCCACGCTGAAGGAGTCTTTCATGCAAAAATCACCGTTATTAACACGAAGAGAGTTATTGAAAGTTGGCTCTGGGCTGAGTGTGGGTAGCTTACTACCGTTCAGCGGGTTATCTGCTAGCACTCTGCGAACACAAGCACATATCGTGATTGTTGGTGGCGGTGCAGCAGGCATGGCAATGGTGAACCGACTCGCCAGACGCCTACGGGGAGGAACTATCACACTCGTGGAACCTCGCGAAACTCACCACTACCAACCGGGCTGGACAATGGTAGCTTCTGGGATATGGGCGGCAGAAAGAACAACGCGCCTTAATGCACAGTTTCTTCCACGAGGAGTCAAATGGTTGCGTGACTACGCAGACAGCATTGATGCTGACAGCAAGCGTATAACTCTCGTCAGTGGCGAAACGCTGGAATACGATTTCTTAATTGTGGCCTCCGGCATTCAGCTCAATTACCACTTGATCGATGGTATGACACCAGCGTTGGTGGGGCAGCACGGGATTGGCAGTGTGTATGCAGGTATCGAGGGAGCATCACGCACTAACCAGGCCATTCAAACGTGGCTCCAGAGCGGTCATGGAAGAGGAATATTTACCGCGGCCCCAACACCCGTAAAGTGCGCCGGGGCACCGCTAAAAATGACATTCACAACACTAAGTCGTTTAGAAGACACCGGGCGACGTGACGCTTTTGATGTGGACTATATGGCTCCCGGCGCTAGTCTTTTCTCTCAACCCTGGGTCGATGAGTTCGTTAAGCAGCGCTTTGATAGCCAAGGCGTTAACCGACGTCACCACTATCGACTCTCCGCCATTGACCCTCAAGCCAAACAGGCTGAATTTGCTTTTGTAGGGCCTGAAAGCGAGTTCACATCCCACCACCAACTTCGAGAAGCTGAATTCAGACGCGATGACCAGCCAACAGTCATCGCAGACTACGACTTTCTTCATGTCGTGCCTCCCATGAGTGCCCATGATTTTGTCAAACAGAGTGCTCTCATCGCACAAGACGGTCCGTTTAGGGGCGAGTGGTTAGATGTTGATATCCACACGCTGCAGCACAACCGTTACCCCGAGGTATTTGGCATTGGCGATGTGATTGGTGCCCCAATTAATAAAACAGCCGCCAGCGTTAAAGCGCAAGCACCGGTAGTCGAAGAGAACCTACTTGCCGTGATGCAAGGGAATGCGCTTCCTGCAAGCCATAGCGGTTATACCTCGTGCCCCATGATTACCGGCATAGGCAAGGCCATGCTGGTAGAGTTTGGTTACGCCGATAACTTCGCATTTATGCCTTCATTCCCTTTTATTGATCCCACTGAAGAGTCCTGGGCCGTATGGGTAATGAAAGACCGCATGCTTCAACCCGCTTACTATGCTGTGCTTGAAGGCAAAGCATAAGGAGAGCTGACATGTCCATTAACGGTATGCTGACCATATTGATGTACGCCTTAGCACCCTTTAGGTGGCTGCTCATAATGGGATTAATCATTATCATCGCCCTGCACCTGCTCACTTATCGACGCGGCTATAAGATCACTCACCACCGTAGCCGTCTCACCAACCTATTAGCCCTATTAATCGGGCTAACAGCCATACTCTGGATTCCTTGGCTCACTCACTCGACGCTTGGCTATGTAGCAACAGTATTTGACTGGATAGCGCTGCTAGGTGCTGCTGCTGCCACGAGTGTTATGGCATTTATCATCTTGCATCCCTTGAGCTATTTGATTAGCTTTCGGGACAAGGAATGACCTTACCAATGACAGCACGTGAAGGATTAGCGTTTGCTAACCCCAGTCAAACGGCTCATATAAGAGTGATGCACCGTCCCTTCGCGCCTCATGTGCACAGGGAGCTGTTGTAGGTGCCTACATCCAGAGGTTTGCCGTTGAAGATTTTCGCTATGTCGGCGGTGCGCTCGACTGGTTAACGCCTTTCACAGTGCTAACAGGGTTAGGGCTGATGGCAGGCTATGCTCTCCCTGGCTCATTATGAAAACAGAGGGGCATGTACAGCAATGGGCCTATGCGATTACACCAAAGTTGTTGTTAGCAGTACTGGTCGTGTTTGCCATGGTGAGCACCTGGACACCACTTGTTAGCCCTGAGGTATATAGTCGCTGGCTGGAACAGTTCCAGCTTATTTGGGTCTTTCCCCTGCTGACCTTAGTGTGCTCAAGCATGGCTTACCGAACGATGAAGCGCCAAGATGAAGGCCTCGCTTTCGTCATGTCTCTTGGCATCTTCCTGTTTACCTACCTTGGGCTAATTGCAAGTAAGTGGCCCGTGATTGTGCCGCCTAACTACACCATTTGGGATGCCTCTTCTGCACCGGAATCCCAGCTGTTTCTGTTGATAGGCTTTCTGTGTGTTATTCCCATTGTGCTGGCCTACACCGCATGGTTCTACTGGGTGTTTCGCGGTAAGGTCAAAGTGGGAGAAGGCTATCACTGATCTGACTACCCTCAGTTCACTTTAAGGAGAGCGCTATGCATAAAGATTGGCAAAAAACGACCCAAGACCTTTCGGCACTAATGCAGGATATCGGCAAAGACATTCCCGATGTTGCCAAAGGCTTTAACCAAATGGCTAAGGGGGCGAATAAAGACGGTGTCCTTTCACACAAATACAAAGAATTGATGGCGTTAGCAATTGGTATTAGCGTGCGTTGCGATGGGTGCATTGCGTTCCACGCAAAAGCTGTTGCGGAGCTTGGAGCAACACGCGAAGAAGTGATGGAGATGCTAGGCGTTTGTATGTATATGGGCGGTGGGCCAGCTTTCACCTATGCTGCCCAAGCCCTTGAGGCGTTCGATAGTTTCGCCAGTCAAGACTAAGCGGCCTTGTCATGCGTCCCCACCATCACACCCTAGCGATGTGACTAGTCTAAAGATTTACCTACAGTCTGCTCCTTATCATCAGTACTGATGGCTGCTGCTTCAGATATCAAGTGCTTTGCAACTCTCTCAACAGCTGCTGCTGACATGCCATTTGCTTGATACTGGCAAAGATACAAAGCACCAATCGACAAGAATGTCGTACGCTCAGTTGACACATTCAGCTCCTTGGCTGTTTGAGATATTACAGAACTAAATCTTGCAATATCAGCTGATGTTAAATTACCAGGGTTTTCCCTCATCTCCTGCAACATGGCTCCAGAAAGGCTCGCGGATGTGTTTGAACTTAAATTATTCATGCTAAGTGCAGCTTGCATACATGCCTTGGTGCTATCACCAGGAACCACAAGTGCAGCAGATAGATCGTTCTTCCAAGCCATCACCCCAGCTCCGGTTTTAGAAAATTCAGAGTGGGTAGAGCAACCAGAAAGCACGAATGCAAGAGGGAGATACAAAGACTTATTCACAGCATCCTCCTTAGAATAAAGATGTTTTTTTCGAAGAAAGGCGAAATTATTCCTACAATTTTGCCTAAAAACTTACCGTCTCATTAAAATTAGTCGACATTCACCTTAAAACCAAATTTCCCTCACAAGAATCATAGCGACGCCGCTAAAGAAGAGATCGCCGCCGAGTTCGCCAAGCTTGTCACGGGCGGCTGGACAGAGAGTGAGTGCCTGCTGGGCACCTTCCAGCCTTAATAAGCAGCACACAACCACGTAGGGCCTTCAGGCCCTTTTTATTTGGAGGCCACATGGCTCAAAAATTACGCGACATTGCTGTTAAGACTGGTGAATACCAGGATCAACGTAAGCGCCCATAAATCGGCACCTACAGCCACGCCCTGAAATTGCCCACACTGATTTCCTCATAAACACCAGGAGGAATCAGCATGACACACGCCGAACGCAAACGTCTCTGGCAGCAGCATATCGAGGACTGGCAGGCGTCGGGTTTGTCCGGCATGGCCTACTGCCAGCAGCAATCACTGACTTATTGCCGCTTTGTTTACTGGCGCAAAAAGCTGGCCGAACCGGAGACAGCGGTTCCGGAGCAACCCGTGTCGTCGCCTGGGTTTGCCAAGGTATCGGCAGTGCCTGGTCCGGAGTCGTCAGAAGGATTAACGGTGTCATTGCCCGGCGGCGTCTCGATCACCGGCCTGCACGCTGGCAATGTGGAGTTGCTCGGTGCCGTGCTGAGGCAACTGTAATGCGCCACCGCTATCTGCGCCCCTCCTGGGACCTGCCGGAGATATACCTGTATCGACAGCCTGTCGATTTCCGCAAGCAGGCCAATGGGCTGGCGCTGATTGTCGAGCAGGAGCTGGGGCACAGCCCGTTCTCCGGCGCGCTTTATGCGTTCACCAACCGGCAGCGCAACAAGATTAAGTGTCTGATGTGGGAAGACAACGGCTTTGTGCTTTACTACAAGTCTCTGGCCGAGGAAAAATTTAAATGGCCGGGCCCGTCGGATGAGCTGATGCCGCTGAACGGCGAGCAGATCAACTGGTTGCTGGACGGCTACGACATCACCCTGCTGCAGGGCCATAAAACCCTGCATTATGAGAGCGTTGGGTAGCACTTTTTAAGTGTGTCAGGGCGTTGTTTTTGCTATCATTTCGCCATGAAAACAATGCCTGATAACACGCCCAAAACACCCGATTTCAGCGGTCTCTCGCCCGCTGAAATGGCGGCGGTTATCAACGATTTGCAGGAACAACTGGCCGCGAAAGAAGCGGCTCTGCAGAGTCAGTTGCAGCAGCATGATGAGGCCCTCCGGCGTCGCGACAATTACATCGCCATTCTCGAAGAGCTGCTGCGTCACAAGAAGATCCAGCAGTTCGCCGCAAGCAGTGAAAAACAGCCCAACCAGATCGTGTTGTTCGATGAAGCCGAGCTGGAAGTGGCGATTGACGAACTACGCGACGAACTCCCTGACGATGTGGAAGAAGCCGATGCGCCGCCTCGCTCCCGCAAGCGCCGCCAACGCGGCTTCTCCGACACGCTTTTGCGTGAGCGTATTGAGCTGACCCTCAGCGACGACGAGAAAGCCGGCGCCAGCAAGACCTTCTTCACCAAAGTGAAAGAAGAGCTGGAGTATATCCCGGCCCAACTGAAAGTCCTGGAGTACTGGCAGGAAAAGGCGGTGTTCGAACAAGACGGCCAAGAGCATGTCATTGCGGCCGCCCGGTCCAAGCACCCACTGGGCAAGTGCATTGCCACACCGTCACTACTGGCTTACCTGATCACCTCCAAGTACGCCGATGGCCTGCCACTGTACCGGCAGGAGCAGATGTTCAAGCGCCTGGGTCATGACCTGAGCCGCACCAGCATGGCCCACTGGATCATCCGCCTGAACGACGTGTTCAAACCGCTGATGACCCTGATACGTGAAACCCAGAACGGCAGTGACTACCTGCAGGCCGATGAAACCCGGATCCAGGTGCTCAAGGAGGATGGCAAAAAAGCCCAATCGGACAAGTGGATGTGGGTGACCCGGGGTGGTCCACCGGGAAAACCCTCGGTGCTGTTCGAGTATGATCCATCACGAGGTGGCAAGGTGCCGGTGCGCCTGCTGGATGACTTCCAGGGCATCCTGCAAGCCGATGGCTATTCCGGCTATGGACAAGTCTGCCGTGAAAACGGCCTGACCCGCATCGGTTGTTGGGACCATGCCCGACGCAAGTTCGTGGAAGCCTCCCGGGCCGCGCCAGCCAAGGGCAAAAAAGGCCAGCCATCGAAAGCCGATGTGGCCCTCAGCCACATCCGCAAACTGTACGCCGTCGAGAAAGCCGCGAACGAACTGAGCGACGCCGAGCGCTATCGCGTGCGCCAGGAAAAAAGCCTGCCGCTGCTGAATGCCTTCAAGGCCTGGCTGGATAAAAACACCAGCAAAGTACTGAAGGGCTCGCTCACCCGCAAGGCGATGGATTACACCCTGAACCAGTGGGATACCCTGGTGGGCTACTGTGAACGTGGCGACCTGAAAATCAGCAACGCGGGTGCCGAGAATGCCATCCGCCCGTTCGCTCTGGGAAGAAAAGCCTGGCTGTTCGCCGATACCTCGCAGGGCGCGAAAGCCAGCGCCACCTGTTACTCGCTGATCGAAACGGCCAAGGCCAACGGACTGGAGCCGTCGGCTTACATCCATCATGTGCTGACGCACATCGCCGATGCAGTTACCCTCGAACAACTCGAAACGCTCTTACCCTGGAATGCAGAGCTGCCAGCTTTAAAAAATGTGGCTCAATACGGTTAGGGCAAGTGGGTCGGTTTAATGGCGCTTACGGATCAACAATCAGGGCAAACAAAAGGTCGCTGGCAGAATGTCGGTGCCTTGATGAAGAACGACGACGGTAGCGAGTTCATTATCCTACACCGTTGGTTTAACCCTGCAGGGCTACCCAATCCAGACAACCGCGACAGCGTGGCTATGTCTTGTTTCAAACCGAACCGGCAGCAAGGTAATGGTCAGGCACCTGCTAATAATGGCGGTTACCAACAACCACACCAGAACCAGCGTCGATCCCAAGGACAGCCACCGCAACAAGGGCAGCAGCTCCCCTACGGCGCGCCTAACCCTGCTCAATATGACGACTTCGACGACGACATTCCTTTTTAAATAACTCAGCGCGCCTAACCGTTTGCACGTCGGTTCGGGAGGCGCGCGATTTATCTGTACCAATAAGCCAGTGCAGCGGAGATATGCCGCCCTCCTTGGCTCTACCCCGCAAATGCTGGCATGGGGTCAGCGCTTGCGTGCCGAGTTGACTGTTAATCAGTAGGCATAGGCAAAGCCGGTTGCCCCACGAGACGGGGCACTTTTCTTCTTGCAGAAAGTCAAAAACTATGGAAACCTATGTTTAGGCGTTCGGTAGGCGCCTGCTCTCCACTAAAGCGAACCTCTATCGTGAACGAACTAAAAAGCAATCTAATATTTCTAGGATTGTGTGAGTGGAGCATCAATTCAATGCTTTGGAGTACTCTAAATGAGTTCAAATACTGTTAGCACAGCAGAGTTTTTTAGCAGAGTTCTTACTTGTAAAGAATTTGCTAGAAACGAAAAAAACGATTTTCCTACTCTCAAATATAGCCAAATTCTAGATGTCGCCGCTGAGCAATTTTTTGGCTACAAAAAATTTCATCTCATCAAAGCTGAATACCGGAAAAAAATTGACGGCGCAGCGCTCGTGTCGGAAAGTGGTACAGCGAAATGCCCAATCTGTGACTTAACTTTTTCTCCTCAAGATCAATCTGATGTTAGTGAGCATCGGAAAATTCACGAGCGATTTGATAAATATTACCTTGCTACTAGCTACGCACCTGCGGGTTACGCGGAGCGTGAGTCATTAAAAGCAAACGCCCATAAACTTCTTAAGAACGAAGATACCGATACTGAAATTGCTCATTGGGAGATAATTTTTAGATCTTGGTTTGACAGATCTTTGAGTAGTGCAATTAGAGGAGGTTTTGGGCTAAAACACCCTGAGTATCAAGAATATTGCTCGATGGTAGTTAGTGACCTTTCGCCAAAACCTGCATGCATTAACCGGCTAATAGAGAAATTTGGCACTCAACCTGGCGTAATACCTGCGGGCCAAACCTTCTGGTCTCCATAGCACTAAGTTAGCGAATATATACTTTTCATAGGCCACCTTTCGAGGTGGCTTTTTTATGGGCGCTCGTTCTGAATCCCTCTTTAAACCGCAGCCAGCGCTACGCTAAGTGATAGGTGACTTTTACAAGGAAAAGATCAAAAGATCTTCGTCACAGGTTGAAAGCATCGGGCAATCATACTCGGAACGAGCCTCTTTTATTCTCTCTCGTGTCCGATCCACATCAAATGATGCCTTTCGCAGCATGCGAAAAAGGCTTCCGGATATGCCAAATGGTCCGCAACTGGAACACCTATAGGAAGTGAAGTCCCCAGTGGCAGGCATAGATTCGGCGTTATCGCTACATATCGGGCATTCCATGGGCTTCTCCTAAAAATGACTTATTAGGCATGTCACCATGGCATGCGGATCATATCAACCGGAAATTAACAGCCGCCCACAACGAGGCTGCTTTTTAGTGCCGAGAAGGAAAGTATGCATACGACCCTCAGCGAGCTAACCGAGGCAGAGGAGCAATGACCTACTACCCCAAAGACATGATGTGCATGGCCTGCCGACACGCCTTTGCCGATTGTGGCCACCTACCCTTCTCTACTATGCCGCCGATGAGCAAGAGCAAGCGCCGCGTCATCGTGAGCTGCACGGAGTTTGAGCATGCTAACCGACCTACCCAACGCAAAGCGGATAGCAGCGCTAGTGAGAAAGCGGCGGCTCATACCTGATACGCCCCACTGACGTTTGTCGACCCGGCTTTTTAAAGACTATTGTCTTGGCTTAGATGCAACCACCGTATGTACTGAGTCGCCACAAGAGTAAATAACCCTTTTTGGAGAAGGCTGACGCTGGATTAAAAGGTGATTATGATATGCGCTGGCATTCTTGTTCAAGAAGGAAGCAATTATCTCATCGCCTGTAAGCTCGGCATACCGTGCTGTTAAACAGCACATCATCTGATCAAGTCTATTAGTTCCTATCGATCCCATTTTGATGGTCTTTGAAAATAACACTTTTGTCCCATCGTAAACCGTTATTTCGTAGTCAATAGCCATCAGCTAATCCCGCTTTAATTTCTATATAGCTTAACCAATATTCCGCCGTTGAGCGGTTTTTTTTACGCCCGCAGGCCCTGCTCGGGCCTCGCGGTCCACCTATGGAGACGTCACCATAGCCCTGTTGTTAACGTCGGAAGAGCTCGAAAACCTGACTGGCCGCAAGCGTTGCAAAGAACAATGCGCGGCGCTTGATGCCATGGGGGTCCGATGGAAAGTAAATGCTAGAGGTGCGCTGATTGTTGGCCGTCGGCATGTTGAACAAGTGCTATGCGGCGAGGCTGCCAACCAAGCACCAGAAACCAAGCGACCTAAATTTGAGGCCTTACAAGCATGAGTCAAGACAACCCAGGCATTCCCCGGGTGTATTGGAAAAGCGGCGCCTGGCGCTATAAGTGCAACGCCCGCCAGAAGGCACTGGTGGGCAAAAGCTGGATACGGCTCGGGGAGACAGCCAAAGAAGCCGAAGCCGCCTATGATCAATGGCACGAGCGGTTATTCCCTAAGGCAGGCATGGGCCGAATCTTTGACCGCTACGAAGCCGAGATCATTCCCGCCAAGCCATCAGAGGCAACGCGGGAATCAAACCTGCAGGAGCTAAAGAAGCTGCGCGCCGTGTTTGCAGAGTACGAGCCCGGCGATATAACGGTGCACGACGTTTATCGTTATATGGATGCCCGCGGCGTGCAGTCCAAGACTCAGGCCAATCATGAGCTGTCCACGCTCAAGCATATCTTTCGTTACGCCCAGCGCTGGGAAATTGTCGAGCACAACCCTGCGGATCCAGTGCCCAAGCTCAAGCTCATGCCTCGCGACCGCTACATTACCCATTCAGAGTTCACGCGCTTTCTGAAATACACATCGCCCTGGGTGAGACGGTAGCCCTATTTAAGTACAAAACGGGATTGCGGCAGAGGGATATCCTTAAATTGCCCCTGGATCGGCTAACACCGGATGGCATTACATTGCGAAGCAGCAAAACAGGGAAGATGGCCATCATTCCCTGGGACGATGAGCTCATTCAGTTGGTGAAAGAGATTAAAGCCGACAACCTGGCTCAAGGGAAGCAAGGCCCTACCCTATTCAGCAACCGGTACGGCAGGCCTTATAACAAGGATTCGTTTCATAGCCGCTGGCAATACGGCATGCGTAAGGCAATTCATGAAGGCAGGATTGAGCGATTCACCGAGCACGACCTGCGAGCGAAGCATGCCACCGATGCTGACGATCAAGGTTTTGATGCCACCACCAACCTGCAGCACAGTGATCGGAGAACCACGCAGTCTTATCTGCGCGCCAAAAAGGTCTTGCGGGTTAGCACACTGGGTGCTGAAGAGTTCATTTCAGATTAGACATTCGTCTATTGTGCACTGGTCTACGCCGAGCAGTATAACGGCAGGTGTTCCCCTCGTTATATTTTCGCCCTTTTTCGACGCCCTGAAATAAAAAAAGGAACCAGCTAAATAGCTGATTCCCTTGAATAAGTGGCGGAGGGACAGGGATTCGAACCCTGGGTAGGTTATTCACCTACGCCGGTTTTCAAGACCGGTGCATTCAACCGCTCTGCCATCCCTCCGGCTTATGGGTGCGTATAATAACAGCTTTCCCTTGGAAGTCAACGCCTTTAGTACAAACGTAACCCGACACGGGTAATCTTGCCGCCTTCCATATCGCTGACTACCCAATGAATACCGTGCCAATCTACATCATCCCCGACGACCGGGTGCCCACCCACGCGTAGGGCAATAAACTCAGCCAGGGTCATGTTTTGCTCACCGGGGCTTAGTGTTAGGCCATAGGCCTGAGCGATATCCTGCATTTGTGCGCTGCCATCCAGGGTAAAGGTGCCGAAGAAGGCACGTTCCTGCTTGAGTTTGGCATCGCCATTGAATAGCCGGTTAAGGGAGTACAGGTCTTCTGAGCGGCCGATAACGCAAATCACGTCCCCAAGTTTTAAGCGCGTGCTGCCCTTGGGGTGAAGCATGGTGTGGTTGCGGAACAGCGCCGAAATCAGCGCCCCGGATGGGAAGCGGAGAAGCCGGATAGGCACGTCCTCCAAATCCTGGTTCTCTACGCCGTAAACAAATAGCTCAAAATCGTTTTCTGGCAAAATGCCCAGCGGGCCGCGTCGGTTAGGCACGGTGCCTACCGGTACTTCCACCTTCAACCACTTGGCCATCAGCGTCAGCGAGCCGCCTTGAATTAGCAGCGACATCAATACCACGGCAAACGCGACGTTAAAGTAGAGTGAAGCGTTTTCAACCCCACCAATCACCGGGAAGATAGCCAGTACGATGGGCACCGCCCCTCTTAAACCGACCCAGGCAATAAAGAAGGTTTCCCGCCAGCGGAATTTAAAGAACGGTTTGATAGTGATCAGCACGGCCAAGGGGCGCGCAACAAAGATAAGCGCCAGCGCCACCAAGCCGGCAGGTAGTGCCACGTCCCACAGTTCACTCGGCGTCACCAGCAGGCCAAGCACCAGGAACAGGCCAATCTGGCTAAGCCATGCGAGGCCATCGTGAACAGGGAGGATAAAGTTGAGATGGCGACCCGGCTGATTACCAATCATCAAACCGGCCAAGTAGATAGCCAGGAAGCCGCTGCCACCCAGCACACTGGTTAGGCCAAACACACTGAAGCCAAGCGCTAATGCCAACATCGCATATAGGCCGGGTGCCAAGTCTAGCCAGCGCAGCAGTTTAGCGCTCAGCCAGCCGCCACCCAGGCCGACAATCAAGCCAATGCCGAACTGGGCAATAAAAAACAGCAGCGTTTCGGTGGGGCCACCAATATCGCCAACTAACAGCTCTACCAGCATCAAGGTTAGGAAAATCGCCATCGGGTCGTTTGTACCCGATTCAATTTCAAGCGTGGCGCCTACCCGCTCGTTAAGATTGACCCCGCGGCCACTGAGCATGGAGAACACCGCGGCGGCATCGGTGGAACCCACGATAGCGCCAACCAGCAGGCCCTGCACGATGGTGAGATCAAAAATCCACATCGCGATCACGCCAACAATAGCGCTGGTGATAAAGACCCCAAAGGTCGCGAGAGAGAGCGCGGGCTTAAAACCTACCCGGAAGGTTTTGAGGCGAGTACGTAGACCACCGTCTAACAAAATCATGGCGAGCGCGAGATGGCCGATTGCAAAAGCCATGGAGTAGTCATCGAACACAACGCCTAGCACGCCTTCTTCACCTGCTAGCATACCTAGCCCAAGGAAGATCAGCAGTAGTGGCACACCCATCATTGACGATAAGCGGCTGGCCAAGATACTGAGCGCCATCAGCGAGCCGCCTACCAAAAAGAACATATAAATTGCGTCCATGACTCTCCGTCTCTACATCAATACAGCGCTATTATTACATGTAACCGTTGAATTTACTGTGTCTTCTCCGCGCGCCCTTGTGGTTAAAGGGCTAGTCAGAAGCTTTCCCGGGCGGCTACACTTCGCCGTTACAACATTTGGAGTTACTGACTATGTTGCGCTGCCTGTCACGCTATTGGCACCCTACCCTGCTGAGCCTCATCTTTACGTTATTATTTTTTAATTCAGCTAGTTACGCAAATGAAGAGAATGAAGTAAGCAGTCATGAAACCGCCCCCCTAACGTTGGATACCGACGTTGAGGTGCCGGATGGCTTATGGCGACCCGTTGAAAGGGAAAGTGAAAGTGATACCGAAGCAGCGCCCACTATGGCACTTTCCCCAGCCCCGCCTCTTGAGCCACCGCCGGTTAAACACCTGACGCTGATGCTGGATTGGTACCTAAGCCCACAGCACGCTGCCTTGGTGATTGCGAAAGAACGAGGTCTGTATATTAACCAAGGGCTTGAGGTAGAGATTCAGTCACCGGCCGACCCTTCCATCGCCATCAAACTGCTAACCGCAGGCGAGGTTGATCTAGCGTTAACGCGCCAGCCGCTGCTTCATCTACAAGCCCATAACGGTGCGCCGATTATCCGGATTGCGACACTGATTGAAACGTCGCTTACGGCGGTCATTGTGACGGGGGAAGAACAAGCGGAAACTGAAAATACCTTGGCAGGGTTACATTACGGTTATACCACTGGCGAAGGCCGCGACCTGAGTATTCCTCGGTTACTACCCCGCTCAGTTCAGCAAACCGATGATTTCGCAGCACCGGTCAACCTACACTTCGACCCAATTCGAGCAATGCGAGAAGGCCAAATCGACGCGGTCTCGGATGGTTTTTATCACTACCTTCCTCAGCAGCTAGCAACGGAAGGGATTAACACCCACATCATTCGTTTCGATGAGCTGGATATTCCCCGTAGTGACGGCTTAGTAGTGCTGGCCAATAGCGATACCCTTGCCCGCCGCGCCGATACGTGGTCTCGCTTTGTGCTTGCCCTTGAGCAGGCGAGTCACTGGATCGTCGACAATCCTGATGCTGCCTGGGAGCTGCTCATTAGTACCCACCCGGTGCTCGATAATGATATTAATGCTGGGGCCTGGGAGGACATCCTGCGACGCATGGCGCTTAACCCAGCAGCACTAGATAGCCGACGGTATGCCGCCTTTGAAACTTTCTTGCAGCAAACGGGCATTACCAGCGAGGTATTGCCGGTATCGCGTTTAGCGGTAGATCCGCACACGTTATAATCACATACCGCTTATCATCCCATACCTATAGCTCTCTCACTACGTTGGCGACGCATGAGCGAAACAGCATTAATCTTTGTCGATGTCGAGACCACCGGCACCCGGGCAACCCGCGACCGAATTACCGAAATCGCTGCCCTGAAAGTCGTTAACGGTGAGCTGGTCGATCGCTGGTCGAGCTTGATATACCCAGAATGCAAAGTGCCCGCGCAAATCACTCAGCTCACAGGGATTCGTGACGATATGCTGAGGGAGGCGCCACGGTTTACCCACATCGCCGAATCACTGCGTGAGTGGCTGGGCGACGGGCAATTGGTTGCTCACAATGCGCGCTTTGACTACAGCTTTTTGCGCAATGAGTTTAAGCGCGCGGGGCAGGATTTTCGCGCCTCGTTGATATGCACGCTGCGTTTATCGCGGCGGATAGCGCCCCAGGAGCGTCAGCACAATCTGAAAGCGCTACTTAACCGCTACGGCATTTCACCTATCCGCCACCACCGAGCTGGTGATGATGTGGATGCCCTGTGGGCACTCTGGCAAACGTGGCAAGTTGAGCACAGTGAAGAAGCATGGCAGAACCTTCTGGGTGATGAGCGCCGCCACCGAACACTGCCCGCCCATTTAGACAGCGCTCAGCTTGAAGGGCTGCCCGCCTGCCCTGGTGTGTATCTCTTTTACGGTCACAATCGGCTGCCCTTGTATGTGGGCAAAAGCGTCAATTTACGCAGCCGCGTACTAGGCCACTTTCAGCGTGATCACCAGGACGATAAAGAGATGCGCCTAGCTCAGCAGGTGCAACATATCGAATGGGAGGAAACCGCTGGCGATTTAGGCGCCCAGTTGCGTGAGGCGCAACTGGTGAAAACGTTAATGCCGATTATGAACCGGCAGCTACGCAAGCAGCGCAAGCTGACCACCTGGCACTGGGAGACAGAAGCCAACCACCCGGAACTGCTTAGCGGAAGTGCCATGAGCCTGCCAATCAGTGGCGCACTGTACGGTTTGTTCCGCAATGCACGAGAGGCTAAGAACACATTAAGAGCTGTTGCTGAAGAGCAAAAGCTCTGCCCGCGAGTACTGGGGCTTGAAAAAGGTAAGGGCCGCTGTTTTGCCAATCAGGTGGGGAAGTGCCTCGGCGCTTGTAATGGCCAGGAGTCGATTGCACAGCACACTCAGCGAACCAAGGCGGCGCTCATGCAGCTACAGGTTAATGTGTGGCCCTGGCCAGGCAGTATTGCCATTGAAGAGCAAGCAGCGGATAGCACAGCGCCTGCTTGGCACGTGGTTCGCCAATGGTGCTACCTGGGCAGTGCGGCAAGCCTTAAAAAGGCCAAAACCCTAGCCGATGCGTCCGCAAGCTTTGATGTAGATAGCTACCGTATATTGAACCGCTTTTTGCGTTCCCCGGAACAACATGGCCTAACGGTCATCCCGCTCGGTTAAGACTGCCCTATTGAGCGTCAATGAACGCCATGACGGCTTGCTGAAACGCTTCTGGCTGGTCAGCATGTAGCCAGTGGCCGGCGTTTTTGAGCGTTACCACGCGGGCACGGGGCAGCACGTCGCGCAATGTAGGTAGCATATCGTCTGCCACATAGTGGGAATCGCCACCGCGCAACACCAGCGCTGGGCCTTCGTAGGGCTGCTCGCCATCCGGCACGCCAATAATGTCACTATAGCCCTGCTTGATATGATCCAACCCAACGCGTAGCGCCATCACGTTGTCCTCATTGCGCATCAGGTTGGTGGCTAAAAACAAGCGTGTCGGCCGGGAATCGACATGTTCGCCCAGCAGGTTATCGGCTTCACGGCGATTTTTGGGCTGCCCTTGCCGCACGTTGTCCAGCGCAGCAAACACATCATCGTGACCGTGCTCGTAAGCCACCGGAGCGATATCGGCCACGATTAATGATGCCACTCGCCCAGGCGCCAAGCGTGCCAAACTGATCGCCACCTTGCCGCCCATGGAGTGGCCAAGCACATGCGCGCGCTCAATCGAGAGCTTATCCATTAGCGCAAGCACATCATCCACCATAGTGGCGTAACGCATTCCCTCGGCATGGGGGGAGCGGCCGTGGTTACGTAGATCAAGCGCAATCACTCGGCGGCTACGCTGCCATACCTTTAAGTGCGAACGCCAGTTATCAGCACTCCCCAACAAGCCATGTATCACGACTAGCGGCGTGGCATCCGCGGCGGCTTTGTCGGCGGGCATATCGATAAAGTGCAAATCAACAGTGGCAACGTTCATCATGCTTGCTCCTAAGCCTTGGCGATTATGGTGGACTTTATACGATTAGGCCGTACGGGTTGCTGTGTCCATTTGACCTGTCCAGACCACCAAGCGGCGCGTAAGCCAGGCCAGCAACAAACCATACAGCGGCAGGAAGAACAGCAGACTAATGGCAAGTTTGATCGTATAGTCCACGGCGGCAATTTCCATCCAATTGGCGGCCATAAACGGGTCTGGACTGTTATAGAACGCTGCCGAGAAGAACGCAAAGGTATCCGCTAGATTACCCAGCACCGTCGAACAAACAGGCGCCACCCACCAGGCCCACTGGCGCAAGCGGTCAAACACCTGAACATCCAGTAATTGTCCAATCACATACGCCAAGAAGCTGGCGAGGGCGATACGGGCGACAAATAGATTCCACTCCGAAAGAGCCTCAATCCCGGCAAAGCTGCCGCGGGGAAATACCACGGATACCACATAGGAGACCAACAGCGCGGGAAGCATAACGCGCAGAATAATCGATCGAGCCGGCCCTTTACCAAACAGGCGAACCGTTAGGTCAGTGGCTAGAAAGATAAACGGGAAGCTAAACGCGCCCCAGGTGGTATGAAAGCCAAACAGCGTAAACGGTAGCTGAACAAGATAGTTACTGGCGGCAATAATGCCAATATGAAAAGCCACCATCACCAGTAGGCAACGGCGGTGCTGAGTCTCACTCAATGCAAACATGCGGGTCGACCTTTTTTTAATAGATAAGAGGGGTTAGGGAACCCTCGGGTAGTAAGCGCATAGCTACATCAACGTTGATAAAGCTGGCGCTGTTCTGGGGAGCGCATTATACGGCTTCTACATGATATTAAAAGCCAAGGGATGGACACTGCCGCCCCTTGGCAATCTAAATGCCCTCATACTTTGCAAATAAAAAGTAGCCGCATCAATCCAGCGGTTTGGCTTTGTCCGCAGATCCTACCGAGCGTTCGCGCATGGCGGCGTGAACATCGGCTAGGCTGGTGGGGTCATCAATGGTCGAGGGAATACCAAACTCTTTGCCGTCGGCAATCGTACGCAGCAGTTTGCGCAGAATTTTACCCGAGCGGGTTTTGGGTAAGCGCTCGACCACTAATACCTGCTTGAAGCAGGCAATAGGGCCAATATGCTCGCGAACCCGCGCAATTAGCTCGGCCTCCAGTGTCGCTTCATCGCCATTAAAACCATCTTTAGGAATCACCAGGCCAATCGGCAGTTGCCCTTTAAGATCGTCATGAATCCCAATTACCGCGCACTCTGCAACTGCAGGATGAGCACCGACCACCTCTTCCATTTCGCCGGTCGAGAGTCTGTGCCCTGCCACGTTAATGACGTCATCGGTGCGGCCCATAATGAACAGATAGCCCTGCTCATCAAAATAACCGCCATCACCGGTTAAATAGTAGCCGGGAAATGCAGCCATATAGGCACTATGAAAGCGCTTCTCGTCGCGCCATACGCCGGTCAAACAACCAGGCGGCATAGGCTGTTTAATCACCACACTGCCCTGCTCCATGGGTTTGGCTTGCTCGCCATCGCGATTGAGCACTTTCACATTGAAGCCAGGAACGGGGAACGTTGCGGATCCTGCCTTGGTGGGCACGGCCTCTATGCCGGGCAAGTTAGCGGCAATGGGCCAGCCGGTTTCAGTTTGCCACCAGTGGTCAATGACCGGCACGTCCAAAAGGTCATCCAGCCAGTGAAACGTGGGTGGATCGAGGCGTTCACCGGCCACGTAAAGATGCTTTAGGCTGCTGATATCGTAGTTCTGTAGCAGTTTGGCATCGGGATCCTCTTTCTTAATCGCGCGAAACGCCGTCGGCGCGGTGAAGAAGCTCTTCACCCGGTACTCCTCGATTAACCGCCAGAAGCTGCCCGCATCGGGGGTTTTTACCGGCTTGCCCTCGTATACCACCGTGGTGCAACCAAGTAGCAAGGGGGCGTAAACAATGTAGGAGTGCCCGACGACCCAGCCCACATCTGAAGCGGTAAAGAACACTTCACCGGGCTCCATGGCGTAGATCGCGTGCATCGAATAAGCCAGCGCCACCGCGTAGCCACCGGTATCGCGCATAACGCCTTTGGGTTTTCCGGTGGTGCCTGAAGTATAGAGGATATACAGCGGGTCGGTTCCCTTCACCGGCACGCACTCAGCAAATGGCGCCTTCGCAACCAGCTCTTCCCAGTCGTAGTCGCCCTCCTCCAATTCAGCTCGGTGCGCTTCCCGCTGATAAACGACACAGGCATCCGGCTTATGGGCGCTTAATTCAACGGCTTGGTCTACCATTGGCTTATAGGGCAATACCTTGCCCAGCTCGATACCGCAGGAAGCGGCAACCACCACTTTAGGCTCGGCGTCTTCAATCCGTGCCGCCAGTTCATGGGGGGCGAAGCCACCAAATACCACCGAGTGTATGGCACCAAGCCGGGCGCAGGCGTACATAGCCACCAGCGCTTCGGGGATCATTGGCATGTAAATCACCACCCGATCCCCCTTCTCCACCCCTAACTGCGTCAACGCCCCCGCAAAGTAAGCCACTTTGTCGCGCATATCCCGGTAGCTAATGGTGAGTTTGGCTTGGGCGGCGGGCGAGTCCCAGAAAATCGCTGCCTGGTCACCGCGGCCATTTTCAACGTGGTAATCAAGTGCGGCGAAGCAAAGGTTCATTTCACCATCGCTAAACCATCGCGCATGCTGCTGCTCATCGTAACTGAGGATGGTTTGAGGCGGCGTATACCAAGGAATTCGTTTGGCCTGCTCGGCCCAGAACGCTTCTGGATGCTCTATCGACTGCTGGAAGGTATGTTGGTAGCGGCTCATGATGTCTCTGTCTTTATTGTAATGAGGATACGAGATGATTGTTGACACTTTATAAAGTAAATCGCCCGCTCACCCTCATACTATGGGCTAAAAAGCGACTAAAGTAGCAGCCTCCTCAGCAGCATTGTCGACAAGAAAGCGACCTCCGGCCTACCATTGATTAATCGTTAAACAGCGACTTGGACAAAACTCGCTAAATTAAAGATCATTAAACAACTTGATCCTCGCGACGCGACGATGCCACTACAACGTATAACAATGCTCATAAAAACGCTGAAGTAACAGTGTAGGCAAGGAGATCATTATGTCTGCTTCTACAAGCGCCGCTACACGCCTGCTTGAACATAACTGTCGCGCTATTGAGGCAGGGACTAACCTGCTAAAAGCGCTGGCCAATGAAAAACGCCTGCAAATACTCTGCCTACTTGCCGAAAAAGAGCTGTCAGTGACGCAGATTAATCAACAACTTGCATTAAGCCAGTCGGCGCTTTCACAACACTTAGCCATTTTGAGACGTGATGAACTCGTCGATACCCGGCGGGAGTCACAAACCATCTATTATTCGCTGAGCAGTGAGAGCGCCAAGGCAGTGATTGCTACCCTGGCACACCACTACGCAGCATAAAGCTCTTTATAGTTTTCAACATCGCTAAAAATCATACAAAATAACCGTAGCTGTTAACCTTAGCTATTAACCATAGCCCAGAACGATGCTCAGCGCCGCTGCCAACCAGCGGCGTCGATCAAGCCAAGCGCTTTGAGGGCTGCTTTTTCAACGCCTTCCGACACTGCCAAACCAAGTTTACGAGTCACTGTTTTAGGGGGCTCAAGCTTGACTGTAAAGACACGCGCCTCGGCCATGCGCTCAACCAGATAAGCTTCGCTGGTGCCCACACTGTCAACAAGCAGCTGGGGCAAGGCCTCGCTACCGTACCAAATCTCACCTGTCGCAATCGTTTCAATGTCCATGCTGGGACGCCGCTCAGCCACATAGCTTTTGAATAAGTGGTGAGTATTCTCTAAATCTTCGAGGAACTTTGCTTTTCCCTCTTCGGTATTTTCACCCAACACGGTCAAGGTACGTTTGTATTTACCGGCGGTTAGGAGCTCCACGTCAATATCGTGGCGTTTTAGCAAGCGATGAATATTGGGCACTTGCGCCACCACCCCAATAGAGCCGATCACAGCGAAGGGGGCTGCCTTGATATGCTGGGCGGTACAGGCCATCAGGTAGCCACCGCTCGCTGCCACCTTATCAATACATACGGTTGTGGTGAGCCCTGCCGTACGCAAGCGGTCTAACTGTGCGGCTGCCAACCCATAAGCGTGTACCAGGCCACCGGCGGATTCGAGCCGAATCACCACCTCGTCATTTTCGGCGGCGACATCAATAATAGCGGATACTTCCTGACCAAAGCGCTCAGTTTGCGATGCCTTCAGGTCACCGTGAAAATCGAGCACCCAAACCCGTGGTTCATGGGTAATATCATGGTTAGCTTTTTGCGCTTTATGGCGTTTTTTATCTTCGTTGCGAAACGTCTTTAGCAGCTTTTTACGGGCACCTGGTAACGTGGCCGTCAACCGCAGACGACGACCGCGACGGCGGCGTTGCTCATTCAGCGGCTCAATGTGAAGTTTTAAGTCGCTCTCTTTGTCTTGTTTCGTTCGCGCCATCAAAAATAAACCAATGCCTATCAGCAACATAACGATGGTGGTTTGCACGACAAACGTACCTACTTCCGCTATCCATTCATTCATCGACGTTCTCCATTGGTCAGCTTGAGTCTTTTAGGATGGGCGCTCTGCCCCGATAAGATGTTGCGGGTTTGACCACGACGCTTGATTGAAACGCGTGTATGAAATAATCTCACTCGCCATCACGATTGTTTCTTTGGGCTATTATCGCTAGCCTGGGTCTGATTTACCTAATTGAGAGAAATGTTATGTCTAACAACACCCTTGAGAAGTTGAAAGCGCGCTTTAATCCTGAAGCGGCAAAGGGCATGAACGAAGTGTTCCAGTTCCACTTCTCAGACGCGGGTAGCTACTACTTAAATATCCAAGATGGCACGCTGGATGTACAAGAGGGTGAACACGATGATCCTTCCGTTAGCTTAAGCCTAACGACTGACACGCTAAAAGGCATCATGAGTGGCGATATCAATGGCATGACGGCATTCATGACCGGCAAGCTAAAAGCAACCGGCAATGTCATGCTGGCCACCAAGCTGACCAGCCTATTCCCTAGCGAGTAATGACATATCGGCACGCGGCGCCGTCTAGCGCCAGCGTGCCAAATGAGTTTCGATTAGTTCGCGTGAAATTGAGTAAGGTGGCGGTAGCGATGGTAGCTGGCGAGGTGAAAACCATGCAGCATCGCTGATCTCTACCCCGTCAATGCGAATACGCCGGGTTGTCGCTTCAGCAAAGTAGCCAAACATCAGCGAATGGGGAAACGGCCAAGCCTGGCTCTGGTGGTAACGCAGTTGGTCAATATGCACGCCCACTTCCTCAAACACCTCCCGGTGAACGGCCTCTTCGGCGGACTCACCCGGCTCAATAAATCCGGCCAAGGTTGAATAACGGCCTGGCGGAAAACGCGGGCTACGCGCCAGCAGCATCGCCTCACCACTAGTCACCAGCGTAATAATGCAGGGCGAAATACGCGGATAATTGCGGTGCCCGCAGGCATCGCAATGCATTGCAAATTCCGCGGTAAGCTTGGTAGCTGGCGCACCACAGCGCCCACAGAAACGGTGATTCTCCAACCAGGCACCCACCTGCAACGCCGTTGAAAGTAGGCTGAACCAGCCGGTAGAAAGCTCGCTCATCCACTGTCGACCATCGATCCAGCTACTTTCCGCTTGGGACTCAACCAACAGTGCGACCGGCTCATCATCCCAATAACACAGCGGCTGCATCTGTTCTGTCCAGGGCTGAAAGGGTTGTAGCGGCGTCAGCTCATCACTACCGCTTAGCGGTGCAGGCGCCAGCATACTGCGCGACAGGCGAATAACCCGCCCGGCCTGTTCATGATGGGGGATTTCTCGCCTAAGCATCGCTTGCCATACCTTCAAACCAATTCAATTGATGCGCTTCACACTTGGCTTTATGGGCCATCTGCTCCTCGTCGGTTGGGCGCACAACGCGCAACTGACCTGGAGTAAGCGTCATACGTTGAATCGACAGACCTTCACTGGAGGTATCCGCCTGCTCCTGTTCTGCTGCGGAGGCCGCGTCTAACGTCAGCGCGGTTTGCCCGCCGGTCATCGCCAAATAAACTTCAGCGAGAATTTCAGAGTCTAATAGCGCGCCGTGCAGTACGCGGTGGCCATTATCGATATCGTAACGTTTGCACAATGCATCCAGGCTATTACGCTGGCCGGGGTGCATGGCTCGGGCCATCGTCAGGGTATCTAATACCGCGCAATGATCGCGCACCGGCCCCAATGCGGGAGCTTTACGCTGCTGATTAAGCATACCCAGTTCGTGGTCGATAAAACCCACATCGAAGGGGGCGTTATGAATCACCAGCTCGGCGCCTTCGATAAAGGCCCAAAACTCGTCGGCTATTTTCGCGAAAACCGGCTCACTGGCGACTCTAGCGTCATCAATCCCGTGAACGGCAACGACTTCTGCGTCGATATGGCGTTCAGGGTTGATATATTGATGGTAGGTGCGGCCAGTAAAACGACGGTTGACCATCTCAATCGCGCCAATTTCTACTAAGCGATGACCATCTTTAGGGTCGATACCCGTGGTTTCAGTATCTAGGATCACCTGGCGCATCATGCTCTCCTCTTGTGATGCTCATCAATGGCTTCATTGGCTAACGCGTCGGCACGCTCATTGCCGGGATGACCGCTATGCCCTTTCACCCAGTGCCATTCTATTGTGTGTCGCTGGGTCTCTTCGTGCAGGGTTTTCCACAACTCAGCATTTTTGACTGGTTGCTTGGCGGCGGTTTTCCAGCCGCGCTTTAACCAGTTATGAATCCACTGGGTTATGCCCTGTCGAACATATTGTGAGTCGGTCCATAGCGCGACTTCACAGGGAGTGTTTAGCGTTCGCAGGGCCATAATCGCAGCCATCAACTCCATACGGTTATTAGTGGTATCTGATTCATAGCCTTTCAAGGTTTTCTCATGCTGGCCGCTCGCCAGCACCACACCCCATCCGCCGGGGCCTGGGTTGCCCCGACAAGCCCCATCGGTATACACCGTTACCCGAGGCAGTTGCCCGGCAGCCTCTTTAGTCAATTTCTTGATCCTTTGATTGATGCGTCTGAGCTTGTGTTGGGAGCTCTTGATAGGATTGATAGTGAGCCGATGAACCTGAGCGGGTAACGCCTAATGAAGCGGGAGACGTAGGCGCTTTTAAACCAAACTTCAGGCGTTGCACTGGCGCTTGGCGTTGACGCCTGCGGGCTTGAATCATATAGCTCTCGCCTAGCGGTAGGTTATGCCTACGCCCCAGCGACTCCCAATATTCACCGCATTTAGCACTCGTCCGTCCACGAAAACAGCAATAGTCTACGCGCTCTACCTCGAAGTCGACAAACGCCAACCAGTCGCGTAGGCGGTTAACAGAGCGCCAAGTGCCATCCCAGGGGAACTGCTGTTGGCGTTTTCGCCATTGGCGGGCAAGGCCTCCGACACCGATCGGATTAAAGCCAAACAGTACCAGTATCCCATTGTCGGCGGTGACCCGCGCGGCTTCCTGAAGCGCGAAATGGGCGTCGGTTAAATACTCCAGCCAGTGATGAATAACCATGACATCTAAGCAGCGATCCGGCAGCGCTAACTGATCCGGCGGGCATATCAAGGTGTTCTCGTTCTCAGCCATTGGCCTTGTGGGTGACCAGCGAATGGAATGAGGAATCGCCGACATGGTCATTAAAGCTGGCCCCATACTCAATTCCAAACTGTGGCCACCCACGCGCGATTCCACCACGGGACCTAAACAGGCACGTTGTGTTTCCCATAGCGAACGCCCGGCCTCTGATTGCCAATACGGTTGGCAATTTATTAAGCGCTTGGCGAGTGTCGTGGCCGTTGTCGAATTTGACATGAACAGCGCTTCCCTCCACAGTAACGGCTTTTCAACGCCTTGGTTACACCGATTTAGCGCCACTTTTTAATTAAGTTAAGAAGCGCAATGTTTTGCGTGTTTACGCATGTTGGTTACTGAATTCTGTATTTTCGCAATTTAAAGGATCTCGCCGATGATGAGCGTGACACCGATCCCAGCTCTAAGCGACAACTATATTTGGCTATTAAGACAAGATAACAGCCAAAGCGTTTGCGTGGTGGATCCAGGTGAAGCGGCCCCTGTGATCGAGTTTCTTGAGCGTGAGTCGTTAACGCTAAAATCCATCCTTATTACGCATCACCACCATGATCATACGGGTGGTTTAGCGGAATTAATTAAACGCTACTCGCCTCACGTTATCGGCCCAGCCAACCCCAACATTGAAGGGATTGACGAGACCGTTGGCGACGGCGATGAAGTCCGCATTATGGGCCGTTTATTCGACGTAATAGCGACACCGGGCCATACGCTGGATCATATCAGCTACTTCACAGCGGGCATCCCTGCTCTTCTTTTTTGCGGTGACACTCTTTTTTGCGCTGGTTGTGGCCGTTTATTTGAAGGCACCCCAGAGCAAATGTTTGCCGCGTTGAACAAATTTGCGGAACTACCTGAAGATACACTGGTCTTTGCAGCCCATGAGTATACGCAAGCGAACCTGACGTTTGCTCGTGCTGCGGACCCTGAAAACGAAGACGTTAAACACGCCTTGCAGGAGTGTGAAAAGGCGCGGGCATTGGATCGCCCCACCTTACCCAGCACGATAGGACGCGAGCTGAAAATTAATCCCTACCTGCGCGTGGGCACAGATAGCGTGCGCCAAGCAGCAGGCACCCAGGGTGTTAATGATACTGATCTCGCTACGTTTACCACTCTGCGCGAGTGGAAGAACCGTTTTTAAGAACGCTATCGAAACCAAACGAATGCAACTATGACCTATCGAACGATTCGCCAGCGCTTGATGCTGAGCGCTGGCAGTACCGTAATTATGGGCCTAATGTTAGCCGCTGCGGCAAGCTCACAAGCCTCTGCTCCAGCCTACGAAACCACCGCAAGTGCGGCAACAGCCTTACCTCAAGGTGTTACCAGCACGTCACCAACCGATACAAAGCCCTACCCTACGCCTTTCCAAACCCATTTTTGGGAGGCGCTAGAGCTTGAACCCCAGAATGCCTGGACGACCCTGCGTAAAAGCTTCCAGTGGCAAGAGAAAACATTGCCAGTAGAAGCTCAAGCTCGAGTGGATGAATGGATTGAGCACTACCGTTCAAGCCCTGAAAACATTGTCACAATCACCGAACGCGCCACTCCCTGGCTTGCCTGGATTACTCAGCAAGTCAGTGAGCGCGGCCTACCTGGTGAAATCGCGTTAATTCCGTTTGTCGAAAGCTCTTTCGACCCAGGTGCACGAAGCCACCGCGGGGCGGCAGGTCTTTGGCAATTTATGCCCCGCACCGGCGACGCATTGGGGTTAGTACGTAATGGTAATTACGATGGCCGTCTGGATGTTCTGACCTCTACCGAGGCCGCGCTGGACTACCTGGAAATGCAGGCCGACCAGTGGTACGAGGGTGACCTCATGCTCTCTCTGGCCGCTTATAACGCAGGCGCTGGCACCGTCAATCGCGCCCAGCGTCAGGTACAGGGCCAAGGGTTAAGTGGTGACTATTGGGACCTATCCCTGCCCTACGAAACCATGCAGTACGTTCCCAAGTTGAAGGCGATCGCCACAATCATTAACGATCCTGAAAAATACGGTGTGAGCTTACCTGAGATTCACATCGACCCTGCCTTCGCAAAAGTTCAGTTGGCCCACGCAGTGAGTCTGTCTGAAGCCTCGCAAATGCTGGATGTCAGCAAAATGGCACTGGCTGAGCTGAATCCGGGTTTACTGAATGGCAGCATCGATCCACGCAGCGCGCAGACACTGCTGGTACCTGAAGAAGTGGATAAACAAGTGCTGGCTCAATTATCACAGGGTAATAGTCAGGCACAGGGCAATAGCCAAGCGCTTGCGCAAAATAACAGCGCAGATACACACCGCGTTGAAAGGGGCGATAGCCTCTCAGCGATTGCGGCCCGCTATAATATTGATCAACAAGACCTGATACGCTGGAATTCGATTGACCGCCCCAGCGCTTTACAACCGGGGCAGTTACTGACACTTTCAGGGCGTTGAATCCGGGTTTACTAGTTGGCTTTGTTCACATGGGATGTCACCAATGCCGCGAGGTCTGTTTTTTGCGAAAGCATTTCTACTTATCAGTGGCTTGCTAATAAATGTATCGATACTCGCGTCAGAAGCAGCGACCACTAGCGATTCTTCCCACAGCACTGTCGGCAACAACGTGGTGGGCGATTTAAATACGGATGCCAACAACGTGGTGCCGGTTGAAACAGTCCACGGGGTATCGCTTTACGATAGCCCAGAGCTACCGGCAGATTTCCCCTACTTCCCCCATGTAAACCCACAAGCCCCCAAAGGCGGCACTATTACCCATACCGCCGTTGGGGGCAGCTT
Source organism: Vreelandella sp. DA03-1M (assembly GCF_055725665.1). NCBI lineage: Bacteria > Pseudomonadati > Pseudomonadota > Gammaproteobacteria > Oceanospirillales > Halomonadaceae > Vreelandella > Vreelandella sp. DA03-1M. The sequence continues at coordinate 2,447,079 of NZ_CM146798.1, forward strand.
CGATTCAACGAATCCGTTTATTATTCGCGGCACACCGGCCACTGGCGTTTCGCAAATTTATGACACCTTGATGGCCAGCAACCCCAATGAGCCCTTTAGCCTGTATGGTTTATTGGCTGAAGGCGTGCGCCTGGACCCCGACCGGGAATGGATTGAGTTTGACCTTCGCCCTGAAGCACGCTTTCAGGACGGCGAACCCGTCACCGCCTACGATGTGGTGTTCTCACTTAACCTGCTCAGAGAAGAAGGCAATCCGTTTTATGCCAGCTATTATGCGGGTGTGAGCGAAGTGATCGCCCTCAACGAACATCAAGTGCGCTTTACCTTCAGCGATACCAATTCCCGAGAAATGCCGCTAATCGTTGCTCAACTGCCTATCCTCCCCCGCCACTACTGGGAGCCACGCGAGTTCACATCGCCTACCCTGGCGGCTCACCCCGGCTCCGGCCCCTACCTCATCAGTGAAGTTGACCCAGGCAGGCGAATTGTTTACCAGCGCGATGAGGATTATTGGGGAAAAAACTTGCCGGTTAATGTTGGCCGCTACAACATTGACCGCATCGTTTATGACTACTATCGCGACCGCGATATCGCCTGGGAAGCGTTCAAAGCAGGCCTAACAGATTTTCGTACGGATGCCCGCGCGGCCACCTGGGCGATTGGCTACGACTTTCCTGCCTATGAAGAGGGCTTGGTGAAGCGGCTGACGGTACCTGACGTCAACCCTTCCATGATGCAGGCCTTTGTGTTCAACCTGCGCAAAGAGAAGTTTCAAGACCCACGGGTACGCGAAGCGTTAAGCCTTACCTTCGATTTTCCGTGGCTCAACACCAATATTTTCTACGACACCTACCGGCGTACCGAAAGCTTTTTTCAAAATTCGGAGATGGAAGCTACCGGGCTACCTTCGGAAGAAGAGCTGGCGCTGCTCGAACCGTTTAGGGAAGAGTTAATCGCTTCCCATGGGTCTGACCGCCTGTTCACCGAGCCGCTGCCCATTGATCAACCCCTCAATCTGCGTGAGCGTCTACGCAAGGCACTGGCGCTTTTGCGCGACGCGGGCTATCGCGTTGAAGAGGGAGTACTGGTCAACCAAGCCACCGGCCAGCCACTCAGCCTTGAAGTGCTGCTCTACGATTCGGGTCTTGAGCGAGTGGTTCAACCCATGCTGCGTAACATGGCCCGCCTAGGAGTGCAGACCTCGCTGCGCATCGTTGATATCAATCAATATTTAAACCGGCAGCGCAATTACGACTATGACATAGTGATTAGCCATTTCCCCCAGTCGAACAACCCGGGTAATGAGCAGCGTGACTTCTGGACCAGCGCCGCCGCCGAGGCGCCGCAAAGCCGCAACCGGATGGCGCTCGCCCACCCAGCGGTCGATGCGCTGGTGGAAGCGATCATTAGTGCCGATGGTCGTGAGGAACTGGATACCGCCACGCGGGCGCTGGATCGGGTGCTGCGCTGGGGGTTTTACGTCATTCCTCACTACCACTCCGGCGAAACCCGCATTGCGATCTGGGACAAGTTTGGCTATCCCGAGCCCTTTCCGGAGTATGCGATGGATCTGGATGCATGGTGGGTGGATATCGAGCGTGAAGCAGAACTGCAGCGCCAGCGCCGCTGAGACTGTCTTAATTACAGCGACTTATTCGCAACGGCTTATCCTCAACGGTTTCATCGTTATAAACCTCGGAGTGCTCTGTGGCCCGCTACACCCTACGCCGACTGCTGCTAATGATTCCGACCCTTTTTGGGATCATGCTACTCAATTTTATTATTGTTCAGGCGGCGCCGGGCGGGCCGATTGATCAGATGCTGGCACGTTTTGAGGGCGCAGACGCCATGGCCAGCACCCGCTTGGATATGGGCGGTGCCGATGTGCAGGTAAGTGACGATTCTCGTGGCGCTCGGGGCATCGACCCACGCTTTATCGAACAGCTAGAACAGCAGTTTGGTTTTGATAAACCCGCCCACGAGCGCTTTATTGGCATGATGGCGGATTACCTCACGCTCGATTTCGGCACCAGTTTTTTCCGCGACCGCCCAGTGACCGAACTGATGATTGAGCGGTTGCCGGTGTCCATTTCGCTGGGGCTATGGACCACGCTGCTGGTCTACCTGATCTCGATCCCCTTAGGTATCAAAAAAGCGCTACGCCACGGTTCCCGTTTCGATGTCTGGTCGTCGGGGTTAGTGATTGTCGGCTACGCCATTCCGGGCTTTTTGTTTGCGATACTGCTGATCGTGCTCTTTGCTGGCGGCACCTACTGGGACCTGTTTCCTCTGCGTGGTCTAACCTCGCCCAACTTCGACCAGCTTTCGGCCTGGGGGAAGGTCAAGGACTACTTCTGGCATATCACGCTGCCGGTAATTGCGGCTTCGATTGGCAGCTTTGCTACCCTGACCATGCTGACCAAAAACAGCTTTCTGGATGAAATTCACAAGCAGTATGTGATTACCGCTCGCGCCAAGGGCGCCGATGAGCGGCGGGTGCTCTATGGCCATGTTTTCCGTAATGCCATGCTGATTATTATCGCCGGTCTACCTGCCGCCATGATCGGAATTTTCTTTACCGGTGCGTTATTGATAGAAGTGATCTTCTCCCTGGATGGCCTCGGCCTGCTCGGTTTTGAGGCGGTGATGCAGCGGGATTACCCGGTTATTTTCGGTACGCTGTTTTTGTATACCGTGATCGGTCTGATCCTTAAGCTGATTTCCGATTTGACCTACGTGTGGGTTGACCCACGTATCGACTTTTCGACCCGGGAGTCATGATCATGGCCTCTCTTTCTTCTTATTTTTCGCCCATTACCCGCCGCCGGCTGGCGGCCTTTAAATCCAACCGGCGTGCCCGCGTATCGCTTTGGCTGTTTACGGCGCTGTTTGTGTTTAGTCTGTTTGCCGAGCTGATCGCCAACGACAAGCCCATCGTCATGCAATACGACGGCCAATGGTACGTGCCGCTGCTGGTGGATTACCCTGAAACCGAGTTCGACGGGTTTCTTCCCACGCGTACCGATTATCTGGATCCGTTTATTCAGCAACAGATTAAAGAGCACGGCTGGGCGCTGTGGCCAGCCATCCCATATTCCTACCAAACCCTGGACATGAACATGACCCGCCCTTCCCCGGCACCGCCGGATAGCCGCCACTGGCTGGGCACCGATGATCAGGGCCGTGATGTATTAGCACGTGTCATTTATGGCTTTCGCCTCTCGGTTGCTTTTGCACTGGTGCTCACTGCAGGCTCGCTGGTGATCGGCGTTGTGGTTGGTGGTGTGCAGGGCTACTTTGGCGGCAAGATTGATTTGATCGGTCAGCGAGTGACTGAAATATGGTCGGGCCTTCCGGTGCTGTTCCTGCTCATCATTTTAGCCAGCTTTGTTCAGCCGGGGTTCTGGTGGTTGCTGGGGATCATGCTGCTCTTCTCATGGCTTGGCCTGGTCGATATCGTGCGCGCCGAGTTTCTGCGTGCGCGTAATCTGGAGTACGTGCGTGCCGCCAAGGCGATGGGATTGCCCTCGCGCCTGATCATGTGGCGCCACGTGCTGCCCAATGCCATGGTCGCGACGCTAACCTTCATTCCGTTTCTGTTTACCGGTGCCATCGGCACCCTGACCGCGCTGGATTTCCTCGGTTTCGGCCTGCCTCCCGGCGCGCCCTCGCTGGGCGAACTGGCAGCGCAGGGCAAGAACAACTTACATGCCCCCTGGCTGGGCATCACGGCGTTCATGACGCTGGCAATCATGCTTTCGCTATTAGTGTTCATTGGCGAAGGCTTGCGCGACGCCTTCGACCCCCGTCACGTACAACAGCGCCAAGTAGGCCCTGCCCAGGAGACACAAAATGCCTAACTCGCTCCTGCGCATCGAGAATCTCAACATTGCCTTCGATGATACGCCCGTGGTGCATGCGCTATCGCTCACCCTCAATGCGGGTGAAACCCTGGCAATCGTCGGTGAATCGGGGTCAGGCAAATCAGTCTCTGCGCTCGGGATGATTAACCTTTTACCCAGCAATGCCACCGTCAAGGGGGAGCGTTGGCTGGGTGACACCGATCTGTCGACATTGACCCAGGACCAGTGGAACACCGTGCGCGGTAATCGTGTCGGATTTATTTTCCAGGAGCCGATGACGTCGCTTAACCCGCTCCATCGAGTTGGCAAGCAGATCGGCGAAGCATTGCGTTTGCATCAAGGCTTGCGCGGCCAGGCGGCTCGCCAACGCTGCAAAGCGCTACTCGAACAAGTGAAACTGCCGCGCCCGGAAGAGTTACTGAATGCTTGGCCTCATCAGCTTTCGGGCGGACAGCGCCAGCGGGTGATGATTGCCATGGCAATTGCCAATAACCCCTCACTGCTGATTGCCGATGAGCCCACCACCGCCCTGGACGTGACGGTGCAGCAGGAGATACTTGCCCTGCTGCGTGAACTGCGCGACCACCACGCCATGGGCATGCTGTTTATCAGTCATGACTTGAACTTGGTGCGCCGTCACGCAGATCGCATCTGCGTCATGCATCAGGGGCGGATACAGGAAATCGGACCGGTTGAGCAGGTCTTTCAACACCCGCAAAGTGATTACACCAAAGCGCTGCTCGCCGCTGAGCCGGAAGGTAGGCCCCAAGCCATTGAGCAAACAGCGCCGCTATTAACGGCTCGCCAGTTAAGCGTGAGCTTTAAGCGCCCAAAGACCGGCTTATTTAAGCGCCAGCCCCCCGCTTTTGTGGCGGTACACCCGACGGATTTCCAAATAGCACCGGGCGAAACCCTGGGCATTGTGGGTGAGTCCGGCTCGGGTAAAACCACGCTGGCGTCAGCAGTCATGCGGCTGGTCACTAGCCAAGGTGATGTTACCCTTGGCACCGATAAACTAAGCTCTCTGTCTGGGGATGGTTTGCGGCGCCAGCGCCACCGTTTTCAGATGGTGTTTCAGGACCCCTATGGCGCCCTTTCGCCTCGCATGCCGGTGTTTGATATTGTCAGTGAGGGGCTGCGCTTTCATTACCCACACCTGACTGACAAAGAAGTTTCCCAGCGGGTTAACCAAACCCTTCACGAAGTGGGTTTGCCCGAGAGCTGTGCTGCGCGCTACCCCCATGAGTTTTCCGGTGGTCAACGCCAGCGCATTGCCGTAGCAAGAGCGATTATCTTAGAACCAGAATTACTGGTGCTGGATGAGCCAACCTCTGCGTTAGACCGTACCGTGCAGAAGCAGCTAGTCACCCTATTGCGCGATCTGCAGGCACGCCGTCAGCTAAGCTATTTATTTATTAGCCACGATTTAGCCGTCGTGCGCGCCATGGCACACCGCATTATGGTGTTCAAGGATGGCGAAGTGGTCGAACAAGGCCCCTGCCTAGAGGTGCTTTCAGCGCCACAGCATGCTTATACCCAAGCGCTAATTGCCGCTGCGCATCTGACTCATTAGTTCTGACTTACCAGCTTTTATTTACTAACTTTATTGAGCCACGATACTTAATATTGCTGTCGGCAGCCATAAAGATAACGGTATAAAAATTCAGATAAAATAAAGCCGCTTACCCTGCTGGGAAGCGGCTAATGGAGATATTAACCAAGGACTCAGAAGAGCGCGACTTCGTCGGCGGTTAATTCTCGCCATTCGCCGGGCGCCAGGTTGGCATCCAAAGCTAAGTCACCGATAGAGCTGCGATGCAGTGAGTTCACGTGATTACCCAAGGCAGCAAACATACGTTTCACCTGATGATAGCGCCCTTCAGTAATAGTGAGTTCTGCCTGGGTGGGCGACAGCAGCCGAAGTGTTGCGGGCTGCGTCGGCGTCTCCTCCCCATCCAGCATCAGGCCATCGGCGACTTGGCCAATCGCCCACTCCGCCGCGGCGCCTTCCATAGGCTCGGCTAGCTCGGCGATATACATCTTGGCGCAGCGATGGCGCGGAGATGTGACGCGGTGAGACCACTGACCATCATCGGTTAATAGCAGCAAGCCAGTGGTATCCACATCTAACCGCCCTACCGGCTGTAACCGATCCGCTTTGGGTAGATCAATTAGATCGATTGCTCTTTGGTAGAGACCGCGGCGAGCGTTACATTCAACGTCGACGGGCTTGTGCAGCATAATGTAGCGAACGCCTACCAGCGCTAGCCGCTCGCCGTTGAGTACCACCACATCGTTATCGGTATCGATTTGGGTCGCTGACTGTTTGATCGGCTCACCGTTCAGGGTCACTTCGCCATTTTTGAGTGCCCGCTTGGCGAGGCTGCGGGTTAACGGTGAGGTTTCACTCAAAAAGCGATCAAGGCGCATCATTAACCGACTCCTGGCAGCAGCTTAAAATGGTCGGCATCTTGCCAGGCAGGAAATTTTTCACGAAAAGCATCAAGGGCAGTTTTATCCAGCGTGCCCGTTTCTATAAACGGGGTATGGGCAGGTTTATCAATTAACGCTTCGCCTTTGAAGTCGACCAATAAGGAGTCGCCGCTATAGGCAAGTCCTTTGGCATCCTCTCCAACGCGATTAACGCCAATTACATAGCTTAGGTTTTCTACCGCGCGGGCCTGTAGCAGCGTACGCCAAGGGTGGCGACGCGGTGCTGGCCAATTGGCGATACACAGCAGCGCATCATACTCGAAATGCTCACCTTCTGCTGGCTGCTGGCGCATCCAGACCGGAAAGCGCAGATCGTAGCAAACGCTCAGCAACAACTTAAAGCCATTAAGCTCTACCACTTTACGCTCACTGCCCATGCCGTAGCGCTCATGCTCACCGGCCATACGGAATAAGTGGCGCTTATCGTAGTGGGTTAAGTCGCCCTTAGGCGTTGCCCATATCAAGCGGTTATAAAACTCGCCATCCTCTTCGATCGCCACGCTGCCGGTCATCACGCAGTTACGGGCCTGCGCCTGAGTCTGCAACCAAGTCACACTTTGGCTTTCGGCCATCGGCTGAGCCATTTCACGGGAATTCATGGTAAAGCCGGTGGCAAACATTTCAGGCAAAACAATAAGGTCGGTATCACGGCTATCCAGCCCACCGAGTAACTTCTCAAGATGAGCGTGGTTGGCTTGTGGGTCTTCCCAGCGCAGATCGCACTGCACCAAGCTGGATCTAAGTTTAGTCATTAAACACCTCCGTTCCGCCAGAGTTATTGCAATGTTTATGCTAGATTAGCATCTTTAAATAATGAGGCTGCTATGCTTCCTACTCCAACACGCGATCCAGCTGCCGTCAAAGGCGTTATGTTTGGCCTAACGGCCTATACGATGTGGGGCTGTTTTCCGCTATTTTTTGCCCTGTTTGAGGGCGTCCCCGCCTTTGAAATATTGATTCATCGGATCATTTGGGCGTGTCTGTTTTTGATCGGTTTGATTACCCTATTACGCCGCTGGCCGCCCGTTGTTGCAGCGCTGGGCGAACCTAAGCGACTAGGCCGTGTGTTGGCCTGCGCGCTATTAATAGCGTTTAACTGGGGTATCTATATTTATGCGGTGGAGTCGAAGCAGGTGTTACAGGCGAGTTTGGGCTACTTCTTAACACCACTAGTGAACGTCGCGCTAGGCATGTTGGTACTGCGGGAAGTGATGGCCAAGCTGCAGCTGGTCGCCTTGGGTTTGGCCAGCGTTGCTATTGCCACGCAGTTTGTCATGCTGGGTGAGCTGCCCTGGATTAGTTTACTGCTGGCGTTAAGCTTCGGTAGTTACGGCCTGTTTCGTAAGCAAGTGCCGCTAGACGGCCTATCAGGGCTGTTTGTGGAAACCCTGTTGCTATTTCCCCTCGCCTTGATCGCCTTGACCTGGTTAAGCTGGAACGACACCTCACATTTTTTACAAAATACTTCAACCACCAGCTTACTGGTCGCCAGTGGGGCTTTAACTGCGCTGCCGTTAATGGCCTTTGCAGGCGCAGCCCGCCGATTGCGTTTGGCGACCCTGGGCTTTTTGATGTACATCAACCCGAGTATTCAATTCCTGATCGCGTTAACCGTTTTCGGTGAGCCCCTTGGGCTTATCCAGTTGGTGACCTTTGTGCTTATCTGGAGCGGGCTTGCGCTCTATTCCTGGTCAGCGTGGCAGTCACGCTCGCGCTACGCGGCGGCTAGTTAAGCAAGTGGTGATGAGTCGGTGTCTGCGGCGCCTTTCAGCGTAGGCGTCGATGCTGTATCCCGTTCCGGCTGATAACCCACTCGGAAGCCACCCCAATGCTTGCTCCTGCACATACACTGGCACTGAAAGGTCGTGCATGATTTCTTCGCTGTCCCGCTTGTAGGTCTGCAGCAACAGCGGCTTTTTAGCACCGCCCCCCAATGCGGCACATATCAGAGCGACATAAATCCAAACGCCGCCTTGAGTGGCAAGACCAACCGACAACGCCACCATCAGCACTGGAACTAGCAATAGCAGTACACTCATGAGCAGCACCCATTTATTGATGTTGTTGAGTATCAAACAGTCTTAGTAAGAAGGTTTAAATGTCCTTTATGCCTATGCTTAACGGGTTATGCTAATGAAAGAAGTAGCACTTTGGGTGAAGACGCAAAGTATTAAGCGCTTCGTCATCATGGAGTTACCGCCGTGCAAATGAACATAAGCACTGCAATGAAATGGAATATCCCTTACTCTCTTTGTTCTGCCACTCCGATAACACCTGGAACCCATGCTAAAGCGCTATTTGCCGATCCTGACGTGGCTCCCCCACTACCATAAACGCCTATTGGGGGCCGATCTTTTGGCGGGCTTGATCGTCACGGTGATGGTCATTCCCCAGTCGCTGGCCTATTCGCTGCTAGCCGGACTGCCTGCCGTGGTAGGCCTCTACGCCAGCATCCTGCCACAACTGGTCTATACCCTGTTTGGCACCAGCAAAACCCTTGCCGTCGGGCCGGTCGCCATCATCGCTTTGATGACCGGTGCCGCACTCTCCTCCGTGGCGGTCACAGGCACAGAGACTTATTTACAGGCAGCGCTCATCCTGTCCCTGCTTTCCGGTGGCATGCTGGTCGTGATGGGGCTGCTGAAAATGGGCTTTTTCAGCAATTTTCTCAGTCACCCGGTTATTTCCGGCTTCTTAACGGCGTCGGGCATATTGATCGCCGCTAGCCAGCTGGGCAGCTTGCTGGGGGTTGAGAGTAGTGGCTTTACCCTGGTGGAACGCCTTGTCACCCTGGTGCCTAATTTAGCCACTTTCAACTTACCCACCTTACTGATCGGCAGTGGAACGCTGCTGTTTTTGATCGTTATGCGACGCCATGGTAAAGCCGCCCTGCACTCAATGGGCTTGCCACGCACCCTGGCAGACTTGATTGCCAAAGCAGGGCCGGTCTTTGCCGTCGTGATTACCACCCTGGTTACCTGGTACTGGCAGTTGGGCGATAAAGGCGTCAGCGTTGTGGGACAAATTCCAGGCGGGTTACCCGCACTGAGCTTCCCTTTGGGAGACTACTCACTGTGGCGGGCTCTTGTGATCCCCGCGCTGCTGATTAGCCTGGTCGGCTTTGTGGAGTCGGTTTCCATGGGCCAGATGTTGGCCGCGAAGCGGCGCCAGCGTATCTCTCCCAATCAGGAGCTTGTGGGCCTTGGTGCCAGCAATTTAGCCGCCGGGCTTTCCAGCGGCATGCCGGTCACTGGGGGATTATCCCGCACGGTCATCAACTACGATGCAGGCGCACAAACGCCTGCGGCAGGTGCCTTTGCGGCGCTAGGTATTGCGCTGGTCACTATGTCATTCACCGGCTGGCTCTACTACCTGCCCATCGCGACCCTGGCCGCAACGATCACCGTTTCGATTTTGACGCTTGTGGACATCCCCATGCTGCGGCAAACCTGGCGCTACTCCCGCAGCGACTTTGCCGCCATGGCGGTGACGATTTTGCTGACACTATGCGAAGGCGTTGAGGCGGGCATCATCAGCGGGGTAACGCTCTCTATTGCGCTATTTTTGTACCGCACCAGCCGCCCTCATAGCGCCTTGGTAGGCCGCGTCCCCGGCACCGAACACTTTAGAAATACTACCCGCCACGATGTCGAGACGGTCAATACCGTTGCCCTGCTGCGCATTGATGAGAGCCTCTATTTTGCCAATGCCCGCTATTTGGAAGACACCGTCTATAACCTGGTAGCGAGCCACCCCGAGCTTGAGCACGTTGTATTGATCTGTTCGGCGGTTAACCTGATTGATGCCTCGGCGCTAGAAAGCCTGGATGCCATCAACGCCCGCTTAAAAGACTCCGATGTAAAACTACATCTATCCGAGGTCAAAGGCCCGGTGATGGATCAGCTAAAGAAGAGTGACTTTCTGGATGCGCTTACCGGGCGGGTGTTTTTAAGCACCTACGCCGCTTGGCGTGAATTTTCTTAACTGCATTGCTCTCGCTACTGCTCTGAAAAACCAGGCTTTTGCCTGGTTTTTTTATGCCTGTTGTTTACCAACGGGCACCGCTGCTGACAACAGCATTGACAGCCACCCAGCGGCTTCTCTACTATCAGCCGACCACTTAGCAAAATCAAGTACCGCATAGCAAAACACTATGTAGCCAAACGTAACTAAAACCTTAAGCACAACCACAATAAAGGAGCATCCCAATGCATCCATTTGCTCACCGCCTACTCATCGCCGCCTTACCTTTATCGCTACTCGGCGCAGCAGTCAGCCACGCCAGTGACATTGAACTCCCCGGTACCATGGCCTGGACGGCCTACGGCACTAACTCAAGCGGCTATGCCCAAGCCGTCGCCATCGGCAATATGCTGCAGAACAAATACGATTCATCAGTGCGTATCCTGCCGGGGGACAACGATGTTTCACGAATGACGCCGCTTAAGCAGGGCCGCGTTGACCTTTGCGCCTGCGGGATCGCCAGCTACTACGGCGCTGAAGGGGTAATGATGTTTGCCGACCGCGACTGGGGTCCTCAGCCACTACGCGTCATTACCACTTCCACTGCCTCTTTTGGTCTTTCCCTTGCGGTTGCGGGCGACCTGGACGTTGAAACGCCCGCTGACCTGGCCGGCAAGCGCATCGCCTATATCCGCGGTGACGATGCGCTCAATAAAGGCACCGAAGCTTACCTTGCCTTTGGTGGCTTGACCTGGGATGACGTAGAGCGGGTTGATTACCCCGGCTACGGGCGCTCGTTCGACGGCATTATCGCTGGCGATGTGGATGCCTCCTTTACCACCACGGTGACCCCGCCAGCCCAGCAGCTGGCCAGTAGTCCGCGCGGCATTAGCTGGCCAGTGCTAGACCCCAACGACGAAGCAGGCTGGGAGCGCATGGCCGCCGTTGCGCCCTACTTCCGCCCGCACGAAGTCACGTCTGGGGCTGGTGGCATCAGCGCCGAAAACCCGGTGCCCAGCGCTAGCTACCCATACCCCATTGTGGTAGCCAACCAAGACCTGGATGACAATGTCGCTTATGGCCTAATCAAAGCCATGCAGGAAAATTTCGACGACTACAAAGATAACGCCCCAGGGGCGCTTGGCTACGCCTTGGAACAGCAAGATCTTCAATGGGTAGTGCCGTTCCACGATGCGGTCGTGGAGTACTACAAAGAGATCGACGTATGGACTGATGAAATGCAGGCCCATCAGGATGAGCTGGTTGAACGTCAGGATGTACTGCTAAGCGCCTGGGAAAGCTTTATGCAAGACGCCCCCAGTGATGACGAGGCGTTTACTGCCGACTGGATGGAAGCCCGAGCCACCGCGCTTAGCGATGCCGGTTTCGAACCGATCTTCGAGTAATACGCCACGGGGCGGCACTTGCCGCCCCCTGCTGATTGACGGATGCCCTCATGACCACAGATACCTCACCTGCCAATAATCAGCAGGTTAAAGAAAAAATCAGCCAAATTCGTCAGCTTCCCCCTGCGCTGCGCTGGATCCCCGCCACGGTCACCGTCATCTTGATGGCGATGACGCTGGATTATCTTTTCAACGTTGGCTTACTGACGTTCGTAACCGGCTTGGAAACGCAGTTCTACTATGCCGTTGTGGCACTACTGCTACCGCTGGTTTTCTTGCTTTGGCCCATGCGCAGTCGCCAACAAGAACAGCCTATCCCTTGGTACGACTACCTATTGAGCGCTATAACGCTAATCGTTGGCGGCTATTTTGTTTATAACGCAGTCCCTATTTTAGAGCGCGGCTGGGCGTTTTCTGCGCCTGAGATCGCTATTTATGCCAGCTATGCCTACTGGCTGCTCATTATCGAAGCGGCCCGCCGGGCAGGCGGTTTACCGATTGCTATCATTGCGGGGGTCTTCTCTCTTTACCCGCTGGTGGCGGATATCGTCCCCGGCCCTATCCAGGCGTTTCCTTCGACGCTTGAACAGACCGCTATGTACCACACCATGAGTACCGAAAGCATCATGGGGGTGCCGCTGCAGGCGTTCGCGGGCCTGGTGATCGGCTTTTTGGTCTTTGGTGTCGTGCTGCAAAAAAGCGGCGGCGGTAAGTTTTTTATCAACCTGGCATTTGCGCTGCTGGGCCATGTGCGCGGCGGCCCCGCGAAGGTGTCGATTTTCTCCAGCGGCCTGATGGGCTCGATGAGCGGCAGCGTTATTAGTAACGTACTGACCACCGGTGTTTTGTCAATTCCCGCCATGCGTCGTATCGGTATGAGCCGCTCCTTTGCTGGCGGTGTGGAAGCCTGCGCCTCAACCGGCGGTGTATTGATGCCACCGGTGATGGGCGCAACCGCTTTCGTCATGGCCATGTTTCTCGACATTCCCTATTCCGCGGTAGCGCTGGCTGCCGTCATTCCTTCAATTCTGTATTTCTTGGGTCTGTTTATTCAGATTGATGCCTACGCGGCCCGCCACGACATTAAAGGCTTGCCCGCCGTTGAACTGCCTTCGCTATGGCAAACCCTCAAAGAGGGTTGGTACTTTATTTTTGTCTTTGCTTTATTAGTTTGGATGCTGCTGATTATGCAGCGCGAAGCCGTGGCACCTTTCTACGCCACCGCGCTGCTGTTGGTGCTCAACCAGCTTTCCAAACATAACCGCTGGGGCTGGAAGGATGTAGCCGATACGCTGTCGTCTGCGGCCAAGCTGTTTGCCGAGTTAATCGCTATTTTGGCTGGCGTGGGCATGCTGGTGGGCGCACTTTCGATGACCGGCCTTTCCGGCACCATCGCTAACGACTTTATCAATATTGCCGGTGGCAGCGTGCCGCTGCTGCTGATTATGGGCGCAGTTACCAGTTTTGTGCTGGGTATTGGCATGACCGTGACGGCTGCCTATATCTTCCTCGCCGTTGCTCTAGCCCCTGCACTGATTCAAGGCGGCGGACTGGATCCCATGGCCGTACATATGTTCATTCTCTATTGGGGCATGCTGAGCTTTATTACCCCGCCAGTGGCACTGGGTGCCTTTGCCGCGGCTACCGTGGCCGGAGCCCGGCCCATGGAAACGGGCCTGCAGGCGATGCGTCTGGGTAGCGTGATCTACTTTATTCCCTTCCTATTCGTACTCAACCCCGCGCTGATTATGCAGGGCGCGCCGCTGATGATCGTGGCTGTCTTTATCCAGGCGGTCATCGGCATCATCCTGTTTGCTTCTGCCATGCAGGGTTACCTGATGGGGGTTGGTCGACTGGGCTATGGCGCACTGCAAGAGATCGTGATTCGTGCCTTGATACTGATCGCTGGCCTACTACTGGCGCTACCGGGTGGTGGGATGGTGCCGCTTAGCCAGTGGGAATTGATCGGTCTGGCCACAGCCGCGCTGGTACCCGGTGTTTTGATGGCACGCTTAAGCCAGCGCCACCATCGGCGTTCGCAAAGCGCCTCTGTTGCGTAACAGATGGGGCACCAAGCGTACTCTTTTCAATTCACTATCATGCGAAATACGAGAGCCTAACTATGTCCGTTCATTATCAGCGTCACGGCGATGTAGGCGTTATTCAAATAGCCAATCCGCCGGTCAATGCCTTAAGTCACGCGGTACGCGGTGGCTTAGTCGATGCGCTTAAAGAGGGTGTTGCTGACACAGATGCTAAAGCGCTGGTCGTGCTCGCCGATGGCCGCACCTTTATTGCCGGGGCAGATATTCGTGAGTTTGGTCAGCCGCCTCAAGCCCCTCTGCTGCCCGATGTGATTAACCAACTGGAAGCCTGCCCAAAACCGCTGATTGCCGCCCTGCACGGCACAGCCCTGGGCGGTGGATTGGAAGTGGCTTTGGGCTGCCACTATCGAGTGGCACTGGCGGGAACCCGGGTGGGTCTTCCGGAGGTTAAGCTGGGTCTACTGCCCGGCGCTGGTGGCACCCAGCGTTTGCCGCGTTTAGTAGGCGTTGAGCGCGCCTTAGAGATGATCACCAGCGGGCGTTTTGTGGAAGCAGAAGAAGCACTTGAGGCAGGCATTATCGACGCCATTAGCAGTGCTGAAACACCGCTTGAAGCGGGTTTAGCTGCGGCCCAAGCAGTGCTTGCAGACAACCCAATGGCACGTGTTACGGGCCAACTGCCAGCGCCAACGGCTAATCCCCAGGCAATCTCCGCTATGTTGGAACGGCTGCATCAAGACGCTGCCGAGCTCTTCTCACCGTTTCGCATTGTGGAAGCTGTGGAGGCCTCTGTGACGGCTGAATCACTCCAAGACGGCCTGCGTCGTGAGCGGGAGCTGTTTTTGGCCTGTATGGACTCCCCTCAACGCGCCGGACTTATTCATCTCTTTTTCGCTGCGCGTAGCCCCCATATGGTGCCTGAGGTTGAGAAAGCCGACGCGTTTAAACACGTTGCGCTAATCGGCGAAGATCCACTGTTTGAGCGCCTGCAAAAAGCCGCACAAAAGGCGGGCATTACCCTAACCAGTGCACCAGACAACGCTACTGAACTTTGTCTGTTGGCGCCAAATGCAGCGAGGGAATCAGGCACAGCGCTCCCTACCATCGCACTAGAAAACATTGGCATCAGCCGCGGCAGCGATAGCGCGCTAAGCCTTATCGTTGCTGAAAACGGCAGCATGGTAGAGCTGGTCAACTTAAGCGCAGAGCCACTTACCCAACAGCGAGCGGCACTCACTCTTAAGGCATTGCGGTTAAACGTTGTGGTCAGCCGACAGCAAAGCCTTCTGAATACGCTGCAACTTGCTAGCCAGCAGGCTACAGCGAGCAACAGACAAACTGCCCTTGAACAGGCGAGCGTCGGCATCGCAAAGAACGGCTTCTGCTACCGCGAGAGCGATATCGATTTGTTGGCGGTGGAAGTACTGGGATACCCGCGTCACTTAGGTGGGCCTCACCGTCAATCAACCCTTAAGGACACCCCCCGATGAACCTCACCTTTAGCCCCGAAGAGCAGGCCTTTCGCGCAGAGGTTCGCCATTTTCTAGCCGATGCGCTGCCCAGCGACATTAGTGAACGCGTGCGCCTAGGGCGCCACCTGCGTGCCGATGATCACCTGCGCTGGCAGAACCTCCTCAGCGAACAGGGCTGGCTAGCCTCTAACTGGCCTAAACAGCATGGCGGCACAGGCTGGGGGCCCGTGCAGCGGCATATATTTGATGAAGAGTGCGCCGCGGCCCACGCGCCGACAGTCGTTCCCTTTGGCGTTAATATGGTGGCGCCGGTGATTATGAAATTCGGTAGCGCTGAGCAAAAGGAGCATTACCTGCCGCGTATTTTGAGCAACCAGGATTGGTGGTGCCAAGGCTACTCTGAGCCCGGCGCAGGGTCTGATTTGGCGGGACTGAATACACGCGCGGTGCGCGATGGCGACCACTATATCGTGAATGGCCAGAAGACGTGGACGACCCTAGGCCAGCACGCCAACATGCTGTTTTGCTTAGTACGTACCGACCCAGAGGCGAAAAAGCAGGCAGGCATTAGTTTTCTGCTGATTGATATGCAAACCCCTGGCATTACCGTGCGGCCCATTATTACCCTGGATGGCGCCCATGAGGTTAATGAAGTCTTTTTAGATAACGTTCGAGTGCCGGTTGAAAACCGTGTCGGTGAAGAGGGCCAGGGCTGGACCTGCGCCAAATTCCTGCTCACCCACGAACGCACCGGCATTGCAGGGCTTGGCCACGCCAAGCAGGCGCTGCGTCACTTAAAGTCACTGGCCAGCCGAATCGAGCATCGCGGCAAGCCGCTGCTGGAGCTGCCCAGCTTTCGCCACCGTGTCGTCAAAGCCGAGCTTGAATTGATGGCGCTGGAAGTCACCAACCTACGCGTGATTGCCGCGGCCCGGGATGGCGGCGTACCCGGTGCAGAAAGCTCGCTACTCAAAGTACGTGGCTCAGAGCTTCGCCAGGAGCTAAGCGAACTCACCCGCCGTGCCCTTGGCCCCGCCGCACTGCCATTCTTCCCCGACTTCCTGCATGGCGAAGGCAGCCTGGATGACGAGCGCGCCCAAAGCGCGGCCGCCAGCGCCCAGTACTTCAACCGTCGCAAGCTGTCGATTTATGGCGGTGCCAACGAGATACAGAAAAGTATCGTCGCCAAAACCATTTTAAACATGTGAGGTCACCATGGATTTTGCTTTAACCGACGAGCAGCGCATGCTCGAAGAGACGCTCACCCGTTTGGTGGCCGACCAGGTTTCGCCCGAACAGCGCCGTACTATGCTTGCCGCTACTCCCAATGGTGCTTCTGCGCTATGGCGCACTTTTGCCGAGCTGGGCCTGCTGCATATGCCCTTTAGTGAAGACGTCGGCGGATTAGGCGGCGACGGCACCGACCTGATGATTATCATGCAGGCGCTGGGACGCGGCTTGGTGCCAGAAGCCTATCTGGCCGGTCTGGTGCTGCCAGGTCAACTGCTGGCGTTAACTGCCAATAGCGATCAGCAAACCCAGTGGCTAACCCCGCTGCTTGAAGGCGAACACCAGCTAGCCTTTGCATGGCAAGAGCACAACGCCCGTTACGACGCCTTGGCGATCGCTACCCAAGCGACCCAGCAAGATGGGCAATGGCAGTTAAGCGGCAGAAAAGACGTCGTCCTGAACCTTGAAGCAGCAGCGGCTAGTCTGGTTACCGCTCGATTGGATAACGGCAAGCTAGGTCTATTTATCGTCCCTGCGAATGCACCGGGCACATCGTCGCACTTTTACCGCACTATCGACGATCAGCCCGCCGGTGATTTGACCCTGGACAGCGTCACGCTGCCGCCAGCCAACTGCCTGAATGACGATGTCGGCGATACGCTGGCAGAGGTTCTCGCCCTTGGTCGTGCCGCACTGTGTGCCCAAGCTATCGGTGCAATGGAAGAGGCCTGCGATCAGACCCTGGCCTACCTAAAAGAGCGCAAGCAGTTTGGCCTGCCGCTATCTACCTTCCAGGCGCTTCAGCACCGCATGGTGGATATGCATCTGCACCTGGAACAGTCGCGCTCAATGGCGATTTTAGCTGCCACTAGCCTGACTCTGCCAGCCAGTGAGCGGGATTATAAAATTGCCGCGGCCAAGGCGTACTGCGGCGAATCGGCGCGCTTTATTGCCGAACAGGCGATCCAACTCCACGGCGGTATGGGGATGTCCGAAGAGTGTTATGTCGCCAGCTACGCCAAGCATCTGGTAATGTTCGATCACCATTTAGGCGACAGCGACTACCATTTTGAAACGGTCAGCGAGCTATTAAAGGTTGCCTAACGATATTGCCTAACATGTTGCCTTGAAAAGTTAAAGTGGAGCGCTATATGCCAGACCCTCTCAGCGAGTTAGTCACTGTTAGCGCTATTGATGATGGCATCGTCGAAGTAGCGATTGCGCGCCCAGAGGTACGTAATGCCCTCAATGAAGCCACCGCCTTGGCACTCAATGAGGCGCTAGCGGCAGTGGCAATTGATGAACAGGTTCGCTGCGTGATTCTGCGTGGGGAAGGCAGCGCGTTTTGCGCTGGCGCTGATCTGGCGGAGTTTGAGAAAGCCACGGCTGAGCCCGCCAGCGAGCGGCTGGAAACGCTCTTTCTACCCGCCCTGCGCAGTTTAATGACGATGGATAAGCCGGTGATAGCGGCCGTTAACGGAGCTGCTGCAGGTATAGGCGTTTCTTATGTGCTCGCCAGCGATATGGTGGTGATGGGCAGCTCTGCTTATCTCAAGCTTGCCTTTATCAATATTGGTTTGATTCCCGACGGGGGCGCCTGCTGGCATCTGGTACGCAAGCTTGGCCATGCTCAGGCGTTTGAAATGGCCGCCTTGGTAACCCCCATTGCGGGTGAGCGCTGCGTCGCACTCGGCTTGGCTAACCGCGTCGTCGAAGATAACCAGGTGCTAGCGGAGGCGCGTTCGCTGGCCCAAGCGCTGGTCGCGCAGTCATCCCAGGCATTAAGCGCTACCAAACGCGCCCTGCGTGAAGCCGCACAACGCTCGCTGAATGACACGATGACGTTGGAGGGCAAGTTACAGGATCAGTGCAAAGCCTCTGAGGATTTTCAGATGCGCGTGATGGCATTTCGTCAAAGCCGGCGTAAGTGATCCAGCGCTTGCTGGTAGTCCTGTCGCAACGTGGCTATCTCGTCGGCCACGCTATTAAGTGTGGAAATACTGCCTACGCCCTGCCCCGCCCCCCAGATATCCCGCCACGCTTTGGCTTTGCTGCTACCCCCCGAGCCGTAGCGCATAGCACTTTTATCGCCTTCAGGTAGCGCATCCGGGTCCAATCCTGCCTGTTCAATACTCTGACGTAGATAGTTACCGTGCACCCCAGTAAACAGGTTGGTATAGACAATGTCCCCCGCGGCGGCGTCTAACACCATCTGCTTATAGGCGGCTTGAGCGTTTGCCTCTTGGGTGGCAATAAAGCGCGTGCCCATATACACCAAGTCAACGCCTAGCGCTTGAGCGGCAACGATCTGTTCGCCTTGGGTAATCGCCCCCGCCAGCACCAGCGGCCCGTCGTAGAAGCGACGCACCTCGGCCACAAACGCAAAAGGGTTTAAGCGTCCGGCATGGCCGCCCGCACCGTGGCACACCAATATTAAGCCATCGACACCAACATCAACGGCCTTCTTGGCATGGCGCAGCGTGGTGACATCATGAAAGACCAGCCCACCATAGGCATGCACTTGTTCCACCACTTGATTAGGCGCGTGCAGGCTGGTGATCACCAACGGCACCTTAAACTCGGCGCACAGTGCGACATCGTGCGCTAAACGGTCATTGGTAGGATGAACGATTTGATTAACCGCAAAGGGCGCCGAAGGCTGTTCTGGGTGATGCTGATCATACTCCGCCAGGGTTTGCGTGACCTGCTGCAGCCACTCGCGCAGGGCTTCCGCTGGGCGGGCATTGAGCGCTGGAAAAGCGCCAATAATGCCTGCCTGGCACTGGGCAATCACCAACTCAGGCCCTGAGACGATAAACATCGGAGAGCCGATCACCGGCAGAGTTAACGAAGCGGTTAGGCGCGTTAGCATAGGGCAACTCACTATTGTTATTGTAAGGTCGTTAAAAAGTCCCTTACGGGGCTTTTACGAGACTCTCTTAAGGGCGTTTACAGCTTGCTCTCAAGCTCCGGCAGTATCTCGAATAGATCGCCCACCAGCCCGTAGTCAGCAATCTGGAAGATCGGCGCTTCGTCGTCTTTGTTGATCGCGACGATGACCTTGGAGTCTTTCATACCCGCCAGGTGCTGGATGGCGCCGGAGATACCCACGGCAATATACAGATCCGGGGCAACGATCTTACCGGTCTGACCCACCTGCATATCGTTGGGCACAAAACCTGCGTCTACCGCGGCGCGAGAAGCGCCAATGGCCGCGCCTAGTTTGTCGGCAATGCCATCAAGCAGCTTGAAGTTTTCGCCGTTGCCCATGCCGCGACCACCGGAGATCACCACCTTGGCACCGCCCAGCTCAGGCCGATCAGATTTCGCCAGCTCCTCTTTGACAAAGCTGGACTGGGTGTTTTCCACCACGGTGTCGACCGCTTCAATCGGTGCACTGCCGCTAGCGCCTACCGCGTCAAAGCCGGTGGTGCGGATGGTGATGACCTTCAGCGCGTCATCGCTTTTAACCGTGGCGATGGCGTTACCGGCATAGATCGGGCGCAAGAAAGTGTCGGCACTCTCCACACCAAGCACATCCGACAGCTGGCTAACATCTTTCAGGGCCGCCAGGCGTGGCAGCACGTTTTTGCCGGTGGTGGAGGCGCTGGCCAGCACGTGGGTGTAATCACCAGCCAGCTCAACCAGTAGCGCACCCATGGGCTCGGCCAGTTGGTGGGCGTAAACGGCGTTATCGGCGACGCGCACTTTGCTCACGGCGTCAAGCTTGGCGGCAGACTCGGCCGCGGCTTGCACCTCTTCACCGGCAACGAGAACGTCGATATCGCCGCCGATGGCTTGGGCGGCCGCCACAACGTGTGCGGTGGTGCCAGCCAGTTGGCCTTCGTGTAGATCAGCAAGTACCAGAATGCTCATGGAATCAGCTCCTCTTTAAAGCACCTTGTTCAAAGTACTTTGGCTTCGTTTTTGAGTTTATCGATCAGTTCGTCTACCGAGGCGACTTTAACGCCACCCTTGCGCTCCGCTGGCGATTCGACTTTTAGCAGGCTCACCTTGGAGGCAACCTCGACACCGTAGTCGGCGGGGGTTTTGACATCCAGCGGCTTTTTCTTGGCCTTCATGATATCGGGGAGCTTGGCGTAGCGCGGCTCGTTGAGGCGCAGGTCGGTGGTCACAATCGCCGGCAGCGTCAGGGCAATGGTTTGCAGACCGCCGTCGATTTCACGGGTCACATGCACCTTGTCACCGTCCACCGCCACTTCTGACGCAAAGGTACCCTGGGGCAGCCCCGTCAACGCAGCAAGCATTTGGCCGGTCTGGTTGTTGTCGGTGTCGATGGCCTGTTTGCCGAGAATCACTAAGCCCGGCTGCTCTTCCTCGACCACTTTAGCCAGTAGCTTGGCCACGGCCAGGGATTCGGCGCGCTCATCGGTTTCGATATGAATAGCACGATCCGCACCCAGCGCCAGTGCCGTACGCAGCTGCTCTTGGGCGGTTTTGGGGCCAACGGTGACGGCAACCACTTCTGTGGCCACACCCTTCTCTTTCAGGCGTACCGCTTCTTCCACGGCAATTTCGCAGAACGGGTTCATGGCCATTTTGACGTTAGTGAGATCCACGTCCTAGTGATCCGCTTTAACGCGAATTTTGACGTTGTAGTCGATAACGCGTTTAACCGCGACGAGAATTTTCATAAGGCGTGCTCCAGGCGATTAATAAATACTTCATGCGATTAACAAATATACAGTTTCGCATAGCAGAATATTGTTTCACTTTATAACAAGAACAATAAAAAAACGCCGGACAAAGGTCAAGCGCTTCTCTATTGTGGCGCCCCTTAAAAAGGTGACCAGACAAACCACCCCGCTAACAGTGGAATCGAGGTTACCAGAAATCGGCCGTTCCAACGGTAGCCAATGCGCGTGGCGGGCACCCCGGTAAACCGCGATAAAATCAGCATGGATGCCGTCATCGGCGACGACATTAGCGCCAGCGCCCAACCTACCATGAGTGACGCGCCAATTAGCGGCGGCGTCAGGCCCTCAATAGCTAATTGTGGCAGTAAGCCCACCAATAGCGTCACCGTTACGATCGGATTAACGCCTATTTGGGCAAGCCCCACCACCATTAGCATAGCCAGCACGGCATTAAAGGCGCCCCACTGATTTAACACGGTTAATAGCGGTGCCAACTGTTGTGTATCCACTAGTCCAACGCATAAGTGGCCTAAATAGCCCGCTGCTCCCAACACCACGATTTCATTGGTACTGGGCGACAGCAACCAAGGTAGCTGACGATGCACCACCGTCATTGCCGCAGGTAGCCCGCCATAGCCGAGCCTGCGTCGCTGCCAGGCAAGCCATAGAAATGCACCGGTAGGTGCGCCCAACAGCGCGGCAATAGGCAGCCGTAAATCAAGCAGCCAGGCAATAGAGAACACCAGCGCGACAATACCGACAAGCAACACGCTAAACTGCGCCAGCGGGCGTAAAGAAGGGGAAGTTGCCTGTGCTTTATTGGCAGGTGGATGCGGACCGGTTAAGTAATCCACTGCCCAACCCGCTAAAAAAATCAGTATTGCGGCGCCCAAAATATACGGCGCAAGCTCAAGCCAGGTGACTTGAGGAAGGCTCGACAGTACGACGGCGACGCCGATACCCATGGGCGAAATAAGTGGCGCCAGGGAGAACCCACGCAGCAGCGCCAGCATCATGCGCCGCTGGCGAGCTTCGCGAACCCAGGCGCGCCCTTGGGCGGCGCCTAGCGTGTTGCTTTTTTCGATCATGGCGGCGAACAGATTAAGCACGCCAATATTAAGAATAATTCCAAACAGTGCCGAACCTAACGACAAAATGGGGTAGCGGCGGCTGGGGGGTTGATGCAACATACTCTGACCGCATCGGCGCACCAAACGGGAACGATAGGCAGGTAAGCGCAGCATACTCAGCGCCACCACAAAGGTGGCAAAAAAAGCAAAACGCCCGCTGGCCTCAAACAGCAGTTGAGCGGGGTTTGGCGATCGCCACAACGCGACTAGCGTCAACACGCCCGCCACCAGCAGCAACCCTTTGGCCATACGGGTAAGCTGACCCACCAGCGTTGCTAAATAGAGCAGCAATGCGCCAATGCCAACCGCCTGCCAAAATAGGTTGCCGACCACCAGATGGTATAGCGTTGCCAGAGTGACTAGCAGCAGTAGCGAGACCCGCAGACGGGCTGGGCTCACTCAGCAGGCTCCCCGGGGTTGTTATCCGCAAAGCCCTCAGGCGATTCGCTACCTCTGCGACGGCGAAATGAACCTTCACCCATGGCCACTAAAGTGCCCTGTTCATCGACGATCTTGCCGCTGCTCATATAAGTCTTCTGACCGCCACCGCGCACACTGCCTGTTGCCCTTAGCACGCCTTGCCGAGCGGGTCCAACAAAGGTGGTAGTCAGTGATAGCGTCATTCCCCGGCGAATATTACCGGGTACGTCACAGTGCAGACCTGCCAAGCTCAGCGCACTATCCAGCATCGAGGCCAATACGCCACCGTGCACATTACCACTACGGTTTAGATGTTTGGGCTCGATAGTGAGTTCTACCACGGCGCGGTCTGGCTGCCACTCAACCACCTGCATGCCCAGCAGTTCGTGATAGCCCATCAGCGCTTGTTGAGACGTATCTGACGTATGTATTTGCGAAGGGCTCATAACCCGCTCTCCTGCTGTGCTAAATCCCGCAACCGCCCTTTAAGAATTTTGCCGCTGGCGGTGGAAGGTAGCGTATCCATCAATACAATTTGAGTAGGCCGTTTGTAAGGCGCCAACCGCTCGGCGATAAACGCCTTGAGCTCCGCCATATCAACGTCAACGCCCGGCTCACACTGCACAAAGGCCACGACTTCTTCGTTACCGGCGATCTGGCGCCCTACCACGGCAGTTAGTGTTACTGCCGGGTGCTCGTTGATCACCGCTTCCACGTCCGGTGGGTAGATATTGAAGCCCGAGCGGATAATCAGCTCTTTGCTACGCCCCACGATATACAGCTGGTCATCATGATCGAGCTTGGCAATGTCGCCGGTGTTGAGCCAACCCTCTTCGGTCAGAGTAGCGCGGGTGGCTTCCGGTTGGCGAAAGTAGCCTTTCATAATATTGGGGCCGCGCACCCACAGTTCACCCACTTCATCACCGGGCTGCTCGGAAGTGCCGCTATCGCTTAGCGGTTCCAGACGATACTCCAACAGGGGCAATACACGACCAACAGTGCTGTTGGTATGGCGATCATCAATACGGGTTTGACTGATGGTGGGGCTGGCCTCGGTTAATCCGTAGCCATTATGTAGCGTTAGGCCAAAGGCTGCCTCCACCCGCACTTTGGTGTCGCTATCCAACGGCGAACCACCCGCAGACATGTAAATCAGCTCAGGCGCTTCAAGAGTGCGTTGCTCGCGTTTTAAAAACTCTAACGCCCGGGCATACATAGCGGGCACGCCCTGGAGCACGGTGATTCGCTCCTGCTTTAGTGTGTCCAGCATATGCGCTGCATCAAAACGCGGCACGGTATAGAGGCAGGCGCCGTTATACAGCGACCCCATACAGACCGATGAGAGACCGAACACGTGAGACATAGGCAGCACGCCATACACCCGTTGGCCTTCGCTTAAGTGACGCATGCCGCCTGAGATTGAGGCGATATAGAGAATGCCACGATGAGTCAGCATGACGCCTTTAGGGGTGCCGGTCGTGCCCGAGGTGTAGATCATGGCGGCCACCTGTTCGGCACCGCTCGCGCAGACCGGCTCGGGGTCGCTCTCGTATAGAGAAGAAATCGCCAGCCCACCCAACTGAGGGTGCTGATAGCGGTCGGCGGCGTGGCGCTCGGCGTGCTGGCACGCCTCTGGCGACGCATCGCAGGTATAGAACACGCGCCGGGGCAAGCAGTTGCCCTGGATCAGGTCAACTTCCTGAGCTGAGAGGCGCGAATTCACAATCGCTACCCACACATCCATCTCGCTGGCGGCCAGCAATAGCACGACCAGGGCGCGGCAGTTTTCGCTCACCGTCATAATCCGGTCGCCTGGGCGAATATCCAACGCGCTTAACCAGTCGCAGGCGGCGTGTATTTCTTCACCCAGCTCTGCATAACTCCAACACACACTGCCATCCACAATGGCGGGCTGATCACCCATACGTTTGGCATTTTCAAGCACGCGGGTGCTGAGCCGCTCGGGAAGCTCAGCCACTAGTTCGCTAGCGAGACGTCCAAAAATACTTTCATCCGGCGCTTGGTAAGGTACCGACAAAGCCATTAGGACGCCTCCCGCACCATATTCCGAGCAATCACGATCTGCTGAATTTGCGTAGTACCTTCGTAAATACGGAATAGCCGTACATCACGGTAGAAGCGCTCAACGGCGTACTCGGACATATAGCCCGCGCCGCCGTGCACCTGCACGGCGCGGTCGGCCACACGGCCTACCATTTCGGCGCAGAACAGTTTGCAGCAGGAGGCCAGCGTCGAAACATTTTCGCCGTCATCTTTGCGCCGCGCGGCATCCATTACCATGGTTTTGCCTGCGTAGGCTTCGGTTTTGCTATCTGCCAGCATGGCTTGAATCAACTGGTGCTCGGCAAGGACAGCACCAAACTGCTTACGCTCCATGGTGTAGCGTAAAGACTCTTCCACTAAGCGTTCAGCCACACCGACACAGACTGCAGAAATGTGCAGCCGTCCGCGGTCCAGCACCTTCATGGCCGTTTTAAAACCTTGCCCCTCTTTACCGCCAATAATGTTTTCGGCGGGGACCCGGCAGTTATCAAAAATAATATCGCAGGTGTGAGCCCCCTTTTGGCCCATCTTGCTATCCGCCGCGCCGCGCACTAAGCCAGGGGTGTCGCCTTCAACAATAAACGCAGAAATACCGCCCGCGCCTTTATTCTCCGGGTTGGTGCGTGCCATCACAGTGAACAGGTCAGCTTCGGGGCCATTGGTGATATAGCGCTTGGTGCCGTTCAAGATGTAGTGGTCGCCGTCGCGCACCGCGGTCGTCCGCAGGCTGGCCGCGTCGGAGCCTGAATCCGGCTCGGTCAAACAGAACGAGCTAAGAATCTCCCCCGTTGCCAAACGCGGCACATACTTGGCTTTCTGCTCGTCGGTGCCATCAATCAAAATGCCCTGGGCACCAATGCCGTTGTTAGTACCAAACACCGAGCGGAAGGCGGGCGACGTTTTACCTATCTCCATCGCCACCAACGCTTCTTCTTCCATGGTCAGCCCCAGGCCGCCGTACTCTTCTGGAATCGAAAGCCCAAACAGCCCCATCTCTTTCATTTCAGCAAGGATTTCCGGCGGTACCGCGTCCTCCTCTGCCAGTCTCGCCTCATTGGGAATTAGGCGTTCACGGACAAAACGGGCGATGGTATCGACAAGCTGGTTAATCAGTTCGGGATCGCGAATCATGACGGCTCCTGGTGGCAACGGGTTTTATAGTTAGCGTTATCATTAGAAGTAGCGCTGAGCATGGACAATGCGCATATTTTGCATAGCAAAACTATTGTTCACTATTCTTGTCAGGCACTTTTGCATAGCCTAGGATGGCAGTCAATAATTGAAACACAGTTCTGCAATGCAGAATCAAAATCTATAAAGCACTCACTTGCAGCGAGGATTTGGCGTATGGCTAGCGAATCAACACCTTCCCCCTTCACCACGCTTGGCATTGTCGGCACTGGCGCCATGGGCCGTGGCATCGCTCAACTGGCGGCCCAAGCAGGCCTAAAGGTCATACTGTTCGATGTTAAGGAGGGTGCTGTAAAAGAAGCCAAAACGTTTATTAACGGCCTATGGGAGAGAAGTGCTGATAAGCAGCGCATCACTAAAGAGCAGGCGCAGCATTATAGTGAGCAGTTAACAGAGGCAAGCGAACTCGCCGCGCTGGCCCCCTGCGATATCGTCGTAGAAGCCATTGTCGAGAAGCTTGAGGCCAAGCAGGGTCTGTTCAGTGATTTAGAAACGATTGTCAGCCAGCAGGCCGTGCTAGCGACCAATACCTCTTCACTATCCGTCACCGCCATTGCCGCTACCTGCCAACACCCTGAGCGAGTGATTGGTTTCCACTTCTTTAATCCCGTCCCACTGATGAAGATTGCCGAGGTCATTCCTGGTTTACGCACCGCCGATGAGGTCACCCAGCGGGTGAATGCTCTGGGCAAAGCCATGGGCCACTTTACTGCCCAGGCTACCGATACGCCTGGATTTCTAGTCAACCACGCCGGGCGCGCCTTCGGCACCGAAGCGCTGCGTATTCTAGGCGAAAGCGTTACCGACCCAGCCACCATTGATCGCATTATGGTTGATCAGGGTGGTTTTCGAATGGGGCCGTTTACGTTGCTGGACCTTACCGGACTGGATGTCTCCCACGCGGTGATGGAATCGGTGTATCACCAGTATTATGAGGAAGCGCGCTTCCGCCCTTCACCGCTAACGCGGCAGCGCTTGGCTGCAGGCTTGCTGGGGCGTAAAACCGGCGAAGGCTTTTACCGCTATGTGGAAGGCAAGCAACAAATGGCGGATGAGCCCGCTATCGCTGAGGTGTCTCCTTGCCCGGTGTGGATCAGTCAAGACGACCCCGAATCCGCCGCAGCGCTCGCTGAATTGGTCAACACGGCGGGCTGGCCATTAGAGACCGGCCCACAGCCCACTGAGCAAGCGCTCTGCCTGCTGACGCCTTTTGGTGAAGACGCTACTAGCTGTGCGCTGCGCCAAGGGCTGGACGCCAAACAGTGCGTGGCGGTGGATATGCTCGCGGGGCTAGATAAACGCCGCAGCATGATGACCACACCGATAACTCAGCACACCTTCATTCAAGCAGCGCAAAGCCTACTCAACCACGACGGCACCCCGGTGAGCACGCTTCAAGACAGTAACGGCTTTGTTCTTCAACGCGTTGTTGCCTGCATCGTTAACGTTGGTGCCGAGATTGCCCAGCAAAGCGTCGCGGAACCCGCCACTATCGACCGCGCAGTTGAGCTGGGTTTGGGCTACCCCTTCGGCCCGCTACTTATGGGTGACCATTACGGCGCCACGCGTATTATGACGATACTCAATAACCTGCTCGAGGCCACCGGTGACCCACGCTATCGCCCTAGCCCATGGCTGCGCCGTCGTGCCGCTCTGCAAATGTCGCTAACGACTGCTTAACAACAACTTAACAACAGGAAAACCATCATGCAAGACGCCTATATTTACGACGGTTTACGCACCCCTTTTGGCCGCCACGGTGGCAGCTTGGCGGCTATTCGCCCCGATGAACTGCTGGGGCTGACGCTGAAAGCGCTGGTCGCCCGCAACCCCTTTGCGCCGGAAAGCTATGAAGAGGTGTTGGCAGGCTGCACCAACCAGGCAGGTGAAGACTCCCGTAACGTGGCCCGCCACGGTGCATTGTTGGCAGGCCTGCCTATTGAAGTGGCGGGCCAAACCGTCAACCGGCTTTGTGGTAGTGGCTTGGCGGCGATGATGGATGCTGCCCGGGCAGCTCGACTGGGTGAAGGCGAGCTGTTTTTGGCCGGTGGCGTTGAGTCCATGTCCCGCGCACCTTATGTATTGGGTAAAGCAGACTCCCCTTTTGCCCGCAACCAGCCGATGTTCGACACGGTGATAGGTTCACGCTTCCCCAACCCCTGGATTGCCAAAGAGTACGGCAGCCACAGCATGCCGGAAACCGCCGATAACATTGCCCATGATCTCAACATTGGCCGCGATGCCAGCGATGCGTTTGCCGCCCGCTCCCAGGCGCGCTACGCCCAGTCACTGGCAGCCGGCTTCTACGACGGCGAAATGTTGGGTGTTGAGGTTCCTCAAGGGCGCAAACAGCCGCCCCTGCTGGTAGATAAAGACGAGCATCCACGTCCGCAAAGCACGGAAGATAAATTGGCCAAGTTAGCCGCACTGTTTGAGGGCGGCGTGGTGACCGCAGGCAACGCCTCAGGCCTTAACGACGGTGCCGCCGCCCTGATTGTGGGCACCCAGGCTGCCGGTGAGCGTGTAGGCTTAACCCCACGCGCGCGCATTGTCGCCAGCGCCGTTGCCGGTGTTGCACCGCGGGTTATGGGGTTGGGGCCAGTACCCGCTTCGCAAAAGGCGTTGGCGCGTGCCGGGCTTACCCTTGAGCAGATGGATGTAATTGAAATCAACGAGGCGTTTGCCGTTCAGGTGCTTGGCTGCGTGCAGCAGTTAGGGCTCTCCGTTGATGATCCACGCTTGAACGCCAACGGCGGCGCCATCGCCATTGGTCATCCTCTGGGGGCTTCAGGAGCACGCTTGGCGCTTACGGCTCTCCGACAGCTTGAGGCGACCGGTGGGCGCTACGCGTTGGTCACCATGTGCATCGGCGTCGGTCAGGGCATTGCCACAATTATCGAGCGTCTGGACGGCTGATTTAGTGTCAAACAGCCGCTATTTCGTTGATAGGCATGAACGCTGCGTCTAAGTAGATATGCGATACTGGGCGCCATAAGCCACCGAATGTTGGGATATTGAATGCACCCCACCGACACTGATGCTGACGACCCGCAGTTGCCCGGAAAAGATCGAAACTTTGTGACTGCGCTCGCGCGCGGTTTAGAGTTGCTGCGCGCCTTTGGCGCAGGTGAAGAGTATTTAGGCAATGCTGAGCTGTCCAACCGTACGAGTATCCCTCGACCGACGGTGTCACGGTTAACCTATACCCTGACCCAGTTGGGCTATCTCCAGCACAATACCCACCTGGAAAAGTACCGCCTTGGGCCAGGTGTCTTAGCCTTGGGGTATCGCTTTCTCGCTAATATGGGCATTCGCGAGATTGCTCGCCCGCATCTGCAGAAATTTGCTGATGCCACCGACTGTAATGTTAGCCTGGGCGGGGCCGACCGCAGTGATATGGTTTATTTGGAAACCTGCCACGGCCATGGCCCGCTAATCATTCGCCTGGACACGGGCTCCCGCCTGCCCATTGCTACTTCTGCGATTGGTCGTGCATGGCTATGCGGCTTGTCTGACGAACGACGCCAGCAGGTACTGCAAGAGTTGGCCAGCGAGTATGGCAGCGACTGGCCGCGTTATGAAGCGGGCATACAACAGAGCTTCAAAGACTATGCGCAGTACGGCTTTTGCCTCTCTGAGCAGGAGTGGCAGCGCGATATTAGCGCGGTGGCGATGCCGCTGATTTTGGAAGATGGCGCCGAGGTCATGGCGATTAACTGCGGCGGCTCCAGCCTGCGCTTGGATCACGATCGCTTGGTTAATAACTTAGGCCCCCGTCTCAAAGAAGTCGCTAATCAGATTAAGCAGGAACTAGCGCCAAGAAACCGCTCGGCAAGGTAAATTCAAGCTAGGGAGACTTTAACTAACGCTCGTTTGAATGCATCATAGACTTCTAAACAAGCGCATCGATACCAAGAGCGCCAAGGAGTGGGGATGCCAAGCGAGTGGATAGCGCGTGATGATCAAACAGTCACCCTTAAAGGCGAGTGGACGCTTGCCAATTATCGCCTTATCAAAGCGGCGCTTCAGCACAGTGAAACTCACACTGAGCTTGGCAAGCCAACAGATGCGACGGTTTCACTTGACGCAATAACTCGCCTTGATACCGCCGGTGCCATACTCATTGTGGAGCTGATTGGCGTTGAGAAAGCGCAATCGGTAGCAGATTGGGCAGCAGAACTGCCGAAAGAGCAGCAGGCGTTGCTGGTGCGTATTGCCGAAGCCATGGAAGCGCCACTGGACGTTGATCCTCCTTCCTATTCGCGCATTAGCCAAGCGCTTGCCAGCGTGGGTCAGCACATGGTGGGGCTATGGTCTCAGCAGCGCCAGCTGTTGGCCTTTATTGGTCTCGTCGTGGCCACCCTCTTCCAACTGATATTGCGGCCACGCCACTGGCGCTTAACGGCCACCGTGGCCCATATCCAGCAGAGCGGCCTTAATGCCGTCCCCATCGTCGCGCTACTCACCTTTATGGTGGGCGCCGTCGTGGCTTTCCTTGGCGCTACCGTTTTGCAGGATTTTGGCGCCACAATTTATACCATTGATCTTGTGGCGTTCTCATTCTTGCGAGAGTTCGGCGTTTTGCTTGCTGCGATCCTACTCGCGGGACGAACCGCCAGTGCCTTTACCGCCCAAATTGGCGCCATGAAATCCAATGAAGAGATAGATGCCCTGCAGGCCCAGGGGCTTGATCCTATCGAGCTTTTGGTGCTCCCACGGGTAATGGCAATGTTAATTAGCCTGCCCATGCTCGCCTTTGTAGGTATGCTCAGCGGCTTAGCGGGCGGCGCCATGGTCACCTCTCTGTCACTGGATATTTCACTTACCCAGTTTATGGCCACGCTGCAAAAAGACGTATCGGTGACACACTTTTTGGTAGGACTAAGCAAAGCCCCGGTGTTTGCCTTCGTGATCGCCGTAATCGGCTGCCTGGAAGGCTTTAAGGTCAGCGGTAGCGCGCAGTCGGTGGGAGAACACACCACTTCAAGTGTCGTTCAATCGATTTTTATGGTGATTCTAATTGATGCCGTCGCCGCGCTATTCTTTATGGAGATGGGCTGGTGATCAATTCAGATAAACCGACAGAGCAAAATGACTTACCGGTTATTAAGGTTCGAGGCTTGGTGAACCGCTTTGGCACTCATGTGGTTCACGAAAATTTAGATCTGACCCTTGAACGCGGGGAAATCCTCGGCGTTGTAGGCGGTTCTGGTACCGGCAAATCAGTGCTGTTACGCAGCATCGTCGGTTTGAAACGACCCAATGACGGCACGGTTGAAGTCCTAGGCACAACGCTTAACGAGCTTAACGAGGCACAGCGCAGTCAAATAGAGCGACGCTTTGGCGTGCTGTTTCAGCGCGGTGCACTGTTCAGCTCGTTGAACCTGCAAGAGAATATTGCCCTACCGCTCATTGAGCATGCCAGGCTACCCCGTGAAGACGCCGAGCATCTTGCCAGGGTCAAGCTATCGTTGGTCGGGCTTCCGCCACAGGCCGCGCTGCAGTTTCCTGAGTCGCTGTCTGGCGGCATGGTCAAGCGCGCCGCCCTCGCCCGTGCCTTAGCGCTTGATCCTGACATCCTGTTTCTTGATGAGCCCACGGCGGGGCTTGACCCTATCGGCGCGGCGGCCTTCGATCAGTTGCTAGTCACCCTTCGCAATGCGCTGGGATTCAGCGTATTTCTGGTTACCCATGACTTGGATACGCTATACGCCGCCTGCGACCGGGTAGCGGTACTCTCGCAAAAACGCGTATTAGTCGTAGATACCATTGATAAAGTGGCGGATACCGACGACGAGTGGGTTCAAGACTACTTTCACGGGCCGCGTGGTCGAGCCGCTCAGCGTGCTCATGCCGCCTTTTCAACGAATGCTTACACTCAGGAGTGAGGGTCGATGGAAACCCGCGCACATCACGTTTTGATAGGTCTGTTCACACTGGGAACCGCCGTCGCGGCGCTGCTGTTTGCACTATGGATGAGCTACGCAGCCGGTGAACGTAGCTACCAGCCTTACCGCATTCTATTTGAGCGCAGCGTTAGCGGCTTATCGGTCGGCAGCCGAGTGCAATATAACGGTATTGAGGTGGGGGACGTCACCGAGCTTAACCTTAATCCTGATGACCCTCGGCAGGTGATTGCCCATATCCGCGTTTACGATGACGCACCGATCAAGACGGACACGCGGGCAAAACTTGCCTTTGCCAGCATCACCGGCAGCATGTCTGTGCAACTCCACGGCGGCACCCCTGAAGCCCCGCTGCTGATTGACCAAACCGATATCGAAGCGCCGTTTATAAGCGCAGACCCTTCGCCCATCGCCACGCTGTTCGATGAAGGCGAAGATATGATCGAGAACATCAACTCAATCCTGAAAAACGTTAACGAGCTGTTTGACGATAATAACCGTGATCAGGCAGGCAATATTTTAACCAACATTGCTCAGATTACCGAGATGATTGCCGCCCAGCAGAACGCCTTGGATCAAAATATGGCGCTTTTCGGCGAAGCCACTCGCCAAGCAACTAACACGCTTAGCAGCATCGACGCACTTAGCCAGGAAGCGACACAGCTGCTGCGTCAAGAGGGCCGGCTGGTAATGCAGAGCGCCGCTGATGCGAGTAGCGATGTCGCCCGGGCGGCTCAACGCATTGAGCAGTTAGTGGAAACTAACGCTGGTGCCATCGAGGGCAGCCTGCAGGGCGCGCAAGATATTGCCCCAGCGCTCTCTTCGCTGCGCTCCACGCTCGATACATTGGATCGTATTACCCGCCAGCTAGAGGAGAGCCCAACAGACTTTTTTCTGGGCCGTGATCAGGTAGAGGAGTTCCGCCCATGAAGTTACGCCCCGCTGTTTTCGTTTCTGTTGTCTGCGTTACTGCCGTACTGCTGATGAGTAGTGGCTGTTCAATATTGCCCGAAATTGAGCCAGCGACGCTGTATCGTTTGCCCAGTAGCGATATACAGCCCGTCACATCAGATTCTATGACCACCCGCCAACGCCTTGCTGTGGCTGCTCCGCAGGCGGGGCATTTACTGAGTAGCAACCGTATTGTGGTTTACCCAGAGGGTAATATCGTTAATGTGTATGAAGGTGCCCGCTGGCAGGAGAATGCCCCTGCTTTACTCCAATCGCGCTTGATCACTGGGTTACAGCAGAGCCGCCTATTCGCCAGCGTGGGTAGCGATAGCCTGCCTTCCGAGCAACTGCTGCTCAGCGAACTACGTCACTTTCAGAGCGACTACGCTACCCGTCCGCCCACGGTGAGAGTTCAGCTCGATGTTCAGCTCGTCAGCACTCAAAACCGCGCTTCAATCGCGTCTCAAAGCTTCACCACCAGCGCGCAATCAATAAGCACCGATATACCTGATGTGGTTAATGCGTTTGGTATCGCTAGCGACGAGCTTGCTGAGGAACTGGTCAACTGGCTGGCCAATCAGGAGGAAGCTAATCCCCTTGATTAAGCTAGCAGTGACTAAGCCAGCGTGATTAGGACGTTGTTGCCCTTCGGACATACTCCCGCGGGTCGCGGGGGTAGTAGCGTTCGGGTTGGCTTTCAAGATGAGTAAAATAACGGGTGTCTTTGTAGGGCATCTTCATGTAGCCCGAGACGCCTAGACCCTCTATTTGGTCTACCGAGGCGAGAATGCGCGCCAGCAGCGTGCGGAACTCTCCCTCTCGAACCGGATCCAGCAGGCGGTAGTAGCTATGTATTTTGAGGTGCTGTGGCAGCGCTTCAAAAATGATCATGCCAGTATGGTGAATATCATTGAGCTGCTGCAGCACATGCATAATCGCCTCGGGCAGTACCAACAGCTCTTCTGGGTCGGGGCCATCCTCAAAGTAGCTGTGCTGACGGGTGCGATCCTCGAGCTCCGGTACTGCGCTCAACTCATAGCCTATCGCCATGCTGGGTTCGCTAACGAAAGCTTCATCCACGGAAGCTCGTTCTAAGTGCAGTGTTTGCCGCGCGTTAAACAAGCAGCTTTTAAACACGCCCTGGCGGTGAATTGCCCGCGCCAAGTGCACCATATTATTGACCGCTTCGATAAACGCAGGTTTCAGCGTCGGGTCGTGTAAATTTAACGACGAGTCGATATATACCCCTTCCCGCTCCCAGCGTACCGCCAAGCCCCCCACCACCGGATATTTGCCCAAGCGGCTCACCGACGCCAAAAAGGCCTTTTCGGTTTCACCCATACCCTGCATAAACTGTTTGTAATAGCGGTCGAGTTGTACGTCGTTGACATCATTCAGGGTTTGTTGAGCATGCTCTTCCTGTGAAAAGGCTTCGCGCAGGAAGGATTTGCGCGAGCTATAGACCACGGTATCGATCTCCTGATGCGCGGGGCGCGCCCATACCGGCACCAGCGGTACATTGTGCGATGCGGGCAGATCGATCATTACGACTCTGGCCATACGCGACATGTGGTTTAGAAAGTAGTCGCCTGCTTTGCGCCGCACCTGAGGGTCAGGGTCGAGCATTCCATCCAGGGTGCGGGCAAACTCCATCGGTAACCCCAGCGAACTGGCGGGAATGGCACGATGGCCAAATCGACACGACTGCGCCGACGCCAGCGCATACAGGGTTCCCGCTGCTCCCTGCTCATCGAACCGCGGCGATGACAGTGCGCCGTTTAACTGCTCTTCGCCAATAAAGTAAACATCGCCCAATCGGGCATTGGTCTGCTGCATATTATCCGACATCAGCTCCATGACGTTCGCGCCCACAAACTGCAGTTGAGCATCCAATTGGGCAAATACCGATGAGCCCCAGTCGATTAGCGCAATAGACTCCTGCTCGGCGTCATACACCAAGTTAGAAGGCTTGATATCGCCATGTACCACCGGCCGTGCCTGGGGGCCTGACTCCCGGCGCAGGGTAAGCAGGATGTCGGCCAACTGCGCCGCCATGCGAACAATCAAGCGGGGTGACAGGCGCCCCTGTTTAAGCGATACCTGCTCTAGATTCCAGCCGGGGGCACGCTCCATCACCAGAATGGACTGCCCCCGGGAACGCTGGTAGGCAATGAGACCTGGAATGCGAGGATGGGACACCTGCTCGAGCATAAACGCCTCCTCTTCGAGGCGTTCCTGCAAGTGCGTGGGTAGGGTAATGCGCGAGAATTTAAAGACATAGTGCGCTACAGCACCTTGGTGGACGGTGCTGCCAGCAAATACAAAACCGTAGGCGCCCTTGCCAATGAGCTCGATGCCCTGATAGCCCAACTGGGAGAGCTGCGCCTGGCACAGCGCCACCCAGTCTTTCAGCTTGCGGGCATCGTGATGACTCAGCAGATAAACCGACTGCTCTTCGGGTATGTAAAACTGCTGAAGCGGTGCCTGGGACATAAGTCGCCCTGCTAGCCCAAGTGAAGCAGCATGGTCTCTGGGGCTTCCAGAAAGCCCTTCCAGGCATTACAGAAACGCGCAATGGTACCACCGTCGATAAAGCGGTGATCGCCCGCCCAGGTGATGGTCATAATCGCGCGGCGCTGCACCTCACCCTGCTCATCAAAGCGCGGTAACCATTGGGTTTTACCAATCGCCACAATGGCGGCTTCTGGGGCGTTAATAATCGGCGCGGCGTAGGTGCCTCCCAGCGCTCCGATATTGGAAATACTAATAGTGCCGCCTTTTAGATCGGCTTGATCCACCCGCCCTTCTCGTGCCGCCGTGGTTAACCGGCCGACTTCCCGCGCAATCTCCAGCAGGGTTAGGCGCTCAACGTTTTTAACATTGGGCACCATAAGGCCCGCTTTGCTATCGACAGCCATACCGATATTACACTGGGGATAATAATGCAGTTCATCCCCCGCTGCGTTTAACTGGGCATTAACGATGGGTTCTTCGGCGACCGCCAGTGCCATGGCTTTCATAAAAAACGGCATTAGCGTCAGCCGTTCGCCCTGTGCCTCGGCTAGCGGCTTTAAGCGCTCCCGCAGCGCCAGCAGTGCGGTCACGTCAATCTCTTCGCCGTAGTGAAAATGGGGAATGGTGCTCGCCGCTTCCACCATACGCTTGGCCATCACCGCGCGCACGCCGCGCAGTGGCTCTACCCTGGGCGCGCTGCTTTCGGCTTGGGTTTTAACCGCTGCTTGGCTGGATGGGGTAGCGGCTTGCGATGCTTGGTCAAGATGCGTTAGCACATCCTCTTTTAGCACTCGGCCATCTTTACCGCTACCCGCGATCTCCGTGAGCTGTAAGGCGTGTTCACGCACTAGACGTCTAACGGCGGGGCTGGCTGGCACCTTGTTAGATAAGCGGCCAGCAGCCGGCGTAGCTGTAACGGTGGAGGGTTCTGCCGCCCGTTCGCTCGGCTTTTCACTGGCGGCCGATTGGGCCATTTCTGTCTCGGCCTCACTCTTATTGTTGCTAGTCAGGTCGCTGGTTTGATTCTCCCCCTCCACCTGATAAGCAAATAGCGGCGCATGCACTTTAGCAATTTGGCCCTGGGCCACATACAGTTTGGTCACGACGCCGGCTTCGGGGGCGGTAATCTCCACCAGGGCCTTGTCGGTCATGACCTCAACGATAGGCTGGTCTTCTTCAATTTGATCGCCTTCAGCGACGCGCCATTCGACGACTTCGCACTCGACAATACCTTCGCCAATATCCGGCAGTAAAAAATCGCTCATTGTTGTTCTCCCCATGCGTACTTAGGCATTAATAGCCACTAAAAGTTGACGCTTTCGCGAATCGCTTCAAAAATCTTCAGGTGATCAGGCAGATACTCTTTTTCCAGCACCAGCGGAAAAGGCGTATCCAGACCCGTCACCCGGGCAATGGGCGATTCCAGGTAGAGAAAACAACGCTCTTGAATAGTGGCAGCAATTTCACCGGCAAAGCCGCCGGTTAATGGAGCCTCGTGG
Organism: Vreelandella sp. DA03-1M; assembly: GCF_055725665.1. Classification (NCBI taxonomy): domain Bacteria; kingdom Pseudomonadati; phylum Pseudomonadota; class Gammaproteobacteria; order Oceanospirillales; family Halomonadaceae; genus Vreelandella; species Vreelandella sp. DA03-1M. The sequence goes on from NZ_CM146798.1 coordinate 2,483,884, forward strand.
CTGACGACCAGGCGACCAGTTTTTAACACCGATTCAGCTACCGTATCCGCATCCCAGGGTAGCAGTGAGCGTAGGTCGATCACTTCACAGGCGATGCCCTGCTCTTCGGCTAACTCGACCGCTTTGCCGATCACCTCCATCTGCGCGCCCCAGCCCACCACGGTAATATCCGTGCCCTCTTTGGTGATTTCGGCTTCGCCAATGGGAAGCTGGTAATCCTCTTCGGGCACGTCGCCTACCGAAGCGCGATAAAGACGCTTCGGCTCCAGAAAAAGCACCGGATCCGGATCGCGAATAGCGGCGAGCAGTAGCCCTTTGGCCTGATAAGGGTTGCGCGGCACCACCACTTTCAGGCCGGGCGTATGGGTGAAATAAGCTTCGGGTGATTGAGAGTGATAAAGGCCACCGGCGATACCGCCCCCGTACGGGGTACGAATGGTCAATCCGCCAACGTTGAATAGATCGCCGGAGCGGTAGCGGAACTTGGCGGTTTCGTTAACGATCTGGTCAAACGCCGGAAAGATATAGTCGGCAAACTGTATTTCTGCCACAGGCACCGAGCCTTGGGCTGCCAAGCCGTTGGCAAAGCCGATAATGCCCTGCTCGACAAGTGGCGTATTGAAACAGCGCGCTTTGCCGTACTTCTCCTGCAGGTGGCTGGTAGCTCGAAAGACACCGCCAAAGATACCCACGTCTTCACCAAAGCAGATGACTTTTTCATCCTCTGCCATGGCGATATCCAGTGCATTATTAATTGCCTGGAGCATGTTCATGGTAGCCATGTTACGCCTCTCCCTGAGTATCAGTCTCGGTGCCCACGTCTAAATCCAACGACTGCGCCCCGCGGGGATAAGCCTCGGGGTAGCGACGGATATGGCGTTTTAACTGATCGAATTGGCGCTGCAGCGCTGGGGTGATATCGGCATACACATCGCTGATCAGACTCTCTAGCGGCGGCGACGAGCGCTTCTCAGCCCGCTTCATGGTTTCCAGCACTTCACGGCGCAGGGTTTCCTGCTGAGAGGCCTCCTCCTCTTCACTCCACCACTGCTTTTTCAAGAGCCATTTTTGTAAACGCAGTACGGGATCCTTGGCGCGCCACACCTCCTCCTCATCTTTCGAGCGGTAGCCAGAAGGGTCATCGGAAGAGGAGTGCGCGGCAAGGCGATAGCTCATGGCCTCAATCAATACCGGCTGATTTTGCTCAACGGCGATCTTGCGTGCCTGCCGAGTTGCCTCATAAACAGCCAGCACGTCGTTCCCATCTACCCGGATCACATGCATATGGTAGCCAAAGGCACGCGGGGCGATACCGTCGGCGGCAAACTGCTCGACGGCAGGCGTGGAAATGGCATAGCCATTGTTACGGCAGAAGAAAATCACCGGCACCTGATGCACTGAGGCCATATTCAGCGCGGCGTGGAAATCACCCTCGGAGGCAGCGCCTTCCCCAAAAAAAGTTAACGTGCAGTGACCGTTACCAGCCAATTTTTGGCCGTAGGCATAGCCCGTGGCCTGAGGAATCTGAGTCGCTAAGGGAGACGAGATGGTCATGTAGTGCAGCTTGCGCGACCCATAGTGAATCGGCATTTGACGGCCTTTGCCGTAGTCCAGCTCGTTGCCGAACAGCTGATTCATAAATTCGTCGATCGAGAAGCCGCGATACATTAAAGCGCCCTGCTCGCGGTACTGCGCCATAATCATATCGGCGTCATTGAGCGCAGCGGTGGCGCCCACTACAGCGGCCTCTTCCCCGGTACACTGCATGTAGAAGCTCAACCGCCCCTGGCGCTGAGCCGCCATCATGCGTTCATCGAGAATACGCGTGGCCAGCATTGCCTGGTAAATGCGCCGGGCATGATCACGTTCAAGCGCCGGTTCAATGGCGCCGTCATGTAACTCGCCTTCCGGACAGAGCAGGCTAAAGGTGGGAATCGAAAATTCGTCGCCGGTCATGAAGTCCGGCTGGTGCACGTACTCAGTCATCATTATTGTCCTTGTTTTACCCCTTTTGAGGGCAGTGTTGTTGGTATTGGCCATTTTTGCCAGTGGATTTATCTGCCATGGGCCAATACAACTACTGCGACAGTAACGCAGCACAAGCACTTTAGGGATACAACTTAAGCCGCAGAGAGCCGAGAACGCAGTGGTTGTTGCAGCACTTCAAACAGGCTGTCGACCGTCAATGCCAATAACGCAATGGTCAACGCCCCCTGAACTACATAGGCCATATTGCCGTTAACGATGCCGGAGATAATCGGGTCGCCAAGGTTACTGGCTCCAACAGTCGCCCCCAGAGCAGCCGTGGCGATATTGATAGTGACAGAGGTGCGAATGCCCGCCAGGATGACCGGGGCCGCCAGCGGCAGCTCGACATAACGCAATGTCTGTGTCGGTGTCATGCCCATGGCGTGTGCGGCGGTCTTTATGTCGATATCAACCTCCTGCAGTCCGGCAAGCGTATTACGCACGATGGGCAACATGCCATACAGCATCAAGGCGACAATGATGGGCAAGGTACCAAATCCGAGTACAGGTACCGCCAGCGCCAGCACGGCCACCGGCGGAAAGGTTTGTCCCAGCGAAGCCAACTGCCCTACCAACGGTAAAAAATCACTGCCGCGATCGCGAGTCACCACAATGCCAGCTGAGACGCCTACGACAACGGTCACAATCGCCGCTATGCCCACCACAAGGAGGTGGCGGCCCAGCAGCACATAGAAATCAGCGCGGTCATAAATCACCTGCCTGGCATCGGGTTCTATCCAGCGAAACAGTGGCTCGGCAGCAGACATGGCCACAACGCTGAGCAACAGCAGTGCTCCCCAGACCAGTGGCCAAAGCCACAGCGGGGCTCTTTTGCGTGGCTGCGCGACACTCAGCGAATTACTCACGCGCACTTCCTTTATCCAGTTGTGCTTCCTTGATGATCCTGCGCAGCGATAGCTCGCCAATGGGGACATCGTGCTGATCGACAACTGTAAGCCTATCGCTGTGGTCGCGCAGCATCATGGAAAGCGCCTGACGCAGCGAAAAATCGGCCGGGATTCGTGATTGAGCGGGCAGAGTCGGCCCCATGGAGGTCATGTGATCTTTAACGCGGGTTAAAGCAGCCTGTTTGAGCCCCCGTTCAAGCCCTCCCAACAATGACTCGACAAACGAGTCGGCTGGCTGTTGCAACAGCGCGAGCGGAGAACCCTGCTGCACGATTCGCCCTTCGCGCATCACCACCAAATGATCCGCTAGCTTGAGGGCTTCATCCATGTCATGGGTAACGAAGACCACCGTTTTGTGCAGCCGCGCCTGTAGTTTGGCCAGCTCATCCTGAAGCTTTTCACGGGTAATCGGATCAAGGGCGCCGAAAGGTTCATCCATCAGCAAAATATCGGGGTCCGCGGCCAATGCCCTTGCCACACCGACTCGTTGCGCCTGCCCACCTGAAAGCTGGTGAGGATATTTATGCGCAAACTCCCCGACAGGCAAGCCTAGCAAGTCCATCAACTCTTCGACCCGCCCCTGGACATCGGCGGCTGACCACTTCAATAAACGCGGTACCAAACCAATATTGCGCGCCACGTTCCAGTGAGGGAACAAACCGGTGTGCTGAATGACATAACCAATCCGGCGGCGTAGTTTTACCGGGTCATACACCTCAATGGCCTGGCCATCCAGAATAATGTCACCCTCGCTATGCTCGATTAAGCGATTGATCATGCGCAGCGTGGTCGATTTACCACAGCCGGAGGTACCTACCAGCGCACAAAATTTGCCCTTAGGCACACGCAGCGAAATATCATCCACCGCGGTTTCTTCACCAAATCGCTTTGAGACATGGGAAAGCTCAATCATCGTGTTCCTCCGGGGCGCAGTGCTTCTGCCAGGGCGCCCAAGCCCGCATCCACGACCAGAGCCAGCATTAAAATGGGCAGTGCGCCGAGCAGAACCATGTCCATGGCTGCTTGACCCAAACCCTGAAAAATAAAGGTGCCGAGCCCACCCGCCCCGATCAAAGCGGCAACGGCGGTAAGACCAATGGCCTGAACCGTGGTAATACGCACCCCCTCAAGTAGCACCGGCAGCGCCAGCGGTAGCCGCACCTGCCAAAAACGCTGGCCAGCACGCATTCCCATCCCCTTGGCGGCTTCCAGGGTATCGGGGCTTACTTCTTCAAGAGCGATATAGGTGTTACGCACCATGGGGAGCAGGCTATAGGCAATCAGTGCGATCAAGGCAGGCGTCGTACCGATCCCGCTGACGCCAAGCCGGCCTAGCAATGGCACGTTGGCAGCAAGCCAAGCAAGCGGCGCCAGTAGCAGGCCAAACAAGGCAAGACTGGGAATGGTTTGTAGAAAATTGAGTACTGCGAAAGCGCTTTTCTGCAGCCGTGCATAGCGGCGCATCAGCATCGCTAGCACTAAGCCAACCACCACGCTAATACTGACGGCAGCCCCAACCAGCGTCACGTGCTGACCAATAGCTCTCAGAAACTGCCGATCACGCGCCTTAAACTCCTGCACCAGGGCAAGGCTATCCAGCCACAAAGTTGCACACAGCCACCACACCAATGCCACGCCACATAACAGCAGCGTGGGCCAGAGACGAGTGAGCTTTAAGCGTAAGCGTATTTCAATTAAGCACAGTAGTAATACAAACAGCACTACCCAATACGCTGCCCCCAGGCCTAAACGCGCCTGGGGCAGTTCAGGGTCAATCAGTAAGTAGCTGCTGGCAATTAACCCCACGGGCATGAGTGCCATCAAGGTCATTACTGCCGCTAACAGAGCGCGATAGTGCCGGTGACTCGGTTGCCACGCTAATATGCCAATGAAACTGAGCAGTAATGTGGCTAACAGCGCGCCGGGCCAGCCTAAGGCCTCAAGCGCGCCGTAGCTCGTTCCCTGAACAATCCGATTGGGAGCCATGCTAACCACGTCCCAACCCCAGAATGCGGCCAGCATGATAAGACTGAGGCTAACAAGCACAGTGTTAGGGTGCCGCCCATCCCAGCGAAGCCGAAGGGTGGGCAATGCATCCAGCAACGACATTAATTAGTTATCCCAGGCATAAACACATTAATCAGCTAGCGTATCCAGATAGTCGCTGGCCACTTGGGTCGGTGACAGCCCGTTAACGGCAACATCTGCATTTAGCGTTTGCAGAGTGACCAGATCAAGGGTGGCAAAGACCTCGTTGAGCAGCGCTTCCATTTCGGGATACGTTTCCAGCACGCTTTCACGCACCACAGGGGCAGGCTGGTATACGGGCTGCACGCCTTTAGTATCTTCCAGTACGACCAGACCCAGTGCACTTAAGCCACCGTCGGTGCCATAAGTCATGGCGGCGTTAACGCCACTGGTTTGCTGGGCGGCGGCACGCATGGTGGCAGCAGTATTGCCACCCGACAGCACCAGCAGTTGCTCATCGCTCAATTCAAAACCGTAGGCTTCCTGAAACGCAGGTAACGCCTGTGCGGATTCCACAAATTCAGCGCTGGCGGCGAATTTGAACTCCCCCCCTTCCGCCAGATAGGCCGCGAGGTCTTCTAAACTGACCAATTCATTTTCAGTGGCTACGTCTTCGCGGACGCTCATTGCCCAGGTGTTGTTAGCACTAGCTGGCTGCAGCCAGACCAAGCCTTGTTCCGCGCCACGCTCTTTAACGGTTTCGAACGCTTGATCCGCATCGTTCCACACTGGACTGTCGGCCATATCAAAAAAGAAGGCACCATTGCCCGTGTACTCAGGGTACACATCAATTTCGCCAGCTTCTAATGCCGACCGCACAACGCTAGTACCACCAAGCTGTAAGCGGTTTTCGGTAGCAATATCGTTGCGTTCCAAAGTCTGAATGATCAGCTCACCCAACACCGACCCTTCCGTGTCGATCTTGGAGGACACCACTACCGACTCATCAGCGCTGGCCTGGGAAAGGGAAATAACGGATACGGCGCAAGCAACGATTAGGGGCTTAGCAATGATAGGATTAGCTGAAAAGCGCATCTTGGAATTCCTTTTGAAGTGGGCTTTTTTTACTGAGGCTCTTATGAAGTATAAGAGCCATCAGCGTTTAAGTCAGAGCCTAAGATAAAGCCATCGGCGTTTAAGGTGCTTCTAACACCCAAGAAGTACCTTCGCGTGAGTCTTTAAGAATAATCCCTAGGGCTGAGAGCTCATCGCGAATCGCATCCGCCTGAGCGAAGTCCTTATTCGCTTTCGCCTCAATACGTTGAGCAATTTTCGCTTCAATCTCGCTTTCGCTAAGCGGCATACCCTGTTGCTGCGTGCCTTTCAGGAAAATTTGCGGCGCCTGCTGAAGCAGCCCCAAAATAGCCCCTAGCTGCTTGAGCTCGCCCCCAAGCCTAGCGGCCTCGTCGGGCTGCTCCTGCTTGGCGCGATTGACCTCACGCGCCAGCTCAAACATGACCGCCAGCGCTTCAGGCGTGTTGAAGTCATCGTCCATGACCTGAGTAAAACGCTCTCGGTAAGGGGATGCCTTACTGCTGGCAATAGCGTCAGTGTCGACGCCTTCTAGCGCTGTGTATAAACGTGTCAGCGATTTGCGTGCTTCGGTCAGTGAATCCACCGAATAGTTGATCGGGCTACGATAGTGACTGGCCACCAGCAGAAAGCGCACCACTTCAGGGTCGTGTTCGGCCAGTACATCGCGAATGGTGAAGAAGTTGCCCAGAGATTTGGACATCTTCTCCTTGTTCACCCGCACTGCCCCAGCGTGCATCCAGGTGTTGACGTAGGTCTTGCCAGTGGCCGCTTCGCTTTGCGCAATCTCATTTTCATGATGCGGAAAGGTTAGATCCGGCCCGCCACCGTGAATATCGAAGGTATCACCCAAGCAGCAGGTCGACATCGCCGAGCACTCGATGTGCCAGCCGGGACGCCCATTCCCCCACGGCGACGACCAGTGGGCCTCACCCGGTTTGGCAGCCTTCCAAAGTACAAAGTCGAGTGGGTCTTCTTTATGAACATCAACATCCACCCGAGCACCAGAGCGCATATCGTCTAGTTGGCGATTATTGAGCTTGCCGTAATTGGCAAATTTGCGTACACGGTAGTAAACATCGCCGTTATCGGCCGCATAGGCAAAGCCTTTTTCAATCAGCGTTTCAATCATTGCCACGATATCGTCGATATGACCGGTGGCGCGGGGCTCATGAGTCGGTGGCAAAACAAACAGACGCGCTTCATCTTCGTGCATGGCGGCAATCATGCGCTCGGTTAGCGCGGTGATGCTTTCACCATTTTCGTCAGCACGCTTCAGTATCTTGTCATCAATATCGGTAATGTTGCGCACATAGTTAACATCGTAGCCACGCTCACGCAGGTAGCGGGTGATGACGTCAAAGGCGACCATGACGCGGGCATGACCAAGATGGCAATAGTCATACACCGTCATGCCGCAGACATACATGCTGACTTTTCCCGCTACAAGCGGGGTGAAAGGTTCTTTGCGACGCGTCAGCGTATTGTAAATATGCATATGGCTATCCATGTTTTTCCTGGCCTTTAGCCCTTCTGCTTGATTTTTGCCCAGCTATCTTTTAATCCAACGGTGCGGTTAAACACTAAATGCTCTGGCGTGGAATCATGACGATCTGCACAGAAGTAACCGACGCGCTCGAACTGGAAGCGTGATTCGGGCGTGGCCTCCGCAAGGCTTGGCTCGCCAATTGCCTGACAAACGACCAGCGATTCCGGATTTAAGTGCTCTAGGAAGTCGACATCTTTGTCACGATCTGGTTGCTCAACGGTGAACAGGTTGTCATACAGGCGCACTTCCACTGGCAAACCGTGGTCAGCACTTACCCAATGAATAACCCCTTTCACCTTGCGGCCTTCCGGGTTTTTGCCCAGCGTATCGAAATCCACTGAACAATGCAGCTCGCTGATGTCACCGGCCGCGTCCTTAATTACCTCGTCACAGCGAATCACATAGCTATTGCGCAGACGCACTTCTTTACCTGGCGCGAGGCGGAAGAACTTCTTAGGCGCATCTTCCATAAAGTCGTCTTGATCGATGTAAAGCTCCCGAGTAAAGGGCACCTTGCGCATCGTCATATCTTCACGTGCAGGATGCCCTGGCACTTCATACATCTCTTTGTGATCTTCCGGCACATTGGTGAGCACGACTTTCAGCGGCTTTAACACACACATGGCGCGCGGGGCATTGTCTTCAAGATCCGAGCGAATGGCGTGGGTTAACATGGCGATATCCACCAGGCCACCGTCGGCACGGGTAACGCCAATCATCTCGCAGAATTTGCGGATAGAGGTCGGTGTATAACCGCGGCGACGCATGCCGGAGATCGTCGGCATCCGTGGGTCATCCCAGCCATCGACAATCTGTTCGTCCACCAACAGCTTCAACTTGCGCTTGGAGGTTAACGTGTAATCAAGATTGAGACGGGCAAATTCGATTTGGCGCGGCTTGGCGGGCACAGGAAGGTTATTTAAAAACCACTCATACAGCGGGCGGTGATCTTCAAACTCCAGAGTACAGATCGAGTGCGTAACACCTTCAATGGCATCCGACTGACCATGGGTGAAATCATAAGAAGGGTAGATTTTCCACTTATCGCCCGTTTGGTGATGGCTGGCGTGGCGGATGCGGTAAAGGATAGGGTCGCGCAAGTTGATATTAGGCGACGCCATGTCAATTTTAGCGCGCACGACCTTTTCACTTTCACCAAATTCGCCTTCGCGCATTCGCGCCAGCAGATCAAGGTTCTCTTCGGCGCTACGCTCACGGTAAGGGCTGGGGGTGCCCGGTGCCGTCAGCGTGCCGCGGTACTCGCGAATTTCATCCGGCGAAAGATCGTCCACGTAGGCTTTTCCTTCACGCATCAAGTGCTGCGCCCAGGTATAGAGCTGGTCGAAGTAGTCAGAAGCAAAACGCACAGGGCCTGCCCATTCAAAGCCTAGCCAGGTGACATCCTCTTTGATCGCATCGATGTACGCCTGTTCTTCTTTCGCCGGGTTGGTATCATCAAAACGCAGATGACATTCGCCACCCATTTGCTCCGCCAGCCCAAAATTGAGACAGATCGACTTTGCATGGCCGATGTGCAAAAAACCGTTGGGCTCGGGGGGGAAGCGTGTCACGATTTTAGTGACCTGGCCGCCCTCGATTTCGTCGCGTACTTGGTTGCGAATGAAGTTCGGCGCTGGGGTGGTCTCGTTGGTCATGGTGGTGTTGATAACCTCGTGGTGGATGGCGTACTGAGCCGTGAGAACATAGGATACTCCTATGGCCCTTCGCGGTGCAGGGCAAAACCGCTATTATAACGTGACGCCGATGCACAGCGCCAAGGCGAACGCCTTTATTGAACAGGAATTTATCCATGATCGTATTACAGACGAACCACGGTGACATCACCATCGCGCTTAACCATGAAAAAGCGCCGATTAGCGCGGCGAACTTTGAGCAGTACGTTCGCGACGGGTTTTATGACGGCACCCTGTTTCACCGGGTGATTGACGGATTCATGGTCCAAGGCGGCGGTTTTGATAAAGACTTCGAGCAGAAGCCGACCGGTGACCCGATCGAGAACGAAGCCGACAACGGCTTAAAAAACACTATCGGTACGCTAGCCATGGCTCGCACCCAGGACCCGCATTCTGCCACTGCGCAGTTTTTTATTAATGTAGGCGACAATAGCTTTCTTGATCACAGCGGTAAAAGTCTTCAAGGCTGGGGCTATGCGGTATTTGGCGAAGTCGTTGACGGTATGGAAGTGGTCAACGAGATTAAAAACGTGGCCACTACACGCCGCGGCATGCACGCCGATGTACCCGCTGAAGACGTGATCATCGAACGCGCTTACATGAAGGAAGCGGAATGACACTGGGAGCTTTATGCGCACATTGCTTGTTGCCGACCTGCATCTAAGTAGCGACACCCCTGAGATTAATCAGGGGTTTTACCGCTACTTAGAACATACTGCCCCAGGAGCCGATGCTCTTTATATTCTGGGCGACCTTTTTGATGCCTGGATGGGTGATGACCTTCTTGATGCCACTGACCATCCGCTCAGCATTGTGGCTCAAGAGGTTATTAAGCGGTTGCACAGGCTTAGCAGTGACGGCACCACTGTTTATTTGATGCATGGCAACCGTGATTTTTTACTCGGCGAGCGCTTTGTTAACGCTTGTCAGGCGATGCTGCTACCTGACATTGAGGAAGTCGAGATTCAGGGGGTACCCGTGGTACTCCTTCATGGCGATAGCTTATGCACCCAAGATGAAGCCTACATGGCTTTCCGTCAGCAGTCGCGCAACCCAGAGTGGCAAACTCAGATATTGGCTCTACCGCTGGAACAACGTCTAGAGCTGGCCAAAAGCCTACGCATGCAGTCGGGCGAGGCTAACGCCAATAAAGCTGAGGCAATCATGGATGTGACACAGCAGGAAGTAATTTTGCTGATGGAGCGGTTTGGTGTTGCCACTATGATTCATGGTCACACTCACCGCCCTCACGTACATGACCTGACGGTTGAAGAAGTACCCGCCAAACGTTATGTGTTAGGCGATTGGGATAGCCAACGTGGCTGGGATATCGTGGTTGAGCGCTCAGATCAAACGGCACCAAAGTTGCGTCAGTTCTCTTTCACCGAATTACCTGACGCCTGACCTGAGACCGCTATTTACGGATACAAAAAAGCCGATCGCGAGATCGGCTTTTTTGAACCTGCTTAAGCGATTCTATTGCTCTATGTCTGCATCGCTGCGCAAGTCATCAACCAAACCTTGGAGAACCGATTGAGCACGCAGTTGTTCCGCCATTTGTGAGACAAACGTTTCCATCTGCTCATCAATTTCACCGTCACTCACGCTATCCAATGCTACAACGGCAACGCCTTGGGGAAGTTCAACGGCACGATAAACGCTCTCACCCTCATCAGGCCGTGGCATGCGGAAAGCTTCCTGAACAATCGTTTGAGGTACGGTGGTATCTGCTTGGCGACTAACGTTATTAGCTTCGAGCCAATCGACATCCAACTCCTCACCTGCTTGCAGTTCTGAAATCAATGATTGCGCCTCTTCACGCAATGCTTGCTGCTGCTGCTCAGCGGCTACGGATATTTCGACCTCCTCGCGGACCTCATCCAGAGGCAGTAACGTTGCATCGCGCTGTTCAGCAATACGCAGCACCATCCGACGATCTTGGTCTAACTCGATAACTTCACTGTTATAACCCTCTTCCAGCACGTCGTTGCTGAACGCCGCTGACATCACACCAGGCTCGGATAAAACGCCTTCCGCTTCGTCATCACGGGCAAGCCAATCGCTCTCATTAAGGGTAAGACCAATGCTTTCAGCAACGCTTTGCAGATCATCCGCAGCGAAGCTTTCATCAATTAGCTGCTGAACTCGCTGATTAAATTCATCATCAACATCGCTCAGCGCCACTTCCCGCGCCAGCTCATCGCGCTGCTCTTCAAATGTTGGGCCTTGAATATCCGTCACCTGAATAATGTGAAAAGCATTATCCAATTCAACCGGCTGGGATACATCACCCTCTTCTAAAGAAAAAGCTGCTTCATCAAAGCTATCCCCAAAGAAGCCACGGCTGATTACCCCAAGATCCCCACCCTCTTCGGCACTGGCCGTATCATCAGAGTAGCGCAGAGCGGTATCGGCAAACGATTCACCGCTATCCAATGCTTGCCTGGCTGTTTCAGCCATTTCCTGAGCTTCGTCACGAGTACGTTCATCACCAAAGGTAATCATGATATGGGAGACTTGGCGGTCAGCGTCACGATTCTGCTCGCGCCATGCATCCCGTAGCGCCTCTTCATCAACATCGCGGCCTTCTGCCATTGCCTGACGATCAACTATCACATACTCAAGACGCACCTGTTCGGGACGTTCATAGCGCTCTTGGTGGGCATCATAATAGGCTTGCAGGTCGTCTTCACTGACATTGATATCAGCCTCGACGTCATCACCATCTAGCACCACATAGCGTAAGCTCCGCTCCTGGCGCTGCAACTCTGCCAGACGCTCTTGTTCATTGGGTAAGCTAAAATCGCTGAAAGCTAGACCCTGCTGTAAATGCTGTCGCTGGATATCGACGCGCAATTCTTGACGGAAAGATAATGGCGTATAGCCCGCGCCCGCTAAGCGGTTACGAAAAACTTCAGCAGAAAAACGACCATCCTGATCATGGAACTCAGGCAGACTGACAATCAGTTGATCAAGTTGCTCTTCTGAAACAGCAAAGCCACCCTCTTCGGCGTACTGGGATAACAGTTCCTGGGTGATGAGCTGGTCAAGCATGTCGCTGCGTAGGGCTCGCTCTTGCTCAGGCGGCACCTGCCCTGAGCGTAAAGCGCGCTGCACCCCGAGCTCAACCTGCTGACGCATGATGGGCTGCCCGTTGACACTCGCTACTTCGTCTGGATCGCTGCCAAAAAGCCCAAACAGTGATTCAATCCCGAAAAGCGCCATGGCCGCGACCATAACACCGATAATAATTTTGGCACCCCAGCTCCTGGAGCCATCTCGAATACTTTGCAGCATGCTAGCCTCAGATAGTCACAGCCAAACACATCGACCCGCTAAATCCTAACAAATAGGGGGCCAGAAAATAACATGGGCGCATCGCCAATGCGATGCGCCCATTAGGTTACAGCAAACGCGGTCAAATTAGTTGACGGCGTCTTTCAGCGCTTTACCTGCTTTGAAGCTGGGTACTTTGGCAGCACTGATCTGGATTGGCTGTCCCGTTTGCGGGTTGCGGCCAGTTCGTGCAGCACGTTCTTTGATCGCGAAGGTACCAAAGCCTACTAGTGATACGCTGTCGCCCTTCTTAAGGCTATCGGTGACAGACTCCACCATGGCATCCAATGCGCGGGTTGCCGCTGCTTTCGGGATATCTGCAGACGCGGCAATGGCTTCAATCAGCTCGGACTTATTCACTCTTCACCCCTTGACTGTTTCAAAAAATGGCTCTGAACGGCATGGTCACCGATAGGTACAACGATCAAAGCATAGCTGCGTTTTATAGCAACGCCTTGAAACACCTGTCAAGCAACCATGTCGTGAGATACCCGCCACACAAAGTAGCGGGCACAAATATTAAGTAAAATTAAAGACCAAAGAGGACTTTAACAGTTTAATGGGTACTAGCAACTACGGTATTACTATACGATGCGTCGGTGCTTTTCAACGGTGCACCCTCTTCTACCTTATCAGCTAGCGCTACGGCTAAGACATCATCTATCCAACGTACCGGACGAATATCAAGTGCGCCTTTGATATTGTCAGGTACTTCCTTGAGATCACGACGGTTTTCTTCAGGAATTAGCACTGTCTTTATACCACCGCGACGGGCTGCCAGCAATTTCTCCTTCAGACCGCCGATGGGCAACACTTCACCGCGCAGATTGACCTCACCGGTCATTGCCACATCACAACGTACCGCCCGCTGCGTGTAAGCAGAAACGATCGCGGTCACCATGGCAATACCCGCGCTTGGGCCATCCTTAGGCGTAGCTCCTTCGGGCACGTGGATATGCAGATCCTCTTTTTCGAACCGCTCAGGATCAATTCCATATGCTTGTGCTCTAGCTCTAACCACGGTATGTGCCGCGCTTACCGACTCTTTCATGACATCACCGAGTGAGCCAGTTTTGTTAATTCGCCCCTTACCCGGCGTAACCACTGACTCAATATTAAGCAATTCGCCACCGACCGATGTCCAGGCAAGCCCAGTGACTCGGCCAATTTGATCTTCTTGCTCAGCCAGACCGTAACTATAGCGACGCACCCCTGCATAGTGTTCAATCTGTTCGGCCGTTAAGCTCTGACCATCTTGATCAGAGGCAGGGTCACGCTCATTTTCAAGGCGTTCACGTAGCACTTTACGCGACACTTTGGCGATCTGACGCTCAAGCTCACGCACACCTGCTTCACGAGTGTAATAGCGAATAAGCTCTAAAAGCGCGCTATCTTCCAGCGTTAACTCCTCACCCTTCAAACCGTTTGCTGCTAACTGCTTAGGCAATAAGTAGCGCTTAGCGATGGCCAGTTTTTCATCTTCGGTGTAACCCGGCAGACGAATAATCTCCATACGATCTAGAAGCGCACTAGGAATATTCATCGAATTAGCCGTACAGATGAATAGTGTTTCTGAAAGATCGTAATCGAGCTCCAGATAGTGATCGCTAAAGCTGTTATTTTGCTCAGGATCAAGCACTTCAAGCAATGCAGAGGCTGGATCGCCGCGATGATCCATGCCAAGCTTGTCGACCTCATCCAGCAAGAACAGGGGATTTTTAACCCCAGCACGGCTCATCCGCTGCATCAATTTACCCGGCAGCGACCCGATATAGGTGCGGCGATGGCCGCGAATTTCTGACTCATCGCGAACGCCACCCAGCGCCAAACGCACATACTTACGATTGGTGGCACGGGCGATAGATTGGCCGAGAGAGGTTTTACCCACTCCAGGCGGGCCCACCAAACACAATACAGGTCCTTTCATCTTGCGCACCCGCTTCTGCACGGCAAGATACTCTAGGATGCGCGCTTTTACCTCTTCGAGGCCGTAATGGTCTTCATCCAACACTTGCTGAGCTTTGACGAGATCGTGCTTCACACGTGTGCGCTTCTTCCAAGGCACCGCGACTAGCCAATCCAGATAAGAGCGCACAACGGTCGCTTCAGCGGAATTTGAAGCCATCATTTTGAGCTTGTTAAGCTCTTGCGTCGCTTTCTCAGATGCCTCCTTGGGCATACCGGACTCTTTAATCGCGAGCTCGTACTTTTCAGCCTCATTGGGCACATTATCCAGCTCACCCATCTCTTTCTGGATGGCTTTCATCTGCTCATTGAGATAGTACTCGCGCTGCGTCTTCTCCATCTGCTCTTTAACCCGCGAGCGGATGCGCTTCTCCACTTGCAGCAGATCGATTTCAGACTCAATCAGCGCCATCAGGTGTTCAATACGATCGCGCACGCGATCCATCTCAAGCAATTCCTGCTTATCACCAATCTTCAGCGACAGATGAGCACAAATGGTGTCCACCAAGCGGCTTGGGTCTTCAATCCCTGATAACGAGTTAAGTACCTCGTTAGGGACTTTCTTAGACAGCTTGACGTACTGCTCAAACTGATTGAGTAATACGCGCACAAGCGCTTCTTGCTCACGACTAGTAAGCGGCTCACTCTCTCGTGGTGTTAAGTGCGCCTGCGTGTAGCCGGCTTCATTCTCTTCAACGCTTAGTACATCCGCTCGAAAATTACCCTCAATGAGTACTTTAACCGTGCCATCAGGAAGCTTGAGCAGCTGCATAATGTCAGCCACGGTACCCATAGCATAAAGATCAGCGTTATCCGGCTCATCCTGAGACGCTTCACGTTGAGCCACCAGCAATACACGCTTATCAGCCTCCATCGCTGCTTCAAGCGCCTGGATAGACTTTTCACGACCAACAAAAAGGGGTATTACCATTTGCGGATAAACGACCACATCGCGCAACGGTAAAAGGGGTAGACATTGTGTCTGTTCGGCGTTCTGCTGCATCGCAGACGTTCCTCGGCAAATCGGATGAGTACTTAAAAAAGAGTACTTGGAAAAGTACTGCGCAGTCGTCAGTAAGCGATGTTCAACCACATTAGCATTGAGCGGACTAGGCAGTAATACTTCACGACAAAGCTTTTCAACGGCAAGGCTCTTCAGCGACAGGGCTCTTCAACAACAAGGGGTCGCCTAAGCGACCCCTTGATTTTAGCGCAAGCGGTTAAAGCTGGGCCGACTGGTCAACTAGCCACTAACCATCAGTGCCGTCGACTAGCGCTTCTTCTTGCTGGGAATAGATCAAAAGAGGCTCGCTCTCACCGGCAATCACTGAACCGTCAATAACGACTTTACTGACACCTTCAAGTGATGGAATTTCGTACATGGTGTCAAGCAGCACTGACTCTAGAATAGAGCGCAGGCCACGCGCGCCAGTTTTACGCTCCATCGCTTTCTCAGCCACAGCACGTAACGCTTCATCTCTGAACTCAAGCGTCACATCTTCCATTTCAAACAGCTTAGCGTACTGCTTAACCAGCGAATTCTTGGGCTCGGTCAGAATCTGCACCAATGCATCTTCGGTGAGCTCCGTTAGTGTGGCGATGATCGGCAAACGCCCTACAAACTCAGGAATCAAGCCAAATTTCACTAGATCATCAGGCTCTACGTCAGCCAGCAGTTCACCCACCCCACGGGAGGACTCCTTGCTTTTCACCGCTGCATTGAAGCCGATACCGCCCTTCTCAGCACGGTCACGAATAACTTTCTCCAGCCCCGCAAACGCACCGCCTACGATAAACAGAATATTGCCCGTATTAACTTGGACAAATTCCTGCTGGGGATGTTTGCGTCCACCTTGAGGTGGCACAGAAGCCGTTGTACCTTCAATAAGCTTCAGCAATGCTTGCTGGACGCCTTCACCCGAGACATCACGCGTAATTGAAGGGTTATCCGATTTGCGTGAAATCTTGTCGATTTCATCAATATAAACAATCCCGCGCTCGGCTTTCTCAACGTCGTAATCGCACTTCTGCAACAACTTCTGGATGATGTTTTCGACATCTTCACCGACATAGCCGGCTTCCGTCAGCGTGGTTGCATCCGCAATGGTAAAAGGTACATTCAGTAACCGTGCCATCGTCTCCGCTAACAGCGTTTTACCGCTACCAGTGGGACCAATCAGCAGAATGTTTGATTTACCTAATTCTACATCGCCGTCGCGCACATCTGTTTTCAGACGCTTGTAGTGGTTATACACCGCTACGGAAAGCACCATTTTGGCGCGATCTTGTCCGATGACGTAGTCATCAAGCGTATGACGTATTTCGCGAGGCGTAGGTAAACGCTCCTCATCGCTCTCGGCATCGGCTTCGAGAACTTCCTCGCGAATAATGTCATTACATAAGTCGACACACTCATCGCAGATATAAACGGACGGGCCCGCAATCAGCTTACGTACTTCGTTTTGATTCTTTCCACAAAACGAGCAGTAGAGCAGTTTGCCACCTTCGTCCTTGCCTTTGCCGTCGGCCATTCGCATACCTCTATCACTGCGGCGGCTTACGCCGCCGGAAAAGCTCGTTAGAAAAGCAGAATCCTATTACGCTATCAGGATGTAGGCCGCTTATCCAGCACTGCGTCAATCAAGCCATACTCTGTGGCTTTACTGGCGCTCATGAAATTATCCCGATCTGTATCACGCGAGACAGTTTCGATATCTTGGCCCGTATGGTGGGCAAGGATTTGATTCAGCTTTTCGCGAATACCCAGAATTTCACGGGTATGAATTTCTATGTCAGAAGCCTGGCCTTGGTAACCACCCAGCGGCTGATGAATCATCACCCGTGAATTGGGCAAGCAGTAACGTTTACCAGCAGCACCTGCTGTCAATAACAGCGCACCCATGCTGGCCGCTTGGCCAATACATACCGTAGACACGTCCGGCTTCACAAACTGCATAGTGTCGTAAATCGACATCCCCGCGGTGACCGAACCACCAGGCGAGTTAATATACAGGTGGATATCTTTATCTGGATTTTCTGACTCCAGAAACAGTAACTGAGCGACGACCAGATTAGCCATGTAGTCTTCTACAGGGCCTACCAAAAAGATCACACGCTCTTTCAAAAGGCGTGAGTAGATGTCGTAGGCTCTTTCCCCTTTGGCGCTCTGCTCAACCACCATGGGCACTAAACCGCCAGCGTTTTGAATATCAAACTCACTCATTCAGGTGATTCCTTGCGTCCGGGAAGGGAAAGGCGCACCGACATAAAGGTGCGCCACGTTCCAGGGTGTTAGGCGCTAGCTTGCTCGCCTTCTTCAGCACCCTCATCTTGCTCAGCCTGCTGTTGCGCAGCGGCAAGGGCTTGCTGATAAGACATTTCAACGTCTTTAATGTTCGTTTGCTCAAGTAACTTAGCCACCGCCTTCTCTTCGAGAATGGCAGATTTCACCTGGGTTTTCAGCTGCTCGTTACCCATGTAGTAGCTAACCACTTCATCAGGATCTTGATACTGCTCAGCCAGCTCGGCTACTTTTGCCTTGATAGCATCATCGTCGGCATCAAGTTCGTTTGCCTTGATGACTTCTGCCAGCAACAAACCAACCTGAACTCGGCCTTTAGCCTGCTCTTCGAAAAGTTCATTGGGCAGCTGGCTAACATCAAAATCTTCGCCTAAACCAAACTGTTGAGCCGCCTGACGCTTCATGCCATCTGTTTCTTGCTGAACCAGTGCGCTCGGCACAGGAATTTCATTCACCTTTTTAAGTGCATCAAGTACTTGCTGCTTAACCCGGTTATCAACGGCTTGTGATGCTTCACGGGTCATGTTCTTCTTGATTTCGGCGCGGAATTTTTCCTGATCGCCGCCTTCAACGCCAAAACGCTCGATAAACTCAGCGTCAACTTCGGGCAGTTTCTGGCTGCTGACTTTGTGAATCGTTACCTTAAAAGTGGCTTCTTTGCCAGCCAAGTGCTCAGCCTGGTAATCATCAGGGAACGTGACGTTAAGGGTCTTCTCTTCGCCCGCTTTAGCACCAATTAACTGCTCTTCAAAACCTGGAATAAAGCTATTGGAGCCAATGACCAGTGTGTGACCTTCGGCACTACCGCCTTCGAACGGTTCATCACCAATATAGCCTTGGAAGTCGATAGTGACTTGATCACCGTCGGCGGCAGCAGCATCAACTTCTTCCCATGCGGCATTTTGCTTACGCAGTGTATCGATCATCTCCTCGACATCTGCATCGCTAACGGACACCACCGGGCGCTCTATATCAGTACCTTCAATTGAAGCCAGCTCTACCTGCGGGTAGATTTCCATTACTGCCACGAATTCAAGGTCTTTGCCTGATTCATTAACGGAAGGTTCAATTTGCGGGAAGCCCGCCGGGTTGAGGCCTTCATCAGTAATAGCGCGCACGTAACGCTCACGCATTACTTCGCTAACTACCTCGTTACGTACGTCTTGGCCGTAGCGCTGCTGGACTACTGCCATTGGCACCCGGCCCTGGCGAAAACCATTCAAGCGAACATTCTTCGCGGTGTCTTTCAAGCGAGCACTCACGGCCTCGTCAATTTCGGCAGCCGGCACTTGAATAGTAATGCGGCGTTCGATCTGGGAGGTCGTCTCGACAGAAACTTGCATGAATTGTCCTCTAACGGCTGGGCGTTGTGTTGATTGCATGTAATAAGTTCAAGGGGGTAATTTTAAGAACCCCAACGCATAGTGGCAAGCGCCATGCTCGCAACATGGGGGCAGTGATGTTAAAAACAAGGGAATAAGCGAGCAATTAACCGCTTTAAGGCGTGTTTAGCTTCATTATTAGCCCCATGCTGCGTAATTTACACCATTCTACTGCTTTGTACGTCTTGCAGCGACTTTTTCAATCGCCGTACCAAAAACACTAGCGAGCCTGGCCCTCGCCAGCCCACCATAGGCCTACTGCGTGCATCAGTACGCCAAGCGTTGCACCATGGGAAATGAACACCTGCCAACTAATCCACTCCGTAAACAGCGCGTGCCAGCCACCCATTACGACCATTCCTAGCAGTAACATAACGGCTAACCGTTTGCATAGCTGCGGCAAGCGGCGACGCGCCGCCACAGCCAATAAGCGCCACTGAATAATAGCCGCAAAAGCCACCAGTGCTAAGGCGAAGAAAATCAGCGTCTGGCGGGTTTCATGCCCGCCCGCCATGTAGCGAGGCAGGGTTGCCAGCATAACGACACATAAGCCCAGCGCAACACTGATGCGCTCAGGCGAGGTGGGCGTTCGCTGCATCGCTCAAGCCACCTTTAACTGCTGGTCAACGATCCACTCTTCCACCCAGGGCACAGCCGCATCGTCGGCCATAAAGGTCTCCATGGCGTCGATTTCTAGGCGCTCCCCTAAGCGAGTCGCGCCATAATCCGCCAGCAACTCATCTAGCGCGCGGCCTGCACCGCAAAAAGTATCGCCATAGGAGCTATCACCGAGGGCAATGAGCCCGTAGCGAAGCGTGGTAAGCGCGGGACTTTGTTCACGCAGCTGCCGGACAAAGGGCACAAAACTGCCGGGAAAATCTCCACTGCCAGTGGTCGAGACACAAAACAGCGCCAAATCGGCGCCACCACTGACAATATCATCGACAGATGGCTGCTCAACAATCTCCACAGCGTAACCGGCCTGTTCAAATAGGGGTTTCACTTGCTCTGCCACATCAAGGGCACCGCCGTACATGGTACCCACCAAAATATTTAGCTTCGGCATCGTCATTCCCCTGTCAAAGTGTCACAGTGCCAACCCGCAAGTCGACAAATACCCGATGAATTTGCTCAAATATTAACATGGCTGGTTAGAATGAAACACATTACCCGTAATGCTTGGCCCATATACAACCCCTAGGAGTAACTATGCAGCAAACCTTTGAGACGTGGATCACTCCGATAATGATCGGGGGATTAATTATATTTATGTGTTTTATTATCTGGGATTTGGCTAAAAAGTCCAACGCTGGCAAATTTGGCACCATCATGCTGTTTGTCGTGTTGGGAGCAGGTATGCTGGGTTACGTTATCAAGGTGGTGATTACGTGGTTAATAGAAGGTGGCGGCATGTAGTCGCAAGAAAACCCTCATGACTTGAGACTCGGCGCTATAACAAGAAAAGGAGCGCCCATAGGCACTCCTTGTAAAGAACATGAGATTATCTAGTGTTATGAACCTTAAGCTTATAAAACAGATGCTCATACGCCTATAGTTCAAAATGCTACTCACCGACCCCGTAATGCTCTACCTGCTGCTTAAGCTTTTGCCCTGGACGAAAAGTTACCACCCGCCGGGCAGAAATCGGAATTTCTTCACCGGTTTTAGGGTTTCGTCCCGGTCGCTCGCGCTTATCACGCAGGTCAAAGTTACCAAACCCCGATAACTTCACCTGTTCGTTCTCACGAAGACAGGCTCGAATCTCTTCAAAAAAAGCTTCGACCATGGCCTTCGCTTCTCGTTTGGACAGGGCTAGCTCAGCATGCAAATGCTCAGCCAGTTCTGCTTTGGTCAACGCACCCATAAGGTTTCTCCTTATCCTTGAAGCAGATACAGCGTCAAAGCACCGTATCAACCGTACAGTAGCAAACGCATTGCCAAGAACGTGATAAGCATCGTGGCGTAGCCTAAGCAATAACTTAAGTTACTTACTAGCCGCGCAGCTCCGCATCCAGCTTGACACGCACTTGTGTCACAATTGAATCGACCAACTGATTGATTTCTTCGTCGTTTAGCGTGCGCGATGGATGCTGCCAGGTCAAGCCCAACGCAATACTCTTATGCCCTTCGGCTACGCCTTTACCTGAATAGACATCGAATAGCTTGATATCCTGCAGATACTCCCCCGCTTGCTGCTTGGCGCAATCGAGTAATGCCTGCACAGGTGTCGACTCATTGAGTATAAATGCCAAATCACGCCGCACCTCTGGAAAGCGAGATAGCGGCTCAAAGGCTGGCACACTGCCTTGGCTTAGCATATCCAAGCGCACTTCAAACAACACAGCATCCATTTTCAGGCCTAGCGTTGCTCGCACTTGCGGGTGCAGCGTACCTATCCAGCCTGCTGGCTCACCGTTATGCAACAGCTGCGCACTTTGCCCAGGATGAAGCGCGGGGTGCTCTGCGGGCTCAAACCGCCAAGTATCGGCTTCGCCACCTAAAGCGATGACGCTTTCTAAATCACCTTTCAGATCATAAAAGTCGACACGGTCTTTTGCGCCACTCCACCCTTCTGCTTCACGCGGGCCACACACCAATGCACCCAGCATCGGCACCTGTGACAAAGCATCCAACTCGCCGTTAAATACTAGCCCGGTTTCAAATAAACGCACGCGAGCTTGCTGACGATTGAGGTTGTACTCCATGGCACGAACCAAGCCAGGAAACAAGCTGGCCCGCATCACCGACAAATCAGCCGAGATAGGGTTAGCAAGCACGGGGGATACGGCGTCTGGTAGCAGTGTCGCTTGCAGCTCGGGCGCCACAAAACTGTAGGTAATCGCCTCTTGAAAGCCACGTGCGACCATCTGACGACGCAGCCGCGCCTGCGTGAGCGTCGCTTCGTCTGCAGAACGAAGCGCCAAGCGTGCTGCAGGGCGACGTACCGGCAAATTATTATAGCCATGGATACGTGCCACCTCTTCGATAAGGTCTTCCTCAATGGCCAAATCAAAGCGCCAAGTAGGCGCGGTGACTGCCCAATCAGCACCCTGCATACTGACATCAAGCCCCAGACGCTGAAGAATATCGGTCACATCATCGCTATCGAGAGTCTTGGACAGCGCCTGCTCTAAACGGGCACTGCGCAATAAGATTGAGCGCTCTTCGGGCATATGCTTAACGCTTAGCGCTTCAACAACAGGCCCAGCTTGGCCACCGCAAATTTCAATGAGTAACTGTGTGGCCCGCTCGACCGCAATGGGCGTTAACTGTGGATCAACTCCACGTTCAAAACGATGAGATGCATCAGTATGCAGACCGTAAGAGCGCGC
This sequence comes from Vreelandella sp. DA03-1M, assembly GCF_055725665.1. Classification (NCBI taxonomy): domain Bacteria; kingdom Pseudomonadati; phylum Pseudomonadota; class Gammaproteobacteria; order Oceanospirillales; family Halomonadaceae; genus Vreelandella; species Vreelandella sp. DA03-1M. Next base: position 2,506,439 of record NZ_CM146798.1, read on the forward strand.
TTGGCCAGCAATAGCAAGCGGCGTAAAGAACGCAGATTCAAGGAAAATAGTCTGAGTGTTTTCGTTAACGCCTGAGTTTTCACCACCCATTACGCCTGCCATCGCTAGCGGGCCGGAATGATCGGCAATGACCAGCGTTCCAGGGCGTAGCGACACCTCATGACCATCAAGCAGCGTTAAACGCTCACCCGGCGTGGCCATGCGAATAACCATGCCACCTTGAAGATTATCGCGGTCAAAAGCATGTAGCGGCTGGCCCAACTCAAACATCACGTAGTTAGTGACATCTACGACAGGATCAATAGAGCGTACGCCGCTACGACGCAGCCGCTCAACCATCCACAGGGGCGTCTCAGCCTTAATATTGACACCTTTAATAATGCGGCCCATATAGCGAGGGCATTGCTCTGGCGCCTCGACACTAATCGCAAAACTATCGTCAATCTCAGTGGACACCGACGCTATTGCAGGACCACTCACCGCCAGCCTATTAAGCACTCCTACTTCACGCGACAATCCTTTAATGCTTAAGCAATCACCACGATTGGGCGTCAGGTCGACCTCAATGGTCATGTCATTCAGGTGCATGAATTCTCTAAAATCAGCACCCACTGGAGCGGTTGCTGACAATACCAGAATGCCTGGTGACGTCTCTTCTTCAAGCCCCAATTCAGATGCTGAACAAATCATACCCCGTGATTCAACGCCACGCAGTTTGGCTTTTTTTATTTTAAAATCGCCCGGCAAGACACCGCCCACCTGGGCAAAGGGCACTTTCTGCCCAACATCGACATTAGGCGCCCCGCAGACAACCTGGACAGGCTCACCACTGCCGTCATCAACGGTACACACATTGAGCTTATCTGCGTCAGGATGCTTCTCTTTACTCAGCACCTCTGCCACCACGACTTTACTGAATTCGGCTGCAACTGCTTCAACAGCGTCAACTTCCAAGCCCGCCATGGTGATTTGATCGGCCATTGCCTGCGTTTCAAGCTGCGGCGATACCCACTCACGCAGCCACTGTTCTGAAAATTTCATCGTTGATCCTGTATTCGGCGGCGGTCTTAAGCGAATTGACGTAAAAAACGCAGATCGTTTTCAAAGAACAGGCGTAAATCATTTACGCCGTAGCGCAGCATTGCCAAACGCTCAGCCCCCATTCCGAAGGCAAACCCCGTATAGCGTTCAGTATCGATACCTGAATGCCGGAATACTTCAGGATGAACCATGCCGCAACCCATTACCTCCAGCCAACCGCTATGGGAACAGACTCGACAGCCTGCCCCACTACACATCACGCACTGAATATCCACTTCCGCGGAAGGTTCAGTGAATGGAAAGTAGGAAGGACGGAAACGCACCGAAAGATCGTCGCGCTCGAAAAATGCCTGCAGAAAGTCTTCGATCGTACCTTTGAGATCAGCAAAGCTAACGCCCTCATCGACCAGCAGCCCCTCGACTTGATGGAACATGGGCGTGTGGGTCAGATCTGAGTCGCTGCGATACACGCGCCCCGGGCAAACAATACGGATGGGCGGTTCGCTGCTCTTCATCGTACGCACTTGCACCGGCGAGGTGTGAGTACGGAGAAGGCGCGTGGCATCAAAATAGAAGGTATCAGCCATGCCACGAGCGGGGTGGTGGGCTGGAATGTTAAGGGCTTCGAAATTGTGATAGTCATCCTCAATCTCAGGCCCTACCGCCACATCATAACCAATGCGAGTAAACAGTCCCTCTATACGCTCAAGCGTACGCGTCACCGGGTGCAGGCCGCCTTCGGCTTGGCCACGCCCTGGCAACGTGACATCGATACTCTCAGCAGCCAAACGGGCATTTAGCGCGGCACTTTCAAGCTGCTGACGCTTGGCATCGATTTCGTCGGCCAGCGTTTGTTTGGCCTGATTGATTCGCTCACCCGCTTCCGGGCGCTCATCGGCTGACAGTTTCCCCAGGCCTTTCAGCAAGGCAGTTACCTCACCTTTCTTACCTAAGTAGCGTACTCGTAACTCGTCTAGTGCGGCGACACTCTGCGCGGCCTGAATGGCGTCGCGAGCCTCAGATACCAGAGTAGGAAGGTGATCCATCCGTTTCACTCCGAATTAAGCGGTGTCCATCCCTAAAGATGGCGTGGCACGTTGTAGGTGACAAAAAAACAGGGGAAGAGCGGCTGCTCTTCCCCTGTATGGGTCACTCTTAAATGACCTCAGGCACGTTGTACGGACAAAAGCCCAGTACAAACTACCTTATTGGGCAGCCTTGGCTTTTTCCACGATGGCAGCAAATGCAGCCTTCTCGTGTACTGCCAAATCGGCCAATACTTTACGGTCGATTTCGATACCGGCTTTCTTAAGACCGCCTACAAAGCGGCTGTAAGACATACCGTTGATACGTGCACCGGCGTTGATACGCTGGATCCATAGCGCACGGAACTGGCGCTTACGGTTGCGACGGTCACGATAGGCATACTGACCAGCTTTAATAACGGCTTGCTTAGCAACGCGGAAAACGCGTGAACGGGCACCGTAGTAACCTTTAGCAAGCTTCAATACTTTTTTATGGCGACGACGCGCTACTACGCCACGTTTAACTCGAGTCATAACACACTCCTGACTTTAAGGCTGGGGCAAAAAATTATGCACCCAGAAAAACGAAAACCCGACTTATAGATTCGGCAGCATACGCTGGATAAGTGCTTTGTCAGACGCGTGGATTTGCTTCATTCCACGCAGTTGACGCTTACGCTTGGTCGTTTTCTTGGTCAAGATGTGGCTACGATGCGACTGCTTGTGCTTAAAGCCATTAGCAGTCTTCTTGAAGCGCTTGGCAGCGCCACTGTTGCTTTTAATTTTCGGCATGAGGACAACTCCGCTCGATATTTTTTAGAAAACCCAGGGCCGACCACCTGTTTAACGGTGGCCCGTTGACAAAGCCGTTGGATCACTTCTTTTTCGGGGCAATAATCATGATCATTTGGCGGCCTTCCATTTTAGGAAATGCCTCTACCGCTCCGATCTCTTCCAGGTCTGCCGCAATCCTTTCCATCAGCTTACGACCGATGTCCTGGTGCGCCATTTCACGACCACGGAAGCGCAGTGTGACTTTGCCCTTGTCACCACCTTCCAAAAAGCGCGTCAGGTTTTTAAGCTTGACCTGATAATCGCCTTCATCGGTGCCAGGACGGAATTTAACTTCCTTAACCTGGATTTGCTTCTGCTTCTTCTTTTGAGCCGCTTTCTGCTTCTTGGTCTCAAAAACGAACTTGCCGTAATCCATAATCTTGCAGACGATGGGATCGGCATTCGAAATTTGCACGAGGTCTAAGCTTTCGGATTCAGCACGCTCTAGCGCTTCGGTGGTGGGCACGACACCCAACTGCTCACCGTCGCTTCCAATAAGACGTACTTCTTCTTCGACAATTCGCTCGTTCATTGGTGGGCGTTTGTCTGCTGGACGCCCGCGCTGGTTGCTTCTCTTGATCGTTCCGTCTCCTTAGGCAATTGACGATGTCGCCAGGGCTGCTCTCTCGGCAGTATGGCGTTCAATAAATTCATCGACCGTCATTGTACCGAGGTTTTCGCCGCTGCGTGTTCGCACGGCCACTGAGTCAGCTTCGACTTCCTTATCTCCTACCACAAGGAGATAGGGAACTTTCTGTAACGTATGCTCACGGATTTTAAAGCCGATCTTCTCGTTCCTCAAGTCCGCTTTAACACGTAAGTCACTTTTTTGCAGACGGCTCTCCAAATCAAGCGCATATTCACGCTGTGAATCGGTGATAGTCATGACGACTGCCTGCTGTGGCGCAAGCCATAATGGCATAGCGCCTGCATAATGTTCAATCAAGATGCCAATGAAACGCTCCATAGAGCCAACGATAGCACGATGCAACATCACTGGCGGCTTCCGATGCCCCTCTTCAGTCACATATTGGGCACCAAGTCGCTCTGGCATCATAAAGTCGACCTGCATAGTACCCACTTGCCACTCGCGTCCCAGGCAATCTTTCATATGGTATTCAATCTTGGGGCCATAGAACGCGCCTTCGCCAGGAAGTTCCTGCCATTCGACATCACAAGTTTTTAACGCACTACGCAGCGCATCTTCTGCCCGGTCCCAAACCTCATCACTACCAATGCGTTTTTCGGGGCGAAGAGCAATTTTAATAGCAATATCTTCAAAGCCGAAGTCGCTATACACCTTCAACGCTTGACGATGAAAGTCAGTTACTTCTGGCTCAACTTGAGCTTCGGTACAAAAAACATGACCATCGTCTTGAGTAAATGCACGAACGCGCATGATACCGTGTAAAGCGCCTGAAGGCTCGTTCCGGTGGCAACCGCCAAACTCACCAAAACGAACGGGGAGCTCGCGATAGCTACGTAAGCCAGAATTAAATACCTGAACATGACCAGGGCAATTCATAGGCTTGAGGGCATACTCACGCTTTTCTGACTCGGTAAAAAACATTCCGTCTGCGTAGTTATCCCAGTGTCCTGACTTTTTCCAAAGCGATACATCCATTATCTGAGGGCAGCGAATTTCTTGGTAGCCACCCTCTTTATAAACGCCTCGCATATATTGTTCGATCTGCTGCCATAGCGCCCAGCCGTTAGGGTGCCAAAATATCATTCCCGGCGCCTCTTCCTGCATGTGGAAGAGATCCAGCCGACGCGCCAATTTACGGTGATCGCGCTTCTCCGCCTCTTCAAGACGTTTGACGTAAGCCTTAAGCTGTTTCTTGTCGCCCCATGCGGTGCCGTAGATACGCGTCAGCATGGTATTGGCAGCATCGCCACGCCAATAGGCCCCTGCCAGCTTAGTGAGCTTGAAGGCTTTTAAGTGGCGAGTATTAGGCACGTGCGGCCCGCGGCACATGTCGGTGTACTCTTCATGATGATAAAGCCGGATCGTCGCATCATCAGGGATATCGCGAACAATTTCCTGTTTGTAGGGCTCATCACGATGCAAAAAGGTCAGCATTGCCTGGTCACGATCAACATACTCGCGCACCACATCGTACTCACGCTCGATCAGTGACTGCATACGCGCTTCGATAGCTTCCAGGTCTTCCGGTGTAACGGATTGACCAAACTCAATATCGTAGTAGAAACCATCTTCAATAACAGGCCCAATGGCCATTTTGGCCTCGGGGTACATCTGCTTAACCGCATGACCAATGAGGTGAGCGCAGGAGTGGCGAATAATTTCCAGCCCTTCAGCGTCACGGGCAGTAATTATCGCCACCGCTGCGTCCCGCTCAATCAGGTCAGCGGCATCTACCAGCACACCATCGATCTTTCCAGCGATGCAGGCCTTAGCCAAACCAGGGCCAATGGATTCTGCAAGCTGCATAATGGTCAGCGGTGCTTCAAACGTTTTTTGGCTGCCGTCGGGCAGAGTAACAATAGGCATTCATGTTCCTTGAGCGCAGTGGTGATCCATACCAAGGATCACATTTCGCTATCAATGGTCTTGGAGGGTGCAAAAGTCCCACTAAAAACAGCGACAAGATTAGCAGAGTTACCTACCGCTTAAAATAAAAACGGGAGGCATATGCCTCCCGTTTCTGTACCTGTGGATTGCAGTTAACCATTTACAAGTCGTCTACAAACCTCAGAAGATAAGTGAACTTAGTTCCACTCATCCAATTCAACGCGACGGTTCTGGAAGCGACCTTCTTCAGTCTCGTTAGACGCGATCGGCTGCTCTTCACCGTAACCTACTGCACGCATACGGTTAGCTTCTACGCCACGGCTTACCAAGTAGTTAGCAACTGATTGAGCACGCTCTTGTGACAAGTTTTTGTTGTACTCGTCAGAACCGCGTGAATCAGTGTGGCCTTCGATGCTTACGCGAACATCAGGGTTACTGACCAAGCGCTCAGCAACACCGTTCAATACATTCTGAGCATTAGAGGTTAACTGAGCAGAATCAAACTCGAAGTTAACATCTTGCAGAACGACGCTATCCGGGCAACCCAATGCGTTAACTTCTACGCCAGCAGGGGTGTTCGGGCACTGATCACGGTAATCTGGAACACCGTCATTATCGGAATCAAGCGGGCAACCATTAGCGTTAACTTCCACGCCGGCAGGAGTGCCTGGGCACTGATCACGGTAGTCCGGCACGCCGTCACCGTCGGAGTCTAGCGGGCAACCTTCAGCGTCAACAGCAACGCCTGCAGGTACTTCACCATAGCTCGGGCACTGAGGAGCAACCGGTTCAGGAGTACGATCAGCACATAGCAGACCGCCGATAGCAGCACCGGCAACAGCACCGGTAGCAGCACCGCTTTCTTCATCAGAACTACTGCTGGTGGCGTAGCCAATGCTGCCACCGATAACACTGCCAGCTAGACCACAAACAAACGGATGCTGGTACCAGCTGCCGTCGCTGCTAGCGCTTGATTGGCTGGAGGACTGTGAGGCCGAGCTGGCACAGCCAGATAGACCTACTACCAGTGCGGAACCGATTAGCAAGCCAGTCGTTGATTTTTTCATGCAAGACTCCTTCTTGATCCAATGCTGAAATGGCCATAAGTGACCAAATCTATCCAATGCTTCTTATTGCGAGAGCATCCATTTTTCGCCTGTTCCAGATCGCTACGGTTGGTATCAAGCTACCAGTACGATTAGTGACGTACCAATCACTCAACACCCAAACGATACAGAACGGTGTGCCTATCATTAACGCTTAAGCGCAAGAAGGCAACAATGCCAAGATATCAACTTCTTGCCAATACCGACATCACTCAGCATAGCAAAATTGCCGCAATCGGCACTGAAAATTAGCTTGCTATGCAATTTTGGCGGTTAAAACCGCTCAAAATTAATAGTTAATGCAACGCACTTTTGCCTTTCGCACGCCATTTTAATACTGCTTGGGCAGCTTCCAATACGGATTCGCGTAAATCATTTTCTGCCATCACCCGTTCTTTGTCTTCCTGCATACGCTCTCGAGCAGTCAACTGTTGCCGGGCGGAATGCGTATTTAGATGTTGAGTGCGGCTATAGTGTTCAGCAAAAGCCTTAAATTCAGTTCGTTCCGTTAAGCTAGGATCAATGATTTCAAGTAGAACCTTACACCGCCAAGCCCCTTCAGTGATATCGACCTGCTCCTGAACCAAAGCACTCGCGACATAATCAAGATTTTCTAGACTGTTTTGTTGGGCGCGAGCGTCCTCATCGCGCCGATAAGCTTCTCGACGACTTACCTCTTTGCGCAACGACCATGCGTAGAAACACAGCCCTACAATGACTGCAATCGCTACGGCGAGTAATACCAGCGCTACCGTTGAGCTCATGAAACTCCTCATTAAGCGGATAAATTGCTTGACGAAAATTGTACACCTTTATACCACTATTTTACCAATAGCACCTAGGCTTGCTTCTCCTCTTACTGCATACCTGTCCAACTTGTCTTCGGATCACCAAGCAAGCGCCGCAGCGTAATGATCAAGTAATAGCGCACTGAAAACGCCTAATAAGTAGCGAATTGAGAACCAGAAAGCGCCGATAGGTGCAGTAGCATCGTGACCGCGCCAAACCCGCCAGTTCCAAAACATAAAGCGCGCATTCAGGCTTATCACAATGACTAAATAAAGCACCCCACTCATCCCGATCATTACCGGAAGTAGAGTGGTCAATACCGTTAACCAGCCATACAACCAAATTTGTAGCCGTGTAAACGGAAGACCATGGGTAACAGGCAACATTGGGATGCCTGCTCGTGCATAATCATCACATTTATGAATCGCCAGTGCCCAAAAGTGCGGCGGCGTCCAGGCAAAAATAATCAGCATTAGCAACAGCGGCTCAGAAGATACTTGACCAGTAATGGCAACCCAACCTAGCAATGGTGGTGCCGCGCCAGCCACACCTCCAATAACAATATTTTGGGGCGTAGCCCGCTTTAAAAAAGCAGTATAAATCAATGCATAACCAATCAAAGAAGCAGAGGTTAGCGCAGCTGTTAAAACATTAACCTGCCAAGCTAATAGCGTAACACCTGCAACAGAAAGCAAGCACGCCCAAGACAACGCGATTGTCACGGGTAGCCGTTTACTCGCCACTGGACGACAAGAAGTTCGTGTCATTACCGCATCCAAATGGCGGTCAATAACATGATTTAAAGCAGCTGCACCACAAGAGGCTAAACCGATACCGGCCAAACTAATAATTACTTTCGTCAGTGGTGGTAGGCCTTGGGTTGCCAATGCCATCCCCACGGCAGCACACACTAACATGACAACCACTACTTTAATTTTACAGAGCCCAAGCAATTCTCTCCACCCCCACACCATTGAAGGCAGAGCTGAAGGTAGTGTCATTGTTATATTTCGCATGCGCTCCCCTTCTTTAGTCAGCAATAACGTTGCGATAAAACAGATTAGAGCTCTTTGAAAAAGCGCCAGCTTCATTGTAACGCCAGCACCACCAAGCCCATACCAGACCAACAGAGAGTGCAATGGCCCCTGCCGTATGTAGCAACGCAAGCCATAAAGGCAGCCATAACAATACGTTAGCGACACCTAAAATAGCTTGCAGCATGTATAGAGAAACCACAATCGCTAGAGGTCTAGCGACATTCTGCCAATGCCGATATCGTAACCAAAGCGCAACCAACCCGGCTCCTAACATGAGTGCGCCTAAGCGATGAACAACGTGGATAGCAGTGCGTGCATCAGCATGTAGCTGCCCATGTAAATAATTAGGGCCAACAGTTTGGGTAACATGAAAACCCTCGCTTACATCTAATTCAGGCCACCACTGACCATTACAGGTAGGGAATCCTTGGCAAGCGATGCCTGCATAGTTGCTAGTCACCCACCCACCCAACGCTAACTGCACCACCAGCAAGCATGCCGCAATACCCCAACAGGCATTGGTTCGGCGCGGTTCAGTTATGGATTTTTTACGAGCACGACGTAAGTGTAGGTGTAACCAAAAGAACAGTAGTAATACACTCAGCCCACCCAAAAGGTGGAGAGTGACGACTTGCGGCCAGAGTTGTAGCGTAACCGTGAAAGCACCGAAGGCACCCTGCAATATAATAACAACTAAGAGCGTCAAACTTAGCCGCCATGGGTAACCTGACCGTTGACGCAATGGCCAACCCAGCGCGACAACACTTATTACCGCCAGCCCTAGCAAACTAGCGATGTAGCGATGGGCCATTTCCACCCACGCTTTAAACGGTTCTAACGGCACATCGGGATGGCGCAGGGTGGCATGATCGCTATCGGGGACCAGCAGCTTTCCATAGCAACCTGGCCAATCAGGACAGCCTAAACCAGCATCGACTAACCGTGTCCATGCACCAACCAGCATTACCACTGCGGTAAACAGGGTACCTATTAACGTTAATCGCACTAACCAGCGTAAGCGGCGCTCATAGGAATCGGGCATGATGCTTCCTTAACAACAAAGATTAGTGCGCTTCATAGAGGGTTTACTTTAAAAAGATGCTGTATATCGTCAAGCACGTATTTGCTCGCGACGTTTTCATCAAATGCTAACGCCGGTCGTCCTGTAGGATCGAGCAACCACACTGAGTTTTCTTTTCGCCATGAAGGAAAACGCTGCCACTCACTAGTCACTTCGCCCGGCAATGGTTCAAGCCCCCCGCCGATGCGCAAACGCGTTAATCTTGGCGCCTCGCGTCCTAAAGCACGATGTAGCCGCCACAATTCATCCTGGCGAGTTTCACACTGCAGGGTGCAGTCAAATGCCAGAATCCATTTGTCTTCTTCACTCACGGCAGACGTTGTTAATGGCCATTCATGAAGAGCGGGTAATGCCAGGTCTACATCACCATGTGCCGTATGGTGATCGGGGATGCCAATACGGAACTCGACCATTCCCCAGGCAGCAACCACGGGAGCCGCGAATATCGCAAAGATCAGCATTAATTTGAGCCGCTGGCGCCGGATATATTTAGCTTCCTGCATATTTATTCACCCTGCTTATTTTTACTCAGTAACGACTCTTCTTGAGTTGCATCGCAACGCAATTTTCGCCCCCCAAAAAACATTACCACCAGGGCCGCCAGGGCCAGCCCCCACCACTGAAACGCATACCCTATATGCCGGCTGGGCGGCATAACACTGGCTTCCCACCAAGGAATCAGAACGCCATCGCCCTCACTAGCATGCACCCAGCCCGCATAGCTAAACGACCCTAACGAAGCACGCCAAGGTTCAAGACTTAACTGCTGCAACCTGACACCTTCTCTATTTTCTCCATATAGTGGCCCGCCCTCTTGTACTTCCTGCCACTCACCGGTCAACTCAACACTGCCACTTGGAGTAGTGGCTTGGGGTGGGTCACGATGAGGCCCCGTTGCTAAAAAGCCTCGCTGCACCAACCAAAGCTGACCGAAGCTATCACGCAGTGGCGTTAGTACTGCTACCCCTAACCTTCCCTCTACAGTCCGATTATCTAAATAGAGGGTATGCTCTGCCAAGTACTCACCCCGTAGGGTTACCTCTGCTCCTTGGGCTGGCTGCACGGTAGGTTGTACCAATGCAGGTGCCGTTTCGCGAACGGCCAATGCTAATCGCTTGTCATCTGCCCGCTCCCACTGCCATAGTCCTAAATAGGCGCCTAATGCCACCACCAAACTCCAGAAAAAACACCAGCTATAAAAACGCCATTGTCGAGAGGTTTTCATCATGTGGTTACAACTACTCATTGCCGCTGTATTCGTAGCGATGGTTATCAGCCTCGCCATGGGAGCTGGCTTTTTGCTGCGTGATCACTCTTCGTCTCGCCGCTTGCTTGTGTCTCTTAAATGGCGTATCGGACTTGCTTGTTTATTAATGATTCTCATCATATTTGGCTTTTGGTCCGGCCAGCTAGGCTAGGCAATTTATAAAACGTAAACGAAAATAAAGAGTCCAACCCATACCACATCAACGAAATGCCAATACCAACATGAGGCTTCAAAACCAAAATGATTTTCATCGGCAAAATGGCCTTTCACTATTCGTACTAACATGGTGGCAAGAATGATTGTGCCGATAATCACATGCAACCCATGAAAGCCGGTCAATATAAAGAACGTTGCGCCAAAAATACCGGCTTCCAATGTAATACCGTAATGCGCGTAAGCCTCATAATATTCAATGCCTTGAATCATTATAAAGCAGCACCCTAATAGCACGGTACCGGTTAGCCAGTTACGACATGTCCGCCGGTAACCGACTTTTAAAGCCTCATGGGCAACTGTTAGCGTGATACTTGAAGTGATCAAAATTAGCGTATTAACGAGAGGAAGTTGCCAGGGGCTAAAAACTTGTTGAGGGCCAGCAATTGAAGCATCGGGTGGGTTCAGCAGGGGCCATGTAGCAACAAAATCTGGCCACAGTAACGCTGAAACCCCTTTAGCGCCCTCACCACCCAGCCAAGGAAGGGTGAACATCCTTACGTAAAACAACGCCCCAAAAAAAGCGGCGAAAAACATGACTTCTGAAAAAATAAACCAACCCATGCCCCAGCGAAACGAACGATCCATTTGAGCATCGTAAAGCCCACCACGAGACTCACTGATCACATCCCGAAACCATAGCCCCATCACAGCCACTATGCCCAACACGCCTATTAAAACCAGCGGCAGCCCAGTATCGTACACGAGCTTAATGCCGATTCCGGCCATCATTGCACCGAGTGCCACCGAACCGAGAACAGGCCACCGACTACTCGCTGGAACGTAATAGCTACCACTGCTCATATCGTTTCTCCCGCCGCGTTATTGTTCTTTGCTTCGTTTTTGGGATCGTTCTTAACACCGTGATTGATTATATTATTCAGTGAGGCGGTCTGTATCGCACGTTCAATGGGATACAGGGTATACACCAGCGTGATGGTATTAATATCTGCTGGAAGATCTCGCGCCAACTGAAACACTAACGGGATCGTCAAGCGCTCATTACCCTGCAACTGTTGCTCTTCAAAACAGAAACAGCTTACTTTGCGTAAATGGCGCGTTGCATTTGAAGGGGAAACGCTAGGTACTGCCTGCCCCCAACTTTCTTTATGACTATTATTAGTAAACGTAAAGTCGACTTCTGCCGTTTGCCCCGGATGCACGCTCATTTGATGCATTTCAACGCTCATCTGCCACGGTAAGCCTGGGCTGCCCCGCGTTATAAATTGCACATTAATGTAACGGGACTCATCTACCTCTTCGTGCACGATACTTTGTGCCGTAGCATCAACCTTGCCATTGATGCCGGTAATTTGACAAAACACGTCATACAACGGAACTAGCGCAAACGCAAAGGCGAACATACCCACTAGCACAGCCATTGTTCTAATAACTGTTCGACGCACGCCTACTTGGTTTTGCTCTCGACTTTCCATAACACCTCTGGGCCTACTGGCCTGTGTGGTTTATGTCATTTTTAATGGGAAGTACGATGAAAAACCGGCGGTGTTTCAAAGGTGTGCAAGGGTGCGGGACAAGGGACTGTCCACTCTAAATCTTCCGCGCCCTCCCAAGCTTTTGCTGGCGCTTTTTTACCTCCCCGAACGCACAGGATGATGCCTAAAACAAATAGCAACTGTGAGGCGCCAAAGAAGAAAGCACCAATACTGGAAAGTAAGTTAAAGTCGGCAAACTGAAGAGCATAATCGGGAATACGGCGCGGCATACCGGCTAACCCAGCGAAATGCATGGGGAAGAAGGTTAGGTTGACACCGATAATCGAAAACCAGAAATGCCACTGGGCAAGCCGTTCGTTAGGGTAATGCCCTGTCCATTTCGGCAACCAATAATAAACACCTGCCATGATGGCAAAGATGGCCCCAGGGACTAACACATAGTGAAAGTGGGCAACGACGAAGTAAGTATCATGATATTGAAAATCCGCAGGCGCGATCGCCAACATTAGCCCTGAAAAGCCACCAATAGTGAACAGCACGACAAAGGCAAGGGCAAATAGCATCGGCGATTCAAAACTGATTGAGCCACGAAACAGCGTAGTGACCCAATTAAACACTTTCACCCCAGTAGGTACGGCAATCAGCATCGTTGTATACATAAAAAACAGCTCTGCTACTAAAGGCATCCCTACCACAAACATATGATGAGCCCAGACCAAAAACGATAGAAACGCAATCGCCGCTGTGGCATAAACCATTGATGCATAACCAAACAACGGTTTTCGTGCAAAAGTTGGTATGATCGCAGAGACAATACCAAAGGCGGGCAGGATCATGATGTACACTTCAGGATGGCCAAACGTCCAGAAGAGATGCTGAAATAGAACTGGGTCGCCCCCACCCGCCGCGTTAAAGAAACTTGTGCCAAAATTAATATCCATAAGCATCATGGTGATAACTGCCGCTAAAACCGGCATTACCGCGATCAGCAGAAAGGCCGTAATTAACCAGGTCCAGACAAAAAGCGGCATATCCATTAAACGCATGCCCGGTGCACGCATGTTTAAAATAGTTGCGATGATATTAATTGCCCCTAATATCGAACTGATGCCCGCAAGGTGTAATGAAAGTATAAAAAAGGTCGTAGAGGGAGGCGCATAGTTGGTCGATAGCGGCGCATAAAAAGTCCAGCCGAAATTTGGACCGCCACCTGGCATCAAAAGAGTTGAAAGCAGTAGCGTAAAGGCAACCGGAAGCAGCCAGAAACTGAAGTTGTTCAATCGAGGTAGCGCCATGTCTGGCGCGCCGATCTGCAGCGGAATCATCCAGTTAGCTAACCCAGTGAATGCCGGCATTACGGCGGCAAACACCATGATCAAACCATGCATCGTGGTCATCTGGTTAAAAAATTCAGGCTGGACTAACTGGAGACCCGGTTGGAAAAGCTCGGCCCTCACCACCAAGGCAAAGATACCGCCAACAAAAAACATTGTTAGTGAGAAAATCAGGTAAAGAGAGCCAATCTCTTTATGATTTGTGGTCAATAACCAGCGTAATATACCTTTCGGCGGCGCAGGATGGGCATGGCTTTGCCCATCGGCGACGGCGGTAGTGCTATGTTGCACATGTGGCTGAGGGGGCAGTTTGGGCGACATGATACTCTCCGAAATATTGTAGTTGTCTAAATAAGTGGCGCATCAGCATTATTGGGCAATTAACTCAGCTACTTCTGAAGGCTGCACCACATCTCCCGTATCGTTACCCCAAGCATTTCGCGTATAAGTTACTACAGCAGCAATTTCCACTGGATTTAAGGTGCTACGAAAAGCTGGCATTGCAGCACCCGAAACACCGTTGATTACTTTATCGAGATGCCAATCTACATCTTCTATAAGCTGTTGGTTATTTGCCAGCGCCGGGAAAGCGGGGGGCGAACCCTGCCCTTCAGCTTGGTGACAAGAAGAACAGATTGCTTGGTAAACTGATTCACCACGTTCCGCTAGCTCTTCCATACCCCACTCACGATCGACTCCCATTGCCTCTTCTGCAGCCGCTTCTTTGCGCTTGGCAAGCCAACCCTCAAACTCCTCTTCTTCCATTGCATGGACCACAACGGGCATAAACCCATGATTGACACCACAAAGCTCCGTGCACTGCCCACGGTATATACCAGGCTCATTGATTTTTACCCAATTTTCATTGATAAAGCCTGGAATTGTGTCTTGTTTAACCGCCAAGTCAGGCACCCACCATGAGTGAATAACGTCATCTGATGTCATCAAAAAACGCACTTTACGATTGATAGGTAGCACGAGCGGCTCATCCACTTCTAATAAATAGTGCTCTCCTCGCGTCTCAGCGCCACTGATTTGAGTCCGAGGGGTACTCATATTCGAATTAAAAGCGACATCCTCCCCCAGATATTCATAACGCCAACGCCACTGCTGTCCCGTGATCATGACATCTAGCTCTGCATCTGAAGAGTCGTACATATTTTTTAGCGTTGCGGTAGCAGGGACAGCCATGCCAACCAGAATCAAGACAGGAATAGCCGTCCAAAGCACTTCTACACTGGTGTGCTCATGAAAGTTGGCGGCTTTGGCGCCTTTGGAGTGGCGGTAGCGAAACAGGGAGTAAAACATAGCACCAAACACTACGAGGCCGATGACAACACATATCCAAAAAATCGTCATGTGAAGGCCAAAGATATCGGCGCTAACATCGGTTACACCAACAGGCATATTCCAATCATTGGCATTAGCCTGCGACCCGCTCGCAGAAAGGGTAATGACTAACAGCCACCGCCACGCTGATCGCATAGAAACCTCCTGACTTATTGTTGTTATCTCCTGCCTTTAGATGAGGGCAGAACTAAATGAGATATTAGCAGTATAGAAAATATGTGCCATTCGTCACGCTTTGCTTACTTAACGCTATCAACGCTTTTCAGCGGGCAGCAAACGTTGCCAAAACGATAAGCACCAAAACGAACAGCAATGTAATGACTACCCCAGTAACAATGTACGCTGCAGGCTTGCCACTACTAAAGTCTTCCTGTCGCTTTTGGTTACTCTGGACCCCAAGCAAGGCCGCTAATACTGACTTCACCACTGACCACATAAAACCTCCGATTAGGGCTGGTGTAACAACGCACATTGAGGATTCATGGTTAACATTCATTATCATAGACAGACAAAGGTATTACGTTTGGATAAACGGAAAAAATCTAAGCATTTACAGGCAGGTAAATGGCAATCTATAGTTCTGATTATGCGATACTAATTTCCCCCAGGATCAAGCGCCACCCAATGGAGTGACTCATGTTCAAGCACCTTCCCAGCCTATCAGCTAAAAGCCTATTGGCTATTTTCCCATTACTGCTGCTAACAGGTTGTACGACGTATACCTGGCCCGACGGCTCACAGGAAACCGTAATCGGTGTGGTGCCAGAAGAAGAAAATAAACGCTACGAAGAAGAACAGGTAGAAAGGGTACGCTATCGTATTCCGAACGAGATCCCAGAAAAGCGCAGCGAATAAGCATGACGGCAAAACGGTCAGGCTATTTGTCCATCTTCCGTTTTGTATGCGCAGTCGCCGTTGCGGTCAAAGGATCTTCTGGCCAGGGATGCCGAGGATAGCGACCGCGCATTTCTTTGCGTACCTCTGGGTAGCCATTTTGCCAGAAACTCATTAAATCTTGGGTGACCTGTAGCGGCCTACGCGCGGGTGAAAGCAGATGAATCATTACGGCAACGCCGCCATTAACGACGGTAGGGGTTACCCGCCAACCAAAGGCCTCTTGCAGCTTCATAGCTAAAACTGGCGGGCATTGGCAAAGGCAAGGCACATAATCTAACATAATCACTTTCCCACTGGGCACTTCAAGCGTTTGAGGTGCCAATTGATCAAACTCACTTTTCTGTTCCCAGGAGAGTGAATCAAGCAAGTAACGCTCTACAGGCAATGCTTCAATTTCGCTCAGTCGATTTATACCAATCAAGTAGGGAGCTAACCAACTCTCTAATGTGGCTAACAGTACCTGCTCCGACCAATCGGGCCATTGCTCCCCCAGGTTGGCGCGTAACAGCGCCATACGCCCGAGCAACTGTTGATGCTTCTTGCCAAACAACCGCCTGGGCTGCTGACGTAAAGCATCCAATAGCGCCTCTTTTACGGTTTCTTCCGGCAAATTCGCCAATGGTCGTTTGGCAATAATAAGGTTAGCGTGCGCCTGCACCTCTTCACCGATTAAACGGCCCTGCTCTTGCGACCATGTTACGCGTGGCTGCCAGAGGCTAATCCCAGGATATAGAGAAAGCAGTGAGGCAAGGGGTAGTTGCTCGCCAGCAATAATGCGCACTTGGTCCCCTGCTGCGCTGTTTAACACGGCGGCCACTAAAAAAGATTGATGTGCCAATGGCTCATTTAACGGCAGCGTAGCGGTTTTGCCATTTGCTAGTCGAAACTTACCTGGCTCTATTAACTGGCCGATGCGCTCAGGGTATGCCAGTGCCAAGAGCGGCCCAAGCGGTTGCATTATGGCTTCATCAAGCACGGCCCCTGCTTTCCTAGCAAGCCTAAGGGCTTCGCGCTGCCATTGCGGGAAACGTTTAGGCTGACTGAGCCGGATTGCTAACGCATCATGCAGCGAGCGCTCTGAGCTGTCACTCTCCTCCAGTAGGGCTGCTAGCCCACAAGCCAGGGGAACAGCATTAAACTCTGCAGCACGCCCCAGCATCACGGCTATTCGTGGTTCGACTGGCCAGTGGGCACAGCGACTGCCCAAGGGGGTTAGCCTGTGTTGCTTGTCTAATATACCAAGCTGCACTAAAAGCGCTTGCCCACTGCGCCAGGCACTTTCTGGCGGCAGCGTCACCCAACTCAGCTCTTTGGGCGATGCAACCCCCCAACACGCCAGTTCAAGCACCAGCGATGAGAGTTCCGCTTGCTGAATTTCTGGCTCACCGTAAGCGGTTAACGGCTGCTCTTGAGCCCAGAGCCGAAAACAGACGCCCTCCCGTTGCCGACCTGCGCGACCCCGCCGCTGGTCGGCGCTAGCACGGTTGATTCGTCGTGTGGTTAACCACGTTAGGCCCGTGCGCGACTGAAAAAGCGGCACTCGCTCTAAGCCACCGTCAATCACTACATTGACGCCATCCACCGTAATGCTAGATTCGGTAATCGCAGTGGAGACAATAATACGCTGTTGTGAAGTGTTTGCTGCTAATGCCGCTTGTTGCTGCGCGATACTCATCCTACCGTGCAGCGGTCGTATCGCGAGGTCTGGTAGCGCCCTTTCCAACGCTTGTACTAGCCGATTTATCTCGGCCACGCCCGGCAAGATCACTAATACATCCTGCGTATCAGGCATTAAAAGCGCTTCATTGACTACGCGCAGAGCATGGCTAACACTCTCTTCGCTATTTAAAGAAGGACGATAAAGCGTTGTCACCGGATACTGACGACCATGACACTCGATGGTGGGCACCTTCTCCCCTAACACTCGCCTGAGCGCCTTGATATCCAGCGTTGCCGACATTACCAGCAGGCGTAAATCGTCACGAATACTGCTTTGCACATCCAGCGTAAGCGCCAACCCTACATCGGCGTCTAAACTTCGCTCATGGAATTCATCAAAGATGATCCCGGCCACGCCTTCCAGCAGCGGGTCATCCTGCAGCATGCGAGTAAGCACCCCTTGAGTAACGACCTCTAAGCGAGTTTGCGCGCTAACACAGCTATCGCCGCGCATGCGATAGCCCACTGTCTGACCGACCTTTTCGCCTAACTGCTGAGCCATATAGTTAGCCGCCAATCGCGCGGCGACTCGCCGTGGCTCTAGCAAAAGCAGCTTCTGCCCTTCTACCCAATCGGCCGTAAGCAGAGCAAGCGGGACACGGGTAGTTTTGCCAGCACCTGGCTGGGCAATCAGCATCAGACGATTGTTGGTAACCAGGACTTTTTTAACGTGATCAAGATGCTGATCAATCGGCAAATCGCTCATTTAACACTCACTTTTCCACCAAGTGAGCTTTAGTACTCGCCTGAGTGATTCCGCACCCTTTTAGGATAACGTGCTCAAGAAAGGCTGAAATTGATTCAACATCCTCTTCAGTTAATGCATCTCGGCCTAAAATACCGCTTACCTGAGCGCTATATTCAGTGTAGTGCTGGGTAGCAGACCAAATTAAGAAGATTAGCCACTTGGGGTCGACGGCGTCCATTTTACCTTGCGCAGACCACTGCCGAATGATCGCGGCACGAGAAGCCACCCACTCACGCAGTTCACCGGCCAGATAGTCACTCAAGAAGGGAGCGCCGGCTAAAATTTCCGCTGCAAACAGTTTTGAGCCTTCGGGGTAGCGCTGACCAAGCACCATTTTGGCGCGGATAAAATCACTCAGCACAGTTGCTGGATCACTCTCCGGGGTAATATCTTCAAGCACCTTGTTCCAGCGATGCATCATACGGTTAAGCAGTCGCACATAAAGCGCCTGCTTACTTCCCATGTAGTACAAAATATTAGCCTTAGGGAGACCAGCCCGATCAGCGATCACTTGCAAGCTCGCTCCACGGTAACCGTACTGAGAAAACACTTCTTCAGCGGCCATCAGAATATTTGTCTCAACTTTTTCACGGCTGGGGCTTTCATGAGTGACGGATACAGCGGTCATTTACAATGTCCCTTAATAAGCGTCGGCGGGTAGGCTTGTTGCCCCAAATAGAGGCATTTCGCATAAGCTTGCCCCACTCCCGTGCAGCGATCAAATACTTGCAAGGCAGATCATTTTGTCTCAAGCTCAACTTATATTGACCGATCGGTCAGCACAATCCCGGTCTATACAACAACAGTGGAGTTTGGCATGGCAACGATTGCGTTCCTGCTCAATGGTGCCCCCCACCAGTGTGAGGTTTCACCGAACACGAGCATTTTAACCTTATTACGCGAGCATTTGGCGTTAACAGGCACCAAAGAGGGCTGCGCATCGGGTGACTGCGGTGCTTGTACCGTAGCAATTGGCGAGCAAAACGCTGACACCCACACGTTTACCAGTGCCAACGCCTGTATCACACCAGCCCATCAACTTCAGGGTAGGCATTTAGTCACCGTTGAAGGGCTAGCTAAAGAGGGACGTCTGCACCCAGCCCAAGAAGCGATGATCGAATGCCATGGTAGCCAGTGTGGTTTTTGCACGCCGGGTATTGTTATGTCACTTTTCACACTGCATAACGACCTTACCCAGCGGCCTGCTCCGCTAACCCCAGAACGCCTTGAAGCAGCCCTGGGTGGCAACTTGTGCCGTTGCACGGGCTATCGCCCTATTCGGGATGCTGCGCTGCGCATGAATGATATGTCCTATGAGCGCCCCCAATGGCAAGACGCGGCGCTGCCAACGTCAGAAAATGATGCTGAAATAACAGACACTACAGCGAAAACGCTTTTTTTTGCCCAGCCTCTCTCCTTGACAGCCCTAACACGGCTGCGCCAAGAAGCCCCTCAGGCACGCTTGGTGGCAGGAGGCACGGACCTTTGGTTGGAAAGCACGCAGCGCTTGGCTTCGCTTGATCAGTTGATTGATGTTTCTCGCGTTGCCGAGCTGTTAACAGTAGAAGCGACAACGTTTGAAGGACAACCTGGCTGGTGGATTGGCGCCGGGGTCACCTATACTCAGCTTGAACCACTGTTTGAAGAGCACTTCCCCGCCTTTGCTCATCTGCTGCACCGATTAGGCTCTCAGCAGATCCGTAACCGGGGAACGCTGGGTGGCAATATCGCCAATGCCTCTCCTATTGGTGATACGCCACCCGTGCTACTTGCCTTGGGTGCTCAGGTAGAAATTGCCAGCACCAACGGCAAGCGGTGCTTAGCGCTGGAGGATTTCTTTCTCGATTACAAAAAGACCGCTTTGGCGGCTGATGAAGTCGTTTCGCGGATTTTCATTCCGCAGCCGGTTGAGGACAGTCACCTACGCGTCTGGAAGTTATCCAAGCGCCGTGAAGATGATATCTCTGCGCTACTCGGTGCCTTTAGCTACCGCATTGAACAAGGTACCTTGCACGATGTACGCATCGCTTTTGGGGGAATGGCCGCTACTCCCAAGCGCGCGAAAGCTGCTGAAGCAGCGCTCGAAGGGAGCACCTTAACTGCGGAAGCTTTTCGCGCCGCTCAGCAGGCACTCGATGACGACTTCCAGCCCATGAGTGATGTGCGGGGCAGTCAGCATTATCGCCAGCAAGCCGCCAAGAACCTGTTTGAACGTCTCTATCTTTCTCTCTCAGCGCCCGACCATGAGGTGATGCTCCATGCGTACGCTCACTAAACTGGACGGCGATAGCAGCCGTGCCCGCCGTGAACTACACGACCACATTCAAGGCTCTGGCCCCTTAGCGCGCCATACGGTAGACAGTAGTGGCCAGCGACAGGCGGGAAGCGCAAGTTTTCACGAGAGTGCTGAAAAGCACGTTACCGGCAAGGCCGCTTATATTGACGACTTGGTACTGCCCGCCGACGCCCTGCATGTGGCGCTTGGTCTATCTCCCGTCGCCCACGGCACCTTAACGCAGCTTGATCTCAGCAAGGTGAAAGAGGCACCGGGGGTAGTCGATGTGATTACCTTTCATGAAGTGCCAGGGCATACCGATATCGGGCCGGTTTTTCCGGGCGATCCCATTTTTGTCGATCAAGCGATCAGCTACGCAGGCCAATGCCTGTTCGCCGTTGCCGCAACGTCGTTGCAGGCGGCTCGCCGTGCCGTCAAGTTAGCCGCCATTAGCATCGATGAGCAGCCTGCCAGTTTAGACCCGGTGGCCGCGACGGAGCGTGAAGAGTTTGTGCGCCCTACCCATGTGCAGACCCGTGGCGATTGGCAGCAGGCGCTTGATCAAGCGGAACAGCTGATTGAGGGCGAGCTATTCGTCGGTGGTCAAGAACACTTCTATTTGGAAGGCCAGGCCTGCGTGGTTCATCCCACCGAGGATGAAGGCGTTGTCGTCCATACCTCCAACCAGCACCCCAGCGAAACCCAGAAGCTGGTGGCGGAGGTGCTCAATATTCCCTTTCATGCCGTAACCGTTGAAGTGCGTCGTATGGGCGGTGGCTTTGGAGGCAAAGAGACGCAGGCTTCTCCCTGGGCATGCATCGCTGCCATTATTGCCCGCCGCACGGGTAAAACGGTTCGACTCCGTTTACCTCGCAGCGAAGATATGCGCGCAACAGGCAAACGTCATCCTTTTCATAACCGCTATCGGTTAGCGATTGACTCTCAGGGTGTGCTTCAAGGTGGCGAGATCACCGTGATCGGTGATTGTGGGTACTCGCCTGACCTTTCCGACGCCATCGTTGATCGCGCTATGTTTCATGCCGACAATGCCTACTCGTTAGGTGAAGCACAGGTCACGGGTCATCGTGCAAAAACGCATACCGCGTCCAATACAGCTTTTCGGGGCTTCGGTGGCCCTCAGGGAATGATGATTATCGAAGCGGCCATGGACGATATTGCCCGCCAGATTGGTGAAGACCCGCTGACTATTCGTAAGCGCAATTTCTACCGCGATGGTCGCGAGGTTACCCACTATGGCCAGCAGGTCGACCAGCGGCAACTCCTCCATACACTCGTTGAAACCCTCGAAAGCGACAGCGATTACTGGACACGGCGCAAAGCGGTCAGTGACTTCAACGCCACCAGCCCTGTGATTAAAAAAGGACTGGCACTTACCCCGGTTAAATTTGGCATTTCGTTTACCGCCCAGCATCTTAATCAGGCGAGTGCTCTTCTGCATGTTTACACCGACGGCAGCGTGATGATCAATCACGGCGGTACCGAGATGGGCCAAGGTCTACATACTAAAATTTGTCAGGTGGTGGCTCGCGAGCTGGGCCTGGATCTGGAGAAGGTACGCATTACCGCTACGCGAACCGATAAAGTCCCCAATACCTCCCCTACCGCTGCCTCCAGCGGTGCTGACTTGAACGGTATGGCTGCACGGGATGCCTCCAGCAAGCTGCGAGAACGCCTGTTTGATTTTGCCGCCGCGCACTATTCAGAGGGCTTGGATCGCGAAGGAATGCGCCTGGAAGATGGCATGCTAGTGGCCGGGTTCGGCGAGAGCGAGCGCCGCATACCCTGGGGTGAGTTGGTGCAAACAGCCTACCTCAATCGCATATCGCTATCTGAAAAAGGTTTCTACGCCACACCGCTTATTCACTATGATCGTTCAGTGGGTCAAGGCCGACCCTTCTACTACTACGCGTTTGGGGCGGCAGTGGCAGAGGTGAGCGTGGATACCTTGAGCGGGGAGTATCAGGTAGACCGTGTCGATATTTTGCATGACGTGGGAGATTCACTAAATCCCGCCATTGATATTGGCCAGGTGGAGGGCGGCTTTATTCAAGGAATGGGCTGGTTGACCAGTGAAGAGCTTAAGTGGAACGACAAAGGCGTGCTGGTCAGCGATGGTCCAGCGACCTATAAAATCCCTACCTTTGGCGATTTACCGCCTATCTTCAATGTCGCGCTACTGGAGGGGCACCCTAACTCCATGGCCAGTCTCTACCGCTCAAAAGCCGTGGGTGAGCCCCCTTTTATGCTGGGTATTTGCGTCTGGTCGGCACTGCGTGATGCGCTATCGAGCCTGACTGATTACGCCATCTCTCCCCACTTAGATACACCGGCCACGCCGGAGCGGGTCATTCTGGCAGCCAACGCGATCAGGAAGAAAGTGCTGTGAGTTCTAGTCAACACCCAGAAAGCTGGCATGCGGCGCTACACCGCTTACAGCGCGATGGCATACCCCATGTACTAGCCACTCAAGTGACCAGCGCAGGCTCAACACCCCGCGAGCCTGGCGCACGCATGGTGATCACCGACGATGATATCTTCGATACGCTGGGTGGCGGTACCTTTGAGTGGCAAACCATTAGCGCTGCACGTGCGTGTTTGACAGAACAGCGCTACGGCATCAGCTTGGAAGCCTTTTCTCTGGGCGGACGAAGCGGTCAGTGCTGTGGTGGGTTCGTTAATATCCTTTTGGAAGCCTTTCCAGGCACTACAACGCACATTGCGATCTTTGGTGCAGGCCACGTAGGGCAGCAAATTGTAAAGCTAAGTGCGCCGCTGCCCTGGCAGTTGCACTGGTACGATAGCCGTAGCGATGCGTTTGCCGAACAGCAGCAGCCACGACTTAGCTGTTATTCACTCCAGGATGCGCAGCAAAGTGTCGCCGCCTTGCCTGCAGACACCCATTCGCTGGTATTGACGCATAACCATGACGAAGACTATGCGTTGATCAAAGCGCTGA
Organism: Vreelandella sp. DA03-1M; assembly: GCF_055725665.1. Taxonomy (NCBI): domain Bacteria; kingdom Pseudomonadati; phylum Pseudomonadota; class Gammaproteobacteria; order Oceanospirillales; family Halomonadaceae; genus Vreelandella; species Vreelandella sp. DA03-1M. The sequence goes on from NZ_CM146798.1 coordinate 2,530,125, forward strand.
TCGCGCGCGATGATATCGCATCGATTGGGCTGATTGGTTCGGACAGCAAATGGGCAAGCTTTGAAGGACGCCTGAAGCGCGATGGTTACTCCGCCGATCAAATTGCGCGGGTGCGATGCCCCATCGGGCGCATCCACGCCACTAAGCTGAGTAATAAAACGCCCTATGCGATTGCTTTAACGGTGGTGGCTGAACTGCTTTGGCTAACGGACACGCCCTCCTCGCAAGAAAACCGCGGCCTTGACTCCCAGGCAGTGCGAACGCTAATGACCGACTCCCCGACGACCCCGAGTTAATATGAATTCTTCTACTGATACGTTTATTCGTGCCGAATTGATTAGCTTTGCCCGTGACCCTGGCGATGGCAATACACCTGAACCGGGCAGCTTAGAGCATTACGGCGACGGGCTGCTCTGGTTGAAAGGCCAGCATATTCATGCCGTTGGCCATTTCACCGAACTCTCACCTTTGCTACCCAAAGGGGCCGACGTTCTCGATTATCGTAACAAACTGATTATGCCGGGGTTTATCGATACCCACGTGCACTATGTGCAGCTGGATATCATGGCTTCTTATGGCCGTCAACTACTTGACTGGCTAAACGACTATACCTTTCCGGAAGAGTGTCGCTTTGCTAATCATGCCCATGCAGAAGCCCTGTCTAATGCTTTTTTGGATGAGATGCTACGTGCGGGCACTACCACTGCCCAGGTGTTTGGCTCTAGCCACCCTGGCTCCGTGGACGCCTTTTTCACTGCCTGTCAAAAGCGTGAGTTGCGTATGCTGGTGGGCAAGGTATTGATGGATCGTAATGCGCCAGAGGCGCTGATGGACGGTGCATCTGGCATTGCTGACAGCGAACGACTTATTGAAGATTGGCACGGCAATGGCCGACTGGGCTATAGCGTCACACCGCGCTTTGCGCCTACATCGACCAAAACGCAGATGGATGCTGCCGGTGCCCTCTTACGTAATGACCCAACCCTTTGGTTACAGACACACTTGGCTGAAAACAGCGGTGAGCTAGACTGGGTAGCCGAACTGTTTCCAGGCAGTCGCGACTATTTGGCCGTTTATGAAGAGGCAGGCTTAGTCGGCCCCCGTAGCACATTCGCCCATGGCATTCATCTTGATAACGGCATGCGCACGCGCTTGGCGGATCGCGGCGCCAATATTGCCTTTTGTCCCAGCTCCAATCTTTTCCTGGGTAGCGGGTTATTCGACCGGGAAGCAGCCAAACAGACGGGCATGGCATATACGTTTGCCAGCGACATCGGTGCAGGCACTGATTTATCGGGATTTGGAACGCTTAAAGCAGCCTATCAAGTGGGTCAACTTGGAGGGCAGCCTCTTACTGCATGGCAAGGTTTTTATGGGTTAACCATGGGGAATGCAAAAGCACTCTCGCTGGATAGCCACATCGGTCAGTTAGCTCCCTCACTTGAGGCTGACTTTGTGGTGATTGACACCCAGGCAACATCGCTACTCTCTCGACGTATCAGTCATTGCACCACGCTCGGCGAGCGGTTATTCGCGTTAATGATGCTGGCGGATGATCGCGCTATTTATGAAACATGGGCTGGTGGGCAGTGCCAGCATCGTAGAGATACCATCTAATCACAGTGCAACGGTGGCAGCTTCAGCTCGCGATGACCGTTGCCACCGAAAGTCGAAATGGCCACGTCGCTGCGCTCCTCGCCATGACAGAGGAAGGTGACACGGTAGTGCTTTTCTTCCAGGCAACAAAAAACCCAGCCGGATGGCTGGGTTTTCTGCGGTATAGGTGCCTGACGATGACCTACTCTCGCATGGGGAGACCCCACACTACCATCGGCGCTAAGCGGTTTCACTGCTGAGTTCGGCAAGGGATCAGGTGGTTCACGCGTGCTATGGTCGTCAGGCGTAACTGGCGGTATATCATGCTGACTCGTTAATAACGAGATCGTTATTCACTCATTTGTGAGCGTCTTACTGCCTGCCGCCCTGGCAGTCTATTGCCTGGGCCACACGCTGCGTATCCGGCTTTCTGTTGATCTCTCAACCTTAACGTCATCATCACGACCAGACCCCTTGGGTGTTATAGGGTCAAGCCTCACGGGCCATTAGTACACGTTAGCTCAACGCCTTGCAGCGCTTCCACACCGTGCCTATCAACCAGCTGGTCTCGCTGGGCCCTTCAGGAGGCTCGAGGCCTCGGGGATGTCTCATCTTGAAGGGGGCTTCCCGCTTAGATGCTTTCAGCGGTTATCCCGTCCGCACATAGCTACCCGGCAATGCCACTGGCGTGACAACCGGAACACCAGAGGTGCGTCCACTCCGGTCCTCTCGTACTAGGAGCAGCCCTTCTCAAACATCCAACGCCCACGGCAGATAGGGACCGAACTGTCTCACGACGTTCTAAACCCAGCTCGCGTACCACTTTAAATGGCGAACAGCCATACCCTTGGGACCGACTTCAGCCCCAGGATGTGATGAGCCGACATCGAGGTGCCAAACACCGCCGTCGATGTGAACTCTTGGGCGGTATCAGCCTGTTATCCCCGGAGTACCTTTTATCCGTTGAGCGATGGCCCTTCCATACAGAACCACCGGATCACTAGAACCTGCTTTCGCACCTGCTCGACGTGTCTGTCTCGCAGTCAAGCACCCTTATGCTCTTGCACTCATTGCACGATGTCCGACCGTGCTGAGGGTACCTTCGTGCTCCTCCGTTACGCTTTGGGAGGAGACCGCCCCAGTCAAACTACCCACCACACACTGTCCTCGATCCCGATCAGGGACCCAAGTGAGAACGCCAATGATGCCAGGCTGGTATTTCAAGGTCGGCTCCCTTTGAACTGGCGTCCAAAGTTCCAAGCCTCCCAGCTATCCTACACAGGCAACAACAGCGTCCAGTGTGAAGCTATAGTAAAGGTTCACGGGGTCTTTCCGTCTAGCCGCGGGTACACCGCATCTTCACGGCGATTTCAATTTCACTGAGTCTCGGGTGGAGACAGCGTGGCCATCATTACGCCATTCGTGCAGGTCGGAACTTACCCGACAAGGAATTTCGCTACCTTAGGACCGTTATAGTTACGGCCGCCGTTTACCGGGGCTTCGATCAAGAGCTTCGGACGAATCCTAACACCATCACTTAACCTTCCGGCACCGGGCAGGCGTCACACCCTATACGTCCGCTTGCGCGTTAGCAGAGTGCTGTGTTTTTACTAAACAGTTGCAGCCACCTGGTATCTTCGACCGGTTCTCGCTGAAGCCGCGAGGGCTCTCACGATACGCCGGCGTGCCTTCTCCCGAAGTTACGGCACCATTTTGCCTAGTTCCTTCACCCGAGTTCTCTCAAGCGCCTTGGGATTCTCACCCTGACCACCTGTGTCGGTTTGGGGTACGGTCGCACATGATCTGGTGCTTAGAGGCTTTTCCTGGAAGCGTGGCATCAGTGACTTCCAGCCCGTGGGCTGTTCGTCTCGTGTCTCGGCCTTGAGGAACCGGATTTGCCTGATTCCTCAGCCTACTCACTTTCACCAGGACTACCAACGCCTGGCTCACCTAGCCTTCTCCGTCCCCCCATCGCAATCATGTCCGGTACGGGAATATTGACCCGTTTCCCATCGACTACGCCTTTCGGCCTCGCCTTAGGGGCCGACTCACTCTGCTCTGATTAGCATCGAACAGAAACCCTTGGTCTTCCGGCGAGGGAGTTTTTCACTCCCTTTATCGTTACTCATGTCAGCATTCGCACTCGTGATACCTCCAGCAGACCTCTCGATCCACCTTCATCGGCTTACACGACGCTCCTCTACCGCTCATTCCTAAGAATGAACCCGTAGCTTCGGTACCTGGTTTAGCCCCGTTACATCTTCCGCGCAGGCCGACTCGACTAGTGAGCTATTACGCTTTCTTTAAAGGATGGCTGCTTCTAAGCCAACCTCCTAGCTGTCTGAGCCTTCCCACATCGTTTCCCACTTAACCAGGATTTGGGGACCTTAGCTGACGGTCTGGGTTGTTTCCCTTTTCACAACGGACGTTAGCACCCGCTGTGTGTCTCCCACGCTGGCACTCACCGGTATTCGGAGTTTGCCTCGGGTTGGTAAGTCGGGATGACCCCCTAGCCGAAACAGTGCTCTACCCCCGGTGGTGATACGTGAGGCGCTACCTAAATAGCTTTCGAGGAGAACCAGCTATCTCCGGGCTTGATTAGCCTTTCACTCCGATCCACAAGTCATCCAAATCTTTTTCAACAGATCCTGGTTCGGGCCTCCAATTGATGTTACTCAATCTTCACCCTGCTCATGGATAGATCGCCCGGTTTCGGGTCTATTTCCAGCGACTGGTGCGCCCAGTTAAGACTCGGTTTCCCTACGGCTCCCCTATACGGTTAACCTCGCCACTGAAAATAAGTCGCTGACCCATTATACAAAAGGTACGCGGTCACAGAACGAGTCTGCTCCCACTGCTTGTACGCACACGGTTTCAGGATCTATTTCACTCCCCTCTCCGGGGTTCTTTTCGCCTTTCCCTCACGGTACTGGTTCACTATCGGTCAGCCAGGAGTATTTAGCCTTGGAGGATGGTCCCCCCGTCTTCAGTCAAGGTTTCTCGTGCCCCGACCTACTCGATTTCACGTGATCAGATTTTCGACTACGGGGCTATCACCCGCTACGGCCGAGCTTCCCAGCTCGTTCGCCTAATCGGTCACACGCTTAAGGGCTGCTCCCCGGTCGCTCGCCGCTACTGGGGGAATCTCGGTTGATTTCTTTTCCTCAGGGTACTTAGATGTTTCAGTTCCCCTGGTTCGCCTCTCACGCCTATATATTCAGCGCAAGATACTCAGCTTGTGCTGAGTGGGTTTCCCCATTCAGAAATGCCCGGGTCACAGGTTGTTTGCCACCTCGCCGAGCCTTATCGCAGGCTTCCACGTCTTTCATCGCCTCTGGCTGCCTAGGCATCCACCGTGTGCGCTTCATTGCTTGACCCTATAACCCGAAGGAGTCTGGAATCTCGCAATGACAACGATTGCCGGATACGCTTGAGACGTATCACAAAACAATTACGTCGGAACGTGTCACCACGTTCCTGTCAGCATGATATACATTGTTAAAGAGCGACTGTTCAATGAACAGTGATAAGACGACGCCTGGCGTGCGGCTTATCAATGGTCACGAAACAATAACAAACGGTATCTAAGGTAAAGACAATAGTACGTAATGGTGGAGCCAAGCGGGATCGAACCGCTGACCTCCTGCGTGCAAGGCAGGCGCTCTCCCAGCTGAGCTATGGCCCCATCTAGTCACTCTTAGTCACACTCACCTCTGGCCAATTTTATTTATCGCAAGGCGTTTTATGGCGACGCATAGCCTGCTATGCGAGTCATAAAATAACGCAGCGATAGATAAAATTTGGTGGGTCTGGGCAGACTTGAACTGCCGACCTCACCCTTATCAGGGGTGCGCTCTAACCAACTGAGCTACAGACCCAAGAGGGGATCTTGCGTAAACCGTTTGCTCTATCACTTGATCAGGTAATTCATTGTGAGCGCTTGCCGCGAGGCGGATGCATCGATTAAGGAGGTGATCCAGCCGCAGGTTCCCCTACGGCTACCTTGTTACGACTTCACCCCAGTCATGAACCACACCGTGGTGATCGCCCTCCAAAGTTAGGCTAACCACTTCTGGTGCAGTCCACTCCCATGGTGTGACGGGCGGTGTGTACAAGGCCCGGGAACGTATTCACCGTGCCATTCTGATGCACGATTACTAGCGATTCCGACTTCACGGAGTCGAGTTGCAGACTCCGATCCGGACTGAGACCGGCTTTAAGGGATTCGCTGACTCTCGCGAGCTCGCCGCCCTTTGTACCGGCCATTGTAGCACGTGTGTAGCCCTACCCGTAAGGGCCATGATGACTTGACGTCGTCCCCACCTTCCTCCGGTTTGTCACCGGCAGTCTCCTTAGAGTTCCCGCCATTACGCGCTGGCAAATAAGGACAAGGGTTGCGCTCGTTACGGGACTTAACCCAACATTTCACAACACGAGCTGACGACAGCCATGCAGCACCTGTCTCTGCGTTCCCGAAGGCACCCCGGAATCTCTTCCGGGTTCGCAGGATGTCAAGGGTAGGTAAGGTTCTTCGCGTTGCATCGAATTAAACCACATGCTCCACCGCTTGTGCGGGCCCCCGTCAATTCATTTGAGTTTTAACCTTGCGGCCGTACTCCCCAGGCGGTCGACTTATCGCGTTAACTTCGCCACAAAGTGCTCAAGGCACCCAACGGCTGGTCGACATCGTTTACGGCGTGGACTACCAGGGTATCTAATCCTGTTTGCTACCCACGCTTTCGCACCTCAGCGTCAGTGTCAGTCCAGAAGGCCGCCTTCGCCACTGGTATTCCTCCCGATCTCTACGCATTTCACCGCTACACCGGGAATTCTACCTTCCTCTCCTGCACTCTAGCGTGACAGTTCCGGATGCCGTTCCCAGGTTGAGCCCGGGGCTTTCACAACCGGCTTATCACGCCGCCTACGCGCGCTTTACGCCCAGTAATTCCGATTAACGCTCGCACCCTCCGTATTACCGCGGCTGCTGGCACGGAGTTAGCCGGTGCTTCTTCTGCGAGTGATGTCTTTCCTACCGGGTATTAACCGATAGGCGTTCTTCCTCGCTGAAAGTGCTTTACAACCCGAGGGCCTTCTTCACACACGCGGCATGGCTGGATCAGGGTTGCCCCCATTGTCCAATATTCCCCACTGCTGCCTCCCGTAGGAGTTCGGGCCGTGTCTCAGTCCCGATGTGGCTGATCATCCTCTCAGACCAGCTACGGATCGTCGCCTTGGTGAGCCGTTACCTCACCAACCAGCTAATCCGGCATAGGCTCATCCGATAGCGGGAGCCGAAGCCCCCTTTCTCCCGTAGGACGTATGCGGTATTAGCCTGGATTTCCCCAGGTTATCCCCCACTACCGGGCAGATTCCTATGCATTACTCACCCGTCCGCCGCTCGTCAGCATCCAGCAAGCTGGATCTGTTACCGCTCGACTTGCATGTGTTAGGCCTGCCGCCAGCGTTCAATCTGAGCCATGATCAAACTCTTCAGTTTAAGATCTATGCGGTTCTTGCCTGTCACCGAAGCAACAGAAGCGAACCAAACTTGGCTCAAGGTTCAAACGAATTCATTCAAAACAGATCCCAAAGGACGAATCCTTTAAAACCTTATTGCTTGAGTCGCTTGCCTTGATATTCGGTGATTTGTCACCAACGTCAGCAAGCGCCCACATGAATTACCTGATCAAATTGTTAAAGAGCCAGTCGATGAGGCCGTGCCCCGTTGACGTGTGCGTATACTACCCGATTCACCGCTAGGGTCAACAGCGATTTGAACATTTATTACTAAAAGTCGTTAAAGATTAGGGCTCACAATGCACGCGCCATAAAGCAACGCAAGATATGATCTGGGTCAAAACGGCTACCCCCTTCTCCCATAAGCTTACAGACAGTGGACGTTGGGCTCTTCGCACGAAGCCCAAAATGCCGATTATAAAAGCGAGGGAGATTAAACATGACCGTAAAAGCCACCTTACTACCCGCACTGGCGGCCAGCAGCTTTCTTGCTGCAAGCGTAGCCATGGCTGACGATGGCTTGGAAAATTACCGCCAACGCTTCGAGGCACTGCCTTACCTGCCGCCAATCCCTGCGGACAACTCATTAACAGAAGAGAAGGTAGAACTCGGCAACATGCTGTTCTTTGAACCACGCATCTCGTCGAGTGGCGTTATCAGCTGTGCCACCTGCCACAATCCAGCGCTTGGTTGGGCTGACCGAATTCCTCGCGCTGTTGGTCACGATGGGCAGGTCGGTGAACGTAACACCCCCACCGTGTTGAACAGTGGCTTTTTAGGGGCACAGTTTTGGGATGGCCGTGAGCCTGATTTAGAAGGCCAAGCACTAGGCCCTATTGAAGCACCTGTAGAAATGGCGATGGATCTGGAAATGGCCCTGGAGCGGCTGGTGGGATTCGAGCTCTATCAGGAAAAATTCAACGCCGCCTATCCTGATCAAGAAGAACCTATCACCGATGATAATCTGGCCCACGCGTTGGCCGCTTTCCAGCGTACGCTCAATACACCCAACTCACCTTTTGATCGTTACCTACACGGTGATTTAGAGGCAATTAACCAGCAAGCCAAAGACGGCATGGTGGCTTTTGTTGATAATGGCTGTATCGCTTGCCATCGCGGCCCTGCCTTAACCGATAGCCAATTTCATGCGATTCAGGTTCCAGGCTCAACCGATTTAGGTCGTTACGTAGTCACCGAAGAAGAGAGCGATAAGTACCGTTTCAGGACGCCTACGCTGCGCAATGTGGCGGTGACCTATCCGTATATGAATAACGGTGCGACTGAAACACTGGAAGAAGCGGTCGCTATAATGGGCAAAGAAATGCTCGGGCGGGAATTTGATGATGACACCATTAGTGATATTACCGCGTTCCTTCATACACTAACCGGTGAAATGCCTGATTTTGACGTACCCGCTCTACCCTGAACTACTGTTCTAAACCGACACGCAAACTATCGCCCTAGCAAGAGCAACCGCCTGGTCATTCCACCAGGCGGTGAAACATTACACTACGGCTAAGCGAGCCAGCAGCTCTTCGCGACGCTTTGGAGTAGCAAAAGCTTCTTCGATAGCATTGCGGGTTAGCTGACGAAAAACCGCCTCATCCCAACCAAACGCCTCGGCGCAAGCAATGTGATTGGTCAGCATACCACCACCAAAATAGGCGGGGTCATCCGAGCTAATGGTCACTTTCAGCCCTTTTGCCAAAAGCCTGGGCAGGGGATGATCACGCAAATCCTCGACTACCTTTAAGCTGACGTTTGAGAGCGGGCAAACCGTTAGAACAACCTGCTGGCTGCGCAAACGCTCAACTACTTCATCACTTTCTAAACAGCGCACTCCATGATCAATGCGCTGCACATCAAGCACATCCAAAGCTTCTTTAATATACTCTGCGGGGCCTTCCTCCCCCGCATGAGCCACGCGCACAAGCCCAAGCTGCTTGGCACGCTTAAACACCTCAGCAAATTTTACCGGGGGATTATTCTGTTCAGCACTATCCAGACCGATAGCATCCAGCATTTTCCAATAGGGAGCGGCTTGTTCAAGTACATGCAATGCCTCATCTGCAGGACGATCGCGCAGAAAAGCCATAATCATGCCGATAGAGAGATCAAGTGTCTCCTCGGCTTCCTGCTTGGCTTTTAATAATCCCTCCATGACCACCTCAAGGGGAACTCCACGTTGCAGATGCGCCTGGGGGTCAAAATGCATGTCGATATGAACAACACCTTCCCCCCGCGCACGCTTAAAATAGTCCATCGCCAGGTCGTAAAAGTCTTCCTCGTTACGCAGCACGCTCATGCCCTGAAAATAGAGATTCAGGAACCCCTGCAGATCGTTGAAGTGATAAGCATCTTTGGCTTCTTGAACTGTCGTATAGGGCAACTCAATTCCATTGCGCTGCGCTAGCGCAAACATTAATTCTGGTTCCAATGAGCCTTCGATGTGCAAATGGAGCTCTACTTTGGGAAGGTCGCGTAAAAATTCGTGCATAGAGGGCTCCTAGCTGCCTTATCAATTACTTAATGTCATTCATTATCGATTATTTCAGCGGGCATTGGCTAAGTTTACCGGCATCTAGATGCCAATGGTATTTGATCCCCGGCAATAGATTTAGCGAACTCACTTGATGAACAAAGAAGATAGCCGTTCGGTTAATCAGCCATTTATCCAGAGAGGCCGCAATGTGCTTAGCTGTCGCTGAATCAACACCAGCAAACGGCTCGTCTAGAATAACGACTTGAGGGTTACCTAGCATCAGGCGCGCTAGAGCTAAACGCCTGCCTTGACCACCTGAGAGCTGATGACCTTTCTCCCCCACCGCTGTCGCCAAACCTTTTGGCAACTGCTCAACCCAACTGTCCATCGCTACCGCCCTCAAAACCTCCCAAAGCATGACATCGCTAGCGGTAGGGTTAGCAATGCGCAAATTTTCAACTATAGAAGCATCAAAAAGGTCTACTTGCTGGGTGAGCATGGCAAAGTGATGAGCGCGGCTTTCGGTCGAAAGTTGCAGCGATGGCACCTGGCCAACCATCACCTCTCCCTGAGTCGCTTTTAAGCGCCCCATCAACAGGCTGGCTAAAGACGATTTACCAGCTCCAGAGTTGCCGGTAATCACCGCTCGCTTTCCGGCGGGCAGGTGAAACTCAACCTTACTTAACGCGGGCTCTAATGTCTGGGCATAGCGCAGGGTGAGCTGATTCGCCTGAATATCTAGGCCGCGCCCTTCTGGCAGAGTAGCAGAGGTCTTACTTGCCGTTGGAACATCGGCTAATTCATTTAAACGCTGAACCGCAGCATAACTCGCGCCCAGCTTTTGAAAGCTGGCAGGTAACGTCATAAACGCCTCATTCGCCCCAAGAGCTATTAATGCAACCATCACCAAAATAGGTCCCGCCACCAATTGCTGGCTGAACACAAGGCTAGCAAACCACACGACTGCGACTACCAAGACGCCACTACCCACACTTACTAAGCAATTTAATAGCGCTGTCTTGCGCCCTAACTGGCGCAAGTTGCTAAACGCCCGCTGCTCTTGACTGGCGATAATTGTACGGTGCCAATCGGCCGTTTGGTAGCTCGTCAACTCAGCCGAGGCCTGCACTTGGTCAACCACTAAACGGCGTAGCGACTGCTGATCAACCACCTGCTGATAGCTTTGCGAAAATCCCCAAACAGCAGCCAAAAGTGTTGCCACTAGCCAAAGCACACCTAGTGTCAGCGCCATCAGAACAGCAACACCGGGCAACCAGATAGCCACAAAAAGCGAAACGGCCACCACACCCAAAAGCGCAACTGACGGTGGCACCAAGAGCCGGAGATAAAAGTTATCCAGTGTGTCGATATCCGCCGTTAACCGGCTTAGCCAGTCACTGGCACGCTCACCGTGCAAGCGGGCATCGTCGAAGTAGGTTAAATAGCCAAATACCCGATACCGCAAGTCAGCCAGTAGCGTTAACACCGTATTATGGTTGTACAGCCGCTCAACATAACGGGCGATGGTACGCGCCAAGGCGAAAAAACGAATGCCACCGCCGGGAACATAAACATCCAGTCGCGCTGGAAGGCCTAAGGATAGCGCGATCCCTGTCAACGCGCTGGCAGTAATAAACCAACCCGACAGACCCAGCAGCGCCAGTCCTGCCATCAGGGTGATCCATACTAGCAAAGCGCCTAACAAGAAGCGCTTTCGCCTCCGAACTAGAAGCAGCAACCAAGGGCGGAATTCACGGTAAATCCCCATCATGAGACCACCTCTACCAGCTCGCCCTGCTCAAAAGCAAAGTGACGATGGGCAACGGCGATGACGGAAGAGTGGTGAGTAGCGATCACCAGCGTGCGCCCCTCTTGCGTAAGCTCAAGTAAAGCAGCCATAACGAACTGCTCTGTCTCTTGATCTAAACTCGCCGTGGGTTCATCTAACAGCACTAGCGGAGCATTACTGAGATAAACGCGGGCAAGTGCCAAACGCTGAGCCTGACCACCCGACAGTCCAACTCCACGCTCACCAATTAATGTATCTAGGCCTTCGGGCAGTTGGATTAAAAGAGCCCCAAAACCTGCGCGCTGAAGCGCTGCAACCATTTCTTCACGAGAAGCATCAGGAGCCGCTAAGCGGAGATTATCAATCAAGCTTCCGTGCAGGAGACAAGGCTGCTGATCCAGCCAGGCATAATGGCTATTCACCTGTCGCCTGTACTCTCCCGCACTGGGGTCGATAAAGTCCGCCAGCAGCGCCAACAGTGTCGACTTTCCGCTACCGGAGATACCGCTAATCGCCACCACCTCACCCTTTTGTATAGTGAGATTGATCGGGCCTATTACTTGCCCTCGGCTGGGATAAGCAACGCAGGCAGCCGTTAATTCGATGGCTGATCTTTCCGACAGCGGAGGCAAATGACGATGACCGCTCACCAAGCTTGGCTGATTAAGTATATTCACGACACTTTCGGCAGCACCGAGTGCCGCCGCGCGATCATGGTAGTGCTGAGAAAGCGTACGAAGAGGCTGGAAAAACTCGGGAGCGAGCAGTAGCACCGCTAAGCCAGAAAAAAGCGTCAGTGACGGAGATGGCCCGTACTCGATATAGCCCAACAGGCCAAAACCGACATACATGGCCACCACTGCAATCGCGACTGAAGAAAAGAACTCGAGGACGGCAGAAGAGAGAAAAGCCAAACGCAAAGTACGCATACTCAGACGCCGATATTCGTCGGTGGCATACCAAACATCCTGATGCGCGGCGGAGGTACGTCCAAATAACTGCAACGTCGTCATACCACGCACCCGATCAATAAAATGCGCAGACAATCGCGATACCGCAACGAATTGATCACGGTTAAGGCGTTCCGCCCCCATCCCGACCAACGCCATAAAAAGCGGAATAAGCGGTGCAGAAAGTAGCAGGAAAAACGCCACCAAGTAATCGAGCCAGCCTGCCACCGCCAAGATCAACAGTGGCAAACAGAACGTGATACGCAGCTGAGGGTAAAAGCGCGCGAAATAGCCCTCTAGCGTATCGATGTGTTCAACCACTTGACTGGCTAATGAACCACTATGCTGACTGGTAAGCCAAACGGGACCTAATGCAGATAATTTATCGAGCAACTGGGCTCTGGCACGCTGACGTATTCGTAGGCTCGCTTCCAAGCTCAGTGTTTCATGCCCCCACTGAAAGGCCGCACGCAAAAGCACACAGCCCACCAGCAGGGAAAATATCGGCAGTAAAGACGTTGGCGACTGGTCGTGAATTACCAACTGATCAATAAGCCAGGCAAGACCCACTACTACCACAACCGTTTGACTACCGGCCAGCACACCGCAAAGAGCAGAGCCCAGCAGGCGTTTGCGCTCTCCCCTAGCCAGCGTTTTCAGCCAGCTACGCGGCGTAAGAGAGAACGCCTCATCAGTTGTTACCATGCGCTTAGTGGTATCCCTCGCCTACACGCACCTTGCCGCGGAACACCCAATATGTCCAAGAGGTGTACGCGAGGATGATGGGGATGACGAAGAGCATGCCAATCAATAAAAAAAGTTGCGATTCTGGGGCTGAAGCTGCATCCCACAATGTATAGTTCGGGGGCACAATGACCGGCCACTTACTGACAATCAAGCCTAAATAGGTAAACAAATAAATACCAATGGTAGCGATAAAAGGAATACCTTCATCCCGACGCTTAACCGAACGATAAACCATAAACGCCGATAGCAATGCCAGCGCAGGGAATATCCAGATCAATTGCAGATTGCCAAACCAGCGGTCCCACACCATCGGATTTACGAACGGCGTCCAAATACTGATAATCGCGAAAACCCCTAACACAAGCGCCAATAGCATAGGGGTAATTTTATAGGCCCAGTCTTGAATATGGCCTTCTGATTTAAGTATCAGCCAAGTAGCTCCAAGTAGCGCGTAGCCTGCCATTAAGCCAAGGCCGGTTAATACAGAAAAAGGTGTCAGCCAATCAAATGCCCCGCCCACATAGGCGAAATTCTCAACTGGGAAACCTTGAATATAAGCACCTACCACTGCACCTTGCGCAAAGGCAGCGATCGCCGACCCCCAGCAAAATGCGCGATTCCACCAGTGCCGATTACGCCGGGACTTAAAGCGAAGCTCGAAAGCAACACCTCGGAAGATCAACCCAGCCAACATCAAGAAAACACCAATGTATAAAGCTGGCAAAAACACCGAGTAAACCAGCGGAAATGCGCCTAACAACCCTGCACCACTGAGCACCAGCCACGTTTCATTACCGTCCCATATCGGCGCCACCGTATTCATCATTACATCCCGAGCATCTTCATCCGGTGCAAAGGGATAAAGAATCCCTAGACCCAAATCAAACCCATCCATGAGCACGTACATCATAATGCCGAAGCCGATGATAAAGGCCCAGATCAACGTCAAATCAAACATTTCCATGTTTAGCTCCTCACCGGTTCAACGTCGTCATCATAAGGGGTATGGGCAGCCGACATAGGCCGCATCGGACGCTTAAAATGATTATCAGTCGTAGCGTCCTGCTCCTCAGGTAACATGCCGTTGCGCACGACCCGAGTGAGGTAATACACCCCTGTATAAAACACTACGCCGTAGACTAAGACATAACCAATCAAAGTGAATAACGCCATTGGACCCGTCAATGAAGGTGTCAGCCCTTCTTCATGGGTCATCATGCCGTAAACCAACCACGGAGACCGACCTGATTCAGTGACAATCCAACCCGCCAATACAGCGACAAAAGGCATCGCAATCATGCCGGTGAGTGTCTTTAAAAACAGTGGCTGTTCATAAATACGCCCCTTGCGGCGCAGGATCAGTCCTGCGAACGCTACCGCTATCATCAACAGACCAATCCCCACCATTACACGGAATGCCCAAAACACAATAATGACAGGCGGCTGCTCTTCCGGTGGCGCTTCACTGATGCCAGGAATCTCACCGTCGGGTGAGTGAGTAAGAATAAGGCTTGCTAGATTAGGAATACCAAACGCAAAGTGATTGGTCTGGGCCTCCTGATCAGGAATGGCAAAAAGAAGCAATGGCACATTGGTAGCTGTCTCCCAATGGCCTTCCATCGCTGCAACCTTCGTGGGCTGGTGCTCCAAGGTATTCAAACCGTGAAAATCGCCAATAACCGCTTGTGTGGGGGCTAAAAAAAGCAACAACCAAAGGCACATCGAAAGTGCTCGGCGGTTTGCCTCTGGATCGCGATCACGTAACAAGAACCATGCGCTAACCCCCGCCACCACAAAGCCGCCGGTTAAGAAAGAGGCAACGGCCATATGCAAGAAACGGTAAGGGAATGACGGGTTAAAGATCGCCTCGCGCCAAGAAGTAACATGGAAGCGAAAGTCGATCAGCTCAACGCCTGCTGGTGTATGCAACCAACTGTTGGCAGATAAAATCCAAAAAGCGGAAATGAACGTCCCAATCGCCACCATAATAGAGGCAAAAAGATGCACCCCTTGAGGCACCTTACCTCGACCAAACAAGAGCACGCCTAAGAAAGCGGCTTCCAAGAAGAAAGCTGTCACCACCTCATAGCTCAACATGGGACCGAGGAAGTTAGAAGAAGCTAGGGAAAAATTGCTCCAGTTAGTCCCAAACTGAAACGACATCACTATACCTGAGACGACTCCCATCCCAAAGACAACGGCAAACACCTTTGTCCAGAAAAGCGAGAGCCGATCCCAAGCTGGATTGTTGGTCTTGAAGAATAGGCCATGAAGCAGCGCAATGTAGGAGGCCAGACCAATAGTAAACACCGGGAAGATCGCGTGAAACGACACAACGAATGCAAATTGCAATCGCGATAATACGAGCGGATCAAGTTCCATTTCACTCTCCTAAGGCCTGAATCGATATTCCATCAACGAGTTAACACAAGCTTAGTTGCGCCTTAATGACAGCGCACTTTTAGTTATAAGCACTAAGCTTATTTCTTAACTATGTTAATTTTTTAAACATATTATATATTAAGTCACCATCATACATTGACAACCTAACACCCAAGATGGGTCGCATTGACGCACCAAGCACCATAGCGCTGCGCTATTAGGAACATACGTCTAACGAGACATAATAACGACGCTTACCATATAGCCGGTGTACGCGACAAAAAGCGCCAGCAATATCCCACCTTCCAAACGATTAATGCGCCGTGGGCGACCACGCCAAGAAAACGCAAATAGAATCATCAGCAGTGTCATACCCGTCATCACGCTCCAGTCGCGCACCAATACTTCCCGACCTGCTTCAATGGGCGCGATAACCCCCGCTAGGCCAACGACCGCCAAGCTATTAAACAGGTTAGAACCGACCACGTTGCCCAATACCATGTCGTGTTCTTTCCGGCGCAGAGCGCTAATAGAAGAAGCGAGTTCCGGCAGCGAGGTACCAATAGCGACGACGGTTAGCCCAATAATCAAATCACTTACACCGAAGCGAACTGCAATTTCAACCGCCCCCCACACCAATAGACGTGAACTAGCGATCAAAAACAGCAGCCCTACCAGGGTCCACATAATGGATTTACCCCGGGACATCGGTTTGCTATCCAGGGTCTCAGCTACTTCAGATACGATTGCGTCGTCAGGCTGACTACGTGAGCGAATAATACTAACAACGATAAAAGCCACTAATGCCAGTAAAAGACAGACAGCTTCCCAGCGTGCTACAAAACCGTCCAGCAGCATCAAGCCAGTCACCAGCATGACTAGCATAAGTATTGGCATTTCTTTACGGATAACGCTGGAATGAACGGCTAATGGCGAAATAAGCGCTATTAGCCCCAGTATTAAGCCAATATTAGCAATATTAGAGCCGTATGCATTACCTACCGCCAGCCCTGGGTTACCATCTATTGCCGCCAGCACCGATACCATCATTTCTGGGGCCGAGGTACCAAAACCGATGACAAGCATCCCAATCAACAGCGGCGAAAGCCCAAGCCAACGCGATGTGGCTGCAGCGCCATCAATAAACTTTTCAGCACTCCAAACCAATAATATCAAACCAAACACAACCGCTAATGTGGGAAGCAGCATTTCATTTCCTTCATGGCATAATGAACGGCACTAATTTCAACGTTTTGTAGCTTAGCGCCCCCTCATAGCGAGGGCGCCAAGATGATTTTACTAGCAACGCTAACCATCACGTTGCGACCTCTTGCTGAGGAGCTATCCTGGCAGAGAAGCAACCGGCAGTGCTGTTCATCCGCCGCCACTCGCCATTGCGCCGCAGCATCGTTGTCTAAACTGATGCCATGGTCAAGCGGCTTGGCTATGTTTTTGAACATTATTTCAGTGACATAAACTTGCTAAAATGTGTAATTAACAGCTTAATTCGCCACATCCTAGTAGTTTAGCTAGGTATTCGCACTGAGAGTTTTGGTTTTTGCCTCCACAACGATTGATAAAGCGCCGCGCACTACCGGTTAACACCCCCCTTGTTGACCTCATGCCGCCTGAGACTCGAACTCAGCGAAGGCGTTTGCGCGCCTGTCATGAATGTGACTGGGTATCCGCACTACCACCACTCAGCTCTGGTGAAAGAGCAAGCTGCCCAAGGTGCTCGCATGTATTAGTCAAACGCCATCGCTACCCTGCTCAGCGCAGCATGGCGCTCGCCATCGCATCTCTCATTGCACTAATGGTGGCCGTCTCATTTCCTTTTATTAGTTTTACCGTTAGCGGGGTTAGCAACCGCATTGAGTTAACCCAAACCGCCACTGCCCTGATTGGCTTTCATCAACCGCTCGTCGCAATCGCCATCATCATGACCATAGTGGTATTGCCAGCGGTATACCTGCTTGGCGTGCTTTGGCTCCAGTTTGGCCTCTTGCGGGATCACCCTCTGCCTTTTAGCCGCGATATAGCCCGCTCATTAGCGCATTTAACGCCATGGATGATGGCCGACGTATTTATTATTGGCGCCCTGGTAAGCCTGATCAAAATAGCGGGCCTAGCCGATGTTGAGCTAGGTATATCCTTTTGGGGTTTTTGCGTGTTTGCACTGCTACTACTGATGACCACTCAATCTATCGACGCAGATTGGATGTGGTTCTCGCTAGAGGGAGAACCCCTGGCCCCCGACGGCACTCAAACTGGAATCCCTGCCGCTGGCCAAGGGCTAACTGGCTGCCCCACCTGCGGGCTTATTAATCGTCTATCGCCACAGGGCCGAGGACATTGTATTCGCTGCCATGAAAAGCTTCACCAGCGGTTACCGCATAGCTTACAGCGCACATGGGCACTGCTGGGCGCCTCCGCGATTATGTACATTCCTGCTAATGTTTACCCTATTATGACCACCACAAGCTTGGGCAACTCTTCACCATCAACCATCATAGGCGGTGTCGTTCAACTGATACAGATGGGCTCCTGGCCAATTGCAGCCGTCATTTTCATAGCCAGCGTTATCGTACCAGTCGGCAAATTAGTTGCCTTAACCTGGCTTTGCCTAGTCGTTAGACGCAGCAGCGTCTTGAATGCCCAAAGCCGTACTCGGCTTTATCGCTTAACGGAATTTATCGGCCGCTGGTCGATGGTCGATGTTTTTGTGGTCGCTATTTTGGTGGCGCTGATCCGCGCAGGATCATTAATGTCAATTACACCAGGTCCAGCTGCACTCGCCTTCGGCTCTGTGGTTGTGTTAACCATGTTGGCGGCGATGACATTTGATCCACGCTTAATATGGGATACATCACCTCCCCATAGAAACTCTCTTCGCCACTTTCTTCTTCGCCGTAAAGCGGCCACCAAGGAACCTGTTGATGGCTAATGAAACAACTCCGCCTACTTCCAACCAGGCTAATGCTGACTCCGCCAGCGAACAGGATTTAAATAAGGCCAAGACATCGCGTCAAACGCGCCTTTCTCCTATTTGGGTAGTGCCTATCGTCGCCATTGCGATTGGCTTATGGCTGGTATATGACAACTACTCCAGTCGGGGCACCCAAGTCACGCTTACCATGGATAATGCAGAGGGCATCGAAGCGGGCAATACACTGATCCGCAGTCGCAATGTTGAAATTGGTCGTGTACAGAGTGTGCGTCTATCCGATGATCTCTCTCATGCAGTATTAACCGCACGCATCCAGCCGGAAGTCGAGGATATGCTGCGCGAAGATAGTCGCTTCTGGGTGGTTAAACCGCGCATTGGGCGTGAAGGGATTAGTGGCTTGGGTACCGTACTATCCGGCGCTTACATTCAGCTTGAGCCCGGCACTGAAGAAGCACCTAGACGCGAGTTTCCTGTCAGCGATATCCCTCCCGTCGCCCCGGCCGGGCAGGCAGGCCTGCGACTAAGCCTAACCAGCCAACTGGGAAACTCCCTTCGCGTCGGCGACCCGGTTTCCTATCAGGGCTACACCGTGGGGCGCATTGAAGAAAATAGCTTTGAACCTGATTCACGCACTATGCAGCATCAGGTATTTATTGAAGAGCCGTATACCGACTTAGTGACCGACAGCACACGTTTTTGGACCTCTAGTGGTATTGATTTTCGTTTAGGTGCTGATGGTGTACGCGTTAACGTCGAATCCATTGAAGCCTTACTCGGCGGCGGCGTTACGTTTGGCGTACCTGAAGACCTACCTATGGGGCAGCCAGTCGAAGCCAATACGCGCTTCACCCTTTATGCTGATGAAGATGCGGCACGAGAAGGCACCTTTAATCGTTACTTAGAGTATGTACTGCTGGTAGATGAAACGGTTCGCGGTCTTTCAAAAGGAGCCCCTGTAGAGTTTCGCGGGGTGCGAATGGGCACTGTTGCCGCCGTGCCCTGGAACTTTACCGCTCCTCAGCCTGACTCGCGCGCGCGCTTTGCAATTCCTGTCTTGATACGGATTGAGCCGCAGCGCCTGGGTATTGAAAATAGCGATATTAATCTAGAAGAGTGGCAAGCTCGTTTCGAGCGCATGTTTGGTCTGGGGCTTCGCGCGTCACTCAAAAGTGGCAATCTGCTGACAGGCGCACTGTTTGTCGACTTAAACTTCCAACGAGACCCTGCCGACGAGTATGTCGCTGAACGATTCTCTGAGCGCGACGTATTCCCTACGGTGGCGGGCGGGTTTGCGCAGATTCAAGCACAAGTGACCGATTTGCTTGAGAAACTGAACAGCCTTGAGGTTGAGCCGTTACTTGCTGGCTTGGATCGTAATTTGCAGGCCTCTGAGGGTGTTCTTAATGAAGTACGTGAAGTAAGCGCTTCTCTCAATCAGCTGCTGAATGATCCGGAGACCCAGGCGATTGGTGGCAACCTAAACGGGACTCTTGAGGAACTACGTAGCACGCTGGAAGGGCTGTCTCCGTCATCGTCCGCTTACCAAGAGCTCACCACTGCCATCGAACGACTGGATCGCTTAATGCGTGACTTGCAGCCACTTACCCGCACGCTTAACGACAATCCCAGGGCTCTGCTGTTTGATAACCTGGATGCCCAAGACCCCATTCCGCGCGCGCCACGTGATTAAGGAGCCCTCCATGCTTATAGGGACGAGTATGACGAACTGGATCAAGTGTTTACTGCTACTAATGATCTGCGCACTGGTAACCGCTTGCGCCAGCAGTGTTACTCCCCCTGCGCGCTATATGCTACCGAGCGACACTGTGAGCAGTACCACTAACCAGCCAGAGGGTACACTCGTACTGAGTAGCCCTCGACTTGCGCATTATCTTGACGTTGACGGCATAGTGATGCAGTTAGACGATATTACGCTGAACGCGGCACGTGAGCATCAGTGGGCGGAAGGGTTGGATAGGCAGTTAGAACGCCGCATGCGCGCCAATTTATCGCAAGCGATGCCCACGCTCAGGGTGATGCGCGCAGAGGGCGAACCCGCTAACGCATTGACCCTGCGCCTTACTGTTGATCAATTCCAAGGCCGTTTTGATGGTGTCGCCGTCGCGAGTGGCCAATGGCAATTAGTCAACAGTGCTGGCGAACTGTTGGTAATGGAGAATTTCTACTCGGAGACACCGCTTGAAACAGATGGCTACCCAGCGCTCGTGCGCGCTCTGAGCGAAAGCTGGGATCAAGCCGCCGAGCTTATCGCCAATGAAATACGCCAAGGCAATTATTTTAATTAATTCAAGGCTTACTAACCACGGTTTGCTGAACTACGCTAAATATCAGCCTTCTCAGGAATGTTCTCATGATAGTTGAAACGAACAACACTGCTGAATTGCCCGCTGAACAACTGCGCGAGGCGGTCAATGCGTTAATGCAGACAGTGACCTCCCTGCTGGAGGGAGAGGCGACACTCGCAACCCTTGAAACAGCATTGCATAGTCACGACGCTCTACTCGATCAGTTAGCCATTCACTCGCTCGACGCGTCAACGCTAGCCGCTAGCCGCGCTTGAGCGTATTGAGCAATTTATTACGCTGCACGCGGGAAATTACTATCAAACCACCTGCGCCGAGCTCGATAACAAACAAAAAAATCGTTTTATTTCTCTTTTTGCACGACGACTACTCGCCCTTGATGGGTTGGGACCGGCGACGGCACAACAACTATTTCAGCTAGGCGTATTCACACCCGAGCAATTTTTTGGGTTAACACCTGGCGAGCTTGCCCAGCTGCAATTACCGCCCGCGACATTAGCTCGGTTGATCCCTCTTCATGCCCAGCATTCACCACTGACACAAGAGAGCTAAACAGGCTGGCATTGTATATTCGTGTTACACTGCTCGGCTAATTACTGATACGTAAGTTTTCTGATGTGCCCGTGCACATCAGTCTCAGCATTTCTTAGCGCTGTAATCTTCACGTCTCCTTTCACGGTCATCCACGGCTAACTAACGACCATCGCGGCATGTTGAGATATCTGGCACACTTCGCTGCCGCGAAGGTCAATCAACCTCGCTTTTTGAACATTACATCTAGTGACAATAACCACTTACCGGTATTAACTCACTAGGTGATTGCGGAGAACGCATGAGCTTTTCTGAACTTGGCCTGCACGCCGATTTATTACGCGCTGTCACAGCGCAAGGTTACACTGAGCCTACCCCGATACAACGACAGGCTATTCCCGTTGTACTTGAAGGCCGCGACATGCTGGCCAGCGCCCAAACCGGCACTGGTAAAACCGCTGGTTTTACGCTGCCAATGCTGCAACGCTTAAACACCGGCAAACGACCTGGGAAACGTCAGGTACGTGCACTGGTGCTAACCCCTACCCGTGAGCTTGCCGCTCAGGTAGGCGAAAGCGTGTCGACCTATGGCCAGCATCTGGCACTACGCTCCCACATTATTTTTGGTGGCGTCGGCCAACAGCCTCAAATCGATGCACTAAAAGCCGGTTTGGATGTACTGGTTGCCACCCCAGGCCGCTTGCTGGATCTTCACCAGCAAGGGCATGTGGATCTCTCCTGTGTAGAGATTTTAGTGCTTGATGAAGCCGACCGCATGCTGGATATGGGCTTCATTCATGACATTAAGCGCTTGCTGCGTCTGGTCCCCAAAAAGCGCCAAAATCTGCTGTTCTCGGCGACGTTCTCTAATGAGATCCAGACCCTGGCACAACAGCTGCTGGATAATCCGGCGATGATTGAAGTAGCGCCGCGTAATGCTACTGCCGATAAAATTGAGCAGGCGATTTACCGTGTTGATCGCGAGAAGAAACGTGAGTTGCTGGCCCACTTGATTCAGCAAAACGGCTGGTTCCAGGTGCTGGTATTTACGCGCACCAAACATGGCGCTAACCGCCTTGCAGAGCAGCTCTCCAAGCAGGACATCCCTTCCATGGCGATCCATGGCAATAAAAGCCAGGGAGCTCGCACTCGCGCGCTAACGGCATTTAAGAGCGGTGACCTGCAGGTACTCGTGGCCACCGATATCGCTGCTCGTGGACTGGATATCAATGAGTTGCCCCACGTCGTCAATTTTGACCTACCCAACGTGGCGGAAGATTATGTCCACCGCATTGGCCGCACCGGTCGTGCTGGCAGCAATGGCGAAGCCGTTTCATTGGTGTGTGTCGATGAAGATGCCTTGCTAGGCAATATTGAGCGGCTAATCAAGCAGAAGCTAACAAAGCACATTGAACCTGGCTTTGAGCCCGACCCCAGTATCAAACCTGAGCCCATCGAAAATGGCCGACGCAATCAACGTCAGCCTCGCGCTAAACGCAAACCCGAAGGCCAGAGTGCCAATACCGGTGGCGAGCGTAAACGTCGCGCGCGGCGCTAGCTCAGAGTGCAGGAATATGCGAAGGTGTCGTTTTTGCATATTCCAAGCCGCTGTTTCCAGCAGCTATTTTAGCCAATACTTTTCACGGAGTGATTATGGCGTCTTCTCAACTGATGGCCGAGTACCGCCAATGGCTGACGTTTCAACGTCAAGAGCAGCTCAGCCGCGAACATCAAGGGATCGTACAGCGCTTAGAGGACGCCCGGGCGTCGGCTAATCAGGTGGTACAGGCCTATCGCAGCATGGCTGAAAAAGCGTCGGTTGAAGGCGCCTGCTACCGCACGATTTTCTTACGCCAACGGGATGACAACCACGCACTTCCCTGCGAAGGCTGGCTATTTGTGCGCCGTGTGCTTAGCGAAGGCAATAGCACTCGTGTACGCGTTACCTTGCTTGAAACCTTTACCCTTGAAGATGGCATCTTGGCGCCAGGCGATAAACCTGCTCGCAAGCTTACTTTAGAAATATTTGACCAGTTGAATATGGATAAAGGCATGCGCACAAACGTCAGGGTCGACTGTCTGGACACTCCCCAGGACTACCACTTCATTACGCTACTCGATGCCGTTCGCGGAGACTTGCGTCCCCACCTTAAGTAAATACTCGTATGGCAACGCGTCGCTCGATTACGTTTATTTTGCTGATGGTTGTGGTGGGGCTTAATTTACGCCCCGCCATGTCTTCGGTTGCCCCATTGCTTACTCGCCTGCAAGAAAGCGCGGGGCTTTCCGCTACTGCTGCGGGGCTACTCACCACGCTCCCAGTACTGTTTTTAGGCCTCTCCGCCCCACTTGCCCCTGCCCTGGCTAAACGCATAGGCAGCGAACGGGCGCTGAGTGCGGCACTGACACTGCTGGCTGCTGGGTTGATTTTGCGTGGTTTACCCCTCCCCGGTGGGCTCTTTATCGGCTCAGCAATGGCAGGCTGTGCGATCGGCATTGGCGGCACCCTGCTACCGGCCCTGGTTAAGCGTGAACTCCCCGACAGCGCAGACCTGCTCACCGGCTTATACACCATGGCGCTCTGCTTAGGTGGCGCGTTAGGAGCCGGGTTTAGCGTCCCATTAACGCAACTGCTCGGCAGTTGGCAGGCGAGCTTGATGAGCTGGTCATTGCTGGCGCTATTCGCGCTGGTGCTGTGGCACTTCCAAATGCCCCGCACCACAATGACAAGCACGCCTACAGCGCGCAAAAGCGGTATTTTACGGCTTCTTAAACAACCGCTCACCTGGCACGTTATGCTGTTCATGGGCATTCAATCATCCATGGCGTACATCGTATTTGGCTGGCTGCCTACACTGCTGGTTGATCGCGGTTATAACGAGGCCGATGCGGGCTGGACCATGGCGATTTCTATTATGTGCCAGCTTGCCTCGGCACTGAGCGCCCCCTGGCTTGCACGTATGGGACGTGATCAGCGCCCCGCGCTATTGATTGTGCTGCTTAGCACCGCCCTTGGTCTGTGGATGCTGCTGATCGCGCCACTAATATGGAAATGGCCAGGCGCTGCACTACTGGGTATCGGCCAGGGCGGCAGCTTTAGCCTGGCGCTAAGCCTGTTAGTCTTACGCACAGCCAACTCGCGCCTTGCCGGTCAGCTTTCTGGGCTCGTTCAGGGCGGGGGTTATACATTGGCAGCACTAGGGCCTTTTGGTGTGGGGATTATGCTGCAATCGGGCGCCAACACATCACAGATAGCTTGGCTGTTAATCGCACTGATCACGGTTTGCTGTGGCTTCGCGCTACTGGCGGGCCGCAATCAGCGATTGGATGACCAGAGCGGCGAACTTTTGATACAGCG
This sequence comes from Vreelandella sp. DA03-1M, assembly GCF_055725665.1. Classification (NCBI taxonomy): domain Bacteria; kingdom Pseudomonadati; phylum Pseudomonadota; class Gammaproteobacteria; order Oceanospirillales; family Halomonadaceae; genus Vreelandella; species Vreelandella sp. DA03-1M. Next base: position 2,554,748 of record NZ_CM146798.1, read on the forward strand.
TGTAACGCCCACTTTCTGATTAACAGTTTTCGCATAAAGCCCCAGGAGATGGCGATGCCCCCCTACTCCCCTCTAGCCGACAGTGTTCCCACCCAAGAGCGCATTTTAGTTATTTACACGGGCGGCACCATCGGTATGCAACAGCATGCAGAAGGACTTGCGCCTGGCGGCGACTTTACAACTCGCATGGCGACGGCTCTTAACCAGTTACCACTTGCCCAACAGCAATTACTTCCACCTTACCAGGTCATCAGCTACGCCACGCTGATTGACTCAAGTGCGGCTACTCCGCTCACTTGGCAACAGCTCGCCCGTGATATTAACGACCAGTTAACGGCCTACGCCGGTTTCGTGATTATTCACGGCACCGATACACTCAGCTGGACCGCCGCTAGCCTTGCCTATCAACTTCAGGGCTTAGATCGACCAGTGGTCGTCACGGGCTCAATGTCGCCCTTGGAATCGCCCGGCAGCGATGCCTTGGACAATTTGCACGGCGCGCTGCAGTTTGCTGCTAAGCCTGAACTCCAAGAGGTGGCTATTTACTTTGCAGGGCAATTACTGCGGGGCGTCCGCGCCATCAAGCAGCATAGCGAAGCAGCCAACGCCTTTGCCAGCCCCAACTACCCACTGCTCGGCGAGCGCGTAGGCGACGATTTTGTTTATTACCCCAGCCGCGGGCTTGGCCTGCAACAGCGTGGCGCACCGCGTTTCGAGCTCCCCGACTACCGACTGGTCAATCAGGGAGAGATCGTTCGCATCGCTCTTTGGCCGGGCATATCAGCTTGGCAGTTGGACGCCTGGTTGAGCGATTCGCGGGTTAAAGGGGCGTTACTTCAGCTTTGGGGCGCTGGCAACCTCCCTGGCGACCCCAGTGTGCTGGACGTTCTCGCCAGGGTCAGGGGGGAAGGCAAGCTGCTCGCCGCCATTAGCCAGTGCCCACAGGGCAGTGTCCACCTGGGTGCTTACGCAGCTGGGCATGGGCTGAGCAATGCAGGTGTACTCGCAGGCGATGATATGACGCCAGAGGCGGCTTTCACCAAGCTGGCTCACTTACTGGCCCAGCCACTCGCGTTAGAAGACCGGCAACAGCTCTTTTTGACGTCGCTAGTCGGTGAACGCTAGCAAATCAAAGCGGTTGAATAGTGGCGTAGGCTGAGAATCCAGCTATGTTATAAGAAGACTTTTAACCGCTTGAAGGAGCAACAAATTATGGAAAAACCGGTACACCATTTCAGCGAGCTATTCGAGCAATTGGGACTGGCATCTGACGCAGATTCAATCGAGCGCTTTATCCAACGCAACGCCCCGCTCCCAGAAACGATGCCGTTGGCTGAAGCCCCCTGCTGGAACGAGGGTCAGGCAGAATTTCTAAAAGAAGCGGTAGAGGAAGATGCGGATTGGGCAGAGGTCGTCGACCACCTTGATGCCTCGATGCATAAAACTCAATAACTCATCGGTTTGATCAACACCACGCCGCCTAGTGCGGCGCTATCGATTTAACCGTGCCTCAACGCGTTCGAGAATCTGACGGCTGACTTTACTGACTAGCGGCTTGGCCGCTTTGTTAACGGCTTTCTCCATTAAGCGGTTGCGAATTTCATAGCTTAGCGTCAACGCCACTTCGGTACCTTCTGGCACTTCGCGAAGGCGATAGCGGCCCTGATTCTTGACGCCATTCAGCGACTCCCAGGCAAGCACATTGGGTGGCTGAATCTCAGTAACCATGACATCAAACGCCCAGTCCATACCCACAGCGCGTACGTGCCAGCGATAACGATTTTCGCCCAAGGTCTCTATTGACCGAATCAGATCCGAGTAATCGGCAAAATCCTCGACGCGGCGCAATAGATCAAAGACGCGTTCCGGCGGAGCGTTAATGATTTCACTATGTTCAATCGTTGCCATTGGTTCGCCTCTAACAACATGGATGGTTAGCGTAGCATGTTGATATTAATGCTGCCCACCTACGCATTTTTTACCTCAATCAGTTACATCGATAGACGCTAGAACTGGTCAGATTAACGGCTATTGCGTAAACTGCCGCCCTTCCGGACCGGACCCCGGAACGCCGCGCCAGCAAATTGCTGCTCGCGATCAATAAATTCTCCGACAACGAGTGTTTTCTCATGTCATCAATACCCCCTGTGGCCGCTGATAGCGCCACGACAGTCGTTATCTACTCCGGTGGAATGGACTCTTTTACCGTACTTCACCGCGCGCTGCGCGAAGGGCTTACCGTCCACGCCCTCTCGTTTGACTATGGCCAGCGGCATGCTCGTGAACTCGACACTGCTCGTCAGGTATGCACCACGCTTGGCGTGCCCCACCAGGTGGTCGATATTCGCGCTATCCACGGGCTGATTAACAATTCAGCGTTGACCAACCCAGACCAAGCGATGCCCCACGGCGACTACGCCGCGGACACTTTACGCGCTACGGTGGTGCCTAATCGCAATATGATTTTACTCTCTTTGGCGATTGCCAAAGCGGTCAATATTGGCGCAGAGCGAGTCGATTACGGTGCCCATGGCGGCGATCACATATTGTACCCAGACTGCCGTCCCGAGTTCGTTGAGGCAATGAACCATGTCGCAGGCATTGCCAACTTCGAGCCCGTCACGCTCCACGCGCCATACCTCTCCTCAAGCAAGGCCGAGATTTTGCGTGAGGGCTTGGCCATGGGCTTGAACTACCGCCACACCTGGACATGCTACGAAGGCCGTGAATTAGCCTGCGGCGTTTGCGGTAGCTGCCGCGAACGACTAGCCGCCTTTGCCGCTAACGGGGTGACAGACCCACTGCCATATACCTCAGACACCGCAGGACAACGCTGATGTATCAAGTTAAAGAAGCGTTTTATACCCTGCAGGGGGAAGGCGCCCAGGCTGGTAGAGCAAGTGTTTTTTGTCGTTTTAGCGGTTGCAACCTGTGGTCGGGCCGCGAAGTGGATCGTGCAACGGCTAAATGCACGTTTTGCGATACCGATTTTATTGGCACGAACGGTATCAACGGTGGCAAGTTTGCCACCGCCGAAGCCCTTGCCGAACACATCGCAGCCCTTTGGCCTACCCAAAGCGGTGGTGACAAGCCCAAAGCAACTCCCTATGTCGTGTTTACCGGTGGTGAGCCTTTGCTGCAGCTTGACGCGGCGTTGATTGCCACGCTACACCGCCATGGGTTTGAGGTGGCCGTCGAAACCAACGGCACGCTGGCGCCACCCCCTGGCATTGATTGGCTGTGCGTTAGCCCCAAGGGCAACAATCCCTTGGTCGTTACCCATGGCGACGAATTAAAGCTCGTTTACCCCCAGGCTGATGCGCCCCCGGAGCAGTTTTCAAGCTTGGATTTTCACCACTTTTTTTTACAGCCGATGGATCTTGCTCCCCTACACCAGGACAAGACGACCGTTGCTGAGACGACCGCTTACTGTATGGCTAATCCACAGTGGCGTCTTTCGCTGCAAATGCATAAATTAGCAGGTTTTGATTAATGGCTTTATTCGTTCAACAACTGACCCATATCGATGTCTCGCTTTGGTGCGCCAAGCGCGGCTTGGTCGGCTGTAGCTGGCAGGTAGACGCGGTGCTGGAAGGCGAGCTGGGTGAAGACGGCATGCTTTTCGATTTTGGTGAAGTGAAGCCGTGGATCAAACGCACTCTGGACAGCGGGCTAGACCATACCCTGCTGGTCCCCACCGAGGCACCAGGCATCAGTGTCTCCGAATGCCCTGAAGGATTATGCGTTCGCACCACGACGCCCTACCCGATGGAAGTACGCGGGCCGAAAGAGGCATTCACCCTGCTTCCCTGGCAAGCCATTACGCTTGAAATGGTCGCCGAGCATTTAAGTCACCAACTGACCGAGCAGCGTCCTGAAAATGTTGACCGGGTTTCCCTGACACTGAGCGATGAACCCAACGACGGTGCCGCATACGGCTACAGCCACGGCCTGAAACGACACGCAGGAAATTGCCAGCGCATTGCCCACGGCCACCGTTCACGACTGTATATCTGGCAGCAGGCGGCGCGCCAAACCCTGCTTGAGCAACAGTGGGCGGCACGGCTGGATAATCGTTACCTTCTTGAGGAGGCAGATATCGCGGCTCGCAATAGTGAAACGCTTACCTGCCGCTACCGAGCCGCCCAGGGAGATTTTTCCATTACCCTGCCACAGTCGCTGTGTACCGTGCTGCCCGGTCCGACCACGGTAGAAAATATTGCGGCCTGGCTGGCACAGGAAGTCGCCACACAGAGCGGTCAAGCCACACGCATTCAGGCATTCGAGGGTATCAACAAGGGCGCGATTGCTATGTTTTCACCAAGTGCTGCGCAATGAGCGAGGAATGTCGTGCGGGGTGTGGTGCCTGCTGCATTGCGCCTTCGATTAGCTCTGCTATTCCCGGCATGCCAGAAGGCAAGCCGGCAGGGGTACGTTGTGTTCAGCTAGATGAGCACAACCTGTGTCGTCTATTTGGTGACCCGAGCCGCCCAAAGGTTTGCGAACGTTTTAACTTTGATGCCAGCGTGTGTGGCGAGCACCGAGAAGAGGCGCTCGCCACGCTGACCTGGCTAGAAGAAGACACACGTTAGAAAGTGCAATTTCTGCCCCTCTGCCAAAGACAACTCCCTTAGGGCTAGCTTTCAATGCTCACGGGGAGCGGCAAACGGCGGTCCAGCAAGCTGATCCAGCGTGTCAACACCGGGGCATCACTGTGGCTGACTTCGCTCAACAAGCGCCTGAAACTCTCTTTGGCCTGCTGGTCATTAGGCTCAATGCGCGTCAACCATAGCTCAAGGGCCGCCAGCTCCTGGTGACGGTTGCCATGCTCGCGAGCTTGGTTAATCGCCATCTCAGCTAATGCTTTCACCTCATTGGCGGGATGCCCAAGCAGATCACGCACCTTGGCAAGCTGGGTGGCTAATTCCGGCAGGAATAGCGTTGTCCTTTCACGGGCGATCACTAAGCACTGATCCAGGTAATCCTCTGCAGCGTTTAGCTCGCCCAGCTCAATACACGCATCCGAATACCAGAGCACTGGCCGCTGGTAGCGGTTACGCCCTTTCAGCTCGGCCATCTGATCTAGACAGTCACGCAGTTGGGTAAGCCCCGCCGTATCCCCTGCCAACGCCCGCTGCCAGCCGAGAATAATTTGTGCGGAAATTTGCCATAGCTGCAAATCTGGTGTGCCGGTCATAGCGGCCGCTCGCTCGGCGTGCCGGGCAGCCAGATGAACGTGTCCCAATTGACGATAAAGCGCCGCGGCAAATAATAGCGCCATCGCCAAAGTCCCAGGGTGTGCAATCTTCTCCGCTAGGCGAATCGCCGACGAGACTTGACGTTCAGCGCGCTGATAATCGCCACGCAAACAGAGCGCCCAGCCTTGAAAGCAGGCAGCAGAAACCTGCGGGTGATCAGAGAATGGCAGCCACTCAATCATCATCTGCGCATTCAGCGGATCAATTTCATCCAAGTGATCGTGCGCCTGCTGAATGCGCCCAGCCCAATACTCGCAATTAGCCCGGGCATAATCGGCTAAACGGCGATAACGCGGGTCTTCGAGACGAGACGCGATATCGGCCAGAGTTGAAGCCAAAGCAAACGCATCCGCATGGGCATAGCGCTGACTACGACCGACCCAGAGCCCCCATTTCACCAGGAATATCTGTTCAAGATCTTCCGGGTCTTCAAGGCTATCGCTGCCCGATTCACGCAGCAGCTCTCGTGCACGCACAAAGCTTTCGTGGGCGGTCGGTGAACCATGCCCCTCTAACGAAAAGGCCGCCTGACCGCGAACGGTGAGCAGACTCACTTCACGCTCGATCTCGTGCTCAACATGGCGAAGGCTCGCTAAGCCGAAATCCGCCATACGCAGTGCGGTTCGGTTAGCACTGACCTTGAGCGCTTCCCGAGCGGCCAGCTCAAAGTAACGGGCGCCACGGGCATAGTGCCCACTACGACGTAGGTGGGTCGCGAAATCACCGGGGTGACGACTGATCCATACCGGAAAACGCTCTTCTATTAAAGTCACCACCTGCTGGTGCAGCTTGACCCGCACATCTCTCGGGCAAGAGAGATAAGCGGCTTCCTGCAGCAACTGGTGACTAAACTGGAATTCATGGTCACCACTCTCTTTATCAACCGGCTCAACAATTTCCAGTACCCGCATATGCTCAAGCGCTTGGTTAAGCCGACCTTTTTCCCAGCCACTGCACTCAAGTAGAAAATCCAACCGAAAGCGCTTACCCAGTACCGCTGCTACGTGGGCAATTTCACGGTCGCCCTCAAGTTGATCAATACGGCTTGCTAAAAGCCCTAATAACCCTTTGGGCAGTTCTTCAAACTGAACACTGCGCCCTTCTCGGCGATCCATATCCAAACGACGGCAAATCTCCTGCATATACAGAGGCACACCATCGCAGCGCTCAATAATTTGATTACGCAACCGCGGACTCAGGTGGATACGGTAACGGCGGGAAAGCTGCGACAATAGCCGTGAAGACTGCAGCGCATCCAGGTTGCCTAAGCTAATTTGCTGATCCCAGTGCAATTTCACCGGCAACGCTTCACGCCCATGATGACTAGCGACCAACATAAAAGCAGTATTGATGGGTAGTCTTGCCTGCAACCCTGCCAATACTTTAAAGGAGGGTTCATCCAGCCACTGTAAATCATCAATCATGAACACCAGCGTGTGGGTCGTTGCTTGCCGCTCAATTAAACGGTGCAAAAGCATCACGACCAGCTCAACGGCTTCGCCACTTTGGGCAAGCTGGGTGATCTCCTGTACTTCATGCACTCCAAGCGCTTGCTCCAACAGATGCTGCCGGTCAGCCGTCAGCTGATCAAACCCTAGCGTTGCCTGTAGTTCGTGAATGGCTTCAACGGTAAGCGCCTGCTTGAGATACCAGCCAACCAGCGTGCGGGCCACCCCATAAGGGTCTAGCACCGAAAGACGCGTGGTGGGCTGCCAGCATATCGCCGCGTCACGGCTAAGTTCTAATTGGCGAAAACCGACCATTAACGCCGATTTTCCCATACCCGAGGCACCACGCACCAATACACTTTGGCGCAAGCCAATACCCGCCCGCGCCAGCGCATCGCGCAGGGTACGCAGCGACGTCTCACGGCCCACCAAGCTGGGGGGAAGTGCATCGCGGCCGCCTTCGTTCTGGCCCAGCACCAGAGCACGCAGGCGCACACGACCATCGCTGGCGATCAAACGTGACACCAGGCGTGGCTGAAGATCAAGCGCGGGCGGCATATGCTGACTGGCTTCTTGGGAAATAACCAGTTCACTACCTTCTGCTGCGCTCATCAGCTCCAAAGACATTTGCGTGACTTGCCCTAACGGATCCGCTAACTGACGCTCGGGTAGGTACACCACACGACCGCTGTGCAAGCCAGCGGCCAACTCAAAGTGCGGTATATCACCCTCACCAGTCCAGTGGCGCCCGCTCTCTTGGGGAAGGGCCTGACGACAATGCTCATAAAGCGCTACTAGTTCCGCCAGCTGATGCGCGGGGCCATGAGTACCGAAACAGGCCAAGCCTAAGCCGCCCGTAGCGCCTGGTAGCCAAAAGCCGCCTAAGTGATGGCACTGCTGCTCTAACCAGCGTAGTAATTCCAACTGCAGCGTAAGGCAGTGGCGTGTCGCCGCGCGATCTTGCCACTCCCCTTTTAGATGCAAGCGTATAGCCATCACGGAGAGCTGACGCAGTTCGATTTCATCTTCACGGAGCGGCTTACTATCTGCTGCCAGCGCGCGCGAAAAGGCGCCTTGAGGGCTCATCATTCGCGGGTCGTGGTGGCCATCTGACCAGTAGCTGGCTAACTGCAGAAAGCTTGGCTCAGGCTGCTGACCCGACAGCGCTAACAGCTGTAAATAGCTGTTGTACTGCTCATGGGCAGCAGCCATTTGGTTTTGTTCGGCGAGTTGACGAACCAAACGCTCATGAAAGGGACCGTAGCCTGAAAAGCGGCTGACCAACGCTTCCAAAATTGAATCAGGTACATCGGCGTGAGCTTCGAGCACCTGCTCAGCAAAACGAATGACACGCTGACGCCACTCATTACGAACTTGGACTAACCAGCGCTGAAATTCGCTACAGTTGGTCAGTTGCAGCTCTTCAATCAAGTCGCCTTGGTAACAAGACATCAGCGCTTCAAGGGTATTTAAATCGCGGGGTCCTTCTAAGAGCTGCTGCAGCGTATGGAGGTCAACCTGCCAGTTATTAGGAAGTTGAAAAGCAATCGTTTGCCGGGAGACACTTAATACTTGGTCGGCGCTCTCACCTAACGATTGGCGCAAACAGTGCAGCGCATGGCGCAGGTTGGTTCTGCCTGATGACAACCCTTGGTCGGGCCACAACAGCTCTGCCAGAGCAGCCCGATTGACCGGCTGGCGGTGCAGCAAAAGATAAACAAGCAGCGCTTTCACTTTGTCGTAACTAAAGTGGGTCAATACATCTTCGCCCTGGGTAAGCGAAAAGTGGCCGAATAAGGTTAACTGGTCTGTCTCACGAGCATCGCGCATGATAAACATCCTGCCGGGCTAAGCGGCTTAAGCTGGCACACCACTATGAAAACGAAAAGCCGTATCGGGCGAAGTAATCAGCTCCGCTTCACGCGCTACAAAAAAAGCGATCCGCTCGTCAATAGAGCTTGCTGTTTGCTGGCGAGCCAGCAACAAATAGTCTTCAAAATGACGGCCTTCTGACTTCACAAGAGTGCGATAAAACTTGGCAAGCTCTTCGTCTAAATAAGGAATCAAACAAGCAAACCGTTCACAGCTACGTGCTTCAATAAGCGCACCGATGATTAACACATCAATTAGCCGTTCGGGATCATTACTACGCAAGTGTCGCCTAAGCCCTTCAGCGTAACGTGATGCCGTTAAATGTTGGTAGGCAACGCCGCGTGCTTCCATAAGCGCGACTACCTGCTCGAAATGGAGCAGCTCTTCACGGGCTAATTGCGACATTTTGCTGAGCAACAGCGGCTGATCAACATAGCGATAGAGCAGACTCATTGCCGTAGAAGCGGCTTTTTTTTCACATTGCGCGTGGTCAATTAATAGCGTTTCAGGATTTTCGAGCGCCCACTGCAGCCATGCGTCAGGGGTTGCACAGGCCAGAAACTGGCGCAGGCTTTCAGGCAACAGATCATCCGCTTTTAACGCATGGTCAGCCCTTTGCAAGGCATTCGTTTGTAATTTATCAGTTTGGAAAGTACTGATTTGTAAAGTACTGGGTTGTATCGACATAACACCATTACCAATCTTGTGTTTCACTATTGTACAACATATAAGCGCTCAAAACGCTCAGTCCCTGTTAGGTACAAATCTTTATACCTTGCATCGCCTATTACTAATGTAGTCATTCGCTCAAAAATGCTCCACACACTTTATACGGACACTATTAGTAGGATGCCTCTAAGGTTATAAATTGAGGTCTATGGTAACCCGCTGTAACCTCAATCACACCCGCACAAGCCTATGTTAAATTAGAAAATGGTAAAAACTTTCCTGAATTTGAGCCAAACGACTAATAAAAAGGTGCTTTTTGATTCATTTAGATCGTGACATCAACATAAAGTACAACAGAGGTCACGCCATGCCAGCTTAACATTGTCGACAGTTTGCCGTAGAATCTCGGCCATCCAACCATATGCTGTTTGTCAAGCGTATGTCCTATGTGATTGGTCCACTTTCCAACACTGCGCAGCCAATACGGTGCTACGTGTAGGCCGTCACCATAAAGTAAATCAGAACGTAGATGAGAGGGCCCCAACGTGCTTGAAGCTTACCGCCAACATGTCGAGGAACGTGCTGCTGAGGGCATCCCGCCCAAACCCTTAACCGCCGAACAAGTAGCGTCAGTAGTTGAGCTGCTTAAAACGCCACCGGCCGGTGAAGAGGAGTTTATTCTCGATTTAATCACCAATCGCGTACCGCCCGGTGTTGATGAAGCCGCGTATGTAAAAGCGGGTTTTCTAACTGCAGTCGCGAAAGGTGAAGCAAGCTCGCCGCTGATCGACAAGGTGCATGCTGTTAAACTGCTTGGCACCATGCAGGGCGGCTACAACATTGTTTCAATGGTTGAACTTCTCGATAACGAGGAGCTTGCCCGTGAAGCTGGTGAGCAGCTCAAGCACACACTGTTGATGTTCGATGCTTTCCATGATGTCGAAACACGCGCCAAGAACGGCAATAGCGTTGCTAAAGAAGTCATTCAATCTTGGGCAGATGCTGAGTGGTTCCTCTCTAAACCGGCCCTGGCTGAAAAAATTACACTCAGCGTGTTTAAAGTACCTGGCGAAACCAACACGGATGACTTGTCTCCGGCGCCAGATGCTTGGTCACGCCCTGATATACCGCTGCACGCCAATGCGATGCTTAAAAACGAGCGTGATGGCATTGAGCCTGTGGTGCAAGGCACCACAGGCCCGCTCAAGCAGATTGAAGACGTTAAAGCAAAAGGCTTTCCGGTTGTTTACGTTGGTGACGTTGTGGGCACTGGTTCATCACGTAAATCAGCGACTAACTCCGTACTCTGGTTCTTTGGCGACGACATTCCTTACGCCCCGAACAAGCGCGCTGGCGGTTTCTGCTTTGGTAGCAAAATCGCGCCTATCTTCTTCAACACCATGGAAGACTCAGGCGCCCTGCCGGTAGAGATGGACGTCACCAACCTGAACATGGGCGACATCATCGACGTTTATCCTTATGAAGGCAAAGTCTGCAAGCATGGCAGCGATGACGTCATCACTACGTTTGAACTTAAAACGCAGCTGATCCTGGATGAAGTTCGTGCTGGCGGCCGTATCCCTCTTATCATTGGTCGCGGACTAACCGGCAAGGCGCGTGAGTCGTTGGGAATACCGGCCTCTGACGTTTTCCGCTTACCCGATCAGCCCAAAGATACTGGCAAAGGCTTTACCTTAGCCCAGAAGATGGTTGGCAAAGCGTGTGGTTTGGACGGCGTTCGCCCAGGCATGTACTGCGAGCCTAAAATGACCACCGTTGGGTCTCAAGACACCACCGGCCCGATGACACGCGATGAGCTGAAAGACCTTGCTTGCCTAGGCTTCCAGGCCGATCTGGTCATGCAGTCTTTCTGCCATACCGCCGCTTATCCTAAGCCGGTCGACGTGGATACCCACCACACTCTGCCGGACTTCATCATGAACCGCGGCGGTGTTTCACTACGCCCCGGCGACGGTATCATTCACAGCTGGCTGAACCGCATGCTGCTGCCTGACACAGTAGGCACCGGCGGCGACTCGCACACCCGCTTCCCGCTGGGCATCTCGTTCCCAGCCGGTTCAGGCCTGGTAGCATTTGCTGCTGCTACCGGTGTAATGCCGCTGGATATGCCGGAATCGGTACTGGTTCGCTTTAAGGGCCAACGTCAGCCGGGCGTTACGCTGCGCGATCTGGTTCACGCCATTCCACTTTACGCCATCAAGCAGGGCTTGTTGACGGTCGATAAATCCAACAAGAAAAACGCCTTCTCAGGCCGCGTGTTGGAAATTGAAGGTTTGGAAGACCTAACCGTCGAGCAAGCCTTTGAGCTTTCCGATGCCTCTGCCGAGCGTTCTGCTGCTGGCTGTACGATTACGCTGTCAGAAGAGAGCGTGACCGAATACTTGAAGTCCAACATCACCCTATTGAAGTGGATGATGGGCAACGGTTACGGTGACGAACGTACCATTAGCCGCCGTATTGAAGGTATGGAAGCATGGTTGGCTAACCCGAGCTTGATGCGTGCCGACCAAGATGCCGAGTACACTGAAGTTATCGAAATTGACCTGGCTGAAATTAAAGAGCCGGTTCTGTGTGCCCCGAACGACCCCGACGATGCTCGCCTGCTATCAGAAGTAGCTGGCCAGAAAATCGACGAAGTCTTTATCGGTTCATGCATGACTAACATCGGCCACTTCCGGGCTGCGGGTAAGTTGCTTGAAAAGCAGCCTGCCGGTAGTTTAAAAACCCGGCTGTGGCTGGCACCACCGACGAAAATGGATCAGCACCAGCTGACCCAAGAAGGCTACTACGGTATTTACGGTCGTGCCGGTGCCCGCATGGAAATGCCGGGTTGTTCACTGTGTATGGGTAACCAGGCGCGCGTTGCTGCCAAGAGCACCGTCGTGTCTACGTCTACACGAAACTTCCCGAACCGCCTGGGCGATGGTGCCAACGTGTACCTTGCCTCTGCGGAACTGGCGGCTGTTGCCGCGGTAGAAGGACGCCTACCCAGCGTTGAAGAGTATCAACGTTACATGGGTGAGTTTGACGCCATGGCTGGCGAGATTTATCGTTATATGAATTTTCACGAAATCGAGGAGTATCAAAAGATCGCCTCTAACGTGATTCCGATCGCTCAAGAAGCTTAGTTTAACGCTTGAGTCTGATCACCCCATCGCCGATGCTCGCACCATCGCAGAGAATGTGACAGATTGCATTTTCTGAGTCGATGACCGAACGCCCCGCCACTGTTCTTCAGGGCGGGGCGTTTTTTTGCACTGCCTTTGGACACCGGTTTAATATCAACAGCCTCTACCATTAGGAGCGTGTGATGACGAATTCAACGCAAATTGTGACACCCGATCTTTGTGATGCGCACCCAGAAGTCGCCGTGCTAGACCCACTGTTTGTTAACTTTGGCGGTCTTGAAGCCTTTTATGGTCCTATTCGCACCATTAAATGTTTTGAAGATAACTCCATGGTTAAGCAGGCGGTCGCCGAGCCAGGTAATGGCGCGGTGCTGGTGGTCGACGCAGGCGGTTCGCATCGCTGCGCCATGCTGGGTGATATGCTGGCAGAGCAGGCCGTCGCCAACGGCTGGGCAGCTGTTGTTATGTACGGCTGCGTGCGCGATGTGGATATACTCGCCGCCCTGCCGATTGGCGTTCAGGCATTGGGAAGCCATCCGCGCAAGAGTGAAAAGCGCGGTGAAGGTCAGCGTGATATTGACGTCACCTTTGCAGGCGTCACCCTTCAGCCCGGCCAATGGTTATATGCAGATAACAACGGCATTATTGTTGCTGCGCATAAGCTACCCCTCCCCTGACTATTTCTTGACCACCCATAAGGATTGGTAACAGTCCACTTGCCAGGCGTGGTGCTTACTGCCACCCTGGTAATTCATTCTTACCGTTTAGTGACGATGCAGCCTTTGACCTACCTTGGCTCTGCCTTACTGCGCACGCTGCGCGATCATCTTCGCCCTCTGATCGCCTATCACCTGTTTTTCACGCTGCTTGCCTCAGCCTTACTGCTACCCGCCATTACCTGGGTGATACGCGGATTACTTGCCCAACTCAACCGGACCGTCGTTACCAACGATGAGCTGATCGCTCTGCTGTTTAGTCCACTCGGGTTAGTGGGTATGTTAGTAGGGCTTGGATTCACGTTTTTAATTATTTATTGGCAACAGGCGGGCATGCTGCAAGTTGCGATTAGACCCCGCGACAATCACTACCGCCTAGCGCTTGAAGCACTTTGGCTAAGCACTCAACGTTTGCCAGCACTCGCTGGGTTGGTGATTCTTCAGGTAGGCACACACTTACTGCTATTGGCCCCTTTTATGCTCGGGCTGGCTTGGTTATATAGCTTCTGGCTCAGCGGTATAGACCCTTACTATTTACAGAGAGTGCGCCCCCCCGCGCTGTGGTACTTCATTGGCTGCGCCCTCCCCCTGATCATTGCCTGGATATGGGCGGCCTCATGGCTCTATCTGCGCTGGCTGCTCGCACTACCCTTAGTGGCCCTGGAAAGGTGCAACCCCTGGCGAGCGCTGAAGCGTAGCGTTAGCTTAACGCGCGGCTGGCGACGCTCAATTGGTGCAGCGGTTCTGCTCTTGCTACTGATTATTATCAGCCTGCCGTTACTGGCCACTTTGCTATTCGACCGGCTATTTACGCCCTTGCTGTGGTGGCTGCCTGAGCATAACGCCGTACTCATACCGGCGATGTTGGCGTACCTGTTGGGCTATGTGCTGATTACGCTGACCATTACCTTTTTGGGTATTGCCACTAACGCCCTTCTTTCTGCCTGCTTGTACATGCAGCTGGCGCATCAAGAACCACGCCCGGCGGCCCCACCGGAAGATACGAACGCAGGGCGCCTTGCCTGGGCGGTTGAGCTCAGCGTGCTTGTTTTTGCCGGCCTTCAAGCATGGTGGATTCTGAATAGCTTCGAAATTCGTGACAACGTCGCAGTGATAGCCCACCGCGGAAGCTCCATGGTGGCTCCTGAAAACACCCTCTCTGCATTAGAGCAGTCACTGATTGATGGTGCTGATTATATCGAAATTGACGTACGCTTGAGCAGTGACCAGCAGGTAATGCTCTACCACGACCGCAGCATGGCACGGCTAACTGGTGACAGCCGTGAGTTTGGTGAGCTAACCAGAGACCAACTTAGCCAATTCGATGTGGGCAGTTGGTTTGGGGATGCGTTTCAAGGCGAGAACATTCCTGGCCTGGACGAAGCGCTCGAAAGAGTTCGTGGAAAAGCGGGGTTAATGATTGATATCAAGCCCCTGCCGGGTCAAGAGCAAGCGTTAGCCGATGCCGTTATTGATACCTTAAATGCCGAGAGCGACATTCGCTACCGCTGCTGGGCAACCCAACAAAACGCCTTTGATGGTTATACCGCCTGCGGTTTCCCCAATGCGCTGTTGGATATGCGGATGGCGACCATGTCGCCGTCACTACTTGAGTATATTAATGTCCGGGCGCCAGAACTGCGCGTTACTTTGTTGGCGCAGCTCATTCTGCCCGGCACACTCAATCGTCGTGGTTTTGACGCATTAGGCCTGCGCCATAACCGCATCACGGAAGGAGAAGTTCGCCTGGCACGGCTGTACGGCTACGAAATACACGCCTGGACGGTTAACGACCGCGCTAGAATGTCGACGCTGATTGACCTGGGCGTCGATGCCATTATCACTGACTACCCAGATCGTTTAACAGAGCTTATTCAGATTCGCCGTGAGTTAAGCGACGGGGCGCTAATGCTGGTGAAACTGCGCAACTGGCTTCGTCAGTAGCACTCCTAATCGCCCATCACCACACCCTCACGGCGTGGGTCAGCGCCGCCAAACAGTGTGCCATCGTTAAGCCGCCTGATGGCCTGTAGCCCGCTGGTCAACTCCCGTTCGCTGACCGTGTGGCCTCGCTCGCGTAGTGACGCAATAGTTTCCTCAGGAAAACGCCCCTCTTCGACGTAAACATCGCCACCCAACGTAATGGCATGGGGAAGATTGAGCGCTTCCTGGGCACTCAGCCCCCAGTCACGCAGCGCGACTAGAGTGCGGGCCGTATAGTGAATGATCGCCGCACCACCCGGCGAACCCAAGCTGGCCACTAGCTCACCGCTTTCTTGATCGAATACCAACGTAGGGCTCATGCTGGAACGCGGGCGCTTGCCTGGCTCGACTCGGTTCGCCACAGGGTCGCCATCCACTTCAGGGGAAAATGAAAAATCGGTGAGCTCATTATTGAGCAGGAAACCACCCGCTAGGCCCGTTCCGCCATCCGAGAGAATGCGCGAACCGAACGCCTGCTCAATGGTGGTCGTCATGGCCACCGCATTGCCCTCCTCATCCACAATACTGATATGGCTAGTGCCATACTCAGGCTGATCGGGCTGGCTGGCCCAACTAACGGCAAGCTCGCCGGGATTACCCGGTTCAGCGCTGTCGCCCATGCTCATCTCTTCAATGAGCTCACTGCGTTGCTCCAGGTAGTCAGGGGCCAGCATCAATGACCAATCCCCCCCCGGTGCTTCGACAAAGTCCGGGTCGGCGATATAACGACCGCGGTCGGCAAAAGCGAGCCGCGAGGCTTCCAGAAACTGGTGCAACCACCCGCTGCTTGGAGCGCCGTTATCGAACGGGGCTTCAAGCAACGGCTGTTGTTCGAGCATGCCCAAAATCTGCATCACGGTCAGATGACCCGACGAAGGGGGCGGGAAGCCGCACACTTCCCACTGCTGCCAAGGCGTACACAGCGGCTCGCGGTCAAGCGCCTCATAGCCACTCATGTCCTCCATCGACAAGCTGCCTGGGCGCTCAGGGTGGTTCTGAACGCGCTCAACGATGTCTTCGGCTACGGCCCCTTCATGCAGGGCGGCGCTGCCTTGCTCAGCGACTTGGCGTAAAACCGCAGCCAAGGCAGGGTTTTTGAGCGTTTCACCGACGGCAATGGGCTCGCCTTCAGCATCGTAATAAAATTGGCTCGCCAGAGGGTCTTGGCGCAGGAACTCATCGCTTTCAAGGCTGGTGTGCAGCCGGTTGCTAACGGCAAACCCCTCTTCCGCTAAGGTAATCGCCGGTTTAAACAGTTCCGCCCATGCCAGCTCACCATGCTCAGCGTGAGCCTTCTCAAGCATACGCAGCGTGCCCGGCACGCCTACTGATAGACCGCTAACCACCGCGTCATTAAACGCCATCGGCTCACCATCCTGTAAAAACAGCTCGCCATTAACGCCCTGGGGGGCCGTTTCACGCCCATCGTAGGCACGCACTTCGTCGCCATCGTAGAGCATCAAAAAAGCTCCGCCGCCGATACCGCTGGATTGCGGCTCCACCAAATTCAGCACCATTTGCACCGCAATGGTCGCATCAATGGCGTTACCACCGGCTTTAAGGACTTGATAACCAGCATCGGTGGCTAGCGGATTGGCCGCGGCCACCGCAAACGACTCCGCCGCCCAGCCCGGCTTCTCTTCGTAACCAGACTCGCTTTCGGGTGAAATTGAAGGAGTCTCATAGCTAAACCCCCAGCTATATAATGGCGCCACCAGCAAAACAGGTAGCGCGAACTTAATTGACTTTGGGGACATCTCAGCGCTCTCCGCGACAAATTTAAAAACCACTCCAGAAGAGTAGCCTATAAAAACAACGACGCCCGGCACAATGGCCGGGCGTAAATTAGTCAAAATAAATATAACTATTCGATTTTTTGCCCTGCGAGCATAAACCAGGTTTCCAATACCGCGTCGGGATTAAGTGATACAGAGTCAATACCCTGCTCCATCAACCATTTAGCCAGGTCAGGATGATCTGACGGCCCCTGGCCACAAATGCCGACGTATTTCCCCTTCGCTTTGCACGCCTGAATCGCCATCGCAAGCAGCTTTTTAACCGCCCCATTACGCTCATCGAACAGATGTGCAACGATGCCCGAATCACGATCTAACCCCAATGTTAACTGCGTTAAATCGTTAGAGCCGATAGAGAACCCATCAAAGTACTCAAGGAACTCATCGGCTAGCAGGGCGTTAGCTGGCAGTTCGCACATCATAATCACTTTCAAGCCTGTCGGACCGCCTCGCTCCAAACCATTGGCGGCCAACAGCTCTACCACCTCTCGCGCTTCGTCGGTGGTACGCACGAAGGGCACCATGATCTCCACATTCTCGAACCCCATCTCTTCACGCACCCGCTTCAGGGCACGGCATTCAAGTTCAAAGCAGGGCCGGAACGCTTCAGAAATGTAGCGCGACGCACCCCGAAAACCGAGCATCGGGTTCTCTTCCCCCGGCTCATAGAGCTTACCGCCAATCAGGTTTTCGTATTCGTTAGACTTGAAGTCTGACAGCCGCACGATCACACGCTGCGGATGGAACGCGGCTGCCAGCGTCGAGATCCCCTCAACCAGTTTATCGACGTAAAAACTGACGGGGTCGGCATAACCGGCCGTCCGTAAATCGATCACCTGCTGTAGATCCACTGGCAGCGTGTCGTACTCCAACAGCGCTTTAGGGTGAACGCCGATCATGCGGTTAATAATAAATTCGAGACGCGCCAAGCCTACACCCGCGTTTGGGAGGCTGGCGAAGCCGAAGGCGCGATCGGGATTGCCCACATTCATCATGATTTTGAAGGGGATTTCCGGCATGGCGTCAACACTGGAGACTTTGCAGTCAAACTCCAGCAGCCCTTCGTAGACATTGCCGGTGTCGCCTTCCGCACACGAAACCGTAACGTCGATGCCCTCTTTGAGCTGGGTCGTCGCGTCGCCGCACCCCACTACCGCTGGAATGCCCAATTCACGGGCAATAATGGCAGCATGGCAAGTGCGCCCGCCGCGATTGGTGACGATGGCGGAAGCGCGTTTCATAATTGGCTCCCAATCCGGGTCAGTCATATCGGTGACCAGAATATCGCCGTCATGGATCTTGTCCATATCGTCAGGGCTGAGCACCACTTTGACGGTACCGCGGCCAATGCGCTGTCCAATCGCTCGTCCGGTGATTAATGTGCGGCCTTTTTCGCGCAGCTGGAAACGCTCAAGCTTGCCGCCTTCCTGCTGGGAAACGACCGTTTCAGGACGCGCCTGAACGATATACAGCTCACCATCATCACCATCTAGTGCCCACTCAATATCCATGGGGCGTTGGTAGTGCTGCTCGATCGTCATGGCCTGACGAGCCAGCTCCATCACCTGTTGATCATTAATACAGAAGCGACTGCGATCCTGATGAGGCACATCCACGGTTTCAACGGATTTACCGGCGCTGGCATCCTGGCCGTAAATCATCTTGATCAGCTTGGAGCCCAAGTTACGGCGCAGCACTGCCGGGCGGCCCGCCGCTAGGGTCGGTTTATGCACGTAGAATTCATCGGGATTGACTGCGCCCTGCACCACGGTTTCGCCTAAGCCCCAGGAGCCAGTAACGAAAACCGCATCGCGGAAGCCAGACTCGGTATCCAAGGTAAACATAACGCCCGACGCACCGATCTCAGAGCGCACCATCTTTTGCACACCGGCCGACAAAGCAACATTTTCGTGGGCGTAGCCCCGATGGACGCGGTAGGAGATAGCGCGGTCGTTAAACAGCGAGGCAAATACTTCGTGCACGGCACGTTTAATATTGTCGAAACCTTCAATATTGAGAAAAGTTTCCTGCTGACCCGCGAAGGAAGCATCGGGTAAATCTTCAGCGGTAGCAGAGCTGCGCACGGCCACTTTCAGTTGCGGGTGCTGTTGCTGCAGTTGGCCATAGGCATCACGCAGGGCCGCTTCAAAAGTAGCAGGCAGCGGAGTATCGATGATCCATTGGCGTATATTACGACCCGCTTCGGCCAGCGCCTTAACATCGTCGACATCCAGGCGCGCCAGGGTGGCATTAATGCGATCGTTTAACCCTTCGTGGGAGAGAAATTCACGATAAGCGTGGGCGGTGGTGGCAAAACCGCCAGGAACCGTTACGCCAGCACCGGACAGGTTAGAAATCATTTCACCCAGCGAGGCGTTTTTACCACCTACGCGTTCGACATCCGCCATACCCAGCTGATCGAACCACAGAATGTACTCTTCCACGTAACCCCCTCGCTCTAGATATCGGCATGGTTTTGAAGACCATGGATAATTGACCAAGACACCCTAGCACCGCGTCAATATATTCGCCATTGGTCTAATAGCGAAGAGAGTGGAGGATTTTTACAACAGCAGAGCTTTTTGGGCTATTTATGTAGTCGGGCGCATTTTCCCCCAGGACAACCGATGATGGCCCGTTGTGCTGGCAAACGGCACGGCTCACAATAGCCGGATCACTCACCAGTGGATTTCGTTATGAAACGTACGGCTTTTTTTATTTCAGATGGCACCGGCATCACAGCTGAGAGCTTAGGGCGTAGCTTGCTGGCCCAGTTCAGCGATGTTGAAATCGATATGCAGACCAAGCCCTATATCGATACGTTGGAAAAAGCGCAGGCGTTAGCAGCGATTATTGAGTCGACGGCCAACCGCGACGGCCATCGCCCGATCATTATCGACACCATTGTGGATCAACAAATTCGTGACGTTATTCGTCAGGCATCGGGATTTAAGGTCGATATTTTTTCAACCTTTCTGGAGCCCTTGGAGCAGGAGCTTGAGACCCACTCCTCCTACAGCGTTGGGCGCACGCACTCGATTGGCAGCGATGACGTCTATATGGATCGCATTCACTCCGTCCATTTCGCGCTGGATAATGATGACGGTGCTCGAACCCACCAATACGATAAAGCGGATATCATTCTGGTCGGCGTTTCGCGCTGCGGCAAAACCCCTACTTCGCTCTACCTGGCTTTACAGTTCGGCATTCGAGCGGCCAACTATCCGCTGACGGAGGATGATTTAGACGAAGATGGCATGTTAAAACTGCCCAAGGCGCTCGCGCCCCATCGTCAAAAACTGTTTGGGTTAACCATTGATGCGCGGCGTTTATCAGCGATCCGTAATGAACGGCGGCCGAATAGCCGTTACAGCTCTATTGACCAGTGTCTTCAAGAAGTAGAGCAAGCGGAGTCGCTTTATCGCACCATGCACATTCCCTTTATTGATGCGACGCGCTTCTCGGTAGAAGAGATATCAACGCGGATGATTGCGGAA
This sequence comes from Vreelandella sp. DA03-1M, assembly GCF_055725665.1. Lineage (NCBI taxonomy): Bacteria > Pseudomonadati > Pseudomonadota > Gammaproteobacteria > Oceanospirillales > Halomonadaceae > Vreelandella > Vreelandella sp. DA03-1M. The sequence goes on from NZ_CM146798.1 coordinate 2,575,136, forward strand.
ACGGGCTTAGCGAGGCGCTTTTCGCCCCGCTAACGATTCATACTGCGGCTAACTTACATTCCTTTTGGGGCAAAAATTCCCGGCGCGTTTCGCCAGTAGCCTTTGTAATCCATCCCAAAACCAAACACATAACGGTCGGCGACTTCCAAGCTGCAGTAGTCGGCCTTTAAACCGGGTACCGCTTTGCGGTTGTGCTGTTTATCCACCAATACAGCCGTCGTGACACTGGCTGCCTGAGCTTCTTCGCAGTAAGCCAAAATGGCGGCTAGCGTGGCGCCTTCGTCCAAGATATCGTCAACGATCACCACATGGCGCCCCGCCATCGGCACCTCAGGAGACACACGCCAAAACAGCTCACCGCCGCGCAGCTCATTGCGGTATCGAGTGGCATGTAAGTAATCCACTTCAAGCGGAAAGCCCAGCCGGGTTAGCAAATGCCCTGTAGTGATTAAGCCGCCATTCATAACGCAGTAAAAGACCGGCAGCTTGTCGCCTAAATCTCGCGTGATCGCTTCCGCCATACGATCAAGTGCCCGCTCTACCTCTTGCTGAGAAATAAGGCAGTCGGCGTTATCCATCAATTCACGCATTGAGTCCAATGACTCTAAGGCTTCTTTATCCAACTTTGACATCTAAACTCCAGGCGGGTTAAAAGCTTCAATTACATGAGTCGTGTGAATTTACACAGCATTGGGTTTCGGTTTATCAGCCAATGCTTCCAACTTAGCGTGGGTACGACGCCATCGGCCCAACGCACTTAGGGCATCAATATCAGGCCGTGCACGGCTGTAGCGCAGTTTGGCGGGACGCTTGGTTTCAATACCCCGGCAGTTTTCAATCACCTCAAGTGCCGCGGTGCGATCATTGCACACCAGCAACATATCGCAACCCGCCGCTAGCGCTGCCTGGGCTCGCTGTTTGGGCCCACCCGCCTCGTGGGCGCCCGCCATACTTAAATCATCAGAAAAGATGCAGCCTTTGAAGCCCAACGATTCACGCAGCATGCCCAACCAATGAGGGGAGAACCCGGCAGGACGCGGATCGAAAGCACTGTAAATCACATGCGCTGGCATCACGCCGTCTAACGGCGCGGCTAAATGGGCAAAGGGCACCAGGTCGCGTTGTTTAATCACCTCTAGCGGACGGTCATCCACCGGCAGCGCAACGTGAGAGTCTGCCGCGACGCCGCCGTGACCGGGGAAGTGTTTCCCGACAGCGGCCATACCAGCATCATGGAGCCCTTGAATAAAGGCGCTGCCAAGCTGAGCCACATGCTGCGGATCGCGGCTAAAACTTCGGTCACCAATAACACTTGAGACGCCGCTTTCGACATCCAGTACCGGAGCAAAGCTAAGATCCAAACCGCAGGCAGCCATTTCCATGCCCAATAGCCAGCCAGCATCTTTTGCGAGCGCAAGACCGTCATCGGGATTAGCGCTATAACACTCCCCAATGCGAGCCATGGCGGGAAGGCGCGTCATCCCCTCTTTAATGCGCTGAACGCGGCCACCCTCTTGATCAACAGCAAGCAATAAGTCCGCACGCACACGTCGAATATCGCTGCATAGTTGGCGTACTTGATAGCCGTTCTCGACATTGCGGGCAAACAGAATAACCCCCCCTACCGACGGTTCTAGCAGCAAGCGCTTTTCTGCGGCCGTTAATTTCGGGCCTTCAAGGTCGAGCATGACCGGGCCTAACGGTTGAGTCATCGTGATAGGTCCATTAAAAAAGAGGCGGTGATTCTAGACGATCGTCTAGCGGTGTCAAAACGGATTAGTCAAATGACTGACGACCGCCGTGCAACCAAACGGGGGTACCTGGTAACGCTAACGAAAAGATATAGAGCAAATCACTATTGCGTAAACGAATACAGCCGTGGGAGGCAGCAACGCCCATGGGCTGATCAGGTGGCGTACCATGAAGATAAATATAGCGACGCTGTGAATCGACCTGTCCACCACGGTTCACGCCTTTTTCTAATCCGCATAGCCACAGGATGCGGGTCAAAATCCAATCCCGCTTCGGATATGCTTCAGCTAGCGCAGGAGAAAATGCCTCTCCCGTCCAGCGACGACCACGAAATACCGCATTATCAGGCATCCCGCTGCCAATAGCGGCTCTTATATAGTGCCAACCCTGGGGTGTTTTGCCACTGCCATTGTACTCACCGACGCCCGCGAGGCCAGACGATACTTCACACTCATGCAGCACCTTCGGCCCTCGCCAACAGCGTAGCTGCTGCTGTGTGGTATCGATTTCCAACCAGATGTTCTCTACAGGGGGAAGCTCAGCGAGCTTGGGCGTTCGCATATTTTCCTTCTTCAAGTGCTGGGGGCAACGGTGCATTCATGGCAGCCACCACTACCGGGCGCAACCGCCTAACCAAATCCCGCACGGTGACCTGCTCGTGATAATCCTTTTCAGCGATGTCGCGCAGTGCATCAAGGCCTGAAAGCGTAAAAATCACCGTACCAAGCATAAAGTGTAGCCGCCAAAAGCGTTCCGCGTCAGGCAAGTCGGGCGTTGCTTGACGCACTAGCTCAGTGAAGCGGGTAAACACATCACCATACTCTTGCTGAATATGACGCCGAAGGTGCCCCTGCGCTTGGCTATAGGCAAGGCCCAGCAAGCGCATAAACACCTTTAAACTGTTGCGCTCGGCAGGCACTGCCAGCACGCTGGTCGCCATTGTTTCGAGTAGCGTTTCCAACGGAATAACGCGCCCTGCATGCTGGGCTTCAAGTTCATCAAGCGCGGTATGAAAACGCTGAGTGAACGGGTCCAGATAGCGTGAAAACACGGCCTGAATTAAGGCTTTTTTGGAACCAAAATGGTAATTCACCGCCGCTAAATTGACGCGCGCTTTGCTAGTGATGTTGCGCAGCGATGTTTCAGCAAAACCTCGCTCAGCAAACAGCACTTCCGCGGTGTCGAGTATTCGAGTTACCGTATCAGATTGAGCCATGCCGCTCTCCGGGGAAACGAGTGTTTAAAACATAGCAAAATTCTATGCCATTACGTTGGAGGGCTCAACGCTTGATTTTCTGATGGAATATGGCTGTCTATATCAGTAGAAGCTTAGTTTAAAACGATTAGGGAAGCTCTGAAAAAGTCACTGCCATCAGCGATAATACGGCTATCGTCAACTGCATAGGATTCAGTGCTGCCATGGATCAAATCACCTTCTCAGAAGCCGAGTACCAGAACAAGAAGCGAAAGACCCGCCGCGAACTCTTTCTGGAGCGGATGGACAAGCTGATCCCCTGGACGCAGTTGGAGAAGAAGGTAGCCCGTTATTACCCCAAGGGCGAGAGCGGGCGGCCTCCGTATCAACTGTCTGCCATGCTCCGCGTCCATTGCATGCAATTGTTTTACAACCTGAGCGATCCGGCCATGGAAGACGCCCTCTACGAGATCGAGTCCATGCGCCAATTCGCCGGTTTGAAACTGGACCGATTGCCGGACGAAACCACGATTCTCAAGTTTCGCCATTTTCTGGAACGCCACGGCCTTGGCAAGGTGCTGTTCCAGGAAGTGAACAACCACCTGGAGAAAAATGGCCTGATGCTGCGCGAAGGGAGCATTGTCGATGCCACTATCATTTCTGCGCCTAGTTCCACCAAAAACAAAAAAGGCGAGCGCGATCCGCAAATGCACCAAACTAAAAAAGGTAGCTCTTGGCACTTTGGCATGAAAATGCACATAGGTGTCGACGATAAGCTTGGGTTGATTCACAGCATTGAGACCACGGCTGCCAATGTCCATGACATTGTGCCTGCCGATAAGCTCCTTCACGGTGAAGAGCAACGCGTCTTCGGTGATGCCGGTTACCTTGGTATTCAAAAACGAGACGAGCACAAGCACCGCAACGATGTCTCTTGGTATATTGCCAAACGGCCTGGCACCCGCAAGCAGCTAGATGCCAGGCGACAGAAAGTCGAAAAAATCAAAGCCAGTATCCGTGCCAAGGTGGAGCACCCCTTTCGGTACATCAAACAAGTTTTTGGTTATGGCAAGGCTCGCTATCGTGGACTGGCCAAAAACACTCAGCGCCTGCACTTGCTGGCGGCGTTCAGCAACCTGCTGATCAGTGAGAAATACCTATGGGAATAGGGCGATTGCGCCCGTTTTCCGCTCAATGAGCGGGAAACGGGCAAAAATACACAAAGAACGGGAGAAGAATGTCTGAATTTTCGATTTTTTCTCGGCTCAAGTGAGCGGTGATGAATATCGGCAGTTATTCAGACCTTCCCTAGGAAAAATTCGGGGGCCTTTCTCGATAGGGGTTGACAAGACATATACTGGACAGAGGAACATACTGTATACTTAACCACTTATCGATTAAATCGACATTTAATTTGTTACTGTCTATTCACTATTATTGGAGTCTGGTATGTCGCGTCCGCTAACCGCTCGCCAACAGCACGTATTTGATTTTATTGTTAAGACCATGGGCGAATTTGGCTACCCTCCGACCCGTGCTGAAATTGCGAAAGCGCTGGGTTTCCGTTCACCTAACGCAGCGGAAGAGCACCTGCGCGCGCTAGAGCGTAAAGGCGCTATTCGCATTATTCGCAATACGTCACGCGGTATTCGCCTACCTAATCAAGAGCCCCAAGAGGTAGTAGACAGCACCTTAAGCGCGTTGCCCGCTGCCAATATTGAAGCCTCGCCTGCTGGCCTACCGGTGATTGGCGAAGTAGCCGCCGGGAGCCCTATCCTAGCTGCTGAGCATATTGACCGTTACTGCCCTCTGCCAGCCGAGTACTTCACTCCTAAAGCCGATTATTTGCTGCGTGTGCGAGGCCTTTCGATGAAGGATATTGGTATTTTAGAAGGTGATTTATTGGCAGTTCACCGTACCGAGCGGGTGCGCGATGGCCAGATTGTAGTGGCACGCCTAGAGGATGAGGTAACGGTTAAACGCTTCAAACGCCAGGGCCACCAAGTAACGCTATTTGCGGAAAATGCAGACTTTGCGCCCATTGAAATCGACCTGCGTTCACAGTCACTCGATATCGAAGGTGTCGGCGTTGGCGTTATTCGTGGCGGTAATGGCCAGGCATTGGGCTAACCACCGTCGCTACTGCATGTCGATATAGCGGTGGTCATTAAAGGTGGCCACCCAATTAGGATGATAGACCAGCAGAATACTCAGCAGCATCCCGGTAATAAACGCCTCTGAAGGCATTAGTAGAGGTAAGAAGCGAGCATACTCCTGGGCAAGATAGATAGCGTTAGGGTCTGTGCCTGCCACGATGATCAGCAGCACGGCAGCCAGCCCTGCCCCTAATGTTGCCAACGCCGCCCCAAAAAATCCGCAGGCAAATAGAAACACCATCAGGTTATCCGGCAGGCGGCGATCTACCAGCCGCCACACTGTGCCAATAATGGCAGCCGGAACAATGCCCGTTACCAGTACATTCGCCCCCAGCAACGTCCACTCATTGCGGCCGATAACTACCATTGCCACATGGATGAGTACATTGCTGAGCAGCGCTAGTGGCGCTTTAAACACGAGTGTCATCAATACCGTAAAAACGAGATGCAGCGTTAGCCAGTCGACCGCCTGAGCGCGCAGCTGCCACATCAGCACCACAGCTAGCGTTGCGCCTAACCAACGGTGCTGAAGGGCAGTGTCTTCCAGTAACGCTTTCCAGGGCCGCCGCCAAAGAGCCCACACCACTACGCCTAACGAGAGTAGCGAGGTGAATATCAGCGCCCAGGGCGCCAGTACACTTTGTGCGAACGACATAGCGGCTTCTCACTTTATCGAGCGTTAGCTAAATACCACGGTCTTGTTGCCATGCACTAAAACACGATCCTCAAGATGCCAGCGTAAACCGCGTGCGAGAACGGCTTTTTCAACATCACGCCCAAAGCGGACTAAATCGGTTGGGGTATGGCAGTGGCTAACGCGATGAATATCCTGTTCGATAATCGGGCCCGCGTCGAGTTCCTCGGTGACGTAGTGGCAGGTGGCGCCAATCAGCTTCACACCGCGCTGATATGCCTGGTGGTAGGGCTTCGCCCCAGCGAAAGAGGGTAAAAAACTGTGATGTATATTAATCACCCGCCCTGCATAGCGTGCGCACAGGTCAGGCGGCAGAATTTGCATATAACGCGCCAGCACGACGCAATCAGCGCGCGCACTATCGATTTCTGCTTGCACCTTGGCAAACGACACTTGCTTGTTATCGGGGTCGACTGGCACATAGTGATAAGGAATGCCATACCACTCGGTCAATGAACGCATATCATCATGGTTGGAAATGACGCCGACAATATCGCAATCCAACTCACCGGCCTGCCAGCGATAAAGTAAATCTACCAAGCAGTGTGACTCTCGAGAGACCATCAATACCACCCGACGGCGCTGCTGTGTATCCACCAATGACCACTGCATATCAAATTCGATCGCCACCGGCTCGAATGCTGCACGTAGCGCCTCCACCGACATCCCCACTGAATCCGCCAAGATTTCGTAACGCATAAAAAAACAGCCGGTTTCTAAATCGGAGTGCTGGCTGGCTTCGGTAATGGAGCCGCCCTGCTGGGCAATAAAGCTCGATACCCGTGCAACAATCCCCACCCGGTCAGGACAGGAAACCACTAAACGATAATAATGAGACATGTGAGCTACTCTTGACCTATTGCTAAGTTAATTATGACAAACCAGCGGCTTAGGTCGCATAGTGTATCGGAAGGGCATGGAAGATTGTTAGCCGCCCCTGCCTTCCCGTATAGTTAAGTCACTACTTTTTAGGTTTTTCATAACAGATGCATTCACCACGCGTTCAAATTCGTCCCCGTCGTCGTCCACCGCTGCGCATGTTGCCGCTGGGGGGATGCGGTGAGATTGGAATGAATCTAACGCTATACGGCTACGACGATCACTGGATAGCCGTCGATTGCGGCATGATGATCCGTCAGGATCTTCCCAACTCGCCACTGCAGGTACCCAATCTCGATACACCGAAAGCACTGGGGATCGTGCCCAAAGCGCTCTTTATCACCCACGGCCATGAAGACCACATTGGTGCAGCTGCCTGGCTTTGGCCGATGTGGAACTGCCCTATTTATGCCACACCGCTGGCGGCTGGGCTGTTGCGACTGAAGTTTGCCGAGCATCAGCTTAGCAGCGCGGCTATCCATGTTATTGAGCCTGGCGAGGCGCTGGAAAACGGGCCGTTCACGCTGCGCTATTTGCTGTTAACGCACTCTATACCCGAAAGCTGTGCGTTGATCATGAGCGTCGGTGGCTACCGCGTCTTACATACCGGCGACTGGAAACTCGACCCTGAACCGATCATCGGCACGCCGATAAGCGCGGCCCAATTCAAGGCGCTTGCCCCAGTGGATTTAGTGGTGGGCGACTCCACCAACGCTCCCATGCCCGGCCACTCAGGCAGCGAGGGTGATGTTGCCCGTGCGCTGGCAAAAACCCTCAGCAACTGCCAGGGCCGCGTGGTGATCTCCTGCTTTGCGAGCAATCTTGCCCGGGTGTTAGCGATAGGACGCGCAGCCCATCAATGTGGCCGTCGTATCAGCTTAATGGGGCGTTCCATGGAGCGCATGGTCAGCGTCGCGCGGGGGCTCGGCTATATGGATGATTTACCGCCGCTGGTGCCCAATCACGACCTTGGCTACCTGCCCCCGGATGAAGTAGTGATTATTGCCACCGGCAGTCAGGGAGAGCCCCGCGCCGCGTTACAGCGTCTAGCCCAGGGCCGTCATCCCTATGTGGATCTTCAGCCCGGCGATAATGTCATCTTCTCGGCTAAAGCCATTCCCGGCAATGAGCGACCCATTGAGCAGCTTAAAAAGCGTTTGGCGCACCTAGGTGTCAGCATCTATGACGAGTTCAATCACCCTGAACTGCACGCCACAGGGCATCCTGCTCAGGATGAGCTGATCAAGCTCTATCAGTGGGTCAGACCCAAGCATCTTATGCCGGTGCATGGCGAAGCACGCCATCAGCAGGCTCACCAGGCCATTGCCAAGCAGCTAGGTATTAGCGCCCCATTAACGCCGGTAAACGGCGATCTGATCAGTTTTGATAGCCACGGATTGCACTGTGAAGCACGCTATCCGCAGCCGCCCTGCATTGTCAGTCAAAACAGCGTCGTGCCCCACCCTGGCTTGGAGGTGAACGATGCCAATAAAGCCCGTCGCGGCAGCTTGTACCTAGCGCTACCAGTGACCGCGACTGACACTGGCTGGGCGCGCATTGGCCGCTTGATGCTGGATACCTCAGGGGCCAGCCCGCTGGATGAAGATAGCTTTAGCGATTGGCTGGACGATCAGCTTGAGGAGATTGCCGCCGACACACTGGCCGACCTTCGCCAGGCATTGCAGCCTCGCTTGATTCACTGGCTGGCGGAGCATATGCAGCACCTGCCCGATGTGCATCTTCAGATTATGGCTGCTGAAATGCCAGAAGCCCTTACCCTAGACAATGCTGCCAATCGTTAGTGGTGCATCATTGAGGAATAGCAAAACGTGGCAAACTCACTCCCAGCGTGCCGCGTCTTGTTGGTCAGAGTGGCGTTCTTTGACCCAATATTCTCCCTGAGTGGAGTGCTCTTTCTTCCAAAAAGGCGCCTGGGTTTTTAAAAAATCCATAATAAAATCGCAAGCTTCAAACGCCTCCCGGCGGTGGGCGCTAGCTACTAGCACCCGCACGATGGGGTCGCCAGGGCCCAGATAGCCAACGCGATGAATTATCCGTACCGCTTGTAGCGACCAACGCTGCCAAGCCTGCTCGCCAATCTCCGTTAGCGTGCGCTCGGTCATACCGGGGTAATGTTCCAGTGTTAACCCCGTAACATCGGGCGCTTCATTGAAATCACGCACCAGTCCGGTAAAGCTCACCACCGCGCCAATATCGCTACGCCCCGCCAAGGCATCGTCATAGCCGTAGGCCATCGAGAACGGGGCGGCTTGAATCGCCACCTTAATATCCACTTTAGCCCCCCGTGACCGGTGGGAAAAACGCCACTTCGTCATCATCGGTCACTAACGCATCGTCATTGGCCATGACTTGATTGATGGCACATAGCGTACGCTGGTCGGTGAGTTGCTTAAAGCGACTATCGCGCTCGGCCAGCGCTGCTTTCAATCCGCCAATATCACGGCTGGCCAATTGCTCGAGACTCACTACTGCCTCGCTCTCACCTACCCGCTCGCGCAGTTCGGCTAAAAACTTAACCCGCACGCAGGGCGATGGGCAGCGTTCACCCAGGCTGACCTCTCCGGCCATGCCATCGCCTGTCACTATCGGCGCCTGCGCGTTTATGCGCTGGTAATCACCGCGCTGGCCACCCTGCTTACTATCAAGCTGAATGGCCTCGATGCGCATATTTTTATCTACCGCTTTGCACATATCGTAAAGTGTTAAACAAGCCACCGAGACGGCGGTAAGCGCCTCCATTTCAACCCCGGTGCGGCCATTCAAGCGACACAGCGACGTCACGTGAACGCAGGATTCGGCTACATCAATATCAAACTCAACCGACACTTTTGATAGCGCCAGGGAGTGGCAGAGTGGAATCAGCTCATGGGTGCGTTTGGCCGCCTGAATACCGGCGATTCGCGCGGTAGCCAGCACATCGCCCTTGGGCAGTTCACCGTCGCTAAGTAATTTCAGCGTTTCCGGCTGCATCACAATACGCCCCGAGGCGACGGCTTCGCGGCGCGTTTCTTGTTTATCGCCGACATCCACCATATTGGCTTCGCCCCGGGTGTTGAGGTGGGTTAGATGCATGTTGGTCACCTTTCCTTTTTTGAAGCCACGGTTTGCTTTTTTGCGTTTATCCAGGTCACTATCCAGCGCGCGATTGCGTCGCTGTCATCAAGATTTAACTGCGCTACGCAAGAAGTTAAATCAATAGGCGATGGCGCGCTTAATGCAACCGCCTCGACCCATGGGTCAGTTAAAATGGCCGAGTCACCCACGCCATCGCGATAAATCACCAGCTTAGGGATCGGCCAGGCTTTAAAGCCTTCGACAATCACTAGGTCGGGATGGTGCGGCACCATCATGGTTATTAACTCGGCTAAATCGGGTTCTTCCTGGTCGGGCGTTTCCTGCATCAATGCAAATCGTTGCCGTGAAGCGACTAGTACAGGCGCCGCGCCCGCACTGCGCAGTTTATAGCTATCCTTTCCAGGCTGGTCTACTTCAAACGAGTGGTGAGCATGTTTAATCACGGCTACTTTCAAACCGTGCGCAGCTAATAGAGGCAGCAGCTTCTCTAACAGTGTCGTTTTGCCGGTACCGCTCCAGGCAGCAATCCCTAGAATGGGGAAGGATGCGGTTAGTTCGTTACTCATACAGCCTACCCTCCTACTTGCCACTCATACGATGCTCACAGCGTTAAAGAGGATGACTTTACTCGCCCTCTTGCGCCTTGGGTAATAGCCAGTTCAACGCAATACCTACCAGTGCAGCCAAGCTCACACCTTGCAGGGTAAATTGACCGCCCCCAAACTGCATACCACCTATTCCGAATACCAGGATGAGCGAGACCACCACTAAGTTGCGAGGTGCCGTCAGCGACTGCCCTGCTCGCACTAGCGTGTTCATACCAACGACCGCAATAGAACCAAACAGCAACGTCATAATCCCCCCCATGACCGGACCGGGTATGGTCTGCAGCAGCGCACCAAGCTTGGACACAAACGCCAGCACAATGGCAAAAATCGCAGCAACAATCATGTACTTGGGGTTAAACGCCCGCGTCAGCGTTACAGCCCCCGTGACTTCCGAGTAGGTTGTATTCGGGGGCCCGCCGAATAGCGCTGCCACACTGGTCGCCAACCCATCGCCTAACAGGGTGCGATGCAGGCCGGGTTTTTCCAAATAGTTTTTACGGGTCACCGAGCCAATAGCGACCATGTCACCAATGTGCTCAACCGCCGGGGCGATAGCGACCGGGATCATAAACAGAATAGCGGCCCAGTGAAAACTGGGGGCGGTAAAGCTGGGCACCGAGAGCCACGCCGCTTCGCGTACCGGGGTAAAATCTACCAACCCCATTAATAACGCCAAACAATAGCCCGTGACGATCCCCCCCATAATCGGCACTAGGCGGAGCAGACCGCGGCCAAAAACGGCCAGCAACAATGTCACCAATAAGCTGGTCATTGAGAGAAAAATGGCCGGACCATAGCCGATGTTGTCACTGGTTTCGCCGGTTGCCATGCTGACTGCCACAGGCGCCAGCGCCAAGCCAATGACCATGATTACCGGCCCGACCACCACGGCAGGGAGTAAACGGTGCAGCCAAACGGTACCTTTTAATCGTACCGCTTGGGAGATCGCGACATATACCAGCCCTGAGGCCATCAGACCGCCCATCGTGGCCGGCACACCGAAGCTTGCTACCGACCCTTGAATAGGCGCGATAAAAGCAAACGAAGAGGCCAAAAAAACGGGCACACTTTGTTTCGTCACTGCATGAAATATCAACGTGCCAGCCCCGGCAGTAAACAACGCGACACTCGGGTCAAGTCCGGTTAAAAGCGGTACTAATACCAAGGCACCAAAAGCCACAAATAGCATTTGTGCACCGGTTAAGACTACTTTTGGCCACGACTCTGCTTGGCTGGTAGCTTCACGCATTAGAGAATTCCTAGTGATTATTAGAGAGTAGATATGCAAAAAAATGCCCCTAACGCGAAGCGTGAGGGGCTAGTTTAAAAAAGGCGCTTAGCGCGTCCCGAAAATCTTATCGCCTGCGTCACCTAATCCAGGGACGATATAGCCATTTTCATCGAGCCGGTCATCGACCGAAGCAGTGTAAATTTCGATGTCGGGATACGCTTCCTGCACCCTTTTAATGCCTTCAGGGGCAGCGACGAGCACAATCACCTTCATATGCACACAGCCACGCTCACGCAGCATGTCCAACGTAGCCACCATTGAACCACCGGTGGCCAGCATGGGGTCAATCACTATCGCCATACGCTCTTCGATATCGTTAGCGAATTTGGCGAAATACGGAACCGGCTCAAGCGTCTCTTCATCGCGGTAAAGACCGACAACACTGACTCGCGCACTGGGGATTAAGTCCGTTACACCTTCTAACATACCCAAGCCTGCGCGCAGAATCGGTACCACGGTAACTTTTTTACCCTTAAGCCGGCGTGTTGCAATCGGCTCGCCGTTCCATCCTTGGATTTCGTGATCTTCCAGCTCAAGACCTTTGGTTGCTTCATAGGTCAATAGCTTAGCGACTTCACCTGCCAGCTCACGAAAGCTCTTAGTGCTCAGATCAACTTCGCGCATCAGTCCCAGCTTATGTTGAACAAGCGGATGGTTAATGGCGTAAACACTCATGGGACTTCCTCACAGCTGGGGATTCAAAATGACAATCTGGGTATGTCACTAGACGCAAAATTGCGCACATTCTACCCGCAACCTAATAGGAGGTTAAGGGGTTTCCGGCAATTGCCATTCGATAGGCGTGCGCCCCTGCGCTTGCAGGAAATGATTTGCTTGCGAAAAGTGCCGGGTGCCAAAAAATCCTCGGTGCGCGGAGAGCGGCGAAGGGTGCGGGGCTTCAAGTACCAAATGGCGACGCTGGTCAATTAACGCTTTCTTCTGGCGCGCATGACTTCCCCATAACAAAAACACACATGGCGACGCATGCTGGCTAACGGTTTCAATGGCGCGGTCAGTGAATACCTCCCATCCCTTCCCGCGATGAGAGGCCGCATTGCCCTGCTCTACGGTCAGCGATGTGTTGAGCAATAACACGCCCTGTTTAGCCCATGCTTCGAGATGTCCATGGCGAACAGGCGTAAACCCTACATCGCTAGCCAGCTCTTTATAGATATTGACCAGCGATGGCGGCACGGGAACACCCGCCTGCACGGAAAAGCAGAGACCATGAGCTTGGTTGGGGCCGTGGTAAGGATCTTGCCCTAAGATAACGACTTTCACTTCATGCAGAGGGGTTAACTCAAAGGCGCGAAACCATTGCGTTGAGTGGGGGTAAATGGTTTTTTTAGCCGCCTTCTGCTGCGCCAAAAACTCCTTTAGCGCGAGCATATAGTCATCCTTAAACTCATCACCCAGCCACTGACTCCAATCGTCAGGAAGTGGATTGGCCATCATTACCTCTTCATTTGATCGACGAGTGGCTCAACATAAGCAACACCCATATCCCAAGGAAACTGGATCCAGCACTGCTGCGCTACTTCCGTTAGGTATTGGTCCACCAATGGACGACCGTCCGGCTTGGCATAAATGGTCACAAAGTGTGCCTTAGGCAACATTTTGCGTACTGCGCGTGCGGTTTTGCCAGTATCCACTAAATCATCGACTAGCAGCCAGCCGTCACCGTCATGGTCGACACCCTTCATAATATCCAGGCCACCCTGATCCATATGGTCGTAGCTCTTAATACACACCGTATCGATCAGACGGATATTAAGCTCACGGGCGATTAGTGCGGCCGGAATTAAGCCCCCGCGGGTAATCGCCACAATGCCCTTAAAATCACGCTCGATCATCTGATGACAAAGCGTACGCACATCACGATGAAGCTGATCCCAGGAGACAGTGAAGTGTTGGTGATAACGATCGCTGCTCATGGGGGTTACTCGTCTTCGTTGAATGAACAAACTGCGAATACGCTGTAACCCGCATCGCGAATTTTCTGTGACCCACCCAGCTCGGGAAGATCAATAATCGTAGCCGTTTCCACTACGTGACCACCGCTGCGCTGGATAAGGTTAGCCGCTGCCAGCATAGTGCCCCCGGTGGCGATCAAATCATCCATCAACAGAATACGGTCATCTTGCTGGAAAGCATCGGAGTGCAGCTCAACTTCCGAATGACCGTACTCCAGCGTATAAGTCTCGCTGATGGTCTTAAACGGTAGCTTGCCCTTCTTACGCACCGGCACAAAGCTACACCCCAACTCATAAGCAAGCGGCGCGCCAATAATGAAACCGCGCGCATCAATTGCCGCGATAGCATCCAGGTTCATTTCCTGATAGCGATGTACGAAGCTGTCAATCAGCTTGCGAAAGGCCGCGCTATTTTGCAGCAAAGGAGTGATGTCGCGAAAATTCACCCCTTTCTCAGGCCAATCCGGAACCGTGCGAATAACGGACTTAATGTAGTCGCCGTAGATGCTCATCGCGTCTCTCATTGAGTAGTAAAATTAAGTAGTTAAAAAAGCGGAAAAGGGGGATCAAACCAAGAAGAGGTACCTTACCGCAAACAGCAGCGCCAAAATAATAACGGCTGGATTCAAGTCGCTAAATCGGCCTGATAGCGTTTTGATCGCTACATAGCTGATGAAACCGAGTGCAATCCCTTCGGCAATCGAGAACGTCAGCGGCATTGCCAAAGCAGCAATCAGTACCGGCGCGGCATCGGTTGGATCTTCCCAATTAGCATGCGCCAAGCTGCCCGCCATTAATACCGCCACATACAGCAGCGCGCCAGCGGTAGCGTAGGCCGGAATAGAGCCCGCCAACGGTGCGAAGAACAGGCTGATCAGGAATAGGCCACCCACGACCACCGCCGTCAAACCAGTCCGGCCACCGGATGCGATGCCCGCTGTTGATTCAATATAGCTAGTGGTAGTGGAAGTACCCAATGCGGCACCCGCCATAGACGCTGTACTGTCAGCCATCATGGCACGGCCAATGCGTGGTAACTTGCCATCCTTGTCCAGCAGCTTGCCGCGGTGAGCAACGCCAACCAGCGTGCCTGATGTGTCAAATAGATCAACAAACAGAAAGGCAAAGATCACGCTAAGCATTGCTACATCCAGCGCGCCTACCAAATCCATCGCCATAAAGGTAGGTGCAATAGAGGGTGGCATCGACATCAGACCACCGTATTCATTATGGCCAAGCACCATCGCCGCCACGGTCACCCCTAAGATGCCAATCATCACTGCGCCGGTAACTTTAAGGTACGCCAGCGCAGTGATCACAAAAAAGCCCAGCAGCGCGTAAATTGCCGGGGGCTGGGAAAGATCCCCCAGGGAAACGAAAGTAGCGGGGTTGGCAACCACAATACCGGCATTCTTAAGTGCAATCATCGCCAAAAACAAGCCAATACCGGCGGCGATACCCAGCCGTAACGTCATGGGAATGGAGTTAATGATCCACTCACGAATTTTAAAAATACTCAGTAAGAAGAAGGTTAAACCGGAGAAGAACACCGCCCCCAGCGCGGCCTCCCAGGTATAGCCCATCCCCAACACCACGCCGTAGGTGAAAAAGGCGTTCAAGCCCATACCGGGTGCCTGAGCAATCGGGTAATTGGCCCACAGCCCCATGACAAAACAGCCAATCGCTGCTGCCAGGCAAGTCGCCACGAACACCGCACCGTAATCCATCCCCGCTTCAGACAGGATGCTCGGGTTAACAAAAATGATATAGGCCATCGTCAGGAAGGTGGTGATCCCGGCGATAACTTCTGTCTTCACATTGGTTTTGTGCTCGGAGAGCTTGAAATAGTTATCCAGAAGTTTCATGAATTTTCTTATCCTTAGCGATAACGCAGCACGCGCACGCGTTGTTCTAGTGCTGAGAAAAGCCGCACATACTACCGAAACGCTCACCGTGATGCGAGCGCTTCAGCATGGCGACCAATGTAAGCGGGAGCAGCCCCGCCGCTGTATACCAAGCAATCTTCAGGCCACAACCTAACCGATCGGTCAATTCAATGACGGATTAAGTTACAGAGTGTTGCTGCGCCCGCTTTTTTGAGAGAGCACGCGCTCTACCGTTTCAACGATCACCTGGGTTTGCGGATCAATTTCAATATTGACTTGGTCCCCTGGTGCTCGATCCTGAAGCATAGTGCGCGACAAGGTTTCAGGGATTAAATTGACGCTAAACTCTACGCTTCCGCTATCGCTTTGACGTACATCACCGATAGTCAAACTGATACCATCCACCCCGATATAGCCTTTCTCGAACACAAATCGGCCAAGCCTTTCCGGCAGGGAAAACCATAATCGACGGTTATTGGGCGCTTCTTCAATGGCCACTACCTCTGCCATGGAAATGATGTGCCCCGACATAGAATGCCCACCAATCTCATCGCCAAAACGCGCTGCACGCTCTATATTGACGCATTGCCCTGGCACGATTGCACCAAGGTTAGTCAATCTCAGCGTTTCACGCATCAAATCAAAACTAATGCTATCGCCATCGATGGCCGTCACCGTTAAACAAACGCCGTTATGAGCAACAGATGCACCAATCTCAAGCCCCTCGCGCATGGCTGGCGGCATTTCCACCACATGTACGCGAAAATCATCCAGCTCACGCACCGCTACTACCTTGGCGACCCCTTGCACAATGCCCGTAAACATATGGCTCATTCTCCTAATGGGTAAAACTAAGTATTGTAAAAACTAAGTATTGTAAAAACTAAGTATTAAAAGCGGGGAGGTAAAAATAACTAAAATCATGGGCGCAAGCTTACTACTGGCGCCCCCTATGTGTGCACTCTTATGGTAATTTCCATAAGGGCATACACCTTGAGGCTCTCTATTCTACGTCACTCGTTTTTATATGGTCGCGCATCAGTGTGTTTTTCACTCGTCGAACACGCCCCAATAAGCCTGTCGACAGATCCAAAAACCTAAAATCCCCTTTCTAATAGAAAAAAAGACTATTTTAAGCCCCTAAAACATAAAATCAGACGGCTATAATTGACAAAACACCTACCTATCTCTAAGCTTTTGCCGCAAATGTAATGACGCCGATTTGTACCCAGATTGCGGGCGTCCACCAAGTTTCTAACTCGGTGAAGTGCAGCTAAAAGGGTGTGTCCAGCGTTGATGGCCGCCCATTAGGGTGGCCTTTTTTGTTTTTCATTCGCTGCTGGCCCGCCCTATACTGCCCCGCCCAATGCTTGCATCCCGCACTCCGTCTTCGGCCTACCGTTAAGGCAGACGCTATGATTGAACTTAGCAACGTCAGTAAAACCTATTTCAGCAACAACAAAGGCAACGGTTCCAATGCCATCCATGCGCTTAAAGAAGCCAACCTCATCGTTCCCAAAGGCACCATTCACGGCGTCATTGGCCTGTCTGGCGCGGGGAAATCGACGCTAATTCGCTGCGTTAATCTGCTAGAGCGCCCCACTAGTGGCACCGTGACAGTGGATGGCCAGGAAATGACAAGCCTGAGTAACGCAGCCCTTAACCGGGCGCGTCACCGCATCGGTATGATTTTTCAGCACTTCAATCTGCTAACCACGCGCTCGGTCTTCGATAACGTTGCCCTACCGCTTGAGCTGATGGGACAAAAACGCCATACCGTTCGCGAACGCGTTATTCCACTGCTGGAAATGGTTGGCCTGGCAGATAAAGCGGATCAGTACCCCGCCCAACTTTCGGGCGGCCAGAAACAGCGCGTCGCGATTGCTCGGGCACTGGCCAGCAAACCGCAGGTATTGTTGTGTGATGAAGCTACCTCAGCACTGGATCCACAGACCACCAGCTCTATATTAGAACTGCTGCGTGACATTAATCATCAATTGGGGATCACCATTCTACTGATCACCCACGAGATGGAAGTGGTGAAATCGATCTGCCACCGCGTCAGCCTGATCTCAGATGGCGAATTGGTGGAGGATTCTGAAGTCGGCGACTTCTTTACTGCCCCCCGCACCCAGCTTGGCCGTGAGTTTCTCAACGACTTTCTTCAGCTAACGCCACCTAAAGAACTGATAGAAAGGCTCGTTGATACCCCTGGCGACAATACACACCCGGTGGTACGCCTAACGTTTTCTGGCGACGCAGTTTCAACACCGCTGATCTCGCGCCTGGCTCGCGAGTGCGGGGTCGACGTTAGCATTTTGCAAGCCAAGGTAGAGTCGATCCAGGAACGCACTTTGGGCCTGATGATCGCTGAGCTACTGGGCACGCCGACGCAAACTCAGCAAGCCATGACCTATCTTGAATCTCATCAACTACAGGTAGAGGTACTCGGCCATGTCCAGCGCAATGATTGATCTTATTTTACAGGCCACGCTGGATACCCTTTATATGGTGGCCGTTTCAGGGCTTATTTCCACCTTAGTGGGCCTACCGCTTGGGGTGATGCTGTATGTCACCCGCCCACGCCAAATATTGGCGAAGCCGGTGCTCAATCAATTGCTGAGCATTATTACCAACATTGGCCGTTCTATTCCGTTCATTATTTTGATGGTGGCCATTATTCCTTTTACGCGCATGTTGGTGGGCACCTCAATTGGTATTAACGCCGCGTCAGTGCCGCTTACTATTGCTGCCATTCCGTTTGTTGCTCGACTGGTAGAAGCAGCGCTGAATGAAATTTCGCCAGGATTAATTGAAGCCGCCCAAGCCATGGGGGCAACGCCGTGGCAGATCATTTGCAAAGTGCTGATCCCAGAAGCCCGTGGCGGGATCATGACTGGCTTAACGATTACCGCCGTCACGCTGGTCAGTTACTCCGCCATGGCGGGTGCCGTCGGCGGCGGCGGCCTAGGTGACTTGGGGATTCGCTACGGCTATAACCGCTTCAACCCCACCATCATGCTGATTACGGTAGTGATTCTGGTTGTTATGGTGCAGGGCTTCCAAAGCCTGGGTGACTACTTGGTACGCAAGAGTGATCGTAAATAAAAGCGCCACAACGAAATAATTCAATATAACCAAAACGCATTAGACAACCGTTTCTTATTGCCGCATCATTACGTACAACGTTATTGGAGAGACCTCATGCAAAAACTCATTATTGGTAGTTTTACCGCCTTAGCCCTTGCGGTTAACGTCGCTAACGCTGAAACGCGCAGCATCAAGATGGGTACCGTTGCCGGCCCTGAAACCGAAGTAATGGAAGTGGCAGCGCGCATTGCCAAAGAAGAGTATGACTTGGATGTCGAAATCATTGAGTTCACTGATTACGTTACGCCCAATGCAGCCCTGGCCGACGGCAGCCTGGATGCCAACGCCTACCAACACGAGCCCTACTTGCAGTCGATGGTAGAAGATCGCGGCTATGACCTGGCAATTGCGGGTTATACCTTTGTTTACCCAATCGGCGCTTACTCAGAAAAATACGACAGCATCGACGATCTACCTGACGGTGCGCAAATCGCGCTGCCCAACGATCCTTCCAATGAAGGCCGCGCGTTGATCCTGATGCACAACGAAGGGCTGATCACCCTTAACGACCCAGAGTTTCTGGAATCAACACCTATTGATATCGCTGAAAACCCCCGCGACTTCCGTTTCCGCGAAATTGAGGCTGCCCAGCTTCCTCGCGTACTGCCTGATGTCGATATGGCGTTCATCAATAATACCTTCGCGCAGCCTGCAGGCTTGAGCCTGGACGACGCCTTGATTAAAGAAGGCCCTGATTCCCCGTACGTTAACTTGATCGCCGTACGTGGCGGTGACGAAGAGCGCGAAGAGATTCGCCAACTGGTCGACGCCTATCAGCGTGATGAAGTGATTGAAAAAGCGGAAGAGCTATTTAAAGGTGCTGCGGTACCTGGCTGGACCGAGTAAAACCGCAAATTAGCCATCAGGCCGGCACGCATAGGCACTTCTATGCAAAAGTGTCGGCCTGTTGCGTTAGTAGCAAGAGAGGCCTCATGCAAAACAGCGTTGACTACTCACTCCTTAATCGCCAGCTCGAAGCGCTGCTTGACACGCGTGACTGGCTCACCAACAGCGCCCAAACGTGTGCTTTTATTCAGCAGCAGCTCAGCGACCTTAACTGGGTCGGCTTTTATCTCCAGCGCCAGCCTGACGTCTTGGGCCTGGGCCCGTTCCAAGGGCAGCCTGCCTGCCACCCGATCCCATTCAGCAAAGGCGTATGCGGTGCCGCTGCACGCCAGCAAATCACCCAGCGAGTCGACGATGTGCATGCGGTGGCTGACCATATTGCCTGCGACGCCAACTCACTCTCCGAGCTGGTAGTACCCATCGTGGTCAACGGCACTCTTTGGGGGGTTCTTGATCTGGATAGCCCGCTCCATGCGCGCTTTACCTCACAAGACCAAGCAGGCATTGAAGCCCTAGTCGCCACCTTTATACGTCAGACAGAGCTGCCCGACTTAATTGAACGCTAGAGGCTTAATAAAACGCTAACAACGCCCATACGAAAACACCCCGAGCAATAAATGCCGGGGTGTTTTGATAACAGCTGGTAGGACCAGGCGGATTTGAACCGCCGACCTCCACGATGTCAACGTGGCGCTCTAACCAACTGAGCTATGGTCCTAGAAATTGGGGCTGGCTAGCAAATGGTAGGACCAGGCGGATTTGAACCGCCGACCTCCACGATGTCAACGTGGCGCTCTAACCAACTGAGCTATGGTCCTATTGCGCGCTGAAACAGATGGCGTTAGCTAAGCAACGGATGCGTATTTTACGCCTTCATCACTGAATTGCAAGCTATTTTACATCACGAACGAATGCGCCCTGAGCCGCGCAACGGCATACAGATCGTCATTTATAGCGCATTTCTATCTTTATAGCGCTAGGCTGGGTATTTTAATATTCTTGATATTCATTAAGGGTGATAGACCATGCTGGGTATTTTGCTAGGAAGCATAGCCATCGTGTTATTAATAGCGACACTGATTGCGCGCATAGAATTACACTGGTGGTGGATCCGCAGCTTTGAATTTCCACGCTTGCAGATTGCTTGTCTGGCGCTAATCACCTGGCTTTTAGCTGCTGTACTGCTGGAAGGGGGCTCATGGCAGTGGGTAACACTACTTGCGTCAGGCATCACTTTTCTGATTCAAGGCTATTACATTATGCCTTTTACTCGCCTATGGCCTATACAGGTTAAAACAGCAAAGAGTAACGACGGCGATAAAACCATTACCCTGCTGATTGCTAACGTGCTGACGCCTAATCGGCAAGCTCAACCGTTAATCGATATGATCAAACAGCACCAGCCTGACATCATATTAACGCTAGAGTCTGACCAGTGGTGGCAAAACCAATTGGATCCCGCGTTAGCTGAGCAATGGCCCAATAGCGTTAAAATCCCGCTAGACAACCTTTACGGCATGCACCTCTATTCTCATCTTGAGCTTACCGACACCTCCGTTGAATGGTTGATTCAAGATGACATCCCGTCTATTCATACCAGAGTAACACTGGCTAACGGCGACTCTATTCGCCTATTTGCCCTGCACCCTCGCCCGCCAGCACCCAGTGAGAGTGAAAAATCCCTTTGGCGCGATGCAGAACTGTTGTTGGTAGGCAAACGTATTCATGAAGACCCCCAACCGACGCTAGTCGCTGGCGACCTCAACGATGTGGCATGGTCACGCACAACACGCCTGTTTTGCCGTGTTGGCGGCATGCTCGACCCACGCCGAGGACGCGGGTTGTTCAGCACCTTCCACGCCAAACACCCGATATTGCGCTGGCCACTGGACCATATTTTTGTGACCGAACACTTCACGCTGGTGGGTATGCAGCGGCTGAAATACTTTGGTTCTGATCATTTTCCTATGCTGGCAACGTTTTGCTATCGCCCTTCGCGCAAAAATGAAGCAGAAACCCCAGAGGCCAGTACGGAAGAGCGAAGTGAGGCCAGCGAAACAATCCAAGAAGGTAAAATTGAAAAACAGGAGACCTAATCGCTGGCTACCTGCATTGCTTACTCAGGGATGCCTCCCTGGGTAAGCACGGTCGGGTCTAGCAACCGCTCTAACGTTTCGCGATCCAGGTCGGTCCTCTCCTCAGCGACATCAATAATCGCCCGCCCGGCTTGATAAGCCTCTTTAGCAATCGCCGCGGCAGCGTTATAACCAATCACGCCATTTAATGCCGTTACCAAAATAGGGTTCTTTGCTAACGGGCCTTTTACATTCTCTTCACGCACTTTAAAGGTCGCAATTGCTCTATCCGCTAGCAGCCGGGCAGTATTACTCATGAGGCTAATGGAGGTAAGTAAATTGGAAGCAACCAGCGGCAGCATCACATTCAATTGAAAGTTCCCGCTTTGTCCAGCAACCGTAATCGCGGTGTCTAAACCAATCACTTGCGCGGCAGCTTGAGCGGCTGATTCTGGAATCACCGGGTTAACTTTACCTGGCATAATGGAGCTACCGGGCTGCAGTGCCTCAAGTTCAATTTCCCCCAGCCCTGCCAGTGGGCCAGAGTTCATCCAGCGTAAATCATTGGCAATTTTCATGATTACACAGGCGAGCCCTTTCAGTTGCCCAGACAGCTCTACCGCCGCATCTTGTGACGAGAGGCTGGCAAAAAAGCTGTCATTGGGTGTGAACATTAACCCAGTCTGTTCACTAAGCTCTTGAGCAACCTGCTCAGCAAAACCGGCTGGCGCGTTAACACCGGTACCTACAGCGGTCCCGCCTTGCGCTAATCTGCAGAGCCTCTTCATCGCGCTGTCAAAACGCTCTATGGCCTGATTAATCTGGCTCGACCAGGCGCCTAGCTCTTGATCCATGCGCAGCGGCATAGCGTCCATAAGATGCGTACGGCCGGTTTTTACCACATGGCTTAGTTCGCTCGCGCGCTGATCAATAGTATCGCGCAGATGAACAAGGGCTGGGCGCAGCGATTCGTGAACGGCAATGGCCGCCGAAAGATGGATCGCCGTTGGGATTACATCATTACTCGACTGCCCCATATTAACGTGATCGTTCGGGGTTACCTCAACACCCTCACGGCTCGCTAAGGTCGCCAACACCTCGTTGACGTTCATATTGGTGGAAGTGCCTGAACCGGTTTGAAAAACATCGATGGGGAAATGCTGGTCATGCTTGCCGGTTAATACGTCACGAGCCGCTTTTTGGATAGCTTCGCCACGTGCGCTATCTAACCCTCCCAGGGTTTGGTTTGCGCGTGCTGCGGCTAGTTTGATGCGGGTGACCGCATGAATAAAAGCGGTCGGCATAGGCGTATGGGAAACAGGAAAGTTATTGATTGCCCGCTGTGTCTGCGCGCCGTAGAGGGCATCGAAAGGCACTTCCAGTTCGCCCATGCTGTCGCGTTCCATCCGTGTTGCCATTGCTCTTACTCCCATCAGTGAGATTAATAGTGCTGCTTATCTGAGCGCATACTCTCTCTTTCGTTCGCTAGCATAAAACTGCATCGGTCTTCTTTAAATTAGCTGGTTAGGCCATGGGGGTAAACATGACCTTACCCACATACGCTTACTTGCCCACCTATTCTAAAATGCCTAAAGCTAAATGTTGCACTGCACAAAAACAGTTGCTATGCTGCATCGCAAGATAGCTTAAAAGGCTACTCAATCAACAAGCAGCGCCAACCTCTGGATAGCTGCTTTTGGCAAGACTAGACCCTGGAGGGTATGACGATGCGTACTTTAAACACTAACGAAATGACTCAGCAATTTGACAACATGTTTATGGCGCCAGTACGCGCTTATATGGCGTTGAGCATCGATTACAGCGAAAAAATGGTCAATGCTCAAATGGATGCCAGCAAAGCCTATTTCGACACAGGCGTTGCGCAGATGCGCCAGATGATGGATGTCAAGGATGCAGAAGGTCTGCGTAGTTACATGGAAGGCCAGCAGAAAGTTGCTAAAGACTTAGCCGAGCGCGCTAAAGGCGACGCAGATAAAGTTGTATCGCTACAGCAGGACTTTATCCAGAAAAGCCAGAAAATCACTGAAGATAACGTCAAGCAGGCGCAAACTGCCGCTAGCAAAATGACGAAAACTGCCTAAACCAACAAGGTTTAAGTAATCCGTAACGCCACTGCTGGCCCTGCCAGCGGTGGCGTTTTAGTCTCTGCGCCATCAATTTTCATCTATGTTTGACCAACTACCTACGTTTCACTAACCATCTCATTTCACCAACCATATCACTTCACCAACTATCTCAGTTCACCAACTAAGTGCAGATTTCACAAACGGTATGGTTAGTTTACGCTTGGCCGATAAAGACGCTTTATCCAGTGTTTCCACCGCACGGCAAAGCTCGCCTAACTCGCGCGGTCCACGATGCAAAATATAGCGCCCGACGTCATCGGGTAGCTGCATTCCTCTTACGCTGGCACGCAGTTTTAAAGCTGCCAAACGCTCTTCATCGTTCTCTAAAGGGTGTACGTGGAAGGTTACTCCCCAAGTCAAACGTGAGGCCAAATCGGGCAGTACCACATTTAACTGGCGCGGGGAGGCGCTTGCCGTAATCACCAGCTTTTTACCGGCGTCACGCAGCCGATTAAAGGCGTGAAATAGCGCTTCTTCCCAACGTTTACGACCAATCACACACTCCAGGTCATCAATAGCGACAAGATCCAAGCGCTCAATATCTTCCAACATTAATGGCGGAAAGTGGCCTAAATCACTCAGCGGCAAATAAAGCGTGCGCTTGTCAGCGTCCGATGCAGCGTGGCAAGCGGCTTGAAGCAAATGACTACGGCCAACACCAGGTGCGCCCCAGAGATAAAGAAACTGTTCCCCCGTGGGGGTTAACTGCTGGGTAATATGCTCAACCAGCGGTGCGTTTGCCCGCGACGCATAATAGTTATCGAAAGTAGCGTCATCCCGCAGCCCGATCCCCAGTGGAAGCTGTGCCGGTATTCGGCTCATGGTGATTCCCCAAAATCTTTACGACCCTGCTTATCACGACCCAACTCATCATGATATGAAGAACTGGATTCAATTATCGTTGACTGGTTGTCGATGTTTTTATCGTCGTACAACTCACTATGTTGGTAACGAACCTTAACTTCTTTAAGTAGCACTAGGATGACCGCCGCGACGGGCAGTGCTAACAGCACCCCTGTCAGTCCAAATAGATTGCCCCCCGCCAGCACGGCAAATATGACGGCGACCGGATGCAGACCGATTTTATCACCTAGTAACTTAGGCTGTAGGATCACACTCTCAGCCATTTGGCCGACACTGAACACCAAAATGACGCCGACCACGGCCCACCAAGTAGCGTACTGGAAAAGCGCGACAACAAGAGCGATGACTAACCCAACGATAAAGCCCAAAAACGGTACGATGCTGACTAGTCCTGATACAAAGCCGATTAGTAGGCCAAAATTCAGGCCCATCAGCGTCAAACCTACCGAATAAATAATTCCTAAACACAGCATAACGAGCAACTGCCCGCGCAAAAATGAGGAAAGCACTTCATCGCAGCGGCGCGCTAAGCGAAAGGTATCATCTGCCCACTGACGCGGAATCAAATTGGCAACATTATCGAGCAGACGGTTCCAATCCAAAAGCAAATAGAAAGTCACGACGGGTATCAAGGCCACATAGGTAATCCAAGAAACGAATGCCATCCCCGAACGGCCAATTTGGCCTAAGGCCTGGGCTAAATAGCCACCGGCATCCTGCCAGTTTTCAGCAAGGGTTTCGCGGACATTAGTTAATTCCGCCGTCACATCGTAGCCAGTCCACTCCTGCACCTGTGGGGCAAGGATATTTTCCACCCAGTTGAAGATGCTCGGGATGGCTTCTCCCAATTGTTTAAGCTGCTGGACAATCAGCGGAATCAATATGAGCAAACTCACCACAAGAATAAGGAGTAACACCAAAAACACACTACTTACCGCTAATGGGCGGTTCATCCCCCAACGCTGGAACTGGTTTGCTAACGGATCGGCTAGATAAGCGAGAATCATCCCAGCAATAAAAGGCATCAGTACTGCATCTAACAAATAAATCAAACCGCCGATCACCACTAAAAACAGGACACCCCACCAAGAATTCCGCATAGTTCCCTCTCAAACGTGGCTTTAAACCAACATTTTCATTAAGCGCTACTATTTTTACTTACCACTACTATGCCGCATATGAACAAAAGCTGCTCGTATGCTTTTCATCATGTGTCACAGCGGTGCGACCTGAGCCGCTGAGTGTTACAATCCGCTCAAGTTAAGCCCAGCACTGGCTTTGTCGCCAGCACTACCAGCACCGCTAATTGCTTCACAGGATCTGTCATGACCGAGACCTCCTCTTCTTCGGCTACTCCTTCCCTCAGCTATAAGGACGCAGGCGTCGATATTGATGCCGGTAATGCCCTGGTTGACCGCATCAAACACGTTGCCAAACGCACCACACGCCCAGAAGTCATGGGCGGGCTGGGTGGTTTTGGCGCGCTATGTGAAATTCCGGCGGGCTATCGGCAACCCGTGCTTGTCTCGGGTACCGATGGCGTCGGCACCAAACTGCGCCTCGCGATGGATCTTGGCAAACACGACACGATTGGGATTGATTTAGTCGCGATGTGTGTCAACGATTTGATCGTGGCTGGCGCCGAGCCGCTACTATTTCTTGACTACTATGCCACGGGTAAGCTCGATGTGGATATTGCTGCTGACGTTGTCACCGGCATTGGTGCTGGCTGCGAGCTGGCCGGCTGTGCACTGGTCGGTGGTGAAACTGCCGAAATGCCGGGCATGTACGAAGGCAGCGATTACGATTTAGCTGGTTTTTGTGTCGGCGTAGTTGAGAAAGCAGACATTCTGGATGGCAGCAAAGTGGCCGAAGGTGATGTCATCCTGGGGCTTGCCTCCTCAGGACCACACTCCAACGGTTACTCGCTGATTCGCAAAATACTCGACGTCAGTAACGCTTCGTTGACCACCGACATCGACGGCAAGTCTTTGGGTGATGCATTGATGGCGCCCACCCGCATTTATGTGAAATCACTGCTCTCGTTAATGCGCGGTAGTGACATTCCTGTGCACGCACTGTCACACATTACCGGTGGCGGTCTGCTTGAAAATATTCCCCGCGTTCTACCGGATGATCTCGCTGCTCATATTGATATTAATAGCTGGCAGCGCCCTGCCGTATTTGACTGGCTGCAGGCACAGGGCAACGTCAACGAAACCGAAATGCACCGTGTGCTTAATTGCGGTATCGGCATGGTCGTTGTGGTGCCACAACAGCAAGCAGAGCGTGCAACGGCACATCTAGAAGCTGAAGGCGAAACTGTTTACCGCCTAGGTCAGATCACCAAACGTCAAGGGGAAGCCGTTATTCTGGAGAACCTCTCGGCATGACCAATACGGACTATCAAAGCGACACTATCAAAGACGTGACGCCAGACCCCCTCGGGGCCCGCCGTATCGTGGTGTTGGTTTCAGGTAACGGCAGCAATCTGCAGGCCTTGATTGATGCCCAGTCCCATGACCGTTTAGGCGGCGGAGAGATTGTCGCGGTTATTTCCAACGTCGCTGATGCCTACGGATTGAAGCGTGCCCACGAAGCGGGCATTGAAGCAGTCGCCCTGCCCCATCGCGAATACGATAGCCGTGAAGCTTATGACGGCGCGTTGATCAAAGTCATTGAACGCCATGAACCGGATCTTATCGTCCTGGCAGGCTTCATGCGTATTTTGACGCCTCGCTTTGTTCAGCGTTTCTTAGGTCGCATGCTGAATATTCATCCTTCACTGCTCCCCGAGTACCAAGGTCTTAATACTCACGCCCGTGCCCTGGCAGCCGGTGTTACCAGCCATGGGTGCAGCGTGCACTTTGTCACCGAAGAGCTGGATGGTGGGCCCGTCGTGCTGCAAGCTGAGCTCCAGATCAGCCCTGACGACACGGTGGAAACACTGCAGGAAAAAGTGCGTTCCCGTGAGCATCTACTCTATCCGATTGCGGTGCAGTGGTTTTTGGAAGGTCGACTGCAGTTCAGCGCCGAAGGCGCCAAAATGGACGGTCACCTGTTACCTGAGCATGGAATGCGGCTTTCTCACGCCGACGCGGCTGAAGAGCTGGATGAGGAGTTGGACGCAGAGCTGGATGATGAACAGCAGGACTAATTAATGCTTTCTCGCCGGAAATGACTGTTCACTCAGCATGAATCAGAAACGCCTGACGGCTTTATCACCGTCAGGCGTTTTTGTCAGCAAAGCAGTAAGGCTAGGTGCGCGGCAAAGTAACACCGCGCTGGCCCATGTACTTTCCTCCGCGGTCTTTATACGAGGTTTCGCACACCTCATCGGACTCTAAGAACAACATCTGCGCAACACCCTCATGGGCATAGATTTTCGCTGGCAGATTGGTGGTGTTAGAAAACTCTAGTGTCACGTGGCCTTCCCACTCGGGCTCCAGCGGGGTCACATTGACAATAATGCCACAGCGCGCGTAGGTGGATTTTCCCAAGCAAATAGTCAGCACATTACGTGGAATCCGGAAGTACTCGACCGTACGGGCCAGTGCAAAAGAGTTGGGCGGAATAACGCAAACATCGCCTTTAATATCGACGAAGCTTTTCGCATCAAACGCTTTAGGATCAACTATCGCTGAGTGAATATTAGTAAAGACTTTAAATTCATCTGAGCAGCGTACGTCATAGCCATAGCTTGACGTGCCGTAAGAAATCACGCGTTGGTCGTTCACATAACGCACTTGCTCGGCTTCAAACGGCTCAATCATCGCGTCGCTTTTGGCCATGCGGCGAATCCAATTATCAGATTTGATACTCATGTGTTACTTCTTCACTCGCTAAAGGAAATAGTGGGTCCATCGCCTTGATTGGCATTAACCGCTTCGGCTACTTTTTGGGCGATAGCAGCAAAGGTCTGGCTCACCGTCCCCTCAGGTTCAGATATGACACTCGGGCGTCCTGAATCCGTCAGTTCCCGGATGGAGAGCGTGAGTGGTAGCCGTCCAAGCACTTGAGTATCGTACTCTTGAGCGATGCTATCTCCGCCACCAGTACCAAAAATAGCCGCTTCATGGCCACAGTTTTCACAGTGGTAAAGGCTCATATTTTCCACTACGCCCAGTACCGGCACGTTAACCTTGCGGAACATCTCGATCCCTTTGCGGGCATCTAAAAGCGCAATATCCTGCGGGGTAGTGACAATCACCGCGCCTGCCACAGGTACTTTCTGGGCCAGGGTAAGCTGGATATCACCAGTGCCTGGGGGCATATCAATCAATAGGAAATCAAGATTATCCCATTGGGTTTGTGTCAGCATTTGCTGGAACGCGCCGACAACCATTGGCCCACGCCATACCATCGGCTCGCGGGTATTGACCATAAATGCCATCGACATCGCTTGAAGGCCATGCGCTTCAAGCGGAAGAAATTTATTATTGGCCCCCGCCTGTGGACGTACGCCCTCTTTTACACCCAACATCTGCGCCTGACTCGGGCCGTAAATATCTGCATCAAGTACACCCACGCGGTGACCCTGCGCCGCCAAGGCTAACGCCAAGTTGACGGTGACGGTGGATTTTCCCACGCCCCCTTTGCCTGATGCCACTGCAATAATATGCTTTACCCCATCCATCAATGGCACTCCTCGTTTAGGCTAGTAATTAACGTTGCAGGAATGATACTCCTCGGGGCTGCATTCATAAACCAACAAACAAAAAGCGGATGCCAGTCACCCGACATCCGCTCTTGTGTTGCTACTCTACAACGTTACCGATTTTCTCTATTAGCCAGCAGCGTTTTGCTGTGCTTCTTCACTGCCACCATCGCTATCGTTGGCGCTCTCATCGCCATTGCTAGACGCTTCTTCTGACGAATTCTCTTGTGCAGAACTGTCATTTGAAGAGCTGTTATTTGAAGAACCACCATTTGAAGAGCCGCCTTCTGACGAGTCACTTTCTGAACCACTGCCCTGGGAAGAGGAAGTGGCTTCACCAGCTGACTCCTCCGCATCGGCCAAACGGCCGTCGAGTGTGGAAAGCTCATCGCGCCATTCACCAAGCTGGCTCTCTAAACGCTCTAGTTGGCTTTCACGCTCTTCAATATCACTCTCAACGCTCGACACTTCCTCACGGCCCATCTCCAAAGCGACCATGACGTCATCGAGCTCGGTGCGCACGTCGCTCAAGCTCTGCTCTTCCTCTTCGCGAAGCGCCGTTAGCGAATCAACTTCGTTTTGCAGCTCATCGCGTTCGCTAGTGATGGAGTCACGCTCGCTTTTTAGGTCATCAAGCTCGCTTTGGGCGGTTGAGATTTCCTCTTCTAAACCACTTAGCTGTTCATTTGACTGGCTAATCTGCTCTTCCAGCCCGGACAGTTCCTCTTCCGTGTTGCCCAGCTCTTCAACCGCTTGTTGGCGCTGTTCCTCGGCTTCTTGACGGGCGGCTTCTGCTTTCTGACGAGCTTCTTCAGTACTAGAGCGCGCTTCTTCAACTTGCTGGAGAGTACTTTCCGCTTCATCGCGAGTGCTGATGATCTCGTCGCGTTCTTCACGCAGTCCGCTCATCTCACTTTCAGCGCTCTCTATCTGCTCATTAAGAGAGGCGATTTCTTCTTCCAGCGCATTTCGCTCGGATTCAAGTTCTTCTAACCGCGACTGCACATCGCTGACGTTGGTTTGAGCACTCTCAAGCGACGAGTTGGCCTCTTCCTGCTGAGCCTCAAGAGAAGCCATCTCCTCTTGCAGTGCAGCTAAATTGGTTTCAGCTTCCTCTATTTCGCTAATGCGCTGGCTCATTTGGCTATTTTCTTGCTCAACGCTAGCGAGCTGCTCTTCTAAGCTATCAACACGATCCTGGCGAGAACCTGCGTTAGACTGCGCCATGATCGCCCAGATAACCGCAATAGCAGCGATCCCTGCAATCGCTTTTACTCGGTTATCTTGAAAGAGAGTTTTCATATCCGTCTTTTTGGCCGGCTCTGTCTTTTTTGCTGGCTCCGGCTTGTTGGCCGGTGACGGGTGATCCGTATTATTTGTTTCCGACATTATGCGTTCCTCTTTGGTCTAAGCTAACGTTGGCTCAGCTAACGGTAATCAATTGCACTTGTAATGCACTAGCCGTGGATGATTCTCCCTTTCAGCATACACAGCTCACTGTATCTAGCCAGTTTGTTAGTAACAATCGTATATAAATGTTGCTCTAACGTTACCACTACCCTCTATGATGAACCACGTTAATTTGAAGGGGGGTGTTTCCCCTCATGGAAGCCTGATGCTTGGCCATTGTGCACATCAAACCAACTGAGCGTCGTATGCAGCGACACCACACTTCCCACTATTAGCAGCGTAGGCGGTTTAATGAGACCCGCCAAGAAAGTAGCTGGCAACGCTGACAAACATCCAATATGGGTTAGCTGTTGGCGCGTTGTCCCTTGCTCAATCAAGGCAAGCGGTGTTTCTGGCGCTAAGCCATGCTTTATCAACGCCTGACTAATGACGTTCACGCTACCCAATCCCATATAAAACACCAGCGTCTGCCCTGGCCGCGCAAGCGCATCCCAATCAAGATCACACTCACCTTGCTGTAAATGACCTGTCACGAAACGCACCGACTGAGCATGATCGCGATGGGTCAGCGGTATTCCCGCATACGCCGCACAGCCCGAAGCCGCGGTTACTCCCGGTATAACTTCCACACTAATGTGCGCCGCCACCAGAGCCTCAAGCTCTTCACCACCGCGCCCAAAAATAAACGGATCGCCACCTTTGAGGCGAACAACGCGCTTACCTTGCTGTGCCCATTTTACTAGCGCCTGATTAATGCCATTTTGAGGAACGCTATGCTGCGAGCGCGCTTTACCGACATAAAAGCGCTGCGCTTGCGGGGGTATAAACGCAACAACCTCATCGCTGACTAGGCGGTCATACAGCACGACTTCAGCGGTCTGCAGTCGCTTGTAAGCTTTCAGCGTTAATAACTCTGGATCGCCGGGCCCTGCCCCCACTAAACTGACAAAGCCATACGAGCGAGACATTTGCTCTCGTGCTACTTCCAAGAAACCACCTCAGGAATAAAAAAGTTTTTTAATATGCAAAAAAGTAATTAATTTTATCACTAAATGCCAATAACACATCGACTATTGCTTATAATTCAACCTTTCATATGTTATATGATAATATATATATTCTTAAAAAATATAAATTTTAACCATACTGTCTGCAATTACTTACATATTGATTACGTAAATAGCGCTAATCTTCACTTCCAAAATTAAATTGGCATATGCTTGGAGATTCACGCATGCCCGTGAATGATATAGACGCACCCCAGCGAATCAGTGCAGACCATTTGATACCCCTCATTCCTGGCGTCATCTTTCAATTACACCTCGCTCGTAACGGTCATATGCGCTTTCCCTATATAGAGGGTGGCGGTGAGGCTCTCAAACATATTGACCGAGATCTGCTCTCACAAAATGCTGGAGAGTTGGTTGAGCAATTAACCGGCAATGATCACCCCAAAATTATGTCAGCGATCGAACGTTCAGCACGCTGGATGCTGCCGCTGACGACCCGCTTTTTACTACCGTTCCCGAAAGAAAAACCTCACTGGATTGCGGTGAGCGCACGACCAAAGACGGTCGCGGACGGAGTGCAGTGGAACGGCATAATGATGGACATTAGCGACCAGGTCTCCGAGGAGCAGCGTCTTCGTAAACTATCCGATACAGACCCGCTCACAGAGTTACCCAATCGGCGCAAATTGATGGTGCACTTAACTAATATAGCCTCACTCAGCACCCGCCATGGCACACCGCTCTCCATCATGATGATCGATATCGATCATTTTAAACGCCTTAACGACCGCTGGGGCCATTTGCACGGTGATGACGTGCTCAAACAGTTGGCGACACAAGCGCAGTCACTACTGCGCTGTGAAGACATGATCGCCCGCCTGGGTGGAGAAGAGTTTATGGTCGTGCTGCCGCTCACATCGCTGCAGCATTGCCATACACTTGCCGACCGAATACGCCATGCCATCAGTGTGTACGACTTCGGCATGGGCGCTGGCCAGGTAACGCTAAGCATCGGGATTGCCGAATTTCGTTGTGGCGAGCCTCTTACGAGTTTGATCGAACGGGCCGACCAGGCGCTGTATACCGCCAAGGATATTGGTCGCGACTGCGTTTGCCTTCTACGCTAGTAAGAAATACCCCGCTAGAGGAGCAAAAAGATGGCAACGCTCGCTGAATCTACCTGCGAACCCTGCGGTAAAAATGCTCAGCCGCTAAGCTTAGGAGAAGCCCAAGAGCGGCTAAAAAGCCTCAGCCAGTGGCAGATTGTCGAGCACGATGGCATCATGAAGCTGTCACGGAGTTTTACATTTCGCGACTTCGCCAGCGCATTGGCATTCACCCAACGCGTTGGTGATATTGCAGAGCAGGCTGGCCACCACCCCGTTATTACCACAAAGTGGGGCAAAGCCACCGTCACGTGGTGGTCTCATGCTATTAAAGGCCTGCATCTAAATGACTTCATTCTTGCCGCCAGAACCGACGAGGTAGCCGAATAAATGTTTGAGCATATTGAGCGAGTCCCAGGAGACGCCATTCTCGGGCTGATCGAAGCTTTCAAAAAAGATACCAACCCGCAAAAAGTGGATTTAGGTGTCGGTGTTTACCGTGATACCCAAGGCAATACGCCGGTAATGCGCGCTGTTAAGGAAGCAGAAGCTCGCCTGCTCAAAAACGAAACGACAAAAACCTATATCGGTTCTCACGGCGCGCCTAGCTATGGCGAAGTCGTGCTGCCCATGGTTTTTGGCGCTGATTCATCCGTCTTAAAAGCCAATCGTGCCAGCGCCACCCAATCACCAGGCGGTACCGGCGCGCTGCGCTTGGCTGCAGATTTTATTGCCACACAGCTGCCGGGTAAGGGTATCTGGGTAAGTGACCCGACATGGCCGAACCACCACGGCATTTTTACGGCAGCTGGTATTGAGCTGCACAAGTACCCTTACGTTGACCCCGACAACCGTCTCGACTTTGACGGCATGCGGTCAGCGCTGAAAAGCATTCCTGAAGGTGATGTGGTGGTGCTACACGCCTGCTGCCATAACCCTACCGGTTTTGATCTTTCCCATGACCAGTGGCAGGAAGTGCTGGAAATCGTGCGTGAACGCAAGCTGCTTCCGCTGATCGATTTCGCCTATCAAGGCTTTGGCGAAGGTCTGGATGAAGATGCTTATGGCGTGCGCCTGCTGGCAGAGAACCTTGATGAAGCGATCATCACCAGCTCATGCTCTAAAAACTTTGGTATTTACTGCGAGCGTACCGGTTGCTTGATCATGGTGGCCAAAAATAACGAGCAGATGGACAACATCCGCTCTCAAGTCGCCATCGTTGCCCGTGAGAACTACTCGAACCCGCCCGCTCACGGCGGCTCTATCGTCAGCGAAATTCTCCACGACGCCGAACTGACCGAGATGTGGCGTGAAGAACTCACCGAAATGCGTGATCGCATCAATACCCTGCGCCGCGACTTTGTGGAAGCACTGAAGCCCTACGGACTGGACGAGAAGTACGCCTGCGTTGCTGAGCAGCGTGGCATGTTCTCCTACACCGGCTTAACGCCGGAACAGGTCGATCGCCTGCGTGACGAGTTTGGTATCTACATGGTGCGCTCGGGTCGCGCCAACGTAGCGGGCTTCTCACATGAGAACCTCCCCTACCTTGCCAAAGCGATTGCCGCTGTTAACGACTAATCGCCAAGCAGCAACGCAGTAACAAACGCCCAGGCAACGCCTGGGCGTTTTCATGTATTAGGCACTTGACCGATTAGTCAACACTTCGGCACACTCAGTATAGCCTTGTATACAACACACCATAATCAAGAGGCCTAACATGGCGGCTGCCAGCACTCACTATCCGTGGTACAAAAAAGAAGACACTGACGCATTCTTCGCGCTATTCCAAAACAACATCGCCAACTTTGTCATTATCGCCATCACTATGCTGGGCATGGGGTTTCCTGCCTCCATTGTCTACGGGCAAGTGCTGCCCGGTGCAGCGGTAGCGGTGATGGTTGGCAACTTCTACTATGCATGGAGCGCGGCAAGGCTGGCACGCAAAGAGAACCGGGCGGATGTGACAGCGCTCTCTTACGGTATCTCGACGCCGGTGATGTTCGTATTCCTGTTCGGCGTATTGCTACCCGCCAAACAGCTCACCGGCGATGCGGAAATGGCTTGGAAAGTGGCTGTTGCCGCCTGCTTTATAAGCGGTGCCATTGAAGCCGCGATCAGCGTGATTGGCCGCTGGGTGCAATACCACCTACCAAGAGCCGCCATGCTTGGCGCGGTGGCTGGCGTTGCACTGACGTTTATCGCCGGAGAAATGCTGTTTAAAACACTCGAAATGCCGATTATTGGCCTGCTGGTGTTAGCGATTATCATTGTTGGCTTAGTGGCCCGCGTCAGCATGCCCTTTAAGCTTCCAACCTCGCTATTTGCTATTATCGTCGGTACCGCTATGGCCTACTTGATTGGCGACGCTGGCACCGAACGGTTTAGCGATGCCTTTACCCACCTAGGCTTTTATCCGCTGCTTCCCAATCTGGCTTGGTTTGAAGGGCTGGGGCTACTGCTGACCAGCATGCTCGCAGTGCTGACCGTGGTGCTGCCCATTACGCTGTATAACGCTATTGAAACCATGAACAATGTGGAAGCAATGGAAGCGGCAGGCGATAAGTACGATGTGCGCGAATGCCAGGCAGTAGATGGCGCAGGCACTATGATTGGTGCGCTATTTGGCGGCGTCTTTCCCACTACGGTTTATATCGCCACGGTAGGCGCTAAATGGATGGGCGCGGGCCGGGGATACAGCCTGCTGAATGGCGCCGTATATGCCTTAGCCACCATGTTCGGTCTCATTGCTGCGCTGGCAGCAATTATTCCCGTTTCTGTAGTGGCGCCTATTCTAGTCTTTGTTGGCATGTCGATGATTGCGACCGCCTTTCAAGCCAACGACACGCGCTACTACCCGGCCGTGGCGCTGGCCATGCTGCCCTACTTTGCTAACTACGTGATGACGCGCTTTAATCGCGGGGCTGGCGAGGTGGTGACCGATATCTCAAGTGCCATCGTAGTAATGGGCCAAGGGGCCATGTTTATGGCGATCCTGCTGGGCGCTATGACGGTATCGGTGATTGATCATCAGTTTAGGCGTGCAGCCGCCTTCGCAGCGATTGCGGCGGGTTTTTCGTTTTTCGGACTAATGCACGCCCCTAAACTCGCTTTCAATGCAGCGCCTGAGTTTGTCATGGGCTACTTGGGTATGGCACTACTGTTTATGTATTTTTCCTATCAGGAAGCAGCACGCAAGCGTTAATTGATGAATCCCGCCTGACGATGCGGGCGGGATAAAATACGCCGCATAACGAGCCATGCCATAACGCCTGCCAGCAGATTCCCCACGGCCGCACCCGCCGCCAGTCCCCACCAACCGAAGAACTGCGAGCCTAACCATAGGCAAGGCAAATAACAAATAAACAGCCGCGCACTGGATAACAGCATGGCTCGTAATGGCCAACCTAACGCATTACCTGCCGAGACGACTAGCATGCAAATACCCAGTGCCGCATAGCTAGGCAGCAGAAAACGAATCAGCAGTGTCAGCTCGCTTTGCACATCCGGGTTGCCTGCCAATGCCATCGCTAGCCAGGGCGCTCCCAGTGCCAATACTATACCGAGACCCAGTTGCCAAAATAGCGCGACTTTTATAGCCAACGTCATAAGCTGCTGAATCTGCCCCCAATCACCGGCACCGTAGCAACGCCCTAACCACGGCGGTAGCGACATGGTCATGGCCAGAATGACCATCAGTGAGAGTGTTTCCAAACGGCTTGCCAAGCCCCAGGCGGCCACTTCGCTTTCACCCAGGCCCGCCACAACAGAGATTGCCAGCATCGCAGCCAAGGGCGGCATCAGCTGGCTGACCATGGCCGGTGCGGCAATACCCGTAAATGGCCGCCACGACTGTTTGGCCTCTTGCCACAGTCCCTGCTGAGCGGCCCACTGGCGTTTAAGTAATTTACGCGTGGTCACCAATAGACCTACTGAAAAAGCAATCGCGGTTGCCCAGGCTGCGCCAGGTAGCCCCCCGCCTTCCCAATCACCTATGCCAAAAATCAGCAGTGGATCGAGAACAAGGTTCACAAGGCTACTCAGCACCATCATTTTGCCTGGTAGGCGGGTGTCACCATGGGCACGAAAAACGCTGTAGCTGAAATAAAGCAGTGCCCCCAACCATGCGGATAGCAGCTGAGGTGCCCAATAAATGCGGATATAGGAAAGCGTCGTTTCATCCGCGCCCAGCAGTTGAAAGATAGGTACATAAAATATCCATAATGCGATCGCCAAGAGGCCGATGACGCCGCCACCCGCCATAAGCACCAAACTGCTTAAGCGTCTCGCCCGGGCTTCTTCACCCGCCCCCAATGCCCGCGAAATAAGCGCGGCAATCGCAATCCCCATCCCTACCTGAATGCCGATAATCAGAAACGACAAAGGAAAGGTAAATGATTGCGCGGCCAACGGCGCAGTACCCAAACGAGCAATAAATGCGCTATCAACAAGTTGAAAACCCAATAGCGCCAACACCCCAATGGCCATAGGCCACGTTTGACGCCATAGGGTTATCGCCAACTCTTTTTGTTGCATGACAGCAGCCAAGCACTCTCTCCTTAGGTGATGGTTAATTATTTATCGGTTGTAACGTAAAACGCCACCGCCCTTAAAGGACAGTGGCGTACTTAGCGCAGTAAGTTATTACTGACGAATACCTTCAAACGTCACATATAGCTCAAGTTCATGCATAGATTCAGGGAAGTCACTCATATTAATACCGTAATCGCCCAAGGTCAGCGTAGTGCTGCCTTCAAAACCAGCGCGGTAGTTGCCCCACGGGTCATCGCCTTTACCCATCAGGGTAACCGGCATTTCAATCTCTTGAGTTTCGCCGTGCAGGGTCAAATCACCGGTCAACACGCCTTCATTATCACCCGTTGACTCAAAGCCTGTGGAGGTAAAGGTAGCTGTCGGGAATTCACTGGCATTCAGGAAGTCGCCGCTCAGGATATGACGGTCACGCTCAGCATGGTTGCTGGTCAGGCTGTCAACTTGGACTTCGATTTCTGCCGAAGATGCATCAAGATTTTCAGGATCGTAAGCGAACTGGCCCTCAAACTTTTCAAAGCTACCTAGAATGTAAGAGAAGCCCAAGTGAGAAATTTTGAATTGAACAAAGGCGTGCTGGCCTTCGGTATCGATTTGGTAATCAGCTGCCTGTGCTTGGCTCAAAGGTACCAGTGCTACAGCGGCGATCGCGGATGCAAATGCTGTTTTCTTGAACATATTGAATTACTCCTTACTTTACTTAATAGGCACCGCGGGAAGTCAATTATCTTACGCGCGATGTTTAGAAAAAGTGTAAACGGCTAACGTGATGACTTTGTTGCACTATGATCGCCTGCTCGGCTATGCGCGGGGTTTAGCATACGTACCAATGTTGAATGCCGGTCTAGCCAGTGATGCTTAAACGCGGCAAGCGCGTGACCTGCCGATAAAATCATCAATGCCAGAGCGCTATACCAATGTACGTTACCCGCCAAACTTGCCTGGTTGGGGAAGTCATATACCAGTGCAGGCACCTCAAACCAACCAAATACACTGATCCCGCTCCCGTCAGCGGTAGAAATTAAGTAGCCGCTCGCCATGACCAGTAACACAAGCACATAAAGAGCGATATGCCCCACGTGGGCAGCAATAATCTCTAGGCGGCCGCCTTCTGCCTTAGGCGTTGGCTGAGCAAAACGCCATACTAATCGCGCCAGGGTGGCAAATAGTAGCAACATACCAATCGAGCGATGTACCCATGGGCCCTGATTGTACCAGGGGTCATAATAGCCAAGGTCCGTCATCCACCAGCCCAGCGCAAACAGACCGATAATAGCCAGCGCGCTTAGCCAGTGAAACAGAATACTGATCAACCCCCACCCGCTGCGACTATTTCGCCACATTAATCTCATCCTTATTAATCGCTAACCACTAGCG
This sequence comes from Vreelandella sp. DA03-1M, assembly GCF_055725665.1. Taxonomy (NCBI): domain Bacteria; kingdom Pseudomonadati; phylum Pseudomonadota; class Gammaproteobacteria; order Oceanospirillales; family Halomonadaceae; genus Vreelandella; species Vreelandella sp. DA03-1M. Next base: position 2,613,859 of record NZ_CM146798.1, read on the forward strand.
AACACGTCAATAGCAAAAGCATATCGTGTAACTACGCGAGGAACCGCTGAAAAAAGCAGAACACACCATTCGTAAAAACCACTGCTTACAGTCATCTATAAAAAAACCGGCCAACTGCGGGGCCGGTTTTAGTCAGCAGATGCTAGTTTAACGCGCCGCTAATGCATCCAGTCCGCGGGCTAAATCTCGCTGAATATCTTCCTGACTCTCTAACCCCACCGCGACTCGAATCAACCCAGGCGCGATGCCAGCAGCACTCTTTTGGGCATCAGAAAGTCGCCCATGAGTAGTGGTAGCGGGATGAGTGATAGTGGTTTTAACATCACCAAGATTGCCCGTGATAGAGAGCATACGGGTCGCATCAATTACCTGCCAGGCCCCCTCTTGACCACCTTTCACTTCAAAACCTAACACCGCACCAAACCCTTTTTGCTGCCGTTTGGCCAATTCATGCTGGGGATGATCTTCCAGGCCGCTATAGAACACGCGGTTCACCGCCGGATGTGCATCTAACCAGCGGGCAAGGATCAAGGCATTTTCACAATGCGCTTTCATACGCAGTGATAGTGTTTCCAACCCCTTAGTGAATATCCAGGCATTGAAAGGGCTCAAGCACGGGCCGCAGGTACGCACCACACCGAACACTTCTTCAAGCAGCGCATGGCTCCCCACTACTGCCCCCCCAATGGCACGGCCCTGTCCATCCAAATACTTAGTCGCCGAATGGATGACTAGGTCAGCACCTAACGCCAACGGCTGCTGAAGTGCCGGTGTGAGGAAGCAGTTATCAATTGCCAACAGCGCGTCGTGGCGTTTGGCCAGCGCGGCCAAGGCCGGAATATCGGCAATTTCAGACAGCGGGTTCGAGGGCGTTTCGGCAAACAATAGACGCGTTTTGGGCGTGATCGCCGCTTCCCATGCAGCGGCATTGGAAAGCTCGACATAACGCGTGGTAATACCAAACTTGCCTAAATACTTATCGAACAGACTAACCGTTGAGCCAAATAGCGACCGGGAGGCCACAATTTCATCCCCTGCGGAAAGCAATGCCAACGCGGTCGACAGAATGGCCGACATGCCCGAGCTGGTGGCAACACAGCGCTCGCCACCTTCAAGCGCCGCTAGGCGACGCTCAAAGGTATGCACTGTCGGGTTGGTAAAGCGCGAATAAACGTTACCCGGCTCTTGGCCACCGAACTTACGTGCCGCTTCTGCAGCGCTTTCATAGACAAAGCTCGAGGTCGGAAAAATAGGCTCCGAGTGCTCCTGCTCAAAGGTGCGCTGATGGCCTGCCCGGATCGCCAGTGTCTCTAATGACCATTCATCCTGGTGACCGTCTTCCTGATGATTGTCATCCTGCATAAGGCTTCACTCCTAATCGTCCAGGTCATCGTCTTGATTGTGCATATCGACAAGCGCGTGATCGCCAGCGCTCTGATCCTTGGCAGAATCATTACGGCTAGCCTCAAGCGCAGCCAAATAAGCGTCATCGATATCACCGGTGACGTAGTTGCCGTCAAACACCGAGCAATCGAACTCTTCCATTTCAGGATTCACTTCACGACACGCCGCTTTTAGATCTTCCAGGTTTTGATAGAAGATGCGGTCAGCCCCAATTAAATCACCGACCTCTTCTTCACTACGGCCATGGGCAATCAGCTCAGACGCAGCGGGCATATCGATGCCATATACATTGGGGAAGCGAACCGGCGGCGCCGCCGAGGCAAAATAGACCTTGCGGGCACCGGCATCACGAGCCATCTGGATGATCTGCTTACAGGTCGTGCCGCGCACGATGGAGTCATCCACCAGCAGCACGTTCTTGCCTTTAAACTCAACGTCGATGGCATTGAGCTTTTGACGTACCGATTTCTTCCGCTGGGTCTGCCCCGGCATAATAAAGGTACGGCCAATGTAGCGGTTCTTCATAAACCCTTCGCGATAGGTCACCCCAAGGTGCTGTGCCATTTCGAGGGCAGACGTGCGCGACGTGTCGGGAATAGGAATGACCACATCAATATCATGATCCGGCCATTCATTGAGGATTCGGTCACCCAGCTTACGGCCCATCTGCATCCGGGTACCGTAAACATAGGCACCGTCCAGCAACGAGTCTGGGCGCGCTAAATAAACATGTTCAAAAATGCACGAGCGAAGCAGCGGACGATCAGCACAGACTTGGGTATGAATATTGCCTTCGATATCGACAAAAATAGCTTCGCCAGGCGACAGATCGCGTTCAAGTTCAAAGCCGCCGACGTCCAACGCAACGGATTCAGAGGCGATCATGACCGCTTGACCGTTTTCCTCTTCGCGGGTACCGAAAACCACCGGGCGAATACCGAAGGGGTCGCGGAAGGCCACCATGCCAAAGCCATTAATAATCGCCACGGCGGCATAGCCACCTTTACAGCGACGGTGAACGCGACGCACGGCGTCAAAGATGTCTTCCGCTTCCAGATGTAAGCCTTGCTTGCCCAGCTCGTGAGCAAATACATTGAGCAGCACTTCAGAATCGGAGCTGGTATTGATGTGGCGTAAATCGGTCGAGAACAGCTCCTGCTTCAACTGCTCAGAGTTGGTCAGGTTGCCGTTATGCGCCAGCGCAATACCGTAAGGAGAGTTAACATAGAACGGCTGTGACTCGGCTTCACTTGAAGAGCCTGCCGTCGGGTAACGCACGTGACCAATGCCTAAGTTGCCTTTTAGGCGGGCCATATGGCGGGTATGAAAGACATCACGTACCAAGCCGTTACTCTTGCGCAGTAGGAAGCGTCCCTCGCTCCATGTCATCATGCCGGCAGCGTCCTGGCCACGATGCTGAAGTACGGTCAGGGCATCGTAGATTCCCTGATTTACCGCCTGCTTGCCCAGAAGGCCCACTATACCGCACATTCACGTTACCTCGCTTAATGCCATGGCTTGCCTAAGTCACTTACCTAAGTCACCTAACTACGCAAGCCCGAACGTTCATAGAATCGACTTCAGTAACAGGTCAATCACCTGTCGGGATAACCTCACGCTCCGTCGCACTAGGCAGACGCAGTTCAGGTAGAGAGATGTCACGCAGCGACGATGGCGCCTCAGGCAGCTCGCGATCCCACTGATCTAACTGGCTCACCGCCCAATCGCGTAGCTGAATAAAGGTCGGGCGCAGCTCGGCTTGTTGCCACGCCTGCAGTTCCGCCAGTGGTGTGAGGGTAATCAGCACAGTCGCAATAAGCAAAATAACCGCCCCGCGGGCAACGCCGAAAGCGGCCCCCGCCACGCGGTTCAAAAGACCCATGCCCACCCACTCAATCGCTGCATGCACCAAGCGAATCACTATGCCGCAAAGCAAAATAACGGCAAAGATCACCAGTATAAAAGCGAGCACTAGGCGGGCATCAAAGCTATCGATAAACCCGCTCATCAGTTCGGCCACCGGCTCGGCGAGTACTCGGGCTACCATTAAGGCAACGACCCAGGCGGCCAAACCCAATGCTTCACGAACAAATCCCCTGACGAATCCGGCTAGCATTGATAACGCCAGCACGGCCAAGAACACCGCATCAATCCATGTTAACGCCATGGCTTAGTCTCTTACTCGAACAAGAAGGCCCTGAACATTGGCGCGTTCTTTAATCGAGGACATGGCAGATTCACCGTCTTCGGAGGTGGCATATGGGCCAACAAATACAGTGGTCATATTGTTATCACGCTCACGTTGATAAACGCTAAACCCTTCTTCTGACAGTTGTGCACTGAGTCGCTGGGCATTCGCTGGCTCACCGAAACTGCCCACTTGCACCGCCCACTCACCTTGAGCGGTGGAAGAAGGACTAGAAACGCTTTGTGACGAACGTTGTGACTCGCTTCCAGCGCTGCTTTGACCGCTGCCACTATTGGTGGCAATTAAATCAGCGATGGGGTCGCTATCAGGAGTAGACGGCGCCTCGTCGGGCTCACTGGAGCCTGCCGCTTCTGCCCTAGAAGGTGACTGGTTTGAAGCAGCGATTTGATCGGTTTGCGGCGCTCGCGGATTGGCATCAATAGGGATAAAGCCGTCGTCACTGGGTGCTGAAGATAATGCGGGTTCATCAATGGTTGAGGGCCTTTCTGGCGCGGGTACATTACGACGCTCCACCTCAACCGGCTGCTCAATGACAAAGCTCGGCTGGGGGCGCTCTTCTCTGGGTGCCGGGTCACTCATTAGCCACGGCACAAAGATTGCCAGCAGCGCGAGCAAAATTACAATACCGCTAATGCGTTCAGTTTTACCGTATTTCATTTCCGTCTCCATCAAGCGACGCGGCGCCTGTTGGCAGTGGCCGAGCTAGCAGTGCCGCTACAGTAAAGAACGACCCGGTGGCCAAGACACGATCATTGGGCGTTAACACCTTAGCGAGCCAATCGGCGCCAGCGTGCGGCGACTCTGCGCAAAAGTGTACCCGCCCTCCCTGAGCTATAATACGTTGCGACAACTCACTTGCCAGACAACCTCGTTCGCCTGTCAGCGACACGCACACCCAGTCGCTGATGCGGGCAGATAATGCCTGTATGACACCGTCAATATCCTTATCATTCAACATGCCGATAAGGCCCCACTGCTGGCCCCCTTCGGGCGGTGACGGTAAGTGGCGAGCGACGTACTCGGCGGCATGAGGATTATGCCCAACATCCAGGCACCATGGCCCAATCCATTGTAGCCGCCCAGCCAGTTGCACCGTCGCGAGCCCAACTTTTACATCAGCGGGAACCAACGCCATTCCGGCAAGTACGAGCGCTTGTAATGCAGTAGCCGCATTATCGATAGGTAGCCCAGGGTCAGGAAGCGCGTCGACGACGATGCTTATGCCATCCGCTTGCTGCCCCTGCCAGCGCCAGTTGGAATACTCTTTACTCATGGTTTGATGGGTAAACTGCTGCCCTAATGCAAACTTAGGCGCTGCTAACGACTGCGCGCATTCGGAAACGCTTACAGGTAGCGCTTGGCTGCCTAAGACGGCTGGCTTGCCAGCACGGAAGATACCGGCTTTTTCGCGCCCAATCTGAGCCAGATCGGTGCCTAAAAAGTTAGCATGATCCTGAGCAATCGTGGTGACGATGGCCACATCTGCATCAATGATATTGACCGCATCCAGCCGACCGCCAAGACCTACTTCAAGTACCGCAAGATCAAGCTCTGCGTTGGCCAAGCACCATAGCCCGCACAGTGTGCCCGCCTCAAAATAGGTCAGGCTGATGTGATCATCCTGCAAGCGCGCTCTCTCAACGTGCTCAAAACCTTCTACGAGCAGTTTATCCTCAGCTTCCTGACCGTCGATTTTGACGCGTTCGTTGTAGCGCAATAAGTGGGGTGACGTATAGGTACCCACCTGCCAACCGTGGGCACGGGCAATGCTCTCGATCATGGCAAGGGTTGAGCCCTTGCCATTCGTTCCCGCCACGGTAATAACGCGGGGAGCAATCGGGCTTGAAAGCAGCCCCATACGCCTTGCCACTTTGGAAACCCGCTCCAGGCCCATATCAATTCCGACCGGATGCAACGTTTCCAAATGTTGAAGCCATTGGTTTAAAGACAAGGGCGACAAGGAGTCTGGCTGCAAAGAATCAGGCATTGCGTGTATGGTCGTCACTCTTAGCGGTAGAGGAAGTGTCCTTCTTAGCCGGCTCAATGCTTTCAAAAGTGACGTCAGCAGTGTCCGCTAACGTTGCCTCTTCGACGATAGGTTCTGAAACGTCCGCATCATCAGTCGACAACGAACTAACTGGCGTAACATCGTGATGAGTCAATTTACGCAGCACACTGCCCACGCGGGCACGCATTTCATGACGATGAACGATCATATCGACAGTGCCATGCTCAAGCAGAAACTCACTGCGCTGGAACCCTTCGGGTAGAGTTTCACGCACCGTTTGTTCGATGACCCGTGGGCCAGCAAAGCCAATCAACGCATTGGGTTCGGCAATGTTTAAATCACCGAGCATAGCCAACGAGGCTGAAACGCCACCAAAGACAGGATCAGTAAGCACTGAAATATACGGCACTCCCGCCTGTTTGAGCTTCTCAAGCGCCGCGGATGTTTTGGCCATCTGCATCAGCGAGAAGAGCGCTTCCTGCATGCGAGCACCACCCGAGGCCGCAAAGCATACCAGCGGGATATTCTCGTCCAGGGCCAGGGTAGCAGCGCGCACAAATTTCTCACCGACCACCGCCCCCATAGAGCCACCCATAAAGGTGAACTCAAAGGCAACGGCAATGACCGGCAAACCATCCAACTCACCGCGCATAGCGACCAGTGCATCTTTCTCACCGGTGTCTTTTTGCGCTGCAGTCAGGCGGTCTTTATATTTTTTAGAGTCGCGAAACTTCAATCGATCATTGGGTTCGATTTCCGCCGCGATCTCTTCGCGTTTTGCTTTATCCAAGAACCAGTCCAAGCGTTTACGCGCCGTCAAGCGCAGGTGGTGATCGCACTTGGGGCAGACGCTATTGTGTTTCTCTAACTCAGGAAGATAGAGAACCGCTTCGCACTTGGGACATTTACGCCAGAGGCCGTCGGGAACGCTAGCGCGACGGTCTTTACGCTGGATACGACCCATGGAGGGTACGATCTTGTCTAACCAGCTCATATCAAAAAGGCTTCCGTTATACGTCAACGCCTGGCCAAACCAGGCTTGATGAGTGTCGTCAAACTGTTAAGCATAGGCGATAAAGCATTTAGCTTTAGGCATCCATCGCCGTACGCATTTCTGCTAATACACTTTTCAACTGACCCGCAATGGTTTCCGGCGCATCTAAGCTTTCGGCGATACGGTTAACCAAGGCACTACCTACAATGACACCATCGGCGACTTTAGCCACTTCCGCGGCCGTTACGCCATCACGAATGCCAAAACCAACGCAAAGCGGCAAATCGGTCATCCCCCGCAGTGGTGCCAAGTGCTCGGCTACGTCTTCGGCATTCAGGGTGGCGGCACCTGTCACGCCTTTCAGCGAAACATAGTATAAGTAGCCCTCGCCATGGGCGCATATTGTAGCGGCACGCTCGTTAGAAGTGGTAGGCGCAACGAGAAAAATCGCCGCTAAATCACGAGATTTCAGCAATGGGCCAATTTCATCGGCTTCTTCCGGCGGCATATCGACAATCAATACGCCATCGACGCCGACACTGGCAGCTTGGTCGGCAAAGTTCTCATAACCAATACGCTCAATAGGATTTAAATATCCCATTAACACGACCGGCGTCGTGGTATCGGTTTGGCGAAACTCTTTGACCATTTGCATCAGGTCAACCAGCCGGGTGCCCTGCTTTAACGCACGTTCACAGGCTTTTTGAATCACTGGGCCATCGGCCATTGGGTCGGAAAAAGGCACGCCAAGTTCAATGACATCGGCACCGGCGTCTACCAGTGTGTGCATAAAGCCCACCGTATACTGCGGTGCTGGGTCCCCTGCGGTGATGTAAGGGATCAGAGCCTTGCGGCCCTGCTGTTTAAGTTCACTGAAACGCTGATCAATACGGTTCATGCTCGCCCTTAAAAAAGCTGACCTTAAAATTCGATGCCATCAATCTTAGCAACGGTCATGATGTCTTTGTCGCCACGCCCAGAAAGGTTGACCACGATATGTTGATCAGGTCGCATGGTCGGCGCCAATACCTTGGCATGGGCCAGCGCATGAGCCGACTCAAGAGCGGGCATAATGCCTTCCATATGCGTCAACTCACGAAACGCTTCCAGCACTTCGTTGTCGTTAGCCACCACATATTTAACACGGCCAACATCCTTCCACAGGGCGTGCTCCGGGCCTACGCCCGGGTAATCCAGGCCGGCTGAAATGGAGTGCGTATCCGACACCTGGCCAGCTTCATCGGACATTAAATAGGTGCGGTTACCGTGCAGCACACCGCGCGGGGCGTTGGACGCCAGCGGTGCCGCGTGGCGGCCCGTTTCAACCCCATCACCACCGGCTTCTACGCCGTACATAGCAACGTCATCATCTTCAACGAACGGATAGAACAGCCCCAGGGCATTCGAGCCGCCCCCAACACAGGCAATCAGCGCATCTGGCAAACGGCCGATCTGCTCCAACGACTGGCGACGCGCTTCACGGCCCACGACCGCGTTAAAATCACGTACGAGCAGCGGATAAGGGTGTGGGCCAGCCACGGTACCGATGATATAGAAAGTGTTATCAACGTTGGTGACCCAGTCACGCAGCGCTTCGTTCATGGCATCTTTAAGCGTACGCGTACCGGACTCTACCGGAATAACCCGTGCACCCAGTAAGCGCATACGATAGACGTTTAGTTTCTGGCGTTGGACGTCTTCCGCCCCCATATAAATATCGCACTCAAGCCCAAGGCGAGCAGCGACAGTGGCTGAGGCAACGCCATGCTGACCCGCCCCCGTTTCAGCAATAATGCGTGGCTTACCGGTTTTTTTTGCCAGTAGCGCTTGGCCGATGGTGTTATTGACCTTATGAGCGCCGGTGTGATTCAGGTCTTCCCGCTTCAACCAAATCTGTGCGCCACCAAGGCTTTCCGACCAGCGTTTAGCATGATAAAGCGGCGACGGGCGCCCCACATAGTGGGCAAGATCATAGTCAAACTCAGCTTGGAAGTCGGGGTCATCACGTAAGCTGAAATATGTTTTTTCCAGCTCTTCCAAAGCAAAGCTGAGGGTTTCTGACACAAACCGACCGCCGTAGGGGCCAAAATGACCACGGGCATCCGGCATTCGGGTCAGGTCACTGAACTTTGTTTTCAGTACAGTGTTAGAAACGGTTTCAGAAGCGGTCACAAAGACACCTCACAAGATCACCAGAACTGGCAACCAATAAATGAATCAACTTAACAACGTAGCTCGATAAAATACCCATAGGCAACATACATGAACTGCGTCTATCTAAACGTGTGCAAAGAGCGCTAACGGGCGTCGGCTAACGCCACATGACGAACGAAAGAGGCCATCTTCTCGGCATCTTTACAGCCGTGGGAGGCTTCAATACCGCCGGATACATCCACCGCATAAGGCGCTACCTGGCGCACAGCGTCAGCGATATTATCAGCACTCAACCCACCGGCGAGGATAACAGGTTTTGCTAGATTTGCGGGGATTCTCGACCAATCAAAGGTCTCCCCTGTGCCCCCCGGCACTCCCGGCCGGTAAGCATCTAACAACAGCGCCTGAGCTCCATGATAGCGTTCAGCTTCATGGGCTAAATCTATTTCATCGCGCATGCGTAGCGCTTTCATCCAGGGCAGCGAATAGCGCTGGCAGGCATCAGGTGTTTCGCTGCCATGAAACTGGATCATATCTAAATAGGGCAGACAGCGCTCAATCAGCTCATCATCCTGATCTACAAATAGCCCTACGCGGGTCACAAATGCTGGCACGCGCGCTGAAAGCGCCGCCAGTTGTTCGACACCCACACTACGGGCACTGTTCGGCCACATCACAAAGCCTAAGGCATCCACCCCTAGCGCCACGGCACGATCAATATCCTCGCCGCGGGTGAAACCACAGAACTTAATGCGCGTACGGAGTAACGGCAACGTACTCATAAAGACGCCTCCTGTTCAGGGTTAATTGCCGTATTGCTTAGTGAACGGCTGCGACGATAGGCGACCCGGGGCGTATCAGGGAGCTCGCGCTCGCCTGTCCACTCGCCGGTAAACGCGAGTAATTGCGGCCCTAACGGCTCTTTAGGCAAATCAAAGCGCTCATCGTAAACCGAATCGACAAAATGCAGCCCGCAGGCGGGCGCCGTTACATCCCCTTTACGACGGTTTTTCAGCGCTAAAAGTTCACCAATATAAGTTTCATCCTGCGCACCACGTCCGACGCTTACTAGCGCCCCGGCAATGTTGCGAATCATATGGTGTAAGAACGCGTTACCCTGAATATCGATCATCACCAGTTGGCCGTAGCGCTTTACGTCGACAAAGTGCATATGCCGCCAGGGGGTTTTTGATTGACAGCCAGCGGCACGGAAGCTCGAAAAATCGTGCTCCCCTACCAGCGCCTGAGCGGCTCGATGCATGGCATCGGCGTCTAACGGATCACGACACCAGGTGACATTAGCGCGCTCCAATACGGGGCGACTAATCTGGTTCAGCAGCACGTAGCGGTAGCGGCGCCCCAGGGCGCACAGGCGTGAATGAAAGTCGTCGCCCACTGGTTTCACCCAGCGCACGGCCACGTCGCGGGGCAAATGGGTATTGGCACCAAATATCCAGGCTTTTTCGGAGCGCCCTACTGGCGGATCAAAATGGACAATTTGCCGAGTGGCGTGCACCCCGGAATCGGTTCGCCCGCTGGCGTGCACCCTAATGGGTTCATTGGCCACCTTGGCCAGCGCAGCCTCTAGCGAAGCCTGAACAGATGCGGCGTGCTTAAGGCGCTGAAAGCCACAGTAATGGGTACCGTCGTACTCGATACCCATCGCCAAACGACCCGTAAGCGGAATTTTCTCATCGAAGTGATAGAACAGCGTCATCAAGCCACATCATTTTGAAGATTTTGAAGGTTCGCTATTATCCAGGCCTCGAGGCTTGAATGCTACCTCTTCAATTTCCCACTCCTCTTCAATCGGCCGACGCGGTTGTTTCGCAGGAGAAACAGGTTCGGCGGCAGGCTGATTGGCGAACTCTACTGTAGGCTGCATTGGGGTTTCTCTGCGCAGGCCTTCTTGGCTACCTAGCGTGTTCATTAAAGTGGGCGGGTGGTAATCGATAAAGCGATGCTCGGCATCCTCAGACCGTTTGGGGGCACGTTCGGTTGACTGTACATGATCAGCAGGTGCTGCTGGCTCAGCCGATTTTAAGTCAGCATTGAGAGAAGCCAGCAACAAACGCATGGGCACTGGGCTTAGTGGCGGCGCTAATGACAAGTGATCAGCACCGTTATCGGGGGCAACATGCAGACCTAAGCGACGCTGACGTCCCTGCTCAGCCAACCCAGATGCCTGGCTTTTTTCATAACTATTCTCATAGCTATTTTCATAGCTATTTTCATAGCGAAGCGTGTCATCTTGCTCGGGCGTTTGCGCTTGCTCATCAATTAACCACTGATCGGCGTTCGCCGTTGACGCTGAGCTGGCGTAAGAAATCTCGGGTTCGTCTTCGGTTGCTACCTGTGGCTCGCTTTGCTGATGTGGCTCTTCCACGTCATTATTATTCGCCTGGATTGGGTACGCAACAGGAACAGCGTCAGGTATCGACGCTGTCATCGGCGCTATCTTAGAGGTCGCTTCAGGCGTTGCCTTAGAGGCTGCTTTAGGTGCAGTACCAGGCGTAACTATTGGCTTTGTTACTGGCTCAGGCTCAGTAAGCGGGACATTTTCCCAGGCCTCTTCAAGTCGCTTACGCAGCCACACCAACACTCCCAGAAGCAGAGCGATGGCAGCTAACGCGAGCGGCCACTGATAACGCTCAACTAAGGCAGCCACTCCCGGGCTGCCCATCTCATCCATGCTGGCAATGTATGCTTCTGGTGACTGCTCTTGAGCAGCCAACGCATCGCTCAACGCCTGAGTTAGCGAGGCCACTTCGCTACGCAGCGCATTAAGCTCGGCGCGCATTAACACGCGCTCTTCCATTACCTGCTGAAGCGTCGCTTGGCTTAGGCGCAGCTGCTCGGTTAATTCTGCCCGGGTTAGCGCCTCGGGCTCGTTGGCAGCCTCTTCCAGCGCAGCTGGGCCGTTTACTGAGGGCTCGTTTGCTTCTTGCTCACCTGGTTCAGCGCCACCCGCAGCAAGCGCGCTGTCTGGCTCAGCTGCACCAGTAGCTTCAAGGATTTGGGCAGCGGCTATAGCGTTGTTTGAAACGGTATCGGCTTCAACGTCAGGTAACGACACTGCCTCCAATGAGCCGTTGCGGCGAGCGCGCCAGGCTTCATTCATCGCTTTCATAGCGGCATCAGCATCAAGATGGGAGCGCGCCAAAATGCGCTCAATATCAGGGACACTCAGCGTTTGGCCTGCACGCATATCATTTATATTGCCGCTAGGAAAGACGTCTGGATTGGCCTCCAGCAGCGCCACCATCATCTGCTGAACGCTGGCTTGCGAAGGCTTAAGCCGCTCTGCGACGCCCCATAACGTATCGCCACTGCCCACATACGCGCTGCTGCCATTGCCACGCTCGCTTACCACGGGCGACGCCGCTGATCTGGCTTCAACCACCGGAGGAGTGGCTGCGTTACTCGTTGTTGGCACAGCGTTGGGAGTAGCGCTTTGGGCCTGCTGGGAATAACCCTGGGGATCAAACAGCAAGATGATGTCACGAAATTGTTGACCGCCCGGAAACTCAACCGCCAGCAGCAGGTCAAGCCAAGGCTCTTGCATCGTTTGAACAGAGCTTAAGCGTACTTGTCGTAGCCCTTGCTGCTCTACAATCTGGGCACGAACACTTGCGGCTAGAGGCGTCCACTCAAGGCCCGCCGCGGCAAAATCTGCCGGTTCGGCAACGCTGACTTGGATATCGTCAAGGGCGTAGTCACTACTTTCCAGCAATGGTATTGAGGCATTTAGAGGCGCATTCAGATACGAGCCGACACTCGCCTGCCCCAGCCCGACGGCTAGCGCAAAGGGACTCACTGCACTCAACGAGAGCCATGTAATCCATGTCAGTGTTTTTTTCATGAATGTTCCCTGATCGCTTACTTACTTTTTAACTATTGATGCAAGCTTATTGTATTACGTCTTTTTTATCATAACTTAACGAAATAAAGCCGTATTTCCCACTACCGTGATTATTAGCAGCGTAAAAAAAAACGGGAAGCTGCAAACAGCTTCCCGTTTTCGACTAGCGTATAACAGCGAATAATTACTGTTCGCGCAGGATCTTCAGCATCCGCTTAAGGGGCTCCGCGGCACCCCACAGCAGTTGGTCACCGACGCTGAATGCGGAGAGGTATTCACCACCCATTTGCAGCTTACGCAGGCGGCCAACTGGCACCTGTAGCGTACCAGTGGCAACGGCAGGTGTTAGGCCAGCAATGGTCGCATCCTTATCGTTCGGGATCAGCTTGACCCATTCGTTGTGCTTGGCAATGCGATCTTCGATCTCATCCAGCGGCACATCGTGCTTCAGCTTGATGGTGAATGCCTGGCTGTGCGAGCGCATAGCACCGATTCGTACACACAGGCCATCAATGGGGATCGGATTGTTGTCGAGGCCCAGAATTTTATTGGTCTCAACACTGGCCTTCCACTCTTCACGACTCTGACCGTTTTCCAGCTTGCTATCGATCCACGGTAGCAGGCTACCTGCCAATGGTGCGGCGAAGTTATCGATCGGGAAATCGCCACCGCGCATTGCAGCGGTTACCTTGCGATCGATATCCAGAATCGCACTGGAGGTGTCCTTCAGCTCTTCACCAACACTGTCGTGTAACTGCCCCATTTGGTTGAGCAGCTCGCGCATGTGCTTAGCGCCTGAGCCAGAAGCCGCCTGATAGGTCATGGAGGTCATCCATTCAACCATATCGGCTTCAAACAAACCGCCCAAGCCCATCAACATCAGGCTTACAGTACAGTTCCCGCCAACAAATGTTTTGGCGCCCTTGGATAGCTGGTCATCGATAACCTTGCGGTTAACCGGATCCAGCACGATTGTCGCTTCATCTTCCATGCGCAGGGTGCTGGCGGCATCAACCCAGTAGCCTTTCCAGCCTGCGTTACGTAGATCTTTATAGACCGGCTTGGTGTAGTCACCGCCCTGGCAGGTCACGATGACATCCAACGCTTTGAGCGCTTCGATATCAAAGGCATCTTTCAGCGGAGGTACGTCGACACCGATGTCGGGGCCGGGCTGGCCAACCTGAGAAGTAGTGAAGAAGACCGGCTCAATGCCGTTAAAATCACCATCTTCCAGCATTCGCTGCATGAGTACAGAGCCCACCATGCCGCGCCATCCCACGAAACCGACTTTCAACATATGAAGTCCTCCTGCAAAGAATGAGTACTCACATTATACACACTTCTTTACGGTGATTTTAAAACTGCAGATCAGCTGTTTCTATTGCTTTGCAAACGCAGCAAGAACGGCATCGCCCATAGCATCGGTGCCGATGGTTTGCATACCTATAGATGCGATGTCAGCGGTACGCAGCCCATCATCCAGCACGCTGCCAACGGCGGCTTCAATACGCTCCGCCAGAGCATTTTCATTCAGCGAATAGCGCAGCATCATGGCCACAGACAGCATCATGGCCAGCGGGTTAGCCACGTTTTGACCAGCGATATCCGGCGCACTGCCGTGGCAAGGCTCGTACATACCCTGCCCGCTTTCGTTTAGCGACGCGGAAGGCAACATGCCGATGGAGCCAGTCAGCATGGCGGCAGCATCGGAAAGAATGTCGCCGAACATATTGCCCGTCACCACTACGTCAAACTGCTTGGGCGCGCGCACCAATTGCATGGCGGCGTTATCGACGTACATGTGGGAAAGCTCGACGTCTGGGTACTCTGGCGCCAAACGCTCCATCACTTCCCGCCACAAGATGGTGACTTCCAGCACGTTGGCTTTATCTACTGAGCAAAGTTTTTTGCCGCGCTTTTGGGCCATTTCAAACGCCACGCGGCCAATACGCTCAATCTCGCTTTCAGAATAGATATAGGTATTAAAGCCCACTCGCTCACCGTTGCGCACTTCAATGCCACGGGGCTGGCCGAAGTAGATCCCGCCGGTAAGCTCGCGGACGATCATGATATCCAGGCCGGCCACTAGCTCAGGCTTCAGGCTGGAAGCGCTGGCCAACTGCGGGTAGAGCATGGCCGGGCGAAGGTTGCCGAACAGCCCTAGGTTTTTGCGTAGACCCAGCAGGCCCTTTTCAGGACGTTTGGAGAGATCTTCAATTTTGTCCCACTTGGGACCACCCACCGCGCCCAGCAGAATAGCGCTGGCGGCTTTGGCTTTTTCAAGGGTCTCCGCGGGCAGCGGCTCGCCGTGCACATCATAGGCAGAGCCGCCCACCAGGCCTTCTTCAACTTCAATGTCCAAGCCTGCTTGCTGGCACGCCTTCAATAAACGTGCCGCCTGAGCAGCAATCTCGGGGCCGATACCATCACCCGGCAGCAATAAAACCTTATGCGTCATGCTGAATCCTTAACGTGTTATCGAGCGACTTTGGCCGCTTTGCGCGTTGCAATGGGATTGCAAAGCGCTATCAAACTTACTGTGAAAACTGGAAAGCGTTTAGGCAGACTGCCGGAACAACCAGGGACGCGCGGCTTTGTGCTTCTGCTCAAAAGCCCGAATGGCGTCTTCGTCTTTTAGCGTCAGGCCAATATCGTCCAATCCTTCCAGCAGGCAGTGCTTGCGGAACGCATCCACTGCAAACTCTAAAATTTCACCGCTGGGAGTAATGACCCGCTGGTTCTCCAAGTCCACGTCCAACTGGTAGCCTTCATTGGCTTCTACCTCAGCAAACAGGCGGTCGACCACATCTTCTGGGAAGGTAATCAGCAAAATGCCATTCTTGAACGAGTTGTTGTAGAAGATATCGGCAAAGCTAGGCGCAATCACTACCTTGAAACCGAAATCTTCCAGCGCCCAAGGTGCGTGTTCGCGGGAGCTACCGCAACCAAAGTTACGCCGCGCCAGCAGCACTTCAGAACCTTTGAAGCGCGGCTGGTTCAAGACGAAATCAGGATTGAGCGGGCGCTGCGAGCAATCCTGCCCCGGCTGGCCTTCATCCAAATAACGCAATTCATCAAACAGATTAACGCCAAAGCCGGTGCGCTTGATTGATTTCAAAAACTGCTTCGGGATAATCAGATCGGTATCGACGTTGGCGCGATCAAGGGGCGCAACCACACCTTCAAAACGTTCAAATTTTTTCATGGCTTAAGCCTCCTGAGCGTGAGTGGCGTCGTTAGCGGGCAAGCTGCGGACATCGACAAAGTGACCGGCGATTGCCGCTGCCGCTGCCATAGCGGGGCTGACCAAGTGGGTGCGGCCACCGTAGCCCTGCCGCCCTTCAAAGTTACGGTTAGAGGTCGAAGCGCAGTGTTCACCGGCACCCAACTTATCCGCGTTCATGGCCAAACACATGGAGCAGCCTGGCTCACGCCACTCAAAACCCGCTTCAATAAAGATTTTATCCAACCCTTCCGCTTCTGCCTGGCGCTTCACCAAGCCAGAGCCCGGCACCACCATAGCCAGTTTGATAGAGTCAGCGACTTTTTTGCCCTTGGCCACCTTGGCGGCTTCACGCAAGTCTTCAATACGCGAGTTGGTGCAGGAGCCGATAAAAATCTTATCCAGCTTAATGTCGGTAATTTTCTGGTTGGGCTGAAGGCCCATATACTCAAGCGCTCGCGTATGGCTGCGCTGTACGGTTTCATCCAGCGCGGCTAACGGGTCGGGCACTTGGCCAGAAATGCCGGTGACCATTTCCGGGCTGGTACCCCAGCTGACCTGTGGCTCGATCTCTTCAGCTTGCAAAGTAACCACTTTATCGAACTGCGCATCGTCATCAGAGACCAGATTGCGCCAGTCGGCTACTGCGGCTTCCCACTGTTCAGCGGTCGGCGCAAAGGGGCGCTTACCAAGATAATCGATGGTGGTGTCGTCTACGGCGATCAGACCGACCCGTGCGCCCGCTTCAATGGCCATATTGCACACAGTCATGCGGCCTTCCATAGAGAGCGAGGCAATGGCACTTCCGGCAAACTCAATAGCGTAGCCAGTGCCGCCTGCGGTGCCAATTTTGCCGATAATCGCCAGCACTACGTCTTTGGCAGTCACGCCCAGGCCTAATTCGCCCTCCACGCGCACCTGCATATTCTTCATTTTTTGCGCCAGCAGGCACTGGGTCGCCATCACGTGCTCGACTTCAGAAGTACCGATACCGTGGGCCAAGGCACCAAAAGCGCCGTGGGTGGCGGTGTGAGAGTCGCCACAAACCACGGTCATGCCCGGCAGGGTTGCGCCCTGCTCGGGGCCAACCACGTGCACGATCCCCTGGCGCGGGTCGTTGATTTTAAACTCTTCGATGCCGTACTCAAGGCAGTTGTCGTCCAGGGTTTGCACCTGAATCAGTGACACCGGGTCTTTAATCCCGCTGTTGCCCTCGGCCCGCTCTTTAATGGTCGTTGGCACGTTATGGTCAGGCGTGGCTAAATTGGCATCCAAACGCCACGGCTTGCGGTTGGCTAAACGCAGCCCTTCAAACGCCTGGGGCGAGGTCACTTCATGAAGCAACTGGCGGTCGATGTAGATCAACGCAGTGCCGTCATCGCGCTGCTTCACCAAGTGTTGATTCCAAAGCTTGTCGTAAAGGGTTTGGCCTGACATGTGACTCTCCTGGGCAGTGCCCTGCTAGTTCGGTATAGCCGCCTCTATGGGCTGCTTAAATTGCTTGTGGAGTCAGTGTCACGCGACTCGCGCATAAAAGCAATTCATGTTATTTATAGTTTAGATTCCAAACTGGAATAGCTAATTAGGGAGCAGCCCGTGGATACCCAAAGCTTACAAGCCTTTTTGGCCGTGGCAGATACGCAAAGTTTCTCACGGGCGGCTGAACAGCTGCACCTAACCCAGCCTGCGGTAAGCAAACGCATTGCCACGCTAGAGTCTCAGGTGGGTACACGGCTGTTTGATCGTATTGGTCGGCGTATTGCGTTAACCGAAGCCGGTAGCGTGCTGCTACCCCAAGCGCGGCGGATACTGTTTAGTGTAGAAGATAGCCGCCGCGCGTTGGCCAACCTTTCTGGCCAAGTAGGCGGCAAGCTGACCCTGGCCACCAGTCACCATATTGGTCTGCACCGCCTACCACCGCTATTAAAGCAGTACACCCAGCGCCACCCGGAGGTTACGCTAGACCTGCACTTTCTGGATTCCGAACAGGCTTACCAGGGAGTGCTGGACGGCACCCTGGAAATGGCCGTGGTAACGCTAGCGCCCCATCCTCATGAGCAACTGCAGGTGGTAGAGCTGTGGCGCGACCGGCTCTGTTTTGCCTGCGCTATCGATCACCCTCTTACCCACCAGGTCTCTCAACGCGTTCTGTCACTGACCGATCTATGCGAATACAACTGCGTGATGCCGGGGGCAAAGACCTTTACAGGATCCCTTATCGCGCAGCGTTTTAGCCAAGCGGGCCTGGAACTGCCAGTGAGCATGGCAACCAACTATTTAGAAACGCTAAAGATGATGTGCAGCGTGGGGTTAGGTTGGAGCCTGCTACCGGAAAAGATGATCGACAGCGAACTGGTAGAGCTAAAAGTAGACACCCCACCTATTTACCGCCCGCTGGGGTACTTGGTGCATACCAACCGAACGCTCTCGAATGCGGCACGAATGATGATTGAGGAGCTGGAAAATACGCGGGGTGAGAGTCCTATAAAATAAGCCTTATGTGTAGCGCTCGTAGATCTCGCTTTCTCATTGCCACACGCGACAGTTTGTGCACGAAGCTGGATAGAAGGGTTTTCGTAGCGCGTGGTAAGCGAAGCGCCCCGCGGGAGCAGCGCGAAGCGGCGCCGGGGGTTAGTTGAGGTGCCACCGGGCGTCGTTCCGCCGGCTCCTAAACTGCCTTCCTATTCACCAAACTGGGCGAACACTTCTTCGCCGGTCAACTGCTTGGTTTTTTCTGCTAGTGAATAGTAACGCGGCTTTTGATCGATAAATATTTGCTCGGTTATTTTCCAATCATCCGCGCCATCAAGAAGCCCAACGGGAAGCGCGTAATGCCCATCCTGCTTTAAGCGATAGAAAAGGTGGGTGCCACATTTCTGGCAGAAACCACGCTCAGCCCACTCAGAGGAACTGAAGGTGGATATATGCTCGGAGCCTTTAAAGTCCACATCACCAACAAACTCAACCGCAAACAACGGGCCACCACCCCACTTTCTACACATCGAGCAGTGACAAACGCCGACATGGTTGCTTTTGGTGGCAACAGTAACGCTGACAATCCCGCAAAGACAGGCCCCATGAAGCTGAGTGGTGAACCCCATGCTTGTCTCCTCCCGCTGCATCCCAGTTAGATAGTGCTTAGCCGTCAAAAGCCAAAATAGCCAAGAGATTTCTCAACAACATTCACCAAGATAGCTCAATATTGATCCTCCGTATTAAAGAATGGGCGTGGCAGCTAGCCTACTGCGTCGATGGTTAAGCGTTGAGCCAGGGCTTGATAAAGGGTGTGCCGCGCCACTTCGTTGAACAGCACAAAACGGACCAGGCGTACTTTGTACAGGGTGGGCAGTATTGCTTCGAGGATAGACGCGCACACCTGTGCGGCTTCTCCAGCGTATCGAAGACGTACTCCTTCTCCATCTTGACCCATGGCAACTCACGCCTTTCACGGACGACCAGGTCGCGCATACGCGTGAGCGCCTTCTCGTTCTTTAGATGGGCTTTGCGTGCCCGAAACCACTCCTTTTGGGATACAACTCTCGGTGATTCAATCTGGCTCATGACGGACTTCCTCGCGTAAATTCAGCCTTGCTCCGGCGTGCAGCACCGGAATAATGCGTTTTGCATGGAGTAGTCGCTCGCCACTGATCAAAATCGACAACACCGCCGCAATTAATGACGAGGGGCATCGGGGCTAACATATACATCCCCGGGAGAATGGGCGTCCATTCAACTACCGAGTATGCTCAACACAACCATGAAGATTATAATCACGGACTAAGCCATACCCTCTCGACAATTGAACGCCAAGCCTCGGGCCTATTACTGTGAACAACCGCCATGGAAGTGAAAAAAGCCCAGCCAAGCCTGTTCGTAAAGGCCTGCACCCGAAGAATCTACACAACCCAGGCTATGACTTCCCAGTGCTCGTAAAGAGCCACCCACCACTAGCCCCCTATGTGAAGCCGAACGCTTATGGCGAACTTTCCATCGATTTCGCAGACCCACTGGCAGTAAAAACGCTCAACGCCGCGTTATTAAACCGATACTACAACATCGTCGATTGGGATATTCCAGAGGGCGCGCTTTGCCCCCCCATCCCAGGCAGAGCCGACTATATCCATCACATGGCGGATTTATTGGAGTTTGAGCTTGGACATGAACAGCCCAGCATCAAGCTGCTCGATATAGGGACGGGAGCCAATGGCATCTACCCACTACTGGCCTGCCAAATTTACGGCTGGCAGTGCGTGGGTAGTGACATTAACCCTCAATCGCTTGAGAACGTCGCCACGATTATCGCCAATAACCCCACGCTCAAAGATCGCTTCACGCTACGCACGCAGCACGATAAAAACCATATTTTTGAAGGGATCATTCAAGCGGGGGAGTTTTTTGACGTCAGCGTATGCAACCCACCCTTCCATGCCTCGCTCGATGAAGCACTTAAAGGTAGCCAGCGTAAACGCAATAACCTTGCGCGTAGTCGCGGTGACCAAAAAGCAACAACCAAAACCCCCACGCTGAACTTTGGCGGGCTTGGTGCAGAGCTTTGGTGCAAGGGCGGCGAACAGCTGTTTCTTAAAAAGCTAATAAGAGAAAGCCAGGAGTATGCAACTCAATGCCGCTGGTTTAGCAGCCTGGTTTCAAAAGCTGACAATGTTAAACCTGCCAAGAAGTTAATTCGTAAGCTCGGTGCCGTTGATGTACGGGAAATAGAGATGAAGCAGGGAAATAAGATCACGAGGATATTGGCCTGGACATTCATGTGAGCCGTTTCCGAGATGGCGCATGATTATGCGAAGTCTACCGTGACATTATTCCGCTGTAAGCACATCGCTCAGGATGGAGAACTGTCAGTGCTCGATCAGATAGTGCGCTACGTGAAAGGTACCTGGCTAAAGCGGATCTCGATTGTTAATCATCACTATGGCGTCTTGATCGTGGTTATAGGGTGTGAAGCCGCCACGAAAGGCGCTGACCGCCCTATGCAAGGACGGTTTTGCTGACCAGCACGACACCGAAGGCAATCAGCATCAGCAACACCACTCTGCGGAAAGTGTCGGCATCCATCCGCTGACGCACGATACCGCCGATCTTGGTGCCGACATAGACGGGTATCAGCCCCAGCAGCGAGATCCAAATCGATTCGACCGTCATGAGCCCCAGCTTCGCCAGGCCCACGGCCATAATCAGGCTCGAAAGGGTAAAGGAGATATTGATCGCCTGGATAAACCGCTTGGGATCGAGTTGAAGCGCCAGCAGGAACGGCAAGACCGGCATGACTTGCGATCCGGTCATGCCATTCACCAGACCGGTGAGAAAGCCAGAAACCGGCGCAAGTTTGCGGCCCAGGCTCTCCGACATCGGTTGGCCAGGGCGAAACAGCGTGAAAGCGCCGTAGCCGATAAGCACCAGGCCCAGTATCGCGCCGGCGACTAGGCTATCGATCAGATCCAGTACGGCGAGGCCGATCAGCAGGCCGGGAATGGTGGCGAGAAACATCGGCCAGAAGCGCCGCACCGTCTCCCCAAAGTGCCCTGCCTGCATCATTACGATGGCGTTGCTCACCAGCGAGGGAATGATGACCAGCGGCATAGCGAATTTGAGGCCCAGCCCAAGCGCGAGAATGGGTAGCGCGGATGTTGAGAACCCCAGACCGGTCGCCCCTTTGACGAAGGCAGCCACAAGATAGGCACAGGCGATGATCAGAATCGTCTCGAAGTTCACGGTGCATCCATACGGTAACTCTCACAGATTGGTCTTAGGCCGGCTTCGCTTCCTACCGGCTGGTTTTACGGCGGCCCATCGCCGCGGCAATGTCCTCTTCGTGCTCTTCGCCCCAGCCGCAAAGCGGCTCCATGGCCTGCACCAGACTTGCCCCGAAGGGCGTCAGCGAGTAGTCGACGCGCAGCGGGATCTCGCCATAGTCGGTGCGCTGGACAATGCCGTCGGACTCCAGCTCCTTTAGCTGCTGGATCAACATTTTGTCGCTCACGCCTCGGACGCTTCGCTTGAGCTCGCCGTAACGCCTCGGGCCCTTGTTTAAAAAGAACAGAATCAACGGCTTCCACTTACCAGAGATCACGTGCAGCGTCGCATGCAGGCCACAAATGAAACGTGGGTTTTCTGAGTTTTCTTTCGCCATAAAGGGTACTTACCAAAAGGTGCATACTTGAATATTTGTAAGTGGTTTATATATTGTGAAAGCGCATCGAGTCAACACACACGGAGACCCAACCATGAGTCGGCTAAACGGTAAAATCGCACTAATCACAGGCGGAGCCAGCGGCATCGGCCTGGCCTCGGCCCAACGCCTCATCGACGAAGGCGCCTTCGTCTTCATTGTCGGACGGCGCCAGGACGTCCTCGACAACGCGGCTGAGGCACTGGGGTCCAACGCCCGGGGTCTCCAGGCGGATGTGACGAAGCCGGAGGATCTCGACCGCGTATTCGAGACAGTGCAGAAAGAGAAAGGCCGCCTGGACGTACTGGTGGCCAACGCGGGCGTAGGCGAATTCGCCAGCCTAGGACAGATCACCGAGGAACACTACGACTATATCTTTGACATCAACGTCAAAGGCACCCTCTTCACCGTCCAGAAGGCGCTCCCCCTGATGACGAACGGCGGCTCCATCATCCTCACCGGTTCCACGGTCGGCAGCATGGGCACCCCCGCGATGAGCATCTACAGCGCCTCCAAGGCGGCCGTCCGAAATCTGGTGCGCAGTTGGGCCTATGATCTCAGGGGCACCGGCATCCGCGTAAACGTCATGTCTCCTGGCCCAACCAAAACAGACAAGTTGATCGAATTGCTCCCATCCGACGCCCTGAGTGAGATGAAACGGAGCGTACCCCTTGAGCGTCTGGGCGATCCCCAAGAAACCGCAGGCGCGGTGGCATTCCTGGCGTCCGACGATAGCAGCTTTATGACAGGAAGCGAGGTATTCGTTGATGGGGGCTACGCGCAGGTTTAAGGGCTAGGCGGAGAACGGGAGGCAATGAACCAAAAGGGGTCAGATAGATTTTAGATCAGTCAGCTTGGTTAAAAACAAATCAACCTGCCTCATTTACATTGATCACAATAAAATCGACTTGACCCCTTTAATTTTGGCTTCCTTTACACATAACGAGGCTGTAGAAAAACCTAATTCCGAGCCGTCTCTACCGTCTAGCGCCCTAATTACTTACTCAGCCAGTCATCTAGCTGAGTAATCTTAATATCGGCATTCAGCTATTTGAGCGCCCATCTAAAGCTAATTGAAGACGGCTTTTTGCTCTTAAAAAGCAACTTATCCTGCTCTAAGCCCTTCATGACGCGGCCAAGTGACCATAATTCGCTAACTTCTCAATATTGTGTACCAGCAGTAGAGCTGCCACTGACCTTGCACCTTTTGCTTACCACAAAGGCTGAAGCGATTCAGTCTTTTCATCGTGCCAACGTTGCCAAAGGTAGCCGCTCTACGCAGCACTGAGAAAGTCTAGTACCTGTCAATGGCAAAGAGTTCGTTGCCCAGTAAGCCTTGTTCGTGGCACACCAGCAGCACTTGTTCGAACAGCGCTTCAATCTCATCGGTAGGGCGACTGACGAAGCTTACCAGTGTGGTGAAGTGGGGTACGGTATCGCAGGAAAGGGCTTTGCGGCGGCCCGACAGGGGCGTCCGGCGGCCAATGGCCGCGCACTGGTGCGTATGGTTACGTTTTGAGTTTGGCATGAAGCTCCTCAGCTGAGTAGGTAAGGGCTTCATGGCCATATTTGGGTGACGCTAGAACATCAGTAATTTGAGAGGCTGGCGAACCCAGCCAGGCTGTACCTAGAAAATTGCTGAGGGGGACAAACACCGGCGACCAGTTATTCTGGTGATTCAATTTTCGCGCGAAACCTTCAGCCTCATCTGATGATGCCCAAACAGGCAGAGCTCTGCCACATTCTGCCGGTAACGCATAAATCTCTTTTCCGGCTAGCAAGACCCACACCCCATCTTGATCTCGGATGGTATGAATAAACTTGCGATCACCAATCAATTCGACAGTCATTCAGCTACTCGATACCTTGGAACGATGAAACGTAACGCTTAGCAGACGGGCGACAAAAACGCGCCTGCGGGTTTGGCGTCCCAGCGACCGTAGGAAGCGAGTGATGCGTATTGTTAGCCATCGTTGCTGCCACGAGCATTACCACCAGAACTAACCCCGAACAAATAACCTGCAATAGCGCCAAGAATACCAAATGCAGAGCTGACTCCATTTGCTGTGATAAGCGCAAGTATTGTTGTGAAACAAGCTATTAAAACAATTCCAAAAACTCGAATATTATTTGGGCCAAAACCGCCTTTCATAACTCGTGCCACCACGAATACAGCAGCCAAGGTTACAATTAGAACACCAGCTATAGCGATCGTTTGATTATTGATTTCCACAACACCCTCCTGTTTTTACTGTCTACTGATCATGGGTAACTCGGACTGCTAACGTTCAAGGATCAGGCGCGAACCCGCCGCGCCACAACCCGCAGAGTGCCGAAAATATGGGCGCGGGTACGTCGCCTGCAACCGCTTGTCCGGGTGCGGAACTCTCGCTTATCGTCGAGGAACAGCGTGTACTCGCACTGCCGGATCACTGAGCCGGGAGACGTGGGAGGCGATACTCTATGGTTAAGCTCGCACCGTTGCCTTTCGGTGGCTGCTGAATGAACCGATCACCGGGTACCATAAGGGACCGCATAGCGGAGCAGCAAACCGGCATCCGATGATGGGGTCCTGGGTAACCGCCAACGAGCCGGTGCAATTGGCCTGCTTGAACTTGAACGGAGGGCGCACCACTCCTTTCCGCATCTGTGAGTAGCGCAGAAAGCGCATTTCGAAACTGCTCCGCCGCTCCCGGCCGCCGAGCTGACGCGGAACCTCGAGCGACGCGAGGCCGGTCGCGTTGCTCGGATGGGTGACGCGTCGAGACACCACGTCCATTCCACGGGGGCAGCAGCTCGCCTATCAAGCGCGACTCTGTGACCAACCGATCATCGGCCGGATGAAACCAAACGCGTGCTGCACTACCCCGCTTTGCTGCTTCCAGGACCCGGAAATTCAGCTTGCAATTTGTGCTCTGCCCATCGTGGTGACAGTTGCGTGGATGAATCTTCCCGTACCCCGATGGCCCAAACCGCTGCGCAAGATCGACCGCTTCGCCGATGTATTGAAGCTCATACCCAATGGTGATTGCGTACACACCGGCTGCATTCGGGGCACCGGGTAGTCCGAACCGGCAGAAGGGTCCGGCGGAGTACCGGTTAGAACGAACACCTTCCGGGAGCGTATGTGAGTACTCGGCCAAGGAGCCATCGGCGTTACGCTGAATCTCCAGACTTCCAACGCTCCAGAATTCGAATCCTGCGAAGTGTCGCGTTTCGATTTGCATGAATAAACTCTTCTAGGAAATAGCCGCCGAACGCCTTGAATAAGCAGCCAATTTGTAGCGAATCATTTACACCCTCTAGGTGTTAGGCATCATTTACAGAATATCCCATCCCAAGGCGGTATTTATCGCCCCGCGGAATACATCCGCGATAGCATTCCATATTCTTTCCGACAGCTGTAGTGTCATTATGGCAACGGAACGGAGGCGAATCCTCGCCAGCATTTTTTGATCGTCCATAAAAACCCTGGCATCGTCTTCATTAAATTCTCCTGACAGCTTCTTTTTGGCTAGAAAGGAAACGTCGTTCTCTATTCCTTTTCCAAGGTTCTCTACAATCTCTTTAACCTCCTCCCAATTTTCGCTTACTATGGCTTTCGCTGCCTCAATCGCATTATCAAGCACGTTGTCAAAGTCTACACCATTGATTGTAGCCATTATTCCGCCTCCTCAAACTCGGTTTCTTGTCTCTTAAATCCCTCTGTCTTTTGAATTGCCAGCACCACGTTAAAGACAAGCATCTTCCGCCCTTCCCAGTTTGCCTTCTTGAGTATTTTTGTGTTGTCGGTTAACTGCATATCTGCGTGCTGGTCCTTCCACTCTAAAATGATGCATTTTAGATCCACATAATTTTTTGTAGTTAAGCTTGCGTTAGCAAACTGGTTCGATAGCTCCTTGCAGTTTGACGGGATGGTAGTATTTATTAGTTCCGAAATTTCTGCTTGCAGATCCTGACCAGCCGAGTCAATCTTGTTGTCGCTGGCCATTGATCTAAGTATCAAGGCTTCGGCATCTATTATTAGGGAGTTATATTTGCCTTCAAATTGCGAAAAATGCCCGCCATGCATAGACGGATTCTCTATATTTTCTCTCTCTTGGTCATTCAATGGGCTTGCTATTCTTCCTTCTTCGATCACTTCTGCTGCCTTCTTGTAGAAGGCCTCTGTATCCGACACTAGTTTCTCGTCATAAGGTGACACTAGAATTGTCGTGCAGCCCGATATAAACACAAAGAACATAGTGATTATCGGAATACGGAGGATGCTATTAATATTTGTTCTAGCTCTCATTGCCTTCTCCTCTTCTGGCGGTTCATATAACTCTACAACTGCCTAACGCCCGCATTTGCGGCTGGTTTGGAGCGCAGCAGAAACCAGTCCGACAACATGCGCTTGTTATGGCTGGGCTTCTGCAAACTTTTCATAAGCTACGTGCTTCTCTTCTGGAAACGAGTGATTGTAGTAGTCAATAAGCCAAATTTGTTTGCTTCTAATAGACGAAGATTTGCTTAACTCAGAAGGAATTACGGTAGAAATTGCTTCCCAAGTTTCAGCGGAATCTCTCGCAGATAAATAATGAATAAACCACAAACCATCCTGCTCAAACAAAAGTGGAACACTTGTTTCTTGAGCTTCTAGATTCGGCTTAACCAATTCAAAAAGGTCACTACTGATAACCACTCTTGGTGACAAAGCAACTTGGGACTCTAATCTATAGGCTTCAATCATACCATTGCTGAACAAAAAGTCTTCAGTAAAGAAATGCTTTCCGTATGAGACACCACCGCGGCACAGTATGCCCTTTCTAAGCAGATTATATTGATAATCAGAAATTACCGATACAATGCTAATGTAGTTATCTATTGAATAAGGAAGCGCAAAAACAACTGAATCTGAGAATTGAATTAATTGTAATTCAGGGTGATCAACCTTAAGACCTCTTGTTTCCATATGGCAGTCATACAACGATTCAATATATTTTTGTTCGCCGTTAGGTGTCTCGCAATCATGTGCTACCATGGATGAAAATCCAAGTAGGTCAATAAATGCCACCAGATATTGTTTTAATTCAATTGCCATTACAAAAGCTGCTCCAAATTATCTGCCATATTAGCTATACAGCCTTTGTAATTCTCCATTCTTTCTTGCGCCTGCGTCCAAGCCACACCAGACCATGCCGTTCCTTTAGTATTCGTTGCTCTGGTGTCATCTATTGTGATGTCAAACATCGCCTTACCACATTCCTGCATAATTGGCGCAAGACCTTCAAAATCGCGTATTTGAGAAACAACGATGGCGTCACGATTTAGTCCAGAAGTTAAATCTCTATCGTCAGTATTGAATTCACTAATAGAAGGAAATAATGAAGTTTGTACTTTCAAAGGAATCCGATCCATCCACATTTGATATGTCGGCTTCGGTTTGCCGCCACGAATTTTAAAGTTTTGAAGGATAACTCCTAGAAATTTGGGCTTGCCATCCTTAATTGGCATACCTAGATCTTTGAACTCATCAAATACTTGGCTGTGCTCACGAATCCACTTTTTAATGATCGTAGATAGCGTACCAATTGCTTGAACATTAAATCTATCAGGAGCTGTGGGCACAAAGTAGCCATCACAAGCTAAGAAGCAAGCCCGCGTTAGAGCACCAGAACTTGGCCCAACGTCAATCAGTACATAATCGATTTGTTGGAGTTCGGCATACCTAGTTAAAATATCACCGATTGCTACATAAGTTCTTTTTTCGTGGGTTTTGTTGGAGAAGCGCTGAATGTGAGCCTCTGCTAATGAATCTTCGATAGAACTAAGATTTACATCACCACGCAATAACTCTAAATTATCAGATACTTGAATAGTCCTGACGCTAGTGACATCGATTTCTGAAATATCGCCGTCTATTCTTGGTTTTAACAGCTCCAAAAGGCTTGTCCCTTCTAACTCGTATTTTTCGCCGGTCTGCTGTTCTCTGCCATCCAGCTCAGCTATCAGTGGTGCCAGCATTAATTCAGTGAGATTTGCTTGAGGGTCAGCATCAACTGTTAGAACCTTTTTACCTGATTGCGATAAATAGTGAGCTAAATTAAAGGTGGTTGTAGTTTTAGATACACCACCTTTATGGTTATAGAGCGTGATAATTTTTGTCATAAAATTTCCTTCTTAAATCTTGGTAAGCTGCCGAATGAGCCATAATGCTTGCAGCAGGGGCGCGACGTCAGGAGCGTCCCTTGCCTGCATTTGTTAACCGTCTGGTCAAGGCAGGCAGCATTTCTTGAATTTCTTCCCACTGCCGCAAGGGCAAGGCTCGTTCCGGCCAACTTTAGATTGTTGTTTCTTCGGCTTCTCGGGACGTGTCGCAGCTTGACCTTCTGGAGCTTGTTGGTAAATATTGTTAATAACCGTATTCACCTCAACTTTCGACGGCTCCCCTGACTCACTCTGACTGATCATCAAACTCAGTGCCGAAAGCAACAACGCTATAAAGGCGTATAGCTCTGACCGGTTTTTTGGAAGCCAATCCTTTATCGATGATAGTTCGGGGATACTCTCATCAATCTCCTTCGCCACTGCCTGCGAAGTGGCATTGCTCGTTTTTGCGCGTTCCAACAACGCGGCCAACCGCTCTAGCTCAGCAATGCTTCTACTAGGACCGCTGAGAAACTCAATGGTGTTACCAAGGAAATTGTAGACACCATCGGGTATATGGCCCATGCCACCGCACACAGGACAGGGCCCGGCACCACAGCCACTAAAGGAGATATTGGTGGAGTTGCTCACCTCGAAACCGGAAGGAAAGATGGTTCGACAGTTATCGCAAACGGCTGGGACTCGCACGTAACTCTCCTAATTCCTGGGACGGCTAATGCCTTGCTCATTTGCGCGGCGGTTGTAGCGGATTTTGTGCAACAATGAGCGAAGCGAATACACAAAAAGTAGCGTAGACCGCTGCGTCAAATGAGCAATTTGTTAGCTGCATTTTGCTTTCGAATCATAGCTTTTTCACACCAGATGAAATTAAATGATTCATTGGAGATCCCTTCGAAAAGTAATCTAAAACGTAATTTCTTTCTCCTGCCGGCAGTGACCTAGAACCCATCGCTGCCGACCACGACAACCAGTCAGACTGCCCTGTTTTAAGAAGGTCATCTCGAATCTCTTTCAATCCAAACCCTTGCTCAGGAATCTCAAGTATTTTGGACCGGGCAATTTTGAATTCGCTGGTCAACTCATAGACTTTAATCAGTGATGCCCCATATAATTCTACTCCAGCTAAGTGATCCTCTAGTATTGCTCCAATCCAAAACAGTTGGTATTCGAGCAGCTTTGCCCCCGAACTTATAAAATGATTTATTACTTTGGAAAGGCTATTTTTATCTGTTATATCCCCGCATATCGAATATATATGCTTAATCATATTTGGAAACTTCTCAAGAAGCGTAGGTAACAATTCAAGAAGACTATCGCTATGTGACCTTAGAAAACTCAAGATCAAATCAGCATCAGATTCATCAAGATCATCTTCTTTTAACAAAGACATCAATCCATCCACCTGCTCCTGGCTGAGACTTTTTTCTACTTCTACCTCAGTCTCAACAACCTCCATTCCTGAAGCTGTAGGAAGCTCTTCATAGTCGATTACGATCTCTTGAAGAGATTGTTTGATATTCGATAAAGTTTCGGATATGTCGCCCACTTTGTTGTCGTAATAGGTTTTCGAGGGGTTTATATTTAATGCAAACTTTCCAAGTAGCTGTTGTATGTATATGAAATCTTGTTTAAGAATATTCGGGTCATTGTCAAAGAGAGTGAAGTCGTCCATAAATCGGACAATGTTTGATGACTTTAAAAGCCCTGAAAGATCTACAAATTTCAGGAATTCGTTACCGATCATCTTACAAGGGTAAATTCCATGTGGAAGGAAATCGATACTTCTTCCAGAATTAGTTTCTCGGAAAAACTTACTAAAGGCATTGCCGTCTATGCCCGATACGCCATCCTTACTCGCAAACCAATGGGATAAGTCATGGTGGTATAGACTATTGAAATATGAAGCAATATCAAATTGTATGTTGTGCTTGAATCTACCTGAACATTCGCTAAGGTGGGTTTTGTAACTGGCATATGCCTTATGGACTGATATATGGCTTCCCTCTTGAAATCTATAGCCAAAACAACGCCTTGTATCACTTACCTGAGGTCTGAATATTGCCCTATTTCTATAAATTAGATCATAAATAAAATATTCAGCGACAGGATCTAACTTTACAGTCCTTCGTAGGTGTCCTCTTGGCTTTGTTGCATAAACCTTGTGTTGTGAAAGGAAGTTATCCCCTTCGTGTAAGTCGCTCAGTATCCTTTCAGTAATGTACTTTGCGATTTCATCCCCATTAACTTCCGCCAAAATAAAATTCGCCTTCAGGGGGTACAAAGTTGAGCTAAAGTCTTTTTTAATGAAATCTATTGTACTTGTCATATATTTCGCCTATTCCGATGTAAGGCAGCTAACGAGGCTGTAGAAAAACCCGATTTCGAGCCATCTCCACCGCCTGTTGTCCTTATTCATTTACCCAGCAGGTCATCTGGCTGAGTAAGCTTAATATCGGCATTTAGCCACTTGAGCGCCCAGCTAAAGCTTGTTGAAGACGGCCTTTTGCTCTTAAAAAGCAACTTATCCCACTCTAAGCCCTTCATGACGCGGCTAAGTTACCGTAATTCGCTAACTTCTCAATATTGTGCACTAAGCAATAGAGCTGCCACTGACCTTGCACCTTTTTCTTACCCCGAAGGCTGAAGCGGTTCAGTCTTTTCGTCGTGCCAATATTGCCGAACACCGGCTCTACGATTGACATGCGATGGCTGTAAATTTCTTTGCCCTTCGGGCTATCAACTCGGTGCTTCATCCAGTCCGTGTAATTGGGTAAGCGTTTGTTCTCGATAATAAAAGATACTTGTCGCCCTGCGCCGTTGCGATGGTCGGCAGAGCTCGGGTTCTGCATGCATCGGTATTTCTTTGGGCAGTGCCGGCATTGCAGCAAACGCCCTTCAAAGTGTACCCGAATCTTGCCAGTGTCCGTTTCTCGTTGCCCGCGATAGGACAGCTTTTCGCCGGTGGGGCAGATACACGTTAGCGCTACTGGATCAAACTGGAACGCGCTGGCGGGCGTCGTCTCTCGCCAGCCTTTGTCCGGCAGGTTCTGATGGCGCTTGCCGTATTTGTCTTTCTGGTTAGCGAACTTCGGATCTCGGCTGCGGAACTGGTTATCGGGGATGTAGCCGTTGATCTGCTGTTCGTGCAGGTACTTCATATTGGGTTTACTCGTCTCATCCATGAGACTCGCCCTTCGGGCCAGCCTGCGGCTGGTCAACTTTATTCCCGATAAATTTGTCATTAGCAAAGCCAGTATCGGCGGTCACGACGGTGCCTTTCTGGTAGATGTTTTCCGCAATGCCCAGCTTCTTAAAACGGGTTTCGACCATTTCCAGTACGGGCTGAAAGGTGTGATGTTCCTGCCCTTCGCCGAAGGCCTGATCGTCAATGACGATCTGGTGCTTTTTATCCACCGTGGCTACGCCGTTATAGCCCTGGATCGTGCCCTTGCTTGTCGTCATTTTGGCACTTTCGTTATCGGTCAGATTGCTCTTCACTTCCTTGATTCGCTTCCCCCGGCCCATCCTTGGGCTGTGCGTCTTTAGGAAACGATCCACTTTACTCATGGCGGCATCTAGCGAGAGAATCGTCTTGGCCCGTCGGATATCCCTATCCAGATCGGCTTCCGTCTCCGCCTCATCACGCGCATAGTGCTCCAGTAGGTGATGCCGAATCAGGCCTCTCAGTTTCTCACGTTTCTCGTCCAATTCTTTGAACGTGCCAGACCACTCTTTGGAGGCATCGGAGGACATCTTGCAGCCGTCAATGGCAAAGAGTTCGTTGCCCAGTAAGCCTTGTTCGTGACATACCAGCAGCACTTGTTCGAATAGCGCTTCGATCTCATCAGCATGGCGACTAACGAAGCTTGCCAGTGTGGTGAAATGAGGCACGGTATCGCAGGAAAGGGCTTTGAAAATGATGTTGGTCTCGCAACACCATTGCATCTCTCGACTGGAGGTGATGCCTTTTGAGTAAGCAAACAGGATAATCTTAAGCAGGATAGCCGGATCATAGGCCAGCCGACCGGTCGCATCGTTGCGGTACTTGGGATGGAAAACGGATAAGTCGAGCTTGTGCTCGATCAGGTAGTGCACCGCGTGTTCAAAGGTGCCTGGCTGGAGCTGATCCTGGTAGTTGATCACCACCATGGCGTTCTGATCGTAGTTATAAGCCTTGAAGCGCGGCATGCTGACCACTCCTCGTCTGTTTCCTCGATCCTACCAAAACTTAGCCGTCAGCGGAGTTTTTCTACAGGCTCAACGCCTGCCGCAGCGGCGACGAAACCGCGCAGCGGTTTTGGCGTCCGGCCCCAAAAGGGGCGAACTGCCGGCACTTGTTATTCGTCCTGCACGATCTAGTAATAGCTCGATTATTCAACTACCAGCCCGCAGCAGAAAGAAGCCCGAACCCTAAACCTACAAGCAAAAGTCCAACCACAGCGACCTTATTATCCTTGTCGCCATCGCTGTGAAGCTTCCATCCATAGCCGTAAGTGACACCTCCGACTATGAGCAATAGAACCCCGAACGTTTGCATCTCTCATTGCTCCCTAGAAGAATATTGTTAAAGCTCTAAGGCTTTACTTTGAGTCAAATGCAGACTCGCGCTTGCCCCATAACGCGTAAAGCTGCGCCGGTGAAGCCGCGCAATAGTTTTGACGTCCGCGTGGATTGATTTGTATGCGGCCTACTAATCATCTGCTCTTGTAAACCGGATTGGAGGACTTTTGGGAAACTCAGGCGGGCATTCACCAGAGAGAATTTCAATTCGCCATTGCTTCGAATCAGCCCAAGCTAATAGAGCATTTCTATCAATGCGCTTGTAATCAAAGGAGTCCGGGTGAGCATCTTGAGAGGCAAACACCGCTGCTACCTGTGCGTATGGGACGAGAATATCTCTGCCTCCATGCTCCTTGATTGCGTCCTCGAACTCTTCAATTTTAATTTATGATCCCTCCAAATAGGTCCATGCGTCTATGGACGCATAACGTTTTTATTCAGCGGCGCTCTGACAAGGGCGTCCGGTGGAGGCCGAAGGCCGGAACGAACTGGAATGACTTGTTATGCTTTTCCACAGCTAGAGCTCAATTCAGGAAAATAGGTCGGCTAACAGAGTCCATCGATCCTCACTATCCGGTCTATTTTCCAGAAGTACTTTGAGAGGAATATTATCAACCCCTTTTCCCTTCTCCGTTTTGTTGCCTTTATTAACTATCAGTTGCAATTCGCCGACCTCTTCATGGGTCAGCAAGAAAAATCTATCACCATCTGACACCCCGCCTTTGTTGGGTAAATACAACACCCAAAGATCAGGCTCTGAATCACCCGGCTCAGAGTATTTTGGGAAGTAACCGGTCACGAAGTTACGGTTATTTTTGCTCGTTTTAACCTCAATACGGATGAATCGATTTCCGCTGTCAAAAACGATTATGTCCGTCGCCTTGGCGTTTCCGAAAGTGATATTTGCAAAATAACCTCGCCGCAGAATTTCAGATGCAACCCTGAACTCTCCAGCTAACCCGATCTGACCTTTATCTACTTTCATTCAAGGCTCCATGTACGTTGAGAGCATAACGAGCTGTAGAAAAACCCGATTTCGAGCCATCTCCACCGCCTGTTGTCCTTATTCATTTACCCAGCAGGTCATCTGGCTGAGTAAGCTTAATATCGGCATTTAGCCACTTGAGCGCCCAGCTAAAGCTTGTTGAAGACGGCCTTTTGCTCTTAAAAAGCAACTTACCCCGCTCTAAGCCCTTCATGACGCGGCTAAGTTACCGTAATTCGCTAACTTCTCAATATTGTGCACTAAGCAATAGAGCTGCCACTAACCTTGCACCTTTTTCTTACCCCGAAGGCTGAAGCGGTTCAGTCTTTTCGTCGTGCCAATATTGCCGAACACCGGCTCTACGACTGACATGCGATGGCTGTAAATTTCTTTGCCCTTGGGGCTATCGACTCGGTGCTTCATCCAGTCGGTATAATTGGGTAAACGTTTGTTCTCGATGATAAAAGATACTTGCCGCCCTGCGCCGTTGCGATGGTCGGCAGAGCTCGGGTTCTGCATGCATCGGTATTTCTTTGGGCAGTGCCGACATTGCAGCAAACGTCCTTCAAAGTGCACCCGGGTTTTGCCATTATCAGTTTCTCGTTGCCAGCGATAGGTCAGTTTTTCGCCGGTTGGGCAGATACACGTTAGCGCTACTGGATCAAACTGAAACGCGCTGGCTGGCGCCGTCTCTCGCCAGCCTTTGTCCGGCAGCTTCTGATGGCGCTTGCCGTATTTGTCTTTCTGGTTAGCGAACTTCGGATCTCGACTGCGGAACTGATTATCGGGGATGTAGCCGTTGATCTGCTTTTCGTACAGGTACTTCATATTGGGTTTACTCGTCTCATCCATGAGACTCGCCCTTCGGGCCAGTCTGCGGCTGGTCAACTTTATTCCCGATAAATTTGTCATTAGCAAAGCCAGTATCGGCGGTCACGACGGTGCCTTTCTGGTAGATGTTTTCCGCAATGCCCAGCTTCTTAAAACGGGTTTCGACCATTTCCAGTACGGGCTGAAAGGTGTGATGTTCCTGCCCTTCGCCGAAGGCCTGATCGTCAATGACGATCTGGTGCTTTTTATCCACCGTGGCTACGCCGTTATAGCCCTGGATCGTGCCCTTGCTTGTCGTCATTTTGGCACTTTCGTTATCGGTCAGATTGCTCTTCACTTCCTTGATTCGCTTCCCCCGGCCCATCCTTGGGCTGTGCGTCTTTAGGAAACGATCCACTTTACTCATGGCGGCATCTAGCGAGAGAATCGTCTTGGCCCGTCGGATATCCCTATCCAGATCGGCTTCCGTCTCCGCCTCATCACGCGCATAGTGCTCCAGTAGGTGATGCCGAATCAGGCCTCTCAGTTTCTCACGTTTCTCGTCCAATTCTTTGAACGTGCCAGACCACTCTTTGGAGGCATCGGAGGAGATCTTGCAGCCGTCAATGGCAAAGAGTTCGTTGCCCAGTAAGCCTTGTTCGTGACACACCAGCAGCACTTGTTCGAATAGCGCTTCAATCTCATCAGCATGGCGACTAACGAAGTTTGCCAGGGTGGTGAAGTGGGGCACGGTATCGCAGGAAAGGGCTTTGAAAATGATGTTGGTCTCACAGCACCACTGCATCTCGCGGCTGGAGGTGATGCCTTTGGAGTAGGCAAACAGGGTGATCTTCAGCAGGATAGCCGGATCGTAGGCCAGCCAACCTGTCGCGTCGTTGCGATACTTGGGATGGAAAACTGACAAGTCGAGTTTATGCTCAATCAGGTAATGCACTGCGTGCTCAAAGGTGCCGGGTTGGAGTTGATCTTGGTAGTTGATCACCACCATGGCATTTTGATCGTGGTTATAAGGCTTGAAGCGCGGCATGCTGACCACTCCTCGTCTGTTTCCTCGATCCTACCAAAACTTAGCCGTCAGCGGGGTTTTTCTACAGGCTCAACGCCTGTAGCACGCGCGCCCTTGGCATGGAGCCGAAGGCGCAATTGGAAAGGGCGTCGCCGTGCCTGCATTTGTTAGGCTCTGTATTCAGTCGATTCACCACTTTCTTTATTCTGGCTCTGCTCTGTCTTAAGCCATATTCGGAATGCCTGATCACCAGCTTCATTCCAATGGAGTCTTATGCTTCTAATGTCGTCGGTAGACCGTAGTGGATTGAGGCCACACGACATACCCGGGTAGTACTCTTTAAAACCCCGAGAAAAACAAACTTCAAGTATCCACTCGCCCTGCCCACCGCATTGATGGCTCAAGATGAAACGGCGCTGACCGCCACCAACGACCTTTGCGCCACAGATCTCATGTGTATGCTCGTCCAGAGATCGATTTGTATCCAACTCAATATCGTTCCACTTCTTTACATACCGACGATAAAGTCTGTAGACGGCTTCTATTTCTTCTTTCCCTTCCAGTATGGTCGCAGAGGTCATACCTGCCCAACGTTTGCTATCTGATGGACGCTTGCCGATCCAATATGGTGACTTTCTGGGCATGTTACCTCCTCTTAATGGTCGGCTGCCTAACGCCCGCAGCATGCGCGGTTTTGGAATGGAGGCGTAGCCGCAATGAAAAAGCCATCGCGGTGCCTGCGCTTGTTAGGCTTACATCTCATGAAGTTCCAGTCCTCGCGATGCACCAATAATATACCAAATGTTTTGCCACAGTACCCGAGCCAAATCTGTACCTGCAAAAGCAGTTTCCTCATTGCCCTTTCTTAATAGCTTACCATTGGCCAAATATTCGCTTTCAAATGACCCAAAACTTCTAGGCGCAAACTCTTTTGGTAGTACGGCTCTCATAGGCTCACGATACACAGGATCATCTGCCACCAGGAAGAACTCATCAAACAAGTGAGAAAAAGCAACCATATGATTACCAAGTTCGAGGCTGTACCACTCTTCCGAAATAGTATTTATACGAACCTCACCATTATCGTATTCTTTAACATATCCATCCAAATGAGCGATCTCATGACCATCATCCTCAGGATGAAAGACAAAAACAGCAATGAAAGATTTCTCATGGAGCCACTGAATTGCATGAGAAATAAAATCTTCTAACGCCACATCAGCAAAAATTCTATCAGGATGAAGTTTTTTGAAAAAACCAATTGCCCTTGCGGTCTCCTTGCAGATGAAGGGGTAGTCTATATACATAACTCGATATTTTGCTGGCGATCGCTGGATTCTTTCTTTATAGATTTGCCGAACTTCAGACACGCACTCTGCGGGGTTTCGATTGATCTCCCTTCCGGTAAATCTAATCACAGTATATCCCGCCCGGGACAAGTATCGCTGGCGAATAGCGTCCTTCTCCAGCTGCTCTCTTGTTGAATGGTAGGCGTGACCATCTAACTCGATAATCAAACGCGCATCTTTTAGAAGAAAATCAACCCGATACCTACTGTGTTTTTCGGGGTCACCAAACCAATGTTCATTTTCAATAGCATCTGCTAAGTCACCGAGCTCCTTACTGAACTCTTTCTCGATGTAAGATTGGCCTCGATCTCTGTACCAACTTGGAGGTGACTCAGGTTTTCCTGGATATTTCATCTTTTCCCCGAAGGCCTAACCCTCCCATCACGCGCTTGTCGCGTGCATGGGCTGGTTATGTGTATCAGACAATTTCATACCACGGGAAACCGGAGCTTCCTTCTGGGTGGCTTGAGTTGCAATAAATCCTATTTCCTTTTATCTGATAGTGCGGAAAGCCAGAGGAACCATCAGGATGACTCATTGCAGGATAGATCTTGTCCCCTTTGATTTGGTACCAAGGAAAACCACTCGAACCATTTGGATGAGACATCGTTGGATAAATCTTATCGTCCCGTATCTCAAACCATGGAAACCCAGACGATCCATCTGGATGGCTCATTATTTTTCGAATCTTTGCCATCTAACCACTCCTCAATTTGGAATTAATCTCGCCACATAACGCCTGAGCTAAGGGGCGGCCAGCAAAGCTGGGCGTCCCTGGCTTGAGCGAATTGTTATATGGCTAAAGTACACGTACATGCTTCGCTAGATTTACACCCTTACGGATTTCCGTGCCATACGACTCAGGAATGCCGGCAGCTTTAGCAATGGATTTTGATGACTCACCACAGGCCTTAATTTCTTCAGCGTACTTAATGCCGAATAGGTGAATCATTGCGGCCGTCTCTTTGTCTTTTGCACCGAAATACATTTTGTTTAGGGCTTGAGCTAGTTGGTTTAGATTCATATTTATTACCTATGGGATATAGCCATATAACGCCTCAAACACCGGCTTGGTGAAGCTGGCAGCTTTTTTTGGAACAAAAAAGGTGACAGCTTTGCCAAGTCCGAGTGCTTTGACTTGTTACACGCGCAGACACCATTACAATGGCTAATCTTATACTTTAGCCCAATCAATTTCGCCTGTTTGTGAGACGATACTGGCAGATTTATCCTTGGTTACATATTTGAAGAACTCATACCCATAACATTCTTCAACCACCACATCACAAGCAAATTGATGCTCTATTTTTGAATCAACTGCTGCGGAAGTTAAAGCGACTACTGGTTCCCGACTAGCTTGAACCGATGAGTAAAGCACCCCGTCACTTTTGCCATCCAAAAAGACAGGACTAAGAGCGGAAGTGACTTGATATAAACTCTCAGACCCTTTTCTAGCTAAAATATCGGCAAAAAAACGGTCTGTTAATTCGTAAGCTGAAAGCAATTTAGGTGTAAACATTTTGACCATATATGCTCTCACCTGTTTATAATATTCAAAGACCTCTTTGGCAATGTAATAAGGACGTTCATCGCGTTTCACATAGTCCCAAATGCCAATAATCCTCAAATATAAGTCTTTTCCAGATTTCTGGCGAGATCGGAGCACATTGAGATGATCGAGTTTTTTCGCATTAGCTTCGGATAGAACTACTCGCAATGCTGTATCATCTTTTTTCACAGCAATAGAGGCATAGAAAAGTGCATGCCCTGTTTGATTCAATCTACCAACCTCAGGAAATGTATCAGTGGTACGTTTGATGTATGATAAATCACTAACGTTAGTAAATTTTTTATCTTCACAAACTCTAACTCTTAATAGCTCTAAATCCTGCATGGGCATATCAAGGGTAATCGTTAAACAACCAGCCAGATAGTCAATTTTAGTTTCTATTTCTTTCTTTGAAAGCGTACTGATTTCATTTATATGGTCATTTAGTTGACGAATGTAAGTTGATGAATACAGTAATGCCAAGTCTTCGCACTCAGCTTTCGACTTAAGATCTATGAGTTCTTTTAATTTGGGATCAAAATTAACCCAACTTCCTTGACTAATTTCATTCATTTGCAATCAATAGACCTTTAGCCAGCCTAGCGGGCAAATCATGCCTTGAAAAGTCTTTATCTCGAAATTTAAAAACTCTCCCATTCTCTTGCATTGAACAGTATTATTTTGCTGGTAAGTAGAACTGCTTGAGTTCTCCTGAGCTGCAGCATTAGCTGCACGCTGGTTTGCCTGCATGTTTTTCACTTTTAAAGCAAATTCTGCGTCCTGAGAGTAACCACTAACGTTTGGTCTTGGCACCGTATTAATAACGCCATTAGGGAACTGTGAAAGGCTAAACTGCCTACCAGCCTCTGCGCTCGCACCACTAACCCATTTAACGCTACATGGTACAGTGTTCAAGTACCCTCGTTGTTTTGTGTCTTCATCAAGCGTGTAGTACAGAGTTACAGGTGTATATCCTTTCGCAACACCACCACAATATAACTGAGCTCCTTCAGGATCGGAATTATAAGTTACTGAATATTGATTGCTGGCACAGCCAGATATTGTCAAAAATGAAATTGCAATAAAAATAAAGGACAATCTATTCATATTTTTTCTCCGTGATAGCTAGTTGCTTCAGATGGCGTGTAACAGGTATTAGACGGCGCGTCCTATGATTGGATGAACCCGCCAGCATGTTTACTTAGTAAATGTAGTCTACCTTTTCGTGCATAACCACATGATTTTAAATTAAATTAATATTAATTAGGCTCTATTTGCAGAATTCGCATTCTTGCGCATTTGCAAATCCCAATAATACTGTATACATATCCACCATCAGGAGATAGAAACCAAATGGATATGCAAAGCAGGCCTCCTAAACTAATGGATCGTGTGAAAGCTGTTATGCGGGTAAAGCGCTATAGCCCACGTACTGAAACAACATACTGTTACTGGATACGTTACTTCATTCGTTATCATGGGGTGCGTCACCCTGCCAGTATGGGCCCTTCTGAAGTGCAGGCTTTTCTGGAGCACCTTGCCGTAGAGCGATATGTGGCTGCAGCTACACAAAACCAAGCGCTTAATGCTTTAGTATTTCTGTATCGCCATATCCTTGATATGCCATTAGGTGATATTGGTACCTTTTCACGAGCTAAACGCCCGCGTCGATTACCTGTCGTGCTTTCTCACGAAGAGGTTATGCGCGTGTTAAATCGAGTGTGTGGGACTATGAATTTGATAGCCATCCCCTGACCTGAGGAAGGAATTTGCCGGTGTGCGCAGCCCTTTAGGCTAGTCAAAAGAAAAACACGCTACCGCCCCGGTGCATCTGGGCTGCGTTAAAACGCTCCGTTTGTGACCGTGTTTGGCTAATTAATCATACTTTATTCACAAACCCACCTCAGGTCACGTGTCGAGGCGAGAAAGTGCGTTGTATTTAAGTTGAAAAAATTACTTGGTTTTTGTTCGGCTTCGTTTCGCGATGCTCCCGCGGGTGCCTCATTTGCTCGTTCCTCGCATATTCGTTACCACGCGCGACAAGGTTGCTTTCTTACATTTCAGCATCACCGCCAGCATTGCGGCTTAATCTTCGCGCGCTGAAGCTCCCTCCCACAATGTTGAGGG
Organism: Vreelandella sp. DA03-1M; assembly: GCF_055725665.1. Classification (NCBI taxonomy): domain Bacteria; kingdom Pseudomonadati; phylum Pseudomonadota; class Gammaproteobacteria; order Oceanospirillales; family Halomonadaceae; genus Vreelandella; species Vreelandella sp. DA03-1M. The sequence continues at coordinate 2,654,457 of NZ_CM146798.1, forward strand.
CTGAGACGCTGTTGCTGCTGGCCTTCCTCCGCAAATCCGATTAGCCTGCTAATTCACTATTAAGGGTTTGGCATGCAAGAGACGATTCCTCGGCAGCGCTTGGCGGGCGTGCTGATTCTGCTTGGTTTGATCGCGCAAATTATTGGGTTTACTGGCGGGTTGAGCACTGCGCATGCGGTGAGCTATTTGCTGTGGGCGGCGGTTGTGCTGCTTTGGCGGGATATTCCAAAGCGCTCGCGCATTCAGGCGGGCGTATTGATTGCGCTGGGCGCGGGCATGCTGCTGGTGGCGCGGTTTGCGTATAGTGCCGAAGTGGATTGGCCCGCCATGCTGCAGGGCAATTCGTTTGTAGCGGCGATGCTGGTGGGCGTTAGCTTTATCTCGCTGATTGGTAAGCAAGGCAACAAGGGCGCGACGGGAAGTCGAGTGACCGGGGCGGGTGGCGTGCTGCGTACCTGGCTGGGGGTGCACTTCCTGGGTACGATTTTAAATCTGTCTACCGTGTTTATGGTGGGCGATAAGCTGGCCCGGCGGGGGCCGTTGACGACACCGCAGCTGTTGGCGCTTAACCGGGGGCTCTCCAGCGCCGCACTCTGGTCACCGTTTTTTGCTTCGATGGGTGTGGTGATCGCGCTAGTGCCCGAGGTTGAGTATGCACAAATCGCTATAGTGGGCTTTCCTATAGCGATGCTCTCGGGGCTGTTAACCACGCTGGAGTTGCGGCGTCGGTTTGATCTTAGCGAGGTGGATGGCTACTCACTGGCGCCCCGTAGCTTGTTGATGCCGGTGGGCATGGCGGCGTTGGTGATGCTATTTCACTTTGTGCTCACCCCTGCCCTGACTATTGTCAGCATTATCACCTTTCTACTGCCTAGCGTTGCCGTACTGAGCAACTTGCACCACGGGCCACGCTTTACCCTACGGCGAATTCGTCAACACACCACCACGCGCTTACCCGCCATGCGTGGAGAAATTTCGCTGTTTTTAGCGGCGGGTCTTTTGACGATTGGCCTTTCAACGCTGGTCACGGCTGCCGCGGGCAGCGACTGGACGCTGTTCACTCGCTTTGGCACAACCCAGGCGATGATCAGTTTTGCGGCCATTACGCTAAGCGCGTTGGCGGGCCTACACCCGATTATTGGCGTGTCGGTGTTGGCGTCGATACTTAATCTGCAAAACGGGGAGCAGACGCTGTTTGCGTTTGTGGCATTAAGCTCGTGGGCGGTAGGCACCAGCGTGGGGCCGCTTTCCGGCATCAATCTTTCCCTGCAGGGGCGTTACGGGGTAAGCGGTTATCGCATGATGAAAAATAACCTGCTGTATGCGGCGGTGATGAGCCTGCTTTCGCTGGGGGCGATCGCAGGCGTCAGTTTACTGGTGGCCTAGGGAATCAGGTTTCAATGATTTTATTGGGGAACCGGTAGAAGTAACGATGGCCACACTGATGGCAAGGTTCCAGGCGTGCAACGGTGGGTAGCATTACCTGTGCATCGCAGTGGGTGCAGGCCATTAAACCCGGCGCGGCCATTTCGCCTTCGCAGTAGTCGGCGCGGGCGGCTTCCAGGTCTTCCTCAAAGCGTTCGCGGTCGACCACGCTGCGGTCGGCAATCGAAAGCAGCGACTCCGCCACGCGGCGGGAAAGCCCGTCAATATCGATGCCCAGCCAACTGGCTACCTGCTTGCCGGTATCCGCCATAAAGTAGCGCATATCTTTAAGATCGCGCTCTACCCAGGCGCGCAGCAGCGCTAGCTCGTCTTTGGTGTACTCTTCAAGCTCCGATTCAAACTCGACCGCGTCGTCCAGATCCTTCTGTAAGTTTTCCCAGGTTAGCTCGTTAGCGCCCCCCTGCATCCGCTCTAGCAAGCGTTCGTAGCCTTCGCGTAGGCGATTATCATTCTGTTGTTCACTCATGGTGCCTCTCCTTTTGTCGACACATGCGGTTTCCTATCATCGGCTTACCGTTCAAGGATACACCCGCATAGGATACAATCGACCTCACTTATCTGACAGATGTCATCTCACATTCACTTTGCGCCCCTTTTGGGCGAATACGCCAAGGCATTAATAAACCGATGGACGCACACTACAGCCCTCGTGATATCGAACGCGACGCCCAGCAGTACTGGGACAAACATCAGTGCTTTAAAGCCGTAGAGGACGCGAACCGCGAGAAGTACTACTGCCTCTCCATGTTCCCCTATCCCAGCGGCAAGCTGCATATGGGCCATGTGCGTAACTATACTATCGGCGACGTGGTGTCGCGTTACCAGCGTATGCAGGGCAAAAATGTCATGCAGCCCATGGGCTGGGATGCGTTTGGCATGCCCGCGGAAAACGCCGCCATTCAGAATCAGGTGCCGCCTGCCAAGTGGACTTACCAAAACATCGATTACATGCGCAATCAGTTGAAGGCACTGGGCTTTGCTTACGACTGGAGCCGTGAATTCGCCACCTGCGATACCAGCTACTACCGCTGGGAGCAGTGGTTCTTCACCAAGCTGGTCGAAAAAGGCTTGGTGTATAAGAAGATGTCGACGGTCAATTGGGACCCGGTGGATCAAACCGTCCTCGCTAATGAGCAGGTGATCGACGGCCGCGGCTGGCGCTCCGGCGCGCTGGTTGAGCGCAAAGAGATCCCGCTGTGGTTCTTGAAGATTACCGATTACGCCGATGAACTGCTGGCGGACCTGGATAAGGTGGAGTGGCCCGAGCAGGTCAAAACCATGCAGCGCAACTGGATTGGCAAATCCCGTGGCGTTGAGCTCACTTTTGATATCAAATCGAAAGACGGCAGTGACTGCGATCCGCTGGCGGTGTACACCACGCGCCCGGATACGCTGTTAGGCGCGACCTATGTCGCGGTTGCCGCAGGCCACCCGCTGGCCAAGCAGGCGGCTGAGCAGAACAGCGAGCTGGCAGCCTTCTGCGATGAGTGTGCCAAAGGCGGCACCTCTGAAGCCGAAATGGCCACCAAAGAGAAAAAAGGCATGCTCACTGGCCATAGGGCGGTTCACCCGCTGACCGGCGATGAAGTGCCGGTTTATGTGGCTAATTTCGTGTTGATGGAATTTGGCACCGGCGCGGTCATGGCGGTGCCCGGCCACGACCAGCGCGACTGGGAGTTTGCCACCAAGTACGGCATCGCCATCAAACCGGTTATCGCCGACGAAAGCGGCCAACCCGCCGATGTTTCGGAAGCAGCTTATGCCGAATACGGCACGGTAGTAAATTCGGGTGAGTTTGATGGGCTGGGCTTTGAACAGGCCTTTGATGCCATCGCCGCTAAATTGGCCGAACTTGGCCGTGGTGAAGTCAAAACCAACTACCGCCTGCGCGATTGGGGCGTTGCCCGTCAGCGCTACTGGGGCGCGCCGATTCCGGTTAAATACGGTCCGGAAGGTCAAACCGTACCACTGACCGATGACGAACTACCGGTCTCACTGCCGATGGAAGTCACCGTTGATGCCTCTGGCTCTCCGCTGAAGAAAATGCCTGCGTTCTCTGATCTGGGCGATGGCTGGACGCGCGAAACCGACACCTTCGACACTTTTATGGAGTCGTCCTGGTACTACGCGCGCTTCTGCTGTGCCGATAACACTGAAGCCATGCTGGACGAGCGCGCCAATTACTGGCTGCCGGTCGATCTCTATATCGGTGGTATTGAGCACGCTATTCTGCACCTGCTGTATGCCCGCTTCTTCCACAAACTGATGCGCGATTTCGGCTTGGTCGATTCCGATGAGCCGTTCCAGCAGCTGCTGACCCAAGGCATGGTGATCGCGGAAACCTTCTATCGCCCTACCGATAACGGCGGCAAGCAGTGGTTTAACCCCGCCGATGTGGAAGTGAAGCGCGACGAGAAAGGCCGCCCGCTCAGCGCTATTTTGATGAGCGACGGCGAGCCGGTAGAAATGGGCGGCATCGAGAAGATGTCCAAATCGAAAAACAACGGCGTTGATCCGCAGTCGATGATCGACAAGTTCGGTGCCGATACCGTGCGCCTGTTTATGATGTTTGCGGCACCGCCCGAGCAGTCGTTGGAGTGGTCAGATTCAGGCGTAGAGGGCGCCCACCGTTTCTTGAAGCGCTTGTGGCGTCAAGTCAATGAGCACTTGGCGGCTGGTGCGCCAGGGCCGCTCAACATTGACACGCTCAACGATGACCAGAAGGCCCTGCGGCGTAAAACCCACGAGACCATCAAGAAGGCCAGCGACGACATTGGTCGCCGCACTACCTTCAATACGGCGATCGCAGCGGTCATGGAGCTTTCCAACGCGATCGGCAAGTTCGACGACACCTCTGAACTTGGTTTAGCGGTTAGCCGTGAAGCGCTGGAAGCCGGTGTATTGCTGCTTTCGCCGATTACCCCGCACATGTGCCACAGCCTGTGGGAAGCACTCGGCCATACAGGCCCGGCCATTGAAGCGACTTGGCCTGCCGTGGATGAAACGGCCCTAACCCGCGATAGCATTGAGCTGGTGGTGCAAGTCAACGGTAAACTGCGCGCACGCCTTGACGTGCCCGCAAGCGCCGATAAGGCATCTATCGAAAAACTCGCCATGGAACACGAAAACGTGCAGCGCTATCTTGAAGGTAACACCGTGCGTAAAGTGATCGTGGTACCCGGCAAATTGGTCAACATCGTGGTGAGCGGATGAAGAGACGTACATTTCTAACCGCCAGCATCGCCGCCTCGGCGGCGGTGTTGCTCAGCGGCTGTGGGTTTCATCTACGTGGCCAAGCATCGCTGCCTACCCTGCCAACCCTGGCCTTAGAGGGCGACACCAATAGTGCCGTCGCTCAGCAGGTCGCCTCACGCCTTCAACAGCTAGGCACCCAGGTTGCCTCTGATGCACCCTGGCGGGTTACCCTTGGCACGCCTGCATTAACCGAACGTCGCTTGGGTGGCGATGGCCGGGCAAGCCGCGAACACGAGCTAACGCTCAGCATTCGCCTCTCGGTACAGGAGCGAGCGTCTAATGCCTATCACATCAACAATGAAACGCTATCGACGGATACCCGCATTCGAGTCAGCGATGACGACCTGCTCAACCGCGAAACGCTAATGATGGAAGCTGAACAAACGCTTGCGCGCCAGCTGTCTCAACGGATCATCGAGCGCCTTACTTACGTTGAGGGCATGCAGTGAAGGTATTTGCTGATCAGCTCCCCGCTGCGTTGGCAAAAAAGCTTCCCCGCGTGGTGATCGTAGCCGGTGATGAACCCTTACAGCATCGCGACGCCTGCGATGCGGTAAGAGCCGCAGCTCGCCAGGCGGGTGTTGAAGAGCGCGAAGTACTCGATGTAGAACCCAACTTTGCGTGGGGTCGATTGATGGAAATGTCCAGCAACCTCTCATTGTTTGCGACCAGCAAGCTAATGGAACTGCGCTTGGGCAACCACAAACTAGGACAAGAAGGTAGCAAAGCGCTAGCGCAGTACGCTGAAACACTGGATAACAGCGATGATATCTTGCTTATCAGTATGGGCAAATTAGACGCCAAGCAGCAGAAAAGTGCCTGGTTCAAAACGCTGGATAAGCAAGGTTTATTCGTGCCGGTCTGGCCTGTCGATGTTTCCCGGTTGGGTTACTGGCTGCGGGATCGCGCGTCACTCCACGGCTTACAAATTGACCTGGATGCAGCTCGCCTGCTGGGTGAGCGCACCGAGGGTAACCTGCTGGCCGCTGACCAGGAGCTACAGAAACTCGCGCTGATTCACCCGCAGGGCACGCGCTTGAACGTCGAGAGCATTGCCCAAGGCGTTGAAGACAGCACACGCTTTGATGTTTTCAATTTGGCCGATGCCTGCCTAAAAGGCGAACCTAGCCGCGCATCGCGTATCGTCAATGGATTGCGTAGTGAAGGGGTCGAGGCCCCCATCGTGCTTTGGGCACTTACCCGGGAGCTGCGCATTCTCCTCTCGCTACACCAGCATCTGGATCAAGGCCAAAGCTTTGAACATGCCTGTAAAAGCCAGAAGCCGATGATTTTTGATAAGCGTCGTCCGGCCTACCAAAAAGCGATTGGCCGCTTGCCAATGAAGCGCCTGCATAAATTACTGTTAATGGCCCAGCGGCTCGATTTAGCCGTTAAAGGTGCTGCAACAGTACCGCTGTGGCCAGGCCTACATGATCTGGCAATGACTATAGCCGGTGGTCGTGGGCTACTTTCTGAATCCGCCTGGACCTATCGCATTAGTGCAAATAATTAGCACTTTGCATATTAAGCTTAAAAATCAAACCATTTGTTTCTATACTCATTCCACACCCCCCGACTAGTCTATAAGGAAGAAGACGATGAAAACATTGCGTGCATACCTCTCCACCCTGCTAATTGCGGCGCTTGTTATTACCAGCCTGCCCGTTGCAGCGGCTCCTACTGAACCTCAATCCATTGATTTAGTCTCTACCCAATCTGTTTTGTCAGCTGATCATGCTGGCGCTGACCGTGAGCGCATTAACGAGATCCTGGCCCGCGCCGATGTGCAGGATCAACTGCTAAAACAGGGTGTTGACCTGGACGAAGTAGATGCCCGCGTTGCTGCCTTAAGCGATTCTGAAGTAAAGCAAATGGCTGACCAGCTCGAGATGATGCCTGCCGGTGCCGGTGGTGGCGTTATCGGTGCCCTCTTTGCCGTCTTTATCATTCTGTTGATTACCGATATCCTCGGCCTGACCGACGTTTATCCGTTTACGCGTTGATAGGCAGCTCATGACCACTAAGTTTTTGAATAGCATGTCTTTGAATGACACGTTTTTGAATAGCATGCTTTCTAACGCCCGCTTCGCGGGCGTTTTTATTATGCTGCTACTGCTGAGCGGCTGCGCACGAAACCCGGTACTGCTACAGAGTACCTACCAAGCGCTACCTCCCCATGCAGAAATCACCAGCGTACCGTTTTACGCCCAAACGGAGTTTCAGTGCGGCCCTGCCACCCTGGCGATGGTGCTCAACCATCAGGATGTCGAAACAGACGTTGAGCAGCTAATCCCCCAGGTGTTCTTGCCCGAACGCGATGGCAGCGTACAACCAGAAATGCTGGCGACTGTGCGACGTTATGATCAACTCGCTTATCCCATTCGAGGCACCCTGGATGCGCTGTTAGGCCATTTGGCAGCAGGCGACCCGGTGGTGGTGATGCAAAATTTATCGCTCCCTATCTACCCGATGTGGCACTACGCGGTGGCCATTGGCTACGACCTGCCTAGTGAAACGCTTATTCTGCGCAGTGGCGAAATTGAACGCCATACGATGTCGTTTAGCCGTTTCGACGCCACCTGGGCGCGCACTGAACGCTGGGGATTTGTCGTTGCCGAGCCCGGCACGCTACCTGCGGGTATAACCGCCCGTAACGCACTTGAAGCCATTAGTGCCTACGAAGAAACGAACGGCCCCCAGGCTGCATTATCAAGCTGGCAAACGTTTAACGAGCACCACCCTACCAATGCTATCGGACAATTTGCGCTAGGCAACGCGCTGTACGCTGACCAACAACCAGAGAAAGCTCGAAACGCCTTTGAACGAGCAACGAAGCTTGATGAAAAAATGGGTGCTGCCTGGCTAAATCTAGGCCTTTTACTGCTTCAGCAAGAAGAACCCGTCGCTGCTCGAAAAGCGTTGGAACAGGCCGCCTCGCTGAATGGTAGCTGGCAGGAAAAAGCCCGCTTAGCCATAGAAAGCATGAATACACAATAAATATCAAAGACCCTATAAAATTTACTAATAATAACGAGCACAAGTATGATCCTGCGATTAGTAAAGTTGTTGGATAGCATACCTTGCGAATGAGTGCTTAAGTTACATAAGGATAAGCCTTCAAGTTGTTCATTGGACTACCTAACCATTGACGGGAGAGGTGCCATGCAGAACTGTCCTTTGCAACGTAAGTGCTCTGTTAATGGTTGTGCATATGTGCCGTACGAGCTGGCTCATTTGCGGCATTTTGCAAAGAGGGACGTCATCACTAACAGCTCGTTGATTGCGTCATGACGATTCTTCATCATTTGCGCCAGCCTCGCGGATGTTTGGCATTCCTTTTCGCCGTCCTCCTCTTCACCTTGTCGGCAATCATGGGTAGCTATGTATACAGCGCTTGTCAAAAAGCCAGTGCCAACTACACCAAACTGGTGAGTGATATTATGCTGGCCCAGCAAGCGACACCTCAATTACGAGAAGCGTTGGAAGAGAGAAGTAGTCGTCAGCCTAACAACAAACATATTGAATACATTGATCACTTTATTTCAACTTCCAAGCAGCATTTAAATAGTATACAGACCAATATTGAGCGTGATCGCTTTCTCGCTTCTAACGTTAACTACCTTATTAATCATTTTAGCGAGCTTGATAACCGTCTTTCTGACCTGAACCAGAAGGCCCGTGAAGTCCATCAGCATCCAGAGCTTATTGAACCGTTGCAGCGTGGTGCAATGAAAGTCGGCGGCTCCCTGGCATGGCTTTATGACAAACTCTTGGAAGAAGTCTACACAATGTCCTCGCAACAAAGCCTGGTGATGCAGCGGCTCTCAATTGCTATCAATGTACTACTGGTAGTCATAATCGGCGCGGCAATTACGCTTTGCATGGCGGTTATCCATCTACACCGACAACGCAACGTAATGCATCAGTTAATGCTCACCGATGAATTAACTGGGCTGTATAACCGGCGCCATTTGGTCAATGTAGCCTTCGCAGTGCTGACTCAAGCGCAGCGTGATAAAACGCCGCTTAGCCTGCTGTTGTTAGATCTGGATCACTTCAAGCAAATAAACGACACCTATGGACATCCTACTGGCGATGAGGTGCTACGCCAGGTCAGCAAAAAACTGCGTCAACTAAGTCGCCCCTCCGATACATTAGCGAGAATTGGTGGCGAAGAATTTTGTTTGTTAATGCCCAACACATCCACCCATGATGCACTACAGGTGGCTGATCGGCTGCGCCGAGAAATTGAAGTTAGCGAGCTAGGTGACCTAAATTTACATGCCCACCCGACCATTAGCATTGGCGTAACGACGGGTTATGAAGGCTCACTTACGTTTGAGCAGCTGTATTCATTTGCTGATAAAGCGCTCTACCAAGCCAAGTCGCTGGGTCGCAACCGTGTTGAAAGCTTGTTACCACCCATCGTCAAGGCTTCAGAAAACGCTGAAAAAGCAAAAAACTATATCCATTCTCTCATCAGCTAACAGCGTATGACTAAACTAGAGGAATGAAAGCGGAGGTTAAAAAACACGATTCAAGCCATTTTGAGCGGCCACCCGATACGCTTCTGCCATGGTGGGATAATTGAAAGTAGTATTAACGAAATACTTTAGCGTATTGGCGTCGCCCTTCTGTTGCATAATCGCTTGGCCGATATGCAGAATCTCAGATGCCTGATCACCAAAACAGTGAATCCCGAGTATTTCCAGGGTGTCCTGGTGGAAAAGTATTTTAAGCATCCCCACGGTATCACCGGTGATCTGTGCTCGGGCAGTATCTTTGAAAAAAGCTTTGCCTACTTCGTAGGGTATTTTTGCTTCGGTTAACTCACGCTCATTCGGGCCAAACGAGCTAATTTCAGGGATGGTATAAATCCCGGTGGGTACATCACTGACAAAGCGATACTCTTTATCGAGCAGCTCGTTGCATGAATTAAGGCCTTGATCGTAGGCGGCACTCGCCAAACTTGGCCAACCGATAACATCGCCTGCTGCATAAATATGGGGCACCTCGGTACGGTAGTGCTCATCAACACTGAGCTGGCCCCGGCCATTGGCATTCAAGCCAATGTTCTCAAGCCCAAGGCTATCGGTATTACCCGTACGTCCGTTGGCCCATAAAAAAGCATCCGCGCGGATTTTCTTGCCTGACTTGAGGCGCACTATGACGCCCGATTCATCGCCCTCAACACTCTCATACTCTTCATTATGGCGGACCAATACACCGTGCTTACGCAGGTGATAGGAGAGCGCATCGCTGATTTCATCATCCAAAAACGATAGCAGGCTGTCTCGGTTATTGATGAGATCAACCTTGACGCCTAATCCCGAAAAAATCGACGCGTATTCACAGCCAATGACCCCTGCCCCGAAAATCACTAGTGTGCGTGGCGTATGCGAAAGGCTTAAAATGGTGTCGGAGCAGTAAATACGCGGATGGCGGAAATTAATATTCGCCGGGCGATAGGGACGCGAACCGGTGGCAATGACAATTTTCTTGGCCACCAACTCTTCCATGCCTTCCTGGCGGTCACGAACCACCAGCGTGTGCTCATCCTTAAAACGAGCGACGCCATGAAACAGGTCGATACGATTACGCGCATAAAACGTAGTGCGCATCTCGACCTGCTTGTCGATGGTGCCTCTTGAGCGCTCCATCACTTTCGGGAAAGAAAACCAGCGCGGCTCACCGATATCGCGGAACATACGGTTAGTGTTGAACGCCATGATCTGTTTGACCTGATGGCGCAACGCTTTGGAGGGAATAGTACCCCAGTGAGTACAGTTACCACCTACCTGCGCCTGCTTCTCAATAATCGCCACTCGCTTGCCATGCTTTGCAGCGTTGATGGCAGCACTTTCACCCGCAGGGCCCGTACCGATCACCACGACATCGTAATTATGAACCGCCATGCTCTCTGCGTCTCCTTGCTATATTTGATCAATCATCGTCCCGTTGCATACAGCGCAGTTTTGCTAGCGACGTGTAGCGTCATAGCCCAAATCGGCACCACGACTCTCGTCGCTCCGGCGGCGCGCGCCACCGCGCTTGCGGTTCTCTTCTTCACACACCTCATCTTTGCCGCCGCAGATATCGCAGCCATCCTTCATACCGATTTGATTCAAACCACCGCATGAACCAGCGATCGGTTTGCGGCCCATAATGACGCCAACGGCCATCGCACCCATAATCAGCGCCATAAAACCGAATACCAGTAGCCAAATCGTCATATCAACCTCCCAGCATTACATTGCCTTGCTTTTAAATTATTAGCCTTACCTGACGACAACAGTCGTCGTGATAAGTGCCTCACGGTCATCCATCGTTAAAGTGATTATACCTTAGCAAAGCCTCTCTTATCAGCGCGGTGATAAGTCATTCCTTTCACAAGGGTTTATAAACAAACGGGGCCAGCCAAAAGGCCAGCCCCGCTTACAGCAACTATCAGCTCTAGGCAGACAGTTTAGCCACCGAAATCATCCAACAGGATATTTTCCGGCTCAACGCCCATATCAAGCAGCAGCTTGATAACTGAGGCGTTCATCATCGGCGGTCCACACATGTAGTACTCGCAATCTTCAGGCGCTGGGTGATCCTTCAAATAGTTTTCGTACAGCACGTTATGGATAAAGCCTGTCGGCCCTTCCCAGTTATCTTCCGGCTGTGGATCAGAAAGCGCCAAGTGCCACTCAAAGTTCGGGAACTCTTCGGCTAACTGATCGTACTCTTCGTTGTAGAAGGTTTCACGCCAGGAGCGCGCACCGTACCAGAAGGTGATCTTGCGTTCAGACTTCAAGCGCTTCAGCTGATCAAAGATATGACTACGCATTGGCGCCATACCCGCACCACCACCGATAAAGATCATTTCGGCGTCAGTATCGCGAGCAAAGAACTCACCGAACGGCCCCATCACTGTCACCTTGTCGCCTTCTTTAAGATTGAAGACATAGGTCGACATCAGGCCGGGCGGATGATTAGTGCCGGGAGGCGGTGTGGCGATACGGATGTTGAACTTGAGGATACCCTTCTCATCCGGGTAGTTCGCCATGGAGTAGGCGCGAATCACTTCCTCGTTGTTCTTGTGGGAAATTTTGAACATGTCAAATTTTTCCCAGTCACCCCGGTACTCCTCTTCAATATCAAAATCAGAGAATTTGACATCATAAGGGGGAGCAACGAGCTGGACGTAGCCACCGGCGCGGAAGGCAACTTCTTCGCCTTCAGGCAGTTTCAGATTCAGCTCTTTGATAAAGGTAGCAACGTTGGGATTGGCAATAACTTCACATTCCCACTTCTTCACCCCAAACACTTCTTCAGGCACTTCGACTTTCATGTCCTGCTTCACAGGTACCTGACAAGAGAGGCGCCAGCCCTCTTTCTTCTCACGCATAGTGAAGTGCGACTCTTCAGTCGGCAGAATAGAGCCACCGCCCTCTTCTACACGGCACTTACACTGGGCACAAGAACCACCGCCACCACAGGCGGAAGAGAGGAAAATACCGTTAGCAGCAAGTGTATTAAGCAGCTTGCCACCGGCCTGGGTTTTCAAAGTGTGTTCGGGGTCGCCGTTGACCTCAATGGTCACGTCCCCGCTACTCACAAGCTTGCTGCGCGCTGCCAGAATGATCGCCGTCAAGCTAATAACGATGACCGTGAACATGACAACACCGAGCAAGATGACTGTTGTATCAACCATGTCGGTTTCCTATTGCTGGAGGTTTCTATTACCCAGCGGTGTTTGCCACCGCTGGGAAAAACCGGCTCCGATTAAAGCTGAATGCCCGAGAAGGACATAAAGCCCAACGACATTAGCCCCACGGTGATGAAAGTAATGCCCAGCCCTTGAAGGCCACTCGGCACATCGCTGTACTTCAGCCTTTCACGGATACCCGCCAGGGCGGCAATGGCCAACGCCCAGCCGGTGCCTGCACCGAAGCCATAGACCACGGCCTCACCAAAGTTATAGCTACGCTCTACCATGAACAGTACGCCACCCAGGATGGCGCAGTTAACGGTAATCAGCGGCAGGAATACCCCCAGCGCGTTGTAGAGCGACGGCACGTACTTATCAAGGAACATTTCCATGATTTGTACCAACGCCGCAATGACACCGATGTAGGAGAGCAACCCAAGGAAGGAGAGATCAATGTTTTCAGCACCACTGATACCAGTCCACGTTAGCGCACCTTCTTGTAGCAAGTAGGTGAATACTAAGTTGTTAACCGGCACCGTTACGGTTAATACAACGATTACCGCGATACCCAGGCCAATCGCTGAGGAGACTTTTTTGGACACTGCCAAGAAAGTACACATCCCCAGGAAGAACGCCAGTGCCATGTTTTCAACAAACACCGAAGCAACAAAAAGACTCAGATAATGTTCCATGTTACACGGCCTCCTTGGGCTTGGTGTTTTCCTTCATTTTGAACTCATTATCTTCTACCTGTTCCGGGTTAACGGAACGCATCACCCAGATTAGTAGACCAATAATAAAGAACGCTGAAGGCGGCAATAACAGCAAGCCATTAGGAACGTACCAACCACCGTTTTGAACGGTCTGAAGGATAGTGATCCCAAAAATGCTGCCTGAACCGAGTAGCTCACGGAAGAAGCCAACCACCATAAGTACGAAACCATACCCAAGGCCGTTGCCAATACCGTCTAAAAATGACATGCCCGGCGTGTTGGACATCGCAAATCCTTCTGCACGTCCCATGACGATACAGTTAGTAATGATCAAGCCAACGAATACGGAAAGCTGCTTAGACATCTCATAGGCATACGCTTTCAAAATCTGATCTACCACGATTACCAGCGAGGCAATAATGGTCATCTGCACGATGATACGAATCGAGGAAGGAATATGATTCCTAATCAACGATACGAACAGGTTAGAAAACGACGTTACAAAAATAACCGCCAATGCCATCACCAGCGACACACTCATGCTGGTCGTTACCGCTAGTGCCGAACAAATCCCCAGGATCTGCAGCGCAATAGGGTTGTTATGGAAAATCGGCGCTGTTAAAACACCTTTTGCATTTACGTCTGCCATGATCAGGCCCCCTCAACGTCTTCGAAGTCGGTATCGGTCTCTTCGGTGTCTTCCGGCTCAGTACCGCTGCGGAATTTAGCCAAATAGGGACCGAAAGCTTCTTCGCTTAACCAGAACTGCAGCATGTTAGTCACGCCGTTACTGGTTAGCGTAGCACCAGATAGTGCGTCTACTTCGTATTCGTCGCTAGCACCGCCCTTGGTCAGGTGAATTTCCGGTGAGAGGTCGCCCTCTTCATCGTAAATTTTCTTACCTTCCCACTGAGCCTGCCAGCGAGGATTGTTTACTTCAGCACCCAGGCCTGGCGTTTCACTGTGCTCATAGTAGGTGATACTGACAATCGTATTGCCATCACCCTCTACCGCCAGGAAGCCGCGCATTAAGCCCCACAGGCCTTGACCACGAATGGGGAGTACGATCTGTTCCGGATCATCTTCGCCACCAATCAAGTATACGGTGGCGTAGTTTTCGACCCGCGATAGACCTGCGATGTCCTGGTCACCGGATAGCGTGCGACCCGACGCAGGATCACGGGCAGCTTCAAAGCTATCGTAGGTATCAGGATCAAACTCATCAGAATACTCACCGGTATCCAGGTCAACGACCCGAGCGGTGATCTCTTCGCTAAACACCTCTTCAACGTCCATACCTGGCTCGTAAAGCTTGGCAACGTTTAAGATATTGGTTTTACGGTCGAGTTCCTGATTAAGCTGCTGCATGGGACGCAACGCGACCGCCGCTGTCGAGACAATGACGGAGCACACGATACAGAGTGCAAACGCCACAATCAGGACTTTTTTGATGGAGTTGTTACCTTGTGCCATTAGGCAGTCTCCTCGGCCGGTACGCCGGTTCGCTTAACGCGACGCTTGATGTTGGCCTGGACGAAGAAATGGTCAATCAGCGGTGCAAACAGGTTAGCAAATAAGATAGCCAACATGATGCCTTCCGGGAAAGCCGGGTTCACAACGCGAATCAATACGGTCATCACACCAATCAGCGCACCAAATATCAAACGGCCTTGGTTGGTCATCGATGCTGACACCGGGTCAGTAGCCATGAACACCATACCGAAAGCAAAACCACCGATTACCAGGTGCCAGTACCACGGCATGGCAAACATCGCATTGGAGTCGGAGCCGATGAAATTAAAGAGCGTGCTGGTCGCCACCATGCCCAAAAATACGCCAAGCATGATTCGCCACGAGGCAATCCGCGTCCACAGCAGCACTGCAGCACCAATAAAGATCGCCAGCGTCGATACCTCACCCACAGAACCGGGGATGAAGCCAATGAAGGCGTCCCACCAGCTGAAAGTATCCGTTAACGCGGTCATACCCTCTTGGAACGCCAGTGATAGCGCAGTAGCACCGGTGTAACCGTCAGCGGCAACCCATACAGCGTCACCGGAAATCTGCGCGGGGTAGGCAAAATAAAGAAATGCACGGCCAGTCAGCGCGGGGTTCAAGAAGTTCTTACCCGTACCACCGAAGATCTCTTTACCGATTACCACACCAAAGGTGATACCCAGCGCAACTTGCCACAACGGAATGGTCGCGGGCAGTATCAATGCGAATAGCACTGAGGTAACGAAGAACCCTTCGTTAACTTCGTGACCACGCTTGATGGCAAACAACACTTCCCAGAAACCACCCACCACAAAGGTGACTAAGTAGATTGGCAAGAAGTAAGTCGCGCCGAGGACAAAGTTAGCCCATAAGCTGCTGGCATCATGACCTGACGCCAATGTCATCATAATCGCTTCGCGCCAGCCACCCATTGATGCGTAGCCTGCATCGATAGCCGTGTTTGCTTGCCAGCCTGCGTTCCACATACCAAAGAACATTGCTGGGAAGGTACACAGCCACACGGTGATCATGATGCGCTTCAGGTCGATACCGTCACGCACGTGGGCGGTGGTTTTAGCAACGCTTGGCGGTGAGTAAAAAATGGTATCTACCGCTTCAAAGAGCGGATAGAACTTTTCGTACTTTCCGCCTTTGTGGAAATGCGGCTCGATATTTTGGAGTGTTTGTTGAATACCCATCATCAGGCCTCTTTCTCGATCATGGTGAGATTGTCACGCAGGATGGGGCCATATTCGTATTTGCCGGGGCAAACGTACGTACACAGCGCCAGATCCTCTTCGTCCAGCTCCAAACACCCAAGCTGCATGGCAACCTCAATGTCGCCCACGATCAGCGAACGCAGTAACTGAGTTGGCATAATATCCAGCGGCATCACCGTTTCATATGAGCCAACGGGCACCATCGCGCGCTCTGAACCATTGGTTGATGTGGTGGGTGCGTAGTTACGCAAGCCTTTAATTCTGGAAAGATAGATCCCCAGGACAGAATGTCGATCTACGCCCAGTGATAGCCACCCAAGTAAGATGCGCTTATTACCTTCTTCAATCAGACTAATTTGATTGCTAAAGCGTCCCAGATAGGTAAGTTTGCCTTCCGCGGTAAAGCCAGAAAATACAGAACCAGAAATAACACGGGTGTCATCAGGTTTGATGACTTCTTCTGTCAGGAGTTCATCCGTGCTAGCGCCGATGCGGGTACGTACCAAACGAGGGTTTTCAGCACGCGGGCCACCAATGGCAACCACGCGGCTCATATCCAACTTCCCTTCGACAAAGAACTTACCGAACGCGATAACGTCCTGATAGCCGATGTGCCACACCTGTTTATGCAGGGCGACGGGAGAAAGGTAATGAATATGAGTGCCCACTAGTCCGGCTGGGTGCGGCCCGGTAAAGCTTTCGGTTTTGACACCTTCCACCTCACCGCCAGGAATTGAGGCATTTTCCCCTGTACAAAGAAAGACGTTGCCCTCGGTCAGGCGCGCTAACACCTTGAGGCCATCTTCAAATGCTTGCGGCTGCTCATTAATGATCAGTGCAGGGTCAGGGCTTAAAGGATGGGTATCTACGGCTGTTACAAAAATATCGGCCGGGGTGCTATCGATTGCCGGTGTGCGCGAGAAAGGACGCGTGCGTAGCGCCGTCCAGAGTCCCGACTCCACCAGTTGGTCAACAACGACCTGGCGTTCAAGCTGCGTTAAGGCATTACGGTCATGAGCAGCGAATTCAACCGCTTCCTCAGTCTCGTCGACTTTGATCACAACAGATAGTAAACGACGTTTTTCGCCACGGTTTATTGCAAGCACTTCACCGGCAGCGGGCGCTGTATAGCGCACACCATCAATTTTCTTGTCGGTGAAGAGCAATTGGCCTAGTTTGACCTTATCCCCTTCCTGGACTTCCATCGTCGGCTTCATGCCAACGTAGTCGGTACCCAGGATTGCCACGTGGCGCACAGGCCGCGCATCTTCAATACGCTGCTCGGGCGCTCCCGCGATGGGGAGATCCAGGCCTTTTTTGACTTCGATCATAGTCTCGCCCAGTTGTTGGATCGGATATACGAAGGTATGGGGTTCGAATGCTTATTTTCTGCTCAGCGAATTGTTGTTTTCTGCTCAGATTGTTACCAGTCCGGCCCAAGCAGCACTTGAACCACCCCGAAAAATCCATCGTATTATAAAGATAAGCGCGTCCAATGACCACATCCCTGATGATCTCCAAAAGTGCTATATACATTGGCTGAAAGAAGACATAGCGACAAAAAAACGCCACCCGAAGGTGGCGCTGCATCATTATTTCGCCTGATAGCCCCGCGGAGAGGCTAATTTAGCAATATTATTGTTTAGCTATTTAGCGCGGCAGCTTTAAGAACCGCACATTAGACATCTGTTGTAGAATACGCACGACTTGACAGCTATAGCCAAATTCGTTGTCGTACCACAGATAGACAACCGCATGATGACCGTTGGCGATAGTCGCTTTGGCATCAACAATGCCAGCATGGCGATTGCCTACAAAGTCCGACGAGACCACTTCTGCTGAGTCAACGAAGTCAATTTGCTTTTGGTAAGCAGAATCAATCGACATGCGACGCAAGTAGTCGTTTAGCGCAGCCGCATCAGTCGTTTTGTCCAGTGTCAGGTTAAGAATGGCCATAGAGACATTGGGGATCGGCACGCGAATCGCGTTACCGGTTAGCTTACCCTCAAGCTCGGGCAATGCTTTGGAGACAGCTTTAGCCGCGCCCGTCTCGGTTAACACCATGTTCAACGCCGCGCTGCGGCCACGACGGTCGCCTTTGTGGTAGTTATCAATCAGGTTTTGATCATTCGTGTAAGCATGCACGGTCTCAACATGACCGTTTACCACACCATACTCATCGTTAAGCACCTTCAACACCGGCACGATCGCATTAGTGGTACACGACGCGGCAGAGACAATAAGATCATTGTCGCCAATCGACTCGTGATTAATACCGTAAACGATATTTTTGATATCGCCTTTACCCGGCGCGGTCAGCAGCGCTTTGGCAGCACCTTTGCATTTCAAGTGCTGGCCCAGGCCCTCTTCATCGCGCCAAATACCGGTATTATCAACAATCACGGCGTTGTTGATGTCGTAGGTGGTGTAGTCAATCTCACTCGGTGAATCGGCATAGATAACCTGAATGACATTGCCATTTACGGTTAGCGTGCGCGCCTCAGCATCGACCATGATGGTGCCGTCAAAAGGTCCATGAACGGAATCGCGGCGTAGCAAACTGGCGCGTTTTTCAAGGTCTTTAGCCACATCGCCACGGCCACGAACCACAATAGCGCGCAACCGCAGCAAGTTGCCGCCACCGGCTTTCTCAACCATCACCCGGGCTAGTAACCGACCAATACGACCAAAACCATAAAGCACTACATCTTGCGGCTCACCGGTGCTGGCGCCAGGCTGATAACCATCAATAATTTCATGCAGCTCTTTGCGCAGAAAGGCTTCAACATCGCCCCCGCCCTGGCGCTTAAACATTACCCCCAACTTGCCCACATCGACATGCGCAGGGCCAAGATTTAACTCAACCATGCTTTTAAGAATCGGATAGGTATTTTCAACAGAGAGTTCGGTCCCCTCCAGTTTGCGTACAAAGCGGTGGTCTTTGAGAATACGGATGACCGACCGTTTGATGAGCGAGCGCCCGAACATGGTGGCAACAACATTATTCTGACGATAGAGCTGCCCTACCAATGGGATCATCTGCTCCGCCAAGGCTTCGTTGCCTTGCCATTCTTGAAAAACGTTTTCGAGCGCTTGCTGACTCACGTGCGGCCTCATCAGGTAGTGGAAACAGAAAGTGGAAACGGGGTCGTAAACCAATAATTTAGTTTATTATCCGGGGCAAGCGCAGTCGTCGCAATGAAAGGATAGTCGCACAACATGTAGGGGTATTACAGAAACGCCAATCTCACTACAAAACTACTTTCATAACATATTAACCCACTACCTTAAGCCGCGGCACTCTAACTGAAACGGGTGATCGTGTATGATCTGTTTTCCGTTTCAGCGCAAAACGATATCTTGCTTATGACGACTTTCTCTCTGCTCACCCCCCCCCAGCCTCAAGGGACTCGCGATACGCTCTACTGGTCATCGCCACCGGGCAGCGCGACTGCCCTGGCTCTTTCACGCGTGGCCCAGCACGCCCCGCTATTGGTGATCACCCCCAATACGGCCAGTGCGCAGCGTCTGGAGCAAGACCTCTACTTTTATAGCGACGTTCCGGTACTTCCTTTCCCCGATTGGGAAACGCTGCCCTACGATAGCTTTTCACCCCATCAGGACATCGTCTCGGCGCGGCTACGCACTCTGCGCCAGCTTCAGGATGGGGTACGCGGCATTGTATTGGTGCCAATCAATACGCTGATGCAACGCTTACCACCGGTCGAATATATTGCCGGGCGGGTAATGACACTCAAAACTGGCGAGCGATTAAATCGCGAAGCGTTCCGAGAATCACTTTCGCGAGCGGGTTATCGCGCCGTGGAGACGGTGTATGAACCCGGCGAATACGCCATGCGTGGGGCATTGATCGACCTATTTGCAATGGGCATGGATGAACCGATTCGCATCGATCTGTTTGACGACGAGATTGACACGCTGCGTCACTTCGACCCCGGCAGCCAGCGCTCAACCGATAAACTTGAGTCGCTAGAGTTGCTGCCCGCCCACGAGTACTCATTGAGCCGAAGTGCCATCGCCTGCTTTCGTGAGCAGTTTGAAACCCTCTTTGATGTCGATCCGCGCCAGTGCCCCCTCTATAACGATGCATTAAAGGGCATTCCTTCACCGGGTCTGGAGCACTATCTACCGCTGTTTTTCGAGCAGACCGCTTCGCTGTTTGAACACCTGACCGACGATACCCGGGTAGCCCTACTGCCTGGCGTTTTTGATGCCGCCGAGCAGCACTGGCAATCCATTGACGCCCGCTACGTTAACCTGGGCGTCGACCCGACCAGACCACTGCTGCCTCCTCACCGAGCATTTTTCCCGGTCAGTGATGTTTTTGCGGCTATAAAAGCACGCCCGCGCATTGAGCTCACTGAGGATAGCGAACAGCGCCATGCGTATCTGCCAGAAGCAGCACCGCTGCCTACACTCTCTATCAATGCCCGCGCTAAGCAGTCGCTGGGCGAACTGACTACATTTTTGAAGTCGCATGCTAAAACCCGAGTGCTGTTTGTCGCGGAATCACGAGGCCGCCGCGAAGCGCTGGAAGAGATATTGGCGCCGCTTAAGCTCTCGCTCCCGCATACCGATAGCTTTCACGACTTTCTCGCCAGTGATCACACCTATGCCATTACCGAAGGCTTGGTGGACAGCGGCCTGTGGCTGAACAACCCAAGCGTTGCGGTGATCAGTGAAACAGAGCTGTTTGGCGATGTGGTACGTCAAAGCCGTCGGCGCGAAAAAGCCACCGATGATAACGAGCTAGCGGTTCGTCACTTGTCAGAGCTGCGCGAAGGCGCGCCGGTGGTTCACCAAGCCCATGGCGTTGGGCGCTATTTAGGTCTGGAAACGCTGGAGGCCGGCGGTCAGGCCAATGAGTTTTTAGCACTCTCCTACGCCGATGGCGCTAAACTTTATGTGCCCGTCGACAGCCTGCACATGATTTCACGCTACAGCGGTGCCGGTGACGAACTGGCGCCGCTGCATAAATTGGGTTCCGATCAGTGGGAAAAAGCCCGCCGCAAAGCCGCTGAGAAGATTCGTGACACTGCCGCCGAACTTTTGGATGTTTACGCTCGCAGGGAAGCTCAACAGGGCGTGGTCTACGAAGCGCCAGGCGAGGAGTATGTGCGTTTTGCGAGCAACTTCCCATTCGAAGAAACGCCCGACCAGCATGCGGCCATTGAAGCGGTAATCAGCGACATGACGTCGCCGCAGCCCATGGATCGCGTGGTATGTGGTGACGTAGGCTTCGGCAAAACTGAAGTGGCCATGCGCGCGGCATTTATCGCCGTGCAATCAGGTCGCCAAGTAGTGGTCCTGGTGCCTACCACGCTGCTGGCGCGCCAGCATTTCGAGAATTTCCGCGACCGTTTTGCCGACACCGCCGTCAATATTGGCTTGATCTCTCGCTTCACCAGCGGCAAAGAGGTTACCCAAACATTAGAGAGTGTTAAAAACGGCCAAACCGATATCGTGATTGGCACCCATAAACTGCTCTCTAAAAGCGTTGAGCTACCCAAAATGGGACTCCTTATCATTGATGAGGAGCACCGCTTTGGGGTAGCGCAAAAAGAGAAACTCAAAACGCTGCGCGCTGAAGTCGATATTTTGACCCTGACCGCGACGCCTATTCCGCGCACGCTAAATATGGCCATGAGCGGTATCCGCGATTTGTCGATTATCGCTACGCCGCCCGCACGGCGCCTGTCGGTCAAAACGTTTGTTCAGCAACATGATGCCAGTATCATTAAAGAAGCCCTACTGCGCGAGATACTGCGTGGCGGGCAGGTGTATGTGCTGCATAACGAAGTCAAAACCATCGAAAACAGTGCCGAAAAAATTCGTGAGCTGATTCCTGAAGCGCGGGTGGCAGTTGCCCACGGCCAGCTCCCCGAGCGTAGCCTGGAACGTATAATGTCGGACTTCTACCACCGGCGCTTTAACGTGCTGGTGTGTTCGACCATTATTGAAACCGGCATTGATGTGCCCAGCGCCAACACCATTATTATCGAACGTGCCGATAAATTTGGCTTGGCGCAGCTGCACCAACTGCGGGGTCGGGTCGGGCGCAGCCACCATCAGGCGTACGCTTACCTATTAACGCCACCGCCTAAAGCGATGACCCGTGATGCCATCAAGCGCCTGGAAGCGATTAGCGCTTCGGATGATCTAGGTGCAGGCTTTACCCTGGCCAGCCACGATATGGAAATCCGTGGCGCGGGTGAACTGCTGGGGGATGAACAGAGCGGACAGATGGAAACCATCGGCTACACGCTCTATATGGAAATGCTGGATCGAGCGGTCAAAGCCATTCGTGCAGGCAAAACACCCAATATCGACGCGCCCTTCAATACCGGCGTGGAAATCAACCTCAACCTGCCCGCGCTGATTCCAAGTGATTATATTCATGATGTTCAGCAGCGCTTGGTGATGTACAAGCGGATTGCCAACACCCAGAGCGATAGCGAACTTACAGAATTACAGGTTGAGCTAATTGACCGCTTTGGCTTGCTGCCCAATCCATTGAAAAACCTGATTCGCCAGACCAAGCTGCGCCACCGTGCCGAGCAATTAGGCATCAGCAAAATCGAGGCTGGCGAGAGCCGCGGTAGAGTACTGTTTGATAGCAGCACCCAGGTGGATCCCTTAACCCTGGTGACCCTCATTCAGACGTCACCAAAGCACTTCCGTTTAGATGGCTCTGACACCTTACGATTTGAATTATCAATGGAAAACGTCGACCAACGCTTTCAACAGCTTGAAAACCTACTTAGTACGCTTAATCAAAAAGTAGCGGCAGCGTGACGCTTGGGGCAAACTTGCCAGTAGCCATGCCCTAGTTAACCCACCTTGTGGATTAACATCAGTGACCCAACGACGCGCATCAGCAGTAAATTAACATATTAGGAATGACCATGAACATTCGCGACACCTTTACCCTCTGGGGCCCCACCAGCTTGGCAGTACTACTAGCCGCGAGCTTGGCGAGCCCTGCTTTTGCGCAATCGGCTGACGAGCAAACAGAAAACCCAGTACAAGAACAGTCAGAAGAGCCGACCCAAAAGCAAGCACAGGAAATCAGCATCGATGCTGTGGACAGCGCCGCTCAGGTTGCTGACCAGGACGAGCTGCCCCGTGGCCACTTCCGCCTACCTGAAAAAGGCGATGTCATCGGGGAGCGCTACACCGTCGTTGTCGAAGACCCCAAGCAGACGCTGATCGATATCGCCCGACGCCACAACATTGGCTATGAAGAGATGCGTATGGCCAACCCGGATGTCAGTCTCTGGGTACCCGGCGCAGGTACCGAGGTGGTGATCCCCGCTCAGTACATTCTGCCACCCGCGCCGCGGGAAGGCGTTGTCATTAACCTGTCAGAGCTTCGCCTCTACTACTACCCTGCAGACAAGCCCGGCATTGTCGAAACTTACCCGGTCAGCGTAGGGCGTGAAGAGTTCGCCACTCCCGTGGGCATTACTCGCACCACGGTTAAGGTTAAAGACCCCGCTTGGGCACCGCCATCGTCCATGCGTCGCGAAGCAGCTGAACGAGGTGAGCCGGCACCGTCGGTAGTTCCACCCGGCCCACAGAACCCGCTTGGCGAGCATGCGATTCTACTCGCCATGCCGAGCTACCTGATTCATGGCACCAACCGCCCTGATGGCGTCGGTATGCGCGTCAGCCGGGGCTGTATTCGCATGTACCCGGAAGATATCAAATCGCTCTATGAGCGCTTACCCAGCGGCACTCAGGTCAACCTAATGGATGCACCGTTTAAAGCGGGCTTTGCAGCCGATGGCACCTTGTTTGTCCAGTCTTTCCCGCAGCTGGAAGAGAACGTAGAAGGCTTTGAGCCACTGCTTAATGCCCTTGAACGCGTAACAGCGCTAACTACTGATAGGGACGTTGAAATAGACGCGGATCAGATTCAGCGCGCCGTAGAAGCTCCTGACGGCCAATTTATCGCCCTATATGGCCCTCAGGCTCCCGAGCCAGAACCGGAGCCTGTTGAGCTGATTGACGAGCTTAAGCTCAGCGCCGCCACTGACCCCGATAAAGACGCGTGACCAACCACCTGGCAACAAAAAACCCCGCCAAGGCGGGGTTTTTTGCGTAGCTAGTATCAAAAACTGCTGTTCTGACGCCTCTGCTTACGGCGCCTTGCTTACTACAGAATATTAATTAACTAACTACAGCTTTCATCCAGCAGCTGCTGAGAGAGCCTAGTGACACCCTCGGCAGCCCAAGCAGAATTACTTCTGCATGGAACGCTGGAACATGCGGTTCATTTCTTCACGGTTCTGCTCAGACATCTGCAGAGCAGCCTGCGCATCGCGCTGGGCTTGGTTTGCAGTGTTCATAGCCTGTGAAGCCATGCTGCGTGCTTCTGCAGCGTCAGCTTGTGCAGATTCTGCAGTCATGCGAACTTCTTCCAGCGCGCTGGTAGAAGCACAACCTGCAAGAATTGCCAGAGAAGCGGCAGCAGCAGTCATCTTCAGAGTAGTTTTCAAAGTCATAATGTTCTCCTTGAGTCGTCCTTGGGTACTACATTAAGGGTATGACAAAAATAAGGCTACGCATTTTACTAACGTACTTAGCTTAAATTTGTCTACCTGCGGTGCAGGTTCTTTACAGTGACTTGTTTTGCGATGCTCGCAAGTCAAACGCTGTTTTATAATAGACTACAGCGGTTGTCTATAGCCACTTGTTTAAAACCTCGAACTTCCTTCAACGGCATTAGCTTAACGGATCACTACACGGGTGCCAACACCCACTAGCGATGCCAAGCGATCAATTTGCTCGTTGGTAACGGCGACACACCCTTGAGTCCAATGATAGCGACCATGAATATCGGGGTCCGCGCTACCCAAGCCATGAATCCCAATCGCCCCACCCAGGGCAGTATTTTGCGGTGGATGACCGTTACGTCGGTAGTAGTCGAAGTAATCTTCATAATCGGTTTGGGAATAAATCCCTTTTTCAAGCGCCATGCGTGCATGGGCTGGCGTTGGGAAATCAATCCCCATAAAGGTACGCCACTGGCTTTCGTAATTAAAACGATTGATACGAAACTCACCCTTAGGAGTCACGTTATCGCCACGAACACGCTGAGTCTTCGCCCCTGCACGCCCTAGGGATATGGGTGCATAGCGCTCTACAAGCGCATTACCACGGAACACACTGAGTGTAGCCTCTTGATCATCAATCAGTACCCACAGCTCATTGCTATGGCGCGGCATATGGGCGCGCGTTAGCACTGTTTCGATAAGGTCAGAGGGAGCAGCCTGGCTAGGTGCAGTGACAGCAGCGCTAGCAACCGCTGGCAAGCTCAGCGCCATAGCTAAAAACCGACGGCGATTGATTAAAAACATGGCAGCTCTCGAAACATAGTAGCCTGTGGTTGACCAACTAAACGCATAGATTGGCTGTTATACCTTATTCCCGCATCCGCCGTTAGTAATTTCGTCATAGTACCGCTTTGGGTCGTCCCGACGCGATGATGCATTCGGCAGTGGCACATACTCATTAAACGCCCTGTAACTCTTCCATACTCGCCATCATGTGGCGTATTTCAGAATTATGCCCTTCCGCTAGCGAATCAAAGAACTCTGCTTCGGGTTCAATTCTCGAACGTGCGGCACGATGCTTATACAACGCCTGCAAACGCTCATGGGCAGTTGTGGCTGTTTTCATGGCATCTTCTATAGAGCCTGTAACGGTTTGCTCCGCAATTCGGTCCAGTTCTGGTGGCTCAGGGAATTCGCTCGACTCGTCGAACCACGTCTCCAGCACCTCAGAATGATCCATACCGTCATGGAACAAGTCTTCAAGACCCGTTTTCATCTTCAATTCACGGCTGGCGAGATAATCTAATCCCATTTTTAAGCGTTCATTGTCGGCTTTATCGGCGGCCTCGCTGTATTGACGCGCCATTCGCGCGTGAAAGCCTGCCGCCCATTCGACTAAATCTTTAACTTGGTTATAGCGCATCATGATCTCCTTTTCGTGGTGCTTACTTGACCAACGGGTAAAATCGAGCCTTTTACCACTCCAGGCTGGTTTCACGCAGAGCAGCTATTTCGCGCTTCGCCGCCTGAAGGTTATCCAGCAATTGCTGAGGCAAACTCGCTTGACTATCCACCTTAATCATAGCGGGATTATGACTAGTACGCCGCGCAACACCTTCATCGCTATGTAGGCGTTCAAGCTGGCCCGTCAGCCAATTCAACCAACTTTCCGGCTGAGCGTTTAAGTCGCGCAGGCGCTGTAGCTCTGCCAAAGCTGGGCCTTGCTGAGATAACAATACACGCCAGCGATGCTCTGGCAAGCGAGCGTGCTCAGTGACTTCACGTAAAAGCGACTCTAACGCCAGCTCAAAGAGCGCCAACGCACTCTCCTCCAGTGCCATCTGCCGCGAAGGGGCATGCTCATCCTCCCCTGCGGGTATAATGGCTAACAGCTCCGCTTGGTAGAGCAACTGATTGGTTCGCGAGCGTGCATTCACTTGCGCTTATCCTCCACGTGCCATTTACCAGCCTCAAACATGGCCTTCCAGCCAGTGGCTTTGCCCTCTTCGTCAGTCATCACAAACTGCTCTTTCGTCTTACGCGAATAACGGATTTGAGCGGGGCGACCATCGGGGTCTTCGCTAGGCGCTTTGAGAATAAAATGGTACTTCTCAGGCAGCTCTTCGGCATGCGCTTTCAGCTCTTTCACCAGCGGCGGCCGCGTTTCGCGATTTTTAGGAAATTTGCTCGCCGCCAAAAATAGGCCACTCGCGCCATCGCGCAGCACGTAATGGTCGTCCACTTTTTGACACGCCAGCTCCGGCATCGGGATTGGATCCATTTTTGGCGGTGCCACTTCGCCGCTCTTCAATAATTTGCGAGTGTTTTTACACTCGCTATTGGTGCAGCCAAAATACTTACCGAAGCGACCTGATTTCAACTGCATCTCAGCGCCACACTTATCGCACTCAATCACAGGCCCTTCATAGCCCTTAATCTTGAATTTTCCGCTCTCCACCTCATACCCATCACAATCAGGGCTGTTGCCACAAATGTGCAATTTACGCGTTTCATCAATCAGGTAGTTGTCCATCGCCGTGCCACACTTGGTGCAGCGACGCTTAGCACGCAGCGCATTAGTTTCAGCCTCTTCGCCCGCGTCTTCCGCTACCGCTTCTTCACCTGGGATCAGATCAATGGTGGTCTTGCAGCGCTCTTTTGGCGGCAAATTGTAGCCGCTACAGCCCAGGAACACGCCTGTTGAAGCGGTGCGAATTTGCATATGGCGGCCACATTTCGGGCAGTCAATATTGGTGGGCACCGGCTGATTGGGCCGCATACCATCTTCGCTCTCCGCCTTGGCTAGCTCTTCACGAAACTCGCCGTAGAAATCATCTAGCAAAGCCTGCCAGTTACGCTCGCCTTCGGCGACTTCATCAAGACTATCTTCCATGCGTGCAGTGAACGAGAAATCCATCAAATCAGGGAAGGACTCTTTCAGCCGCTCGGTCACGATATCGCCAAGCTTCTCGGCATAAAAGCGGCGGTTTTCAAGCTTCACATAGCCGCGATCCTGGATCGTAGAGATAATCGATGCATAGGTAGAAGGACGACCAATCCCCTGCTTCTCAAGCTCTTTCACCAGGCTTGCTTCGGTGTAACGCGGTGCAGGCTTGGTAAAGTGCTGCTGAGGATCGAGTGCCTCCAACCCCATCGGCGTGCCTTTAGGCAAGTCAGGCAGGCTCTGATCTTCATTTTTACCGCTGGGCTTCATCACCCGTGTATAACCATCAAATTTAAGCACGCGTCCTTTAGCACGCAGCTCATACCCATCAACCTCGACGCTAAGCGTGCTGGACAGGTACTCAGCAGGCGTCATTTGGCAAGCCACAAACTGGCGCCAGATCAGCTCGTAAAGGCGCTCTGCATCACGCTCCATGCCGGACAGGTCTGATGCTTTGCGTTCAACGCTGGAGGGACGAATCGCTTCGTGGGCTTCTTGAGCACTCTCTTTACTGCTGTAACGATTAGGCGCTTCAGGCAGATAGCGTTCGCCAAACTCTTCGCCGATATAACTGCGCACGCCTTCCACTGCATCTTTTGAAAGATTGGTGGAGTCAGTACGCATATAGGTAATATAGCCCGCTTCATACAGACGCTGGGCCATGGTCATGGTCTTCTTAACAGAAAATCCTAACCGGCCACTCGCGGCCTGCTGTAGCGTAGAGGTAATAAAGGGCGCTGTCGGCTTGGAACTGGTGGGCTTGTCTTCCCGCGAAGTAATCGCAAGTTTGGCTTTTCTAAGCTGCTCAATACGCGCCAGGGTGTCTCTTTCAGAGGTAGGCTTAAAGGCTTTGCCATCCTGACGAACCAGGGCAAAACGCACCAGCTCACCTTCGGGAGAAGCCAAATCCGCGTGCACATCCCAAAACTCTTCAGGAATAAAGGCACGAATTTCGCGCTCGCGCTCAACAATTAGACGCACCGCGACGGACTGTACACGGCCAGCCGAAAGCCCACGCGCCACTTTAGCCCACAGCAAAGGTGAAAGCATAAAGCCCACCACGCGATCCAGGAAACGCCTAGCTTGCTGTGCTTCCACCCGAGGGATATTTAGCGCGCCCGGCGCTTTGAACGCGTCCTGAATGGCATTTTTGGTGATTTCATTAAACACCACGCGCTTATAGCGGCTGTCGTCTCCACCGATAGTCTCACGCAGGTGCCAGGCAATGGCTTCCCCTTCGCGATCCAAATCCGTTGCGAGATAGACAGCGTCAGCTTTCTCAGCCAGCTTCTTTAGCTCGGCAACGACTTTCTCTTTTCCGGGCAGCACCTCATAGCGGGCTTCCCAGCCGTTGTTAGGGTCAATCCCCATCCGCCGAATTAGCTGATCTTGGCTCTTACGCTTCTTATATTCCACCTTCTCTTCCGCCGACATCTTGCGTGTCGCTGCGGCCTGGCGTGCGCGCTCCTTAGGGTCGGAGGCTGCCTTACCTGAGCCGCTGGTCGGCAGGTCACGAATGTGACCCACGCTCGACTTCACGATGAAATCGTTGCCGAGATATTTGTTAATCGTCTTCGCTTTAGCTGGCGACTCGACGATGACCAGTGACTTGCCCATAGTGCTCCACTTTCCTAATGCACGGGCTGTCTAGCACGTGCTCTAAATTCGGTGCCGTATCGCCGGGATGAAACAGCCCATTAACAAAGATACGGATGAAAAAATGCGCCTACCCTACCCCAGCCCTTGGCTAAGCGCCAGTAGCAACCAAGCCGTAGGAAGAATCCGTAGATTTCAGACAAAGAGTAGCTAGACACTAGACTGCCACTGGCATTACGGCAACCCAAAAGGCACACAGACAAACAAAGCGCCCCCACCATATAGGCGGGGGCGCTGTGAGCTAACATACTGTTTTAGCGTTTGTCAGATGGCTTATTACCTTCGTTAACGCTGTCAGATTTCACTGTTGACTTGGTGCTTTCCTCATCGGCTGCAGAGGGTTTAGTGGCTTTTCCCTCTGCTTTGTCAGGCGCAGCCGAGGGCTCAACAGAAGTTAGCTTAGCTGCTTTTGGCTTAGCTTCTTCTGCATTAGCTTTTGCCTGACTAGCTCCTTCCGATTTAACAGCTTTACCAACCACGCCAGTCGTAGCCGTTTGTGACTTTGTAGATGTTTTCGCCTTTGCCTTGGCAGCGTTAGGAGTAGCAGGTGCTTCCTTTTTGCTAGGCCGCGCCTGATCAAAAAGCGCCTTTATCTGAACAAAGCGATTTGCAGCATGCTCCGAAAGCTCGCCACTGGCGGCAAACACGTGCTCAAGATGGCTAATATAACCATCGATATCGTCGTTGCTATTACCCTTGAGCAAAATAGGCAGTGCATTCAGCGCTTGCTCACGATCCAGCTTCAAGATAAAGAACTGCTCGCGCACTAGGCGTTTAAATTCACTCAGCTCTATGCCTGGCTCAAGCTCGGCACGGGAGGCGCGTAACCGCTTAAAGTTACGCTCATCCGTGGCTGGAGCACCGCCGAGCACGTAGATCAGCGAGCGCATCACCGCTTCGTGCGCACCGCCGTGGGTAATCTTCTCGCGCAGCGCTTCCTGACGCTGCTCCATGAAGCGGTGGTGCTCGGGCTCAGCCCCAGGGCGGCGGCGATGCACATGGGCATCGCCATAAAGGCCTACGGCGGCCTGCAACAGCGGCTGGCCATAAATATCCATAAACATTTTTTCGGTGCTACTATCGCGTAAGTCGCGCACCGCATTGAGGCTTGCAACCAACTGGTCAGAGCCCATGGTTTCAAGTGCTTTAAACAGATTATCTTGAGACACAGGGTGACGATTTTTACGCACCGCTTCTGCCATTACCGGTAACGGCACGGAAAGCGGGTTACGGTCGGAAAGCAGTTTGTAGCCCAGCCGGATCGGGTGCATACGACGAATAAAGCGGGCAGCTTCCGGCGTCATAATAGCTTTTAGCCAGGGCTGCATAAAAATCCGATACAGCCCCAAATTAATTTCTGATATACGCGCCACGGTGGCAAAGCGACGATCATCCTCAGGCTTGTGCATCACTGCCTGATCTAACTCTTCAAAGTTACGCGGCATAAATTCGAGCAGATAATCACGCTCGAACAGCTCGGCATCTTCGCCCTTTTCCGCCGGGGATATGGAGGTTTCGTACAGCCCAGGCGGGAGTACGTCGATGTAATCCATATTGGCAGTGAATTCGGTATGCTCTTTGCGCGACACGCTACCCGAAACAAATATACCTAGGTGGCCGGTAGTATCATGCTGGCAATAGACGATAGTTTGCTCGTTGGCGATGATGTCATCTGTGTTTTCATATAAATCACGAATCCAGCCCAACGCTTGCGGCGGCGGGGTAATATCGTCCCCACGAGAACAGAACACCACGATCGGTGAGCGCACATTCCGTAGGTCGATTCGGCGCCCATCACGAGTCACCAACTGCGCGGTAGAAAGTCGATTGCCCACAAACAGATTATCGACAATATATTGAATTTCTTCACCGCCCAACAGGACGTGACCGCCCCACCAGCGTTCAAAGTCGAGGTATCGGCCCGCTTCTGTATCGATGTTATCGTAAAGGTGATACTGTTTTTTCCAGTACGTATTAGCCGGGTTGAGGCGCTCAAAATTCTGCACCAACCACGCCCCGTCAAACAGGCCATTGCCAATGTCGCTAGTGAGTGCCGTAATCCAACTACCCCCGGTCATACCGCCCGTATAACGCATTGGGGCTTTACCATGCTCGCCCGCCCAATAAGAAAGCGGCGCACCGGCAATAAGGATCGGCCCAAACACATCTGGCTCTAGTGCGGCCGCCATCATGATTTGCCAGCCTGCTTGGCAATTGCCCACCACCATTGGCTTTTCGGTGGTTTCGGGGTGAAGCTCAATTACATGGCGTAGAAATGCAATTTCTGAATCAACTACGTCCTCGACGGTTTGACCCGGCTCAGGAAATGGTAAAAAACCAATAAAGTAGCAGGGATGCCCCGCTTTTAGCGCCACCCCCAACTCGCTGTCTGGCTTAAAGCCACCTATCCCTGGCCCATGCCCCGCTCGCGGGTCGATCACTACAAAAGGACGTTTTTGTAGGTCAGTTTCAGTCCCTTCATGGGGCAGTACGCGCAACAGTTCATAGTTAGTTGGCCGCGGTAGCGTCCGCCCATCCAGCAGCACTTCGGTATCAAACCCCAACACACTGGGCTTGGTTTGCTCCATATGTTCAAGGTACTGATTACCACGCTCGCGCATAACGTCCAGGTACAAAACGCCACGCTCCATGCTATCGCGCCAGTAACCGAAGGCCGCCCGTCCAAACCCAAATGGGTCGAATAAGGAAGCGATCGGTTCACTACTTGGCAACGCTGTGGAACCATTTTGTTGCTTTAGCCAGGCGTCAGTAAAAGCGCTGGTGGTTAGCAAAGGATTGGCGAGAAAGTTCATAGGTTCTCCCATGGGGTTGATGCGCCGGCATCAAACCGGGCAGCAATGAGGATGCTGCAATGCAATATAGTTTAGGCCACTACATGCGCGACGTCGATCTTTACCCCTAATATTTACGACCAAGGGGCGACATAACGCTCTTTCAGCAGCGCCAAAGATTCAGTGTTAGCATGCGTTGCGCTGGCGATAAAGCCTGTATTGGGCATTAGTCCTAGCGACATTAAAGAGTGTTCACTACGAGGTTGCTATGTCATCCCCTACTCTGCTCAATCGCCTTACATTTCGGCAACTACAGGTCTTCCAGGCGGTGCACCGGCAACGCTCTTATTCTCGCGCAGCTGAGCAGCTAGGGCTTACCCAGCCCGCGGTGAGCGCACAAATACGCCAGCTTGAGCTGGCGTTGGGGCAGCCACTTTTTAACTACGCGGGCAAAACGCTCCACACGCTTCCCGCCGCAGATACGCTCGCCCATTCGACACGAGAAATTTTTGGTCAGCTTTCACGCCTGGAAATGAACCTATCGGACATTAACGGCAAAATAAGCGGTGAACTTAATATTGCGGCAGTCTCCTCGGCGCAATATGTCGTGCCTTACTTACTCGCTCGTTTCCGTGCTCATTACCCAGAGGTGCACGTTCGCTTGAAGGTATGCAACCGCAGCCAAGCCTTAGAGCGGTTGACTGAGCAGCAGGATGATCTCGTTATTATGGCGATGGTGCCTGAGGATGATCGCTTAGTAGTGATGCCGATTCTTGATAATGAATTAATCGCGGTGGTTTGGCCGGAACACCCCCTGCTCTCCATGCCGGAGCCCTCCCTGGCAGATTTTGCACGCCACTACGTGTTGATGCGCGAACCAGGCTCTGGCGTGCGCAACGCCTTTGAACAAATGGCCGCCAATCAGCAGGTTGCCCTTCCCCACTGTATTGAGCTGGGCACCAATGAAGCTATTAAAGGCGGTGTAATGGCCCACTTGGGTGTCGCCGTGCTGCCGCGTTTGGCGGTACAGCTTGAGCTTGAACAAGGGTTACTGTTTGAGCTGGGGCTGCCCGATTTTCCGATCCACCGCTCCTGGTGCACGGTGTATGCGCGGGAACGCTTTCCCACACCGGTGGCAGAGCTTTTCTTAAGCTTTATCCGTGAGCACTTACCCGATTACCGCCGCCACTTTCAAGCACCTTCAAGCCCGTTACCGAGCCACGGCGTCGCTTGCCTGCCAATGCTTGCGCCCTAGGGCCATGCGGTGTCCTGTTGACAGTGAGGTATGTTACATTAGTAGCTATTAGCACGATGAAATATCGGATGCACTTCGTATTAATTAATCAGGTATCAATTGGCAGGTCTTGTAAGGGCTTAACGCCTGCTAACGTACTCGGCCTACCGCACAAAAGAGAGGCTCTGTCCCTATGAGCAATATCCCTCCGCAACGCGTGTCTAGCGGTGAAAAATTCCGTAATGAACATGGCATGACGGTGATCAAGGATGGCATGAAGCAGCGCAAAGCGCAGGCAGAAGCCCCTTCTCTTGAACGCAAGCCCAAGTGGCTGCGCGCACAGATCCCTGGGGGGGAGCGTTTTGAAGCGGTCAAAAAGAACGTTGCTACCCATCGACTAAGCACCGTTTGTGCTGAATCTCATTGCCCCAATATGGGCGAGTGCTGGAGCAACGGCACGGCGACTATCATGCTTATGGGGTCAGTATGCACCCGCGCTTGTCGATTCTGCGCGGTAGATACCGGCAACCCACAAGGCTGGCTCGATCACGAAGAACCTGAAAACACCGCGAAGTCAGTGGAGTTAATGGGCCTTCGTTACATCGTGCTCACCTCGGTAGACCGTGACGATCTCAACGATGGCGGTGCATCGCACTATGCCAACTGTATTAGTGCCATTAAAGCGCGCACACCTGAAGTAGTCGTGGAAGCCTTAACGCCTGACTTCGATGGCGAGCTGAGTGCTATTGAGCGCGTTGTTGATTCTGGGTTACAAGTATTTGCCCAAAACGTGGAAACCGTTGAACGATTAACAGGCCGTGTACGTGATCGGCGAGCGGGTTATCGTAAAACGCTTGATGTGCTTGCCCATGCCAAGCGCTACCGTCCTGACATCATCACCAAAACCAGCTTAATGCTGGGATTGGGCGAAACTGACGAAGAGATCTTGCAGACTTTTGATGATCTGCGTGAAATCGGTGTCGATATCGTCACGCTTGGTCAATATTTGCGCCCAACCAAAAATCACTTGGCGGTTGAGCGCTGGGTAACGCCAGAAGAGTTTGACCGCTACCGTGTGATCGGTTTGGAGAAGGGCTTTATGGAAGTGCCTTCTGGCCCGCTGGTGCGTTCCAGCTATCGCGCCGATCGCGTGTTTGAAAAGAATAACCTTGGGCTCGCCTCACCCGCTGCAATTCCTGGTCAGGAACAAGAAGCGAATCCCAATATTATTCCAGCACTAAACGTAGGATAAGACTAACTCCAGCGCTATACAAAGCTTGTTGAAACAGGGAGCCAGAGGCTCCCTTTTTACAGTGGCGAGCTATCTACACGGACCAGCTCGCGATTTAGCCGTTTGGCTAGCGCTTTCGCCAACTGCTCCCCGACCTGATGGTCGCTTGGCAGCGATGCAACGTCGGCCAACCTCACCATAGGCATGCCTGCATAGCCGCAGGGGTTAATCCGCAAAAAAGGCGTTAAGTCACCATCGACATTTAGCGCTACGCCATGAAAGCTTGCCCCACGCCGGATACGCAAGCCCAACGAAGCAATTTTAGCTTCACCTGCGTCGGTCATTACATACACACCGGGCGCATCAGGCCGCGCACGCGCGCTTACCCCGTAACTGCTTAACACATCAATCACCGCATTCTCCAATGCAGTGACTAAATCGCGTACGCCAATTTTTCCACGCCGCACATCCAATAACGGATATAGCACCACCTGACCAGGCCCGTGATAGGTAACCTGTCCTCCCCTATCCGTATGCACTACCGGAATATCGCCGGGCAAAAGCAAATGCTCTGGCTTACCTGCCTGTCCTTGAGTAAACACAGGATCGTGCTCGACCAACCAGAACTGATCAGGGGTATTAGCATCGCGGGTATCAGTCAGTGAGCGCATCGCCTCCCAAACAGGAAAATAGGGTTGGCGCCCTAAGTGATGCAGCTTAATTGGCTCGGCGTCGCTCACGCTTACACCACCATATGGACACGGCCGGTGGCTTTGAGCGCTTCAAACAGCTCTTTAATGTGCTGCTCTCCGGTCGCTCTAATCACCACACGAACCGATTGGAAACGACCATTACGGCTATCAACTACCTGCATGGTCGTGGCGTCGAAATCAGGCGCATGGCGCACAATGACCTGGCACACACAGGCAGGAAAGTCTTCGGCGGCATCGCCGACGACTTTTAACGAGTAATCACAGGGAAAAGCGATTTTAGGCGGCTCTTGAACCGCCGGTTGGCGCAAATCACGCAGCCCGTGTGGCGTACCTTTTTTCATAGCAACCCCATCATTGCAAAAAACAAAACCAACGGCTCAAGCCTAATCAATATTTAGTCGGTAAAGTTGCTGATTAGGCCACTAAAGAAGCGCTGCACCTGATCAAACAAACGCTTGAAAAGACCGCCCTCTTCAATGTTTTCCAGGGCCACCAAGCGACGCTCACCGACCACCTCGTCGCCCAGATGAACTTCAAGGGTGCCGACCTCATCACCAATAGCAATCGGGGCCTGAAGATCCGGATTCAGATTAAGGCGCGCACGCAGCTCTTCATTACGGTTACGCGGCAAGGTCATAAAGACCTCTTCATCGACACCCACGCGTAATTCGTTAATATCACCGCCCCACACACGCGGCGTTGCCAGCACGGCACCACGTTCGTAAAGCTTCATGGTCTCAAAAAAGCGGAAACCATAGCTGAGCAGCTTTTGCGTTTCCTGAGCACGAGCTTCATCAGAGGTGGTGCCCATCACAACCGAAATCAAGCGCATATCGTCACGCTTAGCCGATGAAACTAGGCAGAAACCCGCCTCAGTGGTCCAACCGGTTTTTAAGCCGTCGACAGAAGGATCACGCCACAGCAAGCGGTTACGGTTGGGCTGGTCGATGCCGCCATAAGAGAAGGTACGCTGGGAGTAAATTTCATAATGATCGGGATAATCATTAATAATGTGCTGCGATAAGCGTGCCATATCATGGGCAGTTGAGTAGTGTTGCTCACCCGGCAAGCCCGTGGCATTTTGGAAGTTTGTATTATTCATTCCCAGCCGAGTGGCATGTTGGTTCATCAGATCCGCGAAGGGCGTTTCTCCACCCGCTAAATGCTCAGCCATGGCGACACTGGCATCGTTACCCGACACAATAATGATTCCATGAAGAAGGTCATCTACCGAAACTTGATCACCCACCTCGATAAACATTTTTGAGCCGCCGGTACGCCACGCATTCTCACTAATATTAATCATGTCAGTCAGATTAATAGTGCCGCGATCAAGCTCACGCTCAACTAAATAGGCCGTCATCAGCTTGGTCAAACTCGCTGGTGGGAGACGCTCATCAGAATTATGCTCCGCCAAGATGCGGCCACTGTTGGCATCCATGAGTATCCACGAACTTGCCGCTAATTGGGGAGCCGCAGGAATAATGGTTTGCGGCTGCGGTATTACCGGCTGAGGAACTTGCTGTGCACTGGCAGGCACAGCAACCGTCGCCATTGCAGCAAAAAGGCACAGGCGTGCAGAGCGACCAATGGATGTAAACACGTTCATACGTCAGTCTCACTTACTTGAAAGCTTACTTGTAAAGCTTTTTTTAAAAACAAGGCGGCGCGTAAAGCGCGCCACAAGAAATAAATAGGATGCTAATTATCGCACAACAAAGACCTGGGGGAACCCCGCTTGGCGCAGTGTTTCGCGCGCCTGTGTCTCTTGCCCCGGACTAATCGGACCTACTTGCACACGGTAGACGTCAGCATCACTCATAATACGCACGTTGTGAGGCTGCTCCCCCTGTAAACGCTGCTGTAACTGATGAGCACCTTCCGGGTTACCAAGTGCAGCAATCTGAAGGTAAACGGCGTCATCTGTCCCGCCTTGGCTTGGCGATTGCTGAGATACCGATTCTCGTGAGGGCGCAGCAGGTGCTGAAGCAGTAGGCACTGAGGAATTAGATACTGAAACATTAGACGCCATTTGCCGGGCAACAACCGACGGAACGTTTGAAGCAACTTGTCCCGGCTCCTGAGCGCTTGCTTGTTGGGAAGAACCACTCCCCCCTCGACCACGCTCGGCTAGCCACTGTTCGGGGTTGATCGCTTCAACCTTAACGGAGCCGGTGCCATGGTCGAGAAAACCCAATCGTGCCGCTGCCGCATACGAGAGATCTATTTCACGGTCACTATGAAACGGGCCGCGGTCATTTACCCTGACAATCACTGATTGCCCATTATCCAAGTTGGTTACCCGGGCAAACGTGGGTAAGGGCAGCGAGCGATGCGCTGCCGACATTTTATACATGTCGTAAATTTCGCCATTTGAGGTCGCATAGCCGTGGAATTTTTCACCATACCAAGAGGCCGTACCACGTTTTTCGTAACCTGTGGCATCGGACAGCACATGGTAGGTTTTTCCCCACACCTCATAGGTTGAGCGGTTGCCACCTTGAGAGGGCTGCTCAATGCGCGGCTCTGCATCGGGCACTTTGGTAACATCCGGCGGCTCAAGTGGGTAGGCATCTCCACTCATGGCGTAACGTCCGTCACTCGTAGCGGCCGACGAACCGGGGGCTGCTGCTTGATTGGCCGAGCTAGGCACATCAATACGCTGGGTATCATTGCTAGCACAGCCACTGACCAGCGCCAGCAAGGCGATTACCCCACCAGCACGCCTGGTTATCGTCAGTTTGCTATTCATGCCTCGTCCTCATGCAGCTTATCGTGCAATGCGGCGATCTCTTCTGCCAACTCGGCTACAGCCATGGCATACAGGTGACTATGGTTATAGCGAGTAATCACATAAAAATTATACTCGCCAAACCGATAGTGAATCTCGCCATCAGCGAACTCAAGTGCCAATGGCACGACCAACAATTCACTATCAAGAGACTCATTAGGCGTCAGCCCATGCGCAGCAAGTTGGGCAACACTCACTGCAGGCGTCGATGTTTGGTTAAACGAGAGCTCCTGTAATAGCTCCCTAGGCAATTCGTCTGGCCCAGTGGCCTGGTGATAAATATCAGCCCCTGGTTTCCAGTTATGCTCGGCAAAGTAATTAGCGACACTACCAATCGCATCGACTGGGTTTTCCCACAGATCGCGGCGGCCATCGTCATCAAAATCTACTGCATAGGCTTGGTAACTGGTGGGGATAAACTGCGGATAGCCCATGGCACCTGCATAAGAGCCACGTAGCCTAGCTGGGTCAACCTGCTGCTCGTACGCTATACGTAAAAATGCTGCCAGCTCACCGCGAAAAAAAGCGCCTCTCACTGGGTGATGAAACGCCAGCGTCGCCAGCGAATCCAATACACGGTGCTGGCCTTTATGACGGCCGTAGTATGTTTCAACGCCAATAATAGCGGTAATTATTTCAGCGGGAACACCATAGGTACTTTCGGCTCGCGCCAAGGCGTCAGCATGCTCATCAATAAATTCAACGCCCTCCTCAATGCGCTGCTGGGTCATGAAAATAGCGCGATACTCATGCCACTTTAAACGTCGCTCGGCGGCCCCTTTCATAGCGTCCAGTACACTTTGAGTATAATTAGCCTGTCCGAGCGCCTCTTCTAGCCACGCTTGCGGCACCCCTTGCTCAACTAACTCTTCC
This sequence comes from Vreelandella sp. DA03-1M, assembly GCF_055725665.1. Classification (NCBI taxonomy): domain Bacteria; kingdom Pseudomonadati; phylum Pseudomonadota; class Gammaproteobacteria; order Oceanospirillales; family Halomonadaceae; genus Vreelandella; species Vreelandella sp. DA03-1M. The sequence continues at coordinate 2,693,097 of NZ_CM146798.1, forward strand.
ATCAGCGCTTGGCTGTCAGCATTTTGCCGAGGTGCAAAGTGCTGTGGTACAGCTTGCTGTTCCCCCTCAGAAGGCTCATCCGCAATTGTTATGGGCGTTACCCAGCACATCATGGCTGCCAAAAAATAGCGGCTCGTCTTCCCTTGAACCTTGTTCATTAACTCTCCACTCCTGAGCTCTTTATCCCAGAACGATTAATTCCAGAACCATCTATTCCTGAGTTCTCCATTGCCGAGTAACACAGGCGTCTGAACTATATGTTTGGGCTGGGCAACTTTGCTAGCGCGACAGCAGCCGACGATGAGCATGTATGGACATGAGAATACCGAAACCCGCCAACAAGGTCACGCTTGAGGTGCCGCCAAAGCTAACCAACGGTAGCGGCACACCAACGACAGGCAGAATGCCACTCACCATGCCCATATTGACAAATACATAGATAAAAAAGGTGAGGATGATACTGCCGGCGACTAAGCGGCCAAAGGTATCCTGAGCAGCGCTAGCCATCCATACACCACGACTCACGATTAATAGATACAGGCACAAAAGCACTAGCATACCCACTAAACCAAACTCTTCGCCTAAAACGGCAATAATAAAATCCGTATGTCGTTCGGGTAAAAACTCTAACTGGGACTGGGTACCCTGCAGCCACCCTTTCCCCCACAATCCACCGCTACCTATGGCGGTGGTTGACTGAATGATGTTCCAACCAGAGCCCAGCGGGTCGCTTTCAGGGTTCAAAAAAGTCAACACGCGCTGACGCTGGTAGTTATGCATATTCATCCATAACACCGGCACCCCGGCAGCCCCCAACGCCGTAATAAATCCGATCAAGCGCCACGACAAACCTGCCAGCAGAACCACGATAAGAGCAGCACTGGCTACCAGCAATGAGGTTCCCAAGTCAGGCTGAATAGCCGTCAGCACGACGGGTACGCCAATGATAACCCCACACACCAGTATATCGCGCAGACGCGGCGGCAATTCACAGCGATTAAGATAGGCCGCCACCATTAACGGGGCCGCCAGTTTCATCATTTCCGAGGGTTGAAAGCGTATGACGCCAGGAATGACCAACCAGCGTTTAGCGCCCATACCCACATCACCGAATACATCAACGGCAACCAGCATGGCAACCCCGATGCCATAGGCTAGCGGAGCGAAGCGCAAAAAAGTTGAAGGTGAAAACTGGGCAATGATCACCATTACCACCAGAGCGATGCAAAACCGTACGCTCTGAGCAATCACGGCATCAATGGATTGCCCAGAAGCGCTATAAAGAACGATTAAACCACTGCCCATCAATACCAGTAGCAAGCCAAGCAGCCAGGGATCTAGATGGATTCGCTCCCAAATACTTTTACGCCGGGCGATGCCGCTTTCGGGCGGGCGAACAGGGTAACCACGCATAGAGCGCGCTAGATAATGCCAAGGCATGGGTTAGTTACCCTCCACATTGGCGTTATCTTCCTCTAACACTTCGCGTACTTCTTCTACGTCCGGCGCTTCATCCTCAAGTAACCAGGCATCCGTCATAGCACGCGCCAAATGAGCCGCGTGTGTACTGCCACCGCCTGCATTTTCAACAATAACGGAGACCGCAATCTTGGGGTTTTCAATTGGCGCAAAAGCGATAAACAGCGCGTGATCACGCAGCCGCTCCGCTAATTCATCAGCGTTATAGCGTTGGTCCTGGCCCAGCGAAAACACCTGTGCCGTGCCTGACTTACCGCCCATGCGATACTCAAGGCCCACTCCAGTTCGACGCGCTGTCCCTTCGGTGCCACTAATCACCTTTTCCATACCGCTGAATACTCGATTCCACCAGTTATCATTGGCTAACTGAATGTCATCCAAGGTATCGGGCAGGTCGAGGGGGACGGGGGTATCGCCAATCCGACGTGCCAAACGCGGCTTCACCCAGTGGCCGCGATTGGCCAGTGTTGCAGTGGCACTGGCTAACTGCAAAGGCGTCACCTGCCAGTAGCCTTGCCCAATCCCCACGGAAAGGGTCTCACCGGGATACCAGGGCTGATTAAAGCGGCCTCGTTTCCAGTCACGCGAAGGCATTAAGGCGCCGCTTTCTCCTTGCACGTCATGGGCGACACGCTGACCAAAGCCAAAATTACTCATCTGCTTATGAAGATTATCGATACCCAAATCATGGGCTAGGGTGTAGTAGTAAGTATTATTGGAAACCGCCAGTGAGCGTTCCATATCCACTCGCCCATGTCCCCAGCGCAACCAGTTACGGTAACGACGAGAATCATTGGGTAACTGGTAATAGCCGGGGTCATTAATGGTGCTATCGGGGGTAATAACCCCCTCTACCAGACCGGCCAGTGCCAGAAAAGGCTTGATGGTCGAGCCGGGGGGATAGTGACCACGGGTAGCGCGATTAAAGAGCGGTAAATCGAGATCCTCCTGCAAACCGCGATAAGAAGCCACATCAATGCCAGTGACAAACTGATTACTGTCGAACCCCGGTGTCGACACCATAGCAAGAATCTCACCTGTGGCTGGCGCGATAGCCACGATAGAGCCGCGACGACCATCTAACAATTCATAAGCTAGCATCTGGAGTGACTTATCCAGCGTTAATGTTAAATTCTCGCCGGGTACCGGGTCAGTGCGCCCTAGCTCTCGTAATACTCTTCCGCGGGCGTTCGTTTCCACTTTGCGTAAACCCGCCTCACCATGAAGCTCTTCTTCGTAAAAACGTTCAATACCGGTTTTACCGATAAAGTGAGTACCCGCGTAACGTCCTGCATCCAGCGTTTCCATCTCTTCAACATTAATACGGCCAACGTAACCTAACGCATGGGCCATTATTTCGGCATCAGGATAAAACCGCAGCGGCTGTGCCTCTATCTCCACCCCTGGCAGTCGGTGGCGGTTAACTGCCAAACGGGCAATTTGGTCTTCGCTTAGATCACTGGTAAGCAACGCTGGCTGGAAAGGTCTTTGACGCTGGCGTGAACGCACGTTAAACGCCTCAATCTCTTCTTCAGGTAGCTCAAGAAGCTCTACCAGCAGCGCCAGCGTTTCATCCAGATTATCGACGCGCTCGCGGACGAGGGTCAGGTTATAGGTGGGACGGTTTTCGGCTAACAGTACGCCATTACGATCATAGATTAACCCCCGATTAGGCGGCAGCGGTTCGACGCGAACCCGGTTATTTTCAGAGCGCGTGCTATACATATCGTGCTGGACGATCTGTAAATAAATTAGCCGCCCCGTTAGCAAGCAGGCAAGGGTCAACACCACCAACACGGCGAGCAGCGCTCTAACACGAAAAATACGCAGTTCTTGCTCGGAGTTTTTTAGCGTGTTGGGGCGCTTGAGCATGGCAACGAAGACTCTCAAATCAAACAAAGGGCGCAACAGGACACAAACAGTAATGGCTTACCATTCAGCCGTTAACGGTGATAAGGGTGACCCACTAATAGTGTCCAGGCACGGTAGAGTTGCTCGGCCAACATAATTCGTACCAGTGGATGTGGCAGCGTCAGTGGAGAGATTGACCAGGTTTTGTCGGCCGCGGCTGAGAGCGAAGGCTCAAGCCCGTCTGGCCCACCTACAAGTAAAGCAATATCCCGCCCAGCCATGCGCCAAGCGTCAGCTTCTTGTGCCAGCTGCTCGGTGGTCCATGGTTTACCTTTCACTTCCAGTGCTACCACGTATTCGTCGCCACGCAACTTATCGCGAATACGCTGCGCCTCCTGGGCGCGCGCTTTTGCGATATCGGCGTTTTTGCCACGTTGGCCGAGGGTAATTTCTTCGATCTCGAGATTGAAATCTCTCGGCAGCCGCTTACGGTAAGTCTCCACGCCCTCTTCTACCCACCCAGGCATTTTGCTTCCCACCGCCAACAGCCGGATCTTCATGACATGCTGGCTCGCTCTTGGAAGCGCTCAAGCGATTCACCAATTGCACCTGAATCACTCGGTAGATCTGCCCACAGTCGCTCTAAGTCATAGAGAGTACGCGCTTCAGGCATCATGACGTGAACCACTACGTCGCCCAGATCAACCAGTACCCAATCAGCGTTATCGCCACCTTCGACGCCCAACGGCCCAAGCCCTGCAGCCTTGGCTTTTTCCACTACATTTTGTGCCAAAGCGGCGACATGACGGGTCGACGTACCGCTGGCTATCAACATGAGGTCGGTGACCTCGGTTAATTTGGCGACATCCAACTGCGTTATGTCGCGTGCTTTCAGTTCTTCTAACGCGTCAACCGCTAGATTTTTCAATGTATCGATGTGCATGACTCCTAAAGACAACCTCATGGGGTAATCGGTCAATAAAGCCGGCCATTGTAACGGCTTATTTGATGACTGCCAGCGCTATTCACACTGTTGGTAAAGTCCATGGTGTGCAATAGCCTGTTCAACGGCAGGTGGCACTAAATAGCGCACGCTTTTACCCGCTTCAAGGCGTTGGCGAATATAGGTCGCCGAAATGGCCATCAGCGACGGCAGCTCTAGGGATAAGTAGCCTCCACACGGCTGCTGCATCAGTGTATCTACGCTATCGACTGCGCGATGCTCTACCAGTTCCATTAATGACGGTGGCAACGAATCGCTATACCCAGGACGAGCAATGACGACGAGATGAGCAAAATCAAATATACGCGCCGGTTGATACCATTGGGCCAGTCGCAAAAAAGCATCGAAACCGATAGCCATTATCAACCGCGCCTGCTCGCCATACTCTGCGCGCAGTTCAGCAAGCGTATCAGCGCTATAGGAAGGCCCTGCGCGCTGAAGTTCGCGATCATCCGCTACCAAGCCTAGCGTATCGCCAATGCCCGCTTTTAATAGCGCCAACCGCTGGTGTGCGGGCACTTGAGGCTGACCACGTAATGGCGGCTGTTGAGCCGGGATCATGTGTAGTCGATCAAGTGAAAGCGCTTCATGCAGCTCAACGGCACTACGCAAATGGCCCAAATGAACGGGGTCAAAAGTGCCGCCTAACATACCGATACGTTGCACACACTGACTCATACCACCACCTTACTCACGCACCTGGCCATCACCGAATACCACATATTTCTGGGTCGTTAACCCCTCCAAACCGACCGGCCCTCGAGCGTGCAGTTTGTCAGTCGAAATCCCAATTTCAGCGCCCAGGCCATATTCAAAACCGTCGGCAAAGCGAGTAGAAGCGTTAACGATCACCGAGCTGGAATCGACTTCCGCCATAAAACGTCGGGCAAGTGAATAATCTTGGGTCACAATCGCATCGGTATGGTGGGAGCCGTACTGCTCAATATGCGCCATTGCTTTATCAATACCATCAACGACCTTAATGGCCAGCACCGGCGCCAAATACTCGGCATACCAATCCGCTTCCTCTGCCGCCACGGCCTGTGGCAGCAGCGCCCGGGTACGTTGGCAGCCACGCAGTTCGACCTGATGTTCGGCATAGGCACGGGCTAGCTCAGGCAATAGCAGGTCAGCAATCGGCGCATCGACCAGTAAGGTTTCCATCGTATTACAGGTACCGTAGCGGTGTGTTTTCGCATTGACGGCGATAGCTAACGCTTTGGCAGGGTCAGCGGTGGTATCGATATAAACATGACAAACACCGTCAAGATGCTTGATGACCGGTACGCGCGACTCACGGGTAATACGTTCAATCAACGACTTTCCACCGCGCGGGATAATGACATCAACATATTCTGGCATGCTAATCATAGTGCCCACGGCCGCACGATCCGTGGTCGCTACCACCTGAACGCTACCGGCTGGCAGACCTACATCAGCAAGCCCTGCTTGAATACAGGCACTGATAGCAGCATTAGACTCACTGGCTTCAGAACCGCCACGTAAAATACAGGCATTCCCCGACTTAAGACATAAGCTGGCAGCTTCCAGCGTCACATTAGGGCGCGACTCATAAATAATGCCGATAACGCCCAATGGCACGCGCATTTTTCCAACTTGTATACCACTGGGCCGATAGCGCATATCACTCATTTCGCCCACAGGATCCGGCAAGCTCGCCACTTGGTTTAACCCCTCGATCATGGCATCAACACGTGAATCGCTGAGGGCTAAGCGGTCCAACAGCGCGCTATCCAATCCGTTCTGACGGCCACGTTGTAAATCCTCAGCATTGGCTTCTAGAATACGACCACGCGCTTCTGCCATACGCTGCGCCATTGCCATCAGAGCACGATTTTTCAATCCCGTATCTGCCCGGCGAAGCTCGCCTGCTGCGCGGCGTGCTGCCTGACCTAAGGCTTTGACATAGGCGGGCACATCTCCGGCAGACAAGTGCTGATGGGCCTCTTCTTGGAACGGTGTTGAAACGCTCATACTGTCTCCCGCGTGCTAAGGTGAATAGTGCCCCAAACAGTACCAGGGTAACGTGTGCAATGGCTAAGAAACCAATCTACTCATACATTGGCTGACGTAAGCGCTCAGCCGCTTTCATGTTTGTGCTTATGTTACGCCATTTCGACGTTATACTGAGGATGATTAAGGCGCTAATATGTGTCGCGTACGCTGTTCATAAATACGCTCACCCACTTGCTCAGATATTTCTGGTTATTCAGGACGAATAATAAGTCACCATGCAAAGCAAGTACAAAATACGCCTACTACGTGCCAATCTTTTAGCGGCAGCCATTGTTTTGGCACTATGGACGCCCGCTACGCCGCCCGCTGCAGCACTCGTACTGTGGCTTTCAGTCGGCTGGCTATGTATTACCGCTTTAATGCTCGACTTCAGTCACCGACGTTCGCGAGGATTGCCGTGGCAGCTTGTACCGGGCGCGCTGCTGGTCGCGTTAATTGCGGCGGCTCCTGAACGGCACAGCATTTTGATTTGGGCCTGTGCCGCCATGCTGATGCTGCCACAAAATAATTGGGTGGCGGCATTTAATCTCAGCGCCGCATTGGTTAGCTCTGTCATGGTGGCTCCCCAGCTGGAAAAGCCTGAATTTATCCTGTTGCTCAGTTGCTTGCTGGTGCTTGGCTTGCTGGCCCTCTCCAGAGCACAGCAGCTTATTGATATGAACGGCTCTATTCGCCAACGCTTACGCTTGATTCCAGGGCTCAATTTATGGGCGGGTGAACAACTACTGCGCGACATTACCCGCGAACAAACGCGCTGTGAGCGTGAAGGGATTCATGCAGAAGTATTTATACTGCACGTCAAACGTCATCAACTTTGGCCAGCAGCACAAAAACTTTGTGAATTAACGCATGATTTCGAGAACGTATACCGTTTAAGCAGCACGGCGCTGGTCACTTTGATTTTGGCGCGCTCACCAAAAGAGGCCGCCCAACGACGCAGCTTGCTACTTGCAGACCTCCCCGACAACATCACCAGTGAATACCTTAAGTTAATTGATATCGAACCGAGCACGCTATCGGTGTTTGAGATGAGTAAGTTACCGGATGAGCGGGTGCGGGAGACGATATGATTGAACACCAAATTCCCAAGCGATTAATGACGCTTGCCTACGCCGCTAGTGTTGCGCTGATGGTCGGCTATGCCCTTTGGCTATATGCCATGGGCGACTACCGCGACCTGCTTATTCCTACCTTTATGATCCTGCTGCTCATGTCAGCGCTACTCATGCATATCGGGCAAGGACTGAAAAGCTATCTGCCACGCATCATATTGCTTTGTTGCACTTACTCGGTGGTACTTAGCGCTTTTTACTACCACCCTGGGGCATCGCCCATTTGGCTTGGCCTGCCCGTTACCGCCACTTTTTTATTGTTACCGTTGTGGGCTGCGTTACTGATCAATATCGCTATTGGCCCCTTATGGTGGCTGCTTCCCTCCGTCGCCGCTGCGCCACCCGCGATTATTGTCGGCTATGCCGCCTTAACGTTACTCCTTGCGCTACCTCGTTGGGAACACGCCCGTCGCCGTGCTTTGCTTCGGGCTACCGACCCAAACGATAGCGACTGCAACGCCTATCACATTGATACACTGAAAGAGCGCTTAAATAGCGAATTTCAGCGTGCGGCCATGCTCAATCAACAGCTAGCGGTGCTAGTAGTGCACTTGCCACAGCTGGATATGGCCGCAGAGCAATTTGGCCATCGCGCCCGGACGGCTCTATTAGGCGCACTATGTAGCGAAGTGAATAGCCACTGCCGTGACCATGATGTCCTGGGCCGCGCCGATAACGCTACGTTTTGGCTGGTTCTGCCAGACACCAGTGAAAGCGGCGCACTATTGGTTCGCGAGCGCTTACAGCGAGCTCTTTCTGAGCGCGTGCTGGTGGAAACTGGCCAGCTTGAAGCGCGTATTGCGGCCTGCTTACCCAGTCGGGCAGAAAGCTTCGAGCGCTATTTAAAGCGCCTGGAAGCACGCGGCACGTCACTCGCCAACGTTTAATTTATTGTTAGCCCCCTCATTTATCGCCGGAGAAGTATGTGCCGCTAGCCGATATGCTCCTCTCATTAACGCCATCGCCCCTACTACTACTTTGCTTGGTGCTGGTCATTTCATTAGTGGAATCGCTTGCGCTGGTGGGCTTGCTCGTACCGGGCGTGGTGTTAATTACCTCAGCGGCTTCTATGGCGGGACATCAGGATATTACCTTGGCATGGCTGATCGTTGCCGCCTTTATAGGAGCTGTTATAGGTGACGGCATCAGCTTTTTGCTCGGCTACAGGCATCGCGAGCAAGTTACCCAGCGTTGGCCACTGTCTCAGCATCCCGAGTGGCTGGGAAGAGGGTCACGCTTCTTTGAGCGCTACGGTATATGGTCGGTTTTTATCGGCCGCTTTGTAGGCCCGGTGAGACCCATTATTCCCCTGGTGGCAGGCATGATGCAGATGCCGCCGCGCACGTTTATTTGGGCCAACCTAACCTCGGCGGCGCTGTGGGCACCTGCTTATATTCTGCCCGGCTACTTACTTGGCCGCACTTGGCAGCACCATTTGAATCTACCCCCAGGCCTTGAAGCCGCGTTACTGGTGCTGGCCGTTATTATTGTCGCTCTCGCGGTTATTTTTTCATGGGGCCGCCATCAAGCCACACGGAATGGGCGACTTTACCGGATGATTGCCGGTACTGCTCGCCGGCTGCCACTGCTACGGCGTCCCTGGCTAGCAATGAGCCAATCTGGAGATGTCCCATTAGCCTCCCTGCTGCTGTTAGTCATAGCACTTGGTAGCCTCTCGGGCTGGACGCTAATGGTTATCGGTGAAAACGGCCCACTGGATATGGATATTTTTATTCATCGGCTGTTTACAGGGCTGCACGGCGATATTGCTTACAGCGTAGGGAATATTTTTGCGAAAATTGGCGACACCTTTGGCATTATCGCGTTCGCCCTGCCGTGGGCGGCGTGGTTACTGTTAGGCAAACGCTGGGACGCCCTACGGCACTGGGGCGGTGCCTTTGCAGGGGTCGCATTGCTTAACATTATTGGCAAAGGGTTGTTTGGACGCGCCCGCCCTGACACACCGGACTACCTGATGGGCTCTTTTTCCTACCCAAGCGCGCATACATCCACCGCTGTGGTGCTATTTGGTCTGACAGCAGCGTTTATAGCAGCCGAAATGCCTCGCCATAAGCGCTTTTTAGCCTATTGGTGTGCACTTGCGCTTGCACTGCCTATGGCATTATCGAGACTGGTGGTGGGTGTGCACTGGTTTAGCGACTTGGTGGGGGGCGCACTGTTAGGCTTAGTTGTCTGCGCACTGACCCTGCTGCATTGGCAGCAGCAGCCTCGGCCAAGCCTGCAGCCATGCCCCTGGCCTCTACTCAGCGTGGCATCGCTGGTACTTCTCAGCGCCCGCGTCGGTTTTTTGCCGCCGGTTTAAAGCACTAACACCGTTTTGATCAGCCAAGAGCAAGCCAGAGCCCAACCCCTATCATCAACGTGCCAGCGATACGGTTCAGTAAGCGCACATTGCCGCTCTTGCCGAGCACATTACGTAGCGTTTTACCCCCAGTGGCGTAGACCAGCATGCTAGCGAACTCGATGGTTAAAATAACCGCAATCAGCAAGCTGAGCTGGCCTGGCAATGGGCGGTTACTGTCTAAAAAAGGCGGCAGCAGCACCATAAAAAACGCCCACCCCTTGGGGTTTGCTACCGCGGTCACAAAGCCTTGCGTCGCTAGCTGTAGCCGACTGGCTGGTGGGCCAGCATCCAACTCGCTAGGTATTGCCATTCGTCCGCGGGAACGCCACATCATAATGCCCAAATAGCCTAAATAGGCGCCGCCCACCCATTTGAACAGCACAAACAGCTCTGGCTGGCGTAACATTAGCGCCGCCACCCCAGCACCCGCCGCTGCCGCTACCAAGCCGACGCCGAGCAGCTCGCCAATCATCATCCACAGCGTACGCTTAACGCCTTGGGTCATGCCCAGCACCATGGCGAGCGTCATACACATGCCGGGGGTAAGCGAGACAAACAAAAACGTTGGTACAAAAACCGAGAGCGTCGCCCACGACATCATAGATTAGTTATCCTTAGTTAATGAGGGGTTAGCAGTGCTTTCCACCTCACCCCAGCGAGGCACCAGCGAATGCTCGATTCCCAACTGGTTTAGGATACGCGCCACAATAAAATCGATTAGATCCTCAATACTTTGTGGGCGATGATAAAACCCTGGCGCCGCTGGCAAGATAACCACGCCCAAGCGGCTTAATGCCAACATGTGCTCAAGATGAATAGGGGAAAACGGGCTTTCACGAGGCACTAACACCAGCGTACGGCGCTCCTTAATCGCGACATCGGCCGCCCGCTCGATCAGATTATTGCTTGCTCCCGTCGCAACGGCCGAAAGTGTCCCCGTTGAGCACGGGCACACCACCATTGCCGATGGCGCACCGGAGCCTGAAGCCACTGGCGCCATCCAGTCTTCGCGGCCGAAGCAACGAATCTGCCCCGGCTGGGCACCACTGCGCTCACTTAACGCCTGAGCTAACCGCTGAGGCTGCGCGGGCAGTTCGATATCCGTTTCGGTGGCAATCACCATGTGTGCAGCTTTGGAAATCATCACCCACACTTCATGCCCCGCTGCGACCAGCACATCAATCAGACGTAATCCGTACTGCGCCCCAGAGGCACCGGTAAGTGCGACGGTAATGGGCTTTTTAAATAGCGATTCAGTTTGATTGGTCACACATGCCCCTCGCTGGCGGCGGCTTTTTGGGCAGTCGTCAAAGCGGCCAGCAAGCGCTCATGCACGCCCTCAAAACCACCATTAGACATCACTACAATACGGTCCAATGGTGACGCTTGCGTGACCACCGCTGTCACCAATTTATCAATGTCATTATGCAGTTGCGCACGCGCCCCCTGACTGGCTACCAGCTCCTCCATTGACCAATCCAGCCCAACGGGCTGAAACCAAAACACGCTATCAGCGTCAGCCACGCTCTCGATCAAACGTTCGCGCAGTGCGCCCAAGCGCATCGTGTTGGAGCGCGGCTCAATGACCGCCAGCAGTCGCCCCTTGGTGGTCGCCGCGCGTAACCCTTTAAGCGTGGCGGCAATCGCCGTGGGGTGGTGGGCAAAATCATCAATGACCTGAATACCATTGATTTCACCGCGCACTTCCTGCCGCCTTCTAGGGGTTTCAAAACGCGCCAGCGCCGCACAACCACGGACTAAATCAACCCCACACACGTTGGCTGCCGCCAACGCTGCCAACGCATTGCGGGCATTATGCTCACCGGTAAGCGCCCATTCAACGACACCATCTTCGTCTTGGCCGTTTTGATCCTGGCCAGGCTCGCCACCACAATGAAGCACCTGGAAACGGCTAGCATCGTCACGCTCAAGGGTAAGCTGCCACTCACTCGTGGCTTGGTCACCAAAATGGGCGACCGGGGTCCAAGCGCCCTGGGCAAGCACACGTTCAAGAGCAGGCTGCTCATCAGCCACTAAGAGTAGGCCTTGGCTGGGCACGGTACGCACTAAATGATGGAACTGGCGCTCAATCGCGGCCAGATCAGGGAATATATCCGCATGATCAAACTCAAGGTTATTGAGTATCGCGATATGCGGGCGGTAATGAACGAACTTGGACCGCTTATCGAAGAAGGCCGTGTCGTACTCGTCAGCTTCGACTACAAACGGTGCCCGCGGATCGCCTAAACGCGCCGAGACACCAAAATTACGCGGTACACCGCCGATCAAAAACCCTGGGGTTAATCCGCCGCTTTCCAATAACCACGCCAATATACTCGCAGTGGTCGTCTTTCCATGGGTGCCTGCTACCGCAATCACTCGTCGACCAGGCAATACGTGCTCTGCCAACCACTGCGCGCCGGAGGTATATGGCAGGCCACTATTAAGCAGTGCTTCCACCTCTTCATTACCGCGTGACATCGCGTTACCGACTATCACAAGGTCGGGCGCAATGCCCGGTGCTAGCGAGAGGTGATCCGCGTGGTAACCCTCTTTCAAAACAATACCCGCTTCAGCAAGTTGGGTACTCATGGGCGGGTATACATGCTGGTCAGAGCCACTTACCTGATGACCCAACTCACGCGCCAGCAGCGCCAGGCTTCCCATAAAGGTGCCGCAGATACCAATAATATGCAGATGCATGGCATTCGCCCCGTTATTCGCCAATAAACTATTCGCAAAGACGTTTAATTAAAAAGCCAAAATATGGCGTAAAAATAGCCAAATAGCCTAGCATGCTGACTCAATTTGCTCATCTACTCATCGCTATAAACTGTGATTAACGGGTTCAAAACACCCTTCAAGTGACAAATCCTTTCAGTTGTTGCAGGATGCGGCCACTGTTTATCAATGTTAACGATCACTCTCTTACCACTCGGCACGCTGATATAAGCCTAACCATCAGCAAAAGGAGCCATTAGATGCGCATTTTAATTCGCTATTTTTTTCGTGGCGTTCGCTTAGTGCTTGCCCCGTTTATGCTGATTTCTGAAAAGCTCTCTACGCCTAAGTCAGTTGAACGCTCGCCTGAAGAGCAAGCCACTATTGATCAGACATGCCAGCGGCTGGCCCTGTATCAATTCCGCACCTGCCCGTTTTGCATCAAGGTACGCAAAGAGATAGCGCGGCTGGGATTGAACATTGAACTGCGCGATGTCCAGCTTGACCCTGACCATAAGCAGGCGCTCTTGGAGGGCGGGGGGAAAGTTAAAGTGCCCTGCCTCAGAATTATCCATGACGATGGCCGGGAAGAGTGGATGTACGAATCTGACACAATCAATGCTTGGTTACATAAGCAGTTTGACTAACTAAAGACGCTATACCGTCATGTATTACCCGAAACAGGCAGATGTAGGTTTCGGGTATCAAAACTCGATTTTTTGCGCCTCCACATCAAACGCCACATCAATCTCAATGGTTTCTTCCTGACTCGGAGGCTCATCTAGCTGTATTTGTAGCGCCAGCACGCCCTGTATCTTGCCAGCCACGTGAACTCGTTGACTCGCCCACTCATAGTGCGTCAGCGTTACCTCTACATCGCCCCCTTCAGAAGTGTAGAGCGGCGGTGAGGTTGAGTCCCCCAGCGGGTGTAATACCACGGCACTGACCAGCTGCCCTTCGCCGCTTATCGTCAGGCTAATAGACAGCGCTTCTTGAGTCTCCCAGGCCTCATCATCAACAAACCCTGTGATATCGATAGTGATATGCTCACCTGACTCAATAAATGACGCATTTGAGTCATTGCCATGGCTCAAAATAAACCATTCGCGTAACTCACCATCTAACGAGCCTTTAATCTGAGCCGCCGTTTCCGAGCTGTGTGGTAAATCATGCTCAGAGCCCTGCTCTGCATTGGAGTCAGGCGTTGATTCAACGGCGACAGCGAAGGTGGGAAGGTACCAAGCCATGGCTGCCACGACGATTTTTTTCCACATACGGCTTCTCCGCCTATTCGGGCTTAACTTTTCTCTTACTACTTTCGTCTAATCACAGACACGCAATGTGCCGCTCCTAGCCACGTCATGTAGCAGATGAATGATGCCTGTCATTATTTCGATTGTATGACGCAACAGGCAGTCTCTATGTTGTTAGCCTATGTTCTTAAGATAGCTTACAAGCTGACCGTGTCTGTTTTACGGGTATTTCCGCTCTTTAGCGAGGGAAAGCATCTGTAAAACGAACAATAAACAATGACCCAAGGGAACAATTATGACGTTCAAGAAAACCCTACTGGCTTCTGTTATTGGTGCAGTGGTTGCAGGTACGACATTGCTGCCGATGACGGCAAGTGCTGAAACCCTTCGTATTGGTTACTCTGCCGACCCTGAAACGCTCGATTTACATGAACAACTCTCTGGCGGCGTGCTGCGTTTCTCTCACCTCGCGTTCGATCCGCTCGTACGCTGGACCAAAGACTTCCAGTTTGAGCCGCGCTTAGCCACCGAGTGGGAACAAGTAGACGAAACCACTATGCGCATGACACTGCGCGAAGGCGTTACCTTCCACTCTGGTAACGAATTCACCGCTAAAGATGTGGTATGGACTATTGAACGTCTGAAAGAGAGCCCTGATTACCGCGCTATTTTTGAACCGGTTGCCAGTGCCGAAGCGGTTGACGACTACACCGTTGAGATCGTTACCACTGAACCCTACCCACTGTTGCTCAACCTTGCTACGTACATCTTCCCGTTGGATAGCGAGTTCTATACGGGTGAAACCGACGACGGTAGCGACAAAGCTGAAATCGTCAAAGCGGGCAACTCCTTCGCTTCACGCAACGTTTCAGGCACTGGCCCGTTCATTGTGACTGACCGTCGCCAAGGCGTTCGGGTTGATTTCGAACGTTTCGAAGATTACTGGGACACTGAGAGCGAAGGCAACGTATCCAACATCGTCATGACGCCTATCGCTGAAAACGCCTCTCGCGTTGCGGCACTGCTTTCTGGCGGCGTTGACTTTATTGATGCCGTTCCGCCCAACGATTTAGACCGTGTTCGTGAAGCAGATGGCGTCAATCTGATTGAGATCGACGGTACCCGCATCATTGGCTTCCAAATGAACGAAGAGCGCGTAAAAGCCTTCCAAGACGCCCGCGTTCGCCAAGCGGTTGATCTGGCTATTAATCAGGAAGGCATTGCTGACCGTTTGATGCGTGGGTTTGCTAACCCAGCTGGGCAGTTCTCGCCAGAGGGTTACTCAGGCCACAACCCTGATTTAACGCCACGCTACGATATCGAACGCGCCAAAGAGCTAATGGCAGAAGCGGGATATGAAGAGGGCTTCAGCGTTGAAATGATCGCCCCCAACAACCGCTACGTGAACGATGCCCAGATCGCCCAGGCAGTGGCCAACATGCTGGCGCAAATCAACATTAAAGTTGATCTACGCACCATGCCGCTTGCCCAGTACTGGCCTGAGTACGATACCCGTGAATCCGATATGGCAATGATCGGCTGGCACGCCGATACGGAAGACAGCGCTAACTTCTTCCAGTACCTCACCTTCTGTATCGATGAAGAAACCGGCGCGGGTCAGTACAACTACGGCAGTTACTGCAACGAAGAGATTGATGCACTAGTAACCGAAGCGGATAGCGAAACGGATCTGGAAAAACGCAACGAAATGCTGCGTGAAGCCGAAGCCATGCTTTACGAAGACGTCGGTTTCATCATGCTGCACTGGCAGAACCTTGCCTACGCCGCGGCGGATGGTGTTGAGGTTGAGCCGGTGGTGAACGCTATCGACTTCCCTTACCTGGGTGACTTGGTCGTTAAAAGCAGCGACGACTAATCTTTTCCATCGCTTATTAATTGCATAGCGCCAAAAGAGTCACTGCAATATTAACTGCCTGTATGCTTCGCTCCCTAAGTGTTTTAGAGAGCGAAGCCTTTTGTTTGGCGGCTCGAACCTGCAAGCACTTTGAATAACCATGCCCCTACTTTCTTTGATGAACCCTTCACATAGGTGGCGTACGCCATGATTGCCTTTTTAATCAAGCGGCTGATGCACGCGATTTTGGTGATGTTTGTCATCAGCGTGCTGGCCTTCGCCATTCAGGACAACCTGGGTGACCCCGTACAGCAGATGGTCGGCCAGTCAGTGCCAGAAAGCGAACGCGAAGAAATTCGTGAGCGTTTAGGCCTGAATGACCCCTTCCTGGTGCAATACGCGCGCTTTGCTAAAAATGCCGTTCAAGGTGATTTTGGCTACTCGTATTTTTACCGCGAACCGGCGTTAGAAGTTATTGCCCGCCACTTACCCGCCACCCTGGAGCTGGTATTTGCGGCGACACTGATAATTGTATTGTTTTCAGTACCTATCGGGGTCTACAGCGCGATCAAACCGCGATCACCGATTTCGCGACTATTCATGGGTGTATCGATCATCGGTATTTCAATCCCCGTGTTTCTTACCGCGATCGTGCTTATTCAAATTTTCGCGATTGGCGTTACCGTGACGCTATTCCCAGAAAGCACCGGCTGGGGCGCTTGGTTAAACGCCTTCTTCTCCACCGAAGGCAATATGCCGTCCTTTGGTCGTGGTTATGATCTGGTGAATGTGGTGGGTAACTGGGATACCAATTTAGCCACCTGGAACGGCTTACAGCATCTAGTATTGCCGGCCGTCTCATTGGCCTCTATCATGCTGCCGCTGTTTATTCGCCTTATCCGCGCCGAAATGATGGAAGTCCTGCAGTCGGAGTACGTTAAATACGCCCGCGCCAAGGGTATCTCTATGCGCCGCGTGTATTTTGTTCACGCGCTTAAAAACACCATGCTCCCGGTGATTACCGTGGGCGGTGTGCAGATTGGCACCATGGTGGCGTACACCATTTTAACCGAGACCGTTTTTCAATGGCCGGGCATGGGCCTGATGTTTTTGGATGCGATCAACCGCGCTGATATTCCGCTAATCGTGACCTACCTGATGATTGTCGGCGTTATTTTTGTCGTCACCAATACGATTGTGGATCTGATCTACGGTCTGGTGAACCCCACCGTTAAACTGACTGGGAAGCCCGCATGAGCACCACAAGTAATTCTTCACAAGCGAGCGCTTCACCCGGCCGCTGGGAGCGCGTGCGCGACTCCTATATGTGGTACAGCTTCAAGCGTGACCGCACCGCACAGCTCTGTCTGGCCGTGTTTATTTGTATGGTTATCGCCGCCTTTGCCTCACCGCTAATAGCGCCAACCAATCCTTACGACCTTGCTCAGATTGACATCATGTCATCTGAACTGCCGCCCTTCTGGATTGACGGCGCCGATGATCGCTATGCCTTGGGCACCGATGCCCAAGGCCGTGATTTATGGTCAATTGTGCTGTACGGCACACGCGTCTCGCTACTGATCGGCTTTGGCGCGGTCATTTTGCAAGCGCTGCTAGGGGTCACTTTCGGCCTGATGGCGGGCTATCTTGGCGGGCGTGTCGACACCATTTTGATGCGGCTGGCGGATATTCAGCTCTCCTTCTCGACGCTAATGGTCGCTATCGTAGTAGGCGCTTTGGTCAAAGCGACCATGGGCAGCGCCTTCTATAGCCAATACGCAGTGATGATGCTGATCCTGATTATCGGACTGGCCGAATGGCCGCAGTATGCCCGCACTGTACGCGCCTCGGTGCTGGCAGAGAAAAACAAAGAGTACGTGGACGCCGCCCGTGTAATGGGCCTGCGCAGCAAGCGCATTATGTTCCGCCACGTGCTGCCCAACACCATGTCGCCGATCTTCGTTATCTCGACCGTACAGATTGCCAACGCGATTATTTCAGAAGCGGCACTGTCGTTTCTGGGCCTGGGGATGCCGGAAACACACCCCTCATTAGGCTCGTTGATTAAATCAGGCTTTGACTATATTCAGTCCGGCTCCTGGTGGATCACCTTAATTCCTGGTGCGGTACTTGTCGTGCTGGTGCTGTCGATCAATCTACTCGGTGACTGGCTGCGCGATGTCATGAACCCACGACTTTACAAAGGCTGAGGACACCATGGCACTACTTGAAGTCAATAATCTTGATGTCCGCTTTGCGCTGCGCCAGGGTGAAGTCCACGCCTTGCGGGACATTAGTTTCAGCCTTGAGCGCGGTGAGCGTTTGGGCATTGTCGGTGAATCTGGCGCAGGTAAATCTGTCGCGGCTTTTTCGTTGCTTAACTTAATTTCCAAGCCAGGCTTTATTGCGGGCGGCACCGTCAACTTTGACGGCCAAGTGCTCAACCATATGTCTGAGCGCGGCCTGCGCAAAGTGCGCGGCAATCGTGTTTCGATGATCTTCCAAGATCCGATGATGACGCTCAACCCAGTGCTCTCCATTGGCGAGCAAATGGTTGAGTGTTTGAAAGCGCATCGGCGTATTTCCTCCAAAGAAGCCCGCGCAATTGCCTTGGATAAGTTGCAACAGGTGCAAATTCCCTCACCGGAAACGCGTTTGGATCAGTATCCTCACGAGCTATCCGGCGGTATGCGCCAACGGATTATTATCGCCATTGCGCTGCTGCTTGACCCCGATATCATTATCGCCGACGAGCCCACTACGGCGCTTGATGTAACGATACAGGCCGAGATCATGGCCCTGCTGCTGGATCTTTGTGAGCAGCACAACGTAGGGCTTATTCTGATTACCCACGACCTGGGCGTGGTCAGCCAGGTCACCCAACGCATGCTGGTGATGTACGCGGGCCGGGTGATTGAGCAAGGGCCGACACGGGAAATCATTAATGATCCGCAACATCCCTATACCCAAGGGCTAATCAACGCCTTGCCGCAGATGGCAACGCCGGGTGAAAAGCTCAATCAGATTCGTGGCAGTATGCCATCGCTTTCTAACCTGCCAAGCGGCTGCGCGTTTCACCCGCGCTGCGATTTTATCAATCGCGCCGATGGCCAGCCCCGCCCCGCCTGCACCCAGCAAGTGCCCGAATTTGTCGAGTCCGGCAATTGCCGCGTGGCGTGCCATATGGTGGCTGAAATGCTTGAAGATCGCCGTTTGAAGGAGGAAACCTCATGAGTGCGCACGCTGAGGCCATGACGGAAAACCCTATGCCTACTCCTCGTCAGAACGAAGAGAGTGCTGATTCGTTGCTGCAGATCCGCGATTTGAAAAAGCGCTTCTCTCTCTCGGGTGATTTCCTTGATCAGTTGCGCTTTAAAGGCGGCAAGCTGGTGCGGCATCAAGAGTATGTCCATGCTATTAACGGTGTAAATCTGGACATCAAACGCGGAGAAGCACTGTGTGTGGTGGGCGAATCCGGCTGCGGTAAGTCCACCGTAGCGCGTACGGTGATGGGGCTTTTGACACCCTCTGAAGGCGAGATTCGCTACGATGGCCAACGTATCGATAATTTAAGCTCGCGTCAGTTACTGCCGTATCGCAAGCGGATGCAGATGATTTTCCAGAACCCTTATGCGTCGCTCAACCCACGCATGACCATTCAGCAAACCCTGGAAGAACCGCTGCGCCTGCACCACCCTGACTGGAAGCGGCCAAAAATCCTCGAAAAGGTTGAAGAAGTAATGCACTCAGTGGGTATCGATCCCGACTGGGGCAAGCGTTTTGGCCACGAGTTCTCGGGTGGTCAACGTCAGCGTATCGCGATTGCCCGTGCCCTGGCCGTGGACCCTGAATTCATCGTCGCCGATGAGCCTATTTCTGCCCTCGACGTCTCGATTCAAGCCCAGGTACTCAACCTGCTAATGGAAGCTCAGCAAGAGCGCAACCTGACCTATCTGTTCATCACTCACGATTTAGCCGTAGTCGAGCATTTTGGCACCCGTGTGGCGGTGATGTACTTGGGTACAGTGTGTGAAATTGCCACGACGGCCACGCTGTTTGAAAAGCCGCGCCATCCTTACACTCAGGCGCTGCTCTCGGCGATCCCACGCTTAAAGGATGACCGCCCTCAGCATATTCGCCTATCCGGTGAAGTGCCGACCCCGGTTAATTTGCCCAGCGGCTGCGTATTTCATGGCCGCTGCCCGCATGCCAATTCACGCTGTAAGCAAGAGATTCCCCTTTTGCAAACACAGGATGACGGAACCCGTGTCGCATGCCACGCTGTTGAAGAGGGACGCCTATGAGTAGGCTCCCCGTTAAAATACAGCGAGCCAAGGCGCTGAGAGGTAGAGCATGGAAATTCGCTGGCTAGAAGATTTTATTGCCCTGGCCAGAACGCGGCACTTCTCCCGCGCAGCAGATGATCAACACGTTACCCAGCCCACCTTCTCCCGGCGGATTAAGTTGCTTGAAGAGGAGATGGGCGTAACGCTGATTAATCGTCAAACACTACCCCTCTCGCTCACACCCGCTGGTGAGGAATTTTTAACCCTGTGTGAACAGGTGACCGAGCGAGTGCGGCTTACGCGAGACCGGGTGCGTGAAATCAATGCTGGCCAGCAGCGGCGTATTATGGTGGCGGCGCCGCAAAGCCTATTACCGCATTTTTTGCCTGAATGGCTTGCCTCTACAGGCTGGCAAGACCGCGTACAGCCCTATTTGCGGGCTACCGGCTGGGTAGCTAACGACTATTTTCAAGCGTTAGCGCGGGCCGAGTGCGACCTTGCCATCTGCTACTGGCCGATTGGGCGCTGCGATCTGGATATTGATACCAGTGCCTGCACCTACCGGGTAATCGGTCATGAAAGGCTGATTCCGGTGACTGGGTTAAATGCAGAGGGAGAACCCTGTGCGTTGCTACCAGGGTCTCGCCATCAACCTGCACCTTGGCTTGCTTACCCAAAGCGCGGCTTGCTTGGCTCAGCGGTTAAAGCCCATTTGGCTAGGTTGCCACAGAGCACTTACTTAACTGCGCAGAGTGAAAATCTCTACGCGGCGGGCATTAAAGAGCTGGTGCTGCTTGGCTACGGCATGAGCTGGTTGCCTGAGCGCAACGTGGCCGCAGAGCTTGCTCAAGGTACGCTGGTAAGAGCAGGCGATAGCCGTTGGGATGTGCCGATGGAACTACGGCTCTATCGCCATCAAAGCCACCACCACGCTGAACTCGACGGTTTCTGGAGTGAACTCGTCACTCCACGCACTTGAAGCCGTCTTTGAGAAAGCTTACTTGAGAAAGGACACGGTTTGCATGTCGAGCACTCTTTTTAACTTGCAACTCGATCACATAGCCCACCTTCAGCGCGCCTATGCGTCGATGTTGAGCGAACATGGATTTGATAGCCTAGTGATTTACAGTGGTCATGCCAGCGTGCATTTTGCTGATGATCATACGCCCCCCTTTCAGACTTACGGCCATTTCATGCACTGGGTGGGCTTAGCCGATGTACAGCATAGCTGGCTGATTATTCAGCCAGAAAAGCGCCCACAGCTCTACTTGTATGCGCCCGCCGATTTTTGGCATTTACCCACTCATCTTCCCGAAGAGCCTTGGGTGGCCGCCTTCGATGTTCACTTTTGCAGCGACAAAATCACGCCACCCTTGATCGGTAATGCTGCCATTATCGGTGATACTGACCAACTCGCAGCCAGTCATCAGCAGACGATGCAAGCCGAACGTCAGCCTGAGCAGCTGGTGAATTCACTGAATGAATTACGGCTATTTAAAACGCCCTATGAGATCGCCTGTATCCGTGAAGCCAACCGCCTAGCGATAGCGGGCCATCAAGCAGCGCAAGCAGCGTTTATTGGCGCCTCCGGTGAATTGGATATTCAATTGGCTTACTTAGGTGCCAGTCGTCAGCGCGAATCGAACGTACCTTACCAAAACATCATCGGCTTAAATGAGCACGCGGGTGTATTGCATTACCAGCATTACGACCTGAACGCGCCTAAACGGCGTTACAGCCTGCTAGTAGATGCTGGTCGTCGGTTTCGGGGTTACTGTGCTGATATTACTCGCGCCTACGCTGGCCCCGATGCACCCGTTGCGTTTGGCGAACTGGTCACAGCTATGCATGATTTAAAAGATGAGCTTGTGAAAGGCGTTGCACCAGGCGTTAACTTTATTGCCCTACATGAGCAAATGCATCAACAGCTAGCTGAGATATTGGTGGCCCACGGTCTATTCAAAGGCACCGCAGATCAAGCGGTTGCCGAGGGCGTTACGCGGCTATTCTGCCCTCATGGACTGGGCCACTCGCTGGGCCTTCAAGTGCATGATGTTGCCGGGTTACGTCACGCGGATGGGACACCCGCCCCTGCGCCAGAGCAGCACCCAGCGCTACGGCTTACGCGCACTCTGCGCCCTGGCATGGTCGTTACCATTGAACCCGGGCTCTATTTTATCGCCATGCTGCTCGACCCGCTGCGCAACACCTCACTGCCCATGAACTGGCGGCTGGTCGACCAACTCTCATCCTGTGGCGGTATTCGTATCGAAGATAACGTAGCAGTGACAGAGAGCGGTTTTGCTAACTTAACGCCATAAGCCCTCTATAACTTTTTTTGCATCGTCTTGCTAATCGCCTCTCTACAACGCACTACGCCCGGCTCAAAGCCGGGCGTAGTGCTATTTCAGAAGGCTTAGCAAAGCTAAAATCTATGCAAAGCTAAAATCTAGTAAAGCTAATGTCTAGTAAAACTTAGAAGCGGTAAGTAACACCACCGCCAATGGTGACGGGTTCAATGTCGACTTCACCGCCCACATTGATATCAGCGTTTACGTCAGCATAGCTGGCGTAGCCATTGAGCATGATATTGTCAGTCACGGCCAGATCAACGCCCACTTGGCCGATGGCGCCGTAGCTCTCATCAACGTTTACACCGCTAGGCTCGCCAGAGAAGCGTGTGTAGTTAAGGCCAGCACCCACGTAAGGCTGAACTTTGGAATCCAGACCCCCCATTGGATAATAGTTAACTAATAGGTTAACAGGCAGACGATCTACGCTACCCACATCGCCCAAAGCAGATGTATTCAGATCGTGCTCGAACTTCTCAGAGCTGTTGAGCTCAACGCCCACCTTATCGGTGAACAGGTAACCAGCACCAAAGGTGAAGCCGCGAGCACTCTGCACGTTCAGTGAATCACCATTCAGATTGCCATTACCTGACCCCGTATCCGTTTGGGCAACGCCGCCACGAACGAATACATCGCCAGCGTTATAAGCGAGAGCCGCCTGGCTTGCCAGTGCGAAACCGGCAGCGATTACAGCAGCAGAAATCAGTTTCATATTACTCATCAGGGTCATCCTCTTTGCAGCGCGCAGTTCCTTGCGCTTGCGGATTGCGGTAGTTGCTATCCAACTTTCCTATACAGAGTGTAGTATACGAACACTGTTTCCAAATGTCTTGTGAAATATTGTTATAAGAAAGTGCGCTCTGATAGTTTTTCTATTTATAAAACTCGGTCATAAAGCTCAAACATCAAACTAAGACATAAAATACAGGCATAAAAAAAGTCCCCCGAAGGGGACCCAGGTGGAGCACGCCAGCTCACTCGGTGTGTTGCTACCAGGTGGTAACAACGTGGATGAAGAAGGCAGAGAAGCTAGATAGTGAATGGTGCCTCTCTATTCAATCACCCTTTGCCATATATATTGCGATCTGCGTGCCAATTTTTGAAAAATAAATATAAAACAACAACTTAACATAATACCACTTGATTCGCATTGATCTTTCTCGTACTGCAACAAATAAAGTGCACCACCATTGCGCAATTTTCAGCCTTTGTGCATCACAAAGAATCATGTGAGTTCGTTAGCGCTTAAAAATCCTCAAGATAGTGGCTAGGGTGTCACGATAATTTTCACTTGGGCTTTGTCGTTTAGCAGCGCCTCAAAGCCCTCCTCCACGATATCCGCCAGTGGAATGCGCTGGGTCACCATGTCCTCGGCGCGGAAGTAACCCCGCTGCATCAGTGCCATTACCGCGGGGTAAACATGGCGATAGGCAATAATGCCCTTCATGGTGCGCTCTTGGATGACTAGGTCGTTAGGCTGAAAGCTGGCCTCTCCTTCCCAAATACTCACCACCACCACTTCACCCCCTTCGTGGGTGCTATGCAGCGCCTGATTCAGCACGGCAGGAATGCCGGTGACTTCAAACGCCACGTCTACCCCGCCACCACTCAAGACTTGTAGCTTCGCAACCGCATCCTCCTGTTGCGGGTCAACCACAATAGCCCCTAACGCTTCGGCTTTGGCTTTCCGTGAAGGCGCGACCTCAACGGCATATATTTGAGCAGCGCCTGCGGCCTTGAGAGCCTCAATCGTCATCAAGCCAATCGGCCCAGCGCCAAATACTACCGCGCTATCCCCCGCTTTCAGGCAGCTTTGGCGCACCGCATGCAGCGCTACCGCCGCGGGCTCTACCAGCGCGCCTTGCTCGTAGCTAAGATCATCCGGCAGCTTATGCACCATGTGTTCACCCATGACGGTGAACTCCGAAAAGCCACCGCCCCCGCCAGAGAGGCCATGAAAGCCCAATAGCGGTGTCAAGTTATAGCGCTCCATTGAGTAGGCGCCATCCTTATTGGGTGAGAGAATCGGCTCAATGGCCACGCGGTCGCCTACCTTCACCCGCGTGACTTTCTCGCCGACCTCAACCACTTCCCCAGCGAACTCATGGCCCATGATGATCGGCGCCTGCTCACCGCTAATGGGGTGCGGCTTGCCCACCGGGATAAAAATCGGCCCGGCGGCATACTCGTGTAAGTCACTGCCGCAAATACCACAGGCAGCCACTTTCACCTTCACTTCATGGGGGTCGCTGATAGTGGGCACCGGAACTTGCTCAACGCGTAAATCTTTTGCTGCGTACCAAACCGCTGCCTGCATAGCTTGCTGATTATTCGACTGACTCATGGCTTTGCCTTCCTGTTAAGACCTATCCTGTTAAGACGTATGATGAACCGGCTGCAGACCGTAGACAGGCGTTTCCATCCCCTCCATGCGTGCCTTTAACTGCAGCGCCAAATAGTGTGAGTAGTGCCGCGACTGGTGCAGGTTGCCACCATGGAACCATAGCGCCTCCTGCTGGGTGGGTTTCCACATATTGCGCAGCTCGCCCTCCCAAGGACCGGGATCTTTGGTAGTGTCAGAGCCCAGACCCCAGCACTTGCCGACCTTATCTGCCACCTCTTGGGAGATAAGCCGCGCCGCCCAGCCGTTCATGGAGCCATAGCCAGTGGCATAAACGATCAAATCTGCTTCTAGCTCGCTGCCATCGGTAAGTGTGATGGAGTTTGGGTTGATACGCTCGATCCCTACGCCGCTGCGCAGTTTGATATCGCCACTGGCGACCAGATCACAGGCGCCCACATCGATGTAATAACCTGAGCCCCGGCGTAGATACTTCAAAAACAGCCCCGAGTCATCGTCACCGAAATCGAGCAGAAAGCCCGCGTCTTCCAGCTTCTGATAAAACTCGGCGTCGCGCTGTTTGATTGCCTCGAACGCCGGGCGCTGAAAATCTGGCAGCACCTTGTAGGGAATCGAGGCAAAAATCAGATCAGCCTTGTCGTGGGTTAAGCCATTGGCCACCGCTTCTTCGGAGTAGAGCGGCCCCAGCACCTCTTCCATCAAAGAGTCCGACTTCACGATATGGGTGGATGAACGCTGCAGCATGGTCACATCGGCGTCGTGCTCCCAGAGTGCCGCGGCAATATCGTGGGCGGAATTATTGGAGCCCACGATCACGCACTTTTTGCCTTTATAGGCATCTGGCCCCGGGTGCTGGCTGGAGTGCTGCTGCTCACCTGCAAAGCTCTCTGCGCCGGGAAATGTCGGCACATTGGGCATACCCGACATCCCGGTGGCCATTACCAGCTGTTTCGGGCGTAGCGTGATCTCTTCGCCGTTGCGCTTAACGTTAACCACCCACTCGCCTGCGGCGTCGTCATAGCGTGCATTCTGACACTCAGTGGAGCTCCAATAATTGAGCTCCATCACCTTTGTGTACATTTCCAGCCAATCGCCCACCTTGTCTTTCGGTGCAAACACCGGCCAGTTCTCCGGGAAGGGAATATAGGGTAGGTGGTCGTACCACACCGGGTCGTGCAGGCAGAGAGATTTATAGCGCTTGCGCCAGGAGTCACCGGCTCGCTCGTTGCGCTCGATAATAATGGTCGGCACGCCCATCTGCTTCAGCCGCGCGCCCAAACCAATACCGCCCTGGCCTCCGCCAATAACAACGCAATACGGCTGCTGCGTGTAGCCAAGCTCTGCCTCTTCGCGCTCCCGTGACTCTAACCAGGTTTCACGCTGCTTATTGGCCCCGTGCTCGGCCCCTTTTGGGCGGTTGTGGTTACGCGGCTCGGGAAAGTCGTGCAGTGACTGCATGGTGGTTAACAGCGTCCAACATTTGCCGTCTTTAAGGCGCAAGTAGCCTTTGCCGCTGGCGACCGCTGTCTCAAAGGTAAACCACGCCTCACTGGTGTCGCCGTTCTGGGCAGCTTCGCCTTCTAGCTGCCAGTTCGAAGGACGCACGTTCTCCAGGGTGGCATTGAGCATGGCCTGAATAGCGTCTTTTCCCTCACAGGTTTTTAAATTCCAGGTAAAGGTTACAAAGTCGCGCCAGTAACACTCCTCATTAAATAGCGACAAAACACGCTGAATATCCTGGCCTTGCAGCGCGTTATCAAAATCACTCAGCCACCCTTGGACAATAGCCGTGGCGGTTTGCTGGGTTTGTGCCGGTATCTCGGACATAGCGAGTACTCCATCGTTTGTTATTGTTGAATTGCTGGTGAGACACTCAACTCTAAGCACCCGCCGTGCCAATCATTTCAGATAAACCACAAGCATATGAAAAATATGAATAAATTTAAAAAAACAGTTGTCGATTAGGCGTTGCCTAAGGCGTACACCTGTCACATCTAGTTGTAAACAACGTTACAGGTGTAACGCACGACTAACGGCGTAATAGCGCTGCGTTGACACCCACGCCAGAGCGCATAGGCTGGAAGGACAATAACAAGCCCCACGGTGAACCACGCCATGCCTACTCCATCGCCCCGGCCTGCACGGCTGCCATCCGTCCAGCGCCAACATATCGAGCATATTTTCCAGCTCGGCGAAGGCCTGGAAGTTCCGCAGCTACCGGCCCAGCAAACCATTCGACGCTCCTGGCTGCGCTGCCTAAACGAGTACCAGCTCGATCCCACCCAGCCACGCCCAGCCCGGGTGGTGCCTCAACAAATCCTGATCGAGCACCGGGAATCCGTGGATGAACTACTGCACGTGGCAAGAGCCGGGGTTGACCAGCTTTATCAGCAAATTGCGCAACTAGGCTACGTGCTACTGCTCACCGACCACCGCGGGATAACCGTCGAGTTTCGTGGCGACCCCAACCAAGACCAGCAATTGCGCAAAGCGGGCCTTTATCTCGGTGCCGACTGGGACGAACGCTTCGCGGGTACCTGTGCCGTGGGCACCTGCCTGCACGACCGCCAAGCGATTATTTGCCACCGCCAGGAGCACTTCGACGCCTCGCATATTTCGCTTACCTGTACTGCCGCGCCCATCGCCGACCCCCAGGGCAACGTCATGGCCGTGCTGGATATCTCCGCGCTGCAATCGCCTACCCAGCATGAGAGCCAAAATTTTAGCCTTTCGCTGGTGACGCTCTACGCACGAATGATCGAGGACGCCTATTTTCTCCAGCGCTACCGTGACTGCCTAATGGTGCGCCTGGATACCTCGCGAGAGTTTGTGCATGTAAATGGACGCGGACTCATCGCTATTGAAGAGAACGGGCAAGTGATTGCTGCCAACGCAGTGGGTCGTGATCTGATAAGTGAACACCAGCGCCGTTGGCCACCCTGGTCAGCCCATCACACCCCAATGCTGGGGGAGCTATTCGAGTGCGAGATCGCCGATGTGCTCAGCATTAATAGCGCCACCGACGATCAACTGCGTGCTTTTCGCGCCAGGGTCGACAACACGATTTACTTTATTAGCCTGCTGGAGCCGCGCCGTCCTCGACTTGCTCAGCAAGCGCAATCGCTCCCCTCCAGCCTGCCGGAAGCACTGGTACGCCTCGGTGCCGACGACCCAGCCATGCGCAAAGTGCAGAAGCTGGCTGAGCGGCTGCGCAACGAAGCCAGCGTCAATGTACTGATTAGCGGTGAAACCGGCACCGGCAAAGAGGTCGTTGCCCGTGCCCTGCATGACAGCGGCAACCGATCTAAAGGCCCCTTTATCGCGGTAAACTGTGCCGCCATTCCCGAAGCGCTGATCGAAAGCGAGCTGTTTGGTTACGAGCCCGGCGCCTTTACCGGCGGGCGCGCCAAAGGTATGCGCGGGCTGATCCCCCAGGCCCACGGCGGCACACTGTTTTTAGATGAAATCGGCGATATGCCGCTGGCCCTGCAAACCCGCTTGCTGCGCGTGCTGGCAGAACGGGAAGTCATGCCACTGGGTGCCAATACGCCCGAGAAGGTCGATATTCGGGTGATTACCGCCACTCATCGCAATATCGATGCGATGATCCAGCAAGGTGAGTTCCGCGAAGATCTCTATTACCGCCTTAACGGGGCCCAACTGCGCCTGCCCGCGCTACGCGACCGCGCCGATAAGCTCTACGTTATCCGCCGTGTATTTGACGACATCATCCAAGAGCGAGCCTCCAACCAATCACCGCGCCTGCGGGCCGATGCCATCAGCGCCCTGCTCGCCTATGCCTGGCCCGGTAATATCCGCCAGCTAAAGAATGCGCTGGCCTTTGCACTGGCCACCTCAGAAAGCGACGAAATCACCGTACATGACCTACCCGAGCAGTGCCTAAGCCAGCGCATCACGCAGCAGGCAACTTTCCAGCCTGCAGACGCTGGTCGCGACACTGATCACACATTGCTGGAAATGCTCAAGGAGCAGCACTGGAACATTAGCGCGGTAGCCCGCGCTCTCGGGGTTTCGCGGCCTACCGTGTACCGGCAAATGCAGCGCCAAGGCATAGTGCCGCCAAATTGGCAGGGCTAAGCGCAAATGTGTTAATCCGCTAGTTGGCCTTGGGGTTTACCCTCACGTACACTTGTTTGAACTCGTTTATCCATTTATAAACCCGCTTTCGACAAGCCGAGGCTCTCCCATGGCGTTTGACTCCACTTCTTCCTATATCGCAACCGATGCGCTTAAGCAGGCGGTGAATGCTGCCGTGGTGCTCGAACGACCGCTATTGATCAAAGGCGAGCCGGGCACCGGCAAAACCCTGCTGGCCGAAGAACTGGCCGAGTCTCTTGATACCCAGTTGATTACCTGGCATATCAAATCCAGCACCAAGGCGGCCCAGGGTTTATACGAGTACGATGCCGTCAGCCGCCTGCGTGACTCTCAGCTAGGCGTTGAAGGTGTAGAGAATGTCGCTAACTACATCAAGCCCGGCAAGCTGTGGGAAGCCTTTACCGCCAACGAGCGCGTGGTGTTATTGATCGACGAGATCGACAAGGCCGATATCGAATTTCCCAACGACCTGCTCCAAGAGCTGGATCGTATGGAGTTTCACGTTTACGAAACTGGCGAAACCATCCGCGCCGAGCAGCGCCCGATTATCATCATCACCTCGAATAATGAAAAAGAGCTGCCGGATGCGTTCCTGCGCCGCTGTTTTTTCCACTACATCGAGTTCCCCGACCGCGAGACCATGCAGGCGATTGTCGATGTGCACTTCCCGGATATCGCCTCCCGGCTTGTCAGCGAAGCCCTAGAGGTATTTTTCGAGCTGCGTAAAGCGCCAGGCCTTAAGAAAAAGCCGTCAACGTCTGAACTGGTCGATTGGCTCAAGCTACTGATGGCTGACGATATTGCTCAAGAAGCGCTCTACAACCGCGACCCGGCCAAAGCGCTGCCGCCGATGGCCGGCGCCCTGGTCAAAAACGAGCAGGACACCCAGTTGCTCGAGCGCTTGGCGTTTATGATCCGTCGTCAGAAAGGCACAGGCCGCTAAGCCATGTTTATCGGCCTGTTTGAGACGTTAAAGCGCGCGGGCGTTCCGGTATCGCTGCGCGAGCTGCTGGATCTTCACGCCGTGGTGGAACGCGGCGTGGTGTTCGCCGACATGGAGGCCTTCTATCAGGTGGCCCGCACGGTGATGGTCAAAGACGAGCGCCACTTTGACCGCTTTGATCGTGCCTTCGCCGCCTGGTTTAAAGGCCTCGAGGACATGGACGCCGCCATTGAGGCGCTAATCCCCGATGACTGGCTGCGACGGGAGTTTGAGAAGCAGCTGACCGACGAAGAGAAAGCCAAGATTGAATCTCTGGGTGGCCTTGAAGAACTCATCGAAACGTTTAAAAAACGCCTGGAGGAGCAAAAAGAGCGCCACGCGGGGGGCAATAAATGGATCGGCACCGGTGGCACTAGCCCTTTCGGGGCCTACGGCTACAACCCAGAGGGCATTCGTATTGGTCAGGATGGCTCGCGCCACCGCCGCGCCACCAAGGTCTGGGACGAGCGACGCTTTCGGGATTACGATGATTCGCTGGAGCTAGGCACCCGCAATATCAAGATGGCGCTGCGGCGGCTGCGCAAGTTTGCCCGCCAGGGCGCGCAGGACGAGTTCGATGTGGATAGTACCATCCGCGAAACCGCCAAAGATGCCGGGCTACTCAACGTGCAGATGCGCCCAGAGCGCCATAACGCGGTGAAGGTGCTGCTGTTTTTGGATGTGGGCGGCTCGATGGATGACCATATTCGCGTCTGCGAAGAACTGTTCTCTGCCGCCCGCTCAGAGTTCAAGCATCTGGAGCACTACTACTTCCATAACTGCCTTTACGAAGGGGTTTGGCGAAACAATATGCGTCGGGGTAACGAGCGGATCCCGACCATGGATGTATTGCACACCTACGGTGCGGATTACCAGGTAGTGATTGTCGGCGATGCGGCCATGTCGCCCTATGAGGTCACCCACCCAGGCGGCAGCGTAGAGCACTTTAACGACGAAGCGGGCGGCGTGTGGCTTAAGCGTTTATGCGAAACGTTTCCTCGCCTGGCGTGGCTTAACCCGATGCCGCCCCGGGCCTGGGAGTACACCTACTCGACTGCGCTCATTCGTGAGATTATCGAAGACCGTATGTACCCCATGACCATGGAGGGCCTGGAAACCGCCATGCGCGAGCTAGCAAAGAAGTAGTCTAATTATCCGGCCATGCGCGTTAGCACGTCGTGGTGAGTCAGCTTGCGATGCAAAATGGCCATCACGATGTGCCCTACGATCAGCGCCAGCAGTGTCCAGCCCAGCTCACCGTGGAGCAAACCGCCGAGATCCGTCATCCAGGTGATCTCCTCGCCCTCAAAACCTGACATCAGCGTAATGCCAAACACCTCAAGCGAACGGCCCGAACCGTACTGGCGAATAAGTGCAATCGTCGGAATCGCGATCATCAAGCCGTAGAGTGCAAGATGGCCAGCTTTGCCATAACGCTCACCGATGGCGGGCGACGCGACGCATTGGCTAACGCCCATATCGTTCTCAGTACGACTAAGGTCAGTAGCAATACACCCACTGGGTAATGGGTTCCCCAGAAGAACGCTTCAAAGGGTGTGTCCGGAAAAAGCCAGTGCGCCGTGGCACTCGTAAACTGCCAAGCAAACAGTAGCGCCATCCCCCAATGCAACAAGCGGCTAATCGCACCGTAACGTTGACTGTTATCCATTATCGGTGATGCCATGCAGCTTCTCCCTTCTTTTAATAAGCTAGTCGTGATGCTTATTTTATCGGGGCAACACGTAAATAACATGGCAACAACGTGCAACTTGGTTGCACAAACTGGAACGCAGCGTTCCCAAGGGCTGTTAAAGCGACTGCGGAAAATCGTTTAAACCCTTCAAAAAGGCCTGCTTGGCAGCCTCAAACGTCTTAGGGTCATGCTTAAAGCGACGCAGAATAAGCGCTTCATCCAACACCAGGGTAGGCGCCAATTCGCGAATACTCTTGGCAGGATGGCGAGCGCCCAAGCCAATACGCTTTCCATCCACCCCGCCGAACCAGCGCTTAATGCCACTTTTTTTATAGAACGCTTCTTGTTCGGCGTTATCCACTTCGACACGTAGCGGGGCTTTCAAAGTAAGTTCGCTGATCAAACGCTGCTTGGAATCTGCTTGGTCAAGCGCGCAGGCGTGAGTCACCGTCATGCCCTCGCCCTCCTCGTCCAGCACTAGCAGCGCCAGCGCTTGGGGTTTACCCTGGCCGTCAACGGCAGCAAACAGCCGCGCTGCTTCTTGCGGAAAAAACACACTGCAGGTGCCGGTGAACACGACCAGCGGCGTAAGACCCGCCTCTTGTCCGTAAACCTCAGCGCATAATCGCGCCAGACAGGCGTTGCGCTGGGCCTCTGCGTTAACGTGTACGACCTTCATTTGAATCATCCTCACCGACTAAAAACCCGCAAGCCTAGAGCAAACATCACCGTTTTGACAGCGCGACGTGCCTCACCACAACGTCCATTCATTTTTACTGATACTGAACACTACTGTTAACAATCTGTCGAAGAGAATTGTAAGCGTGAACATCACTTAGAAGGAGCTAGTATGCCCACCTTTATGAATGACCCTACCATGCCCACACCAAGCTTTCCCGGTAGCCACATGGTAGTCGATGATCACTATGTGTTTATTTCAGGACTGACCGTTGACGATTTCTCTAACGGCCACGCAGTCAAAGGCGACGTTAAAGAAGAGACCCGCCTTGTGATGCGCGCGCTATCGCGCATGCTTGAAATGGAAGGCGGCAGCTTAGCGGACATAGTGCGGGTGGATATCCACCTCACGGATCTACACGCTATCCAAGACATGGACAGTGTTTACGCGGAGTACTTTGAACCTGGACGCTACCCTGCCCGCACCTGCACCGAATCCCCTAACCTCTACGGTGGAAGCAGTATTGAAATCACTGTGATGGCGAAGCGCCAGCCTCAATCAGCGCAATAACCGCTTCAATATCGACGTGGGCTTCCAGCATATCGGCCAAGCGATCAAGCTCACGCTCTCGGTGAGCTTGATAGTCGCTCTGTTCACCGTTAACCAAACCTAACTGTTTCAGCAGTGCCTGGCAGCCATCGGGATGGTCAAACAAGCCATGCAGGTAGGTGCCCAGTATCTGGCCGTCATCGCTAATGGCACCTTCCGGGCGGCCATCCACAGTAAATAAGGGGGAATTCAAGGCAGCCCCTTCGCTCACACCATTATGGATTTCATAGCCGGTGACTGTCGCGCCTTCAGTAAACGTTACGCCGCTCACGTTTCGCAGCTGTTTGCCCGCCACCATACGCGTTTTGAGCGGCAGCAACCCCAATCCTGTCACCTTTCCCGGCTGGCCCTCCAGCCCATCAGGGTCATCCACCCACTCGCCCAGCATTTGAAAGCCACCGCAAATACCTAACACCTTACCGCCGTAGCGCAGGTGGCGCTGAATGGCTTTATCCCAGCCCTGGCCCCGTAACCAGGTAAGATCGCTGGCAGTGCTTTTACTACCAGGCAGAATAATCACATCAGCAGCAGGAATCGGCTGCTCGGGCCCCACAAAGGTTAGCGCCACCTGAGGGTGCAAGCGCAGCGGGTCGAAGTCGGTGTGGTTACTGATACGTGGCAGCGCTGGCACGACGATATTAAGCACTTTGCTCTGCTTCTCGGCCTGGATCACCCCAATGCTATCTTCAGAGTCGAGTACCAGCCCTTGCAGATAGGGCAGCGTGCCCAGTACCGGTTTACCAGTCCGCGCTTCCAACCACTCAAGTCCCGGTTCCAGCAGCGCAATATCACCTCGAAAGCGGTTGATAATAAAGCCTTTGGTACGCGCCTGTTCGCTCTCACTCAGTAGCGCCAGCGTACCCACCAATTGGGCGAATACCCCACCGCGATCAATATCACCGACGAGTAATACTGGGCAGTCAGCCGCTTCGGCAAAGCCCATATTGGCGATATCGCCCTCGCGTAGATTGATTTCAGCGGGGCTGCCAGCGCCTTCAGCAATAATCACGTCAAAACGACTTTCTAAAGCTTGCCACGCGGCCATTACGCTCTCTTGAGCGGTACGTTTGAAAGCGTGGTAATCCAGCGCGTCCATATGGCCATTTACCTTGCCACGTAAAATCACCTGGGCGCCGCGATCGGTTTCCGGCTTTAGCAGTACCGGATTCATATCGCTGTGGGGTGCTAAATAGCAGGCTTGTGCTTGTAAGGCCGTAGAGCGTCCAATCTCGCCGCCGTCCTCAGTCACGGCGCTATTCAGCGCCATATTCTGGGGTTTAAAGGGCGCCACTGATATCCCACGCCTTGCCAGCGCGCGGCAAAGGGCTGCCACAAAGGTGCTTTTACCCGCATCCGAGGTGGTGCCTTGAATCATCAGTGTGGCCATAAAGAGTCTCGCCCAGGTGAACAAGGTCGAGACTGTAGCGGGAGGTGATAAACGGCGCAATGTGTCTATCCGTTTCCAGACATATCGATCATCGTACGACCACTATCTAGCTCTACCCATGCCCTTTTCCGTTTTACGACACTAATCGGTTAATTGATTAAGACACGCGTTATAAACCGCCAAATCATCAGCCGAAAAACAGCAGAATGTCACCGACTCAACGCTTGGGTACTTCTTCAACACCGTTTTAACCGTTGAGACGGCTATCGCCGCGGCCTGCTGGATGGGAAAACGGTACACGCCGGTGCTGATACTTGGGAAAGCCACTGTGTCAGCATTCACGGTAGCCGCCAACGCTAAAGACTGCCGATAGCAGGAGGCAAGCAGTGCCTCCTCGCCTTGTTCTCCGCCCTTCCACACCGGGCCAACCGTATGGATGACATAGCGGGCCGGTAACTCAAAACCATCCGTCAGCTTGGCTTCTCCTGTCGCGCAGCCGCCTAGCTCCTTGCAGGCTGTCAGCAGTTCAGGCCCCGCAGCGCGATGGATAGCGCCGTCAACACCGCCACCCCCAAGTAGTGAGGTATTCGCGGCGTTCACAACTGCATCGACCTTCAGGCGTGTTATATCCGCTTGAATGGCGTTGATGTTCATAAAAATCTCCTTCTTTACTTCATCTTTACTTCGCGACTGCGTTAGAGAGACAGTTCTACTTCAGGGGTTGAAGCACTCAATTGCGCCAGCTCCCAGGCTTGCACCATCCGCTTTTTCTCAACACCCCACCGGTAGCCACCAAGCGCACCGCTTTGCTGAATCACCCGGTGGCAGGGAATCCACAGCGCGATCGGGTTAGCGCCTACGGCATTACCTACTGCACGGGAGGATTTTGGCGTGCCTAATGCCCTAGCGATATGCGAGTAACTGGCCAGCTGGCCTTCGGGAATAGTGAGTAGTGCCCGCCACACGGCAATTTGAAAATTGGTGCCCGTCACGTGCAATGACAAAGCAGCCGGCGCCTCTTCTGACTTGGCAAAAATCGCCTCCACCGCATAGCGCGTGGCAATTCGGTTAGGGTGGAAGGTGCTGCGCGGCCACTCCATGGCTAGCTTTGTCAGCAGTTCTTCTTCACTGGTGGTATCGATAAAGCCCATGCGACAAATACCACGGGGCGTCATTGCCACAAACATGCTGCCAAGAGGCGTGTCATGAACCCCATAAGTAATCTCAACGCCCTCACCCTGGCGCTTATACTCCCCAGGCGTAACGGCCTCTAGCTGAACAAAGTGATCATAAAGCCGTGATCCGCCGCTAAGCCCCAGGGTATGAGCAATATCCAGCAACGAAGTAGAGGAGTGCATCAACTGTTTACCCCGCTCCAGCGTTAGCGCCTGTAAAAATCGTTTAGGGCTAATCCCCACATAACGACAAAACAGCCGCTGGAAATGGAAGGCACTAATATGAACGTGAGCGGCCACTGTTTCCAAATCAGGCTGCTCAGTGGCATTGGCAACCATGTAGGTCATGGCCTTTTCGATACGCGCATAATCGTTCATGTTTATCTCTCTAGCCGTTTCGTTTCAGGCTAATTATGGGCTTATCATGGCAGCCTAAGCGCTCAAGGCCCCGTTGCCGACCCGTATCTTGCTCAATGCATAGTGGGCAAACACCTATTGTTTTAGCGTTATTATTTAGGTGATGCAAAAAAGACAATCTACTTGTTTTCCGCTAGGGTGAGGCCCCGCCTCCATTGACAGTGCACACTAAGCCCATGCAAGACTTAATTGATGACATTGCCGCAGCCATGGCGAAAGCAGAGGAACGTGGCAAGGTCGCAGACTATATTCCCGAACTTGGCCATGTTGACCCACAACAATTTGCCATTTCGCTCGCCACCGTCGATGGCCAAGTATATTCGGCGGGCTGCGCGACCACCCCCTTCTCAATCCAAAGCATTTCCAAAGTTTTTACGCTGACGATCGCGCTAGGCCAGATGGGCGACTCACTTTGGACAAAAGTGGGCCGTGAACCCTCGGGCGACCCCTTCAACTCTATCGTGCAGCTTGAACACGAAAGCGGCAAACCGCGTAACCCGTTTATCAATGCCGGTGCCATTGCGGTGGTTGATGCGATCATGATGGGCCATGAACCCAAAGAGACGCTGGGTGAAATTCTCAGCTTTGTGCGCTATATCGCCGATGACGACAGCATTTGCTTTGACCATGCGGTAGCCGCCTCAGAAATGGCACACCGCGACCGTAATGCTTCATTAGCGCATTTCATGAAAGCCTTTGGTCACCTTCGCCACGATGTCGATAAAGTACTGGGCACCTACTTTCATCAGTGTGCTATTGCGATGAGCTGTGAGCAGCTCGCTCATGCCGGCCTGTTCCTGGCTTCGGATGGCGTCAATAAACCCAGCAACATTCGGGTCGTCGCCCCTCAGCGGGCACGGCGTATCAATTCACTGATGATGATGTGTGGGCACTACGACGCCTCAGGGGAGTTCGCCTTTCGGGTGGGCCTGCCCGGCAAAAGTGGCGTGGGCGGCGGTATACTAGCCATCGCCCCAGGCCATGGCGCAATCGCCGTTTGGTCACCGGGGTTAGATGCCTACGGCAACAGCCTGTTAGGCACCCAAGCGCTCGAAATGTTTGTGCAGCGCACAGGCTGGTCGGTGTTTGGGCATTAAAGTACGCACCTCCGCCCCTTTTCCTACGCTAGACAATAGTAAGTCACTCCCACAGTATAGGCAGGCGGCCAAATACGGACATATCGCAACGCCATATCAAGTCAGGAGGACACCATGGCTAATAGTATGAAAAACCCCGATCACCGTGATGCGATTACGCTTTTCGCCCGCATGGGCTACGCCTCCCGCGGCATCGTGTATGTTTTAGTGGGTGGCCTTGCCGCGCTGGCAGCCTTTGGTCAAGGTGGCCAAACAGAAGGTAGCCGCGGTGCATTGGAAAGAGTCCTCATCGCCCCTTTTGGAAAAATACTATTAGGTGTCATCGCAGTGGGTTTGGTTGGCTACGCCATGTGGCGCACCATTCAAGCGGTCAAAGACGCCGACCATCACGGCAACGGTGCTAAAGGCTTAGCTATTCGTGCGGGCTTATTAGCGAGTGCGAGTACCCATACGTTATTGGCCTTTTTTGCCGCCACGCTCATCTTCCAGTTTACGGGCTCTTCCGGGGGTTCAGGCGGAGGTTCACAGGGCGTGACAGGCTGGTTGATGCAGCAGCCTTTTGGCCGCTGGCTGGTAGGGGCTGTTGGCTTGGTTATGATTGGCGTAGGCATCGCCCATGCGTTTAAAGGCTACAAGGCTAAGTTTCACAAACACTTCGCGATGCCACCTCAAACCCAAAAATGGGCTTATCCCATCTGCCGTTTTGGCTTAATCATTCGCGGGATTGTATTTGTCATCGTGGGTTGTTTCTTTCTGATTGCCGCTTATCAGTTTAACCCCGACCAGGCAGGCGGTACGGCTGAAGTATTTAGTACGCTGCGCAGCCAAGCATACGGTCAATGGTTGCTGGCCGTTGTCGCTATAGGACTCTTCGCGTTTGGCCTATACAGCCTATTAGCGGCTATTTATCGCCGCATTAATCCAGAGATGTAGCGACCCCTAATGGCCAATACAACAAAGCGAACCAAGCAGTGGTTTGAGCGTATTAACGGCTCGAAGAACATGCTGTGGTTACTCGGCACCCTCTCCTTTTTGGAAACCATTATCCTGCCCATTCCGCTTGAGCTGGTGCTGATCCCGCTGATGGCAGCTAATAAACACCGTATCTGGCTTTTAGCGACGGTCACTACTGCGGGTTGCTTAATTGCGTCGCTGGTCGGCTATGGCGTTGGCATGCTGCTTTTTCAGTCGATAGGTACTTGGTTTATTGAATTTATGGGCATGGAACAAAGCTATCAGTCGTTCCAAACCTTCTTCGACCAGTATGGTTTTGCCGCGATTTTAGCCATTGGCATTCTGCCCATTCCCTTTCAGGTCGCGATGATTACCGCAGGCCTTTCCGGCTACCCGGTTCTTCTCTTCGCGCTAGCGGCGTT
Source organism: Vreelandella sp. DA03-1M (assembly GCF_055725665.1). Lineage (NCBI taxonomy): Bacteria > Pseudomonadati > Pseudomonadota > Gammaproteobacteria > Oceanospirillales > Halomonadaceae > Vreelandella > Vreelandella sp. DA03-1M. The sequence goes on from NZ_CM146798.1 coordinate 2,731,306, forward strand.
AATTGCCCGAGGCCTGCGTTACTTCGGCCTCGCCTGGCTCGTCCACCGCTTTGGCAGCCGAGTACTGATGTTATGGAAGCAACAAGCCCTAGTAACCAGCTTGGTGGCGGGTGTAGTGGTGCTGGTGGTGGCGCTGGGAATGCAGGCTTTGGCGGGGCTGATTAGTTAACCGGCGCTGTTGAAACATCCAGCCCCACCTTGGCAATGCGCGTTTTGCATTGCCTTACGCATCATCCTGCGTCTTACCAGGCGTTGCTGCCGTATGCTTGGCTTTCATATCTTTAAAGGCCTCCATGATGTCCATGGGTAGCGGGAACACAATCGTCGAAGCGTTTTTGTTGCTCATGTCGCTCATGGTTTGCAGGTAGCGAAGCTGAAGCGCGGTCGAGTTTTCCTGCATCACGTTGGCGGCCTCCACCAGCTTTTTGGATGCTTGGAGCTCCCCTTCGGCGTGGATCACCTTGGCGCGACGCTCACGCTCCGCTTCGGCTTGGCGGGCAATGGCGCGAATCATGCTCTCATCCAGATCCACATGTTTGATTTCAACATTGGCCACTTTGATACCCCAGGCTTCGGTTTGGGTATCAATGATTTCCTGGATATCGTCGTTGAGTTTATCGCGCTCGGAGAGCATCTCATCCAGGTCATGCTTGCCCAGCACAGAACGCAGCGTGGTCTGCGCCAACTGACTGGTCGCCTGGGTGAAATTTTCGACTTGAATGATCGCCTTTTCAGGGTCGACAACGCGGAAGTAAAGCACCGCGTTGACCTTGACGGTGACGTTATCCCGGGAAATGACATCCTGCTCGGGTACGTCCATGGTGATCACACGTAAATCCACCACCTCCATCTTCTGAATGGCAGGAATCACAATGACCAACCCTGGCCCTTTCACTTTCTGGTAACGGCCCAGAAAGAACACCACGCCGCGCTTGTACTCCGGCAATATGCGAATGGAGGCAGCGATCAACATCACCACCAGCACCATAGGGACTAAATACGAAATAATCATTGGACACCTCGTTTTGCAGATGGCTCGTTTTGCAGATGGTTCGTTATGGGGGAAAGCACGTCACAATAGCGAGCATCACCGGGGCGTCACATAAACCGTCAAGCCTTCAAGACGCACCACTTCAAGCTCATCACCCTGTTTTACGGGCGCATCGCTCACCGCGTTCCAGCGCTCGCCATGCAGGCGCACATGGCCGTTGGTTTCAAAATCCTCCAGCGCCACTGCCGTTGCACCAATTAGTTGCTCCGCACCGCTGTGCACCGGACGCCGCCGCAGCGTTGCAAAGCGCGTTAACGTCCATAGCATCAAGGCGCCAAAAATCAGGGCCACCCCGCCAATCAGCGGTAACGAGATAGCCAAATGTTCGGCATCCATCAGCATCACCGACCCCAGCACAAAAGCGATAATGCCGCCCGCCCCCAACACGCCGAAACTGGGCATGAACGCCTCGCCTACCATCAGCGCCATTCCCACCACCATCAGTGCCAGGCCCGCATAGTTAATAGGCAGAACCTGAAAAGCGAACAGCGCTAGCAGCAGGGAGATAACCCCAATGGTGCCGGGAAAAAGGCTGCCGGGGCTGGAAAGCTCGAAAATCAGCCCGTAAAAGCCGATAATCATCAGTAAATAGGCAACGTTAGGATTGGTGATCAGCGAGAGTAGTCGAGTACGCCAGTCCGGGTCGTAACGTTCAATAACAAGATTCGCCGTCGCCAATAACTCCTCGCCGCGCTCCATCACCACGGTCATACCGTCAAGCTGAGCGAGCAGGTCATTAATGTCCCGCGCCACCACATCAATGACATTTTGCTTCAAGGCCTCACTTTCGGTGAGGTTGACTGCATCGCGCACCGCCTCTTCCGCCCAGTCGGCATTGCGGCCATGGCGCTCTGCTAAGCTGCGGATAAAACTTACCGCGTCTTCAACCACCTTGCGCTCCATGGCGCTGCCTTCTTGCTTGCCTTCAGACTCCTCGCCCGCCTCATCATCACCAGTCAGTCCGCCGCCGCCCATTTGCACGGGTGTCGCAGAGCCCAAGTGGGTAGAAGGCGCCATGGCCGCTACGTGGCTGCCGTAAAGCAGATAGGTGCCTGCGCTGGCTGCGCGCGCGCCACTGGGGGAAACGTACATCACTACCGGCAGGTCTGAATTGAGCATTTCCCGAATCATATCGCGGGTGGTATCAACCAATCCGCCGGGGGTATCAAGCTCAACAATCACTACTTCGCTGCCCTGCTCTCGGGCTTTACGAAGACCGCGCTCAAAATAATCCTTGGTCGCAGGGCCGATAGCGCCTTCAATATTGAGGATTAAAGCGCTGGGCGAGATTTGTGCCCTGGCCTGCCACGTGAGCGATAGCGCCGCCATCAGCAATCCCGCCACCAACAGCCACAGCCACAGCCAGTGCGATTTGTGAGAAAGGGAGTGCATATCCGCTCCAGCAGCTATCAATACGCTCAAGGGTATCTACTCAACGTAGCACCCGCAGTGAGCTTAGTCATGAACAATGTGATAGCGGGCGGTTAAGCGTGATAACGCCTAACCGCAGGAAGTTATTCTAAGCAATAGCGATGGCTGGAAGGACGTTCGAGGGAGTTGGTTGGGAGTTGGTTAGTTGACGTAATAGCCGCTTACCTTCCAATCGCCGCCTTCTAGGTGAGGCGTGATAGTTTCGGTAATCTGAGGCTTATTTTCAAAACGGGTCTGGAACGTAAACACTGCATAATCACCAACAGGCGCGCCAGGCATGGACGTTTCACGGATAACACGTATTCGCCGCCTGGACTCAACCGCCCCAAAATCACGCCGGGCAGCGTTGATGGTACGGGCCAGCATATTGGAAGAGAGTGGCACCTGCAGTAACGTTGAGGATGCCTCCCACGCTTGTTCATACTCACCGCTATCGATGGCTTCAAGCCACGCCAGCGCTGCCGCTTCAGCCGCATCGGTATGTGAATACGCGTTCGTGGTTAGCACGAGAAGCACGGTAGCAATGATAAAAGTCACTGTTTTGGACATAGCAAACTCTTGTGGCAGCCAGGGTTAATCGTGCGTCTTAAGTCATTATCGGAAGCTGGGAGGATTTCTTTAACGTTAATCCCGCCTAACGGCGACTAATGATAGAAAGGGATTCACCTGTCGTGGTCGGCGCTTCTCAAACCCCACCTGCTCGTTTACTATGCGCCACCCAACCTATCCAGCCCTCACCTTTAGGCGACCATGTCCGTCAACGCACTCTATACCGACCTTTCCGGCTACTACGATTTGATGTGCGTAGATATCGACTACCAAGCGCAAAGCAACGCCATTCGACGGCTGCATCAGCTTTTTGGTAACGAAGGTACCGCCCATCTGGATTTAGCCTGCGGCACCGGCCCCCACGTGCGCCATTTTATTGATTTTGGCTACGCCAGCGGCGGGCTGGATATCAATCAGCCGATGCTGGACATCGCCGCCAAGCGCTGCCCAGAAGCACACTTTTCGTTGCAGGATATGAGTCGCTTTGACGTCAGCGAGCCGCTGGATTTAATCACCTGTTTTTTATACTCGATTCATTATAACGATGGTATTGAGAAGCTAACCGCCTGCATCGCCAGCGCCCACCGCGCTTTAAAAGCGGGCGGTGTGTTCTACTTTAATGGGGTGGATAAACAGCGCATCAATAACGATCTATTCGTTAAGCACACCGCGAAACAGGGCGAGGATTCGTTCACCTTCCGCTCAGGGTGGCACTACAGCGGGCACGGTGAAAGGCAGTCGTTAAGGCTCAGCATTGAAAAAACCAGCGCCGGCAACACCCAAGTATGGAACGATGAACACCCCATGGTGGCGGTGAGCTTTATAGAACTAACCGCCCTACTAACGCCTTATTTTGAGGTGCATGTGTTTGAGCATAACTACGAGACCATCACCCCGTGGGATACTGTTTCGGGCAATGCGATTTTTGTGTGCGTGAAGAAATAGCGCCCACACAAGCTTATGGCGGGAAAAGTTCCTAAATGCTGCTTGGTTGAATCACCAGGCGTCTATAGTGAAGAGACCTATCACGGGCTGACGCCATGACCGACCTTATTTTGCCAAGCAACGCACACTTTCTAAATTTTCGGCATCGACCGCCTGACAAGCGCTTGGCCCCCTGGGTACAGTGCCTCTGGTCAATGGGTGGACCTGGGCAACTTAAGACCTCCCGAACCGAGAAGCTCTACCCAGATGCCGGTGCCAGCCTAAGCATCAAGCTCACCATCCCGCGCCCCATCATCACGCTCTGCTTAAACAGGCGCACGCTGGTCGAAACCTTCGACACGTCCACCCCAAGCCTAGGCATTCGCTTCAAGGCTGCCGGCGCCCACGGCCTGCTGGGCCTGCCACTCGAAGCTTTCACGGATGGCTTTCACCATCTAGAAGATGAACTTGAGCCACTAGGGCTGCAGGAACTGATGCCGATAGTAGAACGCCTTTACCAGCTCGACGAAAAGCAGGGTTTGCGACTTCTGGAAACATGGTTATTGCATCGACTGAGACGCATGCCGATTCTCAACAGCCGGATCGTCATGGTCATTCAGGCCATCAGAGAATTACAGCTTCCACCCCAACAGCTAGGCGCCACTATCGGTTTTACTAGGCGTACTCTGGAACGCAAATTAAAACGTGAAGTGGGCGTTACCCCTGGCCAATTAGTAGCTTATGCCCGTCTTAACCTTGCCCGCCATGAGTTGTTTGAGAGCAATCGTTCCCTAGCGGAAATAGCGTTGCAATGCGGCTACTATGATCAGGCTCACTTCACGCACGCTTTCCAAGCACTCGCCTATGAAACGCCCGCCGCCTACCGCAAACGCAAATTGTCGCAAATCTACAAGGCGTGACGAGCTTACGGTTTTAAGCTGAGGCCTCCACTAACCATCTAGGTCATCCTCATGTCTCAGCGTATCTCTCAGCAAGCCGTTTACCGCCTATGCCCTCGCTTGGCTGAACACTTGGTTCCCCTGGGCGCGGTCGCATCCGGCAGTACAGTCACCCCGACCATCACTCATTTGGTTAAATTGCGTGTTTCGCAAATCAATCACTGTGGCTTTTGTCAGCACATGCACTCGCAAGAGGCCAGAGATGATGGCGAACATCAGGTTCGCCTGGATGTGCTTCCCGCCTGGCGTGAAGTTGCCTGTTTCAGTGAGCAGGAACGCGCCGCTCTGGCATGGGCAGAAGCCCTTACGCTGCTAAGCCAACATCCAATCAGCGACGAAACCTACCAGAATGCCTTAGCCGCCTTTGGAGAGCAGGATTTACTGGAATTGACCACGGTGATTCTGGCCATCAACAGTTGGAATCGGGTCGCAGTCAGCATGCAGTTTATGCCTGCTATCAAACTATAAATCTCCAACTACAGGGTTGAGAAAGGCGGTTTCCTTCCAGGCTACCGCCTTTTATTCAGACCTCTTTGAGACCAAATGCACCATCAATATCTGATACTGATGAAAGGTCAGGCTTCTGAACCACTAGGGGAAGGACGCAGTTGCATCTGAACGCCGAGTAAAAAGTTACGCAGCACCTGATCTTTACACTCGCGATAATTCTTGTGGCTTGGCTTACGGAAAAAAGCGCTTAATTCATGATTGCTGATGCGGAAGCCTGCCAGCTCAAAAATAGCCAGAATATCGTCAGCCTTTAGATTTAAGGCAATGCGCAGCTTCTGGAACACCATGTTGTTGTTTAACTGCGTTTCTGGCGCTGGCTGCGGGCCTTCGCGCTTACCACGCTTGAAGCTGATAAAGCCGTTCAGAAACGCTGCCAGCTCTCTATTTTTCATCGTCACAAAGGCATCGTCTTCATCCTTTTTCAGCCAAGCAGTGACCTGTTCCTGAGTCACGCTGACTTCTGCCAAGGCGAAAATATCCACGATGGTGCTGTCTTTTAAATCAAAGGCATACCGTATGCGGCGGAAAATATCGTTATTAGTCAAAATCGTATCCCTAGTCTTAGGCAAACCCAGCACAATCAGGCGTTATGTGCATCTACGTTTATCGTGAATATCACTAACATCAGCAGCTTAACAACTAACCTGTTGTCAGCTTTCCAAGCAGCTCATCAATTTCGTCTTTAAGCTCGCCATCTTCAATCTTGTTGGCGGTGATTTGGGCCTTTTTAAGATTGTTGATCGCTGCGTCAGTCTGACCCAACTCCACCTGCAGCTTCGCCATGGAGAACGCGATGGATGACATATGGTCTTTCGAATTCACTGCAACGGCTTTCTCAAAGGCTTTTTCGTAGACAGACAACGCCTCATCCAGCTCTTCCGTGAAGTCAGCCAATGTTTCCCACTGCTCTGGATGGTCCTTGTCGGTATTTTCGTTCTCGGTGCAGATCGCTTCCAACTGTGCATAAAGCGCATCAAACGCCTCTCTATCCTCTTTATCAGCAGCCTTCATGAGTTTTTCAGCGAGTTCGTAAACCGCTTTGTATATTTTGGTGTTAATCATGAACGACTACCTTTTCTCTATTAAAAACAGTAACAAGTAAAAAATCTGCTAAAAACAACGTTGTGGAACCGCCAACTCACCTTGGCCGGTGACATTATACCCTTTGAGGATAGCGCTACGGGTGTTCATTTTTCGGTTTTTGGGGCAAGACCAGACCACTGACCGCTATTAACAGTAAAGCTCCATGATGAACTCAGGTTCACCCGTTTGTTCATCAATCTGTTCACCTAATGAAATGAAGCCATGCTGCTTATAAAAATTGATGCTGGGGGCATTCTGGCTGTAAACACTGAGCTGCAAACACGACCTTCTGCTCTTGGCATCATCAATTAATGCTGACCCTATCCCCTGGCCCTGAAGGCTGGGTGACACAAAAACCGCTGCCAACGTACTTCCATAGAGGCAGTAAAACCCTGCTATTTGCTCATCCGCTTCATAGACAAAGGTCTCCGATGCAGGGATGTATACATCACGCATTTCGCTAACTTTGGACTGCCAATATTCTGACCCAGCGAAGGAGTGAGCTTTAATCGATGCTGAAAGCCAGATATCCAAAATGTGCTCAATATCCGCCTCTCGGTATTCACGAATCATCTAGATGTTCCTAATGAGGGTCATCGGCGCCAAAGGCGTTACTGAAAAGCTGCCTAGCTCTGGATAGGTTTTGCACCGGCACCAGGGCTAGGCAGCTTCATAAAATAAGGCGGAAATGCGTTGCCTTCCGTAAGGTAAATCTGATTCTTCCAGAAGATGAAGTCGCTTCCTTCACTTCCTACCGAAAGCGAAAAGGGATTTTACCAGATTATTCAAATAATATTTTTAGGTGCGGAAAATCTAAATTGTTCATCGATCAGCACCCTCGGAGGGTGCTGACCTGCTTATTAATGGGTATCTCGATTTAAATTCAGCTCAGCCGGGATGCCGCTCAGATACTCGACAAACTCCACTTCAAACACCGACGATTCGAGCAACGAACGGCTGCTTTTACGTTATGATGTATCACTTTTTATTTTCGACAAACCTTACGACAATCTGTCAGAGCGCCTTATGCCCTTTTCAAAGCTAGGATTATCCAGTCCTCTCGTTCAAGCGATTACCGAACTAGGTTACCAAACGCCAACGCCCATCCAGGAACAAGCGATTCCTGCCATTCTTTCGGGTAATGACTTAATCGCCACCGCACAAACAGGCACAGGCAAAACCGCTGCCTTTGTTCTGCCTCTGCTAGAACGGTTCAGTAACGCGGGGACGTTACGCGGGAAACGCATACGTGCGCTAATTCTCGTGCCGACCCGTGAGTTAGCGGTTCAGGTCGAAGCCAGTGTGGCTCAATACGCTAAACACACGCACTTAACCTCTATGGCCGTGTATGGCGGTGTGGATACGGAAGCTCAAAAAGCGCGCCTAATCGAAGGCGTCGATATTCTGGTCGCCACGCCGGGCAGATTGCTTGATTTGGCGCATCAGCGTGCGCTGCATTTTGATGAACTTAAAGCTCTGGTATTGGACGAAGCGGACAGAATGGTCGACATGGGTTTTGCCGATGATATCCATAAAATCATAGAGCGCCTACCTGAAAACCGTCAGAACCTACTGTTTTCGGCCACCATCACAGACGATGTTCGCGCCCTCGCCTACGATTTTTCAGATAGCAAGATGACCGATCTCGCGGCTGAAATATCGATTACTCCCAACGTCCGCGCCGCCGCTAATGTCAAACAATGGCTAATCACCGTCGACAAAGACACTAAGTCCGCCTTGTTGAGCCACTTGATCAACGAGCAACAGTGGGATCAGGCGCTTATTTTTACCGAGAAAAAACACAATGCGGCCAAGCTTGTTGCTCAGCTGGAAAAACGCGGCATCACAGCGGATTCCATCCATGGCGATAGAAGCCAAGCAATGCGCGAAAAGATTTTGGCTCAGTTCAAATCTGGAGAACTAAAGTACTTAGTTGCTACGGGGGTTGCCGCGCGCGGTTTGGATATTGATGAACTGAGTCGTGTGGTGAATTACGATTTACCTTTTCAGCCAGAAGAGTACATCCACCGCATTGGTCGAACTGGCCGAGCGGGTGCCTCAGGCGAAGCCATCTCTTTAGTCGACATGAGTGACTTTAAAAATCTTTGCGCTATTGAAAGACGCTTAAAAAGCATTATTGAGCGCAAAGAGATTGCAGGTTTTCCAGTTCGTAAAGCAGTACCTGAATCAAACTTGAATTACAGCAAACAAAGCAATCGTTAACACTTACCCAAGAAGCTCACCTTTTAAAAAGGTGGGCTACTTTATTATTGATATTTCACGAATCCGGCAAAAACGCATCCAATAGCTCGGCATTCGTGGGATATTTATTCAACAACGCAAGCAACTTCTGCGCGCCTTCTACTGGCTTAAGCGTGGTCAAACCTCTACGCAGTGTCCTTACTTTTTCGATATCTTTTGCATCAATCAAAAGCTCTTCTCGACGGGTACTGCTTTTGGCAATATCTATCGCCGGAAAAATCCGTTGATTGGCCACATCCCGGGATAACACCAGTTCCATATTGCCCGTGCCCTTGAACTCCTCGAAAATCACCTGATCCATACGGCTTCCCGTATCCACCAGCACGGTGGCCAGAATGGTGAGCGAGCCGCCGTTTTCGATCTTTCTCGCAGCACCAAACAGTTTTCGGGGTATTTCCATTGCTCGGCTATCCAGCCCACCCGACATAGTGCGACCATTGCCGCGCTGCTCGGCATTATGAACGCGCGAGAGTCTAGTAAGCGAATCAATCACAATCATCACATTATGACCTTCGCCTGCTTGCTTACGCGCCGCCTCAAGCAGCTTATCGGCCATTTTTACATGGTGTGTGTAGCTTTCATCTGAAGAGGATGCATGGACTTCTGCCGACACACTGCGCTTAAAATCAGTCACTTCTTCCGGGCGCTCATCAATCAACAAGGCATACAGCTTAATGTCAGGATGCGCTTCAGCCACGGCCTGACAGATATGTTTTAACATCGTCGTTTTGCCAGAGCCTGGCGGCGCAACAATCAACCCACGTTGCCCCATACCAATGGGCGTAACCAAATCCATCGCCCGCACAGTACGCTGTTGAGAACCAGGCTCTAAAACAATGCGTGGGGAAGGATGAATAGCGACGCCATTTAAAAAACGTTTTTCGGGATCATTAGGAAATTGATCTTCAGCTTCGTCGGCGGGCTTGGCATCTGTCTCTCTCTTCGCCTTCAAGCCTAGTGTTTTTCTTGCCATAATATCGATGTACCCTTTTAAAAACTTGAATTTATAGAATAGCTTTATCGTAGGCCAGACGACCGATCGCACTGTTGCGGCATTCGGAATGGAAAAAGGATAAGTCTGCTTGTGCTTAAAGATATTGGATTGGAGCTGTTCTTAGTAGCTAGTCACCACCATGTCGTTTTGATCGTGATTGTAGAGCTTGAAGCGCGGTATGCTGGCCGCTTCTCGTCTGTTTTCTCGATCTTACCAAAGCTTAGGCGTCAGCGTTGTTATTCTAAAACCTCAACGCCGCGCTCTACGGCAACTTTGGAGGCATAACCAGAAAAATTGTCGGACAGCAGCACCTTGTTAGCATTTATCTTGTTCTCTGCCCTATAAAAAATAGGTTCTTTGTTCTCTTCGGAAACTCATTTTTTTTGTATAGTTTCATGATGTCTTTTGCTACAGCCTTATCGAGAGATGAAAAATGACGATACAAAGTCGCGCCATATGTTAGCACCTCAACTTTCTTTGAATACTTAAATCCTTCAACCGTTCTTATATTTGGATTGGTGGGTAGCTTGCATCTTAAAATAGACTCACTTCCATGAGGTATAACATCTGCATATACACGATTATCAGCTGGTGTGTAATGAACAAAACAATCTCTATAATCCTTGAATCGATTTACCCATCGTTCTTTTGCTTTTCGTAGCGTATCAACTGGGCCTTGAAGCTGCTTCTTTGCACAAAGCTTGTTGAATGACACTGGAGTTTGATCAGGGAACGATATGCCAACCACTCGAGCCATTAAATCAAGAGCCGAGCTAAGGGCCATGAGGTATGCTTCAAAATCCCAATAAATTTGGTGCGTTATTGGATTTGAAATACTCATACCTAAGCTGGGATGTCCATTTGCTCCAGCGCTTTTTGAAATCTCGTCCCGAATAATGGAATACTTTTCATGAATGCTCTTCAGTCTAAACTCAGCATGATCAATGTGATACCTATAGAAACGAGGGTACTCTCTTGCTAACCAGTAAAACTCGAACAACTCACCTTCGTTGTCACTCTCATCAATTTCATACCGTATTTTGTCCAGAGTCTTTACCAATGCCGGAGAAAACTTTGAGAACTCAGGTAAGTTGGGTATCGAGATTTCTATGACATACTCCTTATTATGCTAACGCCCACATTTGTGGCTAGTTTGGAGCGCAGCGGATAAACAGTCCAACAAAATGCGTTTGTTATATTTCATTGAGAAAATCTGGGACATTTGATGGTTCAATGTCAAAAATGTATTTGATAATGCCTGCTTTTAAGTTCTCCTCAATTCCACTCCTGAAATCTAATATACTTGAGATTGCAGAATCATGTTGCAAATGGCGTCTCCAATGAACCTCGTCTTCTCGACCGTGAAAAGAAAGCAATCTAGTTAAAGCCATATGCGCAAACATTCCCGATTCTTCATCAATTGTATTATGCATCACCACGTGCGAATCAGAGTGGGATTCTGTTGTGGTAAGGTCCCAAGAATGGAATAGCTGCTGAGCAATCGGCGACAGATCTCTTAACTGCTCACTCTCCCCGTTAGTGAAATACACGTCATCTATGACCATGTGCCAATTTTCTTGAAGCCCTTCATCTGTTTCGATAGTTTCAATGAGCTTTTCTTTTTTGAAACTAACATGAACACCAGAATTAACTTGCGGAGTGTATGAGAAGTCGCCAAGAAATTTACTCATTAAACTATTTCGCATTGCGTCATTGAAGTTGAGATTAAAGTTTTTATTGGCTTTTGAAAAAACGTCTAAATCTACCAGACTCCAGATCCCATACTTTCGCCAAGCAATTAGAACGGGAAGCCCTAACAATTGCCCATAAGCCCTTAATTTAGATACGTAGTCAGGCCTGAGAGACAAAACATTTTTCTTACAAGACTTAACTTCAATTAGAACAGAAATATTACCTGCGTCACGCACGTTAAAGTTTGCTAGTAAATCCGGAACCTGAAAAGCATCCTTAGAAGTAGTTGGATACTGCTGCTGATCTAACTTATGGACTAAATCACATTGGCCGAGCCAGCCGCAGATAATCGAAAATTCATCTTCTAATGGAAGACCTATATTAAGTCTATGAACTCTTTCAGCGATGCTTTTAGCATCAACTGACCAGCCTAGCTGCTCAAGAGATTCATGAATCAGTCTCTCTAAATCTGACGGTTTATCTTTCAAGCTGGCTCCCTATGCACAAGAAATATAACGTTTTGCTCACCGGTAAATTAGGAGCGCAGCGAGTACTTTTGCGCGTGCAGAAACTTGTTATACGAAACCTCAATACAAGACATCGAAGTCAGTTTCATACCTGTCGTCGATCTGATCTGTCACGAACTTGTTCTTCCAAATAATTCTTGTGCAGATATCATCTTCATGGCGCCATATCAATCCACGCACGACAAAGCCAATGCCGTGAATAAGGGTGCCCCGGACAGCGTAGCCGGTAAGCTGACTGTCTATATCCCGATCAACCTGGTTGTTGTCAATCTCGTCATCGAGTTGATAACCTTCGAACAGCCCATGCAGCGTCGTATCTTGGACAGCCGAATTAATGACTTCAAAGTCGTCACTACCACAGACGGTACAGAACTGCACCACATCTCCCCACAGTTCATATGTCATTGGCTGCGGCATAGATGAAAAGACCATAATATTGACTACCTTACCACTGCATTTGGGATGCCGGCACCGTTGTATGGCTTGTAACGAGCGGATTGCAGCCTGATCCAACGCTGATACTTTGTTGAATTCTGACAAGAATTGGGTAACTACTTGTGGTTCATCTTCAATTACCAGGAGATTCTCGAAGCTTCGAGAGGCGTTCTTTGACCAGTTGAACGAACCATTCAGCACTATCGATTGATCAATGATGCAAAACTTGTGATGCATGAAGTTTGAGGTGCGTGGCATCGTACAAAGCCGGATATCAACACCGCAATGCCTTAGCGCGTTGGTCGTCGCACTCTGCGAGCGATTTTGATGGGTATCAGAGCAAAGAATCTTTACTTTGACCCCTTTTGAGACCAAGTTACGAAAAATCGACTCGTACTGGTCGAATGATATCCAGGCTACGGCTATCCGCACTTCCCGGCTGGCGCGATTCAGATGCAGTTGGATCTGAGATTGCAGATCATCCATGTATACCGTGACGCTCACAGTGCCCCTTTCGTATAACAGTGATTATGTAACACTGATAAACGCGCTTGCGCGTTTGTTGGCGCTTCCTGGCGCACTAAAAAGCCATATCTAATTGATTTACATAAAATTATCTTGGCTACTTGGCAATATATCCAAAATTCGCGTGCCCGCTCGTTGTGCTCTTTTCAATCATACTCTATTCATAAATTTGGCTTAGGTCACGTGACTTTGCAGAAAAATTGAGCTGGAGCAAGCTTTGGGCAGCTGGCGCTGCCTTCGCGGGTGTCTTTTGGCTCGTTCCTCGCCAAGCGTTACTCCGCGCTACGAGATAGCGAGATTGATTATGTGGCTGAGTTTTCGCGAGCTAAATCTCCCTCCCCAGTGGCGGGGCTGTGAGAAGCGCTGTGGCTTAGGCTTTGAGAACGTAACAGAGGATTTCAACAACCTGATCGGTAGTGGTGCACCGTTTATTGCCACTCAAGCTTGAGGTCTTTATGTGACTGGGCGCAGTCGCGCAGATAGAGATTAATCAAGCTCTGATAGGGAAGGTCTTTTTCTTCCGCCAGATTCTTGAAATACGCAATGGTATCTTCATCCAGCCGGATCGTGACCTGCTTTTTAAGCTTCTTAGCGTATGGATTTTTGACTGATTCTGAAAAATCGTAATGGTCACGCATGTCTATACCCTTCGTAAGTTTTTCGCTCTCGTTTATCCGCCTTGCGCGCTGAGATAATTCGGATTGTTTCGCCGTCTCTCACGCAGTGGCACACCACCAATAAACGGGAATGAATGCTCGTTCCAAGGAGTATGAACCGATCCTCCTCTTCAGAATGATCGGGATCCGATATGAGGCGGCCGAACTCGTCCGTGAAGGCCGTTTTTGCCTCTTTAAAAGAAACGCCATGCTTCTTGCGATTAGCGGCGTCCTTATTGGAATCCCAATCAAAGGTAATATGGTTCATGAGTTACATTGTAGTTATATTGCACATACTATCAAGGTACAGGTGGTTTAGTGATTTTCGCGAAACCATCGCGCGCTGAAGCGCCCTCCCACAAAGGGCATCCTTACATCACCTTTCCACACCTCACTATTCATCCCCTCACCCCTTAAAGCTCAATCCCCTTCTGGGCCTTAATACCTTGGTCTTTAAAAGCATGCTTGACCACTTTCATTTCAGTGACGGTGTCGGCTAGGTCGATGAGTTGTTGTGGGGCGTAGCGGCCGGTGACGACGGCGTGTTGCATTGCTGGGCGGGCTTGTAGGTCGTCGAGTACTTGGTCTAGGTCCAGGTACTCGTAGCGCAGGGCGATGTTGAGTTCGTCGAGCAGTACCAGGTGGTAGCTTTCGTCTTGTAGCATGCGTTTGGCTTCTGCCCAGGCGGCGTTGGCAGCTTCAACATCGCGTTCGCGGTCTTGGGTGTCCCAGGTGTAGCCTTGCCCCATTACGTGGTAATCGACGTTGGGCAGGTTGCGGAAGAACGCCTCTTCGCCGGTGCTAAAGGCGCCTTTAATAAACTGCACCACACCGACTTTCATACCGTGCCCCAACGCACGGGCGAGCATGCCAAACCCGGAGCTGCTTTTGCCCTTGCCGGGGCCGGTAAGCACTAGCAGCACGCCCTGCTCTTTATCGGCGCGGGCGATGCGCTCGTTCATGATTTTCTGCTTGGCCGCCATGCGCTGGGCATGGCGTTCGGGGGTTTTGGCATTCTCGCGCATGGGGCGTCCTCTTTATTAAAGCGCTTTATTAAGCTCTCTATTCAGCTTTCTATTAAGCTCTTTATTTAAATTCAGGCTTTTAGTACGTAGCGCAACGTATCCACCACCTGATCGGTCGTGGTGCACCAGGCTTGGGCTTGCGCGTCGACTTCTTTAAGCGGGTGAACAATGTCTTCGCTGTGCAGCGTGATGTAGGGCTTGGCCAAGGCAGCGCAGTAGCCTGCATCGAAAGCAGCGTTCCACTGCTTGTACTGCTCGCCAAAACGAACGACAACGAGGTCGGCCTGCTCGATCATGGTGCGGGTGCGAATGGCGTTGACCTTGGATGACTGGTGATCACGCCAGAAGCCATTTTCCGGTTTGCCCAGGTGGTCACCGGCGGCATCAGAGGCTGCGTGGTCCGTTACCGGGGCGGTGAACACGATATCCAGACCCGCTGCGTCAGCGCCGCGCTGAATCTCTTCGCGCCAGTCAGTGTGAATCTCGCCGGAAAGGTAGACGTAAAAGCTCATGGTGTTCTCCTGCTGAGTTGAATATAGGTATGAAAGGCACACAGCATAGCGCAGATCAATTTTATGGAAAAATCTTCCACATATTTCGTTAACCGTTATTGATGCTAATCGGCTGCCCGGTAAAAATATCCGCGACCAGCTTGGGCGCAGAGGGAAAGTAGCCGTGGAAGTAGCTCGCGACCAACCCGCCTTCGCGGTAGATCGGCTCGGCTTCGCTACCGGCTAGTTTGCGAGTGCGCGCCAGTGGCGTCATCGCGGTTTCAAGCAGAGAGTGATGATAGGTATGGCCACGTAGCTCGCCTGCACCGGCATGTAGGCTTTGCAGCCCTAGCGCGGTGAGTTTACCAGCCATTTTCGCGGTGCCGTTGAGAAGGCCCAGCATGGCGTGGCTTTCACCCTCGCCGTCTACCAGTTGCTCAACGCAGGCCATCAAGCCGCCGCACTCTGCGAGTATCGGTTTGCCCGCGCGGTGATGGGCGCTAATCGCCTCGAACATGCTGTGGTTGGCGCTCAATCGAGCCGCGTTAAGCTCGGGATAACCGCCCGGTAACCAGAGCGCATCTCATTCGGGTAACTGACGATCATTAAGCGGTGAAAAGAAGCTGACTTCTGCGCCCATAGCGCGCAGCACGTCTACATTGGCGCGGTAGATAAACGCAAAGGCGTCGTCTCGGGCAATCGCAATGCGCACGCCATTAAGGTAATCCGGCACCGGCGTTGGCGATTCCGCGCTTAGCGTGACCAGCTTGGGCAAGCGGTCTAAACCCGCTTCTCTCAATACCTCGGCGGCAGCATCAAGCTGCGCATCCAGGCCGCTTAATTCACTGGCTTGGACTAGGCCTAGATGGCGGTCGGGGATTTTCATTGCCTCATTGCGTATAGGGACTCCTCCCCGGTTGCAAGCTCCGATGATGAACAACATAAGCCGATGCGTGCGTATAGTCGGTCTCTTAATGGGGACGCTATCCCCTGACCCTGATGAACGTCGCGCACCTTCTCTCCTCAACGAGGCGTAGGCTTTTTCAGCCATCGCAATGAGCAGGTTTTGAGAAGGTCGGTCTGACCTGTTTTTCATCGATCGTTGCCCGGCAACAAGGTAGCCGCCTGTCGGCGCTTAGCCGCTGATGATGTTACCGCTTAGCTCACCATCAGCGCGGAACCGTCGTTAAACTCTCTACAATAGGACTGTCCGCTGTGCAGAACCGCCCAGGCGGTTCGCACTGTCTTGTTCGCTAACGCGACAGCCGCTTTGTTCTTGCCAACGCGAGCGACCAGGGATCGTAGCCAACGACTTTTAGCATCCTGTTTGTCACCCACGGTGTTGATGACCGAGTGTGCGCCACGTATCAGGGCGGCTTTCAGCGAGATTTGCCCCGTTCGGCCAATGCCCTTGATCTTCGCGATGCCACCACTGCTGTGTTGTGTCGGCGTTAACCCCAGATAGGCTGACGCTTGGCGACCTTTCTTGAACGCGTCGCCGTTACCGAGGGCGCTATAGAGCTGGGTGGCGACCACCGGCCCCACTCCCTCAATCGCCAACAGTTGGCGACAAGGCATCACCGCACGGCTCATCTGCTCCACGCGCTTATCCAGTGACTGAATGCGCTCGTTGAGTCGATCCAGCTCCGCCATTTGCTCGGCAATCAAGTCACGCATCAGCAT
The DNA here is from genome assembly GCF_055725665.1 of Vreelandella sp. DA03-1M. Taxonomy (NCBI): domain Bacteria; kingdom Pseudomonadati; phylum Pseudomonadota; class Gammaproteobacteria; order Oceanospirillales; family Halomonadaceae; genus Vreelandella; species Vreelandella sp. DA03-1M. The sequence goes on from NZ_CM146798.1 coordinate 2,748,103, forward strand.
CGAAAGCTCGTTATCGGCATCTTCCAGGGCGAGCCAGACACGTTGCTTTAACGCTTTCTGTCCCCGACCGCTGATCACTCCATATTCCTGCAATAACCCATGAACCTGATTGATCAACTGGGTGCGTTGATGAATATACCTTTCCCGAATGCGGTGCAGGCTCTGAATATCCTGTTGCTCGACGCTTTTGAGCGGTACAAAGCGCATATCAGGGCGCAACCCGGCCTCTACAATGGCGAGCGCGTCATTGGCATCTGTCTTATGCCCCTTGCGAAAGGGCGTTACAAACTGGGGCGATATGAGGGCAACGGTATGGCCGAGGGCCTGCAGCTGTCGCGCCCAATAATGCGATCCACCGCACGCCTCCATGAACACCCGACAGGCCGGTTGGCGGCGCATAAAATCCAAGACCTGATGCCGTTTAAGCTCTTTGTTGACCTGAACACGCGGGCGGCGAGTGTCGACAACACACACTTGGAAAACACGCTTTGCCAGATCAATACCTATTGTCTTATGCTTGTTCATGGCTCTTCCCCTCCGCATTGATGTGGTTCAACTATCAATGTAGCTCGCTGAAGCTTCGAGAGGGGAGGAGTCCCTTTCATTGGGGAATGGCCCCAAGCAGCGCGATGCCTTCCGGCATGCTGTCGGCGAGCAGTTTGCCGTGGCCGGGGCTGCCGACGCGGTTGGCAATCACTTCATGAATGGCAAGATCGGGATGATAATTGGCCAAACCTTGCGCCACCGCGCCAAAGGTTTGCGCCATGCCCCAGGCATCAATCACCGGCAGCGCGGGGATGCCTGCCAAGATTGCCAAATCAGCGCTGGAAGGCGAGCCATCAAATAGCCCCATGGAGCCTTCGACCAGAATCACATCTGCTTCCTGGGCGGCTTCAGCTAAGCGCCAGCGGCACTCCTCTTCGCCGGTCATCCAGGGGTGAAGCTGATACACGGGCTGACCGGAGGCCACTTCCTGAATCATGGGATCAAGGTAATCGGGACCGTGCTTGAACACCCGCACGGTAAGCCCTGCATTGCGATGAAGCCGTGCCAGCGCCGCGGTGACCATTGATTTCCCCTGGCCTGAGCCAGGCGCACTGATCAATGCTGCGTGTGCTTTGCCTTGAAACATAACGATCCTTTTAACGGTTAATGGTTAGCCCATTTCCATGCGTTAACGGCTAAGTGTCGGCGGGTCGAACCTTTCTTTGCTAAGGTGAAGGTCTTCGTTTGATTCTATGTTCCGCTTCGTTTCACCAACCGGGGTTACCGCATGCGTATTCTGTTTACTGGCGGCAGTGGCAAGGCTGGCCGCCATGCCACTGCTTATCTTCGCGATCAAGGTCACCGCGTTACCAACCTGGATTGGGTGACGTCTGACGTGCCCGGCATCACCACCCTGAAAACCGACCTGACCGATGCTGGCCAGGTATTCAACGCCTGCCACGCCTACGCCGGGTTCGATGAGCTTGAGCCTGGCACCGGCGTGCCGCGTTACGATGCCATTGTTCATTTCGCCGCTATTCCTGCCATCCTGCACCGGCCAGATAATGAGACCTACCGCATCAATACGCTGAGCACCTACAACGTGCTGGATGCCGCCACCAAACTGGGCATTCCTAAGGTTATCTTCGCTTCCAGCGAGACCACCTACGGCGTCTGTTTCGCCGATGGCGAGAAGAAACCGGACTACCTTCCCATCGATGAAGAACACCCCACCGTGCCGGAAGATAGCTACGCGATGAGCAAAGTGGTCAACGAGGTGACCGCCCGCTCCTTCCAGGCGCGTTCAGGCATCGACATCTACGGCCTGCGCATCAACAACGTTATCGAGCCCCACGAGTACCGCCAGGATTTTCCGGCCTACCTGGAAGACCCCGCTCTGCGTCGCCGCAATATTTTCGCCTACATCGATGCCCGCGACCTGGGCCAGATGGTCGATTGCTGCCTGAAAACGGACGGCCTGGGCTACCAAGTGTTCAACGTCGCCAATGACGACCTATCGGTTAGCCTAACCAACGCTGAAGTGATCGAGCGCTTCTATGCTGGCGTCCCCATCAAGCGCGACATGGGCGAATTCGAGACGTTCTACAGCAACGAAAAGGCCCGCCGACTGGTCGGCTTCGCCCCCCGCCACGCCTGGCGGGATGAGCTCTCGCAGTAAGCATTAGCCCTTTATCGGCACAAACACCGGCGCGCCATCTACCTCTACCACCGCTAGCTTTTGGCGGTAGAGGCTTTCTAACGCACTGGGCACCAGCATGCTATCTCGCGGTCCCCAGCACACCTCGCCATTGGGATACATCAACAGCACGTGGTCGCACCAGCGGGCAGCCAGGTTCAGGTCGTGCAAGCACATCATAACGGCGTGCCCTTCAGCGGCCTGCTCCGCCATTAGTGCCATCACGGCACTCTGATGATGAAGATCCAAGTGGTTAGTCGGTTCATCCGCCAGCCACACATTGGGTGCCTGGGTGAGAACAGTGGCAATCGCCACCCGCTGGCGCTCGCCGCCGGAAAGTGTGCTTACCAAGCGGTCACGCAGGTGCGCTACATCCAGACGCTCCAGGGCGGCTTCCGCGCGGGCGTAGTCATCAGCACCCTCCATCTGCCACGGGGAGAGATAGGGATGACGACCGATCAGTGCGGTTTCCAGCACGGTCGCGGGAAAGCCATCCTGGCGGTCTTGAAACACTAACCCCAATCGCTGAGCAACATGACGGCGGCGCAGTTGATCAAGCGCCGAGTCATTGAGTTCTACGCTGCCTGAACGCGGCGCCTGAAGCCCAGCCAGTGTGTGTAATAGCGTCGTTTTACCCGCACCGTTAGGCCCTAATACGCCCCATACCTGCCCTGGCTCGATGGTTATATTTAGCGGCGTACCGCCTTCGCGGCCGGGCACATCGATGATGAGATCGCGGGTAGCTAGTACGCTCATCAGCGGCTCCGGTAGAGCAGAAACAGGAAGGTGGGCACGCCCAATAGCGCAGTAATGACCCCAACGGGCAACTGTTCCGGGGCGATCAGGGTACGCGCCAGGGTATCGGCCAGCACTAACAAAGTGCCACCTGCCAATGCACAGGCGGGCAGTATCAGCCGCTGGTCGTTGCCTAGCAGCAGGCGCAACATATGCGGCACCACTAAACCCACAAAACCAATGCTGCCAGCCGTAGTGACTGCAGCGGCGGTCAGTAAGCTAGCGGCAACGTAGATACACCACTCCAGCGGCCGAACCGCCACGCCCAGCGCGGCGGCTTGCTGTGGGCCACGGGCCAGCACATTCAAGCTACGCCCAAGCGGAATCACCACCACGCAGGTGGCCAGTAAAAGCAGTAGCGGCGGCCAAGGCGTGCGCGAATAGGAGAGATCGCCCATCAGCCAGTAGAGCATGCCCGGCAGGCGCTCGGCGGGGCTTAACGCCAGCATCAACGTAATCACTGCGCCCCACCCCGCGGCCACTACAACGCCGGTGAGTAGCAGCCGCGAAGGTGTCCACCCGCCGCTGCCGTGGGCCAAACCGAAGACTAAAAACGTCGAAAATAGCGCGCCGCCAAACGCCGAACTTGAAATCGCCAGCCCGCCTAACCCACCGAGCATGGCAGCTAGGGCGCCAATCGAGGCACCGCCGGAAAGTCCGAGTACATAAGGGTCCGCAAGAGGATTGCGCAATAGCACCTGCATCAAAGCACCCGCTACTGCCAACAAGCCGCCAACGGCAAACGCCGAGAGCGCCCTGGGCAAGCGCAGCTCCATCACCATGGTTCGCGCCAATGCATCGCCTTCGCCTTGCAACAAGTCCCAAATTTGCGCAGGAGAAATCTTAGCGCTGCCGACGCCAAGCGCTAAGAGTAGCGCTGCCAGCGCCGCTAGTAATAGCAGGCTAAGCGGGAGACCCAGGCGCGCTAGCATTAGTTGCGCTCACGTTTTTGGCGGGCGATATCGAGCTTTTCACAGAGGAGCTGTGTGCCCTCCATCAGGCGCGGCGTGGGCCGCTGAATCAGTGAAGGCGGCACAAAGAAAAGATTATCTTCCGCAACCGCCTTCAAGTTGGAATACTGCTCCCAATGGGTCAGCCAGTGGCGGTTCTCTTCACCCATGCCACCGGCAATAATCGCTTCAGGATTTGCCGCCAGTACCGCTTCATCATCGATACGCGGCACAAGGCGTGTTTGCTCACCAAACACATTTTGACCGCCACAAATCTCAACCACCTGACCGATAAGGTGCTGGTCGTTAACACTCATTAGCGGCTCGTCCCAGACTTGGTAGAACGTGGCGACCGGCTCGCGGTCTCGATAGCGCTCTTCCAGGTCATTCATGGTCGTACGAAAATTATCGGCCACCGCCTGCCCGGCCGTTTCCGTTCCTGCCAGCCTCGCCAAGCGTTCGATGGCGCTAGCCACGCCGTCCATATCGCGAGGCTCAATATAGAACACCGGCATGCCTAAGGCTTCGAGGGTTTCAAGCTGTTCAGCGGGGTTGCCGGTTACCCAGCCAATCACTAAATCCGGCGCTAGGCCCACCAGCTTTTCCAAATCAATCCGGGTATGGCTACCCACCGAGGCTACTTGTTTGGCTTCCGGGGGATAGTCGCTATACGAAACGACGGCGACTACCTGATTCCCCGCGCCGGCCGCATAGGTCAGCTCGGTGGCGCCAGGCGAGAGCGTGGCAATTCGCTGAGCAGCATTGTGAAGACAGACCTCGCGATCACGGTCATCCACTGCGCAGCGCGACTGATCGTTTGCCGGTGCAACCGTTGCCATCAATAGCAGCGCGAGGCCCAAAGCCCCGCGCGCTAAGCCACTCTTTTTATTGGCCAAAGTGAACACTCAAGAACCCTGCTCGGCCGGCGTTAATGTAGTCACTCGTCGTTTCATACTCTTTATCAAAGGCATTTTCTACCGTAACACGCGCCGTCCAGAGCGGCGCAAACTGCCAACCTGCACGCAGGTTAACCAGCCCATAGCCATTCAAACGCTCGGTATTAGCGGCATTATCGTAGCGGTGATTCTGCGCGACTAATGAACCACCCAGCGACCAATCACCAAGCTCGCGGTCGGCATCCAAACGTACACTTTGGGTGGCGCGGCGGGCTAACCGATTGCCGGTATCCTGGTCTTCTGGGTCCAGGTAGGTAAACGCAGCTTGCAGAGTCCAATCGCTGATTTCGACACCACTGGAAAGCTCAGCACCGCGAATACGCGCATGATTGACGTTTTGCGGCGCCCATAATCCGCTGGGCGTCGGTGCCCAGGCAATCAGATCATCGTAGTCGTTTTGGAAGGCGGCCAAGTCCCAGAACCACTGGCTGTATTGGCCGCGAACGCCTACCTCAACGGTTTCAGACGTTTCAGGATTGAGATCAGGATTGCCTGAATTCGGCCAATAAAGGTCATTAAAACTTGGCGCTTTAAAGGCGGTGCCTACGCTAGCGCGCAGCGTATGATAATTATCCAGGTCGTAACCCAACGCCAAACTGCCGGTGACTTCATCGCCATAAGCTTCGTTGTCGTCGTAACGCAGGCTTGCTTGAATGGCGAACGGCGAAAAGTCGAGTAGCCCTTGCGTAAACACAGCGGTGTTATCGCGACTGGTAACATCAAAATCGTTGGTGCTTGAAACACGGTCTTCGCTGATTTCAGCGCCAGCGATCAATTCATGAGCGCCAAACTGAAAATTGTTCTGCCAGCGGGCAGTTTGGGTGCGGGTGTCAATCACTGAGCCACCGAAATTATCGATGGTGTCCAGCTCATCACGAGCTTCGCTAAGCGTTAGGCGACTTTGCCAGGTATCGGTAACTGGCAGCTCGCCATAAATACCCGCTACCTGCTGGACGAAGTCATTCTCTCCGCCATCATATTCATTGTTACCGCGAGCGCGCAGCGCCAGCACACCAACCTCAGCGCCACTTTCAAAGGTATGCGCAACACGGGCCAGCGCAGAGGTGTTGTCGTAGCCTTTGTCTTCACCACCCCGACGAATAGGCTGACCGTCGGTATTGAAATGACTACCGGCAAAGCTGTAGCGCGTGCCCCCCTCGCGTCCCGAAATACCTGCGCTTAACCGCTGGGTATTAAATGAGCCACCGCCAACTGAAATTCGAGGTTTCGGGCCTTCCTCGTCACCATCAGGTGTAAAGAGCTGAATGACACCGCCGACCGCATCTGCGCCGTAAAGGCTTCCGCGCGGGCCGCGCACGATTTCAGCGCGGTCAAACATACGTGGGTCTAAATACTGAAACGCGGCACCGCCTGCCGTGGCAGAGCGCAGGCGAATGCCATCAATCATTAGCACGGAGGCATCGCTAGGCGCCCCACGCAGGTAAACGCTGCTGCTTTTGCCAAAGCTACCGTTGCTAGTGACATCAACGCCCGGCTGGCCGCGCAGAAGATCCGTCAGGCTGGTGGGGTCTTGATTTCGGAAAGTAGCTTCGTCCAGCACGCTAACAGATGAAAGGCTTTCGTTAGCCGTACGGGGCGCTAACGCAGCAGTCACAACGACAGGATCTAGCGCGGCTAATTCGGTCGTCGCTTCGGCATATTGGGCCTGGGCAGAAAAGGAGATGGCTAGCGGTAACGCAGCCATACAAAACGCCGCCCGTTTGGCGGTGGTGTGAAAACGGTGGTTCATGTGAGATCCCTTGCTCGTCGTGCTCACCCGCACAACGCAGTTTTTTTGACCGAGCGCGGGGCAAAAACAAGGGAGTAACGATAGCGTTGCGCTACCGTTCACTGCCCTAAGAACGCCCTCCGCGTCTCGGCATGGTGTGGTTCAGTTAGAACCATTACTCTCGGGCCGGTCTCCGGGCTGACGAGCGAAAGGTGTCTCTAGCAAACAGAGCCACTCTTTTCCGAACGACCACCTTCCCGTGCGTGAGCACAGTGGCGTATTGGCCGTTCTTATCTCGATCACCGTTGCGGGGGCAGCGTTGGAATCACGCGAGGCGTTCACCAACTTCCCGTTTCACTAGCGGCTTTATCCACCGCCAGCACCTAAGAGTGGGCGTAAGCTAGCAACTTGCCCAAGAGAGGTCAATTGAAAGGGCGGTCAATTTTGCTATTGCAGAAACTGTAATCTATAAACTACATTAAATGGATGGCTGACATAAAGCAGACAGACACTTTCCGGAAGTGGGAAAGCAAACTCAAAGATTCACGTGCTAAAGCTACTATCGCTGCGCGTATCTTTCGCCTAGCCAATGGCCTAGCTGGTGATGTACAGCCAGTCGGCCAAGGCGTAAGTGAGCTACGCATTCATTATGGGCCTGGCTATCGGGTCTACTTCTTTAAGCGCGGCGATGAATTTATTTTATTACTGTGTGGCGGTAACAAAAGCACGCAACAGAAAGATATAGACACAGCTCATCGCCTTGCGAAGGCATGGAGGTAAACATGAGCGAACAACTTTACGATTACGATCCCGCGGCAGCGCTGGATAACGAAGAAGCCATTGCGATATTTTTATCAGATGCTTTTGAAACCGGTGATGCCAGCTACATTGCAAAAGCTGTTGGTGTAGCCGCCAGAGCGAAAGGCATGTCTCAACTGGCAATTGAAACTGGCTTGTCACGCGAACAGCTTTACCGCTCTTTTGGCGAATCGGGTAACCCCACACTCAAGACAATGTTAGCGGTAACCCGTGCTCTAGGGGTGGATCTCACCACCCGACCCCACAAACCAGCGGCTTAGCCTGCTAGTCCCTAAATGCTATTTTCAGCGACTGACTCGTCAGCTACTTGAGCGCCATCACCAACCCATGGCGCACATACCATACCTCTTCAGCTTGGGCGGTGGCGTCTTGGGTGAACCAGCCATTGAGATCACGCAGGCGCCGCTGCTCTGGTTCCATGGGCACAACCCCACGGCCAACGTCGGTGGCGATAATGATTAACGCCGCGTTTAACTCGTCGGCGCGCTGGCAAAGCTGGATCATATCGCGCTGCCACTGCTGGCGCAGGGCATCGTTATCATCACGTTCAAGAGCAGCACCTAGCCACTCAAGCACGCCGGTGATAATCAGCGGCGTATTGGCTACTAGCGCTTGCTGGCTATCGATGAAAGGCTGCGCGGCATCAAGCCGCCACCACTGCGCTTCGGGAAAGCGAGCAATTACGGCGTCGCGTTTGCCAGCGCAGGCACCGCCGATGAAGAGCTGCATTGCCATTCCCCTTTGCCATGTTCGTCTTTTTGATAAATAAGCTGCCAACGCCTGCCTTGCGCTTGAAGCACGGTACCCTCCCAGAAGTGGATCGTCTCAAAACGGCGACGCAGCTCACGGATTACGCCGCCGTGGGTGACGGCCAGTATCTTTTTGTGACCATCGGCACGAGCATTGGTCGCCAAATCATAAAGCCAGGCATCAAGACGCGCGCGCAGTTGAGCCGCCGATTCGCCCCCAGGAATTTGCAGCTCGCCCACGCTATCAATCCAGGCACGGTAGTGAGGTAAGTCTTTTAGTTCGTTGTAAACCTTGCCTTCGTACTCGCCAAAATCAAGCTCGCGCAGGCGTGGCTCGAGGGTGAGCGGCACGCCGCCCTTGGTAACTTCTGCCCACGCCAGGGTTTGCTGGCAGCGGTTAAGGTCGCTGGAGTAGATGGCATCAAACCGCTCATCCACCAACGCGTCGCGCAGTGCTAGAAGCCCAGCTTCAGCCTCGGGAAACAGCAACGGAATATCGCGCTGTCCTTGATAACGACGTTCTAAATTCCAAGCGGTGATACCGTGGCGAACTGCCACCAGCTCCACAGTAAGATCAGTAGCCAAAGCTCTCCCCCTTCGATGGTGGCGCCTACCATATCGCCGTTAATTCCGTTAAACAGTCGCAGCATTAGCCAGCGGATTAGTAACACAAAAACAGTGACCAATAGCACCATCAACACTATCGCGGGCGCTAGTAGGGCGATCAACGCCAGCGGCACCAGCGCAAGCGCTACGTCTTGGCCGCTAAGCGACTGCTGCCAGCTCCAGGCCAAGCCCTTCTGTTGTGTGCAGGGAGTCAGCACCAGTAACGCCACACCTGCCCAGCGCCCTAGCGCGGGGACTGCTAATAGCCACCACCAGGGTGCATGATAAGCCAGCAGCGCCCACAGCAGCACGCCCTTCCAGGCAAGCAGAAACACCAGCGCCAACATACCAAAGCTGCCGATTTGCGGGTCTTTCATGATTTCCCAGCGGCGCGCCAGGGGCTGATTGCTGCCTAGCGCATCGGCGATATCCATTACGCCGTCTAAATGCAGCCCGCCCGAAATAGCCACCCAAATGCTTAGCAATGTCAGCGCGGTGATCGGCGCGGGAACGTTGTGCATCCCCAACGCTACCACTGCTAGCACGGTGCCAATCAACAGCCCCACTAACGGATAGGCGCGTACTGCCCAGCGTCGGGTATCAGGTATCCAGGGTACGGTTATTGGAATAGGGACGCGGGTAAGGAACTGCAGCGCAAGCAGAAGACCGAACAGGGCATTTCTCAAATCGACAGCTCCTCCATTAACAAAATGCCTTTGCGGACTTCCAATCAATGACGCACCCCGCCACCACTTCTATTACCGAGTCCGCCTCTGCTGCCAGCCGACAGTGAAGGTGTTGAAGAAACGCCAGATAACGCCAGGTTTCAGCATCCGAGGGAGGCAGCGCTTCGTTGATATCATTGGAGACAATCACGAGATAAAGGCTTCGCGCTCGGGCATCCACAAGTGCGCTTGCCAGCAGTGCCAAGCCCTCCTCTTCGCTTAGCTCACTGGCATACAGCACTTGGCCGGCCCAAAGCGTTAAGCAATCCAGCAGCACGGCGCTACCATTGGGCACTTTGGCGATTGCTTGATCAATGGCAAGTGGCTCTTCCAGTGTTTTCCACTGAGCGCCCTGCCATTCCTCTTGTCTGGATTGGCGATGACGGGCCACGCGCGCGGCCATTTCGGCGTCGTATACGTCTGCGGTGGCTAAGTAGTAACAGGGCGAACGGCCCGCAGCATTTACAACCTGCTGCTCGGCGACATCGCTTTTACCTGAACGCGCACCACCGCTAACGAAAACAATCATTCAGCACCTTTATCAAGCGTCGATTGGCGGGCTCGTCGCGTAGCGCCACTCGCAGCCATTCACCATTAAGCCTGGCAAAGTTATGCGTATGGCGCACCAGTACGCCTCGGCGCAACAGGCGCTCAAGCAGTATGTCACTAGTGATGCCGCTTGCACGCTGTTCGGCCCCAGGGCGGAGCAGGAAAAAGCACGCTTGGCTGGGCAACACTTCCAGCCCCAATTGAGCAAGCGCTTGTGCCATGCGTGGGTGCTCACTGGCCCACCACCGCTGAGTGCGTCGGGTAAACGCATCATCCGCCAGTAGTGGCGCTACCAGTTCCGCCGCTAAGTGATTGACACTCCACGGCGGTTGGTGGGCCCGTGCCGCTTGAACCGTGGCCGCATCCGCCAGCAGGTAGCCCAACCGGAGACCCGGCAGGGTATAAAACTTGGTCATGGAGTGCAGCAACACTAGATTTGGATAGCGTGCCAATAACGTTGTCAGTGATGCCTCGTCTTGGATGTTACCCACCATATCGATAAAGGCTTCATCGACCACCACCCGACAATTAAGAGCAGCGGTGTGCTCCAGCAAGACCACCATGGTCGAGAAGTCTATTAGCGTCGCGGTAGGATTATTGGGGCGGCATAGAAACAGCACATCGGTGTCGCTTAATGCTGCCAGCAGTGCATCAATATCCAGACTAAAATCCTGTGGGGACAGCGGAATCTCGTTGATTGAAAGCCGATGGGCGCGAGAGGCGCGGGCATATTCGCCAAAGCTCGGGGTAATAATCGCCGCCCGTTGGCCGGCATGCAGTGCAGCGGCTAGAAAAATTGCTTCAGCGCCGCCATTCGTCAGTAACACCTGTTCGGGCTGAAGCTGGTGATGGGTGGCGATGGCCTGACGCGCAGCTGAATAATCGGGCGCTGGATAGTGTCCAAGGCCCGATAGCTGTCGCGTTAGCCAATCGCGCACCCATGCGGGCGGCCCCAGCGGGTTGAGGTTGGCGCTAAAATCTTCCAGGCGATGATCGGCAGGCAGCTCAAAATGGGCAAGCAGTGCCTCGGCTTGGCCGCCATGGCTGGGCCATACGGGTGTGCTCATAAACGCCCCTGAAGAGTCAATATTAGCCCAGCGATCACGCCCACTGACAGCAAAAGAAATAGCACCCAAGCGCCGTGCATCAATCGAATTGTGGCACTGATATGCATAACCTCAAGTACTTCAAGCGGCTCGCCCAGAGTGGCACGATGGGAAGCCACGCTCTGATAGAAATTGGTGCCGCCCAGTTGCACACCTAGCAACCGGGCGACCATGGCCTCCGGCCAACCGGCGTTAGGGCTCGGGTGACGCGGCGCATCCTGGCAGGTACCGCGCAGTGCGCCTCGCCAGCGCAGTTTCAATACGCCTGACGCACTGAGTAACAAGCCTGCGAGCCATAAACACAGCGCCGTTAAGCGTGCCGGAATCCAGTTGGCTACATCGTCCAGCTTCGCGGAAGCAAAACCAAAGTCAGTGAAGCGCTCGTTTTTGTAGCCTACCATCGAATCCAGGGTATTCACCGCCTTATACGCCAGCGCTAGTGGCGCCCCGCCGATAAGCGCAAAAAAAAGCGGCGCGGTAATGCCGTCAACGGTATTCTCCGCCACGGTTTCCACCGTGCCCCGTGCAATCTCCGCTTCATCTAAGTTTTGCGTATCCCGGCCGACAATCATCCCTAGCGCCTGGCGTGCGGAAGGCAAATCACCTTTGGTCAGCGGCGCAACCACGGAACGGGCTGCATCGCCCAGTCCTTTAATAGCAAGCGTGGTGGAGAGCAGCCAAAGCTCAACGATCAGTGCCAAACCGGGATGCAACTGCGTTAGCACCAAGAGCAGCAGCCAGCTAACTCCCCATACGCCGCCAACGACAATAATGGTTAGCAGGAAGCCACTGAATCTGCGCTGTTGGGCCGTACCGCGATTCCAAAGCCGCTCAAAACTGCTGATAAACCGCCCGATGAGCACCACTGGATGCGGTATTGAGCGCGGATCGCCAACCACTAAATCAATCGCTATCGCAAGCATCACCATGACGATACTTGATAGCGCGAAAGGTATGTTCATAGGGGCATCTCGTTAGCACTGGCTAGCGAGTTCAGCGTTGCCTGATACACCGCCCTTCCAATTGCTCGACCCAGAACCGTTCCTGAACCTGCATAGGGAGACAATTCTCCGCGCTGGGTAGCTGCCATACAGACACAATCCGTCGACGTGCCGGTAGCCGCTGTACCGCTATGTGTATCGATAACGCCAGCCATATAGAGCGCCTGAACCTTGGCCTCCGTAATCGACAAGCACGCATTCACCAGCGCACCGTCGGTCAGGTGGGCATCGACAAATACAAAAACGTTGATAGTGCCTGCTACTAAGCGGGGATCCTGTGAGTGAAGTGCGGTGATATCCACCGCATTGCCCGCTCCCGCTGTCACCAGCGCCATAACGCCATGGTCTAGCTGCGCTAATGGCATGCTGACAATGGAGGCGTTGCTTAAACGCACTGCGGTCATCATCGCGACCGATGAAGCGGGCATACCCATGCCACCCAGCCAGGCGCTAAGATCCGCCTTGGGAGCGCGCCCATCGTAACGGTAATCAACATGAAAATTGGCGAAGTGCCGCCTGCTGCCAAAACCATCACCTATCAGGGCGCTGCTCAGCGTGCGCAAGGGTAACTGAGAGGTTATCGCCAAGCACTGCTCGCTTTGCGAGAGCGTTAATGGCTGATTAAAGGGAAGTCTCTCCAGCATGCTCATAGGGTGGCTTTATCACTTACACCGGCATCTGTGAAAGTAGCCATTTCTGCCATCATCGCTGCCGCTGCTTGCAGCAATGGATACGCCAGCGCCGCGCCGCTGCCTTCGCCAAGCCGCATGCCCATATCGAGCAGGGGCTTGGCCTCCAGCGCTTTTAACGCTACATCGTGGCCTGGCTCCTGGGAGCGATGGCCAAACATCAGGTAGCCACGCACTGCGGGGCAGAGTCGGCAGGCGGTGAGCGCGGCGACAGTGGCAATAAAGCCATCCACAATGGCGGGTAAGCGTTGGGCAGCTGCTGCCAAATAAGCGCCGGTCATAGCGGCAATTTCCAGGCCGCCTAGCTTTGCCAGCACCTCTAGAGGGGCTTGGGGATCAGCGTTACGCGCAGCGATAGCGCGTTCAATCACTGCCACTTTGTGCGCCTGCTGCTGGGGGGCAATTCCAGTCCCCGCGCCGACCACGCTTGCCACCGTCTCCCCCGTTAGTACCGCTAATATCGCGCTGCTAGCAGTCGTATTGGCAATGCCCATTTCACCCACAATAATGCATTTGGCACCCGCCCTTTTTGCTCGTTCCACGGCCGCCACACCCACATTAATAGCCTCAATGGCTTCAGCCGGATGCATCGCGTCTTCGTCCACCATATTGGCGGTGCCGTGGCGCACCTTGGCAGAGGTCACACCAGGCAGTGTTAACGTCGAAGCCACGCCAACATCGACTATCTCAACAAATGCATTGATCTGCCGCGCAAAGACATTAATCGCCGCCCCGCCATTGGCAAAATTGGCAACCATCTGCGCGGTCACTTCTTGCGGAAACGCGGAGACACCCTCAGCAGCCACCCCATGATCCGCAGCAAATACGATGACCGCAGGCGGCGTCACGTTGGGCTTGAGCTCGCCGGCGATGGCGCTGAGTTGGATGGCTAACTCTTCTAAACCACCCAAACTACCTGGCGGCTTGGTCAGCGTATCCAAGTAGCGACACGTCTCTTCACCGGCATTGAGATCAACTGACTGAATGTGGTCAACAATGGCGTGCATGCAAGCTCCGAGTCGGTAGGGGTAATCAAACGTTCAAAGGCAAAGCACAAAATGGTAGCAAAAGCCGGAGTGCTATACTTGCTATTTCATTGACCGATCTTCCACCCTTTCAGGGTCTTCTAGATATATCTATGCTTCTTGGTGTGCTGGTACCTGCACACCAAATTCGGGTAATAAAACTACAATTGCTGTTTTTATTGCCGTAAAGTCTCTTATATCGACGCCAAAAAATGTAAAATAACTACAAGCTTCACTCACCGTCTCTATCACGCAGAGGTCCCTATGCCGAGCTCAACACCTGCCACTTTAAACCCTACCGTTGCTGAGGTTACCCAGCGCATTCGTGAGCGCTCTGCTGAGCGGCGCGCCCTCTATGAGCGGCGCATGGCTGACCAGCACAAACGTGGTGTGCACCGTGCCGAACTAAGCTGTGGCAACCTGGCCCACGGTTTCGCGGCCTGTAACCCGCGTGATAAGAACGAACTCAAGCTGATGAACAGCGCCAACTTAGGGATTATATCGTCTTACAACGATATGCTCTCGGCGCACCAGCCGTTTGAGACGTTTCCTGAAACGATTAAAGCAGCCGCCAGTGCCATGGGCTCAACCGCTCAGTTTGCCGGTGGCGTGCCCGCCATGTGCGACGGTGTGACTCAAGGCCAGCCGGGGATGGAACTTTCCCTGTTTTCTCGCGATGTGATTGCCATGTCCGCTGCCGTTGGCCTCTCGCACAATATGTTTGATGCTGCCCTTTATCTGGGTGTATGCGACAAGATAATTCCAGGCCTTTTCATCGCTGCCGCACGCTTTGGGCATCTGCCCGCCATGTTTGTCCCCGCGGGCCCAATGCCCAGCGGCCTGCCTAACAAAGAGAAGGCGCGCGTCCGCCAACTCTACGCAGAAGGTAAAGTGGGCCGCGCCGAGCTGCTTGAAGCCGAGTCGGAGTCCTACCACAGCCCCGGCACCTGCACCTTCTACGGCACCGCCAACTCCAACCAGCTAATGATGGAGGTGATGGGCCTACACCTGCCCGGCACTTCTTTTGTAAACCCTGGCACCGAGATGCGCGAAGCACTGACCCGCTACGCCACAGAGCAGGCTATTCGTAACACCGAACCCGGCGGCGACTATCGCCCGTTCTTTAAACAGATTGATGAGCGCGCGATTGTTAACGCCGTGGTGGGTTTGCTGGCTTCCGGTGGTTCAACCAACCATACGATGCACCTGATCGCCATGGCCGCCGCTGCGGGCATTACCCTGAACTGGGATGACTTCACCGACCTTTCGGCAGTTACGCCCAGCCTGATGCAGGTTTACCCTAACGGCCAGGCGGATATTAACCACTTCCAGGCGGCGGGCGGCATGAGCTACCTGTTCCGCGAGCTGCTGGGCGCTGGCTTGTTACACGGCGATATCCCCACTGTTTTCGGCACCGACCTCACCGCTTACACCCAGGAACCGTTCCTGGAAGATGGCAAAGTCGTCTGGCATGAAGGCCCCGAAAAAAGCCTTGATGAAGACGTTCTGCGCCCTGTCGCTACGCCCTTCGCGGCAACGGGTGGTTTAACGGTGATGAAAGGCAACCTGGGACGCGGTGTGATTAAAATCTCCGCAGTCGCCGAAGAGCATCGCATTGTTGAAGCGCCGGTAAAAATCTTCGAAGATCAAAATGAAATGAAAGCGGCTTTTGAGTCTGGCGATTTAGACCGCGATGTCATCGTGGTTGTACGCTTCCAGGGGCCCAAAGCTAACGGCATGCCCGAGCTACACAAACTAACGCCGTTCCTGGGCGTGCTGCAGGACCGTGGCTATAAAGTGGCGCTGGTCACCGATGGCCGCATGTCGGGCGCATCGGGCAAGGTACCGGCTTCTATCCACATGAGTCCGGAAGCCCTGGATGGTGGCCCGCTGGCCAAACTGCGCGATGGCGATATTGTGCGCCTGGATGCCAATGCGGGCACGCTGGAAGCCAAAGTTGACCCCGCCAGCTGGGCTGATCGGCAACTGGCCATCGGTAACCTGGATCACTACCACGTGGGCTTGGGTCGCGAGCTGTTTGGCGGCTTCCGTCACCTTGCCATGCGCGGTGAAGAAGGCGCTGGTGTATTCGGTGGCTTTGAAGCCGATGATCTCGCCCGCCAGCAGGGGCAAATCTCACAAGAGGATGCCTGATGCGACCGGCGCTGATCGGCGATATCGGGGGAACCAACGCACGTTTGGCGTTGGTCTCTCCCGGTGAAATAACCCCACACGATATTTTGAACTTACCCTGCGCCGACTACCCTGGTGTTGTAGAAGCGGTTCAAGACTACTTGAACCGTGTGGGCGCCACCGGTGAAAACGCGCCTCAAGAGGCGTGCTTAGCCTTCGCCTGCCCCGTTCACTCTGAGCGGGTCAAGATGACCAATAACCACTGGGAATTTTTAAAAAGCGAGGTTCAGCAAGCGCTTAACCTCGCTGTTTTTAAAGTCATTAACGACTTCACCGCCCAGGCGCTGGGTGTGCCTCATGTCGCTGCCAGTGAATTGGTCGAAGTCCAGCCGGGCAAGTCTCAGGCGCACGCCACACGCCTTGTCATCGGGCCTGGCACGGGGCTAGGCGTTGCCGGGGTATTCCCCGGCCAGCGCGCCTGGATTCCACTGCCTACCGAAGGCGGCCATGTCACCTTCGCGCCGACGGATGATACCGAGCGAGCGATTGTGGATGTGTTTAAACAGCGTCGTACGCGAATCAGTGTAGAGCGAGTCTTATGCGGCCAGGGTTTGTTAGAACTTTATCAAGCCTACTGCACGTTTGAAGGTGTTGAGCCATGCTTAGCTAGCCCGGCGGATGTCACCAAAGCCGCCAATGAAGGCGATAGCCTCGCCACTGCTGCCCTACTTCGCTTTCTCAAAATTCTGGGTGATGTGTGCGGTGATACCACCTTGACCATGGGCGCAAGGGGCGGTGTTTATCTGTGTGGCGGTATTCTTCCGCGCTTGCTTGACTGGTTGCCCAAGAGCGACTTGCGCACGGCCTTTATCAATAAAGGCCGCATGGGTACCTATAATGCTGATATTCCAATATGGGTGGTTACCGCCCCTTGGACCGGCTTATTAGGTGCCGCCGAGGCGCTGCATAACGAAGAAGTTTTCTAATAATATTAATAAGGAGTCACTGATGACACCAGTCATCGCGTTTGGGGAAGCGCTGGTCGATATGCTCTCCAGCCGTTTAGGGGCAGCCACGGGCACCCAGGAAACCTTTACCCCCTATGCTGGCGGTGCACCCGCAAACGTGGCGGTCGCCTGCGCCCGCTTGGGCGTTCCTAGCCAATTTTTAGGCATGGTGGGCGACGATACGTTTGGGCACTTCATTGTGCGCGAACTCAACAGCCATGGCGTAGACACCAGCGGCGTTGAATTCACTAAACAGTCGCGCACGGCGCTGGCGTTTGTTTCCCGTGATGACGTGGGCGAACGGACTTTTGATTTCTATCGCCCGCCCGCTGCTGACCTGCTTTATCGCCTTGAGCATTTACCCCATAGCGTCTTCGAGAACCCCGCCATTCTGCACTTATGCAGTAACAGCCTAACCGACCCAGAGATCGCCGACGTTACCCTGGCGATGGCCACCATGGCCAAGCGCGCAGGTTGCCTGATCAGCGTCGATGCCAACCTGCGCCACAACCTGTGGCCCGGCGGCGAAGCCGATGCCAGCCTAGTTACGCAACTGCTAGACGGTGCTGAGCTGCTCAAGCTGTCACAGGAAGAGCTCGACTACTTGCGCGCCGATCATCCTGCAGAATCGTGGCTATCAGAGCGGCTGGCGGCAGGTGTGAAAGTCATCTTGATTACCGACGGTCCTAATGAGGTCATTCTCAAAGGCGTCGGCGTCGACCAGCGCATCGCGCCACCCAACGTTGAAGCGGTCGATACCACCGCTGGCGGCGATGCCTTTATTGGCGGGCTGTTAGCGGAGCTTTCGGCCCATGGCATCAATGAAAACTGGCACAATGATAGCGACTTCCTGCATCGGGCAGTGGATACTGCCTGCCGCTGCGGTGCGCACGCCGTCACTCGACCGGGCGCCTACGCCGCACTGCCGACCCGAGCCGATATTGATTAGTCAGTAAAAACACATAAGCATTAATTAAATGGCGCGCCTGCTTCAGACGCGCCATTTTTTTATGTCCGCACGTAGGGTTACTAGACAGCCTTTTAGCTCGTACTTATGTCTAAAGGAGCTTGCTTGTAGAAATGTCAGACATTTAATAGACTGAGGGCAATACGGCCATTGACGAGATCCGCCATGACGTTGGACGCCTTGCCTCCCCATCAGGGTGGTGCTGAACAGTTAGCGCGTTTACTCGCTCAGGCACTGCTGGCAGGTCACTGGCAACCGGGTGACATCTTTCCACGTGAGCTGGATATCGGCCAACACTTTGCGGTCAGCCGTAATCAGGTACGTAACGCGCTAACCAGCCTGACCGCAGCCGGGCTACTAGAGCGCACCGCGGGCCGTGGCACGCTAGTAAGAGAGCTGGGTGAGTGGCACTTGCTTGACCCACTGATGAGCGAATGGATGACCGGCCTGGTCAACCTTGACCCACAGCTGGTCAGGGCCATTTACGCCTTTCGTTATTCAGCCGAACCGGTGGTGGCAGGGCTCGCTGCCCAGGCAGCCAATACCGAGGATCTTGAACGTCTGGAGAGTGCCTTTGCGGGCATGGAGCGCACGGCAGGCAGTGTTGAAGCGCGTGCTGAGCATGCCGAATACGATGTTGCCTTTCACGATGCTACCTACCGGGCCAGCCATAATTTGGTCTGGCGGCAAATGGGCCATTTACTGCGCCCTTCTATCATGGCGCTGATACACCGCTCGCAGGATCGAACCGACACCTTAGATGACAGCCTAGCCCGCCACCGCCAGGTACTTGATGCCATCCGTCATCGCGACATCAGTAGCGCGGAAACTGCCGCCAGAGAAGTGCTGCGCCGCACGGCCATCGACCTTGGCATCGTCAGCTGACAATTACGCAATGAAGACTTCCTATTCAGAAGGATGACCGAACATGAAAATTACCAAACTCAAGACCTGGCAAGTTCCTCCGCGCTGGCTGTTCCTTAAAATTGAGACTGACGAAGGCTGCTACGGCTGGGGTGAACCGGTGATTGAAGGCCGCGCGGCAACCGTTGAAGCCGCTGTGCATGAGCTTTCTGACTACTTGATCGGCCAAGACCCGCACCGCATTGAGCATCTTTGGAACATCATGTATCGCGCCGGTTTTTATCGTGGTGGTCCTATTCTGATGAGCGCGATTGCCGGTATTGACCAGGCGCTATGGGATCTTAAAGGCCGCGATCTGGGTGTACCCGTTCACCAGCTGCTAGGCGGTGCCGTGCGCGACAAAATGCGCATGTACGCCTGGACCGGTGGCGACCGCCCGAGCGATGTGGGCGCTGGTGCTAAGGCCCTGGTCGAAAAAGGCTTTACCGCTTTCAAGATGAACGGGACGCCCGAACTGCAAATTGTCGATTCCCATCGCAAGATTGATGAAGCAGTAGCACGAGTCGCGGAAGCGCGAAACGCCGTGGGCCCGGATATCGGCATTGGGATCGACTTTCATGGCCGCGTACATCGGCCAATGGCCAAAGCACTGCTGCGCGAGCTGGAGCCTTTTCACCCGATGTTCGTGGAAGAGCCGGTCGCCCCGGAGCACTTGCCTTGCCTGAAGGATATTGCCGGTGGTCTGGGCTACCCGCTGGCCACCGGGGAACGGCTGCACACCCGCTTCCAGTTCCGCGACCTGCTGGCCGACGGCATGATCGACATTATTCAGCCCGACATTTCCCACTGCGGCGGGATCAGCGAGGGGCTAAAGATTAACGCCCTGGCCTCGGCCTACGATGTCGCCCTGGCGCCCCATTGCCCGCTCGGTCCGTTAACGCTGGCCGCATCGCTACAGCTGGATGCGGTCAGCCACAACGCCTTTATTCAAGAGCAGAGCATGGGTATTCACTACAACCAGGGCAACGATGTCCTCGACTACTTGGTCGATAAATCTGCCCTCGCCATTGAAGACGGTTTCTGCGCCATTCCCCAAGGCCCAGGGCTTGGCGTTGAGATCAACGAAGAGTTTGTTGAGGAGCGCGCTAAGGTCGGTCACCGCTGGCGTAACCCGGTTTGGACGCATGAAGACGGTTCAATTGCGGAGTGGTAAGCCATGGAATCAAGCGCGATGCGTGAAACGACTGAAATAGCATATCAGTTGGCCTGGATTGCTGTGGACTGGGGCTCTAGCAACCTACGCGCCTGGGGGCTGGATCAACACGACCAAGTGGTTGCCCAAGCCAACAGCGACAAGGGCATGCTGTCGCTAAAGGCCGACGAGTACGAAACCGAGCTGTTAAGGCTGGTGGGTGATTGGTTGCCCGCTTCCGGCCAGACGGATGTGATGGTTTGTGGGATGGCGGGCGCTCGTCAGGGTTGGCTGGAAGCCGCCTATTTGCCGGTACCCACGCGGCTTGACCAGCTTAGCCAAGGCGCTGTGACGCCAACGCTTAGGGGTGACCAGCTAGGTGTTTACCTGCTGCCTGGCTTAAGCCAAACACGAGGTACCGCAACTCACTTTGATGTGATGCGCGGTGAAGAGACCCAGTTAGCAGGGCTCGTCGCCAACACCCCCGATTTTTCTGGCCTTGCCTGTTTGCCCGGCACCCACGCTAAGTGGGCTACCCTTGAAGCGGGTTCCGTTACTCAGTTCACGACCTATCTAACCGGTGAGCTGTATCAGCTATTGGCCAACCAGTCGGTGCTAAAGCATTCCGTTTCAACACCTTCTGCGGCCAGGAACAACCTTAACGATCCGACTTGCCGTGAGGCCTTTACTTCAGCAGTCAGAGAAATAAACGAAGCACCCGAACTGTTTAGTAGCCGCCTGTTCGGCCTGCGCGCACAAGATTTACTTGATGGTCGGTTACCTGCAGGGGACACGCGTGGTGCGGTATTGGCGGCCAGGCTCTCTGGACTCGCCATCGGTCTTGAGCTCACTGGCGCCTGCCGAAAGTGCCCCACCGATAAGCCCATCATGCTGATTGGCAATCAAGCGCTTAGCCAGCGCTATACGCTGGCGCTCAATACGATCGGCTATCAAACGCAGCATATGGATGGCGACACTGCCGTGTTAGCTGGCCTTCGACTCGCCCATCACGCGTTAAAATAATTTAAGCATGGAGAAATTGCCTATGTCGCTGCCCCTGATTGGTATTTTACGCGGTATAACGCCTGATGAGGCCGTGGATATCGCGGAAGCAGTGCTCGCCGCAGGTATCACCCAGATCGAGGTGCCACTTAATTCACCCAACCCGCTGGAGAGCATTCGCCGTTTGGTAGACGCATTTGGCGAGCGCGCAGTGATTGGTGCAGGCACGGTGCTCACCCCTGCCCAGGTGCGCGATGTTCATGCTGCTGGGGGGCGCTTAATCGTCTCCCCTAACTGTCGGCCAGCGGTGATCGAAGAAACGTATAAGCTCGGCATGGCTAGCTGGCCGGGTATTGTGACACCTTCAGAAGCCTTCGATGCGCTGGATGCAGGCGCCACCGGGCTTAAACTTTTCCCCGCGGTGCAGGTAGGCTTAGAAGGTATGAAAGCGGTTCGTTCGGTGCTACCCGAAGGCACACTTTTATATGCCGTCGGCGGCGCGGGTGTCGATAACTTTGCCGAGTGGCGCGCCGCTGGCGTCGACGGCGCAGGCTTAGGCAGCGCGCTATACAAACCCGGCCAAAGCGCTGCTCAGGTACGTCAACAAGCGCAAGCCCTTGTTGATGCCTGGTTATTAGCGGGAGAATAATAAGGAGAGCCAACAACAATGAATACAGACATTAGCGTTTCAACGTGGCAGGCCGAGTTAGCGGTCGATTGCCGCTGCACCTTGGGTGAAGGCCCCCAGTGGGACGCCAAACATCGGCGCCTTTATTGGTGCGATATTCTTGAAAAGCAGCTGCACTGGCTATCCCCCGCCACCGGGGAAAGCGGATACTATCAGCTTGATCATAGGGTATCGCTAGCCACGCCACTTGAAGAAGACGGGCTGCTGCTAGTCGGTGAGGATCGCTTAAGCCGCTTCGACCCAACCAGCGGCAGTGTAGAAAAGTTTTGCGATTTCGAAGCTGACAATCCAATGACTCGCAGCAATGATGCTCGCGTGGATCGTTACGGCAGCCTATGGCTTTCCAGTATGGGGAAATTCGCCGAGCAAGGCGCTGGCAGCCTCTACCGCTTACACCGCGGCAAGCTTACCCAACTGCGCTCAGGCCTGACGATTCCTAATGCTATCTGCTTCTCTGCGGATGGCCAGTTTGCCTGGTTTACCGACACCGTAACCGGCGTGGTAATGCGCTGGGCACTGGATGACGACGGCTGGCCCACTGGTGAACCCCAGCCCTGGGCTGACTTCTCCTCTACCCTGGGTAATCCCGATGGCGCTGTAGTCGATAGCGAAGGCTGTCTTTGGCTAGCACTGTGGGGTGCGGGACAAGTTGTGCGTCTGAATAAGGACGGAAAAGTGATAGGCCGTGTTGAGCTGCCGGTCAGCCAACCCACTTGCTCAGCATTTTCAGGTTCTGGCATAAAAACGCTGTATATCACTACGGCGCAAGAGGGATTTAGCGCTGAGCAGCTAGCTCAAGAGCCAACGGCAGGTTCGCTTTATGTGGTCGAACTCGATATCGCTGGGCTAGCTGAGCCGCCACTGCGCCTAAAATAGGTTCGATGTCGTTGCCACCACCGCATACCCCCTGTCATTGCGAGCGAAGCGAAGCAATCTTGGGGTATGTGCCACCGAAAGTTGAGATTGCCGCGTCACTGCGCTCCTCGCAACGACACGGCCTCGTTCCGACAATCCCAGTTTAGCCAGCGAAGCTTATATACATAACGATAACCAGTACTACCAGCACGATACCGGCAGGCACGGCGCCTTTCCAAGGCGTTAGATCCACATCGCCGCTGTGCTGCTGAATCCAATCCGTTTCACGCGGGCGAAGCTTGCCGATAATCAGCATCACGACGACCAGCAACACAAAGACCAACGCCACGAAGTGGAACTCGTGCATGATCTGCGGCAGCAGCGTAAAGGGCGGCACAAAGTAACCGGCAGCAATCAATAAACAGCCACCCACCAGGGCAATTTTAGCCGCCATAGGTGGAACGCGTTTGGTCAATAGGCCAACCAGCACCACAGCCAGAATCGGAATGAAATAGATCGCGTTCATCTTCTGCAGGTAGCCAAACAGACTCTCCTGACCAGCCAGCAGCGGCGCGATAATCATCGTGATGATGGCCATAATCCAGCCAAACACCTTACCCGATTTGACCACCTGTGCTTCGGTAGCCTCTTTGTTGAGCACTCCTTTATAGATGCCCAGGCTGAAAATCGTGGTGGTGCTGTTAAGTGCCGAGTTAAACGACGATAGGATCGCGCCTACCATCACCGCGGCGAAAAACCCGGTTAGATAGGGCGGCAAAACGTTAAACACCAAATGGCCGTAGGCTTCATCGGCACGCACACCCTGATCGGCATAAAGGTGATAAGCAATAATACCGGGCAACACCAGATATAACGGTCCCAGCAGTTTAAAAAGACCGGTCAGTAGAACGCCCTTCTGGCCTTCGGCAAGGTTTTTGGCTGCAAAAGTACGCTGAATAATTTGCTGATTGGTGCTCCAGTAGAAAAGATTAATCAGGAATACGCCGGTAAACAGCGTAAAGAACGGCACCTGCTGCTCGGAGCCACCAATCGAATTAAGCTTATCCGGGTCGCTCTCTTTAAGGATATTCCAGCCTTCCATAATGCCCGTGCCACCACTGACGGCCTGCAGGCCGAAGTAGACAATCACAAAGCCACCGATCAGCAGCCCGATGCCGTTAAGCGTATCGGAAACCGCTACCGTACGTAGCCCGCCAAACAGCGCATACACCGAGCCGATAATGCCGACGATCCACACCGTTAACCAGAGCAGCGCCGTGGACGACTCAATGCCGGTTAATCCAGGAAGATCAAGCATTCCCTGCAACCCTATGGCGCCCGAATAGAGAATAATCGGCAGCAGAATCACCGCGTAGGCAATCAAGAAAATGATATTGGTGATTAGCTGAGTCGTTTTATCGAAACGTATTTCGAGTAACTGCGGCAATGTGGCTATGCCACTTTTCAAAAATCGTGGCAGGAAAAATAGTGCCAGCGCTACCAGCGCAATAACAGCCACCACTTCCCAGGCCATTACACTTAAACCATCAGCAAAGGCAGCCCCGTTCAACCCTACCATTTGCTCGGTAGAGAGGTTGGTCATCAGCAGTGAGCCAGCAATCAACGGGAAGGTTAGCGTGCGGCCAGCCAGAAAGTAGCCGCTAGTGCTTGAGTGGTCATCGCGGCGCGTAATGCGCCAAGTAATGAAGGCGACTAGCCCTGTAAAAAACAGGAAGGACGCCAGGGTCAACGCGTGCATATTGACTCACCTCATCATCATTATATGTGGCACGCACGTTACGGTATGCGCGGATTAAAATGTCAGACATATTAGTCAGTCATTTTAGATGAGCTGAATATAGCCCTGTTATACACCTTTAGTCTTAGGAGCTCCTTCAAGAGCCAAGAGGGTACAGTAAGCGCATAAAAAAGCCCCGGTTCTGTTCTTAAACATGACGTTTAAAAACATAAACCAGGGCGGTTGGCAGCACTGCTATCGATGAGCAGCGGCGGCTTACTTAATGATGAAAACGCTCGGCTGATTGGCGTGCGAGTTCACGGATACCATCCCAATCTTCCGCTTCCACCATTGCTTTAGGCGTTAGCCAGGAACCGCCGACACACATCACATTGGGCAACGATAAATAGTCATCGGCGTTATCAACAGTGATACCGCCGGTGGGACAGAAGCGTGCTTCAGGAATCGGCGCACCAAACGCTTTGATCGCTTTAGCGCCACCGCTGGATTCTGCAGGGAAGAACTTAAACCGACGATAGCCATACTGCCAGCCAGTCATCAACTCAGAAACGGTTGAGACGCCTGGCAGCATCGGTACCGAGCTTTCAACGCCATAGCGATAGAGGGCGTCGGTGGCACCTGGGGTTACCACAAAATCAGCGCCAACCTGCTCGGCCTGGCGGTACTGGGCTGGGGTTAATACCGTGCCCACGCCAATGCTGGCACCGGGCAGCGCTTCACGCATGCGTTTTACCGCTTCCAGGGCACAGTCGGTTCGCAGGGTGATTTCCAGTACGGTTAGCCCACCTTCCACCAGTGCGCGGCCCAACGGGACAGCGTCTTCCAAACGCTCAATAGTGATGACCGGAATTACTTCGGCTTTCGAGCAGATGCTATCCAGCTCGGCGGTACGGGTGGACGGTAACTGTTTATCGATAGTCATTAGTGAGTCTCCAAGCAAATTATTATTGACTAAGGCGGTTAACTCTCAAGGGCAGGCCTAAGGATTGGCCTTAGGGCGCCCAGTAAATCGCCAGTGGGCAGGTTAAAAAGACACGTATCGGCAGTTGACGTACGTCGTCGCCGTTCAATGCCTTGGCCAATACGGCGCGTTTATCATCACCGGTAATGTGTAGAAAGTGACGGCGCGCTTGATGCAAGCGATCCGCTGAAAAGGTAATGCGTGGCTGCGGCTGGCTAGGGGTGCGCACTGCCACCAGCAACTCATCCGTGGCGAGTGCCAGGTCAAGCTCCCGGCTGTCGGGGAACAGCGAAGCGGTGTGCCCATCGCCGCCCATGCCCAGAATGACCACACTGGCGGGCCATGCCAATGAATCCATTCGCTTAGTAATTTCCTCGACACCTTCTTCAGGTGTAGCGGTATCGCAAGTTAACGGTATAAATTGGGCAGCCTTCGCTTCACCCTGCAACAGGTGTTCGCGCACCAGCTTGGCGTTGCTATCGCTACTTTCCTCTTTGACCCAGCGCTCGTCGGCAAGGGTGATGTCAATACGATTCCACGGCAGTCGCTTGGCCGCCAGCGCCTTAAAAAAAGGTACCGGTGTCGAGCCACCTGAGACGACTAACAGAGCACGCTCTTGATGGTTTAAATCTTCTTGAAGGGCTTGAAATACCGCTTCGGCAAGCTGCTCAGCGAGCTGTTGGCGTACTTGGCTCATATTAATAATCCTCGTACCAGCTGCGGCCATCCTGGGTAATCATAGCGATGGAAGCGACCGGGCCCCAAGAGCCCGCCGGATAACGACGCGGCGGCGTGTCACGTTTTTTCCAACCATCAATGAGTTGGTCGCACCAGCGCCATGCGTGTTCGATTTCATCGCGGCGAACGAACAGATACTGCTGCCCTTTCATGACTTCCAACAACAGCCGTTCGTAGGCATCGGGAATGCGCGACTTTGGGAAGGCGCTGTTAAAGTCCAGATGTAGCGGGCCGGGGCGCAAGCGCATGCCCTTATCCAGGCCACTATCTTTGGTCAATACTTGCAGGGCAATGCCCTCTTCCGGCTGCAGGCGAATAATCAGCTTATTCGAAGCAATGCCGCGCTGATCGGGATCAAAGATGTAGTGCGGCTGCTGGCGGAAGTGGATCACAATCTGGGAAAGCTTTTCCGGCATACGCTTACCGGTGCGCAGATAGAACGGCACCCCTGCCCAGCGCCAGTTAGCCACTTCGGTTTTCATCGCCACGAAGGTTTCGGTCTGGCTTTGGATATTGGCATCCTCTTCTTCTAGATAGCCGGGTACCGCCTGACCATCGCTGTTGCCCGCGATGTACTGGCCGCGCACTACGTCTCGACCCAGTGCTTCGCCCACAAAGGGTTTGAGTGCTTTAAGCACCTTCACCTTCTCGTCACGGATGGCATCGGCATCCAGGTTCGAGGGGGGGTCCATAGCAATCAGGCAGAGAAGCTGCAGTAGATGGTTTTGCACCATGTCGCGCAACTGACCCGCCTCATCAAAGTAGCCCCAGCGCCCCTCAATGCCCACTTTTTCTGCGACGGTGATTTCCACATGGGAAATGTTGTTCTGATTCCATTGTGTACCGAATAGTGGGTTGGCAAAACGTAGTGCGATCAGGTTCTGGACGGTCTCTTTGCCCAAATAATGGTCGATACGGTAAATCCGCGACTCGGGAAACACCTCGCCAATGGCGTCGTTAATTTCAATTGAGGAGTGCAGGTCGGAACCAATCGGTTTTTCAACCACCACGCGAGACTCATTGTCCAGGCTTTTGCTGGCCTGAAGATGGTGGCAGATATCACCGTAAATGCGTGCACCAACGGAAAGATACACCACCATCGGCCGAGGAGAACCCTTTCGCCACTGGCGGATAGCGTCGTACCCGTCGACACTCGAAAAATCGAGTTTTAAGTAATCCAGGCGGGCGAGAAAGCGCTCAAGGCTCTGCTGATCCTGCTCGTTGCTTTTCAGTCGTTTTTGCAGCACTTCATTTACCATTTTGCGAAATGACGCCGCATCATGCTCTTGGCGAGCCAGTCCCATAATGCGCGTGCTCTCAGGCATCAAGCCTTCACGATCAAGATGGTATAGGGCAGGAAACAGCTTGCGCATGGCAAGATCACCCAGCGCCCCAAACAGTGCTAAATCGATAGCATGGTTGGGATCGCCCAGCGGTGCACTTTGGGAAGCATTGGACTGGCTCATCTTTGCTCCTATTTATAATTAGGCATCTAATGTAGTTAGATTACCTAAAATTTACCGTATTGAGGGCATTATACGCAACAATTCGTGTAATTTTACTACAAAATATGCGGCAAGTGACTATCATCCGCCTGAGATACCCACTCTACCCCTCTAAAGCATGAATTTAGCTAGTGGTAGCCATGTCTCCACACGAATAATTCTTTAAATGCCTGGCTTTTTACAGACTTTTTATGGAAGGGCATGTTCACTTAGCGCATGCTTAAGAATACTAAATGGCGAGCTAGGTATATGACACCTTTTACACCATGGTTTCATCGCAGCAGGGATGTGTATCGGCACTGGGCACCTGTTTTTAAAATCATTTCTGTCCTCTGGGTCGTGCTAGCGCTGTTCATGCTGGTACCGCTAATGGTACTGCTCATTGAGAATGACCCAGACGCGCCTGCTTTTGGCGTTTCTGTGCTGATTGTGCTTAGTGCTGCCGCCATAACATGGCTACTAACCTATCAAGCATCGCTGGAACTGAAACCGTGGCAGATGTTTATTCTTACCGCTGCCAGCTGGGTCACCATCAGCGGTTTTGCCAGCCTACCGCTCGTACTTGGCGCACCCCAGTTGACATTTACCAATGCCGTCTTTGAATCGGTTTCGGCGATTACCACCACGGGTTCGACCATCTTGGTGGGCATTGAGCACTTTTCCGACGGTTTAAAACTATGGCGGGGATTGATGCAGTGGATGGGCGGCATCGGCATTATCGTCATGGGTATTGCGATCCTGCCGTTCCTTAAAGTCGGCGGAATGCGGCTGTTTCATACGGAGTCTTCTGACTGGTCGGATAAAGTGATGCCCCGCACTGGTGGTATCGCAAAAGCAACGCTAACGATTTATGTCAGCCTAACCCTTGTTGCAATTGGTAGTTATTGGTTTGGCGGCATGACCCTGCTGGATGCCACGGTCCATGGCATGACCTCGCTCTCTACCGGCGGCTTTGCCAATTCCGATGCCTCCTTTGGCGCCTATAGCGAACAACCATGGTTACTTTGGATGGCCAGTTTTTTTATGCTGAGCGGCGCGCTGCCGTTTGTGCTTTATATCCGGTTTCTACGCACATCACGTGATGTGCTATGGAAAGACCAGCAGGTACGTGGGCTTTTAAAACTGCTGCTGGCTGCAATTTTGGTACTCAGCGCTTGGCGAGTCATTCAAGGGGATCACTGGCTTGAGTCGCTTACCCACGTCACTTTTAACGTCATTTCAGTGGTGACGACCACCGGCTACGCTTCTGATGATTACACTCAGTGGGGAGCACTGCCGGTAGTTGCCTTTTTCTATCTAACCTTTGTAGGCGGCTGCAGCGGTTCGACCAGCGGCGGAATGAAAATTTTCCGGTTTCAGATTGCGACCTTAATGCTGCTCAACCAGCTTCGCTATCTGATCCATGCCAATGGCGTATTCACCACTCGCTATAATGGACAGCCCGTCACTAGTGATATCTCACGCAGCGTAGTGGCGTTCTCATTCTTCTTCTTTATCACCATCGCCGCACTGGCACTGGGCCTTTCCGCGTTGGGACTTGATTTGGTAACCGCCCTTTCCGGTGCCGCCACGGCGGTTACCAATGTAGGTCCCGGTCTGGGTGACATCATCGGCCCTGCGGGCAACTTTGCCTCCCTGCCGGATGCTGCCAAGTGGCTACTATGTATCGGCATGCTGATGGGCCGTTTAGAAATACTCACCGTGGTGGTGCTGCTGACCCCGATGTTCTGGCGGCGCTAATGAAAGACCATGCAGGACAACATCATGCTGCTTAGTAAATCCATCACCAGAAATGCGACGCAATTTTTTCGTCAGTTACGCGCGCCCACGCGGTTTGAACTCATGCTCGCCCTGGTGAGCACCGGTGCTGCGCTGCTGATCGCCTGGGGTCTGTACGCCTGGCTGGCACTCGCCAATCTTTCGTTGATCTTTCTTACCGCGGTACTCACCAGCGCTGTTTTGGCTGGGAGCTATGCGGCTTTGCTCAGCGCCCTGCTGGGGTTTCTGACCTTCAACTTCTGCTTTACCGTCCCGCATTTTTCGCTTGAGGTCGAAGAGCAGGAGCAGCTACTGACGTTGCTATTCTTCCTACTGGTGGCACTCGTAGTGGGTAAGCTCGCCGGCGATAGCCGACAACGGCTGCTGGAGCTGAGCGAGGCGCGCCTTGCAGAAGAGCAGGAAAGGCTACGGTCCGCGCTACTCTCATCGGTATCCCACGACTTGCGTACCCCGCTGGCATCCATCATTGGCGCCGCCAGTTCGCTGCGCACCCTGGATGCTCAGCTGACCCAGCAGGATCGCTTCGAGCTGCTGGATGGCGTGTTGAGCGAAAGCGAACGGCTAAATCGCTATATACAGAACCTGCTGGACATGACCCGCCTAGGCCATGGCGATATGAAAATCGAGCGTGACTGGGTCGCGTTTGGCGACTTGGTCTCATCGTCTCGTAAGCGGCTGGGCAGTATCCTCGATGGCCTGCAGATAAAGCAGCACTGGTCTGACGACCTGCCGCTGCTCTACGTGCATCCGGCACTGATCGAACAGGCCCTGGTCAATGTGCTGGAGAATGCGGCTCGTTTCTCGCCCCCAAATGGCTGCATCACTATCGAAGCCTGCTGCTCCGGAAGTTACAGAGCTGAGAAAAGTGGCTCTGCTAAGCCCAATACTGATGCTACGCCTACCCTGCTATTTTCAGTCACCGACGAGGGCCCCGGCATTCCTCCAGCACTACGCGAACGGGTATTCGATATGTTCGTTACTGGCCATGAAGGTGATCGCAGCCGACACGGCAGTGGCCTGGGGCTGGCGATTTGCCGCGGGATGCTGGGCGCCCACGCAGGGCAGATCCACGCTAGTCAAGGGCCCGCAGGGATCGGCACTACAATTACCATGTCACTGCCGCTCCTCTCCACCCGCGAGGAGGCAGGCAATGAGCAGTGATCAAGCGCGGGTGTTGGTCATCGATGACGAACCGCATATTCGCCACTTCTTGCGCATCAGCCTTGCCTCCCAGGGGTTCCAGGTGATTGAGGCCGCCACTGGTCGTGAAGGGCTGGAAAAACTCAGCGCCGGTGCCTCTGCCCCCAACGCGGACATCGTTCTGTTGGATCTTGGCCTACCCGATATGGATGGTCAGCAGGTACTTGATGCCATCCGCCAGCATTATGAAGTGCCTGTTATCATCGTTTCGGTTCGCGGGCACGAGGCAGAAAAAGTTCGTGCACTGGATAACGGTGCAAGCGACTACGTTACCAAGCCATTTGGTATCCAAGAATTGCTGGCCCGTATTCGCGCTTTATTAAGACGGCGCGCCAGCAGAAGTGCTCAGCGATTCAAGCATGGCGGACTGGTGGTCGATATCGCCGCCCACCAAGTCAGTTTGAATAACATTGCGGTTCATTTAACGCCTAAAGAGTTTGCCGTTCTGGCCCATCTTATCGCTTGTGCTGGACGCGTCGTGACTCAGACCCAGCTACTTCGTCAGATCTGGGGCCCCACCCACCAGGACGACAGCCACTATTTGCGTATTGTGGTGAGCAAACTGCGCTACAAACTCGGCGACGATCCCCAGTCGCCTACCCTGTTGCAAACAGAACCCGGCATTGGTTACCGGCTCTCCCTTGAGCCTGACCGTGAGGACAATAGCCCATGAAGATCATTATTCTCGGCGCCGGCCAGGTCGGCGGCACCTTGGCAGAACACCTCGCTCGCGAGGAAAACGACATCACTGTCGTTGATACCGACGCCAAAAAACTGCGCGATCTGCACACCAAACTCGATATCCGCACCGTCACTGGGGCAGGCTCTTACCCCATTGTGCTGCGCCAGGCAGGCTGTGAAGACGCCGATATGTTGATCGCCGTCACCAACAGCGACGAGATCAATATGATCGCCTGCCAGGTCGCCCATACGCTGTTTCGCACCCCGACCAAAATTGCCCGGGTACGCGCCACGGCGTATTTAACCCGCAAGGGACTGTTTGCCCACGAAGCGATCCCCATCGATGTATTGATCAGCCCCGAGCAGGTGGTCACCGACCACGTACGCCGCTTGATCGAGCATCCTGGTGCCCTGCAGGTACTGGAGTTTGCCGGTGGCTTGG
Source organism: Vreelandella sp. DA03-1M (assembly GCF_055725665.1). Lineage (NCBI taxonomy): Bacteria > Pseudomonadati > Pseudomonadota > Gammaproteobacteria > Oceanospirillales > Halomonadaceae > Vreelandella > Vreelandella sp. DA03-1M. The sequence continues at coordinate 2,779,757 of NZ_CM146798.1, forward strand.
TACAACTGGTGGCGGTGAAAGCGTTTTACGGCGGCCCGCTGGTAGGTCAGGATTTGGCCTTTTTGCGCCGCCATATGCCCAATGTGGATACCCGCGTGGCGGCGATTTACCGTCGTAACCGACCGATTATCCCCCGTGGCGATACGGTCATCGAAGCCGATGACGAGGTGTTCTTCCTCGCCGCACGCCGGGATATTCGCGCAGTGATGAGTGAGCTGCGCCGGGTCGAGCGGGGTTTCCGCCGCGTGGTGATCGCCGGGGGTGGCAATATCGGCGAGCGGCTGGCGGAGCATTTGGAGCACAGCCACCAGGTCAAGATCATCGAGCACAACCTGGAGCGCTGCACCACCCTCTCTGAACGCCTGGATCGCACCGTGGTGCTCCATGGCAGCGCCACCAGCAAGCGCTTGCTGGAAGAGGAGAATATCGAAGAGTGCGATATCTTCTGCGCGCTGACCAACGACGACGAGGTCAATATCATGTCGTCGCTGCTCGCCAAGCGTTTAGGCGCCAAGAAGGTGCTGACGCTGATTAACAACGCCGCTTATGTGGATTTAGTGCAGGGTGGCGAGATCGATATCGCTATTTCCCCCCAGCAGGCGACCATTGGCAGCCTGCTCACACACGTGCGCCGGGGCGATATCGTCAACGTCCACTCGCTGCGCCGGGGCGCCGCCGAAGCCATTGAAGCCATCGCCCACGGTGATAAGCAGTCGTCTAAGGTGGTGGGCCGCACGATCCGTGAGATCGACCTACCGGAAGGCACCACCATCGGTGCGATTGTGCGCGGCAAGGAAGTTATCATCGCCCACGGCGATGTAATGGTAGAGAGCGGCGACCACGTGATCCTATTTGTGATCGACAAGCGCCGCATTCGCGATGTGGAGCGCCTGTTCCAAGTTGGCTTAACGTTCTTTTAAGGACTCTTCTAACAGGCGTTTTTGAGAGGCTAAATCTCGACCGCACGACCTATAAACTCAATTGGCCCGGTGGGCAGGCCGGTGGCCGAACCGGTTTCGTCTTCCAGCGTTAGCTCAAATAGCTGGTTATCTTCAAGCGGCGGCAACTGGTCTAAGCGCATCCGAATGGGCTGGCCAGGTTCGACTAAACCCAGCGATACTGGAGCCTGCCACTCATCCGCCTTGGTCCAGAACTCTAGCGCTTTACCTTCGGGTACTTCGAAGGTGCCCAGCGGGATCAGCTCGATTTCCTGGCGTGATGAGGCCTGTACGACCCAGCCTGCTGATTGGGTTTGCGGGGCAAGCAGAACCACCATGTACTCGGGGGTCGTTGAAATAGTCGGTTCATTTATTTCATTGGTCAGCATTACGCCCATTACTAACGCCGCCGCTAAGCCAAACCCGGCAGCGCCGCGCCAAAGTGGCAGGCTGTGCAGCATACGCCGAGGCCTTTGCGGCACAGTAGTGGCAGGTCGAGCACGCTTAGCAAGCGCTTCCCGTGACGTTAGGCTGCGCTCAATACGCGGCCATAAATAGTCAGAAGGCGTTACCGGATCGGTAATATCGGTATAGGGCAAGAAGCGCTCTTCCCAAGCCATCACGGCTTTTTGCAGTTCAGGCTCATTGGGTAACCGAGCTTCCAGCGCTTTGCGCTGCTCTAACGACAATGTACCCAGCACGTATTCACCCGCCAAGGCATGGTCATCTTCATGTTCGTGATCATTTGGGCGGGTCATGCCATACACTCCCGTAGGCGCAGCAAGCTGCGTTTGATCCAGGCTTTAACGGTTCCCAACGGCGCGCCAGTATGGACAGCGATTTCCGCGTGGCTAAGCCCATCGACATAGGCGTGGAGTACGCAATTACGCCGCTCGGGCTCAAGCGCTTCTAAGCAGCTATCCATCCGCTGGCCGGTCTGCCAATCGAAGGCTTCGTCGACAACGGAGGCGTGCTGAAATTGTTCGTCATGATCTAATTCGGTGGGGGCACTACTGTCAAACGTGATCTCGCGATCACGGTAACGAATGGCGTTTAAAGCCAAATGGCGCGCGATACTGAATATCCAAGCTCGGGCAGAGCCTTTATCGGGGTCAAAACTATCGGCCCGCTGCCAAATATTGAGGCACGCATCGTGGACAATATCTTCGGCCATACCACGATCTTTGACGATTCTTATGACCACGCCTAATAATCGAGCACTCTCATGGACATAGAGTTGGTGCAAGGCGTCATGTTCACCACGGGCACAGTTGGCTATTGCCGCGGCATGATCAAATTCTGAAGACACGTCAGTCAAACTTCAGCTCCCTGTTGACGGCACCGACGCCAGTCGTCGTTCTCGCAGACAGCATAGCCGCTGGGAACTCGCCAAACGAGTCCCCAGCACTAATTTAAGTTATTCAGCAGTCCAGAAGATATAGTCCGCCTGGTAAGTAACTACCGCGGTGGCACCGTCGTGATCCATATCACAGGCCACATCGGGCGCAACACCGCCGTGGGTGTTCAAGCGCTGAATGTAGCTAACGCCCATCATGGCGCCTTCGCCTTCAGCAGGGTTGGCTTCAACAAGCTGGAGCGGAATATTGCCATCGCCATTGGCGGCTGTGGCTAGCTGGGTGCCGGTGATTTTTGAACCGTCCAACGCTTCCCAGGTGGCTGGCGGGCCGTAGTAGCTACCAACCTGGCTGCCATCGCTAGCATTAAGCGCAGCGTGGGGGCCTTTAAATACCCAACCCATGTTGCCGTCGTCTTTGGTTTCGCACATGTAAGTAATCGCGCCAACGCCAACCGTTTCGAGGGCGATGGTGTTGCCGTCCGGTACTTGGACATCCGCAGGCGTTTCGGCCAGAGCGGCATGACTGAAGGATGCAATCAGTGTAGTGGCTAAGGTAGCGCGCGTTAGATGGTGAAGTGTCATTTTCAGTCTCCTAAAAGGGTTTTTATCAGCCGCTTTAAATAGCGCCTGTATAGGGATTACCCGCGAGGAGACGTATTGGATGCACTATTTTTAAAAAATAAAAAACCCTGAGCAAGGGCTCAGGGTAACGAGTAGGAATAGTTAGCAGTGTTCGCTATAGCTTAAGCGGTCTTCTGCATCGCAATGGCGGTGTCCAGCATGCGGTTGGAGAAGCCCCACTCGTTGTCGTACCACGCCATAATCTTAACCAAACGACCATTTACACGGGTGTGATTGGTATCGAAGGTGGATGAGTTGGCATCGTGGTTGAAATCGATGGAGACCAGCGGCTCGGCATTAACCGCCAGCACCGGCGAATTCGCTGCAGCCTTCTCGACGATGGCATTGATTTCTTCTTTGGTGGTATCGCGGCTGGCGGTGAAAGTGAGATCCACCAGCGACACGTTGATCACCGGCACGCGAACTGCCAAGCCATCGAACTTGCCAGCCAGTTCCGGCAATACTAAACCTACCGCCGCTGCTGCCCCGGTCTTAGTCGGGATCATGGAGTGGGTCGCACTACGAGCGCGGTAAGGGTCGGAGTGGTAAACATCCGACAAATTCTGGTCGTTGGTGTAAGCGTGCACCGTGGTCATCAGACCATTCTCGATACCTACCGCATCGTTCAGCGCTTTTGCTACCGGCGCCAGGCAGTTCGTAGTGCAGGAGGCGTTGGAAACCACCGTATGCTCGGCGGTTAGAATATCGTCATTCACGCCGTATACAATGGTGGCATCGGCGTCGGGGCTGGGTGCAGAAATAAGCACCCGCTTGGCGCCAGCAGTAATGTGCTTGGCAGCCGCCTCGCGCTTGGTAAACAGCCCTGTGCACTCCATCACCAGGTCGATATTCATCGACGACCACGGCAACTGTGCTGGGTCACGCTCGGAGGAGATCGCGATACGATCACCATCCACCGTGATGCTCTCGTTGTCATGCTCTACCTTGAAAGGGAAGTGGCCATGCACAGTGTCGTGACGCAACAGGTGGGAGTTCAGCGAAGGATCGCCCAAATCGTTGATAGCGACAACCTGTAAACGGTCGCGGTAGCTGTTCTCGTAAAGGGCGCGCAGTACGTTGCGGCCGATACGGCCAAACCCGTTAATCGCAACTCTTATTGTCATGATATAGCTCCTCATTAACCAATGGTAGCAAGTGTCGCATTTAGTAAAAAAATTACTAAAAATACGTATTTAAGCGTCATGAGGCTGAAAATTCGTATAACAACGGCCCCAAAAGGCTTATAAATATCCAATATGTAGTAAAATTACTATATAAACGCTACCGTAGTCCAACATTAAAAGCTGGTCTTAGAAAGCCAATACAAGTAAAGGATTCCGCCATGAGTGATGCACAACCGCCCCGCCAAGCTATCCGCACTCTACAAGCACGCAAACGCATTGCACTGATTGCCCACGACGGCAAGAAGGTCGAAATGCTGGAGTGGGCAACCCGCTGGCAAAACGTGCTCAGCCAGCATGAGCTGATCGGTACCGGCACCACCGCCGGGCGCTTGAAAACCGCGCTGGGACTCGACGTTGAAGGGTTGATGAGCGGGCCGTTGGGCGGCGACCAACAAATTGGCGCACGCATCGCCGAACAGCGCCTCGATGTACTGATTTTCTTTTGGGATCCCTTCTCGCCGCAGCCTCACGACCCCGACGTCAAGGCGCTGCTGCGCTTAGCCGCCCTGTGGAATGTGCCCGTTGCCTGCAATGCGGCCACCGCAGACTTCCTGCTTTCATCGCCCTATCTGGGTGAAAGCTACGATATGTTGATTCCGGATGCCAACGCTTGGGCCCAGGCCAGAACGGTCTAAGCAGCAAGCATTAAAACGCTGTACTCAGCGGGTGTGCAGGTGGCGGGCAACTACCTGCAGCCCACACTCGTAGTGGCCGTCCAAGGCGGCCAACGCGCAGTTCAGCGTCAACGCAGCAATCCGGTCATAATCCTGCAACACTGAATTGACCGGCTGGGGGAGAAAATCCAGTAGCCGGTGATCGCCAAAGGTGGCCAAACGGATATTTTCTGGCAAGCCACCACGCTCCAAGAACACATCAAACACCCCTTCCAGCAGCGTATAAGACGCCGTTACCAGCGCATCGGCGCCGCCTTCCTCATCCAACAGCCTGGCTGCAAGGCGCGCCCCTTCGCTACGCTCATAGCTCACTCCACTCAAGATCAGCGGCACAATCTCCGTGCCGCTCAATGCCGCCTGGAAACCGGCCCGCCGTTCGCGACTGATCGATAAATTCGGCATTGCCTCCAGCCACGCCACACGTTTGGTTGCCCCGCCGATTACCGAGCGTGTCAATGCCTCGGCCGCTTCGCAGTCATTGCTCACCACACTGGAAAACAGCTCGGGATTCAGGCCACGGTCCATGCCCACCACACACCAGCCCTCGTCTACCAGATCGGCGTAGAAGGTGTCGTCGCTGGGCAGACAACTGGCGGTGATCAACACCTCACAGCGCTGGGCACGCAGCGCCAGGGCGAGTGCTCGCTCGCTCTCTGCACAGTCATCCGAGCTGACGATCAGCAACTGATAGCCCTGCTCCCGCGCACCACGCTCCAGGCGTTTCGCCAGCCGGGCATAACTGATGTTCTCCAGATCCGGCACGATAAGGCCCAGCAGACGGCTCGCCCCACGGCGCAGTGCGGCCGCTTGCGGGTCTATGTGGTAACGGTGCTGACGTACTACTGCCATCACTTTCTCAATCGTTGCCACGCTAATACGACGCTGCTCGGCCTGGCCATTAATCACGTAGCTAGCGGTCGTGCGCGAGACGCCGGCTAGCCGGGCAATATCGGCGAGTGTCATTCGGGTTCCCCTTGGTGTGACCGGGCAGTTTATCAGCAAGTAAGCGCCTACCAGACCAAAGTCTAAAAGCACAAACCTTGTGTCATGCAGTGAATCGATTCAGCATAGCACTAACACTAGATTCATTGGCAAGGATGAATCACCGCTGAAGGGTCGATTCATCCCACTGGCATTAATGCCATTACCATGATCATTTAACGACGATCACTTATGTACACGCCCTGCACTCGGCCCACAGTACTCACCGAAAGTACTTTGCAGCAACAGAGCGCGTTTACAGGAGAATACTATGTTGACACTCGGCCCCGATGACATCCTGCTAGGCCGCCACGCGGATAGCTGGCAAACCGCTCTGGACAGTGCTGCTGAAGCGCTGGTAGACGCTGGATTAGTTGAGGCCGAGTACCGCGACGGCCTGCACGACCGCGAAGCCCAGTCATCGACGTTCCTGGGCAATGCCATTGCCATCCCCCATGGCACGCCAGAAAGCCGTCGGCACGTGAAGCAGACTGGCGTCCGCGTGCTGCAGTTTCCCCAAGGAATCGAGTGGCACGACGGTCAACAGGTGCATGTGCTGGTGACCATCGCGGCCCAGAACGATGAGCACTTGGATATTTTGCGCCAGCTCACTCACGTGCTGGATCGTGACGGCGTTGCCGAACAGTTAGCCAGCGCCAGTTCCGCTGCCGATGTGGCGCGCCTGCTGTCCAAACCAACGCTTGAGCCACGCTTGGATGCTGATACGCTCTGTGTCAACTTTCCCGCTCGCGACCCCCAAGAGCTCGCCTTGGCCTCCGCCGCCCGCCTGCGTCAAAGCGGCTGCGTCGATAACGCCTTCATTGCCGCTGTCGCCGCCGCTCAACCCACCTGGTTAGGCAAGGGGTTGTGGCTGGCCAGCAGCTCGCAAGGGGTTAATCAGCCCGCGCTTGGGGTCGCCACGCCAGCGTCGCATACCTTGGAAAGCGCTGGCCACCCGGTCCATGCGCTGTTCTGCTTAGCTGCCCACGGTGATGCCCACCGTCCGCTGTTAGAGCAATTAATGGCCTTGCTGGATAGCGGCGCCAGCGACACGCTGCTCACATGCAACAGTGCTCAACTGCTTTCCCTGCTGGCGGGCGAGACCGCCAGCACCCCCACCCGTCGCGTTCGAGTGCTTAATCCCCATGGCCTGCACGCCCGCCCCGCCAAGCAGTTGGTGCAAGTCGCCCGCGCCCAGGCCATGGCGATCAATGTGCGGTTGGAAGAAGGCAGCGCCACGCTGGTCTCGGCGGCCAGCTTGACCAAGGTGATCGGCCTGGGCGCTCGCCGCGGCCAATGGCTGGTGCTGTCCGCCGAAGGTGATAACGCACGTCAAGCGCTCGAGAGCGTGGCGGAAACGATTGAGGCTGGCTTGGGCGAGAAAATAACGCCCCTTGACGGCGGCTTTGACACCGCTCCCGAAGCCAGCACGACTCAACCGGCCGTCGAGCCACTGGCTGCCGACACGCCCCATACCGGCGTGGCCGCTTCGCCGGGCTTGGCCATTGCCCCGGTGTTTGTTATCCGCCCCATGCAGTTCGACTACCCCGAGCACGCCGATGACGCGGAGCAACAGCTCATCCGCCTGAATCACGCCATCAAGGAGGGCGCGGCTCAACTGGAGGCGCTGGTTCGCAATGCCCAGGGCGGCGAAGTCGCCGATATTCTCTCGATGCACGAAGAGATGCTCGTCGACCCGGAACTTCACCACGCGGCCTCGGATGCCATTCGCGAAGGACGCTCGGCGGAAGCGGGCTGGTGGGAAGCGATTGAAACCGCTGCCCACGCCCAGGAAATGCTGGCCGACCGCCTACTGGCCGAACGCGCCGCTGACCTGCGCGACGTAGGCCGCCGTGTGCTTGGCGTGCTCTGCGATGTGACGCTTCCAGAACCGCCTGACCACCCCTATATTCTGGTCATGGACGACATCGGCCCTTCCGATGTGGCGCGCCTGGATACCTCCCGTGTGCGTGGCCTGCTCACTGTACGCGGTGGTGCGACAGCCCACAGTGCCATTCTGGCCCGCGCACTGGGCATTCCTGCCGTCGTTGGCGCGGGGCAAGCGGTGATGGCGCTCAATAACGCCAGCATGATGATTTTGGATGGTGATCGTGGCCGGGTAACATCGCAACCTTCCGAAGAGCGGTTACAGCGTGCCGAGCAGCAGTTGCTCGACCACCAGCAGCGCGAAGCCGCTGCCTGGGAAACCCGCTTTGAGGTTGCTCAAACTCGCGATGGCCACCGTGTCGAAGTCGCCGCCAACCTGGGCAATACCGCCCACGCTGTCGATGCAGTAGAGCGCGGCGCCGAGGGTGTTGGCCTGCTACGTACTGAATTTCTGTTTATGGCCCACGCCAGCGCCCCGGATTTGACCACCCAGATCGGCGAGTACCGCCAAGCGGTGGAAGCGTTGGGCGGCCGCCCGCTGGTGGCACGGACCCTGGATGTGGGCGGTGACAAGCCGCTGCCTTACTGGCCGGTCCCCCAGGAAGATAACCCCTTCCTGGGACTGCGCGGCATTCGCCTGGCGCTGACCCAGCCCGATGTGCTCGAGACCCAACTGCGCGCGCTGCTGATGGCCAGCAAGGATCACCCTTTGCGCATCATGCTGCCGATGATCAAGGACATTGCCGAGTTTCGGGCGGTCAAGGTGATCTATGATCGCCTGCTGCAAGAGATCCCCGCCTCACAGCGCGCTACCGATGTGCAGCTCGGGGTGATGATTGAAGTACCTTCCAGCGCACTGCTGGCACCCAGCCTTGCCGCCGAGGTGGACTTCTTCTCGGTGGGCACCAATGATTTGACCCAGTACACCCTGGCGATTGACCGCGGCCATCCGGAGCTTTCTGCCCAGGCTGACGGTCTGCACCCGGCGGTGCTGCGTCTAATCCAGATGACCGTGGCCGCAGCGCATAGCCAAGGCAAGTGGGTCGGTGTGTGCGGTGAGCTGGCCTCGGATGCCGTGGCTATTCCCGTATTAGTTGGCCTGGGCGTGGATGAACTCTCGGTCAGCGCGCGGCAGATTCCTTTGGTGAAAGCTCGTCTGCGCGAGTTTGATTTTGCAGACGCCCAGGCCATCGCTCAGCTAGCGCTTTCACAAGCGACCAGTGATGAAGTGCGTGATGCACTGGAGGCGCGCTAATGGCCCGCGTGCTTTGTATTACGCTCAACCCAGCGCTGGATTTAGCGTTTAACCTTGACGCTTTGGTGCTGGGCAGCGTCAACCGCCCTAACAGCGCGCAGCTAGAAGCCGCTGGTAAAGGCGTTAATGTTGCCCGTGTATTGGCAGAGCTTGGTCATAGCGTCACGGTCAGCGGCTTTTTAGGCAGCGAGAACGACGCGCCCTTCGCCCTGGCTTTCAAACAGCTGGGCTTGGTCGATGCCTTCGTGCGGGTACCCGGCAGCACGCGTATCAATGCCAAACTGGCTGAACAGGGTGGCCGCGTTACCGATATCAACGGTCCCGGCATGCCGATTGACGCCACAAATTTACAAACGCTAATCGACACGCTGGACGCCGAACTGAGCAGTGCGACGCCCCCCCAGGCAGTGGTTGTCGCTGGCAGCCTGCCCCCAGGCCTGTCACTGGTGGGTTTCCGTCGGCTGCTGGAGCACTTGAACGCGAGCGGTGTGCCGCTATGGGTGGATACCAGCGGCCCGGCTCTTAACGCCGCCATCGACGCCCACCCAGCGGGCATCAAACCCAATGAAAATGAACTCGCCGACTGGGCAGGTGACACTCTCGACACGGCACCAGCACGCTTGGCGGCCGCCAAGCGGCTACATCAAAGCGGCATCGCCCAAGCGCTTGTGTCAGCGGGTGCCGAAGGCGTGCTGTGGGTGAACGCCCAAGGTGCCTGGCACGCCACGCCTCCCAAGGTGACGGCAACCAACACGGTGTGCGCTGGCGATACCTTTGTCGCGGGCATGCTCCACGGCTTACTTAATCAACACGACCCGGAACGAACGCTGCGCTTTGCTACCGCACTCTCTGCTGAAGCCGTACGCCATGTCGGTGTCGGCAACGCCAACGCTGCGGATTTCGACTCACTCCAACAACACACCCGGATACGGCGTCTTGATGACTCCATCACCGAGGGAGCTACGCTATGAACATAATTCTGATTACCGCCTGCCCCAGCGGCATGGCTACTACCTTCCTCGCTGCCAAACGCCTCGAGCAGGCTGCCCAACGCCAGGGCTGGTCGGTACACGTTGAAATGCATGGCGAAATCGCGCCGCTGCAGGCTGCTACTGCTGATCAGATTGCTAACGCCGATTTGATTGTGGTCGCCGCCGATCACGTGCCCGCGCCGGAACGCTTCGAAGGCAAGCGCCTCTTTCAGGCACCGATTGCCAGCGCGCTCCCCGACCCTAACGGTTTTCTGGCCCAGGCCAAGCGTGAAGCGCCGATTTACAGCTCGCCTGCCGCGCCTGCAGCCTCCGTTTCTACCGCTGCAAGCAGCGCGGGTGGCAAGAAAATTGTTGCGGTCACCGCCTGCCCTACCGGCGTCGCCCACACCTTTATGGCCGCCGAAGCGCTCTCGGAAGCAGGCAAAGCCATGGGCCACGCCATTCGCGTGGAAACCCAAGGCTCGGTGGGCGCACAAGATAAATTAACGGAAGAAGAGATCGCTCAGGCCGATGTAGTGCTACTAGCCTGCGATATCGACGTTGATCCGTCGCGGTTTGCAGGCAAGCGCATCTACCGCACGTCTACCGGCAACGCGCTGAAAAAGCCGCGCCCCACCATTGAAGCCGCGCTGGAAAACGCGGCACTGGAAAGTAGCGGTTCGGCCAATACCGCTAGTGACAATAAGAGCGTCAAAGAGAAAGGGGTTTATAAGCACCTGCTCACCGGCGTTTCCTTTATGTTGCCAATGGTCGTGGCGGGCGGTCTGCTGATTGCACTCTCGTTTGTATTTGGCATTGAAGCGTTTGAGCAGGAAGGCACCCTGGCCGCTGCGCTGATGCAAATCGGTGGTGGCACCGCCTTTGCGCTGATGATTCCGGTGCTGGCAGGTTATATCGCCTACTCCATCGCCGACCGCCCCGGCATCGCACCGGGTATGATTGGTGGCATGCTGGCGGCTAATATCGGCTCCGGCTTTATCGGCGGTATTTTGGCAGGTTTCCTGGCAGGCTACGTGGCGCTGGCGGTTACGCGCTACGTCAAACTGCCCTCCAGCGTTGAATCACTAAAGCCGATTCTGATCATTCCTCTGGTTGCCAGCCTAGTCACCGGCCTAACCATGATCTATGTGATTGGCGAACCGGTCGCGGCGCTGCTTAATGCGCTGACCAGTTTCCTGGAATCCATGGGCTCCACTAACGCGGTGCTGTTGGGTATTCTGCTCGGCGCAATGATGTGCTTCGATCTGGGTGGCCCGGTCAACAAAGCCGCTTACACCTTTGGTGTGGGCCTGCTCGCCTCAGAAACCTACGGCCCCATGGCGGCGATCATGGCGGCGGGAATGGTGCCTGCCATTGGTATGGGCATTGCCAGCTTTGTCGCGCGCAATAAGTTCTCGGCACCGGAGCGCGAAGCGGGCAAAGCCTCTTTTGTATTGGGTCTGTGCTTTATCAGTGAAGGCGCGATCCCCTTCGCGGCTAAAGACCCGCTGCGGGTCATTCCGGCCTGCATCGCGGGCGGGGCACTGACCGGTGCGCTCTCGATGCTGGTGGGTGCGAAGCTAATGGCTCCCCATGGCGGTATTTTCGTACTGCTGATCCCCAACGCCATTACCCCGGCGCTGCTCTACCTGGGTGCTATCATAGCGGGCTCACTGGTTACCGGGTTAGGCTATGCGTTTATCAAACGCGGGGCAGCTCAAGTGGCGGTGGCTACTTAACGGCTGACCCTACCCTGTGTGGGCAGGCAATCGTGCCTGCCCACACAAATACGTAGCTTTACGCAGTTAATGCAAGTCTAAGCCTAAATGCCCTCTACTCCTCGCCGTTTTTTATGTAGTATTTTTACATAACGCCACGTTTAGTTTGCCATTCGGTTCTGGTTACTACATTCACTTAATAACAAACGGATCACCCTATGTTTCAGCTCACTCGTAGTGTCACCTGGCAGGCGCTCGACCGCCTACGCGACAAAACCGCTAACGACCGCATTCGTGACTACTTCACCAATGATCCTCAGCGCTTTGAGAAAATGAGCCTTCGGGTGGGCGGTCTGTTTCTTGACTACTCCAAGCACCATGTCTCCGATGAAGTGCTCGCCAAGCTGATCGAACTGGCCGACCACTCCGCGCTGGTACAGCGTCGGGCGCAGATGTTCTCCGGCGACATCATCAACGTCACCGAAAACCGCCCAGTACTGCACACCGCCCTGCGTCACTTAGGCGATGAGCCGGTGTATGTGGACGGCGAAGACGTCATGCCCGAGATCACCCGTACCCGCGAGCAGATCAAGCTATTCTCGGAAGCGGTACGCAATGGCGAGTGGAAAGGCTATAGCGGCAAACGTATTAAAGATGTGGTCAATATCGGCATTGGCGGCTCGGATCTTGGCCCTAACATGGCGGTGCGCGCGCTGCTCAAATACCGCCACCCGGAGCTCCACTTCCACTTCGTCTCCAACGTGGACGGCACCCATATCCAGAAGGTGCTTTCGCGCCTCGACCCGGCCACCACGCTGTTTATTGTCTCCACCAAAACCTTTTCTACCCAGGAGACACTGCTAAACGCCAAAACCGCGCGTCGCTGGTTCCTGGAAAACGCTGGCGAAGACGCCGACGTGGGTGCGCACTTTATCGCTGCCTCCACCAACCGCAAAGCGGCCATGGAGTTCGGCATTCGCGAAGAGAACGTGTTCGAATTCTGGGCCTGGGTGGGTGGCCGTTACTCCATGTGGTCGTCCATTGGGCTGCCGATTGCGCTTTCGATCGGTTTCGAAGGCTTTATCGAGCTACTGGAAGGCGCTCATGAGATGGATAACCATTTCATCAACGCGCCCTTCTCGCAAAATATGCCGGTGCTGATGGCGCTGATTGGTATTTGGTACATCAATTTTATTGGCGCAGAAACCCAAGCCATCGTGCCCTACGACCAGGCGCTGAACCAACTGCCTTCTTTCCTGCAGCAGTTGGACATGGAGTCTAACGGCAAGTCGGTAGATATTTTCGGCCACCCGGTGAACTACAAAACCGGCCCCATTGTGTGGGGCCAAACCGGCTCCAACGGCCAGCATGCCTTCTTCCAGCTACTGCATCAGGGCACCCGCTACGTACCGATTGATTTTATTGCCTCGCTCAAGCCCGAGCCCGGCGTGGAAGACCACCACTTCGCCTTACTGACCAATATGCTCGCTCAGGCCAACGCCTTTATGGAGGGCAGCCAGGGGGACAGCAAAGAACTCAGCCAACACGACCCCTACAGTTGCCCCGGCAACCGCCCTTCCAGCACGCTACTGCTGGACGAGCTAACGCCGAAAAACCTAGGCGCACTGATTGCGCTCTACGAGCACAAGGTGTTTGTGCAAGGGGTGATCTGGAACATCAACTCGTTTGACCAGTGGGGCGTACAGCTTGGCAAACGCATCGCGGGTGAAATCAGCGAACGCATCGATGCCCACGCCGCCGACTTCGATGCCTCCACACAAGGCCTGCTGGAGTTGGTGCGGGCGCACTTCCCTAATGGCGGCAGTGACGAAAAGGAAAGCGCACCGGCCAGTGCCGACAAGAAGCCAACACGGAAAAAACATTGAACGAATAGGCTTATAAATCGATAGAAAACAACGCCTTGGTTTGAAAGAACCAAGGCGTTTTAATTTTTGCTGAGCCTTACTTTTAGCCGATTGGCAGGTCGAGCTTAAAGTTCTTAATGATTTTCTTGTCTAAACAGCTTCTTAGAAACGTATTCATCGGTGCCATATTGTTAGATGTATAAAAATCCAACATCAGGGTATTGAACTCTTGCTGTCGTTTGGCTGGAACATTAATAATCGGGAATCCATGCATCAGCAAAATGCCATTCATCATAAAGCGACCAGTACGCTTGTTAACATCCCAGAAAAATTGAGCCCTAGCCATCTGCAGAAACGCAGTGATGGCTTGGTCGTAACTGTCCTCTTCGCTCGCTACTAGCCGCTGGACTTCTTGCCATTTAGCTTCAAGCTCGTCAGGCATAGGCGGCTCATAGTCAGAACCTGCAACCGTTACATAACCCGAGCGAAACTTGCCCCACTCCAGCGCCTCTTCTTTACCGGCAATGGCATGGATGTCTAGAGCGGTTTGCTTATCAAAGCGGAACTGCCCCTTATCGACTAAATAAAATATATATTCCCAAGCTTTCGCCTGGTTAATCGCCATATTCTGATCGCTGATTTTATGGCCGCCCACGGTGATCCCATCCAAAATGGTCTGCACCTCGGGCAGCGTCATAGCGACCCCCTCAAGATTCACGGCATCGTATACCAAAGCAGGCACATCCCGTATCGCCAGTTGCCTAGCCAAGGGGGCGTTAGGCTTCATATTCCAAAGTTTATCTTGTGCTGGCTCCATGGGAGTGGGACTCGTGTTCGGCAAATGGGATAAGTATATCGCTACGGGATAGAGTATATGCGGTGAGGAAGCTATCTGTTACTAAACAGAGCTAATAGGCTCTGATGCTTCGCTCTTTTTAACGCCTCTATGCTCGCACATCTCTGCCAGTTTCGACTCCGATAAAAACGTGGCGGCGATGGTGGATTCTAACCAGATAGCCAGAACGGACTCACTATCGCTTAGCGTAAATAACCGATCATTCAATGTCCCTATACATAATATGTTGAGGCCCCGCAGCCCCGCCCAGGTAACGCTCACCAGTCTCATAAAAGCCCGCCTTTCGATAACAGTTGTATGCCGCTAGGTTCTTACAGTTCACCGTCAGGGAGTTAAGAGAGCAAATTAATTAACTATGACCAGCATGCTGGTCAATATTATTGGCTACCGGCCTCATCCGGTATCAGCGCCAGCAAGTCGGTGACCTCAATATCTAGACCGGCTTGCGAGAGCAGCGTTGTTATCTGCCCGCGGTGGTGGGTTTGGTGATTGAAGAAGTGCAAGATCAGGCTGGAGAAACTGCGGATGGCTGGAACTCCTTTCATATTTTGGTAACTCAAGATTGTCTCTAGATCCTCATCTGTCAGCGCTGCGATCCAATTGATAATCACGCTATCCAACCATTGACGATGTGCCTTGAGGCCATCCAAGTCATCAAACATCACTTGATCAAGCCGCGCAGGCGTTGGCAGCGCCACCATGACCGCAAGTGTTGTGGTAGAAGAGGGATGGCTTGCAAACCGCTTAAGCCAAAGCGTGTCGGCTACAACGATATGATTTAAAGTGCCAAAAATAGAGCCAAAGTAAGCGCCTCGCTCCTCTGCAAGTTCAGTTGTACTCAGCTTGCTAGCCGTGTCGTATACCTTGGCATTCATCCACTGATTGTAGGATGCCATTAATGCAAAATGTGGTTGAAGTTCCATAGGTCAAATCGCCTCTTTCCATGCTGGCAACAACGGGGTCTTTAAGCGTATGAAATAAAGACGCGTTTGTATCCCCGAATTTGCTATTTAAGCCGCTAAGCCTTTTCTTGCGCCTTTGCCCAAACGCCATATACTGTATAAATAGCCATATAGTTAGTTATACAGGTCAGAGGTGGCAAATGACGACTCCCGATCAAACATCGAGTGTTTCAGCTGTGCGCAAAGGCCGCGGAGCAACGTACGACCCGCACAATCGTTTTTCACCTACCCGTAGCGTGGTGGAAGACGATGGTTGGTGGCGGGAAGAAACATCTACAACCATCGCCACCGAAGTGCGAGAAGAGGTGAGCAAGAGCGCGCTATCGTGGAATAAATCGCCGGATTTGCCGTTTGATCGCTCGCTGAATCCTTACCGTGGCTGTGAACATGGCTGCGTTTACTGCTACGCACGCCCCTCACATGCTTACTGGGATCTATCGCCAGGGCTGGATTTTGAAACTAAACTCATTGCCCGCAGCGGTTTGGTGGAACGGTTAACGGAGGAGCTTTGCCATCCCAACTACATCTGCCGCCCCATCAATCTTTCTGGCAATACCGACTGCTACCAGCCGTTAGAGGCTACTTATAAAACCACACGTCGCTTGCTGGAGTTGCTGTTGGAGTGTCGCCATCCGGTAACGTTAGTGACTAAAAGCACGCTGGTGCTACGCGATCTAGAACTATTGGCAGAGATGGCAGAGCATCGGCTGGTGCGTGTGTTTGTTAGCTTGACCAGCCTGGACGCCAATTTAAAGCGCACGCTAGAACCACGGGCGGCCTCGCCTCAGGCGCGCTTGCGGGCCATTAGTGAACTCAATACGGCGGGAGTCCCAGTCGGCACATTGATTTCACCGCTTATCCCAGGGCTGACTGATCATGAAATTGAAAAGCTACTGGAAGCCGCCAGCCGAGCAGGCGCACGAACGGCGGCTTGGATGCTGCTGCGCTTACCTTACGAAGTAGCGCCGCTGTTTGAGGCGTGGCTGGAAGCTCACTACCCAGAACGCGCCGCCAAAGTGATGAGCCTTATGCGCCAGTGCAGAGGCGGTAAGGCCTATGATGCCAAGTTTGGTAAGCGCTTTCGTGGAGAAGGGGTATTCGCTGATTTAATTGCTCAGCGCTTTGCTCGCGCCAGCCGCCAGTGGAACATGCAGGATCGCACCGAGCAGGGCTTGAATACGCGGGATTTCCGCCCACCACGGGCGCAGGGCGACTTATTCCTTTAAGCTAAGTAGCGCGTTAATCAATTTGCTGTTAAGGAAGCCTAATGTCCGCGCTTAGCAAAACGAAATCGAGTTTTTACCGACGTTTATACGTAGCCCATCTTATCGAACATGGCGCTGCCAGCGTGCCTGCACTAATTGAAGCCACCGGCATGCCACGGCGTACCGCTCAGGATACGATCGCCTCCCTTGCCGAATTAGATATCGAGTGCGTATTTACAAGAGATGAAGGCGAGCGCCACAACATTGGCCGCTACCAAATACGCGATTGGGGGGCGATTGACCCACGTTGGGTGGCAACGAATGCCGAGCGGCTTAAACAGGCACTTGGCTATTCCGGAGCCCTCTGATCGTTTTCCTCCGGCTCGGCCCACGCTAACCGGGCGGCATTGAGCGTGACACTCAGCGAACTTGCCGCCATAGCGAATACCGCAACCAGAGGTGGAATGGCCATCACAGCTACCAGCCCTAGGGCCAGCGTATTATACAGTGCCGAAAAGAACAGATTCTGCACCATGATGCGCCGGGTGTATTTAGCAATGCTAAGCAGTTTTACTACCCCCCCCACTCCCGGCGTCATAAGCTGTGCGGAAGCCCCTTCACGGGCGGCCTCGCTGGCACTTAGCGGGGCAATACCCACATCAGCCGCGGCTAAGCTCAACGTATCATTCAAGCCATCACCCACATAGAGCGTTGGCGCTAGTAGCGCCTGCAACAACCGCGCTTTGGCTTCGGGCGAACGCTGGGCATAGCAAGCTTCTCGGGCAAGCCCTATCTGCTCACCCAGCCAGCTAACAGCCCCCTGCCGGTCGCCGCTAATCATCGCCACCACATAGCCTGATGCGAGCAGGCGCTTCACGCTTGGAGCGGCATCCTCCACCGGTTGATCGGCCAGATAGAACGTGGCCAGCCAGCCCGCTTCATCAGCCAACATCACTTGAGAAGCAAACACCAGCGCGGGGTCTTCAGCTTGAAATGGCAACGCAATCTGCTGACGAGTTAGCCAATTAGCGCTACCTAGCGTTAGCCACTCGCCGCTATTTAGCTGCACACGGCGCCCTTCCCCAGGCGATTCATTTACTTCTATATTCTGATCAGGGTTCTGCTCACGTTGATCATTCGACCAGTGCGCTAACGCGTGCGCTAGCGGATGTTCGCTTCCAGCGACGGCGGCGCTTAGTTTGCGCTGCACCGTGTGTTTATCAACGCCCTCCCGTGCCTGCCAATGCAGCACGGAATGATTGCCGGTCGTTAAGGTGCCGGTTTTATCCAGTGCTACCGAGCGAGTGCGCGCCAAAGTTTCAAGCGCGGCCGGGTCGCGTAGTGCAATACCTTGCTGCATGGCCTGACTGCTACCAGCAAGGCTTGCCAACGGCACGGCAAGCCCAACGGCACAGGGGCATGCCACCACCAGTACGGAAAGCGCCCGCACAAAGGCCTCTTCCCAGCCCGTTCCAAATAACAGCGCAGTAGGCAACGTCAGCAGCGCCAGTACAAGTGCTAAGGGGCTTATCCAAGCTGCAAAGCGATCAGCTAGCTTCTGCAGCTCGCCTTTTTTGGCCTGATAGCGGCGCATTTCGTCACACAGCCGATCTAGTCGCCGCTTGCCTACCCCGGCGCTTACCTGCATTACCAGCGGCGTTGCACCCAGGTAGCGGCAGCCTGCGTAGACCTTCTGACCTGTATGAAAGAGGCGCGGCAGGCTTTCACCGGTCAGCGAGGCGGTATCGACCCAACCAGGTGCTTCCAGGGTGCCATCAAGCGCTACCCGCTCACCTGGCGCTAACTCGACGCGCATTCCTGCAGCCACTTCATCGGCAGGAACCATTACCCAATGTTCATGTTGGTAAACGCTTATGTTCGCGTTCGGTAGTGTCAATGCGTCCAGCGCTTTTAACCCACGTTGACGGCACAGCGTTTCCACTAACCGCCCGACCAGCAACAGCACAATCAGCATCACCGCCGTATCGAAATACACTTCCGATGAACCGCGCCATAAAAGCCCGATCGAGACGAGCACAGCGCCAAATACACCAAGGCTAACGAGCACATCCATTCCAGGGCGTTTGGCGAGCAATGTACGCCATCCCGCACGGTAAAACGGCACGCCCGCAAACAGCACCACGGGAAGTGAAAAAGCACCCGACACCCATGCCACTACCTGCTCGACCTGTTCATTGGGCAAGGCGGATGCGTAGATCAAAATTGAGGCAAGCATGGTCCACATGCCAAATAGCGAACCCACCATCAGTCTAAGTGTGAGGTAGCGGCTCTCCTCTTCCAATCGTGCATGGGCATCGCCCACCGGCTCAAGTTCCGTCAGCCGGTAGCCTAGTCGCTTAACCTTTAAGGCAAGCACTGAGAGCTGAGTCGCGGCTGGCGTGCCGCTTATACAGAGCGTGGCGCTGGGATAATGCACGCTAACGTCGTGCACGCCATCACTCTGTTTGAGGGAGCCTTCCACGGCCAACGCGCAACTGGTGCACCACATGCCGTGAAGGGTATAGAGCTTGTCTGCGTTAGTGTCAGTCATACCACTCACAGGCAAGGCGGAATACCGATGATGGGCATCGCTGCAAACAATACGCCGAAGGTAGAAAAGAGATAGAGCCCGGCAGAAACCCGTGCATTAAAGCGCAGCCGCCCGGTATGATGTTTGCTCATGCGGTAACACCCCACCGTTAACGCAGCTAACAGCGCAACGGCAGCAAGACTGACCATAAGCAACAACGCATTAACGAGGGTAAATACACCCTGTTCTGGGTCAGGGGGCATGACTTCACAGGCCACAGCATGCCCACCGTAAACTGTTACAAACCAAGCACTCCAAAGCGTTAAGCCAATAACAAAGTGTAATGGGTGAGTGAGATGTAAGCGCTGCATCACGATGGTCATCCGCCTAACTCCCTATGACACGGGGCAGCACGGCAAGCGCGCCCACGATGATCCAGAACGTCGCCACGTTATAACGCCACAATTGAGCAACGACAGCGGGCTCAAAAGGTGCATGGGCGCCCACATAGCCATAACCCACCCGCAGGCCCTGAAGCAGTGTTAGCACAGCACCCAAACCTCCATGAAACAGTGCATACGCTAGTCCCACCATAATGATTGCATCATGAGAGTTCTCGGTAACCGCAAGGTCTGCGCTCAGCAGTACCCAAAGCGTGATGCTCACCTGCACAAACCCAAGCGCGCTAATACTGAACATGCCTAGTGACAGCCCAGCATCACGCTGCTGACGCAACCCACTTATCAGTTTTTCGAGGATGCCTGCACCTACCGTGAGTGCCCCACCAGCCAACAGCAGCCCCACCAGGGAGAGCGGTGATACCTCAGGCATTCGCCATTCAGGCGAGACCGTCCAAAGGTAGAACCAGCCAAACAAATAGGAAAGAAAGAAGGAGCCATTAGCGAGCATGGTTATCGACATTGCCCATAGCCCGGGGCCATCCATGGTACGCGAGTGCAGCGGAGGATCGCCGGGTGCCACCCGTGCATCAGGCGCAGCTTTAGGATGTGCACCGTTTTCCCATGACCAGCGCAATAGAAACAATCCAGCGACCACCACGGCGATAACGGCCAACGGGTAAAGGCGAGTCAGCAGACTTATACACACCACTGCCAACGCCATCGCAGCGAAAAGCGGCCACCACGAGTTACCCGGCAGGTGAATAATTTCGCGCACTTTGCCGGTTAACGGGTCGCTTCCCCACATTTCACGTCGCCCATGAGTCGCTACCGCCAAACTATGCTGGCCTTCCGCCATAGTGCGCGGCAAATCAGGGTCATCCCAAAGCGGGTGGCGTGTCTCGATTTTTGGCAAACTGACAAAATTATAGGCGCTTGGCGGCATGCTATTGGCCCACTCAAGGCCATCAGCATTCCATGGGTTAGGCTTAGCGGGCTTGCCAAAACGGAAGTGTAGGGCAAAATCCAGCAGCACCATGGCAATCCCCGCCGACATAATGAAGCCGCCTACTGAAGAAATTAGATTAAAAATATCCCAACCCATGCCCGCGTCATAAGAGTAAACACGGCGCGGCATACCCAGCAGCCCGGTCCAGTGCATAATCAGGAAGGTGGTATTAAAACCGATGAATGTCAGCCAGAAGCCCCATTTACCCAGCGTTTCAGAAGGCATACGGCCTGAAAAGAGGGGCAGCCAGTAGTAAAGCCCGGCGATCAGCGGGAAGAACATTCCGCCGACTAAAACGTAGTGCATATGTGCCACCACGAAGTGGGTATCGTGCACTTGCCAGTTAAACGGCACCAGCGCCAGCATTACCCCCGTTAAGCCGCCGCACACAAAAATGATCAAGAAGCCTAATATCCATAGCATCGGCAGCTTCATCTTCGGCTTACCCAGCCATAACGTCGCCAGCCAAACAAATACCTGAATCGCCGTGGGCACCGCGACCAGCATACTGGCGGCTGAAAAGAAGGCTTGAGCCAGCTGGGGAATCCCCACGGTAAACATATGGTGGACCCATAACCCAAAGCTGATAAAGCCGGTAGTGACAATGGCAAAAACCACCCACCCGTAACCCACAATCGGACGGCCAGCGAACACCGGTATCAGCGTAGACACAATCCCCGCCGCCGGTAAAAAAATGATGTAAACCTCAGGGTGACCGAACAGCCAGAAGAGATGCTGCCACAGGATGGGATCACCGCCCCCGGCCACATCAAAAAAGGGCATCCCCGCGGCACGCTCGAGCTCAAGCAAAATACTGCCCAGAATCAGCGGCGGAAAACCGACCACAATCATTAAAGCCATCGCGAGAATGTACCAGGCAAACAACGGCATTTTATGCAGCGCCATTCCTTGAGTACGCGTGCGCAGTATTGAAACCACCAGTTCTACACCCGCAGAGAGCGCGGAGATTTCAACAAAGGTGATCCCTAGTAGCCAAAAGTCCGAACCTAAACCCGGTGAATACTCGCTACTACTGAGCGGGGTATACATGAACCAGCCACTGTTCGGTGCCATCTCTAACACCAAACTAAACGTTAAAATAATGCCGCCGAACAGATAGCACCAGTAGCCAAGTGATGTTAGCCGTGGGCAGACCAGATCGCGGGCACCGATCATCTTGGGAATCATATAAATCGCCAGCCCTTCAAGCATCGGGATAGCGAACAGGAACATCATCACCGTGCCGTGCATGGTGGTGACTTGGTTATAGATATCCGGCGTCATGAAATCTTGATCAGAAAGCGCCAGCTGGGTGCGTACCAGCATGGCCAACAGACCGCCGATCAAGAAAAACACCATCCCCGTGACCATGAATCTCAGGCCAAGGGTGGTGTGGTTTACAATGGTCAGTGCTTTTAAGCCGCGCGGGTTTCCCCAGATCTCATGCAGATCGTTGTGCAACCGCTGAGGATTTTCGGGTAAATCGCCCGGTGGCGTCACTTCACGATTAATGGTCGTCATGGTGTCAAGCTCTCCAGCCAAGCACCCAGTGACGCCAAGGTAGCGGTGTCAATATCATCGTGGGGCGGCATTTTATTGCCTGGTTTTAAACGTTGATGGTGTTGCAGCCAGTGGGTCACCGCGCCCTCTTCCATGGCCATAATGCCCGCTCCTAAGCTGGTACGGCTGCCTAAATCAGAAAGGTCAGGCCCTTCTCCAGCCGTTGAGAGCCCGGCTATCCGGTGGCAGCTCGCGCAATGAGTCATAAATGCCTCCCTGGCAGGTTCATGCTGTTGGTCGTTTGTCGCTAGCGACGACAATTCATCCGTTTGACGGTCAGCCAACCAAGCGTCGTACTCGTCGCGCTCGACAGCTTCTACATAAAGCTGCATCTGGGCATGCTGGGCGCCGCAGAACTCGGCGCATTGAGCGCCAAATACCGCTGGCTCATCCGCTTCCAAGCGTATTTTATTGATGCGCCCTGGAACCATATCAATCTTGCCACCTAACCGCGGCACCCAAAAGGCATGGATCACATCGGCACCGGTAACATGAAAATCAATGGGCTCACCCGCCGGCATGATGAGTTGATTAGCAGTCACCACTTCGCCGCCTTCCGCTCCTGGGTAGCGCACTTCCCACCACCACTGATGGCCGATGACTTCAATCACTTCCGGTGGATCGCTTAAAGGCAGCGTTAACATACGTTGACCCGTCGGCACACCAAAAGTTAACAGCGCGATAATACTGGCGACTGGCAGTATTATCCCGCCGCCGACAATCCAACGCCGTGCCACCCGGCGCTCTTCTACCGGCGTGCGCGCCACCTCTTTACGCTTAAAGGTAGACAGCCAAAAAACAGTGACCATGACCAATACCACGGTGCCAAACCCTAGCATCACCCACCAAATCATCACCACATCTCGCGCAGCTTGGCCTGCCGGGTCTAGAATAGACTTATCGCCCGCGCAGCCGGTTAGCAGTAATCCAGCTAACAGTGCGAGCAGAATGCCCAGCCGGTTGACCCTCTGCTGGGTTAAGCGTTGAATACTTGTTAAGCGCTGGATACGTGTTAAACATTGAAGTCTAAGCCTCATCCCTGAATTCCTTTTTCTGCCCACAGGAAGTGACCATGGCAAAAACTCGCCAACTCTCGATCGTAAGCCGCGCCTCTATCGCCGGCCACCCACTGCATCCAGTGATGATTCATTTTCCGGTCGCCGCGCTGTTGGCGCTGGTGGCCAGCGATATCGGCTTCTTGCTGAGTGGTGATGAATTCTGGCTGCGCGCCAGCCTGTGGCTGGCTGGCGTCGGTGCGTTTGGGGGCTGGATTGCCAGTACGGCGGGGATTATCGACTTGGTCACCGTGCCGCGTATTCGCCGCCTGGTTACCGGCTGGAGTCATGCCATCGTAGCGGTCGTAATGCTCTCGCTGGCGTCGCTGAACTGGCTGCTGCGCTTTAACGACGCCAGTGCGATTTTGCCCTGGGGATTGGCCGTATCGCTGATCACCGCTGGTTTGATCGCCGTGGCGGGTCTGCTGGGCGGCCAGTTGGTGTATGAACATGCAGTAGGAGTCGACGTTGAGGACTAGAGCCACAGTGTTAGCTCCAATCCAGCGGTTTTGCTAATACAAAGCCTAGCACGCTGAGAATGGCCACTAACGCAACGCATAGCGCTGTCCAGTTGGCTGGCTTCACCCAACGGTAGTGGCCCTGCTCAAGGCGCAGTATTAACCAGCCAAAACAGCCATGAGCGGCCACCATCGCCACCACGGCCCCAAGCTTTAAGATTAACCAGCCGCCCAATATGCCATGAGTGAGAAACAGCAACGTACCCGACGCTATCGCCACCAGGGCGGCTGGAGTAGCAACAGAATTATAAAAAAAACGCGGCATCGGTGGCGTGCCCTGAGCAAAGCCCGAGTCTTTACGTAGCTGCAGCGTTTGGCTGAGCAAAGCGGGCAAATACAACAGCGAGCCGCACCAGATCACTAGCGCGGCAATGTGAAGCAGTTTAAGCCAGGGCATCGGGGCTTCCTTGCATTGCTTAAGGCGAGATAATGCGACCCCCTAACCTTAGCCAACTCACCGCACTCTGGCTAGCCGATTAACTCACCTGGATCTCGTAACCTGTGAATTTGCGGAGATTAATAACGCCGCTATCAAGTAGCAAATACTGGCCTTTGACGCCTTGCAGCACGCCTTCCACCACCGGTTGCTTATCAAAATTATGCGACACCACTTTTTTTGGGAAGACGCTGACCGGGTAGTGAAATTCTTGTGCGGGCTGCTCCAGGGTGCGAATGGCATCTGCCCCATGAGTCTCGCGGAGTTGATTCAGCCCGCCAGCTAAAAGGCTCAGCAGCCGGTCACGCTCAGCGGCTAAATCCATTGCTGTAACATCACCTTTAAGCATGGCCCGCCAGTTGGTGCGATCGGCCACCTGCTCTTTGAACAGCATTTCGACAAACCCGGACTGCTGCCGGGTATCGACTTCCAGAATCGGCAGCGCCTGTATCGCACCTTGATCCAACCAACGGGTCGGCATTTGGGTTTTACGCGTAATACCTACTTTCAAGCCAGAAGAGTTAGCCAAGTAAACGATGTGAGGCTGAAAACAGTGCTTCTCACCCCACTCCGGCTCACGGCAGGTGCCTTGGAAAAAGTGGCAGGTTTCCGGTTTCATAATGCAGGTATCGCATTGTGCTAACCGCTTAAAGCAAGGATAACAATGGCCTTGGGCAAAGCTCTTCTTGGTCGCCCGCCCACAGTGGGTACAGGCAATCGCGCCTGTCCAACGCAAACTAAGCGGCTCACCGATACGCTCATTAAGCGCGACACGGTGCTCCCCTGCACGCAAATGGTAGGCTACCTGCTCATGCTGACGATCAGGCAGCGCTGCCGCCATTTTGCTTAAACAACCTTGCACTACCGCTTCAATCACGCGCGGCATCCCGTGCCAAGCCGGCCATTTCTGGTGTTACACCAGCGCCGTTGGCAGTTGCCCCACAGGTACGCTGCTCTAAATAGCCTACGCGGCTCTCTTCCGGCACATTATTCTCAGCTTCATAACGCATCACGGCTTCCAAACAGAGCTCGGTCTGCTCGGGCGTTAAGCGACGACCATCAGGCCATTTGCGCAGCGATACTGCCTGTTTCAGGCTCTCATAGATCGCTGGGGTCATCTGGTTAATCATTTTCTCGAACGTCATTTCGCTCATTGCGGCCTCTTAATGTTTTTTCAAACGGCGGGATGAATAATACCAGCCTGTGATGAGCCCCACGAGTAGGCCACCCAAATGCGCTTCATTAGCGACATTGCCAAAACCAACGCTGCCCGCCATATCGGTCATGGTGAACACCATCCACCCCAGCATGAAGACCACCAGCATTTGCGGCACAAAGAAACCGCTTCGGGGCACACGCCTCGACATCAACCAAACGTGGGCCAGCAGTGCATAAACCACTCCGGACATACCGCCAAACAATACGGTACCGGTCAGGTACTGAGCGATGTTGGCCCCTATGCCCGCCACAACAAGCAGCAGTAGCATAGTGCGGCTGCCCTGCAGCGCTTCAATCTGACGGCCGAAGTACCACACCCACATTAGGTTAAATATCAAATGCATCCAGCCAAAGTGCAGAAATGCAGGCGATAGCAAGCGCCACACCTGCCCTGACGAGAGCGTTTGCGACAGCTGACCGAACACAAGCTCACCCCCTGAAATACCGATGGGCACGATGGTCAACGTCACGATCAGTTGGTCACCGAACACCCCTATCAGAGCAAACACCACCACGCTTATCGCAATCATCAAGGCCGTCACCGGCACTTGTTTGAGAGAAGTCAGGGAAGAAGTCATGTTGCGTGAACGCTTGGCTGAGTGCTGAAGCTCCAGGGGTTCCCCCTGTTTCCAGCGCTCTACCAGTGATTTTAATTCATCGTGCTGACGAGGGTCAGCAATCCATAGCAGCTGGCCGTCGGCCTCGTCGGTAATGCGGTGACCAATGCGGTGGCGCCAAAGTGCCTTGCGCAGTTCGCTTGTATCCGCGTGATCGGGCAAAAGCATCACTGGATGCATAACATCCCTCTAATCAATGCGCTAACGGCACGCTGACCGCAGCGAGTAGGTATTGGGCGAGCTATCGGCTGCCAACAGACAGGCAAAAAAAACCGGCGGTGGGGACCGCCGGAGAATAAAAGCAAGGGATCATTCAAGGGAACACTTACTCTGATAGCCGACAGCAGCGTTAGTTCAGCCGTTTTGCAAAAATTATGTAAAAAAACGTAACCAAAGAAATAATCACCTAATCAAAATCAATTTCCCAGGGTTTCGGCAATGCCCGCTCCTCTTTCGGCACCTTAATCCATACAAAGTGGTCGGCATTTAGCGTCGTCTCCCCGCTCCAGCGATAAGCGACTAACCGGCCATATTTGACCGCGCTGTAGTCTAAACAGGCGATATTGCGAGCGGGAAGCGACGGTATCCCTTCGCACCAGTAGTGACCAATAAATAACGGTGGCTCTTCTGGCCCATAATAACTCAATTGCTGCCGCTCTTCGGCCGTGAGTTCGCGGGTTTCAAGATCGCCGGGCAAGTTATCCGGCTGAAAGACTACATCACCCCACTGTTGTGGGTCTTGAGCCCAAAAGTGGGCGCGGAAACTTTTCCGCGTAAAGCCATCACCAGAGTGTATCGCAATCCCTTCTGGCAGCGAGACATGCGGGCCTCGAGTGAGGCGATCTAGTATTTGATACGCTTGGGTAGTGGGGTCGGTGGATTCAACCAAAAACTCAGTGTCCATGCATTGATCAGGACGTCGCTGTTTTAGCTCGTCAATCAGCTTCTGATCCCAGCAGGCATGTACCACCCGAATCCCGTCTATCTCAAGGCAGAGCGGGATAGTTTTAAACCACGCCAACGTATCTTCCCACTCATTGGTGTAGTCGCGATACTGCTCTAGAGTGTCTTGAATAATGCGATTATGCCGAGGAGTATGCTCACGCAGCCAGCGTTTGTGGCTACCTGCAGGCCCTGGATGAGTATACGCCAGGGCGTTGTACTCATGGTTACCCATCACAATGTAGGCCTCGCCCTGCTCTACCATTCGCCGGGCGATGGTCACTGCCAAGCGAATACGCGGCCCGCGATCAATCAGGTCGCCAAGGAAAATCACCTTGCGGCGTGGGTGGCGGTATACACCGCTGCGCTGATGATAACCCAGCTTTTCGAGTAATGTGGCTAACGTAGCGCCACAGCCGTGGACATCACCAATCAGGTCATATCCTTCCAGCTGAGGCCTGCCTTGCGTTTTACGCTGCATGCTTAATCCCCCAACCGATGGCTCCAGCCTAATTTGCTGCGCAGCACTTCGTAGAAATTATGTCCGATGGGGTGCACCAGTTGAACGCGTTCAGGCTTACGGGTAATCACCAACACATCGTTGGGCTTCGCTACCGCCCGCGTTTGCCCATCGCAGCTTATATGCGGATAGGTTTGGTTAGTTTCGCCAATATGAATACGGATTTCGCTGGCGGCATCAATCACGATTGGCCGACTCGACAGCGTATGGGGAAACATCGGCACCAGCGTTACTACATCAAGTTTGGGGTGCATGATCGGCCCACCACCCGAGAGTGCATAAGCCGTAGAGCCGGTAGGCGTGGCGACAATCAAGCCATCGCTGCGCTGGCTATAAACAAACTGACCATCAATAAACAGTTCAAACTCAATCATGCGCACCGCTTTGCCGGGGTGCAGAACGACTTCATTCAAGGCATCGCCGTTGCCCACCGCAACACCGTTACGGTAGAGCACGGCGTCTAACAGGAAACGCTGTTCAATCTCAAATTCGCCCGCGAGCACTTCACTAACACGGGTTTCCAGCTCATCTGGCGAAATGTCCGTGAGAAACCCTAAGCGGCCACGATTGACCCCTAAAATAAGCGTTCCGCTTCGGCAGAGCGTACGCGCCGCGCCAAGCAAACTGCCATCGCCACCCACCACGATCACCAGATCGCACAGCTCCCCCAACATGCGGCGGCTTGCTTCCGGTTGACCATGGTGCGGCAAGGCAGTAGCCGTGCGGTCTTCCACCAGCACCGAATACTCATGGGCGACGAGATAGGTCACCAGACGCTGCAGAGAATCGATTACTTTATCGCTACCCAACCGACCAATCAGCCCGATGGTTTTAAAGGGCCTGCCTGATTGATCGCTGGAGGGCGACCTAGTCTCTGAAGACATAGCCTCTGAAGATTTGGCATCTGGCGGTAAGGTGTTGCTCATGGGCCGACTCTCGCTAACAGAAGCCGCCATTATGGAGACACCTGAGGTATCGGGCAAATAGGCTTAGCTAACGGCCACTTGACGACGCTGGCACCACCAATGGTTGAGCCACAGCGAGGCCGCAATGATAAGCGCGCCCAGCAGCAAGCGCGGGATATCCGCATCGCGGTTCCAAATTACCAGGTTAACGATAAGCCCTGCTGGCACCAGCGCATTATTCATAATCGCTAGCGTGCCAGCATCCACTTTAGTGGCGCCCTGATTCCAGGCAAAGTAGCCAACGCCAGACGCCACTAACCCCAGCCAGGCCAGTACACCCCACTGCAGCGATGTGGTCGGTAATGCAGCGCTGTTGCCGAAGAGTAAATAAGCGGGTAGTGCCACTAACATTGCGCCAACGAAGAACCAGCCAAACACATTGTGCCACGCCAGCGTAGGAGGCAAATCAGCCGCTAATCGACGATAACCTACCTGACCAATAGCAAAGCAAAGGTTTGCCCCTTGCACCACTAAAAAGCCCATCCAGAAGCCGCTATCGACACCGTCATAGCGGATAACGCCTGCCCCGAGAACTGCAAGCAGTGCCGTCACGAGATAGATGGGGGTAAAGCGGCCAAACAGGAGGTCATCCAGCAGTGCGATATAGATAGGCGTAAAGATCGTGAACAGCAGTACTTCTGGCACCGACAACAGCAAAAAGGATTGGTAGAAGAAGGTGTACATCACTCCCAATTGGATGGCACCTAATCCCATGAGGGCGAGCCGCTGCTTACCGCGCAGCAGGCTGGGGCGTAAAAACGGCAGGAACACCAGCATGGCAAGCGTTACTCGTAGCAGCACCGCAAAGTAGCTGTCGACCTGCCCAGCCAGATAAACCCCTATCAACGAAAAGGAAAATGCCCACAGGGCGGTGACGCCCATTAGATAACCCATAGTAAACCCCGGCTTATAAATTAGTTTACGAGGATTATACGCACATGGATGAAGCTGCCAAGTCGTAAACGTAATAACAACCGTTGGTTAACGCCGCTGCAACCACCAAACCGTATACACCACACCCGGCAACCAACCCGCCAGTGTCAACACCAACGCGAGAATCACACGCTTTTGGCCGCCCTGTGTTAAGCCGACTGCGAGGGGTGGCAGACATATCGCCAGGGCATAATAGGCGAACTTCAACGCGGCGGGCTCGGGTGTCACTGGTTCTGCCTGGCTCACTGATGCCGTTTTGGATGATGCAGCCGGAGTCGCGTCTAGCGCCGCCTCGGGCGGTGGAGTGAAGTGTTCTACGGCGTCAGGAGCTGACTCTTTAGCGGCCTGAGCTGCCCGCTCCTGGGTAGGATGATGGGCTTCTTTATCGATTTTTTGCTCAAGGGTTTCAGCCCCTTCAGCCAAGTCATCGTGATGGCGCTCCCAGTCTTCCCAATCATGGGGTGTGCCCGATTTAGGCCGTTGATGACCAGAGCCCCTCGCCCGTTCCCAGGCTTTCTCTTCTAATGTATTGGGTCGATCCGGGTCACGTTCACTCCCCACGCCTTTGCGGTTTAAATATTCACGTGCATCCATGGAAGGCTCCTTGATGCCTTAATTAACGGTCAGGTGATGCCATTAGAAAATTAACAACACAGAAAATTCAGTACTTATAGCGTTGAATAAAGATAGCTTGCAGGACGCACGCCATGAACAAATCACCTACAGTGAAAGAGTTGATATTACCTTAGTGCCTACAACAACGAACAATCAGAACGCACTGCCTGCGACAGCTTTATTATTGTCACAGCGCTGAATACGATGATCGAGGAGTGTCCATGATGAGTAGAGCTGCACCCAACATCGTTCGCGACATCATGTCCCGCGATTGCTACCGTGTTTCACCCGACGCATCAATCACCACATTAGCCAAGGGCCTGGCACTGCACCGCTTGCCAGGCGCACCAGTGGTTGATGCCGCCGACCGCTTAATCGGCTTTATTTCGGAGCAGGATGTATTGGGCCGTGTGCTTGATAGTATCTATCACGATGATGAGGCGCCGCTCGTTAAAGAGTTGATGCGCCACGAAGTACTCAGCGTATCACCGAATAAGAGCATTACCGACTTGGCACAGGAAATGCGGTCAGCGAAACCCAAGGTATACCCGGTCGTGGAGCAACAGCGGTTGATAGGCATCGTGACACGACGTGATATCCTAATTGCGCTGCTAATGATTCGCCGCCATTAGCCGTTATGCTGGCTACGCTTTCTTTAAGCGGCGATATAACAGGCAAGCATCAGGCAAAAAAAAACCGCTACTCAAGGAGTAGCGGAAGCAAGGGATCAAAACAAAGAGCCAGAACAACAACTTTAGCGACTGCTATCGCGCTGTTGTCTGTACATACTCAGACACGCCGCGCTGGAAAAGTTCGCAAAATAGTAAAATTTTCGACCTTGGCGGCGTCAAGCGTATAATTAAATGACAATTTGTGAACTGATGACGCCTAGGAGCCCAGCGAATGGCGCTGTATTTATTGGTATTTGGAGTGTGCTTGCTGGTGATTGGCGCGGTAATGCTGGTGTTGATGACCTCAAGCACGCCGCGCTACCGCACTGAACCTAAGGATTTACTGGCGCTGTTTGATAAAGCGCTCAACAGCCAGGTAAGCGAAACCGAGTGGAACGCTATTATCGGCTACCCTATTCGGCATAATGAGTATTTGGATGGCATTCGTCGCCGTGCCGCGCATTTAATGGAGCAGCATGGCCGACGCTGGATGGTAGCCCAGGGTAAACCATTGCTCAATCAAGAGGGCCAGGCTGAACTTAAGGCCCTTCGCGATCATTTGTCCGCCCATACAGCCCTCCGCCAGCAGTAGCGGTTCAGCAGACCTATTGCGATTAAGGAGACCTGCATGCCCAGTACCATTCGACAAATTCCGCTAGCCAGCGCAACGCATCATCATACCCATGACTTTCATCAGATTGTGATTACGCTGTGTGGCTCATCAGAATTTGAAATTGAAGGCTTAGGTGGCAGAGTTAATGCCTTTTCGGGCTGTATCGTGCCCGCTAATCACGAGCACTACTACTCGGGTTACGGCCACAATCGGCAATTAATTTTTGACCTCCCCGAAGACGCCCCCGCGCTCACCGGTGAAAACCGCGAACTGGTAGCGCTGTTTGATGCACCGCGTTTTTTTGGCCTAGATAACGCGCTGCAACACTATTTAGCATTTATGCAAAGCGAACTTGCTCAAGGGTTTGACACCTCGACTAACTCCTTTCAGCAAGACCGCTTGGCTGCCACGCTGCTGGGCTCACTGAAAGCGCGATTAGGCACCACCGCCAACAGCAACCAGCAGCGCCTGGACTTGACGCGCATTAACCGCTTTATTCGTCAGCACCTCGCCGAAGACCTGCGCGTCGCCGATTTAGCCCGGCTAGCCTGTTTAAGCGAAGCGCATTTCTCCGACTGCTTCCGCGCCCAAACCGGGCTGTCGCCCTGGCAGTACGTTAAGCGCCAGCGTCTGCATGCGGCCCGCCAACTGGTCCTACAAAGCCGTCTTCCCCTCACCGATATTGCCATTCAAACCGGCTTTGCCAATCAAAGCGCGCTCTCCCATGCATTTCGCCGTAGCTACGGATTGTCGCCGCGCAAACTGCGCCAAGCGGATGTACCACCGATTGCCATGAGCCCGTCAAATGCTGCTTTAGGGCCGCTAGCAGGCCAGCAGAAACTCTACTAAAGTCGTATAATTGCTGCTCTTGCCGCGAAATTGACACGTTTTGCCGCGGAACCAACATACACTCGAGGTGGCGGCACTCTACATTCAGTTATTGGTTTGGGCGAAACGCCTTGTTACTCATTTGTTCTTTATCTGCAACGCTTTATGACTGAAAAAACGATTACTAATAACACCGCTGCGTTAGGCGGGAACGCGTCGCTGTTGGCGCTAGGCGATGAGTGAGTAGCTCATCAACGACAAACCAAAACTCCTGAACAGGGAACTACCTCATGGTCGAAAATAATAGTGGGATCATTGCTGATAAACGTGCCATCAACTTTTCTGACACTATCTCTAGTAGGCGCTCGTTAGGCCTCGTAACGTAATAGCAAACGAAGTTAAAAAAAATAATGCGGGCCACTACCGGATTCTACACGGTAACGGCGCTAACCGGTCGGAGCTAATTCCGTCCTGACGAACCGGAGATATTACATGGCTATTGGTGTTTGGATCAGTCTCATAGCGTATTTTGCGCTCATGGTCGCCATCGGTATTTATGCGATGCGCAAATCCACCTCTTCCTCCGAAGATTACATGCTGGGTGGTCGTACCCTCAGCCCAAAAGTAGCGGCCCTGTCGGCCGGTGCGTCGGATATGAGCGGCTGGTTGCTGCTGGGCTTGCCTGGGGCAATGTTCGTCTCTGGCTTGGGTTCCGCCTGGATCGGTATTGGTTTGCTCGTGGGGGCGTTATTCAACTGGATTCTGGTCGCCCCTCGTCTTCGTGAACAGACCGTTCACTACGGCAACGCGATCACCATCCCTGCTTTTCTGGCAAACCGCTTCCCCACCCGTTCCATGTCACTGCGCACAGTGTCTGCCATCGTTATCGTGATCTTTTTCGCAGTCTATACCGCCTCAGGCCTGGTGGCAGGCGGCAAGCTGTTTGAAAGCGCGTTTACTGGCATTTACAACTTCGGCGACATGAGCAACTACGCCATGGGTGTCATGATCACTCTGGGCGTGGTGCTTATTTATACGGTTGTCGGCGGCTTCCTGGCCGTGAGCATGACGGACTTCGTGCAAGGCTGCATCATGATGCTGGCACTGGTGATCATGCCAGCGGTGGTGCTGTTTGGCGAAGGTGGCGGCGGTTTATCGCAGGCCACGCAGACCCTGAATGAAGTCGATCCCACCCTGCTTTCCTGGACGTCGGGGCTGACCTTCATCGGGTGGCTGTCGGCTGTGACCTGGGGCCTGGGTTATTTCGGCCAGCCGCACATCATTGTGCGCTTCATGGCGATCCGTACACTCAAGGATGTGCCCATTGCCCGTAATATTGGCATGGGCTGGATGCTTATCTCGCTGATTGGTGCCGTTTCTTTGGGCATCTTCGGCCGGGCCTATGCGATCCGCAACGGTATTGATGTCCAAGATCCGGAAACGATCTTTATCATCCTGGCAGACCTACTGTTCCATCCGTTGATTACCGGCTTCCTCTATGCGGCGCTGCTCGCAGCGGTTATGAGCACCGTTTCAAGCCAGCTTCTGGTGGCGTCTTCGTCACTGACCGAAGACTTCTATCGCCTGTTCCTGCACAAGAATGCAACTGAAGCGCAGTGTGTCGCCGTAGGCCGCGTCTGTGTAGTACTTGTGGGCATTGTGGCAGCGATTATTGCCTCTGACGAAAACTCCCAGGTTCTGGGGCTGGTCAGTAACGCTTGGGCAGGCTTCGGCGCCGCGTTTGGTCCGTTGATTATCTTGTCGTTGATGTGGTCACGCACCAATGGCAATGGCGCCATCGCAGGCATGGTCGTGGGTGCTCTCACCGTCATGATCTGGATCTCACTGGGCTGGAACGGTGAATTCCTGGGTGGCCCTGGCGTGTACGAGATTATTCCTGGCTTCATCGCGTCCTTTATCGCCATCATCGTAGTCAGCAATGCGACTGACGATGCCGGTGAATATCAGCATATCGAACGCAAGTAAGCGCTCAACCACATTGAGCGTATCAAGAGGGCTCCCGCGGGAGCCCTCTTTAGGTTAGTTATTTTGTGTTAACTGCAAAAAGTATGACTACACCCTAACCGACGCGGGAATGCCTAAGTGTCGGCTAGCAAGGAGAGACCCTGTATGAACGACCATCTGCATAGCGACGTGAGTGATCTACGCTCACGCATTCGCACCAACTACGACGCCAACGAGGCAGATGTGCTGCACGGGCTGGTCGAGCGTATCAAGCTGTCGGAGGATGACCGCAAGAAGGTCGCCGCCGTTGGCGCCAACTACGTAGCGCGTGTGCGTAAGGAAAGATCGCCTTCAATGATGGAGGCATTCCTAGCCGAGTACGGGCTCTCGACCACCGAAGGCGTTGGCTTGATGTGTCTGGCAGAAGCGCTGCTCCGCGTGCCCGATGCGGAAACCATCGACGACCTGATCCACGACAAGATTGAGCCCTCCGACTGGGGCGCCCACCTGGGCAAGTCTTCGTCTTCAATGGTCAATGCCTCGACCTGGGCGCTGCTGCTGACCGGTAAGGTGCTGGAAGAAGACCCCAAGGGCCCCACGCGGGCGCTGCGCGGCCTGGTTCGCCGCATGGGCGAGCCGGTGGTACGCAAGGCGGTTGGCCAGTCGATGAAGATTCTCGGCCGCCAGTTCGTGCTTGGACAGACCATCGAAGAAGGCATGAAGAATGCCCGCGAACTTGAGAAACAGGGTTATACCTACTCCTACGATATGCTGGGTGAAGCGGCACGCACCGACGAAGATGCCGTCCGCTATCACCAAGCTTATTCAGAGGCGATCACCGCGATTGCCGAGCAGGCCAAGGGCGACGTGCGCGGAAGCCCCGGCATCTCAGTAAAGCTCTCGGCGCTGCACCCGCGCTATGAATACACCCACCGCGACACGGTGATGGCAGAACTGGTACCGCGCGCCAAGGAACTAGTGCAGCAGGCAGCCAAGGCCAATATCGGTTTCAATATCGATGCCGAAGAGCAGGATCGGTTGGATCTCTCCCTCGACGTGATTGAGGCCCTGATGGCCGACCCCAGCCTGGACGGATGGGATGGCTTTGGGGTCGTCGTGCAAGCCTA
Source organism: Vreelandella sp. DA03-1M (assembly GCF_055725665.1). NCBI lineage: Bacteria > Pseudomonadati > Pseudomonadota > Gammaproteobacteria > Oceanospirillales > Halomonadaceae > Vreelandella > Vreelandella sp. DA03-1M. The sequence goes on from NZ_CM146798.1 coordinate 2,814,751, forward strand.
CGGGCGCCGCGCCGCGCCGATGATAGAGACACTCTACGAGCTGGCCGAGCGGTTTAATCGCAAGATTATGGTGCGGCTGGTTAAGGGCGCCTACTGGGATACTGAGATCAAGCTCTCCCAGGAAATGGGGGTCAAGACCTTCCCGGTCTTCACTCGCAAGGTCAACACCGATGTCAGCTACATGGCCTGCGCGCAGATGCTGCTCGACCGGCGCGACCGCATCTACCCGCAGTTCGCGACCCACAACGCCCACACCTGCGCCGCCGTTGTAGAAATGGCGGGCAGCGACAAGGACAGTTACGAGTTCCAGCGCCTGCACGGTATGGGCGAATCGCTGCACCACATCGTTAAAGAGTCGGAAGGCACCCACTGCCGCATTTACGCCCCGGTCGGCGCGCATCGTGACCTGCTGGCCTATCTGGTACGCCGCCTGCTGGAGAACGGGGCCAACTCCTCGTTCGTCAACCAGGTAGTGGATAGCTCGATTCCGCCAAGCGACGTTTCAAAGGACCCCATTGAAGCGTTTAAGCAACTCGGCAACGACGTCTCAAGCCCGCTGATCCGCCAGCCCGGCGAGCTGTTTGAGCCTGAGCGTAAGAATTCCAAGGGCTACCGCATCAACGAACCCGCTTCGATTTTGCCGCTGCTCAATGCCCGCGAAGCATTTGCCGACGCCACCTGGACCGCAGGCCCCATGCTGGTGGGCAGCCCCGCTCCCCGGGGCCCAGCGCGCGATGCCGTCTCCCCCGCCGACGGCTCACGGGTGATCGGCAAGGTGCATGAGGCCACCCCGGAAGAGGTCGCCACTGCCCTCGACGCCGCCGAGCAAGGCTTCAAAGAGTGGTCGGCGCGCCCGGCCGCCGAACGCGCCGCGGTACTACGCCGCACCGCCGACCTCTACGAGGAACACATCGCCGAGCTGACCGTGATCGCCACCCGCGAAGCGGGCAAGATGATGTTCGATGGTATTGCCGAAGTTCGCGAAGCGGTGGATTTCCTGCGCTACTACGCCAACGAAGGCGAGCGGTTGGAAGCGGAAGAGCCCGGCAGCGCCCGCGGCATCTTCGTCTGCATCAGCCCGTGGAACTTCCCCCTGGCCATCACCACCGGCCAGATCGCTGCCGCCTTGGTTGCTGGCAATGCGGTACTCGCCAAGCCCGCTGAGCAGACACCTCTGATCGCCGCCCGCGCCGTCGAACTCATGCGCGAAGCCGGTTTGCCGGAAGCGGCCCTACAGCTGTTGCCTGGCGACGGTCCAACGGTAGGCGGCCCGCTGACCAGCGACCCACGCATCGCCGGTGTCTGTTTCACCGGTTCAACTCCGGTGGCCCAGATTATCCACAAAGCGCTGGCCGAGAACGCCGGGCCTGATGCCGTGCTGATCGCCGAGACCGGTGGTCTCAACTCCATGATCGTGGACTCCACGGCACTGACCGAGCAGGCAGTGCGCGATATTCTGATTTCCTCCTTCCAGTCGGCTGGCCAGCGCTGTTCCGCGCTGCGCATGCTGTATGTCCAGGAAGAGGCGCGGGATCGGTTGCTCAACATGCTCTACGGCGCCATGGAAGCGCTCACCATTGGCGACCCCTGGAACACCGATACCGACGTATCGCCGGTGATTGATGCCGATGCCCAGACCGAGATCAACGACTACGTGGCGGCACACGAGAAGAACGGCAAGGTACTGAAGAAATTGGCGGCGCCGGACACAGGCACTTTCGTTACCCCTGCGGTAGTCGACGTCAGCGGCATCGAGGATCTCGAACGGGAAATCTTTGGCCCGGTTCTCCACGTCGCCACCTTCAAGGCACGGGACATCGACAAGGTCGTCGATGACATCAATGGCAAGGGCTACGGGCTGACCTTCGGCCTGCATACCCGCATCGATGACCGCGTGCAGCAGATCGTTGAGCGCATCCATGTTGGCAACGTCTACGTCAACCGTAACCAGATCGGCGCTATCGTTGGCTCTCAGCCATTCGGCGGCGAGGGCCTCTCGGGCACCGGGCCCAAGGCCGGTGGCCCGCTCTACGTAACGCGTTTCCGCCGCACCGCGGAGGCTGAGCACGTTGAAGCGCCAGAAGGCAAAGCCGTATCACTTAGCGATCTCCAGTCGGCCCTTGATGGGCTGGACGCCCGTAACTGGGCGGTACGACCCAGTCGCATCGAGGTACTGCGCAAGGCACTCTCAGGCAAAAACGGCGTGATCCGCAAGGCGCTCGCCGAAACAGCAGCCTTGGATATGACGTCGCAGACGCTGCCAGGGCCAACGGGCGAAAGCAACCGCCTGGCAATGTATCCCAAGGGCGTGGTGCTGTGCCTTGGGCCAACCCTGGATATCGCCATTGCCCAGGCTGCGCAAGCCCTCGGCGCAGGCTGCGGGGCCGTCGTAGTCGCCCCAGGTGCCGAGCAGGCTGTGAAACCGCTGCTCGATGCCGGTGCGCCGATAGCCGGCCTTGATGGCAGCGTTTCAGCCGAGTCGTTGAGCGAGGTCAAAGGCATTGCAGCGGTTGCCGCCGCGGGTGACAGCGACTGGACACGTGAACTGCGCATTGCGCTGGCCAAGCGCGACGGCGCGATAATACCGCTCGAGACCCAGACAATCTCGCCGGATCGTTACGTGGTGGAACGCCATCTGTGCATCGACACCACCGCAGCGGGCGGCAACGCCAGCCTGCTGGCAACCGCCGAGTAGATCGGCGCTAAGTGTTGGCTTAGGAGGTGAGCGGGCGGATTAATGCCTCTCGCCCTCCTCCTGGGCTAAGCAAACGCTGATCAATGTCTCAGCGATCATTATTTAGCCGCTACTCGTTAGCGGCTTTTTTATTAGGCAGCCGGGTTCTCTGGCTGCCTTTTATTTTGCTAATCGCGTCGCGCCCGTCACTCTCTTGAACTAAGTTCCCTCGCGCATGAATAGGTTTAGAAAGACGCTAGCAGCGCCTTGTTAGGCACCTTGCCGACAGCCCAACCCTATACCATAATCAGGTATATTCTGGTATCACTGGAGACCTAGGACATGGCTAAAAATACAAGCATCACTCTTGGCGACCACTTTGAAAGCTTTGTTACCACTCAAGTACAAAGTGGCCGATACGGCTCTGCGAGCGAAGTTATTCGTTCAGCCCTACGACTACTCGAAAACCAGGAAGCCAAACTACATACACTTAGACAACTGCTTATCGAGGGTGAGCAAAGCGGTGACGCTGACTATGACCTCAGCAGCTTTATCAATGAGCTTGATAGTGAAAAAAGTAACTAATGTCGCTATTCACACTTACGCTAGCTGCCAAAATGGATTTAAGAGACATTGCTTTGTTTACTCAGCGCCGTTGGGGTAAGGAGCAGCGGGACGTCTACTTAAACCAGTTTGATGACTCATTCTGGTTACTGGCAGAAACCCCTGATATCGGAAAATCGTGTGACGAAATTCGCCAGCATTACCGCAAGTTTCCGCAGGGCAGCCATGTTATTTTTTACCAACAAACCGGAAGCCATAAAATAAGAATAATTCGCATATTACACAAGAGCATGGATGTGAACGCCGCCTTTGGTGCATAGCGCCTAAAGTACGCGCGGGATTGGATATTGAGCTTCCGCCTAGCGCCGCATCATACGCGTGTATTATGCAGGCAGTTAAGTGGTGCCCCAAATAAGGCCTCATAGACCTCATCAATGGAACTGATATTTTTGAACCAACCCTTTGGCAAAACCCTTATGTTAGGGCGCTCGGCTTTGAATCCGCCCTGGTCACCCTTGGTATGTTTTGCAACCTTAAGCTCGTCAAGGCTAGGCAATTTCTCGCCGGGAAGAGAGCCAAAAAAGAGAAATGGCCCCAGCTCCAAGGTATCTTCGTTGAAATAAATCCAAATAACACACCCAGAAGGCTTTCCAAAAAGCCTCGTATGAACTTTCTGGCTGGCTGTTTTGCCGCCAACGTATGAAGCTTTAAGCTGTATATGCCTCACGACCCCATTATCTTCCGCTATTAGATCGTAGCCAGCGTTATCAACTTCTGGACTCGCCACTTCTAGCGTGCAGTCGAATTCCTTCCAGGAAAGCTTTAGTAGTTCGCCAATGAAAAGATGCTCAACGAGCTTTTCTCGAAAAGACGAGTATTCACTATGGTTCAATGCCTTCTCTCTATGTAATGCAGAGCGCACCTGCGACCTTGACGCAGCGGAGACAAGGGCGTCCGAGTGCCGCGTTTGGTTAACTGGTTTGTTCGATATTGGCGCGGCGCTTCCGCTCCTGCTCAGTCATTTGCTCCTGGCGCTCCTCGATGGAGTTCAGCCCAAGACGCGCACGGCGTTCATTAACCGTAGCAGAATCCTCAATAGGAAAAGGTGCTGGCCAACCGTTTTCATCAACATCAAACTGGGTGCCATAGTATTGAGGCTTGCCAGAGAGCGTACGCACTCGATCTTGCAGGAATGCCAACTGCCAGCCCGCCACATCCTCTCTCGCAACGGCATCTTCTAGTAGGGAGACACACCCAGCCATGAACTCGGGATCTGAAACAGAATGCTGAACGACCAGCCATGCAGCTTTGGCACCCTCTACCCCAACTAACGAAATGCTGGGCCAACCGTATGCACCAATAATCTCTTTCAGGCGAGAAGCATTCTGCTCATGCAGGGCTTTCATCCGGGGATGATAAGACTCAGATGGAAGTTCTCCGGAATAGAAGAGTTGCTGCAATAACAGCTGGTCTTCTTTCATCATCGTGACCAGCTCATCCGCAAAATTCTGATTCATGGGCTCCTTTCCAGTTAACGCTCCGCTAATGTGTGCCGCCTGTGGCATCACCATTGAGCGGCTTGTTAGCAGATTCTGCCTGAAGACGCTCCACCAGCCACACCTTGATGATCGATTGGCGAGTAACGCCTATGCGCGCAGCCTCACGATCCAACGACTCGACAACCCAAGCCGGGAAATCGACGTTGATTCGCTTTTGTTCCTGATTAACGCGGCGAGCAGAGGACAGATCGAGGTCATCGACGATATCTTCCTGCCCTTCTTCAAATTTCTTGTCGAAGTCTTTAGCTTTCATAGAGCTCAACCTCCTTCTTACGGGAACGTCTGACTGAAATCAGACGAATACCAGCATCACTGTATGTGACGACAGCCGACCAGGGCTTTTCACCAATCTTGCCTATCAGCAAAAACCTCTGCTCATCCTCTGATTTAGCGCGGATCTCCAGCAGGTATGGATCTTTCCACAGCCCTTGGGCAGCAACGAAATCTATACCGTGCTTGTCCAGATTGGACTTACTTTTGGCTTCGTCGAATTCAAATTCATCCATGAGTACAAATTATTCCTTTTTTACTCAATGCGCAAGATTTGGCAGGAAGCTGTAGCTGCTAACGCGGAGCTTTGCGGCAATTTTGTAGCTGTGTAGCGGTGAAGAAATCGTCCGACAAAAGCGAATGGTTATACGGTTTAGCCATCAGTCAGCTTCCGTCACTTGATAGTGCCTTTCGACATTCGACGCGACTCTACCCCAGTCGGACAACCTTACGCGGCGCTGATGGGCTTCAAATGCGGCCTGGTCAATAAATACTTCAGAGACAAAAAAGACGTTTCCGGTGCCCGGGCTTTGGGTAACGTCGAAGCGCAAACACCCCTCTTCCTGGCGAGTCAGCTGGATATGGATGGGTAGCTCTGCCTTAACCGCTGGCAGGTCAGCGTCGGAGACCATGATATGGCCTTCCAGAATGATCTTAGACATAGCAGACACTCAATCCGTATAACAGTTTATTCATGCGCATGCGCGTTTTCCCAGGGAACCCCACATCACCAAAAGCAGCAATGCATTAATAGTAATGAAAAATCATCACCCTTAACTCACAAGCACGCTAGAAAAATGCGCATGCCCATTATCATTTCTGACTATCTTTTCGCAGTGCCTATAAACATGAACAGATTCTTCACAACTCACTGTTTTAAATTGCTTTTTATAATAAATTCCGGAAATTTTGAGCATGCCTATTGTTGAGCGTACCAGAAAAACACGCATCACAAACTAAAAATACTTAGTGAGACCGTGTGCACATCGACCCCAAGGGGTAGCCCAAATAGCCAGTAGCCCGCTCCTGAATTATGCCTCATCGGTCGGTTCTCCCAATAACATTTGTCTAATAACCTTTGCCCTGGATCAATAATCCACTCCCTGGGTCTCGTTACACTGGCTTCATCGTTAAGCAGCTATCAAAAGCCGTCTAATCTTACTATCTGCTTTAATCTCAGGAGTGATCCCATGCGTAAAGCCGCCCTGCCTACCCTACTTGTATCCACTGTTGCCGCTGCGGCGATGATGACCAGCAGCCAGGCATTTGCCTACGGCGCTGGTGATTTTTTTACCCGCGTGGGTGTTGCCAAAGTCGCCCCTAAAAGCGACAACGGCTCACTGGCCAACGGTGCGTTGTCCGTGGATGTACAGGATAAAACCGATTTCGCGTTCACCTTGGGCTATCGCTTCCACGACAAAGTCGGCGTAGAACTGCTGGCGGCGCTACCGTTTGAACACGACATTCATTTGAATGGCGATAACATCGCCTCAACCAAGCACCTGCCGCCGACCTTAACGCTGCAGTACTACCCGCTGGGTGGCACTCAGTCCCGCGTACAGCCCTATGTCGGTGCGGGCATTAACTACACCCACTTCTCCGATGAAGAGCTGACGATTGGTGATTTAGACCTGGATGATTCCTGGGGAGCGGCGGGCCAGGTAGGTGTTGATCTGCTTATTGATGATCACTGGGCGCTGAACGCCGCAGCTTGGTACATCGATATTGATACCGATGCCAGCGTTAACGGTGCGGGAGTAGGTACCGTTGAGATCGATCCTCTCGTGGTGATGGCAGGCCTCAGTTACCGTTTCTAAGCCGCCTGCAAAACCGTTAGCGGATGTTATATACAAAGCCTGCCTCACGGTGGGCTTTGTGCGTTTAGCCGCATTCCACTTTAAGTGCTTTCAGTGACGATCTGGTCGACCTTCTCTACCGCACGCACAATCAGCAGCTGGTGGTGAGCGGGTGTTTTTTCCTGCTGCAAGTAGGCTGCCACGGCGGGAGCTACCTCGCACTTTGCGGGCATGGCTGCACGCGCATCCATCAGGGCATTCAAGCGGGCAATAAACACAAAGCGTATCCATTGCGGCAGCGACATGGTGTCGATGCAAAACGGCTGCTGGCTGGCGAATGCTTCTGCATCGGGTGTTGGCATGCGCCATAAATCGGCGGCTTTCATCGACGCCTCAAGCTCTAGAAGCGCTGTCTGCAGCGGTTGATAAGTACTCATAAAGTCGCTTGTCACTACCTTGGAAAATGAATAAGTGTATCGTCTCCCCATTATCCCCACTCAGTGGGCGCCTTGCCACCTATCAACGCTTGCGGGAAGTTATCCATAGACTCACAGAAAACCTGCACGAGCCTGTGGATAAACTATGGAAAGGTGTCGCAGCGCTCGCTCTCATGGGCCTTTCACCCAGTTGTTTACTTTTTAACCACACTGTCATGTAAGGCATCCCCATTGGCCGGTATTTATCCGCCTTTGCGGCTGACAGTGACCCATCATCAAGGTAGAGTGCAGGCTTGCAACGCGGAAGGATGTCATGCAACCGATTCAAACCCTTGATGAGTTTTTTACCCGTAGCGGCGCAGAGGTTTCCCTTTACCATATGGGGCGCCATGTGGTCGCCTGCCCACGGGAGTCCCTCGCCGCCTTTGAGTGTGGCGAACTGGCGTGGCCAGAACCTTGGCAAGGCCAAGCACGTCTAGCCATTCTATTCCGTTTGGGTGATATGCCCGAACCCGCCATTTGGTTTTTAGCCCTGCCACTAGATGAACAGGGGATGCTTGCCCCAGCTCAGCGGGATGCGTTTTTAAATCGTTTGCTGGAAACATTAGGTCGGGCTGTTTCTCAAGTGGGGCGTCAAGAAACAGCGGACGTAGACCACTTAATGAAGGATAATCCCCTCGCCTTTACGCCCAGCGTTACCTTTCAAGCAATGTTCAATGCCCGTGCAACTTATGACGCAGGGCTACCTGCCAGCCAGCATTTTGAGCCGGTTGAGGATTACTTGAGCGGCCAGCAGGCGATTGATTGGCAGGCATTAGGGTTACAGGGAATTGCCGATTACGTCGTTCGTATGGAGTCGCCTGACGCTGACACGTTAGCGCTGAGACTGCCTGACCTACCTACCGCCGTTATTAACTCCGTGTGCTACTGTTTAGAGCACCAGCCATTGCCACAGGCATTAGTCGCCGCGCTGCAACGTCGTGGCGAAGCCGCCGCACAAGCGGGCGACATTGAAACCTTATGTGCTTGTCTGCGCGCTGTGGGTAATACGGATACAACAGCGGTGGGCAATTGGTACTCCACCTTACTTAAAGACACCACCTTTTGTGGGCCGGATGTGCTGGCTGCCATTGCCGGGCGTGGCTGGGTGTATCTTGAAGACGCTGAGCGCTTACCTCTTTTTCTACAGCGTTTGGCGGAAGATGAGCGTACTGATTTTGCCGCGGTAGTTCGTGATCTTGCACTCATCCCACGGCTACGCTTACCGGTCATGATGGCCATGCGTGATGCGCCCGAAGGCTCTTATATTCAACACCGTTTGAGCATGATGATGTCGCAGAGAAAGGCTTGATTTGGTGTTGTCATTTTTAATTGCAAGGAGTGAGCCGTGAAGGAATTACCCTATCAGGCCAAGGCGGTCATTGGACGCCGTGAAATGGTGACGTTACCTGAGCTAGGGCTTCACCTATGCTGTAAAGCGGACACTGGTGCGCGTACTTCTGCCCTGCATGCAGAAGAGATAGAGACACATGAAGATGAACATGGTCAACTATGGGTAAGTTTTATTACCCACAGCGCTGGGCCAACAACACCCGCCCACCGCTACAATCTACATTTGCATGATCGACGCCGAGTCACCAGCTCAAACGGGCATAGCGAGTGGCGCTATGTAATACGTACCCCAATGCAAATGGGTGATTTGAATTTTCCGGTTGAACTGACCCTGACTGACCGCAGCAATATGCGCCACCCAATGCTACTAGGACGCCGCGCCATGCGCCGCCTGCTAATTGCACCTGGTGCGGCATTTTTGCACGGTGAGCCTTAACCCCTTTTATTAACCGCCTTTATTTAGACTCGGAGTCCCCCTACATGCATATCGCTCTGCTATCGCGCAACCGTAATTTGTACTCTACACGCCGCCTGGTTGAAGCTGCAGAGCAGCGTGGGCATACCGCTCGTGTGGTGGACACGCTGCGCTGCTATATGAGCATTACCTCGCACCACCCTTCGATCCACTATAAAGGCCAAGAGATTGAGCCTTTCGATGCGGTTATCCCACGCATTGGTGCATCAGTCACCTTTTATGGCTGCGCGCTGTTACGTCAGTTTGAGATGATGGGCACCTACGTTATCAACGATAACGTCTCTATCACCCGCTCCAGGGACAAATTGCGTTCGCTGCAGTTACTATCACGCAAAGGGCTGGGACTGCCGATCACCGGCTTTGCCCACTCGCCGGACGACATTCCCGACCTGATCACCATGGTCAAAGGTGCTCCGCTCGTTATTAAGCTGTTGGAAGGTACCCAGGGGATTGGCGTGGTATTGGCGGAAACTAACCAAGCGGCAGAGTCTGTGATTCAGGCTTTCATGGGTATGAAAGCCAATATCATGGTGCAGGAGTATATAAAAGAAGCACGTGGCGCCGATATCCGCTGCTTTGTAATCGGCGATAAAGTAGTCGCCTCGATGAAGCGTCAGGCGGCGGATGGTGAGTTTCGCTCGAACCTACACCGCGGAGGCTCTGCCAGCGTGATCCGAATCACTCCTGAAGAGCGTTCAACGGCGATCCGTGCAGCCAAGGCCATGGGCCTGCGCGTTGCTGGTGTGGACTTGCTACGCTCGAATCACGGCCCGGTGATTATGGAGGTTAACTCTTCGCCTGGTTTGCAGGGCATTGAGAACGCCACTGGCAAAGATATTGCAGGAATGATCATTGAACACATTGAAAGAAACGCCACACCAGCCCGTAAAGCGCCGCCCAAGCCTAAAGGCTAAGGCAAAATATTAAAATAATCCGCTTCGGGGGTGGCAAATAGTCGCTGTCACCCCCACAATCTGCGTCACCGAAGGAGGTAGACGCTCATGTTTCTCGATAATCGCCAAGTGGCGATGGACAGCGTATTGGAAGCGCTGGCCGATAGCATTGATTATTTCCAAGACAATATCGAACGCCTGCGGCCCTCGCTGCGTGACGCTTTAAAGCCGCATTACACTGCGCGGCTCAAGCAGATGCGCAAGTTGCAGGAGCTTGCCCGTGCGCATTTGAAAATGCTGCCCCGGGATGCAGACGTTGAGCGCGATGATTTCTTATGGCTTTGGAGCCGTCTAAAAAGCTTCGTCGGCAACGATAGCCAAGTACTCATCAATGAGCTATTGGAGCAAGAGCGTGTATTAATGCAGGCGCTCTCCTCGCTGTATACCCACCCGCTACCCGACCCGATCGAACCGGTAGTAGAGGAGTGCATGCAAGGGTGCCGTAAACTAATCCGCGAGCTGTATGCGCTGCAAAAGCGCAAAACCCACCGCTAGGGATGGGTAAAACGATCGTTCAATGACGGCAGGATAAGGTCGATAGGGGCACGTCTCGGTATCTCTATGGGCTCGGGCGTACCCAGGAAGTAGGGCTCTCTCTTCCACACGTATAGATCGCCCAGGGTGGCCACCCGCGCTGCCCATTCGCGCAACTTTAAACGCCAACCCACTGCTACGGTAGGATCATCCGCCACACAGCCAGTAACGTCGATACCTAGCTCGCGCCCAATATATACCGCGCGGGGAAGATGCCAGCTCTGGGTGATCAGCAGGGCTTTATCAAGCTGAAAAACGTCCCGGGCACGCGCTAGTGTGTCGTAGGTGCTAAAGCCTGCGAAATCCATGGTCAACTGCTCAGGCGCGACGCCACGACGATACAGCTCGCGCCACATTGCGCGCGGCTCGTTATACGCCTGGGTACGATTATCCCCGGAGAGCAAAAGATGCTCGACCTGGGACTGTTCAATTAAAGTAGCAGCGGTTCGCATGCGTGCATGGAAGTGCGGGTTTCGCACCCCACTACGCGTCCAGTGAGACGTACCGAAGACAATCCCCACCTCTGCTGGACGACACTGCTGCGGCTGACGCTCAATGTAAGCGGCGGTCGTCGCGAGCACCCAAAAATTGCCGCCTATAAACAGCAATGTCGCCAGCAGCGACAGTGCTCCTAGCGACATTAATAAACGCTTCAGCCATTTCAACAAAAGGTTATGCATCCAGCTCCCCAGCCGGAGTTAGAACATGCCGAGTTCAAGCTTGGCCTCGTCACTCATCATGCCACGGCTCCAGGGCGGGCTGAAAACAATTTCCGTGTGAACCTTGCTGATCTGCGGCGCGCCGAGAATCTTATTGCGCGCATCTGCAGCGATCACATCACCCATCCCACAGCCGGGAGCGGTCAACGTCATACGGATAGTAGCGATGCGCTCACCACTGATAAGACGCTCAATTCGGCAACCGTAAACCAAACCCAGGTCAACGATATTGACCGGAATCTCCGGATCAAAGCAGGTACGTAGCTGGTCCCACACGAACTGCTCTATCTCCTCTTCGGTAGCCGTTTCAGGCAGCGTAGGACGCGGTAGCGGCTCAAGCCCCAAAGCATCTAAGTTACGCCCCTCTATCAAGTAGAGGCGCCCTTCAAAACCAACGCTTACCGTACTGCCTTTCGCCTGCATAACACTAACAACGCTATCTTCGGCCAATGTTTCCGTACTACCAAACGGAATGGCAATAGCCTCCACATCGCGCTGGAGCGGCAACTGTTGACCCCGTTCGAGACTGGCTACTTGCTCAAGATCCATATCTGTCCTTAAAAACGTTCTTCAAAGAGCTGGCCTTAAAGAACCGACCTTAACGCACCATACCAATGACACGGTTGAGTGCTTCAATAAAGCTATCCACTTCTTCAAGCGTATTATACGCAGCAAATGAAGCACGGCACGTCGCATCGACTCCGAAATGATGCAGCAAGGGCTGCGCGCAGTGGTGGCCGGTACGAATAGCCACGCCGAGTTGATCTATCAATAAGCCGATGTCTTGCGAATGCGCCCCTTCCACCACAAACGACAGCACGCCTGCTTTTTGCGGTGCGGTGCCTAAAATACGCAGCCCATCGATTCGTCCAGCTGCTTTCGTCGCGCGGTCAAGCAATTGCCCTTCCCACTCGCCGATGGCATCAACACCAACGCTTTCTACCCACTCAAGTGCACGCCCCAGAGCAATGACTTCCGCAATGGCGGGCGTTCCGGCTTCAAACTTGTGCGGAATATCGGCGAAGGTGGTGCCTGCACCGAAAGAGACAGTTTTAATCATCTCACCGCCGCCCTGCCAAGGCGGCATCGCTTCCAGCAAAGCCTGCTTGCCATACAGCACGCCTACGCCGGTTGGCCCATACACTTTGTGGCCAGAGAAGGCGTAAAAGTCAGCATCAATCGCCTGCACATCGACTACCTGATGAGGGGCAGCTTGGGCACCATCAATCAGAATCAAGGCACCGTGCTGGTGGGCAAGTGCCGCCATTTCCCGCACAGGGTTAATAGTCCCTAACGCATTAGAGACATGATTGACCGCTACCAGCTTTGTACGCTCACTCAGCAGTGCGCGATAAGCAGCCATATCCAATGCGCCATTGGCTTCAACGGGAATCACCTTAATGGTAAACCCGATCTCGGCGGCCAACAGTTGCCAGGGCACAATATTGGAGTGGTGCTCCAACATTGAGATCAGCACTTCATCGCCAGGTGCGAGGGTTTTACGCCCCCAGCTCTGCACGACTAGATTGATGGCTTCCGTGGTGCCACGGGTAAAAATGATCTGACGCGCATCTGCCGCGTTGAGAAACGCCCGAACCTTGTGACGCGTGCCTTCAAACGCCGCCGTTGCCTCATCGGCAAGGGTATGCAGACCACGGTGAATATTGGCGTTATAGCGTGAGTAGTAATCGCTGAAGACGTCAATCACCTGTTGAGGTGTCTGGCTAGTCGCCGCATTGTCTAAATAGATTAGCGGTTTGCCGTGCACTTCGCGGGCAAGCACCGGAAAATCCTGACGCAGACGAGCGACATCAAAGGGTGCTTGCACTTGCGCGGGCGCCTGCTCAATAACGGTATTTGGCATCAATCACTCCTCGTTGAGCCCTTGAAGCTGGTCTTTAAAAGCGGGTCTTAAAGAGCTAGTCGTTAATTGCGGCTGCCGCTTCAACAAGCCCAGCAAGATTAAAGCGCTCCGGCAACTTGCCCGCAACCGCGAGTTCAACGCGCTCGGCAATCGCATCCAGGCTAACTTTATCCAACACCTCTCCCGCAAAGGCGAGGGTTAGCAGGCCTCGTGCGGTCGCTTCATCAATACCGCGCGTGCGCAGGGCATAGATCGCCTCTTCGTCCAGCTGGCCGGTAGTGGTGCCGTGTGAACACTTAACATCATCGGCGTAGATTTCAAGCTCAGGCTTGGCATCGATGTGGGCACGATCCGACAGCAGTAGGTTTTGGTTGCTCTGAAACCCTTCAATTTTCTGGCTGTCGCGCTTGACGTAGACCTTGCCGTTAAACACGCCGTGAGCGCGGTCATCCAGAATGCCCTTGTAGTTCTCATTGGAGAACGTCAGCGGTGCATTGTGGTTGACCTTGGTGTGGTTATCGACGTGCTGACGACCCTGACCAAAGAACAGGCCCAGGAAGTTGGTTTCAGCGCCCTGCCCGTTCAAATCGCTGATCAAGTCGTTGCGCACCAGCGCGCCGCCCAGGCTCAGGTTGTAGGAGGTATAGCGCGTGTCGCGGCCCTGCTCCACGTGAATGCTCGCCACGTGCATATCACCCAACGGTGCTTCCTGCAGCTTGTAGTGAGCAAGAATCGCCCCACGGTCGAGCATCAGTTCGCCAACCACGTTAGTGAAGTTAGTCGCTTCGCTTTCACCGGTGTAGTGCTCAATCAGCGTGGCTTCGCTGCGGCTACCTGCTTCCACCAGTATGCGCGGGTGGCACATCACTGGCTGGCCAGCGCGGGACAGAAACTGCAGCAGGATAGGTTTTTCAACGACCGTGCCCGGTGCAATGCGAACCACGGCGCCCTCTTCCATAAATGCCGTATTCAGCGCCGCAAACGGTGAGAAATCCACCCCGGTTAAGCGACCCAGCGGGCCGCCAACCGCTTCGTGGTTCTCCGCCAGTGCCTTGGAAAGCGGTAACACCTGAACGCTTGGCGGCAGCGAGTCCACATCCGAGAGCGCTGGCGAGAAAACACCATCCACGAAGGTCAGGCGGTAAGCATCAATGGGCAGCGTCAGCGCCGCGGCACTGGCCTGAGAGAACTCGGCGTTGTCGGCGAGCGCAAAGTTGCCCTGAGCGATCGAGCGCACATCGGTGTACTTCCACTCTTCATCACGGCGAGTGGGAAAACCCAGCGCTTCAAAACGCGCGGCACCCGCTTGGCGCCGAGCGGCAATCCAGGTGGGCTCTGCCGTGTAGCTCGAGCTGCGCGCCTTCAGCGTGTCTAAAAAGGTTTGCGTATCGCTCATGCCACAGACTCCTCGATACCTTCGTACCCATTGGCTTCCAGTTGCTTGGCTAGTTCCGCGTCGCCGGTTTTCACGATACGGCCATCAACCAATACATGGACTTTGTCCGGAATAATGTAGTCGAGCAGACGCTGGTAGTGAGTCACCAGCAGGATGGCGCGGTCTTCAGCGCGCAGGCTGTTGACACCATCGGCGACCACTTTCATGGCGTCGATATCCAGGCCGGAGTCGATCTCATCGAGCATGGCAAGCTTCGGCTGGAGCACTAGCATTTGCAGGATCTCGTTACGCTTTTTCTCACCGCCAGAGAAGCCTTCGTTAACGGCGCGCTGTAGGAAACTGGCGTCCATTTTCATGTAACCAAGCTTCTCTTTCACCAACTTCATAAACTCCGGCGCTGGCATTTCGCCCTCGCCACGCGCTACGCGCTGGGCATTAAGCGCCGACTTCAGTAGGTAGATGTTTTTAACCCCAGGGATCTCAACCGGGTACTGGAAACCCAGCAGCAAACCAGCCTGGGCGCGCTCTTCAATTTCCATTTCGAGCACGTCTTTGCCTTCAAAGGTAATGGTGCCCTGAGTAACTTCATAGCCATCTTTACCAGCGATGACCGCCGATAGCGTCGATTTACCCGCGCCATTCGGCCCCATGATGGCGTGCACTTCACCCGCGTTAATAGTCAGGGTGAGGCCTTTCAGAATTTCATTGCCTTCGACGGTGACGTGTAAATCATTCACTTTCAACATATTGATTACCTTATAATTCTGGCGAGTCGCTACGGCGACACTAATAAAATGAGTGACTGAACGGCTAGGGATTAACCTACCGCACCTTCCAGGGTAACGTTGAGCAGCGCTTCCGCTTCTACGGCAAACTCCATCGGCAGCTCTTGGAAGACGTCTTTACAGAAGCCGTTCACAATCATGCTGACCGCGTCTTCTTCCGAGATACCGCGGCTCTGGCAGTAGAACAGCTGGTCTTCACCGATTTTAGAAGTGGTCGCTTCGTGCTCAATGGTCGCCGTACTGTTGCCAATTTCTTGATAAGGGAAGGTGTGCGCACCGCACTTATCGCCAATCAGCAAAGAGTCACACTGGGTAAAGTTACGTGCCCCTTTGGCGCGCGGGCCGATTTTCACCAAGCCGCGATACGACTGATTGCTGCGACCGGCAGAGATACCTTTAGCAACGATATACGAACGGGTACCTTCGCCAATGTGAATCATCTTGGTGCCGGTATCGGCCTGTTGGCGGCCATTCGTGACCGCAACAGAGTAGAACTCGCCGATACTGTCTTTACCCCGTAAAACGCAGGAAGGGTATTTCCAGGTAATGGCGGAGCCGGTCTCTACCTGCGTCCAACTGATGCGCGAGCGGTCGCCACGGCAGTCGCCACGCTTAGTAACGAAGTTGTAGATACCGCCCTTGCCATTCTCATCACCGGGATACCAGTTCTGTACCGTGGAGTATTTGATATAGGCATCGTCTAGGGCGACAAGCTCTACCACCGCGGCGTGCAGCTGGTTTTCATCGCGCATTGGCGCGGTACAGCCCTCCAGGTAGGAAACCTGGGCGCGGCTTTCGCAAATAATCAGCGTGCGCTCAAACTGGCCAGTGTTGGCCGCGTTAATGCGGAAGTATGTTGATAGTTCCATCGGGCAAGTTACGCCTTCTGGCACAAATACAAAGGAGCCGTCGGTGAACACCGCTGAGTTCAGCGCCGCAAAGTAGTTGTCTGCCACAGGCACTACGGTGCCCAGATACTGTTTAATCAGCTCTGGGTAGTCGCGGATAGCCTCGGAGATGGAGCAGAAAATCACGCCTGCCTCACCCAGCTGTTTTTTGAAAGTGGTCGCAACCGACACCGAGTCGAATACTGCGTCTACTGCCACGCCTGCCAGCGCCGCACGTTCGTGCAGCGGAATGCCCAACTTCTCATAGGTTTCCAGCAGTTTGGGGTCGACTTCATCCAGGCTCTGCGGGCCGTCTTCCGGGCGCTTCGGCGCACTGAAATAGGAAATCGATTGGTAATCGATCGGCGGATAGTCAAGATGCGCCCAAGATGGTGCCTCCATCTTCAACCACTGACGATAGGCATCCAGACGCCACTCCAGCATCCACTCGGGTTCGCCCTTCTTCTTGGAAATAAAGGCGATGGTGTTTTCATCCAGGCCAGGTGGCAGGGTGTCGCTCTCAATATCGGTTACGAAGCCGTCTTTGTATTCGCGACGAACCAACTGTTCCATTTCTTCGCTTGCCATGGTGATACCCTCCGGGCAGTTGGGTGGCGAGGTCATCGCCTTTAATAATAAAGTAGGCCTGCTGTACTTGCGCCGCTATTAGGCCGACACCGCCGACAGGCTGATCGTTTGAATTGGCAATTGCACCGGCAATTTAATCGGCGCTGTATCGGCTAAATGCGCTAAGGTCACGCTTTCAAGCAGCGTTCGCATCGCCAATGAAACCCGCTGCCAGTTGTCAGCTACACCGCAGGTAGCCACAAGCTCGCAATCGCCTTCCGCTTGGCTACACTCGGTCATGGCAACAGGGCCTTCAATCGCCGCAATAATGTCGGCTGCCGTAATCTGTGATGCTGGCCGCGCCAAGCGATAACCGCCTTGAGCACCACGTTGGGAAACCAGCAGCCCCGCACGTGCCAACATTTTAAGTGTTTTACTTACCGTGGGGTGTGGCAGCTGCACAGCCTCAGCCAAGTCGGCCGCTGCATGTGATGTTTGGGAGTGACGGGCAATTTGTGCCATCACTACAGCGGCATAGTCTGTCAGCCGAGAAAGCTTGAGCATGTCGACTCCCCTTTTATGTGCTTGGTACGCAGTCAATCAATTGGTTGGCTGCATCAATTGAGTACCATTTTAGTCCTGTATAAATTTGATGTGAAGCCCTTGAGCTAAATGGTTGGCAATTTGAGCAAAATAACAGCACGATCGACGCTAATCGCATCAAAAACAACAATCATTATCATTTAAAAAAGCTATTACGCGCATTTACCTATTACCTATCGCTTTAGACAGATTAGCGGCCTCTGGTAATTTCGACTGGTGTTGAGTGCCATCACTGCGGATGGCGGCTTGCTATTCGAGGATTAAAAGATGGATTCAGCAGTCAATAATATGGTCAGCGCATCAATGGCACTTCAACAAGCGCAAGTAGCCCAGCAGTCTCAACTGAGCGTTTTTAAAGAGGTGTTAGACAGGCAAGCAGCGCATATTACTGCGCTAATGGACAGCGTTGCGCAGGCGCCACAACTGGCCACAAGTGGAAGCGTCGGTACGCAAACCAATACCACTGCGTAAAAATAGACGACTGATAAATCAATAGCACCATGATATCAGAGGGCTATTTTTTTGGAGTGTCTGCTTTAACGCTAGGCTTTCTTAACAAATTCAGATTTAAGCTTCATCGGGCCGATGCCGTCTATTTTACAGTCGATATCGTGATCGCCCTCTACCAAGCGGATGCTTTTCACTTTGGTGCCCACTTTAACCACCAGTGAACTGCCTTTAACCTTTAAATCCTTGATCACCGTTACGCTATCGCCGTCGACCAACATGTTGCCGTTAGCATCGCGCACGCCTGAAGCTTCTTCAGCGCTCTCCTCGGCTACCTTTGACCACTCGTGGCCACACTCTGGGCAGACGTATTGAAGCCCATCATCGTAGCTAAATTCGGAAGCGCAGGCAGGACAGGTAGGCAGATCACTCATGGGGTGGCTCCATCGCTTGGCTAATAGAAAAGGCTGATTCAAGGCCTAAGAAAGCGATGGAGCCTACACGGATTATTCCGCTTGTCTACTTTTGCAGATGCGATCAATCACGCTGATACGTGCCTACCAAACGATTCATGCCTAGCAGATTAGGCTCTATTTCTTTGAGTAGCTCGGCAAGCGTCAGTCCTTCAGGCAGCGAGGTTTGATGGTCCAGCGCCAACACCCAGAAATAGTAAAGATGCTTACCATGCCCTTCAGGGGGCATAGGGCCAAAGTAACCCACTTCGCCTTTATCATTGGCGCCAGCAGTGCCCACAACACTCTTTTCAGTTAACTCATGGGTATCAGCAGGCAAGTTATAGAGCACCCAATGTACAAAGCCGTAGCTGCCATCCTTGACCAAAGGAGCATCTGGATCGTGACAGATGACAGCGAAACCTTGGGTTCCCTCGGGGGCATCTTTCCAAGCTAGGGCAGGCGAAACATTTTCCCCCTCCCCTGTGTGCTTGGAAGGAATGGCTTGATGATCAGCAAACGCTGGACTGATAACCTGCATGGATGAAAGTGCAAATGCCATGTTTCTCTCCTTGGTTTATCTGATGGACCTTGGTTTATCTAATGAGCCGTTGCTGAGCATGAAGACCATTCATCATCGGGCCACCTGCTCAGCGTGTTGTTGCCACCACTGCTGAGCAGACGCCACATTGTCAGCATTATACGCAGGGTCAAGCACTACGCCTAACTGAACGTAATCGCCACCTGTTCGAACCATTAGCTGAGGATCTTGAGTGGCTAGCTGTAGCGCGTAGAGCACCAACATTTGTTCATACGCATTGCTGGTGTTCAACCGAGCAAACAGCAGTGGAACAGCAGGAAGCCCTATTTCGCCTAATCGTTCAGCGGCAATGTACCAGGGACGACGGTTGTCACGATCACCGTAGCTGGTCACAAAACGACGATCGGCCAAACGGCTAACATAATAGGACGCCTCCTCTTCGGGACTGATAAACAGCGGCGGCACCCAGTCACTCGCCATAGCGGTCTCCGGCGCTGTCGTGGCGGCAGGGCCGAATTGCGGGCTGGGTAACGGTGCTTCAGCCGCTGCCTGGCTAGGGGTTGGCGAAGGACGCTGCCCACCGCCGGCACAGCCCGCTAGCAATAGGCTTACGCCTACTACTCCCCCTAGATATAGCGCACTTCGCTGCATTGTCAGGCTTCCTTTGCTAGACGTTAAAGAGGCCATCGGCCCTGTTTCTTTAGGCGACGCTTTACCCACACATCATAAAGGGTTCGCAGTGCTGGTTTAATCC
The DNA here is from genome assembly GCF_055725665.1 of Vreelandella sp. DA03-1M. Classification (NCBI taxonomy): domain Bacteria; kingdom Pseudomonadati; phylum Pseudomonadota; class Gammaproteobacteria; order Oceanospirillales; family Halomonadaceae; genus Vreelandella; species Vreelandella sp. DA03-1M. The sequence continues at coordinate 2,834,420 of NZ_CM146798.1, forward strand.
CAGGCAAGCCAATCAGCCAAGCGACCGGGACCAATAACGGAATACGCTTCATCAACAAACGGTAGGCGTCGATACCTTCTATTAATTGACCTTGCTCGGTTTCGACATGCAGAGAGCGTAGCGCTACTGCAGGGTCAACACCCTTTGCACGTAGGGCTTGCTCATTTTCACTTACGTCAAGCCAACCGATATCTTTTGCATGGCGCCCCGACCAGCGCTCATAGCGCCGACGCTCTTGCCGACAAAGTGGGCACTGGGCATCGTAATAGACATTGATCAATGTCTTACTAGACATATTGCTTCTCAACTTTAAGACTCTTAAGCAGTGTGGCATTTTCATTATGTGGCGCAACCCCTTGCTGTCCCACGTTTCAATTAGGTCTTTGCTATGAATGCTGAGCTTAGTAATGAATTTAGTAAACAACTGTTAGTGATTGCTCATGCCTCGTCAGCGAATACCCGTCTTCTGCGCGAAGCGGCCGCGCGGGGCGCTAGCCATCCCGATCTTGAGCAGGTGCAGTGTGTGGTGAAAGCGCCTTTAGAGGCAGGCCCAGAGGATGTACTAGCCTGCGATGCCATCCTGCTCGGTACCACGGAGAATCTGGGCTATACGAGTGGCGCACTAAAAGCTTCTCGGAATATTACCGACAACATCTTTTGTCTCTTATATAGCTCTGCTTCTGCAAGGTTTTTGGGTCAAAAAGTGTACCTTTTGACCCGCTTCTATTATCTTTGAATTTTAATGGATCATAAGTGTCGTTTTTGTTATTGCCTAGGTTCAAAAGAAACACCCACCTTATGATCCAAAATTGAGGATATAGCTCAATGGCAAGAGCTATGGTGATTTCTGGTGTATGGAAGCAGGGTGAAGGGGTGGCGTATCCTGTTGGTTGATCACCGCCAAGATCACAACCAACAGAGGAATGATACGCCATGGCCAAGTCTAACCTGCACGCTCTTTCACAACCAGAGGTAGCCACCAATGACCCATTGCACGAGCTGATCCGTCAGGGGGCCCGTGACCTGATTGCCAAGGCGGTCGAGTCGGAGCTTCAGGGCTTGCTGAACCAGTATGCCGATGTTTCAACACCCGATGGGCGCCAGGCGGTGGTGCGCAACGGACACCTACCCAAGCGCACGATCCAGACAGGCGTTGGGGATGTTGACGTTCAGGTGCCCAAGGTCAGGGATCGCAGCGGCTCCGGCATTCGCTTCAACAGCCAGCTCCTGCCACCGTACTTGAAGCGGGCTCAGAGCCTGGATGAGCTCATTCCCTGGCTCTACCTGCGCGGTGTTTCCTCTGGCGACTTTCAGGAGGCTCTGGGCGCCTTGGTCGGTGAGCAGGCCAAGGGGTTGTCCGCTAACACGGTGACCCGGCTCAAGGCCCAGTGGCTGGAAGGACACCGGGACTGGCAACGGCGAGACCTGAGCCAGAAGCGTTACGTTTACTGGTGGGCTGACGGTGTCTACAGTAATGTCCGCCTGGATGACCGGCTCTGCCTGCTGGTGATGATCGGGGTCACCGAGCACGGCCACAAGGAGCTGGTGGCTGTCGAAGACGGCCACCGGGAGTCTGAAGCCAGCTGGCGGGAGCTGCTCACCGGTTTGCGGGAACATAGCCTGGATTATGCGCCCAAGCTGGCCGTCGGCGACGGGGCTCTGGGCTTCTGGAAAGCGCTGAGCAAGGTGTTTCCGGAAACCCGGCACCAGCGGTGCTGGGTGCACAAAACCGCTAACGTACTGGACAAGCTGCCCAAGTCAGTACAGCCGAAGGTGAAGTCAGCCTTGCACGAGGTCTATCTGGCGGAGACCCGTGACAGCGCTCACAAGGCATTCGACAGCACCTTGAAGCGGTTCCGAGACAAGTACCCGAAGGCCATGGAAAACCTTGAGAAGGATCGGGACGAGCTGCTGGCCTTCTACGATTTCCCGGCCATTCACTGGATTCACTTGCGAACCACCAATCCGATTGAATCCACCTTCGCCACCGTGCGGTTGAGAACCAAGCAGAGCCGCTCCTGCGGCTCTCGCGACACCACCTTATCGATGGTGTTCAAATTGCTCCAATCCGCCCAAAAACGCTGGAAGCGGATTAAGGGGTTCGACCAACTGAAGCTGGTCGTGGACAACGTTCAGTTTCGGGATGGAGAACAGGTGGATGATCAAACTGGCAGAGACGCCGCCTGACGGTCATGCACCAGATTTGACAATAACTCCAATGGCAACGATCGGCTATCTCGAGTCAGCTCTAGTGATCAAAGCACTCACTCTCAACGCAGAGAGAGTGCAAATCGTCATAATGTCGAACATTGGTGGAGTGACGAGGCAACTTCTGGGGTGTTACCTGCTCTGCAGCGTGCGGGCTTCTCGGCCTTGGCAGAATATGTACGTGACGGCGACGTGCTAGTGGTCTACGCCATTGATCTCCTGGGGCGAGATACTGTTGATGTACTTAACACAGTTCAATTTATGCAAAGCAAAGGAGTGTCGATTATCAGTTTGCGTGAAGGGTTTGATCTCAACACACCTACCGGAAAGGCAATGCTTACGATGCTAGCCGCAATGGCTGAGATTGAGTGCTCAAACATCCGCGAGAGGCAAATGGCTGGTATACGTCGTGCAAAAGCAGAAGGTCGACAACTAGGCCGCCCCAAGAAAGCAGATGCTGATGACATAAAGCGTTGGCGAGCAGAGAATGAAGCGAGTATCAGTAAAACTGCACTGCGATTCGGGATATCAGAATCGACGGTAAAGCGAGCATCAAGATGTAATGCGTCTTAACTGTAACTGTAAGGCGTCGGTATTTTTTCGTTAAATTCAGAAGCGCAATATCACGTAATTTATGTCATATCAGTTCGGAGGTCATCATGGATAAAAAAAAGAAACTACTCATCATTGCCCACGCGCCTTCCGACAACACACAAAAAATGTTTCAGGCGGTAATCAGTGGAGCTTCTAACCAAGAAATTGAAAATGTAGATGTTCAGGCACTTATTCCGCTCGGAACACAGCCCGAAGACATTAACTCAGCTGATGCCATCATTCTGGGTACGACTGAAAACTTGGGATACATGGCAGGTTTAGTTAAGGATTTATTTGATAGATGTTATTACAATTGTATCGATAAAACCGAAGGACTCCCATTTGCTTTTTACATTCGTGCTGGACACGATGGTACAGGTACCTGTCGAGCGATTAAGAGCATTAGCAAGGGTTTGAGTTGGAAGCTTGTACAAGACCCTCTAATCTGTAGAGGAAAATTTCAGGAAGAATTTATTGATCAATGTGAGGAGCTAGGGTTGGCGATGGCAGCTAGCCTTGAATCAGGCATTATCTAAAATAACCGAGACGCCACTTAACCACTATATTGTTTTAACAATTAAGTGCTTATACAAAAGTAATCCGGTATTCGTTGCCGTAGCCTGACAACACCTTATGGACATAGTCTTTCAAGGACGAGAAGCTTTCATAAGCCGTCAACGGCAGCCACTCATACTTGACCTTGCGCCAAAGAATCTCGATGAGATTTAGCTCCGGCGAATAAGCAGATAGATAGACGAGGTACACACGGTGCGACATCCATTCCAACTCCTTATGTCGGAAAGCCTTTGAGCGATGGACACTGGCATTATCCAGCACCACGATGGCAAAAGCGTCCGGCGACTTCTGGGCAATCAGGCGGTCAAAAGCCTCAATGACCACCTCGGTGGTGATGGTCGTCATGGTCGAGTGGTAAATCAGCGAGCCCTGACGACTCAAGAAGCCCAGTACGTTCAGGCGCTGACTATGCGAGTAGCCCGGCATTTCCTGAGGATGGCCGATAGGGCTCCAGGCGTAAGGCAAGACGGAGGACAGGGCAAAGCCTGACTCATCGAAATAGTACAGTTCCGTCTCGCCCCGATCCTCCCAACGCTGAAGCTCAGCCAGCAGGCCTTGTGTATGGCGGAAGTCAGTCTCGTTACGCTGGCTTTTCAGGGATCGCCGGGTGCGCTTAAAGCTATACCCCAGATTTTTTTAATGCTCGCTTGAGCGTCATGGTACAGGCACCTTTTCCGGTTTCCTGCTGGAGTCGTGCCTGGACGGCCTTCAGCTGATGAGGTTGCTCTTGTACGAGTTCAAGTAACCGCTCCCGCTCCGCATCACTATAGATGGCGGGTCGCCCGGCGCGAGGCTTGTCCCGGAGCCCATCGAGGCCCTGTGCCTCCCAAGCATCGAACCAGAGCGAAACCGTTTCGCGGGTAACGGACAGAATCTTGCAGATCTGATCGATGGTATGACCTTGGTGACTCAGCACGATGGCATGAGCCCGACGACGCAAGGCGGGTTTCACGCCATAGGTATAGGTTGCCATCAATGTCTGAAGGTCTGTGTCGGATAGGGAAGGCACAAAGCGGAATGTCATGCGCATCGTCCTGGATCAACGGGTCAGGTTTATAAGCATAGCGGAAAATATGTGTTTTGGTACTTACTCATAATGGCTTTTTTTGAAAAAGCCTGACAGTGATATTCATTATATTTTAGGACGTACTGAACGCTTCTCTGGGCAACATACTTTTGGCCTGGTTTGGCGAGGTTTTGGGCTTGGGGAGATGCGTCGTGATACCGGCCTCGTGACACAGAAGAATCTCCTCCTCATTAAAGTAAACGCGATCAGCCACGATGTGGATATCACTGACCCTATAACAAACATCAAAAAATTTAAAAGAAGTGGGCCAACCTAGGGGTGTTGGCCCACTTATAATTTTGGCTAAGTAATAGGCACCGTTCAGACAGGCTCTACCATGAAGCGAGCGAAGAACTGATTGAGCTCTTCGAAGCTATCCAGCGGCAGCACCAGAGAGACGTATTGGTCCGGGCGCACCACCACCAGGGCGCCTGCACCACGGTCGATCCCGCGCAGGTCGAAGATGTCGCAGTCTGAGTCCAGAACCGGCGCGTGAGACTTCTGGTAGTCCTGGAGCCCGTAGAGGCCCTTGTTCGGTTTGAGCAGCGAGTGCATGTCGGCCCAGTCCACCTCGAGATGAGACTGCTGGATGATACCGTGAACGTCGAAGATCGCGTCCAGATCGGCCCCTTTCGGCGTGAAGCGGCGGATCACCGAGGCATCGCTGGCCAGGTAGTCCATCAGCGTGTTGAACCGGGAGCCTGGGCTGCGCGGGTCAACCATGTCGGCGAAGGCGTAAAGGCGCCAGCGACCGTCAGCACGATGCACGTGGCCCAGGTGGACCTGCTTGGCATCGCCGAGCCGGATCACCTCGGCCGAGTGGAAGCGTCGTCCCGGTGGGAATCCGGTGGCCAAGTGCAGGTGGCTATCGCCACCAGTGAGCAGCCCCGGCGTGTAGTGAGTGGCAAAACCCGCGGTGAACTCGCTGTTAGTGACGAACTGGCGCTGTACCTCGGCCAGCCCCTTCATCGCAGCCTCGGGATCGTCAGAGTCCTGAGCGGCACCAATCGCACACGACCAGCGGGTATCCATCTCGATCAGGTTCTCGGCGATGACGTGGCGCTCGTCGTTGTAGGTGTGCAGTAGGCTCGCCGGGCTGCGCTCCTTGAGGACCGAAATCAGCTTCCAGCCGAGATTGAAGGTATCCTGCATCGACACGTTCATGCCTTGGCCGGCCTTGGCGCTGTGGGTGTGGCAAGCGTCACCGGCTATGAAAACCCGCGGTGTGCGGCTCCCCTTTTGATCGTCGTCGACATCGTCAAACTTATCGGTGACCCGGTGGCCTACGCGGTAGACGGAGAACCAGGCGGTCTCCTTCACCTCGAAGGTATAGGGCGACAGCACAGCTTGAGCTTTATCCAGCACCTCCTCCTCGGTCAACCAGACGTCCGGGGCAATGTTCCCCATGTCAACATAGAGCCGAACCATATAGCCGCCCTCTCGGGGGATCAGCAGGATGTTGCCCGACTCGGCGGACTGAATGGTGCACTTGAAGCGAATGTCCGGAAAGTCGGTTACCGCCAGGACGTCCATCACGCCCCAAGCTTTGTCCACACCGTGCCCCTGTGGAAAGCGTCCGATAGATTCACGCACCACGCTGTGAGCACCATCGCAGCCGACCACGTACTGGGCACGAACAGTCTTTGCACCCTTGGGGGTGCTTAGGGTCACCATGACTCGCTCATGGGGGTCCATAGGCACCTCCACGTTAAGCGTCTCATGGCTATAGTCGACCCGAAGGCGACTTGAGGAATTGTGCATGTACTCTAGAAGAAAATCGAGCAGGCGGGCCTGGTTGACGATTACATGGGGGAATTCGGAGAGACCATCGCGTACGTCTTGCACACGCCCAAGGCGGGTGATACGAGATTTGTTACCGAGAGCGGGACCCCAGAAGTGGGTCTCGTTGATCCAGTAGGCCTCGGTGGTCAGCTTCTCGGCCAGGCCGAAGGCCTCAAACATCTCCACGGTACGACAGGCAATGCCGTCGGCGCGCCCCACCTCCAGGGCCCCATCGGACTTCTCCACCACGCGGGTGACGATATCAGGAAAAGCCGAGAGCTGCGACGCCAGCAGAAGCCCCGCCGGACCGGTGCCGACGATGAGCACGTCCACCTCCTCCGGCAGCGGACCCTGCGGGTCACTTCGCCCTTCAGCCGCGGGCTGGATCCGCGGGTCGCCACTGCGGTAACCATCGAGGAAGTACTGCATCTATTAGCTCCATCCCGTTTGCCACGGGTTGTTGTGAGAGTTTATCGGTGGGTTAGAGAGCCGGTGCGGTATTTCACAACGGCAAGACTAGTAGGCAATATTGAAATTACTCAAAAATTGAGTCCATCACGACTCCGATACAAAGCAACATCTCCATAGACTAAGTAAAAATCATTTAGCCGAAAGCACCTAACACCTTAAAGATGAAAAAGCTTAAAATTAATAGCACACCACTCACTAACATTATTCAAAGTCTTTAGGATCAAACAAAAGAGGGGAGCGAGAATACTCGTTATTCAAATTAACAAGCTTTTTCAAAAGAGACATAAAAACATCTCTCTCCTGCTCAGTTAGCGGTGCCAATATTCTTTCTTGCACACGCATGATTGACGGAGCAGAATCCTCTAAAAGCTCATTCCCTTTTGGTGTTAGATTTATAAACTTTGACCGTCTGTCATGCGGGCTTGGCGACCTAGAAATAAGACCACGTGAAACCAGTCTTTCCAAAACAGCACCAAGCGTTGACTTATCATAAGCAACTAGACTAGAGAGCTTTGTGGCATCAATGTTCGGTACAGACCGTATAACAATTAAAACTGCATACTGAACAGATGTTAAATCAAACTGTCTGCATTCCTCATAGAGTAATGCATCGGTAATTTGCTGAGCTCTCCTAACAAGGTGCCCCGGAAGAGAATAAAGTCTCAGCATCTGTTCTAAGTCAACGTTATTTGCATTACTGCTCGAAGGGTCATCCATATGCCACTCTCATTGAAAATATAAATACATGTCAAGGCTGGCTCACTCTAGCAGGCCAGTCACAAAACGTCAGTTATGGGAAACAACAAATTTCCCAGCACGCCTGCCTGAAGTCATAGCCCATCCGATGTGATGGCCATGGCCAGCAAGTATCAATCCTCCTTGGCCAGATGAGCCGGCAGCATATAGCCCTTTGATCGGACATCCGCCCTTTTGAACCACCTGATGTTCAGAATTAACCTTTAGCCCACCTTCGGCGATCACGACCCAACTCATTACAGGCCCAAGAGCATAAAATGGAGGTTCTTTTATTTCAGGCAAACCATTTGTACCATCACGCCTTTCTTCATTAACTTTATCAACAGCCCCCTTAAGCGATCGATAGTTAACTCCTATTCTTTTAGATAGAACCTCCAAGTTATTACCTTCATGGAAAATATCAGATCTAGTCTTCTTGTAGTCAGACATATAAGCATAGGCTACGCCTGGCGCGGTAGAAACGAAGTTCGGCCACTCCTCAAACTTCTCCTTAAGGTTTTTATCCATAACAATAAATGCAAGTTTTCCTTTTTGCCTAGCAACTTCCGGCTCTGGCTTATTTCGTTCGTCGGAGAATCTATCTCCCTCCTCATTCACCAAAATTGCCCCGCGCTCGAAAAGAGAAGGTTCAGGTGATAACGATGACGTCATAAACTGCAAAATAAAGGGCCTGAAGAACTTCATAGGAAGTTTTTCCAGACCAAACTGCATTAATGCAGTTAGCCATGGATGAGGAGGTAGCCGCTTTATCAATGAGGGCTTTGGAGCTTCTTTGAAGCGTAAGCTAGGTCCCCAGATGAGATCTCCGTTAACAACTTCACTCCCAATTTCAATAGCCATTTTCTGGCCATCACCAGTGCTTGATGAATTATACCCATCAACATGGGCAACATCTGGCCTAAACTCAGCTTTGAGAGACTCACTATTGCTGAAATCACCCGAGGAAATCACGACACCATATTTAGAGTAGATATTAGACGCGCGGCCATCGACACAAGCCTGTACACCTACAACGCGATCTCCATTATAAAGCAACTCTGTAACTTTTGTGTTTAGCTTAACATCTACACCTTTACGGATACACTCTCTGCTCAAATAGTAACCATACGCTTTTGAGTTAGGAATAACATTATGCATCCTTTTTTTAGAATGTGGTGGTTCAGGAAATGGACCATGAAATCTAACACCAATTTTCTGTAGCCATTCAAACGTCTCTTTTACATTATCAACTAGTACTTTCCTCAGTTCATAATTCTCTTTATCTCTCATACTTTCGGGTATAAATAGAGACATGTCATTAAAATGCTCTTGCGGGCTATCCTTAATTCCAGCACGAGCTTGAAACTGAGTATCTGAAACTGTAATAGATCCAACAGATAAAATTGTTGTACCACCAAGATGGGAATTTTTTTCAAGTAGAACAGTGTTCGCTCCATTTTCTACAGAAGCTATTGCAGCCGACATCCCTGCACCACCTCCCCCAACTACAATTACATCAACATTAATATCCATAAAGACACCTAAAATTTTTGTTCGTGAGAAACCCAAGTACTTTTCTGAACCCATCCACAGTCAACAGGAATATTGGCTCCTGTAATAGCAGAGGACAAATCTGATATTAGAAACTGCACTACGTTAACAATTTCATCAATTTGGACTAAACGACCCATAGCTGAATGCTTTTCTAACAAAGAGAGGTCACGGTGACCATTTTCTACTTGGGCCTGCATGGCAGGAGTAAGAGTAAAACCTGGAGAAACTGAATTCACTCTCACATTTTCCATACCCCAAGCCGCAGCCAGGTTTCTAGTTAACATAATAACAGCAGACTTAGCTGTACTATAAGCATGTAAAGGCATAGAACTCATACCCGCAATAGAGGCAATATTAACTATGCATGAACTATCCGACGCCAACAAAGGCTTAAATGAATTACAAACATAGAAAACACTTGAAAGGTCAACCGATATAACCTTGTCCCAATCTGAAAATTCTATATCTTGCGGCTCCATCGGCACTTCAAGAATTCCTGCACAATTGACAATCGCACTAATAGTCTCATTTTGATAACGAATAGTTTCACAAACATTATTGAGGTCCTCCTTTTTAGTAACATTAGTTCTTATCTGAACCACTTTTCTTTCAACTGATAGCTCTTCTGAAACATGAAGATCTAATGAATAAACTTTGTAACCAAGATGCGCCAGCATAATGACAATACTTCTACCAATCCCGCTGGCACCACCTGTAACAACAGCAACATTTGAATTATCAAGTAATGTATTTTCTTTGGTCATATAAATACCACTATAAAATGAAGGTTAACAGTCTGAGAGTTACCCCTCAGACTGGTTATGCGGTTTTAAAGGTTACAGCCACCTACAATAGGTGTTGCAGTCTCCGAATCTAATGTCATATTAATGATCGGCTTCAACACATCATTATCATAGCCAACAACACCAAAGTAATTTGGCTTAACAAGTTGATGATCTTCACTTCGAATAAGTACATCACCAAAAATAGTGTTGAAATCGCCCCCGCTCATAGCAGCAGAGATATCACTAGGCTCTACACTTCCGCTATTCTCGACGGCTTGGAAAAGCACCTGCATTCCCGCGTATGTTTCCCCTTCAAAGTTTGTAGGCACAGAGTCTTGATATACCTCCGCCCACTCTTTAACAAAGTTATTATTTTCATCAGTATCAAGAGTTGAGCCGTAATTAATAATACCAAAAACACCTTCTGCGATATCACCAACCGCGTTGATTGTGCTGTCAGTTGCAAATGAAACACCAGCCAATGTTGAGTTCTCCTGCAACCCAAGAGAGGAAGCTTGGTTAATAAAGTTCACAGCATCTCGGCCTGCTAATACGACCCACACGCCTTCAGCTCCACTTTGAATTGCTTTCTGGATATATGGGGCCATATCATTAGTACCCAACCCAACATAATCTTCACTGACTACATCTTTTCCAAACTTAGGAAGGGCAGCTTTAAAGCTATCAGCATTATTCCTTCCCCAGGCAGTATCCGATGCAACCAAAGCCCAACTGCTTTCGTCTCTTTTTTCAATCCAGCGATTCACAACTACAATATCTGATGCCGTTGCATGATTGACCCGAAAAAGGCGACTATCACAGTTTTCTCCTGTAATTTGATCAGCTTTTTGAATTGTAGAGATGTACATGGCATCCCAGCGATTTAATAGTGGAGCAACTGCTAAGGCTTCTCCTGAGGCGATCCCCCCAAGGAGAATGTTATACCCTGAATTGATCAGCCTCTCAGACTGCCTCCTCGCTTCAGCAGCTTTACCTTGAGTATCCAAAAAGCTAACTTCGACTTTTCGACCATCAATACCTCCACTCTCATTTGCTTGCTCAACAGCAAAATTAACTGCTCGCTTAACCTGCTCACCTAGGTCAGCATATGCTCCAGACTCAGCCGTAGGGATGCCAATCTTTAGTGGATCAGCAGCTACAACATAGCCACTGAAGAGTAAAGAGCTCAAAGCCACACTAAAACCAATTTTTACTTTATTATTTTTAATCATAGCACTTCTCCAAATAGTTTAGATTTGTTATACAAGCCGCCAATATTATTTTCTTAAAACACCTCCTCAACTATATAGCAATATGGGATTTAAGTTCTTCTAAGTATTCATTATTGATTTTTCCAGAGTCTACAATTTTGCCTTTAGATAAAAGGTAATAAGAATCTACACAGCGAGCAAGTAAAGATATATTTTGCTCTACCAACATTATGCTAGTTCCTTGTTCCGAAAGTTTATCCAATGAATCAGCAAGCTGATCAACCATCACTGGAGACAGACCTTCACTAGGCTCATCTAATATTAATAGCTTAGGATTTGCCATGAGTGCTCTTCCAATTGCCAACATTTGCTGTTGGCCACCACTCATAGCCGTACCCATTGAGTTCTGTCGTTCTTCCAGTATCGGGAATAGCTTATATACTGAAGTAAGATCCCAATACCCGGACCTTCCAGAGGCTAACCCCATAATCAAATTTTCCTTTACTGTAAGATTAGAAAAAATATTCCTACCCTGTGGAACTATGGAAATACCTGACAAAGCAGCATTATGATACTTGATAGCTTTTTGTTTTTCTCCATTGAACAAGACTTCTCCTGTTTTAACGCTTGCGACTCCGATGCATGAGTTAACTACGGTAGTCTTACCTACACCATTCCTTCCGATAAAACCAACTTTATCACCCTCATTAACAGAAAAACTCACATCATGAAGAACCTGAGCTTTACCGTAAAATGAATTAACATTTCTAAAGGTTAATAAACTCATTACGCACTACTCCCAAGAAATGCACTAATAACCTCAGGATCACGCCGCACTTCGCTAGGATCTCCTTCGGCAAGTTTTTTTCCTAAATGCAGTACTGTAAGACTATCGCAAATTGAAAAAATTACTTCCATATCATGTTCCACTATCAGAACAGAAACACTCCAATCCTTAGCAAGATCTCTCAAGAGTCCAGCAAGTTTCAATGATTCAGAAACTGTTAATCCTGCTGCGGGTTCATCTAAGAGGAGAACTTCTGGCTTACCGACAAGTGCAAGCGCCAAATCCAGCCGTCGCTGTTCACCATGAGCAATTTCTGATGCCTGTAAGTTAACAATACTCCCAAGTTCTAGGGCATCTATAACCTCATGGTGGTTATCTTCTTCTGCAGCCATCCCTGCGAGACTTAGTTGCTCAAGCACTGTTAAGCCTTGAAATATATTAGTCTTTTGAAAAGATCTAGATATTCCTTGCTCCCTTTTTTTCCTAGATGAAAGATTTGCTATATCTTTTCCGTTGAGTAGTACTTCACCATGCGTTTTTCCTCCACCACGTCCACAAAGAACATCCATCAGAGTAGACTTACCAGCACCATTTGAGCCAATTAGTCCCTTTATCTCTGCTTTTTGTAAGGAGATGTTAATGTTATCCAATGCATAGAAGCCGCCATACACTCTACTTAGGGATCGCCCAGTCAAAACCGGATCTTGTTTATTGCTCATTGTTGCTCCACGTTTTTATAATTTTATAGCATTTAGAGTATAAGGCGTGCATAACACCGGCTACACCTCCAGGGAAAACAACAGTAACAAGTATCAAGAGTACCCCCATGAAAAATGCCCAATATGCTGTGTACCCCATCACCATTTCCTTTAAGAAATAGAAAGCCACTGCTCCCAGTGCGGGCCCCCATATAAACCCAACGCCGCCAATTATAGCCATGATCAAAGCTTCTCCTGAAAAGCTCCAATGGAGAATCTCTGGTGAGACGAATGTGTTATAGAGGGCAAAAAGTACACCGCCAAGTGAAGATATGGCTGCAGATATAACATAAATGAGGACACGAGGAAGGATAGCTGAATGTCCGATATACCTTACACGTTCTTCATTATCTCGAACGGCCATAGTAAGAAGCCCATACTTACTTCGTGAAAATAAAGTTAAAGTAACTATCACTGCCGCAAGCACGCTAGAAGTAATTAACAGCATCACAGTCGGGTTATATAGAAGACTGGAGTCCATACCGAATATGGATTCTGGGAGGTTAATAAACATTCCATCCTCACCATTTGCTAGCTCCCTCCAGCGCAGAGCCACTTCATGAAAGGCCTGTGCTGTCGCTAATGTAAGCATTGCAAAGGCAATACCTATACCCCTAATAAACACAAATCCACAAATAAGCCCAAGTAAAATAGATAATGCAATTGAAAGCACTATTGCTATCTCTATAGAAAACCCAAACCTTTGTGTGAGAATAGCTATTGCGTATGCAGAAAACCCAAAAAACAAAGCATGTCCAAAAGAAACTAAGCCGCTTTGTTTTACCAAGAAGCCGACAGAGGTTGCCATAAGTGCAATTATCAATGCCTGCACAAGTGATGAGTGGAAATGCTGAGATGTAAAATATACTACGGCTACAACAGATACGATATATACCCCGAGCAACACCCACAAGCTATTTACTCTCGGCTTCTTTATAGTTAGATCTGCTGTTTTAATTTTTGCTTTATAAGTCATTTTCCCACCTTAATCAAACCTTCAGGCCGCCAAATAAGTACCGCAACCATAGCGATGAATGGAATCATTGATGCGATCTCTGGTACATATACAATGCCAAAAGTCCGCAAAAGACCTATAAACATGGCAGCTACAAAAGCCCCCGAGAAACTTGCAAGCCCTCCTGTAGCAATGATTATAAAACTATCAATTAATACTGTACCTCCCATGTGTGGAGTTAAGGACATAAATGGTGCTGCTAGTACGCCAGCCAATCCAGCAATACCTACACCAACTGCGACGACAATCATAGACAGTCTATCAGGGTTAACCCCCTGCATGCCGGATGTAACTGGGTCAAGACTAGATGCACGGATATACAAACCAATTTTTGTGAATCTGATCCAAGCCACAAGCCCCAGAGCTACTAATAGGGAAGCTATAATAATAAAAACCCTATAGACTGGAAACTGAGAACCAAGTACTGATATTGATCCTTCTAATACTGAAGGAGTACGCATCTGTAATATTGAAGGCCCCCATATAAATTGCACCATATCTTGTAATACCAAAAGAATTCCAAACGTTACCAGAACAGTAACAATGGGATCTTCTTTTTGAAGTGGCTTAAAAACAAACCTATCTATAACTGCTCCAAGTAGTGCCATGACAAACGGAGTAGCAATCATTGCCCACCAGAAACCAAACTTTAAAGCACACATATAGCCTATATAGGCCCCCACCATAAATAAGGCACCATGTGAAAAATTCACTACCTGTCTGAGCCCAAAGAGTAAAACTAATCCAACAGCAATGATGAAATGCAAGCCGCCATATACAATGGCATTTAGTATGTAAATCTCCATTTATTGCTCCATTATTTTTGTTAATTTTGTCTTTCTTTAGCTACTGGCCCTACCGCCCGAAACGTCGAACACTGCTCCTGTGGAGAAAGAACACTCAACCGACGAAAGCCAGCAAATCATAGCAGCGATCTCATTAGGTTCGGCCAACCTATTCAGTGGGATTAACTTCTCACTTACCTCCATGGCACTACCTGTCATCCCCTTTAAAAGGCTGGTCTTCGTTAAAGCGGGAGTAATAGCGTTAACAAGAACACCACTATTCGCAAGTTCTTTAGCAACTGACTTCGTTAACCCAATCAAGCCTGCCTTTGAAGCGGAGTAAGCTGACATATTTATGTTGCCTTCTTTACCTGCCACTGATGCAACATTTACAATACGACCTGAAGTACTTTTTCTAATATAAGGGGAGCTTCTTTTTATTGTTAGATAAGCACTTTTTAAATTAATATTCAGCACTCTATCCCACTCATTCTCTTCGAGTATCTCTATAGAACCAACCTTACCGAGTATACCGGCATTATTAATCAGAACATCTATTTTTTCAAATCTATCAATTGTTTCACTGACAGCTGAACTAACTTGATCGGAATCTGTAACATCTGTTTTTATATAGAAAACCTCATCCATAACGCTAAGCTCATATACTGGCGGATTGAGGTCCCAAATACATACTGATTCACCTCTTTCCAATAGCATCTTAACTACTGCTTCACCAATCCCTGAGCTACCGCCAGTTACTACTGATACTCTTCTAGTTATCAAGTCCATTTCTTTACCTATTTTATAAATTTATTTTGTTAAAGATTATTCTAAGTTTCCGCTAGCGTGCTTAGAAGTTATATACCCAAAAACTAGAGCAGGCCCTAAGGTTGTTCCTGGTCCAGGATATTCCCCATTGAAAATCGATGCTGCATCATTACCGCATGTATATAGTCCACTAATTTTTTTTCCGTTTTTCCCAATAACCTGCCCCCATCTATCTGTTTTAATCCCAGCACTGCAACCTATCTCAGCAGGCCATATTTCGATAGCAATATAAGGAGGAGAATCTATACTTCCTATACATGGGTTAGGCTTATGGTTAGCATCACCATTAAACTTATTTAGCTCAGCATTGCCTTTCCCATAATCTAAATCTTTTCCTGATTTTGCAAATTCATTATTTTTATTAATTTCATTAATAAGGGATTTTTCGGGTACATTTATTGTGACAGCCAATTCCTTAATGCTTTTTGCCGACTTAATGTAACCAGATTCAACATATTTATTAATATCTTTTACACCGGGGGGGATATAACCAAGTCCATATTTATTAATGAAATTATCATCACACACTAAATAACAAGGCATATTTTTATCTGCGTCTAAATACATAGCCTCAACAAAATCATGATACGAACACCCTTCATTGACAAATCGTACCCCTTTTTTATTTACTGCAATCAGACCAGGCTTTGCGCGGTCTAAAGATAAATGCGGGAATAGCCCTTTTTTTCCTTTTTTATGATATGTAACAGACACCGGTGCCCAAAAGCCTCCTCCCCCTTGTGTGGTATATTCAATTTCAGCACCAATTCCATCTGCAATCGTCAGGCCATCTCCTTTATTTTCTTCGCAACCGAGCGAGAACTTTGGTGTTGGAGAATACATATATTTTTTTCTATAAGCTTCATTGTGCGAAAAGCCACCAGTAGCCAAAATTAAAGCATAATTTATATTTATAATTTCAGATTTATTACCTCTAGAAACTATTATTTTGCTAATTATTTCATTTCTGCTATCAACAGATTCAATTTTAGAATTGAACCAAACATCAACACCTAGTTTAATAAGTGAGTAATACATCCGTCCTACTAGTGCATTCCCCATAACTACACGTGTGCCGCGCGGATATTTCATTCTATCGACAAAATACCTACCAACTAGTCTAGATGTGTGCCAAAAACTTTTTAGACTTTTATACCTGTTGATAAGATGTGGTATGTCTGATTTACCAAACATCATGCCACCGAGAATCATGAATTCAGGAATCGGAGGCCTTAACCTAGAAAAATTACTTCCTAGTAGTCTTCCATTAAAGACTTCGGGGATAATAGCTCTTCCTGACACAGCATGTCCTGGTATATCAGAACGGTAGTCTGGATGCTTTCCACATGGAATAAATTTAACATCAGTATTATCATTAAAAAAGTCGATGACCGTTGGCGCCATCTTTAAATATAAATTTCTTTTGCTTGAGTTCTCTTCGCTTGAAATCAAAGATTTTAGATAATTACTAGCATCTTCAATTTTGTCACTATACCCTTCTTTTATACTTTGTGTATTACCCGGTATCCACAAGGATCCAGCGGAAGTCGCTGCCGTACCTCCAACTTGATCTGTCTTTTCAACAACTAACACTTTTAATCCATCTTTCGCAGCCACAATTGCAGCAGCCATCCCTGCTGGACCAGCACCAGCAACAACAATATCATAATTTTTTTCATTCAGATTATTGTTAATATTCATATATAATTTATCCGTTATATATTACAATTATCGATGGTTGCTAGCGATATAAGTTCCTGCTCTATACCCAAATACCAAGGCCTTAGATAAACCACCACTATAACCAGAGCTCCCCCCCCCCTCTAAACCGCCAGTGCAAGCACCAACTGCAAACAAGCCTTCAATCACATCATCATTTTTATTAATTACCTGACCATTTTCATTAGTTAATATTCCCCCCATTGTATAGGTAATACCTGCGCAAACAGGTATGGCATAAAACGGTGGGGTTTTAATTGGGTAGGATTTAACACTGCCCACAGTTCTTACAGGTTCATCTGCTTTAACAAATCCCTGCTCAACGAAATAGTTATGGGCGTCAATTGTACTTTTTAGATTTTCCTCGGGTATGTCCAACTGTTCTGAAAGTTTGGCAATGCTTTGTCCTTCTATTAGCTTACCCCCTGCTTTAATAAGGAAGGGGTTAGGCGGTATCAACCAATCTTTACCGGGACCATGCTCCCATGCAGTTGAGTCAAAAATGACTACAGATGACAAAGGGTGCCTGAGCCTGGCAACTTGATTTGTTATATAAACCCCACCCATGCCTTCATCACAAAACCTTCGACCATTTTCGTCGACAATCATACTACCGGTAGCAAGGCTGTCTATTACCGGGTAAGGCCAGAACCTATCATCATTTAGTGCCTCTTTGTAAAGCAGGTGCCCATAAAATGATTCTTCTCCAATAGTTTTAGCACCTATTTTTTCTGCCATCAGAATTCCATTTCCCAAACCACTTCCTGCGTTCCTTTGCATTAATGCACCAGGAACATTGGATATATATTTCTTAATCAGATCCTTGTTAGCCTGAAACCCTCCATCTGCAATAACAACATTATTCGCACATACGTTAGTTTTTTTTCCATCTTTTTCAACAATAACGCCTATGCATTTACTTTCACTAGCAACGATAAGATCTACAGCTGCTGCGTTGTAAACTATTTCACCACCAAGTTCATTTAATCTCTTTGAGAGCGTTTTTAGCATTACATCGCCGCTTCTACCTTGCCAATATGGCTTTCCGCCATTAAAGTACCCCGTACTCCTAACTCCGGGTGGTGCAAGGGCATTTTTTCTTAAACCATCAGGTCCCGCTTTGATAATCCTAACACCTTTTTTTTTCATCCACTCTAGGGATTCATGTGCCGTTTCTGACAAAGCTTTAACCTGCACATCATTTTCAAGGTCGCTTGTGATTTCTTTTAACCTTTTTTTAATAATATCTTCATCATCAGTCATGTCATCCATGGCAATATGAAATAACCCCCCTGTCAATCTGCTATTACAAAGATAATCACCTTCGGGACCTCTTTCGAAAACAGCAGTACGGCATCCTAACTCACTTGCTCTAACCGCAACACTCAGCCCAGCTAACCCACCACCAATTACAGCAAGTTCATAATCCAACTTTTCAGTCATGCTACCTCCTTACCTAATAACTATATTATTGAGGCATAAGCGTATCAGATATAATCTCAAGCACTTCTATATAACTTTTCAAAATCGCAGATACAATAGCCCCAGTTAATATCCCTATAGCCAAACCATATCCACCCAAAGTATTCCAGGCATATACAGTTACAATCAATAAAACCAAAAGGAATGCAATAGCGGTTATTGACGACTGATAAGCTAATATTACTTTAATTACTGGGTATGGCGACTCACTTTTTATTATACTCACAACCAACTCCTTCGAGCGTTTTCAACTATCAGCCCTGTAAAGTCCTCAAAAGAAACCTCATCCATGCAAAGTTCTTTAAGAAGGTCTCCTTATATAGGCAGTGCACATAATGTACGTTCACTTACTTTCCGTGTACTTACTATTTGTAGAATAATATTCTAGAGGTGTCAAGGGGTGTCAAGACCTTTTTTAAAAAAAATAAATAATTACAATAAAAAATCAGTTAGGGTTATAAATTGGCATGTGGACTACAGCTACCTCATTCGACGTCACCCCTTGATTGAGTAGCGCTACACTTTAGGGTCCGATCCTACGTAAGGAGATTGGACATGAAGAAGTGTTTCTGCGAAGAACAGATCATTGGCTTCCTGGGCGAAGCCGAAGCAGGACTGCCCATTAAGGAGCTATGCCGTCGGCACGGTTTCTCTGAAGCCAGTTACTACCTATGGCGCAGCAAGTTTGGTGGCATGAGCGTGCCCGATGCCAAGCGACTCAAAGAACTCAAAGCCGAAAATGGACGCTTGGAAAAGCTGCTCGCTGGAGATGGAGGTCACTCGCGAGGCGCTGGGAAAAAAGTGGTGAGTGCCCCTGCACGCCGAGAGGTGGGGCGCTTTATGGTGGCACGTGGCCTCAGTGAGCCGAGCGCTCCGTGTCATCCGTATGAGTGCCAGTGCATTGCGCTATCAATTGCCTCCTGACCGTAATGAGGCATTGCGTGAACGCATTGTTGCCTTGGCCCATCGGCATCGTCGCTATGGCGCTGGCATGATCTACCTGAAGCTGCGTCAAGCCGGTGAACAGGTCAATCATAAGCGCGTCGAGCGCTTCTACGCGGCGGCTCGGTTGCAGGTAAAACAACGAAAGCGCAAGAAGGTTCCCACATCTGAACGAAAGCCACTGGGTCGCCCTGGCGCTGCCAATCAGGTCTGGTCAATGGATTTTGTGTTTGACCGTATCGCAGGCGGGCGAGTGATAAAGAACCTCACCGTTGTCGACGACGCTACCCATGAAGCCGTGGCTATTGTGCCTGAACGTGCCACTGGCGGGCTGTCGTTAACACTGATTCTGGATCATCTGGCTTTACAATGTGGCCTAACTAGCGCCATTCGTACGTATAATGTAAAGAATGTTGTGGGCGCATCTACGTGGCGTTGCACTGTTTTAATCGGCCCTGGAAAACCCAATCAAAACGCCTACTTCGAATCGTTCAACGGGCGTTTTCGAGACGAAAGTCTGAATGATCATTGGTTCACCAGTCTCCATCACGCCAAAGTTGTCATCGAAGCATGGCGGCGGGAGTACAACGAAGAAAGACCGAAGAAGAGTCTTGGAGGGCTGACACTTTCAGCCTATGCCGGGCAACTGGTAGTAAAACTACGATAAAGTTACTTCTGACTCTAAACCCGGCTGCTACTGAAGATGGGGTGACGTCGGAAGCTTGTGCAAGACCCTCTAATCTGTAGAGGAGAATTTCAGGCAGAATTTATTGATCAATGTGAAGAGTTAGGATTGACGATGGAAGCGAGCATTGAGGCAGGTAAGTAGCCGAACATAAGTTTTCCGCTATGCTTATAACTCTGACTATTAAATCAGGACGATGAGCATGAAGTTTCGTTTTGTACTACCTCTGTCCGACACTGACCTTCAGGCGCTAATCGCTACCTACACACATGGTAAAAAGCCAGCCTTGCGTCGCCGTGCCCATGCCATTGTGCTGAGCCATCAAGGACACACCATTAACCAGATTTGCAAGATCCTGTCGGTCACACGAGAGACGGTCTCGCTCTGGTTTGATGCTTGGGAAGCAAAGGGGCTCGAAGGGCTCAATGATAAGCCTCGTGCCGGCCGTCCTTCTATCTACAGTGATGAGGAGCGGGAACGGTTACGGGCGCTTGCAGAAGAACAACCTCACCAGCTGAAAGCGGTCCAGGTACGACTACAGCAAGAAACGGGAAAGTGTTCGAGCACCATGACGATCAAGCGAGCATTAAAAAAAACTGGGGTATAGCTTCAAACGGGCTCGGCGATCTCTGAAAGATCGGCGTGACGAGAAAGACTTTCGTAATACTCAAGGCCTGCTGGCAGAGCTTCAGCGCTGGGAAGAGAGAGACGACGCTGAACTGTACTACTTCGATGAGTCTGGCTTTTCCCAGGCGTCTGCCTTGCCTTACGCCTGGAGCCCCGTCGGACATCCTCGAAGGATCCCCGCTTACTCACACAGTCAGCGTCTAAATGTGCTGGGCTTTCTGAGTCGACAAGGCAAGCTGATTTACCATTCGACAACTGAGACAGTCACCACCGAGGTCGTTATCGAAGCCTTTGATCGTTTTATTTCCCAAAAGTCGCCGGATACCTTTGCCATCGTGGTGGTGGACAATGCCAGTGTTCATCGCTCGGCCCTGTTTCAGCGCAAGCGACTGGAGTGGCAGAACCAGCGGGTTTACGTGATCTACCTTTCCTCCTATTCGCCAGAATTGAACCTAATCGAGATTCTCTGGCGCAAGGTGAAGTATGAGTGGTTGTCACTAGCCGCTTACGAAAGCTTTCAATCCCTGAGACAACATGTGCATGAGGTGCTGTCAGGCTACGGCAGGGAATATCGGATTTCTTTTGTATAGGTACTTATTATCTGAGGCTGGTGGGTCGAAAAAAAGTTGTTGTCTAGAAAAATCATATGAATCACGATTCATTTAAAACTGTTGCCAGAAAAATGTTGCCAGCATGGTAGCCCTAAGCCTCATCGTTACTGATTCACTCACTCGACAACAAAATTATCATTTTTCATATTCGTATAATTATGTTTTGACCGCACCTACTATTCTGTTCTAGAAAAAAAGCAAGGATTGCCCTGTGCGCTCTATATCCGCGCAGGACATGACGGCACGGGCACTCAGCGCGCAGTAGAGAGCATCGTGACCGGCTTACGCTGGCGCTGGGTGCAGGCACCCCTCATTTTACGCGGTGAATGGCAGCCAACGTTTGCAGATCAAGTAGAAGAACTTAGCATGACCTTAGCGTTTAGTGTTGAAAGCGGCATTGTATAACCACGCGCAGCCTGCCTTACTGTAGGTAAGCACTTCGTGCATTCAGTGCGATTGAGAGTCATCAACGCACATCTTTCAGGTAGCCATTATGCACAATGTCATTGCCTTCTATGATGATCGCGTACTCGCTCACGAACCCAATATCGACGCTGACTTTTTACCCCAGCGAATCGATAAGCGCATTCGCCATCTGCTTGCTGGCTTACCCGTGCCTTGGAAATATCCCGAGCACCCTGGGCGATTAACCGCTATTCAACAGCTGCTTGAGAGAGCACCCATTGAAGGCTTAAAAATTGAAGGGGGTAAAGCGGCTACCCATGAGCAGTTAGCGCGTGTGCATACCACTTCCTATCTAAGCGACATTTTTAGCCTGCGCGGCAAAAATGCCTGGCTGGATGTGGACACCACGGCGGTCTCACCGGGTAGCGTTGATGCCGCAGAAGTCGCCGCTGGAACGGCTATTGCCGCAGTGGAAGCGGTGATGGAAAAACGCACTAAAAGCGCCTTCGCTCTTGTGCGCCCTCCAGGCCACCACGCCGAACCTGTTCGCGCCCGCGGCTTTTGCTTGTTTAACAATGTCGCAGTGGCGGCAGCCCATGCCCGCAGCGCGTTAGGTTGCGAAAGAGTGCTCATTGTTGATTGGGACGCCCACCACGGCAACGGTACACAGGATATTTTCTGGGCAGAGCCCGATGTGATGTTTTTTGATATTCACCGCGCCGCCCCCTTTTACCCCGGCTCTGGCCACCTGGAAGAAGTAGGCGCCGGTTTGGCGGAAGGCACCACCATCAACGTACCGCTACCTGCTGGCGCCGGTGATGAAGCGTATTTGAAAGCCTTTCGCGACATCCTGGCGCCAGCAGCTGCCTGGTTTAAACCTGATATCATTTTAGTATCAGCAGGCTTTGACCCCCACTGGCATGACTTGGCGCTCAACGTCTCCTACGAAGGATTTGGCGCGCTAACCGGTTTTATGCAACAGCTGGCCGAACAGCACTGTGATGGCCGGTTGGTATTTGTATTAGAAGGCGGCTACAACCTTGAGTCACTGGCCAACGGTACAAGGGCGGTGCTGGCAGTCCTGGCGGGCAACACAGTACCGGTACCCGATACCTGCGGCATTGCGGAAGTACAAGCTGCAGCGGATTTTCACCGCACGGCTTTTCAATCTGAACCTGAATAGTGCTTTTCTGAACAAAAACCTGACAAATAAAAACGGCACCTCGAATGAACTGCACCCCAAAAGTTGGACACTCATCCAACGATTGGGGTGTTTTTCATGACGAAATACAATGAAGCGTTCAAGCTACTAGTAGTGCAAAGCTACGCAGAAGGACAACAAGGTTACAAGAGACTGGCCAGACAGTACGGTCCTGGCCCTACCACCATCAGGCGTTGGGTTAAACACTATGAAGAGCATGGTCTAACTGGCTTGCAGAAAAAGTTCAGCCACTACAGCGCTGAGTTCAAATTAGCGGTATTGCAACGGATGAGGCAAGAGGAGCTCTCAGCCTTACAAGCGACGACTCTGTTCGATATCCGAGGTGGAGCGGGCGTCGTACGGCGGTGGGAAAGTCAGTATCATGAAGGAGGCTTCCAGGCGTTGGAGCCTAAAGCCCGAGGTCGACCGACGAAGATGCCTACAACAGAGCCACCAAAGCCCCCACTTCCATTGCCTGAAATGAGCTCGCTGGAGCAGTTGCTCCAAGAAAATGAATACTTGCGTGCTGAGGTGGCCTACCTAAAAAAGTTGAGGGCCTTGCGTCAGGCCAAAGAGCAAGCCGCGCAGAAAAAGCGCGGGTAGTCCTTGAACTGAAGCAAGGCCACCCTTTGCCGATGCTGCTAAAAGTAGCCGAACTGTCGCGTAGCACCTTCTATTATCAGGTAAGGGTGCAGCAACTGGATGATCGGCATGCTGGTCTGAAGCGTCGAATTCACGCCCTCTACGAGCGTCACAAAGGGCGCTACGGCTATCGACGAATTACGGCAGCGTTGCGCCAAGCGGGAGAGCAGGTCAACCACAAAACAGTTCAACGTCTGATGCAGCATCTGGGGTTGAAGTCATTGGTACGCCCAAAGAAATACCGCTCCTATCGTGGACAGCAGGCCAGTGTTCCCAATCTTCTTGCCCGTCAGTTTCAGGCTGAACGCCCCAACCAACGGTGGGTCACCGACGTCACGGAGTTCAATGTCCGAGGCGAAAAGCTGTACTTATCGCCTGTGATGGACCTCTACAATGGGGAAATCGTGTCCTACTCAATACAGAAGCGGCCACAGTTCTCGCTGGTAGGGGGAATGCTCAAGAAAGCCTTGGCCAAGCTGGTCAACCAAGACGCACCGTTACTGCATTCCGACCAAGGTTGGCAATATCAGATGCCTGCTTACCGGCGCAAGCTTGCAGAGTATGGCGTAATCCAGAGCATGTCACGCAAGGGAAATTGTCTGGATAATGCCGCGATAGAGAGCTTCTTTGGAACGCTGAAGTCTGAATATTTCTACCTGAATCGGTTCGACGATATTGAACAGTTACAGGCGGGCATCCGCCAATATATCCATTACTACAACCACGAGCGTATCAAGACCAAGCTAAAAGGCCTGAGTCCGGTGCAGTACCGAAATCAGGCCTTAACCGCTTAGCTTTTCACTGTCCAAGTTTATGGGGTCAGTTCACGAAGGATGCCGTTTAAGTACCTAAGCGCTATGGTTATTTCAGTCGTTCAAACACCGTTGCAACGCCCTGCCCCATGCCGATACACATGGTCGCCAAGCCCAGGGTGGTATCGCGCTGCTGCATAACGTTCAACAGCGTGGTGCAGATACGCGAGCCCGAGCAGCCCAGCGGGTGCCCAAGGGCAATGGCACCACCGTTGAGGTTAACCTTATCGTCCAGCGCATCCAGGAAACCTAAGTCTTTTAGCACTGGAATACCCTGAGCGGCAAACGCTTCGTTGAGCTCAACCGTTTGGATATCAGCGGCAGAGAGACCAGCGGCTTTAAGCGCTTTCTTGGACGCTGGCACTGGGCCATACCCCATGATGGACGCATCGCAACCCGCCACACCGGTCGAAAGCACTCGCGCGATGGGCTCTAAGCCCAGTGCTTGAGCGCGCTCGTAGCTCATCACTGCCATTGCCGAGGCGCCGACAGAAAGCGCCGAGGACGTACCCGCGGTCACGGTACCGTTGCGCGGATCAAATACCGGCTTGAGGCTCGCCATAGATTCCAGGGTAGAGTCGGGGCGAATCACCTCATCGCGCTGAACCATCACCCTGAAGCCGCGCTGATCGTGGCCTTCAACACCGATAATTTCATTATCGAAGTAGCCCTTCTCCATCGCCGCTTGAGCGCGCTGGTGAGAACGCACGCCAAACTTGTCCTGCTCTTCTCGGGAAACGCCGTGCATCTTGCCCAGCAGCTCAGCGGTGAGCCCCATCATCATCGCCGCTTTGGCCGCGTATTTGCTGGCTGCAGGGTTGACGTCAACGCCGTGGGCCATGGGTACGTGCTCCATGTGCTCCACGCCACCGATGATAAAAAAATCACCCATGCCCGCTTTGATATTGGCCGCAGCGATATGCAACGCAGTCATCGAAGAGCCGCACAAACGGTTGACCGTTTGCGCAGGTACCGAACGGGGAATACCGGTCATAATCGCTGCGTTGCGAGCAATATTCATTGATTGCTCAAGTGTCTGATTCACACAGCCCCAGATCACATCATCAACTTCCGACGGGTCTAGGTTTGGGTTACGCGTAAATAGTGCCTGCATGGCCGCAGCGGAGAGGTTCTCAGCGCGAACGTTACGAAAAGCACCATTCTTGGCTTTCGCCATGGCGGTACGGACACCGTCAACCACCACAATATCTCTCGGACTCAAACTCATCTTTTATCTCCTATGCGTGGTGGTTAGGCTTGGTTGGCAGACTTATCGTTGGAATAGAATAATTCGCCATTTTGAGCCATCTGACGCAGCTTATCGGTCGGCGCGTATAGCGGCCCCAGCTCTTCGGCTAGCCCTTCTGCCAGTTTCACAAACTCAGCCACGCCCATCGCATCGATGTAGCGCAGAGCGCCACCGCGGAATGGCGGGAAGCCGATGCCATAGATCAATGCCATATCAGCTTCAGCCGGCGTCGCGACAATGCCATCTTCCAAACAGCGTACGGTTTCCAAGCAGAGCGGCACCATCATGCGAGCGATGATGTCTTCGTCGGAAAACTCTTTGTGCTCCTTCACCACCTCTTTGACCAAGGCGTAAGCCGCTTCGTCGGTCACTTTCTTCGGCTTACCCTTCTTGTCCTCTTCGTAGGCGTAAAAACCCTTGTCGTTCTTCTGGCCCAAGCGGTCATTGTCGTACATGACCTGGATAGCGGTTTTGCCCTCGCGCGCCATACGATCAGGGAAGCCTTCGGCCATGACTTCATTAGCGTGTACGGCGGTATCCAGGCCGACCACGTCAAGCAAGTAGGCAGGCCCCATCGGCCAGCCAAACTTCTCCATCACTTTATCAACGCGCTGGAAGTCAGCGCCCTGCTCAACCAGGAAGCTAAAGCCACCAAAGTAGGGGAACAGCACACGGTTGACCAAGAAGCCTGGGCAGTCGTTAACCACAATCGGCGTTTTACCCATGGCGCGAGCGTAGGCCACTGTAGCGCCCACGGCGGCATCCGAGGTTTTTTCGCCACGGATAACTTCCACCAACGGCATACGATGTACGGGGTTAAAGAAGTGCATGCCACAGAAGTTTTCAGGCCGCTTTAGGTTTTGCGCCAAGCGGTTGATCGAGATGGTTGAAGTATTGGAGGTGAGAATAGTGTTCTCGCCCACCATGCCTTCCACTTCGGTAAGTACAGCGTCTTTGACCTTCGGATTCTCAACAACAGCTTCGACAACGAGGTCGACGTTACCAAAATCACCGTAAGAGAGCGTCGGGCGGATGTTGGTGAGTTTTTCAGCCATTTGCTCGGTAGTCAGCTTCTTACGCTCTACCTGCTTTGCAAACAGTTTGCGGGCTTCTTTCAGACCTAACTCTATCGCGTCGTCCTTGATGTCTTTCATCAGGATCGGCGTGCCTTTAGAGGCACTCTGATACGCGATACCGCCACCCATAATGCCAGCACCGAGCACCGCCGTTTGCTTCACCGGCTGAGCTTGCTTCTCGTAATTGCTGGCTTTCTTTTTAACCACTTGGTCATTAAGAAATAGGCCAACAAGGTTAAATGCAACGCTGCTCAGCGCAAGCTTAGCGAAGGCTTTGGCTTCAATCGCCTGAGCACGGCCGCGCTCTTCACCAGCGCCTTTCTGAATCACTTTGATCGCTTCAACCGGCGCGGGATAGTGCGGCCCAGCCTTGCCAGCGACATAGCCTTTGGCGGTTTCAAACGCCATCATCTGCTCAATCGGGTTGAGCTTTAGTGGGCTGGTCTTTTCAGCGCGACGCGCCTGATAATCCAGCTCGCCGGCATTGGCACGATCAAGGATATCCAGCGCGGCATCTTCCAACTGCTCGGCGCTGACCACGGCATCCACTGCGCCCACCTTCAGGGCAGCATCAGCGCGGTTTTCAGTACCACCGGCAATCCACTCAATGGCATTATCGGCGCCGATAATACGTGGCAGGCGCACACAACCGCCCCAACCGGGCAGAATGCCGAGCTTGGTTTCCGGCAGACCAATCTTGGCTTTCTCGCTCATCACGCGAAAATCGGTGGTCAGCAATACTTCACAGCCGCCGCCAAGCGCCAGCCCATTAATGGCGGTAACCGTGGGAAATGGCAGGTCTTCAATGGCGTTAAAGATATCGTGTACCTTGAGATTCATCTCCACCAAGTACTCTTCGCCTTTATCGAACAGCGCGTGAAACTCAGTGATATCGGCGCCCACAATGAACACGTCTTTAGCGCTGGCAATGAGCAAGCCCTTCAAGCTACCTTCCGCTTGAAGGGCTTTCACTGCCTCACCCAGCTCTGCTACCACAGCGCTGGAGAGTTTGTTGACGGACTCACCTTTCAGATCGAAAGTGAGCATAGCGATGTCATTGCCACTCGGGGTGTCACGACGTGTCACCGTGATGGCGTTGCCTTGATAGATCATCCGCGCTCTCTCCACAATTCGGGTTGGCTCCATAAAGGAACCCGCCACACTTTTATTCGGCCAATACCATTATCCGGTCAATACAATCCAATCGATTTCATACGCTCGTTTGATCGCTTTAGCTTGGTTGAGTTGCCTGTGTACGTCAAGCCCTGACTTTTGGCTAATTTACCAATCTACTGAGACCAGTACTCCCCTGTGTGCGTTCATACTGCTAGGATCACGCTTCCTTTTATTTTGCAGGTTAACTTTATATGGGCGCACTGCTCACGCCATCGCGCATTGCCACCGTTCAGCGGCATATAGAAAGCATTGTCGAGCGACTAAAGCCATGGAGCTGGCTATGGCCGCCCATGGCATTTACTGCCGGGTTAGGCAGCTTCTTTCTGGTCGATCGTCAGCAGTGGCTGGGAGCTGCGCTGGCATTAGGGCTATTGTTCGCCTGGACGCTACTGCTTTCCGAAGGGTTAATCAGCCGCTGGTTAAAACGTCGTGGTCACCCTACTCCGCCAAGAGGCGTAACAACGTTTATTGCCCAGATGATTCATCAGGAAACGCTTTTTTTCACATTGCCGTTTATTTTAGTCACCACAGTATGGAATAGCGGCCAAACGCTGTTTGCGCTGCTAGTGGGCGTTATGGCGCTACTTTCTATCGTTGATCCCATCTATTTTAAAATTGCTGAACGGTGGCGCAGTCTTTACTTTTTATTTCACGCAATGTGCGTGTTTCTCGTATTGCTCGTGACGTTACCGATAATGGTACACCTCACCACAGGGCAAAGCTTACTCTTAGCCCTTGGGATCACGGTCGTTGTTGCCTTACCTAGCTTTTGGCACCTGTTAAAGCAAAGCTCGCTCAAACGCTGGTGTGCTTTTTTTGGATTAACGCTGATCTTAGCCTACGGCGCTTGGCTTGGACGTATTTGGGTGCCACCTGCCAGCCTATGGATGACCAGCAGTGCTCTTTCTCCTGGGTTTGACGTTGAGCGGCGCATTCCTCAAGGTTCTATGGCGCTAACGCCCCAAGCTATCAGCGCAAATGGCCTTTATGTGTACACCGCCATCCGGGCGCCGCGTGGGCTGAGTGAAACCATTACCCACGCTTGGCATCATAATGGTGAGCCAATGGACGTAGTGGAATTGAACATCAACGGCGGACGTGAGCAGGGATACCGCGCATGGAGTCACAAACAAAACTTTCCAGAAGATTCAACCGGGCAGTGGCGCATCGACATTATGACAAGTACTGGGCAGCGCTTAGGATTAATACGCTTTGAGGTAGCAGAGGATAGCCAGCAGGCTTCACTAGCCGATGGAGAAATATACGCCAGTGGCTTAAGCGGATTGAACTTACGGCGCTTTTTACCGGGCCGCACTAATGATGCAGAGGCGCAACCGGATGCCTGAATTGTTAATCGCCTTGCATTCAGTGGCGCAGCTTATGACAATTCGCCTACTCACACTTATTGGTAGCTAGTTACTTATGGCTTCAACGATTGGTTTTCGTATCGCACGCTTGCCGCATCTATGGCGTTCAATTCTAGATCGACGACTTGCCCCCTTAGGCTTAACGCAAACGCGTTGGGTCACGCTCTATCACTTGTGGCGTATGGGCGAGGGGCACCCACAGTGCGATCTTGCCCGCGCCATTGGTGTTGAGGCACCTTCCTTGGTGCGTACTCTCGGTCAGCTTGAAGAGCAAGGTTTGGTGGAACGCCGTGCCTGTGACAATGACCGCCGTAGCAAACGTATCTATCTGACGCCAGCTGCTATGCCGTTGTTGGAAAAAATCGACAGTGTTGCCCAGCAGGCGCGTAAAGAGATGTTTGCAGGCTTGAGCGAGGAGAACCTTGAACAGCTCAATGAATGGCTGGCGGTGATTGAAGCCAACGGGTTAGCAATTCAGGCACGCGATCAAGACGGTCCAGTCTCATGATCGTTCTTTGAGGTTGGCACAGTCTGCTCTGTCCCTTTGAGCGCTTGACCGTTGGGCCGATCGACATGGCCCTGAAGAGTATCAATCAGTTGCTTAAACTCTGGTAAATATGTCGTGAATCGTTCAGCGGTTTGCGACTCCCACCACCATAGGGTCAGCGCGTAGGGAGTCGACTGTATCACCAGCGCGTCTAGTGGCAAACGCTCAAGCAGTGCTTTTAACGGTATCTCGGCATTACCCGGAAGCGGCCGCAAAGGGGCTATTCGCCAACGCCAGCCCGCATAATACGGTGCTAAAGCTTCACTGGCATTGCTGTCTCTGACCAAAAGGAAATCCGGCCCAGGTGCTGACTGAGGATAGTGCCACCGGTAGGCAGGCATCGTCCCTTTAAAATGGTGAAGCGGTGGTTTTTCCAGTTTGATAATTACGCCTTGCTTGGCAATTTGCGTGCGCAGCGTCTGCTGGCGTCTCTGACGTGGACTGGGCTTTAGCCACATCACCGGTGCGATGACAAACATCGAAATTGCTATAATAATTAGCCATTCCATCTCTACATTTCCTTTAACGTGAGCCACACTGTATAAGCTATTCTAACCATCACGACTCAGGACGTTGTTTTGATACACGTCATGGTTAAAACACTGATCATTGTTAAAATAAGGCACGCCATCTAAAGTAACGGTCATTGAACAAAGAGCCTCCATTATTCTTTGTGAACTAGTGTTATCCACGCTAAGGAGATATGCCATGAGCTATCACCACATTTTAGTTGCCGTTGACTTAACCAAAGACTCCCACAAGATCCTGGAACGTGCCGTGGCAATCGCAGCACGCAACGATCAAGCCAAAATTTCCATTATGCATACCCTGGAACCGCTTGGGTTTGCCTATGGTGGCGATATACCGATGGACTTGACCAGCATCCAAGACCAGTTGGATGAACATGCCAAAAAACGTTTAGCCGAAATTGCCGCACCGCATATTGCCGAGGCTGACCAGCATGTTGTCGTGGGTATGCCCGATACCGAAATCCACCGGTTTGCCGAAGAGCATGATGTGGACTTGATCGTAGTGGGCTCCCACGGTCGTCATGGTTTTGCGTTACTGCTAGGCTCAACCTCTACCGGCGTGCTGCACGGCGCCCAGTGTGATGTTCTTGCGGTACGCGTGGGCAAAAAAGGCGAGAAAAGCGACGAGTAAACCCTTTCTTTATATCGCTACGAAAAAGGCGCCCATTCGGCGCCTTTTATCGTTGCTACGTCTATTCCCCAGCGGCCATCGCCTCTAGCTCCATCCAACGCTCCATGGCCACTTCTAGCGCTTTCTGCACTTTCTCAAGGGATTGCAGTTTAGCCGTAACGGCTTCTGCTTCTTGCTGATAAAACGCTGGGTCACCAATCTCGCTCTCTAGCGCCTCTACTTCACTCTCAAGGCGTTCTATTTCAGCGGGCAGCGCATCTAACTCACGCTGCAAGTTGTAGGAAAGCTTAACGCTTTTCTTAGCCGGGGCAGCCGGAGCTTCGACCACCTTTTTAGGCGTTTCTGAGGTGGGTTCAGTACGCTGACGCGCCGCCCCTTCCCAAGGCGCTGGAGGCAATTTTCCGCCCTGGCGAATCCAATCGGTATAGCCACCCACGTATTCACGCACCACGCCATCGCCTTCAAAGGCGAGCATGCTGGTGACCACGTTATCCATAAAGGTACGGTCGTGGGAAACCAGCAGCAGCGTGCCATCGAAATCGAGAAGCAGCTCTTCAAGCAACTCCAGGGTTTCCATGTCGAGGTCGTTGGTTGGCTCATCGAGTACCAGCACGTTAGCTGGCTGAGTGAACAACTTGGCAAGCAGCAGGCGGTTGGACTCACCACCAGAGAGAGCTTTCACCGGTTGGCGTACCCGCTCAGGTGTGAACAGAAAGTCCTGCAGGTAACTCATCACATGGCGATCTTTACCCCCCACGCTGACGCGATCACTGCCCTGAGCAACATTGTCATACACGGTTTTATCCAGCTCCAGCCCGGCACGCAGCTGATCGAAATAGGCCACTTTTAGATTGGTGCCCATCTGCACCTTGCCTTCAGTGGGTTCCAGCTCGCCCAGCAGGATTTTCAATAGGGTTGTCTTGCCCGCGCCGTTGCGCCCCAGGAAACCGATACGGTCGCCGCGCAGTACTTCAAGGTTAATATCACGCAGTATTACGTCATCGCCAAAGCGCTGGGTGACGCCTTGCAGCTCCACCACGCGCTTACCGGTGCGCTCGCCGCGATCTACCGTCAAGTTGGCATTACCCTGGCGCTCACGGCGCTGGCTACGCTCGTTACGCATCGCTTCCAGCGCACGAACCCGGCCTTCGTTGCGGGTACGCCGTGCTTTAACGCCCTGACGAATCCAGGCTTCCTCTTGGGCGAGTTTTTTATCGAACTCGGCGTTCTCCCGTGCTTCCACTTCAAGCTCATGCTGCTTACGGGCCTGATACTCTTCGTACTTGCCGGGGTAGCGCCCTAGCTGGCCACGGTCCAGCTCCAGAATATTGGTCGCTAGCTTGGAAAGAAACGCCCTATCGTGGGTAATCAGCAGTACTGCGCCATTAAAGGCCAGCAGTTGTTCTTCCAACCAGGCAATGGTGTCTAAATCCAAATGGTTGGTAGGCTCATCAAGCAGCAGCAGATCGGGCTCAGCAACCAGGGCGCGCGCCAGCGCTACTCGGCGGCGCCAGCCACCGGAGAGCGAGCTCATCTCAGCCTCAGGGGGCAAGCCTAAGCGCGTGAGCACCGTATCGATACGCTGGTGATACGACCAGCCATCAATGGCTTCCAGGCGCGTTTGCAGGGTCGCCATGCGATCCATATCGGGGTCGGGATCATTGATAAGATGATCGTACTCGGAGAGCAGCTCCCCGGCTTCTGGCAGGCCTTGGGCGACCATGTCGAAAATGGTCAAGCCAGATGACTCGGGTAACTCCTGAGCCAACACGCCAATCTTGAGACCAGGTGCGCGCCAGATGGAGCCATCGTCGGGCAGGATATCCCCCGCTACCAGCTTCAGCAGAGTGGACTTGCCGGTGCCGTTGCGCCCGACCAGCGCCAGCCGCTCGCCTTTTTCAACCGTCAGGTCGGCGCGATTGAGTAGTACATGGGTGCCGTAGGCGAGTTGCAGCTGTTCGAGTCGTAACAGGGTCACGCGGTGTCCTCCTTAATCGTGAGGCGCACAGTGTAACGCATGAGCGCGCTGGTAGGGGGAACGTTGATGCATTAGTCGATGCTCGCGCATACCGTTACAATGATGTCTTTGCATATTGAATGGGAGACACCTTTGACCACTGCGTATGCCGATGATTTTTTGCCCGAAGCACTACAGTTTCGGCCTAGTACCCCATTGGTGGACATCGGCGCTAACTTAACCCACGAAAGCTTTGGGCGTGATCTTGAGGCGGTTATACAACGTGCCCAGGCGGCGCAGGTAACTACCATGATCGTTACCGGCACCGACCTTGCCCATGCTGAGCAAGCCGTCGAGTTGGCCAAACAGTATCCTGGCTTGTACGCCACGGCGGGTGTACACCCTCATGACGCAAGCCATTGGGACGCAGGTCTGGAGCGCGCCATGGCGGCTCTGCATGCCATGCCCGAAGTGGTGGCCGTAGGCGAGTGTGGCTTGGATTTTAATCGCAACTTCTCGACGCCCAAGGAACAGGAGCATGCCTTTGAAGCGCAGCTAACCCTCGCAGTAGAAAGCGGTTTGCCGCTGTTTTTACACGAGCGCGATGCAGGCCAGCGGATGCGAGAAATCCTGCATGCATGGCGAGACGACATCAGCCACGCGGTGGTGCACTGTTTCACTGCTGACCGCGATACGCTATTTGGTTATCTCGACCTAGACTTGCATATAGGGTTAACGGGCTGGATTTGCGATGAGCGGCGCGGTCATCACCTGCGATCATTGGTGAGTGATATTCCTCTTGAACGTTTAATGGTTGAAACCGACTGCCCTTATTTGTTACCTCGTAACTTGCCGACAAAACTCAAAGGGCGCCGCCATGAACCCGCTTTGTTGCCTTGGATAGTGCGCGAGATTGCTCAGTGGCACGGCATCAACGAAACTGAACTAGGCAACGCCACCACACAAACTGCCAAGCGTTTTTTCCGTCTTCCCGCAGAATCATAATAGGAGTACTAGCGTGGCCGATTATCCAGGATTTATAGCCATTGAAACGGGCGAAGACGATGGTTTACCGCTCGCCATTGCCTGGTCGCTGCCCGATGGCCGAGTAAAGCAAACATTGATTCAGCCGGATGATAGCTGGATCAAGGAAGACACCAATGCCTTGGGCGCCTACAGCATGGAAGAGCTAGAGAGCCTGGGGGTTAGTCCCTTGGAAGTGATTCGCGAACTTGAGAACGACCACTTCTCCGCCACGCTGTATACCAGCGACAACGGCGACGACGAAGCGGCGCTGGCGCGGCTGTTTGACACCTATGGGTTAGACCCTTTCGTAGAGTTAGCCCCGGCCTCGGTGCTTTACCCTTCAATCACTCCTGGCGAATGGCATCGCCAGCGGCGTGAAACGTTCAGCGAGCTGGGCTTGGAGCCGATGCGTCCAGAACACGAGCTTGAGGTTATGCTGTCGATGCACCAGCGCCTAACCGAAGAGGACTAGGCATTAGCTACCAATAGCCTAGGATACGTTTGCACGAAGGAAAATCCTCTGCTAACCCATAATGAGGCTTTGTTTAGAAAGGTAGCTGTAGGACACGCTTTTAAGGACTCCATCTTAACGACATAGCCATTTCTACACAGGAGGTGACAGATGAAGGATTATGTTGAAAAGGGAGATATCTATTTTTTCTATCGGCCCAAGGTCAATACACCGCGGGTCGAAAACATTGAAGACGTTCAGCGCCTTTACTTAGTGCTAGCGCCAGACGATAAAGACACCGCTCGATTATTTCTGGTGGGCAAAAAGCGCATGCCTGAAATTCTCCATGGCAAGCCGTCGTCTACCGCGCGCGAGTGGATGATGAACGACATGACAGGCAAGCCAACAAACATTGGCGAGGCGCTGGCGCCGCTCGAATACGCTACCAAGACCCGTGGCGAGCAGGAACAGGGCGAGGCCATTCCCGTTGGAGAGGGGCGCTACGCTATCTTTGAGCGTCACAACAGTTCGCGTTTGGCTTATCGGCTCACCAACCCCACGAAATCCGGCAAAGCACAGGCGGAACTGGGGATTCTTGCCGAGGCAAGTTATATTATCTCGGTGCGCAACCCCTCCCTTGATGTACCCGGTTTTCCAGACGCTAAACCGAACTACCCCAAGCGCTTAATAGAGAAATTCGCCGACAAACGCTGGCTGGATATTGACGATAGCAAGCTGCTTGACTACAAAGATGCTCAACTTCTGCTCATCGGAGCGCATGACAACCTCGCCGAAGAACAAATTTCCATCACCGGCAAGGCATCCCTATTCAAGAAGCTAGGGCTGAAAAAGCGCGAGTGGCCCAATGAAGCGCTGGAAGGTGGCGAGCTCACCGAGCCGCACATGCAACCAGAAGCCAAGGAACCCGAAGGCGATCGCAGCAAAGGCGGTGAGC
Organism: Vreelandella sp. DA03-1M; assembly: GCF_055725665.1. Taxonomy (NCBI): domain Bacteria; kingdom Pseudomonadati; phylum Pseudomonadota; class Gammaproteobacteria; order Oceanospirillales; family Halomonadaceae; genus Vreelandella; species Vreelandella sp. DA03-1M. The sequence goes on from NZ_CM146798.1 coordinate 2,869,666, forward strand.
GCGGTGGCAAGGCAGCCACTGATTCGGCATCGGCGGCTGGCATTACCAAGGCACTCAAGGGCATCGATTTACCGAGCAGCAAGGCGGACCTGATTAAACAGGCCAAAACCAACCATGCCACGGATGACGTTATTAACGTATTAAAGGAATTTCCCAGCCGAAAGTACGAAACGATGGCAGATATCCAAAAAGCGCTGGGGGAGATACGCTGATGGCTCAGTTTACTTGCGAAATATGCGGGGCTGAGTTCGAGCAAAAATCCCTTTACGAGCGGCATATGCTCACTTCTCACCCAAAACAGGCGGTCTCTGCGGCTGAGATTGAAAAAGCGCTGAAAGGGATTGAATTCCCGAAAACACGCAGCGAACTCGTCGATGCACTGAGTGACGATGAGCAAGAGGTGCATGACATCGTTCGGCAATTACCCGACCAGGAGTATCGCGATGCTGCCGAGGTCGCGCGTGCCTTCGGAGAATTGCGTACTCATGAAGACGCGCCCCACAACCAGCCCAGCAAGACCGGTGGCCAGCGTTCCATACAAGCCCCGTCCGCAGCACGCTTTGCTAGCCTGTTCGATGGGATAAGCTTTCCAGCCACGCGTGAGCAGCTAATCAATCATGCACATCGGAATGCGAGTGAGCAGGAAATGCAAAAGCTGAAACAATTCGGAGATTCTCATTACCACAGCATGTCTGACGTTACCCAGGAGTTGAAGCAGGTAAATTAAAGCGCCACTTAGACTTGAACAATTTCGTCGTGCTCTTGTTTGTCGTGCTCAACCTCTTCGGTTCCATTCGGTATGTATTTTTCTATTGCCGGATAAGAGTACATTTCCTCGGCAACGGCATGGCGCATTACCTCAGCGATCAGGGTATCCGTCGTATCTCTACGCCATTGTGGGTCATTTGAGCCTTTAATTTGGCCTGCCAGCGCCATCATTTCCTGATGATCTGTGGTTAGAATATCAACCACATCCTTGGCTGAGCCGTTTGTATTGTGCTGAGTCATGAGATTCCCTCCTTATGATTCGTAACACCTACATAGTAGACAACTTCAACATAGTCGTGTGCATAGCAACCTATCAAGTCCTTGAGCAATGGCTGTTTCAAGCTTCAGCCCTTGTTGATAGTAAGCGTTCAATGCATGGCAAAAGGCTTTGGCACGTAGGGGTAAGCCTTCATCTTGGTAGCGCGCTGCCCGAACCATAACGCGCTGCTGGAAAGCGTCCCGATCCACGTTTGTATCGCCCCCCAGATTGTCCACGCTGACATGGAAATGACGGCCACACGCCTGGGTAAATAGATACTCTAACGCTTGGGGAGCAACCTCTGCGCTCTCAAAAGCAGCTTGTTGCTCAGCATTACGCCCATCCGGCGAATACCAATAGCCGTAATCTTCTAATTGACGACGCTTTTCACCCGCAATACACCAGTGGCTAATTTCGTGTAACGCACTGGCATAATAGCCCCGCGCAAAAATAATTTGATGATACGGTGTTTTGCTATCAGCAGGCCGATAGAGGGGTTCATTGTCCCCCCGAATTAGGCGTGTTTGATAATGCTCTGCAAAAATGCCATCGAAGAGCGCGGTAATATCGGCCAGCGTCCATCGATCCTGCAAGTGATTCAAATTGACCTCGTTTATCATTGCCGTTTGAGAAAGTATAACTGCCTCACAGAGGCAAACTAAATACAGGGCAGCAAGGCATAGGCTTCCCTGCTAACCTATCGCTTTTTTATAGCTTAATTCGTCGATCAGGAGCCTTCTCATTGGGCGATTTCACTCAACAAGTTAAATCGGTGTATTGGCCAGAAACTCGCGCTCTGGTCTACTTGGCATTACCCATTTGCGGAGCTCAGCTGGCTCAAGCAGGGATGAGTGTTGTTGATGTCATGATGACAGGCCGACATGATGCAACGTCACTCGCAGCCGTCTCGGTAGGCTCCAGCCTCTGGATGCCATTGATGCTATTTATGACGGGCACCCTGATGGGGCTCACACCAATTGTGGCACATTTGCTGGGTGGACAGCGCCAAACCGCTATTCGCCCAGCAGTGCACCAGGCGCTCTGGGTTGCCCTGCTGCTAGGTGTTGTCGCGGCCTTACTGCTCTGGTCGGCCGTCATGCCGATATTTGAATTAATGAATGTGCCCTCTGCCGTTGCCAGCCAGTCTTCCGCCTATCTGTCAGCTGTCGCCTTTGGTATGCCGGGGATCGCCCTTTTTCAGGCGCTTAGAGCGTTTTCCGATGGCATGAATCATACCCGCCCGGCACTATGGATCAGCTTGGTCGGTTTAAGCGTGAATATTCCTGCCAACTACCTCTTGATCTACGGCGGTGATGGCTTGGTTGATCTATTTGGCCCCTGGGTTCCCACTAGTTTGCAACAGCTGCCTGCCTTGGGCGCTTTTGGCTGTGGCCTTGCGACGGCACTCTCCATGTGGACGATGGCGCTGGCGATGGCCTACTACACGCGCAGAGGAAGTACTTATAAAAGCGTTGCGATTTGGCACAAACTGACACCGCCCCAATGGCTAGGTATACGTGAATTAGTGGTGGTGGGCGTTCCCATTGGCGTGGCCATTTTTGTTGAAGTAACCCTGTTCACGCTGATTGCACTCTTCATTGCCAGCTTTGGTGAAGTCACGGTGGGTGCCCACCAAATAGCGCTAAGTTTCACCTCCATTCTGTTTATGCTGCCCCTGTCCCTGAGTATGGCGCTGACCGTACGAGTCGGTAACACCCTGGGTCAGCAACGCTTGGCACACGCCCGTAAAGTTGCCTGGAATGGCATTGTGATTAGCGTCATCATTGCCGCTATTAACAGCCTCGTACTGTGGGTTAGCGCCGAGCCAGTAATCGCACTTTATACTTCCAATAGTGAGATACAGTCGCTGGCACTTTCCATCATTGCCTTGGCCGTTATCTTCCAACTTTCTGACTCGCTACAGGTCAATTTGGCAGGCGCTTTACGCGGCTATAAAGATACCCGCATCGTGATGGTGATAACGGTACTCTCCTACTGGATTGTAGGCTTGGGCGGCGGCCACTGGCTGGGCTCCTATGGAGTGGGCGATAAGATCGCCCCGCTAGGGGTTCATGGCTACTGGATTGGCTTGATTGCGGGCTTAAGCACTGCGGCATTGCTACTTGGCTGGCGTTTACAGCGTATTAGCATTAAGGGATAAACATGGCTTGGCGGGGCAATCTTTTTATAACACTAACCCTAAGTACCTTACTAGCTGGCTGTGGTGATCACCCTGCTGAGCAGCAGTGGCAGTCCTACCATCAACAACTTGCGAATGACCTCGACCAGACAGGCATTGAGCGGGCTGCCCCCATGAATATTGGCGATTTCCCTGAGCGCTCTGCTCGGCTTATTGATATCCCCGAAACAAGGGATAGCATGCTGAATATTTATGCACTACGCGAATGCCAAATTACTTCTCTTATAGCGGCACGTAACAATCAACTCGGCCGAGTAGCACCTCCTAGCCAGCAGTGGTTATATGAGCGAACACTATGGCAACGGCTAAACACCTGCTGGAACAGCGATGTTCCCGAAAAGTTAAGCGATGAAGACCGAATGCGCCTGCAACAGCTGACGGCCACTAAAACAGCTCAGTTACCCGCCGTCAGTTGGAACGCTATTTTTGATTCCAGCGAATGGGTGAAAAGCTTTGCGCGCGCAAGCCAGCCTTTAGCTAACGTCGATGAAAACGCTATTGCAAACCAGCTTGAAGCCATTAATTATCTTCAGCAAATGACGGATCACCAGTTTGACCTCGATTGGCAGCAAGACTCCTCAGCCCTCGAAAATCATTTAAAAACCCTACAAGAGCAGCCATTGACCGCCGAAGTGTTGCGCGCCCTGCTACTAGCCACTCAACGCTTAACCGAAGCGAATGCATTATTAGCTCAGCAGAAAGATGCCACACACTGCTTGAGGCGCGGGGAACCACAGTCGCTTGAACCCTTGGCAAACACTGCCCAGCAGTGGCTAACAGCGATCAACCGCTTAATTGACGCGCAGCCGGTAGACAAGCCAATAGCGATTCAGCGCTATCAGGCACGTTGGCTTTCGCTGGAAAACGCCCAAGCGCCCTGGGGCCAGTTCCAGCAAGCGCTCACCGATCATCATGCGCTACGAGCTCGCTTTCCAACTTGTTCAGATAATTAAAAAGCGCAGAACCCTTAACCTTATGAGCAACTTGTGCTATTGGTTGATAGGTAAGGTGGATAAGCAAGGATAACAATGAAGCAAGCCAAACTTGCTTCGCCAATGTCATGACCACGCAGCATAAGGAGGGACATAATGGGCGCATCCCTGTCACCCCGCTCTGCCCAGGTCATCGACCTGGAAACTGTGCGTCAGCGTCAGCAGGCGCAAAAGTGCCTAGTTCGTTTAGCTCCGGAGCTAGATGGACTAGAGATGGTGTACCAACTCGCTGCGAGTCCCGACACTTACTACGGCATGCCTATCTTAGCTTGGGGGCTAAGAGAAGATGGTAGCGTCTTTGGCATGGTGCCGTGGATGGAAACGTTGGCGGCCTGCCATGATCTGAACAGCCAGGAGAACGGCTACTTCGTGGGTTACCGCGACCCTGAAACGGAGGAAATTTTCGATTCACCACCGGACCATAAGTACCATGAGCTAGTCGCCGCAGCTGAATATTTTGATTATGAGGCTTCCGGAGAAATCACTCTCATTCAGCAAATACCCGACACTCTGGGCACCCACGCGCTGTGCATGAATCACCCCAACACTCCTTGGCATATGAAGCCTGTTTACGGCTGGCGTCTCTACAGCGACGGTAGCCTTGACGCGCTCCTTGCCGACGAGAACAAAGCGGCGATGACACCGATTTTGTTAGGGGACAAGTGCCTTTACGGCGCTCACGCTCGCCATCAAACCGTTTACTTTTTCCAGCGCCATATCGCCAATCGTATATTGGAAGAAGATCCGGCAACGCTTGAGGCGCTAGCCATGATGGTCGTGGCAAGCGATTAGCCGAGTGCCTTAGTGCTGCCTTGTGAGCGAGGCCAACATCAATGATGTTGATTTAAGCCTCGCTTGGGTTCCCGCGCTATTTCTAAGGGTTATGCTAAGCGAATAAAGTAGAGGTAGTTACTCTCAGAGGCGGTGTCCTGCTCAAGCAGTTCGTGCCCTAAAAACTGACAAAACTTGGGCACATCTCGTGTAGTGGCGGGATCGGTGGCAATCACTTTGAGCACTTGGCCTGATGTCATGTCGCGCACTTTGTTATGCATTAGCATAATCGGCTCTGGGCAGTAGAGTCCTGAGGTATCCAATACCACGTCAAAGCTGGGTAACGTACCCGTATTATCAGCCATTAATATCCTCGATGTAGGAAACAGAAAGTATGATTAAAGTTATCATCGAACGGCGAATTATGCCTGGTCTTGAAGAAGAATTTGAGCAAGCAGCGCGGGAGGCAATGCGCGTTTCCCTAGGCGTAAGGGGCTTCATCGGTGGTGAAACACTGGTAGAACTGGGTCATACCGATCGGCGACTGATGATTACTAAATGGCGTGACATCCGCGCTTGGAAGGAGTGGCATTCAAGCGAAGCGCGGGCAATGGCCATGCAGCGTATTTTACCGCTATTAACCGAAGATGAAACTATCCGGATTTACGAGCCTGGCTATTAAGCCTGAGGTTTCACTCGCGCTAATCCCTAAGCCTTACATGCACCGTTACCTCTTCCCTATCGTGATAGAGGTGACGGCATGATACGTTGGCATGCACACCCGCTTTTTCCAGCGACTCTTCCAGCGCCGTTAGACAACGTGTCACCTCATCCCAGCGCTTTTTCATGGGCAACTTGAGGTTGAAGATCGCCTCTTTGCACCATTTACGAATCAGCCAGCGCTCCACCATGGCTAGCACTCTCACTGGTTTATCAACGATATCGCAGACTAGCCAATCCAAACGCTGTGGTGGCTCCCAGGTAAAACCATCTTCTTTGAGATGATCAATCTGCCCAGTCTTCATCAACTGCGATTCCATGGGGCCATTATCGATGGCATACACGTACATGCCGCGCTGAACCAACTGCCATGTCCAGCCACCTGGGGCGGCACCTAAGTCAGCTGCCTGCATATGCGGTGCTAACCGCACATCCCACTCATCCCTAGGAATAAACTCGTGCCACGCCTCTTCCAACTTCAGCGTTGAGCGGCTAGGCGCACGGGAGGGAAAGCGCAGCCGACGAATACCATTAATCAAATCGCTACGATTGCCTGGGAAGCTCATCGCCAGCTGCACTTGATCACCGTCAGTCCAGAAAATATGTAAACGTCGTGCGCCCGCGCTGCGCCTTAACGCACCACGTTTTTTCAACATACTTTCCAGCGGCTTGGTAAGCGCCTTAATCAGCCCGGCCAGCGCTTTGCCATCGTTAGTATCCGGCGTTTCATGCCAAATCTCTTCAAAACTCCAACGGCTGGCTTTGACCTGTTCCAAGATAGCGGTAAGACGGTCGTCACGTGAAAGAGTGAGCGCAGGCAAGGCCGCTAAGCTCTGGCGCGCGAAAATCAGCTTTTTAAACGCTGCCTGGCGGTGTAAATCATTCACCGCTTCGCCATCGACACGCGTTAAGCTTACCCACCCTTCCCCATGAGATGATTCACAGGGGATGCCCTGTAATGCTGCGTGATGCTGCAGTTCCGCCAGCGCATCGCTTTCAAACCCAGGACGGCAGTAAACTAACCATGATGTAGGTACCGTTTCACTCACCACTTCACCTCGATTCCGCCCATCACAAACGGTGAGGGCTGCCTAATTAATTGGGCCGCATCATAGCATTTATCCAGCACTATTTATTTTCTTCCAGGCAACAAAAAACCCAGCCGGGTGGCTGGGTCTTCTGCGGTATAGGTGCCTGACGATGACCTACTCTCGCATGGGGAGACCCCACACTACCATCGGCGCTAAGCGGTTTCACTGCTGAGTTCGGCAAGGGATCAGGTGGTTCACGCGTGCTATGGTCGTCAGGCGTAACTGGCGGTATATCATGCTGACTCGTTAATAACGAGATCGTTATTCACTCATTTGTGAGCGTCTTACTGCCTGCCGCCCTGGCATTCTGTTGCTTGGGCCACACGCTGCATATCCGGCTTTCTGTTGATCTCTCAACCTTAACGTCATCATCACGACCAGACCCCTTGGGTGTTATAGGGTCAAGCCTCACGGGCCATTAGTACACGTTAGCTCAACACCTTGCAGTGCTTCCACACCGTGCCTATCAACCAGCTGGTCTCGCTGGGCCCTTCAGGAGGCTCTAGGCCTCAGGGATGTCTCATCTTGAAGGGGGCTTCCCGCTTAGATGCTTTCAGCGGTTATCCCGTCCGACCATAGCTACCCGGCAATGCCACTGGCGTGACAACCGGAACACCAGAGGGTCGTCCACTCCGGTCCTCTCGTACTAGGAGCAGCCCTTCTCAAACATCCAACGCCCACGGCAGATAGGGACCGAACTGTCTCACGACGTTCTAAACCCAGCTCGCGTACCACTTTAAATGGCGAACAGCCATACCCTTGGGACCGACTTCAGCCCCAGGATGTGATGAGCCGACATCGAGGTGCCAAACACCGCCGTCGATGTGAACTCTTGGGCGGTATCAGCCTGTTATCCCCGGAGTACCTTTTATCCGTTGAGCGATGGCCCTTCCATACAGAACCACCGGATCACTAGAACCTGCTTTCGCACCTGCTCGACGTGTCTGTCTCGCAGTCAAGCACCCTTATGCTCTTGCACTCAATGCACGATGTCCGACCGTGCTGAGGGTACCTTCGTGCTCCTCCGTTACTCTTTAGGAGGAGACCGCCCCAGTCAAACTACCCACCACACACTGTCCTCGATCCGGATAACGGACCTGAGTGAGAACGCCAATGATGCCAGGCTGGTATTTCAAGGTTGGCTCCCTCCGAACTGGCGTCCAGAGTTCAAAGCCTCCCAGCTATCCTACACAGGCAACATCAGCGTCCAGTGTGAAGCTATAGTAAAGGTTCACGGGGTCTTTCCGTCTAGCCGCGGGTACACCGCATCTTCACGGCGATTTCAATTTCACTGAGTCTCGGGTGGAGACAGCGTGGCCATCATTACGCCATTCGTGCAGGTCGGAACTTACCCGACAAGGAATTTCGCTACCTTAGGACCGTTATAGTTACGGCCGCCGTTTACCGGGGCTTCAATCAAGAGCTTCGCGCCCTCTACAAGAGAGGGGCTAACACCATCATTTAACCTTCCGGCACCGGGCAGGCGTCACACCCTATACGTCCGCTTGCGCGTTAGCAGAGTGCTGTGTTTTTAATAAACAGTTGCAGCCACCTGGTATCTTCGACCGGTTCGGGCTTAGAGAGCAAGTCTCATCACCCTACGCCGGCGTGCCTTCTCCCGAAGTTACGGCACCATTTTGCCTAGTTCCTTCACCCGAGTTCTCTCAAGCGCCTTGGGATTCTCTCCCTGACCACCTGTGTCGGTTTGGGGTACGGTCGCACATGATCTGAAGCTTAGAGGCTTTTCCTGGAAGCGTGGCATCAGTGACTTCCTGACCGTGGTCAGTTCATCTCGTGTCTCGGCCTTAAGGGTCCGGATTTACCTAAACCCTCAGCCTACTCACTTTCACCAGGACAACCAACGCCTGGCTCACCTAGCCTTCTTCGTCCCCCCATCGCAACCATGTCCGGTACGGGAATATTGACCCGTTTCCCATCGACTACGCCTTTCGGCCTCGCCTTAGGGGCCGACTCACTCTGCTCCGATTAGCGTCGAACAGAAACCCTTGGTCTTCCGGCGAGGGTGTTTTTCACACCCTTTATCGTTACTCATGTCAGCATTCGCACTCGTGATACCTCCAGCAGACTTCTCAATCCACCTTCATTGGCGTACACGACGCTCCTCTACCGCGAATTCCTATCGAAATAGAAACTCACCCGTAGCTTCGGTACCTGGTTTAGCCCCGTTACATCTTCCGCGCAGGCCGACTCGACTAGTGAGCTATTACGCTTTCTTTAAAGGATGGCTGCTTCTAAGCCAACCTCCTAGCTGTCTGAGCCTTCCCACATCGTTTCCCACTTAACCAGGATTTCGGGACCTTAGCTGACGGTCTGGGTTGTTTCCCTTTTCACGACGGACGTTAGCACCCGCCGTGTGTCTCCCACGCGTTACTCACCGGTATTCGGAGTTTGCCTCGGGTTGGTAAGTCGGGATGACCCCCTAGCCGAAACAGTGCTCTACCCCCGGCGGTACTACGTGAGGCGCTACCTAAATAGCTTTCGAGGAGAACCAGCTATCTCCGAGCTTGATTAGCCTTTCACTCCGATCCACAAGTCATCCAAATCTTTTTCAACAGATCCTGGTTCGGGCCTCCAGTTGATGTTACTCAACCTTCACCCTGCTCATGGATAGATCGCTCGGTTTCGGGTCTATATCCAGCGACTGTGTCGCCCAGTTAAGACTCGGTTTCCCTACGGCTCCCCTATACGGTTAACCTCGCCACTGAATATAAGTCGCTGACCCATTATACAAAAGGTACGCCGTCACCCAACAAGTGGGCTCCGACTGCTTGTACGCACACGGTTTCAGGATCTATTTCACTCCCCTCTCCGGGGTTCTTTTCGCCTTTCCCTCACGGTACTGGTTCACTATCGGTCAGCCAGGAGTATTTAGCCTTGGAGGATGGTCCCCCCGTCTTCAGTCAAGGTTTCTCGTGCCCCGACCTACTCGATTTCACATGATCAGATTTTCGACTACGGGGCTATCACCCGCTACGGCCACGCTTCCCAGCGTGTTCGCCTAATCAGTCACATGCTTAAGGGCTGGTCCCCGTTCGCTCGCCGCTACTAGGGGAATCTCGGTTGATTTCTTTTCCTCAGGGTACTTAGATGTTTCAGTTCCCCTGGTTCGCCTCGTACACCTATGTATTCAGTGCACGATACTCATCTTATGATGAGTGGGTTTCCCCATTCAGAAATGCCCGGGTCACAGGTTGTTGCCACCTCACCGAGCCTTATCGCAGGCTACCACGTCTTTCATCGCCTCTGGCTGCCTAGGCATCCACCGTGTGCGCTTCATTGCTTGACCCTATAACCCGAAGGAGTCTGGATGTCGCAATGATCACGTTTCATTTTGCCGGATACGCTGACGCGTATCACAATTTAAGAAGCACTTCTTGCGAAGTGTTCTTGTCAGCATGATATACATTGTTAAAGAGCGACTGCTATACGCAGTGATAAGACACCGCCGGAGGCGGTTGGCTTATCACTGCGCATCAACAGCATTCTGATCAGGTAATTCATTGTGGACGCTTACCAACTGTGACGCATCGTTTAAGGAGGTGATCCAGCCGCAGGTTCCCCTACGGCTACCTTGTTACGACTTCACCCCAGTCATGAACCACACCGTGGTGATCGCCCTCTTGCGTTAGGCTAACCACTTCTGGTGCAGTCCACTCCCATGGTGTGACGGGCGGTGTGTACAAGGCCCGGGAACGTATTCACCGTGACATTCTGATTCACGATTACTAGCGATTCCGACTTCACGGAGTCGAGTTGCAGACTCCGATCCGGACTGAGACCGGCTTTAAGGGATTCGCTGACTCTCGCGAGCTCGCAGCCCTTTGTACCGGCCATTGTAGCACGTGTGTAGCCCTACCCGTAAGGGCCATGATGACTTGACGTCGTCCCCACCTTCCTCCGGTTTGTCACCGGCAGTCTCCTTAGAGTTCCCACCATTACGTGCTGGCAAATAAGGACAAGGGTTGCGCTCGTTACGGGACTTAACCCAACATTTCACAACACGAGCTGACGACAGCCATGCAGCACCTGTCTTACAGTTCCCGAAGGCACACCAGAATCTCTTCCGGCTTCTGTAGATGTCAAGGGTAGGTAAGGTTCTTCGCGTTGCATCGAATTAAACCACATGCTCCACCGCTTGTGCGGGCCCCCGTCAATTCATTTGAGTTTTAACCTTGCGGCCGTACTCCCCAGGCGGTCGACTTATCGCGTTAACTTCGCCACAAAGTGCTCTAGGCACCCAACGGCTGGTCGACATCGTTTACGGCGTGGACTACCAGGGTATCTAATCCTGTTTGCTACCCACGCTTTCGCACCTCAGTGTCAGTGTCAGTCCAGAAGGCCGCCTTCGCCACTGGTATTCCTCCCGATCTCTACGCATTTCACCGCTACACCGGGAATTCTACCTTCCTCTCCTGCACTCTAGCCTGACAGTTCCGGATGCCGTTCCCAGGTTGAGCCCGGGGCTTTCACAACCGGCTTATCAAGCCACCTACGCGCGCTTTACGCCCAGTAATTCCGATTAACGCTTGCACCCTCCGTATTACCGCGGCTGCTGGCACGGAGTTAGCCGGTGCTTCTTCTGCGAGTGATGTCTTTCCTACCGGGTATTAACCGATAGGCGTTCTTCCTCGCTGAAAGTGCTTTACAACCCGAGGGCCTTCTTCACACACGCGGCATGGCTGGATCAGGGTTGCCCCCATTGTCCAATATTCCCCACTGCTGCCTCCCGTAGGAGTTCGGGCCGTGTCTCAGTCCCGATGTGGCTGATCATCCTCTCAGACCAGCTACGGATCGTTGCCTTGGTAAGCCATTACCTTACCAACTAGCTAATCCGACATAGGCTCATCCAATAGCGGGAGCCGAAGCCCCCTTTCTCCCGTAGGACGTATGCGGTATTAGCCTGGGTTTCCCCAGGTTATCCCCCACTATCGGGCAGATTCCTATGCATTACTCACCCGTCCGCCGCTCGTCAGCATCTAGCAAGCTAGATCTGTTACCGCTCGACTTGCATGTGTTAGGCCTGCCGCCAGCGTTCAATCTGAGCCATGATCAAACTCTTCAGTTTAAGATCTATGCGGTTCTTGCCTGTCACCGAAGCAACAGAAGCGAACCAAACTTGGCTCAAGGTTCAAACGAATTCATTCAAAACAGATCCCAAAGGACGAATCCTTTAAAACCTTATTGCTTGAGTCGCTTGCCTTGATATTCGGTGATTTGTCACCAACATCAGCAAGCGCCCACATGAATTACCTGATCAAATTGTTAAAGAGCGATTTCGCTGTGTTTGACTGGCGAACCGTTGAACTGGCTTGCCGCAGCGAGGAAGGCGTATTCTACGCAGTTCCTGGTGTTTGTCAATCGCTGTTTTTTTAGCGAGTGAGGCGAACACTACAACCTGCTCTAACCTCCTGACAAACCGAAGGTTTTCACCTTCATTCACCGCTGGAAACGCTTGGCGTCCCCGGCAGCGGATGCGTACTTTAAGGCCTCACTATCAAGATAGCAAGTAAAAGACGTATTGCGTATAAAAAAGCGGCAAAAGATTGCCCTTTTGCCGCAAACCACCGATCAGAACACCTGACCAGAGAGTGCCTGTTGGCGTGCTTTAGCTCACGCCTTCAGTAATCGACGTTTCAAATTTCAAAACCCAAACCAAAATCTTCGCTGGAGATAGCCATTAGGCTGGAAGCGCCTGACTGGATCATCTGCGCATGAGCCTTGGTGCGCGGCAATAGCCGCTGGTAATAGAAACGGGCAGTATTCAACTTAGCGGCATAGAAAGCTTTATCGTCGCCCTCTAGCGATGTAGATGCCTGCTTGGCCGCGCGGGCAAATAGATAGGCCAGCGTGACGTAGCCTGAATACATAAGGTAATCAACACTCGCCGCGCCGACTTCTTCACGGTCTTGCATCGCCTTCATACCCACGCCCATGGTTAGCTCGCCCCACTCTGCATTGAGCTTCGCCAGTGGTTCGACAAATTCCTTAAGGGCTGGATTGTCAGCTTCGGTTTTGCAGAATTTATGGATCTCTTTGGTGAAAACCTTTAGCGACTCACCTTGACTCATGAGCACTTTACGGCCCAGCAGATCAAGCGCCTGAATGCCTGTGGTGCCTTCATAGAGTCGAGTAATACGCGCATCACGCACCAACTGCTCCATGCCCCACTCTTTAATAAAGCCATGGCCGCCGTAGATCTGCACACCTTCGTTAGTGCTTTCAAAACCAACTTCGGTCAGGAAGGCTTTAACAATAGGCGTTAGCAAGCCAAGCAGGGTTTCAGCGTGATCTCGCTCTCCACCCGGCTCACCGTGCTCCACCACGTCGAGCATTTGCGCAGCATAAAGCACCAGCATACGCCCGCCTTCGGCGAAGGCTTTCTGGGTCAGCAGCATACGGCGAACATCGGGGTGAACGATAATCGGATCAGCGGGCTTTTCAGGTGCCTGCTTGCCCGACAAGCCGCGCATCTGTAGCCGATCGCGAGCATAGCTCAATGAATTCTGGAAACTGGCTTCAATTAAACCCAACCCTTGAATACCCACCCCGAGACGCGCTGCGTTCATCATTGTGAACATGCACGCCAGCCCTTTATTGGGCGGCCCTACCAGGTAGCCGGTTGCGCCATCGAAGTTCATCACGCAGGTGGCATTACCATGAATGCCCATTTTGTGCTCGAGCGAACCGCAGGTGACGCCATTACGCTCACCAACATTACCTTGGGCATCAGGCAAAAACTTGGGCACTACAAATAGCGAGATACCTTTAGAGCCTTCTGGAGCGCCGGGCAGTTTTGCCAATACTAAATGGACTATATTTTCAGCCAGATTATGCTCACCGGCTGAGATAAAAATCTTGGTGCCGGTAATCGCATAGGCATCGCCATCAGCGGGCACCGCCCGCGTTTTGATCAAGCCGAGGTCAGTACCGCAGTGGGACTCGGTTAAACACATCGTGCCGGTCCATACGCCTTCAACCAGCTTGGTGAGATAAGTTGCCTTCTGCTCATCGGTGCCATGATGGCGCAGTGCGTCTGCCGCACCATGGGAGAGCCCTGGGTACATGCCCCATGCCAAGTTAGTCGCGCAGATCATTTCCGACAGCAGCATTGCCAATGAAGGCGGCAAGCCCTGGCCGCCATGGGCAGGATCGGCGGCCAGACTCGGCCAGCCGCCTTCTACGTACTGTTGGTAGGCTTCTTTAAAGCCGCTAGGCGCTTTGACCTCGCTCCCTTCCAGCAAACAACCCTCTTCATCGCCACTCTGATTGATCGGCAGCAGTACGTCGCGAGCGAAGCGTGCTCCCTCTTCCAAAATAGCGCTGACAACGTCTGGCGATGCATCGTCACCGCTTGGCAGGCGCGCGTAGTGAGCGGGGTAGTCAAGCATCTCGTCCATAACGAAACGCATATCACGAATAGGGGCCTGATAGCTGGGCATCGCACTTCTCCTAAGAAAGGGGGATTGAAAGCCAAGCAACTCTTAATGGCAGAGAGCTTTCAAACACATGTTTGAAAATTAGCGCGGGCGCCCCTCAGAGTCAAGCGAGCGTTTGAATTTAGCCTAAAAACACTTTAGAACTTTGGTCGCCCAACTAATAACTCCTTGGGGCTAATAATAAAAAAACTCGCCAGCCAAAAGCCGACGAGTTGTTTTATTGCTCTCTTACCTACTTACCACCTACTTATTGCCTACTTACTGCATGCGAATGCCACCGTCTAAGCGGATCAGTTCGCCATTGAGCATGGGGTTGGTAATAATCTGCTCGGCTAGTTGAGCAAACTCATCTGGCTTACCTAAACGCTTAGGAAAAGGCACCGCCGCCGCTAGTGCCTGGGCCGCCTCGTCAGGAATTTCACTCATCATCGGCGTTTCAAATACGCCAGGGGCGATGGCCATCACCCGAATAGCATGACGCGACAATTCCCGCGCTGCTGGCAAGCTCATACCCACAACGCCAGCTTTAGAGGCACTATATGCACACTGCCCCACCTGCCCATCAAAAGCGGCAATGGACGCAGTATTAATAATCACCCCGCGCTCACCACTCTCATTAGGCGCGTTTTTTGACATTGCGGCAGCCGCAAGACGCATGACGTTAAAAGTGCCGACCAAATTGATATTGATCGTTTTCATATAGCTTTCTAAATCAGCGGGGTTGCCTTCGCGATCAACCAGTTTGGCCACGCTAACCACACCCGCGCAATGAACCACGCCTGAAAGCCCCCGCTCGCCACCCAACGCTACCGCCGCTTCTACGGCCTGCTGCATCTGTTCGCCTGACGTAATATCCGCCAGAATGGCGCGTGCGCTTGCCCCCAGCTGCTGGGCATGGGCATGGACACTGTCGTTTAAGTCGCATAATACGACGCGAGCGCCCGCAGCGACTAAGCGCTCAGCGGTAGCCGCCCCAAGACCAGAGGCAGCCCCAGTAATTAAAAACGTACTCTCCTTAACCTGCATTTCCGTATTCCCTAAGCCCGTTATGAATAGTTGCTATATATAGTGGTGGGTTTATTCGCTCGTCTTTCCACTCATCTGATTTGGTTATTCGCTTGCTTTGGATTCTTCAACTGCCTGGGCACGTAATTTAAAGCGCTGAATCTTGCCACTGGGGGTTTTAGGCAACTCATCGACAAACTCAATAATGCGCGGAAATGCATGGGTCGAAAGCCGCTCGCGCACTCGCTGCTTGATTTCATCAGCAAGCTCGTCACTGGCCTCGTAGCCTTCGCGGAGCACGATATACGACTTGATCACCTCGCCGCGGATCTCATCAGGCTGCCCCACTGCCGCTGACTCGGCGACCGCGGGATGCGTCATCACACTATTCTCTACGTCCGTTGGCCCCACTCGGTAACCCGCGGTGGTAATAATGTCGTCGTCACGCCCGGCAAATTGAAAGGTACCGTCTTCATTACGAATAACCACGTCGCCAGTGAGGTAATAGCCTTCCACAAAGGGGTTCTTCTCTTGCCAGGTGTAGCCCTGGAAAAAGTGCGCAGGGGAATTCTTGATATCGACGGCAAGGACACCAGGTTCACCGGCAGGCAGCTCTTTATACTCCGCGTCCAAAATCGCTAGGCGATAACCCGGCATCGGCACGCCCATTGCGCCCACATGCTTGAGATGATCAAGGGCGTGGTGGTTGTTGCACGTCATGCCGGTTTCGGTCTGGCCGTAATGATCCATCACCGGGCAGCCCAGCGACTTTTCAACCCAGGTCACTACTTCCGTGTTGAGAGGCTCGCCCGCCGAGCTCGCCGCACGCAGCTCAAGCGTTTCATGGGCGTCATCAAACAGACCTGACGCCTTCATCAGCCGATAAGCCGTCGGCGCAGCAGCAAAATTGGTAATATGATGGCGCTTCATAAACGCCAGCGCCCCTTCGGCGCTGAATCCTGCCTCACAAAAATGCGTCGTCACACCAAGCAATAAAGGCCCGGCAATCGCATAGTAAAGACCATAGGCCCAACCGGGGTCAGCCATGTTCCAAAAACGGTCATCGTCACGCAGATCAATGGCCAGCTCCATATAGATGGCAAACGCGATCATCCCTGCCAATGGAACGGCAACGCCTTTCGGCTTGCCCACGGTGCCAGAGGTAAACATTTGCAGAAATGGCGCTTCAGGCGCGAGCCTCGGCGGCTTATCGCTCATTGACGTATGCGTCAATGCCGCCTGCCAGTCGTGATCATCGGCATGCTCACTGGTCGCCCCACCCACAGCCAGTACCGGTGGGCATTGGCTAAGACCATCGAATTTATAGCGATTAGCATGATCGGTGATCACCAGCTTGGTGCCTGCACGGCCTAGCCGATAGTCCACCGCATCGGGGCCAAAGGCGGTAAACAGCGGCTGATAAACCGCGCCAATACGCCAAGTGGCGAGCACTGCAATCAATAGTTGTGGTGACCGCGGCAGCATGCAAGCAATGCGGTCGCCTATACCCAACCCCTGAGACTGAAACCACCCCGCCAACTTTGCACTCTGCTCATCTAGCTCGGCGTAACTCAGGGTATGGATATGGCCTTGAGAGTCTTCTTGAACCAATGCCAGCACATCGCCGCGGCCAGCGCGCACATGACGCCCACAGCAGGCCTCAAAGGCATTTAGCAGGCCGTCTTGGTGGTCATCCAGGCGGGCAATAACGCTACCGACAGAAAAATTATCGAGGTAGTGGTGATAGTCGGGGAGTGATTGTGATGTCGCTGTCATGATGGCTCTCTTGTGTTATTGGAAATGAGCTCGTAGTGAGAATAAGCGCAAGCAAAGTTGTTATATTTATCCGTTGACGTTAACGTAAGCTTAAAGATAATAGCAACGCTAAAAGTAAACGGCGCAGAGAGCAAGCACTGTTCTAAGTTGTAGCGTTAGACGATGGTCGAGACCGAGCTCAGCGGAGCATCAAGCCGAGGTAGGCATAATCATGGCAACCAGCTCGTCAGCGAGGTCATCAGGCGAGCGTGGCCCGTTAGGGTCGTACCAGCGCACTGTCCAGTTAAGCGCTCCCAACACAAAGCGCGAGACAAGAAAGCGGTCGCCATGGATCAAGCCAGCCTCCAAAGCATCGTCAATAACAGCGACCCACAGCGCCTCATAAGCATCGCGTAAGTGGCTCAAATGTGCACTGGCCGCCGGGTCGAGTCGGCGCCACTCAAAGAGTGCCACCACATGGGCATTGCGGTCAGTAAAGAGGGTTTCGAGATGGGCGCGCGCCATGGTGCGTAGGCGTACTTCAGGCTCGGCGGCACACTCATTAAGCGCTTTTCGCGCAATGATCAAGGCATTTTGCGTACCTTCTTCAATGACCGCAGCGAGGATTTCCTGCTTATCTTTAAAATGATGAAACAAGCTACCGGACTTAATACCCATTTCCTGCGCCAGCATACGCACCGTTGTGCGATCAAAGCCCTCTTGGACAAATAGCTGAGCAGCGAGGCGCGTCAATTCCTTGCGGCGAGGGGATGCATTAATTACATTCATGTCATTTACACTAGCGCTTGCTTGGTTACTCTGGAGAGAACCACAGCACCGCCTACGGGTCAATGTATCAACCACCACTTGGCATGATAATCACAATAATCCTGAAGGAGATTGGCCATGAGTAACCCCACCGATGTTGTATTTCTCGCTGCCAAACGCACGCCGATGGGCGGCATGATGGGCAGCTTGGCTAGCATGACAGCGCCACAGCTTGGCGCAATCGCTATCAAAGCGGCCATTGAAGAGGCCGGAATCGATCCTTCGGCTATCAGCGAAGGCATTATGGGCTGTGTACTGCCCGCCGGTGTGAAGCAGGGCCCAGCGCGGCAAGCGATGCGCCAAGCCGGCATTCCAGATGCCAATGGCGCCACCACTATTAACAAGCTGTGCGGCTCGGGCATGAAAGCAGCGATGCTTGCCCACGATTTAATCAAAGCGGGCAGTGGTGATATTTTGCTGGCTGGTGGCATGGAGTCCATGTCTAACGCCCCACACGTGCTGACTAAGGCACGCGGCGGCTACCGATTGGGACACGGCGAGCTAAAAGACCATATGTTTTTGGATGGGTTGGAAGACGCTGAAACGGGCAAGTTAATGGGCGTGTTTGCACAGGATGTGGCTACTGAGCGCGGTTACACACGCGAGCGCCTGGATGATTTTGCCATTGCCTCCCTTGAGCGCGCTATGGCCGCCACCAACTCTGGCCATCTAAGTGCAGAGATGGCACCGGTGATGGTCACCTCTCGTCAGGGAGAAACCCTTGTCGAACACGATGAGCAGCCCTTCCAAGCTAAGCTCGACAAAATCCGCCAGCTGCGACCCGCCTTTGCCAAAGACGGTACGATTACTGCCGCCAACGCCAGCTCAATTTCCGACGGCGCTTCGGCACTTATCTTGGCGAGTCAGGAAGCTGCAGATCAGCAAGGTATTAAGCCGCTCGCGCGAATGCTAGGCCACACGACGCACTCGCGACACCCTAGCGAGTTCACCATCGCGCCGGTGGGTGCAATTGAAAAGCTGTTGAAAAAGCTCGATTGGGGCGTGAATGACATAGACCTATTCGAGATTAACGAAGCCTTTGCGGTGGTTACACTGATGGCCATGGACGACTTGGGACTGCCCCACGACAAAGTCAATGTGTTTGGCGGCGCCTGCGCCCAAGGCCATCCGATTGGCTCTACCGGCTCACGCATCATCGCCACGCTAATTCATGCACTGCGTACTAAAGGCGGAAAACGCGGCATTGCCAGCTTATGCATTGGCGGCGGCGAAGCAACGGCGGTCGCCGTCGAGCTCATCGACTAACCACTCCTCGTGAGGATCTACTCTCGAGAGGGTAACGCCCTGGCGCTATAGCGACAGGGCATTTTTCCATAGCGCAGCAAACAGCCAAGCAAGCCCTAACATAGGCAGAGACCAACGATGAAATTCTGTCCAAATGCCCGGCTGGCGAGCTAAACGCAGGGCAATTAAATTAGCCATTGAACCGATCGCCAAACCAAAGCCGCCAACACTGACGCCCCAAGCAAGCGGCTGCCACTCACTCTGCTCCGCAAGTAACAGCGTTGCCGGTACGTTGGAAACAGCCTGTGAAAGCAGCACACCTACGCTGATATCGCCACCAGGCCACTGGCGCATCATGTTAATTGCCTGCTGAACGACACTTAGCTCACCGATAACACTTAAATTGATGAACATTAGTACGAACACTACCAGTAGCAGCCAATCAATACTGAACACCGCTCGCCGGGCCACCAATAACATCACTAGTATTACGCCTACCATCGCTGGCAACACCCAGCCCATGTCCACCGCAATCAAAAAAAGCGGATAGCCGATCAGCGCGGCCCATAGCGGCTTTTGTTGCCGCACCGCTATTCCAAGAGAAGCTGACTTCAAATGAATCGGCGCTTTTGGAAACGCCACAGGAACAAGCAGCAAGAGCAATAGCATTAGGCCAATACTAAGCGGTAGCATTACCCATAGAAATTCGCCAAAGCGTAGGCCTGAAAGCTGCCATAGATAAAGGTTTTGTGGATTTCCAATCGGGCTCAGCGATGACCCTGCATTTACCGCCAGCGCTTCAAACACAATTAAACGCGCAATAGGCAGCGTCGTCATTCTGGCGAGGCCAAGGGTTAGTGGCACTACAATAAACAGAGCTACGTCATTGGTGACGACGGCAGAAAGCAGGCCTGAAAACAGCACCAAACTAACCGCTAGGCGCCTTTCCTCACTAAGATGAGCCAATAACTGGCGCCCCCAGAGAGTTAAATAACCGCTGAGCTCCAACGACCGGCTGAGCAGCATAAGTCCGGTCAACACAGCAAGCGTGCTCCAATGCACCCGCTCAGCCATATCAGACAATGGCTGAGGTTGCAGCCACCACAAAACGACCCAAAGGCCGCTCATCGAGAGCAGCATAGGATCGTAAAGTAAACGCTGAGAGATAAAGACGACGGGCGAGATGAGCCGTTGGATCAATTGCAAAAGATAAGTCGCTCAGAGAAAAACGCATGATAGCGCTGACTACACAGGTGCTGATAGATCCCCTTTAGCAATACGCTGAAAATGACGAGTAATCGAGGTTAAGGGACGCAGCACATTGTTACGCACACCCCAAGCGACCACAGCTACCACTAGCAGCGCTGTCCCCAGCACGGCTATCACCCCCACAACAGTAACGATGACACTTGCTCAAAACGCACAAGCGGTGGTTACCTCGCTGGCTTGAGGCATCTAAAAGGTCTCGGCACACGATACAAATCGTTGGCTGCTTTCATCCACACGCGATTCCCCTGACAGAAATCCAGGAACATCGCGCTCCTCAAGCATCATCATCTGTAAACTGAGATTATTAAAGAAAGACCGATAGGGGGCAGCTAATTGATCAACCAGAGCCAGTTGATCTGCATCAAAGTCACTCGCTGCAAATTGAGTAAAGTGCCATGTCACTCAAGGATTTGCGCCATGTCCCGCTCATGGAGCGATGTAAACGCCTCTCGGCCAAAATGGTTAGCGGACAGCACCAATGACGCCGCCCAGACCACTGAACGCTAACAGCACAAGCGTCCAGCTCACTTTGACGCTAAGTTATTGATCTATTTCATCTCGACCTGCCCCTTTTAGTAGAATTATGCAGACTTATGCAGGGGTAGCCAAAGATGCAGACGTCGACGAATTTCTAGTAATGCTTGCTCATAAGCATCAGGCTTGCCAATCAGACGGGGGTCGCGAATATCCCAGAACAGCACTTCGCCCGCCTGCCCTTGCCAATCCCGGCAGGCTTGCTGGGCCTTATCACACAGAACAATGACGTAATCGAAAGTCTCGCTCTCGAACTCATCCAGAGACTTACTGCGTAAACCTTCTGTGGGTAGACCCTGCTTGCGGAGCGCCTCCAGCGTTAATGCATGGGGCTCATCCGGTTCAGAACCAGCACTAAACGACTCAAAACGATCATCTGCCAAATGGCGAAGCAGCGCCTCCCCCATCAGCGAGCGTGCAGAATTAGCATTGCAGAGGAATAACACGCGGCGCTTCGTCATAAATAAACAGCCTCTTATGTAGTTAATGCCTGCCACTTTACGCCGTATTCATGACGGCAATATTGCAAACATACACCAATGCTAGAAATATACGAAAAAACATATATGATGGCACTATGAACTTAACATGCAGTGAAACAGGCAGAACGCAATGACCTCACTCAATGATTTGCCCAATATCGATTCTGGACTCTTTAAAGCGCCTAGCAACGAACAGCTGCGACTACCTCAAGGCACTGAATACAAAACGAAAATATTGCTCCTGTACGGCTCCCTTCGCGAGCGCTCTTTCAGTCGGCTAGCGGTTGAGGAAGCTGCCCGCCTGCTAAACGCCATGGGCGCAGAAACAAGAATCTTTGACCCTAGGGGGCTACCGCTACCGGATACTGAAGATACCAGCCACCCCAAAGTCGATGAGCTACGCCAATTGGCTCAATGGTCAGAGGGGATGGTGTGGTGCTCCCCTGAACGTCACGGCGCAATGACCGGCATTATGAAAGCGCAAATAGATTGGATTCCGCTTTCGCTAGGTGGCGTACGCCCGACACAAGGCAAAACATTGGCAGTGATGCAGGTTTGCGGCGGTTCCCAGTCCTTCAATACGGTCAATCAACTGCGCATTTTAGGCCGTTGGATGCGCATGCTGACAATTCCCAATCAATCATCAGTGCCGAAAGCCTTTATGGAATTTGATGAAAACGACCGAATGAAACCCTCCCCTTTCTACGACCGTATCGTCGATGTGATGGAAGAGCTGGTGAAATTTACGCTGCTGGTGCGTGACCGCAGCGAACTGCTCACGGATCGTTACTCGGAGCGTAAAGAGAGCGCGGAAGAAGTCTCCAAACGGGTTAATCAACGCGCCATTTAATCAGGAGCTTCACATGTCAGCACTGCAAGATAACGCATCGCCCTCCACTGCCGAAGGCATGGGAGTCTTTGAACGCTACCTCTCACTATGGGTAGCACTTGCCATTGTGATGGGCATTTTAGTCGGGCAATTTATCCCAGCGGTACCGGAAACGTTGTCACGCTTTGAAGTGGCGCAGGTATCGATACCCGTGGCAATACTCATCTGGGCGATGATATTCCCCATGATGGCACAAATTGACTTTACCTCCTTATTAGGTGTCCGGCGCCAGCCAAAAGGGTTAATCATCACGACCTCTGTTAACTGGTTGATCAAACCCTTCACCATGTTCGCCATCTCCTGGCTATTTCTGATGGTGATCTTTCGACCGTTTATTCCCGCCGAGCTAGCCAGTCAGTATCTAGCCGGTGCCATTCTACTCGGCGCTGCGCCGTGTACCGCCATGGTGTTTGTGTGGAGCTACCTCACCCGCGGCGATGCCGCCTACACCCTGGTGCAAGTGGCGCTTAATGACCTGATTATGCTGTTCGCGTTTGCTCCTATCGTGGTCTTCTTGCTGGGCATCTCCAATATTCAGGTGCCCTGGGACACAGTCGCCCTGTCAGTGGTGCTGTATATTGTGATTCCTCTGGCAGCGGGCTATATCACCCGGCAAAGCTTGATTAAAAAACGCGGCGCCGAGTGGTACGACAATGTGTTTATGAAGCGCGTTGGCCCCATCACACCGATTGGCTTGATCATTACCCTAGTGCTGCTGTTCGCCTTCCAGGGTGAGGTTATTCTCAATAATCCACTGCATATCGTATTGATCGCAATACCGCTGATTATTCAAACGTTTTTAATCTTTTTTATTGCCTATGGTTGGGCTAAAGCCTGGCGATTGCCGCATAACATTGCCGCACCGGGGGCAATGATCGGCGCCAGCAACTTCTTTGAACTGGCCGTGGCAGCGGCTATCGCGCTGTTTGGCTTACAGTCGGGCGCTGCGCTGGCGACCGTTGTTGGCGTATTGGTCGAAGTACCGCTGATGCTCGCGCTGGTAAGAATCGCCAATAAAACCCGCCATCATTTTCCGGCAGACGCTCATTAATTGGGAGTAAGCGCTATGGCCCACTATTTGATATTTCTAGGCTCAACTCGTACCAGCACACCACCCTCCCCGGCTCGCCTTGGCGAGCGGGTGGCAAAGGCCTTCGAGCGCTTGCTTTCATCGTTACCGCATACCACGGCTGAAATTATTGATCCGCTAGCGCTAAACTTAAGCGACCCGTTTAAGCCACATTTTGCTTACGCAAAAGCCGACGTACCGGAAGACTTAGCAGAGCTTGCTGATAAAATCGCCGCTGCCGATGGCTACGTGATGGTCAGCCCGGAATATAACCACTCCATGAGCCCAGCACTTAGCCATTTGCTAAACCACTTCGGCGCATCGCTGTTTGCGTTTAAACCCAGCGCCATCGTGACCTACTCAATGGGCCAGTGGGGTGGCGTGCGTGCTGCAGTCGCCATGCGTGCGTTTCTCTCGGAGCTTGGCTGCCTGCCGGTATCGGCCATGGTACACGTACCCAAAGCCCAGGAAGCACTAAACGAAGACGGGCACTTTGAGCAAGAACAGGCGCGCTGGAAAAGCTACTTTGGCCGTACATTAGGCCAATTAATGTGGTGGGCTGAAGCCGCGGCTAGCTATAAACAGCAGGTAGACCCAACGCGGGTATCGCCCGCCTTTAAAACCGCGCCCTCTCAACGTAATGCGCCCGGTAGTGAAAGCAACTAATCGATCGTGAGGTCACCATGCCCGTCACTATTTACCACAACCCCAACTGCGGTACGTCGCGCAATACGCTGGCAATGATAGAAGCCTCTGGAGAAACGCCAGAGGTGATCTATTATCTGGAAACACCGCCAAGCCGCGAAAAGCTGGTCGAGTTACTCGCGATGATGCAGTTATCACCTCGGGAATTGCTACGTCAAAAAAACACCCCCTATGATGCGCTAAAGCTGGATGATCCTTCCCTTAGCGATGGCCAGCTTATCGACGCCATGATGGCCCACCCGATTCTGATTAATCGCCCTATTGTGGTGACCAATAAGGGCACACGTCTGTGCCGCCCTTCCGAGCAGGTATTAGCGCTTTTAGAACAACCGATCAAACACTTCACCAAAGAAGACGGTGACGTAGTGACCTATCCATGAGGAAAAAAGCTGCCTCATCCCAAACCTCATCCTGTATTGAGGAGGCTTGGAACAGCCACCACCAGGCACTGCGCTATTACCTCTTAGCGCTATGCAACAATCGGGACGCCGCCGACGAAATCTTTGCAGCGTGTCTATGTAAAAGCACTGACGCATCGCGCCCAGTTTTGCCAACTGGCAGAGCCCAAAGCGTGGCTTTATACGGTTGCCAAACATGAGTGGATTGATGAGTTGCGCCGTTCAACGCCTGATTCACAATCGCTAGATACCGCGACAGCAGCGCCATTACCTTGTCATATTGATACCAACCTCCCCTTAGAGAGTTTGGCTGCCTGTATCACGAAGGCACTGGCTCATTGTACTGACGAAGACGCTGATATTGTTGGGGCCTGCGACCTTAACGGCGTTAAGCAAAGTGACTATGCCCAGCGTCATGGCTTAACGCTCCCTGCGACCAAAGCGCGGCTACTGCGCGCCCGAAAACGTCTTCGCGAAACGTTGGTTGCCCAGTGCGAGATTGTCTTTGATGAACAAGGCCATGTCTGCTGCCACTGGGCAATACCCTTTACCGAATAATTATTTGGCTTTTCCCTGCATCCTTTTCCACATTGCTTCGTCTTCTTTATAGAACCGTTCATATATAAGGAAGGCAGCGATGTTGGAGATCTTTACCTGGCTAGCCAGTTGGCTGGTATACGACCTGGGCGGTTTTGACCCTAACAGCAAGTTAGGCAGCTCACTGCATTTTTTCGTCGAGGACACGAGCAAGATTTTTGCGTTGCTGGTGGTGATGATTTACGCCATTGCCTTGTTACGCGCGTCGCTCAATCTGGAGCGTGTGCGTTATTACATTCAGCAAAAGAACCGTTTCGCAGGCTACGGTTTAGGTGCTGGTTTTGGGGCAATCACACCGTTTTGCTCATGTTCAAGCATTCCGCTGTTTCTCGGGTTCACCAGTGCAGGCATTCCCCTGGGCATTACGATGGCGTTTCTGTTTACCTCGCCGATTATTAATGAAGTTGCCGTGATTATGCTATGGAGCCTGCTAGGCTGGGAATTCACCCTGGTGTACATCGCCATCGGGATGACCGTGGGCATAGGCGGCGGCATACTGCTCGATAGCTTAGGCGCTGAACGCTGGTTAAAAGCGTTTGCAGCTAAAGCCTACCAAAACGCCGCCGAAAGCCCGCAAGCGGATCAGCTCGCTCCTGTACGTCCTTCACTGACGTTAAAAGAGCGCCACGAATTTGCACGCAATGAGCTTTACGAGATTGTCGCGCGGATCTGGAAGTGGATCATTATCGGCGTGGCGCTGGGCGCCGCGCTGCATGGCTTTGTCCCGGATGACTGGTTCAGTGACAACCTGGGCAGCGGCCAATGGTGGAATGTCCCAGTAGCCGTATTAGCGGGCCTACCGCTTTACTCCAACGCAACCGGCGTTATTCCCATCATGGAAAGCTTGATTACCAAAGGGCTACCTGTCGGCACAACGTTAGCTTTCTGCATGAGCACCGTCGCGGCGAGCTTTCCTGAATTTATCATGCTTAAACAGGTCATGCTGTGGCGCTTATTAGCCACGATATTCATCATTCTCCTCATCAACTTTATGTTGGTGGGCTGGCTAATTAACCTGTTATCGCCCTGGTTATTCAGCAGTTTGTAAACCCAAGAGGACACAACATGAAAAAGATCGAAGTATTAGGCACAGGCTGCAAAAAGTGCACCGTCACCGCGGAGCAAATTACGGCTATTGCCAAAGAGTTGGGTACCGATGTTGAGGTGACTAAAGTCACTGACCCACAAATCATCATGCACTATCAGGTCATGTCGACCCCAGCAGTCGCGGTCAATGGCCAGCTTGCTCACAGCGGAGGTGTTCCAGATCGCAAAAAAATTGAAGCTATATTGAAAGCCTAAAAACCTCAAGTTCACCTACTGCGCTCAGGCTCCCCGATTACTTCCTGGTAAGCTGGGAGCTCTCTTTTAACAGGCGTCTCAATGCTGGAAATTATCGATGTGTCTGACGCTGCAAAAGCGTTTATCAAGCAACAGGGAGGCGTGGTGACCGTGCGTTTATCACCCCGCCACGGCTGCTGTGGGGGGCTCGCCAACGTTGCCGTCGCCGAGGCGAGTGCCCCCAAAAACCCTTCGCTTTACCAGCGCCATAGTGATGAAGATATAACTCTCTTCATTGCGACAGAGCTTGCCTACCAAGGACTGCGTGTTGACGTTGAAGGGGTCTGGAAGTTGCGCCATCTGTATGTGGATGGCTCATACCCCCGCTCTGGGCACACGAATAAACACTAGCGCTAGACACGCCGCCAGCATCAACCCCGTAGTCAACCATAACGCTCCAGCACCATTTTGCTCTATTAATAGGCCAAACAGCAGCGGCGCAAAGGCTTGCGCGGCCCTGGCCGGGGCGATAATCAAACCTTGGCGCTGGCCAAAGCCTTTTGGGCCAAACAGCGCCAGCGGCAGCGTGCCGGAAGCAATCGTCATCATGCCATTGCCCGCGCCATGGAGTAGCGCAAACCCTGCGGCGGGCATACCCACGGTTGCTAAAAGTGCCGCACCTAAGGGGTGGAGCGTTGTGGCCACGCGCGCGGCTACAAGCGGATGCAAGCGACGCAGCAGCGCAAATTCACCTAACCTAGCCGCCACTTGCGCGGGACCAACCAACGCGGCGGCGGCAACGGCGACTGAAAGCGATACGCCGGTTTCCTGCAAAAGCCTGGGCAGATGTGCTGCCATCGCCGTCGACACAAACCAGCCCGCGGCAAACACATAGGCTAATAGCACCATAGCCAAGCGAGGCCGCTCAGGCGATGGGGCAGATTTTTCGTCATTTGAGTGGTTTACGCTATCACCGGCTTTAGGCAAACGAGCATTAAGCGGCAGGCCTATCACTATATGCAGAATGGCCCAGGCACCACAGGCGACCCGCCACCCAAATTCATTTTCCAACAAAGCTGTTAGCGGCCAACCAATGGTGCTGGCAAAACCCGCCAGTAGCGTCACACCAGTAATCGAGGAACGAGCGCTGCGACCTAATAGCCGCCCGAGGGTAGCAAAGGCGGCGTCGTATAGCCCCATCGCCATGCCCACACCGGTAATCAGCCAGGCAAGCATTAGGCTTAACACACCTTGGGACAGCGCCATGATCACTAGGCCAAACGCCAGAACAGCGTTGGATGCCATCAGCACGCCTCGCCCACCTTGCTGGTCAATCAAGCGCCCTACGCTGGGGCCAAGTCATAGCGGTTAACAGCAAGGCGACAGAGAACGCCGCAAACACCCAGCTTGACGATATTTCCAGCTCGCGGGCCATGGGCACCGCCAGAATAGCGGGCAAGTAGTAACTGGATGCCCAGGCGAGCGTTTGCGCACTGCCTAAGGTGAGCGTTAACCCCAGCCTGGGCGAAGAGCGGATCATGCGACTTGTTTAGGCAACGCGAGCGCCATCAAAGCACTTAAAGCCACTAAGGCAGCCGACACCCACAGGCAGGCGCTCAACCCATAGGCCATATACAGCCAGCCCGACAGTAGCGTGCCTACTAAGCGCCCCATGGCATTGGCCATATAGTAAAAGCCAACATCCATTGAGACGCCGTCGGCGCGAGCGTAATGCACGATCAAATAGCTGTGCCAGCTGGAGTTAATCGCAAACAGCACCCCAAAGGCGAGCAGCCCGACGACCAGCCAGCCCACTTGCGCCAAGGGCAGCATCGCCAACACAATCGCCAGCACCGCCAGCGCCGCGGCCCAACCGGCAGTAAGCGCACGCGCATCGCCTTTGATCAGCCGGGTTAATTTAGGCGCCTGGGTTTGCACGCCGCCGTAGCCAATCACCCACACCGCCAGCAGCCCACCCACTGTCCAGTGTGTCCAGCCGTGCTGGTCGTATAAGAACACCGGCAGTGCTACGACAAACCACACATCCCGCGCCGAAAATAGGCAAAAACGCGCCGCGGAGAGCACGTTAATCGCACGTGATTTTGAGAAAATTTCGGAGAACTTAGGCTTTATTTTTTGGCGTCCTAAATCCGCCTTTAGCCGGAATAGCGAAAGCAGCAACACACCGCCAAGCATCACTGCCATCACCAACACAGCGGCCTGAAAGCCAATCAATGTTAACAGCAGGCCACCGACAAAAAAGCCCAAACCTTTTAGCGCGTTTTTAGAGCCGGTCAGCATCGCCACCCAACGGTAGAGCGAGCTATTGGCGTTGGCACTCTCTTTGGGCACCAGCACCTTAACGGCGCTTTTAGCGCTCATTTTGTTGAGGTCTTTGGCAATCCCCGATAGCGCCTGAGCGGCCATGACCCAGGCCACTGTTAGCAGGCTCGCGGGCACCATTAACATGACCAGCGCCACAATCTGCAAACCCAAGCCCACGTTCATGGTGCGGTTGAGCCCCAGCCTTGCGCCCAGCCAACCACCCACCAAATTGGTCACCACGCCAAAAGCTTCGTAAAACAAAAACAGCATCGCGATGGCTAACGGCGAATAACCCAACTGGTGGAAGTGCATCACCACCAGCATACGAAGCGCGCCGTCGGTGATCGTAAACGCCCAGTAGTTGCCGGTAATCAGCATGTACTGACGCACCTCGAAAGGTAGCGCCCTTACCCGCGTAAGCATTGAATCAGCCACAAACCACCCGCTTACGCCCTACCATCAGGGATAGCTCAGCGGTTCTATTCGCGTAACCCCACTCGTTATCGTACCAAGCGTAGAGTTTTAGCTGCGTGCCATTGACCACCATGGTAGACAGCGCATCAATAATGGAGCTGCGGGGGTCAGTGCGGTAGTCGATCGACACCAACGGGCGCTCTTCATAGCCCAGAATGCCTGCCAGCGGGCCATCTGCTGCGGCTTTCAATGCAGCGTTCACCTCGTCGACGGTAACATCACGCTCAAGTTCAAACACCATATCGGTAAGCGATGCGTTAGCCAACGGGACACGAATCGCGTGGCCATTTAACTTGCCTTCTAGCTCAGGGAATATGGCAGTGATGGCTTTCGCCGATCCCGTTGTGGTGGGAATCAGACTCATGCCACAAGCGCGGGCGCGACGCAGATCTTTATGCGGGGCATCCAGAATCGTTTGAGTATTGGTGATGTCATGCACCGTGGTCATTGCCCCATGACGTATACCGAAGGCTTCCTGAATGACTTTGACCACCGGTGCCAAGCAGTTAGTGGTACAGCTGGCAGCGGTAACGATCGTATGCTGCGATGAGTCAAAGAGATGATCGTTTACTCCCATGACCACATTGAGCACGCTCGCCTCTTTCATAGGCGCACTCACCACTACACGACCAACGCCCTGGTCGAGGTACGCTTGAAGCTTTTCAGTGGTTTTCATTTTACCTGAGCATTCGATGACTACATCGCAGTCAGACCAGTCACTATCGGCAATTGCTTTATTGGCGCTAAAGGCAACGGATTTTCCATCAAAAATAATAGCGTCATCAGTGGCTGTCATGCCCTTCCCTGGAGCCCAATGACCATGTACCGAATCAAATTCCAATAAGTGAGCAAAGGTTGCCGCATCGCCGCCCGGGTCATTAATGCGCACAAGCTCAACGTCACCCGCCGACACGTTTTGCCACAAAATTCTCAGCGTTAAGCGACCAATACGTCCCAATCCATTGATACCAATTCGAAGTGCCATGGTGCCTCCTAGACTCTCTGTTCTATGGGGTCTATTTCCAGGTTTGTGTTTTTAAAGTTGTTCGTTTCTAAAAAGGATATCGCTTATATGCGCATAAACATATATTAATGCATAAAAAAACACACATTAAAAACAGGCCCATCGATTGACGATGGGCCTGCTTGAAAGGCGTTAATTAACCGTAACGACCCGAAATATAGTCTTCGGTTTTTTTCTTAGCGGGGGTTGAGAACATCACTTTGGTGTCGTTGTACTCAATAATTTCACCCAGGTGGAAAAACGCCGTGTAGTCCGCCACCCGCGCGGCCTGCTGCATGTTATGGGTTACGGTGATGATGGTGAACTCTTCCTTTAGCTTATCCATCAAATCTTCGATGGTCGCGGTCGAGATCGGGTCAAGCGCCGACGTTGGTTCGTCCATCAAGATTACATCAGGCTGCACGGCAATAGCGCGGGCGATACATAAGCGCTGCTGTTGACCACCCGATAGTGAGGTACCGGGTTCTTGTAACTTGTCTTTCACTTCGTTCCAAAGGCCAGCACTACGCAACGCTTTTTCAACCAGCTCATCCTGCTCGGCTTTGCGGCTAACCAAATCGTGCATGCGCGGGGCGTAAGCCACATTTTCATAAATCGATTTAGGAAATGGGTTGGGCTTTTGGAAGACCATTCCCACCCGGCGGCGTAGCGCGACTTCATCCATTTTGGCGGCATTGACGTCACGCCCATCCATTTCGACCAATCCTTCGGTGCGCACGCTAGGAATCAGATCGTTCATGCGATTCAGGCAGCGTAAGAAGGTCGATTTACCACACCCAGAAGGGCCAATTAGCGCCGTCACATTTTTCTGAAACAGATCAATATTAAGGTTATTCAACGCTTGGTTTTTGCCATACCACAGATTCAAATCACGAACTCGGATGCTCAAATCGTGGCAGGCCTGATTATTACGCGTGTAAGGCTGCCCAACCGCAGGTGCATGCTGGTCGTTCATTACAGGTGCTTGGCTATTCATAGCAATGTCCTCTATAACGCACTGGCCTACCAGCGGCGCTCAAATTTCTTACGTAGCACAACGGCAAAAGCGTTGAGTGAGATGAGTATGGTGAGTAGCACCAAAATACCACCGGCTGTTTTTTCTACAAACGCCTGTTCAGGCTCGCCTGACCAAGTAAATATTTGCGCGGGCATAACGGTGGCCGCGTTGGTAAACGAAGCGCCAACATCGGGGATAAACGCCACCATGCCGACAATAATCAGCGGTGCTGTTTCACCCATCGCCTGAGCAAGGCCGATAATGGAGCCTGTCATAATGCCCGGCATTGCCAACGGCAGAACGTGGTCGCGTACCACTTGCCAGCGCGAACAGCCCACCCCAAAGGCGGCATGGCGTATGGAGTCCGGCACGCTACGTAATGCGGTTCGCGTTGAGATAATGATCACCGGCAACGTCATCAGCGCTAGCGTCATACCACCGGCCAACGGCGATGAACGTGGCACACCGAAGAAGTTGATAAAGATCGCCAAACCTAACAAGCCGAACAAGATCGAAGGGATGGCGGCCAGGTTATTGATATTAATTTCAATCGCCTGGGTAAAACGGTTATCCGGCGCAAACTCTTCCAAATAAACCGCTGTCATTACCCCGATAGGAAATGAGATCGCCAGCGTTACGATCATGGTCATCACGGTGCCGACCACTGCCGATAAAATACCGGCATTCTCGGCGATTTTGGAATCCCCAGAGCCAAAAAAGGTGCTATTGAAGCGAAGATCCACCTGGCCTGCTTCAACACGCTCATCAAGAGCAGCTTGCTCTTCTTCACTCAGGCGATTTCGGTGCCCCTTCAGGTACTGGTCAACTTCACTGTTTGCCAACACCCACTGCGCTTCGCTGGTACCAATCATCCCAGGGTTATTGCGCAACTCCATGGGAATCACTCGCACCGCCGTGCGACTGATTAACGGTAGCAGCTCTTGGTCAAACGCCTGCCGTCCATCGGTTTGCGCTTCTTCGGTGTAACTAATCTCGGTCTGGATATACGCCTGCTGAAAGGCTGGCAACCCCTTGCTCAGCATATCGGCAAAAAACAGCACCAGAAACAGGCCTGCCAAGCCCAACGATCCCATTGATATCCATTTAAGGCGGGCAGACTTACGGTGACGCCGCTTAAGCTGCTGGCTGATTTCGTCAAAAGTATGGCTCATCGAAACAGTTCCTCAGCGTTACAGGTTATTCACGCGGTATTTTTCGCGGAAACGACGGATCATCAGTACAGATACCAGGTTCAGCGTGAGCGTCACCGCAAACAGCACCAGCCCCAGGGCAAAAGCTGACAGCGTTTCAGCACTTGCAAACTCTTGGTCCCCGGTTAAAGCCGCCACAATACGCACGGTCACCGTGGTCATATCTTCCAGCGGATTAGCGGTAAGATTGGGCCGCATGCCTGCCGCCATCACCACAATCATGGTTTCACCTAGCGCGCGCGACATACCCAACAGAGTGGCTGAAATAATACCCGGCAGAGCAGCAGGAATGACCACATCTCGTATGGTTTCCCCTTTGGTCATGCCTAATGCCAGCGACCCTTGGCGCATACTATCGGGCACAGAGTTGATCACATCGTCCGACAGCGAAGAGATAAACGGGATGATCATGATGCCCATCACGACACCAGGGGCGACGGCGTTATTATAAGAAGCGTCGAGCCCAAAAAAACCGGCGATATTGACGATAATCGGCGCTACCGTAATCGCGGCAAAAAAGCCGTAAACCACGGTAGGAATACCTGCCAGAACCTCAAGGACGGGCTTGGCAATGGTGCGCACGTTACGTGGTGCATACTCGGACATATAAATCGCGGAGAGCAGGCCGATAGGAACAGCGACCAGCATAGCGATAGCGGTAATCATAAAGGTACCGGCAAACAGCGGTACCGAACCAAATTCAGCCCCACTACCGTCTCCACGACCCGCTGACGCTAAAAAGCTCGCGCCTGGATTCCACGTGGTGCCGGTAATGAACTCCCAGAAGCTGTGCATTTGGAAAAAGCGCAGCGCCTCGGAAATAATCGAGAACAAAATGCCGAACGTAGTGAAAATCGAGATTAACGCTGCCCCGGCCAAGACCATGCGGATAACCCGCTCAATGGCCTGACGGGCGTGAAAATCAGGTTTAACTTGGTTAAGACTTACCATCAGCCCTATTGCTGCAATCACTAAACTCGCGGACAGCAAATAGAGCGTGGGGATATCGGCGCCCATTAGAAGCAGCACAAAAGCCCCCAGCGCACTCACTACCACGGCTGGACCAGCGGTCGAAAGCACGGTGAACCAGGCGTATTGATCTGGCTGAGCAAACATAGCCGTGCCCGCACTGCGTAAACGGGTGGCTTTTGAACGGCCAGCAAAAAACGCCAGCAACCCCAGCAGTAGTAACGCACCGCAAAAAATCAGAAGAAGCTGGTTAGTCTGCATCGAATTTCTCTCGCATTACTTAATGAAATCGTATTGGCGACTACTTTGGGGCACAAACATTACAGCAATGTGACAAACGCCAATTTATCGCTGTCATAAAATGAAAGGCCGACAGCTTACGCTGCCGGCCACTTTCATTTCTAACTTAACGACTTACTTAAGAACGTCTACTGACATTGTAGTGCGATCTGCTACAGCCTGACGCCACTCTTCGCGCTCTTCTTCAGGCAGAACGATCAAGCCGATATCTTTCAAGTAACCATCTGCGCCAATCATCATCTCGCTCATGAACATATCGACGTAGTCAGCCATCGGCGGTACTTCTTCAGCGTGCTGGTTCTTCACGTAGAACCACAGTGAACGCGCAACGGGGTAGTCACCTGAGCTGATTGCTTCGGGCTCTGGCGCAACACCGTTGATGGTAGCACCGTTCAGGGAATCGGTATTCTCTTCAAGGAATGAGTAGCCAAAGATACCCATTGCCCCGGTATCTTCACTCAAGCGCTGAACGATCAGGTTGTCGTTTTCGCCAGCGTCGATGTAAACACCGTCAGAGCGAATATCGGTGTAGCCTTCTTCGCCGTAAACATCCATTTCAAGCGATGCAGTTTCCAGTACTAGCTCTTCAAAAGCGTCACGGGTACCAGAAGTCGTTGGCGGACCATAGATGGAGATTTCACGGTCTGGCAGCGAAGAATCAATTTCGCTCCAGTTAGTGTAGGGGTTATCAACTAACTCACCATCAACCGGCACCTGGGCGGCTACTGCCATGAAAATCTGCTCAAGCGTCAGGTCAACAACGTCATTTTCGTTGGATTGGCCTAAAACGATACCGTCAGAGCCGATTTTAGCTTCGGTGATATCGGTAACGCCGTTCTCTTCACAACGCTCAAACTCAGCGACTTTCATGCGGCGTGAAGCGTTAGTAATGTCTGGCGTGCCTTCGCCAACACCGTTACAGAACAGACGCAAACCACCGCCCGAACCAGTTGATTCAATAACAGGCGTCGGGTTGCCGGTAGTGGCACCGAACTCTTCAGTTACGTAGCTGGCAAACGGGTAAACGGTACTGGAGCCTACGATACGGATTTGATCACGGGCTTGGGCAACACCGGCAACGCTCATTACAGCAGCCGCGATAACGGTGGTTTTTAGAATACGGTTCATGCGAAAAACTCCTGTTCATGTAGGGATCTAACCTTCGCAAGGCATACCTTGCACTGGTTCCATGACAACTTCATGACAGTGAGTAATACATGAAAGAATTTTTGCTACATGAGGAATTCGCTTTCGTTTACAGCAGTAAACCCAGTGCCGCCAAGGTACACAATGCTAGCGAAGCGCCTTGCAGTAAACGTCTATCCAAGCGATGAGCAATGGCGTCCGCCACTGCATTACCTACGAGTACCGCAGGGAGAAAGGTAAGGGCAACCTGAAAATGCCAGAGCTGAATCTGATTAGCGAAGGCGAGAGTCATAATGGTCAGCATTGAGGTCAAAATGAAAAAGGCCGCCAGATTTCCCCGCACCCGATCAGCAGGCAAGCCGTGCATCAATATCACCATGGGCGGGCCCCCGATGGCAGCAACGGTGCCAAAGATACCTGACAACACACCGGCGCCGAATAGCGTTACTCGATTAACCGGCAGTTTAAAGCGGCACAACGTCACCAGCACAGCAAACAGTACGATGATGGCAATTAGCTTTTCTAACAAAAACATCGGCGCGGCGAGCAGCAGCCAAATACCCAGCGCATTGCCAGGCAGGCGCCCCACTAACGCCATGCCAATGGAATCCAGACGCACCTCATGCCAATAGTGACGCACCATCATTAACGAAACGGTAAAGCCAAACAGCACTAAAATGACCGGCACCAATCGTGGCTCAAGCATCAGCAGCAATGGTGCTCCGATCACGGCCAAACCGAAACCGGTTGCCCGCTGAACAAAGGCACCCAGTAGCAGCACGGCTGCGCAGGCTAACCAAGTACTCATCGGCATATTGACCCAAGCCAACATGCTATCCATCACTGCTGCTCATTCTTATTGCTCATGCCTACGACTCATCCCTGTGAATCACTTATGACGGGCGCCTTGGTTAATTTGCGTACGCCGATATTTCCCAACAAAGCGGCGCCCAACATGGTCAGCACCATTGGCCATAGGTGCTCAACTTCAAACAATCCGACCATCACCCCCGCGAGAGCACCACAGGTAAACTGGATGCCGCCTAACAGCGCCGTTGCAGTAGCGCTAATATGACCAAAATGATCCAACAATGAAGAGATTGCGTTCGGGGTAATCAGCCCAATCATGCCGGTGAACAGCATAATCAGTGGCACAACAACCATGAGTGACGCGATATTTAACGCCGTCACTACTACTAACCCTAGCGCTGCCGCTAACTGTATAAGCAGCCCCAAGCGTAGATTTTGCTGTGGCGTGCGTTTACGCAGCAGGTGAATATTGACGCGGTTGGAGAGCGCAATGACCAGTACGTTGACACCAAACACGAGCGGATAGGTACCTGGCGATAGACCAAAATAGTCGAGATAGAGAAACGGCGAAGCGGTTACAAAGGCAAAAAGGCCGGCAAAGGAAGCGGCTACTGCGCAGATATAGCCCATCCCTTCACGATGTTTGAGCACGCTGGCGTAATTGCGAATAACCTGCCGCGGTGACGCCGCAGGAAGCGACATATCGCGAGTTTCAGGCAGTCGCGTTCCTAACAGCCAGAGTAAAAAGCCTGCATAAACAGCCAAGAAAACAAAAATTAACCACCAACCGGCCACATGCAACAATAGGCTTCCCACGGCGGGCGCCACCAACGGTGCCAGCATCATAATCATCGCCATGGTGGACATTACTTTAGCGGCCTCGCGCCCACTAAAGCAGTCGCGCACAATTGCCGCCGAGTTGACCACGCAGGCCCCGCCCCCCAGCGCTTGAATAAACCGCCAGGCCAGCAGTGTAGGCAAGCTGTCGACCATCGTAATAGCCAGGCTTGCCAGCATAAACACCACTAGTCCGCCCAGGAGTACAGGCTTTCTGCCCATGCGATCCGAAAGCGGCCCAAAGCAGAGCTGGCCCAGCGCAAAACCAAACAAGAACACGCTAATGGAAAGTTCAGTGCGATGAATACTTGCGCCGATACTTTCGGCGATTATTCCCATCGCAGGTAGGTAGGCGTCGATCGCAAAGGGGGCAAGCGCCGTGTTGGCGGCAACTAGCAACGCTACGCGGCGGGGATTAAGATGCATGGGTCTCCTTACGGCGATAACGAACGCGCGGGAATAGATAGGCCGCTAATCATAGCCGATTTTAAGACCCTTGTCGGGGCTAAACGCTATAGGCACAGCGCTATCGCAGTAGATGAAAACGATGAATCACTCACTGCGATAGCGTGAGGAAAGTCAAACCAGATTAAAGATGAATGCTTATTGATGTGTGGCGGCGTCTTGCGACTCAAGCATATCAACCAGCGGCTGAAACTGCTCGCGGTTATGCTCGTTCATATGCATCAAAATACGATGCGCTTCGAGGATGCGGTCACGGAGCCCCTCTTCATCGGCAGGCTCTTCAGGTAACTCTTCGAGAGCATCGTTAAGCGTTGTGGCTTGCTGAATAGGTGCTTCCATCAGAGTGAAAAAGCGCGCAAAACCCATCACGTCAAGCATTTTTCGAACGTCATCATTATCGACAATAATGGTCGGTGGCTGCTCTAAGCGCCCTTTTACTGCCATTGCCACCTTAGCCAAGAAACCCAGCGCAGTTGAATCCACGTTGGTGGCTTCGCGCAGGTCAATCAGTACGGCACGCAACCCCGGTGTCTCAGCGAGACGTTGGGCTTGGGTATCGAGTGTCGCGCAAAGCGTTAAACGCACATCGCCACACAGCTTTAAAACAAAAACACCAGAATCGAACGCCGCTTTAATGCGGCCTTCTTCAATCAGCATGACCAAATCCGCTCACCATCATGATTGTTAGATCATCGGGTAAAGCATCGCGTTCCTGGTTAGCATCGAACTCTGCGTCCCCTTCTGCAAGGAGAGCATTGGTCTCTGCTAGCCGGTCGCGCAACTGCTCAAGCGTGACACTCTCGCTTACTAATTGCTCAAGCTCCTTGAGCCGCGTGTCGAGCGTTTTACCCGGCAAGCATTCCAATACACCATCTGAGCAAAGCCATAAACAAAAGTCGTTCGGCAACGCACAGCTAAGCGAAGGATACTCCACATCGGGGAAAAGGCCTACCGGCATTCCTTCGCCTTCAAGACGTCTTAGCTCTCCTCCTGCTGCTAAAAGTGGCATGGGAAGCTGAGCGCCGAGCGAATAGTGCAGAGTATGCGCCTCATGGTCAATAACCCCGACAAATAAGGTGGCATGTTTCCCTATATCCGTACCCTGCAACTCCCGGTTCATCGCCTTTAGCCAATCCGGCGGCAGCTTTTCCGGCTGCTGACCATCCCACTCACTCAGCCAACGATTACATAAATATTTGAGCAGTACGGTGACAAAGGCCGACGACGCGCCATGGCCCGACACATCGGCAAAATAGAAGGCGCTATAACGCTCGTTATAGCGTTGATAGTCTAAAAAATCACCGGACAGATAGAGCGAAGGCGCAAATACGTAGTCGTAATAGACCCCGTTGATGATTTTGGGTCGCAGCGGCAGTAAACGCCGTTGGATATGGCCGCCACTTTGCTGATCCATACGCAGTAGCGCTAAATGCGTCTCAAGGCTCTCATTTAACTCAGCGAGACGCTCGTGATCACGCTCACGCTCTAGGGCCAAATCATTTAGCTCGACGGCTTTACGGATCATTCGCCGCAGCAGTTCGGCATGGCGTAGAGGGTGGACGATATAATCCACCAGCCCAACGTCAATGGCTTTGATAAGGTCAGCATCCTGGCGCGAGTCACTCACAACCAGCGTTGGTAAGCGTCGCGTAAGCTGCGACCACTGCTGGCGCGGCACGGCTCTGGCATGCGCCACAATCAGCGCCGTATCTGCAGGCAAGTGGTCGATATCTTCAGCAGCAAATACCGACATACCGTCGCAGGTAATCGCTTCGGCCAGCGCATCGCGCTCTCGACCCGGCTCGTCGATCACCGCGATCAACTGCTTAGAATGCTCCATCATAAGCCTCAATCGGCGCTATTTTCGCCACCAATGCCGTCGTCACCAGCGCCGCTGTCTTCAAAGTCACTGTCATCAAAATCGCTATCATCAAAGTCGAAGGTATCGCTGGCAAAGGGGTCATCGCCCAACTCTCCATCGCTCACCTCGAACTGGCGGCTCTGTAAGTAAGCGTCACGAATAAAGCGGTAGCGATCACCGCGAATCAACTCCTCCTGGTCGAGCAACCCCGCTCGGGTGTCAATCAAGCTGAGCGCTGTCAGGCTTATGCGAACAGTGTCGTCCTCTACGTAGGTAACCGGATACGCGGCTATGTCAGCAGGTAAGCCCGTGGTATCACGTAGCGTACTGGGGCCTAAGAAAGGCAGCACCAAGTAGCGTGAATCATCCCAGCCCCATACCGCCAACGTTTGGCCAAAATCCTCTTTATCCGCGGTAACTTCCATCAGCGTTGCGTAATCTAACAACCCGCCAATGCCCACGGTGGAATTAATCAAAAAGCGCGAGGTAGCAAGGCCCGCATTAGCAGGCTTACCCTGGAGCACGCTATTAAGCGCGGTACGTACTTCGCCTAAATTGGAGAAAAAATTACCTACCCCTGTTTCCACCGGATCAGGGGTAAGCGTGCGGTAGCCTCTTGCCACCGGCTTAAGCGCGTAACGATCCAGTACGTCGTTGAACGCAAACACTTTACGGTTAAAGCCTTCCCATGGGTCGTCAGGGTTGGTGTTTTCTGCCGTTTGGGTACTGGCACAACCGCCGTTTGCTAATAACGCCACCAGCAGTAGCGGCAACCCTTTTGAGCGCCACGAAAGCGTTGTCTTGTCGTTACTTAACCACTGCCACATGACAATTTCCTTTTTACAATTCTGCAGCACGTTGACAGAAACCTACACCCGACGGATGACGACACTGCCCGCGCTATAGCCAGCTCCAAATGAACAAATCACGCCAATATCGCCCTGATTGAACTGCTCGCGATGGAGGTGAAAGGCAATAATGGAGCCTGCTGAGCTGGTGTTTGCATAACGATCTAAAATGATCGGTGCCTGGATTTCACTTGGGTCATACCCCAACACTTTACGAGCTATTAAATCGTTCATATGCCGGTTAGCTTGGTGCAGCCACATGCGTTTAAGGTCGCTTCCGTTTAGCTCCAAAGACGCCAGATGATCAGTGATCAATTTGGCCACCATTGGGCAAACTTCTTTAAATACCCGCCGCCCTTCCTGCACAAATAGCTTATCCAAAGCCAGCGGATCACTATCCGTCACGCGATTTAAAAAACCCGCATTGTTACGAATCGCGTTGGAAAATTTAGTGACCAAACGCGTACCGAGGATTTCAAACTGCTCATCAGCAACGGCAACAGCGCTATTTTCTAGTACCACAGCGGTACAAGCATCGCCGAAAATGAAGTGGCTGTCACGGTCTCGAAAATTAAGATGCGCTGAGCAGATCTCAGGGTTGACCACCAGTGCGCGCTTAACGCTACCGGAGGCTATCGCATTTGCCGCGATTTCCAAAGCAAACGTGGCTGAACTGCAGGCCACGTTCATATCAAACCCATAGCCACTTGTTCCCAGTGTTTGCTGCACTTCAACGGCCACGGCAGGATAGGCACGCTCTAGATTTGAGCAGGCAACAATCACTAGCTCGATATCAGCGGCATCCACTTTAGCGGCGGCCAGTGCCTGACGTGCAGCCTCGGTCGCCATCTCACACTGAAGCGAGGGCTCGTCATTGCCCCGCCGCGGCAGTTTAGGCCGCATACGCTGTGGGTCAAGGATGCCAGATGCATCGAGCACGTAGCGGCTCTTAATACCGGAGGCTTTTTCGATGAATTCGCTACTCGAGTGTGCCAGCGGCTCGCGTTCTCCTCGCGCAATGGCCTCGGCGTGCTGCTCATTCTCACCATCTACCCAAGCATTAAATGCCGCCACCAGGGCCGCATTATCAATGGCGTGTTCCGGTGTATAGAGTCCTGTACCGGTAATCACCACATGTGTCATGCCAATCTCCTTTAAGCGGCTTGCCGACGTGGCTGGCCATTGTTGGCTAGCGCATAACCTGCGACGAACCCATCACGTTACTGTGTGCGTAAAATAGCGCTTTTTCCAGCACCTTTTTCAACCACTTGCTAAACGCTGATAATCTCTTGCCAACGCTTTTCTAGGCGTTTCACCGATACGGGCATACGGGTACCCAACTGCTGTGCAAAGAGCGACACCCTGAGTTCTTGCAACCACCAGCCAAAGCTCACTAACGTCGGGTCTTCGACACTCCCTCGCCGCTCACTTTTTCGACGGGCGTCAAAACGGGCCTCTAATGCCTGAACATCCTGCATCATCATTTGATCGCGACCACGTTCACGAGCGGCTTTTTCGAGCCGAAGCAGCGCCGCCTCGGTGTAGCGTGGATATTCATCCAGCCACTCGCCCGCATCGCGTATAAACCCTGGATAAACCAAACGCTGCATTTGCGCACTAACATCGCTGTACACCAGCGCCAAGGCAAAATTGAGCTTACCTTTTAGCACCTTACTGACTGCCAAGTGCCCTTGCAGTGCGGCTTCCACCTTAACCAGCAATGCTTTGGCTTCTTCAACGAGCTGACTCTGAGTAGCGGTCAGTCGCTCACTGAACTCGCCTTCTGAGCGCGGCAGCGGGTGCTGAGCGACGACCTGGGTAAACACCGCTAGCAGCAGATCGTCAATCAGAGCTTGCTTGCTGCCTACTTTGGCAAATAGCAGCGCGCACTTCTCAACACCGGGCAGTTGCTTAATCGCTTTCACTTGCTCGGGTAGCTTGGCAATGCCCAGCCGGGCGATACCTTCCTGGTGGGCGGCATCCGCCTTCGCCGGGTGATCAAACAGCGCCACCTTAAATTCGCTGGCTTCGCCCCCCCTGGTTTCAGCGACCAGCGCAGGATACGCCTCAACACGAATGCCTGCTTGGGTGGTCACGCGAGAGGCAGGCAATGGCGCTTTAGGCAAGCCAGCAACAGCAGGTTCAGAACTCACCTGTTCGGCCAGCGCCTGGGCACCAGCGCTGGCGGCTGCTTCAAAACGCTGCTCTAAAGCGCGCAGATCACGCCCCTGGCCTAAGGTTTCGCCCGCATGATCCACCACGCGAATATTCATGATCAAATGCGGTTCGAGCAAATCCAAGCGCCAGTCGTCCGGATGCACCCGCGTTGATGTGCGGCGGCGAATAAATTCTCCTAACGCCTCGGTTAACGGGCGTTGATCAGGCACCAGGGTTTCCAGCGCGGCATCCACCCAATCGGGGATCGGCACTACCTGGCGACGAATGCTTTTTGGCAGCGACTTCAGCAACGCAATACACTTTTCGCGTAACAGCCCAGGTACCAGCCACTCCATTGCATGCACCGGCACCTGGGGCAGCATGGCGGCGGGAACGGTCAGGGTAATACCGTCATCCTCGGCTTCAGGGTCAAAGTGGTAGCTTACCGGGTACGCAACGCCCGCCAGAACTAAATGATCAGGATACTGAGCCTGGGTAACGTCATCAGCATCCCGTGCCTTAAGCGAATCAATATCGAAATGCAGTAATTGCGGCTCTTGCTGTTCGACCTGTTTGCGCCAGTGCTCAAAGCCCTTGCCGTTAACGATCTCCGCCGGGATCCGCTGGTCGTAAAAATCAAAAAGCGTATCTTCATCGACCAGAATATCCCGCCGCCGAGCACGGTCTTCCAGCGCTTCGACTTCATCAATCAGCGCGCGGTTATGGGCAAAAAAGACCCCTTTGGTGTGAAACTCCCCCTCCACCAGCGCCCGGCGTATAAACAGCTCCCGGGACTCTTGGGGTGCGATTGACCCGTAGTGCACCCGGCGCCGCGCCACGATCGGCAGTCCAAACAATGTGACCTGCTCAAAGGCCACCACCTGGGCGCGTTTCATCTCCCAATGCGGTTCGCTGTAGCTGCGCTTAACCAAATGCTGCGCCTGGGGTTCGATCCACTGGGGGTCGATCTTGGCCACGGTGCGGGCAAACAGTTTGGAGGTTTCTACCATCTCGAACGCCATGATCCACTTGGGCGACTTCTTGGCTAACCCTGAACCAGGATGGATCATAAACTTGCGGTTGCGGGCACCAAGGTACTCGCGGTTCTCCACCAGCGTACCCAAATTGGAGAGTAGCCCTGAAAGCAGCGCCTGGTGGACTTTACCGGAGGTTTTACGTCGTGCCTGCTTAGCCTGCTCTTCGCTCTCTTCTTCATCACGTACAGGCGGCGCGGGTACGTCGATATCCATATCTCGCAGCAGTTGACGCAGCTGGCGGAAGGT
Source organism: Vreelandella sp. DA03-1M (assembly GCF_055725665.1). Taxonomy (NCBI): domain Bacteria; kingdom Pseudomonadati; phylum Pseudomonadota; class Gammaproteobacteria; order Oceanospirillales; family Halomonadaceae; genus Vreelandella; species Vreelandella sp. DA03-1M. Next base: position 2,912,688 of record NZ_CM146798.1, read on the forward strand.
ATCGTGCCACTCGCGCATGCGCAGGTAGTTGATGTAGTGATCGCGGCACCAGCGGCGCAGTTGATTGCCCGACAGCGCCTCCCGGGCGTTCTCGATGCCGTGCCAGAGGTTCAGCAAGGCGACAAAATCTGAATCCGGATCGTGCCAGCGTTGGTGGGCTTGATCGGCGGCTTGTCGTTTGTCCGCAGGCCGGTCACGCGGGTCTTGAATAGCCAGCGCCGACACCACGATCAGTACATCGCGCAGGCTGCCGAATTCGGCGCCCGCCAACACCATACGTGCCAGGCGTGGGTCAATCGGTAGCCGTGCCAGCTTGCGGCCAAGTGGCGAGAGATGCTGTCGCTCATCGACGGCACCCAGCTCGAACAGCAGCCGAAAACCATCTTTAACAAAGCGGCTATCGGGGGGATCTACAAACGGAAACGCCTCAATATCACCCAGTTTAAGCCCCAGCATCGAGAGAATCACCGACGCTAAGTTGGTGCGCTGAATTTCGGGGTCGGTAAAACCAGGCCGGGATAGAAAATCCTCTTCACTGTAGAGGCGAATACACACCCCTTCGGCTATCCGGCCGCAGCGCCCCTTACGCTGATTGGCACTGGCTTGGCTCACCGCTTCCACCGGTAGACGCTGTATTTTGGAGCGGTAGCTATAGCGACTGATACGCACCAGTCCTGGGTCGATCACATAGCGAATGCCGGGCACCGTTAGCGAAGTTTCCGCGACGTTGGTGGCCAGCACGATACGCCGCCCTCGGTGTGGCGCAAACACACGATTCTGCTCTTCATTGGAGAGCCGAGCGTAAAGCGGCAGAATCTCGGTACCCTTTAGATCGGCACGGCGCAGAATATCGGCGGCTTCACGAATTTCACGCTCGCCGGGTAAGAATACCAGCACATCCCGGGGGCCATGCAGCCAGCCTTTCTCACGCTCAATAGCTTCGATCTCACCCACCGCGTGCAGGATTCCCTCTTGCAGCGTGCGGTCTTCCTCATCCTCGTCGTCACGTGTTAGCGGACGATAGTGCACTTCAACAGGATAAGTGCGGCCGGTGACTTCCACGACCGGGGCAGGCGTTGTCGCAGTGCCAAAGTGTTTAGCAAAGCGATCGACGTCAATCGTCGCTGAGGTAATGATGATCTTCAAGTCGGGGCGCTTAGGTAATAAACGCTTTAAATAGCCGAGCAGAAAATCGATATTCAGGCTACGTTCGTGGGCTTCATCGATAATGATGGTGTCGTAGCGTAGCAGTAGCGGATCGTGCTGGGTCTCGGCAAGCAAAATCCCGTCGGTCATCAATTTAACCAACGTACTCGGGCTGCTCTGGTCGGTGAAGCGCACCTGATAACCCACTTGATCGCCGAGAGAGACCTGCAGCTCTTCAGCCAAACGCCCTGCAACGCTGCGGGCTGCCAAGCGACGCGGCTGGGTGTGACCAATCAAACCACAGCGACCACGTCCAAGCTCCAGACACATTTTAGGTAGCTGGGTGGTTTTGCCTGAACCGGTCTCCCCTGCCACCACCACCACTTGGTGATCGCGTATTGCGTTAACGATGTCTTCTTTGCGTTCAACTACCGGTAGTTCGGGCGGATAATTAAGCGCGACTTGCTGGGCTTCACGCAGGCTAAGCTGTTGCTGAGAGCGATCGAGCTCACGCTGCACTTCATCCAAACCACGGCTGATGGACTTGTTGTCGCGCTGACGGCGGTATAAACCCGCCAAGCGACGCTCCAGCCGCTCTGCATCGCGCAGCATCACACTCCCAGCCGCCTGTTGCAGCGACGCGAGACGTTGGCTATCGGTGGGGGCTGGGGATGTGTCGGTGGTCACGATTGAGTCGGCTTCCATTCACTTGGGCATTTAACAAGAGACATTTAATTTTGAGCTATAAAAAATCAACCCGCTCAATTGAGCGGGTCTTATACAAAGTTTCTTAGTACAGTTCTATAGTGTAACGCTTTCAGCAGCTCGACGCCTAACCACAGCGCCGAGCCGTCATTTAACGGTCAGGTTTTTGAGGGTTCCTCATCACGCAGCTGGCGGCGGAGCACTTTGCCCACGTTGGTTTTGGGCAGCTCATCTCGAAACTCGATGATTTTAGGCACTTTATAGCCGGTTAGCTCTTTTTTGCACCAGTCACGCAGTGTTTTCTCATCAAGCTGGCTATTTTTGCTCACCACAAACAGCTTAATCGCTTCGCCAGCATTTTCGTCCGGCACACCCACCGCTGCCGATTCAAGAACGTCCGGGTGGGCAGCTACCACATCCTCGACTTCGTTAGGATAAACATTGAAGCCGGAGACCAGGATCATGTCTTTTTTACGATCCACGATGCGAATATAGCCATCATCCTGCAGCACGGCGATATCACCGGTGTGGAACCAGCCATCTTCATCAATAGAAACCCGCGTTTCATCTTCACGCTGCCAGTAACCCTTCATCACCTGTGGCCCTTGAACGCACAGCTCCCCAGGCTCGCCCATTGGCACATTATTGTCATCCGCGTCGACTACTTTGACTGCGGTACCCGCAACCGGCTTACCAATGGTGCCCAACTGAATCGCATCGGTGGGATTGAAGCTTACAATAGGTGATGTTTCCGTTAGGCCGTAACCTTCGGCAATCGGGCAACCGGTGGTTTGTTCCCAGCGCTGCGCCGCTGCTTTGGTGAGCGCCATACCGCCTGAGATAGTTAGCTTTAGTTTAGAGAAATCGAGCTGTTTGAAATCGTCCCGATTACATAGCGCATTAAACAGGGTATTGAGGCCGATGAAAGCGGTGAATGGCAACCCTTTGAGCTCTTTGACAAAACTATCCAAATCGCGAGGATTGGTGATCAACAAAGAGTGGTTGCCCGTTTCCATCAAAAATAAGCAGTTAACGGTAAACGTGTAGATGTGATAGACCGGCAGCGGTGCAATGATCAGCTCTTCACCATCGTTTAGATGAGGCCCAATGGCTTCGCGTGCCTGCAGCATATTAGCGATCAAGTTGCGATGTGTAAGCATCGCCCCTTTCGGCATTCCCGTAGTGCCGCCGGTGTATTGAAGCGCAGCTAAATCGTCGGGACTTCTCTTAACCTCAGTGTGATTTAGCGAGGCACCTTTTTTCAATGCATCGCGAAAACCCACCGCACTGGGCAGTGAATAAGCAGGCACCATTTTCTTAACGTGCTTGACCACTGCATTGATTAACCAGCGCTTGGGAACATCGTGTAAGTCGGCTAGCTGGGTGACTAAAACGTGTTTGATATCTGTTTTATCGAGCACTTTCTCCAGCTTGTCGGCCATATTGGCCAAAATCAAAATGGCTTTAGCGTTGGAGTCCTTGAACTGGTTGGCCATTTCCCGCTCGGTATATAGCGGGTTGGTATTCACCACCACCAGCCCCGCCCGAAGCGCGCCAAATACCGCCACCGGAAACTGCAGTACGTTAGGTAGCTGGATCGCAATCCTATCTCCGGGGACAAGGTCGGTTTCGTGTTGAAGCCATGCGGCGAAGTCTGCTGACAGGCGGTCAAGGTCGGCGAAGGTTAGCGTTTTCCCCATGCAGGAAAATGCAGGTTTGTCCTTAAAACGTTCTACTGCGGTATGAAAAACATCCGTGACTGAATCATATTGATCCAACCCTTCAAGCGCTGGGCCACGTAAAACGGCGGCGTTGGCGTGTTCGCTCATGGGCAATCTCCGCTATCAATGTCGGCGTGCTCACCGACCTTGTTGTTGTCGCTAGGCTAATGTCGCAAAGTACAGGTGTCACAAAGTACAGACGCCCAACAATATACGACCCACGACAGGCTGTAAAACGATCGATTGAAACTTACGTTTCAACTTTAGCCCTAGTACTGGGTAGGTAAAATCATGGTTCCTACCATTAACGTAAGTCACTAAGTCTATTATGGACACCCTTTATGGACAGTATCGCGCCTGGATTTCTCCATCCCGCCAAACCAATAGCTCTCCTGGCACCATACGTTGCCACGCTTCATTATGGGTAAGCGGCTCAGTGGCAATGACCGAAACGATATCGTCTGGGGTGGTGTGTTCGGCAAAATTTACCGTCATTTCTGCATCGGAGAGTTCCGCATCGCCAAAAGGCGCGCAGCGGGTGATGTGAGCCAGCTTGGTGGCGCAAAACGTATATAAATAGCGGCCATCAGAGAGCAGCATATTGAATACGCCCAATGCCCTGAGTCGCTCACATAGCTGATGCAACCGTTCCCACAACGTTGTGGGGTCTGCTGGCGGGGCAGGAAACTCGCGGCGAAGCTCACCCATTAACCAGCAGTAGGCGTGCTCGCTATCGGTGCTGCCAACCGGGGTGTAGTTTCCTAATGCTAGGCTTTCCCAGCCACTTAATTGGCCATTGTGGGCATAGCACCAAGGTCGCCCCCACATTTCACGGGTGAAAGGGTGGGTGTTGGCAAGCTTTACGCCGCCCACATTCGCTTGACGAATGTGGCTAATCACCACATTAGACTTAATGGGATAGTCGCAAATTAGCCGCGCGATGGGGGAATCGACGGAGGGGTGGGGATCGCGAAAATCGCGGTAACCACCCTCTTCGTAGAAGGCAATTCCCCAACCATCGCGGTGGGGGCCGGTGCCTCCACCGCGGTGCAAAAAACCCGAAAAGCTAAAACAGATATCGGTGGGCACATTGGCGCTCATACCCAGCAGTTCACACATACGCTTTACACATGTTTTAACGCCGAACAGTTGGTTAAGGGGCTCATTAACCAATCACCGGTTCACGACGACGAGAAGGCGGCTGGTCATCATTAGGCTCCTCTTCTTGTGTCACGTACTCAGCATTGCTCGAACGACGCCACCACCAAAGGGCGACACCAATAAGCGCGCCTAGCGCCATACCCAACACCAGCCACATCAGCCCGCCACGCAGCGCTGATCCGTTATTTTCTAAAAAGCCAACCGCCGCCACCATCGCCGAAGGTGCCCAACCGGTATAGAATTCACCCTCTTCTATTAGCGGCAATCGGAAACTAGCGGGTGCCCATATCGCCCCAGCGACTGCCCAGGTCAGCACTAAGCGTGGTAAACGAGGCAAAAAAGTGAGCGCAAAGTAGACCGCGACAATCACTAACAGCGACAGACCGTAATAACTCAACCACAGCAGTGACGTTGAATTTGCAAACAGCATAATACCCCTCATGTGGGTGAACTCACCCGACGTTGATTTCCCGTTATGGTACCTATCAATTTATGAAAGCACAGCTAGGCATACAATCAGGCTTACCCGCTGCGCGCTATTATCGCGCTAATGACCCGCAATGGCACTGGTTAGAAGAGCGCGAAAACACTGAAGTGAGCGACTTTTTAGAAGCCGCCAACCAGCAACAAGCCGATTGGTTTATCCCGCTAGCCCCGCTAGAAGAAGCGTTATACCAGAGCCATCTAGCGCGGCGCGAATTGGCCATTACCAGCCTTAAGACACCACTGGACCACTTTACGTTCTGGAGTAAGACCGGTGCCAAAGACGACTACCCAAGCTGGTGGCGTCACCCCAATAACCAACCTGAACAATATGAATGCTTCTTCGATGTTAGCGCCCGCGCTGCCGAGCACGATTTTTACGACATGGGTGACATGGCGCTTTCACCCGACGAGCAGTGGCTAGCATGGACAGAAGATACCCAAGGGGATGAACGGTTTACGCTCTGGCTGAAAGCCTTGCCTAACGGATCACCCGTTCAACTGCTCAGCGATATTGGCGCTGGCCTATGCTGGGCAGAAGATCAAACGGCCACCACAGCCACCCTACTCTTTACCCGCTTTGATGACACCCAGCGCCCCGATAGCGTATGGCGCATACTGCTAAACCTGGACACTCCCAGCGCCTCACTAGCGCCTGAGCTGGTGCTGCGTGAGGATGATCCGGAGTTCTGGATTGGCATTGGCAAAACGCGTTCAAGATCTTGGCTGCTGCTCGAAAGCGGCTCAAAGGACACCAGCGAAATTCATTTGCTGCCTGCACAAACCCCTGCCGAGACGCCGCGGTGCATTCAGCAGCGCCAAGCGGGGGTGGAGTACAGCATTGACCACCGCCCGGGCAACTTTTACCGACTGCATAATCAAGCAGGTGCTCACTTCCAGCTTGATTATCTACCGGAAAGCCAGCTTGGCCAGCGCCAATTAGGTTGGCTAACTTTAATCGCTCACCGTGAAGAGGCTACGCTTGAAGGCGTTGATGCGTTCTCCTGGGGGCTGATGCTGGGTGAGCGCGATCATGACCTAGCGCAGGTGCGTTTAAGGCGATTAGTGTTTGACGCGCAGCATGCCTGCACGCTGGATGAGTACCTGACCCTGCCCGAACAGCCATGTTCGCAACTACTGGAAGATGCACCACACTTTGATAGCCAGGTACTGCACTTGCGCGAAGAGTCGTTTACCCAGCCGCCCAGCTGGTTCGCACTTGATCTCACCAGCGGCGAACGCACGCTGCTCAAACGTGTGCCCGTTTACGGCAATCTTCAGCCTGAGCAATTAATCAGTAAGCGCCTATGGACCACCAGCCATGACGGTGAGCAGGTGCCGGTGTCAGTCGTCATGCGTGCCGATCTAGCGGATCAGCCTTTACCCACGCTGCTGTATGGCTACGGCGCTTATGGCGAGGCGTTAGACCCTTGGTTCTCTATCGCCCGGTTAGAGTTACTAGAGCGCGGCGCAGCTTTTGCTGTTGCTCACGTGCGAGGTGGCGGTGAACGCGGTGAACCTTGGTATTTAAACGGCAAGATGGCCCATAAGGAAAACAGCTTTCATGATTTCCTGGCAGCTCGCGAGGCACTGGTTGAGCAAAGCGTTAGTGATCCGCGGCATGTCGTGGCCTATGGCGCCAGCGCCGGCGGGCTACTGGTTGGAACTTGCATCAACCGTGCGCCTGACGCGTTCTGCGCCGCGCTGCTAGATGTGCCCTTCTTAGACGTACTGCGCACGATGCAGAACCCGGAGCTGCCTCTAACCACTGCGGAGTACAGCGAGTGGGGCAACCCTGAAGAACCAGAGGTCGCCGAGCGAATAGCCGCTTACTCGCCTATCGATAACATTAAAGAGCAGGCATACCCTGCCCTATGGATTGAGGGCAGTTGGTTCGATACCCGGGTCAGCTACTGGGAGCCAGCCAAGTTTTATGCTCAGGTGGCGCAACTGCAGCAGGGTTCAGCGCCGATTTTGATGCGTACCGATATGAGCAGTGGCCACGGCGGCGCATCCGGTCGATTCAAAGCGTGGCGCGATACCGCCCGCCAAGACGCGTTCATTCTTTGGGCGCTGGGACTGCACTCGCAATTATTTTCAACTTCCGAGTAAAGTGCTCGAAGGGAACTACATCGGCAGCACGGCAATAATATGCGACTCTAATTGCTGCTCCGGCACCTCGTCTTGGGACACCGCAAAGCTGCGCACGCTGATGCCTTTGCGGTGAACCCGCTCGGCGTCATTGCTTAACAGCGGATGCCAGCCCGCCAGCTTGCGCCCTTCCGCCACCCGTCGGTAGCCACAGCTCTGCGGCAGCCAGGTGAACTCTTTAACCAACGCAGGCGTCAGCTGGGTGCAGTCTGGCACGCTGTCAAAACGGTTAGCATAATCACTGCACTGACAGCTGTGGGTATCCAGCAGACGACAGGCAACATTGAGCACCGCCAGCTCTTGGGTGTCCTCATCGTGCAACTTCAGCAGGCAGCACTGACCACAGCCATCACATAGCGCTTCCCACTCCTGGGGTGTCAGCTCTTCAAGGGTAAAGCGCTCCCAAAAACGTTCGCGCATCGCGGTTTCCATCCTGCTACCTCTTTGTCACGGAATAACTCTTTATGATGGGGGTCTGTCTTGGTGGCTTAATTCAGCCATAAGAGCGGGCCATAGTGTCTGGAAATCGCCCTCTAATGCATGATAATCGTCGTATAGCCAAGGCACTAAAGCAGCCAACTGATTAGGGCCAGACAAACGCCGCCCAATTCCGGCCACGGCCCGGCAGGCAAACGCAAAGTCAGCGTAGCCTCTTAGCCAGTCCTGCTCGACGAGAATCGGCATCATACCGGCTAGCCGATTCGGCGCGGTGCGGGCGGAGAGCAGCCGATAACAACGCTCAAGAATCGCTTCTTGATGCGCCTGCCCCGCCGTATCCCAAGCCAGGAAATGATCCCACACCATATCCAGGGCTATTCCCGCATAGCGACGCTGACCCGTTGGCGCACGCCGCCGCGCATTTAAAACGCTAGGCCTGACCGAACAGCCGACCTCGGAGAGCCATCTGCCCGTCACCATCACGGCGATCTCGCCAGTGGGCGCCGAAGTACGCGTGGAGCTAGAGGCTGATTGGCTCGCCCAGCCTTGGCTTGCTACCGTGCGCCACACTGACTTTGAACACTTGGCGCTACGCCGCGGGCAACGCTTATTCGCCCACCCCCGCCACTGGCGACGCTTCCCCAAAGTCACTGCAAAAACCACAGAGCAGACACGCGTCGCATAAAGCCTAACAAATTACCGCCCCTCACGGGGCGGCTAGCCAGAGCAGCTCAGAAGCGCATTTTCCTAAAGGTTAGGCTCACCCGCGGCTCGATATCTTTCTTGGTTTTGGGCAGACTATGTAGCCAGTTTTGCTGTGTAGTACCTTGCATAATTAACAAGCTGCCGTGCTCTAGGGTAAGCGACACACTCTCCCCTGTTTGTTTATGTTTAAACGAGAATTTCCTTTCGCCGCCTAAGGTCAACGCCCCGATTGCCCCATTCTCGACAAGGTCTTTTTCAGCATCACTGTGCCATCTCATGCCTTCCGCGCCTGAGCTGTAAAAATTACCCAGGCACGAATTAAACACCTCTCCGCAGTGGCTCTCCACGACCTGCTTAAGCTCACGCAAAAAGTCCGGCCACACCAACGCCATTTTTGTGTAGCCGGAGTAGGCATAAGAAACCGGCTTATCTGCATACCAGGCTATTTTCCTCTTTGTAACGATCTCTTTGCCGTAAATAAACGCGCGATCATTCTCCCACCTTAGTTCGCTAATGCATTTATCTAAATACCTAGCGGCTGTAGCCATATCCAGGATTTTGCCGTGGTAATAAGCCGCCCCATCCTGTGGAAGCAGATTAATCAACTTCATGTCGTCGTTTTCAAACAAATCTGTATACGTCATAGCTGTGCCTATTGTGTGCTCAATACAAAGACAGCAAGAAACGGGTTTTTCTCACACTAACGGGAAGCAATACTGAACGCCATGGGGCAAAGCTCCAGGGTCTGGCCGAGGACTGTTGGCTAATGGGAAACATTGAAATGGGGCACAAAATGAGAGCAATAGACTATATACGACTACTGACGCTAGCAGCTATCTGGGGAGCTAGCTTTCTTTTTATGAGAATCGCCTCACCGGCGATAGGCCCAGTCAACACAGCATTTTTTAGAGTCTTTTTTGGCCTCATTGGTTTGGCTTTTATCATCGTTATCATACGTAAAAGCATGGCGTTCAGAGGTAAACTAGGCAAAATTTTGATTTTAGGTGCCATTAACTCTGGCATACCATTTCTTATGTACAGCATAGCAGCAATATTACTACCTGCTGGCTATTCAGCGATTCTAAATGCGACAACGCCTTTAACAGGTGCCCTGATTGGTTTTTTTATCTTTAGCGAGAGTTTAACTATAAAAAAATGGCTGGGAGTAACGCTAGGAATTGTCGGTATCACAGTTATTACCACTGTGGGTGATTCAAATATCGTTGGTAACATTTATATTGGCGTTACTGCTTGCATCATAGCCACTATTGGTTACGGCTTTGCGGGGTTTCTTACTCGAAAATGGATAACCCAGCAGGGCGGGCTGGATCCAACGTTAGTGGCGTTTGGCAGTCAAATAGGCGCGACCATTTTTCTCGCCCCCTTTTTGATCTGGAACCTTTCATCTGGCCCCAGCATTGATTGGCTTCAAGGTGATGTTTGGATCAGCCTGCTGGCCGTCGGTTTTGTATGCACCTCTCTAGCCTATATTCTGTATTTTAGATTGATCGCTGACATTGGTCCGTTACGCTCGCTCACCGTTACATTCTTGGTACCTCCCTTCGCTGTGTTATGGGGCTTTTTAGTCCTCGATGAAACGATTTCCAGCGGATTCTTAGTAGGATCTCTGATCGTTCTGCTTTCCGTTTGGCTAATCGTTAGTCCCGATGCTAAAAAAAGCCTAAGCCACTAACCTATTTTACTTCTTTCGCAATCAGGCGAGGAAAGTGATCAAGCATACTTGCATCGCCAGAACATACCGCCAAAGCGCTACCCGCGTTATACTGGCGTTTTAGCCATAGCGGAGGACGACCATGCTTCGGCGTCACTTTTTAAAAATTTCAGGTGTTCTGCTTGCCAGCGCATGGCTTGCTGGCTGTACCAGCCCTCAGTACTTGCAACTTAGTCCTGAGCGCAGCGCACAGGTACCGCAAGTGGGCTCAGGTCAACAGGTGACTGTGATTGCCCAGGATGGCCGTGAGAGCGACATTATTGGCAATCGAGCAGGCGGTGGCATGTCGACGGCGCATATTACCGTGAGCAGTCACGAGTTAATTCCCCGTCTCCAAGAAGAAGCTGAGCGCGCCGTGCGGGATATGGGCTTTAGCCCTACCACCGAACAGGCCGAGGGCCGCCCGAGCTTAACGCTGGAACTTGCCAGCCTGAACTACGCCCGTGGCGACAGCGGCCAGCCGCTGGTCGATGAAGCACGCCTTGAAGGTGTTTTCCGCGCTGTTGCTCAAAATAAGGGCACCACCTATACCGGCACCTACACTTCTCGCCGTACCCAGGGCTATGCCCTTAAACCCGATGCCGACAGCAATGCGCGAATGCTCAGCGATCTACTGAGCGATGGCATGAACCGCGCTTTTAGCGATCCGGAATTGGGCCGTTTACTCGCACGTTGAGAAGTATCTGCTTCCCAAAATCACCTCAGACTCGGGCTGCGTCTTTTACCACTAGAGACGCGGCCCGCGTCGTTCTAGTGCCCACACACTCTCCGTTCGGCCACGCTCATCAGGGCTGCCCTCTTCCAGAAAAGTGAGCGCGAAATTTGGAGTAAACAGGTTTTCAATCTCGCTTGCGGGAACGCTATAAGGCGGGCCAGCACTGCCATCGGTATGCGACAAACTAATCAACAGGCCTTTGGCGCCAGGGGGCACCAACTGCGCAAGGTGAAACGCATAGCGCTGCCGAGTTGCTGACGGCAGCGCTATCAGTGAAGCGCGATCATAAAACGCCCCAATTTCTGCGGCCTGCTGAATATGTAGGTGAAAAAAGTCCCCACACCAGAGTTCGACATTGCCTTGACGGGAGACATTGAAACCTGCCTGGCGATATCGTGACACCGAGGTACTGCGCTGAGCCAAAAACTGCTCAATGGCTTCAGGGGCAAACTCAATACCCAACACCGGATATCCTTCATCAGCCAGCCAGCGCATATCCAGACTCTTGCCACACAGCGGTACAAGCACCTTGGTGCGCTTGGCAACACCAAGCGAGTCCCAATGACGCAGTAGCGCCGGGTGCGCCTGCTGCAGATGAAAACCAATGCGCCCTTCTTGCCAGCGCTTGCGCCATTGATCACTCATTCTTTTGCTACCTTGTCGTTGATCGCGCTATTAAAACCAACGGTCACGCTTTTTACGTCGACGTGGCAGATGCGGCACAATCAGGCCAACCAACAAGCCCGCGCCAGCCACACCACCGCCGTACATAAAGTAGCGCATCAACAGATCTTCTTCCTGGGTTTCTAAGCGTGCCTGAAGCCCTCTTACCTGTTGGCGCGACTGCTCAGCCTGACTGTCCAGCTCTTGATTACTCGCTTCAAGCTCGGCAATACGCCGTTCACGAACCTCAAGAGTTGAGGTCATTGAGGAAACACGCTGTTCCCAGGATTCATTGATGCCTTCAAGCTCAGCCGTTAACTCTTCAACCTGCGCCTCTAACGCGGGTAACTGCTCAACGGCACTGGGTGTTTCTTGCAGCTCATCACTCAATACCCACACCGCATTGCCATCGCTGTTGCGCACACGCGTGTAGTCACCGCTGGATTCAAGCACATCGACCTGTTCGCCAGCATTGAGCGTACCGATAATACGATAACCGTCCGTTGGGCCACTACGCACATAGGTACTTAACTCGTCAGTCACCCACGCCCGGTTATCGGATTGGGCGTTAGCATTAATGCTCGCCACACTTAGTAAAACGCCAGCCGCAGCGGCGTAATTTCGAAAACGAATTTTATTTACCTGCATGACATCATGTCCTGATTAAAAACGCTGCAAGGCGGACGAAGCCAACAGCGCTTATCGTCTAACTTAGCGGTGCGTTTGTCTCATACGCTTACCCTTCGCCGCGCGGTGGCAACGAAAAGGGACGGGGGAACTCTGCTACCCGGGCATCAGTTTTAACCGCCTTCAATGGGCCTTCACGCTCTACTTCATCAATGCGCACAATAGCATTTAACGGTAGGTAGCTACGTTTGACACCATCAAAGGTTCGCTGCAATTTTTCAGTCGCAGGGTCGACGACTACCCGTGAAGCATCGTCAAAGACAAACTCCTCGACTTCAATAAAGCCCCAGAGTTCGCTCTGAAAGATTTCTCGAACGTATAAATCCCAAATTTCACCCTGCTGGTGAACCACCACACGGTAGATCGGCTTGGCCGCCATCTTGGCCTATTCCTCTTGCCATTTGTACATGAAGTTGAACCGCCTAGCTTACCATATTCCTATTGCTACGCCTTTAAGGTAAGCCGTTGGCAAGGTTTGCGTTAATGCTACGGATAAAGCGCTCATTAGCCGCTCATGCCCCCCTCGTGTATGGTGGGGCAGGTAATTTGGCAGTACTGTTTATTCACCAAGTAGGAGTCATCAACATGCAAAAGGATCCAAATAAGGGCTATATTGCTCTATTAGGCTGGAGCCTAAATGCGATTGAAGCGGCTGAGAATTTTGACCGTCGCTACATTGTCGTTGCACCTGACTGGGCCGAAGAGTATTGCCAAAAACACGACATTCCCTACGTGCCTTGGAATTTTGAGCGTCTTAATGATCGCTCGATGGAAATTGCCGAGACGCTTAAAGAAAAAGGTGTTGATGTCGCGATTCCTCTCTATGAAGAAACCGTAGAGTGGGCTGGGGCCATCAACTCCGTACTGCTTGATAATCCACGCATTTATGGTCAATCGCTACTGCTTCGCGACAAGGCGTTGATGAAGCGTCGGGCCCAGTTAGGCGGTATCCGCGTCGGTATCTTTGAAGAAGCCCACGATAAAGAAGACGTAGTGCGCTTCCTCAAGCGCGTTAACCAGACGCTGCTAAAGCTGGACGGCGACCCTAACGACCCGATTCACCTCAAGGCCTTCGATAAAGCAGGCTGCTTGGGCCACCGTGTCATTCGTACGCCGGATGAAGTGGACACCATCCCTGAGGAAGAGTTTCCGGTGTTAATGGAATCGCACCTGGATGGCTGGGAATTTGCCGTTGAAGCATGGATTCACGATGGCAAAATCGCTTTCTTGAATATCTCGGAGTACGTGACACTGGGCTACTCGGTATTCGTGCCCGCGTCGCCTGAGCTTGAGATTTACCGCGAGCAGATTACCCAACAGATTGAAAAGTTGATCAAGGCGTTCGACATTGAGTTTGGTTTGATCCACCCCGAATACTTTGTCACCAGCGATGGTGAGATGTACTTTGGCGAAGTGGCGTATCGTCCGCCCGGTTTTAAAGTCTTCGAATTGTTAGAACGTGTTTACGGCTTCAATGCCTATCAGGCGTCAATGCTGGTGTTCGACCCGAAAACCACGAAAGAAGAAGTGGCCAAGTTTTTCCCGAAAGAAGTGGTCGATGCCGATGGCTTTGCCGGTTGCTTTGGCGTATACCCACGCCGTCGTGTAGTCAGCCGTTTGGAAATTCCCGAAGAGACCGAAGATCACCCCTACTTTGAGTCTCATGAGCTAACCTCACCAGTAGAAGAAACCGTTACTAAACGCACCGCGTTTGGTACCCATTGGGGTCTGGTCTACTTTAAAGGCGAGGATGCGCATACCATACGCGACCTATTAAAACGCCAAGAAGACCTCGACTTCTATGTATAATCCCCGCTAACGCTGGGATAAGGAGTCACCGTGGAGACAGATCAAGTGACGTCTTCTCAAGAAGATAGCAAGCTCAATGGATTGTTGAGCAAATTTGATGACGCCGTGCGCCTGCTTACGCAGGCGCCCGCCTTCTCAAAGCCCGCCAAGCTGCCGCGAGTAATGGATACTGCGCGGCGAATATTACTTCAGGATGGCGGTTGTGAAGCACTGGAATCACGTGCGCAAGCGTTCGAGGACGCCGGTGTATTTTTAGGTTCTGATTGGGAAACCCCTCAATACTTGGTGCCTACTTTGACGACTTTCTCGCTGAAAAGCGCAGATGCCAACGTGGTCGTTATTGAGTCATTAAGCGAGCTGCGACTGCTCTCTGTCGCTAAAGGCGATTTTGTACACCCGCTGGTTTCTGCAGAGCATGCGCACCATTACCTTACTCAGGTCATGGCGATTAATTTATGGCTACTGTTCTTACCGCCTAGCGAGGCGGAGCGGGAAACCCAGGGGCGCCTGGCGACGATTCCTCGCCTGCTTTTCCAGCACTTAGCGGATCGAATCGGCTACGAACATATTGTCGATCAACTGATTGATGAAATTTGGCGCATTTTAAAGCAGCGACCTATCCAGGTTGACGCAATCAAGCAGATGATCACCCAAATTGCCCTTTGCCAAGCCAACCCAGCAATTGATCTAGGCGCTAGTGGTCAAGGTGCCGACCGTTTGGTCAGCTCACTTTACGGGCCCACTCAGGCCTGCCGAGAAGACCCTGGTGTCGATGTTTATCGCGATCGACTGGAGCACATGGATCAGACGGCGCTGCAGGCTGAATCCACGGGCTTTGCCAGAGCAATGCACGATACCGGCTTAGTATCGCCCTACCACGCCGTGTTGCTACGCCACCTGCTTGAAGAGGGGGATCATTTACTCTCTGAAGCGTTGGGCTTGTCGTCTACCGGGCGTGATTGCTTACTCTGCTACCGTGAGCTGGTTCAAGCGTTGATTCGTGGTGGGGTTTATCCTGCTACCTCTCAGGCAGTCTACGGCCTTGCGCTAATGCTCGAACGCGGTATTCTCTATCAGCCGCCGGTGGCACCGGCAATGTGGCGTCAGCTTAATCTACCGCTCTCAGAGTGGGCGCAGTCACGACTCTCTATCGCCTATGGCGACACTGTTTCTCCCCGCGCACGACTGATTGAAGGTGTGCTATGCATGCTGGGTCTACCGTTAGGCGTGGGACAGGGCAATAACCCTACCTGCCAATCGGCACGCGCCCTTTCCATGTGGGCCTACAACGATCCGGACTATCTGCTACAGATGGTGGCGTGGGCAGCACGCGATGACGAAATCATCATGCATTTCGAGGGCCAGGCCATCTCATCAATGGAGAGCCTTTCTGGCGTTGCAACTGAACTGCCTATGGATTTAGACCCCGTTTCGCTAATTGTCGTGCCACATCTGGATCGCATTTATGCCGAAATGGGCCGACGCTGCATTGGTCGTGAGGGCGACCCACACCGCTGGGTGAATCCTGAATTTCATGGCTGGTGGTCAGGACGTGGTTTCCGCATCAATGTCGATGTGGCCACCGGGCAGCTAAGCGATGTGGATGATTTTGTACGCCACTTCTACGCCAGTTATCACCCCTACTACAATGGCAACCAACCGCTGATTCATCCACAGCCAGCGGGCATTGCGGTCACCGATAGCGCAGCGCGTTTCATTGGCTGGCACGCCATCACCATTTTGCGGGCGTCCCTCGACCCCTCTGACGTTATGCGGGTTTATTTTTATAATCCCAACAACGATAGCGGTCAGGATTGGGGCGACGGCGTCATTGTCAGCACATCGGGTAACGGTGAACGCTTTGGTGAAGCATCACTGCCATTCGAACGCTTTGCATCGCGGCTGTATATTTATCATTACGACCCACTCGAGCGCGGTGAAATAGTCTCTGTCACCAGTGAAGAGTTGGAAAATGTTAAGTATTACCTGCACCGTAGCTGGGGGGCATCGCGTTTACCGCCTGTCGAACTACAGGCTGATCAAGGCCCTAATGCCCCACCGGATGCAGAATAAACCGCCCTATTAACGACACTCTCAATCATGATGATGCGACTCGATCAACTGTTGGTCAGCCAAGGGCTGGCCAATTCGCGTACCCGCGCCCAGCGGCTTATTCGCCATGGCCGGATTCGTCTTGCCAGTAACGGCAAACCGTTAACTAAAGCGTCAGAAAAGTGGCCCGAAGATACTCGCTTTGACGTAGAGGACGACCCTGAAGAGCGCTATGTCTCCCGCGCGGGTCTGAAACTCGAAGCGGTACTGACAACGCTTGAAATGCGCTTGGATGAAACAGTGGTACTCGATATAGGCCAATCAACCGGTGGCTTCACCGACTGCGCGCTGCGCTTTGGCGCCCGCCATGTCATTGGTGTAGAAGTTGGCCATGGGCAGTTGGCCCCCGAGCTACGTGGCGACCCACGCGTGACGTGCCTGGAGGGATTAAATGCGCGTTACATGAGTAGCGATGAAGCACTAAAAAGCGTGCTTGCCGCCCAACCCATTCATAGCGCCATTATGGATGTGTCATTTATCTCGCAAACGCTGATTCTGCCTGAAATTGCCGCCCTGCTGCCGCCGGAGGGGCACTTGATCTCGCTGGTTAAACCTCAGTTTGAGCTGAACGCAGAAGCACTCGATAAACGCGGCGTGGTGCGTGATGCTCGGCGTTATAACGACGTTGAAACCAATATTCGCAGCGCCTGTGACGCCTGCGGGCTCGCCATTCGTCACTGGCAGGAGAGCCCGATTACCGGCGGCGATGGCAATCGGGAGTTCCTCCTGCATGCCATCAAGGAACGTAAGAAAGGGGCTGGAAAAGAGTATCAAGTCGATGAAGGAGGCGTGAGCTGATTTGCAGACTGCACTTTTATCGCCTCGCCTTTATCGGGATGAAGCCATACATCCATCTGCTCAAAGGCCACGCGTACGCCCGCTTCACGAAACAGTGCATCAACCCGACAGTTAATTTCATCAGCCGCAAACAGCCTGTCGAGCAGGTCGTTGACGAAAATACGCAGCTCGAAATTGAGGCTATGCTGCCCGTAGCTTAAACAGAACACCTGAGGTTCAGGGTCAGTTAGCACGCGAGCGTTTTCATCTGCGGCTTTGCGCAGCAGTTGATGCACCTTCTGCATGTCCGAGCCGTGAGCCACGCCGTAGGTAAGCACGACTCGGGTGATGTTATCCGACAGCGACCAGTTGATCAGCTGGTCAGTCACAAAGGTTTTATTGGGGATAATAATCTCTTTACGATCAAAATCAGTGACAGTCGTCGCTCGGATGCGGATACGGCTGACGGTACCGTGCAAATTGCCAATCGTGATCGTGTCGCCAATACGGATAGGACGTTCAAACAGAATGATCAAGCCGGATATAAAGTTGGCGAAAATCTCCTGCAAACCAAACCCTAACCCTACGCTCAATGCGGCTACCAGCCACTGCAGTTTGTCCCAGGAAACCCCAAGGGTCGATAGCCCCATAACGATCCCCGTGCCCACAATGGTGTAGGAGAGCAGCGAGCTAATCGCATAAGCGCTGCCCTGTTTCAATGACAGCCGGGATAGCACCATTACTTCTAACAGGCCGGGTAAGTTGCCCGCCATAATAAAAGTAATAGCGACAATCAGCAGAGCAGCAAAGATGTCGGATATCGATAGCGCGTTATCAACCAGATCCCCCTCTTGCGCCTCCCACAGTGATACGTTGTCCAAATAGCCGAGCACCGAGAGCAAGTCTGACCAGACCAAGTAAAGCAGCGCACTAAAGCCAATCAACACAATCAGCTTGGAAAGCCGCAGCGATTGGCTATTGATCTGCGCCATATCAAGCGGGGGCTCTTCGACTACTTCGAGACCACCTTCCGCCCCCTCTTGTACTTGAGCGCGACGACGGGCCAGTGCACGACGATAGGCGAGCCGACGAGCAGCTACTGCCAAGCTGCGCACCAACGTAGCTTCCACCACCACCCACAGCCCCAGCAGGTAAAGCGTAATGGCGAACCTGCCTACTAGGCGCAACGCAGTGTATTCATAGCCCCAGGTGACTAATCCCAGCAGCATCAGTGGCACCGACGCCATCGCAAGCCCCAACAGCAAACGAAACAGACGCACGCCAAAAATGGGGATATGCGCCAGTATCAACTGCGCCAGCCACCAGCTCATGGCTATCAAACCAAGCGAGAGTAATGCTAGCGCAACGGGACGCATTGCTAACGGGGTCTCCACTTCACCCGACATAGCCGCAATGGCAATGACGGGCACCAAAGCAACCCCTAACCCGCCTAGCAGTTGGCGTAACCGAGCGGTGTATTGAGGTGACCAGGTAAAATGACGCTCAGCCACCCCCTCAGCAACCAATAGTCGGCGCACCCATGCCACTACGCCCCAACTCAGGGCTAACTGAAGCAGTGCCGGAGCAACGCTAGTTACCAACGGCCCCGCTGCGCCTAACAACCCAACCCCAATGCCCGCTAACGCTAATGGGCCAGGCAGCGCCAGCAGCGCATTTAGCAGCACCGCTTTAGGCGTGTGCAGCTGGGTGTCGCTTTTCAAGCGTCCGATTTGTGAATGCAGGTTCGCCAAGCGCGTCTTAATTTGGCGACGTAACCCCATCAGCACGAGACCCACCAACACAAGCGGTGCCCCGTTAAGCACTTGCCAAGAGAGTCCTTGCCAGCGGGTGGGCAAAATGGCACGCCACTCTCCCTCTTGCCACTCCAGGCGTAAATTATGCGGCAACTGGCGCAACCAGTTAACGTCCAGCGGGCGACTATTGGCGACCCAAAATAGCTGTTCATCAATGGTTTCAAGCAGCTCACTGGTGGTCGTTAACACTTGCTGCTGGTTCAGCTGTAGCTCGATCGCTGCACTCAACAAGCTTCCATAGGACTGCTCCAATTGTTCGACCAGCTCTCGCCGGGACTGATAGAGCCGCGAGAGTGAATCCACCAGTCCTGGCGTCGCTTCTATACCCGCTTCGGCTAGCTGCGCAGCCGCAAACTGCTCGCTTTGGCGTAACTGGTCACGCTGACGGACTAAATCAAATTGCTTCAAACGCAGATCAGCAATTTCATCCTGCAAATCGCGCCGTGCGGTTAATGGCGGGAGGGATTGGCGCTGCTCGCGCAAAATACGCGACAGCAGTTGGCTTCCGCGTATGGCGTCAATTTGCTCATTCAGGCTGCGCTGTAGTTGGCGGACATGCTCCAACTGACGCTGGGCTTCAATATTCTCACGCACGATACTGTTAGCGCGGTCGGTGGCCCGTAGCAGTTCAAGGCTTAACGTTTGGTTGGCTTGTTGGGCTTGCACCACCAATGGGTGGCCAGCGGCAATTAAGGGATTATCCCGGGCGGCATCAGCAATCGCCTGCTCTGAGGCCAAACGCCGCTGTTGGTCTATCACCCCTTGCAACATACTGAGCTGCTGCTCTTGATAATCAATTTGCAACATCAGAACATCACGGCGCTCCTGCGCCAATTCGCGCAGCCGACTATTCGCGCTGAGTTCACGCTGGTAAAAGCTCACTTCGCGGTCAGCAAGTGCGCGCTCAAGGCGCAGCTGTATAAGCCGTGCATCACTCAATGCCGAAAGTTGCCGATCTGCTAACAAAGCCTCGCGCTCATCGTGTTGTCGGCGTAAACTCTCCGCGCGCTGGAGAGTTTCAGCGATGGATTGTTGGGCGCGTTCTGGGAGTGTTTGCGCAGCCAGGAGTTGAGAGTTCACTTCTGCTAGCTGACTTTGCAACTGTTGAAGCTCGACCACCGCCTCAGTTTGCAGGGTTTCCAGCTCGTCAAGGCGCCGGTCACTCAAACCAGCCACGGAAAGCTGCTGTGACGCTTCTTCGGCTTCGCTCAACTCACGCTGCAAACGAGTTAGTAATTCTGGGGCTTGCTCTACGCGCGTATCTAACGCGGCCAGGCGCTCATCGACAGAGGCTAGCCGTTCATAGGCATCAAGGGCGGCCTCCAAGGCTTCTTTATCGCTGGTTTGTTGAGCAGTCAATGCGCCCTCAAGCGCTTCCAACTGAGCAAGCCTGGATGCCAGCTCAGCCTGTTCAGGCACACGCTCGAGCATGCTGGCCTGGAATGTAGCCTGGGCCGCGGCACTGCTAACAATAAGCAGCAAGAATAAGCACGTTACGATCCACTTACAGGCGCATCTCACCACGTTTCATATGCCTCGTTGACATCGATAGCTCCGCAGACACGGATAATAAGGTTATTGTCAGGCGTTCTGATAGCCAGCGCAATCAGAGGTGTTGACTTCCGCAGGCGGCGTGATAGAAACAACCATGGCATTTGCCTATTCATTCATTTTGCGAGCCACCTTAGATGGTTATCCGAAAACTACCGGTCACGAAATTATTGGTTCTGCTGAGTCTTGCTACGTTTAGTGCAAGTTCCTTCGCTGAGTCCCAACAAGAGATTGAGGCGCGTATCCGTGCCCTCAACGCTGAGCTATATGATCTGCATCAACAGTTGCAGCAGGTAGAATATCCCGAAGAAGCCGCTCAAGGCGTGCCATTTGAGCAGTTGCCTGAAGAAGCCGCCAGAGAAGACTTGAGCGAGCGACGTGAACTCGAACAGGAATCGAGCCGAAACCCGTTTTCAATCACAGCGCACCGCACCAATTATCTGTTCCCGGTTAGCTATAATACGAACCAGAACCGCGAAAGCTTTCGCAATATCTCAGACGACAGCGAAATAGATAGCGTAGAGCTTAAGTTCCAGTTCAGCGCCAAGGTAAATCTGGCTGAACAGGTGTTTGGCAACTACGGCGACGTCTTTTTTGGCTATACCCAGCGCAGCTGGTGGCAGGCCTACAATACCGACGCTTCATCGCCTTTCCGAGAAACCAACTACGAACCTGAAATATTCATCGACTTTGACAATGCCTGGGAGGCGCTTGGCTGGGTGAATACCCGCAACCGAATCGCCCTTAATCACCAGTCTAATGGTCGCTCAGATCCTCTCTCCCGTAGCTGGAACCGGGTTTATCTTGAAAGCACCTTCCAGCGCGGTGACTGGGCGTTCACCCTGGCACCGCATTGGCGGATACCGGAATCCTCAGATGATGACGACAACCCGGATATCGAACGTTACATGGGGTACGGCGATATTCGCCTCGCCAAGCGCCTCAATAATAACCATGAAATGAGCGGTCAGTTACGCGGCAACCCCAGCGCAGGGAATATAGGCACCCAGATTGATTACAGCTGGCCTGCTTTCAACAGTTTGCGGGCGCATGTACAGTACTACTACGGATATGGTGAAAGCATGATCGATTATGATCACCGTGTGCACCGCCTGAGCCTTGGGTTTAGCTTAAATCCCTTATTTAGTGCGACAGGGTTGAACCGATAGGCGCAATTGCTTGTCTGTTATTAAATGGCTGCTATGCTCATAGTAGCTAAATCATTCATTCGTCAAAGGAAGACTCCATGGCTAAACGTCAACACACTTACTCTACTCAAGCCGATCAACTCAAAGATGATCTGCGCCACTTGAGTGAAACCGTTGAAGAGCTGGTCAATGCGACCGCTAAAGATGCCAGCGGAGAGATGAACGATCTACGTACCCGTGCCGAACGCCGTTTGAAAGACACCCGTGCACGCCTCGAAGCTCGCGGCGAACGTATCTATGACGAAACTCGTGACTCGTTGACCCATCAAGCCGATGCATGTGATCGCTACGTGCATGAAAACCCCTGGACGAGCATTGGTATTGGTGCCGCTGCAGGTATGGTTGTGGGTATGCTGCTCGGTCGTCGCTAATGGCTTTGGGTCCAACCCAACGCGTCTTCTCTGCCGCCAAACGCTTACTGAAATCGCTGATTGCTAATAGCGAAACCCGCCTGCGTTTGGCGGTGTTTGAGTTAGAAGAGGAGCGTGCCCGCTTACTGGTTCTACTTCTTCTTGCAGGAGCAAGCTTACTGCTGCTCTTGTTGGGTATTGCCACGCTGACGGCATTAGTAGTGGTTCTGTTCTGGGATACCTATCGCTTAACCGCCATTGCCATCAGTGCAGGTGTGTTAATCGGCGCCAGTTTGCTACTAGCGGTCATCGCGATTCGCCAGTCCAAGCAACACTCTCTTTTAAAAGAAACACTCAAACAGCTTGCTGCAGACCGAGCACTGCTTGAGGAGCCAAGTGATGAAACCATCCGCAGACAACGCTAAACCGCCAACGAAACCACTCAGCCGTGCTGAACGCAAAGCGCTATTGCTGGCTGAGCTGGAGCAGCAGCGCGTAGATATTTTGGTCGATAGTGAATTTTTACAGCAAGCTGCTTCACCACTGGATAGAAACTGGCAAAGCTTTAAGCTGCCTCTTTACGCCGTTGGTGGCTTTGCCGCATTCAAGTTAATGCGCCATCCAGGCGGCGCCATGGCAGCAGGCAGAAAAGCGCTTGCGGGCTATATGCTATTCAAGAAGCTTAAATTATTAGCCAAAGTAGCTAGTTAATTCTGACGCTATTGCCTGGGTTGGTGGCGTTGCCTAGCAAGATTGCCCGCAGGCTACGCCACTCGCCCAAGCCCACTGAAAGTTATACCCACCAAGCTCGCCTGTTACATCCACTACTTCACCGATAAACCGCAGCTGTGGCAAGCCTTTCACTTCAAAGGTTTTGGATGATAGCGCGTCGGTATTGACTCCCCCCATGGTCACTTCAGCTGTACGCCACCCTTCAGTACCCGCCGGCTTCAGTTGCCAAGCATTAAGCCTGCCAGCCCATTCGTCCAAGGCCTGATTGGCATATTGAGCGAGCGGCCGCGCAGGATCATGATCGGGATACCACTCAAGCAACGCTTGGGCCAAGCGCTTCGGAAAGCGCTCCGTCAGCCACGTAGAAAGTTGACGCTTGGGAGTTCCTTGACGCGCCTCACGCAGCAATTCCGCCACATTTTCACCGGGCAACAGATCAACGGTAAGGCTCTCCCCTGGCTGCCAAACGCTGGATACCTGCAGCATCGCAGGCCCAGACAGTCCGCGGTGGGTAAACAGCATAGGATCAACAAAGCGGCGGCTGCCTGCACTAACGGCCACCGGGACGCTCACGCCTGAAAGCTCTGCTGCGCGCGCTTTCCAGGTATCGCTTAGGGTAAAAGGCACCAGCCCAGGGCGAGTATCAAACACCTCCAGGCCAAATTGACGGGCTATGTCGTAGCCAAACCCTGTCGCCCCCATGCTCGGAATAGAAAGCCCACCGCTAGCCACTACCACCACTCCCGCATCAATTTTACCGATCGACGTCGTCAGCCGCATGGCATTGCCCTGCTGTTCCACGCGGGTAATCTGTGTACTGAGTTTTATTTCAGCCCCGGCCCACTCGCACTCGGTGAGTAGGGTACGAACAATTTCCTTGGCGGAGGTTGCGCAGAACAGCTGTCCCGGTGTTTTCTCAACATGCTCAACGCCATGGCGCTCAACCAGCTCGACAAAGTGCTCAGGACGATAACGTTTGAGCGCCGAAATACAAAAGTAAGGGTTTGATGAGTAAAAGTGCTGTGGCGTAGTGCCAAGATTGGTAAAGTTGCAACGGCCGCCCCCGGACATGAGAATCTTCTTGCCCGCTTTGTTAGCATGATCAAGCACTAAGACCCGCTTTCCGGCATAACCCGCTTGGGCTGCGCACATCAAGCCTGCGGCGCCAGCGCCAATGATGACAACATCATAGATCATAATGGACAGCTCATATTGAGGGCGATTCCCGCTATAAAAAGCAGGCATTCTAACAGGGTCGCACTTAAAAATTATTATATGGCCAAATTACCATATACAATAATTGTATAAATATTATCTAACGCTGAGAACCCTATGCTTTTGCCCTTTCATCGACGACGGCTGTTGCGACTTGCGCTTGTGCCCCTCACCCTTTTACTTTCCTGCGCAGCGTTGGCCCAATCGGCGCCCTCAGTCATCGGCACCCGCGCGATCGTGACGACCTGGTCGGATCCACTAGAAGCCTTGGGAACCCTTCGTGCCGATGAGAGCGTGACGCTATCAGCTACGGTCACGGACATCGTTGCCGAGATCAATTTCCGTGACGGCGAGCAGGTTGAAGAGGGGCAGCTGCTTATTCGCCTAGAGGATGCCGAGGAGCAGGCGCAGCTTAGGGCGTCCCAGGCACTTCGCGAAGAGCGGCGCAACGCGTCAAATCGCGCTTCCCAGCTGCAAGAACGCAATCTGGCGGCCCGGGCCGATGTAGAAGATAGCCAATCACGGCTGCGCCAGGCAGATGCCGATATACAAGCGATTGAAGCGGAGTTGGCTAATTACCAGATAAAAGCGCCCTTCAGCGGCCGTGTGGGCTTTCGCAATATCAGTATTGGCGCTCTGGTCACCCCAGGCATGGACCTGGTGACGCTTGATAAATTGGATGTTATGCAGCTCGACTTCAGCGTTCCAGAAGTATTTCTTGGTCGCCTATCGCCAGGCTTGATGCTCAACGCCACGACTGCCGCCTACCCTGACGCCCTCTTTAGCGGTGAAATTGCCACCATCGGCACACGGGTGGATCCAATAACGCGCAGCGTAAGCGTCCGCGCTGATCTCGATAATGCCGACGGCCGCCTGCGCCCTGGCATGCTGATGGAAGTGATCGTTCAACAGCGCGTACGCGATACTGTCGTCATCCCTGAGGCTGCCATAGAGCCTAGCGGTGACCGTCACTTCGTGATGCTAATTGAGCAGAGTGAAGGTAGCACACGCTTGGCACGGCGCGAAGTGGCGATCGGCGAGCGGCGCAATGGCGAGGTGGAAATTCTTGAGGGGCTCACCGCCAACGATTTAATTGTCTTTCATGGTCTACAGCTAGCCAGAGATGGACAAGAAGCCAGGTTAATCGGGATCGCCGATGACGAGACCGGTATCCGAGCGCTGCTGGAGGCCGACCGCTAATGCGCTTATCGGATATCTCTGTACAGCGACCGGTACTGGCGATGGTGATTGCGGCGCTGATTGTTGCCTTTGGTCTGCTAGCGCTCAATCGTTTGCCGCTTCAAGAGTACCCCACCATCGACCCGCCAGTGGTCACCATCGATACCCGCTACCCCGGCGCCTCGGCCAGCGTTGTCGAAACACGTATTACCCAGGTATTAGAAGACCGCATTGCGGGTGTTGAAGGCATCGAGCTAATTACCTCGCAAAGCGAAGATGGTCGCTCTCAGATCGAGATCGAGTTTGGCATCGATATGGATATCAATGCCGCCGCCAATGATATTCGCGACCGTATCTCCGGCGCACTGCGCAACCTACCCGACGATGCTGACAACCCAGAGGTTACCAAAGCCGATAGCAGCGAAGAGATAGTGGTGTGGCTAAGCCTATCCGGCGAAGACTACTCCATCACCGAGCTGACCGACTACGCTAACCGCTTTCTGGTCGACAGCCTTTCCGTTCAGCCGGGGGTAGCACGGGTGCGTGTCGGCGGCGGCAGTGACTACGCCATGCGGGTGTGGCTGGATCGCAATGCCTTGGCCGCACGCGGACTTACCGTTAGCGATATCGAAGATGCACTACGAGCAGAGAACGTAGAGCTACCGGCAGGCTCGCTTGAATCCGAAGATCGGCAGTTTATTGTCCGTCTCCCCCGCAGCTTTGCCAGCGCCGAAGATTTTCAGCGCCTCGCCCTCACCTCTCCTCAAAACCAGGCGGAAAACGGCTATCTGGTGCGCCTTGCTGACGTAGCAAGAGTAGAAGTCGGCGCGGTGGAGGATCGTTCTGTTTTCCGCTCTAACGGCATCCCCATGGTCGGCCTGGGTATGATCATGCAGTCGACGGCCAACGTAATAGAGCTCTCCGAAGCCGTTCAGGTCGAACTCGAACGCCTGCAGAGCACCCTGCCCGAAGGCATGTCGCTAAGCCTGAACTACGACGCATCGCTGTTCGTCTCCGGGGCGATTGAGCAGGTCGTTATGACACTGTTTATCGCCATGGGCCTGGTGGTGGTAGTGATCTTTATGTTTTTGGGCAATTTGCGCACTACCCTGGTACCTGCGGTGACCGTTCCGATTGCCGTTATTGGGGCTTTTACCGCTCTGGCCGCGATGAATTTCTCAATCAACCTGCTAACGCTGCTGGCGCTGGTGCTGGCGATCGGCCTGATTGTCGATGATGCCATCGTCGTGCTTGAAAATATAAACCGGCGTATGCACGACTACGGCGAGACACCGCTGGTCGCCGCCTTTCGCGGTACTCGACAGATCGCTTTTGCAGTTATCGCCACCACTCTGGTGTTGGTGGCGGTTTTCTTGCCACTCAGTATGTTGCAAGGCGATATTGGCCGACTCTTTTCCGAGTTCGCGCTGACCATGGCCGCGGCGGTTGTGGTCTCGACCCTGTTGGCACTAACGCTTACGCCGATGATGGCGTCTAAAATTCTTAAGCCGGGCATGCACGACAGCCGGATTGGAAAAGCCGTGCAGTGGCTTCTCAGCGGCACTCAACGCCGCTATCAGGCCACGTTAGAGTGGATGCTCAAAATGCGCTGGCTGGTGGTCGCGGCGTTTGTATTGCTGATAGGTGCCACCGCCTGGCTGGCCACGGTACTGCCCAACGAATACACGCCTCAGGAGGATCGCGGCAACTTTATCGTATTGGTGAATGGCCCCGAAGGTGCCACCTTCGACTACATGATGGACTATATGGATGAGATCGAAGCGCGGATGACGCCACTGGTGGAGAGCGGTGAGTTGGAGCGCGTCGTCGTTCGCGCCCCTCGTGGCTACGGCAACATCGAGAATTTTAATAGCGGCTTTATTATCGTCAATATGGCCGACTGGGGCAGTCGACGCAGTGCCTGGGAGATCATGGGCGAAGTACGCGAAAAGCTGCGTACGTTGCCAGGGGTACAAGCCTTCCCGGTGATGCGCCAAGGGTTTGGGCAGCGTACCCAAAAGCCGGTGCAGTTTGTGCTGGGCGGCGGGACATACGAAGAGCTTGCCCGCTGGCGCGATACGCTGATCGATCATGTGCGTGAAGACAACCCGCGCTTGATGGCACTGGAGAGCAACTACAACGAAACCCAGCCGCAGCTAAGAGTCGATATTGACTACGAGCGTGCTGCTTCGCTGGGCGTTACGGTCACCGAGATCGGCAGAACGCTTGAAGTGCTGCTAGGCGGCCGTAACGTCACTCGCTACGTGGATGACGGTGAAGAGTACGACGTCATTTTGGAAGGTGACCGCGGCAATCAAAACAGCCCGAGGGCGTTGGATAACATTCAGGTGCGATCTGCGCGCACAGGTGAGTTGATCCCCCTGGCCAGCTTGGTCACCCTCTCCGACTTTGCTGGCGCCAGCACCCTGAACCGGTTTGACCGTATACGGGCGATTACCATTGAAGCCAACCTGGCGGATGACTACCCCCTCGGCGAAGCCTTGGCCTATTTAGAGCAGAGCGCCGCCAAGCTACTGCCCGAAGAGGCGCAAACCAATGTGGCAGGCGCCTCGCGGGACTTCCAAGAGGCCAGCGGCGCCACCGCGTTCCTGCTGATACTGGGCGCGCTAGTGGTCTTTTTGGTGTTAGCAGCGCAGTTCGAGAGCCTGATCCATCCCTTTGTGATTATGCTCACGGTGCCACTCGCGATGAGCGGCGCTTTGCTTGCCCTGCTGCTCAGCGGTCAGTCGCTGAATATCTACAGCCAAGTTGGCTTGGTGCTGTTGATTGGGCTGGCGGCGAAAAACGGCATTCTAATTGTCGAGTTTGCTAACCAGTTGCGCGATGAGGGGAAAGCGTTCCGTGCGGCGTTGATTGAAGCCTCTGTGACGCGCTTAAGGCCCATCTTAATGACCGCCGTGACCACCATGGCCGGCGCCATTCCGCTGATTATTTCCACCGGCCCTGGCGCAGAATCGCGTTTGGTGATCGGCACTGTGATTATGGCGGGGGTCGGTTCGGCCACGCTGTTTACGCTGTTTGTCGTGCCCGTGGCTTACGACCTGCTGGCACGCCATACAGGATCGCCAGGCGCAGTGAAGCGACAGCTGGAGGAGGAAATTGCCAACGCACCATCTGAGTGATGTTATTGCGACTGAAGCGTGGCAATTTGGGCGGGAGATGAACAATCTGGTTTTTAGAGGCCGCCGCACGCTTGAGATTGCTTCGTCGCGGGCTCCTCAATGAAAGGGACTCCTCCCCTCTCGAAGCTTCAGAGAGCTACATTGATAGTTGAACCACTTCAATGCGGAGGGGAAGAGTCATGAACAAGCATAAGATAATCGGTATTGATCTGGCAAAGCGTGTTTTTCAAGTGTGTGTTGTCGACACTCGCCGCCCGCGTGTTCAGGTCAACAAAGAGCTTAAACGGCATCAGGTCTTGGATTTTATGCGCCGCCAACCGGCCTGTCGGGTGTTCATGGAGGCGTGCGGTGGATCGCATTATTGGGCGCGACAGCTGCAGGCCCTCGGCCATAGCGTTGCCCTCATTTCGCCCCAGTTTGTGACGCCTTTTCGCAAGGGGCACAAGACAGATGCCAATGACGCCCTCGCTATTGTAGAGGCGGGTTTGCGCCCAGACATGCGCTTTGTACCGCTCAAAAGCGTCGAGCAGCAGGATATTCAGAGCCTGCACCGCATTCGGGAAAGGTACATTCATCAGCGCACCCAGTTGATCAATCAAGTTCATGGACTATGACAGGAATACGGTGTGATTAGCGGTCGTGGTCAGAAGGCATTAAAGCAACGTGTATGGCGCGCCCTAGAAGATGCCGACAACGAACTCTCAATGCTGATGCGTGACTTACTCGCTGAACAAATGACGGAGCTGGATCGGCTCAATGAGCGTATTCAGTCACTGGATAAACGGGTGGAGCAGATGAGTCACGCCGTGGGGCCTTGTCGCCAACTACTGGCGATAGAGGGTGTGGGGCCGGTGGTCGCCACGCAGCTCTATAGCGCCCTCGGTAACGGCGACGCGTTCAAGCAAGGTCGCCAAGCGTCAGCCTATCTGGGATTAACGCCGAAGCAACACAGCAGTGGTGGCACCGCGAGCATCAAGGGCATTGGCCGAACGGGTCAAGTCTCACTGAAAGCCGCCCTGATACGTGGCGCGCACTCGGTCATCAACACCGTGGGTGACAAACAGGATGCTAAAAGTCGTTGGCTACGATCCCTGGTCGCTCGCGTTGGCAAGAACAAAGCGGCTGTCGCGTTAGCGAACAAGACAGTACGAACCGCCTGGGCGGTTCTGCACAGCGGTCAGTCCTATTGTAGAGAGTTTAACGACGGTTCAGCGCTGATGGTGAGCTAAGCGGTAGCACCATCAGCGCCTAAGCGCCGACAGGCGGCTACCTTGTTGCTGAGCAACGATGGATGAAAAACAGGTCAGACCGGCCTTCTCGAAACCTGATCATTGCGATGGCTGAAAAAGCCTATCGTTCGTTGAGGAGAGAAGGTGCGCGACGTTCATCAGGGTCAGGGGATAGCGTCCCCATTGAGAGACCGACTATACGCACGCATCGGCTTATGTTGTTCATCATCGTCGCTTGCAACCGGGGAGGAGTCCCTATACGCAATGACATAGGGGAGTGTCATTGCGAAGCTTCGTCGTTTCACTCCTTGCAGTGACAACCTCAATAAAAAAGGGTGCCATTTGGCACCCTTAGTAAAGCAGTTGGCGGTTACTCACACTCGCCTAGGTACTCGCCTTCAATGACCGTGTTCATGCTCAGCTCCCCCATGGGCGACTGGGTCAGGATATCGACACTGCCTTCAATCCGCTCACCCATAAAACGCATTTCGCCATCGATGGTGGCTTCGCCACCTTCAGCACGGCACACCATGCTGTAACTAAGACCGTCTGCGTTCAAATCCTGATCGAGTAGCTCACAGCCCTCTTCTTCTTCGATGAAGCCGAACTCAGCGCCCTCAAGCTCTTCCTGAGTAATACACTGGCGCTCGGTTTCCGTTTGATCCGGAATTTCCATTTCGCCGGTAACGCTGGTTTTGCTCACAAACTCCCACTCACCAGCGGTGACATTGGGGGTTTCAGCCAACGCGACCATCGGAAAGGCCACTAGGGCCGCTACTGCCATGTTACGTAACATCATCGCTACTCTCGCTGCGTTGCTTTGGGAACTTAAATCCTGAGATATCCTACCTGATTCAATCCCACGATGCCCTACCCGACGACCACACTGCTACACTCATTGGGTAAGAAACTGACTTAGCGCATCCGCAATACAAGGTAACCAACAATGCAAGACGACGCTCTGGTCAATTATGACTTTCACTGCCCCTACTGCGATTCACCGCTGACCTTCCTGATTGATACGTCACAGGGCAGTCATGACACCTGGGAGGATTGCCACCAATGCTGTGCGCCCATCCAGCTACAAGTCATCGTCTCGCCGATGAGCGGAGAACTCGAAAGCGTCGTCGCTGGGCGTGACGACGACGTGCTGTAGCTTGATCTAAACGTCTCGTAAAGCAGCCTTTCGCCGGGTCTCATTACGCCGCATAAAAAACCACGCCAACAGTGTCGCCAGCGATACCGTTAGGATGATCAAGGTAGCAAGCGCATTGATCTTCGGCGACACCCCCATGCGCACCGACGAAAACACCACCATCGGCAGCGTATTAGCCCCTGGGCCTGAAACAAAGCTGGCGATCACCAGGTCATCCAGCGAGAGGGTAAACGCCAGCAGCCAGCCTGCTGCCAACGCGGGAGTAATGATCGGCAGCGTGATAGAGAAGAAGGTTTTCACTGGAGGTGAGCCCAAATCCATGGCGGCCTCTTCAATGGAATGATCTACTTCCCTCAGCCGCGCAGCCACCACGACCGCCACGTAGGCACTACAAAAAGTGGTATGGGCAATCCAAATGGTCGCCATACCCCGGTCGGCTGGCCAGCCGGTAATCTGCGCCATCTGCACAAATAGCAGCAGCAGTGAAAGACCCGTTATGACTTCGGGCATCACCAGCGGCGCTGTGACCATGCTGGATAGCGCCGTTTTACCGCGGAAGTGGCCATAGCGCGTCATTACGAAGGCTGCCACGGTGCCCAGGCAAACCGCCATGCTGGCAGCGAAAAATGCGATCCTTAGGCTCGTCCACACCGCCGATAGAATCTGCTCGTCACGAAATAGTTCACCGTACCATTGGGTAGAAAAGCCAGCCCACACGGTGACCAGTTTTGAGGCGTTAAACGAATACACCACCAGCACAAACATCGGTAGGTAAAGAAACAGCAGGCCAAGCACCAGCATGACCGTTGAGAAGTTGATCCGTCGCAGGCTGCTCATGACGCTAGCTCCTTGGACTGATAGCGATGGAACCAGACAATCGGCACTAGTAAGAGCAGCAGCATCACCATGGCCAGCGCCGACGCCACGGGCCAGTCGCGGTTTAGGAAAAACTCCTCCCACAACACCTTACCGATCATTAATGTGTCCGGGCCGCCAAGCAACTCGGGAATCACGAACTCGCCTACCGCCGGGATAAACACTAGCATCGAACCGGCGACAATCCCCCCCATAGAGAGCGGCAAAGTAATTTTTATAAAGGTATTGATCTTGCGCGAACCCAGGTCAGCAGCGGCTTCCAATAACGAATTATCCATCCGGGTTAGGTGGGCATACAGCGGCAACACCATAAACGGCAAGTAGGCGTAAACGATACCAATCGTGACCGCAAACTGGGTATTCATCATGCGTAGTGGAGAATCGATCAGACCTATCCCTATCAGCAGGTTATTGATCAACCCGCTATTGCTTAAAATACCCATCCAGGCGTAGACACGAATCAGAAACGACGTCCACGAAGGCAGCATGACCAGCAGCAGTAACAGCAGCTGCCAGCGAGCCGGTGCCCGCGCCATGGCATACGCCATTGGGTAGCCGATCAGCAGACAAGCCACCGTCGCTATGAACGCAGTTTTGACTGAGCCCCAATAGGCGGCAATATAAAGCGAATCTGAAAGGAGAAAGAGATAGTTGCCCAGGTTTAAAAAGACATGCAGCGTCTGGTCGGCATACTCAAGCAGTGGCCCGTAAGGCGGAATCGCAATCGCCGCCTCGGACAGGCTGATTTTGAGCACTAGCGCAAAGGGCAGTAAAAAAAACAGCGTCAGCCACACGAGCGGAAACGCAATCACTGCTCGACGCCCTAACTGCAAGCGTTTGAGCAGTGCTGAAGAACGAGATAACTTCATTAAAGGCAGCCTCCTCGCGGTAAGGAATGCATCACTATCGCAATTCAAAACGTTAGCAGCTCAAGACACTAGCGGTTCAAAACAATCGTACTGTGATCTTCCCAGTAGACATACACACTGTCTTCCCAGGTGGGTCGATCACCGCGACGCTCTGTATTGGCCATACTGACTTTAATGATCTGGCCCGACTGGGTGCGCACGTAATAGAGCGAGAAACCACCTAGGTAGGCGATATCATCCACCTTGCCTTCCGCCCAGTTATATTCAGTAGTGGGTTCCTCGCGGGTTAGCCAGATTTTTTCAGGTCGAAGTGCGACCCAAACCCGACGATTCGACGCCTGTGTGGTAATACCATGGTCAATATAGATGGGGCGCTCGAGCGCGGGAGC
Source organism: Vreelandella sp. DA03-1M (assembly GCF_055725665.1). NCBI lineage: Bacteria > Pseudomonadati > Pseudomonadota > Gammaproteobacteria > Oceanospirillales > Halomonadaceae > Vreelandella > Vreelandella sp. DA03-1M. Next base: position 2,945,404 of record NZ_CM146798.1, read on the forward strand.
GGCAATGCGGCAGTGGTCGGCAGCGTCTTCGATAATCTCGCCTTCAAACAGATTCACCGTACCGACGAATTCCGCCACCATGCGGCTCACCGGGCTTTCATAAATATCGATGGGCGAACCTATCTGTTCTATCCAGCCATCAGCCATGATCGCCACACGGTCGGCCATGGTCATCGCCTCTTCCTGGTCGTGAGTGACCATAATGCAGGTCACACCCACCTGCTCAATGATCTCAACCACTTCAAGCTGCATTTCAGTGCGCAGCTTTTTATCCAGCGCGCCCATAGGCTCGTCTAACAGCAACAGCTTGGGCCGCTTGGCCAGCGAACGTGCCAGCGCGACCCGCTGGCGCTGGCCGCCAGAGAGCTGATGCGGTTTGCGCTTGGCAAAGCGCTCCATATGCACCAGCTTCAACATTTGCGCGACGCGAGCGTCGACATCCGCTTTGGGGAGCTTGTCCTGCTTTAAGCCAAAGGCAATATTCTGCGCCACTGTCATATGCGGAAATAGCGCATAGGACTGGAACATCATATTGATAGGTCGCTTGTGCGGGGGCATAGCGGTGATATTCTCACCGTCTAATAAAACCCTGCCTTCGGAGGGCGTTTCAAAGCCCGCCAACATCCGCAGCAGGGTGGATTTACCCGACCCGGAGCCACCTAATAGCGCGAAAATTTCCCCGCGTTTAACCTGCAAATTGACATCATCCACCGCCAGCGCATCATCAAACCGTTTGCTTAAGCGTTTCACTTCCAGCACGACATCCTCGGCAAACCGTGGGGTTTTGCCCTGGGGTCGTGACGAAGAAGGAGTCGTTGGCGCAGCAGATGAAGGCTCGTTCGACAGGGGCGTAGTGACCATTCGCCACTCCCATCAAAAGGCCCGGCAACCCGGGCATTAATAAAGACGAACAGCGAGCCAGTGAGGGAATGCCTCTGGCTCGCCGTCGGATAAATGTCGGTTTAACGACCGGACTTTACACGATTCCAGATCCGTGTACGTGCGCGAAGCACATCTTGAGGCTTTTCAGCCTGTACGTACAGGTTTTGCATGACATCGGTAGTCGGGTAAATCGCCGGATCATTCAGGATTTCATCAGAGAGATATTCATTAGCCGCCAAGTTAGGGTTGGCATAGCGTACATACTCGGTGATCTCGGCGGCAATTTCCGGGTCAAGAATGAAGTTGATAAAGGCATGAGCGTTTTCAGTGTTCGGCGCGTCAGCGGGCACCGCCATCATGTCGAACCAAAGGGCAGCGCCTTCCTTGGGGATGCTATAGCCAATAGAGAAGTCGCGTCCTGCTTCTTCAGCACGAGCAGCGGCTTGGAAAACATCACCGGAGTAGCCTGCGGCGACGCAAATATCGCCATTCGCCAGGTCAGACACATAGCGTGACGAGTGGAAATAGGTCATATCGTCGCGAACACTAGCAACCAGCTCACCCGCCGCTTCGATATCGTCAATATTTTCGCTGAGCGGGTCTAAGCCTAAATACGCCATGGCGGGTGACAACATCTCATCAGCGGAATCCAGCATTGACAAGCCACAGCCCGCCTCGCTCAGTGCGCCGGTTATTTCAGGATCAAACAACAGCGCCCAGCTGTCCAAGGGGGCGTCGTCACCGAGGATTTCTTTTACCCGCTCAACGTTATAGCCGATCCCATTGGTGCCCCACATATAAGGGACCGAGTATTCGCTACCGGCGTCGATGGTTTCCAGGTTAGCCATCAGCTCTGGGTTGAGGTTATCTAAATTGGGCAGTAACTCGTGGTTCAGTGGCTGGAACACGCCAGCTTTCACTTGGCGGGTAAAATAGTAAGTGGATGGCACGACCACATCGTAACCGGAACGCCCGGCGAGCAAGGCGGCATCAAGGATTTCATTACTGTCGTAAACGTCGTAGGTCACTTCAATGCCGGTACGCTCGGTGAATTTTTCCAGCGTTTCCGGGGCAATGTAATCTGACCAGTTAAACACCCGCACCTCGTCGGCGTGGGCAGCGCTAGCCGCTGCAGCGAATGAGATAGCCGCAACGGCCGCGGAAAGTTTGTGGATGTTCCCCATTATCACTGCTCCTGTTGTCTCAACTAGTCATTAAACAATTCAGCATTCACTAAGCAGTTCAGCCAAATGTTTTGCCAAGTGTCTTCATACCAAGTGCGCCCTGCTGCTGCCGGCAACAGCCCTCAGCGGCTAACAATAGCGTAGGCCATAATACTGACCGTGCGAATTTTGCGGTGCAGTGACGCCTACCGCAAGCCAATGTGAAAAATTCTTGTATTTTGCTTCATCGACCCCATTAACCAGCTAGTGCAACGACAACCGCCTGGCCAATAGAGAAATGCTATTGATGGCATGGCTATTCTTAATTTTAGCCATTAATCGTTAGCCATTAGTATTATCAACAATTTCACATTATTCATTCACCAATCCTGGAGATTATCTGAATGTCATTGATCAACACTGAAGTTAAGCCGTTTAAAGCAACTGCCTATTTGAATGGCGAATTTGTTGATGTTACTGAAGCCGACATGCAGGGTCAGTGGTCCATCTTTTTCTTCTATCCCGCTGACTTCACTTTTGTTTGCCCGACTGAGCTTGGTGACTTAGCCGACAACTATGCTGAGTTCAAAAAACTGGGCGTTGAAATCTACAGCGTTTCAACCGATACCCACTTTACTCACAAGGCATGGCACGACAGCTCTGACACCATCGGCAAACTTCAGTACCCGATGATTGCGGATCCGACGCTGCGCATTTCACGTAACTTTGAAGTCTTGATCGAAGAAGCCGGTCTTGCCGAGCGCGGCACCTTTGTTGTCGACCCCGACGGCAAAATCCAGATCGTCGAAATTAACGCAGGCAACATCGGTCGTAATGCCGAAGAACTGCTGCGCAAAGTGAAAGCCGCCCAATACGTTCGTGCTAACCCGAACGAAGTGTGCCCAGCCAAGTGGAAAGAAGGCGAAGAGACACTCGCTCCTTCTCTGGACCTGGTAGGCAAAATCTAAACCGCTCGCGGTTTTCACATCCTTGCTCTTTTTTGCTGCGCAAGGGTGTGCATGTTCAACGCCCGGGTTTCGCCCGGGCGTTCTGTTTTAAAACTGTTATTAAACCTGTTAACAGTTTTTTAAAGTATTACTGATTAGCACCGTCACACACGTGTGTTCAATACGTCTGTTATCTGCGAGGAAGCTACTGTCATGCTGGACGCCAATTTAAAATCCCAGTTAAAAGCGTATCTGGAAAAAGTGACTCAGCCGTTCGAGATCGTTGCGTCCCTCGATGACGGTGCCAAGTCACAAGAATTGCTTGGTCTGTTGGAAGATATCAGCAGCCTGAGCGACAAGATTACCTTGCACAGCGATGGTCAGGATGCACGTACGCCATCGTTTGCGATCAACCGCCCCGGTGAAGAGACTGGCGTGGTGTTTGCAGGCATTCCTATGGGCCACGAGTTCACCTCGTTAGTGCTTGCCCTGCTGCACGTTGGCGGTCATCCGCCTAAGACGTCTGACGAATTGCTTGATCAGGTTCGAGCATTAGATGGCGAGATGCTTTTCGAGACCTATTATTCGCTGTCGTGCCAGAACTGCCCGGACGTGGTTCAGGCACTCAATTTGATGGCCATCTTCAACCCGAACGTGCGCCACGTCGCTATTGACGGCGCACTGTTTCAGGATGAAGTCGAGTCTAGGGAAATCATGTCGGTGCCGAGCGTCTATTTGAACGGTAAACCGTTCGACCAGGGCCGCATGACGCTTGAACAGATTCTGGCCAAGGTTGATACCGGTGCCGCCGAACGCGATGCCAAAAAGCTGAGCGAAAAAGCCGCTTTCGATACGCTTGTCATTGGTGGTGGCCCGGCAGGTGCTGCGGCGGCTATCTACTCGGCGCGCAAAGGCATCAATACCGGCGTTGCCGCTGAGCGCTTCGGTGGTCAGGTGGCGGACACCATGGGCATTGAAAACTTCATTTCGGTGTCACACACCGAAGGCCCGAAAATGGTCAGCGCGCTAGAAGAGCATGTCAAAGATTACGAAGTTGACGTCATGAACCTGCAGCTTGCTACTTCCTTTAAAGCTGCCGAGACAGAAGGCGGCCTTCACGAAGTATCGTTTGAGTCCGGCGCTAAGCTGAAGAGCAAGACGCTAGTACTGGCGACAGGCGCCCGCTGGCGTGAGATGAACGTGCCCGGCGAGCAGCAGTATCGCAACAAAGGGGTTGCCTACTGTCCTCACTGTGACGGTCCGTTGTTCAAAGGCAAGCGGGTAGCCGTCATTGGTGGTGGTAACTCTGGCGTAGAAGCGGCGATTGACTTGGCAGGCATTGTCGGCCACGTCACGCTGGTTGAGTTTATGGGCGAGATGCGCGCTGATGCGGTGCTGCAGAAAAAGCTCAAGAGCCTGCCTAACGTTGATATCATTCTCAACGCACAATCGACCGAAGTCACCGGTGACGGCAGCCGTGTCAATGGCTTGAACTATAAAGACCGTACGACTGATGAGAGCAAATCCATCGCGTTAGAAGGTATTTTTGTTCAGATTGGTCTGGTACCTAACACCGAGTGGTTGAAAGGCTCACCGATCGAAATGACGCCACGTGGTGAAATCATTGTCGATGCCCATGGCATGACATCCGTACCCGGCGTGTTTGCCGCAGGCGATGTTACTACCGTGCCCTACAAGCAGATCATTATCGCCATGGGCGAAGGTGCTAAAGCATCGCTCGGCGCTTTCGACTACTTGATTCGTAACTGATCTTGACGAAAAAAAGCCCGCTGACAAATATCAGCGGGCTTTTCTGTTGGGGAGTACCTTTAACTCGCGACCCGTTAGGGCATCCATGCACAATCTTTTAGGTATCCATTAAGACTTAGCTGGAATTTCCCCTAGTACCTCTGGAATCGTCATCTTCACGTAGCGCCCTGGCGCAGGCTCAATCACTTTGAGCTCACCATCGCCAGGTTGGCGCATAGGCACCATCTTTTCGCTATCGGCATAGCCATTTTCAGTCATCCAAGACTGCCAGTGGGGCCACCAAGAGCCTTCATGAGGCGCTGCGTTTGCTAGCCATTCTTCATGCGTTTCCGGCAGCGCATCGTTCGTCCAGTAGCCGTACTTGTTTTTATGAGGTGGATTAACAATACCCGCAATATGGCCTGACCCGCCCAATACGAAGGTGACCGGCCCTTTAGGTAACAACGCTCCATAATAGGTACTGTTCCACTTGGCGATGTGATCCTCTTTGGTGGACACGAAATAGCTGGGTGTGGAGACTTTACGCAGGTCTATTTTCACATCATCCAATTCAATGCCGCCAGGCTCAACTAGACGGTTCTCCAGGTACATATAGCGCAGGTACCAAGCGTGCGTCCCGGCAGGAAGGTTGGTGCCATCCGTGTTCCAGTAAAGCAGGTCAAAGGCGGCGGGCGTTTCGCCCTTTAAATAATTATTGATGTAAAACGACCAAAATAGATCATTTTCACGCAGCAAGTTAAAGGTATATGCCATTGAACGACCATCAAGATAGCCTTTCAACTGCAGCGTCTGCTCAATGCCTTCTACCACTCGCTCATTAAGAAATACGCCGATATCGCCAGGGTCACGAAAATCCTGCAGCGTCGCCATATAAGTAACCGACTTTACTTTGCGCCCACGCCGCGTGCTGGTGAGATAGGCCACTGTAGAGGCGGCTAGTGTGCCCCCCACGCAATAGCTGAGTAGATTGACCGACTTCTCACCACAGGCCTGTTCGATGGCTTCCATCGCGCTGATGGGCCCCATCTGCATATAGTCGGCCCAGGTGATATCGCGTTGTTCAGGGCCAGGGTTACGCCAGGAGATCAGAAAGACGGTATGGCCTTGATCCACCAGCCACTTAACCATTGAGTTATCTTCACGTAGGTCAAGAATGTAGTACTTATTGATCCACGGCGGCACCATTAGCAACGGCGTTTTAAAGGTTTTTTCCGTGGTGGGGGTGTACTGGATCAACTGGATCAATTCGTTTTCGTAGACCACTGCCCCGGGTGTTACGGCGATATTTTCACCCACGCCAAAAGCGCCGCGATCCGTCATGCAGACATTGATACCCTCGGCAGAATTGCCCAAGTCTTCGCGCAGGCGAGCTAATCCATCCACCAAGTTCTGTCCACGGGTTTCAAGCGTGCGGCGCATGACTTCAGGGTTGGTGCCCATAAAATTTGTCGGCGCCATCGCGTTGACCAACTGGCGCGCGTAAAACATCAGGTTACGCTTTTTGGTTTCGTCTAAACCGCTTAGGCTTTCAACCAGCTCTTCCACCATCTGCGAAAACAGTAGGTACTGCTGCATGATAGCCATATAGTGCGGGTCTTGTGTCCACGCCTCGTCTTTAAAACGGCGGTCATTTTTGGCCGGCATGATCAACGGGGTAACCTGCTCGCCAGCCATCCCGCGCATGGCTTGCTGCCACAACAGCCACTGATCCTGCACCAACCGGGCCTGGGTTTCCCACAGCAGGGTAGGATTCTGCATCAGCGACTGCGCACCCGCTTCAAAGCTTTCGCGCATATCGCTATAAATGGAGTCGGCGGCTTCACTTGGTGCAATACGGGAAAGCAGATCCTGCATCAATCCTTGATACTGCTCACCGATCTCTTTGAGTTGATTATGCCACTCTTCAAGCTCTGCCTGAGATAACCCGTCAGGTAAGCCCTTGGCTATTTCATCGGCTAGCCCTTGAGAAAGCCCTGATGATAATGCCTGGAACGGATTGTGCCACGCTGACTGCATACTAACTCTCCCTACGCCCTCTCCAGGCGCACCGACCACTTTGACCAAGACCAAGCTGTTATATAGCTAAGTTTTTATACAATAAGGCTTCTATATGACAAGGTTTTATCGTTGTAATATTTTATTTATAGTTGCAACGTTTTAAATGCATCGCGGCGCCCTAAGGCGCCGCGATGATGTCGTCAATCAGCTTTTGCGCGTTGACTGGCTGGAGGCTTTCGCAGGTTGCTCCCCTTTCGCAGTAGCCTTGGCTTGGTCGGACATTTGCTGCCCGGCTTCACTGAACATCTTTTCCATTTCAGATTTAAACTGCAGGCTCATTTCACTCATCACCCGCGCGTCTTCCTGCATCTGCTGGGAAAGTTCGTTCATCATCTCGGCTTGCTTGGTGCCGAAATCACGCAGGCTTTCTGCATCTTGAATTTCAGTGGCGCTACGCATGCGCTCAGTCCCCATCTGGCTGTAGCGCTTCATGGCTTCCAACTGATACTGGGTCATTTTTTCCATATTATTGAGCATCAGCGAATTAATTTTTCGCATGGGCTCAAACATCTGCTTAGTTTGGGCGTTAAAGGCGTCCATCATATTGTCTTGCATAGTGTCTGCTCCTGTATCGTTCCTTGGCATGAGCCTTGGAGTGACTCACCGTGATGTAGCGTTGCTGCTCTGCAAAAAGAGTAATCTTTGGCATGCTGCATTGCAACAGTGGCGTCATTCCAGTATCACCGTGCAAGCCTGAACCGCTTTGCCATATTACTCTGCCCTACCTCAACAGGTGTAGAACCACCTGCTAAGTTAATGCGCGTTAACTGCTTGCTTCAATCTATGTGCCGCTGCGTTTGGATTCAGAACGGGAACGTGACGATGCCGTTGACTTTGCTTTGCTGGAAGTAGCACTTTCCGAATTGCTTTTAGAGCTAGTCCCCCCCGCCTTCTCATCATCATTGCTGTGGGCCGAAGAAGTGCTGGCGCTGCCCGCTTGCCGCAGCATATCGAGCATCATTTGCTGGTAAGTACCGAAATTAGCTAGCCCCTGGGAAAGCCCCTGTTGCATCATCGGTTGCTGCAGGAAAGGCCGCATTAGGCTCATAGGGTCGTAGCCTTCTACTCCAGACTCCATCTGCCGCTGAATATTCTCTAGCAAATTTTTCTGGAAAGCTTCGACATCAGGCAGCCCCAGTGATTGGCGAAACTCATCGGGGGTAAGATCAAACTCAACGTTAATCTTCATAGGCGGCTCCTGCACTGTTTTTCATGACGACTGCTCATGCATTTGTTTTGTTTGAGTGTAGCAGCGAACTGCAAACCTCACCGTGATGCGTTATCGCTGAGTTAAACGGGGCGTGTCAACGCTAACGTCACCATTCTGACCACGCTGACGCAGCCAGTGATCCAGCAGCGTAATCGCCATCATCGCCTCAGCAATGGGCGTTGCGCGAATCCCTACGCAGGGGTCGTGGCGCCCTTTAGTCACCACCTCAACTGCCTGACCATGAATATCGATAGAGCGGCCCGGCGTAGTGATGCTGGAAGTGGGCTTCAGCGCTAAGCGCGCTACAATCGGCTGCCCACTAGAGATGCCACCGAGCACTCCGCCTGCGTGGTTGGAAAGAAAGCCCTCTGGCGTCATCTCATCACGGTGCTCGCTGCCCCGCTGGGCGATACAGCCAAACCCTGCGCCAATCTCAATCCCTTTTACCGCATTGATACTCATCAAAGCATGCGCCAGATCAGCATCCAGGCGGTCAAAGACGGGTTCACCCAGCCCGACCGGCACGCCTTCGGCAATCACGGTAATTTCAGCACCTACCGAATCCTGGTCGCGACGCAGTTGATCCATATAGGCTTCCAGTTCAGCGACGCGCTCCGGGTCGGGGCAGAAAAACGCATTTTGACCCACCGATTCCCACTGTTTGAACTCAATCTTGATAGGGCCTAACTGGCTCATATAGCCACGAATCTGGACGCCCTGGGCGGCTAGATACTTCTTGGCAATCGCCCCGGCAGCCACCCGCATAGCAGTTTCACGGGCACTGGAGCGCCCGCCCCCGCGATAGTCGCGGTGGCCATATTTATGGTGGTAGGTGTAATCCGCGTGGGCTGGCCGAAACTGCTCTTTGATTTTCGAGTAGTCGTTAGAGCGCTGATCGGTGTTCTCAATCAGCAAGCCGATCGAGGTACCCGTGGTTTTGCCTTCAAACACACCGGACAGAATGCGCACCTGATCGGGTTCTTTGCGCTGAGTGGTATGCCGCGAACTGCCCGGCCTGCGGCGATCCAGGTCGAGCTGTAAATCGGCTTCGCTTAACGGCAGCCCAGGCGGACAGCCATCCACAATAGCGCCAAGCGCAGGTCCGTGGCTCTCACCAAAGGTAGTCACACTGAATAGTTTGCCAAACGTATTGCCAGACATGGCCGTTAATTCCTCACACGAAAGACGCCGCATGGGCGTCGAGTTCAGCGGCGCTCAGAGCAAAAACACCCTGGCCGCCACGCTCGAATTCAAGCCATAGAAAAGCGACATCCGGAAATGCCGCTTCCACATGGCGGTCAGAGTTGCCGACTTCTACAATCAGCCAGCCCTCATCGGTTAAGTGTTCCCGCGCCTCGCGCAAAATGCGCCGCACTATATCCAACCCATCGCTACCGGCTCCCAGGGCCAGTGAAGGCTCGTGGCGAAACTCGGCAGGCATAGTGGCAAGGTCACGGGCATCGACATAAGGCGGGTTAGAGACGATCAAATCAAAGCGTCGGCCTTCTAAACCGCTGAATACGTCCGATTCGACCGCCCGCACCCGGTCGCCCACATCGTGGCGGGTAATGTTCTGGCGGGCCACGGCCAAGGCATCCTGACTAACATCGGCAAGCGCCACTTCGCAGGTCGGTAAATAAAGCGCCGTCGCAATGCCGATACAGCCAGAACCGGTGCATAAATCCAGCACACTGGCAGGCGGCTCTTCAGGAAACCAGGCGGCAAAGCCGTCTTCAATCAGCTCGGCAATCGGCGAGCGCGGAATCAGTACCCGTTCATCGACACTGAACGGATGGCCGGCAAAAAAGCTCTCGCCCAATAAATAGGGAAGCGGACGGCGGGTGGTAACACGCTCCCGTGCCAGAGCAATAATCCGCTGCCGTTCTACGGGCAGCAGCCGCGCCTCGAGCACACTGGGATCGATGTTCCACGGCAAGTGCAGAGCACCCAGGCAGAGCGCTACCGCCTCATCCCAGGCAGAATCGGTACCATGGCCGTAGTGCAGGCCCGCCAGATAAAACTCGCTGGAGACCCAGCGCAGATAGTCGCGTAGGGTAAAGAGCTGGCTCACCAGCAACGACTCCGACAGGGAAAGGGTTGAGTGAGGATGCTCAACGTTTAGATGCGTGGTCACAGCGGCTCCTGGTTGACGATAATGATGAATGCAGCTGATAAAGCCTTATTCATGCAACGAATAAAAAGATTGTACCTTTCACGCCGTCCGGTTCACAGCAACGCTCAGCCCGCTATACTGTGCGTCTTTATCTGTTTCACCTTTATTTGCCACTTTTTTGCCACCCGAGCCTACCATGACGCGACGCCGCCACCTGCCCGACGATGACGATATCAATGCCTTCCGCGATGCGTTAAAGGCGGCAGGCGTGCGCCGTATCGCGACTAACCAGGCCGATCCAGGCAAACCTAAAATTGACGGTAAGGCCCATGAGGCTAGACGTCATGCGGCTGTTGAAAGCAATACGCCTCAGTCCAGCGGGCGCACCTCAGATGGCCGGGTGGAGGCCGTGCGCCCCTCTGAGTATTTAGAGTTTTGTGTACCGGATTTACCATGGCGTACGTTTAGCCAACTAAAACGTGGGCAAACGGCGTGGCAAGCGGGACTTGATATGCACGGCTATACGCTGGAAGAGGCGCGTGCGGAGTTGGAGAGTTTTTTGCGCGACGCCGCCAGCCAAGGCTTGCGCTGCGTACTGGTAGTGCATGGCAAAGCGTGGGGCACCACGTCTGACTTTCCTGTGCTTAAAAGCCATACCAATGCCTGGTTACGTGAGTGGCCCGGCGTGCTGGCTTTCTGCTCGGCTATCGATATCGATGGTGGCACCGGTGCGGTGTATATATTGCTGCGCAAGCGAAGCCAGTAGCCGTTACTCGGCAGCGTCGGACGCGATACTTGGCATGCGCCGCTCCAGCGCTTCATCGGCCAAATGTCTGCCCAGACGAATCAACTCCTTGCCGCGGTGGAATTCATAGGTACTGCAGACTGTTTTGGGTATTTCTATCAGCACGTCGGGCGGGTAGCCCGCCACCTTGTACTTGGCCAGCGCTGCCTGGGTAATATCAAACGACTCCAGAATCATATCGAGCTTGCTCCACTCCCGCTTACCACGGGCTTCAGTGGTCTCCTCCAGCTCTTCGCCCTCTCCGCTTGCCCCCTCACCATTCGCTCCCAGCCCCGCCCACAGTTTTCGCGTAGCGGCGCGCACATCCCCCATCCAGTTACCCATGTTTTGATCGCGCTCAATCTCTTTTTTGCTACGGCTATCGGTCGCCTCCTCTTCCTTAGGCAGCAATTCCTCCATGGTGACTGGCAGCGGGCTATGCGCGGTCACGTTGACCGCCACCACAAAATCCGCTTGATGAGCCGCCACCACAGGCATGATCGGCAGCGGGTTAAGCAACCCGCCATCCACCAACACTTGATCACCCAAATGCACTGGCGTTATTACCCCCGGCACGGCAATTGAAGCACGAATCGCTTGCAATAAGGGTCCATTTTGAAACCACACTTCCCGCTGGCGAACCAGATCCGTTGCCACCGTTGTCACTGGAATCGCGAGGTCTTCAATTAAGATATCGCCCACCAGCGTTTCCAGCTTGTTCATGACCTTGCTGGCACGCATCGCGCCCATGGGGCTCCAGGTCACGTCGACTAATTTGAGCACATCCAAATAGTCAAGGTTGCACACCCAATCGCGGTATTCCGGCAGCTTGCCTGCCGCGTAAATACCACCGATCAGCGCGCCCATCGAGCATCCTGATACGGCGATGATTTCAAAGCCCCGCGCCTCAAGTGCTTCAATCACCCCGATATGCGCATAGCCGCGCGCACCGCCACTGCCCAACACCAGAGCGACCTTGTTTCCACTACTGACATGCGCCAATTCGTTCATACTGCTATCCATCGCTAGGCCTTATCGGTCTTAACCCTGCCGCTCGTAACCCAGTGAGCGCCAATTACTGCGGCGACTTGCGCTACGGCACGGGGTTCCAGATGCAAGTGGTGGCCGCCATTAAGCACATGCCGGGTCAATGCTTTTACTGCTTGCCGCGCCTGAACCGCCCAGGCGCGTTCACCCAGAATCCCCTGCTCCCCTTCAACCAATAGCACTGGAGCGCTGATTTCCGCCAGCAATGACAACACCTGTTCGGGCGTGAAGCGCACCAATGAAGGCTTCAGCAAGCGACTGTCGGTGCGCATTTGCACATGGCCATCGGCGGTGGGCTGGGTGTTGCGCTCCACTAACGGTGTGGCCGTAATGGTGTCCACCGGCGTGACGCCTCCCGCAACACGCGCAGCGATGGCACTCTCGATATCCGGGTAGCGCGGCGCGCGGGAAAGTGGCCGACGGTAGGCTGTCAGTCCTTTGCGCAGTTGGCTAGCGGTCTCTTCAATGGGCGTATTAAGCGCCCCCAGCCCGTCAATCAACGTTAGCCGCTCCACCCGTTCAGGCAGCGCAGCAGCAAGTAAGCAAGCCACTGCGGCGCCCATGGAGTGGGCCAACACGCTAACCTGGTTAAGGCCGAGGTCTTCCATGGCATCCAACACATCGTGGCAGTACTCCCATAGCGCATAGCCACCGCCCTGGGGCACATGTGCCGAATGACCATGGCCGCGAAAATCCAGTGCCACGACACGCATATCCAATGACTCTACCAGAAGCGGGGCTAACCGAGTAAAACTGGCTGCATTATCCAGCCAGCCGTGCAGAGCCAGCCAAACCGGGGCATCAGCGCGCCCCCAACTAAGGGCGGCCAGGCGACCCTGGGCAAGAGAAAGCGGCTGCGGCGCAACGCTGCGTGCAGCCGTAGATTCGGTGTGGGGCATAATCAACCATCCTGAACAAACGGCAACGTTATAAGGCAAGCAAGATGACGACGTAAGCGACAAACGTTACCATGCCCGGCGTTATGCTTCCGCCTCTTTTACCTCCACCCTCATTTGGTGCCATTATGAAACCACACCGCGATACCCGCGCTCGTAATCTGGTCTTTTTTGTTGCTGTCATTAGCGCCCTGGTGGTCGGTTTCTGGCTCGCAAAATAGGTTCAAGCCTCACCGAGTAGCCCCAGGCTGGCCGCTGGCGCTTGGCGACGTAATCCCCGCGAAAGTGCATGACCTATCACGCCAATCAGCACAGCACCGCCAATGGGGAGGAAAATCCATAGCCCCAGATGAAGGCGCGGGGTTAGATCCAACAAAAAGACGTACAACGCTGCGGTGGTCAATTCAGCCAGTACCGCCCCCATCAACCCACTGGCAAAGCCCAGCAACGCGTATTCAGCGCCCTGCACCCGTGAAATCATTTTACTGCCTGCGCCAAATACGCGTAATAGACCGCTTTCATGGGCGCGCACAGGTAAGCTTGCAGTCAGTGCGGCATACAGTACGCTTATCCCTGCCAATAGGACCAATGCAAGCACTAACTCCACCGCCCGTGTAACCTGGCCGAGTACATCCCGCACCTGGCCCAAAATGGCATCAACATTCAGTAAGGAAACTCCTGGGAATTCGGCAATCAGCTCCCGGATCAACCCCTGCTCCGCTTCAGGCAGATGAAAGGCGGTGATGTAGCTATGCCCAAACTGTTCCAGCACACCCGGCGGAAAAATGACGAAGAAATTAGGCTGAAAACTATCCCAATTCAGGCTGCGCAGGCTGGTAATTTGGGTGGTGATTTCATCGCTACCCACCGAGAAGGTCATCTCATCACCAATGCTTAAGCCAAGCCTTTCAGCGAGTCCATCCTCCATGGAGATGGGTACTGGCGCCGCTTGCTGCGTTGCCTCAACGGCGCTCATCCAACCTTGGCCTTCACTGTCCTCTTCATTGCCCTCCTCACTGTTTGTGTCGCCTCCCAACTGGGCTGGCGAGAACCATTCACCGGCCACCACAGCATTGCCCTCTGGCACTTCAGATTGCCACGTCAGGTTGAGCTCCCGGCGCAGCGAGTTGTCACCGCGGGCATCAGGCGGCACAGCATCTCCAGGCGGATGGCCATTAATGGCAATCACTCGCCCACGCACCATTGGATATAGGGTGCTTTGGGTTTCCACCCGTGGCGAAACTGCCGCATCGAAAGGATCGCGTTCGGAAGGCTGGATATTGATGGCAAAGTAGTTGGGGGTATTGTCAGGCAGTTGGTCTTGCCACGTGCTGAGCAGGTCGCCCCGTACCAGTACAATCATCGCCATGGCAAAGAAGGTCACCGAAAAGGCCAGTAACTGGCCTAGGCCCGCTTGGCGACGCCGTGCTAGCTGGCGGCCGCCTAAGCGGAGCGCCTGAGACCACTCACTACGTCCTGAGAATCGCTGTACGACGCGCAATAAACCGCTAAGCAGCAGCGCGCTAATCATCCATAGCACACCGAGCAGAGCCGCCCCGCCAATCAACAGCGCAATCGCCAGCGGCAGGCTACCCGAATAGAGCCACAACAACCCGCCAAACACGAGGCTTGCCACACCCACCACCAGCCAGGCCGAAGGCGGCAGCGGATCTAATTCGCGACGCAGAACTTTTAATGCGCTCACTCGTTTGATACGCAGCAGGGTTGGCCCAGCAAACCCCACCAGCACGGCAAGAGCCGTAAACACGCCTAATCCCAACGGCATAAGACCAGGCGGCGGTAGCGTCATGGGTAAGAAACTCACCAACAGCCAGATAAGAACCGCTTGGCCAATCAGCCCAAGCAGCGCCCCAATCACGGCGGCTACCAGCGCCAACCCCATTAGCTGAAGCGAAAAAATCGTCACTAGCTGACGCTGGCTGGCGCCAAAGCAACGCAACAGTGCGGCAGTATCCAGGTGGCGTTCTACATAACGGCGAGTGGACATTGCCACTGCCACGCCCGCCAGCAGTACCGCTGCTAAACCGGCCAGCCCCAGATAGCTCTCTGCACGCTGCAAGGCATTGCCAAGCTGGGGGCGATCAACGCGAACATCGCGCACTTCCACCCCATCGCGGCGTAGCTCAGCAAGCAGGCCTTGCACCTGATCAAGCGCTTCCGGCGGGCCTGCTGCCAAGATTTCAAACTCAATCCGCGAGCCTTCTTGAACCAGGCCAGTCGCCTCGACATCCGCCGTATTGATCATTAAACGCGGGTTAAAATTACCAAAACCGCCGGACTGATCCGCTTCGCGCTCAATGATTCCCGTTACGACCAGTTCGGTTTCCCCGACCTGGACTCGATCACCCAACTCGATTTCGACCAGTTCCATCAAGCGCGGGTCAGCCCACGCTTCCCCTGGTGGCGGACCAGAGGCGATTTGCTGGGTGCCATCACCAAAGTCTACATAGGAGGTACCGTAGTGTGGGTAGACCTCATCCACGGCTTTTAAGCTAGCCGGTTGAAAACGCCCGTCGCGGCTAATCATCGATACCAGATCGACTTGGTCACTCAGTACGAAACCTGCATTTTCAAGGCGTTCTCGCAGCTCCTCTGAAAACGGATCACGCTGCTCTAATACCAGATCGCCACCCAGCATTTGGCCCGCCTGGCGCTCTAGGCCGCGCTCTAGGCGATCTAGGAAAAACGCAATCATGGTGGAAGCCGCGACCGCCAATACCAGGGCGATAAATAGCGCACGTACATCAGCGGCACGCAGGTCTCGCTTGAGGCTGCGCATGGCCAGGCGCCAGTTCACATCACTCATTGCGTGCCCTCGTCAATCGAAGCCGCGGTGGGCACAAACGCTTCTAATTTTCCATGATCTAATCGCAGGCAGCGGTCACAACGACGCGCCAGGGCATGGTCGTGAGTCACTAAAATCAGCGTGGTGCCTGCTTCCCGGTTTAGGGTGAAGAGCAAGTCAATGATTTGCGCGCCGGTGTCGGGGTCCAAATTACCGGTGGGCTCATCGGCAAATACCAGCTCGGGGTCGGTAACGAAAGCACGGGCAACGGCAACGCGCTGCTGCTCACCACCGGAAAGTTGTTTGGGTAAGTGATTCACTCGCTCGCCAAGTCCAACACGCTCCAACCACTGGGCAGCGGTTTGTGTCTCCCCTGCACGCGGTGAGAGTTCGAGGGGTAACATGACGTTTTCAAGCGCGCTCAACGTGGGCAGCAGTTGGAAGTTCTGGAACACAAAGCCCACTCGCCCAGCGCGTAGCGCAGCTCGCCCATCTTCATCCAAGCGGCTCAATGCATGGCCGAAGAGTGTTAGCTCACCATCGCTTGGAGTATCAAGGCCAGCCAGTAGCCCTAGTAGGGTTGATTTCCCCGCACCGCTCTTGCCTAGAATCGCCACACTTTCACCTGCCGCCACGCTTAGCGATAGGTCGTGTAAGATAGTTAGTGAGCGTTCACCGCTCGTCACTTTTTTAGACAGCTTATCGGCATGCAGAACAGGATGCCTAACGGCGCCTTGTGGAACATCGCTTAACGCTTGGTTGTCGGTATTAGGCTGGCGCTCACCGTAGGGTGACTCGCTCGACATTGATATATCCGTAGCAGTATTTTCAGTTTTATCTGAGGAGTTTGGATTTGAAGAACATGGATTTGAAGAGCTTTGATTTGAAGAGCTTTGATTTGAAGAGCTTTGATTTAAGGAGTAAGACATGAAGCGTGGCATCCCTGTGGCATGGCATGGACTGAACCGCATGGTAACCGGATGGCTGGTGTTGCTGATAGTCACCTTTGCCTCGGTGTCTATCAACGCTTCGCCTACCAATACCGAACAGTCACCCAGCCTATTAGTGATGGGCGATAGCTTAAGCGCCGCCTACGGTATTGAGCGTGAAGAGGGCTGGGTGAGCCTGCTGGCAGAGCGTTTAGAAGGCGAGGTGAACGTCATTAACGCCAGCATTAGCGGTGAAACCACATCCGGAGGTCTACAACGATTCTCTGATATTCTCGGACAGCAGCAACCGGATATTGTTCTACTGGAATTAGGCGGCAATGACGGTTTGCGCGGTCTGGCACCCAATCAAATGCAGGCGAACTTAGCCAGCATGATTGAGCAGAGCCAAGAGGCAGGTGCACAAGTACTGCTACTAGGGATCGATATACCGCCCAATTATGGCCAAGCGTACCGGGATGCTTTTACCGGGGTTTTCCACTCGCTGTCAGAAGAGTACAACATTTCTTTAGTGCCTTTCTTGCTGGAGGATATAGCCCTAAACAACGCGTTAATGCAAAGTGACGGCATTCATCCTACCGCCGATGCACAGCCGATTATCCTCGACAATGTGTGGCCCGAGCTTGAGCCGCTGATTGAGCCCCTGGTTGAGGGGCAGTTAGAGACAACGCATCAGGCAGCGGTTCAGTAAGGTTAACAAAAAGCTGTTTATCTACTTTATCGACGGGTGGATAAACCGCCCTATGAAATAAACGTTAGTGCATATCTTCTGCCATATGGACTAACATCAGCAGTGTTGCTGAAAAATAGTCGTCCTGCTGTTGAGGTGTTGAGCTAGGCAACGTTTCGCCACTGACATAGGCTCTAATCGCATCCACTCCACGTGAAATCGGATATTCAGCACGCTCATCACTTACCACATCAACCCAAGCGGGTGCTGGTTGATGTACAGGATCATCCCAAAAAGCCTTAATACTGCCAAGGCCGCTGGCTTCCTCACGCCCACCCCATACAAAATAGAGCGGGATACGAACAGCATCAAAACCGAATCTAGGCGCCCAGTTTGTTGCCGGGCTCAATTCACCCTCCTGAGTGATTTGAACCCAATCGGTTGGCAATAAATATGCGCCAAAACGTGCTTGATCCAGTAATTTAACGCCATCATTAATCAGGCGGTCCCAGGACTCATTCGGCTCAATTTCAGCGAAGTCTTGTAACGCGGGAATAAACCAGTATGAGAGGTTGAGATCAGCTCCTTCGTTGCGACGAAAACCTTCTATGCCTGGCAGTAACACCTGAAAGCCAGCAACTTCGTATGTTAGGTTTTCAAGTATTGCGCTTCGTATACTTTTTGATGCACTCGCATAATTAGCGTTATCCCAGCGCTCGGCTGCTAAATATAATGCCCAGGCAATAAATAAATCACCATCGGTTGCGTTATTTCGATCGCGCACTGCTGGTATATCGCGAGGGTCATATCGCCAAGAGAAGAGTGATACATCCGGTCTATTCAGGTGACGGCGGGTCCAGCGCCAAATCTGATCAAACGTTTTCTGATCATTATAATGCTGAGCAAGCATCATGCCCCACCCTTGCCCTTCCGAGTGACTGATATTGTGATTACCTGTGTCAATCACCCTTCCCTCTGCATTAACAAAGCGCTCACGATAGACGTGCCAAGCAGAGTCTGCCTGGGCTGCACTTATGCTGCTGAACAAACAGACAAGAAGCCCAGCGCTTAACGTAAACCGATACAGCATTTTCGGTTAGCCCTTTAATTGTGCAGCTCCATTAACAAAAGCCGCTAACGACCATAGAGGAAAGTGCATTCACGCTGTTCTAGATTACGACTTATACATCTGATAGGCACATCAAAATCTCCACCCTGCTGTTGCAGCCACCCTTTAAACACGCCTTCTAGCAATGCGGACATTGCTAGCAAACTGGTATCGAGGCGCTCCGGAGACGATCCTGGTACTGGGAATGCAGTATGACAAATATGCATTGCTTTATTTTCGGCCACGATGCTCGCCTGCCCCCAGTCCAGCAGGCCTAATTCATCGTTGACGGCTTGCTCCAGCCGCTCTAGCGTAGCGCACTCTCCAATAGGCTTTTCTGCAGCTATTCGACTACCGATATGGTGCCAAAAACCAGATGATTCCTCTTTACCCGCGTTATTAGAGAGCTCATCAAAGACCAGTTCTAAAAAAAGCCGCCACTGGGGACTACAGTGTCGCTTAGCGTAGTACTCGATGTGTTGAATATGATTATCTGGCTCGTTCACCGCTATCTCCAAAGATATAGTTCATAAACATACTCGCGGATGTATCGTTGTAATCACCGAAGCTATTGAAGTCCACATTGCCGCCAAGGGAAAGTTCCGGGGTCATTTGATACTTCATAGTTCCACCGAATGAAAGACCTACACCACTTTCGCTCTCTCCCTCATAGCGTGATTCTTGCGTCGCTCCCAAGGCAGCAAACACATCTAGCAACGCTTGTGCATCCGGATCAGTGGGAAAATAATTGCTTTCATCAGTACTATAGCTTTGGAAACCTGGAGCAATGTATCCACCCAACGTTAACTGGTCGGTAAAGTTTTCCTGATAATTGATAGGGAAGGTCACGCTAACGTAGTCCTGAGGACTGAAATATCCTCCATGCCCATAGGTAAAGTGGCTGAGATCATCATCAAAAGCCATCGCAGAAATATGAACACCCGTTTGCAGCCGACGACGTTCATTATTGATCGGACGCGCATAGCCACCCAGAGATAGTTCATATGACTGGTTATCGGCAACGTTATTACCGGTATATCGATATGTACCAATATCAGCATAGAGACCGCCTGTTTCAGTATCGTAATTGATACCTGCTCGGCCACCGGTGCTCACTACTCCACCCCACGTATCGCCAGAATAAGCATCGTAGGTGCCCGCATACGAAAGTACACTATCCTTCACAGCTCGGCGCTCAGCAGTAAAATTCAGCGATATATTGTCAGCGACCTCAGGGCGCCAATTGATACCACCAACCAAATTTGTTTCTTCAAACCCAAGAGGCGTGCTGCCAATATCCAAGTTTAGGTTGCGATTTGTATAACTAAGTTCTAGCCCCGAACCGCTATCCCGTAGGCTGGAGGGACGTGCTGATTGTGCCTCTGTCTGCAAACGGCTTTGGATGCCAGCAAGGGCAGTTTCAATCTGCTCACGACTATTTGCAAACGCACTTAAAGACTCGCCGTCCAGGTCTAGCTCAGCAAAATTGACACTATTTTCTTCAAGGTAACTATTAAATAGCGCTAGCTGTTGATCAGTCAGACTGGCGACCGTTAAGCCTGCTTCAAATAGTGGATTACGCTCAAGAGCTGCCTCATAAAAGCCTCTCGCCTCCTCTAGTTCAGCAGCCAATCTAACCGCCTCTTGTTCATTTACTGCAGCATCCAGGCTACTCTGGGCAGCGAAAAAGTTTGTTACGGCTGACTCAATCTCGTCCAAGATAGAGGAGACGCCACCCAACGACTGATTTAATGTACTGGCACTCTCAGCCAGACCACTGCGCCCATAGCGTCGCAGGCCATCTCCCTCAGGCGTTCCCGCCGTTACTTGTGTTGGCGTGATCGCTACTTCAAGACGGCCCTCTCCGAATGGTATTGCTGAAAAACGCAAGGGAGCTTCAATGCGATCCTGTTGGCTCAAGCCACTCTCGCCATCGCGGAAATTAAACACAAACTCGGTGGTAACTCTTGGCGCCCGCTCGCGCCTAATCTCTCTAGAGAGATCATCAATCTGTTGGCTTACAGTCGGGGCTTGCATCTCTGTTTCAGCGAGCTCAACGTCGCTGCTGATTTCGCGGCTAGCGCTCGGTAGCCAGCTAGGTCGTTGTGAATAATTTGCGGTTCCTCTGGCCCTATCCGTAAACGGATTCTGTCTTTGAGAAAGGGCAGCAACCTCGCCTTCTTGTCCACTTAACCGCTGGCGGGCTTCGCTCAATAAAGCCAGTGCTCCAAGGCTCTGGCCGTTAGCTCGAGCAACTTGGGCGCGGAGTAGTAGTATATCAGCCGTTTGCTCCTCTGACGCATAGCGCTCCAGCAGCTGGCTAGCTTGACTCGTGCGGTTGTTAGAAAGCGCCGTTTGCACAGCGCCTAGCAGCGCCTGCTCACTCTGTGGATGACGAGTCAACACATAGGTGTAAATTTGTTCTGCTTGTGCTTGGCGCCCCCCATCAGCATATACACGACCCATCGCCAACAATAAATCTTCATTGTCAGGTGTTTGTCGCATCGGTTCAGCAAGCCGATCATAAGCACTAGCTAAGCGGCCACTCTGACGCAGTTGGTCAGCTTCAATAATAACCAACCCACGTTCTACTGCTAACGCATCTTGATTTTCTTGCCATTGAGGATAAGCAGCTAAACGATGAAATAATTGGCGAGCTGCTTCTGGGCGCCCTGCCTGGGCCATCACCAGCACGTGGTTGATATATTCGTTGGGTGTTTGCTCGTCAATTCCACGGGCTAAGTCGCGCTCCACCCAACGAAGGGCTTCACTTTTTGCACCCGCCTGAGATAAAGCTCCCGCAATTTGACTAACCTGATTTGGCGTCAGCTCAGAATCTCTATAGCGAAGATATAACTGCTGTAGTGAGGCAATTGCGGCAGTGCGATTTCCCTGCTCTAGCTGAGCAATTGCTTCCGTGAGGGGCTGCTGAATTTGCGCCTGCTGCTGAAGTGATTGCATATCAGCGGTTATTGCATTGGCCGGAATCCCAGATAGCAAACGCTGGGTTTCTGACCAACGTTCCTGCTCAGAAGCAAATAACGCAGCGGCGTAGCGTTGGTCAGGTGTTGCACTGCCGCTTTGAAAAGGCACCATCAAGGCTTGCGCTTCATCAGGGCGTGATTGATCAGCTAAAACCCGTGCTAAGTCGAGCCGCGTCCAAGGATCATTTGGCGATAAAGCAAGGGCTTCGCGAAGCGCCGTCTCAGCCCCAAAACTATCCTGCTGACGCGCTTGACGACGCAGCGCCTCCACTTGCGCAGTGGTTAATCCGCCAATTTGGCTGCGGGCACTTTCCGGAAGAGCCTGCGCTACTTGCTGAGCAGTCGCCCAATCACCTTTATCAGACAGTACTTGAACCAAACCAACACGCGCGTCTACATCATTTTGACGGGCTTCCAGAAGGCCGCGGTAGGCCTGTTCTGCAGCATCCAGACGCTGCTGCCTGCGCAAAATGTCTGCTTCTAACAGTCGGGCGGCACGCCCTGCATCACCGTTCTGCTGAGTAAGCGGCCGTACTTGCCCAAGCGCCTGCTCAAGATTATTCGCCTCCGCTAAACGCCGAGCTTCTCCCAAGCGGGCATAAAACGCTGCGCTTTGATACGCGGCCGCCCACTGTTCTCGCTGAGCAGGCACTTCATCCATCGCTTCACCGAGTAAATCTCTCGCTTCAGCAAACTGCTGCCTACGTAGCAGTATCAGCCCTAAACCGACTTTAGCCTCTGCGTCTTGAGAATTAACGTTAAGCGCTTGCCGAAATGACTCCTCCGCATTGCCAAGCTCTCCAGACTGAAGCGCAGTAAAGCCGATTGCACGAGAGTTCTGAGCAATGGAGTCTTCGAACCGCTGTATCACTTCGGTATCACTTGGGTTGGCCTGTGCATAAGCCTGATAAAGCGTTTGGTCCGCAGGCGTGGCCTCTAGCCACAATAATGCTTGACGCCAAGCACTCCGTGCAGCCGCCGCATCTAAGCCATCTTCTTGCGCTATCTGTGCTAACTGATCAATTCCTTCACGGCGGGTGCCCTCGCGATAGGTTAAGACCTTTCCTAAGGCAAGGCTTAGAGGATCATTTTCAGGATATTTATTACTAAACTGGCGCAGGCCATCACGCGCCTCTCGCCATTGAGTATCGCTGCCACCGGCCAATGTTTGGTAATACTCAACCGCCAAACCTCGAGGAGGTGTTTCACCTCTAAATAACTCCCGGTATGCGGTTACCGACTCTTCATAGCGGTTAGCACGGGCTAACTGACGAGCACGATTCAGCTGCGCGGTGTCTAACTCACTGCCCTGCTGAAGCTGGTCTAGCTCGATTAGACGCGGGTTATTAGGTGATACCTCTGCAAGGCGCTGAATCCACTGCTCCGCTTGATCAGGTTGTTCATCCACGAGGGCTTGTTGCGCTAATCGGAACAGAACTTCTGGGTCGTCCGGCCGACCAGAAAGGTATCGCTCTAAGGCTTGCCTAGCTAAATCCGGACGTTGATTTTCTTGCCAGAAATCAGCTTGGCGTAATAAAGCATCTAGGGCGGTTTGCGAGTTATCTTGCCCCCACGCAGTTGACACTGGAACGCAGCAGGCGAATGCACTTAGCAAAAGCCGCTTTTTTAACTTCATGATAGTAGGTACGGGTGATGTATACATATTTATTTCCCGCCAGGGTGCGTATTGCTACCACTATATGCGCGCCGCAATGCCCGCCGCTTGAGAGCGCTATAAAAAACTCCCGCCATTAATAAAAGTACCGTCACCATCGCCAGCAGCATAGGAATAATATACTGCCCTGCATACCAGCGAATAAGTCGATGCCAGACCATTCTTCCTCGCGCTGTCCGGGGCCCAACTTGATAAGCATTAACTTTGTGATCAGGAGAGATCACTACTAAGTCACCTACTGCTTGACGGCTAATTTGGGGTTGATCAATGATCGCAGCTAACGTCCGCATTCCTTCATCGTGAAAAGCAGTTGCTACCACGATACTTCGCATTGGATTAAGCGGTGACCGAACTCCCATTAACACTTGTTCTGGTGCTTGACTACCGAGCCTGTTACGTGAACGTTCTACGTCTTTTCCCCACTGTGCCTGCGACCACAAGTTGAGACGACTAAGCAGACTTAACGGTGTAACACGCAAAGCGCCTTGCTGAATGCTAAATGGGTCTATGTGGCTATTGAGCTGGCTATTTTCTAATTGATCAGCGCGAGCAACGACCAGGATATCTTGCTGGGCTAGGCTGTCATTAAGGGTTAATCCTTTTCGTATATTTAAGGCCGTACTTGGATAACCCGTGGAAGCCCCCATACGACCAATCAAACCAAGCGCGGTGCTAATTTCCACAGCGTCAGGCTCACTTGCCACCATCAATGTCGTTTGAGATAAATCCGCCCACTGGGTAAATGGAAAGCCAGCACTTAACCAGTACGAGAGTTCGGGTAACACTGCAAAATGTTGCGCGTCACTCATATCTAAATATGAGTCTGGATAAAGTCGCGTTTCAATACGATCAGGCAGGCCAAGCTCGCAACCATCTTCAGGCGTATTGACGGCCATATTAAAGTAGAAACTAAGTTGGTTATTTCCATATAGCTGCTCTTGTGGAATACGTAACGTTGCTCTTTCTTGGCGAATATCATTGCCCAGTAGCCTCCATGCATCCCAAGCTAGCGAGCGTTTTTCAACGGGTAAAGAGCCAAGATAAGACCCGTTTAATTCCACCTCTAAGCGTGAGTCGCTTTCATTTAACCAATCGCCACGTGGGAACTCATAACCTATCTCCAACGTGACATCGTCACCGGGCCACAAGTGTATGTTTGGCGGTAGACGGAAGCTATAGTTTTGTGGCGGAGGACGAATACCTTCACCGACCATTTCACTGCTACTTGTCATGCTAGTGAGAAATATTGGTTCATTAAGTGCCTGCCAGTTAGGTGCGTCATAAGGTTTCCTCAAAGGAAAAAGAGGAGCGCTAACTTGTTCGCTATCCCCACTCAGCCTCGCTTGATAACTAGCTAAATAAGTTGCAGCATTTTTCACTTCCTGTTCGGTTTTCCCCGTCGCAATAAGCAAGCGATACATAGGATTATTGGGATTGGCTTGTTGCAGTAAAGTTGGCCCATTAATCCGCGGCAACTCCACCCCTAGCGGCATTTGCTCAGGGGTGCCTATCACAACCGCATGCTGGTCAGGTATTTGGGTATGATGAACTGGAAAATCCGCCCCCCTAAATCCAGATTCAACCGCAAAATGCGACGCTAAAATAGCACTGGCACTCAGTAACGTTTCAGAGGGAGAAGCAGGCATAACAAAGGGTAATTCCAGCCGATCCATGTCTGCTATATCAAAAAATGGAGCTGGCAAATTAGCTAAACCGCTTACTGGTGGTAATGATTGAACGTCTACTGTAAGTGTCGAGCTAGGCAGTATTTCCACCCAAATATCTTTACTCAGCAGGTTATTACACTGCTCTAATGTTTGACCTGTAATACTCAGCAACAATGTGTTGTAGGATACAATTAACTCAGGAGGGATAGTAATTTCAGCCACTAGATGATCTGCGGTGAAGCGATCAAGTTCAAGAGTATCAACCACTATGCCGTTTAGATTAACGTCTAACTGACTAAGTCCTTCCAATAACATATCGGAATAGCGTATCTCCAAATGCAATACAGCTTCCGTTGACACTTCATCACTGCGTAAGGCGAACTCCACCCCCGCCTGGGCTCCATTACCCTGTATGCGTAAGGTATTAGGTTCTAACGATTCGCTATTCGTTTGCTGTAAAAGCGGGTAGATGCGTTCGCGAGTTTGAGTCGGCATATTGAAAGCCAGCCCTCCTCTCGCGCTCACTTCAACGTCAGGCAAAAATGAATTGTCAGGCGATAAAGTATCTGACATCAACAACTTTGATTGCGGTGGCAGCGGTGAAACACCTAACTCTTGGCTCCATGCCCGCTGAGTAGACATAATGCCAATCACAATTAAAGCGACCAACACCATGCGCCATACCCATGTTGACGCTGGAGTCGTTGCTTGAGCTGCTACTGGTGCTGCACTGGTGGGGATGCCTTCTGCCTCCTTAACTTGTTTTGCGCCTGAAGCACCTCTTGCAAATAGGCGATTCTCCTTCCAGTTTTTGAAAAACAGACCTGTAACTGCACGAATGACCGTCCACATGGAGCGAAGTGGCTGATCTTGGGGAAGTTTACGTTTTTGTAACCAAGCATCTGCACGCCCCATAACTAATTTGACCAACTGTCGACGTTGCGCCACGTTCAAGCTGCCAAACCGTAGACGGATATGCTGGTTATCATGGCTCACTACATGCACTGGAAAAAGAACTGGATGGCCGTCGAATTTCATTTCAACAAAATCAATTCGGGAATCTTCAGAAAAGCCCGCTATTGCAGCGATTTGCATCCCCCCCATTGAAAGGTTTTGAGTGGCCGCCGTTAAGGTATAACCACCGACTAGATGCAATACCGCAGGGCGACTGAGTTTAATCCGCACGTATTCACGAACTTGTCGTTGCTCACTTCCTACCGCGATTGCCGCCATCAAAAAGAAAGCGCTAAAGGAAGCCCAGATTATATTGAAGAGTAAAACGCTTAATTGTTCACCTTCCGGGTTCCACCAGACGAAGCGTATAATGCCCCATAGCGTACCGGCCGTCAGTAACGCTAGCAAAAATAAATGTGGTCGTGTGACATTAAAATCAAAAAAACTTCGATCTAGCCGCCCGCCCTTTTCGGTAACATTAAACTTGCCACGGTTAGGATTAAAAAGAGTAATAATCGAAGGTTTAAGAAGATAAAAGGTTAGAACCGTTTCATATATTTCATTCCAAAATGTATAGCGGTACTGACCGACAAGTTTTGCATTGGTATAAACGACAGCAAACAAGTGAGGTAAAACATACACCGCAACTGACTGCGGAGAGGCCTGGATAATATTAAGTCCAAATAGCAGGTAAGCTAACGGCGCCGTTAAAAAAACAAAACGCGCTAGAGGAAACTGGAAATGCAGCATTGCGCTCAAGTAGCAAAGACGCTGAGGAATACTTAACCCTCGTCCCAGAAGTGGGTTATCACGGCGCAATATTTGTGTCATCCCACGAGCCCATCGCGCTCGCTGAACGATATGTAGTGCCAAACGCTCAGTAGCCAAACCAGCTGCAAGAGGTATCCCCAGATATGCGGTGGACCATCCTTTTCTCTGCAACTTTAATGCTGTATGAGCATCCTCCGTTACTGTTTCAACAGCAAAGCCGTCGATTTCGGCCAGAGCACTGCGACGGATAACAGCACAGGAACCGCAAAAAAAAGTTGCGTTCCAGTAATCATTTCCTTTCTGAATGGGACCGTAGAAAAGCTCACCTTCGTGAGGTACTTCTCTTCCGCTTACTAGATTACGTTCAAAAGGATCAGGAGAATAAAAATGGTGGGGCGTCTGTATAAGTGCTAAACGTTCATCAACAAGAAATGAACCCACTGTTGCCTGTAAAAAGACTCGCGTCGTAACATGATCACAATCAAATATACAAATTAGCTCTCCTTTTGTTTTTTGAAGAGCATTATTTAAATTACCCGCTTTAGCATACATATTATCTGAACGTGCTATATAACCCACTCCTGCTTGTGCCGCAAAAGCAGCAAACTCAGCCCTTTTACCGTCATCTAAAATATAGACATTAACTTTATCAGCCGGGTAGTCAAGATTTTGCGCTGCCAGCACGGTATCACGAACGACATCTAAACTTTCGTTATAGGTGGGGATATAAACGTCTACCGTTGGCCATTTAGAGATTTGCTTAGGTAATGGCACAACTTTACGTTCAAGTAGCCAAGCTGATTGAAAAAAGCTAAGTACTAATACTAGCCAAGCATACAGTTCTGCACCTAAGAGCCCCAAGCTCAAAATAGACTCTAGAAGGCCTTCGGTAACCAGTGTCTCAGTCACCCGCCAATAGATATAACGACTCGCGGTCATAACCGTAATCAAGGCCATTGCTAAGCGTACACGTGGCGAATTAACCTGACCCATCACAAGTAAAAGTGCAGCCGTAATCCCCCCAAAAGCTAACTGATTACTCAGCGTCATGGGCGTTGAAATCACAATTAGCAAAATAGGAGTGCAAAGAAGTAATAAAAGGATAATCCAGGTTTTATACAGAAGCTGTTTCATCACTCACCTACCTGACGAATTTGCACTAACGCAGTATCCGGCATTAAACGCATAAGATTATGAGCGATGACTTCCAAATCATTAACCACCGCTGATGTATAAGCATGCTGTAGAACAGAGACCTGTAGAGCATGTGCTTCAGACACCGCAGGATCGCGATGTACAGATCCTAGCAGAGAAGCACCTAATCGTTCTTTTAAAAGCGAATACACGTCACGACTAAGCTCACTTCTTAAATCCAGTTGGTTCACAACGTAATACAGATGCCTACTTACATCTCCTGAATAGAAGTTTCCCTCTTCAATGGAAGGCAGAACAGCCAAAGAAGCGCTATCAGAAAGCAGTGCTGTCACACATAGTGGCTTTAATTTACATATTGCATCTAAAGCAACCGAATGCCCTGGGGGCAAATCCACTAATAAAACATCGTCCGGGGAGTCATAGAAACTCCTAAGTGATTGATATAGAGCTTGCGGATCACTGGAGATATAGCTCTCAAAACGGTAGCGTTCCTCTCGAGTTGTGGGACCGTAAGCAAGCACATTGATGCCAATGGATGTAGTTCTTACCATTTCATGCCAATATGGATTTGAAGTTGCTTCAGCCACATATCCTTGCGGGTCATTAAAAGCAATGCCAAAATGTAATTTCAGCGCATCCTGGCTATCGAAATCGATAACCGTGACATTAAATCCTTGACGCTGAAATGTGTAGGCAAGATTAGCAGTTAACGTCGTTTTTCCAACACCTCCTTTAGGTGATGCAACGCAAATAAGAGTCATGAATTAATTTCCCTTAGCAACGCTTTTAGCGACGTTTCTTCGTTTTCATCTGATTGTTGCTCGTTACCGTTATCGGTATAAATTTCAAATAAGTGACCAAAAGAAGGTCGCTTCGGTTGAGTGGGCGATGGATGCTCATATGATGGATGCTCATATAAAGCGTCGAAGGAGGTGGGCCGGGAAACATTTTTTTGTTGAGGAGTCGCTGGTCGCAGCGTTGGTACCATCGCTGGTTTTTGTACTTGATGAGGTACCCGTGGTGCTTGCTTTGAGCGCTCAACGCTCGTATGCACTACACCAGGGGCATACTTTGCAATACAATCGAGCAATTTCCAACGCTGAGACTCATTGGAATGAGCCGTACCTTCCGAAAATTCCCGATGTTCAAATCCCGTACCGAAATTTTCATCTGATACACCAATATCTACATTTTTTCCCATGTTTTCGTTACAACCTCGTTTAAATCTACAACCAACACTATACTGAAGGCTAAACTTCATGCATCTTTATGCCAGTATTTTGTTAGTAGCAACTGTTGGCTCATACTGAGGAACTAGCTATTAACTTGGTTTTGTATACTAGATCACTACCCACATCAAGGACTAAAATAACAATAATTCAACAAATAGAAATATTCGTTTGCCGAACAACAACTGTCTAGTTACCCTTTTGTCCTTGCTGAAGCCCTAATCCCAACAAAATGAGCACCAACCCGACCAGGGTTGAAGGCAAAATAGGCTCGCCTACCACTAGATAAAGCAAAAACAGCGACACAGGCGGTGAAAGAAAAATCAGGTTGGAGACTTTGGCGGTGCGCGACACTTGATGTACCGCTAGCTGCCACAAAATAAACGCCACACCCATTTCAAACAGACCTACATAAACGCCCGCCCCAAACGCTGGCCAACCGTGCCACTGCACACCTGGGCCAAGCAGTAACAAAACTGTCAACACAGGTAGACCCACGCTGAAATTTTGCCATTGGCCTACTAGGGGCTGTCGCTTATCGCGTGCATTGAGAAGCCAATAAAGTGCCCACAGCAGTGTCGAAGCGAGTGCCAGTACAACCCCTAACGGATCGGCGAAAGAGACATTGAAAACCAAGCCACGTGTAGCGATCACCCACACGCCTGCATAAGCGACCAACCCAGCAACGATATCTATTCGGGTTAAGCGTTGACCAAGCAAAGGCACCGCTAAAAACGCCATCGCTAACGCCCAGGTGTAATTCAGCGCCATGGCTTCTTGCCCGGGGAGGCGGTCATAGGCGGCGAATAGCACTAAATAATAAGCCACGGGATTCATCAGCCCCGCCCATGCAGCCGTTTTCCAACCACTGCGTAGCGCCTTAGACATATTTCCCTGCTTGATGACTAGCGCCCCCATTAATGCCCAGGAAACGAATGCCGCTAGCCACATCAATTCCAAAGGACTCATCCAAGCGAGTGCTACTTTGAAAGCCGTTGCTACTGTCGACCAAAGCGCTACCGCCCCCAGGCCATAGAGGACGGCTTGCTTATCCTGATTCATCGGTCGATATGTCCTAAATCTCGCCCTGGATCCAATTGATCTCGCACACGCTGCTTAAGAAGTTTTATATCGGGAAAGCCGCCATCACGCTTACGCTCCCAGAGCAGTAGCTCATCACACCATATCTCGAAAGCGCCGCCATGAGAGGGGGATAGCGCGACCTCGGTCAGTTGCTCACCGAAGGTCGATAGAAGTTCTTGGGCATACCAAGCGCTACGCAATAGCCACTGACATTGAGTGCAGTAGCGGATTTGAATACGTGGCATTGAGAGTTCCTTATCGGTAAATTCCTTTGCAGGATACTATGTCGTTCTCAGAAAACATTTTGTCATTTTAAATTAGCAATCGCCAAGGAACCGTCATGGCTCAACCGGATGTTTCACAGTCTCGCCTTTATGAGTGGCTAACAGGCGATGAAGATAGCCGCATGTGCGATGACATACCTGATAGTGCTTGCAACGCACAGCCGCACAACTTTTTCCTACACCTATGGGCTTCTTTAGGAAATAAGTTGGCTGACGAGTTATCTAGCGCGCGCTTAGTTTTACCGTGGCTGATGGGCATTATTGGAGCACCGGTGTGGATGGTAGGCTTGCTAGTGCCCATCCGTGAGGCGGGTGCGCTACTGCCACAAATTTTTGTGGCGGGTTTTATCCGCTTAAAACCCAAACGGAAATGGGTATGGGTAACAGGTGCGTTGATTCAGGCGCTAGCTGCATTAGTGCTGGCCCTACTGGCATTGTTCGCCACCGGCTCTTTGGGCGGTGCATTAGTGTTAGCCGCGCTCGTGCTGCTTTCGCTGGCACGGGGCTTATCCTCTATCGCGACCAAAGACGTGCTGGGTAAAACCATTTCCAAACGCCGCCGCGGCACGTTGATGGGCTGGAGCGGCAGCGTTGCCGGTGGTGCTACGCTGGCGGCGGGCGCTGTACTCATGCTGTTTGGTAGTCGCCCCGGCAATGTCATCGTGGCGCTCTTACTCGTAGTCGCCGCTAGCAGCTGGCTAATGAATGCCTTAGCCGCGGCCCGTATTGAAGAAGCTCCTGGCGCCGTTGAAGGAGGAGAAAACGGCTGGGACAGTATTAAGCTAGGTCTGTCGCTGCTAAAAAATGATCGCACTTTTCTACACTTCAACCTTGCCAGGGCATTACTGCTATCAAGTGCACTCGCCTTGCCTTACATCGCCCTGCTGGGGCAGAACCAAAGTGGCACCGACCTCGGCGGCCTGGGTATTTTGATTGTGGTATCCGGGCTTGCAGCGATGGTGGCAAGCCCCGTCTGGGGCAAGCGCGCCGACCAATCGAGCCGCAGCGTTATGCGCGATGCAGCGGTAGGTACGGCTATTTGCTGTTTATTAGCTGCCAGCGTGGTCTGGTTGCCAAACGGCTGGGCACAAAGCATTTGGCCCTATGCGGTGGTTTACGCGCTCTTAGTGGTTATTCACCATGGCGTACGCTTGGGGCGAAAAACCTACCTCATTGATATGGCGAGTCAAGATAATCGGGCGCTTTATGTTGCGCTCTCTAATACGCTAACAGGCGTATTAATGCTTTTGGTAGGCGGCATTATTGGCGCTCTTGCACAATGGTTTGGTAGCGCCATACTACTGCTAATACTGGCAGCAACCGCCGTGGGGGCTGTATTGAGCGCCCACCAATTACCCGAGGTCGAATGAGACGGTGCGCGTACACGATTGCAATGCGTGACAACGCTCGCCATGATAGAGCCAGATAGCAGCGGTAGATTGGAGCCCTTGCTATGCTGCTGATAATAAATGATTTGAAATGCTGCCCGTTCACAGGCAAAAAAAGCCACTTTGAACGGCGGGAAGGATTGGAGCTGCAACAGGAACCCCTTGATGAAACGATCTCCATTGATCAGTCCAGAGCTGCTCGAACGCATAATTGACGCCTCGGAAGACGGTATTGTTGTTGCTGAACAGGAAGGCGATGAAAATATCCTCATCTACGTCAATAAAGGCTTTGAACGCTTAACGGGCTATAGCGCAGATGAAATTCTGTATCGCGACTGTCGTTTTTTGCAGAACGAAGACCGCGACCAGGATGCCCTGATCTCTATCCGAGACGCGCTTAAAGATGGCAGTCCTTCTCGCGAAGTACTGCGTAATTACCGTAAAGACGGCACCATGTTTTGGAATGAATTATCCATTACACCGGTCTACGACGAAGCAGACGAGCTGATGTATTACATTGGCGTACAAAAAGACGTAACGGAACGTGTAGAGGCTCAGCTTGCGCTTGTGGAGTTACAAAAACAGCGAGATAACCGCTAATTATTAACTTTTCCACTAAAAAAACCGATCAATGCTTGAACTTCATCCCTACTGGCGTTATATAGCCGCAAGGCGCTTAATTTGCGCTAGGCGCTTCACTTTGCAATCCACACGTGCTTTTTGATCCGCACGTGCTAATAAGTGGAGCCGTTGTTACGCCGGCACGCCGGCTGGGTTGGAGGACATCACATGAGCCGTGATCCCCTAAATCGTGAAACGTTTACCAGTGAAGCAATCGACTCAGACGAGTTTGAAAGTTTAGATGCCGTTAATGATGACCATTACGGTAAAAGCAAGCCTAGCAAAGCAGACAGCTTACGCGCACGACGCCAAGTAGAAGCATGGCTAGAAGAGCGTCGACTTCAGCGAGCCATAGAAGACGACTGGGACGAAGAAGAGTAAGCGTTGAATAGCTTGGCCTTCTCAGCCAATGAGTGGGTCTGGCTAGCCGCGCACCTTAAGCAGCCTAGCCTTTCCTGGCGCAGACCACTATCATCATTCCTTAGCCAGTAGCCTGCTGCTGTCGCTTTTTTCTATCAACAACCTAACGGATCTCCATGGCGCAATACGTTTTCACCATGAATCGGGTTGGCAAAGTAGTGCCGCCCAAAAAGCAAATTCTCAAGGATATCTCATTATCATTTTTTCCTGGTGCCAAAATCGGCGTATTGGGGCTTAACGGTTCGGGAAAATCCACACTGCTGCGCATCATGGCCGGTGTCGATAAAGAGTTTGAAGGTGAAGCTCGTCCGATGCCCGGCATCAATATTGGCTACCTGCCCCAGGAGCCGGAACTAGACGACGAGAAAAACGTCCGCGACACCGTCGAAGAAGCGCTAGGGGCAATTAAAGAAGCACAAGAGAAGTTAGATGCAGTGTACGCAGCTTACGCCGAGCCAGACGCCGACTTTGATGCCCTGGCAAGTGAGCAGGGGCGGCTGGAAAATATTATCGAGGCGGCCGATGCGCATAACTTAGAACGCAAGTTAGACGTTGCCGCTGAAGCGTTGCGCCTTCCTCCTTGGGATGCCAAAGTCGGCAACCTATCAGGGGGTGAACGCCGCCGGGTGGCACTATGTCGCCTGCTACTCTCAAGTCCTGACATGCTGCTGTTGGATGAGCCTACCAACCACCTTGATGCAGAATCAGTGGCTTGGCTTGAGCGCTTCTTGCACGACTACAACGGCACCGTAGTGGCGATTACCCACGACCGTTACTTCCTGGATAACGTGGCGGGCTGGATTCTTGAGCTCGACCGTGGTCAGGGTATCCCGTTTGAGGGTAATTACTCTCAGTGGCTTGAGCAGAAAGATCAGCGCTTAAACCAAGAAGCCAAGCAGGAAGCCTCGCGCCAAAAAGCCATCAGGCAAGAGCTTGAGTGGGTGCGCAGCAACGCCAAAGGCCGTCAGGCAAAAAGCAAAGCGCGTCTTAACCGCTTTGAAGAAATGCAGTCAGGCGACTTTCAGAAACGCAATGAAACCAATGAAATCTATATTCCGCCTGGTCCACGCCTAGGCGACAAGGTTATTGAGTTTCATAACGTGACCAAGCGCTTCGATGACAAGCTGCTTTATCAAGACCTCTCTTTCACGATTCCACCGGGTGCGATTGTGGGGATCGTAGGCGGTAACGGCGCAGGTAAGTCGACCCTATTTCAGCTAATTACCGGTAAAGAACAGCCCGATGCAGGCGAAGTTGTGATTGGCGAAACCGTCGATATCGCCTATGTCGAGCAGTTACGCGATGCGCTGGACAACAAGCAAACTGTCTGGGAAGCCGTATCGGATGGTCAGGACATCCTCAATATTAACGGCTACGAAGTCTCCTCCCGCGCCTATGTTGGTCGATTCAACTTTAAAGGTAACGACCAGCAGAAGCGTTTATCGGAGCTCTCCGGGGGCGAACGCGGTCGCTTACAGCTTGCGCAAACGCTCAAGCAAGGCGCTAACGTGCTGTTGCTTGATGAGCCGTCAAACGATTTGGATATCGAAACCCTGCGGGCACTGGAAGACGCACTACTCGCCTTCCCGGGCTGTGCCATGGTGATTTCGCACGATCGTTGGTTCTTAGACCGTATCGCCACGCACATTATGGCCTTTGAAGGTGATTCTGAAGTGGTCTTGTTTGAAGGCAACTACGCAGAGTACGAAGAAGATCATAAGAAGCGGGTCGGGAACGATACGCCTAAGCGCATGAAATACAAGCGCATTGATGCCTGATAGTTTGCCTAACGCTGACGCGTGATATTAATAGCCAAGGCCTCGCACTGCGGGGCCTTCTCATTTCCGATTACGCTGAAAAACATTGTATTAATCAGGGTTCGTCATGAAGGTATATTAAAGGTGATAGGCACTTTTAGAGATGACTTTCGAGGCCAGTCGCATGCCCCACTTCACCGGGGCAGGAAAACGAATGCCCCCTGCCTCTAAAGCAAGATGGGCGTGATGCGCCTCATCAACAGCCATTTGGCGTAGGATAGCTCGTGAGCGATAGTCGCCGGGGGGTAGCGATTTTTGGTGAGCATCCAGATGTTTACCTGCCTGTTCTTCCGTCGCGGCAACAACCCCCAAACTGATACGATCACTGACCGCCCCAGTCGCTGCCCCGATGCCAAACGAGGCTACATAAAAGAGCGGGTTTAAATAGCTGGGTCGGCTTTGTAACTGCACTAAACGCTCATCACACCAGGCCAGATGATCGATCTCTTCCAGTGCAGACTGCTCAACCTGTTGACGCACATGAGGAAGTTTAGCGGTCACGCTCTGCCCCTGGTACAGCGCTTGGGCACACACTTCACCGGTATGATTAATCCGCATCAAACCCGCCGCGTGGCGGCGCTCTTGATCATCGAGCGCGCCATCGACAACACCCGCTGCAGGGCTGGTGCGCTGCGATGCGGCCGCGTGGGGCATTAGCGTACGTAAAACAGTATCAAACTGGTGGATGACGCGATCTGAACGACTCTGTTGACGATCCATGGCAACACTCCGTTGTTTGATGACGGGTGACGATAGCGGTCTACTTAGCCTAACCAGCAGGCCACGTGAAAGCGCGTCCACCCATTAAATGCATGTGGATATGGTAGACCGTTTGCCCGCCCATTTCGTTGCAGTTCATAACCACACGATAGCCATCTTCAGCAAAGCCCTGCTCACGGGCAAGCTTGGCGGCAGTAAACTGCAGCCGCCCTACCGTAACAAGATCGGTTTCATCGATATCATTGAGTGTGGCGATATGCTTTTTGGGAATGATCAACTGATGCGTCGGCGCTTGGGGGCCAATATCGTTAAACGCTAACACATGCTCATCTTCATAAACGATATCAGCAGGGATTTCACGCTTAATGATTTTGCAAAACAGACAGTCCATATAACTCTCCTTACGGCTTTCAACCAATGCTGACGGTCACGATTAACGGAAGCGCCGCTGCGCCAGTAGATGCCTGACCAGAGGGGCAAGGATAAGCTCCATGGCCAGCGACATCCGCGCGCCGGGTACCACCAAGGTATGCGGGCGGGTCATAAACGAATCTTTGATCATCGCCAGCAGCCAAGGGAAATCAACCGTGGAGGGATCTCGAAAGCGGATGACCACAAACGACTCAGCATCAGTGGGGATATCCTGCACCTCAAAGGGGTTGGAGGTATCAACCGTAGGCACCCGCTGAAAATTGATGTGGGTGCGCGAGAACTGCGGCTGGATATAACGGACATAGTCATCCATCCGGCCCAGGATAGTGTCAATAACCGCTTCTTGTGAATAACCACGCAGCTTGGTGTCACGGTCGATTTTTTGAATCCACTCCAGATTCATGGTGGGTGCCACGCCTACCAATAGATCCACATGGCGGGCAATATCATACTCTTCGGTCACCAACCCGCCGTGCAAACCTTCATAGAACAGCAGGTCGGTTCCACAGGGCAGCGATTGCCACTCGGTGAACGTCCCCACCCGGTAGCCCGCTTCAATTTTCTGCTTATCTTCGGCGTGGATATAGTGGCGAAAGGTACCTGAACCATGTTCGCCATACTCGCTAAACAAGCCTTCCAGGCGGTCCAGTAAGTTAGCCTCTACGGCAAAATGAGAAAGCTCATCTTTGCGCTCAGGCTCTTCCCGGAAGATACGGTGCAAATCATCGCGAGTGTAGCGGTGAAAGGCATCGCCATCGACCATGGCTGCATGCACATCTTCACGCAGAAACATCCGCTCAAAACTGCGCCGAACGGTGGTCGTGCCCGCCCCGGAAGAGCCGGTGACCGCAATAATCGGATACTCCCGTGACATTAGCCGCTCCTCGCATGTGCAAGCGCTTGTTTAACCTGCTCAGGCACCTCAGCAGGGCGGCCCGTAGCAAGATCAATCAGCAGTTGATTAACCCGTGCTGTCGCGACAACCTGCTGGGATTCTGCCTGGTAAATACGCTGATAAACTGTCAACGCTTTACCTTGCGGCTCAGGCACGGCAGTCGCAATGATCAAAGCGTCAGGCCAGCGTGCTTCACTTTGATACGTTACCGCAAGGTCGGCGACGACCGATGGATGCCCATGCATGTCCCACTCAGGCAGATCCAGCGCCGCAAAGGCTTGAATACGCGCCTCGTGGAGCAGCGATACCACCGCATCGTGCCCCAAATGACGGCCGTAGTTTATATCGGTTACCCGCACTGTCAGAGAGTGACGATGAATGACCGCTTCAGCGGGAAAGTCCAGCTTGACACGCTCCATGCCTTTTCCTCGTCAGTGAAGTAGGAAACCTCGGTTTAAACGGCGTATGCGTTCAGTACTAGCTCAGCATCAGGAGTACTTACCCCTCGCGAGCAATCGCTCTGAAAGCGATATCACGCCGACACTCAACGCCTTCCCAGTGAATCGCGTTAACGCCTTGGTACGCTTGCTGCTGCGCTTCTGAAACGCTATCACCTAACGCTGTTACGCACAGCACACGCCCGCCTGCCGTAGTGATCTCACCCTGGGCATTTTGCGCTGTACCCGCGTGAAACACTTTGCACCCCGTCTGTTCAGCGTCTGCTAAGCCGTGGATAACATCGCCTTTGCGATAGCTACCAGGATAGCCGCCAGCAGCCAATACCACGCCTACCGCCGCACGTGAATCCCATTCGCAATGCTGTCCGGCCAATCGGCCTTCGGCACCCGCCAAGCAAAGCTCCGCCAGGTCAGAAAGCAAGCGCAGCATAATCGGCTGGGTTTCAGGGTCACCGAAGCGGCAGTTGTACTCAATAACACGAGGGTTACCGGCGGCATCAATCATTAAGCCTGCATACAGGAACCCCGTATAGGCATTGCCCTCAGCAGCCATGCCACGCACAGTGGGCAGAATCACCTGCTCCATAATGCGCGCATCAACTTCAGGGGTAACCACCGGTGCTGGCGAATAAGCCCCCATACCACCCGTATTCGGGCCGGTATCACCATCGTAGGCACGTTTATGGTCTTGGCTAGTCGCCATGGGCACGACATTCTCGCCATCCACCATGACAATAAAGCTCGCCTCTTCACCCTCTAGGAACTCTTCAATCACCACCCGAGCGCCTGCATCGCCAAACGCATTGGCTTCCAGCATGTCACGAATAGCGGCCTCTGCTTCGGCTTCGCTAAGGGCTACGATGACGCCCTTACCCGCAGCCAAGCCATCCGCTTTGATCACTATCGGCGCACCCATTGTTTGCAGATAGGCCAGCGCGGGGGCTACCTCAGTAAAGGTTTGATAGTCCGCCGAAGGGATTTTATGACGAGCCAGAAAATCCTTGGTAAAGGATTTGGAACCTTCCAACTGGGCAGCCGCCTGCGTAGGGCCAAAAATTGTTAACCCCGCGGCTTGAAAACGATCGACCACACCGTCTACCAAAGGCGCTTCAGGGCCTACCACGGTAAGGCCAATCTGCTCATCACGGGCAAAGGCGATCAGACCCTCTAAATCGGTTGCCGCAATCGCCACATTGGTTAACTTAGGCTCCGTGGCGGTGCCTGCGTTTCCAGGCGCGACAAATACTTGTTCAACCTGTTTAGATTGCGCTAATTTCCAAGCCAGGGCGTGCTCACGACCACCGCCGCCTATCATCAAAACCTTCATGTGCATCCTTCTCAAACGGGAGAGCGTTATCGGCGGCATTATGCCACAGCGCAGCGGCGAGTGGGGTTAGGAGGTAGGTTTGTTATCATCGCTGGTGTCGCGGTTATCGCCCTCAGCCTGCGTTGTATCGTCTGAGTCATCAGCTTGACCGGGCTGGTTCAGCGTTTTTTGCCAAAAGCGCATATTCTCTTCAGCTAACTCGCGCATAAACTCCAACGGCGTGTTACGCATCGCCTGCTTCCACTGACTTTGCAAACGCTTTTGCTGCTCTAACATCAGTTGAGTGCCCTGTTCTAGATAGCGCGACAGCGGCAACGGTGATGTCATGTCGTAAACGCGGATTAATTGCGCCAGCAGGTCGTTAGAAAACACTTCTGCCTCGCTGTCCGCTTGCTCCTGCTCAATAATAATAGAGAGCAAAATAGTACGCGTCAGATCTTCCCTGCTTTTGGCATCTTCTACCCGAAATGGCTCTTCTTCGATAATTAAACGGCGTAGGTCTTCCAGCGTTACATAACGACTTTGCTGAGTATCGTACAACCTACGGTTAGCATACTTGCGAATCACGCGCACGGCGCATCTCCTTAAACGCGATAGGGGCTTTTGTTCCCGTTACTGGTATTGTGCCTGCACCACGCGTCCATGCAAGCCACCTTAATAGTTTAGCAAGACGCACTGCGCCTGTTCTGTGACCAATAGACCTCATTATGAATTTGATTTTGCTTGATCCTAACGATCTGACCGCCGACGGCCACGTCTGCATCACCGACCTACGTCGCCTGACACATTTACGCGAAGTCCATCGCTCAGTCCCCGGCGACCTTCTTACCGTAGGTGTACAGGGCGGTAACATGGGTAAAGCGCTGCTGAAGGAACTGACGCCGGAACGCGCCTTTTTCCAACTGGAAGCCCTTGATGAACCACCGCCGCCACCACTTCCCGTGCACTTGGTGCTAGCACTTCCCCGCCCGCGGATGCTAGCGCGCACGTTGGAACATGTAACGGCGCTGGGTGTGAAAGAGATTACCTTACTGCATACCAAGCGGGTGGAAAAAAGCTACTGGCAGTCACCCGAGTTACGCGCTGAGAAAATTCATCAACACCTCCTATTAGGCTTGGAACAAGCGCGCGATACACAGCTGCCTACTGTCACGCTGAGCAAAGGCTTTCGTCCATTTCTGGAGCAGCAACTACCTGGCTTACTGGGCAACCGACGCGGATTGGTAGCCCACCCTGGCATGCCTGCCCCCTGTCCCAGAAATATCAGTGAACCTACCTTGTTATTAGTAGGGCCAGAGGGAGGATTTATAGCGTGGGAAGTCGAGCAGTTGCTGACGGCGGGTTGCGAGGGCATGCACCTTGGCCCGCGCATTCTACGCGTCGAAACAGCCGTGACCGCGCTGCTGTCACGGCTGTTTTAACTTAGTCAATGTCAGTGTAAATGTAAGTGGTTAAGATTGGTCATCTTCCGGGTCGTGGGGCACAACGGTCGCGTTTTCCCCACACTCAGGATCTTGCAAGAAGGTTTCACGCACATCTAGCATGCCAAGGTGGCTAATCGTACGGCGGCCCAGCAGTAGCGGGTAGTTCATCTCTTCGCGGTCGCGCAGACTGAATTGCTCTTCATAAATAGTATCGCCCATGCAGACTTCCAGCAGCACCACAGGGCGTTCGTCGCGGCCGCCGGCTCCGCGTACGGCTAATTCTCGGTAAAGCGGACGCTCAATCTGATCACTGAAGACCTCACCACTCGCCTGATCTTCAAGCTTTAAACGAAAGCGTACCCACTCTTCATCATCTTGCTCAAACAGCTCAATATCCCGCGCATCCAGCGAGGAGGTTAATGCGCCACTATCAAGTTTGGCCTTCACTTCAATATCCCAAGGCTGCAGGGTTGCTTTTTCAACCCAGCCAAATACTTGATCGTCATCGGCCATTGCCACGGAGGCAGAGAGCAAGCCTCCCATCAACACACTGCCTAGTAACTTTTCTAGTAACTTTTTGCCCATTAATTGCATAGCATCATCCTTGGTAAATTAACGTAAACCTAGTCACTCTAAATGACTGCGTAACTGCTCAAGCAGTGCTTGCGTCGCAAAGCCATCCGGCATTAACCCTTGATCTCGCTGGAAGTTCCGCAACCCCTGGCGTGTATTGGGCCCCATTACGCCATCCGCGCCGCCCACAGAGTAACCAGCGCGGTTTAGACCCCGCTGAAGTTCTTGAACATCGCCACGGGTAAGCGGTTGCTGATCCCGCGGCCATGCATGCTGGATTCCATCACGCCCGGCGATTGCATCACCCAGTGTCGCGACGGCCAATGCATAACTGGTGGCATTGTTATAGCGTAAAATGGCGCGGAAATTTGCGCCGGCTAGGAAGGCAGGCCCCTCAGCCCCCGCAGGGATAATGATGGCTGCGCTATCAAAGTTGGGTAACTCACCCTGCAGCGCTTGAACACCTTTTCCACGCCACTCAGCGCTGCTGCGTCGCTCGGTCTGAGCATAATCAAAGCCTTCTGGCAAACGCACCTCGACTCCCCACGGCTGACCGGCCTGCCAGCCAGCCCGGTCAAGATAGTTAGCCGTTGATGCCATAACGTCGGGGATACTGCCCCAGATATCGCGACGGCCATCACCATCGCCGTCCACGGCATAGGCTTCAAAACTGCTGGGGATAAACTGGGTATGACCCATCGCCCCTGCCCAAGAACCTTTCATCTGCTCGGCGGCGATATCTCCTTCGTCGATAATACGCAAGGCAGCGAGTAGTTCACCACGAGCAAAGTCACGACGCCGACCGTCATAAGCCAGTGTGGCAAGGGATTCCAAGGTTGAGAAATCGCCGAAATTACTGCCGTAGTTGCTCTCGATTCCCCAGATGGCGACGATAATTTCGGCAGGGATGCCAAAGCGTTGCTGCATCTCCAGCGCGGTATCCCGGTGGGCAGCCAACTTCTCCCTCCCGGTATTAATCCGCGTAGACGACACCGCAGTATCAAGGTACTCCCAGATAGCGCGGACAAATTCGGGCTGATAACCGTCGAGTTCGATCACCCGCTCGCGAAAGCGTACGCCATCCAGTGCACTGCTCAGGGTTGCTTCGCTGATTCCCTGATTGGCGGCGTACTGACGAAACTCCTGAAGCCACTGCTGAAAGTTTGCATAACTAACCTCAGTTGCCGCCTGAGTATCTACTTCTGTCATCAATTGAGAGTCGGCGAGCGCAACACTGCCTGCAAAAGAAGTACTTAACGCGGCAATGAACGAGGCACATACTAAAGGGCGGAATGGTCGCCCAGCAGAGAAATTACGAGACATCATTTATATCCTTAGGCAGTCCTTGGCATGCCTGGGATGATGGCCTAGAAAAGTCGTAGATGCCAGCCTTCACGGCTGGTCATAAGCGAAGGTTACTTTGTAACGATAGTCAATATAGGCGGCTTGGCTGTTGTAACCGCTTCTTGGTAAGGAATTAACCACGGCGCCCACTGTTCGGGTTCAACATAAGGAGCCTTAAACGCGAGAGCATTGACACGCCATGGTTGATGGCGTGCTAAACCAGGGGGTAAATTTTCGAGCGGTTTCACCCAGTGCGCAACATACAGCCCTTGCGGGTCATAATGGCCTGCCTGCTTGAGCACGTTAAAATAGCGATCCTGTCGTGGAGCGCGCCCTACCCCGGCAATATAACGCCAATTACCCCAGTTATTGGCAACATCGTAATCAACCAAGCAGTGCTCAAACCATAAAGCGCCTAATCGCCAATCCACTTTTAAGTCTTTCACCAAAAAACTGGCCGCATTTTGCCGGGCGCGATTGGATAACCAGCCAGTGTGGCGCAGCTCTAACATCGCGGCATCCACAAACGGCAGCCCTGTGGCAGCATTGCGCCAGGCATCAAAAGCGGCACAGGGCTTGGCTGGTTGACGAGAGCCAAACATCTTCGCCCCTTCCAGCTCAGCAACACGGATAAAATACTCCCGCCAAAGTAGCTCAAAAGTAATCCAATAACTCGATTCGGTGCTACCGTGCTCCGCTTCCCACGCTTTCACCGCCGCATACACTTGGCGAGCCGACAGACAGCCGCGGGCGAGCCAGGGTGAAACACGGGTTGAAAAATTCGCGCCCAGCAGGCCATTGCGGGTTTTCTTATACGTCTCTGCGCCCTGTTGACGCCAAATGTAATCGTTAAGGCGCGTATGTGCCGCCGATTCACCACCCCGATACACATAGCCCTGACGGCTATCAGGCTGCCAGGTGGCGCTCTGCTCACAGACGGCTTTCAAGGGTGGAAATCCTCTGGGAGCTTCAGGCCAGGGGGGCAGCGTTACCGGTGCGCAGCGACTCTCAGGCACCGTACATGCTTGCTCTACGCTACGCCTGAAGGCAGAAAAGCTGTTGGGTAATGCCGCCTGCTCGAAAGGCAATGCATGGCGTTCAAAGAGGCGCCCACTTTCCATGCACGTAACGGTTGTTTCACTAGGCAGCGACTCTACAACTGCTTGGATATGGGCATTTTCGTCAACCCCAGGATACTCGGCAACGCGCACTTGTCGGGCATTAAGCGAAGCGGCCAACTCAATGACAACGTTACTCGGCTTACCAATGCGTACCAACAAATCACTGCCGCGTTGCAAAAGCTCACCGCGCAATTCCATCAAACTTTGCCATAAAAAGCGTAATCGGGCTGGCCCGATCCGCGGCGTCGATTCGCCCTCTATGAGAGGTGCCAACCACTGCTCATCCACGACAAAGAGACAAAGCAGGTAGCTAGGACGAGCGGTAAAGTGAAAAA
This sequence comes from Vreelandella sp. DA03-1M, assembly GCF_055725665.1. Lineage (NCBI taxonomy): Bacteria > Pseudomonadati > Pseudomonadota > Gammaproteobacteria > Oceanospirillales > Halomonadaceae > Vreelandella > Vreelandella sp. DA03-1M. Next base: position 2,988,482 of record NZ_CM146798.1, read on the forward strand.
GAGGATTATCCGCAATACGCAGGTCGTCTTGCAGCCAGACAATATCGATCGTGCTGTTCATGCTTGTGCCTCCTTGGGGTGCTTTGATGCCAAGCGCTTTGGCTGCTTAGCACTACGACGGCAGCGTTCGCTGCAGTAGCACACCTCGTTCCAGCAGCGCGCCCATTTTTTCCGCCAAAAGAAGGAACGCTCGCATTGAACGCAGGTTTTTTGCGACAAATGTTGTTTGCGGTGCATTGAACATTACTCACGCGCGCATGTAGCATGCCTCAAAACATAGACAAATTATCTTATACAGTACAATTATTGTACATGATAATTTTTTACCAGCGTGTATAAAAATAACGGGGCTTATTAAACAGAGGATGTGAAAAAGCCACCCGAAGGTGGCTCAATAGGGGTTATCCACTGGCGGTGACAGGATTGGTGTCGTCAGCTTTTAGTCGGGGTCTGTTTCCCTTGGCTGGCGTTTGGCATTTTCCTGCGTTTCCAGGCCACTTTTTAATTCGTGGGTCAATGGGTCGTAGTTAGGGCGCAATTCATCTTTGACCGTTCCACTCCAAAGCTTGGAGCCGACAAAGTAACCGGCTCGCCCAATCACATGGGCCGCTACCGGTGCGGTCATCAAAATAAACACAATAATGGCAAACGAACGGGCCACAATGCCTACTTCTGCAAAGTGCATAGCGGCAGCCAGCATAACCAAAATTACGCCTAACGCCGCCGCTTTGGTGGTCGCGTGCATACGCGTTAGCAAATCAGGCAACCGCAGCAGGCCTACCGAGGCAAGCAGTATAAATAGCGCGCCACCTATAATTAACGTGCCCTTTATAAAATCAATCATCCCGCGGACCTCCCCTTTCCAAAAAGCGTGCAAACGCTATCGCCGCCAAAAACCCCATCAAGGCAATCACAATGGCGGCATCCAGGAAGCTGGCAACATCCGACTTGATCGCATACACCCCAACCAACCCAACAACAGTGGTTGAAAAAAGCTCCAATGCGACCACGCGGTCGGGCAGACTCGGGCCACGAACGACACGAACAAAAGTCAGGATAAGCGCCAGGCTCATGATGACTTGGCTGATCAGAATAACCGTATCCATTAGCGAAACAGCTCCAAGGCCCGATGCTCCATCTCTTTTAAATTACGTCGCAATTCCTCTTCGTTATCTAAAAACATCGCATGGATATACAGCACCTTGCGGTCATCAGACACATCCAGGCTAAGCGTTCCCGGCGTTAATGAAATCAGATTGGCCACCATGGTAATTTCCATTTCGGTACGGGCGGAAAGCGGCATAGCGATAACCCCCGGCTTCATATGCCAAGGTGGCGTCACGATATCGAAAGCGACACGTAAGTTGGCTTGAATGAGTTCTTTTAGAAAAAAGCCGATAAAACCGATAAAGCGCGGCACGCGAGCAGGATAACCTTTCAGGGCATCCAGCTGAGGCTCAATTAGCACCAGCGTGATATAACCGAAGATTAAACCGACAAGGAGATTCAGCCCACTGAAATCCCCGCTCAAAAGTACCCAGGCTAATCCTAACAGCAGGTTCCAAATGGCACCGGTCATGGCAACTCCTCCCCGGCGTCAGCCTTAGGTTCTTCGTCGGTGGCGACAGCTGAATCCAGCAACACATCTTCGGCACTGGCTGAAGCGCCCAGCACTGCTTCGATATACCCGTGAGGCTCAAGCAACTGATCACCAATGCCGGTCATTACCCACATAATCGGTTCGGCAAACACACCAATCAGTAACGATGAAAGAGCCAGTACCATTACTGGCAAATACATCATCCACAGACTTGGTTTTAACAGCCGCCCATCGTCGCCGGTTGGCGTGGCCGTTTCGGGTACCAGGTTATCTTCCGGTAGCGATTTCCAGAATATTTCATTCCAAATTTTGACCATGGAGTAGAGCGTCATTAAACCCACTGCCAGCGCAATACCAGTGGCCACGTAGGCCTCAACTTCCAGACCCGCGCGAACAATCACAAACTTGGCAAAAAAACCTGATAGCGGCGGCACACCGGCCAACGAGAAGGCAGAGATAAAGAAAGCAACGGCTAACCAAGGGCGCTCACGATAGAGCCCCCCCATTTTTTTAAGCTGGTACGTGCCCTGCAACCGATGGGTAATACCGCTAATCAAAAACAGATTGGTCTTCACCACCATATTATGCACGATGGCAAACACCCCCCCGGCAATCGCCAGCGGCGTATAAAGCGCCAAACCTAAGATCATATAGCCAATTTGGCTGACAATATGAAACGACAGAATGCGCCTAAACTCATACTGGGCTGCCGCACCCAATACGCCCGTTACCATGGTAAACACTGCGCCCCAGAGCATAATGTCCTGAAGATAGCCCATGGTTTGATCGAATATCAGCGTGAAAACACGGAACATCGCATAAACGCCGACCTTGGTGAGTAGCCCGGCAAATAGCGCTGAAACGGCGACTGGCGGCGTGTGATAAGACGCAGGTAACCAAAAGAACAGCGGAAAAGCCGCCGCCTTGATCCCGAACGCCACCATAAACATGACCGCTAACACTTCGACCATGCCCGAGTGCTCTGCCTCATCCATGCGCAGCGCAATGTCAGCCATGTTGAGCGTTCCCACCATCCCGTAAAGTAGCCCCACCGCCGTCAGGAAGATCACCGACGCTAACAGGTTCAGCGTGACATACTTAATCGCCCCTTCCATCTGTGCGCGTTCGCCGCCCAGAATCAGCAGTGCAAACGAGGCCACCAGCATCACTTCAAACCACACATAAAGATTGAAGATATCGCCGGTCAAAAACGCGCCGGTCACCCCGGCAAGCAACAGGTGCATCAAGGGGTAATAGCCAAATTTTTCATGGCCACGGCCAGTGGTTGCCAATGAGTAAATCCCCATTGCCAAGCCGATAATCGCGGTCATCAAGACCATGACGGCACTTAGCAAATCGGCAATCAAGGTGATCCCAAACGGGGCTGGCCAGCTGCCCATCTGCATCGTTACGTAGCCATCCGACAACGTCGATACAAACAGCCACAGGCTGACTATTAGCAGCGCGACATTTCCAGCCACCGCCATAAAGCGCTGCATGGGTCGCGAGCGCCAAAACAGCAACGAGATAGCCCCTGACAACAAGGGCAGGAGGACGGGAAGAGCAACTTCAGGCCTCACGTATCAGTATCCTTCATCTTATCGAGATCATCGGCCTTAACGACTTCGTAGGCACGCCGAATCAATACCACTGCAAACGCCAGCACCCCGAAGGCAATCACGATCGCTGTTAGCACAACCGCTTGGGGCAAAGGGTCAGCTACGCCACTAGGCGGCTGCATCATACCTTCTGCAATCAGCGGCGGGGCACCACGGGTCATGCCCGCCGTGGTGAAGATTAGCAAATTGGCAGCGTTGGAAAGCAGCATCAAACCAATCACCAGTTTGACAATAGAGCGACGCAGCATCATAAAAATGGCCGTTGCATAAAGCAGACCAATCGCCACTGCCATCAATGGTTCCATACTGAGCCTCCTAATGTTTCAAGGTTCATCCTTGTCGACCTCCATCAGCGTCATTACCATTCCAGTCACGGAGCCCAGTACGGCGAAGTACACACCGATATCAAAGATCAGCGGTGTGGACGCTTTAAAGTCGATGATGGGAATTGTCCACCATTGGGCGGTCAAAAACGGTTGACCCATAAACCAAGCAGGCACCACCGAAATCATTCCCAACAGTAAGCCGATGCCAATTAAGTCGCGAGGGTCGACCATTCGCAGTACTTCTTTGGTAGCGCTCACGCCAAAGGCAAATAAATAGAGCGTAAAGGCCCCCGCCGCCACTAAGCCAGCAATGAAGCCACCACCCGGTTCATCATGCCCCCTGAGCAGCAGGAAGACAGAGAACAGTAGCTGCAGCGGCATTAAAAAGCGTGCCGCGGTATTGAGAATAATCGTACCTGACTTAACCATCGTACGGCTCCTTGGTGGTCACTTTACTGCTCTCCCCGTTTTTGCCATTGCTGCTCTCTCCATGGCGCAGCTTCAGCATCGCGATAACACCAATCGCTGCGAGTGCCAGCACGAACATCTCACCCAGGGTGTCCAGAGCGCGGTAATCAACCAAAATGACATTGACGATATTGCGGCCATAAGCCAGCGGCGCACTGTTCTCAATCATGTAAGTCGAAATCGGTTCAAACTGCTGAATGCTCCACGAGGTCATAATCAACAAGCAGATCAAGATCCCCATCATCGCAGCGACGGAGCCATCACGAATACGTTCAAGGCTCGTCGACAAATTCGAGAACCGCGGCAGCCGAAACAGCACCAGTACCAGCAAAATCACCGTAAGTGTTTCCACCAGTAGCTGCGTTATGGCTAGGTCCGGAGCACTGAAAAGGATAAATATGAGCGCAATAGAGAAGCCCATCACCCCAACGGAGACAACGGCCCCAAGACGCGAGCGAGTCGTCGTGGCAAAAAGCGCCCCCATCGCCATGGTGCCCGCCACTACCACTTCGTGAAAACGAACATCCAGATCAAAAGCGAATATTGGCGAATGGCGTAACAAGATTGAATTCCCAATCAGCGCAATAAGCGTGATCAACATCACCAGAATGTAGTTACGCATATAGCCGTTTTGCAGCAGCCGTGTTTGCCACTCAGAGAACTGCACAATGCCGTTCATCATGCTTTCATAGCCCGCTTCGGGACCATGGCGCATGATCGGAGCCAGTAATGAAAGCTTGGCTCGCACACTATCCCAACGCTTAAACAGCAAAAAGCCAACGCCCAGGCTGATGATCGACATTATCAACGCCACATTGATGCCGTACCAAAGTGACAGTGTCACCTCCATCGTTTCTCCAGAAACAGAAGTGGCAGCTGACGTTAATAAGGCATTAGCGCCTAGCAAGGCTGGCATTAAGCCCAACAGTAGCGACCCTACTGCCAGTAACGCAGGGCCCACTAACATGCTTAGCGGCGCTTCATGAGGCTCAAGGGGGGTATGGTGACGCTTACCATAAAAGGGCCGTAACGCAATGATAAAGGCCACCGCAATCGTCAAAATAGAAGCGACAAAAGCGAATAATACCAACAGCATACGGAAGCTACTGGCGCCTAATACAGACTCAAGCATCAGCTCTTTACCGATAAAGCCAAACAGCGGCGGAACCCCTGCAAGTGAAAGCGCCGCTACCAATGCGATCATCGCCGTTACCGGCATTAACGAGCGCAGCCCGCCCATCTGCGTCACGTCTTTGGTACCGGTTTCATGATCAAGAATACCGGCGACCATAAACAGCGCGCCCTTGTACAGAGAGTGCGCAAGCAGAAAAGTGACAAAAGCGGTCATCGCATATTCAGTGCCAATGCCCAGCAACATTGTCAGCGTACCCAACGCCATGATGGTCGAGTAAGCGAGCAGCTTTTTGATATTCGTATGGTGAATCGCTAGGAACGCGCCGGTCAGCATTGTCGTCGCCCCAACAACGGACAAAATACCGACCCACATCGACGTTCCACCAAGCTCTGGGTGTAAGCGAGCCAGTAGATAAATGCCCGCTTTCACCATCGTGGCGGAGTGAAGATAGGCAGAGACCGGCGTAGGTGCGGCCATGGCGTTGGGCAGCCAGAAGTGGAACGGGAACTGAGCCGATTTGGTAAATGCCCCAAGCAGCAAACAGATCAGCATGGGTGTGTAGAGTGCATGCTCACGCAGGTCGGCTTCCTGACTAAGGATCTCCGCCAGCGACCAGCTATCGCTCGCAATCCCCAACAATACCAGGCCCGCCATTAATGCTAAGCCACCGGCCACCGTGACAAATAGGCCCTGACGGGCAGACTTACGTGCTTCAATATCGGCGTGATTAAAACCGATCAGTAAATAGGAGGTAATGCTGGTCAGTTCCCAGAAAATAAACAGTGTAAATAGCCCGTCCGCTAACACCAGCCCTAGCATTGAGACCATAAAAGCGACGAGTGCAATATGAAAACGTGCGATATCGGGATGATCTTTTAAGTAACCACCCGCATATACCAGCACGCAGGCGCCCATGATGGTGATCAATAGCCCAAATAGAAGTGACAAGCCATCCAGCAGGAAAGTAAGACTGATACCCAGGGAAGGCACCCACTGCCACTCCAACAGCAAGCTGCCGTTCTCAATTATTTCAGGGGCTTGTAGTAACAGCCAGGCCGCTAACCCTGCGGGGAAAAGCGCCAGTACAAGGCTGGTGTGATGCCCGAACCAACGATGCAGTAGCGGTGACGACGCGGCCAGCAAAAACCCCATTAAAACGGCAAGTTGCATCTGGCGAAATCTCCTGAAAAATGAAAGGCTCACCTTGGAGGTTGAGGCGAATACCCAGGCATCATGCCCTGTCACTGGCATGCCAGCGTTGAAGTAGTGTGATTCTAAAGTTGTACACCTTATAACAGGTGGTTTTGACTGACCAGTCAAACGCTTAAACGCAAACAGCCGCTGGCGAACAAAAACTCGTCCGCGGCTGTTGTCAAGAAATGACTATAGCAAATAAGGTGTTACACGTTAGGCAATAGACAACCAACCCGCTAATTCATTATTGATAACGCTTAGCAGCGCTTCGATATGGTCATCACGGTCATTGAGGCAAGGAATATAGCTAAACGTTTCCCCTCCCGCTTCCATAAAGCTATCGCGAATCTCCTCCTCGATCTCTTCCAGGGTTTCGACACAATCTGACGAGAAAGCCGGCGACATAATCGCAATATGTTTATGCCCCTGCTTGGCAAGCTCCGCTACATGCTTGACGGTTTGCGGGCCAACCCACTTTTCAGGGCCAAACTGTGACTGGAAGGCGGTATCGACCTCCTCTTTGCTGAAACCAAGCTTCTCACGCAGCAAACGAGTGGTTTTCTGGCACTGGCAGTGGTAAGGGTCTCCCTCCATCAAGTAACGCTCGGGCACCCCATGGTAGCTCGCGACAAGCTTGGTGGGCCGGGTCGCAAAACCGTCATAGGCTTCTTGTACCGAGTTAGCCAACGCCTGAACATAGGCAGGATGGTCGAAATACGCGGGCACTGTGCGAATGTATGGCTGCCACTTCATTTTCATCAACGTACGAAATGCTTCGTCGTTAGCCGTTGCCGTTGTAGGAGAACCGTACTGAGGGTAGAGGGGGAAAAAGACGATTTTTTCACAGCCCTTCTCTTTCATTCGGGTCAACACACTTTTAGTAGAAGGGTTGCCATAGCGCATGCAAAAATCGACTTCGACATCGTCACCATAGAGTGCTTTCAGCCGCGCCGTCATTTTTTCGGTTTGAGCCCGGGTAGTGGTTAGCAGCGGGCTTTCGTTTTTTTCGTTATTCCAAATACTGCGGTACGCCTTACCCGACGAAAAAGGACGCTTAGTCAAAATAATCAACTGCAGCAGTGGCTGCCATTTCCAACCGGCATAGTCGACCACGCGCTTATCGGACAGGAACTCATTCAAGTAGCGACGCATTGACCAGTAGTCGGTGGCATCCGGTGTTCCCAAGTTCGCGAGCACAACACCGACCTTGGCACGAGGCACCGACGGGTGATCACTAGGTGCATGGGCCAACCGACCCTCGCCCGGTTGATCCTTGACGACATTTTCGGTCATTACACTTGCTCCTGGAAAATAACGGTGTCACTGATCACTAATACAATTTATGAATACCAGAGGGCTAAATCCTATCACTTTTCGGCAAAGCGGCGGCATAAAGTTATACTATTGACATCATTTGTATAACTATAGGCCAACTCATGTCTAAGCCTCTGCTTCTAGTACTCGGCGACCAGCTCTCTTTTTCACTAACAACGCTGCAAGAAGCCCCCACCAATGCGGTCGTTGCTCTGTGCGAAGTCGCTGAAGAAGCACGCTATGTGCCTCATCATATTCACAGAATCGGCCTTTTTTTGGCCGCCATGCGTCACTTTGCCCAGGCACTGCGTGATAAGGGTTTCCAAGTCCATTACAGCGCCCTGGATGATGCCGATAATTGCCACTCCCTCATTGAGGAAGCCGAGCGTATAGCCGCACAGTATGGCTGCGACGAGATACGCGTTGCGCGGCCTGGAGAGTGGCGGCTGTGGAAGACGATGCAGCAGCGTGAAAACGCCACGATTCCCTGGCGGCTTCTTGAAGATGAGCGTTTTTTTACGTCGCCCAACGATTTTAGTCAGTGGGCAAGTGGTCGCAAACAGTTAAGACTTGAGTATTTTTACCGTGAACAGCGTAAGCGTACCGGGTTTCTGATGGAGGGCGATGAGCCCGCTGGCGGTAAGTGGAATTTTGACCATGATAATCGCCAGCCCATCAAGTCAGCGCTTGAATTTCCTGAGCTGCCTCAACACCGCCAGGACAAGCTTACTCAAGACGCTCTGGCCGATGCGGAACGCCACTTTAGTGACCATATGGGCACACTGACGAACTTTAACCTTCCGGTGACCCGCAAGCAGGCATTAGTGGATCTTAAGCACTTTATGCAGCATGGATTGGCTCAGTTTGGCCGCTATCAGGATGCCATCAGCGATTCCGCACCCTATTTGTATCACTCGCGACTCTCTGCCGCGATGAACATCGGCCTACTCTCTCCCCATGAGGTTTGCGAAGCCGCAGAACAGTGTTATTACGCAGGTGATGCCCCGATTAATGCAGTTGAAGGCTTTATCCGTCAAATTCTTGGCTGGCGCGAGTATGTACGTGGGCTCTACTGGACACAGATGCCCAGCTACAAAAGCACCAACCCACTCGGCTTTACGCGTGAACTGCCAACCTTTTATTGGGATGCGAATACCGATATGCGCTGCCTGCAGCGCGCTATTCAAATGACCATCGACAATAGCTACGCCCACCATATTCAACGACTCATGGTCACGGGCAACTTTGCCCTCCTTTGTGGCGTCAAACCGGAAGCTCTGTGCGATTGGTACTTAGCGGTCTACGCCGATGCCAGCGAGTGGGTGGAACTGCCTAATACGCTAGGAATGGTGCTCCATGCCGATGGTGGCTTGATGGGCTCTAAGCCCTACTGCGCCTCGGGTAAATATATCGACAAAATGTCGGATCACTGCCAGCACTGCCGCTACTCGCCAAAACAGGTCATCGGCCCCAACGCCTGCCCTTTCAATAGCCTTTACTGGCATTTCCTTGAAGCCAATGCGGAGCGATTAAATAAAAACCCACGCATGAAGCTAATCTACGGCTCCCTGAGGCGCATGACCGATGAGAAGCGTGAAGCTATTCGCCAGCAGGCTGAAAACTTTTTATCACAACTGGAGACATCACCAGGCTACGGGCAATCCTGCCACACGGCAGGCTATGCAATATCCACAACAGAACGCCAATAAGGAATAACAATGAGCCGCTACTCACCACTGAAGGCATCGCTCCCTGTTACGCTGTTTCATGACGGCCACTGCCCTTTTTGTCAGCAAGAAGTGGCATGGCTTAAAAAGCATCGTCACCAGGAACGCATCGCACTGGTAGATATCCAGGCCAGTGACTTTAACGCTCAGGCGTACGGGCAGGAATTTAATGCGATGATGGGCCAACTACATCTACAAGATAGCCAAGGAGAGTGGTATATCGGGATGGATGCCAGCCGTGCCCTCTATGCAGTGTTGGGCTACCGGCGGCTGGTGAAGATTTCATGCTTACCGGGTGTACGCGGCGTGATGAATGCCGGTTACCGTTATTTTGCCCGTCGTCGAATACGAATCGGGCGGTGGTGGGAAAAGCGTAAAGCTAAGAGTTAACGATTTATACGTGAAGCGTTTGGGTTAGCGCGTAAACTTAAAATACTAACGGCATACGCGATGTAAGCGGCTCGCTGTAATGAGCGTCACGACCAATTACTTCATCGTGCGGCACGTGCTGTACTAAGTAAGCGCGGTGAATGCCAGCCCGTTTGAGTTCCATATAGGCATCATCCAGCGAGCGAAATAGCATTGGCTTAGAACGCTGCATCAGCATATGGCGCTCGCCTTCAACATCTTCCAGCTCAACCTGATAAAAACGGCTACCCGAATGGGTAATCACGCGAATTTCAAAGTTGTCGTGGCTGGCGACAAACTGCTTAAGATCCTTCAGTTCCATGGTTCCCTCCTGTTATTTGTCTATGTCATCAAGTATGGCATCAGGGCACAGCATGACTGCACCCTATGACGTTCCTGTTGCCCTGTTGTTGCAGTGTTGTGACATCCATTAAAAGATAGACGCACAATAGTGGGTTATTCAACAACTGATTTCTTAACCACTAATTTTCAACTGCATTCGAGGGCAATAGCGCAAGAGAGTTCCTGACCGAAGCGTCAAGAAGTCGTTATTTTACTGGTATTCAGAAGGGTCGATGGCTTTGCCAAGTGAATTACGGTCAATCCAGTTGCCGCCTTTGGTCTCTTTGTAGCGAAACACGACCTTATCCCCCACCTTAACGGGCAGCTCTCCATCTTCGGTTTGATAGCTATACTTTTCCCCCTCCACGACCAAATGGTAGCGATAAAGGTCTGGCATACCTAACCATTCTTTGAAAGGCCCTTCACGCTCCAGTGCTTCAAGCTCACCGCGACCTTCTAGCTTAGGAAGACGCTGCCGATTACCGCGCCGAAATCCACCTGCCATTTGCTACTCCCGTTTATTTGCATATCATGGGTGGGGCATTATACGAGCTCGCTCCCCATCCTCAAGTGACTCATCACAAAGCTGGCTTTGAAACCGGTCTTCCCAAACCAGCCTGTAAAAACCTAGTCGCCGAATGCTTGACCGTAGCTATCCGGGGCCAAATCCTCGAAGCGGGTATATTTACCGATAAACGCCATGTGAACGGTGCCGATCGGGCCGTTACGCTGCTTACCAATAATTAACTCCGCGATACCTTGGTTATCGGGGTTATCTGGATTATAGACTTCATCGCGATAAACGAAGGCAATGACGTCCGCGTCCTGCTCAATGGCGCCCGACTCACGCAAATCCGACATGACTGGCCGTTTATTCGGACGCTGCTCCAACGAGCGGTTCAACTGGGAAAGTGCCACGACTGGACAATTAAACTCTTTCGCCAAGCCCTTCAACGAGCGCGAGATTTCAGAAATTTCACCGGTACGGTTTTCATTGAAGCCGGGGATCTGCATTAACTGAAGGTAATCGATCATCACCAGTGCAATATTGCCATGCTCACGCACCACCCGACGCAACCGTGAGCGCATCTCATTTGGCGATAAGGCCGCGGTATCATCGATAAACAGCTGTTTGTCTTTGAGCAGATTGACGGCGGAGGTTAAGCGCGGCCAATCCTCATCTTCCAACTGCCCGGTACGTACGCGGGTTTGGTCAATCCTACCCAGCGATGACAGCATCCTCAGCATCAGGGATTCGGCGGGCATCTCCATAGAGAAGACCATGACCGGCTTGTCGCTGGAAATAACCGCATGCTCAACCAGGTTCATCGCGAAGGTGGTTTTACCCATGGAGGGACGACCTGCAATCACCACCATATCCGACGGCTGGAGACCAGTGGTCATCTCATCCAAGTCACGGAAACCGGTGGAAAGCCCGGTCATTTCACCTTTCAGGTTAAACAGCTCATCAATGCGATCAACGGCTTTGGTCAGCAAATCGCTCATACCGATAGGACCGCCGGTTTTAGGACGCTCCTCGGCAATCTGGAACACTAACCGTTCCGCTTCATTGAGCAATTCATCCGCCGGACGCCCTTGAGGGGAAAAAGCGCTATCGGCGATTTGGTTAGCAGCCCGGATCAATTTACGCAGCGTTGCCCGCTCACGCACGATATCGGCGTAGGCGCGAATATTACTGGCAGAGGGCGTGTTACGCGCAAGCTCGGCCAAAAACGCCAGACCACCAACTGTATCCAAATGATCACGCGCTTCCAGCGCTTCGGAAAGCGTTACCACGTCCAATGGCTGACCGGATTCAGCCAGATGAATCATCACGTTGAACACTAAACGGTGCTCATAACGGTAGAAATCATCCGCCACCAAGCGCTCTGAGACGTTATCCCAGGCTTGGTTATCCAGCATTAGCCCGCCTAATACCGACTGCTCCGCCTCCAGAGAGTGCGGCGGCAGTTTTAGCGCTGCCGTTTCTTTATCAGCAGAAGGCTGGTCCTGCATAGCGAGCTCCTTTAAATACTACAGCGTAGCCAATAATGAAGAGGGGTATCTTAGCCGGAGCGAGGACGTTCGACCACCGACATCACAGCCAATCTAGACATTGTCTGAAAAACACCAAACCGTAATAGACCAGGCGGATTTATGACACTATCCAGCACTACCGTCTTGCAGCACAGGCGTCAGAAATAACAAAAGGCGCGGGTTTCCCCGCGCCTTTTGAGGCGTTCGTGCCAGTACAGTGAGTGACCAAGCACTAAATACTTACTTGGCACTTATCTCGTACTTAAGTAGCACTTACTTAATTACTCTGCAACTACTACTACACGTACAGTCGTATTCACTTCAGCGTGCAAGTGAATAGCAATGTCGTATTCGCCAGTTTGGCGAATCGGCCCTGTCGGCATACGCACTTCGCTCTTGGCAATATCGATGCCAGCAGAGGAAATGGCGTCAGCCAGGTCACGCGGACCAATAGAACCGAACAGCTTGCCTTCGTCGCCTGCTTTGGAAACCAAAGACAGCTCGATGTCGTTTAGCTGCTCAGCGCGCACTTCGGCTTCTGCCTTGCGCTCAGCGGCTTGCGCTTCGAGCTCAGCACGCTGTGCTTCAAACGCTTCGATGTTGTCTTTGGTGGCCGGTACGGCTAAGCCGTAAGGCACCAAGTAGTTACGACCATAACCAGGCTTCACGGTGACTTTGTCACCCAGGCCGCCCAGCTTACCAATGTTGTCGAGCAGAATGACTTCCATCTCGTAAACCTCTTGTCAGTTGCTGCGGGCAAGGCGTGCGCGAACGTTCGCGAATGTATCAATCAGCCCCAACAGCAGCACAATGAGAATCGTGGGCCAGGTCGTGATTAGCAGCACATAAAATGCTACCAGCCACAGCCCGTTCATCCCCTTTATTCCAATAAACCCATGCACTAACGCAACGCCAGCTACCAACAGCGGAATCCAACCAAGCATCGCCAGCGCGTGTGCGCCCAGCAGCATGCCTATCACTCCAATGACGACCAATACGGCCAGCTCTTTGGGTGTTAAGCGTAGTGCATGAAACTCTTCGCGAAAGCCACCTGGGTTATACAACCCAGCTTGCCAACTACGCGCAAGCGCTAAACACACTATTGCTGCCAACAGTACGACGAGCCCAGTCACCCCACCCACCACTAACGCGGCGATGGTTTGGGTATCGTAGCCCTGATTGGCGAATTCCGTGAGCATGCGGTCCACTTCTTCTGAACCTTCCCGCAACTGCTCAAGCATTAACTCTGTGCCGCCTGGTGGGCTGAAGATGCCAAGCTGAACCATGACAGCGGCGACCAACGTCCCCACAATCAACGTTTCACCCCAACGCATCCTCTCGCGCAGGATAACGGCCATCAGCGTTACCAGCAGTATGCTAGCAAGCGGAATGACGTCTCCCTGTGCCCACCACCAGCCAGCCGGCAGTGCTGCAGCGATAATGACTGGCAGCGCAGGTGCAAAACCTTTGCGTAGCGTCATCAACGCGGCGATGGCTGCCCCTAACCAGAACAGCCAAGGCACTAGCGTTGCCAGGGCCGCCCCGCCTGCTGCGTAAGGCGTGCCCCGCATTAGCCATCGGGCTAGTGCCAGCATCACGTTAAACGCTTACTGGTGGCTATCGGAGTAGGGCAGCAGTGCCAGATAACGCGAGCGCTTGATAGCAGTCGCCAACTGACGCTGATAGCGTGCTTTGGTGCCGGTAATACGGCTTGGAACGATCTTGCCGGTTTCGGTGATGTAAGCCTTCAGCGTGTCCAGATCTTTGTAATCGATCTGTTTGATGCCTTCAGCGGTGAAGCGGCAAAACTTACGGCGACGGAAAAAACGTGCCATGGACTAGCTCCTTAAAACGTGCAGTGAATAAAATCAGGCAGTTTCTTCTTCTTCAGCGCGCGGTTTTTCTTCGCGACGCGGACGTTTTTCTTCTGCCGGCTTCATCATCGGGGAAGCTTCAGTAACAGCTTCTTTGCAGCGAACAACCAGGCTGCGGATAATGGCGTCGTTGTAACGGAAGATATTCTCGATTTCATCGAGAGTCTCGCCGTTACATTCGACATTCATCAGCACGTAGTGGGCTTTGTGGATCTTGTTGATCGGGTAAGCCAAGTGACGACGACCCCAATCTTCTAGACGGTGCACAGTGCCGCTGTTTTCAGTAACGATGCTGGTGTAGCGCTCAACCATCGCCGGCACCTGCTCGCTTTGATCCGGGTGGACCATAAACACGATTTCGTAATGACGCATAGGATCTCCTTGCGGTTTGACAGCTTCCGTTGTGTGCTACTGCTAAAGGCAGTAAACGACGACAAGGAAGCAAGGAGTTAACTGAAGTGCTCCGCCACCGCATTAAACGGCTACCGGGGCATCAAACAGAACTTTTATTTCAACAACTGTTTTCAACAACAGTTTCAATTACTAATTCTCACAGCTAACGCCCGCTTGCAGACAAACGGGCGCGTGTATCTTAGTAGTACGGCGGTTAACTTGCAAGCTGGCGCTGTCGGACAGCTTCAAACAAACAGATACCGGTAGCTACTGACACATTGAGGCTAGAAACCTCCCCTGCCATCGGTAACTTGGCAAGGTTATCGCACGCTTCGCGCGTTAACCGCCGCATGCCTTTCCCTTCCGCCCCCATCACCAGCGCAGTAGGGCCCGTCATGTCAATATCAAAGACGCTGGCCTCAGCCTCACCTGCCGTACCGGTTATCCAGACACCGGCATCTTTTAGCTTGGCAAGCGTACGCGCCAGGTTAGTCACTTGATAAACAGGCACCACCTCGGCGGCACCACAGGCAACTTTGCGCACGGTGGCATTGAGCGGTGCGGCCTTGTCCTTCGCCACGATCACCCCGTGCGCACCGGCGGCATCCGCGCTGCGCAGGCAGGCACCGAAGTTATGCACATCCGTCACGCCATCCAAAATCAGCAACAGTGGCGGTGTATTCGAGGGCCAAGCACGCAGCTTAAGCCAGAGCGACTCTTCGCCCTCGGGAGTTAGCGGCGGACAAAACGCGACTACCCCTTGGTGGGCAGCCCCCTGGGTTAGCTGATCAAGCAAATCGCGGGGTTGCTCTTTCACACGAGCGCCATGCGACTGAGCGTGGGCGACCAACTCTTTCAAGCGGCTCCCCGCCCCCTGCTGCACCCACAATTCACGGGGTGCCTCACCTCTATCTAGCAGGCTTTGCAGTGCATGAACACCATAAACCTGATCTAGCCCATCAGGGGTCTTGGGACCCCGCCGTGAAGACGCTGACTTCATGCTCAGCCCTTATTCGGTGATGGTTTGCGTGGGCCGTTCCGTGTGCGGCGTGGACCGCGACGCGTAGTGGGTTTCTCGCTACTGGATGGTTTATCACCAGAGGCTTTGGCACTACCTGTTTTCGCACCACCTGTTTTGGCACCAGCGCCCCCTTCCCCACCGCGGCTCTTACGCGGCTGACGGCGTGGGCGGGGTTTTTCATCCCCCAGGCCGAAGTCAATCTTACGATCGTCCATATCGACCCGCGCCACTTGAACGGTAAGGCCATCGCCCAAGCGGTAAGTGGTGCCGGTACGCTCACCTTTCAGGCGGTGCTTCTCAGCTTCGTAGTGATAGTAATCCGAAGGCAGCGACGTCACATGCACCAAGCCTTCCACAAAGAACTCATCCAGACGAACAAAGAGACCGAACTGAGTGACCGAAGCGATAGTACCTTCGAACATTTCGCCCAGCTTGTCGGACATGAACTCGCACTTCAGCCAGCTCTCGACATCACGGGTGGCTTCGTCGGCGCGACGCTCCGTCATCGAGCAGTGTTCACCCAGCTCGAGCATCTGCTCGAAGGTATATGGGCACCACTTGCTCGGCGGTTCAACCGGAGATCCCTCAACGCGCAGCACCGTATTGGTCTGGCGCGGACCGCGAATCACCGAACGAATAGCGCGGTGAACCAGCAGATCAGGATAGCGGCGGATCGGCGAGGTAAAGTGGGCGTAGGCCTGGTAGGCCAAGCCGAAGTGACCTTCGTTTTGCGGCGAATAGACCGCCTGATTCATTGAGCGCAGCATGACCGTCTGAATGATATCGAAGTCAGGGCGGTCGGCAATCGTTTCACGAAGTGCCTGGTAATCCTGCGGAGTGGGCATATCGCCGCCGCCGACTGCAAGGCCTAACTCGTTCAAGAACAGGCGCAGTTTATCAAGCCGCTCAGGTGTCGGCCGTTCGTGAATACGGTAAAGCGCCGGCAGGTCATGCTTATCCAGGAAGCGCGCGGTCGCCACATTGGCTGCCAACATGCACTCTTCAATTAACTTGTGCGCGTTGTTACGGCTACGCGGAACGATTTTCTCGATTTTACGCTCATCATTAAAGATGATCGCCGTTTCAGTGGTATCAAAATCGATCGCACCACGCTCAGCGCGCGCTTCGCGCAACAAGTAGTAAAGCTCTTCCAGATTTTTCAGCGGCTTAACTAGTTCGCTGTGCTCCGTCCGTAGCGCCTCGCCCTCTTCGCTCTTCTCGTCAAGAATCGCCGCCACCTTGTTATAGGTCAGGCGAGCATGGGAATTCATGACGGCTTCGTAGAAGCGGTATCGGCTAATCGCACCGGTTTGCGAAATATTCATCTCGCACACCAGCACCAAGCGATCCACATGGGGATTCAGCGAACAGAGCCCGTTAGACAGCAGTTCCGGCAGCATGGGAACGACTTGGCCAGGGAAGTAGACCGAGTTACCCCGAGTGCGGCCTTCATCATCTAACGGCGTGCCAGGACGCACATAGTGTGAAACATCCGCGATGGCGACAAGCAGTTTCCAACTACCGGATTTGGTCTTCCAGGCACACACCGCATCGTCAAAGTCTTTGGCAGACTCATCATCGATAGTGACTAGCGGTACATCCCGCAGATCGACGCGGTGCTGCTTATCCTCTTCCAGCACTTCCGCTGAAATACCGGCGATCTGATCGAGCACTTCAGGCGGGAACTCTGCAGGAATATCGTAACTGCGAATCGCAATATCAATTTCCATACCGGGGTCCATACGCTCACCCAGCACTTCGATTACTTCGCCTACCGGCTGTACACGGGTGGCTGGCTGCTGAACGATCTTGGCCGAGATCACCTGGCCATCTTTAGCGCCACCGCAGGCGCTATGCGGAATAATCACTTCCTGAGTAATACGCGGGTTTTCCGGTATTAGAATGCCAAACTCAGGGGTATTACTACGGTAAACACCGACGATAGTCTGGGTGTTACGCGCAATCACATCGGCAATGGTCGCTTCATCACGACCACGACGATCACGCCCGCTAACGCGTGCCAACACATGGTCGCCGTGAAAAACGCGCCGCATTTGACGAGGCGGTAGCACCAAATCAGGCTTTTTACCATCATCACGCAGCAGGAAACCAAAACCATCACGATGGCCAAGCACTTTGCCTTTGACCAGATCGAGCTTGTCGATCAACGCATAGGCACCTCGGCGGTCGCGCAGCACTTGACCATCGCGCTCCATCGCCGCCAAACGGCGACGGACAGCTTCGATCAGCTCTTCGTCTTCCAGACCCAGCAGGCGGCTCATATTTTCATGGGTAATCGGCTTGCCATACGTTTCTAAGGCAGCAAGCAAATACTCCCGGCTCGGCGCTGGGTTACCATATTTATGCGCCTCGCGCTCGGCGTGCGGATCATCACTTAACGTCCAATACTTCATACGAGCAACATCCTTAATGGCGTCATTTGCGAGAGGCATAAAAAAAGCGCATACGCAGTGCGTTGCGGGCGGGATATTTCAGTGTTTGAAAAGCTGAAATGAATAGGATTTTGTTTAGTCATAGGCGCAGTATAGCGCTGCACGTTCAATCACCCAACCGTCTTAGACGTTGTTTATACAATTAGCTTTATAAAAAGCGCATAAGGGGTCTTGCATTTAACCATCACCCCGGTATTATACGCGCCAATTGCCCAGATGGCGGAATTGGTAGACGCGCTAGCTTCAGGTGCTAGTGTCCGTATGGACGTGGAGGTTCAAGTCCTCTTCTGGGCACCAAACTGCTTTTATACCATCTCTTTATATAAGCAGTACGGTGCAGGCAGTTAAGGTTTGTGTTCGCCCAGGTGGCGGAATTGGTAGACGCGCTAGCTTCAGGTGCTAGTGTCTGTATGGACGTGGAGGTTCAAGTCCTCTCCTGGGCACCATACGAACACAAACGGCAAGTGGTTAAAGTTTGAGTTTATCGACTACGCTTCAAATGATGCGCCCAGGTGGCGGAATTGGTAGACGCGCTAGCTTCAGGTGCTAGTGTCCGTATGGACGTGGAGGTTCAAGTCCTCTCCTGGGCACCATGACTTACATGGGCCAGTCCGCATCAATATTAGTATTTCTCTTTTAATTCTCTCCGTTTTACTCGCTTTTCTTAAAGTACCGTACCTTTCTCAAAGCACTTCCTCTTTACTGAAATCGCCCTGGGCGTCGCGCCACTTCTTCAAGTGCCCACCCCTGTAAACGCAACTCCCCTTCCAGCACAGACTCCACTTCCGTCGTTAACTCTGGGAAGAAGTTAAGCCCAGTGCGTGCTTCTATATCGTCAATGGTTACCAAGTAATCATCCAGCGGTTCATTGCCACGTACGTCTTGCGGCATGATAAATGCCAACGCTAATGGTACTTCATTGTGCGGGGCGACGATGATCTTATAAAACGCTTCGGGCACTTCGACCAGCCCTACTCGATTAAACACGTTATCCATAAAGCGTTCAGGAAATACCGGCCCAGTAATCACCTGCAAACGATCAAAGCGCGGCGCAAAGTGATCCATAACGACTTCTTCTAAACGCTGCCACAGCTGCCGATTGAGTTGGGGTCGCTGCGGGGTCATATTACTCATCAAGAAGGTATCGACTTGAGCGCTGCGACCGTGCACAGCGGCAATCGCATAATTGGGCGCCAGATGGCCTCGGTCGTAACCACTGCCTGCGTAGCTATCCGTGCCTACCGGCCACAGTGTGCGCCAATCAGCTTGAAAATTTGGCCGGGAACCAATGCTTGAATCGTCTACCGCTTCAACCTGATAGCTTACCCAGAGCGGATTAACCCGCACATCAGACCAGCCAACTAAATAGCCGTCGTTGCGCAATACACGGTGAATCGTAGTAGGGCGAAACTCCTCCCAGGTAGGCACCCCCATCCACGTATAAGCATCTTTATGCTGGCGCTCTTGAAATTCCCACAGCCCCGTACCAACAGCAACAAACAGCACGGCAATACCCAAGCGTCGCCCCTGCCGACGCCAGCTCGAAAGCGATGTTCCCAACACTCTTACTCCCTGGTTAGCGCTGACGAGCGCCTATCGTTTTATCTCGCTTAAAGCTACTACCATCGTGGCGATAAACGCGGCCCCAATTACCAGCCTAGTGAAAACATCGTTTCAAGATCGTGGCGGGAGTGCACCTGCATGGCATTCAGGGTTTCTGTATCGCTGATACCTTCTACGGCATTTAAGCGCTCCGTTACCAGCTCAGCCAAGCTTTCAAAATCGCGAGTACGGGCAATCGCCACCAAGTCGTAGCGGCCACAGGTAGAATAAACTTCACTAATGCCTTCTACATCAGCTAAGCGCTCGGCCACGGCTTTCACTTGGCCTTTATCAGTATTGATTAAAATGACTGCGTTTTGCATGGCGTGCCCCTCAAGAGAAAATAATGGCAACAAAATGTCGTCTTTAAGCTGCGCAGAGTATAGCAGCGACTAGGAAGCGAGCGCAGCACCCAGCGACAGCGTGACCAATTGTCGCTGTACATCTCAAGGCATTCGCACAAGCTTTGCACATCCGCTAGCATGTAAGAGAGAACTCCGACTTATAAGTTTATTCGGAGCACTAATAGAGGTGGATCACCACCCAACAACCGTGACCAAACGTCAGACCGTGACGATAAGGAGAAATCATGGCTAATAAGAGCCGTCGTGACTTCATGCGCAACAGCATGTTAGGGCTCGCTGCCCTTCCGCTGGGTGCAGGTATTCTTTCCAAGACTGCTTTCGCTCAAGAGCTGCCGCGTCTTGATCCTTCCTCAAGTAACGCCCAAGCGCTTAACTACGTCGAAGACGCCAGTGAAGCAAGCGACCACCCGGCTTATGAAGAGGGCGAGCGCTGCGATAACTGCATGTTCTTCAATGCAGAGACACAAGGTTGCCAGCTGTTTCCTGAGAACAGTGTTGAGCCTGCGGGCTGGTGTCAGTCTTGGACTGCACAAGCCTAAACAGCTGCCGTTTAACGCGGATACTGCTGTACTAACAACTACCCCGCGCTTTGCGCGGGGTAGTTGTTTTTAAAGGGTTGTTTTGAGAAAGCCGATTTTCACCGAAGAGCGCTTAAGAAGCATGGCTCTCATCTTCAACCGGCCAGTGAAAACGTCGCGTCACTTGCCCCTCCTCCATTGAGACCAGATGAACCGGAAAACCCCATAGCTGCTGTAGATGGCGAATGACCGGATAAACGCTGCGCCCCAGCGGGCGGCGATTATCCTGCACGTGATGAAGCGTTAATGAGCGGTCCCCACGAATCGCCGCCTCGACCACTTGAATGTTGGGCTCGCGAACGGAGAGCGCATATTGCGTTGCGAGCGCTTCACGAACCTGGCGATAGCCCTGTTCGTTATGTATCGCCGCTACTTCAAGGGCCTCTAACTGATCATCATCCACTACTAAAAACAGCTTATGGTCTCGCATCACCTTCGGCGACAGAAACTGCTGAATAAACGACTCGTCCTTAAAGTTGCGCATCGCAAACTCCACCGTTTCCCGCCACGGTGTGCCCGCCACATCTGGAAACCACTCACGATCCTCGTCGGTAGGGTTTTCGCAGATGCGCTTAATATCCATAAAAATCGCGAAACCAAGCGCATAAGGGTTAATCCCACTAAAGTGAGGGCTATCAAAGGCTGGCTGGTTAATCACAGCGGCGTGGGACTGCAAAAATTCCAGCATCAGCCCTTCATCGACATTGCCGTCGTCGTAGAGTCGATTCATTAACGTGTAGTGCCAGAAGCACGCCCAGCCCTCATTCATTACCTGCGTTTGCCGCTGGGGATAAAAATACTGCGCCAGCTTGCGCACAATTCGCACAATCTCACGCTGCCAAGGCGCCAGCAACGGGGCGTTTTTCTCAATAAAATAGAGCAGATTTTCCTGCGGCTCTGAAGGGTAAAGCCCGCCGCTATGTAAGCCTAACGGGTCATCGCCATTGGCATTGTGCAAACTACCCGGCAGCGAAGACTCCCCAGTGGGTGGTTCGGGAATGGTTCGCCAGAGCATATTAACCTGGGTTTGTAGATAGGCTTCCCGCTCATCCTGGCGCTTCGCTTCCTCTTCTGCAGAAATCGGTGAGGGGCGTTTGTAGCGGTCAACACCGTAGTTTTGCAGCGCATGGCAAGCATCCAGCAGCTGCTCGACAGCCTGCACGCCGTGGCGCTCTTCGCACTGGGCGATATACTTACGTGCAAACACCAAGTAATCGACAATAGAAGAGGCATCCGTCCAAGTACGGAACAGGTAGTTACCTTTAAAAAAAGAGTTATGACCGTAGCAGGCGTGGGCCATAACCAACACCTGCATCATCAGCGTGTTCTCTTCCATCAAGTAGGCTATACAAGGGTCAGAGTTAATGACCAGCTCATAAGCCAGGCCCATCTGGCCGCGCTTGTAAGCCCCCTCAACGGCTAGAAACTGCTTTCCGAATGACCAGTGGTGGTAGCCCACCGGCATGCCCACGCTGGCGTAGGCATCCATCATCTGCTCCGTGGTGATCACTTCTATCTGATTGGGATAAGTATCCAGACGATACTCATCAGCGAGCCTTGCCAGTTCCGCATCGAAGCGCTCCAGCAGGTTGAAGTTCCAATCGGAGCCGGTGGCAATCGGCTTGCGCTTGCGGGTCGCACTCATAGCCCACTCCTCTATTACACGGTCACACGGTCACTAGCCTCTATACACGGCCACTAGGACTGGCTTAAGCGGCGTTTGAACAGCTCTCGAAAGACCGGATAAATATCGCCCGCCTCTATAATTTGCCGCATGGCAAAGCGTTCGGGAAATTCTTTGACCACACTTGCATACTCATGCCACAGCGATTGATGGTCGTGGGGCGTAATCTCAACGTAAGCGTAGTATTGCAACTGTGGCATTAGCTGTTTGATCAGCAAGTCGCGGCAAATATTCGAGTCGTCATCCCAGTTATCGCCATCGGAGGCTTGGGCCACATATAAATTCCACTGCCCCACTGGGTAACGCTTTTCAATGATCTTATTGACCAGATTCAGCGCACTGGAAACAATCGTGCCGCCGGTTTCCCGTGAGTAAAAAAACTCCTCCTCGCTAACTTCCCGGGCAGCGGTGTGGTGGCGCACAAACACCAGTTCGACTTTTTCGTAGTGTTTCTCCAAAAACAGATACAGCAGCAAGAAAAAGCGCTTAGCGATATCTTTATGGTTCTGGGTCATCGACCCCGAAACGTCCATGACACAAAACATGACCGCCTGATTAGAAGGCTGCGGCTGGGCGCTTAACTGGTGATAACGCAAGTCATAGGTATCAATGAACGGCACGCCGGCAATACGTTTTTCCAGACGCTCGATTTCAGTTTTCAGCTCGGCAATACGGGCCGGGTTACGCAATACCGGGTCTTTACGCTCTTCGGCTTCCAGGGCCTCCTGAGCTTCCTTAAGTGCCCGTTTAATCGGCGCGCGCATGGCAATGCGCCGAGCGTAGGCTTCGCGCATCGAACGGGTAATGCTGATCCGGGAAGGCACGCCATCTTTAGACAATCCCGCCCGCACCATTTTGACCTCTTCCAGCGACTTCAACGGTTTGCGCTGCAAGTGGGGTAACTCGAGCCCGTCAAACACAAACTCCAGAAACTCCTCGCGGCTGAGGGTGAAGGCGAATTCATCCACCCCTTCCCCCTGATTAGAGGCGCCGCCTTCCCCCGCACCACTGCCACCGCCCTGCCCGCTAGGGCGGCGTATTTTGTCGCCCGCTACAAACTCTTTGTTGCCTGGCGAGACGATATTGCGTGCCCCGCCCGGGCCATGCTGGAACACCGGCTCAGAGATATCCTTCGCCGGAATAGATATTTTTTCACCGCGCTCCATATCAGTAATGGAGCGGCGGTTAACGGCCTCTTCAACCGAACGCTTGATATGCTTGCGATAGCGCTCTAAAAAGCGCTGACGGTTCACCGCGCTTTTATGTTTAGCGTTAGGCCTTCGATCAATAAAGTAGGTCATACGACCTCCTTAGACGCTTTTCTTAAGCACTGTTTTAACAACAGTCCTTAACTATCCGTCCCTTACTGGGACTTACGCACGCGCAGGTACCACTCGGACAGTAATCGAACCTGTTTTTCGGTGTAGCCGCGATCCACCATCCGCGCCACAAAGTCTTCATGCTTCTTCTGGTCTGACCGGGAGGCCTTGGCATTGAACGAAATCACCGGCAGTAGCTCTTCGGTGTTGGCGAACATTTTGTGTTCGATAACGCCTTTCAGCTTTTCATACGACTGCCAGCTCGGATTCATGCCGTTATTTTGCGCCCGCGCCCGCAGCACAAAGTTAACCACCTCATGGCGGAAGTCTTTCGGGTTTGAAATACCCGCCGGTTTTTCGATTTTCTCAAGCTCCTCGTTTAACGACTGGCGGTTTAGCAGCTCGCCGGTTTCGTGGTCGCGGTACTCCTGATCCTGTATCCAGAAATCAGCGTAGGTCACATAGCGGTCGAAGATGTTTTGACCATATTCGCTGTAGGATTCGAGGTAAGCGGTTTGAATTTCCTTACCAATAAAGTCCACGTAGCGGGGCGCCATATACTCTTTGATGAAGCCCAAGTAGCGTTCAAATACTTCTGAGGGCAGCTGTTCACGCTCCAGTGCCTGCTCCAGCACATAAAGTAGATGCACCGGGTTGGCGGCCACTTCGGTGCTATCAAAGTTGAACACTTTGGAAAGAATCTTGAAGGCAAAACGGGTGGAGAGCCCTTGCATACCTTCATCAACCCCCGCCGCATCGCGATACTCCTGGATCGACTTGGCACGCGGGTCGGTGTCTTTCAGGTTTTCACCGTCGTACACGCGCATCTTGGAATATATATTGGAGTTTTCTGGCGCTTTAAGCCGTGACAGCACCGAGAACTGCGCCAGCATGCGCAGCGTATCCGGCGCGCAGGGCGCGGCGTTTAGTGAAGAGTCCTCTAGTAGTTTTTGATAAATTTTGATCTCTTCGGAGACCCGCAGGCAGTAAGGCACCTTGACGATATAGACCCGATCAAGAAACGCTTCGTTATTGCGGTTATTGCGAAATGCCTGCCATTCAGACTCGTTAGAGTGCGCCAGGATCACCCCATCAAAGGGGATTGCTCCCATGCCTTCGGTGGGGTTGTAGTTGCCCTCCTGCGTCGCGGTGAGCAGTGGATGCAGCACCTTGATCGGCGCCTTGAACATCTCCACAAACTCCATCAACCCCTGGTTGGCACGGCATAAGCCACCGGAGAAGCTATAGGCATCCGGGTCGTCCTGGGAGTAAAGCTCCAACTGGCGGATATCGACCTTACCCACCAGCGAGGAGATATCCTGGTTGTTCTCATCGCCCGGTTCGGTTTTCGAAATGGCAATTTGATTCAACCGTGAGGGGTACAAGCGCACCACCCTAAACTGGGAAATATCACCGCCATACTCTTTAAGCCGCTTCGCCGCCCAGGGCGACATCACGCTGCGCAGATAACGCTGGGGAATACCGTACTCTTTCTCTAACAGCTCGCCATCCTCCTCGGGAGAGAACAAGCCAAGTGGCGACTCATAAACCGGCGAGCCCTTAATGGCATAGAACGGGATGCGCTCCATCAGCAACTTCAAGCGCTCTGCCAGTGATGACTTACCGCCACCCACTGGCCCCAGCAGGTAGAGGATCTGCTTGCGCTCTTCAAGCCCTTGGGCAGCATGGCGGAAGTAGGCAACGATTTGCTCGATAGCCTCCTCCATACCGTGGAACTCTGCAAAGGCAGGGTAGCGGCGAATCACTTTGTTGGAAAAAATGCGTGACAGACGCGGGTCTTTCGCCGTGTCGATCACTTCAGGTTCGCCTATGGCTTCCAGCATACGCTCGGCGGCGCTGGCATAAACCTTCGAGTCACGGCGACAAAGCGCCAAGTACTCCTCAAGGCTCATGTCTTCTTGCTGAACGCGGGCAAATCGGTCTTGAACGTGATCAAAGATGCTCATGGAACTCTCCTGTGGCCTAACCCCAGGCAGTCACCGCCAAGCCAAGTGTTTCGCAACGGTGTGCCAAACGAGGTGTCGCTTTTTTTAGCGTAGTCAGCATTAGCAAAAAGTGATGACTAAAACCTTCAACGCAGCGGCGATACAGTTAAGAGAATTATTCAGGGGATTAGTTGCGTTAAATAAAGCAACGGGCGACGAAAGGGAGTGCACTAGAGCAGTTACGCCGCTGCCAGGGCAACGGCGTAACTAGATGGCAGGTACTAAACAGCGGCAAAAGAGGTGCTGTTTTCGCGCTTAACGCTCAAGCACGGCACGAATATCCGCTAATAACTCATCAAGTAATTCAACGGTGGTGTTCCAGGCACATACAAATCGGGCACCGCCAGCGCCAATAAAGGTATAGAAGGTCCAGCCTTTGGCTTTCAACGCTTCAATTGCCGGGAGTGGCAATTCAACGAAAACGCTGTTGGCCTGGGTAGGGAACATAAGAGAGACACCCGGCAACGCCTGCAGGCCTTCTGAGAGGTAGCTCGCCATGGCATTGGCGTGTTGGGCATTGGTTAACCAGGCGCCGCTTTCTAACAACCCTAACCACGGCGCTGAGATAAAGCGCATTTTCGATGCCAGCTGGCCTGCCTGCTTGCAGCGGTAGGAGAAATCTTCGGCTAACTCACGGTTAAAAAACAGGATCGCTTCGCCAAACGCTAGACCGTTCTTGGTACCTGAAAAACACAGCGCATCCACGCCCACCTGCCAGGTCAGTTCGGCAGGGGTGGCATTTAGACTTGCACAGGCGTTGGCAAAGCGGGCACCGTCCATATGCAACCGCAGGTCATGTTTATCAGCAATGGCGCGAATCGCCATCAGCTCTTCGCGGGAATAAAGCGTGCCCACTTCGGTCGCTTGGGTCAGCGAGACCACTTTGGGTTTGGGGTAGTGAATATCGCTGCGCTTGGTGACCAGCGCCTCGATACCTTCCGGGGTAAGCTTGCCATTGGCGCCGGGTGAGGTCAGCAGTTTTGCGCCGTTGGAGAAGAACTCCGGGCCACCACACTCGTCGGTTTCGATATGCGCCAGCTCATGACAAATAACGCTGTGGTAGCTACGTCCCATCGCTGAAAGGGCCAGTGAGTTAGCAGCGGTGCCGTTGAAAACGAAGAAGACGTCACAGTCATAGTCAAACATTTCGCGGAAGCGATCTGCGGCACGGGCCGTCCAGGTATCGTTACCGTAAGCCAAATCATCGCTGCGGTTGGCTTCTAATAGATATTCCATCGCCTCCGGGCAAATACCGGAGGTGTTATCACTGGCTAAAAAACGCGGGCTACACTCCGAGGTCATGACAGTTGTCCTTATATCTGGCGATCTTACGGCACAGGCTGGGTGCCACCAGTGCCTTTAATGCCTAGCTATGCTTAATAGCCAGGCCAAGAAATCCCTTAATAACAGGACATTCAGTCTATCGCCATTTATGGGTTAACGTCACCCGCGCTTTTAAGCCCTTCCTTATAAAGCCATTTTTATATGATTTTTTACAAGCTTGCCGCTAAACGGGTGCCCTGCTCAATCGCCCGCTTGGCATCCAACTCACTAGCCTCATCGGCGCCGCCAATAATATGCACCGCCACCCCTGCCTGCTCCAGCGGTGGCAACAAGTCACGCACTGACTCTTGCCCTGCACACACCACCACGCTATCTACCTCCAGTACCTGATGGATATCATCACGGCGGATATGCAAACCGGCATCGTCAATTTTGAGATATTCGCAGCCTGTTAGCGTGGTGACGCCGCGGGCTTTAAGTGAGGCGCGGTGCACCCAGCCCGTGGTTTTACCCAGGTTTTTACCCGGTTTGGAGCTTTTACGCTGCAGCATCACGATCTCGCGGGGAACGTCTGGCGGTGTCGGTGTTTTTAAACCGCCGCGTTCGCCCACTGCTAAATCAACGCCCCATTCGTCGCACCAGTCAGCAATATCCAACGCGGGGTGTCCTTGGTGTGCCAGCAGCTCAGAGACATCAAACCCAATTCCCCCCGCGCCGATCACGGCTACTTTACGCCCGACCCTCTCGGGCGACTCAATCGCCTCGGCGTAGCTCAGTACCTTTGAATGGTCGTGGCCCGGCAGGCTTAGTTCGCGGGGTCGAACGCCGGTGGATAGCACCACTTCATCAAAATCGGCAAGCGTTTCTGCGGTTGCCGTGGTGTTCAAGCGCACCTCTACCGAATACTTCTCTAGCATTACGCGGTAGTAGCGCAAGGTTTCGTTGAACTCTTCTTTGCCAGGAATTCTACGTGCGTAGTTAAACTGCCCGCCGAGCTCACTGCGCTGCTCAAACAGCACCACGTTATGCCCGCGGCTGGCCGCTGTCACAGCCGTTGCCAGCCCCGCCGGGCCGCCGCCAACCACCGCGACTCTTTTACTCGTTTGCGCAGGCTCTATCACCAGCTCGGTTTCATGACAGGCGCGAGGATTAACCAAACAGGAGGTCAGCTTGCCGGCAAAGGTGTGATCCAGGCAGGCTTGGTTACAGGCGATGCAGGTATTGATCTCGTCTGCTAAACCTTCCTGGGCTTTACGCACCCAGGCGGGATCAGCCAGAAAAGGCCGCGCCATGGAAACCATGTCGGCGTGGCCCTCTGCCAGCACCCGCTCGGCGACCTCGGGCATGTTGATGCGGTTAGTGGTGATCAATGGAATCGAGAGCGCCGACTTGATGCGCTTAGTCACCTCGGTAAAGGCCGCTCGTGGCACGCTGGTCACAATCGTGGGCACCCGCGCTTCGTGCCAACCGATGCCGGTATTAATGACATTAGCACCAGCAGCTTCAATCGCTTGCCCAAGGGTAACCACCTCTTCCCAGGTACTGCCCTCTTCGACCAGATCAATCATCGAGAGGCGGAAAATAATCACGAAACGTTCACCTACCGCCTCGCGTACACGACGCACAATCTCCACGGCAAAGCGCATGCGGTTTTCAAACGCCCCACCCCACTCGTCCTCGCGCTGATTGGTGCGTCGGCAAATAAACTGATTAATCAGATAGCCTTCAGACCCCATCACCTCCACGCCGTCATAGCCTGCCTGCTGGGCCAGACTCGCGCAGCGCACGTAGTCGGCAATTTGCTGCTCCACCTCGTCGCTACTTAGCGCCCGTGGCATAAACGGATTGATCGGGGCCTGTATCGCCGAAGGTGCTACGAGATCCGGTGAGTAGGCGTAGCGTCCGGCGTGCAGAATCTGCATACACAGGTGGCCGCCTTCAGCGTGCACCGCATCAACCACTTGGCGGTGCTCCGGCAGTTGCGCTTCGTCAACAAGCGCATTGGCCCCCTGAAAAACCGCGCCTTCTGCATTGGGGGCGATACCGCCAGTGACAATCAGGCTAACCCCCTCCCGCGCCCGCTCGGCATAGAAAGCGGCTAGCCGTTCAAAGCCATTCGGCGCCTCTTCCAAATTGGTGTGCATCGAGCCCATTAAGACGCGGTTAGGCAGCGTCAAATGACCAATCGTTAGCGGTCGGAAAAGATGCGGATAGGCGGGCGTCTGGGTCATCACGGGTCTCCTGAATCTTATTAGTAGCGTTGCAAGGCAAATTCAAACAAGCGTATGACATCCTGAGCATCACGTATAGCCCTTAGATCTAGTCCTTCAATCTAGCCCCTCGATCTTTTGCCAACCGCTTGCCCAGCGCGCGAATCCGCGTCACATTACCCGGCTAACGATAAGGAACAGTTGCTATGCCCTTGATTTACTTTTTGCCGCCGCTCGCCACTGTATTGATATGGTCGGGCAATATGACCATTAATCAGCTTAGCGTAGGCGCCATTGCGCCCAGTAGTATCGCCTTTTTACGCTGGTTATTAGCACTCGCGGTGATGACGCCTTTTGTGCTGCCTGCGGTGTTGCGTCACCGTGACGAGATTCGTCGCCAATGGCCGAAGCTTGCGCTACTCGGGTTACTCGGCATGGGCCTATGGCAGGGGCTTGCCTATGTGGCGGCAGAAACCACGACCGCCACTAATATGGGCATTCTTGCCGCCATGGTGCCGCTATTAACCGTACTGCTGAGTGCGCTGATTCTGCGCGAGCCGCCAACACTAGGCGGGATTCTGGGTGGCGTACTGGCCTTTGTAGGCGTCACCGTGTTGCTAGGGCGCGGCAATCCGTTCTCACTGCTGCAACTCCAGGTCGCCCTGGGCGATGCACTGATGGTGGTCGCAGCAACCTGCTACGCGCTATATGGCGTGATGCTCAAGCGCTGGTCAATGAACTTACCGCCTTGGGTGATGCTCTACGCCCAAGTCTGTTTCGCCGTCCTATTCTTATTGCCGCCCTATTTAATGGGGCCAATGACGCCGATTGATGGGCAGAATATCGGCTTGATTCTCTATGCAGGTATTCCCGCCTCAGTCATCACTACGTTTCTATGGATGCGGGCGGTACGTCAAATCGGTGCCAATCAATCGAGTATTTTTATCAACCTGATGCCGCTATTTAGCGCAGTCATTGCCATGATCTTTTTAGGTGAGCGAGTGGCTGGTTTCCACTTTGCAGGTGGGCTACTCATCCTTGCCGGGGTGATCATGGCGCAAACACTGACACGGCCGTTAACCCGCGAGTTAACACCAGATAAGCCGAGCAACGCCCAATAATGCTAGAATGGGCGTTTACTTCTGACGCTGGGAAGCCCTGATATGTCCCTGGAAGAACTGCATCTTAATCTGCGCAACCTAATGAGCGATGACTACGATCAGCTCAAGGCATTGATGGACGCTGTCTATCACGATATCGGTGGAGCTTGGCCAAAGCGCACGATCGACAAATTAATTCAGGAATTCCCTGATGGCCAAATCGCCATTGAGGACGATGGACTGCTGGTGGGCGTGGCGCTCACCGTACAGGTGGATTACGACGAATTTTCCAACCCGCATAAATACGATGACCTGATCGGCCACCGCGAGATCATCCTCAATGATGAGGATGGCGACGCCATGTACGGCTTGGATGTGTTAATTCACCCAGACTACCGTGGTTATCGCTTGGGCCGCCGCCTTTACGAAGCGCGTAAAGAGCTGTGCCGCTCAATGAACCTGCGCGCGATACTGGCCGGTGGGCGAATTCCCGAGTATCACCAGCACGCTGATGAACTCACGCCCGCCCAGTACATTGATAAAGTCTCACGCAAAGAGATCTACGATCCGATTCTCTCTTTCCAGCAGGCTAATGACTTCCAGGTCAAGCGCCTGCTGCGTAAGTACCTGCCGGAAGATGAGCAGTCGCGGGGTTACGCCACTCTGCTAGAGTGGAACAACATTTTGTTTGAGCCTGCTGCCAGCGTGCTCGACAACAAGCCTACCCAAGTACGTGTAGGTGCTGTGCAGTGGCAAATGCGTGAGTTCTCCTCGGTGGAAGCCGCGCTTCAGCAGATTGAGTACTTTGTTGATGCGCTGTCTGACTACCAGAGCGATTTTGCGGTATTCCCAGAACTGTTTTATGCCCCCTTGATGGGCCTTCAAGACCGCGCCGCCCAGCAGGATCAAATGGGCGCCATTCGCTTTTTGGCGGGTTTCACCGAGCGCTTTAAAGCGGAACTCTCGCGCATGGCGGTCTCCTACAACATCAATATTGTCGGTGGTTCGATGATTGAGGTCGGCGAGGATGACCGCCTCTACAACATCGCGTACCTGTTCCACCGCGACGGCAGCGTTGAGCGCCAGGCCAAGTTGCACATTACTCCTCAAGAGCGCCGCGATTGGGTCATTGAGGGTGGCGATGAGCTGCAGGTGTTCGATACCGACGCTGGGCGCGTGGGCATCCTGATCTGCTACGACGTGGAATTCCCAGAGCTTGGTCGTCTGCTGGCCGACCAGGACATGGACATCCTGTTCGTACCCTTCTGGACCGATACTAAAAACGGCTACCTGCGCGTGCGCCACTGCGCCCAGGCGCGGGCAATTGAAAACGAGTGCTACGTGGTGCTGTGTGGCAGCGTCGGCAACTTGCCCTCGATTGAAAACCTGGATATCCAGTACGCGCAATCCGCGGTGTTCTCACCTTCTGATTTCGCCTTCCCCCACGATGCGGTGCTGGCGGAAACCACGCCGAATACCGAGATGATCTTCTTCTCGGACTTAGACTTGACCCGTTTGACGGTAGTGCGTGCCGAAGGCTCGGTGACCAACCT
Organism: Vreelandella sp. DA03-1M; assembly: GCF_055725665.1. Taxonomy (NCBI): domain Bacteria; kingdom Pseudomonadati; phylum Pseudomonadota; class Gammaproteobacteria; order Oceanospirillales; family Halomonadaceae; genus Vreelandella; species Vreelandella sp. DA03-1M. Next base: position 3,020,094 of record NZ_CM146798.1, read on the forward strand.
GAAAGACCGCCGCAAGGATCTATTTGATCTACGCTGGCGCGACTGGTCTTGGAAATCGGGTGCTAACCTGGAAGAGTGAAGGAAATCATGAACACAACAACGCCGCCCAATGGACGGCGTTGTTGTTTCTAAAAGCGTGTTGTACTAGAGGAGTTATATAGCTCAATCAGGCCAAACAAGATGCGCGGGTACGCGGCCTTTGGCATCGAACAGAATACCTTCATCGCGCAACTTGCGGTGCTGGCGCTCGGCCCCACCATGATCCGCAAGCTTTAATGATGAAGCAATCACCCGATGCCAGGGCAACTGATGGCCATCCGGTAGGTGACGCATCGCCGAACCCACCATGCGCGGAGTAGCGCCTTCGGTCATTGCTGCAATGCGGCCATAGGTAGTCACACGGCCCGGCGGAATTTGATCGACAATCGTGTAAATCTGTTCGAGTAATTCGGGCCGGGGCATGTGGAATTCCTTCTAACGCAAGAGGAGGCTTAAAGCCCCTCAACCAATTGATCAATCGCCTGAAAAGCTTCTTTGAGCGCAGCGTCGCGATGCTGCTCACCCATGTTCAAACCTTCAGCATAGATCACCTGGGTATCTTTAATCCCCATCAAGCCGAGCATGGCTTTGAGGTGCGGCGTTTGGCTATCCATTTCGGTCCCTGCGTACTGGCCGCCACGGGCTGCCAGAATAATCGCCCGCTTGCCTTCTACCAAGCCTTGAGGCCCGTTTTCGGTATAACGGAATGTTTCTCCAGCCCGCAGCACACGGTCAAACCACGCTTTCAACTGCGAAGGAATACCCAGGTTATACATCGGCACCGCAATCACCAGCACATCATTAGCACGCAGCTCTGCCAGCAGCGTTTCCGAATGAGCAGCCAACTCGTGTTGCTCAGCGCTGCGTTCTGCAGCCGCCACTTGCCAGGCGCCCAGCTCGTTGATATCCAGATGAGGCAGCGTATTTTTCACCACATCACGTTGGGTGACATCGATACCGTCACGAGCGTTAGCTTGCTCGATAAAGCGATTAGCCAGCGCATTGGATTGGCCGTTTTCCGCCAGAATAGAAGAGGTGATTACCAGGGCACGCGTCGTCATTGAAAGCTCCAAGGATCATTAGGTTGATGAATTGGAAGCTATTCTACGGCGCTTTCCGATAAGCAAAAGCGCAACGTTTTCCGCCTTGTATTCGATTAAATCGAATTATCCGAGGGTGCTCTGTTTTATTCACATCCTTTTCACACATTCACCGGTCAAGCCAGCGGGAAGTCGCAACCGGCATGGCTCTTCATCCCATCGAGTTGCACAGCCACTGCCAGACCAACCCTGCTTCATCGCTAACATGGCGGCGGCTTGGCCGTACCAGCCAAAAGCGCTCGTCGCTAGGCACACTAATAGTAAAGGGCGCCACTAAATCGCCACGTTGCTCCATTAAACGCCGGTGAGTAAGCGCAATGCCGCCACCTTGGCTGGCCAGTGCCAACGTCATGACTTGGTTATCGCAAGTGAGCGACCAACACTGCGCCTCAACATGGGCAGCATCCGCTTCCTGCAACCAGCCCGGCCACCCCACCCCAAACCCCACGGCGTGCAGCAGCGTGTGCCCGGCCAGATCACTCGGCGCAGAGAGCGTCTCTGCCAAGGCCTGGGAGCACACCGGCAGCAGATGCTCTTCCCCTAGCGGCTGCATTTCAACGCCGGTCCACTCCCCTTTGCCATAGCGAATCTCGATATCAGCCCCTTCAGGGCCGAAGTCATCAGGCCAGATAGCGCTGACCACACGAATCGCCACCTGCGGGTGGGCGCGATGGAAGGCAATCAGTCGCGGCGCCAACCACGACTGCTGAATGGCAGGCGTGGCACGCAGTGTGACCGGTTGCTCGGTTGTGCTACCAAAAACCTCCAAGGTTCCTTCGCTGATTCGGACAAAGGCGTCATGAATACTCGGCAGCCACGCTTGCCCCGCTGGGGTTAACGTTAAACTGCGGGCATGGCGCACAAACAGCTTCTGCCCGACACGGTCTTCCAGCAACCGAACGCGCTGACTGATCGCCGCCTGGGTTACTCCAAGCTCATTGCCTGCAGCAGTAAAGCTTAATGTACGCGCTGCGGATTCAAAGGCTTGCAGCCATAACAATGGCGGTAACTGACTCATGAAAAAGAGACCTATAAATAAAATAATGTCTTAGGGGCCAGATTAATCGTTTGTCACTGACGCTGCTACTCCCCATCCTGGTTAGCACTTAAGCACACCCCCCTAACGCACAGCCATCTGGCTCTGCCGCAAAGGGAGCGATTCGGAGTCATCATGAATAGCGCGGTACAAACGGCAACGATACCAACGACAAATAACGCTCAAGCCCCAGACATGGGCGAATTAACCCCCTACCAAACCGGCCCCGCACTCACCCAGGCAATGCTCACCCAGCAAGGTGTTGCACTTGAGTGGCAAGATGGCGAGCAAACCACCCTGCCCCTGCTCTGGCTACGCGATCACTGTGCCTGCCACGCTTGCCGTCATCCGCAGACCCGTGAACGGCTTTACCTGCCGCTTGAAGCGATTTCCGAGCCGCCCACCGTGGCGCTACTGGATGGCCACCTGCATTTGAACTGGCAGGACGGTCACGTTAGTGCATTTCACAGTGGCTGGCTTTATCAGCGTCGCCCAGAGGCGAGCCTTACCTCAGCCGTCCCCAATGCCAAACCGTGGGTCGATAACTTCGCGCCTGAGCGCATAAATCATAGCGACTTCCTCACGCCCCAAGGCGAAAAAGCCTGGTTAACCGCTATGCTGCGCGATGGCCTGGCACTGATCACCGACGGTCCTTTGGTAGAAGAAGAAGTCAGCCGGCTGGCTGAGCGTATTGGTCCACTGCGCGCCACCAATTTTGGTGCCCGCTTTGATGTGCGCTCTAAGCCCAACCCCAATAACGCGGCGTATACCGCGGTAGGATTGCCGCTGCATGTCGATTTGCCCAACTGGCAACAACCGCCCGATATTCAGTTGCTCTACTGCCTGCAAAACGAAGCCAGCGGTGGTGAATCGCTGTTTGCCGACGGCGCCCGCGTAGTAGAAGCCCTGCGCCAACAAAACCCAGCAGCGCTCGCCATACTCAGCGAAACGCCCATCGACTTTCGCTTTCAGGATGAGAGCCACGATATCTCTATGCGGGCACCGGTAATTACGCTGGACAGCGCAGGCAATCTGGTCGAGATGCGCTTGAACAACTGGATTCGCGACGCGCTTCATTTACCGGTAGAGCAAATGGATGCCTGGTATAGCGCCTACGCGCTATTGTGGAAGTTATTTCACAGCGAAGCACACCAGCTGGAGTTCACCCTTCGCCCTGGGCAGATGATTGCGTTTGATAACCGCCGCGTACTGCACGGACGCCGCGAATTCGACCCCAATAGTGGCGCTCGCCATTTACAAGGCACCTATCTAGACCGCGATATGCTGGCCTCACGCCTTCGCGTGCTAGCCCGCAACGTTTAGCGGCTTTCGAGTTTAAGCACCTATCTAGCAACAGCGTTTATCTGACAAGAACACTTATCTGACAAGAACCCCTAGCAAGGAGATCGTATGACACATTTTAAACCTCTCGCCTCGGGCATTGCCCTTGCCACCACTGCACTATTGGCCACGACCGTACAAGCCGATGATCAAACCCTCGATTTCGGCGTACCCTCTTGGCCCGGCATTACGGTTAAAACCGCTATTGCTGAGCAGCTATTGAATCCGCTCGGCTACGAGACCAGCGTCCAGGAAATCGGCCTGCAGGTGATTTATCAGGGTATTGAAAGCGGCGATATAGACGTCTTCCTGGGTGCTTGGCTGCCTGCTCAACGCGAGATGTTCAATCCCCGCAAAGAATCGGGCGTACTCATTGATGTGGCGAACAATGTCGATGGCGCACAAATGACTCTGGCGGTACCTGAATATCTCTTTGATGACGGCCTGCAAAGCTTTGCCGACCTTGATGACTACCGCGACCAGTTGGATGGCGAGATTCATGGTTTTGGTGCCGGTTCAGCGGCCAGCGAGATTCTTAACAACGCCATTGATAACGACACCTGGGGACTCGGCGACTGGCAATTAGTCGATACCAGCGAAGTCGCCATGCTTTCCGCCGCACGCAATGCGATCTCCCGGGAAGAGCCGATTGTCTGGGTGGGCTGGACGCCTCACTGGATGAACCTTGAACTGCCGATGCGCTACCTGGAAGATCCCGAAGATCTGTTCGGTGAGAACAACGGCGAAAGCGACGTATTAACCCTTCTGCGCAGTGACTATGCCGAGGCCAATCCCAACGTCGTGGCGTTCTTTGAGCAATTCACCTTCTCCGCCGAAGAGCAGAGCTGGATGATTCAGGCATTTGGCCAGGAAGAGCGCGATCTTACTGAGGTCGCCGAGCAGTGGATCAATGATCACCCCGAGCGCATTGAAGCCATGCTGGCTGACGTGACCACCACCGACGGTGAGCCCGCCTGGCCGGTGATTGAAGCAGAACTCAACAACTAATCGTTCGCCTAAAAAGCGCCTTCATCCCATCGCACGGCTAGCGTATGCTAGCGCTTTTTTAGCCGTTGGGAGTGGGCATGTCGCGAACATTGAGCAAGGGCGTTGGCCTGCTGGTAGCCGTCGTGCTGTTAGGTGCCATGTGGCATTTGCTACAGCGCTACGACCTACTAACCCAGGCGCGCCTGAGCGAGCTGATCGATACCATCCGCCAGTGGCGTAACGCGCCCTGGATGTTTGCGGCGGTGATGGCCGTTTACGCTGGCGCGCTGTTGGTGATGTTTCCGCTTAGCCTACTGGTGGTAGTGACAGGCTTACTGTTTGGCCCAGCATGGGGGCTGGCGTACGCCACGCTCGGTACATTGACTTCATCGGTAGTGTCTTATTGGGTGGGGCACTGGCTAGGTCGAGAGGCGCTGATGCACTATGGCGGCCGTCATTTGCGTGGCCTTTCGGGCTATTTATCCAAGCGTGGCATTCGCACCATGACGGTCATTAACCTGCTGCCCCTCGCCCCGTTCACGCTGACGAATATGCTGGCAGGCGCTTTCCACCTTAAGTTCCGCGATTATATGATCGGCTCCACCCTCGGCATTGTGCCAGGGCTCGCAGCGGTGATTCTTTTGGGTAGCCAGTTAGGCGCCCTTTTCACTGCGGCCTCCACAAAAGAACTCGTGTTGGCAGGCGTAGGGCTTGCGGCTGGCGTTGGTCTGCTTGTCGGGCTTAAGTACTATACCAGTCAGCGTCAAGATGCCAACCGGCGCCAAGCAGCCAAAAAACGGTCTCAGCGTGAAGGGGAGTGATACTTAGCGAGCACTTCGGCGTAAAAGGTGGCTACCGCGGTGGCAAAGTTGGCAATATCAAACTCTTCAGCAAAGTGGCGGGCCTGTTTACCCAACTGCTGGCGTAGCTCTGCGTTATCTTTTAGCTCGACGACTTTTTGCCCCCACGCCTGACGATTTTGCGGCGTCTTGAAGCCGTTAACCCCCTGGCGCACCACATCATCAATACCACTTGAACGCACCGCCACCACGGGCAAGCCCGCCGACATCGCCTCTAAAATGACCATCCCCTGGGTCTCCGATGTAGAAGCGAATACAAATATATCGCCTAGGTGATAGTAAAGCGCCATTTGATCAGGCGGCACCGCGCCCACTAACGTTACCCGTGCAGCCAGTTTTAAGGTATCGATTTGGTGTTGAATGGCCTCGCGATCTGGCCCATCACCGATGAGCAGCAGATGAAAATCCTCGTGCCCTTGGTTCTGCAGCTCGGCAAGTGCTTCCAGCATAAAGCCAATATTTTTCTCTTTGCTTATCCGCGAGACGCTAATCAATATTTTGCGCGCGGGATCAATCGCTAGCCGCTCACGCAGCGCTTCTAACTCCCCCGCCTCGACATGCGCGAAACGCTCCACATCAATTCCCGTGGGTTGCACCAGCGAGGGCGTTTTAACCCCGATCATGCGTAGATACTCCTCTGCGGAGTAGGTAGGCACGATCACCCCTTGGCAGCGGTTAGAAAAGTGCTTAATCAGAGAGTGCGAGATCAAATTCCGAAAAAGCGCACCAGGTAACGGTACAAAGTGGGCATAGTGCTCCAGGCGAGTGTGATACGTGTAGACCACCGGCACCTTAAGCCGACGCCCCATAAACAGCCCCATGGAACCAAGCCAGAAAGGATGATGAACATGAATCAAATCGGGCTTAAAGGCACGCAGGCAGCGGCGAAAGCGCACACTGAACGGGTTGGTTAAACGGAACTCCCTCTTTTCACCAAACGCCATCAAAGTCGGGATACGTTTGATCGCTTTATCGTCCTGCCATGCGTCACGATAACGGGGCACTAGCAGTTGAATCGAGTGCCCTAAATCACGTAAACCATTGCGCAAACGGTCCACCGACACCGATACGCCAGACACAAACGGAAAGTAATTATTGGATACCATCGCCACTCGAAGTGACTTACCCAGGAAAGGCGTTGGATCAATATCAAAATCGGGATAATAATGGCGGTCTTCAAAAATCAGCCGATATAAACGCAGCGCTAACAGCGTCAGCAAACCAACAATCAGTAAAAAGCGGGTATAGCTGACGTAAAAGAAGGCGTAAACCGTTGATCCAACGCTACTCACTACCCGCCACCAACCGGGGCTATCCACATTTAAACGCACCGGTGCAATGGCGACATTCTCACCTTCTACGTCGACGATAACGTAGTGATGAAAGCTGCTGTCGGCATCAATCAGAATACCGCCCGCACCGCCCGTGGTGACGTAATCCACCCCATTAATCGTCTGCTCTGAAAAGAGCGTTAGGTTAGCGGAGAACACCGTATCAACATCATACTCCTCCGCCAGCGCCATAATGCCTTCGGCCAGCCGGGGGTCATTGAGATAATTGTCGGCTTCAAACAGCGGCGCGTCGCTCACGACGTTGTGCAGCGGCAAACCAATAAACAAAAACCGATGCTGCGCTTCAGATGCAGCCAGTTCCCTGGAAAGCCAATCAAGTTGCCAGGAAGTAGATGACTTGCCCGTACCGTCCAGGAAGATGAAGTGGCTATCGCCCGCAACGAAGGAGTAGAAATGCGGGCCAAAATATTCATAAAACAGGTAACTACCAAAGTCACTGTCTTCTTTATCACCATAGGTTAGCAAGTAAGGCACATTGAGCTGTTCCAAGCTGTGATAGATCGCCTGATAGCTCTCTTGTCGCCCGCCATTAACGGCGTTACCCGCCGAGATAAGAAAATCGATGCCGCCCTGGTTGATGAGCGGCACAATTTCATCTTGAAAGACGCTCACCGAGTTATTGATATTACCCACCACCGCAAAGCGGTAGTCGGTTCGCTCCGTCAATACCTCGCGAATATCCGCCACCTGAAGCGTATGGACTGACTCAAACTCAGGCTCCGCCACGTATAACCAAATTTGGTGCGCAATGAGCACACCCACCAAGGTAAGATTGAGAAAGAAAAACAGCCGCAACCATCGCTGGCGGGAAAGATGAAAAACGGAGCGTCGTGGCATTTAAAAGCGCTTTTTCCATGGTAAATGCAGAATGAACCGCTACTGCAGCGGCTCAAGCCTTAAAACGCCCTAACTATACAGCAACCCCGCGTTCAGGTGATGCCCCAGGTTAACCAGCGTCGCACCCGTTTAGGGTGGCCAATAAACGCCGCGGCCCGGCCTGATGACGATGCTCCCCCAGCCATATGCCCTGCCAGGTGCCCAGCGCTAGGCGACCGTCACGCACGGCCAAGGTGAGCTGAGTGCCCAGCAGGCTGGCGGCCACGTGGGCTGGCATATCATCAGGGCCTTCCAGCGTATGGCGAAAATAGGTCAAGTCTTCCGGCACCAGACGGCGCAGAAAGGCATCTAAGTCGTGGCGCACATCGGGGTCAGTGTTCTCGTTAAGCGTTAACGAGGCGGAGGTGTGCATCAACTGAAGGTGCAGCGTGCCAATATGAACATCGTTTAAACACGGCAGCGCCCTGGCCACGTCATCGGTAATAAGATGGAAACCGCGCGTCATCTCGTGTAAATGGATTTCTTGTTGGCACCACATAAACACTCCTGTGTTTGCTATCTCATTAGCGACACGTCATCAGCGTGTCCTTCTTATATGGCAAAATGACGACAGAATGTAACGTCTGATAGTACACAACATAGCCGATCGCCAAAGACTCATCGCCAAGGAGCGCTTAAATGAAACATTTGCTAGGAAGCAGCGTCATCAGTATGGCTTTACTTACCGGCTGCACCGGCATTCCCGAGGGAACCGAGCCGGTTAGTGACTTTGCATTAGATCGCTACCTGGGCCAATGGTACGAGATAGCGCGCCTGGACCACTCATTTGAGCGTGGCCTTGATTGCGTCACTGCTACTTATAGCCTGCGCGATGACGACGGCGTACGCGTCATCAACCGTGGCTACAACCTGGAAGAGCAAGCGTGGGATGAAGCCGAAGGCCGCGCCTACTTTATTGATGATAAAAATGTGGGCCGTTTGAAAGTGAGCTTTTTTGGCCCCTTTTACGGCGGCTATAACATTCTTGAACTTGACGATGACTACCAGTGGGCGTTGGTAGCGGGACCTAACCGAGACTACCTATGGATACTCTCGCGTACACCGGAAATGGATAGCGCGACGGAGTCCCGCCTGCGCCAGCGTGCAGCGGAGCTGGACTTTCCTACCGATGAACTGATCGATGTCGCCCAGGGCGAAGCCTGCCCTAATCGCTAGTCAGGAAGACTCCGGCAGCGACGACACCCGCCCCGCCATCTCCTGCTGAACAAAGGCAATAAAAGCACGCAGCCGGGCGGGCACATGCCTGCGCTGCTCATAGACCGCATAGAAGTCCGCTCGTACACTCTGCCAGCCAGGCAGCAGTTCAACTAACGCGCCACTGGCAAGGTGCTCGTTCACATCCCACCAAGAGCGCAGCATCACGCCATGGCCGTCCAACGCCAAACGGGTAATCACCTCACCATCATTGCTGGCTAACCGGCCACTGACTTTTACCGTTTGCTCCTTTTTGGACGGCTCGCTACGTTCAAAGCGCCATAGCGGAAAATCACTGTCGTTCTCACGAATGACTAGGCAAGCATGCTGCTGCAAATCAGCCGGTGTCTGAAGGGACGACGAGTGAGCGATATAGCCAGGCGATGCGCAGAGTATGCGTCGATTCGCTAAAATGCGTCGCGCGACTAAACGCGACTCTGGGGGTTCACCCACACGAATGCCGATATCAAAGCCGTGATCGCTTAGGTTGAGCGGAAAGTTGGTGAGCTCTAGCCAGCCCTCCACCTCAGGATGCTCAGCACAAAAACGCGATAGTAACGGCGCAATATGGCGGCGGCCAAAGCCAAACGTGGCATTAACACGCAACCGACCACTAAGAGCTTGGTTGGAACGCTCACCCAGGGAGCTCTCCAGCTCGGCAAGCTCATCCAAAATGAGCGTGCCACGGGCAAGGTAGCGCTCGCCCTCCGCCGTCAGCGTCAACCGCCGAGTGGTACGGGCGGCCAATTCGACCCCCAAACGCGCTTCTAAAAGTTTCAGCCGCTTACTCACGGCGGAGAGCGATAGCCCCAATTCACGGGCGGTTGCCGTTAAGCTGCCCGCCCGTGCCAGGTGTTGAAAAAACGCCAAATCATCCAGTTGTGCCATACACCCCTTAGCCACTCTTCACTTTTACGCAACAATAGCTTGAATAGTAGCCTGATTATCTCCACCAAAATAGCCGCTACACTTTACTCAGTATTTGCCAGACCCAGTACTTACCAGCAATTGTCAGCCACTAACAAGAGAAGGAAGCACCATGGCTCATCGTATCGCCATTATCGCCGGCGACGGCATTGGTACCGAAGTCATGCCCGAAGGCATTCGTGCCCTCGAGGCAACCGCCAAGCGTTTTAATATCGACCTTGAGTTCACTACGTTTGAGTTTGGTAGCTGCGACTACTACCTCGAACACGGCAAGATGCTGCCGGATGATTGGTTTGAGCAGTTAAAAGGCTTCGATGCACTGTTTTATGGCGCAGTTGGCTGGCCCGATAAAGTACCCGACCATATTTCCCTATGGGGCTCGCTGCTGCAGTTCCGCCGCCAGTTTGATCAGTACATCAACCTGCGCCCCTGCAAGCTGATGCCCGGCATTAAAAGCCCGTTGGCAGGCCGCGAACCCGGCGATATCGATTTCTATGTAGTGCGTGAGAACACCGAAGGCGAGTACTCAAGCGTTGGCGGCAAAATGTTTGAAGGCACTGACCGTGAAGTCGTCATTCAAGACACGGTCATGACCCGCACCGGCGTGGACCGTGTATTGAAGTACGCCTTTGAACTGGCCCAAACGCGCCCGCGCAAAAAGCTTACTTCTGCTACCAAGTCCAACGGCATTTCCATCACCATGCCGTACTGGGATGAGCGCGTCGTCGAAATGGCGAAGGGCTACCCTGAGATCACGGTGGATAAATTCCATATCGATATTCTGACCGCCAATTTCGTCCTTCACCCGGACTGGTTCGATGTGGTCGTGGGAAGTAATTTATTCGGCGATATCCTTTCCGACTTGGGCCCCGCCTGCACCGGCACAATCGGCATTGCCCCATCAGCCAACATCAACCCAGAAGGCCACTTTCCCAGCCTGTTTGAGCCGGTACACGGCAGCGCACCGGATATCGCTGGCAAAGGCATCGCCAACCCTATCGGCCAGATCTGGTCCGGTGCCATGATGCTTGAGCACCTTGGCTACAAGGAAGCCGGTGATGCGCTGGTAAGCGCCATTGAGGAAGTGTTGAGCACAGGCGACAGCCAAGTCCTCACCCGCGATGTGGGTGGCCAAGGCACAACGGAAAGCTTAGGCAAGGCAATTGCTGACGCTATTACGCGCTGACGTTCATCTGCTATAGCGATTGTCTGCCCGGCTGAGTCCAACCGGGCAGACAATGTATGTTTTTTACACGCCTATGTTCTACATTTGTCCTGAAGGTGAAGAAAACGTCAGTTTTTCTTCGCTCATAACAACATCAACAAACAAACTCAGGACAATGCTATGAAACTTGGACGCCGTCAGTTTCTCTCGGCAACGGCCGCTCTAGCCGCAGTCGGCACCACCCCCCAGCTGTTTGCCATGCAGGCCCCGCCAGGGCCTGCTCCCGCTCGCTACCCCATTGATGCCTGGAAAGTTGAGGATCAGCGCTTCAGTGACTACATGATTTTTAATAGCCCGCTGGAGCGCCACTGGAGTGGCGGACTATGGACAGAGGGGCCGGCCTGGAATGCCGTGGGCCGTTACGTTGTGTTCAGCGATATCCCCCGAGCCAAGCAGATGCGTTGGGACGAAGCGACTGGTCAGGTCAGCGTTTTAAGAGACAACGTTGGCCACTCTAACGGTAATACCTTTGATCACCAGGGCCGGCTAATTGCTTGCGAGCACTACCCTTCTCGGGTGTTACGCTACGAATGGGATGGCAGCACCACGGTGCTTGCCGAGCGCTATCAAGGCAAGCCACTCAATGCCCCCAATGACGTGGTGGCGCTCCCGTCGGGTGGTGTGATCTTTACCGATCCCGGTTACGGCGCCCACTTCGACTATGAGGGCAAGAAGCGTGATCTGGAACTTGAAACCGCTATCTATTACGTCGATGACAGCCTTGATGAACCTATCCTGCTGACCGACGATATTTTTAAACCCAACGGTATTGTACTAACACCGGATGGCAAGGGTTTCTACGCCAGTGACAGTGCCCCCACCCACTTTGACGAGCCCGCGCGAATCATTCGCTGGTCGCTTGGCGAAGATGGCAAAAGCGTCAGTGACCGCCAAGTGGTCGTTACCAGCGAAGATACCATTTTCGACGGTATGGCCTGCGACATGGATGGCAATATCTGGTCGAGCGCCAACGGTGGCGAAGGTATTGATGGCGTCGTGGTTTTCTCGCCGGAAGGCACGCTGCTGGGGCGGGTTTTGCTGCCTGAAGTCTGTTCCAATGTATGTTTTGCTGGTGCGAATCGTAACCGGTTATTTATGACCGCCAGCCAATCCGTTTACACCATTTACACCGCGGCACGCGGCGCCTAGCAGTGTCGATATCACCCATAAAAAAGCCTCGCTGGACAATGCCAGCGAGGCTTTTACGTTATGAACTACCACTTCATCAGCTGGCTAGTTTAGCCGCTGTCTTGGCGACTAGCTCACCCTGGAAACGAGCAATTTTGAGCTCGCGCTCATCGGGCTGGCGAGAGCCATCGCCGCCAGCAAGGGTCGCAGCGCCGTAAGGCGTGCCGCCACTCACTTTGGAAATATCGAACTGCTCTTCAAGGCCATAACCAATCGGTACAATGATCATGCCGTGGTGAGCCAACGTGGTCCACGTAGAGGTAATGGTCATTTCATCACCACCGCCCGTACCGGTAGACGTAAACACGCTGGCAACTTTGCCGCGAAGTGCGCCGTTAGCCCATAGGCCACCGGTTTGATCCAGGAAAGTACGCATTTGCCCGGTCATATTGCCGAAGCGGGTTGGCGTACCGAAGATAATCGCATCGTAATCAGCGAGTTCTTGCGGCGTAGCTTCCGGCGTATCGTAATCCTGCTTGCCGCCTGCGTTTTTAAAGGCTTCCGCGGGCATTGTTTCAGGTACGCGCTTAACGGTGACTTCAACGCCGCTAACGCTTTTTGCGCCCTCTGCAACGGCGTGTGCCATCGTATCGATATGGCCGTACATGGAGTAATAAAGTACCAGAACCTTTGTCATGGATATCTCCTTAGCGATGTGTGGCTTATAGGTAACTTAGCAGTGCGTTGGGCTTTCTCAATAAACAGTACCCACAACATAGCGCACTCAAGCGTAGATAAAAGCGAATGTTTTCGTCTGCGGGCATCGATTTCATCGACGAACGACAGCTTGCACTTTGCGCAAACCCCCACTAGCTTTGGTCTTGCCTACCTAAACGTATCCAAGGAGTCTGGAATGACGATTTTTGAAGCCCTGCGCAAGGATCATGATATTCAGCGTGATCTGCTTGCCCGCTTGATTGAGACTCATGGAGATAGCGACGAGCGCGACTCACTCTACAAGCAAGTGAAAAAAGAACTGCATGGTCATGCCGCAGCCGAAGAGCGCGCTTTCTACATCCCGCTGATGGAAATGGATTTGACCCAGGAAAAGGCTCGTCACAGCGTGGCCGAACATCATGAAATTGATGAGCTAATAGAACTTCTCGATGAAACCGACTACAGCGCCACTCATTGGCTGACCCATGCTAAACAGCTACAGCATTTAGTGACTCACCACCTCGACGAAGAAGAGCAGGAAGTGTTCCAGCTGGCTGGCCGAGGCCTACCAGACAATCAAAAAACCTCCCTTGCCAGTGAGTATCAGCAGGAAATGGAGCGCCAGCGCTCAGCGTAACCCGACACGCAGCTTGAAAAAGCGCTCATGCATCGCATGGGCGCTTTTTTTGATGCCGGTTCCCTTATGCTTTTCACGAATACGCTGGGCTTTTACATGCGAACGACCTAGTGTCTTGTGGCAAACGGTTAGCGTGGTAATGCTAGGCTCACTTTTTATAACGACAACGACACTAAAAACAGAGACTAAGGAGCTGACAATGCTAGGGCAATGGCTCGACTGGTCGCTTGACGGGCAGCTCCCGGACAAAAAGCAAGGCGTTTTTCCAAGCGGTAGCTACCACTTGTATGCACCGGGCGTTTTGGAGCTCACACCGAATACGGCAAGCCACGCGGCTCACGCGTGCATTTTTTCAGCGGCTATCCACGGTAATGAAACCGCGCCCGTTGAACTGATCGGTGAATGGCTCAGCTGCCTGGAAGCCGGTAGCGCCATACTTGGCGCGCCCGTGCTGGTCATCCTTGGGAACCTACCCGCGCTTAAAGCACAGCAGCGGTTTATGACCACTAACCTGAACCGGCTGTTTAAGCGTGAATTACGCGCTGAAGGCGAAGAGCCGGAACGCGCCCGAGCATTAATGGCCGCCGTGGATGACTTTTACGCCCGCCATTCAGGGCTACCCAAACTGCACTACGACCTACACACCGCCATCCGGGATAGCCGTTATCCCCGCTTCGTTGTCGAACCTTTTGCCGACTCCTCTACCGACGCTGAGCAATGGGACTGGCTCGCCGCTGCGGATATGCAGGCGGTGCTACACCAACATCAGCACAGCTGGACATTCTCCCACTACAGCAAGCACTATCACGCCGCCCAGGCCTTCACGTTTGAATTGGGCCGCGTGGCGCCCTTCGGTCAAAACGATATGGCGTCTCTAAAACCTATGTGTGCCCTGCTCACAGCGTTAAGTGAAGGGCACTCCCCAGCCCACCAGCCAGCCTCGCAAATGCAGTTTTTTAAGGTACAGCATGAGCTGATTCGCCACTCAGATGACTTTCAGCTCTGTTTTGCCGAAGACACGGCCAACTTCAACCGTTTTGAGCCTGGCACGCTGCTGGCACAAGATGGAGAAGCTGGAGAATTCCGAGTGGGTGATACGCCCCTTTACGTGGTCTTCCCTAACGCCAATGTAGAAGTGGGTGCCCGTGCGGCTCTGTTGGTGGCACCGGTTACGTAGGGTTCAGCGTTAAGGCCCTCCAAAAGATCATCCTAGTGTTAGAGAGATTGACAATAATAATGGTGAGGCGATAACAGGCTGCTCGGCGTTGGTACAACTAACGTCGAGTGTTTAATGTGATAAGTAGGGCGCGCATTATGCGTCCAGCCTGATAGAATCGCCCCTTTTTCGCGCCAGCCGCATCACAGCCTGTTGTTGATTGATAACCAGTTGCTGCGGCAACTCTGTACTGGAGCCAATGTTATGGCCGCTACGCCTACTCCCCTTGAAGTGCGTAATATTAAAAAACGCTTTGGCGATACAGAAGTTCTGAAAGGTCTCTCACTGCAAGCCCAAAAGGGCGACGTGATTACCATGATTGGTGCCTCTGGGTCGGGTAAAAGTACTTTTTTGCGCTGCATGAACTTGCTAGAACAGCCCGACGATGGCGACCTCATTGTCCACGGCGACCCCATTCGCTTTAAAACCACCAAGCACGGCCGCGAGCCCGAAGATTGGAAGCAGGTGGTACAAATGCGCGCCAAGCTTTCCATGGTTTTCCAGAGCTTCAACCTGTGGGCCCACATGACGTTGCTGGAAAACATCATTGAAGCGCCGATTCATGTACTGAAAAAACCCAAAAAAGAAGCCCTGGAACACGCCCACGCCCTGCTCGACCGCGTGGGATTAAGTGCCCGCGCCAATGCCTATCCGGCGCAGATGTCTGGCGGGCAGCAGCAGCGTGGCGCCATTGCGCGGGCGCTGGCGATGGACCCTGAAGTCATGCTGTTTGATGAGCCCACCTCCGCCCTTGATCCTGAGTTGGTAGGCGATGTGCTGAAGGTCATGCACGGGCTGGCCGAAGAGGGCCGCACCATGGTGGTTGTCACCCACGAAATGAGTTTCGCCCGTGATGTCTCCAGCCAAGTCATCTACCTTCACCAGGGTTTGGTAGAAGAAGCGGGCCCGCCGGATCAAGTGCTAGGCAACCCGCAATCTCCGCGCCTGCAGCAATTCCTGGCTCCCAAATACTGATCCGCGAGGCTCACCATGATTGATTTGCAAGGTTATGGCCCCCGGCTCATCGAGGGGGCTGGCGTGACTATTCAATTGGCGGTGTTATCGCTGATTTTAGCGATTATTTTGGGACTGCTAACCGCCACCGCGAAGATGTCGCGCAACTGGTTTTTAAGGCGCACGGCTACGGTTTACACCACGCTGATTCGCGGCGTGCCGGATCTCGTGTTGATGATGCTGCTGTTTTTTGGTGGCCAAATCGGCGTCAACGCCATCAGCGATATGCTCTATTACAACTACGAGATCGATCTCTATATTAACTTCAACGCCTTCGCTGCCGGTGTGCTGACCATTGGCTTTATCTTCGGCGCTTATATGGGCGAAACCTTCCGTGGCGCCTTTATGGCCGTGGATAACGGGCAGATCGAAGCGGGCAAAGCCTACGGCATGAGCAGCAGCTTAGTATTCCGCCGCATTCGCTTCCCACAAATGATGCGCCATGCGCTGCCTGGGCTGTCTAACAACTGGATGGTCCTGCTCAAAACTACTGCGCTGGTATCCGTTATCGGCCTCACCGACATGGTGCGCGTCGCCGCTGAAGCCTCCCGCGCCACCCACGAACCGTTTACCTTTTTGCTCCCTGTCGCCGTGGTTTACTTGCTGATCGCCAGCGTCTCCGAGTGGATATTTGCCCGGCTGCAAAAACGCTACGACATCGGCTTTGGAGGTCAGTGATATGCTCGATATTTCCACTTGGTTCAATGACCTACTCGCTGGCAATACCATTTTTACTGCCGATACGCTGGGTTACTACTGGGAAGGCTTGGTCACGACCACCCAGTTGGTATTCTTATCACTCATCGCGGGGCTAATTCTCGCCGTGCCACTGGCGATCATGCGCAGCTCCAAGCATAAGTGGATTAGCCTGCCGGTCTATTTATACACTTACGTATTTCGCGGCACACCGCTGCTGATTCAGCTCTACATCATCTATTACGGCGTGGTGTTTATTGACGGTATTCAAGAAACCTTTTTATGGCCAGTGCTGCGCGAAGCTTTCTACCCCGCATTAATCGCCTTTACGCTGAATACCGCCGCCTACACCACCGAGATCTTCCGTGGCGCTATCAAGGCTACCGCCCAAGGCGAGATTGAAGCCGCCCGCGCCTATGGCATGTCGCCACGCTTAATGATGCGGCGGATTATTTTACCCAGCGCCTTTCGCCGCGCCCTGCCCGCCTACGGCAATGAAGTGATCTTTATGCTCCACGCCAGCGCAATTGCCAGCGTGGTCACATTGATGGACTTAACCGGTGCCGCTCGCTTTGTCTATGCGCGTTACTACGCGCCATTTGAAGCGTTTTTGTTCGTAGCCGCTATTTACCTATGCTTAACCTTTGCAATTTTATTTTTCTTCCGTTATTTGGAGAAAAAGCTGCTGGCACATCTACGCCCACAAGATGCTTAATCATAAAAAAATCATGAAACCGTCAAACAAACGTTAGTTCAAAACCCGGCAGCCTCTTTTCGTCAGCGCCAACCTGGGTTAGTTTAATTGTCGGTTAACAACTATTTGTCAGTTAACAAAACGGGGATCACTCTCAAGTGAACCCGCTTTCTACGGAGTAATAAGATGAAAAAACTACTATCTCTCTCGCTGCTGGGCTTGGCCGTCGCCGCCGCATCTTCAGCACAGGCACGTGACTACGACAACGTGCGCATCGGCGTTGACGTTCCCTACGAGCCGATGGAATTCCGCACCGCTGAAGGCGAGCTCACCGGCTTTGATATCGACCTTGGCAACGAGCTATGCGACCGCATGGGCGTTACCTGTGAATGGGTCGAGCAAGAGTGGGATGGCATTATTCCTGGTCTGATGTCACGCAACTACGACGCCATCATGTCGTCCATGACCATTAACGACGAGCGTCGTGAGCAAGTGCTGTTCTCTGACCCTTACATCACCATGCCCTCTGCATGGTTTGCGGCTAGCGATCTAGGTATTAGCGAAGCCACTGAAGAGACGCTGGAAGGCATGACCATCGGCGTTCAGCGCGGCACCCTGCAAGACAACTACGTGACTGACAACTTCAGCGACGTTGCTGACATCAGCCGCTACTCCACCGCCGATGATATGGTGCTGGATATGGAAGCTGAGCGTCTGGACATCGTGTTCCTCGATTTCCCGATTGGCCAATCCACCCTGCTGGAAAGCGAAGAAGCAGAGTACGTAGTCGTCGGCGAGCGCATCAGCGAGCCTAAAGAGTACTTCGGTGACGGCTTTGGTATCGCCTTCCGTCAGCGCGACGAAGCCCTGGCTGAGAAGTTCAACGAAGCCTTAGCTGAAGTGCAAGAAGACGGTACTTACGATGAAATTTACACGCGTTATTTTGGTGAAGAAGACGCAGAGTAAACACTCTCACCTCCCCGGCGTTTACGCTGGGGAGGTATTAGATTTCCAGTCTTCCAAGCATCCTTCCAGGCAGCATCCTGCATTTCTTTTCCCTGAATCACCCCGTCCCGCTTAAGTAACCACTAACTGCAACCATCACCAAGTAGCCACGAAACCGGGTAAACTCCATCGTATAGTGGTCGCGACATTGAGAAACGTTAAGCCAACTCAGCGAACTCGTTTACACAATGCCGGTCTTTATTTCTCAACGCAGATTTACAAGGAGGTACCATGGTTGAAAAATCAGCCGCCCACTCGGTGGCTCAAGAGGCTGCTGCGACACTGCGTCCTTCTTCTCACTGGACAGGCTGGGGCCAGTGGCTGGCATTGTTCACCATGACCATTGACCACCTCACTCGCTACATATTGCCCGGCGACTGGGATTTGAGCTGGGCCGGGTCTTCCATTGGCCGTATCGCCTTTCCGCTGTTTGCCGCCATGGTGGCTTGGCACGGGCTGTTTAATACCCGCAATCCGCTACGCTACTCGCGGCGGATTTTGATTATCGGTTTGGTCGCCCAGCTTCCCTATATGATGATGCCGCGGACGTCAGACGCCTTCATTCTGAATGTCTGTTTTACTCTCGCCAGCGGCTTGGCCCTGGGCGCGCTCGTGCGCCAAGGTTGGCAGCACTACCAGCAGCAAACCCTCACCATGCCCTGGCTGTTAGCTGGTGCCGCACTAGGCGTTACGGTGTGGTATCTGCTGGGGTTCTGGGTCGAGTATGGCCACAATGGGCTGTTGCTGATTCCGCTATTGATGTTTGCCATGCATGCCTTGAGCCAAGCGGACAGTGACTTTCAGTCGCGCCTGTGGGCAGGGTTAGCAGCGTTTCCGGCACTTTGGATTGCCGGTCAAATGAATGCATCTGACATGGCCAAGTCATTTACCGTAGGCACTTGTGTGGTGGTGCTGATACTTGCCGCAGGGGCCGCCCAACGCATTCCTGCCATTAACTTGGCGATGCCGCGGCGTCTATGGTTAGCGTGGTATCCCGGCCACTTTGCATTAATCGCGCTATGGCTATTGCTGAGCGGACAGATAGCCTAAAAGATTCTTTCAACGCCGCTTTAATGCATGGCATCCCGCATCCAGGGCTTAAAGCGGCGTAGGCGTGCTCGCCCTTCCGTTTTGGCGCGGTACATCGCAATATCGGCCTGCTTAAGCAATTCTTCATCGTCACAATCAGCGGCCATAAAGCAGGTGTATCCCATGCTGGGAGTTACCTCCACCCAGCGGCTTTCAAGCCGATAAGGTTCAGAGAGTGCCTGCTGAACAGCGCACATATAAGCCTCAGCAGCGGCTTCCATATCTACCTCTGCCTCTTCTTCAAGCAGCGCCAGCAGGACAAACTCGTCGCCGCTAAGCCGTGCGGCCATGTCGCCTTCGCGCAAACAGCCTTCTAGGCGGCGGGCTACTTGCACCAGCAAATCATCCCCGGTGGCATGCCCCCAGGTATCGTTAATCAGCTTGAAGCGATCTAAATCTAAAAACATCAACAACCCGTCCTGCTGCTCAGTTTGCTTCTCATTGCAGAGGGCAGCTAATCGCTCGATAAACAGGCGACGATTGGGCAAATCAGTGAGTGAGTCATAGTAGGCTTGGCGGTAAATAATCGCGTCGGCGCGCTTACGCTCAGTAAAATCTTCGATAATCGCTACCCCGCCAACCATCTCGTTACCCGCGCTATGTACGCCATTGAAGAAGGCACGCAGGGGCGTTCCCGCGCTAGCCTTGGGCAGATAGTAGGTTCCTTCGTAATAGCCAGTGCCTTTGGCCAGTGCGTTGCGTACAGCCTTTGCCACTCTGCTATCCGCCGAATGGGATAACATGCGATAGCCGAGCAGCTGCGCACGGTTAACACCCAGGATATCCAGCAGTTTGCTATTACAGTCCGTTACTTGGCCATGTTCATCAAAATGCAGCACGCCCAGCGGCGAACGTTGAAAGATAGAGCGGTAGCGGTTTTCGCTTTCTTGCAACTGCACTTCGCGAGCAGACATACTCACCCGCAGGGCAATATTGTCGTGAATAATGCGACTTAGGCGTCGACTGGTAGTAATAATCAGGCCTAAAAACAGGCTTAGCATGGCGCCAATGAGAATTGCCAGTGATGACCCTAACAACAAAAACTGCACCAGCAAGGGCAGGATAATCGGCAACACAAAGCCAAGCGAAACCCACCATACGGCAGAAAGCGTTGTGATGCCGCCAGCGGCAATACCGGCCAGGACAATCGAAAGCGCGGCTACCTGGCCATGGTTTTCGCCGGTAAACAGAAATACCCCACCAGAACCCCACACGCAGCCAGCCGCAATCGCACCAATGCTGAACCGATGTAACCAGCGGCGGCGCTGCTGTTGCTGCGCGGGTAAGCGGCTAAAATAGTAAGCCAAGGCAAGGCGAGCCAACGACACAAAGGTCAAGACGGCAAGCCAAGTCAGCAGTATCCAGCTCGCCACTACCGGCCACATGGCAGCCACTAACAACATGCCTGCCAACACACTGCTAAGCACGGGCTGCCATAAGTTATCGTACAGAAGGCGTACTTTCTCGCTGTGTAAGCGTTTTACGGTGACATGATGATCGCGCTGGAAACCACTACGCATCCCCGACGCAGTCCTCGTAGTTGAGGATTGAGACATACCGACTACCCGCCTAATGAAAAAGTGCTATTGTCTTCAGCCTAGTAAGCTGATTTTTTTGTGATTCCTTTTTAGCGCATTTAGGCAATTTTAGCGATATAAGTTGCGTACTCGGTCAACTACTGACCCATTAAGTAAGCAAAAAAGCCGCTTGCGGGGCAGGCGGCTTTGGAGCACTACTGTTTGATTGAAAAACTGAGATCTGGAGGGGGAGCATCGGGCAACAAAGCGCTACAGGCGCGAACTCTCTCAAGCAGTTCGGCATGGTTGGGTGCCAGGATATTGACGTGGGCGAGTTTGCGCCCGGCACGTTCTGCTTTGTCATAGCGATGCAGGTGCGTGTTCGTAAACGCCAGGATCGCCGCATTATCCCCCTCACGACCAATCACATTAATCATGCACGTGGGGGCTATCGCTTGGGTATCGCCCAACGGCAAGCCCTGAATAGCACGCAGATGATTCTCAAACTGGCTGGTCACCGCGCCGTCCATCGTCCAGTGGCCGGAATTGTGTACGCGTGGGGCCATTTCATTGGCCAGCAGGCTGCCATCGCGGGTTTGAAACAGCTCAAGCGCCAGCACCCCCACGTAATCCAACTCATCCAACAACGCACGAATATAGCTATCGGCGGTTTGCTGAACGCTAGCATCCAGGTCCGGCAGTGGCGCTACGGAGTAACGCAGAATGCCATCCACATGCTGGTTTTCCGCCATGGGGTAGAACACCACTTCGCCATCACGGCCGCGTACGGCAATCATCGAGACTTCGCGCACGAAATCGACAAATGCTTCAACGACTAGCTGCGAATGGCCAATAGCGGCCCATGCATCTGCCGCCTGCTCAGGCTGTTTCAATACTGCCTGGCCTTTACCGTCGTAGCCTTCCGTGACCGATTTAGCCACTACCGGGCAGCCCAGCTCGCGGGCGGCGGCTTCAAGCTGCTCGGCACTTTCCACCACACGATAAGCAGGCGTCGGAATTCCCAAGCGATCAAATAGGGTCTTCTCTTCGACCCGGTTTTGGCACACTTCAATGGCGCGGCTACTCGGGTAAACCGGCTTATGCTGCTCAATTTCCCGTACCAGTTGCACCGGCAGGTGCTCGAACTCGTAAGTCACCACATCCACCTTGGCTAAAAACTCAGCCAGGTGCTGGTTATTAGGGTCGACAATGACGTCGCCAATGCCTGCACTGGGGTTACCCGTGGTATCTAAAAAAGTGAAGCGATTGCCCAGCGGATAACCCGCTAGCGCCAACATACGGCCTAGCTGGCCTGCGCCTAGTACACCGATATTCATAGACAGCCTCCTTATTCTGCTTCTGGATCGGGACGCGGATCCGGATTATCGAGTACTTTCTGGGTCTGCTCAGCGCGAAACGCCTCGACCGCACTGCGCACAGTGGCATCTTGTAAGCCAACAATCTGCGCCGCCAGCAAGCCTGCGTTAGTGGCGCCCGCCTTACCAATCGCCAGCGTCCCCACCGCAATGCCGCCCGGCATCTGCGCAATCGAAAGCAGCGAATCCAAGCCTTTAAGCGCCTTAGACTCCACCGGCACGCCGAGCACGGGCAGCGGCGTTTGCGAGGCCACCATGCCGGGCAAGTGAGCAGCACCACCAGCACCCGCCACAATCACTTGTAAGCCGCGCTCGGCCGCACCCTTGGCATAATCGAACAGCAGGTCCGGCGTACGGTGCGCCGAGACCACGCGGGTTTCATAGGCCACGCCCAAACGCTCCAGCATGGAGACAGCGTGCTCCATGACCGGCCAGTCAGACTTAGAACCCATGATCACGCCCACCTTGGGTGTGCTGTTCGACGACATGCAAAACTCCTCGGCCCAACGGCCTATAAAAGCGATACTAAATTGAAAAAGCGGCGTGTACCGGCCCAGGTACACAGCAAAATAGGAAGGCGCCTAGTTTACCAGAGCTAGCGCGTTTGCGGGCTTTGCAGAAATCGTGAAATTTTCATCAAAATAGGCATTGAAATGCGCACGAGTTGGCGGCATTGTGTCCTTGTCATTTCAGACTGTTGGAGCCACATGAGCACGGCACGCGCAACTGCCACTGCGGAACAGCTAGATCCTCCGCGAAGCAGCCCTGACCTCGATGTCAGGGAACTAGAAAAACGTACGCGTTTAATGCGTATTATTACACGTCTGATCGCTGTATCAGACTTAGGAAGCCGAGACATTGCCCGTCGAGCAGGACTTCCCGTTCAGAAAATTAGCGACCTGCTCGCCGGAAGGCTTGAGCACCTGGGAGTGGATGAACTTCACGCCCTGCGTCGCACCTTAGAGCTGGAGGCGCCATAGCAGACACTTTTCTGCTTTTCCCACCGCTTCTCCAACCGACAGGCCGCCTCTCGGCGGTCTGCTAAATAGTTTTTTCTTTATGCCCAAGCCCTATCTCAAGCCCTATCTCAAGCCCTATCCCGAGATTACTTCACTTCGTTCGTAATGCCTTTTTATGTGTCATTACTCACGGCGCAATCGCAATTCCTCCAAACGCTACAACAGCCACCACTACCCAAGCGGGCAGCTTCCATACGGTTAATAGCAAAAAGCCCGTAAGTGCCAGAACAAACTCATACGAGCCAATGATCGCGCTGGTCCATACCGGTTGATAAAGTGCTGCGCCTAAAATGCCCACGACCGCCGCATTGGCACCGCGCATTAGCGCCTGAGCGCTGCCCCACCGACGAAATTGGTTCCAAAACGGCAGCACGCCGACCAGCAGCAAGAACCCTGGGATAAAAATTGCCAGCAGTGCCAACAAAGCCCCCACTACCCCGTTCATGCCGGGCAGAAGCGCGCCCAGATAAGCCGCAAATGTGAATAGCGGCCCTGGCACTGCCTGGGCAGCGCCATAGCCTGCCAAGAACTCATCCGGTGATATCCAGCCAGACTGCACTACCTCGGCTTCTAACAGCGGCAGCACGACATGCCCACCACCAAACACCAGCGCACCTGAGCGGTAAAATGCATCAATCACGTTAAGCCAAATAGCACTGCCCGCCATCAGCGGCAGTAGAATCAGCAGCCCGCCGAATAGCCCCAACGCGACCACGCCTGCTCGGCGGGAAACCGGAAAATGCAACGGTGCGCTTTCTGCTATGGCGGCACTATTCCGGCACAGCGCCAGCCCGACTAAACCACCCAATACAATCGCTGCGACCTGTCCCAGCGGCCCGCTTACCAGCACCACCGTGAACACAGCGGCCAAGGCGATTCCTGCACGGGTTTTATCAGGGCAAAGGTTGCGTGCCATACCCCATACCGCGTGGGCCACGATCGCTACCGCGACCACTTTTAAGCCGTGGATGATACCGCTGGCGATCGGGCCATCCAGCACCGCAGCCCCCAATGCGAACAACAGCAGAATAATTGCCGAAGGCAGCGTAAAGGCCAGCCACGCCATGGCCGCGCCCCAAGGGCCAGCGCGCAGTAAGCCGAGCGCAAACCCCACCTGGCTACTCGCCGGGCCCGGCAGAAACTGGCACAGTGCCACCAAATCAGCGTAGGCACTTTCGCTTAACCACTGACGCCGCTCCACAAAGGCAGTACGAAAATACCCCAGATGTGCCACCGGTCCGCCAAAAGACGTTAATCCCAGCGCTAAGAATGCCCAAAACACCTCGCCTATGCGCCTGCTTGTCTGCGTTTGCTCCACCATCCATCCTCACCGTTTACCCAATAAAAAAGCGCAAGGCTTATATGCTAAGCCTTGCGCTTGACGTCTTGATGACACCCGCCGATAAATCGTTACTCTTGGTCTGTGACCGCACCGGTACTGGCAGAGCTAACGAGACGTGCATATTTGGCGAGCACGCCGCGGGTATAGCGAGGTTCTGGTTGTTTCCACGCCTCGCGACGGCGCATCAACTCTTCGTCAGACAGATCCACCTCAATGGTATCGGCCTCCGCATCAATGGTGATGGTATCGCCATTCTCTACCAACGCCAGCGGGCCACCGTCGAACGCTTCCGGCGACACATGGCCGACCACAAAACCATGGCTGCCACCCGAGAAACGGCCATCGGTAATCAGCGCCACGTCATTGCCCAAACCGCGGCCCATAATCGCCGAGGTAGGCGTGAGCATTTCGCGCATGCCGGGGCCGCCTTTAGGTCCTTCATAGCGAATCACCACCACATCACCCGCGACGACAGTGCCATCGTTAATGCGCGCCTGGGCTTCTTCTTCCGAGCCAAAGACCCGTGCCGAGCCTGAGAAGCGCGTGCCCTCTTTACCGGTAATTTTCGCGACTGCGCCTTCCGGTGCCAAGTTGCCGTAAAGCATGCGCAAATGGCTTTCCGTTTTAATCGGGTTACCGAGGGAAGCGATGATCGGCGGCTCGGCAGGGTAAGGGGCTACATTGGCCAGGTTCTCTTCCAACGTTTTGCCGGTAACGGTCAAGCAGTTGCCGTTGAGCAGGCCTGCGTCCAGCAGCATTTTCATCAGCGGCTGAATACCGCCAATCGCCACCAGCTCGCTCATCATGTAGTGGCCGCTAGGGCGCAAATCGGCCAGTACCGGCACGCGTTTACCAATCTCGGTAAAGTCCGCCAGGGTCAGTTCCACACCAATGGTGCGCGCCATACCAATCAAGTGCAGCACCGCATTGGTAGAGCCACCTAGTGCGATGGTCACCGTAATGGCGTTCTCGAACGCCTCGCGAGTCATGATATCGGAAGGTTTGATATCGTTCGCTAGCAGCGCCAGCACGGCTTCGCCCGCCGCTTTACAGTCATCGCGCTTCTCTTGCGAGATCGCATTTTGCGCGGAGCTGCCCGGCAGGCTCATGCCCAATGCCTCAATCGCAGAGGCCATGGTGTTAGCGGTGTACATACCGCCACAGGAGCCGGGACCAGGGATCGCTGTTTCTTCGATGTTTTTAAGCTCGATCAGATCGATATCACCGCGGGAGTGTGCGCCCATCGCCTCGAAGACTGAGACGATATCGGTGTGTCCTTTGCCGGGCATAATGGTTCCGCCATAGACGAACACGCTGGGACGATTCAAACGCGCCAGCCCCATCAGGCAACCGGGCATATTCTTATCGCAGCCACCAATGGCCACCAGGCCATCAAAGCCTTCGCAGCCCGCCACCGTCTCGATGGAGTCGGCAATCACTTCCCGTGACACCAGCGAGTACTTCATCCCCTCGGTGCCGTTAGCAATACCATCGGAAATCGTGATGGTATTGAAAATCACACCTTTACCACCGCCAGCATCGGCGCCATCGCGGGCAAACTCGGCCAGCTCATTAATATGGCTATTGCACGGCGTCACCATGCTCCAGGTAGAGGCAATGCCCACCTGAGGCTTTTTGAAATCGGCATCCGTAAAGCCCACCGCGCGCAGCATGGCGCGGCTAGCGGCTTTACCAGGGCCATCGACCACAGGCGCAGAGTGACGACGGGAGTTTTGCGATGAATCTGACATTAGAAATCTCTCTTAGCGTTGTTCACGGTATCCGCATAGCTTGGCGATGCCACGGCGTTCGCGCAAGGGAAGATGGGAAACCCGACCTATGGCTTCATAGTTTGATATTTGTATTAAACAGCCGTTTTGTGCGGCTGCGCCTGGACTGACAACTCAAATCCGCAGGCTTTTGCATAGCGCTGAAGCGTTTTCCAACCGGGATTGCTGTCCCCGCGCTCTAGCCTGCTGATGTTACTTTTTTGAGTATGTAGGCGCTTTGCCAATTCGTCCTGGGTTAAACCTGCTTGCTGACGCATAGTAATCAGCGTATTGGCCAACTCAAACTCAGGTGCCAAACGGTCATACTCTGCTTTCACCTCAGGATTTTGCAGCGCCTGCTCTTTTAATGCTTTTAAGTTAATCACGACTGCACCTCGCGCTGTCTTGATTGAGCTAACTTTAACGCCTGTCGAGGCGTTTTTTGGCTCTTTTTTACAAATGCATGGAGAATCACAACGTGTTGTCCATGCACATAGCAAAACAGAGAACGTCCAATACCTTCTTTCGCTTTTGCTCTTATTTCAAACAGACCATCGCCCATCGCTTCTGTATGCGGTGGCCCTAAGTTCGCACCATGTTCTTCAATCATTTCCAGCAACCGAAGCATTCTGGCCTGTATTTTGGGTGGCATACTGAGAACCTCTGTCTCAACGCCTGGGTAAAAATCAACCTGCCATTCCATTGCACAGCCCCTAAAGTTATCACCTATGATAACCTGCATTCTATTAAAGTTCCTAACCTTGATGCACACGGGCGTCCTTAACTTATGGCACCATACACTTAGCCGCTCCGCCCTGGCCGTGAAGGAAACATCCGCTAAGCTACTCAGCCATTAGGGAACATTGTGCATGTCTGCAAACTCGCTGCTCTCACAAACGCCGTTAACGCCGGGTTTTATGGTCGTGCACGCCAATCGCCTGGAAGACCTGCGCGGTTTGGCGGTGGAGTGGATGCGCCTACACCCGCTCTCGCCGCTGGAGAACGAGACCATTCTGGTTCAGAGCAACGGCATTGGGCAGTGGCTAAAGCTGGCGCTGGCGGAAGACCCGGCCCAGGGCGGTGCGGGCATAGCCGCGGCATTGAACGTCACGCTGCCCGCGCGCTTTCTATGGCAGGCTTATCGCACGGTGTTGACGCACTTAACCCACGACGAGCACGCGGTACCGGAAACGTCGCCGTTTGATAAGTCGCGGTTGATATGGCGCTTATTGCGCCTGCTGCCCAGCCTTGCCGAGCAGGAAGCCTTCGCGCCGCTGGCGCGCTTTTTAGAAGTGGATCGCGACCAGCGCAAACACTACCAACTGGCCGAGCGGCTGGCGGATCTGTTCGATCAGTATCAGGTGTATCGTGCCGACTGGCTGGATGCCTGGGCCAAGGGTAACGATGTGCTGATCACCGCCCGGGGCGAAACTCGCCCGCTGGAAGCACACCAACTGTGGCAGCCAGCATTATGGCGCGCACTGCGCGACGATGTGGCGATGACGCAAGGCGACGCAGGCCTTAACAGCAGCCGAGCCCAGGTACACAGCCGTTTTCTGGAAGCCGCCGAACAGCTTGAAGGCCAAGCGTGCCCAAACGGCTTGCCCCGACGGTTGATCATTTTCGGCATCTCGTCACTGCCGCAGCAAACCCTCGAAGCCCTGGCCGCGCTGTCCCGCTGCTGCCAAATCGTGCTCTGCGTGCACAACCCCTGCCAGTACTACTGGGCGGATATCATCGAGCACAAAGACCTGCTCCGCGCCAGCCGTTATCGCCAGCGGCGCAAGGCAGGCATGCCCGACGCCCTGGATGTGCTCGGCACCGGTGATGCCGACGACGCGCTGCACCTGCACGCACAGCCGCTGCTAGCCGCCTGGGGCAAACAGGGCCGCGACTACCTGCGCCTGCTCGACGAACACGACGACTCCGGCAACTACCAAACGCTATTCGAGCAGCAGGCGCTGCGCATCGACATGTTCGAGCCCTTCAGCGGCAAGGAGCGTAATTGCTTGCTCAGCCAACTGCAGGACGATATTCGCGAACTGCGCCCGGTAGCAGAAACCCAAACTCACTGGCCCGCGCTCGATCCCGCCAGCGATGACTCCATCGTGTTCCATATCGCCCACGGCCCCCAGCGGGAAGTGGAGATTCTTCACGACCAGCTGCTGGCAGCCTTCAGCGCCGACCCGGATCTGCGCCCGCGGGATATCATCGTCATGGTGCCGGATATCGACCGCTACGCGCCGCACATTGAAGCCGTGTTCGGTCAGTACCGCTCCGCTTACGGTGGCTATAACGCAAACGCTAGACCCGACGACCCGCGTTACATTCCTTACACGCTGTCGGATCAGGCCAGCCGCCACCGTCTGCCGATGATGATCGCGCTGGAAAAACTGCTGCGCCTGCCGGAACTGCGCCTTTCGGTAAGCGACCTGCTGGATCTGCTTGAAGTGCCCGCGCTGCGCGCACGCTTTGGCATCGATGAATATGACCTGCCCACCCTGAGCCGCTGGATCGAGGGTGCTGGCATTCGCTGGGGGCTCAATGCCGAGCAGCGCACCCGGCTGGACCTCCCCGAAGGCCTGACCCAGAACACCTGGGCCTTTGGTCTGCGTCGCCTGCTGCTGGGTTACACCGTGGGGAGTGCTGAGGCGTGGCAAGGCATCGAGCCATTTGATGATATCGGCGGGCTGGAAGCATCACTCGCTGGCCCATTGGCGAACCTGCTGGAAAAGCTGGAAACCACATGGGAGACCTTCTGCCAGCCAACCGACACCGCCACCTGGGTGGCCCGGCTGCGCGAACTGCTGGAAACCTACTTCCTGACCGACGACGCTCAAGAGAGCGTGATGCTCACCAAGCTCGAAACCGCGCTACAGCAGTTGTTGGACAGCACCGAAGAGGCCGCGCTTTATGATCCCCTGCCGCTCTCCATGGTGCGCGAACACTGGCTGGGGCAAATCGACGAGCATAGTCTTTCACAGCGCTTTCTGGCGGGGGCGGTCAACTTCGCCACGCTGATGCCGATGCGGGCCATCCCCTTCAAGCACGTATGTTTGCTGGGCATGAACGACGGCGAGTACCCGCGCTCACAGCCGCCGCTGGATTTTGACCTGATGGGCAGCGACTACCGCCCCGGCGACCGATCACGGCGGGAAGACGACCGCTACCTGTTTCTGGAAGCGCTGCTCTCCGCCCGCCAGCAGCTCTATATCAGCTGGGTCGGCCGCAGCCAGATCGACAACAACCCCATGCCGCCCTCGGTGCTGGTCGGCCAGTTGCGCGATCACCTGGAAGCGGGCTGGCATACCCAAAACGGCGAGCCGCTGCTGGAGGCGCTGACTACCGAGCACCCGCTGCAGCCGTTCAGTCGCCGCTACTTCTCTTCCCAAGCCAGCGACTCCCCCGCCCAGGCACGGCTGTTTACGTATGCCCACGAGTGGCACGCCCTGCACACCCCCAGTGGCGAAAGCTCCCAAGGCTCAAAGTCACCAGCACTAAAGGCGGACAGCGAACAGCAGAATACGTTAACCCTGGCCCAACTAGGCGGCTTTCTACGCGACCCCGCGAAGGCATTTTTCAACACCCGCCTGGGAGTCTATTTCGAGCAGGAAGAGCTTACCCAACTGGATGTCGAGCCCTTCACGCTGGACGGGCTACAGAACTGGCAGTTGCAGGATCAATTGATCGCCGCCCAGCGCCACGCCGTGGATAACGGCCAACCGCGCATGGAAGCACTGCACGCAGCGCTGGAACGCTTCAAGGGCCAAGGCGTGCTGGCCGTGGGTGCCTTTGGCGAGCGGATGCGCGAAGCGCTAGCCGAGCCAATGGAAGCGTTGTTTAGTGCCTACGAAGAGGCGCTACAAGAGTGGCCACACGGAGTAGCAGCGCCACAGGCAGTGCATGTCGTTGAGAGAACTGAAGAAAAGGTAGCGCTGGAAGATTGGCTGGGAGAATTGCGTCAGGATGAGGCGGGTAACCGCTGCCGCCTGTTACTGCTCAGCAGTAGCCTGGTCAGCCAAGGGCGTGGCCGTGGTCAGTACCGCTGGCAGCACCTACTCCGCCCCTGGGTCGCGCATTTGGCGGGCAACATTGTGCGCCCCATGACCACCCAGCTACTCTCAAAAGCAGGCCATGTGCGGCTGGAACCGTTAGACGCCGAGAATGCACACTACCAGCTACAAAACATGCTCAACGCCTGGTGCGATGGCATGCAGGCCCCGCTACCGCTGGCCCCCCAGGCCGCTTTCGCTTGGCTTGCTAAGCTTGGCACGCCTGACAGTGAGACCGATAGCGACGCCTACGCCGCCGCCGAAACCGCCTACGAAGGGGGCCGCTTCCAAACCGGCGAAGTCGCCCAAAGCGCCTACCTTTCTCACCAATGGTCGAGTTTTGAGCGACTGTTTAACGAGCGCGCCCTAGGGCATAGCTTCGTCACGCTGACCGAGGCGCTCTACGCGCCGCTGCACCGTTCGGTAAAGGGGTGACTTAACGTTGCCGAACCAGGAATAAACGATCAGCGAAAGCAACCAGCCTTAGGCTAAATAATCTGCCCATTCAGCGACAATACCCGCTTCGCCAAGGCAATCATCTCCGGGTCGCCGGTGTTCTTTTCTGTCACATCGGACAGCTTGATCACCGGCAGCCAGCCCTGGCCCTCGGGGCGCGCCTCGACCATCTTCACCACCATGTTCATCGGCTCAACACCGACATCGTTAGTGAAGTTGGTGCCGATACCAAATGCCATGCCGATGCGACCTTTGCAGAAGGCATGTATCCGCTCGACCTTCTCGGGCGTTAGCGCGTCGGAGAAGATAATCGTCTTGCTTAGCGGGTTGATGCCCAAGCGCTCGTAGTGCTCGATGGTCAGGGAAGCAAACTCGATAGGGTCGCCGCTATCGTGGCGAACGCCATCGAACAGTTTGGCGAACTTCTTATCGAAGCTGTCGTAAAACGCCTTAGAGGTAAAGGTATCCGTTAAAGCGATCCCCAGATCACCGCGATACACATCCACCCAATGCTCCAGCGCCAAGCTATTGGCCATTTTGAAACCGAAGCGGGCACCGTGAAACATAAACCACTCATGGGCGTGAGTGCCGATCGGCTTAACACCGTGGCGCATGGCCATCAACACATTGCTGGTGCCACTGAAAGCCTCACCGCCATGGTGGCTAAGCGCGCCCACCACCCGGTCGTGAACGTCAGAAGAGAAGCGCCGGCGGGTACCAAACTCAGCGATTTTCAGACCTAAGCGGCGGTAGAGTTCAATCTTCTCCTGGGCGCGCTGCTCAATCTTCGCATCAGCGTCAGGCGTGATCGTCACGCCACGCAGCCGATACCAGAGCTCGCTGATCAGCGCCATCAGCGGCACTTCCCAGAGAATGGTGCGGTACCAGGGCCCTTCAATAATTACCGAAAGATCACTCCCCTGCTGCTCTACAGTCACCTCGCTAGGGTTGTAATGAAACCCGGCGAGAAAATCGAGATACGTAGGGTCGAGATAAGGGCACGTTATTTCGAGATAGCGCTTCTCCTCATCGCTCAAGCGCAGCGATGCCATCTTATCGACTTCGTGGCGAAGTTCGGCGCCGAAGCCGTCAGGAAACGCGTGCTCGCCACGATTAATAAAAGCGTAGCGCGCATGGGCATAAGGAAAGCGTTTGATCACGGCGTTCTGCATCGTGATCTTGTAAAAGTCATTATCCAGCAGCGATGTCAGCATGAGATCCCATCGTTAGAGTGAACCGAAGCCGCCGGTAGCGTAAACTCATTGCACCAAGAGTGGCTCGGCGACAAGATTATCAGGTGGCGGGGCTCTCATACAGTCTAGGAGCTGTCTTGATGCGTCTTACTCAATCACAGCGTGACACGATTCTTTCGAGCGTACGCGAGTTCATTAAGCCTTCTGTGCAAATCCATGTGTTTGGCTCGCGGCTGGATGATACCAAGCGGGGCGGCGATGTTGACCTGCTACTGATCTCCCAGACAGCAATACCACTACTTACCCGTGCCGAACTCAAAATGGCACTTGAAGAGCGTCTCCAACTGCCTGTGGATATAGTGGCCTATGCCTCGACGGCTGAACCCACGCCCTTCCAAGCAATCGCCTTGGCACAGTCCCGCCCGATTGATAGTGAGGAAGCAGCATGAGTCATGATGTTCTCAGCGAGCAGCAACGCTATCTTGCGCAACTGCTGGAAGCGATCCAACGCTGTGCTTGGTTTCTACAACAGTCACGCAACAAAATTACCTGGCCGATTGACGGTGAGTGGCTGGCAGAACACAAAAAAGATGTGGATTATTTCGAAACCCTTGCCGCCATTAATGAGCGGTTTGCCAAGCTGCAAGACTCGATAGCATCGACTATGCGGCACAGTGCTTTGCTTGCCGGCGAATCCACTGACAGCTTTCTCAAAGTACTGGCTCTATTTGAAAAGCAAGGCGTAATTAACGCGACAAGTGATTGGCAACGCTGCCGCGCCATTCGCAATATAGCGGCACACGATTACTCGACCGACTACGCCCAGATAGCCGAACACTTCAATCTGCTGAACGAGCTCGCTGACATACTCTTAGTGACGTCTCAACGTCTTGTGGCCTGGAACGCTGAGCAACTCAGCATCTACCCCGCCAGCCCTGACTTTTCAGCTGAGTTTGACAGCCTTTTCTTATGAGCCAGCCTGAACCACTCAATCCCCTGAGCCTCCCGCTTCACGGCAGCCGACTGATAGAGGCAAGCGCTGGCACCGGCAAAACCTTTACCATCGCCCTGCTCTACGTGCGATTGGTACTCGGCGGCCACAGCGTTGACGACGATACCGCATTTATCCGCCCGCTTACGCCGCCGGAAATCCTGGTCGTTACTTTCACCAACGCCGCCACCCAAGAGCTACGCGAACGGATTCGCAACCGGCTGGTAGAGGCAGCGGAAGTATTTCGCGATGATGGTCAAGCAAGCGATGAGCTGCTTTTAGAACTCCGCGACCAATACGCCCCCGCCACCTGGCCCGCCTGCTCGCGGCGCTTGGCCCTGGCCGCGGAATGGATGGACGAAGCCGCGGTTTCCACCATCCACAGCTGGTGCTACCGCATGCTGCGCGAACACGCCTTCGACAGCGGCAGCCTGTTCTCCCTCAACCTGGAAAACGACCAGCGCGAACTGGAACAGGAAGTGGTGCGCGACTACTGGCGCAGCTTCTACTACCCGCTGGACAGCGACGCCCTCGGCATTGTCACCCGCTACTGGAAATCGCCGGACGACCTCCACGCCCCGCTGCAACGGCTGCTGCCCGAAAGCGAAGCGCTGGGCGGCGAAAAGCCCGAACCCAGCGAGACCCTGGCCGCCACCCAGGCCGAACGCAGCGCCCAGCTAAGCGAACTCAAAGCCCCCTGGCCCGCCTGGCTGGACGAACTGGTGCCCGCCCTGGAAGAGGCCGCCACGCACAAAGCCTTCAAGGGCCAAAGCTTCAACGCCAAAAGCCGCGCCAACTGGCTAGGCGCACTGCGCGAGTGGTGTGACACGGTGGCCGACCGCCCCGCGCTCACGGACGCCGCCTGGAAACGCATGACGCCCGACGGCATGGCCGATATCTGGAAAGAGGGCGCGCCACCCTGCCCGCAAGCCTGGGAAGCGCTGGCACAGCTACCGAAAGCGTTAGATGCCCTGCCCGAGCCGCGCAACGACCTGCTGATTCACGCCGTGCAGTGGTGCCGCGCCCGGTTGGAGCGCGAACAGGAACGCCGCGCCGAGATGGGCCCCAACGACCTACTAACCCATCTGGATCGCGCCCTTCAAGGCCCCAACAAAGAGGCCCTGGCCGCGCAGATTCAGCGCCAGTTCCCCGTGGCACTGATCGACGAGTTCCAGGATACCGACCCGATTCAGTACCGCATCTTCAATGCCGTGTATGACGTTGCAACGCCCCGCCGCGACAGCGCCATCCTGCTGATTGGCGACCCCAAACAGGCGATCTACGCCTTTCGCGGTGCGGATATCTTCACCTACCTGCAGGCCCGCCAAGACACCGATGGCCGCCACGTCACACTGGGCACCAACTTCCGTTCCAGCCGCGCCATGGTGGCAGCGGTCAACCACTGCTTCAGCTACGCCGACCAACACGATGCCGGCGCCTTTCTGTTCCGCGCCGATGGCGGCGACAACCCACTTCCGTTCAACCCCGTCAACGCCAAAGGCACCAAAGATACGCTGGTACTCAACGGCCAACCGCTAGCTGCGATGACGCTGTGGCCACTGGAAAGCGAAGAGCCGCTCTCCAAAACCGCCTACCAAACCGAGATGGCCGAGCGCTGCGCCTCGCACATGGCCATGCTTTTGGAAGCAGGCCGCCGACAGCAGGCGGGGTTTGCGAAAGCGGGCGATAGCAGTGTAAGAAGCGGAGAGCAATCACTCACTCCGCTGGCCCCCTCTGACATGGCCGTGCTCGTCAACGGCCTACAGGAAGCACGGGCGATCCGGCTGGCGCTGGCCAGCCGAGGCATCAAGAGCGTCTACCTTTCCGATCACGACAAGGTGTTCAGTTCCCCCATTGCCCCGCAGCTAGCCATTTGGCTGCGCGCCTGCGCCGAACCCCAGGCCAACTCCCGCCAGGCGGAAGCCAAGCTGCGCGCCGCCCTGGCAACGTCGGTGATCGGGCTAAGCCTCGAGGAGCTAGACCACCTCAACCAGAGCGAGCTGGCCTGGGAGCAACGTGTCGAGCAGTTCAGCGACTACCACCGCCTGTGGCAGCGCCAGGGCGTGCTGCCGCTGGTGCGCCGATTGATGGTCGATTTTGATATCGCCGCACGGCTGTTAGGCGAGTTCGCCGAGGGTGAGCGTTTGCTAACCGACCTGCTCCACCTGGGTGAAATGCTCCAGCACGCCAGCCAGGAACTGGATGGCGAACACGCGCTGATTCGCTTTCTGGCCGAAGCCATCGCCGACCCGGATAGCCACGGCGACAGCCACAAGCTGCGCCTGGAAAGCGACGCCGATCTGGTCAAAGTAGTGACCATTCACAAATCCAAGGGGCTAGAGTACCCGCTGGTGTTCCTGCCGTTTATCGCCAACCACCGCCCGGTCAGCGACACCGACCTGCCGCTGCGCTGGCACGATAGCGACGGCACCCTGCAACTCAGCCTGAGCGCCGATGAAGCCACGCTGGCCACCGCCGACCGCGAACGCCTGGGCGAAGACCTGCGCAAGCTCTACGTCGCGCTCACCCGCGCCCGCCACGCCACATGGCTGGGGCTGGCGCCGCTAAAAGGCAGCGAGAACAGCGCCATCGGCCACCTGATCAACGGCGGCAAGGCCATTGCCCCCAGCGCGTTTACGAAAGCCTTGAGCGAGCTGGTGGAAGGCAGCGATATTGCGCTAAGTGACGCCCCGGAACCCACCGCGCTGCGCTTCACCCCGGCGCCGGAGCAGCAGGCACTGAGCCACGCCCGTACGCCGCTGCGCCCCGCCCGTGAACAGTGGTGGATCGCCAGTTACTCAGCGCTGCGTACTTCTGGGGCCATCTCTGGATCTAGCATCACCCCGCTGACAACGCCCGCGCCGGAACCCACCACGCCCCAGGAAGCTACCACCCTGGAAGTGCTGGACGAGCCCCACGACAACGCCATCGACACCGAAGCGTTTCACCTGCACCGGTTTCCGCGAGGGCCTGGCCCCGGTACTTTCCTGCATGGATTGCTGGAGTGGGCGGGCCAGCTAGGCTTTAACAAAGCGCTGAAAGACCCCGCCGCGCGGGAAGATATGCTGAGGCGGCGCGTGCAGCTACGCGGCTGGCAGGCATGGCACGACACCCTGGCGGGCTGGTTTGAAGAACTGCTCGCCACACCGCTTCCCCTGCCTCACTCTCTGTCACTGGCCCCGTCCCCGTCCCTGACAGAGCCCAGCGAAGGCAGCCAGGTAGCCCTATGCGAACTCGAAAGCTATCAGGTAGAGCTGGAGTTCTGGTTTGCCGCGCACCAGGTACAAACGCGCAAGCTGGATGAGCTGGTCAGTGACCACTTACTGCCTGGGGTATCGCGCCCGGCGCTGGATGCCGACACCCTCAACGGCATGCTCAAAGGCTTTATCGACCTTGCCTTTGAGCATGAAGGCCGCTTCTATGTGCTCGACTGGAAATCCAACTACCTGGGCAGCGCCGACAGCGCCTACACCGCTGAAGCCCTGCGCAACGCCATGCTCGAAAAGCGCTACGACCTGCAAGCCGCGCTGTATATGCTCGCCCTCCACCGACTGCTAAAAGCGCGCCTGCCCGACTACGACCCGCACCAACACCTGGGCGGCTCGATGACGGTATTTCTGCGCGGCAGCCGCACCATCGCCCGTGGCGTTCACGCCGTGCCCGCGCCGGTCGCGCTGATTGAAGCGCTGGATGCACTCTTTGCAGGCTCAGCAACAGCGTCAGCTGCAAGCAACCAGGAGGCTGTGGTATGAGGAAACAGTTATGAGTAAGCGAGACACGGCTTCCAAGAACGAGTCCATGAATCTTGATCTGTTCGCCGATGACGCGCCGCCCGCTGCACCTGATTCAACCGCATCGGTAACGCCACCGACAGAATCAGCCGCCAGTGCTACCCAGCCGCACCCCGCGCTAAGCGACACCGCCGCGCTATTACTGCTGTGTGAGCGCTGGGTTTCCCGTGGCTGGCTGCGGGATCTGGATCTGGCCCTGGTGCGCTTTCTCGACCGCGAAACCCAAAACGCCCCGCCGCTGCTGTTGCTAGGCGCGGCGCTGGCCAGCCACCAACTTGGCCGTGGCCATGTGTGCCTGGATATAGCCGCCACCCTGGAAGCCCCGGATTTTGCGCTATCGCTACCCCCGGAAGGCGACGACCTGAACGACCCGCCGCCGCTGCCCAGCCACGTACTGGCCACGCTAACGCTGCCCGAATGGCAGGCCGCGCTCGACCACCCCACGCTGATCAGCGACGGCCCCGGCAATACGCCGCTGGTAGTGAGCCACAGCGGCAACACCAGCAAACTCTACCTACGTCGCTACTGGCAGTTCGAACAAACCCTGCACCAGGAAATCGCCGCCCGATTAGCTACCACAGAACTTGATAAGACCTGTAGGAGGCCGCTTCAGCGGGCGAAGGGTGACGACAGTCACCCCCAAATACTCAAAAATGCCCTAGATACCCTATTCCCACCCACCAACACCCTGGATTGGCAAAAAACTGCCTGCGCACTCGCCGCCCGCAGCCCATTCGCGATCATCACCGGCGGCCCCGGCACCGGCAAAACCACCACCGTGGTGCGCCTGCTGGCCCTGCTGCAAACCCTGCAACTGGCCCAGCCCAACGCCCACCCGCTACGCATTCGCCTGGCCGCCCCCACCGGCAAAGCCGCCGCACGGCTAAATGAATCCATCGCCGGACAAGTTGCAAAGCTCCCTTTCAGTGGTTTAGTCAACTTGTGGGAGGGAGCTTCAGCTCGCGAAGATAAGTCCACAGAACAGCTACAAGCAGCCATCCCCACAGAAGTCACCACACTCCACCGCTTATTAGGCGCCCGCGCCGATACCCGCCACTTCCGCCATAACGCCGCCAACCCACTGGCGCTGGATGTGCTGGTGGTGGATGAAGCCTCGATGGTGGATATCGAAATGATGACGGCGCTGCTCAGCGCCCTGCCCGCCAGCGCCAAGCTGGTACTGCTGGGGGATAAAGACCAACTGGCATCCGTGGAAGCAGGCGCCGTGCTAGGCGACCTATGCCGCCGCGCCGACGCCGCCCACTACACCCCCGCCACGGCGCAGTGGCTAGCCGAACTTACCGACCACCCGCTGCCGGAAGCATTAATCGACCCCAACGGCCAACCGCTAGACCAAGCCATTACCATGCTGCGGGTAAGCCATCGCTTTACTGAAACAAGCGGCATCGGCCAGCTCGCCCAGGCGATTAATCAGCCGTTAAGTGAAGCATTGCGGGAGCGGGATAAACACCAAGCCGTGCATGGCGTACTGAATAACGGCTACGCCGACCTGCACCACCTGGTGTTGAAGCCAGACGCACAAAATGAAGACAGCGCCCTGGAGCGCCTGGTGATCACCGGCAGCCCGCAACGATTTCCCAACGCAGGCGAAGGCCGCACCAATTTCAAGGGCGAGCCAATGGCACCACCCACCGGCTACCAACACTACCTGAATACCCTAGCGAGTGAACGGCCCGATACAACCCTGGCGTTTGAAGAAAACGGTAAAGCTTACGATGCCTGGGCAAAGCAAGTACTGAACGCCTACAGCCGCTTTCAGCTGCTATGCGCATTGCGCAAAGGCCCCTGGGGAGTAGAAGGCTTAAACCTGCGCATCGCCAAAACTCTGCGCCGCGAAAAGCTGCTGTTCGGCAACGACCACACGTTAGAAAAAGGCTGGTTCGAAGGCCGCCCGGTGCTGGTCACCCAAAACGACTACGGCCTGAAACTGATGAACGGCGATATCGGCATCACAATGGCAGTGCCCGATCCGCGCACTCCGAGTAAATCATTACTCCGTGTCGCCTTTCCGACCAGTGACCCGGAAAACCCGATTCACTGGGTGCTGCCTTCCCGCCTACACGCGGTAGAAACCGTGTTCGCGATGACGGTACACAAATCCCAAGGCTCCGAGTTTCAGCACACCGCCCTGCTACTACCGCAAACGCCCAACCCGATTCTCACCCGCGAGCTGGTCTATACCGGCATCACCAGAGCCCGCGATTGGCTCACGCTCATCGAAGCCAAACGCGGGATATTGAATGATGCGGTGACGCGGGAGGTGATGAGGGTTAGTGGGGTAGCTCTTACACCATAGATGCTCCTTCTATCGGCATTCTATTAGGTAAAAAAACCACATATGGAATATGTTACGGCTGTTTTAATCGCTTGATTGCTTCTTTTTAAAGTAACCTCCACTAGCACCAAGCAATAACATAACGATCACAGGTCGTAATTGTGATCCCGAGCCATAAGAAACCATCCAAGCAGCAATGCAAGCACACTGATTAAGTATTCAGTAGATTAGGTTTCTCACAACTGATATGGTGGTTTTGCTTCAGGGTGATCTCCTTCTGTGGAGACTCTCATGAGACTAAACTTATGAGTGGCACTAAGATTGAAGTGTTATACACTTTACCGACCTGTCGGTAAGCCTGCCATCAGGTAGGCGGCAACTGTCAAACCATATGCGCCCTGAAGCCTTAACAATACTAGCCATGCGAAGTCATCATGAAAGATCAAGTTTGGTGGACAAGAAAAGCCAGAATCAATGCTGAAAACCGACTTCTAGCAAATCAGCGATGGATGGAGCTTCTCCTGATTTGGTATTCTTTACTAGCTGTTTTTACATCCATATGGCTTCTCGCATTTGGCGCTGAAGATCAGCAACATATTCCTTTTATATTCACGTGCTTCTCTATCTTTATTCTCGCCTTTTCTCTTTATGGCGCAAACTCAAGATTTTCTCAGCGCGCTTCTCAAATGAAAGAAAACTACATCGCCCTTCAACAACTCTACTTCTTGGTTAAAGATTCTAGTTCGATTCAAAGAGAGCACAGAGAAGAGTACTCCAAGTTACTTAATATAGCTGAAAATCACACTGAAGCAGATGATGTTCGCGCGGTTTTATACGAATGGTATAAAACCACCGACAAGAAATTAATGTCACGCAGACCTAGAGTACATCAATACGTGTATTTCATTTACCACTGCATCATTCGCACCTTATTTCTATTGCTATTATTTTCACTTCCATTAGCTCTCATTATCACATCTTTTTACGGAGACCTTTGCGCAGCATGAACACAGTATCTAAAGACTTCGCTTCGGCCTTCTCTTTTGAAAATTTAAGATCGATTTATGAAAATGAAGTTTCTAACTCACGCTCTACCGGTGTAGACAACATTGATTCATTTAACTTTGGAAAAGATCTGCATGAGCAGCTAAGAATAATTGAAAGAAAAGTATTATCTGGAACTTATTCTTTCACACGCTACAAGCAAAAGCTTATTAGCAAAGGTGCCGGAAGTGCTCCGAGAGAAATTTGCATACCGACCATTCGCGACAAGATCACCCTAAAAGCCATCAATCAGTTCTTACAGAAACGACTTTCTAAAAGAATCCAGCAACCGATACCTCAAGACATCACAAAAGAAATCAAGAAAGAAATAAAAGAAAACCATTATAACTGGGTTATCAAACTTGATATATCAAATTTCTATCCAAGCATTCAACATGATCTACTTAGAAAGCGGTTGCGAAAATTTATAAAGGACGAGACAATTCTCGATCTGATAGATTCGGCCATTAAGCAGAACACCAGCAAAAAAGGTTACAACCTCTCAGGCGTACCACAGGGACTTCCCATCTCTAATATATTGGCGGCTCTATATCTAAGAAACCTAGATAGTCGATACGCTTATGACACAAAAAATATATATTATCGGCGATACATTGATGACATCCTCATTCTTTGCAAGAAAGAAGACGCAAAGGAAATTGGAGATGGCTTGATCAAGTATTGCAAAAGCATAAGACTCAAAGTCTATGACCCAAATGAAAGGCCAGACAAATCGAAGACTAGTAGTATTTCAGAAGAATTTTCATATCTAGGGTATGTTTTTAACCCTAAAAACAGACCCAAGAACACAGTAACTACTAGACAGTCGTCTAAACAACGGTTAATTGACTCACTTACTGGAATCTTCACCTCATACCGACACTCAAAGAAAAGATCAACAGCACTCCTACAGTGGAAGCTAAACCTTCGAATAACAGGCTGTGTATCTGAAAACAAAGGTAAAGGATGGATTTTTTTCTTTTCAGAGATTGACGACCAGAGACTCCTTTTTGAGCTTGACAGCATTGTTGACTCCTTATGCAGGCGATTTTCGGTAAATATAAAAAAGAAGCGCTTTGTACGCGCTTGGCATGAGATAAAATATAACCGTTGGAGGAATAACTACTTCCCTAACTTTGATAGATACAACATTCAAGATATGGCATCGGTCATAGCGACTCATCGCGGGATCAGAGAAGAAGAAATTGATATGGACTTAGAAACACTAGCGAGAGAGTTCTGGAATATTATAAACAGAGAAATAAAAGACTTAGAAACAGATATTCAAGGGTTTAGCTAGAGGGCAAAACTAAAAAATTAGACTCTCTTAAGACACCCGAGTAAAAGTCAAAAATATCCAAAATAATTATCAAGAAGGGAATTCTGCGCACTACTGAGCACATATAAATGCACAAGTAAGCTCTAAAAGAGCTAAGTCACTACCACGACAACCAAGTTCACGGTAAGAAGTGCGCCTTAGATACCTAATGTTGCCAACAGGGGCACGCGTCAGCGCGTCCCTGACTGCTTGGCCTTATTATTAGTTAGTTCTTGCATCCATTTTTATCGCAATTGATGCGCTCATGGGACTGAACCCAATGACTCGAGTTTTCTCGAGTACTGTAACCGCAACCCGTTTTACCACCTTTATTTCGTAAGCGCGCCATAAAACCCATCTACCCACATTAATGTTGGCTGATCACACTGATGGTTTCTTTGATTTTGGAGATCATCATGAGCCGCGAACTCAATTCCACTCAAGCGTTTTGGTTAGGCCACCTGTCTTATGCCGCCGCATTGGAGATACCGTTAAGTACTTATGCCGAAGCACAAGCCGTGACGTTAGCCGACCTGATGGCGTGGGAAAAACGGTTAATCGTGCAAGGGTTTCCCGTGCCACCGCGTTGTCGTCCCGCCCGGTTTGTCGCGGTGGAGGTCGTCGCATGATTCGCCCAGGCACTGATCTACAGGTGTATCTGTGCCGAGAACCCGTCGATATGCGCAAGCAAATTGATGGCTTGGCGCTGTTGGTGCAGGAAGCCATGGCCTTGAACCCGTTTGATCAAGCGCTGTTCGTGTTCGGTAATCGCCAGCGCGATAAAGTGAAACTGCTGTTCTGGGAACGTAACGGCTTTGTGGTGTGGTACAAGCGTTTAGAACGTGAGCGGTTTAAATGGCCAACGCACCTTAATGGTGAGACCGTGACGTTAACCGGCCAAGAGCTTAACTGGCTGCTGGATGGCTATAACCTGAAGGCTATGCAGCCTCACAAAGCGTTGGATTTTCAGCGGGTTGGATAGCCGTAGCGCTCCTATTTTAAGGGCGTTTTTGGTAAACTATGCAATATGAAAAACGCCACTTCCTCCTCACCGACGGTTACCCAGCTTGAGCGCAAGCTGGCCGCTGCTGACGCTGAAAATGCGCGGCTGTTGGCGTTGATGGAGAAAAAGGAAGCGCAGTGGGAGGCTACCAAGCAGTCGTTGTTTGAACAGTTCCGGCTTGCCCTGGAGCGTCAGTTCGGCCCCTCTACTGAGAAGTACCGTGTCGACCAGCGGGATCTTCTGATCAATGAAGCGGAAGTGGCGGTGGACGAGGAAGACGCATCGGAGAGCACCACCACTGTTGATGACGCGACGATCGACACCGCTACGCCTGCTAAGCGTCGCACGCGCGGCGGGCGCGTTGCGCTACCGCCAGAGTTGCCGCGTATCGAGGTTATCCATGAACTGCCCGACGAGGCGCGCCACTGCGACGATGACGGCACCGCGCTGAAGGTGATCGGTGAAGAGGTTAGCGAGGAGTTGCATGTGGTGCCCGCACGGATCGAGGTGATCCGTCATGTACGACGCAAATATGCCTGCCCGCTGTGCGAAGAGGGCGTTAACACCGCCCCAGCGCCGGCCAAGCTGTTGCCCAAGAGCAATGCCAGCGCCACGCTGCTCGCCTATATCGCGACGGCTAAATACCAGGACGCGCTGC
The DNA here is from genome assembly GCF_055725665.1 of Vreelandella sp. DA03-1M. Classification (NCBI taxonomy): domain Bacteria; kingdom Pseudomonadati; phylum Pseudomonadota; class Gammaproteobacteria; order Oceanospirillales; family Halomonadaceae; genus Vreelandella; species Vreelandella sp. DA03-1M. Next base: position 3,063,073 of record NZ_CM146798.1, read on the forward strand.
CGCTTTATCGACAGAGCCAGATCTTTGCCCGCCATGGCGCCGAGATCCCCCGCAATACCCTGGCGCGCTGGATGGTGCAAGCGGGAGAACGGATCACCCCGCTGATCAACACGTTGCGCCAACATCTCTTAAACGCCCCGCTGATCTATATGGATGAAACCACCCTCCAGGTGAATCAAGAAGCGGATCGTAAAGCGAGTGCCACGTCTTACATGTGGGTGCAGCGCGGTGGGCCGCCGGGCCAGCAGGTGGTCTTGTTCAACTACGCGGCCAGCCGCGCCGGACGGGTGCCCGTTGATCTGCTAGGCGACTATGCGGGGCGCTTAATCACCGATGGCTATGAAGGCTACGCCGAGGTCGTGCGCCGTAATGGGATCACCCATGCGGGCTGCTGGGCGCATGCCAGGCGTAAGTTCGTCGAGGCCCAGAAGGTGCAGCCCAAGGGGAAGACCGGCAAAGCGGACTGGGCGCTGAACCAGATCCGTAAGCTATACAGCGTGGAAAAACAGGCGAAGGCCCTTGAACCCGAGGCGCGTCACGCGCTGCGTGAACAGAAGAGCCGCCCATTGATCGATCAACTGCGCACCTGGCTCGACAAGTCACTGGCCCAGGTGCTGCCCAAAAGTGCGCTGGGTAAAGCCCTGCACTACCTGGATAACCAGTGGCCCCGCCTGACCCGGTTCCTGGACGATGGCCTGATCCCGCTGGACAACAATCCGGCGGAGAACGCCATCCGTCCGTTCGTCATCGGCCGTAAAAACTGGCTGTTCAGCCATACTCCGAGCGGCGCTCAAGCCAGTGCGGCGATCTACAGCCTGATCGAAACCGCCAAAGCCAATGGTCTCTCGCCTTACGATTACTTGCAGTATGTCTTCGCGACACTGCCCACCCTCAATGATGATGAACTCAGCATGCTGCTACCCTGGCAGTGGAAAGAGACATTACCGATCTAAGAGAAATCTGCCTAGATGTGGTTAGTGGCTCGCTTACTTTATTTCCACTGTGGACTATACCAGTAGGTGTGTGCTTAACAGCCATAGTTAGCTCCTTACCGCGGTCTCTTTTCGCCGGAATCTCACCAGCTCGTCAGCAGGCTTTGCCTGGAAGAGAAGATAAAGGATCGAAGCCTATTCGTCCGCATGTGTTTGTAGCATGCGCACCCTTGAATGGAGCCGAAGGTGCAATGTAAAGGGTATCACTGTGCCTGCACTGGTCATGTGCTGCTACGGCGCTGTACTACGGTTTTATTAATGATGCGTCGATTAATCTGCTGCTTCCAATCAATTTGCTTGGGCGACAATTTCCGCTTTCTTCGGGTGTCCATCAAGAACTTGTATTCCTGATCGAAGATGTAGCCAAGCTTGAAAGCTTGATAGATCAGATCTTCGTTTGCATTGGCGGTGTCATCTACCGCTATACGTCGAAGACCCGCGAAAAGATTGCCGGTTTCAATACCTATGAAGCGGTTAATACAGACATTGCCGACGTACGTGGTGTTACCGATGATCTGATTTCGGATGTAGCAATGCTCTTTAATGTACTGGCCACAGGGACAACTATCAAATTCTTCGCTGACTTCGACCCCAATGAGCGACCATTCAGTTTTCGCTGTGTCGAAATCGGTTGCCACTGAAAGGGGGAGAATATGAGCAGCCAAACGTTCTCTATTATGATCCACACCTACCTCCCCATGAGCACATAACGCCTGGGCTCACCGGTAAATTTGGAACGAAGCCACTAATTTATCCGAGCGCAGAGCCTGGTTATGCACTAGGTTTTGGCTCCGTTCCTACACCAGCAATACTTACTTCAAATCCTCTTTGCGATAGGTTTTCGAATGCCTTTGATAGATTAACTTTACTAAAGAACGGTAGATTATTCTTTAAGCTTGTTGATTCTTCACCCAAGATCAAAAAAACAACTTCAACACCATCGCTTTTAAAACTATTAAGTGGAACACTATGCTGCAAGCCACTACTTACTCCCCGCAAAACAGTTCTTGCTTTTTTCCTAAACTCTTTGTCGCCGAGTAAAATCTCAGCAGAGACACTACCTTGCGCAAAAAGATGACTTAGACCGGCTGACCCACCTTTCCTATGTTTAACATGAATAAACTGTTTTTTATCTGTCATTAAGTCACATAGCTCGATAGGTGTAGTCGTTCTATTGCTTTTTATCAATTTTTTATCGAGTAAATGGTAGCTATGACTAGCCGAAGCTCGTTCGTTGTAGTCACCTTCTGATTCAATTTTTGATTTTGTTTTTCCGTCTTTGATTTCGTCCCATACGTGAACATTAGGAAAGTCTAAAGTAGATACATTTATTCGACCTAGCGTAGAGTCGACCCTAGCAATAAAACTATTATCGATCTCATACCATAACCCGGAAAATAATATGTAGGTTTTGTCTGTATCCTTATACTCAAAATAAATGCACTTATAGATTTGATAGTCAGACTCATTTTCATGAACGTCGTAAACAAAAAGCCTGTCTCGCTTAATTGAGGCAATAGAAATAGTCGCAACATCTATGTTATCAAGGTATTCCTTCGCCTCAATTGTTGGCTTTATGGAATTCTTAGTACGAGTATAGCTGAATCCATAGATGCTATCCCATTGAACAATCTCAGGGATAGTTATAGTTATTCCAGAGCTCTTTGCTTTAACATTATCAACTAACTTTCCATCTAAGCGATCAATTTCGGACTTCTCTTTAATCTTTCTGATATTATCAACCCACGAAAAGTTACTTTTATATGAATCATTTTTATAGTAACCAGAGAGCAAATCAACCAATTCGGATATCTCATCCACACCCATTTCTATACCAAATGAATAAACAGCATCACCACCGGAGATGTTTTTCAAATCCACACCGTTTTTAGGTGAACCTGTGACAGCTCTAATAACATCTCTTGAAATATCAATACCAAATACTCCAACAGAAGACTCTCTAGAGGCTTGCGACTTTTTCTGTACTGCCTGATCTTCTAGTGTAAAAAGATCAACGCTTCGCAAACTGTCATGATTAAGTGTGTTAAGCGCAGTTTTTATTCCAAAATCATGTACAAAATATTTTGTATCTATCAAGAATCGACCATAACCGAAGGTAAAAGCCATTGTAGCTGTTGCAGATTTTATAATAAGAACTGCTGAGCTAGAACGATTAGCAAGTTCATCTAGTGAAACGCCTGTTATATCCTCCGTAAAGCCGCTCCATTTTGGCTTTTTCTCTGTTGGAATTTTCACGAATAGCTTACCTTCAAGCTCATGCTTATTGTCTAGTTCATAAGCGTTAACTTGAGATGATCCTTTTAAGTAGTCGTCTGTTTTCAGAGAAGCATGTTCATCCTTTGCCAAGAAGGCATTCAAATATAAGTATGGCTTTTTATCTTCCACTGAAATAAACCCCTTACTGATGCATAACGTCAGTCAACATGCGCGGTTACCAAATGGTGGCGAAGCCGCAATGTAGTGGGCGGCGCCGTGCTTGACCTTGCTAGGAATCTTTTGCACTCACAAATTCGACGATGTAACTATCGTCACCCAGAAAATAAAGAAGGTCTTGCGCCGCATTTTGAAAGACTTCTTGAATGATACCTTCAATGCCGTACCATTTCTCAGATTTTTCAGGATCCGAATAAATGGTCTCATCTGAAAAATCTATCCCGCCTTGTGCTGCAAGTTTTGCAAGCTCGAAAGCTTCTCCAAAGGTAATCGGAGTATCAAGTTTATGAGCCAAACGGTTCCTAATATCATTCAATCCACGTAAAAAATCTGCCGTATCTTTACCAATTATTCCTCGGGATTCAGAAGCATCAACCTTCCTTCTAAAGCTCCATTCAAAGTAACGACCTCCGTCACCCTCATTGGGCTGAGTCTCAAGCATCTGGACTAATATCGACTCTATGACTAAATGCCCAGACATAAAAGCGCCCATAACTTCGTTATCAAATAACGAAGTTATGTGATCAAGATCAGGACGAACTCGATTTTCCCAAGGATCTTTCATAGATTGATTCCTAACGCCGCTCAGCACGCGCGCCGTTGTAGTGGAGGCGAAGCCGCAACGAAAAAGGCGTCGCCGTGCCTGGCATGGTTATGTTGCCGACCACAGAACGACGACCAAGCCCTGCCAGAACAATGTAACGATAACCCACACCGCGCAACCAACCCAGAGGTAAGTCGGAACTCTATACTGGTAAACGAACCAACTGCCGACGAGCTGGGCAACAGCAGTAATGCCGACCATCGCACTAATGGATGCGTAGAGTTGACGAGATGCCGCTTCGAAATCGAAGTACACGCAGAAGTGAACGATGCCAAGGATGATCGCTGCGATCAGGACGATGAAGACAGCCAGCTTTCTCCAACTGGCAATATCGTCATTCATCAGGGACTGGCGGATGTTTTGGAACCGAATAATCCTACCCTCCTTGGAGAACATAACAGCGTATTATACGGCGCGCTCTATGATTGAATGAAAGTGCTGGCACTTTTTGCCGATAAATGCAGCCTGCCAGATTTTCCCAAGCCTATGATTCTTTTTGCTATTAGCTTTAATTAGGCTGCATATCCAAAATTCGTGCGCCTGCTGCATTTCCCAGCACGTCCGCTCAGGTTCGAAAGACGTCATTCGTTCACTTCCCCACTAAACGCCACCCTACCCGCTATCTTTTCCATCCCTTCAATCGGCTGTTCGTAGCTCCAGGCAATATCTTTATTTTCGCCTAGCGAGAAATACACTGTGTTGCCTTTAAACGGGCAGTGGGTCTTCGTTTCTGAGGTGTTAAGCAAATCCATCCGCACGTCTTCGCGTGGGAAGTAGTGGCGTGGCGGGTAGCCGCGCTCGCGGAGTTCGAGAGCGTTGGTCGAGTCGGCAAGCAGCTTGCCATCAACATGCACCTGCACGCGTTGGCTAACGGGGTGAAGCTCGATGCGAGGTGCCTGTGGCATTAGATTGTTCCCTGCGGCTTTTTTAGCTCTAGTAAAATGAGCCTAGCAGCAAAGTTCGTTGAATCCCATGCTCTCCTCATCACACTTTAGGCTACGGCCATGACCTGTGTCATGTTTTTGCCACTGCTCTCTAATTCACTACGACTGCCCTAACGCTGCCGTGCTCTCGCTCTTGCCTGAGTAGTAAGAATTAAGCCGGTTACAATCAGCCCAGCCCCAATAAAATCCGCCATGCGCAACGACTCCCCTAGTATTAGATAAGCGAGTAGTACGCCGAAGAACGGATTAAGAAGGTGATAGCTCGATGCCGTCGAGGCGCCGCTGATGCGAATCAGCACTAGCCAGAGACTCATTCCGCCGATGGTGACGACAAATACCAAATGTGTAATCGCTATCATCGTAGCGGTAGAAGGCACGGCAAGCGGCTGCCCAAATACCATGGCCATGGGTAGAAGAGCGACAGCGCCAGCAATGGATTGCCAGAAATTGGCCTGTAAGATGGGAAGGCCAGCGCCTTGGCCGCGGAAGAAATCAGTGTCACTGGCAAAGGCTAGATATCATGATCATCTATCAACGATAAACTAGTACAAATAAATATTTGATCGGTACGCGTAACCTTTATTCGCCCAAAATTTTCTGACGGTTTCACTCTAGATGTAGATCCATCAATGGTGATCTCATAAGCTCCTCTAGCAAAAGCTTACCAGCTGCATCTTAATTATTCTGGTAGAAGACTGTTACCTAAAAGTACTGAATATACACACCTTTATCATCGTTATTCATTATAAACATCTTATATTAATTAAAGCGTCACTTAGTTAACCATCAGTTTAGCTTTTTAGTAGCTATAAAAATTAATAATTAATTTTATTCAACCAAAACCTTCCTAGCTTGAGCAATGATTTTTTCACGAAACTTTATCAATTTAGGCAACTGAGTTTCCCAATAATGTAAATACAATGAGATATCTGTTTTTTCTGTTGGCATCAAATCAATCAAATCAGCCGATATGATTTTTTCTTCATATTTAGGTAGTGGCATCATGCCATAACCTATACCAAATAAAACTGCCTCATAATATGCTTCAGATGAAGGAATATAATGACAAGAACAAATATCTTGCATTAACCCAAAATTATTTTTTAAAAAATCTTCTTGCAATCTATCTTTTTCACAAAAAACAAGTAGTGGAGAATTTTTCAACGAGGTAAAATTAACTCCATTTTTAAACCATTTTTTATAAAAGACACTAGAGCAAGCTAGCTTATATCTCAACTTACCTAAGTAAACCGACTTACAGGAATTAAATGTTTTTTTCTTAGAAGTAACTGCCATTATCGTTAGTCCAGACTCTAATGCTAGATGGGTATAATCTTGATCGTCAATATAAACATCTAACATCACCTCTCCCGATTGAAGATATTCAGCTAGAACAGGCATTAACCAATTAGATAATGAATCATTATTAACAGCTATAGAAAATCTTAATTTGTTTTTTTTGACATCAATGAATTCATTCATGAATTCATTATCTAGATACTCTATATTTTTAAGATGACGGATTAATTTTTTTCCTTCCTCAGTAGGTCTACAGGGCCTGTCTCTTATTAAGAGTGACATCCCCATTTCAACCTCTAAAGCCCTCACTCTCTGAGAAACAGCAGAAGTTGTAATGTTCAGCTTACGAGCAGCTCGTTCGAACGAACCTGATGCCCTGGTTTCATAGAATAAGCGCAGCACTTTGGATCACACAGTAGAGGAAGGAGGGCCAGCGCCGGTACCCTCTCGACTTTACCGACCAAAGTGAAGCAGAGCATGGGATACCGACAGCTGACCCAAGTCCAACGATACCAAATTTTTGCCTATCTTGAGACCGGCATTAGCCAGCGAAAGATAGCTAAGGCCATTGGCGTCCACAGCAGCACTATTAGCCGCGAGATAAAGCGCAACGGGCTGACCAGTGGTTATGCGCCTGAACAGGCCCAATCGGCAAGCGACCAGCGCCGACGTACCGCTTGGAAAGTGACGAAGCGGCTGCCCAGCCTGATTCGCTGGGTCACTGGCCAATTGAGGGACGAATGGAGTCCTCAACAAATCAGTGGTTTTATGGCCAATGCCAACGGGGTCTGCGTAAGCCATCAGTGGATCTATGCGTTAATCTGGGACGACAAGAAGCACGGCGGAACCTTATGGAAACGGCTCCGATTGCCACGCCAGCGGCGCTATCAGCGCCAATTAGCTAAGTGGGCGGGGTTAGGCAAAATCCCGCACCGAGTAGGCATCGAGCAGCGCCCTAAAGAGGTGGAAGAACGGCGCCATATCGGACATTGGGAAGGCGACACGGTACTCAAGGGTCACAAAGAATCCGGATTGGTGACCCTGGTCGAAAGACGCAGTGGCTATCTCTTGGCAGCGCGGCTGCCCACAATCACCGCCTCCAGAACGGCTCAGGCGATGACGCGACTATTGGCACCACGCCGTGGGGCAGTGCACACCATCACTTTGGATAATGGGTCGGAATTCGCCGAGCACAGGAAAGTAGCCAAGGCCGTCTCGGCAACGACCTATTTTTGCGATCCATACCGCTCATGCCAGCGTGGCACCAATGAAAACACCAATGGCCTGATTAGGCAGTATTTTCCTAAAGGAACTGACTTCCGCAAAGTGACCAATGCCGAGCTACGGAGTGTCGTCACTAAGCTAAACGATAGACCAAGAAAGCGACTGGGATACAGAACCCCAGCCCAGGTGTTCTTAGGTGAATACTCAGGAGCACTAGAAACCGCAGGTGCTGCACTTATTCGTTGAATTCAGGGCGACAACTTCAATTAACGCCATCTTTTTTTTAGGGTCAAACATATAACCTCCAGGAATAAAAAAATATCACCTAGGACTAACCAATAAATTCACAATGTGTAAAATAAATATAAAATCCAATAAAAACAACTAATTACATAAAGACATAACTCTATGTCTCCTATTTAAATGTCATGGCTATTTAACAATCTAAAAAGCGATCCTAACAAGGTTTTTGTTAAGAAAAAATTCACCCCATCAACTTATTCTTAACATAATTTACAAACCAACCATGAGATACGAAAGTGAAGCTGCCAAACAAACAGGAGGCGTATCATGAAAGCATCTGATTTAAAAGGAAAAACTATTGGATTTGCAGCATCTGGAGGCCTGGATAGCTGTACTATTACCCACTGGCTGTCTTCACAAGGAGTAAAAGTTATTTGTTTTACAGCCGATCTTGGCCAACCTGATGAAGATAATTTTTCTGATATTAAAGAGAGGATGCTAGCATCAGGGGCCTTAGATTTTATTTCAATCGATTTAAAAAAAGAAATAGCCGAAATTGGTTTGGAACTAATTCAGTGCAATGCTCGGTATGAATTTGGGTATTGGAATTTAACAGGCGCCGCTAGGCAAGTGATACCTGAATCCGTGAGACCGGCCCCCGGAAGCACTTCTAACCCACTGACCTGCATGGCAATATAGCCATTATCGCCATTCACCCAGACAGTGCCATGCCCAACATAAAGTTCCGCGCCAGTCGCCGCACCCTCACCAGCCACGCCGGGCTGTCCATCATCGGGCAATGCTTCGAGATCGCTGGCGTCGACAGCATCGACAGCCGCTTCCCCACCACGCTGGGCATGCGCACCAGTGACGTGATCAAGAGCTACCTGGGCCTGCTGTGTCTGGGCATGAGCGACTATGACGCTGTCGAGAACTTCCGCCGCGACAAGCCCTTCCAACAACTGCTGACCCTGCAGAAGGTGCCGAGCGCGGCGACGCTGCGACAGCGGCTGGAGAAACTTGCCGCCAACGACCTGCAGGCGCGCACCGCCACCTGGTCCACGACCCTGCTGTCACTGATCGAAGCACCGATCACCGCCGAGACGACGCACGTCTGCCTGGACATCGACACCTTCGTCATGGACAACAGCAACTCGAAGAAGGAAGGCGTCTCGCGGACCTACCAGAAGGTCGATGGCTACACCCCGATCGCCGCCTATCTGGGCAACGAAGGGTGGTGCCTGGGTCTGGAACTGCGGCCTGGCAAGCAGCACACCATGAAGGAGAGCAACGCCTTCCTGGAGCGGGTACTGCCTCGCGCCCAATGCTTGACCAAGCAACCGATCCTGTTACGCGAGGACAGCGGCTTCGACAGCCAGGCGCACCTGGCGCTTCTCGAACAGCAACGCCAGGTCTTTGCCGACGAGGGGCGCCGGCTCGACTATGTCGTCAAATGGAACCCGCGTGGCTCGGCCACGGCTGATCGAGATACCTGGCTGGCGGTGGCGGCGGACTACTGGGAAGAGCTGCGTCCTGGCAAGCGCCAGGCGCTGTGGACGCAGACCGTCTCGATCCACGACGACAACAAGACCGAATACGTCGTCCAACGCGTGATGCGCCTGGTCGAGCGCACCGCCGATCGCGATGGCCAGTTGCTGCTCGAACCGGACTATGAGTTGGAAGGCTGGTGGACCAGCCTGGACGAGGCGCCGGAGGCGGTGATCAAGCGCTACCAGGCGCATGCCACCCATGAGCAGTTTCACAGCGAGATCAAGACCGATCTCGACCTGGAGCGCTTGCCGTCCGGCAAGTTCGCCACCAACGATCTGATCCTGCATCTCGCCCAGTTGGCCTACAACATCCTGCGCCTGATGGGACAGCTGGGCATGACCGGCGAGCTGAGCCCGGTTCGCCACCCGGCCAAGCGGCGCCGGCTGCGCACCGTGCTACAAGAGTTGGTGCACCGTGCGGCTCTCGTGATTCACAAGGCACGGCAGATCATCCTCGACTTCGGGCAGGATATCGGGCGCATGACGGTGCTCAAGACGCTGCGGAGCCGACTGCGTTATCCACGAGGAACGCCATGCTGACCGTCAATCGGCGACACTCTATCCACAAGCAGTTCCAAGCGACACGCGATCGCCAGATATGTCGTGCCTGGCGGGTGGAAAGGCATGACAAAACGGGCCGTCAGCACCGATCAGCACGGTGGGTTTTGGCAATAACGGGCTTGCGAAAGCCAACTTGCACGGGGCGAATGATCAAAAAGTGCTCGCTGGCGGTGATAGGGAAAGTGTCGGCGCCGGCTTCACGGATTCAGGTGATAGTTAATGGTATCGTTAGAAATCTAAAACCTTACAATTTAAATATACTTAGCCATGGAGCGACAGGAAGAGGCAATGATCAAATCAGATTTCAAATAATAGCTTCCATGCTAAACCCAAATTTAGATTTTTATGCTGCATGGAGAGACGAAGAATTTCTAAAAAACTTCAAGGGTAGAAAAGAAATGATTGATTACTGTATTACACATAAAATACCCATTAAAGCTTCCAGTGAAAAGCCTTATTCAACTGACTCTAACCTATTAGGCCTTACTCATGAAGGTGGATTACTTGAAGATTTAAAAAACTCAGTATATGAAGTTGAACCTGAATTAGGATTTTGGCCAAAAAATTGCCCAGATGAAGCATTAACCATCAAGTTGACTTTCGAAAATGGAATTCCAAAAAAACTTAATAACGACACAGTAAGTTTAATTGATTTATTTTCTAAATTAAACCATATAGGTGGTGTACATGGAGTTGGGATAGCTAAGAACTTAGTTGAGAACAGAATTATTGGCGTTAAATCAAGAGGTGTATATGAATCTCCTGCCATTGAGATCTTAGGCAATTGTTATCAATACTTATTAAGCATAATTGTTGATAAAAGAACCCTAGAAACTTACAAGTACATGTCAAATGAGTTAGGCAATAGACTTTATGAAGGATACTGGATAGATCTAAATAGCACCATGATTAAATCAGCAATTAAAAAAATCACCAATCTTGTAAATGGAGAAATCACAATCGAGTTGTATAAAGGAAAAATACAAATTATATCAGTTAAAAATGTAAAAAACTCTTTATATACTTTAGATGGATCAATGGAAAACGAGGGTAATTTTGATCACGCTGATTCCGAAGGCCTTGTTAAAATTCTTACCCTTAGTGCTAGAAATATTTCTAATGCTCAACAAGTGGAGGAAACCGATAATGATTAACAAACGAGCACTGTATATAGGTGATTCTTCCATATGGTCAATAAAAGCTGAAAATTATTTAAGATGTATTTTTTTAAATGTTGATTCTATTCAGTATAATTACGACAAAGATGAACCCCCGAGTAGTATCAATTGGTTTGGTGATTGGATTTTCTCTTTCAAGTCTGACTTGATCTTACCTATAAAAACTTTAAATTCTGCAAAAGAAGCAGCAATAAATTTTCATCCCGCCCCACCAAAATATAGAGGAATTGGAGGTTATAACTATGCATTACAAAATAAAGACTTAACTTATGGCAGTACTTGTCATTATATGGATGAAAAAATTGATCATGGTGAAATAATAGATGTTTCGTTTTTCTCAATATCTTCAAAAGAAAGCATAGATTCTTTAAAAGATAAAACTGCTGCATATTGCCTTACACAATTCATGTCGCTAGTTACTACTATAAGTAACGAAGATGACTTTCCACACAGTAATTATTCCTGGTCAAAAAAATTGCATACTCGGAAAATGCTGAGCGAAGTATATTGATTTCAAAAAAAGGAGTATTAAATGAAAATTTGGGCTGGTCGTCTTAGCAAAGAAATAAATGATAAAGTACTAAATTACACTGAAACAACCAACGCTGACTTAAGACTTATTAAGTATGACATTTTAGGATCTATAGCTCATGTTAAGATGTTACATAAGCAGAAAATAATAACTGAAAATTGTGAAAAAAATCTTTTATCTGCTCTTATCGAAATATACAGATTGAACGAAAATGAACTTTTCACCCTTGAGAAAGAGTACGAAGATGTACATCTAAACATCGAAAATAAAATAAACTGTATTATTGGAGATGAATTAGGTGGAATGCTCCATACAGCAAGATCTAGAAATGATCAAGTAGTAAATGACACACGGTTATATTTGAGGTCATATATATTAGAAATAAAAAAATCCTTAGAGGAATTCAGCGATAATTTATTATTAAAATCAACCGAAAACATGAATTCTTTAGCAGTAGGATATACGCATGTACAACCAGCTCAGCCAATATCTTTGGCTTTCTGGTATACAGCTTATGTAAGTATTTTTAACAGGGATATCACTAGATTAGAAAATACATTCAATAGTACAAACTGCAGCGTTCTAGGATCTTGTGCACTTTCTGGCACATCATTCAATATCGACCGATCCTACACACAAGAGTTACTCGGATTTGACAATATTATTAGTCACGCGCTTGATGCTACAAGTTCAAGAGATTTTATAATTGAGTGCTTAAGTACCCTTTCGATAATAATGAGCAATTTATCCAGATTAGCAGAAGAAATTATTACTTGGAACTCTTTTGAATATGGCACTCTTAATATTGATGATAGCTTTACTACAGGAAGTTCTATAATGCCTCAGAAGAAAAACCCTGTAGTAGCTGAATTAGCAAAAGGAAAGGTAAGTAGGGTATATGGCGCATTAATGCAATCTCTTGCTATGGTTAAAGGTGTTGGCCTTGGATATAATTGTGACCTACAAGAAGACAAACCGTTACTTTGGGATGCATTAGATACTACAATTCAAACCATTAAGATACTTGATGAGCATATTAAAACATCATCATATGACTCACAACGCGCATATGATATATGTTGGGATAGTTTTTCAACAATAACAGAGTTAGCAAATTGGTTAGTCACTAATAAAGGCCTGCCCTTCAGAAAATCTCATTTAATAGCTGGTCAATTAACTAATTTTTTAATTTCAAAAAAAGCCACTTTGAAAAATTCAAATATTGCACTATATTTTTTGAAATCTAAAGATATTGAATTATCTGAAGAAGAATACTTCGAAATACTTGACCCAAAAAATGTCATGAACAGACAAGTAAGTCTCGGCTCTACCTCACCTACCAGCGTTAAAATCATTATAGAAGAACTTGAAGAAAGCTTATTAGCACATAAGGAATTTACATTTAGGAAAAGCCTAGTTATTGAAAAAGCAGAATCTTCACTGTTAAAAATCAAACGAGGCTAATGTGTTGTCATATTTACAGGTGGGCCTTTATGCTTTTTTATTTGCCACTAGCATAATAATAGCTATAGGCCCGCAGAATATTTTCATAATAAAACAATCTATTTATCAAAAAAAACCATACCTAGCTGCTTTTATATGCGCTAGCTGTGATTTCTCTCTTATTACACTGGGCGTATATATTTTATCATCACATATAAATGATAGCTTATTAAGCATGTTGAAGTGGATAGGGATTTTATTTTTGATTATTTACGCTATTACAAACATAAAAGAAGCTATAAACCCTAAAAAAAACGTAAAAATTGAAAGTAACAAGGAAGAAAAAAAATCATTTTCCGCAAAAAACACAATAAGATTATCCTTTGCATTCTCTTTATTAAACCCTCACGTATACATTGACACAGTCCTGATCTTAGGGAGTCTTGGTGCCAAACATGAAGGATACGAGCGTTTATTTTTTATAATTGGTGCTAGCTTTGCATCATATTTATGGTTTTTTTTAAATGCTTACATTGGCACAAAAATGAACTATATTTTCTCAAAACCAGCTGTATCACGTAGCTTCGATATTCTAGTTTCATTAATAATGCTAGCTATGGCATATACTATATATAAGTTATAATTTAAGCCATCAGCCTACCCCTGCATTTACCGTTTCAGGTGATGAGCTCATTGCTGGTAGTTAACTCTGTCTTACCCTCCCGCTTGCCTGGGTGGTCATGAGCAGGCCGATCACAATCAGACCAGCCCCAACAAAATCCGCCATGCGCAACGGCTCCCCTAGTATTAGATAAGCGAGTAGTACGCCGAAGAACGGATTAAGAAGGTGATAGCTGGATGCCGTCGAGGCGCCGCTGATGCGGATCAGTACTAGCCAGAGACTCATTCCGCCGATGGTGACGACAAGTACCAGATGTGCAATCGCTATCATCGTAGCGGTAGAAGGCACGGCAAGCGGTTGCCCGAATACCATTGCCATGGGAAGAAGAGCGACAGCGCCCGCTATGGATTGCCAGAAATTAGCCTGCAAGACGGGAAGGCCTGCGCCTTGGCCGCGGAAGAACACAGTGCCACTGGCAAAGGCGAGCATGCCCCCAGTTGCCATAAGCACTCCCCAAATATCGATCTGCACCCCACTAGCAACGCTTGAGATGACCACCACTCCTACTAACCCCAGCGCTGCGCCGAGTAACTTCATTGGGGAAAGGGGCTCTACGCCCCACCATGCTGATAGTAAACTGGTTGCCAGCGGTGCGCAGCTAACAATAACAATAACGACCTGGGGGCGAACCGTCTGCAAGGCGGCAAAGCTCAGCCCCAGGTAAAGGGCGTTGTTAAGAACGCCAAGCAGCAATCCGCGCCTGATAGCAATGCGATCCCCATGAGTTGATGACCGGAAGCCGCCGCAGCTAAGGCAAATGGGCAGCATCAGTAACGCACTCAATAAAAACCGGATGGTGAGCAGCGTAAAGGGGTCAAAATCAGTCAGTGCAATGGCACCGGCTATAAATGCCGAACTCCAAACGATACTGAAAATGACCACCAAACCAGTTAATACGAAATTATTCATGCAGTCCCCTTAAAAGCGCCATCCTGCTTTTGCACCATCACCATGAAACTGATGGTGCATGGGAGTTACATGTAGTGGAAATTAATTATTAACCATTCATAATTAGATAAGTTAATGTTCAATGCGGAGATGAAGCGTGTTTAATTGCCAACCTTCCCCCTTGGGCGATAGGCGAGTCACGTTGGAACACCTTCGTGCTTTCGTACTGTTGGCCGAAGGCAATGGTTTTCAGCAGGCAGGTCTGCAGTTGTACCGTAGCCAGTCTGCGGTTACCCAAAGTCTGAAACGACTGGAGGAAATACTCGGCTGTAAGTTACTTGAGCGTCGCCAAGGTCACATCCTTGGTTTGACGGCAGACGGCGAGCGTTTTCTTCCCGCCGTCAATGAGATACTTTCCCGCACATCTGAGGCGGTGAGTGCCATGCAACAACCGGAAATTGCCGGACGTCTGCTGATTGGTGTTCCCGATGATTTCAAGGTGGTGGATCTACATGGCGCCATTTCCCGCTGCGCCGAGCTAAACCGCAATCTTCGTCTGGAAGTTGTCTCTGCGCTCTCCTCGCAACTGCTCCACCAGCTCGATAACAGCGGCCTTGATCTCGCCATCTTTAAGTGTGTGGGAGACTTCACGCCAAGCGACCAACGCTGGCAGTGTCATCTGCTGCGGCGAGAGCCCCTCCACTGGGTGGCCGCTCAAAGGCATGATTTTGACCGTATGTCTGATATACCGCTTGTTATCTTTCCTGACGGCTGTTGCTACCGAAGCGCAGCGCTCGCCGCATTGGATCAGCCCGGAAAGCACGGCTACAGCGCCTATGTCAGTGCCTCTTATGACAATATCCGTGCCGCTGTGTCGGCTGGTCTCGGCATCGGTGTGCTGCCCGCCAGTGCGCTTGCTGAAGACCACATTATTTTAGGCAAGCGGGAGGGATTTCCGGAGCTGCCGATGGTAGAACTCTTGATGGTTCAGGCGTCACAGAAGCGTGCCACCCAGCAACTGGCGGACTTCCTTACGCTTTCCACTGCGACGAAGTCACAATTCATTAGCACTCCCTTAGCCGATGCTACCCCAACCTGATAAGGGTGTCGGTTGACACCACCCCGCCAACAGTTGCTTGTCGAAGGCTCGCTATTTATTCTTAGAGGTACTGTTTTTTTTCAATGCGGTAGCGTTAGTGTATTAAAACGAGGGGCGAATGAAGGAAAACGCGCCGCGAATGGAGACCAAAGTGGTCCTGATCCGGCTGCCCTACGAGTGAGGCTACAGCCGCGAGCAAGTTTTTATGAAAGATACGTATTCTCCATCCTATGTAGCCACCTACCGGCGCGGACTCGAGCTGATCCGGTCTCACTATCCAAGATTTTTTATCCACCTCATATTAGTACTGATGCTCATGATCAGCATTGCGGCGGTGGGCGCATCTGTTCCCTATTTACTGCGTCAAACAACCAACCTCTTAATTGAGGATTCAGGTGATGTGGCAGTAGGTATGATCTACGTCTTCGCTACTGCCTATGCAGTCGGCTGGACGTTAAGCAACATGATGGAGTGGGGAAAGAATCTAGCCAGCGCATACGTAATGGCTAGGTGCGATGCGGCCGTGTATTCGAGTATTGTGCGGCGTCTGCTACGGTTACCTTACCAAGCGCAGCATCAGCTTGATACAGGTGTGGTCATGGCCGACGTGAACCGAGCGATGAGCAGTTTTGGCCTTATCAACCACGCCCTCTTCTGGACCATCACTCCGGTCGTCATCCAGCTTTGCTTTGTCTTTGGTATTCTCTGGCAGGTGATCAACCTCACCTTCGCAGCCGCCTTCATTCTGGCCATTGTTGTGCTTTTCGCGTTGACCTACCGAATTGCCGATACGACGACCCGCATCCACAAGCGCTTCTACCAGACGCATACACAGCTGAGTGAATTCCTCGCCGAGCGCCTACGTGCCCTGTACGACATTAAAATCAACCTCGCGGTTGGACATGAAGAACGCAAACTCGACCAGTATCTGAGCACTTATGTTCACACGGTATACGGGACCCATGCGAAGCTCAGCGGTTTGATGGGTGGACAAGTTCTCGCTGTGGGCGCCGTGCTGGGTGGGTTCACCCTCTATACCGTCAGCGAAACACTACGCCAGCGCTATCAAGTCGGCGATTTCATCATGATCACGACCTATGTGGTTCAACTCACCTCCCCCTTCGTCATGATTGCGGCGGCGCTGATCGACCTTAAGAAGAACTACGTCGCTCTAGGTGACGGCCTTAGATACCTTGACCTGCCGACCGATCCCCAGGCCGGGGCCGATATCACTCTGGATCATCAGCAGCCTGTCTTCACGCTACGCGAGGTAACCTTACGCGCCGATGACGCCACTTCCGCTATGCCGCTCAGTGTGGAAATTCAGTCAGGCAAAATGTACGGGGTCCGCGGCCCATCAGGTAGCGGAAAATCCACGCTGTTAAGAACCCTTTTGGGGCTTGAATCTCAAGCTGCTGGCGAGATCCTCTTCCACGGTGTCAGTGTTCGCCGCCTTTCACCGGAGGACATTCTTAGCGAAGTAAGTGTCGTTCCCCAAGCACCGCTGATTTTCAGCGGTAGCGTTCGCGAAAATCTTCTGTACGCGCATCCTCAGCCTGTGCCTGACCAAGAGCTCCTGACACTCATCGAACTGCTGGATCTAGAACGGATCGGCGGTGAAACCTCTGGAGAAGGTGTGCTGGATCGAGATGTCGGCGTACAAGGAAGAAATCTTTCCGGTGGGGAGCAACAGCGCATCGCTATTGGCAGAGCGCTGCTGCGCGGCACATGCACCATGATCCTCGATGAACCCACGGCAGCGCTGGATAGTGCGCGCGAGATAAAGCTCATGCAGGCGCTAAGGTCACGCGTTGAGACCCTGGTGGTAGTAAGTCATCGTGAGCAGGTACTTGCGCTTGCTGATGAATTCATTGATATCGGCCCGTGCAACACGCAGATTGTGGTAGAACAAGGGAGTTAAGCTTTGAACATTGGGGGTGCTCATTGGCGTGCGCATTCGGCTGCTGCTCTACGTCGCTTGTTACTCTGGCAGGCTGCTCCAGAAGAGAGTTATACACCCGGCCAAGGCTTGCCGCCTACACTCCCGTTGGTACTGTATAAAGGCACGAAGCGCTGGACGGCAGCCTAGTATGTCTACTTATAGCTAGCCAACGTCTTCATGTTTTTCTCGGCGTCTCGGAGACCAAAATGATTCACCCAACCGGCGTTGCAGGGGTAATCGCTAACAGTGAAGCAACAGCTAAGCTTGAGGCCCCCATCCATGAGCTTGACCAGACTCTACAATCATTTGGAGTAAATCGTTATGCGTACTTTTGCTCAAAGCGTCATGGATATTCACCCAGCATCGTTACAAATTTGCCGAATGAATGGCTTTCAGAATACGAGGAGGACGCCTTATACCGCATAGATCCGGTTCTAGATATCTCAAAGAGCACTGCTCTTCCTTTTTCATGGCTAACCGAAGAGCTAAACAATCAAAATCAACCGTTATCGACCAATGCCTTAAAATATAAAATCAATAGAGGATATACTTTTATCGCCATTTCCCATGGCTCAGAGATAGGCATACTCACTTTATGCTTAGATGACAAACAAGACGGACTGCATTCTATAATAAAGAAGAACGAAGCAGCCATTCAATTTTGTTTAATAAAACATCATGAACAACACAGAGAGCTATCCTCCCATCGCTTGGGCACCAGCGCAGATGTACAACTAAATAATCTCTCCTGTAGAGAAAAAGAAGTTTTACGCTGGATTGCCGTTGGCAAAACCTATTCAGAAACTGCGACTATTTTAGGAATCACCGAACGCACCATTAAATTCCACGTCGCTAATATAAAGCAAAAACTTGACGTTTACAGCTCACGGCAAATGGCCTCTATTGCAAGCGAACATGGTCTGATTTAAATGTAAATTAATACACTGATCCAGCCTTGCGTAATAACCAAATTTTTATGTACCCACCTCCCCTACCTGACCCTAGCCCGGATTTCTCACAGGGTATAAAAGAAAGCGGCTGAAAGTGTTAACGTTTCAGGGCCTTACACCAAAAACCAACACCAACAGCCGCTTCCAAAATGGTACCTGAAAAGCTGACCTTCTCGCCACTCTCTCGCCGCCAAATTGAAGCCGACTTCTCCGGGGGCCACATTACGTCGGACGCCGGATTACTCCTGCTTCGTGAAGTCGATAAACAGCATCGCCTAACACGCCGCTTGGCCGCCGTGCTTCATGATCCCCGCTCACCGGAACAGGTTCGTCATAAGCTCGACACGTTGGTTCGTCAGCGGGTGTTCGGTGTCGCCGCTGGCTATGAAGATTTCAACGACCATGAGGCCCTGCGCTATGATCAGGCCCTTCAGACAGCGCTCGGTGAAGAGGATACGCTGGCAGGCAAGTCGACGCTGTGCCGGGTGGAGCAGAACGCCGATCGGCAAGCAATAGTGAAGGCCCATGAGTTGCTGTGGCATCACTTCATTGAACAGCATGACGAACCACCCAAGGAGATCGTGCTGGACTTTGATGGCACCGACATCCCCGTGCATGGCGAGCAACCCGGCAAGTTCTTTAACCGTTATTACGATCACCACTGCTACTTCCCACTGTATGTCTTCTGTGGGCGCCACTTACTGGTGAGCTATCTGCGCACCAGTGACCGCAGCGACAGCCGCCATAGCTGGGCGATCCTCGCCTTACTGGTACGCTTTATCCGTCAATACTGGCCCGATACGCGCATCGTGTTACGAGGTGATAGCCACTTTTGTCGTCCCCGGATGCTGAACTGGTGTGATCGGCATCACGTCGACTACATCGTGGGAATCGCAAAGAACAGCCGGCTGCTCAAGGAAGTGGACGTCCCCATGATGCTGGTGCGCAAGACCCAATGGCAGGTGGGAGGGAAAGTAGCGGGGACGTTCCGCTTCCAGTATCAAGCCCGCTCCTGGAAATACCCACGCTGGGTGGTGGCCCGCCTAGAAGAAGGTGAGTTAGGCTCTAATCCCCGGTTTATCATCAGCTCTCGTTACGATGACGGCTTCAAGCTTTACTACGAGCAGTACTGTGCCCGGGGTGACATGGAGAACCGGATCAAGGATCAACAACTGAGCCTGTTTGCTGACCGGACCTCCAGCACGCACTGGTGGGCCAATCAGTGGCGGCTGATCTTGTCGGGCTTCGCTTATACGCTGTTCGAGCGGTTACGGACTTACCTGAAGCACACGCCCTTCGCGCGCATGAGTCCAAGCAACCTGAGGCTCAAGCTCATCAAAGTAGGCGCGGTCATCCTCCGCAATACGCGCCGCATCCGGGTGTTGATGAGTGACAGCTACCCCTATAAAACGGCGCTATCCGATCTGGTCAGGCGGTTGGTGCCGAACTGACTGCTCGGGCGCCCCCGGCCCGACGCAATGGGGGAAAGGGGGAAGTGTGTCTGAAGGACGGAAAGTGGTTAAAAAGTAGCCGATGTAAGTCGAGCCAGTAGGTGTTTAGCGGTGTTACAGCCTGAGTGCGGTACTGGCTGAGGTACTATGAGAAATCCAGGCTAGGTACAGTTGATCCAGTTTAATGGCCCCTTAGAATCTCTCTTCCTTTCGCAACTTTGATTAATGCGGATAAAGAAAACTTCTATTGGCCTTATCCCTCTTACCTGGGTAATGGCCAAGCCCGATGACGGGTTAATGACGCCTGGAGAGAAACGTGAAACATCAAAGCATGGGAACGGTGTACCTGATTGCCTTGGGTGCCTTTGCATTGGGCATGGCGTCTTACGTCATTGCTGGGTTGGTACCAATGATTGTTAGCGATTTCAGTGTGTCGGTTGCCAGGGCTGGCCAATTGGTTACGGCCTTTACACTGGCCTATGGCATCGGATCACCGGTATTTGTTGCTCTGCTACCAGCCCATAAGCAGCGTTTAGGTCTATTGATCGCGCTGGCTATTTTCACCGTAGCCAACCTGGTTAGTGCACTGGTAACGACCTATACAGCGCTGGTCGTTACTAGAATTTTTGCTGGCGTAGGCGCCGGTGTATATCTAGCCATGGGGATTGCTGCATCGGCTGCCGTTGTACCAAAGGATAAACGTGGCCAAGCACTGGCGATCATTATGGGTGGAATGGCCAGCGGCACCGTATTAGGAGTGCCTGCCGGACTAATGATCGCTGAGCAATTGGGATGGGCCTCAACGATGTGGCTTATTGCTATTCTTGGGCTCGTCTCAATGGTGGGTCTGGCAATAAAACTTCCTGCACTTCCCGCCTCAGAAGCCTCCACCCTTCGGGAAAAATTCACCATCCTTAAAGATATGAAAGTCACTTTGATTCTGACAGTTTCCCTATTAGCTGCAGTATCTAGCCTTGGGCTTTACACCTACATCGCACCAATAATGGCTAATGAGAGTTTCGGGGGCATCTCGAATATCACTCCTTGGCTGTGGGTATGGGGAATCGGCGGCGTAGTGGGCAGTTTCCTTATTGGCCCAATAGCGGATCGAGTTAGCGGACCAAAACTCGTGGCTACCATCATGCTTATGCTGACCGTCTCCCTAGCAGCCCTACCCTTCACCGCAGGTATTAATGCCTGGCTGGCAATGGTGCCGATTGCTATATGGGGAGCAGTGGGTTGGGCGTTACAAGTGCCACAGAACAATCAGTTGATATCCGCACGTGAAGGGATTGGTGGTGGTAATGTAGCCGTAGCGCTCAATGAATCAGCACTTTACCTGGGTAGCGCGATTGGTGCCGCTGCTGGTGGCCTGATCTTCGCCTTCCAGTTGGGAGGGTGGGCACTGCCTTTTGCTGCCGCATCCGTTGCGGGGCTTGGATTACTGCTGCAATTAATAGCACTGAAATCAAATGGCATTTTAAGTGCAAATAAGCCTGCAAGCTGTAGCTCTTCCTGACGGACATATCAATATTGCGTGGCCTCGCTGCTCACTTGTTAAATAAAGGCACGAGGTCTTGCTGCTAACACAAACGCCCAACCCGATCCTCACCCGCGAACTGGTTCTACACCAGCAACATCCTCGTCAGCGATTGGCACACGGTGGTGGAAGCCAAGCGTGGGGTGTTGAATGAGGCGGTGACGTCGTTGAAGAGGGAGGTTATGAAGATGAGTGGGAGTGGTAATTAATCAAAACCAACATCAAAGGTTCTAGTGATGTTGGTTTTCGGCCAGAAGCAGACTTTTTAGACGTCTCTGATTAACACCCCACTCAACGGAACTTTAGGAGCGAAGCGAGTAAAATTTCCGCGTGCAGTGGCTTGTTAGCACTATCAATCTGCACAGTATATTATTGGTATCGCATTCATATCCCTAACAGCATGAGCAAATGATGAAATAATCCAAAGCAATTGAATAATGTGTCCCGGTACTGATTCACCACGTTGTATCTTAGAAAATTCAGTTGTTACAGAAGACTTTGATAAAAAAGAACAGCTTAGAATACATTTCCTGTGAAGCTTGTAATCTTTTAACAATCCATCAAGATAGCCTGTGGCTTGCGCTGGGTCGCCCTTTCTAATTCTTGCAATACTAGTGCTGCAGCCACTATTTGAGTATGTATCCGAGAACTTATCATTGATTCTTTCGGTCATCTGCTCTTTAGTAAAATACATATTTCCCAGATTTTTAATTCCTTGACCAACTACATCATGAAGGTTGCTTGCTGAAGTGCTAGTACTGCCATGCTTAGAATGGATGAAGTTTATATTAGATTCGGCACGGTTTAATGTAATGTGATCAGCCCACTCAATACCCAAATCATCACAGAATATATAGTCGTCGTTTTGATGTAAGCTCTCAACTACACCAAACATTGAGTCAACATCAAATGCCGTAGATGCATTAGTAAAACCACCTTTTTCAGTAGTTACTGTGGGTATTTCAACTTTAGGATGCATTATTTCTAAGATACTATTTATCTCAGAAATTCCTGATGAGTCTTTAAAGCATGCTCCCATGAAGTACATGTATTTTGGATCAGTGAACGTTACGCTATAGTAACCATTTTTTACGATAAATTTTTGTAAGGTTACTTCCTTTCCGTTTTCGATTACCCGAAACTTTGTCAAAGCCTTCGATGTCAATGTTAAGCTTTTTTCATTTTTCCTAAGACGCGTGCAGTTTTCTCTTCCAATAACCTTACACTCTGAGTCAAGTTCATATACTTTTTCCAGGGCTGAGAAGAGCTTATTCTTAATCCGAGAAGAAATAACTATATTTAAACCTCTAGCTGTCTTATATTTTATAGTCAATCCGTCCCGTTCAATTCTTTCCTGCAACGGAGTACTTTCCACAAGAATTGCATTAGGTTCACATGCGTCTAGAACATCGCTTAATTCTACTTTCTTAGCAAAAGAATCTAGGAAATTATTATCATTCGAAGGGTTTTCAATAAGTTCAACTTGCTCCTTCACCCAAACAGCAATCTCCTCAAGGGACTTTCTTTGAGAAGATTCAACTAATCGCCCAGTTCCAGAAATTGTTTTTGTGATAGCGCCTTGACGTAACTTTAAATAAAATGGAATTGACCTTCCTGCAGAGTGTGTCGAAAGAAGTCCTTTTAAATCTGCTGCCTCATAAGACCTTGCTCTCATTGCCCTATCTGAAATAGTCATATTTCTTAAAGCAATTTTTTGAAATTCAACATCGTTATCGCCAAATGTACTTGTCAAATCTCTACTATCAACAAGGAGGAAATTTTCTTTTATTAACTCAGATATATTCGCACAACTTTTCTTAAAAATTGCCAAATAATTCTGATATTCGATCAATATAATAAATGCGTACACTCTATCTTCGAGCTCTTCGTCAATAAAATATACAGGTCTAACAGACGGAAATACTCTAACGGAGCATTTATATTGTAAGTCTGACTCATTAACTCGCTTATCAGCTCTGAAAAGGTCAACAACAAATTGAGCGCCTGCATCCATATTTTCGACTGCAGCACCGAGAATGTCATTTATAATTGAATCATCAATGCCGTTTTTTGGTATATAGAATTGTGCATTTTTTGTGAGCTCTAATCTTTCAGGCATCCTCAGTTACTCCTTGTAGTGCTAACGCCAGCAGCCAGCGCGGCTACGAAATGGAGGCAAAGCCGCAATGCAGTAGACGTCGTCGTGACTGTGATTGTTAGCTCTACTTAGCAGGTAGAAGTAGCGTTGTGACAAAACTTAATGCCTGCTGATCTCTTTGGCCAAAATATCTAGGTGCATGTTGCGGCAACCATACCTCATTAAAGTGAAGCTTAAAGTCTTCGTATAATTCAATTGGATAAAGCTTTGCTTGAACAGTGCGACCGTCCGGGTAGGTGTGAGCATACGTAGGGAACGTATTAGGCTCTATACCACGATTATCTCTGAGCCATTTGCAGAAGATTCTACCTTCTGAAATATCCGGAACCATTGCTTGAGGGAGAGTGTAACCAGCCTGCTCAAGAGGTGCGATTAGGTTTAAAGTCAGCTCATTTAGCATCGAGAAATGTGTATATGGAACCTTAGAGCGGTTTTCCATATACCTCTCAATATGAACAGGCATAACGGGCGTAGAGCGCCCTTGCTGCCATTCAGTTACCCATTGAGATACTTTTACAGCAAACTTTGGAGACAACCACTGCGCCAAATTTATGGCAAGATACGGGTGGACCCATGTTCCCTGAAGACTCGTATTTCCTCCGCTAATTACGTGTATTAATTGCTGCTCCGGAAGCCCTGTCTGTGTAGTTAATTCGACAAGGAACTCATCAGTCGATTTTAGTGCTCTATAATCCGAATAGCGTTTTCCTACAGACTTACAAAGAGCGGTGGCACTGATGTACCCATCCCCAACTCTTTGAGGAATGATTTCACCTTCTTCAACTCTGGGAATTAGTGTTATCTGTTGCATGGTATTTCCTTCATCTCTTGGAGCTAACGCCCGCAACACAGGACAATTTAGAGCGCAGCGAAAACTTGTTCCGCGTGCTTGCGCTTGTTAAGTTTTACGCCGCAGGAATCTCAAGCTCGGCTGGTGAGTCAGAGCTTCTTGATCCTTCTACAATATCATCAGCTGACTGGTGTTCATCAATAGATAAGCGATCGAGTTCCAAATTTAGTTTTTCATTCAGGAAATCATGCTTCAATTCAAACTCGGCAAAAATTTCACTCCACTTGAATGCAAAGAGCTTATACTCCCCGAGAAATGCCAGCCCGGGCTCTCCATGTATTTTAAGGCTGTCAATTTGGCTTTGCACATAGCCTGTACTGTCAAATTTGTTGCCGATCAAGTAAAATTTCCAATCAGTATTTGACCCATTAAATCTAGCGTCAGATTTAACTACTTGATAGTACTCATACACTTGGTCAATTTCTTTCTTACCAAGGCGAACGTTTATAGGGTGTTTTAATTCAAGAACGACATTTTCAATCTTCTTATTCCTCTTCCCTTGCCGAACAAGAAATAAATCCATTTCTTTATTCTTGCTTTTATGATCAACGGATTTCTTTTCGCCTTCGCCATGAAGAAGATATGTATACCGTCTAAGGGCTTCTTCGAACTTAGGTTCAGCTGCGGTAAGCAACTGATACTCTTCGCCTATTAACCAATAGTTCCTTTCCATCATTTTCTGTAGATGCGGAACCTCTCCGGCATACATTTCTGGATCGAATACCAATCTCTTAAATTCTTCAACAGATTTATAACGGTCGCCAATCAATTCAATTGTTCGAACAACCGATGACATTTTTGTAGTTTTTAGCTGTCTAGCAAATACTTCTCTTTCAGCCGATGACAGTTCGACTACCCCATCTAAAATCTTAAATAGATCGTCAATTTCACCGCCGTCTACTATCATTGAGATAAAGCCAACAAATGTTTTCTTTTGCATTGCATTGAGGTTAGAGAAAATCCTAGGATCTACTTGATATAACTGTTTTACAGTTTCCTTAATATCCTCGCTTTTCATAACCTCCCATCTATTGTTTTTATTGTAATCAGGAAACATTCCCTTCTCTTCATATTCCTCTACAAGAGATTTAGCATAATTTATAATAAATGGTCTTCGTTTACCTCTCAAATAGGAATTAATACAGGAGACCAAATCTTTAAACACACTTGATTTATCAGTATTACAAAGAAAATCGCCTTGACCTTCATTTTTCTCGCATTTAAAGGAGTCAAAATATTCATCTCTTACAAATACACTATGATAGAACTCGTCGCCCTTGTTGTTTAAAGTGGTTGGTTTTGAGTACTTAAATTTTCCAACACTATCAATGCAGTAATATCTTGAAAAATGTCGATTAAGTTTATTTGACCAGCGAACGTACTCGACTTTGAAGACTTTGTCATTTACACGAACTTCAAAAGTTTCTTTATCCTTTATCAGGAAATCATATGACAATGTTTCTCCATTGATATTGATGGAACAACCCCATTCCTTCATTAGCTCAAGGAACCAGGCAAACTCTTTAATCAAGTATCCGATTAATGTATTTTTTATATAATATTCCGATAGATCAAAAATATTATTGAACACCACCTTTGTTCCTGTACTTTCCCTGCTAGTTTCAAGCAGCTCTGAGCTTGAATATTGATCTATGTTAGACTCATTCGAGGAAATAACATACTCATAGACTTTGCCATTATATTTATAACTAGTTTGCCATTCTACAGACTGTGAAAAGTGGTAGAACGTTAGACGACCTAATCCGTTCTTCCCATGTATTAGTGTGTGTTGTAATTCGCTATCGCGCTTTTCTGAAGAAAGTACTGGCTTGAATTTATTATCAAGCAATTGATGTGGAATTCCCTTTCCATTGTCTTCAACAGAAAGGTATGTAATGTCGCCCAGCTCAGTTTTTTCATAGACGATATCAATTGTGTTGGCTCCAGCATCGAATCCATTCCATATATATTCAGCAATTGACCTGTAGGGCTTAACGGACTTAAGCCGGTTCTTTATGCCTTTTGCGTTTACTTCGACCTTACTCATCTTAAAATCCTTCCATTACAGCCTTGCACGACACTTTCTCAGAAATTTAAAAGTTTTATTCATGCGCCTGCGCGTTTTTCTGGGAAGCCCCACCTTGCTAACAAGTGCCTAATTTACTGACAGAAAAGGGGTACATACTTTTTTCTCGTAAGGCTCGTTAGAAAAATGCGCATTGTGAGCTGATCGCTCCGTAAATATATATTTCAGAGAACGTCCGCTCAGGGTCGAAAAGCGTCATTCGCTAACTTCCTTAGAAAATGCCACCCTACCTGCAATAGCTTCCATACCTTCAATCGGCTCCTCATAACTCCAAGCAACATCGCGGGTCTTACCTATCGAGAAATACACCGTATGCCCTTTATAAGGGCAATAAGTAGTGGTTTCTGAGACGGAGAGTAAGTCCAGCCGCACGTCTTCGCGTGGAAAGTAGTGACGTGGCGGGTAGCCGTATTCGCGAAGTTCAAGCGTATTGGTGGAGTCGGCTAGCAGAATGCCACCAAACTGCACTTGCATGCGCTTGTTGGTAGGGTGAAGCATTATGCGGGCATTCTGCATCGTATTGTCCCTGCGGCGTTTTTCGCTCTAATGCTTCGAGACTAGCAGTTAACTTAGGTTAAGCCTACCTTGCCGGATTAGCTTTTAGTCGGTAACTGATCCTTTTTTGATGCAGGTGAGTCATTACTTCCACGCTACCGCTTATTGCACCGTGTTGAACGCGGCACAGCACTAGGCTGGGCTGTGTGCCGTTGGCTGTAATAGTTAGTTGCCTGCTGCGTCCCATCCGCCGCTGTTGCCGCAGGTTTGCCAGCCGCCCGTGGTGGAAACGTGGTTGGCGAGCAGTACCGGCAGTTGATGGCGCTTTGCGATGGCGGCGAGCAGCTCGGCATCTTTTGCATAGCCGCCTGGGGAGATCAGCGCGCTGGCGAGATATACGCCAGCCTGTTGGGCAGCGGCGGTGGCAGCGTGGCTTGGGTGTGTGAAGTCGGCGCAAACGGCTAGGGCGATGCGAGTGCCGTTAACATTGATGAGGCCGCTTTCATGGCCTGGGGCACAGTAAACATCCTCCCCTTCGTGAAGGTGCTGTTTTAGGTAGAGAGTGTGTTCACCGCTGGGGAAGCAGATCACCGCTGCAATGTAGAGTTTGCCGTTTGGGTTGTGCAACGGGCAGCCTGCGATCACCACCGTGTTGGTGGCCACAGCGGCTGCAGTGAGCGCAGCAAAGGTTTTATCGTTGCGGGGCATGGCCAACTGGCTGAATAGCGCCAGCTCGTAGCCGGTGAGCGAGAGTTCGGGAAAGGCCACCACATTGGCACCCAGCGCGGCAGCACGTTCTATATAGGCTGGGTGCGTCTGTAGGTTTTCTTCTAACGCCGCTTTGCTGATAGGTAGTTGGGCGAGGGCTATTGTGATGGGGGCGGCTTTGGCTGTAGTCATTTTATCGCTTCCGCTGGCTGGGTGCTGGAAGGGTCGCGGGCTAAAGCCACCTCCCACTGTGACCTAATAGGGCTTTTTGCCATACAAGGTAAATACCGCTTCTCGGCCAAAAACAAAAGCGGCTAAGTGATGTTTGACCAGACGATAGCACTCCGCAGTAGCGATGCGATACTGCCCACCAAAGTATAGACGTTGGGTCTACTAAATAAATGCGGTCTGCTGAAAGCTCTCTCGCGCAGTCACGCCAGCATGCCAAGCTTGAAGCTGTGGGTACTCTTCTTTCCAGTTCACCTCTGGCAGCCTAAAGGCTAGGTAATCCAGCGCTACTGCGATGGCAATGTCACCCAAATTGATAGTTGAGGCCTGCAGTTTTTCGCCAAGCTCAATGTTCAACTGATTCAACAGCCGCTGAATAGCCCGCGAACGCCTCTGCCCCAGCTCGCTATCATCAATCCCCTTGCCGTAATGCTTTCTGGCAATCACGCTAGTGAACGCGGCATCCATCAGGTTTTGGCCTAGCCCTGTTAGGTGCAGTACCTCACCCAACCTGTCTTGGGGAATCATCGGCTTGTTGGGGCTAACGCTATCCAGGTAAACGGCAATCAGTATGGATTCGCTAAGCGTGGTGCCCTCCTCCGTTACCAGCGCGGGGATTCGCCCCGCTGGGTTGGCCTTTAATAGATCGGCGTCGTCAGCCCAGGGGTCGCACCACTTCAGGGTGACGGCATCTGCTAAGCCTTTTTCAATTAGCACGATGCGCACCAGGCGTGCATAGGGTGATGTGGCGTTTAGGTAGAATTCCATTATTGCCTCCCTGAATTTGTAAAGGGCGGTGAAGATCAGTGTGTCGATTGCTGGGGTGAAAAGCGCTAGGTCGCCTGCCACCATTTAAGCAGGTTCGGCTCTAGCTTACCGGTCGGGGGTAGCTGGCCGGTGCGTGCGAAGTCGGCCCATAGGGCGCGCAGGCGCTGGCCGTGCTCACGCAGGGTGGTCTCGTCTACGCCTTTTACGATATCGGCGTGCTGCCAGCTGGCGGGTTCGCCGAGTAGCAGCGGCAGGTCAATAGTGTGCGCGGCGCCAAACGGATAGCGGCCCTTGCCCCAATCCAGCCTATACACATAAGCTCGCCCGCCCGCCTGCGCATGGCGGCGGGCAAACGTTAGCGCGCCGCGCTGATACACCTTGCGGGTGGTGGTCGCTACCATCGCTTTACAAAGTGCCTTGCCTACCCACGGCGTTTTACGCAGCCGCATCAGGCGCGGCGACCTCACTAAAAACAGGGCGGTTTCTTCTGCGGTGTAGCCAATCAATAGGTCGATCTTTGAAGCGACCCGACGCCAGGCCGCGTAAGCCTGATCTTCGCTAGGCAGCGGGTAGTGGCCATACTGGATGCCAAACGGCATGGCCGCTTTTAGGCCAAAGCCGCGAGCGGATTCAGCCACCTGGGTCTGTCGGCGCAAAATCACATCAATCGGCGCATCGTCTTTTAAGGTGGCGGCTTTTTGGCTCATCTTGGCGTTCATTTTTGCTCGGCCACGGCTAATGCCCAGCGGCGCGCTCTGAATAATGGCGCGCTGAAAAAATCCTTCGGTGCCCTCGGCAATCATCAGATGCGCCGCTGCATCGCCCCCGGCGGACTGGCCAAATAGCGTGACATTGGTTGGGTCGCCGCCCATGGCCGCAATGTTGGTGTTGATCCAGCGCAGGTCCGAGATCATATCGAGCAGCCCCAGGTTCGCGGGGCGGTTAGCGTAGCCGCCCAAAAAACCTAGCAGGCCGAGTCGGTACGTGACCGACACCACAATGACATCTTGCTCCAACGCCAGCGGGCGCACGTCGAACACCGCAAGATCCCCGGCACCAAATACGTAAGAGCCACCGTGAATCCATACCATTACCGGGCGCGGCGCTTTAGAGGAGTTATCCGGCAGGGTGACCGATAAATGCAGCTCCCCCTCAACGGCGTGGAACTCTTTTTCGGTAACGCCTAATGCTTCATTCAGCTCTGGGATGGTGTTTTGCGGCGAGGCTGGCGACCACTCGGTGGCCTGGATGGGCGTGGTTGATGGCGGTTCATCTGTTGGGGCGCAAAAACGCTGAGCTCGGGCGTAGCGAATGCCCGAGGCGCGGATAACGCCCTTATCCCGCCAGCCAATAATCTCCCCGGCGGGCGTCGTAAAGCGAGGCTCATCGTAGTGCATACCGCTCCTTGGTTTGCTTGATGAAATAAGCGTAGCACCGCGCGGCCGGTCGGAGTCGCCATTTACTCAGGGGGCGCTTCTTCACTTTGGTGCGCCTCGAGTACCTTACGCGCTTCGGTTTCAATGGCATCAAGCACCTCGTCAGCTACTTGATAGCGAAACTGTTTACGGCGATTGTTGGAAAGGCGCCCCTCATTGCTCAGGCACATCATGACTAGGCGCGCCAAATCACTACCACGAATATCGTACGCTTCGTTTATTACAGCATACACATGATCGAAACACGCCAAGTAGCGAGTCTCGGCTTTTAGCTTGTCTTCCAAGGCTGCTTTTGCCATTATTAGTAAAAATGCCACCGCCTCTGTCGCATCCCAGAACCGGTACAGGGCCTCCAATCCCTTAAAGTGAAAGTCATATTGATCGGCATCTATCCAGTTGACGTTCCAATGCTCTCGGGTGGGCTTTGAAAACGCTTCGAGGGCAGCCAAGTACTCTGCGTCATGACGCTTCATGGCAACCGAAATAGGTAAAAGATTGTCGCGGTCCAACCCTCCTTTTCGGCATAGCGTATGGTGTATCAGAAACCGCGATATGCGTCCGTTGCCGTCCATGAAAGGGTGTAGAAAAACAAAACCAAAAGAGAGCACCGCTGACACCACCAGTGGCGAAACGCCTTCTGCTACCCCCTTATCTGAATCTTGATTGGCCCAGCTCATTAGCCCATTCATCAGCTCATCGCAAAGCGCTGGCGGTGGTGGCAGATAGCTGACACCTAGCGCTCCGGGTAAGCCATTGTGCAAGTAGTTCTGCTCATGGCGAAAGGTGACGGCTTTGTCGAAAGGATTACTGATAGTGCTGTTTTGAAGTTCGACAAGGTAGGCTTCTGTCAGCGGTCTACGCTCATGGGCTTGGCGCAGCAGTTGCATGAAGCGCTGTTGCTTATCGGGCGATGGCGACTCCTGTTCGATCGCGAACGAGGACTGTGTTTCACTCAAATATACTCATGAATGTACGCATACCCTACAGGTTTCATCTTGAAGTGCCTCGAATCAGAATATTTTGTTCACTTCATCAAGAAAATATTCAGTAAGCAACTAGAAGTTGTTTTTTTATTAACCTGTAACACCCTATAGGGTTAGTTTTCACTCGCATGTTACTCATGCTTCGCGGCAAGCCGGTTCATGCTCGCTAGATAAACACGCTTGGCCCCATTTCTCCTGATAGAAAATCCTAACAGAAAGCCGTCTGGTGAAAGCTCTCTCGCGCTGTCACACCAGCATGCCATTCCTTTAACTGTGGATACTTTTCTTGCCATTTCACATCTGGAAGCCTGAAAACTAAGTAATCCAGCGCTACCGCAATGGCAATGTCGCCAAGGTTAATAGTTGAGGCCAACTGTTTTTCGCCAAACTCACTGTTCAGCTGGTTCAACAGCCGCTGAATGGCTCGCGAACGCCGCTGGCCTAGCTCGCTATCGTCAATCTCGTTGCCATAGTGCTTTCTGGCAATCACAGTCGTGAAAGCGGCATCCATCAGGTTTTGGCCCAACCCCGTCAGGTGCAACACATCAACCAAATTGGCTGCTGGCAGCATAGGAGGGTTGAGGCTAACGCTATCCAGGTAAACCGCAATCAGCATGGATTCGCTGAGCGTGGTGCCCTCCTCCGTTACCAGTGCGGGAATACGACCGGCGGGGTTGGCTTTTAACAGATCGGCATCGTCTGCCCAGGGGTCGCACCACTTCAGCGTCACGGCGTCCGTTAGGCCTTTTTCCATCAACACGATGCGCACCAGGCGCGCATAGGGCGAGGTTGCGTTTAGGTAAAGTTCCATTATTGCTTCCCTTGGTGTGTAGAGTGCTTTGAAGAGTGCTGTGTAGCGTGCTTTGTAGATTGCCAGGCAGAAAGATGCGTATGGCGCTGCTGTACGCCACGGCTAAGCAGCACCAGCAAAAAACCTACGACGAGAATAAGGCCGCTAATGGCAAACAGTGGCGTGTAGCTGCCCCAGGCGCCATAAAGCGCGGACATGGCATAGCCTGCCACTGCCTGGGCGGCTGCAAAAGCGGCGGTGGCTTGCCCCCAGAGCTTCTTGTGGGCGGTTGGCCCTACCAACTCAGCAAGGCGGCCAGAAGTGAGTGCCACAATACCGGGGATCATTGCCCCTACCATGAAGGAGGAAACCGACTGGCTGAGCAGTGCGAGCGAGAACACCGGCAGTAAGACGACGGCGGCCTTCGCCGCAAAGGCGATCATCAAGCCACCCTGCCAGCCCACTCGATGCGCCAGTGCGCCTACCATAAACGGCCCACACAAGGCGCCCAATCCGAAGATTCCCCATTGCAATGAAGCCGCTTGATTGCCCAAGGCGCTTTCCCTGGCGAGATAGTCCACCCAGAACACGGTATGGGGCACAAAGCCAATCGCATCCAGAGCGTAAGCGCCCACCACCAACATCACGATTATCTTTACACCCGCCGCCTCTGTGGGGCTATTCACCCTTGGGCTAGCCATGATCGGTGAGGCTAAGTGTGCTACTCCCTGTTGTTGCAAAAAATAGTCGCACAAGAGGCCAGCGGCAATACACAGCAGCCCAAGCGTGCCCCAGGTGACGGAGAGGCTTAACCCTAGAAGTAACGGTACGATGAAGGCCGAAAGCAGTGCACCAAAGCCAATACCGGTAAACACCATGGCACCCACACGCGTTCGCCTTTCAGGTGGCGTGGCCGCCAGCGCCAGCGAGGGGCCAACGACCATTAAGATGGCCCCGGCAATGCCCGAGACCAACCGCCAGAAGAAGAACCAGAGAAAACCGCCCGCCCCAGCGCAGAGCACAAAACTGAGTACGATACCCGCGAAGCTTGCGGCCATCACCCAGCGAGGAGAAAAGCGCTCACTCAGCGAGTGGGCGGCGAGTGCGCCGATAAAATACCCCAGCAGGTTGGCGGCACCCAGCCCTAATATGGGTATCTCCTCTCTCATGAGGCAATGGTTGCTTCCCGAAGAAGTACTATTTATTCTTAGATATCTTTTTTTTGCGAAGCGGTAGCGTAGCGCATTGATACGAGGGAAATTTATGAGCGCTCAGGAGGATAACCGCCGCAGCGATCACGACAGCCCATGGAAGATGGCGCTGGAAGCGTATTTTCAGGAGTTTCTAGGGCTGCTGTTCCCGGCGATTCATGAGCAGGTGGATTGGTCGAAAGGTTACAGCTTTCTCGACAAAGAGCTCCAGCAGATCACTGCTGATGCTGAAAGCGGTAGGCGCTATGCCGACAAGTTGATCAAGGTGGCTGCCCTGGATGGCGTTGAAACCTGGGTATTGATCCATGTTGAAGTACAGGGCGAGCCTGAAGATAGCTTTGCCAAGCGTATGTTTACCTACCAGTACCGGTTGCGTGACCGCTATAATATTGATGTGGTCAGCCTTGCCGTACTGGCAGATACCCGCGAGAGCTTTCGCCCCACAACTTTTCACTATCAACGCTGGGGATGTGCGCTGTCTTTTACCTTCCCCATGGCTAAACTGATTGATTGGGAAGCGCACTGGGCAGAACTGGAAGCCAGCGACAATGTCTTTGCTTTAGTGGTGATGGCTCAGATACAGGCCAAGCGAGTGAAGGAGAACGCATCGCGAAAGGATACCAAAGTGGCCCTGATCCGGCTGCTCTACGAGCGAGGCTACACCCGCGATCAGGTTTTACGGCTGTTCAACATCATCGATTGGATGATCCAGTTGCCTAGAAGTTTGGATCCTGAATTTGCACAGGCGGTTTACGCCATACAAGAGGAGAAGCACATGCCTTACGTCAACACGATTGAGAGACTGGGTATTGAGAAAGGACGTCAAGAAGGACGTCAAGAAGCGCAACATGAAGCTGAGCAGCGCGCATTGGAAAGCAAGCGTAATGCAGCCCGTAAGCTGATCGCTCGCACCGAAATGGATGATCAGATGATTGCCGACATCGAAGAGCTGAGCGTCGAAGCAGTAGAAAGGTTGCGGGCTGAGACCCAGCACTAAGCTCGCCTGCTACTCCTTTATAAATATCGTTGCTCTCTTGGGAAGTTCACTTTCTAATAGGTTGCCACTGAAGACAAACAGCCCCTCATCACATCACGCTCAAGTTCTAACATAACAAATGAACCAATGACGGCCCTGCTCGCTGGCGGCCATATTCAAGCGCGGTGCGTTATGAAATTCCGTCTCCTTCCCGGCAAGATTTGCGATGTTCTGCCATAGTAAAAAAGGCTACTTATTAAAGCGTTCAAGGAGGAAGGAAAATGACCCGCATCGCACGTGTGGAGCCCATCAGCAAGGATCGTGGTGACGCTATCATCGTTTCAGGTTGGCGCGTCATAGATGTCACCCAGCCCGATGCCCCCGTGGAAATCTCACGTCACGACCATGAGCCTCAGGCGATTGAAGCGGCACGACGGTTTGAGGCCGAGACCTCAAGTGAGCCTGGCTCTGCGCCAGACGACACCCAGGACTACGATGCCTCCCAGCCAAATTTGGGTAAAGGTAACGACTAGCCTCTGCAACCCGTTATTACATGCTTACGACTGATAGGGAGCCCTTTTTAATTTGATCAGGTAGGCGGGGCTTAAAGCACCACGCCATTCAAATTTTTTAGCGGGCCTCCCTATCTATTATTAGCCGCTCGCTCAACGCGACGAGGTCTTCAGCCACAAAATCCCATGCTTGCTCTGCTTCTAAATCTTTATCCTGCTGAGGGCCATACTCTGTGCGACGGGGTATAAACGCGGTTTTCATTCCCAAGGCACGGGCAGCACCCAGGTCATAATTATGCGCCGCGCATAGCATCACTTCTTCAGGCGGCAGGCGAAGCAGGCGGCAAGCCCCTAAATAGACCTCTGGGTCCGGCTTATAGTGCTGGAATAGCTCGGCGCAAAACACCATATCCCAGGGCAGTTTGGCGTGACGGGCCACATCCACCATTAGTGATAAATTGCCGTTGGTCAGCGTGCCGATAATATAGCGCTCTTTTAAGCGCTGCAGGCCGTTCTGAACATCCGGCCAGGGCTCTAATTGGTGCCAAAAGTGGTTGATGCGATCAATGGTCGCCTCGTCTAGCGTAATCCCATGTTGATTGAGTAGTTTGACGAGGCTTTCTCGATGCAGATCATCCAGCCCCATCCACGGCACGTCACCTTGCCGTACTCGGTTCATTGAAGGGGCATAATGCTGACGCCATTGATCCGTTATCACTTCACTGGGCAGCTCAATCCCTAGCTCTTTCTGCAGCTCCTTGAACTGACGAATCAAACTGGAGCGCCAATCAACAATAGTGCCAAATACGTCAAAAACGATGGCTTTCATTAATGTTTCCTTGTTGGATGGTTATTAGTAGTCCCGCTAGTGTCATGGCGATCAGCAAGCTCCAACCGAGCATAAAGCTGCCAGAGATATCCAGCATCCACCCCAGCAGTGGGGGTATTGAGACAATCGCCAGTTGGTTAATCGCCATGGCTAGGCCTAGCACAAAGCCGGTTTTATCAGCAGGTGCAGACTCAGCCACATAAGCTACCCAAGGGCCGTACCAACCAAAACCAAAAAAGCCCAACCAGGCCATCAAACCGCCCAGCATAAGCGTTGAGTGTAGCGGCAGCCAAACCAATACCAGCAGCCCTACTATCACCGCCACCATGCATACCATGACCGGAAAATAGCGCGAGCGACAGCGATCACTCCAGGCCGCCAGCAAAATACGCCCGGCAACCCCGGCCCCCTGGGCTACGAATAGCAACGTCGCCGCCTGCAGTACCTCCATCTGCAAACGGCTATGCAGGTAGAGCACGGTAAAAATCAAAATGCCGTACTGAACCGAGATCAAACTAATACCGGACGCCATAATCTGTTTCATGGCCGGTTCACGAATCATCGCCAGTCGCGATAAGACGACTTTTTTTACGCTACCTTCAGAGGCTCTTGCTAACGGCACCACGCCAATAGGAGCACGGTAAAAAAGCATAAAGACCAACGCCCCGAAAATCGCAATTAGCCCCCCTACCAAAAAAGAGGCGCGCCACCCCCAGGTGATCGCGACGGTTGGTAGTATGATCGCCGCCAGCGCCCCACCCAGCGGCAAGCCTGCCTGACGAATCCCCATGGCAAAGCCGCGCTGGGATTTGTCAAACCAAGCGGCTACCGATTTGCTACCGCCAGGCTGGGCAGTACTGTAGCCCGCCCCTACGATGACCAAAAACAGCAGCATGGCCCAGTAGCTCTCAGCCAGCACGGCAGCGCTAAGCGCAATGCCCACAACGAGGGTACCTACTCCCACCACCAAACGTTCACTGAACCTGTCCAGCAGCTCCCCGGCAACCAACAGCCCAACCAAAGGCACCAGTTGAGCAGCAGAGACCAGTGCCCCAATCTGAAATGCAGAGAGCGCCATATCTGCCTGTATATAAACGCTGATGGCCCCGATGCCTTGAACGAAAAAGCATGCCGCTGCTTGAGCCAGGGTGGCTATCAGCAGAATGACCCAGCGGTAGCTACCAGAAGTACTAAGCGGAATAATTGCATTCATGCGATGGCCTCACTTTCTATCAGAGGAAAACCAAATTCTCCAAGCGGGCTTTGACGCTGAGCCCCAAACAAGGCATCCCTAACTTGGGCAATACCCATACGCTGCGAGATTTGAGCTGAATCTGTTTCTACCTCGATACCATTTTCTTCCATCTCTTTTAAAGCGATCCTGAATAGCTGATTATTATTAGTAATTCTTACTCCCCCATGTTTATCCAAAGTGTAGGGAGTATCTTCCATTCCAACCCGCAATATATCTACTTCACTATCAGGCTGAGCAGCATAAGCCGCTAACCTACGCATGGCACACATAACCACACCTTTTCTTGGCCCCACATCCATTGGTTTATAATTTTGTTTGGCATGTTGAGGCATTACTGCCGCCCCTACTGTAATTGTAACTTTACGTTTAATCACTCCTGGCTCTACAATATCTGACTCCAAACTTTTTGCTCTTTTAACAATGTCACGAAACTCATTATAGCTTTCAGGAAATGGGAGCCTAGGAGAAAATCCAAACAACAATATAATATTAAGCTGACCACCCCCACCAAGGCGCATTAAGGGGTGCTCTATTGCAAATCTAGTCATAGCATAACTACGGGCTAACTGCACCCATTCAACTTCATGAAGAAGTCCCAGTCTACGCCGCGCTTTTATTGAATTTCTATAAACTTGGAACTGAACCATTGGCGAGGTAATACCATAATCAGCACCTTTACTTGTTCCTGAATCCGTGAAGCCGGCGCCGACACTTTCCCTATCACCGCCAGCGAGCACTTTTTGATCATTCGCCCCGTGCAAGTTGGCTTTCGCAAGCCCGTTATTGCCAAAACCCACCGTGCTGATCGGTGCTGACGGCCCGTTTTGTCATGCCTTTCCACCCGCCAGGCACGACATATCTGGCGATCGCGTGTCGCTTGGAACTGCTTGTGGATAGAGTGTCGCCGATTGACGGTCAGCATGGCGTTCCTCGTGGATAACGCAGTCGGCTCCGCAGCGTCTTGAGCACCGTCATGCGCCCGATATCCTGCCCGAAGTCGAGGATGATCTGCCGTGCCTTGTGAATCACGAGAGCCGCACGGTGCACCAACTCTTGTAGCACGGTGCGCAGCCGGCGCCGCTTGGCCGGGTGGCGAACCGGGCTCAGCTCGCCGGTCATGCCCAGCTGTCCCATCAGGCGCAGGATGTTGTAGGCCAACTGGGCGAGATGCAGGATCAGATCGTTGGTGGCGAACTTGCCGGACGGCAAGCGCTCCAGGTCGAGATCGGTCTTGATCTCGCTGTGAAACTGCTCATGGGTGGCATGCGCCTGGTAGCGCTTGATCACCGCCTCCGGCGCCTCGTCCAGGCTGGTCCACCAGCCTTCCAACTCATAGTCCGGTTCGAGCAGCAACTGGCCATCGCGATCGGCGGTGCGCTCGACCAGGCGCATCACGCGTTGGACGACGTATTCGGTCTTGTTGTCGTCGTGGATCGAGACGGTCTGCGTCCACAGCGCCTGGCGCTTGCCAGGACGCAGCTCTTCCCAGTAGTCCGCCGCCACCGCCAGCCAGGTATCTCGATCAGCCGTGGCCGAGCCACGCGGGTTCCATTTGACGACATAGTCGAGCCGGCGCCCCTCGTCGGCAAAGACCTGGCGTTGCTGTTCGAGAAGCGCCAGGTGCGCCTGGCTGTCGAAGCCGCTGTCCTCGCGTAACAGGATCGGTTGCTTGGTCAAGCATTGGGCGCGAGGCAGTACCCGCTCCAGGAAGGCGTTGCTCTCCTTCATGGTGTGCTGCTTGCCAGGCCGCAGTTCCAGACCCAGGCACCACCCTTCGTTGCCCAGATAGGCGGCGATCGGGGTGTAGCCATCGACCTTCTGGTAGGTCCGCGAGACGCCTTCCTTCTTCGAGTTGCTGTTGTCCATGACGAAGGTGTCGATGTCCAGGCAGACGTGCGTCGTCTCGGCGGTGATCGGTGCTTCGATCAGTGACAGCAGGGTCGTGGACCAGGTGGCGGTGCGCGCCTGCAGGTCGTTGGCGGCAAGTTTCTCCAGCCGCTGTCGCAGCGTCGCCGCGCTCGGCACCTTCTGCAGGGTCAGCAGTTGTTGGAAGGGCTTGTCGCGGCGGAAGTTCTCGACAGCGTCATAGTCGCTCATGCCCAGACACAGCAGGCCCAGGTAGCTCTTGATCACGTCACTGGTGCGCATGCCCAGCGTGGTGGGGAAGCGGCTGTCGATGCTGTCGACGCCAGCGATCTCGAAGCATTGCCCGATGATGGACAGCCCGGCGTGGCTGGTGAGGGTGCGGCGACTGGCGCGGAACTTTATGTTGGGCATGGCACTGTCTGGGTGAATGGCGATAATGGCTATATTGCCATGCAGGTCAGTGGGTTAGAAGTGCTTCCGGGGGCCGGTCTCACGGATTCAGGTTGTTGAGTTCACATCTATATTTGTTTTTTCCTTTTTTGACGAAGGAAAATAATCATAAATCGCTGATAAAAAATTACGGCTCGAGGAAAACTCTACACTAATTCCTTTAAAACGCTTTTCAAGATCACAAATAACCTGCAGCTCTATAGCTGCCTGCATAGTAACAAAGTGTGCCCCACCAAGGTGGAGTGGAACTGCGCATTGGCTCACTCTTTCCCATTCACCAAAAGATGAGATATTATCTTGAACCTCACGACCATTCCGACTTGCCCCAAAGCTTATCAA
The DNA here is from genome assembly GCF_055725665.1 of Vreelandella sp. DA03-1M. Classification (NCBI taxonomy): domain Bacteria; kingdom Pseudomonadati; phylum Pseudomonadota; class Gammaproteobacteria; order Oceanospirillales; family Halomonadaceae; genus Vreelandella; species Vreelandella sp. DA03-1M. The sequence continues at coordinate 3,102,589 of NZ_CM146798.1, forward strand.
CATATCCTTACAACGAGTCTGCACCCCTAAACTTATTCTTTGGTATACTTCATTGTCAGTGGTTTGCTCCTTAGTGACAGGGTTTCTTGCATGATAATGGTAATATCTACAACCATTTCTATATAGCTCATCAGCTTCCTTAAAAAGCTCTTCTTCTGAAACTAAAATAGAATCTCCTGCGCATATCCTATCAAGATCTTTATCTCCAGTAATATAGTGATTATCTGGAGTAAATTTAGCGCCAGTTGAAGCACATCCAAGTATTAATTTATGCCCGCTTTTCTTCATTTCCTTGTCCCATAAAATGTGACCATGTTTTAAAAAACACCTTAAGACCACATCACATAATTCATAGGCGTTTTAAATGCAGTCCATTTTCAAAAACTAATCCAGCATTGTGCGCCGCACCATGCAAATATTACAAAATGCGTTGCTGTAACCGCAAAACCTTCACTAAGTGTTGTAAATTTTGCATTAAAATAAAAAAATAAAGGAATATTTGCCGAGTCTGCAATCAGACTGGAGCATAGGGGGCAGGTCGTGGAGAAGAGGCTACATACAGAGTTGTCCAGAAATATGGATTCGCTTGCATCCTACTGAACAACAATATTTAACGGTTTAATAATCCATTAGTGATAATATCTATTTACATCATCTAAATTAGCTCTCTATGCTTTCAGTTTTATGAGGTAATCCCATAATCGCTGTGCTTCTGGAGTCAAAGTCGCCACTCGCCTTAATAATTTTATCTTTAGAGAAATGTCGAAAGTTGGATCACCAGATCTTACTAGTCGCTTGGCACTAAGGTCTTCTCGTACTAATGATTTGGGTAACCACGCCATACCTAATTCGGATAAAGTCATGAGGCGCAAACCATTCGCAAGGTTAGTATCGTGATATTGTTGTAGATTCAAATTTCTATCTTTAAGTGCCGTCTGTAACGACCACCCCAAATGACACTCTTCTGAATATCCCAAAAATGAAATCGGGCGTTCATTATATGTATGCAAATTAAAAAGAGGCTGACCAGTAGCATTAGGGACACTGACGGGAATAAGGCTCTCTGTACCTAGCTCAATGAAAGTATATCTATCGCTTTCTACTAATAGTGACAAATGGTTTTTGATTAAATCATCTTCGTCGAACAATGCCACTACAAAATCGACTTTACCCCTATTAAGCTCAATTAAACACTGAGGTAATGTATCAGAATTAATGCTGAGTCTTGCTTCTCCAAATTTTTCTTGTAGCCTCGGCAACCAATAAGGAAAAAATATCGTTGATAGTATGTGTGGCGAACAAAAGCGTATACGTCGTTGTTGGTCCTCAGTTCGCTGTGCAACCGACTCCCTAAACCCTTCAAACACAGGGAGCGATTCCAAGGCTATTTTTTGTAGCTCATAGCCAGCCTCTGTCAGAGCTAACTCTCCTTTTCGCCGCTCAAATAACGCAGTCCCAGCCCAGTCCTCAAGCCCCTGTATACGGCGACTCAGACCTGAAACAGATACATGTCGGTGCTCAGCAGTGCGGCTAAAACTCTTGGTTTCACAAAGAACCAGAAAATCTCTCAAGATTATCAAATCAGTCATTGATGGTATTCCGGCAGGTTAGATATTAATCATAATTTACCTAAAAACATCGATAGGAAATAGCGCCTTCTAATAATTTTTGTATCCGCGGTAACCGGCTTTAGAGCTGAGCAGTCCGATTGGAATCTGCTAATGAAACTGGAAAGATCAGGGTACTTCATTAAATCAGTGCCACATATCAGCCATATTCGTTTGCCAGCAGTCTGTCTGTCAGGGCTAGGTTCTCCAGAACTAATAGTTGTAGGTAACCACTCGGTGGACGCTCAATATAACTTCTAGTGCTTGAGTTGATAGCAAGCCAAGGTGGTTGCTTAGCTCTTCCAGCAGCAACTGGCGCAGACTGGAGATCGGCGGGCAAACGTTAGCGCGCCGCGCTGATACACCTTACGGGTGGTGGTCGCTACCATCGCTTTGCTGAGTGCCTCGCCTACCCAAGGCGTTTTACGCAGCCGCATCAGGCGCGGCGACATCACTAAAAACAGCGCGGTTTCTTCCGCCGTGTAGCCAATCAACAGGTCAATCTTTGAAGCGACACGACGCCAGGCCGCATAAGCCTGATCTTCACTAGGCAGCGGGTAGTGGCCGTACTGGGTGCCAAATGGCATGGCCGCTTTTAGGCCAAAGCCGCGGGCGGATTCTGCCACCAGGGTCTGTCGGCGCAAAATCTCATCAATCGATGCATCGTCTTTTAAGGTGGCGGCTTTTTGGCCCATCTTGGCGTTCATTTTTGCCCGGCCACGGCTAATGCCAAGCGGCGCGCTTTGAATAATGGCGCGCTGAAAAAGTCCTTCGGTGCCCTCGGCAATCATTAGGTGGGCCGCTGCATCGCCCCCAGCGGACTGGCCAAATAGCGTGACATTGGTTGGGTCACCGCCCATGGCCGCAATGTTGGTGTTGATCCAGCGCAGGGCCGAGATCATATCGAGCAGCCCCAGGTTCGCGGGGCGGTTGGCGTAGCCGCCTAGAAAACCCAACAAGCCGAGCCGGTACGTTACCGACACCACAATGACATTGCCTTCGAGTGCCAGTGGTCGCACGTCGAACACCGCAAGATCCCCGGCCCCAAACACGTAAGAGCCACCGTGAATCCATACCATCACCGGGCGCGGCGCTTTAGAGGAGTTATCCGGCAGGGTGACCGATAAATGCAGCTCCCCCTCAACGGCGTGGAACTCTTTTTCGGTAACGCCTAATGCTTCATTCAGCTCTGGGATGGTGTTTTGCGGCGAGGCCGGCGACCACTCGGTGGCCTGGATGGGCGTGGTCGATGGTGGCTCATCTGTTGGAGCACAAAAACGCTGAGCACGGGCGTAGCGAATGCCCGAGGCGCGGATAACGCCCTTATCCCGCCAGCCGATAATCTCCCCGGCTGGCGTCATAAAGTGTGGCGCATCGTGGTCGTTTCGCTCAGCACGGCCGTTTCGCTCATCGTAGTGCATACCGCTCCTTGGTTTGCTTCATGAAACAAGCGTAGCACCGCGCGGCCGGTCGGAGTCGCCATTTACTCAGGGGGCGCTTCTTCACTTTGGTGCGCCTCGAGTACCTTACGCGCTTCGGTTTCAATGGCATCAAGCACCTCGTCAGCTACTTGATAGCGAAACTGTTTACGGCGATTGTTGGAAAGGCGCCCCTCATTGCTCAGGCACATCATGACTAGGCGCGCCAAATCACTACCACGAATATCGTACGCTTCGTTTATTACAGCATACACATGATCGAAACACGCCAAGTAGCGAGTCTCGGCTTTTAGCTTGTCTTCCAAGGCTGCTTTTGCCATTATTAGTAAAAATGCCACCGCCTCTGTCGCATCCCAGAACCGATACAGGGCCTCCAATCCCTTAAAGTGAAAGTCATATTGATCGGCATCTATCCAGTTGACGTTCCAATGCTCTCGGGTGGGCTTTGAAAACGCTTCGAGGGCAGCCAAGTACTCTGCGTCATGACGCTTCATGGCAACCGAAATAGGTAAAAGATTGTCGCGGTCCAACCCTCCTTTTCGGCATAGCGTATGGTGTATCAGAAACCGCGATATGCGTCCGTTGCCGTCCATGAAAGGGTGTAGAAAAACAAAACCAAAAGAGAGCACCGCTGACACCACCAGTGGCGAAACGCCTTCTGCTACCCCCTTATCTGAATCTTGATTGGCCCAGCTCATTAGCCCATTCATCAGCTCATCGCAAAGCGCTGGCGGTGGTGGCAGATAGCTGACACCTAGCGCTCCGGGTAAGCCATTGTGCAAGTAGTTCTGCTCATGGCGAAAGGTGACGGCTTTGTCGAAAGGATTACTGATAGTGCTGTTTTGAAGTTCGACAAGGTAGGCTTCTGTCAGCGGTCTACGCTCATGGGCTTGGCGCAGCAGTTGCATGAAGCGCTGTTGCTTATCGGGCGATGGCGACTCCTGTTCGATCGCGAACGAGGACTGTGTTTCACTCAAGTATGCCCACTGAATTGCACGGTCGAGCATTCCCGTGGGCAATGAGGCCATAAAAGTGGAAGCTTGCCCCAGGATATCTTCTTCTAAAAGCGCCGTAATAACCGAGGTACGACGCACTGTGGCGCAGTAACCCAACGTGCCTAGACCATTGAAATCGATTCGCCAACGGCTGTCCCGCACAGAGGGGCCAACAATATAATGCTCAGGATCGAATAGCGGCACTGCCCGACCACTGACAGCGATATCGAACGGCAAGCGTTTGACCATCGCTTCATATAGATGCGCCAACTTCCTCAAATAAATGCCGTTTGGCGAGTTTTGCAAGGCCTCTCGTAACTCTTCTATGGGCAGATGGGGCAAGGAACCTGCCAGTATGGCAAGGTCTATACCTTCGTGTTTCAGCGCAAACACCAGATGAGCAAGCAGTGAGGCATCAGGGGCTCGTCCTGCGGGTACCGCTATCTCGTTCCCCATAGACATGATGCGTGTCACGGGACGAACCCGCGCGGGGTGTTTGGGCGGGCATACTCCCAAGGCTAAATACTCATGAAGGTACGCATACCCTACAGGTTTCATCTTGAAGTGCCTCGAATCAGAATATTTTGTTCACTTCATCAAGAAAATATTCAGTAAGCAACTAGAAGTTGTTTTTTTATTAACCTGTAACACCCTATAGGGTTAGTTTTCACTCGGATATCACTCATGAAAAAGTTTAAGGCGATGGGCGCTGTTCGGCCGTTTCCTTCAGGCTTTCTTTACAAAATGGGCAGTCACCATCATGTCGCCGACGCCGTCGACCTTGCAGTCCAGTTGGTGATCCTTGCTGTCTGCGAGCCGCTTGATAACGGCTTTGGTGCCCACCTTGAGTACCAGTGAGCTGCCTTTGACCTTGAGGTCTTTGATCATCGTTACCTTATCGCCTTCTGCTAACGGCGTGCCGTGGGCATCTTTTACTGTCACGGTGTCTTCCGCCTGAGCCTCAGCAGGGTTCCATTCGTGGGCGCACTCGGGGCAGATGAACAGGCTTTGATCCTGATAGACGAATTCGGATTGGCAATGGGGGCAAGGTGGGCACGACATGAATGATGACTTCTGTGGTTTGGTTTAGGCTGCTTATGATACTGAGCCTGTATACCCTTGGCGAATGCCTTCACGCCTGCCCAGGAAAGGAGAACCAGGATGAACAAACGTGACCTGGAAGCAACCTACCGTGATTACATCACCTGCCTCAATAATCAGGATTGGACGACCCTTGGCCAGTTCGTGCATGACGATGTCCACCACAACGGTAAGCGCCTAGGCGTTGATGGCTATCGCGCCATGCTGGAAGCCGATTACGAGCAGATACCAGATCTTCACTTCAATATTGAGCTTTTGGCGGTTGATTCACCCCATGTCGCGTGCAGGCTTAGGTTCGATGTAACCCCTAAAGGTAGCTTCCTCGGCCTTGCGGTGGGTGGCAAAAAAGTGACGTTTTGCGAGAACGCGTTCTACCTCTTTAGCGATAACAAAATTAGGGAGGTCTGGTCGGTCATTGATAAAGCCGCGATTGAGGCTCAGCTTGGTTAAACGTTGCGGTTATCTCCATTAACAAACGAATAGAGCAGAATATCGGATCGGTACGCCCAGCCTTGGCTTGCCCAAAACGTCTGGGCGGCTTCGTTCTCGGGAAGAATCATCAGGTGTGCTTTTTGGATACCTTCGTTCTTCAATGCTTCCAGGCAAAGGCTAACCAGCCGTGTGGCAATGCCTAACCGGCGATGGGCGTTTGATACCGACAAGTGCTGCACATAGCCGCGCTTGCCATCGTGGCCCGCCATAATCGTGCCCACCAGCCCCTCTTCTGCTTCTGCCACAAAACTCAGTCCGGGATTGCGCAGCAGGTACTTCTCGATACCTTCCCGTGAATCGGCGTCGCGAATCCTCACGCCTTCACTCTCGCTCCATAGGGCAATGGCGGCGTCATAGTCGTTGATGGTCATGGTGCGGTAGTGCATTAATGGGGTCTCGCTGGGTAATCGTTAGTTAACGCGCTGGTGGCCTTGATCGCTCACTTCACACAAAGCTCATTCGTTATTCTCCCACAGCTAATTAGCAATTATGTACAGCATTCGGCTGAGCGCCCGCCAAGCGCGTCAGAGAGGTCCGGGCCTGGATGCAAGCGGCCCGGCCAGCGCAACACCATGATCGCCAGAACGTTGCGGTGTTCACCACCCGCCAGCCCCTTTTCCCCCGAGGACGAGGGGATGATGCCGCTGGCCGGGTCCACTGCCGCCGCCAGCGCCTCGCGCACCCGTCCCACCAGCGGGTGATCCTCGCGGTCGGCAAGCAGGAAGGCCAATGCCACCTCGGCTTGGATGTCGGCCGTGGCCCGGGCCAGGATGTTGACCATCTCCCGATCCAGCGCTTCCAGCACCCAAGCGTGCACCTCTGGGTCCACCTTCCGCTGGTAGTAGCGGCTGTCAGCGATGACGAAGTGGGTCAGGCCATAGAGCCAGTTACGGTACTCGGCGTCGTCGAGCCCGGCGACTCGATCAGGCGGGTAGTGGCGTCGGAAGGCCGCCTCCACTTCCCGGCGCAGGTCCATCACGCCGAGCTGGTGCAGGAAGTACGCTTGGTTGGCCACCTGAGCGGCATAGATCCCGATCACTGCGGGATCGGTCAGGAAGGCCGCCCAGCCAACCTCTGCCTGGTAGCCCAGCGCCCGTTCGTGGATCTCAATGGTCGGCAGCAGGCCGTGGTACTCGGCCTGGACCAGCCTGAACAGCAGCCCCCGGGCGAAGGCGATCTCCCCCCACTCACTCAGCATGGCGCGCCGGGCACGCTGCTTGGCCGTGCGCTGCGAGTAGTCGACAACGATCGCCCGGCTGCGGGCAGCCGCGTACCCGGGCTCGGCCAGGCTGACGATGTCCTCCTCGAGTCGCGCCAGTAGACGCTTGCCGTAAACGTGATTGAGGGCCCGCCAGCGCTGCTCGCCAGTCAGGCGGTAAAGCCGCTGAGCAAAGTGGCGCTGCTTGTCCTCGGACAGCGTCGGCAGCGCCTGCTCGTAGATCTCCTGGATGGCCAGACCGGCGTCGCGCTGGACGTCACGCTCCGCATGCGGCTCCATGGCGGCGCAGCCAGCCAACACCAGCACAACCACCAGCGAAAAGAGCTTTTTCATGACGGCCCCTTGGTGGTGTTCACTATCGATAGGCCATCATTGCACAGTTGATGAGCAATTATGTACAAGCATCCGTAGCGCTGACGGCCTAATCTAGGGTTGTGTTTCGAGGTGTTGGGTTTCATCAGAAGAGGTAGGCATGAGCAACGCCAGCCGGTTTGAGTTCTTCAAAAGTCATCATGTGCCGACACTGACGGTGCTGAAGGCGGCCATTGAGGATTTTAGCTACGCTCCCCACGCCCATGAGGAATATGCCTTTGGCGTGACGCTGGCCGGGCGTCAGGACTTTTTCAGCGGCGGCCAGTTTCACCGTAGCCCACCGGGCAACGTGATTCTATTCAACCCGGAAGAAGTCCACGACGGGCATTCGGGTGGCGAGCGAGCGTTGGATTATTTGATGGTGTACGCCCATCCGGAACAGGTGAAGCCGCTGTTTGCCGATGCCCTGGGGCACACGCGTGGCGCTGATTTCCGCTCCCATCAAACGCTGATTCAGGATGCGCCACTGCGCCAGGCCATTGTCGAACTGGCACGTTTGGTGACCTCCCAGGTCGGCAGCTGCATCGATCAGGAGAACGCGCTTTATCGGGTAGTAGAGCGTACGGCGCAGCTGGGCGGCCATGCTCAACCCAGCCAGGTTACGCACCGGCCGGATGCCCTGCTGGGCTTGGCGCGGGAGTATATCCACGCGCATCTGGAAGCGGATATGTCGCTGGACGACATCAGCCAGGCCGCACACCTGTCCAAGTACCATTTCTTGCGTCTGTTCCGTCAGCATTTCGGCATGACGCCGCACCAATACGTGATGAATGGCCGGGTTAATGCGGCCCGCGCCGCGCTCGACCAGGGCACTTCGTTGACCGAGGTAGCACTCCGCTTTGGCTTTGCCGACCTGAGCCATTTCAATCGCCGCTTCAAGCGTATTTATGGTATGACGCCCCACCAATATCAGCGCGATATCGCCCGCTAGTCCCACCACGCATAGAGGTTTTACCATGTTAGCAATCATCGCCTATGCCCTGGGCGTCATGTATACCCCTGGGCCTGTGAATCTGCTCGGCCTGAACGTGGGCATCAATGGCCAGGCCAGACAGTCGGTGGGATTTTGCCTTGGCGTGGGCACGGCGATGCTGGCGTATTTATTGGTGTTAGGTTGGGCGGGCGCTGCCTGGATCAATGATGACGCACTGGTGGTCGTAAGCGCCCTGGGGTGTAGTTATATCATTTATCTGGCCTGCAAAATTGCCCGCTCCAACACCGATTTCAGCACGCCCGCTAACGTCTCTCGGCTGGTTAGTTATCGCGATGGGTTAGTCATGCAGTTACTGAACCCCAAAGCCATTGTCGCCACCCTGCCGATTACTACACTGCAATTTCCTGCCGCTGGCATTCATGGACTTAGCCTAGTGATGTGGGCATTCGGGCTTGCCATGCTAGCCGCGGGCGCGCCTGGCAGTTACGTAGTGATGGGCAGTTTGGTCGGCCAGCGGATTAAAAACCCAGCCGTTGTGAGGCGCTTTAATGGGCTAATGGCCGGGCTATTGGTCGCCGTGGCGTTTTCGATCGGGTTTGAGCATGTATGGCTGCCGCTTACCTCTTCTGCTAGTTAGGACGTTAGCTGATTGCTCAGAAAAAAAGCGCCCTGAGGGCGCTTTTCATAACGGCTAGCGGTTAGAAGGAGGTCCATTTTTCGGTGTCTTGCTTGCCACCAATCACGTGAGTCGGCAAGCTTTTAGTGGCTCGAGGCTGGCTCTCACTCGGTTTTGGCGTAGCAGGTAGCGCGCGTTGGTTTTGGCCGGCAGTCGCTCCTCTAAAGAACGACACCTCGTTCAACAACGACTCTGCTTGGCTTTGCAGTGAACGCCCTGCCGCGCTGGACTCTTCCACCAGGCTCGCGTTCTGTTGGGTGACACTGTCCATTTGTGAGACGGCGGTGTTGACTTGGTCGATGCCTTGAGACTGCTCTCGGCTGGCGGTGGCAATCTCACCCATCAACACCGAAACACGCTTAACGCCATGGACGATACCTTCGAGCGACTTGCCTGCTTGGTTGACCAGGTTTGAGCCGGTGTCGACTTGGCCGATACTGTCCTCGACGAGTTTTTTGATGTCTTTCGCGGCATCAGCACTGCGCCCTGCCAGGTTACGTACTTCGTTGGCCACCACCGCAAAGCCACGCCCTTGCTCGCCCGCGCGGGCGGCTTCCACTGAAGCGTTCAGCGCCAGCAGATTCGTCTGGAAGGCGATTTCATCGATCAAGCCGACGATACCGGCAATCTTGCGGCTTGAGGCATTGATACCTTCCATCGCTTTGACGGCTTGACCTGCGATCTCGCCCCCGGCGTTGGCTTGCTGGCTGACTTCGTGCACGAGCTTGTCTGCTTCGGAAGCGTTGTCTGCATTCTGACGCACGGTCGAGGTGATTTCGTCCATCGAGGCCGCGGTCTCTTCGATATTTGAGGCCTGCTCCTGAGTACGACGGCTAAGGTCATCAGTGCCTAGCACGATTTCATCGGCGGCGACATTCACGGACTCAGCGTTATTACGAACAGACATGACCACCTGCGAGAACTTGGTTTCCATGCTCTTTAACGCCCGGAGCATCACGCCAAACTCGTCCTTGGCTGAAACGTCGACGTCGTTATCGAGCCTGCCTTCAGCCATGGCGTTGGCGAGTGCTTGCGCCTTGCCCAGCGGGGTCATGATCCCGCGAATCAACCATATTGCGAGCAGAATGCTGAAGATGATCGCCGCCACCATAACGCCGAGAACGATATTACGCGTCCAAATATAATCGTTTGAAGACTGTTGGTTATTCGCGGCGGCTTGAGCGCTGTTACGGTCGATAAGATCCTGAAGCGCCGTTAGCACCTTAGGATACTCGGCACGCAGCGTGGTGGTGGCAATCTCTCTTGCGCCATCATAATCGTTGCCGATCATGGCGGCGTTAATCTCATCAATTCCGGCACGCAGACTGGCTAGCGATGCTATAAAGCCTTCAGCTACTGCACGCTCATTATTATTGGTCACGCGGGCAGGAAAGTAATCACTCCAGGCGGCGTCGAGAATAGCATCGTTCTCAGCGACTTCCTGCTGTGTCGTTATGGCGGATGCCGGGTTCCGGTCGCGCTGTTCAGCCGTTATTTTTACCCGGTTACCGAGCAGTGCTTGGTTAACCTGACTCAGATTGCCCAATGTGAGCACGTTTTCTTCGTAGGTTCTGGTGAGGGCATCGTTAGTCTTACTGAGATTGTAGAGCCCGATAGTACCAACGGCGATCAACATCAATATGCACGCGCCTAAACTCACGGCAAGCCGCAGTTTAACGCTTCGATTTAGAAGTAGCATGGGGGGATCTCGTGAAAGCCCGCAGCGCGCTGCATTGGGCAGGTGGAAGCAATCTCAGTAACCGCATGCGCTCAGGTAAAAGCGCATATTACGAGTCACGTTGATGCATTATCGGCACGCGCAAAGAAAAGTTTAATTTTTTTAATTTATAAATCGCCAATTTCTTTTGTCATTACATGCTACCCACCCCTTTGATGGTCATTAACTTATCATCTGCATGACACAGCTTTGTCACCTAGGAGCGCTAACGTTGCATTGTAAGTCACAATAAAGTGAGCTTATACATTGCAGAAGGTGATCCAATGGCGCCTGTTCAATCCTCTGACTTAATGCTCCGCATCGAGAAAATGGGGGTGACATATCCTGGGAATGTTCTCGCACTTCGACCCACCACCGTTGATTTCCACAAAGGCGAGTTTACGGTTCTACTCGGTCTTTCCGGTGCAGGTAAATCTACGTTACTGCGCTCCCTCAACCACTTGGTGCGGCCCAGCACCGGCAAAGTGATCTCGGCCGAACTAGGTGCGCTCGAAACCATTACTACGGTACGCCGCCATCGGTGCAAAACCGCCATGGTTTTCCAGCACCATCAGCTCATTGAACGCCACACTGCGCTCCAGAATGTGCTGACGGGTCGGCTTGCTTACCACAGCACCTGGCGCAGTTTGTTTCCGCTACCCAGGCAGGAACAGGAGCTTGCCCTGCACTGCCTGGATCGCGTAGGCCTGGCTGAGAAGGCGCTTACCAGGGTCGATCAGCTTTCCGGAGGGCAGCAGCAGCGCGTGGGTATTGCTCGTGCCTTGGCGCAGCAGCCCGCCATGATCTTGGCGGACGAGCCAGTGGCCAGCCTTGACCCAGCCACGTCTGAGCGAGTGCTAACGTTACTGCGAGACATATGCCGTGAAGATGGTATTACCGCCATTATTTCACTGCACCAGCTGGAATATGCCCAGCGGTTTGCTGACCGCATTATTGGTTTAGCGAATGCCCAAATCGTTTTCGATGCAGCCCCGGCACAGTTACAGCAATGCCACCTGGATGAGATTTACCACGGTGCGCCAGGGGTTTTGCCCGAAGCCGATGAAACCACCAAACCCAACCCTCAATCCGCGAACACCCCTTCGATAAAACTGGAGATTGCCCAATGAAACCGCTATTCAGCTTTTTCTTCGCCATCTGTCTTATGATTGGAATTGTGATGCCAGCCATGGCGGCGGACGCTGATCCAAATCCGGATCTGTTAAAAGTCGCACTACTCCCCGATGAAAATGCCTCCGAACTGATCAAACGCAACCAGCCACTGAAAGACTATCTTGAAAGTACCCTTGGGAAAGAAATTGAGCTAATCGTCACTACAGATTATTCCTCCATGATCGAAGCCATGCGCTTTGGTCGCATCGACCTCGCCTACTTCGGGCCCCTCTCCTATGTGATGGCAAAAAGCAAAAGCGAGATCGAGCCCTTTGCGGCCATGATTGTAGATGGCAAGCCCACCTACCGCTCCATCATCATTGCCAATGTCGATTCCGGCGTTGAGTCCTATGCCGATATCGAGGGCATGAAGATGGCCTATGGCGACCGAGCCTCCACTTCAAGCCACCTGATTCCCAAAACCGTGTTGCTTGAATCGGCTGGTTTGGAAGCAGGAGAGGACTATGAAGCCCATTTCGTTGGCTCCCATGATGCCGTGGCGGTGAACGTTGCCAATGGTAATGCAGATGCTGGGGGACTATCGGAAGTGATCTTTGAACATGTGATGGACCGCGGCCTGATAGATCGCAGCAAGGTTAGGGTGTTGGGTCACAGTGGGGAGTATCCGCAGTACCCCTGGGCGATGCGTTCCAACTTGAACCCGGAACTCAAGCAGGAGATACAAGACGCTTTCATTAGCATTGATGATGAAGAAATCCTGAGCAACCTAAAAGCCGAAGGTTTCGCCGTTATCACTGACGCCGATTACGATGTGATCCGGGAAATGGGTAGTCTGCTCGACCTTGACTTCGCCAAGATGTAAGGGGGCATTATGAATCAGACCAAAACGGATCCGCCGGCCCTTTCATCATTCTCTCCTGACGCGGTGCTGGCCGAACACGCGCGCGGCTGGCGGAGTAAGCTCTTCCAAGTGGGCTCGTTACTGGCAGTGGTTCTCCTGGCGAGTTGGTACGTGGACTTGCTGGATTTTCGCACCCTAGCCAACGGGGTTCCTGCCATCGCCACCCTGCTGGGTGAATCGCTACCCCCTGACTTCACCAACGCCATGGATTGGATAGCGCCGCTGGTCGATACCCTCGCCATGAGCATTGCCGGTACGGCAATAGCGGTCATCGTTTCTGTGCCCCTGGCGTTCCTGGCCGCTCGCAATACCTCGCCCCATCCCGTGGTCTTCCACGTGACCCGCACGTTACTAAACGCTCTGCGCTCGGTACCCGAGTTGATTATGGGCATTATCTTCGTTGCGGCAGTGGGTTTTGGCGCCTTGCCGGGCGTGCTAGCGCTCGGCCTTCATTCCATCGGCATGGTGGGTAAATTCTTTGCCGAAGCGATTGAGCATGTCGACCCAGCCCCAGTGGAAGCCGCCAATGCCGCTGGCGCGACTCGCTTACAGGTTCACTGGCACGCGGTGCTGCCGCAGGTTCTTCCGCAGTTTGCCGATGTCTCCATCTATCGCTGGGAATACAATTTTCGCGCCTCGACGGTCATGGGCATGGTGGGGGCCGGCGGGATCGGCTTCGAGCTAATGGGCTCTTTACGCGTCATGCAGTACCAGGAAGTCAGCGCCATCCTGATTGTCATACTCGTTATGGTGACGATGGTGGATAGCCTTAGCGGCCATCTTCGTAAGAAATTCAAGTAAGGAAATCAAATGAAACCAAGGGTTTTCATTACCCACCGGGTACACAACAGTGTGCTGGAAAGGCTGGAACAGAGCTGTGAATTAATCACCAACCAGTCAGACACTACCTTGCCCGCCGCCGAGGTAAAGGCCCGCGCGGCAACCGCAGACGGCATGATGGTGTTTATGCCGGACCAGGTCAGCGAGGAATTTCTAGCTGGCTGCCCCAAGTTGAAAGTCATTGGCGCTGCCCTGAAGGGATACGATAATTTCGATGTGGAGGCCTGTACGCGTCATGGTGTTTGGCTGACCTTCGTACCGGACCTGCTGACAGTGCCAACGGCTGAACTCACCATAGGGCTAACCATCAGCCTAATCCGACATGTTCGGGCGGCCGACGAGTATGTTCGTTCTGGCCAGTTCAGGGGGTGGCAGCCAACGTTCTATGGGCTTGGGATTGCAGACGCCACCGTGGGCATCGTCGGCATGGGGCCCATCGGCAAGGCTGTGGCAACGCGGCTCAAAGGCTGGGGGGCAACCTTGCTGTATTCTCAGCCAGACGCCTTGCCCGCTGCGGAGGAGGAAACCCTCGGCGTGGCGCGCAAGTCGCTTGAAGAGCTGCTCGGGCAAGCCGACATTGTCATTTTGGCCCTGCCGCTCAATAAACAAACCCTGCATACCATGAACTCTGCGCGCTTGGCCCTGATGAAACCAGGCGCCTTTTTGATCAACCCATGCCGGGGTTCTGTAGTGCAGGAAGCTGCCGTTTTGGAAGCACTGGAATCCGGGCAGTTAGGCGGCTACGCAGCGGATGTTTTTGAAATGGAAGATTGGGCTCGAGAGGATCGCCCGCAAGAGATTTGCCCCACCTTGCGAGCACATCCCAACACGCTATTTACGGCACACATTGGCTCTGCCGTCCAGGATGTGCGGCTGATGATTGAACAGCGTGCTGCCGACAACATTCTTCAAGCGTTACAAGGAGAACGCCCTCAGGATGCGGCTAATTCGCCCTCTATCACTGAGACAACTCCATGCTGAACTTGGTCTGGCTGAAAAGTTTTACCACACTGGTTCAGCACCGACGTTTTCAGGCCGCCGCCCAAGCTCTCGGTATCGCACAACCCACGCTTTCACAGCACATTCAAAAGCTCGAAGAACAGCTAGGTGCCCTGTTGATACGCCGCAGTAAAACTGGATGCGAGCCCACCAAAGCAGCCCTGGCGCTTATGCCTCTAGCGCTTAGTATGTTGCAACTGGACGAGCGTGCTCGAGAAGTCGTTAGCGGTACGCGTTTACGCGTAGGGGCAAGTTCCAACATAGGTATTTACATGCTCCAGCCCTACGTGAGCACGTTCAAGAACATTCCGGCGGTACCTGAGCTGGATCTTGTGATTGATAACAATCCTAACATTGCTAGACAACTGACTAGCGGCGAGCTGGATATAGCGGTGATGGAGTGGTGGCACCCGAAACCTGGCTTCCAGGCAATGGATTGGCGACAGGAACCCGTGGTTTTAATTACCCGACCAGATCACTCCTATGCGGGCTGGCATGAAATAGACAGGGAAACCCTTGCCGGAATGAGCTTGCTTGGTGGTGAACCCGGAACAGGTACTGGCCGGTTGCTGGCGAATTTCTTTGGCGAAAGAGGGCCGTTCCCGAAGGTTTCAATGCAACTGGGCAGTACCGAAGCGGTTAAACAGGCTGTCAAAGCTGGCCTGGGCGTATCACTGGTGCTGGCGGCTTGCGTCGAAGCGGAGATTCAAGCGGGCTCCTTGTGTGCCATCCCGGTCAGTGATGCCGCATTGGCAAAAAAACTGATGGTCATTTGCCCTGAGACTCTAGCAAGGCAGCCGCCAGTATCCACTTTCGTCAGCCATATATGTCAGTGAAAATCGAGTGACATCTTTAGAGCCAGGGAAGGCGTGTGGGTGGCTAAGAATAGGTGCCATTGAGACCCACCCCCGCACGCTTCACTGAAGCGTTAATCGGCATCGCGCAGCCGCACGCCTTCACTCTCGCTCCATAGGGCAATGGCGGCGTCATAGTCGTTGATGGTCATGGTGCGATAGTGCATTAGGCGGCTCTCAGCGGGTGGCGGCATCGTCTTGTTCGTTCTGCTCGGCAGGGTCGTTGAAGTGGTCCTTCTGCTCTGCCCATTTCAGCAAGGCATCCAGCGCCGGGCAGAGCGTTTGCCCCCATTCGGTCAGGCGGTACTCCACTTTCGGCGGCACCTGGGGATAGACTTTACGGGCCACGATGCCATCCGCTTCCAGTTGGCGCAGCTGTTGGGCCAGCATTTTCTGGGAGATATCGGGGATGAGTTTTCCGAAATCGGAGTAGCGCTGCACTTTTCCATCGAACAGATGAAAGAGAATAATGAGCTTCCAGCGCCCTTCCAGCATTTTTAATACATTTTCCACATCGCCTGCGGCGGTAGTGGGCGTATAAATCTTTCTCATGGGTAAGCCACTTACCTTTTTGTGCGTTCTTGATAACGCGTCAGTCTAGGCAGAATATTCTCTCACATTAACTTACGAGAGATGACCATCATGAGCTTGTCACTGCCAGACGCGATCACTACTTACTTCAGCATCAGCAACGGTGCGGATGCCTCCCACATTGCGGATTGCTTCACTCAAGATGCCTGTGTGTTTGACGAAGGCGAGACGCATCGCGGGCACACCGCTATTCAAGCTTGGATGCGCGCCACCCGTGACAAGATTGAGTATAGCGTCGAGCCGGTCAGTGTTTCCCAACAAGGCAATAAGATGGTGGTTACCGCCACCGTGACCGGCAACTTTCCCGGCAGCCCGGTGCAACTTGACCACCAGTTTGAGCTTGCCGAGTCGCAAATCCAGTCATTGGAGATCCACTAATGAACCTGAACTTGAACGGGCGACGTGTATTGATCACCGGCGGCAGCAAAGGGGTTGGCGCGGCCGCGGTGGCACTCTTTCGCGAGGAAGGTGCGCAAGTGCTAACAACCGCCCGTACTCCCCCCGACGACCTGCCCGATGAGCTGTTTGTGACTGCTGACCTGACGACGGCCGAAGGCTGTGCCACGGTGGCCGATGCGGTCAACGATCGCTTGGGCGGCGTCGATATTATCGTTCACGTACTGGGTGGTTCATCCGCCCCCGGCGGCGGGTTCGCTGCCCTTGGGGAGGAGGAGTGGCAGCGCGAGCTCGACATCAACCTGTTTCCCGCCGTGCGGCTGGATCGCGCCCTGCTGCCCGGCATGCTGGCCCAGGGCGATGGGGTGATTATCCACGTGACCTCCATTCAGCGCGAGCTCCCCCTGCCCGAGTCGACCACGGCCTATGCGGCGGCCAAGGCGGCGCTCTCCACCTATAGCAAGAGCTTGTCAAAAGAGGTGTCACCCAAAGGGGTGCGCGTGGTTCGCGTGTCGCCGGGTTGGATCGAAACCGAAGCCGCCGTTGCGCTGGCCGAGCGGATTGCCCAAGAGGCAGGCACCGATTACGCAGGCGGCAAGCAGATCATCATGAACTCGCTAGGCGGCATCCCGATTGGCCGCCCCTCGAAGCCTGCAGAAGTGGCCAACCTGATTGGGTTTCTAGCATCACCGCTGGCAGCCACCATCACGGGCACGGAGTACGTGATCGATGGCGGTACGGTGCCTGTTGTTTGAAGGTGGCGGTAGTGCAGCATTCGCTGGGGCTCCTTCAATACTGACAGGCCCCTTGTTGTCTTTTTAATCCGATATCAAAACCCTTTGGCCATGAATGATTCAAGATTCAACTCGGGATACTGCTTCGACACATTCGCAACGTCATTGCGGGTTTCTGCGATGATCCACTCCCGCACCTGCTTGGCGGCCTCGCTTAGCGGTTTTTTGCGTGAGTGAACCAGGTGGCATAGCCGCTCGGTGGCAATCGCGGTTGGCGTGGCGGGCACCAGCGAGCCCGTTTCCAGCCAATGGGATGCGATGTTCAGCCAGCCGATGGCGATACCTTGGCCCAGCAGGGCCGCCTGGATTACGACGGCATAGTCCGAAAATACCAGCGAGTGAGTGGTTCCATAAGCTTGCAGATGGAAATTGGGCAAAAGCTCAAACCAGTCTATGCGGCTGTCACTGAGGCTAATCAGGGTGGTGGAGACATCGATACCGGGCGATTCGAGTTGCTGCTTTCGATAAGCCGGGCTGCAGACCGGCACCAGTATCTCCGGCAGTATCAACGAGGCGTCATGCAGGATGTCCTCCCCCGTGACGAAGCGAATCCCCAGGTCAACATCCTCGACCGAGCCGCTGACCGCCCCCGAGATCAACTGAAAGCGCAGATCGATATGGGGTAACTGCGCCTGCAGCCTGTGCATGCGCGGCATCAGCCAGTGGGTCGTGAAAGCAGTGGATACCGATAGCGTGACGGTTTCCAGCCCGGTGCTACGTGCCCGTATTTCCTGAATCGCTGCTTCAATATTGTGAAAGCCATCGATTACCCCTTGGTAAAGTATCTCACCACTCTCCGTCAGCACGGTTTTGCCGGGCGTCCGCAAGAACAGCTTAACCTCCAGATACTCCTCCAGAAGCGCAAGCATGCGGCTGACCGCTGGCTGGGTAACCCCCAGTTCAGCGGCGGCCTTGGTGAAGTTACCGCAGCGTGCCGCTGACTCGAATACGAAGAGGGCGTTGGCACTGGGTAGTTGTCGGCGCAATGTAGGCATAACTTCAGGTTATGCCACCACCAAGAATTTCGCAATTGTCCGCGAACACCTTATCTGCTGTACTCAATGACAACCGATAGGCATCACAACAATGAAAGGTGATAACTCCTATGGATGAGCGAGATAGTGTGGGTGTTTCCATACGTTCAATCTGCAAGCGATATGGCAACACGGAAGCCCTGAAGGACATAACTTTAAATATTGAGCCGGGTGAATTCGTATCGTTGCTGGGCCCTTCGGGCTCCGGGAAAACGACTTTGCTTGGCGCCTTGGGTGGTTTCGTCATGCCTTCTTCAGGGTCGGTATGGGTCGGTGATCAGGACATGACCTACATGCCACCCCACAAGCGTAATATCGGCATCGTCTTTCAGAGTTACGCGCTCTTTCCTCATATGAGTGTTGGCGAAAACGTCGCTTTTCCCTTGCGGGCTCGTCGCTTGCCCAAGTCAACGTGGCCAGGACGCGTTAAGCAGGCGCTGGCCATGGTCGAGCTGGATGGCTATCAGGATCGTGGCGTCTCACAGCTTTCGGGCGGCCAACGGCAGCGGGTTGCCCTTGCCAGGGCGATCGTGTTCGAGCCTCGGCTGATCCTGATGGACGAACCGCTTTCGGCGCTGGATAAGCAGTTGCGGGAGACCATGCAGATTGAGCTGCGTCGCTTGCATCGCAAGCTTGGGGCCACCGTGGTGTATGTGACCCACGATCAGCGTGAGGCGCTGACCATGAGCGACAGGGTCGCGATCCTCAAGGATGGTGAGCTGGTACAGATCGGCGCACCCGAAACGCTGAACAACAACCCCAAAGATTCCTTTGTAGCCAGTTTCATCGGCGATTCCACCCTGCTCCCGGTGACCCGCATCGATGAGCACAATGTCCGGCTAGGCGATCACACACTGCGTTCGGCCAAGCCTATTGCTCCCCATGACGATCTACTGCTGGCGATTCAAACCGAAAAACTGCTGATCGATGACGGCCGACATGAACCGGGCATCAATCGTCTGTCGTGCCGGGTCATGGAAGCCGTGTACCAGGGCGATAGCCTGAGACTGTTCCTTGAACTGGAGGACGGGACGTCTATCAGCATGCGTCAGCCCAGTCACCATACGGCACTGCAAAAGATCCCACCGCTCGGCGAGCGTCTGAGCGTGGTACTGCATCCAGAGGACACCATTATCGTGCCTCGTGCGGGATGCGCCACTCCGGCGGCAAACGTCGCCTGACATAACTTCAAAGCACCTCAGAAAGGAGTCATTCACGATCATGGAACTTTCCAATTTTAAAGTTCTTACCTTCGATGTCGTGGGCACGCTGATCGATTTCGAAACCGGTGTACTGGACGCAATCCGCCGAATTGGTGGTAGTGCTGCTCAGGAATTGAGCGACGACACCATTTTCGAGGCCTACAAACGTGGGCGGGATCGCTACCCTGGCCGTTCAAGCAGTGCCATGGCGGATGTCTATCGCTCGCTGGCGGAGGAGTTGAAGCTGCCTGCGGATTCGGTTTCAGCCGATGCCTTCCAACTGGCAGTGTTTCGTTGGCCCGCCTTCGCGGATTCGGTGGCAGCGCTAAAGCGCCTACGCAAGCACTACCGCCTGGTAGCGATGACCAATGCCGACCGCACCGCGTTCTCCTGCTATTCGCATATCCTCGACAACCCGTTCGACGATAGCGTGACCTGCGACGAGACAGGCGTGGCCAAGCCCAACCCTCAATTCTTCGCTTACAACCGTGGTCGTCAGGCGGCTCATGGCTATAAGTTCTCGGAAATATTGCATGTTGCCCAGAGTCAATACCATGACATCGGCATTGCCAAGGAGCTGGGTTATACCACTTGCTGGATAGAGCGTCGCCAGGGCCAGTCGGGATTCGGCGGTACACCGGAGCCCAAACAGGTGACAACGCCTGACTTCCACTTCCCCACGCTGAAGGCGTTAGCCGACGCTGTAGAGAAGGTGTGACATGAGTGGGCCGCAGCCAGTATCCCAGTTTGCTTCGCTTTGGCGTGACACGGCACTTTCCACGCCTGGCATCGGGAGTCTTTCCAGTGACAAGGTGGTCGATGTTGCCATCATCGGGGGCGGCTACACGGGATTGACAGCGGCCCACCGGCTGGCCGAAAGAGGTGTCCAGGCCATCGTGGTGGATGCCAATCCTATCGGCTGGGGGGCAAGCGGTCGCAATGGCGGCGTGGTATCCGCCAAGTTCCGACTATCGTTCCCCAGTATCGCTCAGGCTCACGGTATGCCGGTCGCCACGGCGATGCACCGTCTCTGCCATGAGGCGGTGGATGAGGTGGATGCCCTGATTCAGGATTATGGCCTGGAGGGTGCCCGTTTTACGCGCTGCGGCAATCTACGCTGCGCCCATACGGCCAGGGCGCTGGAAGCGATTACCGAGGAAGCCGAATGGATGCGGCGGGAATTGGGTGATGATTCGCTGCGCTGCCTTTCCGCTGGCGAGGTAGCAGAAGAGACCGGATCCCACGCGTTTACGGGGGGTGTGTTGGGGCTTGGCGTCGGCACCTTGCACCCGCTTGACTATGTACGGGGGCTGGCAGAAGGACTTAATCGACGCCATGGCGAGATCGTCTTCGAGCGAAGCCCCGCTAGCCATATTCGCCGCACGGAGGATGGTGTACGTATCACGACGCCAGGCGGTGAGATAAAGGCCCGCCAGGTGATCCTGGCGACCAATGCCTATTCGGATATCACCCCGGTCAGTGCTGCCATCAAATCGCGTCTGGTTCCGTTCAGAAGCTCGATCATTGCGACTGAGCCGCTTCCGATGGCGCTGCAGAGCCGCCTGATGACCAAGGAGAGAAGCTACGGTGAAACGCGCAGGATGATGCGCTGGTTTCGCAAGGTCGATGGCAGGGTCGTATTCGGCGGCCGGGGGGCATTCGGTAAAAATGATTCCCAGGCGGCATTCAATTCTCTACGCAAAGCCATGGTGTCGCTCTTTCCAGAGCTTGCCGATATCGGCATCGCCTACCGCTGGTCGGGGCATGTGGGCATGACACTGGATGCCTTACCCCATGTCGGCAGATTTGACGACAGAGTTTGCTACGCCGCCGGTTACAACGGCGCTGGAGTGGCTATGTCGACTTTACTCGGGCGTTTGGCGGCAGACTATGCCATGGGCGAAAGCCCTGATGTGGCACTGCTGGCAGCGGAGCGGCTCCAGTCCGTCCCGTTTTACCCTTTACGTGAAGTCGGTATTCGACTGGTAGCAGGTTACTACCAGTTCCTTGATGCAATCGGGCGCTGATGGGGCGTCGGAAGCATTTACTCAGTTGGAGATCGCATGATGAAAGATACTAACTGCTTGAAATACTTTTTTGGTTCTTCAGTAATGGTCATCGGTGCGCTTGGCGCCGGGCAAACGCTGGCAGACGGCGAAATCACTTTCGTCTCCCAGGGTGGCGCGTACCAGGAAGCACAAACGGTTGCCATCCTCGACCCGGTGGCCGAGGCGCTGGGCATCACCATTATCCAGGAGAGCGCCCCCGACGCCTGGCCGATGATCAGGACCCAGGGCACTACCGGCCAGGCGGTGTGGGATGTGGTCGACACCCCGCCGTTGAACTGTGTGCGGGGCGGCAATCAAGGACTGATAGAGGAACTCGACTTCAGCCAGATTCCTAACGCCGAGTCGATGCCCGAGGAGTACAAGACGCCCTACTCGGTTGCCTACGAGTTCTACTCCAGCGTCCTGGCCTACAATCCAGAGGCCTTCGATGGTAATCCGCCACAAAGCTGGGAGGACTTCTGGAATGTGGAGGAGTATCCCGGTAACCGTGCACTGCGCAACCACCCGCTAGGAACCCTCGAAGCCGCCTTGATGGCTGATGGTGTGGCACGAGAAGACCTTTATCCTCTGGATGTTGACCGGGCCTTCGCCAAGCTCGAGGAGATCAAACCGCATATCACCACCTGGTGGACATCCGGCGGGCAGTCGGCACAACTGCTCTACGATGGCGAAGTAGATATGTTGATGATGTGGAATGGCCGTGTCAGCGCCATCATCAATGAAGGCGCTGACGCTGACTTCACCTATAACGATGGGGTCTTGCAGAACACGCACCTGTGCATTATCGAAGGCGCGCCTAATCAGGAGACTGCCGTCGAGTTTATCAACGCAGCCATCGACCCTGAGTATCAGGCCAACCTGCCCCTGCATATCGACTATGGCCCTGGTAACCCGGCCGCCTTCGATACAGGCAAGATTCCTGATGAGCGTGCCAGGGAGTTACCGAGTTTCCCCGAAAATGCCGACCGTCAGGTGTTGATGTCCTACGAGTGGTGGGCTTCCTCGGAAGGTGAACAAGCGGAACGTCGCTGGCTGGAGTTCATGCAGCGATAAGCTCGTCATTGCCGTGGCCTGCCTGCGAGTTACGGCAACGCTAGTCGATTTCCCCATAGGAGACATCCTTTGAAAGCGACCGCCATCAACAATAATTACCCTCACGTTAGTCACCGGGATGCGTCACTGGGCTATCGGCGGCGCGAGCATGTGCTCATGCTGCTCCTGATGTCGCCAGCCGTGCTGGTAGTTTTCGTACTCCTTCTCATCCCCCTTGGCTGGTTGATCGGTCAATCGTTCTATGCCGACGGTTTTTCTCTGGAGCACTATCAGCGAATCTTCACGGAAGGTATTTACTGGAATACGTTCTGGGTCACGTTTCGCATCAGCTTTATCGTGACGCTGCTGGCGCTGCTGATGGGTTACCCCATTGCCTATGCCGCGTCGATATTGCCACGGCGTTGGTCGGTACTGGTGCTGGCGCTGGTGATTTTGCCCTTCTGGACTAGCGTTCTGGTGAGGGCCTATGCCTGGCTGATTCTGCTGCAACGCTCAGGCGTGGTGAATGAATCCCTGTTGGGCGTAGGCCTTATCGATGCACCGCTGGCACTGGTGCATAACGAACTGGGCACCATCATTGCCACAGTGCATATCCTGCTGCCATTCATGGTCTTGCCGCTTTACGCCACCATGCAGAAAATCCCCAGCGATCTGATACAGGCTGGTGCCAGTCTCGGCGGCACTCCCCTGCATGTGTTCATGCGGGTGTTCTTCCCACTCTCTCTCAGCGGGGTTTTGGCGGGCATGACCCTCGTGTTCGTGCTGTGCCTCGGCTTCTATATCACCCCCGAGCTGGTGGGTGGAGGGCGCACGGTCATGGCCTCAATGCTGGTCAGCCGCAACATCCAACTCTATAGCGATTGGGGTGCCGCCAGTGCCGTCAGTGTCGTGCTGCTCATCTGCGTGCTGGCCATTTTCTATGTAGTGAGCCGACTCGTCCCTCTCGAGAAGATACTGGGTGCAAAATGAACAAACTATCCTTGAGCAGAATCAGCTTCATTGGCTATGTGGTTGTGGTACTTATTTTCTTGATTTTGCCACTGCTGATAGTCGTTCCCATGTCATTCTCAGACAGTCGTTTTCTGTCCTTTCCACCCAGCAGCTTTTCATTCCGCTGGTATGACACTTTCTTCAATAACCCAGGGTGGATGTCTGCCGCGAAAACGAGTTTGATCGTGGCGTTCTCCACGGCCTTAATCGCCACACCAATTGGCGTGGCAGCGGCCTATGCCATCAACAATTCTTCCCACCGGCTGATGCGCTATCTGAAAATCGTGCTTTTGCTGCCGTTGATTGTACCGATCATCATCGTCGCCACTGGCGTGTTCTTCATCTACGCCTTGTCAGGGATGCTCTATACCATTCCCGGCTTGATCATGGCGGATGTAATGCTGGCGCTACCTTATGTGATCACCGCCGTTACGGCAGGACTGCACGGTTTCGACCAGACCCAGGAGATGGTGGCCAGAAGCCTTGGCATGAACCGCTTCCGCGCGTTCATGAGCGTCACCCTGCCCCAGATCATGCCCAGCGTAATGACCGGCGCGATCTTTGCGTTCATCCAGGCGCTTGACGAAACCATGGTGGCACTCTTCATCTCGGGTGGACAGAACCAGCCGCTGACCGTGCGCATGTTCACTGCGCTGCGAGACGAAATCGACCCGACCATCGCCGCCATCAGCACCTTGCTGACAGCCGCTTCCTTCGCGCTGGTGTTGCTGTTGGTGCTGGCACGAAAGCAGTCACCGGCATGAATATCGACTTTCTTCCCCTGGAAGAGCGCCACCTCGACCAGGCCGTTCAGCTCTCCAACGCCGTAGGGTGGCCCCATCGGCGATGCGATTGGCAGCGGCTGCTGACGCTGGGCAGTGGGGTCGCTGGTGTTCACAACGGTGAGCTCGTTGCCACCGGGATGCATTGGTCATTCGAGGCCAGGCTGGCAACACTGGGGCTGGTCATCGTATCACCGGACTACAAGCGCCAGGGGCTGGGCCGAAAGGTGATGGAAACGTTACTGGAAGCCATCACCGCCACACGCATCGAGCTGCACGCAACTCAGGCAGGGGCCGATCTGTACCGCTCACTGGGTTTCAAAGAGACCGCCTGGGTGCACCAGTGCCAAGGGTGGGTTGCCGACTCGATGCCGGGGCACACGCTTTCCCCTCTGCCGCCCCACACTCTGCTGCGGGACTTTCGTGCGAGCGACTGCGAGGCAGTGATTGCACTGGATGAACAGGCTATCGGCAGCCCACGCCGAGCACTGCTTTCCAGCCTGCTGGCACAGGGTGAGGCGTTGGTGCTGGAACAGGATAATGGCCAATTGAGTGGTGCCGCGATTTGTCGCGACTTTGGCCGTGGATACGTCATCGGTCCGATCATTGCGAAGGGACATGACGCTGCCAGATGCCTGATCGAAGCTTTGCTGACCCGTCAATCTGGCAGCTTCGTGAGGCTCGACACCCTGGATGCCGACCTGGCCGCCTGGCTTGACGGGATCGGCATTAGCGAGGTCGATCGCATTCCTCAGATGGTCGCGGGAGGCGATCTTCCAAGGATCGGCCCTACCAAACGTTATGCCCTGGCCAGCCAAGCCTTGGGATGATGGGAGAACCAGCATGAGTTTCGTTTATAACGCGGATCCCGAACGGGGGCGAGAGTGGGAGCGGCTGTTCGCCCTGCACGCACCGGACATGGCATTTCACCACTGGCCAGACTATGGAGATCCCCTTGATGTTCGCTATCTGGGTACCTGGGCCCCAATCGATGATCTGGAACGCTTCAGCAATCTGGAGGTGATCTTCTCACTCGGCGCGGGTGTTGACCAGTTCGACCTGGATGCCCTGCCCGGCCATGTGCCGCTCGTGCGCATGCAGGAGCCCGGCATCGTTACCACCATGCAGGAGTTCGTGGCAATGGCCGTGCTTGGGTTGCATCGGGATTTATTGAGTTACATCACCCAGCAGCGTGAGTGCGTGTGGAAAACATGGCGGGTGCGCCCGGCCGCGCAACGCTGCGTGGGGATATTGGGCCTTGGCCAGTTGGGTGCAGCGGTGGCGCAGCATCTGTTGGGGTTAGGCTTCAAATGTCGTGGCTGGAGCCGCACTGCTCGCGAACTCCCTGGGGTGGAGTGCTATGCGGGGGAGGCAGCGCTGGGGCAGTTTCTCGCTGGCAGCGATATCCTCGTCTGCCTGTTGCCGCTGACCGACCACACCCGAGGCATTCTTGATGCCAGGCTTTTCGCTCAATTGCCGCGCGGCGCGTCACTGATCAACGTGGGACGCGGTGCTCACCTAGTGGATCGCGACCTGCTCTCCGCCCTGGACAGCGGTCAGCTCTCTGGCGCCGTGCTGGATGTATTCGCGCCGGAACCGCCACCCGCAGATCACCCTCTGTGGCACCACCCCCGCGTTCTTTTGACGCCCCATGTGGCCAGCATGACCCAACCGGAAAGTGCCGTGATGATGTTGCTGGACAATATTGCCCGGCATCAGGCAGGCCGCGAGATGGTTGGCGTCGTTGATCGCCAGCGTGGCTATTGAACGCCCGACTATTCCATGACAGCAAAGACAGGAATCGACATGAACCAAGCGACACCCCTTCTACGCCAGCAGTGTTATATCAATGGGGCCTGGGGCTCGGCTAACGACGGCCGTACCGTGCCGGTGCATAACCCGTCGAACGGTGAACTCATCGGCCACGTACCGAGCCTCTCTGCAGAGGAAGTTCGCACAGCCATTCAGGCGGCAGAAGCAGCAGGCGTCGGCTGGGCGGCGCTGACCACCAAGGCCCGTGCCGTCATCCTGCGGCGCTGGTTCGACCTGTGCATGGAGCAGCAGGAAGCCCTGGCACAGTTGCTGACCCTGGAACAGGGCAAGCCATTGGCCGAGGCGCGCGGCGAGATCGCTTATGGTTACATTCGTCATCAAAACCAATGTTCAATAAACCTTATTCGGTGAGGCACTGTTTCTTTACGTCTGGGTTTTGTTGATGGTCTTGGTGAGCCCGATAAGCTCTGTAGAAATTGACGACTCCTCCGGCGAGAAACAGCAGGCTGGCGAAAATAAACTGAGCAC
Source organism: Vreelandella sp. DA03-1M (assembly GCF_055725665.1). NCBI lineage: Bacteria > Pseudomonadati > Pseudomonadota > Gammaproteobacteria > Oceanospirillales > Halomonadaceae > Vreelandella > Vreelandella sp. DA03-1M. The sequence goes on from NZ_CM146798.1 coordinate 3,129,081, forward strand.
CCAAGTAGGTGTGCAGTGCATGGGCAAGCGGTGTCTGATAGCTCGGCCAGAGATAAGGAATCGAGGCGGCCAAAAACAGGATGGAGCCGATGACAAACGAGATAGCAACGGCATTGAGTAGCTGCAAGACCACTAAGGTTCCCGCCTGAGTGATCTGCGTCACGTTGACCGTCGCGCCAATCGTGAACAGAACACTGCCAATAATAAAGCACCAGGCGCCCCCACTTTCCAAGCCCACGCTGGGCAGAAACAAGGCGCTGCCTATCAAGAACAGTACACTGCCGATGATATAGCCTGCCGACATTATAAACTCGAGCATGGTCTTCTTGCCGTGCGAGGGGTGACGGCGGTAATGGCTGATGATTTCTATGCAATCGTTTGCCGTCACCGCTAGATAGATTAACGAACCTAAAATGAACAACCCAGCCCCCACCGCCATATATTTTTTCAAAGGCTGGCAGGAAAAAGACACTACCTATCACAAAGACAGCGGCACCCGCGATATAGGCTGAAGCATTCAGCCCTTCCCAGAAAAAACTATCTTTGGGTAACGACGTTCGATAACTGCGTTTTCGGTTAGTGATGTGATGTGGCATATCACGTCCTTACGTTTACACGAGCTAACAGAATGGCCGTTCCAGCGCTGATTTAAACACTCATTAAGCTTGCCCACGCCACTCGGCAGTTTAGTAGGCTATTGCATTTTACTGCCCGAAGCTGATGCCCAGCCTGAGTGCTTGCAGGCCATCAAATTCGACCGTGACTTCATCAGAAAACAGGGGGTGGCCCTGCACTACCAAATCCAGCGTTGCTTGCGAGCCACGATAAGTGACCGTGACAGCGATTTCCGCTGAGGTACTAATGGGCGCCAGCACATCATACTCAACGTTATCAATGCTAACAGCGGAGAGGCCACGGTCATCCAGCTGTTCTTGGATTTCCCGCTCAACGACCACGCCGTAATAGAAGTAAATGCCAGTGTAGCCAAGCGCTACTATTACGATTAGTGAAAAGAGCTTTCCCATTATTTCTCTCTAGTTTGTAAACGCTTTAATGGTTATTGCCTGCCATTAACAGGCGGCGTAACCATTGATAAGTTCTATTTTATATCGACTATATTTAAGCCATTTTCTGCCCATGCGACACAGCTTGAATGCTTACTATATCGTCGTGTTCTAACTGCTCCGCTTTGTCTTTTAAGTTTACGAGCATAAAGCACGATAGCACGGAATCCACGCTATCAAATATTCTTGAGAAAGAGAGAATTGATTGCCCGGTTCTCTTCCAAGAACCGAGCAGCCACTGCAAGGGCCTGAATCATTGAAGGTCAGGCCCGAAAAAGCAGGTTAGTAAAAACCCATTAGAAAAGCTTAAGGATCGCCAGCGCCACCGCCCGCGCCGTGTATATTACCGGTGGTGTAGCTGGATTCTGGCGAGGCCAGCAGTACATAAGTGCCGGCCAATTCTACCGGCTGGCCGGGGCGACCAAGCGGCGTGCTTTCGCCAAACGTTTCCACAGCGTCTTGTGGCTGGCCACCGCTGGGCTGAAGCGGGGTCCAGAACGGGCCGGGCGCAACGCCGTTGACGCGAATGCCTTGCTCGGCTAGCTGCTTCGCCAGCGCTTTGGTGAACGCGACAATGGCCGCTTTGGTCATGGAGTAATCAAGTAGGATTTTAGGCGGATCGTAAGCGACCACTGAGGTGGTATTAATGATCACTGACCCTGGCTCCATATGGGGTATTGCTGCCTGGGTGATCCAATACATGGCGTACAGATTGGTCTTCATGGTGTCGTCGAAGGCTTCATGGCTAATATCCATAATCGACGGCTGCCACTGCTGGCGACCAGCGTTATTGACCAAAATATCTAACCCGCCTAATTGCTCAACGGCCTTTTCCACTAACTCGCTACAAAACGATGCATCACGAAGATCGCCTGGAATAGCCGCCGCGGCACGCCCTTCCGCTTCAATAAGCTCAATGACTTCGCGCGCGTCTGACTCTTCCGCGGGCAGGTAGTTAATCGCCACATCAGCGCCTTCACGCGCATAGGCAATAGCGGCCGCACGGCCAATGCCGGAATCTCCACCGGTAATCAGTGCCCTTCTTCCGGTTAAACGACCACTGCCGCGATAACTCTCTTCGCCGTGGTCTGGGCGCGGTGTCATGTCACTGGCAAGCCCAGGCCACTCTAGCGGCTGGCGTTCAAAGGGGGGGTTGGGGTACTTGCTTTTGGGATCCTGCATTTGGTTTAACGTGCCTCCTGAGTCATTGGTGTTTGAGGTATTACCTGCACCACCGGACGGCGATGTCGAAGATGACTGGGCGAATGCGGGTGCGGCCATAGCAGCGGCCATACCGGTAGCAAGGCCGCCCACCACTTGACGGCGCGTCGGGTCAAATGTGTTGTCGGGCTTCATAATAGTTTCCCATAAGTAACCATTGCCAATAACAACTTGATGCGTGGCCTAAGCCAAGAGCTTTGCCCTGAAAAAGCATGCAATAGGGAAAGGCGTCAGCTCGCTTAAAACTCTATTGACCCTAGTTGGGATAACGGTGATTACCAAGCGGAGTGCCGAAAGAAACTATAAACTTAAAAAATGATAGTTATAAATCCAAATTAAAGTAAGCAACTTTAAAAGTAGTACCGGATGAATAATAAAAAGCAGGCGCGTTGGCCTGCTCTCATACCGGTTCTCACAACAACTCGCTCTTTACTGTCCTTTTATCAACAGGCTTGCGGTTCTCTCACTTCCCGACACGCCCTGACGCTTTCTGCCAGTTCACTGACTAGGCCATGCACACGCTCTACGGCTTCATCGGGCGTATTGGCGTGTTCAATACAGTCGACGAGTGCAGAGCCAACGACGACCGCGTCGCTGTAGCGGCCGATGGCGGCGGCCTGCTCAGCGGTGCGAATGCCAAAGCCCACGGCAATAGGTAGTTCGGTGTGTTCGCGCAGTTGATTTACTGCGCCTTCCAACCGCTCTGGCGTGGGGGCACTGCCGCCGGTGACGCCCGCCACGGAAACGTAGTAGATAAACCCGGAGGCGTTCGCCAGCACTTTGGGGAGGCGCTTGGCATCGGTGGTCGGTGTAGCCAAGCGAATAAAATCAATACCGTGCTGGGCCGCTGGCGTACAAAGCTCTTCGTCATGTTCTGGGGGCAAGTCCACGACAATCAGGCCATCTACCCCGGCCTTGGCGGCATCGGTCAAGAAACGCTCGACGCCGTAGCAGAAAATGGGGTTGTAGTAGCCCATCAGCACAATGGGCGTGGTGCTGTCTTCTGCACGGAAGCGACGCACCATTTCCAGCGTTTTGGCTTGGGTCTGGCCGTTATTCAAGGCACGCAGCGCGGCTTTTTGGATAGCGGGGCCATCGGCCATGGGGTCGCTGAACGGCATACCGAGCTCGATGATATCCACCCCCGCTTTTGGCAGCCCATGCAACAGGCGACGGGAGGTGTCGGCGTCCGGATCGCCAGCGGTGAGGTAACTCACCAGCGCCGGGCGGTTTTGCTGCTTGAGAGAAGCAAAGCAGTGTTCAAGACGAGATTGATGGGTCATGACGTTCTCCTGTGTCGCGCTCATAGCTGTTTAACCCCGAATTTTTCACCCAGGTGATGGGCCACGCTCATCATGTCCTTGTCACCACGCCCGCTGAGGTTGACCACCATTAAGTGCTCGCGGGGCAGGCTGGGTGCGCGCTTGGCCACTTCGGCCAGGGCATGAGCGGTCTCTAGGGCGGGGATGATACCTTCCTGTTGACAGCAAATTTGAAAGGCTTCCAGCGCTTCGTCGTCGGTGGCAGAGACGTACTCGACCCGCCCCTGCTCATGCAACCATGCGTGCTCTGGCCCGATGCCGGGATAATCCAACCCTGCGGAAATCGAGTGGGCGTCGATAATCTGGCCATCTTCGTTTTGCAGCAAGTAAGTGCGGTTGCCGTGCAGCACGCCGGGGGTGCCGCCGTTCAGGCTGGCTGCATGCAGGCCGCTTTTCACGCCCTTGCCACCCGCTTCCACGCCAATCATCTTCACGTCAGCGTCATTCAGGAAGGGGTGAAACAGCCCCATGGCGTTTGAACCGCCGCCAATGCAAGCCACCAGCGAATCCGGCAGGCGACCTTTTTTTTCCAGCATTTGGGCGCGGGTTTCATGGCCGATCACGGCCTGGAAGTCACGTACCATGGCCGGGTACGGGTGCGGGCCCGCCACGGTACCAATGATGTAGAAGGTGTCGTCGACATTCGTTACCCAGTCACGCAGCGCTTCGTTCATGGCGTCTTTTAGCGTGCCGGTGCCCGAGGTAACAGGGATCACTTCCGCGCCCAGCAGCTTCATGCGGAATACGTTGGGCTGCTGACGCTCGATGTCGGTGGCGCCCATGTAGATGACACAAGGCAAACCAAAGCGCGCCGCAACGGTCGCGGTGGCAACGCCGTGCATGCCTGCGCCGGTTTCCGCGATGATGCGCTTTTTGCCCATCTGCTTGGCCAACAACACCTGACCAATGCAATTGTTGATCTTATGCGCGCCGGTGTGGTTGAGTTCTTCGCGTTTGAGATAAATACTCGCACCGCCGAAGTGCTCGGTCAGCCGCTCGGCAAAGTAGAGCGGGCTTGGCCGACCCACATAATCACCCTGAAAATAGGCCAATTGGCGCTGGAATTCGGGGTCGTTCTTGGCAGTGGTGTATTCGTCTTGTAGCTCTAAAATCAGTGGCATCAGCGTTTCGGCGACAAAGCGGCCACCGAAGCTGCCAAATAAACCATTGGCATCGGGCAGGCTCTTGGATACGTCTACAGGTTGATTCATCGCGACCTCTGAATGCGTTATCGAACTGTTCAGTAAAAACAGTTCAGTGAAAACAATGAAATGAAAGTAGCGCAAGCAGGGAGAGATAAAAATCGATAAGATGTCAGCAATATGTGACTTTAAGTCAACTATCAGCAGGATAGCCCATGCAACACAGCATGCCGCCACTTAGCGCCTTGCGCGCCTTTGAAGCCACCGCCCGTTTGGGTAGCGTGACCGCCGCTGCCAATGAGCTAAGCGTGACTCACGGCGCTGTTAGCCGCCAGTTAAAGAGTCTGGATGACCATTTTGGTGTCGCGCTTTTTGCCAAAGCGGGCCGAGGTATTGTACTGACCTCGCACGGGGAGCGACTGCAGATTGGTGTGGGTGAAGCGTTCTCACGCTTGAAGGATAGTTGTGCAGCGCTCAAGCGTGACGTGGAAGAGGCGCCCTTCACTCTGGCCTGCCCTGGCAGCCTTTTGGCCCGCTGGCTAATTCCCCGCCTGGATCGTCTGCACCGCGAGCTGCCTGAGCTCAAGCTAAAAGTTGTGGTGAGTGAAAGCGAGCAGCCGGGCACGCAAACGGATGCCAGCGCCACCCTGGCGTTTGCCGAGCCACCCTGGCCAGAGGGTGTTGAGGTATTCGAGCTGATGGCGGAGCAGATATGTGCGGTGGCAAGCCCACAACTAGCGGCCCAGTGCGATGCGACCAAGCCCGAATCGCTGCTTGCCAATAAGCTTTTATATACATCTTCCCGCCCCCAGGCGTGGCCGCAGTGGGCCAGTGCCAAGGGACTAGAGCTGGCACAGCTTGAAGCGGCGCTAAGCAAAGGCCAGGGGTTTGACCATCTTTATTACTTGATGGAAGCGGCGGTGGCGGGCTTGGGCGTGGCGATCGCCCCCAAGTTGTTGGTAGAAGACGACCTGAAGAGTGGCAGGCTGGTGGCCCCCTGGGGAAGTATTCAGACTCCTGCGCGCCTGTGCCTGTGGTTACCCAGCCAAACCAACGTTCTCACTCAACCCCGCCGCAGCGAGCCGCTGGCGGAGTGGCTCAAGCGGGAGTTGATAGTGCCTAGAGCAGAAGCTGAAAAAGAAACGCTGCAAGTTCTTCAAAACCAAGATTTAATGCAGCAAATCATGGCTTCCTCCGATACTCACAATCGAGGCTAAAGCTGCCAATTTTGCTCATTAAACAGACTGTTCTACCGATGCGATGACAAAACTATTTATATTTTGCCATCGGCGGGCATGACGATCAGTCCTGATAATATTTATTTGATAAAAAGCAACATGCTACCCCTTCTGCACTATCAAATAAGTATGCAACTCCGGATACTGGTCGTACTCCAGATGTCTGCACACCGCGCCTAGCGTAATCAGCAGGGACAAGAAGCCGCTGGTACCAAGCGTGGAGTAGTAAATTTCTGGCCCCATGAAGCTATCGGTGTGCTCACCGGGTTCGTCGGTACCGCCGAAAGAGAAGATCATTACCCCACCCTTATTCAGGCTTCCGATAAGTTTGGTCATCACACTTTCCTGCTGCGCTAGCGGAATATGCCAAATGCTGTCCCAGGCGGTGATAAAGTCGTATTTTTCCGGCGGCTGCCATTGGCAAATATCCTGGTGGTGAAAGGTCACGTCAGGGTGCTTCTGCTTAGCGAGGCGCAGCATTTCATCGGATATATCCACGCCTTCAGGCGTAAAGCCTTCATGTTGCAAGAAGTCGATAAAGCGGCCGGTACAGCCGCAACCGATATCCAGCGCTCTACCCCGATTTTTCACAAACGAAAGCGCCCTTTTGTGCGCCTCTATGCCGTTAGCGAGATTGAATTTTTCGCTTTGCCAAAGGTGAGTGATCTGATCGTAGGCGCTGCCAATATCAGTAGGTGTCATGGGTGGCCTATAGGATAAAAAGTGGAGGCTTAGTGACTCTATCACCCACTCAAGCGTTCGCGGTTATTGGCCACCATTTCAGCCAGAAAGTCTGCCACGGCCCGAATGCGGCCTGACTGGGTAAGATCCGTCTGGATAACGAGATAGATGGGCTGATCTACGCCAATATCCGTAGCGACACAGACAAGCCCGGCCTCCCTGGCCAGAAAATGTGGCAATACCGCTATCCCCAGCCCCGCTTTGGCCGCCGCTAGCTGGGTCGCCAGCGAGGTGGTGGTTAGCGCCGGCTCCCGCCCTTGCAGAACCCGCTCAATCCACTGGGCGGCAGGCAGGTGCGCTTGCATGTCTCCCCAGGTAATAAAGGCGTCGCTGTCGTAATCGCCCGCGTCATGATGAATCTCACGCTGGGCCACATAACTGGGGCTAGCATAAAGCCCAAAACCCAGCGAGCCGAGGCGCCGAAGGGTGACATTGCCCCGCTCGGGCTTAACCATTCTAAGCGCCAGATCAGCGTCGCGGCGGTGCAGATTAACGGTGGTGATATCGGTCACCAGCTCAAGTGTGATGCCGGGGTACTGAGCATAAAACTGTGGCAATGCAGGCAGAATCAACGACGTGGCTAGGTTTTCAGCCGTGGCCAAGCGCACCCTACCGCTCAGTTGCGTAGCGAGTGCGCCTCCGCTGGAGAAGGCAGCTGCGGCGGCTTCCAGCGCTTCGGCTTTTTCGATTAGCCCGGCCCCTTCCTCGGTAAGCTGATAGCCCGACTGCTGACGAACGAACAACGGAAGCTTTAAGGCTTTTTCGAGCCGCTCGATACGCCGGGAGAGCGTCGCGATCCCCAGATGGAGTTCCGCTGCCGCGCCACTCAAAGTGCCATGGCGGACCACCGCCAGAAAGGTGCGCGTGTCATCCCAGACCCACCCGCGGGGCATCTGATTTTCAAAACTGGAAAACGGTTTACCGAATTCGTTCATTTTTTTCATTATTGGATAGTGCCACGCTGTTATTGCGCGTTTCAACAAGCGCTCGATAACGGCTCACGCTCTATTGATGGGCCATGGTTTAGTAAGTCATTACAGGAGACATAGCATGCAAACACGTACACTCGGCACCGACCTGACCCTCTCTGCCATTGGCTTAGGTTGCATGGGAATGAGCGAGTTCTATGGCCCCCGAGACGATAGCGAGTCGCTTCGGGTGTTGGCCCGGGCAGTGGAGCTGGGCATCGACTTTTTTGACACGGCGGATATGTACGGGCCACACCATAACGAGGAGCTGATTGGCCGCTTTCTTGCCAGCCATAAGCCAAACGTACGTATCGCCACCAAGTTTGGCATTGTTCGTAACCCTGGTGAGTATCAGCGTCGCCTGGATAGCAGCGCCCTGTATGCTCGCAAAGCTTGCGAGGCGTCGCTGAAGCGGCTGGGCATCGAACAAATCGATCTCTACTACGTTCACCGTGTTAACCCGGCAACCCCTATCGAAGAGACCATGGAGGGCTTGGTACAACTGGTTAAAGAGGGAAAAATTGCCCATATTGGCCTCTGCGAGGTTAGCGACGAGACCCTGCGCCGCGCACACGCCGTGCACCCGGTGACGGCGGTTCAAACCGAATACTCGCTCTGGACACGGGACGTGGAGCAAGCGGTACTGCCCACCTGCAAGGAGCTTGGCATCGGCTTTGTGCCCTACTCTCCTCTCGGTCGAGGGTTTTTAACGGGCAGGTTTCAAGAGAACGCTGATTTCGGAGAAGGTGATTTTCGTTCTAACCTGCCGCGCTTCTCTGAACAGGCCATGGACACTAACCGCCGAATCGCAGAGGTGATTGGTGACATGGCAGCACTCAAAGGCTGCCCCCCTGCGCAGCTCTCGCTGGCCTGGCTACTTTCCAAAGGCGACAACATCGTACCGATCCCAGGCACCAAACGGTTGCGCTATCTTGAAGAGAATGCAGCATCGGCGTCCATCACCCTAACCGATGATGAGCAGCAACAGCTCGAAGCGGCCACTGCACGCCTTCCGGTTATCGGCGAGCGCTACACACCGGAAGGCATGAAGGGGGTAAATGCGTAAGGAGCGGCTTGGGCCTGGCTACTGAATGATCTCGCCAATCGAACGTTTGCCATCCAGCAGCAGGTACTCCTGGTTTACCAAATCGGGCTTTTGCACAGCGTGAAGTAGCGCATGGGCGACGTTGGCGCGGGAGATTTGGTTGTCGCCTGCTTCCTCCAGTGAACTGGCAAACCGCTGACTGGCGGCTTCGTCGGTCAACCGCCCTGGCTTGAGAATGACGTAGGGAAGTCCGCTATTGCGAAGGTGAGCATCGGCGGCAAATTTTGCGGCCATATAGGGGCGCATTTTCTCGGGCGCGTCTAATGGCTGTTCTGCCCGCATGGCGCTAATCATTATGTAGCGGGAGAGACCTTTTTGCTTGGCGATATCGGCGGTACGAATGGCACCGAACAGGTCGATCATTAGGGTTTTGTCTGGACCGGTATGAGGGCCTGAACCCGCGGTAAAGACCACTTGGTCACAGCCATCAAAGGCGTGCTCAAACTCACCTTCTAAATCAGCTACCACGGTATCGATGCCGTGCTCTTTGAACCAGGCTGCCTGCCCTTCACTGCGAATCATCGCCTTGATGGGCGTGCCCGCTTTTTGGGCTAGCTCGCAAAACTGCTTGCCAATCTGTCCGTTCGCGCCAATCACTAACGTTGTCATAACGACTCCTTGTGAATTACCTATTTACTGTGGATGCAGGCACCCAGGTAGAATTTCAAGGCAATGAGCAGGCCGCTCTTCCAATAGACCAAACTCTACTTGGTGATGTTCCCCTTACGCGACAACCCCAAACACTCGCCCTATCGCGGAGGTTAACGCCATCGCAAGGCTGCCCCAAAACATCACTCTTGCGGCAGCTTTTAACATCGGCGCGCCACCTACTCGAGCAGCGATGGCACCCAACAAAGCCAAAAAAAGCAATGAAAACAGCGCTACCAGAGGAGTCAATAATGATGATGGTGCCCACCAGGCGACCAATAGTGGCAATAACGCTCCCGTGGTAAAGGTCGCTGCTGATGAGAGGGCTGCTTGAAGCGGGCGCGCTTGACCAGTGTCGGTGATGCCAATCTCATCCCGTGCATGGGCACCTAAGGCATCGTTGCTCATGAGTTGTTCGGCAACTTGCCGCGCCAATTCAGGCGTCAAACCACGGGTTTCATAAATAGCGGCGAGCTCTTCCTGCTCTAGTTCGTAATGCTCTGCCAATGCTTTGCGTTCAATACTAAGGTCGGCGTGCTCAGTATCGGCTTGCGAGCTGACCGACACATACTCACCCGCCGCCATCGACATAGCGCCAGCCACCAAGCCAGCAACGCCTGCCAGCATGATATCGCTCTGCGCTGTGCTTGCCGCTGCAACGCCGAGGATGAGGCTACTGGTGGACACAATGCCGTCGTTGGCGCCTAGCACTGCAGCACGAAGCCAGCCTGAACGGTGAGACCGATGATGCTCTGTATGGATCATGGAATTAATGCCATCCTGGGTGTGCCTAATCGCTGACGATTAAATGCGCTTAGCTCCTTCAGAGCCTAGCAGGTATTGGACATTGTCGTTGGGCACTTGTTGTCTAGCCACTCGGTAATTTAAGTTTGTCCGGTTGTCTTCCAGGAAAGAGGCAAAGACATTGTTAAAGCGCCTATCTGCGTTGGATTAGGCGACGTTGAATGCCTGTTTGGCTTTCATTATGCAATCCGTGTAGGGTTATTAAACAGGCATTCAACAAAAGGATTTCCCATGCAACGCCATTTACTGGTTACGTCAATAACCCTGGGGCTTTTCGGTGGTGCTGCCACCACGGCGCTGGCGGAGTCCACGCCGCTGGAAGAGCAGCTCAAAGAGCTTGAGTCATTTCAGGTAATTGCTCACCGAGGCGCCAGCGGCCATGCACCGGAAAGCACGATGGCGGCCTACGAACTGGCCCATGAGTGGGGCGTCGATTACTTGGAACTCGACGCTCAAATCACTTCGGACGGCGAGGTGGTGGTGTTTCATGATGACACCATTGATCGCACCAGTGACGGCGAAGGCGAGATCAATGATTACACGCTGGACGAACTCAAAGCACTGGATACCGGCACGTGGTTCAATGAGCAAAACCCTGACAGTGCCGACACAGCCTTTGAAGGCGCTCAAATACTTACTTTGGATGAGTTATTGGAGCACTTTGGGCACGATGCACGCTACTACATAGAAACCAAGTCGCCGCAGTTGAACCCTGGCCTGGAAGAAGCGTTGGTAGCGCTGCTGGAAGAGCACGACTTGATCGAGAGTGGTCGGGTCCTGGTGCAGTCTTTCGAGCAAGATAGTCTGCTGAAAGTGCACGAATTAAACGAGAACATCCCGCTCATTCAACTGGCCTGGTATTACCCCAGCGAAGAAAAAAATGGCCGATTGGTGGAGTGGACGAACGTGACGCCGGGGCCAGAAGATATCACCGATAAGGACTTCCAGGCAGTGGCGGATTATGCGGTCGGACTGGGCACCAATTTCATTTACGAAGGCGAGGAAGTGATTGACGCTGACTTCATCCGTCAGGCGAACGACAACGGCCTGCCGGTCCATGTCTACACCATCAATGAAGCTGATGAAATGGAGCGTTTGATGGAAATGGGCGTCAACGGTCTGTTCACCAACTATCCTGATCGTATGCTCGAACTCGTAGAGTAAGACCGCCTATAAACACTCAGCACGCCCAGCCTTGGCTGGGCGTTTTTGGTGAATCGCTTTACGCTCTAAAGGCAGCGGCCAGGTCGAGTTGCGCCACTACCTGCTCCACTCGTTTACGGTCGTCCCCTTGTAGTGCTTTAAGTGGTTGAGGCAAGCAGGGTTGGCTGACCTTGCCGGTTACCTCTGCAATGGTGGCGGCTACCCGCAAGCTGCCTCCATATTCACGATAAAGCGCCCATAACAGCTCAAGCGCGCTGGAAAGCGCATCGGCCTGCTGGGTATCTCCCGCTTGGGCAGCCCGAGTCAGCGCCAGTGCTGTGCGGGGATAGAGCCCGCCGATAACGGAGTACCACGCATCACAGCCGGCGTTTAGCCCTGTAGCGGCGGCCGGGTCGCCGCTGATGCCTATGGTGACCTCTGAAGGAATGAGCGCGCGCAGCCGCACCACACGCTCGCGCGCTTTCTCGATATCATTCACTACTGGCGGGATCTTGATAGAGCGCACCTGTGGCAATTGAGCAATACGCCCGTGCAGCTCATCGCTGAAATCAAAATGGGTGGTGCCAGGATTGTCATACACGCATAGCGGAACACTCAATGAACGGCTGACAGTAGCATAGAGGTCGTACACTTCATCGTCGGTCAGCTTTTGATAGGACACCGGTGCCAATAACAGCCCACTGGCACCGGCTTGCTGGGCACGTTCCGCATTAGCCAGCACATCGCGGGTACGTAATGCACCTATGCCTACGACTACAGGCACAGTACCGGCGTTTTCGACACTGAGACTAGCCACACGGGCGCGCTCTGCAACGCTTAAATAGGCGTAGTTGCCGGTCGATCCCAGCACGCCAATGGAGTCCACACCAGCTGCGGCCAAGTGTTCCACTAAGTGAATAAACTCACGCTCTTGAATGCCGTGTTCGTTCATGGGAGTTAGCGGAAATGCACTCAGGCCGGTGAACATGGCGGATGATCCTTTTAGAATGGCAGAGGAAGATTTTCAAACGAACTTAATGAAATGAGTATCACACAGACGCTTAGCCATTAAGTACAAGCTCTCATCAGCGCCGGAAAGTATAAGCCAATCAAAATGGACAAAGTTAATGAAAACAAATTAAAACACAACCGCCACCAAGAACCTTCGCTCTTCTTTAACATAGCTACCTGTTATTTTTTTTGAATTGATGTAGTGTTTGTGTCCGTGCCGTATCGCTACGGCACAGTTTTTTGGTGCCTATCCCTTAGTTAAACAAAGGGCACTGAATATAAAAAACAACGCCGATAGACCGCGAGGGAGAACACGTCATTAACTCATACACTGATAAAGTACAAGGTAGAACTGCATCGTGCATGAACCTGGCGTTCATCAATCAACCAGTAAGATACCGCCCATGCCTTCACCTGTCTTGAGCGGTTCTCTCATGCGATTGGCGTTACTGGCAATGGTCACCCTCATGTTGCTGGTGATGCTCATTTTCACATGCACAAATGCCATCGCTCGAGAAGCCCCTCTTTTTTTAGTCGCCCATCCTGACGTCGCCACCCGCTGGTTGAATCGCGATACTACCCGCGCGATTTTTGCGATGCGTCAACGCACATGGCCGGATGGTCAAGCTGTCAGGGTTTACGTTTTAAATAACAGTGATTCCGTGCATGCTCGCTTCACCAAAGAGCAGTTAGCGGTATATCCGCACCAGCTTCAGCTAGCCTGGGATCGCATGGTCTTCTCGGGGACCGGCCAAGCCCCAGACCGCGTCGCTGACCAAGCAGAGATGCGCGAGCGCGTTGCCACGACACCCGGCGCCATAGGTTACCTTGAAAGGGAGTATCTGGATGATAGTATCCAAGTTATCTCAATGGAATGAGCATCGTACTGTTGCCGCTCTGTTAGGCATTGTCATATTAGGGGTGCCTACCCACGCCCATAGTGATGAAAACGTTATGGATACTCTGCAGATGCATGGCTTTCTTAGTCAGGCATTAGTCGTTACTGATGATAACAACTTTTTTGGTCCCAGCAGCCAAGATGAAGGTAGTTTCGAGTTCACCGAAATCGGTCTCAACGTCTCATTACGCCCTCATCAGGATGTGTTACTGGCCGCACAAATGCTAAGCCGACGTGCAGGTGGCGATAGCAGCGACGCTTATCCAAAGCTCGACTATGGCCTTATTGATTACCAAATGGTTTCCGATCAGCAGCGCACTTTTGGTATTCAGCTAGGCAGGATTAAAAATCCGTTTGGGTTCTATAATCAAACACGCGATGTGGCGTTTACACGCCCTAGCATACTATTACCTCAATCACTTTATTTTGACCGGACTCGTTCATTAGCTCTAACAGGAGATGGACTAACGTTATATCTGGAAGAACGATTGGATAACGGCGTTATAAGAGGTCAGCTTGGTTTAGGAAAACCCCAGGCAGACAAAGACTTAAATCAGACGCTTCAGTTGCATCGTATACGGGGCTCTTTCGATCCGCAGCAATCTGCTATTGCCCAAGTACGCTATGAGCATGACGCAGGACGTATCGTTGCGGCTCTCAGCCATGCCAATGTCAGATCCCAAATAGATACCTATTCCCCCAACGTGAGTGATGGAGATTTTTATTTCAGGCCCTGGGTTTTTTCGTTGCAGTACAATCAAGAACTCTGGAGCGTAACGGCCGAGTATGCACTGCGCCGCTCAGGGTTAAAAAATTTCAATCAACCGGCTTTAAATTTCGATACGACCGGTGAAAGTTGGTATGTGCAGTATACGCGGCGCTTTTATAACGATTGGCAGTGGCTAATCCGTTATGACAGCTTAGTCAGTAACCGTGATGATGCTTCTGGTAAAGCCTTTGAAGCTAGTGGCCTGGGGCCTGCTCACTCTCAGTTTGCTGATGATTTAACCTTTGGCTTGCAGTGGACGCCGCATCCTCAGGTAATGTTGGCAGGCGAATACCATCATGTGGATGGTACTGGCTGGCTGCCTGCTCAGGACAACCCGGATCCATCAGCGACCAGCCGACGCTGGAACATGTGGTTGTTCCAGTTATCGCTGCGTTTCTGATCTATTACTCGATCCTGGCTAGGATAATACTGCGATGAAGATACCCGCCCTTTTTCAAACCCCACAGCGCCTTAGTCTGACCTGGCGTGTTATCGCATTGAGTAGCCTACTGCTTTTAGCATTAGTTAGCCTATTTACTTGGCTGGGCCACGAGAAACTCACCCGCCAGTTTCAGGAAAGTCGAAGCCAGCATCATGAACGTCAACAGCGTGAAATTCATTTAGCGTTAACGCGTTCCTCCGAGAATTTACGTCAATTAGCCGGATTGACCGCTGCTTCAGCAAGTTTAGGCTCACCTTTACAAGCAGGAAATACCATTGATGTGGAACAAGCGCTGGATTCACTGTGGCCTGCACTCCAGCTTGAGGCGGGAATCGATGAGATTCTAATCGTTAATTCTCGTGGTCAAGTCTTGGGCAAATGGGGCTCCGGAAATGCAGAAGCACAGCTACCTATACTCAGTTGGGTGCAACGAGTCATGAATACCGAACGGCCACTAACCACGCTTCGCTGTACCGTTAGCTGCCAACAATTTGCTGCAGTGCCGGTACTGGTAGAGGGGGAAAGTGTTGGCATGGTCTTGCTGTCCCGCTCATTAGCGGATGTCACTCGGCAGGCGAAAGAAGTCTCTGGCAGCGAAGTCGCGTTACTGGTCACAGGCGCTGTTGAAGACAGTGAAAGCCGTAATGTAACGGCTCAACGACAACTGAAGGCATGGAATGGGTATCTGCTCGCACTTACCAATGGAGAACAAAGCCTGGCACCGTTACAGCGAGCTGCAGAAGCCGCGCCAGTGGACCGCCTGATAGAAGCACCGATACGCTTTGAGCATACTGGCCGTCATGTGGAGCTTAGCGCCGCACGCATGGTCGAGAGCAGCGAGCGCAACGATAATGGTTACTTCCTGCTGATATCGGATATTACCAGCCAAATTAATGCCATCCATAACGATACACGCACCCTATTGTTCGTTGGTGTGCTTGGCTGGATTGCCGCTGAATTACTACTGCTCGTCATACTGCTTGGCCCCATGGCACGGCTGCGAAGAGTCGCAGGCTTGCTACCCATACTGGCGAGTGGGCAATTTAGCGATATACGCTCCGCCCTTCCCAATCATCGCCATCGCATTGCAGACGAGATAGATATACTCGAAGTCACCACGCTTGAGCTTTCTCATCAACTCGAAAGGTTGGAAAGCGAAGTACAAGAGCGCGGCAAACAGTTAGCTGAGCGTATTGATGAGCTGGCCAATGAGCGTGATTTCGTCAATAGCTTACTGGATACCGCCCAAGTATTTATAGTTGCCCAAGACAGTGCAGGACGCATCAGCCTCGTCAATGAGTACACCCAATTGATGTTAGGAATAAAAGAGGCTTCCCTGCTTGGGCGCAATTTTGCAGATGTCTTCGAGGCTGGTGTCTTTACCACAGCGAATACCGTTGATCTTCCTCAACAAGAAGAGAAAACGCTGCGCACCCCCGATCATCATCTGCACACTATCGCTTGGTATCATGCGCCTTTGCATACAGGTAACGAGGAAACGGTATCACGCATTTCCGTTGGCCTCGATATCACCGAACGCAAGGCCGCCGAAGCGCGGCTAACTTGGCTTGCCGAGCGAGACCCGCTGACCGAGCTATACAACCGGCGCTACTTCCAACATGCACTGCAAATCGCCATTGAACGCTCTGCCACTGCAAAAGGGGCGGTACTGCTGCTGGACTTAGATCAGTTTAAAGAGGTTAACGAGCTGAGCGGCCACCATGTGGGCGACCAACTGTTGCGTGAAGTGGCCGATACACTTTTCCATAAGCTAGGCCGCCGTGGCGTCATCGCCCGCTTAGGGGGTGACGAATTTTCGCTGCTACTCGAAGATACCAATGCCGACCAAGCGGTAACAGTCGCGCAATATGTCGTTCAGCTGCTAGACGGTATCGGCTTTGTGGTCGGAGAGCGGCGGCATCGCGTGACGGCGAGTATTGGTATTGCGCTGTTCCCCACCCATGGCAATACACCTGCCGATCTGATGGCGAGCGCTGATGTGGCTATGTACAAAGCGAAAGAGAGTGGTCTTCAGCACTGGCACCTTCTTTCTAAAGCTGAAAATGCCAAAGATGAGCTGCAGGATCGCGTCTACTGGGTTGAGCGGATACGCAGTGCGCTTGAAGAAGACAGTTTTGAGCTAATGGTTCAACCTATCATTAGGCTAGAAGACCAAGACATAAAACATTACGAAGTACTGCTGCGAATGCGCAACCCAGATGGCAGCCTGGTTTCTCCCGCACACTTTATTCCTATCGCCGAACAGAGCGGTCAAATCGTGTTGATTGATCGTTGGGTAGTGCGGCACAGCTTAAAAGCCCTCAGCCAACTGCAGGATCGAGGCATTACGTTTGCAGTTAACCTTTCTGGCCAATCCTTGCATGATGAGGGGCTAAAGCAATATCTAGCCGAGGAAATAACCGCCAGCGGCGCTGACCCTCACCATTTAATACTGGAAGTGACAGAGACCGCAGCGGTTACCGACTTCTCTGCTGCACGCGGTGTATTACAAGCCGTACGCAGCCTAGGGTGTCGTACCGCTCTGGATGACTTTGGTGTTGGTTTTAGTAGCTTTCACTACCTTGGGCAGTTACCCGTTGATTACATTAAGATAGACGGTTCTTTTATTCGCAGTTTGTTAATTAGCCCTGACAGTCGCGTTATCGTTCGCGCAATAGCGGATATAGCCAAAGGATTTGGTAAGCAAACTATTGCCGAGTTCGTTGACCAAGAAGCATTGCTGCCTATATTAAAGGGCTACGGAATAACGTATGGGCAGGGGTACCATTTAGGTAAGCCTACCAAGCTTACCGAAGGTTTTTTTGGAATAAATTATTTATAATAGAAGCAGTTTAAATTTCACTCTTTGCCTAAAAGGATAGCGCGTGATGTCATCACCTCGTATAGCAAAAAACAGGGAAGCACCTTCAGCATTACTGGAAAGGTTTATTCAAGATTTTAAATTTAAACTGTGCATCACTGAGCAGGAAAAGCATAAAGTTTACCGTTTAAGGCATGACGTTTACTGCGAAGAGCTGCAATATGAAGAACCGACCGACCCTTACAACAAGCTCGAATATGATATCCATGATCAAAACTCTATTCATTGCTTGATTGAACATCGCAGAACCGGCTTAGTGGCCGGATGTGTGCGAGTCGTCATTCCAAAGCCTTCTAGCCCTCAGCCGCTAAACCAGCTTCCTTTACAGACGTATGGTAGCCAAAGCCTAACTCATCCGGAATTCCATCCCGAAAAGCTGGCTATAAATAGTTACTATGAGATTTCTCGCCTTGCCGTTAATCCTCTATTCAGAGCAAAGGCAAAAGAAAAAGACATATTAGCAAACACAAGCGCTATTACCTGTTTTTCCGTAGAGGAAAGGCAGCTATTTCCATTACTGGCAAGCGGGCTATTCATTACAGGTTATTCGTTAGGAAAGCAGCTAGGTAAAATACAGGTTTTTGCCATGATGGAACCTAGCCTGCCTCGACTTCTCGCGCTAACAGGGTTTCACTTCACCAAAGTAGGAGAAACTATTAACTTTCATGGTAGAAGAAGCGCCTACTATATAGATAAGCAAAAAGCAGAAAGTGGTTTAAAGAAAACGTTGCTACCCTTATATTTGCACATACAACAAACTCTCGCCCCTCAGTTAGAAGAAATGTTGGCCCAAGAAACCAGCATTCCTCTTACCATGTAAATAAAAATGCCTATTATAAACATAGAACCTAGGCTTCGGCGGTTGAGCTCCCACGATCATCTAAAGCATTCGAACGCTTAAAATCATTAACCGTAACGCTGGTAAATTTCTCCAAGAAAAATACTAGCGTTTCGGGATATCTAAAGCGCTCTACAAAGCGCTCTTGACCTTCTTGCGAACGCCGCGTCACGCTTGCTTGATAGCCGCTGTTAGATTTTGTCACTTTAACGCTATTTTCTCGAGCACCATCACTGGTAACAGCGGTTAGGGAAGAATTACTCGTTAGTAAGGCATCAAGCTGCTGGGCAGCCGTGTGTTCTTCTTCAGTCGCCCATAGAGGTTGATCGCGATCCCCGTAGTGGTAAAGCATAATTACCAACATGACGGAAAAAATACTGCTGGTAAGCATCCAGGTTAATAAAACGCTCGATAGCGGTGTGGTGAGCATTACAACTAACTGAAGCACAATACCCACCGCTAGTACGCCCGCCAACGGCCTCCACATACGCGGGTTCATAAACCGCCGCTTCAGGGTATACCCCCACAGCCCAATCACGGCTAATGCGCCCACCAGCAAATACACGGGAGAGAGCAGTGTCCCGCCACCTGCTAATAAGGCGATGACACCGATGATAAGCATCACTGTGTAGAAAGCTGCTAATAGGCGGTAAGCGCGGTCTAGATTCATCAGTCAATCTCCATGCTTAATGGCCGGTGTCATGAGTGGTGTACCGGCCTTTGTTTTTATCGGCGATGGTTCCCGTCATACTTTATGCAGTATAGGCAATGTTGTGACTTCTACACGCCACGCCAATGGTTTAATTTAAATTTGCATTAAAGCCCCTGGGCGCCCCGACGCAGCCAATCATGAACAAATGCCAGCTTGCGACGAGCGTTTTCAGAAAGCACAAAAGGATAGAGGTCCGGCAAGCCCATAGAGCGGTTAACATGATTAACGCCCACGGTGAGCGCCGCTGCCACGTAAATCAAGCGATCAGCATCTGGCTCCGCATAAGGCTCCCACTGATGACTGGGCAGCTCTGGTGAAGAGAGATCGGATGCTGCAAAGCTATCGGCAATATCGGTTAAATGCAGCAAGTGAGCAGCCGTCTCGGCCCAATCCTCATGAGGGTGTGCAGATGCGTAAGTGGTTAAATAACGCTCTTTCCAATCGGGGGGCGGTCCGTTTTGATAGTGGTGCTGGAGCGCGGCGGTGTAATCCTGGCGCTCGTCACCAAACATTTCCCGGAAAGCGGCAAGAAAATCTTCACGCAAGCTAAGCCGCCACCAAAGCATGTGCGATATTTCATGGCGCATGTGGCCAATCATGGTGCGATAAGGCTCTTCTAACGCCTCACGCCGCGTTGTCACCAGAACAGGATCTACCTCGGCCACGCTGATGGTGACGACACCTTCAATGTGCCCCATGGGCACGGGCTTTTTGCCTTCCGCTAGAAGATGAAAAACCGGCGGCGCGCCTGGGTCTTCGGGACGGAACCAGTGCCAGCGGCCCAGGTTATCCAGCACCCAGCGCTTCGCCGCTTCAGTTTGGGCCCAGTTCGGAATCGCGTTAGGAAGACTGGGGTCGGGCGCCAGCGCAGTCATCGCACAAGAGCGGCAAAAAGCGCCCTGTTCGGGGGCTATCCAATTACAGCCGATGATGTCTCGATTAATACAGAACGGCGGCATAGGCACAAAAGCCCGGGCCTGGGGATCATAGGCGACGGGGACACCGTCAGCCGTCGTAAGATTGTCGAACCAAAGAGAGCCGGAGCCGACGGGGTTAGCAAATACGCGCATGCGGTGGAGCTCCTGAAAACGAGGAAAAGAGATCATCAAATAAACCGTTGAGCTTTCTCTTCTCCAAAATCCTAATAAAAAGTGTGCTGCGCTTATTTCTTCGTTGCAATACTGTTCATTTCAAAGCCATTTCATTTCAATGCTATTTCATTTCAAAACCACGCTTGATCAAGAAATCACGCATATGTGGGCGCAGTTTAGTATCGAAAAGTGGCATAAGATTATGTGACCAATCGGTATCTTTATTACTGCTGCTACGGGCTTGGTAGTAAGCCTGCATGGTGGCATCAAAACGTTTCACCTGCTCACCGTCTTCAGTGTAGTAGTCTTCTTTAAGAATCGCTTCCACTGGTAGGCGCGGTTTCACTTCAGGATCATGCTCTGGGTAGCCAAGACACATACCAAACACGGGATAAACATGCTCAGGTAGGCGTAATAGATCACTAATTGCTTGGGGATTATTACGTATGCCGCCGATATAACAGATACCCAGCCCTTCAGATTCAGCCGCCACTGCAACGTTTTGCGCCATCAGCGCCGTATCTACCGTCGCCACTAACAGTTGTTCAGTCATGCCGCGCACTACGTTCGCACCAGTCTGCTCAGATGCCTCAGTAGGGCGTTTCATATCGGCGCAAAACACTAAAAAGTCGGCACAGGTAGCAATGTATCCTTGCCCACCCGCCAGTTCTGCAATCTGTTCGCGATTAGCCTGATTTTTAACATGGATAACGGTATACGCCTGGACATGGCTGGACGTAGCAGCGCCCTGTCCGGCCTGGATAAGCTCAATTAGCAACTCCCGTGGGATCTGGCGGTCGCTGAATTTACGGATCGAACGGTGGGATTTAAGCAACTCAATAACGTCGTTCATGGTACCTCGTCTTGGCATATTGACTGTCACTAGTAGCGCTAGAACTACCTAGCATAACCCTCTTATCCTATCGGCTATGCCGAAACCTCACCAGTTTCTGCCAGCATCGAATGCCAATCGCTCTTCTGCTGGTGGCTATAGCATGGCTACCTTTTAAATGCCCTCTTTTTAGTGCCGTGACTCTGACTCTCTTTGTTGTTTCTTGCTCCAGCGCTCCAGCAGTAGGTACACCATGCACGCCAGCGCCAGGGGAAACAAAAAATAGAGGGCGCGATAACCGATCAAAGCAGCGAGAATCTCGCTCTTAGCCACTTGATGTTGCAACAAAGCGATGAACACAGCTTCAAGCACACCCAGGCCTGCGGGAATATGAGTCACCACACCCGCAATACTGCTGACAAGAAGAATCCCGAGGATAGTAGGATAGAAAACGCCCTGGGGTAGCAGTAGGTAGACAAGCGCGGCCATCAAGGACCAATTAATCGCGCCCAGCAACATCTGAAGCAGAGCTAGTCGTAGCGAAGGGAGAACGATTTCATGACCCCGCCATTGCCAGGTGCGTCGCCGTGAATAACAACACGCTGACAGATAGAAAAGGCAAACAAGCAATAACCCCGCCCCAATAACCTGCAACCCTAGCGTGCCAACTTGCCAGTGCTCAGGCAACTCAATCAGCCTAAGCGTAAATAGCGTCCCGGCAAGTAGCATATAGCCCAGCCAATTGGTGGTTAAGCTCACACTCAGCACACGCGTCACGGTCGCCACTTTAAGGCCAAACTTTGTGTATAGTCGATAGCGCAAGGCAATGCCGCCAACCCAGGCGCCCAGATTGAGGTTAAAGGCGTAGCATACGAAGGCTAACGGCAGCACCTGCTTGATAGGCAGCTCATGGCCGGTATAAAACTTGCCCAGCAGATCGTAACTGCTGAAGACGGCAAAGCTTGCGGCAGTAATGCCAAGCCCCATCATGACCAGGGCGGGACTATAGCCGCGCAGCGTTTCGATAACGGCCTGCCAGTCCATATTCTGGACCAGTGAAAATAACAAGATCGCGACCACCATAAAGAGCAGCAAAGTGACGCCGTGCTTCAGCCAACGACCCCAGGCACTGCGCAGTTTAGCGCTCGCTTTTTTGCTGTTTGACTGCATCCGGCTCACTCCTGTGCACGCTTGGGCTTCCGCGACCTCGGCGCCAACGTTTCCATTCGAGCCACATGAGCGGGTAACCATCCCATTCGCTTAGGAAAATGACGCAGGAAATGAAAACTCACGAACATAAGCGGCGCCCGCCACCAACGACCTTTTTCCGCGGCTTCGGTTGTTATCCTCTTACAACTGCTCTCGATAAGCTCAGATAGGTGTTTATGGATCTGTTGGTTGAGCCCAGCGTCGCGAACGAACAGATTGGCTTCCAGGTTCAGTGACAGGCTGAGTGGATCGAGATTGCTTGATCCCACCGTTGACCATTCATGATCAACGATCGCGATCTTTCCGTGTAAAGGATGCTCGGTATACTCGAAAATACTAATGCCCTGCTGCAACATATAGCTGTAAAGCGAGCTGGAGAACATCCTAGCCCAGGGCATATCGGGGCGGCCCTGCAAGATCAGTGTGACGTTAACGCCCCGTCGCGCCGCGTTTCGCAATTCATGAAAGAGACGATAACTGGGAAAGAAGTAGGCATTGGCAATGACTAGATGTGACTGCGCCGAACGAAATGCTTGGAGATAATGCTCTTCGATATCATTACGATGAAGGCTGTTATCACGAATGGCCAGCCTTATAGCGGCGCTGCCAGTGCGGGGAGGCAACGCCCGGATCTGCGGTAGTTCCTGTACCGCCTGATGCTCTACCAGGAGCGCTCCAGCAGCATCACGAATGTCCTTTACAATCGGGCCCCTTACTCGCAAGCCATAATCTTGCTTGCCCATGGCATATTTATCGGGCAGGTGATCGGCGCCGAAGTTGATACCGCCGATAAAAGCCACATCGCCATCTACCACGACGATCTTACGGTGAAGACGGCGAAACAGGTTAGTACGCATACCGAACAAGCGCGGTTTGGGGTCATAAACATGCAGGTGAATACCAGCGTCTGTCAGCTCTGTTATATAGTCGTTGTCCAGATCCGCCGTCCCATAGCCGTCTACCGTGACGTCTATACGTACTTGCCTAGCGGCAGCGTCAAGTAGGGCCTCCTTTAGCTCCCGCCCCACTTCATCGTTGAAAATGATGAAGGTTTCAATCAATACTTCTTCGCGAGCCGAACGAATGCAGTCAAATACGCTATTAAAATACTGACTTCCATTGATTAATAATTCGGCTTCGTTACTTTCCGTCCATTGGAAATTCACAAGCATATCTCGGCAATGAGGGGTACGTGATCAGACAGGTGAGTCCAGGGCTTTCGAGACAATGCGCGGGGGTTACGCACTGAAACGTTACGCACATAGATACGATCAAGGCGCAGCAGCGGCCAGCGCGCCGGAAACGACTTCGCTGGGTGACCATAATGGTGCACGAATGCTTCAAACAGCCCACATTCCGCCAGCACATGGTCTGCCTGACGCCGCCAGTCATTGAAGTCTCCCGCCACAATAACCGGCTCGTCATCCGGTAGGGTGTCGAGCAGTTCACACAGTAGCTTCATTTGCGCTAGGCGATGCCCCTGACGTAGCCCGAGATGAACGCAAACGGCATGTACTCCACTGTGGCCAGGCACATCCAGTTGGCAATGCAGCAGGCCACGTTTTTCGGTGTCCTGAATGGAGACATCCTTATTGTCGTACTGCAGTATCGGGTAGTGGGATAACAGCGCGTTGCCATGATCGCCATTTGGGTAAACAGCGTTACGACCATAGGCAAAGTCTGGCCATAACGTGTCAGCGAGGTATTCGTACTGGGGCACGCTGGGCCAATCATGAAAGCGAACTGCATGTTTTCGGTGCTCGCCTATCACTTCCTGAAGAAAGACCAAGTCTGCAGATAGGGTCGTTACCGCCTCACGTAGTTCCGGCAGGATATGACGTCGATTAAATACATTGAATCCCTTGTGCACATTGAGCGTCATGACCTGTAACGACGCGACAGGCGTAATAAGGCGTGATTGTTTTGTTGCAGACTCCTTAGCTGCAGACTGTTCCTTGGCGCTCACCGAACACTCCCCTTCTGCTCCATGACATGGCCCATAGGGCAACCCATCAAGGAAAAGCGTAGCAGGAGAGCCTTGGTCTTGCCTTTTACCAGCCTCTTCTTGGTGCCAATGGCAATCGCTGGAGAGCAACGCGACAGAACAAATTACAACAAATGTATTATCGCCCCGCGTATACCGCGTTGATCAACCCATAATTTGCCTAACGTAATGGGAAGCTTAAACCGACGCTTTCCCGCCGCACCTGGATTAAAGAGCAACTTTCCTGACTGGGTTTCGTTGCGAGGTTTATGAGAATGGCCGTGCAGAACGGCATCGCATGGGGTCGATGGGTCAAAATCCGCTAAACGATGAACAAGGTGCAGATGATGGTCATTGACCATAATGTCCTGATGCACCGGCAAGCTCCCCGCCCATGTTGCCGTGTCGATATTGCCCTGCACGCAGTGAACCGGCGCCAGAGCTTCCAGGTGTTCCAAGATCGCTTTGTCCTCTTCTTTGTTGCCCACGTCTCCCAAGTGCAGTATTAGCTCGCACCCCTGCAGCAGAACAAGTGCTTCATCACGCAACAACCCGTGAGTATCGGCAATAAGTCCGACGGGAGAAGCAATGTTGTAACTCGGCATTGATGAGTTCATTAATACGGTTTTCTCGCTTTTTTGAACTTTGTTGTAGTAACAATTTCGTCGCTTTTATTGATAGAACGCTACGTAACATTACTCAAATAGATCATATTTTTAAATAAGCGGAAATGTCGTGATGTCATTGTTTTAGATTTTTATCTATCTAATAGATTAAGCAACAGCAAGCTATACTATGCTGGCTATCATTATATGACTGCCCCTTGATGGAATAATAACGACGCCAGGAAGCCGACATGACCAATATTTCTCCAAACGCACCCGGGCAAAAGTGGAACGCCAACGGCTACGCCAAGAATGCTGATTTTGTGCCTAAGCTAGGCTGCGAAGTCGTCAAGCTGTTAGCGCCTCAACCCGGCGAACGCATTTTGGATCTTGGCTGTGGCGATGGCGCGCTGACAGAGCGCTTAGTGCAATTAGGGGCTAATGTACTAGGGATCGATGCCTCAGAAGAGATGGTGGAGGCAGCACGACAGCGCGGGATCACCGCACGCGTGGTCGATGGCCATCAGTTGCCCTTTGATCACGAGTTTGACGCCGTGTTTAGCAACGCCGCACTGCACTGGATGCTTGACCCTCAGGCTGTTTTGGCGGGCGTTAAGCGGGCGTTGAAGCCAGGGGGCCGGTTTGTGGCTGAGTTTGGTGGCCATGGCAATGTAGCCGCTATTTGCACCGCCCTGATTGCAGCCTTGCAGTTCCGCGGCATTAGTGCGCGCGGACGCCATCCCTGGTACTTTCCTACCACACATGAGTACGGCCATAGACTGGAAACCGTAGGTTTCAAAGTAGAAAGCATTGAGCTGATTCCTCGCCCCACTCCCTTGCCTACGGGCATGACTGGATGGCTTGAAACGTTTGCCAGCCCGTTTTTACATGGGCTTGATGAAGATGTGCGAGAGACCGTGCTGGAAAATACCTTAACGCTTTTAGGCCACAGCCTACGGGATGCGCAAGGAAACTGGACAGCCGATTATGTACGCCTGCGCGTTTCAGCCCGGGCATAAAAACTGACAAGCTTCTAAATAAAAAAGCCGCCGATATCGATATGAAACCTGACAACGAGAGATTAAAAAGTACTGTTATTGATAGTTCAGTCAGCGCTAAAAAGACCTCACCTCTGAGCAGTACTGACGGTGCCCCCTAAAAAATCAACTCCCGACAAACCTGCCGCTACTAAGAGCCAAGCTGTCCAGCACGATCAAACTGAAACATAAACGGGTGATAGGAGCCTTGTTGTTATCTGCATGCCTAACGGTACTGGGCACATACGCTACAAGCGGGATCACGGCGAGCTTGAAAATGCCGCCATTGTCCGCTTAAACCGTCAAAAGTGGACAGCCCCTGGTGAGTAGTGCCTGCGCCGCTTAGTAGTTTGAAGGCTTCAACCGCTTGAAAGCTGCCGATCAAGCCTACCAGTGGCGCCATGACTCCACTCTCTGCGCAACTAAGAGCTTCGTCACCACTGTCATCGGGTGGATATAAGCAAGCGTAGCAAGGGCACTCGACATTGCGAGGGTCAAAGACGGCCAGCTGGCCTGAAAAACGAATGGCTGCGCCGGAAATCAATGGAACTCCGGCCTTTTGTGACGCCGCATTGACGGCATAACGGCTTGAAAAACGGTCGGTACAATCCAGTACCACGTCCGCTGAAGCCACTAAGCGCTCAAGCGCTGCGCCTTCTACATGCTGGTCTATCGCCACGATGTCACAGTACGGATTAAGCGCTTGCATGCTGGCCTGGGCGGATTGGGCTTTATTTACTCCTACGCTTGCCTGCTGATGGGCAATTTGGCGTTGAAGATTAGAAAGTTCGACGTGATCGGCATCCGCGATGGTGATCCGCCCTACCCCAGCAGCCGCTAAATAAAGCGCCGCTGGCGAGCCCAAGCCACCTGCCCCAATAATCACGGCGTGAGCAGATAGCAGGCGCTCTTGGCCCTCGATATCCACTTCGGGCAGCATGATTTGACGGCTATAGCGCAACAGTGCCTGATCATCCATCATCGGCTTATTTATCCTCAAATTCCTCGAAGGCGGGGATGTGTAAATTGAAACTCTCTTTCACCTCTTCCATCACCACATAACTTTTTGACTCTTTCACCCCAGGAAGCGTTAACACCACATCGCCCAACAGTTGGCGATAGGCCGACATTTCGGGAATACGGCACTTTAAAATGTAGTCGAACTGACCTGATACTAAATGACACTCTTGAATCTGGGGTAGTTTCTCGACCGCGCGGCGGAATTCATCAAATACGGCGGGCGATTGTGTTTCTAAACTGATTTCGACAAAGACTAATAAATTGGCCTTCAAGGCACGCGGATCGAGAATTGCCTGATAGCCGCGAATAATGCCAGCCTTCTCCAAACGTTTAACGCGCTCAAGACAAGGGGTTGTGGATAACCCTACTTCCGAGGCCAAATCAACATACGAAATACGCGCATTGTCCTGCAAACAGCGCAGGATTTTAAGATCGATACGGTCCAGCGTTCTATTTTTAGGTTTCATGCCAGAGTCTCTTGCTAAAGGTTGTACTAAATGGCGCTGAGTGATCAGACCATTTATATACAAATTCTAATCAATCAGTTAGTTATTAAAATAGCCTCTCAACATCAGCGCTTGAGGATTTGCAGCGGTTGTTGATGTTAGCGCTGTCGTTTTAACCCGTTGAGTTTAAGTGGCTGTTATTAGACGCCCTAGGGTAACCCGTTCATGCCCTCCCAGGTCACGCACACTTTCAACGTTCTGATAGCCAGCACTGCTCAGTGCCATGCGTACCTTTTCCGCCTGTGTATAACCGTGTTCAAGCAGCAGCCAGCCGGACGCTGTCAAATAGTGCCGAGCAGACTGCACCAAGTGCAACAAATCCGCCATGCCATCAGCGTTTGCAACCAGCGCAGAGCGAGGCTCAAAACGCACATCGCCTTCGGCAAGGTGAGGGTCATCGGCAGCAATATAAGGCGGGTTGCTAACGATAATATCGAAAAGCGTACCGGCCTCAGCATCGCTTTCCAGCGCGCTAAACCAATCACTCAACAGAAAATGAGCGTTGGTAATACCCAAGGCTTTCGCGTTGTTTGCTGCCAGCTCGACCGCCTCATCGCGCACATCGACGCCTAGCACTTGCCAATCGGGCTGCTCACTGGCAAACGCCAGCGCAATGGCGCCAGTGCCGGTTCCAAGGTCAAGCAGACGGCCAGTGGGCAAAGTTGCTCGACTAAGTGCAAGCTCAACTAACGTTTCAGTATCGGGACGAGGAATTAACGTATTGGGAGAGGTCGCTAAGCGCAGCCCCCAGAATTCACGCGCGCCGGTTAGGTAGGCCACTGGTGTGCCCTGGGTACGTGCGTCAATGAGTGCATCGAAGCGCGAATGCTCCTGGGAAGAACACATTTTATCGCCCCAGGTGTAAAGCCAGGTACGATCCCGCTCAAGCACATGGCACATCAGTACTTCAGCATCAACACGCGGCGAGGTAGACCCCGCCGCCTGTAACCTTTGTGCCGCCTGTTTCAACAGCGCATCAAGCGACATTAGACGTCCTGAAGGGCTGAAAGCTGTTCCGCTTGATACTCGTGAATCAGCGGATTAATCACATCGTCCAACTGCTCGCCACTGACCACTTCATTCAGTTTATACAGGGTCAAGTTAATACGGTGATCGGTGATGCGACCTTGCGGGAAGTTGTAGGTGCGGATGCGTTCGCTGCGATCCCCCGAGCCCACCAGCGAGCGGCGGGCATCGGCTTGCTCCTGACGCTGGGAATCTACCGCATTGCGTTTGAGCTTGGCTGCCAGCAGCGACATCGCTTTGGCACGGTTTTTATGCTGGCTGCGCTCTTCCTGGCACTCCACTACCACGCCGGTAGGCAGGTGAGTAATGCGGATGGCGGAATCGGTGGTGTTAACGTGCTGGCCGCCAGCACCGCTGGAACGATAGGTATCCACACGCAAATCGGCCGAGTTGATATCGATATCACCGACATCATCGACCTCAGGCATGACCGCGACGGTGCAGGCAGACGTGTGAATGCGCCCCTGAGATTCGGTCGCCGGTACGCGCTGAACCCGATGGGCGCCGGATTCAAATTTTAGCTGGGCGTAAACACCATCGCCCTTCACCCGGGAGATGATCTCTTTGTAACCGCCCTGCTCACCGTGGCTGGCGCTGACGATTTCGACCCGCCAGCCGCGCTTTTCCGCATAACGCGAATACATGCGGAACAGATCACCGGCAAAGATAGCAGCCTCGTCGCCGCCGGTTCCTGCGCGTACTTCTAAAAACACCCCACGCCCATCGTCAGGGTCTTTCGGCACCAGCAGACGCTTAAGCTCAATATCTAATTCTTCTAACCGCTCACGCCCTTCGCTCAGTTCCATCTCCGCCAATTCGCGCATGTCAGCGTCGCTGTCGCGGCTAAGCTGCTCGGCTTCATGCATATTGGTTTCAATGTCACGATAGCGCTGCCACGCGGCCACCAGCTCCTCTAACTCGGAGTATTCTCGTGAGTAGTCGCGAAAGCGCTGCTGGTTATTGATCACTTCAGGATCAGACAGCAGCATCGCCAGCTCTTCAAAGCGTTCTGTAAAGCTGTCTAAGCGTTGGCGCAAAGTCTCTTTCATGCGGGCGTATCATCCTTCTGGCGTTTAACCGGGGGCGCTGGCGTGGTTTCAAAGGCTGGTTTAGTAGGCAACAGCAGGCGCGGCGCGGCATTCAGCAAGTCATGATGCTCTTCTGATGCGGCATCACGTATGGCTTGAGTCGGCTGGTGCAACAGGCGATTGGTCAATTGATGCGCCAAGCGCTCAATGACTTTAGCAGGGTCTTCACCGCGCGCCAGCCGCTCTAACGCTTGATCGCGTGAAAGATCGCGCAGCGCCTCGCCATGCTGACGATAGTCGCGAATCAACTCTCCGCCGTTGCGAATGCGTCGCTCATGCTGCCAACTGCCCACCCCGTGTTCAATCAACGACTCGGCTTGCTCGGCGGCGACTTGGCGATGGCGGCGATTCTCTTGAATCACCTCTTCCAGATCGTCGACGGTATAGAGGAATACATCGGCCAACTCGCCCACTTCGGGTTCGATATCACGCGGCACGGCGATATCGACCATAAATACCGGCCGATGACGACGCTTCTTGAGCGCCCGCTCCACCATCCCTTTACCGAGGATAGGCAGCGGGGCCGCGGTGGAAGAGATGACGATATCGGCATGCTCAAGGGCTTCAGGAATTTCTTGCAGGGTAATCGCCGTACCCCCCAAGGGGCCTGCCACGAGCTCGGCACGTTCGCGGGTGCGGTTGGCGACAGTAAGCTGGCGAACACCGGCTTCGTGTAAATGCCGAGCGACCAGTTCGATGGTTTCACCAGCGCCAATGAGTAGCGCGCGTGAACGGCTAAAATCATCAAAGATGCGGCTGGCCATACTGACCGCCGCGTAGGCCACTGAGACAGGGTTTTTGCCAATACCGGTTTCAGTACGTACCTGTTTGGCCACCGCAAAGGTGTGCTGG
Source organism: Vreelandella sp. DA03-1M (assembly GCF_055725665.1). Taxonomy (NCBI): domain Bacteria; kingdom Pseudomonadati; phylum Pseudomonadota; class Gammaproteobacteria; order Oceanospirillales; family Halomonadaceae; genus Vreelandella; species Vreelandella sp. DA03-1M. Next base: position 3,159,278 of record NZ_CM146798.1, read on the forward strand.
AACAGGCGTTCAAGCTCACCGCCCAACCCTTTCGACTCACGCGCCTGTTGATAGGCATCTTTCAACTGGCCCAGAATCTGCGGCTCGCCCAACACCATGGAATCCAGGCCAACCGCTACACGCATTAAATGGCGCGCCGCATCGTTGTCTAGATAGTGGTAGGCACAGCGGGTCAGCTCATCGACGCGTAAGTTATGAAAGCGTCCAAGCCAATTGAGTACCGCCTGCTCGCCAGCCGCATCCGTGACGCAGTAAAGCTCCGTGCGGTTGCAGGTCGATAGCACCGCCGCTTCACTAATTTGTGGCAGATTGCGTAATTCAGCCAACGCAGTGTCAAGCTGCGCGGGCGAAAAAGCCACCTGCTCACGCACGGCCACGCTGGCGGTACGATGATTTATTCCCAGGGCAAGAAGCGTCATGCGTTATGCGTCTTCGCTAGTGTGTCGGACTTTCGCCGACCGCCGGTCTTAAAGCGGCCGCACCGTCAATTAGGGCTTGCTCAAACAAGTCTTTGGTGTGGTTCAAGCGCTGCCTATAAAATAGGCATAAAGATTGCTGACCACTTTTTCAAGGAGGAACATTCTATCACAGCAGGCTATCATCTGGCCCACACCACTTTGCCGCAGGCAGGCAAGCCGCTATGCTGAGCATTCGGCCTCGCTTTTCATTATCGGGCCCTGTATTAATGGGCTCTACCTGTTCAGGCTTCTCATTAGTGAGCTCTATGTTACGGCATTCGATACTACTACCCGTGGCTGCCTCTGCTGCTCTGCTGCTGAGCGGCTGCCAATCTACGCCTAGCCCACAAGATGGCCCCCTCGGCACCTGGGCCGACGATCCGATGCGCAATGCGCCGCCGATCACCCGTGGCTTGGATGCCGCTGGGCTAAGCACGCTGCTCGGCGCCGAGCTTGCTGGCCAGCGTGGCGACTACCGTTACGCAAGCCAGGGCTACCTAGAAGCGGCTAATCGCTATCGCGAGCCAGCACTTGCCGAGCGTGCGACGTTCGCCGCCCGCTTTGGTAATGAGGCCTCTTTAATAGAGGCTTCTGCGCTACGTTGGCGTGAGTTGGCCCCACAAGCAGAAGCACCTAATCGCTTATTGGCGGCTTTTTCATTACAGCGCGGTGATTGGCTCGACAGCCTTGAGCAGCGTATTGATATTGTCGAAGCTGGCGGCCATGGAGATTTGACGGCCTTTGCAGAAATTGCGGTGACAGAAGAAGCGCCACTCACCTTAATTGCTCAGCAGTTGCACGCGCACCTAGCCCAGCCCAACGCTGACCAGTTAGAACATCACAGCGATGTACTGCTGGGCACAGCGCTGATTGAAGCCACGCTTGGCGACACCGCCGCTGCCCAGCGGCGGCTTAATCAAGTCGCGCTGCTGGACCCTGAATCAGCGGCGTTATGGTTGGTAAGAGCACGCCTTGCGCTAGAGATGGAAGACTACTCCGCTGCTCAGCGGGCGGCACAACAGGGCTTGGAACTCGCCCCTGACGATGTGCGATTTATTTTGCTACTGGCCCAGGCCGAGATTCGCCTCAACAACATCAGTGCGGCCGAGACGCAAACTAACGCACTGCTGGAGAGCCATGGCGGTAACCAGGATCTACGTTTATCGCTGGCACAGCTGTATCTGGAAGAGGGGCACCCCGAACCCGCCCAACGCCTGCTGCAGCCGCTGATTGGCCAGCCAGAGGTGCCGAATCTAGCCTATTACCTGCTCGGGGCGATTACCCAGGCCCAAGGCGATACCGACAACGCGCTACTTTATTACCGCCAAGTCAACGAGGGGGATGAATTTGTGCCCGCTCGCGCGACTGCGGCGCAAATGCTGATTGAAGAAGATCGTCTGCTTGATGCCCGCGCTTTTCTGCGCATCGAACGGATGCGTTTTGACAGCTACTTTACTGAGCTGGTGATGCTCGAAGTTCAGTTGCTGGACGAAACCAATCAGACCGAAGAGGCCAATGCGCTATTAGACCGTGAAATCACCCGCACACCGGATGATGCTTCACTACTTTATATGCGCGCTATGCGCCGCTGGGAAGCTGGCGACATTGCGGGAATGGAGGCTGATTTACGTCAAGTGCTGCGCACCGACCCTGACAATGCCGAAGCGCTCAATGCGCTGGGTTACACGCTGGCCGATCTCAACTTGCCTGGGCGCCTACAAGAGGCGTTTGAACTGATTGAGCGCGCCTACGAAGCCGACCCAGACAACCCCGCCGTACTCGACAGCATGGGCTGGGCCTATTTCCGCCTTGGGCAGCCAGAAGAAGCGCTTCCCTGGCTTGAAAGCGCCTATACACAGATACCCGATCAAGAGGTCGCTGCCCATTTAGCCGAGGTCTTGCAGGCACTAGGTCGTGAAGAAGAGGCGCGCCGTCTGATCGAGCAGATTATGCAGCGAACCAACCTGCATCCGCAGATTGACGATTTGCTTAAGCGCTATCCTGAACTAACACCCCAAGAGACACCCTAACGCTACACCACCCGATTAAGCGCACCGATCATGCTACTCTTGCGCCGTCATCACCTAACATGGAGCCTGTTTATGCCGACACTGACGTCCCTTCCTTTACGCTCACCCGTTGCACTTCCTTCCCCGCGGCTATGGGTTGTGGGTCTTACTCTCTTACTCCTTGCTGGGTGCGCTTCGCAAGGCCCGGTAGATGAAAGTGGCCGACAAGCAGGCCAGTGGGAGCGGCAGCAGGCCGATGTAGAGGCATTCGATTCCTGGACGCTCGTTGGCAAAGCCGGATTGCGTACTCCAGAAGAGAACGTCAGCGCCAACCTGGACTGGAATCAAACCCCCTACTATTTCCGCATGCTGATCAGCGGACCGTTTGGTGGCGGGCGTAATGTACTTGAAGGCCGTGAAGGCCGCTTCTCGCTCTCCAATAGTGATGGGCGCTTTGAAGCAGAAACGCCGGAAGCTTTAATGGAAGAGCAGCTTGGCTGGTCACTGCCGGTTAGCGCCATGCCAGACTGGGTGCGTGGCCTACCCAGCGAAAATGACAGCTATCAGTTGGAAACCGATGAGCTCGGCTTCCCAAGCCGCTTGGCACAAGACGGCTGGGAAATCGACTACCGCGACTGGGAGCAGTTTGAAGGCATGTGGCTGCCGCGCCGGTTAATCATGAACTACGGCGATGTACGTATCACGCTGGTCGTTAACCAGTGGCAAGCTAGCGACGAGTAAACCGTTTAAATGAACGCGCAACTTACTTTACCCGCCCCGGCCAAGCTTAACCGCATGCTGCATATAGTGGGCCGTCGTGAAGACGGCTACCACGCACTCCAAACGCTATTTCAGTTTATTGACCTTAATGATCACCTTACGCTGGCTAGCCGAGATGATGGAGATATCCAGCTAACCCATGAGGTCAACGGCGTAAACCACGATGACAATCTGATTGTGCGTGCCGCCCGTTTATTGCAGCGCCATTGCGGCACTCGCTTAGGGGCAACCCTTTCCATAGAAAAACAGCTGCCCATGGGCGGTGGCTTAGGTGGCGGCAGTTCCAACGCGGCCACTACACTAGTGGGGCTCAATCACCTCTGGCAGCTTCATCTGTCGTTAGACGAATTAGCACGTTTAGGTCTGCAGCTTGGGGCCGACGTGCCTGTCTTTGTGCACGGCCATAGCGCCTGGGCTGAAGGAGTAGGTGAGCAGCTTACCGCGGTGACACTGGACACTCCTTGGTTCGTGATTATTCACCCCGGCATAAGCGTGCCTACACCGGGCGTCTTCCAGGACCCGCAATTGACACGTGACAGCCACCCCATTACTATGGCGCGCGCACTGCAGGGGGGAGCGCCGGAGTGGCGCAATGACTGTGAAGCCGTCGTAAAGGAACGCTATCCGCCAATCGCGGAAGCCCTTGACTGGCTCGCACAGCACGCACCTAGTCGGTTGACCGGCACGGGCGCTTGTTTGTTTGCTGCTTTTGAGACGCAGCAAGCAGCACAAGCAATCGCGCAATTAGCGGGTCAACGTTGGCCGACATGGGTAGCACACGGGCTCAACACCTCTCCCCTACATGATGCTCTGGGCTGTTTATAATCCCGCTCTGGGCTGTTTACAATCCCGCTCTGGGCAGTTTATAACCCCGCTCTGGGCTATTACAGCCTCGTTCTGGGCTATTACAGCCTCGCTCTGGGCTATTTAGAGTCCTGCTCTGGGCAGTTAAAAGCGCCCGGTCAGCGCGTTAGGTTATTGCTGGGGTATCGCCAAGTGGTAAGGCACCGCTTTTTGGTAGCGGCATTCCCAGGTTCGAATCCTGGTACCCCAGCCAACCCAACAATGGCCTGCGTTTTTACCCCTGATTCCCAACACTGCAAAGGTGGCTGCGCGTGTCAAAATTGATGGTTTTCGCCGGGAATGCTAATCCCGCACTCGCTCAAAAAATTGCCGAGAGCTTAGACAGCCGTATGGGTAACGCTACGGTGGGTCAATTCAGCGACGGCGAAATCGCAGTCGAGATCAATGAGAACGTGCGCGGTAAGGATGTCTTCATCCTGCAATCCACTTGTGCACCGACCAACGACAATCTGATGGAGTTGATCCTGATGGTCGACGCACTGCGTCGCGCCTCGGCAACTCGCATTACCGCGGTACTGCCCTACTTTGGCTATGCCCGCCAGGATCGCCGCGTGCGCTCCGCACGGGTGCCGATATCCGCCAAAGTAGTCGCGGACATGATGGTTAAAGCAGGCGTTGACCGGGTAATGACCATGGATCTACACGCTGATCAGATCCAGGGCTTCTTTGATGTTCCGGTCGACAACGTCTACGGCTCGCCCATCCTGCTAGATGACATCGAGCGCCAGAATTACAGTGACCTTGTTGTGGTCTCGCCTGACGTTGGCGGTGTTGTTCGTGCCCGCGCCATCGCCAAACAGTTAAATGCCGATCTCGCCATTATCGACAAGCGTCGCCCCCAGGCTAATCAAGCCCAGGTGATGCACATTATTGGTGAGATTGAAGGCCGCACCTGCGTCGTGGTCGACGATATGATCGACACCGCAGGCACGCTATGTAAAGCCGGTGAGGCGCTCAAAGATCACGGCGCCAAGCGCGTCGTGGCTTATGCAACGCACCCGATTCTGTCCGGCCCAGCGGTCGATAATATTACCAACTCCGTCCTGGATGAAGTGGTGGTGACCGACACCATCCCGCTATCTGACGTTGCCCGTCGTAGCGGAAAAATTCGCCAGTTGAGCGTTGCCGGCCTGATCGCGGAAGCGATTCGTCGGGTCAGCAACGAAGAATCTGTCAGCGCGATGTTCCACTAAACGCCTGACGATATAGCCCCCTTCTGGGGCCACGGAAACGCCAGCGTCTGGTCGCGGTCGGTGGCGTCTTCCTTACTTAAACTAAGAGGCAATTCCATGTCTGATTTTATCCTGAAAGCCAGCGTTCGTAACGACCTGGGGAAAGGTGCGAGCCGCCGCCTGCGTCGTGCGAACCAGCAAGTACCTGCCGTTGTATACGGTGGTGAAAAAGGCGCGCAGTCTATCTCTGTAGAAAAAACTGCTTTCTACAAAGCGATTGAAGACGAGTCCTTCTTCTCTTCGGTCATCAAACTGATGATCGAGGGCAAAGAAGAGCAAGTGGTTGTTCGTGACCTGCAGCGTCACCCGTTCAAGCCGTTGCTAACGCACGCCGACTTTCTGCGCGTTGATGCTACCCACGAAATCACCATGAACGTGCCGCTGCATGTGACGGGCGAAGAAGCGTGTGTAGGCATTAAAGACCAAGGCGGTGAACTGCACGTACTGGCCAACGAAATTGCGATCAGCTGCTTGCCGAAAGATCTGCCTGACTTCATTGAAGTCGATATCGCTGCTGTTGAGCTTGGCACTACGCTGCACCTGTCTGACCTTACCCTGCCGGCCGGCGTCACTTCTGTTGACCTGTCCCACGGTGAAGAGCACGACAATGCAGTACTGAGCGTCACTAAAGTAAAAGTACGTACTGAAGAAGATGAAGACGGTGAAGGCGAAGGCGAAGAAGATTCCGACGCCGAGTAAGCAGTCCCGTTAAGCATTTCCGAGGGCCATGCCTGCATGGCTCTCGTGATGCTGACATGATGTTAGAATCAAGCGCCTCGGCGCTTGATTTTTTTTAGGGCTGGCGCTGGCGCGATGTCAAAAATTTCTCCTAGAAATGGGTATGAGGTGGGAATATGAGCCAGGTAAAGGCCATTATTGGATTAGGTAACCCCGGCGCGGAGTATGACGCCACTCGCCATAACGCCGGCTTCTGGTTGGTCGATGCAATTGCGCGCAGCGCGCATGCAGAGTTGCGCCCGGAAAAGAAGTTTTTTGGCCACTATGCCAAAGTCCGCCTAGGCGACCATGAGCTGCACCTACTCAACCCCGCCACCTTTATGAATCGCAGTGGTGCCGCAGTAGCGGCCTTAAGCCAATTTTTCAAACTGACACCCGACAATCTGCTGGTCGCCCACGATGAACTTGACCTTCCGCCAGGGCAGGCACGCTACAAAACTGGCGGTGGGCACGGCGGTCATAATGGCCTACGCGATATCATTAGCGCGCTAGGCGATCAAAAGCAGTTTCACCGGCTACGTATCGGCATTGGCCACCCTGGCGAGGCACGCCAGGTCACTAACTATGTACTGGGGCGGCCCGGCAAGGCCGAACAAGAAGCGATCACTCGCGCCATTGATGAGTGCATCACCACGTTGCCATTAGCGCTAGCGGGAGACTGGGCCAAAGCGATGAACCAGTTACACAGCCTTAAGTCAGAATAAACGCTATCGAAAGCTGGCTAGTGACGCCGGTAGCTGACGGCTAGCGCATCTCGTAGAATGGCGATTATATTTACGCCCTACCACCTTATTTTCAGGAACATTTTATGGGTTTCAATTGCGGCATCGTCGGCCTGCCTAACGTCGGCAAGTCCACGCTATTTAATGCACTGACGAAGTCAGGCATCGATGCAGAAAACTTCCCTTTCTGCACCATTGAGCCAAACGTCGGTATCGTTCCGATGCCGGACCCGCGCCTTGATAAGCTCGCCGAGATCGTCAAGCCGCAAAAAGTACTGCCGACCACCATGGAGTTCGTTGATATTGCGGGCTTGGTCGCTGGCGCTTCCAAAGGCGAAGGCTTGGGCAACAAATTCCTGGCCAACATCCGTGAAACCCAGGCAATTGCCCACGTGGTGCGCTGCTTCGATAACGACAATGTTATCCATGTAGCCAATCAGGTCGATCCTCGCGCCGATATCGAAACGATCAATTTAGAGCTGGCGCTTGCGGATCTTGATACCGTCGAAAAAGCCAGCCAGCGCCTGGTACGTTCGGTAAAAGGCGGCGATAAAGACGCCATTGCCACCAAGGCGATTCTTGACCGTATTCAGCCCCATGTTGCAGAGGGCTTGCCATTACGCAGCTTTGGTTTGAGCGAAGAAGAGCAGCGTCAGGTTAAGAGCTTCGGCTTTTTAACCCTGAAGCCCACCATGTACATCGCCAACGTCAATGAAGACGGTTTCGAGAACAATCCCTACCTGGATATTGTTAATGAAATTGCCGCCGAGGAAGGCGCGCTGGTAGTCCCCGTGTGCAATCAGCTGGAAGCTGAAATCGCCGAGCTGGACGATGAAGAACGCTCCATGTTCCTGAGTGAGATGGGCATGGATGAGCCGGGCCTTGACCGAGTCATTCGTGCAGGGTACTCACTGCTGGGTCTACAAACCTACTTCACTGCCGGTGTTAAAGAAGTTCGCGCCTGGACAGTGAAAGAAGGCGCAACAGCCCCAGAAGCAGCAGGCGTCATTCACACCGACTTCCAGAAAGGCTTTATTCGTGCCGAAGTCGTCGCTTATGACGATTTTGTTTCGCTGGGTGGCGAGCAAGGCGCTAAAGATGCTGGCAAGTGGCGCCTGGAAGGGAAAGAGTACATTATTAAAGATGGCGACGTAGTGCACTTCCGTTTTAACGTATAAAACGGCGACGCCAACATTCTCAGCAATAAAACATTGACTAAAATCAGTGTTATCAGTATCATTCGCCCCCGTTGAAAGGCTACGTAGCTCAGCTGGTTAGAGCACATCACTCATAATGATGGGGTCCCCTGTTCAAATCAGGGCGTAGCCACCAAAGCTTATTGAAAAGCCCGCTGATTCTGTCAGCGGGCTTTTTTTGCTTTAACTCGGCTGTGGCTGTGGGCGCAATACGATCAACTCAACGTGGTGCGGTTTAAAAATTGCGTCAGCGCGCGAGTGAGGTACTCCACATCTTTAGTACCCGCGGTTTCTCGAATGGAGTGCATCGCCCACTGAGGGATACCAACATCAATGGTGGGTACGCCTAACTCGGTAGCGGTAATCGGTCCAATCGTGCTGCCGCAACCCATATCTGCCCGGGTTACAAACGACTGCACCGGGACATCCGCTTCACGACACACATCACGAAACAGCGCGCCGGTAACACTATTAGTGGCATAGCGCTGGCTCGCATTCACTTTGATCACCGGGCCGCCGTTAATCGCCGGACCGTGGCGCTCATCATGCTTGTCGAGAAAATTGGGATGCAGCGCATGGGCGTTATCACAAGAGATCATCAGCGACGACTGAATCAGCTGAATCAGTGACTCATCACTACCCTTGCCTTCCAGCTGACCATTAATGCGCTTTAGCACATCCGCCAGGAAAGGGCCTTGAGCACCACAGGCGCTGGCACTACCCACTTCCTCATGATCGTTAGCCACCAGCAGGGCCCCTTGACTACCGTCGCAATCCAGAAGCGCTTCTAAACCAATGAAGCAGGAAAGCAGATTATCCAACCGGGCGCTGGCCACCAGCTCTTGCTTAACGCCAACCAGTGACGGCGGCTGAACATCGTAAAAGCCTAATTCAAAATCAACCACTTCCACTGCCCGCAGGCCGTGCTGCTCTTCTAACCACTGGGCCAGCAACTCGGCTAGCGTCGCCGTTTCGCTCTGCATTAACACTGGCACCATTTGCGTCTGCGGATTCAGCGGGCGGCCACTGTTCACGTCACGATCAAGGTGAATCGCCAGGCTCGGTACCATGGCAATCGCCCGGTCAACATTGAGCAATACGCTTTCCAGGTGACCATCGGCATGGCGCACATGCACCCGCCCTGCCAACCCCAGGTCACGGTCAAACCACGGTGCCAACAAAACACCGCCGTATACTTGCACGCCTAATTGCAGCCAACCCGCTGAGCACTGAGTGGCATTAGGCTTTAGATGCAGCCCCGGGCTATCGGTATGCGCACCTATCATACGCAGCGCCGTTAATTCAGACTCAGGCAGTTGAAACGCAACAATCGCCGAGTCATTCCGGATAACATAGTAGCGCTTGCCCGGCGTGAGCTGCCAATTAGCCCTCTCTTCCAGCCGCTGAAAGCCGGCTTGCTCCAATCGTGCAGCCATATTGCCCGCCGCATGCCACGGAGTTGGTGATTGGCGCAGAAAATCGCACAACCGCGTTAAACGATCAGCGTTGAAAGTCTCCGACATGGAAATCCTCATAACAGTAATGATTGAGTCTCAGAACGCAGGTGACCTGCTACAATACTCCCTCGACCTACGCAACTCATGAGTCATATGCGGGTCTAGGGAAGAATGAGTGTACACAAATCCGGGAGAGCTTGACTGATGAGCTTGTTTGCAACGCTTTCGCGTTCGGTCGCCCTGGCTGTCATGCTGGTCATCACCAGCCCAGCCGCCTTAGCGCAACTTGAACCGACCGATGAACAACGCCAGGCGGCGGTGGAAATTGCGGACTCACTCCGCTACGGCCACTATGCTGATATTACTTTTGACGAAGCGTGGTCGCAGGATGCCTTCCAACGCTACTTGGATATTCTTGACGGTCAGCGCGCTTACCTACTGCGCAGTGATATCGAAGCCTACCGCCATTTAGAGACCAGCATGGCAGACGCCATTTTTAGTGGCGACCTAGATGACGCTTTCAATTTGTATAATGCGTTTAGTGAACGTCAACGCACCCGCGTTGAGTCGCTACTTACTCAGCTCGATGAAGGCCTTGATTATAACTTTGAAAGCAATGAACGCTTAGAGATTGATCGTGAAGACGCCCCCTGGGCCTCCCGGCAAAGTGAACTCGACGAGCTGTGGCGCAAACGGCTCAAAAATGACGCTTTAACCCTTGCCTTAACCGACCAGGACAGCGAACAGATTGAAACCAATCTGCGTCAGCGCTATGAAGGCCAACTGACGCGTCTGGAGCAAACCGAGCCTGAAGACGTGTTTGGCGTACTAATGGCAGCGGTCACTGGCAGCATCGACCCGCACACCGGCTACCTCTCCCCCCGCCAGGGTGAGTCGTTTGATATTCAGATGAGCCTTTCTCTTGAAGGGATCGGCGCTTTGCTTCAATCGGACGGCGAGTACGTTAAAGTCGCAAGCTTAGTACCCGGTGGCCCGGCAGAACGCGCAGGCGTCTTGGAACCAGCAGACCGCATCATCGCTGTTGGCCAGGAAGAAGGCGAGATGGTTAATGTCGTCGGTATGCGTCTGGATAACGTCGTTGACTTAATTCGTGGTCCTAAAGGCTCCATCGTTCGTTTAGATGTAGTACCTGCCCAAGCAGTCGATATGACTCGCTCGCAGATCGTTGAAATTACCCGCGATACCGTCAGCCTTGAAGATCAAGCTGCCAGTAGTGAAATCATTGAAGTCGAGCGCAACGGCGAGCCGCACCGCCTTGGGGTCATTAACGTGCCCACGTTCTACGTTGATTTTGACGCTTGGCAAGCCGGTGAAGAGGAGTATCGCAGTACCACACGCGATGTTGCCAAAGAAGTCGAACGCCTCAAAGAAGAGGGTGTAGAAGGTATCGTGCTTGATCTGCGCAACAATGGCGGTGGCGCCCTGCAAGAAGCCAATTCATTGATCGGCTTGTTTATTGATCGCGGCCCCACCGTACAGGTACGCGACGCCCAGGGCCGCATCCAGCTCTACGGCGATAGCGAAGCAGGCACGCTCTATGACGGCCCGTTAGGCGTCTTAGTGAACCGCCTCTCTGCCTCTGCATCGGAAATTTTCGCTGGCGCTATTCAGGATTACGGTCGCGGCCTAGTGCTCGGCACGCCTACGTTCGGCAAAGGCACCGTGCAAACGCTTAATGACCTGAGCCATGGCCAGATCAAGCTAACTCGCGCCAAGTTCTACCGTATTTCTGGCGATAGCACCCAGAACCGCGGCGTAGAGCCGGATATCGACTTCCCCAGCCTGATCGACCCCGAGCGTATTGGTGAAAGCAGCCTGGATAACGCACTAGCATGGGATACTGTTCAGAACGTTCAATATCGCCGCTATGGCGAACCTGAAAACATGCTGGAGCAACTCATTACCCAACATGATGCACGTGCGCAGGATAATGCCAATTTCCGCTATCTTGAACGCCAGTCCACACTCGCTCGTCAGCTACGCGAACAGCACACCAGCGTGAGCTTAAACCGCGAACAGCGCGAGCGTGAAATGGAAGCCCAGGAAGCCGAACAGCTCTCACTGGAAAACCAACGCCGCCGTGCGCTGGGCCTGGAAGAGCTGGATGAGTGGATGGACGCTCGGACAGACGCCACAGCAGGAATAGGCAGCGAAGAGAGTGATGCTGCTGCCTCACAAGAGAGCGAAAGCGAAGAGGATGAAGCACTGGCCGTCGATCGCGCCTACGTGCTGGAATCAGCAGAGATACTTCTCGATTACGTCCATCTGCAGGATTCTCAGCGGTTAGCGGCTAAGCGTTAATACGCACGGTTAAAGCACACTGAGAAAAAACGCCGGCTCCTTTATAAGGGTCGGCGTTTTCATTGCGCTACTTTAACCACCTGCCTGTTTTTATCACCTAGCCTGCCTCAGCATCGCGTTAACACAGCGCCGCTCGGCGGGCAGGCCGATCCCCCATTCGCGTTAAGCGATGCGTGAGTGCCGCTAACTGCACAGCGCTGCCTTGGGTGCCCGCCTGAACAATATCGTGGGTCCAGGCAGGTAATTGAGAGGCAAGCCGGTAATAGACCCACTGCCCCTCGCGCTGATCGCTAAGCAACCCACATTGACGTAACTGAGCCAAGTGCCGTGACACTTTGGGCTGTGACTCCTGCAGCGCATGGGTCATTTCACACACGCACAGCTCCTGCTCTTGAGCAATTAGCAGCACTAGCATTAAACGCGTTTCATCGCTTAAACACTTAAATACTTGCAGCGCCTGGGGCGCAGTAACGTTGCCCACCATAAATTTCCTAAACTAATGGATTATCAACGTAGTTTACGTCACTAAATCGGTTGACGGTAAGCACCGATACTTCTAATGGCGAACCAGCTCACAACGTCAGACACGACAAAACCGCCTAGGCATTAGCTGGCAGTGGATATAGCAAAGGAGAAAAGGAAACACTAGAAATGAACGCTTTCAGTCAACGCAGAGAAAACTGGGCGCAAATGAAAAGCAAATAAGAAGGGGGGGGGGGATTAATTGGCTCCTCGAGCAGGACTCGAACCTGCGACCCAATGATTAACAGTCATTTGCTCTACCAACTGAGCTATCGAGGAATCATGCACTACCCAAAACGGTACGCCGTAAAAAGGCAGTTAAAGAGATACTAACGGTATTACAACTTGGCTCCTCGAGCAGGACTCGAACCTGCGACCCAATGATTAACAGTCATTTGCTCTACCAACTGAGCTATCGAGGAACATCATAAGTTGTCGTGTTTTAAGCAAAACCCTTCGCCTTAAAGCGGTAGCGAAAATTGGCTCCTCGAGCAGGACTCGAACCTGCGACCCAATGATTAACAGTCATTTGCTCTACCAACTGAGCTATCGAGGAACTGCTCAAACACGGTGCGTAGTATACCCATTGAAATGTGGTGGTCAAGTATCGATTATGGCCGAATGCTAGCCCCAGGTTTCTTGTGCCCGTATAATGGGGATATCCAAAAGTGGCATGGCCCACTATCCGACACTCCATTCATCCTCGTCCCTTGACGACTCATAGATGACAGGTACCGATGGCGAAGAAGCTCTTCATCAAAACGCACGGCTGCCAAATGAACGAGTACGACTCCTCCCGCATGGCGGATCTACTCGGCGAATCTCACCAGCTAGAACTCACTGATAATGAGCGTGAAGCCGATGTCATTCTGTTAAACACCTGCTCGATTCGCGAGAAAGCGCAGGAGAAAGTTTTTCATCAGCTGGGCCGCTGGAAAAAACTTAAAGATGCCAACCCCGATCTAGTGATTGGCGTGGGTGGCTGCGTGGCCAGCCAAGAAGGCGAAGCCATTCGCAAGCGCGCACCGCACGTGGACATGGTATTTGGGCCGCAAACCCTGCACCGCGTCCCCTCAATGCTGGATGCCCGCAGCAATAACCAAATTGCCGCCGTGGATGTCACCTTTCCTGAGATCGAAAAGTTCGACCATCTGCCCAAGCCCTCCTCCGATGGCGCCACCGCATTCGTGTCGATCATGGAAGGCTGCTCCAAGTACTGCACCTTCTGCGTGGTGCCTTACACTCGTGGTGAAGAAGTTTCACGTCCCTTTGAAGCGGTTATGGATGAAGTCATCCACCTTTCCGATCAGGGCGTGCGTGAGATAAATCTGCTGGGCCAGAACGTGAATGCCTATCGCGGTGAGAATCAGCTTGGCGACGAGATCGACCTGGCCGAGCTGATTGCCTGTGTGGCGGCAGTAGACGGGATCGATCGCGTCCGCTTCACCACCTCGCACCCGGTTGAGTTTACCGACAGCCTCGTGGACGCCTTTGCGGATATTCCCGAGCTGGTGAGCCACCTACACCTGCCGGTACAGTCGGGTTCAGACCGCATTCTTAACGCTATGAAGCGTGGTCATACGGCGGCGGAGTACATTGAAAAGATGGAGCGTATCCGCGCCAACCGCCCGGACATCAGCTTCTCTTCAGACTTCATTATCGGTTTCCCCGGCGAAACGGAAGAAGATTTTGAAGCGACGATGAACCTGATTCACCAGATTGGCTTCGACCACTCGTTCAGCTTCGTTTACTCCGCACGCCCCGGCACACCTGCTTCTGGCCTGCCGGATGAAACACCGGAAAGCGTGAAAAAGCAGCGTTTGGCAATTCTGCAGGAGCGGATCATTCAGCAAACTGCGCAAATTAGCCGCCGCATGGTGGGTAGTACGCAGCGTGTACTGGTTAACGGCTTTTCGCCCCGTGACCCCGGCCAACTCTCAGGGCGTACCGAGAACAACCGCGTGGTGAACTTCCGTGCCGCCAACCCCACCGAGCTAATCGGCTACTTTGTCGATGTGGAGATCACCGAGGCCTTCCCCAATTCGCTGCGCGGCGAACTGGCCTCACCCGAGCGCTATTAAACGTTCACTTAGCACCGCCATTAACACAGGTCATTGCCCCGCTTCAGGCGGGGCAGTAAGCTGAACGATACACACACTAACGAGGGGTTCCCCACTCTTGAGCCAGCCAACACCTCAGGCCAATCGCATCATCACCTTAAGCCTTGAACCCAATGATCCGCAGCGCCTTGCTAGCCTTTGCGGCCAGCAGGACGAGCATTTGAAGCTGATTGAAAGCCGCCTGGACGTGACGCTGCGCAACCGAGGCAATGTGTTCCAATTGGCGGGCCCCGCCAATCGCATTAAAGCAGCGGCAAACGTACTGGAACATCTCTACCGCGAAACGGCATCCAGCGAACTTGAAGCCGATACCGTCCACCTGTTCCTACAGGAATCTGGGCTTGAAGCAATAGAAGATGAAGAAGATGGTAGCGCCAGCAGCGACGAAGTGATCATGCGCACGCCACGCACCATGATCAAACCACGCGGCCTTAATCAGCAGCGCTATGTGTCCAGTATCCGCGAACACGATATCAATTTTGGTGTTGGTCCTGCGGGCACAGGCAAAACCTATCTAGCGGTCGCTGCGGCGGTTGAAGCGCTCAACCAACAGGAAGTACGCCGCATTCTGCTTGTGCGGCCTGCCGTCGAAGCGGGTGAGAAACTTGGCTTTCTACCTGGCGACCTGGCCCAAAAAATCGACCCCTACTTGCGCCCTCTTTATGACGCTCTGTACGAGATGATCGGTTTTGAGCAAGTGGCGAAACTGATTGAACGACAGGTAATTGAGATTGCCCCGCTGGCCTACATGCGTGGCCGCACGCTTAATAATTCCTATATCATTCTGGATGAGAGCCAGAACACGACGCCAGAACAGATGAAAATGTTCCTGACCCGAATTGGTTTTGGTTCTACCGCCGTCATTACCGGCGATGTGACCCAGGTCGATTTACCCAAGGGGCAGCGTTCAGGGCTGATTCAGGTGCTCGACGTATTGAAAGACACCCCAGGCATTGGCGTTACCCACTTTGCCGCCAAGGATGTGGTTCGCCACCCGTTGGTTCAGCGCATTATCGAAGCCTACGACATGTTCGAGTCTCAGCAAGAAGTGGAAGAGCGTGCCCGCCGTGAAGTGCGCCAGCAAGAACGTGATGCCCGCATGCAAACGCGAGAAGGCTCCTGGGATAGCTCGCGATGAACGAGCCTACGAGTGATGAGCTAATAATTGATCGTCAGGCAGCGATCAACGAACCCCTGCTACCCTCTCTGACACAGCTCACCCACTGGGTGGGCTGTGTTTTTGCGCACCACCCCGATGACCAGCGTCGGGAAGTGACTATCCGCTTCGTGGATGAGAGAGAAAGTCAGACGCTTAACCGCGACTACCGGGGCAAAGACAAAACCACTAACGTGCTGTCATTTCCCTTTGAGAGCCCGCCCGGGGTTGAATTACCGCTACTGGGTGATCTCGTGATTTGTCACGCCGTAGTGGCTCAGGAAGCTCGCGAGCAGCGTAAACCGCTTGAGCATCACTATGCTCATATGGTCGTGCATGGCATCTTGCATTTAATGGGCTACGATCATATTAACGATGAGGAAGCTGAGGAGATGGAGCAGTTCGAACGCGAGCTATTGGCAGAGCTGAATATTCCCGATCCCTACTCCGATAGCTTCCAAGCGCCTGATGGTGATGAAGCCTAAAAGCGTACGTCTTGATTATTCGATGGTGGTTGCGTTAATTCACGTAACAATGAATCTGGTACTATCCCCCGCTTCAGTGATAAAACGGCTACCTGACGATGTAGCTAACATCTAGCAACTGACTGCCAGCAAACGAGAGAATTGACGCATGAGCGAAGACCGATCGAGCAACCCTAGTCAAAAATCCTGGCTCGAGAAACTCTTTGGCGCCCTTTCCGGAGACAATGACGAACCCAGCTCACGCGATGAGCTGATGACGTTTTTACGCCACACCGCAGGGAAACTAAAGCTGGACCAAGACGCCATCATGATCATTGAAGGCGCGCTTGAAATCAGCGACCAGCAGGTACGCGAAGTGCTGATACCGCGTTCCCAAGTCTCAGCCATCGCGCTGGATCAAACCAGCGACGGCTACCTACCCCTCATTCAGGAAACCGGCCACTCCCGCTACCCGGTGATTGGCGAAAATCTGGATGATGTAAAAGGCATTCTACTGGTAAAAGACCTCTTACCACTGCTATCCCAAACGCAGGCCCAGCGAGATGCTTTTAAGCTTGATGATATCTTGCGCCCGGCAATGTTTATCCCGGAATCCAAACGCCTTAACAGCCTGCTCAAAGAGTTTCGAGATACCCACAATCATATGGCGGTGGTGGTTGACGAGTATGGCGGCACCGCAGGCATTATCACCATCGAAGATATTCTTGAGCAGATCGTCGGCGACATCGAAGATGAGCACGATACCGATGAAGAAGACGATATCCGCGAAATAGAGAATGGCCGCTACGCCATTCGTGCGCTGACGCCTATCGAAGACTTCAACGAACGCTTTGACACCGAGTTCTCTGACGATGAGTTCGATACCGTTGGCGGCCTGGTAATGCAACAGTTCGGCCATCTGCCTCGGCGCGGAGAACATACCATTCTTGGTGGCTGGCGATTTGTGATCCTCAATGCTGACACCCGTCGTATTCGTCTACTCGAAGCCTACCGTGATACGCGCCGTGATGACGAAGAAGATGATGATCAGGAAAACAAGCCAGCCTAGTCGCTGATCGTCACTCTACTCTCTATCCGCTTTCTCGCACTTTACCGTAGATAGGTTATCGCTATGGGTTTACCCCCCGCGTTTATGTTACAGCTGCTTGCTGCCCTGGTTGCTGGTGGATTCACCACCCTTACGGCCTCACCGTTTGAACTGTGGTGGCTTGGCCCGGTGGCAATTGGTTTACTTTATGTGGGCCTGCACGCCTTAACTCCCGCCCAAGCGGCACTAAAAGGCTGGTTATACGGTGTGGCACTGTTCGCCAGCGGCACCTCCTGGGTGTATGTCTCTATTCACGACTATGGCTATACCGGTGTACCACTGGCCGTTTTCCTAACCGCGCTGTTCGTGACGATTTTGGCGCTGTTTTTTGCCGGGACCTTCTGGCTCTATCGCCGTTTCACCTCCGCCCGGCTAGCGTTTATCAGCTTTGCCGGTGCCTGGGTGTTGGGCGAGGTGCTACGTACCTACCTGTTTACAGGCTTTCCCTGGCTGCTGCTGGGCTCTGGCTATGTCGATTCGCCACTAGCCGCCTGGGCACCCGTTGGTGGCGTCTATCTGCTTTCTCTATTAGTAGCACTTAGCGGTGCGCTTGGTGCTGAACTACTGCTGCGCCGTCAATGGTGGGCACTCGCACCACTGGCAGCTATTTGGCTAGTCCCGTTGGCATTGCCTCAGCAGTGGACCACACCAGTAGATGAGCCCACCCGTGTCGCCCTGTTACAAGGTAATCTGCCGCAGCTATTGAAGTGGACCCCTGAAGGGCAACGGGAAGCCGCTAACACCTACAGCGAACTGACTCGCGAAGTTGCCGACGACGTTGACCTGATCATCTGGCCTGAAACCGCTCTGCCGATGATGGAAAACCAGGCCCGCCCAGTGCTGGAACGAGTACAATCTAACCTACCTCCCGATGTCGCCCTGCTCACCGGCATCGTTCAGCGCGACGATCAAGAGCGCTATTTCAATAGCGTCATTGGCGTAGGCAATGTAGAGGGCAGCTACCAGAAAGAGCACTTAGTGCCTTTTGGTGAGTACTTGCCACTGGAAAGCGTACTCCGCGGGGCGATCGATTTCTTTGACCTTCCCATGTCGACCTTTACCAAAGGCGAGCACGAGCAAACACCCATGCAGGCCGCGGGGATAAATATCGGCAACGCGATCTGCTATGAAATTATCTACCCGCAGTTAGTTGCCCGCCGCGCGCAAGACAGCGGTGTCATCATGACGGTCTCCAACGACACTTGGTTTGGCGCCTCAATTGGCCCTCATCAGCATTTGCAGATGGCCCGACTGCGAGCGCTAGAGAATGGTCGCTATGTGGTCCGCGCCACGAGCAACGGCATTACGGCGATTATCGACCCCAAAGGCCATATCGTTGAGCGCGCACCGCAGTTCGAAACGACTCTGATAACCGGCGAATTCTACGCCATGGAAGGTTTGACACCGTTTACCCGCACAGGCAGTTGGCCCGCTTGGCTGCTAGCAGGCTTGTTGCTTTTATCCGGCGTTGCTGCGCGAGGCGGCCAACGTGACGTAAAAAGCTGATACATAAAAAAGCTGATACATAGTACTCGCCCGTAGCAAAATGGCCCGCGTCCTTTGTAGGACGTGGGCCATTTCATTTGTTCAAGCTAGCGCTATGGGCAAGTAAACGCCGATAGATTAGGCAGCGCTGTTTTTCAACGTCGCCATATCAATCACAAAGCGATAGCGCACATCGCCTTTTTCCATGCGCTCAAAGCCTTCGTTGATGTTGTTGATATCCAACATCTCGATATCACAGGTAATGCCTTGGTCAGCGCAAAGCTTGAGCAGCTCTTCGGTCTCTGCAATGCCACCAATCAGCGAACCGGCAACCACACGACGTTTGAAGACCAAGTTAAAGGCTTCAATGGCTGGCTCAATAGGTTCAAGCAAACCGACAATAATGTGCGTACCGTCGTACTTCAGCGACTTCAGGTAAGGGTTAAGGTCATGCTGTACGGGTACGGTGTCGAGCATAAAGTCGAAGGTTTCAGCCACGGCATCCATCTGCGCCTGGTCGCTGGAAACCACCACGTGGTCAGCACCGTTGCGCTTAGCTTCTTCAACCTTGGCATCTGAGCGGGTGAATACGGTGACTTCCGCACCCAACGCCTTAGCCAGTTTAACGCCCATATGGCCTAAGCCACCCATACCAATCACACCAACTTTATGGCCTTTACCGACGCCATGATGCTTGAGCGGTGAATAGGTCGTCACACCGGCACAAAGAATCGGCGCTGCTGAGGCTAGATCGATACCATCAGGCATCTGCAGTACAAAGTGCTCACTCACTACGATGGAGTCGGAGTAGCCACCCTGGGTCATGGTGCCGTCTTGGCGGTCTTCGCTACCATAGGTCATGGTGAAGCCTTCCAGGCAGTACTGCTCTACGCCGTCTTTGCAGGCAGCACAGGTACGGCATGAGTCGACCATACAACCGACACCCACCAGGTCACCGGCTTTAAAGCGCGATACTTTATCGCCGACAGAGGTCACGCGTCCGACAATTTCATGGCCGGGCGCGACGGGGTACTGACTCATGCCCCAATCGTTACGTGCAAAGTGCAGGTCACTGTGGCAAACGCCGCAGTAAAGAATTTCGATGGCAACGTCATCGGGGCGCGGCTGGCGACGATCAAACGAAAACGGTGCTAAGGGCTTATCGTTAGCAAATGCCGCATAGGATAATGCTTGGCTCATCGGTAGAACTCCTCATCATCAAAAGACTGCCTTATACATCAGCAGACATATCCCTCGCGTGCGAGGCATGCCAATAGTATTGGCCTATTCAGTAATGATAGCGATGAACGAAGCTACGCCATTTTTGCCAATTACTCCGACGGCACGTAATAAAATAACAAAAAATAGCCAAAAATCGATATGATTGTACAAAAGCCACCAGAAACCAGAGAGAACAATCATGGCCTCAACCGCTCAGGCTGGCAATGCGCTGGCTGCTGTTATCGCCCCTCTCATCAAGCGTGACGGTATCAGTGACACCCCTCTGCCGGGCGTGTCATTACTCTGTTTAAGCCGCCATCAGGTACGGACCCCGCTTCTGTATGAGCCAAGCCTGACTATCATTGCCCAGGGAAGAAAAATGGGTTATCTGGGTGATCGCGAAATCTATTACGATCCCGGTCACTATTTAGTCCAAACGCTACCACTGCCCTTTGAGTGTGAAACCTACGGTTCACCGGAAGCTCCGTTGCTGGGTATATCGGTACGCCTTGATCCGGCACTGTTAAGCGAGATGGTCACCGCCATGGGTAACACCGGGTATCACGACCAGACACCCTTACCAATGGCTTCAGTGGCCATGACAGAGGGCATGCAAGACGCCGTTTTGCGCTTGGGACGCACGCTAAATGAAGCGGTAGAGTGCAACACCATGGGCACCGCACGGATCCGTGATGTGGTATTTGAGGCGCTAAAGGGCGAGCAAAGCCAAGCATTGAGGGCACTGGTTTTGGGGCACGGTAATTATTCACGCATTGTGCAGGTGCTTTCAAAACTCCATGCTAACGTTGCCCAAGACTTTAGCGTTGAACAGTTGGCTGCACAGGCCAATATGAGTGCGTCGACGTTTCACCAGCACTTCAAGCAGATTACTCGCTCGTCCCCGGCCCAGTATTTGAAACGGCTTCGCTTAATCAAAGCACAGCAGTTACTGCTGCAGGATAACCATAACGTCAATCAGGCCGCTGCGGCGGTGGGTTACCGCAGCGTGCCTCAGTTTAGCCGCGACTATAAGCGCTACTTTGGCGAGCCCCCGCTTCAGCATCGCCGTCAAGAGCAGGCGTTACGTGCTTAAAACGAGGGCTAATGCAGTAATTATTTGGCAAACACCTGACTCATATCTTTAAACGCTTTGAACTCTAGGGCGTTTCCGCATGGGTCAAGCAAGAACATGGTGGCCTGCTCACCCACTTCGCCTTTAAAGCGAATATAAGGCTCAATCACAAACTGCGTATCGCGCGCTTTCAGACGCTCGGCTAGGGCTTCCCACTCATCCCACTCTAAAATCACACCGAAGTGCGGCACCGGAACGTTGTGTCCGTCTACCGGGTTGGTGTGTGCGCTCTCTTGCCCCGGCGTTTTGGGCTGCTCATGAATGACCAGTTGGTGGCCAAAGAAATTAAAGTCAACCCACTGCTCGCTGGAACGCCCCTCTTCCAGGCCAAACACATCATTATAAAACGCCCGCGCCAGCGCTACATCGTAAACAGGAATAGCCAAATGGAAAGGTGAAAGGCTCATTGTCATCTCCAGCTTATTAGGCTTTTAAGGGGTTGAATGGCACTTTATGCTGCCACGCTGTATTCATCCTAGGGCGACGCATGGGAAAATAAAATCAATAACTATTTGGCTGATTCACAAAAAGGATTTATCAATGATCCGCGAGCTGAAAACGCTGATTGCGGTAGCACAGGAAGGCACCTTTGCCGCGGCAGGTAACAAAATTGGCCTGACTCAAGCAGCGGTCAGTGCGCAGATGAAACGCCTTGAGGGAGAACTAGGCATTGCCCTGTTTGAACGCAAAGGGCGTGCCGCCATATTGACCCAACGAGGGCAAGAGACGTTAAAGCAAGCCCACGCCCTGCTGACGCTGTATAGCACGCTGGGCGTGTCCATGTCAGGCCAGCCAGCCATACAACGGATCAATATCGGCGCCATCGCCTCCATCCAGCGCTCGCTACTGCCTGATGCGCTCGCGCGCTTTCATCACACTTATCACGATTGCTGTACCCGCGTGGTACCGGGGCTTTCCATGGAACTGGTAAATCAGGTCGACGCTGGCGAACTGGATATGGCAGTGATTATTCGCCCGCCCTTTTCGCTACACAGTGATTTGCGCTGGACACCCCTAGCTCACGAGCCTTTTCGGTTAATCTTGCCACCGCATATCAACGGCGACCAGTGGCGGGAACTGCTCTCCAACCAGCCGTTTATCCGCTACGACCGTGCCTCCTTTGGGGGCAGGCAGGTGGAGCGCTTTCTACGTGATAACCACTGCAATGTGCGCGAGGTATGCGAAGTCGACGAACTGGAAGCGATCATTAAGCTGGTCGCCAAGGGGGTAGGCGTGGCCCTGGTGCCCGAGGCCATCGCCCACTCACGCTGGCCAGCCGGCGTGCGTGCGATTGATTTAGGCGAGCGTACCTTTCATCGTGATATAGGGCTAATTCATCCTACCAGTGGTCATTTGAGCGAACCCGCCCGAGCGCTTGCTCATTTGATTGGCGAAACGGCACAACAACCTGGTAATTGTGTTTAGCCCCCATTTAAGGCCACAGGAGTTAATGCATGAAACCAGAGGATCTGGAAAAGCTAGTCACCCGTACCATGCCCTTTGGCAAGTATGAGGGCCGCCTGATCGCCGACCTCCCCGGCCCCTATTTAAACTGGTTTGCTCGGGAAGGGTTTCCTTCTGGCGAGATTGGTCAACTGCTGCATTTGATGCACGAAATCGATCACAACGGGCTTGGCCCGCTGCTCGATCCGCTGCGTAAAAAGCCTAGCCAGCGCGGCGACACTTAACGCTGGTAATCGTCGCGCTCGTTTAAGGCGCGCTGAAACTCAGCCCGGTAAGCCGACTCATGGAGGGTCGGGTCTTTGGGAAAACGGCCTAAAGCGACAGCTAACTCAAAAAAGCCCGTAGCGGGTAACCCATCGCCCCGGCGGCTGATTACTAAGGCAGCGATAAAAGGTGTTTGTTGCGCGGCGTCTTCACGCATTAACTGCTCAAGCGCTTGGGTAACTTGCCCAATGGTCCGCGGCGGCGTTAGCGCAAGCTCGGTGGCCACCTGCTGGTAGGTCATTGGCAGGGTTTCTTGCGGTGCGCTGAGTAGCAACTGACGTAAAGCGGTTATGTGATCGGTCATGTACATCCTATCGTCAGGTATTAAACGTTCAGATTGCCAATTGGCGTTGTATTTGTGCTAAGAATAGCTGAATACGATGTGACAAGGAGGGAACATGGCAATGCAACTGAAAGCGTCACACCCACGCGGTGGCCGCTGGCCAGGCATACTGGCAGGTTTAGCCATTCTGCTGCTTGTAGCGGCGGCACTGATGATGGCGGGCGCTGGCCCGGCTTATCGGGGCGAACTTATCAGCCTGGGCGAGGCGTTTAACTTACTACGTAACGGCGTCTATGCCGCTGGTGGTGCGGTGGCAGTCAGCATCATTACGCTGCTGCTGAGCATGCTGGCTCGTCGCTTCACATCAGCCTTGATGGCCTCAATGGTCATGATCGCTGCAGCGGCGCTGCTTTTTGTGCCTTGGCAGCACTGGCAACGTGCCCAAGAGGTACCGGCCATTCACGACATCACCACCGATACCCAGAACCCACCTGCTTTTGAAGCTTTAGCCAACGCACGGCGTGCTGCACCTAACGCGGTCGATTACCCTGGTGAGACAACCGCCCTGCAACAGCGAGCAGCCTACCCTCACATCAAGCCGATAATCGTAGCTGAATCTCCGCAAACCGTACTGGCAGCTGCCCAAGCAGCGGCGGAAGAGTCTGGCTGGCGCATCGCCCTAATTACCGACAATCACATAGAGGCCACCGCAACCACGCGCTGGTTTGGCTTTGAGGATGATGTGGTTATTCGTTTAACCGAGCTAAACAATGGTGTGCAGGTCGATATGCGCTCGGCTTCACGCCTGGGCGCAAGCGATGTGGGCACCAATGCAGCGCGTATTGAAGAATATTTAAGCGCGCTGGAAGCACGGCTCGAATAACGGCTCTACTTCCTTCCCAGCCCCCCTTCTAAGCCGCCGTTTTTAATGTAAGGAGTCCTGCCTGTTGCCAGCTTCACGCGCTAAAATTTGTTCCGCGTCCAGGGTGGCGATGGGTACTTGGTGCTGGACTGGAATATCGCCGCTCAATTGAAGCGCTTGGTAACGCAGGGCGCAAACGCGTAAAAACGAGGTGAAGTTACCCAAATCGTGCCCGGCATCGATCGATTCATGATACAGCCGGGTAATCATTTGGGCGGTATTCATTCCATCTCGCTGGGCGATTTCTTCGAGAATGTGCCAGAAATAGTTTTCCATCCGCACACTGGTGACCATGCCATCGATACGCAGCGAGTGCGTCGCACTACGCCATAGCTCGGGATTAGCTTGAATAAAGAGTTTACACATGGACGTTGCCTCTTCGAGTAGTCCGCTCAGGCTCACGCTATCAATATAGTGGGCAATAGCGCAGAACGCCCGGCTAGGGCCGGGCGCAAAGGTAATTATGATAGTGCGGCTAGCTTTACTTATTTAACAATGCCATAAATTGCGCCAGCCAGGCTGGGTGGGCAGGCCATGCGGGGGCGGTGACCAAGTTGCCATCGGTTACCGCATCCGTTACCTCCAAATTGGCAAAGTGGCCACCGGCAAGCTCTACCTCGGGCTGGCAGGCCGGGTAAGCGGAGCACTGCCGGCCCTCAAGCACTTTTGCAGCAGCCAAGAGCTGCGCACCATGACAAATGGCCGCCACGGGCTTGTTGGTCTCGAAAAAGTGCTGAACCATCGTCAGGACTTCCTTGTTGAGACGAAGGTATTCCGGTGCGCGACCACCCGGTACCACTAGGGCATCGTAATCGGCGGGGTTAGTGTTGGCAAAATCAGCATTCAGTGCGAAGCGGTGCCCAGGCTTTTCAGAATAGGTTTGATCGCCTTCAAAGTCATGAATCGCGGTTGCCACAGTATCGCCCGAGGCTTTACCAGGGCAGACAGCATCTACTCGGTGGCCGACGGCCATAAGTGCCTGAAACGGCACCATGGTTTCATAGTCTTCAGTGAAATCGCCGGTGATCATTAAAATGCGCTTACTGCTCATCTCAGTACTCCTTTTACCTATTTATCTTATGGTTATTGATCGAGTGTGTGAGCACACGCGAGGCGTGTGAGATAAGACTAGCAAGCGCTTTCCACCAGCAGGTAGTAATTGCTTACTACTGAGTCATTTTCTCCTGCTGCGGAAGCGCTAGATGCCGTTGCCCCGCCGTGTCGCCGCCTGAAAGTGCCCTACCTGTGAATGCATGTCGCCGGCACGATCATCTAGTGTATGACTGGCCGTCGTGGCTTCTTGTACCAAGCGGGCATTTTGGTGCGTCACCTGACCCAATTGCGAAATCGCTTGGTTGATCTGGTCAATACCTGCCGACTGTTCATGGGTCGCCCCAGCAATCTCCGTGACATAGCGCGTCACCTCACCCAGGCTATCAATGATCTCCGGAAGGTACTTACTGGATGCGTTGACGAGTTGCTCGCCCTCGCTCACCTTAGCGACACTGTCGTCTACTAAATGACGAATTTGGGCCGCCGTTTCAGCGCTGCGTCGCGCTAATTTACGCGCTTCTTGGGCCACCACAGCAAACCCGCGCCCCTACTCGCCAGGCCGGGCGGCTTCAACGGAGGCACTCAGTGCCAACAAGCTGGCTTTAAAGGCAATATTTGAAATAAAGACTAAAATTACCATAAGAAAATTAAGTTATATAAATTAAGCAACTGCTAATCAGGACGTTCTATCGCAAAACGATCACTAATGCGGATGTAATCGCTGCCCGCTAGGCGACCTACAGGTTTCAGAAGGTCCATATCCACATGGCGACCGTCCCATAGCGCGTCATCAATATGAATGGAAACCACTTGCGCCAGTACCAACGTACCTGCTAAAGGTTGGTCACCGAACCGAATCATATCGAACAGTTTGCAGCCAAACGCTACAGGCGCATTAGCAATCCGCGGAACGCTCACACCCGGCATAGCAGCCTTTTCAAGCCCGGCCAGGGTAAACTCATCCTCTCCTGGCGGCAGGCTGGCACTAGTGGTATTGAGCGCTTCAATTAACGCCTCACTCCCCACATGCACAACGCATTCTGCAACGTCATTTAAATTGCGCACCGTATCTTTAAGCTCACCGCTGCCATTGAGCAGTGGTGAAAATGCCAGCACCGGCGGGTTGACACTAGCGACATTGAAGAAGGAGAACGGTGCTAAATTAGTATTTCCCTGCTTATCCTGGGTAGACACCCAGGCAATGGGCCTTGGGCAAACAACGCCGGATAACAAGCGGTAAATAACACCGGGGCTTAGGGGGGAATCATCTAACAGATAGTTACTCATTTTTGGCTCCTTGGCGGTTAGTGTTCAGGTTAGTATCACTTTATAACAACAAGGCCTACTAGGCCCTGTTTTACTATTATCGATGCGACCAGTTTAAGGAATCCTCTCCATGAAGATTATTATTCCCGATGACTATCAGGACTGCGTGCGAAGCTTAGAGGCCTTCAAGCAGCTAGAAGACCAGGATGTAACGATCTATCACGACCCTCTTACCGACCTGAACGCGCTAAGTGCGCGTTTCCAGGACGCCGAGGCGTTAGTGCTGATTCGTGAACGCACGCCTATCACGGCTGCCCTACTGGCGCGCCTGCCCAACCTGAAAGTCATTAGCCAAACGGGTGGTGGTGCAGCGCATGTGGATATGGCGGCCTGTCGCCGCCATGGCGTCACTGTCATGGCGGGCACTGGATCGCCCTATGCAGCGGCAGAATTAACCTGGGGTTTAGTCCTGGCGGCAATGCGTCATATACCGGCTGAAGTTGAGAACCTGAAAGCGGGCCGCTGGCAGCGCACGTTAGGTACCGGCCTTAAAGGACGCACGCTAGGCATTTTTGGCTACGGAAAAATCGGCAGCCTAGTGGCACGCTATGGTCAGGCGTTTGAAATGAACGTGTTGGTGTGGGGTCGGGAAGGCACCCGCCAACGCGCCGCTGAAGCCGGGTTAGAAGTGGCCGAAAGCCAAGCTGCGTTGTTTCAGCGCTCAGATGTGCTGAGCCTGCACCTTCGCTTGAACGACGAAACCCGCGGTATCGTCACTGCTGAATCACTCGCCCAGATGAAGCCTACGTCTCTGCTGGTGAATACCAGTCGCTCACCGTTAGTAGCGCCCGGTGCGCTTGAACAGGCGCTTAAAGCTGGGCGTCCTGGTCAGGCAGCGGTGGATGTCTTCGATGCGGAACCGGTCATTGAAAACGCGTTGCTGGCATTGCCTAATCTAGTCGCCACGCCTCACCTTGGCTATGTAGAAAAAGATAGCTATGAGTTCTATTTTGGCGACGCCTTTAGCAACCTGCTGGCCTACATGGATGGTCAACCGATTAACAATTTAGCGGGCTAATTGAGCGCGCTAAGTAGGCTAGCCATCCCCGTCTCTGTGCCAATTGTGCTAGCCTTATGGGTTCACGAGTAACACAGGGGCCATTAATGCTCACCATTTCTAGCAACGTTACCCTGGCTGATTGGGAGATTGATATTAGCCAGATTCGCGCCCAAGGCGCGGGCGGCCAGAACGTCAATAAAGTCGCTTCAGCAGTACATCTGCGCTTCGATATTCTTAGCTCAACACTGCCACCGCTGTACAAAAAGCGCTTAATGGCGCTGTCCGATCAGCGCATCAGTAAAGAGGGCGTGGTGATTATTAAAGCCCAGAGCCATCGAAAGCTTGAACTCAATAAAGAAGATGCGCTGGCACGTTTAAAAGAGCTGATTCAGAGTGCCACCAAGCAGCAAAAAGCACGCCGCCCCACCAAGCCCACCAAAGGCTCGCAGCGCCGTCGTGTTGATCACAAAACCCGAAAAGGGAAAATCAAGTCATTGCGCGGTAAAGTGTCGGCGTCATAATGCGCCAGCCAGTTCTTCAGAGCCTATCTTAATGAGCACATCTTCTACCGTTCGCCTACTCTCGCCGTGCGTGCAGATCTGCCAGATCGAGCCATCCACTTCATTGTGCAATGGCTGCGGCCGTACGCTAGATGAAATTGCTGTCTGGGGTGCCATGACCGAGGCCGAAAAAGCCCCGGTATGGGAACGCCTGGAAAGCGAAGGCTATGTCTCTAAAGACTAAGTTTCTAAAGACAATGCCGCAGGCTGATGACGGTCACTCAAGATATGATGCAACTCACCGCACGCCACCATCGGGTCGTCACAGTTGATCACAATATCCGAGCGCGACAACACGTAACTGCGGCCGGTAATGGTATTTTCCACTACTTGGTAAGCGCCTTCCTGATGAGTGCCAATGAAGGTGCCGATAAACCCCGTCTCACGCAGTGAAACCGTCTCTAGTTTATCGCCTATACTCAATCGCCCTTCATAATTCATCAATGCCAGGCGTGCCGAGGTACCAGTACCCGTTGTACTACGGCAAATAACGCCAGGATGAACATAGGTGGTTGAGCGTGAACGTATATAACCTTCCGTCACCTTCTCTTCAGGACCCATAAAGTGCAAAAACGGCAGAGGCCCTACGTCACCCAGGGTGTAATGGGAAAAGCCTCGCTGCGCTTTAATTGCCTCAACAATTTTATAGGCACATTCAGAGAGCGCACGCTCTTCATCACGCGTCAGCTTAAAGCCCAATTCAGTGGCATCCACTAACGCATAAAAGCCACCGCTGTAGGCGATGGAGTATGTGACATCACCAATGCCCGGCACATCAATCGTATCGCGATAGGTATCGATATAGCTGGGAAGGCCGCCACAAGTAACCGACTCCACCACACCGTTATGCACTTTGGCTTCGATCTGCACCAAGCCTGCCGGCGCTTCCAGCTTAAAGCGCTGTATGCCTTCCTGCTTGGGCACAATACCGCTCTCCAGCACAGCTGTCGCGGTACACAAGGTGTTAGAGCCAGAGTAAATGGGATAGCCCATTACTTCCATAATGATATAGCCCGCGACCGCTTCCGGGTGGCTGGGAGGCACTAACAAATCGACTGACATTTCTGGAATGCCGTAGGGCTCTTCAAGCAGCAAGCGACGTAAACCGTCGGCGTCATCGCGCAGGTACTCCATCTGCTCGCGCACAGTGGCGCCAGGCAAAATATCGATGCCACCGGTGACAATACGGCTAACATCGCCACCGGCGTGAGTATCCATTAACTGGATGGTATGGAGGTTAGGCACTAGTGGCGCTCCTGAGCGTCAGAAGAGGAATTTTCGAGGGCGAACGGAGCACCATGAGAGGCCCACTGGGCATCGGGAACAAGCACAATTTTACCCAGATAGTTGCTGTCTCGATTAACGAAATAGCGCTCGGCCGCATGCAGGTCGGAAAGCTTAAATGCCGCATGAAGCACAGGCTTTAATTCACCGCTGCGTATCCATGCCACAAGCTGTTCGGCCTCTTCACGGGTGCCGTGGGAAACGCCAAAAATCTGCACTTGGTACAGATAAACGCGCGTCCACATCATTTCGCTCAGATTGCCACCGCTGGCACCCGCAATGGAAAGGCGCGGGTAGCTCTTACGTCCCTGCATATCGACAATCATGGTATCGATAAATAGATTGGTCATTTCACCGCCGACCAGATCCATCACCGCATCGATCGGTTTACCGCTGGTCGTTTCCAGCACGCGATCCACAAACGTCGGCAAGTCGCCACGGTCAATCACCGCTTCTGCGCCTAGTGCTTTAAGGGCGTCAGCTTTGTCTAGCTGGCTTACCGCATAGGGAATAGCGCCCACAACGCGGCAGAGCTGAATCAGTGCGGTACCCACGCCACCGCTGGCGCCACTGACCAATACGCGCTCACCAGCACTCACCTTGGCGGCGGTCATCATGTGGTAAGCGGTTTGATACGAACACATGCCCATTGAGGCAAGCTCTGCATCGTGCAGCTCAGGATTGGGCACATGATAGAACTGATCAGCAGGGACAGCGATATACTCAGCAAAGCCGCCATCGGCACCATGGCCGTAGTAATCAGGAGTGAGGTTAATATCACGGCGCTCGTCGGCGTAGATATTAAAATCGAGCAGCCCTCGCTGGCCAATGCGCTCAGCGTCGACCCCCTCTCCAACCGCCACGATGCGGCCTGCCACATCGGCCCCTTGAATACGCGGGAAGGTAAGCGTCGGGGTGCCACCCATGGCAAAGGAAGTCACATCACCTTTATCTTTGGTGGGATAAAGGCCTTCACGCGCTTTTCGGTCAGTATTGTTCTTTGCTGTCGCCGTCACCTGCACCAGCACTTCGCCCGCCTTGGGCTTAGGTGTAGCGACATCCGGATGGTACTCCAATTTCTCGATACCGCCATGTCCAGTCAATAGCATGGCGGCCATCGTCGGCGGCACCGTGTGTTCAGTTTCGGCCATGAGCTGACTCCTTAATATGGGTATATTGGCGCTCAAATGACAATAACAAACTCTTGCCGAGTCTCAAAAGCCATATAAGCGGCAATGGCGGCAACGCGTGGTTGCGAGGCCGCCAGAAGAACAAAGCACACTTATTAATATTAGCCAATACAGATATTAATTAAACATAAGCATTAGCTAAAGACAGGGACACCAATCAACACGGTGTGCAAGTAAAAAGCAAAGAAGACATACGCCACCAGCCCGATGAGTACGGTAGAAATAGTAGCCATTTTCGTGGTGCTAACTGGCGCAGCTGACGTCAAACGATCACGCTTTTTGGCAGCTTTAAACGCTAGGATTGCCCAGATAAGAAAGGCTGCAAAAAAGATAATATCGCCTAAGCGGCCGTTGGCTAGCAGGTGGGCAAACGCCCATATTTTTACTGACAGCATCATCGGGTGGCCAAGCTTGGCCTTAATAGCATTATGGGGAACATACGCCGCCACTAGCATAATAAAGGCAGGCAGCATGAGCAGCGCGACCGCATGGCGCATTCCCATGGGTGGTTGCCACACATAAATAGGGTCAAGGCGCATCTGGCCAAATCCATAAATGGCAATCGCCAAGCCGATCACGGACACTGCCGAGTAGGCTATTTTCCACGTGGTTTCGCCGAATTTGGCAATTTGCTGCTGTCGCCAATTTTCAGCAAAAATACGCACAGAGTGGCTGCCTAAAAAAATCAGCAGCCCGATGATCATTATGGTCATGAAAAATGCTCCCAGTGAAAATGCTAGTCGACGGCTTGATGCCTTATAGTCTTGGTCGCTGCAGAGGATGCCACACTCACCCCTCAACCACCTATGCATGCGTCAACTTTTCGTTTCCTGGCGTGTCGTTCACTGACGAGCTTAAAACCAGTGTTTGCGTTTAAATAACCAAATCAATATGCCGCCGATGCCCAGCATCGCTCCTAAGACAAAAAAGTAGCCGTACTCATAGCGCAGCTCGGGCATATTTTCGAAGTTCATGCCGTAAATCCCAGCGATAAACGTAAGGGGCACAAAAATCGCGGTAATGACGGTGAGAACACGCATGGTGATATTTAGCTGATGAGAAGAAATAGAGATATAGCCATCAACTAGGTCACCACAAATGTCATAGTACATCTGGGTCAAGGTGTAGAGACGTTCAAAGCGGTCCGCCACATCGTTAATAGCGTGCAGGGTTTCGCTCTCTTCCCGGGGCAGATGCTCGTAGTCATAAGCCGTCAGCTCTTGAGTAATGCCTTTGTGGTAACTAAAAATGCGGCGCATTTTGACCAATCGAGAACGATAAGTAATGATCTTGCGCATCAAAACATCGTTGCCGTCTTCTAACAGTTCATCCTCTAGATCGCTTAATTCAGTTTCAAACTCAAGCAGGCTATCGATATAAAACCCAGCTGAGATATACATAACGCGCAGCGCGACCTGCTCCGGCGAATGCGCCAAAAGTGCTCTGCCGTGCTCGTTAAACAGCCGCTCAATGCTTAACGCTTCACCAGGATGGAGCGTAACCAAAAACCGTTCGCCCACAAAAAAACAGACCTGTTGAGGCAAATAGTTCAGCTCGGCATCGAAGGAGGAGATGCCGCGATAAATAATCAGCGTATGGTTATCAAACTCTTCTATTTTAGGTGGATGGCGCTCTTTATGGGCATCTTGAATCGCCATCGGGTGAAACTCGAATGCCTCTAAAATCGACCGTTCGCTCTGCTGGGTTTCTCCCTGCATATCAATCCAGATATGGCTTCCCGGCGTAGCCCGCCACACAGCCATTAGGCTTTCACCGCCCTCATGGGTCTCGCCTTCAGGCGTAGTCAGAATAGTTCGAATCATGATCGTCCTTGAATATTTCCGGTCTTTCTTAAGAAGCACTACCTAAAGGCTGCACTATGCGAACTTGGGCTTTTCCCAAGCGCTTGGCATCATACATGGCAACATCGGCTCGCTTTAATAGCTCATTGGCCGTTTCAGCACTAGTCGGCATATACATGACAACACCTATGCTTGCGCTGATATTCAGCGCCGCATTGCCAGCAGCAAACGGCTCTTCAATCACCTGTATTAATTTGTTAGCCAACGGCTCAATCGCCATGGACTCACTGCCTTCTAATAGCAAGACAAACTCATCGCCGGCCCACCGCGCTATATAGTCGGTTTCACGGACGGTCTCCACCAATCGTTTAGCCATCACACGCAGCAGCTCATCACCCATGGCATGGCCATGAGTGTCGTTAATCGCTTTAAAACCGTCCAGATCCATGAATAAAACTGCTAAGGGCTTTTGAGTACGCCGAGTACGGGCCATTGCGTCAGGCAGGCGTTCATCTAGGGCGCGTCGATTAGGCAGTTTAGTTAATACGTCTTCACGGGCCTGTTGATCGCGCAAACGCTCTAGCTGCTGTCGTTCGGTAATATCATGGATAAAAAGACTGCGTCGCTCGCGGCCATCAATGATTAATGTCTTGATGCGAACCTCGACGGGCAGCTCCTTGCCATCATGGCACCGCGCTGTATAGGTGATAGGGCCTTGATCACTCTCAGTTGGCAAGCCATTAGGAAAGAGTAGTTGAGTGATGGGCCTTGCCAGCACAGCTTTGCGTGGCCAACCAAACATTAACTCAGCCGCTCGATTCCAATCCAGAATAACGCCCTGTGAATCAACGCTGATATAGGCGTCATAGGCGGACTCAATGACCAGATTGAGCTCGTTAGTGCGCCGCTCAATCTGGCACTCCATGCTGTAATGAAGCTCGTTTAACGCCCGCTGAGATTCTTGTGCTTTTTTTCTCTCTCGGATCAGCCGCTCACGAAGGCGAATTTCATCAGTCACAATCGCCGCTAAATCTTTCAAAGCCGCCAGCTCCTGCTCTCTAAGAGTACGAGGCTTAATATCAATCGCACACAGGGATCCCAACGCAAGCCCATTGGAGGTGCACAGCGGAATACCTGCATAAAAGCGAACCCCATCCGAAGCGGCCACATAAGGATTTTGCGCAAAGCGAGGGTCCTTGCGTGCATCTTCAACAATTAACGGCTCTGAGGCCATCACTGTATAAGCGCAAAAAGCCACATCTCGCGTTGTCTCGCGGGTTTCCACGCCCACGCGCGACTTAATCCACTGACGCTCGGCATCAATCAACGTGATCGTTGAGATAGGCACATTCAGTAACTGGGTAACCAGCCTGGTGACGCGGTCAAACGCTGGTTCATCCGGGGTATCTAATAGTTCAAGCTCATAAAGAGCGGCTAACCGCGCCTCTTCATTAAGTGCTATGGGGTAGCTCATTGTAATGTCACCCCTTTAGGTAGGTGTAGTTCTACCAGCATATCGCGACCAGCACTTTCCTGCTTACTGCCTATGGTTTTTACTCATACTCGCGAGCAACACACTCACCAGCGTTGAGGCGACTAGCGCGCCGACAAACGGCCCCAACGTAGGAATACTGCCCGGAAAACTGGCAGCTACCACTCCCGCGATGAGGCTGCCCTGACTGAACCACCCTGGAATAATGGCACCCAGCAACCCTGCAATGCCTCCCGCAATAGCCGCAAAAGGGGTCATTCGTTGCCACAGACCTAGCAGCACAGGCACCACAATGGCGGCACACAGTAAGTCAGCAATCAGGAACAGCCGCAGTACCGACAACCCCTGCAAAGCAATCACTACCACCGGTATCATCAATGCAATCGTGACCCAGCGGGCAGCGGCGATGGAAACACCCCGCTGTTCGCTGCGCGACACCACCAGGGAAGCGATACCATTTTGTAACGTATCAACACTGGAGGCTACCAAAGTGACTGCCAGCACTAAAGCGGGGAGTGTCAGCCAAGCTGGGGCCTCCGTTAGCAGCGCGAAAAACGGCATCGGCGGCTCGCCAAGGGGAACCCCACTCATTGACGCCAGCATGCCCAAACCACCAATGAGCATCACGACTAAGACGGTCATACCGCCGCCTAGCCAAGCGCCACGGCCCAGGCTTTGATCGTCCTTTGCCGCCCAAACGCGCTGCCAATACCCCTGATGGAAGAGGTTCGCTGCGGTGACGGCGATGACCAGCGTTAACGCAACGCTTAGCGCGCTGGCAACGGGGATTGAAGGCAGCGTTGCCTCGCTAGGCATTGTGGGTAGGCGCCATAACGTAACGCTACCTACCGCCAACAAAAGCGCTAGCAACAGCCATGCCTGCCATCGGTCCGTGGCAAGGCTGGCACGCAACCCGCCAACCGCCGTATACACCAGAGTGGTGAGGGCAACGCCAATAATCACCAGCGCGGGCGGCACATCTGACAATAGCGCGGTGATTGACCCAATGGCGGTGAGCTCCGCTGCCAGAAAGCAAGCCATATAGCCAACCGACACCAACGTTACCCAGCGCCGCACGCCTGGGCCATAGCACGCTTCTGCAAACTCTGCGATGCTGCGCCCTTCCGGCAATGCACGGCGAATTTTTGGGCCATAGAGTCCTAATACAATAAACGGCAGTGCCGACCCTAGCGCATAACCTGCTAATGCGAGGGGGCCAACAAAAGCGCCAATTTCGGGCGGGGCAAAGAGTATCCACGCCCCCATGCCAGAGGCAAGAAAGGAGAGACCCAGGGTTGAAGCTGTTTGTGAGTTACGAGCCGTGACATAGTCATCAACGGGTCCATCTACCCAGCGAGCCCGTAGGCCTAAAAAAGCAAAGCAGCACAGCGCCGCGCCAAGCACGGCTGACGTCAGGTATAGCATGTCGCACTTCCTCCGCCGGTACGAACCGGATCAGGTTCCAGGGTCTGCGCAGCGCGCATTCTCAGCCCTTGCAAGCAGGGCTCCCCTGGCGACAGTGAATGAAGACAGTATCGTCAACCAAAAACGCGTCTTAGTAAAGTTTCGCGTCTTAGTAAAATTTAAGGTGTGTTGGCAGCCTCCGCGCGAGGCACCCGCCCCATCAGATAGAACTCCTCATTGGGCGGCGTACCCGCCAGGGTGACCAGTCGATTCGACAAACCAAAAAACGCCGCGATGGCGCCTATATCCCAGCAGTCCTCTTGGCTAAAACCTTCTTGCCGCAGGCGCGTGCGCCACTTATCGGTCATTTCACCGACATCAATGGCACAATGCATGGCAAAGTCGAGCATGACTCGGTGGCGCTCACTAATCGGTGCCACGCGATGGTTGATGGCGACCTGATCCGCAAGCAGCGGGTCTTTGCTGTAGATGCGCACCAGTGCCCCATGCGCCACCACGCAATACAAGCAGCGATTGCGCGCACTGGTAGCGACCACAATCATCTCTTTCTCGGCTTTAGTGAGCGAGTCAGATTCACGCTCCATTAGCGCATCATGGTAGGCAAAGAAAGCACGAAACTCAGCAGGACGATGGGCCAACATTAAAAATACATTAGGCACAAACCCTGCCTTTTCCTGGACGGCCAAAATAGTATGGCGAATATCGTCGGGCAGATCATCTAACGTTTCTGGTACATTAAAACGGCTTAATGGAGCAGACATAATCACCTCTTTATTGTTCAGTTTAACCATCTCATTAAAACGACTTAGCCATAACGAAACAAAAGAACACATCTCCGGTCGTCTAAACGAACTGTTTCCTGCCCCCTACCAAGCGTTTGAAAATGGTACGGATGAGCGCCAACTACATATTCGGGTCATGCTGCATATGTTACTGGCCCGCCCAATGACGCGGGGCCAAATGACCTTGAGAGCCATTCATGGCTGGGAAAATGATTGCTGGAAGAAAGCATGCCGTTGTTTGATAACTTTTAAATCACGATATGTCGGTTCATCGGCTTGGCTTTAGCCTCACCTGCTATCAATTGACCCCGCTTAATGCGGGGCCAGCCTCAGGCATTGAATAGCGCTTCATTTAGCCAAGCGAAATCGTACTATTAATGCCACTGGAAACATTCTCTGGCTCAAACCAACGCGCTGTCACGGTTTTGGTTTGCGTCCAGAAGGCAATCGCCTGCTTACCATTAGGCCCTAAATCCCCCAGTTTTGAAGCCCGCGAGCCGGTGAAACTGAAGTAGGCAACCGGTACGGGGATGGGCACGTTAATACCAATCTGCCCCACATCAATATCGGTTTCAAAACGGCGAGCAATCCAACCAGAGTTAGTAAAGATAGAGGTGCCATTGCCGTTGGGGTTGGCGTTGATAAATTCGATCGCTTCATCGAGTGTTTCAACACTGACCACACACAGTACAGGCCCAAAAATCTCTTCGCGGTAAATGGTCATATCCGCGGTCACATCCGCAAACAGAGTAGGGCCCACGAAGTTACCGTTGGGGTAGCCCTCCACTTGTACGTTGCGGCCATCGACCATCAGTTTGGCGCCCTCTTTTTCGCCTGCATCGATTAAACGCAGCACACGATCACGAGCAGCCGGGGACACCAGCGGCCCCAAATCGGCATCCAACTGGGTGCCCGGCCCCACTTTCATTACCCGCGCCGCCTCGACAATGTCGCTTAGCCATTCGCGTGCCTCACCTACCAGCACCACCACCGAGTTCGCCATGCAGCGCTGGCCCGCCGCACCAAAGGCTGAGCCCAGCAGGTTGTTGATCGCCTGACTGCGGTTAGCATCCGGCATCACCACGCAGTGGTTCTTGGCCCCCATCATCGCCTGCATGCGCTTGCCTGCTGCAGCAGCACGGTTATACAGCAGCGACCCTACATGGGTGGAGCCAATGAACGAGAGCGCCTTGATATCCTGATGATCAGCAATTTGATTAGCCACATCCGGGCCACCGTGTACCACATTAAGGACACCAGGTGGGATGCCCGCTTCATGGGCTAGCTCGACTAAGCGCATAGTGGAGCTAGGATCTTGCTCCGAGGGTTTGAGAACAAAGGTATTGCCGGTAGCAATGGCCAGCGGAAACATAAAGCACGGCAACATAATGGGGAAGTTGAAGGCGGTTATCCCTGCGCCCACACCCAATGGCTGGTGCATGGTGTAAACATCCACCTCATTGGCGGCATTTTCAGCCAACTCTCCCAGTTGCAGCGAGGTAATCGAACAGGCGTGCTCCACCACTTCCAGGCCACGACCAACTTCGCCTTCCGCATCCGGCAAGGTTTTGCCGTGCTCTTCGGTAATCAGCGCCGCCAGTTCTGCGGTGTTGTCACGAATTAACGCCTGAAGCTTAAGCATGATGCGCATTCGCTTGCCAAGCGGCACTTTACGCCACTCCTTAAATGCCTCCTTGGCATTACTGATAGCACGCTCCACTTCGTCAGCGGTACAAAACGGTACCCGCGCAACGACCTCTTGTGTGGCGGGGTTCACCACATCGCGCCATTCCTGACTTTGCGACGGTACGGGCTGACCATTGATATACATGGGTATTTCGCGAACGGACATAACGTTGCTCCTGTTTATAGTTGTGGTTGTCTTGGTTGTGACTGTCGTGGTTATGGCTGTGATTGTTATGGCTGTGATTGCTGTCATCAATCAGTGATTGCCTGCGCACCCCTGTCAGCAAGAACACAGGGTATAGCAGCAAGTTGACGTTAACGTCAATCAAGTATCCTATGAGTAAACAAAATCTAGCGCATGGCGTCAATTAGCCTTTCCATTGTTGTGCCGTGCTGGCTATGCTTCCGCTAATCAGGGGCGCCGTGGCTTTTCAGACCGTTCACGGCAAACGCTACGCATGACGTGTTTAAGCACAGGAAATTAACGATGCAGTCCTTCAGCTGCCGCTGTGGCAATCCACTTTTTTATGAAAACACTCACTGCCTTACCTGCCAGTCAGACGTCGGTTGGTGCCCTGCTTGTAGCAATATTGTCGCGATTGAGCCGTTGGACAATGGCGGCTATCGCTGCACGCACCCTGGTTGCGATACAGCGCTGATGAAGTGCCACAACTACGTCGCTGAGAACGTCTGTAACCGCATGGTAGTGATGGAACACGGCCAAGCGGATGCCCTATGCGACTGCTGTCGTTATAACGAGGTAATCCCCGACCTCAATATTGAAGGTCATCGTGAACGCTGGGCGGCGCTTGAAGCAGCAAAGCGGCGGCTATTTCATACCCTCGATCTACTCAAGCTGCCACATGGCACCAAAGACGATGCTATTAACGTGCCGCTAAGCTTTTCATTTATGGCCGACGCCCTTCCCGATCAGGGGTTATGGCGCTCTACCGCGAAGCAAGAGAAGGTGTATACCGGCCATGCCTCGGGCCATATCACCATTAACGTCAAAGAAGCCGATGACGTTGAGCGTGAACGTTTGCGGGTCGATATGAACGAATCACACCGCACCCTGATCGGCCATTTCCGTCATGAAATTGGTCACTACTACTGGGATGTACTGGTAAAGGAGCGCGATGAAGAGGCCTGCCGCGCGGTATTTGGCAACCACCATCGGCCAAGCTATTCTGAGGCTTTAGAACGTTACTATCAGCAGGGCGCCCCCAGCGACTGGCCTGCGCGTTTTATCTCTGCCTATGCCACCATGCACCCCTGGGAGGATTTCGCCGAAACCTTCGCCTATTACTTGGACATGGTGGCCGTGCTGGATACGGCACTGCACATGGGGATCACCCACGTTGAATACGACGGCAGCTTGGACAGCATGCTGATGGCTTTTCATCAGGTCGGCTTGGCGGTGAACGAACTCAACCGGGATATGGGGCTGCTCGACCTGTCGCCGGGGGTGCTCGCGCCCGCCGTGCGCGATAAGCTGGCGTACCTGCATCAACTGATCCAAGCCGCCAGCCCTGTTGAGCGTTAGAGCGTCAATCGTTGTCGTTGTCCCCTGCGTGACTTTGGCTTTGCGTCTGACTCTGCGTTTGTGTCACTCGGGGGACAGTGTCGTCATTCACAAAGTAGGTTGCACTCAGCGTATCGTGAATGGCGGCAAAGCCAATTTGCAACTCGTCGATAAAGGCATGCAGCTTGCTCGGCGAATGGGCGAGCGCTTGGATATCGGCATCGACTACGTCCGCGCGAACCAGCGAAACCGTGGCCGCGGGGCGGTCTTGGCGGGGAAGTAAGGTAAGCTCATGGCCTAGCGTTTCGAGGCTGCAAGCAATCGAACGTGGCAGGTTGGGGTCTTGGAGCAAAAAGCGCAGCACATCCGGCCCCCGCACGCGTAAACGCACCTGCTGACGATACATTTGATACGCGGTGAGTGATTTAAGCACGCTCATCCACTGCAGGTTTTCAAACGGCAGTAGCTCCTCAGGGTTTTGCGGCAGCAGGCTGGCAGAGCGCACGTCCACAATGCGCGTCGTCATATCCGCCCGCTCCAACTGACGCCCCAATTCAATAAACGTGCGCGCCGGGCCATGACTCAAGGTGCCCTCAATGAGCCCCGTTAACGCTTGGCAACCACGAATCACGCTTTTGAGAAAGCTATCGCGGCGGCGTGGACTCACGCCATTTTCAGCATGATCAGCCACGCTCAGATAGAGTTGATTGACCTCTTCCCAAATCTCCCGAGGCACCACGTCCCGGGTGGTTCTGAGGTTCTCGCGAGCACTGGCGAGGGCGGAGATAATCGAAATATCATTCTCGGTATCGGCACATAAAAAATGCACGACATTGCGCTCATCAAAATCATCATGGCGTGCGGTAAAGGCTTCCAGGCTGCCGGTCATTTCGATAAGTGGGGCCCAACCTAGCGGCAAGCGCCCCGGCAAATCCAGCATAAGGTGACTGTTGACACTTAATAGGCGCGCGGTATCCTCCGCTCGTTCGATATAACGCGCCATCCAGTAAAGATTCTCAGCAACGCGTGACAGCATGGCGTTAGGCTCCTTTCACCGCGGCCGCTGCCGCCTTATCGTCGGTTTCTACAATCCAGGTATCTTTACTGCCGCCGCCTTGTGAAGAGTTCACCACCAGTGATCCTTCTATCAATGCCACCCGCGTCAAACCACCGGTCGTGACATGAATTTCAGGCCCTGAGAGTATGAAAGGGCGTAAATCCACATGGCGCGGTTGCGGCAACCCATTCGCTAGCGTAGGCGTAGTAGAAAGCGCCAGGGTAGGCTGGGCCATGTAATTGCGGGGGTTTGCCTTGATCAACTGCGCAAACTCATCGCGGGTCTCTTTGGTTGAGCGCGGGCCAATCAACATGCCGTAACCGCCCGACTCATTGGCGGGCTTGACTACCAATTCATCCAAGTGGTCGAGCACATAGCGGCGGTCATCTTCAAACATGCACAGGTAGCTCGGCACGTTGGGCAACAGCGGCTCCTGATCGAGGTAATAACGAATCAGCGCAGGTACGAAAGCGTAAACCACCTTGTCATCCGCCACCCCAGCGCCCGGCGCGTTGGCCAGCGCCACTTTACCCGCCCGCCAAGCGCGCATCAGGCCCGCAACACCCAGCATGGACTCAGGATTAAACGCTTCCGGGTCGAGAAACTCATCATCAACACGGCGGTAAATAACATCCACGCGGCGCATGCCCTCGACGGTGCGCATATACACCACATCATCGTCATCCACTAACAGGTCACTTCCCTGCACCAGCTCTACACCCATTTGCTGGGCAAGATAGGCGTGCTCGAAGTAGGCAGAGTTATAAATCCCTGGGGTCAGCACCACAATTTGCGGGTCATCGCCAGGTCGCGGCGACATCGACGCTAGCATGTCGTAAAGCTGCGCCACGTAATCATCAACCGGCAAAATCTTGCCTGAAGCGAATAACTCCGGCAGCACTCGCTTAGTGACATTGCGATTTTCAAGCATGTAAGAAACGCCGGAAGGAATGCGTAGGTTATCTTCCAGCACATAAAGCGTACCGTCGCCATCGCGCACCAGGTCTGACCCGCAAACATGCGCCCACACGCCGTGAGGGGGATTAATACCTACACACTGAGGGCGAAAATTAACCGACTGCGCCAATACCTCAGCGGGTAATACTTTGTCCTTGATCACCTTTTGGTCGTGATAGAGATCATCAATAAATAAGTTTAGCGCCTGCACGCGCTGCTTGAGCCCCGCCTCGGTTTTACGCCACTCATTGGCGGGAATAATGCGCGGCACAATATCAAACGGCCAGGCACGGTCGATCATTGCCCCTTCTGAATAAACGGTGAAAGTAATCCCCATGGTACGGATGGCGATCTCCGCCGCCGTCTTGCGCTCCGCTAACTCTTCTGCGCTAAACCTTGCCAACATGTTGCACAGTTCACCCGCTGACTCGCGTGGCTGACCGGGCGCTGCCATCAGCTCATCGTAAAAATCACGACACGCATAGTTATTCCAATTCACTTGGCTCATGGGCGCTCTCCTGGCGCTGGGGTGGAAGCGGCAACTTCCTCAATGCTCAGTGTAGGCCTGCCGCGTGCAAAACAATCAAACAATTGAGAGCAAAATACGTACCATCTTTTGCGATATTTCAACGTTCGCTTACTTAAACACGACTCAAACATTACTTGGCAGAGCATCAACGCCCAACAAAACCCTTTTATGCTGTCTTTTGGTGCAGCCAGTTGGCTTCAAGTTGGTGCATAACACCATTTCCACTTTAGTTAAACGCCTTACTTAATATAGCGGCTGCAAAAAAGTAAAAGTGGAACGATACTTGCGAAACGTTCGGTTATTCCCTAACCCAGCCGACTATCCGGTTGATAACGGTTCTCTTGAGGGTGGCCCATGACCATTCGCGTTGCCTTGTACCATCGTACGACATACCACTTTGACCGCCCGGTGCGTTTATCACCCCATGTTATTCGGCTGCGTCCGGCGCCCCACTGCCGCACACATATTGAGGCGTACTCACTCAAGCTCTCCGGCGAAGACCACTTTTTAAATTGGCAACAGGACCCGT
This sequence comes from Vreelandella sp. DA03-1M, assembly GCF_055725665.1. Taxonomy (NCBI): domain Bacteria; kingdom Pseudomonadati; phylum Pseudomonadota; class Gammaproteobacteria; order Oceanospirillales; family Halomonadaceae; genus Vreelandella; species Vreelandella sp. DA03-1M. Next base: position 3,201,391 of record NZ_CM146798.1, read on the forward strand.
TTGGCAACTTCAACGCCCGCGTGGTGTTCCCAGAACCGCGTAAAGAGCTAACCATCGCCGTCGAGCTGATCGCCCCGATGACGGTGATTAACCCGTTCGATTTCTTCCTGGACGACATTGCGCAACAGATTCCCTTCGATTACCCGGAAGCGCTGCGCCAGGAACTGGGCCCCTATCTTGAAATCACCGAGTCCGGGCCGCGCTTAGTGGAGTGGCTCAAGGGCGTGCCCCGCGAACCGACCACCACCGTCGATTTCCTGGTCGCGCTTAACCAGCGCCTACAAGACGATATCGGTTACCTGGTGCGCTTGGAGCCCGGCGTACAAAGCTGTGAAGAGACCCTGTCCCTGGCCAGTGGCTCCTGCCGCGATAGCGCCTGGTTGCTGGTGCAGATTTTTCGCCATCTAGGCCTCGCGGCACGCTTTGTATCGGGCTATTTGATTCAGCTTAAATCCGATGTCAAAGCACTCGATGGACCCAGCGGTACAGAAGTAGATTTCACCGATTTACACGCCTGGACCGAAGTATTTCTGCCTGGTGCAGGCTGGGTAGGCCTTGATCCAACCTCAGGCCTGTTCGCAGGTGAAGGCCACATTCCGTTGGCCGCAACCCCCACCACGGGTAGCGCGGCGGCCATTACCGGTTTTTCGGATAAGTGCGAAGTCACGTTCGATGTGACCATGGAAGTGGAGCGTATCCACGAAGACCCACGGGTCACCAAGCCGTATAGCGATGAGCAGTGGCAGCGTATCTGCAACCTCGGCGACGACGTGGATGCCGAGCTTCTTCAGCAAGATGTGCGCCTGACCATGGGTGGCGAACCTACCTTTGTATCGGTTGATGATATGGAGAGCCCGCAGTGGAATACCGAAGCGCTAGGTGAGCACAAGCGCGAGCGGGCCGAAGCACTACTGACTCGCCTTCAGGCCGCCTACGCCCCCGGCAGTGCCATTCAGCAGCAGCAGGGCAAGTGGTACCCCGGCGAACCGCTGCCCCGCTGGGCGCTGGCCTGCTACTGGCGTAAAGATGGCGTGCCGCTATGGCGCGACCCCCAATGGCTGGCCTGCCTGGAGGCTGCCCCGAAAGTGCACGTGGATCACACCATGGCGCAACGCTTTACCAAGGCACTCAGCGAGCGGCTGGGTGTGGCCGAACGTTACTGGATTCCGGCGTTTGAGGATGCCTACTACTATCTTTGGAAAGAGCAGTCGTTGCCAGTTAACGTTGACCCGCGCGAAGCCAACCTCAAAGACGATGCCGAGCGCCACCGCTTAGCCCGCCTATTGGAACAAGGCCTGGACGAAGTCGTTGGTTACGCTCTGCCACTGCGCCACTCGATCAGCCAAGCCCACCGCTGGGAAAGCGGCCGCTGGCCGCTCAAGCGCGACCACCTTTTCCTGGTACCCGGCGATTCCCCCATGGGGCTGCGCTTACCGCTTTCGGCGTTGCCCTGGGCTGACCCGGAAGAGCAGCCCCAGCCTGAATCGCTATTCGCGCCCCGCCCGGCACTGGGCGATATTCACGGCGAGGTTGCCCGTCGTAACGCTGAACAGCTGCATATCAGCGACGCCGAACGCCTGGGTCGTTCCAGCCACCCCAGCCCATCGCACCCTGAAGGCGAAGATGTCCAGCAGCAGCCACGGGCAGAAAGCGACCGCGAGAGTGGCATTATTCACACCAGCCTGTGTGTGGAACCACGGGATGGTCGCCTGCATATTTTCCTGCCACCGCTGACCAGCTTAGAGCACTACCTTGACCTGCTCAGTACGGTTGAAGAGTGCGCTAAAGAGCTCGCTTGCCCGGTGATGGTAGAGGGCTACTCGCCGCCTCGCGATCCGCGTCTGGAAAACTTTATGATCACCCCCGACCCAGGCGTGATCGAAGTGAATATTATGCCTGCGGCCAGCTGGCAAACCCTGGTCGCGCAAACCGAACGGCTCTACGCTGAGGCACGAGAAACTCGCCTGGGCACCGAAAAATTTATGCTCGACGGACGCCACACCGGCACCGGCGGTGGCAACCACGTCACGCTAGGCGGCCTGACGCCTGACGATTCACCGTTCTTACGCCGCCCCGATCTGCTTGCCAGCTTAGTGACTTATTGGCAGCATCACCCTAGCCTCTCTTATCTGTTTTCGGGTCTCTTTATTGGCCCGACCAGCCAAGCCCCACGGGTGGATGAAGCGCGTCACGAAGCACTTTACGAGCTGGAAATTGCGCTACAGCAAATGCCCGAAGGCGACGTAGTACAACCCTGGCTGGTCGATCGCTTACTGCGCCATCTGCTCACCGACTTGACTGGCAACACCCACCGCGCCGAGTTCTGTATCGACAAGCTCTATTCGCCGGATAGCGACAGCGGTCGACTCGGCTTATTGGAGCTGCGTGGCTTTGAGATGCCGCCCCATGCCCGTATGGGCCTGATGCAGATGCTGCTGATTCGCGCTCTTGTCGCGCGCTGCTGGAAAACACCCTATCGGGCCAAACCGGTGCGCTGGGGCAGCGCCTTGCAAGATCGCTGGATGTTGCCCCACTACTTGTGGAACGATCTTGACGATGTGCTCAGTGATCTACGCCACCACGGCTTCGATTTTGATCTTGAGTGGTTCGCCCCCTTTCTGGAGTTCCGCTTCCCGCTGCACGGTCGCCTGCATACGCCTATGCTGGATATTGAACTACGCCAAGCCATCGAACCCTGGCATGTACTGGGTGAAGAGGCCGCCGCGGGCGGTACAGCCCGCTATGTGGATTCCTCGGTGGAGCGCCTGGAAGTCAAAGTCAGCGGCATGAGCGGTGACCGTTACGTGGTGACCTGCAACGGGCGCCGAGTGCCGCTTTCAGCCACCGGCAGAAACGGGGAAGCAGTCGCCGGGGTGCGCTACCGCGCCTGGCAGCCGCCCTCGGCATTGCATCCGCAGATTCCTATTCATGCACCGCTGGTGTTTGATGTGATCGATACCTGGAATCAGCGCTCTGTGGCGGGCTGTACCTATTACGTGGTGCATCCCACCGGGCGTAATTTCGATACCTTCCCGGTCAATGCGTTTGAAGCCGAAGCCCGGCGACTGGGGCGTTTTAGTGACAGTGGCCATAGTCATGGCCAACAAGCTCCCAAGCTGGAACCCCCCAGCCTGGAACTGCCACAAACGCTCGATCTGCGCTGGACGCCTAGCTAATGTTTTTAACTAAGCTAATGCTTTTCTCTTAGTAGCTAGTGCTGGATAATCCGCCCCCTTACCTCTCAGGATTACAAGGATAATGACGGCCCCTGTCTCACCCTCACTTCTCGCGCCCGTGGCTAACGGGCTTGTTGAGGATTACTTGAACCAGCTAGGCAAGGGACAGCCCGGCACGTATGACGCCATGCTCGATGGCCAAGGGCAGTTACGCCCGGGCTGGGAAAGCTTATTGGGCTCGCTGGAGGGCATGGGCCCCACGGGGCGTTTGCAGCAGCATGAAGAGATTCAGCGCCTGCTGGCCGAAAACGGCGTCATTTTTAATATGCATGATGAAACCCAAGGGCGTTCTTGGCGGCTTGACCCGCTACCCTGGGTGATTGATGAAGTCCAGTGGCAAGCGCTGGAGGCGGGGCTTACTCAGCGCAGCCGCCTGCTGACCGCCCTGTATAACGATATATACGGGGCCAAAACACTCTTTGACCTAGGCCTGTTGCCGACTCAGGAACTGCTTGCGTCACCGCTTCTCTTGCTGCCCTGCCATCGTTCGCTACCCAACGACCGTGCGCCGATCGGTTTTCACGGTGTGGATGTTATTCAGGACACCCAAGGACAATGGCGGGTTATGTCCGACCGGCTGCAGGCACCGTCCGGTACGGGCTTTGCGCTTGAAAATCGCATATTGATGGCCCGCGCACTACCCGGCATGTACCGTAACGCGCCCTTAAAGCGGTTGGCGGGTTTCCTGGATTTGCATCACCGAACGCTCATCGCCATGGCCTACCAGCACCGCGATAACCCCACCCTGATTCTATTAACGCCGGGGCCGGCGAGCCCGCGCTATTTTGAGCACGCCTATTTGGCTAATTATCTCAATATCGCGTTGGTAGAAGGGCAGGATTTGGTGGTGCGCGATACGCAGGTTTGGCTGCGCACCCTGGGCGGCTTGCAACCGGTCGATGTGATCTTGCGCCATTGCGATGACGCTTACTGCGACCCGCTGGAGCTGCGCGGCGATTCGCAGCTCGGCGTGCCGGGGCTGTTACAAGCTATGCGTTCAGGCGGTGTGGCGTTATCGAACGCACTGGGCGTGGGCATTTTAGAAGCCCCGGTATTAGCTGACCACCTGCCAGCACTGTGCGAACACTTACTGGGTGAGACCCTGCTGCTACCCAACGCTGATGCCTCTACGCAACCGGCCAGCGCACCGATATTTGACAGCCACTTGCAGCGACTTGAACCCACTACGTTAAACCTGCGCTGCTTTGTGACCCACACTCCGGCTACCGTCAACCGCAACACGGCGGACGAATACCAAGTGATGCCCGGCGGTTTAGCCTGGGTCGGTGCGCCTGGCTCGCCCTCACTGAGCACCAGCATTGTCAAAGATGTGTGGGTCACCGCAGCCTCACCCCAGCCGCATGTCAGCCAGCTGCGCCAGGCCCGCGGCCCGGTGGTGGCGACGCGGGATGGGACGGATCTACCTAGCCGGGTGGCTGAAAGCCTGTTTTGGCTAGGCCGCTACGGTGAGCGATTAGACACCCGCGCCCGCTTGCTGCGTGAAGCACTGCTAAGGCTAATGGAGTACGACCAGGACGCGATTGCCGACCAGCTTTTGGATGAGCTGCTGCTAGCCCTGGATATCACCACACTCAGCAAAGACGACGAGCACCGCTTACAAGCGCCACTGATCGGTTTTGAACAGAAGCGTGCGGCACTATTGGCGCAGTTCGATGACGTGGAACCCCAAGCGCTGCAGCCACTATTCTCGCAATTAATGCGCAATGCACGCAGCGTGCGTGACCATTTAGGCGACGACTCCTGGCGGGTGGTGCACCAGTTGCGCCAACGCATGGCCACCTTTAACCCCAGCTTGGGAGCCAGCGCGGCGCGGCGCGCTTGTGAAGGGCTATCGGCCCAGCTGGCTGCGTTTTTCGGACTCTGCAACGAAACCATGCCGCACCACTATGGCTGGCGGTTCATGGACATTGGCCGCTTTCTGGATCGTGTACTGGGCTTGCTCTCGCTGCTCAAACTTACCCTTAATGCGCCGCATTCGCCGGGCTTGGCACTGTGGGAAGTCGTGCTTGCCACCACCGATAACTTTACCGCTTACCGGCGTCGCTACCGCAGCGAGCTACATCCAGCGGCGATTCTTGACCTACTGCTGTTCGACGAGACCAACCCTCGCTCGGTGGGTTATATGCTCAAGCGCCTTGAGCGTCAGATGGATCGCCTACCCGGCACTACATCCCCCTACCGTAACGCCGAACGCAGGCTGTTGATTCAGGCGAATGCAGCGCTCCATCTTGCCGATATTGATCGTTTGAGCCATTTAGCGGATACCCCCGAGGCGCAAGAGGCGCTAGAACAACTGCTGGACGCCCTGATTGAGCCCCTGAGTGCGCTTTCTGAAGCCATCAGTCAAAGTCATTTCAGCCATGTGGAACGACCTCGCCAACTAGTTAGTATGGAGCCCGAGGCATGAACTATACGTTGCGGCATACCACCCGCTACCATTACAGCGCGCCGGTAACGTTGTGCCATAGTGAAGCGCGGGTGCTTCCACGCAAAACGCCCCATCAGCAGTGTGGCGCTTCGAAATTACATATTAGCCCTGCGCCACAGGTACAAAAGGAGCGCTGCGATATATTCGGCAACCGGGTACTCTATTTCGCCATGGAAGAGGTTCATCAAACGCTGGATGTCACTGTGGTAACACCACTGAATACTCAACCGCTCACCGCCCTGCCAACTGTTTCACCAGCGTGGGAAAACGTTGCCCAGCTGCTTAGCCAGGACAACAGCTTTGACGTTCAACTCTACCGGTTGGATTCACCATTTATCCGTCGTAACGACGAGCTAGCCGCCTTTTCCCATAGCTGCTTCACCCCAGGCAGACCACTTATTGAGGCGGCGCTAGCGCTGAATGAGTTGATTTATAGCACCTTTGAATACGACCCCAGCTTCACCACGCTGGCGACACCGTTAAGCGAGGTGCTCGCCAACCGGCGTGGGGTTTGTCAGGACTTCGCTCACCTGGCGATTGGCGCACTGCGTTCGGTAGGGCTCGCCGCGCGCTACGTCAGCGGTTACCTGGAAACCCAGCCACCGCCCGGGCAGCCGCGGCTGATCGGCGCTGATGCCTCCCATGCGTGGCTGGCGACCTGGATTCCCGAATGGGGCTGGCTGGCACTTGACCCCACCAATGGCTCAGTGGCCGGTGAACAGCACCCCGTACTGGCTTGGGGGCGGGATTATGCAGATGTCGCGCCACTCAAAGGGGTTATGAACGGCGGCGGCGAGCATCGTCTTGAAGTTGAAGTCGATGTCATGCCACTGGCGAGCTAAAACATTAACAATTATTAATGCCTGATAGCCATCAGGCTGATTCGTAAGCAGCTTTAAGTCGATAAAACTCTTCTACAATAGCAGCCATTTCATCGGCGTCGTAATCGCATAGGCCGCTCACCACGAGCTTTTTGGAGCCCACACCCACCGCTTCACCAGCGGACTCGATCGAGAACTCCAAGCGGGCATCGGCACGCTTACCGTGAACCTCTAGCGAAGAGTGATTTAGCGTTAAGCCCGGTGAAAAGCCATCTAAACGCTTGAGTGAAAATCCCATGCTATCGTAGATCACCAGCGGGCGTTTAGGGTTAAACATAACCCCATGTTGCTCCATGAGTGGTTTGAGATAGTGTGGGAAATTCTTGCCTGAAAACGCCACATAACAGCGTGCAAAGGCTTCCACCACAGTGGGCTCATGGGTAATGTCACCGCTGCGCACCACCTGCAAGTAACCTTTACCGCTCTCATCGCAGACATGCAGTGTGCCGTCGTCTGCTTCACTGAATTTAAGCGGCGTATCAGCGCCCACCATGTTGGTGAAGCGAAATTCCATTTGCCGCGACAACCCAAACTTTGTGAGCACCAATACAAACAACAGATCACCGGGCACACAAAAGCGGCGTGCATCCGGATTATGAATAGGGTTGTAGTCACCCGCCACGCCTTTGGCGAAGCGACTGGCCTGCTCTGCGGAGATCACCACATACTCTCCGCGCTGCGTATAAAAATCCTTGAACATGGCGTTTGTTGCCTGCCTAGCGTTGAAATCGAAAACCCGTCACTGCCCAACGCCGCGCATAATGCCATAAAACACGCCCCAACAGGAGTAATCTGCCAGGGAAGCCACTATGCCAGACGCGAACACTCGTAAAAATCGCCTACCCCGCCTGCTTTTCAGGGTGTTGATTGGCTTACTGTTTATCATCCTGATCTGGGTAGCGGGCAGTTATTGGCTGCTTAATAGTCAGTGGCTACCCAAACGCATTTCCCAATTTGAAGGCATCGACATCCGCTGGGAGCAAGGCGCCAGCCGACACCCTGGGCGTTGGGAAGTCGAGGTGCTGTATCTCGCTCGTGAAGATGAAGCTTTACCCATCTCCATTGAGGCCGAACGCGCTACCCTTTCGCTCTCTTTGCTGGCCCTGCTACGCGGCGAACTGCATATTAACGCACTCGATGCTGAGGGCATTCGCCGCCTGACCGTCGGTGATATCGCGCTGGAAGCGGAAGGCCAGCTACACGTCGCAGAGACCACACTGAGTCGCGACACCCTGGCTATCCCTAATGTTTCGCTCGCCATTACTAATGGTCGTTTAGTTCGTCTGAGTGATCAAGCAACCTTAGTGCGCGATATTGATCTTACCGCTGATGCGACACTCGATACGATAACCCCCGTCAACGCCACCAGTGGCGAACTTAACCCCAACCTGCTGGCGGCGCTTTCGACACAGCTTCAGTTGAATGCACAAGCGGATGCCTGGGATGTCTTTATGCCCTATTTAGACGCCCTGCCCTGGCTAACCCTGGAGGGGCGTGGGGCACTCACCGGCGCACTTGAGCTAACCGCTGGTAAGTTACAGCCCGGTAGCGAATTAATACTGGAAGCGCCAGTGTTGCGCTTAGCGGTAGATGAGCAGCGTTTACGAGCCCCAAGCGACTCGCCCCGCTGGCTAATCGCTGACAACCCACCACCACGTCACACCGCCACCGGTAAAGGCCAGGTTCGCTTGGCAGTTGCGAACGACCAACTGCATTTTTCGACCCAGCTTGTCGATGTTGAGCTAGCTGAAGTAGAACCGGCTGAAGTAGAACTGGCTGAAATAGAACTGGACGAGCCGCGCCCTTATGCAAAGCACGCTGAGCTTCGCCTTGCGACCCAAATTCCCAATCAACGCCTGGATCAGCTTGACCTTCCCACAGCGGCTACCCTGGCATTACAGGGCGATATCATTCGTTTGGATATGCTGGACCGTTATCTTACTGCGTATGCTGACGAACAGGGCATCCGCCTTTCAGGTCATGGCCAAATGGATGCCTCAGCCAGCATTCGCGAGTCGCGCCTCTACGATGCTCAACTGAACATTCAAGCACCGGAGCTGGCAGCCGATACACGCGGCTTTATCGCCCAAGGCAGTGGCTCACTCAATGCCCGGTTAACGCCGCAAGAGATAATGGAAGCCACGCTCAACTTTAACGATGCCACGCTGCATCACCAAGAGCGCCTGCTGCTTGACGACGCTGATATCAACCTTATCGCCATAAGCCCTATTAATCCGCAAAAAGCGCCTGATGAAGCCTCTGCCACGCTCAGCTGGCAAGCGGCTCGCCTGCCCGATTTTAGCGTGTTACAGAGCTATTTAGTGGCCATTTTACCCACCCCTACACCTTTGCAGTTGCTTAGCGGCCAAGCCACGAGTCACGGCCAGCTCACCATGACGTCAGAGCAACTCAGCGGTGAGGTGCATTTAGCGGGAAACGGGCTAGCGACTCGCTGGCAGCATGGCGACCAGGCGGGCACGTTAACCAGTGATATGCAGCTATTCCTGCCGCTCCAGCAAGTAGCGATGGATGGTTCAGCGTTGAACATCAGCGGCACCCGGCTGAGCTGGCAAGTGGCCGCTATCGACCAACCTAGCGAGCGCCTAGAGAGCGTATTAGTGTTAACCGACGGACGTTTTCAGCGCCGCAATAGCGTGCTTAGTGGTCAGTTTGCACTTGAAGGTAGTGTGCAACGGCTAGGCTTTTTAAATGCGTTTTTGCCTGACGCCCATGGTTTGGCCATTGCTGGCGAAGGGCAGCTCTTTGCTCAGGGCGCCTTTCGCGATAACCGCCTGCTGGCACCGACTCGATTGCGGGTCAACGCCGACCAGTTAGAAGTCACTTTTTTAGACTATCTCGCCACAGGGCGTGGAGAGCTCACCGCCCAATTGGATAGCACCGAGCAGGCCCAGCTCTCGCTTGGCATTCCCCGCTTTGACTTAAAGCGACAAGACGATGACAGCCCACACGTACAGGGGCGCCACTTTGCCCTCACCACGCAAACCGAGCAGTTTAGCGAGGTGCTTGAATCGCCCCAACCCGAGCACTTCACCACGCGTATTGCGCTACCGATTACCGAGGTGCCCGACTTCACCCGTTACAACCGCTACCTGCCAGAAGGGGCGGGTATCACCTTGCTTGATGGGCAAGCCAGCCTAGCCAGCGAATGGCTGCTGGAGGGGTTGAACGCCCAGGGAGAAATAACGTTGCGCGCTTTTGGTGCCGAGCTGGCGCTACTGGATCAGCGCCTACGGGGCGATCTGCACTTGTATTTGCACCTCACCGACGGCGATCTGAATACACGCCGCTTTACTGCTAATGACTCTTTCCTACGCCTGGAAAACGTTAATCTTCAGAGTGAAAACGGCGCATCGGATGCGGGTTGGTGGGTGCAACTTTCAATGTTTGATGCGCAGTTAGCGTGGGAAGACCCTGTTCGCCTAGCCAGCCAACTACGCTTGGAGATGCGCGACACGGGATTACTCGCCCGGTTATTTCTCGCCCGCGCAAGGGATAGCGACTGGCTCGGGCGCCTGCTGAATGTTCACGATATCGAGGGCACTGCGCAACTAGAGATCAACGGGGAGCTTATTAGCCTTAGCGACTTGACGCTCACTGGTGGCCCGCTGCTGCTGCTTTCCGATATCGCTCTGGCAGACCGCAGTGCCAACGGCGCGCTCTATGCGCGCCTTGGAGTGGTTGGACTAGGCGTTGAGCTTGAAGATAGCGAACCAACCTTGCACGTTATTCAACCGCGCCGCTGGTTCGACCGCTGGCGGGAAGCCTATGCCAGGTAATACAAATAAACGTTGCCTAATGTTTTTTGCGCTCACGGCGAATCATCCTCACCCGCTCTTTGGCTTTTTGTGGCGTGGAGAGCGGTGGCGCCGCCTCATCGTGGGTTTTGGCGGGCACTGCGACCCAGGCAAACACCGGCAATGCCAGGTGCCAATGAATGGCCGCCAACCGAAGCCCAAGAGTGGCGCTTAGTGAGGCGGCAATCGCCAGCGTAAGCGGTGCCTCCAGCGCATGCAGTGCGACGTAAACGATGCCTCCCGCCATCGCGGCGGTGGCGTAGATCTCTTCGCGCAAGACCATGGGCACTCGTTGCGCCAGCACATCACGGATCATGCCGCCCGCCACGCCGGTCATCATGCCCATCAACACCGCCACCATGCCAGACGTGCCCAGCAGCAGTGCTTTATGGGCGCCAATAACGGTGAACAGCGCCAGCCCGAACGCATCGGCAATCGGCAAGAAGCCCCGCGAGAGACGGTGGATATAGTGAAACCCCACCAGCGAGACGCCTACGGTGGCTAAAATCACCCATAAATAGGTCGGGTCGGTCACCCAGAACACCGGCTTTACACCTAGCACTAAATCCCGCAGTGTGCCCCCACCGATGCTGGTCACCGCCGCCAGCACCAGCATGCCAATTGGGTCCATGCGCGACCTGCACGCCAACATCACACCCGACAGCGCGAACACGATGACACCCGCCATATCCAGCCAATAGACCACGCCTGACACGCTCTTCTCCTTAATGCTCGCTATCGATAAAGGCGCCAAGAATAACACTCTTCCCCAAAACACTGGCTCCGGCGCCATTACTCAGTTGGGATAAATACTCGGGATTAGGTTACGCTGGCCTATTAGATTAACTGTGGAGTTGGAGCGTTTATGGATTGGAACCCGGCTTACAGCTGGCTGGTACTCGCCCTACTATTAAGTCTGGCAGAGCTAACTTCGGGCGCGATGGTGCTGCTTGCACTGGGTATTGCCGCGGCGCTAACGGCGGCCGTTACGGCGTTAGGTTTAACGCTCCCCTGGCAACTGCTCAGTATGGCTATTTTTACCGGCGTACTGCTGCCGCTATGCATTATGGTCATTCGCCCGCGCTTCTCCCCCCGTGGCGTGGCCTACGGCACCACCGGCACGGGCGTCGAGAAAGGCAATCGCTACACTACTCTACGCCGGGATTTTGATGATGCCACTGGCATTAAAGTAAACGGCGATTTCTACCGCCTCCGCGTCGTTGAAAGCGGTGAAACCGAGCTACCCAGCGGTACGCTGGTGATATTTAAACGATTTGAAGGCACCACTGCGCTAGTCGCGTTACCTCAGCCTGACGACATAGCCCCTCAAGAAGACGATTCCCAACGCAAGGAGCCTTAACAATGGATTTACCTATTAGCCCAGGTTTATTAATAAGCCTTATTATTGTGGTGATCGCGGTACTGATCATTTCAAAAGGTCTGATCATTATTCGCCAATCGGAAGTCATGGTGGTGGAGCGCCTTGGTTCATTCCATCGCGTGTTAGAAAGTGGCATCAACATCATCATTCCGTTTATCGAACAACCTCGTGCGATCACCATGCTGCGTTACCGCAAAATGGGTGAGGATTACACCGCTATTACCAGCGACGAGACCCGTATTGATCGCCGCGAAACGGTGATGGATTTCCCTGGCCAGCCAGTCGTTACCACCGATAACGTCACTGTGCGCATTAACGGTGCCCTGTACTATCAGATCATTGACCCCAAGCGGGCGGTCTATGAAGTCGAGAACATGAGCCAGGCCGTCGAAGTTCTGGCGAAAACCACGCTGCGCTCAGTAGTCGGCAAAATGGAACTGGATAAGCTGTTTGAGTCCCGTGCGGAGGTGAACAACGAGATTCAGGCCGCCATGGAAGAGCCTGCTTCCAAGTGGGGGGTCAAAATTTCCCGTGTCGAAGTGCAGGATATTGCCATGCCCGAAGAGGTAGAAACCGCCATGCGCCTGCAGATGGCCGCCGAGCGTAAACGCCGCGCTACAGTTACCGAAGCAGAAGGTGAAAAATCAGCGGCAATTGCCATGGCCCAGGGTCAGCGTGAGTCTTCGATTCTTAACGCTCAAGGCGATAAAGAGTCCGCTATTCTGCGCGCTCAGGGTGAGCAGGAGTCCATCAAGCTAGTGCTCAGCGCCATCGGCGATAGCGAAGAGAATAAGCGCACGGTGGTGGGCTACCTGCTTGGCCAAAGCTACATCAAGGTACTACCCAACATGGCGAAGAATGGCGAGCGGGTATTCGTGCCTTATGAATCATCGGCATTGCTCGGCTCAATGGGCATGTTCCGTGAAATGGCGGGTTCCCCAGAAGACACGGTGGCTAACCACCTTAAAAACCGTAGCAGCAGCGATGGCGACTTCCGTAGTGGAATCGTCGGTGGCGCGGTCAGCGGCCACTAATTAGCGCCATCAAGAAACCGCAGGAATTACCTTAAGCCGGGCCCCGCGGGGCCCGGCTTTTTTGCTACGACTTGCCGACGAAGCACTTTATCTGATCAAGCACAGCGACCGTAACCGCTGTGTCGTATGGGCTGAATCGCATCACGCTCAGCAGTTCATGTTGACCCCAGCAGGCATTTCCATCGGTCTGACGACTAGGGTGAATCGGTCGCCAGAAAGTGATCAATAAACACTGCGTAATCCTGCTCAGTGCAGTCGGCGTATGCGACTGCTAGTGTTGAAACGACCTCGACAAACTGCGTTTCCCTTCCTTTCAGGCGTTGGCAAACGGACTTAGCAAAGCGTGTCGCGTCACCTCGATTAAGCGCCTGGGCACCGCGCAGGTGTTCACGGGCAAGAATTTCCCCCCACTGCTGCGCCAGCTTTTTATACGACTTACCACCAGAGAGCTTATGGGTCGGGATGTCTTTCTTGAACGGCGAGCGCTCGCGAACCGAAAACACCTTGCCGTTCATGGTTAGCCAGCCAAGATAAGCATCCGGGTGCTCGGCAATGGCATGGAATGCCGCAGCATGGCGGATACCTTCATTGGGAAATAGCTTTCGCCATGCCTGCTGCTGAGGCTTGTCCATCAGCCGGAACGCTTCTGGCGGCACCTGCTCTTTGATATCCAAAATGATATCGTCGTGCTCGTGCTCAACGCCTCCTTCAATCAATACGTAGTAACGCTCCACGCCCAGCGAGCCGGTACCTGCATCCAGACGTCGAGCCGTATCTTTCACACGAAAATGGTGGGGGTCACTCTCTTTAAAAGCGTGTTGCAGCGTTTGCTGGTACTCCTGCTCAATCAGACGGCGTAGCTGGCTGGCTACATCCGCCGGTAGATTAGCGAGCTTACCGGGCCGCTCGGCAAATTGACGGCCTTTCTGATCATCAAGCGTCGTCCACTTTTCGAGCATCCGCGCACGGCTCTGCTTATCCGCCACCTTGTTCATGAACGGCTTCAGCGGGCCCTTGGCGGTGTCGAGCGTTACGGCGTGAATGGGTTTACCATCGACGTGATCCGCCAGCGTTTGGTAATAGCCCTCTATTAGTTTTTTAAGGGCTTTATCAATCGCCTTGGCATCCAGCTCCGCGTTCTCGCGACCATCCAGTACCACGCTGATAGCCAGCCGCCAAACGTCGTACTGGTAATCGCCAATTAACGCATCGTCGAAGTCGTCCATGCCATAGCGCACCTGATCATCATGATGCCCATAAGCGCCAAAGTTATAGGCGTGAGCATCGCCTTGCAGCCACGTTTGGGTTTCCGGCCAACCGCCAAACAGGGCAAAGCGCCAATCGTGCCAAACGTCCTGCCAGAAAAGATGATTGCTTCCCCGATAAAACCGGTAAGGCGACGCAGCCATTTTGGCGTACTTGGCTTGGCGTGTGGCCGTGGCCAATGTCTTGTTCGCCTGATGGGTTGCCTCAATCACTTGCTGAGGGCGGTTATGTCCAGTCAGTGCATGGCTCATTGCGTTGCCTTTGTTAGTGCATTCATTCGCTGTGTTTGCCCGGTGCGTAAAAAGCGCTCGGAGCATAAAAGCGGTTATCTGCAAGGGTAAGCGATGAACATGAATAGATTAAGTCAGCGTTTACTATCCACCCTTGCGCCCTAAGCGTGTTAGCCCGCGTGGAGCCGCGATACGAAAGAAGCGCTCAACCACTTCTGCGTTGGCAGATGGCGTCATTAATGAGATCACAACAAATACCGGCAGATTGAACATTAGCCCCCAAAAACCCGCGTGAATACCCATCGGGTGTGGCCAAAGGATAGTAAATGCTGTGGTAATCAAAAAGCCCACCACGATACCGGCCATCACGCCCAGGCGAGACGCTTGCGGCCAGAAGAACATCCCGATGAACGCAGGCATTACCTGGGAGGCAAAGCCCAGCCCCACCAGCAGAATCATCACCAGGCTACCGGGCTCGGCAATTGCCAGTGGCGCTATCACTAAGAACATGGTGGGTAGGATCAACAGTCGCGCCAACTTGCCGGTGACAGCGTCGGATAACTTCAACACGGGCTGAAGCACATCCTTGCTAAGCGACAACGACACCGAGTGAATAAAAGGTTCGCTGGAGGACATAGAGGCCGCCAGAGTGCCCGCTCCCAGCAACCCGACCAGCACCACAGGTAAATGCTGCATGGCGTATTCGAGTACCACAGTATCGGCGCGGGCGAGTTCAGGCAGCGAAAAAATGCCGATGAAGCCCACCACTACCATCGGCAAAATCACTATGTAATAAGTGGGCAGCCACGTCGCGCTAAGACGAATGGTGCGCGCGGAGGAAGCGCTCATCCACTGCGTCCAGACGGGTGGCATGAACGAGAACATCGACACGATGATCGAGGTCGTCCAGAAACTAAAGCTCATATCACCGCCTGCGCCTGGCAAGGTGAGAAACTCGCTATGCTCGGTCTGAATACGTTCGAACACCCCAGCAAAACTCAACCCGCCAGTGGCGCTATGTACGGCCCACAGGCCGACGGCCCAGGCAACGATTAGCATCAGCACGCCTTGAAAGGCATTGGTGCGGCCAATCGCCCGCTGCCCGCTGACGTAGAGATACACGGCAATGCAGGCCAACACCAGCACGACTCCCAACCAAATAGGTATCAAGCCGCCGCTCATCACAAACAAAATATAGGCAGCGCCGATAGTTTGAAGCACTGCATAGGCAACAGAGCCGATCGCCATAACGAGTGCCGCCAATGCCCCCAGCGCGGGGCTCTGGTAACGGTCAGATATAGCGCTTGCTTGGGTCACATGGCCGAACTGCTCGCCGAATTGCCACACCTTCGGGCCGAAGTACCAGGCGACCAACGCGAGATAGGCAAGGTAAATCGCTACATAAAATACCGCGACGCCTTTGGAATAAGCCCAACCGGGAGCTCCCATAAAGGTGTAAGCGCTCACGCTACCGGCGGCGATCAGCAGATAAAGCGTCACCGGCCCCATGCTGCGCCCAGCCACGCCCCACTCCTCCAGGCTGTTCATGGAACGGCCTGCCTTGGCACGTAGGCCAATCACCATCGCAATGACCACATACGTCAGCGTTATCAGTAATGGCCAAGGGCTATTCATGGTCGTTTCGCTCTACAATGCGATTACCAATCAGCATGACCACCACGCAGGCAAAAATAACCAGGTAGCTCCAGACCACCATCAAGGGGAGCCCCATCACCAGCGTTGCCCTATTAACCCAGCCGATTATCGGCCACGTTCCAGCTATTACCAGCGCCACAAAAGCGATTAATAATCCCCACCCCGCACGAGAAGTGGGCAGAACGATCAAACGTCGCACGCGTGTTCTCCTTTATTTAACCGAAAGATTACCGACCGGCAGCGCATGACAGCGTGTTCCTGGGTGAGACCTGGGTGTAAATGCCCCCAGGCTTTAAATATCCAAATCGCCACCAACGAAAGATTAGGGTCATCGGCAGTTAGCCGCTGAAGGGTAATATCGACCGGCACGTTTTACTCCAAGCATCATTTAGCAAAATCGCAGACAGTAGTGGTAAAGCAGTGATAGCGCTATAAAGCGTCTCACTTAGGAGCGGCTAGCGGATGTCCCCACTGGTCGCCATGCACCAGTTCGCTTAATGGCAGCCGATCGCGCCAGCCTTTGGCTTCAAGCTCCGGCTGGTCTAAAAACTCGCTCACATAGCCAAGGCAGAGATATGCCAGCGGATAGACATGTTCAGGCAAATTCAACGCCGCGCTTAGCTGCTCCTGATCGAGAATACTCACCCAGCCAACGCCAATACCTTCCGCACGCGCCGCCAGCCAAAGATTTTGCACTGCTAAGCAGGTACTAAACAGGTCGGTATCGACAATGCTGTTGCGCCCTAGCACATGCGGGCCGCCCCGACTTCGGTCACAGGTAATACAGAGATTGAGTGGGCTTTCCAGAATGCCTTGCAGTTTAAGGCTGCGGTAATGCTCCTTGCGCTCGCCTTCAAAGCGCTCGGCGGCCTTCCGGTTCTCCTGCTCGAACATCGCCAGCACGGTTTCCCTGACGTCACGACGTTCAATCACGATGAAATCCCAGGGCTGCATAAACCCTACTGACGGCGCATGGTGTGCAGCTTCTAAAAGACGGGCCAGCACATCAGGGGGAATCCGGTCGGGCAGAAATTGCGAGCGCACGTCGCGCCGTTCGTGTATGGCGCGGTAAAGCCCACGGCGCTCAGCATCGGTAAAACGGTGATTCGAGGGGGTCATGGCGCTTGTCGGACCTTTTGCTGATCTGATTTATAGACGAGTGAAGAGTCTACACGAGGTCAGCCCAGCCTCCATCGCAGTGGCTTTGTTTGGCGTAATACACCGTCCTCGTCCCAGTCGCCCCAGCCAGCAAAGGGGATGGCCAGTTCACTATTTAGGCTCTTCAGCCGAGATGCCCAGGCCGCTTTAGAAGCCTCCAGGTGGCCAATGAGGTCAGCTTCCGCTTGATAACGAATACCGCCGCCTTGAATGCCGTAGCTCACCTGGGGCGCCAGTACGTCAAAGCCAACGTAGTACAGTGATGAATGAATCGGCCAAAGCCAGTGAACCATGTTGCCTGCACGACCAAAGGGCTGAAATGTCATGTCAGGCGAGCCCGTGGTCACCGAGAGCATGGCCCTCTTGCCACGATAATAGCCTTTATCGTAACGCATGCAGCTTGTATAGCGCCCGCCATACACCAGCACCCGATCAAACCAGCCTTTCAAAATGGCAGGCTGGGCGTGCCACCATAAGGGAAACTGGAAGATCACCAAGTCAGCCCACTCCAACCGCGCCAACTCCCGCTGGACGTCCTGCGGCAATGTGTTTTCTTCGTGGTGAGCCCGCTGCTCATTGAGGGGATAGAAGTAGTCCGATGCCACAGCGCTATGCGGATAGTGTCCAGCGCGCTCCACTGGATCAAACTGCTCAGCATAGAGATCATCCACTTCCACTGTGTGACCCTCGCCTATCAGCTGTGCTACCGCTTCATCCACTAGGCCGCCATTGAATGACTTGCGCTCTGGATGCGCCAAGACGATCAATACATTCATTCTGCATTCCTCTGTCGATTGGTTCGACAACAGGCTAACCTGTTCATAAACGCATAGACATTGGCCATCAACGAGAATCAGGCTTGCATGAATGAACAGCATATAAGGTGGGACGACCTGCAAATTGTGCTAGCCATTGCCGAGGCGGGTTCACTATCCGGCGCCAGTCGAACGCTGCGTATCAGCCACGCCACTGTCTTCAGGCGTTTAAGCGAGATGGAGCATAGGCTGGGAGTTACCCTTTTTGAGCGCGGTCGCACGGGTTATACACCGACCCTGGCAGGGGATGACTTAGCGGCTTCAGCCAAACGCGTACAGGGTGAGATTAACGGCGCTGAGCGCCGAATTATTGGTCAGGATTTAACCCTCACCGGCAGCCTGCGAATCACCACCACTGATACCCTTTTCGCGGGGCTGCTCTCCCCGCTACTGGCTAGCTTTCGCCAGCGCTACCCGGAAATCACGCTGGAAGTGGTTATCTCCAATCAGCTGCAGAGTTTGTCGCGGCGGGAGGCCGATATCGCGATCCGCCCGACCCGTCAACCTCCCGAGACCCTGGTAGGCCGCAAAATAAGCGATATCACTCAAGCGATTTATGGTCAAAAGGCACTTTGGCAAAACGCCCCGCTGCCACTAGATCCAGAATCGCTGCCAACAGAAAACTGGATCGGCCCGGATGTTCATCTGGGCGACGCTACGCTTGAAAAGTGGATGATGGATAAAAGGGCTGCCTACCGGGTGGACAGTATGCTGGGCATGCAATCAGCGGTACGCCACGGGGCGGGGATTGCGGTACTGCCCTGCTACCTGGGCGATGCCGATGCAGCGCTACTCAGGCTAAGCGAGCCCATTGAAGCACTCACTACCCAACTCTGGCAGCTCACTCACCCGGATCTGCGCCATGTGGCTCGAGTCCGCGCGTTTATGGAGGCGATGACGGAGGGGGTGCGCGGACGGTAATCACAAGGCTTGGCGCCTGATCGGCGGATCAAGTGACTGCACGGCCCGGTGGCAAGCGCGATCACTCCTGCTCAAACCCCGATAGGAACTGCTTTAACAACGCATCCAGTTGCGTTCGTTGTTCTTCAGTCAGCCCGCTCACCAGTTGCGCTTGTGTCTCCACATGGGCAGCCACCGCTTCGTCGATCAAATCAAAGCCGCGTTGGGAAAGAGAGATCAGAAAACCACGACCGTCTTCTGGGTTTTTGACTCGCTCGATCAGTCCTGACTTTTCCAATTGATGGATACGGTGAGTCATGGTGCCTGAGGTCACCATGGTGGATGCCATCAAATCGCTCGGCGATAGCGCATAGGGCGCTCCCTCTCGGCGCAGCGTTGCCAGTACGTCAAAGCTCGCATCCGTCAGGCCATATTTCGCCCAGGTCTTCTCCATCGCGCGCATCAAGGTGTGGTTCAGCCGTTTGACCCGCCCGATAGTACCCATAGGGGCTACGTCGAGGTCGGGCCGCTCCTGCCGCCACTGTTTGAGTATGTGGTCTACATGATCCATAAACGTATTTTGCGCCTATATACCTTGACGTCAAGATTAATCCTACATACCTTGATATCAAGATATAATCCTTGAAGGCTGCTAATGACATTACCCAACAAACCCAAGCTATACTCCTCTAAAAGAACCTGGCTTGCCCCGCTGCTGTATCTGCTCGCCGGTGGCGCCTTGCTGGGACTGTCGACTAATTTGGCAAAGCTCGCGGGTGAAATGCAGCTATCAGCGCTCGCTTTTCTGTTTTGGTCCATTTTGGGAGCGGCCATTATTCTGCTAGCAGTTGCCGCCTACCGCCGCCACCTTCCGCCCGTCAATCTTCGCACTGTCGAGTATTATGCAGTCTCTGCACTGCTGGGCGTGGCGGGCGCCAATCTGCTCTTCTTCTCGGCGATCCCCCATGTCGGCGCCGGGTTTGTGGCGTTGATCATCACGCTGCCACCGCTGCTCACCTACGTCGGTGCTTTAACGTTAAAAATGGAGCGCTTTCAGCTCTTGCGGGCGGCTGGTGTCATGTCAGCCCTTGCAGGCGCCTTCACTCTGGCTTTCCATAAGCTATCCGCCCCTGATGCTGACTACCTGTGGATTCTTCTTGCCTTGATTGGCCCTGTGCTGCTGGCCATCGGTAACCTTTACCGAACCCTGCGCTGGCCAGTGGGGGTGTCCAGCGATGCGCTGGCGCCAGGGGTGCTGATAGCTGCCTCTATGCTTCTGCTGGGGGTGGGCCTACTGCCAGGCTTCTCACTTCACGTCCCCATGGATCGATCTCTGCCGATGTTCCTGATTGTCGTCCAGGCGGTGGTGTTCGCTGGCCAGTTTTTACTGCTATTTCTGCTACAGAAAAGCGGTGGCCCGGTATTTCTGAGTTTGTTGGGCTCCGTCGGCGCCGTGGTGGGTGTTCCGGTCGCCATATTGTTGCAAGGCGAAACCTCCCCCGAGGGCTTGCTGCCTGGCATCCTACTGATTGGTGCCGGTATTGCCTTGCTTAACATTGGTAAAGCGAAGCAGGTGCCTGATAAAGCAGTCTAAACGGTGGCCCTAAGCGATGAGGCAATGTGATGAGCATGGCAGGGCGCCACTGAGAGGGGGACAAGAACTGTTATACGATCCTATTTACTGCTACAGAATGCGACACTCCATGGGGTAAACGTAGCTGAAAAGCTCACTTGTAGCAGACCTGTTGCTGGGAAAAGATCACAGCGTTTATTTCAAGCCCCGAAATTCATCAAACCGATGTGCTGTAGCGAGATATAAAAACCACTAGTGAATAAATCACAGAACCAAACTTAGTCTGCTTCCAAAACAACGTAAAAGATAATAATAACTAAAGCTACGAAAAACTTACCAGCTCGTCTTTAGAACATACCAAAGCTCAAAATCTGCATTACCAATTACAGCAGCAAGCACGGCTCGACCAATTAAATTTTTCGCCATTTATTAGCTGCAGCTGCATGCACTGTTGCGTGATTGATCTAAATCAATTCAAGCCATTGTAATGAGACTACACTAAATATAGTTGATTGCTCCTTAACCATAGGTCGGAGACAGCGCATGTCAGATGAAAAGCTCACTTCATCAAAGCCTGAAGAGGATCTAGCGACACGGTTCCCTACAGCCTACTCAATTCTCTTCCTGCTAATTATTCTTGTAGCAGCGCTGACCTGGATCATTCCTGCCGGGCAATACGAACGTACGATGAACGAAGAGGTCGGACGCGAAATTGCAGTACCTGGAACCTATGTAACGGTTGATTCAAACCCTCAAGGTTTTGTGGACGTCATGCTGGCCCCCACGGCGGGTTTCTATGATCCCGACAGCTATGTTGCCAATGCCATCGACGTTGCCTTGTTTGTGCTGTTTTTGGGTGGCTTCTTAGGCGTTATCAATGCTACCGGCGCAATCGACACGGGGATACGTAACGTGATGCATCGGCTGAAAGGCCGAGAGATCTGGATGATCCCCATCCTGATGACGCTGTTTGCCCTTGGAGGCACCACCTACGGCATGGCAGAAGAGACTCTGGCCTTCTATGCCATTCTAATCCCCATCATCATCGCTGCTGGCTATGATGCGATCACAGGAGTCGCCGTGATTCTGATCGGCGCTGGTATTGGTGTGTTGGGCTCCACCATCAACCCCTTCGCTACTGTCATTGCCTCTAACGCAGCGGATATTCCTTTTACAGATGGAATTGTACTTCGGCTGGTGCTGCTGATTGGCGGGCTGGTGATTTGTTCAGTCTACGTGATGCGCTACGCCAAACGCATTAAGTTGGATCCTACTCGCTCCGTTGTGGCCAGACAACAGAATGCACACCGCAAACTCTTTCTACAGGGACACGACGAGCTGGAAAATTTTGATCTTTCAGGCACTCAGAAAATTACCCTTGTTATTTTTGCTCTGACCTTTATCGCGATGATTTGGGGCGTCTCGTCCCAAGGCTGGTGGATGGCTAGGATGGGCGCACTTTTCTTTGGTTCCGCCATTGTGATCGGCATCATCTCTCGGCTGGGCGAGAAAAAGCTGACCAGTAGTTTTGTCGACGGCGCCCGCGATCTGCTCGGCGTAGCCCTGGTCGTTGGTCTGGCCCGCGGTATCGTGGTGATCATGGAACAAGGCATGATTGCCGATACCATCTTGCATAGCGCCGAAAGTACATTAGGTGGATTGCCTGAACTAACCTTTATCAATTTGATATTCTGGATCGAGGTAGGAATGAGTTTCTTCGTACCCTCCTCATCCGGACTTGCCGTACTATCCATGCCTATTTTAGCGCCCTTGGGCGACTTTGCTGACGTGGGACGTGACTTGGTGGTAACTGCTTACCAATCAGCCAACGGCCTGGTTAATCTGATAAACCCGACCTTTGCCGTAGTGGTCGGTGGCCTAGCGATAGGCCGTATCTCTTATGACCGTTGGCTAGTATTTATCTGGCCTCTCCTTCTTATTTTGACTGTTTTTATCAGTGCAGTTATTAGCATTGGTGCATTTCTATAACCAAGGCAAAGGAGTATGCGACATGTCAGAACACACTTTGGGCGTTCACTCAGAAACTGGGACTTTACGGCAAGTTATCGTCTGCCGCCCTGGGCTAGCCCATAGAAGACTTACTCCCTCCAACTGCGATGCGTTATTGTTCGACGACGTCTTCTGGGTCAAGCAGGCACAGAAAGACCATGACGTATTCGCCGAGGTAATGCGTGAACGTGGTGTGGAGGTTCTGGACGTTAACGACCTGCTGGCGACAACGCTTGATATTCCCGAAGCACGTACCTGGGTTCTAGACCACCGGATTACCTGGAATCATATCGGGGTAGGCATGGTATCCGACCTTCGCGCATGGATGAACGAACTGCCGGGTAATACGCTGGCGAAATTTCTCATTGGTGGTTTGGAAGTAGGTGACCTGCCTTTCGACCCTGCAGGGCTGTTCGGTAACCATCTGGGGCCTCACGGCTTTGTGCTGCCGCCACTGCCCAACTTACTGTTCACCCGGGATAACAGCGCCTGGATTTATGGTGGTGTCACTCTGAACCCTATGTACTGGGCTGCACGCAAACCAGAGACGCTACTAATGAGCGCGATCTACCGGTTCCATCCGAAGTTTGCCGGCAAGGTGAACGTGCATTGGGGCGACCCGCTTGAAGATCATGCGCTGGCGACCCTGGAAGGAGGGGACATCATGCCGGTGGGTAATGGTGTCGTGCTGGTGGGAATGGGGGAACGATCCTCCCCGCAAGCCATTGGCCAGCTGGCCAAGACGCTTTTTGCTAACGGCACTGCAGAACGGATAATTGCCTGCCAGATTCCCAAGAGCCGTTCTGCCATGCACCTGGATACCGTGTTTACCTTCTGTGGCGGCAATGTAGTGACCACTTTCAAGGAAGTCGCAGATGAAATGGTTTGCTACGACCTGCGTCCGGGGGAAGGCAGCAAGCACCTGTCGTTCTTCCAGGACAGCCGCCCGCTGTTTGATGTTGTTGCCGATGTACTTGGTTACCCGTCCCTGGAAGTGGTCGCCACGGGTGGCGATACACCTGCCGAACGGGAGCGAGAACAATGGAACGATGGCAATAACGTGCTGGCACTGAGTCCGGGGGTCGTCATCGGTTATGACCGCAACGACGATACCAATGCTGCGCTGGAGGCAGCCGGCATAGAGGTACTGGCCATACCTGGAGCGGAGTTGGGCCGGGGCCGGGGCGGCGGGCGTTGCATGAGCTGCCCGACAATACGAGATACAGTCTGACAAGGAAGGAGCAGAACCATGGCTTTCAATCTCAAGAACCGGCACTTCCTGACCCTGAGGGACTTTACGCCCCGAGAGATCAGTTTTTTGCTCAAGCTTTCCACCGACCTGAAAACAGCCAAGTACGCTGGCACCGAAGTACCGCAGTTGCAGGGCAAGGACATAGCGCTAATCTTTGAAAAGAACTCCACCCGAACCCGGGTAGGCTTTGAGGTTGCAGCGTTTGATCAGGGCGCCCGAGTAACCTATCTGGGCCCGACGGGCACCCATATCGGCCACAAGGAGTCCGTCAAGGATACCGCCCGTGTGCTCGGCCGCGTTTACGATGCCATCGAATACCGGGGGTTCGGCCAGACGGTGGTTGAGGAGCTGGCACAGTATGCCGGCGTGCCGGTTTACAATGGGCTGACCAATGAATTCCACCCCACACAGATCCTCGCAGACTTCCTGACCATGCAGGAAAATGTGGAAAAGCCGCTGCGGGATGTTGCCTTTGTATTTATCGGGGACGCTGCGAATAACATGGGCGACAGCCTGCTGATCGGCGGTGCCATGATGGGAATGGATGTGCGCTTGTGTGCGCCCAAGGCCTGTTGGCCCAGCGAGGCTATTCAGAATGAAGCACAGACCATTGCCAGTGAGACCGGCGCACAAATCATGATCACGGAAGACATCGATGCTGCGGTGGCAGGCGTGGATTTTGTCTACACCGATGTGTGGGTGTCCATGGGTGAGCCGAAGGAAAAGTGGGCAGAGCGAATCAAACTGTTGCAGCCCTACCAGGTCAATGCTGCCCTGATGGAGAAAACCGGCAACCCCCGCGTAAGGTTCATGCATTGTCTGCCGGCCTTCCATAACACCGAGACCACCATAGGCAAGGAAATACAGGCCGAGTTCGGCATCGATGCCATGGAAGTCACCGACGATGTCTTTGAAAGTCCCGCCTCTATCGTATTTGATCAGGCGGAGAACCGAATGCACACCATCAAGGCGGTGCTCGTCGCCACTCTTGGAAACTGATTCAAGGAGCATGACATGCTTGTAGTAGCAGCTCTGGGAGGCAATGCCCTGTTGCGGCGAGGGGAGCCCCTGACCGCCGAGGCCCAGCGCGCCAACGTGAAAATTGCCGCCGAATCATTGGCCGAAATCATCCGCGCTGGCCACCAGCTGGTAGTCACTCACGGCAATGGCCCCCAGGTAGGCTTACTGGCGCTTCAGGGCGCCGCCTATAAGCCGGACGAAGCTTATCCGCTGGATGTACTGGGCGCTGAAACAGAAGGTATGATCGGCTACATCATCGAGCAGGAACTGGAAAACGCCCTGGACCATAACAGACCTGTGGCCACCCTACTTACCCAGGTTCTGGTCGACAAGAATGACCCCGCCTTCAGCAATCCCACCAAGTTTGTCGGGCCAGTTTACGAAAGGGAAGAAGCCGAGACCAAAGCCGAAGCCGCCGGTTGGCACATCGCTCAGGATGGTGACAAGTGGCGGCGGGTAGTGCCTTCGCCCAAGCCCTTGGAGATACCCGACATGAGGGTGCTCCAGCTGCTGCTGGAACAGGGCGTTGTGGTGATCTGCGCCGGAGGCGGTGGCATCCCCATTCTTCGCCGAGAGAACGGCAGCATGATCGGCATCGAAGCCGTGATCGATAAAGACGCCGCCAGCGCACTTCTGGCCAGCCAGCTGGGCGCAGATGCCTTGCTCCTTCTCACTGACGTGGACGCCATCTACCGTGACTTCGGTAAGGACACCGCTGCACCTATCCATAAATTAACGCTGGATGAAGCTCGCAAGCTGGACCTGCCGGCTGGTTCTATGGGGCCAAAAATGGACGCCGCGTGCAATTTCGCTGAAAGCGGAGGCATCAGTGGTATCGGCCGTCTAGAGGATGCACTAGATATTCTTAACCTACGGACGGGCACTTGTGTTGCTAGCTAACGCTTTTTACTGCTTATTGCAGACTTAATGAGGACGTGTACCTACCGAAGGACGCCTTCATCAGTTGTCACAGCCTCCCCCTTATAAAACCAATAGAGGTAAGCCACCAAGTCTGATGGCTCTTTTGATTCTCTCTTTACTCTGTTTATTCAATCCCCTACCCCAACTGGAACGGGTAGACCGAACCAATCTGCAGTAACTGCGTCAGTTCATCCAGAGCAACCAGTGACTCTTCCGCCAGCTGTGGATCGGCGAGATCGTCCGGGGCCAGGCGATCGCGGTAGTGGCGCTCCACCCACGCGGTCAGATCGGTATACAGTGCCTCGTTGAGCAGTACTCGGCCAGTGAGCGCGGCACGCTCGGCTTCCGTTAGCACCACACGCAAGCGCAGGCAGGCGGGGCCGCCACCGTTGCGCATGCTCTGCTTGACGTCTTTGACGATCACTTCGCCGATGGGGTTATTGCCCGCCAGGATCAGATCCTGGATCGTCCGCCAGACCGCTTCCCGCTCCTGACATTCGCCGGGTACCACCAGCGTCATGGTGCCGTCCGGGTTGGAGAGCAGTTGGGAGTTGAAGAGATACGATGCGACCGCGTCTTCCATGCTCACCGCCTCGACCGGCACGCGCACGGGAATCAGCGGCGTGTGCATTTTGGCACGCAACTCATCGAGCGTGCCCTCTTCGTCCAGAAAGGCCATTTCGTGGTAGAGCAGCACGGGCCCGTTGCCCACTGCAATGACATCGTTATGGAACACGCCAGCATCGATGGCATCCGGGTGCTGCTGGGCGAAGACGGTTTGCGCTTCCGTAAGCCCGTGCTGGCGGGCTACCGACTGGCTGGCTTCCAGAGTCTGCCGGGCGGGATAGCGCTGGGGTTCACGCTCGCCGCTACGCACGTCACCAAATGCCTGGCGACCATAGACAAACAGGTGAACCCCGGGTTCACCATATTCGCCGCAAAGGCGGGTGTGATTGGCCGCCCCTTCATCGGAAAAGGCCGGCGTTGCAGGCAGCACCGGGTGGTGAGCAAAACACTGCTCATCGCGAAAAATAGCTTGCAGCACACGTCCGGTGGTTTGCGGCTCCAGGTAGCGGTGAAAGCTCGACTGCAGATTGGCTGGCGTGAAGTGCACCCGGCCATCCGGTGCGTCGACGCTGGGAGTAATCGTGCCGGCGTTAGCGGTCCACATGCTGGACGCCGAACATACCGCCCGCAGTAGCTGCGGTGCCTCGACAGCGGCGCGGGCCAGCACCTCGCTATTACTGCCGCTGAAGCCCAGATCACGCAGCGCCCCGACATCAGGACGCTGCTGTGGGGGTAGCACGCCCTGGGCATAGCCCACGTCCATCAGCGACTTCATCTTTGCCAGCCCCTGAAGCGCGCCCTCCTTGGGACTGGAGAGCAGGCCACCGTGGCTCATCGAAGCGACGTTCCCGACTGCCAGCCCCGAGTAATTATGGGTAGGGCCGACCAAACCGTCGAAATTGACTTCCCTGATACGACTGAAGGCACTGCCGTTCATAGACTCACTCCTGGTGGCAGGGTTTCAGGCATCTCCAGGGTGTCGGCTTCCATGGAAGCAACCGGATAAGCGCAGTAGTCTGCTGCGTAATAGGCGCTGGGGCGGTGGTTGCCGCTGTCACCTACGCCGCCGAAGGGCGCATCGCCGGAAGCGCCGGTGGTCTGGCGGTTCCAGTTAACGATGCCTGCGCGAATGCGCAACAGGAAGTCGTCCCAATCGGCTTGCTCGCCGCCAATCAACCCGGCGGAGAGCCCATAGCGGGTGTTGTTGGCAAGCGAGAGTGCTTCATCCCAATCGCGATAGCGGTGGATTTTCAGCAGCGGTCCAAAGTGCTCCTCGTCAGGAACGTCCAGGCCCGTCACATCAATCAGCGCGGGGCTTAGCAGGCTGGTGTTCTCTTCCAGGCGCCGCATGCGGTTGATCACCGTACCGCCCATGGATTCCAGTTCCTCTTGCGCCTTGAGCAGGCCATCTGCAGCGGCCACGCTCACCAAACCGCCATAGAACGGAGCAGGGTTCTCTTCGAACTGGCCCGCCACATGCAGCTTGGTAATCGCCTCGGAAAGCGCATCAATTAGACGATCCCCTACTGCGCCTTCCGGCACCATCAATCGGCGAGCGCAGGTGCAGCGCTGGCCGCCAGATAAAAACGCCGACTGCAGAATGGTAAGCACCGCCGCACGCTCATCATCAATATCTTTCACTACCAGCGGATTATTGCCGCCCAGCTCAAGCGCCAGCACTTTATCCATTTGCCCAGCAAACTGCTGATGCAGCATGCCACCCACCTTGGCGCTGCCGGTAAACAGCAGGCCATCGATCCCGGGGTTGCCGGCCAGCGCCTGGCCCACGGCAACGCCGCCCTGCACTAGGTTAATCACCCCGGCAGGTAGCCCGGCTTCCAGCCAACACTGAAGGGTTAAGTCGGCGGTCAGCGGGGTCTGGTCGCTGGGTTTGAAGACGACGGTGTTACCCGCCAATAGCGCGGGCACCATGTGGCCGTTGGGCAGGTGGCCTGGGAAGTTATAGGGGCCGAACACCGCCATCACGCCGTGGGGGCGATGGCGCAATACCGCTTTTGCATTGCCAACGGCTTTTTCCCGCTCACCGGTACGCTCGTTATAGGCCTTGACCGATAGCGCGACCTTGCCCACCATCGCACCCGCTTCAGTGCGCGCTTCCCAGAGGGGTTTACCGGTTTCAGAAGCAATCGCCACGGCCAGCGCTTCCCCACGGGATTTCAGCACTTCGGCAAAACGCTCGACGAGGGCCTGGCGCTCGGCAAAGGGAGTACGCGCCCAGCCAGGAAAGGCGCTGCGGGCGGCCTTCACAGCGATCGCGACTTGATCCTCGCTGGCCGTGGCGGCCTGCCAGAGCAGCTGTCCGGAAACGGGATCGTGCTTGCTCAACGACGCGGCGTCGCCTGCTAGCCAGGCGCCATTGATAAGTTGCTGCTGTTGGGCGTGCATCGTTCTCTCCTTGCCGTGTAAATGCGGGCTTATGTACGTACAGGCTGTCGGGCTCAGGTTTCCAGCAGGCGAAGATAGTCACCGGTAGCGACACTCAAGCGGCTCGCTTCCTGCTCGTTAAGCACGATGGTGTTGTCGTCGGTGGGCGCGCGGCCTATCCAACTGGCAGTAAAGTTCAACATATGGGTGGTAGCCGCCAGCCAGCGGCTAACGCTCTCTTCACGGGCAGCGGCAGATACTTCCACCTGGCAAAGCCGTGAGTTGCGAATGGCGCGCACGTCATCAATGTAGGCTTCCACGGTGGGACCACCGTCGAAAATATCGATATAGCCTTCCCAGCGCAGCCCCTCTTTCTTCAACATTTCCAGTGCCGGGCGGGTATGGCGATGTACCTGGCCAATGCAGGCGCGCGCCTCTTCGGCCATAAAGGTGGTGTAGATTGGGAACTTGGGCATCAGCTCGCCGATAAAGCTCTTCTGCCCCAAGCCGGTGAGGCGGTCCGCTTCGCTGAAATCCATGGGAAAGAAGTGTTTGCCCAAGCTCTCCCAGAAAGGGCTGGTGTTGTTCTCGTCGAACACACCGCGCATTTCTGCCAACACTTTATTGGGGAATCGGTCACGAAACTGGGCGATAAACAGCCAGCGCGCCTTGGAAAGCAGCGCGCCGTTGCGCAAGTGGCGATTGGCTTCACCGCGATACTCCGGACGCAGGAACAGCGAGCACACTTCGGCATCACCGGTGTGGTCGGAGCTTAAAAACAGCGTGTCGATGGTGCGGTGCAGATCCAGCTGAACCGAGGAATGGGCCAAAGTGCCCAGCCGGTAGTTGTAGAACGGCACTTCTCGACCTACCTGGCCTTCAATGGCGCAGCAGCCCGCCAACTCGCCGCTTACTTCATCCTCTAGTACAAAGAAATAAAGCCGGTCATCCGCCGGGGTGCGCTCTTCAAAGGCACTGGCAGCCGCTTCAATCTTTCCGGCTAGAAACTCACGGTTATCCGGCAGCGAGGTAAAACCAACGCCGGCCTGCTGCGCAAGCGCCTGCAGCCCATCCAAATCATCACGGGCAATGGGTCGAATGCGCATTACATTTCTCCTTCATCGAGCGCGTCTACCACGGTGGGGAGTGTTAGCGGCGCGGCAAGCACCGCCCGCCCTTCCGTAACGCCCAACCGCTCGGCGTGCTCCGCGGAGAGCATCAACTGGCCCGTGGGCGACAACGCATAACGCGCAACAATACAGCGGAAATCACCCAGCTTCTGGTTGGCAATCATCGCCGGTTCGGCATCAGGCAAAACGTGTTCGGGGCGAATGCGCACCGGGTGCCAGGCGGCACTGCGAAAGGTCTCCAACCGCTCGCGCTCAGCTTTGACTATCGGCCCGGCATCGAAAATATCCACATGGCGAGAACGCACGAAACCCTCCGCCAGCATCTCTTCCAGCGCCTCTTCATGGGCCGGGTGTTCCCGGCCAATCGCCGCCCGAGCCTGAGGCGTTAACAGCGGCAAATAGAGCGGGAACTGGGGCATGACTTCGGCGATAAAGCTTTTCGAGCGCACCCCGGCAATATGATTCATATCCTGGAAGCTGCGGGCGAAAAAGTGCCGCCCTACGCTCTCCCAGAACGGCGACTCATTGCGGGCATCCAGGTAGCCGGGAAACGCCACCGCCAGAATACGCGAAAAGCGCTCGGGATACTGGGCGATAAACATCAGCCGCGCCCGGCGCAGCAGACTCTCCGCGCTGGTGCCCTTATAACGCGGGTTCAGCGAAAAGGCGCACAGCAGGGTGGCGTCCGAAACTTCATGGGAAAGCGCCAGTGTCTGAACTTCACGACGCACATTCAGCTGCTGCGAGGCGTGGATCAACGTTTCCTGCCGATAGGTGTAGTAAGCCTCATTGGCGCCTGCCTGGGCACGGATAGTGGCCGTTCCCAACACTTCCTCACGACTATCGTCAGCGAGCACAAAGGTATAGTGCTCGTTCTCAGGAAACTCGACCTCGCCATTGAAAGCCTCCTGAGAGCGCGTAATGCGCTCCTGAAGCCGCTCACGATTAGCAGGCAAGTTGGTAAGCTTAGGTACTGCATGCTCGGCTAATTGCTCCAGCGCCGTGAGATCAGACGCTTTAACGGGTCGAACTACCAGCATCCTCGACGCTCCCTCTTCAGTTAACACAACTGACGCAGCCTTTTGCTCTCTCATCCTGCCGCAACTAACCGCTCAATCGCACGCTCTAAGCGCGCCATACCCTCGGCGATGTCTGCTTCAGGGATGACCAGAGAAGGCGCCATGCGCAATACGTTCGGGCCGGCAACCAGCGCCATCAAGCCCTCTTCTATAGCCAGCGGCAGAATGTCCTTGGCACGCCCCTCATAGGCATCCGACATCTGGGCGCCCATCAGCAGGCCCATACCACGGATCTCCTTGAACACCCCGTGTTTGCGGTTGATGGTTTCCAGATGCTCGCGGAACAGGTCGTGGCGTTTTTTCACCCCTTCCAGCACTTCAGGGGTATCGATAAACTCGACGGCCGCCAGCGCCACGGCAGAGGCCAGCGCATTGCCGCCGTAGGTGGAGCCGTGAGTACCAACGACCAGCGACTTAGCGACGTCATCGGTGGCCAGCATGGCACCAATGGGGAAACCGCCGCCCAGCGACTTGGCGCTGGTCAGGATATCCGGCGTAATGCCGTAGTTCTTGTACGCATAGAGCTCGCCGCTACGACCCACGCCGGTTTGCACCTCGTCAAAAATCAACAGCGCGTTATGTTCGTCACACAGATCGCGCAGGCCCTGAAGAAATGCTGGTGTTGCGGGCACGATGCCGCCTTCGCCCTGCATGGGCTCAACCATGATCGCGCAGGTGTCGTCGCTCATCAGCGCACGAACGCTTTCCAGGTCATTGTAGTTGGCGTGATGAATACCACCCGGCACTGGGCCGAAGCCCTGGGAATATTTTGGCTGGCCGCCCACGCTGACGGTAAAGAAGGTACGACCGTGAAAAGATTGATAAAACGAGATGATCTTGTCTTTCTGTTCGCCATGGTTATCGACGGCCCAGCGGCGGGCCAGCTTTAGCGCGGCTTCATTGGCTTCACCGCCGGAAGAGCATAAAAACACTTTATCGGCAAAGGTGCGTTCAACCAGCGTTTTAGCCAGGTTCAACGCGGGCTCGTTGGTAAACACGTTAGAGAGATGCCACAGCTTTTCGCCCTGCTCTTTCAGCGCATTAACGAGCACCGGGTGACAGTGGCCCAGTGAGTTGACGGCGATGCCACCGGCGAAATCGATATATTCGCGCCCCTGCTGATCCCACAAGCGGCTACCTTCGCCGCGCACGGGAATAACCTGCTGCGGTGAGTAGTTGGGCGTCATATAGTGGTCGTAATCTTGACGGCTTGGGGTATGGCTCATGGCGCGTTATCTCCAATGGAGGGAAGGAATGAAAACAGTATAAGGGGCCAACACGGTCAACCGCTTTCAGCAATGGGACGGCAAATTATGAATAGCGACGCCCATTGAGTCGCGTTAACGTCTTGAAGAACGCTATAAGACCTCCATACTTATTGGCAAGCGATAAAGTCATGCTTGGATAGCGAGGTATCGCGACGTACTGACACTCAGGAAGAGAGGAGTACACCTTATGCAAATTGATCTAAGCGGTAAGCACGCCATCATTACCGGCTCGACGGCGGGTATCGGTTTTGCGATTGCCCAAGGGCTTGCCAACGCTGGCGCCAAGGTTGTCGTCACAGGCCGTTCGCAGGCACGTGTGGATGAGGCAATAGCCAGCATTAAACAGGATGCCCCGAATGCCCAGGTAGAAGGCGTGGCCGCCGATCTCGGTACTGCTGAAGGCTGCCAAACACTGATCCAGCAGCAACCCAGCGCAGATATACTGATCAATAATGTGGGAATTTTCGGTCCACAGGACTTCTTCGAGGTTGATGACGCGACCTGGCAACAATTTTTCGACATCAATATCATGAGTGCCGTGCGCCTTTCTCGCCATTATGCCCAAGGCATGCGCGACCGCAACTGGGGCCGCATCCAGTTTATCTCCAGCGAATCGGGCATCAACATCCCCACCGAGATGGTGCATTACGGCATGACCAAATCGGCGCTCTTATCGGTTTCGCGCGGGCTGGCCAAAGTGCTCAGCGGCACGCAGGTAACTGTCAACGCTATCTTGCCTGGGCCAACGCGCTCTGAAGGCGTGCTTAAGATGATTGCTGAAATGGCAGAGAAAGAAGGCACTTCTCAACAGGAGATGGAAGCGCGCTTTGTCAAAGAGAACCGGCCCTCTTCCATCATCCAGCGCCTCGCCACGCCACGCCTGAGGAAGTGGCCAGCATGAGCGTCTATGCCGCGTCGCCGCAAGCAAGTGCTACCTCAGGCGCGGCCCTGCGGGTAGAAGGCGGTATTGTCGATACGTTAACCTG
This sequence comes from Vreelandella sp. DA03-1M, assembly GCF_055725665.1. NCBI lineage: Bacteria > Pseudomonadati > Pseudomonadota > Gammaproteobacteria > Oceanospirillales > Halomonadaceae > Vreelandella > Vreelandella sp. DA03-1M. The sequence continues at coordinate 3,234,403 of NZ_CM146798.1, forward strand.
AGCTCTCTAATCTTATCTTTCTAATCATACCTTTCTAATTTAGGCGCTCTTCTCTTGGCGTCATGCCAAAATGATTTCGGTAGGCGGTGGAAAAATGCGCGCCGGAGGAAAAACCGGTAGCAAAAGCGATATCGCCTACCGGCCGGTCACTCTCACGCAGTTGCTTGCGCGCTTCCTGCAGGCGTAAATCGAGGTAGTACCGGCTAGGTACCGCCTGTAGATACTTCTTAAACAGTCGCTCCAGCTGGCGCCGGGAAATCCCCAGGTGCTCGGCCAGTTCAAGAGTCGAGAGCGGCTCCTCGATATTGGCTTCCATTAGCGTAACGGCATCCACTAAGCTTTGCGGCGCGTGGCCCAAGCGAGTGCGTAACGGCACATGCTGGCGTTCATCCGCCAGCCGAATGCGATCGCACACGAACTGTTCTGAGACCTGCTCTGCCAAGCGTGCGCCGTGGTGCTGACCTATCAGGGTCAGCATCAGATCCATCGCCGCCGTGCCACCGGCGCAGGTTAGCCGGTCGCGGTCAATTTCGAACAGCTGCTGGGAGAGGGTGACTTGCGGATAGGCCTGCGCAAACGCCTCAAAGCGCTGCCATGGCAGCGTGGCACGATAGCCTTCCAGCAACCCACAGCGGGCCAGCACTTCCGTCCCTCCGGCCAAACCGCCAAGCGCCACACCGCGCCCCTGGTGGCCGCGCAACCACTCGTTAAGCTTTGCTGGCAATGTATAGGGAAGCGGCGTGGGCGCGCATATCAGTAACAAATCAAGCGGCCCCAGTGCGGTACCCAGCTCATGCTGTGCAATCAGGGAAAGCTGTGCACCGCTGCGCACCGGTTCGTCGCTGAGGCTTAGCGTAACGGTGTGATAAAGCATCTGGCCGCTTAACTGGTTCGCCATTTGCAGCGGCTCCAGCGCGCTGGCGTGGGTCAACAGCGAGAACCCCGGCAGTAGCATAAACGCGACCCGCCGACGGGCTATCGCTGCTTTTGATGCTAAGTGATTGGACTGCATAATTATTGAAGAAACTGCATGAGAACCGCCAACGGCTTGGATAAATAACCATCTTACCCAATTGCGCAAATGAAGGCAGCGCTTGTTACTCATACATAAAAAAAGATGTCGCCGCGTTAATAGCGTTAGCGCAGCTACCAAAAAGGGCAAGGCGTATCCGCCTTGCCCTCTTCATTAGTCACTAACGATTGACTGTATCAAACAGCACCTCTGTTAGTGTTGCTGCGTTCCTGTTGCTGCGCCTCAGATAGCGTCATGTTGCCATCCACTTCGCTGTACTCATCTTCTTGGTAATTATTAGATGAAGCTTCGATTTCATCTTCGCCATAGTTTGTGTTGACAACGAGCTGATCATTTTCAAGCTGCATGTCATTGATAGGCAGCGCAATGTCCGTTGCGCCAAAACCCCAAATACCACCTACCGAAACGATAGCAAACAAATCGCCAGACTCATCGTGCTTTGCAATATGCTGTACTCCACCGATCTCTTCGTCCTCCTGATTCATCACTGTCATCCCTTCCAGGTCGCTGACCTGACGTGACATCAGTGAGTTGGACTGGTCATTTTGATCGGCCTGATCAGTTTGGTTTTGAGCAGCTTGGTCACTCTGCTGATCATTCTGCTGGCGCTCTTGCTCGTCTTCATTGACATTGACCTGGGCGTCTTCCGCTTGCTCAACCGTCACCTCAGGCTCGCCAGTTTGCTCAACGGTGACATTAGGCTCGGCTTCTTCCACGGTCACATTGGGCTCAGGTTGCTCAATAGTAACTTTAGGTTGAGACTGCTCCACCGTGATATCAGGTTTCTCTTGCTCTACTTCTACTTCAGCAGGCTTTTGTTCAACATTGATGTCCCTAGTTTCGTCGTTGCTACGCTGCTCTTGCGCGTTTGTGTCTTGTTGCTGAGCCGTTTGATTGCTGCGATCAGTTTCATTCTGGTTCTCTTCCTGAGCAAGAACGCCAGCTGACAAGCCTGCGCAAACCGCACCGATGGCAATTGCTAATGCTGTCCGTTTCATACAATCTCTCCTTGTGTTGGTTTACACATAAGAAGCTAGTACACCGAAGTACACTAAATCAAAGCCAAAACGAATTTCTTATAAAAGATTAATAAATATTAACCACTTACCAACAACTATTATTGATTTAGGCAAAGTATTTACTACCACTTTTACTATTTAGCTTTTAGCTAATTAGCAATGCAATTACCCAGGAAAACGCTTACCAGCCTGTTCATCCGACGCATCATAATCTTGAGTATCATCAGGGTCGGAGCCAAGCTCCTCGGCTGTTTTGGCTTCAAAACGACGTGCAGCCTCAATGGCTTGAGGTTCAGTTTCGTGTTGTGAGATTTCCTGAGGCTCATTAGGATCAGTTACATCTATCACTCGCCAACCCGAAATAATAAGCTTATTGTCTCGCTTTTTACTGATAGGCTCTACGCGTGCTACTCGTGTCATATATCCTCCTGCTTGAAAGGTATTAACTTTTTATAACCTCTTCCTTTCTTAGCAGAGCTTTCGCCCTCTGACGAATTTATAGGCGAAATTTAACAACGGTTGAAAGTAATAAGCCTCCTTCTAACTATTAAGCGCTCTTGCCAAAAAAATTGCCGGGCGCTTGGCCCGGCAATACATCAGCATCGTGACTCGCTAGTTACCCCGATTAATGATGCCTAATACAATAATGCTCACCACAATCACACCAAGAATGATAATCACCAGCGGGAGTAACTTATACATCCCGCCGGGGCGCTTCTTGGCCTCAGGTTGAAGATGTGGCTTGGAAGATTCAAGATCCTCAGGCACCCGCTCACCAATGATGTGCTCTTTCTGTTCTTCCGGGGTTTTGCTTTCCTTAGTATCCATAAACACCTCCCGCGTTCCGGTCGAATTGGGCGGCGCTACCGCCCCAGTGAATGGCTTACAGATTCACGACATCAAACTTCACTTCTGGATTGACGTCGGCATCGTAATCTACGTCGTCACGCTCGAAACCAAACAGCTTCAAGAATTCGTGCTTATAACCAGCATAGTCGGTAATCTCGAACAAGTTCTCGGTGGTCACCTCTGGCCATAGATCCTGACAAGCTTGTTGAACGTCGTCACGTAGCTCCCAGTCATCCAAACGCAGACGCCCAGCTTCATCTGTCACTAGCTCGCCCCGCTGCCCTTGGGCTGAGTAGAGGTGCTCGCCGAATAGGCGGTTTAATTGATCAATAGTGCCTTCGTGCAGCCCCTGCTCTTTCATGATGCGATAGACCATGGCGATATACAGCGGCATCACCGGAATCGCCGCACTCGCCTGGGTAACGACCGATTTCAGTACAGCAACGTTGGCGCCGCCGCCGCTCGCTTTTAATTTGCTGTCGATAGCCGTGGCAGCACGGTCCAGATCTTCCTTGGCTTTACCCAATGCACCGTGCCAGTAAATCGGCCAGGTGATTTCGGTACCGATATAACTAAACGCCACGCTGCGTGCGCCTTTTGCCAACACACCGGCTTGGTCAAGGGCTTCCATCCACAGTTCCCAATCTTCGCCACCCATGACGGTAATGGTGTCGTCGATCTCTTGTTGGGTGGCAGGTTCTACTTCCGCTTCAATGATGGCATCTTTATTAGTGTCGATTGCGGTGGCACGGTAGGTTTCGCCAATCGGCTTCAGGCTGGAACGCTTCAGCTCGCCGCTGTCCGGCAGCTTACGCACGGGCGACGCCAGCGAGTAGACCACCAGATCGATTTCACCCATGTCTTGCTTGATCAATTCAATGGCTTTTTCCCGCGCTTCATGGGAGAACGCATCGCCGTTGATCGACTTGCTGTAAAGCCCTTCCTGCTTGGCAAACTTATCGAAAGCCGCACTGTTATACCAACCGGCAGTACCCGGCTTTTTATCGGTGGCGGGCTTTTCAAAGAAGACGCCTAGCGTATCGGCCCCATAGCCAAACGCCGCGGTAATACGGGCGGCCAAGCCATAGCCACTCGAAGCTCCTATCACCAATACTTTTTTCGGGCCAGCCTGCTTATCCAAACCACGGGCACGGGTCGCTTCAATCTGCTCGCGAACGTTCTGCTCACAGCCAATGGGGTGAGTGGTAGTACAAATAAAGCCGCGCACTTTGGGTTTAATAATCACATTGAACCTCGTTATAGGATTGATTTGGTTACCAACATCGCCCTGCCAAGGCAACATTGTGACTCAGTGGGGCTATTCTAGCTGTCTCCGTGCCGTGTGTCCGCCCTTGAGCTAAAGGCGCTTTCGCGTCACGATAGTTGCCTAAGCACCGACTTCTCTAATGAGGTGACCATGAATGCACAGCAGCTAGTAGATGAACGTGGTGACCTTTGGCTAGCGCTAGCCCCGCTGTGGCTGGATCGTGAACCCAGCGAACGCGATTACGCCCACATGGTAGAGGTCGTGCAGCGCTACGATATGACCCTCAATGAACTTGAGTGGATGTTTCGCTTGGAAATGGCCCCGGTGATGTCTCGCCACCAACTTTCAATCGCTAGCGAGTGGCGGCAATTTGACGATTATAAGCTGATGAAGCAGTTGGTTAATCACAACATGCGCTTGAAGGGCTGGCGACGCAAAAGCTGGGCGCTGTTTTCAGGGTTGACCACGATGATGGTTCGCCACCGCTGGAATGCGCTAATGAACCGCGTCGCTGTCACGCGGGGAGAACAGATTTAGGCCGACTTTTTCAGGCAGTCTCACTCTTGTTTTACAGATTAGCGTTATGGGTAGGCTTGATCCAGCGCTTGCTCTAACGCCAGACGCAGCGGGCGCCCATGGTCGCGGGGCCCAAAGCGCGCAATCACTTTGCCATCGCGGCCTATTAAGAATTTGGTGAAATTCCACTTAATCAATTGGGTCCCCATCACACCGGGCGCTTCACGCTTAAGCCAGCAAAACAGAGGATGGGCCTGGCTGCCATTGACGTTAACCTTCTCCATCAACGGAAAGCTTACCCCAAATTTCTGTTCCCCAAACTGGCAAAAGGCTTGCGCGCTCTCGGGTGACTGGCGGCCAAACTGGTTGCAGGGGAAACCAAGCACGGTAAAGCCCTGGTCCCGATAGCGCTGATAAAGTGCTTCCAGCTCGCTTAACTGGGGGGTGAAGCCACACTGGCTGGCAACGTTGACCACCAGCAGTACTTGGCCACGCAGCGCGCGTAGGTTGAATGGCAGCCCTTGGTGGGTATAGCAGTCTTGGTCGTAAATTGGCATCACTCGACCCCACAAAACCTCAAACGGCATAGCGATCACCATGCCACGACTCTACTTTTTACACCAGCGGCCCAGCGACCACTCTTAGCGCCAGCGCGATCAGCAGTACCCCGGTAATGCGGTTAATCCAGTGGGCACGGTGTTGCAGCCAAGGCAAAATGCGTGAGTGGGAAAGCAGCACAGCCACCAACACGTACCAACCACCATCAATAATCATCGCTGTTAGCACTATAATTGCTTTGGCCAGCGCACTCATGCCCGGCGTTACAAACTGACTTAGCAGGGCGACAAAAAATAGGATCAGCTTAGGGTTACCTAACGCGACGAGGACGCCCTCTTTGGCTGCTTGGCCCCGGTTAGTGGTCATCACTGTCGGCTGTAAGGCACCCGCTTGACCGGCCCGCAGTGCTTTAATTCCCAGCCATGCTAAGTAGGCGGCACCGCACCAAGTGATCAGTTGAAACAGCAGCGGAAAACCGGCAATTAATGCCCCCAACCCCCACACGGTCAATAGCGCGTAAAAACCTACGCCAAGGGCATGAAATATTGCGGCGGTCACGCCAGCCAAGCGGCCGCCGCCTAGTGTGTGGCGTAGCACCAGTGCCAAACTTGGCCCCGGCGACATAGCGCCCATGGCACAGATCGCGGCAAGTGATAGCCACAGTGTCAATGGCATGCGGTTGTCTCCTTGAGGGGTCGATATCACGATATAAGGCGTAAGCGCCAGTATACGCTAAGCCAAGTAACACTTCGGCCAGCTTCTTAAATAACGCTGTTAGCATGGTACGCTGTTGGGTAAAATTTGCTTTTTCGCTCTTTTGAACTCTTTTGAAGACACCCGTCCCGCTGCGCAATGCGCGGGGCATATAGAAAACTTAAGTCTAGAAAAATTAGGTCTAGAAAACATACATAGGACGGCAACATGGGTAGGGCTTTTCAGAACCGTAAGGAATCCATGGCCAAAACGGCCGATGCAAAGACCAAGGTCTACAGCAAATACGGGCGCGAAATTTACGTCTGCGCCAAAGCTGGTGGTACCGACCCGAACGGTAACTTAGCACTGCGCGGTTTAATGGAGCGGGCTAAAAAAGACCAAGTGCCCTCTCACGTCATTGATAAAGCGCTCGATAAAGCTAGCGGTGCCGGTGGGGAAGATTTCTCTGCCGCGCGCTACGAGGGCTTTGGCCCCGGCAATGTGATGGTAATTGTCGACTGTCTAACCGACAACCCTAACCGCACCTTTGGCGATGTGCGCGGCTGCTTTACCAAAACCAAGAGTAAAATCGGTACGCCCGGCAGCGTTAGCCATATGTTTGACCACTGCGCCATCTTCTCCTTCGCAGGAAGCGATGAAGACGCCGTGCTGGAAGCATTGATGGAAGCCGATGTCGATGTCACCGACATTGAACAGGAAGGCGAGCGTATTACCGTTTTCGCGCCGCATACCGACTATGCCAAAGCCAAGCAGGCGCTGCTGGATGCGTTTGGCGAGATTGACTTTGAGGTTGACGAGATTCAGTTTCTGCCGCAAACCACCACGCCGGTTGAAGGCGATGACGTGGTCATGTTTGAAAAATTCCTGGGCATGCTCAATGAGCTGGACGACGTGCAGAACGTCTATCACAGCGGTGAATTACCCGAAGAGAGTGATAGTTAATCATTACCTCTTGATGAAGCTGACCCTACCGCGTTGCGGGTATCCAGAGCCGCATCCGGTGGCAACATCGCTGACTGTACGCCCGCGGCACTCAGCACTTTTTTGCCGCGTAAGGTGAGATCGGTAATAAACAAAAATTGCTGGCGAGGGTCCACCGGGTAGGCGCGTATGCGGTAGTGGGTACCCCAGGGTTTCTCCTCAGCTACGACAATAATTGGTTTGTCGAACTTCAGATAGGCACTGGTTAGCGCCACATCGCGCAATGCTTTGCGTACCCAGCCTGCTTCGTGCTCCGGGTGAAGATAAAAGCTCGCCACGCACTGCAGGCTGGTACCGCCGTTGTTGGCGTTATAAACGGCGTGATCCCACAGCTTTAAATGCGGCACATAAACTAAATCATCGTCAGGGGTTTGGATGTCAACGGTGCGTAAGCCAACGTGTTTGACCTCGCCGTAGGTATCTTCAATTTGAACCCAGTCGCCGGGCCGATAAGGCAGTTCTACCGCTGAGACAACGCCCGCTATCAGGCTGCTGACGTAATCTTTCATGGCAAAGCCAATGGCTAAGCCCAACGCCCCCATCACGGTCACCATGTTGCGTAGCGACGGCTCTATAATCGTCGGTACGATGATGGCGAGCGCAGTCATCAATATCAGCAAGCGTGTCATCGGTACCAAGGCAAAAATACGAAAACGTACTTGGCCATGCATTCGATTGCCGATCCAGTTCAGCCCGCGTTGGCTGACAATAATCAGCACAATGGTTGCTAGCAGCACAACACCTAACGTAATCAGCGTTTGGCTATCGATATCGTTAAACAGTCGCGCGTACTTCTGTTGTTCTTCCATGGAATGCCCTCCGTGGGCCTATCGAGAAGGGCTGCTTAAAGAGGGTCGACCAGATAATTACGCGACTCCAATAACTGACGAACGCTCGCGTAGCTTAGCGGTGTAATCTGCCAGCGCCCTTCGCAACTTAAAATAATGCCTTTGCGCTGCAGGGCTAAACGGGCATTCAGTGCTTCATGGTGTGAGAACGGCAGCACATCTCCTAGAGCGTGGTCATCCAGACCGCCATGAAGCAGTAACGCATGCAGTACCAGTGTGGCGATATCCCCGGTGTCGGCGGAAAGCTCCGCCTCGGCTAGGGCATCCACTAACCATAGGGCCTCTTCATCCTCTGCTTTTGGCTCACGCAGCCGCTCGCGCCAGTAGTGCCATGCAAGTCCTATATGACCACGGCAGTGAGCCGCTAAGCGCTGCAGCTCTTTATTAGGCGCTTTACTCTTTTGCTCAGATGCTGAGTCGAACAACACCTGCTTACCGGTTCGCGTGCTGTAAACAGGCGGAGGTTGCCCCGAATGGGTCGCAATTTGCGCAAAATAGCGTGCCAGCTGCTCACCCTCCATCGATTGCAGGGTAAACACCGGCGCGCCATCAATTCCGATCACCTGCTGAAGATACGCATAGGCCCAGCTGTCACAGCCAATCACGCCCTGTCCCAGACGGCCGCTTAAAGCGCGCTCAAGAAACTCACGAATACCCTGAATCCCTTGGGTATGGCGTAAAAAGTGGCGCTCTAGGGCCGGCACTGCCCACTTTTGTTGATTGATGCAGCGCTCTACCCACTCAGTGCCCCCCTTGGCGAGTTCGTTAAGCGTGGGTGGCGGTAAACAGGCGACGTGATGCTCTTCCGCCCACTGCCTAACCACCGATGTATGGCCGCTATGAGGTGGGGTAATAAAAAAGATTACCGGTGCTTCGCAGCTTTCAAGCTGTTGCGCTAACGCCTTAGCTGCAAATGACCAATCGATGGGTGGCACTAAATGCGCCAGCCGAACCTCAGGTAGCGCGCGTAGCTCGCTCTCTTCTTTCACTTGCTGCTCGGCAGCGCTCTTGCCCACTAGCCATTTTGACGCCGAGCGTAATGAACGTCGCCACTGGCTGGCCTGGGTCTGCTCGGGGGTATGAAATTGATCAAGCTCAACGACTTCCCACAACGGTGTGTCGGCTGATGATGGCTGCTCCCCCATGTACCTATTCCTGTCGCTAGAAATACCAGCACTTTAGCACGGCATTCCTAAAGGCTAACCTCATAACCGAACTTATGGTCTAAAGTAAAGTCTTTATAGACAGTAGTTAGCGCACATAACGGACTATTGCGAGAGCAATGGCAAAAGCTAAAGGAGAAAGCAATGAGTGTTGTCCACGTTAGCGAAGCAGAACTCCACGCCAAGCTTGAGAAGTGTATTGCCGGTGAGCGGCTACTGATTGAGCATGAGGGCAATCGCTTTAGCGCCAGAATCCAACACGTTGGGCTAATGGGCGTGAAAGTGATACCTGAAACCGAGATTAAGAACAGCCATCGAACACCGGGTGACGTTGAAGGCGTGACGGTGCCCTACGATGAGATACTGGAGCTTGAAGTGAAGGGCGTGGTCTACAGCCGCTTGCCAGACTAGTCATCACTGACTGAACCGATTACTTTTTTTAATCCAGTTGGTTCTTCCCTACGCAGGCACTTGTGGGCTTTCCATGAGTGCCATAGCAACGCGCTCAAGCACCAAGGTTTCCCGGTGAATAGAGATACCCATTTTGCTCGGGCGACGCTGAATTACACCACGATTGTGAGCAAGCGCCTCGTCAAGACTGACCCATGCGGCTGACATACCGTTAGCCACTTCGTAATCTTCGAAGCGTGTCTCACCTAACGTCTGGCCGATTTCACAGCTGAACCAGTGGGAAGTCTGGTACATCACGTCCCAATCCGCCTTAAAGGTAGGCGCGTATTCGGTCACATAGCCGAAGTGGGAAACGATTTCGATCTGGTTTGCACCTGTCTCTTCATGAAGTTCACGGTGTAGACCAGCCTCAGGACTTTCCCCCAGATCAATCCCGCCGCCGGGAAAGCTAAAATCGTCGTAGCGTTCGGTATATAGCAGCAATATCTTATCGTCACGAGTGACGATGGCTCTGGCCGCCTCACGCTTTAATACCCTTAGACGCTCGACATCCAGCGGCTGGGCTAACGATTCATGCACTAAGTGGGCTAAACGCTGCATAGGTACCTTGGTAAGTTAAATGATCGCTTACGAAAAAGCGGCCATTCTACGCGAATGGCCGCTTAACGTCAGGCTGCTGACTGAATGATTAGCTTACATGGTCAGGCAAATCTTGCCGAAGTGCTGGCCAGACTCCTGATGACGGAAAGCGTCGGCAATCTCGGCAAGCGGAAATTCACGGTCAATGACCGGGTGCATATCAAGACTTTCAAGGGCACGAATCATCTCGATCTGCTGACGGCGACTGCCCACAATCAAGCCCTTCAAGTTCGCCTGCTTGGCCATTAACTTGGCCGTCGGCAACTCACCCTCACGCCCTGTGAGGATACCAATCAAGGCGATATGCCCACCGATTTTGATCGCATCAAAGGATTGCGGCAACGTACCTGGCCCGCCCACTTCGACGATATGATCAACGCCTTCGCCGTTGGTCAGCTCTTTCACCCGCTTACCCCAATCAGGCGTCTCTTTATAGTTAATGGTGTGCTCGGCGCCCATCTCACGCAGCCGCGCCAGCTTCTCATTAGAAGATGAGGTCGCAATGACACGTGCCCCCATCAAGCGGGCAAACTGCAGGGCAAAAATGGATACCCCGCCCGTGCCCAGTACCAGCACACTGTCGCCCGCTTTAATGCCACCATCGACGACCAGCGCCCGCCAAGCGGTTAAGCCAGCGGTGGTTAAGGTAGCGGATTCCGCATGGCTATAGCCCTTGGGCTGATGGGTAAACCACTCAACCGGGCGTACAACCTGCTCCCGAGCGTAGCCGTCCACGCCATCGCCCGGCGTGGTGCGAAAATCACCTACTCTGGCCGGGCCTTCCAGCCAGTGCGGAAAGAAGGTTGAAACCACGTGGTCGCCCACCGCGAATTCACTGACACCTTCGCCGACGGCTTCGACAACGCCCGCGCCGTCTGACATGGGAATACGCCCATCGTCGGTGGGAATCATCCCTGCAACCACGGCGTAATCGTGAAAATTCAGTGAGCTGGCGTGTAGGCGTACTCGGATTTCGCCAGGGCCCGGTTCACCAGGCGCTTCCATGTCGACAACGTCCAGCTTGTCTAAACCGCCGGGCTGATTCAGCTTGATCGCTTTCATCGTTACCTCAGTATGTACAGTTCGAATATGTACATTGATGTATGTATCTACCGTTGGTTGGGGCCGTTGCCATCGATATCAAGGCCCAGGAAGCCACCTGACTGGCGCTGCCAAAGGCTGGCATAAATGCCGTTGTGTGCAAGCAGCTCCTGATGCGTGCCACTTTCCACCATACGCCCTTCATCCACCACAATTAACCGGTCGAGCATGGCAATAGTCGACAGCCGATGCGCGATAGCAATCACCGTTTTGCCTTCCATCAGCGTATCCAGCTGTTCCTGGATGGCGGCCTCCACTTCCGAGTCCAGCGCCGAGGTGGCCTCATCCAGAACCAGAATCGGGGCATTTTTGAGCAGCACCCGGGCGATCGCGATCCGCTGGCGCTGCCCGCCGGAAAGCTTCACTCCGCGCTCGCCCACATGGGCATCCAGGCCGCGACGCCCTTTCGGGTCGACCAGATCATTGATAAAGGTATCTGCATGGGCGCGGCACACCGCGTTCCAAACGTCTTCGTCACTGGCGTGGGGGCTGCCGTAACGGATGTTGTCACGCAGCGAGCGGTGCAGCAGCGAGGTGTCTTGGGTGACCATGCCAATCTGGTGGCGCAAGGAGGTTTGAGTCACCTCGGCAATGTTTTGCCCATCGATCAATATCTGCCCACCTTGCAAGTCATAAAAACGCAGCAGCAGATTGGCCAGGGTGGATTTACCCGCCCCGGAACGGCCGATCAGGCCGATTTTCTCGCCGGGCTTGATGGTCAGGCTGAGTCCATCAAAGACGTTTTTACTCTCCCCTTTCGCCTGGGCATATTGAAAGCGCAGCGCGTCAAATACAATTTCGCCACGGGGAACCTGAAGTGCTTTCGCATTGGGCGCATCGTTGATCGTGGGCTTCTGAGCGATGGTGTTCATTCCATCTTGAACCGTGCCGATATTTTCAAACAGCCCGGCGACTTCCCACAAGATCCAGTCGGACATAAAGCGGATACGCATGACCAGCGCGATGGCAATCGCCAAAACGCCCAGGGAAATCGCCTCCGTGTACCAAGCGCTGATCGCCATGGCCGCAGTGCCCACCAACAGCGCCGTGTTGAGCAGCGTCAACCCCACGCTCATGATCGTCACCAAGCGCATCTGGCGGTGAACGGTGACCATAAAACCTTCCATCGCGTCTTTGGCGTAGCGCTGCTCGCGCTCGGTATCGGCAAACAGCTTGATGGTTTGGATATTGCTGTAGCTGTCCACCACGCGGCCGGTCATCTGGGCACGGGCGTCCGCCTGGTCCATAGAGACATCACGCAGACGCGGTACGAAGTAGCGCATGATCGCCAGGTAGCCCACTAGCCATAGGCCCAGCGGAATAAGCAGCAACAGATCCGCCCGGCCCAGCAGGTAGGCCGCGCCGGTAAAATAGACGATGGCGTAGACCAATAAATCCATCACCTTGGTGACGGTCTCGCGGATCGCCAGCGCCGTTTGGATCACTTTTTGCGACACACGCCCGGCAAATTCATCCTGATAAAATGCCAGGCTCTGGCTCAGCATATGGCGGTGGGATAGCCAGCGGCCGATCATCGGGTAGTTGCCGAAAATACTCTGATGGGTAACCAGTGACTGCATCAGCACCAACAGCGGCAAGCCGATCAGTAGCAATAGCCCCAGGCCAGCAAGCCACAGACCGTTTTCCGCCCAAAAGCCTGCGCGTTCAACGTTGCCTAGCCAATCGACTAACTGCCCCATGTAACTGAAAAAAACCACTTCAGCCGCCGATACCAGCGCCGTGAACAGCGTCATTAGCAGCAACAGCGGCAGCATCGGACGGGAGAAGTGCACAATAAACGGCATTAAGCCCTTAGGCGGCGTTTTAACCTCGCCTTCGGGGTAAGGGTTAACTCGCGTTTCGAAATAACGAAATAGCGGCTGTAAAACACGCGATAGCATGATGTTTCCTTGCGTCACTGGCGTTGGTGTTAATGGACGTTATGGCGTGGAGGAGGAGTGGCGCAGTAACCAGCGCGCCCAGAACGGAGCAATAATCATCAGCGTGACCATACGCAACAGGTGATGAAAGGCGACAAACACCGGATCAATGTTGAGCGCAACCGCAAGAATCGCCATTTCGCCAATACCGCCGGGGGCAAGCGCCAATAGCGCCACATCGCGCCCGACGCCCAACAGCTGGTGGATTAGCTCGGCAAACAGCGCCAGTACCAGCAGTGCTAACAGCGTCGCCACGCCAGACTGCCATAAATAGCGGCCAAAAAGCTTGCGCGTCATGCCTTGAAAGCGCGAACCAATGGCACTGCCCAACACCCATAGCATCAGGTTCATCCCCCATCCTGGCAGAGCGAGACTAGCCATATCACTACCGGATAATAAAGCCGCGACTAGCAGTGGTGCCAGCAATGCGGGGCTGGGAATTCGCAGCCAGCGGCCTAGCGGCAATATTAGCGGGATCATCAATAGCATCCAGCCATGTTCTAAGCCACTGTGAATAGGGCCAATGCTGTCGCCACCGTCCTCGTAGGCCCAGAACAGCGGCGGAAGAAATAGAATCACTAAAATGACCCGCAGCGACTGCGCGACCGCAATGCGCTGAGGGTCGCCGCCGCACTTTTCGCCCAACAGGATCATCGCCGTCATGGCACCAGGAGAGGCACCAAACCAAGCACTGACCGGGTCAAATCCACAGCGCCGATACCAGGCTGCGGCGACGGCGGTGGAAGCGGCTACCCCTAGCAGTAATAGCGCAGCGGAAACAGGCCAATCCAACACCCGGTGCGCTAACTGTGGGGTCACCTGGCTGCCCAGCACCATGCCCATCACCGCTAGAAACACGTTACGCAGCGGTTCAGGTACCGCGACCTTCACGCCTTGTGAAGACGCCAGCAGATTGGCAATCAAGGGGCCTAGCATCCAGGCGAGGGGTAATCCGGTGAGTTGAAACAGCGTGCCGCCGACGGCGCCAACGGCTAACGATATTGATAGCGCTTTTGCACTCCCTGCAGACACTCCCGTTACGCTGCCCCTCACACGTACTCCTCACCTTAGCCATGTTTTCACTGGCAGCCCTGTCAAGAAGCGAGCGGCCAACAACCGTTAACAAGCTAAGGATATCGATTTACGTCAGCTATGGCTATTGACCGGGGCTGTTCTTCAAGGACTGTTCTTCAAGGACTGTTCTTCAAGGGCTATTGCTCAAGGGCTATCAACTGCGCTGATTCAGTAAGGCTGCGGAATCTCGCCGTCGTCATCATCGTCACGCATACGCGCCTGGCGGTCGGCTTCTTCCTCTTTGGCATCGTCGATGACTTCCATCAGCTCATCGACGTTAGCAATATGCGTATCGGCATCGAAGTGGCCGGTAAGCTTACTATCTGGGTGCAGCTCACCGGTTTCATACAGCGCCCACATCTCTCTGCCATATTCGGTATTCAGAAGCGCTGGCGCGTACTTACCGAAATAATCTCGCATGTTCTCGACATCGCGATAAAGCATGGCCGCTGCGCTGTTATTACTAGCCGCATCGACAGCCTGGGGTAAATCAATAATCACCGGGCCAGAAGCATCGACCAGCACATTAAATTCCGACAAATCGCCGTGAATCAAACCTGCGCACAGCATCCTAACCACGTCTTGAATGACTTTGGCGTAGTAGGTCTCAGCCTGCTCTGGCGTTAGCGTCACTTCGTCCAGGCGCGGCGCCACATTGCCTTCGGCATCGCTGATCATCTCCATCAGCAATACACCGTCGACAAAACCGTGGGGCTCGGGCACCCGTACGCCTGCAGAGGCAAGGCGATAAAGAGCATCGACTTCGGCGTTTAGCCATGCCTGCTCCTGCTCTTTTTGGCCATAACGGGTTTTTTTGGCCATTGCCCGGGAACGGCGACTGTTGCGCTCTTTACGCCCCTCTTGATACTGAACTGCTTGTTTAAAGCTGCGCTGCTTGGCCTCTTTAAACACTTTGGCACAGCGCACGTCTTCACCGCAGCGCACCACGTAGACCTGCGCTTCCTTGCCACTCATTAACTGCACCAATACCTCGTCGATCATGCCATCATCGACCAGGGGTTGTAATCGCTTAGGGATTTTCATGGTTAGCTGCGTCGGCTCCTCTTTGGTACGCGTTCAATAACGGATACGGCGAACACGGAAAGCACGCCCTTTTAATTTATCACGCTCGAGTTTGGCTTGAGCCTGCTGAATCACATCACGATCAACGGCCACATAAGCGCTACGCGCAAGCACTTTAATTTTACCCACTTGCTCGCCGCGCAACCCGCCTTCGCTGGTCAGCGCGCCAAGAATGTCACCGGGGCGCAGTTTATCTTTCTTACCACCGGCTAATTGTAATGTCGCCATCAGCGGCTCAAACGGCACTGAGTGCTGGGGTTTAGGCAAAGGTTCGGTGGCAATAGGTTGCTCCAGCAAGCCTTCTAGCCTCTCCAGCCGGTAACTCTCTTTAGGGGTCACTAGCGTACACGCAATACCGCTGGCCCCTGCGCGGCCCGTGCGCCCTACCCGATGCACATGGACATCAAGCTCGCGGGCAATCTGGTAATTGAACACGGCGTCCAGTTGGGCAATATCCAAGCCGCGGGCAGCCACGTCGGTGGCCACCAGAATAGAGGCACTCTGGTTAGCAAACAGAATCAGTATACGGTCGCGATCTTTCTGCTCTAAATCGCCATTGAGCGCCACGGCGCTAAACCCAACATCCGTTAGCTGCTCAGCCACTGCCTGGGTTTCGCGTTTGGTGTTGCAAAACACCACACTAGTGGCGGGCCGGTAGACCAGCAGTAGTTGACGCAGGGCGTCAAATCGAGCGTCTTCATCGGCGACGCTATAAAAGTGCTGTTGAATCGTCGTGGCATCATGCACTTCAGCGATTTTCACCATCACCGGCTCACGCATTACGCCGCGGGTCATCACCGTTAGGCCGCCCGATGACTGCTCATCGGGGAACGTCGCGCTGAACAGTAGCGTTTGGCGGTCAGTCGGGGTGTCAGCAATGATGTCATCGATGGTGGCCTGAAACCCCATATCCAGCATGCGGTCGGCTTCATCCAGTACCAGTATCGAGAGCGAATCGAGGATCAGCGACCCTTTGCGCAGATGCTCGTCAATACGCCCTGGTGTGCCCACAACAATGTGCGCGCCATGCTCTAAAGAGCCGAGCTGGGGCCCAAACGGTGCCCCCCCGCAAAGGGTGAGTATCTTTATATTCGCCATGCCACGAGCCAAACGACGCAGCTCTTCTGCCACCTGGTCAGCGAGCTCACGAGTGGGGCACAGTACTAAGCCTTGCACCGAAAAGCTCTCTACTTTCAATTTAGCCAGCAGCGCTAAGCCAAAGGCCGCCGTTTTACCTGAGCCGGTTTTCGCCTGCGCCAGCACATCGCGCCCGGCCAGCATAGGCGGCAGGCTTTCAGCTTGCACTGGCGACATTTCATGGTAGCCAAGGGACGCAAGGTTGCTCAGCAAAGCTTGTGGCAACGCTAACGAGGAGAAAGAGGAGTCAGACACGATATTACCTTGCTTGGGCCACACGTGGGTGGCCATCAGAAACACAGCGTGCGCCCCCTGGAGGGCAAGTGACGCACAAACGTAACGGCACCATACCAGAAAGTGCTTCGGCCTGCGTCGCCATCACACCGACATCACGTTGCCAGCGGTACAAAAGTGGCCTGGCTCAAGGTGGCTAGATCCCGTGGCGAGAGCTCAATCTCGAGCCCTCGGCGCCCGGCACTGACATAAATATTGGGAAAGCTTTCTGCGGAGTTATCGATAAACGTCGCCAGCCGCCTCTTTTGCCCCAGCGGGCTCACGCCTCCTAATACATAACCGGTAGTGCGTTCTACCTCGTCGGGTTGCGCCATCGCTGCTTTCTTCGCCCCGGCAGCCTTGGCTATCTGCTTCAAGCCTAACTGGCAATTCACCGGCACAATGCCCACTGCCAGCTGCTTACCGTCCAGCTTCACAACTAACGTTTTAAATACCTGTTCAACCGCTACGCCCAGCTTTTCCGCCGCTTCCAACCCATAGGAGTGCGCGGAGGCATCGTGCTCATACTCATGAAGCTGAAAGGCAAAGCCTGCGTGTTTTGCGCTATTAATAGCCGGTGTCATGTCGCTCTCTTGGTTAACAGCGTTGATGCTAAGAATTTTACTGTCAGGCGCATTTCGCCCTTTAGGTTAATAGCGCGACAGGTAAAAGAAAGTCAACCGATTAGAACTGGTGAAAGGTCTGATTGATGTTTCTGGAAAGCTGCGCCCCAGCGACTATGCTCAACAGTGCAGTGCTCAATAGTGCAGTCGGTAAAAGGAAGCTAACCGAAAGGAGTCCAGCAATGCCAGCTACCTCTAAAGCGCAACAGAAAGCAGCGGGTGCGGCCCTTTCCGCGAAGCGCGGAGAAACCAAGCCGAGTGAACTTTATGGCTCGTCTAAAGAGATGTATGACTCGATGAGCGAGGAGGAACTAGAAGAGTTCGCGAGTACAAAGCGTGAAGGTAAGCCGCAAAAGAAAGACGATTAATCAACCGCTTGCTGATCAACAAAAACGCCAGCTTAACGAAGCTGGCGTTTTTGTTGGCACTGCCTGATTAGCGGCTACTGCTTGCAAGGCACCACTTTACGCAGGGTGTCTTTTGCCCATAGCGTTTGGTCATCGGGCGTACGACCATGCTCGTTCCAGCGTTCTGCAGTTTCGAGGCAGAACGACCCGGTGTTTTCAACGCTCGCATCGCGATTGGCTGGGCGCTCTCCGCCAATCCGCATGACATCGGGATTGCTGGAGGTATAGCTTGGGGCAATGGTAGAACTCGCACAGCCAGCGACCATAGCGGTCAGCAGCAGTACGGGTAAACAGCGGCGCAATGGCATGTTTTTAGAACCCTCAACGTATCAATATTAGGCCGACACCTATTGTCGGTAGCGCTAAATAGCATTGCTTTAAACAGAACGTCAATATTTTTCGTTCATCTTAGCCAGCAACCAGCGTCAGGCTGGTCACCGGGCGCAGATTTAGCCGCTTACAACGCTGCTCGACACTATCGACAATCTCTTGGGCGTCGTTGAACTGCCGCTTGTCGAGCTGAATATCCACCATGAGAAAGCTGCCTACCTGGGCAAGCCTCACATCGTCGGCGGTGACATCAAAATCAGCGACATCTTCCACCACGTTCTGGCGCACACTGCTGCATGAGCCGCCAAACATAAGCTCACGTAATGCCCCCTTCACCATGCGAATAGGCATAGGCAAGAAATAGCCTGCAATGATCAGCACCATCACCGGGTCGGCAAAGCGCGCATAGCTGGCCCAGGGCGATTGGGTCAACACCCAAGTAAGCCCAAATCCGAGCATGACAGCAGCACTCAACCAGGTATCCATCTGCCACTGGCGCAACTCGGCGGCTAACAGCGAGGAGCGCGCCACCCGGGCGTAGCGCGCCAGCCACCACCAGGTTAATAAACAGCCTGTTACGTTGACCACGCCAAACATCAGCGCCAAATCCAGCGTCACCAAACGGCCACCCTCAAGCAGGCTCCACATGGCGGACACCAGCGACACGATACACACCATAGCGATCACTACGCCTTTGAGCAGCACCGCAAGAGGCTCCACCGTCAGCCGCCCAAAGGGGTAGTGATCATCTGCTGGTCTGCGCGCCTGCTTGAGGGCATATAGCGACAGCGATGCCAGCACTAAGCTTAATAGTGAATAGCCACTATCAAACAAGATCGTTATTGAACCACTGGCAAGCCCTAGCGCTAACCCGGTAAACGCAAACAGGCTAGCTGAAATGGCTGAAAATTTTAGCGCACGGCGCTCGGCAACAAAGGGGGTCACGCGGATAACTCCATAGCATTAGACGAATTGTGGGCCATAATAGTAGGGAGTGATGACAATCACGAATCGCTCAGCGCCAAGTTAAATGGCGCTCAATGAATCCAG
This sequence comes from Vreelandella sp. DA03-1M, assembly GCF_055725665.1. Lineage (NCBI taxonomy): Bacteria > Pseudomonadati > Pseudomonadota > Gammaproteobacteria > Oceanospirillales > Halomonadaceae > Vreelandella > Vreelandella sp. DA03-1M. The sequence goes on from NZ_CM146798.1 coordinate 3,253,419, forward strand.
CGGAACGATTATGCGTGCGGAACAGGTTCAAGCCTTTATTGATGTCACCGAGCATGGCTCTTTTGCCGCCGCGGCGCGGCATACTGGCCTCAAGCGGAGCACTCTAAGTGCCGCCGTTAACGCACTAGAGGACAGTCTAGGTGTGGCGTTATTTGAGCGCTCTGGCAATAGTCTAACTCTCACCGCGGTAGGCGATAGCGTGCTACCCGACTGCTACCGTTTACTGACCAGCGCCAGCCGGATCAAGAAGCACTGTCACCAACATTTGCAGGGCGTTGAAAGCCAACTCTGCATTGCCCGCGATGACGCTTTGCCTGAAGTGTTTTGGCGCCAGGTGATGCATGACTTAAAACAGCAATTCCCGCTCACCGCGATTTCGGTGTATTTGGTGCCTCCCCAGGAGCATACCCAGTTTGTGCAGCGCCAAACGGTGGATATTGCCTTCGGCCTGTATACCGCCGAAGGCATTGACGCCAACGCAGCCAATCTTGCTCCGGTCAGTATGCGTTTAGTGGCCGCGCCTAAACACCCGCTCAGTCGCTTGCCTAGCGTAAACCGCGACGACTTAGCCCAGTACACCCAAGTGTGTTTGACCCACGTACAGGATGACAAGCTGATCAGCGAAGCGCTATTTTCAGGTAACTACCTGGGGTTGACCATGTTTGAAGTGATTCGCGACGCGGTTATCAACGCTACCGGTTGGGCACTGCTGCCTTACCCACTGGTAAAAGGCGCCCTGGAGGCTGGCACCCTGGGCACACTAAATCATGATCTCGCGCTAGATAGCCACTACTACCGCTATGTGGAGAGCGATAATCGCGGCGTGGTTGCCACTGCCTTATTGACGAAGGTGGCGCACTTCTTAGCCTCCCAGAACTGATACACAGAACTAGTACACAGAACCGGCTGACATATCGTTGAAATCTTTTTTGTGGCGAAAAACACCAAAGCCTTCCACGCTATTAAAAATAGCTAAATAAGGAGCCGCCAGGACACGCCACGTGAGGGAGACACAGGCAAGTGTCATCTAGGCGTAATACGCACCTGCCAGTGTCGAAGTTGCCGTCAACCAAGGAGTGATTCCAACGATGGTACGACTCGATAAGAAAGCCACTCGGCTATATGTGTTGGACACCAATGTCCTCATTCATGACCCCACCGCGCTTTATCACTTTGATGAGCACGATGTCGTTATCCCCATGACAGTGCTGGAGGAACTTGATAAGCACAAAAACGGTGTTCGTGAAATCGCTCGCACGGCTCGCCAAATCAGCCGTACGCTCTCTGACCTTACTAGCCAAGTCACTTTTGACGAGATTCAACGCGGCATTCCCATTCCTCGAATCAGCGGCGAAACAGGACGCCTGCACTTCTTATGCTATAACGACTTAAAGCTCTTTGACTCACTCGATGATAGCCCCGATAACCGCATTCTGGCGGAGACCTGCCGCCTACGTGAAGAGCGCCCTGACGCCTCCGTCATCCTAATCACCAAAGATATTAATCTTCGTGTTAAAGCCGCCGCATTGAAGGTACCGGTCGAGGATTACCTTAACGACCGTGCTTTCTCCGACAGCGACGCCATGATCGAGGGTGCCCAGGTCTACGCTTCAGCGGGCCATGATGGCGCGTCACTCTGGGAAACGCTGAATGTTGACGTGACCGTTGAGCGTGTTGGTCACCACACGTTCTATCAGCTCACTGGCAATATGCCCCGCCAATGGCACGTTGGCATGCTGGTCTCGGATAGCGAAAACGGCGCTGAGTTTGAGGCGATCATTCGTGAAATGGGGCCATCCACGGCTCGTCTTCAACTACTGACTAACTACCGTCACCACGCAGGTGTCTGGGGCGTCCACGCTCACGACAGCCGGCAAAATTTCACCTTAAACCTTCTGATGGACCCCGATATTGATCTAGTGACCATTGCGGGTAATGCCGGTACGGGTAAAACCTTTATGACTCTGGCCGCCGCCTTTCAGCAGACGCTGGATGCCAAGCTGTTTGAACGCATTGTGTTTACCCGCGCGCCGATCCCCATGGGCGAAGACATTGGCTTTCTACCCGGCACAGAGGAGGAGAAGATGTCGCCGTGGATGGGGGCCTTCCACGACAATATGGACAACCTGTTACGCAATGAGGAGGGGGAATCAAGCTGGGACAACGGCGCCACAAGGCAGTTGATTGGCTCGCGGGTACAAATACGCTCACCGAGCTTTATGCGCGGGCGCACCTTAAACGACACTTTCTTAATCATTGACGAGGCACAAAACTTCACTCCCAAACAGCTCAAATCGCTAGTTACCCGGGCGGGACGCAATACTAAAATTGTCTGCTTGGGCAACGTCGGGCAAATCGATACGCCGTATCTGACGGCTAACACCTGCGGCATGGCGGCGGTGGTGGAACGCTTCCGCGATTGGCCCCACGCAGGGCACATCACACTGAAAAGCGTTGAGCGCTCACGCTTGGCACTGGCGGCAGAAGAGCTGCTTTAACCCAACTGCCTCCCGCCGCTGGTATGGGGCGGGAGGCAAGGTGCCATCAACAAGCCTTATGGTTACGTTGATTACTCACTATCGGCGTCTCTATCTACGTCCTTCCACGGCCGAGGAGTACCAATAGTATCCGCGGCAAATGCCTCGCGCTCGCCTAGCGGGCGCGCCTCGCCAATCGTGGTGTCGTTGTAAGTTTGACGCTCCATTTCGCAGTTCACTTCCGCACCGAACAGCACCACAAAGGCGGAAAGCCAAAACCATAGCATCAGCGCCACTACCGCCCCTAACGACCCATAAAGCTCGCTAAAGGTAGAGAAATAGCGCACATAAAGCGAAAGACCGCCGGAGCCTAACAGCCACATCACCGTCGCCAGCAGCGTGCCATAACTTAGCCAGCTCCACTGCGCGGACCGTCGATAAGGTGCGTAGCGGTACAGCAGCGCGACAAGAAAACTCATAATCACTAGCAGTGCAGGCCAACGCAGCCACTGCAAAATTTTGTTTAACGGCGGGTCGATCGCCAGGCTATTGACCACCGCGGGCACAATCGCAATAAAACCTAGTGAAATCAGGGTCATAATAATCAGGCCAAAGGTCAGCGATACCAGCACAGTGCTACGGTGCAAAAGGCTGCGCTTTTCGGTTTCGCCATACACTACGTTAAGCCCGATCACCAATACTCCTACCCCCTTGGAGGCAATGAACATCGCAATCAGCAGCCCCACCAGAGCACCCAGAAAGTTACCTGACTCCGCGCTTTCCACCACCTGCTGCGCCTGTTGATCAATAAGCTCGGCAGCATCCGGCGGCATAAAGCGGCTGATCTCATAGAGCTGTTGGCCTGCCTCGTAGGGGTCAAATAGCAATCCCCAGAGTGAGATCACCGCCGCGATGGTCGGAAACAGCGCCAATAAGGCATAGAAAGCCACCCCAGCGGCCAGCATGGTAATACGATTACGGCGAGCGGCTCGTACCACCCGCCAAGCAATATCATGCCAGCCACGCTGCGGTATATCGCCAGGCACAAGAGCGCGGCGGCCGCGCGCAAGTTTACCCACAGAGTGCTCCTAATAAGAGCCTGCTTGAGTACGTTCCAGACAACCTTTTTTCTAACAGACGTATCATCGCTGGCCTTCCCACATCAGTAGCGCCGCAAGTAGTACGGCAAGCATCATCATTAAACCGCTAGTATGGTGACGCAGCCAGGACTCTCCCGACAATAGCCGAGTTAAATGGCCCATCAACGTCTCTTCCGCTTTTTGAGCGGTTACCACGCTTGCCGATTTCAGCCGGCCGCAGCAGTGACCGAAAGCTCGGATCGGCACCAGCACCGAGCCAACGACAAAAGCATAGAACCACCATAGATCGCCCGCGGGAAGCGTTTTACCCGTCAACGGACGCGTTACTAACCAACCCACCGCGGCGAACAGTACCCCTACCGGAAATGGCCACATAATCCCCAGCCACTCTTTCAGCGGCGGCATCTCGATGCTGCCAGCAGGCAGGGGAAGCCAAAGCGGCGTCAACAGCGCGGCGATGACGGCCACTAACCAGGCGCCCCACTGCTCTCGGTTGCTGCCCCCTTGATGGCGCTGCTGCCACTGGCGCCAAAGCGCAGCGCTCACCAGTGCTGCCGTACCAACAGCAGCCCAACTAAGCAGTTTGATCAACGATTCATGATGCATTTCATAAAGCGGGGCTTTCACTCCCCATTTACTGACCAAGCCCGCGCCGATAGCGCCCGCCAGCGAGATACCCGGCAATGCCAGCAAGGCCCATATCAGCGGCTGCGGCCAGCGCGGCAGATGTTCACTGATGCTGGTCCCCATAAACAGCGAGCCTTTGGCAAGCGCATGATGAGCGGCAAACAGTACTAACCCTGGCCACAGCAGCGGCCAAACATCTGGCGCTACCAATCCCATGGCCACCAGTGCGGTCATCATGCCCATCTGGCTGATACTGGAATAGGCCAACACGGCTTTAGGGTGGCGCTGAAACACCCCATATACAGCAGCTGCAAAGGCGGCCGCAAGCCCTGCCACTAACATCCAATGACCAAACTGGGCTAAAGCGCCCGAAACCTGAGCGTGGCCTAGCGGCAGCACACTGATCCACCCCAGTAAGCCCGCCTTAATCATCACCCCACTCAGCACTGCGCTGGCAGGTGCTGGCGCTGCCGGATGCGCCAACGGCAACCATACGTGCAAGCCAATCACACCCGCTTTGACACCAAAGCCAAGGCACAGCAAAGCAGCCATCCACACGCCGTGCTCGGCGCTTACAATGCTTTCGCGCACCCCCTGCAGCATCAGCGTGTCGGCGGCTCCCGCCGACCATAAGAAACCGCCTAAAATTAGCCCTTCGCCCAGCACCGCTAATATCAAGTATGCCTTGGCGCCTAAGCGTGCCTCTTGTGTTCCGGTGTGCACTACCAGGGCGTAGGCGGCAAAAGTCATCACTGCAAAGCCTAAATAGAAACTGGCGATATCCTGGGCAATGATGAGCAGCACATTACCCAGTAATGTTAACGGCCATAGCAGCGCCAGCCGCAGCAGGCGTCGCTGTGCGTCTTGATCCCCTCGCTGTGCTTGCGCCTGCTCCGCTGCAAAATATCCCCTCGCGTGTACCGCTGCCAAACTCCAGAGCAGTGCGGTGAACGCTAGCCATGGGCGGCTCAGCGAGTTTAATTCCCACTCCCCACCTAGCATCCAGGCATCCATTGTCCACTGCGCTTCCCCTACATAAGCTAATAACAGCGCTGGCCAAGCGGCGCTTAGCCATAGCACTGAAAAGTAGTCACGCTGTGCCTCGGGCGTGCGGTAGGCGAGCCACACCGCATGACCCATGACGCCAAAGGGCCACAGCAGTGCCAGCGCAAGCAGTAGCGTCATCATGGCAGGTACTCCCCGTTTGCTACCCGGGCTGCCCAATCCAAGGGACTATACGGGAGCCCTGCAAACAGCCCGGCCCCAAGGCTTATCAGCGCACTAAACACCATGGGCCACAGCAACCAGCCATGGGTTTCTAAACGCCCTAAGCGCTGCTCATGAGGCCAACTGCCTTTGCCGTGGGAGGGCCCGGGGCGAAACCAGAGACGATGCAAAATCGGTAAAAAATACATGGCATTGAGCGTGCTGCTAGCCACCAACACAGCGACCACCCAATACATTTCAGCCTGTATCGCGCCAACACCGAGATACCATTTGGTAATAAATCCAGCGACGGGTGGAAGTCCAATCATGCCTAACGCGCCGATGGTAAACGCAATACTGGTCAACGGCATGCGTTTACCGGCACCGTCCATTTCATCAATGCGATGAATGCCCAGCTCTTCAGCGTAGTTGCCCGCACAGAAGAATAACGTAACTTTCATCAAACCTTGGTGAAGCAAGTGCGCCAACGCCCCGACCGTACCAAAAGGGCCAAATATGCCTATTCCCAGAATGACGTAGGAGACTTGGCTGACCGTAGAAAATGCCAGGAGTGGCTTCAGCTCTTGTTGGGCAATGGCCCTGAGCGAGCCATAAATAATCGTAATAGACGCCGCCACCGCTAGCCCGGTAATAACGCCCAGCTCCACGCTAAGCTCAATCCCATACAGATCGTAAACGACCCGTAGAATCCCGAAAGCACCTGCCTTCACCACCGCGACCGCGTGCAGTAGCGCACTGACCGGGGCGGGTGCCACCATCGCCCTAGGCAGCCAGCCATGCAGCGGCACCATGGCAGCCTTAACCGCCAGCCCACTGACTAGCAGGATAAATATTAGCGTTAGCAGGCCACGATGATCGTTTAAGTAGTCGCCCAAGCCCTCTTCAGAAGAGAACGATTGATCACCCGTTAAGTTATTCAGCAGTACCGCGCCCAGTAGCAATACCACACCTGCGCTTAGCGTGTAGCGCAAATAGACGCGTCCCGCATTGAGGGCTTGCTCCGTCCCTCGGTGAACCACCAGTGGATAAGTGGAGAGCGTCAACATTTCGTAGAAAATCAAAAAGGTAAATAGATTATCAGCCAGCGCAATGCCGATAGTGCTCGCCACGCAAAGACTAAAAAAGCCAAAGAAGCGCTTTCGATTGGCAGAGCCTTCCAAGTAACCAATGGCGTAAATCGTGGTACAGAGCCAAAGCAGTGACGATAACCCCGCAAACATCACGCCCAAGGCATCGATCCGCAGCACAAAATCAAGGCCGCCTATCACCTGGAAACTAAAAATGTCTTCATGACCGGCGGCCACTCGCCTGACCATCAGGGTGACCAAAATAATCTTCACCACCGCCGCGCCAATGTTAATTGTCGTGCGTAGCCGCCTGGCCTCTTCTGGTAAGGCGAAAATAGTCACGGCCACCAGCAGGGAGGTGGCCAAAGCGGTTAACGGTAACCATGCGGCGTTCATGGGCTGCCTCCGTGCATCAATTCCAGCGGGAAATGCGCCAATAGCCCCAGGGCGAACGCAATCAGAGCCAGCGTTAGTGCGATCAGATCCATGCCCGGCGCCAAGGGTTGATAACGATGGCGAGGGGCGGTCTCATCAAAGGAGTAGCGAAACATGCGAAACACATAGGCCGCCGTCAGCAGCGTACCGGTTAATAGGGCCGCTACCGCCCACCACTGCTGGGTGATGATCATGGCCTGAAGCAGCATCCATTTAGCGGTGAAGCCAGAACTGGGCGGTAGGCCCATCAAGGTAATCGAAGCAATGCCAAACACGAGTAACGAAAGTGGCAAACGGCGGCTGGTCCCTGCCAAACCTTTAAGGGTGTGCTCCCCAGTGGCCAATATCAGATTGCCAGCCGCCATAAACATGGCCGCTTTGGCAAAGGCGTGCCCCACCAGTTGCAGCCAAAAACCTTCCCACGCCAAGGCACGCGGTAACGGCGCAATATCCGGTCCCAGTAACAGCGGAAAAGCCACCATCAGATAGCCCAACTGCGCGACGGTTGAGGAAGCCACCAAGGTTTTAAGCGAGTCGGTACGCCACGCCAGTAGCCCACCCCATACAATCGCCAGCAAGCCTAACCAGGCAATGACGCGAGGGGCATAGAACGTATCAGGAAGAAGGATGCTCCATAGCTGTAGCAGCATGAACAGGGAGGCTTTGATGACCAGCCCGGCATGCAGCGCGCTCACCGGCGTCCAAGCATTTTCGTGAACGGGGGTCAGCCAAGCGTGCAAGGGAAACAGCGCCGCTTTCAAAGCCAACCCAGCACCTATGAGCGCAGCGGCGAACCAAGCCACCGGGCCCGGCTCTATCACCTTAGCCAAGCCCTGCAGATCCAAACGCCCCCAGTGGCCCAGAATCAGTGCGATTCCCAGTAGATACGTTAGCGACCCGACTAACGCCAACAGTAAATAGCGCATACCCGCCAGCAACGCAGGCGCCTTTCCGGACAGCATTAGCATGCCTACCGCGGCTAGGCCCATTAATTCCAACGCTATATACAGAGTGAGTAAGTCGGTGGCTAACCAAATTAATGACAGCGCGCTCAGCACCACGCCCATCAATGGCCACAGCCAACGTGCCAGCGGCCCGGTTTCGCTTAGACGCAAATAGCCAGGCGTGTAGAGCGCTGCGGCAACGCCGATACACTGAGTTGTCAGCAGTAACAGTACGCTCAACCCGTTTAAGCGCAGCGACAGGATAAGACCGGCGATTTCCCACTGCCAACTCAGCAATCCCGACTGGTCAAAGGCAGATAGCAGCATCACCCCAGACGCCAATACGGGCAGGCTAGCCAGCGCTACGGGAAAGGCACGCTTGGGTGGAAATAAAGCCCCCAGCACTCCCAGCAGTAGCGGAAAAACAAGCGCTACCAATAGCGCCCAGTGGGTAGTAGCAAGCGGCGCAAACGTGCTATCGAAAAGACCAAAGCGCCAAATCATGTCGTGCTCTCTTTGGGCTCGCCGTCACGCCCCAGCGCCTCGACTCCCTCTAGGTGCATTAACTGTCGGATGAGTAAGGCCCCGAGCATCGAACCCAACCAAGCAACCAGCAGCCCCACACTTATTAACGCTTGGGCAGCTGCTGAGCTGCCTGCCACACCAGACAACAGTATAAATACACCCGAACCAAGCAGATTAAATGCCAACAGGCGCCTGAATAGATGGCGGTGTAGGGCAAACGCAGCCAAGGCAGTAGCGGCGATGAGCACCCCGGCCAGCAGTAGCGGATGTTCGGCAGGTGAATACACCATGTCGGCGATAACGAAGCGAATGGCCGCACCCACCATGACAAACCAGACCAGCGCCAACACCACGCGCATGGCCACTCGAGACCAAGGCTCGCTAAATTGATCACGCTTAAGAGGTGCTGAAGCGCCTGGAGAAAGATGGCCCAGCGCATAGAAAAAGCATGGACTTGTCAGCATCACCCCCAGCAACAACTCTGCCGCTGCCAGCCAGGGTGCGCCAAGTTGCCACCAAGCCAACACCATCGAGACTGCAAACACGACGAAGAAACAACAGGCGCGAATCAGATGGCGATCAAACAGGCACACAAACGCCGACCCCGTTAAGCACAGCGCCAGCAGCACTTCTATTGCATCAAAGGAAGCTATCATTCGTTTTCGCTACATCCTTGCATCGGTCACGAATAAGCGCTCAGCTTAGGCGAGTATTTAGCCACTTTCCAATATCGTTAACCTGCTGCGGGCAGAGTGCATGCGCCATGGGGTATTGGCGATAATTAACCGCATAGCCCATCGCTTTTAAGCGATCAGCACCGCTGCGGCCCAGGCTCTCGGGCACAATCGGATCAAAATTCCCGTGCTGAACTTCGATCGGGATCTGGCGGTTGGCTTCCGCTAGCTCAATATTGTCGGCCGTCGCAAAGTAGGTCGACATCGCCAACAGCCCGCCCAGCGGCGCGGGAAAAGTAAGCGCTGCGTGATAGGCAACAGCGCCCCCTTGTGAAAAGCCCGCCACAATAATGCGCTGGCTATCGATACCCTGGTCGATCTGCTCTTGGATCAGCGCCTGGATGCGTTCAGCGGATTTCTTAAGCTGGCTCTCATCTACCCGGCGCCCCAAATCCATGGCAAGAATATCGTACCAAGCGGGCATGACCATACCGCCATTGACAGTCACCGGCAGGCGTGGCGCATGGGGCATAATAAAGCGCACATGTGAATCTTTAGGTAGCGCTAATGCGGGTACCAGCGGCTCAAAATCGTGCCCGTCCGCACCTAAGCCGTGAATAATAAACACACACGCATCGGCGGGTTGACCATCTTTTGGTTCAATAATCAGTTCGCCAGGAGCAGTCATAACATCGTATTCCTTATCCAAAAGGCGTCACCCTAGCGCAAACCTGCGTTAACAGCGAGCAGGCCAGCGCTTTAAATGACCATCGTCTGTTAAAAAGGGCGTACTTCGCTTAAAAGGGCCACACCAAAGGGATCAAGAGTAGCGCTATCGCCCCGGTCAGTATATTCAAACCACACCCCAAACGCAGAAAATCGCTCACCCGATAGCCCCCGGGGCCATATACCATCAGGTTGGTTTGATACCCAATGGGGGTTAAAAAGCTGGCTGAGGCAGCAAACATCACCGCCACCACATAAGGCATCGGGCTAACGCCCAGGCTTTCTGCCGCGCTCATCACCACCGGAAAAATAATCACTGCGGCGGCGTTATTGGTCACCAGTTCAGTGAGTAGCGCAACCACACAGTAAGTGCCGATCAGCAGTAGCAAAGGATTCCCCGCCACTAAGGTAAGCAAACTCCCGGCAATGACCTCAGCGGCGCCGGAGCTTTGCAGCGCGGCACCCACGCCAAAGGAAGCAGCAATGGTTAACAGCACTTGGGTATCAAGGCCACGTTTGGCCGCCCCCACCGAGCAACACCCTGTCAACAGCGCTAATGCCGCCCCTAACATCGCGGCGTTCAACATGCTCAACACGCCCAGGGCGGCGAGCAGCACAGCGCCTAACAGTAGCCCCCAGGCGAGTGGCGCCTTTTCGTGTATCGGCCGCGCCGCGCCATTCAGCTCGCTAATCAGCAGGAAGTCACGGGATTGGCGATGCCGCTCGATAAACGGCGGCCGTGCTTCCAGCAGGAGCACATCAGCGGGCTGAAGCCGAACCTGACCTAGATTGCCTTTGACGCGTTCGCCACCGCGGCAGATCGCCAGCACCGCCGCCCCATACAAGGTTCTAAAGTGGCCGTCGCGAATACGCTGGCCAATAAACTGGCACTGGTTAGAAACCACCGCCTCGACCAAGCGGCGCTCCTTAAACTCTTTCTCCAGACTGGACGTATCATCCCGAGAAGGAATCAAACCCCGAATTTGCTGCAGCTCCACTGCGGCATCAGAGGTGCCCGCAAACACCAGGCGATCACCGCCCTTTAACTGCTCGCCGGGACCCACCACGCTCACCACGTTGCCCGCGCGCTCAATTTCAACCAGAAATAGCTCCTGCAAATGGCGCAGCCCGGCTTCTTCAACGCTGCGGTCGACCAGCACGCCCGCCGGGTCGACCTCCATTTCAATGGTGAACTCACGGGGATTGGCAAATGCCTTGGCCACCCCTTCCCGGGAAGGCAGTAAACGCGGCCCCAGTACGATCAGATAAACGAGCCCCACCACTGCCACAGGAATACCTACCCAGGCTAAATCCAACAGTCCCATCCCCAGTTCGGGGTAATGTTCCAGCAGCAGCCCATGCACCACTAAGTTAGTGCTGGTACCAAATAAAGTAATCGTACCGCCTAGAATAGACGCAAAACTGAGCGGCATCAGCAACCGCTGAGGAGATAAACGCAGCCTCCGGCTCCAGCTCATTACGGCCGGAATGTAGGTGGCAACCACAGGCGTGTTATTAACGAAGGCGCTGAGTGCTGCCACAGGCAGCAAGAGGCGTACCAGCGCGCCTCTTTCTTTATGGGGACGGCCAAGCACATAGCGAATGATCAGATCGATACCGCCGGTTTCACGAATGCTTGCCACCAGTACATACATAAAGGCAACGGTGAATAAGCCGCTATTGGAAAAGCCCCCCAGCGCCTGCTGTGGGTCAATCACGCCCAGCGTCATCAACACAATCACCGCGCCCAGCAGAATAATATCCGGGCCTAGGCGGGCAAACGCCATTAGCGGGAAAATAGTCAGCACCACTCCTACGGCAATCCAAGCATCTAGCGACATCACCACCACACCCTAATAAATAAACAGGGTAGTATTGTGAGGCCAGCCTTATATTCTAAAAAGTTATTTTTAGAAACATTTAAAGAACAAAATAGAATATACCGGTGTGAGGTAAGTGTCGTTGCACTCAATCTTATAAATACAAAAAACCCCGCACTTGGCGGGGTCCCTTGGTCAATCAACGCTAGGCGGTGATTGCTAACATCTCAATATTTAAGAATTAACTTAAACAACTTTGATGTTAGAAGCCTGAAGGCCTTTTTTACCCTGGGTAACGTCGAAGGAAACCTTCTGGCCGTCTTGCAGAGATTTGAAACCTTCAGACTGAATTTCAGAGAAATGCGCGAACAGGTCGTCGCCATTGTCGTCAGGAGAAATAAAGCCAAAGCCTTTAGTGTCGTTAAACCATTTAACGGTGCCAGTTGCCATGATCGAAATCCTCGATGTAGCTAATTAAATCCGGGAAATACCCGAAGTGCAGTGGGTAGAACAAGAAACCTTCACCAGATTTAACGCTTGAGGCGCTTCTATGCTGCTGACAACGTTCGACTTGCTAACCAACTGGCGTCATTTTGCGCCTAACCCGTGCGCGCGTCAACACACTTATAATCGCTGCCATGCTGGCTTTTGTGGCGGGGTGATGGCCGGTCATTGACCGCGCTCAGCAAGGAGCCAACCGGCCGCTTTCTCTGCAATCATCAGCGTGGGTGAATTGGTATTGCCACTGGTAATCGTTGGCATAATACTCGCATCAGCCACGCGTAGCCCGCTAATGCCATGTACTCGCAGCCGACTATCGACTACCGCCATGGCGTCATCTTCACGGCCCATTTTGGCAGTGCCAACAGGATGAAAAATCGTCGTGCCTATATCCCCCGCCAACCGGGTTAGCTCGTCATCGGTTTGGTACTCAACGCCGGGCTTCACTTCTTCTGGAGCGTACTTGGCAAACGCGGTCTGCTCGGCGATCCGCCGGGTGACACGCAGAGAATCCGCGGCCACCTTTCGATCCTCGGGTGTGCTCAGGTAATTGGGCGAAATAGCCGGCGCCTGTCGGGGGTCGCTGCTTTTTAGCCGCACCGTGCCACGACTGGTCGGATTCAAGTTACACACGCTAGCGGTAATCGCCGGGTACGGGTGCAGTGGTTGGCCAAAAGCCTCCAGGCTCAGCGGTTGCACATGGTATTGAATATTGGGGTACGTTTGTTCCTTAGAGCTGCGGGTAAACGCCCCTAACTGTGAAGGCGCCATGCTCATGGGCCCAGTGCGCTTAAGCAGGTACTCCAAGCCAATCCCCGCTTTACCTAACAGGGTGCTTGCGATGGCATTCAGGGTTTTGCCATTGGTTATTTTATATATCGAGCGAATCTGCAGATGATCCTGCAGGTTCTCCCCTACCCCGGGCAATTCATGCACTACCTCAACGCCATGTTCGTCTAGCAATTCCCTCGACCCTACGCCGGAAAGCTGAAGTAGATGCGGCGTACCAATAGCCCCCGCGCAAAGCACCACTTCGCCGCTCACCATGGCGCGCTGCACCTGACCACCCCGCTCCACCTCCACACCTGCGCAGCGCAGCGCCTCTCCACGCTTTTCAAATAGCAGTCGATTGACCTGAGTGGAGTGCCAGAGCGTTAAGTTGTCGCGCTTCAACGCGGGTCGCAAAAACGCTTTAGCAGTATTCCAGCGCCAGCCCGAGCGCTGATTAACCTCAAAGTAGGCCACGCCTTCGTTAGTGCCGCGGTTAAAGTCCTCGGTACGCGGAATACCTGCCTGGACGGCAGCCTCGGCAAAATCATCCAGCACCTGCCATTTAAGGCGCTGCTTTTCGATCCGCCATTCACCGCCGTGGCCGTGGAAATCTCGATGTTTCGCATCGGCATCACCGCCGTCGTCCAAGCGGTAGTGATCTTCGTGCTTGATGAAATCGGATAAGCAGTTCTCCCACTTCCAGGCATCGTCGCCCGCCACATCGGCCCAGTGATCGTAGTCCCGGGCCTGCCCGCGCATATAAATCATGCCGTTGATACTGGAACAGCCGCCTAGCGTCTTGCCCCGCGGATAAATCAACGAGCGGCCGTTAAGGCCTTTGTCGGGCTCAGTGCGAAACAGCCAGTCGGTACGTGGGTTATTGATGCAGTAGAGATACCCCACCGGAATATGAATCCAGTGGTAATTATCGCGCCCACCCGCCTCTATCAGCAGGACACGATGATTCGGATTGGCGCTCAGCCGATTCGCCAGCAGGCACCCGGCGGTGCCTGCTCCCACCACGATATAGTCAAACTCTAAACCCGCATTTGGCGCTGCTTGTGATTGTTGTTGAGCCATTATTGTTATCTCCGCTGAGCTTACTTCGCGGTCGGCATGACGAACTCAGCACCGGCATCAATGGAGTCCGACCAGCGCTGCATAATTGATTTCTGCTTGGTATAAAAACGCACGCCCTCTTCACCGTAGGCATGGGTATCGCCAAACAAGGAGCGTTTCCAGCCGCCAAAGCCGTGCCACGCCATCGGCACCGGGATAGGCACATTGATCCCCACCATGCCGACCTGAATACGGCGGCCAAACTCCCGCGCCACCGTTCCGCTTTCAGTGAAGCAGCTGACGCCGTTGCCAAACTCGTGATCGTTAATCAACTGGATCGCGGTGGCAATATCCGGCACTCGCACACAGACCAGCACCGGGCCAAAAATCTCCTCCTTATAGATCGTCATCTCGGGGGTGACGTTGTCGAACAGCGTGCCGCCCATCCAGAAGCCTTCGGCGCAGCTCTCACCCGCCGCTGAGGCCTCAAAGGCACGGCCATCGACGACCAGTTCAGCGCCTTCAGCCACGCCTTTTTCGATATAGCCGGTAATCCGCTGGTGGGCTTGGCGGGTCACAATGGGGCCCATTTCCGCATCAAGCTGCATACCGTCTTTTACTTTTAGCGCTTTAGCCCGCTCAGCCAGTGCCGGCACGACTTTATCCGCCACGTCGCCGACCAACACCGCCACGCTAATCGCCATGCAACGCTCACCGGCAGAGCCGTAGGCGGCGCCGATCAGCGCATCGACTGCTTTATCAAGGTGGGCATCCGGCATCACCACCATGTGATTTTTGGCCCCGCCGAGTGCTTGAATACGCTTGCCGTTCCGCGCGCCACGCTCGTAGATCAAATTGGCAATCGGCGTAGAACCCACAAACGACAGCGCCTTAACGTGCGGATGGTCGAGCAGCGCTTCCACTGAATCCTTATCGCCCTGCACCACGTTAAATACGCCATCGGGCAGACCCGCCTGTTTTAGCAGATCGGCCATCAACAGTGAGGCGCTTGGGTCAAGCGGGCTTGGCTTCAAAATAAACGTATTACCAGCAGCAATGGCGAGCGGAAACATCCACATCGGCACCATGGCCGGGAAATTAAATGGCGTTATACCAGCGACCACCCCTAATGGCTGGCGCATCGTCCAGTTATCGATGCCGGTACTTACCTGCTCGGTATAGTCACCCTTGAGCAACTGGGGGATTCCGCAGGCGAATTCAACAATATCAATACCACGTGCGACTTCCCCCTGGGCATCGGTAAACACTTTGCCGTGCTCTTTGGTAATCGCTTCGGCTAGCTCATCTTTGTGGACATTTAACAGCTCTAGAAACTTGAACATCACTCGGGCACGGCGAATGGGCGGTGTATCGGCCCAAGCTGGAAAGGCAGCTTGAGCCGCTTCGACAGCGGTGTTCACATCTTGTGATGAAGCGAGCGATACACGGCCAGTCACGCGACCGGTGGCGGGGTTAAAAACGTCCTGAGAGTTTGAAGACTCGCCAGCGGTGACCTGGCCATTAATAAAGTGCTGAATCGCTGTTGTTGTCATGGGAGTACCTGTTTTTAAGAGCGTAGGTTTTAAGAGCGTAGGTTAAGTGCTTACGAAAGAGCCTGCGTTTAGCCTAGCCTACTGGGCGCTGGGAACAGATCAATTGAGTTATTTAAAAGCCAGTTATAAGCTTTGCTAATATCACCAGCATGCGTTGAGGCCCATCATGCAAGACTACGCTACACTGCGCGCCTTCGTGGCCGTTGCAAGAACGGGCAGCGTGTCACGCGCCGCTGAACAGTTACACTTGACGCAACCTGCCATCAGCCTAAAGTTGAAGCAATTACAGGCCAATTTAGGTCTCACGCTGTTTAGTCGCCGCCCCCAGGGGCTAGCGCTGACATCCGACGGCCATGCCCTGCTCCCAGCGGCTGAAAAAGCTCTGGCCAGCGCCCAGGCATTTGAGCAAACCGCTGGAACGCTGCACAGCACGCTACGCGGCAAGCTCTCCATCGGCACCATCGTTGACCCGGAATTTCTTCGCTTAGGCGCCTTTTTAAGCCGCCTGATGGCACGGGCGCCCCAATTAGAAACCGAACTGCAGCATGGAATGAGCGGCAGCGTGCTAAACCGCATCGCACAGGGTGATCTGGATGTCGGCTTTTACCTGGCACCGCCTGGCGAAGGCCCTGGATTGAACCAGGGGCATGAGGCACTGGCTTGGCGCGAGCTGACGCACTTTGACTATCATGTGATTGCCCCTGCAGGCTGGGAAAACCGACTCATTGATACCCGTTGGGAGCACTTAGCCACGCTGCCGTGGATCGTTACGCCACAGGATTCCGCCCACCACCGGCTGCTGAAGCAAGCGCTCGCCAAGAGCGGCGCAGTGCCTAACCGGGTAGCCCAGGTTGACCAAGAAGCCTGTATGTTGGATCTGGTCCGCGCAGGCGTTGGCTTAAGCCTGGCCCGCGACGCCCTGGCAATGACTGAGCGCCAAGAGAGTGGCCTGGCCGTCGCAGACAACCTCCGCCTGCCCTGCGCATTAAGCTTTGTATGGCGACACGACAGCACCGCTGAACCGACCGTGAACGCGGCACTCAACACGCTGGACGAAGTATGGCCACATCGCTTGGGCTAGGTTGTCAGAAAAGGCGTTTAAGGAAAGGGTTGTAAGGAAAGGGAACGCTAAGCCACTAATCGACTCAACATAAACGATAACGCGCCACCGCCACTGGAGTGCTTGCAATGATCCGATTGCCCCTTTCTCGTCCACTTACGCTTTGCGTGTTGGCTGCCGCTAGCCTCGCCAGCACTTCGCTTCACGCCCAGTCCACTCAAGCGCAATCTTCTCAAGAGCCGTCCTCTCAAGCCCAGGGCAATGCAGAAGCCACGTTTGCAGGCGGCTGCTTCTGGTGTATGGAACCCCCTTACGACAGTCAGCCCGGTGTTAGCGCTACCATCTCCGGCTACATCGGCGGCGAACTTGAGAATCCCACTTACGACGATATCTCCCGGGGTGGTACGGGGCATGCGGAGGTTGTGCAAATCGAATATGACTCAGAGCAGATCAGCTACGAGCAATTGTTGGAAATTTTCTGGCGCAATATCGACCCCTTCGCGGTAGATCGTCAGTTTTGCGATGTGGGCGATCAATACCGCTCGGCAATCTTCTATCACGACGAAAGCCAGCGTGAACTCGCCGAAGCCTCCAAAGCGGAAATGGAAGAACGCTTTGACCGAGAAATCGCCACCCAAATAGTACCTGCCACCACCTTCTGGGCGGCCGAGGAGTACCACCAGGATTATTATCAAAAGAACCCCGTTCGCTACAAATTCTATCGCTTCAGCTGTGGGCGCGATGATCGCCTGGAAGAGGTGTGGGGCGAAGAAGCCGGCGGGCCTACATTTGAATAAAACGCATTAATAGTGAACTGATTGATTAAATCAATGCCCGAAACTGAGCACCTCTATTATGCAGAGGCACTCAGTTTGTACTAGAGTGACTCTGTACTAGAAATAGACCGGTCGATTAAACGCTCAGGAGCTGGGCGTCATGACCCACACGTTGATCTATAGATAGGAGATCTTATGAGCAACAGCATCACAACGATTAATCCGACCAACGGTGAAACACTCGATACTTATGCGCTGATGAGTAGCGCTGAAGCCAAGCAGGTAGTCGATGCCTGCTACGATGCTTTTCTCGATTGGCGCCTTGAATCGTTGGAGAGCCGCGCTAAAACGGTGAAAGCAATTGGCCAAGCACTTCAGGAACATAAAGAAGAGCTTACCGACTTGATGGTCAAGGAAATGGGCAAACTCCCTGCCGAAGCCCGTCAAGAAGTGGATCTGTGCACCGGTATCTGTGACTACACCGCTGAACACGGCCCCAAAAAGCTAGCCGACGAAGGGCGTCAGCCTGGCAACGGTGAGCGCGGCTTTATTAGCTATTCTCCCATGGGCGTGATATACGGCATTCAGCCCTGGAACTTCCCCGCTTACCAAGTAGTTCGCTACTCCATCGCCAATATCATGGCGGGTAACGGTGTGCTGCTTAAACACGCTGAAAACGTCACCGGTAGCGGTTTATTATTGGAAAAAATTTACCGTAAGGCCGGTCTACCGGAAAACGTCTTCCGTACGCTGGTGATTTCTCACGATGTTTCAGATGAGGTAATCGGGCATCCTGCCGTGCGTGGCGTAACGCTAACAGGCAGCGACGGTGCAGGTCGCAAAGTGGCCACCAAAGCCGCCGAATACCTGAAGAAGACCGTGCTTGAGCTAGGTTCCAATGATGCCTACCTAGTGCTTGACGATGCCGACCTTGATGTTGCCGTGGATACCTGTGTGCAGGGGCGTGTCTATAACGGTGGTCAAACCTGTGTGGCGGCCAAACGCTTTGTGGTGACTGAGAAAAACTATGAAGCCTTTAAAGAACGCTATGTAGCTCGCATGCAGTCGCTCAAAGCCGGTGACCCAACTCAGGAAGGCAGCGATCTCGGCCCTATGGCGCGTGTTGATCTGCGCGATGATCTCCATGAGCAAGTGGAAGAGAGCGTGCGTAAAGGCGCGAAGATCCTCTGCGGTGGTGAGAAACCATCCGGTAAAGGGGCGTTTTATCCGGTGACCGTGCTGGATAATGTGACCCCCGGTCAGCCAGCATACGACGACGAGCTATTTGGTCCGGTTGCCGCGCTGATTCGTGCCAAAGATGATGAAGACGCCATGCGTATCGCCAATAACAGCCGTTACGGCTTAGGCGGCGGCATCATCTCTAAAGACGTTAAGCGCGCCACCGAGCTTGCCAGCAAGTACTTCGATACCGGCATGGTGTTTATTAACGGCTTTGGCGTTGCCACACCGGAAATGCCCTTCGGCGGGGTAAAAAACTCCGGCTATGGGCGTGAACACGGCGGCTTCGGCATGCACGAGTTCGTCAACGCTAAGTCGGTGATTGTCGTTCAAGAGTAATACGCTAATTTGTTAGCCTATAAGCAGTAAAAAATAGCGCCGCAAGCCTTGTTTCCCGCCAGGCTTGCGGCGCTTTTATTGGTTACTCGACGCTTCGTTGAGGTAAGCGGCGCTGCCAAAGCTTTAACCCTATCGCCATGATCCCCCACGTTATCAGTGCTGCGACAACATCGTCTAAAACGATACCGAAACCGCCATGCATATGCTCAGTGAGGTGAATTGGCGGCGGCTTTAGCGCATCAAAAAAGCGATAAACACCAAACCCGAGCGCGATTACCAAGGGATGGCGCGCTGCCGCTAAACCAATAACCGCAAGCGGAAAGGCTACATACTCGTCGGCGACAATACTGCCATGATCCAACCCGTCATAATGCCAGGCGGCAACGTGGCAAACAGGCATCGCTAACACCACCAGAACCGCCATTACGATCCCTTGCTGACCCACCGGGCGGCTCAATAACCACCACGCCAAGGGAATCCCTAACAGTGAGCCAAACGTACCGGGTGCAACCGGTGCTAGGCCTAGTCCAAAGCCCGTCGCTAACCAAAAATTAAACGTATCCAGCATTAACCCGCCTGCTCGGCTTGACGCTCAAGTTCGGCCGTCATCTCTTTGGGTAAGTTAAGGGCACTGGCCAACTGGTCCAGCCAAGCGCGTTCCATAGGGTTTTGATCGTCGGTCACTGCCACACTAATCAGGTACATCTCGCGTGCCGCCTGAGGGGAATCTGCCTCACGAGCCAGCGCCTGTGCATCCAGCGGTGCTTTTAACTGCTGCTCTACCCAGTTATGCATCTCTTGATCGGCACCTAAGGCATCGATCTGCTCGGTGATCAACGCCTGTTCCTGCTCATCAATGTGACCGTCGGCACGTGCCGCCATCATCATTGCCTGCAGTAATTCCAGGCTACGACGCTCTTGGATCTCACCGCTAAGAACTTCAACCCGTTCGCCCTCTGACGCAGGTTGGGCAGTATTTTGACCACTGTCAGTTTTTGCCGCCTGAGAGCTTTGCCAAGCCTTCCACGCCAGCATGCCGACCCCGGCAATCGCGCCATATTTCAGTGCTTTGCCACCCATGCTGCGGCCACGCTTAGAACCAACCAGCATGCCCATGGCACCGCCACCAAGCAGGCTTTTAACATCAAAACCACCGGATGAGCTGCTTCCTTGGCCACTGCTACCGCCGCCTAATTGCTTAGAAAGCCCACTCAGGATGCCTTTAACATCGACACCGCTGCTGCTACCGGCTTGCTGCATCAGCTGCTGTAAAATCTTGCTTGCGTTCATCCTTGCACTCCTAAGTCGATATTATCTTTAGAGCTCGTTTAACGATTAACACACTTTATAAATCATTCTATATGAACGCAGCATGAACTAACGCTGGCTTGGGCTTTAAATGTCTTAGGCTTTAAATGTCTTAGGCTTTAAATGTCATAGCCTTTAAATGCCCGAGCCTTTAAATACCTTAGACATTAATGAAGTGCGCCCTTCACTTCCACCGAGCTCCCGTGCCAGCTAGCGTGCACTTCTATACGGATGGGCATTTGCTCTTTGAGCTCGCTGACATGGGAAATCACCCCAATCATGCGCCCGCCCATTTGCAGTTCGCTAAGCATGGCAATGGCTTGATCCAGAGCATCCTGATCGAGACTACCAAACCCTTCATCGATAAATAGCGTATCCAGTTGAATACCACCAGCGTAAGCCTGCACCACATCCGAAAGACCCAACGCTAACGACAGCGCTGCCATGAAAGATTCGCCGCCGGAAAGCGTCGCTACCGAACGGTTCTTGCCGGTGTAAGTGTCAGCCACATCCAGCTCGAGACCTGACGCTTTATTGCCCTTAGTGGGGTCCTCGCGGCGCACCAACTGATAACGCCCGCGGCTCATGCGTACCAGCCGTTCTGAAGCCTGAATCAAAACGTCATCCAGCAGCACGCCGAGCACGAAACGTTGCAGGCTGATTCTATGCCCGGTGCGGCCATTAGCGACTTCGCTTAGCGTGCCCCAAAGCTGATATTGGGACTCAAGCTTGGCCTGGGCCGTATGCGCAGTCGCCAGCTTTTGGCGAATACCTTTTAGCGTCGTTAAACGTCCATCAAGCTTTCGCCAAGCTTCCAGCTGGGTATGCTCTTCCGCTTGAGCGATCTCTGTCACCGTAGTGAGCGCGGTAATATCCGACGCTGTTTTGTCGGCAAGCTGGGTATGGTAATTCTGCAACGCCCCTTCGAGTTCGGCTAAGCGGCGCTGGTACGCCTCGATTTGATGCGTCAACGCTTGCCGCTGGGCATCATCCAGCTGCGCCGTCTGAAACGCCGTCTCATCGCTAAAGGGGCTAGCCTGCAGCGCGGCTTGCCACTCTGTTCGAGCCTGCTGTAACGACTGCTCGCTGCGTTCGATTCGTTCGTTCGCGCCGCGTAGCTGCTCATCTGCTCGCGCCAGTTGGGTTTGGCTGTTCGTCAGCGCCTGCTGAGCGCTTTCCCAGGCTTGTTCAATTTGGGTAACTTCGCGCTCGAGTTCCGTCAGTGTTTGGCGCATAGCGTCAGGATCACGAGCATCGTCAGGCAGCGACTGACTCAACTGATCACGCTGGCTTTCTAGCCTTAACGCGTCCTCTTTGGCTTTTTCAACCGCGGGCCGCTGGGCTTTAAGCTGTTTATCCAGCGCGCCCCACTCACGCCTTAACGCATCACGGGCGGTGATTTGTTGGCTAATCTCGCGCTCAACGCTTGTCTGCCGAGCGACCTGGCGATGCAACTCATCGCAGGTTTTTTGTAGCTCATTCAGCGGTTGGCTAGCCCACTCGCCTAATTGCTGATTGAGTCGCTGTACTTGCTCGCTGTGGTAGCTTATCTGCTGCGCTAGCTGTTGGTGATGGCGTTCAGCGCCCTGGAAAGATTGACGGGCCTGCGCCTGGGCGGCGCGAGCGTTTTCCACCTGCTCTTTGGTGACGATATCTGCGTTATTAACGGCCGGGGTCGGATGCGCCAGGCTGCCGCAGACAGGGCAAGGGGCATCGTCCTCAAGAGTGAGCGCTAGCAGCGCAGCCTGCCCTTGATGCCACCGCATCTCCTGCTCGGTAGCGAAGCGTTCCGCCTGCTCTGACTCACTGCGCCGCTGGTCTAGTGCTGCCGTTGCCTGCTGTTGTTGCGTGGTAAGCTCACGCCCCTGGCCGGTTAGCACATCCAGCTCTTTACGTTGGGTTAGCAGCGTTTCAAAGCGGTTTAGCTCGACAGGGGCGCTGGCCAGCTGCTGGCGTTCCGTCTGTAACCGTTCTAGATTAACGCCTGCCGCTTCTCCCTGTTGGCGTATGGTGTCCAGTTGCGCCTCATCGCGTTTGAGGGCACCGTCAGCTTGTTGCCAAGCGGCCTGCGCCGTTTGGAATCGCGCCTGTAGTTCGCTTAATTGCTGGCCTTTGTGAATAAACTCGCTCAACTGGCGATGACGCTCGCGCAGTTCAGGAAGCCCTGCCTGACGCTCGCGGGCCGCCTCAAATGCACGCTGCGCCTGCTCCGCGCTAGTGCGCTGGCTGCTCAGTGCGGCGTCTGCCTGCTGCTGTTCCGCGTGCGCGGTGCTTAGCGCCTGCTGCGCCTGGGTTAACGCCGTACGCTGGGGGCGCAACGCCTGAGCGTGCTCACTTTGAGTCAAATGGCCCTGGATGCCGACGATCTGGCTTTGCTGTTCAAGATGGCGCGTTTTTTCAGCCGCCAAGCTATCCCGCGCTTCAAACTGGCGCTGAAGTGCCTGGGCATCATCGCGCTGTTTTTCGGCTTTACGTCGCTGCAGTTGGGCGGTTTCGAAGTCCTTTCGCGCTTGCTCAACCTGGGGCGTCACCGCTGCAAGCTCTTGCTCTAAAGCAGCTTCACTCTCCAGCTCACCACCGTCGAGAATGCCGCTGATATGTTGGCGATGCTCTTTCACTTCCCGTTCAATTTGATTGGCCTGAAGGCGCAAACGCTCTTCAATACGCTGAAAGATTTGCGTTTGAAACAGCTGAGAAAAAATCTCCTCGCGCTTTTTGGAGTCAGCGATCAATAGTTCACGAAACTTACCTTGGGGCAGCACCATCACTTGGCGAAACTGGTTGGCATCCAGGCCTATCAAGGTTTGCAGTTCAGCGGTGGCATCGTTGACTTTGCGCGCCACCAAGCAGGTCTCTACCTCGCCATCCGCGTTTAAGCGCCATAGCTGCGCTTCCGCGTTATGGGTGGTGGTACCTTCACCGCGCGCCTTGGGGCGCTCCTGTTGGGGTACGCGGCGCACTCGGTAATCCGCTCCGCGCAAGCGAAAATCAAGCGTAACTTCCGTTAGCAGCGCGGCGTTCGCTTGGTCGCAGCGCATCTGAGAAGGTTCACGCTCGTTACCCGTCGTTTGGCCATAGAGCGCAAAACAGAGCGCATCCAGAATAGAGCTTTTGCCCGCGCCTGTTGGGCCATTAATCAGAAATAGCGGGCTTCTTCCTAACGCAGTGAAATCGATGTTTTCTGTGCCTGCAAAGGGGCCGAACGCCTGCATGGAAAGGGTTAACGGCGTCATTCTTGGGCCTCATCGCGCTGCAGCTGGTTAATCAACTCAGCCATGGTGCTAGCCTGCTTATCGCTCATTGCCTCACCGCTGGTCTGAGTGAAGAAGTCACTAAACATATCTAGGGCATCAAAGCGTAACCGCTCGCGGTCAAGTTGCTGAGTGCCTCGTGCTTCCAGCATGCCGGGCTTTTCCAGATGCAGCACATTGGGATATACCTCACGCAGCTTGCCCATGGGATCGAGAATGGCATGGCGGTCGGTCAACCGCACCAACAGGTAATCGTCGGCGTTGTTATCGGTTCTGCCTTGGGCGATCAACGCATCTAGCTCACCCTCTAATACGCGCACTTCACGGCTGGGTATAAGTGGGATCTGCTCAATTTTCGTGACACCGTTCCCATTTAACTCGACCAGCGTTACCCCTTTACGCTGGCTGGCTTCTGAAAAGCTGTATTTGAGCAGCGAGCCGCTGTAGCGAATATGCTCGCCACCGCGATACTGCGGGCCGTGCAGGTGACCAAGCGCCACGTAATCGAAGCCCTGCATAGGCGCCCAAGCCACGCTTTCGGCACCGCCTAACGTTAGCGGACGCTCGGAGTCGGAGGCGCTACCGCCATCGACAAAACAATGGCTCATTAGTAGGCAGGGGCGTGTTGCATGGCGGCGCTCGCTAATCTGCTCGACCAAATAGCGATGGGCAGCGTCAAAGTCGCGCGCCTCCACGTTAAACTGGCTGCGCACCTGTTCCGGGTCGGCGTAAGGAATGCCGAATATATCCACTTCGATGCCGTCAATGGTCAGCGTGACGGGCGTGGCGAACTCAGCTAAATCGGAGAGAATATGCAGCCCGGCTTGGCGCAGGTGGCGCGCGCCAAAGCGCAACCGCTCGGCGCCATCATGGTTGCCTGAAATCATGATGACCGGCAGCTTACGCACCTCGCATAGCGCATGTAGCACCTCGTCGAGCAGCGTTACCGCCGCCGAAGGCGGAACCGAGCGGTCATAGATATCGCCCGCAATCAGCACCGCATCGACGTTTTCCCGGTCGATTATCTCGATGAGCTGGTTAAGCACATGGCGCTGGTCTTCCAGCAACGAAAGGTTGTGAAATAGCCGACCCAGGTGCCAATCAGCGGTGTGGAGTAAACGCATAACAAGCTCAACAGCCAATAGTGTCGCGGCATCATAGCAACCTATTGGCGCTGCGTTTAGCGCTGGCGTTGAGCTTGTAAAAAATGCCGCTACGGCGTTCTGGGGAGCTGGCGTTTATGATCGGTGCGTTGATAGGTGTTGGTAATGGTGGTGTAGGCCTGTTCGCTAACCTGCTGACCGGTAAGAAAGGCATCGATTTCGGTGTAAGTGACGCCTAATGCCTCTTCATCAGCCAATTGAGGTTTAAGCGACTCTAAATCAGCAGTGGGCTGTTTCTCTACCAGTATAACGGGCGCGCCTAACGCAGCACCCACCTCTCTCACCTGCCCTTTGGTAAGTCCTGTCAGCGGCACTAGATCGCAGGCGCCATCACCATATTTGGTGAAAAAGCCCATTAATGCTTCTGCTGCTTGGTCGGTCCCCACCACTAAACCCGACTTGGCGCCAGCAACAGCGTACTGCGCCACCATTCGTTGACGCGCCTTAATATTGCCTAATACAAAGTCGCGTTGGACGGCATCTTGAAACGTTAATCCGCCCTCTTCCAAGGACGCTAGCAAGGCGTCACTGGCTGGCTTCACATTGATATCAAGCACTTCATCGGGGTTAATAAACGTTAGTGCCTGTTGAGCGTGATCTTCATCTTTCTGCTCTCCATAAGGCAGCCGGAGGGCATAAAAGCGTGCATCAACCCCTTTATCGCGGGCCTTTTCGACGGCCAGTTGGGCTAAACGACCAGCAACGGTGGAGTCCACCCCGCCGCTAATCCCCAACACAAGCGCGTGCTGTCCTGTCTCTATCATCTGGCTGCACAGAAAATCGACGCGCGCCTCAATTTCATACTGTGGCTCAATCGATGCCTTTACCTGTAAATCTGCCTGGATACGCTGCTGAGTTACGTGGTTAGTCATGTGGCTTCCTGCCTCCCGGTTACGGATTGAGATTTCAGCTTTAAGATTCATCAACGCGGGGCGCTTTACCTGCCAATACATCACCATGATGCTTTGGCACCCTTTCTAGCGCATAGTGCGCGGCGGCGAGCCGTACCTCATTACGATCACCTGAAAAGCGTTTCGTCTCCACTATTATGTATACCTCTTGGGCATGTCGAAACGCCCAGGCAAAGCAAACGGTTCCCACCGGTATATCATCATGGGGCTTCGGGCCTGCAATACCGGTGTTCGCTATGGCAACATTGGCATCGTTATTGTTTAAAGCGCCTAACGCCATTTCGCGTGAGGTGGCTTCGCTAGTCAGGCCATACGTATCAATGGTGTCAAAACTGACGGCTAAATAGCGATTTTTGGCCTTGGGCGAGTAAACAGCCAATCCACAATCGATCGATTGCCCGCTACCCGGTATGCCCGCTAGCTCTGAAACAATTAACCCCGCCGTGCACGATTCCGCCGTGGCCATTTTGAGTTCGTGCTTTTTCAGATACTCACTAATCTTTTCAAGCAGTTCCATTGCTTATCTCCTTATAACGCCATACCTCTGACTCCATTTACACCTTTGAGGCACTATAGTTAAGCACCGTTATTTGTCTAAAGCCTGACGCCATTATTAACATTCTTTATGTGTGTGAATTAACGGCAAAACAGTTATAAAAAAGCCCCGCCCGAAGGCGAGGCTATACTTTGCTAATGGGTTATATTAGCGCCGAAATGCATCGGGATAGTTGGTTAGATCCACGTTCCATAGTACCGGCAGCAAGAAATAAACCGCCGCGACGATGAGTAGCATGGCAATAATGTTGATCCAAAAACCGGTGCGCACCATCTCAATGATTTTGAGTTTGCCGGTGGCGAAGATTATCGCGTTTGGCGGCGTGCCCACCGGGAGCATAAAGGCACAATTGGCGGCCATGGCGGCGGGCACCATCAGTACAAAGGGATGGATATCCAGCGCAAGGGCCAACGACGCTAGCACCGGCAGAATCATGGTGGCCGTGGCAGTATTCGAGGTGATTTCGGTCAAGAACAGTACCATGCCGGTCGCCAGCAGGATCACCAGCAAGAAGTTAGCGCCTTCCAGCACGCTCATTTGCCCGCCAATCCACTCGGCCAGACCGGAAGAGCCAAACCCTGCGGCAATCGCCAACCCACCGCCGAACAGCAGCAAAATGCCCCAGGGTACGTCTTTGGCAACGTCCCAACTCAACAGGCAGCCGCCCTTATTTTTGGAAGGGATCAAAAACAGCAGCAGGGCCGCGACCACCGCGATCATGGTGTCATTGATGCCAGGGATATTGATGATCTGCCCCTGCCACAAGAACGAGCGGGTGATCCACATAAAGGCAGCGAACAAAAACACCGCCAGCACCGCCTTCTCTTCGAAACTGGTGTTACCCAGCGCCGCTTTTTCTTTGTTAATCAGCTCTCGTCCGCCCGGCAGGTGACTAAACTCGATGCGGAAAAACACCCGCGTTAGTAGTAGCCAGGCGCTGAACAGCAGCACCATTACGACGGGAAAAGCAAACATGAGCCAACCGGCAAAGGAGATCTCGATGCCAAACAGCTCATTCACAATGGCGGCGAGGATGATATTCGGTGGGGTACCGATTAGCGTGCCCAGCCCCCCAATGGTACCGCCATAACCGATACCAAAAATCAGCGCTTTGCTGAACTTATCGATTTCGGCACTGTGGTCGCCGTCACTTTTCGCCAGTTCTTGGCTCACCTGGTAGACGATAGCGGTACCAATCGGCAGCATCATCATGACCGACGCTGTGTTGGAGACCCACATGGACAAAAAGCCCGTCGCGGCCATAAAACCAAAGACGATGCTATTAATACTGGTGCCCAGCACGGCAATAATTGACAGCGCGATACGCTTGTGGAGATCCCATCTTTCCATTGCCAGCGCGATCAAAAAGCCGCCCAGGAACAGGAAAATAATTGGATTGCCGTAAGCGGCGGTCACCGTATTGCCATCTAGCGCGCCGGTAACCGGCAATAGCACAATGGGCAGCAACGAGGTCGCGGGAATAGGAATGGCTTCAGTGATCCACCATACGGCCACCCATAGAGTGGTGGCGAGCACCATGCGCCCTTCAAAGCTTAAATCTTCAGGGTGAAAAAACATCACCACAAAAGCGAACAGCAGCGGGCCAAGCAACAGACCAATCTTCTGCGGAGTGGTGTAAGCGGGTGGCTTAGGTTGAGGGGAAGGATCACGCTTGGAACTCGAAGTCGCGGCGTTGGCGGCTCCGCCCGTTGGGAGCGCGCACATCAATAAGTTTTTAGCTTGGTAGTGGGAATGCCATAGCTGATCCCACACCGTCATTAGGGCAGTTTTATGCATACAATTGGCGCCACTTACGGTCAGAGTGAAAAGAACAAATCGAGGATCAACATTCCGATATATATGCCGCACGAAGGGCGATACGGAACCTCCTTTGGCGCCCTTTATTAACTGCAATAGGCAATTAGTCCAGTTATTTACCCATAATTACAACCAAAGTCTAACAACTTTAGTTTAACTATTAGCAGAGGCTAATAGTGACATAAGCATATGCACTACGTACGTTGTCGCTATTATTAACCTAATTTCCCCCTATCTATTGAGGAGAACCACGTGCTTGATCGCTGGACAATGCCGCTTATCCAACGCCCTTTAAGACGCATCGCACAGACGTTACTGAATAAGCACATCACCCCCGACCAAGTGACACTTAGCGCTTTTGCGTTGGGTATAACGGCCCTGCCTCTGCTGGCATGGGAGCAGTACGGGCTCGCGCTGTTGGTGATTGTGCTTAACCGCCTGGGCGACGGTATTGATGGCGCCCTGGCACGCTTAGCGGGTCGCGCAAGCGACGCAGGCGGGTTTCTGGATATTGGGCTCGATTTTGTTTTCTATGCCGCAGTGGTGCTGGGTTTTGCATTGGCAAATCCCGGCCAGAACGCCCTCGCTGCGGCATTGCTACTGTTTGCGTTTATCGGCACCGGCACCTCGTTTCTCGCCTTTGCGATTGCTGCCAAACATCAGTCAATAGAGCGCCCCCACTTCCCCAATAAAGCGTTCTACTATTTAGAAGGGCTGACCGAAGGCACCGAAACCGTCATGGCCCTGGTAATTTTTTGCCTGTTCCCGGAGCACTTTTCAATACTGGCGATACTCTTCTCGATTGCCTGCCTCACCACCACGGCAACAAGATTATGGGGAGGGTACTGGACACTGCGTCGGCATGAGTCCGCTAACATTGCGGATGCTGACGGATAGAGTGACACGCTCTCTCAAGAACGATGGCATATTAGTGTTCTAAATAGAGCACTGCTAGAACAGCGTAGCGGTGAGTGTTACGCCTTAGTCAAACGGGGAAGTCTCCGTTTAATGCCTTACCAAGCCCAGCAGTTAAATCATGGTGTTTAACGCTAACTAAAAGCGCTTAAATTCGCCCCGTAGGCAAATAAAACACGCAATGTGCGCTAGCGCACAGACGCCAACCCCCGGCACGACCATTGTTCTGGTAAGGAAGCATCGTTTGTGCGGCCATAAAAGCGCACTTTCACCAGGATGGAATCTGTGAACCAATTTCTCCGTTTTGTGCGTTCGCACCATGCGTTTGTTGCGCCGTGGGATTCTACTACTCCCGTTAGAGAAGAACTCTTTAGCGCAGAGCGACTTGAACAACATGCTGGCAGTTTGGCGCTTGCTCAAGAGGTGACCACCTCGCCGCCCAAGGTGGTGTCATTAACTCGTCGTCTAAACGATAATGCTAAAACGCTGCTAAGCGTTTACCGCGCCAGCGCCAGCGCACTGACCGCAGGTCGCGATATCGTCCCAGCTGCCGCTTGGCTGCTCGATAACTACCACTTGATTGAAGCCCAAATTCGTGAGATTCGCAGCGACCTCCCCCCTGGCTATTACCGCCAGTTACCCAAATTAGCCAAGGGTCCTTTTGCTGGCTACCCAAGGGTATTGGGGATTACCTGGGCATTTGTGGCGCATACCGACAGCCATGTCGACCTGGATAACCTGCAAACCTTTATCAGGGCTTATCAACGCGTTCAGCCACTCACTATTGGTGAGCTTTGGGCCGTTGCTATTACCCTGCGCATTGTATTGATTGAGAACCTTCGGCGCCTTGCTGACCAAATTATCAGTGAGCAGACGGCAAGGGACGAAGCGGATGCTTTGGCCGCTAAATGGCTAAAACCCGCCGATCAGCAATCAGCGCTAGAGCGCCATACCTTTAGTGTCGAGACCCACACGCTAAACTTTCACCAAGGGCCACTGGCTGAGCCCTTCACCGCCCAATTGGCAAAGCGTTTACGTGGCTTAGACCCACGTAGCAGCCCACTGGTCGGCTGGCTTGATGAACAGCTCAGCCATCAGGGTGAAACCATTGAAGAGATGGTTCAACACGCCCAGCAGCGCCAAGGCGCCGCCAATGTGACGGTTCGCAATATCATTACCAGCATGCGTTTTGTCTCCAGCATCGACTGGGCTGAGCTGTTTGAAGGCGTCAGTTTGGTGGACGAGCGCTTGAATCAGCATAGCCATTTTGAGCAGTTGGATTTCCCCACCCGCAATCAATACCGCAGTGCGGTAGAACAGCTCGCCCGGGGGGCCAAGCGCGCCGAGCTTGAGGTGGTGGACACTGCGCTTTCGCTATCGCGTCAAGCAGCCGCCACCACTAGCGATACTCTTGAAGCGGCCCGTATGGGCGACCCCGGCTACTTTCTAATCGGCTCAGGCCGCACCACCCTTGAACAAACGCTGGGATTTACGCCTACTCTTCGTCAGCGACTGCGCCGAACCCTTATTCACCACGGCATTCGCAGCTATATCGTAATGATGGCGGTAGTGACGCTTAGCTTGATGACGTTGGCGGCCGTGCTACTGCTTTCATTGCCGCTTGAAATAGGTGAAACGCCGTTACCTTGGCTAATGTTGCTGGGCATATTGGGCTTTCTACCGATTATTGATGTGGCCACGCTGATCGTTAACCGTCTGATCATCTATTGCATCGATGCCCAGCCGCTGCCCAGTATTGATCTCGCTAAAGGGATTCCAAACCATCTACGCACCCTGATTGCCGTTCCTACGCTGCTGACCAGTGAAGATGACTTACAGGAGCAGATCGAACGACTTGAAGTGCACCACTTATCGAGTGGCGAAGGGGCCCTTTCCTATGTCCTTCTCCTTGACGGCGTTGATGCTCCCCAAGCGGAATTACCCCATGAGGCAGCGCTTCTCTCGGCCGCTCACGCCGCCATTGAGCAGTTAAACGAGCGTTACTCAATATCCGCCCCAGGCGGTCAAAACGCTCAGGACAACGATCAACGCTTTTTTCTGCTGCATCGTCGACGGCTATTTAACCCCAATGAAAACACCTGGATGGGCTGGGAGCGTAAGCGTGGCAAGCTGCATGAGCTAAATCGACTGCTACGCGGGGCGCTGGATACCACCTTTATCGACCCACCACCGCTGCCTGCGGATGTTTGCTATGTCATTACCCTGGATGCTGACACACGCCTTCCCAGAGGCGCAGCTAGCCAGCTGGTCGGCAAGATGGCGCACCCGCTGAACCAGCCGCTGATGGATGAACAGCAATGTCGCGTGGTCCAGGGTTACGCCATTTTGCAGCCTCGCGTCACGCCGTCGTTGCCCGCCGGTGGGGAAGGCTCAATATATCAGCGGGTATTCTCTGCACCTGGGGGGCTGGACCCATACGCCGCCGCTATTTCAGACCTCTATCAGGATTTGATTGGCGAAGGCTCCTTCGCGGGTAAAGGTATCTACGCCGTGGATGCATTTGAAGCATCGTTGGCAAACCGAGTCCCTGAAAACAGCTTGCTCAGTCACGACTTATTTGAAGGGGTGTTTGCCCGTGCGGGGCTCGCCTCCGATATCGAAGTGATTGAGGATTTTCCCGCCCGCTATGACGTGGCCGCTAAGCGTCAGCACCGCTGGACCCGCGGCGACTGGCAGTTGCTGCCCTGGCTACTGGCGCCCGCGCTGCCACTAACGGGGCGCATGAAAATGCTCGGCAACTTACGCCGTTCAGTATTGCCGCCCTTAGTACTCGCAAGCCTTGCGGTCAGTTGGCAGTTCCCGCTCAGTATGGCCATCGCCAGTACGCTGTTGCTCTTAGCCGTGGTGGGAGCGCCGGTTCTGCTATCGCTGGCCACCTCGCTTATCCCCTTCCGGGCCACAACAAAACTGCGCCACCACTATCACCTCTGGTTTGATGAGCTGAAGCTAGGTAGCGTGCAAATTCTGCTGATGGTCATCTTTTTACCCGACCAAGCGTGGCGCATGCTGGACGCCATTGCGCGAACCTTGGTTCGAGTGTTGATTACCCACCGTCGACTGCTTGAGTGGACGTCTGCCGCTCAGTCGATGAAAAGCCCTGCCCTGACCGTATTAGGGTTCTACCAGCGGATGGCTCCCGGCACTGCGTTGGGTCTAGCGGTGACGCTCGGTACGCTTTGGACAACCAGTAGCGCTTGGCCCATTGCGCTACCGATGGCGCTACTTTGGTTGGCCGCACCAGCCGTGGCGTCATGGTTAAGCAGCAGCAAAAGCGCTGTTGTCCAGCCGACTATTTCGGTGGACGAGGCACGCGAGCTACGGCTGATTGCCCGGAGAACCTGGCGCTATTTCGAAACATTCGTGACCGCCACCGACAACCGCTTGCCGCCCGATAATTTTCAGGAAGACCCTCAACCTGTGCTTGCCCAGCGCACCTCGCCGACCAACATGGGGCTTTACCTGCTTTCGACCTTGGCTGCGCGTGATTTTGGCTGGATAGGCACTCAAGCCGCCCTGGAACGCCTTGAAGCTACCCTTGAGGTCATGCAAGGGCTGCCACGCTACCGAGGGCACTTCTATAATTGGTACGCCACCCAAGATTTACGTCCGCTCGACCCCCGCTATGTCTCCACGGTGGATAGCGGCAATCTGGCAGGGCACCTTATCGTTATCGCCAATGCCTGCGACAGCTGGCAGGCGGAACGCTGTTTAACGGATCTCCGTGTCGGTATTGCCGACACGCTGAACCTTGCGCGTCAGGCACTCCAACACGCTTCAACACTGTCAGAGAAGTTAACGGTTCAGCTGGCCTTGCAGTTTAAAGCCATCGACGCGCAGTTAAATGGGGCATCGATGTCCTCGGAATGCCTGACTGATATCGCTGAGCTCACCCATAAAGCCCTGAGCCTGGTCCGCGCAGCGCTGAATGAAAAGGCCGACACGTGCAGCGAAGATGTCCTGTTTTGGGTCGAAGCATTGCACTCTTCAGTGGCCCAGCACCGCGATGACCGTGATAGCCAGGCAAACGTAAGCGAGATTGAGTTATCACTGCGTTTACAACAAATCGCAGCGGCAGCGCGACGCATGGCGATGAACATGGATTTCGCTTTTCTCCTCAACAGCGAACGCCAACTGCTGTCGATTGGTTACTCGCTGGATGACAACTGTCTGGATACCAGTTGCTACGACCTGCTGGCATCGGAGGCACGGCTTGCCAGCCTGTTCGCCATTGCCAAAGGAGACATTCCCACCCGTCACTGGTTTAGGTTGGGCCGGGCGGCCACACCGCTTTCGTTTGGATCGGCCCTGATTTCCTGGTCGGGATCAATGTTTGAGTACCTCATGCCGTCCCTAGTGATGCGCGCTCCGGGCGGAAGCCTGCTTGAACAAACCAACCGGCTCGTCGTGAAGCGTCAAGAAAGCTATGCCACCCAGCTCTCTGCGCCGTGGGGCATCTCCGAATCTGCCTATAACGCCCGTGATATGGAGTTCACCTATCAGTACTCCAATTTTGGCGTGCCTGGCTTAGGACTCAAGCGGGGACTCTCTGCGGATCTGGTGATTGCTCCTTACGCCACCGGTCTAGCCACGATGGTCGACCCCAACGGCGCCTGCCGAAACTTTAAACGCTTAGCGGAAATGGGCGCGCTAGGCCGCTACGGCTTTTATGAAGCGCTCGACTTTACCCGCGCGCGCCTGCCTGCGGGGGAAAGCGTGGTCATAGTACGCAGCTTTATGGCCCACCATCAGGGCATGACGATCGTCGCTATCGCGAATACCCTGCACCATGGTCAAATGCGCGCGCGCTTTCACCGTGAGCCGATGATTCAAGCCAGTGAGCTACTGCTGCAAGAGCGCGTGCCTCGCAATGTGGCGATTGTTCATCCCCGCGCGGAAGAGGTGAAGTCAAACGCCAGCCAGATTATTAACGAGGCACAAACCATTCGCCGTGCATCGACGGTAGCCAGTGGCCCGCCCGTGACTCACTTGCTCTCTAACGGCTGTTATTCCGTGATGTTAACGGCCACCGGCGGTGGCTACAGTCGGTGGCGTAATATTGCGATTAGCCGCTGGCAGCCCGACGCCACCCGTGACCATCTGGGTAGCTTTATTTTTCTACGCGACACCCAGCTTCCCGGCGTATGGACGGCAACCGGCCAGACCGTCGGACATTCGCCCGACGCTCCCGATGACCACAATCATGTGATATTTGCTGAAGATTACGCTCGCTATACGCATCGCCACGACGATATCACCAGTCACATGGAGGTATTGGTGTCAGGCGAAGATGACTGTGAAGTGCGCCACCTCTCGCTCACCAATAGCAGCCGCCATCCCCGTGATATCGATATTACCTCCTACTCTGAATTAGTGTTGACCACACCCAGTGCCGACAATGCGCACCCTGCCTTCGCCAAAATGTTCGTGGTAACCGAGTATTTAGAAGCGTTCAATGCGCTGATTGCGACAAGGCGACGGCGCTCGCCTGACGAAGACCAGGCTTGGGTGGCCCACTTTGCCGTAGTAGAAGGCGAAACCGTGGGTGAGCTGCAATACGAGACTGACCGAGCTCGGTTCTTGGGCCGCGGAAAACTTACGCTAAACGCTGTAGCGCTGAACAAAGATCAACGCTTGTCGGGCAGCGTTGGTAGCGTGCTTGATCCCGTGTTTGCATTGCGCTACCGACTGCGGGTCGCCCCCGGCAAGACCACCCGCATCGCTTTCTGGACGGTAGTGGCCTCAACCCGCGAAGCATTGATGGATCTAATTGATAAGCACCATGACCGTAGCGCCTTTGAACGTGCCAAAACACTTGCCTGGACACAGGCGCAGGTTCAGCTTCGCCACTTGGGTATTCAGCCTGAAGAGGCGGCCGATTTTCAGCGCCTAGCCGCGCCCATCCTCTATCCAGACCCACGCTTCAGAGCGCCAGCCGATGCCATCGAGCGCGGCGCAGGGCCGCAGTCAAGGCTATGGCAACACGGCATCTCCGGTGATCTACCGATTATTTTGATGCGTATCGACACCCTCGATGACATTGCCCAGGTACGCCAACTATTGCGCGCCCATGAGTACTGGCGGATGAAACGGCTAGCCGTCGATGTGGTGATTATTAATGAGCGAGGCGCCTCTTATGTTCAAGATCTGCAGCAAGCGATTGAAACGGCCATTCTCAGCAGCCAAACCCAACCGCGGTTCAAAAAGGATTACGCTCAGGGTGCGGTGATTTCGCTGCGCGCCGATTTATTGAGCATGGAGATGCGAACACAGCTGCAGTCGATTGCCTGCGTTGCGTTTATGGCGCATCGCGGCAACCTCGCCAATCAATTAGCCTTAACACTACCCGAACAGCGCGCTTTGCCATCACACTCTTCCACCAAACGCCATCTGCCCAAGCACACTCCCACTAAACCCAGTGAGACTGCCCTGCCCCCCCTTTCAGCGCTTGAGTTTTTCAATGGGCTGGGGGGCTTTACTGAGCAAGGCCGCGAGTATGTGACCGTACTTGAAGCAGGCAACGCTACGCCTGCACCGTGGATCAACGTGATTGCCAACCCGGGCTTCGGCTTTCAAGTGTCGGCGGAGGGCGCGGGCTATGTATGGGCAGATAACAGCCGTGAAAACCAGCTAACACCATGGTCTAACGACCCCGTGGCAGACCCCAGCGGCGATGTGATTTATGTTCGTGATGAGGAGTCGCTGGCGCTCTTCACCGCTACCGCACACCCCCTGCGTGATCATGGTCGCTATATCGCCCGGCACGGCTTCGGCTACAGCCAGTTTGAGCATCAGTCAGATGGTATCGGCCTTGAGCTACTGCACTTTGTGCCGTTAGATGCCCCGCTTAGAGTATCGCGGCTACGCCTTAGCAATCACTCAGGGCGTCCCCGCAAGCTTTCCGTGACGGCCTATGCCGAATGGGTATTGGGCACTTCGCGCAGTGGATCAGCGCCATTCCTTATCTCACGCCCCGACGCTGAAAGTGGCGCGCTAATGGTAGAAAACCCTTGGAATATCGCCTTCCCTGGCCGGGTGGCGTTTCTGGATATCGGTGCTCAACCCACCCATTGGACAGCCGATCGGTGCGAATTCATCGGCCACGGGGGTAGCTTGGCTGCGCCCTTGGGGCTACGCAGCAATACGCCCCTTTCCGCTGCTCACGGTGCGGGATTGGATCCCTGTGCCGCACTACAGCGCAGCGTAACACTCGCAGCAGGTGAAAGCGTTGAGATAATCGTCCTACTGGGTCAGGCAAGCTCAATGGCCGAAGCCCAGACGCTTATTGACCGCTATAGAGAAGCCGATATTGACGCTGAACTGGCCACAATAAACGCGCACTGGCAAACGCAGCTCAATGCCGTGCAGGTGACTACGCCCGACCGCGCCATGGATATCATGCTTAACGGCTGGCTGCTTTACCAAACCATTGCCTGCCGGATCACGGCGCGCTCAGGGTTCTACCAGGCCAGCGGCGCCTATGGTTTCCGCGACCAGTTGCAAGACGGCATGGCATTGACGTTCACCAGCCCAGAAACCACCCGCCAACATTTGCTACGTGCAGCTTCTCGCCAGTTTGTCGAAGGGGACGTCCAGCACTGGTGGCTGCCCCACTCCGGTCAAGGGGTGCGTACACGCATATCCGATGATCGGGTGTGGCTTGCCTATGCCTGCGCTCGTTATATAGCCACCTCCCAAGATGTGGCGGTGCTGGACGAGCCCGTCAGCTTCCTTGAAGGTGCGTTATTGGCGCCTGATGAGCACGACTGCTTTTTTCAGCCCATGATAGCCGGGGAAACGGCATCACTCTTTGAGCACTGCGCCCGAGGCTTGGATCAAAGCTTGACGCTGACCGGCGAGCACGGCTTGCCATTGATCGGTGGCGGCGATTGGAACGACGGTATGAACCGCGTTGGCGAGGCGGGCAAAGGTGAGAGTGTCTGGCTCGGTTGGCTGCTGGTGCATACGCTGGAGCAATTTTTACCCTTTGCCGAGCAGCGTGAACAACCGTTATCGAGCGCCTCCCCTTTGCCTTCAACTGAGCAGGCAACAACACGCACCGAGCGGTGGCGTGCCCATGCGATCGCGCTTCGTAGTGCGCTGGAAAGCAGTGGATGGGATGGCCAGTGGTATCGGCGAGCCACCTACGATGACGGTCATTGGCTGGGCAGTAAAGAGAGCGAGGCGTGCCGAATAGACTCGATTGCTCAGTCATGGGCGGTGCTTTCAGGCGCAGCAGAACCCCACCGGGCAGCGCTTGCCATGCGTTCGCTAGAGCGCGAACTCATCCTGCACGATGAGCAACTTGCGCTACTGTTCTGGCCTCCCTTTGACCAACCCCAGCGCGACCCCGGTTATATCGGCGGCTATCCACCGGGTATGCGCGAAAACGGCGGGCAATATAGCCATGCTGCCATGTGGGCGATACTGGCATTTGCCAAGTTAGGCGAAGGCGGTAAGGCGCACGCGCTTTTCTCGCTGCTGAACCCCATCAATCATGCCCGCACGGCGGAAGAAGTGGCTCGCTATCATGTCGAGCCTTATGTGGTCGCCGCTGATGTTTACTCCGTTGCACCGCATACCGGGCGTGGCGGTTGGACTTGGTATACGGGCTCGGCAGGTTGGATGTACCGCGCGGGGATTGAAGGCATCTTGGGAATCCGCCGGGAAGGGAACTGGCTGGTGATCACACCCTGCCTGCCTAGCGAGTGGCCAGACTTCAGTGCGACGCTTACCGTTGCCGCTACGCATTACGCGGTTAACGTTGTTGCAACAGAGAAAGCCCCCAGCGCGCAGCTTGATGGCAGCCTACTCGCACTCCAGCAAGGGGAAGTCCGCATCGCATTGGACGGTAAAAACCATCAGTTGAAGATTAATATTCAACGTTAATTTGATAAGGGTAAACAATTATTAGTCACTAATTTTTGGGGGTTTACTTCTCACTGAAAGCTATATTATGCTCACCTTCGTACAAGGCACGTACAATACATAGTGAAGTGGTTAATAGATTAATCACTATTTTAGAATTGCTTTCACACGGAGCCGTGATATGCACAGCGAATCGCTAACTGACCTTTCCAAGGCAGGCCTTCAAATCGCCATTCAAGACATCAAGGATGAACTCTTCGACACTCCCGAGTGCGACTACGCCATTGCCCAACTGCTTAGCCAGTGGGGCCAGGCTGAAAAAGCCGAACAACTGCTGGATGAGATGCTGCTCAAGTGGGGCACTTCCCCTGAAGTGCTGGCGTTAACGCAGCCTGGTCATACAGAAATGAAAGCTGAAATGAAGGCAGATATGACGTCAGAGATAACCGGGAGTGAACTGCTCGCGGAGAATGACGAACCAATGCGCAAAGCACCAAAAGCAGCACCGGCACAACGTCAGGTTGTTGCTGCCTGACCCGCTAATTTAGCTTGTATCAATGCCTCTGGCCGCGTTCTCGGCAGGGGCATTTTTGATGGACGCCCCCTGGCGTTGATCAACAGTCCCTACCTATAACCTTCGCGCCTTCTACACAGCCGCCCGCAGCATGGAAGCAACTGATAGAATACCGCCCCTTTCAGGTGCGTTAGTGGCCAATCGCCGTAATGCCCTTCTTTTCACTACCTGAGAGTTGCGCAATGTTTGCCACCGCCCACACAGTTTTCCAGCCGTTCTTAAGGCTGGGCCTTATCCCACAGATTTTAATCGGTATCGTTGTCGGGGTATTGCTCGCCCTGTTTGCACCAGGCGTTGCCAGCGATGTGTCCTTACTGGGCCAGCTATTTATTGCCGCCTTACAGGCAGTGGCCCCTATTTTGGTGTTTGTGTTGGTGGCGGCAGCCATCTCTGCTCATCAAAAAGGTCAACCTACCCACATGCGCCCTGTGCTGGTGCTGTATGTGGTGGGCACGCTGATCGCCGCATTCATTGCGGTGGCAGCCAGTTTTCTTTTTCCTACCGAGCTTGCCTTGAATGCAGGTCAAGTGGATGGCACCCCACCTGGGGATATTTTTAGCGTCCTGCGCGATCTGCTGTTGAACGCCGTGGCCAACCCCGTTAGTGCACTGATGGAGGCTAACTTTATCGCTATTTTGGCCTGGGCCATCGGCCTAGGTTTAACGCTGCGCCAAGCCAGTGACACCACCCGCCAGGCACTAAGCGATTTATCCGCAGCAATTACCCGCATCGTTACCCTGGTCATTCGTTTAGCACCGCTGGGCATCCTGGGTTTGGTGGCAGGCACGCTGGCAGAATCTGGCGTTGAAGCGCTGCTCAACTACGCACAGCTGTTAGCTGTGATCGTCGGCTGCATGCTGTTTGTCGCGCTGGTGAGCAATCCGCTACTGGTGTACGTCACCACCCGTAAAAACCCTTATCCACTGGTCTTTACGTGCCTGCGGGGCAGCGCGATTACCGCCTTTTTCACCCGCAGTTCAGCAGCGAATATTCCGGTCAATCTAGAACTTTGCCGCCGCCTGAAACTCGACCCTGACACCTACTCTATTTCGATTCCGTTAGGCGCGACGATCAACATGTGCGGTGCGGCTATCACGATTACGGTTATCACTCTGGCCACGACGCACACGCTGGGCATTAATGTTGATTTCGCCACGGCGCTGCTGCTGTGCGTGGTGTCAGCGCTGGCGGCCTGCGGCGTTTCAGGCGTAGCAGGCGGATCACTGATGCTGATTCCCATGGCCGCCAGCCTGTTTGGCATTCCCACCGAAGTGGCCATGCAGGCAGTGGCGATTGGCTTTGTGATTAGCGTGGTGCAGGACTCAACCGAAACCGCACTCAACTCCTCTACGGATGTACTCTTCACCGCCGCCGCCTGCCAGTCACAAGAGGCGAAGCGTTCATAAACGCTCACTAGCGGGAGTGGCTTTTTATAATAGCCACTCCCTGGTGCTGCCCACATTAACTATTGGATGGCTTAAAAATCCCGGCCAAACGCTCGCGCTCGTCCTCTTCATAAAAACTCGGATCATCAAATAGATCGCGCTGAGTATCATCGAAGATCATTTCTAACGCCCCTGCACTGCTTTGTACCATCGGCTCAAAATGCGCGGTGTGGGTAATCAATGCCGTCACATGGCGGCGACGATAAATGGCGTACAACCCCAGCAGTGTAAACACACAGGCAATATAGATCGGTAGGCCTTGGCTACCCACTGCCGTCATTAGTGAGCCCGCCGCAATCGGCGCCACTGCACAGCCAGCGCCATGCATTACCAGCATATCCGCCGAGCCGGAAACAATTTCATCCGGGTGCAGTTGGTCGATCAGTTGGGCCACCGCCAGCGGATAGAGCGAAAACGCCAAACCACCCCAGATAAAATAGAGCCCCAGCAGCACTTCATGGCTGGGCGCAAAGGGCATACCCGCGGCGATTAACGCCGCTAAGAGCACCACCCAGGTCATTACTCTGGGGCGGTCATGTTTGTCAGAAAAACGCCCAATCGGGATTTGTAGTAGTGCACCGCCAATAATCGCTACGCTCATCACCAGCCCAACGCCGCCAATATCAAACCCCAGCTGCGTCGCATACACCGGGGTCATCGACCAAAAAGCCCCCATCGCGAGCCCCGATAATGCCGCGGATGCCACGGCCAGCGGTGCAAAGCCCAACAGCGCCTTTAAGCTGCTTTTAGGGCGCTCAGGGATTGTAGGCTGCACGCGACGCGTCAGAGTAATCGGTAGCAGCGCCCAACTGATCAAAATAGCAATGACCACAAAGAGCAAAAAGCCTTGCGTTGAGGAGAGCCGCAGTAACTGCTGAGCAGTGGCTAAAGCGCCCAAGTTAACCACCATATAAACCGCGAAAATTCGCCCCCGCTCATGGCTAGCGGCTTGGCTATTTAGCCAGCTCTCAATCACGGTAATTAAGGTAATAAACGAAAGTCCGTAGACCACCCGCAACGGCAACCATACCCAAGGGTTAACAAAGATAAGGTGCAAAAGCGCTACCGATGCACAAATAGAGGCACAGAAGCCAAAGGTACGGATATGACCTATACGACGGATCAAGCGCCCGCTCACCCAGGTGCCGCAGATAAAGCCAACAAAGTAGCCGGACATGATTATCCCAAGCACCGCACTGGAAAAGCCCTCATCAGTCCCCCGCAGCGTTAGCAGCGTATTCAGCAAGCCGTTGCCCAGCAGCAACAACGCCACGCTCTGCAGTATCGATTTAACCGGTTTGAGCATTGCCAATGAACGCATTGCGTTTCCTCGCAGCAGACAACTTAAAGTTCATCAAAAAAGTTCATGCAGAAAGTAGATGCATAAAGAGTGCCACTGAAAGCGTTCACAATAACCGTTGACAAGCTAACGTTCTTTATATAGAACGTTCTATATAAAGAACAGCCGGACACCAGACGATGGATCAGCTCTCCCTAAGCACCTTAGGTCAACATTTACAGTCATTGCGATTAGCGCGGGGTTGGTCACTTTCTCAGTTAGCCCATGACGCGGGCATTGCCAAATCTAATTTGTGCCGTCTGGAGCAAGGGAACGGCAATCCAACGCTGGATACTATCTGGCGCTTGGCGGTGCAGCTCAACGTGCCTTTCGGCACAGTGGTGGCGCCCATTACCGTACCGCTAGGCGAAGATGGCGTACAAGTGCGCTTAATTGATCAAGGCAAAGATACCCCCCATGTGGATGCCTATTGGATGCGCTGCGCGCCCCACACCCTTCGCCGAGCCGAAGCCCATACCGCCGGCACTCGCGAATCGCTGACGTTGATTAGCGGTTGGCTTGAAGCCGGGCCAGAAGGGGCCACTACCCCGCTTCAGCCAGGAGATACGATTACCTTCGCCGCCGACCAGCCGCATCTTTATCGTACCCAAGAAGCAGAAGCCACCTTGATGATGACCATTACTTACGGCATAAAAGGCGAAACGCCATGAACCACTTTGCCAACCACTCCCCCATCCGCCACGCGTTCAAAGGCGTGCGGGAAGCCATTCCCCTGCTGGGTGGCTATATTCCTGTTTCGCTCTCGTTTGGGTTAGTCGCCACTCAGGCGGGGTTTAGCATGTGGGAAGCCGCCGCTATTTCAGCGCTGATTTACGCCGGCGCCTCGCAGTTTCTATTTGTTGGCATGGTGGCGGCGGGCTCTCCGCTTTGGCTGGTGATTGCGATGACGTTACTGATTAACGTACGCCATGTAGTTTACGGACCGA
This sequence comes from Vreelandella sp. DA03-1M, assembly GCF_055725665.1. NCBI lineage: Bacteria > Pseudomonadati > Pseudomonadota > Gammaproteobacteria > Oceanospirillales > Halomonadaceae > Vreelandella > Vreelandella sp. DA03-1M. The sequence goes on from NZ_CM146798.1 coordinate 3,295,452, forward strand.
ACCTGGCGGCTTTATTACCGCGCAGTCGCCACTGGCCCTGGCTGATGCATGGCTTAACCGACCAGGTATTTGCCCTGGCGCTTACGCGGCTTCCACAGTTGCCTGCCCCTGAACGATTTGGCTGGTTTGTCGGCGCATCGCTGCTGGCCTGGGGGGTGTGGATTATCGGCACCATGGTCGGCGCCACGGCGGGTGAAACGTTAACCGCCCGCTGGCCACTACTCGGTGAAGTGATGCCCTTCGCCCTACCCGCGCTGTTTCTGACCATGGTCGCGCCGCGCTTTACCGACAAACGCTGGGCATTGGCGCTGAGCTGCACCATTATCGCTGCGCTGTTGTTTACCTTTTTCGGTTGGAGCAACGTGGCCATTCCGCTGGCCGCCGCCTGCGGCGCGATCTGTTTCTATATGGTGAAGTTTCAAACGAGGAGATGTAACCCATGAGCAGTGCACTCTGGCTAGCCGTCGTGGTTTCAGCACTGGGAACTCTGCTCATGCGCGTAGTGCCTTTTCTATGGATGCAGCGCCGTTTAAACAGTGCGACCGGGATTAATAACATGCCCCAGTGGCTCGGCATTCTGGGCCCGTTGATGATTGCTGCGGTACTGGGTGTTTCTATCATGCCGGTTAACCCAAGCGCTGTTTCCTGGATCGCAACCGCAATTGGGTTATCGGTCACGTTGTTGGTTTGGTGGAAATTACGCTCACTAGGCTGGCCGGTGGCTGCTGGGGTAGCGGTATTTGGGTTAGTGCAGGTGATCGCCTACATTTGATAATGCTTTGCATTAGCTTTTACCTCATGCCATCATTCTGGCTCTTGTATTCGAGCCTATCGTAAAGTGACATTAATGTTAAAAGCGCGCACCCATCGCAGGAAGTTTTTAATGAGTGTGTTGCTGTTAACGGTGACAGCGCTCACTTCTTTTATAGCGGCTGCGGACACGCCGAACAGCCCACCTGAGCCGCCAAGCATTGTAACGCTCTACCAGGGCGCAACCGATAGCGCCGTCGCCCTTGGACTGACGCCAATTGGCGTGGTCGATTCCTGGCTGGAAAAGCCCATGTACCGCTATCTGCGTGATGCGCTTGATAGCGTCGAGCATGTGGGACTGGAAACTCAACCGAACCTGGAAAAGATTGCATGGCTTAATCCTGACCTGGTCATTGCCAGCGACTTTCGTCACGCGCAAATAGCACCGCTACTTAACGCTATTGCCCCCACGGTATCAGCGCCTACGGTGTTTAACTTCAAAACTGCGCTCACGATGGTGGCTAATGCTACGGATCGCGAGGCTGAAGCCCGTGAGTTACTACAGCACTGGGACGCACGCGTTGTCGATTTTCGCCAGCAAATTGCCGTCAAGCTCGGCAGCGAGTGGCCGCAAAAAGTGGCCGTGGTGCGTTTTAAAAGCGACCACGTACGTATCTATACCAGCGGCTTTGCAGGCTCGATTCTCAAGGAGCTGGGCTTTGAGCAACCGGAGACACTGCAAAGCCAGCGTTGGGGAATGAAGCTTTCCAGTACTGAAAACATTCCGGTGCTGGATGCCGATGCCCTGTTTATTCTGCTTGAGCCAGATGACCCTGCGATAGCGGATAATTACCAGCACTGGGCCTCCCACCCTCTCTGGCAACAACTCTCAGCGGTACAAAGCGGGCGCGTATTTGAAGTTGATCCGGTCAGTTGGATGATGGGCGGCGGCATATTGGCGGCCAACGCTATGCTGGATGATTTATATAGCCGATATGGGTTGTTGCAGCCCGGCGCGGCGCAGCATCAAGCTTGCCTGACTCGCTCCTCAGATCATGGGAAGCCTGCTTCATGTTAAACAGCGCCGCTGCAAAAACTCTTGGCCTGCTTCTCGGCGCGCTGGTGGCGCTAGGCGCTTTCTTTGCCAGCGTTATGTTAGGCACAACGGAGATCGCTCTCTCTTCTCTGTTCCGTTCGCTCACCCATTATGATCCTACCAACATCGCCCACATCATTCTTTTAACTGAACGCTTACCCCGTGCGGTGGTTGCCGCGCTGGTGGGTGCTAGCTTGGCGATTGCCGGCGCACTGATGCAGACCATGACGCGCAACCCGTTGGCGTCACCGGGCATTTTGGGCATTAACGCTGGCGCAATGTTTTTTGTGGTGGTCGCGGTCTCCTTGCTACCGCTGCACACCCCCGCTCACTACATTTGGGCAGCCCTTCTGGGCGCACTCGTTGCGGCCATACTGGTAGTTTTGCTCAGCCGAGGGTCTCATGGCGAACTTTCCCCACTACGGGTTGTGCTGGCAGGCGTTGCGGTAACGGCGATGTTTGTGTCATTCAGCCAAGGGCTGTTGGTGATTGATCAGCAAAGTTTTGAAAGCGTGCTCTACTGGCTGGCAGGCTCGGTGTCGGGACGTGATCTTTCATTGGTAGCGCCCTTACTGCCGCTCTTCGGCGGAGCACTGCTGCTCAGTGCACTGCTGGTACGTCACGCCAATGCGCTGTTACTGGGCGATGATATGGTCACCGGGCTCGGCATGCAGGCCACCACTATCAAGCTGCTGCTCGGGCTGATTGTGATTGTGCTGGCGGGCAGTTCAGTGGCATTGGCGGGCATGATCGGTTTTGTCGGCCTGATTGTGCCCCACATGGCGCGGGGAATATTCGGCATTGATCATCGCTGGCTACTGCCTGCCTGCGCCTTACTTGGCGCCTGTTTGCTGCTGCTGGCCGATCTGGGTTCGCGCTTTTTAATGCCACCCCAGGAGATACCGGTCGGCGTGATGACTGCGCTGATCGGCACGCCCTTCTTTATCTATCTGGCGCGACGCAAAATGGCTGGCCAATGAGAGCAGACGCTACGTTAACCCTCAACAGCGTAATAAACAGCGACAGTCATCGCTTACTGCGTCGCCTGCTGATACTAAGCTTTTTATTGCTAGCAAGCGCCGGGCTGTCGCTCTGTTTAGGCAGTTTTCCTACGCCACCGCTGCAGGTGCTAAACACGCTGGCGGCCCCACAGAGTAGCGATATTGCCTTTATTATTTGGGAGCTGCGGCTGCCACGCATTGCGCTGGCGATACTGGTCGGTGCCGCCCTGGCGATAGCAGGCGCGATTCTGCAAAGCATCGTGCGTAACCCGCTGGCGTCACCGGATGTGATCGGCATTACCAGCGGAGCGGCGCTGGCGGCAGTGGTGTTCCTGTCGCTGCTCAGCTCGACACTGAGCATCCACTGGCTGCCCGTTGCGGCCATGCTGGGAGCACTGGTTTCTGCATTGCTGGTAGTTAGCCTTGCTTGGAAAAGCGGCATTAGCCCATCGCGCATGGTGCTAGTCGGCATTGGCCTGGCCGCGGCCATGGGCGCTGGCACCACCCTGTTAATCGTCATCAGCGATGACTCTGCCGCCATGACCGCCTATGTATGGCTCACCGGTAGCCTTTATGCGGCACAATGGAACGATGTGTGGGGGCTATTGCCGTGGCTAGTCGTCGCGGTGCCTATCAGCCTACTATTCGCCCGCCATGCGGATGCCATGGCCCTAGGTGATAGCGTTGCCGAAGGGCTTGGGGTGGCGATTCTGCGCAGCAGATTGGTATTGCTGGCCTGCAGCGTGGCACTGGCCGGGGCCGCCGTGGCGTTTGCCGGCGGCTTAAGCTTTGTAGGCTTAATTGCGCCCCACTTGGCGGCCAAGCTGGTGGGGCGCAACCTAGCCCGCTTGGTGCCTGCATCAGCGCTGGTTGGCGCCTTGATTGTGCTGTACGCAGATCTGCTGGGTCGGGTAGCGTTTTTGCCCAAAGATTTACCTGCGGGTATCTTTGTTGCCGGGATAGGCGCGCCCTTCTTCGTTTATTTACTGCATAAATCGCGAGCTCGCTTTTAAAGCGAATTGACGAAAAAAAGCGGCGCCCCAAAGGCATCGCCAAACAGTAACGAGCATAGAAAGCGGTGAATTAGAACTCTAGCTGATACCCCAGCGTGAAGGTGCGGCCTCGCCCAGTGAAGTAGTACTCGTCGCTGATGCGTGCGGCTTGGGAGTAATAAGTAATATAATCTTCATCGGTGAGGTTTTCGATGCCCACGGATACCCTACCGGTGGGCAGGCGATAAGCTAGAGAAGCATCTACTAGGCCGTATCCGTCAAAATCAAGCTCAGGATTATCGACGCTGCGATCAAAGTAGTAACTACCCTGTAAGCGCGTAGAGACGCGGTCATTCCAGGTAGCACTCCAGCCCAGCTTAAGCGTGTCGGGCGCGATATTAATACCGGTCAGCTTGGTGTCTACGCTGCCGTCGCCATCCTGATCCGACTCGCCCTCGGTGTGGGCATAAGAAAGCGATAGATCGTGCTTATCCGCCACCTGCATGTCGCCGGTAACCTCAACACCTTGGATCTCAGTCTTCTCCCGGCTACCTACCCAGGTGCCATTCTGCTCGGTAAGCCGCTGGCCGTAATCCGAGTTGGACTCGTAGTAGCTGATCTCTAGCCCGTAGCCATCCCAGTCAAAACGCGCCCCGATTTCCCGGTTATCGGTCACGATAGGCTGAAGTTGCAGCAGGGTATCCACATCCTGGCCCGCCGTGCTAATACCCCGCAGCACCCGTCCCACGTCGGGCATGCCAAACCCTTCCGAGTAGTTGGCATACAGCTGTGCCCAATCGGTGGCTTGATAGGTTAAGCCGACGTTGTATAGCGTCTCATCGTAGCTTGGATTGCCACCATCAACGGTAACGTTGTCTTGAGTAACGTTGCTGCGGTCAATGGTCTGAAAGGTGTCCACCTCAAGCTCAGCATGCTCGTGACGCACCCCTGCGTGCAGTGTGAGCGGCTCCGCGAGCTTAAACTGGCCCTGCAGGAAAGGCGCCACATTGCGATAGCGGCTTTCCGGCACATAGGTGCGCCCGGTATGCACCAGCATCTGTCTTGTCTCATCTTCCAGCACATCCAAACCCACCGTCACACCTAAACGGTCGTCCAGCATGCCAACTCGGTTCAAGGTGAATTTGGCCCCCTGTTTATCGGACTCATTGCGCGTTTGGTCGTATTGGGTATCCCCGCGCTATCCAGATAGGGGAAATACGGGGTGGTGGCGAAGCGGGCACGAAAGCGCTGGTGATAGACCTGGGCATCCAGCTCGTTACCAAACCAATCCGCGTGGGAGTATGCAAGCCGCGCCGAGGTCACTTCATTAAATCCAGGCTCGCCGTCACGGCTGCCTTTGCGCGCCGTGGTCGGAATACCGGCGGAACGGTCTCCTGCTACCGGCACGTAGTCGTTACCCTCTTCCAAATCGAAGTGGTTAATCGAGGCCTCAATATTCTGGTTGTCGTCGATCCAATAACCCAGTTTGCCGAAAAGATCGTAGCTTTCCGAGTTTTGCAGCTCGCCTGGGTAGGCGATACCGACAACCTCATCGTTGCCATCGTAAAAGAGCCCACGCTCCTGACGTGTCGCTGCGGCAACGAAATCCCAGTCGCCTTGCTGGCCGCTAATGCGGTAGTCCAGCTTGTGGCCCAACCCATCCGACTGGAGATCATCATCCATGGTCAGGCTAATGCCTGCGTGCTGGCTAATGCCTCCGCCCTCGGCACGCCGGGTCACCAGGTTGATCAAGCCACCCGTAGCGCCCAAACCATGCTCGGCGCTGGCGCCATGGATTACTTCAATACGCTCAACCATGGAAAGGTCAATGGTATAGCTATCCCGCGCGCTCTCGCGCAAAGGGTTGGACTGCGGTACTCCGTCAATCAGGAACAGGGCATCGCGGCCGCGGAATGTTTCGCCCCCGTTCGAGAGCTTTTGTCGGCTGGGAGAGTAAGAGGGAATAAGGTTACTGAGCACCTGGCCTGGGTCATCAGTAATCGCCAGCTGCTGCTCGATCTGTTCACGGGTAATGATCGTAACCCGCTGCGGCGTTTGGCCCGCTTCGCTATGGCTACGGCTGGCCGTGACCACCATGGTCGAGTCGGCATCCCTGGCGCCACTTTGCGGTTCTGTGGAAGCAGACTCCTGTCCATAAGCGTGACTGGCAGCTACCAAACCTGCGAGTGTCACCGTAGGCCAAAATACCTGACGTTTCTTAGTGTACATCTAGTTTTTATCCCCTTGCTTTTGAGTGAACCTTTACTTCAAAACGTAATCTACATCTAAATGATAATGATTATTTTATACGTATGAGAACACAGAGGTCTACTCAACTGGAGCGAACCGTTCGTTAAATTGCTGACTTGACAGTCGCAAATATTGAAAATGAGAATATTTTAGCTTACGGTTCTGCCTGTTTTAATAACCCTATGAGCACATCCATGGCCCACTCTTCCCATCCCCATCAGCCACCTCGCTTAAAGGGCGAAGCGCTGCACGCAGGCTACGACAATCGACGTGTACTGGATGGTGTCGACATCGCGATTGAGGAAGGCAAGCTCACCGTGCTGCTGGGGCCCAATGGGAGTGGCAAGTCGACGCTGCTAAAAACCCTTGCGCGCACACTCACACCAACTGGCGGGAATGTGTATTTGGACGGCAAGGATATCCATCGCAGCAAGACGCGGGAGGTCGCCAAGCGCTTGGGGATTCTGCCTCAAGGCCCGGTAGCGCCCGAAGGGCTGAGCGTAAAGCAGTTAGTGGGGATGGGACGATTTCCGCATCAGGGGTTATGGCAGAAAAATGCTCAGCAGGACGCCGATGCCATTCGCGAAGCGATGGCTTTTACCCATGTGACTGAATTTGCTGATCGCTACGTAGACGCCCTTTCCGGCGGCCAGCGCCAGCGCTGCTGGATTGCCATGGTGCTGGCCCAGCAAACCGACCTGATTCTGCTTGATGAGCCCACGACGTTTCTGGATCTGAAGGTACAGGTAGATTTGCTAGAGCTACTCTCGCGCCTAGCCCATGAGCAAGGCCGCACCCTGCTACTGGTACTCCACGACCTCAACTTGGCTGCTGCCTACGCTGATCAGTTAGTGATGATGTGCGATGGCCGTATCGTCACCAGCGGCGGGCCTAGCGAAGTCTTTACCACAACCAATCTCAATCGCGTATTCGACCTAGATGCCCATGTGATCCAAGACCCCGAAAGCGGCAGCCCGATTTGTGTGCCGCGTAAACGGCGCCAAGCCGCCAGCGAGCCAGGGGCGGTTGTTAGCAACGCTGTGTAGGTGAGCCAAGGTGAGAGGAATTCACTCAAGCACAAAAAAGCCCGGCAATAGGCCGGGCCTTTAGAGCATTAACGCCTTACCAGCTGTATTTCACGCTGCCAATCACGCTGCGGGACTCGCCGTAGTAGCACCAGTATTCACAGCTTGCTACGTACTCTTTATCGGTAAGGTTATTAACGTTGACCTGAGCTTCCCAACCATCGGCAAACTCATAGCCCACCATCGCATCAACCAGCGTATAACTATCCACTTCTGTGTTGTCCGCGACGCTGGTATCAACGGTGCTGCCTACATAACGCACACCACCGCCAAGAGTAATGCCATTCAATGCACCGCCGGTAAAGGCATAATCCAGCCAGGTAGAGGCTTGATGACGCGGGATTAACGGCGCGCGATCATCGTCTTCTAAGCGAGAATCTGTATAGGTGTAAGCTGCCGTAACTTTTAACGCATCGGTTAGATAGCCAACGCCTTCCAACTCAAAGCCCTGCGAGGTGCGTTCACCTTCTTGCACCTGGAAGCCTGCTGGAGAGTTAACCAGCGTATTGCTCTCTTCCAAATCAAACAACGCCGCCGTTACGTAACCATCCCAACCAAAGGGAGCTACCTTAACGCCGGCTTCCCACTGACGACCTTCACGGGGGTCGTAAAGATCACCAGCGCTGTCAACGCGACCGACTGGGTCAAACGACTCGGTATAGCTGATATAAGGGTTTACACCGTTTTCACCCAGATACATTGCGCCGCCTGACCAAGAAACTTGGTCATCATCTGAACGCTGAGTCGATCCCGCCGTTACGTTACGGTTATCAGTTTCGGCTTGGTCATAGCGTACGCCGCCCAACAGCACCCAACGGTCATCGATACGAAGCTGATTTTGAGCATATAAACCAGTCTGCTCTTTATCGATTTCTCGTGTTAACAGATCTTCCTGGGCGATTGGCGTAAAGTTGCCGTAGGTTGGGTTAAAAATGTCAATCGGCTCACCGAACGCGTAGTCGTCCCCTTCCTGACCACGCAGGCTTAGGTTCTGATAATCAACGCCCAGCAGTAATGTGTTCTCAGTGCGATCACCGTACCAGGTACCTACCATGCGATTATCGACGGTCCAGCTATCGATAGAACCGTCACGATATACCAACCCTCTTGAAGCACGGCGATCATCGACCATAAAAAGCGCATAGGTGCTGCGCAGCTCAAGATCTAACTCGCTATAGCGTAAATCTTGTTCAAATGCCCAGGTGTCATTAAGGTCATGACGAAGCTCATAGCCTAACCCCCACTGAGTCCGCGTATCCTTATCGTAGCCTGGCTCGCTCAAATTGGTCTGAGGGTCGACCCGGCCGAAAGGTGTATCTTGTACGGTGCCGTAGGGTAGTTTAAATCCGTTAACCGGAACGCCGTCATCTTTTTGCACGCTGGCTAAAAAGGTAACAGTCGTATCTTCGCTAAAATCAACCGCTAGGCTTGGCGCAAAGTAGTAGCGTTCGTTATCCGTGGAGTCTAAATCGCCATCACGCTCTTTATAGAGCCCTACTAGGCGATAGCGTACATCATCTGACTCACCCAACGGCCCGCTGGTATCAATCCCTACTTGGCGATGGTTGCGGTTACCAAGCTGCAAATTAACTTCCCCTTGGGGCGTCTCGGTAGGGCGTTTGCTAACCGCATTGATCAAGCCACCAGGAGGCGCCTCGCCGTAGAGAATCGATGAGGGCCCTTTAAAGACATCCACCCGTTCAAGGCCATAAGGCTCGGGTAGCCACTGATAGAACCCTTCACGGTAGATGCGTAGACCATCTTGATAAGTAGACTGATCAAAACCACGAACCTTGAACCAATCGGTATTGTTATCGCTACCATAGTGGCCAGACAAAACGCCCGCCCGATAACGGAACGATTCATCTAACTGCTGAACGTTACGGGTTTCTAACTCTTCACGGTCAACGCTCGAAACCGGGCGCGGCGTTTCTACCAGCGGCGTGTCCACCTTCAGCGCGGTAGCAGTTACTACCACGGTATCATTGGAAGTAGTCTCTTCCTGAGCATAGGCAGATGTACAAAGGAGCACCGCGGTAACGGGGATCAGCGCGGATATTGAGCGCGCCAAGGGGCGACGAGCAAACGGTAGACGAGGCATGAGCAGGACTCAGTTAGAATTAGCGACAAGAAGCAGAATAAATATCATGATAATAGTTGTTATTAGCATTTATGATAGCGCTATTGAGTTGTTTTGATCAATGCTTCGCGGCGGGAATTTTGAGTGGTTTCTAATAATGGATCAATCAAGTGCAGGGGAAAATCAATCATGTATCTCGACTGCCACGAGTTTGATGGCAATCGAAATTTGAGAAGAGAGACGCCGCGTTCCCTGCGGCGCGAAGTGCAACATCCTGCTTAGGCATATCCGCTGCCACACTCATAGGTACCCTAAAGCGTATATTCAAAAGTGACTGTACACTGGCGAACACGGGATGAGAAAAATCCTTTACCGTCTAAGCTTTATTGATACGGCTCGCATTTTCGATACTTACCAAGCTTCCTTATGTGCGTCAGTGTACAGAGTTTGCCTATCGTCACTTTATATTTAGCGGCATGATGTTTAACGACTTGAGATATCAGGAAAAAGTACTTGAAAACGAGCATTCTACACAGGCGATGTGTATTAGAAGCTGAGCGATAGCCAGCAAAGGGGGAAGAGATTCAATGCTTGAACTTAGCAATTTCCAGCAGAATGCCCTGCTAGGTCTGCTGCCGGAAGAGGAGCTTTCACGTCTATTGCCCCATTTAGAAAGGGTAACGCTAACATTAGGCCAATCGCTGTCTGAGTCTGGGCAGCAAATGAAGTATGTCTATTTTCCGCTGGATTCCATCGTCTCGTTGCTGTGTGTAATGGAAAACGGCGCCTCTACGGAAATCGCTGTTGTCGGCCATGAAGGGGTTGTTGGCGTATCACTGTTCATGGGCGGTGAGACCACACCCAGTCGAGCAATTGTTCAAAGTGCTGGGCTGGCGTACCGCCTTAAAGGCCAACTACTCAAGAACGAATTCTACCGCGCCGGTCCCATGCAACGGCTGCTGCTCCGCTACACCCAAGCTCTGCTAACACAGATGGCTCAAACGGCGGTATGCAATCGCCACCACAGCGTTGACCAGCAGCTATGTCGCTGGCTACTCCTCAGCCTTGACCGCCTACCGGGCGATGAATTGGTCATGACGCAAGAGCTGATTGCCAACATGCTGGGCGTTCGTCGTGAGGGAGTCACTGAATCGGCGGGCAAACTTCAGCGAGCCGGTCTTATCTCTTACAACCGTGGGCGTATCAAGGTTATTGACCGACCAGGACTAGAGGCACGGGTTTGCGAGTGCTATGCCGTTGTCAAAGATGAATACTACCGTCTGTTAAATCACCATAATGTGATGTGAATAAAAGGCAGCATCCCTTTTAAAACAGGCATTATCCCGCTATGTACGCTAGCGTGCCGACCTTAATTGACTCACTGTTAATATGCAGACAGTTCGTCAGCGAGCAATGACGGCCTATCTGCAGCCGACATCAAAATGATAGATAACGTCATTATGCCGTTTGCCAGGTTCCTATAACCGGAGAGGCACATGACGTCTATTTTAAACGTTCCAAATGCCAACCAACTGCTTGCAGGGCTTCCGGCTATCGAACGGAATGCGTTTATGACGGCGTGTGAAAGCGTTGAGCTGCAGTTTGGCGAAGTGCTTCTCCAGCCCAGGAACCTATTACCCACATTTACTTCCCAATCGACAGTTTTATTTCCCTGATTATCGTCATTGTTAATAACCACCGATTAGAGGTAGCGATGGCGGGCCGTGAAGGTATGCTCGGTAGCTCCCTGGTGCTCGGCGTCGAAGAGCCCCCACTGCTCGCTCTGGTACAAGGTTCAGGTTCAGGTTCAGGTTCAGCCCTACGCCTCACCGCGGACAGCTTTCAGCGGCTTCTCTTGGATAGCCCGGTATTACATCAGCGCCTGAAGCGATATCTCTATGTGGTAATGAATCAACTGGCCACCTCTTCGACCTGTAATCATTTCCACCGCATTGAGGCGCGCCTGGCCCGATGGTTACTGATGACCCAAGACCGCGCCGAAACGGACCAACTGCAGTTAACCCATGAATTTCTGGCCATGATGCTCGGCGTAAGACGGGCGGGTATGACACTGGCAGTAATTGCCCTGCAGGCGCGCGGCTTGATTCGTTATCAACGCGGCGCGATCAAAGTGATTGATCGGCCGGGCCTGATTGAAGCGTCCTGCGAATGCTATAGCGTCGATTGCGCGCTCTATACCAAAATGCTGCCGGTTTTATAACCGTGATGGAGTTGGCTAAATTACATCAGCTCTCATACTCGACTTGTCCGTGCAATTCCCCTTGGAACTTGTAAAACACTAAAGATAAAAACCCGCTATGGCGGGTTTTCAAAAAAGATCATCGTCAAATGAACAGGCATTATGCACAAGTCACCCCTGATCATTTGACGGAAGCCGTCACGTACGGCCCGAAGATATTCGGTTGACACTTTGTTGCCACTTTGATGAAAAGTACAGCGAGGAGGGGATAAAGCGAGGATAAGTCATTGAAAAGTGGTGGGCCCAGTAGGACTTGAACCTACGACCAAGGGATTATGAGTCCCCTGCTCTAACCAACTGAGCTATAGGCCCGAAAAGCGTGCATATCATAGCGAATGTGGCCGGGTGAGGCTAGCCCCTTTGCGCTATCTTGATGTCATTACGGCACTTTATGGGGATTGGGCAGTCTGGTGAGTAGTTCTTTATGCGGAGACGCGCTGTGAAAGCATTGATTGCTCTATTCCCCTTATTGTTGGCGCTGCCCGTGCACGCTGATTGGCAGCTTGATCCTGGCCAGTCGCGGGTGCAGGCATCGATTACACAGTTGAACGGCGAAGCACCGCAAACTCATCACCACCAAGTGCGTGATCTGCAGGGTGATATCTCCAGCGATGGCACCCTGCGCTTACCGTTAAAGCTCAGCCAAACCGATGTGCTGGAGCGCTTTGGCGAGCTTCCGCCGTGGGTAGGCTTGCTGGCGAACACCACCTTGGTGACGCTAGAGGCGCAAATGCCGCCAGAGCGGTTGGACGGTTTGGATATTGGCGAATCGCTGGTCGAGACTCTAACTTTTCGCGTTCAGTCTGACATGATTAATCAGCAGGAGTCCGTGCCGCTGCGCTTTACCCGGGAAGGACTAAATGCAATACGCGTGACTCACGCGGAGCCAATGGCAATGGATGGCCGTGCTTTGATGGCCAACAGCACGGTGCGTACCGTGCTGTCGATGCTGGGCTATAAGGAGATTGACGAGCATGTGCCCGTCACTCTCAATGCGCTCCTGGTTAATAGGTAATAGTTAATCGGTAGTCGTTAACAGTTAAAGATTAACGACTGAGTGCTTCTACATCCCCCGCCTGGGCTTCGCCGGTTTGTACGCGCCACTGGGCGGCATAGTGGCCGTTAGCCACCAGTAGGCTTGAGTGGCTGCCCCGCTCAGCCACTTGGCCTTTCTCGATCACCACGATCTCATCGGCATGCACGATGGTCGAAAGCCGGTGGGCAATCATAATCACCGTGCGGCCATGGGCGATGCGCTTGAGCGAGCGCTGAATGGCGGCTTCGGTTTCGTTATCCACCGCACTGGTGGCTTCATCCAGCACCAAAATAGGCGGGTCTTTAAGTAGAGCCCGCGCTAAAGAAAGCCGCTGGCGTTGGCCGCCGGAAAGCCGCACGCCCCGCTCCCCTACTGGTGTATCCAACCCTTGGGGCAGCGTTTCGATAAAGCTCCACGCCTCGGCGGTTTTGGCGGCGTCGATAATTTCAGCTTCATCCGCATCGGGCTTACCGTAGGCGATATTGTCGCGAATGCTGCCTTCGAACAGGTAAACGTCCTGGCTAACCAGGCCAATCGATTGGCGTAGCGAGTTCATGCTGACATCGATAATCGGCTGGCCGTCGATGAGTACTCGTCCGTTTTCCGGGTCGTAAAAACGCAGCAGCAGTTTGATCAGGGTCGATTTGCCCGAGCCCGTCGCCCCAACCAGCGCCAAAGTGTTGCCTGCCGGTGCGTGTAAATGAACGTTCTCCACGCCAACGCCGCTGGTGGCGTAGTGAAAGCTCACATTGTCGATGGTCACTTCGCCGCGCACCGGCTGAGCGAGCGGTGTGGTGCTGTCGTCTTTGACCGTAATCGGCACTTCGAGCAGATCAAGGATGCGCCGCGTGCTGGCCATGGCGCGCTCAAACAGGTCGATCACTTGGGCCAGGCCGGTGAGTGGCCAGAGCAGCCGCTGGGTCAGAAATACCAGCACGCCGTAAGCGCCAACATTCAGCGAGCCGTTGAGCGCCATCATGCCGCCAACGGTAAAGGTGGCGAGAAAGCCCGCCAAAATCGCCATGCGGATGACCGGAATAAAGGCGGAGCTAACCTTGATCGCGCGGCGGTTGGCTTCAACATAGGCTTCGCTAGCATCGCGCAGGCGCTCGGCTTCGCGGTCTTCGCTGGTAAAACTTTTAATCGTGGCAATGCCGCTTAGGTTGTTGGATAACCGGCTGGCCAGATCCCCCACTTTCTCGCGCACATCGCTATACAGCGGCCCGGCCTTGCGCTGGAAGAAGAACGCACCCCAGATAATCAGCGGAATCGGGGTAAATGCCAACAGCGCAATCAGCGGTGAAAGCACAAAGAACACCGCGCCCACTGCTATCACCGTGACGACCACCTGAATCAAGGAATTGGCGCCACCGTCCAGAAAGCGCTCAAGCTGATTGACGTCATCGTTCATGGTGGCCACTAGCTGGCCGGAGCTTTTCGATTCAAAGAACGCCATATCGAGGCGCTGGGCATGCTCGTAGGTATCCTGTCGCATATCTGCCTGTAGCCGCTGGGCCAGGTTGCGCCAGAGGATTTGGAACAGATACTCGAACAGCGATTCTCCTGCCCAGATAACGAACGTCAGCACTGCCAACATGGTGATCTGCTGCTGAGGCGTTTCAAATCCCAAACTCGCCACAAAGCTCTGCTCTTGGTTGACCACCACATCAATGGCGACACCAATCAAAATCTCGGGGGCAATATCAAACAGCTTGTTGATAACGGAACAAGCGGTGGCGGCCATGATGCGTCGCCGGTAGCCTTTGGCGTAGCGCAGCAGGCGCACCAAGGCTTGAAAACTGTGTGCAGGAGAGGACACAAGTATTCCTTACTGAGTGATTATCGAGGCATTAGAGTAATGAAATAGCCCCGCTATCTCTAGCGGGGCATCCGTTTTTAGCAGGCATCCATGGCGCCAGCCCGGCCGTTGGCCTAATAAGTGGGCTCTGAACAGCGCCTCACGTTAGCCAACAAGGGGCTGCCGGTATCGGGGTCGATGAGTAGCGTACAATCGACTTGATAGAGCGTGCGCACCAGATCAGGCGTCACCACCTGCGCGGGCGGTCCTTGCGCAACAATCTGCCCTTCGCGCATGGCGATGAGATGGTCGGCATAGCGGCAGGCACTGGCAAGGTCATGCAACACCATCACGACGGTGCGGCCATGGTGAGCAAGGTGTTTGACCAACTCAAACACTTCAATCTGATGCCCTAGATCCAGTGCGGAGGTGGGCTCGTCCAGCAGCAGCAGCGGGGTTTGTTGGGCGATGGTCATGGCAATCCAGGCGCGCTGCCGCTGGCCGCCGGAAAGCGCATCAATTGGCCTGTCCGCGAGCGGCTCAAGCCCTGCGGCTGCCAGTGCATGCTGAACCACGCGCTGATCCTCCGCCGACCATTGGCGCAACCAGCCCTGGTGGGGCTGGCGGCCAAAGCGGATTAGTTCGGTCACGGTCAAGCCTTCCGGCGCTACGGCCTCTTGGGGCAGCAGCGCCAGCTGAGTGGCTAACTGGCGAGTGGGCAGGCGTTGAATATCGCCACCGTCCAGCAATACCAGCCCGCTATCAGGTTTATGCAGGCGCGCAAGCCCGGCCAGTAGCGTCGATTTTCCGCACCCATTGGGGCCCACAATCGCGGTCACTTTGCCGCTGGGTAGAGCGATATCCAAGCCGTTGATCACCTGCCGGGCGCCATAGCTCATGCCGAGTGATTGGGTCGACAGTGACGGTAACGCAGAGTTGGAAGGTTGGCTCATGTAAAGCTCCGTTGAGGACGCATTAATATCCAAAGTAACCACGGCCCGCCGACCACGGCCGTGACAATACCGACCGGAATCTCAATCGGCGCCAACAGTGTGCGCCCGGCCAGGTCAGCCAGCACCATCACCAAGGCCCCTGCCAGCGTTGCCGCCGTAATCGGCACTCCGCGCGAGCTCGACAGCGAGCGGGCAATCTCTGGGCCAATCAGCCCCACCATGCCAACAGGCCCTGCCACCGCGACGGCCAGGCCGGTCAGCGCAACCGAAAGCAGCAACACTTCTAATCGACGGCGTTTAACATTGACCCCTAAACCACTGGCGGTGGCATCTTTAAAACGTAGCAACGTAAGCGAACGAGCTAACATCAGCGCTGTGATCAAACCTAGCACTAACCCAAACATCAGCAGTTGTAGCGCGCCGCTGGGGCGGGCATTGAGCGAACCGACGGTCCAGGGGTAGGCGGCATTGGCGGTGTCGATCGCCACGCGAGCGAGAAGTAGCTGAGTGACAGCGCCAAACACGGCACCAACGCCAATGCCCGCAACGATAAAGCGATAGCCCTGGGTGCCGCTGCCCGCCGCCAAGCCAAACGTGAGCACCGCGGCGGTGGTCGCCCCGGCTAATGCCATGGCGGGGGGCGCAATGGAAACGCCGATGCCTACGATGGAGGCCACCGCAAACGCCGTCGCGCCATTATCAATGCCGATAATACCGGGGGTCGCCAAGCGATTGCGGGCTAACGTTTGCATCAAAATGCCGGCCAGGGCAAAGGCCGCACCGGTGCAAGCGGCGGCGGCTAACCGCGGCAGGCGGAGCTCCTGCACCACGAAGTTCGCCATCATATCCGCCTTGCCAAACAGCGCATGCAACACCGCCATCGGGGCGACGTTGACGCTCCCCAGGCTCAGGTAGAGCACACTGGCCAACAGAAACGCGCCTAACAAGCTCGCATTGACCGTTACCGCACGCCGCTCCAGCAGCACACTTTGGTCGCCATGGCGGCTTCGCCAGCATAAGCGCCAATAGCCTTGGGGTGGCGAAATGGGAATACGAGCCGGTCGTGTAGAAGCGGCATCGAGAGCAGAAGAGCGGACTGGGGTAGGTTTCATTGTTCCACTCATAGCATCGGCAAACGGCGTGCACGCACCACCGCTATGAGCACGGGCGCACCGCATAGCGCGGTGAGTACGCCCAACGGCAGTTCTGAAGGGGCAACGACGACACGAGATACAATGTCCGCCGACAACACCATCAAAGGACCAATGGGAAGGCAGAACCATAGCGTGCGACGAATATCTGGCCCGGCAAACGCGCGCGCAACAAACGGCACGACCAGTCCAACGAACGCGATGGGCCCTGCAATAGCGGTAGCCGCGCCGACCAAGAGCGCCACACAAGCAACCACCAACCAACGAATAAGGTTGGGGTGGTGGCCCAACCCCGAGGCAACCCGTTCCCCCAGTGCTAAAGCGGCTAACGGCCGGGCGATTAGTAATACGATAACGGAAGCGACCAGCATACTGGGCAGCACCGAGAGCAGGTCGTCCAAGCGGCGGCCAGCCAAACTGCCAATGACCCAAAAGCGAATTTCATCAGCGGCGCGCTGGTCATAAAGCAGTATCAACGAGGTGAGGGACGCCAGTAGCCCCGAAAACGCAGCGCCAGCAAGCACGAGCCGTATAGGGTCGTTACCCACACCGCGAAAACGCGCCACGCTCAATACACACACGCAACCCATCAAGGCGCCCAACTGAGCAACGGAAATGCGCAGCGTGGCTGCACTGGCCCCCAACACCAAGGCCAGTGCCACGGCAAAGGCCGCACCCGCGCTCACCCCTAATAAGCCTGGCTCAGCCAGCGGGTTACGCGCCACCGCTTGTAACAGCGCCCCCGCCACGCCTAGCGCCATGCCCACCACAATGCCTATTAACGTTCGCGGTGCGCGCAATTCCCAGACAATAAAGTGTGCTTCACTGTCTTGGGAACCGCTTAACAGCGCCATGGCTCTACCGGGCCCAACGCTGCCCGCGCCGATCAACAGGCTAACGAGGCTCACCGCCACAAGGGCGGTGAGCAGGAGCAGCATTAACGTGCGCGGGTTAGCTCTTTTAACGGCTAAGGTTGCGAATTGTGAAACCCTCACGGCAACAGCGCAGCCTCAATCTCATCAAGAATGGCTTGGGCGGCCAGCGGGCCGTTGGCGCTTGTCCAGAGCTGGCCATCCACAGGGACAACACGCTCTTGCTGCACCACATTTAAGCGCGTAAAGGCACTACTCTGCTTAGCCGACTCCAACGCTGCTTTACCATCATCGTTGAGCGTTGCTAGAAACAGCCAGTCGCCATCCACTTGTGACAGGTTTTCCAGGCTAAGCACATCGCTGTGCACACCGCGCTCGCCCACTAACCCACCGTCCTGAACATCCAGCCCAGCTTGGGCTAACAATCCAGCGGCGAAAAGGTTTTGCGACATCACCATGGGGCCGCCGGGCATCCAACGGATGAGGAAAGCACTACCAGCCGCCCCTGCTTCGTCCACGGCTTGACTAACCTCAGCGGCACGTTGCTCTACGGCCGCAATGGCGTCTTCTATCGCGGCCTGACGATTAAGCGCTTCGCCATAAAGGCGCGCTTCGGCTTTCCAGTTATCCGGCGCCAGCGGCTGAGTGGGTGGCACCACCGTAGGTGCAATGCGGGAAAGCAACTGATACTGCTCATCAGCCAGTTGCGCTGGCGCCAGAATCAGATCCGGCTGCTGCGCCAGCACGGCTTCAATATTGATCTCGCGCACCACACCCATGATCGCTGGTCGGTCATCCCCCAGATGCGCCTCTATATAACGGGCGACATTGTCGCCACCGCGGGAGGTAACCGCGCCTAGTGGTTTCACACCTGCCGCCACGGCAGCGTCCAGTGCGCCTTCATAAAGCGTCACCACGCGTTCGGGGGTTCCTTCAACCTCTACATCGCCAAACGCCGTTTCCAGCGTGCGAGCGTGCGCGGCAGACACGCCTAATGCACTGATGAATAAAACATTCAATAACGCAGCAGCCATGCTAAGGCGCCCGCGCTTGGGACGGGCGAAGGCTAACGATGTGATTTGAGCCAGCATTGATTTCTCTCGAACAAAGAAGATAGAGAAAGATAGTAACGATTCTCAAAAACTCTTGCACTATTATTTGAACGAATAGAGCGTTCCATTTAACGCAACGCATTGAGGCACTTAAGGTTTCATTTTACGCAACGGAGCGTTCCTACAATTTGCATCGCAAATAGGAACTTTTCTTTTTAGACTCACAACCCTATTTGATAATAAATATTATTAGCAAGCGAAACTTATTACCAAGGGGTCCTTTATGCAAGACTTTACTCGTCGCACTTTAACCAGTGCCATTGCACTAGCCGCTTTCTCTTCGGGTGCTTATGCGCAAGAAAGCACCCAAATGGATAATATGGTGGTCACTGCTGCCGGTTATGAGCAAACGCTGAAAAATGCACCCGCCAGCATTTCAGTGGTATCCCGTGAAGAGCTGGAGCTAAAGCAGTTTTCCAACATTGCCGAAGCAATTGCCGATGTACCTGGCGTTGATGTTCGCTCTGGCACAGGTAAAACGGGTGGATTAAATATTTCCATTCGCGGCATGCCCAGCGAGTACACGTTGATCTTGATCGATGGACGTCGCCAAAACACCTCAGGTAGCGTCACACCAAACGGGTTTGGTGAAACCTCTACCGGTTTTATGCCACCGCTTTCTGCTATTGAGCGCATTGAGGTAATTCGCGGACCAATGTCGACGCTCTACGGGTCTGACGCTATGGGCGGGGTTATCAATATTATCACTCGCCGCGTAGGCGAGGATTGGGCTGGCTCGGTGTCGGTCGAAAACACGTTCCAAGAAGATAGTGATGCAGGTAATAGCTCAGCCATTAACCTCTACACTTCTGGCCCATTAATCGAAGATACCCTCGGTTTACAGCTACGTGGTCGCCTATACGACCGAGACAGCTCCGAACGCATGATTGAAGATAGCGCTGGGCGTGACCCACGCCCTTCCGAAGCGCGCATCTACTCTATCGGCGGCCGCTTAAACCTTACGCCAGATGAAAATAATGAACTATGGGTTGATGCTGAGCGCTCACGCCAAACCTATTCCAACGACGATAACCGTCTAGGCACTCAGGACGGCACTGACCGAAGTGGGAATCCTTCACCGGGTACCTTTAACGGATATAAAGATGAGCTTCGCTTTAATCGTGATCAACTCGCGGTCGGCCATACTGGACACTATGCGCCGGGCACTTGGGAAAGCAGCATCACTCACAGCACCACCGAAACCTTAGGCCGCACTCTTCCAGCGGGCAGCGCGCCAGATTATGGCTATGAAGCCCAGGGTGGCGAAGACCGCATTCTTGAGAACCGAGATATTATCGTCGATACCAAATTTGTTGCGCCTCTAGGTGACCATATGGCCACGATTGGCGGGCAATATATAGATGCCGAGTTAAAAGATGCTATTGCTGGCAACGAAACCTTTCAACAAAACAGCTGGGCGTTATTTGCCGAGGATGAGTGGCTGCTTCGTGACGATTTAGCGCTAACCTTAGGCGGCCGCTATGAACATCACGACGCCTTCGGCGGTAACTTTAGCCCGCGTGGTTATCTCGTCTGGAACACAACGCCTAACTGGACGTTAAAAGGCGGCGTGAGCCGAGGTTACAAAACACCTTCGCTAAACGACCTTCACGATGGCATTAATGGCTTTGGGGGCCAAGGCACTACAGTTAATATTGGTTCACCGGACCTTGAACCAGAAAAAAGTACCAACTATGAAATTGGTGCTATCTATGACAATCAGGGCAGTTTTTCAGCGGGAGCGACGGTCTTCTACAATCTCTTTACTGACCGTATTGCAAGCGCTGGCGATCTGCCTAACTGTCAGTTTACCGATAGTAATGGTGATACCCCTAATTCAGGATTGGCAAACTGCCTGAGCGTGGGTAACTTTACACAGCAAGAAAGCTTTGGCCAGTTAACCAATATTGATGAAGCTGAAACGCGTGGTGTCGAGCTTACTGCAGCCTATCAAATTGCACCTGCTTGGCGCATTAGCGGCGGTTATACCTTCACGGACTCTGAAATCACCTCAGGCGATAATGAGGGAATGGTGCTAACCAACACACCTGACCACAAACTCACCGCAGATTTAACATGGGCCATTAATGAGCGTTGGAGTACTACCCTTGAGGGCGAATACTACTCTTCACGTGAGCGCTTCGCTGCAGGTCTACCTACCTCAGGTGAGTCTCTATCGCTTTATGAGCAGTTAGGTAACAAGTTGGATGGCTATGAGCTATTTAATCTACGCAGCTCCTACCGAATTTCTGACAACGTACGTCTAACTGGCACGATTTATAACTTGTTCGACAAGGACTTCACCAGCTCAGATACCTTTGAGCATAACGGTGAAACTCTGCGTGCTTACAACTTCACCCAAACTGGCCGTTCTACTGATGGCGTTGCGCTCGATGGCCGCAGCTTCTGGATCTCGGCCACCTACGAGTTCTAACCTGTTTCAGCTCGCTACTGTTTCAATGCTGATTTCTGCCCCGGCCATGTGCCGGGGCTTTTTTGTTTATTAGCACGTACTTTTCTCAACCCCAAAAAAGCGGCTATCGCTGGATAGCCGCTGCAGTAGTGCGTTGATTGTTTGAACGTAACAGCTAGAACGCGACGTTAAGACCCAGCCAAACCCGACGGCCATCTTCCACATAGCCGTACTCGTCATAATCGATCGCTTCGTCGAACAGGTTGTAAATGCCGGTATTGAGTTGCGTCGTTTCATTAAGTTGGTAGCCAACGCCTGCATCCACAAAGGTGTAGGAAGGCGCTACGATGGCGCTTTGCGAAGGGCCGGTGTTGGGTTGGCTCTCTTCACCGCGATAAGTCACTTTTGTCCACTGGCGCAGCTTAGACGAAACCTGCCAATCCAGCGTGGCCGATACCTGGTGGCGTGGCAGTTGCGTCAGTGGCTCGCCTGCGTATTCACCGCTTTTTTGCTCGCTATCAGTGAAGGTATAGCTGGCTGTTAGCTCGACCGCCTCGCCTAGCGGCGCCGCTAAGCTTGCCTCAACCCCTTGGGTGACGGCCTCATCGATGTTGATGCGATAAGTGGGATCACTGCCAAAATCGTTGGCCTCATCGGCACATAGACCTTCAGGGCAGGCAATGCGAGTAATTTTATCTTTGAAATCATTATGAAAGAGTGTGAGACCACCACTTAGCCCGGCATCATTGGCGTATAACAGCGCCAACTCTTTATTGAGTGAGGTTTCTGGCTCTAGATCTGGATTTCCGTAAACATCGCCACCTCGGCTAGTTTGCCCCCAGTCAGCGGTGACTTCACGTAGATTGGGCGAACGGAAGCCCGTGGATATCCCGCCCTTTAACGTCCAATCAGGCGTCATGTTCCATACGCTGTAGAGTCGAGGACTGATGTGACTACCATAGTTCTCGGCATCATCTAGCCGCATCCCGCCAGTGAGCGCCCAGGTGTCGGTCAACAGCCATTCGTCTTCGGCAAACAGAGCCCACTGCTGCTGCTCTACATGGGTACGGTCAGATATCTGGTTGGTTTGGTAATCGTCCAGCGACTCTTCTTCGTAACTCGCACCGAGGGTGAGCATATGCGCACCTAGCGGCATTACTAGGCTGGTTTTAGCAGTGGTATTGGTGATTTCAATTTCCCGCGATGGGTTTTCGCTGGTTTCCCGCTGGACAAAGCTTTCGCTGGTACCAAGATCAAAGCGCCCGCTATGGGTGAGCGCTACATGGCGGTGAGTATAGTCGTTGTAGCTGTCCGTACAACCGCCACGGCAGCCTTCTGATGGCGCTGACTTACCCATTAGTGATTGCCGCTGCTGCTCGGTAATTCCAGCTTCCGCGGTAAAGTCGTGGTTATCCGAGGCGGCAAGACTGAACCTCGCCGTAAGGCTTTGCAGGCTTTTATCTTCGTAGCCGTTAAGAATGTTGTCTTCGTCGCGCTGAGAGGTGCGCCCGTAGAGCTGCAGCCCTAACCGATCCCCTACCAGCGGGCCGCTTAGATAAAAATTGGCTTGGCGGCTGTCGCCAGCGTCGCTGTCTTCTTGTAGCACCGTGTCGAGCTGCACATTACCGTGCCACGCCTGGGCGACTTTGCGAGTAATCACATTGATGACGCCGCCAATGGCATCGGAGCCATAGAGCGTCGACATGGGGCCGCGCACCACTTCAATACGCTCAATGGCCTGTAGCGGCGGCAGCCAATCCTGCTCAAACCCGGCGCTACCATTCGGCCGTGATTCACGCGAATTTTGCGGGCGACCATCCACCAATATCAGCGTGTACTGTGACGGCATGCCACGGATAGAAATGTCATGACCGTTATCTCCCGAGCCGCCACCGGTCACGATCACACCGGGCACATCACGCAGAGCATCGGTGACATTTTGATAATAGCCCCGCTCTAACTGTTCTCGCGAAATGACGCTAATAGAGGCGGGTGCATTGGTAATCTGCTGTTCAAAGCCGGAGGCCGTCACGACCATATCATCTAGTCGTGGCGCTTCTTGTGCCGACAAGGCGCCACTGGCAAGGCTAGAAACGGCGCTGGCCAGCAGCGTGCGACGCAAACAGGGAGACATAGTAAAATCCTTCATAGTGTGTGAGCGATCGCTCTATAAATGCGAACTATTAGCATTTATATATTTACACACTCTTTGCACAATAGGGTGAGACAGAGCGTTCAAAGAAACTGAACACAAATGCCTATTATTTTCATTCTCACCGAACAGTGGCACAATAAAGTCTCATCCTCTGCCCGTGGGCCTGATCATGTATGACTTCGATGAACTCACTGCCTTTGCTGATGTGATGACCACGGGCAGCTTGACCCGCAGTGCGCAAAAACTTGGCTTGGCCAAGTCGACCTTGAGCCGACGCATCAGCCAATTGGAAACCCGGCTTAATCAGCCGCTGCTGCGACGACAGGCCAACCGTCTAATCCCCACGGAAGCCGGGCTGCTGTTTCACAACTACTGTACCGAGCTTTTAGCGATGGCGGCCCATAGCCAGGAGGCGCTGGCTGAACTGCGCGAGGAGATCAGCGGTGAAATCACCCTTGAGGTGCATGGCGCTTTAGCCCGTAGCTGGCTAGCTAGCGCTATCGATGCGTTTTTGAATCGACATCCAAAGGTAGAGCTAACGCTTCAAACCCGTGAAACGCCACCGACGAAAATGCACAGCAACAGTGTGCATGTGTGGCTAGGGCCAACCCATGAGTGTGGGCTGAATCAGGAACGGCTGGGGTATTTAACCCGCGGGTTATATGCAAGCCCTCGCTATTTAGAGACCGCTGGGATGCCTAAGCACCCCGATGAGCTTACTCAGCATGCGTGGATCGACCTGTTGGGCTCGGCCTCGAATGGGCTGCTGCTGTCTCATTCTGAACATGGCGATTACACGTTTGATCCGCCCCGCTCGCGGCTGCGTGTGGACCTTACCGCTCTGCATATTGATGCCATTGCTCGTAGTCAGGGCATCGGCCTGCTCGCTCACTGGTTAACCGCAAAGCGGGAGCAGCATCATCCCGGCGAGTTGATTAACTGCCTGCCCGGCTGGGAGCCAGTCCCCCTACCGATCACGCTGCTGTACGCTTATGGCCATCAATCCCGACGCACCCACGCGCTATTGGAGTTTTTACGTAGCCAAGTGCCCGCCCAATGGCGTACCTCAACCGCTACTGTTTAGGGTAATTCGAGTGTTTACCTTGCCAGCTAGCCCGCTCATTAACGACAATAGGCTGCTAACAAACCGCTGATTGCCAAGGAAAGTAATGCTTGCCGAACTTTTTGCCGTTATGGCGCCCGTGCTTGCCGGGGCAGGACTTGGCTTTTTATGGATCCGCTTAGGCCACCCCTACCCGGTCGACTTCATCACGCGGCTAGTATTTAACATCGGCACCCCTTCGCTGGTATTGGCATCCCTGGCGGGTGCCGACATTGATGCAGCCACCTTTGGCCAAACGATGCTTGCCGCCGCGTTGGTAATTCTTACCATGGGGGGCGCGACCTTTTTGGTGGCAAAACTGTTGCGGCGCAGCTGGCGGGTATTACTGGCACCGATGATGTATCCCAATACCGGCAATATGGGCTTACCCGTGGTGCTTTACGCGTTTGGGAGTGCGGGGTTTGCCTACGGCATCACGGTCATGGTCACCGTATCGCTATTTCAGTTTACCTTAGGCGCTGCGCTTAACAGCCAAGGTAATCCGCTCAAAACCCTCGTTAAAACACCGACCGTTTACGCCATTCTTATTTCTATGGCGCTGTTACTGACCGGTACCTCGCTACCGCCTTGGTTGGCGAACACAGTAGATTTAATGTCTGGGTTCACGGTACCACTAATGTTGATTACTCTCGGCGTATCACTGGCCAGTATTCAGGTTAAAAACCTGCGCTCGGGACTGGGGTTTAGCTTGGTGCGCATCCCTCTCGCCGCCGTGGCGGCTTGGTTTATTGCGGGCTGGGTGGGCCTCCCACCCTTGGCACAAAGCATTTTAGTGGTACAGATGTGTATGCCCGTGGCGGTATTTAACTATTTATTTGCGCAACGCGCTCAGCGCGAACCTGTCTATGTTGCCAGCTTGGTGTTCTGCTCAACGCTGCTAGCGCTGGTTTATATACCGGTGCTACTCGCCATACTCATGTAAGCCCGCGTTTTTCAATAACGCCGTTTAAGCACTCTTAGCGGAACCCCGACGTGAGTGAAGAGTCACTGCTAGACTGTTACTAATAACGGGTACTAATGATAACGGGCATTAACATCACAGAGGGCACGCTATGCACTATGCCAATAAGAGTCACTCTACTCGCCACTGGTTGGCGCCGGGGACTCGAGTAGTGGTGATTAGCGGGTTAATACTGGCGGCTACGATGAGCAGCGCGAACGCAGAAGTGATTCAGACGTCGCTTGAAACCGAGCATTTAACCCTTTCTATTGAGCGTATCGCCGAGGGTTTTGAACACCCCTGGGCGGTTGCATTTTTACCCGATGGCCGCTCGCTAGTCAGTGAACGCAGCGGGCAACTGGCGCTTGTTGACCCCGAAAGTGGCGAAACACGCTCCCTGCAAGGCATGCCAGACGTCAGCACTCAGGGCCAAGGCGGCCTGTTAGATATTGTTTTGCACCCTGATTTCAAAGGTGGCAATGGCGCGGGTGACAACGACTGGATTTATTTCACCTGGAGCAAGCCCGATGACACTAACACGCGCTCGGCGCTATCACGCGTACAATGGCTGGGCGACGAACTGGGTGAGGTAGAACACTTATTTGAACAGGATCGCGCCTCTGGGCCTGGCCGCCATTATGGCTCGCGACTCGCTTGGCTACCTGATGGTACGCTGCTAATGAGCATTGGCGACCGCGGTAGCGAGCCGCCTCGCGCCCAAGCTAGTGATGACCACGCTGGCTCAACATTGCGCCTTACCGCCACCGGCGGCGTGCCTGATGACAACCCCTTTGTAGACGACGACGCCACACTGGACGAAATTTATACCATGGGTAACCGTAATATTCAGGGCATGACCGTGATGAGTAACGGCCAAGCTTGGGTGTCCGAACACGGCCCGCGAACCGGCGACGAGCTTAACCATATCGAAGCAGGCAATAACTATGGCTGGCCGGACGTTAGTCAGGGCAATGACTACGCCACCAATGAACCGATTGGCGAAGACTCGCTGCCCGGCATGGTGAACCCGGTATATGTGTTTGAAGGACGCTTTGCACCCGCCGGGCTTGCAGAAGTGACTAGCGACGCGTTTGGCGAGTGGAAAGGTAATTTATTGGCTGGCGGTCTCGGCAGTGAAAAGCTACTTCGCTTGCGCTTAGAGAATGGTAACGTAGCCGAAGAGGAGCTGATTCTTAATGGTGACATTGGTCGTATTCGTGATGTTCGCCAAGGCCCGGACGATGCCATCTATCTGCTTACCGATGCCCCTCAGGGTGGCCTTTATCGCTTGGCGCCAACGAATCAGTAACGCCTCACGCACTTGCAGATATTAAATGTATTAACATCACTATGAGCACCGCATGCGACTACGCAATTTAATAATTTTAACGGTAATTGTGCCGCTTTTCGTCGTCCTAGTGGTGTTTAGCTTAGTCGCCATTAAATCGCTTGAGGATAACGTACGCTCAAAGCTACAAACGGAAGTAGAGATTATTACCCGCACGCTGAGTTCTTCGCTGAGTTACGCGGTCACCCCGGACAGCAGCACCCCGCTCGAAGAAGCGCTACAATCGGCGTTTTCGTTCCACCGCATTTATGGCGCCTATGTATTCGATACCGACGGGCGCGACATTTACGGTCTAGGCCTTGGCAAAGACATTTTCAGCCGGGAAGAAATTCAGCAAGTTATTGAGCGCGATGATTTATATAGCAACTATCGACAGCACGATGGCTGGAATTACTACTCTGCGTTGACACCCCTGCGCTCACAAGATGGCACTGTGTATGGCGTGCTGCAGGTTAACCGACTCAATACCGGCATTGAGAGCTATACTGGTTTTATCAGCATTGTGGCCGTGTTGGTCTTTGTGGTCGGCGCTGCAGGGATTGTATTTAGTATTTGGTGGGGGTTTCGCCGCCATATCGAGCGCCCGCTTAATCGGCTGCTGCACGTAATGCTGCTGGTGGAAGATGGTGACCGCAGCCAGCGCGCCACCGAAGACGGCCCTACCGAATATCGCCACCTCGCCTCTGGGTTAAATGGCATGCTAGATGCGATGGCAGAGAAAGACCAAGAAATCGAAGACCGCCAGCGGCGTGAAATCGAGCTTGAAAAGCGTCTGCGCAAATCGAAAAAACTAGCCGAACTAGGGGTTCTTGCAGCGGGGGTTGCCCACGAAATAGGTGCACCGCTAACGGTAATCAATGGCCAAGCTCAACGCCTGGCTCGCCGCGATGTGATTGGTGATGACGAACGCGCAAGGCTAAGCCGCATTCGCGGCGAAGTGGAACGCATCGTCGAAATTGTGCGTCAATTGATGGAATTAGGCCGTCAACATAACGTAGAGAAAGGCGAGTTAGCACTCGACCAGCTTATTATAAGTGCCAGCGATTTGGTTGAAGAGGAGCTTGAACCACGCAACATTCGTCTAGACATTGAATTACCGTCACCGATACCCAACTTAATCGCCAATGGTCAGCAGCTTATTCAGGTGCTGACCAATTTACTCAGAAATGCGGCGCAAGCGCCCAAAGTAAGCCGCATTAGGGTTCGAGCCCAACAGCAAGAACATGAATTAATACTGTGGGTAGAAGATGATGGCCCGGGCATACCCGACTCCCATCATCATAAAGTGTTCGATCCATTTTTTACCACCAAACCCGTCGGCCAAGGCAGTGGTTTGGGGCTCTCTATGGTGCATCGCATTATTAACGACCACGGCGGCACGATCGGCGTGTTTGACAGCGTCCTTGGTGGCGCTGGTTTTGAAATTACACTACCCCTTAGTGAAACCGTATCCGCGTGAGGACAACGTTTGTGACCCATCAGGAACACCTTTTACCTTTATTAGTGGTGGAGGATGACGCCGCTATACGTGAGTTATTAGAGGAAGAACTGCAGGATGCAGGCTATACCACGCTGGGTGTCCCTAGCGCTGAAGAAGCTATTGCCTTGTTGAGCCACACCACCGTCTCGCTGGTAATCACCGACGTACGTTTGCCGGGTATGACAGGCATACAGTTACTTCAGCAACTCCGCCAAACGGGCAGTGAGTTGGGCATTATCGTGATTACCGCCTTTGGTACCATTGATCAGGCGGTCGAGGCATTAAAACTCGGGGCTGACGATTTTTTAACCAAACCACTCGATCTGGATGCTATTCGGGAGGCCGTTTTTCGTGTGCTTGAACGGCAGCGTTTAGCAGTTTCTCATGATTCAGAGATCAGTCACTTCCACGGCATTGTGGGTAAAAGTCAGGTTATGCAGGCGCTGTTTCATGATGCCTCCCGCCTTGCCAAGAGCGACGCTCCCATCCTGATATTAGGTGAAAGCGGCACGGGTAAAGAGTTACTTGCTCGCGCCATTCATCAGGAAAGCCCGCGTAACGACCAGCCCTTCGTACCGGTTAACTGCGCGAGCATTCCCGCCGATTTGATGGAAAGTGAGTTCTTTGGCCATGTAAAAGGCGCTTTTACCGGCGCTAGCGAAGCGCGTAAAGGACTATTTCAAAGCGCCCAGGGCGGCAGCCTGTTCTTAGATGAAATTGGTGAAATGCCGATTAATCTGCAGGCTAAATTATTGCGTGCCCTTCAGGAAAAAACCGTGCGCCCAGTGGGTGGCGAGCGCGAAGAGCCGGTGGATGTGCGCATCATCGCTGCGACCCATCGCAATCTAGAAAAAGAGATAGAACAAGGTAACTTCCGTAGCGACCTTTTTTACCGGTTGGAAACTTTTTCACTGCGCATTCCGCCGCTGCGTGAACGCGACACCGATATCGAGCATCTTGTTTTTGCCCTTATCGATAAGCACTCTGAGGCACAGGGCAAGCAGATTGAGCAAATCGAGCCCGAAGCACTCAATAATTTGCTCAATTACACCTACCCCGGCAACGTTCGCGAATTGGAAAACGCCATTATGCGCGGCGTTACGCTGAGCGAAGATGGCTCGCTAAGCCACAAGGATTTACCCGAGCGCCTGCGGGAGCAATCAACGGTTGAAACCGGCACGCCTATAGTGCCTTCCGTCAGTGGCGAACTGCTCGCGGGAGGCCAACTGCCAGTACCGCCGCCGATTCGCTGGCCCAGCTTGGAAGAAGTCGAAAAACGCTATATTAACAAAGTCTTGGAAGCCACAGGGGGCAATAAGCGGCGCACGGCAGAGGTGCTGGGCATCGCGCGCAGAACACTCTACCGCCGCCTTGAAGATAATGAAGAGTAATTGACGCGACCCTGCTAGCTGATTAAACAGGATTAAAAAAACCCCCGCGGGCGCGGGGGCGGAAAGGATGGCAAACCGTGTGGAGCAGCCGCAGGGAACAGACAGCTGATGCGATTTACCATCGTAGGGAGCGGTACACTAACAATTAATTAATAATGACTAGCCATTACTGATTACTGGTTTCCTCATCATCGTCATCTGGGGTGGCATCTGTATCTTCACTATCGCCCGGCATCGGGTCAGTGCCTTCACCGAAACCCGCTTCATCTTCTTCAGGGTTCATTGTCCCCGTGGCGGGCTCATCCATTGTGTCTTCAGGCATGTTCTCTTCTGACATGCTCTCTTCTGACATGCTCTCTTCAGACATAGGCGCTTCAGATTCAGCGCCTGTACTTTGAGTCATAGACCCTTCTGAACCTGAATCCTGCTCCATTGCCGGCTCTTCACTCATGCTCGGCTCAGGTTCAGTGGTGGCATCTTGTTCCAACGGAGAAGGCTCTTCCGTGGGTGTCGCCGGCGGCTCTTCATTATCGCCGCAACCAGCCAATACGATGACACTTGCTGCGGTTGCCATCATGCACAGCGTTAACCAACGTGGGCGCTTGGTAGCTTGCTGACTTTCAATTTGGTCATGTTGATTATCCATAATACCCACCTCCATTGATGAGACCGTTAATCTCTACTCTGCAATATGCAATTAATAAAACGTTTACTTGGTTAAATGAAAATTTGTCTTATACAAATTGTGACACGCTTATTAAGTACATTCATTTAATGTGCCAACTTCCGCATAAATAAAACAAACACTTTAAAATCATAACGTTAAATAATAATAAATATCAGCATCGACAGCAGCTACTCGAAATCAGGTGGGTAAAAAATGACACATGTAGCGTTAATTGCCCCGTTGAGCGAGCCGTTGTGACACACAGGCCCTACCTATGTATAATAATTATTAATAAATTAACCAACACAAGTTATCTTTTCTTTTATGAATGACGTTGTGCCGCGGCTAACGCTGCCATCAATGCACATTCTTTCTGCTCAACAAAAAGGCACCGCCGATGGACGAGACACGACCCGTCAAAATTAAAGTGCGCGGCTTAAGCAAAGTCTTTGGCAAGCACCCTCAAAAAGCAATCGAGCTACGTAACCAGGGAATGAAGCGTCCAGAAATTCTGGAGAAAACAGGCCAGACGCTGGGGCTATCGAATATTTCGTTTGATGTCTATGAAGGCGAACTGCTGGTTATCATGGGGCTTTCAGGGTCGGGCAAGTCGACGTTGATTCGTTGCCTTAACCGCCTGATTGAAACGACCGAAGGTGAGATCATCATCGACGGTGAAAATATTCCGACGCTGAAAGAGAAAGCGTTGCTGGAGTGCCGTCGCCGCCACTTCTCTATGGTGTTTCAGAATTTCGCGCTATTTCCTCACCGCACTGTGCAGCAAAACGCCGAGTTCGGTTTGGAAATTCGCGGCGTAGAGAAAGCAGAACGACACAAGATTGCTCATGACTCGCTGAAACAGGTTGGCTTAGAGGGCTGGGAAGACGCCTACCCCAATCAACTTTCCGGCGGCATGCAGCAGCGCGTTGGCCTAGCCCGTGCGTTGGCCAACGATGCCACCGTGCTGTTAATGGATGAAGCCTTCTCCGCCCTCGACCCGCTGATTCGTAAAGACATGCAGCAAGAGCTTTTGCAACTGCAATCCAAAATGCAAAAGACTACCGTCTTCATTACCCATGACCTGGATGAAGCGCTCAACATTGGCGATCGCATCGTGCTGCTGAAAGATGGTGAAGTGGTGCAGATCGGCACGCCGGAAGAAATTCTGACTAAACCTGCGGATGACTACGTGCGGCGCTTTATCGAAGGGGTTGATCGGTCACGTATTCTGACCGCTGAAAGCGCCATGCGGCCTCTGCGCTCCACCGCCCGCGAAAGCGATGGGCCGCGTACGGCGTTACACCGTATGCGTGACCATGCTATCGACTCTATCTATGTCGTTGATCGCGACCGTCGTCTGCTCGGCCTGCTGGAGGTGGATGCCGCTAGCCGCGCGATTGAAGAAGGGTCTGATTCAATCATTCCCTATTTAACTCAAGATTTCCGCAAAGTCCCGATGGATGAGCCGCTGCATAACCTGTTTGCCATGTTTAGTGAAAAGAGCTTCCCTATTGCCGTGATTGATCAGCAAGAGCAACTGCTTGGCGTGGTGGTAAAAGGCGCAGTACTTGATGAACTGGCACGAGCAGGAGAGCAATAATGGAGATCCCACGCATCCCGCTAGGTGATTGGATTGAAAGCGGCCTAACTTGGTTGACCAGCGAATTCTCCATGGTTACCCGCGGCATTTCCCGCTTTACCCAAACCGGCATTGATACTTTAAACAGTAGCCTTTTTTGGCTACCTGAATGGGCGCTGCTAGGCCTGATTGCCCTGCTATGTTGGCGGTTAGGCGGCACTCGCTTAGCTATTGGGGCCATCGCGGGCTTAGCATTAATTTGGAACCTGGGCCTGTGGGAGCCCATGATTGAAACGCTTACGCTGGTGGTGTTTGCCACCCTGGTGGCGATCGTTATCGCGCTACCGGTCGGCATTGCGGCGGCGCTGTCTAATCGGCTTTACCGGGTGATTATGCCGATTCTGGACTTTATGCAGACCATGCCAGCGTTTGTTTATTTGATTCCCGCGATTCCGTTTTTCGGCATTGGCTCCGTCTCAGCGATTTTTGCGACGGTCATCTTCTCGATGCCACCAGCGATTCGCTTTACCACGCTAGGTATTCGTCAGGTTCCTGTGGAGCTCATCGAGGCCGCTGATGCTTACGGCGCTACGCGGGGTCAGAAACTGTTCAAAGTGCAGCTGCCGCTATCACTTCCCACTGTCATGGCGGGTATCAACCAGACCATTATGTTGGCGCTCTCGATGGTGGTGATCGCAGCCATGATCGGTGCGGATGGTTTGGGCAGCGAAGTATGGCGCGCTATTCAACGCCTGCGTCCTGGCGATGGTTTTGAAGCGGGCATTGCAGTGGTTATTCTAGCCATGCTGCTTGACCGCTTGACGCAGTCACTAAGAAAGACCCGATAATCGGGAAAACGCATCAATTAAGCAAAACGGCAAAAGCGACTGTGTTGAGCCAACCGCTTGCTAAGTCGCTTCTGGCTAACCATGCTGTGTTTGGCAGCAGATTGACACATCAATAAATGTATACCCAAGGGAGAAAGTGAATGAAACATCGCACATTGAACCTCCGTATCCGTATTGCTTCACTGGCACTGTTAGCTGGTACAGGCGTCGCTATCAGTAGTGCAGCGCAAGCCGAGGAAGAGAAAGGCACCGTTAACCTGGCCTACGTCGAGTGGTCATCTGAAGTTGCTTCCACCAACGTGGTTGCCGCGGTTCTTGAGCAAGCAGGCTATGAGGTTGATCTAACCTCGCTTTCGGCTGCTGCCATGTTCCAAGCGCTCTCTTCTGGCGATGCGGATGCGATCGTTGCCGCTTGGCTGCCGACCACTCACGCCGATTACATGGAACGTTTGGGTGATAGCATAGAAGATCTGGGCCCCAACCTGGACGGTACCAAGCTAGGCCTCGTTGTACCTGAGTACACCGACGTCGACTCCATTGCTGACCTTAACGATAACGCTGACAGCTTTAATAACGAGATCATCGGCATTGACCCCGGCGCAGGCTTAATGTCGCTGTCCGAAAAGGTTGTGGATACCTATGACCTTGAGCTGGAACTGCGTAGCGGTAGTGGCGCTACGATGACGGCAGCGCTGTCGAGTGCTATTAATAACGAAGAAGATGTTGTTGTTACTGGTTGGACGCCTCACTGGATGTTCGCCCGCTTTGACCTCAAATACCTAGAAGACCCTGAAAACGTCTACGGTGGCGCAGAGCAGATCCATACTGCGGTTCGCGAAGGCCTGGAAAATGATATGCCGGAAGCCTATGCCATTCTCGATGCTTTTAAATGGACGCCAGAGCAGATGGGGGAAGTCATGCTGATGAATCAGGAAGATGGCAGCGACCCCTACGAGAACGCGAAGCAGTGGGTTGAAGATAATCAGGACGTAGTTGAGCAGTGGCTCGATAGCTAAACGACCTGTGCAGTAACTATAACGGGGGGCTTCGGCCCTCTGTTGTCGTTATAAACGATATTCTTGCGGTCACCAACTCACGCTACGTTGAATAAGGTTTTTATCCGTTTTGCTATTATAAGTAGGTAAAAACGCGCCATCCGATGCTGTTTGATGACCGCATCTTGGCTTCTGTTTAACTTTTCCTGTTCGACCTAAAGAGGCTCCTGTGGCTAACCACGACTCTAATACCCCCCCTGAAGAGCCGGTTTCTGAGGGCATACCTTCCCCGGATGGTCCGGCCAATCTAATTGATACCGATTATGTGATCGGACAAGACAACATCACCACCAATGCCATGGGTCTCAACCTTGACCTGCACGGCAAGGTATTTACTATCTCGTCATTGGTTGTGCTGCTATTTGTCATCCTCACGCTGGCACTGCAAGACACGATTGCACCGGTTTATGACGCGATGTTCGGTTTCTTGACCGGCAACTTGTCTTGGTTCTTTATCCTGGCAGCGAATATATTCGTCATTTTATGTATTGGTCTGATTTTCTCCCCATTAGGTAAAATCCGCATTGGTGGCGCCGATGCCAAACCCGATTTTACTTATATGGGTTGGTTTTCAATGCTGTTTGCCGCAGGCATGGGCATCGGCCTGATGTTCTTCGGCGTTAATGAACCGCTGACGCACTTTGGCACATCCTTTGACGGCGGCAGTTGGGCGCCGCTTGCAGGTGCGGAAGGTGATGCTGCCGGTGCTGAAGCGCTAGCGATGGCCGCAACCATTTTTCACTGGGGTCTGCATCCTTGGGCAATTTACGCGGTAGTAGCGCTTTCGTTGGCGCTGTTCTCGTTCAATAAGGGTTTGCCACTCTCTATGCGTTCGGTGTTTTACCCGATTTTAGGTGAACGCGTCTGGGGCTGGCCAGGCCATATGATTGATATTTTGGCTGTCTTTGCAACGTTGTTTGGCCTGGCCACCTCATTGGGCCTAGGTGCTACCCAAGCCGCAGCGGGTATAAGCTACCTGTTTGGCGCGCCGGAAAGTGATATCACCATGATCCTGTTGATCGTCGGCATTACGATGATCGCCATCTGCTCAATCATTGCCGGCGTTGATAAGGGCGTACAACTGCTCTCCAAAATCAACATTATCCTGGCGGCAATGCTGCTTTTCTTTGTGATTGCAGTGGGCCCTACCCTGCTTATTGCTACCGGTTTCTTTGAGAATCTGTGGAACTATGCGGTTCACCTGCCTGCATTGTCGAACCCCTTCGGCCGTGAAGACGCCAACTTCAGCCAGGGCTGGACGGCCTTCTACTGGGCGTGGTGGATCTCCTGGTCCCCGTACGTAGGTATGTTTATCGCCCGGGTTTCCCGTGGCCGCACCGTGCGTGAATTTCTGATCTCGGTCATGCTGGTGCCATCCACCGTATCCGTATTATGGATGACCACCTTTGGCGGTACCGCCATTGATCAGTACGTAAGCCAAGGCATTGAGGCCGTTCGCGATGCAGGCGTTGATCTACAGCTATTCATCATGCTTGAGCAACTGCCGTTATCACAAATCACCTCTTTCGTCGCCATTGTGCTGGTGATCGTATTCTTCGTCACCTCGTCTGACTCTGGCTCGCTGGTGATTGACTCCATCACCGCTGGCGGTAAGGTCGACGCACCGACGCCACAGCGCGTATTCTGGGCGATCATCGAAGGGGCAATTGCGATTGCGCTGCTACTAGGCGGCGGCTTAACGGCACTACAAACCATGGCGGTGTCGACCGGCTTCCCATTCACCATCATTTTGCTAGTGGCCTGCTATGCCATTATCAAGGGGTTGATGAGCGAGCCAAAAGCGGTTTAAGCCTTCGGTTACATACTCCATAAAGCAAACGGGCAACCCACTGGGTTGCCCGTTTTTTTGTTGATAACCTTTAACACCAAATGTCTTTTAAAGGTGTGTGGGGCCGGTAATGGGTAGCAATTTGCGCCTGCAATAGCTCTGCGGTGGCCAACGCATCCACCAGGGCATGATGTCCTTGATAAGCGGGCAAACCATAGCGTTCGCGGCTAGCGTGCAACCGTATCGAAACCGGTGGGCGACCCAACCAGCGACGAAAGCGCGCCCAAAGCGTTTGGCGATGGAGCCGCGCCTCCAGCGACATGGTATCGATCATCGGAAACAGCACCCCTTCCCCACGGCGAGCTTTGACAGCGGCATCTAAAAAAGGCCGCTCGATATTGCGGAAGTGAACGACGACTAATCGACCCGCTAACGCCGCTAACACCTCATCCAATATCACTTCTAAATCTGGCGCCTGGGCAATCTCCGAGTGGGTAATGTGATGATAGGCAATCGAGGCTTCCGCCAGCGGCCGCGAAGGATTCACCACCCAGTAGCGCCGCTCGGCAAGCTTAATGCGATTAAGGGTAAACGGCACAAGACCAATACTGACAATGGCATGGCGCCGCTCATCCAGCCCGGTGGTTTCCATATCAAGTGCCACCATGGGCACCTCGGCAATCGGGGTTTCCGGATCAGGCAGCGGGGTACTAAAAAACTGTTGGATCGCCGAACTGTCAGCTTGCTGAGCCCGCTGGGCCATATAGCCAGCCCAGTCAGCCTGAGTGATTTTCTGACGTGGTCGTATTCCAAACATTTCAGCGCCCCTGCCGCTGAGCGGGCATCGGGTAGCGGAATTTGAGAAATTTTTGCGCGTTGCTCAGCACCTGGAAAGCGTCTTTCAGGGTGTGGCGTTCGCTATCAGCAACGTTTTCGGGCTCGATATTGTTGTCCGGCAGGCGATCCTCTTGCAGATCGATCATTTGATGGCGAATCCGCGACATGCATAAAAACTCAAATGCGTAGCTTAGCTTGTCGCTCATACCGGTCGCTAATAGCTGGGTCTTGCTGATGTCATTCAAGCGTTGAAAGGAGTTCTGTGCCTTGGAGCCGCAGGCCAAGGCGTGAATCCGCACCAAATCCACCATCGGTGCGGTACCGCGGCGTTTCAAGTTGATGGAGTTGTTGTGCTTACCATCTTGTTCCATCACAAAGGTACGGAAAAATCCTAATGGCGGCGTACGATTTAAAGCATTGCGCGCCATGGCGGCTAAAAACAGCGGTGATTTTGGCGCTGTCTCGGCAATCAAATCCTGCAGCGTTTCCACATAGAGGTCTTCGCCATAGCAACTATCCAGGTCAAAGAAAATCGAGCTGTGCAGCAGCCGTTCAGGCGTGGGGTTGGCCATCCAATCCTGAAAATACCCCTTCCAAACGCTGAGCGGCTGACGCCACTGAGCGTTGGTCGCCATAACGTCACCTTTGCAGTAGGTGTAGCCGCAGGCGTCCAAACCATCGCTAACAATTTTCGCCAAGGCGTGAAAGTAAGCGTCGTGCTGTTCGGGAACAAACTCATCGGAGAGGATCAGCGCATTGTCTTGATCGGTAACAATGCTCTGCTCATTTCGCGCCATGGACCCATTGACCATAAAGCAGTAAGGCACTGGCGGCGGGCCTAGTTCCGCTTCGGCCATTTCTAGCAGCCGGCGGGTAAAGCTACGTCCGATGGTGGAAAGTGCACTACCCACCATCTGAGAATTGGCCCCTTCTTGTACCATTCGTACAAACGCCGCGCGTACATCCGGCGCTAAGCGTGCTAACCCTTGGGCGCTGGATTGGTTAAAAATATTACTAACCAGATAGAGGCCGCTATGGGTTTCATAACGAATGATATCGGAAAGATGCACGACGCCTACCGGACGCTGCCGATAGAGCACAGGCAGGTGATGCACGTTACTGCGCAGCATCGTCAGCATGGCTTCATAGACAGAAGCATCTGATTGAATAGTAATTAAGCGTGAGGAAACCACTTCGCCCACCGTGGTTTGCGGCGATAGTCCCTCAGCCACAACACGAGTGCGAAAATCACTATCGGTTAAAATTCCGCACATCTGCCATGTTTGGCCTTCGCTGTCTTTAAAGCTAAAGCGTGGGTTGTCACTCCCCTCTTTCAATACCAATAGCGCAGAGGCTTGGGCTTCGCTCATTTGCTGGGCGGCTTGCTGAACGCTGGTAGAGACTTCGACCATCACCGGATAACGCGTCAGCAACTTGCGTATCCGCGTGACCATCATGTCATTGGATTTCTTTTGCTGCTCGGCAGCGGTTTCTAACCGCGGCCGCTCTAACTCAACAAAATCAGCAAAATGATCATCTTCTTCACACAGACGTTGGAAGACCGCATCTGGAATAAAATAAAGCAGGGTATCTTCGATAGCCTTTGCAGGAAGGCTTACTTTATGATTACGCAGCAAGCTGAAGTGCCCAAAGATATCGCCTTCCCCCAGTCGATTATATAGCTCTCCATTTCTACGATAGACTTCTACTGCGCCACTGCGGATGTAACAAAGCTCATTTAGCGTTTCATTGAGCTCTAAAATATTGCTGCCGGTTTTGAAGTAGCTCACTTCCACCTGTTCAGCAATGGCATCGAGAAGATCGTCCGACAGCCCATCAAACGGGGGAAACCGCCCCATATGCTGGCGTATTTCTAGCAGTTCGACATCCATACGGACTCCTTAGGCTTGCCGGTCAATTG
Organism: Vreelandella sp. DA03-1M; assembly: GCF_055725665.1. Taxonomy (NCBI): domain Bacteria; kingdom Pseudomonadati; phylum Pseudomonadota; class Gammaproteobacteria; order Oceanospirillales; family Halomonadaceae; genus Vreelandella; species Vreelandella sp. DA03-1M. The sequence continues at coordinate 3,333,434 of NZ_CM146798.1, forward strand.
ACTGGAGAATCAACACATAATGTAAAGTGTGGCGGGAAGGCCGGGTAAGGTAAACCCCGAGACATACAATAAAGACGACCATGCCGAGAGGGGTTAAGAAAAAGAGACCTGCAAAAGAGACAAGCAATAAAAAGCCCGATGCATGTTGCACCGGGCTTTGGTGGCCGAAGCCAAACTGATAGTTAAATGGCTAATTAATTTACTTAACTAGCTACATCCAAAACACTATCAACCAATATCAAACGCTAAGCTTAGGATTGGCTAGCCATTTCCTGAACACGCTGCATCATTTCTGGATCTTGCTGAATAGATTGACCAATTGCATTGAAGGTATCAACATCTAAACCGCTGTCTTCGACCACTTCGATCATGCGGTCATTAGCTTCAGTGCGCACTTCCTGCTGCGCTGATTCATCTTCCGCTTCCTGCAGACGTTGGGTATATTCTTGAGAAATAACCGCAATTTCTTGAGAAGCATCGGCGAACTGCTGGAGCTGATCGTCAGAAAAATCCTGGGCAGGTGCTGCTTGCTGGGTTGCCATTGGATCTTGTGCCGAGCCTTGCTCTTGTTGGGCATGAGCAGTAGCCGTCATTAGACCAGTAGCGAGCAGGGCAGCAGAGAACAGAGCAGTCATACGTTGCATAGTAATAAACCTCAATATTGCGTTATGTATGTGCCCACTGTGACGCGCTGTTTTCAAGCAGGTTCAATTTATAATGTAAGAGTTAGTAACAAAAAGAATCATATGTATCAAAGCGATGATCTAAACACGCCACCACGGAAAAATAATGACTAGCAAATTCAATATCTTAAAATACAGCGATCTCTCTTCTGCGGGCTTGGCGGCTATGCCTGCTATTTTTGTTCTTCTCTGGAGTACAGGCTTTATCGGCGCAAAATTTGGCCTGCCTTATGCTGAACCCTTCACATTTCTGTTCATACGCTTCGTGCTGACCTTACTGCTGTTAATCCCGTTGGCACTTTTAATGCGTATTCCTTGGCCAACATCGCCTAGGTTATGGACACACATTGCCATATCGGGTTTTCTAGTCCACGGCGCTTACTTGGGTGGCGTCTTCTATGGCATTTACTTAGGTATGCCAGCCGGGCTAGCGGCGCTGCTTGTCGGTCTTCAGCCGCTTTTGACCGCCGCCTTTGCTGGACCACTATTAGGGGAAAAGCTGACACGGCTTCAGTGGGTGGGGTTGAGCCTGGGTTTAATCGGAATCTGCTTAGTCCTCGGCAGTAAGTTAGAGATTGGTGAATCCCTCTTTGATGGCTTCGGTATTAGCGCTTTACTGTGCGTCACCGCCGCATTAATGGGCATTTCATTGGGTACGCTCTATCAGAAAAGATATTGCACCAGTATGCCGCTGCTTTCTGGGGCGGTTATCCAATACTTGGCGGCAGGTGTCCTACTAGGGAGTGGCGCACTACTATTTGAGACACGCCAGGTGGAATGGAGTAGTACTTTTATACTAACCCTTGCTTGGCTGGTGTTGATTCTCTCAATTGCCGCTATCCTGTTACTTATGGCCTTGATTAAAAAGGGGGAAGCCTCGCGGGTAGCGAGTCTTTTTTATCTTGTGCCACCCGTCACGGCGCTTCAGGCGTGGTGGTTATTTGACGAACGTCTACCCCTATTGGGGCTTGCGGGAATGGTGATTGCCATCACAGGGGTAGTGATGGTGATTCGAAAACCCGCCCATGGGGCGACTAGACGATAACAAGGTTTTGTAGAACAGGGTTTGGATAAACATGTCAGCACAACACCACTGTGCCAGGGTGAACGGACACTGTAACCGTTGCGATTCACCGGTACCTTTTGCATTTACGATGGCATTTCAACCAATCGTCGATGTTAGTCAGCGAGAAATTATTTACTACGAAGCGTTAGTGCGCGGGCCCAATGGTGAATCTGCCTTTTCAATACTTGAGCAAGTGACAAAGGATTTGATGTACCGCTTTGACCAGGCGTGCCGTATCAAGGCCATAGAGCTAGCCAGCAAGCTGGGTATGCAGGAAAAGCTCTCGATTAACTTTCTACCCAATGCGGTTTACGAACCAAGAGCGTGCATTCAAGCCACCCTTGAAACAGCGCACCGTGTTGGCTGGCCTACCGAGCAGCTCAATTTTGAAATAACCGAAACTGAGCGGGTTAAAGATCGTGGGCATATGCGTCGGATTATCGAAAGTTACCGTGAGATGGGCTTTACCACGTCACTGGATGACTTTGGTAATGGCTATGCCAACCTCGATCTACTGACAGACCTGCGGCCAGATACGCTGAAACTTGACCGCGACCTGGTAATGGAATGCGATAGTGATAAGCGTCGACAAGCCATACTTCGTAGCCTAGTGGCGCTAGCAAGCACATTGGGAACACAGCTAATTGCTGAGGGCGTTGAAACCCGTGAAGAGTCTCGCTGCCTAGTTGAATTGGGTATTCCGATGCAGCAAGGCTACTACTTTTCCTACCCAAATTTAGAAGCATTGGCGGAAATTGATGACGCCAAATACCGTTAGGCAATACCATTAGGTCATGTGAAAAAAAATATGACCTAATCGGCTATCAATGCTTTTATATCAGCATCCTAAACTATAGTTGTTGCAGATAATCAGCTCCGCCTAAGTTACGCATCTGCTGGCGTATCCACTGGCTGCGCCGCTCAACCTGAGCATCGGGCCTTGCGGCGCTACGCGTTAACGGGCTGGGTAAAATAGCGGCCAGCAAGCTGGCTTGGCGCTCGGTAAGGGAATGGGAAGAGGCGCCGAAATAGTGCTGAGCCGCTGCCTCCAACCCAAACACGCCGCGATCCCACTCAGCGACATTGAGATAAACCTCAAGAATACGTTGCTTACTCCAGAGTATCTCAATCAGCAGCGTGAACCACGCCTCTAGCCCCTTGCGCGTCCAGCTTCGGCCGGTCCATAGAAACACGTTTTTCGCCGTTTGCTGGCTCAGGGTGCTGGCACCGCGTAGCCTTCCGCCGTCCCGACTGGCCTGCAGCGCGCGGCGTAATTCGACAAGATCAAACCCACTATGATGCGGAAAGCGCTGATCCTCTGCGGCAATCACTGCCAGTTTGGCGTTGTCAGAGAGCGAATCCCAACCGCGCCACTCGCGCTGTAGTCGAATCGGCTCACTATGGATCCAACTCTGTATTTTGCGCTCAACCATCACCATCGAGCCCGGTGGAGGAACAACGCGAAACAGCACTACCAGCGCGACTGATAGCAGCACAAACGCTAATACGCTGCGCCATACAATCCGCCATAGCAGACGCATAAAACGGCGCAGCGAACGATTGAGCATCCAGTAATCCTTAACGCTTCATGAGGTGGTCTGCATGATAGCGCAGATGATCCTCAATGAACGAGGCAATGAAGAAGTAACTGTGATCGTAGCCCGGCTGACGGCGCAGTGTTAACGGATGATCGTGCTCTTCACAAACGGCTTCTAAACGCTCAGGCTGAAGCTGCTCCTCTAAGAACTGATCCGCTTCGCCCTGGTCGATAAACAGTCGCTGACGGGATGCACCATTAGCCACCAGTTCACAGGCGTCGTACTGACGCCAGCGTGACTGATCTTCACCTAGATAGGCAGTAAAGGCTTGCTGCCCCCAGGGGCAGTTCATTGGATTCACCACCGGTGAAAAAGCCGAGACTGAGCGGAAACGACCTGGGTGGCGTAGTGCCAGAATCAAAGCGCCATGCCCACCCATCGAATGGCCACTAATGGATTCGCGACCATTCACCGGGAAGTGCTGGCGTACTACCGAAGGCAGCTCCTCAATCACATAGTCGTACATGCGATAGTGAGACTTCCAAGGCTCCTCAGTCGCGTTGACATAGAATCCAGCCCCGGAACCCAGATCAAAGCTTTCGTGCTCGCCAGGCAAATCCGTACCTCTGGGGCTAGTGTCAGGGCAGACAATCGCCACACCCAATTCGGCGGCAATACGGTGAGCGCCCGCTTTCTGCATAAAGTTTTCGTCATTGCAGGTTAGCCCTGAGAGCCACCAAAGCAGCGGTACGCGCGCGTTTTCCGCCTGGGGGGGCAAGTAAACGGCGAAGACCATGTCGCAATCCAGCGCACGGGAGTAATGGCGGTAGCGCTTATGCCAGCCACCAAAACTACGGTTAGCGGACACCAGTTCTAAAGTTTCACTCATGCTCATGGGCAGGTTCCTTTAAATGCAGCAAACGCGGCAGGTCTCCCCGCCGCGCTTTAAACGTGCTAGCTATCAGTTTCAGCAATGATACTCAGTAATGCAGTACGGTACGAATGCTCTTACCTGCATGTAGTAAATCAAACGCTTCGTTGATCTTCTCGAACGGCATATCGTGGGTAATGAAGTCGTCGATATTGATCTCACCCTTCATATAACGATCAACGTAGCCCGGTAGCTCGCTGCGCCCTTTGACGCCACCAAAGGCGGATCCTTTCCAGACGCGTCCGGTAACCAATTGGAATGGGCGTGTCGAAATCTCTTCACCGGCCCCGGCGACACCAATCACGATCGATTCGCCCCAGCCTTTGTGGCAACACTCCAGCGCCGAGCGCATCACATTGACGTTGCCGATACACTCGAAGGAGTAGTCGACACCTCCATCGGTCATATCGACAATGACTTGTTGGATCGGGTCTGAATACTCTTTCGGGTTCACAAAATCGGTAGCGCCAAACTGCTTGGCCAGCTCAAACTTATCAGCATTAACGTCGATGGCAATGATACGTCCCGCTTTAGCCATAACAGCGCCTTGGATAACGGCTAATCCGATGGCCCCAAGACCAAACACCGCCACTGTAGCGCCCGGCTCTACTTTGGCGGTATTAAGCACCGCGCCAATGCCGGTAGTCACACCGCAGCCCAATAGGCAGATTTTATCCATGGGCGCTTCTTTAGACACCACCGCCAGGGAGACTTCGGGCAACACTGTGTACTCACTGAACGTAGAGGTGCCCATATAGTGGTGAAGCATCTTACCGTCTAGGGAGAACCGCGAGGTACCGTCAGGCATGACCCCTTTACCCTGGGTAGCGCGCACGCTGCCACACAGGTTGGTTTTACCCGATAAACAGAACTTACACTTACCGCACTCGGCGGTATAGAGCGGAATCACATGGTCGCCCGGCTTAAGGCTGGTGACGCCCTCGCCTACTTCCTGAACGACGCCTGCGCCTTCATGGCCGAGAATCGCAGGGAAGTTACCTTCCGGGTCAGCACCAGAGAGCGTGTAGGCATCGGTATGGCAGACGCTGGTAGCGGCCATTTTAACTAGCACTTCCCCCGCTTTCGGGCCTTCTACATCAATCTCAACCAGTTCAAGCGGCTTACCCGCCTCCAGTGCAACCGCTGCGCGTGATTTCATTAAGCCTGCTCCTTTTTGCATCGCCCACAGCAGGCATAACCCCGCTGCTCAATGTGTTTTCAGTGGTTGCAGTGTAGGCCAGCTAGGCGCCCTTGATAAACCGGGATACACTCATAAGATTATTGCCACACTGCAACAATCGCTATCGACCCAAGGAGTTAGCATGCAGCATTGGAGCCGTATCGAAGCCTTTGTTGAGGTAGTGCGTTTAGGCACCTTCTCTGCTGCGGCCCGTCACCTGAAGGTGTCGACCTCACATATTAGTCGTCTGGTCAGTCAACTCGAAAACCAGTTGGGGGTTCAGTTGCTCTATCGCACCACTCGCCAGATCCGCTTAACTGATGCAGGGACGACTTATGTTGAGCACTGCCGCCACCTGTTTGATGGGTTGCGCGATGCCGAGCAGGCACTCAGCGAACTCCAGGCCAAACCTAATGGACTGCTTAAACTTACCTCGGCTACTACCTTCGGCGAGCGCTTCATCGCCCCACTGGTTAACGACTTTCAGTGTTTGCATCCGCAACTGGATGTACATATGCACTTCACTAATCGACCGGTGGAGCTGATTGAAGAGGGCTACGACATTGCCATTCGGATGGGGGTGTTAAAGGATTCCAGCCTGATCGCCAGGCGCCTATGTGACCGCCGCGAGTATGTCGTCGGCTCACAAGGCTATTTTCGCCAAGCGCCGCGCCCCCACACCTTGGCAGAGCTTAGCCAACACCGCTGCTTGATTGGCTCAAGGCCCAACTGGTTGTTTGAAGTGAATGGCCAACGTCGCGAAGTGCGTGTCGAGGGGTGCTGGACAGGCAACTCTGGCCCAGCGCTGCTAGATGCGACACGCAAGGGGCTCGGCCTTGCCCAGTTGCCCGACTATTACGTAGCGCCCTACTTGGCCAGCGGTGAGCTGGTGGCCGTGCTTGAGCCTTTTCAGCACCATGATACCGCCGTCTGGGCGGTCTACCCTCGCCACCGTCACCTATCGCCTAAAATCCGCCAACTGGTCGACTACCTGGTCGCCAACATTGACAGCTTATTACCCAGTAACCCGCTGGCTTAGCACTTGATGACTTAGAACTTGATGACCTAGACTTGATGGCCTAGCACTCGATGGCATTAACAGCGAGCCCGCCCTTGGAGGTCTCTTTGTATTTGTCCTGCATATCGCGGCCAGTATCGCGCATGGTGCGGATCACTTTATCCAGCGATATAAAGTGCTCGCCATCACCGTGCATCGCCATGCGCGCGGCATTAATAGCTTTGACGGAGGCAATCGCATTGCGCTCGATGCAAGGCACTTGAACGAGCCCGCCGACCGGGTCGCAGGTCAAACCTAAGTTATGCTCCAAGCCAATCTCAGCGGCGTTCTCCACCTGGCCCGGCGAGCCGCCTAGCACCTCGGCGAGCCCTGCGGCTGCCATGGCGCAGGCGGAGCCCACTTCGCCCTGGCAACCCACCTCCGCACCGGAAATGGAGGCGTTCTTTTTGCATAAAATGCCAACTGCCCCGGCGGTCAGCAGAAAGTCCACCACATCGGCTTCGCTAGCGTCGGGTTCAAACTTCAAGTAGTACGCCAATACGGCGGGCACAATACCCGCAGCGCCGTTGGTGGGCGCAGTGACCATCCGCCGCCCGGCGGCGTTCTCTTCATTCACCGCCAGCGCGAATACGTTGACCCAATCCATGACGGTAAAACTCGACACGATCAGGCGCTGATTGGCCGGTGGATGCAGCAACTGCTGATGGAGCAGCTGCGCACGACGGCGCACATTTAATCCGCCTGGCAAATGACCAGTGGCGCGCAGGCCATTCTCGATGCTGTCGCTCATGGCGTGCCAAATGGTTATTAGTTCCTCACGGATGGCCGATTCACTACGCCAGGCTTTTTCATTTTCCAGCATCAGTTGACTAATGCGCAGCTGATGCTGCTGACATAGCGCCAGCAACTCAGCCGCCGTATTGAAGGGGTAAGGCAGTTCAGTAGCATCTTCACCAACCTCGCCTTGATCTGCCTTAGCTTGATCGACATAAAAACCGCCGCCGAGGGAGTAAAACGTATTGGTCGCCACCAGCGCTTCATCGCAATAGGCGCTCAGCACCATGGCATTAGGGTGAAAAGGCAGGCAGGTCTCATCCCACTCCACATCGTTACGGGCCTCAAAAGCGATCTTTTGCCCATTGGCAAGCACCAGCGGCTCTCCCTCTTCAAGGTGTTTTAACCGCGAAGCTATGGTATCCGGATCAATGCTTTCAGGCGCTTCGCCCATCAAACCCATAATGACTGCCTGATCGGTGCCATGCCCCACTCCGGTGGCGGCAAGTGAACCGTGCAGCCTTACCACCAGTCGGGTAACGCGGATATCGCCAAGCGCCTGGGCAAAATCTCGGGCTGCGCGCATCGGTCCCACCGTGTGGGAACTTGAAGGACCGATGCCGATACGAAAAAGATCAAACACACTAATAGCCATGCCGATGACGCCTCAAAACGTTGTTATTGCCTGTCCAATAGACACTTTGCAGGGACGATGACCAAACATCGTGTGATTAACCGCAATATCGACGTGCGAACATACAAGTGTGACGATATAATGAACATTCACCCTTGCATGTTAATATATGCGAATTGCGACGCTGCTTACCACAAAGGATGTTGGTATGTCTTCTCCCCCTCCCTGGCCAATAGGGTTTCAAACCATTTTAGTGCGTGCAGTGCTGTACGTGTTATTTATCGGCGCGATTGCCCAAGGTGCCTATTTAGAAGCACTCTATCTCCCTTCAGTACGGTTTTCTGAGCTGGGCTTTACCGAGTTTACGCAAACACTGGTGCTTGCCACCTGCTGTGCAATGCTGATTTATATTCGCCAAGTGCTTAAAGTCTGGCCCACCGTCACCCTACTGCTACTAGCGTTTGTGGCCGCCTCGCTGGTGCGCGAACAAGATCACTTTTTAGATAACTATGTTGCTCATAACACCTGGAAGGTGCTTGTTGCGCTGATTATTCTCCCGACACTCTTTTGGGTGGTGAAGCAGCGCCAACGCTTTCTTGCAGAGTTTACTCATTATAGCAACACCTTCGCTTTCGGTTTATTTACGGCAGGCGTACTGACCACTTATATCTTTTCGCGCCTCTATGGACGACAGGAATTCTGGCAAGCCATTCTTGAAGACAGCTACTCTGGAACCTTTAAGAGTGTCGCAGAGGAAGTGGTCGAGCTACTCGGTTACAGCTTAATTTTGATCGCCACCTTAGAGCTACTACTATTGACGCGCCGCATTTATAAAGCTCGGCAGCTATCCACTTAAGCTAGGTACCGATCACCACCACGAAAAAGCCCGCCGTTCATTGAACGGCGGGCTTTTTGATCTTAGCGGCTACTGCTTGGCTATTCACCACTTACCAATCACGGCATTCACTCGTCAAGGAACGAACGCAGCGGTTCAGAGCGGCTGGGGTGGCGCAGCTTACGCAGCGCTTTGGCTTCAATCTGACGAATTCGCTCACGTGTCACGTCAAACTGCTTGCCCACCTCTTCCAGCGTATGGTCGGTATTCATATCAATACCGAAGCGCATACGCAGCACTTTCGCTTCGCGAGCGGTCAAGCCGCCTAACACGTTACGCGTCGCTTCGATAAGACCTTCACCGGTGGCCATATCGATCGGCAGCAACATGGTGCCATCTTCGATAAAGTCGCCCAGGTGTGAATCATCATCGTCACCAATCGGCGTCTCCATGGAGATCGGCTCTTTGGCGATTTTGAGCACCTTGCGTACTTTATCTTCCGGCATTTCCAAGCGCTCGCCGAGCTCTTCCGGGGTCGGCTCACGGCCCATTTCCTGGAGCATCTGGCGTGATACGCGATTGAGCTTGTTGATCGTCTCAATCATGTGCACCGGAATACGAATGGTGCGCGCCTGATCCGCGATGGAGCGGGTGATTGCCTGACGAATCCACCAAGTGGCATAGGTCGAGAACTTGTAACCACGGCGGTATTCGAACTTATCGACCGCTTTCATCAAGCCGATGTTGCCTTCCTGAATGAGATCCAGGAACTGCAGACCGCGATTGGTGTACTTCTTGGCAATCGAGATAACCAAACGCAAGTTAGCCTCAACCATCTCTTTCTTGGCACGACGAGCTTTCGCCTCACCAATCGAGAGCTTGCGATTCACCTCTTTAAGGTCGGCAACCGAGAGTTGCACCATGTCCTCTTCAAAGGCGATCTTGCGCTGGGCACGGGCGATATCGGCGCGCAGCGGCTCAAGACGGTCAGCGTACTTGCTCTGCGCTGCCTGGAAATCATCCAGCCACGTTTTACGCGATTCGTTGCCAGGGAACGACTTGATAAACGTTTTACGCGGCACCTTGGCTTTCTTCACGCACAGCTGCATCACCGCTTTTTCCTGGGCGCGCACCTGCTCAACGCTGATACGCACTTGGCCAACGAGGCGCTCAAAGTGCTTAGGTACCAGCTTGATGGGCGAGAAAAGTACCGCCAAGCGAGCCTGCTCGGCCTTCAGCTCGGCACTACCTCGGCCATGCTTGGCAAACGCCGCTTCGACTAAGGCTTTCTGCTCGCGAATCTGCTCAAAACGCGCACGCGCTTCTTCGGGATCCGGGCCGCCCTCGCTGGCCGTGGAGTCTTCGTCCTCATCGTCGCCGTCGCCTTCCACGTCATCTTCAAGTTCGGACTCGGGCTCCGGCTCGGGCACCTCTGCTTCGGCAACGCCGGGGATACCCTCATCGGGATCAATGAAACCAGAAAACAGATCCGAAAGACGCCCCGGCGCTTCTTCATCCTGGGTGGCGTCATAGGCGTCCAGAATAGACGCGACGGCTCCCGGCAAATAGGCCAGAGACGACATCACTTCACGGGTGCCCTCTTCGATCCGTTTGGCGATTTCAATTTCGCCCTCACGGGTCAAAAGCTCAACCGTGCCCATTTCACGCATATACATGCGTACGGGGTCAGTGGTGCGGCCTACATCGCTTTCCACGGCGGCAAGGGCCGCTACGGCCTCTTCCGCAGCGGACTCGTCCGTGGACTGATCCGACATCATCAAAGTGTCTTCATCTGGCGCTTCTTCAGCGACACTTATACCCATGTCGTTGATCATGCCAATGATGTCTTCCACTTGATCCGGGTCGGCGATATCCTCGGGTAGATGGTCGTTGACCTCGGCATAGGTCAGGTAGCCCTGTTCCTTGCCTCGAGCGATCAACTCCTTCAGACGCGACTGCTGCTGCGCATTTCCAGCCATAGAAACCCTATCTCGACGAAGAAGAATGAAACACCTGGAGCGCTGAATCGATTAAACTCAACAAGCCGTACAGTATAGCGTAAAAAGCAGGAAATTTTCCAGCTCGACGTATTTGCGCGGTAATTCAGGTGTGTTAGTTTGTTCGGTTAGGCCAGCGCTCGGTAGCTGAGCCTATATCTGGTGCTGAAACGCTAGGAATTCAACCCCCCATCGCCCAAGACACCGCCTCATTGACGCTGGGCAAGCTCCATTACCAAGCTTGCCAAACGCTGACGCTGTTCCTTATCTAACTTTTGCCCGGCGCGCTCCTGCGCCAGCAACGCCATGTACTCCTCTTGAGGAGAACGCTGACGTTGAACATGCTGCAGATGTTCCACCCAGCCATTCAGCTCTGCTTCCCTATCTGCCTTGGGAATCAACAGCTCGCGCTTAGCAAAGACCGCCAATACCTGCCCCTGCTGACTGCCTTGAAAATGCGCCAACACTACTTGCGGGCTGCGGTAGCGCCCCGCCTTTAGCAGTGCGATCAGTTCTCTGCATAGCGGTGCGTCATCATCTTCCGGTAGCCACTCCAAATGATCCGGGAGCGAAGTCACCAAATTGGGCTCATGCAGCAACAGCTGCACGATACGCCCAACCGGGGAGAGCGCCTGGGAACGTGAGCGCAATGAGTGGGCTGGCGCTGCCAATACCGCACCCTGCATCGCTGATGACGCCGAATCGGGCTCTACCTGCTCCGCCTGTCTCTGTGAAGCGTGGTGCTGCGACACTTGGGCACGCTTTTCGAGCAGTACTTTCAATTGCTCTTGTGCCAACCCACTACGCTGTGCCAAAGACTCAAGCAGTAGTGATTTGAGCATGCCATCAGGTACTTTGTTCAATGCTTCAAGCACCTGACTGGCAAATCGTTCGCGCCCTTCCACCGTATTAAGGTCGCGCCCTTGGGCCGCCTGCTCGAACAGAAACTCCGATAGAGGCATGGCACAGGTGACGCGATCCTGAAACGCCTGGGCGCCTTCACGGCGCACCAGGGTATCCGGATCGTCACCTTCAGGCAGAAACAGAAAACGCGCTTCACGGCCATCAATCATTTGCGGCAACGCGGTTTCCAACGCCCGGCTAGCCGCCTGTCTTCCCGCACGGTCACCGTCAAAACAGAATACTACGCGACTCACCAGTCGAAACAGGCGGGTCAAATGGTCTTCCGTGGTAGCGGTGCCCAGCGTCGCCACGGCGTTATGAATACCAAATTGCGCCAGCGCCACTACATCCATATAGCCTTCGACCATAACAAGCTGCTCAAGCTTGCTAGAGGCTTGGCGCGCTTCATACAGGCCGTAAAGCTCACGGCCTTTGTGGAACACGGGTGTTTCCGGCGAGTTGAGGTATTTAGGCTGATCATCGCCCATTACCCGCCCGCCGAACGCAATCGTACGCCCACGTAAATCACGAATCGGAAACATGACCCGATCCCGAAAGCGGTCATAGGTACGCCCGGTATCTTCACGGTGAATCAGCAGCCCATACTCCACCTGAACCGGCTCACCAATACCACGCTCACTGAGATGCTGCTTCAGCGCCTCCCAACCGCTCGGGGCATAGCCAATGCCATAGGTCTTGATCACCTCGTCCGAAAGCCCACGACCCGACAAATAGCGCTGGGCAGACTGGCCCTCCTGCATCTTTAATCGCTCGCGATAAAAACTGGCGGCGAGTTCGAGCAGGTTAACGCCCTCTTTGCGCTTCTTTTCGCGTTGCTGGGCACGTGGGTCGTCAGCACCTTCGCGAGGCACCTCAATACCCAAGCGCCCGGCCAACTGCTCTACCGCTTCGGGAAACGGCAGCTTGTCGTACTCCATCAAGAAGCGTAGTGCATTCCCATTAGCGCCGCAGCCAAAGCAGTGATAAAACTGCTTATCCGCGCTGACGGTGAACGACGGGGTCTTCTCTTGATGAAAGGGACATAGCCCGGAGTAGTTACGGCCGGCTTTTTTAAGCTGCACACGCTCACCGACCACCTCGACCACATCAACGCGGCCTAACAGATCATCAATAAAACGCTGTGGAATTTGGCCTGCCATGAACTACGGGCATCCTCGCGCAAAGCGCTAATTCGCTGACTTTCGAGACTGCTTTCTAAAACTATCTTCAAAATACTATCGTCAAAATACTGTTTTTAAAAAATTGTATTTAAAAACTGATCTTAATAACTGCTTAAGGTCATCAGACCTATTGCCAGATCAGATCATCATAAACAGCGACAGTCTTAAAAAACGGTGATTTTGAAAACCGTGATTTCGAAAAACAATAACCTTGAAAAACAGCGATCATGAAAACAACAGTCAAAAACAAACGGCCACCTAGTGGCGGCCGCTTGGCATCCCTCTTGAGACGACCAGCTAACTGCTCCGGCCCCCTCGGGTACGGATCAATAGAGCCGTTCGAAACGCTTTTGCTCACGCTGGACTTTCTTGGCGTGGCGTTTTACGGCAGCTGCCGCTTTGCGTTTACGCTCAGCAGTCGGCTTCTCATAGTGCTCGCGGCGGCGTACTTCAGAAAGAACACCGGCTTTTTCGCAAGAACGCTTGAAGCGACGCAGGGCGACGTCAAACGGCTCGTTATCACGTACTTTTACAGAAGGCATTAAGCACTCACCTACCTTAAGGAGTCTTGAGTTCGGATAGTACGTACACTGCGATATTGCGGTTCAGAATACAGTGTACGACCCAGTTTTACAGCGCACAGTAGTCTAGTCGCCGTTGGCCATCTTTGCAAATGCTTACGCTCGTTTGCAGCGACAATGTTAGACTACTGGCCTTGTGATTTTCACCTTTATATTTTTTGCACATCCTTTGAGAGTCCCTTTTTATGCGTGTTCTGGGCATTGAAACATCCTGCGACGAAACGGGCGTTGCGCTTTATGACACTTCGCTAACCGGCGGCAAAGGGCTGCTGGCCGACGCGCTCTACAGTCAAATCGCCATGCACGCCGAATTTGGTGGTGTGGTACCCGAACTCGCTTCTCGCGACCACACCCGCAAACTGCTACCGCTAATTGAGCAGGTGCTCAGCGATGCCAAGCTAACGCGTCACGACTTGGACGGCATTACTTATACCGCTGGCCCGGGCTTAGTCGGTGCATTAATGGTAGGCGCCAGCACCGCCCACGGTATGGCACGAGCGTTAAATATTCCCGTACTTGGCGTGCATCATATGGAAGGTCACTTACTGGCACCGATGCTGGAAGACGAGCCGCCTGCGTTCCCCTTCGTGGCGCTGCTGGTATCCGGCGGGCATACCCAACTGGTCGAAGTGCAGGGGCTGGGGCGCTATCAGCTACTCGGCGAATCGGTGGATGACGCCGCGGGTGAAGCGTTTGATAAAGCTGCCAAAATGCTGGGCTTGGCCTACCCAGGTGGGCCTCAAGTCGCCAAACTGGCGGAACAAGGGGATCCCAAGCGCTTTCGCTTCCCGCGCCCGATGACCGACCGACCAGGGCTCGATTTCAGTTTCTCAGGCTTAAAAACCCACACCATGACCGCCATTCGCCAATTGGAGGCAGTGGGGGAACTCGACGACCAAGCACGTGCCGATGTAGCCCGCGCCTTTGAAGAAGCCGTGGTTGATACGCTGGTCATTAAGTGCCGCAGAGCGCTGGATCAAACCGGTTTGAAACGTTTAGTGGTAGCGGGTGGGGTTAGCGCCAATCATCGCCTGCGTGAACGACTCCACGCTGAGTGTGAAAAACGCCAAGCCCGCGCCTACTACCCACGCGGGCGCTTTTGCACCGACAATGGCGCCATGATTGCCTACGTAGGCGCTCAGCGCTTGGCAGCGGGCGAGTGCGATACCTACGGCATAATGCAGGCGACCCCCCGCTGGCCGCTGGATCAACTGTCACCCCCGGCTGCCGCTGACAGCTAACTGCGCTCTAGGAGCCGCGAAATGGCGGCTCTTCACCGCGTCGCAGTCGACGAATATTAAGCCCGTGGCGGGCCAACACCAGCAGACTGAAGCCGCCGACCACCATAAAATACGCAGGCGCTAGCCAAGCGCATATCAGCGGCGCCACCAAAGCACTGGCCAGCGATGCCATCGCCGCCGTCTTTAGCCGCCACGCCAGTAGCGCCCAAATAATGGCGCTTAATAGCGCCACATTGGGCACCAATATCAGCAGTACACCAAACGCACTGGCGACTGCCTTTCCGCCACGAAAGTGGTGCCATAAGGGAAAACTGTGTCCTAGCAACACGGCCAGCCCAACCAGCCCTTGCAACCATACTGGGCAGCTCATGAGCTTGGCTCCTATAACAGCGGGCATGGCTTTTAAGGCATCTAGCAGCAGAGTAACGGCCGCCAAACGGGGGCCATAAAGGCGCAATACGTTAGAAAACCCAGGGTTAAACGAACCATGTTGGCGTGGGTCCCCCACACCCGCTAGGCGGCAAACGCTCAGCGCTGCCAACCAACTGCCGCTTAAATAACCCACTACTATCCATACCATGGCGCTCTGCTCGCTTTATAGACCGTCTCGATAGCCTGGCTCGCTGTCGTTTAGCCCCATCCTAACGTACAATCGCCCGCTTGTTGCAGCTGGGGGAAGGCAGATGGATCGCATTTTGATTGAAGCGTTAACCGTCGACACAGTTATCGGTGTCTATGCTTGGGAGCGTTCAATTCAGCAGTCGCTGAGCCTGGACTTAGTGCTGGCAACCGATATACGTTCAGCGGCAGCGACCGATGATTTACGCCTCACGCTGGATTACGCGGCCATTTGTCAGCGCATCCAGACATTTGCCGATGCTCATCAATTCGCCCTGGTCGAAACTTTCGCCGAACGCCTCGCAGAGTGCTTACGTACAGAGTTTCCAATCAATGGGTTGCGCCTCACCGTGCGTAAACCCGGCGCAGTGCCCAACGCTGTCAGCGTCGGTTTGGAAATTACCCGCGGCGCCTTACCAGAGGCAATGCAGGAGCCCAGCGCATGAAACTGGTCACTGTCAGCTTAGGCAGCAATATTTACCCCACTCGGCATATCCGCTACTGCCTTGATGCGCTCGCGGACACCTTTGGCTCGCTGCAAATCTCACGTGTGTTTGAAAGCGAGCCAGTGGGCTTTACCGACAGTCGCAATTTCTATAATTTGGTAGTGGCCTTCCACAGTGACTGGACACCCGGGGAGCTTCAGGCTTGGAGTAAGCAGCTGGAAATAGAGCACGGCCGCCTTCCTGACACTGCTAAATTTAGCCCCCGCGCGCTGGATATCGACTTGCTTACCGTGGGCAGCCTCTGCGGCACCGTCGATGATGTCACGTTGCCACGCAGCGAAATCACTCATAATGCGTTCGTGCTGCAGCCGCTTGCGGAATTGCTACCCACAGAGCGCCACCCCTTGTGTGACACCTCTTACGCTTCGCTATGGAAAACCTTCGAACTAGGCAGCCAACGTCTCTGGGCGGTTGATTTTAGCTGGCGTGGCCGCTGGATCTCTCAGTCAGACGAGCTTCCTCGCTTGGCAGCGGCCCGTCGATAACCAGTTACTCAAGTGCTACCGCCACGGCTTGCCCGCGCCGCACGCGTATTGCCTCACCCAGCGCTGCCCCCTGATATCCTTCCGCCATTAACGCCTGCGGCCCCACCTCGCGAGCCGCTAGCCAAGCGCTGCCAAGCCGCTCCACTTGCTCCGGCGCCAGCACGCTCACTAATGCCAACTGCGCCTCGACCTGCTCGGGCTTGCGCCAGCCATCCAACCTTTCAAGCCAATGCAGCACATTCGGGCCCTCCAGTGGCGCGGTAAGCAGCGCATAAGTGAGCACGGTATGACGGGCAAGCTGAGCCACGGCGTTAGGCAACTTTAACCGCGTTGCTAAGGCATCACGCTGTTCGGCGGTGAGCGGTGACACCAACTGCGCATAGCGCCAGTGAGCCACTGCTATCGTGCTGTTTCGAGGCGTTTGATCCAGCGCAGCTAAACCTCGCGGCAACACCGACCCCATGAGTTCGGGAAACCAGATAGGCAGCGCCTCGCAGCGCTCAAGGGTGGTAAAATAAACGTCCGGGCTTGGTTCGCCCAGCGCCTTTTCAGTTTCCACCCACACCCGTTCGGCGGCCAAATGCTCAAGTTCACCGCTATGACTCACCTGACGCATCAGCGCCAGGGTTTCAGGGGCAATGGTGAAGCCCAGCCCTGCATAACGGGCCAAAAAGCGTGCGGTACGCAGTACGCGCAGCGGGTCTTCGCTAAACGCAGAAGAGATATGCCGAAGCACGCGCCGTTCGATATCGCCTTGACCATTAAACGGGTCGGTTAATTCACCCTCGGGGCTCTGGGCAATCGCGTTAATGGTTAAATCCCGCCGCAAAAGATCCTCTTCCAGGCTGACATCGGGGCTGGCGTGCACTTCAAACCCGCCATAACCATGGCCAGATTTGCGCTCGGTGCGGGCGAGCGCGTACTCCTCGGCCGTATCCGGATGCAGAAAGACCGGAAAGTCGCGCCCCACGGGTTTAAAGCCACGTTTGCGCATGACGTCTGGCGTAGCGCCCACCACCACCCAGTCATTGTCATAGACCGGCCAGCCCAGTAGCGCATCGCGCACAGCGCCGCCCACCCGAAACACGCTCAAACCCGCTAAACGTGGATCGCTATTGGTCTCTTTCACTACTGTCTACTCCGTTGCTGGCTCGCCACACTGGTTCGCTCTCCGCTGTCCAGATTAAGCGCGGTTAACCGCCCACCCCAAACGCATCCCGTATCCAACGCCTCGACGGGCACCCGCGCCTGCGGGGTTCTTCCTTCCAGTGCCGCCCAGTGGCCGAAAAGCAGCCGGGTATTATCATCTCGCGGGTATTGAAACCAGGGCAGAAAACCCGAAGGCGCACTATCTAGCCCCTCTTTAGCGGCAAAGTCCAAACGCCCTTGGGCATCAATAAAGCGCATTCGGGTGAGCACATTAACAATCAGGCGCAGACGATCCATGCCGTCTAGATCGTCGCGCCAGCTATCCGGCAGGTTGCCAAACAGTTGGGTTAAAAACTTACCAGAGGCGTCACTGCCCAGAGCTGCCTGCACTTCACGCCCCAGCGACTCGGTCTGAGCCACACTCCATTGGGGAAGCAGCCCGGCATGGGTCATGAGCGTACCGTTTTCAATCACGCAAAGCGGTTGGCTCTGTAGCCAATCCAGTAGCGCTTCGCGATCAGGGGCGCCCAGAATATCGCTAAGGGTGTCGTTTTTCTTCAGTTTGCCGCCGCCGCGCGCCACCACCAGCAAATGAAAATCGTGGTTGCCCAGTACGCTGCGTGCAGCGCTCCCCAGAGCACGCACTTCGCGCAGGCACGCTAAAGAGCCTGGGCCACGATTAATTAAATCACCGACCAGCCATAGCGTATCCCGCGTGGGGTTGAAGCTGAGCTTCTCCAGAAGGGCTACAAATTCGGCGTGACAGCCGTGCAGATCGCCGATCGCATAGGTACTCATGCGGGAGGCCTTTTTCATAAAATAAGTGGACTAATACTACCACTTCACCGAGACCCTCTGCCTGTTGTAGACGGTTTATGTTGATGATTAACACTGGTTAAAAGAGTGAACCTGGCTCACTATAAAAGTACGCTTTGATGCTCTTAAGCCATTCGATAGTTAGCCACCTGGTAATAACTGTTAAGGAAAACGATACGCCTATGGCAATGGATCACTCTCGACGCAGCCTGCTGCGAGTTGCAACACTGGCGGGCCTTGGTGCCCTCATACTTCCCGGCACAGCGCTTCTTCCTGCCGCACGTGCCACTGCTACCAAGCTTGGCCCGCCCCCCGTTGCGGTGACGGTTAATGGCTGGCTACTGAACAGCAGTGACCGCTGATGTATATCGCCTTTGAGGATATCAACGAACACAGCAACGCCTGGGATGTCTGCATTATCGGCGCGGGTGCGGCGGGCATTTCCATGGCCGTTACCCTAGCGGAGCGAGGCCACCGGGTACTGCTCTGTGAAGGTGGCGATGCGGACTACAGCGAACGCTCCCAGGAGTGCTACCGGGGCGACGTCGTCGGCGACCCCTATATTCCCCTGTATGGCGCTCGGCTGCGCCATTTGGGTGGGTCGACCAACCACTGGGGCGGCATTTGTCGCCCTTTGGATCGCTACGACTTCAATGCCAAAGCCGTCGCCAGCGAAACGGCCTGGCCTATAGGCCGCGATGCGCTGGTTCCTTACTACAGCGCGGCCGTTACTATGCTCGGTCTGGAACCTACGCCAGCCGATCATGTGGTCCCTGAAGCGGGGCTAAAACGCATCTATTTTTCGCTGGGTCACCCCACACGCATGAAAGAGAAGTATGCCGCTACGTTGAGCGATTCGACCACTCTGACGTGCTGCCTAACAGCCAACTTGGTGGCACTGGAAACCCAGGCTGGCAAAGTCACCAGCGCCACTTTTAGCAATTACCGGGGCGACTACCGCAAGGTTCAGGCGCGCTACTTTGTACTGGCCTGCGGCGGCATCGAAAACTCGCGCCTGCTGCTGTGGTGCAACCAACAACTAGATGGCCAGCTAATCCCCCAAGCCGACACCCTGGGACGCTACTGGATGGAGCACCCCCACGCCACAGTGGGGAAGGCGCTCATTTTTGAGCCTGCGGCACTGGGTCTGGACGAGGATTACAACGTTTTCCTCTCCCCCACTGCTCGCTCCTTGCGCTCACGACAAATACTCAATTGTGGGCTGCGCTTGCACCGCATGAACGCTGAAGCTACCCAGGAACTGATTGACGAGCTCGCAGAACAGGCACCCGCGCTGGTGGGTCGGCTGCGTATCTGGCAGGCCCAAGGTCGGGTGGTGCACGGCGCGTTTCTAAGAGCCGCCTGGGAGCAGGAACCTCGCTATGACAACCGTATTGAGCTAAGCGATGAGCTGGATAAACTGGGAGTGCCACGTAGCCGGCTGGTGTGGCGGCAATCTGAGCTGGATCGCCACACCATTCGCGAGAGCATGCTACTGCTGGGTGAATACCTGCGTGATAACGAGGTGGGCAGGCTACAGATGGCTGATTGGCTTGCCGATACGCCGGTGCAACTGCCCACGGAAGGCGAACTTGCTGGACGTCACCACATGGGCGGCACGCGCATGAGCCTTGTTGCCGAGACGGGTATCGTTAACCCCGACTGCCGTCTATTTGCCCAGGAAAATTGCTACTTGGCGGGCTCCAGCGTTTTTGCTAGCGCAGGGCACGCCAACCCCACTTTAACGCTGGTACAGCTGGCCTTGCGACTTTGCGATCATCTGGAGAGTAGGTTAGCGCAAAACGCTAGTGAAGCTGGAGCGGCACCGCCAGCCTGAACGGTGTGATAGCCACTTCAAACGCGCGTTGCGTGGAAGTGTCCAGCAACGTATAGGCGCCCTCCATGACCCCCACCGGCGTTTGCAGAATGGCACGGCTGGTATAGCGAAAGCTCTGGCCAGGGCCAATCAGTGGCTGCTGCCCGACGACGCCTTTGCCGCGCACTTCCTGGCACTCGCCGCTGCCCTGGGTGATTTTCCAGTAGCGCGCCATGAGCTGCACGCTATGGGGGCTTTGATTGTGGACGGTGATGGTATAGCTGAAGACGTAACGCGACTCCGCATCATTGGACTCATCGGCACGGTAGCTAGGCGCAACGTTTACCTCGATAGTTAGACCACTCACGCTTGGCTGCCCCGCTCACTGCTCGCCTGTTCATCGGCGGCGACTCGATTGGCAATCGCCACGTATTCGGCGACCGTCAGTGTTTGCGGACGGCGGATAGGATCAATACCCAACTCTTCAAGGATTTCAGGACTCACGCGCCCTTTAAAGTTATTGCGCAGCGTTTTGCGCCGCTGGCCAAACGCGAGCTTCACCAACTCAAACAGCAGCGTGGGGTCTTCTGCAGTATGGGGCAGGGTCGCATGAGGCGTTAAGCGCACGATGGCCGACTCAACCTTGGGCTGCGGCACAAAGGCTTCCGGCGGCACAATAAATAGCTGCTCGACACTACAGTAGTACTGCGCCATAACCGACAGACGCCCCCAGTCGGCACCGCCCGGTTCAGCAGCCAAGCGCTCAACGACTTCTTTTTGCAGCATGAAGTGCATATCCTCTATCGCACTTCCTGCAGCCAGCAGGTGAATTATCAGCGGCGTGGAGATGTTGTAGGGCAGGTTGCCCACCACACGCAGCGCAGGTCCATCGCCTTTCAGCGCGGCAAAATCAAACTTCAGCGCATCGCCTTCATGTATCACAAAGTCGGGGTAGTTAAAAAACTGCACTCGCAGGCCAGGGATCAGATCGCGGTCGAGTTCAATTACCTCCAGATGTCCCGCCGCTTCCAGCAGCGGCTCGGTTAGTGCGCCCTGCCCTGGGCCAATTTCGACAAGGCGATCCGTCGAGCGCGGGCCAACGGCACGAACGATCCGCGAAATAATGCCAAGGTCGCGCAAAAAGTTCTGACCAAAGCGTTTACGAGCGCGGTGTTGGGGCACAGTAGACATCAAACGGTGTTCCTTGGAGTGCGGATTCAATCGGGAGTATTTCGCAGCAAACGCTAGACAGTAGCAGACAACCGCTGGGTAGATAGACGGCGTGCAAGGGCGATAGCGACTTTCAGGCTGCCGGGGTCTGCCACGCCTTTGCCAGCCAGATCCAACGCGGTGCCATGGTCGACCGAAGTGCGTACCAATGGCAAGCCCAGGGTAATATTGGCAGCCTGACCAAAGCCTGCATATTTTAACACTGCCAAGCCCTGGTCATGGTACATCGCCAACACTGCATCGACACCTGCCAAGTGCCGCGGGGTAAATAGTGTGTCGGCGGGCAACGGGCCAAGGATATCCATTCCCTCAGCGCGAAGGGCATCAAGCGCGGGAATAATAATATCCAGCTCTTCGTGGCCCAGGTGGCCATTTTCACCGGCATGCGGGTTTAAGCCACACACTGCAATGCGCGGTTTAGCAATCCCGAACTGGTGCTGCAAACCAATCGCCAGTAAGCGACTAATGCAGGTGACCCGCTCAAAGGTGATAGCGTCGGCGACGTTGCGCAGAGGCAAGTGTGTGGTCACCAGAGCAACACGTAAATCGCCACTACCCTGCCAGCTTGGCGATGCCGCATGTAGCGCCGCGTCGGTGGCCAGCATCATCACGACGTCATCAACGCCACAGGCATCACGCAGCCATTCGGTATGGCCGGTAAAGCCAGGGTGACCGCCGTCAATAATTACGCCTTTGTGCAGCGGTGCGGTCACCATGGCAGCGGCGAGGCCGTGTTGACAAGCATCGACCGCCATTGCCAGGGTGGCAAGTACGTAATCGGCGTTAGCTGGATTAAGCACACCTGGCGAGGAAGGGGCATTAAGAGCGACGGACCAAACAGGTAAGGCATTGTCGCCACTTGGGCACTCACCCACCGAACACTCTACCACCGTAACATCCAGCCCCAGCGCAATTGCGCGCTGGCGCAGCATTTCCGGATCGCCAATGGCCACGGTATTTGGAGGAAGCCCCCCCCCGGCTGCAAGCATTAGCGTTAGTTCAGGACCGATGCCCGCTGGTTCGCCGGTGGTGATGACCACCGGCAGCGCGCTATCAGCCCTTGAAGTCCCAGCTACCATTAGAGACGAACATCAACAAAAGCCTGTGAGCGAATCTCTTGCTGCCAGGTTTCAAGCTCTTCGTTCGCGCGACGCTGGAAGATCGCTTGGCGAACCTGCTCGCGCTGACTCTCCTGAGTAACGTTCTGGCGGCGACGCTCTTCCACCTCAATCACGTGGTAGCCGAACTGAGAGCGCACCGGCTGGGATATCTGGTTAACGCCTAGGTCACGCATTGCTTCCTCAAACGCAGGAACAGTTTGCCCTGGGCGCACCCAGCCAAGCTCACCCCCGTTGAGTGCAGTGCCGCTGTCATCGCTATACTCGCGCGCCACGGAGGCAAAATCATCTCCCTGAGACAAGCGCTGGCGCACTTCTTCGGCTCGCGCTCGCGCCTGGTTTTCATCGCGATTAGGCGTCAGCTCGATTAATACGTGGCGGGCCCGCGTCTCTTCAATGAAGTTCTGCTCGCCGGCCTGCCCCTGCTGCTGGTCAAGAAAACGCTCAACGTCACGATCACTAACCGTCACACGATTACTGATTTGGCGCTGCTGCACCTGACGCATCAGCATTTCGCGGCGAATATCTTCGCGCACGCTCGCCAGCGTCATGCCGTCAGCTTCCACGGCATCAGCAAACTCATCCAGCGTCATACCGTTGGATTCGGCAATCGAGCGCACCTGACCGTTTAGCTCAGTATCATCAATCGTCAGACTGGCATCTTCCGCCATTTGTAGCTGAATCTCTTCCATCACCATACGCTCAAGCACTTGCCGCTCAAGCTGGGAGCAGGGAGGAAGATTACCGCCCTGCGTCTGGGCCTGCTGCTCAATTTGCGCCATACGATCATCCAATTCGCTGCGCATGATCACATCGTTATTGACCACGGCCACGACACTATCCAATGCCTGACGCTGGGTGGATTGGAAATTTTGCGCTTGGAGCGTCAGTGGGGCCAACGCAAGGCCAGCGCCAACGCAGAGGGCGAGTAGGCTACCAGCAGAGAGCTGCTTCATTCGGCCTAGCAAGGGCTTTCTCATTTTCATTACAAACGTCTCTTTCATTAGCCATTCTATGGAAGTCATTTACAGGGCGGTCGGACGATAGCCAGGAATGGTCTGTTCAAAATAGCTGTCCGCATTCTGGCCAACGCCACCTAAGCCACGGAACACGAAGCGCAAAAAAAGCCCGCGATCATTAAAATCATCATCAATGCGGGCAGTATCATCGTCATCGACCCATTCACGCCAAACAAGCTGCAGGCCATAACAGCAGTTATTCCACTGCACGCCTGCCAGCTGCTCAAGCGAGCGGTCATTGGTTTGATCGTGAAGGTAGCGACCGATCAAATCAATGCTAGTGCTGGCTTTCCAGGCAAACGACAGATCCCACTCTTCACGGTTATAGTCGCGAAAGCCGTCGTCGCCCTGCAACACACCCGGGTCAAATCCTTCGATCTCCCAACGGTAGCCAAGGTTCACTACGTGCCCTTCGGGATGGCGATAACGTACATCAACGCTTGAGCGTTCGGTGCGATCACGGTGATCATCGTAGAGCCATTCGTAGCCACTGCTCCAGCGATCATTAATTTGCCAATCAAGGCGGGTCACTAGTGGTGAACGATCCCGGGTGGCCTGATAGTAGCTTTCAGGATTAACGTTGGGGTTTTCTTCCGGCCGATCCGGCAGCGTATCCGCATCGCCTTCGCTATCGATTCGGCGATCATCAAAGTAAACACTCTGCCCGACCCCAAACGAAAGTCGATCACGACCGGACGCATCCTCAAGTAGGCGCGACTGCACGCCATAAGAGAGCCGGTTGAGATCACCCACGCGGTCAGTGCCGGAAAAGCGCTGGGCGGACCAGAGCTGATCCCAGGAGAACACACGTTCTCGACTGTCAAAGTCCGGCAGCTCAGTTTGATCGGTACGTGGCACGTAGGCGTAGTTCAGACGCGGTTCCAAGGTTTGGCGATAGTCGCGCCCGCCGAGGGCCAGCTCGCGCTCAAAGACCAACCCGCTATCGATTGAGGTCAGCGCAATGCTGCGGCTGGGCGAGTCACCCCGCTCCGTTTCTCGCTCGCCATAATCCAACTCATAGGCGGTGTTCCACAGTTCAGTACGCGGCTCTAAATAGCCCCAAGGCCGTTCAAAGCGCCAGCCAACAACAGGCGTAAGGTGCAATCGGCTACCGGTGGCCGCCTCACGCTCCGGCACACGGCGCTCATCCACATCGCGCCAAAAATAGGTCGCATTAGAGCGCCACTGGGTGTAGAGGCCGTTGTCGAACTGCCAGTTCGCGTTGGCACTCAGGCTCGGCAGTTGATAAAAGGGCTTATCGCTATCGCTGAGCGGGTCTTCCAGACGCTGAAAGCCTTGGGCACGGGCATCTAACTGCCAGCGCTGGCCACGGTAATCGACCTGGGCCAAGCGCTCCATGCTGGCGCGATCACTTTCACCGAACTCGCCACCAAAGTCATCAAAATAGCGCCCGTCGCTGGCCGCACCATAGCGCAGCCGGTAAATGCTACGCTCGTTTACCCGCCCTGCATGGCGGGCATCCACATACCAACGATCCTCACCTTCAAAGCGATTTTCTCCACCGCCGGAGCCGCCGTTATCACTATTTAAATAGCCGCCTTCGACGATGCCCGCACTCTCTTCAAACAAGTAGCGGTACTCACCGTTCATTAGCAACCCGTGGTCGCTCATCCAGCGCGGCGTGATGGTTGCATCGTGGTTAGCAGCAATATTCCAATAAAATGGCTGAGTATAATCAAAACCGTCTGTTGAAAAGCCGATTGACGGGGACAGGAGCCCGGTGTGACGACGATCGTCAATGGGAAAACGTAGCCAAGGCCAGTAAAACACCGGGACATCTTTAACATGCAGTCGGGCATGACGCGCGGTGCCAAAGCCTTCTGCTTGGTATAATCGAATATCACTGCTCACCAATTCCCAGCTATTGGCGCCTGGGTCACAGGTCGTGAAGCTGGCGTCCTGCAGACGATACTCGCCCTCTGCCGTCTGCTCTAACTGATTTGCCTGACCGCGCAGGTGCTGGTCGTAAAGCACATAATGGCTATTCCCCAACGTCGCCCGGTCTTCGTTTAGCCTCAGCATCGCCTGCTCGCCGCGCACCAATGCACGTCCGTCACGTATGGCGATATTGCCTTCAGCATCGACCTGCTCACGGTCGGCGGGTAAAAAGACACGCTCCGCTTCTACTTCCTCATTGCCGCGCCGAAGCACCACATCACCGCGCAACAACGCCTCGCCATTGGCGGCGTAATCGACGTCGCTGGCCTCAAGTGAGAGGGTTTCCGGGTTCTCTTCCGCGGGTAAGCGGTAGCTGGGCATCACGTAGCGCCCCCGGCACAATTGATTGGCCGCCTCTTCTTCCCCCCAGGCTTGCCAGTCTAACGCCTCTGCGGGCATGTTTTGACCTTGAGCCACCGCTGTAAACGAGGCGCCAGCAAGCAAACTGCCCATCAGCGTATGCGCAACTGGCAACGTGCGCGAAAATCGCTTGCCCATGTTCGTTATCCTTGGCATCCAGAATCGGTATTATACAGCCCGCATGATGCCCGACCAGCAAGGAGCTTGCATGTCCTCTTATCGGATTAACGCCCTCACCACGTGGGCTGCCCAACAAAACGGCCTTTCCAAGGCCGATATTACGCTTTCATCCGCCGTGGGCGATGCAAGTTTCCGGCGTTATTTTCGCCTCACATTACCCGACGGCTCTACCCAGGTAGTAATGGATGCCCCGCCTGAACAGGAGGACTCACACCCTTTTGTCGCCATCGCCCAACGTTGGCACAGCGCAGGCTTGGCGGTACCCAAGGTGCATGCCGCCAACTTGGCGGACGGCTTCCTGCTGCTTGATGACCTGGGCAACACACCGCTACAAAACTTGTTTACCGACGACGCTACCACACAGGCGTACCATGCGCAGGCCCTAACGCTCATCGCCGAGCTGCAAAACCGCGCCAGCCCCGAATCACTGCCCGCTTATGATAGGGCGCTGCTTGGCCGGGAGCTCGATCTGTTTCCCGAATGGTGCTTGGGTGCTTGGCTGAAGCTACCGCCACCCGAAAGCTGGCACCCCCTGCGCGAGCAGCTTATTCAGCAAGCGCTGGCCCAGCCGGTGGTCAGTGTGCACCGCGATTTCGATGCTATGAACCTGATGGTACACGACCAGCGTTTATTCATGATCGACTTTCAGGACGCGGTGGCAGGCCCGCTAAGCTACGACCTTATCTCATTGTTGCGGGGGCGCTACTGCCGCTTTAGCGATGAGGAGTTTAGCGACTTCGTCAGCGCATTTTATCAGCAGGCCCGCCGTGATGGTCGTCTTCCCAGCCGGGTCGATTTTGCCACCTTCCTAATCCAGTGCCATGCCATGGCCGCTCAGCGCTCGCTGAAAGTGCTGGGCATATTTTGCCGTTTAACGCTACGCGATCAAAAAAGTGGCTATCTTGAGCGCTTGCCGCACTTTTTGGATCATCTGGAGGATAGTCTTTCGTTCCTGACCGAGCAGACTGATTTCACTGAGTGGGTCACGCTCACCTTTCGCCCCGCCCTCATGAAACGACTAGCGGAAATGACGTAATGAAAGCAATGATCTTAGCCGCAGGGCTCGGCAAGCGGATGCGACCGCTCACGGATCACTGCCCCAAGCCCCTGTTACCCGTCGCGGGTAAGCCGCTCATCGTGCATCATCTGGCGCGTCTTCACGAAGCGGGGATTCATGAAGTCGTCATTAATGTCAGCTACCGTGCCGAGCAGATTATTGATGCCCTGGGTAATGGCGATGCTTTTGGGCTGCGTATTCATTGGAGCCGTGAAACAGAGCCTTTGGAAACCGGTGGCGGTATTCAGCAAGCCCTACCGCTGCTGGGTGAAGCACCTTTTCTACTTATTAACGGCGATGTCTGGTGTGAAGCGTTGCCCAACGTACAAGCGCTGCAAGGCGATGATTTAGCGCATTTGGTGCTGGTAGATAATCCTTCCCACCACCCCGACGGCGATTTTGGGCTAGCGGGAGGGCGCGTTAATCAAACCAGCAATGAGCGGTTGACCTTCGCGGGCATCAGTGTGATTCACCCAGCATTGTTAGCCGGTCAGCCTCAGGGCGCCTTTACATTAGCGCCACTGCTCAGGACCGCTATTGATGACCAACGGGTGAGTGGGGAACATTACACGGGGCAATGGGTCGATGTGGGCACGCCTGAACGGCTGGCGGCATTGGAAAGCCAGCTCCAATTCCAACGACCGCGCGGGAAGGACTAGCCGATGCATCCAGACTATTTACGTGAGGCAATCGCTGATACGCCCCGCGTAGCGGTCTATGGCACGCTGAAGCAGGGTTTCAACAACGCCCACTGGTTAAACGGCGCCAGGCGACTGGGGAGCGACACCACCCGCGCCCTCACGCTCTATGATATCGGCCCCTACCCCGGCGCAAAATGGCAGCCATCCAAAGGCGTCACTATAGAGGTTTATGAGGTCAGCGTTGGCCAGCTGGCCCAGCTAGACCGGCTGGAGGACTACCGTATCGATGCCCCCGCGCAGGGCGAGTATGACCGCCAGCAAATAGCCACCCGCTTTGGTCGTGCCTGGGTCTATCTTTACAATCCGGAAGTGGCGGATAAGCGAGCCATTTGCGAAGGCGGTTGGGAGATGCCTTACACTGACCATGATTAATAATGCCGGTGATGAAAAACAGGGACATTGAGAAGAGCCCCGAGAAGAGGCGCGCAGGCCAAGAAATGTTATGCTGCGCGACTTACCTTTCGTCGCCTAGATGAGGAGAGCCGCGTGAAAGCACGGGTAAAATGGACAGAAGGCCGTCAATTTGTGGCGGAATCCGGTAGCGGGCACAGCGTTGTCATCGACGGTCCGCCCGACCACGGTGGCCGCAATACGGGGCCCCGCCCCATGGAAATGCTGTTGATGGGCATGGGCAGTTGCACCGCTTTTGACATCTTGAACATTCTCGATAAAGCGCGTGCCAATGTCACCGACTGTGTCGCGGAACTTGACGCTGAACGCGCTGATGAAGTGCCCGCCGTCTTTACCAAGATCCACGTTCATTTCGTAGTGACTGGGCATGCATTGAAAGAGAAGCAGGTTCAGCGCGCCGTTGAACTCTCTGCTGAAAAGTACTGCAGCGCGTCGATCATGCTGGTTAATGGCGGCGTAGAGATCACTCACTCTTTTGAGATTATCGAGGCTTGAGCGGCTGTTTGCACGGGCAGCGCTTGGCTCTCTCGGCTAGCGCCGCCGCTTGCCCAACCGCGGCGGCAAAAAAAGTAGTTCAGTCGGATGCAAGCAATCGCCTTGACGGGCATAATACGCCCGCTTGTTTTACCTTCACCTGTGCTGTCACCGCCCTGCTTTATCGGGTGGGGTTACACCGCAGCGATGGTGGCAACGTCTTATCGGTTCCGGCGCTGGCTCGTCGGGGTGTCTTCACCTGCCATAAGGAGGCTCGGACATGACAGATAATCTCCGACTCCACGGGTTTAACAACCTGACAAGCTCTTTGAGCTTCAACATTTACGACATTTGTTACGCCAAAACCGAAGAGCAGCGTGCGGCTTATATCGACTATATCGATGAGCTCTACAACGCCGAACGTTTGACGCAGATCCTGAAAGACGTCACCAACATTATCGGCGCTCATGTGCTGAATATCGCCCGCCAGGACTATGAGCCCCACGGCGCAAGCGTGACGATCCTGATTGCCGAGCATGAGCTGGATGACGCCGCGCCTGAGCAGATTAAGCCGGGCCCCGGTCCACTGCCAGAAACGGTGGTTGGGCACTTAGATAAGAGTCACGTTACGGTGCACAGCTATCCTGAGTCGCATCCTGACAACGGCATCAGCACCTTCCGTCTCGATATCGATGTCTCGACCTGTGGTCATATCAGCCCGCTTAAAGCGCTGAACTACCTGATCCACAGCTTCGACTCCGACATTGTCACCATGGATTATCGGGTACGCGGCTTCACCCGTGACGTAGACGGCAAGAAGCTGTTTATTGATCACGGCATTACCTCCATCCAAGACTACCTTGCTGACGATACCAAGCATGCGTATCAGATGATGGATGTAAACGTGTATCAGGAAAACATGTTCCATACCAAGATGCTGCTCAAAGATTTCGAGCTGGAAAATTACCTGTTCGGTACGTCTCGCCGCGATATTACCTTTGAAGAAGCACGTGATATTGAGAGCCGTTTGCGTAAAGAGATGCTGGAGATTTTTTACTCTCGTAACTTGGATTAAGCGACGCCTCTGAATGCCAAAAGCCAGCTAACGCTGGCTTTTTTTGTGGCGCTTATATGGGATCAATAAACGCTGGGCTCGCCTTCGGGGCGGGTCTTAAAGCGTCTATGCAGCCACAGATATTGCTCCGGGTGCTTGCGAATGGCCTGCTCAATAAACTGATTGACCTTGGTCGCATCGGCTACCTCGTCATTGCTCGGAAACCCTTCTAACGCTGGCAGGCTCTCGATGGTGTACGTCGCATTATCAGGGTTGCGGTGAAACATCATCGGCACCACCGACGCGCCGGTCATACGCGCAAGCTTGGCCGTTAAGCGAATCGTCGCAGCCTGCTGACCAAACAACGGTGCAAACACACTGACATCGCGGCCAAAATCCTGATCCGGCGAGTACCACACCATCCGGCCTGCCTTAAGCTGCCGCACAGCCCCACGCAGATCGTAACGGTCAATCGCGACTCCAAAGTTGCGTCCACGAGCGCGAGTCATAAAGCGCTCAAACAGCGGGTTGTTATGCGGGCGATAGACAGCGTCAGCAGAGAAAAATAGCGCGTGTAAGGCACCGCCTAAATCGAGCGATGAGAAGTGAACACCGATAATGACCACCCCTTTGCCTCGCGCCTGAGCACGGGCCATGTGCTCTTCGCCAATATAAGCAACTCGGTGGCGTAAGCTTTCGCCATTTCGACACCAGCCCGTCGCGGTTTCGACGAGACCAATGCCATTAGCGATGAATGACTCTTTGACGAGTTGCCGCTGTTGTTCGGCGCTCTTTTCGGGAAAGCACAGCGCTATATTGGTGTCGGTAATGCGCCGCCGCCGCTTGGCAAAGCGCCATGCGAGCAACCCAAGCCCTTTGCCAATACTCATTTTTAGCCGCCAGGGCAGCCAGGCGGCAACATACATGGCACCAATCCCGAGCCAAGTGGGCCAGTAACGCGGGTGGGCAAACGAACGTGGATAACGTGATTTTGACATAAAAACAACCGTTTAATCAGAACGCCCATGATAACGCCGAGGCGCCCGGGGCAGTACCCCCGTCAGCAGGGTATAGCTGATCGTATCGCAGTAACGGGCCACTTCATCCACCGGCAGTACTTCGCCGTTGCTAGCGCTACCCCATAATACGACTTCGCTGCCAATGGCGGCATCGGGCACGTCTGTTACATCCACCGTGAGCATATCCATAGAGACTTTACCGGCAATCGCGCAGCGTTGGCCGTTTACCAGCACTGGCGTACCATCGCGGGCATGGCGGTCATAGCCGTCACCGTAGCCGCAGGCAACCACGGCAATGCGTGAACGCCGCGGCGCACGCCAGCGCCCGCTGTAGCCCACGGGCTCGCCCTCTTCTAGCTCTCGCAGGGCGATAATTTCAGAGCGCAGAGTCATCACTGGCTTCAGTTGCCGGGTGATGTCATTGGCGACTTCTAAGGGGTCGCTGCCGTAGAGCATGACGCCTGGCCGGTTCCAGTCACCATGTGCCACCGGCCACGCCAAGGTCGCCGGTGAGTTGGCTAGGCATAGCGGCGCTTCTAGCTCACTGGTCAACTCCTGGAGCCGTGCCATTTGCTGAGTGAAATAACGGCTATCCTGAGCATCGGCAGTGGCAAAATGGCTCATCAGGTGCAGCGAAGCCACACTCGGCGCAGCAAGAAGCTGGCGCCAGATGGCAGCGGCCTCTTCAATGGCAAAGCCCAGGCGGTGCATGCCGGAGTCGACTTTTAACCATACCGGGATGGGCTGGCGTGGCGTGGCCGCCAACAGTGCATCAACCTGCCACTGGCTATGCACCGCGATCCAGAAACCGTGGGTGTCCACCAGCGCCAACTCATCAGTACTGAAGATGCCTTCAAGCAGAACGATAGGCTTCGTAATGCCACCTTTACGCAACGCGAGAGCCTCTTCGATACAGGCGACGGCAAACGCGGGAGCATGGGCCTCCAGCGCTTGAGCGCACGCTAGCGCACCATGCCCGTAAGCATCAGCTTTGATAACGGCCACTGAGCGGCTTTGGGGCGCACAGCGGCACGCCAATTGATAGTTGTGACGCAGCGCGTCCAGATCAATATCGGCCACAAGGGGGCGCATAGGTTTTCTCACTTACCTGATTCAGCAATAAATGCTTATTAACAAAAAATGTCAGCGATAAAAAACCGAGCAAGCACCTATAGGTACTTGCTCGGCTTAGAGGGAAGGCGCGTTTAATAATCACCTTTGTTGCGCTTCAAACACTTAAGTTTCAAACAAAGCTTCTAACGAGAGACCCTGTTTTTCCAGCGAACGACGCAGCTTTTTCAGCGCTTCGACTTGAATCTGACGTACCCGCTCACGGGTCAAACCAATTTCGGCACCGACTTCTTCAAGAGTGGCGGATTCGTGACCCCGTAAGCCAAAGCGGCGCACGACAACTTCACGCTGTTTTTCGCTCAGCTCATCAAGCCAAAGATCAACGTGCTCTTTGACATCGCCATCCACCAGACGCGCTTCAGGCCCCTGCACCTCATCGTCGGTCAACGTATCGATCAGCGGCTTATCGCTCTCACCGCCCATCGGGTAATCAACGGACGATACGCGCTCATTGAGGCCGAGCATCTTTTTGACCACCTCGACCGGTTTGTCCAGGTGCTCGGCGATCTCTTCAGCAGTGGCCTCATGGTCAAACTTCTGGGTCAATTCGCGCGCCGCGCGCAGGTAGATATTGAGCTCTTTGACCACATGAATCGGCAAACGGATTGTACGCGTTTGGTTCATCAACGCGCGCTCAATGGTTTGTCGAATCCACCAAGTGGCATACGTTGAAAAACGAAAACCCCGTTCGGGGTCAAACTTTTCAACGGCGCGGATCAAGCCCAAATTACCCTCTTCGATCAAATCCAGCAGCGTTAAGCCGCGGTTAAGGTAGCGGCGGGCAATCTTCACCACCAGCCGCAAATTGGACTCAATCATCCGTGAGCGTCCCAGCGGGTCGCCCTTACGCGCTAATCGGCCGTAATATACTTCCTCTTCTGGCGTTAATAATGGCGAAAAGCCGATTTCGTTGAGGTAGATTTGCGTTGCATCCAAGCTTTGGGTCGATTGTCGATCCTCACGCCCTAGCGCTTTTTCAAAAGCATCTTCTTCTACCGCGATGTCATCATCGGTATTATCAAGTGCCTCCTCAGCAGCCTCCAGGTCAACCTCCTGTAGATCTTTCTCCAACATACTCATGGCCTTACCCCCGTGTTTCGCCTACCCGCCATTTAGAAAGTCAAAGGGGTGCGCTCTAAGGCGCACACCATATTGTTATGTGACAATTGTTATATGACGCTCGAATACAGCGATTCGGGCAACTTCCAAGTTAAACGCTGGCCTTCCACGCTACCGGTGAGTGCATTAGCGGGAAGGCAGAAAGTCCATGGGATCTTGAGGCTGGCCATCACGGCGAACCTCGAAGTGCAATCGGACATTTTCTGCGTCACTATCCCCCATCGTCGCAATCACTTCACCCGCTTCTACCACGTCATTTTCACTGACCCGTAAGCTATCGTTATGCGCATACGCACTCAGGAATTGGTCGTTGTGCTTGAGAAGGATGAGGTTGCCATAACCCCTGACGCCGCTGCCCGCATAAACCACAATACCGGGCCCAGCTGCTTTAACAGGTTGCCCCTTTTCACCGGTGATATCAATCCCGGCAGTGATGCTATCGCCTTGTCCAAATGCCCCGACGACGTTGCCATCGGCAGGCCATTGCCAATTGATCGTTTCAGCAGGCGTATAGGTACGCGAAGAGCGGTCAACGCTGGCACTTTGTGTAGCTGGAGCAGCTTCAGGCTGTGGCTCGGGTTCTGATACTGGCTGCGGTTCAGGTTCTGACGCTGGCTCAGGTTCCGGCTGAGCGGCAGGCTCAGGTTCGGCAGCTGCGACCACTTCAGGCTCAGGCGTGGAGGAAGAGGTATTTTCTTCACTGCTAGGCGAAGAATCAGCCACTTGTTCCGCAGCCTCTACGGCATCGCGTTCAGCGGTTAGGCGCTGGTTACGTTGAATCGCGGATTCGTCGGGCAACAGCCAGTCGAGTTCCTGGTCATCACTCGCAACAGAGGCTGCTTGCGGATTCAGTCCGGTCGCCACGGCGCCACCACCATTGTTATTAGCGGCAGGCTGGCTACTGGCGACTGATGACGTTGAGGCGCCTTCGCGCAGGGCAATGGTTTGCCCTGGCCGAATTTGGTACGGCGCATCAATATTGTTCATTGCCGCCAACTGGCGATAATCCAAATTGTGCTGCCATGCGATGCCATACAGCGTGTCGCCCGCTTTAACGGTGTACTGGGGTGAGTTTTCCACCGCTTGGCGTGCTTGGCTTAAATCACGCACTTGAGGGCTTCCGCCTTGTTGGCTGGCACAACCCGCAATTGTTAATGCCAGCGCCGACATCATCAGTACTTTAAGACTATAACCTTTACGCATATAAACCTTACTCCTTTTCAGCGCCAAGCTTGGTATCGATGGGCCGACGATCCGCGTGTCGGTTGAGTAACACAACAATGAGTGCCCCCAAGGCCATTAGCGCGACAACGCCAGCTACTTGTGCCGAGGCACCGGTCAATACGGCATAGTCAGCGGGCAACAAATAACGGTGCTCCAAAGGGATCATTTGCCCTTCTGGCCCTATTTGATAGCGTAACAGTTCACGCCATGGCCAGAGAACCGGTAACGAACCGACAATAAACCCCAGTAGCAGTTGCATGGTCGAGGTATGGTGGCGCCGTAACAACCAGGACAACAAGCGTGAAAACAACGCTAAACCCACCACACAGCCCATTCCAAACAGAATAATAATGCCCAGATCAAAGCTGCGAATTGCTCCCATGATGGTGCCGTAGAGCCCCATTGTCAGCAATAGAAAACTGCCTGATACCCCTGGCAGGAGCATGGCGCTGATGGCAATGCAGCCTGCCACCATCACTACCAGCGCCTCGTTGCCCAGCAGCAGCACCAGCGGCATCATGCCTGGCAACGCTTGGGCGAGCACTAACCCCACCAACAATGGCAGCAGATACCATAGTTTCCAGCCGCTACTTGCCTGCCCGACCACCAGTGCGGAGGCCGCTACAAGGCCAAAAAAGAACCCGTCCAACAGTAGTGGATGCGCTTCCATCAACCATAGTGCTAAATGCGCAACGCTAAATAGACTAACCGCAACACCTGCCAATAGCGGTACCAGAAAGGCTAGGTTCAAATGGAGACTCAGGGCTTTCCAGCCACCTTGACGCCATACACCAATCGCACTTGGGCCAAATTGCTTGATGGTGTTAATCAGCTCTTCATAGATACCGCTAATAAACGCAATCGTACCTCCCGACACACCGGGTACCGCATCGGCGGCGCCCATCCCTGCGCCACGTAAAAATATTCCCAAGGGTTGCCGCTTCAATCCACTACTCCTTGTAGTAAAGGTACAAAACGTACGGGCTCAAGCCGCCGTTTTTCAAAGGCACTGCCGATGCGCTTTACCTGAGTAAGCCACTGGCTGCCATCGGGATCTTCCAAGGGGGCGATCAACACCCCGTCGTAACTCAATTGCTCTAGTAGCGATGTGGGCAATGTATGAGCGCAGGCGGTTAGCAAAATAACATCAAACGGTGCCACTTCAGGCCAACCATAGCCTCCATCCGCCACTGCTAGTGTGGCTGGGGCCGTAAGCCGCCGTAACCGCTCAGCCGCACGCTCGTACAACGCACCAATGCGTTCAATGGAGTAGAGCTCTTCTACCAAGCGCGACAATATTAACGTTTGATAGCCAGACCCGGTGCCCAGTTCCAATACCCGGCGGGGCCCGGCGCGCAACACGAGCTCGGTCATCCGCGCCACAATGAACGGCTGCGATAGCGTTTGGCCAAAGCCAATCGGTAAGGCGGTATCTTCATAGGCGCGGTGCGCCAGCGCCTCATCCACAAACAGATGACGCGGTTCACTGGCCATGACCTCTAGCACGCGGGCATCGTTGATGCCTTGCTGCATGAGGCGCTCGACCATTCGGTCTCGGGTACGCTGTGAGGTCATACCGCGACCGCGCAGCTCAGCAGGGGAGATATCAGGCAAAAACATCCAACCAATCCTGCACATCGTTAAGCGCGGGGTGGCGCGTCAGGTCTGTTTGTAACGGTGTAATCGATACAAAGCCCGCTTCAACAGCGGCAAAATCGGTATCTTCACCATCATCGGCATTGGCTGCTACCGGCGCAATCCAATAGCGGGTACGCCCCCGCGGGTCTTGTACTGGCAACGGTTTTTCGGCTGGTCCGCGGTACCCAAGGCGGGTAACTTTAACGCCTTTGATCTCTTCCCAGGGTACATCGGGGACATTGACGTTAAGCAGCGTACGCGGCGGTAGCGAGAGTTGATCCGCGGCGCCAATCAAGGTGGCGGCCACTCTTCCGGCGGTAGCGAAGTGGCGCTCGCCGCATAGCGACATGGCAATCGCGGTCATGCCTAGGTTGCGCCCTTCCATCGCCGCCGCAACGGTGCCGGAATAGAGCACATCGTCGCCCAGGTTACTGCCGTGATTAATCCCTGAGATCACTAAATCAGGTTTTTCATCCCATACACCGTGAACGCCTAAATAGACGCAGTCGGCAGGGGTACCATCAACGCTATAAAAGCCGTTATCAAGCGCCGTCAATGAAAGCGGCCGTGACAAGGTAAGCGAATTACTGGCACCGCTGCGGTCTCGGTCAGGCGCCACCACGCGCATATTGGCGTGCGACAGCAGCGCATCGTGTAGCGCACGCAACCCAGGCGCGTAAACACCGTCATCATTTGAAAGCAGTAGTCGCCGCATAGTGGCTCTCCCTTTTTTATATGCACAAGTTATATGCACAAGAGTCATTAGCGCCAGCGTCATAAGCACACAGCATAAACGCGAAAGGTGACAACTCCTATCCATCACTTTTAGTAAACTTTTTAACGTCTTATAGCTATTCTGACGACTTATAACCGTTCTGACGACTGACGTCGCCCACCGCTATCCACTCATCTCTATCAGCTCACCAAGCACAGCGGTAGCAAAGCTACCGCGAGGCAACGCAAACGAAAGCCGTACGGCATCAGCTTCCCAAGTAAGCTGTGGTTCCAGCAGCCGCATCCGCAGCGCACGGCGTGCCTGCTTAACCCCGCAGCGCTCCAAACCACTACACAAGCCAGGATACTGCTGCTGCAAATACGTTTCATAGCTAGCAGCGTCACCCTGACCGGCTTCGCCAACGCCCCAGAGCACCCCCGTTGGATGCACATCCAGCGCCATGGCGCGGGCCTGAAGCGTCGCATCGGTGGCTTCAATACCAAACACGCTTTGCGTGCCGTCCAACATTAAGGTGTCGCCTGCCAGGGGTTGCGTCCAAGTGCCATCCGCAACGCGAGTGCTGAGCAGTTCGTTAAACAAAAAGCTGCGCGCGGTAGAAAGCATCATACCTTGACGGTCGTCCCGTTTACGCCAACCTCTGTTAAGTAGTGCTTCTGCGCGCTGAAGATTATGCCCTTCATGACCAAAGCGCTGGGGGCCGAAATAGTTGGGCACACCAGACTGACAAAGCGCTTCCCAGCGGCTGATAAAGTCGTCGCTTGCTATGGCCTTACCGCTTAGGCGTAAGACGAATCGATTAGTGCGGTGAACCCCGCGCTTAAGCTTACGCGGGTGGCGCGCCTGCTCAACCACCGTGATGCCCTGGGCATTAAGCGATTGCTCTAAGTCAGGCGGCGCATCGCGCCCTGGCAGATGCACGCTCAGCCACTGGCGGGTCACGGCAATACGATCCTTCATCCCGGAGTAACCAATATCACGGGGTGTTACGTCACAAAGCCGACTTAACAACTTAGCCACTTCTAACGTGGATTGGTTACGTTTTTCAACCCGCAACCACAGGTGTTCCCCGTGCGCCTCGGGAGTAAAATCCAACTGTTCGTCAACCCAGAAGTCTTCCGCCTGAGCACGGTATTGACCGGCTTTAGGCGGGCCGAACAGAGGATCTAAGCAACGCTGCCAGACAGGCATATTAATCATTAAGCGCCTCTGCACGGTTTAGCAGCACCACTGCCTCAGCAGCAATACCCTCACCGCGCCCGGTAAAGCCCAGCCGCTCGGTAGTGGTGGCTTTAACGTTAACCTGGCTAAGCGCGACGCCTAAGTCAGCGGCAATGATGGCCCGCATTGCATCAACATGAGGCGCCATTTTAGGCGCTTGCGCCATTAGCGTGGCGTCCAGATTGACCACGCCATAGCCCTGGCCCTGAATAAGAGTGACCACATGGCGCAGCAGTTCGCGGCTATCAGCCTCCGCCCACGTTGGGTCGGTATCGGGAAAATGACGGCCAATATCGCCCAACGCACAGGCACCTAACAGCGCATCGCTCACAGCGTGCAGCAGCACATCGCCATCGGAGTGCGCCACGAAGCCATGGTCAAATGGCAGCTTAACGCCACCGATCATCAGGTGATTGCCGGGGCCGAAACGGTGGACATCGAATCCGTGGCCAATACGCATTACTAAGCTCCTAATGATTAAAGCCTGTCAGGCAGGTTAGCGGCTTGGGCCGCCATAATCGCAGCTGCCAGCGCTAAGTCGTCTGGGTGGGTAATTTTCAGGTTGTCGCGCCGCCCGCTTACTAATTGCGGCCGTTCGCCCAGGGCTTCGACTGCCGAGGCTTCATCAGTTACCAGTGTTTGCTGCTGGCGGGCGGTTTCCAGTGCACGCCGCAGCAGCGCGTAACGAAAACCTTGGGGCGTTAGCGCATGCCATAAGCCATCCCGGGGTTCGGTTCGCGAGCTCAGGCGCTGGTTATCGGCACGCTTCATGGTATCGGCTACCGGCATCGCCAAGAGCGCGCCAGCGGGGTGTGTCGAAGCGGCTTGATAGAGCGCCTGCAGATCGTTCGCAGTAATACAGGGACGTGCCACATCATGCACCATCACTACATCGTCACCCTCGGCCGTCATGGCGTGCAGCGCATTTAACACGCTGTCCATTCGCTCGTTGCCACCGGGTACTCGCTGCCAGTCCGCAAAAGGTACCCAGCCTGGTGAAAACCAGCGGTCATCAGCATCTAAACAGAGTACCAAGCGGGCGTGGGGAAAGGCGTGATGCAGCCGAGCCAAGGTATGCGCCAACACCGGCTGTTCATCGGCCAAGGTTAAATACTGTTTAGGCTTGTCTGCCCCCATGCGGCGACCTTGGCCCGCCGCAGGAACGATTAGCCAGGTTTGGCTCACTGTGCCGGCTCCTGGGGAGCGACCAGACCCGCATTAATACCGATCAGCTCATTCTCAATTGCCACACCAGGCACCCAGAAAAATTGTTCATCGGTACGCACCATGCCCATATCGCTACGCGCCCGTTCCTCTATGGCGTCTAAACCGTTTTTTAAATCCGTCACTTCGGCCGCCAGCCGCGCATT
Source organism: Vreelandella sp. DA03-1M (assembly GCF_055725665.1). NCBI lineage: Bacteria > Pseudomonadati > Pseudomonadota > Gammaproteobacteria > Oceanospirillales > Halomonadaceae > Vreelandella > Vreelandella sp. DA03-1M. Next base: position 3,372,404 of record NZ_CM146798.1, read on the forward strand.
GCGCTCGCGCATGGGTACATTGGCCGCTTCTTGCACCGCCACACGTTGCTCCACACGCTGTAAATCGCTCCAGCCGCCGTTACCTAGCCACAATTCGTATTGAAGCAGTGCCACCACCGCGAGCAATGTTATCACTAGCCATTTGCGCATCATTGCTCTCCCTAGGTATATCGGCTGGGTTTATTAAAAGCACTGGCTGAATCAACCTCTGCGCTGATCCGCTGAAGAGCGCTTATCGGCGCGTATTATGCCATTAAGGGGCAACACCAGCGAGCCGCGCCTTACTTTAATGTCGGTTTTAATAGCAGTTTTAATATCGACTTAAATGACGGCGTAAATGATCGTTAAAATCACTGCTTAAATGGCAGCGCTTGATGGGCCGCTTCGCGATAGGCGCTGACATGCTCGCCCTCTTCCTGGCAAAACTGGGCGACACCGGCAGCAAGCCCCGGATGGCGAATATAGTGCAGCGAGCGCACTCGTTGAGGGGCAAAGCCACGCACCAGCTTGTGCTCACCCTGGGTGCCTGGATCAAACAGCGTTATGCCATGCTGCAAACAGTACTCAATCCCCTGGTAGTAGCAAGCCTCAAAGTGGAGACAATCAGCGACGACCTCGCTTCCCCAATAGCGGCCATATAACGTGCTACTGCCACGAAAATAGAGCGCTGCGGCTACCGGGCGGCCTTCACTATGGGCCTGTACCAGCACTAGCGCGTCCGGCATGGTTTGGCGTAGTTGTTCAAAAAAATCATGGTTTAAATAAGGCGGACGACCACGCTCATGGTAGGTAATCGCATAGCAGCGATAGAAATGTGCCATATCGGCGGAGGTAATCGCCTCGCCTTCCAAACGCGATACCGTTAAGCCTTGCTCAGCGACTAAGCGCCGCTCGCGCTTGATCATTTTGCGTCGCTTAGAGGTCAGGCTGGCCAAGAAGCCATCAAAGTCGCCAAAACCACGATCACGCCACTGAAACTGGACGCCTTCACGGGTGATAAGCTCGGGGCACTGTGCCTGCCAAGCGGTGACATCCGCTTCATTGGCAAACAGCAAATGCCAGCTTGAAAGGGCTTGGCTTGTGCACTGTTCACGCCATGCCTCGGCAAGAAACGCTCGCACTGCCGTGGCATCGGCGTGTTCAGCAATCAGCGTGCGCACGCCGGGTACCGGTGTGAACGGCACCGCGCTAAGCGCTTTAGGATAATAACGACCACCGGCGTGTTCTAACGCTTCCGCCCAGCCCCAATCAAACACATACTCACCGTAGGAGTGATGCTTGCGGTACATGGGCATCGCCGCGACTAGCTGCTCGCCTTGCCATACACTCAGATGACAAGGCTCCCAGCCGGTAGCCACGCTGACCGAGCCGCTGGCTTCAAGTGCGTGTAAAAAAGCATGGCGTAAAAAGGGCTGATCATTATCGACGAGTGCATCCCACTGGCTTGCCGTGACGGCCCCAATGGTGGGTAGAATAGTGAGCGACAGTGGATCTAACGGCATAGCACCTTCCAGGGAGTGTGGGGCTAACGCAATATAAATTACCAGCACCACTTTACACTAACTGACTGCATTAACCGTTTACATTAATCATTGTCGTCAGCCGTTTATACCGACCAACTATACCGACATTGATACCCACGTTTATCACTCACGCCGATAGCGGCGTACAGGAGAGGCCATGAAGCGCGACCTAACGGGTGACTTCCAAACGCAGCGTCATGCTGCCGATCAAATGCCCTACCCGACGCTAACGGTGCGACGTGAACGACTAGCCCGCCTTGCGCGCATGACCAAGCATCACCAGCTAGAGATTATCCGTGCGATTCAAACCGATTTTGGTCAGCGCAGCGACGTGGAAATACGCATAGCCGAGATCAGCGCGGTACTAGACGCCATTCGTCACGCAAGACTCAATCTATGGCGCTGGATGCGCCCTTGGGCGGTCAGTATGCCCTGGCGGCTACTGCCAGCACGGGCTCGCATTGCGCCTCAGCCACTGGGCGTTGTCGGCGTGATATCACCCTGGAACTACCCATGGTGTTTGTCGTTAATGCCGGTGGTTGACGCCTTTGCAGCCGGTAATAGGGTGTTACTCAAACCTAGCAAGCACTCCCCCGCTACCAGCGCCCTACTGAAGCGATTAGTACCGCAATATTTTACCCCTGAAGAGTTCAACGTGGTGGAGGGCGATGAGGAGGTTGCGCGTCGTTTTAGCGGCTTACCGTTTGATCACTTGATATTCACTGGCTCTACCGCGGTGGGACGGCAAGTCGCCCAAGCGGCGGCGGCGAATTTAACCCCAATCACGCTAGAACTGGGCGGTAAATCGCCAGCTATCGTGGCGGGCGATGCCGACCTGGATCAAGCGGCCGCAGCGATTATTTTCGGCAAAGGCATGAACGGCGGACAAACCTGTATTGCCCCTGACTATGTGCTGGTAGAAAGTCGCCATATTAGCGGCTTGGTTAAGGCGTTAAGCCACACCATTCAACAGCAGCGACCCGACGACCACGCAGCCACGTCTCCCATTGATGCCGCTCACCAACAGCGGCAGGAGGCCATGCTACAAGAAGCCCACGATCATGGCTGTAGAATCGTTGATCACGGTCCACATGCGCCTGCACTGATTATCGACCCCCATCAAGATCTTCAGGTGATGCGTGAAGAAACGTTTAACCGCTGCCTACCGGTGATTGGCGTCAGTGATATATCGGCAGCTATCAACGTTGTGAATGCCCTCCCCCACCCATTAGCGCTTTACGCATTTACTCACGATAAAGTTTTACAGCAACAGCTGCTGGAAACCACTCGTTCTGGGGCACTGGTGTTTAATACGACGCTGCTGCATCACGCAGTGCCATCTTTACCTTTTGGTGGTGTAGGCGAGAGTGGCATGGGCGCCTATCACGGCCGCCACGGCTTTGAGCGATTTAGTCATTTACGTAGTGTTTTTTATCAATCAAAACGCACACCCAGCCACATGTTTTATCCGCCTTACCGGCGCTGGCTAATGAAACTGATTGGGCTTGGTTAAAGCTTACGGGTTAATGTCCGATATTTAGTTATACATTGGCATAAAACCCTTATGGTATGTTTTATTAATTCTCAGCTTTGGAATGGTCATGCAAGCCACAGAAACACCTGATAACGAAACACAGCGTTTGGCGGCCTTGCATGCTTTACAGGTACTCGATACCCCTCTCGATACGGCTTTTGAGCGTATGACGCAATTGGCCCGTGACCTGTTTGATGTGCCTATTGCGCTGGTTTCATTAGTCGATCAAGAGCGCCAATGGTTTAAATCGCATCAGGGCCTTGAGACCTGTGAAACCAGCCGTGAAGTCTCTTTCTGCGCCCATGCCATTGCGCTTGATGCGCCACTAGTGATCGAAGATACGCTTCACGACGAGCGCTTTATAGATAATCCGCTGGTCGGTGACCTGCCACATATCCGCTTTTATGCAGGTTACCCACTACGGCCATTAAATGGCATGCCAGTAGGCACACTGTGCATCATTGATCGCCAGCCTCGCGTCTTCAGCGAGCGTGACTTAATGTTACTCGGCAGTTTGGCCGGTCAAGTAGAAGAACTACTGCGCCAGCATAAACTGCAGGTAGACCTCACCCATACCGCGCGCCGTTTTGAGGCGCTATTTACCAAAAGCGCCACCGCCAAGATACGTATTGATCACGCGGGCCTGATTATTGGCATCAACCCCTTCGCACTGAACCTTCTCGGTTATGAAGAGAGCGAGCTACTCGGCAAAAATGTCTCTGTCCTTACGCCCCCAGGCATAAGCTCACAGCACGATTCGTTTATCGCCCGCTATATTGCCGGTCACGAGCCCAAAGTCATTGGGCGTGGCCGTGAAGTAGAGGCGTTACATAAAGAGGGGCGTTACATACCGGTTCATCTCGCGATTAATGCCATCCACGATGATCACGGAAAAGTGGTCGAGTTTTTAGGCGTACTCACCGATTTAACCGATGTTTACAACGCCAACCGCAGGATGCGTAAAGAGCAGAACTTGCTCAAAGTGCTCCACCAGGGCGTTACCGACTATCAAGCATTAATGTCGGGAGAACGCCTATGGACCTTCTTAATGGAGGCGCTTCGCGACCTTACCGACAGTGACTACGCGCTGATTGGTGAAGTGATGCCCACCACGACCACCAATGCGCTTAAAATCCATGCGATTACCGACCTGTCCTGGAGTGTAGAGTCTCGCCACCTGATGGAGCGGCTGCGTAGCGGCGATATGACCCTCACCAACCCCAAATCGCTGCTCGGCCGTGTGTTTGCATTTGGCGAAGTGATTATGACCGATGACGTTTATAGCCACGTCAAACGCGGCGGCTTTCCCCCGGGTCATCCACCGCTGCATAATTACCTGGGTGTACCCATATTCAGCGGCGAGCGGCTAATCGGCATGTTTGCCATCGCCAATAGCAAACAGCCGCTCAATCAGGCACTGCTGGATTGGCTGCAGCCGTTTACCGATACCTGCGCTCTGCTGATCAACCTTTACAGCCAAATGGCTGAGCGTGAAGAGGTCACCAAAGATTTGGCTAACGCCAGAGATCAAGCGGAAATTGCCAATCAGGCTAAAAGCGAATTTCTCTCCTCGATGAGCCATGAATTGCGCACACCGCTCAATGCCATCATTGGGTTTTCTCAATTACTAGCCAAAGGACGGCGCGACCCACTGACTGAAAAACAACAGCGCCAAGTAACACAAATCGAGAAAAGCGGGCTTCATTTGCTTAATTTAATCAATGAGATACTCGACCTCGCCAAAATAGAAGCAGGTCATCTGACGCTATCCATTGAGGCAATCGTAGTGGCCAACGTGATTGACGATGCTTGCAGTACGCTTGAGGCTAACATCGAAGCGGCGGGTATTACTTTACTTCGCACACCTCACCCGCTCCACTGGCAAGTCAGCGCGGATTACACCAGAACCAAACAAGTGCTGCTTAACCTGCTCTCCAATGCGATTAAATATAACCGTCACCATGGCACTATCGAAATCGCGGTAACGCAAGAGAGCGATGAGCTATGTATTAGCGTTACCGATTCGGGAAAAGGCATTGCTGTTGAGCGCCAGCATGAACTATTTGAACCGTTTAATCGCCTTGATGCTGAGCAGAGCACAACGGAAGGTACGGGTATCGGCTTAGCCATTACCCGCGAACTCATAGGGCGGATGCAAGGGCGCATCGGTGTGGAAAGCGCGCCAGGACAAGGATCCACCTTCTGGTTTACGTTACCTATCAACGACCAGAGCCTACCGCAAGAAAACGTGCTGCCTAGTGAAGTCGCAGAGACCACCAACGAGACTGAGCACATCTTTCAGCTGCTTTATATTGAGGACAATCCAACTAACCAACGGTTGATGGATGACATTATAGAAGACTATCCCAATATTGAGCTTCAGACGGTGTCCAGTGCAGAACTAGGGCTTGAAATCATGCGTCACTCGCCGCCTGATTTAGTGTTAATGGATATTCATTTACCCGGTATGAATGGCTATCAAGCGTTAGCGGAGATACAGAACACCCCCGAACTCCAGCATATTAATGTGATTGCCCTGTCGGCCAATGCGATGGATCGCGATCTTCGCTATGGTTTAGCCGCCGGTTTTGCTGATTACCTGACGAAACCCATCGATATCGAGAAGCTAAGCCGTACGCTTCACCAGTTTTTACCGACTGTGTTAAGGAAGGTGCCATGAGCCTTACCGAAAAACACCTGCTAGTTATTGATGACAACACGGTTAATATCGAATTATTGCTCGACCTACTTGACGAGTATGGCTTCGAGAATGTTCACGGTATTAATGATTCACGGGAAGTGCTTGGCCACTGTCAGTTGCAAATGCCTGACCTGCTACTGCTGGATATCCGTATGCCCTACTTAGACGGCTACGCGGTTATTGAGCAGTTGAGTGCCCACTTTGAAGAGCAGATGCCTCCGATCATTGTGCTCACCGCGCAAATCGATGATGCCACCCGTCAACGCGCTCTCGCTTTGGGCGTTCGTGATTTTATCACCAAGCCCTTTAAGCAGGATGAAGTCCTGCAGCGTATACGCAATACGTTGAACATTGAGCACCGCTATCAAATACGCGATAAGCAGGTCGATACGTTAGAAATGACGGTCGCTAAACGCACCCAAGAGCTTGATAGCCAGTCGCGCACTGACTCAATTACCCAATTACCCAATCGCCGCGGATTAAACCAGGCATTGCAAGCGGCAGCCCTTCAAGCCTCCGGCACAGGGGTATTGTTTATTGCGCTCGATAAATTAGATGATGTGGTGCGCCTGCACGGCTACCAGGTCGCCGACCAATTGCTGCGTCACATTAGCCAACAGCTGCGACAACAGCTTAGCGCTGATTGCCTGCTCGGCTTATGGGGTGGCAGCGAACACCTGATTATCACACCAACGGCAGATTCAGCCAAGCTGACGCAACTGGCTGAACAGCTGTTGAGCTGCTTTGAGCAGGATCAGGCGTTGGATGAGCTGCTGCTTCCCCTTAGCGCACGTATCGGGATTAGCGGTGAAACGGGCCATTTTGAGACTGAACGCCTGGTGCATATGGCCGCCTTAGCGTTGCCGCCCCAAGGGTCGCTACGCATCCAATGCTATACGCCAGCGATTGAGGAGAAGCAGCGCCATCAGCTACACATTCAGCAGGCGATACGCGGTGCCACCGAGCGAGGTGAAATGTCGCTCGCTTTCCAGCCCAAATTATCGCTGGCCGATCACAAAATTATAGGCGCAGAAGCACTCCTGCGCTGGCACCATCCAGAGCTCGGTCTTATCTCCCCAGGCGAGTTTATTCCACTGGCAGAAGCCAGCGGTGATATTCTTGCCATCGGTGACTGGGTGCTCACTGAGGCGATGCGCTACATCAACCTTTGGCGGGCGCAAGGACTGCTCAATGACGACTTCCATATTGCCGTCAACGTGGCCGCACGCCAGCTAACGCGTAAAGACTTTGCCCAACAGCTACTGGCACGGCTTGAAGAGCAGCAGATTCCCCAGCGCTTCTTTGCCCTGGAAGTGACAGAATCCGGGTTGATGAGCGATATGGATCACGCCCGTCAGCAGCTCGCACAACTGGCCCAAATGAATATCGCTGTCGCTATTGATGATTTTGGTACAGGCCAGTCGTCACTGGCGTATATTAAAACGCTGCCCTTCTCGACACTCAAAATCGATCGCGCCTTTGTGATGGACTTGGAAACCAGCGCCATTGATCGCCAACTGGCGCAAACGATCACCCAACTTGCACATAGTGTAGGTTGCGATGTGGTGGCAGAAGGCATCGAAAATTCCGCCCAAGCGGCGTATTTAAGCTCAATTGGCTGTGAGGCTGCACAAGGTTACTTTTACGCTCGCCCGCTGCCTGCGGAGGCCTTCGTGACCTGGTGCAGCGAATGGCAGCCGCTTCTTTCTACTTCTCCTAGGGAGGCCGTTAATGGCTCATGACTTACTTGACCGCTTACGCGAACGTTTAGAAGAACTCAACCGCTCGGAGCGTAAAGTCGCCAATGTAATTCTTGAGGACCCGACGGTCGCTACCAGCCTTAGCATTGCCAGCCTAGCGCAGGCGGCAAGCGTTAGTGAGCCCACGGTTAACCGCTTTTGTCGCAATTTTGGCGCCAAAGGCTACCCCGATTTTAAAATCAAACTCGCTCAGAGTTTGGCCGGTGGCACGCCTTATGTCACCCGGGCCGTGGAGCCCGGCGACACCGCCACCCAGTACACTCAAAAAATTTTTGGCGCCACCATAGCCGCACTAGACGAAGCACAGCGTGAAATCGACATGGCCGCCATCGAGCGCATGGTCGACTACCTCACCCAGGCAAAACAGATCCACATTTTTGGTTTGGGCGCCTCTGGCGCAGTGGCCCAGGATGCCCAACACAAGTTCTTCCGCTTCAACCTGCCGGTGATGGCCTACATAGATGTGCTGATGCAACGCATGGTCGCCGCCGCCTGCCATACCGGTGATGTGGTAGTGATTATTTCCTACACCGGCCGCACCCGGGAACTGGTGGATATTGCCCGCTTGGCGAGGGATGCCGGCGCCGTGGTTCTGGGCATTACCGCGCCGAATTCGCCGTTAGCGCATGAGTGTACTGCCACGCTTGAAGTGGCCACGCCCGAAGACACCGACCACTACATGCCGATGACCTCGCGGGTAATCCAATTAACGCTGATTGATGCGCTGGCCACCGGAGTGACCCTGAGGCGTGGTGAAGACTTCTTACCCCACCTCAAGAAAATCAAAGACAGCCTGCGCGACACCCGCTTTCCGGTGGAAAAGCCAGGCAAGTGATTGGTGAGTGTTTACTCACTGACGGCGGCGGTCACGGTAATTTCCACTTTCAGCTCATCGGCTGGCAGCGGTGCGCACACGCAGGTGCGCGCCGGGGCATAACCCTCCGGCACCCAGGCGTCCCAAACCTCGTTCATGGCAGCAACGTCGCTGCCGTCTTTTAGATAAACCGTCGCGCTAAGCAGCTGCTCGCGGCTTGAACCAATCTCTTTCAGTAGCGCATCCACCCGCGCCAGCATGCTTTCCGTTTGCGCGGTAATATCGCCATTACGGGCCTCAGGACCGGCCACTTGGCCACACAAATAGGCAACCCCTTGGTGAATCACTGCTCGGCTCATGCGGGCTTTCGTATCGTGGCGCTGAATCGTCATAGTGCAAACTCCCAATAAGTAGAAAAAAAGCAGTCTAAACCGCTTAGCTTACCTTTGACCATGCCAAAAGCATTAAGGCTATCAAAGCCGATCGGTAGGCACTGGGCGATGTTCAAAGACCCGCCGCAGGACAAAGCTGGTGTGCGCCCCCGTCACGCCTTCAATCCGGTTGATCACGTGCAGGAGCAGGTGTTGATAGTCGTCCATATCGCGCACCAGAATCTTGAGCTGAAAATCCGCCGCCTGACCGGTAATAATCAAACACTCGATGACATTGGGTATTTCCCGTATATGGCGCTCGAAATTATCAAAGCGTTCCGGCGTATGCTGATCCATGGAAATATGCAGTAGCGCCATCAGTTGATAGCCCAGTTGACGGGAATCGACTTCTGCACGGTAGTGCAGAATCAAGCCATGCTCCTCCAAGGCTCTCACCCGACGCAAACAAGGCGAAGGAGAAAGGCCGATACGGTCAGCTAACTCCTGATTACTGATCCGTCCTTCCTGCTGCACGATATCCAATATATGACGATCAAAACGATCCAACACCAGTGGCGACACGGACATAAAAAGCAGCTCCTACCATAAAATTAAAGACTATCGATATTTTATGCTAATTATGTGCCTGGTGGACCTATTTTCGCAAGAACCTAGCGCGGCAAAGCGCATACACTGGATAGGCTGTCAAAAGCAGCCAACGAAGTAGTGCGGTCGCCACAAGCAGCCGATTCAATCAACCAGCTACGCTTAGGAAATCCACCATGTCCGCTTTCGATCATCGCAAGTATCGCCCTGCGCCCCGTGTACCTGCTTTCAACCGTCAATGGCCGGATCGTGACCTTGATCACGCCCCGATCTGGGTGAGCGAAGACCTACGCGACGGTAACCAGGCGTTACTTGAGCCGATGACCGTTGAGCAGAAACAGCGCTTCTGGCATCAGATCGTTAAAGTAGGTATCAAAGAAGTCATGGTGGGCTTTCCTTCGGCCAGCCAACCGGACTACGACTTCGTGCGCTGGCTGATCGAAGAGGATCAAATTCCCGATGACGTCACCATTGCGGTGCTGGTGCAGTGTCGCGAACACCTGATCGAAAAGACCTTTGCCTCGCTGGTAGGCGCCAAACGCGCCATTGTTCACCTCTACAACTCCACCTCAACGGTTCAGCGCGAACGTGTCTTTGAGATGGATCGCGCCGGTATTGTGGATATCGCGGTACAGGGCGCCACCTGGGTTAAGACCTACGCCGACCGTTACCCGGACATTGACTGGCGCTTTCAGTACTCACCGGAAAGCTTTTCCAGCACCGAAATCGATTTTTCCCTGGAGGTCTGCGAAGCAGTCTTGGATGTTTGGCAGCCAACGCCGGACAACAAATGCATTCTCAACCTGCCGACCACGGTGGAAGTGGCTGGGCCGCACCATCACGCCGACCAGATTGAGTACTTCTGCCAGCACATCAGCCGCCGCGACAGTGTGATCATCTCGGTGCATACCCACAACGACCGCGGTGGCGCTGTCGCCTCCGCCGAGCTTGCCCTGCTGGCCGGTGCCGAGCGGGTAGAAGGCACCCTGCTGGGCAATGGCGAGCGTACCGGTAATATGGATATCGTCACCCTGGCGATGAACCTTTATAGCCAAGGCATTGATCCTGAGCTGGATCTTTCCAATCCTGATGAAATCATTCAGGTCGTCAACGAGTGCACCGGGATTGCGATTCACCCACGCCACCCCTGGGTGGGCGAGATGGTCTACACCGCTTTCTCAGGCAGTCACCAAGATGCGATCCGTAAATCACTCAAGCACCAGAAGCCCGACGAGCCGTGGCAAGTGGCCTATTTGCCCATTGATCCCCATGACATCGGTCGCGACTATCAGGCCGTCATTCGCGTCAACAGCCAGTCCGGTAAGGGGGGCATGGCCTTCCTGCTGGAACGCGATTACGGCATTAACCTGCCGCGTTGGATGATGCTGGCCTTGGCGCCTTACGTGCAGCAAGAGAGCGAAAAACGCGCCAGCGAACTCTCCAGCGAAATGATTCGCCAGGTGATGTTTGATCACTTCACCCAGGAAGCACCGCTCTCGCTAGTCGACTACCGGCTTTCCAAGGGTCAGCAGGAAGGCATTGAAGTCACGCTGCAACAAGGTAGCGAAACGCTACGCCTTTCAGGCAAGGGCAACGGCGCGATGTCCGCGTTTACCGATGCGTGGCAACGTCACTCCGGCAGCAGCGTAGGCATTATCGATTACAGCGAGCACTCTCTCGGTGCCAGCAGCGAGGCCAATGCCATTGCCTTTGTGCAGCTTAATATCGATGGTCAGCGGCTCTGCGCGGTAGCCGAGGACAGCGATACGGTAAGTGCATCGCTCAAGGCGATCATCGCGGGTATCAATTTCACCGATCAAACGGTGGCAAAGGGATTATCTTCCAAGGAAGCAGAGCTGACGCTGTAACCGCCGCTGCCACCTAAACCTCAACTGGCGATGTAGCCTGACTCAAGCAGGGATTCATCTACGTCGCCAGCAAGCGTATCGAAGACAAATATTGCACACCCAGCTCTACTTTCGGTATTTCTCACATGGATTAGCGCAAAATCAACACCGGCAGCTGCGCTTTACGCAGCATCGCGGTGGTAGTACTGCCGACCAATAGGTGGCGAATTCGCGAGTGGCCGTAGGCCCCCATCACCAACATATCAATGCCGTTCTCTTGTTTGTAAGCACGTAGCGTTTTTTCTACTTCGCCAGAGCGGATGGCCCCTTCGGCAGTGTGACCGGCCTCGCGCAGTGTTTCTAATGCCCAGGCTAGCTGCGAGCGGTTTTCTGCGGTTTCCGCACCCACAATCACCACGTGGCAGGTGGCGCCCTCAAATAGTGGGCTTTTAGCCAGCATTTCCACGCCTTTACGCGCGGTGTTACTGCCATCGAATGCCATCATCACGTTATGCGGCTGGGTAAACTGTTTCGGCACCATAAGAATCGGCCGGTGCATTTCCCGCACCACACGCTCAAGGTTGGAGCCTAAATGGCCGCTGGCTTGGTGCGCCGTTTCGCCCCGCTTGCCGACTACCAGCAAGCGCACCTCTTTTTCGTTCTCGACTAACGTTTCCACCAGCGTACCGTTGCGCTGCAAGCACTGCGGCTCGGCAACGCCCGCGCTTATCGCACGCTCTTTGGCGGCGTCTAACAGTAGTCGCCCGCGTTCACGGGAGACTTTGGCATGCTGCTCTTCTATACCCGAGAGTTTTTCCAGCAGGTGCTCTCGGGTACCTAATCCTAGGTTACCGGTTAAATCCGGCTCGGTTACCTGGGCGTGATGATTATCGACGGTGTGGATAAAACTAAGCGGCGCATTCAGCGCTTTAGCGGCCCAGGCCGCATAATCACACACACCTTCTGAAAACTGAGAACTATCGATAGCGGCCAACACGCGATCTGACATGGAGTACTTCTCCTTGAGCGGGGGCATCAACATTGTTGTTATATTCTCGACCTTTTCTACACCAACTGATTGACGTGCGACACCCTAAAACGCTCTTGCGTGCTTCGGACGCTATAAAACGCACATGCTAAACTGGGCGGCCTATTTATTGAGCGCCTAAGGGGGAAGCATGAGTGATGGCTTAACAAGCGTACTGTTAGTCGCACTCGGCGGCGCGCTGGGTGGCATGGGGCGGTTTGCGGTTTCCAATCTACTGGCCCGCTATCTCGGTAAGGCCTTTCCCTGGGGAACCCTGGCGGTTAATGCCAGCGGCGCGTTTCTAGCGGGCTGGCTACTCGGCAGCCTAGGTATCGCCAACGCCCCCTCACCTTTATGGCTGTTCACTGTCGCCGGTTTACTGGGTGGCTACACCACCGTTTCTTCTTTTAGCTTGCAGACCATCGAGCTATGGCAAGGCGGCCAGCAACTGCGCGCCAGCGTGAATGTAGGGGCCACGCTGCTGTTTGGCTTAGCCATGGTCACCTTTGGCTGGTTGTTATCAGGCGCTTCTCTGTCAGGAGCGAACTTATGAGTGCCTGGAGAGCGTACCTTGCGGTGGGCATCGGCAGCGGCGTCGGCAGCGTGCTACGTTACGGCGTTTCGCTGTTATCGCAGGCGGCATTAGGGGGTTATTTCCCGTGGGGAACACTTATCGTCAACGTGCTGGGTTCTTGTTTAATCGGCTGGTTGGCTGCCACCTTCTCGCGCTCACCCCACAGCCCACTCGCGCGTTTGCAACCGTTACTGGTCGCCGGGTTTTGCGGGGGCTTTACCACCTTTTCGCTGTTTAGCTTAGAGACGCTGTATCTGGTGCAGGTGGGCAAACCAGCTATGGCGCTGGTTTATATAGTGGTCAGCCTGCCGCTTTGGCTGGGTGCCGCCGTTGTGGGTGAACGCATGGCGCTTTCTCGTTAGGCTTTGTACGAAAACTGCCTGCGCTCGTCTATACGGCGTTAAAAATCATCTCGTGCGCGAGTCCGATCAAAATGCTCATTTACACCCTGTAAACTCCGCTTTTTCGTTGATTTTTGCCTTGTCTAGCCATCGCTCGCCGACTTTTCGTACAAACCCTAGCAAAACCGTCAGCCAAAGGACGATCCAGTATGCGCGATCAGATGGAACAGTATCAGTCTTGGCTCTATCTGGTATTCATTGGCTTGGGTTTAGCACTAGGCATCGGGGCGCCGGGATTTGCTCAGCGCCTAGCGCCGTTAGTATGGCCTCTATTAGGCATACTACTGTATGCCACCTTTACTCAAATCCCCTTACTGAACATTGCCCGCAGCTTCACTGACAAGCGCTTTATGGCGGCGTTACTAACCGGCAACTTTATCGCCATTCCCGCTTTTTTAGCGCTTTTCGTTTTGTGGCTACCGCTTTCTTCCGCAGTGCTGGCAGGCGTTCTGCTGGTACTGCTAGTACCCTGCACCGATTGGTTTATCACCTTTACGCATTTAGGCAAAGGCGATGCCGCCCGGGCGATGGCTGCCACCCCGCTACTGCTGCTGGTGCAGATGGTTGCGCTACCGATTTATCTTTGGCTGTTTTTAGGCAGTGAATGGTTTCAGTTAACGCTTTCTAAAGAGCTACTGAGTGCCTTTACCGGCCTTATTATTACGCCGTTAGTGCTCGCTTGGCTGACTGAATACCTAGCCCAAGGCCGCCGCAGCATTAAACGCAGCGTTGCCTGCCTGGGGCTGCTGCCCGTGCCGCTATTGGCGCTGGTGGTGTTTATGATTGCCGCTTCGCAGGTTCACACTGTGATCGAGCTTAGCGAGGTGTTGGCTCAGGTCGTCTTTATCTTTATCGGTTTTTTACTCTTCGCGGCACTGCTGGGCAAAGGGCTAGGCAAGCTGTTTGCATTGCCCACCGCTAGCGCCCGAACCCTGGCCTTTAGCTTTGGCACGCGTAACTCCTTTGTAATGCTGCCTATCGCCCTGACGCTACCCAGCGCTTGGCAGGCCGCGGTAGTCGTGATTGTGTTTCAATCACTCATCGAACTCTTTGGCATGGTGGCATTCTTACGCTGGGTGCCTAGCAAGCTATTGCCAGAGAAAATACATTAACTGATGCGGTGATAGCCCCCCAACACCCCCTGCTTGCTCATCACCAACTGCCAGAGATGGATTTCCCGAGCGCGGAAAGCACCAGCGCAGCTTAATAAATAGTAGCGCCACATGCGATAAAACCCCTCGCCATACTGGTCTTTAAACGTCGGCCAGTGAGCCTCAAAGTTTTGATGCCAAGCCATCAGCGTACGGTCGTAATCAGCCCCAAAGTTATGTACATCCTCTACCACGAAAAGCGCTTCAGCAGCGTCCGTGACTTGCCCCATGGTGGGCAGCTCCCCATTGGGGAAAATGTACTTATCAATCCAGGGGTCGGTGACCGTATTACTTAGATTTTTGCCAATGGTATGCAGCAAAAACAGCCCATCATCTTTTAAGCAACGGTTGGCGACACTCATAAATTCACGATAGTTTTTATGCCCCACGTGCTCAAACATGCCGATGCTGACAATGCGGTCAAACTGCTCGTGCTCATTACGGTAATCCTGCAAGCGAAACTCAACCGGCAGGCCTTTTTTGATCAGCCGCTGCCCGAACTCGGCTTGCTCCTTAGAGATCGTAAGGCCCACGCATTCAACGCCGTAATGCTCGGCAGCGTAGGCCATAAAGCTTCCCCAACCGCAGCCGATATCCAGCACGCGCATACCTGGTTTCAATTGAAGTTTTCGACAAATGAGATCTAGCTTGGCTTCCTGGGCTTCATCCAACGTTTGAGCATGTTTCCAGTAACCGCAGGTATACGTCATGCGTTGATCAAGCATGGCAGCATAGAAGTCATTACCCAGATCGTAATGCTTTTCGCCCACTTCCCATGCGCGCTTAACGGTTTGGCGATTCAGCAGGCGCGAACGTAACGAGTAATACACTAGTTGGGTAGGCTTGATACGCTGCCCAAGCTGAGCACGCATTAAGCGGTAAAACAGCTCGTCTAGTTGCGCAGCGTCCCAATCCCCTTTCATATAGCTTTCGCCAAGCCCGAGGTTACCTCGCGAAAGGGCGCTATCGATAACACCGGGTGCTTTTAGCTGTATGTCCCAGGATCGTCGGCCATCCAACTGAATATCGGCTTGGGCCAGCAACTCGGCGACAAAACGATGGGAAGGAGAGGCTTCATCGAAGCCAACAGGGACTGTTCTCTCTAAGGTAGGCATATTCAAGGCAGGCTCCTCGCACTATTCCAGTGTGTGAATAGATAACAACCTGACTATCAGCATAGAACCGCATTGCAACATTAGCATTGTTAAATAAGCCACCTTAACGCTAATTAAATACAAAAAAACCGGCCACTCAAATTACGAGGGCCGGCTGCAGAGAAGAAGTCGCAATGCGAGCTAAACGGTGATGCGCTGCTGTTTAGTGAGCCTTAGCGCAAAATCAGTACCGGTATGCGGCTACCACGTAGCATGGCCGTGGTTGTGCTACCTACCAGCAAGTGGCGAATACGCGAGTGCCCGTAGGCGCCCATCACCAGCAGGTCAATGCTGTGCTCTTTTTCGTAGGCTTGCAGGGCTTCATCTACCTCGCCAGCACGAATAGCGCCTTCGGCCTGGTGGCCAGCTTCACGCAACGTGCTTAACGCCCACTCAAGCTCGGAGCGGCGTTCAGCCGTTTCTGCACCCACGATCAGCACATGGCACTCGGTGCCTGCAAACAGCGGCGAACGGGCCAGCATCTCGACGCCTTTTCGGGCGGTTTTGCTGCCGTCAAAGGCTATCAATATCTTTTCAGGCCGCTTGAAGGTTTTCGGCACCATCAGGATCGGGCGGTGCAGTTCACGCACCACCCGCTCAAGGTTAGAACCCAGATGCCCACTGGCTTGGTGGGCGGTTTCACCGCGCTTGCCCACTACCAGCAAACGTATGTCTTTCTCAAGCTCTAACAGGCTTTCCACCAGGGTGCCATTGCGCTGGCGCGTGGCGGGGTCGCTGACCCCATCTTCTATTGCGCGCTCTTTGGCGGCTTCCAACATCAACTTGCCTTGCTCGCGATTCACCTTCGCGCGCTGCTCATCAAGTTCGGAAAGCTCTTTCATCAGCCGTTCGCGGGCGCCGAAACGCAGGTTGCCGGAAAGGTTCTGCTCTTCGGGTACGCCTGAATGATTGTCGACCACATGCACAAAGGTTAACGGTGCATCCATGGCCAAGCTTGCCCAGGCGGCGTAATCGCAGACGCCTTCTGAAAACTGGGAGCCGTCAATAGCGGCTAATACTTGATCTGTCATGTTGCGCTCCTTGCGTTGGTTAGTGGCCGCCCATCAATTTTTCAACCGCTTCGGGGTCGTTATGAACCGCATAGCGATCCACTACCGTCGCGCTGGCCTCGCTCAAACCAACAAGCTCTACTTCAGTACCCTCACGGCGAAATTTAATCACGATCCGGTCCAGCGCTTGTACGGCAGTCACATCCCAAAAGTGTGCACGGGAAAGATCAATCGTCACTTTCTCGATACTTTCCTTGAGATCGAAAGCGGCCGTGAAACGCTCAGAAGAGGCGAAGAACACTTGGCCGACTATTTGATATTCACGCTCTTTGCCCGCTTCGATCTCTTTTGAACCGATGTAGAGAATGTTGCCCACTTTGTTAGCAAAGAACAGCGCCGCCAACAGCACACCGACAAATACGCCGATAGCCAAGTTGTGTGTGCTAACCGTGACCGCCACAGTAGCCAACATGACGATATTGGTGCTTAGGGGGTGTTTTTTCAGGTCCCGGATCGATTCCCAGCTAAAGGTGCCGATTGATACCATGATCATTACCGCCACCAGCGCCGCCATGGGTATCTGCGACACCCAATCTGACAGGAAGACCACCATCATTAAGAGCACCACGCCAGCAATCAGCGTCGATAATCGCGTCCGGCCACCGGACTTAATATTAATAACTGATTGACCGATCATGGCACAGCCAGCCATGCCGCCCATCAGCCCGGCACCTATATTGGCAATCCCCTGCCCTTTACACTCGCGATTTTTATTACTCGGTGTATCGGTCAGGTCATCCACAATGGTGGCGGTCATCATCGACTCAAGCAGGCCCACCACAGTCAGCATCAACGCGTAAGGTAAAATAATCCATAGTGTTTCCAGATTCAGCGGCACGCTGGGCCACAGAAAAACAGGCAGCGTATCGGGCAGTTCACCCATATCACCGACACTGCGGATATCCATCCCACTAATCATATAGACCGCGGTTAGCACCACAATGCAGACCAACGGTGAAGGAATCGATTTACCGATGACGGGTAAATAGGGAAACAGATAGATAATGCCCAAGCCCGCCAACGTCATGGCATAAACATGCCAGGTCACGTCGGTCAATTCCGGCAATTGTGCCATGAAGATCAAAATCGCCAGCGCATTCACAAACCCGGTAACCACTGAGCGCGACACGAAGCGCATCAAATCCGCGAGTTTCAGGTAACCGGCTATAATCTGCAGTACACCGGTAAGCAGCGTTGCCGCCAGTAGATATTCAAGCCCATGTTCGCGCACCAGCGTCACCATCAGTAACGCCATAGCGCCGGTTGCCGCTGAAATCATGCCGGGACGACCACCGGTGAAGGCAATAATCACCGCGATACAGAAGGAGGCATAAAGACCAACTTTGGGGTCAACGCCTGCGATGATTGAAAAGGCAATCGCCTCGGGAATCAGCGCAAGGGCGACCACGATTCCCGAGAGCGTGTCGCCTTTAATATTGGAAAACCACTCTTGCTTACTATAGAGAGACATTCAGGGAGTCCATGGCTGGAGGTTAAAATAGTACAAACCCTCGACGCGACACAGTGGCGCACGCAAGACGCGCGGTATCAGACTAATGAGCCAGTGCTGGAGCAATCTAAGGTTCGGCCCGCCAATCGGCGGAAGAATGGCAATAGCATGCCGTAACGCCATGACAACGCAATTAACGTGTCTAGACGTATCGCTTGGGGAGGGGGAAACCTAGGGCGGAGTCATCAGCCCTGAAGTGGGTAATGCTTGTGTTGAATTTGAAAAGGTCATTGCCGTTATGCCTTGCTGTCAGAAGAACGCTATATTTAATCGCGTTGTAATAAGCCGCCGCATTCTAGCAGCAATTATTGTTGACTGCACCCGCCCTACACCCTTTGCAGGGTGCCCTCTAGGTTCAATTTGGCGTACCATTGCACCGCTAAAAGAGACATTTAATCCCAACTTTTCACGTTGAAGCGGCACGCCATTCCTTGCCCCATAAGCATGCCGAATAAGCCTGCCGATTAAAGAGGAGCAGCACATGAGCCAATCTATTGCAGTCATCAAAGGCGACGGTATCGGCCCCGAAATTATGCAGGCCACGCTACGAGTACTCGACGCGTTAGATTGCGGCTTGAATTACCAACATATTGACGCCGGCCTGGGCGCGCTTGAAAAGCACGGCACGCTGATTCCCCAGGAATCGCTGGATGCCATCGAAAAATACGGCATTGCCCTAAAAGGCCCGCTGACCACGCCGATTGGTAAGGGCTTCTCCTCAATCAACGTACAGCTACGCCGCCACTTTGATCTTTACGCCAACGTGCGTCCGGCGATTAGCTTCCCCGGCACCCGCTCGCGCTACGACGATATCGACATGATCACCGTGCGCGAAAACACCGAAGGCGCCTACCTTTCCGACGGTCAGGAAATGATCGACGACGGCAATACCGGCATTTCGGTAATCAAAGTTACCCGCAAAGGCTCAGAGCGTATTGTGCGCTACGCTTTTGAGCTGGCCAAAAACAACGGCCGCAAAAAAGTCACCGCGGTACATAAAGCCAACATCATCAAAACCAGCTCTGGGCTGTTCTTGGACGTGGCGCGTGAGATCGCCAAAGAGTACCCCGAGATCGAATTTCAGGAGATGATCGTCGATAACGCCTGCATGCAACTGGTGATGAACCCGCATCAGTTTGATGTGGTGGTCACTACCAACCTGTTTGGCGATATTCTCTCTGACCTATGTGCAGGTCTAGTGGGTGGACTGGGCCTGGCGCCTGGGGCGAATATCGGCGAAAAAGCGGCAATCTTTGAAGCCGTGCACGGCTCCGCGCCAGATATCGAAGGCAAAAACATTGCTAACCCCTGTGCCCTACTGCTGGCTGCCGCGCAAATGCTCGATCACCTGGGCATGAACGAGAAAGGCGACGCTATCCGCCAGGGTATTCGCACCGTGCTGGAAACCCGCCGAGACATGGTCACCCCCGACATGGGCGGCACCGGCAGCACCGATTCCTTTGCCCAGGCGTTGGTCGAGTACGTACAGGGCTAGTTCGTAAAGAGCTAACAGGCTAGTTTGTTTTAAACGTCGTTAAAGCGGTAACGCAATAAATGCAACGCATTGAGGGTGACCAGCACAGTTGCCCCGGTGTCCGCCATTACAGCGACCCACATCCCCGTAATCCCCAGCGCGGTAGAGACCAGAAACAGCGCTTTAAAGCCAAGCGCCAAGGCCACATTGGTTTTAACATTGCGCATGGTGGCCCGGGAGAGCGCAATCATTTCGGCAATGCCCGCTACGCGGTTTTTAAGCAAAGCGGCGTCGGCGGTTTCTAGCGCCACATCGGTGCCGCTGCCCATCGCAATACCTACTTCCGATGCCGCGAGCGCCGGTGCGTCGTTAATACCATCGCCCACTTTACCTATCGGCCCAAGACCTTGTGCCTGCCACTGGCGCACACGCTGGGCTTTGTCTTCGGGCATCAGCTCGCCTTCAGCTTCAATGCCCAACTGCTCACCAATGGCGGCCACGGTGCGGGCGTTGTCTCCACTGAGCATCACGGCCTGTACGCCTAGGCGCTCAAGCGCTTGAAGTCCTTCGCGAGCATCTTCACGCGGCTCATCACGCAGGGCGATCAGACCTAACGGGCGCTCGTTCTCTCTGTCTACTTCGATCAAGACGGCCACGCTTTTGCCCTGCGCTTCCAGCGCGGCAATGCGCTTATCGCCTTCACTGGTGGGCCTGTTGAAACGTTGCAAGTAGCGCGGACTTACCAGCATTAACTCACGCCCATCCACCCGCCCAGCAACGCCATGCCCTGCTAGCGCATGGGCACCTTGCACAGTAGGCAGCGGAGCATCCTGCTGCCGGTGAAAATAATCACTAATCGCCACGGCGAGGGGGTGGCTCGAGCCCTGCTCCAGCGCAGCGGAGAGACGCACTACTTCATCCCGACTGTTTTTATCAACACTGCCGTCAGTTTCAAAGCTCTCCACATCGGTCACCGAGGGCGTGCCTGCGGTGAGCGTACCGGTTTTATCCAGCGCGACGCGTTTCAGCTTGCCTAACTGCTCTAACACCGCGCCGCCTTTCATCAACAGGCCATGACGAGCGCCCACCGACAAGCCTGCTGCAATGGCCGCGGGAGTCGAGATTACCAGCGCACAGGGGCAAGCGATCAACAGCAGCGCCAGGGCGCGGTAGATGGATTCCGACCACAGCATTGGCGACACCAGCGGCGGTATAATAGCGACCAGCAGCGCTACTGCCACCACCGCAGGCATGTAGTAAAAAGCAAAGCGGTCGATAAAACGCGCCACCGGTGCTTTCGCCGCCTGGGCCTCTTCCACCAGCTTGATCACTCGGGCAATCGTGTTGTTTTCTGCACTTTTAGTTACCTCGACCTCCAGCACGCCGTCTAGGTTGACGGTGCCCGCAAACACCCCCTCCCTTTCGCCACGCTCACTCGGCACCGATTCACCATTGACTGGCGATTCATCAATTGAGGAGCATCCCGCCATAATGAGCCCATCGCAGGGTAACCGGTCGCCTGGGCGTACTTGCACCCGCTGGCCGGGCTGAAGCGAAGCGGCAGCGACGTCACGAATATTGCCTTGCTCCATTAATCGCGCGGTAGAGGGCGTCAGCTTAGAAAGCGCGGAAATACTGCGCCGCGCCTGGGCGGCGGCAACGCCTTCCAGCATTTCCCCCACCGCAAACAGAAACACCACGACCGCGGCTTCGGCGGCGGCGTTAATCGCCAGCGCCCCAATGGCGGCAATGCTCATCAGCATCTCAATGGTGAAGGGGTTCCCCATCTTCAACGCCTGCCCAGCACGCTGGACAATCGGCACAAGGCCAACCACCGTCGCGACGACAAACGGCCAAGTGCCCAGGCTAGGCCAGGCAAATTTAAGCGCCCAAGCAAGCGCCAGCAGTACCCCACTAACAAGCACTAAACGCCCTTTAGGCGTTTTCCACCAAGGGGTACGTGTTGTCGCTTCAGCCGTGTTCGCCGACTCATCAATTACCTGGTAACCCAGCGCAGTGATGGTCGACTCTATCTCGGCATGGGGCAGCGTTTTCCCAGGCAGCGCGGTCAATCGCACCGAGCCGGTAACAGAACTCGCGGAGACTTCTTCGACATGGTTTAAGCGCGTTAGCGCCGCTTCGACTTTACGCTCGCAGCCGCCACAATCCATGCCCTGTACACGCAGGGTGGTGGGCGTGGGCGTCGCTTGAGGGGTCTTGTCTTGCGTGGTTTTAGTAGGGGTCGTATGACTCATCGCATGGAACTCCCAGTTCGACTATCTTAAGAACAGCGTAATACCTGTAGCGACTAGAGGTTCAAGCAATGAAAGAACATTCTCCAACGCTCTCCACCACTGAGCGCTATATTGGCATTGGTGAATTGGCACGTGAGTCCGGCTGCAAACCGGAAACGGTGCGCTATTACGAGCGCATTGGTCTACTGCCTTCAGCACCGCGCAACGAAGGCAACCAGCGCCGCTATACGGCGTCGGCTGTCCGTCGATTAACGTTTATTCGTCATGCACGGGATTTTGGCTTTTCGGTTGAGGCGGTACGGGAGCTTTTACAAATGGCGGATTATCCCGCCATGCCTTGCGAAGAGGTCGACACCTTGGCCAAACGCCACCTAGCCGAAGTAGAAGCACGGCTTGCGCGGCTAACCGCGGTGCGCGATGAACTGCAGCGCATGATCAATCAGTGCGCGGGAGGCAATATTGGCCAGTGCCATATTATTGACGTGCTGAGCGACCATCGCCTGTGTGAGCACTCTGGCCCCCACGGTGGCGCGGATGTCATCGGTTAACGTGAAGTTAGCCCAGCCACACATCCAGAAACAGCATAATCACCAGCCCCATCGCCAAACCAAAGGTGGCTTTCTTCTGATGGCCGGATCGGTGGGTTTCAGGAATGATTTCATGGCTGATCACATACAGCATGGCGCCAGCGGCAAAGGCTAAGCCCCATGGCAGCAATATTTGCGAAACGCTAATAATACTGGCGCCAAACAGCCCACCGATGGGTTCGATCAAGCCGGTTAGCGCAGCAATCGACCAGGAGCGCCACCTCGAGTAGCCCTCGCCCATCAACGCAACCGCGACGGCTAGCCCTTCCGGCATGTTCTGCAGGCCAATGCCGATCGCCAGCGGCATGCCGCCTTCTAGCCCATTGGCGCCAAAACCGACGCCCACCGCCATGCCTTCTGGCAGGTTGTGGATGGTAATGGCAAATACAAACAACCATACCCGGCGCAGTGATGCAGCCGCTGGCCCTTCGCGCCCCTGGGCAAAATGCTCATGGGGAAGATGCTCGTTAAGCAGCGCAATCGCGCCCATGCCCAACAAAATAGCGGTACACACAATCGCGGCGGGCACGGGGCCACCAGAATAATAGATTTCAGCGGCATCCAGCGCAGGAATAATCAGCGAAAAGAAAGACGCCGCCAGCATCACCCCAGCGGCGAAACCCAACGCCAAATCGCGAAAGCCACGGCTGGGTGCTTTGCCTAGCAGCACTGGTAATGCGCCTACAGCCGTTAGCAGCCCGGCCGTTAAGCTGCCTAAAAACCCTAATAACAACGTATTTTCCATGAACAACATAAACCCGGTTAGCAATTAGCAAGACATAAAACAGAACGACACGTTGTTGTCTAGGTTTTGTACCAAAAGTCGCTGGAGAAAGGCCAAGCGAGGCCAAAACCGGCGAACATCACTTCGCCCTCCTCACTCTGCATTGAGCATCGCCAACGAGTCAATTAACACCTAGGCCTGGCGGTCTCAATAACAAAGCCGCCTTCTTCTTCCGCTATATGTAAAATTTTAATTACAATGTGTTAATAACATTATGTGCTATATCGCTACAAAAAAGTGATTTTACACCGAATGTCTATTATGATTTGTATAACTATACAAGCCCTATACGATCGAGACATTTTATAAATGCTAAGCCTTCACCGCCATTCACCCCAACATAGCGCCCTATTGCAACATACTGCCTGTATTTCATTCACCCCTGATGGTGAGATTAAAGAGGCAAGCCCTCTATTTTTGAACGCTGTGGGCTACACGCTCGAGCAAGTTAAGGGACAGCATCACCGTATGTTTTGCTTTCCTGAAGAAACCAACCAGCCCGAATACGCCGCTTTTTGGGAAACACTCGCCGCAGGCTACAGCCAGCAGGGGCGCTTTCGGCGCTTAAACGCTAAAGGCAAGGAAATTTGGCTTGAAGCGACCTATATACCTATCAAAAACCGGCGTGGAAAAGTTATACAAATATTCAAAGTCGCTAGCGACGTTACAGACAAACATCAAAATGCGGCGCGGGAGCGCGCCATTCTTCAGGCGTTGAATAACTCTATGGCAGTGATTGAATTCACTCCAGATGGGTATGTACTGGATACAAACAGTAATTTTGAACAAACAATGGGCTACGCAGCTGAACAAATAAGAGGCGTTCATCACCGCCAATTTTGCCCTGATACGTTTTACCAGCAGCACCCTGATTTTTGGGAGCGGTTAAGCCGTGGCGAATTTATGCAGGGTAAATTTGAGCGCATTGATGCTCGTGGCAACACTATCTGGTTGGAAGCCACTTATAACCCAATCCACGATGAGCAAGGGAAAATCATCAAAGTAGTCAAATTTGCCACGGATATTACCCGCTCAATTCAAGAATCAGAAGCAGCGTATATAACGGTTAATACGGCGCAAACATCGTCAACACAGACTGAAAAAATAGCCCAGAGCGGTTTAACTCACCTCAAACAAATACTCAAGGATTCAGAACAAGCCACACACACGCTCAACGAAGCACAGAGCTTAATAGCCGCCCTTAATCAACAAGCTGACCAAATTAATAAAATCACCGCTTCAATCGCGCAAATTGCCAATCAAACCAACCTATTGTCGCTTAATGCTGCAGTTGAAGCAGCGCGAGCCGGCGAGCAAGGCCGCGGATTTGCGGTGGTTGCAAACGAAGTACGCCGTTTAGCCAAGGGCTCCAGCGAAGCAGTTGAAGAAATTACCCGAGTGCTTAAAGACAACAGCGCATTGGTGGAACGCACTACGCATGCTATGCAGCAAGTGGTGGAACAGGGCAAATCAAGCCAAGCCAGCGTGGGCGAAATTGAGGTCATTGTGAATGAAATACTGATTGGTGCGCGCAGTGTGTCAACGTCTATTGAGCAGCTAGCGTTGGAATCTCCTCGCTAACCCAATAAAAAAGCCAGCACTGTTGTACTGGCTTTTGTAGCTTATACCACGCTGTTAACGTAGCGGTGTTTTGCGCAAATAGGGCAGGATCGTTTCGTATTCGCCATATTTCTGTTTGGCGTCTTCATCAGAAACGCTAGGTGGAATAATAACGTCTTGCCCTACCATCCAATCAGCCGGAGTGGCAACACCGTGCTTCGCGGTGGTTTGCAGTGCATCCAGGGCACGCAGAATTTCAGCAAAATTACGCCCCACGGTCATGGGGTATGTCATCGAGAGCTTCAACTGCTTATCCGGTCCGATAATAAATACCGAACGTACCGTGGCACTGTCTGCTGGCGTGCGGCCATCAGGTAAATAGGCATCTTCAGGCAGCATATCGAACAGCTTGGAAACAGTCAGGCTATCGTCAGCGATGATAGGAAAATCAACATCGCTGCCGGATACGTTCTTAATATCAGTGCCCCAGCGTTTGTGGTCTTCCACGCCATCAACCGATACACCGATCACCTTGGTGCCGCGCTTTTTCCACTCTTCGCTCAGAGTGGCAACAGCACCAAATTCCGTCGTGCAGACCGGGGTAAAGTCTTTCGGGTGTGAAAACAGGATAGCCCAGCTATCGCCAATCCATTCGTGAAATTGAATCGGCCCCTGGCTAGTCTCCGCTTTAAAATCAGGCACGACTGCATTGATACGTAATGACATTGCTTTCCTCCTTAATGGACGTTGAACGCCCTAATACCTTATTTATCTTTCAACACCTTCACTATAGATCATTTAGTGCTAAGACAGCCAGTGGCAAGGCAACGTTCACTCTGTAGAGCCAAGCCCAGTATAAAGGCGTAAAAGCCTGACGATAAAACGTACTACGGCGCCCTAAGGCGCCGTTTTATACCAATAAGCTGAAAAAGGTTTACTCAGCCGCTTTGGCGTTTTTATCATCCCGCTTAACGCGCTTGATCCACTGCTGTTTCGCGTAGTGGCGCAAATTGGCTACATTGTCGGTCTCATCGACAATATCCTGCCCCAGAATGGTTTCGATAATGTCCTCAAGCGTAATCAAGCCGACAAAAGTGCCGTGCTCATCATAAACCACCCGCATATGCAGGTGATCTTTGAGCATAGAGGTAAACACCTGCTCTACATTATTTGAAACATCCACGCTACCAATCGGGTGCATCAGTTCACGCATCGTTTTGGCATCGTCTGCATGGTACATATCGGCTTTATGCACATAGCCAAACGCCTGCTCGCCGTTATCCATCACGGGGAACCGCGTGAACGGCGCTTTGCCATACTGCTTATCAAACGCGGAGACGGTCATATCAGGCAGCACCGTTACACACACGGTACGTGGCGTCATCGCTTTGCTCACCAGGATATCGTGCAAGTTAAGCATATTGATGATGGTGCGTGATTCATCCGCATCCAGCACGCTCTCTTCCAGGCCCACGCGCGCGAGAACTTTGATTTCATCACGCAGGTCGACATCATGCTCTGACTTGCCTAGGCGGCGCGTAATCTGTTCTGACATCCAGATAAAAGGCAGCAAACCCATAATCATAGGATTTAACAGGCGTGGCAGAAACGGCGATAAACCGCGCCAGTACGTTGCGCCAATGGTTTTTGGGATAATTTCCGACAAGATCAAAATCAGCATCGTCATCACTGCCGACACAATAGCGATAGAGGCTTCACCAAATACCACGGCCGCCTGAGCACCCACAGCGGTTGCCCCCACAGTATGAGCGATAGTATTGAGCGTCAAAATCGCCGCGAGTGGCCGGTCGATATTGGCTTTTAGGCGCGTAAGCGAGGCATGCAACTTGGGATTGTCTTCTTTCTGTTTAGCTATATAGCTGGGGGTAATCGAAAGAAGCGCCGCTTCAAGGATGGAACATAAGAATGAGAACGCGATTGAAAGGGTAGCAATCGTGATTAAGAGGAACATGAGGGCCTAGGGTGATGGATTATTTCGCGTTTATAGGGGTAAGGCAGACGAATGTCAATAACAGCCATCACCAAAGCAGCAGAAACCATCCATTGGCCTCCCCCCTAGCTTGCGCCTTTCAAAGTTTACTTTTGTTCACAGTTGAAGGGTTACAAATCTAGTGCAAAGAGAACTATATTATTAAAAATGAGTTCAGATTCATCAATAAAGAAGAAGTTACAATAATTAAACTCACTTGATAATCAAGCCTCTTTTCACTTAGGTGCCTCCCCTTGTGCCTGTTCCCAGTATTATTCGACTAAATACAGAGAAGGCCTAAATGTATAACAACTTTTTTAACGCATCTCTCTATAAAGCATTACTCAATCATACGGCCTGCATTTTCTTTACGCCACAATGGGTTATCAAGCACGCTAGCCAATCGTTTTTAGACGTAATGGGGTGTCGGCTACAGGAAATCAAAGGGCAACATCACCGTATTTTCTGCGATGCCGCCGAAACACAACGCCCTGAATATCAAACGTTTTGGCTGTCGCTTGCCGCTGGCAAAAGCCACCATGGGCGCTTTCGCCGTTTTAGAGAAGATGGCGAAGAGGTGTGGCTTGAAGCAACCTACCTGCCAATATGCACGCGCATGGGCAAAGTAACTCAAATTCTTAAAGTAGCCAATGAAGTTACTAAAAGCCACCAAGAAGCTAACCACCAAGATGCGCTGCTGCATGCCCTACACCGCTCTATGGCCGTGATTAAATTTACGCCAAAAGGCGACATCCTGGATGTAAACCAAAACTTTGAAAAAGTAATGGGTTATCGCAAGGAAGCATTGATCGGCAAACATCACTCTATGTTTTGCCGACCTGATTTTTATCGCCAGCAACCCAACTTTTGGCAGAATCTTGCCAACGGTGACTTCAAAAATGGCCGCTTTGAACGGGTAGATGCACAGGGCAAAACCGTATGGCTTGAAGCGACGTATAACCCTGTTGAAGATGCAGACGGTAACGTCATAGCCGTTGTTAAATTCGCCAGCAATATTACGCCACTGGTGGAAAAAGCTACCGCCACCACAGGTACGATAAGCTCAGCGCAAAGCAGTACATCGCAAATTGAGCAAACCGCTAAAGACAGCCTGGGCCACTTAGATGAGATGGTGAAAGGCGCTGCGCAGGCCGCGCAAACGCTCGCCCAAGCGCAAGAACTGATTGATGAACTGCATAAGCAGTCGCAAAGTATTCACAAAATCACCGAATCAATCGCAAAAATTGCCAGCCAAACTAACCTTCTCTCGCTGAACGCCGCTGTAGAAGCCGCCCGCGCGGGCGAACAGGGCCGTGGTTTTGCGGTGGTCGCCAACGAGGTGCGCCACCTTGCCAAAGGCGCCACCGAGGCGGTAGCGCAAATAACCCAGGTACTTAAAGACAACGGCAGCTTGGTAGAACGTACGACCCAATCCATGCAGCAAGTGATTCAACAGGGCAAAGCCAGCCAGTCCAGCGTTAGTGAGATTGATACCATTGTGAATAAAATTCTTCACGACGCCCGCAATGTCGCCACCTCTATCGAACAACTCGCCGCCGATACGCATATTTAGCCAAACCGATTTCATGCACAAGGAAGTGCACCCTTTACACATCACCCTCCTTTTATCGCTTTTAAGCATGCTACTATCTAACCCAGCTTAACTAGTTTAGATAAACATGCCTGAAAGGATATTGACTGATGTTCGATTCGCCCGTTGCGGTTGCCACGCCTGCCGCTGTTGATAGTTTTATCGACCGCTGGAAAGGCACCACCGGCACCGAAAAGGCCAACTATCAGCTCTTCCTTTCAGAACTGTGCACACTGCTTGAACTCCCCACGCCCGACCCTGCCAGCAAAGACAACAGTGAAAACGGTTACACCTTTGAGCGCCGGGTGGATATTCAAAACCCTGATGGCAGCGAAAATCGCGGCTTTATCGACCTCTACAAGCGCAGCGCCTTTGTGCTGGAAGCCAAGCAAACCGGCAAAGGGCTAGAAACCAAAGGCTGGGACAAAGCCATGCAGGCGGCTTACAACCAAGCCGACCAATACGTGCGCGCCCTACCCGCAACAGAGGGCCGCCCGCCGTTTATTGTGGTCACGGATGTTGGCCGCACGCTGGCACTCTACTCTGAGTTTTCGCGCTCTGGCGGCACCTATGTGCCCTTCCCCGACCCGCGCAACTACCGTATTAAACTCGAAGACCTGCGTCAGCCAGAGATTCAGCACCGCCTAAAAGCACTATGGGAAGCGCCAGACACGCTAGACCCCAGCCAATACGCCGCCCGCGTAACCCGCGCCGTGAGTGCCAAACTGGCAACGCTTGCCAAAACGCTGGAGTCCGACGGTTATGAAGTTGACCGCGTGGCGCACTTTCTCAAGCGCTGCCTGTTTACCATGTTCAGTGAAGATGTGGAGTTACTGCCCAAAGGCAGCTTCACCGCATTTTTAGAGCGCATGAAAGCAACCCCCGAGCACTTTACGGACGCCATTGGCTCGCTGTGGGAAAGCATGAACAACGGCGGCTTTAGCGGCGTGCTCACCGCTAAAGTAATGCGCTTTAACGGCGGCCTGTTTAAAGGCATTGACCCGATCCCGCTCAACGCCGAGCAAATTCAGTTATTGATTGATGCCGCCAAAGCCGACTGGCGCTTTGTCGAACCGGCCATTTTCGGCACGCTGTTAGAGCGCGCCCTAGACCCCCGCGAACGCCACAAGCTGGGTGCCCACTACACGCCCCGCGCCTATGTCGAACGGCTGGTAATGCCCACGCTGATTGAACCGCTGCGCCGCGAATGGGCCACCGCCCAGGTAGTCGCAGAAGCCCACAACCAGAAAGGCAAAACCGACAAAGCACTGGAAACCCTGCGCGCCTTTCACCACAAGCTCTGCCAAGTGCGGGTGCTTGACCCCGCCTGCGGCAGCGCCAACTTCCTGTATGTTGCGCTGGAACACATGAAGCGCCTGGAAGGTGAAGTGTTAAACCTGATCGCTGACCTTAGCGGCGGTCAAGATAGCTTGGAAGCCGAAGGCTTTACCGTCTCGCCCCAGCAGTTCCTCGGCATGGAAATTAACCCCCGTGCAGCCGCCATTGCCGAAATTGTGCTGTGGATTGGTTACCTGCAGTGGCACTACCGCATTAACGGCAGCCTCGACCTGCCCGAGCCGATACTGAAAGACTTCCACAACATCGAAAACCGCGACGCGTTGATCGAGTTTGACAGCCGCGAACCGCTGTTGGATGACAATGGCCAGGAAGTCACCATTTGGGACGGTATCAGCATGAAGAAAAGCCCCGCTACCGCCGAGCTGATCCCCGATGAAACCGCCCGCACAAGCGTGTACCGCTACCATAACCCCAAGCGCACAGAATGGCCGGAAGCAGATTACATCATCGGTAACCCGCCGTTTATTGGCGCTTCCACCATGCGCCGCGCACTCGGCGATGGCTATGTGGATGCCGTACGGCAAGTATTTAAAGGCACCGTGCCGGAATCCGCCGATTTTGTGATGTATTGGTGGCATATCGCCGCCGAAGCGGTACGCACCGGCCACGCTCAACAGTTTGGCTTTATCACCACCAACAGCCTGCGCCAAACCTTTAACCGCCGCGTACTGGAACCGCATTTAAACGATGCCAAAAAGCCGCTATCGCTCACCTTTGCGATTCCCGACCACCCCTGGGTAGATGGCAACGACGGTGCAGCGGTACGTATAGCGATGACCGTGGGCCGTGCAGGCGAAATGCCAGGGCTATTGCAGCAAGTAACAAACGAAAGCAGCGATGAAGGCCGCGAAGCACTCAATGTCGCACTGAGCCACCGAGAGGGTAAAGTGTTTGCTGATTTAGGTATTGGGGCAAATACAGCGGGGGCAGCTCCTTTGCTGTCAAATAGTGAACTCAGCAATCGTGGCGTATCGTTATTTGGCAAGGGCTTCATTGTTACCCAAACAGAAGCTGCTCAGATTGGACTTGGAAATATCAATGGGTTAGAAAATCACATCAGACAATACCGAAATGGCCGAGATCTGACTCAGAGTTCTCGCAACGTGATGGTCATCGACTTTTTCGGGCTGACAGCAGAAGAGTCAAAAGCGCGATACCCAGCAGCTTACCAATGGTTGCTTGAACGCGTGAAGCCTGAGCGTGACAACAACAAGCGTGAGTCACGCAAACGTAACTGGTGGCTTTTTGGTGAAACAAACCCTAAATTACGCCGTCAACTTAGTGATCTTCCTCGCTATATCGCCACGGTAGAAACCGCCAAACATCGCCTATTTACATTTTTGGATGCCGATATTCTTCCGGATAATATGCTGGTGAATATCGCTGTTGATACTCCTACGTGGCTAGGAGTCGTATCAAGTCGTATGCACTTCCGTTGGGCCAACGCTAATGGTGGTTCGCTCGGAATGTACGTAGGCGATGTTCGCTATAATAAAACTCGTTGTTTCGAGACCTTCCCCTTCCCTGACATTACCGACGAGCAGGCGGCGCATATCGGCCAGCTAGCTGAACAGATTGACGCACACCGCAAACGCCAACAAGCAGAACACCCCGCGCTCACGCTCACCGGCATGTATAACGTGATGGAAAAGCTTCGCGCTGGGGAAGAACTTAATGCCAAAGAGCAAACCATCAACCAGCAAGGCTTGGTCAGCACCCTGCTCGCCGACCACGACGCGTTAGATAACGCCGTGTTTAACGCCTACGGCTGGGATGATTTAGCTAAGGAGCTAGTCGGCCTACCCGGTGCCACCACGCCGCTGCCAGATAAACCCGCCGCCCAGGCGAAGGCCGAAGAAGAACTGCTAATGCGTTTAGTGGCGCTAAACAAACAGCGCGCCTTAGAGGAAGCCCAAGGCAACGTGCGCTGGCTACGCCCAGATTACCAAGCGCCGGAAGAAGCCGCACCCACCCAAACCGAAATGGCCAGTGCCGCCACGGCTGCTGCCGCACCCGCCGCAGACAAAACCAAAGCCACATGGCCCAAAGACCTCGCCAGCCAAGTCACCCAGCTACGCGACATGCTCGCCGCCAGCCCCCACAGCGCGGAAAGCTTAGCTACCCAGTTCAAACGCAAACCGCTAAAAGGCGTAAACGAGGTACTCTCCGCCCTCGCCGCCCTCGGCCAAGCCCAGCAAGAAGGCGAGCAATGGCGATTGGTGAGGTGATATGAAAAGACCTTATATAGTAGAGGCTAAGGAAATTCTGCGCCAATCGACACAGGGGCGCACAAAGCCATTTATAATACGTGATACAAATAATGATCAATATGTGGTTAAAGGCGTCAATGGCGTTGGCCAGCAGTCACTGGTATCTGAACTCATTTGTTCAGAATTAGCGCGACGCTGTGAATTGCCTGTTGCTGAGTACGCCTTAATGCGTTTTCCAACGGGCATGTTGGCTTTTTCGACAGAACCACGTGCCGGGGACCTAGAGGGAGGAATGGCCTTTGCGTCTAAGGTAGCTCCCCACAGCCAAGACCTACTCTTCTCGCTAATGGGAGAGGTCGACGAAGGTACTCAGCAGCGTCTCTTACTGTTTGATATTTGGATTAACAATGAAGATCGATGCTTAAGTAGCCAGGGAGGCAATGTAAACCTACTGTGGAGCGCTGTAAGTGGTTTGGTGGTCATTGATCATAATTTAGCTTTTGACCCCATAAACCATACAGGTGACTTTGAAAATCATGTATTTAGCCATCAACGTGGACGTTTCTCAGACCTTGAAATACGCGCACGCCACGAAGCGGTGCTTGACGCTGCACTGAATGATTGGGATATGATCACTGATTTAATACCTTTAGAGTGGCTCTACCGAGATACCGATGACGAGACCACCGAGATACAACCCACATTAGCAGAGCGCTTTAATTTGTTAGTGCGTTTACGCGATTCTTCCTTCTGGAGCTTGATATGAGCGCAATTATTTGTAATTACGCGGTACTGCGCTTTCAGCCCTATCTCGATACAGGTGAGTTCGCGAACCTGGGGATCATCATGCTCTGCAATAATGGCGAATTTCTTCAGCGTGTCGAAACTGTTTCACGAAAACGTATTACGCATTTCTTCGATAAATTGCCAGTAAAAATGTTTACTCAAGCGCGCCAGAATTTCGTAACAGAGCTTAAGCGTACGGTTGATTTAGCTAACCACCACAAAGGTCAATTGGATGTGCAATTACGCATTTTCAATGACTTGGTAGAACCGCGCGAAGCGATGTTCCGCTTCAGCAATCCAGGCACACTCGCTGCAAAAGACCCAGTGGCTGCCCTTGACGAGCTGTTCAATCGCTATGTTCATCATGATTTCAAACACATAGCTACACCAGAAGAACAGCTCACTAAAAACGTTACGCATTGGCTTAGATCACTGAATCGCAGATACACAGAGCAAACGCTAGGTAATGATATTGTTCGCGTAAAGTTGCCATTTGTCTGGCGAGAAGGCGTACGTATACGCCAAGCCATCAAACCCATCAGCTTCGACTTAGAAGACGCTAGCCGCATTATTGAGAAAGGTGATAAATGGTTGGCACATTTACGTAGACTCAAAATTTCTGAAACTGCTCCAGATGACATGGTGTTCATCAGTCAAGCCCCTAACGTACAAAAAGGCCCTAAACTACGTGCTTACAATGAAATCTGCCAAGAAATAGAGAGCGATTTTTCGGCGAGAGTACTTCCAGAGCAACTGGGGCAATATAGTATTCTCAAGGCAATTGCAGAGCCTGTTGTATAGAACGACAGGCATCTTAACGATATTGCTGCGTATGCAGCGCGAACTAAAGTTTTTCGGCTACGTGCTCCGCAGCCGATACTTATGGACTCTAAAAAAAGTATCCCGTTTAGATAGCCAATATATTTTGCGATCTAGTACGTAAGGGAAAATCGCTATGAAGGAGCCAAACCGAAGCAGTTTCTGATCGTTTATTTCACTCAGAAAGAGCTTTTGCGGTTCGGAAAATCACCTCAATCCCCTTCGCAAGCTTCTTGTAGTCAGTCCATTCCTCAGGCGCATGAGAGATACCATCGCGGCTCGGGACGAAGATCAATCCCGTCTGCGTTATTTTCGACAGGATCATAGCGTCATGCCCTGCGCCACTGGGCATCCAACGCCAATTTATTCCACTGGCATTGGCATCTTTAGCGAACTGTTCCTGAATCTCTTTGGCCATTGGCGTGGACGGAATGGTTATCTTTTCGTTGATCTCGAACGTAAGACCGTCATCCAGAAGTTGCTTCAACTCTGTGCGAAGCTTGCCCTTGATCTCGGCAACGTTTTCCGCCTGCGGCGACCGGATATCAACGCTGAAAGAGACACTATTAGGAATGACGTTCGCACCACCCGGTTGAGCTACTATACGCCCGACAGTGCCAACAGCTGCCTTATCCACCTCTATAACGATATCAGGAATCCGAGCGATAACAGCTGCTGCCCCGACCATCGCATCTTTTCGGGCATTCATTGGAGTCGTTCCCGCATGGCCCGCCGCACCAATCACGGTCACCTCAATCTGTGACAGCGAGACAACCTCGGTGACAATGCCGATGTCTTCCTGGTTTTGTTCAAGAACCGGCCCCTGCTCAATGTGCAGCTCCAGAAAGGCGTGGAGAGAACCTGCTGACAGCGCCACTTCGTCAGACCTTGAAGGATCCAGCCCAAACTCTGACATTGCCTGTGCAACGGATATGCCGTTTTGATCTTTCAGTTCATACAGTTCCTGCTGTTTGACCTGGCCCGTCAGAAGACGAGAACCCAATAGCCCACTACCGAAACGGCCACCTTCCTCCTCAATCATCGCAATAATCTCGACAGATCGTTCTGGTTTCAGGCCAAGTTCTTGAAAAACAAAAGCCGTTTCAAGCCCGGCGACCACCCCAGCGGGGCCATCAAAGTTACCGCCGTTCGGAACAGAGTCGAAGTGCGACCCCACTAACACTGGCGGAAGGGCCGGGTTTTTGCCCTCAATTCGCCCAAAAAGATTTCCGACGGCATCTTCTCTCGTCTGCAGTCCCGCCTCTTTCATTTTCGCCAGTAGATAATCTCGTGTATCTCTGTGCTCTGCGCTGTAGGTAAGGCGGGTAGTTCCTTTACCAGGTGTCGATGTGAACCGTGCGATACACTCGATCATATCCTGAACTCGGAATTCGTTAATATGCTGCTGTGTCATTAGATCAATCCTGTAAAAATACCTGCTATAACAACGGATACCATAGTCACCGTGACAAATCCGGCGACCAGCATGGAAGGCATCATATGTGCGGAGAGGGCTGCGCGCTCTTTCTCATCGTCGGTAAGCGTGTTTACCACCTCGTTAGTAATAACGTAGTCCGCGGGGAACCCATAGAGCGCTGTCAGTGAGCAGGCAAAAGCCATGGCCGGCGTCATCCCCAAAAGTTTGCCCGCAACGTATGAAAAAATGTACATGCCGGAGATGCCGATAATGATCGCCCCGAACATTGGGCCAGCGAGACCAAGCAGCATTTCAGGTGTTGCCCGGTTGAGGCCGCCAAAAATAAACAGCATCAAAACCATGATGACAAAGCCGAAAGAGTTCGCCGACTGCAGTGGCTGGCGTTCAAGGAAGCCAAAAGAGGATGCGAGTACCCCACCAATCAAACAAAGTACAAAGGGGCTTATTTCGAAAACAGGTTGAATTAGTTGAGCCACGCCCCACGCCAGAAAGGCAACAACTCCTAGCCGGAAAAGTTTGAAGTACACCGTGTTGTAGGCAGGTGGCATCTTCTGGAAGAGGCGCGGCAGAGGATTTTCGCCCAATGTCGAACCGGTTGCAGCATCATCAGTGACTACCCATTGTCCAGCCCGATAAAGGTTGAGAACGCGACATCCTTCTCGCTGAAGCATCAGCGACGTTAACGGATAGCCAATGAAGCCCTGCATCACATATATCAATATAGCAAGCACCGCGAGGCTCTCAAGTCCGGCCTCAGAAGCTGCTTGCGACATGATCAGTGACGACACAATGCCGCCTGTTAGTGGAGGAGTTGCTACAATTACTGTTTGGTAATCAAGAAAAAGCCGTCCCACAGTGAATAGAATTGCTGCTATACCAGCGATCCCGCAAAGTGCAATGACGACCGTTCGCCATTGCCGCTTCAATTCATCGATCGACAGCAAAGTGCCCATATTGGTAATAAGCAGGTATATAGCGAGATAAACCACAGGTGTTGGAATGCCCGCGATCTCAACTATATTTGCGGGAAAAAAAGTCCAATAGCCAATTAGAAATAAAACGGCACATACAAAAACTGAAGGCAGCTTTGATTTGGTACGTAAAGCGGCCACATCGCCGATATAAAGAATGAACGCGAGTATTGCGAAGGCTGCGAGTTGTGACATGAGAACCCCTTTTTTCGGTTTGAACGCAGCCCGCTAAGTAGCTTTAAACTTGTAATATGCTGCGCGCTAAAACTCAATATAGATCCATATGGATTTATATTGCAACAGGATGGTGGTATGTATACCGTTGAAAGAGGTATCAAGGATGACTGACAAAAGGTTATCAATGCTTGAGGAGACCTTCTCCTCAGATCTGTGCTATCTAATGGCAATGAGCCACATCGTACTGGCTAATAACCAAGTAACTAGCCGTTTTATCGAAAAAAACTATGATATGCCAGTAAATGCGTGGTCAACGCTTTATGCAGTCAGCTATTTTCCAGGCATTCTCGCAAAAGACGTACAAATCCTCTTCCCACGACCACAGAACTCGATCAGCAGGGCAATCAAACTGCTTGAGGATCGTTGCCTGATCAAACGTGAAGTAGATAATAATGACACGCGCGCTAAGCAACTTTTTCCTACCGCCGAAGGCGCCGCCTTGCTTTCGGAGATCGAAAATAAGGTGGTTCGGCGTCAAGAAGAGGTATTCGGCGCGCTGACAGACTTAGAACGAAAAACGTTTCTGAGCCTCTGCCGAAAGATCATCGATAGTGGCGAGCTAAATAGCTCATCAGCGCTCGATGTATTTTAGTGCTGCCGTTGATAGCAAGCATTTGAGAAGGTGACGGCATTTTTTCAATGGCCGCAAACATAAAGATATCCATATGTGTCATGTCCGAAGCAGAAGCTATCATCTTTAATGAACGATTATTGCTGTTGTCAGAAGATAACAAGGACAGTCAGCAGGAGGCTCGCGTCTATGGGCTAGGTATGTCAGTTAAGAGAGGCTGCATAAATGTTAATGACAGTCACCGATCAGGATGAACAACGCTAAGCCCTTAACGGCAACGCAGCCCCGATAGCAACAAAGATACCGCCACAGGTGCGGTTGAACCCGCGGCCAACGCGTTTTAACCAGTGGCGAATGCGGTTGGCCATATTGGCGAGCAGGCCTTCCACGATGCATTCGATAGCCACAAAGGTGCCTGCAAGCACGAAGAATTGCAGCATCAAACTGCCTTGGGGGTCGATAAACTGAGGTAGGAAGGCGCTAAAGAACAGCAGTACTTTGGGGTTGGTAATCGATGCCAATACGCCTTGGCGATACAGGTGCCACCCGCTCGCTCGGCTTGCATTAATATCAATGTCGCCCGTAATCGGCGGCGAGCGCCATACCTGAATACCCAACCAAATAAGATAGGCCCCGCCGACCCATTTCAGCACGGTCAGCCATACCACCGATGATTTAAGCAATGCACCAATCCCAAACATGCACAGGGCAATAATCAGCATAAACCCTGTCGCACCGCCAACAATGGTAAACAAGGTTTTACGGCTGCCATGCATGGCGCCGTGGGTTAGCGCCAACAGGCCGTTTGGCCCTGGCGAGAGCGAAAGGCCAATGCAGGCGATTAGGTATAAAAGCCAAGTGTCTAACAGCATGTCGAAGCCTCACCGGTGGAAAATGCGCGCGTTGTGCCAGCATGTCATCGTTGGTTAGCCTTTTCATCCGTTAAATACCCTAGCTATAAAAACGCCTCCTGGGTAATTGATCCCCAGGAGGCGTTTGGCTTACAACATACGTGCTGTTAGGTAAAAGCTTAACCGAACACTTCAGTCCACTCGTTGCGCTTGGCCAGCAGGTTGCGGGCCAGTTCCTGGGCGCCTTCCAGGCTGTGGCTGGCGGCCCAGCCGCACTGCATTTCGTTGCAGGCGGGTACTTCAGTGGCTTCTAGCACATCGTTCAAGGTTTGTTCGATGATAGTGATCACGCCGTCGTAGTCGTCGTGATTGATCATCGCGATGTAGAAGCCGGTTTGGCAGCCCATGGGGCTGATATCGACGACTTTATCGGTGTGATTGCGCGACAGCTCAGCCATCAAGTGCTCAAGGGAGTGCAGCGCGGGCATCTCCATGTGATCTTTATTGGGCTGGCAGATCCGCAGGTCATACTTGTGGATACGGTCGCCGTTCTGGCCTTCTTTGATGTCGGCTAAACGCACGTACGGGGCTTTTACCTTGGTGTGATCCAGGTTAAAGCTTTCGACGTTCATCTTTTTATCGCTCATGTTGGCTCCTTTTTGCTTAAACCTTTTCGCTTACACCTTTGGCGCGTCAAAATTCCATGGCTCATCGGTGTATACGCACACGTTGGCATCTTCAATATCACCATCGGGCGACTCAACGTGCTTGGCGAAGAAGTCTTGAATCTCTTTACGTTGGCAGTGCGCTTCAAACTCTTCACGACTGGCCCAAATTTCATGAAACACGATCGGATAACCGGTGCCCTGGGCAAAGGGATTATCAATCTGGCGCGTTACTGTGTAGTGAATGCAAGCATCTTCCCGGTGCGTATTCGGCTCTAAGGTCTGAAGTGCTTTAAATACCGCTTCTTCCTTGCCTGGTTTGGGTTTAAAGCCGGCAACACAGTAAATTTTTTCTGACATGCTCATATCCTAATTCGTTAAGCGTGCGTCATTATGCGGCTTGTCTACGCAGGTTCACAACCTAGCGAATAATGCGTTCGGCCAATGCGCCTAAATCGGTGACCGTCATATCGGGCTCAATGCCCCAGGGGTCAAACGGCGCATCCGAATTACGCCGTATCCAGGCGCTGCGCAAGCCTGCATGAGTGGCGCCAATCACATCAAAGGGATTGCTGGAAATTAGCCAGGTGTGTTCTGGGCGGGTTTCCAGGCGGCTACGCAGATGGGAATACACGGCGGGGTCTGGCTTGAAGCGCTTTACTTCATCCGCGCTAATGACGTCATCCATATGGCTCTCAACGCCCGCACGCGTCAGTAGCGTTGAGACGGTATCGGCAGTGCCATTTGAAAACGCCACACAGCGGATACCCGCATCGCGCAATTGATCCAAGGCGGGCACGACATCGTCAAACGCAGGTAGCTCACCATACACCGCCATCAAGTGATCGTGATCGTTATCGGAAAGGCCGGTTTGTAGTGCCCGGTCGATAAAGACCAGCGCTTCGCGGGTACATTCAGAAAAGGGCACATAGGCGCCCATCAGGCCGTGGCGGAAGCTGTATTCAAGCTGTTTCTCGCGCCAGCGGCGGGCAAATTCGCCTGCTTTGGAAGCATCGGCCAAGCGTCGTTCCAGCTCAACGGTCACTCCCTGGGTATCAATCAGCGTGCCATAAACATCGAAGGCTAATACCGGCTGCATCGTGGGCCTCTCTTTTACTATCAATTGGCTAACAACTGTATTCAGCATAGTCGTGGCTTACAAAAACAAAAGCGCCGCTGCACAGACAGCGGCGCTCAACAGGCTAAGTCAGGTGATTAAACCGTAAAGGCAGCCTCCTGCTGGCCGGTTTTAAGATCACCGGAGCGCACTAGTTCATCAGTCACGCGGTCAATGGCGCGTTTGGCGCGGCCAATCATTTCGTCCACTTCACCGCGGTTAATGGTCAGCGGTGGTGCAAAGCCGAGAATGTCGCCTTGGGGCATGGCGCGGGCAATCAGGTTCTCTTCCATCGCGGCTGCCGCAACACGCGGGCCGACTTTCAGCGCTGGGTCGAAGTGCAGGCGCTGCTTGGCGTCTGGCGAGAACTCCAGCGCCGCCATCAGGCCTACACCGCGCACGTCGCCCAATAGCGGATGACCTTCAAAGTTAGCTTTTAGCTGCTGCTGGAAGTAAGCACCGGTTTCTGACGCGTTACCCACCAGGTTTTCACGCTCGATGATATCCAGGTTAGCGAGCCCTGCCGCACAGCCCAGCGCGTGGCCCGAGTAAGTCCAGCCGTGGCCGATGGGGCCGTATTCGCCGGTGCCTTGCTCAAGCACTTGCCAGACTTTCTCACCAACGATAACGCCGGAAAGTGGTTGGTAGGCGCTGGTGAGGCCTTTGGCGATGGTGACCAGGTCAGGCTTCATGTTGTAGTGGTGGCTGCCGAAATCAGAACCGGTACGGCCAAAACCGCACACCACTTCATCAGCGATCAGCAGCACGTCGTACTTGTCCAGTACCGCCTGAATCGCTTCCCAGTAACCTTCCGGCGGCGGCACGATACCACCCGTACCCAGCACGGGCTCGCCGATAAAGGCGGCGACGGTATCCGGGCCTTCTTCCAAAATCATCGCTTCGAGTTTCTCGGCGCAATAGGCAGAGAACTCAAGCTCAGTCATGCCATGCTGCTCAGCGGCGCGCAGGTAATAGTGCGGCGCTTCGGTATGGCGAATGGTGTCAATCGGCAGATCAAAGTGGTCGTGGAATGCTTTCAGACCGGTCAGTGAGCCAGAGGCGATGCCGGAACCGTGGTAACCACGCATGCGCGAGATGACCTTTTTCTTCTGCGGGCGGCCCAGCACGTTATTGTAGTAGCGCACGATCTTGAGCTGGGTTTCGTTGGCGTCTGAGCCGGACATACCGTAGTAGACCTTGGACATGTTCATGCCCGCGATCTTCAGAATCCGCTCGGAAAGCTCGATCTGCGGCTCGTTAGAGTGACCCACATAGGTATGGTAGTAAGAGAGTTCGAGCGCCTGCTTATAGATCGC
This sequence comes from Vreelandella sp. DA03-1M, assembly GCF_055725665.1. Lineage (NCBI taxonomy): Bacteria > Pseudomonadati > Pseudomonadota > Gammaproteobacteria > Oceanospirillales > Halomonadaceae > Vreelandella > Vreelandella sp. DA03-1M. Next base: position 3,413,028 of record NZ_CM146798.1, read on the forward strand.
CTCAGCCACCTCGGTGCGACCGTAGCCGATGTTGACACAGTAAAGCCCGGCAAAGCCGTCGATAAATTCACGGCCATCCTTGTCCACAATGTTGATGCCTTTACCGCCGGTAATCACGCGGCCCGGCAGGTCGCCGTGGGCGAAATCGCGCAGGTGGGTAGAAGCGTGAAAAGTGACTTTGCGGTCACGTTCGATCAGATCCTGATGCAAGCTCATAGCGTTCTCTCTTATCTATAAAGGACGTATCGCCCGACAAGTCTGGCGCCTACAAAACCGGCTCTGGATGGCCGCTGTAGGCACCTAATTGTTTGAGCGATTAACGTTTTAATTCTGCTTATCGCCAAGTACTCCGGGCGATAACGTTGATGTTAGCTACCAGAAACTGATCCCAGCGCGCCCAGGCAGTAATACTTCGTTTCCAGGTATTCATCGATACCCGTGGCGCCACCTTCACGGCCAAGGCCTGACTGCTTCACACCGCCGAAAGGTACCGGTGGACCAGTCATTTTGACGGAGTTAACGCTGACCATGCCGTATTCCAGCGCGCGCATCAGCTTCCAGATACGGCGGATATCGTGGGTGTAGATATACGCGGCCAGGCCGTACTCGGTGTCGTTGGCCATTTCGATCACTTCGTCGTCGGTGCTATAGGCGGTGATACCGGCTACCGGGGCAAAGTTCTCTTCCCGCCATACTTTCATTTTGGGCGTTACGCCGGTCAGCATCACCGGCATAAAGAAGTTCTCACCCGGCGCTTGGCTTTGGTCACCGCCAATCATCTTGGCGCCTTTGGAAATAGCGTCATCGACAATCGCTGCCGCTTTTTCTACCGCCTGACGGTGAATCAGCGGGCCCAGGTCAATTTCACCCTGCAGGCCATTGCCTACCGTTAGGGCCGCCATGCGCTCGGCGAACTGCTCAACGAATTCATCATGAATGGATTCGTGTACCAAAATGCGGTTGGCGGCTAGGCAGTCCTGCCCGGCGGTTTGGAACTTGGCATCGACCGCCGCGTAGGCGGCCTGTTTAGGATCCATATCCGGCCCGACGATAAACGGCGCGTTGCCGCCCAGCTCCAGAGAGAGTCGCTTGACGGTGTTGGCGCTCTGTTCGATCAGCAAACGGCCCACGCGGGTGGAACCGGTGAAAGAGAGCGCACGAATACGCGACTCGCTGCAAAGGATTTTCGAAACTTCCGCCGGGTCGCCCAGCACGACGTTGAAAATCCCTGCCGGGATCCCCGCCCGCTCGGCAAGCTCCGCCAGCGCCAGCGCCGAGAACGGCGTTTCGTTGGCAGGCTTCACAATCACCGGGCAACCCGCTGCCAGTGCTGCGGCGGCCTTGCGGGTGATCATCGCCAGCGGGAAGTTCCACGGCGTAATCATCGCGGCAATGCCGACCGGCTCTTTAATGGTGCCGAGTGACGCATTCGGGATATGACTGGGAATAGTTTCGCCGTAGGTACGCTTGCCCTCTTCCGCGAACCAGCGCACGAAGCTGGCACCGTACTCGACTTCGCCACGAGCATCAGGCAGTGGCTTGCCCTGCTCCAGCGTCATGATGGTAGCGAGGTCTTCACGGTTGGCTTGAATCAGGTCGTACCAGGCCAGCAAACGCTCGCAACGTTCATCGGCGCGCAGTGCCCGCCAGTGTACAAACGCCGCTTCTGCAGCATCCACAGCGGCAGTGATCTGCTCGGCTTCCAACAGCGGAATATGGCCAATGGCTTCATTGGTGGCAGGGTCATACACCGCTTCTTCGCGACCGCCTTCGCCGTGAGTCCATTTACCGTTCACGTAGGCGTACTGCCGGAACAGACGCGGATCTTCCAGACGCTTGGCAAGCGTGGTCGATAGTGTGGTCATGGAAACCTCCCTCAAATGCAGTCTGGCTAACCGAGCGCTGCAATAACTGTGTGGCATTGTCAGCAAACGCTCATTAGCCTTGCCGTCGAATGCACATAGGTTAACGGAGAGGCGCCACGAAGTGTTTTTGAAAACCGAGGCTTATCACGCGACTTTTTTTGTCAGCGGACGTTTGGCAGTGGATTTTTTTTGTTGTTCTGGCAATAGCTTTGGTGAGCTAGCCAGAATGCTGAACGAAGTGATTTAAAACACATCGTCGGTATCGATGCCGATAGGAACCCGCTTAACGGTTTTGGTCACGATATAGGTGAAGTAGCGCTCGATACCGGCTTCGGACACCAGCCACTTATCCATCAGGCGCTGGTAGCTATCAATGGTACGCGCTTCAAACTTCACCAAATAATCCACGCCGCCCCCCACTGCCACGCACTCGGTGACTTCGGGGGTTTGCATTACCAACGCTTCGAAACGAGAGAAGCTTTCGGCATTGTGCTGTTTGAGTTCAATCTGCACCCAAACAGGGTTGCGTGGCACCAGCACGTCCGCATTGATACGGGCGGTGTAGCCTTCGATAACACCGGCCTTTTCCAGGCGCTTTACCCTCTCCCAGCAGGGGCTGACCGAGAGGTTGATCGCCTCGGCCAGCTTCGATTTAGTGATCCGCCCATCGCGGGAGAGGATATCGAGGATTTTTAGATCGTAGCGGTCCAGTTTCATCATGCCGGGGGCTACGCCTCCAGGCGTTCAACAACATCGGCGATCACCGCTAGGGTGTCCCCCATATTGATCAGCGAGGGTGCACGGCGGGCCATCAAAATGCCATCGCGCTCGGCTTTGTAGGCCACTGGTGCAGTGCCGCTGCGAGTCATGTCATACACATAGGCAATCGTCTGGCCTTTTTTCACCTCGTCGCCCAGCGCCACCAGCAGCTCCAACACGCCGGAGTGCTGGCTCTGCACGTAGCAGCTGGCATCTGGCATATCGAGATATATCTGTCCGCCAGCGGGCATTTCGACTTCGCCCTTGACTAGCCCGTAGTGAATCAGGAAATTGCGCACGCCGCGTTCGGCAATGGCGATACTTAAGGGCGTCGACGTGCCGCCGCCGCCAAGCTCTGTGGCCACAAACACTTTACCCTGGCGCTCGCAGGCGGTATCGAAGAGTTTTTCCGCATCCAGCTCAAACATCACCATGGCGTAGGGGGCGCCGAACGCCTTGGCGCCTTCCAGAGCGGACTGCTGCTGCGCTTTGTTATCCAGTACGTGAGACGCACCAAACGGCAGAATATCCAGCGTACGGCCGCCAGAGTGCAGATCAAGTACCACATCACTCATCGGCACCAGCACGCGGGTAAAGTAGTCGGCAATTTGCGGCGTCACGCTGCCGTTAGGGTCGCCGGGGAAACTACGGTTGAGGTTGCCCTGATCCATCGGCGAGGTGCGCTTGCCTGCCATGACCGCCGGCGTGTTCATACACGGCACGATAATCACGCGGCCAGTGACCTCTTCCGCTTTCAACGTCGATGAGAGCTTCAGCAGTGAGGTGATGCCTTCGTACTCATCGCCGTGGTTGCCGCCGGTCAGAAGCGCCGTGGGGCCGTCGCCGTTCTTGACTACGGTCACCGGAATCATCACCGCGCCCCAGGCAGATTCGTCAGTAGAGATGGGCAGTTTTAAAAAGCCGTGCTGCACGCCATCGGCATCAAAATCAACGGTGGCGGAAATGGGGCTTGGCCGCAATTGGTTCGCTTGATCGGTCATTGGATATTCCTTTTTTTACAAACCACTACTTAACAAACAGCTGGCGCGGAAAATTGGCCAGGGTTTCGCAGCCGTCTTCGGTAATCAAGATGCTTTCGGTAATTTCCAAGCCCCAGTTTTCTTCCCAGAGCCCCGGCATAAAGTGGAACGTCATGCCCGGTTCCAGAATAGTGTCATCCGAAGGGCGCAGACTCATGGTGCGCTCGCCCCAGTCTGGGGGGTAAGAAAGCCCGATGGAATAGCCGCAGCGGGCGCCGCCACGGTCAAAGCCATATTTATCCATCGCGGCACCCAGCGCCATGGCGATATCGGCAGTGCGATTACCGGGCTTAGCGACCGCTAAGCCATTTTCAATGCCTTCCAACAGGGCCGATTCCGCGCGGATAAAATCGACCGGAGGCGTACCCAAATACACCGTGCGCGACATCGGCGCATGGTAGCGCTTAAACACCCCGGCAATTTCAAAGAAAGTGCCTTCGCCTTTGCGAAACGGCGTGTCATCCCAGGTCAGGTGCGGTGCGGCAGCATCTTTACCGGTGGGCAGCATCGGCACAATAGCGGGATAGTCGCCGCCAAATACTTTGCCATTCTCATCCACAAAACCTTCGATGCCAACGCGGTAAATCTCTGACACCAACTTGCTCTTTGGCAAGCCTGGCTCAATTACTTCCAGAATACGCGTATGCATGCCTTCCACTATCTTGGCGGCAATGCGCATATAGGCCACTTCTTGCGGCGATTTGATCGCCCGGCACCAGTTCACCAGGGCGTTGGCATCCATAAAACGCGCATGGGGCAGCTCGCGCAGAAGGCTTAGATAGGCCTTGGCGGAAAAGTAGTAGTTATCCATCTCCATACCCACGACACCTAAATGCCAGCCGCGATCGGGCATGATCGACTGCGCCAGATACTCCATTGGGTGCATATCCGGATTTTGCACATAGTAATCCGGGTAGTAGGTAATGTTATCGGGATCAATCCAGCAGGTGCGCAGAGCACCGTTGGCATCCATGCGCCGCCCGAACCATACCGGCTCGCCTTCGAGGCCCACCAGGACACACTGATGCACATAAAACGACCAACCGTCGTAACCGGTTAGCCAAGCCATATTGGAAGGGTCACTGACGATTAATACGTCAATGCCACGACTGGCCATTTCAGCACGCACTTTCCACAGGCGGTTAGCATACTCTTCGCGCGTGAAAGGTAGGGAAACCTGAGTCATCGGGCAACTCGCCATTAAGGATCACCAAGAACCAACGTGCTGCCTACTGTACTGTTAGGCACACAACGCTGGGCCACAGGATCGACCTGGCCACCACCGATCAGGCGTCGGGGTTGCATCTGCTGCGGTTGCAGCAGGCCCGCCAATGTCGTCTTAAGGCGATACTAGCACCGACCCTTGGTTAGCGGTCAAAGGCTTTATGACAAAAAGTGTATAGAGCATCATTATTTAGGCTGAGCGAGCTTGCAACAGCCCCCATCGCTCACCATGATAACGGCAGTGAAGGCACTTTTAACAAGAGGAGACGAGATGAAAATTATTGTCCATATTGACGAAGCTACACAATGGCAGGAGGCGCTTTCACAGGCACTGCCCCAGGCAACCGTGCTAACTAGCGAAGCACCCGCGGAAGAACGCCAACAGGCTGACTACCTCGCCATTTGGAAAGCGCCTGCCCATTTACTGCAAGAGCAGACTCAGCTAAAAGGCATCATTAACTTAGGCGCTGGGGTGGATTACCTCCTGAAAACGCCAGGGCTGCCTAGCGATGTACCGATTGTAAAGTTACGCGATGCCGGCATGGGCGAGTTAATGGCCGATTACGCCCTGTATGGCGTACTGCATTTTTACCGCAGCATGGACCGTTACCGGGAACAACAGCAAAACGCCACCTGGCAACCACAGGCCGTGGTAGAGAAATCTCAGTGGTCGGTGGGTGTACTAGGCCTGGGGGCTATTGGTGGTTTTGTGGCCAGCGCTTTACAGCAAGCTGGTTTTCAGGTGCTGGGCTGGAGCCGCTCGCCCAAACAGATTAGCGGCGTACACTGTTTTCACGGCGATGGCGGGTTAACCGAACTGTTAGGCCAAGTGCAAAGCTTAATCACTATTTTGCCTGACACAGAAGCGACCAAACACATTCTCAACGCCGAGCGGCTGGCCCAATTACCCAAAGGCGCCAGCGTGATCAACCCAGGCCGGGGTAGCTTGATTGATGAACAGGCATTGCTGGACGCGCTGGGCAACGCTGAACAGCCGGGCCATTTGCGAGGGGCACTCCTGGATGTCTTTCAGGAAGAGCCGCTGCCAACAAACAGTCCGCTATGGCAGCATCCCAATGTGATCGTAACGCCGCATATGGCAGCCCCTACGCCGCTGAATGATGCCATCGACCAAGTAATTTCCTACTTACATGCCTTTGAATCGGGTGAAAAACTATCCACCGTCAATCCGGACGCAGGCTACTGACGACCTCCTCCACCGCGGTTATACTAGCGCGCTGGGAACCAAGCGCTGGCTAAAGGCTCTTAGGATGACACTATTTTTGGAGGAACGGCCTTGGCCAATGTTTTCGCACGAAAACCTAACCGCACGCTTGCGGGGATAGGGTTGAGTCTTGCCGCCTTCTGGTTAAGCGGCATGACGTTAGCAGCAGATACACTCAAAGACCCACGCCCCTTTGAGGCCCAATACCGACTTGAAGTGCGCGGCTGGCCAGGGGCCACCATCACCCACCGGCTCACTAACGAAGGTAACCACTGGTTAAGCGACATGCGTTTTTCCATTACCGTGGCACGCGGCCAGGAATTCAGCCGTTTTGCTGTCAACGGCGATGAGACCCAGGCACTGCTTTTTAATAGCAGCTACTCAGTGTTAGGCATCGGTGATAGCTACAAATTGAACGAGAACGATATTCCCAGCCTAGATCGGCAAACGGCGCTGTTTGATTTATCGCGCCGGGCGGGGCACGAAAACTGCACTGAAAGTTCCCCCTGCGAGATTGAGTTCGTCGATCAAAAAGGCCGGGACGAACACTTCCAATACTATGTTAATGACACGGTTAACAACACGAATGCCAACGCACCTGAAACCATTCACGTGCCTGCCGGTGAGTTTGAAGCGCTGCAGGTGTCGTTGATTGATATTGAGAAGCCTGATCGCCTGCTACAACTCCACTTTCATCCCGACTGGCCCGGCTTGATTCTGTCTGCGGTGTACCAAAAAGAGGGCAACCGCGAAACGCAGCTGACGTTAACCAACTTCAACCCAGACGGGGGCATGACGCCCTAAATGTTTTCAGGCTTATTGATTGTTTTGTTACCACTGGTTCTTGGCTACTTGGTACCGGTGCATTCCACCCGCATTCAGCAGTTAATAAACCGAGCCGTTAGCGGCTCGGTTTATTTGATTTTACTGTTTATGGGCATCAGTTTGGCGGGGCTAGAAAACCTGGCCAGCCAATTTTCACGCTTAGGTGGCAACGCCCTACTGCTATTTAGCATTACCACCGCCTTTAACTTAGCAGCTCTTTGGTGGTTATCATGCCGTTTGCCCCTTAAGACAGGCAACTCGCCGGTGGTAAAGAATGCACCTACCAGTAAATTGGCCGCCATGCAGGGCTCACTGTTGCTCGTTACTGTGGTGGCAGGCGGCGTTATCGCTGGCCTGTTGTTAGGGCCTCTTGTAGGCGAAGGGCTTTTCAGCACCGCCGATTTACTCGCCGAATGGGTGCTTTACCTACTATTGGCACTGATTGGCTGCCAACTGCGCAATTCAGGCATGTCTCTTAGACAAATCCTGCTTAACCGTATGGGGCTGGCAATTGCAGTTACTCTAGCAATCAGCTCATTACTGGCAGGCCTGGTTGCCGCCCCGCTGCTTTCACTTAGCTGGAACGAAGGATTGGCGATGGCATCAGGCTTCGGCTGGTATTCGCTGTCCGCTATCTTGATTGGTGATCAGCTAGGCCCGCTGATGGGTGGCGTGGCGTTTTTCAACGACCTCACCCGCGAGCTACTGGCGTTTATCCTGATTCCGTTGGTGATCCATCGCCATACCGCACTGGCGATTGGCTACGGCGGGGCGACCTCCATGGATTTCACCTTGCCCGTCATTCAGCAACATGGCGGCGTGGCCTGCGTCCCTATCGCCGTGGTCAGCGGGTTTATTCTTTCACTGCTATCCCCCCCGCTGATCCTGTTTTTTCTTTCGCTATCGGCTTAAATGCTGAGAGGCCATGCTTTTTTTCGCAATGGCCCTCGCCCCTGCCCTAAGCGATTAATAAGCAAGCCAAAGTTATCATTTACTTTTGTTAAAAAGACAGCCCAGCTCACTAAAGGCAAAGGGGAATTCAATAAATAAAAATAGAAAAAATCTCTTATCTTTTATTAAATTTTAAACACAACCCTTTAAAGCCAAAGCATTTAACGAACTTAACCGCTCTTCCATTGCGCCTCTTTAGCTCTTCCAATACTTATTTAACACGCATATTGATGTAGGTTATGGTCGCCCCCCATTTAGCTAACCTATGATTTCTCAACTATAGTTTTTAAGTAGCGCCTGTTCTTAAGTAGCGACTTCCGATGCAACGCCTAGAGGCATGGTAGCCGAGGGTGAGGAAAGGAAGTCATTAGGGAGTAGTGAACTAGGTAGTCAAATACTAGATACCTAAGGAAGCTCTGAAAAAGTCACTGCCATCAGCGATAATACGGCTATCGTCAACTGCATAGGATTCAGTGCTGCCATGGATCAAATCACCTTCTCAGAAGCCGAGTACCAGAACAAGAAGCGAAAGACCCGCCGCGAACTCTTTCTGGAGCGGATGGACAAGCTGATCCCCTGGACGCAGTTGGAGAAGAAGGTAGCCCGTTATTACCCCAAGGGCGAGAGCGGGCGGCCTCCGTATCAACTGTCTGCCATGCTCCGCGTCCATTGCATGCAATTGTTTTACAACCTGAGCGATCCGGCCATGGAAGACGCCCTCTACGAGATCGAGTCCATGCGCCAATTCGCCGGTTTGAAACTGGACCGATTGCCGGACGAAACCACGATTCTCAAGTTTCGCCATTTTCTGGAACGCCACGGCCTTGGCAAGGTGCTGTTCCAGGAAGTGAACAACCACCTGGAGAAAAATGGCCTGATGCTGCGCGAAGGGAGCATTGTCGATGCCACTATCATTTCTGCGCCTAGTTCCACCAAAAACAAAAAAGGCGAGCGCGATCCGCAAATGCACCAAACTAAAAAAGGTAGCTCTTGGCACTTTGGCATGAAAATGCACATAGGTGTCGACGATAAGCTTGGGTTGATTCACAGCATTGAGACCACGGCTGCCAATGTCCATGACATTGTGCCTGCCGATAAGCTCCTTCACGGTGAAGAGCAACGCGTCTTCGGTGATGCCGGTTACCTTGGTATTCAAAAACGAGACGAGCACAAGCACCGCAACGATGTCTCTTGGTATATTGCCAAACGGCCTGGCACCCGCAAGCAGCTAGATGCCAGGCGACAGAAAGTCGAAAAAATCAAAGCCAGTATCCGTGCCAAGGTGGAGCACCCCTTTCGGTACATCAAACAAGTTTTTGGTTATGGCAAGGCTCGCTATCGTGGACTGGCCAAAAACACTCAGCGCCTGCACTTGCTGGCGGCGTTCAGCAACCTGCTGATCAGTGAGAAATACCTATGGGAATAGGGCGATTGCGCCCGTTTTCCGCTCAATGAGCGGGAAACGGGCAAAAATACACAAAGAACGGGAGAAGAATGTCTGAATTTTCGATTTTTTCTCGGCTCAAGTGAGCGGTGATGAATATCGGCAGTTATTCAGACCTTCCCTAAATATTAAATACCTAAATACTGTCTGACTTAAGGCGATCTAGTTAAAAGCTATCAGTTAAACAGTATTGACCATGGTAATCCAGGGAGGTAGAGCATGGGCGATGTGGCTTTGAGTGAGGTTGCTAACGTTAAAAGCATGTCGGACGAGAGCATGGTAGAAAATGACGAAAAAGAGGGGCCTAGACTGAAGGATGCTCCTTTCACCGATAACCAAGTAATCCCCCGGCACCATTTAAATCAAACTGTTACCGATCGCCGTTACGACATTATTGATCGACGCCATAACGATAAACTCGACTCTCCACAACGCATTCTATTTGTTACCACTGAAATTACCGATTTTGTTAAGGTCGGCGGTCTGGGCGACGTCTCTTCAGCGCTTCCCCGCGCACTGGCAGCGCATCACGATGTACGGGTATTAATCCCCGCTTATCGGGAAATGGTTCAGTCCGATTATGACATCGTGACGGTTGGCCATTTGCCCGCTTTTGCGGGATTGCCAGCCTGTGATATTGGCCAGCTAACCTGCCGCGATGGGCTGATCGTTTACGTGCTGCTCTGCCCAGAGCTTTATGAGCGTGAAGGCACTCCCTATGGCACCGGCTCAAGCGGTTATGGCGATGGTCAGGATATAGGCTGGAACGATAACGATATTCGCTTTGCTAGGCTGTCACGGGCGGCGGCTGATATCGCCCTGGGCAAAGCGAATTTGGATTGGCAGCCCCAACTACTACATCTCAATGACTGGGCGTGCGGATTGGCGCCCGCCTACGTGCATTGGCAAGGGCACTCAATTCCAACCATTTTCACCATCCACAACTTGGCTTACCAAGGCGTATTTGATGCCTCGCGCCTAGCGTTACTTGGCATTCCCTACGACGCATTTAACATTCATGGCGTCGAATATTATGGCGACCTTTCCTTCATGAAAGCGGGAATTGTCTATGCCTCGCAAGTAACCACCGTCAGCGCCACCTACGCCCAAGAGATCACCACCCCTAAATTCGGATGTGGGCTGGACGGGCTGCTTCGCTGCAAAGCCGAACAGGGTCGCTTGAGCGGTATTCCCAATGGTATTGACGACTCCTGGGACCCACGTACCGATAGCCATTTGATTCAGGCTTTCTCTTCTAATGATTGGCGCGGCAAACGGGCCAATGCGGATTATGTGCGCCGCCATTTTGGACTCACCCCCAGCCAGGGCCCGTTATTTGCCGTGATCTCACGCATGGTGCATCAGAAAGGGCTTGATCTGACCATCGAGGCCGCGAAGGCCATTGTCCATGCGGGCGGCCAAATCGTTTTTATGGGCTGCGGAGAACATCACGTCGAGGAAGCCCTGCGTAAGCTGGCCATTCGTTTTCCTGGTGCCATTACAGCCTATATCGGTTTCGATGAGTATCAGGCTCGCTGCCTTTTCGCGGGGAGTGATTTCCTGCTAATGCCTTCACGCTTCGAGCCCTGCGGGCTGAGCCAGATGTATGCCCAGCGTTTTGGGTCACTGCCGATCGCTCACCGCACTGGCGGCCTGGCCGATACCATCGAAGACGGCGTGACCGGTTTTCTGTTCGATGACATGCAGTTCGGCAGCTATATGCATGCCATTCAGCGTGCCTTCGCAGTCTACAAGTCGACCGACCTGTTCAATGCCATGCGGGGGGCGGCGATGACAGGACGCTACCACTGGAAACAGTCAATTGTTCCCTATAGCAAGCTGTACCTGCAGGCCCTTGAACAGGCAGGTAACGAGGCGGCACTGGCCCAATGATGGAGGTGACAAGCGATGTTTGAAAGGCCTCAGCTCCAGACCACCAGATTGAAGAAAAACAAGCTACATACGAGCCGTTTTCACCCCACCTTTGGCGCTCAGGTTTTGGGCGAGGGACGGACTCGTTTTGTGCTGTGGGCGCAGGGCGCTCACCGGGTCGATGTAGAGGTCGAGGGCCTGCCCAGTGTCACCATGGATCAGGCCGATGACGGCCGCGTAACGGCCGAAGTGGCCTGTGAGCACGGTGCTCGCTACCGCTACCGAGTGTTCGATAAGGACGACGAGCAGGGCAGCCTAGTGCCCGACCCCGCCGCCCGTGCTCAGGCCGGTGATATCGACGGCCCCAGTGTGGTGATCGACCCCAATAACTACCAGTGGAAAAACGCCGATTGGCAGGGGCGCCCGTGGCACGAAACCGTGCTTTACGAACTGCATGTCGGCACCCTGGGTGGCTTTAAAGGCGTGCGCCAACACCTGCCCTACCTGGCCGAACTAGGGGTCAATGCCATTGAGTTGATGCCGGTCTCGGAATTTCCCGGTGCGCGTAACTGGGGCTACGACGGCGTACTGCCCTACGCGGTGGAAGCCTCCTACGGCAGCCCTGATGACATGAAAGCACTGATCGACGAGGCTCACTCCTACGGCCTGATGGTGTTTCTTGATGTGGTCTACAACCACTTCGGCCCCGACGGTAACTATTTGGCCAACTACGCTGGCGCCTTCTTCCGTGAGGATTTGGTCACACCCTGGGGGCCTTCCATCGACTTCCGCCAACCGATGGTACGTCGTTACTTCATCGATAACGCCTTGATGTGGTTGGAGGAGTATCACCTGGATGGCTTGCGTTTCGATGCTGTCCACGCCATTAGCGAGCAGGACTTCCTGGTCGAGTTGGCCGGCACAATACGCACCCAAATGGCTCCCGAGCGGCATATTCATCTGGTGCTAGAGAACGAAGGCAATACCGCCAGCCTGCTCAACCAACAGCAGTTTACCGCTCAATGGAATGACGACTGGCACAACGTGATGCATGTCTTGCTGACCGGCGAGCAGGAAGGCTATTACAGCGATTTTGTCGATAACGCTACGCCTAGGCTGGCCCGCTGCCTCAGTGAAGGCTTTATATTTCAGGGCCATACATCGCGTCATGGACATTCCCGCGGAGAGCCCAGCGCCCATCTGCCGCCAACAGCCTTCGTCGCGTTTCTCCAGAACCATGATCAGACCGGTAACCGCGCCCTTGGCGAACGATTGAGCATGCTCGCCGATGCCGATTCACTGGCAGCCGCTGAGGTTTTACTGCTGCTGTCACCCATGATTCCACTACTGTTCATGGGCGAAGAGTGGGGTTCCACCCGACCCTTTCTATTCTTCACTGAACATAATGAGGAGCTCGCCCAAGCGGTTCGCGAAGGGCGGCGGGCAGAGTTTGCCGACTTTAGCGCTTTTTTTGACGAGAAGAGCCGCGAACGCATACCCGACCCTAATGCGCTGACCACCTTCGAAGCCTCCATCCCCGACTTCGCCGCGAGGGAAACATCTCCCTTTGCCGCCTGTTTGCACCGCTATCGCACGCTATTAGCGCTGCGTCACCAGCATATTGTGCCGCGCCTGCCTGGCGCAGAAGCACTGGGGGCAAAAGTGCTCGGCGACAAGGCCGTACTGGCCCGCTGGCGAATGAGTGACGACACCCAACTGGTAATAGCACTCAATCTTGGGCAGCAGGCGGCAGCCACGCCGGGGTTGGGAGTAGGTCAACTGCTTTATGAAACTACCGAAGGCGCCGCAAAGGCCACCGAGAGCGGCCGGATGCCACCCCGTGCCGCGGCTGCCTGGTTGCGCCACACCCCCGGTGACGAGGAGGTCAGTGCATGAAAGCGTCGTTGAGGGAACTCGCCGAAGCGGCCGGTTTACTACTTGAGTGGGAAAATAGCGACGGCGAGCACTGCCAATTGTCTGAGCAGGCTCAGCGTAACCTACTGGAAGCACTCGGCTATTCAACGTCGAGTAAGTCTGCCATGAAGGAAGGCTTGCAACGCCTGAAACGCCTGCATGCGCCGCGAAGCCCTGCAGAATGGCCACCGCTGCTTACCGCCGACTGTGACACGCCGATACCGCTGCCCTCGCCGTTGCCTCCCGGCACCGCGTTTACATTGCAGCTTGAGCAAGGCGGTTCTAAACAAGGTTACCTTGACGATGGCGGTGCGGTGCCCAGCATTACCGAGATCGGCTATCACCAGTTGCAGGTAGCCGATACCGAACTGACCCTGGCCGTTGCGCCACACCAGTGTTATTCACTGAGTGACGCCAGCGGTGAGATTACACCACGACTATGGGGCTTGGCAGCGCAGCTTTACGCACTGCGGCGTCCCGGGGACGGCGGCATCGGCGACACCTTGGCACTGGAACAGTGCGTTTTGCATGCCGCCGAGCAAGGCGCGGATGCCCTGGCAATTAGCCCGACCCATGCCATGTTTAGCGCCGACCCTGAGCGCTACAGCCCCTACTCCCCCTCCACCCGCCTACTCTATAACGTGCTTTACAGCGCTGCAGAAACCCTGCTGGGCGACGCCAGTGTTTATGACGCCCAGGCACGTAATGGGCTGCATGCTGAGCTGCGCCGCCTGGAAGCCGATGACTACCTCGATTGGCCCGAGGCAGCACGCGCCAAGCTCTCCTGGCTGCGTTATCTCTACGATGACTTCATGGCGCGTGAAGATGATGAAGCCCAAACCCTCCACCGGGAAATGCAGGCATTTCGCCGTGCGGGTGGCGCCTTGCTGGAAGATCATTGCCGCTTCGAAGCCCTGCAAAGAGAACTCGGCCCCGGCGACTGGCGAGAGTGGCCCGAAGAACTACGCGACCCAGCCAGCCCTAAGCTTGCTCACTTCGCCGAAACCCGTGCCGATGAAATCGGTTTTCATGCTTTCTTGCAGTGGATAACCGCCGATGGACTGTCCCGTGCTCAGCGAGTCGCCCGTGAGAGCGGTATGGCGATTGGCTTGATCGCAGATCTGGCGGTGGGGGCGGATGCCGGTGGCAGCCAAACCTGGAGCCGCCCAACGGATATGCTGGAAGGCGTCTCAATTGGCGCCCCACCCGACCTGTTTAATGCCCATGGTCAAAACTGGGGCCTCGCCGCCTTTTCGCCCGACGGTCTGAAGCGTTCAGGCTTTCGAAGTTTCATTGACATGCTGCGCAGTGCCTTTGCCCATGCTGGCGGGGTGCGCATCGATCATATCCTCGGCTTGTTGCGACTATGGCTCATTCCCCGTGGCGCACCGCCCACTGAAGGCGGTTATCTCCGCTACCCGCTAGACGACATGCTCCGCCTGGTGGCGCTGGAGTCGTGGCGACACCGCGGCATCGTGATTGGTGAAGACCTGGGCACCGTCGCCCCCGGCTTTCGCGAACGCCTTACCGCCCGCGGCATATTGGGCATGCAGGTGCTGTGGTTCGAGCAGGACGAGGCGCATCACTACCTTACCGCCAGCGATTGGAACCCCAATGCCATGGCCACCTCTTCAACCCATGACCTGCCCACCGTAGCGGGCTGGTGGGCGGGGCGCGATATTGAATGGCGCAGCCGCTTGGGGCTGCTCAAGGAAACGCAAAGTGCTGAAAGCGAACGGCTAGCCAGGCGCAAGGAGCGTGCCAAACTCGCCGCGACGCTGGGCTTACTGGGTGTAAAGCCAACGACCGAGACGCTAGAAGCGGCCGATATACCCGCCTCGCAGGTACTTGATGCGTGTGCGCGTCACTTAGCCGCCACGCCCGCGCCGTTACTCTTGCTCCCGGTTGAAGACGCCTTAGGGCTTGAGGAGCAAGCCAACTTACCGAACACGGTGGATGAGCACCCTAATTGGCGTCGGCGCTGGGCATCCGATGCCAATGATTTACTGACATCGGATGAGGTTCGTCAACGGCTCGCGGCGCTGACGCGTGCACGTAAAGACTCCTCCTCTGGCAAACCATCACGATCCGCCCTATCTGGGAAATCGACTCATGAATGAAATCCTCGCGACTGTGCGGTTGCAGTTTCACCGCGACTTTACCTTAGAGGATGCCGAACACTGGGTAGACTATTACGCCAGCCTGGGTATTAGTCATATCTATGCCTCACCTCTACAGGCATCACGTGCCGGTTCGCCCCATGGTTACGATGGCATCGACCCAACACGCATCGACCCTGAGTTAGGCGGCGAGGCGGCGCTGGAGCGCTTAGTGTCGCGGCTTCGCTCGCGCGGCATGGGGCTAATCCTGGATATTGTCCCCAACCACCTAGCGGTGGGGGGCTCCCAAAACCGCTGGTGGCAGGATGTGCTGACCTGGGGGAAAGATAGCCCCTATGCCGACTTCTTCGATATTGACTGGCACGCTGCTGATATTAATAACGCCGCCCCCTCGCTTGCCGGAAAGCTGCTTGTGCCGTTCTTGGGTGATCCTTATGCCGAAACCCTGCATTCGGGTGAATTAGAACTGAGCTACGACGCCGATACGGCGGGCTTCCATGTGGATTATCACGAGCACCGTTTTCCCATCGACCCTCGTCATTACGGCGACATACTACGCTTTGCTGAGCACAACGTGCTGCACGAACAGGCGGCTTTTTTCGATGCCCTGCAGCAACGCGAAGACGCCTATACCGCCGCTGACGAGGCGCGTTATCAACTAAGCAAGGTGATGGAATCCCCCGCTGCCCGGCAGTCGCTCGACGCTGTTCTGCCCCTGTTCGACGGTGCAAATCCCAACGGCGCCATTCGCCTGCATAACTTACTTGAACGCCAGCATTACCGCCTGGCGTGGTGGCGCACCGCTTCTGATGAGATCAACTGGCGGCGTTTCTTCGATGTCACCGAACTGGGTGGACTACGCGTTGAAGTGCCGGAAGTGTTCGAAGCCGTTCATGCCCTGCCGTTACGTTTGGTCGAAGCGGGCTGGGTCGATGGCTTACGGGTCGACCACGTTGATGGGCTTGCCGACCCACGCGGTTATTGCCTAAAGCTTCGCCAGCGCCTGGATGCCTTGCAAGCCAAGCGACCAGCCGATGTGCCTCCCCACGTCGCTCTCTATGTAGAAAAGATTTTGGGTGATGGCGAAACACTACATGACGACTGGGGCGTGGACGGCACCAGCGGTTATGAGTTTATGAACGAGGTCTCAGGCATACAGCACAACCCGGCCAGTGCCGCACCATTGCGAACGCTTTGGCAGGAAATCAGTGGCCGAGACGTTGATTTTTTAGCTGAGGTACGGCTGGCCAGGCGCGAGATACTGACCTCACTACTGGCCAGCGAATTCAATGCCTGTGCCAACGCCCTGCATGCCGTTGCTCGCACCCAGCTGGCCAGCCGTGATATTACCCTGGCGGCCATCAGCCGGGCGCTGGAAGCATTAATCGTTCACTTCCCCATCTATCGCAGCTATGCCGACGAAGCCGGGCGCCCCGAAGCCGATGCCCCCTTCTTCACTCAGGCGATGCGAGGGGCTCGGCAAGCGCTAAATCCACCCGACGCTGCCGTTCTTGAAACCATGGAGCGCTGGCTGGGGGGAGAAGCTCCCCAAGACATCGCTAATGCTGAAGAGCGCCGACTGCGTCAGCGCGCCATAGTGCGTTTCCAGCAGCTCACCTCGCCGGTGGCGGCCAAGGCAGTGGAAGATACCGCGGGATATCGCAGCGCCGTGTTGATCTCGCGAAACGATGTGGGCTTCGATGGCGAGCACTTCAGCCATTCGCCCAGGCACTTTCATGAGGCGAATGCCCGGCGTGCCCGCCAATTCCCTCGCACCATGGTGACCACCGCCACCCACGACCACAAGCGTGGCGAAGATGTTCGCGCTCGATTAGCAGCACTCAGTGAACACGCCACTCACTTTGCGACACACATTGAGCATTGGCGGCGGTTAGCCGCCCCGCTGCGCCGATCGTTGCCCAACGGGGTTGCTCCCTCACCGGGCGATGAACTGATTCTCTATCAGGTTCTTCTAGGGGCTTGGGCGCCAACGCTTGACCCGCTGGACAACGACGAGATGCAAACGTTTACCCAGCGGCTCGCTCAGTGGCAGCAAAAAGCCCTGCGCGAAGCCAAGTTACGCAGCCATTGGCTATGGCCAGATGATACTTATGAGTCCGCTTCTCAAGCGTTCCTTGAAGACTTACTGACCACACCGCCCTTGCGCGATTCCATTGCAGCGGCGGCACGCACTATCGATCTACCAGGCGCCCTCAATGGCCTCGTACAGACGGTACTGCGCTTGACCGTACCCGGCGTGCCTGATCTTTACCAAGGTGGCGAATTCTGGGATTACAGCTTGGTCGATCCTGATAACCGCCGCCCCGTCGACCATGCCGCGCGTCAAGCAGCGCTTGAAGCGGCCCTCACGCCTACAGAGGCACTATTAACGTGGCGGGATGGACGAATAAAGCAAGCGCTCATCGCCCGGTTACTGGCGCTGCGCCATCGTCATCCACGGCTATTTACCCACGGTGATTATCATCCTATCTCGGCAACCGGTGAGCATGCCGACCACGTGGTGGCATTTACCCGGCGTTACGCTGGCTACCGATTGTTGGTGGTAGTACCGCGGCTGACAACTGCCCTGCTAGGCAACGCCGAGCTACCGCATATTCCCCCGTCACACTGGGGAGATACTTTGCTACAGCCAGATGCTGGTGTTTGGCAGGGGGTGTTGACCGCGTCTTCGCTGGAGATAGGCGACCACGGACTTCCTATTGCCTCCTTGCTGGCGGAACTACCCGTCGGTGTCTACCTGCGCGATGACGACACGGAGAGCAGTGGCGCTTGGGTTACTTCTTAATGACTTCAACACCCTGTCACATCGTAAACGAGCGTCGAAAACGAATTGTGAAATAGGACATAGGATGAGCTGACATGACTGACGAAGAACGCGTACGTCAACTGGCCTACAGCATCTGGGAAGCTGAAGGACGACCCGAAGGCCAACAGCAACGCCATTGGGACAGAGCGTTAAAGATCGTTGCCACTGAGCAAGCAGCCGGTAACGACGCCGATTTGGAAGAAGTCGGTGAGCCTCTGGACGAAACACCTATCTTGGAGGAGGACTTGCCGCTAGAGGATGACGAGGTGGGCATCCAGGAGAACCGTTTACCGCTGGAAGACCCCGACGGCGACCCCGCCTTTGATGAAGCTCCCTTTCGCGACGACACCGTAGTCGGGCAGGACCTGCCGGTGCAGGATCGTGGCCATCCGCCCCAGGCACCCACCGATCCCGACGCTACAGCGAGTTTGATGGAGCCACTGCCTGAGGACTCCGCCACGGTGGCGCGTACCCGCCGCCCGCGGCGTAGCAGCGACCCGCTGGCCGCTAGTAAAGAGACGAACACAGCTAAGACAGCCAACACACCTAAAAAAGCGGGTAAGGCGGCAACGGCTAAAAAGACAGATGCCAAGACAGCGAAAAAAGCGACGCCAAAGGCGAAGAAAACCAACACGCCTAAGACAAGCGACCCCGAGAGTTAAAAGTACTAGTTAAAAGCTGTTATTAACAATGTCGTTAAAAACGCTCGTTAAAAAACAGACGTTAAAACGTTAGCTAACTCCCAAGTGCCCGAATGGCCCAAGGATGAATGCAATGAATACAAGCCACGCCTCGCGGGACAGCGATAAGTCCGTTGCCGCCGACGAAACCCCAAGCGTTATGCGGCACGCACGTGTTCACGAAGGGTCATCGTTTCCTTTAGGAGCGACCTGGGATGGCCTAGGCGTTAATTTCGCGTTGTTCTCCGCGAATGCCACCCGAGTTGAACTATGCCTGTTTGATGAAACCGGCGAACAGGAAGTGGCGCGTGTTGAGCTGCCCGAATACACCGACGAAGTTTGGCATGGCTACTTACCCGACGCCCGCCCCGGCCAGCTTTACGGTTACCGTGTGCATGGGCCTTACGCACCCGAGGAAGGCCACCGCTTCAACCCCAATAAACTGCTACTCGACCCTTACGCCAAGCAGATTGTGGGTGACCTGCAATGGGATGAAGCGCTGTTTGGTTACACCATTGGCCATCCCGATGGTGATCTAAGTTTCGATGAGCGGGACAGTGCAGCATTTATGCCCCGCTGCCGCGTGATCGACCCGGCCTTCACCTGGGGGCGCTCACGAGGCGTGCAGCTGCCTTGGGATCACACCATTGTTTATGAGACCCATGTGCGTGGCTACACCATGCGTCATCCGTCGGTGCCGGAAGCGCTGCGCGGTACCTTTGCCGGGCTGATGGTCAACGATGTGGTTGACTACATCCGCTCGCTTGGCGTGTCGTCGGTTGAGTTACTGCCGATCCACGCCTTCGTTGATGATCAGCGTCTGTTAGAGCAAGGGCTGCGCAATTACTGGGGCTACAACACGCTCGGTTTTTTCGCCCCCCATTCGCGCTATATCTCTGGCGACAGCATTAATGAATTTAAGGAATTGGTGGCGCGCTATCATGCCGCCGATCTCGAGGTCATTCTCGACGTGGTTTACAACCACACCGCCGAGGGCAACGAACTAGGCCCCACCCTTTCCCTTAAGGGGATCGACAACGCTTCTTACTACCGGCTGATGCCCGACGAACTGCGCTACTACATCGACGATACCGGCACGGGTAACACCCTTAACCTGAGCCATCAGCGTGTGTTGCAAATGGTCACTGACTCGCTGCGCTACTGGGCCACCGAGATGCGCGTTGATGGTTTCCGCTTTGACTTGGCGACCATTCTTGGCCGCGAACCCCACGGCTTCGATGAGGGCGGCGGTTTTCTCGACTCTTGCCGACAGGATCCCGTTCTAAGCCAGGTCAAGCTAATTGCCGAACCCTGGGACTGCGGCCCCGGCGGCTACCAAGTCGGTGGCTTTCCGCCGGGCTGGGCGGAGTGGAATGACCGCTACCGGGATACGGTGCGCGCTTTCTGGCGCGGCGATGAAGGGCAGTTACCGGAGCTTGCTACCCGGCTAATGGCGTCGGCGGATTTCTTCAAGCGGCGAGGCCGGCGGCCTTTCGCCTCGGTCAACTTCGTGACGGCCCACGATGGCTATACCCTTTTTGATCTGGTGGCCTACAACGATAAGCATAACGAGGCGAACGGCGAGGATAACAAGGATGGCCATGGTCACAATTTATCGTGGAACCATGGCGTGGAGGGCCCTACTGACGATGAGGATATCCAGTCATTACGGCTGCGTCAGATCCGTAACTTCATCGCCACCACGCTGTTCTCACAAGGCACGCCGATGCTGCTGGCGGGCGATGAACTATTGCGCACCCAGCAAGGCAACAATAACGCCTACTGCCAGGATAACGAGATCAGTTGGGTGGATTGGAACTTAGACGGTGACGCCCACGCCATGATCGAGTACCTGCGACGGGTGATCGCACTGCGGTTGCGCTACCCCATCCTGCGTCGAGGTCGCTTCCTTTCCGGTGAGTACAACGAGGAAATGGGGCTCAAGGAAGTGGCATGGCTGGCCCCGGATGGTGCCGAAATGGATGTTGAGCGCTGGGAAGATACCGAGGCGCGCACACTCGGCCTATTACTCGATGGTCGCGCCCAGCCTTCCGGTATACGCCGTGCGGGGGCCGATGTCACCTTGCTGCTAATTTTCAATGCGCACCATGAGGCCGTCGCTTTTCAACTACCGGCCGCACCGAGTGGTAGCGGATGGTTATGCCGCCTCGACACCAGCCAAACCATTGAGGAAGCCCCCTTCCAGCGCGCCTTTGGAGAGGAACACAGGATGGAAGGTCGTTCACTGGCCCTGCTAGAGCTAGTACAGCACGGCGAAGGCGCCGTTACCTAGATATAAGGCGGCGCGGATACCTTCGCTGTCGTTTTCGCGCTGCAAGGAGAAGCATGCGATGAGTTCACCTGTCTATCCCACGTCCGGGGCTCTCCCGGCACAGAGTCAACACCAGGACCATGGCCTAGCGGCCACCCATGCCCCGCGCATTGCCATTGAAGCCGTCACCCCTTCCCTGGATCAAGGGCGCTTTGCGACCAAGTCCATCGTTAACGAAACGGTAGTGGTGAAAGCCACCATCTTCGCGGACGGTCACGATGTGCTGGCAGCGGCTATCTGCTGGCATGACGATGAGGGGCAGCAACAGCGCGCGCCCATGAGCCAGATCGAGCCCCTCGGCCTGGATGTATGGGAAGGGAGTTTCACGCCTCTCCGGGTGGGCCGCCATGGTTTTATTATTGAAGCCTGGTGGGATGTGTATGCCACTTATCACTACGAACTCGCCAAGAAACACCAGGCGGGGGTTCCCATCGGGCTCGAACTGGAAGAAGGCAGACAACTGGTGGAACAAGCCGCCGAGCGTAGCGAGGGAGCGCTGTATAAATCACTGGCTGACCTCCTTGAGCAATTCCGGCTGGCGCAGAATGATGCTGACCGCGTCGCGCTGCTATTAGATGATATAACCACTAGATTGATGCACGAAGCGGATACTCGTCCGCACATAACCAGAAGCGACGCCCTCTATCCGCTCGAAGTCGAACGGCTTAAAGCGCGTTTTGCCAGCTGGTACGAACTGTTCCCCCGCTCGGAAACCGACGATCCCAATCGCCACGGCACGTTCAAGGATGTGCACAGGCGGCTACCGTTAATCCGCGACATGGGCTTTGACGTGCTCTATTTCCCGCCTATCCATCCTGTCGGTCGGGCGTATCGCAAAGGGCCTAACAATAGCCTTGAAGCCGGGCCGAACGACCCAGGCAGCCCTTACGCCATTGGCAGCGAAGAAGGCGGACATGACGCCATCCATCCTGAGCTTGGCACCCGCGAAGACTTCCGCGAGCTGGTCCGTGTCGCGGCCGACCACGGCCTTGAGATAGCGCTCGATTTTGCCATTCAGTGTTCACCGGATCACCCCTGGCTCAAGGAGCACCCCGGCTGGTTCTCCTGGCGGCCCGACGGCTCGATTCGCTATGCCGAGAATCCGCCCAAAAAATATCAGGATATTGTCAACGTCGATTTCTACGCCGAAGAGGCGATTCCCTCGCTGTGGCTTGAACTGCGCAATGTGGTTCAAGGCTGGGTCGATGAAGGGGTAAAGATATTTCGGGTTGATAACCCACACACCAAGCCGCTGCCCTTTTGGGAATGGTTAATTGCCGATCTTCGCCAACGTGACCCCGATGTGATTTTCCTGGCCGAAGCGTTTACCCGCCCGGCCATGATGCTGCGCCTGGGCAAGCTGGGTTTCACACAGAGCTATACCTATTTTACTTGGCGCCATACCAAGGCGGAGCTAACCGAATACTTCACGCAACTCAATGAATCGCCCCTGCGTGACGGCTATCGGCCCAACTTTTTCGTTAACACACCGGATATCAATCCCTATTTTCTGCAATCGTCTGGGCGGGCGGGATTCCTGATTCGCGCGGCGCTGGCCACCATGGGATCAGGATTGTGGGGCATGTACTCCGGCTTTGAACTCTGCGAAGGCGCACCGGTACCCGACAAGGAGGAATACCTCGATTCAGAGAAGTACCAGATTCGCCTGCGCGACTATAGCGCCCCCGGCAACATCATCTATGAGATCGCCCAACTCAACCGCATCCGTCGCGAGAATTCGGCGCTGCATAGCCATCTTGGGCTGACCTTCCATGCGGTACACAACGACCGTTTATTGCTCTTCGCCAAGCGCACCGAACTAAGCGACGAGGCCATCTTGGTCGCCGTCAACCTTGACCCGTTTGAGCCTCAGGAGGGCGCCTTTGAGTTGCCCATGGCGCTATTCGAAGTTCCCGATGAGGCGGCACTGCATGTGGAGGACCTCATGAGTGGCCGTCAATGGACTTGGCATGGCAAATGGCAATCGATGCGCTTAGACCCCAGCGTTATGCCGTTCGCCATTTGGCGACTTCGCCCGGTTCACTAGCTTCCGGTTTATTAGCTACCGGTTTATTAACAACGGTATTGGCTTGGAAGCCGCTAGTTCATGTCAATTGTTATCTAATGATCAAAGCAGAGAGGGTAAGCCAATGATGGATGCCAGCAGCGAAACACACGCCGTCGAGGCGATGGATTTCCTCGATGACCCACTCTGGTACAAAGATGCGGTGATTTACCAGGTACACGTGAAGGCCTTCTTCGATGCCAACGATGATGGTATCGGCGACTTCGAAGGGCTTATCCAAAAGCTCGACTATATCGTCAGCCTGGGCGTCAACACGATTTGGATTTTGCCGTTCTACCCCTCGCCGCGTCGCGACGATGGTTACGATATTGCTGAATACACCAGCGTTAGCCCCGATTACGGCACGCTTGATGACGCCAAGCGCTTCATCCAGGAGGCCCACCAGCGCGGACTGCGCGTGATTACCGAACTGGTCATCAACCATACGTCTGACCAACACGAGTGGTTTCAACGCGCCAGACAGGCGCCAGCAGGATCACCAGAGCGCGACTTCTATGTATGGTCGGACACCGATCAAAAGTACCCCGGCACACGCATCATCTTTCTGGACACCGAATCCTCCAACTGGACCTGGGACCCGGTGGCCGGCGCCTACTTCTGGCATCGTTTCTACTCCCACCAGCCGGATCTCAACTTCGATAACCCCGTGGTACTCGATGAGATTCTCAAGGTCATGGAGTACTGGCTCGATATGGGGGTCGATGGCCTGCGCCTGGACGCCATACCGTATCTGGTCGAGCGCGAAGGCACCAACAACGAAAACCTGCCCGAAACCCATGTGGTACTCAAGAAGATCCGCGCGGTGCTCGACGAGCGCTACCCCGACCGCATGCTGCTCGCCGAGGCCAACCAGTGGCCCGAGGACACCCGGCCCTACTTCGGCGATGGCGATGAGTGCCACATGGCATTCCACTTCCCTTTAATGCCGCGCATGTACATGGCTCTCGCCCAGGAAGACCGCTTCCCGATTACCGATATTTTGCGCCAGACCCCGGAAATACCGGCCACCTGCCAGTGGGCGATCTTTTTGCGTAACCACGACGAGCTGACCCTTGAAATGGTGACCGATAAGGAGCGCGACTACCTCTGGAATCACTACGCCGCCGACCGTCGGGCTCGTATTAATTTGGGCATTCGTCGTCGGTTAGCGCCGCTGCTTGAACGCGACCGGCGGCGTATTGAGCTGCTTAACAGCCTGCTGCTCTCCATGCCGGGCACGCCGGTGCTCTATTACGGTGACGAGATTGGTATGGGTGACAATATCTATCTCGGCGACCGTGACGGCGTGCGCACGCCCATGCAGTGGTCGGTGGATCGCAACGGCGGCTTCTCCCGCGCCGACCCGGCCAAGCTCGTGCTACCGCCGATCATGGATCCGCTCTACGGCTATCAAACGGTCAATGTCGAAGCACAAATTCGTGACTCGCACTCGCTGCTTAGCAATATGCGGCGGCTACTCGCAGTACGCAGCCAGCACCGTGCTTTCAGCCGTGGCACCATGCGGCCACTCTACCCCTCCAATCGGCATATTCTCGCCTACCTACGCGAGATGACACTCGATAATGGCGAGACAGAAACACTGCTGTGCGTGGCCAATGTGGCCAGCACTGCCCAGGCGGTGGAGCTCGATCTTTCCGCGTTTTCCGGTCAGGTGCCGGTAGAAATGGTCGGCGGAAGCGCTTTTCCACCGGTGGGTAAACTGGCGTACCTGCTGACGCTGCCTCCTTACGGTTTTTTCTGGTTCTTGCTGGCCCCGGCTACCGCCATGCCGGAGTGGCATGTGCCTGTACCAGAGCCCATGCCGGATTTCGTTACGCTGATTATCAAAAAGCGCCTTAACGAGATTTTTGAGGAGACACCCAGGCGACTACTCGAACGCGAGACGCTGCCCAGCTACCTGCCCAAGCGACGTTGGTTCGCCGCCAAGCAGGCGCGTATTGAGGAAGTCCACTTACACGCCACTGCCAGCCTTGAGCACAGCGGCCATACGCTGCTGTTTAGCGAAGTGGAGGTCAAACATGGCCAAGGCAGCGAGCGCTACCAACTGCCGCTGGCTTTCCTGGGCGAAGATGAACAGAGCAATCCGCTACCCCAACAGCTCGCCATGGCCCGTGTTCGTCGCTTCCACGAAGTGGGGCTACTCACCGATGCGGTCACCCTGGATGCCTTTACACTGGCGGTACTAGAAAACATGCGCCTAGGCACCGTGCTGCCTTATGAGAAAGGAGAAATTCATTTCTTGCCAACCGCCACCTTCGCCGAACTGACACTTCCCGAGCACCTCGAGGTGGTGCAGCAGAGTGCCGAGCAATCCAATAGCTCGGTGATCATCAATCATCAATTAGTGCTCAAGCTGTTCCGACGCTTGGAGCCAGGCATTCATCCCGAAGCGGAAATCGGCAGTTACCTGACTGAGCGGGGCTTTACGCATACCGTGCCTTTGTACGGCGTGGTCACCCGGCTCGAAGAGGGAGCCACGCAAACGCTCATGATTCTGCAAGGCTTCATCGACAACCAGGGCGATGCCTGGTCATGGACGCGCAATAAGCTGGAACGTGCCATTCGTGAAGCGGTGGCGGACGACGAACGGGCAAGCGAGCCAAAAGCCGAAGCCCGCTACGGCGCCTTCGAGGAGTTGGCAGAGTTTGCCACTACCTTAGGGCGTCGATTGGGTGAGCTGCATATGGTGCTGGCGACGCCCAACGACGACCCAGCATTCACGCCCGAAGTCGCTGGTCTCTCCCATGTGCAGCACTGGACACAACGCGTGACGCAGCGTGTTGAGGAAGCGCTAAACGTGCTGGAGCAACACAAGAACACTGCCAACGAAGCCGAACAGCGGCTTGCCGACATTATTTTGGCTCGCCGCGCCACGTTGATGGATGCCATCAAAAAGATGTCGGAACTTGCCCAAGGCAGCCTACTCACCCGTATTCATGGTGATCTACATCTTGGCCAAGTTCTGGTGGCTCATGATGATGCTTACATCATCGATTTTGAAGGCGAACCGGCCAGGCCCTTGGAAGAGCGTCGCGCGAAGGATAGCCCGCTGCGCGATGTGGCTGGCATGTTGCGCTCCTTCGACTACGCCTATGCCAAGGTGGAGGAAGCCCGGCCCGGCGACAATGAAGGCGCTGATACGCATACCGGCACCAGCCATGCGGTGGTGGAGCAGTATCTGCTTAAAGGTCGCCAAGCCTTTCTCAACGCTTATTGGCTGGCCACCATGGAAATACCCCACGAATGGAAGCAAGCCAGCGGAGCCGCTGCGGCGGTGGATCTGTTCGTGCTGGAAAAGACGGCTTACGAAATCGCCTACGAAGCCGCCAACCGCCCCGAATGGTTGGGTGTGCCGCTGCACGGCTTAGCTGCCCTCATCGAACAACTTAGCCCAGGAGAGCCACATGAATAATGTTATTCACACCCGACCCCTTCTGGATCGCAGCTTGTGGTTGACTGAGGAAGACGCCAGCGCTCTAGCGCAAGGAACCCATCGCGATCCCTTCGCCATCCTCGGTATTCACAGTGATGGCAAAGGGCAGTTTTTGCGCGTATTCCTACCCGGCGCGGTAGGGGTTGATGTACTCGACCGCGACGGCGGCAGTGTGCGTTGCTGCCTGACGGGCATACAAATCCCTGGTCTGTTCGCTGCCCGGCTGCCGCATGCGGCTCCCTATCTGCTGCGTATTCGCTGGCCCCAAGGCGAACAGCTAACCGAGGACCCGTATAGCTTCGGCCTGCTGCTGGGCGAAATGGATCTCTACCTGCTAGGCGAAGGCAACCATCGGCAGCTGGGGCACTGCCTAGGTGCCCAGCCCATGACAGTGGATGGCGTCAACGGCGTGCGCTTCGCCGTTTGGGCGCCGAATGCCCAGCGTGTTTCCGTCGTGGGTAATTTCAATAGCTGGGACGGCAGACGACACATAATGCGCCTGCGCATTGCTGCCGGGGTGTGGGAGATATTCGTACCGCGCCTTGGGCCTGGGGAGGCGTACAAATATGAGGTGGTCGAGGCCTACGGTGCGATTGGCCTGCGTGCCGACCCAGTTGCTTTAGCCACCGAAGCACCGCCCTCTACCGCCTCGGTGGTAGCCGACATCACGCCCTTTACCTGGCATGACGACGCATGGATCGCCCAGCGGCAAAAACTCCATGACCCGACCCATCCAATAAGCATTTATGAAGTGCACGCTGCCTCCTGGCGCAAACATGGCGGCGACAACGGCGAACTCTATAGTTGGCGTGATCTGGCCGAGCAATTAATACCTTATGTGCTGGACATGGGGTTCACCCACGTTGAACTCTTGCCCATCATGGAGCACCCGTTCGGCGGCTCCTGGGGTTATCAGCCATTGAGCCAGTTTGCGCCTAGCGCCCGCTTCGGTAAGCCTGTCGACTTTGCCTACTTCGTTGATGAGTGCCATCGCGCAGGGCTGGGCGTCATTCTCGACTGGGTGCCGGCCCACTTTCCCACCGACCCCCACGGCTTGGCACGCTTTGATGGCACCGCTCTGTACGAATATGAGCATCCTTTTGAGGGGTTCCATCAGGATTGGGACACCTATATCTATAATCTGGGAAGGCGTGAAGTGCATGGCTTTATGCTCGCCTCGGCACTGCACTGGCTGCGGCATTTCCATGTCGATGCATTGCGTGTCGATGCCGTTGCCTCAATGCTCTATCGCAACTACTCCCGTAACGAAGGCGAATGGATTCCCAACCGCTTTGGTGGTCACGAAAACCTGGAAACCATCGACTTCCTGCGCCACCTCAATGACGTCATCAGCGAGGAAGCCCCCGGCACCATCGTTATTGCCGAGGAGTCAACCGCTTGGCCGGGTGTCACCCAGCCGACCAAGGAGGGCGGGCTGGGCTTTGCCTATAAATGGAACATGGGTTGGATGCACGACACGCTGGAATACATCGCCAAGGATCCGGTGTATCGCACCTATTCGCATCACGATATGACCTTTCCTATGGTCTACGCTTTCTCTGAGCACTACGTCTTGCCGATTTCTCACGACGAAGTAGTCCACGGCAAGGGCTCGCTGATCGGTAAGATGCCCGGCGATGAGTGGCAGAAGTTCGCCAATCTCCGCGCCTATCTCGCCATCATGTGGTCGCAACCCGGTAAGAAGCTGCTGTTTATGGGCTGCGAGTTCGGTCAGTGGCGGGAGTGGAGCCACGACCGTGAGCTGGATTGGTCGCTGCTCGCCGAAGCCCGGCATACCGGTGTCCACCGATTGCTTAGCGACCTTAACCGCTGCTACGTCGAGCTACCTGCTCTGCACCAATGCGATAGTGAACCCCGAGGGTTTACCTGGGTGGTGGGCAATGACAATACCAATAGCGTTTTTGCCTGGCTACGCTGGAGCGCCACCGGTGAGCCGTTGCTGGTGGTTGCCAATATGACGCCAATCCCACGCATAGGCTATCGTCTGGGCGTGCCGCTTGCCGGTGGTTGGGAAGAACGCCTTAACAGTGACGCGGAGTGTTATGGTGGTTCCAACATGGGCAACCTAGGTCGGCTAACCGCCGAAGACTCCCCACTTCATGGGCAAATCGCCAGCCTTGAATTGACGCTACCGCCACTCGCGGTACTGCTGCTGCGCCCGGCCGACATGCAATGACCAAGTAAAAAGCCGAAATACTTTCCGGGAGCACGTTAAAGTGAAAGCGGCCCTGACTCGATACTGAGCCAGGGTCTGCACGGTTTTAAACAGCGCCACCTATTCTTTTTCTGTCGGGTTAGCGAGAGCGGGCATTCATTGGTTAGGATAAGCGGCATTGTCTGTTTAACTACCCATCGCTTCACTGCTTAGGATGCCCTTCCTTCATGCTCAACGGAATCTGGTTAAGCTTTTTTATTGCTGCTTTCGCGGCTTCCTTATGGCAGTGGTTAGTCGGCGGCGACAGCGAAGTATTCGCCCGTTTGGTGCAATCGCTGTTCGATATGGCGGAAGTCAGCGTCGATATTATTTTGGTGCTGTTGGGCACTATGACCTTATGGTTGGGTTTTCTTTCGATTGCTGAAAAGGCGGGGTTGATACGCCTGCTGGGGCGAGTACTCGACCCGCTCTTCTGCCGCTTGATGCCGGAGGTGCCTCGCGGCCACCCCGCTATGGGGCTTATCAGCATGAACTTCGCGGCGAACATTCTGGGATTGGATAACGCTGCCACGCCGATCGGTATCAAGGCCATGCACTCACTGCAAACTCTCAACCCCAGCAGTGAAACTGCCAGCAATGCACAAATTCTGTTTCTAGTTCTCAATACTTCTTCACTGACACTCTTGCCGGTAACGATTTTTATGTACCGTGCCCAGCAAGGTGCCGCCGACCCGACGCTGGTGTTTTTACCGATCTTGCTCGCTACCAGCGCCTCTAGTCTGGCAGGACTTTTGGCGGTAGCGGTGATGCAGCGATTAAAGCTCTGGCATCCCGTCGTGTTGGCCTATTTGGTGGCGGCCGCCTTAGCGTTGGGACTCTTGATCACCACGCTGGCGGGTATGTCTGCCCAAGCGCTGGCGGCGGCCTCTACGCTAGTCGGCAACCTGACGCTATTTAGCATCGTAATGATGTTTTTAATCGTAGCGGCATTGCGTGGAGTGAAGGTCTATGACGCCTTTATCAAAGGTGCAAAAGAGGGCCTGAGCTTCACCATTACGCTGCTGCCCTATTTGATTGCCATGCTAGTGGCGGTGGGCGTACTGCGCGCCAGCGGTGTGCTGGACGCCGGTCTTAGCGGCATTCGCTGGTTGGTTGAAGGCGTTGGGTGGGATACTCGTTTTGTAGATGCCCTGCCAACGGCGTTTGTTAAGCCGCTTTCTGGCAGCGGTGCCCGTGCCATGATGATCGAAACCATGGACACCTTTGGCGTCGACAGCTTTCCAGGCCTACTGGCTGCCACCATGCAAGGCAGCACCGAAACCACCTTTTATGTATTAGCTGTTTACTTCGGCGCGGTGGGCATCACCCGTATTCGTCATGGCTTAGGCTGCGCGCTGGTGGCTGATTTAGCAGGTGTTACCACCGCCATTGCAGTGTGCTACTGGTTCTTTGGGTAAGTGCTGAAACGCTCGATTTTCATAGAATGTCTGCCACACTTATGAGCGACGTACGCTTTAGACGCCAACTGGGATTGGAGGCTTGAGCCCTTAACACTATTATAGAAACAGCTTCGCATGGATTGCGCAGCCTTATTGAGGCTACAAGGAGAGTAAATAATGGGTGTCAGTACAGTGTTTGTGGCGCTAGCCGCATTTTTCTGGGGTGTGTCCGGCGGGATTGGTAGCATCCTTATTGAGAGTGGCTGGGCACCGTCAGTCGTTTCCTTTTACCGTGGGTTTATTGGGCTTCTTTTCGTACTTGTCTGGTTGCTAATTCGTCCCCGTAGCAGCGGGCTCTCGAATCGACAGTTATGGCTTTGGTCTACTATCGCGGGCCTGGGTGTTGCAGGCAATTTCTCCTTCTATTTCATAAGCATTGAGCACGGTAGCGTGGCCGTTGCAGCTACATTGATGTATTGCGCCCCGGTATTTGTATATCTAATATCATTCGCGCTAAAGCTTGAAAGACCCACGGTATCAAAATGGGCGGCAATCGCCTTGGTGATGATTGGTATTGTGCTTTTGACAAAGCTTTACGAGATTGGCGCAAGCGACTTATCGCTGATCGGTGTGGTTGCTGGGCTACTTGCAGGGCTCTCATACGCCGTTTTTATTTTCGGTTTTAAATACGCAGCTCCCCATGGCAGCCCCCAGGCAGTCCTTTCGATTGCCTTTGCAGTGCTTTCCATCGTGCTGATATTGCCGAGCGATATTGATCAAACCGTGAGCGTTGTAAGGTCTTCAGAATGGCCGATGTTTTTAACCCTGGGCGTACTGGGGGCGGGCCTCTCCTTTGTGCTTTACATTGTCGGTCTAAAACACACCGCGCCCGCGTTAGCTTCGATGATAGCCATGGTAGAGCCCGTCACCGCAACACTATTTGGCTTCTTACTCTTAGATGGAAGCCTCGACGTTATTCAGATTATCGGCATGGGGTTAATATTAATCACTGTAACAACGCTAAGCGTTACTTCCAGTAAGTCCAGTCAGGCATAACTAGCCAGACAGTTAGATCTTCTCGGCAATGCGGTGTGCTAATTTATGAATAAAGGGGCCGCTGACAAACGCGATGATTCCCGCGGCTGGCCACGCCAAGAACCAAGCATGCATCCAGAGGCTAAAGAAGTTGGGAGGTGCCCCAACATTAACGAACGTGATCCAAGCAGACATGATCAGCGTTAGCGTAAACGACATAAGAATAGCGAAGATAATTCTATGCTTCATGGGAAGTCCTTAACTACCGTTTTACGTACCTTAAACCTACCCTGTTGGTGCCGTCGCGCCAGCAGAGAGGTTTAACTATCATTGCTTGTAGCTGATGCTTAAATTTCCGCTTTCGCCGCCCGAGCCGCGTGGAGCTTCTTGTAGCTATCGATCAAGCGCTGGTGGCGCTCAAGGCCCGCTAACTGCATGTTCGTCGACGTTAGGCCATAGAAGCGTTCCTCGCCACTTACCGAGCCCACGACGGCCGCCATGGTTTCCTCGCCAAACATGCGCTGGAAGCTATGTAGATAATCGTTTAGCTCCAGCTCGTCATCCAGCACAATTTCCAGCACCGCGTTCACTGCTTGATAGAACAGGCCGCGCTCGACGGTGTTGTCATTGTACTGCAGGAACATCTGTACACAGTCCAGCGCCTCTTCATGACGCTGCAGCGCCAGGTAGACCAACAGCTTCAGTTCCAGGATCGTCAGCTGCCCCCAGACGGTGTTCTCGTCAAACTCAATGCCGATCAGGGTAATAATGTCAGCATGGTCATCCATCTGGCTCTCTTCCAGCCGCTCGACCAGATCAGTGAGCTGATCGTCGTCGAGACGGTGCAGGTTGAGAATATCCTCGCGGTAATCCAGTGCCTTGTTGGTGTTGTCCCAAATCAGGTCTTCAATCGGGTACACTTCCGAGTAGCCCGGCACCAGAATGCGGCAGACCGGCGCGCCCAGGTCCTCGTGAACCGCCATGTACACTTCAGCGCCCAACTCTTCAAAAATGCCGAACAGCGTCTCGGCTTCTTCATCGTTGCTGCCAGAGAAGTCCCACTCGCTAAACTCGAAGTCAGGCTTGGCACTAAAGAAACGCCAGGAGACCACGCCGACCGAGTCGATAAAGTGCTCAACAAAGTTGTTGGGCTCGGAAACCGTCTGTGAGTTAAACGTCGGCAACGGCAGGTCGTTCAGGCCTTCGAAGCTGCGGCCTTGCAGCAACTCGGTCAAGCTGCGCTCCAGTGCCACTTCAAAGCTCGGGTGGGCACCAAAAGAGGCAAACACGCCGCCGGTGCGCGGGTTCATCAAGGTGACGCACATGACCGGGAACTGCCCGCCCATGGAGGCATCTTTCACCAGCACCGGGAAGCCCTGTGCTTCCAGGGCGTTAATGCCCTCCACAATGCTGGGGTACTTGGCCAGCACTTCCTGCGGTACATCCGGCAGGGTTAGCTCCTGCTCAAGGATTTCACGTTTCACCGCCCGCTCGAAAATTTCCGACAGGCACTGCACCTGGGCTTCTACCAACGTATTGCCCGCGCTCATACCGTTGCTTAGGAATAGGTTTTCAATCAGGTTGGAGGGGAAGTAGACCGTCTCGCCATCGCTTTGACGTACAAACGGCAGCGATACAATACCTCGGTCTTCACGACCCGAGTTGGTATCAATCAGGTTGGAGCCGCACAGTTCGCCTTCCGGGTTGTAAATAGCCAGGCAGTGCTCGTCGAGAATTTCTGCGGGCAGCTCGTCGTTCGGGCCCGGCTTGAACCACTTCTCATTGGGATAGTGAACAAACGCGCTATTGGCAATCTCTTCACCCAAAAACTGATCGTTATAGAAGAAGTTGCAGCTCAGGCGTTCTATAAACTCGCCCAGCGCCGAACACAGCGCACTCTCTTTGGTCGCGCCTTTGCCGTTGGTAAAGCACATCGGTGAGGCCGCATCGCGAATATGCAGCGACCATACGTGGGGCACAATATTGCGCCAGGAGGCGATCTCGATTTTCATGCCCAGATCAGCCAGGATCGCGCTCATATTGGCGATGGTCTGCTCCAGCGGCAGGTCTTTGCCCTCAATATAGGTACTGCCGCCTTCCGGCGCGCCCATCAACAGCGCTTGGGCGTCCTCGTCTATGTTCTCTACCGTCTCGATTTGAAAGTCGGGGCCAGTTTGCACCACTTTCTTGACCGTGCAGCGGTCAATGGAGCGCAGAATGCCCTGGCGATCTTTTTCAGAAATATCTTCCGGCAACTCGACCTGAATTTTGAAGATCTGCTTATAGCGGTCTTCCGGGTCAACGATATTGTTCTGGGAAAGACGGATATTCTCAGTGGGAATGTCTCGAGCGTTGCAGTAAACCTTTACGAAGTAGGCCGCGCACATGGCAGACGACGCCAGGAAGTAGTCAAACGGTCCTGGTGCCGAGCCGTCGCCTTTGTAGCGAATCGGCTGGTCGGAGATAACCGTAAAATCGTCGAACTTGGCCTCCAGGCGGAGGTTGTCGAGATAGTTAACTTTGATTTCCATGAGCGGGCGTCCGGAGTAATGAGTGTGCCTGGGCTTTTGCAAAAACAAGCCAACAGGCGAATTGCGGCCCATTATCCAGTTTTTTACCCGCTTCGTCTTGGTCAGTCGCCTCCCGAATCGCCTATCCAGCGTCAAGAAGAAACGGCAGCGCTTCATCCAGCAGTATTTCGGGAATTTCTTCGGCGATGTAGTGGCCACAAGGGAGCGCTTTGCCTTTTACATCGGTGGCGACTTTTTGCCATTCACTGAGTGCATCAAAGCAAGCTTCAATGGCGCCTTCAGCGCCCCACATCACTTTTAATGGGCAGGTGAGCTTTACGCCTGCGTCGATACCGGCTTGATCATGCTCCAAATCGATGGTGGCGCTGGCGCGGTAGTCTCCGCAAATACCGGTAGCGGTGCCGGGGAGCGCAAGGCAGCGCTGGTATTCGGCCAGCGCTTCTGGGGAGAAAGGCGCCATGCCGGCACTGCGGGCACCCATCACGCTTTTGAGGTATTGGGGGGGATTACTCTGGATCAGCATTTCCGGCAGCGGCTGGGGGCGAATTAGGAAGAACCAGTGCCAGTAGCTGCGCGCAAAGGCCTCGTTGGTGCCGCGATACATGGCCAGCGTCGGGGCAATATCCAGAAGCACCATACGCTCTACTCGCTCTGCGTGGTCAACGCCTAAACGATGGGCGACTCGCGCCCCACGATCATGGGCCAGCACTTTAAAACGCTCAAAGCCCAGCGCACTCATCAGCTCTGCCATATCGGCAGCCATGGCGCGCTTGGCGTAATTTAGGTGCTCAGGATCGTCGTCGGGTTTACTGCTGTCGCCGTAACCGCGCAGGTCGGCTGCGATAACGGTGAAATGCTGGGCAAGCTCTTCTGCCACTTTGTGCCAAATTATGTGGGTCTGTGGGTGGCCGTGGAGCAGAAGAAGTGCCGGGCCGCTGCCGCCCATTCTAAACGTAATGTCGATACCGTTAACGTGACGTGTCTGTTTTTCAAACCCTTCAAACATGGTGAGCTCCTGACTTAGGACATGGCGATTCAATTCAGCCTGCGCTGATATTACGCAGCAGAGTTCTTTTTAATAAAACAACATCGGGGCATGATGGTGCCACTTATCGTTAACGAGAGAACTACTATGAAGGCGTTCGCCTTTACCCAAAGTCTGCCCATCGACCATCCTGACGCGCTGCAAGCCATTGAGCTCCCCCTACCCACGCCTGACGCCCACGACATTCGTGTCGCGGTAAGCGCGGTTTCGGTTAATCCTGTGGATGCCAAAGTGCGCAGTAGCGCCCTGCCTGAAAGCGGCGAGCCGCGCGTGCTGGGTTACGACGCCGTGGGCGTGGTCAATGCCATCGGCAGCGCGGTCACCCGCTTTCAGCCGGGTGACCGGGTGTGGTACGCAGGCAATATTGCTCGGCAGGGCTCTAATGCTGAATATCAGCTTGTCGATGAGCGTATCGCCAGCCTAGCGCCGAAAAGCCTTTCTGACACGGAGGCCGCTGCGCTTCCGCTGACCGCGATTACGGCTTGGGAGCTACTATTTGACCGGCTAGAACTAGGCATGCGCGATACCCAAGGCAAAAGCCTGTTGGTGATTGGTGCAGCAGGGGGAGTGGGCTCAATCCTGGTGCAACTTGCCAAACAGCTCACCGATATTACCGTCATTGGCACAGCGTCCCGGCCCGCAAGCCAAGCCTGGGTGAAGTCACTAGGCGCCGACGCGGTGATTAATCACCACCAGCCACTTGATCAAGAACTTAAGGCGGCGGGCTTTGACGGTGTGGATATGGTGATTAGCCTTAACCAGACCGACCACCACTTTGAGGCCATTCTTGAAGCCCTCAAGCCCCAGGGAAAACTGGCGCTTATTGATGACCCGGAGCTGATCGATGTGCGTAAGCTCAAAATGAAAAGTCTGTCCCTGCATTGGGAGCTGATGTTTACCCGCCCGCTGTTCGCGACGGACGATCTCGCCAAGCAGCACGACCTGCTCACAGAAATATCGACCATGGTCGATGACGGACGCCTAAAAACGACTCTAGGCGAGGTATTGGGCCCGATTAACGCCGAGAATTTAAAGCGCGCGCACGCTCTGATTGAGAGCAACAGCACGATTGGCAAACTGGTCTTGGAAGGCTTTTAATACGCGCTCAACGTCACGTCCATCGCTGGCTATGGCAATGGGCGTACCAGTACTTGCTGAAACAGGATCGTTTCAAACTGCTCCATCGGCTCGACGGATTTAAGCGTTTTGGCACGCAGAATGGCACCTTCCCAACCGGTGAGAATAAAGCTGGCGAGCGCCTCGGGTGCGGTGTGGCTGGCAATATCACCCCGCGCCTGAGCATCCTGCAGGCAGCGCACGAAGCGCTGTTCCCAGCGCTGTAGCACGAGGTTTAACGCATCGCGGAAGGTATCGCTCTGGCCTGAAAGCTCTTGGCCAAGGTTGCCAATCAAGCAGCCCGTGGCATGATCGCACTCGTGCATATGGTCCCGGCCTGCTGCGAAGTACCGTTTCAGGCGCTCAAGTGGTGGCGTCTCACTATCTTCCAGCAGTGCCACCAGCGTTTCGTCATAAGTAGCCGCAAAGCGCTCAATCACCGCCAGCCCGAAATCCTCTTTGCTGGAGAAGTAGTGATAGAAGGAGCCCTTGGGTACACCGCAGGCCTTTAAAACGGCATTAATACCCGTCGCGTTGTAGCCTTGCTGACTAATCAGCTCGGCGCCACTATCAATTAATTTGTCGCGGGTTACATTGTTTTTCATATACTTAAAGTAGACCAGTCAGTCTATTACTATCAAATGAGTGAAAGCCAAGTAAGTAAAAGCCAAATGATTGAGTGCCAAGTAAATGTTAATTACATGTTATTTGCACATTGTTTGACTAATCGCTGCTTAACAATGCGTGATGCTAGCATCATACGCTTATTTTTCTGGGATTTTCGCCCTAGCCAACGGATGACGCGCGGTAATGACACCAAAACGCTCCCTCTCTTCCCCTCACTCGTCTTATCAACGAGGCCGCGTTCGGTTAGGTGCCGTAGCTGCGCTGTTGATTCTTGTCGGCACCCTTGTGCTCGCTTGGTGGATTATATCTCAGCCACCCCGCATTGCGCGCACAGCGCCGCCGGAACCTCTACCTACCATGGTAGACGTAATGACCGTGTCCGCGAGCACTCAGGCCCCTAATCTTTATGGCTTTGGTCGCGTTGAGGCAGAGCAGGAGACAATGCTGGCAAGCCGCGTAGCAGGGCAGCTTGAGCGTTTCGCTAATGGCGTTGTTCCCGGCCAGGTCGTCGAGCAAGACGCCGCCGTGGCGTTTATCGATCAAGCCGATCTGGCGCTTACGCTTGAAGATGCTCAAGCGCAGCTGGCTAATGCCCAGGCGCTACTTGCTTTAGAGCAGGCAGAGCAGCAGCGCGCCCGTAGTGAATACGAATCCTTTGGTCGCCAACTCTCCGCCGAACGCCAAGCCCTGGTTTTGCGTGAACCACAGCTGCGCCAAGCACAAGCTGAACTCACCCAAGCACGCGTGGCCCGCGACCAGGCAGCACTGAATGTTGAGCGCGCAACCCTCACCGCTCCCTGGCGGGCCATAGTACAGGAGCGCTTGGTCGGCGCCGGCAGTCTGCTCAGTCAAGGCACCGAGGTATTGCACCTGGTGGGCGTCGAGCAGTTTTGGGTGCGCGCCTCACTACCCGGTGAGTGGATGGAGTGGCTGGAAGCGGGCAGTAGCGTGACGTTAACCAGCCGCGGCTGGCCCGAAGGCGCCACACGTGAAGGCACGCTGGTGTCGATGTTGCCCAGCCTGGAAGAGAATGGCCTGCAGGCACAGCTACTCATCGCAGTGAACGACCCCTTGGCGCTAGAGAGCGACGGCCCGGCCCTGCGTCTGGGCGATGTGCTACGTGCGTCCTTTCAACCCGCTATTCAAGAGCAACTCATATCGCTACCCTCTGCCGCGCTTCGCCCAGGGGATGTTACGTGGCGAGTCGACGAGGAGAATCGCCTGCGCCGAACGCCGGTCACGCTGGCTTATCGCGGGGAAGATGACGCCTTGATTCGTAGCGGTCTGGAAACCGGCCAGCAGGTCGTCACCGCGGGCTTGGCCCAGCCTCGAGAAGGCCAACTCGTGCGCATTCGTCGGCCCAACGACACCCCGGCCCAAGCGGGAGATGAACCGGGAGACGAATCATGAAGGTACCACGCGGCCCATTGGCATGGATGGTGGATCACGGGGTAGCGCCTAACTTACTGATGGTGCTTTTTATCGCCGGCGGTTTAATGGCATCGCTGGCGATTAAAAAGGAAGTATTCCCCGAATTCGGCACCGAAGTCGTCCAAGTCACAATTAGCTATCCCGGCGCCACGCCGGAAGATGTTGAACAGAGCCTGCTGCTACCGGTGGAAGCCGCAATTGCCGATGTCGAAGGCATTGATGAGCTCACCGCGACGGCCAGCGAAGGCAGCGCCAACGTCAGCGCTACGCTGATTGACGGCATTGATGTCATGCGCGCCTATCAGGATATTCAGCAGGCAGTGAACGCTATCACCACGCTGCCCAGCGCCGCCGATCCACCGCGTTTCACCCTGGCGGGACGCTCTCGCAGTGTGCTCAGCCTGCAAGTTTATGGCCAGGTCGGCCTAGAGGCACTCCACGATGCGGCTGAAGATGTACGCGGCGAGTTGCAAGCCACATCGGGCATTTCCCGCGCTGAGCTTTCCGGCAACCGCGAGCGGGAGATTCAAGTCCATCTGGATGAAGAGGCCATCGAGCGCTTTGGCCTCGACCATCAGGCGTTGGCCAGCCGCATCGCCGAAGAGGCGCTTGACCTTGCCAGTGGTCAGCTAACAACGGCCGAAGGCGAGTGGCTAATTCGCTATCAAGGGCGGCGCAACAGCGCTGAAGCCTTTGCAGAGCTGCCGATACTCACCAGCACTCAGGGCGCTCCGATTACACTCGGTGAGATCGCCAGGGTCAGTGACGGTTTTGCCGAGACCGATCGCGAGGAGTTCTATAACGGTCAGCCCGGCCTCTCTGTGGATGTTTACCAGATTGGCGACCAGACCCCGACCAGTATCTCTGAAGCGGTCAACGGAGAGCTTGAGCGCTTGCGGGAAGGTATGCCGGAAGGCGTCAGCCTGGATATTTCCCGCGACAGCTCAGAAGTTTACGAAGACCGTCTTAGCCTGCTGTTAAAAAATGCCTGGATGGGCTTAGCGCTGGTATTGGTACTCATGGCGCTGTTTCTGGAAGCACGGTTAGCCTTCTGGGTCACCCTGGGCATTCCGACGGCGTTTCTGGGCGCCATGCTGTTTCTGCCCTGGATCGGCGTCTCGCTCAACATGATGTCGATGTTCGCCTTTATTATCGCCCTAGGGATCGTGGTGGATGACGCCATTATCGTTGGCGAAAATATCTACAGCTACCGGGAAGAGGGCTACTCGCTGCGCGATGCAGCGGTGAAAGGCGCCAGCGAGATCGCCACGCCGCTCACGTTTGCGATTCTGTCCAATATCGTCGCTTTCCTGCCGCTGCTGTTTTTACCCGGCTTTTTAGGGCTTATTTTTGCCACCGTGCCGGTGGTGGTAGTCACCGTCTTTTTAATCTCCTGGCTGGAAGCGCTCGTCATTCTGCCCGCCCACTTGGCGCATAGCCGTAAACCGCGCCAAACCCCGGCGTGGCAGCGTCCTCTTGAAGCACTGCGCCAACGCCTCCAGGGCGGCTTACACCACTTTACCTATCGCCAGTTCGAGCCGTTTCTACAGCGCGCGCTAAATCAGCGCCTGCTAAGCATTTCGCTGGGCGTCGCCATTCTGCTGATCGCCCTCTCCTGGTCAATGAGCGGGCGTTTGGGCTTTTCCCTGATGCCACGAGTTGAATCGGATCAGGTTCAGGCAACGGTAACGCTGCCCATTGGCAGCAATATCAGCGTCAGCCGTGAGCTTAGCCAACAGCTGCTCGACGCCGCCGATGTCCTAAGCGAGCGCGAAGAAACACTCAGCTTTAGTAGCTCGCGCAGTCGCCTGGACGGCGAAAGCCTGGAAGTGCGTTTGGATATTGCCAGCGAGAGTTTAGAGGCTTGGCCACCGTCGCGCATCGCCCGCGAGTGGCGC
Source organism: Vreelandella sp. DA03-1M (assembly GCF_055725665.1). Taxonomy (NCBI): domain Bacteria; kingdom Pseudomonadati; phylum Pseudomonadota; class Gammaproteobacteria; order Oceanospirillales; family Halomonadaceae; genus Vreelandella; species Vreelandella sp. DA03-1M. Next base: position 3,452,923 of record NZ_CM146798.1, read on the forward strand.
GACTTAACCGGCGATTTACTCGGCGCTCAGTCAGTGCGTTTTGAGGCTGATGTCGGCGGCCCCGGCAGCGGCGCGGCGCTCAGCCTTCGCCTTTCCCACCCGGACACGCAGGTATTGGAAGCCGCCGCCGAACGCTTGGCGGAAACATTGGGCGGCTATGGACTCACCGATATCGACAGCGGCCTGGGCGACGGTAAACCGCAGTTAGAGATGCGTCTCTCTGCCGAAGGCCGCGCGCTGGGGCTCACAGGCAGCAATTTAGCCGAAGCGCTACGCGGGCCTCTTCAAGGTGCCACGGCACTTGAACAGTACGTCGGACGCAGCGAAATCAGCGTTGAGGTTCGTCTGCCCAACGACAATCGCGACAGCCTGAATGAGCTCTACCGCATGCCGGTGCGCACGCCTGACGGCCTCAGCGTGCCACTTTCCCGGGTAGCCGACATCACCATCAGTCAGGCCTCTAGCAGTCTTGAGCGCATTAACGGGCGACGGATTATTACCGTGACCGCCGACTCAGAAAGCGATCTGGCCATTAACCAGGTACTGGCAACGCTGCAGGAAGAGGTTTTCCCCAATCTTGAAGCAACCTGGCCAGGGCTTGAGGTCAGCATGGGCGGTCGTCAGCAGGACACCGCCGACAACTTGGCCACGCTCAAGACCTCCATGTGGTTAATGATTGCCGCTCTTTACGCCCTGCTCGCCATTCCGTTCCGTAGCTATTTGCAGCCGCTGCTGGTGTTGGCCGCCATTCCCTTCGGCATTGTCGGTGCAGTGGCCGGCCATATGATTATGGGTTTCGGACTTTCGATTATCAGTTTGCTGGGCATGCTCGCGCTCTCTGGCGTGGTGATCAACGATGCGCTGGTGCTGATTGACTACGCCAACCGTAAACGCCGCGAAGGCATGGATGCCCGGGGCGCCATCGTGGCGGCGGCTACTCGCCGTTTACGGCCGATTATGATGACCACGCTGACGACCTTCTTGGGCTTGGCACCCATGATCTTGGAAACCTCGCGGCAAGCACGCTTTATGATTCCTATGGCGATTTCGCTAGGTTTTGGCATGCTGTTCGCAACGGCTATTCTGTTAATTCTGGTGCCCTGCCTCTATCTGGGCATGGAGAATGTTCGCGAACGGCTTAGTGCCCCGCGTCAGCCCTCACCCAGCAACAAATTGAGCGACAACAAATCGAGTCAAGAAGAGGGAGCTCATTAATGGCAGTGCTCACCGCGATACGCCAATGGCGGCCCTCTCGGCTGGGCCTGAAGCTGTTTGTGATTATCCTAAGCGTCAATGTGGCCATCTCAGCCAGTATGTTTCTGGCCGTCTCCTACAGTATTGACCGTGGCTTTCTCGACTATCTCAACCAAGCCCAAGAGCGCCGCGCCACGCTGCTAGCAGACGGTCTTGTCACACGCTGGGAAACCCAGCAGAGCTGGGAGTGGCTGGAGCAGTCACCGGAACGCTGGCCGTTTATTGTTCGTTTTGAGCTTGGCCAGGAGCATCGCGACCGCCCCTCACCGCTTGGCGAAGCGCGGGATTTTAGCCTTCGCGCAGCGGATGGACGCTTTGTCGTGCCGCCCCACAGCGGGCGCGAAAACTCGGGCAACTGGCATTGGCTAACGCTGCAAAGCGGTGAAACCACTATCGGTTCGCTGGGTTTCCGGCCGCCGCGGGAAATGATGGAGCGCATGGAGAGCCGCTTTCTGGAGCGTCAGCAGCGTAATCTGGTGCTTATCGTCATATCACTCTGCGTTGCTTCATTGCTACTGGCGGGCGGGCTTTCCTGGTGGCTGGGGCGTCGTACCCGGGCATTGGCCGGCGCCACGCTGCGCCTTACCGAAGGCGACTACCACACCCGGCTACCGGAACGCGGCCGCGACGAGCTCTCGCGCCTAGCGCGGGATTTCAATGTGCTTGCCGCCACGCTGGAAGCCAGCCGTGATGCCCGCGCCCGCTGGGTGTCCGATACGGCCCATGAGCTGCGCACGCCGCTGGCGGTGCTGCGCGGAGAGATCGAAGCCATGCAGGATGGCATTCGGCCCCTGAATCAAGAGAACCTCGGCTCGCTCGCCCAAGAGGTGGGTCAACTAGAGCGTTTGGTGGCAGATTTACGCCTGCTTTCCCAAAGCGACGCGGGCGCGTTGGATATACAGCTGGCCCCGATGGATCTTAGCGACTGTCTCGCTAGCCGTCTGGCTGACGCTGACCGCTGGTTAATGGACAGCGGTTTAACGCTGACAGAAAAAATCGAGCCTGGCATTATGATTCGTGGCGATGCCCAGCGCCTGCGCCAGCTGTGGAACAACCTGCTGGATAATAGCTGCGCTTACACCCAGCCGCCGGGCGAACTCCGCGTCACGCTCACGACTCAACAGGGAATGGCAGTGGTTACCTGGGAAGATAGTACGCCGGGTGTACCGGAGGGAGAGCTAGCACGCTTAACCGAGCGTCTGTATCGAGTGGAAGGATCGCGCAACCGCGCTAGCGGCGGCAGCGGCTTGGGCCTCTCCATTGCCAGCGCCTTGGTCAATGCCCACGGCGCAACGCTGACACCCTCCACCTCAACACTAGGTGGGCTGTGCTGGACACTGCGCTTTCCCCTGTTGACCCCTGTCTGATATTTTCAAAACAATTGTTTAAGAACGAATGCTTATAAATCAGTTTTAAGCCATGCTTTTCCGTTCACTGCTAAGCGAGTCTACCTCTATGTCTCATGCTGCCTCTTTGCTCGTTGTTGAGGATGAACCGAAGATTGCCCGCCTGATGGCGGACTACTTAACCACCCATGGCTTCGAGGTGACGACCCTGGGCCACGGTGATGAAGTGATGCCGTGGCTGGAGCAGCACTCCCCTGCCCTGGTACTGCTCGATATTATGCTGCCGGGTAAAGATGGCCTCACTCTGAGCCGGGAAATTCGCCAGCTGTGGCCCTCCATTGCACTTATAATGGTCACCGCCAAGGTAGAAGAGGTCGACCGCCTGCTGGGACTGGAGCTAGGTGCCGATGACTATATCTGCAAGCCGTTTAGCCCTCGTGAAGTCGTCGCTCGGGTCAAAGCCGTACTGCGCCGCAGCCAAGCGGCAGCCGAGGCGTCGAGTGAAGTACAAAACGCCCCGGTGGTTTTAAACGAAGACGGCTGGCAAGCCCTCGCCCACGGTCAGGACCTGGGCCTGACCGCGGTGGAGTTTCAGTTATTGCGCGTAATGATGCAGGCGCCGGGGCGCATCTTCAGCCGCGAGCAGCTAATGGATCATATGTACCGTGACAACCGCATCGTGTCAGAACGCACCGTGGACAGTCACATTAAAAAACTGCGTAAGAAAATCCACGAAGCGCTCCCTGAACTCGAAATCATTCGCTCGGTATATGGTGTCGGCTATAAGTATCAGCCGGAGGGTTAAGGATTTACCTGCCGATTGAGAAAGGCGATGCCTGCATCGATAGCGCCGCCCCGTAGCAGGAAGCTCGTAATGTGGCCGCGCCAGCGCTGCAGGTAGAGTTCACTTTCGATGTGGTTGTCCTGCAGGGCTTGATAGAAGTCCGTGGCGTGATCCACCGGCACCAGTTTGTCCCATTTGCCGTGAAACAGAAAAAACGGCGGTGCCTGTGGGGTAATTTGCCAAGCAGGCGAGGCTGACCGGTACGCCTCGGTCTTTTCTGCGCGGGTGCCGCCGATAAAATCAACCACTAGCGGCCCATCCTCAAACTTGAGCAAATCACTGGGAAGACCCCCGGCCAGCACCGCGGCCAGACGGCTCTGCTCACCGCCGTATGGCTCCGCCAATGGCCCTTCGACGCCCGCTAGCGCCAACAAACTTACCAGGTGGGCACCGGATGAAAAACCTACACCCACAATGCGATCGGTATCCACCTGCCACTCATCGGCATTGGCGTGAATCCAGGTCATGGCCTGCTGCAAATCGTTTAGCTGATTGGGAAAGCGGTATTCCGGTGCAAAACGGTACTCAACATTCACCGCCACATAGCCCTGCCCTGCTAGCTGTTCGGCAATACTCTGCATATCTTGCGGTGTGCGATTGCGCCAGCCGCCGCCATGTACCACTAATGCCGCGGGTCGCCGCGTATCCGTTGATCCATTGGGCAGATAAACACTCGCCTTTAACGCCTGAGGCCATGCCTCGGGTGTGTAACTAACTGGGGCTAAGCGCTCAAAAGGCTGGGGGGCATGCAACGGGTTACTCTCAACAGCAGTTTCGCCCTGGCTAATATGTTGGGAAGCGCTACAGCCATTCAATAGCAAGGCAAGCGCCCCCAGGCCAGTAACACGGCGTAGGGTGGTAAACGCATAACGCTGCTGAAACACGCGAAAGTATTCGATTCGCGACATTAATTTGCTCCTTGATAACGAGGTGACCCCTCACCTACCGACTACGACCTGCAACAAGCCGATAAGATCATGATTGTTGCACACTATCTGCAAACGGTTTGCACGCCACCTAGCGATACTGTCATCGTCAACTCACCAGGAGAGAACTTATGGACGCTTCAAGTGCTAGGAAAATGTCAATTCGCCACCTGTTTGCCCCTGCACTGCTGGCTATCGCCATTGCGCCATTAGCGCTTACCGCTCAAGCGGATAGCCACGGTGATCATGAAGGTAAAGATCCTGATCGTGAGCGTATGGAAGAGCGCATGGAGGAGCGTCGCCAAGAGGTATATCAGCGCGCAGAAATTTCTGAAGAGAAGCAGGCTGAGCTGAACGAAGCTCACGCTGAACACCGTGAAGCCATGCACGCTCTGCGTGAAGAGCACCAAGAGCGGGTCGCCGAGATCCTCTCTGAGGAAGAGCAAGAAGCGCTGCGCAATGCCATGCACGAAGCCCATGAAGAGTATCGTGGTAAGCACGGCAAACGCGGCCACTACGGCGATAACGACGACAGCGCCGATAGTGAATAAGCATTGATCATTTTTTAAATGTTAGCGTTAACGCCCGGCTTGCCGGGCGTTTTTGCGTCTGCCTTTGCATTTTTCTCACCGCTCACTCCACGCTTATTCACCCCACACAAGGGAGGTTAACTTGAAGGAAAAGGCTTAATCGCGTATTTTATTTGAACGTTCATTTAAAATAAAATCTTCCCTTCCTCTTTCAACAACAGGAGCCCGCCTGCATGGCGAAAGACAACCTTAACCTTCCCTCCCGCGACCGCCTCAATCCCGTGGTTTTCCACGGCAGTGTAGCCGGTATCCTTATCTTTTTAGTGCTTACCATGCTGTTCACCGAGCAAGCAGGCGCCTTTTTTGATGCTGGCCTCGCCTGGGTGAGCAAAACCTTTGGCTGGTACTACATGCTCGCCATCGTGGCTTACTTGGTTTTCGTCGTCGCCATTGGTATGTCGCGGTTTGGCAGTATTCGCCTGGGTCCCGATCACTCTCGGCCCGAGTTCTCGCTGCTCTCCTGGTCGGCCATGCTGTTTGCCGCGGGTATCGGCATCGACCTGCTCTTCTTCAGCGTTGCCGAACCGGTTGCCCACTATTTGGCACCGCCGGATTTAACCCCGGAGAGCCAGGCAGCGATGCGTAACGCCGTCGTTCAAACCTATCTGCACTGGGGGCTCTCCGGTTGGGGGCTGTATGTGTTGATGGGTATGGCGCTGGCTTACTCAGCTACCGTCACCGTTTGCCGCTAGCTATTCGTAGCGCGCTCTACCCAATCCTCGGTAAACGTATCCACGGCCCGATTGGCAACGCGGTGGATATCACGGCGGTCATCTCCACCGTGTTCGGCATTGCGACCAGCCTTGGCATTGGGGTGATGCAGTTGAACTACGGCCTAACCTATATGTTCGGTGTGCCGGAAACCCTTACCGTGCAGGTGATCCTGATTGTCCTGGTAGTGATACTAGCGACGATTTCGGTGGTCACTGGGGTTGAGAAAGGCATTCGCCGCTTATCAGAGTTCAACATGCTGCTGGCGCTGGCGTTAATGCTGTTTGTACTCTTTTCAGGCGACACCCTGGTCCTGCTAGACAAAGTGGTCAATAACGCTGGTGATTACCTTTCCGGTTTTGTCGGTGCAAGCTTTGATACCTATGCCTTTGCCGATGAGGGCGCCCAAGAGTGGAAGATGTGGTGGACAATCTTCTTCTGGGGCTGGTGGATTGCTTGGACGCCCTTTGTGGGGCTGTTCCTGGCACGTATCTCCCGAGGCCGTACCATTCGTGAATTCGTCGCCGGTGCACTGTTTATTCCGCTGGCCTTTATGATGGTGTGGATGTCAGTCTTCGGTAACAGCGGTATTGAATTGGTCGCTAATCAAGGCGTTGTGGAGCTAGGCGAACAGGCCCTTAACACCCCGCAAACGACGCTCTACACGCTGCTTGAGTACTACCCTTACGTTGGCCTTACCGCTGCGGTCGTTACCGTACTGGGTATTGTGTTCTTTATTACCTCAGCGGACTCCGGTGCGCTGGTACTGGCCAACTTTACCTCTATTTTGAGCGATGTGAACCACGATGCGCCGGTAAAGCTGCGTATCTTCTGGTCGGTGATGATCGGCTTGATCACCATTGCCCTGCTAATGGCCGGTGGCTTAAATGCCCTGCAGAGTGCTGTGGTCATCACCGCACTGCCCTTCTCGCTAGTAATTTTCGCGGTCATGGTGGGTATGTATAAAGCCCTGAAAATGGAAGGCAGCAAGGCCGATGCGCGCCGCATGATTGCCGGTAGCGCCCCAGGCGGCGACTGGAAAGAGCGTTTGGATCGTGCCCTGGATACCTCTAACCGCGCGGGTGCGGCGGCAACCATCGAGCATGCGATTCGCCCTGCAATGACGCAGTTCGCCCAGGAGCTTGAAAGCCGAGGCCAAACCGCCAACGTGACCGAAGAGCACGTTGAGGGTGAAACGCTAGCCAACCTGACACTACAGGTCGATTTTGGTGAAGCCACCAGCTTTGTTTACCAAGTGTGTCCGCACCGCATGCGTACGCCAAGCTTTATCCCGGCGGACGATGACTTCTATGTACGCTTGGATGTGTATTTGGCTGAAGGTGGGCAAGATAAGGACCTTAACGGCTACACCCGGGGTCAGGTGATTGGTGATTTGGTCTGCGAATATGAGCGCCACCTGCACTTCCTCACCCTGGCGGGTCAGCAGATGGGCCATGTACAGGCGATGCCCGGCACGATTGGGGAGCCGCCTGAAGATTCCCAAATGTAACGGCATTATTTGTTTAACCCCACAGACAATCCCGGCCTGCGCGCCGGGATTTTTTTGTGCGCGAACGGCTCTGAAAAAACGCTTTGTTGTGGGAACTCCAGGGTAGGCGTAGCGTAGTAGCCTGTTTTCCCTAACACTTAGGAGGCTGGCCACATGTCCCGCGCACATCGACCCTCGGGGTACGTTTTCCCGATGCCTGGCAGTGCGTTACTCAACGCCTGGCGTGAAGGTTATTCGCTGGGTAAATTAAAGCGCGACGTGATGGCGGGGCTGACGATTGGCGTCGTCGCCGTGCCGCTTTCCATGGCACTGGCGATTGCCACTGGGGTACCGCCCCAACACGGGCTCTATACGGCCATTGTGGCAGGGGCGGTGATCGCGCTAACCGGTGGTTCGCGGTTTAACATCTCCGGCCCCACCGCTGCGTTTGTGGTTATTCTTTTCCCGATTGTTGCCAACCATGGCTTGGGGGGGCTGCTGATTGCCACCTTTATGGCGGGCGCTATTTTGGTCGCGCTGGGGCTTTCGCGATTGGGCAGTCTCATTCAGTACGTGCCTTACCCGGTCATTCTTGGCTTTACGGCGGGCATCGGCGTGGTGATTGCCCTGTTACAGCTGCCTGACTTTTTGGGTTTGGCGGGGGTCGAGCTGGGCGATAGCACTCTGGATAACCTAATGCTGATCGGCCAAGCGCTGCCCACGCTGTCGCTGGCGGAGATCAGCGTCGGGCTTGTCACCTTAGCAACGCTGTTAGTTTGGCCGCGCTTAAATACCCCAATACCTGCCCCGCTGGTAGGGTTAGCGGTGGGTACGCTGGCAGCCTCGCTACTGCTGATGAGTGGCGTTGAGGTCGATACGATCGCCTCGCGGTTTAGCTGGGAGTTTCAGGGTGAAAGCGGCAGCGGCATTCCGCCCTTTGCGCCCAGCTTTGTAGCCCCCTGGCACCTCCCGGGTGCAGATGGCACGCCGCTTGAAATCGACTTTGCGTTGATTCAAGCGCTGCTAGGCCCTGCGCTGGCGATCGCTTTACTCGCTGCGATTGAATCGTTGCTGTGCGCCGTTGTCGCAGACGGCCTAACCCGCACCCGCCATGACCCCAATGCAGAACTGATTGGCCAAGGGCTCGGCAACCTGGTGGTGCCCTTCTTTGGCGGCATTACTGCTACGGCGGCCCTTGCCCGCACCGCGACCAATATCAAAAGTGGTGCCTTTTCACCTGTCGCGGCACTGGTGCACTCGGTAGTGGTGCTTCTGGCCGTCGTCGCACTGGCGGGCGTGCTGGGGTATGTACCGATGGCTGCGCTGGCTGCGCTGCTGTTTATTATTGCCTGGAACATGAGTGAAGCGCGGCATTTTATGCACACGCTAAAAAGCGCGCCCACCAGCGATGTATGGGTATTGGTAATCTGTTTCGCATTGACGGTTATTTTCGACATGGTGATCGCCGTGGCCGTCGGTATTGGCCTAGCCGCCGCGCTATTTATTCGCAGAATGGCGCAGCTAACCAATACTCAGCGCCTTGAGTCGCACAACACCGGCGAACATTTCCCGCCAGAAGTAGCGCTCTACAAAATTAGCGGTCCGCTGTTTTTTGGCGCCGCAGAAAAAGCCATCGCCACGCTACGGATCATTGATCACAGCGTGAGAATCGTCGTGTTGGATATGCGTGATGTGCCTAGCCTAGATACCACCGCGATGGTGGCGCTGGAGTCACTGCGCCGTGAGCTAGGTGAGCAAGGCGTGGGGGTGATGTTTGTTGGGCTGCCGCCGCGCATGGCGCTGAAAATAAAGCGCGCAGGCATTCGACGCGAAGCGGGGAAGCTAGCGGTCGTCAGCAACCTTGCCCATGCCGAGCGCATGGCGCGCCGTTGGCTGAGCTTACTGGAGAGCGGAAAGGATTAAATATCGACTGTTCAAGTGGCAAGTTCGACATTAAAAAGGGGGAGTATTCTCCCCCTGGTGCGATACCCACTGGCTGGCTGTTAGCTCGCCATGTCCAACACGATGCGGCCTTCGATCTTGCCGTCAATCATGCGCTGGAAGACATCGTTGATATTATCCAGCGTATCGGTCGCTACCGTGGCCTTAACCTTGCCTTCGGCAGCGAAATCCAACGCTTCCTGCAGGTCACTGCGCGTGCCGACGATAGAGCCACGAATGGTAATACCGTTGAGCACCGTGCTGAAGATCGGCAGCGGAAAGTCGCCGGGCGGTAAGCCATTGAGCACCAACGTCCCGCCGCGGCGTAGCATATTCTGCGCCTGATCAAACGCCTTCGGCGACACCGCTGTCACCAAGGCCCCGTGAGCACCACCAATGGTTTTCTTCAAGTACGCCGCTGGGTCGGTTTTCATGGCGTTAACGGTGACCGTGGCGCCTAAACGCTCAGCCAGGGCTAGCTTGCCGTCATCGATATCGACAGCCGCCACGTTCAGCCCCATCGCTTTGGCGTACTGCACCGCCATATGGCCCAGGCCACCAATGCCCGAAATCACCACCCACTGGCCGGGCCGGGTATCAGTCATCTTCAAGCCTTTATAAACCGTCACCCCCGCACACAGCACAGGAGCTATTTCAATGAAGTCGATGGCATCCGGCAGGCGCCCAACATAGCCCGCATCCGCTAAGGTGTAGTCGGCAAACCCACCGTTAACGCTGTAACCGGTATTTTGCTGAGACTCACACAGGGTTTCCCAACCGCCTAAACAGTGCTCGCAGTAGCCGCAGGCCGAGTAGAGCCAGGGCACACCAATACGATCACCCTCTTTGACATGGGTAACGCCTTCACCCACCGCCACGATATGCCCAACACCTTCGTGCCCTGGAATAAATGGCGGCGAGGGTTTCACCGGCCAATCGCCTTGGGCGGCGTGTAAATCGGTATGGCAAACCCCAGAGGCCGCCACTTTCATCAATACTTCGCCCTGCTTAGGGCGAGGTACGTCAACTTCTTCTATGGCCAACGGCTGGCCAAACTCACGAACGACCGCCGCGCGCATTGTGCTATCCATGATGCAACTCCTAATAGTTTTCGATACGGCAGTTTAAGTACTGCTCTTATCGGTAGAGTCAGCGTCAGGGGACTGACAATACCGCCCGGCTAATGCCGGGCGGTGTGGCTAGCAGAAGGGGTTAGAAGAAGCCCAACGGGTTGATGTCGTAGCTGACCAGCAGATTTTTGGTTTGCTGGTAGTGTTCGAGGGCGACTTTGTGAGTTTCCCGGCCAACACCAGATTTCTTATAGCCACCAAAGGCTGCGTGGGCGGGATACTGGTGGTAACAGTTGGTCCACACGCGCCCGGCTTGAATGCCTCGGCCCATGCGGAAAGCGACGTTGATATCGCGGCTCCAAACGCCTGCGCCCAAGCCAAACTCGGTGTCGTTGGCAATCGCGAGGGCTTCTTCTTCATCCTTGAAGGTAGTGACGGCTACCACCGGGCCAAAGATCTCTTCCTGGAAGACGCGCATCTGGTTGTTACCCTTCAGCAGCGTGGGCTGAATGTAGTAACCGCTGTTGATACTGTCATCCATGGTCTCTTTATTGCCGCCGGTGAGGAATTCAGCCCCTTCATCCCGGGCGATATCCATGTAGGACATGATCTTGTCGAACTGCTCTTGGGATGCCTGGGCGCCTACCTGTACATCGGTATCTAGCGGGTTACCGCGCTTGATGGTTTTGGTGCGCTCGATGACCTTGGCCATGAACTCGTCGTACATGCTCTCTTGAATCAGCGCCCGCGAAGGGCAGGTACACACTTCGCCCTGGTTAAAGAACGCCAGCACCAAGCCCTCTACCGCTTTATCAATAAACGTCGGTTCGGCATTCATGATGTCGGCAAAGTAGATGTTGGGGGATTTGCCGCCTAGCTCCACGGTAGAGGGAATAATGTTTTCCGCCGCACATTTCAAAATATGCGAACCGACAGGCGTGGAGCCGGTAAAAGCAATCTTGGCGATACGCTTGCTGCTGGCCAGTGCTTGGCCCGCTTCAGCACCAAAGCCATTGACGATATTGAGAACGCCGGGCGGCAGCAGATCGCCAATCACTTCCATCACTTTCAGAATCGAGGCGGGGGTTTGTTCCGCGGGCTTCAATACCACACAGTTACCCGCTGCCAGCGCAGGCGCCAGTTTCCAGGCGGCCATCAGGATCGGGAAGTTCCAGGGGATGATCTGGCCCACCACGCCTAGCGGCTCGTGGAAGTGATAGGAGACCGTGTTGGCATCAATATCCGCTGCGGTGCCTTCTTGCGAACGCAGACAGCCTGCAAAGTAGCGGAAGTGATCGACAGCCAATGGAATATCGGCATTGATGGTTTCGCGTACCGCTTTACCATTATCCCAGGTTTCGGCGACGGCGAGCATTTCCAGGTTTTGCTCAATGCGGTCGGCAATTTTTAACAGAATATTGCTGCGCTCTTGAACCGAGGTTTTCCCCCAGGCAGGTGCCGCTTTGTGGGCCGCATCTAGTGCTTTATCGATATCTTCTGCCGTCGAGCGGGGGATTTCGCAAAAAACATGACCATTAACAGGACTGATGTTGTCAAAGTACTGGCCTTTGACCGGGGCAACGAATTCGCCGTCGATATAGTTGCCATAGCGCTTTTCAAATGACACCAGTGAACCGGTATCACCAGGGTTGGCGTAGATCATTGTCATGCTCCTGAGTATTATGATTGTTAAAGGTGCTTTTTTAAGATGCTTAGACAGTGTTGTTCACTAAAGCAAATGGCGATATAGCCCGATGGCAGGATTAGCCCTCATCCCTTGGTAGGAGACGCCATGTATTCCCTGTTAGTGGCCGATGACCACCCGCTGTTCCGTGATGCGCTGCAAACCGTGATTAGCGGGGGCTTGGCAGGCAGCCAACTGGTGGAAGCAGAGAGTCTCGCTGATGCGATGACGTTGGTGGAACAGCATGCGGAGTTAGATTTGCTGCTACTGGATTTAAGCCTGCCGGATGCCGAGGGGCTAGAGGGGCTAACCCGACTGCGCGAGGTGTTTCCATGGCTGCCAGTAGCGATTGTGTCTGCGCATCAAGAGCGCCAACTGGTGCTGGATGCCATTACCCTGGGCGCGGTGGGCTATATCCCCAAATCTACGCCCCGGGAAGCAATGCTAGCAGCCTTAACACAGATTCTTGAAGGTCAGCTCTACCTGCCGCCCGACATCATGCGTCGGCCTGCGCCGCGCACGTCTTTGCCCCCCACCACCGTCACCGCCACAACGCCCAGCGAGCGCTTGGCGCGCCTGACCGAAAAGCAGTTGATGGTCTTGGGCTGTATGGCCAAAGGGATGTCCAATAAACATATTGCGCGAGAATTGTTGATTGCCGAAACCACTGTTAAAACCCATGTCTCGGCAATCTTGCGTAAATTAAATGCAACCAGTCGGGTGCATGCGATCGTCATTGCCGGGGAGGAGGATTTAAGTTTTTACCGCGCCAACCGGGCTCACTAATATTTATGCAACAGCGAGCCGCATGCGCAGCCGCAGCGGCTTGAGCGGTTTTAGTAAGCAGTGCATGCCCGCTTCACGGGTGGCTCGCTTAATCTCTGCCTCGTGATTCGCCGTTATAACCACGGCGGCCAATCCAGGATAGCGCCGCTGCAAGCGCGCGGCCAGATCGATACCGGTTTCACGATGTTCCCCCAAGTGGTAATCAACCAGCAGCACCGCAGGGCGCTCACCATCGCTGGCGGCCTCAAGGGCACTCACCGTGGCTGCCGCGCGTACCCGACAGCCCCAACTGCTTAGCAGTGCCTGCATGCCCTCAATAATGGCCAAGTCATCATCGATCACCCAGACGATACAACCCTGCAACGGATCATCTATCTCACCTGAAGGCGAGGCATAGCGCATGGGCAGAGCCGATGTCGCGACCGCCGCGTAAGGCACGGTGATAGAGAACAGAGCCCCCACGCCGGGGCGAGAAGCGAGGGATACCGGCTGCTCCAGCATGCTGCTGATCCGGTCAACGATGGCTAGCCCCAGCCCTAAGCCACGGCTATTAGCACTATGGGGCTGGTTAACCCGCCGGAACTCCAGAAAGATCGCTTCGCGCTGCTGCTCTGGAATGCCGGGGCCGGTATCGCCCACCATAATTTCCAACCCATGAGGGCGTCGTCGGCAGCCCAGCAGCACGCGGCCATGTTCGGTATAGCGCACCGCATTACTAAGAAAGTTGCGTATGACCCGTGCCAGCAGCGCCAAGTCTGATTCAATCATCATACTGGAGGGCACGTAATGCAACGCCAAGCCACGCACGCCAGCCACTTGCCGGTACTCCTCCGCCAAGGTATCGAGCAGCGTGCTCACCGCAAACGGCGCTTTATCGGCACGCAGTACCCCCGCATCCAGGCGTGAGATATCCACCAGCGTTCCTATCAGCCCTTCCACATCTTTTAGCGAGCGGCCAATATGGCCCACCAGCATTTGCGAGGTTTCAGGTAAAGAGTGAGTTTCTAACGCACTGGCAAACAGCCGGGCGGCGTTGAGAGGCTGTAGCAGGTCGTGGCTGACCGCCGCGAGGAATTTTGTTTTGGAAAGGTTGGCCGCTTCAGCCTCGGCTTTGGCCGCCAATAATCGCGTATTGACCTGGCCCAGTTCGTCCAGGGTGCGGTGTAAGGCATCGGTGCGTTCTCGCACCTGCTCAGCAAGCAGCACTGAACGTTCAAATGCGGCGTAAGGGGCGCCCTCGGCACTGCCATCCCCTTCCACCCTTTCCATTAGCGCTTGGCAAACTTTACGCAGACGACGGTTCTCTTCGCCCAGTTCTGCGACATTAAGCTCGTCATTGCTACTGGTATCGTCAGTGGTTGTCGTCAGCTGAAAGAGATCCAAACGCCACCCCCGTAAACGTTTGATTCACATGCATGCCGTGGTGTTGCTCGCCGTAAGTATTGAATCCCACCACTCGCGATTGGCGTAGCAGTTGCGACGCCTGCTCTAAATGATCGAGCGCTTCCAGTTCCATGCGGCGTAAAAAACAGTCACAGGCAATGATCACACTAGGCGCCCCAAGCCTAGCGCTCACCCCGGCAAGCATCACTTGAAGATCATCGAGTAGCGGTGCTGGTTGCATGGCCGTGAGCACGATGCCATTTTCAACCGCACAGTAAAAACTCAGGCTATTGTCGCTATTAACACTCTGGATGGAGCGCACATAGTGCTGCCCCCCGATACGCACCGCTAAAGGGTGACGAGCAAATATCGCTGCGTTGAGTTGAGTAGGCGCAAGCCCAACCAAATCCGCGTATACCCGTGCGGCGGGTAAACCATTCAGCTCAATCACCCGTCGTTGCTCTCGGTTTGCCTCCGTCACGACCAGTTTGTGAGCTAGCGGCGTTAAATGGTGGGTCGAAAACACTTCAAAGGGCAAGCGGGTATTGATCATGATAACGACCGCGGCTTGGGTATAGAAGCGCCCGGCGCTGTACACGTGGGTGTGGCTAAGGTGGTTATCGTCGCCTGCTGAGCCGCCAAAGCTGGGTATTCGACCTAGCGCTGCATCTAAGGTGGCAAGCACCTGCTCTTCACGGCTCGATAGGCCATCCAATAACGTCAGAGCGAAGCTGTGTTCGTTGATGGGTGCAATGGCCTGTCGCCGGCAACGCTCAAGTAACGTATCAACTAGCGGTTGCGCATTGGTTAACTCAAAATGATCCAGGTCATCGATCAGCGCTGTTTCGATGGCAAACCAACGACGATCAAAGCCCATTGCTACAATCGAGCCACGGTCATAGCCAAGCGGGGTAATTTCCCCTGCGGTGGTGCAGCCACTTAGTGGCATGGAGGGAAAGCTTCGCTCTAATGCAGCCGCCAGCCCCGCTAAATCATACTCCGCACTGCAGAAGAACAGCACGAAGCTCAAATGCTCGTGACATAGGGCGCAAGCTAGCTCGGCTGCAGCGTAGGAAGCGTCGGGATGCTGGCTAGCCGCAGTAATGATGCCCTTTTCAACGGGATAAGTGGTCACGACACCATCTCTCCAGTGCGGCATGGGTATGCGCAGCGGCAAGCTTTAACGTGCTGAACACATCATTGAGTTGGCTTGTAGTGGCTTGCTCTGTCTTGGCCAATATCTCCAACTGCTTCGCCAATTCGGCAAGCTGGTCGGCGCCCATGCTCACTGACTCGCCGCGCAGCTGGTGCGCCAAACGCATAACTTGATGGTGCTGTTCTGGAGTCAGTGGTGTTGCCACCAGGCAAGCAGCCAGTTGCTCGGTGTAATTGCTGACTTGCTGATGGTAAAGCATCGCCAGTTGGATCAGGCTCGATTCTCCCAGTGACGCTTTCAGCATGGCGAGAGTGTCGGCATTCAGTAACGGCGGCTCCCCGGTTGGCGTTTGTGTTCCCGCTAATGCTTGTATAGGAGCAGTGTCGGGAGTGGCAAAAAGCTGTAACGCCAGCACGTTACTTAACGCCGAAAGTGACAGCGGCTTGGTAATGTAATCGTTCATGCCCGCAGCTAGGCAGCGTTGGCGATCATCTTCAGCGCCGCCTGCCGTCATGGCGACGATAGGAACACTCGCCAGCCAGCCACCCTGTTCGCGTAAGCGCTGAGTGACTAACAAGCCATCCATATCGGGCAACTGGATATCCATAAAGATGAGTTGTACCTGCTGTGACTGGGCCATTGCCAAGGCGTCATGACCGTTCTCGGCCCAGATCACATCGCAGCCTAGGCGCGATAACAAGCCAATGGCGACTTTGCGGTTGACCGCATTGTCCTCCACCAGCAGCAGCGTTGTGCCTGAAAAATCGTGTTTAGGCATTACGGGCAGTGACGCTGAAACAGGGTCAGCTTCAACCAAGGGCAACTGGCACCAGAAGGTACTTCCCTGGCCTAATTGGCTCTTGACCCCTAACCGCCCTTGCATGGCTTCGCTTAACCGCTTGCAGATCGCAAGCCCCAGCCCAGTTCCACCAAAGCGGCGGGCCACTGACTCATCCGCCTGCTGAAAAGGCTCAAAAAGCCGCTTTTGCTGCTGCTCACTCAAGCCACAACCGGTGTCGATCACCTCAAATAATAGCTGCTCTACTGTAGAGGAGACCTTGACGCTTACCTCGCCATGGTCAGTGAACTTGATCGCATTGGCGATCAGGTTTAGTAGTATCTGCCGCAGGCGAGCAGCATCGACCAACACCCACGCAGGCACCAGTGGGTCGACGTTAACCGTAAGCGTCAATCCTTTAACTTTTGCCCTAGGTGCAAGCAGCACCACCACACTATCGATAAGTGGTTTTAGCGCAGTAGGCGATGTTTCCAGGGTTAAGTGACCGGCTTCGATTTTAGAAAAATCGAGGATCTCATTAATCATTGCCAGCAGTTGATTGGCACTATCGTGAATCGTGTCAGCGTAATCCTCTACCTGAGCGGGACTCGCCGATTCGCGTAATAACTCACTCATACCAATCACGCCGTTCAGCGGGGTACGAATTTCGTGACTGACCATAGCGAGGAAGTCTGACTTAGCTTGATTCGCCGTCTGCGCCTGTTTGGCAGTAACTTCCAATTGCTGGCCTAATTGCTCCTGCTTGCGCCTGACCGCCGCACTTTCACGCATTTCGCGCACCAGAAAAGCAATCACCAGAAAAGCCGCGAAGCTCATTCCGACGATTAGTGACATGAGGAGCTTGTAGAGCAGGCTAAGCTGAGCGCGCTCTTCGGTCGCCGACTCGGCCAAATAGCCATTAATCGCAATAACCAGGCGCTCTGTTAACTGCGTGAGTGCCTGCAATTCCTCTTCCAGCACCGTCACCGTTAATTGATCAATTCTCCCACCGGTTTCAGGCCCATCATAGGGATAAAACATAATATCCAGCACATCCAGCTGTTGCTGGATTTGGCCCAATAATTCCCGAGCCGTACCGATCTGTTGTAATAACGTGCTGACCTCACCCTCATTGAGCAATGTAATACGGCTATATAACAGCTCAAAGCGTAGGTTTAGCTCATCATGCGTCTCGGACGTAAGCGGCTCACGCGTCACTGCCAATAGATGGTTCAAGAGCTGTACCGCATCGCGGTCCAGCTTATAAACCACCCAGGCGGTATCTTCACGCAGGCTCTGAGTGAGATTTTCCTGCCGCCAGGCGGCTAGGGTAGCGACGACCAACGCCGCGGCAAATAGCGATACTGCAACGATGGCAACGAGCTTAAAACGGCGAGGATAACGCAGCAAGCTGGAAGCCTGAGCGGTTGAAGCGCTAGCGAACATCAATATGCATAACCTGCCATACCGCTCTGAAGCGTATTTTTTCGCTTAACAGCGCTTCATCCTGATCAAAGGGATAAAGCACCCATAACGGACCGTACTCACGAATGGGGATTGCTTTTTCATCCTTTTCAAGGGCTAAGATAACGTCATACTCTTCAAAATCACTCACCGGTATTTCCGCTTCGTAGCCGTTCAGGGCGGCAACGTGTACCGTATCGCTTTCCGCGTTTAAACGCGCCAGCAGGTCGCGCATTAAAGGCCCGCGATAATGGTTACTAGCTTCTGTCCAGGGTGTGGTGGTATCGAACTCGTGCTGTGGTAACGCCTCTAACATGGCGCGGTCAAACTGCGCCTCACTACCAACGTTCGTAAGGCCAACATTACCGCTAACGGTCAAAATAACCGGCCCGCTGGGTTCCTCTAAGTTATCGGCTGTTTCAGCGAGCCCCGCTAGGGGAATGCTGAATATCAGCACAACCCACCCCATTAATAACGCTTTCACAGTAAACACCTCACGCCAAAAGACCCGTTGGTTTAAACGCCCAGAAATAAAAGGAGACAGCATAAAGATTACGCTATCTCCTTAAATAGGTCAGTCTCAATACTGTTTTTTTGGTAATGTTTTTTCGTACTGGAAGCGTTATTCGCTATTCACAGACGAGTTACGAGCTAATTTTCTCAAGGGGGTTGAAGCGCACTAACTCTTCGTAGGCATGCCAACTGGCGTGACCTAATACCGGCAAGATGAGCGCCAAGCCAATATAGAATGTCATCACACCCACCAACACACACAGCGTTAAAATCACCGCCCACAACAGCATCACGCGAAAGTTACGGGCAACACAGCGTACGCTGGCTTCAATCCCTTCCATAAAGGTTAAGTCTTGATCCATCAGTGTGGGTATCGCCACGACGCTGATAGCAAACGCGCCGAATGCTAAAATACCGCCTGCCACTGTGCCAACGGCAAGCATGCCCAACCCTTCAGACGTCGTCAGTAGCGCGGTATACAGTGTGGCGGGGCTGGGAACTTCAAACCCAAAAAACAGGGCAAACAACAGGGTTGCTAAACGA
Organism: Vreelandella sp. DA03-1M; assembly: GCF_055725665.1. Taxonomy (NCBI): domain Bacteria; kingdom Pseudomonadati; phylum Pseudomonadota; class Gammaproteobacteria; order Oceanospirillales; family Halomonadaceae; genus Vreelandella; species Vreelandella sp. DA03-1M. The sequence goes on from NZ_CM146798.1 coordinate 3,471,401, forward strand.
ATCCAGGCCAGAAAGAAGATCATCATCATGACCCCCATCATCGCCAACTGACCGGCATGGGGTCGCCAGCTTCCGAATGCATCTCCCAGGTTTGGTACTTGCCCACGCTCTAACGCACGGCTAATGCCATACGAACCAACCGCGACCAAGGGCCCGATAAACATAAAGCCGGCAATCATGGGCAGCAGCCAATACCAATACCCCAGCGTAAATGCGCCCAGGGTGATAGCGATACTCAAGCCGACCCAAAACATGCCATACGAAAGACTGACCACCGTTGCGCGGCGAAAATCTTCTACACCCGCGGCCAACCACGCTCTAGGCCGATCCAGTCCGACCTTATTAATAGTAATTTTAACGCTGGGCTGATCTGAATGGTGGTTTGTTTTTGTTGTAGCCGCATTCATGGCATCACTCCTGTTGTACCTGATACTAGGTCCTGAATTCAGGATTTACCTCAAAGCATCACCGCTTGTTAGCGCTGGTGGTATTAATGCCAACTTAATGGCTTAACACTATTTTTCAGTGCTTTCTCTCAGTGCTTTCTTAATGCTCTCTTAATGTAGCTGACCTGAAGACCTGAGGCGTTGACTGAAAGGTTATGCGTACAAAAAATCCATGAGAAGGCTTTAAAGCGCCAATTTAATTGCTGCGTTAGCAAAAGCGTATGTAGCCAAATTGAGGTACCAATCATAAAAAAACTCCAGGCTAGCTGCCCGGAGTTTTTGGTTTTTTCTACGTAACGCTTTGAATGTCTAGCGCACAATCATTACCGACATTTTGGCATGGTGCACAACGTGCTCTGCATTAGGGCCAAGCACATAATCGACAAACTTACGCTTATTGTGAGAGGCCATGACGATCAGATCCACATCCAGTTTCTTAGCGGCTTTGATAATGGCCTCCCAAGGCGAACCATCCACAATGACACTCTGTACCTGAATGTCATCGGGCACATTCGTCTTGATAAACGCGTGAAGCGCATCGGTGATCGCGACATGCGCTTTTTTGGCGAAGTCCTTGGGGAAATAAGACCCCACCATGGGCATGCGATAGTCCGGCAGTACCGTGACCACATGAAGCGAGGCCCCGAAAGTTCGGCATAGCGTCAGGGCGGTAGGCAACGCCTTCGACCAGGAAGACTCCTCGTTCAAATCCACCGGCAACATGATCTTACTGTACATGGCACTCTCCTTCATGCGGTGGCTGTCGCTTGCGTGTTATCACGACGCCGACGCTGCATCAATACAATCAACCCAAAGAGCAAGAAGGCAGGAATCCACATTAGCTCTTTCGTCCAGCGATCAACGGGGGCCAGAATCTCGACAATTTCTTGATCGAAGTCGAAACCGAGTTCAGCCGCTTGGCTGCCGTAGGTCACCATATCAACGGTCGCCGTGCCATCCTCGATAAAGAGCTCCATACCCAAGTTATCAAGCCGCTCTTGGCCTGTTTCACCTTCAGGTACCGGCAGGGTCATGTAAGTGGTCATGGGATCACCATAATCATCGAGACCGGCAATCTGCAAGCGCAGCGTGGAGTCTTCATCGACACCACCCAATGCTTCGACGAATTGCGCGGGCGGGATGGATTCGTAGGGATCATGAATCATGTCCATCCAGAAACCGGGGCGGAACAGCGTGAACGCAATCAGCAGCAGCACAATAGACTCATACCAACGGTTGCGCGTAATCATAAAGCCCTGGGTCGCCGCGGCGAAAATCAGCATCGCGATGGTCGACACCACAAAGATCAGCACCCCTTGAAGGAAGGTCACATCGATGAGCAGTAGGTCGGTATTAAAGATGAACAGAAACGGCAGCGCTGCGGTACGAAGGCTGTAATAGAACGCCTGGAAGCCGGTTCGAATAGGGTCACCACCGGATACTGCCGCCGCCGCAAAGGACGCCAGCCCCACCGGCGGGGTAACGTCGGCCATGATACCGAAGTAGAAAACGAACAGGTGTACTGCGATTAACGGCACCAGCAGGCCATTTTCGGCCCCCAGTTGCACGACGACCGGCGCCAACAACGCAGATACAACGATATAGTTGGCCGTTGTGGGTAAGCCCATGCCGAGAATTAAGCTGAGCACTGCGGTAAGCAGCAAGATCAGCATTAAGTTACCCATGGCCAGTGTTTCCACCACCTCGGCCAGCACCAGGCCCACCCCGGTCTGGGATACGGCACCGACGATGATACCGGCGGTGGCCGTGGCAATGCCGATGCCAATCATGTTGCGAGCACCAGTGACCAGGCCATCCCAAAGATCCATCGCGCCTTCACGCAGATCCGCCCGCATATCGCTGCGTCCGCGAAAGATTGACGTGATGGGGCGCTGGGTAAGAATGATAAAGATCATAAATACCGTGGCCCAAAAGGCGGAAAGCCCTGGCGACAACCGCTCCACCATCAGGCACCAAACCAACACAATAACCGGCAAAATGTACTGCAGGCCAACCAACACCGTTGGTTTGGTCTGGGGCAGTGAAAAGATCGGCTCGTTAGGATCATCGAGTTCAAGCTCTGGGTAACCGGCCGCCAGTTTGAGCAGAGCGATATAAATGACCGTAAGTCCAACAGCTACCACCCACGGGGTTGCATCGCCCAGTACCGGCTTGAGCCAACCAAGACCGTAATAAACCGCTAGGGCGGTGACCATCATGAGTAGCAAACCACCGAGAAATCCGATCACCTTATTGACCAGCGGCTTAGGTGGGTTACTGCTTTGCAGCCCCTTCATATTGGCCTTGAGGGCCTCAAGGTGAACGATGTAGACCAGCGCGATATAGGAGATCAGTGCGGGCAGGAAGGCATGCTTAATGACTTCAACATAAGAGATGCCCACATATTCGACCATCAAGAAAGCAGCAGCCCCCATCACCGGCGGCATAATCTGTCCATTGACCGATGACGCCACTTCGACAGCACCCGCCTTTTCCGCAGAAAACCCAACACGTTTCATCATCGGCACTGTAAAAGTACCGGTGGTGACCACGTTGGCAATCGAGGAGCCGGAAATTAGCCCGGTCATGGCCGACGCTACCACGGCGGCTTTCGCTGGCCCACCGCGATAGTGACCAAGCAGCGAAAACGCCACCTTGATAAAGTAATTGCCAGCGCCCGCCTTATCGAGCAGAGCACCGAACAACACAAACAGGAATACGAAGCTGGTTGAGACGCCCAGCGCGATACCGAAGACCCCCTGGGTCGTCAACCATTGGTGATTAATCAAGCCGAAGAGGCTCACCCCTCCATGGGAAAGAATCCCCGGCATCCAAGGGCCAGCCAGGCTATAGAGAAGAAAAATAGAGGCCACAATCATTAGCGGCGGGCCAAGCGCTCGACGTGTCGCTTCAAGCAGCAGCAGTATCCCAGCGATGCCAATGATGACGTCCTGCAGTATCGGGGCGCCGGGGCGCTGGGATAACTGCTCGTAAAACATAAACATGTAAGCGCCACAAAAGGCCGCCGCTGCTGCCAGCACCCAATCCTGAATCGGAACACGGTCGCGAGGCGAGCGCTTAAGTGCCGGATAGGCCATATACGCCAGGAACAGCGCAAAGGCTAAGTGAATAGAGCGGGCTTCTGTGGCGTTAAAGACACCAAAACCTAAAATGAAGGGCACTGGAGAGGCAATCCACAGCTGGAAAAGAGACCACACTGCCGCAATGGTTACCAATATCTTCCCGGGCATGCCGGCTGGCTTGCGGGCTCCCGTGTCGCTGGAGGCGACCATATCCTCCAAGTCTACTCCGGCTCCCGAAGGCCTGTTCTTATCGTCTGTCATCTGCCTGCCCCGCTCCGAGTCGATTGACGCATCATTGCCATATCGAAATGCCCTATCAACATTCTAAACGCCCTATTAACATTCTAAACCAAAATGCGCGGCACCCTGGGGTAACCGCGCATTTCTTACTAAGGTAGTATCACCTTAGGCTTCTGGATTACTCAATCCAGCCTTGTTCACGGTAGTAACGCGCTGCCCCATCGTGCAACGGCGCGGAAAGCCCTTCACTCACCATCTCTTCTGGATCAAGATTTTCGAAGGCCGGATGCAGCTGCTTGAAACGATCAAAATTATCAAAAACCGCTTTCACGGTCTGATAGATAACTTCTTCGTCAGCTTCAGCGGTGGTGACAAAGGTCGCTGCCACACCGAAAGTTTCGACATCTTCGTCATTGCCGCGATACAGACCACCCGGAATGACCGATGCGGAGTAGTACGGATATTCATCGATGATGCCCTGAATGTCTTCGTCATTCAGCGGAATCAAACGAGCATCAACCGTGGTGGTCGCTTCTTGGATGGAACCATTGGGGTGACCAACGACATACACCATGGCATCGACGTTATTATCGGAGAGCGCCGCTGCTTGCTCGGCCGCATCAAGCTGAGATGCCAAAGAGAAAGTATCTTCGGTCCAGCCCTTGGCGTCCATCACCACTTCCATGGTGTTGCGCTGGCCTGAGCCTGGGTTACCAATATTGACGCGCTTGCCTTCCAAATCATCGAGTGTCTCGATGCCTGAATCAGCACGTGCAAGCAGGGTCAATGGCTCACCGTGGACACGGAACACAGCCCGCAGGTCCTCATAGGCCTCACCTTCGAAATTCCCGGTACCATTGTAGGCTTGGTACTGGACATCCGATTGAGCGACACCCATGTCCAATTCGCCGGACTTGATGCCATTGATGTTGGCGACAGAACCACCGGTGGAAGGTGCGTTACACTTAATGTTGGTGTCTTCAAGACGATTCACCAAACGGCAGATCGACTGACCTACGACGTAGTAAACGCCGGTTTGGCCACCGGTGCCGATGGTGATGAATTGCTCGTCATCCTGTGCCATTGCCGGTGAGGCGAAGGCAGCGGCGGCAAGTAGCGCACCGGAGAAGGCTGTAGTGGAAAATACATGGCGTTTCATGAACACACCTCTTTGTATTGATGTTATGAGCGTATTTGATGTTACAAACATCGTGCGTTTTGGTCTCACCTAATGAACCGTTCCCTCAGGTGGACTTGCTCCAAAACGTTTTCAAGACATTCTGTTTTTAAGACAAACTGTTACAGGCGTCCTGTTGGCTGCCTGCTAATACTACTTTAGCGAAAAACTAAGCCTTTAGCGAAAAATAAAACGCTCAGCAAGAAACATGCGCCCGCCCCAAGGTAGCAGCAGCTATTGCTGTTTCGGGCCTACTCTCCTCTGTTTCCAACCTACCCACGCCTCACGGGCATGCATTCCATGGCAATGAGTTTAGCCCTAGGTAACGTTTAGTAAGCGTTAACTCCTATACTGTTTTGACATAGGGAATAAGGAGTTTCGTTGTTTACTGGACGCAGGCGCTATCTTTTGCCTGGCAAGCTCACCGCGCAGCCTCCATCAAACGTTGTAACCCAACACGCTAGGTAGCCACAGCGCGATAGCCGGGAAGATTGCCACCAGTGCCAAAGCGCAGCCCATCGCAACGACAAATAGCAGCGCCCAGCCGAGAGTCTGCTCCAAACGAATTTTGGCCACTTCGGTGGTTACCATCAAATTCACGGCCACCGGCGGGGTAAACTGACCAATGGCTATGTTCATCGCCAATAGAATCCCAAACCACACCGGGTTCCATTCAAAGTGCTGCATAACGGGGATCAAAATCGGCATCATGATTAGATAAATCGAGATCGCATCCAATAGCATCCCTGCGACCAGCACTGCCAGCATCACCAGGATTAGCAGCAGCACGCCGTTATCGGTCAGGCTAACAATCCATTCAGCTAAGTGGCGGAAGGTGCCCAACATGGTGCCCGCCCAGGCAAAAATACCCGCCAGGGCGATAATCAGCATTACCACGCCCGAGATAATCGCCGCCTCCCCCAATAGCTCCCATAAATCGCGCAGCGACAGCTCGCGGGTTAAAAACAAACCGACAATAGCCCCATAAGCCACTGCCACCACGGCCGCTTCGGTGGGAGTAAACAGCCCTGACCGCAAACCGCCCAAAATCAGCACCGGGGCAAACAGCGCGGGTATCGCCTGTTTAAAGGTGGTACGTACACTTAGCCGTTCAGCGCTCTCTACCGGTGTGCCGCCCTCCCAACCGTAGCGCTTGGAAACGATCATGGCGGGTACCAGTAGCGCCAGCCCGGCCAAAATGCCGGGAAATAAGCCTGCCGCGAAAAGTGCGCGTAAATCGACGCCCGGCACCACAATGGAGTAAAGAATCAGCGCCACTGAAGGGGGAATGAGAATCGCCGTCGAGGCAGAGGCGGCAATCAGCGTGGCGGAAAACGGCTTGGGGTAGCCCGCTTTGGTCATACTGGGCAGCATGACCATCGCTACCGCCGCTGCATCGGCGGGGCCAGAGCCGCTCATACCGCCCATAATCATACATACCAGCACCGCCACTAACGCCAAGCCACCGTGGCGGGGGCCTATCAACGCCTGGGCAAAACGCACCAAGCGCAGCGCCACACCCGAGCGCTCGAAAATAAGCCCAGTTAAGATAAATAGCGGAATCGCAATCAAGGGGTACTTGGCGATGCTGTTATAGGTGTTGGTGCCCATCGTCGCGAGCATATCCGGTGACAAACCCAGCACGATGCCAACGGCTCCGGAGAGCGCCAGCGAGAACGCCACCGGCACTCCCGCTATCAGCAAGCCTGCAAAGGCCAGAATCATCCACACATCAGGGCTCATCGGTGAGCCTCCCCGTTAAACGGTCAGCGGTTTGCTGAAACAGGCGCCATAACATGGCCGCAGAAAGCACGGGTAACCAGACTAAATACCACCACTGAGGCAGGCCAAGTCCTGGTGATAGCGACTCCCATTGATACTCTTGCCAGGCTAACTTACCGCCGTACCAAGTGATCAAGCCCAGCACGGTGACGCCACACAGCGCTTGAAAAAGGATCAGTACGCGGCGGTACTTGGGCGGTAGCGCCCGTTCCAGAAAGCCAATACGAATATGGCGGTTACGCCGTAGCGCCACCGAGGCACCCGCAAAGGTCAGCACCACCAGCAGAAATACGGAAAACTCTTCAGTGAACGAAAATGAGCCGCCGGTTAAATAGCGGGTAATAACATTGCCCAAACTAATCAACGAAATAATGATTAATGCCAGCGCGCCCAGCCAGCGCTCAGGGCGCGCATCAGGAAAGCCTTTCATGGCAGCCTCACAGCAAAAAACTCCCAGCCATAAAGGCCGGGAGTTTGAACATCAAAGGTAATTAGCGCGCGTCGATAGCGGCTTGTGCGGCCTCTACCACCTCTTCACCAATTCGCGGCGCCCATTTTTCGTAAACAGACTGGGTGGCATCGACAAAGGCTTGGTACTGCTCATCAGTTAATTCAGTCACGGTCACACCGCGCTCTTGAATCGCCGCAAGACGCTCGCCCTCCTCTTCACGGGTCATGGCAATTTCCCACTCACCGGCCTCTACAGCGGTTTCGCGCAGCAGGGTTTGCTGCTCTTCGCTCAATGTTTGCCATACCTGCTGATTGACGGCAAAAATCAGCGGGTCATTCATGTAGTTCCAGAGCGTTAGATGCTCCTGGCCAACTTGATCGATGCGCGCGACGTCAAACACAGAGAGCGGATTTTCCTGGCCATCCACTGCGCCGGTGGTCAGCGCGGGCTGAGCGTCCGTCCAGCTCATTTGAGTGGGGTCAGCGTCCAGTGCTGAGAAGGTATCCTGGAACAGCGGCGAACCCACAACGCGGATTTTAAGACCGTCCAAGTCATCCGGCTGGCTAATCGGCCCACGAGAATTGGAAACCTGGCGGAAACCGTTTTCACCCCAGGCTAACGGGATAACGCCCCGAGACTCAATGGCTTCAAAGACCAACTCTCCTGCTTTACCACCGGTGACCGCATCAACGGCGGCTTCATCGGGAATGAAGAACGGTAAAGAGAACAGATTGAGCTCCGGTACCTGGGGCGACCAGTTGATGGTCGAACCCACAGCGGCGTCGATCAATCCAGAGCGCATTGCAGAAAACTCGCGGGTTTGATCGCCGGAAACCAGTTGTGAATTGGGGTAAACGCGCAGCGTTAACTCGCCATCGCTGCGCTCTTCCACTAGTTCTGCCCACTTCTCCGCTGCCTGCCCCCACGGGAAAGCATCAGACAAAACGGTGGAAACCGAGAGTTCGCGAGCTTGTGCAGAAAGGGAGGCAGAGAGCAGTGCCGCACCGGCCAAACCAGCGGTTAAACGAGCCATTGAGCGTGTCAGCGTCATGGTAGATCCTTTTTATCTATTTTTATGGTGTGCGCTTTGTGATCTGCGCAGATAGCAGTCATGAAGCTTTTCGATAAAGCCCCACTTATTGTATGCACTTAGCGCACGAAAGAAAGACGCCTAAGGTCGGCATGACTAACTCTCTTCTGGATCCCTTTGAGTCTTGGTCATAAATTTCTAGGTCATGCCGTTGAAGAGAGACCATCATCGAATAGCCCCTCCTGCAGCGACTCAGAGCACTGTTATTTTTGCCTTCACCCAAGCTGATACAATAGCCGTCTTTTTCATTTAACCATGGACCTCAACGTGCCACTACGCGATCTGCTGCTCGGCCTCTTTGTTATCGCCATTTGGGCGCTGAATATCATTGTTATCAAGGTCGGTGTAGCAGAGCTACCGCCGCTATTAATGACGACCCTACGTTTTATGCTGGTCGCAATTCTGCTGGTGCCCTTCTACCCGGTGGCGCGGGCGCAACTTCCTTTTTTGCTGCTGTTATCCATCACCTTCGGCAGCCTTCACTTCGCTCTGCTGTTTATTGGTTTAGAGCATGCAGAAGCGGGTACCGGCGCGCTTTTAGTGCAGATGGGAACGCCCTTTGCCACATTGTTAGCGGTGATCTTTCTAAAAGAGAAGCTGGGCCCCAAACGTATTGTCGGGTTGCTGCTCTCGTTTGCCGGGGTAATCGTATTGGCCGGTGGGCCAACGCTGCCCTCGCCTCTGCCGCTAAGTATTTTACTGATGAGTGCGCTAGGCTGGGCGGTGTCGCAGCTGTTGATCAAGCGTGGCCCGCCTATTGCACCAATGGCGTTGGCAGGCTGGGTGGCACTGTTCGCAGTGCCTCAGGTAGCGCTGGGGTCATGGCTATTTGAGAGCGGTCAGTGGCAGGCGATGCAGCAAGCAACTTGGTTAGGCTGGGGGGCGATGATTTACACCGCCGTAATGTCGTCGATCGTCGCTTACGGGATTTGGTACGCGCTTTTGCGCCGTCACCCGGTTAATCGCGTGGTCCCCATGACGCTACTTGTACCGGTACTAGCAGTGGGCCTAGGTGCACTGTTAATGGGCGACAGCCTAGGCGTGCATAAACTGGTAGGCGGTGGCTTAGTGATCGCAGGTATTGCCCTGATTGTGATCAGATTTCGCCGTCGTTGTGGAGTAAAGCAATAGCGTGGGGAACCAGCGTAACAACATTGCCAGCAGTGCCGTCATCGAAACGTCACATTTCCACTCAGGCCAATCGGTTAGACTGAACGGTCACCAAGCCGGGAGTTCCCTATGCAGATGCTGGCGCTTTACAGTATCAAGGGTGGCGTGGGCAAGACCGCCTCCGCCGTCAATCTCGCCGCCGAAGCGGCACGCGACGGCAGGCGGGTATTGCTCTGGGATCTCGATCCGCAGGCCGCTACCACCTTCTACCTGCGTAGCAAACCCAAGGTGCGCGGTGGCGTCGACAAACTGGTCAAGGGCAAGGCGGACCTCGATCGAGCGATCCGCGAGACCGACATCGAGGGGCTCGACCTGCTGCCTGCGGCGCTGGGATCGCGCGACCTGGAAACGTCAATGGAAACCCGCAAGCCCAGTCGGCTGCGCAAAATCCTCAAGCCGGTGATGGCCAGTTACGACTTAGTGATCCTCGACTGCCCGCCAAGCCTGTCCGCGCTCGCCGGGCAGATCTTCTCCAGCGTCGATGCCCTGCTGGTGCCGGTGGTACCGACTACCCTGTCGTTGCGCACCCTTGAGCAATTAGACGGTCATCTCGACGCGGTCGAACAGGCCTGCCCAATCTGGCCGTTCGTAACCCTCGCCGACCGCCGCAAGACCCTACACCGCGAGGTGATGGAGAGTCTCAGCGAACGCTGGCCGAGGCGCCTGTCAACGACCGTGCCCAACGCCAGTGCGGTCGAGCGCATGGGTGTCGAACGCGCGCCGGTTGGGCATTTCGCCCGCAGCAGTCCGGGCGGTCGCGCCTACACCGCTCTATGGCGAGAGATCGCGCAGCGTCTGCAATGACAATGACCGTCTGCAATGACCGTCTGCATCTAACCGGCTCAAGACCGGGGCGGCGGCTTGATGGTCGCAGACATAAACCTAGTAGTGATCAGATTCCGCCTACGCCTGCTTAATTCCCAGGCTGGCAGAAGCCGGCTTCGTCTGGAATGGAAATGCAGTCGCCCACTTTGATACCACGCTCGGCAAAATAGCCACCGTTGACCTCTAGCGCCGAATGGTAAGCCGCACCCGCCGGATAAGAGGGGCAGTTACTTGGTGACGAGGATTCACAGGGCGGCATGGTATTGATCGCCACGATACGGCCATCGCTATCGATAAAGGCAATATCGAGGGGAATCAGGGTGCGATACATCCAAAACGCATTGCTAGCCGACTGCTCGTCCTCGAAGCGAAACAGCATCCCCTGCGCTTCGGGCAGGCTCTCGCGCTCCATCAAGCCACGCTGGCGCTGTGGAGCCGTTTCTGCCACATCGACCTCTAGCCGATGTGGGCCTCCTTCGCTGTGAATAGCCAGCGCCAACGTCTGCATTTCTTTCGCCGTCGCCTGCCCCCAGGCAAACGAGCTGAGTAGCGACATCGGCAGCAGCGCCGCCAGCGGTAACAGTAGCGATGCTTTAAGCAGCGTGCGACGCGTGAGATCCATGCTTACTTCCTTTTATCATGCGCATCTGCGCGAACTCGGTGGCCTGGCATCAGGTGAATGCCTGCCGCCAGCAACGAAACGTTCACCACTGCACCGCGGGTTAACTGGTTACGTCGTGCGGCATGGGTGGCGATATCGAAACGTAACATATCGCCATGATTGACGCGCAGTGAAACTGATGTAATGCCGCCCAACACCACTACCTCACTGACCGTGGCAGCCAGCGGGTTTTCCCGCTCGCCTTGCGAAGGTCGGTCGCGGCGGTGAAGCACAATATCCGACGGTGGCAGATACCAGGCCACCGTTTCTCCCAGTGGCAGATTGGCAAGTCCTTCGGCGACTTCCAGGTAAGTTTCCCCCCACTGCAGGCGGCGCTGCCCTGCTACCTCTACGACGGTGCCTTCAAACAGATTATGGCGGTCCAGCAAGCGTGCAACTAACGGCGAGGCTGGGCGACTGAACAGTGCCTCGGGCGAATCCTGCTGAAGGCTTACGCCGTTATGCAACACGCAGATTTGATCAGCTAGTGCAGTGGCTTCCTCCAGGTCATGCGTCACCAACACGATGGGAATCTCGATTTGCTGGCGAAGCAGTGCCAGTTCGCGCTGCAAACGCCGACGGGTCACTTGATCCACCGCTGAAAACGGCTCATCGAGTAACAGCACCTTCGGGTCACGGGCCAAGGCACGGGCCAGCGCCACCCGTTGGCGTTGCCCCCCCGAAAGCGCATTAGGATAGCGCTTGCCCAGCCCGTCTAGACGCACCTTGGCGAGCCACTGCTCCGCCTGTGCTAGCCGCTGGGATTGGGGTAGATGGCCCAGCGGTAGTTGAATATTTTCTAACGCGGTTAAATGGGGAAACAGCGCATAGTCCTGAAACACCATACCGACTTGCCGACGCTGGGGCGGAAGTGAATGCTTACGCTGAGCATCAAACCAAACGTCACCAGCGCATTCCACATGCCCATTTTGAGGGCGATAGAGCCCGGCAATAGTCCGCAGCAGCGTGGTTTTTCCGCTACCCGATGGCCCTACCAGCGCCAGCAGTTCACCGGGTTGGCAAACAAACTCGGCGGCCAGTGGAATTGGCCCCGCTTGCTTCACCGCTACGCATAGCCCTGCACCTAGCTCTGCGACGGCCCCTGTAATGCGCGAATCAGCCACGTGCCCACCGCCTGCGCCCGGCCAGCCCATAGACGAGCCCCAAGGTAATAAACGACACCAGCAGCAGCGCCGACATCTGCGCCGCGCCCTGCTCATCGAAGGCTTGGACGCGATCATAGATAGCAATGGCAAGGGTGCGTGTTTCGCCATCGATAGCGCCACCCACCATCAAGATCACACCAAATTCGCCCAGCGTATGGGCAAACGTTAGCGCTGCCGCCGACATGATCCCTGGCCACACCAAGGGCAGCTCGATGCGCAGCAGCGTTTGCCAAGGGCTCAAACCACTGCACCAGGCCGCTTCACGCAGGTTGTGGGGTACATGTTCAAAGGCGCGCTGAATAGGCTGCACGGCAAACGGCAAATTGGCGATCAGGGAGGCCAGTAATATGCCCGTGAAAGTGAAATTCAGCCCGCTGCCGGTTAAGTTTGCCCAAAGCGAGCCCACCGGCGCGTCGCGGCCAAAGCTCAACAGCAGATAAAAGCCCAGTACGGTAGGCGGCAATACCAGCGGTAGTGCGATCAGCGCTTCGCATAGTCCTTTGCCCCGGAAACGTGCGTAGGCCAGGGCGCGGCCTAGCCAAATAGCGATGGGGATGAGGATAAGACAGGTGGACGCCGCGAGACGTAACGAAACTGACAGCGCCGACCAATCCATTATGGCCGACCTATCATTCGACGCTAAACCCATAGGTACGCAAAATGGATTGCCCTTCGTCTTGCTGCAGCCATTGATAGAAGGCAGTGGCGACGTCTCCCGCCTGGTTGGTCAAGACCATGCGTTGACGCAAAGGCTCATGCCAGCTCTCAGGGATAAGTACGTACTCACTTCGCTCGCGTAAAGAAGGCGCCAGGGCCAGCGAGTAAGCCACTAACCCACCACGCGCATCGTCGGAAAGCGCAAACTGCGCTGCCTGGGAGACATTTTCGCCCAGCACGCGCAGCGGCTCGGTTTGCACCCAAAGCCCGTCGTGCTCAAGCGTCTGCTGCGCCGCCACGCCGTAGGGCGCGTGCTCAGGATTCGCCAGGGCGATTCGTTCAGTGGTACCGCTCTTTTGTGCTTCTAGGGCAGCCTCTACCCCAGCCAGCGGCGCATCGTCACTGGGCAAGTCACCGCGGCCTGCACGCTGCAGCCACACTAACCGGCCAATGGCGTAGATCACGCCCTCATCATGAGTGTGCCCCTCTTCATAAAGCGCTTGAACGTAGCGCTCGTCAGCAGAAAGATAGAGCTCGAAAGGGGCACCCTGGGCAATTTGGCGGCGGAAGTTGCCGGAGGAGCCAAAGTTCAAGCGCAGGTCATGACCGGTTTCCTGCTGAAACTGCTCGGCGGCCTCAGTTAGCGCAAACTGCAGATCAGAAGCGGCGGCTACAATTGGCGCCGCCGCTATGGTGGGGGCGCTTGTTGATAGCAAACAGGCAAGGAGAAGCCCATGCGCTAATTTAGCTTTTAGCATGTTCATCAGTAATCTCCATCACCTTCATGGTATTGGTACCGCCATGAGCGTTCATATGGTCGCCGCGGGTAAGGATCACATGATCCCCTACTTTGGAGATACCGGTCTTCACCAGCAGTTCCAGCGCACGGTCGTTTAGCTCGGTGGGTGTCATATCAGAGGTATCGAACGGCAGCGAAACGACTCCACGGTAGAGTGCCATGCGGCGCTGAGCAATAGGGTTATGCGCCAAGCCCACAATCGGCAAGCCAGAGCGAATACGCGACGCGATTAGCGGCGTATAGCCCGACGAAGTCATGCAGGCAATCGCGGTGATGCCGGCCATGTGGTTAGCAGCATACATAGCGGAAAGCGCGATGGTTTCATCCGGACGAGTAAAGCCTTCATGAATGCGGTGGCCGGATTCCTGGGCGGATTTCTCCCTCTCAGCGCCCAGGCAAACACGCGACATCGCTTCGACGGTTTCCAGCGGATAATCACCCGCGGCGGTTTCTGCCGAGAGCATGACCGCATCGCTGCCATCCAATACCGCGTTAGCGACGTCAAACACTTCGGCACGCGTAGGTAGCGGCGCTGAAATCATGCTTTCCATCATCTGCGTGGCGGTAATGACAGCACGGTTGAGTGAACGCGCCCGCTTGATCATGCGTTTCTGAACGCCCACCAACTTGGCATCGCCAATTTCAACGCCTAAATCACCGCGTGCCACCATGACCGCTTCGGAAGCTTCGATAATACCGTCCAGGGTGGCGTCATCAGCGACCGCTTCAGCGCGCTCGACCTTGGCGACGAGACCAATTTCCTTACCCGCTTCGCCCAGTAAACGGCGTGCTTCCAGCATGTCTTCGGCATGACGGGGGAAGGAAATGGCTAGATAGTCGACGCCAATATCTACAGCGGTTTTAAGGTCTTCTTTGTCTTTCTCGGTCAACGCCGGGGCGGAGAGGCCGCCGCCTTGCTTGTTAATACCTTTATGGTTGGAGAGCTTGCCGCCCACAACCACGGTGGTATGAACCTGTTGCCCTTCAACGCGAGCCACATCCAGCACCAAACGTCCGTCATCTAGCAGCAGACGATCGCCGGCGGCCACATCTTGTGACAAGGTTTTGTAGTCACAACCCACCTGATGGATATCACCGGCATCGCCATCGAGTTCCATATCAAGAATGAACGGCTGACCTTCTTTGAGCACCACTGAGCCATCTCTAAACCGTGCAATGCGGATCTTGGGGCCTTGGAGGTCGCCCAAGGCCGCTACGCTACGGCCCAGTTTGGCGGCAATCTCGCGTACCTCGGTTAACCGGCGCCGATGATCATCGGCGGTGCCGTGAGAGAAATTAAGACGCACCACATCGACACCCGCTTTGAGCATGGCTTCCAATACGCCTTCCCGGTCGCTGGCAGGCCCAAGGGTGGCGACAATTTTGGTACGACGGATCGAAGAGAAGTGCAGTGCGTTCATAATATTCCAACCATGCTAATGAGCGTGTAGTGACTTTGTTTAATAACACTAGCTTATCAGTTTAACGCGTTCTATATGACAGCCCTGCAACACGGAATGTACGTATTATTCCAACATAACGGTAATTGCCAGGGGAAACTCATCGCAGTTATTGCCATCGCCGCCCCGATCCACCACCAAGAACTCGCCTTCACGTTCTAGCACTGACTGAATGGCGTGCCAAGTGCCTGCGCGGTAATTCACGCCTTGGCGGCCATCGGTCACAAAAGCACGCACTTCGTCAGGATTGATATGTTCACCGGGCGGCGCCACTACGATGATAAAACGTTCCTGATGCAGCGGCATAAACGCTTGGCTGCCCTGGGGGTGGCGCTCTAGAAACGTGAGCTCCAGCGGCAGTGTTACCGGTTGGCTAACAAAGATGTTGATCAGCGTGTGAGCGTTTTCGCCCAGGGTTTCGACCTTCGCCAGATCATGGTGGCGCTGAGTGCGACCGGCGTTGATCGGAAACGAGGCGGAGGTACGCGCATCCATCACATCGCCAAAAGGGGCAAAGGCCTCTGCCGTCAGCGGCTCAGTGTTCAGTATCAACATTACAGCTCCTTAGCGTGACGACAGTTTGAGAGAAGCGTGGCGATTAACATCTTTATACAACAAATAACGGAACGGCCCTGGGCCAGCGGCGTAGCAAGCCTGAGGGCAGAAGGCACGCAGCCACATGAAGTCCCCCGCTTCCACCTCAACCCAATTCTGATTCAAATGATAAACAGCCTTGCCTTCAAGCACGTATAAACCATGCTCCATGACATGGGTTTCATCAAAGGGAATGACGCCGCCGGGCTGAAAGGTGACGATATTGACGTGCATATCGTGGCGGACGTCCGCAGGGTCGACAAAGCGCGTGGTGGCCCAGCGCCCTTCGGTGCCCGGCATTTCGATCGGCGCAATATCCTGCTCGTTGGTCACAAACGCCTTTGGCACCTCAAGCCCTTCCACAAACTCATAGGCCTTGCGCACCCAGTGGAAACGTACCGGCGCGTTTGATTCGTTGCGCACCTGCCACGAACTGCCAGGGGGAATAAACGCATAGCCGCCGGGCTGCATAACGTGGCGCTCGCCCGATAAAGTAAGCGTTAACTCACCTTCAACAATAAACAGCACGCCTTCTGCCTGGGAGTCTGGTTCGGGCTTATCGCTACCGCCGTGGGGCTGAACTTCCATAATGTACTGGGAGAACGTCTCGGCAAAACCCGACAGCGGCCGCGCCAGCACCCATAACCGGGTGCCTTCCCAAAA
Organism: Vreelandella sp. DA03-1M; assembly: GCF_055725665.1. Classification (NCBI taxonomy): domain Bacteria; kingdom Pseudomonadati; phylum Pseudomonadota; class Gammaproteobacteria; order Oceanospirillales; family Halomonadaceae; genus Vreelandella; species Vreelandella sp. DA03-1M. The sequence continues at coordinate 3,487,665 of NZ_CM146798.1, forward strand.
CGGCAGGTTGCTGGTGACGATATCGCGCATCACGCCTTTGGGAATCAGCACATAGGCTTCAGTGAATACAGCACGGTCAGCGGTTATTTGGGTTTGTGGCGGATGCCCGCCAGTGGGGGCATAGTAAGAAGTCGAGCGGCGTTTTGTTGGCATTGTTTCTCCCTTTTTAAAGTGAGCATGGCGTATTGGGCTGCTGTTTTTCCGAATTTTTCAACAGCTTTATGTATTCATCCTTGTATACGATATTACGCTGAGCTATTTCAGACAAACCTTAGAGCACGGCAGAGATAAACTGCTTTAGCTCCGGCGTTTGAGGGTTGCTGAACAGTTCGCTGGGGGCGCCCTCTTCGTGGATGCGCCCCTGGTGCATAAACACCACCCGGTCGGCCACATCACGGGCAAAGCTCATTTCATGGGTGACCAGAATCAGCGTCATACCCTCGGCCGCCAGCGCTTCCAGTACGCGCAGCACTTCCCCGACCAGCTCAGGGTCAAGCGCTGACGTCACCTCATCGCAGAGCATCACTTTGGGGCGCATGGCCAGCGCCCGAGCGATGGCGACCCGCTGCTGCTGCCCCCCGGAAAGCTGCGCCGGGTAGGCATCGTATTTGTCGGAGAGCCCCACTTTCTCAAGCACTTCGCGGGCGACTTTCTCGACCTCGGCTTTCTCCTCACCACGCACCACCAGCGGCGCCAAACAGACGTTCTCACCCACGGTTTTATGGGGAAACAGGTTAAAGCTTTGGAATACCATGCCGACGTTTTCGCTCAGCTCTTTAGGCGACATTGACGCCGCATCGAGCTGCTTATCGGCAATGGTAATTTGGCCGCTGTCGTGTTTTTCCAGCTGATTCAGGCAGCGCAGCAGGGTGCTTTTACCCGAGCCGCTGCGACCAATAATCGCCACCACTTCGCCTTGCGCAACTGAAAGGTTAATACCTTTAAGCACTTCCAGGTCGCCAAAGGCTTTATGAACGTTATCAACGTAAACCAGCGTCATAGAGCTTTTTCTCCAGATAGCGCGCGTAGCAGGAAAGTGGGTAGCACAGCGCGAAGTAAAGCAGGGCCACAAGGGCAAAAATGGTGAAAGGTTCGAAGGTGGCGTTATTAAGCATGGTGCCCGCCTTGGTCAGCTCGACAAAGCCAATGATGGAGGCCAGTGCCGTGCCTTTGATGACCTGTACCGAGAACCCCACCGTGGGCGGAATCGAAAGCCGCAGCGCCTGAGGCAGAATCACATGGCGCATGGTCTGGAAGTAGTTCATCCCTAGCACCCGCGATGCGTGCCACTGTCCTTTGGCCACCGCCTCTAAACAGCCGCGCCAGATGTCACATAGGAAAGCACTGGTGAACAGCGTCAGTGCGATGGAAGCCGCCAGCCAGGCAGAGATCGGGTGCCCCATGGCGGCAGCGCCGAAGAAGATCAAAAACAGCTGCATCAATAGCGGCGTGCCTTGGAACAGGTCGACATAAAGCGACGTTAAGCGCTGCAGCCAGCGGTTGCTGGAGAGACGCATAAAGGTCAATAGCAGCCCCACCGTCGCACCGCCTACAAAGGCAATCAGCGACAGCACAATGGTCCAGCGGGTTGCCAGCAGCAGGTTGCGCAGAATGTCCCAGAAGGTGAACTCAATCATCGTTGTTCTCCTTGCTGATAGGCGAATACGCGCTTGCCCACCAGCATAAAGCTGCGCCGCATGCCAAAGGCGAGGAGCAAATAGACCAGCGTGATCAGCAGGTAGACTTCAAAGCTGCGGAAGTTGCGTGACTGGATAAAGTTGGCGGCGTAGGTCAGATCGAAAACCGAAATCTGCGACACCACCGCCGAGCCCAGCATCACGATGATCGATTGACTAATGAGCGCGGGGTAAACCCGCGCAAAGGCAGGCACCAACACCACGTGGCGATAGCTTTGCAGCGTGGTCATGCCCAATGCCCGCCCGGCTTCCAACTGCCCTTTCGCCGTGGCGCTAATACCGGCGCGTAGAATCTCGGCGCTATAAGCGGCCAGGTTGAGCGTCATGGCAATGAACGCCGCGGTAATGGCATCAATTTTGATGCCGAGCCCCGGTAGCCCGAAGAAGATAAAGAACAGTTGCACTATAAAGGGCGTGTTGCGGGTGACTTCGACGTAGCCGCCTAGCCCCCAGCGCACCCATGGCTGCGCATTCACGCGTAAATAGGCTACCGCCACTGCCAGCGACAATCCCGTTAAGGTCGTCACCACGGTCAAAATGACCGTGGTGGTAAATCCTTTGAGAAGCTCACTGACGTAGGGCAACAGGGTAAGAAAATCGAGTGTTGGCCCCATGGTGAGCCTCAGCTACCGAAGTTTTCAGGTAGATCCGCGCTGAACCAGCGCTGGGACAGCTCGTTCAGCGTGCCATCTTCCAGGCCCTGGGCGATCAGGCGGTTCACTTCTTCCATTAGCGCTGGCTCGTTTTTGTTCATGCCCACGTAGCAAGGCGAATCTTTAAGCTGATACACCAGCGAAGGCGCACGCTCGCTATTACGCTCGGCGATTTCGGCGGCAACTACGTTACCGGTAGCGACGTAGTCGACCTGGCCGGAGAGAAACGCAGAAATGGTGGTGGCGTTGTCTTCAAAGCGCTGCACGGTAGTGGAATCCGGCGCAATTTCCGAGAGCTCCATATCTTCCACGGCACCCCGTGTGACCCCGATGGTTTTATCGGCCAAGCCTTCCGGGCCTTCTACGCTTTCATCCGCATCGGCGCTGAATACGCCTAAAAAGAACGGCGCGTAGGCCTCAGAAAAATCTATCGCCGCTTCACGCTCCGGGTTCTTGCCTAGGCTGGAAATCACCAAATCCGCCTGGCCGGTCTGCAAATAGGGAATACGGTTAGCACTCGTGACCGCAATTAGCTCAAGCTCCACGCCCATTTCGTCAGCGAGGTACTGGGCCATATCGATATCGTAACCCTGGGGCTGCATATCGGTGCCTACCGAGCCAAACGGTGGGAAATCTTGCGGCACCGCCACGCGGAGCGTGCCGCGCGATTCGATATCTTCCAGCGCATCCGCCTGAACATTGGGGCTAGCGGCAATAGCACCAAGGGCAACAGCAGCGCTCAATCCTGTGGCTAAAACGCCGGACTGCCAGCGCTTAAAGCGACTCGAAAAAGAGTGATTGAAGCAGTGCGATAACGATTTCATAAAGTTCTCCTGGCAGGCGTATGCCCTGCAAAATCTGGGTTTTGCTAGAGACACATCGCCGAATAATTAGCAGTGGTGGCCTTAGCAATGGAAGCGAAGCGAATGAAAGCTTTGTTGCACGATTTCTAACAAAGAAACTTTCGTTTCACTTGACCAGCTAATAGCAACAGGGATACCAGAAGTGGCTAACGTTTTTCAGAACAGCCGTTTAGAGAGCGTCAAGAGCCAAAATGCAGTGACTGACGCATTGAGAAGAAGGGATAAAAAAGAGAGCAATGCAACGAGTTGGTGCAGTTTTCAGCGGCCAATACGCTGAGGTGCACCATGAAGAGACTCCAGCTACTGGGCGCTCCAATCTACGCTCATGGTCGGCGCTTCCAACTCACTCAGCTCAGCGTAAACATCGCTGATCGCGCTGATTCGCTCGCGGCCAGAAGCCAAACGTCGATGCAGCACACCGTTGGCAATCAGGCAGATCAGGCTATTGGCGGCAGCGTAGCTATCAAACGCCGAGAGGCTTTCCAGCGGCGTTTCAAAAAACCACGTTACTTGTGAGGCGACGTTGACCGCGGTGGGGTCAGCCAGTAAGGCCACCTTGGCGGGTGAGCGCTCCAGTGCATCGACCAGCGCGGCAAACGCTGCCGGGCGGCGGCGAAAACCGAACAGCACCACCACATCCTGCGCGGTGAGATCGACGATCTCTTCCGCTAACGACTGGTTAGGATGAGGCACCACCCGCACCTGGGTGCGCGCCTGGATCAACTGCTGGCGAAAATGCAGCGCTAGCGGGTAGCTGTTACGAAAGCCGATCACCACCACATGACGCGCGCTATCCAAGTACTCAACCAGCGCAGCAAACTGATCCGCCTCGATGCCATTAAGGCAGCGCTGCAGATTATCCTGCTCGCGCTGCAAATGGCGCTGAAACGGCGCCCCGGCCTCTTCCTGCATGGCGTTGGGGTCGATCACCAACGGCACGCCCAGGTTACGCAGCTGGCGGGCATGGTCTTTAACGGTGCGGTAGCTCTCAAACCCCAGCCGCTTGAACAGGCGACTGACCGTCGATTTAGATACCCCGGTCAAGCGCGCCAAATCGGCGGCGCTATATACGGCCAGATCATCGAAGTGATCGAGGATAAAGCTCGCCACCCGCTGCTCCTGGGCCGTTAGCGCGTCAAACTGGGCGGTAATCCGCTGTCCGATATGCGGCGTCATAGCATCCTATTAAGCGCTTATTAACGAGTTGCCGGGTGATGCTCCGCCCAGTGACGGGCGATATCGACCCGGCGGGCTACCCAAACGCGGTCGTGGGTTTCGATGTAATCCAAAAAGCGCTGCAACGCGCGAAAACGCCCCGGCCGACCCAACAAGCGGCAGTGCATACCTATGGAGAGCATTTTGGGCGCCTCCTCTCCTTCTGCGTATAGCACATCAAAGGCATCGCGCAGGTAGGTAAAGAAGTGATCCGCCGTGTTAAAACCTTGCGGGGCAGCAAAGCGCATATCGTTGCTGTCCAGCGTGTAGGGCACAATCAGATGATTATGGTCACTGCCCTGACTATCGGTCACCTGCGTCCAAAAAGGCAAGTCGTCGCCGTAGTAGTCGCTATCGTAAAGGAAACCGCCTTCGTCTAGCACCAGCCGCCGGGTATTAGGGCTATCGCGGCCGGTGTACCAGCCTTGGGGCTTCTCATCGTAAAGGCGCTGAAAAATCTCCATTGCCTGCTGCAGATGCTCCCGCTCAACGTGCTCGGGCACTTCCTGATAGTGAATCCAGCGGTAGCCGTGGCAGGCAATCTCGTGGCCTAGCTCTTTAAATGCCAGCGCCACCTCCGGGTTGCGCTCCAGCGCCATGGCCACGCCAAACACCGTGAGTGGCAAATCGCGTTTTTCAAACTCGCGCAGAATGCGCCACACCCCGGCGCGAGAGCCATACTCGTAGATAGACTCCATGCTCAAGTGGCGATCCGGATAAGCCGGCGCACCGATAATCTCAGAGAGGAACTGCTCAGAGCCTGCATCGCCGTGCAGCACGCTATTTTCACCGCCCTCTTCGTAATTAAGCACGAACTGGACTGCTATTTTGGCTTTATTGGGCCAATTGGCGTGAGGCGGATTGCGTCCGTAACCGATCAAATCGCGTGGGTATTGCACCTTGGATGAGGACGACATGGTTAGCTCCTTCAGTCATATTTCTGACCAACACTGGTTAGCTTCTATTCGATGAACAATGCCAGTGCGGCAACAAATTATTTGTATACAAAATAGCGACATTAATAGCATACCGCAACGCGGCTTAGCGCTAATCCTCTGACACCAAAAGCCTTTCTCATCGCAATCCGCGTTAAGCCCTTGAATCCTGAACAATTGGTCAAACTTTTAGGCTATCACTTTCGTCGTGTATTCGCGGCTAGACCCTTGCGTCTGGCTAGAAACCGCCCTATTTTTGTATACAAGAAAAGTTATATTGTTTACATGCGGATTATTTAACGTGCATATACGAATTATTAACCCCAACACCACGGCCTCGATGACCGCTGCTATTCATCAGGCAGCTCAACAGCAGGCAGGCGTTGGCACCACGGTGAGCGCTTCACAACCTGACGCGGGGCCGGTTTCAATCGAGAGCCATTTTGACGAAGTGGTCAGTGCGGTGGGCGTAGCCGAGGAAGTACTTAAAGGCGAGCGCGAAGGCGGTATCGATGCTTATGTGGTGGCTTGTTTTGGCGACCCCGGCCTACTTGCAGCACGGGAACTGACCCGCGCGCCGGTCATTGGCATTGCTGAAGCGGCCTTTCATCTTGCTACGCTAGTCAGCACGCGCTTTTCGATCGTCACGACCCTGGGCCGCACCGGCATTATCGCCGAACATCTGCTTCAGCAGTACGGCTTTAGCCACCACTGCCGTCGTATACGCGCCGCTGAAATCCCGGTGTTGGATCTTGAGCATCACCCTGAAGTGGCGTTTACCCGCATTGTGGAAGAGTGCTGCCGCGCAAGGGATGAAGACGGTATCGGCGCCATCGTTTTAGGCTGTGGTGGCATGGCTAATTTGACCCAACAGATTAGCCGCGAAGTGGGCCTGCCAGTCGTAGAAGGTGTTACCGCCGCGCTGAAACTGGCGGAAGCACTGGTGAATTTGGGGCTGCATACCAGTAAATATGGAGACCTTGCCTACCCACGGCCAAAGACCTTTACCGGTAAGTTTTCTGAGCTCTCGGATCTTGCGCTACCGCTTAAATAGCAGTTCCAAATAATAATAGTGACTCAACAACACATAATAACAATAGTTTAAATAGAATTTTAAATAGTACGTCCATTAGCACGCCACGCCGCAAGCGTTTCCCGATACCTAATCGGGGATTAATAAAAACCGACAATCTTGCGAGGACGACAACATGAGCGCTTCAACCTCCGCTCTTGCGTCAGAAGAACGATCCGATGCTGGATCAAAAGCACTCGGGGCAGAAAGCCTGGCCCCACAACACACCCGGATAATGGGGCGCGGCTCCTACTTTCTGGCGTGGTTCGGCGGCTGCGTTTCCATCGGCACCTTTGCCATGGGCTCAAGCGTAGTCGGCACCCTGAACCTGTTACAAGCCACCCTGGCCATTGCCATCGGCTGCTTTGTGATCGGGATAGCCCTGGCCATTAACGGGGCCGCAGGCTACAAGTACGGCATTCCGTTTATGGTGCAGGCGCGCAGCGCGTTTGGTTTTACGGGCACGCGCTTACCGGGCTTGGTGCGCGCGGTGCCTGCGGTAGTGTGGTACGGCTTTCAAAGCTGGATTGGTGCCGGGGCACTCAATATGGTCTCGGCTACCCTGTTTGGCTTCGATAACCTTATCTTCTACTTTATTACTTTTCAGTTCCTACAAATCGGCCTGTCGGTGATGGGTTTCCAGGGCATCAAATGGTTAGAGAATATCGGCAGCGCCTTTATCCTCGCCTCGCTGGTGTATATGTTCTACGCCACGGTGCAGCGCTATGGCGATGAGCTTTCCGCCAGCCTGCTGACCATGGAAGGCTCCTGGGGCATGCCGTTCTGGGGCGCGACCATGTTGTTCCTGGGTATCTACAGCACCATGATGCTCAACGTCAGCGACTACTCCCGCGAGCATAAAAAGGGCACGGCCCAGAGCCTGCTGACCACCATCTACGCCATGTCGATTCTGCCCTGCACGCTGTTTATGGGCTTGATCGGCTATATGGTCTCCCAAGCCACCGGCACCGCCGACCCTATCCAGGTGTTCGCCAACGCCGTCGACAACACGCCGCTATTGATGACCACCCTACTGTTCATCGCCTTTGCCCAGGTCACCACCAACGTACTCAACAACGTGGTGCCGCCCACCTACGTGCTAATGGACGTCTTCAAGATCAAGTTCTCGGTCGCCACGGTGATCGTCGGGCTGCTGGCCTTCGCCACCTTCCCCTGGAAGCTGGTGCAACCGGGCTCTGCAGCAGGCTTACAGCTGTTTGTACAAACGTACTCCGCTTTCCTAGGCCCTATCTTTGCCATTCTGGTGGTCGATTATTATGTGATTCGCCGCCGCACGCTGGATATCGACAAACTGTATGACGTCAACGGGCCTTACCAGGGTATTAACTTAGCCGCTTTCATCGCCACGGCGGTGGGCATTGTGGCGGCGCTCTCTTTCTCGGCGATCTCGTGGTACGCCAGCCTGATCCCCGCCGGTGTTACCTACTATCTATTGATGAAGTACTGGGCTCCCTGCCAGCGCTTTAGCCAGTAACTCCATTTGCCAACCGAAGAGCTAATAAGATGAATGAGAGCAACGACGTTAGTGACCTGGATATTAAGCACATTGATCCCACGCTCTATAACGAGGATCTCGCGCCGCTAAAACCCCAGGACCGTAACTGGGGCGCGTTTGAGATATTTAACGTTTGGTCTAACGATATCCAGAGCCTGTTTGGTTACACCCTGGCCGCCTCGCTGTTTTTAACCTACGGCCTGAACGGCTGGGCGGTGATGGCGGCGATTATTCTGGCCGGTGTGATCGTGATGTTTCTGGTCAACCTCACCGGCAAGCCCAGCGTTAAATACGGCATTCCCTTTCCTGTCATGGTGCGCGCCAGTATGGGCGTACGCGGCGCGAACCTACCCGCGATGCTGCGCGCCATCGTGGGGATCTTTTGGTACGGCGTGCAGACCTATTTCGCCTCCACCGCTGTCACCCTTCTTATTACCGCCTTTGTGGGCGCAGGCAGCGGCAGCACCTTCCTGGGGCTTTCCAGCGTTGCCTGGATGTCGTTTGTGATTGTGTGGCTGTTTCAGATCGCGATTTTCTGGCAAGGCATTGAGCGTATCAAACACTTCCTGAACTGGGCAGGCCCGCTGGTCTACGTGGTGATGTTGGTGCTGATGATCATTGTTTGGTACCAGGCAGGAAGCGAGTTGATCCCTGCCATTGGCACCATTTTTAGCGGTGGCAGTGAAACCAGCGGCAGCTCGATCGCGGCCTTTATGGCGATTGTGGGTACCATGGTGGCGTATTTCGCAGCGGTGGTGATCAACTTCGGCGACTTCACCCGCTTTGTGAAAACCGAGCGTCAGATGAAGCTAGGCAACCTGCTGGGCTTGCCGCTCAACGTCGCATTCTTCTCATTTATCGCACTGATTATCACCGCCGGCACCCTGGTGCTGTTTGGCGAGGCCCTGACCAATCCCGCTGATATCGTTGAGCGTGTGGATTCGCTGCCGCTAACGATTATCGCTGCGCTGACCTTCTTTGCCGCCACGGTAGGCATCAACCTAGTCGCCAACTTCATTCCCCCTGCCTACGACCTCGCCAACCTGTTTCCCAGCAAAATTAGTTTCAAAATGGGCGGACTGATTACCGCAGTGATTGCGTTCTTTGTCGGCGCATTATGGCTTTCGGTGATCAGCCAGATTGGCGTTCCCGGCTTTGTGAATGCGCTAGGCGCCATCGTCGCGCCCTTCTACGGCATTATCGTGGTCGACTACTACCTGATTAAGCGTCAGCATCTGAACATGCAGGAGCTGTTCTCATCAGCCCCCGGCAGCGCCTACTACTACGTCAACGGCTGGAACACCCGCGCGCTTATCGCCTTTGGCGTGGCGGCGCTGTTCTCGCTCTCAACCGTGTTAGTACCCGCACTTTCAGCCCTTGGCGGCTACGGCTGGCTGATTGGTGCCGGTTTGGGCGGGCTGATTTACTACGCGCTGATGCGCAACTTCAAAGCAGCGCCCGCCATCGGCGCCCACCAGGCAACCTAATGCGCTCAACTCACGCTTTGGGGTAATCTACCAAAGCGCCACCGGCCCCGGCCGGTGGCGCTTTTTTATATGTCGATTTATGCTCGGCTAACGCCTTTACGCACTGAGTCACTTCGCCAATCGCTCGAGAGCACTATCGCTATCTTATGAATACGTTGCCACCGAACCAGAAGGTGTTTGCCAAAGGGGTCGTCACACAGTCGGGCTATTATGCCCTGGACGGTGCTGAAGGCTACGGTGCCACCTCAAGGGGAGCACTTACATTGCGCTACTCTGGCAGGCGTTTGAAGCAGGCGAGGCGCTGTCGCTCTACTCGAGCTCGGCGCCGACGTGTCATCCAGCCACCGAGTCCGAGAGCTTGCCGCCTGGTGCAAAACGCACTTTCCCGACTGCTATGGCGAGTATCTCGCGCGATCAAAGCTTTAAGGTAGCGCTGCAAAGCATTGGAATCGTCATATTTATCTTTTTTGGCCGAAATAATTATCAAACCCGCCATACCGCTTTTACCCAGTATAAAGCGGCATGTCTGGTACGTTTAAAACTTTTATTTTAAGAGTAAGCACGCCCGAGGTAAAAACTCTCAACCCTCTATACATTGCGCTTAAGCTCGATAGGATAAAAGCCTGGTGCCTAATGGAAAAGATATAAATCATTACGGTGCACTGGGCCCGCAATTTCACGAATATGGTGCAAAAGTGGCAAAAGTTGATCAGCGAACACAACGCTCCAAACAAAGCCGTCAGGAAATCATGAATAAAATTCTCGATGCTGCGATTATCGAGTTTAGCCAGTACGGTTTTCAAGGGGTCTCCACACAGGCGATCGCTGAGCGCGCCAATCTTAAAAAGTCGCAGCTTCATTATTATATCGAAGATAAAGAAGCTCTTTATTCCAAGGTTTTGGGCAAAGTGCTCGATGGCTGGCGCACAATTTTCTGTTTCGACGCCCATCCTGACATGAGCGCCCGGGATTCTATTTCGGCCTTTGTCCGTCTCAAATTCAGGTTTGCGCTCGAGAACCCGGAGCTATCACGTATCTTCACTATGGAGATCCTAAGTGGCGGTGAGCGTTTAGAAAAGTACTGGCCGTACTCTATCGCCAATACACATTCAAAAGTGCTGCATATTCAGCGGTGGGTAAGCAACGGCGAAATGCGTACGCTGGATGGGCGTCTGCTAATCATGCATATATGGGCGCTCACTCAGTACTATTCGGATTACACAATGCAAGCTGAATTACTAATGGGCGCCTCTTTATCAGACTCGGAAACCTGTTCGAAAATAGAACAGGAGCTGGTTACCTTTGTCCTGATGGGATGTGGCATACCCATCCAATAGCTCTCTAACACGTACGCCATTTTATAAAAACCAACGTCAATGGCATGGTTAATGCATTTAGTTTGACCAAATGTACAATCTAAATGGTCAACCCATGTCTTCTTTAGATTTTGAATCGCTTTCGGTCGCCAAGAGAGAGTATCTAACGCCGCAGATCTTGAGCCTGCATTTACAGCGCTCAGACAAGAGTGCTCTGCCTGCTTACAGGGGTGGAGCGCACATCTATATTCAAATCAGCGGCCAGCTATGTAGGGCATACTCGTTATGCGGCGACCCGGCGCAACGTGACCACTACGAAATCGCGGTAAAGCTCGAACCCTGCGGCCAAGGTGGCTCCAAAGCGCTCCATCAAATGGCCACCCCAAATGCTACGCTGCAGGTAAGCGCTCCCTATAATATGTTCGAGCTGGCAGATGATGCCCCTCACCACCTATTGGTGGGTGGCGGCATTGGGTTAACGCCTCTTGTTGCTATGGCGCATCAGTTGAGCCATGAAGGCGCGCCATTTTCACTTTATGTTGCGTCGTCCAATCCAGTCAATATGCCCTTTCAAAAACTACTCGAACGGCAAAACTGGTCGGTTGAAGTTTGCCCAAACCCACGCCAACTGCTCGATATAGCCTCCTGTCTTAAAACTCTCCCTACCGGTACACACGTTTACTGCTGCGGCCCTACAGGGTTTATCGACCGCGTACGCGCCCAGTGCAGCAATGTGCCTCTGGCGTGTTGGCATGAAGAGCGATTTAGCACAAGTGAGCCTATCTCTAATACAGGTTTTGAACTTTATCTAAGCGAGAGCGAGCGTTTACTGCGAGTAGAGCCTGGCGCCTCCATGTTAGCAACGGTTAAACAGGCGGGTATTGAAGTAGAGAGTGCCTGCGAACAAGGCATTTGCGGAAGCTGCGTTGTTCCCTGGTGCGACGGCGAGCCCGTCCACGGTGATCAGTGCCTGGATGACGAAGAGCGGTCTGAATACATCGCCCTTTGCTGCGGCAGCTGCCGCTCTAACCGTTTGACGCTGGAGCTTTGATGAATCTTCCACTATCGCTTATTACCGGTATGCGCTTGCCAAGGTGGTACCTCCCGTCGAATTGGCCAGAAGTAAATGGTCATCCGCAGTTGGGAACCGTATACGTTGAACAGGGAATGTTTGGCTTCCCCTCTCCCATGAAAACGAACGATGCCACTAAAACCGGGGCGCTCAACGTCGAAGGTCGGCTTGTACTGCCGCCTCTCATCGACGCACACGTGCATCTGGACAAGACATACACTCGCAACCGGTTAGGCGGTATAGACCCAGGCCTTTTGAGCGCAATATCGGCCATGCATGCCGACCGTAAAGCTTACTGGAACTCCAATGACTTATTCACACGAAGCGAAAGAGCATTAAAACGAGCTTACGACGCTGGCACCCGCCTGATTCGCAGCCATGTCGACTGGGTTGATGCGGACACCATACCACTGGCTTGGCCGTTACTCGCTGAACAAGCCGAACGCTGGAAAGAGAAGATTCGCTTACAACGTATTGCGCTGGTGCCGCTTGACGTCCTTTCAAACAAAGAAAATGCCACGCGGATCATTAAAGAAGTCGCGCTCAGTAAGGATGCGGCAATGGGGGCTTTCATACACAGCAGTAACTTTGACTCCCAAGCCATCCATCTTTTAGTGGAGCTTGCTGACACATGGGGAGTCGATCTCGATCTGCATATTGATGAAGAGCTTTCTCCAGAGGCAAAAGGGCTCGAATGTTTGCTCGATGCGCTTGAAGCGCGCGATCAGCCTTTTAATGGACACATCGTATGCGGCCATCTTTGTGCACTTGCAGGCAAGGAGTATAAAGACGCGCTAGCGCTGCTGGATCGCGCGGCTCATCACCCAATTACCATCATTGCGCTACCCACCAGCAACCTTTTCCTTCAAGACGCGCACGCTAATCGTACACCGCAGCTACGCGGTCTTACTTTACTAAAAGAGGCCAGTGAGCGCGGTATCCCATGTCTTCTTGCAAGCGATAACGTACAGGACGCTTTTTATCCATTAGGTAACTACGACCCAATCGACATACTCCGTTTAAGCATTGTGGGTAGTCATTTAAGTGATGCGTTCGATAGCTGGTCTCAAGCGATTTGTTCTAGCCCAACAATTGCAGGAAAGCTGACAGATAGAGAGAGCGGCCCCGAACAGGAGTGGCTGCTCTTTAATACCGAAGCGATCTGGAGTTGGCCAAGCGACTTAAAGCGCACACGGTTACATGCGGATATGACGCCTTTAGAGAGAACTCTTTTTTCTTGATCAATACCCAAGGAGCGACGTGATGACAAGTAATTTGGACAAGGGAGCCCCCCTGGCGCGCTACGCTGCCAGTAAACGGATGGGTGATTTTATCTTTTTATCCGGAATTATCGCCGTTGATCCTGCCCGACGGCTGGTAGTAAACGGCTTTGACGATATACCCGATGAGGCAGCAAAACGCCTCGGGCGTACGGGCGAATTTTCAAGCGATATCAAAAAAGGGCCGATCCTCTCCCAAAGCTGGTATGTACTTGATGCAATCCAGCAAATCATCCAGCAGGAGGGCGGACAAATGAGTGATGTTTTCAAACTCGTGCAGTACTTTCGCAACCTTGACCACTTTCCTTTCTACAGCGAAGTACGCGGGCTTTTCTTTCCCGGTACGCCACCAATTTCCACCATTGTAGAAGTAAGCGCCATGCTGCCCAACGAACAGGTATTAATTGAAGTAGAAGCTACCGCCTACTTGCCACTCAACGTCGTTAAGGATTGATTATGTTACATGGTTATACGCCCGCTGAGCGCTTTCTTCCCTACTTAAGCTGGACCGACATCGCTACTTTAGAAGATAAGGCCAATACCGTCATTGTTCTTCCTGTGGGCGCTATTGAGCAGCACGGCCCACACATGCCTTGTGGCGTGGATGCCATCATCGCGGCTGGCGTGGTAGGCAAGGCGATGGAGAAGCTCTCTTCTAATGTGCCCGCGTATGCATTGGCGCCGATCACCTATGGCAAATCGGACGAGCACTTACATTTTCCAGGCACCATGACACTTACCGGCGAGCTTTTCCTCCATACGATCCAGGAAATCGGCGAGTCTGTTTACAGAGCAGGGTTTCGTAAACTTATTTTGGTGAATGCTCACGGCGGCCAGCCACAACCCCTTGAAATGGCAGCCAGAGAGCTGCGATTACGCCATGGCGATTTCATGGTGATTCCTCGCTCTGCCTGGAGCGTGGCTCATGACACGAGTTTCATGTCGGAAGAGGAACGCCAACTAGCGATGCACGCAGGGCATGGCGAAACCGCCATTATGATGCAGTTAGCGCCAGATACGCTGCATATGGAGCGTGCAAAAGCTTGCATGCCAGAGCCATTCCCCTGCCCGACCCTGTCCAGCTCTCGTCCAGCCGCCGCTTGGGTCGCTCGCGACTTTGGACCAACCGGCGTTATCGGCGACCCAACCCCCGCTACCCCAGAACAGGGCGCCAAACTGCTGGATGAACTCTCAACCCAATGGGCGCAAGCAATCACTGAAGTCCACCAGGTTCAGTGGTGTGTACGTCATGCATCCTCTTGGGGCCGAAGTCAGTATACAGGCGATATCGAAGCGCACGCGTAATCAAGAAATCATACCACACCGGCACTGGAGAAAAGCATGAAAACAATACCGACAAAACGTCGCTGGCTAAGCTGCTGTATCGCTCTCCCGGCCTTAGCGATCAGCACTTATGCAAATGCTCAAAGCGACTCGCTGACGCCGTTTACCTTTATTACCAACTGGTACGCGCAGGCAGAACATGGCGGCTTTTATCAAGCAATGGCCGAAGGCCTTTATGCTGAAGAAGGATTAGACGTCACTTTGCGTATGGGCGGACCACAGGTTAACTCCGTTCAGCTACTAGGCGCAGGACGAGCCCAATGCATAATCCGTGATGACGTAGGAACAATGCTGGCACGCAGCCAAGGTATTCCTATCACAATGGTAGCTAGCAGCTTTCAGTTTGATCCTATTGTCATCATTACCCATAGCGATATAGATACGCTTTCTGATCTTAACGGGCGCACAGTCTTGATATCTTCAAGCGCCCACTCTTCATGGTGGCCGTGGGCGAAAAGTCAGTACGGTTTTACCGATGAAATGAGCCGTCCCTATACCTTCAATATCCAGCCTTTCATGGCGGATACCTCACTCGCACAACAAGGCTATATGAGCTCCGAGCCCTTTGCCATGATGCAAGCGGACGCCGATTACAAAGTCTTCTTGTTAGGCCAGGAGGGTTACCCACCCTATGGCAACTCCATTGCCTGTCGCGATGATGTGATCAATGAACACCCTGAGCAGGTACATGCTTTCGTCGAGGCGACCATGCAGGGCTGGAAAAACTACCTATCAGATCCAGCAGCAGGCAACACGCTTATTCAAGCGGAGAATCCCAACATGAGTGATGAGCAGTTGGATTACGCCCTTGATCAGCTTCGCTCTACCGGCATCTCGACCGGCGGTGATGCGCAAACAGACGGCATTGGCATTATTACCGACGAACGTATGCAGGCTACATGGCAGATGGCAGTTGATAACGAACTCATCGACGCCGACAGCGTCTCGTTGTCTGAGGTTTACACTACCGAATTTGTTACTAAAAATCCGGTGATGCCATGAAGGCTGCCAGTAAACCCAGCACCGCCTCAGAGCGAAACGCAGTAGAGCTTTTATCCTGTGAGAAAGTTTATCCCAACGGCACGCGCGCTCTTATGCCTGTTGACCTGACCATTCAGGAAGGAGAGTTCGTCACGCTATTGGGGCCTTCTGGCTGCGGTAAAAGCACGTTGCTTAAAATGGTTGCCGGGCTCACGGAACCCTCCGATGGGCGTTTGTTACTTTGGAATAAAGCTCATCATCGGCTCCATGAAAGTCACCGTTCGCTGTCATTTGTATTTCAGGAAGCTTCTCTGCTTCCTTGGCACAGCGTGCGCAAAAACGTAAGCCTGCCATTGGAGCTTGAAGGGCTCAGCCGGAAAGATATTTATGCAAGAGTCGATCAGGTACTTGAACTGGTTGGTCTTACTCGTTTTGCCAGCGCCCTGCCTCGTGAGCTCTCGGGTGGCATGCAGATGCGGGTGTCTATTGCGCGCGGCCTTGTCGTCAAGCCAAACTTGCTGTTGATGGATGAACCGTTCGGCGCTCTGGATGAAATTACTCGCTTCAAACTCGATGGTGACCTGCTCGATCTTTGGCAAAAAAACGGCCTGAGCGTGCTGTTTGTCACCCATTCTATACACGAAGCCGTCTTTCTTTCAGAGCGTATTATCGTGATGGCTGCGCGCCCAGGTCGAGTCGTTGCGGATATTCGCATTGATGAGCCCTTTCCGAGACACTCTGAATTTCGGATGAGCACACGCTTTAGTGAATATGCCATGCAACTACACGAGCATTTGGTCGCTGCGGCCAGTACGGAGGACGGCTATGAGTAGTGCACTACCGTTATGGCGTCACGAAAAGTTCAGAAACATATGCGTTCCCTCCGTTATCGCAATTTTATTGTTGTTATTGTGGCAAACGATAGTGGTAGTGAGCGAAGTTCCTGAATACCTCTTCCCCTCCCCTTTATCCGTATCAAAAACATTAGTAGAGGACTGGCAGCTTCTTGGTTCATCCTTGATGAATACGCTAAAAATCACGCTAATATCGTTCTTACTCGCGATCATCGTAGGCGTTTTAATTGCCTTTATGTTTGTGCAAAGCCGCATAATCGAAAGGGCGTTTTTTCCTTATGCAGTGCTTTTACAAGTTACGCCCGTAGTGGCCATCGCACCTCTGATTATCATTTGGATTCAAAACACCACCTTGGCACTCGTTGTTTGCTCCTCTTTAGTGGCGTTATTTCCTATTATTTCAAATACGACACTGGGCCTTCGTAGTGTATCTCCCAACTTACTGGCCTATTTTAGACTGCGCCGCGCAAGCCGCTGGCAAACACTCTGGCGACTTCGCGTTCCTTCTGCCCTTCCCTACTTTTTTGCTGCCCTGCGCATAGCAAGTGGCTTGGCGTTGATTGGAGCCGTAGTTGCTGAGTTCGTTGCGGGCACCGGGGGGGCCAATACGGGGCTTGCCTACCAGATTCTGCAGTCAGGGTATCAGCTCAATATTCCGCGCATGTTTGCAGCCCTTGTACTGATATCGCTTACTGGCGTCTTTTTGTTCACCACCATGTCAGTACTTTCAAAGCTTGCCATCGGCCATTGGCACGAAAGCGAAGCATAAAAATCTTCTTTTTTAAAGGTATGAACGAATGCTCTCCATCGACACGCTGCAATCACGCCTGCCTGACATCGAGTGGGTAACTTCTAAAATTCATATTAAGCGTCTTTCAAAGGATTTTTACTGGTTTAGCCCTCTTTTAACAACATTATTAGCCGACAAAAAAGCGGACATCATTGCTCGTCCTAAAGATGAAGCCGAACTAGAAGCGCTGATCAGCGCCTGCGTTGATCTAAGTATCCCCTTAACCGTTCGCGGTGGCGGAACAGGTAATTACGGCCAAGCAGTTCCGCTTTGTGGTGGTGTCGTTATCGATATGATCGCTTTAAAAGCATGCCAATGGATTAGCGATGGAGTAATCCAGGTACAGGCCGGAATGAGAATCGCCGAACTTGAAGGCGTTACTCGCCAAAATGGTTGGGAGCTCCGTTGCATGCCTTCCACCTACAAAGCAGCAAGCATAGGAGGGCTTTTTGCGGGGGGGTTTGGGGGGATAGGGTCGGTCAATTACGGCCCCGTTGCTACCTCCGGCACCGTTCAAAGAGCTCGGGTGTTAACGATCGAAAAGCATCCCCGTATAATAGACGTTAGCGGCGATGAGCTTTTAACCTACCATCATACTTATGGCACCAACGGTATTATCATCGATTTACAGCTCGCCCTGGCCCCGGCAAGGAGCTGGAGCGAATACCTCATGGAATTCGCCTCGCTTGAAAACGCCTATACCTTTTGCCGCGCGTTATTGGACTCAGCGGGTATTGAAAAGCGCGAGATTTCACTTTATGACGGTGTCGCAGCTTCTTATTTTAAAGAGCTACCCGCCCAGCTAGCGCCTAAGCGCTTTTATGTCATTGCCTTGATTGCCCCCAACTGTCAGGTACCTTTCATAGCGCTAAGCACGATCCATGGGGGTACTAACGTATGGCACCAAAGCTTTGACGAGGCCAATGCGTCAGGGCTTACTTTGATGGAGCATTGCTGGAACCACTCGACACTACAAGCGCTCAAGCACGATAAGAGCTTTACCAACTTACAAACCAATTACGATAGCGCATGTGCATTAGAACAACTTAAAGAAGTTGAAATCCAGGCAGGCAAAGAGGTATTTATTCATCTTGAATTTATTCGTAACGCACATAGCCAAGTACTTATCACCGGACTTCCGTTGGTCAAATACACAAGCGATCAACGTTTGTTAGACCTCATCGAGATTCACCGGAAGATAGGAATCAAGGTTAACAATAGCCACACCTATACTCTGGAAGATGGAAAGCACGGCGGAACGTTGGATCAATCCATACTAGATAGCAAGGCGGCCAACGATCCACATAACTTGCTCAATCCAGGCAAAATAAGGACGCTTAACGACTAAAAATCACGACGCTCAATTCTCGCGACTTACTTTTTAACCCCATCGGTGAGATTGAGTTCAAGCGTCGAAAATATCACGCAAATCCGATATATTTTTCTCTTCTTCCGCCACCTGAAAACGACGCTTTTATCGCTTTCAGGTAGCGGCTTACCGCCTTCCAAGTGGCCGACATTGTCAAGCGGGTCGACTTACTTCTGTTGACCTTCTTTGCCCTTTGCCGCCTCGCCAGGGATTAACTTGACCGCTAACTTTATTCCTCTCGCCTATGATCTGGTCAACCTGCTTCCCAGCAAGCTCAGCTCCAAGATGGTGGACTAGCACTCAAAACACTCTGCGCTAGTGGTATTTCTCGAGCGTCAGGTGGTTATCGATTTCCTTGATCCTGTCTTCGGTGTGGTGATTAACGTACAGCACCGTGGTCTCTTTGCCTTCACAAATTTTCTCAATAAGGGCGAGAACCAGCTGGCGGTTCATGTCGTCCAGGCCGAGGCACGGCTCGTCTAAGATCAACAGCGGCGGATGTTTTACCATGGCGCGGGCGATGAGCAGCAAACGCTGATCGCCGTAGGAGAGTTTGTTAAAGGGCTGGTCGGCGCGGTCTTTCATGCCAAGTAGTTCGAGCCATTGGTCGGCTATTTTCTTCTGGTTATCGGTGGATTTGGTGTACACGCCGATGCTGTCGTAGAAGCCTGAAATAATCACGTTTTTGCAGCTGGTGCTGACGCGATATTCCCACTGCAGGGCGGTGGAGACATAGCCGATAAACTGCTTGATCTGCCAGATGCTTTCGCCGTTACCGCGCTGGAAGCCAAACACAAAAATATCGTTGGTGTAGCACTGAGGATGGTCCCCCGTGATCAAGGACAAGACGCAGGTTTTACCACTTCCGTTAGGGCCACTCAGTTGCCAGTGCTGGCCCGGCTCGATCGTCCAATCGAGCTTATCGACGATCACGGTATCGCCGTATTTAATCGTCGCTTGCTTGAGTTTCACTAACGGCTGGCTGGGGTCGAGCTCGGGTAGTTGGTTGGCGGGGTCGGCCTCGGGCACGCGGAGGTCGGTGGTTTTCAAATGCAGCAATTGATACAGCTCATTGAAGGCAGCATCGTCCTGGCGGTCTACCGTGAACGCTAAACGTCCCGTTTCTCCGCGCTTTGTATCTCTGCTCTTTTTTTCCGAACGCTCTTGCTCGGAGCGGTCCTTCTCCCCACGCTCTTTGTCCAGGTAGGCCACATGGGTGATGAAGTCAGGCATTTCATCAAAGCGGTTCAGCACCAGCACCATGGGTACAGTGTCGATGATGGAGGCAAGATGGGCCTGCAGCATGGCGAGCGTATCGACGTCTAAGCCATCAAACGGCTCGTCTAGAATCAGTAAGTCCGGCTTATTCGCCAGCGCGCGAATCAGCATGACTTTGCGGGTTTCGCCCGTGGAGAGCTTACGAAAGGCGCGGTCGAGAAGCCTCGTCAGTCCGAACTTTTCGACCAGTACGCTTGCAAGTTCAGTATCCCGGCAGTGTTCGAAAATCATTTCATTGACGGGTGTGCCGAGTGAAATGACGTCCATGATATCGGCATCGTCTTTTTTTAATTCTTTGGCAATGAGTTCGGCTTGCGCTTCGAAGGAGACCAAACCGACGTTGTGGGGAAGCCCTTGAACACTGCCCGCTTCGAGTTTGCCAACGCCCGCAAGCGCCGCCGCCAGGGCGGATTTGCCTGCGCCATTGGTGCCGGTGATGACCCAATGCTGGTGGGGTTCGATGGTCCAATCGATCTCGCTTAGGGTGAAGCGATCATCAAAACTGATCGTCGCTTTGTTTAGCTGAATATTGGCTAAGCGGTTTGAAGGCTCCATCGAACTATTCCTTACGGTGACGGTGTTAAAAAATCAGGCTTGAATAAAAAAAGAGACAAAAAAAGCCGAGACTATCGTGGCGATATCCCCGGCTTTTTAATTGCATTAACCCGCTATTCTTTATTCAACCGGTTAAACGATCTTCTTCATGTCCGCCATGTGGCCTCGCAGCACTGCGCCAACGGCTTCAACCGGGTGCGCGCGCAGGGCATCGTTGACTTCGATCAAACGCGCGTTATCAACGCCGTTATCATCTACATCCAGGCCTTTACCGATCACATCCGACTTAATGACTTTCATGAAGTCAGCCAGGAGTGGTACACATGCGTGGTTGTAGAGGTAGCAGCCGTATTCCGCGGTATCTGAGATCGTCGCGTTCATTTCATAAAGCTTCTTACGCGCGATAGTGTTGGCGATCAGTGGCGTTTCGTGCAGAGACTCGTAGTAAGCAGACTCGGCGATAATGCCAGCCGCGGTCATGGTTTCGAACGCAAGCTCAACCCCCGCTTTTACCATCGCCACCATCAGGATGCCGTGGTCGAAGTACTCTTGCTCAGAGATCTTAATGTCACCCGCTGGTGTTTTTTCGAATGCTGTTTCAGCGGTGTCTGCGCGCCATGCGTGAAGTTTCGCATCATCGTTCGCCCAGTCTTCCATCATGCCAGCAGAGAAGTTGCCGTTCATGATGTCATCCTGGTGCTTGTTGTAAAGCGGACGCATGATCTCTTTCAGCTCTTCTGCAAGATCATAGGCTTTGATCTTCGCGGGGTTAGAAAGACGATCCAGCATGTTGGTCACGCCGCCGTATTTCAGTGCTTCCGTGATGTTTTCCCAGCCGTACTGAATCAGCTTAGAGGCGTAGCCAGGCTCGATACCTTCTTCGATCATTTTGTCGAAGCAAAGGATAGAACCAGTTTGTAGCATGCCGCAGAGGATCGTTTGCTCGCCCATCAGGTCGGATTTAACTTCCGCGATGAAAGAGGACATCAACACACCGGCTTTGTGGCCGCCAGTGCCCACTGCGTAGGCTTTTGCCAGGGCAAGCCCTTCGCCTTTAGGATCATTGGCTTCGTGAACAGCGATCAAGGTGGGAACCCCGAAACCACGCACGTATTCAGCGCGCACTTCAGATCCTGGGCACTTCGGCGCCACCATGATGACGGTGAGGTCGTCGCGAATCTTCATGCCTTCTTCGACGATGTTGAAACCGTGAGAGTAAGACAGGCAAGCGCCCTCTTTCATCAGCGGCATTACCGCCGTCACAACTGCGGTGTGCTGCTTATCGGGCGTCAGGTTCAACACCACATCTGCCGTGGGGATCAGCTCTTCGTAGGTACCGACAGTAAAGCCGTTTTCAGTGGCGTTCTTCCAGGACTGGCGCCTCTGTTCGATGGCTTCGGGGCGCAGGGCGTAAGAGACGTCCAAGCCGCTGTCGCGCAGGTTCAAGCCTTGGTTAAGGCCTTGCGCGCCGCAGCCGATCACGACCATTTTTTTGCCTTTAAGCGCGTCCACGCCATCGGCAAATTCAGAACTGTACATAAAACGGCATTTGGCGAGTTGAGCCAGTTGCTCGCGTAGCGGCAGCGTATTGAAGTAGTTAGCCATCGTTAACATCCTAATGATTGATAAGCACGATATCGATGTCACACACCGATACGAAAAAGAGTGACATAGCCGCCAAGTGCGGGCCCAGCGCCATGTGAGTAGCGCCAATCTAACGAAAAACGACTATTTCTTAAATTGATATATTTGCAACAACATGTCCCTTTTTTTGCAAAGCTCCATTATCATGACAGGTATGAATTTTAAAATTTTAAAACAATTTCTCGCCTTGGCAGAAACCCTGCATTTCGGTCGCGCCAGCGACGAGTGCTATGTGAGCATTTCTGCCTTGTCGCGCAACATTCGTCATTTAGAAGACGAGCTGGGTGTGGCGCTGTTTAACCGCGACAACCGTACCGTGGTGCTCACCCAGGAAGGCCAAAAATTTCTCAAGTATGCCCGCGATGCCAGCAGTCAGTGGAATTTGATTCGTCATCAGTTAACCGACACCTGAATCCGTGAGACCGGCCCCAGGAAGCACTTCTAACCCACTGACCTGCATGGCAATATAGCCATTATCGCCATTCACCCAGACAGTGCCATGCCCAACATAAAGTTCCGCGCCAGTTGCCGCACCCTCACCAGCCACGCCGGGCTGTCCATCATCGGGCAATGCTTCGAGATCGCTGGCGTCGACAGCATCGACAGCCGCTTCCCCACCACGCTGGGCATGCGCACCAGTGACGTGATCAAGAGCTACCTGGGCCTGCTGTGTCTGGGCATGAGCGACTATGACGCTGTCGAGAACTTCCGCCGCGACAAGCCCTTCCAACAACTGCTGACCCTGCAGAAGGTGCCGAGCGCGGCGACGCTGCGACAGCGGCTGGAGAAACTTGCCGCCAACGACCTGCAGGCGCGCACCGCCACCTGGTCCACGACCCTGCTGTCACTGATCGAAGCACCGATCACCGCCGAGACGACGCACGTCTGCCTGGACATCGACACCTTCGTCATGGACAACAGCAACTCGAAGAAGGAAGGCGTCTCGCGGACCTACCAGAAGGTCGATGGCTACACCCCGATCGCCGCCTATCTGGGCAACGAAGGGTGGTGCCTGGGTCTGGAACTGCGGCCTGGCAAGCAGCACACCATGAAGGAGAGCAACGCCTTCCTGGAGCGGGTACTGCCTCGCGCCCAATGCTTGACCAAGCAACCGATCCTGTTACGCGAGGACAGCGGCTTCGACAGCCAGGCGCTGTGGCCGCAGACCGTCTCGATCCACGACGACAACAAGACCGAATACGTCGTCCAACGCGTGATGCGCCTGGTCGAGCGCACCGCCGATCGCGATGGCCAGTTGCTGCTCGAACCGGACTATGAGTTGGAAGGCTGGTGGACCAGCCTGGACGAGGCGCCGGAGGCGGTGATCAAGCGCTACCAGGCGCATGCCACCCATGAGCAGTTTCACAGCGAGATCAAGACCGATCTCGACCTGGAGCGCTTGCCGTCCGGCAAGTTCGCCACCAACGATCTGATCCTGCATCTCGCCCAGTTGGCCTACAACATCCTGCGCCTGATGGGACAGCTGGGCATGACCGGCGAGCTGAGCCCGGTTCGCCACCCGGCCAAGCGGCGCCGGCTGCGCACCGTGCTACAAGAGCTGGTGCACCGTGCGGCTCTCGTGATTCACAAGGCACGGCAGATCATCCTCGACTTCGGGCAGGATATCGGGCGCATGACGGTGCTCAAGACGCTGCGGAGCCGACTGCGTTATCCACGAGGAACGCCATGCTGACCGTCAATCGGCGACACTCTATCCACAAGCAGTTCCAAGCGACACGCGATCGCCAGATATGTCGTGCCTGGCGGGTGGAAAGGCATGACAAAACGGGCCGTCAGCACCGATCAGCACGGTGGGTTTTGGCAATAACGGGCTTGCGAAAGCCAACTTGCACGGGGCGAATGATCAAAAAGTGCTCGCTGGCGGTGATAGGGAAAGTGTCGGCGCCGGCTTCACGGATTCAGGAGAATGGTTACAGAGAATGCATCAAAACAGGGCGCTGGTCCGGGCCGGTGACAGGTTCTGGGGCGCTAGGTGTTGGGTCGTTTTTCGGGGGCAAGCTCAGAATGTGCCGATTTGTCTCTATAATAATGATAAACAAGAATAAATAAGATGTGGCAAGACTTTTGCTAAATCATATTTGGAGCAATGAAACCCAACCGAAGGTATCCATTATGAAGAAGCAGTTTTTCACCAAATCCGGATTTATCAGTATCACTTTGCTTGCAGCACTTCAGGCTGCGCCCGCCATTGTTAGCGCTGACGTCAGCTCAAATGTGAGCGCCAGCAGCAACTATCTGTTCCGGGGCGTCACCCAGACAGACGGGGCTGCGGCTGTCCAGGGAGGGTTGGATTATGAGCATGCGTCGGGCTTCTACGCCGGTGGTTGGGGTTCCAATGTCGATTTTGGTGACGGCACCAGCTATGAGCTTGATCTTTATGCCGGATTCTCCGGCTCTGTGGAAGAACTGGGTTATGACGTTGGGTACATTTATTATGCGTATCCTGACGCGCCGGACTCCATCGACTTCGGCGAACTGTACGGCGAGATCAGTTATGGCATTGCGGCCATCGGCCTGGCCTACACGATCAACAGCGACACCAGTGGTGATGGGGTGTTCGTGCAGGGGGATGCCTATTACTACGCCTCTGTTGGGGTGCCTCTGGAGGACAGCTACAGTGCCGGTGTGACGCTTGGCTATTACGACTTCGCTGATGACGGCAAGGCTTCTGTCGGCGAGGCAAGTTATTCACACGTCGCCGCCAACGTTACAAAGGATGCGGGAAACTTCGGTTCTTTCAGTGTTAACGTGGAGTACGCGGACATTGAGTCAACCGACGCGCTTGGCTCTGTCAACTCGGATGATCCGAAGTTCTGGCTGGGTTGGAGCAGGAGTTTCTGATCGGCCAAGTGATCACAAGCAATTCAGATCCAGAATAAAAAGCCGGCCCAAATGACGGGCCGGTTTTTATTTATCATGCAAGAACCCACCATCGTGCGCCTGCCTTGACGCCCGGTGACTCGACATCCTCGCCCTTACCTCTGCCCCCCCTGCCGCCAAAGCTCATTTCTTATCCGGTGCCTGAATTTCAAACTGTATTAAAGGTTTGTCTGTAAGGTCGTTCCAGATTCCCACGCAAAAATGCTGACTCACTGACCTCAGTCAAACAGCCAGGATGATACTGAATGAACAAACGATTGTTGTTGTGCGCGATGATAGTTCCGGGAGCCTTGGCCGTCTCTCCTATGGTGTCGGCCCAGGCAAAAGAGAGTGTGTCGCTGAAAGAATATCAGCAGGCCAAAG
Organism: Vreelandella sp. DA03-1M; assembly: GCF_055725665.1. Classification (NCBI taxonomy): domain Bacteria; kingdom Pseudomonadati; phylum Pseudomonadota; class Gammaproteobacteria; order Oceanospirillales; family Halomonadaceae; genus Vreelandella; species Vreelandella sp. DA03-1M. Next base: position 3,512,850 of record NZ_CM146798.1, read on the forward strand.
CCAGCCAGGCTGTTTCCCTGAACCAGGCCATGGTGATGGCTTTCGAGAATAGCCCGGTATTGGCTTTGAGGCGGGCCGCGGTCTCGATACAGCAGGGACAGCTTGATCATGCCAGCCGCTGGGCGCCGAGCAATCCAGAGTTTGAGTTGGGGGCCCGTCAGGCCCCGGATCAGGCCGACGAGTCCCTGGAATATGGGGTGAGGGTTACTCAGGAGATCTGGATGGGTAATCGCGGCGACCTTGGGCAGTCGCGTGCCCGGAGTAATCTCACGTCCCGGCAACAGGAGCTTGAATACCTGAAGGTAGCCACCAAGGCGCGGGTGCGGGCCGCCTATTTCCGGATACTGCTGGCTCAGAAAGAGTTGGAAACCGCAACCCGTGCCGTTGAACTTATGCAACGCACCAAAGACCTGGTTGAAATGTCCGTAAAACAGGGTAAACAAACCCGGATTGATCTCAATACCGCAGTCATTGGGCTTGCCAGGGCCCGGAATCAAAAAGCCTCGGCGGAACAAAAGCTCGAGCAATCAAAAATTGACCTTACCGAAGTGCTCGGGGTGTCCCCCTCCGATGCCGTTGGGGTGACCGGCGAGCTTGATGTGACGCTCGAAGACCTGCCTCCGACCAGCCAGCTTGTCGAGATGGCACAGAGTCAGAGAGCGGACCTGAAAGCGGCGGCCGCCAGAATTGCAGCGGATGAAAATAGTGTTATGTTGAAGGGCGTATAATCACTGTTACGTGTATCTATGAGTAAGCTTGAGAAGACGATACTGATTGTTACGATCGTTTTGGCGGTAGCATATATTGTCGCTTTCAATATGAACGTGCCCTATTATTGGGGTTCGGGAGAAAGGGTAGTCCCAAAGGGAATAGTAGATGCTTTATGGGTAGTAGTGCTATTAATGTCCGTCATCACACTGGCAGTTTGCATTCGTGATAGCGGTCTTCGGAAGCTACAAAACCGAGGTTGGTGGATATCGTACATGGTGCTTTTAGGCGCAGTAGCGATACCTCATTATTACATTAAGCACGGGAGGCGGAGTCGTGATTAAACACGTAACCATACGCACCAGTTCGCGCCCTACCGGGCGCCGGACGCTCGTAAACTCGCGCCGCTGTGCTTAAGCGTTAATGTGTCCCCGTCATGTATAGCTACGAAGAAATAATAAACAGATCAGCGGTAGAGGATGAAATAGTCGTCGGGTATGCCGATGCAATGGAATTGCTTCGTATTCTTAGAGGAAAGACTACGAGAGTCCTTGGATGGGAGGGCTGGGTTAAGTACGCTGACGGAAGTTTAGGTCATTCCCAGGAGCATCAAGGCACCGTTGACCTTTCCCTGAATCCGTGAGACCGGCCCCCGGAAGCACTTCTAACCCACTGACCTGCATGGCAATATAGCCATTATCGCCATTCGCCCAGACAGTGCCATGCCCAACATAAAGTTCCGCGCCAGTCGCCGCACCCTCACCAGCCACGCCGGGCTGTCCATCATCGGGCAATGCTTCGAGATCGCTGGCGTCGACAGCATCGACAGCCGCTTCCCCACCACGCTGGGCATGCGCACCAGTGACGTGATCAAGAGCTACCTGGGCCTGCTGTGTCTGGGCATGAGCGACTATGACGCTGTCGAGAACTTCCGCCGCGACAAGCCCTTCCAACAACTGCTGACCCTGCAGAAGGTGCCGAGCGCGGCGACGCTGCGACAGCGGCTGGAGAAACTTGCCGCCAACGACCTGCAGGCGCGCACCGCCACCTGGTCCACGACCCTGCTGTCACTGATCGAAGCACCGATCACCGCCGAGACGACGCACGTCTGCCTGGACATCGACACCTTCGTCATGGACAACAGCAACTCGAAGAAGGAAGGCGTCTCGCGGACCTACCAGAAGGTCGATGGCTACACCCCGATCGCCGCCTATCTGGGCAACGAAGGGTGGTGCCTGGGTCTGGAACTGCGGCCTGGCAAGCAGCACACCATGAAGGAGAGCAACGCCTTCCTGGAGCGGGTACTGCCTCGCGCCCAATGCTTGACCAAGCAACCGATCCTGTTACGCGAGGACAGCGGCTTCGACAGCCAGGCGCACCTGGCGCTTCTCGAACAGCAACGCCAGGTCTTTGCCGACGAGGGGCGCCGGCTCGACTATGTCGTCAAATGGAACCCGCGTGGCTCGGCCACGGCTGATCGAGATACCTGGCTGGCGGTGGCGGCGGACTACTGGGAAGAGCTGCGTCCTGGCAAGCGCCAGGCGCTGTGGACGCAGACCGTCTCGATCCACGACGACAACAAGACCGAATACGTCGTCCAACGCGTGATGCGCCTGGTCGAGCGCACCGCCGATCGCGATGGCCAGTTGCTGCTCGAACCGGACTATGAGTTGGAAGGCTGGTGGACCAGCCTGGACGAGGCGCCGGAGGCGGTGATCAAGCGCTACCAGGCGCATGCCACCCATGAGCAGTTTCACAGCGAGATCAAGACCGATCTCGACCTGGAGCGCTTGCCGTCCGGCAAGTTCGCCACCAACGATCTGATCCTGCATCTCGCCCAGTTGGCCTACAACATCCTGCGCCTGATGGGACAGCTGGGCATGACCGGCGAGCTGAGCCCGGTTCGCCACCCGGCCAAGCGGCGCCGGCTGCGCACCGTGCTACAAGAGTTGGTGCACCGTGCGGCTCTCGTGATTCACAAGGCACGGCAGATCATCCTCGACTTCGGGCAGGATATCGGGCGCATGACGGTGCTCAAGACGCTGCGGAGCCGACTGCGTTATCCACGAGGAACGCCATGCTGACCGTCAATCGGCGACACTCTATCCACAAGCAGTTCCAAGCGACACGCGATCGCCAGATATGTCGTGCCTGGCGGGTGGAAAGGCATGACAAAACGGGCCGTCAGCACCGATCAGCACGGTGGGTTTTGGCAATAACGGGCTTGCGAAAGCCAACTTGCACGGGGCGAATGATCAAAAAGTGCTCGCTGGCGGTGATAGGGAAAGTGTCGGCGCCGGCTTCACGGATTCAGGCGACACCCCGGATCAATTAAGCGGTGAAATCAGCTTGTATGGCTCCGTAACGGCCAGCTACAGCTTTTTGCACGAGCTACTGCGCCGCTTTCGTATTGCCTACCCGGTCATTGAAATCAAGCTGCGCACGGGGGATCCCGAACACGCCATTGCCCATGTGCTCGATGGAAAAGAAGACCTTAGCATTGCGGCACAGCCCGCCAACTTACCGCGAGGCCTGGCCTTCAAGCCCATTGCGACGTCGCCGCTGCTGTTTATTGCGCCGCTAGAGCAGCAAGTGCCCAATGCGCCCACCAGCACGCCCATTACACCGGCTGAGTGGGCGAATACGCCCATGATTCTATCGGAAAGCGGTGTGTCTAGAACGCGTGTGGATGAGTGGTTTCGCCAGCATGACATCTCCCCGCGCATATATGCCCAGGTGACCGGCAATGAAGCCATTGTGAGTATGGTGAGCCTGGGCTTTGGTATTGGCGTGGTGCCTAAGATCGTCCTCGACAACAGCCCACTGTTGGATCGCATCCGCGTGCTCGACGTGACGCCGGAACTGGAGCCCTACGATATTGGTTTGTTTACCTTGAAGAAAAACCTAAAAAACCCGTTGGTCGACGCGTTTTGGAGTTTGATGTAAGCCCGGCGCCCCGTGTTTCACGACTCAACCAGCGCCTTCAATCCCCAAATATCTGCTGTAAATCCGGCACGTTCTCTTCCTCTTCGACCATGGAGAGCGAAGCTTCGATGGCTTTGAGGTGGCGACTCATAAAGGCTTTCGCGCGCTCGCCGTTGCCTGCTTCTAAATAGCCGATCAGGTCATCGTGGTCGTGGGATTCGCAGCCCAAGTGGCCGCGATGGCCGTAGACGGCGAGGATGAGCGAGGAGCGCGAGCAGAGCCGCTCAACAAACTCCGCGAGGGTCGCATTGCCGGAAAGCTGCGCCAAGCGCACGTGAAAATCGGCAGAGAGCCGGATAGCGACGCTTTGTTGGCCGCTGCGCAGCGCTTGGCGTTCTTGCTTGGCCATTTCGCGTAGCTCGGCGGCTTCTTTTTCCCCCATGCGCCGCGCCACGTCGGGCATTAATCCGCACTCGAGCAGTTGGCGGGCATCGAAAACGTCCTTGGCTTCATCCGCGGTGGGCCGGGTAACGCTGGCCCCACGGCGCGGCGTCAGGGTAACGAGTTGCTCCAGTGCCAAGCGCTGCAAAATTTTACGAATACCGGTGCGGCTAATGCCGAACACATCCGCCAGGGCATCCTCGCGCAGCCGCGCGCCGGGCTTCAAGCGCTGCTCGACAATGGCATCGCTCACGGCGCGATAGATTGCATCGTGGCGTTCATCACCCTCTTTGCCATCTTTGGTTTCTTTAACGGAAGCGCGCCGCTTTACCGGCGCTTGCGCATCACTCATAGCTAGCCTCTTTATCACTCCTCCCAAGCGGCAATGATATCGCGCTCTTCATCGCTCATGTTGGTCATATTGCCTAACGGCATGTAGCGGCTGGCCACGACCTGTTGAATCTGCGCTTTTTGACCGAGAATGCCGTCCCAGTTTTCAAAAGCAAACCCAGCGGGCGGTGCTGAAAAACCGGCATGCTCGGGGTTGCGAGCATGACACTGAACACAGTGCTGCTCAATCAGGCCGGTGATTTGCGCTTGGTCCGGCCCTTGCGCGCCAGCAGTGCCGCCAGGGGATGAAGCACTGGGTGCAGCCACCCAAAACGCCAACAGAATAAGCCCTACCCCGAAGGCGGGATAGGCTGGCTGGGTTTTACCTGCGTGCATCAACACAAAGAACTGACGGATCAGGGCGCCGGCGAAGATGAACAGCACCATCACCACCCAGGCGAGCTCGTGAGAATAGATAAACGAGTAGTGATTACTCACCATCAACAATACGACCGGCAGCGTGAAGTAGGTGTTATGCACCGAACGCTGTTTGCCGCGTTTGCCATCCAGCGGATTGGGCGCATCGCCCGCCTTCATGGCTTTAACCATGCGGCGCTGGCCGGGAATAATCCAGAAGAAAACGTTAGCCGACATCGCCGTCGCCATGACCGCACCCGTGAGCAGGAAGGCCGCGCGACCGGTGAACATCTGCGTACTGAGATAGGCAACGACCACCATCATCACGGCAACGGCAATGCTCAGCAGCCCATCGCGATCCATGTTGGGGCTAATGCGTTTGCACAGCTCGTTATAAACTACCCAGCCGCCCAGCAGGAATGCCAGCGCCAGCACATTGGCCTGCCAGCCCGTCAGGTTGGCGGCCCACTCCCAGGGGCTATTGGGGTTCACCAAATAGAAGCCTGGGTTGACCATATAGAGAATCACAAACAGCGCAAAACCGGAAAGCCAGGTGGTATAGGCTTTCCAGAATGACCAGTGCAAGTCATTGGGTAACTTGGCAGGTGCGGTAGCGTACTTCTGGTTGTGGTAAAAACCACCACCATGCACCGACCACATTTCACCAAACACGCCCTTGTCGCGATCTTCCGCTGCTTTTGGCGTGCGCAGGCTGTTATCCAGCATGACAAAGTAGATCGACTCACCGATCCAGGCGATGGCGGCAACCACGTGCAGCCAGCGCAGCAGTAAGTTAACAAACTCGATTAGGTACGCTTGCATAAACAAATCCCGTTAGGTTTGACTGAAACTCAGCGTGAGCAGCCAGATTTCAGACAAATCAGCTACCGCGGTAAGTCGAGTACCCATAAGGCGAGAGGAGTAGCGGCACATGGTAGTGCTGGCTGGCATCGGCGACGCCAAAACGCAGTGGAATAACGTCTAAAAAGCGCGGCTCATTAGCTTCAACGCCTTGGGCACGCAGGTAGTCACCCGCATGGAACACCAGCTCGTACTCGCCTGCCGTGAGCGCATCGCCTTCTAAAATGGGGGCATCGCAACGTCCGTCGCTGTTGGTGGTCACCGTGCTTAAAAGTTGACGCTCGCCGTTTGAAAGGCGGAACACTTCAATGATGATTCCCTGGCCGGGCTGTCCTTTGGCGGTATCCAATACGTGGGTGGTTAAACGTCCCATAGCCACTCCTTATATTCTTGCGTTGTTTGCATTATCTGACCATCTGGTCAAAGAGTACCTTTGATGTTATTTGTTGTATACAGTAATTCTATCCGCGCACATTGTGAATTAACTATGCTTTAAATTGCCCACTTTGGAGAGTGCCAGTGCCTACAATAAGTCCGTTATTGCTTTCACCCGCGCCTAGTCAGTGCAGCCTGGAAATGCTTACTCACCATTATGGCGATGTTTATGAGCACTCACCTTGGGTGGCAGAAGCGGCTTGGCAACACGGCCTGACTGACGTCCACGACGCGCCCGACGCACTGGCCGAGCTTATGGGGCTCATGCTCCAGCAGGCAAGCAGCGAACAGCAAATTAAAGTGATTCAGGCGCACCCGGATCTAGCAGGCAAAGCCGCGATGGCTGGTGAGTTAACTAAAGATTCAACGAGCGAGCAGGCAGGTGCCGGGCTCGACCAATGCGACCCCGAAGAGTTTGCACGCTTTGAGAAGCTTAATGCGTCATACAAGAAGAAGTTTGGTTTCCCTTTTGTGATTGCCGTTAAGGGGCTAGATCGGCATGACATTTTAGCCGCCTTTGAAGATCGCCTGTACAACGATGCGGCCACCGAACGAAAAACGGCGATTGAGCAAATTATCCGCATTGCGCGCTTTCGTTTAATTGATCGCGCTACAAGAAACTAAGGTTTATAAAAATATTTTTTGTATACAAGAAAGCGCCGCGCCCTTGAGGGCACGGCGCTTCAGAACGGTTAAAGCTAACTTACTGCTTGGCTTTTTCCACCACGTTTTTAGTGGCTTCTTCAGTCTGCTTTTGGCTATCTTGAGCAAAGCTTTGACCGATTGACGTTACTTTTTCAGTATCGCCCTTAACGCGTTCCATGAAATTGCTTGCCGTTTTCTGCTGGCTTTCCATCGCCTTCTTGAAACTGTCGGCGTCTTTTACATCAAGCCATGTGCGTGCTTGCGAGATAGCCATGTCCGAGTAGGCACGGAAAGCATCCATTTGTGCACTAAATAGCTGATCGTAGTAATCAAGCGCCGTTAGCGTGTAAGAACGCATGGGTGATACAAATGCTGATTCAAACTGCTGTGTGGTTTTATCAGTCGCTTTATTCACAAGTATCTCTCCAAGTGTGAGCTAGCACATAAACACGCCTTCAATAGGCGGTTCTTAGCCAGGCTTTTGCCTCTGCTATAGCTAAAGCTAGCAGTGCTTTTTGTGCAGCGCAACATGATTTTTTGTCATGCTGCGCTTGCACACTTGCAGATTACCAACAACCTTTTCTTACAAACCGATACTAACGGTTACCAAACAAGTGCTTACGCGCTTGCTCATCCATTTCAACCCCCGCTTGTGGATTAACTTCTTCCACTAAAGCGTACGCCCGACGCACGGCTGGGCGCGCTTTGATCATCTCAAACCACCGCTCCAGGTCGGGAAACTCTTCGATCGTTTGCCCTTGCTTTTCCCAAGGAACGATCCAGGGGTAAATCGCCATATCAGCAATTGAGTAATCATCACCGCCCACATAAGTGTGATTCGCCAAGCGCTGATCCAGTACGCTGTAAAGCCGATTAGTTTCACGCACGTAACGCTCAATGGCGTACTCGATCTTCTGCGGCGCATAGTGGCAGAAGTGGTGGTTTTGGCCTGCCATCGGGCCTAAGCCACCCATCTGCCAGTGTAACCACTGAAGTACGATATAACGTTCACGACCCGCCGCAGGCAAAAAAAGACCGCTCTTATCGGCGAGGTATTCCAGAATGGCGCCAGACTCAAACATCGAGAGCGGCTGGCCGCCATCCTGCGGTGAGTGATCCACAATGGCGGGAATGCGGTTATTAGGGGCAATAGTGAGAAATTCAGGATCAAACTGCTCGCCTCGGCCAATGTTTATTGGCTTCACTCGATACGCCAGTTTGGCTTCTTCGAGCATAATGGAGATTTTGTGGCCGTTAGGTGTTGTCCAGTAGTACAGGTCAATCATTGCCATCTCCTTGTTGAAAACGTTGATGTACTCGCCATGAGTTTACCAAGCTTTCTCAATGCAGCAGGCGGTACGTAAGTGTACCGCCTCTATTAAATATATCGCGCAGTGCTTTATAGTTCTCTTACTGTCAGGGCGTTGCTTGCAGCGCCATCGTGAGCGCTGAGCATACGCTGGAACCACTCATCCACCGGATCGCCGGGTTCAACGACCGCCTGCGTGGATACGACGTGTGCCCACATCATGCTGCCAAACAACAGGTAGTCGGCGCCAGCGGGTGCTTCGCCGTCTAAAAAAGCACTCTCGCGCAGCAGGTCGCGCACAGGGGCTAATACCTGCTTGAGTTGCTGCTTGCCCTGTTCGGGTTGGTGAAATTCTTCCAATGTACAGCCAAACCTCGCTTCACGGGTTTCGCGGAAATAGTCGCGGTCGTCTGGGTGTACCGCGGCGAACAGATCCATACCGATAATACGGAATAGCGCCGGGTTCACGCTGCGTTCTACAAAGTACTTAAACAGTAAAACCCGCTGATAGCTGACGCCTTCACCTAGCATGGGTGCGTCGGGATACGTTTTATCCAGATAGCGCATAATCTCAAAACTGTCGGTAACGACCTGATCGCCGTCGCAAAGCACCGGGACTTTGTCGTAGTCGGCAAACGCCAGCGCTTCTTTATCAAGGAATCGCCATGCCACAGAGGTGAATTCCAGCCCTTTATGGGCGAGTGCCATACGTACGCGCCAGCAATAAGGTGAGAAGCGAAGCCGTTCGTCCCGGCCGCATAGGTCATAGAGCTTTATTGCCATCACTACCGCCTTCTAGTTGAGAACATCGTTGCGAAAAATGTTTGGTAAAAAAGAGCTTAGAGCTTTTTTACACGCTTTGGATAGCTAAACAATGAGCCCAAGAAACTAACCGTGCAAGAGAGGTTTCTTAGCACTGTCTATTAGTCTAATGAACCAGCATTGCCCTCATTTTAATAAAATTCTAGAACTATTTTTAAAATCAATGATTTAAATAAAAACAGCCAGCGCAAACACATGTTCAAAACAAGCGATGCTTTGGTAAGACCAATTTTCCAATGTAGTCATATTGTTAGCCAAACCGTATCTTTCACCTACACCCGACTGGCGATACAAACACCAGACGGTTATTGCGGAGCATACCAAATCAATAACAAGGGCAGTTCCTTCCATGAATGAAACGATACTTGCACTTCTAGCCTTCTTGCCGCTGTTGCTGGCCGGTATTTTGCTCATAGGGTTTAAAATACCTGCCAAGATAGCGATGCCGATTGTCTTTCTGACGGCGGCTATTATTGGCTTAACCGCCTGGGATATGTCCTTTAGCCGCGTGGCAGCGTCGACCATTCAAGGCTTGATTCAAACCGCTGGTCTTCTCTGGATCATCTTTGGCGCTATCTTGCTGCTGAATACGCTTAAGCACTCTGGCGGCATTACGGCTATTCGTAACGGCTTTTCAGGCATTAGCCCTGACCGTCGCGTACAGGCGTTGATTGTTGCTTGGCTGTTTGGCTGCTTTATCGAAGGGGCTTCTGGCTTCGGTACGCCCGCCGCAGTTGCGGCACCGCTGATGGTCGCCCTCGGCTTCCCAGCACTTGCGGCGGTGGTCGTGGGTATGATGATTCAATCAACGCCAGTCTCCTTCGGCGCGGTGGGCACACCTATCGTGGTCGGCGTTGGTAGCGGTTTGGATCGCGCTGGTATCAGCGCTGAGCTTGATTCGGTAGGCTCTAGCTGGGATGTATTCTTCCAGATGGTGACCAGCGAAGTGGCGATCACTCACGGTATCGTGGGTATTTTAATGCCGCTGATTCTGGTCACTGTGATGGTGCGCTTCTTCGGTGCTAACCGCTCCTGGAAAGAGGGGCTGTCGATTACCCCCTTCGCCATTTTTACCGGCATCTGCTTCGTAGTGCCTTACATGCTGGTGGGCGTGCTGCTGGGGCCTGAATTCCCGTCGATGATTGGCGCCATGGTGGGTCTGGCGATTGTAGTGCCAGCGGCTAAACGTGGCTTCCTGATGCCTAAAGATACCTGGGACTTCCCTGAATCCTCTTCTTGGCCAGACGAGTGGATCGGTAACCTGCAAATCAAGCTTGATGACGTTGTAGGCAAAGCGCCGATGTCCACCTTCAAAGGCTGGGTACCCTATGTATTGCTGGCGCTGTTCCTGGTGGCTTCGCGCACCATTGAACCGCTTCGCGTGGCGCTGACCTCGATCAACCTCAGTTGGACCAATATTCTTGGTGAAGCGGGTGTCAGCGGCGGTGTACAGCCGCTCTACCTACCGGGCGGCATCATCCTGGCCGTGGTCATCGTGACCTACTTCCTGCACCGCATGAACCCGCAAAAAATCAGTGCCGCGGTATCGGAATCGACCAAAACCATTTTTGGCGCGGGCTTTGTGTTGATCTTTACCGTGCCGATGGTACGTATCCTGATCAACTCCGGCGTTAACGGTGCGGATCTTGTCTCGATGCCGGTCATGATGGCCCAGGCGGTCGCTGATAGCGTAGGTGGCATTTATCCATTCTTTGCTCCAATGGTAGGGGCGATGGGTGCCTTCATTGCAGGCTCCAACACGGTATCCAACCTGATGCTGGCGGAATTCCAATTTAGCGTTGCTGAGACACTGGGGCTTTCCACCGCCATGATGGTGGCGCTGCAGGCAGTCGGTGCGGCAGCGGGTAATATGATCGCTATCCACAACGTCGTAGCCGCATCAGCGACGGTAGGCCTGCTCGGTCGTGAAGGGGCGACTATCCGTAAAACGATTCTACCGACGATTTACTACCTCATCTTTACCGGCATCATCGCTCTGATTGCGTTCTACGTGATTGGCGTCACCGATCCGTTAATGTGAGCATGAGGCAGCGCTTGTTCTAATAACCGACGCGCTAATAAAGACGCTAGAAACGCAAACCCCCAGGCCTAGACCTGGGGGTTTGCTGTTTAGCACCGCTGGTTTTGTGTGTTAATCGATACGCTTTAGCTGCTGGCTATGGAGTTTGCCGCGTTCAACATAGCTTTGAGCGTTCTGCTTCAGCCCCGCCACTGCCTCTTCGGAAAGCTCGCGCACTACTTTGGCAGGCGAGCCAACAATTAATGAATTGGGTGGGAATACCGCCCCCTCCTTAATAAAGGCACCAGCACCTACCAAGCTGTTTTCACCAATCACCGCACCATTGAGCACCACGGCCTGAATGCCGATTAAGCAGCCGTCACCAATAGTGCAGCCATGCAACATCGCCTGGTGCCCCACTGTTACACCTTTACCTACCTTTAACGGAAAGCCTGGGTCTGCATGCAGTACAGCGCCATCCTGGATATTGCTCTCTTCGCCTACTTCAAGGTGGTCGGTATCACCGCGTAGCACGGCTTGATACCAGACGCTGGAGTGCGCTTTAAGGGTGACCTGGCCGATCACATCGGCCGTTTCCGCAATGTAGACGTCGTCGTGAACCGCTGGGCGATGCTCGCCATACTGGTAAAGTGCCACGTTAACCTCCTGGGTTGTTATTGGTGTTAAGCGTTCAGGCTAGCGCTTGTTCCAGCAATCGAGCAACGTGAATTGCTTCACGTCCACTGCCATCGTGAATCTGATGGCGACAGCTGGTGCCATCGGCAATCAATACGGCGTTGCTATCCGCATTGCGAATCGCCGGTAACAGCGAGAGTTCCGCCATTTTCAGCGAGGCGTCGTAGTGCTCCGCTTCATAGCCGAAGCTGCCGGCCATGCCACAGCAGGAGGACTCGATTGTCTCGACGGTGAGCTCTGGAATCCAGCCCAGCACCTGCTCGACGGGGCGCAGCGCATCGAAAGCTTTTTGATGGCAATGGCCGTGCAGCATCGCCCGCTCGTAGTTCAGCGGCTTAAGTTCGAGGGGAAGCTGATTCTCGGCACGTGCCTTAACCAAAAACTCTTCGAACAGGTAGGCCGATGCCGACAGCACCTTCGCCTCTTCGCCAAAACCGTACTGCAGAAATTCATCGCGCATGCTGAGCAGGCAAGAGGGTTCTAACCCAACGACCGCCACGCCGCGCTCGACAAACGGCATCAGGTGCTCAAGCGTGCGTTTGGCCTCGGCCTTGGCTTTGTCAAACTGACCCGAAGAGAGGTACGTACGCCCACAGCAGAGCGGCCGCTGCCCTTTGGTCACATTGAGATGCACAAGATAGCCCGCCGCTTCCAGCACCCGCTTAGCCGCTTTGGCATTATCGCCTTCCATGTAGTTATTGAAGGTATCCACAAACAGCAACACTTCGCGCGTTGACGTGGCTGACTGCTGAGACGCTTCGGCGCTGGCGAGGAAATTACCGTTGAACACAGGCAGCGATCGCTGGGGCGCCAGCTTTAACGCCTGCTTGATCTGTTTCGCCAGGAACGGCACGCGCTCTACGCCATTTACCAGTGCGGAAAACTTGCTGGCCCAGGGGGCGTAGCGGGGCATCTCACCCACCATGCGGTCACGCAGCGATAACCCGTTAACGCGGGCGCGCGCGGTGCGGGCCTCTATCTTGAACTTCGCCATATCGACGCCGGTGGGGCAATCCCGCTTGCAGCCTTTGCACGACACACAAAGGTCCAGCGCCTCTTTCACATCGTCGCTGGCCAGCCCTTCATCGCCCAACTGGCCCGAGAGTACCAGCCGCAGCGTGTTGGCCCGGCCACGGGTCAGGTGCTGCTCCTCTTGGGTGGCGCGGAAACTGGGGCACATGGTGCCCGCATCAAACTTTCGGCAATGGCCGTTGTTGTTGCACATCTCGACCGCCATGGCCAGGCCATGGGTGGCATCGCCGCCGGTACCGGGGGACGACTGTTCGCCGGTGAGCGGGTCGCGCTTGACGTTCCAGGCGGACCAGTCGAAGACCGGTGTCAGCGGAATGGTGGTATAGCTCTTGGGAAAGCGAAAATAGCGCTCGTCGTCCATTTTAGGGGTATCGACGATTTTGCCCGGGTTGAACAGATTTTCCGGATCAAACAGCTGCTTGATGTCGCGGAAGGCGTTATTGACGGTTTCGCCAAACTGCCACGCCACCCACTCACCTCGGCAGATGCCGTCGCCATGTTCGCCGGAGTAGGCGCCTTTGTATTCGCGCACCAAGGCGGAGGCCAGCTCGGCGATTTCGCGCATTTTCTCTGCGCCATCCCGGCGCATATCGAGAATCGGCCGCACGTGCAGCGTGCCGACACCGGCGTGGGCGTACCAGGTACCTTCAGTGCCGTAGCGGTTGAACACCTCGGTGAGCTTATTGGTGTACTCGGCCAAGTGTTCGAGCGGCACCGCGCAATCTTCAATAAAGGAGACCGGCTTACCGTCACCTTTCATGCTCATCATGATGTTGAGTCCGGCTTTGCGCACGTTCCACAGCGCTTTCTGCTCGGCCGCTTCGGGCATATCCACCACGCTGCCCGGCAGACCTAAATCGCCCATAAGCTCATTCAGCCCGCGCAGCGCTTCAAGCTGTTTGGCGTGGTCGTGACCGGCAAACTCCACCAGCAAAATCGCCTCGGGCTTGCCGATCAGCGCCTTCTCGATGACCGGGCGGAACGCCGGGTTCTCAAGCGACAGCTCGATCATGGTGCGATCAACCAGCTCCACCGCCGTGGGGCCAAGCTTGACGATATGCTGAGTGAAATCCATCGCCTGGTAAAAGGTCGGGAAGTTCACCACACCCAGCACCTTCTGCTCAGGTAGCGGTGAAAGCCGGAGCTTAATGCGCTGGCTCACCCCGAGCGTGCCTTCCGAACCCACCAACAGATGGGCCAAGTTGGCACGACCGTCCGGGTCGTAGGGCATCGGGTTCTGGCAATCGAACAGATCCAGATTGTAGCCGCCCACCCGACGCAGTACTTTGGGAAAGTGATCGCGAATTTCCGGGCCTACCCGCTCCGCAATCGCCCTCACCTGCTGGGCTAGGCGCTGCTCCCGCGAGCCTTCCGCGAAGCGGTCAACGAAACCAAAACTCGCCGCGCTGCCGTCAGCCAGTAGCGCGTCCACGCCCAGCACGTTGTGCACCATATTGCCGTAGTAGATCGAGCGCGACCCGCAGGAGTTATTGCCCGCCATCCCACCGATGGTGCACTGGGCGCTGGTGGAAACATCCACCGGATACCAGAGCCCATGAGGTTTGAGCCAGGCGTTAAGGTGGTCGAGCACGATGCCCGGCTCCACCACCACGGTGCGCGCCTCGGCGTCAAACTCAATCACCTGATTGAGCCAGCGGGTAGTATCGATCACCAGCGCTTCACCGACGGTTTGACCACACTGGCTAGTGCCCGCGCCACGGGCCAAAATCGGCACTTTGGCATCACGGGCAATATCCAGGGCAATTTTCAGATCTTCCTGATGGCGCGGGATGACCACGCCTACCGGCGTCACCTGATAAATAGAAGCGTCGGTTGAATAGCGCCCCCGAGTGGCCCGGTCAAACAGCACCTCCCCGGCCATCTCTCGGGATAACCGCTCGGCTAGTTCGCCGAGCGGTTTAATCTTGGCATCGCGGGACGGGTATTGGTTCGTCAGAGACGTCATATGGCTCTCCCGTCGTTTAGCGCTCGCCTGCGTTAAGCGGGTTGGCAGCAAAGTAGTCCAAAGCAGCCGTTACGCCACTGCCTTTAAGGTTAACGCCGGACAGCTTCATACCCGCTTCACAGCCGCCTAGCGTGGCAATCAAAGTGAGGTCGTTGCAATCGCCCAAATGGCCAATACGGAACATCTTGCCCTTGGCCTTACCCAGCCCCATGCCTAATGAAAGGTCAAAGCGCTCATAGATAATCTTGCGCACCGCATCCGCATCCACGCCTTCGGGCATCACCACACCAGTCAGCACCGGCGAGTAAACCGACGGATCCAAGCACTGAATCTCAAGCCCCCACGCTTCTACCGCCGCGCGCACCCCAGCGGCCCAGCGTTGGTGGCGAGCCAGCACGTTGTCCATGCCCTCATCCAGCAGCATATCCAACGCTTCGTTAAGGCCATACAACAGGTTGGTGCTGGGCGTGTAGGGCCAGTAGCCGTTCTTGTTGGCTTCGAGAATTTCATCCCATGCCCAGAAGCTTTTCGGCAATTTCGCCTGTTTGCTAACTTCAATCGATTTAGGCGAAAGCGCGTTAAAGCTGATGCCCGGCGGCAGCATCAAACCTTTCTGCGAGCCGGAAACCGTTACATCCACGCCCCACTCATCATGGCGGTAGTCGGCGCTGGCCAAACCAGAAATAGTATCGACAATCAGCAGTGCGGGGTGGCCCGCCGCGTCGATGGCTTTACGCACGGCGGCGATGTCACTGGTCACGCCGGTGGAGGTTTCGTTATGCACCACGCAAACGGCCTTAAGCTCGTGGCCGGCATCCTCTTTAAGGCGCGCTTCGATCATGTCGGCCTGCACGCCATGACGCCATCCTTCGTAGCCGGGCAACCCGAGAAACTCAGGCTGGATGTCCAAACGCAGGGCCATTTTGTGCCACAGCGTGGCGAAGTGGCCGGTCTCGAACATTAGGACCTTGTCGCCCGATGACATGGTATTGGCCAAGGCAGCTTCCCAGGCTCCGGTACCCGACGCCGGGTAGATAATCACCGGGTTCTCGGTTTTGAAGATTTTTTGAATCTTGCTCAGTAGCTCAAGGCCTAACGCACCAAACTCAGGCCCGCGGTGATCGATCGTGGGCAGGCTCATCGCCCGTAAAATGCGGTCTGGCACCGGCGAAGGGCCAGGAATTTGCAAAAAGTGACGGCCGGATGGATGAAAATTAAGCTTTAACATGATGAGGTTCCTGTTTGTTGTTGTCAGGCTAAACGTTGGCTCTGCCGATTAGCGTTATTCAAAATGTATAATGAATGCAATTACTCATATCAAAAAAGCGCTATTTGATACATCCTTCAGCACGTAAAGCATCAAGTTCAGCGCCGGAGAACCCTAAACTATCGAGCACTTCATCGGTGTGCTGGGCGAAAAGCGGCGCTGGGCTGCGAATTTGCGACGGCGTTTCTGAGAATTTGCTCGGAAAACCGATGGTTTTCATTTTGCCCATTACCGGGTGCTCCATCTCTTGCACCATGCCGCGCGCTAAATAGTGCTCATCCTGCATGGCCTGGGCGAAGTCGTTGATTGGCCCGGCAGGCACACCCGCGCTGTCACATAGGGTTAGCCACTCATCAACACTTTGATTCGCCATTAGCTCTTCGAGCAGCGCTTCCAGTTCTTCAACGTGCTGACCACGATCCTGATTGGTAATAAAGCGGGGGTCCTGCATGAGTTCTTCGCGCTTCAGTACGTCCTGGCAGAAGCGCTCCCAGGTGCGCTGGTTGGCGCAGCCGAGCATCAAATAGCCATCGCTAGCTTTGACCGCCTGATAAGGCGCGGAAACACGGTGGCGCCAGCCCGTTGGCCCAGGCACGGTACCTTCAGAGAAGTAGGCCGCCGCTTCCCAGGTAAACCAGGGCAAACCGCACTCGGTGATGGCGATATCAATATGTTGACCAGCGCCGGTCTTCATCTTGTGGATACACGCCGCCAGAATTGAGTAGACTGCCGTGAGCCCGCCGCCAATATCGTAAACCGCAATACCGGTTTTCAGCGGGCGCTTGCCCTCCTCACCGGTCATCGACATCAAACCTGTCATACCCTGCGCGACCAGATCAAAGCCCCCTTTATGGCTATACGGCCCAGTTTGGCCATAGCCTGAAATGGAGCAGTAGACGATGCCGGGATTGATTGCCTTAATGGTGTCGTAGTCGATCTCAAGCGACTTGGTCACGCCAGGCCGGTAGTTCTCAACAATGACATCCGCATCAGCGGCCAAGCGGTAGAAGATTTGCCGCGCCCGCTCGTCTTTAAGATTCAGCGAGATACTTTTTTTGTTGCGGTTAATCTGTGAAAAGCAGGTCGATTCGCCATTCACGTAGGGGCCCATTTGGCGGCTGTCGTCTCCACCATTGAGCTTCTCGACTTTGATGACTTCAGCGCCCATATCGGCCAACACCATGGTGCAGTAGGGGCCGGCCATAATCTGTGATACATCAAGTACTTTTATATCTTGTAGGGGAAGCATGCGCTCTCTCCTTGACCTTTAATGACCAGACCACTCAAAGGGCGTTTTATTGACGAACTTATCCACCGCGGCGGCAAAGTCTCGGCTCATATAGCAAATGGTGACCCAGTCGTCGCTGGCATCGGCAGGGAGTCTCCGCTGTTCTAGCGCACGTCCAATCAACGCCTTGCTGGCCTGTAGCGTCAATGGCGCTCGCTTGGCAAAGGCTTCCGCCAGCGCAGCCACTTCGGCGTAAATTGCATCAGCGTCAAACAGTTGATTGATTAGGCCTGCGTCGCGTGCTTCGTCAGCGCCAAACAGCCGAGCCATCATTAGCGCTTCTTTGGTGCGTGCAACGCCAAGCATGTCGATCATGCGCGAGACGTTGTTAATCGAGAGCGTATTGCCCAGCGTTTTGGCGATCGGCACGCCAAACTTCATCGTCGGGGTGGCGTAGCGGAAATCGCATACCAGCGCTAGCGCCGCACCGCCGCCCACGCAGGCGCCTTCAATCAATGCCAGGGTCGGCTTGGGAAAGGTTTCCAGCTTGCCCACTACGCGGTCAATGCGTCGCTCGTAGGCAATCGCGTCTTCAGGCTGAGTGAAACCCGAAAACTGGCTAATATCAGTGCCGGCGACAAAGGCTTCGCCGCCGACGCCGTGCAAGACTACGGCATGCACGGCGTCATCCTCGGCCAACTGATCGCAGTGCTTTTCCAGGGCATCGTACATTTCCCAGGTCATCGCATTGCGGCTCTGGGGACGGTTGAAACCCAACCATGCAACGCCATGCTGTACCTTGAATAGCAGGCTGTCGTCATTCATATGCATCTCCTTGCGGCTCCCGGTGCTACTCGGACGAGAGTTTAGCGGTGGCTTCGCCCTAGATGACCTAGCGATAGAAGAGCTCGACCAGTGCCATGGGAATCGCCGGAATGTAAGTGACCAACAGCAGCACAATCATCAACACCCCAATAAAGCCAATATTGGATCGCGTCACTGACCAGACATCACATTTAGCGATTGAGCAAGCGGTAATCAGAACACTCGCCACCGGCGGGGTCTGCTGACCAATCGCCAGATTGAGGCAAACGATCAGACCGAAGTGCACCGGATCAATACCTGCCGCGCCGATAAGAGGCATGACTATAGGCACCACTAGAATGATTGCCGCCGCCGAGTGCAGGAACAGCCCAATCAGCAAGAAAAACACGTTGAGAATCATTAAGATCGCGTATTTGTTATCGGTCAGGCCGAGAACCGCCTGCGCCAACTGCTGGGGCATACGCATTTCGGTCAGGAAGACGCCAACCAGAGCCGATGCTGCCACCAGTAGCATCACCACAGCGGTTTGCTGGCCGCCATCGATGATCGCTTTGTAGAGCGTCTTAAGGTCAAGCTCACGATAAATCACTGTACTTATCAGGATCGCAGCCAGCACGGCCAAACCAGCGCCTTCGGTGGCGGTCACGAAACCGCCAAAGATTGAGCCCAGAATAATGATCGGCAACGTCAGCGCCCAACCTGCTTCCTTGGCGGTCTGCTTGACACGCTTAAGCTGGAAAACCTCTTCCACAGGCCAGTTGTACTTACGAGCGTAGTAGTAGCTCAGTGCCATCAACCCGCCAGCGCCCAACAAACCAGGGACAATGCCCGCTACAAATAGCTGAACGATGGACGCCCCAGACATCACTCCATAGAGAATCATCGGGATCGAAGGTGGAATGATAATGGCCAGCGACGCCGACGAAGATGTTACAGCTGCTGCAAAGGAGCTCGGGTAGCCGCGCTTCTTCATCGCGGGGATCAGAACCGATCCGGTCGCAGCCACATCAGCCACCGCAGAACCGGATATTTCGGCAAAGAACAGCGAGACGCCGATATTGATCATTGCGAGCCCGCCGCGGATAAATCCGAAAAGCGCTGAAGCAAACGCAATCAGTCGTTTGGAAATGCCGCCAGTGTTCATAACAGCACCGGCCAGTACGAACATCGGAATAGCCAGCAGAGGAAAGCTGCTCGCCCCCTCGTACATGGTCAAGCCGATATTGGGTAGCATCTCTAGCCCTTGAGAAGCGACAATAGCCACTGTCGCCACAATGGCCAGAGCAACCGCAATGGGCACACTCATCAGGATCAGTACCAGCAGGCCAAGTAACATGAACAAAAGTGTCATGAGTGCTCCCTCTTTGTCAGTTCTTCTGCTGTCAGGCCTGCCTTAGCGTTATCTCGCTCAGCTTCAGCAATGGCGAGTCTTATCTCTTCCTCCTCCTGAGTGACACCAGAGCGTACCTTGGCCAAGTAATCCGGCATGCTAAGCAGTTGCGCAATGATAAAGAGCCCCGCACCGATGGGGATCACCGACTGTGTGAAGGTGAGCGGCACCCAGCGCAGGGTGATCAATGCCATCCCCTGCATGACCTCAAGAACCACTAGACCGGCCCAGCCGAGCACTAAGAAAAAGCCGATGAATAGCGCCTCGGAGAGATAGACAATAGGCATGCGGATATGAACCGGTAGGGCGGCAAGCACACCGTCTACGCCAATATGGCCCCGTTTTAGTGCCGCAAGTGCTCCAGCGTAGTAGGTTAGCCACACAAGCATGATGGCGGCCACTTCGTCATACCAGGAGGGTGTTCTCCATGCATAGCGGGTCACCACCGCATAAAGCACCACCAGCTGTCAGCGACACCATCAGCACCACTGTGATGATCTCTAAAAAACGCTCCATGATGCGGGAAAGCTGGTTAATATTACCCATGGATCTCGACTCATTGAGGTAAGTGGCAGGATCCCCACGCCTTTCATCGACGTGAGGATAAAGGGCACGCAAGCAAAAATTGCCTAGTGTTAGGAGTCGTTGCCAAGTGCCAATACTTGATCAATCAACTCTTGCGAACCCGGCACTTCATTGGCGAACGCTTCATAAATAGGCGATGAGGCCTCAATAAAGACCGAGGTCTCAACTTCATTCACCTCTGTTCCTGCCGCTTCAATGACTGAGATCAGATCCTGATCCAGTTGTGCAGCATGCTCATAAACATACGCCTGGGTTTCCTGAGCTGCTTCGATGATGATTTCCTGAATCTCTTCAGGCAGATTGTTGAAGCGCCGCCCTGCGGTTAGGTATGCCGGGGTGTAAACGTGCCCAGTGAGTGAGAGGTAATCCTGGACTTCCTGAAAGCGCTGACCAGCGATCTGGGCCAGCGGGTTCTCTTGACCGTCCATTACGCCAGTCTGCAGGGCCATGAATACTTCGGAGAGCGACATTGGTGAGGGCTCGGCGCCATACTCCTCGAACATGCGTACGCGCCAAACTCCCTGGGGTACACGCAGTTTTATGCCGCGAAGATCCTCGGGGGTATTGATGGCGCGCTGATTATTGGTGATGTGGCGGAAGCCGTTTTCCCAGACGGCCAGCACGCGATAGCCATTCTGTTCAGCAAGCGGAGCAAGGTGAGGCCAGAAAACCTCTGCTTCAACCCGCTTCATGTGCTCTCGGTCCTGTATCAGGTAGGGAAGTTCAAACAGGCCAAATTCGTCAGCAACGGAGGACATAATCGTGGACGGTAGCGCCAGGTCGACGGTGCCCAGGCGCATGCGCTGTAGCAGTTCGGAGTCAGTACCCAACTGGCTTGACCCGAAGGGCACAACTTCATAAGGCTCCGGGAGACGTTCGTTGACGAGTTCAGCAAAGTAGTTGGCGGAATCGGTGAACAGCGAGTCTGGGCCACCTACATGACCCAAAGTAATCTCGCGAGCTTGAGCCTGCAGCGATACTGACGCCACTGCGATGGCGAGCGTGGCGACAGCGACACGTGGAAATAGCATGGCTTGTTACCTCTTTATTATTGTGTTGGCACGATGCCTAGGTTGATGCTTTGAGCAATTTTTTGTGGTTGTGCGAGTGTTGCTATACAGATTTTTATTAGCGAATGCTGCTAGGCGATGAAAAATGAATTCTTTATTCAAAGCCTAACCCTCAAGCTAGTCGGCGCTTATCTCAAGTGTCAAGGCACCATTGAGCATACTTTCCTCCACGAGGTCATTCTGGCGCTAACCCTCAGGACAAACCGGCCTGCTTAATACCCTCAATAGCGGCTTGCTGGTCTTCATCTGACGAGGCACCGCTTACGCCCACCGCACCAATTACGCAATTTTGCTCATTCAGAATGGGCACTCCACCCGCTACCGCCACAAAATGGCCTTGAGAAGCCGCTGCAACACTGGCTATAAACGCAGAGCGGTCAGCATTGCGCGCCCCTATTACTCCACTAGCAATCCCAACACCCATCGCGGCATAAGCCTTGCCCTGTGCAACAGGAAAACGAAGAGGAGCACAGCCATCCTCGCGCTCGGCAGCGACCAAATTACCGCCACCGTCCAACACCACAATAGTTAGCGGTGGCAAACCCGAATCGCGTGCCACTGCCATGGCGCCATCAATCACATTTCTGCCCTGCGCTCTCGTGAGCTGCACACTACAGTGAAATACTTGTCCGGCCATCAGCTGTTACCTTTGTGGTTGTTAATGGGGAGGAGTAGCCAGCAAAATGCTGATCATATGAATATTGAATTCATAATTACTTTTGCAGATCATACAAATAATAGCCACTATGCAAAGATAATATTGTGGAGATGGTATCGTGCTCAAAACGATCAAAAGATTTGGCAAAAGGTCTGGGTAGCTCGGCGGCAAGCCAAGCGAGCCACTGACAAGGAACTTACGAATGACAAAGATCTTGCAACGCAATTTATATCGCGAAGTGGCCGATAGAATTGGCGACCTGATTGAGCACGGAGAGCTGCTACCCGGTGAACGTATTTCGGAAAAGCAGCTGTGCGATCGCTTCGGAGTATCGCGTACGCCGCTGCGGGAAGCATTGAAAGTACTCGCCACTGAAGGACTGATTGAACTGCTACCCAATCGCGGCGCGCGGGTGGTGCGGTTAACCTTAAAAAACGTTAAAGACACCTATGACCTGATGGCCGCACTAGAGGGGCTGTCGGGAGAGCTTGCCTGCCAGTACATCAGCGACGCGGAAATTGCCGCCATTCGTCAGTTACACGACACGATGCTGGAACACTACCGCAATCGGGATTTAATACCCTATTTCCAGGTCAATCGGCAGATTCACGAAAGCATTCTGGCGGCGTCCAATAACGATGTGCTGCAAGAGATGTATAGCAATTTAAGTCAACGTATCAAGCGCGTTCGTTACTCCAAGAAGATGACCGAACGCTACTGGAGTCAGGCAGTAAAAGATCATGAAAATATGATGGCCGCGCTTGATAAACGTGATAGCCAACTGCTCGGCCAAATTTTACGTGACCACCTGTGCAATAAGATTGAAGTGGCTACCTTAGCAGGCGTGATTGATACCGAAGACGATAAAAGCGTGGCCAATAGCTAACGTCACTATTGCCACTCTTCAAGGCGCATGGAGGAGCGCTCCAGCCGATCGTGCTCCACCTCCAGATCACGCAGCAGTTGGCTAATGCTGGAGAGATGCTCTAGCGCCACCTGTTTTGCTTGCTCCGCATTGCCGCTAACCACGGCATCGTGCAGTTGAGCATGCTGCTGATTAATCATCGCCCGCGGCACAGGCAAGTGGTAAAGGTGTTTGACCGAGGCAAAGACCGAACTCAGCAATAAATCGGTCAGGCTTTGCAGCGTGTGCACCAACACAGGGTTGTGCGACGCCTGGGAAACCGCCAAATGAAAGGCGTGATCAAACCTAGCCAGCCGCTCGACATCGATCGGTTCGGCGGTTTCCGCATAGTCGGCCATTTCTCGATAACGGCGGGTGATCAGCACGCGGTCAGCGGAGGTGCCCCGGCTTGCCGCCAAACGTGCCGATTCCCCTTCTAACAGGGCGCGCACTTCTAGCAGATCAAACAGCGTACGTGGATGGTCTTTAAACAAGTGCATTAAAGGGCTTTGATTGCTGACAGGCAGTAGCGTAGCTACCGTTGAGCCATGGCCCTGCCGGGTATCGATAATTCCTTTGCTGCGCAGAATTCTTAATCCCTCGCGCAGCGATGCGCGGGAGACGCCCAACCGGTCACACAGCCGTCGTTCAGAAGGAAGCAGCTGGCCGGGGCGAAAAACACCATCAAGAATAAGGCGCTCAAGCCGGGTGGCCACTTGATCCGGCCTTCGCTGCCCGGGTGACAAGGCTTGATTTTCTGCTGCCATGGTGACTCTCCTGATGGGCAATATGACCAGCTTGCCAGCACTTCACCCAGTACTAAACAAAGAAGGCATCACTGTCGACCAATTACTGGTCAGACCAATGCACCACCACCTAGACAGATGGATAAAAAAAGCTCAAATTGAGGCCATGCCAGTTGGTGGTATGCGCCTAAATTTTCAACGTTTGCCTTTAATGATAATAAGCATGGGATGTCGTGATGAATATCCTCTTTGATGAGCGTCTGGACGGCGAATTGGTTCAGCGAGATAAAAGCGAGGTCTTGAACGACCTGCAGCAAGCGGTCCCGGATATGACGCTGCTGCACCGTGAAGAAGACCTCCGCCCCTTTGAGTGCGATGGGCTAGCGGCCTATCGCGTGCTACCGATGCTGGTGGCACTGCCTGAAACCCTGGAGCAGGTAAAAGGGCTGCTGAATCGCTGCTATGCGCTGGGCGTGCCCGTCGTTACCCGCGGCGCGGGCACCGGCCTCTCTGGCGGCGCACTGCCACTGGAGCAAGGCGTGCTGCTGGTCATGTCGCGCTTTAGCAAAATACTGAGTGTGGACCCCGATGCCCGCATGGCGCGGGTTCAGCCTGGCGTGCGTAACCTGGCAATTTCTGAAGCTGCTGCGCCTTACGGACTTTACTACGCGCCGGACCCCTCCTCGCAAATTGCCTGTTCGATCGGCGGTAACGTGGCCGAAAATGCGGGTGGCGTGCACTGCCTCAAATACGGCCTGACAGTGCATAACGTGATGCGCGTCGACGTGCTCACCATTGAGGGTGAACACATGACACTGGGCGCCGAGTCGTTCGATGCGCCCGGCTTTGATCTGCTGGCACTGATGAATGGCTCAGAAGGCATGCTTGGTGTGGTCACCGAAATTACCGTTAAGCTTCTGCCCAAGCCCGAAACCGCCAAGGTGCTCATGGCCAGCTTCGACGATGTCGAAAAAGCGGGACGCGCCGTGGGCGACATTATTGCCGCTGGCATTATCCCCGGCGGCCTGGAGATGATGGATAAACTTGCCATCAAAGCCGCCGAAGATTTTGTCAAAGCAGGCTACCCCCTCGACGCCGAGGCGATTTTGCTCTGCGAGCTGGATGGCGTAGAGGCCGACGTGGACGACGATTGCGATACCGTACGCCGCGTGCTGGACAAAGCCGGGGCTACCAATATCCAGCAGGCCCGCGATGAAGCCGAGCGCGCCAAGTTCTGGGCCGGACGTAAAAACGCCTTCCCCGCGGTGGGTCGTATGTCACCCGACTATTACTGTATGGACGGCACTATTCCACGCCGCGAACTCCCCCGCGTACTCAAAGGAATTGCCGCGCTTTCCGAGGAGAGCGGCCTGGCAGTTGCCAACGTATTCCACGCTGGCGACGGCAACATGCACCCGCTGATCCTGTTTGATGCCAATAAAGAGGGACAGTTGGCGCTTGCCGAAGAGGTGGGCGGCAAGATTCTTGAGCTTTGTGTCGCGGCAGGCGGCTCGATCACAGGTGAGCACGGTGTTGGGCGCGAAAAGATCAACCAAATGTGCAGCCAGTTCCAGCCGGATGAGATTAGCGTTTTTCATGCCCTGAAAGCGGCATTTGACCCTAAGCGACTGCTCAACCCCGGCAAGAATATTCCAACCCTGGCGCGCTGCGCAGAGTTTGGCGCCATGCATGTTCACAATAACGAACTGCCGCACCCGGATCTGCCCCGTTTTTAATAGTGACCTAGTTAAGATAACCACTAGGCAAAATAAATATTGGAATAGACCATGACCGAACTAGCGATGCATGCCGCCGACCGCGATATCGCTGACACGCTGTGTGAGCAGGTGCGCAGTGCGTATGACGCACGCACTCCGCTACGTATTGTAGGCGGAGATACCCGCGCTTTTTATGGCCGACCGGTGGAAGGCCAAGCGCTGCAGATGGCTGAACATAGTGGCATTGTCAGCTACGACCCGGTGGAATTGATCGTCACCGTGCGCGCTGGCACGCGGCTAAGCGCCCTTCAAGCAGCGCTGGCAGAGAAACACCAAATGTTAGGGTTTGAGCCGCCCATGTTTGGCGAAGCCTCGACCATTGGTGGTGCCGTTGCGACCGGCCTTTCCGGCCCACGCCGCCCCTGGGCGGGTGCGGCGCGGGATTTTGTGCTCGGCACACGGATAATCACTCAAGAGGGCAAGCTGCTGCGCTTTGGTGGCGAAGTGATGAAGAATGTCGCCGGTTACGATCTTTCGCGCATGATGGCTGGCGCCCAGGGAACGCTTGGCGTACTGACCGATATTTCGTTTAAGGTGTTGCCGATCCCTAACGCCACGCACAGCCTGCGTTTATCGCTCAACCTTAACGATGCGCTGAAAAAGCTGGCCGAGCTGGGCCGTCAGCCGCTACCGATAACGGCGGCTGCTTGGCATAACGGTGAGCTCTTTCTGCGCCTAGAGGGAGGCAAAAGCTCGGTACAGGCAACCCAGGAGCGCTTAGGCGGCGAATCGCTTGACCCAAGCTTCTGGGCGTCCCTACGCGATCATAGCCATCCATTTTTCCAGCTAAACGACGGCCAAGCATTGTGGCGGCTATCGCTGCCGCCCAATACCGCGCCGCTGAACCTGGATATTGCCGAAACCGATATTTTTTACGACTGGGCAGGCAGTCAGCGCTGGGTAAAAACAGCGCTGGACGCTGATACGCTGCGCGCCGCCTGCAAAGCAGTAGGCGGCCATGCCACCTGTTACACACCCCATGCCCAGGGCGGCGCCGTTGAGCCTTTCACACCGCTGAATGCGGTGGTGGAAAAATATCATCGTAACTTAAAGGCGGAGCTGGATGCTTATGGCATATTCAATCCCGGTCGTCTTTATGCGGCGTTTTAATCAGGAGAGCTGACATGCAGACGCAATTTACCGATGCCGACCGTCAGAAGCCGCACATTCAGGAAGCAGATAGCATTTTGCGCACCTGCGTTCACTGCGGTTTCTGTAACGCCACCTGCCCCACCTACCAGCTGTTGGGCGATGAGCGTGACGGCCCCCGCGGACGCATCTATCTAATGAAGGAGCTGCTTGAGAGCCGCGACGATGACGACCAAGTCACCGAAGAGACTCGCCTGCACCTTGACCGCTGCCTGACCTGCCTTAACTGTGAAACCACCTGCCCTTCAGGCGTGGAGTACCACAAGCTGCTCAACATTGGCCGTGCCGAAATTGAGCGCCGGGTGCCCCGCCCTGCTGGCGAGCGGGCTCAGCGCTATGCGCTGCGTAAGATGATGGTCGAACCTAAACGCTTTCAGGCGCTGCTAAAGCTGGGCCAAACCTTTAAGCCGCTGGTGCCTAGCAAACTACGCAATAAAATGCCCGCTGAACCGATAGATGCAGGCGTACGCCCTGATGCGCACCGTCATACCCGGCAAGTGCTGATTCTGGAAGGCTGCGTGCAGCCGGGGCTGTCACCCAATACCAATGCGGCTACCGCGCGGATCCTAGATCGGCTCGGCATTAGCGTAACGCCGGTGGCTGAAGCAGGCTGCTGTGGCGCGGTTGATTTTCACCTCAACGCCCAGGACGATGGGCGGGCTCGTATGCGCGCCAATATCGACGCTTGGTGGCCATATATTGAACAAGGCGCTGAAGCCATCGTTCAAACCGCCAGCGGTTGCGGCGCCTTTGTTAAAGAGTATGGCTATATGCTCAAGGATGATCCTGAGTACGCCGTTAAAGCGCAAAAGGTCAGCACCTTGGCCAAAGACATTGTCGAAATCTTGCGCGATGAGCCCCTGGAAGCATTGAACGTTAAAGAATCCAAGCGGCTGGCATTTCACTGCCCTTGTACGCTGCAACACGCGCAAAAGCTTAACGGTGCAGTGGAAGGCGTACTCACCAAGCTCGGCTTTTCGTTAACGCCGGTGCAGGATGCCCACCTCTGCTGCGGCTCGGCGGGCACTTACTCGATTACTCAACCGGAAATTGCCACCCAACTGCGCGACAATAAGCTCAATGCCCTGGAGGCCGGTAATCCAGAGATGATTGTCACTGCCAATATCGGCTGTCAAACCCACTTGGCTGGCGCCAACCGGACGCCGGTGCGCCACTGGGTTGAAATCGTCGATGCGGCACTTCCCTAGCGCTAGTGGTTACTCTTTAACCCCTACCGCCGCGCTGCTACTTAATAGCGCGGCGACTCACTCCCTGCCTTAAAAAGGATTACACCATGCAAACAAAAGCCATCCTCGCTCAAGCCGATGTCATCAATGTATTAGACGCGGCGCAAAACGAAGCCGACAGCAATAACTGGCCGGTCACTATCGCAGTAACCGACGACGGCGGCCACTTATTGGGCCTGCGCCGCTTAGATGGTGCCGCCCCTTTCAGTGCCGATGTTGCCACGCAAAAAGCGCGCAGCGCAGCGCTAGGTCGTAAAGAGACCCAGGTATTTGAAGAGATGATTAACGGCGGCCGTACAGCGTTTATTTCTGCGCCGCTGCAGGGTCTACTTTCAGGTGGTGTGCCGATCACAGTGGATGGCCATGTGGTGGGTGCCGTGGGCATTTCCGGCGTTAAACCCGACCAGGACGTACAAGTTGCCAAAGCGGGTGTCAGCGCTATCGGCTAAGGCTAGCGTGCAGCCTATGGGCTGCACGCAATAAAAAAGCCCGGATCATTGATCCGGGCTTTTTTTGGAATTCGTTCGGCTGATGCCGATGTTACATTTTCAATCTAAGCGCTTAATGGCGGACCGGACGAGACTCGAACTCGCGACCTCCGGCGTGACAGGCCGGCATTCTAACCGACTGAACTACCGGTCCACGTTAAGGCGCATTACTACTACAACCATCGTATGCATAGCATTTTCAGCGGTTCAGAGGCGCTTTAAATGGTAGGCGATGGTGGGTGGTACTGGGTTCGAACCAGTGACCCCCAGCTTGTAAGGCTGGTGCTCTCCCAACTGAGCTAACCACCCAATCTGTCAATAAGTCCCACAGGCACTTACCAACCTTGCTTCGCAGTTATCGTGGCGGACCGGACGAGACTCGAACTCGCGACCTCCGGCGTGACAGGCCGGCATTCTAACCGACTGAACTACCGGTCCGAATAGCGATAACGTACTTTAATACTACTTGCTCATAAAGCAGATACTGATTTGATGTTGGCGGACCGGACGAGACTCGAACTCGCGACCTCCGGCGTGACAGGCCGGCATTCTAACCGACTGAACTACCGGTCCGTTATGCACATCAAAGCTTAATCTTACTTTTTACTTCACGCTTCCAACCATTTTAGCGATTACTAAATATGGTGGGTGGTACTGGGTTCGAACCAGTGACCCCCAGCTTGTAAGGCTGGTGCTCTCCCAACTGAGCTAACCACCCGCTGGTCACGTGGCGCTGCATTCTACAGAAGGTTGTTTCAATGTCAACATGCTGCGCTTAAAAACTGCTTTTAAGCTAGCGCGTTGCCCTCTTCTTTCAAGCCTTGGCTGTGAACGCGGACGAAGGATGCCGCAACCTGGGTGGCTTCGTCAATCAAAAACGTTTGCGTTAGCCCAGAAGAGCGCCGTGGCTTGAAATCGTGATCGCCATCTTTCAGCCAAGCCAGCTGTGCATTAGCGGGCAGCGTATAGCTTGCGACCTCCTCCTGAGTACCGAAAGGATCTCGCTCGCCTTGTATCACTAGCATGGGGCAAGTAATCGTCGGCCAGTGTTCCAAACGAAGCTTTTCCGGCACTTTGGTGGGATGAAACGGATAACCGGCCACCACGACACCAGGGCACGGTTGTTGACTGGCTAACAGCGTCGCCACGCGGCCGCCCATTGATTTCCCCCCAACCCAAAGCGGCCCGTCAAACAGGGAATCAAGTAGCGCATACCACTCGGCAAACTGGGCAAGCGTCTGAGCGATCGGTGGCGGTGGGCGTCGCTTGCCGGTTTCCTGCATTTGCTGCATATAGGGGAAATCAATACATAGAACTTGTATGCCCCGCCCAGCCAAAGAGGTGACAAATTGACGCATGAAAGCGGACTGCTGGCCGGCGCCAGCGCCATGGGCAAACAGCAAGCGTCCTATTTTGGCCTCACCATGAACCGCCAACGGCCCCATGCCCTGCACCAGATAACAGCCGTTTGAGTCGAGATGAGTCTCTTCGCTTAATGCGTCTGGCGTTAGCAAAATGTAGTCAGACAAAGCGTAATGTGACATGCACCGCTCCTAATAATTCAATGATTAACCTATTGGCATGTTCAGCTTAAGCCTCGGCTGCGCTAGAATCCTCGTCGGATCTTGACCTGCATCATCAAGCGGGTGGCCGCATCCGTGCAAAATGCCACGGGTTACCCCCTAACCGCGTTCGATGGGAACATGAAATGAGCACAGCACTTGAACACCCGACCTACAACTACAAGGTAGTTCGGCAGTTCGCGATTATGACCGTTGTGTGGGGCATCGTGGGAATGACCGTTGGTGTCATCCTCGCCTCGCAACTGGTTTGGCCGCAACTGAACCTCGGCATACCTTGGACCAGCTTCGGGCGACTGCGTCCGTTACACACTAACGCCGTTATTTTCGCTTTTGGTGGCTCGGCGCTCTTTGCAACGTCCTATTACGTTGTCCAACGAACGTGCCAGACACGGCTATTCTCGGACAGGCTGGCGGCCTTTACGTTCTGGGGCTGGCAAGCCGTTATTATCTCAGCGATCGTGTCGCTCCCCATGGGCTACACCACGACCAAGGAGTACGCTGAGCTAGAGTGGCCGATCAATATATTGATTGCAGTCGTTTGGATCAGCTATGCCATCGTGTTCCTGATGACGATTAAAAAGCGCACCACGTCGCATATTTATGTGGCGAACTGGTTCTTTGCGGCGTTTATTTTAACCGTTGCAGTGTTGCATATCGTCAACAACGCGGCGATCCCGGTTACCCCGATGTACTCCACCTCGATCTACGCTGGTGCGGTGGATGCCATGGTGCAGTGGTGGTACGGCCATAACGCGGTAGGCTTTTTCCTGACCGCTGGCTTCCTGGGCATGATGTACTACTTCGTGCCGAAGCAGGCTGAGCGACCGATCTACTCTTACCGTCTTTCCATCGTCCACTTCTGGGCGCTGATCATGATTTACATGTGGGCAGGCCCGCACCACCTGCACTACACAGCGCTGCCGAACTGGGCACAGTCGCTGGGCATGATCATGTCGATCATCCTGTTGGCGCCCTCTTGGGGCGGCATGATCAACGGCATGATGACCCTGTCAGGCGCCTGGCATAAGCTACGCACAGATCCGACACTGCGCTTCTTGGTAGTGGCCCTATCGTTCTACGGCATGTCGACGTTTGAAGGCCCGATGATGGCCATTAAAACGGTCAACGCGCTGTCGCACTACACGGACTGGACCATTGGCCACGTTCACTCCGGCGCGCTCGGCTGGGTAGCGATGATCACTATCGGCTCGATGTACCACCTGATCCCGCGCGTATTTGGTCGCACTGAAATGCACTCCGTCAACCTGATTGCCGTGCACTTCTGGCTGGCCACTATTGGCACCGTGCTCTACATCGCCTCCATGTGGGTTAACGGCATTCTGCAAGGCCTGATGTGGCGTGCGATCAACCCTGACGGCACCCTGATGTACACCTTCGTTGAAGCCGTTGAAGCCAGCGCGCCGGGCTACTTTGTGCGCTTAATCGGCGGCCTCTTCTGGGTCACCGGCATGCTGATCATGGCATTCAACGTTTACATGACCGTTAAGCGTCGTGAGGCCATCAGCCATTCAGCGCCACAAGCTGCTTAAACCGGGGAAGTTGAGACCAATGAAACACGAGATTGTCGAAAAGAACGTTGGCCTGCTTGCCGTGTTGATCCTTGTCGTGATCAGTTTCGGCGGCTTGGCTGAGGTGGTGCCACTGTTTTTCCAGAAGCAGACCACCGAGCCGGTTGAAGGCCTGGAGCCGCTGTCTGCTCTGGAGCTGGAAGGCCGTGACATCTACCGCCGCGAGGGCTGCGTGGGCTGTCACTCGCAAATGGTGCGTCCGTTCCGCGCGGAGACCGAGCGCTACGGCCACTACAATGTGGCAGGTGAGCAGGTTTACGAGCACAACTTCCTATGGGGTTCCAAGCGTACCGGGCCAGATCTGGCGCGTGTTGGCGGCCGCTATAGCGACGACTGGCACCGTGCTCACCTCTACAATCCCCGAGATGTAGTCCCTGAATCGGTTATGCCGGCTTACCCCTGGCTGTTTGAAAATACCCTCGATGGTGACGCTACTCCCGCTAAAATGCGCACCCTGCGCCAGCTAGGCGTGCCGTACACCGACGAAGATATTGCCAACGCAACTGACGATGTTCGCGGTACTCAGGAAATCACTGCCCTGGTCGCGTACCTACAGCAGCTGGGAACCGTGCTCGAGGGCACTCGCTAAGTTATGGATACGGGAACTTTTCGCGGTCTCATCACGCTAATCTTGATTTTCGCGTTTATTGGCATCGCCCTCTGGGCGTACTCCAAGCGACGCAAGCCAGATTTCGACGAAGCGGCTAATTTGCCCTTTGCCGACGACGATGAGCTACCGACCAGTGACAAGCACGCTTCGCGTGAACGCGACAGCGAAGCGCATTCCCGCGACGACAGGGGAGATAAGAAGTTATGAACAATCTATGGGGTGACTCCCTATCCGGCTTCTGGAGCGCCTGGATCATTATCATTACGCTGGGCACGATCGCGCTGAGCGTATGGATACTACTGGCCAACCGCCGCACCGATAAAACGCCTGACGCGGACGGTAACGTTGAAACCACGGGCCATGCCGCCGATGGCATCGAAGAGTATGACAACCCACTGCCAAAGTGGTGGTTTCAGCTATTCGTCTTGACGGTGGTCTTTGCACTGGGCTACCTGGTGTTTTATCCCGGCTTGGGCAACTACGCGGGGATACTGGGCTGGTCGCAAGAGGGCCAGTGGGAAGAGGAAGTCGCTCAGGCCGAAGAGCGTTTCACACCGATTTTTGCCCAGTATCAGGAAGTGCCCATTCCTGAGCTTGCCGAAGATCCCGAGGCGATGCAGGTTGCTGAACGTATCTACCAAAACAACTGCGCGGTGTGTCACGGTTCCAACGCTCAGGGCGGTTACGGCTTCCCCAACCTGACCGACGACGACTGGCTGTACGGCGGAGAGCCCGACAATATCGTTCAAACGCTGACGAATGGCCGTAACGGTCTGATGCCTTCCTGGCAGCAGCTGGGGCAAAACAATATTGAGAACCTGTCTCAATACGTGCTCTCACTGTCTGATGAAGCGCATGACGAGGCACAAGCTGAACAGGGCGAAAGCACTTTCACAGCAGTCTGTGCGGCTTGCCACGGCCCAAGCGGCACGGGTAATACAGCCCTCGGCGCGCCTAACTTGACCGACAATACCTGGCTCTACTTGGCGCCCGGCCAAGAAGTAGGTGACTCCATCCGTCAAACGCTACGCAATGGCCGTAACGGTCATATGCCAGCGCAAGCGGCTTATATTGGTGAAGAGCGTGTTCACCTGGTCGCCGCCTACGTGTATAGCCTGCGCTTAGCGGACTGATTAACTGCTCAGCCATACTCGCCAAGAAAGGGTGCGGCCTCAAACCGCACCCTTTCTTTATGCACAACCCGATACAATATTGACCATGCACTCGCCTTCATGAGACTGGGGGTGCTACCTCTCCTGCCTTCTGAGCCGGGAATACCGCCATGGAAAAGATACCAACCCAAGACGTCACGCCGAATCCGGTGGGGCATCACACGCCTCCACAACAACCGGTTACTCAGGAAATGTACGCCAAACGGCGTCACATTTATGTGCGAGAAATTAAAGGTATTTTCCAGAAACTACGCCGCAGTACTAACTGGGCGTTAATGCTGATGTTTTTCCTATTGCCCTGGATCAATGTTGGCAACCGGCCCCTCATTCTGTTCGATCTGCCTAATCGCGAATTCCATATCTTTACCGCCACGTTCTATCCGCAGGAGTTCATACTGCTATCGTGGCTGTTGATCATTTGTGCTTTTGGGCTGTTTTTTATTACCGTTTTTGCGGGCCGGGTGTGGTGTGGTTATACCTGCCCGCAAAGCGTTTGGACCTTTCTGTTTATCTGGCTTGAACACCGCATCGAAGGCTCGCGCAATCGGCGTATCAAGCTCGACAATCAACCGATGACGGCGGATAAGGCTTGGCGAAAAACTGCTAAGCACACTGCTTGGCTATTGATAGCGCTCGCTACCGGCATCACCTTTGTGGGTTACTTCACGCCAATTCGTGATTTAGTGACAGAGCTCCCCACCCTTGAAGCCCATGGCTGGTCCTACTTCTGGGTGGGCTTTTTCCTGGTATTCACTTACCTGAACGCGGGTTGGCTGCGTGAACAGGTGTGCATTTATATGTGCCCCTATGCCCGTTTTCAATCGGTGATGTTTGACCGTGACACACTGATTGTCTCCTACGATGAGTCCCGTGGTGAACCCCGTGGCCATCGCCCTAAAAGCCTGAGCCATCTAGAGGCCCGTGAAGCAGGATACGGCGACTGTATCAATTGCGATCTTTGCGTTCAGGTATGCCCTACCGGTATCGATATCCGTGACGGACTGCAGTATGAGTGCATCACCTGCGCCGCCTGCATCGACGCCTGCGACAGCGTAATGGACAAAATGGGCTACCCGCGGGGGCTGATACGCTACACTACCGAAAACGCGCTTGAGGGCAAAAAGAGCCATATCATGCGCCCTCGCCTGCTAGGCTACTTTGCCGCATTGGTGCTAATGATAGGCACTTTTGCCTGGGCGATTAATGACCGCATGCCACTTAACTTTGACGCTGAGCGCGAGCGCACCCAACTTTACCAAACGACCCGCGACGGCCTGATTAGTAATGTGTTTACCCTGACCATTCGTAACCTTGATGACCAGGATCACACTTACCAGCTGAGCGTTTCCGGGCTGCCCAGTTTAGCCTTAGATAGCAATATGATTGACGTGCCTGCGGGTGAGTCGCGCTTAGAAGTCGTTACAGTGACCGCTAGCCCTGACGAACTACAGCAACCCAGTCACGACATTGTATTCACACTGCAGGCTCAGCAAGACGAACGTATTCGCCTTGAGCGGGATGCCCGCTTCCTGGGCGATATTAGGAGATAAACGACGATGTCATCCCTACCCTCTAGCGAGAAGGTGATCCCCTGGTACAAGCAGTTTTGGCCATGGTTTCTAATCGGCATTCTGCTCTCATCCATTATGTTCAGCATAACCTTTGCCGTTATGTCAGTTAAAAGTTTTGATGGCATGGTAGTGCAAGAGGATTACTACGAGCATGGCAAAGCCATTAATATGGTACTTGCCAAGCAGGAGCAGGCGCGCACTCTGAACTTAAGCGCCGAGCTACGTCTTGATCCGATGACCAGCGACATCGTGGTTGATTTAAGCGGCGATGCGCGTCCCGACAAGCTCTATCTGGACCTCATCTTCCCTACCGAGGATGACCGTGATCAATCGTTCATACTGGAGCATGTCCGTGACGGCCGCTATATCACCCAGGGCCCTGACAACCTGCGCTACCGCTGGTACCTACAGATTCAGCCCGCACTAGAAGATGCCGACTGGCGTCTGACGGGTGAAGCGACGTTCCCTAATGAAAATAGCGTCGCGCTATTGCCAGGAGGGCGTCCAGAAAGCGAATGAGCAACGCCGTGCCTGCCTCTGACTGCTACCACTGCGGTAACCCGGTGCCCGCTGCGGCACCCTGGACGATTACCCTGGATGACCACACCCACCCGCTCTGCTGCCCCGGCTGCGAAGCGGTGGCTCATGCCATTGTCGATGGCGGGCTAGAGAGCTACTACCGCTACCGAACCGAACTTCCCGAACGCCCCGATGAACGCCAAGCCGCCAAAGCGGACACGTGGTCGGTATTTGATGATCCCGGCCTGCAAGCGCAGTTTGTTCACCCTGATGGTGATGAGGGCAATGTCAAAGCTACCCTCGCCATCGAAGGCATTACCTGTGCCGCCTGTGCCTGGCTGATCGAACACCGTTTAAATGCCTTAACCGGCGTTGCCTCCAGCGCGGTGAATTTAACTCACCACCGTCTGCGGGTGAGCTGGGATCCCCAGCAGTTAAAACTCTCACAACTGCTGGCCGAACTTGCCGCCATTGGCTACGACGCCCAGCCCTACGAGCCAGACCAGGCTCAGACGCGCATGCAGCACGAAGAGCGTATGAACGTGCGTCGGCTAATCATCGCCGCTGTCGGCATGATGCAGGTGATGATGTTCTCTATCCCAATCTATGTCTCCGGCCCCGGTGAAATCAGCGACGACTTCTACGCGCTGTTTCACTGGCTCTCCTTTGCCCTAGCCACGCCGGTGGTGTTTTTTTCCGCCCAGCCGTTTTTCCGCAACGCCCTGCGCGACCTGCGCACTGGCGTACTGGGTATGGACGTACCGGTCTCGTTAGCCATTGGTGGCGCTTATCTTGCCAGCAGCTATGCCGTGCTATTCAACGTCGGCGAGGTCTATTTTGACTCGGTAGCCATGTTCACCTTCTTTTTACTGTTTGGCCGCTACGTGGAAGGCCGTGCCAGACGCCGCAGCGGGCATAGCGGCAATGCACTGAGCGGCGTACTGCCGATTTCAGCCACGCGGTTAGAAAGCGATGGCAGCGAACGTATTCTGCCCGCCAGCGAACTTTCCTCCGGTGATCGCGTATTGATCAAGCCCGGCCATGGCGTGCCCGCCGATGGCATCATCGAGGAGGGCGAATCGAGCCTGGATGAATCCATGCTGACCGGCGAATACCTGCCGGTCACCCGCCGGGTGGGCGACCGCATTATCGGCGGTAGCCAGAACATGGAAAATCCGCTGGTAATCCGTGTTACCCACGCCGGCCGCGATGCCCGTGTGGCGGGCATTGTCGATCTCACCGACCGCGCCTTTGCCAGCCGTCCGCGGCTGGCCCAGATGGCAGCACGCATGGCCCACCTATTTGTGCTCCGCCTGTTAGTGGTAACCGCCTGCGTCACCATCGCCTGGTGGTTTATCGACCCCTCGCGGATGCTCTGGGTACTGCTTTCGGTGCTGGTCGTGACCTGCCCTTGTGCGCTGGCGCTGGCCACCCCCGCGGCCCTGACCGCAGGCCATGGTCAACTGCGCAAGCGCGGCGTGTTGATCACCCGTGCCGATGCCATGGAGACGCTCTCCAACGTAACCCGAGTAATCTTTGACAAAACCGGCACGCTAACCCGCGGCGAAATGCACCTGACCCAAACCCAGCCGTTTGGCGAATTGACCGCCGAGCACGCCCAGGCAATTGCCGCTGCGCTTGAAGCCCAGTCAGAACATCCTATCGCCCGCGCCTTTCGTCCGTTTCGGGATGCAACGCTTCAGGCAAAAGATATTCATAGCCATACCGGTCAAGGACTAGAGGGCACGCTAAACGGCGCGCGCTGGAAGCTGGGCAAACCAGAATTTGCCGCTGGAGAAGCCATTTCGGCACCCGCCAGGGGCCAATGGCTGCTGCTGAGCGAAAACGGCGAACCCCGTGCCTGGTTTGGTCTGCATGATGGTATTCGTGATGACGCTGCTGCCACGATCAAAGCCCTTCAGGGCCAGGGGCTAACCGTGGAGCTGCTCTCCGGTGATACCGTCGATGCCGTTGAGAGCCTGGCTAACCAGCTCAACATTACTACTTGGCATGCGGGTACCAGCCCCGAAGGCAAACTGGCCAGGATGAAAGAGCTTCAAGCCGCTGGCGAAACCGTGGTAATGATTGGTGACGGCATCAACGACGTACCGGTGCTAGCCGGTGCTGATGTGGCAATTGCCATGAATGGCGCGACGGATCTCGCCCGTACCCGCGCCGACGCGGTGCTGCTCAGCCCACGCCTGATGCGGATTTTTGAGGCTATCGAGATTTCCCGCGCGACCCGGCGTATCATGCGCCAGAACATGATCTGGTCAGTATGTTACAACTTTTCGGCGCTGCCGCTGGCGGCAATGGGGCTGGTGCCGCCCTGGCTGGCGGCTATTGGTATGTCGCTCAGCTCGCTAGTGGTGGTGGGTAACGCGCTGCGGCTGTCACGCTGGCGTACGACGCCGCCCGCTTCTTCGCCAAGCGCTTCAACACCGGTAACCGCATGACGATTCTGTATCTACTCATTCCGCTTTCACTGATTCTGCTGGGCCTCGCCGTCTGGGCATTTTTCTGGGCGGTGAAAAATGATCAGTTCGACGACTTGGAAGGCCCGGCGCACCGCATTTTGTTTGATGAAGATGAGAATGACCTCAACCCCGAACAGCGACGCCAGCGGCAGCAGACCAAGCACCGCCCTGCTGCCCCCTCCGACACACACTCACCCGACGACCAAGAGCCCCGGCCATGAATCCAACCGGCCTTGACCTGCCGCCACTGCTGGCGGCGTTCGTGTTTGGTTTGATGGGCGGCGCCCATTGCATTGGCATGTGTGGTGGCATTATGAGCGCGCTCACTTTTGCAGTGCCCCCCAGCATGCGTCATCCGGCGCGTATGGGTGGCTTGCTGCTCAGCTATAACGCAGGTCGCATCATTAGCTACATGAGCGCAGGCGCGCTGGTAGCCCTACTAGGCACGCTATTTTCCCTCTCTGCCACGGCGCGAATGCTGCTACAAGTGTTTGCGGCGCTGATGCTGATCCTGATGGCGCTGTATATCGCCAATTGGTGGAAAGGGCTGCTTAAAGTTGAAGCGATAGGCCGCCGCCTATGGCGCTTTATCGAGCCGGTAGGGCGACGTTTAATGCCCGTAGTTCATTTACCCCAAGCCTTTGCGCTGGGGGCGATATGGGGTTGGCTGCCCTGTGGGCTGGTCTACTCCATGCTGGCCTGGAGCTTAGCGATTGCCGACCCGCTCCAGGGCGCACTATTGATGGGCGCCTTTGGACTGGGCACGCTGCCTGCGCTGCTGGCCACCGGGCTTGCCGCGCGCCAGTTAAGCCACCTGATTCGTCACCCGGCAACGCGCAGCGTGGCCGCGCTGACGATCATTGCTTTTGCGCTGTGGCAGCTGTGGACACTCACAGCACACAATCTTCATTAACATGACATGGCTCAATATTTATATCGGCGCCGCGCGTTAGGCTGGCATCAAAGCTTTAACGCCACTTTTAACGCCGGAGCGTCACTTCATGCCCGTTCATGCCCTCGCGGCTTCTTCTACGATGACTTCAACCATGGCCGGGGCAGCACCGGAGCAGAAAAAATGGGATGAAGCCTTACTGCGCCGTTACGACACCAGCGGCCCGCGCTATACGTCCTACCCCACGGCGTTGTCGTTTCACGACCAATTTACCCCGAGCGATTTGACTCAGGCGTTAGAGCGCAGCAATGCCAGCCAACGTCCTCTTTCGCTGTATGTGCATATCCCCTTCTGCCGCAAAATTTGCTTTTACTGCGCGTGTAATAAAATCGCCACCAAGAACACCGCCCTGGCCGAGCCGTACCTATCCCGGCTTGACCGTGAAATGGTGCTGACCGCTCGCCACCTGGATACCACACGACCGGTGAAGCAGTTGCACTGGGGTGGCGGAACACCGACGTTTCTTAACTTGAACCAGATGGGCGACTTGATTGATCGCCTGGACGCGCGCTTTGGTCTCTCGTCCGCGTCTGATCGCGATTACGCGATTGAAATCGACCCACGCGAAGCGGACGTATTTACGCTGCGCCACCTGCAGTCGCTCGGTTTCAATCGCATCAGTTTAGGCGTGCAGGACTTAAGCCCGCTGGTGCAGAAAGCCATTAACCGTATTCAGCCACGGGTACTCACCGAGACGCTGATGGATGAAGCACACCGGCTGGGCTTTCGTTCGCTCAATCTCGATTTAATATACGGCTTGCCCTTTCAGACTGAAAAAAGCTTTGCAGACACCCTGCGCCAAGTGATCGAGTTAAATCCCGCACGGCTTTCTGTGTTTAACTACGCCCACATGCCCGAGCGCTTTGCCCCCCAGCGGCGGATTAACATCGATGACCTGCCGGGCAGCGAAGAGAAGCTGGCGATTCTGCGCACCACGATTGAGATGCTCACCGCGGCCGGTTATGTGCACATCGGCATGGATCACTTTGCTCGTCCTGATGACAGCTTGGCGATCGCCCAGCGCGAAGGCTCGCTCCAGCGCAACTTTCAAGGCTACTCCAGTCACGCCCAGTGCGACTTAATCGGGCTTGGCGTGTCGGCGATTTCTCGCGTCGATGACGTCTATGCACAGAACCCTAGCGATCTGGCCCGCTATGAAGCAGCGCTGGATCAAGGCCAATTGGCAACCGTACGTGGGCTGCGCTTAAGTGACGATGACCTGATCCGCCGGGACGTTATTGAGCGACTAATGTGTGATATGCGCATTGATCTGGCCGCCATCGGTCAACGCTGGAACATTGATGCCCCGCGTTACTTTGCGCAAGCGCTTGAGCACTTACAGGGCGCCGAGCGAGATGGCCTGCTGACGCGCAGCGGCGACCAGCTTAGCGCGACGCCCATGGGACGGCTGCTGATTCGTCACTTAGCCATGGCGTTTGATGCTCACCTGCCGCAGCAATCAGGCAAGCACTACTCAAAGATTGTGTAAACAAGCTATCGCTAACGAAATGAAGCTTCCATACTAAGAGAAGCCTACCTCAGCACGGCGTAATGATTACCTGCCACTCACGACGCTACTCAAGGAGTTATGCATGTTGGAACCCATGAGCCGCCGACGCTCGCTACTCCATGAAGCTCGCTGCCAAACCTGCAGCTTGAGCTCACTATGCTTGCCACTTGCCCTTGAGATAGACGATATGGGCCAGTTCGATGCCATTATTCGTCGTCGCGCACCGCTGAAAAAAGGCGAGCCACTATTTCGCCAAGGCGATACTTTTACCAGCGTTTATGCGGTACGTTCGGGCAGTTTGAAACAAGTCACATCAGAGGGAAACGGCAGCGAACAACTGACCAATTTCTACCTCCCCAGCGAACTAGTGGGGTTGGACGGGATCGATGAAGAGCACTACCCAGGGAGTGTAATTGCCTTGGAAACGACCACCGTTTGCGAGATTCCCTTTGATCGCTTGGACTCACTCTCTGAGGAGTTGCCCGAACTGCGTGGCCAGCTGTATCGCAGCATGAGCAAAGAGTTGCGCGACGACCGGCGCATGATGCGCCTGCTGTCACGTAAAACCGCCGACCAGCGGCTGGCGAGCTTTTTAATCACGCTTTCAGATCGTTTTCGTCGCCGTGGCTACTCGCCCTACAGTTTCCGCCTTTCCATGCCCAGGGCCGATATCGGCAACTATTTGGGTTTAGCGGTGGAAACCGTCAGCCGGATTTTAAGCCGCTTCCAGCAGCAGAGCGTAGTGGCGGTATCCGGGCGAGAGGTCAATATTCTTGATATGCAGCGCTTAATCACCCTCGCCGAAGAGGAGCAAAACGCTAGCTGACGTTAAATGCCTGGATACGCCCGGCCAGTAGTTCTGCCTGTTTGGCTTCTAGCCCTTCAAAATCAAAGAGATTGCGATCCGCTAGCTGGGAAGGCGCAAT
The DNA here is from genome assembly GCF_055725665.1 of Vreelandella sp. DA03-1M. Lineage (NCBI taxonomy): Bacteria > Pseudomonadati > Pseudomonadota > Gammaproteobacteria > Oceanospirillales > Halomonadaceae > Vreelandella > Vreelandella sp. DA03-1M. The sequence goes on from NZ_CM146798.1 coordinate 3,553,701, forward strand.
ATTGGTAACGGCTTTAAACATGCTTTCCAGGCGACCGGGGAATTTTTTGTCCCACTCGGCGAGCATCTCTTTGACGACCTGACGCTGCATATTGGGCTGCGAACCGCATAGATTGCAGGGAATAATCGGGAATTCCATCAGCCGTGAAAACTCGGCAATATCTGCCTCTTTACAGTAAGCCAACGGCCGAATGACGATATTTTTACCATCATCAGAAAGTAGCTTAGGCGGCATCGCTTTTAAGTTGCCGCCAAAGAACATATTGAGAAACAGGGTTTCAAGGATGTCTTCACGGTGGTGGCCCAGGGCAATTTTATTGGCGCCAATCTCTTCGGCAAAGCCATACAGCGAACCGCGGCGCAGGCGTGAACAGAGCGCGCAAGTCGTTTTACCTTCTGGCGTTTTTTCTTTCACCACCGAATAAGTATCACGCTCGACAATGTGATATTCCACGCCCTGCTTATCCAGATACGCAGGCAGCACATGCTCGGGAAAACCGGGCTGTTTTTGATCCAGATTGACCGCTACCAGTGAGAAATTGACCGGCGCGTTGCGCTGCAAGTTGCGCAAAATCTCCAGCATTGTATAGCTGTCTTTGCCGCCGGAAAGGCAGACCATCACACGGTCGCCTTCATTGATCATCTGGTAATCAATAATCGCATTGCCCACTTCTCGGCGCAGGCGCTTTTGCAGCTTGTTAAATTCACGTTTCTGCTTAGCATCAGCCAGCTCTGACTGGCCATGATCAACATCAGTGAGGTCGGCTCCAAGGGAAGCAGGGTCAAAATGATCAAGAGGTTGCATGGTATAAGCACTGCCGAGGGTGGAAGGCATTCAAGAAAAAGTGGCTACTATTCTAACAACACTCACCGCCCTGACCCAACTACTCGTATACAGACCTATTACTAAGCAGCCTCTGCCATAATGCGCTGCAGGCGCATATAGAGCAGCGCGCTGGAAGTGGCCTCACCTAACACACCCTGCATTCCCATCGCGGGTACTTGCCAGCACGCCAGCGCTTGGGCAAAGCTACTGGGTGCCTCTATCTCCGGATGCAAGCGCCGCAGCTGGCGCTGATGCAGCTTTTCTACGTCGACCTGGGCATTGGGCAGTGCGAAATCCAACCGCTTTCTCAGCAACGCATTTAACGCCCCAATCCGCTGGTCTAACTGCCAGCCGACAATAGGGCGATTGCCAATAAACTCTACTAACGCATTTAAATTGTCGCGGTTTGGCGCTGCCACCTCCCCTGCCTGACACAGCAGGTGATGGCGACGCAGCGATGCATGGTCAGCCTGCCCCGGTGCGCCTAACGTCAGCACAAAAGCACGGCTGGTACGCACCTGCTGTTGGCTAAGCACCACGGCGGCCAAACTGATCACAGGTGACGTCGGCATAGGCGTTGATGTGCAGGCAAGCGCTACCAGTTCTTCGCCCATATAGGGCTGAAAAAGCCAGGCATAGGGAGAATCAGCACAACGTCGCCGGTCGCTTTCGCGACGCAGCAAGGTACGTAAGGAACCGCTAAAGAGTGCCACGTGTCGATCTAACAGCCGCATTCCGCTCACGAATACTCCAGATGATAACGATGGGAAAGCCGCTGCTTAAAGTCTTTCACAATATGCAGTGCTTCACGCAATAGGTCGCGTTCTAGCGAAGAGAGGCTTTGCACCACGACACGATTAGTGCGGTTCGCCTCTTGCGATGTGCTACTTGCCTCTAGGGCAGTGAGCTGCTGTTTGAGACGCAACTCGGAAAACAGCGCCAGTGCTTCGCCCAGATCGTCGGCGAACCGGCGATCCAAGCGGCCATCGGCGGCCAGCGCGTCTAAACGATCCAGTGTTGAGGTCGCTTTGATTCGTCGCTCCAGCGCCATGGTGCGCACGCCGTGAACAATGGGGAAAATGCCGCCTTTCTTGATATCGATACCGTGCTGAGGCTTTTTCAGCGAGCCAAACAGCGTCAGCGGTGTGGAAAAGCGTAGCGCCGTGCGAGCAAAGTACGAAAGCAGCAGCTCGTCACGAGAACAGCATTCAAATAGCTCTTCTCGTACGCTCTCAAGCAGACTGGGGTTACCGGCCACGGCATGAGCATCAAGCATAATCGCCAGTTTCATCAGGCTGTCGCCATCCCGCTCGCTGGCCCATTTGGCAATATTGCTCTTCCACTGCGACACTGTGGCCACCCACTCAGGGTTTGAAACCATAATATTGCCGGGGCACGGCGGGTAGCCAAGCTGGATTAAGGTATCAGTGAGCGTTTGCATGTGGCTCATAAGATCTGGCCACTGCGCATCGTCGGCTAAAATCAAGCCATTATCTTGATCGGTTTTTAGTATTTGTTCGCCGCGCCCTTCGCTACCCATCACCATCATGCAGCTCTGTTCGCGGTACTTCTCAGCAATAGTGAATTCCCACGCCTTGCTCATGATACGGCCATTCAGCGCGGCGAGTAGATCCATCGCAAAGCGTAGCTTTACGCCTTGAGCCATCAGCGCCTTCACCAGCTCCGGTGTGCGCTGGCTAGCCGCCGACAGTGCTTCCAAACTGCCCGCCTGTTCGACTTGTAGACTCACCACGTAGCTGCGACTGGAGAAATAGCTAAGTACGTCGGTGAGTTCGACGACGCCTTTGAGAACGTTTTGCTCCAGCACCACTACCCGCGTCACTTTATGCCGCGTCATCAGTACCAGCACTTCAAACAAGTATTGATCCGGCGCGACGGTGACCAGATTAAAATGGGCGATCTCATCAAGCGGCGATGACACTTCGCTACCACCCAATACCAACCCATTGAGCAGGTCGGTTTTCGTCACCATGCCTAGCTTGCCTTGAGTCTCTACTAGCAGGCTGTCGGCGTGGCTGTCGTTGAGCTGCTTCACCGCGCTGGCAATATCAGTAGCCGCCGCCATTAACAGCGGCGCACGCATACATTCGCTTACCTTGGCCAACATAAAACCCGCCATGGTGACGCCACCTTCGGCACGCTTTTCAGTCAGTAAGCGTGCTTTATGCGTCAGCGATTGGCGAAAGAAATTACTGAAATCCGGGTAATGACGGCACAGCTGCTGAAACAACGCTTTGGGCAGTAGGTAACACAAGCACTCCTGCTCGGCCTTAAAACGATAGCGGCTTTTACCATTGAGAATGCTGATCGCGCCAAATAGGTCCCCGGCCGTGTAATGGCCAATACGCGAGGTAGACGAGGGCAGCGTGGGGTCGATTTCTGCCACTTCACCTTTATGTATCAGGTAAACAAACTCGCCCGCCTGCCCGGTCTCTAGAATTATTTCGTCGCGGTCAAAATACGCAAGGTCAATGCCGCGACGAATATGGTCACGACCTTCATCGTCAAGAAGCGTGAACGGCAGCTGGGATAGATCCACATCGACCATTGTGCATGACCTCATTCAACTAAAGGCGAACTAGAAAATAAAGTAAATAAGCACTCCGCCCGACATTGATCCACATCAAAGGAGTCTTTCCAACGCTTCAAAAGCTGTAATCGATTATTATGTGAAGGTGGAGGTACGGGTATAAAGGATTCACTTCCCAACTAGCAAGTATAACGTCGTTATACCTTTAGCTATCACGCTAAGGTCGAAGCGACTTTTGATCCGCGACCAAAGTCTCAATACCTACTAATCACGATTAGCCTTAAAATGCTCTCCATGTATTTAAAGTAGCCAATAACCACTTATATTTGCTCACTAGACTATCGTCCTATAGCTCTGCAAACGCCTGCAAACTTCGCTTAAAAAGCAGCTAAAAACTCGTATTTTCAATCACATGCAAAACCAAAAGAGCACTTTAGCTGTTTATTGATACCAAAGTCTGGGATTTATTTTTTTGTGTTTATTGCCCAGTATTAACAATGAGTCATGCAGGGTAATCGCACGTCACTTACTAACTCGAAAGTCTATATCGAATAATAAGGTGACGTGCTGACGAAAGCTGGCTCACCACTCCTTACGATTGAGTGGCTTTCGACGTGCGATTGCCCTGATGGGTCACACGCTATTCCTCGTGAACTTTCCCAACCTTAAAAATCACAAGTGGAGAGCAACACAATGGCAGACGACAAAACTAATGCTGCTGAATACTGGAAAGCTAACGTCCGCTTAATTTTCGGATGCCTAGCTGTTTGGGCATTTGTTTCTTACGGATGCGCTATCCTGTTTCGCCCACTGCTCGCCGGTATTCCGGTCGGCGGCACCGATCTTGGCTTCTGGTTTGCACAACAGGGCTCCATTTTAACGTTTATCGTGCTGATCTTCTTCTATGCCTGGAAGATGAATAAGCTCGATCAAAAATTTGGACTTGGGGAGTAAGCCGGTATGAGCCAGTTTGCAATTAACCTACTGTTCGTAGGCTCCTCCTTTGCCCTCTATATCGGCATTGCGATTTGGGCACGAGCAGGCTCGACGAAAGACTTCTACGTCGCGGGCGGCGGCGTTCACCCAATCACCAACGGGATGGCAACCGCGGCTGACTGGATGTCAGCGGCGTCGTTTATCTCAATGGCGGGCCTGCTGGCCTCCGGTGGCTACGCTAACTCCACCTTCCTAATGGGCTGGACCGGTGGCTACGTTATCCTTGCGATGCTGTTAGCTCCTTACCTGCGTAAGTTTGGTAAGTTCACCGTGCCTGACTTCATTGGTGACCGCTTCTACAGCAACACCGCTCGCCTCGTGGCGATTGTGTGTTTGATTGTAGCGTCAGTCACTTACGTTATCGGTCAGATGACCGGTGCGGGCGTGGCGTTCTCACGCTTCCTCGAAGTCAGCAACACTTGGGGTATCTGGCTAGCTGCGTTGATTGTATTCCTCTATGCCGTATTCGGCGGCATGAAAGGCATCACTTATACCCAGGTAGCGCAGTACATTGTTCTGATCATCGCTTACACCATTCCTGCGGTGTTTATTGCCTTCCAACTGACCGGCAACCCGATCCCGATGTTCGGCATGTTCAGCACGCACACTGAATCCGGTATACCGCTGCTGGAAAAACTGGATGATGTGGTCAGTGCGCTTGGTTTCCAGGACTACACCGCCGATGTAGACAACAAACTCAACATGGTGCTGTTCACGCTGTCGTTGATGGTCGGTACCGCCGGTCTGCCACACGTTATCATTCGCTTTTTCACCGTACCGAAAGTGGCTGACGCACGCTGGTCTGCCGGTTGGGCGCTGGTGTTCATCGCACTGCTTTACCTCACCGCACCAGCGGTAGGCTCCATGGCACGCTTGAACCTGATGACCACGGTCTACCCAGAAATGGCTGGCCAAACCGAAAACTACGAAGAAGCAGCAAGCAATCCGATCCTGTACGAAGAGCGTCCTGACTGGTTCCGCACCTGGGAAGAGACAGGCCTGATCAACTTTACAGATACCAACGAAGACGGCCGTATTCAGTTCTACAATGATGCAACTGACTACACCGACCGTGGCTGGGAAGGCAACGAGCTAACCGTTAATAACGACATCCTGGTACTCGCCAACCCGGAAATTGCCAACTTGCCCGGCTGGGTCATTGGCCTGATCGCAGCAGGCGGTATCGCGGCAGCACTCTCTACCGCAGCAGGTTTGCTCCTAGCGATCTCGTCGGCGATCAGTCACGATTTGATCAAGACCATGATCAATCCGAAGATTTCCGAGAAAGGCGAAATGTTAGCGGCTCGAATCTCCATGGGCGGCGCGATTCTACTGGCTACCTATTTGGGGCTTAACCCCCCCGGATTTGCGGCACAAACGGTAGCGTTGGCCTTTGGTATCGCCGGTGCATCGCTATTCCCTGCGCTGATGATGGGTATCTTCTCCAAGCGGATGAACAGCCCAGGCGCCGTTGCTGGCATGCTGGCGGGCTTGATTTGCACCCTGCTGTACATCTTCACCTATCTAGGCTGGTTCTTTGTGCCGGGCACCAACATGCTGGCCAACACGCCGGATAACTGGATCTTGGGCATCTCGCCGCTCTCCTTCGGTGCGGTGGGCGCGATGATCAACTTCGCAGTTGCCTTTGCAGTTTCCAGAGTGACCGCGGCACCGCCGCAGGAAATTCAGGATCTGGTGGAAAGCGTTCGCTATCCGAAAGGTGCTGGTATGGCGGTAGATCACTAAGTCATACTCCTTCCTAACGCGTTATCGCAATACAGCGATAACGCTTTGGAATCGACCTCACCATCGGGCTTCCTAACGGAGGCCCGATGGCTTTTATAGATAGCTCTTATAGACGGCTTTTTGAAAGGATATTTTATGATATGGCATTTGATCGCCGCCGTTTTTGCAGGCCTTGCGGCCGCCGGTATTGGCCTGATACTACGCAAGCTGAGCGGCAAACGTCTGCCCAAGTGGATCGTACCGGTGTTTGGCGCGCTGGGTATGCTGGGCTACCAAGTTCAGGTGGAGTACAGCTGGTTTGAACACAAGCAGGCGCAGCTTCCCGAGACTGCGACGGTTATTTCAACCGAAAGCACCACCGCCGTATGGCGTCCCTGGACCTTTGCCTTCCCGATGACCACCAAGTTCAGCATGGTGGATAGTGAAAGTATTCGTTTCAGTGAGCAGGATGGCACCCGCTTAGCAGAATTTATTCTTTATCAGTTTGAGCGTCACCACACCGACATATTGATTACCCAGCCTTATCTACTCAATTGTGAGAGCCGTGAGCTAGTGCCCTTAGATCAAGACTCCCGCGACCCTATCCTTGAAGAGATACGCACGCTACGCGAAACATCCCCGCTACTCAGCAACGTATGTGCATAGGTAAAGGAAGCCGAAGCAGCCACATGCCTAAAGATAACAACGAGCCTAAGTAGTGGTCGTACATGGGACCCCATTTCGCCTAGAATGAAGCCTTTTTTTATTAGCGCACATATAAGTGGGTCGCACACTCTGGTGGGGAGAAAGGCATGTTTCACGGCGGGCTACTGGTCGCGGTATCGCTACTCTATATTGCCGTTCTATTCGGCATTGCTTGGTACGGTGACCGCCGTGCGCGTACCCACGGAGCCACCCGACGGCGTCCGATCATCTATAGTCTGGCGCTGGCCATTTACTGCACCTCGTGGACGTTTTACGGCGCGGTTGGCCAAGCGGCGACGGCGGGCTGGTCGTTTGCAAGTATCTTCGTCGGCCCGATACTGACGTTTTTACTGTTCTGGCCGGTGTTGGCCAAAATGATCCGTGTCGCTAAACACCAAAACGTTACTTCGATTGCCGATTTTATTGCCTCCCGTTACGGCAAAACCCAGTCGCTGGCCGCCTTTGCCAGCCTGGTCGCCCTTGTCGGCACCCTGCCTTACATCGCGCTACAGCTAAAAGCAGTTTCTACAACCTTCAGTGTGCTCACCGACGCCTCCGATGTGACCCATACGCCGCTGTTTGGCGATACGGCCTTCTACGTAGCCATTGTAATGGCCATCTTCGCGATTCTATTCGGCACCCGGCATACCGATGCCACCGAACACCACGAAGGCTTGATCCACGCCGTGGCGTTTGAATCGCTGGTCAAACTGTTGGCCTTTGTGGTGCTTGGTGTCTTTGTTACCTGGGGAATGTTCGATGGCCTGGGTGAGCTGATGGGCCACGCCGAAAGCCAGCTTGAACTCCAGCGCCAGCTCGCCAATCAGGATTTTGGCCAGAGCTTCTGGGCGCAAACCTTGCTCGCCATGCTGGCGATCCTGTGCCTTCCGCGCCAGTTTCATGTGGCGGTGGTCGAGAACATTCACCCTGATGACGCCAGCAAAGCCCGCTGGCTGTTCCCGCTCTACCTGTTGGCGATTGCGTTCTTTGTGGTGCCCCTGGCCGCCGCCGGGCTGCTGCTGTTTTCCGAAAGCGGCGTGGAACCCGATACCTACGTGCTGGCGCTATCCATGGCCTCGGGCCAACAGTGGCTGACGCTGCTTACCTTTATCGGCGGTTTCTCGGCAGCCACCGGCATGGTTATTGTGGCCGCCGTGGCGGTGTCGATCATGATCTCCAACGAGATTGTTATTCCAGCACTGTTCCGGCTGCGCTGGTTTGATACCAAAGCGCGGGATTATGGCCGCCTGGTACTGCGTGCGCGGCGATTGACCATTGTGGCCGTACTGGCCATGGCCTACGGCTTCTACCAACTGATTGCTGAATTTACCTCGCTGGCCTCGATCGGCATGCTGTCGTTTGCCGCCGCTGCGCAGTTTGCCCCCGCGGTGATTGGTGGGCTTTACTGGAAGCGCGGCAATCGCCTCGGGGTTATTGTCGGCATGAACGCTGGCTTTGCCATCTGGGTATATAGCCTGTTAATGCCCGCCATGATCAATGCCGGTGTGCTTCCGACAATATGGCTAGAGGGCGGCCCGCTGGGGCTTAACTGGTTATCACCCACGGCGCTGTTTGGGCTCAACTTGGGCGACAGCTTTACCCACGGCGTCATGCTCTCACTCGGGGTCAACCTGTTCTGCTATATCTTTGTTTCCCAGGTCACTTCGCAGCGGGTGGTTGAGCGTATTCAGGCCTCGCTGTTCGTGGATAGCGTGGAAACACGCCAGACATCGGTCAACCGCCCCTGGACGGGCGCGACGACCGTGGGCGATTTAAAAGTGCTTTGCGAGCGCTTCCTCGGTGCCGGCCAAGTGGATCGCGCCTTTGAAGATTACGCCCGTCGTGCGGGCAAGCCCCTGGACAACGGCACCCGCGCCTCAATCGATATTATCCAGTTTACTGAACGCTTTCTGGCCTCGGTGCTGGGCGCTTCATCGGCACGTATCGTAGTTAACTCGGCGCTGCAGGGGCGCGGCATCGGCATCTCGGATGTGATATCGATTGTCGATGAAGCTTCCCAAGTGCTGGAGTTCAACCGGGCGCTGCTCCAAGCCACCATCGAGAACATCAACCAGGGCATCAGCGTGGTCGACCAGAACCTGCGCTTGGTGGTGTGGAACCAGCGTTACCTGGAGCTCTTCCGCTTCCCTGACCACTTGATTCGTGTTGGCGCGCCCATCGACCGCATCTTCCGCTACAACGCCCACAACGGCGAATATGGCCCGGGCGACCCGGAAGAGCACGTGCAACTACTGCTCGATAATATCCGCGAGGGCCAGCCCCACCGCTACGTGCGCTACCGCCAGGATGGTAGCGTGCTGGAAGTACAGGGCAACCCCATGCCCGGCGGCGGGTTTGTTTATACTTATCAGGATATTACCCAGCAAAAGCGGATCGAAGAGGCACTGATCCGCTCGGAAAACAATATCCGTATCTATACCGATAATGTGCCAGCGCTGATTGCCTACTTCGACAAAGAGTGCCGCTATTTATTTACCAACCGCGCCTATGAGCAAGCGTTCAACATTGACCGCAACGCCGTCATCGGCCGTCGTTTTGAAGACGTGCTGCCGGTCAAGCAAGCGGAAGAGCGCACACCATGGGTCGCCCGTGCGCTGAATGGCGAGCGGGTCAGCTTTGAAGTCTCGCTGCGGGTGAATGAGGCCATGCGCTATATGCTGGTCACGTATACGCCGCACTTTGGCGATAGCCAGGCGATTCTGGGATTTTTCGCGCTCTATCAGGATATTACCGAGCGCCGCCAGGCTGAAATTGCCCTGAAAGAGACCAACGAAACCCTTGAGGAGCGCGTGCGTGAACGTACTCAGGCGCTTTCTGAAGCCAACTCGGCGCTACGCCAGGAGAACCGGGTCCGCGCCGAGGCCGAGTTGGCGCTGCGTCAGGCCAAGCAGTTGGCGGAAGACGCCAACGCCTCCAAGACACGCTTTTTGGCCGCGGCCAGCCACGACTTGCTGCAGCCGCTTAACGCGGCACGGCTGTTTACCTCCGCACTGATGCAAAACGTTACCACCACCGATACCCAACGTATCGTCGGCCACATCGATAACTCGCTGCAAGCCGCTGAGGAGTTGCTCAGCACCCTGCTAGACATCTCCAAGCTGGACGCAGGCGCCCTGACGCCACGCCGCAGTCACTTTGCCCTGGCGGATATCGTTCGCCCGTTACGCGCCGAGTTTGAGGTGATGGCGGATGATCGCGGATTGGACTTAGAAGTGGTTCCGACCCAGCTGTGGGTCGACTCAGACCCGCAGATGCTGCGCCGAATCGTACAAAACTTCTTATCCAATGCGATTCGCTACACCCAAGAGGGACGCGTACTGCTGGGCTGCCGCCGTCATAATGGCTGGCTCTCGATTGAAGTGTGGGACAGCGGCCCCGGCATTCCCGAATCTAAGCTCACCGAAATTTTTCAGGAGTTTCGCCGTCTGGATCAGGTGTCACGCCATAAAGAGAGCGAGAAAGGCCTGGGGTTGGGGCTGTCGATTGCCGACCGCATGAGCCGTGTGCTGGATCACCCCATCAAAGTACGCTCGACAGTGGGCAAAGGCGCCGTTTTCTCGGTCAGCGTGCCGATCGTTACCGCTCGCGAGCCAAGCAATAGCGAGCTTGAACCTCAGGCACGGCGCGGCAGCCACAAGCTGAGCGGCACACGGATTGTGTGTATCGATAATGAAACGCTGATTTTGGAAGGCATGACCGCCATGCTAAGCGGCTGGGGCTGCGAAGTGTTTACGGCTACCAGTATCGGTGGGGCTAAATCGATTCTACGCAATATGGATGGCGACCCGGACGCTATTTTGGCGGACTATCACCTGGATAACGAAGTCACCGGTCTAATGGCGCTAGAAGCGCTCAGCGAGCGTTTTGAGGGGGCGGTACCGGGCATTGTCATCACCGCTGATCGTACCGAAGCGGTGGCTGAAGAGATCAAGCGGGCGGGCTATCAACTACTGCTGAAGCCCGTTAAACCCGCGGCGCTGCGGGCGCTATTGACGCGCACATTGCAGGCCAATCGCGCGGCGCGTTAAGCGCCGCGGTTCAGATGCTAATTACTTAGATGCTAAGTATTAAGAAGACAGGTAGTTAGGAAACGACTTTCGGCGGTTCGACTTCCAGTTTCTGAGCCGCAATAACGGCCTGGGTACGTGAGTGCACGCCCAGTTTACGTAGAATCGCGGTCACATGGGCTTTGATCGTCGCTTCAGAAACGCTCAGTTCATAAGCGATCTGCTTATTCAGCAGGCCTTCGGTCAACATGTTCAACACGCGAAATTGCTGGGGCGTCAGCGACGCAATTGCCTCAGCAAAGCGCGATTCTTCTTCGCTGGTCTCTTCCAGCACGTTGGCCAATGCCTCTGGCAACCACACTTCGCCCTGCAGAATTTCACCGACGGCTTCAGCAATGAGTTGTAGAGACGATGATTTAGGGATAAAACCCGACGCGCCGTAGTCAATAGCACGACGCACCACGTAGGGCTCATCACTACCTGATACCACCGCCACGGGGATATCGGGCATCTGGCCACGCAATTGAATCAAGCCGGAAAAGCCGTGGGCTCCCGGCATGTGCAGATCCAGCAGAATCAAATCGGCGTCTGGGTGGCGATTAACCACGTCAGTGGTGGCTTCCATGGTATCCGCTTCGACAATTTCCGCCTGGGGGGCCAACTGGCGTAACGCTTGGGTCAGCGCTGCACGAAACAGCGGGTGATCGTCAGCGACGATAAACTTATGAGCTACTGCCATGGATATTCCTCCGGTTCCTCGAGCAGCGGGGTTGCCTGCCGCCGCGACGCTAGGCTCTTACGGTTGTGAAGCATGGTACCCCATGGGCTTCATCATGCCCAAGCATCACATGCACAATTTGTAATAGATAGATCATACCAACAAAAACAACAGTGCCGACCTACACGGGTCGGCACTGTTTTCTAGGTAAACAGCCCTTATTAGGCTAACCAGCCTACTACGGTGTCGCCGTTATTGATTGGCGCGATGCTCAATCAGCTCATCGACCACCGACGGGTCCGCCAGCGTGCTGGTATCACCCAAACCATCGCACTCGTTAGCGGCAATCTTGCGCAGGATACGGCGCATGATTTTACCCGAGCGGGTTTTCGGCAAGCCGGGCGCCCATTGAATAACATCTGGCGAGGCAATCGGGCCAATATCCTTGCGTACCCACTGGGTCAGCTCTTTTTTGAGCTCGTCAGACTCCTCAATACCGTCATTCAGGGTGACATAAATATAGATGCCTTGTCCCTTAATATCGTGCGGGAAGCCGACAACGGCTGCTTCAGCAACGGCGCTGTGCGCGACGAGAGACGATTCGATCTCGGCGGTACCCATCCGGTGGCCCGAAACGTTCAGAACGTCATCCACACGACCAGTGATCCAGTAGTAACCATCTTCATCGCGGCGGCAGCCGTCACCGGTAAAGTACATACCGTCATAGGTTGAGAAGTAGGTCTGGATATAGCGCTCGTGGTCACCCCAAATAGAGCGCGCCTGCCCCGGCCAGGAATCGAGAATCACCAGATTGCCTTCAGTAGCGCCTTCCAGTTTGTTCCCTTCGTTATCCACCAGCGCGGGCTTGACGCCAAAGAACGGTACAGTCGCAGAACCGGGCTTGAGCGGCGTAGCGCCCGGTAAAGGAGCAATCATGATGCCGCCAGTTTCAGTCTGCCACCAGGTATCTACAATCGGACACTTTTCGTTGCCGATCACACGATAGAACCACTCCCACGCTTCCGGGTTGATCGGCTCACCCACAGAGCCCAACAGACGCAGGCTATCGCGTTTGCTGGAGTCCATGACGTTGTCGCCATGGGCCATCAGGGCACGCACTGCGGTGGGCGCAGTATAGAGAATATTGACGTTGTGCTTATCAACGATATCGCCCAGACGGCCATGAGTGGGATAGCTGGGAACACCTTCAAACATGACGGTAGTCGCACCGTTCGCCAAAGGTCCGTAAACGATATAACTATGACCTGTCACCCAGCCCACATCGGCAGTACACCAGTAAACCTCACCCTCTTGGTAGTCGAACACGTACTGATGCGTCATCGCAGCGTAGGTGAGGTAACCGCCGGTGGTGTGTTTCAGACCCTTAGGAGCACCGGTAGAGCCGGAGGTATACAGAATAAACAGCGGGTCTTCGGCACCCATGGCTTCGGCTTCGCACTCTTTCGACTGCTTGTCCACCAGCTCGTCAAACCACACATCGCGGCCATCTTTCCACTCAATTTCACCGCCGGTACGCTTCACTACCAAGACGTTTTTGCACACGTCGGTGCCTTCGCGGGTTAGCGCGGCGTCCACGTTCTCTTTTAAGGGTACGTGCTTACCACCACGCACCGATTCATCGGCGGTAATCACCAATTTGGAGTCGGCGCCAATCACACGCTGGGCAACAGCGTCTGGTGAGAAGCCACCAAAGACGACTGAATGCACGGCGCCGATGCGCGCACAGGCCAGCATCGCCATGGCCGCTTCGGGAATCATCGGCATATACAGCGTAACGGTATCGCCTTTACCGATACCCAGCTCTTTCAGCGCGTTGGCTAGCTGATTGGTACGTGCGTAGAGCTCACGATAGGTAATGTGCTTGGAGTCATCGGGGTTATCGCCTTCCCAGATAATCGCCGTTTGGTCACCACGCTTTTCTAGGTGGCGGTCCAGACAGTTGGCGCTGACGTTAAGCAGCCCATCCTCAAACCAGCGAATATCGACATTATCACGCGCAAAAGAGGTGTTTTTGATTTTAGTGGGCGCTTTAATCCAGTCAAGGCGCTTGGCCTGCTCGGCCCAGAAGCCTTCCGGATCGTCCATCGACTGCTGATACATGGCCTCGTACTTAGCTTTATCGGCCCAGGCATTGGCGGCGAAATCGTCGCGCACCGGATAGACGTTGTGTTGATCGCTCATAAAATTGCCTCTGTCCGTGAAAATGCACTCTTCTATAAAGTGCCATCTAAAGAAACTGTAGTCGATACACTAATTGAAGGCATTGCTCGAAGACGCTGCTTAAAGACATTGCTGGGTGTTATTGACCATTATCAGGGGTATCGACTGCCATGAATGTCCCCCTAGCATAAACCTCCTCGCCCAGGCTTCCCTTTAGACATTGGTATTATCATTTTTTATTTAAAAAACAAACATTTATAACTAAATCAAAGCTTATCTTCTGGCCTGTAGACCAAGGTCTTAGCGCAGTGACGGCAACGGTAATGACGGCCGTTTGCCACTAAAGCATGACGCCTAGGGGTAAATTGATGAATCCGGCAATCGCACTGGTAGCGATAAGGGGCTGGTTGCGCCTGCTTAATATCAAACCGATGGGTCACGCTGGGCACTAAGCCGAAAAGATCGCGCATCACCGTTTTCCACTCGCGCCCGTGGGGTTTTAAGCGCGGGCCGTTGTCCAAATGAAACACCAGCCAATGAGCCATTTCGTGGGGTATCACCTCATCAAAATACGCCGTGCGGTTCTCACTCAGCAGCACTGGGTTAAAGCGTAACCCGCCGTGGCCAAGATGCGCCTGCCCCGCCGACGCACCGCGCAGGTTAAACCACACTTTTGGTGCTGGCAGCTCAGGGCACACTTCACAGCAGCGCTGCCACGCCTGTTCCACGCGAACCCGCGCGGCGTAATGTAACTCTGTTTTCGTCATGGCGGCCAGTTCAGCAGCTGGCCAAGGGGGCAGTGGAGACGTCTTCATTAGTGATAAACTAGCCGTTATGGTTTCCTAGTGACCGATAATTACCGATTCGCATTGATGAGGCTTTACTCATGGCAGAGCGCAGCGACACGCCCGACACGAACACGCCCCCGCAGCCACTGCTCGAGGATGAGCAACTGGACAGACTGGATGACTTCCTCGACTCTGATCAAGTGGATGAGGACGCCCTCGACCTGATCTCCGCCCATGGCTTTTTAGTGGCGCTAGCCGTGGCCCCCAGCGAAGTGCCGCCTGCCCAGTGGTTGGCAGAGCTTTTTCAGGGCGAGCCACGCTATGCCGACGATGCCGAGCGTGATGAGATTATCTCACTGCTCACACTGCTGCGTGACAACGCGGTGGCAGTGCTTGAACAAGGCGGCTTACCGGAACTTCCCTTTGAGCTAACGCTCGGCGGCGAACCCGCTGAAGAAACACCGATTGGCGACTGGTGCGCGGGCTTTATGGAAGGCGTCTTCAGCGATGAAAGCGCTTGGTTTCAAGACGATGAAGAGGCCGCCGCCACGCTGCTGCTGCCGTTTATGCTGCTATCCGGCTTGTTCGATGATGAGCCCGACATGGCCGAGCTCGCTAAGGATCAAGCGCGCCAGGAGTCGCTGGTGGTGCAGCTGCCGGAACTCGTTTTGGACCTTTACCTGCACTACCGCGTACCCCCGGAAACTGCCAAACCCAAACCGCGCAAGAAAACGCCTGCCAAGGGTAAAAAGCGCTGACGCTACCCGCGGCTCTTATTTAAGCCGCATGATGATCCCATCCAACACTCCATAGATCCACTCACGAGCGCGCTGCCCCCAGGGGCGCGCCGCCCAGGCAGCGGCGTCAACTTCCTGACTTGCGGCAAAGTTACGTACAAAAAGTTCACGCACATCCTCCGCCAATTGAGGGTCTAGCGCCTCTTGGTTGGCCTCCAGGTTCCAGTGCAGATTCCAGTGGTCAAAGTTACAAGAGCCAATGCTTACCCACTCATCGGCAAGCACAAATTTGGCATGGATAAAGGTCGGCTGAAACTCAAAGATGCGCACCCCCGCTTTCAGTAGCGAATGATAAAAGCGCTGGCCAGCAAAACGCACGCTGGGATGGTCATGCTTTGCCCCAGGCAGCAACAGGCGCACATCAATCCCCCGCCGTGCGGCCCGCACCAAGCGACGCCGCAACGCAAAGGTTGGCACGAAATAGGGCGTACATAGCCATAGCCGGGTTTCTGCATGATTCACGCGCTCATGCAGGGAATGGCGTATTGCTTGGTATCGATAGCCGCGTGCCGACATCGCCCTCCCCGGCTGGCCATCGGCATGCACCTGTGGCTCACGCCGTTCAGGCAGTGCACCCGCGCTATTATCGCCCTTCTCAGCGCGAGTTAGCCGCGAGTTCCACAGTCGTCTAAATAGCTGCTCCCAGTCCGCCACCACCGGTCCATCGATACGTAGCGCAATTTCATACCAAGCATTCAGGAACTCATCTACCGCGCCAAAGCCACCGGTAAACGCCAGTTCGCCGTCAATAACGACAATTTTGCGATGGTCGCGGCTTAAGTTAAGCGCTAAGGAGTGAAAGCCGATGGGATTAAAAAAGCGCAGCTTTACGCCGCCTTGCTTCAATCGCTGGCGGTCTTCGCTAGACAACCCCATCGAGCCATATCCATCCAGTAGTAAACATACACGCACCCCACGCTGGGCAGCGTCAATCAGCGCAGTGCTCACTTGATCGGCAAGCTCTCCTGACTCCATCAAATAGAGCTCGACCAACACATAGTGACGAGCGCTATGTACTGCTTCAAACATGGCTGGCAGAAAGCGCGAGGCCTCTGGCAGCAGCGTAAATCGATTACCTTCTCGCCACGCATTCTGCATGGGTGCTCCTTGCGGTACTGTCGATAAGCGAGCCGATTAGCGCACTAATGAGCGATGGACATATAAATCATAGCGGCTGGTTTTGCCTTCAAGCGTGTGCTGCGGTGCCGGGCCCTCAATAGGGGGTGCCTTGCGGGGCCGCTTGACTACCACTCGGTGGGTGGCTACCTCCAGCGCCGCTTCAAGCAAGCGCGGGGCATCGTCATCATCCCCGGCCAACTCACGAAACAGACGCATCTCTTTTTTCACCAGCGCTGATTTTTCGCGGTGGGGAAACATCGGATCCAGGTGTATCACCTGCGGCGCAAAATGAGCACTGGCAACAAGCGCCGCCAGAGATTGAGCCGCATCGCCATGACGCAGTGTCATTCGGGCGGCTATATCTGCCGTATCGCTATGTCTGGACGCACGTTTTAAACCGTCTTCCAGCAGGGCTGCTATCGCGGCCACACGTTCAATCAACAGCACCTGGGCGCCGAGACTGGCCAACACAAACGCATCGCGGCCTAGCCCTGCCGTTGCATCAACAATGCTGGGCGACACGCCCTTGGCTAGCCCACAAGCCTTTGCAACCAGCTGCCCCCGCCCACCGCCAAAACGTCGTCGATGGGCCGCTTTGCCCGCCACAAAATCGACACTGAGCGGCTTTCCGTAGCGTTTTTCATCACCAACCAGCGCCAACCCGTCTTCCCCCTGAACCAAGCACAGGCCGTCAGGTAGAGCAATGTTCTCAACGTCGCTCTCGACATTGGTCTCAACTGGGCTCTTCACAAAGCTCATGCGGGCTTTTTCCAAGCGACGTCGTTACGCAGATACACCGGTTGAACCAAGTGGGCCGCCTGCCCCAACCCAGCGGCAAAATCACGTGCCGCCAGCCACGCCATCTCTTCAGCGCGGGGCTCTAAATCATCCAAATGCTGGGGCATGCTTAGCTGTAAATCGACAGTGAAGCGCTCCCACAACGTAAAGCCGCTGCCTACGCCGACCCAGTCGGTTTCGTCGCCGGGCAAGCGCAGTGCCTCTGGGGCCAGCACGGCCTCGGCGCTCATCGGCGTAATCGTGTCTTTCAGGCAGTGCCAGGTCGCGGCGTACACCTCGCCCATGCGGGCATCTAAAGCCGTCACCACGTGGCGAAGGTGATAGCGGCGGTGAGCCTGAAGCGCCAGTGCTTCCAACGTTGAGATACCCAATAGCGGGCAATCGAGGCCAAACGCCAACCCTTGAGCAGCGCCTGCGGCGATACGCAGCCCAGTAAACGAACCCGGGCCACGACCAAACGCGACGGCATCAAGCTGGGAAGGCGTCACCTGCGCTTCGGCAAGCACTTCATCCACCATTGGCAGCAACCGGCGAGTATGGGCGCGGGGCGTCATCTCAAAGCGCGCCAGACAAGTAGCCCCCGTCTCGTCTTGGCGCAATAGGGCTGCAGAACACGCGCTAGAGGAGGCGTCCAGGGCAAGCAGATGTAACGGCATAGCAAGTGGCCACTCGAAAGAAAGATGGCGGCATTATACCTTTGTCACGCCATTACGACGATGGCCCGCCGAAGCGGGCCATCATTGGCAGGTAATACCGATGCGATTAATCAATAGCGTTTATTAACTTAGCGCTTCTTTCACCTGACGGGTGATATCGGTCACGCTGCCTACGCCTTCAATGCGGTGATATTGAGGAGCGCTCTGCGGATCCTGCGCGGCCCACTGCTGATAATAATTAACCAGCGGGGCGGTTTGATCGTGATAAACCGATAGACGATTGCGCACCGTGGACTCCTGGTCATCCTCACGCTGAATCAGCGTTTCGCCAGTGACATCATCTTTGCCCGGCTCTTTGGGCGGGTTGTGATCAACGTGATAAACCCGGCCCGAGGCTTGGTGAACACGGCGGCCCGCCAAGCGGCTCACGATCTCTTCATCGGGAACGGCAATTTCCACCACGTGATCCAGTTTAACGCCGCCCTCTTTCATGGCGTCAGCCTGGGGGATCGTGCGTGGGAAACCGTCGAACAAAAAGCCATTTTCACAGTCTGGCTGGCTAATACGCTCTTTGACCAGATCGATGATGATGTCGTCAGACACCAAACCACCGCTGTTCATGATCTCTTTTACTTTCAAGCCCAGCTCAGTGCCATCTTTAATGGCCGTGCGCAGCATATCCCCGGTGGAAATCTGCGGAATCTTAAATTGCTCGCAAATAAACTGAGCTTGAGTCCCCTTGCCCGCGCCGGGGGCACCCAACAGGATTAAACGCATGGCTCTGCTCCTTGAAATTCTTAGTATGAAGAATGAGTACGAAAATGAGTATGGAAAATCTGTTAACTGACAATAACCGCGCCTCTCAGGCGACACAACTCCCCAAAAGCCTGAGAGACCCGCTTTTATTTCAATTTTTTTAAATTAAAACAGCCAAGTGCCGTAAAACTACCACTTTGGTAGCGCTGCTAGCCATTTAGCAAACACAAGCGGCGCCCCGAGGGGCGCCGCTTTTAAGACTCTATCGCTACCAATTACAGCAGTAAACGACGGATATCGGTCAACACATCTGCCAGGAAGGCGGTGAAGCGGGCTGCGTCAGCGCCATTGATGGCACGGTGATCATAAGAGAGTGACAGCGGCATCATTAAGCGCGGTTGGAAGGCACTGCCGTCCCATACCGGCTTCATCTGCGCTTTAGACACACCCAAAATAGCCACTTCCGGCGCGTTAACGATTGGCGTGAACGCCGTGCCACCGATCGAGCCGAGGCTCGAAATAGTGAAGCAGCCACCGGTCATCTCGTCACGCTTGAGCTTTTTGGTTTGTGCTTTCTTACCCAGATCCGCCATCTCCTTGGCAATCTCCACCAAGGACTTTTTATCTGCGTCGCGCACCACCGGCACCATCAGGCCATCGGGGGTATCAACCGCGATACCGATATGGACGTAGTTCTTCCATACCAGCGTTTCGCCATCGCCCTTCAGGCTGACGTTGAACTGCGGGAACTTACGCAGCGCAAACGCACAGGCTTTGACCATAAACGGCAGCGGCGTCAGCTTGGCGCCTTGGGCTTCCACTTCGGCCTTCATCGCCTTGCGGAACGCTTCCAGCTCGGTAATGTCCGCTTCGTCGAATTGCGTGACGTGGGGAACATTGAGCCAGCTACGATGCAGGTTAGTCGCGCCCATTTTGAGCAGGCGACCCATCGGCTTCTCTTCCACTTCACCAAACTGGCTGAAGTCGACTTCCGGAATAGGCGGAATACCCGCACCACCGGAGGCCGCAGCTGTGCCGGGCTGCGCTTTGCCTTGATTGGCAATGGCTTGCTTCACGTAGGACTGTACGTCCTCTTTAAGCACACGATCTTTCGGGCCGCTCGGCTTTACCAGTTCCAGGTCGACGCCCAGCTCACGGGCCAGCATACGTACGGCGGGGCCAGCGTGAACCAATTTGCCGTCACGCGGCTTGTGGGCCGCCATCTGCGCTTCTGGGCTGGGGGTGCCCGCTGGCGACTCAGAAGGCTTGGCGCTAGCCTTGCTCTGCTGGGCCTTTTCGGGCGCTGCTTTCTCAGGGGCAGCTTTTTTCGGCGCAGCTTTCTTACCACCGCCGCTGCCAGCCACTTCGATATAGCCAATGACATCGCCTTCCGAGACGGTGTCGCCCTCTTTGACGGTTAGCTCAAGGAGCTTACCTTTGTAGGGGCTGGGCACATCCATAGAGGCCTTGTCGGACTCTAAGGTAATCAGCGGGTCTTCTTCGTTGATCTCGTCACCGACCGCTACGCCGATTTCGATAATCGGTACGTCAGAGGCGCCAGAAATATCCGGTACGCGAATTTCTTTACGCTCCGGTTCGCCACTAGCGGCTTCTTCCTGATCATCTTCTTCAGCGGGCTCTTCCGGTTCGCTGCGGGCTTGGCTAGCGGCTTGATCATCAGAAGCTTCTTCTGCGTCATCGCCGCCTTCGCCCGCAATCTCCATCTGGCCGATCACATCGCCTTCAGAAACCGTGTCGCCTTCTTTTACAGTGAAGCTGACGATTTTGCCGCTATGAGGGCTGGGCACGTCCATGGAGGCTTTATCAGACTCCAGGGTAATCAGCGTGTCTTCGGCTTCAACCTCATCGCCTTCACTCACCGCGACTTCGATGATTTCAACGTTATCCGAGCCACCCAAGTCGGGCACCTTGATATCAACGGTTTGCTTACCACCGGCTGATTTCTTGGCAGCAGGCTTCTCGGCCTGCGGCTTTTCTTCTTGGGGCTTTTGCTTTTCTTCTTTCGCTGGGGCTGCTTCTGGCTCAGCGTCTTCGCTACTGCTGTCGCCGCCGCCTTCAACTTCCAGCTCAACGATATCGTCACCTTCGGAGACGCTATCGCCTTCCTTGACCAGCACTTTAAGTACCTTGCCGCCTTTCGGGGCCGGTACATCCATGCTGGCTTTGTCAGATTCCAGAGTGATCAGGGTGTCTTCCGCTTCAATGACGTCGCCTTCTGACACCGCAATCTCGATGATTTCGACATCGGTATCGCCACCGATATCGGGAACTTTGATGATTTCGCTACTCAAGGTCGCGCTCCTTTAAAATCGGATCGAGCCGGTGGGCATCCGCCCACCGGGCAGCGTTTAGCTAGTCAGCGGGTTAGGCTTATTGGCATCAATGCCATACTTCTTAAGCGCTTCACCAACGTGCTTACGATCAATCTCACCGCGATCAGCTAGCGCACGCAGCGCGGCTACAGTGACGAAGTAGCGATCCACTTCGAAGAAGTAGCGCAACTTCTCGCGGGTATCTGAACGACCAAAGCCATCGGTACCCAATACAGTGTAGTCACCCGGCACCCAGGCGCGCACTTGATCCGCATACAGTTTCATGTAATCGGTTGACGCGATCACCGGGCCATCGCGCCCTTCCAAGCACTTAGTGACGTGGGGCTTATTAGCCTCCGCATCGGGGCTTAGGAAGGCTTCACGATCAAGCAGTAGCGCTTCACGACGCAGCTCGTTAAAGCTGGTCACGCTCCAGATGTCGGCGCCGATGCCCCAATCATTCTCAAGCAGGGTGGCAGCCTCTTCGACTTCGCGCAGAATCGTGCCAGAACCCAGCAGCTGAACGCGGCCTTTGTCTCCCTTGGTTTCGCGCAGCAGGTACATACCCTTGACGATATCGTCGGCCGGTACGTTCTCCAGTGCAGGATGCTCGTAGTTCTCGTTCATCACCGTCAGGTAGTAGAAGCAGTTCTCCTTATCGGTGAACATGCGCTTCAAGCCATCCTGCAGAATCACTGCCACTTCATGAGCGTAGGTGGGGTCATAGCTGCGGCAGTTGGGAATGGTGGAAGCCTGAATCAGGCTGTGACCATCCTGGTGCTGTAAACCTTCGCCGTTGAGCGTGGTGCGCCCCGCCGTGCCGCCGACCATAAAGCCGCGCGCCTGCAGATCACCTGCCGCCCAAGCCAAGTCACCGATGCGCTGGAAGCCGAACATCGAGTAGTAGATGTAGAACGGCAGCAGCGTGACGTTGTTGTTGCTGTAGGAAGTCGCGGCAGCGATCCAGGCAGACATTGCCCCGGCTTCCGTAATGCCCTCTTCGAGAATCTGACCTTTCTGATCCTCGCGGTAGAACATGATCTGGCCTTTATCGACCGGCTCGTACTTCTGGCCTTCCGAGGTGTAGATACCCAGCTGACGGAACATGCCTTCCATACCGAAGGTGCGTGCCTCGTCAGGGATAATCGGCACCACTTTTTTGCCAAGCGTCTTATCTTTCACCAGACCATTCAGTACGCGCACGAACGCCATGGTGGTGGAGACTTCACGACCTTTCGAACCACCCATTTGCGAGGCAAAGGTTTTATCTTCGAGGCTGGGAATCTCCAGCGCCTCAAAGTCGCTCTGACGGCTGGGCAAGTAACCACCCAGGCGCTCGCGCTGCAGGTGCATGTACTTAAGCTCAGGAGAATCATCTTCCGGCTTGTAGTAGGGAACGTCTTTGAGCTGCTCATCGGTGATCGGAATACCAAAGCGATCGCGGAAGGTCTTGAGCGCTTCGTACTCCATGCTCTTAACCTGGTGCGCTTCGTTGGCCGCTTCACCATCGCCGCTACCCATGCCGTAACCTTTAACGGTATGGGCCAGAATAACCGTTGGCTTGCCGTTAGAGGTGTTAACCGCCTCGTGGTAGGCCGCATAAACCTTGAACGGATCGTGGCCGCCGCGATTGAGCTTCCAGATATCTTCGTCAGAGAGGTCTTTGACCATCGCTTCGGTTTCTGGATATTTGCCAAAGAAGTGCTCGCGAGTGTACGCGCCACCATTGGCTTTGTAGTTCTGGTATTCGCCGTCGACCGCTTCGTCCATGCGCTTCTGAAGGATGCCTTTCTTGTCCTTCTCGAACAGCGGATCCCAGTGACGGCCCCATACGACCTTGATCACGTTCCAGCCAGCGCCACGGAAGACGCCTTCGAACTCATCCATCACCCGCGAGTTGCCGCGTACAGGGCCGTCAAGGCGCTGCAGATTACAGTTGATGACGAAGATCAGGTTGTCGAGGTTTTCGCGACCGGCCAGTGAAATGGCACCCAGGGATTCCGGCTCGTCACACTCGCCATCGCCCATGAAGCACCAGATCTTGCGGTCATACATATCCTTCAGCTCACGGTGATGCAGGTACTTCATCACGTGCGCTTGGTAGATCGCTTGAATTGGGCCAAGCCCCATGGAGACCGTGGGGAACTGCCAGTAGTCCGGCATCAGCCAAGGGTGCGGGTAGGAAGAGAGACCATCACCATCGACTTCCTGACGGAACTTGTCCATCTGCGCTTCGCTCAGGCGACCTTCCAAATAGGAACGGGCGTAAATGCCTGGTGCCACATGTCCTTGGATATACACCAAGTCACCAGCAAAATCCCCTTGGGGCGCGCGGAAGAAGTGGTTAAAGCCTACGTCGTACAACGTGGCAGATGACATGAAGCTGGCGATGTGCCCGCCCAGGCCCGGCTTGGCACGGTTATTACGAATCACCTGAGCAATGGCGTTGTAACGGATCAAGGAGCGGATACGACGCTCCATGAACAGGTCGCCAGGCATCGGGGCTTCGCGGTGAACCGGGATCGTATTACGGTGCGGGGTTGTCACCGAGAAGGGCACCTTCATGCCGTCCCGGCGCAGGCGATCCGCCAGGCGGGTCATCAGGTAGCGGGCACGATCTTCGCCCTCACGATCCAATACCGACTCTAGGGAATCAATCCATTCCGTAGTTTCGATCGGATCGAGATCTTCTCTTGTCTCCAGACTCATAGAGGTCTCTCCGAATGACGATAAATGACAATTAACCCCGCTACCCTCAAGGGCCTGGGGCGGCGGTGTGGAACTCCACCACGCGCCAACATTTCGCCGGCGATTAACCGCCGGATAGGGGTTTTAGCTCTACATTCAACAAGCTACATGCTTGTTGAATGTAGTAAAGCTACACAATTCTGTTAAAGGTTAGCCTTTTGTATAGGCGAAGATACCTCAAAGTCGCCACGCTGCCAATTCTGTCGCAGCGGAAAAGCCTATCGAAAACAAACTATTGCACTGCAACATAAGTAATTCATAGAGCATTTGCCATTGCGACCAAATAGTCATTCGATGTAATTAAACTACCGTTTTATTGTGTTATTAGTGAAATACTTAGCACAGAAAAAAGCGTAATCGAACCGCTAACGCTTAACGCGAGATGTCAGCAGTTGCTGGAAATACGCCCAATCAAACGCCGGGCCAGGATCCGTTTTACGCAGCGGCGCCACATGGGCATGACTGGTAATACGGCTGCTATCTAGTTGAGAGTTACGCGCCATTAGCCACACCACTGCTTCCACCAGAGCGTCATACTGTGCTTTGCGATAGGGGGTAACGCCATCCCCTTCCAGCTCAATCCCCACCGAGAAATCGTTGAGTGCCCTTCGCCAGCTTAGCTCACGGGCATCCCACCAGTTGGAACGTCCGGCATGCCAAGCACGCTGATCTGTATCAACAAACTGCACGCACTCACCATCGCGACGGATAAGCAGGTGTGCGGAGACTCTTAAGTGGGCAATTGCAGCGAAAAATGGATGCTCATCTTCCGCCAACTGATTGGTAAATAGCGCCTCAATAGCATTACCACTAAACTGACCAGGCGGAAGACTGATCGCATGAATCACTAGCAACGACACCTCACCAGTGGGCCGAGGGTCACAGTTCGGTGAAACGACTTTACGCGCGCTTTCCCACCACCCGTCGAAGGGTTGTTTGTTTTCCACTGGCAAGGGCTCCTTTACGTTAGCGCTCTCTTTCTCTTTCACCTTCACCGCTGTTTTTCACTACAATGCCCGTCATCGAAGACGACGTTCAGGGAATCCACGATCATGCATTATCAATCCGCTCTTGCTGAAGAAATCCGCGCCAGCGCCGCTCGCTTGCTGGCAGAAGACGTTGGCCCAGGTGATATTACCGCGCAATTGATCCCTGAACACCAGTGGGCCAGCGCCGATGTGATTACCCGTGAAGCCGCAGTGCTGTGTGGCGCCCCCTGGGTAGATGAGCTGTTTCGCCGCCTGGATAACCGAGTAAGCCTGAACTGGCACGCCGCTGATGGCGATAAACTTGAGGCTGGCCAGTGTTTTTTAACCCTGGAAGGCCCTGCCCGCATCCTGCTCACCGGCGAGCGTGCAGCGCTTAACGTGCTGCAAACGCTGTCTGCCACTGCGACTGCCACCCGCGCTTATGTCGACCTGATTGAAGGCACTGGCGTACGCCTCCTCGATACCCGCAAAACGCTACCCGGCATGCGCTTGGCGCAAAAATATGCCGTCACCTGCGGTGGCGGCCATAACCATCGCATTGGTCTATGGGACGCGTTTTTGATCAAAGAGAACCACATTGCCGCCTGTGGGGGCATTCAAGCAGCCATTGCACAAGCGCGCAAGCTAGCCAGCGACCTGCCGGTGGAAGTGGAAGTAGAAACCTTTGAAGAGCTGGATCAGGCGTTGGCAGCAGGTGCCGACATTATTATGCTCGACAATTTCGCCATTGAAGACCTGCACGTTGCGGTAGAAATTAACGGCGGCAGAGCCACCCTGGAAGCATCAGGCAATGTGGACGACGTTACGTTACGGGCAATCGCCGATACCGGCGTTGATTGTATCTCTAGCGGTGCGCTAACCAAGGATATCGCCTCAATCGACCTATCGATGCGCATTACCCGCAGCTATAGCGTGTAGGTAGACTTACGTTTCCACTGCGTTAAGTGCCTTGGAAAGCCGATATCGCTTGAGCGATTCACCACTGCGTTCAACCCACTGCTCGCCAAGGTTTTCCCAGCCGCGGCGCATTAGACGCTCGTAAAGCATCGAACTGGCCTCAATCTCCACCTTGCCTTTGCCCTGTTCGAGCAGCATACGCTCAGCGTGAACCAGTAACGTGGTGCCAATGCCGCGCCCAGCAAGAGAAGGCCAGACATAGAGCGTTTCAATCCGCCCGGCATCTAAATCTACCTCCAAAAACCCCACGCAACGTCCATCACAGGTGGCAATTAACGTGGTATACAGCGCTTGCCGCACTGCCCAGGCGCTGCCTTCACGGGGTAACGCTTGCGCCCACGCCCGCCGCTCATCCAGCGTATAGTGGGTAGCAGCCCCTTGCATGACGGCGTGGTAAAACACTTCTGCCTGATCGGCGGCATCGCGTGCCAGTGCCGCGCGATATATAACCCGCGCGCTCGTTGGCGCTTGCTGCTCATCGCTATTACTCATGCGTCACCTCTGCACTGTTCAGCTAACATTTGATCAATGCCTATTCAAGCAAGACCTCTTCGATCACGCCGCTTTAGATCACACCCTATTGGGTCACGCTGAAGCCATCGGCTGCTTTATACTGTTTTATACTACGCCAATGAATCCTAACAAAAGGCAGTGTGATGGACGATGTCCCTAACAGCGAGCACTTTACGCTATCGCCCATTGGCCACATGGTCAGCGACTACCCTGACAAATTCGGCATTCCGCGCCAGCCAGGGCTCGCACCCGCGGCTAATGCCAAGCTTGTGCTCACCGCCCCCTACAATGACCCTCTCGCCGTGCGTGGTCTAGAAGACTTCAGCCACCTGTGGCTAAGCTTTATATTTCATCAAAGCCCGCAACGCTGGTCGCCGCTGGTGAGGCCACCACGCTTGGGCGGTAATAAAAAAGTGGGCGTTTTTGCCAGCCGTAGCACCCACCGCCCTAATCGCCTGGGGCTATCGCTGGTAAGGCTAGTCGGCATCGACACTCAGCAAGGCGTCGTTTTGGCATTACAGGGCTGCGACTTGGTGAGCGGCACGCCGGTGGTTGATATCAAACCCTACCTGCCCTGGGCTGAATCTCAGCCTGATGCACAGGCTGGTTTTGCGCTGCAGACACCGTCACTTTTGGCGGTTACGTTTCACCCAGCAGCGCTGGATACCCTCACCCAACGCTCAGACAGCGCCACGCTGCATGCATTAATTGAGCAAGTACTAAGCCAGGACCCACGGCCCGCCTATAAGCAAAAAGAGTTAGCGTCTGATCGACTTTACGGGGTACGCCTGCGCGATGTAGACGTTAAGTTTCGCCAGCGCCAACACGGCGAAGCCACCACCTTAGAGGTGGTGGCTATCGAACCTTACATCGAGCGGTAAAACAATGATGACGTTTTAAGCGGGAAAGGTAATACCCAGGCGGCGACCAACTTCTTCATACGCCTCAATCACGCCGCCCAGCCCCTGGCGAAAGCGATCCTTATCCAGTTTTTCACGGGTGTTAGCGTCCCAAAGGCGGCAACCATCGGGCGAGAACTCATCCCCCAACACCACCTCACCCTTGAAGACGCCAAACTCAAGCTTGTAATCCACCAGCAGCATATCGCCCTCGGCAAACAGCGCTTTGAGGATATGGTTAACCTTGAAGGTCAGCATTTTCATTTTGGCGAGCTGCTCGGGCGTTGCCCAACCGAAGGTCTCCGCCAATGACTCATTGATCATCGGGTCGCCCTTCTCGTCGTTCTTCAAGAACAGCTCGAAGGTAGGCGGTGTCAGTGCAATACCCTCTTCCACACCTAACCGTTTTACCAAACCACCGGCGGCGATATTGCGTACTACGCACTCCACCGGGATCATCTGCATCTTTCTGACCAGACTCTCCGTATTGGAGAGCTGCTTTTCAAAGTGGGTGGGAATGCCCGCTTCCTGCAGCCGCTCCATAATGAAGGCGTTAAAGATGTTATTGACCATTCCCTTACGGGCCAGCGACTCGACTTTTTTGCCATCGAAGGCGCTGGTGTCATCACGAAAGTTAAGCACCAACAAATCCGGATCGTCGGTGGTATACACAGATTTCGCCTTACCGGCGTAGAGTTCTTGGCGCTTTTCCATGGGGGCTCCGTAAGGGATCAAGGATCAATAAATTAACGTAAATAACCGGAGACACGCTCAAGCAGCTCGCGCTGATCATCGGCGCTGAATGCCCGCTCGCTGGCATTGATGGCGCGCAGAATCGTCTGGTCGCCGTCAGGCTGTAGAGCAAGACGGATCTCTTGAGACATCTTGCGCACGTCAGCGCTGAACACGATTTGCAGCGGGTTACGGTTGCGCTCGGTTTCGGTCATATATTCAACCAGAAACTCATGGCTACTGGGCTCAGAGGCAAGCAAGTCGCGCTGTCCTTCCTGAGCAAAATCCAGTTCAAGGTAGTGGTTCAGTTCAGCCCATACGCGGTCTACTGGCTGCGGGATAACCACTTCCCACTCTTCACCCTGCTGGCGAACTTGTAACGTTTGCTCATCGGTAAGGCGCTGAGCGGTCCAAGAAGATGATACGCTGACGGAGGCGCTGCGTGCACTTAGATGGCTTTCCAGTGCGTCCAGACAGCTAGCCATGGTTTGCCCACCGCTTTCACAGCGAACTTCGCTACTGCCTGCGCGCAGCGCACTTTGCAGGCGTATTTCCCCCTGGGACGTCACGATAACGCCCTGGGAAGCACTGCTCTGCAGCACGTTCAACTGTCGGCTGCGTACAAACTCTTCCAACTGCGGCCACACCGTACCGGTGTCGGCGGCCACCACTAGCCAGGTTTGATCACCGACTTCGCGGCGCTCAACGTATTCAGGCTCTAAGCCACTGCCAATAGCCAGTGATTGGGGCGGACGAATTTCTGCCGCTTCGTCAAGCCGTGTCCCTTGGGTGGCGGCTTGAGGAACCGGCAGCGCATCGCGGTAACGTTGGGTATTACGGGTCTCTGGTAACACCAGCGGAGGCGCCGGAGCAGCCTCGGTGTAGTCCAGGTTACGGTCGTGGTAAAAACCATCCCGCGCGCAACCAGAGAGCGCGACAGCCGCTGCGAGTGCCAGCGGGACCCATTTAAGCGCACGTATTTCAAGCACAGAGCTCATCAAGCCACCTTAAGTCAACAAATCAGGTACCCAGCTCAACTTATCGCTGAGCTGGGTAGCAAAGGGTATTGCGCCAGGTTACTCCTCTACGACGCCTGCCATCTGCAGCGCTTCGCTCACCGTGGCGTGGTACTTTTCAGACAGCCAAGTTAGCGGTAAACGAAGACCTGCGTCCGCATAACCCATGCGATTAAGCGCCCACTTCACGGGAATAGGATTCGACTCTATGCCCAAATTGGTGTGTAGCGGCATCAGACGGGTATTAATTTGGTGGGCTTTATCAGCATCACCGGCCACGGCAGCGGCGCACAGATCATGCATCGCCCGTGGGGCAACATTCGCCGTTACGGAGATATCGCCATGGCCACCCATCAACATAAAGTCACAGGCGGTCGCATCGTCGCCGGAGTAGAGCATAAAACCACTGCCCTTTAGGCGTGAGATTAGATCTTCCGCACGCTCCAGGTTCCCTGTCGCGTCTTTCAAACCAATAATATTATCGACATCGGCCAAGCGTAAAACGGTCTCGTTGTAGAGATCAGAGCAGGTACGGCCCGGCACGTTATACAGAATCACCGGCAGTTTGCTGCCTTCCGCGACCGCTTTAAAGTGCTGATACAGGCCTTCCTGGGTGGGCTTATTGTAGTAAGGGCACACTGATAAGCAGTAATCGGCCCCGACTTCACCGGCGTAACGCGCCAGCTCAACCGCCTCAGAAGTGGCGTTAGCCCCAGTCCCTGCGATAACCGGAATACGACCATTGACCTCTTCGACAACGCTGCGAATCACATCAAAGTGCTCCGCGAAGGACATGGTAGTCGGTTCGCCCGTCGTGCCAGCAGCCACAATGCCATCGGTGCCATTTTCGAGATGGAAGTTCACCAGACGACGAAGCGCCTCCCAGTCGATGTCACCATTGACCTTCATAGGCGTCGCCAGGGCGACAATGCTGCCTGTGATCATCCGTTTATTCCTCACCAGCCAAAGTGTGATATCAACTATCTGTGTTTTAAGTACTATGTATTTTACGTGCTATGTGTTTAACAAAACTAGCCGCCATCGCGATACTTTGTATCAGGCGCTGGCGTTCCACAGTGAGCAAATGGTACTCAGGCGATTCGAGCCTGTACAGCGTAAAGCGGTGCGAGTTTATCACTGACCTGATTTGAGCTTTGACAACTGCCCCCGGCTTACGTGTAATCGCGCATAACTACTAATCTTAACACCCACCCTCAAAAGGACGCCTTATGTCTGTTGAAATTGATCAACCCGTTGCTGACTTTTCCGCCACCGCAACTGGTGATTCCACCGTGACGCTATCGGAACTGCGCGGCAAACAAGTGGTTATTTACTTCTACCCCAAAGCCAGCACCCCAGGCTGCACCACCGAAGGGGGAGACTTCCGTGACCGTAAACCCGCCTTCGATGCCGCTAATACAGTCATTCTCGGCGTCTCTCGCGATGGCCTACGTGCTCAGGAGAACTTTAAAGCCAAACAGGATTTTAATTTTGAGCTGATCTCTGACAAGGACGAAAACGTCTGCACGCTGTTTGACGTTATCAAGCTCAAGAAAATGTACGGCAAGGAGCATCTTGGCATAGAGCGCAGCACCTTCTTGATCGATAAAGAGGGCAAGCTCGCCAACGAGTGGCGTGGTGTTAAGGTGCCTGGTCATGTTGATGAGGTACTCGCCGCGGCTGAACAACTTAACGCTGCCAGCTAACCCCTATGCCCGCGCTGAGGATACCCAGCGCGGGCCTGTTTCAGCGCTACGCTTACTCTTTTGCTGGGGCTTGCAAGCTACGACGCTCCTCTCGCTCATGCATACTACGCGGCCAAGCGTAGATCAGCGCTTTCAGCAGTGTTGCTAACGGAATAGCAAAGAAAATACCCCAAAAGCCCCAAATTCCGCCGAAGAACAACACCGCCACAATGATAGAAACCGGATGGATATTGTTGGTTTCAGAAAATAATACCGGGGCCAGTACGTTGCCATCCAGCGCCTGGATCACCCCATAGGCGACGAGCACATACACAAACTCCTCGCTGAGCCCGAAGTGAAACCCAGCGACCGCAGCCACCGGTAGCGTTGCCACCGCCGCCCCGATATACGGCACCAGTACAGAAAACCCCACCAGAACGGCCAACAGCGCCGTATAGGGCAATCCAAAGAAAGCAAAGGTAAAGAAGGTCACCGTGCCCACGATAATAATTTCAATAAACTTACCGCGAATATAATTGGCAATTTGATCATCCATCTCACGCCAAATACGCGACAACAGGGTGCGTTTTTGGGGCAGCAGCGAAAGCATGAAGCCAACCAATACGTCGCGATCCTTGAGCATGAAGAAGACCAGAATCGGCACCAGCACCAGATAAATAATCAGCGACATAATATTGCCTAGCGATGCCAGCGAAAGCGTTAAGGCGCGCTGCCCTAGCTGACTGATTTCGCGGCTCGCCACGCCTATCCAGCTCTGCATCTGATCCGGCGTAATAATGTTGGGATAGCGCGCTTGCAGCTCGTCCAGCCAGCCTTGACCACTGGCGAACATCCTCGGTGTTTCTTGCACCAACCCCACTAACTGGTTCCAAATCAGCGGCATTAAAATAAACGCCAGGGTTAGCAAGACACTAATAAACGCCAGGAATACCATAATCACCGCCAGCAAATGCGGCAGCCCACGGCGGGTAAGTGCGCTCACCACGCCTTGCAGTAGAAACGCAATTACCAGTGCAGTGAAAAACGGCGCCAGCATACGGCCAAACCAGATGATCGCCGCAAAACCCGCCACCAATACTACCAGCAGAATCAGCGCTTCTTCGTCGGAGAAGTAGCGCTCAACCCAGCTTTTTAAAATCGTACGCAGGGTCATGAGTGACCATCCCCGACTTTACGAATCCAGTACACATAAACATCGTCACGCTGTTCACGGCCTTCCAGGGTATGCGCGCTTTGATCGGTAAACGACGCCATATCTCGCCACGAACCGGCGTCCGTTGAACGCACCTCCAGCAACTGACCTGCTGCCAAGGCAGCTAAGGCTTGCTTAGTTTTCAGCAGTGGCAATGGGCAATGCAGCCCACAAGCGTCAAGCACCGTATCGGGTTGAAAGCCCCCGGTTTGCTCAGACATACACTCTCCCTCAAAATGACCTGCCTATTCACGGCATAGATTTGTAAATGTTGCTGCATATACATTGTGTAATAGACGCTGCCGCATAAACTGTCTTGTTAGCGATTGATTTCACTAGGTCGTCGATTTAACGGCACTTCCCCGTCTTTATCAATGTCATAGTATTAATCAATGTCATACCCTGACGGTAGCGTTTAACCATCACCCATGAGGATGCCATGCCGACCTTTCGTAGCGCTTACCCAGGCTGGATATGTGCGTTCGCTTGCGCCTGCGGCAGTTTACTTTTTAGTCCCCAAAGCGTTGCTATCAACGATTACGGCCTGCCAAGCCTGGGGGCGGCGTCTACCTCGGTCAGCAATGAGGAGTATCGCCTGGGCCGTGCGTGGTTACGACAGTTTCGTGCCCAAGCCCCCCAGTGGCAAGATCCTATTACCAACGACTATCTGGAAAGCCTGATTGCCCGGCTCGCCCCCCATAGCCAGATTAACGGTCTTCGCACTATTACCGTGATGGTGGATAACGAATCGCTTAACGCCTTTGCCGTGCCTGGCGGGGTGATAGGCATCAACTCAGGACTGTTCGCATTTGCTGAAGATGAAGGCGCCTTCGTTTCGGTGCTGGCCCATGAGCTGGGCCACCTCTCTCAACGCCACTATGCGAGGGGAAACGCACGGGCAGCACAAACCCAACTGCCCGCCATGGCGGCCATGCTAGCAGGCATGCTAATTGCTGCGAGTGGCGGCGGTGATGCGGGCATGGCCGCCGCCATGGGCTCCCAGGCAGCGCTAATACAGGATCAGCTCAGCTATTCACGTTTATTTGAACAGGAAGCCGACAACCTAGGCCTCCAGGCGATGGCCGACGCGGGCTACGACCCAGAGGCAATGGTGCGCATGTTCGCCGCTATGCAGCGCATGGCCCGCCTACAGGGCGAGACACCGCCGGAGTTCCTGCTTAGCCACCCGGTCACCGATAGCCGCTTAACCGCTGCACAGGATCGCGCTGCCCAACTCAATGTCGCCGATGCCTATACCAGCGACACCCTTTACGACATGATGCGCGCCCGCGCCCTGTTGAGCATTTATGCCAACACACCTCAGCAAGCGGCTGCGCGCCTTGCCCAAGAAGGCGCCGACGAGACTGCCCAGGGCTACCTGGACGCCTTGATCGCTGCCCGTAACGGCCAGACTGATAATGCCTTACAACGCCTTGATCAACTTGCCAGTCAGCAGCCTGACTTTGCCATGCTCCCCGCCTCTGCCGCGAGCGTCGCTTTAGAGGCCGGTCAGTACGATGAGGCCATCCAGCGCGGCCAGCGATTGCTGCGCTTTATGCCTAACTACCTGCCTGCTCAACTGATATTGGCCGAAGCACAGCTACAGCGTGACCCTCAATCAGCTTATAACGTGTTACGGGACATGGCCGATCAGCATCCAGAAAACCCTCAGGTCTTCAATCTATTAGCTGAAGCCGCCGGACGCAGTGGCCATGATGGCTGGGGGCATTTAGCTCGCGCTGAGCACCTGCAATTGACGGGCCGGGTAGACCGCGGCATTCGCCAGCTCTCCATCGCTCGGGATGCAGCGGAACGTGAAAATGATCAACAGGTAGTAGCCAGGATTGAACAGCGCCGGGAAGCTTTCATTGAGTATCGCGAAGCGCTGGAAGATTTCAACTAAACCTATGTCAACTAAACCTAGGTCAATTAAATCTAGGTCAACTAAACCTATGTCATTGCGATGAGCGCAGCAACGCGGCAATCTTCACCAGAGGTGGCAGTAACACCGAGGTTGCTTCACTTCTTTCGCAATGAAGCTTCTACGCTCAATGAAAGGGACTCCTCCCCTCTCGAAGCTTCAGCGAGCTACATTGATAGTTGAACCACATCAATGCGGAGGGGAAGAGCCATGAACAAGCATAAGACAATAGGTATTGATCTGGCAAAGCGTGTTTTCCAAGTGTGTGTTGTCGACACTCGCCGCCCGCGTGTTCAGGTCAACAAAGAGCTTAAACGGCATCAGGTCTTGGATTTTATGCGCCGCCAACCGGCCTGTCGGGTGTTCATGGAGGCGTGCGGTGGATCGCATTATTGGGCGCGACAGCTGCAGGCCCTCGGCCATACCGTTGCCCTCATATCGCCCCAGTTTGTAACGCCCTTTCGCAAGGGGCATAAGACAGATGCCAATGACGCGCTCGCCATTGTAGAGGCCGGGTTGCGCCCTGATATGCGCTTTGTACCGCTCAAAAGCGTCGAGCAACAGGATATTCAGAGCCTGCACCGCATTCGGGAAAGGTATATTCATCAACGCACCCAGTTGATCAATCAGGTTCATGGGTTATTGCAGGAATATGGAGTGATCAGCGGTCGGGGACAGAAAGCGTTAAAGCAACGTGTCTGGCTCGCCCTGGAAGATGCCGATAACGAGCTTTCGATGCTGATGCGTGACTTGATTGCCGAGCAAATGGCGGAGCTGGATCGACTCAACGAGCGCATTCAGTCACTGGATAAGCGCGTGGAGCAGATGAGCCGTGCGGTGATGCCTTGTCGCCAACTGTTGGCGATTGAGGGAGTGGGGCCGGTGGTCGCCACCCAGCTCTATAGCGCCCTCGGTAACGGCGACGCGTTCAAGAAAGGTCGCCAAGCGTCAGCCTATCTGGGGTTAACGCCGACACAACACAGCAGTGGTGGCATCGCGAAGATCAAGGGCATTGGCCGAACGGGGCAAATCTCGCTGAAAGCCGCCCTGATACGTGGCGCACACTCGGTCATCAACACCGTGGGTGACAAACAGGATGCTAAAAGTCGTTGGCTACGATCCCTGGTCGCTCGCGTTGGCAAGAACAAAGCGGCTGTCGCGTTAGCGAACAAGACAGTGCGAACCGCCTGGGCGGTTCTGCACAGCGGACAGTCCTATTGTAGAGAGTTTAACGACGGTTCCGCGCTGATGGTGAGCTAAGCGGTAACATCATCAGCGGCTAAGCGCCGACAGGCGGCTACCTTGTTGCCGGGCAACGATCGATGAAAAACAGGTCAGACCGACCTTCTCAAAACCTGCTCATTGCGATGGCTGAAAAAGCCTACGCCTCGTTGAGGAGAGAAGGTGCGCGACGTTCATCAGGGTCAGGGGATAGCGTCCCCATTAAGAGACCGACTATACGCACGCATCGGCTTATGTTGTTCATCATCGGAGCTTGCAACCGGGGAGGAGTCCCTATACGCAATGACATTCGGTTAATCTTTTCTCGCTATGCGTTGAAATTAAGCATGCGCTCAAGAGGTTTTAAGGCCTGCAGGCGCAATGCTTCATCGACCTGGATCTCTCCACTTCCCTCGCGCAACGCACCCGCCAGGTTATCCAGCGCGTTCATGGCCATCCAGGGGCAATGCGCGCAGCTGCGACAGGTAGCACCGTTACCGGCGGTGGGCGCTTCAAACAAGGTTTTATGGGGCACCGCCTGCTGCATCTTGAAGAAGATACCTCGGTCCGTCGCCACAATCAGCTTATCGTTAGGTAGCTCTTTAGCGGCCTTGATCAACTGCGAAGTGGAACCAGCGACGTCGGCCAGCTTCACCACCGGCTCAGGCGACTCGGGGTGCACCAAAACGGCGGCATCAGGGTAAATGCGCTTAAGGTCTTCAACGCCTTTAGCTTTGAACTCTTCATGGACGATACAGGCGCCGTCCCACATCAACATATCGGCGCCGGTTTTCTTCTGAATATAGCCGCCCAAATGCTTATCAGGCGCCCAGAGAATTTTCTCGCCTTTGGCCTGCAGGTGCTCAATCACCTCTACCGCAATCGATGAAGTCACCACCCAATCCGCACGCGCCTTAACCGCCGCGGAGGTATTGGCATACACCACCACAGTGCGATCAGGGTGCGCATCGCAAAAAGCGCTGAATTCATCAGCAGGACAGCCAATATCCAGGGAACAGGTTGCTTCAAGGGTAGGCATGAGCACGCGCTTTTCCGGCGACAGTATCTTGGCGGTTTCGCCCATAAAGCGAACCCCGGCAACCACCAGCGTGGTCGCGTCGTGGCGAGCACCAAAGCGTGCCATTTCTAGCGAATCGGCGACGCAGCCGCCGGTCTCTTCGGCGAGCTGCTGAATAGCATCATCGGTGTAGTAATGCGCGACCAAAACAGCGTTATGCGTTTTCAATAGCTGCTTGATTTCTTCGACCCTTGCCAAATCTTCCGCCGGAATCCGGGTCGGACAGTATGCAACGGGCAACGGAGCACTCAGCTCTGCTTGAGTAGTCATAATAGTCATCGTGTCTACCACTGTGACGAACAGGGAATCCCCCTGCTAAACACTGGGTCACGGCACAGGCGCGTTTCGCTCTATTCCCGCACCGCTCGCGTGCGATCGGCCGCTACGTCTCTCGTGGTGGCCTATCGTCTGAATATCTATTCTAGCCCATTCTGATCGGAAATAGCTGCCCGCTGCAAACAGATTGTCACGTAGAGGCATTACCCAAAAGTACCTCTCACCCGCATAGCAAAACGCCCCTGGCAGCTATGCTGCCAGGGGCGTTGAATTTGGTGGGTCGTGCAGGATTCGAACCTGCGACCAATTGATTAAAAGTCAACTGCTCTACCAACTGAGCTAACGACCCAAATTTGCCTTGCTATTGAACTTCAATTTTTCAAGCTTCAGTTTTTTTGAAACTTTAATGTTCACACTTACCGTGTCCAGTTTCCGTCTCGAAAGAATGACTGCCAAGCTGGTGGATAAAAACTTCCTGCCAAAACAGCGGCTAAATGGTGGGTCGTGCAGGATTCGAACCTGCGACCAATTGATTAAAAGTCAACTGCTCTACCAACTGAGCTAACGACCCGCCTGAACGGATGCATATCCTACGCTTACACCCTTTTGATAGCAAGTGTTTTTAGCGTGAGATAACAGAAATGGACCATAAAACGCGCCTGACTGGTCAATACAAACCGGTTCAGGCACGTTCGCTCACCTACTTAACGGGCTTTGTTAACGGGCTTTGCTTTTCGGCTTACGCATCACTTGAACCGGCTTACGCTTGTGCTTATCGCGGTTCCAGCGGTTCTTTTCATCGGGCGTCAGCGCAGGCACTTTACGGGTTTCTAAGTTAGCCAATGTCGCTAAGTCATCCACCTCATCCTGGTTAAGTTCAACCCATTCACCGGCTTTAGCGCGCTTATCGAGGAAGATGTTGCCGTAACGCACTCGTTTTAGGCGACTCACCGTTAGGGCTTGCGACTCCCAAAGGCGCCGCACTTCGCGGTTACGACCTTCCAAAATCACCACATGGAACCAGGTATTAATGCCTTCGCCGCCAAACTCCTGTACATCCGTGAAGCGCGCCGGGCCATCTTCCAGCATCACGCCATCGACCATCGCCAGGATATGTTCGCGCTTCACTTCACCCATGACCCGAACGGCGTATTCACGCTCCACCTGGGTAGAGGGATGCATCAAACGGTTGGCCAGCTCGCCATCCGTGGTAAACAGCAGCAAACCGCTGGTGTTGATATCCAGGCGACCAATCGCAATCCAGCGCTCGCCTTTCAAGCGCGGCAAGCGTTCAAATACGGTGCGCCGACCTTCCGGGTCTTTGCGTGTGCACAGCTCGCCTTCCGGCTTGTTGTACATGATCACCCGGCGCGGCACTTCTTCTTCCGGACGCAGCAATACCGGGCGGTCGTCAAAGCTGACTTTATCCCGCGCTTCAACACGGTCACCCAGCTTGGCCACCTGGCTATTCACCTTTACACGGCCATCGGAAATTGCCGTTTCCATCTCACGCCGTGAGCCAAGGCCTGCGCGGGCCAGGACTTTTTGCAGCTTTTCACTGATAGGGGGCGTGGTGCTATTACTCTGACTCATGGTCGTCTGACCTCACATCGGTAGTC
This sequence comes from Vreelandella sp. DA03-1M, assembly GCF_055725665.1. NCBI lineage: Bacteria > Pseudomonadati > Pseudomonadota > Gammaproteobacteria > Oceanospirillales > Halomonadaceae > Vreelandella > Vreelandella sp. DA03-1M. The sequence goes on from NZ_CM146798.1 coordinate 3,591,544, forward strand.
TGCGTGCGCTCGCGCTCTTCTTCGTTCGCGCGCTGCGCACGTGCCGCCAGCCGTGCCTGTAAATCGGCAAAGCTCAGCGGCTGGGTTAACGCCGTCTCGGCGTGCGTATCGGCTGTTTCAGCCGACGTTATGTCTTCTTTCTGGGGTGGCGCATCCTGCACCGTTTTGATCGTTTCGTCTAGTGCTTCGTGGTCTGAACCGGTGTCTTGTTCTTCCTGAATGGCAGCATCATTGGTCATCCCTGTGTCTTCAGGTAGTTCGCTCTCGTCCCAGTTCGCCAGGGTGTGCATCGGCGGCAGCGCATCAAGCGTTTTTAATCCAAAGTCATCTAAAAAACTCCGCGTGGTGGCATATACTGCCGGGCGCCCCGGCACATCCCGGTGGCCCACTACGCGAATCCAACCGCGCTCCGCCAGGGTGCGCATGATTGAACTGCTTACACTGACCCCACGCACCTCTTCGATATCGCCACGAGTAACCGGCTGGCGGTAGGCGATCAGCGCCAGCGTTTCCAGCAAGGCCCGTGAGTAGCGCTGGGGGCGCTCGTCCCATAACCGCGACACCCATTGCGACAGACGCGGGCGAATGCGTAGCTGATAGCCTGAGACCGTTTCCAACAACTCTAGCGCCCCAGCTGAATGGCGCAGCTGCAAGCGCTCAAGGACATCGCGAAACTCCTTGCGAGTCGGGCATTCGCCTTCAAGAAAAAGCGTTTCTAGGCGTTCAAGGGGTAACGGTTCACCAGCGGCCAGGAGCGCTGCTTCAATAATGTCATCTAACGCGTTGGCGGCGTTACTCATGGCGTCTCTTCTCCAGTTTCAAAGGCGGACTCACCATAGGCATCGTCTTCTATCTCGTTCTCCTCAAAAGCGCCCTCTTCGTCGTCGGCCAGGGCGGCACGCCGAGCACGTACGTGAATCGGGGAAAGCGGTGCATTCTGAACAATTTCAATCATGGCTTCTTTGGCCAGCTCTAGAATTGCCATAAAGGTCACGACCACGCCAGCCCGCCCTTCCTCTAAGATGAACAGCGCTTCAAAGGGGGTATAACGTTGATGCGCATCATCGTGGCTGAGTAACTCCATAATCTTGAGCATGCGCTCGCGGGTAGATAGCACCTCGCGACTGATCTGGTGGGCCTGCACCAGCTCGGCGCGTTTGAGAATATCGGAGAGCGCGCTGAGCAATTCATCCAATTCCACCTCAGGGTGAATCACACGAGATTCCAGCGGAGGTAAGCCCGCCTGCACGCTGAACCAGTCACGCCCCATGCGCGGTAGCGTATCCAGTGTCTCGGCTGCCTCCTTGAGGCGTTCGTACTCCTGGAGGCGTCGGATAAGCTCTGCGCGAGGATCCTCCTCATCGTCGCCCTCGGCCTTCGGCGGGCGGGGTAACAAGGTCCGCGACTTGATCTCAGCGAGCATAGCAGCCATCAGCAGGTATTCACCCGCCAACTCAATCTCCATGGCCTTCATCAGTTCCACGTACTCGATGTACTGGTGGGTGATAGTGGCCACATTGATGGTCAGGATATCCAGGTTCTGACGCCGAATCAGGTAGAGCAGTAAATCCAGCGGGCCTTCAAAGGTCTCCAGAAAGACGCGTAGTGCCTCGGGAGGAATATACAAATCCTCCGGCATTTCCGTAATCTGCTCATTGAACAGACGCCCAAACGAAACCGCCACTGGGTCAGTGGTCGCAGCGTCAGGATTTTCTAACTCTGTCGTATCGCTTGGCGTCTCGCTCACGCGGGTCGGCTCTCCTGGTAAAAGGGGATCAATACAATCGCACAGTTTAGCAAAGTCGGCACCCTTGGCGACGCCCAAGTCGCGGGTAATGAAAGCGCATCATCCGGCCTCCACCGCTTTACGATAGCGTCCTTCGTAATCAAACAGCTTGTCGCGGATTTGGAAATGCCGGCCCACTTTACGGCCTACGACAAAATCAGGATGGCGCAGGCGGCGCTGCTCGGCGACTACCTCATCAGCGCTCAACGGCTGCCATTTGCCGCCAGGTGCGCGCAGGTGATAACGCAGAAACGCGGCATAGAAGGCGCGCCGTTGAGCAGGCGTCTCTAGCGCGAACCACTCGGATAGATGCGTGCCATCTTCATCGTGATAAGTGACTTTTAAGCGCGGTAGGCCACGACCATTGGTCGTCGCTTCCAGTTGCATACCACTTACTCGCAATACCTTGGCATCTTTAAGCTTTAGGGCATCTTTTAGCTTGTCATCCGCGTCCACCAATAGCTTGTCGCAGCCGTGGCAGCGCCGGGCAGCGATATCATTTTCGGCACCGCACTCATCGCAAACTTTAAAGCGAAACCGGAAGTCGCATTGCTTTTTACAGGCGCCCGAAACCGCGCCACGCTGGCCGCTTGCTACTTTAGAATTTCTATCAGGGTCATCGACTAACCCCTGGCAGCGGCGGCCAAAGTGTTCAATGACGATGTCACCATCTCGCTTGCCCCAGTATAGATTGGCATGGCCACAGGCGGGACACTCGACTTGAACCGGCTCGCTGTCGCTATCTGGTTTCGGCTCGCCCACTTCCGGCGCGAAGATATCCCAGGGGTTACCGGCATAGTCCAAAATCAGGCAGTCGCTTTTGCCCGGCGACAAACGCAGTCCTCTACCCACCATCTGTTGATAAAGGCTAATCGACTCTGTGGGGCGTAAAATAGCGATCAAATCCACGTGAGGCGCATCGAAACCGGTGGTCAGCACCGCGACGTTAACCAGGTACTTCAGTTCGCGCGCTTTGAAGGCATCAATTAGCGCCGTACGCTCTCGGGAGGGGGTCACACCGGTGATGAGCGCCGCTTCGGCTCGCGGCAAATAGCCGATAATTTCTTCAGCGTGGGCCACGGTGGCGGCAAAGATCATTATCCCTTGGCGATCAGCCGCGCGTTCGACGATTTGTCCGATAATACCCGGCGTTGCCCGGTTACCCGCCACTACGCGATTGAGCTCCTCCTCCTGAAAAAAACCGCTTGAAGAGGGCTTGAGGGCAGAAAAATCATAGCCCTCAATGGCCATATCCAGGCGTTTGGGTGCCGCCAGATAGCCCTGTTTCACCATCAACCTCAGCGGCTGTTCAAAGACACAGTCGCGAAAAAAGCTCTCCTCGCTGCCCCTGACCATGCCGTGGTGATGGCGATAATAGATAAACCCCTGCCCCAAACGGTAAGGCGTAGCGGTGAGTCCGAGTATTTTAAGCTGAGCATTATGCTGTCGCAGGTGTTCAATCACCTGGCGGTAGCTGGCGTCCTCGTTAAGCGATACGCGGTGACTCTCATCGATGACCAGCAAGGTAAAGTTTGCGTCATTAAAGCGATCTAAATTGCGCACCACCGACTGCACCGAGCCAAACACCACTTGTCGGTTCGCCTCTTTACGCTTTAGTCCCGCGCTAAAAATATCGGCCTCAAGCCCATAAGCCTGATACTTGGCATGGTTCTGCTCCACTAGCTCGCGTACGTGGGCCAGCACTAACACTCGCCCCCGCGCCAGGCGCGCTAACTCAGCAATGACCAAGGATTTACCGCTGCCGGTAGGCAGCACCACCAACGCCGGCTCACTGGAAGCACGAAAATGCACGACCACCCGTTTTACCGCCTCCTGTTGATAGGGGCGCAATTGGGGCGTCTGGGCTATGGATGAGAAAGGCGGCCCAGAGGCCGCCTTGTCATGTTGCGTCATCATTCACCTATGAGGGTGTCTCCGTTAACCCAACCAAACGCGAGCATTGCGGAATAAGCGCAGCCAAGCACCGTCTTCAGTCCACTCCGCCGGACGCCAAGAGTTGGTGACCGCCCGAGCGACACGTTCAGGGTGCGGCATCATGATAGTCACACGGCCATCAGGCGTGGTTAGCCCCGTAATACCCGACGGTGAGCCGTTAGGGTTCGCCGGGTAACGGGTGGTCGCTTGGCCGTAGTTGTCGATGTAGCGAAGCGCAATCTGGCTGCTCGACTGCATGCTACGCAGATGAGCGCTGTCACGGAACGCCGCCTGCCCTTCGCCATGGGCAACCGCAATGGGCAGTTTAGAGCCTTCCATGCCAGCGAGCAGAATCGAAGGGCTCTTTTCGACCCGCACCATAGAGACCCGCGCTTCAAACTGCTCGGACTCATTGCGCACAAACGTCGGCCAATTTTCCGCGCCGGGAATCAGCGACTTCAGCTGCGAGAGCATCTGACAGCCATTGCAGACGCCCAACGAGAAGCTATCGTCACGGGCAAAGAATGCCGCGAACTGTTCACGGGCGCGTTCGTTGAACAACACCGATTTAGCCCAACCGCCGCCAGCGCCAAGCACGTCGCCATAAGAGAAGCCGCCACAGGCGACAAGGCCCTTGAACTCATCCAGCGAAACACGCCCTTCGAGGATGTCGCTCATATGAACATCCACCGCCTCAAAGCCAGCCTTATCGAAGGCCCAGGCCATTTCTACCTGACCATTAACCCCTTGTTCGCGCAACACGGCCATGGCCGGTTTAGCGGTATTAACAAATGGCGCGCTGATGTCGTCATTGATATCAAAGGTCGGCGTGGCGGAAAGTCCTGGATCACGGCTATCGAGCAGGTTGTCGAATTCGTTCTTGGCGCACTCAGGGTTATCGCGCAGCGCCTGCATACGGTAGCTGGTTTCCGCCCAGGTACGCTGGGTCAGCTGACGCGTGGTTTCCAGCAAGGGCTCTTCAAATAGCGTGACGCGCACTTGGTCATCGTAACGGGGACGAGCAATCACGCCACAGGTTTCAATACCGGCCACGGCAAACTGCGCCAGCACTTCTTCAGTGTGTTGGCGATTGACTTGAATGACCGCGCCAAGCTCTTCGGAGAACAGTGCATTCAGCGCCTCTACCGGTTCATCGATCATCCAATCGAGCTTGATCTCAAGCCCCGCATGGGCAGCAAAGGCCATTTCTAACAGAGTGACCAACAGGCCGCCATCGCTGCGATCGTGGTAGGCCAATAGCTTACCGTCGCGGTTAAGGCCCTGAATGACCTCGAAGAAGGCTTTAATATCCTCCGGATCGTCTACATCAGGGCAGTCGTTACCCACCTGGCCGTATACCTGCGCCAAGGCAGAACCACCCAAGCGGTTCTGACCGCTGCCCAGGTCGATCAAAATCAGATCAGACTCATCTTGATCCAGATTGATCTGCGGCGTAAGCGTTGCCATTGCATTGGTGACCGGCGCGAAGCCCGTGACGACCAGCGAAAGCGGCGACGTTACGCTCTTGTCTTCACTTTCACCTTGGTCATCCTCATCGACCCAGGCGGTGCGCATTGACATCGAATCCTTGCCCACCGGAATCGCAATGCCCAATGCCGGGCACATTTCCATGCCCACGGCGTAAACAGCATCATAAAGCGCCTGATTTTCACCGGGGTGATCAGCCGCGCTCATCCAGTTAGCGGAGAGCTTTATATCGCTCAACTTAGCAATCGGTGCCGCCGCCAGGTTGGTAATCGCTTCAGCAACGGCCAAGCGGGCGCTAGCGGCGGGGTTGATCAACGCCACCGGCGGACGCTCGCCCAGCGCCATGGCTTCACCGGCGTGGGTGTCATAGCTTGCCGTGGTAACCGCCACATCGGCCACCGGCACCTGCCAGGGGCCGACCATTTGATCACGGGCCACTTGGCCGGTAATCGAGCGATCACCAATGGTGATCAGGAAGCTTTTGGAGGCGACTGTCGGCAAACGCAGTACCCGATCCAGCGCTTCGCGAAGGTCAAGATTATCCAGCATCATGCCGGAAAGCTCGGGATCGTGGCGCTCAAACTCACGCTGCATTTTAGGTGCTTTGCCGAACAGCACACTCATCGGCAAATCGACCGGCTTGCTGCTGAAATGACCATCGCGCACTTCCAAATGGTGCGCTTCCAGCGCTTCACCGACCACTGCATAAGGGCAACGTTCGCGTTTACACAGTGCGTCAAAGGTATCCAAGTCTCCTGGCGCTACGGCGAGCACGTAGCGCTCTTGCGCTTCATTGCACCAAATTTCCAGCGGGCTCATGCCAGGCTCGGCATTCGGCACCGCGCGCAAGTCAAAACGGCCGCCACGGTTGCCGTCTTTGACCAGCTCCGGCAACGCGTTGGAAAGCCCGCCTGCGCCTACATCGTGAATAAAGCGAATGGGGTTGTGATCGCCCAGGGCCCAGCAACGGTCAATAACTTCCTGGGCACGACGCTCTATTTCCGGGTTTTCACGCTGCACCGAGGCAAAATCCAAATCGGCGCTGGAGGTGCCGGACGCCATACTGGATGCAGCGCCACCGCCCAAGCCAATCAGCATCGCCGGGCCGCCCATTACGATCAGTTTGCCGCCGACAGGGATATCGCCCTTTTGGACGTGGTGAGCACGAATATTGCCGTAACCACCGGCAAGCATGATCGGCTTGTGGAAACCACGCCGCTCTATACCACCTTCGTTCAGGGACTCCTGCTCGTAAGTGCGGAAATAGCCGGTTAGATTGGGGCGACCAAACTCATTGTTAAATGCCGCGCCGCCAATCGGGCCTTCGAGCATAATGTTGAGCGCCGACTCCATGCGCCCCGGCTTGCCGTAATCAAAGGCTTCCCAGGGCTGTACGAACTCAGGAATACGCAGATTAGAGACGGTATAGCCAGAAAGACCCGCTTTGGGTTTGCCACCGATACCCGTCGCACCCTCATCGCGAATTTCGCCCCCGGAACCTGTGGCTGCACCTGGGAAAGGGGCAATCGCGGTGGGATGATTGTGGGTCTCCACCTTCATCAGAATATGAATGGGCTCCTGATGGGTGCCATAAAGCGCCCGCTCGTCTTCCGCCCCGGTAAGTGGTGTCGCAAAGAAGCGGCCGCCCTGGCTGCCCTTGATGACAGCGGCATTATCACTGTAAGCGGACAGCACGTTGTCCGGCGACGACGCAAAGGTGTTCTTGATCATCTTAAACAGCGAGTGGCTTTGCGGCTCGCCGTCGATCACCCAGTCGGCATTAAATATCTTGTGACGGCAGTGCTCGGAGTTGGCCTGGGCAAACATCATCAATTCAACATCGCTGGGGTTACGCCCCAGTTCGTTGAAGGCGTCTACCAAGTAATCAATTTCATCTTCTGCCAGCGCCAGCCCCAGCGCTTGGTTGGCTGTCGCTAAGGCTTCCCGGCCCCCTTCTAGAATATCCACACTACCCAACGGCGCCGGGTCGTGCTGGGCAAACAGCTTGGCAGCGTCTGAAGCATCGGATAGCACGGTTTCAGTCATACGGTCATGCAGCAGTGCCGCTAGTGCGTTCAGGCTCTCTTCATCCGGCATGTCGGTAAAGCTGACCCGATAATCGATGCCGCGCTCAATACGGCTAATCTGGTTCAATCCGCAATTATGGGCGATATCCGTCGCTTTAGACGACCAGGGCGACTGGGTACCCAAACGCGGCACCACTAAAAACCGCTGGGCGCTTTTCGGAACCTCTACGCTCGAGTGAGTGCCATCGCCCGGCACATAGTCAAGTAACTGCACCAAACGCTCGTGGGCGGTATCGTCCAGCGTCTTGCTGTGGTTATGAGCGTTAAGGTCGATGAAATGAACATAGTGGGCAGACAGCGCTTCCACCTCGGGAACACGTTCACGCAGCACCGTTAACAGCCGAGCATAACGGAAGGCAGAAAGGGCGGGCGCGCCTCGCAGTTCGAGCATATCCTGAAGCCTCTAGAGCAGGGAAATTCGAGCAGGGAAATCACCGGGCCGCTAAGCGGCCGTGCTTTTATGATAGCGAAAAACGCCTATGATACTGGAAACCAGCCACCACACGAAATCAACAAGGTGACAGCGTAACCCGGGCTGGGTATCGTGGCAGCTTGTTTCATGCCAACAAGACGCCATGCTGACGTTGATTTGCCGACATTTTATAGCCCGTGCCAGCGCTTATTATGCGTTAATCACTATTACGCTTTTGACCATGGTACCCACTCTCTCTCTTGCTCCCCCAGGCGAGCATTTAACGCATATCAGCACAAAAGACTTTATTACCGTTCATACCCGCAACACCCCCACGACCTATTACGAAGGCCGCCAAGGCCCTACCGGCTTTGAATACGAACTGATGCACCGTTTTGCCGATTACTTGGGAGTGAGTCTTAACCTTGACGCCAGCCACCACCCAGAAAGCGTCCTGCCGGCGGTGCGTGAAAAAGGCGACCTGGGCGCGGCAGCGCTGCCATTACTGCCTGACAGCCCTGGCGTCCACTACACTCGGCCGATTATTCAAATGCAGCCGCTGGTGGTTTACCGCCGCGGCCTGAATGGCATTAAAGAGCCGAGTGACCTTGTCGGCTTAGAACTTGGCACGCTAAGCGAAGCCGGTACTGATGAAGCGCTGCGCGACCTTCAGCGGCGTCATCCTACCTTGAGCTGGAAAGAGTCTCACGAGCTTGAAGTCGCCGAACTGCTGGCACGCGTTGAAGACGGCACCCTGGACGCCGCGGTCATTTTCGAGCATCAGTTTCGTTTAAATCGGCTGTTTTTCCCCAATGTGGAACGTGGCTTTATACTCGGCGACCCGCTCTCCATGGCATGGGCGGTGCCTAGCGGTCGCGGCTTAGGGTTGCTTGAAGCCGCCAATCGGTTCCTACAAGACCTTCAAGAAAGCGGCACGCTTGATCGGCTGGTAAGCCGCTACTTCGGCCACGACGACTATTTAGAGTATGTCGGCACGCGCACCTTTCTTGATCACCTTGATGCACGCTTGCCCCGTTACACGGCACTGTTCCAGCAGGCTGCCCGCGAAACAGAGTTTGACTGGAAGTTATTGGCGGCAGTGGGGTATCAGGAATCCCACTGGGATCCAGACGCCGTCTCGCCAACGGGCGTGCGCGGCTTGATGATGCTGACCAACCCCACGGCGGGTGAAATGGGCGTGACGGATCGCACAAACCCCGCCCAGAGCATTGACGGCGGTGCCCGCTATTTACGCAGTATCAAAGACCGCTTGCCGGAAGGCATAACCGGCGATGATCGCCTGTTTATGGCCATGGCGGCCTACAACGTGGGCCTTGGCCACCTCTATGACGCACGTAAAATTGCGGAAATGCGCGGCGGCGACCCCGACAGCTGGCAAGATGTGCGCGCGGCGCTACCGCTATTACAGCAGCGTGAATGGCATAGCCAAACGCGTCACGGCTACGCCCGTGGCGGCGAGCCGGTAATATACGTACGCAATATCCGTCGTTATTACGAAATGATTCAATATGTAGAGCGTAGTCGTCAGCAATTTTTTCAACTAGAACAAATGCCTGTCAATGATGATCCACTGCTATTGTTCGAGCTTGTGCCACCGCTTAACTAACAGCGCCGTAGCATTTCCAATTCAGTATTACTGCTCGCGCCGAGCGGCGAAAAACCCCTTCAGCAGTTTTTGCGAGGCTGCGGCTAACACGCCACCGGTTACCGCGATCTGATGGTTGAACCACGGCTGTGACAGCAGGTTCGCTTTTGACTCCACCATGCCCGCACGAGGCTCAGCAGCGCCATACACCAGGCGGGCCACGCGTGCATGAATCATCGTGCCCGCACACATCATGCAGGGTTCCAGGGTGACAAACAGCGTACAGCCTTCAAGGCGGTAGTTGCCCAGGTGCTTACCCGCCTCACGTAGGGCACGCACTTCCGCGTGGCCGCTGGGGTCGCAGCTGGCCATTGGCGCGTTGCACCCGACGCCAATAATGTTCCCCTGCACATCAACTACCACCGCTCCTACGGGCACCTCGCCCGCCGCCGCGGCCAGGTGGGCTTGGTCGAGCGCCCGGTGCATGTAAAATTCATCGCTGCGCATAAACGTAAACTCCGCTAAGGTAGCTAAACGACCGTATGAAAGAGGTGCCCGGCACCGTGGCAGCTTATTACTTTTAGCGATAGCATTCTTTCACCGACCGCATTCGATAGAGACAGCCGCAAGGATACCGAGAATGACAGACGCGCTGAACAAACTGGTAGCATTACTAGAGCTGGAAACACTGGAAGAGACGCTATTTCGTGGCCAGAGCCAGGATCTAGGTTTTCCTCAGCTCTACGGTGGTCAGGTTCTTGGCCAAGCGCTGGCGGCCGCCGCGCGCACCGTGCCAGACGAGCGTCGCCCGCACTCTCAACATGGCTACTTCCTGCGCCCCGGCGACCCCCATCGCCCCGTTGTCTATCAAGTGGATACCATTCGCGACGGCGGCAGCTTTACCACCCGCCGCGTCACCGCCATTCAAAAAGGCCGGCCGATCTTTTTCTGCAGCGCCTCTTTTCAGAGCGAGGAAGCGAGCTTTAGCCATCAGCGCGCCATGCCGAATGTCGCCACCCCCGAAGCGCTGCTAGAGAACGGCGATGCCAAACATGACCGCTTTCCCGGCCACCCCATTGAGTTTTTGCATCTCATGGGCAACCCCGACAACGGCACGCCTACAGGCCAGTGTTTGTGGTTTCGACTTTCAGGCACTCTGCCTGACGACCCGGCCCTGCACCGCCACCTGCTCTCGTACGCCTCTGACTTCAACCTGCTGACCACCAGCCTGATTCCCCACGCCATCGAGTACCGCGACCCCAAGCTGCGCATCGCCAGCCTAGACCACGCCTTATGGCTACACCAGGACACACGCCTGGACGATTGGCTGCTGTATGTTATCGATTCACCCTGGGCAGGCGGCGCTCGCGGGCTGGCGCGGGGGCATATTTACAGCCGTGATGGCCGCTTAGTGGCCTCTACCGCTCAAGAAGGGCTAACGCGTTATTCACAAGACTAAATAGACACTCTCTCAAACATTTACGCCCGCTTATTAGCGGGCGTAAATGTTTGAGAGAGTGCTGCGGTTTATTAGCCGCCGTAAACGTCGTTGATAGACGTAAGCGGATAGTGCGCAGGAAACGGTTTGCGCGCTACACCAGAATCAACCGCGGCTTGAGCAACCGCCGAGGTAACTCTCGCCAACAGGCGAATATCGACAGGCGTGGGAATGATGTACTCGCGGCCAAAACTCATCTCGGCACGCTCATAGGCATCCAGCACTTCCTGAGGAACCGGCTCTCGGGCCAGATCTTTCAGCGCATGTACGGCGGCCAGCTTCATCTCTTCGTTAATGCGTGTAGCACGAACATCCAGCGCACCACGGAAGATAAACGGGAAGCCCAGCACGTTGTTAACCTGGTTCGGGAAATCCGAACGGCCAGTGGCCATGATCACATCCGGGCGCGCTTCGCGAGCAACGTCAGGATGAATTTCCGGATCCGGATTAGTGCAGGCAAAAATCACTGGATCTGGCGCCATTTTCTTCACCTGTTCAGCGGAGAGCAGGCCCGGGCCCGAAAGGCCGATAAATACGTCAGCGTTGTCGATGGCATCATCCAAGGTGCGCATCTCGGTATCGCGGGCGAATTCAGCCTTGTATTCGTTGATGCCTTCGCGGTCCGTGTGAATGACACCACGGCGGTCAAGCATCACAAGATTGTCTTTACTTGCGCCACAGGAGACCAGCAGGCGCATGCAGGCAATCGCCGCCGCACCAGCGCCCATGCAAACAATTTTAACGTCTTCGATTTTTTTGCCAGCAATATCCAAAGCGTTCAGCATGCCTGCCGCCGTGACAATCGCGGTGCCATGCTGGTCATCGTGGAAGACCGGAATACTGCAGCGCTCAATCAGGGTTTTTTCAATTTCAAAGCACTCCGGCGCCTTGATATCTTCTAAATTGATGCCACCCCAGGTATCGGCAATGCGCGCGACGGTATCGATAAATGCCTGAGGGCTTTCTGCATCGACTTCGATATCCACCGAGTTGATGCCAGCAAAGCACTTAAACAGCACGCCTTTGCCTTCCATGACTGGCTTACTCGCCAGTGGGCCCAGATTACCTAAGCCAAGAATAGCGCTGCCGTCGGTGATAACGGCAACCAGATTACCCTTGCCGGTATAGCGGTAGGCATTTTCCGCATCCCTGGCGATTTCAAGCACTGGCTCAGCCACGCCTGGGCTATACGCCAGCGCCAAATCCCGTGCCGTCGCGGTGGGTTTGGTCAACTCCACCGACAGCTTACCGGGAATCGGTTTTGCGTGATAATCCAAAGCAGCCTGCTTATTTGCATCCGTCATGGTCAGAGTCCAGTTAACATAAAGTAGATAAGTCGTTTCAGAATATAGAAAAAACCTATGCGCCTCAAGCGCGCCGTCAACTCATATCAAAACGCCCGTTTAACTGAATTTTACCTTCATATTCGCCACATTTCGCAGATATTTGCTGAAACTTATGTAAAACAGCGTTAGTCATAACGCTTTGCTTATTGCTGTACCGCAACATTAGCGCAGCATTTGTGAAAATTTTTTCCACAAAAAATATAGCTGGTTTTTTAGCGAGACAACAAAAAACCCACGCCGCGGCGTGGGTTTTGCGCAAGTACGACCTGTACTTGCGATATGGCTATCCGAGTTGGATTAGCCGCGCTTAACAGCAGCGCCGAAACGCTTGTTGAAGCGCTCTACGCGGCCACCAGTGGTCGCTTGCTTCTGCTTACCAGTATAGAACGGGTGGCAGTTGGAGCACACATCCAGAGAGAAGTCCTGACCTGAAGTAGAACCTACCTGGAAATTAGCACCGCAAGAACAGTTGGCGGTGACCGTGTTGTAATTCGGGTGGATACCTTGTCTCATCTCGAACCTCACGAAGCTATATGCCGCCACCTGATCTCGTGCCAGGCACCGCATACGGGTTTGGAAAAACTACTAACCGGTTGGCCGCTCTTTCGTTACGATAAGATCGCTAAGAGTGAGCGGTCGCATATTCTAGCAAAACTAACGCCGGAGGCCAATTGCCTGATTCTGTTTCTTCGCGGGTACCGTCTCAAGTGCTTAACCAAATACTTAAAATAGCGCTGCCCTCACCGCTGCGACGCCTGTTCGACTACTTACCGTCTAACGTGACGCCCGCCTGCGGTTGGCAGCCGGGGCTGAGGGTGCGGGTGCCTTTCGGGCGCCGCGAAGTCGTCGGTGTGGTCGTGGAACTTGCCGACCACAGCGACCTACCGCGCAGCCAATTGCGCGCAGTCAGCGAGACGCTGGACGACGCGCCGCTGCCAGCAGATTGGCTCTGGTTATGCCGTTTTGCCGCCCGCTACTATCAGCACAGCCTGGGCGACACCCTTCACCACGCCATGCCCGCGCGGCTACGCCAGGGGCACGCGATGGCCGGTCGCACACAAACACTCTGGATGGCCCAAGGTGACGGCGCGCAGGAAACCCTCAGCCGAGCGCCTAAGCAAGCAGAGCTGCATGCGCTTTTACGCCAGCATCCCCATGGCCTACCCGGTCGTGCGGTTAGCGCCCATGGCTTTGCTCGCGACCAGCTATTAGCGTTAGAGAAGAAAGGCTTGGCCACTAGCCAGGAACATATTCTCACCGCGCCTACTCCCCCCAGCGGAAACTTACTCGCGACTCCCGCGTTACCCCTAAACCGTGAACAGGCCACGGCGCTGGCCGCGCTGCATGAAAAGCTAGAGGGCTATCACCCCTGTTTGCTCGAAGGCGTCACCGGCAGTGGGAAAACGGAAGTCTATCTTCAGCTGATTGAAGCAGTGGCCGCCAAAGGTAAGCAGTCGCTGGTGCTGGTGCCGGAAATTGGCTTAACGCCGCAAACGCTCGCCCGCTTTAGAAGCCGTTTTCGCGTGCCCGTGGTGGCGCTGCATTCGGGCCTTACCGACCCTGAGCGCTTAGACGTGTGGGAAGCCGCCGCCAGCGGCCGGGCGCTGATTATTATCGGCACCCGCTCGGCCATTTTCACGCCATTGGCTAACCCCGGTGCGATTATTGTCGATGAGGAGCATGATGGCTCCTACAAGCAGCACGACGGCTTACGCTATCACGCTCGCGATCTTGCGGTTGCACGCGCGCACTACCATAAAATTCCGCTGCTAATGGGCAGCGCCACGCCGTCCTTAGAGAGCCTGCACCAAGCGCTTAGCGGCACCTACCGCCACCTACGCCTGACCCAGCGCCCCAGCCAGCACCCCCCAGCCAAGCTGGAGCTGATTGACCTGCGCCACCAGCGCCGCCAGGGCGGCCTGCTACCCGGTGCCATCAAAGCGATTAAAAGCACCTTGAGCGCTGGCAAGCAGGTGCTAATTTTTATCAACCGGCGCGGCTTTGCACCGACCCTTGCCTGCCACGCCTGCGGCTGGATGGCCGAGTGTGGCCAGTGTGATGCACGCATGACGCTACACCGTCAGCCCGCCATGCTGGCCTGTCACCACTGCGATAGCCGCCGCGCCCTGCCGGATGCCTGCCCCGAATGTGGTAGCGGCGACCTGCGCGCATTGGGTAGCGGCACTGAACGCACGGAAGAGACATTACAGACCCTGTTTCCCAAGACCACCATCCACCGCATTGACCGCGATAGCACACGGCGCAAGGATAGCTTCGAGCAAGTGCTAAAAGAGATCCATCGCGGTGAGCCGTGCGTATTAGTCGGCACTCAAATGCTCGCCAAAGGGCACCACCTGCCCCACGTTACCTTGGTGGTAGTCGTTAATGCCGACGGCGGACTGTACGCCGCTGATTTTCGCGCGCTGGAACATAGCGCCCAGCTGCTTGAGCAGGTGGCGGGCCGAGCGGGGCGGGCCGCCCACCCAGGCCGAGTACTGGTGCAAACACTGCACCCCGACGACCCTCACTTGGGCCAGTTGGCTGAACACGGCTACGGGGCGCTCGCGCGCAATATGCTGGAAGAACGACGCATCTCGCAGCTGCCGCCGTTCTGTTTTATGGCGCTGCTACGCATCGAAAGCCCCAAGGAGGAGGCTGCTTTGGCGCTGGCGCAACAGGCAGCCCAAGCCCTACGCCAGTGGCTAAAAGAGTCCGGCGTAGCTACCCGCTGCCTGGGGCCGGTGCCTGCACCGATGGAAAGACGCCAGAACCGCTACCATTTACACGTTATGCTGGCAGCCGATAAACGCAGCCAACTACACCCGGCCGTTAGCTGGCTGGTGCAGTGGCTGGAAGCCAATCGCGAGGCCCGCAAGGTGCGCTGGTCGATTGATATCGACCCACAAACTCTCGCGTAGCGCTTATCTCTTGGCACTTGTTTAGCAACACGCCTTTGAAACTGCGGCTCAATTGCCGATAATAGCCGCTTTGCCGACGCACCTTTACTGCTGCGCGTTAGCACACGCCGCCACAGACGTAACCGGATACCTACATGAAAGATACGATAGTTTCTCTGCTCGAAGGCGCGGTCACCGCGCTCAAGCACCAAGGCGTGCTGCCAAACGACCTTCAGCCCACTATCAAAGTGGATCCTACCAAAGACAAGGCCCACGGCGATTACGCCACCAACTTGGCGCTGATGTTGGCCAAACCGGCAGGCAAAAATCCGCGTGAACTAGCCAACGCGCTAGTAGCAGCGCTACCCGAAAGCGACGCTATTCAAAAAACCGAAATTGCCGGCCCCGGCTTTATCAACTTTTTCGCCGCCGCCGATGCCGCAGCGCAAATCGTTGCCCAGGTGCTCGACTGCGGCGACACCTTTGGCCGCAGCATGGTAGGCAAAGGCGAGAAGGTTCAGGTCGAATTCGTTTCCGCCAACCCCACCGGCCCGCTACACGTAGGTCACGGTCGAGGCGCGGCCATAGGCGACTGCCTATGCCGCCTGCTCGAAGCCACCGGTTACGACGTGACCCGCGAGTTCTACTACAACGACGCAGGCGCCCAGATAGCCAACCTCGCCCGCTCGGTACAAGCGCGGGTAAAAGGCCTGGGCCCTGACGATGCCAGCTGGCCCGAAGACGGCTATCGCGGTGAGTACATTGTCGATGTTGCCAACGACTACCTGGCGGGTAAAACGGTTAGCGCCGATGACCGCGAAGTCACCGCCAAAAAGGATCCTGACGATTTAGACGCCATTCAAGAATTTGCCGTCGCGTGGCTGCGGCGCGAACAGGATCTTGACCTAAAAGCCTTTGGCGTAGAGTTCGATGTCTATTTTCTGGAGTCGTCGCTCTACGAAGATGGCAAGGTAGATGCCACCGTTGAGAAGCTGGTAAACGCTGGCCACACCTATGAAGAAGATGGCGCGATGTGGCTGCGCACCACTGATTTTGGTGATGACAAAGATCGCGTAATGCGCAAACAGGACGGCGGTTACACCTACTTTCTGCCCGATGTGGCCTACCACCTGGACAAGTGGCAGCGCGGCTTCAAAACCGTGATTAACGAGCAGGGCGCCGACCACCACTCCACCGTCACCCGCGTGCGCGCTGGTTTACAGGCGCTGGAAGTGGGCATTCCCAAGGGCTGGCCCGACTACGTGCTCCACCAGATGGTCATGGTCACCCGCTCAGGCGTCGAGGTAAAACTCTCCAAGCGCGCCGGTAGCTATGTCACTGTGCGCGACCTGATCGACGAAGTGGGCCGCGATGCCACTCGCTTCTTCCTCGCCGCCCGCCGCGCCGACTCCCAGCTCACCTTTGATATCGACCTGGCGCGCTCGCAGTCGAACGACAACCCGGTGTATTACATCCAATACGCGCATGCTCGGGTCTGTAGCATGCTGCGCAAAGCACAGGATGCCGACCAGCCGTTTGATCATGCATTAGCCATAGCCAATCTAGCCCTGCTGGACAGCGACCAGGAAAAAGCCGTTCTTAACCGCTTGGCACGCTTCCCTGAAGTGGTGGAGACCGCTGCTAGAAACCGCGAACCACAGCAGGTTGCCCAGTATTTGCTCGATCTTTCCGGCGATTTCCACACCTGCTATAACGCCGTCAAGGTAATGGTTGAGGACGACACCCTACGCAACACGCGCTTGGCGCTCGGCCTCGCCACCCGTCAAGTGCTACGCAATGGGCTTGATTTAATGGGGGTTAGCGCCCCAGAGGAGATGTAAGCAATGGCTAGCCCGCGCAAAAAGCCCGCCCCCCGCCGCGGTGCCACCTCGCAGCGCAAGTCCAACCGTAATTCAGGCGGCGGCTTTCGCCTACCCGGTTGGGTGTGGGGCCTGGCTGGCATGGCGGCAGGTTTTTTCTTGGCTCAGCACCAGCACGGCACCGCGCCTTGGCAAGAGCAGAGCGAAGCGCCTCAGGCCACGGTACTGCCCAAGCCCGCTGGAAGTGAGGAGCGCGCCGCTGCTCGGGAAACCAAAGAGGCCGCTGAGCCGTCAATGCCGACGTTTGAGTTTTATACGCTGCTGCCGGAAACCGAGGTCATTGCCCCTGGCGTCACGCTGCCGTCAAGCGTTGTGCGTCCGGAGGTTCCCGAGCAAGCGGCCGAGAGCGATACTTCCTCTGGCGCGGCCAGCGACGACCCCATCGCCCAGGTCATTGCCGCTAACACCCGGCCTGAAGATCAGGTCTCGGCGGCCCGCGAGAATGAAGCAGCCACCAATACCCCAGGGCGCTATATGCTTCAGGCGGCTTCATTTCGAGAGGCAAGTGATGCCGAACAGCTGCGCGGCCGACTGCGCAACTTAAGCCTGTTGGCGGAAGTTAGCGAAGTCCAGGCGGATGGCAATACCTGGCACCGTGTTCAAGTAGGGCCTTACGAGGATACCCGGGAGCTAAACCGCGCTCAGGATTTAATGAACACCCAGGGTATCGAACCACTACTTATCCAGCTACAGAACTAATAATCCCATCTTGAATAACCTGCGGGCGGTTGATTTTTTATCAGCCGCCCGCATTTTGTTGTGAACGCTTACACAATGGTCGCTTCCATGAGCAATTGCTAAAGAGCATGTGACCATGCCAGTCATCGGGAGCGCGCCTCCCACCAAGGAGTTATCTCCATGACCACTATTGTCTCCGTTCGTCGTGGTAACCAGGTCGCCCTCGCCGGCGACGGCCAAGTGTCGCTGGGCAATACCGTAATGAAGGGTAACGCCAGCAAAGTACGCCGCCTCTACCGCGGCAAAGTACTGGCCGGATTTGCCGGTGGCACCGCGGATGCGTTCACTCTGTTTGAACGCTTTGAAGCACAGTTGGAAAAATACCAAGGCCATCTCACCAAAGCAGCGGTTGAGCTCGCCAAAGATTGGCGCACCGACCGGGCGCTACGCCGTTTAGAAGCACTGCTGGCCGTGGCTGACCATAGCGCCTCATTAATCATTACCGGTAATGGTGATGTAGTCGAGCCTGAGCGCGGCATTATTGCGATTGGCTCTGGTGGCAACTTCGCCCAAGCCAGCGCCCGAGCGCTGTTAGAAAATACCGAGCTTTCGGCGCGTGAAATTACTGAGAAATCGCTGGCGATCGCTGGTGATATCTGTGTGTTTACCAATCATCACGTGACGCTCGAAGAGCTGTCGATTGACGGTCGCTAATCACTTTACGCGACTCGCAAACGCCGCTCATTGCCCACAAAGGTTACTTATATGACTCAGATGACACCCCGCGAAATTGTTCACGCTCTAGACCAGTACATTATTGGCCAGCAAGATGCTAAACGCGCCGTTGCAATCGCCCTGCGTAACCGCTGGCGCCGCATGCAGCTCGATGACGACTTGCGCCCAGAAGTCACGCCTAAGAACATTCTGATGATTGGCCCCACCGGTGTGGGTAAAACCGAGATTGCCCGCCGTTTGGCCAAGCTGGCCAAAGCACCGTTTATTAAAGTTGAAGCGACCAAGTTCACCGAAGTCGGCTATGTTGGCCGTGACGTTGAGTCGATTATTCGCGACTTGATGGAAGCCGCGATTAAGATGGTTCGCGAACAGGCCAAAGAAGAAGTTGGCAACCGTGCCGCGGATGCCGCCGAAGATCGAGTGCTGGATGCCCTTCTTCCGCCACCCCGTGGCCAGGAAGACAAACCACGTGAAGAAGGCAGCACTCGCCAGTCCTTCCGTAAGAAGCTACGTGAAGGCCAACTGGACGATAAAGAGATCGATATTGAAATATCCTCTCACGGCCAAGGCATCGATATCATGACCCCACCGGGCATGGAAGAGATGACCAACCAGCTGCAGAGCATGTTCTCCAACATGGGTCAGCAGAAGCGTGAGAATCGCCGCGTAACGGTCAAAGAAGCGCTAGTTCTGCTGCGTGATGAAGAAGCTGGCAAGCTGGTCAACGAGGAGGAGATCAAGGCGCGCGCGGTCTACTCGGTAGAGCAACACGGTATCGTCTTCCTGGATGAGATCGACAAGGTAGCCAAGGGCAGTGGCCAGTCCAGCGGTGGCGAAGTCTCCCGTGAGGGCGTCCAGCGTGACCTGCTGCCACTGATTGAGGGTTCCACCGTCTCGACCAAGTACGGCATGGTTAAAACCGATCACATCCTGTTTATCGCCTCCGGTGCCTTCCACCTGTCGCGCCCATCAGACCTGATTCCAGAGCTACAGGGCCGCCTGCCGATCCGCGTGGAGCTTGATGCGCTCACGCCCAACGACTTTAAGCGCATTCTCACCGAGCCCTCTGCCTCGCTGACCAAGCAGTATCAGGCGCTCCTGGCGACAGAAGGTCTTGATGTGGAGTTTACTCCCGACGGTATCGAGCGCATCGCGCAGATCTCCTGGCAGGTCAACGAAGGCACTGAAAACATCGGTGCCCGCCGTCTGCACACGGTCATGGAGCGGTTGTTGGAAGAAGCCTCTTTCAAAGGCGGCGATATGGAGAGCCCGCTGATCATCGACGGAGATTACGTCAATGCCCAGCTTGGCGAACTCGCGGTCGACGAAGACCTGTCACGGTATATTTTGTAAGCTGCGCCTGTCGTTATTATCAGCGTTGGTATCGTCAGCAACAGCAAGCCCGCTCTTCGCGGGCTTGCTGCTATGGCATTTAGCCATGGACACTTAGCCATGAGGTCTCATCATGAACGCCCCTACCCCTACCCGGGTTCACTACCATAAGCAGGCCCGCGAGCTGGAACTTGGTTACGCCACGGGCGAACATTTTCGCCTGCCGGTGGAGTTGTTACGCGTCTACTCACCTTCCGCCGAAGTACGCGGCCACGGTGGTGACACGGCAGTACTGCAAGTGGGGAAAAAAGATGTCGGCCTGCAAAATATTACTCAGGCAGGCAACTACGCACTGAAACTGCACTTTGACGATGGTCATGACAGTGGCCTGTTTAGCTGGAACTACTTATACGATCTTGCCACGCATCAAGAAGCCTATTGGAACAATTACTTGCAGCGCTTAAAGGATGCAGGCGCCTCGCGCGAGCCGGCCAGCATTCAATTCAAGCAACTGTGATGGCATGACTCACGCCCCTGCAACAAACTAGGTAGAGACGCTAGGCAGACAAGCCAGGGCGGACAAGGCTACAATGACGCTAATTTTTTAATCGCGTCGGCCCTCAGTCAAAAGACCAAAGGTCGATCTGCCATCGCCTAAAATTCGGGAGCTACCGCCCCATGAGCCCCACAGAAAAACGCACGACTCATTTTGGTTACCAGGAAGTACCGGTTGATGAGAAAGCGTCACGAGTAGCTGACGTATTCCACTCGGTTGCCGCCCGCTACGACGTAATGAACGACTTGATGTCGATGGGTATCCACCGGGTTTGGAAACGCATGACTATTGAGCGCGCCGGTGTGCGCCCTGGTCACCACGTGCTTGATATCGCTGGCGGCACGGGCGACTTAACCCTCAAGTTTTCCCGCCTGGTTGGCCCGCGTGGCAAGGTGGTGCTGGCGGATATCAACGCCTTGATGCTCAAAGTCGGCCGCGACAAGCTGATGGATAATGGCGTCGGCGGCAACGTAGAGTATGTTCAAGCCAATGCCGAAAGCCTGCCGTTTCCCGATAACAGCTTCGACTGCATTACGATCGCTTTTGGGCTGCGCAATGTCACCGACAAAGACGCTGCGCTGCGCTCCATGGCGCGTGTTCTTAAACCCGGTGGGCGCCTGTTGGTTTTAGAGTTCTCCAAACCCAACAACCCCTTGCTGTCGAAGGCTTACGACGAGTACTCCTTCCGCCTGCTGCCCAAAATGGGCGAACTGGTGGCGGGGGACGGCGAAAGTTACCGCTATTTGGCGGAGTCAATTCGGATGCACCCCGACCAGGAAACGCTCAAAGCCATGATGGAAGCTGCCGGGCTAGAGCGGGTCGAGTACACCAATCTGACGGGCGGTATCGTTGCACTACACCGCGGCATTAAGCTATGAGATTTCAGACGCTACAGACCCAGAGGCCAGCATGCTGGTAACCCCGACCCTGCTGTTGGCCGGATGTGAACGCACACTCAATGTCCTACTCGCCCGCGACCCGGCAGCCCCCGCACGGCTGGCAGCGCTGGTGGGCAGCCGTTTGCTTATACGCCTGGAGCAGCCACATCTTGAGCTTGTGATCCACTACCACCACGCAGGCTTAGACCTGATGCGTGGCGAAGGTGTTGATGAAACCGAGGTAGATGCGGTCGTCGAGCTGAATCCGGAAACATTTTCAGAGTGGATCAGCGGCGCCTCGATTGAGCGGCTAATGTTCGATGGCAAACTGGCCGTACGTGGGCGCATCCATCTGCTTGAAGCGACCCGCGAGCTGCTTTTCGATTTAGACATTGATTGGGAAAGCGAGCTGGCCCACTGGCTTGGCGATATGCCCGCTCACTCGCTGGCCGAAGGGTTGCGTCGCGCCGCTCGTTGGGGGCTGCGTGCCAAAGATGAGCTGATGCAGGATGTTTCTGAATATGTCTTTGAAGAAGCCCGCCTGCTACCCGGACAGCAACAGCGCAACGTGCTACGCGATCACTTAACCGAACTGGAAATCGCCACCGATCGTCTGGAAGCGCGCTTTAACCGCTTGCAGCGCAAGCTGACGCAACCGCCGCAGAGCGCCTCTCAGGAGCCACGCCCATGAGCCTGCGCCTGCTACGGATTAGCTGGGTAATCACGCGCCACCGGCTAGACACATTACTGCCGCTGGAACGCTTGCCCTGGTGGCTGCGGACGCTACTGTGGTTTTCACCGTTACGCCTGGTGCCGATCGGCAAGCGATCGCGGGGTGAACGCCTGCGCTTGGCGCTAGAAGCGCTAGGGCCAATTTTCATTAAATTCGGACAGATGCTCTCGACCCGCCGCGACTTGCTACCGGCAGATATCGCCGATGAGCTAAAGCGCCTTCAGGATCAGGTGCCGCCTTTTCCCGGTTATCTTGCCGCTGCCCGCGTCGAGAAAGAGCTGGAAATGTCGCTGGCGGATGCCTTTGCTGAATTTGACCACGTACCGCTCGCCTCTGCATCGATTGCCCAGGTACACGCAGCAAGGCTGCACGGCGGTGAAGACGTAGTGGTAAAAATCATTCGTCCCGGCATTGATCGCGTCATGCGTCAGGACATGGCGCTGATGTACCAAGTCGCCAAGCTATTTTCCAAAATCCCCGAAGCGCGACGTTTGCGCCCGGTGGAAGTCATCCGCGACTACGAAGCCACGTTGTTTGATGAGCTGGATCTCTATAAAGAAGCCGCCAACACCTCGCAGCTTAAACGTAACTTTAAAGACTCACCGCTGCTATTTGTACCTACCATCTATTGGCCCTTCACCCGCCGCCACGTGATGGTTCAAGAGCGCATTCGCGGCATACCGGTCGCCGATTTAGACACGCTAATTGCTCGTGGCACGAACCTTAAAAAGCTCGCAGAGCGCGGCGTTGAGCTTTTCTTTACCCAGGTATTTCGTGACAACTTCTTCCACGCGGATATGCACCCCGGCAATATCTTTGTTAACTGTGACAACCCCGAAGACCCGCAGTACATCGCCATCGACTGCGGCATCGTGGGCAGCCTGACCCGAGAGGATCAGGACTATTTGGCGCGCAACTTATTGGCATTTTTTCACCAAGACTATTACGAAGTCGCCGCACTGCATATTGAGTCCGGCTGGGTGGGTGAAAATACTCGCGCCAATGAGTTCGCGGCAGCCATCCGCACCGTCTGCGAGCCTATTTTAGAGAAGCCGCTGAAAGACATCTCCTTTGGCCAAGTGCTCCTGGGTCTGTTTCAAACCGCGCGACGTTTTAATATGGAAGTGCAGCCGCAATTGGTTTTATTGCAGAAAACGCTGCTCAATATTGAAGGCTTAGGGCGTCAGCTCTATCCTGACTTGGACCTTTGGAGCACCGCCAAGCCGTATTTAGAGCAGTGGATGAAAGAGCGTGCGGGTGTCAGCGGTTTATGGGAATCACTCAAGCGACAGGCACCGGAGCTTTCACACCAGCTACCTGAATTGCCTGTACTGGCGCACCAAGCGCTCAGCCGCATGGAGCATGAGCATCGTCAACGTCATCAGCAGGTGGACTCCATCAACGCCATGCGCGTACAGATGGTGCGGCAGGGCAAGCGGCTTTACCGCCTGCGCCTGGGTTTGATTCTGCTGGCACTGGCACTGGCTTGGCAGCCATTAAGCGGTTGGATTGAGCTCCAGGAGTGGCCAATACTGGCTGCCGCTGCGATTGGCCTCTTACTGCTGGTATGGCAATAGCGCAGTGCATTAAACGTTTATAAGGATTCCCATGGACAGCAACTCATTATCGCCTGACAATTTACCAACCAACACTTTTTCGACAAATACTGCGTCTGTGCTGGATACTCTCAATGAGGTACTAAAGCAGCGGCGACACGCCGCAGCAGAAGATTCTTATGTTGCCTCCTTGCATCATAAGGGTTTGAACAAGATACTCGAAAAAATTGGCGAAGAAGCGACTGAAACAGTGCTTGCGGCAAAAGATGCGGAGCACGGTGGTGAGGCTGAGCGCCAAGCGTTGATTTCTGAAACTGCCGACCTGTGGTTTCATAGTATGGTGATGCTGTCGCACCTGGGGATGGATCATCAGGCTGTTTTAGACGAACTGGCGCGACGCGTTGGCATTTCCGGGCACGAAGAAAAAGCGTCTCGTCAGCCATAGCGGTCACAGAAACTGTCGTATAGTGATAACCAAGCTGGAAAAAAGATAGTCAACCTGCTCCCATGAGGAAACGCATATGTTAGGTGGTATTAGTATTTGGCAGTTGCTGATTGTCCTGGGCATCATCATCCTGGTTTTCGGCACCAAAAAACTGCGTAATGTGGGCACCGACCTAGGCGGGGCGGTCAAGGGCTTCAAGAAAGCCATGCACGATGAAGAGAAAAATAAAGAGACGGATAAAGAAGACGCTGACCAACCGCATGCCAAAGTGAGCCATGAAGAACCTGGCAACACTTATGACGTTCAAGCCGAAGAGAAACAGGCCGCCAACGAACGTAACGAAGAGCGCAAATAAACCATGCTGGATATCGGCTTTCTTGAACTAATGCTCATTGGCATCGTCGGGCTGTTGGTGCTTGGCCCGGAGCGGCTGCCTAGGGCCGCCCGCACGACGGGTATGTGGATTGGCAAAATCAAGCGCACGGTATCCGGCATGCAGCGTGAAATTAGCGCTCAGCTTGAAGCAGAAGAGTTACGCCAAAAGCTTAACGAACAGCAGAAGAAGCTCGACGATAGCTTGAAAAAAGCCAAGCTGGATGTAGAGAGTATTGCCGATACCCCTTCTACTCCTCGGTCAGCGCCAGCAACCAAAGCGACGCAGAGCGAGACAGAGCAGCGCGTCGCCAAGGCGAGCTCCCGATTGGATGATGCCCTGCAAACGGTACGTGAAGAAACGCCTCCTTCATCCTCATCGCCTTCCTCGGCAGTGCCCGAAGACGCGGCAGAACCTGAGCCGACTGAATCTCAAAAGGCTGCATCAAATAAGGACCGTAACCACCAATGAGTATGTCTGGCGATTCAAAGGAGCCGCGTGAAGACCAAAGCCAAGCCCCTCTTATTGAGCACCTGATTGAACTACGTTCACGGTTGATGCGCGCCGTGATCGTGATTCTGGTGGTCTTTTTGGGCCTTTATTCGTTTGCCAATGATATTTATACCTTCGTCGCCGAGCCGTTAATGGATCTGCTGCCCGCAGGCTCGCAAATGATCGCCACAGAAGTGGCTTCGCCATTCTTAGCGCCATTTAAGCTTACCTTGGTCGTCGCGGTGTTTATCGCCATTCCCTTTGTGTTGCATCAGGCCTGGGCGTTTATCGCGCCGGGGCTTTACGACAATGAAAAAGCACTGGCGATCCCGATACTGGTCTCAAGCATTGCGCTGTTCTATGGCGGTGCGGCGTTTGCCTATTACGTGGTTTTTCCGCTGCTGTTTGAGTTTTTCACCCAAACCGGGCCGGACAACATCGCGATAATGACCGACATTAACCAGTATTTGAACTTCGTTCTTAAGCTGTTTTTTGCTTTCGGGGTGGCGTTTGAAATTCCTATTGCGACCTTCTTGCTTATCCTCTCTGGCGCTACGACGGTGGAAAGCCTTTCTAAAAAACGCCCCTATATCCTTTTAGGCTGCTTTGTCGTCGGTATGCTGCTAACCCCGCCTGATGTGATTTCCCAAAGCCTGCTAGCAATCCCCATGTACCTGCTTTACGAAGTGGGGCTACTGTTTGGCCGTTTGGTGCGCAAACGCAAAGAAGAGAAAGAGGCTGCTGAAGAGCACGAAGCCGATCTCTAAGCGGATCAGCGCAGCACGCAGATACTGAAAAAGCCGTCGCCATTAACCATGGCGACGGCTTTCTTATCTGCAATACGATGTTCTAAAATGCAACGGCGTACTTAATCCATCATTTCAGCAATACGATCTACCAATTTAAAGATACCAGTGGCCGCTTCACTAATGCGCTTTGCCAGCATATAAGCAGGAGTGGTCACCACGCGGTGCTCAAGGTCGACGACAATATCTTCTACTGCACAGCTGCGGTGCAACCCGCCCATGGCACTAATCGCCCCGGAAACCGCCGGATCATTACCCACGGTCACTGCAATACCGTCACCCAATAGACGGGGCACCAGTACGGGGGAAATACACATCAAGCCAATGGGTTTGGCCTCTTGACGAAAACCAAACAGCGACTCTTTTAGTGCTTCCAGCACCTGCATATTGTCGCTGGCACTGGCGAAATCCGACAGATTTTTGGCGACACCGAAACCACCGGGCACAATCACTGCATCGAAGTTATCAGCGTCTAGCTCACTCAATGGGCGGATGTTTCCACGCGCCAAGCGGGCAGACTCCTGCAGCACATTACGCTGTTCACCTTCCGCCACCTCTTGCGTGAGGTGATTGATAACGTGATGCTGTTCTATATCCGGGGCAAAACAGTGGTAACCAATACCCAACTGATCCAAGCGCAACAGCGTTAACGTCGTCTCATATATCTCTGAACCATCATAAACGCCGCAGCCAGCTAAAATCACCGCCACCTGTTTGGTCATGCCTATCTCCTTATCCCAGGGTCTGCCGATTGCAATACAGCAAAGCAATTGCTCACTTTAGTCAGTCTACCTTGTTGCCACAAGACGGCTTTCGCCGCAGGGTATGGCTGATATACTCCATTCAGGCCTTCGGGCACCCTCATTTGCGATCCTAAATGGAGAGAACTTTTGAGCACACCCACTCCCCGCCACTTCCCGGCCACCCGTATGCGCCGTATGCGTCGCGATGATTTTTCACGCCGTTTGATGCAGGAGAACAGCCTAAGCCCTTCAGATCTCATCCTGCCGGTGTTCGTATTGGAAGGCGACAACCAGCGTGAAGCGGTGGCCTCAATGCCCGGTGTGGAGCGGCTCTCGATCGACCTACTGATTGAGCAAGCCCGCGAAGCTTATCAACTGGGCATCCCTGCGTTGGCGCTTTTTCCAGTTGTCGGCTCTGAGCACAAAACTGAGTTAGCCGAAGAGGCCTATAGCGCCAGCGGCTTAGTACAGCGTAGCGTACGCGCCCTTAAAGCAGCCCTGCCCGAACTCGGCATTATCACCGACGTGGCGCTCGACCCGTATACCAGCCACGGCCAGGACGGCATTCTCGATGAGCACGGCTACGTGCAGAACGACCGCACGGTGGATACGCTGCTTAAACAGGCACTCTCCCATGCCGAAGCGGGCGCTGACGTGGTGGCGCCTTCCGATATGATGGATGGTCGTATCGGCGCGATCCGCCAAGTGCTGGAACAGGAACACCTCCACAACGTGCGGATTATGGCCTACAGCGCCAAGTATGCCTCCCACTACTATGGGCCCTTCCGCGATGCCGTTGGTTCAGCGACCAACTTGGGCAAAGCCGACAAGCGCACCTATCAAATGGACCCTGCCAACAGCGATGAAGCATTGCACGAAGTAGCCATGGACATCGCCGAAGGTGCCGACATGGTGATGGTCAAGCCGGGCATGCCTTACCTGGATGTCGTTCGCCGCGTCAAAGCTGAGCTCAAAGTCCCCACTTTCGCCTATCAAGTCAGCGGTGAGTACGCCATGCATCGCGCCGCTTTCGACAATGGCTGGCTGGAAGCGGAACCGGTGATTTTGGAATCATTGATGTGCTTCAAACGAGCAGGTGCCGATGGGATTTTGACCTATTTCGCTCTCGAAGCAGCACGTTTATTACAGCGCCACTAAACTACTGCGACAAAGATGACAACAAGGTGACACTTGTTTGTCATCTTCTCCCCGCATACTGCCTTCCTATACAAGTATCAGGCTATGATACCTTCGAGCCATCAACGCGGGGAGATCCACCATGGACGAGCAAGCGTCAGATTCTTTACCATCATCGTCTACTGATCAAACCAGCAGCGACGGCGATATGCCGCTACGAATTAACCGCACACCCACCGGGGTTCAAGCGCGTGACACGTTGCCTGAAACCGACCTTGACGACACTCAGCTTTACTTCAATCGCGAGCTGTCGCATCTACAGTTCAATATCCGCGTGCTGGAACAAGCGTTAGACGATGCCCACCCATTGCTCAACCGGTTGATGTTCTTGCTGATTTTCTCATCTAATATGGATGAGTTTTTCGAAATTCGCGTAGCGGGATTAAAGCACCAGATCGCCCTTGGCGACGACACCACCGCGGCTGATGGCCGACTGCCTAAAGCCGTATTGGCCGAGATTTCCCAGATCGCCCATACGCAAATTGATCGCCAGTATCAAATACTCAACGATACCTTGTTGCCCGCCCTGGAGACTCATGGGTTACGCTTTCGTCGTCGCGATCAGTGGACTGATCAACAAAAGGCCTGGACGCGGGCGTTTTTCGATAACGAAATTATGCCGGTTATTAGCCCCATCGGTCTTGACCCTTCGCATCCCTTCCCGCGTCTGGTCAATAAAAGTCTCAACTTTATTGTTGAGCTGGAAGGCAAAGATGCCTTTGGCCGCGCCGGAGGCATGGCTATTCTCCCCGCGCCACGCTCGCTGCCTCGCTTAATGGCGCTACCGAAGGAATTATGCGAAGAAGGTTTCTCCGAGTATGTGTTCCTGTCCTCGATGATTCATGCCCATGCCGATGAGCTATTTCCCGGCATGCGCGTGCGCGGCTGTTACCAATTCCGGCTAACCCGCAATGCGGACATGAGCGTTGACCCAGAGGAGGTTTCGGATCTCGCCTCAGCGCTGCGCGGTGAGCTGCTGGCGCGCCGCTACGGCAGCGGCGTGCGCCTGGAAGTCGCCGACAGCTGTCCTGATGACTTAATTGACTTTTTGTTGCGCCAGTTTGAACTGGAAAGCGGCGACTTATACCGCGTTAAAGGGCCGGTTAATTTGACTCGTATGATGTCAGTTCTGGGTGATGTGGATCGCCCGGAACTGCTCTATCGCCCGTTTACTCCCAGCATTCCGAAAGCGCTCAAAGCGGGCAGCTTGTTCGATGCTATCGCTAAGAGTGACATTCTGCTCCATCACCCTTTTCAATCATTTACACCGATTGAAGATCTGTTGCGCGAAGCCGCCCGCGACCCGCATGTATTGGCTATAAAGCAGACGCTATACCGTACGGGCTCAGACTCGCCTATCGTTAGCGCGCTGGTAGAAGCGGCTAGCCAGGGCAAAGAAGTCACCGTGGTCATTGAGCTACGTGCGCGTTTTGATGAAGCCGATAATCTACAGCTGGCTTCTCGTTTGCAGGAAGCGGGGGCAATCGTTGTCTACGGCATTATGGCCTACAAGACTCACGCCAAGATGCTGCATATAGTACGTCGCGAAAAAGGCGAGCTGTGCTACTACGCGCACCTCGGCACCGGTAATTACCACTCTAAAACCGCCAAACTGTATACCGATTACAGCCTACTGACTGCCAATAAAGCGCTGTGCGCCGATGTGCATAAAGTGTTTCAGCAACTGTCGGGGATGGGCCGCGCACGCAAAATTGACACGCTGTTGCATGCGCCGTTCACGCTGCACGAGCGGCTAGTGGAAATGATTGACCGTGAAGCGCAAATAGCGCGCAAGGGTAAACGCGCCCATATCATCATCAAGTGCAACTCGCTTACCGAACCCAAGCTAATTAAAGCACTTTACCGTGCTTCCCAGGCGGGGGTTGAGTGCGATTTAATTATTCGCGGTATGTGCTGTTTGAAGCCGGGCGTGCCGGGGGTTTCCGAGAATATTCGTGTGCGCTCAATTATTGGCCGTCTGCTTGAACACACCCGTGTATTCCACTTTCACAATGATGGTAAGTCGGAGACTTGGTGCTCAAGCGCCGACTTTATGTCGCGCAACATGTTTCACCGTGTTGAAACGTGCTTCCCGCTGCTGGATAAGAAGCTCGCCACCCGTGTGCGCAAGGATCTCGAAACCTACATGGTGGATAACTGCCAGAGCTGGCTGCTACAGACCGACGGCAGCTACCAGCTTCAGGATCCAGGTAAAAGCGATGCCATCAGCGCCCAGGAAACCCTGCTCTACGCCTATGCTTCGAAAAGCTAAGCGTCGACAAGCTAGTTTTCAAGCCAAAACCCCGCTTTTTAGCGGGGTTGATTCTGACTAGAAAAGCTTAATCAAAGTATTTACAACCATTTACGCATAGCGTTGGCGCAAGACTTTGGCAGCTTCGACCATATTAGCCAGCGCTGGCTCTACTTCCGCCCAGCCGCGCGTTTTCAGGCCACAGTCCGGGTTTATCCATAACCGTTCTGCCGGGATCTTTTCCAAGGCTTTTTCCATCAAATCGACCATCCAGCTCACCTCGGGAATATTCGGGGTATGGATATCGTAAACGCCTGGGCCGATTTCGTTGGGATAAGCAAAGTCCTGGAAGGCGTCCAGCAAGTGCATATCCGAGCGCGATGTTTCGATGGTGATCACATCGGCATCCAGGGCGGCGATCGCCCCGATGATGTCGTTGAACTCCGAGTAACACATATGGGTGTGAATCTGAGTGGTATTGGCAACGCCTGCGGCACTTAGCTGAAAGCTCTCGACTGCCCAATCCAGGTATGCCTGCCACTCATGCTGGCGTAGCGGCAGCCCTTCGCGCAGCGCAGGCTCATCGATTTGAATGACATTAATCCCGGCTTTTTCCAGATCCAATACCTCATCGCGCAACGCTAAGGCAATCTGGCGGCAGGTGGTTTCCCGCGGTTGGTCATCGCGGACAAACGACCACTGCAGAATCGTCACCGGCCCCGTCAACATCCCCTTCATGGGTTTGCTGGTCAGGGTTTGCGCATACTGGCTCCAGCGAACGGTCATGGGTGCAGGGCGTGAAACGTCGCCGAAAATAACCGGCGGCTTAACACAGCGTGAACCGTAGCTCTGCACCCAGCCAAAGCGGGTAAAGGCAAACCCTTCAAGCTGTTCGCCAAAGTACTCCACCATGTCGTTACGCTCGGCTTCGCCGTGCACTGGCACATCGATATCCAGCGCTTCCTGACGCTCAACCGCGTAAGCAATTTCATCCTGCATGCGGGCTTCGTAGTCAGCTGATGACAACTCGCCGGCTTTAAACGCGCGCCGTGCAGCACGAATCTCATCGGTTTGCGGGAAAGAGCCAATCGTCGTCGTCGGGAACAACGGTAGCTTAAGCGCTCGCCGTTGTGCGTCAGCACGCACGCTGTAGGGCGCCTGTCGTTGGCTATCAGCAGGGCTAATCGCGGCCAGCCGCTCACTAACCACTGTCTGGTGGATACGCGTTGATTCACGCCGGGCATCCAACGCCCGAGTTGCTTCATCCAAATGCTGCTCATCATCAGGCGTGGTTCGGTTATCAATCAACCGCGCTAGGGTGACCACTTCCACCAGCTTTTGCTGCGCGAAAGCCAGCCAACTCACGAGCTCCTCACCGAGCTCTGTTTCCTGCGCCAAATCTACCGGCACATGCAGCAACGAGCAGCTCGGCGCCAACCAAAGCCGCTGCCCAAGACGCACTTTTAACGGCAGCAAGCGTTCACGCAATGCCGCTAAGTCGGCCCGCCAGATATTGCGGCCGTCAACAAAACCTATCGACAGCACCTGATGCGGGCCAAGTCGGTCAATCACGCTCTCGACTTGTTGCGGCGCGCGCACGGCATCAATGTGCAACCCAGCGACGGGCAAACGGGTGGCTAATGAAAGATTGTCGCCCAGGCCGCCGAAGTAAGTGGCTAACAGCAGCTTTAGCGGTGCTGACTGAAGACGGTGATAGGCACGCTCATAGGCCTGCTGCCAATTAAGCGGTAGATCCTGCACCAGCGCTGGCTCGTCCAGTTGCACCCACTCAATGCCTTGGGTAGCGAGCCGCGCTAATATTTCGCCATACACGTTGAGTACGCTGTCCAGCAGCGTTAGGCGATCGAAATCACCGCCCTTGGTTTTGCCCAGCCATAGCCACGTTAGCGGCCCGGTCAGCGTTACTTTCGGGGTAAAACCGGCGCGTAACGCTTCATCCACCTCGTCGAACAGGCGGTTCGATGCCAGGGTAAAGGTTTGCCCTTCGTGCAGTTCAGGGACGAGGTAGTGGTAGTTGGTATCAAAGTATTTGGTCATTTCACAGGCGGCGGCGGGTTCACCGCTAGGCGCGCGACCGCGGGCCATGCGAAAGGTGGTGTCGAGATCGATATCGCCACCAGCCACTTCATGCTGGGCATTAAAGCGGGTAGGTACGGCACCCAGCGCAACTGAAACGTTAAGCACTTGATCGTAAAAAGCAAAATCACCAACACTAACAAAATCTAGGCCAGCATCCTGCTGCGCCTGCCAATGGCGCAAGCGAAGCTCGCGACCAGTCCTTTCCAGTTCGCTACGCGTTGACTCCCCTTTCCAATACGCTTCAGTGGCTTTTTTAAGTTCGCGCTGGGCACCAATACGCGGATAGCCGAGAATATGAGAAACTGTCATGATAAAACCTGCCAACGTGAATGATGTTGAACAGTCTGGCCACGCCCAAGCAATGAATCAAACTAAAGTTTTTAATAGCAAAGATGAAAAATACTCACGATGATTGAACTACGCCATCTACGCACATTACTCGCCCTGCGCGAAACTGGCTCACTAGTTGATGCCGCTGAACGCGTGCATTTGACTCAATCGGCGCTCTCGCATCAGTTGAAAGATTTGGAGAGCCGCGTGGATAGCCCTCTATTCGTGCGCAAAACCCGCCCGGTAGAATTTACCCGCGCAGGCTTACGGCTGCTCGCCTTAGCCGATCAAGTATTGCCTGAGGTACGCAAAGCGGAGCGGGATTTGGCGCGCTTGGCAGGCACCGAGCAAGGACGTTTGCATATGGCTATCGAGTGCCATAGTTGCTTTCAGTGGCTAATGCCGACGGTGGATTACTTTCGCGATCACTGGTCGGAGGTGGAAATCGATATTCCCAGTGGCCATCACTTCGACCCGCTTCCAGCGCTTGCCCGCGAGCAGTTGGATCTAGTGATCACCGCCGACCCCCAACCTCTTGACGGCATTCACTACGCCCCGCTGTTTCGCTATGAGGGATTATTAGCCGTCGCCCGCCAGCACGCTTTTGCAGGCCAGGGCTTTATAGAGCCCCAGGCGCTGGCGGATGAAACCTTGATCACGTATCCCGTTGAGCAATCACGATTGGATATTTTCACTCAGTTTTTGCAACCGGCGAATGTACGCCCTCGGGAGATTCGTACCGCCGAATTGACGATTATGATGATGCAGCTAGTAGCCAGTGGGCGCGGCGTATGTGCGCTGCCCAACTGGGCGCTCACCGAGTATTTAGAGCGCGATTACGTCAGCGCGGTAAAACTGGGCGAGCATGGGGTATGGAGCACGCTGTATGCAGCGATTCGCGAAGAGACCCGAGAAGCGCCGTGGATGCAGGATTTTTTGCGCACCGCGCGGGAAACCTCCTTTGCGGTGCTAACGGGGGTTAAGCCAGCGGATCGCGACGGGGAACCAGCAGCGTAAAGCGCGCACCGCACAGGGTGGGGCTGGTATCGATGGTCACACTGCCGCCGTGCCCAGCCATGATTTTCTGCACAATCGAAAGCCCTAACCCGTAGCCGCCGGAACTGCGGGCGCGGCTGTCATCCAGCCGGGCGAACGGTTTAAAGATATCTGCCCGCGCTTCGGGCGGAATACCTGGGCCGTCATCTTCGACATCAATACGCACCAAGTTGGGCTCGTCCCACAGCTGAATCACCACCTGAGACTTGGCATGCCGACAGGCATTACCGACTAAATTCTGCAGCGCTCGCTGAAGATAGCGTGGTTCCGCCAACAGCTCAATTTCAGGGCCGGGTGCCAGCGTTAACGTTAACTCTTTATGCAGCGGTGAAAGAGTATCAATCACGCGTTCCGCCATGGCACGGCACTCCACCAGTGACGTTTCAAGTTCAGCGCCATTGACTGTTTCACCGCCTAAGCGTGCATAGGTGAGTATTTCATCGACTAATTCATCGAGTTCGGCAATATCCGCATCAATGCCCTGCAACTGACGGCGAATAGCGGGCTGGTCGGTCATATCTTCGACCATCTGTACGGCAAAACGAATACGGGCGACCGGGGTACGCAGCTCATGAGAAACCGCGCGAATCATCTCTTGCTGACCACGCAGCAGGCTCTGCACTTGATTGGCCATGCCGTTAAACGCCATGCCTAACCGCCCTAAAAAGTCACCGCTTTCAACTTTTACCCGCGTTTCCAAACGGCCGCTGGCGATCCTTGTCGCGGCCAGCTCTAGTCGCGCCATACGGGCCTCAATACTGCGCATAATTAAATAGATGATCAGGCTGAGCACGATCATCAGCCCCACCAGAAGCGGCAAGTGCAAATTAGATGGCAGTGTATCGCCACGAGAGATAGGCCCAGCTTGCAGCCATAGGGATTCGCCTGGTAGTTGATAAAGCAGTGTGATGGAGAGCTTATCAGAGACTAACTGAGTGATGACGCCGCCACTCGCCAGCTGGGCCTGCTGCTGGGGCGATAGCCCGGCTGGCAAAGTAGACGATAGCTGAAGCGGCCAGCTGCCGGGGCGCAGCTGGGCAATGCGGTTTTTTCGCTCATTTTCGGGCGCAGCCGCAAGCCAGTCGCCCAATAGAGCAATGCTGCCGTGCCACTGATGCTCACTCCACTCTTCAAGCCTGGCTTGCAGCAACCATGTATCGCCTGGTAAGCGTTGCTGTAACAACCACGGCCTCTCGGCGACCAGTATCTTGCCCTGCTCTAGGCGTAATCGCTCAAAATAGCCAAGATCAGCTTCGTTGATAGGCTGCAGGGTCAACTGCAGCTCAAGTTGCTCGGAAAAACGCGCAAGCAAAGCGTTTCGCTGGCCTGTAGGCAGATCGGCTAATTGTTGCGTCATCAGCGACATAGGTAACGCAGCTAGCTGCTCGCGGTAATCTTCGCGGCGCACCTGCTCGATAAATGAACGCCCTACTAACGCAATCACAAACACCACCAACAACGCTACACCCAGCAACAAATAGAAGCGTAAAAACGAGCCGTTACTGAGCACCCGCCGCATGATGCCTTTCCTCTGCATGATCAACCGTCTTTAACGAAGAGATAACCTTTACTGCGCACGGTTTTAATCCGGTGAGGCTGATTAGGATCATCGCCAATTTTAGGCCGGATACGAGACACACGAACATCAATAGAGCGGTCCTGGCCGTCGTACTTAATTCCCCGTAGATTACTGAATATCTCCTCACGGGTAAGCACCCGACCGGCATTACGGCCCAACAGCCACAGCAGATCAAACTCAGCGCTGGTTAGGTCGATACGCTCCCCAGAGAGCCAGGCTTCACGGGTCGCGTTATCGATCTCTAGGTTTTCAAAGCGTAACCGCATTTCACCATCCGGTGCAGGCCCGTCGGCACGGCGTAGCAGTGCTCGCATACGCGCCAGCAGTACCCGCGGTTGAACGGGTTTCGGCACATAGTCATCAGCGCCCATCTCAAGCCCCAAGACTTGATCCAGATCGTCGGTGCGCGCAGTCAGCATCATGATCGGGCCAGCAAAGTTAGGTCTAACGCGACGACAAATAGCCAAGCCATCTTCACCTGGCAGCATTAGATCTAAAATGACTAAATCGGGCTGCAGGGTTAAAATACGGTCAACCCCTTTAGCCCCATCAGCTTCCAGCGTTACTCGAAAGCCATTCGCTTCCAAGTACTCGCGGGTAAGTTCGGCCAAGCGCTGATCATCTTCAATGATCAGGATATGATCTTGATCGGGATAGTCAGGCATGACAGGCTCTTGCGACTCAAGCGCCTGAAATTGCTGTTCCAAATGATCTACCATCCTCTTTTTGCACTCCGCTTAGGCTGTTTATTTTTTCACCTGCTCACCCAGTAACAACGCAGGTGACCTATTGTTGGCTTTCAGGATAACTCAAAACCATCGAAACACCCGCTTCTGTCGTTACCATTGCGCTTATTGATGGACACGGAAGGCCTGACACTTGATTCTCACAGCAACGGGAGCTAATGTAGAGACGCTAACTGTCGACAATTTGACAGAGGAACCTGCCATGGGAAGTAGCAAAACGAAAAGTGTTATTAAACGTGTTTACATTCCAACCCAAGTGCGTGACCTGCCCAACGGGGAAAAGTTAAAAATACCCGGGCATTATAAAGCACCACCCGGTGAAGGAAACGACACAATTGAGTAATGCTCTATTGAGTAGCCCTTTATTCAGTGAGTAAGCCTCAAATTAACAAAAAGGCAGGCCATCACAGGCCTGCCTTTTTCATTTGATCGCACTCAGCTAGGCCGCTATCCCTTCGGGCCAAACAAGAACCACGCAATCAAACCGATCAATGGGAAGAACAGCAATACTAGAATCCAGATCAGTTTAGCAAAACCACCTGCGTCGCTTTTGGCCACTTTGACGATGGCCCAAATAACGATAATAAGCCAAATTAGTCCTAACAAACCACCTACTTCAATGCCCATAGCAACTCCTTAGCGTGTTGGCACTCATTTCTATTTAACTCTTGCTATCAACTCCACCTTCACCAGATGAACTCACTTCTCGGGAAGGCTCAACACCATCTCGCCTGCCTGTATTTCAATCGACAAGAGATTTAAAAAACTCATGCCGAGCAGGACAGTGTCGCGTTCCATGCCAGGGCTAATAGACCCCTGTACATTTTGCACTTTTAAACCGCCCAGGGAAACCTCATCCAGTTCGGTTAAGGTACCTTCTACTCGGCCATTGGCGGTATTAAACCAAGCGCTGCGCCCTGGCGCCAAGCCCAGCTCATCGGCCAAATCGGCCGATACCGCCACATAGGTGGCGCCCGTGTCGAGCAAAAAGTTGACTGGCTCACCATTAATACGGCCGGGCGCCTCGAAATGCCCAGCACGATTACGCTTTAGGGTAATCGGTTCACCCGCAGGCAAGGTATGCACGATATTGGCATTAGGGCGCATCATTTCTTCCAGGCCACCGTGTATCCACCACGTCCCAACGGCCATTAACAGCACCCAAAACAACAGCATCATGACGATGCCACCACGCTGTGCTATTGGCGTTGCTGTCTGCGTCACCATCGTTCACCTCGCTGAGGTAAGGGCACCCAGCTATCCCTATTGTGTGTTTTCCCAGGCAAGCGCAGCCTCCCGGCCGCGGCGCTCGTTGACCTTAGCGCAAATCAGCATCGCGATAACGAACAAGGCCACACATAATAGAATAGACGCCTGCAAGCCAATGAGCGTTTGCAACACGCCCAGCATGACGATACCAAACACCCCCGCCAACTTATTGGCCAACCCCCAGAAACCGAAAAACTCAGCTGATTTTTCCAGCGGTGAAAATAGACCAACCAGTGCCCGGCTGGCAGATTGGCTAGAACCAAGGCTCAGACCCGCCAAGCAACCCACTACCAGGAATACGTACTGGGCCTGCCACTGCACCTCAAACTGTTCGTTGATCCACTGGGTCAGCTCCGGGGTTGCCCAGATGGCAATAATCGCCAGCACCCAGAGCGCCAGCGTCATCTGGTAAGTGTGCTTGGCACCTAGCCGATCCTGTAACCAGCCAAACCCTAACGCCCCTGCCGCCGCGGTGACTTGAACAATAATAAACATGATATTGCGTACACTCTCGTCCCAGCCAATCACTTGGGCACCATAGATGAATGCAAACGCGATAATGATGTAAACACCGGCCATTGAGAACAACAGCGATACTAAAAAGACGGTCAGGTCTTTGAAATAACGCAATTCGTGCAGCGTGGATGTCACCCGCTTCAAGGCAATATGACGATACGAGACGCCACGAGGCTGAGGCGTGCCACGCTCTTTTAACCATAAAAAAGTGGGAATAGCCGTAATCAGAAAAAAACCAGCGGCAAAAGGGCCAACCCAGCGGATACGTTCAAAGTTGTCAGCGCTTGCTTCACCTAGTACCACCAGGGTGAATCCAGCGGCAAATAACCCCCCGATATAGCCTAACGCCCAGCCAAAACCGGAAATTTTGCCCAGCGACTGCGGTGGCCCAAGCTCGGGTAAAAAGGCAGCAATAAATGACTCCCCCATGGAATAGGCGTAGTTAGACAGCACAATCAACAACAAACCAATAATGACGTAGCCAGGTTCAACAAAGTAGAGCATCGCCGTGGTGACCACGGTGGCAAGATAGCTGATGAGCAGAAAGCGCTTTTTCTCCGCACGGTAGTCCATCACCGCGCCACACAAGGGTGCCGTGATCACTACCATCAGATAGCTGATGGCCAGACCAAGGCTCCATAAGAAGTTGGCAAGTCGGAAGTTATCACCCCGATCCCCGACGATGACCGTGGTAAATAGCTCGCCAAAGACCACGGTAATGATCAGAAGCGTGTAAGCCTGGTTGGCAAAATCAAACATCGCCCAGCCGAAAATCTCTCGACGCGATGCGTAGCCATTCATCGCCTTAGCAGTAGTAGCAGGCAGCATTAGTTTACTCTCACAGAGGAAGTCGTAAGCCTAGCAGGTGGAGCCAGCAATATGCCACGGCTTGCGTTGGCAGATTAGAGAAGGTGAAGATTAGCCTAGTTAGCTTACCAAACGTCGGGGCCGGAACCGGGTAGAGACACGCAAATGCCCGGCTTAAAAAAGCCGGGCATTGTGATAAGACCATTGCGAAGAGCTAACTTTGCAAAGAGCTAGCAGCGTTAGAGCAACCAGTGGGCAGCCACCGCGGTCAAGCCAATGACCATGGCCGTCAGTACGGCTACGGTCACCACCCGGTCGAGCCAACGATCAAAGGCAACCCCTTTGGGCTTCCTTCGCGTTGCGCCATGGCGTCCTTGCCGAGCCATTAGCCTGTTCGCTCCATGTATCGTGCTCCTGAAATAGCAAGCTCCCGCAACAAAAAAGCTTGCCTGTCCCTAGCGATGCTAGCTATTAATGCGCCGGTTGACCACATTGGGGGCACGACGAAGACGCTCTTCTTCCCCTAATAGCTCGGCTTCAAAGGCGTCAGCCCCCACTGGTGTTTCCCCATGGCGACGATAAAGCTGCGTCAGCATCGCCTTGCGGTCTGCGCGCAGTTCCTGCACTAAAACAAACACCATCATATACAGAATAAAGGTGAAAGGTAGTGCCGACAGCACCGATGCGGATTGCAGCCCCGTTAAACCACCGGATGCAATCAGTGTCAGGCAGATGGCGGCGATCAGCACACCCCAAATGACGCGCTTATAGAGCGGCGGATTGATCGAACCATTATCGGTCATTTGCGCCACGATATAGGAGGCCGAGTCAGCGGACGTGACCAAGAAAATAAAGATCAACATCATCGCAACAACCGACAGCGCGCCCGTAAAGGGCATCAGTTCAAACATCTCAAACAGGGCGACCGTTATATTATCCTGAGTCGCGGCAGCTAGGCCGATATCGGTACCATTCAACTCCATATGTAATGCCGCGCCACCAAACACGCCAATCCACAAACAGGCGAGCAGCGGCGGTACGAACAGCACCCCAAACACATACTCTTGAATGGTACGTCCGCGGGATACGCGGGCAATAAATGTACCCACAAACGGCGACCAGGCAATTACCCAGGCCCAGTAAAAAATCGTCCAGCTGCTTGCCCACTCGTTATCGCTATAGGGGGAAATACGCAGGCTCATACCGATAAAGTTCTGCAGGTAATCGCCAATGCCCACCGTAATGGTTTCTAATATCGCCACGGTAGGGCCAGTGAACAATACATACAGCATCAACCCAATACACAAAATCATATTGAGGTTAGAAAGACGTTTAATGCCTTTATCCAAGCCCGACCAGGTCGATGCCATATAAGCGCAGAACATGACGAACAGAATCACAAACTGCCAAAAACCATTTTCTGGCAGGCCAAACACGGCGTTTAAGCCGCCATTCATCTGCAGCACTCCCAATCCAAGCGACGT
Organism: Vreelandella sp. DA03-1M; assembly: GCF_055725665.1. Lineage (NCBI taxonomy): Bacteria > Pseudomonadati > Pseudomonadota > Gammaproteobacteria > Oceanospirillales > Halomonadaceae > Vreelandella > Vreelandella sp. DA03-1M. Next base: position 3,631,141 of record NZ_CM146798.1, read on the forward strand.
AGCGACCCCCATAACCGTGGCAACCACCGCAAAGACATCCAACCAGGAAGCATAAGGGCGAATTTTAGGGTTTTTAGCCGTTATCGACGACAACACCGAAGATACCAGCCCGGCCTGCCCTTTGCGGAACTGAAAATAGGCAATGATCAACCCCACAATCGAGAAGGCTGCCCACTGATGAATGCCCCAGTTAAAGTAGCTGTATTGAATCGCGTAACGGGCGGCTGCTTCCGTTTCAGCGGTTCTGTCGCCATAGGGGGGCTCTATAAAGTGAAACATGGGTTCAGCCATGCCATAGAACACCAGTCCGACACCAAAACCAGCGGCCAGTAGCATGCTGATCCATGAGAAAAACGTATAGTTGGGGCGGCTGTCCTGGGGGCCTAAACGCACTTTGCCGTATTTACTCAGTGCCAAACCAAAAAGAAAAATCACAAAGCCAAAGACAGAAAAAAGATAAAACCACCCAAATAGCTCGGTAACGGTCGTCAGCGCTCCCTCTGCCGCGTTGGCAAATCCTTCAGGAAATGACGCCCCGACAACTACCAAGCCAAAAATAATCACCACTGATGCGATGAATACCGACTTGCCTCCATGATTAGCCATATAACCGTCCTGTTAGATGAGCTCTGTTTAGATAAGCACTGCGTACTAAGAGCATGCTTGTACAGCCAAACTTGTTTTGTACAGCTTAATGGTAACAGTTGGAAAACCTAATCGCACTGCCAGTGGAGCATGCCCCGCCGACGACGCATTTCGTCCTATCGCCATGCAGTGAACTTGCTAGACCAACTGTGTTCCAATGGGTGCGAATAACCGATGGAGGCTCTCATGCCACAGATGAATCGCGACCAACGCAACGCAGCATGGCAAGCGGCAAACCAATGGCGTGCCCGTGCAGCGCAAACCCAACCCACCGGCCTAGCAGGTAGCTTAAAGCTGCTGTTTACGTGGTTGGCCTTTGGCGCGTTGATGATAGTAGGTGTGGTACTCGGCCTATTTTTCTTATTGATTGGCTGGGCAATGATGCCGTTTATGCGTCATAAAATGAAAAAACGTATGGAGCAAATGCGTGCTCAGCAGGCGCAGGATATCGGCGGTGGTTATTCTCGTGGAAATACCTCTGCGAACAGCCATCCAGGTCATCAGGACGCATTAGAAGGTCACTATAAAGTTAAAGACAGTGAAATTAAAAATGGTCGTTAAATAGGTAGTCACTGATCGCGCCGCCTGTTAAAGCGGTGCATGTATCCATGTGAATGTTGCCGCTAGCGTTAGCGGCATTACCACCAAACTCCCCAGGTTGCCAATCAGTACCAGCGACGCCACTTTTTGTGGCGCCAGCTGGTACTGCTCTGCCACCAAATAATTCAATACCGCGGGAGGTAGGGCTGCAAACACCAGCAGTACGGCCATTTGCATGTCATTAAGTGGCAGTAGCCACATTAATGGCAACGCAATCACTAACCCCGACAGCGGACAGAGCACCGCCCCCAGCATCCCCGTGCGCCAATCGCTAAAGTCAATTTCCAGCAGCCGCACGCCTAGCGCAAACAGCATTAAGGGGATACATACTTCGCCCAGCATACGCATAGCCTCCAGCAGCCAGCTTGGTAGCGGCAGTCCACTGGTGTTCACCCCCAGCCCTGCCAAGCTCGCCAACACGATAGGCATGCGCAGCATCCGCCATAGCGAAGTACGCGGGTTTAGCATATAAAGCCCTACCGAGAAGTGCAGCAGCATCTCAACAATAAACACCACTACAGCGGCAGGCAGCGCGTCAGGGCCGAATGCAAGTACCAGTAACGGCACCCCCATATTGCCTGAATTGTTGAACATCATAGGGGGAAGAAAGGTTTTAATATCCAGCTTAAGCCACTTAGCCACCGGCCACAGCACAACCCCCGACCCTAGCACCACCGCAACAGCCGCCGTAGCAAGCCAGGCGTATTCAGCAAGTGGCGCCTGGCGGTCGGCCAGCACGGCGAATACCAATAGGGGAACGAACAGCTCCATATTGAGCGTATTCAGGCTACGAATGTCGGGTCTCCGATAGCGTCCATAGGCAGCGCCACAACCGGTGATTAAAAAAACGGGCAATAGTGTGGCCAGAATATGTCCAATCATGCGGGCCACCCCGCCTGACTCCATGGCTTCATTGTTTCTTCCTAGTCAGAGTGACCCGTTTGCCGGGCTAGTTATTTTCAGTGGCTGGTGACTCAAGAAAGTGCTGCCAGAGCGCGGTGACTACATCGCGATGTTGCCTAAACTCTTCACCATCGGTGAGCGCTTTTTCACCGGTGAGCGCCGCTCGATGGGTAGCGCTGCGATAGGCCAGGTAAGCTTCTCTCAGTCGCTCCGCTTCTTCATAAGGTAAGTGCCCACTCTCTGTCAGGCTCTCTAAAATACGGATATTGTCGCTATACTTCAGTAGCGCGGGGGTTTGGTGAGCGAGCGCTAACACCGCGTATTGGCAAAGAAACTCAATATCCACCATACCACCCGCATCTTGCTTAATATTAAACGTATCACTGGTCGCTTTGCTGCCCAGATGGTCGCGCATTTTCTGACGCATCTTGACCACTTCTTCGCGCAGTGCGGCTTTATCGCGTTCATTGCCTAAAATATCACCGCGCAGTTGGGCGAATTTTTCGGCCAACACATCGCTCCCCGCCACGACACGGGCGCGCACCAACGCTTGGTGTTCCCACGTCCAGGCGTTCTGCCGCTGATAGTCTGCAAAGGCTTTAAGCGATGTTACCAATAGCCCTGAATTCCCCGAAGGCCGTAGGCGCATATCCACTTCATAAAGCGTGCCGGTGGGGGTTACCGCGGTAAGTAGGTGGATAATACGCTGGCCCAAGCGGGTGAAAAATACGGGTGTATCAATGGGGCGTGGGCCATCCGTCGCGCCTTGTCCATCACTATCATGCAGGAAAACAAGATCTAAATCGGAGCTGTAGCCCAGCTCGATGCCGCCCAGCTTGCCGTAGCCGACAATCAGAAAGGCTGCCTCGCGGGTATTCAGGCCCTCAGGAACGCCATGTTTGCGGGTAATATGTTTCCACGCCATGGCCAGTACGGCATCAAGGATGACTTCAGCGATAAACGTTAAGTAATCACTTACTTTCATCAGGTGCCGAGTGCCCATGATATCTGACGCCGCGACATGAAGCGTTTGCGCGTGCTTAAAGACACGCAGCGCCTCCAGTTGCGCCTCTTCGTCATCCTCTGGCAAGCGGTTCAGCGTTTGGCGCAGCTCATCGGCCAGGCGCGCTTTATCGGCCGGGGTGTAGAGCGTTTCCGGCGTCAGCAGCTCGTCGAGTAGGATGGGGTAACGCGCCAGCTGTTCGGCAATCCATGGGCTGGAAGCACACAAACGCATCAGGTGTTCAAGCGCCTGAGGGTTTTCGCGCAGCAGGGCAAGGTAAGCGGTACGCCGTAAGACGGACTCAATCAGTGGCTGCACCCGCGCCAGCGCGGTATCCGGCGCCTCGTTGTCGGCCACGGCATCCAGCAGTAGCGGCATCAACGCATCCAATCTTTCAAAGCCAATCCGCTGCATGCTTTGCACTTGCCGGGAGTGGTAAAGACTCTGCAGACGCTTTAAGGCTTTTTCCGGCGCACCGAAGCCCGCCTCGGCAAGGTGCGCAGTGGCCTCCTCCGCCTCTAGCTCGCCGCGCCAAATCAGTCGCCACTGGGCCAAGCCAAGCTGGCTGTCATCGTTGGCCTCATCTACGTCCTCTTCAGGGTCCGCGATCACTGCATCAAAGTGCTGGCGCACGCGCTCGCGCACTTCATCAAGCTGGGCAATTAGCCCCGGCCAGTCTTCATGGCCCATGGCGAAGGCTACCCGCTCACGGTCGCTATCATCGCTGGGTAAGGTTTGCGTCTGGCGGTCTTCCAGCGCTTGAAGGGCGTGTTCGACGTCACGTAAAAAAGCGTAATCGGGCAGTAGCTCATCAACCACTTCTTGCGGCAACAGGCCTAGCTCGGGCAAGCGATTGAGCGCGGTTTTCAGCGATGTCACCTGCAGTTCGGTATCACGGCCGCCGCGAATCAGTTGGAACGCCTGCACCACAAATTCAACCTCGCGAATGCCGCCGGGGCCGAGCTTGATATTGCTCTGCATTCCTTTGCGCTTCACTTCGCGGTTAATCATCGCTTTCAACTCACGCAGCGACTCAATCGCGCCGAAATCAAGATATTTGCGATACACAAAGGGGCGCAGCCCGGCCAGCAACTCATCACCTGCGTCTAAATCACCCGCCACAGGCCGCGCTTTCAGCATTGCGTAACGCTCCCACTCGCGGCCTTGATCCTGGTAGTAGCTGGAGAGCATGGAAAAACTGCCCACCAGCGGCCCGCCGTCACCTAAAGGCCGCAAGCGCATATCAACGCGGAAGGCGAAACCATCCGCCGTGATAGCATCTAGAGCACCGATTAGCTTTTGACCAAGCTTGGTAAAGTACTCCTGGTGCGCTAATGGCTTGCGCCCGCCCTGGGTTTCACCTTTTTCGGGGAAGGCAAAGATCAGATCAATATCGGAGGAAAGATTCAGCTCACCCGCACCCAGTTTGCCCATACCCAGCACAACCAAGCGCTGGGGCGAGCCGTCTTTGCGTGGCGCGGGCTCACCCCAGCGCGGCGCATAAAATTGCTCAAGCCAACTCAACGCGGCTTCCAGGCAGATTTCGGCAAGCTCAGACACCGCCTTGGCGGTATCCCACATAACGTAGCCGGGGGTACGGTTAAGGTCACGCCAGATAATGCCGACCATCCGCTTGCGGCGAAAACGGCGAATCACCCGCTGCATGGCCTCTTCGTCATCGGCGCTCTCAAGCGACTCGTTCAACCAGCTAGCCAGTTCATCCCGCCCAGGATTTGCGTCCAATTCACCGGCAATATCCAACTCAGCCAACCACTGGGGGTAGCGGGCCAGGGTATCCAGCGCGAAGGTTGAAATGGCCAACACTTTAGCAAGCGCCTCACGGCGCTGCTCAGAAAGCCCCTGCCAACTGCTTGAAGGCAGCTCTTGCTGGGTCATCTCAGCAATATTATCGGCTTGGGTCAGCGCCTCAATTAAGCGCTGCCAAGCGGCCTGGGTAGCTTTTTGTAACGACGCTGGCAGCGTCGACAACGGTAAAAAATCGTCGTTCACTTGCATAACTACCTCGCTGTCCAGCGTGTTAAAAATATTCAGCTCTTAAACCAGCTTAGCTATAAAACTTTTCCCAACCCAATAGCCCCCAGGTAAGGCCAGCCATCATCAGTGACAGCATAACAGCGGCGGAGCCAATATCCTTGGCCCGGCCAGAAAGCTCGTGGTGCTCAGTGCCAATGCGATCAACCACGTTTTCAATCGCACTGTTCAAGAGCTCGACGATCAATACGAAAAACAGGCTACTCACCAGCAGTAGCCAACTGATGATGCTGTCCCCTATCCACCAGGCGAAGGGGAGTAACAACGCAGTAATCACGACTTCTTGGCGAAAGGCTGCCTCGTTTCTAAACGCGGCCTTAAGCCCCTTCCACGAATAGCGCGTGGAGTGGACCAAATGGGTTAAACCGGTATGCCCTGGTTTCATGCAGGTCGCCTCACCTTGTGAGCGTAAAGGAAAATCAGTTCGCTAAAATCATGGCGTCCAAATCCAGTGATAATGGATCCAGCACCTCAGTCCAGCTTAAATACGGCGTACTGCCGCTACCATTGACCATGACACTAAATACTCCCCAGCGTCCTTGCGCGGTGCGAAAATAGCCCGCCGCGGCGCGCACAGCAAAGGGTTGATTCAGCGTACCGGTTTTTAACATGACATTGTTTTGAAACGTGGTTGAGCCACGCCGAATAAAGCGCATAACGCCGTTGGCTGGCGATTGGAAAGCGGCCACAAAGCTTGGAAACAGCGCGCTCTGCCGAAACATGTCTTCCAGCATCACGTTAATCCCCTGAGCCGATGTGCGGTTTTCCGTCGTCAGCCCGCTGCCGCTATACAACGTTAATGGCCCATGCCCAGGAAGACGCTGCACATAAGACTCAATGGCTTGGCCTGCCTGGCGTAACTGCGCCTGGGGCGTTTCGACCAGATCAAGCGCCAGTACATCGGCCATGTAGTTATTGGAGTAGTTCATGATGCGCAGCAATATTTCTTGCAGAGGCTGGCTATCGACGGCGGCCAAGCGCTGTGCCGTGCTGGGCGGCTGGGTCGAACTGACGCGCCATGAGTCGCTTACCTGAATCCCTGCCTGATTCAGCATACCCATCAGCACTTGTGCAGTTTTCTCGGCCGCATCGCCCGCGCCACGATAAACATCCCGGGCAGTGGCATTGGTCGAAATCTGTCCCGTCAGGCGCATCACGTCACCACGTTCATCGGTGATACGTTCAGCACTAATCTCGGTGCCGCTATTGGCTGGGCGAGTGACGACTTGATTATCAATGGTGATCAGCGAGGTCTGGCTATCGCACAGCCCCACCCGGGCTGGCTCACCTGCGCTAGCAGCGGGGGCGACATTGACACACCAACTGCCGAAATTAACGCCAGCTGACGAAAGCGGCGCGCTGTAGGCGTTGGTGACCCGAGTGAGGGCATCGCAGCGGTCGGTAGTAATACAGTCAACCGGCCCAAACCGCCACTGGCTGACCACCAAGGCGCCATCAATTTCACGCACCCCGGCTAAGTGCAAACGCTGCACCAAGCGCCATAGGTTTTCCGTGGTCAGGCCGGGGTCGCCACCGCCCTCAAACACTAAATCGCCACGCAGTACACCGCCTTCAGCTCTGTCTTCAACCCTGCCCGAGCTAACTAGCTGGCTGGTAAAACGATGCTGAGGACCAAAACGGATCAGCGCCGCCGCCGCCAGGTATGCCTTGGTAACAGACGCGGGCGATAACTGGCGCTCTGGATTAATGCTGCCCAGCAGCGCATTAGCGCCTGTGTCGGCGTCAAGCAGGCGCGCTTCAGCACTGATCGAGAAACCTTTGTTCTGCAGTTGGCTCAGGCGGTTGAAATCAGCGAACAGGCTGGCACTGGTGCACAGGGCCAGCGAGGCAATCCCGAACACCAGCGACCAGCGCCGCAGACGCTTAACAGTAAAAAAAGAACCCATTAAATTACCTCAATGCACGTTCATTTTGGAAAACACTTGCAGCAGAACCACACCCGCCACAATCAGGCTAATCCCCAGTACCGCCGGCAAGTCGGGCTTTTCACCAAACACCACAATGCCGACCAAGGTGACCAACACAATGCCCAGACCCGCCCAAATCGCATAGGCGACCCCCACCGGCAGCGTGCGCAGCACCAGGCTAAGCAGATAAAAGGCGAGCCCGTAGCCAACCACCACCACAACGCTCGGCAATGGACGTGTGAAGCCCATAGAAGCCTTTAATGCACTCGTAGCAATGACTTCGGCCACAATTGCCAATACCAAATAAACAAACGTCATATCCGCTCCAAATCAACCCATAACCACCACAGCGCTTGGCCACTTTGAGCATACTTCGCCTCAAACGGTGTTAAATAGTCACCTTCAGGTACAAATTCAGCCACTGCAGCCTGCTTGCCGGTTACCTGCGCCACCGCCAAGGCAAACTCTTCAACGTAAAGCGACCAATTTGAGCGCAGCTCAAGGTGCCCACCAAGCGCCAACAGTGTGGGTAAAACCGCATGGCCATGCCAGCGCATTTTGAGATGCCCTGCTTTGGGGTAAGGATTGGGGTAAAGCAAATAGTGATACTCGGGCGCCCAGCCTGCCTGATAGGCCAAACGCCAGAAATCGACCAGATCCGCGCGCACTAGCAGTGCATTATGTGGCAGTTCGCCGTGATCACGCCCCAAACGATCCTCACTGCGATCAATGCCAATCACGGCATGGCCGGGGAACTGCGCCGCTAGTTGGCGTGTCGATACCCCGACGCCACAGCCGGAATCAAGTATCAGCGGTGCCTGGCGGCTCGCCAGCCATTCGGCCGCCTGCGCAAAGTTGCGCTGCGTGTGCTCGGCGATCGGTTTACGTAATGGATGCGTGAGCGCTCGGTTGACCCGGCGCGCTAAATCCTGATGCGGGCCTGGCTGATTAGAGGTCACTGGTCGAGAATTATGCTGCATGCCATCTCTCGGCTGAAAAGCGTGATTCTAACAGTCTCGAGCGCTTGCGGCATGACGCCGTTGCGTGGCCGGTGCTATGATCACGCATTAGGTACTTATTAAGCGCATCGCTTTGGTCATAATAGAGCTAGTTATAATTGACTTAGCTATAATTTAATTAGCTATGACTGGCTTAGAGCGTTGTCAATAATTGTTATTACCACCACCGCATCACGAGGAACCCGGCTTGTCACACTTACCGGTGATTGTCGGCATGGGCGGCATCAACCCCGCTGGCAGAACCTCTGGCCATCAGGCCTTCCGCCGCACTGTGCTTGATGCCCTCCCTGCTGACCAGCAACGCCAGACACTGGAAGGCTTGGCGGCGCTTATGCGCCTAGTAGAGCACTCCGAAAAAGGGTGGCACGACAGTCAAGGCCACCCCATAGAGGCCCCGGCTCAGTCGCTGCGTGATCAGGTATTGAACCACACCCTGATCCGCCGCAATGAAGACCCGCGCTTTCTAGATCCCGGCATGCCGTCTAATCGGCACGCCAGCATGCAGTTGGCCGAGCCGCTACGTTTTACCCTGCGCCGCCGCCAACTGCCTGAAAATCTGCCCGCTGATTGGCAGGTACGCGATATTGATGCCCGCGAGGTAGAAGTCAGGGTGCCCGCCGGAGTGCTTGAAGTACTGCTGCCTGACGCCCAGCTACCCAAGGTTCGCGCGGCGGCTCAGCTACCCAGCGGCTTTGACCCGGCGAGCCTCTACCGCAGTGTGCACCACCCCCGCGGCCTATCGCTGGCGGTATTTGGCGCAAGCGACTGCCTGGGCGCCAGCGGCCTCTCATGGGAGACACTGCGTCAGCAGTTAAACCCGGATCATATTGCCGTGTACGCAGGTAACTCCATTGGCCAGTTAGACGATCAGGGCTGGGGCGGCTTACTGAAAAGCCTGGTGAGCGGCCAGCGTGCCACCTCCAAGCAGATGCCGCTGGGCTATGGTCAGATGCCCGCCGACTTTTTGAATGCCTATGTACTCGGCAGCGTGGGCGGCACCGGGGCGGCTCTTGGCGCTTGCGCTAGTTTTCTCTACAACCTGCGGCTGGGCATTGACGACATTCGGGCCGGACGCCGCCGTGTGGTGATGGTAGGCACCGCGGACGCCCCCATTACGCCGGAGATTATAGAGGGCTTCAGGGCCATGGGCGCGCTGGCCGACGACGCGGGCCTGAAAGCCCTGGATGCGCTGGAGCTGCTCACCGACAGCGATTACCAGCGCGCCTGCCGCCCCTTTGCGCGCAACTGCGGCTTTACCATGGCGGAAGCCAGCCAGTTTGTGCTGCTGATGGACGATGCGCTGGCAATGGAAGTCGGCGCGGATATTCTCGGCGCGGTGCCTGACGTATTCGTCAATGCTGACGGTTACAAGCGCTCGATTTCGGCGCCGGGGATTGGTAATTACATCACCCTGGGTAAAGCGACTGCGCTGGTGCGCGATATGCTGGGTGAAAAAGCCCTTAAAGAGCGCAGCTTTTTGCATGCGCACGGTACCAGCACCCCCAAAAACCGCATTACCGAATCCCATGTATTCGACGAAATCGCCCGCGCCAACGGCATTAACGACTGGCCGGTCGTGGCCATCAAAGCCTTTATCGGTCACTCCCAAGGCTCCGCGGCGGGAGACCAGTTGGCAAGCGCCCTGGGCAGCTTTGCCCACGACTTGCTGCCCGGCATCCCAACCCTGGATGCGGTGGCTGACGACGTCTATGCCGAGCGGTTACGTTTTTCAAAAACGGCGCAAACGTTTCGCGCGGACGCTGCCTTTATTAACGCCAAAGGCTTCGGCGGCAATAATGCCACCGGTGTTGTACTCTCACCTGCGGTGACCGAGCGCCTGCTGGCTCAGCGCCATGGAGCCGCCGCCGTAAGTGCCTGGAAAGAGCGTCGCGAGACTACCCGTGAAGCGGCAGCGGCCTACCTTGCTCAGGCAGACCATGGTCACTACGCACCGCGCTACCAGTTCGGTGAAGCAGTGCTGGAAGGCCCAGAGTTGGATATTCATGCCGACAGGATTCATATTCCCGGTTACGACCACGCGGTTTCGCTCACCAGTGACAATCCCTTTGGCCGTTTGGACGAGGAGACATCGTGATGAGCAGCGGCAAAATCAATATCGCCGTCTATCCAGGCACTTTCGACCCGATCACCAATGGCCACTTCGACCTCATTGAACGCGGCGCGCGCATGTTCGACAAAGTCGTTATCGCAGTGGCGGCAAGCCCCGGCAAAAGCCCCAATCTCGGCCTGGAAACGCGCATGGAACTGGTCAAAAAGGTCTGTGTGTCGTTACCCAACGTGGAAGTCATCGGCTTTTCCAACCTGCTCACCACCATGATGCATGAGCAGGAAGCGACGATTATTCTGCGTGGCCTACGCGCGGTCTCCGATTTTGAGTATGAGCTGCAGCTTGCCAACATGAATCGGGCGCAAAATCCAGAACTGGAAAGCGTCTTTTTAACCCCGGCGGTTGAAAATTCATATATTTCTTCGACCATCGTGCGCGAGATTGCCAAGCTGGGTGGCGATGTTTCTCGCTTGGTGCATCCACAGGTCGCCGAAGCGCTACGTAAGCACTACACTAGCTAGCCAACGCCATTGTTGAGTAAAACACTCGGGTATTGCGGTACAATCGCCCGAGTGTGAACGTATACGCGAGGTATGCCCATGGCCCTGATGATTACCGACGAGTGCATTAACTGCGACGTCTGCGAGCCCGAATGCCCTAATGATGCGATCTCTCCAGGCGAGGAGATTTATGTTATCGACCCCAACCTATGCACCGAATGCGTAGGTCACTATGACGAGCCTCAGTGTCAGCAGGTTTGTCCGGTGGACTGTATCCCCCTTGACCCAGAACGCCACGAAAGCCAAGAGCAGCTGATGAAGAAGTACCGCATCATCACGGCCGCTTAAGCCTAATGCGGATTTGGGCCCTCGCCTGGCCAATCATTCTTTCTAATATCACCGTTCCGCTACTTGGGTTGGTCGATACCGCCGTGGTTGGGCATCTGCCCGACTCTCGCTATCTGGCGGGCGTTACCCTGGGTGCGACTCTCTTCAGCTTTCTCTATTGGGGCTTTGGTTTCTTGCGCATGGGCACCACGGGATTAGTCGCACAAGCCATGGGCCGTGAGAGCGACACGGATGTGCGCAACCTGCTGGGACAGTCGCTGATCATGGCACTGGTGATCGGTACCCTGCTGATTGTGTTTGCCTCTCCGCTGATTACGTTAGGCTTGTGGCTATTGGATGGTAGTGAAGTAGCCACCGATTTAGCGCGTGAGTACGCCCACATCCGTCTCTGGTCAGCGCCAGCGGTACTTGCCAACTACGCCATTTTGGGCTGGTTTTTGGGGCAACAGAACTCACGCGTCACGCTGATGATTCTGCTGCTCACCAATAGCGTCAATATCGTGCTGGATTTATGGTTTGTGGTAGGCCTGGGGATGACCAGTAATGGCGTAGCGTGGGCCAGCGTGATCGCCGACTATAGTGCGCTAGCGTTTGGCAGCTATTTAGTACTGCGCCAATTAACGAGGCTAGAAGGACATTTTTTGCGCGAGCGTTTGCTTGCCCTAGCGGCTTATACAGCCCTATTCAACGTTAACGCTAACCTGTTTGTGCGCACGCTTGGCCTGCTGTTTGCCATGGCGTTCTTTACCGCCCAGGGCGCCCGCCAAGGCGACACGGTGCTCGCCGCCAATGCCGTGCTACTGCAATTTATCATGCTCACCAGCTATGCCCTGGATGGCTTTGCCCATGCGGCTGAATCCCTGATTGGGCGCGCCTATGGGCGCAAAGATTGGCGTGAGTTTGCCGCTACCGTGCGCGCCGCTGCGGTTTTTTCTTTCTGGACGGCTGGCGCTGCCGCTTTACTGTTCGCACTAGGCGGCAATGCGCTAATTGCGCTTCTCACTGGTCTTGAAGAGGTACGTACGACGGCAGCACACTACCTACCATGGATGGTGATCATGCCGCTGTTCGCCGTATGGAGCTATCTACTCGATGGCGTATTTATTGGCACCACCGCCGTTAGTGAAATGCGCAACAGTATCTTTATCGGTCTTGCCGCTTATCTACCCACTTGGTGGATCACTCAGGGACTGGGTAACCACGGTCTATGGCTTGCATTCATGCTCTTTACGCTGGTTCGCTCGGCAGTACTCATTCATTATTATCGACGCTACCGGCGCACACACTGGTGCTAAGATGGCCGCCATTAATGGCAGTTGCGTTAACGTGAGATGTAGCGGGCAGCTTCAACGTGAAAAACAGCGCGCTCGCCCGTATATTAGCTATGCACCTCCTAGACACTGACTAGGCACTTTCTAATAATGAATAAAGAGAGCATCCCATGCTTAAAATGATCTCAAAACCGGCCGTAAAGCTGGTGGAGCGCTATCTACCCGACCCGTACATTTTCGTTCTGCTGCTGACGTTAATTGCCGCGGTCGCCGCGATCGCCATTGAGCGCCAAACACCGCTAGCGGTTCTGCGCTTCTGGGGCGATGGCTTCTGGGGTTTACTGACATTCTCTATGCAGATGCTGCTGGTGTTGGTTACCGGTTTTATGCTGGCTAGCTCCCCGCCGGTAAAACGTATTCTGCAAAAAATCGCTGGTACGGCTAAAACACCCGGTGGCGCCATCATTCTGGTGACGCTGGTTTCCTTGGCGGCCAGCTGGATTAACTGGGGGTTTGGTCTTGTGGTCGGCGCGCTGTTTGCTAAAGAGCTGGCCCGGCTGATTCGCGTTGACTATCGGCTCCTCGTTGCCAGTGCCTACTCGGGTTTTGTGGTGTGGCACGGCGGCTTGGCAGGTTCGATCCCCTTGACCATCGCCACCGAAGGCCATTTTACCGCTGACCAGATTGGCGTCATTAGCACCGGCTCAACGATTTTCGCCTTCTTCAACCTCGCCATTGTGGTCTGCCTGTTTATCGCCATACCACTGGTGAACCGTATGATGCTGCCGGATGAGAAGGATAGCGTCTACGTCGACCCCAGCGTACTGAACGACAAGCCAGAGCCGGTAGGACGCATTACTCGTCCGGCAGAACGTCTTGAAAACAGCTTGACCCTTTCCCTACTTGTAGGGGTGCCTGGCGTGCTGTTCTTGCTTGATCACTTTTTGCTGCGCGGCGGCGGCTTGAACCTTAACGTCGTTAACTTCCTGTTTCTGTTCCTTGCTATTGTTCTGCATCGCACGCCACGCAACCTTCTCAACAGTTTGAATGAAGCGATCAAAGGCGGTGCGGGTATTGTTATTCAATTCCCCTTCTACGCTGGCATCATGGCCATCATGGTTCAATCAGGGCTGGCTGAAAGCATGTCTGAGTGGCTGATCTCATTTGCCACCGCCAGCTCACTCCCCTTCTGGTCATTTATCAGCGCTGGGATTGTGAACCTGTTTGTCCCTTCTGGCGGCGGCCAATGGGCCGTACAAGCACCAGTGATGCTCCCTGCGGCTCAAGCGTTAGGTGCCGACATTTCACGGGTGGCCATGGCAGTCGCTTGGGGTGATGCCTGGACCAACCTGCTGCAACCCTTCTGGGCGCTACCGGTACTCGCTATTGCCGGGCTGAAGGCAAAAGACATTATGGGCTTCTGCCTGATTCAGCTGTTTATTACCGGCATTATCATTTCAGTTGGCCTAATGTGGTTTTAAAAAACAGCCAATGACTGCCCGCCGCTCAGTTTGCCCGGCATTTGGGCGGCGGGCAGTGATAACAGAAGGAACACCGCATGTCCGAGACGGAAACCAGCGCGAGTACCGCTATCAATACTGCCCTGCCTGGGCAGCACGAACTCTCCATGACGGTATTAATGACACCTGACATGGCGAATTTCAGCGGCAAAGTGCATGGTGGCGCTATTCTTAAAAAGCTCGATGAAGTCGCGTTTGCTTGTGCTAGCCGTTATTCAGGTCACTATGTGGTGACACTGTCGGTAGACCAAGTCCTGTTTAAACAGCCGATCCATGTCGGTGAACTGGTCACGTTCTTAGCCTGCGTCAATCATGTGGGCCGCTCATCAATGGAAATTGGTATTAAGGTCGTGGCCGAAGATATTCGCAATAAGCTAATCCGCCATACCAACAGCTGCTACCTCACCATGGTCGCGATTGATGCTGAGGGCAAACCCGCCAGCGTACCGCCACTCACGTTGGCAACACCGCTGCAGAAACTACGCTTTGAAAAAGCAGCGCTGCGCAAAAAGTTACGCAAACAGGCGGAGCAAGAAGAGCTGTTGACCCAACAACAGCATCAGTCGCAGGCTCAGTAACAACCGTTGTAACGCCCCACCATAAGGAGTTCGCATGCCTGCCAGGGAACGCTACCCGCACCTGCCTAAAGCGGTCGAATATGCCCATATCGGTTGGGATTTTTTCATTCTGACGCTGGTGGTGATTAACCTCGCGCTACTGCTGTTTGATTCACTGTTTCTGCTCGGCCCTATTAACCAAGGCATCGCCAATCTCGCGCCCGGTTTTCATACTTTCTACGATGAGGTGATTCATAGCCGCTTCATCACCATCGACTTGGTATTTGTCAGCTTTTTTATCGCCGATGTACTGTTGGGCTGGTCAATTGCCATTGCCGAGCGGCGCTACCACCGCTGGTTTTTCTACCCCTTCGTGCACTGGTATGACGTGCTGGGCTGCATTCCCCTCGCAGGCTTCCGCCTGCTGCGTATTCTACGCGTGGTATCGTTAATCAATCGGCTGCATCGCCTCGGCCTTATTGATGTTACCCACTGGTATGTCTATCAATTTGTTGCCAAGTATTACGATATTCTGCTGGAGGAGCTTTCTGACCGTATCGCGCTACGGCTATTGGGCAATGTACAGCAGCAGATACGCGCCAGCGATTCGCTGACCGAGCGCGTGATTGAGCGTGTGATCATGCCCCGCAAGTCGCAGCTGATTCATGAGATTGCGCAGCGGTTGGAGAGCACTATCGGCAAAGCCTATCAGCACAACCGTCAGTCCATTATGGCGGCGATCAGCGATTTGGTTAGCCGTACGCTCCGGGAAAGCCCCGAGATTCAGCGCCTTAACCGCCTGCCCATGGGGCAGCAGGCCACCAGCGCTATGGAGGCATCACTCAGTGGCGTCGCCCAGCGACTAGTCGATGAGCTGCTGCTAGGTATTCATTCCGATGAGTTTAGGCAGTTAGTTGAGCGCACCGCCGACAGCGGCTTCGACACTTGGCTAACGGTTGACGAAGGCAGCAATCGCGTTACCGAGCAGGTGATGTATGACATTCTCGAAATGCTTAAAGACCAGATAAGCCATCAAGGCTGGAAAGACCGCTATGAATAATTCATAAGGTGGCGGGGGCTAACGGCCGCTCGCCCAAACAGGCGGCAACAATGCCCAATGCCTGAATGAGTTCGCTGCGATCCGCCGCGGCCCCAACACATAGACGAATGGCTTGGGGTGCGGGGGTGCTGCCCACACAAAAGGGCTCAGCGCTGCTTACCTTAACGCCCCGCTGCAGTAGCCGATCACACAGCTCTACGGCCCGGCTTCCCTCTGGCAGCGTCAACCATACATTACTGCTGTGGGAGCGCCCGCTTAGGGTAAACCCTTGCAGCCATTGGGCGGCCAACTGTTGACGCTCCGCTAACTCTTGAGTCTGCCAGGTAAGTAGTTTTTCCGCCGCGGCTTGGTTAATCCAGTGGCAGACCACGTCGACCATTAGCGGCGGCACCATCCAACTCTGGGCGCGCAGGCCAGTCGCTAACCGCTCGTGCAAACTTTTAGGCGCCCGCAGCACGCCAATTCGCAGCCCCCCCGCCAACACTTTAGCGGTGCTAAACACAAACAGTGTGCGTTCTGGCGCAAGCTTGTAAAGAGGCGTACCACGCTGCTCAGCGGGTAGATATTGCACGCCGTCTTCAATCAGCCAGATATCATGGCGCCTCGCCAGCGCCACCAGCTGTTCGCGACGCGGCGCGCTTAAACACGCGCCGGTGGGGTTGTTCTGCTCCGGCGTAAGATAAATCGCTCTCGGCGGCTGCCGGGCACACTGCGCCTCCAGCAGATCCATGCGCATCCCTTCGCTGTCTTGACCAATCCCTACCAACTTGAGATGACCTTGCTGCGCTGCGCTGATGGCACCGGGGTAGGTCAAGGCATCGGCAGCCAGCAGCTCGCCCGGCCGTAGCAAGGTGCTGAGCGCCAGACTAATGCCGTGCTGGCCACCTTGGGTGATCAGCAGTTCATCAGCCATCAGAGACATGCCTAAGGTATTTAACCAGCGAGCCAGCACCTCACGATGCTCGCGACGCCCCTGGGACTCTTGGTAGGTCACACCCCGCGCTAATGCTGCACCGGATTGGCTTAAGGCGAGCAGCGCTTCGCTCAACAGCGACTGTCGCAACGGGTGGGGCGGAGGCAGGCTAAGACTTAAATCGATCACACCGGCCGTTTCATCAGCGGGAAACGTCAGGCTAACAGCGTTGTCTTGCGTTTTGCTCCTCACATAGGTGCCGCTACCCACCCGTGCCGATACCCAACCGCTGCGCTCAGCTTCAGCGTAACCCCGGGTTACCGTGCCGATGGTCACCCCTAGCGCATCTGCCAAACGGCGCTGGGGCGGCAAGCGCTCCCCAGGCAGTAGTTCACCTGCCTGGATAGCGGCTTCAATGGCGCTGGCAATAGCGCGATAGCGTGAACCAGAAAACTCAGCGAGCGAAGGCACCCACATTGTCATGGTGACAATAAAACCTTTGACGTTAATTTAATCCCCATTATGCTAACAATAGGCGCTCTAAAGCAATCCTCAACCACAAATTGTATGGATACAATAAAATGAACAGCGAATGGGTAATCCTCGGTCCGGCCGCGCTCTATATGATGTCGATGACGCTTACCCCTGGGCCAAATAACGTTATGCTTACCGCTTCTGGCGCCAACTTCGGCTTTAAGCGCACATTGCCGCATATGTGGGGAATTTTAGGTGGCTGCTTTTTACTCTTTGCGGGCATAGCGCTGGGCTTGGGCGTGCTGTTTGAACGCTACCCTGCAATTCAAACCGCGTTGCGCTGGGTAGGCAGCGCGTATTTGCTCTATTTGGCTTGGAAAATTGCCAGCGCCCCGCCGCCCAATCTTAAGGCACAGGCTCATAGCGTACCGTTTACGTTTTGGCAGGCTGCGGCGTTTCAGTTCGCCAACCCTAAAGCATGGGTAATGGGACTGGCGCTGATGGCGGGTTTTCTACCCGAAAGCGGCCAACCGGTATTTAATGCATTGTTACTTGCTGGCTTTGCTGAGATGGTGGCGCTGCCCTGTATTGCGCTATGGGCTGGCTTTGGTAGTGCAATTGGGCAGTGGATCAAAACAGATGCCGCGTGGCGGGCGTTCAACATCACCATGGGCGTGTTGACCGCCGCCTGCGTCGTACTGATCTTAGGTTAGCCGCAGCGAAGTTCCTCGATGACATCTTGATCATCAAGATGAATATTCAAACGATCCGGGCGGTGGTCCATGGTGGCGGCCTCACCAGGGCGCAATACGCGCGCTTGACGAGTGCTGCTCTCACTTTGTAACTGCGACCCCATTGCTTCATCGAACGGTTCGCCGATGGCGTATTGGATAGCCTCAAGATCGCAGGCAGCTGCCTGCTCTTGATTAGATCCGTTGGGCGTTACCGTTGGCGGCGGTGGCGCAGCGTCTACGTCGTCGTTGGCTGGAGAAATCGGCATTTGCGAGCTAGCACAGGCCGTTAGCAGCATTGCACAAGCGCCAACAGCAGCGAGCTTAGCCAGAATAATACGGGGTTTCATCCTTGAATCTCCAAAAGTAGATTATGAGGGTAGGCTATAAATCCAACGGGCCAGGCGTTAGCCTAGCCCGTTGGATACCACTTGCTTTAAAACGCAGTCTTACTTATTCAGCTGCATCTTGGACGGCTTTACCGCCCTCTTGCACATCTTGGCCAGCGCCAGAGATGGTATTACAACCCGTTAGCACACCCGCTGTCATCAGCAGCATAAAGCTCATGGCCAATAATTTTTTCATTTTTCCGTTCTCCTTAACGAGTTATTCAACATCGGGAAACTCCGCTGGCAACTTAATTTGCCACTTGGGAGTTTTTTCAGGGTAACAGCGTTTTGGCAATCGCGCTCGTTTTCCCTACGTCACTGCGCGGCTGCTATGCTAACAATCATCTAACCGCTGTGTGGAGCCTATCATTTGATCAATTTCGAGCTAGATGAACGCCTTGCCGCCGACACCTTACCTATCGCCGACCTCCCATTAAGCCGCGTGCTGTTAATGAACGACGCGCGTTATCCCTGGGTGATCCTAGTACCGCGCCACGCTTCTATCAGTGAAGTGTTTGAGCTTTCTGCCAATGACCAGCAGCAGCTTTGGCGCGAGGCCACCCAGCTAGGCGATGCAATGAAAGAAGCGCTGGGTGGGGACAAAGTTAATATTGCCGCGCTCGGCAATGTGGTTAGCCAGCTGCATGTGCACGTTGTTATTCGTCGGCACAGCGATGCAACCTGGCCTGCCCCTGTTTGGGGCAACGGCTCACCTAAACCTTACGATCTGGATGAGCAAGCGCAGTTACGCGACCAACTGCTGGCGCTTATCAATGGACTGGATGTGTAGCCTACCCGTTACCCCGTTAATGGATGGCCTTGCCGCGCAGGTGGCTCGTTGAGAAGTGGCCCACTCGCAGGCTGGGCGATACCCGCAACGCTAAGTGAAATACCCAGTACGACAATCAGCGCTCCACCGGCCAGGGCCACCCAGCCGGTGGCTTTTTGCACGCTGCGCTGGCTGTGCTGCTGTTTAGACAATCGCCGCTGCGCCCAGCCACGGGCTAAAATACTGG
This sequence comes from Vreelandella sp. DA03-1M, assembly GCF_055725665.1. NCBI lineage: Bacteria > Pseudomonadati > Pseudomonadota > Gammaproteobacteria > Oceanospirillales > Halomonadaceae > Vreelandella > Vreelandella sp. DA03-1M. Next base: position 3,650,138 of record NZ_CM146798.1, read on the forward strand.
CCAGTGCGAGTGCTGACACCGTGAGCCCCGTGCCCAGCGACATCGCCACAACAGACGCCACGCCGACTGCGAACTGGCCGAGCAGGCTAGCCGCCCCCAACATTAACACTGCCCCACTACATGGGCGCATCCCTATGGCACCGACCGTCATTATCGCCGTGCGCCAATCTAACGCCTGCTGCGGCTCAATATGGTGAGCACCGCCGCAACAGTGGCTATGATCATGGCTGTGGCTGTGGCTGTGGCCATGGCTATGTTCATGGTCTTGATGATGCTCGTGGCCTGGGCTGTGCGCATGAGCCCCTCGCTCAGGCTGATAGGCTCGCCGCAGTTGCTTGACGGCTCGCCAGCATAGCCACGCCCCTAGCGCCGCCACCAGCAGAAAGCTGGCCTGCTCCACCCAGGCAACGCTACCCATGGCCTGGCGAGTGATCCAGCCTAGGCCGTAAACCAGCACCACAACCAGCGCAATGGCGGTCACCCCTTGCAGCAAAGAGGCGGCAAACGACAGCCCCAGGGCGCGCTTTATCGCACCACCGTGGGTGGCTAAGTAGGTCGCCAGGACGGCTTTACCGTGCCCCGGACCGGCGGCATGAAAGACGCCATAGGCGAAGCTAACACTCAGCAAGCTCACCCACGTTGCCATACTGGGGGTGCGTGACAGTTCGGTAATCGCCAGCGTTAGCGAGCGGTGCAGATCACGCTGCCAGCCAAGTAGCTGATAGCTAACGCTCTGAAAACCGCCTTGCCAAACAATGATAAGCACTGCTGCGACTAGCAACAGGCCCAGCCTTAACCCTAAGTGACGTGTAAAGGGCCTTGTTAAGGGCATCTTAACGCTCCAACGCAAAAAATGTTACAAGATAACATAGCTATAAAGCAGCACGCCACTGCCTGTTTTCGAACAGCGCCTAGCGACAATCAACTTGGCCGGTTTCGGCAAAATAGCGCCCCAGGCCTGGCTCACCACTCTCATCCTTGTCGAGCAGCGCCGCTTGCATCACCAGTTCAGGATCCGGGTCCGCGGGGAGAATAGCCAACTCACAGGCAGGCTCGCCGTGCAGTATCAACGCATCATCCCGAGGCTGACCGCCCTCCTCCTCGTGCACCACTTCGATGTAGTAGGTGGGATCAAACACCTGGTAGCTAAGCAGGGCGTCTGTCAGCGGCTGCGGCGTTTCCAGCGGCAGGATAAACATAAAGGTCAGCCGCCCATCGCGCTCCATGGCGGTATACTCGCTTACCTCGCCCAATGCCTGGCGTTCACCGTTAATACGCACTTCAGTTAAGTAGTGCTGCGCGGCAAGGTTATCGCGAATCTCTTTGCCTAGCTGGTCGAGCCCCTGTTCGAGGCTGGCACCCTCTACCTGTTGGAGCTCTTCAAAAACCACCAGGCTATAAAAAGGATCCATACGCCAGGTTTGATGCAGGCCACTCACCACGCCCTGATCATCGGTGATGACCCGCACACTCAGATCGATCCAACCGTGAGGGTGGGCATGGGCATCGGGGCTGACCAGAACACTACTCATGCCAAAGCAAACGGCGACTACGCTACCTGCCCACTTCATGGCGCGACACCCAGTTTATGCTGCAAGGCGACCAGCCAAGGGTCGAGCAAATAGGGCGGCAGCGGCTGGTTGCCCCTCAACGCCGATACCCGCACACGGCTGCCACTGCCCTCTTCGCTCACCTGCAACTGCAGCCGATACTCCGGCCAGCGAGCAAGCGATGCCTCAGCCCGCCCCAGCGATAGATCCGCATGGCGAACCACATAGCCCTGCTCCACCATCAACTCGACGGCTTCGCGGAAGGTTTCTTCTGATGAAGTGCTATAAGCCAACTCACGGGGCTCCAAGGGCGTGGTCGTTGCACAGCCGACCAATCCACCCAATAGCCCAACTAACAACCAGTGGCGAAGCGTCATAACGGCCTCCCGGTGGCGGGGACGGTTTGCGTAAAGCGGGTTTGAAAACGCTGACAGAAATCGTCGTTGCTGGCACTGTAGGATTCGCGCAGATCACCCCAGTGATCAAAGCGGCGGATATCGCGGGATATGCGTATATGCGTATCGTCGACCAGTAGTGACACACGCTCAACCTCTAACGGCTGCTGGCCTACACCACCGCCAAAACTGCTCCCTATACCGAACCCGACACCGGAACCTCGTCCGATACCCAAGCCACCAAAGACCCGCATTCCGCGCCCATAGCCGTAGGCATCATCGTAAGGATCATAATAGCCGTGTAGCGCACGTTCCCGACTGGCGCTAATCAAACCCAAGGCGGTATCAGTAGAGTTCAGGATAAAGCCCCATTCGGTGAGCACCTCAACACTGGTTTCTAACGCCCGCTCATGATTGGCGGGAAAATAGCACGCAGCCGCAGGCGCTGGCTCCGCTTGCGGCAGGCGATCAGGAATCACTTGGCAGCCAGCCAGTGCTAGCAGACAGGTTAAGCTTATGGGTATCGACTTCATGTTAGATCCTCTAACGGACGAGGCCGCTGGTTTAGCTCGCCGAAGCTAGTCATGCTTAAATGAAATGACATTGTAGTGAAGACACTGTTTTGTGGAGAACGTGCTGATGAATGTTTTACTTTGCCCCGACAGCTTTAAAGATGCGCTGAGCGCCCAAGACGCCGCCGCGGCCATGGCGCGGGGCGTCAAGCGCGCCCTGCCAAGTGCCCAAGTGCAGGCCTGCCCGTTGGCTGACGGTGGCGAAGGAAGCCTAGATGCACTGATCGCCGCAACAGGTGCTGAGCGCCGCCAGCTGGATGTTCAGGATGCCCTGGGGCGCCCAAGAAAAGCCACCTGGGGCTGGCTTAGCGCCCAGCGTACCGCGTTTATTGAGCTGGCAGAAGCCAGCGGTTTACAGCACCTTACCGGCGATGAGCGCAACGCGCTGCATACCTCTACTTTCGGCGTGGGTGAACTGCTACTGGCAGCGTTGGATCAAGGCGCTGAAAAAGCGCTGCTACTACTCGGAGGCAGCGCTACCAATGACGGCGGTGCCGGTATGCTGCAGGCCTTGGGCACTCGCTTTTTGGATCAAAACGACGAACCATTACCTCCTGGCGGTGCGGCGCTTAGCCAACTGACCCGTTTAACACTGGATGGGCTAGACCCGCGGCTGGCTAGCCTCACCCTTGAGGCGGCCGTGGATGTTGATAACCCGTTGTTGGGGGTACGCGGTGCCAGCGCAGTATTTGGTCCTCAGAAAGGCGCCTCACCTGAGGAAGTCGAACAGCTAGACCGCGCGCTGGGCCACTTTGCTGACATTAGCGCTCAGATACTCGGCGAGGACTACCGGACGCTACCGGGCGCCGGGGCGGCAGGCGGCATAGGGTTTGCAGCCAAGGCCTTTTTAAACGCCACGTTAAAACCCGGTATCGAAATGATTATGCAACAGGCTGACATGGCAACGCTTTTGGCTAACGCGGATCTAGTGATTACCGGTGAAGGCCGCCTGGATGGCCAGAGCCTGGCGGGTAAAACGCCTATCGGCGTTTCCCGTGCCGCCAAGCGCCTTAACAAACCCGTTATCGTGCTGGCGGGCAGCCTCGGCGATGGCTGGCAAGCCTGTTTTGATGAAGGCGTCACGGCCGCCTTCGCGTTAGCCGATGGCCCCACGACGTTAGCTGATGCACTACCACGCACCGCCGAGCTACTCGAAGCGCACTGTGAAAATCTGCTGCGGCTGTGGGTGCATAAACTTTGAAATGCATAAACTTTGAAAAGCGTGCAGGCCTTGAAAAGAGCTCTCAGCGCCAGCATTTAAACTGTAGTAAAAGGGTAACGGCAGGCATCTAATGTCGTAGCGCTATGGCGGCGATGCAAAAAACCTGCTTTGCACTGAACCAAAGACGCCCTATTCTGAACAGATATTCTCAAGATTTGTGCTGAAAACGCATTAACCGCCGCACGTTGCGGCATAAAGAGGGAGCAGGATATGACTGACACTAATAGCATTGGCCTACACGAAGGTAGCGCTAGTCAACTCGCCGAAAAGCTCAACCACCTGCTAGCCAACTACCAAATTTTCTACATGAACGTGCGTGGCTACCACTGGAATGTACGCGGTAGCGACTTTTTCGAGCTGCACGCCAAGTTTGAAGAGTTCTACACCGACCTGTTAGCCAAAGTGGACGAAGTGGCCGAGCGTATCCTAACCCTGGGGCACAAACCGGTACACGCTTACAGCGACTACGTCACGCTATCGCGCATTCAGGAAGATAAAGACGTTCACGACGGCATCACCTGCGTTAAAGGCGTGCTGAAAGGCTATCAAACGATCATTGAGCTACAGCGCGAACTACTGGCGCTCGCCTCTGACGCTGATGATGAAGGCACCGCGGCACAAGCCGGTGACTACATCCGCGAGCAGGAAAAAACCGTTTGGATGCTTAATGCCTACTTGAGCAAGTAAGTGTTAAGCAGATAAAGGCGTTCGCTTAGCGTAAAAACGGCACCACTTGTTGGGTGCCGTTTTTTATGCGCGGCCATTCAAACGAGGAGGACTAGCGCTGATCGGCAAGATCCTTGATCAACGCCCGCAGCATCGCCCAAAACTCTTCAACCGATGCAAGCTCCACCCGCTCATCCGGGGAGTGAGCACCGCGAATTAGCGGGCCAAACGAGATCATGTCCAGGTGCGGATACTTGCTGCCCAGAATACCGCACTCCAGCCCGGCATGAACCACCTTCACCTCTGGCTCACGGCCCAACAGTGCCGCGTGGCGCGCTTTAAAGGTCGCCAATAACTCGCCATTGGGATTGGGCGCCCAACCTGGGTAGCTGTTTTCCACTTTTACCCGCGCGCCAATCAAGCCAAACAGCGCTTGAAAGCGATCCGCCATAGCGACCACGGCACTGTCGTGCAGCGAGCGAACCAATGCGCAGAGGTGCAGCCGCCCATTTTCCAGGCTTAATACGCCTAGATTATTGGACGTTTCCACCACGCCCGGCACATCGGCACTCATCCGTTCGACCCCACAAGGGGCCGCGTGAAGCGCGGCCAACAGCATGACACTGGCATCCAGCGTTAGCGGTTCTGCTTCGGGCACCTCAGTCAGTTGTTGGGCGTTGATTTTAAGGCCGCTATCGCCACTGCCCAGCTCTCTTAAAAGAATGGTTTCCAGCCCGGCGATGGCCACCAGCGCGGCGTCTACTTCATCGGCAGGTAGCGCCACCTGAGCAAAGGCTTCACGGGGGATTGCATTACGCAACGTGCCGCCGTGGTAGCTGATCAAGCGCGCATCAAAGGCTTCTAACGTCCTTAACACTCTAACCAGTAGCCGGTTGGCATTGCCCAGCGGCTTGTGGATATCGACACCCGAGTGACCGCCTTTCAGGCCAGTCAAGGCAATCTCAATGACCTGTTCGTGATCGCCAGCAGCGGCGCTCGGCAGTTGGGCATCAACTTCTACATCAGCCCCGCCCGCGCAGCCAATATAGACTTGCCCACGGTCTTCACTGTCCAGATTGAGCAGCAACGAGCCTTCCAGCCAATTCTCAGCCAGGTTCAGCGCGCCACCCATGGAGGTCTCTTCTTCCAGGGTAAACAGCGCTTCCAGCGGCCCATGGCGCAGCTCTGGGTCTTCCAACACGGCGAGAATAGCCGCCACACCCAAACCATTATCAGCGCCTAAGGTGGTGCCTTCGGCGTGCAGCCAGCCGTCGGCAACATAGGTGCTGATCGGGTCGCGAGTAAAATCGTGCGCATGATCGCTATTGGCCTGGGCTACCATGTCCAGGTGGCCCTGAAGCACCACGCCTGGGGCTTGTTCACAGCCCGCGGAAGCCGGTTTACGCAGCCGTAAATTGCCAAAAGCATCGCGGTCGTGCGTCAAGCCTTGGGCATCGGCCCACGCTTCGAGGATGGCGACGAGCGCCGCTTCATGCCCAGAGGGGCGTGGCGTATTACAAAGGGTTCGAAAGTGGCGCCAAACCAAGGAAGGCGCCAGCGCTTCAAGATGTGCGTTCATTAAAGACTCTTCGTTATCGGCAATCGGCCTACTTTACCTCAATGAGGTTATTCACGGCGAGGCGCAGGGCCTTCAACGCGTCATTGTGGGCCGTCGCCAGGGGTATATTTTGAAACGCCCACGCCGCAACTTGTCGATGTGACTGCTGTTGCGCTTCCGTTAAGGGGCAGTGGCTGGCTTGCCGGGCCAAGGCTTGCAAGGCCGGGCGAGCAAGAACAGGATCACGATGGGCGGTCGCCACATCTTCAATATCCTGCCAGTCGCGCGCACTAAGCGAAACCCTCGGCATCTGACCGAGCAACAGTACGACGACCGAGGCAGGCAACGCCTTCACTTCAAACGCCAACAGGCCCGCTAATGCCGCCTGAAAGCGCTCATTCAGGTCGGCAAGCACCACTTCACCCTGTGTGTTTAACGCTTTCGCCACCATCACAGCAAACTCACCGGTGGAGGCCTCACGGGTAATACCTAAACGTACTGGCGTAAACCCCAGTGCCAACCAAAACCGTAACAGCGACGCCTCCGCACCAAAGGTGGCGCCATAAAGCGCGATACCCTGCTGCTTGGCGGCGGCCATATCATCATGCAGCAGCGCTTCCCCCAAGCCTTCGCGGCGCCGCTCTGGGTGCGTCGCGATCCTCACCACCCGCCGCCAGCGGGCGGTCAACGCCTCACGGCTGCCGGCGTGAGTGGCCAGCGACTGCGCCAACAAATGCCCCTGAGGCCGACGTTCACCGCGGGCGACTTGATGGGCAAGGGTGGCCTCAAAACCGCCCTCTTCCCGTGTCACCAGCACCGCCTGAGGCTCACTCGCCTGCTCGATCACGCGCAATGCCGTGCCGGGGCCGTCAAGCAATTGGCGCAGGTCGTTAGGGGAAGTACGGTAGTGCGACTGCACCAGCAGTCCAAACAGCTTTTCCAGTGCCGCGTCTTGCTCGGCAAGCCAGGCACGATCAACCACTTTTGTTATCACGGCCCTGTCATTCGGTTGAGCAGTAGGCAGCACTGCTTTTAACAGCAGCAGTTGATTGACCAGCGCTTCCAGCGGGTCGCCACCATGCCAGCGAATGGGCGACTCAAGCGCCAGCGCTTTCCAATGGGGCGTCAGCCGGTCAAGTGTGTCGCGAAAGCGCAGCGCGAATCCACGCCCGGAGCCCTCATAACCATGCACCGTCGTGGCAAAGGCAATGCGCGGAAAAGCCACCAGCCATTGCCCCAAAAGCGCAGCGGGAATTGCCGCCGCCTCATCCACCAATAAATAACTGCCATCGCCGCCCTGCGCCTGCGCATTGACCTGTTCGGTCAAGTCATCCGGGGATAAAAAAATCAGCTCGCGGCCCTCGGCCAGCACAAAGTGATCCTGGGCGACCCGACGACCTGCCGGACAAAGCGCAGACAGCCGTTCAAAAACGCTCTCCACCGCACTTAGGTGCGGCGCGGTCAGCACCACGCGCTGGGCTTTGTCCATTAACAGCCGGGCGCAAGCGATACCCAAGGCGGCGCTTTTGCCGCGCCCACGGTCGGCGGTTATTACCAGCGGGCGACGCCGCTTTAGGCCCACCAATCGCTTTACGGCGACTGCTTGATCTGAGGTTAGGCAGTCGCTATCACCACCGCTGGGATCGCCTGCTTCACGCGAAGCTAATTGAGACAATTGAGGCAACTGCAACGCCTGACCTGCACGCCAGCGCACTACCTGAGTTGACTCTTGCAGTTGACGCGCCAAGCGCGCCAGGTAATGGCAGCTCAGTTGCGACCAATGCCAGGGGTGATCAGCAAAACGCGCGTAGTCCGGATCAGGTGCTTCACCCCACGGCTGCGGTGTGAGCAATATCAGTAAACCACCCGCCGTGATCGTTCCCGCCAGCGCCCCTAACGCTTCAGGATCAAAGCCTGTGCTGTGTGTATCGATCACGACCAGTTGATGCTCAGCCCCCAGGCGTGCCCGTGCCTTGCGCGGTGAGAGAATAGGCGCGGAAAACAGCAGTGCAGTGTTCTCATTGGCCACCCACAAAGGCGCCTGCCAGGAGAAGGCTTGCCATACGTCCTGGGCGATTGAGCGACACTGCTCTGCCTCACCGCTTAACCATACCAACTGGCGCCAGCCGCGGCGATTGAGACGCTGCGCGTGATGAACTAACGCTGCCACCCTTCGCGGTGGGTGTTGGCTTTCTGACAGCTGATTATTTAGCAAATAATTGCCTACTCCGGCGCGCCTGTTTCCCATCACGTTACCCTATAAAGTGTTCCGCTGAGCCTCTTATGGCGTGCCTTCTGCTTACAACTTTGGTTGAATAATTTAACTACTTTCAACGTTTCTGCACTACATTAACACCTCATTTCGACATTAAAAAAACTATAACTCTCTGTTTTATTTAAATATATAGAATTTACTTAAAAAACGATGGAAGAGCTTTCTTACATTACTGATATTGCGCTGCAGCGGGGTTGGTGTGCTAGTTTAGCTCTGTAGCGCTTAAATTCCCTTGTTTACGTAAACGTAACCCTGTAGCGCTGCACTTTCCTGACTCCAGGTATCCAACACTAACAACGTCACACGCCAAACCAGGAAACACACCATGAAAAAAACGACCAAATTTTCCCTCACCGGCCTTGCCGCTGGTATTGCTTTCACAGCCTTCACGACCACCGCTCAAGCACAAGAAGAATGGACGATGACCTCTACCTGGCCAGAGAATCTTGATCTTATCAAGATCGACCAGCACTGGGTGGAGCTGGTCAATAAGCTGGCGGGCGAAGAACTACAAATTAATTTCCGCGCGGGCGGCACGCTAATGCCCGGCACTGAAGTCTTTGACGCCACAGAAACGGGCAGCATCGAAGCCGCAGGCGACTGGCCGGGCTACTGGGCCGGCTTGAACCCCGCCTTTTCACCGCTAGCCACCACAACGAGCCTGTTTAATGGTGTTGACTACCTCAACTGGATTCAACAGTGGGGCGGCCGCGAGCTGTACGAAGAGATCTATGGCCAGTTCAACATGGTCTATCTCCCCTACGGCATTACCAACAATGAATCGGGCTTTATGGGCCGCACCCCTATTGAGAGCATTGCCGATTTAGAAGGCAAACGTCTGCGCCTTTCGGGCCGTGACCAGGGCCGCGTGCTTGAAGAGCTGGGCGGCTCCCAGGTCACGCTAGCGGGCGGTGAAGTCTACCAAGCCATAGAGCGCGGTGTTATCGACGCGGGTGAGTTTTCGACCCCTGGCGTTGATTTTAACGCCGGTTTTGCCGAAGTGGCTGACTACTGGGCCACGCCGGGCTGGCATCAATCGGCCAGTGTCTTTGGGGTAATGATCAATAAAGATGCTTGGGATGCGCTCTCAGAAGAGACTCAAGAAACCCTACGTATCGCGGCGGACGCCACCATGGCATGGTCGCTAGCCTGGTCTGAACGCCAGTCTACCGAAGCTACGCAGAAGTTTATTGACGCAGGGGTCACGATCAACCAATTCTCTGAAGAGGACTTGGCGCGCATTCAGGAAGTTACCAACGAGGTGATTCTGCGCGGTGCTTGCGAAGATACTGACCACGCCAAGGTCTACCAGTCTATGATTGCCTACCTTGAGCACTACGCGACGTGGCGTGATGTTTCCGCACCTTACAACATGAGCCGCGTGATGGATAATCTGCCCTCACTGGAAGAGATCGAAGCCTGCCTGTAAGGCGCTTCTGTGCCGCCTCGGTTTTACCGGGGCGGTTTTTTTGTGCTGACCGCGGAGATCTTCCATGAATGCGATTGCCAAGGCGATCGATGCTATCAATGAAGCTTTTGGGCGCGTCATCGCGCCATTGATTGCCATCATTACCCTGATTGTTCTATACGACATTGCGTCACGCTTTCTGTTTGGGCGCCCTAGCGACTGGGCGTTTGACGTTACCAAGATGCTGTTTGGCGCCCATTTTATGCTGATGGCGGCTTACGGACTCCGCCACCATGCCCACGTGGAAGTCGACGTATTGAAACGGCTGCTATCACGTAGGAAGCAAGCCGTGCTTGAAGTGCTCGGTTACCTAATTTTCTTTGTCCCCTTTATCTGGATGCTGATCACCCTGGGCTGGAGCTTCTTTGAACGCGCGTGGAGCCGCGGTGAAACCACTTATGGCATGGTCTCAATCCCGGTCTACCCGATTAAAGGGGTGATTGTGGTCGCCGCCATCCTGATTCTGCTGCAGGCAATTGCTATTGTGCTGCGTGCCATCATGCAGCTTCGCGAGGAGACATCAGCATGAACCTAAGTCCTGAAATGCTCACGCTGGTGATGTTTGGTGGCCTGATGGTGGGCCTGTTTATGGGCCATCCGCTGGCATTTGTGCTGGGTGGTGTCGCGGTTATCGGCGCTTTTCTCGGCCCTGGCGAGCGTATCCTCGGCACCCTGATTAATAATATTTTCGGTAACGCCATGGACAACTATGTGCTGGTGGCGATACCGCTGTTCATTTTGATGGCGAGGTTCCTGAACGACTCCGGCGTCACCGAGAAGATGTTTGATGCCATGCGGCTGTTGCTGGCTAACCTGCGCGGTGGCCTAGCCCTTACCGTGGTTATCGTGTCGGTGCTGCTGGCCGCCACCACTGGTATTGTCGGTGCCTCGATTGCCGTCATGGGCATGATCGCCCTGGTGCCGATGCTCAAGTATGGCTACAACAAAGAACTGAGCGCGGGCGTCATTATGGCCAGCGGTTGTCTGGGCATTTTGATACCGCCCAGCATCATGTTAATTCTGATGGCCAGCTACTCACCGGTTTCCGTGGGCGCACTGTTTGCTGGCGCACTGATTCCGGGCCTGCTGCTCGGCGTTATGTACGCCCTTTACGTGTTGATCATCTGCTATATCAAACCCAGCTACGGCCCCAAGGTACCGGTAGAAGAACGGGCCGAAGTCAGCACCAAACAACTGCTGATCATGCTGGCCAAGTATGTGGTTCCCCCCATGTCGTTGATTCTGGGTGTGCTGGGTGCGCTGTTTACCGGTATCGCTACGGCGACCGAGGCCTCGGCCATCGGCGTGTTTATCGCGTTCATTCTGTTTTTGATTTTTGGTGATCGCAAAATAAGCACCTGCTTCTGGACGATGATAGAAGCGGGTAAGACCACCACCATGGTCATGCTGGTATTAGTCGGCGCCACTGCCTTTACCGGCGTGTTCTCCCGCGGCGGCGGCATGACCGTGATCAGCGAGTTAGTGCTGGCAATGCCTGGTGGCACGGTGGGCGCGCTGATCCTAATGCTGTTCCTGGTGTTCGTGCTGGGTATGTTCCTGGATTGGACCGGCATCGTGCTGCTGAGCTTTCCGATCATGCTGCCCATCGTCGAAACCATGGGCGTCGATATGCTCTGGTTCGTCGTGATGGTGGCGGTAGTGCTACAAACCTCGTTCCTGACCCCGCCCTTTGGCTATGCGCTGTTCTACTTAAAAGGCGTGGCACCGCCAGGGGTAGAAATCGTCGATCTGTATAAAGCAGTAGTGCCTTTCGTCGCCTTGATTCTGCTGGCGTGTACGTTGATGGCGTTCTTCCCATGGCTGATCACCGGTCTGCCAAGCATGATGCTGGATTACTAGGCCTTTCCCAAAGCTTATCGTCCAACCATTATGGCCCGCTCCGGCGGGCTTTTTTTTGTATTAACGAAGAGTCTGCAAAGCTGCAGTAGAACAGCGCCAATGCTACTATTCACGCCCGTCACTATTTCGCATTCAGTGCGCTGCGCCACTTTCCGGCTTTCCTCGACTGTTTTCCGTCAATCCAAGGAGTGTTCGCTTGTTCAGATCCAGCTATCGCGGGCTATCCGCCGCCACCTCTGCGCTTGGCCGTCGTGCCAGCCCCTGGTCGATAGCCTTGATCGCGGTGGCGTTCGTGGTTGCTCTGCCAGTGCTGGTGGTGTTTGCCCATATCGCGATGCCCACCGATGGCGTATGGCAGCATTTGGCTAGCACGGTCCTGGGTCGCTACTTGAATAATACGTTCTGGCTGGTGGTGATCGTGGGCCTCGGCACGTTGGTCATCGGCACCGGCACCGCCTGGCTGGTGGTGATGTGTCGCTTCCCCGGTAAACGGATATTCGAGTGGGGGCTGCTGCTTCCACTGGCGGTGCCTACCTATGTCATCGCCTACGCCTATACCGACTTCCTCCAATTCGCTGGCCCGTTACAGAGTCTGCTACGCGAGACGTTTGGCTGGGAGTATGGCGACTACTACTTTCCCAATGTGCGCTCGCTGGGCGGCGCGGCAACGGTGATTACCCTGGTGCTTTACCCTTACGTCTACCTGCTGGCTCGCGCCTCATTCCTGGAGCAGTCGGTGTGTGTGCTGGATGTGGGCCGCACGCTTGGGCGCGGCCCTTGGCGGCTGTTCGCCAGCGTCGCCGTACCGCTGGCTCGTCCGGCGCTGGTGGGCGGGGTATCACTGGTATTGATGGAGACGCTAAACGAGTTCGGCGCTGTGCAGTTCTTTGGTGTCGATACCTTTACTACCGGCATTTACCGCACCTGGTTCGGCATGGGCGAACAAGTCGCGGCGGCGCAGTTGGCAGCGTGCCTGCTTACCTTCGTGATTGTTTTAGTGCTGCTGGAGCGCTGGTCGCGGGGCAAGCGCCGCTATTTCCATACCACCAACCGCTATCAGCAACTGCCTGAATACGCGCTGCACGGCTGGCGTGCCACCGCAGCGATGCTGGCCTGCCTTTTCCCCGTGCTGGTGGGTTTTCTACTCCCCAGCGGCATCCTGCTTAATTTAGCGCTGCAGGGGGGCGATTCGCTGTGGGGCTCGCGCTTTATCGGCTATGCCTGGAACAGCCTGGGATTGGCAACCGTCGCGGCGCTAATCGCCGTGGGCCTGGCGGTAGTGCTGAGCTATGGCGTGCGCATGCACGACACGACGTTTGCGCGGGTGGCTGCCAGGGTCGCTTCCATGGGCTACGCGATTCCCGGCTCGGTCGTCGCAGTGGGTATTCTAATTCCGTTTACCTGGCTGGATAACGCACTGAATACCTGGCTGAATAATCATTATGGCTACATTATCGGCCTGGTGTTCAGTGGCTCGGCGTTTATTCTGCTGTACGCCTATGTGGTGCGCTTTTTGGCTGTCTCGTTCAATGCGGTAGAAGCCAGCTTAGGCAAGGTGACGCCCAGTATGGATGCCGCCTCGCGCACCCTGGGCCAAACCGCAGGCGGCACGCTACGCCATATTCATACGCCGATGATGCGTAGCAGTTTGTTAGCGGCGGGGATTTTAGTCTTCGTTGATGTGATGAAGGAGCTACCGGCGACGATTATTCTGCGCCCCTTCAACTTCGACACGCTGGCGGTGCGGGCGCACAACTTGGCCTCTGACGAGCGGCTGGCCGAGGCCTCGACGTCATCACTGGCAATTGTAGTCGTTGGCATTCTGCCGGTGATTCTGCTCAGCATGGCCATGCGCCGCTCGCGTCCCGGCGCTAAGTCGTGAGGAAATCCTAGGACGAGAGCGGAAAAACAAACACCTGGGAAAGGTCGAGATGGATATCCACCGGCTGCCCCTCCGCGGGTAGAAACACCCCCGGTACGCGCGCGTGTAGGTGAGCCTCAAGGCCGTTTTCGCTATGGGCACACAGGTGTAGCAGGCTGGTGCGTCCGAGTAGCTTCGCCATTACCACATGGCTATGGCGATGGGCATCAGCAGGCAGATCTCGCTCAACAATACGCAGCGCCTCGGGGCGTATCATGATTTGCGCGTCGCTACCCTCCGCTAATCCGGGGGCAGGCACCCGCCCAACAGGCGTGCTCACAGCGCCATTATGCACTTTGCCCTTTAGCTCATTGACGTCGCCGAAAAAGGTCACCACAAAGGGGTCTTGCGGCGCGCAGTAAAGCTCTCGCGGCGTTCCCGTCTGCACAATTCGCCCATCGCGCATGAGCGCGATGCGATCGGCCATAAACATGGCTTCTTCAGGGTCATGGGTCACCAGTAGGGTCGCCGCCCCGACCTTTTTCAATACGTGCAGCGTATCGTCGCGGATACGGTCGCGCAGGCGCGCATCCAGGCTTGAGAAGGGTTCATCCAACAGCATCAGACGCGGTGACGGCGCCAACGCCCGTGCCAGAGCTACCCGCTGCTGTTGTCCGCCCGAGAGCATGTGGGGGTAGACATCGACATAATCAGCCATGCCCAGTTGTTCGAGCAGCTGTTTGGCCCGCTCGCGGCGCTGACCGGAGGCCAAGTGCTTGAGCCCAAAGGTGACATTTTCCAGCACGGTGAGATGGGGGAACAGCGCCGAGTCTTGAAACGCTAGCCCTACATTGCGCTTTTCCGGCGGCAGGTGGCGCTGGCCCGGCGCAGCAATCGTAATATCGTCCAGCGCTACGCTGCCCTCTTGCAGTACTTCCAGCCCCGCTGCAATGCGCAGCAGCGTGGTCTTGCCGCACCCGGAGGGGCCCAGCAGGCAAACCACTTCACCCGGTGCAACGCTTAAATCCACCCCTTTGACAACCGCATGGCCGTCATAGGCATGGCACACATTGTGAAGGGACAACGCCGTTGTACTGGGCGCCAACGGGGCGACCTTGAGGGTTGCTGTCATATATCACCACTGTTAATTAACACGGTTCAGGTACGCAAACCGCGACTGTCAAAACCTAAACGCGGATTCAATACGTTTGAAAGTTGTTTGCATTCTATTTTTTATTCACTGGTTATGCACGTAACACCTTTTACGTAGACGCTAAGCCTTGACGTCAGGCAGTCAAAACGCTTCAATAAAGATGTTAATAATGCAACTTATTATCATTCAATAAATAAGGATGTGCTCGATGAAAACTGTACGCTTTGTTGCTCCAATGGCAGCGATGATGGTGGGCGCTACGTTTGCTGGTCAGGTCGCTGCAGATGAACTCAACCTCTACTCTGCTCGCCACTATGACTCTGACGAACGCCTCTACGATGCGTTCACCGAAGAGACCGGCATCGAAGTCAACATCCTTGAAGGCGACTCCGACCAGTTGATCGAGCGCATTCAGCGCGAAGGCGTGGCAAGCCCCGCAGACGTGATGCTTACCGTCGATGCAGGCCGTCTGTGGCGCGCGGAAGACGAAGGCATCTTCCAAAGCGTTGAATCGGATGTCCTCAACGAGCGGCTACCTGAATCCATGCGCCACCCTGACGGCCTGTGGTTTGGTTTTAGTCAGCGCGCCCGGGCGATTTACTATAACCGTGAAAACTTCGACCCGAGCCAGATCACTAGCTACGAAGATCTTGCCGACCCGCAGTTCGAAGGCAAAGTATGCATCCGCTCTTCCAACAATATTTATAACCAGTCGCTGCTGGCCTCAATGATTGAGCACCACGGCGAAGAGGGTGCCGAAGAGTGGGCCCAGGGCGTTGTGAATAACATGGCGCGGGATCCGGAAGGTGGCGATACCGACCAGATTCTCGGCGTTGCCAGCGGCGAGTGCGATATTGCCGTGGCCAACCACTACTACTATGTTCGCCTGCTGAAATCTGACGACGATGCCGAGCGTGAAGCGGCGCGTAAAGTGGGTATTATTTTCCCCAACCAGGATGACCGCGGCACCCACGTTAATGTTGGCGGCGCCGGTGTCGTAGAAGGTGCGCCTAACCGCGAAAACGCGGTGCGCTTCCTTGAGTACCTGGCTTCCGACACCGCCCAGGAAATCTTTGCCTCTGGCAACAACGAGTTCCCGGTGGTTGAAGGCATCAAGAAAGACCCAGTCCTGGAATCCTGGGGCAACTTCAAAACAGATGACGTCAACATCAGCGTACTAGGTGAGAACAACCCTGAAGCGATCCGCATTTTTGATCGCGTCGGCTGGCGTTAAGTGATTTAACGCGTACTAAAAACCCCCGCAGCGTAGCTGCGGGGGTTTTGCGTTATAGCGCGTCTAAACAGGCGAGCACGGGGGACTGCAGGGGGCGGCCATCTTCCTGGATATAGAGGCTACGAACCCGGCTTGCTGGCAGCTCTAAGGGCACGTGGCTGACAATAACCACGATCCCATCCCTTGTACGGCGCGCAAGGCTAGCAACCACTTGCTGCCGTGTCATGGCATCCAGCCCGGCTAATGGCTCGTCAAGCAGTAGAATCGGCCGTCGCGCCAGCAGCACACGCCCCAGGGCGATACGCCGCGCCTGCCCGCCGGAAACGGCAGCACCATACTCACCCAAAGGCGTCTCCAGGCCCTGGGGCAAGTCGCGTGCCCACGCGCCCAGCGCCAGATCGTCGAGAATGCTCCATAGCTCGCTATCGCTGGCATCGCGGTCACCGAGGCGTAGGTTTTCCGCCAGGCTCATATCAAACAAGTCCCACTGCTGGGGCAGGTAGCCAACGATACGGTGAAACGACCACTGCTCAATAGAGTGGCCGTTAAGGCAACACTCCCCGCTAAGCGGCACCAGCTCGCCGGCCAACACCTGCAACAGGGTCGATTTCCCGCAACCTGAGGGGCCATGCACACAAAGTATTTCACCGCTCTGCAACGCCAGACTAATACGCTGCGGCCCCACCAGTGCACCGGGCAGGCTGGCGGTTAATTGGTTGACGTTGAGATGCCAAGCAGGCGGTGTGGTGTCAGCGAACTCAATGCCAGCTTGCCCCCTTGGCGCTACCTCCACCAGGGCATTGAGACGATCCCGTGCGGCAAGGCTCGCCCCCAAGGCTAGAAAACTGTTGGCCAGCGGCGCCAAAATCTCCCCTAATGCCAGGATCGCCAATACCGCGGCTAACAGCATCGGCACCGTCAAATGGCTAGTCGCCAATAGCCCTTCTGCCTGCCATAGCACGCCCACAATGGCGCCTCCCAACGCTACCTGCTGCAACGCGATGGTCAGGCTAGCCAGCAACTGCTGCCGCTCCTGGTGGGCCAGATAGTCGGCATCGTGATTTTTCACGCGTTGCGCCATATCCGCCCAACGCCCCCACAACACCAACGAGGTAATCGCTGCCAAAGGCTCAATCAGTGCCACCCGACGATGCTCGGCAAACTCAGCCCTCTGGCGGGCCTGACCCATACCGCGCCATAACGCCAGTAACGGCAGCCCCAGCCAGGCTAACATTAACCCCGGCGCGGCGGCCCAAAGTAGGGTTTCACTCAACCAGTAAAGGCCAGCCATAACGACCATCACCATTAGCCCGGCCCAGCCCCAGGGCAGCAGTGCTCGCAAGACTACCTGATCAAGCTGGTCGATATCACTGACCAGCCGATGCATGGTACTGGCCGTGCCGTAGTGCGATGAACGGGAAGCCGGCTGTAAAGGCGTTTGTCCCAATGCCATAAAAAGCCGACAACGCAGGTCTTTTAGCAACCCCAGGGCGGCATCGTGGGAGGCTAGGCGCTCACCATAGCGCCCGGCCGTGCGAACGATGGCACACAGACGAATCAAAGCCGCGGGACGAAAATAGTCGAAGCCGAAGGCGCTCGCTGTCACCGTTCCGGCCACCGCCGCGGCGGTAATAAACCAACCTGAAATGGCCAGCAAGCCGATAACGGCCAGCAGCGTGGCGGCGCCCAGCAAGAACGCCAGCGACCAACCGCCGCGCCGAAGCAACAGCAAATCACGCAGCCGGATAGTGGGAGGTTGTTCCGCGGAGGAGGTCTTGTTTAGCCGCAGCATGCCATGGCCTCTCTTGATGTCAGCTCTATTGTACGGTCGACCCATTCCAACCCCGCCGACTCGTGACTGACGATAATCACGCTACGCCCGAGGCTAAGCTTTCCAATCAATGCATTGAGTTGCCAGGCGGCATCCGGATCGAGATGGGCCGTGGGCTCATCGAATAGCCATAGCGCGGCATCCCGAAGCAGTAACTGCGCCAACCCCAGCCGTTGTAGCTGGCCACCGGAAAGCCCCTGCCCGCGCTCACCCAACTGCGTGGCAAGCCCATTACCACGAACCAGAATTGGCCAAAGTCCGACCTGGGTGAGCACTTCAATAAGCTCTGCATCAGATTTGTCTGGGGCCGCCAAACGCAGATTCTCCGCAATGCTGCCAGACTGTATCGGCGGTTGCTGACTAAGGTAGCCAAGCTGGCGTTGCCAGGCGTCGCGAGGCCATTGGGAAAGTTCACAACCCTTCGCCTTGAGGCTGCCCTGGTAGGCGGTAAACCCCAGCAGCGCTTGTAAAAGACTCGACTTGCCCGCACCACTCTCGCCCTGCACCAACAGCCGTTCGCCCGCGGCCAGCGTCAGATTAAGCGGCGCCAGCCGAAGCCGCCCGCCCTCACCGCTAACGCTTAACTCGCGGCATTCAACAGCAAGAGACTCACCGCTTACCGCTGTTGGAGAGAGCGGCAACCCTTGGGGCTGCCAAGTATCCGCTTCCAGCAGCGGCGACAACGCCTGCATGGCGCCCAGCGCTTCGGCACGGGCATGATAATCGCTGCCCAATTGGCGTAGCGGCGCATAGAACTCGGGCGCCAGCAGCAAAATAAACAGCGCTCCCTGATACGGCACCGGAACGTCTGCTTTCGCCCAGGGCAATAGGCCAAGCAAGCCCAAGCCAAGATAGAGCGCCACCAGGGCAATCGCCAGCGCGGCAAAAAACTCCAGCACCGCGCTAGATAGAAAGGCCAGTCTAAGCACCCGCATGGTACGCCCACGGTAGGCGTCACTTGCCTGGGCGACCTTGGCCTCCGCCTGGTCGGTCGCCCCCATGCGCTGCAGCGTCGCCATCCCTCGAACCAGGTCGAGAAAGCGGCCACCCATACGCGCCAGCGCCGTGAACTGCTGCTGACTGGCACCCGCAGCGGCACGGCCCACAAGGATCATAAACAGCGGCACCAAGGGTGCGGTCATCAGCATTAATCCCGCGGCCAACGGGCTATGCAACGCCACCACCGCCGCGATCAGGCAGGGAACGACAACGGCCAGCAGACTCTGTACCCGATAGCGACTAATGTAGCCGTCCAGGGCGTCCACCTGCTCCAGCACCTGAGTGGCCAAGGCACCATCGCTGCCAAATTGGCGCCTCACCGGCCCAAGACGGCCAAGTTGCGTTAATAACTGGCTGCGTAAGGCGACACGGGCATGCCGACTGGCTTGGCGAGATACCCCTTCACGGCCGGCGTGGAGCAAAGGGCGGAGCACCATGCACACTGCCAGCCCTGCTAACCATGCCGACGGGTGGCCCAGCGACTCCCGGCCCTGCCAGAGCAGTAACCAGTGATGGAACAGTGCCGCCAGCAGCCAACTCTGGGTAATCAGCAGTACCACGCCGATCAGCGCAAGCAGTGTGGCGCCCCGCAACCACCAGCGTTGCGGGGCCAGGCAGCGGTTCAGCCGCTGCCCCGGGTCAATAACGTCAGTCGCTCCGCTCATGCTCGGCTTCGCCTTCATAACCATTCACTTCAAGCCGCATGGCGATAAGAACAGTGACGACAGCTGCCAGCGTGACACCCAAAATCCAGGCGAAATACCACATAGGATCATCTCCTCAGTAAAGTGCTTTGTCGTTATCACGAATAAACTGCTCATTTAGGCGACCGCGCATGACCCAATAACTCCAGGCGGTATAGAGCAATATCAACGGCACGAAGATACACACCACCACAAACATGATCTTGAGCGTCAGCTCACTCGCCGTGGCATCCCACATGGTGAGGCTATGATTAGGGTTGAGTGTCGACGGCATCACGAAAGGGAACATCGTCACGCCAGTGGTGACCACCACCATGGCCATAGCAATGGCCGAACTGGTAAATGCCAGCGCATGCCGCCCCAGTTTCATGGTCAACGAGCAGAGCACAAAACCCAATACGCCTACTATCGGCAGTAGCCATAACAGCGGGAAGCGGCTGTAGTTGGTCATCCAACCGCCAACACTGACCGTGACGATTTTGCCAGTGGTATCGTTGTAGCCCTGGGTGTCGATCACGCTGGCCACCTGGTAGCCATCAACGCCCCATAGCAGCCAGACCCCACCCAGCACGAACAGTGCCGCGCACACCAATGCGGTGAGGCTGCCGATGGCCGCACTCCGCCTGCGTAGCTCACCCTCGGTTTTGAGCTGCAGCCAGGCCGCGCCGTGGGTGACAAACATCAGCAGGCTCAACAGCCCGGCCAACAGCGCAAACGGATTCAATAGCCCCAGTAAGCCGCCCTGATACTCCAAACGCAGATAGTCATCGAACTGGAAGGGAACGCCCTGGAGAAGATTGCCAAAGGCGACACCAAAGATCAGCGCAGGAACGGCGGAGCCGATCGTCAGCCCCCAGTCCCAGCGACTGCGCCAGGTGGGGTTGTCCAACTTGGAGCGGTAATCAAACGCTAAGGGGCGCAGGAAAAGCGCGAACAGCGTCAACATCAAAGCGAAATAGAAGCCGTTGAAAGCGGTTGCGCAAACCGGCGGCCAGGCAGCGAACAGTGCGCCCCCGGCGGTCACCAGCCAGACCTGGTTGCCGTCCCAGTGAGGCGCCATGGAGTTGATCATCACCCGACGTTCAAGATCGTTGCGGCCAACGACCTTAAGCAAGGTGGCAACGCCCATATCAAATCCATCGGTGACCGCGAAGCCGATCAACAGCACACCGATCAGCACCCACCAGACAAACCTAAGTGTTTCGTAGTCCATCATCATGCCTCCCGTGGCGGGGTGGAAATTAGGTAGCCGGAATCGGCTTCATCATCCAGGTAACCGCTACCGGAAGGCCCCTTGCGGGCAAAGTGCTGCATCAACCACATTTCGATGATGACGAAGGTGGTGTAAAGGATGCCAATGGCAATCAGGGTAGTGAGCACCTGCTCAGCAGTCAGACTGGAAATAGCCAGGTGCACCGGGAGGATCTCGCCGATGGCCCACGGCTGACGGCCGTACTCAGCCACGAACCAGCCCGCTTCACAGGCGATCCAGGGCAGCGGCAGGCTGAATAGCGCAAAGCGCAGTAACCAAGGGGACGTCTCAGGCTGACGGCGCAGGCTATGCCAGAGGGCCAGGGCAAACAGCAGCAGCATGCTAAAGCCAGCGGCTACCATGGCCCGAAAAGACCAGAACAGCGGCCAAACCTTGGGAATCGACGCCTCTACGGCCTGGTTAATCTCGGCGGCCGTCGCATTGGCCACATCGTCGCTATAGGCGCTAAGCAGCAGCCCATAGCCGAGATCGCTGCGCACCTGCTCGAACCGGGCCTGATCCCCTTCGCGCTCTTCACCGCTGCGCAGGCGCTGCATAAGGGCATAGGCTTCCTGGCCGTTGACGATGCGTTCGCGGTGCTCCGCCTTAAGCTCGCGGATCCCCATCACTTCGGTATCCAGCGAGCGCGTAGCGATCAAGCCCATCACGCCAGGTATCTTGATGGCTAGGTCGGTGCGCTGTTCAGCCTCATTGGGCAGCCCAAACAGGGTAAAGGCGGCCGGAGCGGGATGGGTTTGCCATTCGGCCTCGATGGCGGCCAGTTTGACCTTTTGGACGTCTCCCAGCTCATAACCAGACTCGTCGCCCAGAACAATCACCGACAGTACACTAGCCAAGCCAAAGGCAGACGCAATCGTGAAGCTGCGCCGGGCAAAGGCGATCTCGCGACCCTTGAGCAGGTACCAGCTTGAAATCGCCAGCACGAAAACCGCGCCGGTGACGTAGCCCGCCGACACGGTATGCACGAATTTGACTTGGGCAACGGGGTTGAGCAGCACTTCAGCAAAGCTGGTCAACTCCATACGCATGGTGGCAAGGTTGAGCTCTGACCCCACGGGATGCTGCATCCAGCCATTGGCCACCAGAATCCACAGGGCCGACATATTGGTCGCCAACGCCATCAACCAGGTAACCGCCAGATGTTTCTCTTTTGACAGACGATCCCAGCCGAAAAAGAACAGCCCGACCAGGGTCGACTCAAGGAAGAACGCCATCAAGGCTTCTATCGCCAGCGGCGCGCCGAAGATATCGCCGACATAATGAGAGTAGTACGACCAGTTGGTGCCGAACTGAAACTCCATAGCGATGCCGGTGGTTACCCCCAACGCAAAGTTAATACCGAACAGCTTGCCCCAGAACTTGGTCATCTGACGATAGATGGTCTTACCGGTCATCACATAGACCGTCTCCATAATCGCCAGCAGTATCGATAGCCCTAGCGTTAAAGGTACAAACAGGAAATGCACCATCGCCGTAAAGGCGAACTGCAACCTGGATAATTCAACAATGTCCATGAGTGACTCCCGATGGATAGCGTAAACACACCCTTCGCCCCACCGGGAAGCCACTGACTGGCGCTCACCCAGGCAAAGGCGATGGGTATAAGGTTATGCCTCCACCCGAGCCAAAATTTTGATCCTGGTCAATTCCTTATCTATGCATGGTGCGGTTGCGACAAAATGCCCTTATCACCTGGCTAGTGCGCCTCATCCCAGTTCGCGCCGCTTTCCGCTTCGACAATCAGCGGCACTTTCAACTCCGCCGCGCCCTGCATGCGTTTTTGCACTTGCTCGATAAACGCTTCGACCTGCTTCTCGGCCACTTCAAACACCAGCTCATCGTGCACCTGCATCACCATCAGCGCATCGAACTCGCCTTCCGCTAACCACGCATCCACGTCGATCATCGCCTGCTTGATGATATCGGCGGCCGTGCCCTGCATCGGCGCGTTAATCGCGGTGCGCTCTGCGCCTTGGCGACGGTTACGGTTCTGCGAATGGATTTCCGGCAGGTAGAGCCGCCGACCCAGCACGGTTTCGACAAAGCCATCTTCACCTGCCTGGGAGCGAATACGCTCCATATAACGGGCCACGCCGGGATAGCGGTCAAAGTAGCGATCAATATAGGTTTGTGCCTGATTGCGCTCGATATGCAGCTGGCGCGACAGCCCCCAGGCACTCATGCCGTAGATCAAGCCGAAGTTGATCGCTTTGGCACTACGTCGCTGGTCGCCAGAGACCTTATCAAGGGAGGTGCCAAACACTTCTGCCGCCGTGGCGGTGTGGATATCGCGTCCTTCGGCAAAGGCTTCCAGCAGCCCTTTATCTTCGGAAAGGTGCGCCATAATACGCAGCTCAATCTGCGAGTAGTCAGCGGCGACAATGCGGTAGCCGGGGCGGGCGATAAACGCCTGACGAATCTTGCGCCCCTCTTCGGTACGAATAGGAATATTTTGTAAGTTCGGGTCCGACGACGACAGCCGCCCGGTGGCGGTGACCGCCTGGTGGTAGCTGGTGTGCACCCGGCCAGTGGCTTTATTGAGCAGCCTAGGCAACTTATCGGTATAGGTGGACTTAAGCTTGGCCAGCCCCCGGTGCTGCATAATCACCTTGGGCAGTGGGTAATCCAGCGCCAGCTCTTCCAGCACACCTTCCGCGGTAGAGGGCGCACCTTTGGGCGTTTTCTTAAGCACTGGGATCTTCTGCTCTTCAAACAGAATCTGGCCTAGTTGCTTGGGTGAGCCCAAATTAAATTCCCGCCCGGCCAGTTCAAACGCTTCGCGCTCTAGCTCGCCAATACGCTTTTCTAACTGCTGGCTCTGCTTGTGCAGTAGATCCGCATCCACCGCCACCCCATTACGCTCAATGCGCGAGAGCACTTTGATCAGCGGCAGTTCGATATTATCCAGCACTTCGGCCAAGCGCCCCTCGTTTTCGACCTGTGGGCGTAGCGTTTGCTGCAGCCGTAGGGTGATATCGACATCTTCGCAGGCGTAAGGCGCCGCCTGTTCCAGGGCAATCTGGTTAAAGGTCAGCTGCTTGGCGCCCTTACCGGCAATCTCTTCAAAGGAGATGGTCTTTTCGCCCAAATACTTCAGCGCCAGCGAGTCCATATCGTGGCGGGTGGCCGTGGAGTTGAGCACGTACGACGCCAACATGGTGTCGGCAAACGGGCCCGCCACTGAGATGGCGTAGTTGGCCAGCACCGAAATATCGTATTTGAGGTTCTGGCCAATCTTGGTTTTGGTCGGGTCTTCCAGCAGCGGCTTTAGCGCCGCCAGCACCGTTTTGCGGTCAAGTTGCTGGGGGGCATCCAGATAGTCGTGGGCCAGCGGAATATAGGCCGCCTCCCCCGCTTCCAGCGACAAGCCGACGCCGACGATTTCTGCATCCATATAGTTGAGGCTGGTGGTTTCCAAATCAAAACAGAAGCGCTCGGCGTTTTGTAGCCTATCCAGCCAGCGCTCAAAGTCTGCCTGTTCGAGGATGACATGATCTTCACGGGCGGCGCTCCCATTGGCAGGAGCCTCCGTGCCCTCGGGCTCGCTATCGTCAGCGCTGGCAGGGACAGGTTCGCCGCCTTTCACATCATCTACGCCTTCATCTTTGCCTTCCAGCAGCTCACCTAGCCACTGCCGGAACTCCATCTCTTTATACAGCGTGACCAGCGCTTCGCGGTCGGGATGAGCGATATCCAGGTCATCCAGGCCCACCGGCAAATCGCAATCGACCTTGATGGTCGCTAACTGATACGAAAGGAAGGCCTGATCGCGATGCTCTTCAAGTTTCTTGGGCAGCGTTTTTGCGCCCCGAAAAGTAAGCGTTTTGACCCGTTCTAAATCGCTATAAATGGTCTCCAGGCCGCCGCCCATGCCTTGCAGTAGACCAATCGCAGTCTTTTCACCCACGCCGGGCACGCCAGGAATGTTATCGACCTTGTCGCCCATCAGGGCGAGAAAATCGATAATCAGCGCAGGGGGCAGGCCGAACTTATCCTCCACGCCCCCCTCGTCCAGGGTTTCATCCTTCATGGTGTTGACCAGCGTGATATGGGCATTGACCAGTTGCGCCATATCCTTGTCGCCGGTGGAAATGACCGCATCGCGCCCTGCTTGGGTGGCGTGGTGGGCCAGGGTGCCAATCACATCATCCGCCTCCACCCCTTCAATGCACAGCAGCGGCAGGCCCAGCGCTTTCACACAGGCGTGCAGCGGCGCAATTTGGCTGCGCAGGTCATCGGGCATGGGGGGGCGGTGGGCTTTGTAGTCGCTGTACATCTCATCGCGGAAGGTTTTGCCCGGCGCGTCGAAAACCACCGCCATGGGGCTTTCGGGGTAATCCTTAATCAGCCGCTTGAGCATATTCAACACGCCCTTCACCGCGCCTGTCGGCTGACCACTGGAGGTCGTTAGCGGCGGTAGCGCATGAAAGGCACGGTAAAGATAGGAGGAGCCATCGACGAGGACGATCGGAGCGCGAGCCATAACCAAGTTCCTAAAGAGAGTCATAAAAAAATAAGTGCTAAAAAGAGTTACTCACATGATACCCGCTGCGCAGGCGGCCTGCAGAGTCAAACTCTATTCTGTTATCACAACAACGCTGCCAACTCAGCGACCAAGCCGCTACAATAATGGGCTTAGCAACCTGGGCGAGACTCTCATGGCTGTATTTACCCCGCTTAGCGACGCACAGGTCGCCGCGTTTTTAGAAAAATTTGATGTTGGCAGTTTCGTTTCCCTACAGGGGGTGGCGAGCGGCACCGAAAACTCGACGTTTTTTGTCACCACTGACCGCCGCGAGCTGGTGTTAACCCTGTTCGAACAGGGCGAGCATGAAGAGCTGCCGTTCTTTGTCGAACTGCTCGACTATTTAGACGAGCACCGCCTGCCGGTGCCCGGCACGATTCATGACCGCGAAGGCGTTGCCCTGCATAGCCTGGAAGGTAAACCGGCGCTGCTGTTTCCACGCCTGCCCGGCCGTCATCCGGAAGCGCCCAACTTGGCTCAGTGCCACGCCCTGGGCGATACCCTGGGCCGCCTGCACGTGGTTTCAAAACGCTTTCCCGGCCACCGTCCGAATCCGCGGGATATCAACTGGCTGCATGTGATGCACCACAAGGTGCTGAGCTATCTAAGCCCAGCAGATCAAACCTTGATGAAGGATGAAGTCGACGATTTTGAGGGCGCCTTTATTCAGCACAATGAGCTGCCGCAAGGCGCTCTGCACGGCGACCTTTTCCGCGACAATACCCTCTTTGAGGGTGATCAGTTGGGCGGTATTATCGACTTTTATAACGGTTGCACCGGCGATCTGCTGTTCGACCTGGCGATTGTAATCAACGACTGGGCTTCCAACGACGACGGCACGCTTAACGCAGAGCGCTATGACACGCTATTGAGCGCCTATCTGGCACGCCGACCATTAACGGCGGATGAGCGCGAGCTATGGCCCACCATGCTGCGCATGACGGCGCTGCGTTATTGGTTATCACGTCTGCTGGTGGTTTACGTTGACCCGCCAGCGCATGATTTAACGCCCCACGACCCGGAGCGTTTCCGTACTATTTTAACCGCGCGCATTGCCCACGGTGCGCTGCCGCTGCCTGAGGTAACTGCATGAGTGTGACGGCCACTACTAGCCCTGCGTTGCGTGCTCGGCGCACCTGGAATATCGATCAATGGGGCAGCGGCTACTTTGATGTCGATGACCACGGCCAAGCCCTTGTCCGCCCGCTGGGTAGCGATGCAGAAGGCCCGGCGCTTCCGCTGAGTGCGCTGGTGCGTCAACTACAAAGCGCCGGGCTACGCCTGCCGGTACTGGTGCGCTTTAGCGATATTCTCCATGACCGGGTCGAACAGCTGTGTGGCGCCTTTGATGCCGCCATGAGTGATTGCGACTATCAAGGTGGTTACACCGCCGTTTACCCCATCAAAGTGAATCAACAGCGCCGCGTAGTGGAAGAAATTCTGGCCACCGCCGAGCGCGGGAGTGGCCGCGTGGGGCTAGAAGCGGGCAGCAAGCCGGAGTTGCTGGCGGTGCTGGCGCTTTCCGATGGCGGCTCCTCGCTAATCGTTTGTAATGGCTACAAAGACCGCGAGTACGTGCGTCTGGCGCTGCTGGGGGAGAAGCTCGGCCATAAGGTTTATTTGGTGGTCGAGAAGCTCTCAGAGCTGCAGATGATCCTGGAAGAGGCCCGCGAACTCGACGTTACCCCGCGTATTGGCCTGCGCGCCCGCCTTGCCTCGGTGGGCAAAGGCAAATGGCAGAATACCGGCGGTGAAAAATCCAAGTTCGGGCTGACCGCCAGCCAGATTCTCGAGGTGGTCGACACCCTTCGTCGCGAGGACGCGCTGGAAAGCCTGCAACTGGTGCACTTCCACTTGGGCTCGCAGATCGCCAACATCCGCGATATCCAGCGTGGCCTGCGCGAGTGCGCCCGTTTCTATCAAAACCTGATGCAGCTGGGCGCGCCCATCGATACCGTGGACGTTGGCGGCGGCTTAGGAATCGATTACGAAGGCACCCGCTCGCGCAGCTTCTGCTCGGCCAACTACTCGATGCGCGAATACGCGCGCAATGTCGTCAGTGCCTTTGCCCAGCTATGCCAAGAGGCCGACCTGCCCCAGCCGCATCTGATCAGCGAGTCCGGCCGCGCGCTAACCGCCCACCACGCGGTGCTAATCACCAACGTAATTGGCGAAGAGCGTATTGATAACACGCCGCCTGAACGCTATTCGCTAGGAAAGGGCCAAGAAGAGAAACAGGAAGATGCCCAAGTAGAGCTTTTCTGGCGGGTGTTTGAGCAGTTGGCAACGCACCAAGAGCCACGCATGCTGGTGGAAGCCTGGCACGACCTGCTTCAGGCGGTCAGCGAACTGCAGGACCGTTTTGTCATGGGCCTGAGTGACATTACCGCCCGCGCGGAAGGCGAGCGTGTCTACATGGCTGCCTGCGCGAGGCTGCGTACCCAACTTGACACCCGTAACCGTGCCCACCGAGAGATCATGGACGAGCTAGCGGAGAAGCTGGCCGACAAGCTGTTCGTCAACTTCTCCCTGTTCCAATCGGTGCCTGACGTGTGGGGCATCGAGCAG
Source organism: Vreelandella sp. DA03-1M (assembly GCF_055725665.1). NCBI lineage: Bacteria > Pseudomonadati > Pseudomonadota > Gammaproteobacteria > Oceanospirillales > Halomonadaceae > Vreelandella > Vreelandella sp. DA03-1M. Next base: position 3,677,852 of record NZ_CM146798.1, read on the forward strand.
ATATTCCCGGTGCTGCCCCTTAGCGGGCTGGATCAAGCGCCAACGCGTCGAGCAGTGATTCAGGATATCACCTGCGACTCCGATGGCCGCATCGACAGCTATGTCGATGGCCAGGGCGTGGAGAGCACCCTGCCTCTGCCCGAGTGGGCATCTGATGACGAGCGTTGGTTAGGGTTCTTTCTGGTAGGTGCCTATCAGGAAATTCTTGGCGATTTACACAATTTGTTCGGCGATACCGACTCTGTCGATGCCGCGCTTAATGCCGATGGCGAGTGGACGCTCTCCAACCCGCTAGCGGGTGATTCAGTGGCGCAGGTGCTTGCCTACGTCAACTTCAATGCCAACGTGCTTAAGCAAAAGCTCACCGACCAGTTAGCCGCCAGCGGCTTTACGGCCGATGAACAAGCCCGCTTTGCGGCAAGCTTGAGCGAAGGGCTGGAAGGCTATACGTATCTTGAGTAACGCGGCTTGAGCCACTTGGCCCTAGCGAACGTTTTTGTCGGCTAAAACAAGAAACGCCACCCTGATTACGGGGTGGCGTTTTCTTTGATCGTCACAATTTACAATAACCTTGGTGATCGCGTACTCAACATATACCTCGAGGGTCTCGCAACTCGTTTAACTACTCGACTACGCTGGTTTCGATTTTCAAACCACCAGTCAAGGTTAAGCACAGTGACGAGCCGCGAACGAGTTTTCCAACGCCTGAAGGCGTACCGGTCAAAATGACATCACCCGGTTCAAGGGTAAAGTGGCGGCTCATTTCGGCCACCAAGGACGGGATAGCAAAAATCATATCAGCCCCCTCGCCGTGCTGGCGCTCTTCACCATCAATCTCAAGCGTGAAAGCCAGCGCATTCCAATTGGGCACCCGGCTTAATGGCAAAAACGACGAAAGCGGGCAGGCGCCATCAAAGGCTTTGGCGATTTCCCAAGGATGCCCCTTCTCTTTAAGCGTCGTCTGCACATCACGTAGGGTTAAATCCATGGCCAAGCCGATACCGACAATCGCCCTTTCGGCTTCATCCATAGTGGCATGGGTTAAGGTTTCGCCCACTAACAGAGCAAGCTCTGCTTCATAATGAACATCGCCCCGTGAAAATGGTGGATCCAAGGGCTTGCTTAGATCCACGACGCTGGTGGCCGGCTTAATAAACAGCAACGGCTCTGTAGGAACCGGATTATCCAACTCTTTCGCATGGTCGGCATAATTACGGCCGATGCAGACAACTTTGCCCAACGCGTGGGGAAACTCCTGGCCATCGGTGAACTGTAGAACAAAACGCATGGCGGGTATTCTCCTTCTCATTATGCGTGCCGCATTCGCAACGACAGGCGCAACAGTTTACCCCACCTAGACGAAGGTTCCACAACCTTCAGCCAGCAATTTGTTTCCCCACCATTCGTTAGCGATACTGCTGCGCCTGCTGGTCAAGGCTGTGAGCCAAGAAGTCAGGACGCTGCTTAGCTGCCGCATAGGGCGCTTCACAACGGTTATCGCGACGATTAAAAACAAAGAACACGTTGCTACGTGGGTCAGGCGAAAGATTGGCATTCGACGCATGTAGCGTATTGCAATCGAACAGCAGCAAGCCGCCCGCTTTACCCTTCGGCGCTTCAATACCGTGTTCAGCCACTAGCTCGGTTAGCGCTTCCGGGCTTGGTACGCCCACTTCCTGCGCTTTCAGCGAGCTTTTGTGGTTATCCTCTGGCGTTTCCCCCAGGCACGGCACAAACTTGTTGTGTGAACCGGGAATCAGCATTAACGGCCCGTTGAACTCGTGGTTGTCGGTCAAGATTAGCGAAGCACTCACTGCATGCATCGCCGGCATGCCATCTTCCGCGTGCCAGGTTTCAAAATCGGAGTGCCAGTTAAAGCCCTTACCGGCAAACCCCGGCTTATAATTGATCCGCGACTGATGCACATAGGGGTCATCGCCAATAATTTGACGCGCAGCGCCCGCTACCCGCTCGTCGCTGGCCAGTTCACCTAAGCGTTCAGAGAGGAAATGCACCGCAAAGAGTGAGCGGATTTCCTGGCTTTCTGGCTCTGTCACGCTGAATTCTTTATTGCGGTACTCATCGTTACTCATCAGCGCCGTCATTTCTTGACGTAGCTCATCAAGCTCCGCGCCTTCAATGAGGTTGGGAATAAACAGAAACCCTTTGCGCTCGAACTCATCAAGCTGCGCTTGGCTTAAGGGGCCGGAAAGCTGACGACCTTTCACGACCGCTTCTTGACGCGGCAGCCAGCTGGTTGCAGAGATGGTTTCAGGCGTGGTGGCCAAGCGCGACGGGTAGGCATCCTGGACCTGTTTGCTTTGGACCTGTTTGCTTTCAGCCTGGGCGCGCTGAGCTTCTGTTGTGCGCTGAACACTAGGGGAATCCGCCATTTCGCTATATTGCTTATGGGCGTTTACCGCATTTAGCGGTGTGCTTTTGACTGTCATCTAATCCACTCCTTGTATGATTAGGTTTCAGATCGAATGATGTTGCAGGGCACAGCGTAGACAAACAAAATCAGCATGCAAGGGTTAATAACGTTTTTCATAACGTGTGTTACGTGAAAAAAATTGAAGCTTTTTTATCTGCGTTTATCTGTGCTAGTTAAACCTTCTACGAATGCCTAGAAGCGACTAATAACTTCTTATCTGCTCCATAAAAATCATCAAGATTATAAACTTCTTCATCAGCACCCCACTAAATACTAAAGAATACATTTCTTACATAAACGGGCTCAGCCACCATATTTGTAAAAACTAGCTCACAGCCAGCGCTTAAACGTTAGAAAAAATAAGTGGGCAAAAACCACCCAGATTAAAAAAGTGCTTCTTTAAAAAAACACCAACACCAATTCATAGTAGCCTTTAATCATATTAATACACTTATTCAAAAACAAGAAAATTCAAAAAAAGTGAAGATGCCCATAAATTATACTTTCATCGAACCCAGTGCACTCTGCCAATAACTCTGGCTCTAATAGTTTAACAGTATTACGACTTTTCCTAATTAGCTTTTTTTGTTCTAAAGCAGTCATGCACCTGCTAACGTGAACGCTTGTGATACCTAACAGCTCGCCTACCACCTCTTGAGTAATAGGAAAAGAAAACACATTTGAATCAATCAGCTTTTTGAAATTATATCTTGCATATATTTCAAGCAAAAAATGCGCAACGCGCTCTTCAGCCTTATGGTGAGTACAACTTCTAAGCCTTTCAATAGTAATATTGTCATTCACCATGATATAAGAAACGACAGCTCTTTTTATATCTGCATTTTCTTTAAATAAATCATGCACTTCGTTAACAGAAACTTTATCTAATTGACAGTTCTGCAACCCCAGTATTGTAATATCATGATTATCGAAAAAGCTTTCTCGCAAGCCAACAATATCGCCCGGCATGTAGACATTACATATATCTTCCCCATGACTTTTAAAAGTATGGCACAAGCTTACCCAGCCTTGTTTTACAATAAATATTTCTGCCCTTCCTTGACACAACGAGTATAACTTATAGTTTCTTTTCAACTCCATATTTTTGACATTTACACGCGACAAAATCTCTAAAGATTCAGACCCAACCTCTGCATAATGGCTGAGTATATTGCCAAGATTAATGTCCTTGGTTTGCAAGCCTGTCACGCTGGGTAACTGAGCATAATGGTCGCTCCCTTTAAAAACTTCACTGTGCATATCAATTGCATTGCTCATCTTCTCTACACTCCTTTGTAGTTAGACAAAACCTATTTCGCAAAGAAAAACCTTACAATCTACGTACATATAAAAAGTTAACCGAGAGGTAGAATAATAGTTAACACGTCGCGTTTCCACAAGCTCAGCCACCATTTTTAAAAGTCATTTCTTAACATACGTTAACTCTCATTGCATAAAAATTAGCAGGCTAAATAAAATATTAGCATAGGGTTATAACGTGTAAATATAAGTTATTATTGATATTTATTAAATATAAAAATAGCCGAGCCAGTTATAACATATGTTATTAATAATGAAAGAAATGATTTTGAAGCTCTATAATCCTTATGCACTTTTTTAAAGTTAATTAGTGCTTCATTACGTCATTATTTTATTGCTACTGTTAACTTTCAAGGACGTCACCATGCAAAGGAATATTTTCATAGTAGCCTTAGAAGATAAGCAAAAGCCATGCTTGAAACGTTGCGCCAGTCAAAAGAGCTGGAGATACACGGCCTGCTCACGGTCGATACAGCGGTTGAAGCAGAAAAGTTCTCTTTTAACGAAGTGCTGGAATCCGCAAGAGAAGAACTCGCTAGCTATCCAGGCACCGTAGACGCCATTATTGCACAATGGGACTTTCCTACCAGTGTTTTAGTCCCCATTCTATGCAAAGAGTATGGAATCCCCTTACCTTCTGTGACCAGTGTTTTAAAGTGCGAGCATAAACTCTGGAGCCGAATAAAGCAGCAAAAAGTTATTCCAGAAGTAGTGCCTCGCTTTTGCGGCGTTGACCCCTTTTCAGAAACGCCATTTGATCAAGTCACCTTAAACTATCCCTTCTGGATTAAGCCTGTAAAAGCTTTTTCCTCCCACCTTGGCTTTAAAATTGAGAATTTCGAGCAGTTTGAAGCAGCGATAGAAGAGATAAGAGAAAATATTAACCAGCTAGGCGATCCATTTAATGAGGCGCTGGAATACGCTGATAGCCCGGAAGAAATTAAGCAATTAGGTGGCAATGCTTGTATCACAGAGGAAATTATCAGTGGTGTACAAGGCGCCCCTGAAGGCACCATGTTTCAAGGTGAATTCAGGTCTTAAAAGCTAATTTTTGAACTAATAGCCAGGCTCACAAGCCGTTGCTTTCACACCTCGCCGCCCGAGTACATCCTTAAAGGGCGGCGTAGTTTTTAAGCCTATTCAGTGAGCGTTTCAAGATACGCCGTTATATCCCTGGCGTCCTGCTCCGTGACCTCCAGGTCTGGCATCGCAGTAAGAGGGTCCACTTGGGTGGGATCACGAAGCCAACGCACCCTATTATCGTTGTTATTGGAAAGCACCCCTGCGATGTAGCGGCGCTCTCCCATTCCCGCCAAAGGTGGACTAACATCGGCTTGTGGCCCAACTAACCCTGGAATCCGCTGGCAGGCAATACAGGCATAACCATACATCGCCAGGCGCCCTCGTTCGGCATTGGGAAACTTGACGCCTATCGCCAACCACCGCTTGTTACCGCGATTGACCCTTGGGCCAGCAGCATCCATGGTGATACAGCTCAGTAATGGCAACCAGTGCTGGGCCATAAAAGCGGCGGCGTCTCACCCGAGGGCGGCCAAGCTGCGGCATGCGTAGCCAGATACAGGCTGATCGGGAAAAATTTTCTGTAGTGTCTATCCTTACCAATGTGCTGCTATTTAGGAGGTGTAATGGGGGAGTTCGACAGTAGCCTTGCTTATCTGCTGCCTTGGGAATTCTCCCCTAGCTGGACTCTCGCCTGCCTCGCTAGCGCAGGTCTCTATTTCCGCGGCCTGCTTCATCGGCGGCGCTGTGGTCTGCATGAAGGATTCTGGCGCCCTTTCGCCTTTTTCTTGGGTATCGTGGCTATTTATACGGTGTCTCAGACACATTTCGATTATTTAGCGCAATACATGTTTTTCGTCCACCGCGGCCAGCATCTAGTGCTGCATCATTTAGCGCCATTTCTGATCGCCTTATCGGCCCCGCTGGCAATACTCACCGCAGGCATACCGCATCGGGTGAGAAATTTGCCAACGGTTACTTTCGCTGCGCAGATGCTCAGGCCTGGTTATCGACTTTTGCAGCAACCGGTAATCGCTCCACTGCTGTTCGTGGGCCTGATCTACTTCTGGTTAATTCCCCAGGTTCATTTCGACGCGATGCTGAGTCATCGTCTCTACCAGTTGATGAACTGGAGCATGCTGGTTGATGGGCTACTCTTCTGGTGGTTAATACTCGATTCCCGTTGGCCCGCAAATGGCGGGCTCAGCTATGGCGTACGCATTACCCTGTTGCTTGCCGTGGTGCCGCCCCAGATGTTGCTGGGCGCCTACCTCACCTTCAGCCATAACGTGCTGTTTGACGTGTATGCCGTTTGTGGTCGTGCTTGGCCACTGGCACCATTAACGGACCAGCGGCTCGGCGGCCTGATCACCTGGATCCCAGCGACCATGATGAGTGTGCTGGCGGTGTTGATCATTATCGGCCGTTTGCTCGGTAAACGTTCGTCCATGTATCGCTATGGATAACGCTATGTATAAAACAGGATGCAAGACCGCGCTGTTGTCAGGAATGCTATGGCTGGTCGGCTGTTCTGACCCAAGCTGGCAGACCAAGGATATCTCCGGGCTTATGCCACCATTGGATTTCGAGCTAATCAGTGAAGAAGCCCGCTCGGTCACTGAAGCCGACTATGCTGGTAATGTCACCCTGCTCTTCTTCGGATTTACTCATTGCCCGCATATTTGCCCCACCACCCTGGCAAATCTGGCAGCGATCTCGCAGGAATTGGGGGAAGAGGCCCAAAACGATTTGCGAATACTGTTTGTGTCTGTCGACCCTAACCGCGACGACCCCGCCAAGTTGCGAGAGTATACCGACGCATTCGGCCCTGAGTTCACCGGCTTGACCGGTGATGAAGAGGCTTTACAGGCCCTGACGCGCCGCTACCGCGTCACGTACGGTTATGGTGAGAAAGACGAGGCTGGCAATTATGATGTATCGCACTCCAACGCCGTCTTCGCTTTCGACCGTGATGGCGACGCTCAGTTGCTGATTCGCGAAGATGACCCTAAAGAGGCGGTGATGGCCGACCTGAGCCGCCTTCTAGCGCATTGAACGGCGTTGCAGCAGCCAGCCGGGCATTCCATCATTGAATCGGCTGGCAGAAAAAACCCCAGCATTATAGCTGGGGAATGGGCTTTGCTCTGATGGGAGAAAGAGCAAAAAAGCGATGTCTCAAAAGCTAGGCCTTAGCAAAAGCTAAGTCTTAGCGCGCAAATCATCATCCTTATCACGCGCTAAAAATTGCTGAGTAGTATCGTCCAAGTGCTTACTCAGCCAATCGGCCATGGCTATTTCTTCCTGAAGAATCTCTTTACAAACTTGGGAGACCTCAGGTTGTGACGCCATATCAGCCGCTTTGATAATGGCTTTATAACTAGCTATCTCAAAATTTTCGAACGCGTAACTCGCAATACCACCTTTCACCACCTCATCTTCCGCCATCATACCGCCCACTGCTTGGCCAAAGGCGGTTAATTCAGCGCCCATATCTTTGAACGTGGAGGTATCAGCGCCCAAGAGCGTTAAGCAGTGTTCAAGCTTTTGCGATTGGTTCTTGGTTTCTTCAATGTGCTCTTCAATACGCTTTTGCAGTTGCGGATAATGCTCTAAGCGATGTGCTTGGGATTGCAGCATTTTCTCCGCTTGCTTCTCCATTGCATGCGCATCTCGAAGCCAATCTACCAAGTGTTTGCTTTCCATTGCAGACTCTCCTTTTTAAACCTACGCGTTCATATGCTTACATTCGTTTAGCTAGCTAAACTCAGATTTGCTCTTTTTGAGCGCCTGAGCCTGGCTTAGCATTACCAAGTTTTGCTTCCTGACCTTCAGGGGCAGGTTGATTGACGACAGAATACTCACTCTTACCATCTAGAGAGGGGCCTTCAGCCCACCGACCTTTCGGTGCTTCTTTGTCGAGCAGCGTATTCAGGTAGTAGTAGGAGTGTTGCATATTCTCATGATCTTCAGGCGTCGAGTTGGGAATAGGCAACTGCGATTTCATACCGCCCATCTCTTCAATAACAGCTAACCACTGCTGCTGATGGTAAGTATCGCGGGCAATGAGGAAAGATAAGAAATCTTTCATGCCGTGGTCATCAGTCCAGTTATATAAGCGCGAGGCAAGTACCCTGCCGCCAGCTTCCGCGGTGGCGTTTGCCAACATATCAGCGCCGATATTACCGGTTGCATAAACATGGCTCATATCAAACGGTACGCCATTGGCGTTGACCGGCATAGCGGACAGGCCAGAGGATAATAAATGGCGTGGATTGGCACCGCCTAGAATGGCATTCATGACTGGGTCTTTCGCAGTGGCTTCCTGATAAGAAACCGGCGCCCCTTCTAAATTAAGCGCAACCGCGTGCCCCAACATCTCGATATGCGATAACTCTTCTGTCGCTGTCGACATCAGCATGTCACGAATACGATCATCGCCACGCGCGCCCATTGCCTGGAAAAAATACTGCATCGCAACGCGGATTTCGCCTTCGATACCCCCAATGGCCTGCTGAAGCAGCATCGCAAACTCAGGGTTAGGCTTATCGACTTTCACTGGATACTGCAATTTTGCGGAATGATGAAACATAGGTTGCACTCCTTGTAGGTAGACTGTCAGGAATTCCTTTCCCTGACAGTATGCTTAAGGCTCTTCCTTAAGTATGTTGGTAGCTTCCAATGCGATAACCATTAAGGGTTCCCTCCCTTGTTGGTTAACTTCCTCTCATCCTTGAGCCTTTTCTAATCGAGCAATATGGAGAATAGTCACCAAGCTGAGCACTTCAAGCTATCTGAACTTTAAATAGTCCTTTTTAATATTTATCAAAAAAACCGCTTAAAATAAATCAAACACAAACGGCATTTAAACTTTTTTTAAAATACGGCTTAAAAACAAAAAATATTTAACAACATACGTTATAAAACAACTATTTATCAGCAAAACTAATTAGTTATTTTTTTAGCTTTATAATAGCGTTACTGAAAGGGTGACTGCTCACCCACTGGAACAATAACCGGAAAGCCACCACTGCTTCTGTCAGCTCACCAATGTAAAATATTAACGCTTCCCTTGAGGGAGCATGACGGGGAGGGGCGAGTAGCAATAAAATTGTAGAAAATCTTCTACTTATGTTAAAGATAACTTTTACTTACCCAGCAGCTGGACGCCACACCCACCTAATGCCTACAGTATTTTAGGTATGATTACATGCTCGCAACTAGTATTTAACTCCTCTTAAATATTTGTAATGGTTGATTTATAGGTTTGAACAGTAACGTATATTGCTTCAGATGGGGTAGTTGACTAACAGAGCACATTTACCACTATATTGGCTGTTTAGCTTGCGCCAGTTTATAGAGAGAGTTTTGACGTTTATGTAAAGCCGTAGGTAGCAGCACCGTCTCCTTTCTGCCTGTTACCACCACCAAAGAAGGCCCCTTAATTTCAAACATTTTTTAATAACGGTTACCTAAACTAACCACCACGGTATGAGATAGGAGGTCAGGGATGACACAAGAAGTCAGCGACTTCATCATTGATAGGCTGAAACAGTGGAAGGTATCGCATATTTTCGGCTATTCCGGGGACGGTAATAATGGATTGATGGGCGCGCTCAATCGCGCTGACGACTCGATTACCTTTGTGCAGCCACGGCATGAGGAAATGGCAGCGTTCATGGCTTGTGGCTATGCAAAATATACCGGCGAGGTGGGCGTTTGCATGGCTACCTCCGGGCCGGGCGCGATACATCTACTTAACGGCCTTTACGACGCTAAAAAAGATCACATACCGGTCGTCGCTATCGTAGGCCAGCAGGCCCGCACAGCGTTAGGTGGTGAATACCAGCAAGAAGTGGACTTGGTCTCTTTATTTAAGGATGTGGCAGGTGATTTTGTACACCTGGCGACTAGCCCTGGGCAGGTTCGTCATTTGATTGATCGCGCCATGCGCATCGCCGCCGGTGAACGTACCGTTACCGCCATTGTGGTACCCAATGACTTACAGTCTCAAAAAGCGGTTGAGATCCCCGCACATGCCCATGGCACCGTTCACTCTGGCGTGGGTTATACGTCCGCCAACGTGATACCCGACGAGCACTCCCTGGCCCATGCGGCAGACATACTCAACGCCGGGGAGCGAGTGGCTATTTTAGTCGGCGCGGGGGCTAGAGGTGCCGAGAGAGAAGTTGAAGAAGTTGCCACCCGCCTCGGCGCCGGTGTTGCTAAAGCCTTGCTGGGGCGAGATGTGCTGCCTGATGATCTTCCTTACGTAACAGGCTCGATTGGGCTGCTAGGCACCAACCCCAGTTGGACACTCATGGCAGAGTGCGACACGTTATTGATGATTGGCTCTAGCTTCCCCTATTCGGAGTTTTTACCGTCCGAGGGCCAAGCAAGCGGCGTGCAGATTGATATCGAACCCCGCATGTTGAGCATGCGTTACCCCATGGACGTCAACCTCACCGGCGATACTCGCCTGACGCTCCAGGCCCTGATCCCTCTGCTAACGCATAAAAGTAATCGTGATTGGCAGCAGGCGATTGAAGCCGATGTCGCCGAATGGTGGGAGCTGCTGCGTGAACGCGCGATGTGTGACGCACACCCCATCAACCCACAACGCGTGTTTTGGGAAGCCTCACAGCGCTTGCCCGACAGGTGCCTGCTCAGCTGTGACTCCGGCTCGGCTACCAATTGGTATGCGCGCGATCTTAAGTTTCGTACCGGTATGCGCGGCTCGGTTTCCGGCGGCCTGGCAACCATGGGAAACGCGGTGCCCTACGCCATCGCAGCCAAATTTGCTTATCCTGAGCGTGTTTCAATCGCTTTTGTGGGCGACGGTGCCATGCAAATGAGCGGCAATGCTGAACTGCTCACTATTGGTAAATATTGGAAACGCTGGGATGATCCACGGCTCATTGTCATCGTCCTTAATAACCGCGATCTTAACCAGGTTACCTGGGAAATGCGTGTTCAGGATGGCGACCCTAAATATGAAGCATCACAGGACTTGCCTGACTTTTCCTACGCGCAGTATGCCGACTTGGTTGGCTTGAAAGGCATTGAAGTAACCGATCCAGAGCAGATTGGTAGCGCCTGGGATCAGGCCATTGCCAATCACTGCCCCACCGTTATTGATTTTCATACAGATCCTGACATTCCCCCCATTCCACCTCATATTTCCAAACAACAGGCAAAGGCCTATATGTCAGCAATGCTGCATGGGGATCCGGATGCTCTGGAGACGATCAAAGCGTCTTTAAAACAGTTCTCGAAGAGCTTTATTGCTAAAGCGCCTCATCTCAGGAGGCATTAATGGGGTAGAAGGCGCCGCCATGGGCTCAAAGCATTAGGCAAGCCGGCGCGCACGCCGCCAAACTTAAAAAATGCGCTGCAAGAAAACCGTTAGTCAGCATTTCTTAGGACCATTGATATAAATCTTACGGCGACATTATCCAGGAGGGAAATCATGAACCGTCAATCCACTGATAAGCGCGAAGAGCGTCAGAAGGCCAAGCAACTGCTAGATAAGGACATGCCTACTGACAATCAGCAAGCTGGGCATGAAGGCTCCCATCATGAAGAGCCCCAGCCCTTTCGACCCGACGAAAACGTCGATAATCAGAAAGCTGATAAAAACTCTTCACCAAGCCATAACACCTCTCTTGAGGCAGCCCCTTTTTCTGGCGCACAGCTGGCGAAGGAGAAAAAAGCGCATAAAGACAATATTGATAAAAAAACAGATGAGGTCGATCCAAAGAGCAGCGAATAGCCTCGATCTCAGTCGAGCATTGAGCCTTTCTTGACCGCTATGGTTACGTTTACCTGATGAGGTAGTTACCGTGAAAAATCCAGTTTATGATGATAAGCAACAGCTTATCGGCCACTTTATTAAAGATAAGTACCTAAAGCGGGTAGCGCTTGAAGCCAGCGATGGCAATACCTACAGCGTGCCTAATCAGGAATTAACCCGCCAAGACGAGCACTGGGTGCTAGCAAAGCCATTGAGTGAATTCGTAAAGCTCAATGCTTTTCGCAAGCAACAGGAACATGTCGATGAAATGAGCGATGAAAGCTTCCCGGCCAGCGATCCGCCGGATTTTACGCTCGGGAAGAATGACCCTAATTAGCAGAGGCGCCCCATCAGTTGTGATTAACGGCTAACGGGCACTTACTTTAGCTGAACTAAATAAACATTAATTACCATTAAGGCATTGACGCTGCCTAGCCGTTATCGCTGGGCAGCGTCAATGTTATCAGGGAGTTCGCTATGAAAACCAAAAAAGGGAAAGGCTTTTTTGGGTCTCAGCGCGCACTTTTAATCGTTGTATTAGGCGTATTGTTAGCGCTGGCCTTACCAGGGTGCCGCTATCCCCAAGACATAGAACATACGATGGAACGACTCCAAGGAGGGGCGCTGGAAGTCGGATTGACTGAAAACCCGCCTTGGGTGATCCGCCGTGAAGACGGCCCTGCTGGCCTGGAACCAGACATCATCCGCTCATTGGCGGAACGGCTTAATGCAGAAATCCGCTGGCATTGGGGCAGTGAAGATAGGTTGCTAGCCGCTCTGCAGCATCGTCAACTTGACCTGGTAATAGGGGGATTAACGAATAGCTCCCGCCTGAGCCAACAAGCGGCGCTGACCCGCCCCTATTATCAAAGCCGCTATACCGTCGGTTTTCCGTCAGGGATACCGTTGCCCACTTCGCTAGAGGGTCTTGAAGTCGCTATTCCTCCTGTTAATCATATGTATACAGCCCTTAAAGAAAGAAATGCCAAGCCGATCAAAGTTGCCAATATCACCCGTGCCGAGGGACCCGTTGCCGGGCCTACTTGGTGGTTATCGGCGCACGGGTTGGTAGCCGGCCCCTGGGAGATCATTACCGATAAGCAGGTAATGGCGCTGCCCAAAGGTGAGAACGCTTGGATGCTGGCATTGCAACGCCACCTTAATGGCTACTCCAACATTGAGCAGCGACTGCAGCAACTGGAGGCGACGCAATGAAAGTAAGGCAAGCGTATCAACTGCCCCCTGATAAACAGAAAGACCTTGATTACCTCGTGCGGCTTGAATGGTGGAACCTGGGGTTTCGCATTTCCATCGTCGGCGTACTGGCTTTAGTGCTAGGCAGTAGTCAGGCCATGCGAGTAGCTTGGTTTGAAGACATGCTCTCTTTAATTCCTCCTATCGCTTTTCTGGTCGCCATGCGTTATCGCAACCGAGCGCCTAATGAAGTCTTTCCCTATGGCTATCAGCGAGCTACCAGTATCGCTTTTCTCTGTGCAGCCACGGCGTTGGCGCTACTCGGCAGTATCCTGCTGCTTGATTCGCTGCTGAAGCTCGCCAAAATGGAGCACCCCAGCATTGGCGCCGTCGAGTTCTTCGGCACTACTTTCTGGATGGGGTGGTTAATGATTGGTGCGCTGATTTATAGCGTCATCCCACCGGTCATCATCGGCCATTTACAGATGAAAGCCGCTAAAAAAGTGCATGAAAAAACGGTGTTTGTGGATGGCAAGATGAGTAAGGCGGATTGGATGACGGGGCTTGCCGCTATCGCAGGAATCGTCGGCGTTGGCGCTGGCCTATGGTGGGCGGATGCGTTGGCAGGTGCGCTTATCGCGCTTGATGTCACCAAGGATGGCGTGACTAATGTGAAGGAGGCTGTGGGTGACCTTCTCGACCGAAGACCCCGTTTTACTTCTAAAGCTGAGCCGGAACACCTTGCTGAAGAGCTGGAAGAACAATTATGTGCCATGGGGTGGGTCGCCAGTGCCGCCGTGCGCTTACGTGAGGAAGGGCACATCTTTAGCGGAGAAGCGTTTGTGGTGCCCCATAGCGATGAGAATTTGGCTCAACACTTACGCGACGCTGCTCAGTTTTTAAACCATTACGATTGGCGTATTTATGAAGTAGTGGTGACGGCTTGGCCCAGCGAAAACTGAATCGAATCGCCGATATTGTAAAGCTTTTCACCATTAACGAAATCCCGAGACGAGATACCCTGACCGGGTTCATTTATGCTCACATTACTTAGTGATATGTCGCTAACTGCCGCTTTTGCACTGCTCAGCGTTTGCGCAGTCGTTATTGGCATCATTGGCACCCGGCTTGCGCGGATTGTCGACGACCTCGCTGATCGTACCGGATTAGGTGAGGCGATAGCTGGTGCTGTCTTACTTGGGATGGCTACCTCACTATCAGGCATTGTGGTATCGGTCTCTTCCGCCTGGACCGACAAACCTGAACTGGCAATGAGTAATGCGCTGGGTGGTATCGCTGTTCAAACGCTATTTTTAACAATCGCTGATATGGTATATCGGCGCGCTAATCTCGAACACGCCGCTGCCTCCCTTGGCAACCTGATTCAAGGCGCCCTACTGCTGTGCTTACTCAGTCTGTTGCTGTTAGGTCGCTTTACGCCCGAATGGACTTTCTGGCAGGTACACCCCATCACACCGCTGTTATTTATTGCTTACCTGTTTGGGCTCAAGCTGGTTAAAAATGCCCAAACCCGCCCGATGTGGTCCCCGACTCGTACGCGTGAGACACGTGAAGACCAGCCCGATGAGTCGCCTGGAAAGCTAACGCTGGTGCGGTTATGGCTGCTGTTTTTGGGTCTCGCGCTTATGATCGGCATTACCGGCTGGCTACTGGAACGAAGCGCTACGGTGATTGCGGCAGAAACCGGCCTTAGCCAGGCGGCTGTCGGTGTCCTGCTGACTTCGATAGTGACATCACTACCTGAGCTGGTAACGACGGTCGCGGCGGTGCGCCGTGGGGCGCTAACACTCGCGGTGGCAGGGATTATCGGCGGCAATGCGTTTGATACCCTGTTTGCCGCCGCATCAGATGTGGCTTACCGAGGCGGCTCGATTTACCACGTTATTCCCGATCAGGTAATGTTATGGGTTGCTCTCTCGGTGTTAATGACAGGGGTATTAATGCTTGGCCTGCTGCATCGCCAAGAGCAAGGACCTGGCCGTATTGGCTTTGAAAGCATGGTCATCATCGGCCTCTACTTGGCGGGAATAGCCACATTAATGGTGAACTAGCCGCCGCAAGGTAGCGGCACATTTATATCTAAGGAGCATTGGTAGTGATTGGAAGCACGTTAATGGGGGTCATAGGCACCTTACTTATTTTGCTGGTGGTTTACGACGCTATTCGCACCACATTATCGGTATCCAGTTCCGGCCCACTGACTAACCGGTTGGTCAGTGGACTATGGTTTATGCTACTAGGTATTCATCGTCGGCGAAAAAGCCATACCATGTTGTCCTCTACGGGCCCATGGATAACAATGGCACTACTGCTGACATGGTTTCTAGTTGCTTGGCTGGGTTGGTTTTTACTGTTTTGTAGTTCACCGCAGGCCGTGGTGCTGTCTTCTTCAAACGCCACCGCCAGCTTAGTTGAGCGCGCCTACTATACGGGCTATACCCTCACAACGTTGGGCTATGGTGACTTTGTTGCCGGTAATGATAATTGGCGTCTTCCACCTGTTTTGGCTGCAGCTAACGGCTTTTTCCTTTTTACGCTATCGATTACTTATATTTTGAATATCATCACCAATGTTATTCAAAAACGCCAAACGTCCCTGACCATTAGCGCACTGGGCGAAAATCCACAGCAAATACTTGCGTCTACAAGCGGCGACGGAAAATTTGCAACATTAGTTAGCCAACTCCAGCCGTTACAACAGTCCATCAGTACCTTAGGCCAGCAACATTTAGCCTATCCAATCCTGCACTATTATCACAGTGAGACCAGTAGCAAAGCGCTTTCGCTAGCCATAGCACGCTTATACCAAGCCATTGCCATTGCCTGCTTTGCCAGCGCCAGACTAGACCCCACTTCGCGTGAGCAGTTATTGATCACACGAAAAGCAATTGAGCACTTTCTGGATACGCTTGGCAGTGCGTTCATTCACCCTAGCCAACATATCCCTGATATTCCTGCGTTTAAGGGCTATGCCGACTTACCAGGCGTCGAGACATCGAACATCGAGATCCAGGACTATTTAGCCTCACTACCCTACCAGAAAATATTGGTGGCCTACGTTCATAAGGACGGTTGGCAGTGGCAGGATGTATGGCAAACAGAGAATGGAAGGTGTGCTTAGCGCATGCAGCGACTGAAATGAAATCGATGATCATAGGGTGGACAGCCCGATAAGTTATCTACCTAACCAAGCAAAACCCAAATACACCGCCACCTGAATAAGGAGTATTGCGTTGATTCGGCAGCTAACGCTTTACGTATTGATCAGTATTCTCTTTGTCGCCGCTGGCTGCTCATCGACGACATTTGGTAACCACGAGACAATGGAGGCCCCGGGTGAATCGTTAATCAATACGTATTGGAAGCTGGTGAGGCTTGATGGCGTGCCGGTCATCGCCCAAGAGAACTTTCGAGAAGCCCACATGGTGCTGCACCAAGATGCTTCGCGCTTAGCAGGTGCCACCGGCTGTAATACGCTAATGGGCAGCTATCAAGTAGAGAACGAACACATTGCGTTCAACCAAGTCGCCACCACCAAAAGAGCCTGCCCGGCGCCTCAAATGGAAACTGAACGCAATTTTCTAGCCGCCCTCAAACAGGCAACCGCATGGCGTGTGGAGGGCGCAAGGCTTGTACTATCGGGTGATAACAATGAACCGTTGGCTAGCTTTGAAGCGGTGCATCTTTATTAACATATTGTTGGTAATTCGAAGCGCCGTTTTGCAGTACTGATGATGTTTCCGATTTCGATGTGCTCAAGGGGTAACGTTGGCAACACCGAGTGCCTCTTGCTTAGTTCATGTATAAAAAAGCATAAAATCTATGCATATCGGAGCTAACATACAAAGGAAAAAGCCCTTTTCTTTGCATGTGAAACTGCCAATGAATAGCAGCAACCTTTGCGTATTTCCATGCCCCTCAATCGATGACCGAATACTTTACAAGCTGACACAGAGTATTCAAACACACTTACGCCCACATCATTAGCGCCATAAAGCGCGTCCTGCCTCGCTGGTTTAGTGATACTGGCTGGCCATATGAAAACTCCCTATAATTACTAACTGTATACCACTTTATAAATATTTGGTGACGCCATGATGACGCTTATCAATATCGATCACCATACGCTTGCACGGCTGGCAAACGAACGCTCAATGCAAGACACGGTGGCGGTGGGTCAGCCCGGCGGATGGTTCGTTGAGGTGGATCTGAACGGCACAAAGGGCAGGCTAGTGTCTCGACGTGGAGCTGTACGAGTATTCAGCCGTTTTGAGACACTGGCGCGCTACTTGAAACAGCTTGGCATTGATCATTTCAGTGTTAACGCTGAGCATTACGACGCCACACCAACACGCTCAAGACCTGACGCTGCCAACCGCTTAACCCGCACACATGAGGCCGCTGAACACGATGCTTGGTTTAGAAAGCAGGTGGCCACCGCACTGGCAGAAGCTGACAGCCCTAATGCTGAATGGATTGATCACGCGCCTGCCATGGCAACGCTACGCCAGAGAATCAAGGAAGAAAGTGCAAAACGAGAGCTAAATGCAGATTAAATGGCTTAGAAGCGCATTTAACGACCTCAAAAGCATCGCTGATTATATTGCGCTTGATAGCCCCACCGCCGCGCTGGCGATGATCGATACAATCGAACGCATGACAGATGGATTAGCCGAACACCCCAAGCGAGGCCGTGATGGCCGACTGCCAGGAACACGTGAGCTAGTGATACCTGGGACCGCTTATATCAGCGTTTACCGCTTTAAACCCGACTGTGTTGAAATTCTTCGCGTGTTGCACAGCGCTCAAAACTGGCCTCCTATCGAATGATTTTAGATCGCTGTCTCGGCGATTAGACAGTAGCAGGCCCTACATGAAGTTGTTGGAAACAATGACAGCTACCAAAGCGCACCATTACTTTCCCCAAATGCTCCAAGTATTTGAGAAAGAGACATTGCCCAAGGATGCCACCGCGCCGTCGCTCGCTTCGCGTTGGTCTCTCTTGCTGGTGAATACGCTACTACCTGGGTGGCAACGGGCAGGCCTTCCAATACCGCATGGAATGCGGCCAAGGCTTGTTTTGCTGCTTGGCTGGCGGAACGAGGCGGTGCTGGCAACCAGGAAGAAAGCAAGGTGTTAGATTCGCTCTACCATCTGATTGAAACCCATGGTGAAGCGCGATTCTCTCGCCTGAATGTCGATTATTAGCAGGACTGCCACGCCCCGCGCTCCGTTAACAAATTGGGCTATAGACGTACCGAAACCTTTGTCAGCGGTACCGAGTTACGCACCGTCACCACGTATTACATCACCCCGGCAGCATGGACCAAGGAAGTATAGGGCCGCCCTGGACTTCCAACCGCACGGCAAGCAAACAAGGTGCTGAAGGCCCAGGATGGGTTGCAGCACGACCATGAAGGCAAAACGTCAATCAAGGTGCCCGGCATCAATGGCGGCTCAGCACGTTATGACGTGTTCACTGACGAAGGACTCTATAGGGTTCAAGGGGCGGCTAATGATGAAGAGGAAGCCAAGGCGGCTTTATCTAATCAGCACAGAGACTGGTTGACAAATACTCATTATCGCCATATATTTTGGTTGACAAATCTCAAAATAAGCCAGGAAATCACATGACCTCATCACATCCTTCTGCTTTCTACGCCGAACTTACAGATGACCGCTTAACGACCATTGCAGAGCTATTGCTAGACATCAGGTTCAACACTCGAAGAGAGCTAAACTCCGATTTTGATGACTCATACACTCGTGAAACTGCTACCTTTGGGCGATCACGCAATGCCCTTATTCAGCTTTGCCAAAGCAAGCGATTCGATTGGCTGAAATTGGCAAGTCCTGGCATGGATGTAACCTTCTTTATTGGAAACGTTCCTTGTCGTTTTTTCCGGGATGATCCCGAAACCCCTTCCAAAAAGGGTTTCTTTCGACGCAACCAAGTAGACGATTTATTTGCTGGTGACGACCAGCAGCCAGTCATGTGGCGCTTCATTGTAGAGCGTGCAATGACCGAAGAAGATGAAGATCGTGCTTTCTTTATAGGCTACAACGAATATCAAGAAGAGGTAAGTAATTGGGCGTATGCCACTAGCGCTACCATTCTACATTCAGTCGACAAAGAAACACCCCCTGCTACTGTGCTTCTGCCAGCTGATGTTGATGTTCTTGATGATGCAGATAGCGGTGAAGAAGCCGATAATATTCCATTTCAACAAAGGCGTTCTAATGACGCTCTCGATGAGTAATAACGATGAGCTTTATTTTTGATGGATCATCTTTAAGATTAGCACGGATATTTAATGACTTTGCCTTGGAAGAGGTTGCTGAGAAGGTTGGTAAAACACGCCAGTACTTGCATAAGCTCGAGACGGGCCAAAGTTCGCCCACGCCAGAATTATCCGAGTCTCTAGCTCATGCTCTGTATGTTCTACCTAATTTTTTCAGCAAAAAAGAGTACCGACTGAACGAAGATCAGTTTCATTTCCGGAAGTTATTCACAACTAAAAACAGTATCAAACAGGTCGCCATTGCTCGAGGGGAAATGATGCACCTGCTTATCAAGGAGCTTGAGAAAGAGCTAAAATTTCCACCTGTTAACATCCCTAGCTTTCAAAACATTGTGAGAAATGATGATATTGAACAAATAGCTGAGACCTGTAGAAAGCACTGGGGGTTAGGTTTAGCACCTATAAATAATATGACTCGCTTAGCAGAGAACATAGGAGCAATTGTCACCAATTTTAATGTCGTATCGAAAGAGGTCGATGCTTTATCTGTTTCTGTTGAACGCCCTTTTATTGTGCGAAATACAGCAAAAGAAAGTGTGTGTAGACAGCGTTTTGATATTGCTCATGAAATTGGGCATTTGGTAATGCACGAGGGCGTTGTTACCGGCGACAGGACAACAGAAAACCAAGCTAATCGGTTTGCAAGTGCTTTATTACTTCCAAGGCCAATGATGCTTAAGCTATACCCTCGCCCAAACGGAAACAGGCTTGATTGGAAGGGAATGAGAGAGTTTAAGCTAAACTGGAAAGTCAGTAAAGCTGCTATATTATATAGAGCTAAGCAACTTGATCTTATAACAGAGTCACAGTACAAAACAGGTGTGATCACTCTTAGAAAATATGGCGAAACCCAGGGTGAAAAGGAAGATCATCTAATAGCATCTGAGCCACCAGAACTATTAGAAAAATCATTAAGAGTTTTGTTACAGAAGAAGAATCTTGGCTTTTCTGAAATTGCCGAAAAGTTGAATGTGCAGCCAATTTTCATTCAGGAAGTCACAGGACTTAGCTTAAGAGAAACCTCAAAAAAACCAACCCTGATGCTAGTACAGTAAAAAAGTTGCATGATATTAATCATCATGCAATCACTATCTATTCGTACTTTCTTAGTGTATTGTTGACTATTTGCTCAGCCTCGTAACACACTGGTGGCTGAGCATTCTTCTCTAGAAGCTAGCAACCTTTTTCTCAACTGACGACATAAATTCGATGGCATTACCAACTAATCTTTATTAAAGTATTTTTCTATTTTTACCACTAGAAATAGATAGAATACCATGCTCACTAAAGAGCAATAATAAAATTTATTTTTATAATAGGAAATCGTTTGCATTATTAAGATAACAGCCCCTCATTGCCGAAGTTGGCATAGTAACCCGCCCGTCTTAAGATGTATCGAAGAGAACCGGGTTACTACTGCATCAACACCGTATACCGCTAGCCGATGGCGACTTGGTAAGCATGGGCGACTTTAAGCACGGTCGCTTCATCCCAGCGTCTACCCACTAATTGCATACCTACGGGCAAGCCCTCCGAAAAACCGACCGGGACGCTCATGGCCGGATGACCACTGACATCAAACGGGGCCGTGTTGTGCAGGTTGCTAAGCGCACCAGCAAGTGTGCTATTAAGACTTTTATCAGCCGGTCTCTTTACCGCTTTCATAGCGGTGGTAGGCATGATTAACAAGTCATATTCCTGCAGAGCGTTGTCATAATCGCGCGCGAGACGCCTACCGATATTCTGGGCTTTACCATAGTAGTGGCGATTGTACTGTTCAGACATGTAGTGCCCGGCGAGGACCGTCATCTTTACTGTGTCGCTAAAGTCATGACCACGAGCGCGGCGAGCCCTGCCGTAAAAGTCCATAAGCTGTGTGCTGTAATGCCCCCGCCAGTTTGTGCCGTAACCATCGCCCCTGACCATGAGTTCGGTGGCGCCCTCAAAGGCAATCGCACTCCACAGTGCAAGCCCGTCGTTATGCATGGGTACCGATACCTCCGTGGCACGAGCGCCGACTTTTTCCAGCACGCTGATGGCTTCTTTAACGGCGGCGTCCACGTCAGATTCACTGACCCCGGCAATGCCAAACCCTTCACGTAGGATGCCAATGCGTATGCCAGTGAGATCTTCACTTAGCGATTCGGTGTATTTCGCGGTACGCACGTCGTATTGGCGTGGATCTAACCCATCCGAGCCAGCAAGTACCTCCAACATACGGGCGCAATCTTCGGCGGTGCGC
The DNA here is from genome assembly GCF_055725665.1 of Vreelandella sp. DA03-1M. Taxonomy (NCBI): domain Bacteria; kingdom Pseudomonadati; phylum Pseudomonadota; class Gammaproteobacteria; order Oceanospirillales; family Halomonadaceae; genus Vreelandella; species Vreelandella sp. DA03-1M. The sequence goes on from NZ_CM146798.1 coordinate 3,699,175, forward strand.
GCCATAGGGCCTACGTGATCAAGAGTAAGCTCAATGGGAAAAATACCTGTATAAGGCACTAGGCCATGCGTTCCTTTGATCCCGTAGCAACCGCTCCATGAGGCGGGTAGTCGAATAGAGCCTCCCTGATCACCTCCCAGCGCCATATCGACTTCTCCGTTGGTCACCACCACGGCGCTGCCGTTGGAAGAGGCGCCAGCTAGACGCTCACGGTCATGGGGATTAACCGGTTGGGGTTCGGGATAGCCGGTACAACCTCCACCGTCAAAACAGAACGCAGGAACGGCTGTCTTGCCGATGATGTGCGCGCCAGCGTCGAGAAGCCGGGTGACGACTGTGGCATCCTCCCGGGGCACAAAACCTTCCATGATCGGCGAACCATTCATCATCGGGATGCCTGCCAGAGCGATGTTATCTTTTAGCGCTACCGTTCGGCCCGCAAGTGGCCCCTCTTCTGCCCCGGGCACCGAACACTTCCAAGCCCAGCCATTGAGTGGGTTGTCGTCACCGACGGGGCGATAACCCATATCTGCTCGCGGGTAGTTTACTGGTAATGATTCATCCGCCAGTTCATCCAGGCGATCATAAATGGCCATTGAGCCAGCAACGGCGGACTGGAACTCACCCAGTTCTTCAAAGGAAAGGTCAAAGCCGTAATAATCGGAAATGGCTGCCAACGTATCAATGCCGGGTCGCTTCACACTCATAGTCAACTACTCCTATACACGGACGATTGCCTGAAAAGGCATTTAGCGAGGGAAATACAAGCTATCGCTCCAACAGTTTCGGATAGTGATGTGGCAGGCGCATCACCACTAGGTCCTTTCGGCGTACAGCGCTGTTTGGGTAAGCCGAATCCAGGTTGCTCGTGTCGATAGCAAGCTGAACGCAGCCAGTGGCGCTGGTTAACAATGCTTCTTGGCGAGGAAAAAGAAACGTATCCGGGCCGAATATACCGCTTAGCCCCGGTAAACCAGCGTCGGGCATATGCACGTTGGCGAAAGCGAAATAGCAGTTGTTCTCTCCACCGCGTACCCGATAATGGTGCCAATGGTGATCGTCTGGGCCGGTGGGAATAGGTGCTGGCTGACTTATATCAGTACCGGGATGGGCACAGTGAAATGGCCCTGGCAAGGCAGCAGGACAAGCGATGACATCGCATCCCCGCAGCGCCAGGATGCGTCCCGCTTCGGGAAAATCAGCATCATGGCCAATCAATAAGCCTAGCCTTCCTAGCGGCAGATCGAAGCTTACCCACCGCTCGCCAGGCGTCGCCCATTGTCGGTCTGCCTCGTTTAAGTGAATCTTACGATAAACCGCCATAACGCCCTGCGCCCCTACCAGAGCGGCAGCATTATAGAGATGTTCCTCCGACTGTTCCGCGAAACCTACTACATAGTACTGTTGACGCTCCTCAGCGAGTCCACGCAGTGTGTCGAAAACACTGTGACGCTGTGAGATGGGATTGATACCGCCAGTGTCTAACCCGGTAAGCGCCAGCTCAGGAAAAACAATCAGCTCGGCACCCTCTGCTTGGGCAATCAAATCAGTACATTTGGAAAGGTTATCGTCGAGATTATTCGATGGGGAAAATTGAGCAACGGCGATGGTGCTTGCTTTTCCATTGGGCAGTGGCTGATGGCCATAAAGCCTGAAAAAGTCTAGCGGGTTCCAAGCGTGTGTTTGATGAAGTAGCTCATGATAAAGGTCTGGTCGACGCTCACTGGTCAACGGTCCCGTTACTCGTTCAGTATCAATCTCACCAAGCACGATGCCATCACCGTCATCGCGGCTAGCCTGGATATGTCCATCTGGCTCAATCACGCAGCTACCGCCGCTGAATTGAACGCCGCGCTCCACCCCCCAGCGATTGCTCTCAATAAGATAGCAGCCGTTTTCTTTGGCACGACTGATCCAATAGGGTGCTGGCGCTCGCTCAGCCAGCCAATTACTCAGATGGCAAATGACCTCGGCACCCTGCAGCGCGACCAACCGTGCAGTTTCAAGAAAATGAATATCCATGCAGATGAGCAGCGCAATACGCCCCAGTGACGTATCAAACACTTGATGGCCAGTGTCGCCTGAAGCTGCCCATTTTGGCTCGGCGATATAAGGATGGCTTTTACGGTGTTTTCCTAAATAGCCCTCAGGGCCAACTAAAACAGCTGTGTTGTAGTAAAGCCCATTGCCAGCATCAACTTCTGGCAGCCCGATAACGATATAGCAGTCAAGCTTCGCCGCCAGAGCGGCGAAGCTTTGGGTTGAGGGCCCTGGCACTTGTTCGACGTAGGGTGCAACCTCCTCTCTGTCATACCAGCAATAGCCGGTAAGACCCATCTCAGGCGTTATGATTAGCCGCGCACCAGACGCAGCCGCCTCTTCCACTAACCGCGTTAGAGCATCAATATTTCGCTCTTTAGCAAACATCTCAGGCTCAAACTGCACTGTGGCGGCAAGGTATTTCATATTGTCCTCCCCGCTCGCTAGCGTGCTTGCCCAACGATGGACTTGAGGATGGAAGCGCCTAATGTATATTTTGGATCCACCATGTTACCCAGCCGCACTCGTCCTGCCTGGGTAAGAAGCATGTAAGCATCTATTTCATCGAAATCAAACTCAGCAGCCAGCCAGCGTACCAGCTCTCTGTAGGCAATCCGGGTGGCATCTTCCATGGGACGCGCTGAACCAATGGTCATATAGAACTGTTCATTTTCCAGACGCGGCCATTTGAACGTCCAATCTTTAATCAAGTCGACCTGAACGGTCGTCACGGTAGGATGCTCGATCGCCACGCCGCACAACTCACCATCACCCTGCGCCGCATGGCAGTCACCTAGATAAAGATAGGCACCTTTGGTATGCACCGGCAGATAGATCACCGCACCCGGTGCTACATCAGGTAAATCCATATTGCCGCCGTAATAATCGGGAACCAGCGAGCTAATCGACTCAATTTCTGGTGATACCCCAATGGTGCCGATAAAAGGCTGGTAAGGAAGGGTTATTTTATCGCTCCACTTCACGCCGGTTTCCGCGTCAACTTCTACCTTCTTTACCCGCTCCGGTAGCGGTGCGTTGAGTAGCGCAGTATCACCGGTAGCCACTAGTCCACCAAACTCGGTAATCAGTGCTGTTGTACCGCAGGGCTGGGGGCCACGAGGTTTCATGTCTCGGATATAAACTGCCAGGCAATCGCCCTTCTCCGCCCCCTCTACGTAGATCGGTCCGTTCTGCGGATTGAGATAAGGTAAATTAAGCAGCTCGCTGGGCTTGTCGCTTTCCGAGCGAAGTTTTCCTTCGAAAGCATCATGGGTTTCAGCACTAACGATATCGCCCGGTTGGATGTGCAGAACGGGCTTGGGGTTAGGTCCAAGCGTATAGTGATACTGACCTTGAGCCGCCTCAGTTAGTTGGTGTGTAGTACCCGGCTTACCTTTGGCAACGGCGCGACGCGCCATGATGGAATGATCAAACCAGTTCATTGTTCTACTCCTTTTTAGGTGCTTTCAGTCATCGCTCCAGCAATTGCAGACGGGAGCTTGAGTCATGGTTATACAGCCAGAATTCGACGCATTGCGTCACGATCACGGAGTTGCTCCTTCACAAGCTCATGGGTAATTTTCCCCTTATCCATGACGTAGCAGCGTTGCGCCATGGTCATGATCATGTCCAGGTTCTGCTCTACGAGGAGAATGGTTACACCCAGCTCGCGATTGAGCTTGAGAATGTTGCGTGAAATGTCCTTTACGATGTTGGGCTGAATACCTTCCGAGGGTTCGTCGAGTAGCATAAGCTTCGGCTTGCCCACCATGGCACGGCCGATCGCAAGCTGTTGCTGCTGCCCGCCGCTGAAGGTGCCCGCTCGTTGATTAGCCCGCTCTTTCAAGATGGGGAAGAATTCATAAACCCGCTCATAGTCAACACCCTCGCCAGGCTGTTGGAGCATTTCGCCGACCTTGAGATTTTCCCAGACGGTCATGCGCGAGAAGACCTCACGACCTTGCGGGATATAACCAATGCCCAAACGCGCACGTTCGTGAGATTCGAGCGCGCTAATATCCTTACCATCGAAACGGATAATGCCTTGTCGATTCTTGATAAGACCAATCAGCGTTTTCATTAATGTCGTCTTGCCGACGCCATTTCGACCGATGACGGCTACCACCTCACCGCGACCAACACTCAAGCTGACTTCTTGCAGCACTGAGGTGGTACCGTAGCCAGAAATGACGCCCTCCACGCTCAACAGATTTGTACTATTCGTCGTCATCGGCTGTCCCCAGGTAAATACGTGCAACCTCTTCGTTAGCCTCAATCTCGTTGATCGTGCCTTCCGCAAAGATTTCACCGAAGTTCAGTACAGTGACCTTGTGGGCAATCTGGCGCACAAACTCCATGTCGTGTTCAACCGCCAAAATCGACATACCTTTGCGATTGAGCTCCTGGATCATCTCGCCCGTGCGCGCCGTTTCTTCTGGTGTCATGCCAGCTGTCGGTTCGTCAAGAAGTAGTAAACGCGGCTCTGTACTCACCGCCATACCGATCTCAAGCCACTGCTGTTCCCCGTGTGAGAGTTCTCCAGCAAGTTCTCCGGCTTTATCGGTAAGCCTTACAAAGGCGAGTGCTTTATCAATAGCCGATGTCATGGAATCACCATGCAGGTGGTTTTGAACCGCGATTTGCATGTTTTGCCAAACGGAGAGTTCGGAGAAGATACCCGGCACCTGGAACTTGACGGCAATTCCCTGCTTCACGCGCTCGAAGGAACGAAGCTTGGTAATTTTTTGATCTGAAAAATAGATCTCACCTGAGCTTGGTTGATGCTCACCGAGTACAAGCTTGAAAAACGTGCTCTTCCCAGCACCATTCGGACCAATCAGGCATCGAATCTCACCATGCTCCATTGAGAAGTTCACATCCTGAGCAACTTTGACGCCGTCGAAATGCTTATATAATTTCTCAGTTCGCAATATGGTCACGACATGCCCTCCTTACGCTTACGAAGGCGACCAAAGAACTTGACCAGCCCTGGGATCAACCCTTCCGGCAAAAAGACCACAACGACGACCAACAGCAATCCCATAATGACAAAGGCGTAGTAGCTGCCGTAAATAGTTAGGTTCTGGAAGATGCCAAGCACTACCAAGGTGCCCACCAGCGTTGCGGTGAGGTCTTTACGCCCGCCCACTGCCACCCAAATAATAGGTAATGCGGCGGCCGCTAAATCCATATTGGATGGGCTGATGTACTGCCCCCAAGCGGTATAGAGCACACCTGATAGACCCGCTAAACCGCTGCCAATAACAAAGGCAATTAACTGATAGCGGCGTATGTCGTAGCCAAGCATTTCAGCGCGGTGCGGATTTTCACGAATTGCGACTAGTACATTGCCGAGTCTCGAATTGACGAGAACCCGTAAGCCCAGATAGCAAACCACCAGCATGGCCAAAAGAAGGTAATAGAGTGGCACGCCCGAATACAGCGCGATATCTCCTCCAGCCCAAGGGATTGTTAACGGCGGCATACCGGTCATGCCATTGTCGCCACCCAGTCGGGCATCGCCGATTGCCCACTGGGACCCAGCCGTCTGTGCCATAAAGGTGGCAAATACCAGCGTGGTCGACAGCGTGACAATACCGAGGAATACGCCGCTAATGCGTCCATAAAAAAGAATGTAACCAAGTACAGCCGCTCCCAAGCAGGACATCCCAACGCCTAGAAGCACGCCTGCGATGGTCAAACCGTAAGCTGCGCCAAAGTTGATAGTGACGACACCATACGTGTACCCGGCCAGCCCGAAGAAAGCAGTCTGACCGAAACTGAGCGACCCGGCGTATCCCCAGATGAGCGACAGCCCAAGTGCCATAAACACCCAGCAAAAGAAGTAGGCCGTATTACCTACACTCCAGGCATCAGTGAAAGCGGGATATACAATTGCCGCCCCAATCGTTAAGACAAAGACAATCCAAAACACTGGGCCACGCCCCAGCGTTTGCGGGCCATTGATAAGGCGCATCCAGCGGGGCATTCGACCGTTCGGAGGCGGTGCCTTCAGCCCTTCTCGTTGCAACATACCCATTTATGTACGCCCCTTGAGTAACCAGCCAGACAGGCCTTGTGGGAGAATACGGATGACCACCATCACAGTGATTAACAACCCCACCTGGCCCATAAGCTGCCCTTGCCACCCAGTCAAAAAGGCCTTAATAACCGCGAGCGTGGCTGCCGCTGGCGCCGTACCCAAAAACACATCAGCCCCACCAACAACAACCGTCACGAAGCTTTCAACCAGGAAGTTGGCGCCCAGCGTCGGGACGATGGAGATCGTGGGGGCATAAAGCGCTCCGGCTAAGCCCGCCAGGGCTGCGCCGAGACCAAAGGTGAGGGAGTACATACGTCCGGTGTCGATTCCCGCGGCTTTCGCCATGTGCGGTGCTTGAATTGTTGCCCGTGAGTGGATACCGAATGTCGTATGATGAAACAGCACATACAGCCCAATAAGCAGTAGCACTGCGACACCCAGCAGCACCATTCGATAGGTAGAGTAGCTGTAGCCACCCACCGAAAAACTGCCGAGTGGCGTGCTGATACCCGCCATACTGGATCCAAGTACGATCAGCGTGCCCTGGGTAAGGATCAAACTAATCCCCCATGTGGCAACAATGGAGTCCAACGGACGGTGATAGAGGCGATGAATAATTGTGCGTTCAAGCACAATGCCAAGTATCCCGGCGGCAAGGCTGCCACATAGCATCGCGATAGGCAGTGGGACCCCTAGGCGTGCCGTTGCCACCGTTACGTAGGCGCCGCACATGATAAATTCGCCGTGTGCTAGGTTGATAATCCCCATCATCCCGAAAATCACCGCCAACCCCATGGCGGATAGCACCAAGAAGGCAAAAGCATCCCCAAACTGATAGAACGCTGTAAACGCTAAATGTATATATTCCATATCCAGCTCCTAGGCAGGAAACGCCAGCGAGATTTCCCGCTTAATGGAAACTCACAGACCAGGCAGGGTGAATCTCACCACCCTGCCGGTACGATGCGTGATATTTACTCGTTTGGAGGGCTAGAAGGAGTGTACTGAGCACTTGGGTCGTTCTGGGTCAGGTCGCAGCCGTTTTCACCCAGCCAGTAAGGCTCAATATTTTCCCAAGTTTCGGGGAAAGATATCTCGTGGTTCGCATCCACTTGCGCCAGAAAGATATTGTGAGACATGTGCTGGCTCTTGGGATCGAGACACACCCTGCCCGAAGGGCCGTCGAAGCAGACATCGCCCTCGGCGATGACGTTGCGAAGGTCTTCTTTATCGGTTGAGCCGTCAGCACGCTCAACCATCTGCTTATAAAGGTACATCGCGATATAAGAGTTCGCTGCTTCTTGATTCACGTAGGGCGTATCGGGGAAGCGCTCATAGAACTTCTCAACGAACGCATTCGCTTCAGGGGTATCGACTTCTTCAATAAAGTTCGTCGTCACGAACATGTTTTCAAGGCTTGGCGGCGCAAAGCGCTTATGCTCGTAGCCCTGCCCAACATTTACTGATGAGGCCATGGGAAGCCCCAGGTCGGCAGATGCTGCCTGCTCGTAATAAGACGCCTGATTGGAACCGACCAGCAGTGTGACGACGAAGTCCGGGGACTCACCCTGGATATTTTGGATGGTTTGCGAGAACTGGGAAACATCCAGAGGGATGAACTCCTCACCCACGATTTCACCACCTTCCTCTTCTACAATCTGCCGCACCCATTCCGCCGAAATCTGACCAAAGTTGTAGTCTGCAGCGATCGTATAGACGTTAGGTCCGTACTTTTCCATCATCCAGGGAATCAGCGTCGAGAACTGCTGTTCAGGGACTGCCCCAGTGACAATCATGTTGGCGTCACACACGCCGCCTTCATACTGATTGTTATAAAAAGCCAACCCATCAAATTGGTTAACAATCGGTCGATACGCTTCTCGTGATGACGAAGCAAAACCCGCAAAGACGGTATCCACCTGATCACGCTGGAGAACCCGCCGCATCAACTCCTGGTAACGACGATCATCAGACTGAGTATCGTAAATAACAAGTTCCACCTCGCGACCAGCGATACCGCCCGCCTCATTTATTTCCTCAGCCGCTAACTCAATGGCATTCACCTTAGCCTGCGTCACCGCTGCAAAGTTGCCAGACTGATCTTCAAGCACACCGATCTGGATAGGATCATTCGCTGAAGCGGTAGTGACTAATGAGCCCGCTAACAACGTTGATAAGGTTGCCGTTCTCTGAATTGTTGAGTATTTCATTTGTATACCCCTGAGTAAGTTTTACTTTTTTCTTCCTCGCCGTCCTGCAGCAACACAACTCCCTTGTCGCCTCTTCATAAAATGAGAGACGACCTTTTGCTCTTGAAGCCTGTCCGACATATTCCGCTTCGATTAACCTCAGTGAATCAGCTATGAATAACGGTTCAACCGGGATTCCCTAAGACGATGGATGGTGTCGGCATCCTCCTTTAATGCCGCCACAGCGATCTCACCCGAGACGATCATTGCCGCGAAATCCTCAAGAGACAGGCGTCGGTTCATGCTCGCCGAACGCAACAGGGAAAAGGCGTCATTGACCGAAATCCCCATATCTTCAATGAGCTTGATCGCCGCCGTGCATACGACTTGGCGGGCACGAACCTGCTGTTCCAAACGGTGGAGTTTTTGCTCCGTCTCATAGCACTGATTAAACGTTTGGTAAGCAATAATAAGACTCGCGAGAATGCCGGCCTTACGTAGCGGTTTGGTGAGATAACCAGACACTCGGCGCTCAATGAACCAATTAACCGAGCTCGGGGCATCTGAACCGATAAGTGCAATCGCCGGCCCCTGCACGCGATCTATCATGTGCGTGATGTCGCCAAACTGACGTCCCAACTCATCGTCGAAGAACACCAGATCAAACGGCCTATCAGACCCAGCCTCATCCTGGTTTTCATGAATGACTGGATTGACGCCAAGCTCCACCAGGAACTGAGTCAGCACTTCTCGATCTCTTTCGGCGGCACATACAATCAATGCACGATGGCCCCTGAAATTGCGTCGTGTGGTAACCGTCATCGCACGATCCTCAAGCCAATATTGTTTTGAGCAATGGGCGTTTCCGTCTGAGCAGAACTCTCACCACATGCTTCAGCCCAAACGAGATAAGGATCCGGGCGAACGGGGGCCTTTGCTTCTGAGATCACCTTAAACGTCGCATCTTCGCGGGAGATTCCTAACCGGACGGTTAAATAACTGTGATTGCTCTCAGGATCGACATGGACCTTTCCCTGAGGTGCTTGGAAGGACGTTCCATGCAGCGCTTTTTTCACCCGGTCAATATCAACGGAATCGGCGCCAGCCAAGGCAAGGGCAAGTAAGTGAACGGTGTTGTAGGAAGCCTCTGCATCTGCACTAGGTAGGGCATCATGGCCGTAGCGTTTGCGGTAGCTAGCAACAAACTTCTTGTTAACTTCTGTCTCAATAGTGGAGAAGTAAACGCTGGATGCGAGATGCCCAGCACACGCCTGCGGACCAATTTGAGCAAGTTCCGGTTCGCAAAGCGTGCAGCTGCCTACCACCGTTTTTTGAAGGGCTGCGTTCTCATCGCGCGCCTTGGCCAACGCGCGGTAGAACGCATAGCTAGACTCCCCGATCAGCATGTTCATAATGAAGGCAGGCCGCTTTTCGTGAATCTCTTCGATGATACGCGCCACATCCAGGTCACCGACCTGCAGGTAACGCTCAGCGATCATCTTCCCGCCATGCGCCTTGGTCAGCTCTCTGATAATGCGGCCATTTTCCCAGGCCCAGACATAGTTAGAGCCCACGAAGTAAACATCGCGAGTGATATGGGCAAGCACATGGTTCATCAGCGGTAAAACATGTTGGTTCTGAACAGCGCCTGTATAGATGACATTGTTATTAGTCTCGAAACCCTCGTAATGAGACGGATACCACAGCAAGCCATCGTATTTTTCAAAAATCGGGATAACTTCTTTGCGGCTGGAAGATGTATAGCAACCGATCACGTGCTTTACGCCTTCATGGCGTAGCAAACTCCTCACGTGTGTGCTGTAGGCAGCGGTGTCACCGGCTGGCTCGCACTCGATGGGCACAAGCTCAAAGGGATATCGTTTGTCCTGATTGACTTCTTCCAGCGCCAGCATCGCCCCATCACGCATTGAGCGGCCAACGGTGGCGTAGGGGCCTTGGGTGGAGAAGAGTATGCCAACCGGGATACGACTGTTCATTGACTGACCGTCCTATTTCCAGACATAAAAAAAGGGCTCACAACGCTACCTGACGGTAACGATGGGAGCCCTATTGCTCTGTGCCCTTTCGGTGTATGCCGACGCACAACATGTCAATTGCTAAACTTAGATTGTGACCCCTAAACGACTTTGTCAATACGTTGACGCTATTCTTAAGTCGAAGGCCGTTATCACTAAACAACTATAAATAAGATAAAGCAACAAGCGTGCCAATTAAGCAAAGCGCCACAATAGCGGCTTTTAAACACGATTAATGTAGGTGAGGCGCCTCTTTTTGAAACATGCAGAAGAATTTATGCTGCACAAAGGTGCATTCAGATTTTCCATGCTTGCACCACTGTGATAACCAGACAGGCAGAAAATCAGTTGCAAGCGGGATCACAAGAACACAACTACTCTTTAATCCTAAGAGAGAGAGCCATAACAGACAGAGGATGAAGAGTTTTGTAGAATCTGCCGAAGGCCACCAACAAATAAGGCCATTTCGACTACTCAGATACGATTTGCAAATCTGATTAGAACAGGCAGAATTGGCCTTGAGAGAAACGGCACGCAATACGGCACGCAGATACGGAATGTGGGGTATGAAACAAAAAAGGCCACCGTTGAAGGCAGCCTTTTTAAGTCTCTAACGTGTTGTTTTTAACCACTTTTTTAGTGGTGCCGACACCAGGAGTCGAACCCGGGACCTACTGATTACAAGTCAGTTGCTCTACCAACTGAGCTATGTCGGCGCTTCACGTTTTCTTGAGAACATGATTGCTTCGCTGTTAGGCTTTGCAATCAACAAGAAATTTTGTTGGCAATGGCTGGGGTACCAGGATTCGAACCTGGGAATGCCGCTACCAAAAAGCGGTGCCTTACCACTTGGCGATACCCCAGCAGTGTGGTGGCCAGAGACGGAATCGAACCGCCGACACGGGGATTTTCAATCCCCTGCTCTACCAACTGAGCTATCTGGCCGCTGCCAACGGTGCGTATTAAACTAAAATCGCCGCTTTTCGTCAACACCTTTGTGAAACTTTCTTGCGAGACGGATGCTTAGGAGTGTTCTGCTCTACACCGGTGCGATGAGAAGCATGCGCTGCGGAGTCTTCCCATCTAAGCCTGGCCCTACTCATTACAAGTCAGTTGCCCTGCTTTTCACATGGCAGAGAAGCGATAGCGGACCTGCAAAGTCATGCCTGAGTGGGCGGTACATACCCTTCGGCCTGATCGGTTTCCTGATTGTCCAGGAAGCGCTGCATCTGTTCCATCAGGTAGGCACGTGATTCAGGGTCGAGCATGTTGAGGTGCTTCTCATTGATCAAACGCGTTTGCAGCGACTGCCACGCTTCCCAGGCGGGCTTGGAAACGGTCGCCTGAATCTCCTGGCCCTGCTTACCCGGCAAGGGCGGAAAGGGCAGCGCTTCGAGCTCTTTCTGGTACTTGCGGCAAAAAACCGTGTTACTCATAACGTACTCCTCTTGAAGTGACTGGTTACTTATAGCCCCAGATAACGCTTAGGCGTGGCCTGGGGTGGGATTGAGGGTAAATGGCGTTAGCTGGCTGAGCAGCGCTTTAACCGGGGCTGCCAAGCCCAGCGCGGGCGGATGGTTGATGTCGTACCATACGCCACTTTCGCGTACACCACCCAGCCTATCGCAGGTCACGGGTTGCGGGGTAATTTCCAGGCGAAAATGGCTGAACGTATGGTGAAAACTGGGCGCCGCACGTTCACGCGCGGGGTTAACGGCATGAGCTTCCAGCCAATCGTTGAGCTCGCTATGCTTGTCAAACTGCGGCAGGCCCCACAGCCCACCCCATAAACCGCTAGGAGGGCGCTTTTCCAGCCATACCCGGCCTTCCGGGTCACGCAGCATTAGCATGATCGTTTGTCGTGTGGGCAGCGCCTTTTTGGGTTTGGATTCCGGGTAGCGCTGGGGCTCACCGCGCGCATAGGCCAAACAAACATCGTTAAACGGGCAACTTGGGCAATCTGGCTTGCTGCGTTTGCATAGCGTGGCGCCAAAATCCATGATCGCCTGGGTGTAATCCGCCAGCCGCGCTGTTGGCGTGTAGTACTCGGCCAGCGCCCACAGTTTTCGCTCCACGGTAGGCTTGCCCGGCCAGCCGGGCAGTGCATGCAGCCGGGTGAGCGAGCGCTTTACATTGCCATCCAGAATGGCAGCCCGCTCCCCTCTACTTTGCGCAATGATAGCGCCTGCGGTGGAACGGCCAATGCCGGGCAGTGCCACCAATTCGTCAATACTGTCTGTTGGCAATTTGCCACCATGCTCCGCCAACGCAACTTGGGCGGCTTTATGCAAGTTGCGCGCACGGGCGTAGTAGCCAAGCCCTGTCCAGAGGTGCAGCACTTCATCCTGCGGCGCGGTAGCGAGTGCCTCCAGGGTGGGAAAGCGCGCCATAAAACGCTCGAAGTAAGGAATGACGGTGGTGACCTGGGTCTGCTGCAGCATGATTTCCGACACCCAGACGCGATAGGCGCTGCGTGGCGACTGCCACGGCAGGTCGTGACGGCCGTAACGGTCGAACCAAGCCAGTAGGCGTTGTTGAAATTCGTCTGCCGCCAGCCGCGGTTTGGGCATATCTGCCATGCACGCTCCTTAAACAGAAAGGGGGATCAAAGGGGCTAATAAAAAAGCGCCGGCGGTTAGGCCGGCGCAGCACTTATCGGTTCAGTTTGCTTGGGGTGAGAATGCTCAGTTAAACAGGCCGCGCAGCCCGTCACGCAGCTCCTTCCCAGCGCCTTCGCCTAAACGCTCATCCAACTGGTCCAATGTATCGCCTAAACGCTCCTCCAGCTCTTCATTGACGCGCTCGCCAGCTTCGTTGCGCAGCAGGTCGACTACCGCCGCCTGGAATGTTTCACGGTCAAAGCGGCACCACTCAGTGCGCTCACCGCCTAAATGTCCTTCACAACGAACGGGCAGCGGCAGTTGCTCCAAGCGGGGATTCACCTCACAAGCCGCGTCGGCGGTGTCTACTAAGCGGGCATTCGCCTGGGTGTTAAAATTCATACTGGTAAGATTGAGTTCGCCCTCCCCCTGAACATCAATGCCGGGCAGAGTGATCAGTAGATCGTCGCTCTCGACTAAACCATTGCTGATTTGGAAGGTGGCATCGAAACGCTCAAAGCGGGTATCGGTGTGCCATTCGCGCAGCGTGCCCTCGCCTCCTAACTGGGCTACCAGTTCACACATTTGCTGGGAAATGTTGGTATTTAAAATAGCCCCATCGTTCAGACGAGCCGTCAGGTCCCCATTAAGGTTGCTGATGAGCGCTTCGCGGCTATTGCCTTGACTCGTAAGGCCGCCAGATAAATTAAAGCGACCGCGCAGTGGTGACGGCTCCTCTCCTTCGCTGATGGCTTCAATCAACGGTGCCACCTGAACGCTGTTAATGGTTGGCGAAAGCGCCCATTCCAGAATAGAGCCCGTGGCATCGACTTGACCGGTAGCGCTGAGCTCGCCTTCGTAGAAGCCCGACTCAAATGCCGTTAGCCGGTGAATACCGTCGTCACCACGCAGTTGTAAGCTAGGGTTATTGAACGTTAATCCTGCCAAGATGAGGTTATCGACGCTTAAATCACCCTCAAGTGACAGCCGAGTAAGAAGCGATTGCGGCACTAATGTGCTGGAAACCTGAGCAAAGGCTTTACGCAGCAGGCTACGGCTAGCCTGCTCGGCGGTAGCGGCACCGGGTAGATAGCGATCCAGATCCAATTGATCACCGGCTAAATCAAACGCTAGGCGCGAGCCATCCAACGCGGCGGTCAGCTCGCCAGTAAAGGTGCTTTCATCGACCACCAACGAGAGGCTAGACAAAGAGAGTTGCTCAGCATCCCCTTCAATAGGGCTGGTCATGGCCACATCGCTAAGTGCGGCCTCGCCCGCTGTGGTGAGCGTAATGCCAGCACGAGTCAGCCAGGGGCGCAGCGTAAACGGGGCCGCGGTTAACTGACCGCGATAGCGTGGGGCATCGCGCAGTTGCTCAACATTGAGGTGGCCACTAACTTTTAGGCCATCCGGCCCGGTGAGCTGCAGGTTTTTTAACTGCGCCGTTTGTGCTTGCCAATCACTCTCCAGACCAAAGGCAAGTGCCAGCGCCAGGCTACCTTGCCAGTTATCCGCGTTGCGCAGGCCTGCTTCAAGCACCCCTTCTGTGATCGAAAGCTGTTGCTCCCCCATGCGGGCGACCAATTCAGCCGCTTTTAAGCTGAGCTGTTGTGGTTCGCTCCCTGCACCTTGCGTCGTTCGCGTGGTTAGCGCCATATTTTCCAGCACGAAAAGCTCGTCTGCCAAGCCAAGCCGCACGCGGGTTTCGAGATTGATCTCGCTGCTCAGGTCAGGGGTGCGCTCCAGCACTTCGGCATCCAGCCGGTTATGCTTGGTCAGCGTAAACATTGCCTTGAGCGGGAAGGCGCGCACCGGGTTGACGTTACTGCCTGAAATATTGAGTTGCTGCATTCGCCACAGCGCTTCGGTTTGTGCATCGCGGAAACGAATATCGGCATTCTTCACTTCGACGCTGGCGATGCTCAACACCACTGCCAGACTTCCCGCATCAGCATTAGGCCCTGCACTGGCGGGCGCCAACACCGTTTCAGCGGTGCCGTCGTTATGCTCGGAGAGTCGCTCCAGCAAGGGTTCCCAGTTGCCTTCGCCTTGAGCGTCGCGCTCTAAATTAAGGCGCATACCGTCCAGCGTGAGGCCGTCTACAGCAATTTCTCCACGCAGTAGCGGACCGAATGCTACGCTGACTTCGGCACGATCAATGGCGGCGAAGGCGGCACTTTCTTCAGCTTGCTCGGGCAACCAGGCACGGGCCTGTTCTACACTCACACCGATACGAGGATAGAATGACCACGTAATAGGACCTTCCAGCGCAAGATTGAGCCCGGTTTGCTCTTCCACGACAGCCGTTAAACGAGGTTTGAAATCTTCGGGGTCCAGGAAAGTGGTGACATACACCACGGCGGCGACCGCAACGATGGCAATAATACCGACCGCTGCCAGCAAAATACGTAATAGCTGTTTCATTTACCCTTTCCCTTGTGGGTCTAACTCAACAAAATCGCTGGTGGCGGGCATTCCCGGCACTGGCGTTTCTGGATTGGTCATAGGCCGGTAGCCTAATTTGGAAAGCAGCACGCGGTCAGCCAATGGTAAGGTGGAAGTTTCTATCCGCAATACACGGCCTTCCTGTTTGGCTTGCTCGCCAAGCAGCGCCATTAAGCGCGAACCGACGCCACGGCGGCGCGTAGTTTTACGCACACAGAGCTCAGACAACCACCACGCCCGGTCTTCGCCTTCTTGCACGGCGACAGCCCCCAGCAGCCGATCATTGAAATGGGCACAGGCAAAAAAATGCTGACCTTTAAAATGTTGTTCAATAAATGGCTCAACCGTTGGGGTGGGCATGCGCTCTTGGGGCGCATCCTCATAAATGCGCATTAGGTCAAGGCGCACTTGCTCATCGGCTTCCCAACGGGCCTGGTCGACGTGGTGCAGTGTCACCGGCATGGTGAAATCCTCTTCGCCAAAGCAGCCTGGCTGCTATTTCTGCTGCAATTGATTGCAGCTACATTTCGCGCATTGTAGCGGATGAGGGCGCCAATTCACTATAATGGTTGCTTCGCCACAGGTTATGCCCTGATCCACAGTGGTAAGTTGATACAAAGCCACCGGCCATTTCACAGGATCGTTCCTCAGGGTAATCCCTCAGAGTGCGCCTTAGCGCAGGAGATGCAACATGTCAGCGCGTATTGCCACGGTTAGCCGTGACACCAACGAAACCCAGATCAACGTCAGCGTCAATCTCGACGGCGAAGGCCGTCTTAGCTGCCAAACCGGCGTTCCGTTTTTGGATCATATGCTTGATCAAGTTGCCCGCCATGGGATGATCGATCTCGACATCAATGCCACTGGCGACCTGCATATTGACGACCACCATACCGTAGAAGACCTGGGTATTACGCTAGGCCAGGCTTTTTTTGAAGCCATTGGCGATAAGCGCGGCATTTACCGCTATGGTCACGCCTATGTACCCCTTGATGAAGCACTCTCTCGGGTGGTGATCGACTTTTCCGGCCGGCCGGGGCTTTACATGAATGTTGAGTTCACCCGAGATACCATCGGTAGCTTGGACACCCAGCTGTTCTGGGAGTTTTTCCAAGGCTTCGTCAATCACGCTCGCGTGTCGCTGCATATCGACAACCTCAAAGGCTTTAATGCTCACCACCAGGCAGAAACGATTTTTAAAGCCTTCGGCCGAGCGCTACGTATGGCCGTGGCGGAAGACCCCCGCATGGCAGGCCAAATGCCCTCCACCAAAGGGAGCTTGTAATGCTGCGCTATGTGACGAGCTATGTGACAAGCGATGCCGCTAGCTACTATCCCTCTACCTCCACAAGGAGCGCTTCATGACCATTGCTGTGATCGACTATGGAATGGGCAACCTGCATTCCGTGGCCAAGGCGCTGGAGCATGTGACGCATGAGAATGTAGTCATCACCCGCGACCCGCGACGTATTCTTGGCGCGACGCGCTTGGTGCTACCTGGCCAGGGAGCTATTCGTGACTGTGTTGGCGAGCTTGAGCGCACCGAGTTACGCGGGCTGGTGGAGGATATTCTCACCCGTCAGGCCAAACCGCTGCTGGGTATCTGCGTGGGTCAGCAGATGTTGCTGGAGCGCAGTGAAGAGAATGGCGGCGTTGAGTGCCTGGGCTTTTTTAAAGGCAGCGTGGACCGTTTCCCTGGTGATATGCGCGACGCCCACGAGCAGCGTTTGAAAGTACCGCACATGGGCTGGAATGTTGTCGAGCAGCATCACGACCACCCTCTGTGGGCAGGTATTGATAACCGTGAGCACTTCTACTTCGTGCACAGCTACTACGTAAATGCGGATGACGATGCCCAGGTGTTTGGTACGACCCAATACGGCAAGGTAAACGCCCATGTCGCGATTGGTCGAGATTCGACCTTCGCGGTGCAGTTTCACCCGGAAAAAAGTTCTCGCGCGGGCCTTCGCCTGCTTGAAAACTTTGTCACCTGGACGCCCTGAGAGGATTTTGTATGTTGGTAATTCCCGCTATTGATCTCAAAGACGGCCAGTGTGTCCGGTTGAAGCAGGGTCGCATGGAAGATGCGACCTCCTACGGTGATGACCCAGTAGCCATGGCCGCACGATGGGTAGAGGCTGGCGCCCGCCGCCTTCATTTAGTCGATTTGAACGGTGCTTTTGAAGGCAAGCCGGTGAACGGTGACGCAGTTACCGCTATCGCCCGTGCCTACCCGAACCTGCCGATTCAAATTGGTGGTGGCATTCGCAGTGCGGAAACCATCGAGCACTATTTAAGTGCCGGTGTCGCCTACGTGATCATCGGTACCAAGGCAGTAAAAGAGCCCGACTTCGTTGGCGAAATGTGTCGCGCCTTTCCAGGCCATGTGATTGTTGGGCTTGATGCCAAAGATGGCTATGTCGCCACCGACGGCTGGGCTGAAGTATCAACGATCAAGGCGACTGAGCTGGCCAAGCGCTTCGCTAACGATGGTGTCTCCAGCATCGTCTACACCGACATTGCTCGCGACGGCATGATGCAAGGCGTCAACGTCGAAGCCACCGCTGCGCTTGCCCGTGAAGGCGGCTTACCGGTGATTGCTTCCGGCGGTGTGACCAACCTGGACGACATCAAAGCACTCTGCGAAGTTGCCGATAGCGGCATTTTGGGTGCGATTACCGGCCGGGCAATTTACGAAGGCAGCCTGGATGTCGCCGAAGCACAGCGATTGAGCGACCAGCTAACGGGAGGCGGTTCATGAGCCTCACCAAACGCATTATTCCCTGCCTGGACGTCGATGCCGGGCGCGTAGTCAAAGGCGTCAATTTCGTCGGTATCCGCGATGCCGGTGATCCGGTGGAGATTGCCCAGCGTTATAACCAGCAGGGCGCCGACGAGATCACCTTTCTTGACATTACCGCCAGCCACGAAGACCGCGACACAACGGTGGAAATGGTTGAACGCATTGCTGGCGAAGTGTTTATTCCGCTGACTGTGGGCGGCGGGATTCGTAGCTGTGACGATATTCGCACCATGCTGAACGCCGGGGCGGACAAAGTCTCGATCAACACCGCCGCGGTCACCAACCCTGAGTTTGTGCGCGAAGCTGCCGAGCGTTTCGGTAGCCAGTGCATTGTGGTGGCGATCGATGCCAAGCGCGTCTCGAAAGAGGGCGAAACACCCCGCTGGGAGATATTCACCCACGGTGGCCGCCGCCCCACAGGCCTTGACGCCGTTGAGTGGGCGAAGAAGATGGTGGAGTTCGGAGCGGGCGAACTACTGCTCACCAGCATGGATCGCGACGGCACCAAGATTGGCTTTGACCTGGGCGTGACTCACGCGATTTCTGAAGCGGTGAGCGTGCCAGTGATTGCCTCTGGCGGTGTAGGCAACCTGGATCACCTGGTGGATGGCGTACTGAAAGGCGGTGCCGACGCGGTGCTGGCCGCCAGTATTTTCCACTTTGGCGAATACACCATCCCTGAAGCAAAGCGCTACATGGCCGAACGCGGTATCGAAATGCGGCTTTAGTTTTTTAGAGCTTTGTCTTTAAGAACATAGCCTTTAAGACGTAATCCTACCGGGGCTTTAAGCCCCGGTATCTTCAAGCGATAAGCCAAGATTACTGACCCCACCGTTGCGCCCTAATTCACGCACCTCTTTTAGTGCCGCTTTATCCAGCGGTTCGCTGACCATTTCCAATACGGCATCCTGGAAGTCGTTCTCGTCGGCCATCAGCGGATGGTCGCGAATAATCAGCGCCAGTTTTTGTGCGTCAACCTCACCTTCAGTGAGCTCTATAAAGGCACGCACGCCCGCTCGGGATGTGCGGCTAACATCCAGCACGGCCTCTGGGGAGTCGCCTTGTAGGGTGTCCAGCAGCGCCGAGACCGATACCACTGCATCCAGCGCACGCCGAGCGCCAAAGCTGTCATCCTCTTCGGAAGGCTCACATTCGGCGAGCTTCTCCGCTTGGCGAGCAAAGTCGATACTGGCATTGGGCACATTAAGCCGTTCCCACACCAAACTCAGCACGGTACGCAGCGTATGGCTATCGCCGTGGCCTGTGGTTTGCTCATACAGCACATAGTTAGGCAGCAAACGCTCACACAGCGCCGCCATAAAGGCTTGCTGGGCCGGTAGTGGGAGTTCTTGCAGCCGTAAATAAAAGCCCTGAGGTTTCGGCACCATACTGATTTCCTGGATCGCTTTACGTGGGATATTGGTGAAATGTGGCGGGTACGTTATCGTCTCTCTACGCTTGGGGCGATCCCCTAACGCTTTGATGATTGTACGGCCGGCGAGGAGATTACCATGCATATTCATCTGCTACAGCACGGCCCTGACCATGGCCCCGCCCGTTTAACTGACTGGCTTACCAGTATGGGCCATAGTTACACCGTTTTTCATCTCTATGCTGGCGAGTTAACGCCCCGCCCAAACGAATCTGATGCACTGATTGCACTTGATGGGCCTGAAACGCTACTCAGCCAATCACCAGCGTGGTTTAAAGCAGAAGATAAACTGATCAACCGCTACTTGGATGGTCAAAAACCGTTATTGGGGATTGGCATTGGCGCTCACTGGATAGCACAAGCGCTCGGCGCAGTGGTAGCTCCCGGCACTTACGCTGAAACCGGGTGGCATACGGTCACCCTGGCACCGGAAAGCTCACTGGATTTGCCCGAGTCGTTTTGCGCCTTTATGTGGCATCGTTATGTCTTCAGCTTGCCCGATGATGCCTTTGCCCTGGGGGGCAGTGAAGCCGCACCGCTGCAGGGGTTTACCTGGGATAGCGGCCGCGTCATCAGCCTGCTATGCCATTTGGAAGCCACGCCTGCCAGCGTTAACCACCTGTTGAGCGAGGCCGAGCGGCCCAGCGCCTCACCTACCGCCGCCCGCTATGTTCAGGACGATGCGCAAATCCTTGAGGATGCCAATCGCTTTATTCATCTAGCACCGCTGCTTGACCGCGTGATGACCCAGTGGTTAAAAACGAACTAACAGCAGCCCGTGCAGCCATTATCGGTTCCACTGCCTGGCAACCGCCAGGCAGCTCTCCCAATCACCGACATGGATTTCTGGTGGTGTGCTCTCGCGCTGCTTGTCTAAATGATAGCGGTAGAGCGGGTCGTAGTACTCGGTAAGCAGTGGCGCGAGCCACGCTTCATGGGCCTGAGGATTACCGTGGGCATGCTCGTTAAACGCCAGTGCCTGAAGCCGCTGCAAACGCTGCAGCCGTGCATTACCCAAACGCTTGCCCAGACGGATCAGCGCATTACTTAACTGCGCCTGCATCAACTGCCAGCCCTGATAGGCGCCATAGCGAGCGGCATAGGCCTGCTCTAAATCGATAATGTAATCCTGCTGAATTTGAGCAAGGCGCCAATCCAGCGGCATTTCGATACGCACACGGGGCGCTTGCTGCAATGCTCGCCAGAAGCTCAAGGGAATATTGGCACTGCCAATCTGGCGGGACTCATCTTCGATAACCAGCCTTTCAGTTAAGCTGATTAATCGTTTGGCCAGCGCATGCTCAAAATTGATTTGGGTAGCAGGCTCTTCCGGCCTGCGCCCGAAAGCAGAGCCTTTATGGTGCGCGAAGGCTTCGAGATCAACGCCGTTATCGAGCTGATTAATCAACGTCGTTTTTGCACACCCAGTCAGCCCTGCGACCACCAGTATCGGCTGCAGCGCGGCCGTCTCAATACGCTCACATAGCGCTTGGCGCATGGCTTTCCAACCACCCTCCAAGCGTGGTCTTGAGATGCCGGCATCTTCTAACCACTGCTGAGCAATTTGTGAGCGCAGCCCACCGCGAAAGCAGTAAATCAATGCATCTGGACGCTCGGCTAAATACGCCTGCCACGCTGCAATTCGAGCTTGCTTGACCTCACCGCTGACTAAGCGTTCGCCTAACGCAATCGCCGCGGCTTGGCCCCGCTGTTTATAGGCGATACCTACCTGATGACGCTCAGCGTCAATCATTAACGGCAGATTGACGGCGCCAGGCAGTGCGCCCTGGGCAAACTCGACCGGGGCGCGCACATCTATTAGCGGCCGCTCTTCTTTGATTAGGCTTAATACCGCTGGTCGGGTGGCTAGCGTCACCCGACCACCTCAATAGAGGCTTTACCTTGGCGCGCTTTCATTACCCCGAATGAGTGTAATGACAGACCGAATTCGCGGCCAATGCGCTCAACGTCATCTTCCCAGGCAGGATCGACACTAATGAGCAGTCCGCCAGAGGTTTGTGGATCACACAGCCACTGCCAGTGGGCTTCATCCATGGCGGGCAAGCTCTCCCCCAGCGCATCACGATTGCGCAATGTGCCGCCAGGCACTGCGCCTTGGCGACGGTAGGACTCTGCCTCGGCTAAGCGCGGCAGCTTACGGAAATCAATCTGGGCCATCACATTACTGGCCTGGCACATTTCGGCAAGGTGGCCGGCCAAGCCAAAACCGGTCACATCAGTCATGGCGTTCACCCCTTTCACATCGGCAAGCTTTATGCCAATGCTATTAGGCTTGAGCATGGTTTCGCGGGCAAGGCCATGGTGGCCCATTTCCAGCAAGCCACGCTTTTCGGCGGTGGTTAACATACCGATACCCAGCGGCTTGGTTAAGAACAGCAGATCACCAGGTTTGGCGGTGCTATTAAGCTTGAGCTTGTCTAGATCGACCAAGCCGTTAACGGCCAACCCGAAAATGGGCTCTGGGGCATCAATAGAGTGGCCACCGGCCAGGGCAACACCTAATTCCCGGCACACCGCCTGCGCGCCGGCCATCACATCACCAGCCACTTCAGCGCTAAGCTTATCCAATGGCCAGCCTAGAATGCCTAACGCCATTACCGGCGTGCCGCCCATGGCGTAAACATCGCTGATCGCATTGGTCGCCGCGATACGCCCAAAATCAAAGGGATCATCGACAATTGGCATGAAGAAATCCGTGGTGGCGATCATGCCGCGGCCATCGCCCAGATCATACACGGCAGCATCTTCGCGTCCTTGATTGCCGACAATAAGCTGCTTATGACCCGCAGCTGGCCCCGCTTTGGCTAGAATCCCATCCAGCACGTCCGGGGCAATTTTGCAGCCGCAGCCGGCGCCGTGGCTATATTGGGTCAAGCGAATCGAACTCATCGTGGCTCTCCTTGGCACTTAGGGGATATCATCAGTTTAACGCAGTATGGCACATGCTACAGTGCTTCCAGCGCATCGCTGAGCTTATCCACGGCGATCACTTCCATGCCTTTTGGCGCCTGCTTGGGTGCATTGGCCCGCGGCACGATGGCACGCAGAAAACCGTGTTTGGCCGCCTCGGCAATACGCTCTTGGCCACTAGGCACTGGGCGTATTTCGCCAGAAAGCCCAACTTCACCGAATACCACTAACTCTTTGGGCAACGCGCGGTTTTGCAGGCTAGATACGACTGCCAGCAGCACTGCCAAATCGGCGCTGGTTTCAAGCACTTTGACACCACCGACAACGTTCAGAAATACGTCTTGGTCACCGGTAAACAGGCCACCGTGGCGGTTGAGCACTGCCAACAGCATGGCCAGGCGATTTTGATCAACGCCAACAGCTACCCGGCGGGGATTGCCAAGCGCAGACTCATCTACCAGTGCCTGCACCTCGACCAGAATTGGCCGCGTACCTTCCCAAACCACCATCACCAGGCTACCGGGCGCTTGCACTTCTTGGCGGGAGAGAAAAATCGCGCTGGGGTTTTTGACTTCTTTAAGACCCTGCTCAAGCATCGCGAAGACGCCTAGCTCGTTAACGGCACCAAAGCGGTTTTTCTGACCCCGCAGGGTGCGAAAGCGTGAGTCTGCGCCGCCTTCTAATAACAGCGACGCATCAATCATATGCTCAAGGACTTTAGGACCCGCCAGCGAACCGTCTTTGGTCACGTGCCCCACTAATAGCAGAACGGTATTGGTCTTCTTGGCAAAGCGCGTTAACGCGGCGGCTGACTCGCGCACCTGAGCAACGCCACCAGGCGCTGAGCTAATGTCTTCCAGATGCATGGTTTGGATCGAGTCGATCACTAGGATTTCCGGCTTTTCACGCTCAGATACCGCCAGAATAGTTTCCACACTGGTCTCGGCCAGCATTTTCAAACCGTTGGTGGGCAGTTGCAGGCGGTGGGCACGCATGGCTACCTGAGAGAGCGACTCCTCCCCCGTCACATAGAGAATACGGCGCTGCTGGGCTAGCTTACAGGCCGTTTGTAGTAGCAGCGTTGATTTACCTGCACCAGGATTCCCGCCCAACAGAACCGCCGAGCCGGGTACCAGCCCGCCGCCTAACACGCGGTCAAACTCAGCGAACGTGGAACTCATGCGAGGAACCTCGCTGAGATCAACATTGCCAAGATCAATCACTTCTCGCGAGAGATCACCTGTGTAGCCTGAGCGCCCAGAGGCTGCTCCGCCACCAGGGCGCGCACTCTCTAAACGCACCTCGCTTAGAGTGTTCCACTCTTGGCAACTACTACACTGCCCTTGCCATTTGCGATATTCAGCGCCGCACTCAGTGCATACAAAGGCGCTTTTAGCTTTGGCCACTGCCATTACACTCCTACTGTTGCTGTCGCTATTTGACAACATTCACTACGTTGCCACCTGCATTAAAAGCCACTGACCATTGCCACTCGCGTCAGGCCTTGCCTCGACAAACACAAAAGGCGGCCAGTGGCCGCCTTTGATACTGCTGACTAGCGCGTTATTGGCGCTTTAGCTGCAGCATTTCACCGTTTTCAAAACGACGACGTTCTGGGTCAATCAATTCCAGCGTGCTCTCATCAATACGCATGAAGTAATAGATTTGGCCATCGCCATCTGGCGTCAGCTCGTAAACGGTGGCGTCTGGGTCAGACGGCGTTCCGGTCAGCACTTCCCAGTTACCCGCATAATTTTCATCGGGAGGGGTTTGGGGATGGTTCCGGTAGGTAGCGTTCAGTGTGAAAGTGCGCTCTTCCGTCGCGCTCATCTCTTCACCCATCATCGTGACATCCAGATCGATACCATCGCAGTTGCGGCAAGGTAGCGAGCCCTGGTAATTAGCCTGTGCGGTCGCTGCTTCCTCTTGCTGCTGTTCCATCGGACCGCTTGCACAGCCAGCTAATAGTGCCAACATAGCCGAACCGGCTAGCAAACTCTTAAGTTGCATAGAGTGTCTCCTTCATCTCGTGTTGGACATCACATTCATTTACGCGCACTTGTGACAGCATAACCGCTTCAAGGTGCAACGCACACCCCTAGCGCGATGCGAATGCTTGCGCTTAGTTGGCCTTCAAGCGACCATGGCATACCTTGCTAGGATAATCAGGTTACCCTCATGAGCCAATACTGGAGTCCGGCCGTTCGCGAACTTACGCCTTACGTGCCCGGTGAGCAGCCACGCGAGAAGCTTGTTAAACTCAATACCAATGAAAACCCTTACCCACCTGCTCCAGGCGTCGGTAAGGCACTGCGCGATTATGCAACAGACCATCTGCGCCTCTACCCTGACCCTACCTCTAAAGCACTGCGTGAAGCGCTGGCGGAGACATTTAAGGTAGCCAGCAGCCAAGTGTTTGTCGGAAACGGTTCCGATGAAGTGTTGGCGTTCGCATTTCAGGCCTTCTTTTGCCATCAGGCGCCGCTTGACGTGCCTGCCATTACCTATAGCTTTTACCCTGTTTACGCCAATCTTTATGGCGTTGAGCTGCGTAAGCATCCGCTCAATAAGCAGTGGGAAGTCGATATTGATGCGCTTGCGGCGGCTACTAACCGCAGCGGCGTTATTTTCGCTAATCCAAACGCCCCTACCGGACACGCTCACTCGCTCGCGACGATAGAGGCACTGCTTAAGCGCGTCACAGATCGCGTAGTGCTGGTGGACGAGGCGTATGTCGATTTCGGTGCAGAGAGTGCTGTAACGCTGATTGATCGCTACCCTAACCTGCTTGTCACCGGTACGTTTTCTAAGTCCCGCAGTTTGGCAGGCTTGCGGCTGGGTTATGCGGTGGGCTCTGAGGAATTGATTGATGGCTTACTGCGGGTAAAAGACTCTTTCAACTCTTACCCAGTGGATAGCTTAGCAAGCTTAGTAGGCATCGCCGCTCTGAAAGATGTCGAGCATTTCGAAGCCTGCCGCGAGCATGTCATTACCACGCGTGAGCGTACCCATCAGCGTCTTGAAGCGCTAGGCTTTGAGGTATTGCCCTCGAAGGCTAACTTCGTGCTTGCCCAACACCCTGATTATGCAGGTGCTCAGCTATTTATGGACCTACGTGAGCGGGGTATCCTGGTGCGCCATTTTAATACATCAGACCTCAACAACTTCCTACGCATCACCATCGGCACCGATGATGAGATGGATAGCTTGATTGAAGCACTAGAAACAATCTTGGACTAGCGCAGAACCAACCCGTAGCAGGGGTCATTCGCCATGGCCGAAAAAGGCTCCATGCTATTCCGCATCCATATGGCGGTCCGATGGCGAATATAGCGACCATAACCGGGTTTGCAGCGTCCTCGCCAAAGGTTGTTCTGACCTGATAATTTACTTTGTTGTAAGACTTGAGCGCCATTTTTTGTCGGCTGCTTTTCTTCCGCCCAACAACCCGCCCCTGCAAGCATAGCTTGCAGGGGCGGGTTGCGTTGATTGCCGCTTATATTACAGCGTCAGCGGGTGCGTTTAGCCGAGCAGGTGCTCGACGGCTGCACGCTCTTCGCGCAGTTCTTTCTCGGTGGCTTTCATCTTCTCTTGACTGAACTCGTCAATTTCGAAGCCTTGAACAATTTCATACTTGCCACCCTGGCAACGCACTGGGTAGGAGTAGATGATGCCTTCGTCGATGCCGTAGCTGCCGTCAGAGGGAATCGCCATGCTGACGATGCCTTTGGAGCCCAGCGCCCAGTCGTGCATATGGTCGATGGCGGAAGAGGCAGCAGAAGCGGCAGAGGAAGCGCCACGTGCTTTGATGATCGCCGCGCCGCGCTGCTGCACGGTGGGGATGAAATCGTTTTCGTACCAGTCACGCTCAACCAGATCGAACGCTGCTTTGCCGTCGACTTTGCACTGGGCCAGATCCGGATACTGGGTGGCACTATGGTTGCCCCAGATGATCATGTTTTCAACGTCAGTGACGTGCTTGCCGGTTTTCTGTGCCAGCTGGGTTAGGGCGCGGTTGTGGTCCAGGCGCGTCATGGCGGTGAACTGACCAGCATCCAGATCCGGCGCGTTGCAGGAAGCGATCAGCGCGTTGGTGTTAGCCGGGTTACCCACAACCAGC
Organism: Vreelandella sp. DA03-1M; assembly: GCF_055725665.1. NCBI lineage: Bacteria > Pseudomonadati > Pseudomonadota > Gammaproteobacteria > Oceanospirillales > Halomonadaceae > Vreelandella > Vreelandella sp. DA03-1M. The sequence continues at coordinate 3,725,813 of NZ_CM146798.1, forward strand.
ACTTTCACGTCACGGCTAGCGTGGTCGTTCAGCGCTTTACCTTGTACGGAGAAGATCGCGGCGTTGGCTTCCAGCAGGTCTTTACGCTCCATGCCCGGACCACGCGGACGTGCGCCAACCAGCAGGGCGAAGTCGGCGTCTTTAAACGCGACATTCGGATCGTCGGTAGCAACGATGTCTTGTACTAGCGGGAAGGCACAGTCATTGACTTCCATTACCACGCCGTTCAGGGCGTCCATTGCCTGGGGAATTTCCAGAAGCTGGAGAATGACAGGCTGATCCGGCCCCAACATGTCGCCAGCGGCGATGCGGAAAATAAGAGAGTAGCTGATCTGACCGGCGCCGCCGGTAATCGCAATACGTACTGGATCTTTCATCATTGCTCCTTGATAGGTTCGCCTAGGGATGGTTCCTGAGGAGTGGCTCAACAGAACTCAAGACGCAAAGATGGTATGCCCAGTCGAGCAAAAACTCAATCAGACATGAGACTACTACCCATTTACCACGCTTGCCATTCGCTCAACGGCTTGCTGCTCGCTGAAAAGGCTGAGTTGCGCTATGGTATCTGCGGCTTTATGCCCTCCTTTCTTGTTTTGCTAAGGACATGGACGCTCCATGCGGAAAATCCCCTTCTCTTATGCGTTGGCTAGCTTACTGGTGCTGGTGCTGGTGCTATGGCTCGCCTTTGGTAATTTTCAGCGCTTTCAAACCAGTGCGCCGGAAGCCTCTCCCCGCAACGACACGGGGCCACGGGTCGAAATTGCGCTGCAGCGGAGTACGCCGTTTATTCCCCAACAGATCATCCAAGGCCAGTTGACCGCTGAACGCGAAACCACCCTGCGTGCCAACGTCGCAGGCTTTGTGGCCGAAAAGCCGGTGGCCCAAGGCAGCCGCGTTGAGGCGGGCGACAGGCTGCTGGTACTGGATAACGACGCCCTGCCTGAACAACTTCAGCAGGCCCGTGACGAGCTAGCGGTCGCTGAGGCGGAGTATGCCGGGGCGCGCAACCTGCGCCAGCGGGAGTTGATTTCACAGCCCGAGCTTTTGCGCCTACAGAGTTCCCTCAGCGCCAGCGCCGCGTCGGTGGCCCAACTGCAGAAGCAACTGGATGACAGCCGCCCTACTGCGCCTTTTGATGGTGTGATCGATCGCGTGCAGGTAGAGGTAGGCGACCTATTACAGCCCGGGGAAGAGTGGGCTCAGCTGGTGGATGATCGCCGTTTGAAGGGTATAGCCTGGGTGTCCCAGCAGCAGATAGGCGAATTGAGCGAGGGCTTGCCGGTCACCGCGCGACTGCTGAATGGCGACCATCTGGAAGGCGAGCTGACCTTTATCAGCCACCGTGCCGAAGAGGCCACGCGCACTTTTTACATCGAAGCCACCCTCGATAACCCGGCGGGTAAACGTCTAGCCGGTGGTAGCGCGGAACTGACGATTACGCTGCCGCCCCGCCAGGTGCACACTCTGTCGCCTGCGCTGCTTAGTTTGAACAGTGAGGGCCAACTGGCGGTCAAGCACCTGGATGAGAACGATCAGGTGCAGCAGACCGCCGTAGAACTGGTAAGCGCCGATATACAGCGCGCCTATGTGACCGGCCTACCCGACCCGCTGCGCCTCATTACGCTAGGCGCTGGCATGGTGGATGCCGGCGAAACGGTGACACCGGTGCCGGTTGAAGACGCCATTATTTCGCAACCGCAAGCCGGACAGGATAGCGTTCATGCGCCAGTTGATTAATGCGGCGCTAGACCACACCCGCACGACACTACTGCTGTTAGTGAGCCTACTGTTGGCGGGCATCACTGCTTGGCAGATGATCCCTAAAGAAGCCAATCCCGACGTCACCATCCCGATGATTTACGTTTCGCTGTCGCTAGAGGGTGTGAGTCCCGAGGATGGTGAGCGGCTGCTGATACGCCCCATGGAGCAGGAACTGCGCGGCATTGAGGGGCTGCGCAAGTTTACTGCCCAGTCCAGCGAAGGCCATGGCTCGATTACGTTGGAGTTCGACCCTGGCTTTGACCCCGATACCGCGCTAACCGACGTGCGTGATCGCGTAGATATCGCCCGCAGCGAGCTGCCTGACGAGGCCGATGAGCCACGGGTCATGGAAGTCAATGTGTCGGAATTTCCGGTGTTGACTATCGGCCTCTCCGGGCAACTGGATACCCGCGAACGCATGACGATCGCACGGCGCCTGCAGGAAGAGATCGAAGGCATCGCCGATGTACTGGAAGTGGACATCGCCGGTGAGCGGGAAGACCTGCTGGAAATTGTCGTTGATCCGCTGGTGCTTGAGAGCTATGGAGTCGATTTTGATGCGCTGTTTAATCAGGTATCGCGCAATAACCGCTTGGTCGCAGCAGGCAGTTTGGATACCGGCGCGGGACGCTTGGCATTAAAAGTCCCCGGCATTATTGAGTCCCTTGAGGATGTCATGAACATGCCGGTCAAGGTGGATGAGGATCGCGTCGTTACTTTTGGTGATGTGGCGTGGATTAACCCTACCTATAAAGAGCCGGAGGGCTTCGCCCGTATTGATGATCAGCCTGCGGTGGTGCTGGAAGTTTCCAAACGTGCCGGGGCCAATATCATCGCCACCATTGGTGCGGTGCGTGAGCGTCTGGCGGAAGCCGATGATTTATTGCCTGAGCAGCTTCGCTTCACCACAATTCTGGATGAGTCGACCACTGTTGAAAATATGCTCTCCGAGCTGCTCAACAACGTACTCACCGCCGTGGTACTGGTACTGATTGTGGTGGTCGCGGTAATGGGCTGGCGCATGGCGCTGTTGGTAGGCCTGACCATTCCCGGCGCCTTCTTGACCGGCATCCTGCTGGTGTGGGCATTTGGTTTCACGCTCAATATCGTGGTGCTGTTCGCGCTGATTCTGGTGGCGGGCATGCTAGTGGACGGCGCGATCGTGGTCAGTGAGCTTGCTGATCGCCATTTACGTGATGGTCAAACACCCCATCAGGCGTGGCTTAACGCGGCTTCGCGCATGAGCTGGCCGGTCATCGCCTCGACCGCCACTACGCTCGCGGTGTTTATTCCCCTGCTGTTCTGGCCCGGCGTGGTCGGCCAGTTTATGAAGTACCTGCCCGCCACGGTGATTTTGTGCCTTTTAGCATCCTTGGCCATGGCACTGATATTTTTGCCCACGCTGGGGCGCTTGTTTACGCGATCGGAGGCCAAACAAACAGACGCGACACATGCAGATAACAACCATGAAGAAGCGACGACGTCGTTTGGGCGGGGTTATCGCCACCTGTTGTCCAGGCTACTCAAGCACCCAGCCTGGGTACTGCTGGTGACGGTGCTGTTAATGGCGCTGCTGTATACCGGCTATGCACGCTTCAACCACGGCGTCGACTTTTTCCCCAGCGTGGAACCTGACAGCGCCCAGGTGCTGGTACGCGCCCGGGGCGATTTTTCTGCCGTCGAGACCGATGCCATCGTTCAGCGGGTGGAAGCGCAGCTATCTGGCATGAGCGAAGTGAGGGCGCTGTATGCGCGCTCGTTTGCGGTGCCCAACGAACAGATGGGCAATGACGTGATCGGCATGCTGCAGTTCCAGTTTATCGACTGGCATGAGCGCCGTCCTGCCCAGGCTATTTTGGACGATATGGCAGAGCGCGCAGGGGATATTCCCGGTATTACGCTGGAGTTTCAGGAGCAGGAGATGGGCCCTGGTGGCGGCAAACCGATTGTGCTGGAAGTGAGCGCCACGAATCCTGACGTTGCCGATGCAGGGGTTAACCAACTTACCCAGTTAATGCGCGATCTGGGTGGCTTTACCGACATTCAGGATAACCGTAGCGTGCCGGGGGTGGAGTGGCGGGTTAATGTGGATCGTGAAGCAGCGGCGCGCATGGGCACTGATGTCACCACCATTGGTAGCGCGGTGCAGCTGCTGACTACAGGCCTGCAAGTGGCGAGCTATCGCCCGCCCGAAGTCAGCGATGAGGTGGATATCCGCGTGCGTCTGCCGCAAAACTGGCGTTCGCTGGATCAGTTGGAGCGCTTGACCATCAATACCCAGCGGGGGCAGGTGCCTATCTCGCATTTTGTAACCCTGGAACCGGCCCCCAAAGTGGGCACCCTGAACCGTATCGACGGCCGCCGGGCGATTACCGTCGATGCGGATCTCGCTCCCGGTTATCTTGCCGATGAGCGCCTGCGGGCGCTGTTAGAGGCGGGTAGCGATAGCCTGCCTGATGGCTTAATGGTCAATGTGGCGGGCGAGCAGGAGGATCAGCAGGAGTCGATGCAGTTCCTGGCCAGCGCGTTCATGATCGCTATCGGTTTGATGGCGCTGATTCTGGTGACCCAATTCAACAGTTTCTATCAGGCGGGATTGGTGCTTTCGGCAATTGTCTTCTCCACCGCGGGGGTGCTGATGGGGCTGCTGATAACCGGACAGGCTTTTGGCATTGTCATGGTGGGGATGGGGGTGATTGCTCTGGCGGGCATTGTGGTTAATAACAATATCGTGTTGATCGATACCTACAACGAGCTGCGCGGGGAAGGCATGACGCCCGGCGAGGCCGCACTGGAAGCGGGCTGTTTACGCCTGCGCCCGGTGCTGTTAACGGCGATTACCACGGTTTTAGGTCTGATGCCGATGGTGCTGGGAATCAATGTCGATCTGTTTACCCCTGCCCTCGGCTTTAATGCGCCCTCCGCCCAGTGGTGGACACAAATGTCGAGCGCCATCGCTGGCGGCCTCACCTTCGGCACCGCACTCACGCTGCTGCTTACGCCTTGTATGTTGGTGATTGGAGGGAAGCTGCGTAGACATCATTAATGGCGGATAAACGTGCCATTGCCAGCCCTCATGTCATTGCAAGTGAAGCGAAGCAATCTCGGGATTGAGCTACAGCCAAAGAGATTGCCGCGTCGCTGCGCTCCTCAATGAAAGGGACTCCTCCCCTCTCGAAGCTTCAGAGAGCTACATTGATAGTTGAACCACTTCAATGCGGAGGGGAAGAGTCATGAACAAGCATAAGATAATCGGTATTGATCTGGCAAAGCGTGTTTTTCAAGTGTGTGTTGTCGACACACACTCCTCGCGTGTTCAGGTCAACAAAGAGCTTAAACGGCATCAGGTCTTGGATTTTATGCGCCGCCAACCGGCCTGTCGGGTGTTCATGGAGGCGTGCGGTGGATCGCATTATTGGGCGCGACAGCTGCAGGCCCTCGGCCATACCGTTGCCCTCATTTCGCCCCAGTTTGTGACGCCTTTTCGTAAAGGGCACAAGACAGATGCCAATGACGCCCTCGCTATTGTAGAGGCGGGTTTGCGCCCCGACATGCGCTTTGTACCACTCAAAAGCGTAGAGCAGCAGGATATTCAGAGCCTGCACCGCATTCGGGAAAGGTACATTCATCAGCGCACCCAGTTGATCAACCAGGTTCATGGGTTATTGCAGGAGTACGGGATTATCAGCGGTCGGGGGCAGAAAGCGTTAAAGCAGCGCGTCTGGCTCGCCCTGGAAGATGCCGAAAACGAGCTCTCAATGCTAATGCGTGACTTAATCGCTGAGCAAATGACGGAGCTGGATCGGCTCAATGAGCGTATTCAGTCACTGGATAAGCGGGTGGAGCAGATGAGTCACGCCGTGGGGCCTTGTCGCGAACTCCTGGCGATAGAGGGAGTGGGGCCGGTGGTCGCCACGCAGCTCTATAGCGCCCTCGGTAACGGCGACGCGTTCAAGAAAGGTCGCCAAGCGTCAGCCTATCTGGGGCTAACGCCGAAGCAACACAGTAGTGGTGGCACCGCGAGCATCAAGGGCATTGGCCGAACGGGTCAAGTCTCACTGAAAGCCGCTCTGATACGTGGCGCGCATTCGGTCATCAACACCATGGGTGACAAACAGGATGCTAAAAGTCGTTGGCTACGATCCCTGGTCGCTCGCGCTGGCAAGAACAAAGCGGCGGTCGCGTTAGCGAACAAGACAGTACGAACCGCCTGGGCGGTTCTGCATAGTGGTCAATCCTATTGTAAAGCGTTTAACGACGGTTCAGCGCTGATGGTGAGCTAAGCGGTAACACCATCAGCGCCTAAGCGCCGACAGGCGGCTACCTTGTTGCCGGGCAACGATCGATGAAAAACAGGTCAGACCGACCTTCTCGAAACCTGCTCATTGCGATGGCTGAAAAAGCCTACGCCTCGTTGAGGAGAGAAGGTGCGCGACGTTCATCAGGGTCAGGGGATAGCGTCCCCATTAAGAGACCGACTATACGCACGCATCGGCTTATGTTGTTCATCATCGGAGCTTGCAACCGGGGAGGAGTCCCTATACGCAATGACATAGAAGAGGCTCATCGCATAAGCCCCTCATTACATGGCAAGAATTAGTTAAGCAGGTGCTTTGGTGCTTTGCGGGCTGTGCGCAGCGTGTAAGCGCGCAATTAACTGGTCTTCCAATGCAAAGCGTTCGGTGAGGCCACGGGCCAGGCGATCGATCCAGGCCGGTAGCCGGGCAATATTTTGTTCGCAGCTGAGGGTTGAACCGAAGTCGGTATCGAACTCCAAGACCATCTCAGTCGACATTTCTAAACGTTCGAGCAACTTCTCTGCAATGACCAGCGCGGCCTCATCGCCGAAGGCCTGCGCCTCTTCCGACAGCTGAGGATAAATTTCAAAGTGACCAGCGCTGATATAGTCCATTAATTGCTCACTGAACGTATCAATAGGCGCTTTGCTGACGGCTTCCAGTTCAGCGTCACATGCTTCTTTCAGTTCAATAAAGCTGACTAACAGCTGACGACGCTGATCTAACCAGCGGTCAATCAAAACATGCACGCCTCCCCAGCGCTCCAGGGCATTTTTGCAATCTTCGAGCATGGGGCTTTCTCCTTAACTCACCTTTTAACTACTAATCTTTTAAGTACCAGTGCCGCTCAGGACAATGAATAGGCTTAGAGTCGCGCCTCCCACTATCGCTGTCAATCCCGGCAAGTACGGTTTCCTTGGTACTAAACGTTTATTACCCATAACGCTTTCTTCTATGGCTGATAACCAGCGTTCTCAAACAACTGGTCTTGCCACGTTTTACCTATATTTATGCTCTCATCTTCCAGCCAGCATTGCGAGCAAAGCCGCTTTACGGTCACCAAGTGTCTGCATAGAAAAGTATTTTAAACATAAACAGTTTAAGCTTGAATTTTATTAACACCTCTCCTATCTTCAGAAAAGAGCCTGCTTTCCTGTGGAGAACAAAAATGAGAATTGCCTGCCTGGGTGGAGGGCCTGCTGGCCTTTATTTCGCCATCAGTATGAAACTGCAGGACCCTTCCCATGAGATCGTGGTGTTTGAGCGTAACCGTGCAGACGATACCTTTGGCTGGGGCGTGGTGTTATCAGATGAAACCCTAGACAACCTGGCAGCCAACGACCCGGTTAGCGCAGAGCGAATTCGTGAGCATTTCGCCTATTGGGATGATATTGCAGTTGTTCATAAAGGCGTCAAAACCGTCTCCACCGGCCACGGCTTTTGCGGTATTGGCCGCCGCCAGCTGTTAATTCTGCTCCAGGAGCGCGCCCGCGAACTCGGCGTAGACATGCGTTTTGAAACCGATGCCACAGAAGACGCCATTGAACAGTACCGGCAAGAATATGACTTGGTGTTGGCGGCCGATGGCCTGAACTCCCGCACCCGCCAAACCTATGCTGAGCATTTCAAACCCGATATTGATGTGCGGGCGTGTAAATTTGTTTGGTTGGGCACGCACCAGACCTTTAACGACGCTTTCACCTTTATTTTCGAGCACACCGAGCATGGCTGGGTGTGGGCCCACGCTTACCAGTTTGATAACGATACGGCGACTTTTATTGTCGAGTGCAGTGAAGCCACCTGGCAGGCGTTTGGCTTTGGTGAGCTGAGCCAGCAGGAATCGATTGCAGTCTGCGAGCGTATTTTTGCCAAGCATCTTGATGGCCATGCGCTGATGACCAACGCCAACCATATACGCGGCTCGGCGTGGATCAACTTTCCACGGGTGCTTTGCGAGCGTTGGAGCTATGAGAATGTAGTACTGATGGGCGATGCCGCAGCGACTGCCCACTTCTCGATTGGCTCGGGCTCCAAACTCGCCCTGGAAAGCGCCATAACGCTGGCTAACTGCTTACACAGTGAAAGCAGTAGGGAAGCTGCCATCGCCCGCTACGAAGAAGACCGCCGTTTCGAGGTGCTGCGCTTACAGTCCGCGGCACGTAACTCCACCGAGTGGTTTGAGCAGGTAGAGCGCTACCTGGATCTCGACCCGGTGCAGTTCAACTACTCGTTACTGACCCGCTCCCAGCGCATCAGTCACGAAAACCTACGGGTGCGCGACCCCGAGTGGCTGGAGAGCGCCGAGCGCTGGTTTCAAACCCAGGCGGGCAATCCAGACAGCGCCCGCGCACCGATGTTTGCCCCCTACCAACTGCGAGAGATGACGCTGATTAATCGCGTCGTGGTCTCGCCCATGGCCCAGTACAAAGCCGTGGATGGCTGCCCAACCGATTGGCACTTTAGCCACTACGCCGAGCGGGCCAAAGGCGGTGCGGGACTGGTGTATACCGAAATGACCTGCGTCAGCCCCACTGGGCGTATTACCCCCGGCTGCCCAGGGCTGTACGCCCCCGAGCATGAAGTAGCCTGGAAGCGCCTGTGTGATTTTGTTCACGCGGAAACCAACGCCAAGCTGTGTGCCCAAATAGGTCACTCCGGCCCTAAAGGCTCTACCCAACTCGGCTGGCAGGAGATGGATGCCCCGCTGGCGGAGGGCAACTGGCCAATACTGTCAGCCTCTGCTCAACCTTGGGCAGCGCGCAACCAGGTGCCGAAGGCGATGGATCGCGAGGATATGGATCGCATCCGCGACGAGTTCGTCAGCGCAGCGCAAATGGCTGACCGCGCGGGCTTCGATATGATCGAGATTCACGCCGCCCACGGCTACCTGCTCTCTTCGTTTATCACACCCCTGACCAACCATCGTAACGATGAGTATGGCGGCGCTTTAGATAATCGGCTGCGTTACCCGTTGGAAGTGATCAACGCCGTGCGCCGCGTTTGGCCCGCTCATAAGCCGCTTTCGGTGCGTATTTCTGCCAACGACTGGTGCGGCGAAGAAGGCATCACCCCGGACGATGCGGTGGAAATCGCCAAACGGCTGCGCGATTCTGAGGTGGATATCGTCGATGTCTCTGCCGGGCAGACCTCGACTCAGGCAAAGCCCGTTTATGGGCGCATGTTCCAGACCCCCTTCTCTGACCGGATTCGTAACGAAGCATCGATTGCCACCATGGCGGTGGGCAATATCTATCAGGCCGACCATGTGAACTCGATTCTTATTGCTGGGCGCGCTGACTTAGTTTGTATCGCCCGCCCTCACCTGGCTGACCCTTATTGGCTACTGCACGTTGCCGCTGGCTTAGGTGACAGCGAAGTGGAGTGGCCTGCCCCCTATCGAGCAGGCGCCGATCAGTTGCAGCGCTTGGCTGAACGTGGCGAGGGTTGGATATGAATTTGACCGGCAAGAAAGCTGTGATTACCGGCGGTGGCAGCGGGATTGGTGCCGATATGGCCCTGGCCTTTGCCCAAGCGGGCGCCGAGGTCACGATTACCGGCCGCCGGGAAGCTGCCCTGCAAGCGGTCGCCGAGCAGCACGAAGGCATCCATGTCGCCGTGGTGGATGTCACCGATGAGGCCGCCATGGTGGCGCTCTTCGAGGAGTTGGGCAGCGTCGATATCGTGATCGCCAACGCCGGGGCCGCGGAAAGCGCCCCTTTCGCCAAGACCTCTTTCGAGCAGTGGCAGCACATGCTGAACGTCAACCTCAGCGGGGTGTTTCTAACCCTGCGTGAAGGACTGAAACAGCTGAACGATGGCGGCCGACTGATTGCCGTGGCTTCCACGGCTGGCCTGAAGGGCTACGCCTACGTGGGCGCTTACTGCGCGGCCAAACACGGTGTGGTGGGCCTGGTGCGTTCACTAGCGGCTGAAACCGCCACCCGCAACCTGACCGTCAATGCGCTCTGCCCCGGTTTTACCGATACACCGCTGCTGGCCGCCAGCGTCGAGAACATTGTGACCAAAACAGGTCAGTCCGCCGAACAGGCTACCGCGCACTTTCAATCTACCAACCCCACCGGACGTTTAGTCACTCCTGCTGAGGTCTCCGCTACCGCCCTATGGCTATGCGGGCCTAACAGCGGCGCGATTAACGGCCAGGCGATTTCCATCTCAGGGGGCGAAGTATGACGGCAGAAAGCTTAAGTAAAGAACGCCTGCGCTTATGGCTGCGCATGCTGCGGGTTACCCGTCAGGTGGAGTCCGAGCTGCGTGAGCGACTGCGTACCGAGCACGACTCCACACTCCCCCGCTTTGATGTCATGGCGGCCCTGTACGCCAGTGCGGAGGGCCTAAAAATGAACGAGCTCTCCAAGCGGCTGCGGGTTTCCAACGGCAATGTCACCGGCATCATCGATCGCTTGGTGGAGGATGGCGCCGTGGAACGTATTGCCATTGAGGGCGACCGTCGCGCCACGCGGGTCTGCCTGACCGGCGCTGGCCGCGAGAGCTTCAGTGCCATGGCCATTGAGCATGAGCGCTGGATCAACGCGCTGTTCGAAGGGGTGACCGAAGAGGATGCCCATCATATCGGCGAGCTGCTCCACCGCTTACCGGCTTCTCTTGACGATACCCACTAATCACTGACAGGCGAGAACAACAATATGAAGAGCATGGTTGACCTGGCCCCCGAGCACTTTATCTGGGAAATGCGTGGCGATGTCGCCGTTATTCGGCTCAATCGCCCTGAGCGCAAAAATCCGCTGACCTTTGAGAGCTACGCAGAGCTGCGCGATACCTTTCGTGATCTGGCCTACGCCGCGGATGTGCAGGCCGTGGTGTTTACCTCCAACGGCGAGAACTTCTGCTCCGGCGGCGATGTACATGAAATTATCGGCCCGCTAGTGGGCAAAGATATGAAGGGCCTGCTCGAATTCACCCGCATGACCGGGGATCTGGTCAAGGCCATGCTGAATTGCGGCAAGCCCATTATCGCCGCCGTAGACGGCATTTGTGTGGGGGCGGGGGCGATTATCGCCATGTCCTCGGATATTCGCTTTGCCACCCCTCGCGCCAGCACGGCGTTCCTGTTTACCCGGGTGGGCCTGGCGGGCTGCGATATGGGCGCCTGCGCGATTCTTCCACGCATTATCGGTCAAGGCCGCGCCGCAGACCTGCTCTACAGCGGCCGCAGCATGAGTGCCGAAGAGGGCTTCCAGTGGGGCTTCTACAACCGCGTGGTCGAGCCGGATGCCCTTGAAGAAGACGCCATTGCCTACGCCACCCGGCTGGCTCAGGGCCCGACCTTTGGCCACAGCATTACCAAGACCCAGCTAAACCAGGAGTGGTCGATGAGTCTGGAGCAGGCCATCGAATCGGAAGCCCAGGCCCAGGCAATCTGTATGCAGACCAACGATTTCGAGCGCGCCTACCACGCCTTTGTAGCCAAACAAAAACCTGAGTTTAAGGGGGACTGATGAGCGACAAGAGTTTTCTAGCGTGGCCCTTTTTTGAGGCCCAGCATCGCGAACTTTCCGAGCAGCTTGAGGCGTGGTGCCATGCTGAACTACCCCGCGATCACAGCGATGTGGATGCCACCTGTATCCAGCTAGTGCGCGACCTGGGCAAAGCGGGCTTTTTGCAAGGCACCGCTGGCGAGCATATCGATGTGCGCAGCCTGTGCCTGATCCGTGAAACCCTGGCCCGCCATGATGGCCTGGCCGATTTTTCGTTTGCCATGCAGGGGCTGGGAACCGGTGCAATCAGCCTATACGGCAGCGATGAACAGAAGCAGTGGCTGGAAAAAACCCGGCGTGGTGAAGCAATTTCCGCGTTTGCCCTGAGCGAGCCGCGCTCCGGCTCCGACGTAGCCCAACTGGATACCACCGCCGAGCGTGACGGCGATAGCTACCGGTTGAATGGCGAAAAGACCTGGATCTCTAACGGCGGCATTGCCGATATCTACACGGTCTTCGCCCGCACCGGCGAAGGGCCCGGCGCTAAAGGGCTTTCGGCCTTTTTAGTGCCTGCCGACACCCCAGGGCTGGAAATTCGTGAACGCCTGGAGTCTGTGGCACCTCACCCACTGGCGCGGCTGGGCTTCAACGACATGGCGCTGCCTGCCAGCGCGCTGATCGGCAAGCCTGGTCAGGGCTTTCGGATTGCCATGTCAGTGCTGGATGTTTTCCGCTCTACGGTTGGCGCGGCAGCGCTTGGTTTCGCCCGACGGGCGCTGGAGGAGTCGCTCACCCGCAGCCGCTCCCGGGAGCTGTTTGGCGCAACCCTTTCTGATCTGCAAATGGTGCAGGGTCACTTGGCGGATATGGCGCTAAACGTGGATGCCGCCGCCCTGCTGGTTTACCGCGCTGCCTGGACGAAAGATCAAGGCGCAGAGCGCGTCACCCGAGAAGCCGCGATGGCCAAGCTGTTTGCCACCGATCAAGCCCAGCAGGTGATCGATCAAGCCGTGCAGCTACACGGCGGCGACGGGGTGCGCAAAGGCCACATTATCGAAAGCCTCTACCGGGAAATCCGCGCGCTGCGTATTTATGAAGGCGCATCAGACGTCCAGAAAGTGGTCATCGCCCGCAGCATGCTCGCGGAAGAGTAAACAGCAAAAAGTCGAACAAGGTTTTACACCAAACAATAAAACACAACGCCAGACACCGTATCCCTGCCCCAGGGCTATCACAGTTGGAAATGACTTCTTTGAATATCTCCGTTAACGGGAGAAGAGAGCAGGTTGGAGCGAGGGTCTTTTGACAGGGATGTCAAAAGTAGCGCCCAAGGAAGGGTTCACAGCGCCCTCGCGGAAGCCTGCTCTCGAGACCAAAGCGGTGCAGATCACCATCTGAGAAAGACCTGACTTCTATATGGCTCGGGCAGGAATAAACAACGACTCTAAATACGGAGGTTGGTCATGTACATCCAGTCGGCTCATGCTGATACTTTTGCGCGGGATAACCTGCCACCCATTGATGGTCAGCCTGAGTTTCTGCTCGCGGGCTACGATTATCCTGAACGCCTGAATGCAGGCGTCGAACTGTGCGATCGGCTGCTCAACCTGGGCCACGGTGAACGGATTGCCTTAGCGGGCAATGGCCGACGGCGAACCTATCAAGAACTCACCGAGTGGACCAACCGCCTTGCCCACGTGCTGGTGGAAGACCTGAGAGTCATTCCTGGCCAGCGAGTGCTGATCCGCTCGGCCAATAACCCGGCCATGGTGGCCTGCTGGCTGGCCGCTACGAAAGCGGGCGCCGTGGTGGTCAACACCATGCCAATGCTGCGCACCAAAGAGCTGTGCCAGGTAATTGATAAAGCGGAAATCAGTCTCGCCCTCTGCGATACCCGCCTGCTCGACGAGCTGGTTGAATGCCAAGGGCAAAGCCCGGTACTCAAGCGTATTGTCGGCTTTGACGGCACCGCCAATCATGATGCGGAGCTTGATCGTTTAGCCCTCAGTAAACCCGCCACCTTTGATGCCGTGGATACCGCCGCCGACGATGTGGCGCTGCTCGGTTTTACCTCGGGCACCACCGGCTCACCTAAAGCCACCATGCATTTTCACCGTGACCTGCTGGTGATTGCCGATGGCTACGCTAAAGAGGTGCTGCAGGTAACGCCGGAGGATGTGTTCGTCGGCTCCCCCCCATTGGCGTTTACCTTCGGCCTGGGTGGATTGGCGATCTTTCCGCTGCGCTTTGGCGCCACCGCCGTGCTGCTCGAACACGCCTCCCCGCCCAACATGATGGATATCATCCGCGAGTATCAGGCCACGGTGGTATTTACTGCGCCGACGGCCTACCGGGCGATGCTCTCTGCACCCACGCGCCACGAGGATTTGAGCAGCCTGCGCGTTGCCGTCTCTGCTGGCGAAACCCTGCCCGCGCCGATCTATCATGACTGGATCAAGCAAACCGGCACACCGATACTCGACGGTATCGGTGCAACGGAAATGCTGCATATCTTTATTTCAAACCGTCTGGATGACCATCGCCCCAGCTGTACCGGTAAACCAGTGACCGGTTACGAAGCGCGTATTGTTGATGACGAGATGAATGATGTGCCTCACGGAACGGTGGGCAAACTGGCAGTACGCGGCCCCACCGGCTGCCGCTACCTGGCCGACAAGCGCCAGCAAAAGTATGTGAAGGCAGGCTGGAATATCACCGGCGATGCGTTTTATCAGGATGAGGAGGGCTACTTCCACTTCGCCGCCCGCAACGACGACATGATCGTCTCGGCGGGCTACAACATCGCGGGCCCCGAGGTGGAAGCAGCGCTGCTGGCCCACCCCGCCGTTAAAGAGTGCGCGGTGATCGGAGCGCCTAGCCAAGAACGTGGCCAAATTGTCGAGGCTTTTGTTGTTCTAAACGATGGTTTTCAGCAAGATGAAGAGTGTCAGCAAATGTTGCAAGACTTCGTGAAGCAGTCCATTGCGCCGTATAAGTACCCTCGCTCCATACGTTTTATCGAGGCACTACCTAAAACAACCACGGGTAAGGTTCAGCGCTTTCGGCTGAGCCAGGAACATTACCCCAGCGCTGGCTCTCCCTGCACCAATATAAATAGCACCAACGTATAACCCTCTAAGCAATAAAACGATTAAAAATGAGGAATGATCCATGAAAATGATATCCCGCTTTGGCCTTGGCTTACTGCTCTCCTCCAGCCTGGTAACAGCTCACGCCGACGACGTTAAAATCGGCATGATCACCACCCTGTCAGGCGGCGGTTCGCACCTGGGCGTGGACGTTCGCGATGGCTTTATGCTCGCTCTTGAGCAGTCAGGCCGCGACGATGTGGAAGTGTTGATTCAAGATGACGCTAACCGTCCTGACTTGGCGCGCAGCCTGGCCAATGAGTTTATGCAGCGTGATGAGGTCGATATTCTAACCGGCATTATCTGGTCCAACTTGGCAATGGCAGTGGTGCCTACCGTCACACGTCAGGGCACCTTCTATCTCTCCCCTAATGCCGGCCCTTCCGACCTGGCTGGCCGTATGTGCCACGAGAACTACTTCAACGTGGCCTACCAGAACGACAACCTGCACGGTGCCATGGGTGCCTACATGCGTGAACAGGGTTATGAGCGCCCGATCATCATGGCGCCCAACTACCCTGCGGGTACCGATGCGCTGGCGGGCTTCAAGCACCTTTATGAAGGTGAAGTCGTCGGTGAGCTCTACACCCAGATGGGCCAGACCGACTATGCGGCCGAAATCGCCCAGATTCGCGACAGCGATGCCGACAGTCTGTTCTTCTTCCTGCCCGGCGGCATGGGTATCTCATTCATGAAGCAGTGGGAGAGCTCCGGCGTTGATATGCCGATCTTTGGCGCCGCCTTCTCGTTTGACGAAATTCTGATCAAAGCGGTAGGCAGTGCAGCCATTGGTGCGCGCAATACCTCGCTATGGGCTTATGACCTCGAAAATGACACCAACGCCCGCTTTGTAGAGGGCTTCCAGGCCGCCTATGACCGCATGCCAACACTGTATGCAGCGCAGGGTTACGACACCGCTAACCTGATTCTCAGTGCGCTGGAAACTGCCCACCCCGATGACAAAGACGCCTTCCGCGAAGCACTGCGGGCCGCCGATTTTGATAGCGTGCGCGGCGAGTTCCGTTTTGGCCCGAACCATCACCCTATCCAGGATATTTACGTTCGTGAAGTCGTGGAAGGTGACGATGGTGAGCCTACCAATCGCCTAATTGGTATCGCGATTGAAGATATCCAGGACGTCTATTACGAGCAGTGCGAAATGTAAACTCGCCTCGGCTGGGTGCCTGCACCCAGCCATTTTTCTTCCCCTTCGTTAAGGTTAACTAACGTGTCCGTTACCCTGCTAATTGAGCAATTACTTAACGGCGTGCAGCTCGGCACGATGCTGTTTTTGATGGCCAGCGGCCTTACCTTGGTGTTCGGGGTGATGGGGCTCATCAATCTTGCCCACGGCTCTTTTTATATGGTGGGGGCCTACGCCACGGCGGCGGTCACTGCTTCAACGGGCTCTTTTTTAATTGGCCTTGGGGCTGGCATGGCTGCCGCCGCGATGGTCGGCGCGTTGGTAGAGCTGTTGGTGATCCGTCGACTGTATCACCGCCCTCACCTTGACCAGGTATTAGCGACCTTTGCACTGATACTGATTTTTTCCGAAGGCACGCGCTGGATTTTCGGTTCGTCGCCTATGCGGCTTAGTCCGCCTTCCTGGCTAACTGGGTTTGTCACCCTGCCTGGCGATACTCGCTATCCCATCTATCGGCTGATGCTGATTGGCGTAGGCATTGTTATTTCGATTGCCCTTTACGTTTTGATCTCGAAAACGCGCTTAGGCATGCGCATTCGGGCCGGTGAAAGTGACCGCGAAATGATTGGTGCGCTGGGGGTGAATATTTCAAAGCTGTATACCGTCGTGTTTGCCTTGGGCGCGGGCTTGGCAGGCTTAGCCGGTGCATTGGTCGGTGCGCTGCAGTCGGTTCAAGTAGGCATGGGCGAGCCGGTGCTGATTCTGGCCTTTGTCGTCATCGTCATAGGCGGTATCGGCTCAATCAAAGGGGCGCTACTGGGTGCCCTGCTGGTGGGCGTGGTCGATACGTTGGGGCGCGTCTACTTGCCCATCTTTTTCCGAGCGTTTATGCCACCCTCTGAGGCGACCGGGGTCGGGGCGGCACTGGCCGCGATGCTGATCTATATCCTCATGGCCGTTATTCTCGCCTTCAAGCCTAAGGGACTGTTCTCTGCCCATGACTAATAACACTTCCCTGTCGAATAGCGCGTCGCAAGGCACCACCGCTGACGCTGCGCCAGCCTCTAAAGCGGACCGCCACTTTGACCGCCAAGGGTTGGTTCAGATGACCCTACTAGGCCTGCTATTACTGCTACCGGTGGTGGCTTATTTCTCAGGCCAAATTTATTACGTCAATTTGGCCTCGCGGATCACCATTATTGCCATGGCAGCCGTCGGGCTAAACCTGGCGATTGGCTATGGGGGCATGGTGAGCTTTGGCCATGCGGCCTATTTCGGTCTAGGTGGCTACGTGGCGGGCATCAGTGCCTATCACGCTTTTGATATGACCCCTTTTATGACGTGGCCTTTCAGCGTGCCGGGCAGCGACAACTTATTAGTGATATGGCTCGCCGCTATGCTGCTGTGCGGACTGCTGGCGCTAGCCATCGGCGCTATCTCACTGCGCACTACGGGGGTCTATTTCATTATGATCACCCTCGCCTTTGCGCAGATGATTTACTACTTTGCCAACTCCTGGCCGACCTACGGCGGCGAAGATGGCCTGCCGATTTATATACGCAATACTCTTCCGGTGGTCGATAGCAGCGATGCACTCACCTATTTTCTGATCTGCTTCACCGGGCTTGTATTGGCGATGGCGATTACCTCGCGGTTGATGAAATCGCGCTTTGGGGCTGCCTTAACCATGGCACGACTTAACGATGTGCGCCTTGCCACTGCTGGGATTAGCCCCTACCCCATTCGCCTGGTGGCGTTTGTGATTTCTGCGGCAATTACCGGGCTTGCCGGTGCGCTCTATGCGGATCTAAATGGCTTTGTTAGCCCCACCATGCTCAGTTGGCACTTCTCCGGTGAACTGATGGTGATTGTGATTCTGGGCGGCGTAGGGCGCCTGTATGGCCCGCTGGCCGGTGCAGTGCTGTTTGTAATGATGGAGACATTCCTCGGAGGCGTCACCCAGTATTGGCAGCTTTTCCTCGGGTTTGTCCTGCTTGGCGTGGTGCTGTTCGCCAAACACGGGGTGATGGGTTGGTTAGCTGGGAGGGAGCGCAATGAGTGATATCGTTCTTTCACTGCAAAACCTGAATAAACGTTTTGGGGCGTTGCAGGCAACCGGTGATGTCTCGCTGGATCTTAAGCCAGGAGAAATCCACGCCCTGATTGGGCCCAATGGGGCGGGTAAATCGACGTTGATCGGCCAAATTGCCGGCAATATACGCCCGGATGAGGGCCGCGTTTTTCTAGCTGATACCGAAATCACCGGTATGAGCATTGCCCAACGCGCCCGTTTGGGGCTGGGACGTAGTTTTCAGGTCTCCTCGCTGGCTGAGCCGCTTTCGGTGATGCGCAACGTGATGATGGGCGTTCAGGCGCTGCAGAGTCATAGCTTTCGCTTCTGGAAACCCGTCGCCCGTGACCGGCACCTGCTTGAACCCGCTTATGCGGCCCTGGAGCGCATGCAGCTTAGCCATCGCGCCTGGACGCCGGTCTTTGAGCTTTCCCATGGTGAGCGCCGTCAGGTGGAAGTCGCCTGCGCATTGGCGCTCAAGCCCCGCGCCCTGTTGCTGGATGAGCCCATGGCGGGCCTTGGCCCTGAGGGTTCGGCGAAGCTGACCGAACTGCTGGAAACGCTAAAGCTGGAAGTGCCCATTTTGCTAATCGAACACGATATGGAAGCGGTGTTTCGGCTTGCCGATCGCATCTCGGTGCTGGTCTCTGGCAGCGTTATCGCCCACGGCGATAGCCAGGCGATTAGGCAGGATCCACGCGTTCGTGAAGCCTACCTGGGAGATTCTGATGCTTAAGGTTGCTGATATTGAAACGTTTTATGGCCCCTCCCAGGCGCTCTTTGGCGTCAACCTTGAGGTGAACGCCGGGGAAATGGTGGCGTTGATGGGTCGTAATGGTATGGGTAAAACCACTACCATTCGCTCGATATTTGGTCTGACGCAAGCTAGCCGCGGCACTATTGAATTTGAATCTCAAGAGATACGCCGTTTGCCCGCTTACCGCATCGCTAAGGCGGGGTTGGGCTTGGTGCCTGAAGGGCGCCGCTGCTTTCCCAATTTATCCGTACGCGAAAACCTGCTGGTCACCGCTCGCCCTGGCGAGTGGACGCTGGAAAAAGTGGCCACGCTGTTTCCTCGTTTGGAGGAGCGCCGGGCGCAAATGGCCAAAACCCTTTCTGGCGGAGAGCAGCAGATGCTGGCCATTGGCCGGGCGTTGATGACCAATCCGCGCTTGCTGGTGCTTGATGAAGCCACTGAAGGGTTGGCACCAGTAATTCGTCAGGAGATCTGGCGGGCGATTCGACTGCTCAAGGAACAGGGTCAGGCTACACTGCTGGTGGATAAGTCGCTCAGTGAAATACTGCCTATTGCTGACCGCTGCACCATCCTGGAAAAAGGCTGCACGGTGTGGGACGGCAAACCTGCCGCGCTGGACAGCGTCATTCGCGACCGATACTTGGGCGTGTAGTTGAGAATAATAATAGGGGGAAAACAATGGCGTTTACTACCCAGCGAAAAGTTCGTTTTCAGCACTGCGATCCGGCGGGAATCGTTTTTTATCCGCGCTACTTCGAGATGATTAACTCCGTGGTGGAGGACTGGTTTGAGGAGGTCTTGCACCACGACTTTAATCAGTTGCATGTGGAGAGCGGCACCGGGGTTCCCACCGCCGCTATCGATACTCAGTTTCATGCGCCTAGCCGGTTGGGCGAGCTGCTAACGTTCGAGTTGTTGGTGCAGGCGCTGGGACGTAGCAGCCTGACCCTTCAGATCACCGCTTATTGCGGTGAACAAAAACGCTTAACGAGTTGTTCCACCTTAGTGTTTATGGATTTAAGTAGCGGTAAGCCGATGCCATGGACAGAGGCAATACGCCAGCGCATTACCGTTGATAACCTATAAGGATAGCCATAATGAGTGACGCCACCTTTCATCAGCTTCTTCACCCTTCCCACTGGAAACCGGCCATTGGCTACGCTAACGGCGTGCTGGCTTCGGGCCAAACTGTGTTTGTAGGCGGCCAGATTGGCTGGAATGCCGACCAGGTATTTGAAAGTGATGACTTTGTCGTGCAAGTGAACCAGGCGCTGCAGAATATCGTGGCGATCTTGAAAGAGGCCAACGCAGGCCCGGAGCATATCGTGCGGTTAACTTGGTATGTGACGGATAAGCGGGAGTATTTGGCCCGACTTAAAGAAGTAGGCGGCGCTTATCGCGAGGTACTTGGCAAGCATTTTCCGGCGATGACGATGGTTCAGGTGGCGGGGCTGGTTGAGGATCAGGCCAAGGTAGAAATCGAAGCGACGGCGGTGATTCCAGCTCATTAAAGATAATCAAAAGTGCCTCTAGTAGAGTACAAAGAGGTGCACCGGATCGAAACAACCTTCCGCGGGGGCGCTGTGAACCCATCCCTGGGCGCTACTTTCGCCATCTGACCGCCATGGATGGCGGAAATGCCGGAATTGTTGGGAACATTTTCCGGCCATGGCGAAAGACCCCCGCTTCAGGCTGATTTCGATCCTGTATTGAGAAGCTTCGTTAGTTTTTAATCATATCTTAACGCTAGCGTGAAACCCTTTAATCCACTCAACGAAGCAGCCATCGTTTAGATAGTGCTCAAGAATCGAGAAGTGGTCTACGTTGGGAAGAAGCTGCTGAGTCACTGTTTGGCCTTGCTGGCTTAAATGCTCAGCATAGCTGCTCATCTGGCGCTCGAACTCCTCAGACTCCAGGTTCCCTGCTACCAGCTTGATAGGCGCAGGCACTCGGCACGGTAGCCATAAGGGGCTGAACTCCTGCACATCGCGCCCGCTAAGCTGAAGCTTGGGCTGCAGCCATGACCAAGGAAATGGCCGCAGGTCGTATAAACCGCTGATACAGAGCGCGCCGCGAATCAACTGGTTGGGTAAGCCAAAGGTGCCTTCCCAGTCCGTCGACATTAACATCGCGCATAAATGCCCGCCCGCCGAATGTCCCGAAATACTCAGCTGCTCAGGATCAACTTCCAACTCAGCGGCATGGCGATAAATGTAGGCCACCGCTGCTTGGCTCTGCCGCACCAGTTCGCTAAAGCGAACCTGTGGGCAGAGCGCGTAGTTGACCACCGCGACGGTGATACCGGCATTCACCAAGTCATCGACAATAAAGCTGGATTCACGATGGCTCAGCGAGCGCCAGTAGCCGCCGTGGAAGAACACATGCACCGGGGCTTTTGGATGCTCGTCATGAGATGCATCGGCATGAAAGAGATCCATGCGCTCAGCAAGCGTTGGGCCATAAGGCAGATCGAGCGTTGTGCGGTTGTTAACTCTTGATGCTTCACTGCGCTCACGCCAATCCTTTACCAACACCGCCGGGGCACGACCCATCATCGGGTCGTAGGCGCGATCGATCTCTTCTTGAGTCGCAAAATGTTGATAAAGCATGTACATCTCCTTATCGCTGACGCCCTACTAACCCCGGCTTTTCATCAACAGCATACGCAGCGGGGCGATTGCCAGAATGGCAAATCCGATCAGCGTCCAGGCGGGCAGTGATAGGCCGAGCAGCGAGAAATCGATATTGGCGCACTCGCCCGAGCCCGTTAACACCATGGCCACGACATCCTGCATGGGGAGGATGTCCATCATGTAATCAAGCCCGGGACCACAGGAAGGCACTTCATCGGCGGGCAAGCCTTGCAGCCAGACGTGACGCCCGGCGATAAAGGCACCGGTGCCTACGGCAGCCAGCGCCAGCACTGCGTAAATTACTTTACCGACCCGCCCGGCCGGGCTGTGGATGGCAGCAATGGCAAACACAATGCCCGCCGCGATGACCGCGACACGCTGGAAGATACATAGCGGGCAAGGCTCAAAGCCACCGATATGCTCCAGGCCAAGCGCCACCGCCATCATTAGAACGCAGAAGGCCAAACCGGCCAGGGCAACCGAACGATATGTATGCAGGATCATTGATGAGCCTCAGATGGCAGCGCGGACAAAGCGCGGGACTCGCGAGCCTTAGCGAAATAGGCCTCTAGAAACGCTTCAAAGGTTTCCTTATCAGCGGCTTCAATATCGCGCTGCTGCTGGTGCGAGGTTTCAATCAGTTGAGCAAGTAGCGCTTCACGGCTGCGCTGCATCGGTTCTGCTTTCAGCTGCTCCGCCTGCTCCTGGGCCAGGCTAAGCATTAAATCACTTAGCGAGCCGCCGTTCGCTTTGAGACGTTCGAGCACCTGGGCTGATGGCGTTAGCGAAGGGTCCGCTAGGCGTGGAGCGAGCTCTGCCAGTGCGTCAGCATGAGGGCTGCCCTCTTCGACGGCATCTAACAGGCGGGCGACTTCCCCCATCTCGGCGAATATTTGTTCGCCCCACTCACGCACCGACGTCGTTTCACCGTGATTAAACAGCTTAAGCTCAGGGTCGCGGCCACGCTCGACTACCCAGCGACGGTTGTCGTCCAAGCGGTCACACTCTTCATCGGAGATCCACGGGCTGTCGCTGAGCAGGCACCACATCAAGAAAGTATCCACAAAGCGCATCTGCGTTTCCGTTACGCCAAGTGGATCAAAAGGATTTAGATCCAAACAGCGAACTTCGATGTACTCCACACCACGGGCTTCGAGGGCCTGGCTAGGGGTTTCGTTGTGCTTGGCGACACGCTTGGGGCGAATATCGCTGTAGTACTCGTTTTCGATCTGCAGAATATTGGCGTTTAGCTGCCGCCATTCGCCATCGACATTAACACCCATTTTTTCGTAGTCAGGCCACGGCGAAGAGATCGCGTGGCGTAGGGTGTTAACGTAATTCGAGAGCGAGTTAAAACAGATTTTGAGCTGCGACTGCACCTTGTTCTGATAGCCCAAATCGGACATACGTAGCGTCGTCGCGTAGGGCGCAAAATAGGTGTCGTCGCTGAGTGACTGCAGCTTTTCAGGCACTTTTTTGTCGTCAGGCAAAAAGCTTTTATCGATGGCCGGTGAAGCGCCGAAAAGATACAGCAACAGCCAGCTATGGCGGCGGAAGTGACGGATCATGCCGAAATAGCGGGTAGAGCGGTAATCGTTAAACGGGATATTGGTGGCTTTTTCCATTTCGCGCAGGGCGTGCCACATATCATCCGGCAGCGATACGTTGTAGTGAACGCCGGCAATCGCCTGCATGATGCGGCCGTAGCGCATGTCTAGCCCTTTGCGGTAAACATGCTTCATGGTGCCCACATTGGAGCAGCCGTAGTCGGCAATCGGCACGCTGTCATTGCCTGAGAGCCGTGACGGCATGCTGCCGGGCCAGATCCACTCATTTTCTAAGTGGTGATAAGTAAAGGTATGCAGGTCAGATAAAAAGCAAAGCGCTTCACCCGGCTGCGAGTATACCGGCGTGATGTACTCAAGCAGCGACTCAGAGTAATCGGTGGTGATATGCGGGTGGGTTAACTTGGAGCCCAGCGCGTGCGGGTGCGGCGTTTGGGCAATGTGACCATTGGCATCAACCCGCAGCCCCTCTTTTTCAAGCCCACGACGCAGGCGGCCCAACCGACCAAGGCGCGCACTGGGAATCAGGCGCTCGACTTGCGCGGTCAGCGCAGATGGCACAGTGAGTGGTTCAGGCAAGGTGAACACTCCTTGTCAGTAAAGCCCGCTGTGAGCGGGCCTTGGTGTAGTCAGGTGGCATCGCCATCATCGCTGTCTCAAAATAGACAACAGGATATGGCGGCAACCGTGGTTTTTTCAAGGCGCGCGACTATTTGCCGCCGCGTGCTTTTAGCAACGCAGCACCGAGTGCGCCCATGGGCGCTTCCGCTTCGGCAGATTTAGCACTATTGCGCTGCCCCCGAGAATGCTTACGGTTAGCGCTGGGTTGATCTTTAGGGGAGCCATTGTCCTTATTAGCGTTTTCGGCCTCCGGCTGGTCATCCAGACGCATGGATAGCCCAACCCGCTTGCGGGGAATATCGATGCTCATGACTTTCACCGTCACAATATCCCCCGCCTTTACCACGCTGCGCGGGTCGTCAATAAAGCGATCCGATAGTGCTGAGATATGCACCAGGCCATCCTGATGGACACCGATATCCACAAAAGCACCAAAGTGTGTCACGTTGGTGACCGTGCCTTCGAGCACCATTGAGGGCTTAAGATCGTTAAGTGTTTCGACACCTTCGCGGAACTCGGCGGCTTTAAATTCCGGGCGCGGATCGCGGCCAGGCTTATCCAGCTCTTTCAAGATATCGCTCACCGTGGGCACACCAAAGCGCTCATCGGCAAAGTCGGCAGGCTTTAACGCTTTTAGCGCAACGCTGTCGCCGATCAAACCGCGAACTTCCCGGCCGCTCTGCTTGGCGATCCGCTCTACCAAAGGGTAGGCCTCAGGGTGAACGGCGCTGCCATCCAGGGGATTGTCAGCGTTATGTATGCGCAAGAAACCGGCGCACTGCTCAAAGGTTTTCGCGCCCAGCCGGCTCACTTCTAACAGCTCTTTACGGCTCTTGAAGGCACCCTTGACGTTGCGCTGAGCAACGATATTTTCAGCCAACGCAGCACTTAATCCAGCCACCCGTGAAAGCAGTGCACTGGAGGCGGTGTTCAGATCGACGCCGACGGCGTTTACACAGTCTTCAATCACGACTTCCAAGCTACGTGATAGCTGTACCTGGGAAACATCGTGCTGATACTGACCCACACCGATGGATTTGGGTTCGATTTTCACCAGCTCGGCCAGCGGGTCTTGGAGACGACGGCCGATGGAGACAGCGCCACGAACGGTAACGTCGAGATCCGGCATTTCTCGTGAAGCGTACTCGGACGCAGAGTAAACCGACGCTCCCGCCTCCGAGACCATCACTTTGCTTAAGCGATAGTCAGGCGCCAGGGCTTTAAGCAACTCGCCCGCCAGCTTATCGGTTTCGCGGCTGGCAGTGCCATTACCCACGGCAATGAGTTGCACGCCATGCTGCTTCGCTAATTTAGCTAGCACGCTGAGAGACTCGTCCCAGCGGTTTTGTGGCGCGTGCGGGTAGATTGTGGTGTGGTCGACAAACTGCCCGGTGGCATCGATCACCGCGACCTTACAGCCGGTGCGTTGACCGGGATCGATAGCAAGCGTCACTTTCTGCCCCGCCGGTGCGGCTAGCAGCAGGTCTTTTAGATTTGCCGCGAACACTTCAATGGCGGTGAGCTCTGCCTGTTCACGTAAGCGACCCAATAGCTCGGTTTCAAGCGCAGTGTAGAGCTTCACGCGCCAGGTCCAGCGTACGACTTCGGCTAACCATTTATCCGCTGCACGACCCTGGTCGCTAATACCAAACTGCTTGGCAATCGCTAACTGGGCAGGATGAATAGGGGCGTCGTCTTCGCCGGGTAGACGAATCGACAGACTCAATACGCCTTCGTTACGGGCACGGAACATTGCCAAAGCGCGGTGAGAAGGCGCTTTGGCGAGCTTTTCGTCATGCTCGAAGTAGTCGGAGAACTTGGCGCCCTCCTGCTGCTTGCCTTCCAGCACGCGGGCGCTGAGTTCGCCCTCTTGCCAAAGCCGTTCACGCAGTTGACCGATCAGTTCGGGGTCTTCGGCGAAGCGCTCCATTAGAATCTGCTTGGCGCCATCCAGGGCGGCCTTGGCATCCTCAATGGCGGGAATATCACCCTCTGCCGGTCGCAGGCACTTTTCTGCTTCGCTTTCTGGAGTAAGCGTTGGATCGGCTAGCAGCGCATCGGCCAGTGATTCGAGCCCCGCCTCGCGGGCAATCTGCGCTTTGGTACGACGCTTCTTTTTGAAGGGCAGGTATAAATCTTCCAGTCGCTGCTTTGTTTCAGCAGCGTCAATGCTCGCTTTCAGCGGGCCGTCCAGCTTGCCCTGCTCATCGATGGCGGCGATCACGGTGGCACGGCGCTCTTCCAGCTCGCGCAGATAGCGCAGGCGTTCATCTAACTGACGCAGTTGAATATCGTCCAGCGCGCCGGTGACTTCTTTACGGTAACGGGCAATAAACGGCACGGTGGCGCCGCCATCCAGTAGCTCCACCGTGGCGGATACTTGCTCGGGACGAACGCCTAGCTCAGTCGCTAGGCGGGAAATAATACGCTGATTGACATCCATAAATTGCAACTAACTCATGCAGCATTTTTAAGTGACAACAAGGTATCACAAACGCGTCACGGCTGGCATGGCTTGAGGCGTTAGCGGCGCCAGCCACTGTCATCCCAAAACGGGCGGCGTGCTTCCCGCTGAACGGCTTCGCGGCTGATGCCAATGTCTTTTAACATATCGTCGCTCAAGTGGCGCAAGGCATCACGCTCAC
Source organism: Vreelandella sp. DA03-1M (assembly GCF_055725665.1). Lineage (NCBI taxonomy): Bacteria > Pseudomonadati > Pseudomonadota > Gammaproteobacteria > Oceanospirillales > Halomonadaceae > Vreelandella > Vreelandella sp. DA03-1M. The sequence continues at coordinate 3,751,913 of NZ_CM146798.1, forward strand.
GACTAAGCTGGCGCCAGCGATTAAACCTAGCTCGCCATGTTACGCAGCATGGGTGCTGTTCAACTTGTTGATGTTGATCAATCTGCTGACGGCTATCGACCTGCTGGTTTTGTAGTAAGCATTCCATTTCAACCCCTCCTATCTGCGGTGCTTGCCTGCTTTATCGCCCTACTCATTTAGCGCGGTGATAAAGTGTTGGAACAAGTATTGAGCAGCACCTACAATCAATCCAACGAATACTCTTTATGCACTACATCAATAAGATTGATACCTATGGCGATGCTACCCACGATTGATCACGAACTGCTGCGTACCTTTGTTGCCATTGTTGACCAGGGCGGTTTTACCCGTGCTGCCCAAACGGTGAACCGCACGCAATCCGCCGTGAGTATGCAAATTAAGCGGCTGGAAGAGGACGTTATTCAGCGCCCGCTGTTTGTGCGTCAGAGCAAGCCGCTGCAACTGACCAGCGAAGGACATACGCTGCTGGGCTATGCGCGCAAAATTCTTTCGCTGCAGGGAGAGGCGCTAACGCTTCTACGCCAACCCGATATGGTGGGTCGTGTCCGCCTGGGTGTGCCGGATGATTATGTGATGCGCTTTCTGCCCGGCATTCTGAAAACCTTTTCCCAAGCTTGGCCGCTGGTGGATGTCGATGTGCACTGCGCACCCTCATCAGTGCTCTCCCAGCAGCCGCAGGGGAGCCTAGACCTGATTATTATGACGCGGGAGATAGGCGACGAAATTGGCACCATTTTAAGGCGTGAGGCTACCGTGTGGGTCTCGGCTGAGAGTCATTGCACACATTTACAGACGCCGGTGCCGCTTGCCCTATTTGAGGCACCCTGTTTTTGTCGCCGCCATGCCTGTAATGCGCTGGATCGCGCTAACCGGGCCTATCGCGTCGCTTACAGCAGCCCGAGCTTGGCGACGTTACAGGCGGTTGTGGGGGCGGGGTTGGCTGTGTCTGCCTGGATGCGCAGCTTAGTCACCGCCGATATGCAGATATTGGGTAAAAAAGAAGGATTTCCCGAATTACCCGAATCATCCATCGTTTTATTGCGCACCTCCCCAACCCAGTCACCGATTATTAGTAGCTTGGCCGAGCATATTGTTGAAGGGTTTAGGGTATAAGCTGCGTCGGTTTAAGAAACGTTAAGGGGAGGCACAAACCTGAGCGTAACTACATTGTTATACCAATGTAGTTCTGTAGACTCGGCTCATATTAAAATATATACCATTATAGTCCTGGGCAGAGAACTCCATGGTATTCAGTCCACGGCCAAATCAGTTTAAAATCCAGCTCGGTCAGCATATGTCCTTTTACATGCTCGAAAAAAACTTGGCCAACCCGTGCCAGAGAGTTTCTTCATCTCGCTAGTAAATCGCAATAGTTCACAGCCGACAAAGCGATGATTGCTATCTTCCACTCTTTGTCTAAAGAGCTTGAAAAGCGGGCTTAGTTTCATAGTCGCGAAGTACATCAAAACTTCACCAAAACTTCACCGGATGGATGGGGCAGTACCGCAGCAGCCCATGAAGAGCATTAAGCCCGCCTCATAAATAAGTTGGACTCAAAGGTGCTACGCGTCATGCATGCCTAACGCCCAACAAAAATCAGCCATTCGACTGATTTTTGTTAAATAAGTGGCTGACGATGATCGGGCCGGCCATCCGGAGGGCGGCTCCCCGCTGCTCTCCATGGGGAGACCCTTACTTTTCTTCCGCGCAAACAAAAAACCCAGCCGTGTGGCTGGGTTTTCTGCGGTATAGGTGCCTGACGATGACCTACTCTCGCATGGGGAGACCCCACACTACCATCGGCGCTAAGCGGTTTCACTGCTGAGTTCGGCAAGGGATCAGGTGGTTCACGCGTGCTATGGTCGTCAGGCGTAACTGGCGGTATATCATGCTGACTCGTTAATAACGAGATCGTTATTAACTCATTTGTGAGCGTCTTACTGCCTGCCGCCCTGGCAGTCTATTGCCTGGGCCACACGCTGCGTATCCGGCTTTCTGTTGATCTCTCAACCTTAACGTCATCATCACGACCAGACCCCTTGGGTGTTATAGGGTCAAGCCTCACGGGCCATTAGTACACGTTAGCTCAACGCCTTGCAGCGCTTCCACACCGTGCCTATCAACCAGCTGGTCTCGCTGGGCCCTTCAGGAGGCTCTAGGCCTCAGGGATGTCTCATCTTGAAGGGGGCTTCCCGCTTAGATGCTTTCAGCGGTTATCCCGTCCGACCATAGCTACCCGGCAATGCCACTGGCGTGACAACCGGAACACCAGAGGGTCGTCCACTCCGGTCCTCTCGTACTAGGAGCAGCCCTTCTCAAACATCCAACGCCCACGGCAGATAGGGACCGAACTGTCTCACGACGTTCTAAACCCAGCTCGCGTACCACTTTAAATGGCGAACAGCCATACCCTTGGGACCGACTTCAGCCCCAGGATGTGATGAGCCGACATCGAGGTGCCAAACACCGCCGTCGATGTGAACTCTTGGGCGGTATCAGCCTGTTATCCCCGGAGTACCTTTTATCCGTTGAGCGATGGCCCTTCCATACAGAACCACCGGATCACTAGAACCTGCTTTCGCACCTGCTCGACGTGTCTGTCTCGCAGTCAAGCACCCTTATGCTCTTGCACTCAATGCACGATGTCCGACCGTGCTGAGGGTACCTTCGTGCTCCTCCGTTACTCTTTAGGAGGAGACCGCCCCAGTCAAACTACCCACCACACACTGTCCTCGATCCGGATAACGGACCTGAGTGAGAACGCCAATGATGCCAGGCTGGTATTTCAAGGTTGGCTCCCTCCGAACTGGCGTCCAGAGTTCAAAGCCTCCCAGCTATCCTACACAGGCAACATCAGCGTCCAGTGTGAAGCTATAGTAAAGGTTCACGGGGTCTTTCCGTCTAGCCGCGGGTACACCGCATCTTCACGGCGATTTCAATTTCACTGAGTCTCGGGTGGAGACAGCGTGGCCATCATTACGCCATTCGTGCAGGTCGGAACTTACCCGACAAGGAATTTCGCTACCTTAGGACCGTTATAGTTACGGCCGCCGTTTACCGGGGCTTCAATCAAGAGCTTCGCGCCCTCTACAAGAGAGGGGCTAACACCATCATTTAACCTTCCGGCACCGGGCAGGCGTCACACCCTATACGTCCGCTTGCGCGTTAGCAGAGTGCTGTGTTTTTAATAAACAGTTGCAGCCACCTGGTATCTTCGACCGGTTCGGGCTTAGAGAGCAAGTCTCATCACCCTACGCCGGCGTGCCTTCTCCCGAAGTTACGGCACCATTTTGCCTAGTTCCTTCACCCGAGTTCTCTCAAGCGCCTTGGGATTCTCTCCCTGACCACCTGTGTCGGTTTGGGGTACGGTCGCACATGATCTGAAGCTTAGAGGCTTTTCCTGGAAGCGTGGCATCAGTGACTTCCTGACCGTGGTCAGTTCATCTCGTGTCTCGGCCTTAAGGGTCCGGATTTACCTAAACCCTCAGCCTACTCACTTTCACCAGGACAACCAACGCCTGGCTCACCTAGCCTTCTTCGTCCCCCCATCGCAACCATGTCCGGTACGGGAATATTGACCCGTTTCCCATCGACTACGCCTTTCGGCCTCGCCTTAGGGGCCGACTCACTCTGCTCCGATTAGCGTCGAACAGAAACCCTTGGTCTTCCGGCGAGGGTGTTTTTCACACCCTTTATCGTTACTCATGTCAGCATTCGCACTCGTGATACCTCCAGCAGACTTCTCAATCCACCTTCATTGGCGTACACGACGCTCCTCTACCGCGAATTCCTATCGAAATAGAAACTCACCCGTAGCTTCGGTACCTGGTTTAGCCCCGTTACATCTTCCGCGCAGGCCGACTCGACTAGTGAGCTATTACGCTTTCTTTAAAGGATGGCTGCTTCTAAGCCAACCTCCTAGCTGTCTGAGCCTTCCCACATCGTTTCCCACTTAACCAGGATTTCGGGACCTTAGCTGACGGTCTGGGTTGTTTCCCTTTTCACGACGGACGTTAGCACCCGCCGTGTGTCTCCCACGCGTTACTCACCGGTATTCGGAGTTTGCCTCGGGTTGGTAAGTCGGGATGACCCCCTAGCCGAAACAGTGCTCTACCCCCGGCGGTACTACGTGAGGCGCTACCTAAATAGCTTTCGAGGAGAACCAGCTATCTCCGAGCTTGATTAGCCTTTCACTCCGATCCACAAGTCATCCAAATCTTTTTCAACAGATCCTGGTTCGGGCCTCCAGTTGATGTTACTCAACCTTCACCCTGCTCATGGATAGATCGCTCGGTTTCGGGTCTATATCCAGCGACTGTGTCGCCCAGTTAAGACTCGGTTTCCCTACGGCTCCCCTATACGGTTAACCTCGCCACTGAATATAAGTCGCTGACCCATTATACAAAAGGTACGCCGTCACCCAACAAGTGGGCTCCGACTGCTTGTACGCACACGGTTTCAGGATCTATTTCACTCCCCTCTCCGGGGTTCTTTTCGCCTTTCCCTCACGGTACTGGTTCACTATCGGTCAGCCAGGAGTATTTAGCCTTGGAGGATGGTCCCCCCGTCTTCAGTCAAGGTTTCTCGTGCCCCGACCTACTCGATTTCACATGATCAGATTTTCGACTACGGGGCTATCACCCGCTACGGCCAGACTTCCCAATCTGTTCGCCTAATCAGTCACATGCTTAAGGGCTGGTCCCCGTTCGCTCGCCGCTACTAGGGGAATCTCGGTTGATTTCTTTTCCTCAGGGTACTTAGATGTTTCAGTTCCCCTGGTTCGCCTCGTACCCCTATGTATTCAGGGCACGATACTCATCTTATGATGAGTGGGTTTCCCCATTCAGAGATGTCCGGGTCACAGGTTGTTGCCACCTCACCGAACCTTATCGCAGGCTACCACGTCTTTCATCGCCTCTGGCTGCCTAGGCATCCACCGTGTGCGCTTCATTGCTTGACCCTATAACCCGAAGGAGTCTGGATGTCGCAATGATCACGTTTCATTTTGCCGGATACGCTGACGCGTATCACAATTTAAGACCACTTCTTGCGAAGTGTTCTTGTCAGCATGATATACATTGTTAAAGAGCAGCTGTTCAATGAACAGTGATAAGGCGGCGTATAATAAATACAACCACACAGCGACTTATCAATGGTCACGAAACATTCACAAACGGTATTGAGGTTAAAACAGGATAGTAAAGGAAATGGTGGAGCCAAGCGGGATCGAACCGCTGACCTCCTGCGTGCAAGGCAGGCGCTCTCCCAGCTGAGCTATGGCCCCAATACTAACATCACGCAAATTTGTGTAAGACTAGGCGCATTATTGCGACGCATAGCCTGCTATGCGAGTAATAATGCAACGACGTATTACGCAAATTTGGTGGGTCTGGGCAGACTTGAACTGCCGACCTCACCCTTATCAGGGGTGCGCTCTAACCAACTGAGCTACAGACCCGGTTATTCAGCCATTGCAGATCATTAGAAGCTGCGACAACCAAACTAACTACCGTTTGCTCTATATCTGATCAGGTAATTCATTGTGGACGCTTACCGACTGTGACGCATCGTTTAAGGAGGTGATCCAGCCGCAGGTTCCCCTACGGCTACCTTGTTACGACTTCACCCCAGTCATGAACCACACCGTGGTGATCGCCCTCTTGCGTTAGGCTAACCACTTCTGGTGCAGTCCACTCCCATGGTGTGACGGGCGGTGTGTACAAGGCCCGGGAACGTATTCACCGTGACATTCTGATTCACGATTACTAGCGATTCCGACTTCACGGAGTCGAGTTGCAGACTCCGATCCGGACTGAGACCGGCTTTAAGGGATTCGCTGACTCTCGCGAGCTCGCAGCCCTTTGTACCGGCCATTGTAGCACGTGTGTAGCCCTACCCGTAAGGGCCATGATGACTTGACGTCGTCCCCACCTTCCTCCGGTTTGTCACCGGCAGTCTCCTTAGAGTTCCCACCATTACGTGCTGGCAAATAAGGACAAGGGTTGCGCTCGTTACGGGACTTAACCCAACATTTCACAACACGAGCTGACGACAGCCATGCAGCACCTGTCTTACAGTTCCCGAAGGCACACCAGAATCTCTTCCGGCTTCTGTAGATGTCAAGGGTAGGTAAGGTTCTTCGCGTTGCATCGAATTAAACCACATGCTCCACCGCTTGTGCGGGCCCCCGTCAATTCATTTGAGTTTTAACCTTGCGGCCGTACTCCCCAGGCGGTCGACTTATCGCGTTAACTTCGCCACAAAGTGCTCTAGGCACCCAACGGCTGGTCGACATCGTTTACGGCGTGGACTACCAGGGTATCTAATCCTGTTTGCTACCCACGCTTTCGCACCTCAGTGTCAGTGTCAGTCCAGAAGGCCGCCTTCGCCACTGGTATTCCTCCCGATCTCTACGCATTTCACCGCTACACCGGGAATTCTACCTTCCTCTCCTGCACTCTAGCCTGACAGTTCCGGATGCCGTTCCCAGGTTGAGCCCGGGGCTTTCACAACCGGCTTATCAAGCCACCTACGCGCGCTTTACGCCCAGTAATTCCGATTAACGCTTGCACCCTCCGTATTACCGCGGCTGCTGGCACGGAGTTAGCCGGTGCTTCTTCTGCGAGTGATGTCTTTCCTAGTGGGTATTAACCACCAGGCGTTCTTCCTCGCTGAAAGTGCTTTACAACCCGAGGGCCTTCTTCACACACGCGGCATGGCTGGATCAGGGTTGCCCCCATTGTCCAATATCCCCCACTGCTGCCTCCCGTAGGAGTTCGGGCCGTGTCTCAGTCCCGATGTGGCTGATCATCCTCTCAGACCAGCTACGGATCGTTGCCTTGGTAAGCCATTACCTTACCAACTAGCTAATCCGACATAGGCTCATCCAATAGCGGGAGCCGAAGCCCCCTTTCTCCCGTAGGACGTATGCGGTATTAGCCTGGGTTTCCCCAGGTTATCCCCCACTATCGGGCAGATTCCTATGCATTACTCACCCGTCCGCCGCTCGTCAGCATCTAGCAAGCTAGATCTGTTACCGCTCGACTTGCATGTGTTAGGCCTGCCGCCAGCGTTCAATCTGAGCCATGATCAAACTCTTCAGTTTAAGATCTATGCGGTTCTTGCCTGTCACCGAAGCAACAGAAGCGAACCAAACTTGGCTCAAGGTTCAAACGAATTCATTCAAAACAGATCCCAAAGGACGAATCCTTTAACACCCTATTGCTTGAGTCGCTTGCCTTGATATTTGGTGACTTGTCACCAACATCAGCAAGCGCCCACATGAATTACCTGATCAAATTGTTAAAGAGCGGTTTCGCTGCTTGGTTACTGTGAAAGCAACCGGGCTACCGTTGAACTGGCTTGCCTCAGCGAGGAAGGCGTATTCTACGCAGTTCCTGGTGTTTGTCAATCGCTGTTTTTTAGCGAGTGAGGCGAACGCTACTATCTGCTCTAACCTCCTGACAAACCAAGGCTTTTACACCTTATGCACCGCTGGTAACGCTTGGCGTCCCCGGCAGCGGATGCGTACTTTACGGTTTCGCTGCCGGGTTGGCAAGGGCTGTTTTGAAATAACTGTCAAAAAAGTGGTGAAAAGTACTATCTACTCGTTTTAGCTTTACGCATTACGGCTAATACAGGCCCCGAAGCGACATAAGTACCAAACAGTAATAGCAGCATTACTGAAGGTTCAACCGAAATCATCACAAACGCCAACACAATGGCTAACAGCACAACAAAAGGCACTGGCTTTTTAAAATCAAGGTCCTTAAAGCTGTAATAACGGATGTTACTCACCATCAGTACGCCTGCTGCTGCCACGACTACCAACATCAATAGTTTGAAACCAAAAGCATCAGCGTCAAAGCTATGGAAGGTCCATACACACGCGGCTACCAGCGCTGCGGCAGAGGGGCTCGGCAAGCCGATAAACCATTTTTTATCCACACTGCCAATCTGTACATTGAAACGCGCTAGGCGAAGCGCGGCACAGGCAACATACAGAAAGGCGACTACCCAACCAGTTTTGCCGATGTCCTGCAGAATCCAGGTAAAAGCGACTAATGCAGGCGCCATCCCAAACGAGATCATATCCGCCAAGCTGTCGTATTCGGCCCCAAACTCACTTTGCGTATTGGTCATTCGCGCAACACGCCCATCCAAGCCATCCAGCACCATTGCAATAAAGATCGCGACGGCAGCTGAGGTAAACTCACCATTAATGCCAGCGACAACCGCAAAGAAGCCGGCAAAAAGCGCCGAAGTGGTAAATAAATTAGGGAGTAAATAGATACCACGGCGGCGAATCTTTTTGCCGTCTTCAACAGTCTCTTCAACCACTTCGGTTTCACGCAAGAAGGCGGTCGCCAAATCCTCGTTGCCAACTACTTCTGATTGATCAGTACTGTCTTGCTGTTCAGCCTTATCAGGCTGGCCTGGTTTTGTCTGATCTGAGCCTGAGTGCTCTTGATCGCGAGCGTCCTGTGTCATAGGTTTCATCCATTAAAAGTGAAGTCACGGGAACAGTAGTCGCTTTCATTCTACACGGTGAGTGCCACTCAGCCAGCCAATTGCTGCATTGATGCCCGGGGAACCTGCACCGAAGAGGGTTAACTAAAAAAGCGCCGCTCCGGGAAAGAAGCGACGCTTATGCTTACGTTTAAGTCTTTCTTTTAAGGGCTAGCTGCAAAGGCTGCGTACTTGCGTGCTTAGAGCGACAAAACCTTATCACCCCGGGCAATACCCGAAACCCCTGTACGGGCGACTTCAAGAATACCCACCGGTGCCATGGCCTGAAGGAAAGCATCTAGCTTGCCCGCATCGCCGGTAATCTGCACCGTGTAGAGGCTTGGCGTCACGTCGACGATCTGCGCACGGAAGATATCCACCGTACGTTTCACTTCATCACGCGCCGCACCAAGCGCCTTCACCTTCACCAACATCAATTCGCGTTCGATATGGTTACCTTCGGTGAGATCCACCAGTTTCACCACATCGATCAGCTTATTAAGATGCTTGGTGATCTGCTCTATCACCCGGTCATCGCCCACAGTAGTGACCGTTAAGCGCGACAGCGATGGGTCTTCAGTAGGGGCAACGTTCAACGTTTCGATGTTGAAGTTACGCTGAGAGAACAACCCGACTACACGTGACAGCGCACCCGGTTCGTTTTCTAACAGAATCGAGATGATATGACGCATCAGGTACGCTCCGTTTTAGACAGCAGCATGTCGCGCATGGCACCTAGCGGTACCTGCATCGGATAGACGTGCTCAAAGGGGTCGACCTTCACGTCAAGAAACACCAGCTCATGCTTATCAGCAAACGCACGCTCTAGCGCTGGCTCAAGCTCGTCAAGCGTATTGACGGTAATCGCGGTGAACCCATACGCCTCAATCAACATATGGAAGTCGGGCAGCGACTCCATATAAGAATGTGCGTGACGTGACTTATAGTTCAAATCCTGCCACTGACGCACCATGCCCAGCGATGCATTGTTAAGATTAACGATCTTAACGCCCACCCCATACTGCTTACAGGTAGAGAGCTCCTGCATCATCATCTGGAAGCTACCTTCACCGGTGACGCACACCACATCATCATCCGGGTAGTTCTGTTTAATACCCATCGCGGCGGGGAAACCAAAGCCCATGGTGCCCAAACCACCGGAGGTAATTAGTCGGTTGGGCTTGTCGAACTTGTAGTACTGCGCGGCAAACATCTGATGCTGACCGACATCGGTGGTCACATAGGCTTCGCCGCGTGTGACTCGACACAGCGCCTCAATCACTTCCTGAGGCTTGAGCGCTTCACCCGGCTTGGAGGGCTCATACAACTTGCCCTCGCGGTCGGCGCGCCAGCCGTCAATTTTTTCCCACCACTCCGTCAGCGCTTCGGGATGGGCAATTTTATGCCCCTGCACCAAACTGATCATCTCATTGATAACGCTGGAAGCCGGGCCCACGATCGGCACATCGGCACGCACCGTTTTAGAGATCGAGCTCGGATCAACATCCACATGAATGATCTTGGCAGTGGGGCAGAACTTCGACGTGCTATTGGTCACCCGGTCGTCAAAACGCGCGCCAATGGCAATGATCAGGTCGGCGTGGTGCATGGCCATATTGGATTCATAAGAGCCGTGCATACCCAGCCAGCCCAAACACTGTCGGTCACTTTGGGGATACGCGCCGATGCCCATCAGCGTAGTGGTAATCGGGTACCCCAGTTGCTTGACCAGATCAGTCAGGCCTTCGCTGGCTTTACCGGTGACCACACCGCCGCCGGTATAAAACACCGGGCGCTTGGCCTTCAGCATCATCTCGACGGCTTTTTTGATCTGACCGGTATGGCCACGCGTTACCGGGTTATACGAACGCAGTTTGACCTTTTTCGGGTAAACGTATTCGTAGCGCTCAGTGGGAGCCGTCATATCTTTAGGGATATCGACCACCACCGGGCCGGGGCGACCGGTCGAGGCTAGGTAAAACGCCTTTTTCAGCACTTCCGGGATTTCAGACGGGTGACGGATCGAGAAGCTATGCTTCACGATCGGGCGTGTCACACCGACGATATCGGTTTCCTGGAAGGCGTCTTCACCGATCAGATGGCTGGCCACTTGGCCACATAGCACCACCATGGGAATGGAATCCATGTAGGCGGTGGCAATGCCAGTGACGGCATTCGTGGCACCGGGGCCGGAAGTGACTAGCACGCAGCCCGCTTTGCCCGAGGCGCGGGCATAGCCATCGGCCGCGTGCGTCGCCGCTTGCTCGTGACGCACTAGGATGTGCTTCACTTTGTCCTGGCGGAAGAGTGCATCGTAAATATGCAGCGCTGCACCGCCGGGGTAACCATAAATGTATTCGATGCCCTCATCTTGCAAGAAGCGGGCGATCATATCTGCGCCGGAAAGCAGTTCCACTGTATTTCTCCCCTGGAGGTCTCGAGTGCGATCCGCAGGACATCCTGCGGTGTCGAGTGCGGCGGTATGCCGCTGCCGGCCCAAGCCGGCACCTGATGCCAAACCCTGGCAAATGGCCCTGTTAGGGCCTGCACTCTCATCGGGAATGCTGATTTATGCCAACATAAAGCAGTCATTCCCTTTCACGGCGGTTCGCCGTGTCGGGGCGTTGGCCAGGTTGAGCGGTTAGCCCAAGCCCGGAAGTCCTTCGGCGGGTAGAGGCCTTCGCCTACCCTTCGCGCGGGAATTAGGGGTTACCCGTGAGTCCGCGCCCGCAAATCAGGAACCGACAAGATTCCATTAGCGCCCTCAGCCTGTCAACCTCCGATCAGGCCAAACGCAACAAAGGTCGCAGGAAGCCATTAAAAAAGCCCCGCCAGCAACGCTAGCAGGGCTTTTTCCCTATTCAATTGCGCAAAAAGGCGTTGCCAATAATCAGCTGAACACCAGCTTGCCCTCTTCTGCGGTGATATGGATGGTATCACCAGGGGTAAATTTGCCCCCCAGCAGGTCTTGCGCCAGCGGGTTTTCAATACGGCTTTGAATCGCCCGTTTGAGTGGCCGCGCCCCATACACAGGGTCAAAACCGACTACCGCTAATTGCGCCATGGCTTCAGGGCTAACCTCAAGCTTCAGATCATGCTCGGCAAGACGTAGCTTCAAGCGTTCCAACTGGATACCGGCAATGGCTTGAATTTGCTCTTGGCCCAGGGCGTGGAACACCACCACTTCATCAATACGGTTAATGAGTTCAGGCCGGAAGTGGTTGCCCACCACCTCCATGACCATGTTTTTCATTACTTCATAGTCACTATCGTCACCGCCCATGCGCTGGATAATGTCCGAACCCATGTTAGAGGTCATCACGATCACGGTATTACGGAAATCCACCGTGCGACCCTGTCCGTCGGTTAAGCGGCCATCCTCCAACACCTGCAGCAGGATATTAAAGACATCCGGGTGGGCTTTCTCCACCTCATCCAGCAGCAGCACCGAGTAGGGCTTGCGTCGTACGGCCTCGGTTAAGTAGCCGCCCTCTTCGTAGCCTACGTAGCCAGGAGGCGCACCGATCAAGCGGGCCACGGAGTGCTTCTCCATAAACTCGGACATATCGATACGCACCATCGCCTCTTCGGTATCGAACAGGAAGTTGGCCAGCGACTTACACAACTCGGTTTTACCCACCCCGGTGGGGCCGAGGAACAGAAATGAGCCGTTGGGGCGGTTAGGATCGGAAAGTCCCGCTCGCGAGCGGCGCACCGCGTTGGCTACAGCCTCGACAGCTTCATCTTGTCCAATCACCCGCTGATGGAGTGCCTCTTCCATTCGCAGCAGTTTGTCCCGCTCCCCTTCCAGCATTTTGGAGACAGGGATGCCGGTCCAGCGGGAAACCACTTCCGCGATCTCCTCTTCTGTCACGTTGGAACGCAGCAGTTGGTGGCTAGAGGTATCCGCTTCTCCTTCGCCGCTTTCAGCAATTCTCTTCTCGAGTTCTGGAATCTTGCCATACTGAATTTCTGACATGCGGCCTAAGTCGCCCTGGCGGCGGGCCTGCTCCAGATCAAGCCGCGCTTGTTCCAAATCGGCCTTAAACTGCGCTGCCCCCTGAATACTGGCTTTTTCAGCTTTCCAAATTTCATCAAGATCAGCGTATTCGCGCTCTAACTCGTGAATCTGGGCGCTCAAAGCTTCCAAGCGTTTTTTACTCGCCTCATCGGTCTCTTTCTTAAGTGCTTCGCGCTCCATCTTGAGCTGAATCAAGCGGCGATCCAGACGATCCATCGACTCTGGCTTGGAATCCAGCTCCATACGGATACGCGATGCGGCTTCATCGATCAGATCGATGGCTTTGTCAGGCAACTGCCGATCGGTGATATAGCGCGTCGAGAGCTTGGCCGCGGCAATGATAGCGGAGTCGGTAATATCCACGCCGTGGTGAACTTCGTAACGCTCTTTCAGGCCGCGCAGAATCGCCACAGTGTCCTCTTCGGAAGGCTCATCTACCAACACCTTCTGGAAGCGACGTTCTAGAGCGGCGTCTTTCTCGATGTACTTACGATACTCATCCAGCGTGGTCGCCCCCACGCAGTGCAGCTCGCCGCGCGCAAGAGCCGGTTTGAGCATATTGCCTGCATCCATGGCGCCTTCGGCTTTACCGGCACCGACCATAGTGTGCAGCTCATCGATAAACAGAATTACCCGCCCCTCTTCCTGGGAGAGCTCCTTGAGCACGGCCTTCAAACGCTCCTCAAACTCGCCACGGAACTTGGCACCCGCCAACAGCGACCCCATATCCAGCGAGAGCACGCGCTTATCTTTGAGGCCTTCCGGCACTTCACCGTTAACGATGCGCTGGGCCAACCCTTCGACAATGGCGGTTTTACCCACACCCGGTTCACCGATTAATACCGGGTTGTTTTTAGTACGCCGCTGCAGCACTTGAATCGTACGGCGAATTTCGTCGTCGCGACCAATCACCGGATCCAGCTTGCCGTCCAGCGCACGCTGGGTAAGATCCATGGTGTATTTGTTCAACGCTTCACGCTGATCTTCGGCATTCGCATCGTCGACGGTAGCGCCGCCGCGTAGGCTATTGATAGCCGCTTCGAGGGATTTGCGATTAATACCTGCGTCTTTCAGCAGTTTGGTGAGAGCCGAATTCATCTCGAGCGCTGCCAGCAGCACTAGCTCACTGGCGATAAACTGATCGCCGCGCTTCTGCGCTTCGCGATCGGTTAAGTTAAAAAGCTTGATGAAATCCCGCGATGGCTGCACTTCGCCGTCGAACTGCCCCACTTTGGGCAAATTATCCAATTGCTGCATCAGTCCATCGCGCAGGCGCGAGGGATTGCCCTCGGCTTTTTCAATCAGGGCCTTAATACCGGTATCTTTGGTGTCGAGCAGGGCCAGCAGCAAATGCGCTGGGTCTAGCTGATTATGACCGCGACCAACGGCCAGCGACTGCGCTTCGGCAATCGCGCTTTGGAGCTTGGCGGTAAATTTATCAAAACGCATGGAATTCCTCCTGGGGGTGCCGTGCGCTTGGACGCACCGCGTAACCCGATAACGTGTCATTAGGCGTACTAATCACGATTAGCTTGACAAGTTAAATGGCGTCAGTTCCATGCTTTTCAAGAGGTGTGTGAATAAACCACTGGTTTAATTGATCCAGATCACACTGGCCATGCGGCCGGTTTTACCGCCATCGCGACGGTAGGAGTAGAACCGCGACTCGCAGGCAGTACAGAAGTGGCCACCACTTATATTGTTTACGCCGAGTGCTTCCAAACGAAACCGCGCCAACCGGTACAAGTCGGCCATGTAATGACCCAGCCGGTAGGGACTATGATCAAAAGCGTCGGCGATGTCAGGATGCACTGCCACAAAGGCACCATAGACCTCCGGGCCAACCTCAAACTGAGCGTTGGAAATCGCGGGGCCCAACCACACAAGGATGTCCTCGGGATCGGTATTCATTGCCGCAATCGTCGCCTCCAGCACGCCACCTGCCAAACCACGCCACCCCGCATGGGCAACGGCGACCTGGGTTCCAGCGCGATTACACAGCATGACCGGCAGGCAGTCGGCTGTCAGTACCACACAGGCGTACTCATTAGACGTCGCAATGGCAGCATCCGCATCGGCGGCGTTAGGTTCAAAAACCTGCTGAACGCGGGCACCGTGGGTCTGGTTAAGCCACAGTAGCGGTCGCTCATCCCCGATCTCTTTTTGCAACAGCCGGCGACACAGTGCGACATGGTCGGGGTTATCGCCAACATGAGCAGCTGTGTTAAAAGCGGCGAAATATCCCTGACTAGGCCCTGATTCACGGGTGGTCACAAAGGCTCGTACATTGGCCGGCGCTGGCCAGTCAGGCATTAAAAGCGTCGGCCTTAAATTAATGGCATCGCTCATCTCATCGTCTCATTATCTTCGCGCAGGTAATCCAACAACATTAGCAAATCATCAGGAAGATCGACCTGAAAAGTAACGGTTTCGCCATTGACCGGATGTTTGAAAATCAACTTCCGAGCATGTAGCGCCTGACGCGGAAACTCGCGCAAGATCTCTTTCAATGGCTCCGCAGCGCCTGGCGGCAGCTTGGCACGGCCGCCATACATGGGATCACCAATCAATGGGTAACGGGCATGGGCCATGTGCACACGAATTTGATGGGTGCGCCCTGTTTCCAGTTTACAGCGTACATGGGTATGGGCACGGAACCGTTCAACCACGCGAAAATGCGTAATCGCAGGTTTGCCCGATGTCGTTACCGCTTGGCGCTTACGGTCTTTCGGATGACGGCCAATAGGCGCATCAATGGTACTGCCAGAGACCGGCTTACCAATCACCACCGCATCGTACTGGCGCGACACGCTGCGTGCCTGCAACTGATCCACCAGCACAGTTTGAGCGGGCAGCGTTTTCGCCACCATCATCAAGCCGGTGGTATCTTTATCCAGGCGGTGAACGATACCCGCGCGTGGCACTTCAGCAAGCGCCGGGTGATGGTAAAGCAAGGCATTGAGCAGCGTGCCATCCGGGTTGCCTGCAGCAGGGTGAACGACCATACCCGCCGCTTTATTAATGACGATTACCGCGTCGTCTTCATACACGATATCCAGCGCGATATCCTGCGCCTCAAAGCGCGTATCGTCTTCGATGGTGGCCTGCAGTGCCAACACTTCATCACCGTGCAGCTTGGCTTTCGGCTTGGCTTGCATGCCATCCACGGTTAATTCACCGGCATTAATCCACGCTTTTAAGCGTTCACGTGAGTAATTGCTGAACAACTCCGCCGCCGCTTGGTCTAATCGCGCACCGGCCAGTGTAGCGGGCACACGCTGCGTGTCTTCAACTATTCGAGACATGAAAAACCTCTTTAAAGCGCGAAAAAAACCCCAGCAAGGCGAAAAATCAGCCTCAGCATGGAAAAATCGATATTGACGGCACCTGACGAAACGTCGCTAAGCCTGCGTTTTATGTCGAGGTGTTTTATAGTGGGCGGACTGCGACCTATTCTACCATTTCTACTTATGGCCATCGCCGCTTTTTGGTGATTGAGGCTTGTTTGCAACGAGGATGAAGATGCGCGTTTTTTCAGCTGCCAACCGCTTTGGTGCTCTAGCCCTAAGCCTTGCCCTTTTAGCGGGCTGTGCGAGTAACAACACCAGTGAAGAAGAGGAAGATGAATTTGCTGGGGTGCAGGAGCGCGAGCTCTATGAATTGGCCCGCACGGCCTTAGACAGCAACCGCTACCCGATCGCGATAGAGCGTTTAGAAGCGCTTGATACACGCTATCCTTTTGGCGCCCATGCTGAGCAGGCACAGCTTGAGCTGATCTATGCCTACTATGAAAATAGCAATTGGGAAGAAGCCCGGGCAGCGGCTAGCCGCTTTATTCGCCTTCACCCCGACCACCCCCAGGTTGACTACGCCTACTACCTTCGTGGCCTCTCGGCGTGGCAAGCAGGACGTTTCAGCTTAGAGCGCCTGCGCCTAATTGATATCTCCAAGCGCGATTTGGGCGCCTCGCGGGATGCCTACAATGATTTCCGTGAGCTGATCCAGCGTTACCCACAGAGTGAATATGCGCCGGATGCCCAGCAGCGCATCGTCTATCTACGTGAGCTAATGGCCCGCCATGAACTACATGTCGCCGATTATTACCTGCGCCGCGGGGCCTATTTGGCAGCGGTTGAACGCGGCCGCTGGGTCGTCGAAAACTATCCTGAATCAAGCGCCACCCGGGATGCCCTAGCCACCATGGTAGAAGGCTATCAAGGCTTGGACATGGATGATCGCGCCAATGAGGTGTTAGCTGTACTGCGCGAAAACGCGCCTGGCCACGAACAGCTGCAGGGCAGCCGTTTTGTCCCCAAGCATTTAGGCCAAGATGATTAAGCCTATGAACATGCTGCAACAATAAAAGCGGTACACATCCGCAAAAAAACCACGCTTCGGCGTGGTTTTTTTGTGTTTGCTTTAGCGCTAGGCCCGGCTTATGCGCCGGGCTGCCAGCCATTAACAATCGGGTAGCGGCGGTCCCGGCCAAAACCGCGTGGCGTCACCCGCACGCCAATCGGGGCTTGACGGCGCTTATACTCGCAGCGGTCAACGAGCTTAACCACTTTATAAACGTCTTCCTCGTCAAAACCAGCGGCAATAATTGCCTCAGCGCTCATATCGCCTTCAATGTAGCTGACTAAGATCGCGTCGAGCACATCGTAATCGGGCAAGGAGTCGCTATCCTGTTGATCAGGCGCCAGCTCGGCACTGGGTGGCCGCTCGATCACCCGCTCAGGAATGGCAGGTGATTGCGTGTTGCGCCAGCGGGCAAGGCGATAAACCCAGGTTTTATACACATCCTTAATAGCGTTATAGCCGCCCACCATATCGCCATACAGCGTGGCATACCCCACCGCCATTTCGCTCTTGTTGCCGGTGGTCAGTACCATCAAGCCTTTCTTATTGGAAATCGCCATTAGCAGCACACCGCGGCAGCGCGACTGCAGGTTTTCCTCGGTAGTATCGCGTTGCGTACCGGCAAAGCTTTCAGCAAGCGTCCCCATAAAGGCGTCGACCATGGGTTCAATCGGCATGATCTCGTAGTGCACGCCGAGCATATTGGCCTGCTCTGCAGCGTCCTGCTTGGAAATATCCGCCGTGTAGTGGTACGGCATCATCACCGCCTGCACCCGTTGAGGGCCCAGTGCGTCAACCGCAATCGCCAGCGAAAGCGCGGAATCAATGCCGCCGGAAAGCCCCAGCACCACGCCCTCAAAACCGCTCTTGTTGACGTAATCGCGCAACCCGGTCACGAGCGCACAGTAAAGGCTCTCTTCCGGCTCTACCTCAGGGTCAATCTCTCCGGCTTGGGGTTCCCAGACCGTCGCGCTGGTTTGCAAAAACTGAACCGGCATCAGGCCCGCCTGCCAATACGGCGCCAGCACTTGCAGCTCACCGCTGGCGTTAACGCAGCAAGAGCCGCCATCAAAGACCAGTTCATCTTGGCCACCGATGGTGTTCACATACACAATTGGAAGCTGCGTATCCCGGGCGTGCTCCTCCAACAGGCGCAGCCGTTCCGCGGGCTTGTCCTGGTGATAGGGAGAGGCGTGCAAGGAGACCAGCACCTCAGCGCCCGCTTGCGCGGCGGCCTTAACCGGCGCGCCATCCCAAAGGTCTTCGCAGATCACGATGCCCAGTTTGGCGCCTTTATGCTCATACACCAGCGTCTCAGTGCCGGGCTTGAAATAGCGCTGCTCATCGAACACCTGGTAGTTAGGCAGCGCCTGCTTGGCGTACTCGGCTTCCCACTGGCCGTTGTAAAGTAGGCCCGCCAAATTGTAACAGTGGCCTTCCCGCACGCCGGGATAGCCGATGATCACCAACACATCACTGGCGACCTTCGATGCCATTAGCGCGCGAGCTTCACGCAGACGGGTTTCCATTGAGGGGCGCAGCAGCAAATCTTCCGGCGGGTAACCCGACAAAAAAAGCTCTGGAAAGACAACAATATCCGCCCCATGCTCAATCCGCGCTTCGCGCACTGCTTCAATCGCGCGTGCGGCATTGCCGGGAATATCCCCGACCAGAGGATCGAGTTGGGCCATTACCAGCGTTAAGTCTTGCATGGGCGTCAAAATCTCTTGAGAATCTTTGAAATAGGGTTACACCGTCATCGTCGTATTGTCCCGCAAGGGCCGCCAACTGGCAAAGGCCATGCGTCAATCCCAAGCCTAGTTCCCTCATTCGGGAGACAAAATAAGGATGAACCTCTTGATCATTCGGCTGATTATCTTCGCCGTTGTATTTTATGCCGGTTTAAAGCTCTACGGCATCTACCGACAACGTAAGCTTGAGCATGAAGCACAGCATAAACAAGTCAATCGCCATGAAGGCGGTAAAATGGTGCGCTGTCGCTGGTGTGAGGTGCACGTACCCGAAGATGAAGCGCTGCGCGACCACGAGCAGTGGTTCTGCTCCAGCGCCCATCGTGACCGCTTTTTGCAAGAGCAGCAGGATAAAGACGGCGCGCCTTAAACCTGGATAAGCCGCTCGGGCGTAGGCTGGTAAGGCGCGGGGTCGATCAATGGCTCGCGCCCAAGCAGTTGATCTGCCAATAAATGGGTCGAGGCAGGCGCCAATACCAAGCCATTACGATAGTGCCCCGCATTGATGTATACGTTAGGCCATTCTTGAAGGGCGCCGATAAAAGGAATGCCCGCTGGCGAACCAGGGCGAAGCCCGGCCCATTGATGCGCTACCGGGCAGGTTGCCAAGGCAGGCAGAATGGCTTCGGCGCTGTGTTTTAGCGATGCCAGGGCTGCCGCGTCGGTGGTCTTATCAAATCCAGCTTCCTCTAATGTAGAACCGACCAACAGCAACCCGTCTGCACGCGGAATAATATAACGCCCATCTTTTAACACCACACGCTGCACTAACCCTTTGGGTGCCTGGTAAGCGATCATCTGCCCCTTTACCGGCCTTACCGGCAGTTGCACATTCAGCTGCGCCAATAGTTGAGCAGCCCAGGCACCGCCGCACACCACAATGCGCCCAGCGATTAACGGCCCTTGTGAGCTAACCACGCCCTCCACCTGGCCCTCCTTTTGGATAAAGCCACTGACCTCGCACTGCTCTCTCAGCGTTACCTGCGGCATCGCCGTTAGCCGCGCCTTCAACGCTTTGGCTAAGCGCGGGTTACGCACACTGCCCAAGGTCGGCATCCATAGCGCACTGTCGCCCGCCATTGCCACGCCAGGCTCTTTATCGCGGACGAAATCTGCCCCTACCCGCTCTAGCGGTTTGCCCAGCTGTCGAGCCCAGCACAGAGCACTATCGGCGTCATCTACGTTCAGGTAGAGCAGCCCTCTTTGGCGATACTCAGGATCAATGCCTGTCTCTTCCAGCAAGCGTAAAGCCAACGAGGGGTAAACCCCTTCTGACCAGCGGGATAGTTGCGATATCGCAGCATCGTATCGCCATGGATAAAGCGGTGAGACGATACCGCCACCGGCCCACGACGCCTCTTTACCGCACTCGCCGCGATCAACCAGCGTGACCTGCTGACCCGCATCGGCTAACTGTAGCGCCGTCATCATGCCGATCACGCCGCCACCAATAATTAAGAAATCGCTCACAACATTGTCCGTTTTGGCTTACATAAAAAATAGTGACTATCGCCTAGGATGATTAAACCACCAACTGATCATGGCCGTTGACACCGGGCCCTGAGCATAGCGCGGGCAATAACAAGGTCAAGTAAGGAGAGGCGATGAACGATGGCCATAACGGCGCGCGCACGCTACCTGAAAGCGGGTTTACGTTGCTTGAGCTAATGATCACGCTGCTATTAGTCGGCATTATGGCTGCCTGGGGGCTGCCTAATTTTCAAGCATTGGGTGAGCGAACCGCGCAGACCAGCGAAGTCAATCGATTACAAAGCGCGTTTTCATTAGCGCGCAATACGGCCATCAGCCAGCGTCGCCAGATCACGCTTTGTCCGGCGGCTGAGGACCGCAAGGCATGCAGTAGTGAATGGAGCGGTGAGCTTATGATCGTAAAGGGGGATCAAACAGATAACATTCAAGCCGACGATATTTTGCGCGTTATGCCTGCCGAGCGAGGCACACAAGTAACTTACAGCCGGGGCTGGTCGCGCATTCGCTACAGCTCATTGGGCTATACCAGCGGTTACAACGGCAGTTTTGCTATCTGTTCAGGCAACGGTGCCGAAGAATCGCAGGGGAAAAAGCTAGTGCTGAGCCAGTTAGGGCGCCTGAGAATCGATGAAGCGCCTATCGATTGCTAGGCGCTTCAGAGCAGAGTGCAACGTTACCCGGCAATGCCGTCTAAATAACGCTCGGCATCCAGCGCCGCCATGCAGCCGCTACCCGCCGAGGTGATCGCTTGGCGATAAATGTGATCCATTACATCGCCGCAGGCAAACACGCCGGGCACGCTGGTGGCGGTGGCATTACCTTCAAGGCCTGCGTTCACTTTAATATAACCACCGTTCATGGCTAACTGACCTTCAAAAATACCGGTGTTGGGGCTATGTCCAATGGCGATAAACAAACCAGGCGCATGGATCTCTTTGCTGGCACCATCTTTAGTGGACTTAACTCGCACCCCAGTAACGCCCGAGTTATCGCCGAGTACTTCCTCGACTTCCTGGAACCACTCAAGGACGATCTTGCCGGCGGCGGCTTTCTCAAGCAGTTTATCCTGCAGAATCTTTTCTGCCCGCAGCGTATCCCGGCGGTGTACCAACGTTACTTTGGAAGCGATGTTAGAGAGATAGAGCGCTTCTTCCACGGCGGTATTACCACCACCGACGACAATGACTTCCTGATTGCGATAGAAAAAGCCATCGCAGGTCGCACAGGCAGAAACCCCTTGACCCATAAACTGCTGCTCGGTGGGCAAACCCAGATAACGGGCACTGGCGCCGGTGGCGACAATGAGCGCATCGCAGGTATAAATGCCGCTGTCGCCTTTCAACGTAAAGGGTTTTTCGCCTAAGCTGACCTCATTGACATGATCAAACAGCACTTCGGTATTAAAGCGTTCAGCGTGCTGTTTCATGCGCTCCATCAACTCAGGGCCTTGAACACCTTGCGCATCGCCCGGCCAGTTATCGACATCCGTTGTGGTGGTCAATTGTCCACCCGCCTGGATACCGGTGATCAGCAATGGCTTCAAGTTTGCCCGTGCGGCATACACAGCGGCCGTATAGCCGGCCGGGCCGGATCCAAGAATAATCAAACGCTCATGACGAGTTTCCATGACACCACCTTGTAAAGATCTGACTGATAGCTTTATTGATAGCTGGGTAAAAGCTTTATAAAAAATTAGCCACAGAGTCTGCCTGAAATGGTGCCAAGTACAAGCTATTGCAAGGTTTCATCTACGCTATTAGGCGAAGAAACCTTGAAAGAGGCGATGCAAACACCCATGTGTTATTACTAAATCACGCCATACTGGGGTAAGCCATACTAGGGTAATCAATACGACAGGAAGATCGTGACCGTCACGCTGAGGGCAACACTCAGCAATCAGAGGAGAGACACATGAGCAAGACACCCGATACGCTAAGTACCTTAGAGGTAGGCAGTAAAACATACCACTATTACAGCCTACCCAAAGCGGCAGAGGCACTGGGCAGCATTGACCGGCTACCCAAGACGCTCAAAATCCTACTCGAAAATCAGCTGCGCTTCGGCGATGACGAAAGTGTGGCTGAAGAAGACATGCAAGCCCTGGTCGACTGGCAGGCCGAAGGTAAATCCAGCCGTGAAATAGGCTACCGGCCGGCACGTGTCTTAATGCAAGATTTCACCGGCGTCCCTGGCGTGGTGGATTTAGCCTCCATGCGTGCTGCTGTCGAAAGCCTTGGCGAAGACCCAGCCAAGATCAATCCGCTTTCTCCCGTCGACCTGGTCATTGACCACTCGGTCATGGTCGATAAATTTGGTAACCCCGCCGCGTTCCAAGAGAACGTGGATATCGAAATGCAGCGCAACCGCGAGCGCTATGAGTTTCTGCGTTGGGGTCAGCAGGCATTTGACAACTTTAGCGTAGTACCGCCTGGCACCGGCATTTGCCACCAGGTGAATCTGGAATATTTAGGCAGAGCGGTATGGACCAAAGACGAAGACGGTAAGACCTTCGCCTACCCGGACACGCTCGTGGGCACCGACTCACACACCACGATGATCAACGGCCTGGGCGTACTCGGCTGGGGTGTAGGCGGTATTGAAGCCGAAGCGGCCATGCTCGGGCAGCCGGTGTCGATGCTGATACCCGAAGTCATTGGTTTTAAATTGACCGGCAAGCTACGCGAAGGCATTACCGCCACTGACCTAGTACTCACAGTTACCGAAATGCTGCGCAAAAAAGGCGTGGTAGGTAAGTTTGTTGAGTTCTACGGCGACGGCTTGAAAGACCTGCCGCTGGCGGATCGCGCGACGATTGCCAATATGGCACCTGAATATGGTGCTACCTGCGGTTTCTTCCCGGTCGATGAAGAGACGCTGAACTATATGCGCCTCACCGGCCGTGAAGATGAGCAAGTCGCGCTGGTGGAAGCCTATAGCAAAGCCCAGGGCCTCTGGCGCGAACCCAGCGATGAGCCAATCTTCACCGATGCGCTGGAACTGGACATGACCGAGGTGGAAGCCAGCCTTGCTGGCCCCAAACGCCCGCAAGACCGGGTTGCACTGCAGGATATGGCGACAGCCTTTGGCAAGTTCATGGAGGAAGACCACAAAGCGGACCCCACCGCCAAAGGAAAACTCTCCTCAGAAGGCGGCCAAACCGCGGTCGGTGTCGAGCGTAGTTTTGAACACGACACTAGCCGGGCCGTTAAGCTTAATGACCAGGACTTCAGCCTCGACCCAGGTGCGGTGGTGATCGCCGCCATTACATCGTGCACTAACACGTCCAACCCCAGCGTGATGATGGCAGCGGGCTTGCTGGCACGTAAAGCCCGCGAAAAAGGCCTGACGACACAGCCTTGGGTGAAAACATCACTGGCTCCCGGTTCCAAAGTCGTCACCGATTATTTGGAAGCCGCTGGGTTAAACGATGACCTGGATGCACTGGGTTTTAACCTGGTCGGCTACGGCTGCACTACCTGTATCGGTAATTCCGGCCCACTACCTGACGAGATTGAGCAAGCCATTAACGATGGCGATCTTGCCGTCGCCTCGGTGCTGTCTGGCAACCGGAACTTCGAAGGCCGCGTTCACCCGCTGGTCAAAACCAACTGGCTGGCCTCACCACCCCTGGTGGTCGCCTACGCCCTGGCCGGGAACGTTCAGCGTGACCTGACTAAGGAACCCATTGGCAAAGACAGCAGCGGCGAGCCGGTCTATCTAAAAGATATTTGGCCCACGCAGGCAGAAATCGCCAGCGCCGTTGAGAAGGTCAATACAGCGATGTTCCGTAAAGAGTACGGCGCGGTGTTTGAGGGTGATGAGGTCTGGAAAGCGATCGACGTTTCAGAGAGCAAGGTCTATCAGTGGCCCGAATCTACCTACATTCAGCACCCGCCCTTCTTTGAAGGCATGGGCCGTGAGCCGGATGCCATCGAAGATGTGCACGGCGCCCGCGTGCTGGCGATGCTGGGTGACTCGGTCACCACTGACCATATCTCCCCAGCGGGCGCCATCAAGCCCGACAGCCCGGCTGGCCGCTACTTGCAAGAGCATGGTGTCAAACCGGTCGACTTCAACTCCTACGGTTCGCGCCGGGGTAACCACGAAGTCATGATGCGCGGCACCTTCGCCAACGTGCGGATCAAAAACGAGATGCTCGATGGCGTTGTCGGTGGTGAAACCCGCCACGTACCCAGCGGCGAACAGATGGCCATTTACGACGCGGCCATGAAGTACAAAGAGGAAGGCAAGCCGCTGGTCGTGATCGCCGGTAAAGAGTACGGCACCGGCTCCTCACGGGACTGGGCAGCCAAAGGCACACGCTTGCTGGGCGTTCGCGCGGTGATCGCCGAATCCTTTGAGCGTATCCACCGCTCCAACCTGATCGGCATGGGCGTTGTACCGCTTCAGTTTGCCGAAGGCGAAAGCCGCCAAACGTTAGGATTAACGGGCGATGAAGAAATTTCGATTGCCGGTTTAAGCGATTTGACGCCAGGTGGCACCGTCAAAGTCGTGATCAAAAATGCTGACGGTGAACGTAGCGTTGATGCCAAGTGCCGAATTGACACGGTAAACGAGCTGGCTTACTACCGCCACGGTGGTATCCTTCACTACGTGCTGCGCAAGATGATTGGCGCAGCCTAAGGGTAAAACCTACCAATGCTTGCAGCCCCCACCTCGGTGGGGGCTTTTTTTGTTTAGAATGCGCGGCGGCGATAAGTGCGGTAATCCGGTGACCAAGACGCCTTTTCGATTAACTCGCGCAGCGTCGTACCACTGGTTTTTAACGCCACGCCGTTCTGCTGCGCCTGGGCGGCCACTTCAAAGGCAATCGACTTGCTGATATCGCGAATACGCGAAAGCGGCGGCAACAGCGCGCCCTTGCCCTCTTTGACCAGCGGTGCTTCGCGTGCCAGCGCTCGTGAGGCGCTCATCAGCATCTCATCGGTCACTCGGTTCGCACTGGCGGCAATCACGCCCAAACCGATGCCTGGGAAGATATAGGCGTTGTTACACTGGGCGATCGGATACGTGCGGCCGTTGTAAACCACCGGCGCAAAGGGGCTGCCGGTGGCCACCAGCGCTTGGCCATCGGTCCAGCGAATAACATCTTCCGGCACCGCCTCTGCTTGCGAGGTCGGGTTGGAGAGCGGCATGATCACCGGATGCTCACAGCCTGCGTGCATGGTGCGCACGACCTGCTCGGTGAAGATACCGCGCTGGCCGCACACACCAATCAATACCGTGGGCTTGATCTGCGCAATGGTCTCCTCAAGGCCTTGGCCATTCCAGCCAACCACCAAGGAGGGGTTGTGGGCCAAGCGACGCTGGAAGTC
Source organism: Vreelandella sp. DA03-1M (assembly GCF_055725665.1). Lineage (NCBI taxonomy): Bacteria > Pseudomonadati > Pseudomonadota > Gammaproteobacteria > Oceanospirillales > Halomonadaceae > Vreelandella > Vreelandella sp. DA03-1M. The sequence goes on from NZ_CM146798.1 coordinate 3,777,400, forward strand.
GCGCTGCCATGCCTGATCGCTGGTCATCAACCCATCCCGGTCGACCATGAAAATGCGGGCCCGGGCTTCGCTCTCGGTCAAACCTTCCGCTTCCATGGCTACCACGACCTGCTCGGCAATACCACAGCCTGCCGAACCACCGCCCACGAACACGACCCGCTGCTGCGCAATGGTTTCTTCGCGCGCTTGGCAAGCGGCCATCAAGGTACCGACCACCACCGACGCGGTGCCCTGTACGTCATCGTTGAAGCAGCATAGCTCGTCACGGTAGCGCTCAAGCAATGGTACGGCGTTGGCCTGGGCAAAGTCCTCGAACTGCAGCAGCACGTTAGGCCAGCGGCGCTTCACGGCGGCAATAAACTCCGCCATGAAAGCGTCGTACTCTTCCTGCCCTACCCGCTCATGGCGCCAGCCCATGTACATGGGGTCATCCAGCAGCGCTTTGTTGTTGGTGCCTACATCAATCATGATCGGCAGCGTGTAAGCGGGACTAATGCCACCACAGGCGGTATACAGCGCTAGCTTCCCAATCGGGATACCCATGCCCCCAATTCCCTGGTCGCCCAGCCCCAGAATCCGCTCACCATCCGTCACCACGATGACCTTGACGTTATCTTTCGTGGCGCTGCGCAGGATGTCATCCATATGCTCGCGGTCAGGGTAGCTAATAAACAGACCACGGTGGTTACGATAAATATTGGAGAATTCCTGGCACGCTTGGCCGACCGTCGGGGTATAGATAATCGGCAGCATCTCTTCCAGATGCTGAGAAACCATACGGAAGTAGAGCGTTTCATTGTCATCTTGAATGGCGCGCAGATGGATGTGTTTTTCAAGATCGCTGTGACACTGCTGGTACTGACGATAAACACGCTCTAGCTGGTCTTCAATGGTTTCCACCTTTTGGGGGAGCAAACCAATCAGGTTAAACGCCAGGCGTTCCTGTTGAGTAAACGCGCTGCCTTTGTTCAATAGCGGCATTTCGAGCAGAGAAGGACCGGCGTAAGGAAGGTATAAGGGGCGTTTACTCTGGGTAGTCATAAGCATTCTCTTTTTATGTCAATCACTGCTGCAATGCAGCAATATCGGGCGTTTGCGGCGTTTGGGCTTAATGTAACATGCTCCTGCTACAAAGGTAGAAGAGAGCGACGTTGTTAACATAAAAACGCCCCGGTTGAATGGGCTTCAAACCGGGGCGTCATCTATTTATCTACCTATCTATCTACCTATCTACCTATCTATCTACCTATCTATCTACTTATTCCTTATCTACTTGGCTACTTGTTAGCTACTTGAGGAGCGCTAAGTCAGCATTAACTCGTTTTAGCGGTTGGCTTGCGGCCTTCTACGCCGTTAAAAAAGAAAGGCCTTAATTTAACACCCAACATATTGCCGGCGAACGCAGCAACCAACCACACCCAGCCATGCAGGCTGCCAGACGCAATGCCGCTGAAGTAGGCGCCGATATTGCAGCCATACGCCAAGCGGGCGCCATACCCCAGCAGGAGGCCACCAACGATTGCCGCCAGAAGAGATTTCAATGGAATCTTGAAGTTAGGCGCAAAGCGGCCGGCCAAGCTGGCGGCGGCAAGTGCCCCCAGCATAATGCCGACGTTCATTACCGTCGTGATATCGCTCCATACGCTGGCTTCAAGCGCCGCTGCATTACCCGGCGCTTGCCAATAGCCCCATTGGCTTACATCGCCACCAACGAGCGCATAGCTCTTTGCACCCCACAGTGCGAACGCAGAGGTAATTCCCCATGGGCGGCCAGCCAGGGCCAAGGTGACGAAATTCAGCAACGCCAACGCCACGGCACCCGCCACCAATGGCCAAGGCCCTGTCAGCCAACGCTCATACCCATGCTTATTGACGATAGGCGCCTGCTCTAACTGACCATGGCGGCGCTTCTCCATCACCCAGGTGAAAGCAGCAATCGCAGCAAACAGCACCAGGCTAATCGCCACCCCGCCACTTACCCCCGCCACGTTGACCAGTGATACCGGCTGAAAGGCCGGCAAACTCTGCCACCAGGCAAAATGCGCCGAACCAATCAACGAGCCGACAATAAAGAACACCAAGGTGATCAACATACGTGCGTTACCACCGCCCGCGGTAAAAAGCGTACCAGAGGCGCACCCACCGCCTAACTGCATGCCCAGCCCGAATAAGAACGCCCCCACCAGCACGGAGATACCGATAGGCGCGACAAAGCCCGACACTTCATTACCAAAAAGCGTGCCCGCTCCCAACGCAGGGAAAAACAGCACCACCGCAATCGCCAGCATCACCATCTGGGCACGCAAGCCACGCCCTCGCCGTTCGGTAATAAATACCCGCCACGCCGAGGTAAAGCCAAAGGCAGCATGATAAAGCACCATGCCAAACAGCCCACCGACAATCATTAACAGGCCTGTATTGGCCTCAAATACCACCCCTATAAGCAACGCGCCAAGCACGATCGCCGCTGTGGCGATGAGCGGCACGCGGTAACTCTGCGGCGCAGCAACCGTCGTTGTAGACATACATTCACCTTTATCAATGCCAAAAGCGCCTGTTCACGAACAGGCGCTTCCAGACAGAATGGATCCAGTTAGTACGGATAATGATGACAAGCTTAACGCTGCTAATAATCGGCGTACAATTATTTGTGCAGCTGTATTTATGACAATTAACACTATTTACTGGCTTTCTTCCTCCCGGGTGACGTATAGCCTGTTCACCAACACAAACGCCACCACCGTCAGCGGTGCGGCCAAAATCAGGCCGGCTAAACCAAACAGAGTACTGGCTGCAAACAGTGAAAAAAGCAGCATGGCGGGCGGCAAGTGAACAGCGCGCTGCTGTACCAGCGGCTGTAAAATATTGCCCTCTACCTGCTGAATAATCGTATACGCAATCAGCACAAACAGTGTGGTTTGAGGGCTCACCGTGAAGGCAAGCAGCAACGCAGGAATAGCAGCAATCAGAGGCCCCACCAGTGGCACAAAATCCAACAACCCAGCCACTAACCCCAAGCCAAGCGGCGCTGGCACGCCTAACAGCCACATGCTGACACCCACTAAAAGCCCAGTGACCACCATGGCCACTAACTGACCGCCCAGCCAATAGCGAAGCGCCTTACCGCTCTCATCCAGCGCTTCACCCAAACGTGGACGGCTTTTAATGGGCGCGAGTAGCAATAAACCACGGCGATAAAGACCCGGCTGTGCAGCAAAATAAACCATGCCGACGATAAGCGCGAAAAAGCTGACAACACTGCCCCCCATGGAGACCACTACCATCCCCACTTGAGAAATACCGTTACCAAACAGGTTACCCGCCCGCTCAGCCGCGTTATCAACCAACGGCGCTAGCTGCGACCCTTCAAGCCTTTCCTGAAGCTGATCCCATGCCTCGGGCAATAGAACAGCCAGTGATTCCAACTCAGCAGACACCTGCGCGCCAAATGCCCAACTAACTAAGCCTAGCGCCAGGGTTAGCGTAATAATCACCGTTAACAGCGCCAGCCACCGGGGCACGCCTAGCCTCAAAAGTGGCGTCATACCCGTTTGCAATATACAGGCGCCCACCACTGCGCCAAAAATCAGGATCAGTAGCCCAACAAGCTTCCAAAGCATTAACGCGACGACCGCCAGCGTTAAGGCTATCAATGCACACTCCGTAAACGTCTGATGTCGATACCTTGACCGCATACAATATTCCCTTTGTGGATGCGTTGGTTTTGCGAAGCTAAGTACGTATCTGAGAAATACATAGCCTACGTGATAAGCACTATAGGACATCAGCACAACCATGCTCATGCACAACCATGCTCATTCAGTTAATGACTGACGCCCCCGATTGAAGGCTGAGCTATCACTAACAGCCTAGTTAGCAGCAAAGCGGGAGGCCCGAAACAAACGAAGCCCTTTCCAAGCAGAAGGGGCTTCGTCGTTACTGCTAGATGGCTGACAGGTCACTATGTGAATGGCAGTATTCAGATATTAAACAAACCGCCCCAGGCCAACGGCAGCACGTAAGCGATCCATCGTGACTGCCGCTTCTTCGCGCGCCCGCTCGGCGCCTTTCTGAAGTACCGCTTCAATATGTGCGGGATCTTCCATCAGAGCGTTATAGCGTTCACGAGGAGCGCTTAAGTGAGCGTTCAAGTACTCAAACACTTGGTTCTTCGCATCACCCCAGCCAATGCCCGCAGCATACTGCTCGCGGAGGCTGGCGGTCTCTTGCGCCGTCGCAAAAGCGGAGTAGATTTGAAACAGCGTGCAGGTGTCCGGATCTTTCGGCTCACCGGGCTCCAGTGAGTTGGTCTTGATCTTACGTACCAGCTTCTGCAGCTTTTTCTCAGCCGAAAAGAGCGGGATCGTATTATCGTAGCTTTTGGACATTTTGCGCCCATCCAAGCCATTCAGAAGCTGCGTTTTCTCGTCAACGACGGCTTCTGGGAGGACAAAATGCTGGCCCTTGTAGAGATGATTAAAGCGCCCGGCGATATCGCGGGCCATCTCGATATGCTGAATCTGATCACGCCCTACCGGCACCTTATTGGCGTTAAACATTAAAATATCCGCCGCCATTAGCACAGGGTAGCCAAACAGCCCCATGGTGATGCCTTTATCCGGGTCTTGGTTTTCCGCCTCTTCGTTCTCAGCCACCGCTGCTTTATAGGCATGGGCGCGGTTCATCAGGCCTTTGGCGCAGACGCAAGAGAGCATCCAGGTAAGCTCAGGAATTTCAGGAATATCCGACTGGCGATAGAAAATCGCGTTGTCGGTGTCCAGCCCCAGCGCCAGCCATGTGGCAGCAATTTCCAGCCGCGACTCTTGCACGCGTTTTGGGTCAGGGCACTTGATCAGCGCATGGTAGTCAGCCAAAAAATAAAACGACTGAACATTGGGATCCTGGCTTGCCTCAATGGCAGGCTTGATCGCCCCAACATAGTTGCCCAAATGGGGCGTGCCGGTGGTGGTGATACCGGTAAGAACGCGGGTTTTGGCGGTTTGGCTCATGGTTTTCAGGCTCTTAAGCAAATACCGCTATGATAACGTGCACCTAGGCGCGTGGCGAATGGCGAATGGCGTCAACGCCAGCCAACTAATTTCCACACCTCGTCAGGGTCTCCAAAAGCCCCTCCAAGCAGCTCATCATACACAATACTTCCGTCCCCACTTACATTAACGCTGCGTCCTCTTACACTACCAAAAAAGTTAGCGCCGGAATTGACTGAAACATGTGTGTAAGGCGCATATACATTAGCAACTACACGATTACTTGAGTGGAAATTAACTCCGGTATCTGAGCCGCTATAACCTGAGAAGAGAGAAAATGTGGACTCTCCATTGCTATTAATCGAGTTGATTTCGGGCATACTTAATACACTACCAAAGTCTACCTTCCCTTCAACAAAAACGGTTAAACTCGAGTCTTCATCAATCACCAGGCCAGCACCACCACCTCCCATAGTGAAATCTTCATCGATCACAATAACCACGTTACCACCAGTAACTCTTAACGACGAAGAACTTGTTAGCTTAAGGCTATTTAAACGATAGATGGATGCTTGCTCGCCAAACAGAGTATTTAACTCGGGCGAAGCATGACTCACCCAACGATTAATGTCCCAAGTTTGGTCATAGCGTTCTATTTGCTGTGGGCTAAACCGCCATTCGACATTAGGGTAGGCACCTACGGTGATATCACCGATTGAAGTAAGCTCTTCTTGGTAACGGGTAATCTCCTCACTTAACGTGTTACCTGCAAAGTCGACGATATCGCAGGGCTGCTCTTCCACGCGAGTAAGAGACACATTACTATTTGGAAAAAAATCGGCTCTGTTATCTGGATCGATATGATCTGAGACAGGAGTGCGGTCAGAAATAATATCTCCGCCTGCGTAAATGCCTTCCCCAACGCTGGCTGACCAATTATTAAAACGCACCTCGCCCATGGCACTAACGATGCCATCAACCCGTGCGCTACTGCCAAATATTACATTCTCAAGGCTCTCAGCATTACCCTGGACGCGTCCGCCCCCTGCATTTAAAGAGATTGTTTTATTGGCCAGTATGCTGCCAAATACCTGAGAAGAACCATTGAGGGTGACGGTACCCAATGCTTCTATACCGCCATGAATGTACTCGCTACCACCAAGAACCACGTTTGCATTTTCAGCGGTAGTTCGTATTAGAGAAACACCCTGCTCAACAAAACTGCCGGGCTGTCCCTCAACCCACTCTCCCGCACCTGAGTTATACCTGAATCCGTGAGACCGGCCCCCGGAAGCACTTCTAACCCACTGACCTGCATGGCAATATAGCCATTATCGCCATTCACCCAGACAGTGCCATGCCCAACATAAAGTTCCGCGCCAGTCGCCGCACCCTCACCAGCCACGCCGGGCTGTCCATCATCGGGCAATGCTTCGAGATCGCTGGCGTCGACAGCATCGACAGCCGCTTCCCCACCACGCTGGGCATGCGCACCAGTGACGTGATCAAGAGCTACCTGGGCCTGCTGTGTCTGGGCATGAGCGACTATGACGCTGTCGAGAACTTCCGCCGCGACAAGCCCTTCCAACAACTGCTGACCCTGCAGAAGGTGCCGAGCGCGGCGACGCTGCGACAGCGGCTGGAGAAACTTGCCGCCAACGACCTGCAGGCGCGCACCGCCACCTGGTCCACGACCCTGCTGTCACTGATCGAAGCACCGATCACCGCCGAGACGACGCACGTCTGCCTGGACATCGACACCTTCGTCATGGACAACAGCAACTCGAAGAAGGAAGGCGTCTCGCGGACCTACCAGAAGGTCGATGGCTACACCCCGATCGCCGCCTATCTGGGCAACGAAGGGTGGTGCCTGGGTCTGGAACTGCGGCCTGGCAAGCAGCACACCATGAAGGAGAGCAACGCCTTCCTGGAGCGGGTACTGCCTCGCGCCCAATGCTTGACCAAGCAACCGATCCTGTTACGCGAGGACAGCGGCTTCGACAGCCAGGCGCACCTGGCGCTTCTCGAACAGCAACGCCAGGTCTTTGCCGACGAGGGGCGCCGGCTCGACTATGTCGTCAAATGGAACCCGCGTGGCTCGGCCACGGCTGATCGAGATACCTGGCTGGCGGTGGCGGCGGACTACTGGGAAGAGCTGCGTCCTGGCAAGCGCCAGGCGCTGTGGACGCAGACCGTCTCGATCCACGACGACAACAAGACCGAATACGTCGTCCAACGCGTGATGCGCCTGGTCGAGCGCACCGCCGATCGCGATGGCCAGTTGCTGCTCGAACCGGACTATGAGTTGGAAGGCTGGTGGACCAGCCTGGACGAGGCGCCGGAGGCGGTGATCAAGCGCTACCAGGCGCATGCCACCCATGAGCAGTTTCACAGCGAGATCAAGACCGATCTCGACCTGGAGCGCTTGCCGTCCGGCAAGTTCGCCACCAACGATCTGATCCTGCATCTCGCCCAGTTGGCCTACAACATCCTGCGCCTGATGGGACAGCTGGGCATGACCGGCGAGCTGAGCCCGGTTCGCCACCCGGCCAAGCGGCGCCGGCTGCGCACCGTGCTACAAGAGTTGGTGCACCGTGCGGCTCTCGTGATTCACAAGGCACGGCAGATCATCCTCGACTTCGGGCAGGATATCGGGCGCATGACGGTGCTCAAGACGCTGCGGAGCCGACTGCGTTATCCACGAGGAACGCCATGCTGACCGTCAATCGGCGACACTCTATCCACAAGCAGTTCCAAGCGACACGCGATCGCCAGATATGTCGTGCCTGGCGGGTGGAAAGGCATGACAAAACGGGCCGTCAGCACCGATCAGCACGGTGGGTTTTGGCAATAACGGGCTTGCGAAAGCCAACTTGCACGGGGCGAATGATCAAAAAGTGCTCGCTGGCGGTGATAGGGAAAGTGTCGGCGCCGGCTTCACGGATTCAGGTTATAGCTACTGAAAGTCGAACCTCCACTAGATTGAACGCCTTCACAGCCGACTATTGGTGATTCAAAGGGGAGCGAACTAGCACCGCCACTATCACCGTCATTACCTTCACCATCGTTATCGTCACCTCCCAAACCAACGTCTTCGCTTCCCTTTTGATAAGTTGCGACCGTTTCCCCAACAGCATCGTTGTTTGTTCCTTGGTCTATCATCGTAATGATGATTTCATCGTTATTTTTTTCAATTTTAACTGCTTTAACAATAGAGCTAATCCCCTCTACTCCTTCTAAAGAATCTAAAATATTACGCTCATACTCTTCGTAACAACTTGCATTATTGTCACATTCTGTATTATAAATCTCATCCAATAGGCTTTGAGACTCATTATTTCTAAACTCCGACATCATACTGTCGGAGTTCATTTTAGCTTGGACTGAAGCGCGATAATTCCCAGCTAGCTGCTCATCAATCAATGCACTCTGCATACCAGACATACCTAACATTAGCGATCCGGAGAGAAGCGCCATAACAACGACCAAGGCAGCACCTTGCTGGTTATTCATATCTTCACCTATAAAAATGCTTCTACCCTATTTTGGATGCGAAGCACGATTTCTTCGTAAATTTCGCCTTCACTTCTGGCAAGCCTAATGACTAATTTATAAAGCCCAGCGCCACCTTCTTCTTGAAGAAAAAAAGATGCGGCACTATCGTCATAAAAGCCTTCTACCAGCGGTTCAGATTGACCCCACTGACTTTCACTTTCACATTTATTACTAACGCTTAAAGAAAATTCCCCGTTTGTTTCAGATAAAAAATATATTCTTTCCAGAAGCTCATCTTTATTGCAATCATCGCCAGGGTGTAATGAAAATTTCATAGCTGCATTATTTGGCCCTTCATTTGGCTCTACGTCAATATGTGTTGCAGATCGGACATCCTGAACCAATGCTTCCGTAATAAAAATTAGCGCTTCTTGCTTACGGCTTAACTCATCCACTATTCTGAACGTTTGAAAAGTGGTCAGAAATAGTTGGCCAGCTCCTAAAACAATAACTGTGCCAATTGTCATTGCTACCATTAACTCAACCAGAGTAAACCCGCTTTCAGAACGCCTCATGGCAGAACCTCTAGGTTCGGCAAACGAAAGAAGTAATCTAGTATGTCGTTGTCATCATTACTTAACGCCAAGGTGACGGTGAACTGGCAGCTATCGTCACTAGCTGGATCAATTATACTTTGCGTCTCAAGCGCGTTGCGCAGCGGCGAAACGTCGTTATTCAACCACTGGTCACGCCATTTCTCTTGAACATCACTAACTTTGATAACGTCGCAATTATTGCCGGGTACAAGCGTTGCCCAAAGCCGTTCATAGGCATCCACAGCGGCAACACTTGCCACCGAACGCTGGTAACCGGCATTGGCACTTTGCAGCGCTTTAAGCTGCATAGCCGCCACACCGAGCAGGCCAACGGATAGAACCACCAGCGCGATCAATGCTTCAATTAAACTAAAACCGCGCTGATGGATCATGGTTCTAAGTCCTGTCTTCGAATGCTGCCGGTTATATTTATAGCAAGCGTAATCGAGGCCTCTTCCTCCAACTGTCGCTGCGGGCTAAGTGTGATATGGCAAGGACTAGAGCATTTATCAATATTAGCTTCACCCAGGCTTAGGAAAGTAAGCGAGAATGTTTGATTTGGCGTAGTTATCTTGGCCGTCCGCCCCACTCGCATGGTCTCCTCCTCGCTTTTCACCCAGTAACACCAGCGGAGACTATCATTGTCTTCGACCATACCCTCAAGCCCACCGCACTCACCGGGCGGTAAGAACTCAACCGTGACGTTCTGGCGCTGTTTAATCGCCTCGCTACGGGCAAAACTTAGCACAGAGACCATTTCATTGACGTCAGCAGACAGCTGCTGGCGGGTAAGAAAATCAGAAAATGCGGGCACTGTCATCACAGCGATGATCGTTGCGATCAACAGCGTAATTAGCAATTCAATGAGCGTAAAGCCTCGTTGGGACATAAGTTACCAACACTCAGGCGTATTATTGTCGCCATTCGGCCCTTTTTGACCGTTGCTCTCTATCCAGAGTGTTTTACAACCGGCTGGAACATTGATTCCTTCTTGCGCCTCTAGACGATAGGTCAAACCCGACTCTGTCAGTCGTATCAAGGGATAAACACCATCAGGTGACGCTTTCGTTTCAAAGCATTCTTCTTTATAAATATAATTCGAGGTATAACAGCGTTCCATTACTAAAGCAGCCTGCATAAGGCCGGACTTACCGTCAGTGAGACGACTACGCTCCACATAGCTAGCATAATTCGGGTAGGCAATGGTCGCGAAGATGCCAATTATCGCGACCACAACCAGCAATTCGATCAAAGTAAAACCACGCTGGCCGTTCTGGAAAAAATGGCCAGTAATTAAATCAGAAACATTAGACACGCAGCTCTGCTCCTGTATTAGTTGGCTCATACATCCAGTATGTCGCAAACCAATACGCTTTGCATTAGCTGCTGGCGATCACCTTCTCACGCAACTCTTTTGGCATAGAAAAAGTAATGGTTTCTTCGCGGCCTTGTAACTCTTCGGGCACAGCAGCGCCCATGGTTTGAAGCTTGCTAATCACGCCTTTAACCAGCACTTCAGGGGCACTGGCGCCAGCGGTTACGCCGATACGCGCTACATTCTCAAGCCACTGCGGGTCGATCTGATCGGCATTGTCGATCAAATAGGCAGGTGTACCCATTCGCTCAGAGAGCTCTCTTAAGCGGTTCGAGTTTGAGCTATTGGGGCTACCGACCACTAATAACAAATCACTCTGGGCGGCTAGCTCACGCACGGCATCCTGGCGGTTTTGCGTGGCGTAGCAGATATCATCATTGCGTGGCCCTTGAATCTCGGAGAACTTGTCGCGCAGCGCATCGATCACTTTGGCGGTGTCATCCATTGAGAGCGTGGTTTGCGTTACGAAGGCAAGCTTGGAGGGATCACGCACTTCCAGTTTAGCAACGTCTTTTTCGTCCTCGACCAAGTAGATACGCCCGCCGTGGGAGGTATCGTAACGCCCCATGGTGCCTTCAACTTCCGGGTGGCCTTCATGACCAATCAGAATGCACTCCTGCCCACGTTTGGCGTAGCGCAGCACTTCCAGGTGCACCTTGGTCACTAGCGGGCAGGTGGCATCAAATACCTTCAACCCCCGCCGCTCGGCATCGGCTTGCACCGCACGGGAAACACCGTGGGCAGAGAAAATGACAATGACGTCATCCGGCACTTCATCCAGCTCTTCAACGAACACAGCACCGCGGGCGCGCAGTGTCTCGACCACAAAGCGGTTATGGACAACCTCGTGGCGCACATAAATAGGCGGGCCAAAGACATCCAGTGCGCGATTGACGATATCAATCGCACGATCCACACCGGCACAAAAGCCGCGCGGGTTGGCCAATTTAATTTCGATAGGCTGTGGTTGCTGCGTGCTTGTCATAAGAGCGCCTTGATGCGACGTAGCATCTGCTTAATGAGTGTTCACCGGCTTAACGTCCAGTACTTCTACTTCAAACGTAAGCGTGCGGCCTGCTAACGGGTGGTTGAAATCCACCTCAATACGATCGCCGTCAATGGTTTTGACCACGCCTGGCAATTCCGTTCCCGCTTTATCGGCAAACGACATCACCATGCCAATTTCCGGGGGCTCGTCACCAAAATCTGCCCGCTTCAGGGTCTGAATATTTTGCGGGTTATGCTGACCGAAAGCATGTTCTGGAGTGATCTGAAATGTCCCCTCTTGGCCCGCGGCCATGCCTTTAATCGGATGCTCAAAACCGGGCGGCAGGTTGCCATCGCCAACTTCGAAGGTGGCCGGTGTTTTGTCTTTGGTGGAGTCCACCAAAGTGCCGTCTTCCAGCTTTAAGGTGAAGTGCAGCGTCACTTCCATGCCGTCATCGATCAGATAGTCGCTCATTGCAGTTCTCAACGTTCAATTAATGGGAAGTTTCGGCTACTTTTTTGCGCCGCCGTTCGCCCATAATGGATTCCCAGATTAAAGCGACGGCCCCTAGGGTAATCGCAATATCTGCCACGTTAAACGCCGGGTAGTACCACCCAGCGGCGTGGAAAGAGAGAAAATCGACCACATAGCCATGCACCAAGCGGTCATAGAGATTGCCCAGCGCACCGCCGATAATCAACGGCAGCGCAATCGCCAACAGCTTTTCATCGTGTTTGACGCGTGTGAGCCAAATGGTTAAGCCTACCGTTGCGCCAATCGCAATAAGGGCGAAGAACCAGCGCTGCCAGCCGGGGTGAGTGGCTAAAAAGCTGAACGCCGCGCCGGTGTTGTGCAGCAGCGTCAGGTTAAAGAACGGCAACACTTCGACCGGCTGAGCATAGCCGAGCTGGCTGCTGGCCACGTATTTAGTGGCCAAATCCAGTACGATCACCGCCACCGCTAACCATAGCCAGCGCAGCGGCCGATGCATCGTCGGCCGTGCGTTGGTATCAGGCGTGTTTCCTTCTTTAAGCATAATATCGAATCTCGCCGCTGCCTTCAGGTAGGTTGCTGATACAGCGCCCACATAAATCAGGGTGCTCAGCATGCGTGCCTACATCCGGGCGATGGTGCCAGCAGCGCTCGCACTTGGTGTTGTCGCTGGCTTTGACGGCGACTTTAAGCCCCTCAAGCTCCGTCGCTTCTGCATCGCCTGCATCAGTCAGGGGTTTAAGCGTAACTTCGCTTGTCAGCATCACAAACCGCAGCTCATCGCCCAGTTTAGTCAGCGTCGCCTGAAGCTCGTCGCTTACATACAGCGTCACTTCGGCCGCCAGGCTGCCTTTGATCACTTTGGCATTACGGGCATCTTCCAGGCACTTATTGACCGAGTGCTTGACCTCCAGCACCTGTTCCCAGAATGCACGGCCCAAATCAGCGCCCTCTTCCAGCGTGCCAAGGTCAGTGTAGTAGGTCTCAAGCAACACGCTGTCGCCACGCTTGCCGGGGATGTTCTCGTGAATTTCTTCCGCGGTGAAGGAGAGAATCGGCGCGATCCAGCGGCTCAGCGCTTCCACCACGTGATAGAGCGCGGTTTGCGCACTGCGGCGCGCCAGCGAATCGGTTTGCGTGGTGTATTGGCGGTCCTTGATGACGTCTAAATAGAAGCCACCCAGCTCCCGGGCACAGAAACCGTGCACCTGCTGATACACATCCAGAAAGCGGTACTCTTCATAGGCTTTTTCAATGCGCGCCTGAAGCTGAGCCGCACGATCCACGACCCACTGGTCCAGCGCCAGCATATCGCCAAACGCCACTTGGTTTTTGTCTGGATCAAACCCGTTAAGGTTTGAAAGCAGGAAGCGCGCGGTGTTCCGAATCCGGCGATAGACATCGGAGGTGCGCTTCAAAATCTCGTCCGAGACGGCCATTTCGCCAGAGTAATCGGTAGAGGCGACCCATAGGCGCAGAATATCGCCACCCAGCTTATCCATCACTTCCTGGGGCGCGACCACGTTGCCCAGCGACTTGGACTGCTTACGACCCTGAGAATCAACTGTAAAGCCGTGGGTCAGCAGTTGACGATACGGCGGATGCCCGTCAATCGCTGAGCCTGTCAGCAGCGACGAGTGGAACCAACCACGGTGCTGGTCAGAGCCTTCCAGGTACAGATCCGCCCGCGGGCCGCTTTCATGGCCGTGCGGGTGCGAGCCGCGCAGTACGTGGCGGTGCGTGGTGCCAGAGTCAAACCACACATCAAGCGTATCGGTGACTTTGTCGTAATCCGCTGCTTCCGCACCCAATAGCTCAGCGGGGTCGAGCTTGAACCAAGCATCAATACCTTCTAGCTCAACGCGCTTGGCCGCTTCTTCCATTAACCCAACGGTGCGTGGGTGCAGCTCGCCGGTTTGCTTGTGTAGGAAGAACGGGATCGGTACGCCCCAGTTACGCTGGCGGGAGATACACCAATCCGGACGGTTGGCGATCATGCTATGTAGACGCGCCTGCCCCCAGGTAGGCGTAAACGCCGTGGCTTCGATGCCTTCAAGAGCACGTTCGCGTAGGGTTTTGCCGTCTTTGCCTTTGATATCCATACCCACAAACCACTGCGCCGTGGCACGGTAGATCACCGGCGTTTTGTGGCGCCAGCAGTGCATGTAGCTATGTTTGATCGGAATATGCGCCATCAGCGCACCCACTTCGCGCAGCTTTTCGACGATATGGGGATTGGCCTTCCAAATCATCTGGCCGCCGAAGAACGGCAGGTCATCAGCGTAAACGCCGTTGCCCTGCACCGGGTTGAGCATGTCATCGAACTCCATGCCATGCTCGCGGCAGGTGATAAAGTCATCCATGCCGTAAGAAGGCGCGGAGTGAACAATACCCGTGCTGCCCACTTCAGACTCAACGTACTCCGCCAAATAAACCGGCGAAAGGCGGTCATAAAACGGGTGGCGGAAATTGATCAGATCAAGCTGTTTGCCTTGCGTCGTGGCAATCACTTCGCCTTGCAACCCAAAACGCTCTAAACAGCTTTCCACCAACTCTTCAGCCAGCAGCAGCAAACGCTCGCCAGTATCGACCAGTGCATAGGTGAAATCTGGATGAACGTTAAGCGCCTGGTTAGCCGGAATGGTCCACGGCGTGGTAGTCCAGATAACCACTGCCGCTGGTTTGGCCAATTCGCTTAAGCCAAAGGCGGCGGCGAGCTTGTCGTCATCTTCTACCGGGAAGGCGACGTCGATGGCGTCAGACTTCTTATCAGCGTACTCGACTTCGGCTTCCGCCAGTGCTGAGCCACAGTCAAAGCACCAGTTGACCGGCTTCAAGCCTTTAAACACGTAGCCCGCATCGACCATTTCGGCCAAGGCGCGGATCTCGCCCGCTTCGTTGGCGAAATCCATAGTGCGGTAGGGGTGATCCCAGTCACCGATAATGCCCAAACGCACGAAATCGGCCAACTGCGTCTCAACCTGGGCACCGGCGTATTCACGGCACAGCTCACGGGCGTGTTCCGGCGCCAAGTGCTTGCCATGGGTGGTTTCTACCTTATGCTCAATGGGCAAACCGTGGCAGTCCCAGCCCGGCACATAAGGGGCATCAAACCCGGCTAAATTCTTAGATTTAACAATAATATCTTTAAGTATTTTATTAACGGCATGACCGATATGAATACTGCCGTTGGCATAAGGAGGGCCATCGTGCAGTACAAACAGCGGCGCACCTGCGCGCGCTTCACGCAGGCGCTGGTAAATGTTCATATCCTGCCACTGGGAAACCCGGCCCGGCTCTTGCTTTGGCAGCATGCCGCGCATGGGGAAGTCAGTTTCAGGCAAATTCAGCGTGTGCTTATAATCCATGGTCTCGTCAGCCGTTGTTAGCATCGGCGGCATCATCCGCCGAAGAAGAATCAGAAGAAATCGTGTTTGAAGACACCGCATTTGAAGACATTGCACTTGAAGACATTGCACTTGAAGACATGGCCTCACGCCCAAGCGGGGCCGAGGCCAGCGGCAGAGAATAATCGTGGTTGGCCACTGCCGCCGTAAAATAGTGGCGAGCACGGGCTTGGTCACGTTCAATTTGCGCTTTCAGCGCTTCAAGGCCGTCAAACTTGACCTCGCCCCGCAGTCGTGTACAGGGGTATACCGTCATGCGTTGGCCGTATAGATCACCGGAAAAATCCAGCAGGTGCACCTCAAGGGTCGGCCGCTCTGAACCCACTGTCGGGCGAAAGCCAACATTGGCAACGCCCGAGTGGCGTTCGCCATTTTCAAGCTCAGCAACCACTGCAAAGACGCCCCGCAACGTTAACGGCTGAGGCAGCAGCGGTAAATTGGCGGTGGGTACGCCAAGCGTGCGCCCCAACTGCTGGTCACGTACCACACGGCCATGCAACGAATAGGGGCGGCCCAGCAAACGCGCCGCGGCAGAAAAGTTGCCACTAGCAAGCAAGGTGCGCACCCGCGTGCTGGACACCCTCTCGTCATCCACGGTAAACGTGCGTGTGTGCTCGACGCCAAACCCTTGCTCGCGCCCTACTTCCGCCAGCAGGGCAAAATCACCGCGGCGATCGCAGCCGAAGCGGAAGTCATCGCCCACCACCAAGTGCTTAACGCCGAGCCCATCAATCAACACTTGATCGATAAATTCGCGCCCCGTCAGGCTGCGCAGCGTATCGTTAAACGGCAGCACCAGCACTTGTTCTGCGCCAAAATCACGCAGTAAACGCACTTTTTCACGCAGGCGGGTTAACCGTGGCGGTGCTTGGTCACCGGCAAAAAACTCGCGCGGCTGGGGCTCAAACACTACCACTGTCAGCGGCACACTCCAGCGTGCGGCATGTTCACGGCACTGCTGAAGAATGGCCTGATGACCGCGATGCACACCATCGAAGTTACCGATCGTCGCAACGCAGCCACGATGAGCCGCTTTCAAGTTGTGCAGACCTCGAATGACGCGCATGGCACCTCAGCCGTTGGAGGACATAAAGCCTCTGATTATAACGAACCCACACCCTAGGATGCAGTGTTATGAGTGCATTTTAAAATGACGAACGCGTAAACCCAGTGCAGCCAGCCACGCGAAGTAGAGCGAGCCGCCCAGTACCACCAACCCAGTCACCCAGCTTATCCGTTGCCAAAGGCCAAACGCGAGCCAAGCCTGCCAGTCCGGTGCCACAAAATAGAGGGCCGCGCACATTAACCCGCTGCCACCGAGTAGCTGTATCGAATAACGCTTCCAGCCCGGCTGAAAGACCAGCACGCCCTGCTTATACAGTAAGTAGCCAAGCAGGCCCGCGTTTAAGAAGGCAGAAAGCGCGGTGGCTAACGCCAACCCGGCATGCGCCAGCGGCCAAATCAGCAGCAGGTTAAGCACCATATTAGCGACCATGGCGATAATGCCTACCTTCACCGGGGTTTTGGTGTCTTGGCGGGCAAAAAAACCTGGTGCCAATACCTTGATCAGCATAAAGGCCACCAAGCCAAAGGCATAAGCGCGCAGACTCATGGCCGCCATTTGGATATCGTTGTCGGTCATCGCGCCGTAATGGAACAGCGTGATCAACAGGGGCTCGGCCAGCACTGCTAGCGCCAGTGCCGCAGGCAAGCCTAACAGCAATACAATGCGGATAGCCCAATCGAGCATGGCCGCGAAGTGCTCCTTGGACTGATCAGCATGGCGTTTAGACAGCGCCGGTAAAATCACGGTACCAATGGCCACACCAAACACACCCAGCGGCAGTTCCACCAAACGGTCCGAGTAGTAGAGCCACGACACGCTCCCCGCCGCCAGCAATGACGCCAAAACGGTATCCAACAGCAGGTTAATTTGCGATACCGATACCCCAAACAGCGCAGGCCCCATGAGTTTCAGTATGCGTCGTACGCCCTCGTGGGCAAAGTTTGGCCAGGGCGTGGGCATCAGCCCCAAGCGCAATAAAAACGGCACTTGAAAAACCAGCTGCGCAGCCCCGGCGATCAGCACACCCCAGGCCAGTGCCATGGCGGGCTCTTCCATTAGCGGCATTAAAAATAGCGCCGCACCAATCAGCGAAAGATTAAGCAACACCGGGGTAAACGCGGGCACCGCAAAACGGTTCCAGGTATTCAGCACACTGCCTGAAAAGGCAGTAAGCGAAATCAGCAATAAATAGGGAAACGTTAAGCGCAGCATATCCGCGGTCAGCGCCAGCTTTTCCGGCTCACTGCCAAATCCGGGGGCAAACACCCAAATCAACCACGGCGCGCAGAGCATGGCCACGGCGGTAATCAGCGCCAGTGCTGCCGTTAAGCTACCCGCGGTCGCATTCAGTAGCGCACGTATCTCCTCCCGATCACGTTGGGTAGAGTACTCCGAAAGCACCGGCACGAAGGCTTGATTGAACGCCCCTTCAGCAAATAGACGGCGCAAAAAATTAGGGATCTTAAACGCCACGAAAAACGCATCGGCGCCATCCCCTGCCCCTAATAAGGTAGCGATAACCACGTCGCGCGCCAGCCCCATCACCCTCGACAGCATCGTCATCGTACTGACGACGAGGCCCGAGCGCATTAGCCCGCGGCGGGCTATGGCGGTGTTTGAGGAAGTGTTGGGAGCTTTCTTCGCTGTCATAAGCTATCCAGAAAAACCGTCTAGAAAAACCGTCTAAAAAAACTATCCAGAAGAACTATCCAGAAGAACTATTCAAAAGAACTATTCAAAAGAACTATTCAGAAAAATGGATCTAGAAAATCATCCAGACACAAAAAAACCGGCCGCAGCCGGTTTTTTTAAGGGCGTCTGCCGACTTACGCCGCCAGTGCCTTAATACGCTTGTTCAAACGGCTCTTCAGGCGAGCTGCTTTCTTCTTAGACAGCACGTCTTTGTCAGCAATACGGTCTACGACCGGCTGCATTGCCTTGAACTCTTCCATTGCCTTTGCGTGGTCGCCGGTGCCGATCGCTTTCACTACACGCTTGATGTAGGTGCGGACCATGCTGCGCTGGCTGGATTTCAGGACGCGACGGTTCTCGGCCTGGCGGGCGCGCTTGCGAGCTTGCTTGCTGTTCGCCACAGGGTATCTCCTTGGAGAATAAAGGTTGTCGAAAAACGACAACGAAATTAAATATGTTTTCGTCGGCTGCGCTAGTGCAGCACGACAATTCCACAACATGACACTTTAATAACCGATTGATTTGGCAAGTTATTCAGCCTACCAAAACGTATCACAGGCAGTTAAATGAAGCTGCCCATTCACGGGTCTTGTCTGAGAGGATGGCATAGTCTATCACGCGCTAAGCGTGCTTGCTAGCGGCTGCACCGAGGAGCCTGCACAATGCATGGTATTTTAGCATTCGAGGTAAAGCCACGCCTCTAAAGGAAAGAGGGCACGATATAGACTTTCTCGCCGAGAAATGTGTTAACGCCGAAACCCACCCAACAGACCCTAAATAACACTAGGGAATTATAAAAATACGTAAAACAACTGCAAGCATACAAACTTAAATTTAATGCGGTATACTTAACTCTTAATGATAAAAATTAACATAACCGAATTATCGAGGCATGGATAAGAAAAAATCAGAGGACGCTAATCAAGAATCTACTGAGATAGCTGTTATAGATTAAGCGAGTACCACGCGGCCAGCAGCATAGAGTATGCTGCGCAAGCGTGAGACACGAGCGCCGCTAATACGAGTAAAACTCAGCTAGCAGATAGCCTACTTTTCCTAATATTTTATTGCACCTGCCACAACCTATCCAGCATAGGGACCACCTAGCGCTCGCTAATTTAAAATTAGCATTTATTTTTGATTATCATGCCGTATGGACTTATTCGTGAAAAAAGCAGTTCTATCCAGATTCCAAAAGGGCGTCAAAAAAAATCATAGCGCTCAGCTTGTTCCACACTGTTTGCAGGCGCAATTTCATTCGCTGTTCACTCATCACCCAGATGGCATATTTGAGCTTAGCCTTGATGGCACCATCGTGCACTGCAATCTGGCCTCTGCCCTCATCACTGGCTTCTCAAAAGAACAACTGGCTGGAAAAGACTTTTTCCAGCTCATTCACACCGACGCCGCCCCTGTGGCGCCCGCTGACTTTAATACAACTCTTAAAAGCCAACATCAATATTATCAAGCGTTTAATGCTAACAGCCAAGATGGCAAGGTTCAACTTGAAGTCACCCATGTGCCTATTATCGCCGATGAACAGATGATAGGTGCCTATGCGATTTGTCGAGACATTACTCAGCAAAAACAGGATGAGAGCGAGCTACGCCTGCTCAAGCGAGGTATTGAAGCCAGCCCCAATGGCGTGGTGATGGCAGACGCCACTCAACCTCACTTACCGCTGGTCTATGTCAACAGTGCGTTCACTGATATTACCGGTTATAGCGCTGAAGAAGCGCTTGGGCGCAACTGTCGTTTTCTGCAGGGCGAAGACTCCAACCCATTAGCGGTAGAAGAGATTCGCCGCGGCATAACACAAAAGCAAGATGTGCAGGTCTTGCTACGCAACTACCGTTGTGACGGCAGCCTGTTTTGGAACCAATTATCGATTAGCCCAGTGTTTAATAAGGCGGGCGCCTGCACCCACTTTATAGGCATTCAGCAAGATATAACCCGCCAGCGAGAGCAAGAAGCGCGCCTAGCTTACCAAGCCGCCCATGACCCGCTGACAGGGCTACCTAATTTAGGGGCTTTACAGGCGCGTCTTGAGCGCGCACTGCAAAGCTGTGTACGGCAGGGCCATAAACTGGCCCTTCTGCATATCGATTTAGACGATTTCAAGCCTATCAATGACGCGTTTGGCCATGGCTTAGGGGACGAATTACTTAAACACGTTGCGCAACGTTTATTGGATACCGCAACCGCCGGCGTTAGTGTGGCTCGAATGTCTAGCGACGAGTTTATAGTACTGTTAGCACCTTACCAAAGTGAACAGGAAGTGATGGCTTTAACCGATCGTTTATTGGCAGCCCTTGCTCAACCATTTATGCTTGATCGACACCGCTTGCATATCAGTGCAAGTATTGGTATTGCTTCTAATAAAGGTAGCGTCACTCAGGCGCATGACCTACTCCATCACGCCAGTCTCGCGATGGAGGATGCCAAAAGCCAGGGACGTAATACATGGCAATGGTACTGCGGTGATGCCATTGATAATGTCGCCGAGCACGTTGTTATCAGGCGAGAGTTACAAGAAGCCATACAAACTGGGCAACTTGAAGCATATTATCAGCCCATTGTTGACGCTGGTAGCGGCATCATCCGCAGCGTAGAGACGCTTATTCGTTGGCATCACCCCACCAAAGGCTTAGTGCCACCAAGCGTGTTTATACCGATTGCCGAGCAAACAGGGCAAATTATTGCCATTGGTCGTTGGGTCTTGGAACGTGCTTGCCATGATATTGCTGCGCTTAATGTGGGTCGCGATCAGCCTCTCACGGTAGCGGTTAATATTTCGCCAGTGCAGTTTCGTCGTAATGGCTTTTTGGATGGAATTAAAGCAGCGCTTAAGGCCAGCGGCTTACCCCCCGAGTTACTAGAACTTGAAGTAACAGAAGGCACCTTAATGACCAAAACTGACCAAGCCATTGCGCTACTCAATGAAGTACGTGCCCTGGGCATTAGCGTTGCGCTGGATGATTTCGGCACTGGTTTTTCAAGTCTCAGCTATTTACGCGATCTACCCATCAATAAGGTGAAACTCGATATTCTATTTATTCGAGGAATTTCACAAAACGCTAAAAATGCGGCTATCGTGCAAGGCGTGATAACCATGGCGCATCACCTAAACTTAGCGGTAGTCGCGGAAGGCATTGAAACACGCGAAGAGCACATGGATCTGCGGCAACGCCAGTGCGATTTATTGCAAGGGTTCTTGTTCTCCAAACCTATACCATTTGAGATGTTAAAGCGCTTACCTCGAACGCTTACGCCACCTTAAAAAGTGGCTGGTAACTAACCTCTCTATAAACGCCATACATTATTTCTATAACATACCAAACTGGTTGTCTTGCCAAGGCGGCCTATTTCCAGACAGGAAAGACTCCGTGCCATTGCGCCGTTTACACACTCGCCTTCTGTTAGCCGTTATCATACCGTTGGTAGTGGTATCGGCGATGCTTTTTCCTATTTTCAATGTGCATATGGAAATGCGCTTAGACAACCTGCGTGCCAAGGCCGATGACGTGTTAAAAATCGGCCAAGAAGCCTTGACCCATGATCTCAGTGAAAGCATTACCTATACGCTCGCCATTGCTGAAACGCCCGGCATTAGGCAGTACCTAGCGGTACAAAGCTTGCCATCCTTAAGCGACCAACAATATGCACTTAGCGACATATCGCAGCTCTCCCATTTTTTAAACACCCTGATCAGCCACTACCCACGCTCTACTAAGCTGTCCGTGATCGATAACCAAGGCCGCGAGGTACTACGCGCGCCCAGTGACGTTGAGACAGGATCGCGTATAGCAGGTAATAACCACTCTAATACCGACTACTTCAAAGAAGCCGCCAAACTGTTACCGCGCGAACTGTATATCTCGCCACCTGGGCGTAATTTGCAGTACGAGCTGTTTGACCGCGATCAGGCCCCGACGGTAAACGTCGCCACCCCCATTTTTGCTGCCACGGGTGAACGGCTTGGCGTGGTACTGCTTAGCCTTAACTGGCATTACCTTACCCATACCCTGCAGCAAGCCATGCTGCTTGAACAAAATGCTAATACCATTTTGATCGACGGCCAAGGGCGCTGGCTGCTCAACGTGGCCTTCCCAGAGCTAGGTGCCACGGCCTTTGGGGATAATTTCGCGACGCTTGCGCCCCAATACTGGCACGTTATGCAGCAACATAGTGAAGGGTTCGCCTCTATCAACAATCATTTATTACGTTTTCAAACTGAAGATATACGCACCCATCGCAACCGCAGCTTAGCGGGCACCATATTCAGTGAAAACATCTACTCGCCCTGGAAAATAGGTGTCATGCTCCCTCTACCCACTTGGCGCACGCTGATCGAAGAAGAGCTAACCGTGCTCTGGTTTCTATTAATGAGTTACGGTTTCGCAGTGGCATGTGGGATATTTTGGGCCTTCAGCAGCCAACGCCAACGCATATTACGCAAAGCCGCTCAGCGCCACGCGCTGGAAGTGAGCGACCTGTATGAAAATGCCCCTTGCGGCTATCACTCGCTTGATCAAGCTGGGCGCGTAGTCAACATGAACCGCACCGAACTTGCCTGGCTTGGCTACTCTACCAAGGAAGCTATCGGTCTTATTGATTATCGAGAGTTCATTACGCCGGAAACCCGTGACCAGTTTGAACAAGCTTTCCAAAACGTAAAAGACAATCAAATTGGCAGCGCAGAATGTAGCCTATTAACGCGCAACGGCGAGCAGCGCCACGTGATGATTCAAGCCTCGGCCTACTATCGCAACGGCCAATTTGTACACACGCGCGCGACGGTGTTCGACCTTACCGAACGTAAACAGCTTGAAGAAAAATTACGTGCACAAGCCATGACCGATCCATTAACGGGCGTGTTTAACCGACGTTACTTACAAGCCCAAGCAACAATTGAAATGTCACGGGCGCGACGCCAAAACCACCCCATAGCGCTTATCGCGATAGATATTGATCACTTTAAACGCATCAACGATGAGTATGGTCATGATGCAGGTGATGAGGTACTGAAAAACTTCACGCAAATAGTGAGTGACCTGCTTCGCCAAGAAGACTTACTGTGCCGGGTGGGGGGTGAAGAGTTTGCGGTATTGCTCCCCAACACCGCCATTGAGCAGGCTCAGCAGGTGGCCGAGCGAATTCGTATCTCTATTGAACAGGCGCCCACCACTGTTGAATATGAAGGCACGCAACAAGCGCTCAAAGTCACGGCATCATTGGGTGTGACCCCGATTCATGTCCGAGAAAAATCGTTAAAACCTGCGCTTAAAAGAGCGGACATAGGGCTATATAAAGCGAAAGAAAATGGCCGTAATCAAGTCATCCTTCACACGCTATAGCGCTTGCCCCGCACCACAAAATCGGGGTTAAGCACTTGCTGGAGATTAGCATTGCTTAAAAGTGAGTTTCAAGTTAATCCCAGGCGCTAGTGTAAGCACCACGCTCATTATCGGCTTACTGTTTTCAATCAGAGCTTTGGACCACCAACCAATAAAAGCCCTCAGCGTTATTAGCGCCTTTGATGCGCTGGATATCTTCTTCGGAGAGTACCGACACCTCAGGGTAAGGCCTGCAAGCAACCGACAATAATATTGCAGGCCGCTTTAATCCGCTACACTTAGGAAGCCATTGCCAGTCTTTAGATATACGGCGAATCCTCGACGATATAGCTGCATGATCACCCCTCCAGGCTAATTGCAAAATATTTTTCAGCAAAGCCGTAATGATGTTTGGCATTTTGCCCTCAGAAAATAAAAGCATGTTGAACTTTAAAGCATCGCCCACCATAGGCGAGCACTATCAATGTTTGGAACTCTACGGCCAGCCTTTTTATCAGATTCAACATTTCTTTCGCCAACTGTGGGCCAAGGAAAGAGATAAGCTTATTGTCACATCAAAATTAGTGACCATGGACCGACCAATGCTCATAATTGACGCGCGTAAAGAGTCTACTATAAACGTGGTAGCACTGTTCTTAGTCCACATTATTATTATGAAACTACAGCGGATTCTCAATGGTAGAGAAAGCCAACTATAACTTATAGCAGCAGCTAGACATTACGAGTTCTCGGAGAAAAGCCAGTGATAGATTAAAGTTACTGAAACTCTGCTGACCCTTTTGCCTCTACCGTGTATGCCATAATGCTGCTGTTATTCAATAAATTAAGATATGTTAATCTTCCAATCATTCCAGCAAACTAGAAATGTGGATAAGATCGCAAACGCATTACTCCCTCCTATTCAAACATCTTCCGAAAGAGAGGTGTCAGCAGTTGCCCTCCTCGCTCACTCAAATGGTCATCATCGGTATACACTGGGATGCCATTGATGTCTCCCCAGCAGCGATCATCACCACACAAATAAGGGCGTGGGTCGAGCATGGTGATGCCACATTCTTCAGCAGCACGATCCTGAGCCTTCCAAGCAACAAGATGGCGCTGTTCATACTCCTCCAAACTGATCCACACGCGCGTTTCTCGACCTAGCAGGGCAGCCCGTCCCATCACTCTTGGAACATTAAGCTTCAATTCTGGAATGGGGCGCAGCATAAACACATCACGATGCTCGGAAAACGCACAGGCGGTGTCAATAATGCCCTGCTGCATTTCTCGATAGAATGGTAATCCCCCCATTTTTAGAGGGCTTCAAAAGTAGACCTCAGGCCATCATGGCCAACTTCTGTTGAGGAGTGATTCCTCCGAGTCCCATATTGGGTCGTTCGTGATTGTAGTGCCAGAGCCAGCAAGTAGCATAATCCTGGACTTCTTCGGTGCTGTCGAACAGATACTGTGCCAGCCAATCGTAACGCACCGTGCGGTTGTAACGTTCGATATAGGCATTCTGCTGGGGTTTGCCGGGCTGGATAAACGCCAACACAATGCCTTGGTTTTCCGCCCAGTTCGCCAACTTGCCGCTGATGTATTCAGGGCCGTTATCGGTTCGCTACAGATCTTCGACATTATCATCCCGATGACCAACGGTGGCCCCTCTAACTCGACTCATACCATCGTTACCTACCTGTACAGCTTCGGTCTCTCGCGGCTCAATATTGGCTTTGGTAGCGCCGCTGCGGTAGTGCTGTTTGTGCTCGCTATCGGCATTGCCTTCTTCTACCAACGCACCACCGGCAAGGGGAGTAAGGCATGAAAAGTATCACTACCCGTAACACCCTGCGTGTGATCATCCTAATTGTGGTGGCAAGTATTGTTATTGGCCCGCTGTTAGCGGCTTTTTTCGGGGGCTTCAAGGGCAATTCGGAGCTGCGTACCAATCCGCTGTGGCTGCCTGATAGTTGGGATGCCGGCAATTACATCGGCATCCTGCTGGACGGAAATTTCTGGCGCTATTTGGGTAACTCTTTCTTCATCTCGTTAATGACGGTGTTTTTAACCCTGGTGGTGGGGGCCGCAGCGGCTTATGTGTTTTCGCAGATCCGCTTCTTCGGCGCCAAAATGATCCTCTCCTATCTGCTGCTCGGCCTGATGTTTCCCTTTGCGGCGGCCATTCTGCCGCTGTTTATCAAGGTGCGGGATTTGGGCCTGCTGGATACCTATTGGGCGGTGATTTTGCCCCAGACGGCGTTTGGTTTGTCGTTAGCCATCCTGCTGTTTAAGGCTTTCTTCGACCAACTGCCCAAAGAGCTGTTTGAAGCGGCCTATGTCGATGGGTGCAGCTATTTACGCTTCTTCTGGTCGTTCACGCTGCCGCTCTCGACCCCCATTCTGGCCACCGTGGGCGTGTTTGTGTTTGTGCAGAGCTGGAACAACTTCCTACTGCCGTTAGTGGTGCTCAACGACCGCTCTATCTACACCTGGCCACTGGGCATGATGCAATTCCAAGGGGAGTACCTGACCCAGTGGAACATGATTCTAGCCTTCGTGACCTTGACCATCATTCCGGCGGTTATTTTCTTTCTCGCCGCCCAGAAGTACATCGTGGCTGGCCTGACCGGCGGCTCGGTTAAGGGATAAAGGAGGATCCATAATGAGCGATGTTATTCATAACCCGATTCTGGCCGGGTTCAATCCTGACCCCTCTATTTGTCGGGTAGGCGACGACTACTACTTGGCCACGTCGACCTTTGAGTGGTACCCAGGCGTTCAGATTCATCACTCCCGCGATTTGGCTAACTGGGAGCTGGTGACGCGGCCTTTGAACCGTGCCAGCCAGTTGGACATGCGCGGCAATCCAGACTCATGCGGCATCTGGGCGCCCTGTTTGAGCTATGCTGACGGGCTGTTCTGGCTGGTCTATACCGACATGAAGCGTTATGAGGGGAACTTCAAGGATGGACATAATTACGTGGTGACAGCGCCGCGTATCGAGGGGCCCTGGAGCGATCCGGTCTACCTGAATTCAAGTGGTTTTGACCCTTCACTGTTTCACGATACCGATGGTCGAAAGTGGTTGATCAACCTGCAGTGGGATTATCGCCAGCGCGAAGGGCGGGATCGTTTCGGCGGAATAGTGCTGCAACAGTATGATCCTGAGCAACGCCGCTTAGTGGGCGACATCACCAATATTTTCGCCGGTACCGAACTGAAGCTCACAGAGGGTTCGCATCTCTATTGGCGTGATGGTTGGTACCACCTCTTGGTGGCCGAGGGCGGCACGGGTTACCAGCATGCGGTGACCATGGCGCGTTCAAAAACGCTGACAGGCCCTTACGAGGTACATCCCCACAATCCCCTGCTGACGAGTCGAGATGATCCTGAAAACCCGCTACAGCGGTCTGGCCATGCAGATCTGGTCGACTCCCCTGAAGGTGACACTTACTTGGTGCATTTATGCAGCAGGCCCCTGCCAGGCACCCGGCTATCGCCGATGGGGCGCGAGACCGCTATTCAGCGCGTGGAGTGGGGTGAAGATGGCTGGCTACGGCTCGCCAATGGAGGCAATACCCCGGCGTTAAAGGTCGCCGTGAGTGGCGTTACACAAAAGCCCCCTGCGCAGGAGGAGCACTACGATTTTGAAACAGACACGCTGCCCGGTGCGTTTCAGTGGCTGCGTACCCCCTATCCGGAACGGCTATTTTCGCTCACCGAACGGCCCGGCTACTTACGTCTTTTTGGTCGCGAATCGGTAGGTTCCTGGTTTGAGCAGGCGTTAGTGGCGCGCCGCCAGGACAGCATCCACTGCAGTGCCGAAACGACACTCACCTTTGAACCCGAGGATATTCAGCAGTTTGCCGGGCTTATTGCCTACTACAACCGCTTCAAGTTCCACTATTTAGCGGTGACCTTGAACGATGCAGGCGACAAGGTGCTCAGCATTATCAGTTGCCTGGATGATTGGCCAAACGGCAACTTGAGTATCGCCGAGGAAGGCATCCGCATTGAGCCTGATGCCACGATTCGACTTGGGCTGGATATCCATGCCCGCGAGCTGCGCTTTCGCTATGCCCAGGGAGATCAGCCCTGGCAATCGATTGGGCCTGCCTTACATGCTGGCCTGCTTTCCGACGAAGGTAGCGGTCGTGCCCACGGCTATTTCACCGGCAATTTTCTAGGCATGGCCGCCCACGACATTAGTGGACGCGGCACCCCCGCCGATTTCCAGGCGTTTTGCTATCGCCGCGCCCCTCTTTCAGAGACGAGATAAGCTCATGGCTGAAGTAACACTACGCGACATCGAAAAGACGTTTCATGGCAAAACCACGGTAATCCCTGATTTAAATCTGCATATCGAAGATGGCTCTTTCACCGTGCTGGTTGGGCCTTCCGGCTGCGGAAAATCCACCTTGCTGCGCATGATTGCGGGTCTGGAGACCGTGACTCAGGGCACAATCACTATCGGCGGGGAAGACGTTACCACCGCCGAGCCAAGTGACCGGGACATTGCCATGGTTTTCCAGTCCTACGCGCTTTACCCGCACATGACGGTCGCTCGCAATATCGACTTCGGCATGCGGCTGGCAAAAGTGCCCAGCAAAGAGCGGGAAGCCAAAGTGGCCGAGGCCGCGCGCTTGCTCAACCTTGAGGATCTGCTCGAGCGTAAACCCGCCGAGCTCTCCGGCGGGCAGCGCCAGCGGGTGGCCATTGGCCGTGCCATTGTGCGTAGCCCCGGCGTGTTTCTGTTCGACGAGCCCCTCTCCAACCTGGATGCCTCGTTACGTAATCGCATGCGGGTCGAACTGGCTGAGCTGCATCAACGGCTCGAAACCACCATGGTGTATGTCACCCACGATCAGGTCGAGGCGATGACCCTGGCCGACTGCATTGTGGTGATGAACGCCGGGAAGATTGAGCAAATGGGCAAGCCCATGGCGCTTTATCAACGCCCCGAAACGCTGTTTGTGGCGGGTTTTATTGGCTCGCCGAAAATGAACTTGATCGAAGGTTCCCTAGCGGCGGCTTACGGTGCCACCACGCTAGGCATACGGCCCGAGCATCTAGAGGTGAGCCGCGAGCAGGGCGAGTGGAAAGGGCGTGTGCGATTCATCGAGAAGCTGGGCGCTGACGCTTTCGCCTATGTGGATAGCGAGCAGACCGGCCCGCTCACCGTCCGTCTCTCTGGCGATGTCGAGCTTAGCCATGGCGATACACTGTTTATCACTCCCCAGCAGGCCCAGCTCCATGCGTTTGATGCCGATGGAAAGCGGCTGCCTGATGACGTGGTACAAAAGCGTCCACAAAGTCGCGAGAGTATTGTCTAGGAGCAGTAAAAAATGACGACGATCACCCTAGAAAATGCCCAGCTGCGCTTAGTAGTAAACCCGGAAGTGGGAGGCTCAGTAGTACGTTTTGATGCATTGACGCAGGCAGGAGTCGTGGCGCTTATGCGCCCAGGTAGCATTGATGAACGAGATCCGAATCAACTGGCGATGTACCCATTGTTACCGTGGTCAAACCGGATTGCGAAGGGTGGCTTTGAGTGGCGTGGGCAATATTATCCCCTTGTGAAAAACCTTGAGAATGAGCCGTTGCCCATTCATGGCGATGGCTGGCAGCGTTCTTGGCAGGTCGTATCACAAAGTACGCACACACTGGAGCTTGAACTGCGTTCTAATGAACAGCCTCCTTTTGATTACCACGCTGAGTTGAGCTATTGCCTGATAGATCGCCGGTTGGAAGTAGCCCTTAGCGTGACGCATTTAGGCGACCAACCTGCACCTTATGGCTTGGGCCTCCATCCTTGGTTTCCCCGCACTGGCGATACTCGGATTACAGCGCTGGCGGAAGGCGTTTGGGAGGTTGATAAAGCGCAACTGCCACGTGAATGGCGTCGCCTGACACCGGAGTCCACCTGGAACTTCAGTAATGGGAAAGCGCTACCCGAACGCTTAATCGACAACCTCTTTACCGGTTGGAAAGGCCAAGCACGAATAGAATGGCCAGCTCGCGGTGTGGAACTTGAGCTCACTACTGTACCCACCATGTCCCGCTATCTGGTTTTCTCTCCCCATGCTCAAGCGGATTTTTTCTGTTTCGAGCCCGTATGAACCGCCCCGGTTATTCCGGAGACCGGTTTGTTTGAGTCAGGCAGCTTCACCCGACTCCTCCAATTGACGATAATACGTCCTTTCTCGTTCTGCTGGTGGAACGTTTCCTATGGGTTCCAGCAGTCGGCGATTGTTAAACCAGTCAACCCATCCCAGCGTGGCATACTCAACGGCATCTCGCCCTTTCCATGGTCCACGATGGTGAATCACCTCCGTTTTGAATAAGCCGATGATGGTTTCAGCCAGCGCATTGTCGTAGGAGTCGCCGGTGGTGCCGACTGAGGCATTGATACCCTCGTCAGCCATACGCTCGGTGTAGCGGATCGAGAGATATTGGCTTCCCCTATCACTATGATGGATCAACCCTTGTCTGTGTTTTCGTGCCCACAGAGCTTGCTCCAGAGCGTCCAGCACCAGTGCCGTTCTCATCGACGTCGCTACACGCCAACCCACGATACAGCGTGCATAAACATCGATAACGAACGCAACGTAAACGAAGCCAGACCAGGTAGCGACATAGGTAAAATCGGCCACCCAAAGCTGATTAGGACGCATAGCCGTAAAGTCACGTTTCACTAAATCAGGTGCCCGTTTCTGGCCGGGATCACTGAGGGTCGTGAAGGGGCGTTGGCCTCGCACCACGCCGCGAATTCCTAGGCGGCGCATGAGCCGTTCTACAGTGCAACGAGCAACATTAACGCCTTCACGGCGGAGTTGCCGCCAGACCTTACGAGCACCGTAGACGCAGAAGTTTTCTTCCCACACTCGCTGAATCTCAGCGGTAAGAAACGCATCCTGCCGATATCGATCTGCCCGCCGCTCAGGATCAGTCTCAAGTGCCTTGTGGTGGTAATACGTCGATGGGGCGATTGGCAGCTGGCTACAAATCGACTCGACCCCGAACTGAGCACGATGCTCGTCGATAAATGACACCATCAATTGGGTTTGCGGTCGAGCTCCGCCTGGGCGAAAAAAGCAGCCGCCTTACGGAGAATTTCATTAGCGCGCTTCAATTCGACGTTTTCACGCTCTAGCTGCTTGAGTCGTTCATGTTCAGGCAGGTTAACCGAGCTGTTTTCCTGCGTGAGTTCTGTGCGTTTGCACCAGGCTCTCAAAGTCTCTGGTGTACAACCGAACTTGCTGGCAATGGAGCAGATCGCCGCCCACTTGGACGGGTATTCGCCTTGCTGTTCAAGGACTAATCGAACAGCTCGCTCCCGGACTTCTGGGGAATATCGTTTTGGTGAGTTCATAACTCCATCCTCTCAAGATATGGAGTCTCCGGTAAAGCCGGGGCGGTTCACGTAAGCCATGTGGTGGATGCCCACCATAGCGTCTCACCTTTAACCGAGGGGTTAGTTGAACTGGCCACGGATCAGGCAACTTCAATGACGTGTCAGTTTAGCTATCAAACGACTTAGTAGCCTACAGACCTCTTTTAACTCCGATAGCGCAGGCACTGGTATCAATGTGGCGTTGATGCTGCTGGGCTGCGCGATTGGTGCTTACGCCTTCTATGCGATCAGTGCCATTGCCCCTGTCTTCTTTGTTATCTACTTCTTTGTTATCTACTTCGTCAAAGAGACGTGCGGGAAAGAGCTTGAAGAAATGGCTTATGAGTAAGTCGTTATATTGCCCCAATTAACTGCTCAATCGGGGATCAGGTGCCTATTTTAAACAGCATAAGGCTAGTTTTTATTAATAAAATCAAAAGGTTGGTTTCTGTTTTAAACATATAAGAAGTTGTTTAATAATGGTTTTTATTTACTGATGCTATGAGGTGGCATGGTGGCTGCAGTGGATGGGTTGAGAGCGTAACAGGAAGGACGACCTGTCGCTCTTACACGTTAAACCCAGTGCGATGCTCGCACAGATGTTTAAGTAGCAACGTTTGATAGGAGCAGTATCATGATGAAGACGGAATCTCTCAAGAAACTTGGCATCCTAGGTGTATCATTTGGCCTGATGGCCAGCCCACTTGCGTTTGCGCAAGTGGATAGCAGCGACGAGTACGAACCGACTCCGCAAGAAGAAACGACGCAGGATGATCAAGGTACCTACAACAGCTACGACACTGAGCAAGATAAAGGTTCGGATGTAGGCACTGAGTACGAAGAGGAAGAGCAAGAATTCACTTACGAAGAAGAGGAAGAGGAGCAAGAAGTACCCGCCACCGATGAAGAGGAGGATGATTCCGGGTGGTAATTGCAACTTTTTAAGGACTCACTTTTCTCGGGCTCATGGATGAGCCAACAGATGCCCCGCCAACTGCGGGGCATCTTTGTGTGTGGCCGTTAACACTATCAACCAAAGCGGACGATATAATTTCACGCTAAAGTGTTAAGCACCTTTATGCTTAACCATTGACTACGGTACCCACAAGGATGACTCAATGCCGCTGAAATGGACGCCCCTAAAGTGGACAGAAAAGCCCCAACTGCCCAAGGCTGATGGCCGTATAGCAGCGATTGACCTTGCCCGTGGTATCGCCATCGGCTTGATGATTATTAGCCACTCAGTCAGTGGGTTAGTGGGTATTCGCAATGTGCCTGATTGGGGCATGGTGCCGATTCATTTTCTGACTAAATTCTCCTCTTCGCTGTTTATTGTGGTATTTGGCATTGCCCTGGCGGTGGCGTTTCTTTCCCACACTCAAAGCGATGACTGGCCTAAGCGTCGGTTAAAGCTATGGCTGCGCGCTGTAGAGGTGTGGTTCTGGTATAAAGCGCTCCTTGTCATTGAGATGCTGCCGTTCTACTCGCCCAGCGAGATCGTCGATGCCTTGATGTATGGCCGTTTTGCAATTTGGGTCGAAATCTTGGGTTTCTACGCTATCGCGCTGCTATGGGTGCCGCTGATGCTGCCGCTATGGGCGCGGGCGCCGCTGTGGAGCCGCCTAGCTACGATTGGTGCGTTAACAGCACTCACTATTTGGCTGCAAAGCCTTACGTTTGGTGGCAACGATATTCTGAAAGCGCTGCTGGTGGATCACGAAGACCACTACACCTGGGGGCAGATTAGCCGTGCCCCGATGATTTTAATCGGGCTGCTTATCGGGGAAGCGCTACTTCGCTGCTATTTTGAACCGAGCTCTCGCCAGCGCTTAGTGCTCACACTGCTGGGGGCAGGCGCGCTAATGGTGGCAGGATTTTATGCGATGGCCTTTGCCAATGGCGATGTGCACGCGGCGATGCTGGCGATTGCCAACAATGTCGGTAAGCATCCGCCAGGGCTTGAGTTTATGCTGTTTAGCTTAGGCGGTGCGCTAGTGCTGTTAGCCCTAGCGTTAGCCGGGGGCGCCAAAGCTGCCAAGGCACTTTTGCCGCTGACGATGGTCGGTTCAGATGCCCTTAAAGCGTTTATTTTCCATATTGTGATGATCTTCTTGGTGCTGCGCTTTTTGTGGGAAGGCGAGGGGATGTATAGCTATCCACAGGCACTGGGCGTGGGCGGGCTGTTGATACTTGGCGCCGCGGCGTGGATTTGGGTGACCCGCTGGATGGCGAATCACCGTTAACCGCGATAAATACTTCTGGAGCTTACGATTTGCGACACTGGATTCAATGCGGGCTAGTGGCCGTAGTGCTGCTGATTGCGCTACCCGTGCATGCCGATGGATACGAGACTAATTGGTATTATGAAGTCGATAAAAAGAGCGCCTGGCAGGGTGATTTAACCTCTCGCTTGAAGGCTATCGAAGGTGTGTTTGAGGGCGAACTCGGCGTTTATGTACAAAACCTCCTCAGTGGTGAAGTATTTTCTTGGCGTGCCGATGCCCCTTGGTATTTAGCCTCGCTGATTAAAATACCGGTGGCAGCACAGGTGCTGGCCGAACGACAGGCGGGCACGCTGACGCTGGATGAGCGGCTAACGCTTGCCCAAAGTGACTTTGTCGATGGCGCGGGCCCCACCAACTGGCATGATCCCGGCACGCCTATCTCTATTCGTTACTTGCTGGAGCAGATGATTACCGTCAGCGACAACACCGCCACTGATATGTTGATTGATCGGGTAGGGCTTGAAGCGGTGAATCAGCGCGCGCGTACGATGATCGCGGCAAGCGGTGGCAATCCCGATGAGCTCGGCCCTATCTCAACGTTGGTCGGCGTTCGCCAAGGGGTTTACGGCGAGCTCCACCCGGATGCGCGCGCGCTTGGCGGAATGGATTTTATCGCTCTGCGCCAGCAAGCGGTAAGCCAGCGTGCCCAGGCGTTGGCCCGCGCGCTAGGCGTTAGCACAGAATCCTTTACCCAGCCCGATTACGACCATGCGTTTGATGCCTACGAAGCCACCGGCGAAAACGTGGGCACCTTACGCGCTTTTGGCGACCTTCTAGCTAGCCTGCACGGCGGCACAGATGACTTAAGCGCCGAGCAGCGGCAAACGCTGTTAGCGGTGATGCAGCGAACCAGTTCTGGCAAGCGGCGTCTTAAAGCGGGCCTGGGGGAAGGCATAAACTTTGCCCATAAAACCGGCACTCAGCAGCGGCGTAGTTGCGATGCCGGTATTGCCAAGCGTGCCAACGTTGAGACAACCACCCAAGGGCCATGGGTGATCGTTAGCTGTGCTCGCGGGCCCGTAGCGGTAAACGCGCACGAACGCGCCTTGGCCAGTGTCGGTGAAGCGTTGCGTTATAGCGGAGCCCTGGGTAAGCCGTGGTAAACTACTGCCCCGAATGATTCTCAGAACCTACTTAGTCAGGAGCAACTTATGACACAAGCCAGCGCCCGCCACATTCTAGTCAGCAGCGAAGAGCAGTGCCTAGCACTCAAGAAAGAGATCGAAAACGGCCGCGACTTTGCTGAAGTCGCCAAAGAGCACTCCAGCTGCCCCTCCAGCCGCCAAGGCGGCGACCTCGGCAGCTTTGGCCCCGGCCAAATGGTGCCTGAGTTTGATAAGGTCGTCTTCAATGACGAGGTCGGCCAAGTGCACGGCCCGGTGAAAACCCAGTTTGGTTATCACCTGCTAGAAGTCACCAGCCGCACTTAATTTTTCCTAACCAAACGCTCTTAATTGCGCCTAAAAGGCCGTCAAGCACCGCGGTGGTTCAACCGCGGTGTGAGGAGTACGCCTTGAACGACCCGATTATTACCATTAACGCCCTGAACAAAACCTACGAGGGTGGCTTTCAGGCGTTAACTCATATTGATTTAACGATTCAGCGCGGTGAAATCTTTGCGCTGCTTGGCCCCAACGGGGCAGGCAAAACCACGCTGATTAGCGTGGTATGCGGTTTGGTCAATCCCACCGCTGGCCATGTCATGGTCGATGGGTTCGATAATATTACCCACTACCGCCAGGCCCGCGAGCGCATTGGGCTAGTGCCCCAAGAACTGACCAACGAGGCGTTTGAAACCGTCTGGAACACCGTCAGTTTCAGCCGCGGTTTGTTTGGCAAAGCGCCTAATCCTGCGCATATCGAAAAAGTGCTCAAGTCGCTGGCGCTTTGGGATAAGCGCAACAACCGGCTAATGACGCTCTCGGGCGGTATGAAGCGCCGTGTGCTAATTGCCAAAGCACTCTCGCATGAGCCGCGGATTCTTTTTTTGGATGAGCCCACTGCCGGGGTCGACGTTGAACTGCGCCGCGAGATGTGGGACGTAGTGCGCCAACTGCGCGATAACGGTGTGACGATCATATTGACCACCCACTACATCGAAGAAGCCGAAGAGATGGCCGACCGCATCGGCGTCATTAATCGCGGTGAACTGGTGCTGGTAGAAGAGAAAGCGGCGTTAATGAGTAAGCTGGGCAGCAAGCAACTAATACTAAACTTGCACAGCCCGTTGACAGAGATACCTGCGAACCTCCAACGCTTTGAGCTGAGCTTAGCCGCTGAAGGGTTTGAATTGATCTATACCTACGATGGCAGCCAGGAAGAGGACGGTCACGCGATATCAGAGTTTTTAACGGCGCTGGAGCGGGAAGGGATCACTTTTAAAGATCTCAATACTCGGCAAAGCTCGCTTGAAGATATTTTTGTCGATTTGGTTAAGGAGCGCGCATGAACCTTCATCCCGTTCGCGCCATCTATATGGCCGAAATGGCCCGTACGCGCCGCACATTACTGCAGAGCATTGTCTCACCCGTCATCTCCACATCGCTCTACTTCGTGGTGTTCGGCGCGGCGATCGGCTCGCGAATCAGTGAGGTCAATGGGGTTAGCTACGGCGCCTTTATCGTGCCGGGTTTGATTATGCTAATGCTGCTGACGCAAAGCGTTTCCAACGCCTCCTTCGGTATCTTTTTCCCGAAGTTTTCCGGGAGCATTTATGAGCTACTGTCAGCGCCTATTTCACATTTAGAGATAGTGATTGGCTACGTGGGCGCGGCCGCTTCAAAATCGATACTGCTGGGGCTGATTATCCTGGCGACCTCAAACTTCTTTGTGCCGCTGGAGATTGCTCATCCATTTTGGATGCTCTTCTTCCTGGTGCTAACGGCGGTCACCTTTAGCCTGCTCGGTTTTATCATTGGTATATGGGCCGATGGCTTTGACCGGCTGCAGCTGGTGCCGCTGTTGGTGATCACGCCGCTGACCTTTTTGGGCGGCAGCTTCTACTCTATCGATATGCTGCCGCCGTTTTGGCAAACCATCACCTTGGCTAATCCCGTGGTGTACCTAGTGAGCGGCTTTCGCTGGAGCTTTTACGGTATTAGCGATGTTAGCCTGGCGGCCAGCGTGGGCATGATTACCCTGTTCCTGGTCGCTTGCTTGGCCACGATTGGCTGGATTTTTCGCACCGGTTACCGCCTCAAACCCTAATTTACGTTTAACTTCTGGATGCTAGCAGACCCTTATGCCACTACTGCAAAGTATTGTGCACCGTCTTGACCCGACGCTAGACGGTGAGCGCCTAACCCTAACCGCTGCGCCCCAAGAACAGGCGGCCCCCAGCGATAACCCGGTAATGACAAGCCTAGTGGGTGCGCTCAACGACACCTACAACACCAAGCCCAAAGGCTGGGGGCGCTTTGCCGAAGAAGGCGAGCAAGCAGGGCCCCTTGCCATGTGGCTGCGCGACTATTTGGCGGGTGATAAAAGCTTTGCCGAGCTTTCCGTTGCGCTGGCTGAAAGGCTCGCCAAGCAGCTTCAAGAGCAGCTGTCAGTGAGTGGTTACTTAGTGATTAGCCATCAGCGCCAGGGCGATACCGAAACGCTGCTGTTTGCCTTGGTGCACCAGCGCGAAGGGATTGGTATTAATTCTGAGCACCACGCGGTGCCCGCTGCCCAGCTCAATACCAGCCAGCTGACGCTGGCGGCGCGCATCAATCTTACCCAGTGGCAGAGCGATGCCCCGAGTGCGCAGTATGTCTCGTTTTTAAAAGATCGCGGCGGCAAAAAACTCGCCGAGGGCTTGGTTGCCTTACTGGGCATGGAAGAGGGCGTTGATGCCCCGGCGGAAACCCGCACGCTGCTAAAAGCGTTTAGCGACTACGTCGAAAAAGAGGATTACGACGACGAAGTGAGCCGTGAAAAAACCGACACGCTAGTGGACTACGCCAATGAACAGCTGCGTCGGGGCGAGCCGATGACCCTGGATGAGCTTTCCGGCTTGGTCAACGAACAGCAGCCCAAAGCGTTTTACGAGCATATCCGCAACGCCGATTACGGGCTATCGCCGGAAATTCCGCCCGATAAACGCACCTTGAGCCAGTTTCGCCGTTTCACCGGGCGTGCGGGCGGCGTCTCGATCAGCTTTGATTCTCATCTGCTCGGTTCAAGCATTGAGTACGACGCTGCTCAGGATCGCTTGATCATTAAGCAAGTGCCAAAGCAATTAAGAGAGCAGCTCACCAAACAAGACTAAGCTAAGGACAAGCGGTACCGACTCAGGAGACCCCAATGCTGAACGCCATTAGTGATTTTTTCCAGCGCACGCTGGCGCAACCCGAACAGCGTGAAAACCAAACGCTGACGCTGGAGCTTGCCACCGCCGCGCTGCTGTGTGAAATCGTCCGCGCTGATTACGACACCACCGACGAAGAGCTGGCCACACTGCGCAGCATGCTAATTGAGCGCTACCGACTAAGCGAAAGCGATGTAGAAGAGCTAATGTCGCTTGCTCAGGCGGAAGTGGATGAAGCCGTTGATCACTACCAGTTCGTTAGCCTGATCAAAGAGCACTATAACTACGGTCAGCGCTGTGAGCTGGTGGTACAAATGTGGCAACTGGCCTGGGCCGACGGCAATGTTGACCCGCTAGAAGAGCACCGCATTCGCCGCTTGGCGGATTTGCTACATGTCAGCCACAGTGATTTTATCCGCACCAAACTGCACGTAGAGGAGCGCAATAACCACGATGCATAACCGCAATGAAGACTCGAATTTAATGGACCTAATTGACTCAATTGAGAACATGGAGCAGGACGCTCCTCGAATCAGCGTTGATGATGTGGTTTATGCCGTAGGTCGGCGCTCGTTTGGGCCGCTCCTGCTGGAGGCTGGCTTAATTACCCTGACGCCGATTATTGGCGATATACCCGGTATGCCCACGCTGATGGCCGCGCTGGTACTGTTGGTGTCAGTGCAATTATTGGCGGGCAGTGAAGCGTTTTGGCTGCCTAAATGGCTGCTAAATCGCTCAATTTCGCGGCAAAAGTTTGATAAAGGCATTCATTACATGAAAAAGCCCGCCCGCTGGGTGGACGGGCTGCTGAAGGTTCGTTTGCCGTGGCTGACCGGGTATATCGGTATCCGCGTGACGGCGGTGGTATGCCTGCTTATCGCACTGGCCATGCCGCCCATGGAGTTTATTCCCTTTTCAGCCAACGGCGCGGGGCTGGCGCTGTCGCTGCTG
The DNA here is from genome assembly GCF_055725665.1 of Vreelandella sp. DA03-1M. Taxonomy (NCBI): domain Bacteria; kingdom Pseudomonadati; phylum Pseudomonadota; class Gammaproteobacteria; order Oceanospirillales; family Halomonadaceae; genus Vreelandella; species Vreelandella sp. DA03-1M. The sequence continues at coordinate 3,815,758 of NZ_CM146798.1, forward strand.
GGGCTAGGCCTGGTTGCCCGCGATGGGGTGGCGCTGCTGCTGGGGTTTGCGCTGTTTGGCGCTACCTGCACCTTTATCGCGATGAATCTGTTATAAATTGAAGCGTTTTATTGTGTTCGGCGTTTAACCGGGAGCTACTGCGGGTCTTGCGCCAATAGCTCCTCCACCAGCCCATTCAGCCGCTGCTGGAACTGCCCGCCCGGCGAGGGTGGGTTGGGATCAGAAGTAATCACGACCGTCATTTCACGCTCGGGAATAACAAACAGTGCTTGGCCACCGTAGCCGCGCCCATAGTAAACATCTTCCCCTGCTAACTGAGTAATAAACCAACCGAAGCCGTATCCATCACCGGTCCAGCGAGAGGTGCCGCGCGGCTGCCACGATGTTGCTACCCAGCCTTCCGGCAGAACCCGCTGTTCATTGCCAGTCTCGTCAATGACTAGCCCATCGTTACGATACAGCTCGCCCACCTCAATCAACGCTCGCGGCGAAAGCTGCATATCATTGCCACCAAAATAGATGCCTTGTGGGTCGCGCAGCCAAGGGCGGATAGTGATATTGAGCGGATCGCCTAGCAGGCGTTGTGCCAGTGCATGGGTCGTCTCGCCGCTGGCATGGGTAAGCGCGGCGGAAAGCAGATGGCTGGTGCCGGTTGAGTAGAGCATTTCCCCGCCGGGTTCATCCACAAAAGGGCGAGTGATGGCATCGTTAACCCAGTTGTCGCTGGCTACCCAAGCGCCATAGTTACTGCCTGAGGTACGCTCAAGCCCCGCTTGCAGTGCGAGTAGATGGGCCACAGTGATCTCGCTAACTTTTGGATCAATACCGCTAGGAAGGTGCTCGCCAAACAAATCCACCATGGGTTGCTCAACGGAGTCGACAATATTCGCCTCAATCGCCGCCCCAGTGATCGCCGCCAGCACCGTTTTGGACAGCGATTTAATATTGGCAGGCGAGGCCACACCCGGCCCACTTTGATGATGTTCATGGATAATCTCGCCATCGTAGGCCACTACCATGCTGTGAATGCGTTCAAGCTGTCGGGTTTGCTGGTCTAGTGCCTGGAGTGCTGTTGCAGAGGGTTTATTTGCTGCCGCGGCAGAAGTAGTGAAAAACGACATAACAGCAAACGAAACAAGTAAAGCAGTAACGCGCATCGCAATACCTTCAGTATAAGTGGCAAAGGTTCGAGGCTAAGAAGCCGAAGAGGTTCCGCAACAGATAGCCGCGAGCATGAAGGTTAGGTGGTACTTTCTGCGCCTAAGAATGGAACTGAATATTTATATGAATGGCTCATTTTTGATCTTTTATAGCCACTTTTAGTATATAGTGGATTATAAATGACCCTTTATTGAGAGAGCTATTATGGCCCTGACTCACTCTCTGCTTGCGCCTGGCGAACTGGCCCAGCAGGTCGGTGCCAACGCACGGGCAGCCCGATTGGCACAGAACCTTTCCCGTAGAACTTTGGCGCAGATGGCGGGTGTTTCCGAGTCCACTATTAAACGATTCGAGTCTCATGGGCAAATAACCCTCGAAGGACTTGTACTCATTGCCACGGCACTAGGCGCGACAGGTCAAATTGCCGAACTATTCAAGCATGAACACCCAGTTTCACTTGAAGAAATCAAACGGACAGGTCGCACTCGGGGGCGAAAATGAAGCGGATCAACACCGTAGAGGTGCTGCTATCAGGTAATCCAGTAGGGGAGCTGGTCGCTAGTCGACAGGGGATCTACTTTGCCTATTACCCCCAATGGGTGGCGGAAGGCTTCAATTTGTCGCCCTTGAATATGAATTTTACTACTCAACCACAAAAGGCGGCTGATCCACTTCTTTTTGCTGGTCTGCCGGGGGCATTTGCTGACTCGCTGCCAGATGGCTGGGGAATGCTGCTCATGGATCGTTATTTTCTTGCCGAATATGGAAAAGACCGGAGAGACATTTCTCCTCTTGACCGGCTGGCTTATATGGCCGATAGGGGAATGGGAGCGCTAGAGTATCGCCCCGTTCTCGAGCGTACCGTCGATGAAGACAATATCGACTTGGAACAACTTTATCAGGCCTCTCATGCTGTCTATGAAGGTGAGACTTCATCGACTCTGGACGCCCTAAGATTGGCGGGTGGTTCTCCGGCCGGTGCCCGGCCCAAGGTTGTCGTCGCTTTGTCTCCTAATGGACGTCATTGCAGTACCTCGTTCAAAGACCTTTCGGCGGGCTACCAGCACTGGCTAGTGAAATTCCGCGCACCCAACGAGCATCGGGACACTGGTGCCATTGAGTACGCCTATTCATTGTTGGCAGAGCTTGCTGGGGTGAAAATGGCTGAGAGTAGGCTGATTGAGATCAACTCTGCAACGGGCATCGAACGTTTCTTTTCCGCTCAGCGTTTTGATCGCAATGGTAATAGCAAAATTCACATGATGACGGCTAGCGGTATTCTCTATGCTGATTACAGCGCCCCATCGCTGGACTATTCAGACCTGTTGAAGGCAACTAACGCGTTCACCCGCCATTCAGAAGACGTTGAGCGAATGGCGAGGCTGATGGTGTTCAATGCCCTGACCCACAACCATGATGACCACGCAAAGAACTTCGCTTTTTTGCATGATCAGGGGCGGTGGACGTTGGCGCCAGCTTATGACCTTACTTATGCCCCTGTTCGGGGATACGCAGATGAACACACCACCTCTATCAGCGGTGCAGGCGTGGCTACCCGGAAGAAGCTAAAACAGGTGTGTGCACCCTTTCGGTACTTAGATCCGGATCTCTACATTGAGCAAACCCTTGATGCCCTTGCTGGGTGGCCGACCCTTTGTCATGAATTAGAGATCGATAACCAGCAGCAGAAGCTTATTCAGCGCGCCTTTGACGAAAAATACCAACGCCTTGGATAGCACAAGAGTAGTCACTTTCGACTAGAGGGAGGCAGCGGGATTACGCAAAACAAGAAAAAGCCTGCTAGGATGGGTGTGTTAGCTCATGGGTAAGCAACCCATTGATTTCCCCTGAAACGCAAATAAGCAAGGAGTGCCCTATGCGTAATATTATCTACATTATTGGCCTGATCGTCGTTGTGCTGTTCATTCTGTCGATGCTTGGCCTACGCTAAGCCTCAAACAATAAGCCAAGCAAAAAACCGCCCACTAGCGAAAGCTAGGGGCGGTTTTTTTATGCGCAGTCAGCAGCACCCTGACCAAACATATCAAACATCAGCTCGCGACCAAGGCTGGTCAGTACAAAGCGGCCATAGTCATTAAAGGTGGCGGCTTCACTAGCTTCCATCACTTGCTGGCAGGTCGCCCAGGTGGGCGCAGCTGTGCTAAGCGCGACAAGTTCACGGTGGGCTAAGCCGCGCTGTGGCAGGGTAATGGTTTCTAGCACATGGCCGTGGTCGTAAAGCAGTTCAGCGGCAATCGACAAACATTGGCGAAGGCTACGTTGAACGTTTGCCGTGGTAGAAAGCCGATAAGGTAACGGCGCGGGCCGTTCAGTAAGCTCGGGAGGCATCGTATGATCTCCTGCAGTAAGCACCAAATTGGGCTTGTTGCAGTGCATTATAAACCAAGGTCGATGTTAGACCAAGGTCTATAATGCGGACGGCCATTTCTGCTAATCCATTATCATCGCCACATGCGATCATATTCTTCCGGTAATCCCCCCGAAAAACCAGAGTGTTCAAAAGTAGAATTTTCCGTAAGCTAAGCGCAGGGAGATTCTGCATGAAAAAATCACGTTTTTCCGACAGCCAAATACTGTCAATTCTCAAGCAAGCCGAAGGCGGCGCACCGGTTCCAGAGCTATGTCGTGAGCATGGCATGAGCAGTGCGACTTTCTACAAGTGGCGAGCTAAATTCGGCGGCATGGATGCGTCCATGATGGCCCGGCTGAAAGAGCTAGAGGATGAAAACCGACGGCTCAAGAAGATGTACGCTGAGGAACGAGTGAAAGCGGACATCCTCAAGGAAGCCATCGAAAAAAAGTGGTGAAGCCGTCTCGACGCCGTGAGATGGCGCAGAAAGCCGTCAATGAGAAGCGCATCAGTATTCGGCTGGCTTGCTGGATGTTCAGCATCAGCGAGACCTGCTATCGCTACCGGGCCAAGCTCAGCAGCGAGAATGCCGAGATCGCCGACTGGCTAACCCGGTTGACCCATAACCAGCGAAATTGGGGCTTCGGCCTGTGCTTTTTGCACCTGAGAAACGTCAAAGGGTTTGGCTGGAATCACAAACGGGTTTACCGAATTTATCGGGAACTGGAACTGAACCTGCGGATAAAACCCAAGAAACGCCTGGTTCGTGAACAGCCGGAGCCATTGGCAGTGCCGGAAATGATCAATGACAGTTGGTCGATGGACTTCATGCACGACCAGCTCAACGATGGTCGCAGCTACCGGCTGCTGAATGTGATTGATGACTTCAACCGCGAAGGCCTTGGCATCGAAGTAGACTTCTCGCTTCCGGCAGAGCGTGTTATCCGATCACTGGAGCAGATCATTGAGTGGCGGGGCAAACCGCGCTCTATTCGCTGTGACAACGGCAAAGAAACCACTCACTACGATGGCATGTTTAATCAGCGGGATTTGTACAAAAAGCGCCACTTGGCGGGGTTTAGCCCCTTCAAGCTTGGCGGCTTCAACCAGATCCTTGGGCACGCCCTGCAGGGCGGCAATATAGATCATCATATGGAAGCCAAAGTACTTCCAAACGATCACGGTCATAATCGCCGGAAACGCCCACTGGTGATCGGCCAACACATACACCGACTCCTGGCCCATGGCATGCAATAGCGAACTGGTAATGCCGTAGTCGCCGTCAAAAACAAAGCTCCAGATGAGCCCCGCGGCCACTTCCGCCAGTATATAGGGCAGGAAAAATACCAGTCTAAACAGGGTATTGGTGGGCGTTTTACGGTACACCAGCAGTGCTAACCCCAGTGCCAGGGGCATCTGGATCAGTAACGATACCAGGATCAGTTTGGCGGTATTCCACAGCGCGGTATGAAACACCGAGTGATCGAGCAGGCGCTGATAATTTTGCGCGCCGACAAAGTCACTGGGCGCACCGTAGCCATTCCAGGAAAAGCCGCTGTAATAGACAGCATCCGCGAGCGGCAGAATGACGAACAGCGAAAAAAGGATTAACGCCGGTGGAAGCAGAATCAGCAGCGCGGTGAATTTACCGCTCACCAAGCCTTTCTTCACCCGGTCAGCATTCCCTCTCCGCGGCACGGCGGTTCGGTCAAGCGTGGTCATGGCAAACTCCGAGGCAGAGCGTGGATGAGCACGGGCGGTAACGCGCGTGCTCTTTTAGCGGGTGGATCATCTAAACTGCCAGGCCTCTTCAACCCGGGCGGCGGCCTCTTCGGGCGTCACGACGCCTTGCGCCAAATCACCGCTGATATCATTAATCGTCGCGCCGACAGACGTACCCAGCGCTTGGTCCAGAAACACCTGATGAAACTCGGACTCATCAAGAATTTCTGCAACGCGGCGAGCATAGGGCGTTTCAAGCGCTTCAGCGGAGCCCTCGGCAACCGGCACAAAGATCCCTGTCGCGGCGGCTTTACGCTGGTTGTCGGCATTGAGCAGAAAACGCAGAAAGTCGACCGCTTCATCGGGCGCATCACGGGTGACAGCAAAACCGTTCATCCCGCCAAAACTCTGTGCGTTGCCCTCACCACCTTCGACCTCTGGAAAAGGAATAAACAGCAAGTCGTCATCCGGGACACCCTCGCCACTGACTGAGCGCTGCTTGGAAGGAAGATAATCCCAGTCACCCATCACGTGGAAGGCAGCCTCACCATCGCCAAACATCCCGCTGGCGCGCTCGTAGGAAGTGGCCATAAAGCCGGGCTGAAAAGGGTCGAGCTCAACAAGCGACTGCAGCATTTCACCCGCGCGTACAAACGGTTCGCCGTTAAAGCCGCCGTTATCACCGCTTTTAGCCGCTTCAATGCCGTCGCCACCAGCGAGGCGGGTGACTAAAGAGCCCCAATAGAAGTGCAGCGGCCAACCATCCTGGCCACCGACCACCAGCGGCGTTATGCCCTCTTCCCGCAGCGCTACCACGGCGTTTTCAAAATCCGCCCAGGTCTTAATCGCTTGCGCATCAACTCCCGCCTGTTCTGTCAGGGCAGTGTTCGTCCAGATACCCACCACCGTGGCGTAGAGCGGCGCGCCATAGACGCGATCATCAAGAGTGAAGGCGCGTACCGCGGACTTAGGGTAGATATCCTGCCAACCATCGCGCATCGGCTCGCTCAGGTCGCGGACAAATCCCGCGTCGACCTGATCGCGCAACCCCTCACCGCCCCAGGTGTAATAGATATCCGGGCGCTGGCTGGACTGCAGCATGGTGGGCAGGCGCGTTTTGTACGCCTCGTTGGCAAGGTATTCGAATTCGACATCAACGTCAGGGTGCTCCGCTTCATAGGCGGCAACCACTTCCTCGTAGTAGCGCTTTTCGGCGCTGCTGCTCTCAATCCTTAGCACCGTCACCGTGGTATCGGCGGCTGCGGTGACTGACCCCAAAGCAGCAACAGCGGCAACAACCAGCGCCAAGTGACGAGGGCGTGAACAGGGCACATTGTATTTGTTAGTTAAGTGCATGAAATTCTCCTAATGTTATTTTAAAGCTTGTTGTTGAGTCATTCCTCAAGCCCAGCCCGCGTCCACCGCCAACTCCTGGGCGGTGATGGCCTGGCTTTCGGCACTGGCTAAGAACAGCACCGCAGGGGCAACATGCTGGGGTTCAAGGCGCATTTTTAGGCACTGGCGTTGTTGGATGGCGACTTCGTCGCCGGGGCTAATCCATTTTTCGAGCTGGCGTTCGGTTATTACCGAGCCAGGCACCACGGTATTAACGCGGATATTGTGCTCACCCAACTCCCGGGCCAGGCTGCGGGTCAGGCCGTGCGCCGCCGCTTTGGCGGTGACATAAGCGGGCAAACCACCTAACGCCATCTGCACGCTGACCGAACCAAAATTAATGATCGACCCCCCGCCCGCTTTAATCATCTGTTCCGCCGCCGCCTGGGCGGCAAAGAACATCGGGCGCAGGTTGAGCGACATACGCTCATCCCAATAGGCAACATCCACATCCCGCCAAGAGTGGCGGTCATCGTTGGCGGCATTGTTCACCAGTGCATAAATCGGCCCGATATTCTGGCCAGTCTCAGCGATAACTTGCTGTAGGCTTTCCACGTCGCGAATATCACAGTGGTGATAGCACGGCGCTTCACCAGTCTCGGCGCGGAGCTCATCGACCAGCGCCTCGCTGGCCTCATCGTTAATATCGACAAACACCACCCGCGCGCCCTGAAGGTGAAAGGCTCGGGTAAGCGAGGCGCCAATGCCGCTGCCGCCGCCGGTAATAAAGACCACACGCTTTTCAAGGCTTGTATAGCGCGCTGAGTGCTGATTCATATCTTTTCTCACCTCTTTCTTCTTTATAAGCGTGTTTTAACCGTGTATTAGATATCCACTCACTTGCTTACCGGCTGCGGACGAAGCTGGCACGCGTGCACATCGCCCGCTTACCGGTCGAGAACAAAGTCGAATAACACTTGGGTTACACCAAATGAGCAGCAAAGTTTGCGCGCGGATAACAGCATAGGACCACCTGATAATGTCTGTTGTTATTGGGCTAGGGGTCTTATTAACATCGATTGCTTTAGGGTAATGCTTGATTTACTTTAACCCTTAAAATAAATACCTGCATATGCAACTTAGGTCGCATTTTGTGTTTTTCTCAACTCGAAATATAACGGCATTTTTTTATGGCTCTTCCGTCGACTGATACCAGCCGCCATGACAACACTCTGGCGGTCATTCGGACCCTGCGAGACCAAGGTCCGGTTGCGCGTGTTGACCTGGGTGCGCTGAATGGCATCAGCTCAGCAACGGTGACCTCCATCAGCGCTGAGCTGCTCCAGCAGGGCCTGATCACTGAACGCCCACCCGAAACACCCCGCCCCTCCGGGCGGGGACGGCCCAAAACGCTGGTTGAGCTCAACCCGCAAGCAGCCTGCGTGGTATGCATCAAGCTATCGATTAATGAAATCCAACTGGTGGTGGGCGATTTTTCAGGCCAGGTACGCCATAGCGAGCACCACGCGGTGCCCACCCTGACGCTGAGCACCGACGACCTGGAAGCACTGCTGGACAACATGGTCAACGCTGTTTGCGCGCAACAGCTAAAGGGATTTCAACGCTTGGCGGGGATATGTTTGGCAGTGCAGGGGGTAGTCTCGTCGCAAAGCGGTACGATTATCTGGTCCCCCGCTTTAAGCTTTCGTAACGCGCCAATATCGGCACGTCTTGCCGAGCGTTTTCACTGCAGCGTGCTGCTGGAAAACGATGCCAACTGCATCGCCAGCGTACTGGCGGCACAGCCCGCCTACGCAGACTGCCCCAACCTGGTGGTCATAATGCTGGGCTACGGCATCGGGATGTCGGTGCTGATTAACGGCGTGCCTTATCTGGGCGCCAATGGCTCAGCGGCGGAGTTTGGACATAGCAAATACCAACCGGATGGCGCCTTGTGCGCCTGCGGCCGACGAGGCTGCATTGAAGCTTATGCCAGCGACTACGCGCTCTACCGCGCCGCCGCCGACCATTTAAACCTCCCCTCTGGCGACAGCGCCCACCCCTCCGAACAACAGATGCAGGCGCTGACCCAGCTGGCGTTGAACGGCGACCCTGCGGCGCAACGCATCTATGCCGAAGCAGGCCGGGCGCTGGGTATCGGTATCGCCAATGTGCTGGCGCTGTTTAACCCCGATCTAGTGTTGATTACCGGTTCCGGCGTGCGTGGTTTTGAAGCCATGCAGGCCACCATGCATCACGCCATTGATGAAGCCCTGGTGGCCGAACTGAGAGGCACCACCCGCATCGAAAGCTGCGCCTGGGGTCGCGACATGACCTGCATGGGCGGCATCGCCATGGCGCTACACGCTACCGATGCCCAGACGCTATCGGAGAGTCAGGCCAGCGCCGTCAGTTAATGCGAATGACGCGGTACATCAGACCCGCGGCACCCCACCAGGAAGTCGAAGTCGCAGCCTTCGTCGGCCTGCAGCACATGTTCGATATACAGCTGACGATAACCGCCCTGGCTGGCGATCAGCGTCGAGGCGGCGGTGGGGTCGCTTTCGGCTAAGCGCGAGGCCAGCTCTTCGTCACTGACCTCCAGATGCAGTCGGCCGCTTTCGCAGTCGAGCTCGATCCAGTCGCCGTTACGTACCGCGGCCAGCGGGCCACCGGCGGCGGCTTCAGGTGCCACGTGCAAGACCACGGTGCCGTAGGCGGTGCCGCTCATGCGGGCATCCGAAATACGCACCATATCGGTAATCCCCTGGGCGAGGATCTTGGGCGGCAGGCCCATATTGCCCACCTCCGCCATGCCGTGATACCCCCGCGGGCCGCAGTGTTTCATGACCAGAATGTCGTTGGCCTCCACGTCCAAGTCCGGGTCGTTGATGCGCGCCTTGTAGTCGTCGAAGTCTTCAAACACCACCGCACGGCCGCGATGCTGCATGAGTTCGGCGGTGGCCGCCGAGGGCTTGAGCACGGCACCATTGGGGGCGAGGTTGCCGCGCACCACGCAGATGCCGCCGTCCGCGGTGAGCGGGTTATCCAACTTGCGGATCACTTCGTCGTTATACAGCGGGGCGTCCTGAACGTTCTCCCAAAGCGTTTTGCCGTTGACGGTTAAGGCGTCCTTGAACGGCAGTCGGTCAGCTTCACCCAGGCGCTTGAGCACCGCTGGCAGGCCACCGGCGTAGTAGAACTCCTCCATCAGAAAGCGTCCGGAAGGCTGCAGATCCACCACCGTAGGGGTACCGCGCCCCACCCGGCTCCAGTCGTCCAGGGTCAGATCCACACCAATACGCCCAGCAATCGCCTTGAGGTGAATCACCGCGTTGGTGGAGCCGCCAATCGCCGCGTTGGTACGGATGGCGTTGTCGAAGGCTTCCTTGGTGAGGATCTTGGAGAGCCGCAGATCTTCATTGACCATTTCGACAATCCGATTGCCTGACAAATGGGCGAGCACGTAGCGGCGAGAATCGACCGCGGGAATCGCCGCATTGTGGGGCAGCGAAGTGCCCAGCGCTTCGGCCATGCAGGCCATGGTGGAGGCAGTACCCATGGTGTTGCAGGTGCCCGCAGAACGGGACATACCCGCCTCGGCGGCCATAAAGTCGTGCAGCGATATTTCGCCTGCTTTGACCTGCTCGGAGAGCTTCCACACCACGGTGCCGGAGCCGATATCCTTGCCCTTGTGCTTGCCGTTGAGCATCGGCCCGCCGGTAACCACGATGGTGGGAATATCACAACTCGCCGCGCCCATCAGCAGTGCAGGAGTCGTCTTGTCGCAGCCCACCAGCAGCACTACCGCATCGATGGGGTTGCCGCGAATCGCCTCTTCCACGTCCATGCTGGCCAGGTTGCGGGTGAACATCGCCGTGGGGCGCAGGTTGGATTCGCCGTTGGAGAACACCGGGAACTCCACCGGGTAGCCGCCCGCCTCCAGCACGCCTTTCTTCACGTGCTCCGCCAACTTGCGAAAGTGCGCATTGCAGGGAGTCAGCTCCGACCAGGTGTTGCAAATGCCGATAATCGGCTTGCCCTGAAACTCATGGTCGGGAATGCCCTGGTTTTTCATCCAACTGCGGTACATAAAGCCGTTTTTATCAGCCGTACCAAACCATTCAGCGCTGCGTAGTGGACGTTGACGTTGGCCCATGAAGTTAACTCCTTGTTTTAGTTCGGTGACAGCTGACGGCCTAGTGGTATGTGTCGATGGCTGTTTTGAATTTGCACGACACTAAACCACCTTCACAAGATAGTCGACCATACAAAAGTATATGTTGAACAATTGCTCTTAATGTTCAACATTACTCCTTCCATATGGGTCGCTGACCCCGTTCACCTCCACTTTCTCCACAACAAGAATCTTGAGGAATAGTGCCATGCTCACATCGAAATACAGTTTGCTACTCACTGGCTCAGCGCTGCTGCTCGGCCTTTCAACGGCTCAGGCGGCCGAGTACGAGTGGAAATTTCAGGCGTCAGAAACCTCGGGCGAGCCCAGCTTTAAGATCAAACAGGAGTGGGCTAATAAGATCACAGCAATGACCGATGGCCGTGTTGAGATTGAGGTAATGCCGATTAACGCCGTGGTTGGCCCCACCGAAACGCTCTCGGCGGTCAGTGCCGGTATTCTGCAGGGCCATATGACCGACCCCAGTTACTTCTCTGGCCAGGATCCCGCGTTCGGCATGCTCGGCAACCTTGTTGGCGCTTGGCAGAATCCCTACGACTTCTTGGAGTACATGAAGTACGGCGGCGGCGAAGAGCTGTACAACGAACTAGTTGAACCTTATGGCGCGCATTTGATCAGCGCAGCGACCTTTCCGCTGGAGTCAGTACCCTCCACGGTACCTATCGAATCCATCGCTGATTTTGAAGGGCTAAAAATCCGCGCTCCACAAGGGATGGTCTACAACATCTTCGAGCGCATTGGCGCCACGCCCGTCAATCTGCCGGGCTCTGAAGTGTATACCGGCTTGGAAAAAGGTGTGATCGACGCCGCGGACTCCACGGTGCTCTCCAATAACGACGCCATGGGCCTGCACGCCTTCGCCCCTTACCCGCTTTACCCTGGCTTTCACTCCATGCCGATGATCGCTGTCTCGATTAACAAGGACATCTGGGATGGTCTGTCCGAGGAGCTACAAACGACTCTAAATACTGCCTTTGATGGCATGGCGTATGACCTGATTGCGCGCCTCAAAGAGCAGGATATTGAGACCCTGCAGCGGCTTCAGGATGACCCAGACGTTCATCCCTTCAACTTGCCCGAAGAAGAGCGTCAGAAATTCCGCACGGCAGCTGAGCAAGAGTGGAAAGAGTGGGCGGGTGAAAATGAGATGACCCAGAAAGTCTATGACTCGGCGACCGCCTTTTTGCGCTCGCGCAATCTGCTCTAACGCCCTGTTCTCAATTCTCTGCTCTCAACTCTGCCTCATTAACTTAACCAACGCATCGCTCGGGAAACATCCCGAGCGATGCGCGTAGAGTCGCGCCATGTCTCAAAAAACGCCTGACAATCAACCCTCTTCGCCGGACACACAGGATCTCCCTGAGATCCTCGAAGCGGTGGAGGAGGCATCTCCTGAACGTAATGCGCTTGATCGATTGATCGCACGTGGCGGCCACGCTGTTTCCTGGTTGGTGCTGGTGGCAATGGGTATCAGCGTCGTCGAAGTCTTTATGCGTTACGGCTTTAACAACCCGACCTCGTGGGTGCACGAAACCGTGGTGTTTCTAATCGCCGTCATCTTTGTGCTGGGCGGACCAGCGGCCATGGCGCGCAATAGTCATATCCGCGTCAAAGTGCTCTACGACAGCGCCGGGCCACGCTTGAAGTGCTGGATGGACCGCTTCAACGACCTGCTCACCCTGATTTTCTGCCTGTCAATGAGCTACGCCGCTTTTCATATGTTCTGGGGAGCGTCGCATAACCCGCTTGGCGAATGGTCGCTGGAGCGCTCCGGCACCTCTTGGAATCCGCCCTTTCCCGCCATGGTGAAGGGCATGATTCTATTTGCCCTGGCATTGATGACCCTCCAGGCCACCCTGCACCTGTGGCAATCGCTTAAGGCGAAGCCCGACACCACCACTGAGGAGCCTCGCTGATGGATATCTCAACCGCAACGATCCTCATGGTAGGGGCAATTTTCGCGCTGCTGGTCACCGGTCTGCCGCTGGCGTTCATTACCGGCTTGGTGGCGATGGCGTTCACCTTCGGCTGGTTCGGCGAAGCGGCGCTGCCGCTAGTTACCAGCCGCGTCTATGGTTTTATCACCGAGTATTCGCTGGTAGCGGTGCCCATGTTCGTTTTGATGGCATCGCTGCTGGATCGATCCGGCATCGCTAAAGATCTGTTCAACGCCATGCGCGTTTTCGCTGGCCGCTTGCCGGGCGGCGTTGCTGTGCAAACCATCGTCGTGGCGTTTTTCCTGGCTGCACTCTCGGGCATTATCGGCGGTGAAATCGTACTGCTGGGGATTTTGGCGTTGCCGCAAATGCTGCGTCTCGGCTATGACAAGCATCTCTCCATCGGGGTAGTGTGTGCCGGTGGCGCCCTGGGCACCATGATGCCGCCCTCAATCGTACTAATTATCTACGGCCTGATCGCCAGCGTATCGATTGCCGACCTGTTCGCCGCGGCCGTGACGCCAGCGGTGATTCTGATGGGCTCTTATATTGCCTATGTTCTGGTGCGCTGCTTAAAAAATCCAGCCCTAGGGCCGCCGTTGGATAAAAATGCTCAAGATAACCCCTTCGCCACCAAGCTGGATGCGGCGAAAGCCATTTTGCTGCCTGCGCTGATTGCCTTTTTGGTGCTAGGCACTATTTATGGTGGGGTCGCCTCGGTTACTGAAGCAGCGGCCATGGGCGTCTTCGGTGTACTGCTTGCCACCATTATTCGCGGCGAATTCACCCCAGGCATGCTGCATCACAGCCTCGGCCAAACCATGAATACCTGCGGCATGATCATCTGGATCGGCATCGGCGCCGCCGCTCTGGTGGGGGTCTATAACCTGATGGGGGGCAATCGCTTTGTCTCAAGCTTGATTCTGGGGCTTGATGTAGCGCCGATTGTGATTATCCTGGTAATGATGGCGATTATGCTGGTGCTAGGGCTATTCCTCGATTGGATCGGGATTGCCATGCTGGCCCTGCCAATCTTTCTGCCCATCGTTATTCAGCTCGGTTTCGACCCGATCTGGTTTGGCATTCTGTTCGCCGTCAATATGCAGGTGTCGTTCCTGTCACCGCCCTTCGGGCCCGCCGCTTTCTACCTTAAAAGCGTGGCACCCCCGGATATCAGCCTGAAGGATATTTACCTATCCGTACTGCCCTTTATGGCTATTCAGCTGTGTGTACTCGCGGCGCTATTGATGTGGCCGCAACTCGCCATCTGGCCGCTTTGATAACGACTACAATAGGTTTCATAAGGAGATCACTATGCGACTGATTCAGTGTGACTACCAAGGCCAGGTTCGCGCCGCGCTGGTAGAGAGTGAACAGCAAGTTAGGCTGCTCGACTGCGACACCTATACGCTCGCCAATCGAGCTATTAACGCGGGTCAGTCACTTAGTGACTCAGTGACCGCCGCGCTGACCGACACGCGTTTGGATTACCAAGCGTTAGTAGACGATAAGCACCTGCTGCCGCCATTGACCCATTCCGATCCAGCGCACTGTTTGGTGACCGGCACTGGCCTCACCCACCTGGGCAGTGCCGACACCCGCTCGGCAATGCACGCAAAAGCCCAAGCCGCGGAAGAAGACCTAACCGACTCCATGCGTATGTTTAAGCTAGGAGTGGAAGGCGGCAAACCCAACGCGGGCGAGATCGGCGCGCAACCGGAGTGGTTCTACAAAGGTGATGGCCAGTGTGTGGTAGCACCGGAAGCAGCGATCCCGTCGCCAGCGTTCGCGCAAGATGCTGGCGAAGAGCCCGAACTGGCAGGCCTTTACGTGATTGGCAAGGACGGTCTACCCTGGAGAGTCGGGTACGCGCTGGGCAACGAGTTTTCTGACCATGTCACCGAGCGCTTCAATTATTTATGGCTGGCTCACTCCAAGCTACGCGCCTGCAGCTTTGGGCCCGAGCTGTTGATTGGCGAGCTGCCAGCCCATTTAGAAGGCTCTAGCTCGATTCAACGCAACGGCGAGACCGTATGGGAAAAGCCTTTTTTGACCGGCGAGGCCAACATGGCTCACAGCCTGGCCAACCTTGAATACCATCACTTTAAGTACCCAGGTTTCCGGCGCCCTGGCGATATCCACGTACATTTTTTCGGCACTGCTACGCTAAGCTTTGCTGACAACATCAAAGTACGCGAAGGCGACCGCTTTGAGATCCATATTAACGAGTTTGGCCGGGCTCTGCGCAATCCGCTTCAGGTGGAGGCAGACGCACCGGCGGTTACCGTTCAATCGCTTTAACTCAGTCTTTGTAACACAGTCTTTTTAACACAACCGCTTTAATACCATTTTTTAGCACCAGCAGGAGGTTATATGAATTTGGAAGGCAAACTACTGATTGGTCAGCAGGCCGTTAGCGGCCAACAGGCTGACATTCAAGCCGTTAATCCCGCCACCGGCGAAACGCTAAGCCCCGCCTACCCCGGCGGCAGCAAAGCCGAAGTCGAACAGGCCTGTGCATTAGCCGAGGCAGCGTTTGATAGCTATCGCGAAACCGGCCTAGAGGCGCGGGCAACGTTTCTTGAGACGATTGCCGCTGAAATCGAAGGGATCGGTGATGAGCTGGTTGAGCGCGCCATGGCCGAAACCGGCCTGCCCCGCCCGCGTATAGAAGGCGAACGTGGCCGTACCTGTGGCCAGCTTCGTCTGTTCGCCTCGGTAGTACGCGCCGGAGAGTGGCTGGATGTGCGTATCGATCCGGCCATGCCCGACCGTGAGCCGCTGCCCCGCGCCGACTTGCGTCAGCGCCATATAGGGCTAGGCCCGGTGGCGGTGTTTGGCGCCAGCAACTTCCCGCTTGCCTTCAGTGTGGCCGGTGGCGATACCGCCTCCGCGCTGGCGGCTGGCTGCCCGGTCGTGGTTAAAGGTCACTCTGCCCACCCCGGCACTTCCGAGCTGGTAGGCCGCGCCATTCAGCGCGCCGTGGCCAAATGCGAACTCCCTGAGGGCGTTTTCTCGCTGCTGTTTGGCTCGGGCCGCGAGATCGGTCAGGCACTGGTCGCTGACCCGCGTATTCAAGCCGTTGGCTTTACCGGTTCACGCAGCGGTGGCACGGCATTGATGGCCACGGCCCAAGCGCGGCCACAGCCGATCCCTGTCTACGCCGAAATGAGTTCGATCAACCCGGTATTCCTGCTGCCCGAAGCACTCAAGGCGCGCGGTAAAGCGATTGCCGAAGGGTTTGTCGGCTCGCTCAACATGGGCGCTGGGCAGTTCTGCACCAACCCTGGGCTGGTCATTGCGGTGGAAGGCCCTGAGCTGGATGCTTTTGTTGCGGCGGCCGGTGAAGCCGTTAAGGGTAGCGCAGGCCAAACCATGCTGACGCCGGGCATTCATGACGCCTATCAGCAGGGCGTAGGTCGCCTCGCAAGCCATGCTAAAGTAACCGAAGTGGCGCGCGGCCAGGCCGGTGAGACAGCTCACCCCTGCCAAGCGGGCCTATTCGTTACCCAGGCGGAGGCGTTCCTGAGTGACCCGGCGTTACAAGAAGAGGTGTTCGGTTCCACATCACTGGTCATCGCCTGTGCCGATGCTCAGGAAGTAGCACGTGTGGCGGCTCAGTTGGAAGGCCAGCTCACCATTACGCTGCAGATGGATGACGGTGACTTGGCGACTGCCAAGCAACTGCTGCCGACGCTAGAGCGCAAGGCGGGACGCATTCTGGCCAATGGCTGGCCGACGGGCGTAGAAGTATGCCACGCCATGGTACACGGCGGCCCTTATCCGGCGACGTCAGATTCACGCACCACCTCGGTGGGCAGCGCGGCGATCTTCCGCTTCCTGCGCCCGGTGTGCTACCAGGCGCTGCCGGAAGGCCTACTGCCTGAGGCGATTCGTGATGGTAACCCGGCTGGCGTATCACGCTTGGTCGATGGTAAGCGTGAATAAACCAGCGTCACTCAAGACGTTACTCAATGAAGGCGTCGGTGGTTTCTCGATGACCGTATAGAAACGCATCGGCGACTTGGCGCAGCGGGGCAACATCCACCTCGCTGCGCCTGCTTGCGATTAGCTCAGCAAAACGTGCGTAGAGGCCTTGGTACTCGCGCTCTTCGGCTTCCACCACGAGCTCGCCGTCAATCATCAAGCAGCAGCCGCCTTGGGTAAGACTCAAGCGACTGCCATCACTACTCTCGACATGCATATCCCAGGTGGGCGGACCGCTCTGACGAAAGTCAAAGGCTGCCGCAATGGCTGCGCCTTCAGGGTCTGTAAAGGAGAGCTCCGCCGCAATCGGCGTTTGCGCATTGCTCGGCACTAGCAGCCGCGCTTGTTGCAGAAAAAACGGTTGAGGTAGGATTTCGGTCGCAATCGACAGCGCGTTAATACCGGGATCAAACACGCCCATGCCACCAGGCTGCCAGATCCATGCCTGACCCGGATGCCACACCCGCACATCCTCCTTCCACTCGATCTCAACCCGCTGCACCTGACGGTCGGCTAACCACTGCTGTGCGTGCGCTACGCCGGGCGCAAAGCGCGAGTGCCAAGCCGCGAACAGGCTGACGCCTTGTTGCTTAGCGCAGGCAATTAAGTCCTCTACTTCACTTAACGTCGCCCCTGGCGGTTTTTCCAGCAGTACGTGTTTACCGCGCATCAACGCTGCTCGCGCCTGTGAATAGCGCAAATGCGTTGGCGTACAAATGGCGACGGCGGTAATGTCAGGATGTGCGTCAAGCATCGCCTCCAGGCCTTGATAAGCGGGTAGATCCGGCAGTGAGGCGTGGGGGTCTGCCGTGGCAACAAGGTGGCAGTTTGGAGTAGCGGCGCTTGCCGGTAGATGTTGGTCGCGAACAATCTTGCCCACGCCCACCAGGCCGAGCTTAAAGCCAGAGCTGAAGTCAGACATACGCTTGCCTTTGTTTTAAGGGAAAAATCGTTTTAAAGGAAGAATCGCTTTAAAGGAAGAAACGAACCCAAAATCGCTTAACTGAAAGTGGCTAAGAGGGGTCAGGGTCAATGCGTGTTATGAGGCAACTCGACACTGCGGCCCAGTGAGCTGGCGCTGTGCTCTAAGCCCAACGCAGCGGCGGTGCCCGCCAATACAGCCTGAGCCGCTAAAAATGCTTCGCGGGGACGGCGCAGGCGAATGCTCTCCATCAGCTGACGATGACGCTCCAGGCTTTCATCGGGGTCAACGGCATTCTCATTGGACATGGATACCAGCATAAAGATAGAGGGCCGCAGGATATGCGATAGCTGCGCCCAAACAATATTGTGGGTCGCTTTGAAGATCGCCTCATGGAAGGCAACATCGCACTCGCTATGCAGCCGCCGCTCCTCTTCGCAGGTAGCGTTGCGCAGGTTCTGCCCTAACCCTTCAAAGGCTTCTTCGATGGCCACCAGATCCCGCGCCTTGGCGCGCTTGGCGGCGGTCATCGCCACATAGGGTTCTACATCCAAACGAAAGGCGAGGATTTCGCGCTGTATTTCCGGATTGGGGGCGGCGTAGCGGGTCAGCCAGTCGGTCACCTGAGCGTCGAGAATATGCCACTCTGAATACTCGCGCACTTTGGAGCCGTGTCCAGAGATACGCTCGATAATGCCCGCCTCCACCAGTTGGCGCAGGTCGCTACGCACCGCTGAGCGATTGATCGCAAAGCGTTCGCATAGATCCATTTCACGCGGTACAAGGTCGCCGGGGTGATAGCGCCCGCCGAAGATCTCCTCGGCGAGGTATTCGGCGATACTGGGGCGAGCAGCTGGCTTGCTGAGAGATGACGTCACTACGTTAAGACCCTATTTCGATTCCTGCCCATCATAACGTACTTGACCGATCTACTGTTATCGGTGAAGCGGGTTCAAATCCGGCGCGCATTCTTAGTTCAAGTCGCCGTTCATAAAGGCCCTTCGCACTCAGTGTGCCCAGTACCAGAACGCCACCGACCATAGCGATCGGCGCGGGTTGTTCACCTATAATCCACCAGGCTAATAGCGTCCCCACCACCACTTCAAGCAATAGCAGTAGGCCAACTTCCGCAGAGGGTAGATAGAGCGGCCCGCGCTGCAGCAGCGTCACCCCGCAGGGCACGATAATCAGACATAGCAGGATCACGACGGCGAGCTGGTTGCTACTAGGCAGTGTGATTGATTCGCTCCCTGTCAGCCAAAAAATTCCCGCAACGCTACCGACGACAAGTCCGTTAAATACCAGCATCGGACTCATATCGACGCCCGGTCGCGTGCGGCAAAGCGTGAAATTAATCGCCAGGGTGGTCGCTGCCATCAAGGCAAACGCGTTCCCCACCCACGAGCCTGCGCCCGCATCGTCCAGCGCGATCATCGCAATACCGACCATGCAGAGACAAATCGCCAGCCAAGTACGCCTGGGCAAACGCTCCTTGAGAATAATCCAGGAGAGAACGGCGGCGATAATCGGCGAACTGGCCAATATCATCAGCACGTTGCCTGCCTTGGTGTACTGGTTGCCCAGCACGAAGCCACAGGTGGTCAGGCTGAACAGCAGCGCCACGGCGATGCCGGTCCAACCACAGCGACGGTAGGCTGCCAGCGTGCCTCGGCCATAGCGCGCCAAGGCAATCAGCAGAAAACCCAGCCCGGAGAGAAAACCGCGCCACATCAGTATTTCCGCATCGGGTAGGTCAGCTACCTTGATCAGCAAGGCATCCGGCGCCATGATTATCGCGCCGCCGCCGGTCAACAGCAGCCCCTGCTGACGATGCGAAAAGGTACTCCAACGACTCATGTGTGGTAACGATTCCTTTAGTGATTGTCTCTAGGCGGATGCCGACGCGCGACATCGCGATACTTGGTGGCGGGCTCCAGGGTCATCCCGCGATCCAGCGGCTCGACCATACTGCGTTGGATTTCCTGCCAAGGAGTCTGGTGGCCGGGGTAGCGGTAGCCACCCTGCTGAGCTAAGCGCTCGCGGCGAGCTTCCAGCTCACTGGCTTCAATCAAAAGCTGTACCTCACCACGCTTGAGATCAACCCGCAGCCGGTCGCCGCTCTCCAGCAGCGCCAACCCACCACCCGTAGCAGCTTCTGGGGAGGCATTAAGAATCGACGGCGAACCAGAGGTGCCTGACTGACGACCATCGCCCAGGCACGGTAGCGATTCGATGCCCTGTTTGATCAGCGCCTCTGGCGGCTGCATATTGACGACCTCGGCACCGCCGGGATGGCCTACGGGGCCTGCTCCGCGCATCACCAGAATGGTGCGTGAATCAATGTTCAGCGCTGGGTCATCAATGCGGGCGTGGTAATCCTCCGAGCCGTCAAATACCACGACCTTGCCTTCAAAGGCTTCCGGGTCGTTGGGATCATTCAGGAAGCGCTCGCGGAAATCTCGGGAGATCACACTGGTTTTCATCAACGCCGAGTCGAACAGATTGCCCTTGAGATTGAGGAAGCCTGCATGATTCACCAGTGGATCGTTATAACGGCAAATCACGTCGATATCCTGGGTTTCGCGACCCTGTAGGTTATCGCCTATCGAGCGGCCATTCACCGTCAGCGCATCGCTGTGCAGCTTACCCGCCGTTTGTAACTCGTGGAGAATCGCGGGAACGCCGCCAGCACGATAGAACTCTTCGCATAGGAAAGCGCCAGCAGGCATAACATTGGCCAGCAACGGGATTTCATGACCCAGGCGCTGCCAGTCATCATTATTAATCTCGATACCCGCATGGCGGGCAATTGCATTGATGTGTACCGGTGCGTTTGAAGAGCCGCCCAGTGCGGAACACGCCACAATAGCGTTCTCGAATGCTTCGCGTGTCAGGATATCCAGCGGGCGCAGATCCTCCCATACCATATCGACGATCCGCGTTCCGGTGTCGTAGGCCACCATCGCGCGCTCTTTATAAGGCGCGGGAATCACCGCCGAGCCCGGCAGGCTCATGCCCAGCACTTCCGCCATGGAGTTCATGGTGGAGGCGGTGCCCATGGTATTGCAGTGGCCTATCGAGGGTGCCGAGTCACTAGCGCGGGACAGGAACTCGGCGTAGTCGATATCACCCGCTGCCAGGCGCTTGCGTAACTCCCAGATGATGGTGCCCGAGCCCACCCGCTCGGCGCCGCGCCAGCCGTTGAGCATCGGCCCGCCGGAAAGCACTATCGCGGGAATATTCACCGTTGCCGCTGCCATAAGGGCCGCTGGGGTGGTTTTATCACAGCCGGTGGTCAATACCACGCCGTCTAACGGGTAGCCGTGCAGCACTTCGACGATGCCCAAATAGGCGAGGTTACGATCTAACGCCGCAGTGGGCCGCCGAACATTCTCATGAATCGGGTGCATGGGAAACTCAAACGGCACGCCGCCTGCGGCGCGGATGCCGTCTTTAACCCGCTTGACCAAATCAATATGGTGGCGGTTACACGGGGTTAAATCCGAGCCTGACTGGCAAATACCAATAATCGGTTTACCGCTGGTCAACTCATCCAGCGTGATGCCGTAATTGAGATAGCGCTCAATGCACAGCGCCGTCGTACCGGGGTGATCAGGGTTATCGAACCAGTAGCGTGAACGCAGCTGCTCAGGCGTTATGCGTTGAAAATTGGCCATGGGGACACTCCACGCCTAAAGTAAAGGTTGTAAGAACGGTCGTAAGAACGGTTTTTATAAACCGTTCTTATAAACAAAAGAAAGATTGCCACGAAGGTACGCTTTCTTTACTGCGGCGTCGATACATACAAAAGTATATGTTGAACATATACGAAAAACGTTACACATTCACCTAAGGGTTGCGGTGCTGACACGTTAAAGCCAGCGCCGCTGCCAGACAACAACAACAGCCACCACGCTGTAGCTCGCTTAGAAGACTCCCTTAGTAAAGCGGCCTACAGCACGCCAGGAGAATGACGATTATGCATCATCTTTGGAAGCGCACTCTGTTAGTGACCGGCGCGACGCTGCTCAGCTCAGGCATGGTTTACGCGCAAACACCCGATTTATCCGACCCGCCGGAGATTGAGGGTGACACCGTAGGTGACCACGGTAGCGTCACATTACGCATGGGGCTTGGGTTAGCTGAAAGTTCGCCACAGTATATTTCCAGCCAGTACTTTGCGGATATTCTTGACGAGCGCAGTGAAGGGCGGATTACCGTCAATATTTTCCCTAATAGCCAGCTTGGCGATGACGTGCAGATGATGGAAATGCTGCAGACCGGCACGCTGGATATGACCTATCCTTCATCTTCTCCCGCCACGGGCTATGTGGAAGAACTGGCGGTTTTCGACCTACCGTTCTTGCTGCCCACCCGTGAAGCGGCAGTTAAGGCCATGCGCAGCGATGCTGCCCAGGAGATGCTCGACGCGTTCGATGGCACCGGCTTGAAAGCGCTGGCGTTCTCTGAAAATGGTTTCCGCCAGCTCTCCAATAGCGCCCGGGAAGTCACTTCGCCAGAAGATGTGGCGGGTCTAGATGTTCGCGGCTTGTCAATTCGTACCATGGAAAACCCGGTACACTTAGCCATTTGGGAAGCGCTGGGCGCCAACCCCACCCCCATGGCATTTGGTGAACTGTTCTCTGCCATGGAGCAGGGCGTAGTGGATGGCCAGGAAAACCCCTGGAGCACCATTCTGACGTCCAATTTCCATGAAGTGCAGGATTATGGCTCCGAAACCCGCCACGTCTATACGCCCTTCATTAAAATGATCTCTCAGCGTACTTGGGACGAACTCGACCCTGAATATCAGGAACTGGTTCAGGAAGCCGCGCTGCAGGCTGCCGATTACGAAATCCAACTC
This sequence comes from Vreelandella sp. DA03-1M, assembly GCF_055725665.1. NCBI lineage: Bacteria > Pseudomonadati > Pseudomonadota > Gammaproteobacteria > Oceanospirillales > Halomonadaceae > Vreelandella > Vreelandella sp. DA03-1M. The sequence continues at coordinate 3,838,255 of NZ_CM146798.1, forward strand.
TCCAGCGAGTACGACGACTGGGCGCGCGAGCAGCTTGCGGAACGTGGTATGCAAATCACCCGTCTTAATGACGAGCAGATTGCCGCTTTCCAGGAAGCCGTGCAGCCTGTTTACGAAGAGTGGGCACCGCGCATTGGCGAAGATCTCGTAGCTGAATTCCAAGAGATTGCTGAATCGACAATGACTGAGTAGTGACGTATCACTGTTAGGCTTTCTGCTGCTTAACATTTGCTTACAGGAACAGGCAAGAGGTAAACACCTCTTGCCTGTTCTTTACTCATACTTGCAGTGTAATCATGGCTATGCCCACTAACACGGTTGCTTTGCTCTACGATTTTCATCACCAACCGCAGCAACTCGGTACTGAACAACACAGTGGCTCGGCATTTGATAGTCAATACTTGCCATATAACACATTATTGCGGCCCTGCTAGCAGAGCTCATTACCCTGATGTTGGCCAATGTGATCGGTCGCGCCCTGTTCAATAATGTAGTGCCCTAAGCCAATAAATTCGTGCGTATACTGTTTATTTGGCTGATTTTTATGCTCTTGGGCAAGCTTATGGACAGGACTGCGTGACCGGATCATGTTGGCCAGATAAGCCTGATTACGATATGGAAAGCCCTGGGACGGTTGGGATTAGCATTGAAAAACAATGTACGCCGCCGATTACAAACGCCCTGATAATGCCGAAGCAATATCCCGCTTGGCAGCAAAACGCACTCATCTCGCGACGTAGCAGCTGGTTTGTAGTTCCGAACGTATCCACTTCTTTCAGAATTTGTCTATTGCCGCTACAACAAATTAACCTCTGATCTTGAATACCTGCATTCGTACCGGCTCAAACAGGTGGTATATTTTCCCTGAATACCACTTGCAATCGTGGCGGGTACTCGGGCTCTCTTGAGCCGCGAACCGCAGAGGAAAGCAGCTTGATGATCTCACGCGCTTCTACCCTAGGGTTCTGATCGATGATGGCATCAAGGGTCCGGTCCAGTAACATCATCTTAGTCGCTTCAGTCAGGTCATGGGCAATGAAAACGATATTTTTACTAGCACCGCTTTCTTGTAGTGCGCGGCTAATGCCTTGATTGCCGGAGCCGATGTTATAGATAGCGCCTGGGGGATCACTTTGTAGAAGCTGGCGCGTTTCTTCGTACGCTCGGTCTCGATCATCGTTAACTTGAATAGTATGTGATATCCGCAAATTTGGATGCTCTTGGGCCAGAATGGCGCGAAACCCCATTTCTCTCTCTTCATGACCACGGTAGGAGGCAGAGCCGATGAAAACCGCTACATTGTGATTACGATCGTCTTTGAGAAAACGTCCCAGCAGTAAGCCAGCCAAACGGCCAGCGGCACGGTTGTCGATACCCACATAACCGACTTTCTCCACCAATGGTAAATCTGAGACAAAGGTTCCTACATGAATGCCCCGGGCAGCCAGTCTGTTGATCGCTTCACGCACCGCGGGGTGATCAGGTACCACTACCGCGATTGCATCGGTACTGCCCTCCAAAGCCAACAGTTTAGCGGACAGCTTATCGGGTTCTAGCCCCTCATAAAGATGGAGGTTGGGGCTTACTCCACCGTAACTATGTGCCTCCTCAAGAATAAATTTACGTAGCAAAACCATAAACGTGTTGTTGCCAGCAGGCAGCATAAAGTCCATACGGATATCTGCAGGTGTATCCGCCTCAATCGGCCCAAAATAACCCAGCTGAGAAGCTGTATGCATAACGATTTCCCGAGTGCGGACCTTGACTCCTAAGCGATTGTTTAACACTCGGTCTACTGTGGCCGTGGACAGGCCTGCGACTTTCGCAATTTGGCTGACAGTGGTTCTCACGCCCTACCCTCCTCGATTTTTACTGACGCAACACCTAACACCCCTCAAAAAACATCTTTTTAAATATCTTTCGCTTAAAAACGATAGCCAAAATAAAAAAATGCCAAAAATGATTAAAAATGATGGATAAAGATGGAAAAAGGCGTTTGAGATAACCTCATTATTAATCAAACATAAAGTACGCGAAACAATAATACTCGTTGGCGCTGACAAAAGCGGATGGCGAATAGGATATAAAACAAGAAGAGGTCGGGAATGAATGACATCGTTTTCAAGCCAGATGCCGATATTAGAGTTCGCAAATATCGTATTGGGTGTATTGGCGCAGGCATGATCATGTCCGAGTGCCATCTTGCAGCTTATGCCGAGGCAGGCTTTCCTGTAACAGCGATTGCCTCACGTACCTATGCGCACGCCCAGGAAGTAGCAAACAGATGGTCAATCCCCATTGTACACACTACTCCAGAGGCTTTAATCGCCGACGATACGGTAGACATTGTCGATATCGCCTATCCTCCGGATCAGCAGCCAGCCCTTATTCGTGCCGCACTGAAGGCGCGTCATATCAAGGCCATTTTGGTACAAAAGCCGCTTGCATTTACTCTGGTTGAAGCTCGCTCATTGCGCGACGAAGCCGCCGCTTCCGACAAAATTTTGTCGGTGAATCAGAACATGCGCTATGACCAGTCAATAAGAGTTCTTCATCAGCTCCTCAGTAATCACGCTTTGGGAGATCCTGTATTTGCCCAAATCAATATGCATGCAATTCCTCATTGGCAAGGTTTTTTACACGATTATGATCGCTTAACTTTAGCCAATATGAGCGTACATCACTTAGATGTACTGCGCTTTCTGTTTGGTGATCCTAAAGAAGTGACAAGTGTCACTAGCCCGGATTTCTCACAGGGTATAAAAGAAAGCGGCTGAAAGTGTTAACGTTTCAGGGCCTTACACCAAAAACCAACACCAACAGCCGCTTCCAAAATGGTACCTGAAAAGCTGACCTTCTCGCCACTCTCTCGCCGCCAAATTGAAGCCGACTTCTCCGGGGGCCACATTACGTCGGACGCCGGATTACTCCTGCTTCGTGAAGTCGATAAACAGCATCGCCTAACACGCCGCTTGGCCGCCGTGCTTCATGATCCCCGCTCACCGGAACAGGTTCGTCATAAGCTCGACACGTTGGTTCGTCAGCGGGTGTTCGGTGTCGCCGCTGGCTATGAAGATTTCAACGACCATGAGGCCCTGCGCTATGATCAGGCCCTTCAGACAGCGCTCGGTGAAGAGGATACGCTGGCAGGCAAGTCGACGCTGTGCCGGGTGGAGCAGAACGCCGATCGGCAAGCAATAGTGAAGGCCCATGAGTTGCTGTGGCATCACTTCATTGAACAGCATGACGAACCACCCAAGGAGATCGTGCTGGACTTTGATGGCACCGACATCCCCGTGCATGGCGAGCAACCCGGCAAGTTCTTTAACCGTTATTACGATCACCACTGCTACTTCCCACTGTATGTCTTCTGTGGGCGCCACTTACTGGTGAGCTATCTGCGCACCAGTGACCGCAGCGACAGCCGCCATAGCTGGGCGATCCTCGCCTTACTGGTACGCTTTATCCGTCAATACTGGCCCGATACGCGCATCGTGTTACGAGGTGATAGCCACTTTTGTCGTCCCCGGATGCTGAACTGGTGTGATCGGCATCACGTCGACTACATCGTGGGAATCGCAAAGAACAGCCGGCTGCTCAAGGAAGTGGACGTCCCCATGATGCTGGTGCGCAAGACCCAATGGCAGGTGGGAGGGAAAGTAGCGGGGACGTTCCGCTTCCAGTATCAAGCCCGCTCCTGGAAATACCCACGCTGGGTGGTGGCCCGCCTAGAAGAAGGTGAGTTAGGCTCTAATCCCCGGTTTATCATCAGCTCTCGTTACGATGACGGCTTCAAGCTTTACTACGAGCAGTACTGTGCCCGGGGTGACATGGAGAACCGGATCAAGGATCAACAACTGAGCCTGTTTGCTGACCGGACCTCCAGCACGCACTGGTGGGCCAATCAGTGGCGGCTGATCTTGTCGGGCTTCGCTTATACGCTGTTCGAGCGGTTACGGACTTACCTGAAGCACACGCCCTTCGCGCGCATGAGTCCAAGCAACCTGAGGCTCAAGCTCATCAAAGTAGGCGCGGTCATCCTCCGCAATACGCGCCGCATCCGGGTGTTGATGAGTGACAGCTACCCCTATAAAACGGCGCTATCCGATCTGGTCAGGCGGTTGGTGCCGAACTGACTGCTCGGGCGCCCCCGGCCCGACGCAATGGGGGAAAGGGGGAAGTGTGTCTGAAGGACGGAAAGTGGTTAAAAAGTAGCCGATGTAAGTCGAGCCAGTAGGTGTTTAGCGGTGTTACAGCCTGAGTGCGGTACTGGCTGAGGTACTATGAGAAATCCAGGCTAGAAAGGATCCACGCACTACCTTTAAACATTCCGATGGTATCGTTGCCACCACCCTGCGGTTTCCATCAGGGTTGTTGGCATTATCACTGGAAGACGTATGGTCCGGCCCCCGTGAAAGTGGCTTTCAAGATGACCAATGCATTACATGGCGGGTTGAAGGCACGGCTGGTGTAGCCAAAGGCACTATCGGTTGGCCAGGAGGCGAGCCGTCTACGCTTACCTACGCGAGCAAGACACACACCGATGGCAAGTGGGTATCTCCACATTGGGACACCATGTGGTTCCCACACGCATTCATAGGCGTAATGGAACAATTGCAATACGCGATTGAATCTAACACTCCCCCCGTACTTCACGTCGCCGATACTGTGCGAACCATGGCGCTAGTAGAGGCAGCTTATCAGTCGATTGATGAGCAGCGTACTCTGCGCTTTAACGATTTTATCCAAGAATAAAATAAGGAGTTTTCGCTATGATGCAGACAGGCATTTTCTCAGGTTACTTTCCCTACTCACTTGAAGAGTCCGCCAAGACAATCCGAAGTCACAACTTCAACACTGTGCAATTGGATATGCACTTCAGAGACATGGATTTATCTGCTGGCCAAATCACTCAACAGAAATGCGATAAAATTCGTAACACATTCCGTGATCACCACTTACCGATTTGTGCAATTTCCGCCTATACCAATATCGTTCACCCTGATGCAGACGAACGTCGTAAACGAAATGGGTTACTTAAAGAGATTATTGCTAACGCGCAATATCTTGGTACACCCTATGTCATTTCAGAAACAGGCACCTTCAATACTGAAAGCGATTGGGTACACCACCCAAAAAACAAAACCGAAGAAGGTTGGGCAGACTGCCGTGGAGTCATCGCTAATCTCGCTCAACACGCCTATGACCATGGCGCGGTTTTCCTTCTTGAAACCTATGTGAACAACGTAGTTGGCTCCGTAGAGGAAACGCTACGTATGTTCGTCGAGGTCAATCATCCTGGCTTGGGTCTGTTGATGGATCCAACTAACTATTTCGAAGCGCATAATATCGGCAAGATGGATGAAACTCTCAATAGAGTTTTCGATGCACTGTCAGACAAAATCTGTATTGCTCATGCAAAGGATGTAAAACGCTCTGGTGACGACAAGGGCGAAAAGCACAGCGATATCGGTGATGAGAGCGCAGCGGAGAGCCATACATTCCGTGGCGTTGGCGAAATAGAACTCCCTGCACCAGGCCTGGGTGAGTTGAACTACGACCTTTATTTAAAGCGTCTATCAAAAACACATCCCAATATCCCTATCATCATTGAGCATTTGGATGAAAGTGATGTACCCCGTGCGAAAAAATTCATTGACGGCAAACTTCGCGCGAACGGCGTCTGAACACTTAGGCCCGTTAACGACGGGCCTACCATCCATATGTTAAATGCAGAATGCTGTCCCCAGGCGGCATTTAAAGGAGAAGTTATGCCTGAACTCTATGGTAAAGAGCTAACTCGACGGGACATTGAGGCAAGTAGTGGCTCTCTAGGACAGTTTGCTGGCGTGCGACTGATGCAGTTAGAGGACGGTTTAGAGCGTGGCATTCGCATGCTTGAATTTCGTTCAGGAACGGGCTTGCGGTTCACCGTATTAATTGAGCGGGCTATGGATATCGCCGATTGCGAGTATCGCGGTCATTCGATTGGATGGCACTCTCCATCGGGCTTTCGCCACCCAAGTCTGCATGAATATGAAGGCGAAGATGGGCTCGGTTGGATGCGCTCTTTTTCAGGATTAATGGTCACCTGCGGGCTAGATCACATCCTTTTTATGTACGATGCGCCAGCGGACAATTACATTTATACACCCCGTAAATTGGTTAAGCAGTCTATCCATGGCCGAGTGGGGACTATCCCTGCCCGCCTCAGTGGTTATGGTGAACGCTGGGATGGGGATAGCTGTGTACTTTGGGCAGAAGGGGTGGTGACTCAAGGCACCGTTTTCGGCGAACACCTTGAGCTACATCGTCGTATTGAAATCAACGTTGGTAGTAACGATATCTCCATCAGCGACCGTGTGGTAAACCGTGGTTTCTATCGTACACCGCATATGTTCTGTTACCACATCAATGTGGGCTACCCAGTGCTCGATGAAGGCACGCGTTATGTGGCACCTATCACAGACGTAATATGGGCCGCTCATCATGAAACTTACCGATCGCAAGATGTCGGCTACTGCACCTTCCCGCCCCCTCAGTTAGGTTTCCATGAGCAGGTCTGGCAACACGAAATGAAGCCCAATGACACAGGGGAAGTATCCGTCGCCTTAGTTAATGACCGACTTTCTTTGGGGTTGGAGGTAACTACTCGCAAGGATCAATTTCCCTGCCAATACCAGTGGCAAAACCTGCAAGCCGGCCAATATGCGGCAGGTATAGAACCCTCTACCAATCACGTTCTTGGTGAAGGTGCTGCCCGAGAGCGTGGCGAACTAATCTGGCTTCATCATGGCGATGAGCGTCATTATGACATCCGTTTTCGCGTACTAACGGATAGGCAGGAAATCATTAACTGCGAGAAGCGCATTACAGCAGTTGCTACCCAGCCTGACGAAAACTTTCCGGTACCCTCTGGCAAGTTCCCTGTTATAGGAGGCCGCTCATGAGCGATGTAAACCTTACTCACTCTCTTGCTGCTCAATTTTCCATTAAAGGCAAACGGGTACTCTACACGGGCGCCGCCGGTGGGTTAGGCCGTGAAACCACTCTAGAAATCCTTGCCCTGGGTGCAAGCGTGGTAGCCATTGACAATGACACTCGCAAAATAGCAGAACTACGCAACGCCACACCGGAACACCTACAGTCGCAGCTAGAGATTATCGAGTTGGATCTGGCCGATCATCAAGTGCTTGAACAACAGCTCGGCGAGTTGGTTAAAGAAAGGCCCATTGATGTGGTGATAAATAATGCGGCTATTTATCCGTGTAAGCCTTTTGAAGACTTCACCATTGAGGAAATGCGCAACGTTCATGCGGTGAATGTAGAAGCTGCTTTAATCTGCACCCGTATCGCCTTGCCAGGGATGCGAGACCAGAAATGGGGAAGAATTATTAACATTTCGTCTATTACGCTTTCTGGTGGCTGGGAACAACTGGCGCCTTACGTTCAATCGAAAGGTGCTCTTGTTGGTTTGACCAGAGCCTGGGCGCGTGAGTTTGGTAAGTGGGGAATCACCTGCAACACCATTTCGCCGGGAGCGTTTCCTACTGACGCGGAAAAAATACACGACAATTCTGAGCAATACGCTCAGTTTGTGCTCGATCATCAATCCATCAAACGACGTGGCTGCGCCACTGATATCGCATCGGTAATTCTGTTTCTAGCATCAGATGCCTCCTCATTTATTACGGGGCAAGACATCGCAGTGGATGGTGGCTGGGTAATGAGATAGTGAATAACTAGCAGTTGCAGTTGGCCTTTGCTTAAGCAAGCATAAATATTAACTAGCTAAGTGGTTGAGCACGTGCCGGATTTCGATGCCCAAGCTTAGCCTCAATTGCTAATTTCGACAGAACCACAGCGCCGCAAGTCCTACTATTAGTTTATGACACATAAAAATTTATCTTCTTGTTAAATATAGATTAAAAGCTACTAAAAATTGCTTTTAAGCTTTTACGTGACCCGCTCTCTATCTCTTCAGAGACTTGCTTGGCTATACCTTCGTCTAAGGAAGCTCTGAAAAAGTCACTGCCATCAGCGATAATACGGCTATCGTCAACTGCATAGGATTCAGTGCTGCCATGGATCAAATCACCTTCTCAGAAGCCGAGTACCAGAACAAGAAGCGAAAGACCCGCCGCGAACTCTTTCTGGAGCGGATGGACAAGCTGATCCCCTGGACGCAGTTGGAGAAGAAGGTAGCCCGTTATTACCCCAAGGGCGAGAGCGGGCGGCCTCCGTATCAACTGTCTGCCATGCTCCGCGTCCATTGCATGCAATTGTTTTACAACCTGAGCGATCCGGCCATGGAAGACGCCCTCTACGAGATCGAGTCCATGCGCCAATTCGCCGGTTTGAAACTGGACCGATTGCCGGACGAAACCACGATTCTCAAGTTTCGCCATTTTCTGGAACGCCACGGCCTTGGCAAGGTGCTGTTCCAGGAAGTGAACAACCACCTGGAGAAAAATGGCCTGATGCTGCGCGAAGGGAGCATTGTCGATGCCACTATCATTTCTGCGCCTAGTTCCACCAAAAACAAAAAAGGCGAGCGCGATCCGCAAATGCACCAAACTAAAAAAGGTAGCTCTTGGCACTTTGGCATGAAAATGCACATAGGTGTCGACGATAAGCTTGGGTTGATTCACAGCATTGAGACCACGGCTGCCAATGTCCATGACATTGTGCCTGCCGATAAGCTCCTTCACGGTGAAGAGCAACGCGTCTTCGGTGATGCCGGTTACCTTGGTATTCAAAAACGAGACGAGCACAAGCACCGCAACGATGTCTCTTGGTATATTGCCAAACGGCCTGGCACCCGCAAGCAGCTAGATGCCAGGCGACAGAAAGTCGAAAAAATCAAAGCCAGTATCCGTGCCAAGGTGGAGCACCCCTTTCGGTACATCAAACAAGTTTTTGGTTATGGCAAGGCTCGCTATCGTGGACTGGCCAAAAACACTCAGCGCCTGCACTTGCTGGCGGCGTTCAGCAACCTGCTGATCAGTGAGAAATACCTATGGGAATAGGGCGATTGCGCCCGTTTTCCGCTCAATGAGCGGGAAACGGGCAAAAATACACAAAGAACGGGAGAAGAATGTCTGAATTTTCGATTTTTTCTCGGCTCAAGTGAGCGGTGATGAATATCGGCAGTTATTCAGACCTTCCCTAAGTTAGAAACAACATAATTGCGGTATCAAAAATCTCGTGCTAGATTTAATGTTAGCGCTAACGTGAGCGCTAACATAATGACAAAAGGAATATATGATGACCTTGCTATCTCCAAAACGTCTACTGATTGGGATTGCTCTTACCGCAATTTCTTCAGCAGCAACTGCGCAGCAGTCTGCGACTTTTGGCGGCTCAGATGCGCTGGGGTCGCTCTATGATCGCCAAAATCGCTTATTCGTTGATTTAGTAAACGAAAAAGCCGGCGATCAGTTAAAAATTAATTTTATCCAAGGCGAGCAATTGGGTAATGACGTCCAAGTCATTGAGCAAACAATGGGAGGATCAGTCCAGTTATATGGAGACGACCTTTCCTGGTACGCCAACTGGGTGAATGATTTTTCTATTCTAGGCTGGGGCTTCACTTTCCATAGCCTTGACCATATGGCCACGTTCTTCGAGAGCCAAGCCTATCAGGATATGGCTCAAGAGCTTATTGATGAGCAAGGAATTCGAATTCTTGCTCAAGCCCCCATTCAACCTCGCATGACATTTACTAATAAGCCCATTGAATCGGCTGACGATATTGATGGGCTCAAAATGCGTGTTCCTGAAATACCGACTTATCTCGAATTATGGGAAACCCTTGGTGCCAACCCTACGCGTGTAGCATGGGGAGAAGTATACCTAGGCTTACGTTCTGGCGTTATCGAAGCGGCGGAGGGGCCAGTATCAGCAGCATATGCTGCTAAATTCCATGAAGCAGCGCCTTATGTACTGCGTACAGATCATATTTTGACGGCTACCCATATCTTAGTAAATGAGAGCTTTTATCAATCACTCTCTCCTGAGTTGCAAACAGTACTTGATGAAGCTGCAGAGGAAGCTACTGCTTGGGCTCAAGAGCAGGCTATAAACGAGACCGATGAATTGGTGGCAAAGATGGAACAAGAAGGTGCCACCATTATAACCATTGATCTTGAGCCAGTGCGTGAAAAGGCCTTATCAGCTGTTGAACGCGTCGAAAGTGATGGCATGTGGACTCAAGGCTTATGGCAGTCGATTCAGGATATGGCTGAATAAACTGCTACCTCAATGGAGAGCCGCTTATGGAATTCTATCGTAAAACCTTGAAAATTATCGAAAGAATTGAACTCGCGACTGCTATGGCACTGTTTGTCGTGATCGTTTTATCGATCACGCTGCAAGTGATCAGCCGCTATGGCTTTGGACGCCCCTTTGTCTGGGTTGAGGAGTTAGCCACCTACTCCTTTATTTGGATTGTATTTTTGGGAGCGGCAGCGGGCATGAAGCGGCTCGCTCATATCAAGATAGAGGCAGCATCGCTGCTGGTTTCTGTCAGAGTCCAAGCTTTAATGCGTCTATTTGGATACGCCGTGATGCTTTTCGTTCTTTATTGGCTAGTTGTAAAAGCACCAGGGGTCATGAGCATTGAAGCACGATCAAACTCAATATCACTGCCAATTCCCATTTCGCGTATGTGGTTCTATTCGATGCCTCTGTTTTACGCATCGCTGTCGATGGTACTTACCTTGGCCTTCTATACCGTTGCTGACATTGTAGCGTTGATTAAAGGGGAGCCAATGACTTACATCAACGGTGAATCGATCACTGATTTTGCTCGTGAAGGAATCTGAGTCATGCCCATTGGCTTTCTACTCGTTATTTTTCTGGCGTTGATTGCACTAGAAGTGCCTGTTGCTTTTGCAATGCTGTTTGCAGCTTTCATTTTTATCATTACCGGGCCCGGCCTGCCTATGGAGATCGTGATCCAGCGCATGTCTGGTGGGCTAGACAGCTTTCCATTGTTAGCTATCCCACTTTTTGTGCTTGCTGGTCATCTATTCAATCGTGCAGGTATTTCTGAGCGAATTTTCGATTTTGCATCAGCTCTGGTCGGACATATGCGAGGTGGGTTGGCTCAGGTCAATATTGCCGCCTCTATCATTTTTGCAGGAATGTCAGGAGTGGCTCAGGCCGATGCCGCCGGTTTAGGGGCAGTCGAAATTCGGCAGATGAAGCAGCGTGGTTATTCTGCAAGTTTTGCTGCGGCAGTCACCGCTGCTTCTTCCATTATTGGGCCAGTCATTCCCCCCTCCGTGATAATGGTTATTTATGCCGTGACGGCCCAATTGTCGTTGACTGATTTGTTTCTCGCAGGAATTGTGCCCGGCCTACTGATGGGGCTCTGCCTGATGGTAGTCGTTTATTATCTGGTGTGGTCCGGCCGTGAAGCGGCACCAAGGGATGAGAAGAAATCTCTAAAGGTTCTTGGCGTTACATTTTTGAGAGCTCTGCCAGCTTTGGTGGCACCGGTGTTACTTGTGGCAGGTATGCTCAGCGGCGTTGCAACACCCACAGAACTTGGCGCGTTAATCGTAGTTTACGCCGCAGCTCTGGGTTTCATTAACAAAGAGCTGGACTTCAAAGGCTTGATTGACACCTTGGCAATGAGCGCTATTACCACTGGAGTACTAGTGTTCATTATTGCAGCAGCCTTCCCGTTCGGCTGGCTTATTTCGGTACAGAATTTGCCAGGGCTGCTAGTAGATTTCATGCAGAGTCTTACTGACAATCCTCTGCTGCTGCTACTGATACTCAATATTTCATTACTGCTCGTGGGTCTCTTTATGGAGACCACTGCGATCATTCTTATTGCCACACCCGCCCTACTTCCACTCGTGGCCGCGTATGAAATTGATCCGATACACTTCGGGATTGTAATGATTCTTAACCTTTTGATTGGATCTTTAACCCCGCCATTTGGAGTGATCTTATTTATTTGCAAGCACATTGCCCAGATCAGTTTCTGGCAGATGATTCGCGCAATACTTCCTTTTTATATTCCTTTATTGCTGGTTTTACTTGCGCTTACTTACTTCCCACAGCTCGTACTGTGGCTACCCAATAAATTTTAATAGGATTTTTAAATGTCTGGAATCTTAGCTGGTTACAAAATAATTGATTGTACTATCGCAATGGCAGGCCCCTTCGCAACACAGCGCCTTGGAGATCTTGGTGCAGATGTTATTAAGGTTGAGCCTATTACTGGCGAATGGCAGCGCCATGTGGCTGCTGGTGGGGCTAATGGCAATAGGATTAACGTTTCTTTTACAGCATTAAATCGCAATAAAAGATCTTTAGCCGTTGATTTAAAAAATGAAGAAGGCAAAACAATTGTCAAAGACTTAGTGAAAAGCGGTGACGTCTTCGTACAGAATTATCGCCCCGGTGTCGCTAAAAGATTAGGCGTTGATTATGAAAGTCTTAAAGAGATTAATCCTAAAATCATCTATATATCCATGTCTGGTTATGGTGAGGATGGTCCTTATATAAACTGGCCTGGCCAGGATATGTTACTCCAGGCGATGAGTGGCGCTATGTACAACGTGGGCCGCGATGGAGAGGCACCGCTTCCTTCAGGTAACTACCTTGTTGATGCCGTCACTGCCTATTCTGCGTTTGAAGCGGTAATGGCCGCCCTCTTACACCGCGAGCGTACTGGTGAAGGTCAAAAAGTCGACGTCAATATGCTCGACTCGATCATTTCTTTACAGATGCAGGAACTCTCGATCTTTAGCATTGGGGGCGTTCCTCAAACTCGCTCGAAAGAGCCGGATGGTCACACATACATTCGAGCTCCTTATGGCGTTTTTAATACAGCAGATGATGCCATTGCTCTCGCTTTCCCGCCGTTACGCAAGTTCGGAGAAATTGCAGATATCCCTGAATTTCTGAACATGGAGGATGGCCGCGACTCTTTTACACAAAAAGATTTGATTATTGCCAAGACCCGCGATGCGATGAAGAAAAAAACCACATCGCAATGGCTCATTTTATTTAGGGAAGCCGATATTTGGGCGGGCCCAGTCTATACCTATGCTGATCTAGTAGAAGATCCTCAGGTGAAGCACAACGGTTCTCTCGTCGAATATGTTCACCCTACTGAGGGCCTAATTCGCACACCAGGTTTTCCTTATAAGTTTTCCAAGAGCCCATGCGAGATTCGCCGCGGCGCTCCTCTAACAGGGGAACAAAGCAAGGAGATTCTTAGAGAGTTGGGATATGAAGAAAGCCAAATTAATCATCTTCTCACCAATGCCGTTATCGCCAGTGAAACACTATAGTTTAGTGGCAGAGAATGCCTCTAACCATTAAGCAGGGATTATTGCCAGGTATGGATGAGAATACTAAGTCTCCACTAGTCAAGCGCCGTCGTCGTACGACTTCAAGCCGTGTGACGATGGCCGATGTCGCCCGTAAAGCTGGCGTCTCAGGGCAGACCGTATCACGAGTACTTCATCAACCTGAATTAGTCGGTGAAGAGGTGGCACTCCGCGTTCGCGATGCAATCGAGTCCCTGCAATATGTGCCAAATTTAGCTGCAAGTCAGATGGCCTCTAATCGAAGCGGCATTGTGGCTGCCATCATTCCGTCTATTTCGTCATCTGTATTTGCAGATACTATTCAGGCTCTCTCCGATACGCTCGTTCCAGCTGGCTACCAAATTCTACTCGGTAACACCGAATATGATCCCGATAGAGAAGAAGAGTTGGTACGTAGCTTTCTTGGCCGTGGGCCAGACGGCATCATGCTAGCGAGTACACATCACAATCCATCCCTCATTAAACTGCTATCTCGCTCACGACTACCGGTTGTAGAAACTTGGGACTGGCTGGAAAACCCTATCGATCTGCTAGTGGGATACTCAAATGAAAGAGCCTCCTATCAAATGGTGCGCTATCTCGGTGAAAAAGGTTACCGCAAAATCGTTTTTGCTGGAGTAACAAATGTTGGCGACTATCGTGCAGAGGCCCGTTTGCAAGGCTATCAAGCGGCAATAAAAGCGATGGGACTAGATAAACCTCGCGTACTTACTCTGGCGGGCCAGCCGTTAACGATGCAAGTTGGTGCCCAAACGCTCATCAGCATTTTGAAGCAACATCCCGATGCTGATGCCGTATTTTTTTCATCAGATGTATTCGCGTCCGGTGCCCTACTCGAGTGCACACGCCGAGGTATAGCGGTGCCTAAACAACTGGCAATAGCTGGATTTGGAGATTTTGAAATTGCGAAAAACCTAGTGCCAAGCTTGACCACAGTGTCAGTCCACGCTGCTCAAATTGGTCAGAATGCAGCAGAACTGCTGCTTGCGCGCATGGAAAATAATCCGATTGATAATAAATGTATAGACGTCGGGTTCGAGTTGATTTTTCGTCAAAGTACCTAGCCCAAAGGAGTCGTCATTATGAAGTTTAGCGACAAAAATTATTTTGAAGATTTAGAAATTGACTTTACGTACGAGACTCCAGCTATAACCGTGAGTGAAGCACACATTTTAGGCTTTGCAGGTTTGACCGGCGACTTCACTGATGTGCATGTTGACGAAACGTTTGCTCAAGAAATGGGATTTAAAGGTCGTCTTGCCCATGGACTATTGGTGCTTGGACTTATTGACGCACTCAAAAACCGTTGTCTAGTTAGTTTTCATGTTGTAGCCGCACTTAATTGGAATTGGCAATTTTCTGAACCTGTTTATATAGGTGATCGACTTCGAGCCAAGCTTACAATCAAAGAAAAACGTCTAACGAGCAAAGGTAATCGCGGGATAGTAACGCTAGGAATTCAAGGCATCAACCAAGATGAAAACGTCGTTCAGGAAGGTACTAATCAGATCATGGTATTAACCCGACCATAAGTTTTTAAATACTAAGCGGGAGATCGATATGAGCGAGCATATTTACACAGAACAAGATGGCTATCTTCTGATTATTACTCTTGCCAGGCCAGAAAAACTAAATTCAGTTACTCCTGAAATGGCTGAAGCGCTGATATCTATAGTAGATAATTGCAATAGTGACGATAGCGTACGCTGTGTAATTTTGACAGGGACGGGAGACAAGGCTTTCTGCGCCGGTTCAGATATCCGTACGCTAGATAATTACGATACACCATGGAATTTTCGTAATAGGCGCGACTATTGCGATGCACTTCGACACGCGACCAAGCCCGTTATTGCTGCAGTTAATGGGTACGCATTTGGAGGCGGGTTTGAAACGGCGATGAGTTGTGATATTCGCCTTGCTTCGAAGAATGCTAGTTTTGCCGCACCCGAGGTCAAGCTCGGCTGGATTGGGGGCGGGGGTATGGCGGCGCATTTAACCCATACAATCGGCTCCTCTAATGCCGCGATGATGATTATGACGGGTGACTCCATCGATGCTCATACCGCTTTAAATTGGGGCTTAGTATCACGCGTAGTAGACCGTGCTGAATTATTGAGCGAAGCAAAGGAGCTTGGCCATACAATTGCAGCACGTGCGCCTATCGCTACTGAAACCGCCAAAGTAAATTTGAGAGCGGCATATGGTATGAATATTGAAGATGCAATCACTTATGAAAGGGATCTTCAAACAATTTGCTTTGCCACAGAAGATGCCGCTGAGGGAAGAGAAGCTTTTAAACAAAAGCGGGCTCCACTTTTCAATCGACGTTAAAGGGGGCATTTCACTGAATAAAGGAATTTATTATGTCTGAGAATCTACCGCTGAGCGGACTAACGGTAATCGATCTTAGCCAGTTTCTTTCAGGACCGTATGCTTCATTGCGACTGATGGACTTAGGCGCACGTGTTATCAAAATAGAGAGACCTGAAACAGGCGATATTGCAAGAACGCTTTATATGAGTGACACAGATATTGGAGGAGACTCGACGCTATTCCATGCCATTAATCGCAATAAAGAAAGCTTGGCGCTAGACCTTAAGTCACCTGAAGACTTAACTGTATTACGTAAATTACTTTCGAAAGCAGATGTGCTCATTCAAAATTTTCGACCCGGCGTGATTGAGCGGCTTGGCTTAGATTATCATTCTGTAAAAGCGATCAATCCTAAATTGATCTATGCATCAATTTCAGGCTATGGAAAAGAGGGGCCGTGGTCAGGCACTCCAGGACAAGATTTATTGGCGCAATCGCGTTCTGGAATCATGTGGTTAACAGGAGATGACACCCAAGGCCCTGTTCCTATGGGGTTAGCTGTAGCTGACATACTTGCTGGTTCAGCTATCGTACAAGGCGTTTTAGCTGGCTTAGTTCAAAGGGGTGTTAAAGGGGTTGGCTGTCATGTGGAAACAAGCCTCATGGAAGCACTTATAGACCTGCAGTTTGAAGTACTTACTACTCATCTAAATGATGGTGGTCGACCGCCAAAGCGCGCTAAGAGTCGCAATGCGCATGCGTATTTAGCGGCGCCTTATGGGGTATATCCAACAAAAAATGGTTATTTAGCGATTGCTATGACGCCCATTGGGGATTTAGCTGATCTTCTCGGAATACCCGCTCTAACAGTTTATCGAGACAACCCCAAAAGTTGGTTTACTGCTAGAGATGAAATTAAAGAAATTCTATCTCATAAACTTAAAGAACAAGATACAGAGCATTGGCTTTCCATCCTCGAACCCATGGATATTTGGTGCTCTAAAGTTCTTCAATGGGATGAACTAATAAATCATGAGGGCTTCTCCTCCCTTGATATGCTTCAGGTCGCCGAGCAAGAGGGTGGTGTGTCGATTAGAACCACACGCTCACCGATAAGAATTAACGGTGAGCGCCCCATTACGAATTTGCGTGCGGCCCCTCGTGTTGGTGAGCATAGCGACTTAATAAGAATGGAATTAGGAATATGACATTAAAACTTAAGGGTATGACTTGGAGCCACCCTAGAGGCTACGACCCAATGGTCCACTGCTCCACTCTCTTTATGCAGGAGACTGGAATTGAAGTCTCTTGGGATAAACGCAGTTTACAAGATTTTGAATCGTTTCCTGTTGAAGAGTTGGCAAAAAACTATGACCTGATAGTGATCGATCACCCTCATGTAGGACAGATTACGGCTAGCGAATGTCTTGTGCCACTTGATAGTGGCAATCAACAAGGCATCCTGGATGAATATCTACAGCACTCGGTGGGCCCTTCTTATAAAAGCTATTTCTGGAAAGGGCAACAGTGGGCACTGCCAATTGATGCTGCAGCCCAAGTACAAGCCTATCGCCCAGATATTATTTCTCAGCCTCCTAAATGTTGGGAAGAAATAATAGAGCTGGCGAAAAATGGGCAAGTTATTTTACCGCTTCGATCCCCTCATGCACTGATGTGCTTTTATACTTTAGCCGCTAATCAAGGTTGCCCATGTAATACTGGAGATGGTGATCTTATAAACATGGCTGAAGGGGTCAAAACTTATCGCTTATTAGATGAGTTGGTAAGCTTACTCGATCCACAATGCTTTGAAATGGATCCAATTGCTGCACTTGAAGCGATGTCGGCACCTAATAGCTCTTTTGCTGTGATGCCTTATGGTTATGGCTATGTAAGCTACGCACTTGAAGGATTCAGACCTAACTTACTCGCGTTTTCAGATATACCTAGTATTGCCAGGAATGGCGTGCCTGCCGGCTCAGTATTGGGTGGAACAGGTATCGCCGTATCTGCCTTAAGCGAGCATCGTGAAGAGGCTATGAAGTTTGCTTATTGGATCGCCAGCAGTGAAGTTCAGCGCTTATCCTATGCGGCGTCAGGTGGTCAGCCTGGGCATGCGATGGCTTGGCACGATAAGCATGTAAACCTTGCCACCCATGGTTTTTATTCGAATACGCTATCTACTTTAGAGACATCATTTGTTCGTCCTCGACATAATGGATATATGCACTTTCAGAATGCAGCATCAGAACGGCTTAGTCTTGGGCTGAAAAAACGTGAGCAGGCTGAAACGGTGATTACGGATATTAACGCCCTGTACAAGAGGAGCAGAAATAGGTAACAGCTATAACTCATAGTGTACTTAACAAGCCTATCCAAGCCACCCTTATTACCACCCTCCCTGGCATTGTGACTTGGCTACCTTGGCCTAACTGCCATATGACAATCAGTGTGACGTTTCCCGACTTATGGATGGTAAACGCGAAAGCTAGCTAGCACGCATATACAGACGCTAGGATGCATCCGAGAGGCGCTTTTTTAGTTGCATATAAGTGCCGTAATGGCGATCAAGGTGGCGCTGCATGGCCGCCTCGGCCGCGTCCGGGTCGCGGGACTCAATGGCAGCAATGATTTCGGTGTGGGCGGCGGTCGCGGCTTTATCTTCATCTTTTTGCTGCAACACCAGCGCACGGCGATCATCCAGCCATTCGGAAAGTGCCACGTGGATGGCATCGAAAATGGGGTTACGGCCAATACTCGCCAACACGCCATGGAAGTCGTTATCAGAGCGTTTGAAGCGAGCCTCGTCGCCAATCGCATCGCGATTATCCGCCAACGCAGCATGAAGCCTAGCAAGGTCCTCCTCGCTGGCGTGGCGGGCCGCGTAGCGCACCAACGAGATTTCAAACATGGCCCGCGCTTCCTGAAAATACTGCTGGCCATCGGGCTTGGAAAGCAGTTGCCGGGTAACGCCGGAAAGCCTCGCCATCACCGCCTCAGCAGTGGGACGAATCACCCTAGCGCGCGTGCCGCTATTAATGGCGATAAGCCCAAGCTGCTGCAGGTGGAAAAGCGCCTCGCGCACAGCAGGCCTGCCAACGCCAAACTGCTCCATCAATTCCCGTTCTGACGGCAATTGATCATTTTCACTTAGCCGCCCTTCGAGAATCTCCGCCTCGAGCTGTTCAGCGACCTGTTCGGACAGCGTTTTACGCTCGATCCGGTATCTGCTCATAGGCAGTCACCCCTGGTTAACCTGGAATTCGCCGCCATTTTACTGCATTTCTCGTCATTATCCTTCAAACCAGCTGAGAGAGCGGCGTTATTTGGTACTGCTCGGCGATCTCGGCATAGGCTATTTGATTGGCAGAATCGAGCGGAATGCCTTCGGCGTCGCGCAGAGCCTGGCAGCGCCATTCTCGATCCCCAGGCGCCATCACCTGGGCGTTGGGTGCAGCAGGCTGGGCACGCAGGTCGGCCAAATACTCGGCCATTCCGCGGGCAAAGGTGCCAGCATCCACGAAGGCATCCGGTTTCATAACCAGAAAAAAGTGGCCGACGCCGCGCGGTGTCGACATATCAGGCCCGCCCATCGGCAGCAGCCGAAAGCCGTGCTGCATACCCGACAGCATTGAACTCAGAACCTCCACCATGCCACCCAGCCCCGCACCCTTGAAGCCGAAGCCGCTGCCGCCCAGCGGCAACAGTGCGGCCACTTCACTAGGAACGCGGCTTACCTGCCCGGCAGCATCCGCCGCGACTTGATCCGGAAGTTCACGGCCAATCGCACCGAACTGCTGCACGCGATTCCAGGGCACCGAGCTAGTCGCCATATCCAGCAGGTAAGGCGACTCGCCCGCCACCGGCGCTGCAAAGGCGATTGGGTTGGTGCCATGGAACGGCTTGGCACCCTCATGCAGCAGCACAAAAGGGTCCGAATTGCAGAACGCCATGCCGAGATAACCGCGCTCGGCCGCTGCCAACGCATAGCACCCCGCTGCCCCAAAGTGCGATGAGTTACCCACCGCGACGGCACCCATGCCCACCTTTTCTGCCATTGCCATGGCATGCTCCATGGCGGTATACCCCGCGAGGTGCCCTAACCCGTTGTCAGCGTCCAGAAAACCGGTCGCTGCCAGGCGCTGGTGGAACTGCATGTCGGGCGCGCCGTTGATCCGCCCGCCCTTGAGCACCTGTAGATAGTGGGGCAGCAGACGCAGGCCGTGGCTGTCGGTTCCCATACGTGAGGCGGTAATCAGCGCGTGAGTGACCGCGTTCGCCGATGCCTGGGCAGCACCTGCCGCCTTCAGAGCGGCTTGCATGAAGCGGGCAAGGTCTTCACGAGCGACGCGAAAATTTGACGATGTATCTCTCATTAATCAATAGCTCCTGGCTTCAGTCGGGCTATTGGCTGACCAGTGGTCAGCCCCGGTAATGCTTAACGGTAAATTAGCGTCGGTAGCCACAGCGAGATGGCCGGAATAAAGGTCACTAACAGCAAGGCGATGACCAGCGGCACCAGGAACGGCAGCGTGCCACGCATGCACTTTTCAAAAGAGATGCCGGACACTCGCGACAGTACATACAGCACCATACCGACCGGCGGCGTTAACAAGCCGATCATCAGGTTGAGCACCATGATTACGCCGAAGTGCACCGGATCGACACCGGCGGTAACGGCCACCGGCAACAGTACCGGCACCAGGATGGTGATCGCCGCAATGGTCTCCATAAAGCAGCCCACTACGATCAGCACCAAGTTGATAATGATCAGCGTGGCGATGGGATTGTCGGCAAATGGACCGAGCAGAGTAACCACATGCTGAGTGACCTGGTTGCTGGTCAATATCCAGGCAAATATCGAGGCACCAGCGACGATCAACAGGATCACGGCAGTGGTTTCGATCGTTTCCATGCTCACCTTGAGCAGGCGGCGCCAGGTCAGGTTACGATAAACCACTCCCCCCAGCACCAAGGCGTAGACCACCGCAGCAATCGCCGCTTCGGTAGGCGTGAAGGCCCCCGTCATGATGCCGCCAACGATGATGACCGGCGTTAATAATGATAAAAAGGCACGCTTGAACGTATGACCAAGCACCGGAAGCGAGAACACCGCATCGCGGGTATAGCCGCGGCGCCGGGATATGATCGTGATCATGGCCATGAGCACCAGCCCCATCAACAGGCCCGGCACCAGACCGGCGACGAACAGCTGGCCGACCGACACTGAAGCCATTACGCCATAGATAACCATTGGCAGACTCGGCGGAATAATCGGGCCGATGGTCGAAGACGCCGCGGTGATCCCCACCGAGAACCCCTCGTCGTAACCGGCATCTTTCATGGCCTTGATTTCAATGGTACCCAGCCCCCCAGCATCGGCGACTGCGGCGCCGGACATGCCGGAAAAGACGATGCTGGCGCCTACATTGACGTGACCCAGGCCGCCCCGCATCCAGCCCATCAACGCCTTGGCAAAATCAAATATCCGCACGGTAATGCCGCCGTTATTCATCAGATTACCGGCGAGTATAAAAAACGGAATCGCCAACAGGGGAAAGCTGTCGACGCCGTTGATCATGCGGTGCATCACCACCACATCGGGCACTCTGCCGGTCAGCAGCACATACAGCAGGCACGAGCCAGCAAGACTAATAGCGATCGGCACCCCCATCACCAGCAGAGTGAAGAGCGCCGCAAACAGGAACAGTAAATAGTGCTGAGTGGCGGCCAGGGCGATACAGCCGAGTATCGCGACAGCCGCAACCAATGGCGGCACTATCGCACCGCCGCGCCTCACAGCCAGAATGTTGGGCATTGGGGTGATCTCCGAGAGAGTAGCGTGTTGGCGTATTGTTATTGGGTATTGAGCAGTTCACTGGTGCCCGAGCGCCAGTGACGAATAGCCACCTGCACCCCTCTCACCAGCATGAGGATAAAGCCCACCATCACTAGGTAGTAAAGCCAGCTTTTAGGGATGTCCACCGAGGCCATCATGGCACTGGTGCGATTAGCCAGTTTGAAGGTGATCCAGGCCATGCTGGCGAAGAAAGCAATATTGATCAGGTCTACCAGTGTCGACATTACGCGACCCAGCCACCCCGGCATGTAGCGATAGAAAAATTCCACAGCGATATGCGACCCTTTTCGCACCGCCATGGTGCTACCCATAAAGCCCACCATGACCAATAGATAGCGCGCCATCTCCTCCGTCCAGGCGATGGAATTACCCAGCACATAGCGGCTGAAAAACTGCATAAAGACATCCAGTGCCAGCAGCCAGAAGATCCCAAGCGTCAGGAAATCCTCCAGGGCATAGTCATGGATGTTGAAGGAATCATCGTCGAGACCTGCGAGGCTGGTCTCGTCAGTGGGCTCAGTTTGGCTCATGGAAGGCTCCCGCTTCGCCCCACCCAAGGCTTGGGCGGGGCGAGTCTTGGTCTACGAAAAAAACGATCCCGGAAACGTATGGCTTCTGGAAAAACCAGGCCTCACGGCATTACTGGCCGATCGCCTGAAGACGATCGTAGGTTTCCTGATCCCATGTCGCCGCTTCACCGTTATGGGCCGGAATCGTAGCTTCGCGGAAGGGTTCGATATCCACCTCATTGACGGTCACACCCTGCTCTTCGAACCAAGCCACCAGCTCTTCCTCGGATTGAAGAATGTCCTGGGTGATGCGCTGACCCGCTTCGGTGTAGACCTCACGGAAAATCTCGCGGTCTTCCTCGGAAAGACGGTTCCACAGCGGGCCACCGGCAATGGTAATCAGCGAGTCGGTAATATGTCCGGTCAGGTTGATGTAGTCCTGTACCTCATGAAACGCTTTGGCGCGAATGGTCGGCAGCGGATTCTCTTGGGCATCCACGACGCCCTGCTGGAGCGCCAAATAGACTTCAGCGAAAGCGATAGGGGTTGGGTTAGCGCCCACCGCTTCGGGGAACATCATGTACATGGGGGCATTGGGCGTACGTATTTTTAGGCCTTCCATGTCTTCAGGCGTATTGATCGGTTCGTTGGACGTTACATGACGGCGGCCGTAGTAATTCATGGCTAACGGTACGTTACCAGTTTCATCCTGGTAGCCCTGGGCGATTTCATCGAACAAATCGCTATCGGCGTAAGCCTGCCAATGCTCAAAATCGCGGAACATATAGGGTGCGCCAGCAATGCCTACCGGGCCATAGAAGCGCCCTGCAAACTGGTTGCCGGTGTAGATCAGATCGACGGTACCCAGCTGTAGACCTTCGTTGATATCCGATTCCTTACCAAGCGACGACGCTGCATGCACATTGATTGCGTAACGGCCGTCAGTGCGTTCCTCGATTTCATCCGCTGCCCAAAGCGCCCACTCGTGGTAGGGCTCGGATGTCTCGTAGACGTGAGCGAAGTTGAGTTCTTCCTGCGCATGCACAGCGCCGGTCACTGATAGCCCCCCGGCGATTAGCGTGGCCGTTAGCAGGCGGGCCATTTTCAGCGAGTGTTGGCGTTTGTGGCTCATCGTGTACTCCTCATAACCATTGGATTTATTGTTGGCTATTGTGATCTGTAGTTAATTATTAGGTGAGCAGTGGTATACGACGTAACCGACCATAGAGCTGTATACGTGTCATACCACCCATTTCAAACCTAGTTGGTCGCCTACCATTGCGCAACCTTCTCACTCAGGATTTTCATCGTGCCGATGACGATTTAGGCGAAGACTGAACTGATCATGTAAGCGCACGAGCAGCTGTGGATCGCCAAAGCCACCCGCTTTGGTCATCACACGGCGCCGGGGGTCGCCATCGATATAGCCGAGCGCCACGCCAGGTGAACACTCGGCTTCAACGCCAATATGGCTCACGCCTAGCCGAGACAGCACGGCCATGGCGATATCTCCACCGGTTAAAAACAGCAGGCTCTCCTCATCCTGCTGCCAGTGCGAGGTGATCGACGCCACCTGGGCGGCCATCGCCCCGGACACTTCACCGGCCGTACGCTGGGTGCCGGATTCTGGCACCACCACGCAGGCATTTGAAGCACGGGTAGCGAACTTATCAGCGCTCACTTCAATAACGCTCAAATGGGAGAAGTGCTGGCGCAGCTGCATCAGTTGCTCCGCAGCGCGAGCGCTTCTCGACCCCACGGCATAAAGCACTTTATTGACGTTGTGGAGCGTTCGACACGGCGACTCAGGTGCTCCAAAGCAGCGTTGAGCCATCGCCGTTGCCAATCCCGCCGCACCCGCCATGGCATGGTGACTGTCGGTATCCATAAGGTTATAAACTGCTGCAAGCTCCTCATCGCTCTCGGCATCAGCGATATAATCTTCGCTGGGGAGCGATGTTGCCTGCCCCGGGCGATAGCGCTGCAGGGGCAAGCCACCGGCGGCAAAAGCGACATCGATGGGGCCTGCCAGCGGCGCTGAGCGGGCATCCTGCTGGTAGTCTGTTTCTGCCAGTGGCAGACCATCCACCCATACTTCTGCGTCGCGAACGGTCCTACCCTGGGCGGGCACCGCAGGCGCCAGCAGCAGGGGCAAACCAAGCGCTTCTCGCAGCGCTTTACACTCAGCCACTACTTGGCCACGCAGGGTCGAATCGACTTTCTTGAACCACTGCTGAGGCGCTACTCGCCTGAGTAAACACACTGCTTCACTTACCCGAAGCGCCGACTCCTCGGCCTTTAAATGACGGGATTCGGTATTCACGGCGATAACCGCTGGCCACTGCCCTTGCCACGCCTCAAGCGTTGTTGCTAATGCCTCCAGGCTGATCACCACGCGGGCATCTGCGCCCCGCGCGGCAAACGGAGCGGCAGTATCCAGCGCGCCCGAAAGATCGTCGGCAATAATCGCCAATCGGCAGCTACTCATGCTTTGGCGCCACTGGCTAACCGCCGGGCATAGGCAATCGCAGACCCCATATTGGTGGCATCGGCTTTGCCCTGCCAGGCAATATCAAAGGCGGTGCCGTGATCCACCGAGGTGCGCTGAAGCGGTAAGCCGAGGCTGACATTCACCGTAGTATCAAAAGCAATCAGTTTGACGGGGATATGGCCCTGGTCGTGATACTGGGCGATAACCAAATCGAACTCGCCTTTTGAGGCGCGGTAAAACACCGTATCTGCCGAGATAGGCCCGCTCACATCAAAACCACGCTCGCGCAAGCGCTCCACCGCTGGGGCGATACAGCGGCTATCTTCATCGCCAAAAATACCGCCTTCGCCGCAATGCGGGTTAAGGCCTGCCACGGCAATGCGCGGCGCCTTCATGCCCAACGCTAGCAAGTGCGCATGCCCCGCCTCAACGGTGGCAATGATGCGTTCGGGGGTGACTCGATCGATCGCATCGCGCAGCGAAACGTGGGTGGACACATGCAGCGTCGAGAGCGTCTTAGATGCCAGCAGCATGAACGATGAGGGCGCGCCGGTCAGCGATGCCAGCATCCCGGTGTGGCCATCATAGTGGTGCCCGGCTTCATGCAGCGCGGCCTTGTTCAGTGGGGCGGTGACGATCACCTGGGCCCGCCCCGCCTGCACCAGTTCTACGGCTTTTTGAACGCAGCGAAACGCCATATCGCCCGCCCCGGCGCTGATTTGTCCATCAGGGACCTCAACGCCTTTTGGCAGCTCGACCACGCCGACCGCCACATGATCCTTACCGCTTTGTGCCTGCTCTAGTGGCACGAATTCAAGCGCGGCGCCAATACTCGCCGCTGCCCGGCGATAAATCGCTGGGTCACCGATGACCATCGTTGTGGCGCGCTCAGCAGCGGACATAGCACTCAAGGCGCGGCAAATGATTTCGGGGCCGATACCGGCAGGATCGCCCATGGTGATCGCGATTTCATAACAGCGTGGAGAGCTATTCATGGCATTAGCTGCCCGCCGTTGACCTCGATGATCTGACCGGTGACATAACCACTCAGCGTTTCTGTTCCGAGGAAAACATAAGCCCCGACACACTCTTCCGACGTGCCTAACCGGCCCATGGGGATCGATGCCCGCGCTGCGTTGAGATGCGCCTCGCTTGAGTGACGATCATGAAAATCGGTAGCAATCGTGCCAGGGGCAACGGCATTAACGCGAATATTATCTCCCGCCAGTTCCTTGGCCATATTACGCGTGATCGTACTCACAAAGCCTTTTGCTGAGGCGTACAGGCCAGCGCCACCCCCGCCGCCATTGCGTGCGGCAATCGAGGTGGTGTGAATGATATTTCCGCCGCCTGCGCGGCGAAAATGCGGCAGCGCTGCGCGGCTGGCCATCACAACCGAGCGAACATTGAGATCCATGACCCGGTCATATTGATCATCATCCATTTCCTCTAAACCAACACGGCCCAGCATGTCGCCAGCGTTATTGATCAACAGGTCTAAACCGCCCAGACGTTCGGCGGCATCGTCGACGAGTTTTTGGGTCTCGCGAGTGTGGCTGACGTCTGCTTTCAGGGTAAAAGCGTCCCCACCCGCATCGCGAATCGCCTGAGCCACTGTTTCAGCGGGGGCTTCACTGCTGTGATAGTGCACCGCTACGTGGGCTCCTAATGCCCCCAGCTGTTTCGCAACCGCCGCGCCAATGCCACGGCTGGCACCGGTGATCAATACTCGCTTACCTTTCCACTCGTCTAACATGAAATTCTCCTTAACACTTTTTGTTTTATGGTGAGCGCTGTGCTTAGCGCCACCGTCTTTATCCAGATAGATTTAACTATCGACCCGAAATGGAACGGTGCGCTAAAGTAAGCCATGAACTGGCATACCTGTCATACAACACGACATCTATAACATGATAGGCGATGGCTTGTTTAGCGCCAGTCGCCTACCACTGCTAACGATTAAAACTAATTCTAAGAACGAATGGAGAAGCACATGAAGCCACTTTCATCGACGGATACACTTCCCGCCGACCTGGGTAACGCGCTGCTGGTTGGCCGCGTTTGGCTGGAAGGCAGCCATCCCGGCCCCGCGCTAGTCACTGTCAACAACGGCCAGGTGATCGACATTACCGCCTTTGGCCCCACCATGGCTGACCTGCTGGAACGCGACGACCTACAAGCGGTAGTGCAGCAGGCGGAAGGTCCCCATCTGTGCAGTGTTGAGGCACTGCTGGAAAACTCTCAGCTACCCCAGCCACAAGCGCCCTACCTGCTTGCGCCTTGTGATGTGCAGGCCGTTAAAGCGTGCGGCGTCACCTTTGCCGTTAGCCTTTTGGAGCGAGTGATCGAAGAGCAAGCGGGCGGCGACCCGGCGCGGGCAGTTGCACTGCGTGAGGATCTTCAAGCACTGATCGGCACAGATCTTTCCAAGATGGTGCCGGGTTCTGAAGAGGCGATGTCGCTGAAAAAGGCGCTTCAGGCACGCGGAGGGTGGTCACAATACATGGAAGTCGGCATCGGCCCCGATGCGGAGGTGTTCACCAAATCCCAGCCGCTCTCATCGGTGGGTTTTGGCACGCCTGTAGGCTTACACCCCTCTTCTCAATGGAACAATCCTGAACCCGAAATCGTGCTGGCCGTCGATAGCCGTGGGAAAGTTCGCGGTGCCACTCTGGGCAACGACGTCAACCTGCGTGATGTCGAGGGGCGTAGCGCCTTGTTGCTGGGTAAGGCGAAAGATAACAACGCCTCCTGCTCACTCGGCCCGTTCATTCGCCTGTTTGACGATCACTTCGATATCGACAGCGTGCGCAACTGCCAGGTATCGCTACGTATCGAGGGCGAAGACGACGACTTCCTGCTCCAGGGCGAAAGCGATATGCGCGAGATCAGCCGCGACCCGTTGGACTTGGTTAGCCAAACCATCGGCGCCCACCACCAATACCCGGACGGTTTTATGCTGTTCCTGGGCACTATGTTCTCGCCGATTCAGGACCGCGACGGCCAAGGCCAGGGCTTTACCCATCACCTGGGTGATCGCGTCACCATTGCCACCCCAGCGCTGGGCGCACTGGTCAACCGGGTAGGCAGAAGCGATCAGCTACCGCCCTGGACCTACGGCATTCGCGAACTGATGCGCCACCTAGCGCGCCGTTAAATTTCACCCCCACCACGCCAAGGAGAGCACAATGACAACGATTACTCGCGTCGAGATTCAAGACATTCGCTTCCCCACCTCGCGCTCGCTGGATGGCTCGGATGCCATGAATGCCGCGCCGGACTACTCCGCCGCCTACGTCATCCTACACACCGATGACGGCAGCCCCGAAGGGCACGGTCTGACCTTCACGATTGGTCGCGGTAACGAGATTGTCGTCACGGCACTGCAGTCGCTGGCGCCGCTGATTGAAGGGAAAACACTTTCCTCGATAACCGACAATATGGGCACCTTCTGGCGGGAAATCACCGGCGACAGCCAGCTACGCTGGATTGGGCCCGATAAAGGCGCGATTCACTTGGCGACCGCCGCCATCGTCAACGCCGTGTGGGATATGTGGGCGAAGAAAGAAGGCAAGCCGGTATGGAAACTGCTGGTGGATATGACGCCCGAACAGCTGGTGCACTGTCTCGACTTCCGATTTGTGACGGATGCATTAACGCCAGAAGAAGCGATCTGCCTGCTACGCCGCCAGTCATCCGGCAAAGCGGCACGGGAAGCAGAAATGCGCAGTGACGGCTACCCCGGCTACACCACATCAGCGGGCTGGCTGGGTTACAGCGACGAGAAAGTGCGCGGCCTGGCGCGTGAAGCGCTGGCCGAAGGCTGGACGCACTTCAAACAGAAAATTGGCGGCGACATCGAAGAAGACGCCCGCCGTGCAGCGCTGCTGCGCGATGAGATCGGTTGGGACAACGTGCTAATGATGGACGCCAACCAGGTGTGGGAAGTCGACGAGACGATCACCAAAATGCGCCGCCTGGCCGAGTTTGACCCGCTATGGATCGAAGAGCCCACCAGCCCTGACGACATTCTCGGCCACGCCGAGATCCGCCACCGCGTGGCGCCGATTGGTGTCGCCACCGGCGAACACTGCCACAACAAGGTAATGTTCAAACAGTTCTTTCAGGCGGATGCCATCGACTACTGTCAGCTCGATGCGGCGCGCCTGGGCGGGCTCAACGAAGTCATTCTGGTGGTGCTGATGGCCGCTAAATTCGGCGTACCGATTTGCCCTCATGGCGGCGGCGTTGGGCTCTGCGAATACACCCAACATATCTCGCTATTCGACTACATCGCGGTATCCGGTAGCCTTGAAGGCCGCGTGCTGGAGTACGTAGACCACCTTCACGAGCACTTTATCGACCCGGTAGTCATCAACCGTGGCCGCTACCAAGTGCCTGAGGCGCCGGGTTACAGCATTGCCATGCACGCAGAATCCCAAGCACAGCACCGCTTCCCCGAAGGCGCAGCCTGGCAGGAAGAGCGTTAATGACCGACACCACCACCTTTTTAAATGAGTTAACCAGCCTGCTCGGCGAGCGCGGTTTACTGCGCGAACCGCACGCCATGGCGCGCTACGTTAGCGACTGGGCAGGCGATACGCTGGGCATGCCGTTGGCCGTGGCTCGCCCAGCTAATACCGCTGAAGTCGCCGAGGTTGCAAAGCGCTGCTATCAACAAGGGATCGCGATGACGCCTCAGGGCGGCCATAGCGGCCTGGTGGCAGGCGCCTTGCCTGCCGCCAGTGGTCAGGAGCTGGTGATCAGCTTGGAACGCCTAAACAATGTGCGGGCCATTGATCCGGTCAACTTCACTATCACGGTAGACGCGGGCTGTATCCTTGAAAACGTTAAGCTGGCCGCCTTTGATCATGATTGTGACTTTCCCCTCTCGTTAGGGGCTCAAGGCAGTTGTCAGATTGGCGGCAATATCGCCACCAACGCGGGCGGGCTTAACGTGTTGCGCTACGGCATGATGCGCGAGCTGGTGCTGGGCCTTGAAGTAGTGCTCCCCGACGGGCGTATCTGGGAGAGCCTAAGTGCGCTGCATAAGGACAATCGCGGCTACGACCTTCAACAGCTGTTTCTGGGTAGTGAAGGTACCTTGGGTATCGTCACTGGCGCGGTGTTAAAACTATCACCGCGCCCAACCCAAAACCGGACGGCGCTGCTGGGACTGCCCTCCGTTCAGGCAGTCATTGACCTTTACGGTTTGGCTCGCCGAGAGTGCTGCGATCTGCTAACGGCTTTTGAGCTGATTCCTCGCCGCTGCATCGAGCTGGCAATTGAAGCGACGCCCGAGCTACGCGATCCGCTGGATAGCGCCTACCCCTGGTACGTGCTGATGGAAGTCGCCGCCACAGGCCCCGTGGACCTTACCGCCTTGCTGGAAGCGCTGCTGGAAACCGGCATGGAGCGCGAGCTGGTGCTGGATGGTGCGCTAGCCTCTAGCGACACCCAGTCCGCCCAGCTGTGGCAGTTCCGTGAAAGTATGCTGGAAGGTCAACGGCGGCGCGGCGAGCATCTGCGCACCGATATCTCGGTACCCATTTCGGCGATTCCGGACTTCGTTAGCCGGGCAAGCGAGGTGGTGATGGCGGCGTCCCCCGAGTGCGACATTATTGCCTACGGCCATGTGGGCGACGGCAATCTGCACTTCAATATCCTACCGCCCACGGCAATGGCGGATAGCGATAAGAAAGCCCATCTGCACGAGCTTGAAGAGCGTCTTTTTGAGGTGCTGGATGACTTCCAGGGCAGCATCAGCGCTGAACATGGCATTGGCCGCACCAAGCAAGCACCTTATTTGGCGCGGCTATCGCCGATTGAGCGGGAGATGGTCAGCGGCGTTAAAGCGCTATTCGACCCCAAAGGATTGATGAACCCAGGAAGGATTTTGCCTGCTGCTGGGGAGTAATCCCCAGCATGGTTCACCACTATTTGGTTCATTCGTGCTTGAACCGCTCCGCTAGACCTCGCAGCGCATTGGCGTAAAGCAGCGTATCAATCCCGACACCAACGAAGGTACAGCCCGCGGCGAGATAGCCGCGGGCTGCCTGCTCATCCACCGTGACGATACCCGCTGCCTTCCCCGCAGCGCGTATCTTGTTAATGGCGTCACTAATCGCTTCTGTCACTTCAGGGTGGTTGGCATTGCCGAGATGCCCCATAGACGCCGACAAATCCGCCGGGCCAATAAACACCCCATCGACACCGTCTACTGCAGCGATAGCCTCCAGGTTAGCAAGCGCCTGGGGGCTCTCCACCTGCAGCATGAGGCAGATTTCGTCATCAGCGCGGGAGAGGTAATCTTCTGCCTGCCCCCAACGCGAGGCGCGTGCCAGCACATGACCAACGCCGCGAATACCCTGGGGTGGGTAACGCGTAGCCGCCACTAACTCAGCCGCTTGCTCGGCGGTCTCGACCATGGGGATGAGCAGGTTCTGCACGCCAATATCCAGGTAACGCTTGATCAATACCGCATCGCCGGTGGGCGGGCGAACCACCGGGTGGCTTTGATAGGGGGCCAGCGCCTGCAGCTGAGCAAGCAGGCTGGCGAGATCATTAGGCGTATGTTCTGCGTCAATCAACAGCCAGTCGAAGCCCGCCGTGGCGGCAATCTCAGCGGTATAAGCACTGGTCAAGCCAAGCCAAATGCCCGTTTGGGGTTGGCCCGCCAGTAGCAGTTGCTTAAACGCGTTGTGCGGCATTTTCATACGGGCTCCTTCTGAATTAGTACCCCATGATATCTGGCAGCCAAGTGGCCAATCCAGGCACGGCGATCAACAGCAAAATGGTCGCAATGATCGGCAGCAAGAACGGCAGTATCGCGGTCACCACTTGGCCATAACGCAGCCGGGTAATGCCCACCATTAAAAACAGCACCGTGCCAAATGGCGGCGTAATGACCCCCACCGATAGCGTGATCACCATCACGATACCGAAGTGAACAGGGTCTAATCCGGCGCTTAGCGCTGCGGGCACCACAATGGGGGTAAAAATCAGGATGCTTTCGATCACTGACATAAAGCAACCGATCAATAGGAAGAACAGCGCAAAACAGAGTAGCAGCGCAAACATCGGCATATCGATGCTGGCGACCTGACCCGCTAACGCCTGAGGAATGCCCATGCGCACCAGTATCCAGCCATAAAAGCTGGAGACCGCAATAATCAGCAGGATAACTGCACTGAACATCAGCGTGCGACTGAAGGCGTTAAACAGATCCTTCCAATTCAAATCGCGGTAGATCAGTCCACCTAGAATGATCGCGTAGAGCGAGGCAATAGCGCCCGCTTCGGTGGGCGTGAAGAAACCGCCCCAAATACCGCCGACGATAATCGCTGGCATCATCAAAGGCAAAATAGCGCGTTTACCGGTGCGGACAACTTCGCAGGCGTCAAAAGGCGTGGGTTTAGGCATCACCACCCTACCGCTGGCAGACAGCAGCACGGTCATTCCCATCAGCAGCAGTGCCATCAAGATACCCGGCAGTAGCCCCGCCATAAACAGCCCACCAATACTCACATTGGCCAGCCAGCCATAAACGACGAGCGCGATACTGGGCGGCAGAATTGGCCCGATGACGCTAGAGGCGGCAGTGATGCCGGTTGAGTAACCCAACTCGTAGCCACGCTCTTTCATCGCCTTGATTTCGATACTACCCAGCCCGGCAGCATCGGCCACCGCGGTGCCCGACATCGTGGCGAAAATGGAGCTGGCCACCACGTTGGCGTGACCCAGGCCACCCTTGGTAAAACCTACTAAGGCA
The DNA here is from genome assembly GCF_055725665.1 of Vreelandella sp. DA03-1M. NCBI lineage: Bacteria > Pseudomonadati > Pseudomonadota > Gammaproteobacteria > Oceanospirillales > Halomonadaceae > Vreelandella > Vreelandella sp. DA03-1M. The sequence goes on from NZ_CM146798.1 coordinate 3,870,554, forward strand.
GTCGCAAAATCAAAAATCCGCGTGGTGGTGGAGCCAATATTCATGATGTTGGCGGCCAGAATAAACAGCGGAATCGCCAGCAGGGTAAAGTTATTGAGGGTTTGCACCATGCGCAGCGGGAGTAACTCGACGGGTAGCCCGCCGGTACCGGTCGCTACCAAGGCGATAAAGGAGGTCACGCCAATGGCGACCACCACGGGCAAGCCAATGGCCATCAGAACTAACAAGCCACCGACGAAAATCAGTAGTTCGGTCATGGTTGAGAGACCTCCTCTTCATGGGACGTTTCCAACCACGCCACCGGGCCGCGCAACGTTTGCCAAAAGGCAATCAGCGCCATGCCCACAAAGCTGAAAAAGATGCCGTAATAGAGGTAGCTGAAACTGATACTTAACGAGACAGTTTTATTGTTGGCGCTCATGTCCGACATGATCCAAGCCCCCCAGGCGGCCAGTGCAAAAAAGCCGCAGGAGATCAGCGCAGTGAGCCGGTACTGGATATTCTTACCCAGCCCGGAAAGCTTATGGCTGAACAAATCGACCACCAGATGCTCGCTGCGTACCCAGGCGGATAGCGACCCGAAGCCAATCGCGTAAATCGCCAGCATAGACGCCACCTCTTCGGTCCAGGGCATCCCCAGCCCCAGCAGGTCACGGGCAATCACGGCCGCCACGATCAGCAGCAGAATGGCTGCCATCAGCGCCACGCCCACCCCATCGCACAGGCGTGTAACGCCGCGCAGCGTATAGAAAGCAATTCGATCTGGCCCCTTACTGGGCGCTACCGCGTCTTCCACTGGAGAACTCCTTACCCTGACTGCTTTTTAGTCTTACATGAAAACTTATTTATAATGAAGAAAAGCGACGGCCCGATGGGCCGCCGCAATTTCTGTCCAGCGCGTTTTACTCGCTGTCGTTACCCAGCGCATCTTCACGAACGCCCTCGGCCATGTCAGCCATGACACGATCGATAGCCGGTAACGCTGCCTCGCGGAAAGGCGCAACATCCGGCTCAATGACGGTCATGCCTTCATCCTGCAGGGCTTCCAGATAGAACTCATCGAGATCGCGTTCTTGCTCTGACCCGTACTGGCGTGCCACCTCAATGGCTTCTTCGATCAGCGCTTGATCTTCCTCTTCTAGACCATCCCACCAACGAGAACTAGCTACCCAGCTCCACGGAAACTGCACGTGACTGGTCATGATCAGGTAGTCCTGCACTTCCCATAGACGACGGGTATAAGGCGAGGAGAGCGAGTTCTCGTGGCCATCGACCTGGCCGGTCTGCATGGCGAGATAAATCTCTGGCGCCGGTACGTTGACTACCTGAGCCCCAATCTCTTCCCACACTTCCAACCATACCGGCAACGAAGGCAGGCGCAGGCGGAAGCCATCCAGATCATCTGGGGAGTGGATCTCTTTATTGGCGGTCATGTGGCGGGGCCCGCGGTGCTGCAGACCAAAGTACTTCAGACCGCCCTGACTTTCTGCTTTCTCGACCAGTGCTTGGCCGGAAGGACTCTCCATATAGGCGTCGACTTCATCCCAAGTAGTGAACACAAAGGGAACCGTAATGGCGTCGTATTCAGGCGCATACTGTTGACGCCAGTTACCACCGGTCAGGGAGAGCTGGGTTTGGCCCAGGTTTAGCAGTTCCAAAACAGCATTTTCACCGCCAAGAGAGCCCGCCAAAAAGGGACGCACTTCAAAGCGGCCTGGCGCCTGCTCTTCTAGATACTCAGCAAAGCGTTCCACCGCGGCGCTTTCCGAGCCGCCTTCACTCATGGTGTTGTTAACTTGAATTTCGATGGGGTTAGCTAAAACGAACGGGGCCGTCGTTAGCATGCCTAGGGTAGCCAGCGTGGCAAACAGTTGTTTCCGCATGGGATGCACTCTCTACGGTTGTCGTTATTGGATGTGTTGCTAGTTCGATCTTGAAACAAGCCGTCGAGGGGCTCAAATCGACGTTCAAGAAGGCTGGCTTCGTCAAATACGATGGCTAGAAACGCCGGTATGACGCGCTTTTTAACCGAGGCGCTTGCGGCCATACGACCAAAGATGAATACCTGACCGCCTTCGCTGCTCTTTCAACAGCCCTCTCGATAGGCTGTGAAGGCATACTTCAGCGTCACCGCTCAAGGCATTTTGCCATCACAAAATATTTGCCAGCTTTCACAAAACACGAAGCCATTTGCAGACTTCTGCAGCTAGCTCTCAACTGCTTTTTGGGTGAGGTGATCGACCAGATGCCGCGCCGTCACATGCAACGAGGCGTAGCGGCGCATGCCAATCACCAGCTCACGCTGGGCCCAAGGGTCGCTAAGCGGGATGCTTTTGAGCTGCAAATCCCCCAGATCACGATAGATGGTCTGCTCGGGGAGTACGCCAACGCCCATACCGTGGTGAATCATCCGGCAAATAGCGTCAAAGCTACGTACCTGAATGCGCATACGCAGCGCTTTGCCTGCTAGGTTAGCTTGTTCATTCAACAGTGATTGCAGCGAGGCGTCCTGCTGTAAGCCAATAAAATCGAAGGCCAGCGCTTCGTTAAAAGCGATGCTTTCACGCTCAGCCAAGGGGTGATCCATGGGCGTCATTAACATGAGACGGTCATGTCGATAAGAGAGTTGCTGAAGGTCTGGCGCTGGCACATGCCCGGCGAAAATGCCTATATCGGTCAATCCATCGCGCACGGCGGCAATGATTTCACTGCTAACTCGCTCCTGCAGATCAATCTTGATTTCAGGATAGAGGCGGGTAAAGGCACTGAGATCCTGAGGGAGAAAAGCAATGATCGCCGAGGTATTGGAGTGGATACGCACATGGCCGCGTACGCCTTCTCCGTACTCGCTGAGTTCCGCATGTAGGCGCTCGATGTTATCCATAATGCGCCGAGCATGGTGCAAAAACGCCTGGCCCGCAGGAGTGAGCTCCACACCCCGCGGGCGGCGATACAGCAGCGTCGTGCCGACCAGCGCTTCCAGATCGCTTATTCGCTTGCTCACTGCAGCGAGTGCTAAGTGTTCTCGCTCGGCTGCAGCGGTCAGGCGGCCTTCGTCCGCTACGGAAATAAACAGCTTGAGGGTGACAAAATCGAAGCGGCGCATGACACATGACTCCCAAAGGACAGACGGATTATGCTAACGCACCCCTTCGCTAACCACGAACCCTTTGTTACTGATTGCCTAATTGTCGCTCTGGATCGGCTCACGCAAGCTGACAATAAATGATGATAACGATAAATAGAGGAAAGCCTTAATGAATGCTCCCGAAGCCCGCCAGCTTCCGCTCCAAGGCTTGAAAGTGCTTGAGCTTGGGCAACTGATTGCGGGGCCTTTCGCCACCAAACTACTGGGTGAATTCGGTGCCGATGTGATTAAAATCGAACCACCAGGCACCGGCGACCCACTTCGCAAATGGCGAATGATAGAGGATGACACCTCGCTCTGGTGGCATGTGCAAACCCGCAACAAGCGCTCGGTGGCGCTGGACTTGCGCAGTGAAGAGGGCCAAAAGCTGGTGCGCCAACTCGCCGTTGAGGCTGACGTGGTGGTGGAAAACTTCCGCCCCGGCACGCTAGACAACTGGGGATTAGGCTGGGAAGTACTCTCCAAACTTAATCCACGGCTGATCATGGTGCATATTTCCGGCTATGGGCAAACGGGACCCTACCGGGACAAGCCCGGGTTTGGCGTCATAGGCGAAGCCATGGGCGGACTGCGTTATCTCACCGGCCAGCCGGGCGAGCCTTCGGTGCGCGTTGGCGTGAGTATCGGTGATTCGCTTTCCGCGCTCTACGCCGTGATTGGTACCCTGCTGGCACTCCAGGAGCGCAACCGCAGCGGTCTGGGTCAAGAGATCGACGTCGCGCTGTATGAGTCGGTGTTTGCGATGATGGAGAGCCTGCTGCCAGAATTCGATGCCAGCGGCCAGGTTCGCGAACCGAGCGGCAGCGCCCTGCCCGGGATTACGCCCTCCAACGCCTACCGCTGCCAAGGCGGTGATTACGTGCTAATAGCTGGCAATGGAGACAGTATCTTCAAGCGCCTGATGGGCGTGATTGGCCGTGAAGATTTAGCCAACGACCCGGCCCTGGCCTATAACGATGGGCGCAGCCAGCAAGCCGAGATGATTGATGCTGCGATTCAAACGTGGACGGAAGAGCGCCCACGGGGTGCCATTCTGCAGGCCCTGGATGACGCCCGTGTGCCCGCAGGCTACCCCTACACGGCCGAAGATATCGCCTTTGACCCTCACTACTTGGCGCGGGAGATGATTCAAACCTTTACACGTCCTAATGGCAAACCGCTAAAAGTACCCGGCGTATTGCCAAAGCTTAGCGCTACGCCAGGGCGAATCGGCGACGGCGGCCCCACCCTTGGCCAGCATACCGACGACGTGTTGGATGAGCTGGGTATTGATCACGAAACCCGCGCCAAGCTGCGCCAAGCGGGCATTATTTAGGGAGTGTTTTTATGAAGTTGGTAACACCTTGCCCCACCAAAATCGAGATCAACGAAGTTGCCCCTCGGGACGGCCTGCAGATAGAAGCGCGGTTTGTGCCGACGGAAGAGAAAATCCGCTGGATCGATGCGCTCTCTACCACTGGCCTACGGCGTATCGAAGCAACGTCATTCACGTCGCCTAAAGCGATCCCCAACCTGCGCGATGCCGCTGAAGTGGTGACCGGCATTCAGCGCCGGGAAGGGGTCGATATCACCGTGCTGGTGCCCAACGTCAAGGGCACCGAGCGGGCGCTCGCCTGCCAGGTGGATGAGATCAATCTGGTGATGTCGGCCAGCAATAGCCACGGCCTGGCCAACCTGCGCATGACGCCGGAGCAGTCGCTAGAGCAGTTCGCGGCGATTTTGGAGGTCAGCAAGCATTTCGATAGCAGTACAAATAGCGGCGTGTTTATCAACGCCTCCCTCTCGACGACCTTTGGCTGCCCCTTTGAAGGCGACGTTCCTGAAGCGCGAGTGCTGGAGCTTGTTGAAAAGCTGATTGACCTTGGCATTCAGGGCGTCACGCTCTGCGATACCACCGGCATGGCCAACCCTGCCCAGGTCAAACGCTTATGTGAAGCCGTGCTTGAGCGCTGGCCGGAAACGCCGTTCACGCTGCACTTTCACAATACCCGCGGCATGGGCCTAGCTAACGCCCTGGCGGCTTGGCAGGCAGGCATTAGCCGCTTCGACTCATCCTTAGGCGGGCTAGGCGGCTGCCCCTTTGCCCCGGGTGCGACGGGCAATGTATGCACCGAAGACCTAGTGCATATGTTTGAGGCCATGGGCGTCGATACCGGTGTCGACCTGGATGCACTGTTGGAGATCGCCGCCACCCTCCCCAACCTTATCGGCCACGATGTGCCGGGGCAGGTGGTCAAAGCCGGGAAATCGACCCGGCGTTATGCAATACCATAACTTCATGCCTAATGCTCAAACCTGAGGTTAGGCAGGCCCAATTACATGCTTCACTTCCAGATAAGCACTCAACCCCCAAGGGCCAAGTTCACGCCCAATGCCGCTACGCTTGAAGCCGCCCCAGGCGGTTTCAGGTAGCACGAGTTGCTCGCTGTTGTACCAGATGCTACCGGCTTTCAACTGACGGCCAATGCGCTTGGCACGCTCTGGGTCACCGCTGATGACAGTTGCCGCTAGGCCAAAAGCACTGTCGTTGGCGAGTCGAATCGCTTCGGCTTCACTTGTCACGCTGCGGGCGCAGAGCACCGGGCCGAAAATCTCCTCTTTCCACAGGCGGCTCTCAAGCGGTACATCGCGATAAAGCGTGGGGGCCAGGAAGTAGCCCTGGGTCGGCAACGTGCGGTGCGTCGCATCGCGCACGACTGTCAGTCCTTCCTGTTCGGCCAGATCCAAATAGCGTTGCACGGCGTCGCGCTGTTTGGCGCTGGTCAGCGGGCCTAAGTCGATGCCTTCGGCTAGCGGGTCGCCTAGCGTTAGCGCATCCATTCGCTCTCCAAGCGCGGCATAGAGTGCTTCCGCTACGTCTTCGTGTACCAACAGGCGCGAAGTTGCTGAGCAGATTTGTCCGGCATTGAAGTAAATGCCCGCCATTACCCAGTCAGCGGCTTGCGCCGGGTCGGCATCTTCCATCACTAAAATGGGGGATTTGCCGCCTAGTTCCAGCGACACGCTCGCGGTGCGGGCACTAGCCGACTGCATGACCGCTTCACCCACGCGATTACTTCCGGTAAAGGAGATTTTATCCACGCCTGGGTGGCTGGTGAGCGGTGCGCCGATACCCTCACCGTCGCCGTTAAGCAAGTTGAGCACACCCGCGGGCAGGCCAATCTCCAGGGCGATTTCTGCCAGCACTAACTCAGGGAGCGGTGTCACTTCGGATGGTTTAAGCACAGCGGTACAACCGGCTGCCAAAGCAGGCGCTAGCTTCCAGGCGCTGGTGACGAGTGGGAAATTCCACGGCGCAATCAGCCCCACCACGCCCACAGGGTCATGATAGGTACGCGCTTCAACACCCCCCATTTCCACACTGACTAACTCACCCTGACGGGCATCCAACGCTTTAGCCTGCTTGGCATAGTAGCGGTAGCAGGCAATAGCATCTTCCAGGTCGATCCCCGCCTCCGCTAATGGCTTGCCATTGTTGGTCGCCGACAGCGTGATAATCGAGTCACGGCGGGCTTCCAGTGCATCGGCGAACCCTTCCAAATACTCTGCACGTGCGGCACCACCCAACGCCTGCCAATCAGGCTGCGCCTGCTGGGCCGCTGTTACGGCGGCGGCTACATCCGCGGCATCTCCCGCAGTAACCTGAGCAATGCGTTCTTCGCGGTAAGGGTTCATCACATCGAGGAGTCGAGTGCCCGCTGAAGCGACCCACTGGTTATTGATAAATTGCTTATCAAGTATAGAAGCGTGTTCTATTTTAGATGTCGTAGACACGATTAAGGCTCCTTAAAGCTCGTGTTGGCGAAGCCAATCATCGATGAGCGTTGTGAGATGCTGGCCGCTAAAGCTGGGGAAATGGCCGCCGTGCACGGTGCGGACGGGCAGCGTGCGCAGCCGCCGCATGCTGGCAGCGTAGTCGGTAAGATCGCTGTGCCAGAGGTCTTCAATGAGCGGGCCATCGTAAATCAGATCGCCCGAAATCAGCGTCTGGGTGGCCGCCTCCCACAGGGCGATGCCGCCGGGGGAGTGACCAGGGGTATGGATCACCTCCCACTGACGGTTCCCCAGGTCCAGTATTTCGCCATCCGCCAGCGGGCACACCTGCTGCGGTGCCGTGATGCGGTAGCGGCTGTGCGAATAAGGCTTGGCAGGGAGCGCCTCAAACATGTCATCGCTGAGAAACTGGTCAGCCAGGGTGCGCGTGTTGTCAGGTGAGGCCAGGATGTCCTCCTCGGCGGCATGCACATGGCAACAGCCAAACTCGTGGGCAGCGCCGATATGGTCAAAGTGCGTGTGGCTGGCCACCGCCAATAGGTCACGCTCGGCAAGCTGCGCCACGTGCTGGCGTAGCGGCACCGCGCCCAAGCCAAAGTCCACGACCATGCCCCGCTTGCTGCCCTGGACATGCCAGATATTGCAGCGATAAAACGGCTTGATCCACGGTTCGTCGATCAGGGTGATACCGTCCGCCTTGCTGTCGGTACGGTACCACTGCTGTGCATTGATGCGCTCAAGGCTCATGCGGGCACCCGCTTGGCGAGCGCAACCTTGCTGATCACAAAATAGAGCGCGCCGGTGATCACGAAAACCGGCAGCGACGCGCCAAAATCAAGCGGTGCGACCCAGTTCCAGTAGTAAGCCAGTAACGCGCCGACCGCGTAGCTGCCCAGCGCCAGCCAGTTGAAGGCGGGAAGGCTATGTTCAGCCTGGATCAATTGTGCCGAGGTATAGCGTTGGCGACCCAGCAGGTAGTAATCCACGATCATCAGGGAAAAGGCCGGTATAAAGACGCTGCCGATAATCAATAGGAAGGTCTGGAACTGGTCAAGAATGCCGGGGATCAGCGCGCCTACCACTGACACCACGCCAATGATCAACGCCGGTTTCCAGAACGGCACCTTGGGACGCACGCTCATAAACGAAAGCGTCGCGCTGTAAACACACATCACGTTGGTGGTGAGTACCGAGAAGAAAATCACCAGCGCCGCTGGCAGCCCAAACCCGAAACCACTCAGCAGGGCCGTGGGATCGTAGGTCTGCTCCATGCCTTCCGCGATGGATAGCGCCGAGACCGTGGCACCCAACCCCATGGCAATCAAGGTGGCCGTCACATAGCCGCCCCAGGTGCCGACGACCGCCGCCTTCAGTGTGCGGCAGTGGCGATTGTAGTCCGCCGCCAGCGGTATCCAGGAAAAAGCAGTGGCCACGACGATATCGAAGATCACGCCGCCACCCAGTACACCTTCCGGCTCTAACTGGGTAATACTCGGCAGGTCGTAATGGCGATTGAGCGCAAAAAGCACCACCGCCGATAGCCCCACCATTAACAGCGCCGCGATTTTCTCGACCTTTTCAATGCCCAAGTGTCCGCGAAGCGCGATCAGCACCACCAACGATTCGCACAGCACCGTAAACAGCGCCACGTTGGAGTAACCGGTCAGGCTTTCCACGGCGTAGTCCAGACTCATGCCGGCGAGTAGCGCCTGAATCCAGCTCCAGGCGATCAGCGCCAATAGATTCACCCAGGCGGGGAAATTAGCGCCTTTTCTGCCAAAAGTCCCTCGCGCCAGCACCATGGTGGTCATGCCGGTTTGCTGGCCCATCACCCCGATCAATACCAGCGGGATAATGCCGATCGCCGAACCAATCAATATCAGCAGCATCGCATGCTGAAAGGTCAGATCAGGGACTAAAAACATGCCGGTCAGGATGGTGGTGACCACCACATTGGCACCGAGCCACAGCGCAAAGGTTCCCGGCAGCCCAAGGCTGTGTTCAACATCGTCGGCAGATAGGGTGTCTTGGCCGAGCACATGATTATTCTTCATTGTTATCTCCTGTTGATATCAGGCTTTTCTGCCAAGCAGCGGCGTCAATTTCGATCAGTAAAGGCCCGCTCGTTTCGCGATTGGCGAGCGCCTCGGCAAACTCGGCGGGGCTTTCTACCAGTATGCCGGGGCAACCAAAGCCTTCGGCCAGGGTGAGAAAGTTGGGTGCCTGAATATCCACGCCTAAGCGGGCCACACCGTTGGCGTCCATATAACGACGGATCTCTTCGTAGCCGGCGTTGTGCCACAGCACAATCACCACCGGCAGGCGCGCTTCTACGGCGGTTGCCATTTCCGAGAGGGTAAACATCACCCCACCATCACCAACGAGAGCCACCACGGGCAGCTCAGGCCGTGCCAGCTGGGCACCCAACGCCGCCGGTAGCCCATAGCCCAAGGTGCCGTAACCCGTTGAGGCATTGAAGTAGCGCCTGGGCGCCGGCTGGCTGACCAAGTGATTACCGGCATATACCGGTGCGGTGGAATCGCCCACCAGGATCGCCTCGGGGAGATAATCAGCCAACGTTTTATAAAGCGGCACAAAGTCAGTAAAGGCAGGGTCGTTGACCAAATTAAGCGCGCCCAACGCTGCGGCGGTTCGCTCCATGCCTTGACGCTTCAGCGGCTCAGGACAGTGACCAAGCAGAAGCGCCAAGCTGCGCCCGGCATCGCCCACCAGTCCCAGCGTTGTACGCTGATTGCGTACCAACTGCTCGGGATCAAGGTCGATACGAATCAGCGTGCCGTTGAGGTGGAAGCCATCGTCAAAAACGACGTCATAGTCAGTCTCACCCAGCTCGGTACCTATCGCCAGAATGACATCCGCCTTGGCAGCTAGCTCACGAACGGCGGGCAGCGCGGCATTGGCGCCTAAGTCCAGAGGGTGATCACGGCCAAGCAGCCCCTTGGCGTTGATGGTTGTTACCGTGGGGGCATCCAGTTGCTCAACTAATGCTCTTGCGGCTTCCGGCGCTGAAGCGCAGCCCCCGCCCAATAGCACCAGAGGCTGCTTCGCCGCTTTTAGCAAGCGTGCAGCCTCGGCCAAGCCTTCTGGATCAGGCGCCGCGCGGTAAAGTGTGGGCGCTTGCCAACTGGCCGGCACATCCACTGGGGCATTAAACAGATCGATAGGGATTTCGATATGCACCGGGCCTGGACGCGCCCCGTTAAAAATGGCAAAGGCGCGGGCCAACACGTCGGGCAGTGTGTTGGCGTCCAGCAGCGTGTGGCTAAACCGCGCCACGCCGCTGATCATCTGCTGTTGGCTGGGCAGCTCGTGCAGCCGCCCTTGGCCTAAGCCCAGCGTATCGCGACGGTTGACGCTGGAGATCACCAGCATGGGGATGGAGTCCGCCAGGGCTTGGCCCATAGCGGTAGCAATGTTGGTCATGCCCGGGCCGGTGATAATCAGGCACACTCCCGGTTGGCCGCTGGCACGGGCATAGCCGTCGGCCATAAACCCCGCGCCCTGCTCATGGCGCGGCGTTATATGCTGAACATCGCTGCCTTCCAGCCCGCGATAAAGCTCTACCGTATGCACGCCGGGGATGCCGAACAGAACGCTCACCCCGTAAGTCTCCCGTAGCAGCCGAATGAGTAGCTCAGCACAGGTCACTGTGGATCGTTTACGTGCTTCTTCAACGCTCATTAAAGTCCCCTTAGAAGAAAAACGTATGGGCCATAAAGGCGATGATTGGCAGCGTAATCGCGGTACGCAGTAGAAAGATTGCCACCAGTTCCCAGAATTTGATGGGGATTTTCGACTTGAGCAGCAGCGCGCCTATTTCAGACATGTAAATCAGCTGGGTTAGGGAGAGACAGGCAATCACAAAGCGAGTGAGTTCGCTTTCAATATTGGTCGCTAATACCGCCGGTAGGAACATATCGGCAAAGCCTACCAGCGTTGCGGGCGCTGCCGCTTCTGCCTCTGGGATACGCAGCAGCTCCAGCACCGGCACCATCGGGTAAGAGAGCCAGGTAAACAGCGGGGTAAACTCCGCCAGAATGAGCGCCACCGTGCCAATGGCAAACACCAATGGTAGTAAACCTAGGAAAATATCCATCACGTTGAGCAGCGCCAAACGTGCTAGCTCGCGAGGCCCGGGAGCGCCAGCGGCGCGATTGGTGGCTTGAATCAAGCTATAACGGAACAGGCCGACTTTTTCGGTACGTTCTTCGTTTAACTGACAGCCGACCGGCTCATAGTAATCATTGGACTTGCGCGATAGCGGTGGGATTCGCGGCACAATGACCGCAGCGATTAACCCTGCTACCACGACCGTCGTGTAAAACTGTACAAACAGATGGTTAATATCGACGAAGCTGGTCACTAACAGCGCAAAGGCAATGGAGACCACAGAGAAATTGGTAGCAATGACGGAGGCTTCGCGACCATTGTAATAGCCCTGCTCATACTGCTGCGTGGTAATGAGCACCCCAACGGTACCAGACCCCATCCATGAGGCAGTGGCATCAATGGCGCTGCGTCCCGGCAGATTAAAAATTATCCGGAACGGCTTGCGTACCATGCTGCCGATAAACTCCATAAAGCCAAACTCGACCAGAAACGGTAGCAACAGCGCGGCAAAGAAGAAGAAGGTTAAGAGCACCGGCGCAAGGTCATTGAGCATGACGCCACCGGTAAAGGAGGCAGTGACGAACTCAGGCCCAAACTGGAAATAAGTCATCACAGCAAACAGTGCGCCTAAAGCGCGCATTGCCAACCACAGCGGCCCAACATGAAACATCTCATGCAACATGCCTTTTTTGGCCCAGCCAGGGTCAGCTAGCTTGGCGTAAACAGTGGCTACCACTGAAAGACAAAGCACGACTACCGCGATAGCAGGCAGCGCTGAGCCTAATAGCGTTTGCAACCCCTCCGCCATGAGGCCCATACCAATATTGATAGTATCGCCAAATTTAAAAGGGACGAGAAACAGCAAAACCCCAATTAAAGAGGGCACTATAAACTTCAGTAAATGCGCCTGGGGGATCGGCCCCGACGAGGTCGGCGCTGCGGTCTTAACGTTACTATTCGACATAGGGTTCACCTATTGGAAGTGATTATTGGAGGTGGGCTGGCGGCGTCGTGGCAGGAAGCAGTGCTTCCTGCCATATGTCTTTTTTATTAGCGCCTTATCAGGTCGGCTCTTTTTAAATCAAAACTGTCTTAAGAGCGGCTTAGTCGCCACGCTTCACGCCCGGCAGGACGCAGAGCATTTCATACAGCAGCGTGGCACCCATCAGCGCGGTGTTGCCGCTGGGGTCGTAAGGCGGGGATACTTCCACCAGATCACAGCCGACAATATTCAGGCCCAAAGCGCCACGGACAATTTCCAATCCCTGAGTAGACGTTAGGCCACCCATCTCGACCGTGCCGGTGCCGGGAGCAACGGAGGGGTCCAAACCATCAATATCGAAACTGATGTACACCGGAATATCGCCCATCTGTTCACGCACTTCGGCCATCAGCGGCGCTAGCGAGCGGTACCAGCACTCCTCGGCGGGCACCACACGGAAACCTTGATCGCGGCACCAGTCGAAATCCTCAGCAGCGTAACCAGTACCACGCAGGCCGATTTGTACGACCTTGCCGTGGGCCAACAAGCCCTCTTCCTGAGCACGTCGAAATGGCGTGCCATGAGCAATCGGCTCGCCGAACATGTGCTCGTTCACGTCGGCATGGGCATCGATGTGAATCAATCCCACCGGGCCATGCTTTTTGGCAATGGCGCGTAGAATCGGCAGCGTCAACGTGTGCTCGCCGCCCAGCGTCATCGGAATGCAGTCATGCTTCAGCACGTCGTCGTAAAAAGCGGTGATGATGTCGACGCTTTTCGGCAGGTGGAAGGTGTTGATGGGTACGTCGCCGATATCGGCTACCTGGAGGCTTTCAAACGGCGCGGCGCGGGTTGCCATATTGTAGGGGCGCAGCATGCGCGACTCATCGCGGATCTGGCGGGGCCCAAGACGGGTGCCGGGGCGGTTCGAGGTACCAATATCCATGGGAATGCCGATAAACGCCGCATCTAAACCTTCAGCGGTGTCTTGGGTAGGCAGGCGCATCATGGTGGCGGGGCCTGCAAAGCGCGGCATGGTGTTGCCGCCCAACGGCTGGTTGAACTCCGACATACACATCTCCTTGGATTTGTTGTGACGCTTTAGCCTGTGTAGCTTTCCTAACTTGCGGCCTTAGCTATCTCCTATAGGCGTTGCACAGATCATGCCAAGTCGTAGATCCCTATAAAGTGGTGGGATTACCGGCCAAACGATGCAAAAATGAATCAATCTGATGTTTAAATAATTCATTTTTGAATCAAAAATTCAAAAATGAATTATTTAAAGGGAGTCGATGGCAGTGAGTGAAATAGACAGACGTGTACTGCAAACCATTGTAGAGACCGCTAACGATCACTTCTTTATCGTCAGTGGCGATGGGCAAATAGTCGACATTAGCCCAGGGGCCGAAGCGGTTTACGGGGTATCACGAGAAGAGCTGCTCTCCAGCAATGTGCAGCAGCTGCAAGCGGCCGGGGTGCTCAAGCCCTCCATCACCATGGAAGTGATGCGCACCCGCCGACCAGCGCAGCTTATGCAGGTCACCGGAACAGGCCGCAGGGTCATTGCTGAAGCCTACCCCGTGTTTGTCGACGACAAGCTAGAGCGGATTATCAGTCGTTCCAGAGACTTAACCGATCTTCAACTGCTGCAAGACGAATACGCGCTGCTACAAAAACGCTTTAGCGAGCACTTAAAACGCAGCCAGGCCGCCCCGGATGCGGAAGAGCAGGCGCTGGATGATGCCCTGGATAATCTGCAGGTGCGCAGCAGCGTCATGCGTGAAATTGCGCTACTGCTCAAGCGGGTCGCCCCTTCAGATGCCAATGTGCTGATGCTGGGTGAATCGGGCGTGGGTAAAACCGCCTTTGCCAAACAGCTACACCGCTGGAGCCAGCGCTGTGACGGGCCGTTTATTGACGTTAACTGCGCGGCGATTCCTGAGAATCTGTTTGAGTCCGAGATGTTTGGCTATCAGCCCGGCGCTTTTAGCGGCGCGGCGCGGCAAGGTAAGGCGGGACTGCTGGAGCAGGCCGAGGGCGGCACGCTGTTCTTGGATGAAATAGGCGAGCTGCCGCTACTAATGCAAACCAAACTGCTCAAGGTGATTCAGGACGGCAGTTTGACCCGACTGGGTGACACCCGATCACGCAAGGTCAATTTCCGCTTGGTTGTGGCGACCAATCAGGATTTGGGCAAGCAAGTAGAGGCCGGACTTTTCCGTCTGGATCTTTACTACCGCCTCAACGTGATCCCCGTGACCTTGCCGCCACTACGTGACCGCCGGGAGGATATCCCCGATCTGGTTGAAGCGTGTTTAAACCGGCTCAACCAGCGCTATGGGCGGCAGAAAATCCTTGATACCCGCGTTTGGTCGACCCTGATGGGCAGCGAATGGCCAGGTAACGTCCGTGAGCTGGAGAATTGGCTAGAAAGAGCCTGGCTTTCCAGCCCCACCGATCAAATCGAGGTGCCCGCCGCACTCCCTCACGCCGAGCAGCAACCAGCCAGTTTGCCGAGCGCCTCGCCAGCAGCGTCGGCAGTAGCACTCGAGCCCCAGGAAACCCTCAAGCAGTACCTAGCGCGGCTGGAGCGTGAAACGCTTGAAGAGCTGTGCAACACACTCCCCAGCACCTACGCCATTGCCGAACGACTGGGCATCAGCCAATCCAGCGTGGTGCGCAGGCTTCAACGCTATGGCATTAAAGTCGCCAAGTGATATTCCGCTTGACACCGCGGCTGTCATAAAGCATCCATGTAAGTGTCATGAAACGGCAACACCTTCAACACAAGCTGAACCAATAACAACCAACAGCCGGTGATGTGTGGGCTATGTCAAATCAATCGCGTATCCGCCTGGAACGCGTTACCAAACGTTGGGACGCGTCCGCTGCCGTCGATAATATCTCTTTCGACGTCACGCCTGGGCAATTTGTCATTCTGCTAGGCCCTTCGGGCTGCGGCAAATCAACCACGCTGCGTATGATCGCAGGCTTGGAAGAAGCCAGCGGCGGGCATATCTATATTGGTGAGCGCGACGATTGAGTCATTGCTCATCAGGCCTTGAGTATTACTGAGTACTTTTTATCGGCATTCATATTAGGAAATTGGTCAATTTCCCTATGGAAGCTTTGGTAATAAACTCTCTTATAACTTAACGCCATAACACGCTATACTGAACGTTGGAATAGAATTCTAGCTGTGATAACAGTGAGCAATAAGACCAATAAAATAATTGCAGCTTAATGTTGGTTGTGACTACATGTGAGTAAATCACGGAATAGTCCCCTTCTAGTGTTCATCATACTCAACACCAGAGACCACATAGGCGAAAAGTGGGAGCTAAAATTGCCTATATCAATGCAGCGCCAGACTAGAGCTCAAAGAATCGCATCTGACATAGCAAGCCAAATCACTGAAGGCATTTTACGTAAAGGAGATAAGCTTCCTTCCCTACGTGAACACATGCGTTTGCACTGCGATTCCAAGAACACCGTCATTACGGCCTACGATTACTTAGCAGCACAAGGCTTGGTGGAAGCACGCCAAGGGCGCGGTTTTTTTGTTATGGCAATGCCTACACAAACAAATTGCGAGACACAACCGCTCCCTTACACTCGCGCACTCGACACTACTTGGATGATGCGCCAACAACTTGTACGCGAACCAGGGCATTCCCATCTGGGTGAAGGGTTCCCACCAGTCAACTGGCTTATGGATATGCGCCTGGATAAATTTCATCGCCAAGTTGTCCGCGGTGGCATTACCTCCCTATTCCGCTATGGCAACCGCTTCGGTAACGCCAGCTTACGAGAGCAATTGAGCAAAAAAATAGCTAGCTATGGCATTAACGCATTACCACAGCAGATTTTAACCACCTATGGTGCAAACCATGGAATGGATTTGATTATTCGGCGCTTTACCCAACCCGGTTCGACTGTACTAGTAGAAACTCCAGGCTATTACCCACTTTTTGGGAAGTTACAGCTCAGCGGTGTGCGCATGCTGCCCGTACGTCGCGAGGTGGATGGCCCAAATATAGATGATTTAAACAGTTTACTGATTAAGGAGCGGCCGACGCTGTTTTTCATGCAGTCTGTGTGTCACAACCCGACTGGAACTGACATTTCTGAGCATAAAGCACGCCAGATATTAGCCCTAGCAGAACGCCACGATTTAATCGTAGTTGAAAACGACGCAATGGCTGACTTCAAACTTAGCTCAGCATCCAAGCTCTCAGCGCTTGATCAGCTTGGCAGGACGCTATATTTGGGAAGCTTCTCCAAGTCGGTATCAGCGGCTTTGCGGGTTGGTTTTATCGCCGGTAGCGAAAAACTAATCTCCGAGTTGGCAGATATAAAAATGTTACTCCATATCGCTGGGGCAGAATATGCTGAACGTACAGTAGATGTCATATTACGTGAAGGGAACTATCTTCGTCATCTTTCCAAGTTACAGGCTCGGCTACGCACAGCTACCGCTGTCGCGCTAAAAATTCTAGAAGAACTCGGGGCGGAAGTCTTCTGCAAGCCAGAACAAAGTTTATACCTTTGGGCTCGATTTCCTGGTATAGAAGATGCTAACGAACTTACGCGCCACTGCATGAAACAGGGAGTTATGCTAGCACCCGGTGCTATTTTTTCGGTAGACCGGAATAATGTAGTTCCTTGGACGCGGTTAAATGTAGCCTATGTGGATGACCCAGCATTTCGTGCGAGCTTAAAATTCTGAACCAGGTTTTATATTAATCATGTTTTAAAAGTTATCAACCATCATCAAACCAAAATTTTAAAAGCAATATACCTTTTCTTCAAACAGAAAAGACCAATAAGACACCGGCCATATAAAATACTCAAGATAAGAGCCACTGCCTATTCAGACAGCAGCTCTCAACACCAACATAAACTTATAAAAAATGCTTTCAGGGAGGACTCACGAGTTTTAAATAATGACAAGCCTTATGTTGATAAATCATCCTAACTTCTCAGGTAAGAAAAGTATTATCTCTGGAAAGCTCATCAAAAGAATTAGCACTAGTACGTCCATTACAAGAAACCAGAAAACACCTTTAAAGATCGCACCAGTAGTTACTAAGTTCCCCACCACGCTTTTTATCACAAAGATATTCATACCTATGGGGGGGGTTACCATCCCTATCTCAAGCAGTTTGGTAAGCACTACGCCGAACCAGATTAGGTTAAGTTCTACGCTGTCAACGATAGGTAGAACAATAGGAAGGGTCAGCAGCATGGCTCCGATCGGCTCTAAGAACATACCTAATAATAAGTAGATCAGCACAATAATTAATAGGATAATAAAAGTGCTAGCGCCAGCCTCAATAACCATCGAGGAGAGATAGTCACCAGCACCAGAGAGCGATAGAAAGCGGGTAAGCAGGCTAGCCCCCATGGCAATGATGAGAATCGTTCCCGTAGTAAGTAGGGTTTCCAAGACAGCGCTACGCAAACGATCCCACGTTAAAGTGCGCTTACATAGCGCCACGACACATGCGAGAAATGCACCTACAGCCCCTGCCTCGGTGGGGGTGAAAAGGCCGCTGAATAGGCCTCCAAAGATGCCAAACATAATCATCACCACAGGCCAGACTTCCCACAGCGCTTTCAAACGCTCTTGCATTGAGACCGACTCTTTTGGTGACGGAGCTAACTCAGGGTTAAGCTTAACTCTCACAATTACCACGATGATATAGCCAAGCACAGTGAGCAGGCCGGCGGCAATACCGCCAAGAAACAGCTTGGTAATCGGTTCCTGGGCAATAATACCGTACAGAATCATGATGATTGAAGGGGGTAACAGTGCCCCCACGGTACCTGCAATAGCTACAGTGCTGGTGGCCAATCCTGGGTTATAGCGATGCTTGATCATCTCGGGTACAGCGATACGCCCCATAGCAGCCGAGCAAGCCACTGATGAACCGCATACGGCAGCGAAGCCAGTAGTGCCAAATATGGAGGCCACCGCCAACCCTCCAGGGACTCGGGATAACCATAGCCGAGAGGCCCGAAACAGCCCCTGAGTCAGCTGGGCATGGTAGCAAATATAGCCAAGCAAGAGGAACATAGGTACCGAGCTGAGCACCCAGTTGGCGGAGAACTGATAGGGAATCAAACCAAGAGAGCCCCAAGCGATCCCCCATCCCATTAGGTACCAAAGACCGCCAAACGATACTCCGATCAATGCCAACCCTACGGGAATACGCAGCGCAATTGAAACAAACAGCACAACAAGACCACAGAGCCCGATCTGTACATCACTCATGGGATCCTCCTCGAGGTTCTTGCATCTCAGGAAGAACATCCCATGCAATGGCTTGTTCTTCATCGTTCACTACCAGGCCGCTACACGCTCCGGTCAAATAGATGGCAAACTTATAGATCATCACAAGCGCCAGCATGCCCAGCCCCAAGGGCAACATGAAGTAACCAGGCCACGTGATGATGGTGGTGCCCCCCTCTACTAGAGAGGCATTAATTTCAAACTTAATCATTGCCTCAGCCCAGGTCTTTATCGTCATTAATATCAACACTGCGGCACTGAGCGGTAGCAACCAATGTGCTAAATGATACTGCACACGCAATGGCAGTCTCTCTGTGACCACTTCCACGGTTATATGAGCATTCAGCTTTTCCGCATAAGCGAGTGGTACAAAGGTAGCAATGATCATGTAGTAGTTAGCAACATAAGTAATCGTGCCCGGTAGCGGCGCTGAAAATAGATATCGTAATATTACGTCTGCAGTAATATGCAACATCATCAGCACAATGGCACAGCCACCTAGCAGCGTAGTAACGCTCGTTAATCCGGAAAGCCAACGTCCGAGCCGGTACATAACAGTTCTCCTGAAGGTTGTTACAGCTCACTAAACTCTCAAGTGAACCGAACATTGGCGACAGCCACGGTTGTAGTTATACCGTCCTGTTTTGTAAGACACAGAGAAAGCTCAGCAACCATGCCATCGCAAGATGTGACCCTGCCCTCAGCAATGAGTACCTCCCCGATATAGGCGGCTTGGCGATTGCTATAACGAAAAGCAGTCAGCTCTCCCTCTCCATCCAGCCACTCCTCAACCATTTGAGTCAGCCAATCCCCTTGAAGCGGACCATCAATAAGCAGTTGAGGGTGCCCCTCATGTTCCTGGGTATAGGAAAGATCGTAGTGAATACGGTGGGGGTTCCAGATCGCCGCGTTATAAAGGAAAAGCTGAACCGTATCTGCCTTGAAATCCCGGCGAGGCAGCGCGCCGCCTTCTCTAATGTTGAAACTAGGCATCGTTCTCATCTCGCAATACGTGTCAGATATTCTGTAACGACTGGTTCGCCGACACTGGTTTCAAAGCGGTTTTCGAATACCATGAAAATCAAAGGGCCTGAGCCACCCTGTTTTTCGTAGAGATCCGTTAGTTTTTGGGTGCAGACCAGTACGTCCCCCGCGTAGGCACGCCGATAGATTTGGTAGTCACTACCTCCCGCCATAATGCGCTTGAGCGGTAATTCAGGGATCAGTGAGCTATCCGGTTGGCGCCCATCAGGCAGCAGCTCACTTAAAGGAATAACCGGCATCATGGCGCTGAAAAGAAACAGCAAAGGGGCTTCATCACCCTCAAGATAACGACGTTGGCGCTGACCAGTGGCAACAGCATATTTCTTGATATCATTCCGAGTAACTTCGAACTCGAATGGCGCTAGCTCCGTGCCAATGAGTGCCCGGAGCTCATCTGTAAGAAGATTCATGACTTCCTCCTAATCGAGAGAGCTGGGCTCAATGTGCCCAGCTCTGGTCTCATAGACCGTGTTTCTCTACATCGACTTTGGAGAAAATCTCTTCCCAGTAGAGATCAGCCAGCTCCTGCTCAGTTTCCACGTTCTGCACTAAATCGGTCCACTTCTCCAGTAGCCCCTGGAAGTTCGCGATCATTTCCTCACCATTCTCGACACCATAACGCGTGCGGTAACCCTCAGCGATGTGCTGCATGTCGTCTCGGATAAACGCTTGAGTCTTGTCGATTAGAGCTTGATCAGCATGGTGGATCGCCACGCCTCTTTGCTTGGCCTCGGACAAAATACGATCTTCTTGCTGGTGATAAATCCAAGGAACCCCAGCAGAGAACACACTTGCAGCACGTAGCATTACTTCGCGCTGCTCCAGGCTTAAGCTTTTCCAGGTATCGGCATTGATATTAGTGCCAGCGATGGGCATTGGGCCGCCAGGTACGTCCATATTAATGTCGGTTACTACATCAGTGAGGCCGAAATTATGGATCTCTGGGGAGGCAAGTACGATACACGAAACCACACCCTGGCCGAGTGCCTCAAACATCTCATTAGCCGACATAGTAACGGGAGATGCACCCACCGACTCAGCCCAGCGTGACCAGTTGGAAGCACCCACACGCAGACGCATACCTTTTAGATCCGCTTCAGTTTCAACCGGTTCATTACAGACTAACCCGTAGGAAGTGCCGCCTGTGCTACCGGTATAGACTTGATTCTGCGCACTAAACTCTTGGCTACATTCTGGGCAATTAAAAAAAGTGAACTCAGATAGCGCGCCCATAAAGATCATTCCTTCCCGGCCTTGCGCTTTCTCGCCCAACAAACCGACCAACATAGACGCCTCAACGGCCATATTGCTGTGCGGATATTCTGATGGGAAATAGGACGTCAAAACAAAGCCAATATCAGCCATACCATCACGTACGCCTCCAGACGTTTCTGCGAAATTCAACAGAGACATAGGGAAAATGCGAACGCTGAGCTCACTATCAGATAGCGCTTCGACTTCGTCTGCGTATTTTTTGGTCACGTCCACTACAGAAGAACTCGGCGGATGACCGATCGCATAACGAAGTGTCCGTGCTTCAACGTTAGAAGCTAGACCGCAAAACACAAGAGTTCCAGACATGACCAAGCTTGCCATGGATTTGATATTCATATTGTCACCTTGTTGGATTTGTTATTTGAAATTTCAGTATCAAAAAATCAAATTACCCCGTTCTCACGTAGTAATGAGATTTCCTTTTTAGAGCGGCCTAACCAGCCTTCGTACACGACTTCGTTAGATTCGCCCGACCTTGGCGCCTGTGCGCCCTTCTCGTTGGTGCCTAAAGACATTTTTATTGGATTACCAAACACCTCGAAGCTTTTTCCTTTGTATTCCACCGGTATAATCATGTCGCGTTCACGCACGTGAGGATCGGCGACTACTTCATCAATCGTTTTGATGGGTGAAAGAGGAAAACGGGTACCGGTCATTTCCTCCAACTCCGCCTTGGTATGGCTAGCACACCAACGCTCCACCACGGGCCGTACCCGGCGCTCATAGGTGGCGTTATCAAAGCGCTTGGCCATGGTGTCGATCTCTGGATCCTTGATCAGCTCTTGGTCGCCAAACACTTGGCATGCTTCGCGCCAAAACTTATCGGTATAGGCACCAAAAAATACATGGCCGTCTTTACATACAAACCGTCCATAGGGCTTCACAAAGGGATGGCCGTTTCCCTCGGGCACTGCGACTTTGCCGGTGGCTGTGTAGTTAACCAAAGCGTTTTCAGTCAGCGATATGATGGAATCCTGTTGAGAGATATCTACATGCTGGCCGAGGCCTGAACGCTCTGCCTCGCGCAGTGCGCCTAGCGTTCCTATGGCACCATATAAGCCCGCACTGAGATCGCCCAACACGGTGCCTACTCTCATAGGTTCCTCAACAGTGCCATTTATAGACCACAGCCCGCCCGAAGCCTGTGCGCTGCTATCGAATGCAGGGCGGAGAGCATTTGGCCCCTTTTGGCCGAATCCACTTATACTGGTCATCACAATGGCCGGATTAATATCACGAAGCGCTTTAAAACCCAGCCTTAACTTCTCCATAGTTCCAGGACGAAAGTTTTCAATCACGATATGAGCCTTGCGCACCATATCTAGGAAAAGCTCGTGCCCTTCCTTTGCCTTGAGATCGAGACTGACAGCCATCTTGTTTCTATTGTATTGAGCAAAGAAACCACTAATGGCTTCATTCGCTACATCTATGGCGGGTGGAAACTCCCGTGTGAGATCAGGATCTTTAGGATGCTCAATCTTAATAACAGTAGCGCCCATATCAGCGAGCATCATGGTGCAATAGGGGCCAGCGACCACACGGGTAAGATCAAGGATAATGACTCCTTTAAGAGCCCCTTTCGCCATTAGCGGCATGCCGGTTGTTTCCGTCATTTGTCCTCCAGATTTGTTGTCGTATTGTTATACTGGCTGCTAGCGTGCTCACGCGTTGCCTTCCAGGCTCGTGCTACACGGGAAGCCGTTTTGCGGCCCAGATATTGATCCGCGAAATCACCTGCGCTGACAACACTTTCCAGATCAATACCGGTAGCCAAGCCCATACCTTCAAATAGATAAACTAAGTCCTCAATGGCGACATTTCCTGTGGCCCCAGGGGAGTAGGGGCATCCTCCTAAGCCGGAGACCGAGCTATCGAAGGCCCGAACGCCTGCTTCGAGCGCAGCCAAACAGTTCGCGACTGCCATTCCCCAAGTATCGTGAAAATGAGCAGCGAGATGTTCAACTGGCACCTCCTTGGCACAGGCAGAAACAAGGTTTCGCACATCGCTGGGCACACCAGCGCCTATAGTGTCGCCAAGACTTATTTCGTAGCACCCCATGCGATAGAGACGTTTCGACACCCGAACTACATTGGCAATAGGCACCGCTCCATCAATGGGACAACCCAAAACGCACGATACATAGCCACGCACACGAATTCCGTTGTCCTTTGCCGCAGCTATCACCGGTTCGAACCTCGCAAGGCTCTCGTCAATGGAACAGTTAATGTTGCGTCGATTAAACGTCTCCGAAGCCGCAGTAAAAATGGCAACGTCGCGGCAACCATTTTCAATCGCCATCGACATGCCATGCTCATTGGGAACCAAAACGCTATAAGTCACACCGTCGCGAATGGGTAACGCCTTCAGCACCGCGTCAGTCTCTGCCATCTGCGGCACCCAGCGTGGTGACACAAATGCACCTGCTTCAATATGGCGTAAGCCAGCATTGACCAACTTCTGAATAAACGCAGCTCGGATACTGGGAGGCAATATTTGGGTTTCATTCTGCAGCCCATCGCGAGCTCCAACCTCCATTAGGCGCACGGCTGGTTGACTCATTATTTACGCAACTCGTTGAGTAGCGCTTCGGCTCGATCGGAGCGCACATCATGATCCATAACCATCTGGCGCACTAGCTGATCCACCTCCTCACCCCGAGCCCCCGCAGATAACGCAATATTCCGCGCATGCAAGGCCATGTGACCGCGCTGAATACCTTCCGTGGCAAGCGCACGTAAAGCGCCAAGGTTCTGCGCTAGCCCAACGGCTACCGCAATCTCAGCCAGCTCCTGTGAACTTTTAACACCTAGAATTTTCAATACCAGCCTGGCTAGTGGATGCGTCTTGGTCGCCCCACCTACCAGCCCTACAGGCATCGGCATTTCTATCGTCCCGACCAAGTGGTCTTCCCGGTCTTTTTCCCACGTGGTAAGCGAGCCATAGTGGCCGTTGCGGCACGCATAAGCATGCGCGCCCGCCTCTACTGCCCGCCAGTCGTTACCGGTGGCGAGAATCAACGGGTCAATACCGTTCATAATGCCTTTGTTATGTGTGGCCGCTCGATAAGGATCAATCGCCGCGAAGGTATAGGCGTCAATAATACGGTCTATAACGTCTGTACCTGTAAACTCACTCGTCTCGAAACACTCCGGAGCGATGCGCACCTGCGCCCGCGCCAGACGTAAATCAGCTAAGTTAGATAAAATGCGAAGCCGCACTGTGCCGCCGGTGACTTCTTCGATCAAGGGAGCAACCGCCTCGGCCATTGTATTAACAGTGTTAGCGCCCATGGCATCACGTACATCCACTACCAAGTGCACCACTACCATGGGGCCTCTAGGGCTTTCCATGAAAGTATGCACCTCTAAATCGCGACAACCGCCCCCAAGTTTGTTAAGTAGTTGATCCTTAGTGTTGGCCAGATCGATCAGCCGATGCTTATTACGCAGCAAACTCAGCCGTGCATTGGCGGGATCGCCGAGTCCGACGATTTGAATTTGTGCGCGCATTAATGGAGCGCTACTAGAAGTTAGAAAGCCGCCACCAGGGCGCGCCAGCTTCGCCATATAGGAGGCAGCGGCAACAACGGAGGGCTCTTCCACGACCATTGGCACGAGTACATCACGGCCATTGATCATAAAGTTACTTGCTAAGCCAAGGGGTAGCTCAAACTTACCGAGCACGTTCTCAATCATGCCATCAGCAATTTCGATTGAAAGCGCGCCGTCATCACGAAGCAGAGCTACTTCCTCTATATCCAGATCAATATGCTGAGACAGAACATCAATACGCTCTGACGGTGAAAGGTTGCGAAAGCCAGGAAGTTGGGAACTATTGCTCACTATATCCCCCTTTTGGGATGTGTTGTTATTAGAAGCGCTAACTTTCGCGCTTATACTGGCTTCTAACATATCCGCACCTGTACCCATAAAAAAGGTACAGTTAAGACGGACAGGAGTAATGAAGGAAACGATAATTAATGGGGTGGTAGCCCTCTGCTCTGTCTCGGGACATGAAGAACTATCAGTGCATCCGGCTAATTGATTATTCGAGAGAGAGGCAAAGAAAGAAAACTCTTCGCATGCACTAACGAGAGTTTTGAATATGAATAGTTATGCAGGATGCTAAGCAGAGGAATAGGTAGCTATATGACGCCAAAGTCGCCAAATGATTTTCTGCTTGACACAGCGAAAGTAATAAACCATCCATGTAAGTGTCATGAAACGGCAATACCTTCAACACAAGCTGAACCAATAACAACCAACAGCCGGTGATGTGTGTGCTATGTCAAATCAATCGCGAATACGCTTAGAGGGCGTCACTAAACGTTGGGGCGCCTCTGCGGCTGTCGATGGTATTTCGTTTGATGTGACCCCAGGGCAGTTTGTCATTCTACTGGGCCCTTCAGGCTGTGGTAAATCCACCACGCTGCGTATGATCGCGGGCCTGGAAGAGGCCAGCGACGGCCAAATTCATATCGGCGAGCGCGACGTCACGCGGCTGCCGCCCGGCGACCGTGGGCTGAGCATGGTGTTTCAGTCCTATGCCCTGTTTCCGCACTTAAGCGTTGCCGACAATATCGTGTTTGGCCTGCGCAGCCGCAAAGTACCCAAAGATGAACAGCGCCAGCGATTGACCAAGGTCGCCGAGCTGGTCGATTTAACCGATTACCTAGACCGCAAACCTGCCCAGCTTTCCGGCGGCCAGCGACAGAGAGTGGCGCTGGCGCGCTCAATTATCTCCGAACACCCTATTTGCTTAATGGACGAGCCGCTCTCCAACCTGGACGCCCGGCTGCGTAGCGATATGCGCCGGGAAATCAAAGCGCTGCAAAGCCGTCTGAATATGACGGTGATTTACGTCACCCATGACCAGGTGGAAGCCATGAGCATGGGCGATCGTGTGATTCTGATGCAGCACGGCAAAATCGTGCAGGACGGCACTCCAGACGAGCTTTATAACCGCCCAGCTAGCGCTTTTGCCGCCAGTTTTATTGGCAGCCCCGCCATGAACCTTCTGCCCCTAATAGCCGGTGAGACTGGCGCCGTCATTGAAGGCGAGCCAAGCACGCCCATAGCCCCATTGGAGGCCGCTGGGGGACACTTGGGCGTGCGCCCAGAAGATATTGAGTTACGGTCAGCGTCGTCGCCCGGCGTACCCGCCAAGGTAGTAAGTGAAGAGTACTTGGGGGCAGATACCATTGCCTATGTCGAGGTGGGCTCGCATACCCTGCGCGTTCGATTAAGCGGCAAACCGCTATTGAGCGGCCAGCCATGCAGCCTCTATTGGGCGTCCAAGAACATACAACTTTTCGATGCTAACGGTCTACGGCGCGATGATACGCCACTAAGCGATTTCGCTCCGCCAATCCGCAGCATTCCTCGTCCACCGGCGGTGGGCTCTTTCCAACACTGACAGCAGTATTGACACTTGCGGAGTCTCTTATGCGTTTGCGTACCCCTTTTGCAATGACCGCCCTGGCAGCGGGCTTGTTAAGCGCCGCCCAGGTAAACGCGGATAGCGTCGATCTGACCATGTACTACCCGGTCGCGGTGGGCGGTGCACTCACCGACGTCGTTGATAACCTGGTGGAAAAGTTTGAAAGCGAATACCCCGATATCAACGTGGAAGCGATCTACGCCGGTAACTACGACGACACCCGCGTGCGCGCCATGTCGGCGATGGAAGCGGGTGATACGCCCCAACTATCGGTCATGTTCTCCATCGACCTGTACGAGCTGATTGAGCAGAATGCCATCGTCGCCTTTGACGACCTGGTCGAAACCGATGAAGAGCGCGAATGGCTCGATGGCTTCTACCCAGGGCTGATGGAAAATGGCCAGCTGGATGGCAAAACCTACGGCATTCCCTTTCAGCGCTCCACCATCGTACTGTTCTGGAACAAGGACGCCTTTGAAGCCGCTGGCCTAGACCCAGAAACACCCCCGGAAAACTGGGAAGAGATGGCCGAGATGGCCGCTACCGTGCGCGAAGCCTCCAACGGCGAGCAGTGGGGTGTGATGGTGCCCTCTACTGGCTACCCCTACTGGATGTTCCAGGCCTTCGCCTTTCAGAACGGCCATCGGCTAATGAGCGAAGATGGCACCGAGGTCTACTTTGACGACCCCGCAGCGGTTGAAGCGCTGGAGTACTGGGTGTCACTGGCCACCGAGCACAATGCCATGCCCGACGGCACCATCGAGTGGGGCACCCTGCGCCAGAACTTCCTTGAAGAGTCCACGGCAATGATGTGGCACACCACGGGCAACCTAACCGCGGTACGCAGCGAAGCCAATTTTGATTTTGGCGTCGCCATGCTGCCGATGAAAACCCAGCGCGGCAGCCCCACCGGCGGCGGCAATTTCTACATTTTTGAAGACGCCACTGAAGAAGAACAGCGCGCGGCGATGACCTTCATTCGCTGGATGACAGACCCCGAGCGCGCAGCAGCTTGGTCAATTGAGACGGGCTATATGGGCGTTAGCCCCGCCGCTTATGAGACCGACGCGCTGCAAAGCTACGTGGAAGAGTTCGCGCCAGCAGCGGTCGCCCGCGACCAGCTTGAACACGGCACGGCGGAGCTTTCCACCTACCAGGGTGGCCGCATTCGCCGTGCTTTGGATAACGCCGTGCAAGCTGCATTAACAGGCCAGATGTCATCAGAAGAAGCGCTTAGCCAAGCCCAGCAAGAAGCCGACAGCGTGTTACGCCGCTACGCCCGCTAATCGTTAGGCATTTCACTGTTTGCCGGGGCATGCCCCGGCTTTTCCAACGTGCGGTACGTCTCTATGTCATTCACCAACCACCGCAAAATGCAGCTCTACGGCGCGCTTCTGCTGCTGCCCGCTGCGCTACTGCTGACGACGTTTGCTTATTTACCAACCGTGACAACGGTCATTAACAGCCTGTTTTTACCCGGTTTTCGCGGTGCACCCACTGAATTCGTAGGCCTTGAAAATTATCAGGTGTTGTTCGATGACCCGACGTTTTGGAAAGTAGCGCGTAACAACTTAATTTACGCCGTCGGTACGATTCCTACGTCCATCGCGCTGGCCTTGGGTATGGCGCTGTTCGTCAATGGCAAGCTTCGCGGGCGGGGCTTTGTGCGCATGGCCTACTTTACGCCGACGATTCTACCCATGATTGCCGCGGCCAATATCTGGATGTTTTTCTACGCGCCGCAGATTGGCCTATTCAATAAACTGCTCGGCATGCTGGGCTTTTCCGGCGTTAACTGGCTGGGTGATCCAAGCGTTGCGTTAAGCTCGGTGATCGTGATGTCGGTGTGGAAAGAAGCCGGCTTCTTTATGATTTTCTACCTGGCGGCGCTTCAGAGTATGCCACCCGAGTTAAAAGAGGCGGCTGACTTAGAAGGCACTAGCCGCTGGAGCTTCTTTTGGCGTGTCACCTTTCCGCTACTCATGCCCACCACGCTGTTTGTGCTGATCAACGCGCTGATTAACTCGGTGCGGGTCGTGGATCACCTGTTTATCTTGACCAAGGGCGGGCCCAACAACGCCACCAACCTGCTGCTTTATTACGTCTACGAGAATGCGTTCTCGTTCTTTGACCGCACCACGGCCGCCACCATTACGGTGGTTATTCTGCTGGTGCTCGCGGTAGTGGCCACGCTTAAGTTCACGATGTTAGATCGCAGGACGCACTATCAATGAATACCACCACGACCTATGCGCCCCGCTCCCGTTTCTTCTCAATTCCAGCGCTGGAAACCGTGGCCGCGTGGCTACTGGCGATTATTTGGATTTTTCCGCTGCTGTATGCCTTTTGGGCCGCCTTCCACCCCAGCGAATTTATGGTGAACTTTGAGCTCTTCGCCCCGCTGACACTGGAGAACTTCACTAACGCCTGGTCTCATGCGCCCTTTGCCCGCTACTACCTGAACACCTTTGCGCTGGTGACAGGGGTGGTGATCGGTCAGTTTGTGATCTGTACCCTGGCGGCATTTGCCTTTGCGCGCTTTCCGATTCCCGGCAAAAACGTTCTGTTTATGCTGGTGCTAATTCAGCTCTTTGTGTTCCCCGAAGTGCTGATTGTCGAGAACTACCGCATCGCCAGTGAGCTGGGGCTGATCAACACCATCACCGGGATTGGCTTACCTTACGTGGCCAGCGCTTTGGGTATTTTTCTGCTTCGCCAAACGTTTAAAACCATTCCCCGAGAGCTGGAAGATGCTGCACGCATCGAAGGCTGCAACTGGCTGGAAATTTTGTGGAAGGTCTACGTACCGCTAGCCAAGCCTACCTATTTGGCTTACGGGCTGGTCTCGATCAGTCACCACTGGAACAACTTCATCTGGCCATTAGTGGTCACCAACTCGGTAGAGAGCCGCCCGCTCACGGTCGGGTTAGGCGTCTTTTCCGCGCCGGAAACCGGCGTCAACTGGGCGACTGTGAGCGCCGCAACGTTGCTCAGTATCGCGCCCCTGCTAGTGGCTTTCCTGCTATTCCAACGTCAGTTCGTTCAGTCGTTTCTGCGCGCTGGGATTCGCTAGGCAAAATCCTTTGAGTTTTCGTGCGACAATTCTCCCTCAAGCACGCGATAAGGAGAGCATCGATGCACGGCGACCCTCACCCGGCAGCCCTCAAGGTACTGCAGGAGGTATTTGGCTACGACAGCTTTCGAGGCCCGCAGCAGGCCATCATCGAGCATGTCATCGCCGGGGGCGATGCGCTGGTATTGATGCCCACCGGCGGTGGCAAGTCGCTGTGCTATCAGATCCCAGCGCTACTGCGCGACGGCACCGCGATTGTGGTCTCGCCGCTGATCGCGCTGATGCAGGACCAGGTAGCGGCACTGGAACAGAACGGGGTTAGGGCGGCTTACCTCAACTCCAGCCTCGATTATCACGAGGCGGTCGAGGTAGAGAACCGCCTGCGGGCGGGCGAGCTGGACCTTTTATATATCGCGCCCGAGCGGCTGGCTACGCCGCGTATGCAGATGCTTTTGGAGCAGAATCAGATCGCTCTGTTCGCTATTGATGAAGCCCACTGCGTCTCCCAGTGGGGCCACGATTTCCGCCCGGAGTATCGCCAGCTTTCCCATCTGCATCAGCGTTTCCCCCAGGTGCCACGCATCGCCCTCACCGCCACCGCCGATGTGCCCACCCGGCACGACATCATGGAGCATCTGCAGCTTCAGGAAGCGGCGCTTTACAACAGCGGCTTTGACCGGCCCAACATTCGCTACCATATCGCCGAGAATCAGGGTAACGCCAAGGAGCAGCTGCTGCGCTTTATCCGTGAGCACCACGACGGCGAGGCAGGTATCGTCTACTGCCTTTCCCGACGCAAGGTGGAGGAGACTGCCGCCTGGCTGGAACGCCAGGGGCTAACGGCACTGCCCTACCACGCGGGGCTTCCCCCCGAGCAGCGCCAGCACCACCAGACGCGCTTTCTGCGTGAAGATGGCGTGGTCGTCGTGGCCACCATCGCCTTTGGCATGGGCATCGACAAGCCGGACGTGCGTTTTGTTGCCCACCTTAACCTGCCCAAGAGCATCGAAGCCTACTACCAGGAGACCGGCCGCGCCGGGCGTGACGGTCTGCCTGCCGATGCCTGGATGGCCTACGGCCTTCAGGACGTAATCACGCTGCGCCAAATGCAGCAGGACTCCAGCGCCGCTGACCAGCAAAAGCGCATCGAACAGCAGAAGCTAGATGCCATGCTGGGGTTGTGTGAGATCATCAGCTGCCGCCGCCAGGCGCTGTTGCATTACTTTGGCGATCATCTGGACGCCCCCTGCGGCAACTGCGATAACTGCCTGACCCCACCCGAGACCTGGGAGGCCACCGTGGCGGCGCAAAAGGCGCTCTCCTGTGTCTACCGCACCGAGCAGCGCTTCGGCGTGACCTACCTGGTGGATGTGCTGCTAGGCAAAAGCAACGAGCGCATCACCCGCTTTGGCCACGACAGAATTAGCACCTACGGTATAGGCAAAGACCTTTCGGCCAGCGAATGGAAAGCGCTCTTTCGCCAGCTGATTGCCAGCGGCTTTTTAAGCGTGGATATGGAGGGCCACGGCGGCATCAAGCTTACTGCCAATGCCAAGCCGGTGCTGCGCGGCGAGCAGACCCTAACTCTGCGCAAGCCAAGCAACAAACCCAGCAAAGCCAAAACCGCCCGCCGAGGAAGCAAAGGCGCCTCTGCGCCCCAGGGCCACGGCCCGCTGTGGGAAGCCCTGCGTCAGCACCGCCGGGAACTGGCCGAAGTCCAGGGCGTACCAGCCTATGTGATCTTCCACGACGCCACCCTGGCTGAAATGGTCGAGCAGAACCCCCAGAGCTTAGAGGCACTGGGTGCGATCTCCGGTATCGGCGCGCGCAAGTTGGCGGATTACGGCGAAGAATTCCTGGCCGTTATCCAAGCGCATCAGGGAGCTGAGTAAAACAGCTGAATCAGTGGGTGCAGTGGTTCTTACGAGCGAGAATTAGAAAGGCTCAAATGATCGTTATTTTCAAAATCGCTCACTTGGCGCAATCTATACATAAGTGAGGAGGAGAATAGATGGCCATTCAGCATAAAACAGCCGATAAGCGCCGCAAAATGGGGGCCGCTGCAATGCGTACCTACCCCCATATTTCACATAGCTGGGGGCTTAAAGAGAGCGAGGCCGCTCTGCTGTTGGGAGTACCTGATTCCACCTATCGCCGTTGGAAGCAGGCACCAGAGCAGGCCAGCTTGGATGCTAATCATTTGGAGCGAATGTCGTTGATTCTAGGGATCTACAAAGCGCTGCATTTACTACTTCCCAACCCAGAAAGCGCTAATAGCTGGCTGCAGAGACCCAACAGCACGCCTCTTTTTGCTGGTCACTCACCAATGGAGCGCCTGTTAAGTGGGCGAGTCTCTGATCTCTACGTTGTTCGCCAGCATTTAGATGCCGCTACCCCCCGTCCCTGACAGTGCTCCCCCCGCGCTATCGCGGCCGCATCAAATACACCGGTATCCAAAATCCAGGCGGTGACGAGGCTGGCGGGCGTAACATCAAACGCCGGGTTCCACACGGGGGCATCGCTGGGTGCCCACACTACCTCGCCAAAGGCGCCAGCTGCACCACGGATCTCGGCTGGGTCGCGCTGTTCAATGGGAATATCCGCGCCGGTGGCGCAGGCGGGGTCTACCGTGGTGTAAGGGGCCACCACATAGAACGGCACCTGGTGATAGTGAGCGATCACCGCCAGCATGTAAGTGCCCACTTTATTGGCAAAGTCGCCGTTGGCGCAGATACGGTCAGCGCCCACCATCACTTTATCCACCTTGCCTAACGCCATCAGGCTCGCGGCCATGCTGTCGGTAATTAGCTGGTAGGGAATGCCTAAGTCCGCCATTTCCCAGGCGGTTAAGCGGCCTCCTTGTAGCAGCGGGCGGGTTTCATCCACATACACATGAAGTTCTACGCCGCGCTGTTTGGCCACCGCCAGCGCGCCAATCGCGGTGCCCACTCCTGCGGTGGCCAGCGCCCCGGTGTTGCAGTGGGTGAGCACACGGTCACCCGTTTTCAGCAAGTCAGCGCCCCGTTCGGCCATCTGTTGGCACAGCGCACGATCCTCTGCAAACAGCGCGGCGGCGCGCTCGGCTAGAGCATTGGCGCCTTGCTCAAAGCAGGCTTCCATGGCATCCAGGCAGTACATTAGATTGACGGCTGTTGGACGCGTGGCGCGCAGGCGATCGCTGACTTGCTGCCAATCATGTTCTGGATGGCGCGCGGCGAACTGCGCCAGCACGAAAGCGGCGCTCAAACCAATCAGTGGTGCGCCACGAATGGCTAGGTTCTTAACCGCCCCCTGCCACGCCTCGGGAGATTCACAGGGCACCCACTTTTCAGCTTGCGGCAACTGAGTTTGATCCAAGTACTCAAGCGTATCGGCATGAACCCGCAAACTGCGTGACTGAAGTTGAGGCATCGATGGACTCCTTAAGCACTTGATCGGAACAGCTACACGGCTTATCAGCCGCGAAGCTTATCATATAGAATGGCTGCCAATAGAAGAGGCGACGCAGACCCTATGATGACGCTACAAACTGAACTGCTGGCCGCTATTTCATGGGCGGCGCAGCAAGGCTGGACGCCCGCTACCGGCGGTAATTTTTCCGCCCGCACCGAGGCGGGCTATCTTGTGACCGCCTCTGGCCGGGATAAAACCCGCATTCAGGCTGATGATCTATTGCTGTGTGACCTGGATGGCAAGGTGCTATCAGGTGATGGTAAGCCGAGCGCGGAGAGCGATCTGCATGCCGCGCTCTATCGCTTAGACGCTTCGATTAACTGTGTGCTGCACACTCACACCGTGGCTAGCACGGTGTTATCGCGGCGCTTTCCAGAGGGTATCGAGCTAAGCGGCTTTGAAATGCAAAAAGCACTACAGGGCAACGCTACTCACGACGACACCATCCGTTTGCCCGTCGTACCCAACTCCCAGAATATGGAAGAACTGGCTGAGCATGTGCGCAGCGGCTGGCCGATGCCCTGGGGCTTTTTGGTCGCAGGGCACGGCATTTATGCCGTGGGCGATAGTATTGCCAGCTGTCGCCGCCACCTGGAAGCGATTGAGTTTTTACTTGCCTGTGTCCTTGAAGAGAGTCGCTGGTCTTAAATGAGCAGTCTTAAATGAGTAGCCTTAAATGAGTAATTCAACTGTTCGCGCCATTGTGACCGATATTGAAGGCACCACCACGGATATTAACTTCGTTCATAAGGTGCTGTTTCCCTACGCCCACAATAAGTTACCTGATTTTCTACGCGCTAACGCAGAAACCCCGGCTGTGGCCGAGCAGATAGAAGCCGTGCGCCGCGAAATGGGTGACCCTGATGCCACGCTGGAAGCTGTCATTGCTGAGTTGCTGCACTGGATTGAGACCGACCAAAAAGTGACCCCGCTAAAAGCACTGCAGGGCATGGTGTGGGCCGACGGCTACCAGCGCGGCGATTTTAAAGGTCACTTATATAGCGATGTAGCACCTGTATTGCACCAGTGGAAAGAGGCAGGCAAAGCGCTTTACGTTTATTCGTCAGGCTCCGTACAGGCCCAAAAACTGCTGTTTGGCTACAGCGATGAGGGTGATTTAACCCCGTTGTTTAGCGGCTACTTCGATACCCATATTGGCCATAAGCGCGAGGCGTCTGCCTATCAGCGTATTGTCGCCGAGCTTGACCTACCTGCGCATGCGGTGCTGTTCTTGTCGGATGTGGTCGAAGAGCTGGATGCCGCCAAGCAGGCGGGCATGCAAACGCTGCAACTGGTACGTGAAGGTACTCAGGCCGGTACTCATCATGCATGCGTCACCCGCTTCGATGAAATCGTTCTGTAACGTTCATCGCCCGTCACTTTTAAGGAGAGTTGTTGATGTCGCAACTAAAAGTATTTGCTGATCAAAACCCGAACGATGCCCTGATCGACACCACTGACGGCGAACAGATGACCACTGAGCTAAACAAGGTGGGTGTGCTTTTTGAGCGCTGGGCAGCGCCGGGCGAGATTGCTGATGATGCCACCCAGGAAGATATCTTGGCGCTTTATCAGGAAGATATTGACCGGGTCAAAGCTAAGGGCGGCTATCAAACCGTGGATGTGCTACACATGGTGCCCACGCACCCAGAGAAGGACGCCATGCGGCAGAAGTTCTTAAACGAGCACCGTCATCACGAAGATGAAGTGCGTTTCTTCGTTAAAGGCCAGGGGCTATTCTGCCTGCACATCGATGACAAGGTGTATCAGGTGCTGTGCTCTCGCAATGACCTGATCAGCGTGCCTGCCAACACGCCCCACTGGTTCGATATGGGCCCAGCACCGGAATTCACCGCGCTACGTTTCTTCGATAACGTCGAGGGCTGGGTGCCCCACTGGACTGAAAGCGATATCGCCGGGAAGTTCGATCGCCTGGATCAGCTTTAAACTGGGGGCGCCGTTTATGTCATCGCGAGCGAAGCGCGGCGATCTCGGGCCGACTTGCTACCACCGGCAGAGATTGCCGCGTCGCTGCGCTCCTCAATGAAAGGGACTCCTCCCCTCTCGAAGCTTCAGAGAGCTACATTGATAGTTGAACCACTTCAATGCGGAGGGGAAGAGTCATGAACAAGCATAAGATAATCGGTATTGATCTGGCAAAGCGTGTTTTTCAAGTGTGTGTTGTCGACACACACTCCTCGCGTGTTCAGGTCAACAAAGAGCTTAAACGGCATCAGGTCTTGGATTTTATGCGCCGCCAACCGGCCTGTCGGGTGTTCATGGAGGCGTGCGGTGGATCGCATTATTGGGCGCGACAGCTGCAGGCCCTCGGCCATACCGTTGCCCTCATTTCGCCCCAGTTTGTGACGCCTTTTCGTAAAGGGCACAAGACAGATGCCAATGACGCCCTCGCTATTGTAGAGGCGGGTTTGCGCCCCGACATGCGCTTTGTACCACTCAAAAGCGTAGAGCAGCAGGATATTCAGAGCCTGCACCGCATTCGGGAAAGGTACATTCATCAGCGCACCCAGTTGATCAACCAGGTTCATGGGTTATTGCAGGAGTACGGGATTATCAGCGGTCGGGGGCAGAAAGCGTTAAAGCAGCGCGTCTGGCTCGCCCTGGAAGATGCCGAAAACGAGCTCTCAATGCTAATGCGTGACTTAATCGCTGAGCAAATGACGGAGCTGGATCGGCTCAATGAGCGTATTCAGTCACTGGATAAGCGGGTGGAGCAGATGAGTCACGCCGTGGGGCCTTGTCGCGAACTCCTGGCGATAGAGGGAGTGGGGCCGGTGGTCGCCACGCAGCTCTATAGCGCCCTCGGTAACGGCGACGCGTTCAAGAAAGGTCGCCAAGCGTCAGCCTATCTGGGGCTAACGCCGAAGCAACACAGTAGTGGTGGCACCGCGAGCATCAAGGGCATTGGCCGAACGGGTCAAGTCTCACTGAAAGCCGCTCTGATACGTGGCGCGCATTCGGTCATCAACACCATGGGTGACAAACAGGATGCTAAAAGTCGTTGGCTACGATCCCTGGTCGCTCGCGCTGGCAAGAACAAAGCGGCGGTCGCGTTAGCGAACAAGACAGTACGAACCGCCTGGGCGGTTCTGCATAGTGGTCAATCCTATTGTAAAGCGTTTAACGACGGTTCAGCGCTGATGGTGAGCTAAGCGGTAACACCATCAGCGCCTAAGCGCCGACAGGCGGCTACCTTGTTGCCGGGCAACGATCGATGAAAAACAGGTCAGACCGACCTTCTCGAAACCTGATCATTGCGATGGCTGAAAAAGCCTACGCCTCGTTGAGGAGAGAAGGTGCGCGACGTTCATCAGGGTCAGGGGATAGCGTCCCCATTAAGAGACCGACTATACGCACGCATCGGCTTATGTTGTTCATCATCGGAGCTTGCAACCGGGGAGGAGTCCCTATACGTAATGACAGCGGCGTCTGAGTCACTCTTCGCTCATTAAAGCTGCTATTAGTGAGTGCTGAACTGTTAATAATGTGCCTTTGTTACAAAACCTCTTGCTGGTTATACGCCTTAGCTAAATCCGCCAGCGCGTGCAGGTCACAGTAGGCTTCCGGCTCCATAATCAGCGTTTGTCCCATCATCACGTTGCGCGCTTCAAGCTTGGCGCGCAGCGCGGTGTCTTTAATCTCTTCGAAGTCGGCATTATGGGCCAGTGATAACACCCGGCGGTGCATTTCGATGCCACAGTAGGCCAGCGCGTCCAGGCGGATCTCTTCAAGCAGCGCATCGCAGGCGTCGTCGGCGCTATTGCCCTGCTCTTCAAACAGCGACTTGGGAAATAGAATGCCCGTCCGCTCGGTTTGCCAGAGGTGGCGGAATTCGGCATCAAAACGGGTAAAGCAGGCTTCGATCACCTCTAATATCCACGCCTGATAAGCCTCAAGCTCATCCTCTAGGCGATGAGCGGGCTGGCTGAAATAGGCCATTAGGAAGTTGGCCACTGCCATGCCCAAGTCAAAGGCCATCGGCCCGTACTGGGAAAACTCGGGGTCAATCACCCGCACGTCAGTACCCGTGGCCATAATCGAGCCGGAGTGCAGATCACCGTGCAGCATGGTTTCAGTGTTCGCGGTGAACTTCATTAACAGCCGCTGCACCTTGGCTTTTAGTCGCGCATTGCGGCGAAGCTCGTCCACCACCGGTGAAAGTTCCGGGGTGTGGTGGTTCATTTCGGCGCCGTAATAGGGGTCGGTAAACACCAGCGACTCGGTGATGGCGGGAATCGCCACATTGCCTGAGAACAGTCCTACGTCCGCTTTTTTCTCGGGGCTGCTCAGCGAAAGCTCCGAGCCGCGAAACGCGGTGCGTGCGCAGAATTGGCCGATGGTTTCGCCAAGCTGGGCAACTCGCTCACCGTTGATTAACTTGCGGCGCAGAATCGTGTGCGGGTGAAGGTACTCCATCACAAACAGCGCCTGGGGTTTGTCGAAGTAGTACACCTCGGGGGCAATGCCGGGCGCACGCTTGGCCTGGCGGACCAGCGCATAATATTCAAAGTGGGCGCGATAAATCGGTAGCGGCCAGCTTTCGCCCACCATGCGGACATAGGGAAGCGCCTGCTTAACCACGACACTGCCTACGTCACCGGAGACGATAAACACCAGGTTGAGGTTGCCGTCACCCACTTCGCGAATGTCCCAGCTAGTGGGTTCTCCGCCCACTCGACTAGCCACCGCTTCAACACCCCCAAGCCGTTGGGACAGAGTGTCGACGCCGAGCGCGCGGTAATGTTGATCAATCTCCACAGGCCAATCCTCACCAAAACGTTGCATATATTCAGACCCAAATGTGGGGCTTTAAGACGTTTATTATCAGAGGGTAACGTTTAAAAGTGAATAAGGGCACTATCGACATCGTTATTGATGGTGATCCCAGTAGGGTCGTTCGCCAATCTCCGCAAACAAATGCTCTAAAAAGGCGGCTACTTTCTGTGAGCGCAGGCGGTTTTCGGGGTAGATAACATGAATTCCCTCTCGCGTCGCTTCACCTAAGGCTTCATAGGTTTCTAGAATGGGCGTTAGGCCGCCATCGCGCAGCGCATCGAATAGCAACCATGTGGGGAATAGCACAATACCTTGACCTTGCAGAGCGGCCTCCACAAGACTCTCGGCATTGTTGCTATGCAAATTGCCTTTTACCGAATAATGCTGCGCTTGAGGATTGCCAGCCCCCTGGAAGTACCAAGGCTGGACGCCGCGTGTTCCTTTATAGACTAAGCAGTTATGGTCACTCAATTGTTCAGGATGGTGAGGCTCACTGCACCGCGTTAAATACGCGGGGGAAGCGCAAGCGACAAAGCGCTGGGTCGCGAGTTGCCGGGCCACTAGGCTTGAATCCCCCAGCGACCCCACCCGTATTACAACATCGGCGCCTTCTTGTACCGGGTCGATAAAAGCATCGCTCAACGTCAGCTCTATTTCCACGGCCGGGTTTGCCTGCTGAAAACTAGCCAATAAAGGCACGATATGCCGACGCCCAAACGCCACCGGTGCATTCAAACGCAGTAGCCCCTGAGGTTTTCGGGCACCGCTGACCACTTGCTCGGTGGCGGCATCCAAGCTTTCCAATACCCGCTTTACCTCCTGAAAGTAGCGCTCCCCGGCATCGGTGAGCCTTACCGCTCGCGTATGACGGTAGAGCAATCGCTGGCCTAGCGAACGCTCCAACCCTGCAATGTGCCGCGAGACCGAAGAGGCTGGCAAATCAAAGTAGCGCGCGGCGTCGGCGAAGCTGCCACTTGAGGCCACTCGCACAAAAAGACGTAACGCTAACAGGCGAAGCGAGTTGTCCAAAATGCAATAGTCCTTTGCTGTTTTGACGCATTGTAGCAATAACGCTAACTCTCTACAGTACACGCTTCTTTTGCTTAGCGGAGCCACCTATGCGTCACGCACTTATTCTGCTCGGCGTGCTAATTGCCGGGATGGGGCTATCGGTCGAAGCCGGCTTGCTAGGCCCGCTTGGCGAGCAGGTTGGGCACTTATCGGCCACCTTGTCGATTTTTATGGTGGGCGCGCTACTGCTCTCGCTAGCACTGGTGTTTGCGCCAAAGCGCCAGTTAGGCACCCTCTTCAAGCAACCTCGCTGGCTGTTAACGGGCGGAATCCTAGGCCCGATCTACGTCATTGTGTTGACGCTTGTAACACCGTTGGTGGGAGTGGGTATGACAATGGTGGGCATCTTGTGCGGCCAAGTCGCGGCCAGCGTCGCTATTGACCACTTTGGCTGGCTGGGAAGCGAACAGCGTAAAGTCGATGGCTACCGCATTGGCGCCTTGGCGATGATTCTTGCCGCCCTGTGGTTAATGTAACGGCTAACGTATTCAGGAGCTAAACCATGTTACTCCCTCTTATCTTTATCTTACTGCTCGTCGGCGGTGCGGTACTGGCAGCTCAGTCCTCCATCAATGGCCGTTTGGGTGCAAAAGCAGGCGTCATCGAGAGTTCTTGGCTGACCTTTGTGATCGGCGCCGTCCTGACCTTTTTATTGATGTTCTTTTTTGAGCCAGCACAGCAAGCAACGCTCTTCAGCGTACCCAAATGGCAGCTAACCGGGGCGCTGTTTGGCGTGGTCTATATGTTGGCAATTGTGTTTGCCGTACCCCGGGTAGGCACCGCCGCGGCCACGGTAGCGGTCATTTCTGGCCAACTATTGATGAGCCTACTGATTGATCATTTCGGCTGGTTAAGCAATGCCGTGCGACCGTTAGATGCGTCACGCTACATTGCGATGGCGCTGCTCATCGGTGCTATCGGCTTAATCTACCTAAGTCACCAGCAGCGTCACCGTCGGATGGTGAACCAGCCAAATTAGCCATACGAATGACGTTGCGCCCCTGCCGCTTGGCTTCATAAAGCGCTCGATCCGCCGTCGATAATAAGTCGGTAGGGGTAAGATCATCGGTTGGACTCAGTACGGCCACACCAACGCTGACGGTAATATAGGCTTGGTGGGAGACACCAAAATTAGGAATACGTAAGGCCTCTATACTAGCGCGAATACGCTCTGC
Organism: Vreelandella sp. DA03-1M; assembly: GCF_055725665.1. Classification (NCBI taxonomy): domain Bacteria; kingdom Pseudomonadati; phylum Pseudomonadota; class Gammaproteobacteria; order Oceanospirillales; family Halomonadaceae; genus Vreelandella; species Vreelandella sp. DA03-1M. Next base: position 3,910,212 of record NZ_CM146798.1, read on the forward strand.
GGCTACGTTTGTTGCCTCGCTCGAGGCATTCACCATTAGCACCACAAACTCTTCACCGCCAAGACGCACCACTAAATCGGCGTCGCGGCTATTATCGTGCATGGCCTTGGCCACCTGCTGTAAGCAAATGTCTCCTTGAGGATGCCCATAAAAGTCGTTGTAAGCTTTAAAATGATCGATATCGATCACCATCAGCCCCATACACATCCCTTTATCAATGGCCTCTTTCCACCGCACAGGTAACACCGTATCGAACTGACGACGATTGGCGAGGTTGGTTAATGGGTCGGTGATCGATAACTGAGATAGCTTTTGGTTATCTTTTAAGTAGTAGCCAGCGCGGATTTTCTCTTTCAGCACATGCAAGTAAGAGGTTCGCTCACTGAGCTCGAAACGGTAGTTAGCGACAAGGCTAAAAATACCCATCGCAATAATCGTAAAGATCGCCAACCGCTTGGCTTCAACGGGCATTGGCTCATAAGGCAACACAAAGGCCAAGATGATGACTATGCTCGCCGCGGAGGATGCACAGGCATAGCTGAACCGTAGCGAGTAAACAATGTTACCCACCAACAAAATCAATCCAAACGAAAAAACATCTAAATAGGAGTAGGGCGCTACCGATTTAGCAAAAATAAGACAGGAAACCACCGTGGCGACGACCACGGTACTGGCCATCAAGGTTTCACGCAGCACCGGCGATACACCCCGATACACCCACCACAAGACGGATAAACCAAAGGGAAGCATTACCCCCATGCGCAGTTGAACAGCGGTAGCAAAGGCTTCAGGACGAAAGCTATAGTCATTGATTAAGAAGAGGCAATAGATAATCGCTGAGATCACCCCCGCCAACACCATATTACGGCTGCGCTGACGCTGGGTATCTGCTTCGAACCGCGCTTCAACGTCATCAGCAAAGCGTAACCGGCAATGTGCGCCATCCAACTCATCCTCGACAGCTTTCAGCAGTGCATCATTGACCATTACGCTCCCTCAAATGCTTACTCCATTACTAACAACCTTCACGCAGCATTAATCACTACTAAAAAATCAGCTTTCCCTTTGCCTGTATTGATAGTGTGCCAGACTAACGTTTAGTTAAAATCAATATTGCTTTAAATATTAAACGATAACTTACCAACACATTATTTAAACAATAGTTACGCAAGGAGACGTTGAATGCGGCGCGAGCAGAACCCACAAACCGTGACTGGACGTTTACCATCGGCCACAAAGAGCTAGTGGTGCATCAGCGCTATGAGGTGTTGAGCATCCTCAATGATTTTTTATTGGGCCTTTGGTTCACCTTCGGCAGTATCCGCTTCTTTTACGAGGGTAGTCTGAAGACCTTCGGTGTTTGGTTATTCTTGATTGGTAGTGTGCAACTGCTTTTACGCCCCACTATTCGCTTACATCGCTATAGCTATGTCAAGCGCCTGCCGGATACGGTTCACGACGCTTAAACGCAAACAGGCCCCTGTAGTCACTCTGCTTAGAGAAATACGCTCAACGCAGCTGGCTGTCTTTGCTGCCGCGGCGGTTATAGCCGCTAAAAGCGGACTGTGCTTTATCCTGCTCTTCCTGACACGCCACACAGAGACGCACACCGGGAATAGCCTTGCGACGCGCCTCAGGAATGGTGTCACCGCACTCCTCACAGGCCTCAAGGCTATCCCCTGAGGGCAGTTGGCTACGCGCACGCCGCACCGCATCGTCCAGTGTGCTTTCCATCTGTTCTTGCTCGGCGCCATCTTTTGCCCATCCACCTGCCATGGTCTCCTACCTCCCTTATGTTCAAAAAAACTGCTCAAAACACCGCTATTCAACATCAAACCTTCAGCATAGCAGTTACGCTCGTTGTTAACGCAGGATGCAAAGAGCTAAGGGGTTAGTCCTGACCAGCTTTGGTGATAGCTCCAGGCTCCTCTCCCCCCTCAAAAACGTCAGGATATTTTCGCCTGGCTCGCACTAAGCGAATGATCGTGATGATATTGGTGACCACAATCAGACCTTCCGCAAGCGTACCGCCGATCGTGCCAATTAGCAGGTTGTTCAGCATCCAGGCGAAGGCAGCCAGCCCCAAAAAAACTCGCATGGCAATGCCGCGCATTAGAAACATGCCAACGGTTCCCAACACCATGGCCACCACCGGCAGAATATCCACCCAGCTTTGCCATGTGAGGGCTGCGGCGATACCGCTGGCCAGCAAGACACCCGCCATCACGGCTTTACTTCCCAGGTAACGGCGAGCCAGAACAATCCGCACTATTACCAAAACCGTTAGCGCGGCCGCTGTCCAGCTCTCGAAAAAGACAAACTGCAGCGCAAAAGCCACATTGGCGGAAATCAGTAACACCAAGAGGCGATCGTCGTTTTTACTGGCAAAGGCCACTACGCATATCACCAGAGCCACCAAACCACAGAGCTGACCAGCCAGGGCACTATGGCTTAGGTTGTCTAACATTAATAACGCTCCTCTTTTGTATGCTGTCGTTTTTAAAAGCTGCCGTTAGCCCCATACTGGCACAGTTAGCGTTCGCCCTAACCCAAAAACCGAACACCTTGGGCAGCCAAAGGGCTGCGAAGCTTGTCTGGCAGCGGCACATCGGTCACTACGGCATCATAATCCCCCAACTGACCCGCGGCGCAGCGTAGTGGCAGGTCGAACTTGGTTTTATCCAGCACTAACACGCGATAACCGGCATGGGCCAACAGCGCCTCACGGGCCATCACTTCGTCGTCGTTGTAGTCATAAAGCTGGCCATGGCTATCCATACCCCCCACCGACACTATGCCGATATCGGCACGGTAGCGTTGAAAAAAGCGCCAAGCATCGCCGCCAATCACATCCTGGTCACGACGACGCACTCGCCCACCCGCCACCACTAACTCACACTTCAACTGGCACAGCTTAATCAGCGCATGCAGGTTATTGGTCATGATATGCAGACCTTGCTTATCACTCAGCGCATCGGCCAACTGCTCCACCGTGGTGCCCGTGCCTAGAAATAGCGCTTGATGGTCTTGCACTAGGCTTGCTGCCCGCGCTGCAATCTGTCGTTTACCCGCCACGTTCACAATCTGACGCTGGTCGTAGCCGATATTCTCCTGCTCGGGAAACGGCAGCACCTCACCTTGGCGGCGCAGTACCAGGCCCTTATCAGCCAGGTGGCGAATATCCCCACGCAGGGTTTGCACAGAAACCCCAAACTCGCCTGCCAGGCTGTCTACCGACTGGCGCCCCTGTGAGTGGATTCGCTGTAATAGCTGTTGTCGACGTTCGAACTGGCGCATAGCCCCTCTCAGCACAACGAAAGCAAAAAGTGCAGCAAACGAAAGCCACAAAATGTTGAACGAAAGCATAGTGTCACTTTGTTGTAAGCAGATGACAGTAGCTTAGGTGGGGTTCACTCACTGGAGGTTTACCCATGTTGAAGCGCCCCCTGTTATCTATTCCGACATCTGCCCTTACTGCTGCCGTCGCGGTAGCCAGCTTTTCCCTTTCAGCTCAGGTAGCGGCAAACGAAACGCTGACGCTCTACACCAGCCAGCCCAATAGTGATGCCCAGCAGACCGTGGATGCCTTCGAGGCCGCCTATCCCGATATTGAAGTGGAGTGGGTACGCGACGGTACCACGCGCTTGATGACCCGGCTGCGCTCAGAGCTTTCGGCCGGGGTGAGCAATCCCGACGTGCTGCTGATTGCCGACAGCATGACCATGGAATCACTCAAGCAGGAGGGCCATTTACAGCCTTACCTAAGCGATGAGCGCCAGGCCTATGACGCCGACCTGTATGACCCAGAAGGCTACTACTACGGCACCAAGCTGATCACCACCGGTATTGTCTATAACACCGGCGCCGAGCATCAGCCGCAAAGTTGGCAAGACCTGCTGGGGCCTGACTACGAAGGGTTGGTCACCATGCCTAGTCCGCTTTACTCCGGCGCGGCACTGATCCATATGGCGGCAATCACTGCCAACCCTGATCTTGGCATGGCGTATTACGAAGCGCTTCATGAAAACCGCACCGAAGCCCAGGGTGGGAACGGCGGGGTATTTAACGCCGTGGCCGCGGGCACCAAGCCCTATGGCATCGTGGTGGATTTCCTGCCCATTCGTGAAGCTGCCAAAGGCTCGCCGGTCGAATTCGTGTTTCCGGAAGAGGGCGTGAGTGCCGTCACCGAGCCGGTCGCCATTATGCAGGGCGCAGAGAACGTCGATGCCGCGCAAAAGTTTGTTGATTTCGTGCTTTCCCAGCAGGGCCAGGAACTGGTCAGCCAGCAGGGCTACCTGCCTGCCCACAACGACGTTGCCCCACCGGAAGGCTTCCCCGAGCGCGATAGCATTACCCTGATGCCGGTTGATACCGAGCAGGCACTGGCGCAGGAAGAAGAACTCAAACAGCGTTTTAGCGATCTATTTGGCGGGTAACCATGACGCCCGCTCTCATTTTTGAAAACAAGACCGGCAACGACAACAAGTACGGCAGCCAGCACCGCTGGCTGCTTTCAAGCCTGTTGATTGCCATTGTGCTGCTCAGCCTGGCACCCAGCCTGCGCCTCCTGTTCGAAGCGTTGAGCGATCTTACCCAGGGCCGCCAATCGCCGCTGTGGCAGGTGCTCAACAGTGCCAGCACTTGGCGAGCACTCTGGCATAGCCTGTATACCTCGGGGCTCGGCATGCTGATCGCCCTGATCCTGGGTAGCCTGTTTGCCTTTGCCATCACGCTCACCAATGTGCGCGGCAAAGCGTGGCTGGTGTTCTGCTTTATGCTGCCGATGATGATTCCGCCCCAGGTTACCGCCTTGAGCTGGCTGCAGCTCTTTGGCCCGGCCAGCCCGCTACTGAAAAGTATTGGCATGGCGCCGCCGCTAGGCAGCCCGCAACCGCTCTACTCCGCTGAAGGCATCGCTTTACTGCTGGGCATCCAGAGCGCACCACTGGTGTTTCTAGCCCTGCGTACCAGTCTGCTTTCGCTGCCCCGGGAACTGATCGAAGCCGCCCGCATTAGCGGTGCCAAACAGACCCAGGTATGGGGTCACATTATTCTACCCGTGACCCGTAGCGGCTTGATCGCCGGGGGCGCGATGGCGTTTATCTCCAGCCTGGGCAACTTTGGCATCCCCGCCATGCTGGGTATTCCCGCAGGCTATTACGTGCTGCCCACGCTGATCTACCAGCGTATGGCCAACTTCGGCACCGGGGTGTTGGCAGAGATGGCTGCGCTCTCCTTGCTGATTGGTTTACTGGCATTGGCCGGGGTGGCGTTGCAACAGCAGTTGATGAATCGCAGTCGCTTTGGCTTAGGCGGCCATAGTGGACGCTCTCATGATTTCAACCTGGGAAGTTGGCGCTCGCTGGTGACCGCCACGCTCATCGGGATCTTACTGATTATTCTGGTCGCGCCGCTGCTTGCGCTCATTATCAGCTCGCTGGTACCCGCCATGGGCGTGCCATTAAACGCCGAGACCGCCACCCTGAACGCTTACGCCGAAGTGTTGGGTCGCCAAGGCGCCACATGGCGAGCGGTAAACAACAGCCTGTGGCTGGCGGGCAGCGCGGCAGTGATGTTGATGCTGCTGAGTCTGCCACTGGCTTACCGGCTACAGCGCCTGCCGGAGCGTTGGCGTGGCGTGGTGCTCAGCGCTATCGAGATCCCCTATGCGCTTCCTGGCGTGGTATTAGCCATTGCCTGCATCCTGCTCTTTGTTCGCCCGCTGCCGATTATCAATGTGGCGCTCTACGGCACCCTGGGGCTGATTTTTATCGCTTACCTGGCGCGCTTTCTGGTGGTCTGCGTCAAGCCTGTCGCCGCCAGCCTGGCGCAGTTGGATCCTTCGCTTGAAGAGGCGGCACAGCTCGCGGGGGCAGGCCCCTGGCGGCGCCTGGGAAGCATTATTTTACCCCTGGTCGCGCCCGCACTTTTCGCAGGCGGCCTGCTGGTGTTTCTACTGGCGGTCAACGAACTGACCGTGTCAGCGCTGCTATGGAGCGCCGGCAACGAAACCCTCGGCGTGCTGATTTTCAACCTCGATGAAGGCGGCGAAAGCGTGCTGGCCTCTGCGGTATCAGTGCTGGTGGTAATCATGGTCGCCTCGCTGATGCTGACACTCAGTTTACTGGCGCCGCGTTTACCTAAAGGAGTCATTCCATGGCAGAGTTAGACACATCAGGGGTAAGCACCGCAGGGCTAACGATCGAACGCGTTACCAAACGCTTTGGCGAGCAGACGGCAGTCGATGCGCTATCGCTAACGATCAACCCAGGCGAGTTTGTCGCCCTGCTCGGCCCCAGTGGCTGTGGCAAAACCACCATGCTGCGCATGCTGGCAGGTTTTGAGGCGATCAACGACGGCAGCATTCAATTAGCCAATCGCACCCTGGCCAGTGCCGATACCCATGTGCCGCCTGAACAGCGCAATATGGCCATGGTGTTCCAGTCCTATGCGCTATGGCCGCATATGAGTGTGGCGGACAACGTCGGCTACCCGGTCAAACTGCGCGGCCTGCGCGGGGCGGCGTATCATCAAAAGGTGCAGCAAGCGCTGGCATTGGTTGAGCTTGAAGCCTATGCCGATCGCATGCCCCAGGCCCTTAGCGGTGGCCAACGCCAGCGGGTGGCCCTGGCACGCTGCCTGGTTAGCGACCCGTCAGTGGTATTGCTGGATGAACCGTTGGCCAACCTTGACCGCCATCTGCGCGCCACCATGGAACACAGCTTTCGCGATTTTCACCAACGCACGGGCGCCACGCTGGTCTACGTCACCCACGACCAAACCGAGGCCATGGCGCTGGCGGATAAAATCGCCGTGATGAAAGCGGGCAAGCTGGTTCAGTGGGGCGCCCCCGAAACCCTTTACAGGCAGCCGAGAACCGCATGGGTAGCGGGTTTTATCGGCCAGGGCAGCCAATTAAAGGTCGCCGCCGGCCACCCTGGGAAGCGCCTTGAGAGTGCGGCCCTGATGCGCGGGCTGAACGCCATCGAGTCCGAACGAACCCAAAGCGTGCTGGTGCGCCCGGAACATATTCAGATCAGCGCAGCACCCGCTTCCTCCGCAACTCCCACTCATAACCAGCTTGCCGCACAGGTGGAAAACGTTATTTTCCGCGGCGAGCGCTATGAGCTCACCCTGCGCCTACTCAGTGGCGAAACCCTGCTGGCCTATCACCACACCGCGCCTGTCCTAGGTAGCCAGGTTGCCGTCGACCTTCAGCAGGGCTGGTGTCTGGAGCCCTATCAATGAGTGTCCATATCGAGATTCTCAGTGGTTTAGGCGCCAAAGGGCCTGCGGCGATAGTCGTGGAGACTCAGGGAAAACGCCTGCTGCTAGATGCAGGCGGCGCGCTCCACCCGGATGACACCATCTCCTGGGCGAACAATCTGGATATCGACGCAGTGCTGATTAGCCACGACCATATTGACCATATCGGCGGTGTGGATGAGCTGCCTAGCAACGTGCCACTTTACTGCACGGCGCTGGTAGCTAAATCATTGCCCAAGAACCGGCTATGGCGCCCCCTACCGGAACGCGGCTCGCTAGAGGTGGAAGGTATTACCGTCACCACCGGTCAAGCAGGGCACTCGTTAGGCGGTGTTTGGCTACATTTAGCGGTGGAAGGTGGCGTTTTCTACAGCGGCGATGTCTGCTTTGAGTCATTGGTGTTTCCGTTTGATACACCACCACCAGCGGGTCTTGCGCTGCTGGATGCCTCCTACGGCAGCTTTGATCAACCCCAACCTGCGTGCATTCAAGCAATCAGCAAACACTTTACCCAGCCTTTGGCATTTCCCGTGCCTGCCACCGGCCGTGCACTGGAAATGGCGCTGTGGCTGCTTGAGGAAGCTAAATCACGTGGGTTAACGCTCGCGATTGATGCGGAGATACGCGCCAACCTCACCGCCCTGCTGGCAATGCCTGCCGCTCTGCGTCGCCCAGGCATTGATGCTGCTATCAACAATGTGTTGGCACGACAAAATGATGAAAATGCCACGCTGCGGCTGATAAGTGATCACGATGACACCCCCCAACAGTGGCCCGACCACCGGCTACTGCATACCGGTTACTTAACACCTGAACGCCAAGTCCAGCTAGCAGCAGGGGAAATAAGCTGGCAACGCTGGAATGTGCATCTGCGCGCCTCGCATCTGGTGGCGCTAGCCGATCAGTTGGACGCCTCTCAAGTGGTGCCGCTATTTACCCAGCTAAGAGATAACGAATTAAAGGCGTGGCAAGGGCTTCTAGGCAATCGCCTTTACACTTCTCAGCGCTTCAAAACTGATTCTCGTACAAACCACCTTTCCTCTTTAAGGAGTTTTGCATGTCCGCAGTGATTGTCGATGTCGACGGCACCTTAGCCGAGTTTCACCCCCACCAGGTCAGCGACTGGGTACTCGGTAGCCAAAAACAGTGGGAGCCCTTCTTTGCCCATATGGCCGAAGCACCGGTGATTGAAGCAGTGGCCAAGCTGGTCAAAATTCTCAAGGCCCAGGGACAGCAGATCGTGATTTGCAGCGGACGCCCGGACAGTCATCGTGAGCATACCCAGCGCTGGCTGGAGCGCCACACGATTCCTTTTGACGCCATGTACCTGCGCCCAGAAGGTGACGACCATATAGATGATGAAGCAGTAAAAGAGGCGCTTCTGGAGCGTATGCGCAGCGATGGTTTTGCGCCTTGGCTGGTGCTGGATGACCGCGACGCTGTGGTCGCCCAATGGCGTGCGCTTGGGCTTACCTGTTTACAGTGCGCGCCGGGAGATTTCTGATCAAGGGCGCATAATTCTGCAACTCGTTACTCTATATAGCTGCTTTTTTACATCTATCTTGACTATTTCCTTCCCTACATGACTTGTATTTCTGCGTGACCCAGCATTAAACGCTGGGTCGCAGAAAGCGCACTGCTTTGTAACCGCTTTTCAACTTAAAATATATGTTATAACATAACAATAAATGGATCGACGTTGCCTCTATGCCCTCCCTTTGGCTAGTGGTGACTTAGGCCTGACAACCTATTAGGATTTTTCATGAACCTCATTCGCTCAATGTTGGTGGCGGTGTCTGGCCTGTCTGCCAGCTATGCCATGGCTGATACAACAGACTACCCGCTGACGCTGGATAACTGCGGCAAGCAGATTAGCTTCTCGGCAGCGCCCAACGGGACGGTCACCATTGGCCAGTCGGCAACCGAAATTCTCTATGCGCTGGGGGTTGGTGATCAGGTGCTGGCCACGTCTGTATGGTTTACGCCCGTACTACCGCAATTTAGTGAGATGAACGCTTCTGTTGAGCGCATCGCCGACAATGATCCAAGCTTTGAGTCAGTGGTCAACAAGCACCCCGAACTCGTCGCTGTGCAGTACGAATGGCATGTTGGCGCGACGGGCAGCGTAGGAACGCGTGAGCAGTTTGATGACTTGGGCATTGCCACATACATCATGCCTGCCGACTGCGATACCAAAGACAATACCACTGGCGGCGACGGCATGCGTACTGCGCCGTTTTCCCCGGATCACATCTACAAGGGCATTGCCGAGCTTGCCGAAATCTTCGATGTGCAACCGGCGGGTGAAGCGCTGATTGAGAGCCTTGAAGCCCGAGAAGCCGACGCGGTGTCTGCCGCCGTCCAACTTGATCTACCGGATGACCTTTCCGCTGTGTTCTGGTTCTCCTCGCCCGATAATGGCGTTGCTCCCTTTGTAGCAGGTCAGCTGGGCGCGCCCGGCTATATGATGAAATCACTAGGGATACATAACGTTATCCAGTCCGATGAGGAGTGGCCCACCGTTGACTGGGAGACCATTGCACGCGCCAATCCGGATGTGATCGTCATCGCGCATATGGATCGCCGCCGCTACCCCGCTGACGATGTCGACGTCAAACGTGCATATCTGGAAAGCGACCCGGTGACGCGCGAAATGCAGGCGGTTCAAAACGGCCATATCATCGAGATGGATGCCCACGCCATGAGCGCGACGATGCGCACCATCTTCGGACTCGAAACATTATCAGATGTCCTAACGGGGATGACCTTCGAGCGATGAACAAGGCATCTGCGCTCACGACATGGCCACGTCTACAGATGCCTGGCCTATGGCTCTGGCTGGCACCGCTGATTCTCTTTTCGGCGCTAATCGCCGGCACCGCGATTGGCGAGACGTCGATACCGATAGAAACGGTACTGAAAGTGCTTGCCAATCAGTTGTGGGGAGCTGGCTATTCAGTTGATCGAATCGATGCCGGGATTATCTGGAGTTACCGCCTCAGCCGCGCAGTCGTCGCCGCGTGTTGTGGTGCCGGGCTAGCGCTGGCCGGGGTCGTGCTTCAGGCGCTGCTGCGCAATCCGTTAGCCGATCCCTACCTGATGGGAATTTCCGCAGGCGCATCGACTGGCGCCGTTTTGGTCGCCATTGCCGGGTTTGGCGCGGGCGTTGTAACGCTCTCGGCGGGAGCCATGGTCGGGGCCATCGCGGCCTTTGGGCTGGTAGTGGTACTCGCCTACGCAGCATCTAATAGCCCCGGCGGAGGCGCACAGACCTCCAGCGTGATCATTCTTGCCGGCATTGCCGGGTCGAGTCTGTTTAACGCCTTGACGGCATTTATCATCGCCAAGTCGGCCAGCGCGGAGCAGGCCCGGGGCATCATGTTCTGGCTAATGGGCAATCTTTCCGGCGTTCGCTGGGACAACGCTTTTCTTGCCGTACCCACCGCGCTTGGCGGCCTGCTGATCTGCCTCTGGTATCGGAGAACGCTAGATGCCTTTACCTTTGGCGTCGACAGCGCGGCATCCATGGGCATCGCTGTGCGCCGTGATCGGGGCATCCTGATCGCCACCGTCGCGCTAATGACCGCCGTGATGGTTTCCATGGTAGGCGCTATCGGCTTTGTGGGGTTGGTTATCCCTCATGCCATGCGGTTTCTAACGGGAAGCCGGCATACTCGTCTGGTGCCCGCCTCTGCCTTGGCGGGCGCGGTATTTCTGATCGGCGCCGATGTGGTGTCCCGTGTGCTGGTTGAGGGGCAGGTACTCCCCATTGGGGTTGTCACGGCACTGGTCGGCGCACCGGTTTTTGCTTTAATACTGATTCGCGGAGCAAGATCACAATGAAACTCGCTGCAGAAAATCTGAGCTGGAAAGTTCAGGGACGTACGTTGCTGGAGGATGTCAGCTTTGAAATTGCTGCGGGTGAAACCTTTGGGCTAATCGGGCCAAATGGCTCGGGTAAAACGACGCTGCTACGCCTGTTCGCCGGTCTACAAAAACCCAAAGTGGGTCGCATACGCGTCGGCGAGCAGGATATGGGCCGCATGCGCCAGCGCGACATCGCTCGTTCGGTGGCGCTGGTCGAGCAGCAGGCCAATACCACTGAGCGTATTAGCGTTTACCAGGCCGTATCCCTCGGTCGAACGCCCTTTCTTTCGCCGTTTCACCCCTGGTCTGAGGAGGATGAGGCGATCGTCTCTCGCGCACTGGCGGATGTGGGAATGCAATCCATGGCTGAGCGTCTCTGGCATACGCTTTCCGGCGGCGAGCGCCAGCGGGCCCATATCGCAAGAGCCCTGGCTCAACAGCCGAGCGTGTTACTGTTGGATGAGCCCACTAACCATCTGGATATCCGCCACCAGCTTTCTATCCTTCAGCTGGTCAGACAGCTCCCCATCACGGTGGTGATTGCCCTCCACGATCTCAACCAGGCCATGGAGTGTGACCGTATTGGCGTTATCGAAGGCGGCCGTCTGGTCGATTTGGGCACACCTCGGCAAGTGCTCACGTGTCGTCGGCTGCGCCATACCTTTGGCGTGCATGCCGACATTCTTGAAGACCCCATTGGGCAAGGACAGATTATGCGCTTTCGCCAAGCAGTCTAGGCCTAGACACTATTTGTTAAGCTTTTTGCGCCGCTGTTCGGCCCGCTTGATGGTGGATAGTTTTTCGGGCCGCTTCATGGATTTCCAGTGACGGATCTCGTCAATGCTGCGCCCACAGCTGGTGCACATGCCGCCTTTTAACTGGCAAGTGGATAGGCAGGGGCTGTCGATTTTCTTGGCCATCAGTGCCTCGCGGCGCGGGAGCGCAATCTGCGCTGCCAGTCGCCACCGTGGGTGCGCTGGCACGCCTGCTCGCTATCAAAGTCGATATGATGGGAAACGCTATCGAGCGCTACGCCCGCATTAGACACAGCGCTCGCCGTCAAATCGTGCAGACGTTGTTTGGCGTCACCCTTCAGTGCTGAGGCCAGGTGAGCATCAGTATCAAATACCCAGATTACAACCAGGCTTTCAGGGAAATGCTGGTAGTCGACGCAATGAGTTAGCCAAACAAACCCAGCCACCTCCGCTTTGGCCAGCTCGCAGGCATCAGTCAGCGAAGCAACGAGCTGCCGCTCTAGTTTGCCGCGTTCCCGTTTGGCAATCATAAATCTCCCTGATAGGTGGTGTGGCTGATAGGTAGTGTGAGTTAGGTAGTATGAATAGAGAAGTCGTGCGCGCCGCTAGCCCGCTACCGGAAGGCGCCCGGCCAAACCTGTCTCAGTGCCAAACGCCAGCCAGTTGCCATCCGATGACCAGCATAGGGTGGTAATCGCACCATTGCCGGACGGTTTAACGACGACTTCCTGGTCGCGTAGGGGCTCTGCGATGATGATTTGACCGTTATCGTAACCGATCGCGAGGATAGCGTGCTTGGGATCTCCGGCAACGGCGGTAACTAAGGCGCTGGTCGATTCACCCGGCGTTAGTGGTTCACGTCCTTTGGGCCCTTTGCGGCCCTTGAACGACCAGCACGGCGCACAGGGGCTACCGCTGGTGGCCAAATAGCGGCCACCATAAAACCAGGCCCACGACTTCACCTTTGCGCTATAGCCACTCATAAACAGAGCGTCACTGTCCTCCAGTCGCCAACCGCGTAGACACTCTTCCTGCATGGCAGATATAACGAATCGACTATCAGGACTCCAGGTAACCGCCAGGTGCGAACCAGGGCACTTAAGTATCACCGGTGTCGAATCCGCCGAGCGTGTGGAGCAGAGGGTGACGCCACCGTAATGGGCTACCGCCATTCGGTAACCGTTAGGTGCAAAACAGATGCCGCCTACCGTACTGGGAAATTCACGCACCAGCGGCTGGCCTGTCTCGCCATACAAGTGCAGCCGCTTGCCTTCGGTACAGGCCATTACGCCATTGGCGTGGCTGGCCACGTGGTCAATCCAGCGCCCCTGGAAAACGGCCAGCTCATTGAGCGTGCCATCGGCGTCGATACGCATAAAGCGGCCGTCATCGCCGCCGCTCAGAAACCCCGTTTTCGGCGCGCTGGAAAGGCTCAGCACACCCCCTTGGTGGGCTTGAATGGCTAATGGCTCCTGATCGGCATCAACGGCTAACAGACGCACGCTGCCATCACCAAGGGCAAAGGCCAGGTTGTTCGCCTTATCAAAACAGGCGGATAGCACATACGCCGGCCACTGCCACTGACTCCCCAACTGCTCAAGGATGGAGGTCGCCTGACTCATAACAGCCCCTGGGGTGCACTCACGTTTTGGATACACGCCTCGAACCCGGACCGCAGTTTAGCTTCATCCAGGTCACGACCAATAAACACCAGGCGGCTATGGCGCGGCTCACTGCTCGTCCACGGCTGGGTAAATATCCCGTTGGCCAGCATATGCACGCTCTGGAACACGTAGCGATTGGGCTGATCCAGCAGATGTAGAATCCCCTTGCAGCGCAGAATATTCACCCCGTCGGTACGCAGCACTTCCGTGATCCAGGCATCAAATCGCTCGGGGAGCAGCGGCTGAGTCGCCGTCAACGAGATACTCTTGACCAGATCATCATGCTCATGGGCATGCTCTTCGGTCAGAAACCCCGGCTCCAGCGAGACGATCCTTTCCAGATCAAACGCGCCCAGGTCGAGCACCTCAGAAAGATCGACATCGCAGTGGTTGGCTGTCACGACTTTTGCATATGGGTTGATGGTGTGAATCCGAGCAATGAGGGCCTGCTGCTCTTGCTCATCGATAAGATCGATCTTGTTGAGGATAATGACGTCGGCAAACGCCACCTGCTCAGCCGCTTCAGGGCTATCGCTAAGCCGAGCGGGGAGGTGCTTGGCGTCGGTGACGGTCACCACGGCATCCAACGCCGTTTTGCTGCGCACATCGTCATCAACGAAGAACGTCTGCGCCACGGGGGCCGGGTCAGCGAGCCCCGTCGTTTCAATAATCACCGCGTCAAAGCGGTCAAGGCGCTTCATCAAGCCTGAAATAATGCGTATCAGATCACCGCGAACGGTGCAGCAGATACAGCCATTATTCATCTCGAAGACTTCTTCATCAGCGCCCACGACCAGGTCGTTATCAATCCCCAGCTCGCCAAACTCATTGACGATCACCGCGTAGCGTTTGCCGTGATCCTCAGAAAGGATGCGGTTGAGTAAGGTTGTTTTGCCAGACCCTAAATAGCCTGTCAGTACGGTAACCGGGACTTTTTCCATGATGAACTCCTGCTTAATCGACAATTATTCATATGTTATAACATATCTAAATTGCCCGGCAGAACCCTCGTTTCAGCAAGACAGAGAAAGCCGATGCAAGCGACGAAGAAAACGTCAGCAGGTAAGGCGCACCCGAATAAAGTGCGCCTGGGCATCTTAAGCGTTTGCCGGCCTGGCTCGGTACTGCCACACCAGCACCATCACAGGCACCAGCGCGACAGGGATCAACAGCAGGTTAAGTGTCGCCCAGCCCAAGCCGCTTACTAAGGGTCCGGCGAGCAACGCGGTCATCGCGGCGGTACCAAACACTAAAAATTCGTTGGCGGCCTGAGTGCGTGCTTTATCCACTGGGCGATAGCTTTCGGTGAGCAGGCCGGTGGCAGGCAGGAAGGTGAAGTTCCAACCCAGACCCAGCAGAATCAGCGCCACGTTAAAGCCAGCGATCCCCACACCCAACTGAGCAACCAAGGTGCTTGCCACCAGCAGCAGGCAGCCTGCCACAATGACCTGTTTAGCCCCGAAGCGGCTGGTTAAATGGCCGGTAAAGAAAGAGGGCAGAAACATCGCTACCGCGTGCCACTGAATGGTCATGGAAACATGGTGAAAATGGTGACCCGCACTCTCCATCGCCAGCGGCGTTGCGGTCATGGCCAGGTTCATCACGCCGTAGCCGACCGTCGCCGCGCTCACCGCCACAATAAATCCAGGTTGGCGGAGTATCTTACCCAGCGGCAGTGCGACGCCTTCGCCGTGGGTGCGGGATGCGGGCGGCAGTTGCGTCAACATCAGCACCACCAACGCCAGAGCGTAGAGCACGGCTAAACCAACAAAGCTGCCCAAAAATGGCACCTCGCCCAGCTCACGGCTTACTCTGGCCAGCCACGGCCCGGCAAACGCGGCCAGAACGCCGCCGCCCATCACCAAACCAATCGCCCGATCGCGCATCGCGGCAGGGGCGGCTTCCACCGCAGCAAAGCGATAGAGCTGACCAAAGCCAATGCCGATGCCAATTAGCCAGGTGGCCAACAAGAACAGCCCAAAGCGCTCGCCGATTAGCGCCTGCACGGCGACCAGAGCACCCACCAGTCCCACTAGGTTGCCCAGTATAAAGCCGCGCTTTCGGCCCAACTTGGCCATGATTAATGAGGCGGGAATGGTGGCACACATTAGCCCCAGCCACTGGGTAGCAACCGGCGCAGTCGACCATGACGCACTTGGCGCCAAAGACGCCCCAATCAGCGGCGAAACGGCAATCAGCAAAACATTGCCGGTCACCAGCAGCGCTTGGCAGAGCGATAATAGAGTGACGGTTAAAGGCATGAGACGCTCTCCTGGATAGGGTCATCAGTATGGGAAGACGCAAAGCGCTGGCGATAGACCGAGGGTGATACGCCGTAGTAGCGCTGAAACTGGCGGCGCAGCTGCTCGGCGCCGCCCAGCCGCCAGCGTTGTGCCAAGCGTTCAAGGGATAAGTTTTCGCGCCGGTTCAGCAGCGCCAAGCGCGCTTGTTCAAGGCGTAGCTGGGTCAGGTAAGCGCCGGGGGTGGTATTTAAGTAGCGCCTAAATAGCCGGGTTAAATGGCGCGGGGAGACCGCCATCAGGTCGGCCATGCTCTCAAGCCCGTGATCTACGCTGGGGTCGGCGTGGAGTTGATCCAGCAAGCGGCGCAGCGGCCCCGCCTCTTGTTGGTGTCGCAGTATCTCGCTGAACTGCGACTGCCCACCTGGGCGCTGTAAAAACACCACTAGTTCACGGGCCACTCGACCGGCTAGATCAGCACCGTGATCTGCCTCTAGCAGCGAAAGCGCCAAATCAATCCCCGCCGTTACACCGGCGCTGGTGTAGCGGCCGTTGCTTTCGATATAGAGTGCATCGGGCTCGACGCTTAGTGCGGGGTACTCCTCGGCCAATTGCTGCGCATGGCGCCAGTGGGTAGTGACCCGGCAGCCATCCAGCAGCCCCGCGGCAGCTAACAAAAACGCCCCGGAGCAGATAGATCCTAGCCGCCTCACATCTGGGGCCACCTCACAAAGCACTTGCTTCACTGCGGCTATTTCACGCTGCTGTATTACCCCACTTCCGCCCGCCACTAACAGCGTATCCAGAGGCAGTAACTGGGTAAGTTGGTGGTAGGTGTGCGTAGCGTGCACGGCTAGGCCGCCGTTAGTGGCAACCGGGCCGACGGCATCGGCGACCAGGGTTAACTGATAGAGCGGCTGGGGGCTTAGCGCATTGGCGCTGGCAAACACCTGCCAGGGGCCGCTGACATCCAGCAGTTGGCAGTCGGGGTAGGCAAATAGAGCAACATGGCGAGTCACAGTCTCTCTCCGCTAACGGGGAATCGAAGCATTAGAGAGAGTGTCAGCGCTGTGCCCTATGTCGGCAAGGACCATTACCCCACCGTTTCGGACATCTCTATAAAAAGCGCTACATTCGGATCAGCCCGTCCTTTCTAACGGCGCCTCCATCCTGCGTACGCTGGAAACGAAATCACTAAAGCGCTCGCCCTGAATCAATACATGATCGCTCAGCGCTTGCTGCGCCGCCACGGGGTCGCCCCGCTCAATGGCTTCCACGATGGTTTGGTGCTCGCTGAGAGAATTATTCACCCGCTGGCGTACCTGCAGCTGTAGGCGCCGGTAAGGCTTTAAACGCTGTTTCAGCTGACGCGCTTCGCTGGCTAAAAAGGCATTGTGGCTAGCGGTGTAGATACAGTCGTGAAACCCTTCGTTTTCGTAGTAATACTCATCGCTGTCGCCGGCCAGAGCCGCCGCTTCGCAGCGTTGATGCGCTTCTCTTAACGCGGCCAACTCTGGCTCGGTAATCCGGCGTGCCGCCAAGCGTCCGCACATGCCTTCAAGCTCCGCCATTACCTCAAACATTTCGATCAGTTGATCAATGCCCACCTTGGCCACGAAGGTGCCCTTCTTCGGTGAAACAGTGACCAAACCACTCGCTACCAGTTGCTGAAAGGCTTCGCGCACAGGTGTTCGCGAGACCTGAAACTCACGGCCCAAGGCTTCCGGGTCCAGGCGTTCCCCTGGCACACGGCGGCCATTAATAATGTCATCCTCAAGAGAATCTCTTAATCGCTGAGCGTTGGAACGCTTGGTGCCCGTCATGTTTTACCTCCTTGGATCGCGACTCACCTTAGCCGTTTTAATGCTGTCGTACAGTTGACATTAGCATACGTAGCGCCTATTGATATATATATCAGCTCGACTGATAGATACATATAGTCCATCCAAACACACAAAAACAACTGTTGGAGACGCCACATGCAACGCTATTTGATCTCAACTGCTGCCGCCCTAGGCCTCGCTATTGCGGCTTCCCACGCTTCTGCCGATACCGTGCTTCGCGCGTCACATCAATTCCCCGGTGGTCAGGGGGATGTGCGCGATGAAATGGTGCAGATGATGGCCCGCCACGTGGCCGATGCAGACGTTGGCCTAACCATTGAAGTCTACCCCGGCCAATCGCTGTTTAAAGCGCGCGAACAGTGGGGTGCTCTAGCACGTGGCCGCCTGGATATCACTTCGCTGCCGCTGGATTACGCCAGCGGTCGGCACCCAGAGTTCTCTGCCACGCTGATGCCAGGCTTAGTGCGCAACCAGGCACATGCGCAGCGTCTGAATGACTCCGAATACATGGAGATGATCAAAGCGGTGATCCTCGATGGCGGTGCCCGTGTGCTCTCCGATGCGTGGCTGTCGGGCGGCTTTGCCTCTAGCGAGCAGTGCATTACCTCACCCGATACCGTCGATGGCCAGAACCTGCGAGCCGCAGGCCCCGCGTTTGAAGAGATGCTGGAAGCCGCCGGCGCCTCCATCGCCTCAATGCCCTCTTCCGAGGTTTACACCGCCATGCAAACCGGCGTTCTGGACGCCGCCAACACCTCGTCGATGTCGTTTATTTCTTTCCGTCTCTACGAGCAGGTCGAGTGTTTGACCGAGCCGGGCGACTTCGCGCTGTGGTTCATGTACGAGCCGATCCTGATCTCCGAGCAAATTTGGCAAGGGCTGAATGAAGAGCAGCAGGCGGCACTGATGGAAGCCGGTGAGGCAGCAGAGGCCTTCTTTGCTGAAGAAGCCGCCGCCATTGATCAGGAGATGGTCGAGCTTTACGAGGAGAACGGCGTAGAGGTCGTTAGCATGAGCGAAGACGACTACAACGCCTGGCTGGAAATCGCCCGTGAGACCTCCTACAAAAACTTTGCCGACAATGTTCCCAATGGCCAAGCCATTATCGATGCGGCGCTGGCCGTCGAGTAAGCAACCTATGAACGCCTAACGGCTCGGCTGCCCTTCGGGGTAGCCGTTTTCAACTGATGCTTGCTTAGCTTGGCGAAATAACCAGCTTGTCGAGGGAATTATGGCACCTGCAACGACTCACAATGCCCTTGCGCGAGGGGGCATCATTGGCGGCTACATTCGCGTCATGGATAAGCTTTCTCGGCTTTCCGCCTATTTGGCCTGCGCCATGTTTATCGCTGGCGTATTAGTGATTTGTCAGATGGTATTTATTCGCTACTTACTCGGAATGAGTACTAGTTGGCAGACCGAATTTACCATCTTCTCAGTAACGGCAGCGATGTTGATGGGGAGCCCTTATGTGCTAATGACCGGTGGGCACGTGGCTATCACCATTGTTCCCGATGCGCTGGGCGGTATTACCCGCACCATCATGCGCTTGATCGCTTCGCTGTTTGGATTAGGTTTCTGTGCCGCCTTGGCGTATGCCAGCTGGGTCTATGTTTTTGAGGCGCTCCACGGCGGGTGGACCACGGGTTCAGTCTGGAATCCACCGCTCTGGCCTGCCCTGCTGCCCATGGCCGTCGGTGCCACCCTGCTGTCGCTGCAGTATGTGGCTGAAATTTTGCGTGGGGAGAACTAAGCATGGATCCCATTACCTTAGGCATTATTGTCGCCATCGCGCTGATTGCGCTGATGGCCATTGGTACCCCTATCGCTTTCGCCCTGGGCGGTGTCTCGCTGCTGGCGTTGCTCTATGACCGTGGCCTTTCCGAGCTCACCTACTTCGGTGAAACCTTTTTTGACCGCATCGCCGAGTTTGGTTTTGTCGCCATTCCGATGTTTATTCTGATGGGCGCCGCGGTGGCCTCCTCCCCCACCGGGCGCGATCTGTATCGCTCGCTGGATCTCTGGATGGGCAAGCTGCCCGGCGGCTTGGCGGTTTCCAATATCGGCGCCTGCTCTATCTTTGCTGCGCTTTCGGGATCATCCCCCGCCACCTGTGCGGCGATTGGTAAAATGGGCATTCCCGAAATGCGCATGCGCGGCTACCCGGATGGCGTGGCGGCGGGCTGCATTGCCGCGGGCGGCACCTTGGGCATCCTGATTCCGCCGTCGGTCACCATGATTATCTACGGCATCTCCACCGAAACCTCTATTGGTCGACTGTTTATTGCCGGGGTAGTGCCGGGCTTTATGCTTGCGGGCCTGTTCATGATCTGGACGATGATCGCCTGCAAGATGGCGGGTGGCTATAACAACCCGATGGCGGAGTCCGTCGAACGGCTAAAACAGAACGTTAAGCAGAATGTTGATACCAACCTGAAAGCCCTCGTCCGTGTTCTGCCTTTCCTGGGCGTGGTCGCGGGTATTCTATTTGCCTTGTATGGCGGGGTGGCAACACCTTCGGAAGCAGCGGGCGTGGGTGCATTCCTCTGTCTGGCACTGGCTATTCTGATCTACCGCATGTGGCAGTTGGGGCCGATCAAACTGATTATGCGCGACTCGCTGCGCGAAAGCGTGATGATCATGCTGGTGATCGCCACCGCCGAAGTGTTCGCCTATGCGCTCTCCTCGATGTTTATCACCCAAACCGTGGCCGCCGCGATTGCTGATCTGGAGATTAACCGCTGGGCGCTGATGGGGGTGATTAACCTCTTTCTACTGGTGGCCGGTTTCTTCCTGCCTCCCGTGGCCGTGATCGTGATGACCGCGCCGATTCTGTTACCCATTATCCTGGCGGCTAACTTCGACCCCTACTGGTTTGCGGTGATTTTGACCATCAACCTGGAAATCGGCCTGATCACTCCGCCGGTGGGTCTCAACCTGTTCATTATTAAAGGCATCGCGCCGGATATCTCGCTGCGCGACATTCTGATGGGAAGCTTGCCCTACGCGCTGTGCATGGTGCTGGGTATCTTGCTGCTGTGTCTCTTCCCAGGCATCGCGCTTTGGCTACCTAACTTGATCATGGGTTAAGGAGTTCGACCATGAACATGCTGTTTTTGCAGGAGCTGTTCAACAACATCACCCAACGTGATGCGTTGTTGCGCCGCCGCCAACACGAAACGTCAACGCCCGACCATCAGCAGTTGGTCAAAGCCTGCCAGAAGCTGCTGGAAAGCGATGGCGAAGCCTCCAGCATCGCGCTGGCAAGCCGCGCTTTGGCGATTTATCAGCGCCTTTCACCGGTTGAGAAAAGTAGCTTTTTTGCCCGTTTAACGACGGACTTTGCTGCCGAACCTGGCCCCATTGATGCAGCCTATCTGGCGTATCAAGAGGTTCGCGACAACCAATCACTGCAGCGCCTTTTTGAAGCCTGTGAGCCACGCAGGCAGGAGCTTTTCCGGCGTTTAAACCTAGCCAGCGACGGTACTTATGAGCTGGTTAAAATGCGTGAGGATCTGTTGGCGCTGCTGCGCGAACAGCCGGAACTGGCGGCCATCGACGACGACTTTGCTCACCTGTTCGGCTCCTGGTTCAACCGCGGCTTTTTGATGCTCAAGCGCATTGACTGGAACACCCCCGCGTCAATTCTAGAGAAGATCATTCGCTACGAGGCGGTACACGAAATTCAGGACTGGGACGATCTGCGCCGGCGATTGGATGCCCGTGACCGTCGCTGTTTCGCCTTCTTCCACCCAGCGATTGGCGACGAGCCGCTAATCTTTGTGGAAGTAGCCCTCCACAAGGGTTTGCCAAGCCGTATTCAGCCCATCCTGTCTGGCGAAAGCAGCTATAGCAAAAAAGGGATCGATGAGGCCGAGGATGCCGATACTGCGGCGTTCTTTGGCATCAGCAACTGCCAGACCGGCCTACGCGGTATCTCCTTCGGTAACTTTTTGATCAAGCAGGTGGTGCAAGAGCTCTCCCAGGAGCTGCCGCAGCTAAAATATTTCGTCACCCTCTCGCCGGTGCCCGGCTTCGCCCAGTGGTTGCAAGAACAACGTCATGATGAGCAGCTTCCCTCCTCACTGCGTAAATCGCTCAAAGGACTTGAAACCGCTGGATGGCATCAGGACAACGCGCTTGAAGAGCAGCTCAAAGCCGCGATCCGCCCGCTGGCCGCCCGCTATCTCATCGAAGAGAAGAATCGCCATGGCCTGCCACTCAACCCAGTGGCTCGCTTTCACCTCGGCAACGGCGCCGAACTCCACCGCATTAACTGGTTGGGCGATATCTCCGACAAAGGCTTTAAACAAGCCGCAGGCCTGATGGTCAACTACCTCTACGTGCTGGACGATATCGAACGCAACCACGAAAACTATACCGCCAAGGCGACCGTTGCTTGCTCAAATGAGGTGCGCGATCTCGCCAAACGCGCCCGCAAGCTGGCCAAGGGAGAGACCACCAAATGAGCCACAACCTATTTGAAACCTTTGCTGCCAAAATGCGCGAGCGTGCAGAGGCCGATTTCATTACCACCCGCGATGGCCGACGCTATCGCTACGCCGATGCGCTGACCATCAGCGCCCAGCTTGCCGGTGCGCTAACCGAGCTAGGCGTTAAGCAAGGCGACCGGGTCGCCGTGCAAGTGGATAAAAGCCCTGAGGCGATACTGCTTTACCTGGCCTGCCTGCGCATCGGCGGTGTCTATCTACCGCTTAATACGGGCTATACCGGCGATGAGATTCGCTACTTCTTGAACGACGCCGAGCCCGCGCTGTTTGTTTGCCGCCCTAAATTACTCGAAGAGGCACAGGCGCTTGCCGCTGAAACCGGCTGTCCTGCGGTGGCTACCATGGGTAGCGCTGGTGATGGCAGCCTAATGGAAGCCGCTCGCACTGCAGCGCCAAGAGAGGATATCGTGGCACTTGGCGAGCGCGACCTGGCCGCGATTCTTTACACATCCGGCACCACCGGGCGCTCCAAAGGCGCCATGCTAACGCACAAAAACCTCGCCTCTAACGCCGAGACCCTGGCCAAAGCCTGGCACTTTAGCGCGGATGATCGGTTGATCCATGCACTGCCGATCTTCCACACCCACGGCTTATTCGTCGCCTGCAACGTCACCCTGATGGCGGGCGCCAGCATGCTCTTCCTGCCCAAGTTTGATGCCGATGTCATTTTTGAAGAGTTACCCCGTGGCAGCGTGATGATGGGCGTTCCCACGTTCTATACCCGGCTGGTGCAGGACGAACGACTGACCCCAGAAGCGACTGCCCATATACGGCTGTTCGTTTCCGGCTCTGCCCCGCTCACCGCCGAGACCCATGAAGCCTTTGAAGCCAAAACCGGCCATGCGATTCTTGAGCGCTATGGTATGACCGAAACCAATATGAACCTCTCCAACCCTTATGAAGGCGCACGGCAAGCAGGTACCGTGGGTATGCCGCTACCCGGTGTGGAGATGCGTATTACCAATCGCGAAACCGGCGATGAAGTGCCTTTGGGTGAAATTGGCATGCTGCAGATTCGCGGCCCTAATGTGTTTATCGGCTACTGGCGAATGCCTGAAAAAACCCGTGAAGAGCTATTAGACGATGGCTTTTTCATTACCGGCGATCTCGCCATGGTCGACGAGCAGGGCTATGTGCATATTGTGGGTCGCGACAAGGATCTGGTGATTTCCGGCGGCTACAACGTCTACCCAAAAGAAGTGGAGCAGGTGATCGACGAGCTCGATCAAGTCGCTGAATCCGCCGTCATCGGCCTACCCCATCCTGACTTTGGCGAGGGCGTAACCGCCGTAGTGGTGCGCCAGCAAGGTGCGCTTGAAGAAAATCAGCTTAATGAAGATAAGGTGATCAGCCACTTAGACGGTCGGCTAGCCAAGTATAAGCAGCCCAAACGGGTCTTCTTTGTCGATGAGCTACCCCGCAACACCATGGGCAAAGTGCAGAAAAATGAGCTGCGCAAGCAGTTTAACGACACTTACCGCACTCCTTAGTCGCCCGTCCTGCCAGCATACTTTTAACAGCCTTTTGCCCCGCCGCGTGCGGGGCTTTTGCTACGGCTTTGCTGGGAAAAGGAACCATTTGCTCTACTAAGTGTTAAGGTGAAACTACTTAACGAACGATGGAGCAAATCACCTTGACTACGCCTACCGTCACGAGCGGCATCACTGCCAGCGAACTCTATAAATTAGTCAGCCAGCCAGCATCCGCCAGCAGCGAAAACGCGACCATTGAGTGGCCCGAAGCGACCATTAGCCTGGATGAGACGAACCAGACGCTGATCTGGGAGCTCAACGACTACGGCAACTTGCCGATCACCCTCTCGCGCAGCGAAAATGAGTGGGTCGCCATGGCGCCCATTGTGGCCGTCGACAGCGTCAAAAACAGCGCAGAACTTAACGAAGTGCTGCTGCGCCAGGGCATCTCGTTACCGCTGGCCTCTGTGGGTATTGTCGAGATCGACGGGCACGACTTTTATGTGGCATACGGACAGTTGTTTGGCGACTCCAAGCTTGAGTCAATTTGCGCTGAGCTACACGCCACGGCCAGTGCAGCCATGGACGTCGCCGAACTGATACAAACGCACTTCGCCTAACGTTTACCCATTGTTCGTCTATTATCCAAATCACCGTTATCAATGAGTGTCACCACCCAGGTGACGTATAAGCGAGATTATTTATGTTAAGCAAAATCATGACCGCCCTGCGTGGCAAAGCGACTGAAACCGGTCAAACAGTGGTAGATTCCCAGGCCCTGCGCATTTTAGACCAGGAAATCCGCGACTCGGAAAATCACCTGAACCAGTCTAAAACCGAGCTCACCCGCTTGATGGGCCAGCGCCAACTAAACAGCAATAAAGCCGACACGCTGGAAAGCAAAATCGCCGAGCTGGAAAAAAGTGCCGAAGCCGCGCTGGATAAAGGCGAAGAAGCGCTCGCCGTTGAAGTGGCAGAACGTATGGTAGCGCTACAGGATGACCTAGAAGCGGAGCGCGCCATTGTTAGCGAGTACGATGCCAGCATCGAAAAACTGCGCGGTGCCATTCGCGGTACCGACAACCAGCTTCGCCAGCTCAAGCAGCAGGTGAGCGTCGTTAAAGCCACCGAGTCGGCACAAAAAGCCCAATCTGCCGTCGCGTCTCGCCACTCTGGCCAGAACAGTGCGATGAGCAGCGCCATGGAGTCACTCGATCGCATCAAAGAGCGTCAGCAGCTTAATTCGGCGCAAATGCAGGCCGCTGACGATATGGCCGCTGAAGAGAGCGGTAGTTCGCTGGAAGCCCGCCTCAAAGCAGCCGGTGTGGGCGGTCAGGAGCGCAAGGCAGACGACGTGTTAGCACGCCTGAAAGCGAAGAAAAATGCCGCACAAGAGTAAATTCAGCGTTTAAATTTATTAGGGAGCCAGGCCATGTTTAACACCCTCAAGGCACTTTTTCGCGCGACCACGGAAAAGCCACCCGAGCCGAATACAGGCCGCCCGGTGGCCGCGGGCCTGCCTATGGGTGTCAGTCAGGAAGACCTTGAGGGCCTGCGCCTGGATGGGCGCGTCAATATCAAGCTGATCGGCCTGCGTGCCCATCCCGATGCGCTGTTTCGCTGGAACGACGATGACTACCATCATATTGCCGCCGTGGGGCACGTCGACCTTGGTCAAGGAGCGCACCTGGTGCGCTTCTATCTGGATAACGACACCTGGCTGCAGGCCAACATTGAAAACGGCCAGGTGCTTGAATATAAGCTGTTCGACTTTTACCGTGTTACCCATCTCTCGGATGCCGAATTTGATAATTTGATCAACGGTGAAGATAAGCAGCCCGACAGCATCGGCGCCCAAACCATCGCGCTCACCTCAACCACTGAGGAAGCGCGCACTTGCACCTATCAGCGAGTGTGGGGGAATGGCGACAGCCTGTGGTCGCCGCCGGTGGTTTTCGAAGAGCAGGTAATGACCACCGAGAGCGTGTCGGCCCGCCATGTGACCCACCATGCAATGCTCTATGAGCGTACCATCGAAGGCGCTGAGCGTATGGAGTACTTACTGCTGAGCGCAGAAAGCGATGGCGAAGGCAGCTTTATGGTGGTGCACAACGTGGGGGTAGATGTGGCCTCCGTCGATATCGACGCTATGTAATCATTACCGCCGTTTTTTAAATACGTTTTACCTACTACAAAAGGAAACTGCCACCATGGTGAACTACCTCTACGGCTTGCCATCATTTATCGCCTATCTAGTCACGGCGATTTTACTGCTCGCCGCCTTTATGTACTGCTACAGCCGGATTACCCCGCACCACGAATGGACGTTGATTCGCGAAGGTAACGCAGCCGCCGCTTCTGCCTACGGCGGCTCCATTTTAGGCTTTACCATTCCGCTATATAGCGCGATGGCACACTCGATCAGCTTTATCGATTTTGTGCTCTGGGGCGTCGTCGCCTTTATCGTTCAGTTGGCTACCTTCTTCGCGGTTAAGCTGTTTCTACGTAAACAGGGTGAAAGCCTGTCGCAGCACATCACCGAAGGCCACCAGGCCTACGGCATTTTGATGGCCAGCGTGGCCGTGGCAGTCGGCTTACTCAACGCCGCTTCGATGACGTGGTAAAGGAGAGCCTGCATGTCTAAACACGATCACACCCCTCATTTGCCACGCCGCAAGCGCAGCGGACGCTTGTCATTAGCAATGATGGGCGCTAGCGCCTTTGGTCTTACCGCCTGTGGCCAACCGCCCCAGGAAGAACAAATCACCGAGATAGAATTTGACGAGCCGCGCAGCTTTGAAAGCGTTGAAGCCTGTGTCGCTGAAAATGTCTATACCCGCAGCGCCTGTGAAGATGCCTACGAAGCGTCCCTGGAAGCGGTGCCGCGCTATAGCACCCTGGAAGAGTGTGAAGCTGAGAATGGTGAAGGCGCTTGCACCGCGCCAACCGAAGAGCAGTCACAAGCGGCGACGGGTAGCACTGGTGGTAGTTGGTTTATGCCCGCCATGATGGGTTATATGGTCGGCAGCATGATGTCCAACACCAACCGTGGACGCTCCTTCGAGCGGGTTTACCAAGAGCCGGTGTACCGCAATCGTCAAAACCAGGGCAACTGGAACACCGCTACCAATCAGGCGACCCAGCGTGTTACCCAGCGTAATGATGCAATGCGCAGCTCAGTGGCAACCTCTCAGCGCCGCGGCTTTGGCTCACGCTCGTCTGCCCGTGGCGGTTGGGGCTCCTAACCCCTAGGCAAACATTACTATGCTGCGAATCGATATCCCTGAACGAAGCAACTGGAAAGCCCTTGCCCACGAGCTGGGCTTTCATTTTCATACCATTGACGGGGAGCCTTACTGGAAAGAGGACGCCTACTACCAGTTCACCCTAGAGCAGGTAGAGCGAGATATCGAAGAGCCTACCGAAGCAGTGCATGAGATGTGCATGGAGCTGGTGGACAAGGTCTGCCATTCCAATGCGCTTATGCAGCGTTTGGCGCTGCCCGAACATATGTGGGACAGCATCCACAACTCGTGGAAGTCAGGTCAGCCGCACCTCTACGGGCGTATGGATTTTGCCTATTCAGGCGATGGACCGGCGAAACTGCTGGAGCTCAACTACGACACCCCTACCTCGCTCTACGAAGCGGGCTTTTTTCAGTGGGTGTGGCTTGAGCAAGCTATCCAGCAAGGCATCCTGCCCCGCCATGCTGATCAGTACAACTCGATTCAAGAGCGCCTGCTCAATGCCATGGCGCACCTTGGCGACCGCATAGAAGCGCGCACACTTTACTTCTCCTGCATCAAAGATAACCCCGAAGAGCGTGCCACCGTGCACTACTTGCAGGATGTCGCGGTACAGGCCGGTCTTAACGCGCCGTTTATCTACACTGAAGATATTGGCCTGCGCCCTGGAGCTGAGCACTTTGTAGACTTGGATAACCAGCCCATCCACGCGCTGTTCAAACTCTACCCCTGGGAAGAGATGGCCGACGATGCATTTGGCGAGTATATCCCGCAGTTAAACACCCACTGGTTTGAGCCACCCTGGAAAGCGATTCTTTCCAATAAGGGAATTCTGCCGCTGCTATGGGAGCATTTTGAGGGCCACCCCAATCTACTACCGGCGTTTTTCGAGAATGCCAATAGCCCGCCGCTGCCAGCAGGCTGGGTGCGCAAACCGTTTTTTTCCCGGGAAGGCAGTAACGTAGAACTGATCACCCCCGCCGGGCAAAGAGAAGCCGTTGATGGCCCCTATACCGACAGCCCATGGATCCGCCAGGCGTACCACCCCATGCCGCGCTTTGGTAACAATCACGCGTTAATTGGCAGTTGGGTGGTGGGTGACCGCGCTTGCGGTATGGGCATTCGCGAAGACGTTGGCCGCATTACCAAAGACTCTTCCTGCTTTGTGCCCCACGCGATTGTCTAAACAGACGTACCAAATTCCGCTTATTAGCGCTGGACATTGCTCCCTAAAAAAGCTGAAATCACTCGTACTACCTTACGTATTGCTTTCGTGAGCAGAGGGGCATCCCCCCTTCACTTTTTTATCCTGAATATTACCCAACAGCATTAACACTAGGGCTTGAAAGCCTAGATGTCGTTGCGTCTTCAGGGCCACCGTTTACTTTGGAGCAACGGCGAACATGATGGCGCGTTGGAAATCCCTACCTTTACGGCTTCGGCTATTCCTCTCCTTTGGGACGGTCTTAGCGCTCGCAATGCTCCTGGCGCTCTATCTTCAAGCGCGTACCCACAGCCAAGCGCGGCTGAACAACCTGCTTAATCAAGAGCTACCGGCACAGGTTGAAGGGCTAGCAGCGCATGTAAACCTTAACCTTAGCCAGGATCTAGCCATTTCCGAAAGCCTGGCCAATAGCTACTTTATTGAGCAGTGGGTGCGCGACGGTCTGCCTGAAGAGCGACAAAACGACATTACCCGCTACCTTGAGCGCCTTATGCAGCAGTTAGACACCGAACTGCTGTTTATCGCCGCTCAATACCGGGGGCGTGGCTACTATTTCCAACTGCGCGATGGCGAATTTCTGCAGCGTGCTATCCAGCCGCCCGGTAGCGAAGACGACTGGTACTACCGTTTTACTGAAAGCGATAACACATACGAGCTGAATTTAGATAGCGACACCTTTTCACCCGATGATGCCTTTGTGTACGTCA
The DNA here is from genome assembly GCF_055725665.1 of Vreelandella sp. DA03-1M. Classification (NCBI taxonomy): domain Bacteria; kingdom Pseudomonadati; phylum Pseudomonadota; class Gammaproteobacteria; order Oceanospirillales; family Halomonadaceae; genus Vreelandella; species Vreelandella sp. DA03-1M. The sequence continues at coordinate 3,939,008 of NZ_CM146798.1, forward strand.
ATTATCGCAGCGCGGTAAATGCCACCAACGGTCGACCGCTGGTGGTGGCTGGCGCGGGGCTTGATCTATCCCAAATGGCCAGCTTGATTGATGACTTTCGCTTAGGTGACACCGGCCACGCTTCGCTGCTCAGCGCTGAAGGCGAGCTGCTCGTTCGCAGTGGTGAAAATATTGAAACAGCGCCTATTAGCGAGACAGCAGTGGAGTCCTTAGCAGAGGAAACGTCCCAGCGTCTGCTGCCTGATGAACGGCTCCAGGTACAAGAGATTGAGCGCGATGGGCAAACTTTCCTGATTAACACGCGCTGGCTACCCGAACTGCAGCGCTACCTGATGGTGGAAGTCGATAAAGAGGCCTATCTGGCGTCCACCCGTGAGCGCTTTCTGGAGTCCAGCGGCATAGGCCTGCTCATTTTACTCGCCGGGTTACTGGTGCTCTACCCGCTGACCGGCAGCCTCATACGCCCGCTGATTGATTTCCAGCGCCAGCTGAAAGACATCACCCACAGCCTGGATCTTTCGCGGCGGGTCAGCACCGACGACAAAGCGGAACTTGGCGATTTAGCCGATCAAACCAACGAGCTCCTGGAACGACTCTCCCGCGCGATTGCGGCAGTGGCCAAGAACGCTCAAGCACTAACGCAAGTTGCTGACCGGCTCGCGAAAACGGCCGGGCTTTCCGGTGTGCACGGCAGTGATATTGACCATGAGGCGAGCCAAACCATGGCCGCAGCCGTGGAGGAGATGGCCTCTTCGGTGGCTGAAATCACCTCTACCATGGAAGAACTCTCTACCTCATCAACCCAAATTGCCGACCACTCCCAATCGGTGGTCGACGTTGCCAACCAGACCCTGGAACGCAGCCGTAAAGGCAGTTCGGCCATGCAGCTGCTACAGTCAAAAATGCAGGATATTCGCAGCGACAGCGAGCAGAGCCTGAGCGAGATCATGACGCTGGGGGCGAAATCCAAACAGATCAACAAGGTCATGGAGTTGATCAACACCCTGGCCGCCCAGACCAAGCTGATCGCCTTTAATGCTGCCTTGGAAGCCTCGAGTGCCGGGGAGTCAGGGCGTCGCTTTTCCGTCGTTGCCAGCGAAATACGCCGCCTGGCAGACAGCGTGACCGACTCTACCCAAGAGATCGAAGCGCATACCGATGATATTCAGACGGCGATTAATCGCTTGGTAGTGGCCTCTGAAAAAGGCGCCACCTCAATCGAGCAGGGCGTTGAAGCAAGCATGAGCACCGCCCAGGATCTCGAGGCGCTGCTTAAGGCGGCGAGCCAAACCAGCAGCGCGGCCCAACAGATATCGCTGTCTACTCAGCAGCAAAAAACCGCCAGTAGCCAGGTGGTGATGGCGCTGCGCGATATCGATACGGCCAGTTCACGTAACGCACACTCGGTGCGCAGCATTACCGACATCAGCCAGGACATGATCCATATGTCGGCTGAGCTAAACGCGCTGGTGCAGGAGTTCACCCTAACAAATAAAGACCGCTGATAAGGATACCGGATGAGTGTAATTCGGGTAGTCATTGCCGACGACAGCCAAGTAGCCCGCGACGTGCTACGCGATATCCTCAGCCGGGACGATGATATTGAGATCGTGGGTGAAGCCACTAACGGCCGCGAAGCGGTGGAACTGGCCAAACGCCTTTCGCCACAGCTGATCACCATGGATCTCAACATGCCGGTGATGGACGGCCTAAGCGCTATCGAAGAGATCATGTACAGCAAAGGCGTGCCCATCCTGGTGATTAGCGACCGCTCCGATGCGCAAACGGCCTACCAAGCCCTTGAGGTGGGCGCGCTGGAAGTGATGCCTAAACCCGCATTGGAAGGGGCCGACGCGGATCGCCTTTTGGAGCGTGTGCGCCTGCTCGCCGGTGTTGCGGTGATCACTCGCCTGCGGCGGCGCGTTGCAACACCGATGCCCCTACTCGCCATGCCCACCCTGAAAGCTAACCCAGGCGGGGTACCGCGGGATTTCCAACACGTGGTCGCGATCGCATGCTCAACCGGTGGGCCGCAAGCCTTAGTACGCCTGTTGCGAACGCTACCCGCCGAGTTTCCAGCGCCTATTGTGATCGCCCAGCACATCAGCCATGGGTTTATCGATGGCATGGCGCAATGGCTGGCGTCGCTATGTGCCATGCCGGTGAGTGTTGGCCAAGAGGGTGAACAGCTACGCCCTGGACATATCTATTTGTCACCTTCCGAGCGTAATTTATGTGTGACCCCGCGCCACCGCTTTCAGCTGCAATCCAGCCCCGAGACATTTGTCTACCACCCCAGTTGCGATGTACTACTGCAGAGTGTCGCGAAGGTCTATGGCAGTGATGCGATTGGTATTATTTTGACCGGTATGGGCCGCGATGGCGTGAATGGCATGCGGGCTATTTATCAGGCAGGCGGCATTACTTTCGCGCAAGATGAAGCCAGCTCGGTAATTTACGGCATGAATCAGGAAGCCGTTAAAGCGGGCGTCATACAGTATGTATTACCGCTTGATAGCCTTCCGGATCGACTGCTGCGCGATGTGCGTGGCTACTCTTATAGTCGGCCGGAGCCTCTGGCATGAGCGCATTTGCTCCCTTTAAAGCCCTGGTGCATCAGCGCTGTGGTTTACACCTAGAGGGCTTAGCCGAAGCCCGGCTATTCCGGGCGGTGGCCAGCTTACAAGCCTCCACGGGTCTAACCGATACCACCCAGCTCCTGGGGCAATTACGCCGCGACCCGGCGCTATTCGATCAATTTGTCAGCCAGCTAACGGTCAATGAAACCTATTTTTGTCGCGAGCCGGACGCGCTGAACTGGTTGGTCAGCACCTACTTGCCCGAGCGTTTAGCTGCAGAGCAACCGCCGCTCTCTATCTTCAGCGCAGGCTGCTCATCCGGCGAAGAGCCCTATAGCGTGGCAATGATGCTGTTCGAGCGCTTTGGCGAGCGGGCCAAAGCGTTGTTCACCCTCACCGGCGGCGACCTGGATCACCAAGTCCTTACCAAGGCGCGCCAAGCGGTTTATGGGGGCATGGCGTTTCGCGCGCTCTCCCCCGACTTTAAAGCCCGTTACTTTAGCCCTTACCAGGGCCGCTACAAGCTCCACGAATCTCTGCGTCAGTGGGTAACCTTTTGCCCATTTAATCTATTAAACGCCGATGAGAACAGTGCAGGCGGCCCCTTTGATGTAATTCTGTTTCGCAATGTGTCGATCTACTTTGACCAACAGACGCGGCGCCTTATTCATCAGCAGCTTGGCCAGTTGCTGGCCCCGAACGGCATTTTACTCTGCGGCGTCACCGAAACATTGGGTAACGATCTTGGTGTGTTCGAACTGGTCGAAGCCCAGGGCGTATTTTACTTTCGCAATGCAGAGCAACCCGAGGCAGTGCAAGCGCCTCCCCTTCAGCCTCCCTTGCCCTCGATGGGCAACAAAGCTGTTGAGAGTATTCACGTCGGTGAGAGCGCACATAAACAGCTAGCGCTAGCCAGCAGCGCTGATTTAGCGCCTGAAGCACAATTTGAGCCCGCAGCGGAAAATGAACGACCGGACAGCATTACCCAGCAACTGCACACCGCCCATCAGTTGCTCGATCAAAACGCCTTTAACGACGCCGCTGCACTGCTAGAGGCGCTGCTTAAGCAGCAGCCGTGGTTGATCGATGCGCTGGTACTGGCCGGGCTGGTCGCCCGCTGGCAGCAGCAGCCCAATCAGGCCTATGACTATTTCAAGCGGGCCATTTACGTTGCGCCGGAGTGTTGGCCCGCGCACTTCTATTTAGCTGAACTTTATCGCCAGGGTGAACTGACCGACGAGCCATTACAGCGCAAACAGCGCTATGCTGCGGTGGTGCGTTTGCTGACCACCACGCCCACCTCGAATGGTGGGCTAGACACGATCGCCCCGCCGTTACCGCCAGGCGATGCGCGCTTTCTAGCCGAACGTTATCTAAAAGCGGCCAACACCACACTGGCATCGACCAGTACCACACAGGGAGTGGGTTAATATGGCGCTGGATATTCGCCGCTTTATACAGCGCTTTGTGGAAGAGGCCGCCGACCACCTGCCCCGCCTGCGCGAAGGGATCAGCGCATTGGAGCAAGGCCGCGCTGATCGCGAACAGATCAACGAGCTTTTCCGCGCAGCGCATACGCTGAAAGGCTCTTCGCGAATGCTTAAACTGGTGCCGATTACGGCGCTAGCCCATAGCACTGAAGAGCTGCTTAGCGCGCTGCGCGAGGGCACTCTTACCGCAACACCAGCGGTTACCAGTCTGCTCAGCCAGGCGGTTGACGGGCTTTCTGACTTGGTCAGTCGGCTAGCCGACGGGGCGACAGGCGACGACTTACCCGCAGCCGATGAGGCGCTGTGTAGCGCCCTTGAAAATGCTGCTCACGGTCAAACCCCAACCCAGCCCAGCAACCCCGATACGCCCACTTCCACGCCCACGACATCTTCGTCCTCATCAACATCCTCCGCTACGCTGGTGACCGAGAACGAACTACGTCTTAGTGACACCGTGCGGGTTCGCTTGGATCGGCTAGATGATGTTATTCGTTTGATGGGTGAAGTGCTTTCCGGCCACCATCATTTACATGGGTTAGTTGACCAAGCCCGTGAGCTAAGCACCACGCTCCCTACCGAGCAGCAGGCGCCCTTTCACGCCTTTCACCGTGAGTTGAAAGATAGCGTGTTAAGCCACGAGTCGTTGATGAGCGACCTACACGACCGGGCACTGCAAATGCGCATGCTGCCGCTAAGCGTGGTGTTTGACCCTCTCGCGCATATGTCCAGAGAGCTGGCCCAGTCACTTGGCAAACAGGTCGACTGCCGCGTGCGGGGTAGCGAAATCGAACTTGATCGCCAGATGATTGATCGCCTTTCAGACCCGCTTATTCACCTGCTGCGTAACGCCTTGGATCACGGCTTAGAGCTTCCTGCCGAACGCCAAGCAGCGGGCAAACCTTCCCGCGGGCAGCTGATTATCGAAGCCTGGCAAGACGCTGATTGGGTAGTGGTTGAGATGCGTGACGATGGCGCGGGGATCGCACTGGACGCGGTGCGTCAGAAAGCGCTCGCCAAACAGCTGATCAACGAAGAGCAGTTGAATGCACTAAGCGAGCAGGAGACGTTGGAGCTTATTTTTCTGCCAGGCTTCTCTACCAAAAGCATGATCACCGACTTTTCGGGGCGCGGCGTGGGCATGGATGTGGTCAAACGCACCGTGGTGGACGAGCTCAACGGCGACTTGCAGCTTGCCAGCGAACGCGGCAGCGGCACGCGTTTTACCCTGCGCCTGCCGCTCTCGCTGGCGATGATGCGGGTACTGCTGGTCAGCGTCGGCGGTGTCAACCTAGGGGTCACAGCGCCTTACGTATCAGAATTGGTAGAGTGCTCATCACAATCATTCATTGATGCCGCGGGTCAGCGCACGCTGATTTTACGCAACGAATTCGTGCCGGTGGTATCACTTGCCCAACTGCTTGAGCTTCCCACGAAAACTGCCACTACTGATAACACCCTACTGCTGGTCGTCCATCAGCGTCACCAGAAACTCGCCCTGATTATCGATTCACTGATTGATGAACGCGATATGGTGATCAAGCCACTACCCGCGCATCTGCGTTATTTACCCTTGGTCTCGGGCATGGTTTCCATGGGCCGCAATGCGCTGGTCAGTCTGCTGCATGTACCTGCGTTGCTGGAAGCCTCCCGGCATGGAGCCCAACGTCCAAACGAAGAACGCGCAACCTCCGCTCTCGCGAAACGCATTCTGGTGGTCGACGACTCACTGAATACCCGTGAAATAGAAAAAGACGTGCTCGAAGCGTGGGGTTATCACGTCACGCTGGCCGAAAATGGACGTGACGGCTTAGCCAAAGCGCTAGCAGAACCGTTTGATGCGGTACTGACCGACGTTGAAATGCCGGTAATGGATGGTTTTGCGCTGACTGCCCGACTGCGCGAAAATGAGGTTTATCGTTATCGACCGATTATTATCATCACCTCGCGAGAAAAAGAGGCCGATCGCCGACGCGGCATCGAGGTCGGTGCCGACGCCTATATCGTCAAGGGCAGTTTTGATCAAAACAATTTGGTAGAGACGCTCCAGGCCCTATTGGGCTAACGAGAAGCGTTATGAACACAACCGTTAATGACACAACCATCATGAGGTCAAGGAATGCATATCCTGGTCGTAGACGACGATCCGCTTGCCGGGGAAATGACGGCGGCACTGCTCGAGTCTCAGGGTCATGAGCCTCTGCTGGCCAATGACGCGATGGAAGCCGTGGAGCATTTAGACGCGCACAGTGATATCAAACTGATCATCAGCGATATGCACATGCCCCTTGTCAGTGGATTAGCGTTGTTGGCGATGCTGCGCGAGCAAGATAATCACCTGCCGTTTATTTTACTCACCGGGGACACCCCGGATGCAGCCCTACGGCAGACTCCGGGCCTTGACGCCTGTTTGTGTAAAGATGCCGAGCTGGCCTGCAACCTGGAAGCTGCCGTGAAACAGGCTCTCGACAGCTAAGCAACGCTGAATGCGATGGAATGGACAATTGATGGAATGGACCGCCGCTTTCGATCACTCACGTAGGTAGTTTGATGTCTAAGCCCGCCCCTTCGCTGCACGATAAGCTGAACCAGCTGCGTGAGCGTTTTATTGAGCAGCTTCCGTCCCGCTTAGCGCAAACCGCCGAGCTGTGGCAGCAGAGTCGCACGACGAGCGAAGAACAGGCGCGGCTCGCGCCAGAGCTGCACCGCTTCTTTCATAGTTTGAAAGGAACCGGGAGGTCGCTGGGATTTGAGCGGCTTGCCCTACTGGCAGATCAGGCGCAGGAGGCGCTCACTACCTCCCCCACCCGCGCCGATATCGATACGTTTATCAGTCAATTGCTTCTCCAGCTGGGTCACGAACAGCAGCACCTGCGTTCCCGCCACGGTCAACAGCAGGCACTGGCGGCCATACACAGCTTCGAGCTTACCAGCCCGGTTGAACCGCTTAGCAATAAGCGCCAGCGGTTAATCTACCTGTGCGACGATGAGCCAGAGCAGGTCGATCAATTAATCCATCACTTGCGCTGCTTCGGTCATGAAGTCGAGCATTTTATCGACACGGAGACATTCTTTAACGCCGTGCTCACGCGTCGCCCTGACGCGGTGATCATGGATGTGCAGTTCCCCCAGGGCCAGACGGCAGGCACTGAAACCCTGACCAGCTTGAATAAACTGACCGGCCAACCACTCCCCGCCATCGTTTTGTCGGCCCACAGTGACTTTCACTCGCGCCTGAGTGCCGTTCGTGCAGGCTGCGGCGGCTACTTTACCAAGCCGGTAAAGCCACTAGATCTTATGTTGGCAGTGGATGAGCTCACCGCGCCGGCGACGGAAGAGCCGTTGAAGGTGCTAGTGGTGGATGATGAGCCTGAAGCAGCTGCCTACCACGCCTTGCTGCTTGAAGAGGGCGGGATGAGTACTCATCAGGTGCACCATCCCGCCGATGCGCTCAATGCCATGGAGCGCTTTAGCCCTGATTTACTGCTGGTCGATGTGTATATGCCAGTGTGTTCGGGTGAAGAACTGGCGACGATTATTCGTCAGCAGCCGGAATACCTGGGGCTACCGATTATCTATCTCTCCAGCGAAACCGATAGCCAAAAGCAGATTTCCGCCATGTCCGCAGGGGTTGAAGCCTTTCTTACCAAACCCGTACAGCCCGAAGAGCTAGTCTCTGCTGTGCGGCTACGCGCCGAACGCCTACGCTTGCTGCGTTCATTAATGACTCGCGACAGCATGACCGGGCTATATAACCACAGCACTACCACAGAGCTGATCAATAAAACCCTTGCCCAAGCCCACCGCGAAGATAGCCAGCACGCCATGGCAATGATCGATATCGATCACTTTAAACAGGTTAACGATACTCATGGCCACTTGGCGGGCGACCAGGTGATTATCACCTTGGCGAGGCTATTGAAAACCCGCCTGCGGCTATCCGACATTATCGGCCGCTACGGCGGTGAAGAGTTTGTCGTGCTGCTGAAAGACATCTCTGCAGAAAAAGCGGCTACATTAATCGACAGCCTGCGCGAGGATTTTGCACTGGTCGATTTTCATGCCGGTGACGTTCGCTTTCGCTGCACCTTCAGCGTGGGGATAGGTAGTTTCCCCGCGCAACCCTCTACCGAATCCATGCGCTTAAGCGCCGACCAAGCGCTCTACCGTGCCAAGCACCAGGGCCGCAACCAAGTAGTGCTAGCAACGGAGCTAACCGATGACCGCTGAAGATCCCCGCGACGGCGAGGCGAATGACCGGCCGTTGGCCACTCTAAGCTTGAACGATGCGTTAGCGGCGCAAAGCGATAGTGAAACGGTGGTGGATGTTGATGAGCCCACCCAGCAGCTAGTGCTCTTTCGTCTCGATGACCAGCGGTTTGCGCTGCCCGGTAGCGCGGTGAGCGAAATTTTACCCAGCGACCAGCCCGTCTATTATGTACCAGGGCTGCCCGCCTCTACCGAAGGCGTACTGCACCTACGCGGCAAGATTGAGTCCGTTATTAGCCTGCATCAGCTACTCGGTTTACCTACGCCGGAAGCCACCTCTAAGGGTATGATTTTGCTAGTCCGCGCAGCGGGGGTGACGAGTGGCGTGCGTATTGAGCAGCTTGACGATGTCTGCGAGGTCACCCAGAGCATGCTGCAAGCTCCGCCAGAAACGCTTCCCGGCAAGTTGCGCCCGTATGTCAGCGCACTGTGGCAGGTAGATGAGCGCCAAGCGCTTGCCCTGCTTGACCCTGAGACGCTGTTCGACGCCTACCAGCAGGGGTTGGGTTAAGGTGCCCCAGCAACTAGACCAGCATGCGCAGGCCCAGGTTGCGCTGGTGGTGTTTCGCGTAGGGCCTTACCGTGCTGCCCTGGATGCACGCCATGTGCTCGCCATGACGAATCACCCTACGGCATCGCACACAGCCAATGCTCAATCGCTGCTCGACGAAGATGACGACCATGCCCCGCCTACCCGTTGGCTCACCCTGCGTGACGCTCAAACAGCCAGTGACAACCAAAACACTTGGCAACTGGGCGTCAGCGGTGACATTACGCTGCAGCAACTCCCTGCCAACACGCTCTACCCGCTGCCTAAACTGCTGCTTTCCCGCCGATTTTCAACGGCGCTATGCGGCTTAACCTTCGACCAGCAGCAGCTAGTACTGCTACTCGATGCCCGCAAGCTTAATCCTTCGCTTTCTCAGGCCCCTGCTCTTAGCCAGCCAACCACAAACAGCTAATGGAATCGCCCTCGGCTATGTCGCTATTGGCCGGAATCACCGCAAAGGCGTCGGCATTGATACACGACGAAAGCACGCCAGAGTTCTGATCATCAAAGGCCGTCGCCGTTACACCGCTGGGCGAGAACTCAAGCGTTACGCGCATATAGTGCTCACGTGGGCCGGTGGAGGTAGCAAACCCAGCTTTCGCGGTCACCGCTGGCAGTGATGTTAGCGCCGGACAGCCCAGCATTGCGCCCAGCAAGGGGCGTAAAAACAGCCAGGCGCCGACAAACCCCGATACTGGATTGCCCGGCAGGCCAACAAATCGCGCCTGGCTGCCGTCATCGCGGGGTAAGCGGCCGAGCGCTAACGGCTTACCGGGGCGGATCGCCAGCTTCCACATATCGAGCTGGCCAATCGCTTCCAACGCGGCTTTGACGTGATCTTCCTCACCGACGCTCACGCCCCCGGTGGTGACCACCAGGTCTGCTTCAGCAGCGGCGGCCGTTAACAGTGCTACGGTGCGGGCGTAGTCATCCGGCACGCTAACGGTACTCAGCACCTCGGCGCCAAAGTTCTCTAACAGGCGCCTAAGCATCGGCCGGTTTGAGTTGTAGAGTTGACCCGGCTTGAGCGGCGTGCCCGGATCAATAATCTCATCGCCCGTCGAAAGCAGCGCCACACGGGGGCGTCGGCGCACGCTGACCTGGGTAATCCCCTGACCTGCCAAGTGGCCAAGGGCCGCTGCTTCGAGCCGTTCACCGGCGTTGAGCAGCACGGAACCGCTCTTCACGTCGCGTCCTTTACGGCGAACGTTATCGCCAGCTGGTATGTCCTCAGGCATCAGCGCACATTCACCGTCGACCTCGACCCGCTCCTGCATCACCACGCAGTCAGCCCCAGGAGGGATCTCACCGCCGGTAAAAATACGCGCGCAGCTTCCAGGCGCAAGCGCTTTCGCCTGCGTGCCAGCGGCAATGCGTTGACTGATCGGCAGCCACTGCCCGGCATCGGCAGCGCACAAGGCGTAGCCGTCCATCGCGCTGTTATCAAATGGCGGCACATCCAGCTGCGCTGTCACTGTCTCGGCCAGCACACGCCCAGCGGCGGCTTCCAGCGGGATGCTCTCTGCATCTAGTGCGCTGACGTCTGCCAGTAGCGCCTCAAGCGCGGCTGATATCGGCTGCAAATCAGCCATGCTGACCTCGGCCTGGGATGACCAGGTTGGCGAAGTTGCAGGGCTTGTGGCGGCTATCCAACTGCTCGGCCAGAATGCCGTCCCAGCCCGTGCGGCAAGCGCCCGTTGAGCCCGGCAGGCAGAACACGACCGTGGCGTTGGCTAGGCCACCGAGGCAGCGGCTTTGAATAGTGGAGCTGCCGATCTCATCACCGCTTAGCTGGCGAAAGCGCTCACCAAAGCCTTCGATACGCTTATCCAGAAGCACAGAGATGGCTTCAGGCGTAGAGTCGCGGCCGGTAAAGCCGGTGCCGCCTGTGGTGATCACCACCTGCACGTTTGAGTCAGCTATCCAGTTCGCTACTACCGCACGAATGCGGTAAACGTCGTCAGGCACGATACGTTTTTCAGCGAGCGTATGACCCGCGCTGGTGAGGCGTTCCACGAGCGCTTGACCACTGCGATCGGTTTCTTCGGTACGGGTATCAGAAACCGTGAGTACGGCAATAGAGAGGGGCACCATCGGTTCCATGTCGTTACCCTTTCGCTTTTTTTTGTGCGTGGCGAGCCTCTAACGCCGCCAGTTGCTCTGGCGTCGCTTTTCCTTGGTAGTGCTCTTTCCACTCGCTGTAAGGCATACCGTAAACATACTCACGGGCCTCTTCATAGCTGAGGGTTTCATCACGCGCTTCAGCCGCGCTGACCAACCATTTAGATAAACAATTGCGGCAAAAGTCGGCCAGGATCATCAGGTCGATATTCTGGACATCTTTATTATCGTCAAGGTGCTCAAGCAAGCGTCGAAACGCGGCGGCTTCGATTTCCGTGCGTGTGGATTGATCCAACTCATTCATCGCTGACATAACCGTTCCTCTCAATAAAGTGGCTGCGGATTACTAAATAACTTAAAGCGCAGCATAACAAAAGACACCGCCGGAAGGCGGTGTCGAAAGTCTCAATAAACGTTTATCAGCTGGTTCGAGGCGCCGACGGTTCACTACTACCGCCAGATGACTTTCGAGCCGCCACCTCTTCTTCCGATAGCGTTTGATCCTTGACCTCTTCGTACCACAGGTTGTGATGCTCTTTAGCCCAGGTTTCATCTACATAGCCCGTGGTCATACCCTCTAGCGCGCCTTCGGTACCCAGCGTGCCGATATAGATATGGCCTAAGGAGATGGCGGTGAGTCCTAGCGCACCGACTGCGTGGATAATGTTAGCCCACTGCATGGTGTCGCGCCCCTGATTGAAGTTGGGGAAGTCGAGCACAAAGCCACTGGCGATCACGAGAATACCGACCGTCGCCAATATCCAGTACCACGCCTTCTCCCCACCGTTGGCAAAGCCTGCATCCACATGCTTTTTGCCAATCATGCCGCCGCCTTTCTTAAACCATACCCAGTCGTGCTTTTTGGGGATGTTGTCTTTGATCAAGCTGACCAGCAGGATCACCAGCAGAATGCCAAAGATCGGCCCCAAGTAGTTATGCAGCACTTTTGTCGCCGCAATCATCCAGGCCCAAATTCCATCACCAAACAACGGGCGGAACACAAACTTGCCAAACAGCAGCGTCATGCCCGTCAGCGCCAGAATGATAAACAGCGTCGCTACCGTCCAGTGCAGTGCGCGTTTCATTAACGTCCAGCGCAATAGCAGACGCCCCGTGCGCGGCGCCTCAAGTTCCTTACGCCCGACAATGAAGTAGAACAGCGCAATCAGCGACGCCATGCCAAATACCGCAATCAAACCAAACGGCGACACCCAGCGGTTACGAATCTGCCGCCAGGTTTCACCGCTTGAATTGATCAGACTGTAGTTACTGTCAGCGCGTGAATCACGGTAGTTGGGCCCGGTTTCGCCACTACGTACCTGGCGCCACTGATCGGCAGTAATACCAGGAGCAGCGGTGGTCATCTCGCGGTCAGGATCCGCTTGAGCAACGGCCAGTTGCGTGAAGCCGAGACTTAACACCAGAGCAAGCGCCACCAACATAAAGCGCCAAATGCTCTGGGCGAGCCCTTTACCTGAATGCGGCACCCCACCGGGTGCCTGTACAGTCAGCAGGTTCATGACACGCCTCCTTACCCTTTATGGGCAGCATCATAGGCTAGGTTGTCGGCACTGGCCTGAGGGTTATTGGACCAGGCGCCATCTTTGTGGCCGCGATGGACAACGCGCTGGCGGAAGATATCAGCCACGTCTTGAGCATCACCGGCCAGCAGCGCTTTGGTGGAGCACATCTCGGCACATAGCGGCAGCTTGCCTTCGGCAATACGGTTGGAACCGTATTTCTCGTACTCCTCTTCTTTACTTTCGGCCGGGCCGCCCGCGCAGAAGGTGCATTTGTCCATCTTGCCGCGCTCGCCAAAGGCATCCTGCTGGGGAAACTGCGGAGCGCCAAACGGGCAGGCGTAAAGGCAGTAGCCACAGCCGATGCAGAGGTCTTTGTCGTGCAGGACGATGCCGTCATCGGTTTTATAGAAGCAGTCGGTGGGGCACACCGCCATGCAGGGGGCGTCGTCACAGTGCATGCAAGCAACGGAGATGGACATTTCATCCGCTTCACCGTCGTTAAGCGTGACCACGCGACGGCGCTGAATGCCCCACTCGACATCGTTGGCATTTTTACACGCGGTGACGCAGCCGTTGCACTCAATGCAGCGTTCGGCGTCACACATAAATTTCATTTGAGCCATGGTGTTCTCCTCATGCCGATGCGGGATGACTCCCGCACCGTCGTGCTGTCAGGTCGGTCGCGTCTTTTTTTCTAGATTCAGGCGCGCTCAATGCGGCAAATGGTGCACTTGGTCTCTTGCATCAGTGTCACCGGGTCGTAGCCATACGTGGTGGCGGTATTGGCCGCTTCACCAATGATGTACGGGTCCGACCCATCCGGGTAACGGTCACGCAGGCTCTCGCCCTGGAACATGCCGCCAAAGTGGAACGGCATAAACGCTACGTTACGATCGACGCGAGGAGTGACCAGGGCTTTGACCTTCACACGGCCCCCTTCTGCCCCTTCTACCCAAACATCGTCACCATCTTTGATGCTGAGGTCGTTGGCGTCCGCCGGGTTAATTTCGACAAACATCTCCTGCTGCAGCTCGGCAAGCCACGACATGGAGCGCGTCTCTTCACCACCGCCTTCATACTCAACCAGTCGCCCAGAGGTGAGAATCATTGGATACTCGCCGGTGTTGTCGCGATCCTGAATGGTTTTGTACATGGTCGGCAGGCGCATGATGGAGTCAAAGTCGTCCCAAGTAGGGAAGCGTTCAACCAAATCGCGACGCGTGGTGTAGAGCGGCTCACGGTGCTTCGGCACTTGGTCGGGGAAAGTCCAGACCACAGCGCGTGCCTTAGCGTTGCCGTAGGGCGCACAGCCATGCTCAATGGTGACACGCTGGATACCGCCAGAGAGGTCGGTTTTCCAGTTTTTGCCTTCCGCCGCCTGCTTCTCTTCGGCAGTCAGGTCGTCCCACCAGCCTAGATCTTTGAGCAGCTGGTCGTTGAACTCCGGATAGCCGTCGTCGATATCACCACCCACCGGCGCGGAACCTTCCGCTAGAAGGTTGATGCCATCACGCTCAATACCAAAGCGGGCACGGAAGCCCATGCCTCCTTCCATCACCGGTACGCTGGTGTCGTAAAGGTTGGGCGAGCCCGGGTGGCCGAACTCAGGCGTGCCCCAGCAGGGCCACGGCAAGCCGTAGTAATCCCCATCCGCCGGGCCACCCTCTGCACGCAAGTTCTCGAAACTGAACGTGTGCCAGTTTTTCTGGTGCTCTTTAAGGCGTTCGGGGCTTTGCCCGGTATAGCCTACCGTCCACATACCGCGGTTGATTTCACGCAGAATATCGTCGATTAACGGCTCGTCGCCGTTCATCTGGTAGTTTTTCACCAGCTCATTACCAATGCCCAGCTTACGAGCAAACAGGTACATGATTTCGTGGTCGGGCTTGGACTCAAATAGCGGCTCAATCACGCGGTCACGCCACTGAATCGAGCGGTTAGTGGCGGTGACACTGCCGGTAGTTTCAAACTGGGTGGCCGCTGGCAGCAGATACACGCCGTCGCTGCGGTCGTGCATTACAGCGGCAACGGTGGGATAAGGATCAACGATGACCATCATCTCAAGCTTCTGCATCGCTTTCTGCATCTCGACGCCGCGGGTCTGGGAGTTAACCGCGTGGCCCCAGTAGAACATCGCTTTCAGCGCGGTACGCTGGGAGATGTTTTCATCATCCTCAAGTACGCCATCGACCCAACGCGACACGGTAATCCCGGGGCTGTACATGGGCTTACCATCGGCGTATTCGGTATCGTCATAGCGGCCTTTAAGCCACTCATAGTCGAGATCCCACACCTGCGCCCAGTGCTGCCAGGCACCTTCCGCCAAACCGTAGTAGCCCGGCAAGGAATCACAGCCAAGGCCAAGGTCGGTCGCGCCCTGTACGTTATCGTGGCCGCGCAGGATGTTAGCGCCGCCGCCCGCCACGCCGATATTCCCCAGCGCCAGCTCAAGAATGCAGTAAGCGCGGGTATTGTTGTTGCCGGTAGTGTGCTGGGTGCCGCCCATACACCAGACCACACAGCCCGGCCGGTTGTCGGAGAGGCGTTTGGCGACATCGTACATTTCGGCTTCGGGAACGCCGGTGACTTCTTCGACGACGCTGGGCGGAAAGTTGGCGACTTCGGCGCGCACTTCATCCATTCCGTAAACGCGCTGGTTGATGTACTCGTTATCTTCCCAACCGTTCTCAAAAATGTGCCATAGCAGGCCCCAGATATACGCCACATCAGAGCCAGGACGCAGACGCACGTATTTATTGGCTTTGGCGGCAGTACGGGTAAAGCGCGGGTCGACCACGATGATGTCGCAATTATTGCGCTCTTTGGCGATCAAGAAATGCTGCATCGCCACCGGGTGGGCTTCACTAGGATTAGAACCGATAAACAGCATCGACTTACTGTTATGCATGTCATTGAGCGAGTTGGTCATCGCCCCGTAACCCCAAGTATTCGCCACGCCTGCCACGGTGGTGGAGTGACAAATACGCGCCTGGTGGTCGGTATTATTGGTGCCCCACAGCGAAGCAAGCTTGCGCATCAAGTACGCCTGCTCGTTACTAAACTTCGCAGAGCCCAACCAGTAAACGCTGTCTGGGCCGTGCTCTTCGCGCAGCTCAAGCAGTTTGTCACCGATCTCGTTAATGGCGTCATCCCAACTCATACGCTCCCACTCACCGGCCACCAGCTTCATCGGGTACTTGAGGCGCCGCGTGGAGTGACCGTGCTGGCGCAACGAGGCGCCTTTCGCGCAGTGCGCACCACGGTTGATGGGGTGATCAAAAGCGGGTTCTTGCTTCGTCCAAATGCCCTCTTGAACTTCGGCGTAAACGCCACAACCCACTGAACAGTGGGAGCAGATGGTGCGTTTGGTCTCCACCGGCGAGTCCAGCACGGGTGTTTTGTCGGCTGCTTCTGAGCGCTGCATCATGGGCGCACCCATAAAGCCAACGGCGGCCACACCGCCGGTGGCAGCACCGCTGCGTTTGAGGAACTGGCGACGGGAAATACCCAGCCCGGAGGCCTTGGGGGTGTCTGTTTTGCGAGTTAAGCGCATGGCAAATCTCCTGGCATTCCGCCGTCAGTCACGCAGCGAGGCGTAATAAGCACGGACGTGATCAGTCTCACGGTAGTTAACCGTTGGTTTTTCGTTTTTCACCGGGGCAGTGTCAGCCTGTGCCAGAGTGACATGACCGACTGCCGCTGCGGCGCCAGCAGCGGCGGTTCCCAACCCAACGGTCTTCATAAAACGGCGGCGCTCAGGATTGTGTGACGGGTGCATGGGTTTCTCCTCTTGCATGCCTTTATAGCGGGTCTTTTTATGCTGTTTTTTTGATTTTACTGATTTTTTTATGGAGCCTTCGTTAAGGCTCAACAATACGCACCAGCGTATGACCCGCATCAACACTCAAGCGAGCCTCCTCACTCTCCATAAAAGCGCCACCCAACTGCCCCAGCGCTGCATAGAAAGCGGTGTCTACCTGCCCCAGGTCGGCAAAACAGCTGGCCGCCCAAGGGGCTAAATGTTGGCTAAAGAAATAGGCCTGCTCGTGACTAGCTGAGTCAATCAGCATTGCCATCACTTCGCATAGTGCCGCCAAGTGATCTTCTGGGTCACGGGTATGTTCACTACGCACAAAGCCGAGCACCTTCAAATCTTGACGCAGCGCCACCAGCGCCGCTTCCATTAATTCGCCATTGCGGTACCAAGAAGCATACGGCACCACCTCACCCTGAATCACACCGACCAGGAGGCGGAAGTGAGCACGCTGCAGTCCCTCGATGTCGGTCTTCTTGGCGGTGGCTGCCAGCGCATGCCAACACTCGGCCAAACGGCTGCCGTCTTGTTCGATGTCCAGTTCAGCCAACCAATCTAGCAACTCGGCATCTGGAGTCTGGCGTAATAATGTGGCCAATAGCCGGTAAATATCGGCGCGTAGCGCATCCGCTTCTTTAAGCGTGGGCAGTGCATCCGTCATCGGCTTATACCTTCAGTTGCGCGTCGGGATCGCGAATCATGGTTTTCCAGACATCCTTAACGCGGCAGTCTTCACACATTTCCAGACGAATCATCGCTTCGCCAGCAAAGTAGGGGTGGTTGGCCAGCTTCTCTTTAATAGTAGCTACCGTGCTGACAGTAGCAAACGGCTTGCCGCAGTTGATGCATTCAAAGGCTGCTTCTTCGTGACAAATATGGCGCGTTTCGCGAGCCTCCGAGGCCAAGAAGCCGGGCATCAGGGTAATCGCATCTTCGGGGCAGGCTTGTTCACACAAGCCGCACTGCACACAATCCGCCTCAAGGAAACTCAGCGCGGGGGTTTTACCACCTGACTTGAGCGCGGGGGTTGGGCAGTTGCTGACGCAAGCGTGACACAGCGTGCAGGCATCGCGATCCACCTGAATGACGCCGTAGGCAGCGCCCACCGGCATAGCAACCCGCTCGTCGCTGGGGTTACCCAACTCTGCCAACCGCGCCAGCACGCGGTTCAAGCGTGCCCGTTTTTCGGGCTCAGGTAGACTAAGTGGCGCCTCAGTCAGTGGAGTAAGCGCCGGAAGCGCGTCGCGAGCGGCGTGGTCGGCTACCTCAATCAATGTTACACGAGCGCAATCATGACCCAGCGCTTCCAGCAAGGCATGTGCCTGGACGACTTGATCAGTCAAAAAGGTGCTCAAGCGGGCAGGCATATCAGGGTGCAGCTGGATACGCACTTCAGCGGCACCGGCAGCCAAGGCGGTTAGCCACTGGTCGTGACCTGCGGCTCCCAGCTCTTCTAACGGTGCGTCGATGATATGGCCTGCGGGCACTACACCCGCAGCGCGCTCGGCATCTTGTGAGTCATGGGTAATAAAACGCAGCACCGGCACCTGACCACCGGCTTCACGATAGGCTGCCAGCCAAGCGGATAGGGTGTCTTGCTGGCGGCGCGTTTCCGGTAGACGAAATTCAATAGCGCCCGTAGGGCAAGCGCTGGTGCAACTGCCTACGCCTTGGCAGAGGAAGGGATCAATCTCGATATGGGACTCAATCCGCCCCTGAATGCTGGAGATGGCATCCGCCGGGCAAACATCCAAACAGCGGGTACAACCAATATTACCGCTGGTGGAGTGGGCACACAGATCACTGTTGACTTGAAAATAGCGCGGCTTATCGAATTCGCCCACTAGCCCCACAAAATCGTCGAGGATATCGCTGCGCTGCTCAACGTCCTGCCACTGCAGTACTACATAGCCTGGAGGCGGCAGCTCCCAGCGCTGGGTATGAGAAGTTGGAGCAAGGTCAAGGATTAAGTCAAAGCCGTCGCGCTCAATCAGTGCGCGAGCAATATCCAGCGGCGCATCTTCATCGTCAAGCTGAGCGCTAAAGGCGCCCAGATAGCCATTGATACGCAGTTGGCTGAGTTGCCTCTGGGTCAGCGTCTGGGTGACCAGCGGTTCGCTAGACCTGAGAGGATCGACAGTGTCGTTTCCTGGGCTATTCGCGTCAGACTCAGTGACAAGTAGCGTCAGCGATGCCAAGCCGCGCCCCTGTAGAGCGCGAGCGGCAGGCTGAACGTCGGCTTCAGTACCTATTAACAGCGCATGACCACGGCTGTGATAGGTCACATTGGCAGGCGTTAGGTTAGCTGGCCACGAGACACGTCGGCGTACCGTTTCCCGAGCCTCGGCATTACGCTGGTCGTCTATCGACGCCAGTTGGATTCGTTGGTTCATGCGCTCTCACGGTCAGGGAATCATTCTTATTATAATTTTGAGTTATATTATTTAACTATTGTGGCATAACAATGCGTTGAAGCTAAGTTCAGCGTATGGCGAAATTCGATATTTGCCAACCTAATTACCGTCAACGCTGCCAACGCTAGCAACTAAATAAATGCTCAACCCATTGATTTCTATATACTAAGTAATAATGTCATAATTTGGTATGAGTGTCAGATAAATAATCAGACTGGTCGTCTAGTGAAGGCTCTTTTACAACGTTGTTACTGGCCGTGCAGGGTGCGGTGTGCTCTTCGTCTGCAGCTGTCGATGGCTCACTGGCGGCCACTTCAGCCGGAGACTCGGTACTGCCCTCGTCTACTGGCTTATCAAGCGCCTCTTCCACTTTATGCGTCCAGCGGCGCAGTTTACCGGCGAGATCTGCCGCCATCGGTTTCAACAGCTTATTGTAGTCGGCGTCGTAGTCATCCAAGCCATCGCGCACGTTGTAGTTACCGGTGGCCCATAGGCGTTTTAATGCTTGTCGGCGTAAAGGGCCGCTAACGCCCGGCGCCATATACGCACTGAAATCGCTGCCTGCTTCCAGCGTGTCAGGGTCTGGCAAGGTATGGTCGAGGCTGCCGGGTTCTGGCTCCTCGGCTGACGTTGCCAGGGGTTGGTCATTCTTAGCATTAGGTTGCTCGGCCTCATTATGAAGCACTGCCTCCTGGTCAGCAGATGCCTCATCTAAGGGCTTAGTATCTGGTGAAGAGGACGCATCGGCGTCCTCTTCTTTTTGCACATGGCGCTTTAGTCGCGACCAGCGTTCCAGGCGACTCATTACGGCTGCTCCTTGGAGGGCGTGTCTTTGGCGCGCCCAGCCCCTTTGCGTTTTTTCTTGCGCATTTCCATTGGCGCTTCCCCATGGCGTGCCAGATAACTCTCGAGCCAGACCTGAATGGCCATTGGCATCGGTGCTTCGAGCACCTGTTGCTCGCCATCCATCCAACCAGCCGCAACGTCCTGGCTAGCGGTAATCGCATCCGGCTGGGGTGTTTGTCCGGTAAAGCCTGCTCGCACAAACAGTCGCGGAGTAGTCGACGTTAGATTGAAACGATAGGCAGCACGCTCGGTCATCGACAGCTGCAGGTTAAGGACATTATCACCCTGATCGCCCAGCGTTAGCTCAGCAATGCGCCACTGTGTCAGTGTAAAACGCTTCACCTGCTTGGGCTCAGCTACCAAGGTAATACTGATAGGGCGTAGGTTATCGCTCATATTTTAAAAACCCTGCACCTTGCATGGATGACATGTGGAAAAATAGCACTTAGAAAATAGTACTTAGAAAAATCGCACTTATAAGGATAGCGCTTGAATGGGTAGACAAGTAAGCATCCCCAGCGCCATCATCGTCAACCCTGTCGTTTTGCGAGAACTATTTCGCGAGGATTACCATGCCCGCCCTTCAGCCTGCCCTTCAGATAAGCCGAGCCCGCTTACCGGCCACCACCGAGATCAGCATCGTTGATGAATATGGCGATGCGCGTCAGCAGGCCATCGCCGCTGAACGAGCACTCACCGTGTATCTCAACAAACGTGAAATCGTCACGCTGATGACGCTGGGCGATGACCCTGAAGCGCTGGTGGTGGGCTATCTACGCAATCAGGGGCTACTGCGTGCCGCGGCTGATTTAGCCGCCGTGCAGGTCGATTGGGAAGTAGAAGCCGCGGTCGTCATTACACGCCACTTGCCCGAGGATTTAGAGGCGCGCTTAAGCACTCGCACGGTGACGACCGGCTGCGGCCAGGGCACGGTCTTTGGTAAACTGCTCGACCAAACCGCTCTGACGGCGCTTCCCGATACGCCGTTAGCACAATCCACGCTCTATCAACTGCTGCAAAATCTCAACGCCTATAATGAGACCTACCGCAGCGCGGGCGCCGTTCACGGCTGTGCGCTTTGCCGCCAAACCGAGGTGCTCGACTTTGTTGAAGACGTGGGGCGGCACAATGCGGTGGATACCCTGGCCGGGCGCCAATGGTTGCAACAAGCCGACAGCGCTGATGCCGATATTTTCTATACCACTGGGCGACTGACATCTGAGATGGTACTCAAAGTGGCGCAAATGGGCATTAGCGTGCTGGTTTCACGCTCCGGTGTGACCCAAAAAGGCGTCGAGCTGGCTGAACGCTTCGGCGTGATGCTGATTGCCCGCGCCAAAGGCCGCCACTTTCAGGCGATTAATACTCAGAATCGCTTGGCGCTGGATGCGATACCTAATCGACCATCCCAGGCCCGTTCATCTAAAGAGGCAAGCTCATGATTCCCACTCACGAACTCACCGGCATGATTCTCGCGGGCGGCGAAGGGCGCAGAATGGGTGGCCGGGATAAAGGGCTTGAGCCGTTCGCGGGCCTGCCATTAGTCGGCCATGTCGTAAAACGCCTTGAAGGCCAAGTAGCCGAGCTGCTGATTAACGCCAACCGCAATGCTGACGCCTACCGCTTCTTCGCCGATCGCGTGATTGCCGATGAAGAAGGCGGCTTTAAAGGCCCACTGATGGGTATTTACAGCGGCCTACGCGCGGCAAAAACGCCTTGGTTACTAGTCGCCCCCTGCGACTCCCCCGCCCTGCCTGACGATCTAGTCGCGCGCATGGTGGCAGGGATTGGCGATCATGATATCGCCGTGGCCTTTGACAGCGAACGGCTGCATCCAGTGGTTGCCCTGCTACGCACTTCGCTGGCAGATGATTTGGCCGCTACACTTTCCGAAGGCGAACGCAAGATTGACCGTTGGTACGCCCGCCATGCGTGGTGCAAGGTCGACATGTCGGATTGCCCCGATGCGTTTGCCAATCTTAATACCGAAGAAGAGAAACTGCGTTTGGAAAGTCTGCTGGCAGCCGCCTCAGGGAAGGTGTTGACATGACGCTCTCCTGCTTTGACCTTGGTGAGCAGATGCTTAGCGTGGATGAAGCGCGCCAGGCACTCGCCACCTTGATTGAACGCCCGCTGGGCAGCGAACAGATTCCGCTAGCGCAGGCTCACGGCCGTCGGTTGGCTGCGGCCATCCAGGCCCCCATTAACGTGCCGCAAAATACCAATGCGGCCATGGATGGCGTAGCGCTCGCCTTGGCTAAAGAAGGTGTTGGGGCTAAGCAAACCCATTGGCCGCTGGCCGGTGAGGTGTTGGCCGGGCAGTATCGCAGCGAATTAGTACCTGCCGGTCACTGTGTGCGCATCACCACCGGTGCCCCGTTGCCGCCGGGCACCGATACCGTGGTGATGAGTGAACAGCTGCGCGAACCATTAGATGATAAGCCTGCGCATGTGATTATTGAGTCGCCCGAGCTTCTCAAGCACGGCCAACATGTTCGCCAGGCCGGTGAAGATATTGCCACTGGCGATACGGCGCTGCCTGCGGGAGCAAGGCTCGATGCCGCCTCGATGGGACTGTTAGCGTCATTGGGTTATGCAGAGGTTAGCGTGTGCCAGCGCCCCAGAGTGGCGATTTTTTCCACCGGCAATGAAGTCACGCCCCCCGGCGAACCACTACCCAAGGCCGGCATTTACGATGCTAACCGCTTCACGCTGACTGGCTTACTCACCGAGCAGGGGGCCGAGGTGATCGATCTGGGCATTCTGCCGGATGACTTAAACGCGACCCAAACGGCGCTTAAGCAAGCCGCCGAACAGAGCGATCTAGTGATCACCAGCGGCGGCGTGTCAGTGGGTCAGGCCGACTTTACTCGCGCTGCACTGGAACAACTGGGCCGCCTGGCTTTTTGGCGCGTGGCACTGCGCCCAGGGCGCCCCATGGCCTGCGGCTGGCTGGGCGAATCGCGCACCCCATTTGTCGGCTTGCCCGGAAACCCGGTCGCTGTCATGGTAACCTTTGGCCAGTTTGTGACACCGCTGCTGGACCGTCTTCATGGACAGCCCATGGCGCTACCCTATCGCCTGCATGCGATCGCCGATAACCTGTTAAAAAGTCGCTTAAAGCGTACTGACTTTATTCGCGGCGTTTACCATACTGATGAGAATGGACAGCTACACGTGCGCAGTACCGGCGCTCAGGGTTCGGGTATTTTAACCTCGATGGTGGCTGCTAACTGTTTGATTGAGCTTGCCGATGACCAAGACGGCGCACAACCAGGCGAGGTAGTCAGCATACAACCACTTACGGGATGGCTATGACCGAGCAACGACACGCTAATCCACAGCGATCTGCCCAGCCAGACACTGACCAGCAACTGATCGACGACTTTGGTCGGCGCATTAGCTATGTGCGTATCTCGGTCACCGATCGCTGCGACTTCCGCTGCGTGTACTGCATGAGCGAGGAGATGACGTTCCTGCCCCGCGCCCAGGTACTCACACTGGAAGAGCTGGCTATGGTCGCCCGCGCCTTTACCGAACTCGGCGTGGAAAAAATTCGCCTGACCGGTGGTGAGCCGCTGGTGCGCCGTGATATCACCCAGTTGGTCGATGAAATCGGCGCGATGCCAGGCCTTAACGATTTCACCATGACCACCAACGGCGCCAGCCTGCGCAAACACGCCAAGCAGCTGTACGCTGGCGGTTTACGCCGGCTAAATATCAGCCTGGATTCGCTGGATGCCGAACGCTTCAAGCAACTCACCCGCACCGGTGATTTAGCCAAAGTCATCGACGGTATTCATGCCGCTCAGGAAGCAGGCTTTAAGCGTATCAAGCTTAACGCGGTGATCTTGAAAGGGCGTAATGACGACGAAGTCATCGACTTGGTCACTTTTGCCCGCCGGGAAGGCCTCGATATTAGCTTTATCGAAGAGATGCCGCTGGGCGATGTTTCCGATCACTCTCGGGCGGAAACCTTCTACTCCAGCGATGACGTTCAGACGCTGATTGAATCACGCTACCCGCTGATCCCCACGACAGAAACCACCCCAGGGCCCTCGCGCTACTTCCGGATGGCGGATAGCGACAGCCGGGTTGGGTTTATCTCACCGCATAGTCACAACTTTTGCGATACCTGCAACCGGGTGCGGGTGACCGTGGAAGGCCGCCTGCTGCTTTGTTTAGGCAATGAACACTCGGTGGATCTGCGTGCCGTGCTGCGCCGTCATCCCGGCAATATGCAGGCACTGAAAGAGGCGATTATCAACGCCCTGCCGCTAAAGCCTGAGCGCCACCACTTCACCACCGATGGTGATGTTCAGGTAGTACGCTTTATGAACATGACAGGGGGCTAGGCATTGGAGGGGGCGGCAAAAACAGCCAACACAGCAAACACAAAAACACCGGTACATATCATTACCGGCTTTTTAGGTAGCGGCAAAACCACGCTTATCCACAGCCTGATTGATCAGAAGCCTGTGGATGAAAAATGGGCCATCCTGGTCAATGAATTCGGCCAGATCGGCATCGATCAAGCGATGTTTGACGCGCGTGACGATGTCGTCATCAAAGGCCTGCCCGGTGGCTGCCTGTGCTGTCAGCTCGCCTTTGTGCTGCAGGCGGCGCTGGTCAATTTGCTCTCACGCAGCAAACCTGACCGTGTCATCATCGAGCCATCCGGCCTTGGTCACCCAGCAGGCCTGCTGGATCTACTGCGTGGTGACGCCTTCTGCGAGGTAGTCGAGGTGCACGATATTATTGCCACTCTCGACCCGCGCCGCATGGATGACACCCGAGCAAGGCAACACGACACCTTCCGTGATCAGCTCGATATGGCCGACGCCGTGGCGCTCACCATGCTCGACCAGAGCACGTCCGAACAGCTCAGCGCCGCCCACGCCTTTGTGGCGCAGCACTGGCCACCTCGCAAATGGGTACAGGAAGCCCCGCAAGGCGCGCTACCGATAGCGTTGTTGACCCAAAGTGGGCATACCGCTGCGAGTGAGATCAGCATGCCCGCAAGCCACCAACAGCTGGCCGCCGCCCCCAGCCCCAGCCTGGAAGGCACATTTTTTGATTTTCCGCCCCCACCCGGCAAACCGCAGCGTGAAACCGGCACCTCACTGGGCTACACCAGCACGGGGTTACGCTGGCATCCAAGTGAACGTTTCGAGCTGGATCGCCTAGCCGCTTATTTGGGAGAACTGCCTCGGGAGGCGCGTATTAAAGGGGTATTTCATACCAATCACGGGTGGAAACGCCTTAACCGCGCCAATGGCTTCCTGAGTATCGAAAGCAGCGCGTGGCGGCAGGATTCTCGCTTGGAAGTTATTCTCCCTGCCGCTCTGACCCCTCCCAATATGAAATTTGATGAATTTCTAACCACATGAGTTAACGACCTAGTATCTGTGCTTCAAACGCCTCAATTTCCATAGGGTGCCCAAACAGATAGCCTTGGTAAGCGCGGCAGTCATGCGCTAAAAGCCATGCCTGCTGCGCTTCTGTTTCTACGCCTTCAGCAATGACTTCTAAGTTAAGACTCTCCGCAAGCGCGATAGTACTCTCTACAATCGCTGCATTGGCTTGGCTTTCAAGCACCTGCTGAACAAACGATTGATCGATTTTTAGCTGATCCAACGGCAACTGCGCTAAATACGCCAGCGACGAGTAGCCGGTGCCAAAGTCATCCAGCGAAAAGCGTACCCCTTTAGCTTTTAGGCTAAGCATCTTATCTCGGGCATCATCACGCGCTTCCACAAACAGCGATTCGGTGACTTCCAACTTTAAGCGATGAAGCGGGGCCTGGGTACGCGCAAACACTCCGTCGACGCGCTGTAAAAAATCTTTATCACGGAACTGCATCGGGCTGATATTAACCGATATCGTCAACTGACTTAGCCGGGGGTGCTGCGCCCAACGTGCCAATTGGTAGCAAGCATCTTCCAATACCCACTCACCCACCTCATTAATCAGTTCTGTACTTTCCAGCAGCGGAATAAACTCACCAGGCGACACCAAGCCGCGCTCTGGATGCAGCCAGCGCAGCAATACTTCCACGCCGGTAATAGTGCCTTGGTGATTAACTTGGGGCTGGTAGTAGAGTTGCCACTGTTGATTGGTCAGTGCATGGCGTAAATCCGCCTCTAACTTCACGTGGGCTAGTAACGCGGCCTGCATAGCGGGGTCAAAAAAGCACACTGTGTGGCGGCCACTGCTCTTTGCTTGAAAGAGGGCCATGTCCACTTGCTGTAGATAATCATCAACATTGTGCTCACTGCTCGCCATGATCGTAATGCCAATACTGCCCGTAATCGTGACGCTCTCCTCGGCCAGCACGAAGGGTTCAGCGAGCACTGCCAGTAATTTATTGGCGATCCGTTCAGCAAGCTGCGACGTTTGCCCATGATTACTATCAACGCCCTCAATTAATACCGCAAACTCATCGCCTCCCAATCGCGCTAACGTATCCGTATCTCGCAGCATTTGGCTCATTCGCCGCGCCAAACTTTGTAATAGCTGGTCGCCCGTATAGTGCCCTAGGGTGTCATTAATTTGTTTGAAGTTATCGATATCAATAAATAACAGTGCGCCACAACGCTGATGGCGCTGGAGTTCTTTGAGTGCCGCGCCCATACGGTCCATAAACAGGCGCCGGTTAGCGAGCCCGGTTAAAGGATCATAAAACGCCAGTTGATGAATTTCCTGCTCAGCAGCTTTGCGCTCGCTGATATCACTCATCGTGGCGACGTAGTTCGTAAGCGTACCGTCGGCGCCGTACACCGCGCTGATCGTTAACCATTCAGGAAACAGCTCGCCATTTTTGCGCTGGTTCCATATTTCGCCTTCCCACTTGCCGGTTTTGAGCACCTGCTCCCATAGACGACGATAAAAGGCTGCATTATGGAGACCAGAGCTAAACATACGTGGATTTTTCCCCATCACCTCAGCTTCGCTGTAGCCACTAATGCGCGTAAAGGTGTCGTTCGCTTTAAGGATTCTCCCTCGAGCATCGGTAATCAAAATACCCAAGTGCGTTTGAAAAGCTGCCGCCGCGACCTGCGCTTCGGCGCGTGCCTGTTCGCGCTCTTCAATACGCTGACTTAACTGTTGGGCTAGCGCCAAGCGGCTCAGATAGTGGCGCGCCCCCCAGGCTCCGAGCAGGGCAAGCATCCCCATTACCAGCGATAAAATCAGTGCGCGCTGCCGCCAAGCCGCCAGCAGCTCGTGCAGGTCAATACCTACCACCGCCAGCATGGGATACTCACCTACCCGCTGCATACGAAACAAGCGCTCACGATCATCAATGGGTGAGAGAGCTTTTATCGACCAGGCGTTATCTCCATTCGCCCACTTCTGATCCGCATGAGAACTCGGTATTTTTCTGCCAACGGCAAATTGCTCATCAAGGGTAGGATACCGAGCAATTAACCTCGATTCAGAGTCAACCAGCGCAATACTCTCACCGTCATAAACATGCATTTGCTCAAGCGAGTCGGCAAATATGTCGGGAACAATGCTCGATACCACCACCCCCATGAAATCGCCAGTCGGGCTATCGAGTCGTCGACCATGGTACAAATAATAGTGTTGATGGCGATCAGACCAGTAAAGCGGCGTAATCAGTTCCTGTTGCCCCCCCCGTTTAAAGGCATTAAAAAACTGCGTATGACCGATATTAGCGCCAGCATTGCGGTTGCCGTGACTGCTTGCCAACACACGCCCATTGAGATCCAACACCCCTACCTCGTTAACGAGGGGCACATATTGGGTAAGATTTTCTAATGCGCTCTCAAGCACCTGAGTGTTATCGGCGTTAGGCATGCCTTGTAGGGTGAGCAGTTCAGCAAGTCCAAAAAGGGCTTGTCCGCTTTGGGCAAAAACCCCTTTTGCCCACTCTGTCACCACATTGGCCCGCGCAGTAATGCGAGATTCAGCGGCCTCAATTTCTTGTTGATACTGTTCGCTAAGCAGCCAGCCAAAGAGTAACGCCATAACGAAAAGTGATGATAGATAAGCCGCCACCACGTTTCGCCGCTGGCGACGATAGGTATTAGTAACCTTTAGGGCATTATCATTGTCATCAATAGGAGTAACAGACATCGCACAGAGGCCTTATCCAGGTATCCGACCAGGACACCTGATACAGTGTTAAAAAAACAGGAACGATACACCACACGCGCTGACACGTAGTTTAACCCGATAGTGCCGCGGTGCTTATGGGATGTATATCAGTTTTTATCACAGGTAATACGTTAAAAAGCGTGACGTTATCGGTTAAGAGGCTACGTACTAAGGAATTGCTATGGCATCGCTGAGCCAAATGAGCGACTACGAGATTCGCCTAATTCGAATTTTTAAGACGGTGGTTGAATGCGGCGGCTTTACGGCAGCGGAAACGACGCTTGGCATTAGTCGCTCGGCGATTAGCCAGCACATGAACGATTTAGAGGGAAGGCTGGGTTTTTCACTCTGCCAGCGGGGGCGCAGCGGGTTTAGTTTAACAGAGGAAGGTAAAGAGATTTATCAGGCGGGACTCACACTACTAACGGCCCTGGAAACCTTCAAAAGCGACGTTAATGCCTTGCACCAAACGATTAAAGGCGAGCTGAATATTGGCATTACCGACAACCTAGTGACGCTTCCGGCCATGCACGTGACCAACGCACTGGCTGAACTTAGCGCGCCGGAACATGAGGTAACGCTGCATATTCATATGGAGCCTTCCGACGCCGTTATTCGAGGCGTGATGGATGGCCATTTGCACGTCGGCGTAGTACCCGCGGTGAACCTACCCACCAGCTTAGAAACCCGACACCTTTATGATGAGCCTTCCTACCTTTACTGTGCCGCAGGGCACCCGCTGTTTGCGGAAAACGATGACACGCTCAGCGTTGCAGATATCGCACGACACGCAGCTATTTCACCTCGTTATCCGCTGCCAGTTGAGGCACGCCAAGCCCATGATGCGCTCACGCTACGCGCGTCGGCATCCGATCGGGAAGGTGCTGCCTTTTTGATTTTGACAGGGCGTTTTATTGGCTTTCTACCCGAGCATGTTGCCGAGCAATGGGTCGCAGCAGGCAAAATGCGGGCGCTGCATGTTGCCACGCAGCATTACCGTATTCCATTTGTGCTGATCACTCGCCATGACCGCCGCCCTAACCGAGTGGTCGATGCTTTTTTAGGCTTAATCAAAAGTAGCTAATCTAAAAGCCAGGCTTCCGTGCCGGGCTTTAAACATAGTTATTGGTTACCACTACTGATTAACGCTGCTCGGTGACCTCGCTGGCCATTAACGGCGCAGGCCCTGCCTGTGGAGACGATGCCACTACTCGGCTGGCAGCGTAGTAAACAATTGCCCCCAACGCCGACCCAGTGAACCAACCATAATCGTAGAACCAGTTCATCGTGCCTGTCACCAGTGAGATCAAGGTGAGTAGCACCGGCACACCAAAGGCGATAAACCCAGCCATGTTCACCGCAGGATAGGCGTGGTTATCCATATAGAGACTAGGCACATCCAAGCGCTGCTTTTTAATCAGGAAGTAATCCACCGCCATAATACCCGCGATAGGGCCGAGTAGGCTGGAGTAACCGAGCAGCCAGTTGGAGTACATCTGCTCAAGTGACACGCCCGGTGGAATCACACCGGCCTTTTGCAGCAGATCGTAGCCCATTAGCAACACGCCCACCGCACCGGTCATCAGCACACCGCGGGTCTGATTAATCAATTTGGGCGCAATATTCTGAAAGTCATTGGTGGGAGAAACAATATTCGACGCTGTGTTGGTGGAGATCGTGGCAATAATGATCAGCAGCATCGCCATGATTACCCAAAAGGGGCTGTCGATATAGCCAATCAGCCGCACCGGGTCGGCAACGGTCTGGCCCACCAACGTTTCAGACGCCGCGGTTAACACCACACCGAGCGCGGCAAAGAAGAACATCGTCAGCGGCAGCCCGATGATCTGGCCAGCAATCTGGTCTTTCTGACTTTTGGCAAAGCGGCTGAAGTCAGGGATATTAAGCGACAACGTAGCCCAAAACCCCACCATGGCGGTCAAGCCTGCAAAGAAATAACCATAAACGGAAGCTCCCTCAGGGCGCGACGGCGGCTGCGCCAGCAGCTCGGTCATCGACATATTCGGCCATGCCCATATCATCAGCCCAACGCCCACTGCCAACAGCAACGGTGCAGCCAAGGTTTCCAGCCACTTGATTGACTCCGCACCGCGAATCACCACATACAGGTTCATGGCACCGAACACGAAAAAGCCAATCACTTCCCCCACACCGCCAAGTGCCGCCCAGGCAGGAATTAACTCCGAAAGCAGTAGATGAATAGCCAAGCCACCGAACATGGTCTGAATACCAAACCAGCCACAGCCGACTAATGCCCGCACCAGGCAAGGCACATTGGACCCTAAGATACCGAAGGAGGAACGTAAAACGACGGGAAAGGGAATGCCAAATTTAGTGCCAGGAAAAGCGTTTAAGGTAAGCGGAATCAACACGATGATATTCGCTAATAGAATGGCAAACAGCGCCTCGCCAACGCTCAAGCCAAAGTAGGCGGTCAATACGCCACCCAGCGTATAGGTGGGAACGCAGATCGACATCCCAACCCAAAGCGCCGCAATGTTCCACTTGCTCCAGGTGCGTTCGCTGGCCTGGGTAGGCGCAATATCCTCATTGAAGCGAGGACTATTGCGCACATCCTCACCGACTTGAAGTTCAATCAGCCCCTCTCTGTCGATCATCTGGGTTCTTGAGCCAGTCATTTTATTCTCCTCAGCAGTGATATTGCCGATCGCATTCACGGGTTCAGCTCTCGTTACAGCAATAAACATGCCTAAAAATAAAGCATGGTCGTTAACTTATTGAACAAAAAGCTGACTTAAATGGCAGATAGGCAACCAC
This sequence comes from Vreelandella sp. DA03-1M, assembly GCF_055725665.1. Lineage (NCBI taxonomy): Bacteria > Pseudomonadati > Pseudomonadota > Gammaproteobacteria > Oceanospirillales > Halomonadaceae > Vreelandella > Vreelandella sp. DA03-1M. The sequence continues at coordinate 3,969,531 of NZ_CM146798.1, forward strand.
TCCCTATTAAATTGTTATTGTTTTAATCAACACACACTAACTTCCCTAAAAAACATAGCTGGTAAAAAAATAGCGCACCAAAAAGAAACGTTAAATTTCAGATAAATCATGAATAAATATACTAAGCAATTGATTTATAAAATAATAAATAAATCACCATTCATGTACATGCATTCACCAAATGAGTAAAAGCAATGATAAAAATCAATAATCCCATATAAAATCAATTAGTTAATCAAAAAGAATACCCACAGTAAAAAAATCTTGAAAAGCGACTACATAAGGGACTATGTTCAAAAAGCTGTCAAATATGACAACTTTGCTCATAACAATAATCCGTCGGCATTTAGTCGATATCACTACACGCCAAGCAACCCACGCTAATGGCTCATCCATAGCGGCTCACAAACATTAGCAATACCTGATTACTGCGAACCGTTACTCAACACTAAAAACGAGCCAGCGGTTGGCGCGTAGGATACGAGAGGGCTTTTATATGCAGAAAATGAAAATCGGCCTGATTCAAATGGGCCTAAAAACCAGTACAGATTTGGAACCGGCGGCGATTCGCGATGCCATGAACGAGGCACACCTGCCGATGATTCAGCAAGCGGCTGAGCAAGGTGTGCAAGTACTGTGTTTCCAAGAAGTGTTCAACCAACCCTATTTTTGCCCCAGCCAGGATGGCAAATGGTACGCCGCCGCCGAGCGTGTGCCGGAAGGCCCCACCTGCCAAATGATGCAGAAGCTCGCGGCTGAGCACCGCATGGTCATTATTGTGCCCATCTTTGAGGAGACCGAGACCGGCGTTTACTACAACACGGCAGCGGTATTCGACGCCGACGGTAGCTATCTAGGCAAATACCACAAGACACACATTCCCCAAGTCGCTGGCTTTTGGGAAAAATTCTTCTTCAAGCCGGGCCAATCCAACTGGCCGGTGTTCGATACCGCCTACGGCAAGATCGGCGTGTATATCTGCTATGACCGCCACTTCCCTGAAGGCTGGCGGGCACTGGCGCTCAACGGTGCTGAAGTGATCTTCAACCCCTCTGCGACTGTGGCTGGGCTATCCCAATATTTATGGGAGCTTGAACAGCCCGCCTCTGCGGCTGCCAACGGCTGTTTTATCGCCGCCATCAACCGCGTGGGCAGCGAAGCGCCTTGGAATATCGGCGAATTTTACGGCTCCAGCTATATCGTGAACCCACGCGGCAAGATTGAAGCCCAGGCCAGCGAAACGGAAGACGAGCTGCTGGTACACGAGATTGATCTGGATATGGTGCGCGAGGTGCGCAACAACTGGCAGTTCTTCCGTGACCGCCGCCCCGAGACCTATACCCGCCTCACCGACGGCGAATAAGCCACCTCAGTCAATCACTTAAGGAGCGAACCATGAGCTTATTGATCAAGGGCGGCACCGTCGTCACCCACGCTGATACCTACCGCGCCGACGTGCTTTGCGTCGATGGAAAAATCCACACCATTGGCAACAATCTCGATATTCCTGAAGGCTGCGAGATCGTCGATGCCAGCGATCAACTGGTAATGCCCGGCGGCATCGATCCCCACACCCATATGCAGATGCCGTTTATGGGTGCGGTGGCCAGCGAAGATTTCTACACCGGCACCGCCGCCGCTATGGCAGGGGGCACCACGACCATCATCGACTTCGTGATCCCAAGCCCCGGCCAGTCGCTGCTGGAAGCATTTAACACCTGGCAAGGCTGGGCCGAAAAAGCCGCCACCGATTTCGCTTTCCACGTGGCGATTACCTGGTGGGACGAGAGCGTCAAAGAAGAGATGGGCACCCTGGTGCGGGATCACGGCGTTAACAGCTTCAAGCACTTTATGGCCTACAAGGGCGCGATCATGGCCACCGACGATATCCTGGTGGAGAGTTTTTCCCGCTGCTTGGAGCTGGGCGCTATTCCCACCGTACACGCAGAAAACGGCGAGCTGGTGTATCACATGCAGCAGAAACTGCTGGCTCAGGGCATGACCGGACCAGAAGCCCACCCGCTATCTCGCCCGCCCCAGGTCGAAGGCGAAGCCGCCAGCCGGGCGATCCGTATTGCCAGCACCCTAGGTGCTCCCGTTTACTTGGTACACGTTTCCACTAAGGACGCAGTAGACGAAATCGCCTATGCCCGTCAGCAGGGTCACCCAGTGTTTGGCGAGTGCTTAGCGGGCCACCTGGTGATCGACGACAGCGTTTATCAGAATCCCGACTGGGCAACCGCAGCGGCCCATGTAATGAGCCCGCCCTTCCGCCCTAAGGGCCATCAGGAAGCGCTCTGGCACGGCCTGCAATCTGGTAACCTGCAAACCACCGCCACCGACCACTGTTGCTTCTGCGAAGAGCAGAAAGCCGCCGGGAAAGATGACTTTACCAAGATCCCTAACGGCACCGCGGGTGTAGAAGACCGCCTCGCCGTGCTGTGGGACGAAGGCGTGAATACCGGCAAGCTCTCGCCTCAGGAGTTTGTCGCGGTCACCTCCACCAACACCGCCAAGATCTTCAATCTCTACCCACGTAAAGGGGCGATTCAGGTGGGTTCCGATGCCGACATTGTGGTGTGGGATCCTAACGGCACCCGCACTATCTCCGCCAAAACTCATCACCAGAACGTCGACTTCAATATCTTCGAGGGCAAGACGGTGCGCGGCATTGCTCGTCACACCATCAGCCAAGGTAAGTGGGTATGGCGCGACGGCGAGCTGCACGCCGAGCGCGGTGCGGGCCGCTATTTAGAGCGTCCCGCCTATCCCGGTGTATTCGAGCTGCTGGCCAAACGCGCCGAGCTAAATGCCCCTGTAGCGGTAACGCGCTAATCCCGGCCCTGCCGAAGAACAGAGCAATGGAGAAACGACCGTGACCCATTCACTTGATCACCTGCCCAGCGCAAAAGAGGTCGGCACCTACGACCCAGCGACGTTGGCACATAATTTCAGCGACCTTCACCCACCGCTGACGCCGCGCCAGGCTATCATCGAAAGCCAGCGCTGCCTCTACTGTTATGACGCGCCCTGCGTTGAAGCCTGCCCATCGGACATTGATATCCCTAGCTTTATTCGCCAAATCAGCGAAAACAATATCAATGGCGCGGCGGAAACCATTCTGGAAGCCAATATCCTAGGCGGCAGCTGCGCCCGCGTATGTCCCACCGAAATCCTCTGCGAGCGCAGCTGCGTGCGCAACCACGACGCCGAGTGTCAGCCTGTGCTGATCGGCTTGCTACAGCGCTACGCCACCGATCATATGCAGTTTGAGAGCCACCCCTTTAAGCGCGCCGCCAGCACTGGCCGCCACATCGCTGTGGTGGGTGCCGGGCCTGCGGGACTTTCCTGCGCTCATCGGCTGGCGATGCTTGGCCATCAGGTGACGATTTTTGAAGCTGAGCAAAAGCCCGGCGGGTTAAACGAGTACGGCATCGCCCGCTACAAAATGACCGATGACTTTTCCCGCAAGGAAGTCGAGTTTTTACTGGAGGTCGGCGGCATTGACCTCCAGTACGGCCAGCGACTCGGGTATAACCTCGAACTTTCCACGCTGCATCAGCAGTATGACAGCGTGTTTCTCGGTTTAGGGCTAGGTGCCAGCCGCGCCCTGGGCCTAACCGGCGAAGAGGCGCCGGGTCTGATGCCCGCGGTGGACTACATCAAAACCCTGCGTCAAACCGATGACCTGGGCAGCCTCACCGTGGCCAAACGCTGCATTGTGATTGGTGCAGGCAATACTGCGATCGATATGGCAACGCAAATGGCTCGCCTGGGAGCCACCGAGGTGACGCTGGTCTACCGTCGCGGCGTGGAGGCGATGTCCGCCACCGACCACGAGCAGGAGATCGCCAAAGCCAACGGTGTACGCATGGTGACCTGGGCGCAGCCCGATGAAATCTTGCTGGATGACCAGGGCCGCGTAGCGGGCATGCGCTTTGCCAAGACCGTTGAGCAAGCGGGCCAATTATCCTCGACGGGCGAAACGATTGAGATTGCCGCCGACGCCATCTTCAAAGCCATAGGCCAAAGTTTTGATAACACCAGTCTCGCTGATGCCACCGCTGCCGAGCTAGCCCGCGACGGCGAGCGCATCCACGTCAATGAGATGTTCCAAACCTCACTGCCCAACGTTTACGCCGGAGGCGACTGTGTGAAACCCGGCCAGGACCTCACCGTACAAGCCGTGCAGCACGGCAAGCTGGCGGCTCACGCCATTCATCAAGCGCTCGCCGCCCAGCAGGAGGCCGCATGAACACCACGCCTTTCAACACCCTCTCTTTTCCAGGCAAGAAAAACAGCGGCGACAGCGTGGTGAACGGCGTTGATCTATCGGTAAACTTTGCCGGTATCAAAGCCCCTAACCCGTTCTGGTTAGCCTCTGCCCCGCCCACCGACAAAGCCTACAACGTCGTGCGCGCTTATGAAGCGGGCTGGGGCGGGGTGGTATGGAAAACCCTGGGTGAAGAACCACCGGCGGTGAACGTCTCCTCCCGCTATTCAGCCCACTACGGCAAAAACCGCGAGGTGATCGGCTTTAATAATATTGAGCTAATTACCGACCGTTCGCTGGAGATCAACCTTCAAGAGATCACCCAGGTGAAGAAGGATTGGCCCGACCGTGCGCTAATTGTCTCCATCATGGTGCCCTGCAACGAGGAGGCCTGGGCGTATATCTTGCCGCTCGTAGAAGCGACCGGTGCAGATGGCATTGAGCTCAACTTAGGTTGCCCTCACGGCATGCCGGAGCGTGGCATGGGCGCGGCAGTAGGCCAAAACCCTGACCTGATCGAGAAAGTCACCTACTGGTGTAAAAAGCACTACTCGAAGCCAGTGATTGTAAAACTCACCCCCAACATCACCGATATTCGCGTAGGCGCCCAGGCAGCCTTGCGAGGTGGCGCCGATGCAGTGTCGCTGATCAACACCATCAACTCGATCACCAGCATTGACCTGGACAACATGGTCGCCAAGCCCACGGTAGGCCACCAAAGCACCCACGGCGGCTACTGCGGCAGCGCCGTGAAGCCTATTGCGATGAATATGGTGGCGGAAATCGCCCGCGACCCGGCCACGCCAACGCTGCCCATTTCGGGCATTGGCGGTATTTCCACCTGGCGGGATGCAGCGGAATTTATCGCCCTCGGTTCAGGCAGCGTACAGGTGTGCACAGCCGCGATGCTTAACGGCTTTCGCATTGTGGAGGAGATGAAGGATGGCCTCTCCCGCTGGATGGCGGAAAAAGGTTACGACTCAATAGAGGCATTTTCCCGCAAGGCGATCCCGCAAACCACCGACTGGAAACACCTGGATATCAACTTCAAAACGATCGCCAAGATCGATCAGGATTTGTGTATCGAGTGCGGCCGCTGCTATATCGCCTGCGAGGATACCTCCCACCAGTCGATTGCCAAGCTCACCGAGCAGAACGGCGCGCGCCGCTATGAGGTGATTGAAGAGGAGTGTGTAGGCTGCAACCTGTGCCAGATCACTTGCCCAGTGGAGAACTGCATCACCATGGTGCCTCAAGAAACAGGTCAACCCTTCTTGGCCTGGGATAACGACCCGCGCAATCCTTTCCGGGTCGCTTCTTAAGCACGCTCTTCAACAGCTGCTAGTGCTACCCGCCGCCCTCAATTTTTGAGGGCGGTCGCGTTTTCTGCAACATGTTGTTCCGACACCGAGTAGCGACAAGAGACCACTTCCTTGAGAGAATGAGAAATTATCGCATATAAAATATTTTCTCATAAAAGGAATACCAATGAAGCTCGCTATCACTACCGCCGCTCTACTCTTAGCAACTGCCAGCGCTAGCGCGGACGCCGACCAGCGTATCGCCACCTTCGATTTAGGCAGCTTGGATACACTCGACGCGCTCGGCTTGAGCGCGAAAGTGGTGGGTGTACCTAAAGCCAGCTTGCCAAACTACTTAGAGCAGTACGCAGCAGATACCTACACCGATATTGGCGGGCTGCGTTCGCCGGATATGGCCGCCATCGAAGCAAGTGCGCCTAGCCTAATTTTATACACTGGTCGCCAGGGTGACTGGGAAGCGGAACTCGGCGACATCGCCCCGCTGCTCAACACCAGCCTACAGGGTGACGACTACCTGACTGCTTTTAACGCCAATGTGCGCGAACTAGCAAGCCGTTTAGAGGCGGAAAGCGAAGCTGAGGAGGCGCTTAAAGCGCTGCATGCTGAGATAGAAACTCAGCGCGAAGGGCTAAGCGATGCTCCCCGCACGCTGGTGGTGACCCACAATGGCGGTAACCTGATGCTTAATCAGCACCCGGTCGTGTACGACGTGCTGGGTGTAGACGCACTAGAAATGCCGGATAGCGTAACCAGCGAAGTCCGTGGCACCCGCACTTTTACGCCGCTTTCTGCTGATGCCATTGCCGAAATCAATCCAGACGTTGTGCTAGTGATCGACCGCAGCGCCGCCATTGGTGATGAACCTGCCAATGCGGAGGCCTTGACGCAAACGCTGTCAGACGCCGGCACCGACAATGCGCAGATTGTTATGCTAACACCTGCACTGTGGTATCTCTCCGGCGGCGGCCTACAGAGCCTTGCGCTGCAGGTCGAAGAAGTCGCTGCAGCGCTGAACTAATCTCTCGGCTAATCGGCATGTATCTTAATACGGTAAAGCACGCAGTAAACCACCGGCAGAACGACCAGAGTTAGCAGCGTGGCGACACCGAGGCCGCCAATCAGCGCCACCGCCATGCTGGCGAAGAAGGCATCACTGATCAGCGGAATCATCCCCAGCATGGTCGTGAGTGCGGCCATGGCTACCGGACGCACACGGCTGACCGCCGCTCGCACTACCGCATGGTAGCGGTCTTGGTGCAGCGGCAACTGCACATTGATCTCCTCCACCAGCACGATGGCATTTTTGATCACCATGCCGATCAAGCTAAGCGTGCCCAGCAGCGCCATAAATGAGAAGGGCATGCCGGTAACCAGCAACGCGCCCACTACACCAATAATCGTTAGCGGTACCAGCGACCAAATGGCCAGCGGCTGGCGGAAGTTATTGAATAGCACCACGGTGAGAATAAACATCATCACTATGCCCAGCGGCAATGAGGAAAATAGCCCACTCTGCGCTTCGCCAGCGGTCTCAAACTCACCGCCCCACTCCAACCGATAGCCTGAAGGTAGATCCAAGGCTTCCACCCTTGGGCGAATGTCGGTCAAGACGCTGGCCGCGGTCACGCCGCTTAGCGGGTCGGGCTCCCCGTACACCGCCAGCATACGTTCGCGATTGCGACGCATAATCAGCGGATCTGCCACCTGTGTGGTGATATCGCTGATGACTTGATCGGCGGTAATGTAGCGGCTCTGCTCTGCACTCCATACGTTAAGCGAGCCAAGGTTGTCCGCATCGTGGCGCTGCTCAGCAATCGCCCTCGCCACTATTGGAATCAGGTCGCTGCCGTCACGGTAAACGCCCACCTGGCTGCCACTGGTACTCAGCGCAAGGGTGCTGGCCAGGTCTTCGCGGGTCACGCCCAACCTACGTGCAGCATCTTCCATGAAGACCGGCTCAATGGTTTGCACGCGGTTACGCCAACTGGTGCGCACGCTGGTCATATGAGGCGTATCGCGGAACATGGCCTCAACCTGATCGCCCAACTGGCGCAGTACCGCTGGGTCGCTGCCGTAGAAACGCGCCTCTAGCTTGGCTTTCGGCGCGGGGCCGACTTCCAAAGGGGCGATTTTAAAGTCGATATCGCTGTGGTCACGCTCAAGCACTTGCTCAACGTCGGCCATACGCGCTTGCTGGGTTGCTTTATCGTCGGTTTCGATAATCAACTGCGCATAGCTTGCATAGCGGTCTTCCGGCGAGTAGGTGAGGGTAAAGCGCTGCGCCCCACCGCCCACGGTGGTGGTCAGGTGACGAACGCCCTCCATCGCCATCACGCTCTCTTCCAATTCGCTGACGCGGCGTTGGGTTTCGAGAATATCGGTGCCTTCTGGCGTGCGGTAGTCGACAAAAAAGATCGGCGTATTAGAGGCCGGGAAGAAGGCATTTTTGACCGAACCAAAGCCGACTACCGCGCTGGCCAGGATTGCCACCATCACCGCTAAGGTTACCCAGCGCCAACGAATACCGGTGATAATGACGCGGCCTACAAAACGATAAATCACGCCTTTGTAGGGGTCTTCCTGGCCATCGCCGGGAGCCACGTTGCGGAAAAACAGTTTGAAGTAGAACGGCGTTAACGTCAGCGCCGTGATCCAGCTCAGCAGCAGCGAGTAGAGCAGCACGAAAAATAGCGAGCCGATAAACTCACCGGTGGTGTCTGGCGATAAACCGATAGGCGCAAAGGCGGCAATCGCAATCAGCGTGGCCGCCAGCAACGGCCAGGCGTTTTGGCGAATCACTTGGTGCGCAGAATCACGAATAGTGCCGCCGCGCTTTAACCCCACCAGCATGCCTTCGGTGACCACAATGGCGTTGTCCACCAGCATGCCCAGAGCAATAATCAGCGCTCCCAGCGAGATTTTCTCCAGCTGCAAACCGTGAAAGCGCATCAGCATAAAGGTGCCGATAATGGTGATCAGCAGGATAAAGCCCATTAACAGACCGCTGCGCCAACCCATAAACAGCATCAGCACCACAATCACGATGGCTACCGCCTGGATCAAGCTGACCAGGAAACCGGATACCGCGTCATCGACCACCTGGGGCTGGTTGTAAACGACGTTCAACTCCATACCCAGTGGCGTGCGGGTTTGCAGTTCATCCAGACGCTGCTGTAGCCGTTCGCCCACTTCGACCACATTCACACCGCTTTCAAAGGAGACGCCCAGCGAGATGGCTGGCCTCCCCATATCGCGGTAAAGCTGCTGGGGCTGCTCCGCCAGCTCTCGGCTCACATCGGCAATATCGCTCAGCCGCACCAGCTCGCCGTCGCCCTCGCTGACAATCAGCGCGCGCAGATCGTCAATATCTGCCGCACTGCCCGTCGGCGTGATGCGGAAACGGCGGCCATCCTGTTTAAGATGCCCAGAATCCGCCACCGCATTTTGGGTATCCAGCAGCTGCTGTAGCCGGGTTAGCGGAATATTGAGTGCGCGCAGGCGTTCGCGATCAACTTCGATATAGATGCGCTCTTCGTGCTCACCGCTTAACGATACCTTCGCGACGCCCTTCACCAAGGCGAGCTCGCGCTTGAGAAAATCAGCGTGGTCAGCCAGGTCTGGCATGCTATAGCCATCGCCCGTCAGGTTGACCATAAAACCAAATACATCGCCAAAGTCGTCATTAACGCGGGATTGACTCGCCCCTGGCGGAAGCGCGGCCTGGGCATCCTGCACTTTACGCCGCAGCGAATCCCATAATTGCTCCAACTCCTCGTTCTGCACCGTACTTTCGAGTTCAACGGTGATCTGCGACAGGCCATCAGAACTCACCGAGCTTACCCGCTTGATCGATGGCATCGACTGGATTGACTCTTCCAGGGTCGAAGTGACTTCCTGCTCGACCTCTTCAGGCGTCGCACCGGGGTACTGCGTGGTGATCAGCGCATTGCGGATGGTAAATTCGGGGAACTCCAGTTGCCCCATGCCCAAAAAGGACAACGCGCCGCCCGCCAGCAGCACCACGGTCATTAAATAGCTGGCCGCTCGGTGGCGTAGAAAGTAGTCGACCATTTTAAAGCCCCTGCTCTTTTTCCCACGGGGTCACCTTGGTGTCCTCGGTTAAGCGGTGGGCTCCGGCAGCCACGATGCGGTCACCCGCCGCCAGCTCTCCGCTGACTTCCAGGCCGCTTGAGGTTAGCCGACCGACCTCGACCGGTACCGCTTCAACGTTTTCTGGCTCAACGAATCGCCATACCAGGGCCTGGTCGGGGTCATCACCGGCATAGCTCACCGCGTCAGCGGGCAGTAACCACAGCGGAGCGCTATTCTCGGTTTGCAGCGAGCTCAAATCGAGCCGCACGTTGGCACTCATGCCGTCTAGAAGAGTGATATCGTCCGGCTGGGGCAACGTTAGCGTGACTTCATACGCCAAACTCTGCGCGCTGGCCTGGGTGGTATAAGAGGCCAGCTGGGCGAGGTAAGGTTTATCGCTATTGCCAAAACGCACTTCAAACGCCAAGGCGTCTCCGAAGGGCGTTCCATTGCTTCGCGGTATGCGCTGCACGATCTGTTCGGGCAGATGAAACACCACGTCTAACTGCCCGGGTTGCTGAATCACCGCAACCGTTTCCTGCACCTGAACAATCTGGCGGTTATCCACCGGCACTTGGGCAATCACCCCATCGTAAGGGGCGCGGAGCTTGGTATGCTCGACCTGCTCTTGGGCCTGCTCGAAGGTGGCCCGGGCGGCCCGCCACTCGCTTTGCGACTCATCAAATTGGGATTGGCTGACCGCCCCACGCTGCAGGGTATAGCGCATGCGTTCTAGCGTTGCCTCGGCTAGCTCCAAGCGCGAGCGGGCGCTGTCCAGCTCGCTTTGCACATTGCGATCATCAATGCGCGCGATCACCTCGCCTTCGCTTACCTGCTGGCCGGGGCTGACATTAAGCTCCAATAATTCCCCGGCCATACGAAATGACAAATTGCTGCGCGTAGAGGCTTCCACCCGGGCCGGAAACTGCCGTAAGGCCGCAGTACTTGCCGACTCCAAAGTCATCAATTTCACCGGCCGTGTGGCATCAGGTGACTGCGCTTGGGGTTGCTCACAGCCTGTTAACACAAGCAGGGCCAGTAGGATGGGCAGTGAACGAAGAAGAGTAACGGCCACGAGAGGCTCCTTGATAGCGGACAGCGCGGATTTTCAAACCTGAATTCAAAACATGAAGTGAGTAACATGGACACTTCACTGACATTCATGAATGTCAGTGAAGTGTATAATAATCACCATGCGGCGACTTTGCTATTTATCAGTGCCAAAATGCCGCTAATTCTATTAACAGGAGCCGCCATGTCCCGTCGTAAGGCTGACGCTGAACGTACCCGAGAAGCGATTCTCGACGCTGCGGAAACTACCTTTCTTGTTCAAGGCGTTTCGCGCACCACTCTGGCGCATATTGCTCAGGAGGCGGGAGTAACAAGGGGGGCCATTTATTGGCACTTTGAAGATAAAGCAGCGGTATTCGATGCGCTGCTGGAGCGTGTAAGACTCCCATTGGACGGTATTGTCGATGATGCAGTGCAGCGCCTCGGCACCACGCCGGTCGAATGCCTGCGCGATATCGCTCAACGCTCACTGGCGGGGATTTGTCACGACCTTCCGCTGCAGCGGGCAGCCACTATTGTGCTGCACCGCTGCGAAAAACTGGAAGATAAACACCCTCGAATTTGCATGATCACCCAGCTCCCCAAACATGCTGAAGCACACGTGGAAGCACTATTTGAGCAAGCACTAGCAGACGGCAACTTACGCGCTGACCTAACCCCAGCCAGCGCCCGCCGCCAGTTTCATGGCTTTTTGATTGGCGTTTGCTTTGATTGGCTGCAAGACCCGCAACAGTACTCTCTGGCAGATGAGTACGACGGCATCGTAGAGACATTAATGCGCGGTTTATTGGTAGAAAATACGCCGTGAAACAATGAGTATGACTTGGCACGCGGGTTGCTTGTATCACCAGGAGAACCTAACTGACCTGGAGCGTGCCATGCACCACTCTGACTACCCCCTTAGCGAAGTTCCTACCAGCGCCCGCAAGGGTTTGCTATCCACCTCGGCAGTACTGCTCGGCTTTACCTTTTTCACCGCCACCATGTGGGCGGGAGGCACTTTAGGCCAGGCCTTTCCGATTGGCCAGCTGCTATGGATCATACTGATTGGCAACCTGTTGCTGGGGGGTTACGCGGCAGCCCTCGCCTATATTGCGTGCAAAAGCGGGCTCAATTCGGTGCTGATGGGACGCTTCTGCTTTGGCGAGAAAGGCAGCAAACTTTCCGACTTTATTCTCGGTTTTACCCAGATTGGCTGGTACGCGTGGGGCACCGCGACGATTGCCTTAGTGTTAGTACGCACCACCGGGATGCCTGAATGGCTGGAAATCCCCTTAATGGTGCTATTTGGGTTTGGTTTCTGCGTGACGGCCATGATCGGCTACAAGGGGATGGATTTGCTGTCTCGCTTTGCCGTCCCCGCCATGATGCTGTTTATATTGATCAGCCTGTTTACCGGCCTGGTGGATGTGCGTGGCTTTGCGGGCCTTAGCCAGCAAACGCCCACGGAAAGCATGAGCGTGGCGGCGGCCATCACGGTCATTATTGGTACCTTTATTAGCGGCGGCACTCAAGCGACTAACTGGAGCCGCTTCGCCAAGACGCCGAAAATTGCCGTCATCTCCACCATGGCGGCTTTTTTTGTAGGTAACGGCTTAATGGTGCTGACGGGGGCACTCGGCACCATGATTTACCAGCAGGCAGATATCGTGGATGTATTGATCGCCCAGGGCTTTGTCACCATCGCCGTGCTGATGCTGTTTCTGAATATCTGGACGACACAGGACAACACCATTTACAACTTCGCTGTAGCGGGCTGCAATTTACTACGCACCGAAAAGCGCCGGCTGGTCACGGTAGGCGGCGCGGCGATTGGCACCATGCTGGCAGTGGGCGGGATGTACAACTTGCTTATTCCGTTCCTGGTACTGCTCGGCACGTTTATTCCGCCCATGGGCGGGGTCATCATGGCGGACTTCTGGCTCAAGCATAAAGGCCGTTACCCCGCTTTGGATGCCGCTCAACTGCCCGACTTCAACCGCAGAGGGCTGGCTGCCTATGCGCTGGGTGCCGGGGCTGCCTACTTTTCTCCGTTACTACCGCCATTGGTAGGGGTCGCGGTGGCAGCGGGCAGCTACGCCGTGCTGCTGCGTTTAAACCACGCTACGCTGAGCGATACGCTTCCTTCACCCGCTAAACAATAAGTGAGCCCTTTTTCTTATGCCCATGCAGATCATTAACGCCCGCCTACGCCAGCGCCCAGAACTTTATCGGCTGGAAATTGAGAACGGCACGTTCACCGCCATCACCGCACAAGATGCACCACAAACAGCGAGCGCGGGGCAGGTTGATGCAGGCGCCAAGCTCGTCTGCGCGCCGTTTATCGAGCCCCATATTCATTTAGACGCAGCTCTTACCGCGGGCGAGCCCAGCTGGAACCAAAGCGGCACGCTGTTTGAAGGCATTGAGCGCTGGGGTGAGCGCAAACCCATGCTCACCGAAGCCGATATTCGCGAGCGCGCTCTGAAAACGCTTAATTTATTAATCGGCAATGGCGTTCAGTTCGTGCGCACCCACGCTGACACCAGCGACCCAAGCCTGATTGGCCTTAAAACGCTGTGTACCTTGCGGGATGAACTGAAGGATAAAATCGATATTCAAGTAGTCGCCTTTCCCCAAGACGGCCTGCTCTCCTACCCCGGCGGAGAAAAGCTAATGGAGGAGGCGCTGGAATTCGGTGCCGACGTAGTGGGTGGCATCCCCCATTTCGAATACACCCGCGAACTGGGCGTGGCGTCCATGAAGCGGGTAATCGAACTTGCGATCAAGTACGATCGCTTGGTGGATGTGCACTGCGACGAGATCGATGACCCCAATTCGCGCTTTCTTGAAGTGCTGGCCTGCGAAGCGCTCTTTAATGATTTGGGCAGCCGCGTGACCGCAAGCCACACCACCGCGATGCACTCTTACGATAACGCCTACTGTTCCAAGCTGTTTCTGCTACTCAAGCGCTCGGGCATTAATTTCGTCTCTTGTCCCACCGAAAGTATTCATTTGCAGGGGCGCTTCGACACCTACCCCAAACGGCGCGGCGTCACACGGGTAAAGGAACTCAACGAGGCGGGCATCAACGTCTGCTTTGCCGAAGACTCCATTTTTGATCCGTGGTATTCGTTGGGTAACGGCAAGCTTTTGCGAACACTGGATTTCGGCCTGCATATCTGCCAAATGATGGGTTATCAAGACTTTAGTCAGGCGCTTTCGCTGATTACTGACAATAGCGCTCGCACGCTGAACATCGAAGAACGCTACGGCATTGAAGTGGGCAAACCGGCCAGCTTCATCCTGCTGGAAGGCGAGGATGATTACAGCGTGCTGCGCAATCAAGGCGAGGTACTGCTTTCGGTGCGCCACGGCGAGATCATCATGCAGCGCGACCCCGCCAAAATCACCACGCCGCCTTGGCTCGGCTTTTAGAATAAGCGTAAAATGGCTGGGCTGATATTCAGCAAAGTTCTCAGGGCGGGGTGAAAGTCCCCACCGGCGGTGATACGGCCTTTGAACCAGGCCGCTAAGCCCGCGAGCGCTCAAGCAAGCAATTGCTTGAGGTCAGCAGATTCGGTGAGAAACCGAAGCCGACGGTGATAGTCCGGATGAAAGAGAACGGCACCTTAGACACGCAACGTTAACAGTGGCTATGCCATCTGTTACGGCTGCCTGACGACCGGTTCCGCGTGCCCTGATTCTGGTACAACTTATCCAAGAGAATGACCATGAATCAGACATTTCCGCTGACACTTTCTACCCACACCACGTCTCAACGCATCGCGTTTATTCAAGGCCACTGGCATCAGGATATCGTCGAGAAGGCCTATGAAGCCTTTATTGCTGAAGTAGAACGCTGTGGTCTTAACACCGAACAAGTAGACCCCTTCACCGTTTCCGGTGCTTACGAAATTCCCTTGCAAGCAAAAGTACTCGCCCAAAGTGGCCGCTATGGCGCCATTGTCGGGGCTGGCTTTGTGGTCGATGGCGGTATTTATCGCCACGACTTTGTGGCTCATGCGGTGATTGATGGCTTGATGCGTGTGCAGTTAGACACGCAAGTGCCGGTGATCTCGGCAGTATTAACACCGCACCACTTCCATGAGCACGCCACGCATCACGACTTCTACACCCAACACTTTGTTACCAAAGGGAAAGAAGCCGCCCAGGCGTGCCTGAACACAATGGAAAACCTGCATAGAGCGCGCAAGCTAAGCGAGGCTTGATGCACTGTAGTTCAGGCTCGGCTAGGTGCCGAGCCTGAACTGCTTAACTCACTTCACATCAAGCAAGTAACCATAAAACGCCGTATTGCGCTGCCAGCCCAATGACTCATAAAGGTGCTGGGCACGCTCGTTCTCTACCTGCGTCATTAATATCAAGCGTGCTACGCCATGCTCTTTGGCGAGTTTTGTAGCGGCTTCCATTAGCGCTCTTCCCGTGCCCTTATCGCGAGACTCTGGAAGCACAAAAAGATCATTTAGCGTCCAGCGCGCGTTTAAGCCTACCGTGGAAACCCCAGGGTAAAGCTGAACAAAGCCAGTAAGCCGACCATTCTCACTCTCACTAACGAGAATGCGTGAATCCGCCTGCCCAAATCGTTGGCGCAAAAAGGCACGAGCGGCCTCCGCATTACTAGGCTGAGCGTAGAACTGCCGATAACCATCTAGCAGCTCCGTTAGCGTATCAAGATCATTAATCGTGGCAGGGCGAACAAATGTCATACTCATCTCCAGGCTCGTTTGCTATCACGCCAATAACGTTATAGTGAGTTAACACCTAATTGCTAACTGAAAACAGCTTTTATCACCTGCTAAGGAATTGCTCTATGTCCGACTTTATCGCCCCTGATGGTCATCCCCGCTGCCTATGGTGTGGGGGCGCGGCGGAGTTTTTGCCTTACCATGACAACGAGTGGGGCTTTCCAGTGGCTAACGACCAGCGGCTGTTCGAGAAGCTGTGCCTGGAGAGTTTTCAGTCGGGGTTGAGTTGGCGCACCATTCTCAATAAACGCGAGAACTTCCGCGCCGCTTTTCACCATTTCGATTTTCATCAGGTTGCCCGGTTTGGCGAAGACGATGTGCAGCAATTGCTGCAGAACGCAGGCATTATTCGCCATCGCGGAAAAATCGAAGCGGTCATTAATAATGCTTTAAGAGCGCAAGAAATGGTCGAACATGAAGGCTCGTTAGCCGCGTTCTTCTGGCGTTTCGAGCCAGACGCCGACTCCCTCCCCCCGCCGCAAACCCAGGTCACCTCGCCTGAATCCATCGCTCTATCCAAAGCGTTAAAAAAGCGCGGTTGGAAATTCGTTGGCCCAACAACCGCTTTTGCCTTTATGCAGGCGATGGGGCTGATCAATGACCACTCGCTAAACTGCATCACCCGCGTGCAGGTTGCACAGGCGCGGCAGCAATTTAAGCGGCCGATATAAAAAAACAGTGATAGGGTATGGTTTTTGACACGCTTATCAATAAACCGAACAGCAAGGGGACAACACGTTCCCAATGGGGTCAACGTGGTTCAATCATTCTCTTCGCATACAGAATCCCGCACCTCACGATATAAAGCTTGGAGTGTGCATATATTCACCGCCAGCGGTGTACTACTCGGCACCATGGCGCTGCTTGCACTGGTCGACAATAATCCCGTCGCCTGCCTCCTCTGGCTGGGTGCTGCGATGATGATTGATGGTATCGATGGCACTCTGGCGCGCAAGTATGAAGTGAAGACGATACTGCCCCACTTCGATGGCTCAACGCTCGATATGGTCATTGATTACCTGACCTGGGCCTTTATTCCTGCCCTCTTTATCTACTACTTTATTGAACTGCCGCCCTATTTTGCACTGCTCTCAGTGTTCATTATTCTGCTGTCGTCGATGTTCTGTTTCTGCAATGTCGATATGAAAAGCCAAGACAACTACTTCGTTGGTTTTCCAGCCGCCTGGAACATCACCGCCGCCTATTTTTACATTATTGATTTACCTCCTTTTATTACCTTTGCCACTATCGTTGTTCTCGCCATTCTCACCGTGACTAAAATGAAGTTTCTTCATCCCTTTCGCGTGCGTTTGTTCATGCCACTCAATATCGCCGTCACCTTGCTATGGTGCGTGTGTGCGACGTCACTGATACTTTCCAGCCCTGAGCACGCCGCTTGGGCAGTATGGGGGTGGGGCATTGCCTCTGTTTACTTCGCCGGGATGTGCCTATGGCGCACGGCGCAAGAGTGGTTTGATTGAACCAGCCGACTGGCTGTAGCAAGGAGCATGGAAGATGTCACTGACCCCGCGGCAACAGAAGAAATTCAGAGCGTTGGCGGCAGAAATCGAAGGAATCGATGTCGAAGTCTACCAGCGTTTTGAGCGCGACCCTCTGGAGCCCATCATCGGCCTTGGCAAGCCGAACCTACGCATTGGCTTTTTCGGACGCGACCCAGGGCGCGATGAGGTTCGCCATGGCGAACCCTTTATCGGCGCTGGCGGGCAGTTGGTCAGAAAGGCGCTGCATGAGCACCTTTATGATGAAAAAATGTCTGACTTCGAGGCCTCGCGCGCCGTGGGCGAGCACTTTTTCTGGATCAACACCGTGCCCTACAAACCCATAGGTAACAAGGCGTGGTCCATGAAGGTCAAGCGCCACTTTCACGGCTTGATGAACGAAATCCTGATCTCCCGCTGGAAAGGGCGAACCCTGATCACGCTGGGTCGCGAGGCTTTTCTATGGTTCGGCATCGGCCGCTCAAAAGAGGAGCGTGCACGCCTGGAGGCATTCTGGAAGCACGAGGATCGCTTTGAAAGTAGTATCGAGGTGACGCTTGAAGATGACCACGGCGAGGCACAGACCTTTACCCTCTATCCGCTGCCTCACCCTTCTCCGCTCAATCAGACCTGGTATGCACGCTTTCCGGGTCTCCTGAAACAGCGCTTAGAGCAATTGGATGTGCGCCAGGGTAACCTCACCTTATGAGGCTGTGATCGCGCCCTCATCCCAGCACGGCTGCATGCGCCTGCGCGTCCTCCACCATCTCAGTAGCCAGCTCACCCACCGTACGTACGGCCGCTTCAATCGCGGGCGTTAGCGTAAACGCGTAGTTCAGGCGCAAACATTGGCGAAACTTGCCCGAAGCTGAAAACAGTGACCCCGGCGCTACATGGATAGCATGCTGCGCTAAGCGCTGATTGAGCTTCACACAGTCCACGGCGGCGGGTAGCTCTACCCAGAGTAAAAAACTGCCTTGGGGGTAACTGATACCCGCGCCCTTGGGGAAGTAGCGCTGAACCCAACTGATCATGATATCGCGCTGGCGCTGATATTGGCGGGTGGCGTAACGCACGTGGCGCTCGTAGTGCCCTTTGGCGACGAACTCCGCCACTGCCAGCTGCGGTAACGTCGCCGAAGCGCCGGTGGAGACATACTTCATATGCAACGCTTGGTCACGATAGCGCCCTGGCGCCAGCCAACCCACTCTTAACCCCGGCCCCACCGTTTTGGAAAAGCCGCTGCACAGCATCACCCGACCATCGTCATCGAAGGATTTAACGGTACGCGGCCGGGGCAGGGTAAATGACAGGTCGCCGTAGATATCGTCTTCGATGATCGCCACGTCAAAACGTTGCGCCAGCTGAAATAGCGCCCGCTTGCGCGCCTCGGGCATGGTATAACCCAGCGGGTTATTGTAGGTGGGCGTGACCTGTATGGCGCGGATTGGCCACTGTTCCAGGGCCAGCTCCAGGGCTTCCAGACTAATACCCGTTTGCGGGTCGGTGGGGATTTCCAGTGCTTTTAAACCGTTGGCCTTGAGGATCTGCATGGTGCCGTAAAAGCTCGGTGAGTCCACAGCTACCACATCGCCAGATTGGGTAAGGGTGCGCAGCGCAATCGACAGCGCCTCCTGACAGCCAGTGGTCACCATAATGTCGTCTGGGTGTAGCAAGCAGCCCGAGGCAATAGCTAATCGTGCCACCTGCTGACGCAGCTCGGGGCTACCGCTTAGTTTGTCGTAGTTGAACCCGTGCAGGTCACTGCTGCGATGCAGCCCGGCGAGAATCTTCGACAGTGGCCGCAGCGTCTCATACTCAAAATTCGGTATGCCACGCCCCAGCAGCAGCCGCACGTCATCACGTTGGGTAGCGACGAGCTCCAGCACTTGATCCCATTGGGAAATATCCAGCGGGCGCTGTGCGGGTCGTGAGACCGACGGTAGCACCGATGGCACGCGGCTAGGCAGCACGAAGTAGCCCGATTTTGGTCGAGACTCGATCAACCGCAAGTCCATCAGCTGACGGTAGGCCTCCTGGGCCGTCGAAATGCTAACGCCCAACTCCTGACAGACCGCACGAATAGAGGGTAGGCGATCACCTACCCGGTAAATGCCGTGCTCAATACGCTCCCGCAAAACCGTGGCGACTTCTTCATAACGTGTCATGACACTCTCCCGCCCACACTCGATTATCAATACAGATGCCCTATTCTGTGGCCATACAGAGCGCCAGAACACCCTTCTGTATTCTAAAAATATTAAATACTATATCTGTATTGATATAGTAGCACTAAGTAAGCTGGTTGAGCAGATAATAAGGAGGATTAGCCATGCCGCGCTTCAGCCTTACCCAGCTTCGCTATCAGTTGCGTTATCAACTGCGCCAGTACCGTCACTACCGCCGTAGCCGCCGCCAACTGCTATCCCTTGATGACAGGCTACTTGACGATATTGGCATTGACCGCACACAGGCGCTCAAAGAGGGACATAAAGCGTTTTGGAAGCATACACCACTCGATGAGGGGCCTGATGAAAACCGCTGAGTATTACCTACTCGACGTCTTTACCGACCAGCCGTTTACCGGCAACCCATTGGCCGTTTTTCTAGAGGCTGATGGGTTGGCAGCCAGTACCATGCAGGCGCTGGCTAATGAGCTTAACCTGGCCGAAACGGTGTTTTTAAGTGCCGCTACTGGGCCGAATCACTACCCGATGCGTATTTTTACACCAACGCGAGAGCTGCCTTTTGCCGGTCACCCCACGGTTGGCACCGCGCATCTGCTAAGGGGACTGGATTTAGTGAACCGCGGGCAAGGCGTTGTGCTCCAGCCTCCCATCGGCGAGCTCGTGGTTAATTATGAACAAGATAGGGCAACGTTTAAGACCGCCCAACCCGCCATGATCACAGACAGCACTATTGATCGCACCACGGCCGTTGAGCTGCTGGGATTGGACATCCATCAGGTGATGGGTGATCCGGTGATTGCCTCCTTCGGGCTGCCCTTTCATTTGATCGAACTCACTGACGTGGCAGCGTTAGAGAACGTGCGAATTTCTACAACGGCTTGGGCAAGTGCTGTTGCAGCCAGCAGTGCCGTCCAGGTTTATCTGTATGTGATTGAACAACAAGGTGGGGCAGAAACAGTGGTCAAAAGCCGCATGTTCTGTATGCATGCCAGCATTTGCGAAGACCCCGCTACCGGCAGCGCCGCAGCCGCTTTAACCGGCTATTTGGCCTCACTTCAACCCGATACCTTGCAGTGCAAGATTCACCAGGGTGTTGAAATGGGTCGTCCCAGCGTTATCTACACAGCAGCAAATGGCGGTATCAAACCCGGTTTTGTACAGGTGGGCGGTAACGCAGTGATAGTGGGTAAGGGAGAGTTTTACCTAGAACTGTAACCAAAAGCTGAAACAAAAAAGAGTGCCCACGATATCGCGGACACTCAGCATCTGTTCTCAGTTGGCTAACGTTATGCTGCCTGTACCTCAATACGACGGGTACGGTGGCTATCTTTCTTGGGCAGCGTTAGCGTCAGTACGCCGTTGACCAGAGTGGCGCTAATGGCATCACTGTCCACTTCGTGACTGAGGTTGAAACGCCGCGCAAAACGCTGGCCGCGAACTTCGGCGTGCAGCGCGCTCAGCCCTTCGGGCATATTCAGCGCTATCTCACCCTCCAAGCTCAGCACGTTGTTGTCGAGCTCTATTTTCAGCGTCTCATTAGTAACGCCGGGCATATCTGCCAACAGTTTGAGCGCGTTAGACTCCTCAATGATATCCACCGCTGGCAGCAGGGTTTCTTCACGGCGTTGCTCTTCGCCACCTTGTTGCAGCGGGGAGTGGTTGGATGAACGAACAACGTTATTCATGATTTATCCCTCCTTATTCAAGGTTAACAAACATGATTTACGCCGCCTGAACATCAATACGCCGCGGCTTGAGCTCTTCGCGCTTAGGCAGCACGATCTCAAACACCCCATGGGCATGGCGTGCCTCTGCCCGTTCGGCATCGAGACCGTCGGGAAGCGCAACCGCTCTCACAAACTCACCGCTGGCGCGCTCACGACGAAATACCGGGCGCGAGCTGCCATCGTCATTACTACCCGTCACAGCATCGCGTTTGCCACGCAGTGTCAGCACATTGTCCTGAACATCGATGGTCAAATCCGAGGGTGCCAGACCCGCCGCAAACACATAGACCCTCACGGCATCGTCGCTACGCGCCACGTTGATCATCGGAAAACTACCACGTGGCACCGCGCGAATATCCATCGCATTGCTGTCGGGCAAGAAGCCATCCAGCAACTGGCTAAACCAGTCAAACTGGCGAGGCAAGCCGGTTTCAAAACGCTTGAGATCATCGAACATATCGAACACCTCCTACGTTAAGCAGACTATGAAAATCGTCATAAGAGGCAGCCTCTTACTCTTACACAACTTAAAGAAGCAGCCTCTACGCTGTAAAAATAGGAGCGGTCAGTCGATTTTCAAGGGTCTGGATGGCAATTTTTTTGGACTTTTAAACCTGCCAAGGACAGCACATTAAGGCCGCTTTAAAAACCGATGCTCACAGCGGTTAAGCGACCGTTACATCGGTAGAGAGATAGACATCCTGAATAGCATGCAGCAACTCAACGCCTTCCTGCATGGGTTTCTGGAAGGCCTTGCGCCCTGAGATCAAGCCCATACCACCGGCGCGTTTGTTGATCACCGCCGTGCGCACTGCTTCGCCGAGATCAGAGTGCCCCTTGGAGCCCCCGCCGGAATTAATCAAACCCACGCGACCCATAAAGCAATTGGCAACCTGGTAGCGGGCCAAATCAATGGGGTGGTCAGTGGTTAGCTCGCTGTAGACATTATCGTGGGTATGGCCAAAGCCTACTGCACGGTAACCGCCGTTGTTCTCAGGCAGTTTCTGTTTGACGATATCCGCCTTGAGGGTTGCGGCCATGTGGTTAGCTTGGCTGGTGAGGTCGGCGGAGACGTGATAATCGGTGCCGTCCTGCTTGAAGGCTGGATTGCGTAAATAAGCCCACAAGACCGTTACCATTCCCAATTGGTGAGCGCGCTCAAAGGCCTCGCTAATCTCCATGATTTGTCGACGGCTCTCATGGGAGCCAAAGTAAATCGTCGCCCCCACCGCCACGCATCCCATGTCGTGGGCCTGGTCTACATCGGCAAATAGCGTCTGGTCGTATATCGCCGGATGGCTCAACGTCTCGTTATGGTTCAGCTTGAGCATCATCGGGATTTTGTGGGCATAACGCCGCGCCACCGACGACAAAACACCCAACGTCGATGCTACGCCGTTACATCCCCCTTCAAGTGCCAGCTCAACGATGTTGGCTGGGTCAAAGTAGCGCGGATTGGGTGCGAAGGAAGCACCCGCTGAGTGCTCAATACCCTGATCCACCGGCAGCAAGCTAAGGTAACCGGTACCTGCCAAGCGGCCGTGATTAAAAAAGCTCTGCATACTGCGCAGCACCGCTGGGCTGCGGTCGCTATCCGCCATAACACGGTCAATAAAGTCTGGGCCCGGCAGGTGCAAGCTATCCCGGGGTACGCCCTGGCACGTGTGATTAAGCAAACTATCGGCGTCACTGCCGAGCAAAGCGGCTATATCAGTCATGATGAGCTCCTTTATGTTCATATGTAACAAAAAGTAAGTGTATGCCAAAAACTGCTGAAATGAAGTGTATCGATTTAATAAAGCCTAGCGCTTCAATAGAGCATAGGGGAAGCACCGCTGCAATCATGTGGCGCTAGGTTTCCTGACAGTTGACAAGGCCACGACTAAAGGATGAAAATACAATCACGAATGAGTTTTAATCGCAAATAAGACTCCTCTTATTTACTTCGTTTCACACTTGGAATCACCTTTATAATGCCCGCCTCTTCGCCGCTTATTGCGCCGCTGGCATCCAGCTATCGGCGCTTTATTGTTACTCGTTTGCTGATTGTCGCAGGGTTAGCTATCGCTTTGGTCATCTCCCTGCTGGCTGATATCGCCAGTGGCCCCGCACACATCTCGGTGGCTGATTTAATCGCGCTACTGTTTGATGCCCATGCCCAAGGCCCGATTCAGCAGGCCATTGTCTGGGAGATCCGCATGCCTGCGGCGCTAATGGCGGTACTGGTAGGCGCCACCCTGGGCCTGGCCGGTGCGGAAATGCAAACGGTACTCAATAACCCCCTGGCCAGCCCATTTACCCTGGGCGTTGGCGCAGCGGCCACCCTCGGCGCATCGCTGGTGATTGTCTTCAACTTTTCCCTGCTTGGCTTGAGTGCCCACTACGCCACCGCCCTGATGGCGTTTGTGTTTGCGGCGGCTTCGATTTTGACCATCAATGCGCTGTCGCGCCTCTACGGTGCCAGCCGTGAAATCATCGTGCTGTTTGGTATTGCGCTGGTCTTTGTACTGAACGCACTGGTCGCGCTTTTGCAGCTCATCGCCAGTCCCGATGCGTTACAGCAGTTAGTTTTCTGGATGATGGGCAGCCTATCCCGTGCTTCTTGGGAGACGGTGACCATCGTGGCAGCCGTGCTGGCTGTTTGCCTGCCCTTCTCGCTGCGCAGCGCCTGGGCGATGACAGCATTGCGCTCAGGTGATGAACACGCGCGCAGCTTCGGCATTGCGGTTGAACGCCTGCGGCTTATCTCGCTACTGCGGGTGAGTTTACTTGCCGCTGCGGCGGTCGCGTTTGTGGGCACTATCGGCTTTATCGGGTTGGTGGGGCCGCATATGGCCCGGCTGGCGCTGGGTGAAGATCATCGCTTCTACCTACCGGGCAGCGCGCTGGCGGGAGCGCTGGTGCTTTCGCTTGCCTCTATCGCCAGTAAAACCCTGGTCGATGGGTTGGTACTGCCCGTGGGTTTGGTGACCTCGCTGGTGGGAATCCCCTTCTTTATGGCGTTGATTATGATGCAGGGGCGTGCGCGATGAAGTCAGGTTTTACACTCAGTAACTTCACGACCGGCTATCGCAAACGGCGCGTATTCGACCAGCTCAGCTTGCCCACACTGCCACCCGGTTCGCTGGTCGCGGTGCTGGGGCCCAACGCGGTAGGTAAATCAACCCTGTTAAAGGCCATCGCGGGCTTACAACCGGCCAGCGGGCGAATGCAGCTCAACAATATCGACCTCGCCAGCCTCAGCGGCGCAGCGCGAATGCGCCATGTGGGCTATTTACCGCAAACGCTCCCTCAGGCCACCACATTAGTCGCTTATGAAGCGGTACTAAGCGCCTGCCGTGCGGTGCGCCCCGACCTAAGTCGTACAGAAATAGAAGCGTTAATCGAACGTGTTTTCGATGCGCTGGCCATTCGGCCGCTAGCCTTGCGCCCGCTAAGCGAACTCTCCGGTGGTCAGCGCCAGATGGTCGGCCTGGCCCAGGCGATTGCCCGTCAGCCAGCGCTGCTACTGCTGGATGAACCCACCAGTGCGCTGGATTTGCGTTGGCAGCTGGCACTGATCGATACCGTGCGCACAGTGATTGCGCAACGTCAGGCGGTCTGCCTGATGGCTATCCACGATATCAATCTGGCCCTGCGCTTCTGCGACCAGGTGCTGCTGTTTGGCAACGGCGGCCTACTAGCTGCCGGCGACCCTCACACGGTAATTACCCCCGACGTACTGCACGCCGCCTACGGGGTCGAGTCGCGGGTCGAGCGATGCTCGCTGGGGCGGCCCATTGTGCTTAGCGATCGCGTCAGTGAGCATTCTACGAATTCTATCTAGGATAACCCAATGCGCCGCCTGGCTATCAACCTGCTGTGCTGGATCAGTCTGTTAAGCGCTACCGCTTGCTGGGCAACCGATCCACAGGCGGGCTTTCCCAAACAACTTACCGACCTCGCCGGGCGCCAGGTGACGCTTTCAGCGCCGCCATCACGCCTGTTCCTTACCCAGCCGCGCCAGTTCTACGCACTGGCCAGCCTGCTGGATAACCCCACAGAGCACTTGGCGGGCTGGGCTTATCCATTGGCCATGTTCGATCCCGCCATGGCCCAGCACTTTGCTAGCCAGTGGCCTGCGCTTGCCCAACTGCCCACGCTTTCACACGCGCCAACCCCCCAGCTCGATAGCGAAGCGCTACTGACCCTGGCGCCGGATCTGGTGCTGTTTGATCTCTCACGTGCCAGCAGTGTTGAAGGCTCCCCGCTGGCGCAACTACTCGACGAGTTGGGCATTGCCTACCTGTTTATCGACTTTAACCGTCACCCGTTGGAAAACACGCCCAAAAGCCTAACTCTTTTAGGCGAGGCATTAAACGCGACGCCACGGGCCAACCGTATGACGTCCCTGATTGAACAGCGTTTGGCGCGTATCGACCAGGGTTTGGCAGCGCTGAAGCTGGCAGAGAATCCCACTGAACCGCCCAGGGTACTGATCAATATCGCCCCTGGGGTGAAAGTTGACTGCTGCCGCACCAATTTAAGCAATGGGCTGGCCGACCTGGTCGCACGGGCAGGCGGCGATAACGTCGCCGATGCATTAACGCCCGGCGCTTCGGCGACGCTAAGCAACGAATGGGTACTGAGCCACCCGCCCGAGGTCGTTATCAATACTGCGGGGCAATGGAGAGCCGGTGATGGCTTACGCGCCGGACTGGGTATTAGCGCCGACGACATTAACCAGGATTTACATCTCCTCAGCCAAACACTCCCCGGCTGGACGCATCTTAATGCCGTTCAGAATGAACAGTTTTATGCCCTTTGGCACGGTTTCCACCAAGGCCCCTTCGCCATCGTGGCACTGGAGCGTATTGCCCAGTGGCTGCACCCCGCGCTGTTTAGCGATCTCGACCCGACCGCCACTTTCGACGCGCTGCTACCCACCGCGCCAGCGCTCAGCCGCGAGGGGCATTTCTGGGGCGCACTCAACGCTCAATAACGCTTGCTCACTCAACCCACTGACAACAAAAGGATCGAACACCCATGTTCCGCTCTCGAACCATTGCGCTGTTTTCGCCGCTGCTGCTTCTGAATCCACTGCCCTATGCCTATGCTCAACAAACCAATGAGACCGCGTCAGAAACAGTCTCAGAAACATTAATCGTCACCTCGGATCGCCTCACTGACGTGGCGCCGCAGAGCTATCGCGCCCAACACTCTAGCCTGGCCAGCAAACAGCCGGTGTCGTTTTTAGAAGAAGCCCGTACGGTGGAAGTCGTCACCGCCCAGGTGATGGCCGACCATAATATCGACAGTTTGGATGAGGCGATGGCGATGGTCGCAGGGGTCACCGAAGGCAACAATATGGGCGGTACCGAAGACGGCTATATCAAACGCGGTTTCGGCAGTAACAGCGATGGCTCGATTCTGATCGATGGCATCCGCCAACCACGCGGCACCTTCTCCATGGCGACGGTGGATCATGTCGAAGTACTCAAGGGCCCGGCATCGCTCTTCCAAGGCCAGCAGGATCCTGGTGGGGTAATCAACCTAGTCACCAAACGTCCTGAGTGAGTGGCAGCGCGAAATCAGCGCCGAAGCGACCTCCTTGGGTGGCGGCAACGCCAGCGTCGATGTCACAGGCCCGCTTGCCGATACCGGGCTTGCCTTCCGCTTTATCGTCCACCATGAAGATGAAGACTCCTTTCGAGCCTTCGGTAACAATCGACGCACTATCGTTGCCCCCTCGCTACGCTGGGAAGGCAGCGACAGTCGCGCGCAGATCTCCTATGAATATCGCGATTATGACTTGGATCTGGATCGCGGCACGGTGATTGTCGACGGTGAGCCCGCCAAGGTGCCCGATGAGCGCCGCTTCGATGAACCCTGGTCGCGGGTATTTGGTCACGACGAAGCGGTCACCGCTTGGTGGGAGCAGGATATCAACAACGACTGGTCAACAAGATTGACCTACGGCTGGAACCGCCGCCAGTACAGCGATGGCCAGCCGCGGGTGCTGAGTGTGGATGAAGATACCGGCGCGCTAACCCGCCGTGCCGACGCCAACTACGGTTTTGACCGCCGTGTGCAGTACACCGCCTGGGATACCACCGGCACCGCCACTCTGGCCAGCATGCGTCACGACATCACCGTGGGAATTGATCACGAACGACGCCGGGACTATCTGGCCGAGGTGTATCGCGGCACGGCGGTGACCGACCAAAATATATATGACATAAGTTACGGTGGCCTGAATCTGAATAGCGACAGCCTTAACAACTCGCTTAGCCAGCGCTTAGATGAAATCAATACCACCGGCGTCTACTTGAATGACCGCTGGCACTTCAACGACCGCTGGACGCTGGGGCTAGGCGGGCGCTATACCCACTATGAGCAGTTTGGTGGCCGTGGCCGACCCTTCGTGACCGCCACCGATATCAGCGACGATATTTTCCTGCCGTCGGTCAGCCTGCTGCATCGCCTGACGCCGGATACGTCGGTTTATGCTAGCTACAGCGAGGCTTTTGTGCCCAATGGCGCCGACAGCGATACCGGCAAGACGCTGGATCCCGAGCACAGTATGGGTAGCGAAATTGGCGTCAAGCACCTGTGGAATGACCAGTTTTCGTTAGCCGCTGCGCTATTTGATATCCGCAAAGAGAATGTCGCCGTTTCCGACAACGGCGTGACCCGCACGGTAGGCGAAGCGGGCTCCCAAGGTGTGGAGCTAACGGTTTCCGGCCAGTTGACCGATCAGCTTTCGCTACTAGGTGCTTACGCCTACACCGACACCGAAGTGCTCAAGGATACCGAAGGCACCCAAGGCAACCGGCTAACCAACGCCGCACGGCATACCGCCAGTCTCTACTTGGCTCATGACCTAAATACCGGCCCGGAACTGGGTAACTGGCGCCTGGGCGGTGGAGTACGCTACGTGGGCGAGCGCGAAGGCGACGCGGACAATAGTTTCCAGCTGGATGCCTATACTGTCGCTGATGCCTTTGTCGGTTGGGATACCCCTTGGCTGGGCGACAACCTGCACCTGCAGCTCAACGCCAAGAACCTGTTTGATACCACTTACTACCCCTCCAGCGGCGGCAGCACGCGGGTAGTGGTCGGCGACCCTCTGGAAGTTAGCCTTCAGGCGTTGGTGAGGTTTTAAACAGCTCATCCCCATTATAAGCCTCGACCAGATGCGACTGCTGCCATAGCCGGGCCACCAACTCTTGAATAAAGCTGCGCACAATAAGCGAGGGCCGCCGACCAGCCCGGGTGACGACACAAAACGGCGAAGCGATCTCAACCTGATCCGGTAGCAACGCTTTAAGTTCGCCCCGCTCAACCCAGTGGCTGGCGTAATAGTGGGGCAAATTGCCAATAAAGTGGCCGCTTAAAATCAGTAGCGCCTGGGCTTCCATATTGGAGGCATGAGCCCCCACCTGGGCATTGGGGAAGCTTTTAAGCTCTTGCAGGTTGGCATAGGGGCGTACCACAAAGGGGTGTTTGATGACTTCCTCAACCGTTAATTGAGCACTGTCGCGGGCAAACAGTGGATGCCGTTTTGCACAATAAATGCCGTGCACCTCCGTGTAGACCTGGCGGTGCTGCAAGCCTTCCATTTGCGCCGTTTCCGGCAGTATACCGAGCTGTACGGCGCCGTTTGCGATCTCGCCGATCAAGCGATCAGGGCTGCCCACAGTAATATTGAGGCGCGCTTTGGGGTTCTTTCGCAGGAACTCACCAATCACGCTCTGCAGATCAAGATCGACATCCATAATGGTGTTGTCGACTACGCCCAAGCGCAGCGTGCCGTAAACGGAGCTGCGTAACTCGCTCATCTCGCTGTCGAAATCGTCTACCGAAGAGAGCAGCTGTTTAGCGCGTTCATACACAATGGTGCCCCGCTCGGTTAGCTCAAACCCCTGCCGCCCCCGATGGCAAACGGTGAACCCTACCCGCTCCTCAAGGGCTCGAATATGAAAACTGATGGCGGACTGGCTCATATGCAGCGCCGTTTGCGCACCGGCAAAACCACGATGCTCGGTTACCGCAAGGAATACAGAGAGGCTTTTCAGATCAGCAGCGGAGAGTTTCATTAGCGTGCTCTACGTTAGTGCAATTCACATCAATAAAACGGGTATGAACATCGAAAGATAACAGTTTTATTGTTGCATAACGCCTGCTTAACTCAAGGGGTTCTTGTTCAACAGGCCTTCGCCTTTGTTTCGAGTATCACTACCCCGAGGAGCATCCCCATGCAACGCATCCCCACTATCACCGCTGGCCTCCTACTTGGCGTTAGCTTCGCCACTACCGCTCACAGCGATTTGCTTGAAGACATTCGCACTGATGCCACCTTTACTGTTGGCACAGAAGCGCGTTTCGCCCCGTTTGAATATATCGAGGATGGCGAAATTGTTGGCTACTCCGCCGACATCATGGAACACATCATGCCCGAGCTTGAGGGCGTCGAACTGATCCGCATGGATCTGCCTTGGCAAGGCATTCTGCCGGGGCTGGAGCGCGAGCGCTTTGACTACGTGATTACCTCTGTCACCGCCACCCCAGAGCGCATGGAGCGTTATCACTTAAGCGCCCCCATTGCCGATGCCACCATGGCCATTCTAAAACGCGCTGGCGAAGAAGATATCAACTCACCTGAAGATATCGCCGGCAAAGTAGCCGCCGCTCAAGCAGGCTCCGCGCAGTTAGAAGCGCTGGAAGCGTTGGCCGCGGAGCTAGAGGAAGCGGGTACTCCCGTTGAAGATATTCGCACCTACACAGGCGTTGATGAGGCCTATGCCGAGCTAGGGACGGGCCGTGTCGATGTGGTGATCAATAGTCTCCCTAACCTGCTCGAAGCCGAGCGTACCCGTCCGGATGTGTTTGAAGTGGTCGGCACTTTCGGCGACCCGGTTTACTTCTCCTGGGCCGGACGCGATGACGAAGAGAGCGCTTCCCTTAACACCTTTATGGACGAGCAGATTCAACGCCTCAATGAAGACGGCACCTTAACTGAGCTACAGGAAAAATGGTTTGGCGGCCCGATGGTGCTACCGTTAGAACTGCCTGCAGCCGAGTAAATCGGTACGACGTTCGTTAAGCCGATTCACTTCTCCCGACGGGTGCACCATGTTTGAGATTTTACTCAACCACTACCCTGTGCTGCTCAAAGGCTTGACCACCACCTTGGTGGTCTCGCTTTCCGCTATCGCATTGGGCCTGGTGTTAGGTGTTTTGCTGGCCTTTGGTTTGACCAGCCGGTATCGCCTAGTGCGCTGGCCCTGCGGGCTTTACCGCAGCTTTTGGCGTGGCACCCCCATTTTGCTGCAACTGCTGTTGGTCTATTACCTACTGCCCGAAATCGGCATTGAGATAGCGCCTATCTCAGCTGCCATTTTGACCCTAACGCTGAATACAACGGCCTTCCAAGCGGAAATCTTCCGCAGTGGTATCAGCCATATTCCCGCTGGGCAAATAGAAGCGGCGCGCATGGCGGGCATCTCCGCTTGGCAAACCCGCAGGCGCATCATCATGCCTCAGGTATTTCGTTTGACGTTGCCACCACTGACCAACGAGATCATCACGATTCTCAAGAATTCATCGCTGATCTCAGTGATTGCCGTCACCGAGCTAATGCGCGTTAGCGAACAAATCGCTTCACGTACTTTTCAGCCGCTGGAAACCTACCTGGCCGCTGCCGTGCTGTATCTCGCCGTCAATCTTGTGCTGGCACGCATCAGCGCTTACTTGGAACGCCGCATGGCCGGCGGCCTAGCCACCGAATAGGGGAGTGTCAGCTATGTTAGATATTGCCCTGATATGGGAAATGCGTGACCTGATTCTGCAAGGGTTGTGGAACACGCTGTGGATCTGCTTATTAGGCTGCTTACTGGCACTTTCATTAGGACTCGTACTGGCAGCGCTGCGGCTGGCCAACCCACGCCTGTTCAGCTATCCGGTGGCCTGTTATGTGGAAATTTGCCGCGGCATACCACTGCTGATTCTGCTGTTTTTGCTCTATTACGGCGGCCCCAGCATTGGCTTGACGTTAAGCGCCAGCGTCGCTGGCGTGGTGGGAATCGGTCTCTACGGTGCCGGCTATTTTGCGGAAATTTATCGGGGCGGTTTCAAATCAATCCCTAAAGGCCAATTGGAAGCGGCGCGAATGCTCGGCATTTCCCCCTGGCACGCACTCGTCCGTATACAGATTCCACAAATGGCGCGTTTGATCGTACCGCCAAGCACCAATCAACTGATCATTTTAGTGAAAGAGTCCGCGCTGATCTCGATTATCTCGGTGGATGACCTGACCAAAAACGCCACCACCATCGTTAATCAGACTTTTCAGGTCATCGAGCCCTACCTGGCGGTTGCGTTGCTCTACTGGCTGATGATTGAACTGGTGGCCCGGGGTGGCTATGCGCTGGAAAAACGCTTGGCAAATCGTCAACCGCGCCATATCGCTCAAAAGGATAACGCCCATGCCAACGGCTGACACACTCGCGCCGCCTGCGACTACTCAACAAAAAGCCATTGTTGAGGCACACGGTATCAGTAAGCAGTTTGGCGATCTGGAAGTGCTGACCAACATCGACTTCAGCCTCGCCCCTTCCGAAGTGGTTTGTGTAATTGGCCCCTCCGGTTCAGGTAAATCCACCCTGCTGCGCTGTCTGGCGTTTTTGGAGCCCTACGATCACGGTAGCGTCTATATCGACGGTCAATTATTGGGCTATGAAGACCGCAGTGGTCAACGTGTGCGCACCAGCGAAAAACGCGTAGATGAAGTGCGCGCGCCAGTGGGCATGGTGTTCCAGCACTTTCACCTATGGCCCCATCGCACGGCACTGGAGAACGTGACCGAAGCCCTGCGTCTGGTCAACGGCCTTTCCCGGCGGCAAGCCGACACGGAAGGCATCGCGATGCTCGAACAAGTTGGCCTTGCCGACCGTGCGGGTCACTTTCCAGAGAGCCTTTCCGGTGGCCAGAAACAGCGAGTGGCGATTGCTAGGGCACTCGCCATGAAGCCCCGGGTGATGTTCTTCGATGAGCCTACCTCGGCGCTTGACCCGGAACTGGTCGGCGAAGTGTTGGATGTCATGAAGAAGCTGGCCGCAGACGGCATGACCATGGTGATCGTCACTCACGAAATGGGATTTGCTGCCAAGGTCGCCGACCGGATGATTTTTATGGATCAAGGCCGCGTGGTAGAGAGCGGCCCGCCCGCGACCCTGTTCCGCCAGCCAAAAAGCGAACGCCTTCAACAGTTTCTTAATACTTGGCGCGAGCGCCATATCGACTGATTCAGTTACCTCAACACGATTAAAACACCTGGAGCACCCCATGAGTTCTGATACACGCTTTGATCACGCCCGCATTGAGCAACTGCCGCGCAGCAACAGCGAACCTTGCGGCCATAACCACAGCTTGGAAAACCCCATCACACCCGATGGTACACCTGTAATGGGCGAGCGCTACGAAGTCGCCGCTCGTGGCGGCCGGGCGGTGCGTCTGAAAGCCGGGCAAACCATTCGTATTATTAATACTCATGGCACTCAAGTGTGCGACACCTGGGCGTTTAGCACTGACAACATCAACGAGTTCATGTCTTGGGAACACGGGCGTGCCTGGCTGAGCGCGCTGATTCCTCAAGTCGGCGACCCGCTGATAAGTAACCGCCGTCGCCCGATCATGACTCTCACCGCCGACACTTCACCAGGTATCCACGACACGCTAATGGCCGCCTGCGACCTGTTCCGTTACATGACGCTGGGTGTCGAGGGCTACCACGACAGCTGCGCCGACAACCTGCGTTTAGCCATGAAGGCGATAGGCGTTGTCACTCCTGAGGTGCCCCAGCCGCTCAATCTATGGATGAACATTCCCGTTAATGACCAGATGAAAGTCGACTGGTGCCCGCCTGTGTCCAAACCCGGTGACTATGTGGAGCTACGCGCTGAGATGGACTGTATTGTCGTGATGTCCGCCTGCCCGCAAGACATTATTCCCATCAACGGTGCAGACTGCGTGCCTGTCGAGGTACATTTTGAAGTCTACGAATAAAATCCCCTAGGGAGAGCCTGATGGAAAGCCACCTTCATTATCCAACCGACAAGCCCGTCATTGATTTAGCGGCGATAGTAGCAGCGGTAAACCCGGAACGACTCGCCAACGACTTAGCCACGGTGGCGAAGATGGGTGGTCGTTCAGATGGCGGCGTGGCACGTCTGGCGCTTGATGACAACGACACCCGCGCCCGGCTTTGGCTGATTGAGCAGGCCAGCGCCCTGGGTGCCAAGGCAAGCGTCGACGCTATCGGCAACGTGTTTCTGGATGTGCCCGGCAGTGAACCCGAGCTTGAGCCTGTCGTCACGGGCAGCCATTTGGATAGCCAGCCTGCAGGCGGGAAGTACGATGGCGCGCTGGGCGTACTGGCAGGGCTTGAGTCACTACGCGCACTTAAGCAGGCGGGCTTTACACCGCGCCGCCCTCTATCGCTGGTAAGTTGGACCAACGAAGAGGGGGCGCGCTTCTCACCTGGCACTTCTGGCTCAGCGGTCTTTTGCGGTGCGCGCAGCCTGGATGAAACGCGCTTAGTTGAAGACAGCGACGGCGTCAGCCTGGGGAGTGCCTTGGATACTTGCTTGGCCGAACTGGACGCTGCAGGCGTTCCCCGCCGCCCATTGGCAACTCCGATGCATGCCTTTCTCGAGCTACATATTGAGCAAGGCCCTATTCTGGAGCGCCAGGGTGTGTCGGCAGGCATTGTGGAAGGTATTCAAGGCGTTAGCTGGTATGAAGTCACTGTATCGGGAAGCGCCAACCACGCGGGCACCACCCCACGTGCCATGCGCCGCGATGCGTTAGAAGGCGCCTGTGCGCTGGCAACCGCGCTGCGGGAGGCCGCCCGGGATAGCGAAGACCGCGTGCGTTTTACCATTGGCAAGTTTGCCGTCAGCCCTGGCTCGGTGAACACCATTCCCGACCAGGTCACCTTCACTATTGATTTACGCCACCCGGAAGCCGCGACGCTAAAAGCGCTGGAAGCCGAATTCAATGAGCTCGCCCAGCAGACCTGGGCAGGCTGCAAAGCAACACTGACATCGCTATCGCGCGTTGAGCCAGTGGCGTTTCCCGCCACCCTCACCGCCCTACTTGATGACACCGCCCATGTGCTGGGGATTACGGCACCGCGATTAGTATCGGGTGCCTTTCACGATTCGATTCACCTCGCCAACCACTGCCCAACGGCGATGCTGTTTGTGCCCTGCCGCGATGGCCTTAGCCACCACCCCGATGAGCATACTGAACTCGATGATGCCGTCGCAGGCACTCAGCTACTGGCCGCCAGCTTGGCGAGCCTAACCCGATAAGGAGAGCAAAATGGCCAACGGAACCGACGGTACTCGCCGCAACGCCGCCACCGGCGAAAGCTACCTACCACGCCAAGAGCCACGCTATCGCGAAATAGCCAGCTTTTTACGCGCACCGTTAGCCGACACATTGGATGAACTTGATATTGCCCTGGTCGGCATTCCGTTCGATGGCGGCGTGAGCAATCGCCCCGGCACCCGCCACGGCCCGCGGGAGATTCGCAACCAGTCGAGCATGATGCGCAGCCTACACCATGTCACCCGGCTGGATCCCTTTGCCACGGCACGTATTGCCGATATTGGCGACGTTCAATTTTCGTCGATCTACGACCTTGAGCAGGTCTCTAATGATATTGCCGCTTATTACTCAGCTATTCGCCGAGCAGGGGTTATCCCGCTCAGCGCCGGTGGCGACCATTCGATTACCTATCCCATCCTGCGTGGTTTAGCGGCCGATGGCCCGGTGGGATTGATCCATATCGATGCTCATACCGACACCTGGGACGAGTTTCAGGGCTCAAAATTTCACCACGGCGGCCCCTTCCGGCTCGCCTGTGAACATGGCCTGATTGATCCCAAACGCACGGTACAAATTGGCATTCGCGGCACCCAGAACACCACCCAAGGTTGGGATTACTCCGCGGCAAGCGGCATGCGGGTGATGTTTATGGAGGAAGTGGATGCGCTGGGGATTGAAGCGACGGTCGCCGAAGCACGCCGTGTGGTCGGCAGCGGCCCGGTATATCTATCCTTCGATATCGATAGCATCGACCCTGCCTTCGCCCCAGGCACTGGCACCCCGGAGGTCGGCGGCCTCACCAGCCTGCAAGCACTACAGCTAGTGCGCGGCTTTCGCGGCCTACCGCTTATCGGTGCCGATGTCGTGGAAGTCTCTCCACCCTTCGACCCCAGCGGTAACACCGCCCTGTTGGGTGCCACCATTATGTATGAGCTTTTGTGTTTGATTGCTGAGCAGGTAGGCTCGGAGAGGGATTAATCTCCAGCAAAACGCTACGAGCAAAGTGGCTGGATCGAATAGTGGACAGTGTTTTTTATCAGCTTGGACATATTTATTTTGCGTTAATGGTAGCCAGTGTATTTGCCTACTTGATTGTTGATCGTGGTTTTAGGCCAGCGGGCAATCATAGCGGTGACAATAACGGCAAAGAGTAGCCGTGCCCATAAAATGCCCGCTATATCGGCCCCCAGCATCAAGATCAGCAGCGTGTCTTCTATAACGCTATGGCAGAGGCCGAGAAAGCATAGAGCAAGCGTGCTATCGCGCTTGCTGAGGGTGCCGTTTTGCACATCCCGAATCAGCAGCCCTGCGCCGTAGCTTAATCCCAACGTAAAACCAATCACCGTTACATTAGCTGCCGAACGGCCAATACCTAATAGCTTGAGTAGCGGTAGCAAGCCAAGATGAATCCAGCGCTCCAGGCCGAGCTTTTTCAGAAGTTTTAGGAGCACAATCAGCGCTAAAATAATCACAAAGATAAGCGCTAGCGTTTCAAGCTGTGCGATCGCCCAACTGCTTATCGTTGGCGCTGTCGACAAACTTGGTTGCCATACCAATGCTGCTGGCGCTTGCAACAAACCAAAATACGAATAGAAACAGTGCAAGAGCCAAGCAAGCAGCAAAGCCCCACCTACGCGCAGGACTAATGTAGCCCACCACGGTACGCCAGCGCGCTTGGCGACGGCCCCTTCAACATGAATCGAGTGCCCTACCAGCATCAACGCACCCAGCACCGTTACTTGCTCAATACTCAAGTGCATATCACCAGCTACTTGGAGGAATACCGCAATGGCGGTGTACAAGTTGGTAAAGAGCGCCGCCGCCCACACAACACCCATTTGTTCGGGCAAACCAAGCACGCCCATTAAGGGGGCTAATGCCGTTCCAAACCAGCCGATTACACCCAAGAGCTCAAATCCTTTGACGATGAGCAGCGCTGGAATCAAGATTTTAAGTAGCGTCAGATAGACCCTCAGCGCATCTTTTAAAATGCTAACTAAGTCGCCCAATAGGTGACGAATGCTCGTCTGCATCTAGCTCTCCATTGCCATCGTTTGAATAATTGTTATGGTAATAGAGGCAATGCAGAATCTTCTTTCCAATACAGATCTAACAATCATTTTTCGTTCTTTATAAGTATAGGAAGAGCATTTTATTTCATGGACGCCATTGTTCGACGCATTCTTGACCAGCTTCAACGCGACTCCAGCCTGACCAATCAAGCATTAGCGGATGAAGTGGGCCTCTCTCCCTCAGCTTGTTTAAAACGAGTTAAGCGATTGCGCGAAGAAGGAATCATTGAGCGGGAAGTAGCAATACTCAACCCTGACGCCCTTGGGCAGTGCCTGCATATGGTGGTGGAGGTGACGATGGAGCGCGATAATAAGTCGCTCTACCAGCGTTTTTTAACAACAGCGCTAAGCGCCCCTGAAGTGAAGCAGTGCTATCAGGTAACCGGCGAGTGTGATTTTGTGTTGATAGTGACAGTCGCTGATTTAGATGGGTACGACCGCTTCTGTGATCGCGTGCTCTATGGCGATGACAACCTGCGCAAGTTCCGCACGCTACTGTCGCGTAAGCGGCATAAGTTTGATACATCCGTTCAGCTCAGTCGTTGAGAAAATAAACTGGCTTTCAGAGCTTAAATTCAGGTGGTGCTGTATTTGAACCACGCCCCTCAAGCGTTGCCACGGCGGTACTAAGCATTGTGGTAAGTTCACGCGACAGAAAGCCAGCGAACCGCGGATTATCCAGCGTTCTCGCCAGCGTGTCAGCAGGTAGAAACCGAGTCATTTCTGAGTGAAAGGCAGAGCCTGAAATGATGGCTGGCAGCCTCTCAATTATGCTACGCGCCTTGGTTGAGTAATCATCAACACGGTAGTCCGCGAGTTTGCGCTGAAGTAAATCAAGGTTGGGGGCTGCGCCCTGCTGCTTTAACCACTGCAGGTCCCAGATATCCCGGTGGCGCACATACTTTTTCGTATTCACCAGCGAGACGAGCTTATCCGCCATAATCTCATCGTCGCTCTCAGTGACCACCAAAAGATCACTATATCCATCCGGCAGAAAAGGGTAATGAATCTGGATCGCATGTGCCTCACGGGTATAAGCAGGAATATTCGCAATCTCCAACTTGATTCGCTGCTTCGGAATGTCTGGCCTCATGGGCGAGGTCACAACAGCAACCTGCCACTTGTCGACATGTATATCGGCGTATCGAGGATCGTCTTTGAGCTCTTTGGGTGCTTTCACCGTGACCTCAAGGCGATAGCGTC
This sequence comes from Vreelandella sp. DA03-1M, assembly GCF_055725665.1. Taxonomy (NCBI): domain Bacteria; kingdom Pseudomonadati; phylum Pseudomonadota; class Gammaproteobacteria; order Oceanospirillales; family Halomonadaceae; genus Vreelandella; species Vreelandella sp. DA03-1M. The sequence continues at coordinate 4,007,101 of NZ_CM146798.1, forward strand.
GGCTAATGTACGCTTCAATACATTCTTTGATCCGCATAAAATCTTCGCGTTTAAAGTCTTGGCCTCCTGCAAAATCCAGATCTTCACTAAATCTTGGCGATCCTCGACAAAGCCGTAAGCAAGTCCCGCCCTGAAACGTCAACGCGTCGAGCAGCCCCTCTCTATCAAGCGCATATAGAATATCGAAGTGGAGCAATTCCTTTTCAATCACCGGCCGCATCGCTGTACGGGCTGGATCCTCCATGGCTTGCGCCACTAGCTGTTCATAATCCCCAGGCTCAATCCGGTTCATTCAACACCTCGGTATCCACTAGATGAGTATTTCTACCTACGCGCTTTAGATCCGCCCAAGCGGCTTCAGGCGTCGCGATTTTGAGGGGGCGGCCAATATCTTTCATGCGCCCCATCAGCTCGGTGACTGGGCGGCGTGTATGGGTGAACTCAATGGTGCCATAAGGCGTGTAATAGGTTCCCTTTCGGCCGGTGGTCATAATGGTCAGTCGATCAACCGGAATCTGTGAGATGGCGCCGTATTCAGATAAGGCAGACTCTAAAGAAACATAGCTGTATTCGCCGCGCCGCATGGCCCGGGCGATACGCTCCAGCCGATAAGCATCTGGGGTTCGAGACAGTGCATAGTGATAGATTCCCCGCGCAACCCTTTCCAGTACTCCATGGCGGCGAAGACGGTTCACGCCCTCTTGTAGCGTTTTCGGGTTATCTTCATGGAACAGCTTGGCGAGATCTCGCAACGTGAAGATATTACGCCCCTGGCGATCCCATGCATCCAATCGTTGGCGGGCTACCATATGATCCATAAGTGTACGCCTAAACTATGTATATATAGTCTAGGCGTACACTTAAATGTCTTCAAGCCATCTTTGTTCGCTCACGCCGTCAACCCAATCCCTCGCAAAATCACCGAGGTAACCGACTGAACGGCTTTTTCGAACTGTAGATCGTCCAGCGGCTGGTTATCGTTGAGCAGGTAGATTTGGTAGTCGAAATCAGCGTAGTGCTGGGTGGAGGCCCAGATCATATAGAGCAGGTAGGAAGGCTCGACGGGGGTGATCTGGCCTGATTCTACCCATTCGCGGATTTTCGACTCTTTCAGCTTGGCCCATTCGTAAAGATTGTCGCGAAGGCGCTCCTTAAGCATCGGGGCGCCCTGCATCACTTCGGCCGCCCATACTTTTGAGCCGTGGGCGCGGTTGCGGGAGTGGGTCATCTTGGCGCGAATATAGGTGGAAAGCACGACGCGAGGATCATCGTAAAGCTCAAAGCACAGCGCATCCTGTTTCCATACTTCGAGAAGCTCTAACAGTACATCTTGATACAGCGCTTTTTTGGTCGAGAAGTAGTAGTGCACATTGGATTTGGGGATCTCTGCCAGTTGGGCGATTTCACCCATTGAGGCACCTGCATAGCCTTTTTCGGCAAACAGCTGCTCTGCCGCTTGGAGAATCTTTTTTACGTTGGTTTGCCGAATTTCGTCCTGGGTTCTCGCCACGCTGTCCTCGTCCCTATACGTCTGAAGTACGCACCAAAAAAAGCACCATCGCAGGGCGACGGTGCTGAGAAGATGTCCTAGTTACCCTAAGACGTCAACTTTGATTGTTGGGGAACGAGAACTCTGCCCGGGTCGCTTCGCTAACCGATGGCCAGCGCTGGGAAACCGCTTTACGGCGGGTATAGAAGCGCACCGAGTCCGGCCCGTAGGCGTGAAGGTCACCAAACAGAGAACGTTTCCAGCCACCAAAGCTGTGATAAGCCACCGGCACGGGCAGCGGTACGTTCACCCCCACCATGCCAACCTCAATAGCGTCGGTAAAACGGCGGGCGGCCTCGCCATCGCGAGTGAATAGGCAGGTGCCGTTGCCATATTCATGATCGTTAATTAGCTGCATGGCGTCGTCCAAACTGCCGACCCGCACGATGCAAAGCACTGGCCCGAAGATCTCTTCCTGGTAAATACGCATCTCAGCGGTAACGTTATCGAACAAGCAGCCACCAACAAAATAGCCCTCTTCATGGCCCGCCACTTTCAGGCTGCGGCCATCGGCCACCAGCGTTGCACCGGCGTTAACGCCATCTTCGATGAAGCCGAGCACTTTATCGCGGTGCTCTGCCGTTACCAGCGGGCCCATATCCAGGCCTTTGTCAGTGCCAGGGCCCACTTTGAGCTGAGCGATTTTAGGCAGCATGGTTTCGACCAGGCGATTGGCCGTTTCATCGCCGACGCATACCGCCACTGAAATCGCCATGCAGCGCTCGCCACAGCTACCGTAAGCCGCACCCATTAGCGTATTGGCGGCGTTTTCCAAATCAGCATCCGGCAGCACCACGGCGTGGTTCTTCGCCCCGCCCAACGCCTGAACGCGCTTACCGGCTGCGGAACCGCGTGAGTAAATCGCTTCCGCCACGGGCGTAGAGCCAACAAACGAAATGGCTTTAACGGCCTTGGCATCCAAGAGTGTTTCCACTGCTTCGCGACCGCCATGAATGACGTTCATCACGCCTTTAGGTAGCCCGGCTTCTTGTAGCAGTTCAGCTACCGCCATCGCCGCTGAAGGGTCTTTCTCAGATGGCTTGAGGATAAAGGTATTCCCGCAGGCAATCGCCATCGGGTACATCCACAGCGGCACCATGGCGGGGAAGTTAAACGGGGTAATGCCCGCGACCACGCCTAAGGGCTGGAAGTTTGACCATGCATCAATTCCTGGCCCTACGTTGTGGGAATACTCGCCTTTGAGCAGTTCCGGTACACCGCAGGCGTACTCGACGTTCTCAATGCCACGCTTAAGCTCGCCCATGGCATCTTCTGGAGTTTTGCCATGCTCTTCGCTGACCAGTTGCACTAGACGGCCAGCGTGCTCTTCCAGCAACTGCTTAAAACGGTACATCACCTGGGCGCGCTTGGCGGGTGGCGTATCGCGCCAAGCAGGGAAAGCCGCCTGGGCGGCGGCAATCGCACGCTCTACATCGGCGGCATCCGCATCCGCGACTTGGCGAATCACTTTGCCCGTGGAGGGATTGGTGACATCCAGCGTGCGCTTGCTCTCGACTAACTCACCGTTAATCAGGTGGGAAACAACACTCATAGTTAAACTCTCTATAGTTAAACTCGCTGAAGTTGATCAGTAGATTAGGCTAACGAATCCAAGGTGGTCGCAACGGCATCGAACAGCCGCTCTAGCTCAGCCTCGGTGGAGCCAAAGGGAGGGCCAAACTGCAGCGTGTCACCGCCGTAGCGCACGTAGAAGCCAGCCTCCCAGAGCGCCATGTGCGCATCGCGGGGGCGAATCGTCGGGTCGCCGTCGCGGGGGATTAGCTGAATAGCACCGGCCAAGCCGTAGTTACGAATATCGACAATATGATTCCGGCCTTTCAAAGCATGCAGCTTCTGCTCAAAAGTCGGCGCGATCGCGCTCACCTGAGCGGGGAAGTTTTCACGCTCCATCATTTCAAGGGCCGCTAGCCCCGCCGCGCAAGCTACGGGGTGGGCGCTATACGTGTAACCATGGGAAAACTCAACAGCGTGTTGGGGGCCACCGGCGTTCATGAAGGTGTCAAAAATCTCACTGGAAGCAATGACCGCACCCATAGGAATGGCGCCGTTAGTGATCTGCTTGGCCACGTTCATGATATCCGGTGTCACGCCAAACGCTTCCGCGCCTGTCGTTGCGCCGCTGCGGCCAAAGGCGGTGATCACTTCATCGAAAATGAGCAGAATATCGTTAGCGGTACAGATCTCGCGCAGCCGATCCAAATAACCTTTTGGCGGTACGATCACCCCCGCCGAGCCGGACATTGGCTCAACAATCACCGCCGCAATAGTAGAAGCATCGTGAAGAGCGATTTGATCGTGCAGCGCATCGGCAAGCTCAGCACCGGTTTCCGCTTGGCCACGGGTGAAGGCGTGGCCCGCCTGAAGAGTGTGCGGCAGATGCGTTACATCCAATAACTGGCCGTAGTGTTTCCGGTTGCCACCGATACCGCCCAGGCTGGTGCCACCGATATTCACCCCGTGATAGCCCTTGGCACGGCCAATCATGCGGGTTTTCTCAGGCTTACCTTTTAACCGCCAGTAGGCCTTGGCCATTTTGATAGAGGTATCAGCGGCTTCAGAACCTGAGTTGGTAAAAAACACGTGATCTAGCCCGGCAGGTGTGAGGCTGGCAACCTTTTCCGCCAGTTTAAACGCCAGCGGATGGCCAAGCTGAAAACCTGGCGCAAAGTCGAGGCTGCCTAACTGCGCCGACACGGCCTTTTGGATCTCTTCGCGGTTATGCCCCGCGCCGCAGGTCCATAATCCGGAAAGCGAATCAAATAGCTTACGGCCCTGATCATCAATGTAGTAACGCCCTTCCGCTCCGGCGATAACCCGCGGGTTGGCGTGGAAATCGCGGTTGGCGCTAAACGGCATCCAGTAGTGCTGATTAAGCGCCGTTTTTGAGGGTGACTCCCCTATCGAAGAAGGTGAGGTTTGCGTCTTGGTTTTGCTTTTTATTCCAAACATGGTGTCTAGCTCCATCGCTATGAGACATGGTCTCAGCATGCGCCACCACACACGTTTGTAAAATTACGCTTTTCTTTTGTTCACGTTAGATAATGTATACGTATCACGGGCTTTTTTGTCTCTACTCTAGCAATGAGCCAAATAATAAATCGGGGAGTCGCCAGCTTCCTCCGTGCTCAATAAAAGGAATTGATATGAACTCGCTTATTGAACCGAAAATCGCCATCGCTGACTTACGCACTGACAGCGATCGACTTTGGGAATCGCTTATGGAGTTGGCCAAGCTAGGTGCCACCGCCAAAGGCGGCGTTAACCGTCAGGCACTCACCGATTTAGAACGCCAGGGGCGGGATCTGTTTATTCAATGGTGCCGCGCTGAAGGCTGCACCATTCGCATTGATAATATCGGCAATATTTTTGCCCGCCGAGAAGGCAGCGACCCTGATGCCAAAACCGTGATGGCGGGTAGTCACCTGGATAGCCAGCCTACCGGCGGCAAGTATGATGGGTGCTTCGGCGTGCTCTCCGGCCTGGAAGTGATTCGTACCCTTAACCAGCACAACATCACCACGCAATCCCCTATCGAAGTCGTCGCCTGGACCAATGAAGAAGGCTGCCGCTTTCCGCCCTGCATGATGGGTTCCGGCGTATTCACTGGCGAGCTTGCATTTGACGCCATGATGGCGCGCACTGACGCAGAGGGCGTCACAGTAAGCGATGCTCTGGACGCCATCCATTACCGCGGCAGCGACAGCGTCTCGCCAAGCGAGATAAAAGCCTACTTTGAGCCGCACATTGAACAGGGGCCGATCCTGGAAGATACCGACACTACCATTGGCGTGGTGATCGGCGGGCTTGGTCAGAAGTGGTTTGATTTAACGCTGACCGGACTTGAAGCCCACGCGGGCCCTACGCCGATGAACCTACGTCGCGACGCCATGATGGGGGCGGCCGAAGTCACCCAAGCACTCAACCGTATCGCCTTTGATCATCAGCCCCACGGGCGCGGCACGGTTGGCTGTATGACCCTACACCCTGGTTCACGTAACGTGATTCCCGGTCAGGTCAAAATGACCCTGGATATGCGCCACTGGGAGCCTGAAGCACTCATTTCAATGGGCCAAGCTGTCGCGGCCGCCGTGGAAGAAATCTGCCAACGTCATGGCCTGGCGTATGAATTAACGCCTACGGCGGATTTTGCACCGGAATACTTCAATAAGGAATGTGTTGATGCTGTACGTGATGGGGCTGAGAAGCTCGGTCTATCGCACATGGATATCATCAGCGGTGCGGGCCATGATGCGATGTTTGTAGGCCGCGTAGCCCCCGCCGCGATGATCTTTATTCCCTGCAAAGATGGCATCAGCCATAACGAGATCGAAAGCGCGACGCCGGAGCATGTCCATGCAGGTTGCAACGTTCTGCTCCACGCCATGCTGAATGCCGCTGGCACTGACGCTGACTTAGCTGGATAAGCCGAATAAAGAGAAAAGTTTAAAAGGTCGCGTCGCTAAACGGCAAAATTTACGTGTGCCCGTGCCAGCTCAGCAAACTGCTTACGGGAAGGTTTAAAGCCTACCCCAGGCGGCCACACTAACCAGGCATCGGGCACCATAAAGCCGGGCAGCACATCACGCACCCAGACGGCTAGCGTCTTGCTTGATACGGAGTTCGCATGCCAGTCGATAAATGCCACCGGACGCTCACCCCACTCGGGGTGGGGCACCGGCACCACTAGCGCCTGAGCGACGCTGGGATGATCGACCAAACGCTGCTCGATTGCTTCCGGCTGAATATTCTCGCCGCCTGAGATAAAACCGTTATCGAGCCGACCTTCCACCACCAACGCGCCTTCCGAAGTAAAGTGCCCTTTGTCGCGGGTAGCAAACCAGCCCTCGTCGTTTAGGGCTGAATCAATCTCTCCATTATTCAAATAGCCGCAGAATAGGGTCTCGCCGCGCACCTGTATCTCCCCCTCAACCACCCTCACCTCACGGCCTGGCAACGGCCTGCCGACGACGCCCGGCGCGGTAGGTATACCAGTGCAGACCTGGCTAGCCATCTCGGACAGCCCATAGCTGACTTTCGGTGTTAGCCCCAGGGAGGTCATATTCGCCACCAGCGGCGCGGGAATGGCCGCGCCGCCCAGTAGCAGCTCGCGCAGTTGCGTGCGCTGGGGCGCAAAGCCCGCTTGCAGCAACCGCCAGAGCTGGGTGGGCACCAGTGAAAGGTGGGTAATCGACTGATGTTCAAGGCGTGCTGGCAGCGTTTGCGGCTCGTCATCAAGAATAATCCGCCCACCAGCCGTAAAAACGCGAAACGGGATAGCGTAGCCACCGATATGAAACAGCGGCAACGACAACAGCCAGCCACTGTTTTGATCAACGGGAATAAACCCTGCCGATCCCCGCGCCGAGGCCAAATGATTGGCCAAGCGATGTAGCACCGCCTTGGGCGTGCCGCTGGAGCCGGAGGTAAAAATCGTGTTGCACAGCTGGCTGCCATCGAGCGCTGGCGGCTCACCTTCGCCAACTTCCGCCAGGAAATCGAGGGTGATCGGGGTTAGCTGTGAAGAAGTTAAATGTGAAGAGTAATCGGTGTCGTTTTCCGTTTGGCAGACACGGCCAGCCTGCAAGCGCTTGGCTAAATTGAGCTGCTGAGCAACAGGGAACGCTGGGTTAAGCGGGCAGAAAATCACCCCGGCCCGCAGGCATGCCCACGCCAGCAGCAAGGATTCAAGCGAGCCTTTGGCAGGGACGACTAGCCGATCACCTGGCACAAAACCTTTCCGAGCCAGTTGCTGCGCTAAAGACGCTACGCGGCGATTGAGCGTTCGGTAACTAAGCTTTACCGAGCCCGCCTCTATGGCGATTTTCTCAGGGGTCTCTTTGGCCCAGTAGTGAATGGGGCAGGTGTCTATCACGCTGAATTTTCCAATTTAGAGAGACAATGCATGTTTTCTGTCATCACTTCGCCCATGGCAGTGGTCACGCGCTCGGTGAGCCAATGCCCCGTATCCAGCCCCGGCGGCTCATTGGGTGCCCACTCGCTGGCCAACCGGGCAAGCAGCCCAAGGCCTAGATCGGATTCAAAGCTGGAGGAAACTACCACGCGTAGATTGCCCGCCCGTGCTCGCTGAACAAGTACCTCGCAGTCGCTTAGCGAGCCAATCAGCGTGGGTTTGATCACCAGGGCTTTAAGCTGCGGGTGATAGCTCCACTCTTCCCGGCGCGAGAGGGTTTCATCCAGGGCAATGGCCACCCCGGTGGCTTCTGCAACAGCAATAGTGTCAGCAAAGGTAGCGCAGGGCTCTTCCAGGTAGTCGATTTGCGCAAGGGGTAGGCGCTCACAGAAGCGCTGGGCCGCTTCCCGCGTCCAGCCGCCGTTGGCATCCAGAATCAGCTTAGTGGAGGGCAGCCGAGCGTCGAGCTGTTCGATCAACGCCAGTTCTTCCTCCATAGCATAGCGTGCCACTTTCAGCTTGAGCCGAGACGGCGGCGACGCTAGCCAACCGGCGGTTGAAAGAGACTCTATCAACTCCGCGGGTGCTCCCTGGAGCAGCGGGTAAGGCGACAAAGGCGTAGGAAGATTGTTTGGCCACGAGCGCTGGGCGCAGTCGAACCCAAACTGCACCGACGGAAGCGCTGGGGAGGCTATCTCACCGCGCTTTAAAGCAGCCAGACAAGACAAACTTTCGGCTTCTACTTCCGCCAGGGTTTCAGTCGAGAAACCAGGTAGCGGGGCAATCTCGCCCCACTGCCCGTTAATAGAAACTAACAGCCCTTCTCTGTTCGTCAGCCGCTGTCCTTTAAACATTAGCGGCTGGCGGAACTGAAGGGAGTAGCGGTAAAGGGCTAGCTGCATTAAGGGTTACGCGGGTAGCGGGAAAAATCCGGGCGGCGCTTTTCGTTGAAGGCGTTACGGCCCTCCTGCCCCTCTTCGGTCATGTAGTAGAGCATGGTGGCATTGCCCGCCAGTTCCTGCAGCCCAGCTTGGCCGTCGCAGTCGGCATTGAGCGCGGCTTTTAGGCAGCGCAGTGCCATGGGGCTGTGCTGCAGCATTTCTCGGCACCAGCGCACGCTCTCTTTTTCCAGCTCTTCCAATGGCACCACGTGGTTGACCAGCCCCATTTCCAGCGCTTGGGCGGCGCTATATTGGCGGCACAAAAACCAGATTTCCCGGGCCTTTTTCTGACCCACAATGCGCGCCAGATAAGAGGCGCCGTAGCCACCATCAAAAGAGCCGACTTTGGGGCCTGTTTGGCCGAAGACACCGTTTTCGGCCGCAATGGTTAGGTCGCACATTAGATGCAGCACGTGGCCGCCGCCGATGGCGTAGCCCGCCACCATCGCCACTACCGGTTTAGGGCAGGTACGAATATCGCGCTGGAAATCCAGCACGTTGAGGTGGTGGGTGCCCTCTTCATCCTGGTAGCCGCCATAGTCACCGCGAATGCGCTGGTCTCCGCCGGAACAGAACGCTTTATCGCCTGCACCCGTAAGCAGAATGGCACCAATGGCGCTGTCGTGGCGGGCGCGGTTAAGCGCTTGGGCCATCTCGCTAACCGTTAGCGGGCGAAAAGCGTTACGTACCTCTGGCCGGTTGATGGTGATGCGCGCAATGCCATCGGCAGTGGTGTGGTACAAAATATCCTGATAGCCATCGGAGCGATCCTGCCACTCGACTGGTGCATAGAGTTCCGTTTCAGTGAGTCCGTTGATCATGCCAGTCTCTTTTTATCTGTTGAGGCGAAATGCTTGCAGCGAGCCGTTTAACCCAGGAAGCCCGCCACGACTAAACCCAGCGCCACAATACTAAGCAACGCCGCCCCACCGTACATTAGCTTCTTATTGAGTGTGTCATTACCCACGCTGATATCAAACATCCCATGGCGCAGGCGGTGGGCGGCATGGAATAGCGGTAAACAAACCACCGCCCCAACAAACAGAAAGCCCGGCACGCTGAATAGCAGCGATGATGCGCGCTCATAGCTCAGCGCCTCGGCGGGCAGCAGTCCAAGGGGCAGTAGAACGGCGATAAAGAGAATCACTGCAGGTAGAAAGACAGCGAAACAGACACCGCCCGCGCTAAACAGCCCCCACCAAAGCGGCTCGTCAAAGGCCTGTTTGTGCTGAGTGCTGTTTTTACCCATGCTTGGTTTATTCATGGCTAGCTTTTCCATATTTAGGCCCTCCCGAATAACCAGAAAAACAGCAGCGCGACGGCTACTACGCCAGCCCACTGCCCGGCAACAATGGCCTTATCAGGCAGGCTGTGTCCGGCGATGCGCAGCGGCATCACCCGTGGGAACAGGACAAAGAAGGTGGCGGCGTGAAACAGGCTGGCGGCCAGCGCGAGAAGATTTAGCACTAATACGATGGGTGAGCCCATAAAGGCGATCCACCCCTGCCAACTTTCTGCCCCTTGAAGAAGAGCAACCATACCGGCAAGCAAGCAGAGCGTGAAAAACACCAGCGGCAGCACCGTAGCTTCGCGCAGCATATAGAGTTTAAAAAAGCGGTGTTTTAGCCACCAGTTGCGTTTCAGTGGCGGCAAGCGTTGCGATGATGATTTATCCATGACGTTCCTCCCCTACCCTTTGAACAGCGCAATGAGTGTGTGTTTGGCCGCTTCAACCTTGCCTTGATTTACCGCAGCGGCGGGGTCAACGTGTTTGGGGCAAACCTTCGAGCAGAAGCCCACAAAGGTGCAACTCCACACCCCCTCATGGCGGTTAAGTTCGGCCATACGCTGCTTCTTGCCGTGGTCGCGGCTATCCAGGTTGTAACGGTGGGCCAGCGTTAGCGCCGCCGGGCCAAGGAACTCAGGATTAAGTCCAAACTGCGGGCAGGCCGAGTAGCAGAGGCCGCAGTTAATACAGTTTGCGAACTGCTTATAGCGGGCGAGCTGTTCGGGTGACTGCTGATAGGTTTCCGGCGCCTGGGGGTCGTAGGGTTTTACCGGATTGTCATCGATCAGGTAGGGCTTAACCGCCGCCAGGTGCTCAAGGAATATTTCCATATCCACTACTAAATCCCGCTGCACCGGGAAGTGGGATAGTGGCTCGATGCGGATCTCACCTTCATAATCGCGCAGGAAGGTTTTGCAGCCCAGCTTGGGAATACCATTCACCATCACGCCACAAGAGCCGCAAATCGCCATCCGGCACGACCAGCGGTAGCTCAAGGTACTATCGAGCTGCTCTTTAATATGGTTTAGAGCATCCAACAACGAGGTGCTTTCATCCACCGGCAGTTCGTACTGTTGCCAATAGGGTTCAGCCGAGCTGTCTGGCAGGTAGCGCTTGACGCTGATGTGTTTGGTGCTGATCTGCTGAGTATTCATGCCTTGCCCCCCTTGCCTGCATCGCCATAGGCCCGCTCAGCCGGTGCGGAGAACCGCACATCGACATCCTGCCAGTGCAGCTCGGCATTCGCCTCGCCTTGGTAAAACACCTGGCTGTGCTTGAGGTAATTGACGTCATCGCGTTTCTGCATGCCTTCATCCAGACGCTGATGAGCACCGCGGGATTCACGGCGCTCCAGGGCACTCAAGCATGAGGCTTCGGCGATATCCAAGCCATAGCCAAGCTCGATGCACTCCAGTAGCTCGGTGTTGAATATCTTGCTGGTATCTTTAACGCGTATTGCATTGAAGCGAGCGCGCAGCTGGCGCATGGTCTCCAGAGAATGGCGCATGCCCTCTTCGGTGCGGTAAATACCGCAGCCGCTCTCCATGGCCTGCACCATGGCGTGCTTGAGATCGACCCAGTTTTCCCCACTCCCGGTTCCGTCACAGAGGCGCAGCAGCTTGGCTTGCTGACGGTCCCCCTGGGCTTCAAGCAGTCGCTCATCGGCCCACTCGGTTTGTGCCGCCCGTTGGCTTGCTTGCTCACCGGCTAAGCGGCCAAATACCAACAGCTCGGTAAGCGAATTGGAGCCGAGGCGGTTAGCGCCGTGCAACCCCACCGAAGCACACTCCCCGGCGGCGTAGAGCCCCGCGATTGAGGTTTCGCACTGGGGGTTGGTTTCAATTCCGCCCATGGTGTAGTGAACCGCCGGGCGAATGGGGATGGGTTCTTTCACCGGATCGACATTGATATAGGCTTTGGCCAGCTCGCAGATAAACGGCAGGCGCCCCAATATAGTCTTTTCACCCAAGTGACGCAGGTCAAGATAAACCACGTCGCTGTCGCCAAACTTACCGGTGCGGCCCGCCTGCTGTTCCTGCCAGAAGGCTTGGGAGAGTTTGTCCCGCGGCCCCAGCTCCATGTATTTGTTTTCCGGCTTGCCCAACGGGGTTTCTGGGCCAAGGCCATAATCCTGCAGGTAACGGTAGCCTTCTTTATTGAGCAGAATGCCGCCTTCGCCCCGGCACGCTTCGGTAATCAAAATGCCGGAGCCAGGCAGGCCGGTGGGGTGGTACTGAACAAACTCCATATCCCGCAGCGCCACACCGTGACGATAGGCCATCGCCATACCGTCGCCGGTGACAATGCCCGCGTTGGTATTGAAGCGGAACAAGCGCCCTGCGCCGCCGGTGGCAAGGATCACCGCTTTAGCGCGTAGCAGGGTCAATTCACCGGTAGCGATCTGCAGGGCAATTACGCCGATTACCGCACCTTCGTCAACGGCCAGATCGAGCACGAAGAACTCATCAAAACGCTCAATCTCAGGGTATTTCAGCGAGGTCTGAAACAGGGTGTGGAGCATATGGAAGCCGGTTTTGTCGGCCGCAAACCAGGTGCGTGCGGTTTTCATGCCACCGAAGCGGCGCACCTGCACTTGGCCATCCTCTTTACGGCTCCAGGGGCAGCCCCAACGCTCCATCTGCACCAGCTCTTGATAAGCGTGATGAACAAAGTAGTCGACGACGCCCTGCTCAACCAGCCAGTCACCGCCTGACACCGTGTCATCGAAATGCGCCTGGTGGGAATCTTCGGCACTGGTGACGGCGGCAGCGCCGCCCTCAGCCGCCACGGTATGGGATCGCATGGGGTAAACCTTGGACAGCAGCGCTATGCGCTGGGGAGTGCCCTGCTCCTTGGCCTGCTCGGCAGCCCCGATAGCAGCGCGCAAGCCTGCACCACCCCCACCAACAATAACGATATCGAAATCTCGCTGCTGCATGAAAAGCCCCTTCATTAGCCAAGTCAAAGGTGGTACTGGCGGCAATCTGCGCTGCCGTCTTGTGTCTTCGAACTTACCATACAAGAGGAAGGCCCTGTTCATTAGTCCAAAGGACTATTGATGTACATCAAGAAAAGCACTGGTGAGATTGCTATTTCTGTAAATAGCAATATGAGAACCCGCATCCGTAGTCGAGATGCGGGGCATGGGTGCAGGTAGTTAAAGCAGCAGCCCACCAAAAACAAAGCCTAGTATTACGCTCACGGTGATAGTCACAACACCGGGGATAAAGAAAGGGTGGTTGAATACCGCTTTACCGATTCGGGTGGAACCTGTGTCATCCATTTCCACAGCAGCCAACAGGGTAGGATAAGTAGGTAACACGAATAGCGCGCTCACCGCCGCGAAAGAAGCCACCGCAGTTAAGGGATCCACACCCATAGCTAGTGCAGCAGGCATCAAGGCTTTAGTAGTGGCTGCCTGGGAGTAGAGCAGCATGGAAGCAAAAAACAAAGTGACTGCTAACAGCCATGTATAGCTTTCAAGCATCTCGCCAGCAATACCCTCGATTTCATTGATATGATTAGAGACAAACGTGTTGCCCAGCCATGCCACCCCTAGTACACACACGCAGGCCGACATACCCGATTGGAAAGTGGGCATATTGAGGATACGACTTGCCTCCAGCTTACAGCTTAGAGTAATGGCACCGGCGGTTGTTAGCATGAAGACCATGATAGCGGCATCTCGTGGTAGAACCGGGTTAGCGATCAAACCCACCGCATCGGAGATAGCTGTTGCGTAAAACACTACGGCGACAATGGCTAGCAAGAACAAAAGAACGGAGCGCCTGGCCCCCGGTTGAATTTCAAAAGCTTGTTTACCCCGGAGTTTAACCAGTCCCTTCTCCAATCGCTCTTGATATACAGGATCCTCATCCAGCGGCTTTCCCATCATATTTGCCACCAAGGCACCAGCAAAACAGGCCAGCAAAGTAGCGGGGATACATATCGCTAATAGGGTTAAATAGCCTACCCCAAGAGGCTCAAGGATACCGGAGAAATAAACCACCGCTGCTGAAATAGGCGAGGCGGTAATAGCAACTTGTGAGGCAACCACTGCAATGCTCAGTGGCCGCGAGGGACGAATTCCATATTCTTTGGCTACTTCGGTAATCACAGGCAGAGTGGAATATGCAGTATGGCCTGTGCCTGCGAAGAAGGTCATGGCATAGGTGACCATGGGAGCTAGAAAAGTAATATACTTAGGGTATCGGCGCAGCAGCCGCTCGGCCAGCTTAACCAAGTAGTCCATGCCACCAGCAAGCTGCATGGCTGCGATCGCAGTAATGACAGCCATAATAATTAAGATGACTTCGATAGGAATGGAACCAGGCGTTAGCCCAAACCCTAAGGTGAGTATCAACACACCCATGCCACCCGCAAGCCCGATACCGATGCTGCCTATTCTGGCGCCCAAATAAATAGCGCCCAGCACAACCAATAATTCCAAAAAAATCATAAGGACTTCCCCTGCAAAAGCGTGGGTAAAATTAGCCTATTCTTTTGATTTTGACGGCTCACTGGGCACCCAAAGCACGCGTATACCGTTTGGCACGATATTGCGGGCGCATCAAATTATCGATAGAGAGGATCTCATCGAGCTGCTCGGCAGTGAGGAGCTGCCGTTCCAGCACCACTTCGCGCACACTTTTGCCGGTTTCAGCGCAGATTTTTCCTACGATATCGCCTTCATGGTGACCAATGTAAGGATTGAGGTAGGTAACGATGCCTATTGAATTGAGCACATAATCGCGGCATACATCGGGGTTGGCTGTGATGCCAGCGACACACTTGTCGGCCAGTGTGATACAGGCATTTTCCAACAGATTGATCGACTCGAACATAGTTTGGGCGATCACCGGCTCCATGACATTAAGCTGCAACTGGCCTCCCTCGGCGGCCAGGGTGACCGTCACATCATTGCCAATCACTTTGAAGGCGATTTGATTGACGACTTCAGGGATAACGGGATTGACTTTTGCTGGCATAATTGAGGAGCCCGCTTGCAGCTCGGGCAGATTAATCTCGTTAAACCCTGCACGGGGGCCAGATGACAGTAAACGTAGGTCGTTGCAGATTTTTGATAATTTCACTGCCAGCCGCTTGAAGGCATTGTGCAGCAACACATAGGCATTACAATCGGAGGTGGCTTCAATCAAGTCTTCTGCAGGCGTGTAAGCTTGGCCTGTGATCTCAGCAAGCTTGGTGATGGCCAAGAGTGAATACTCCGGCGGTGAGTTAATGCCAGTGCCGATAGCGGTGGCACCTAAGTTCACCTCCAGCAGTGATTCCCGGCACCTACGGAGACTCCTCACTTCCACGTTTAACGTCACGGCGTAGGCGTGGAATTCCTGACCCAGGCTCATGGGTACTGCGTCTTGGAGCTGAGTACGCCCCATCTTTAGAATATCTTTAAAGGCTTCCGCTTTTGATTCAAACTCCTCTGCTAGCCGCTCAAGCGCTGCTATCAGGCTATCGCAACTGCTGAACAGGGCTACCCGAAAGCCGGTGGGATAAGCATCATTGGTTGACTGACACTTATTGACGTGATCATTGGGGCCAATGACGTCGTAGCTGCCCTTTGGCTGGCCCATCAACTCCAGAGCAATATTGGCCAACACCTCGTTGGTATTCATGTTGACCGAAGTACCCGCCCCACCTTGAAAAGCATCAACGGGAAATTGATCGAACCCCTTACCTGTGTCCAACATTAAGTCGCAGGCGGCGACAATATAATCGGCAATGTGTGGTTCTATCGTACCCAACTCACCGTTGGCCAAAGCAGCCGCTTTCTTCGTCAATACCATACCCCGCACAAGATCAGGGAGGTCGGAAATTGTCTGGGAGCTAAGCTGGAAGTTCTCCTTTGCCCGTAAGGTGTGGATGCCATAATAATTCTGGCTATCTACTTCTTTGCAGCCCAGCAGGTCTTCTTCTGTACGACGAGAGATCTGATCACTCATGATTATTCACCCCCCAATGTGATTATCTAGTTATCCTCCTCTACATAACCGTATCTTGAAAGTTATCTACAAATTTTGATGTACATCAAAGCGGATCAGGATTTCTGAGTATATTCTGGCGTTTGGTGTACTCTTCAACGTTCTCGCCTCGCACACCTAGCTGACGTAACTTAATCCTAAAAGGCTAATTGGTGACGATAGGAGGAGATTTGCGCCCTCGTAGCTCAGAATAAATTAATGAGTAGCTCTGAATATACTTAAGAGAAGTAGAGGTGCCGCATGACAACCAATGCTCAACCCTCACCGCGATGGAAACTGTTAGCGCCGCTAGCAGTTACTATCATCGTCGCGCTTATACCCACTCCCCCGGGGCTTGCGCCTCATGCATGGTACTTTTTCGCCATTTTCCTCGGCTGTGTCGTTGGCCTTATTCTTGAACCGTTACCGGGCGCAGTGGTGGGTCTGGTCGGCGTTACCCTGGTGGCACTGCTTTCCCGGTGGGTACTGTTCTCTCCGGAGCAACTGGCAACTGACGGCTTTAATGCTGCCAACCAAGCCTTCTCATGGGCGGTGTCGGGCTTTACCAACTCCACCGTGTGGTTGATTTTCGGCGCCTTTATGTTTGCCTTGGGGTATGAAAAAACCGGACTCGGCAGGCGAATATCGCTTTGGCTGGTCAAGGCAATGGGGAAGCGTACGCTGACTCTTGGCTACGCGGTGATGATTGCTGATGGCATTCTGGCGCCGTTTACCCCGTCTAACACCGCACGTAGCGCAGGCACGATCTACCCCGTGATTCGCAACCTGCCGCCGCTTTACGATTCGCACCCCAATGACCCCAGCATGAAGCGCATGGGTAGCTTTTTAATGTGGACGGCGCTGGCCTCCACCTGCGTAACTAGTTCGCTATTTTTAACGGCTCTGGCACCCAATCTGTTGGCGATCGCGCTAACCGAGAGCGCGACAGGCATTCATATCAACTGGGGACAGTGGTTTATGGCAGTAGCACCTGCCGGCATTCTGCTGCTTCTGCTAGTGCCGCTGCTGAGCTACTGGCTATGCGCGCCCGAAGTCAAAGCAGGTAATGAAATCTCTGACTGGGCGGGGCAGGAGTTAACCAAGCTGGGGGCACTGACCCGCCATGAAATAATGCTGGTCATGATGGTGGTCACCGCCCTGTTGCTATGGATTTTTGCGGGCGACATTATCTCTGGATCGCTGGTGGGTCTACTGGTGATCTGCGGCATGCTGTTAACCGGTATTGTGACCTGGAGCGATATTCTCGATAACCGAGCTGCCTGGAATACCTT
The DNA here is from genome assembly GCF_055725665.1 of Vreelandella sp. DA03-1M. NCBI lineage: Bacteria > Pseudomonadati > Pseudomonadota > Gammaproteobacteria > Oceanospirillales > Halomonadaceae > Vreelandella > Vreelandella sp. DA03-1M. The sequence continues at coordinate 4,024,084 of NZ_CM146798.1, forward strand.
TGTATGGTTTGCCACCCTGGTGGCACTAGCGGGCGGGCTTAGCCAGGTAGGCTTCGTTAACTGGTTTGGCAATGTGGTTGGCGGTCAGATAAGCCACTTCGACCCACTGATGGCCATGGTGGCGCTAGTGGTCATTTTCTATCTACTGCACTACTTCTTTGCCAGCGTGACGGCCCACGTTACCGCCCTGCTGCCGGTGATTCTGGCCGCGGCATCAGGCATTGCCGGTCTGGATATGCAGATGTTTGTTCTGCTGCTGCTACCCACACTTGGCTTTATGGGCATCCTCACCCCCTACGGCACTGGCCCCAGCCCGGTTTACTACGGCAGCGGCTACCTGCCCAGCGCGCTCTTTTGGCGCTTAGGGGCGATCTTCGGGCTGCTCTTCCTGGTGGTTTGGCTGGTGATCGGCCTGCCCTGGTTAATGGTGATCAGCTGATCAGTGTTTTAGCCAAGCGTTGAGCTGCTGAGCAATCATCTCAGGTTGCTCAGCATGAAGATTGTGGCCCCCTTCCAGCGTGATATGGCGCAGGCGCGGGGCCATCGTTGCTAGATAGGTAGCCAAAGAGTGGAACTTGGCATCCCGCTGCCCCGAAAAGTACCCCACCGGAAGCGTGGTATTTTCCAGCCACTGCCATAGCAAAGGCTGTTGACCCAAGGAAGTTGATCGCAGCATGCTGGCGATGGCTGGCCCGTGATTCGCTAGCCGACGCTGAATCTGCCGAGCGCGCTGGGCGTCGGTTAAGTCGGCAAACACCGGCTGCTGGTACCAGTCGGCAAGTACGTTTTCCAATGATTCCTGCTCGAAGCGTGTTGCCCAGCGCTCATCGTGAGCAATTCGGGCAGAGCGCTCGTTGGCTGGCAGCCCTGGGTGGGCACTTTCCAGCCAGAGCGCATCCAGCCCCGGTGGCTGACGGCTGGCATGGTACAGCGCCAAGCGCCCGCCCAAGGAGTACCCCAGCAGGCAGTAACGGCGAACACCGTGAGTTATCAGCGTATCGCCCAGCCAGTGGTGAAAGGCCTCAAAAGAGCCTACCTGCACATGGTGATTCTGGCCGTGGCCGGGTAAATCCAGCGCGAGGCAGTGAATGCCTTCCAAGCCAGCGATGACCTCAACCCAGTCCTCAGCATCGCCCAGCAGGCCGTGGAGCAGTACCAGAGTCGGCGCCTGCGTTTGAAGTTTACTGCCCACGCGGCTCCTCTCGAATCGCTGCGCCAAGATGCTTGAGATCATCGGCCACCTGCTGATGAGGTACGTTAATCTCAATCAGCGTAACGTCCGCCAGCAGGGCCTGAGTGTAGGCCGCTATAAAAGCATCCAGTGACTCTGGCGCGAAATAGCCAAGTCCAAACATCTTCGCCGCATGCTCGAAGTGCAAGCCGTGAGGCTGGCGATAATAACGCGCCAGCAGATCGCCTTCTTTAGGCACCGGCAGCATATGGAAAATACTGCCGCCATCGTTATTAAGGATAATCACCACCAGAGGTTGGAAGGCCTGTTTCAGCAGCGCCAAGCTATTGAGGTCATGCAGTGCGCTGGTATCTCCCAGCACAATGGTGGTGGGCTCCGAGCGTGTGCAACTGAGGCCATAGGCCGTCGCAATCAGACCATCGATCCCAGAAGCGCCGCGATTGGCAAATACTCGTAGCGGCGTTTGGCGATGCGTACCCAGCATATTCATTAGCCGCGCGGGTAGGCTGTTGCCTATAAATAACTGGCCTTCCGCCAGCTGTGCAAGCTGGTGGCAAACACCCAGCTCTGAGAAGGCTGTACAGCGCTCTTCAACAAGCTGAGTAGTGCGTCGTTGGAGGCTAGCCAGCTGATGCCAGGGAGGCTGCTCAGGTATCGTTGGCAAATCATCTATAAAGCTGGCGGGCGAGCATATCAAACGGCGCTTAACGCAGTAGTCGGGATCCAGTCGCTGGGGCAGTGGCTCAACCAGCCAAACATCCAGCCACGGCTGCTGGGCAATAAATTGCGTTAGCCGCTTGGAGATTAACCGGCCACCAAACTGCAGCAACACCTCGGCTTTGGCGAGCTCTGCGCTGAAACGCTCATTATGCAGCGCCAAGTCAAAATGGATAAGGTTGTGAGAGTCAAACCGAATTTGGCTCTGCACATCGGCCAGCAGTGGCCAGCCCAACTGTTTGGATAACTCAACTACCTCTTGTGCCTGATATAGGTCATCAACCCGGCCTACAACAATCATGCCTTTATGCTTGGCAAACGCTTCCCAATCGTCCTTGAAAGCTGGAATCGCAGCGCTGCTCGACCAATCACTCCAAGGCTTTGACGTCGTCAGCCAGTTCCCCAGCGAGGCAAGATAATCACTGCCATCCACCAGGCAGTTACCGGGGTAAAGCGGTTCGCGGTAACGGCAGTTAATGTGGATGGGCCCGGGCGTACGGCGCTGCTGGTCAACGGCTTGATCAACTGTGCTGAGTAGAAACGCTGCTGTTATCTCAGCATCAGGCGGCGGCAGATCGTGGTGAGCGATGGTATGTCGGGAAAACATATCCCGCTGGTCAATCGCCTGGTTGCTGCCGTTATCCAGCAGTTCAATGGGGCGGTCGGCGGAGAGCACAATCAGCGGTACGCCGAGCAGCTTGGCTTCCACTACTGCCGGGTAAAGGTTAGCCACGGCAGTGCCCGAGGTGGTGATAATCACGACGGGCCGTTGACTGCCCCGGGCAATGCCCAGCGCCATAAACCCCAGCCCGCGCTCATCAAAGTGGCAATGACAGCGTAGGCCGGCATGCTCGCTGGCGACCATGGTCAAAGGCGATGAACGTGAGCCCGGCGCCAGCACCACATCGCGCACGCCTAAGCGGTAGAGTTCTTCCAGCATCAGCGCCGCCCACACATGATTAAAGGTGGCGTATTGGATGGCAAAATCGGTAGATACAGGTGCTGTCATATGCGTTATCCCATCCCAAGCAGCGACATAATGTCAGCAATTTTCGTATCCAATTCGTGCCACTCCTCGCCCGGCTGGGAGCCTGCCACAATGCCTGCACCGGCATAAAGGCGAATCGCTTCTGGGCCGATATGGGCGCAGCGAATAGCCACCGCCAGATCGCTGCTGGTGTGACTGATTCGGCCGAAAACGCCCGCATACCAACCGCGTCGATGGCGCTCATGTTGGCGAATAAATGCCAGCGCCGACTCCCGGGGAACACCGCCTACCGCCGGGGTAGGCGGCAGCACTGCCAGCAACTGCTGGTCGGTGACGTCTCGGTGCAACTCGGCGTGAATCAGACGACGAATATGCTGCACCGAGCGCAGCTTAACAATATGCGCCTCGCCCATCTGGACTTGAGAAGCAAGCGGCTCAAGCTGGGTCAAAAGCTGCTGATAGACACACTGGTTTTCCAGACTGTTTTTCTTATCGGCCAGCAGTTCATCGGCAAGCGCTTGATCTTGCTGGGCATCATGCCCACGACGCGTGGTACCCGCCAGCGCCTCGGTCATTAAATGCCGTCCTTCACGCTTGTAGAGCCGTTCCGGCGGACAGCCGATAAAGGCTTCCTGGGAGGTAAATTGGACGCCAAAGTGAAAACAGTCGGCGGCACCGGCCTGCCAGCGTGCTAGCAGCGCCCAAGGGCTAGGCGTTTCAGGTGTGGTTAGACACGTCTCCCGTGAGAGCACCACCTTGGGCGTGTGGCTCAGGTGATCAGGATGGGTGACCTGCTCTACCGATGCCGCCCACTCTTTCTGCGCAGGGTTGTCTTCACGCTGATAAATATTCGGCAGCAAGCAAGGCAGTGGTTGCTCCTCTTCCAAGGCAGCCAAACAGGCACGAGCCTGGGCGATCTCGGCCTCTGGGCAGCGATCATCAAAGCGCAGATTGAGTAATAACGTCGCCCCAGCTGGCTGGCGCCTAAGCTCTATACGCGGCAGTAAAAAGTGGCACCCAGGAAAGTGCTCCCACCCAGGCATATCGGGGTCAAAGGCCATGCCGCCGAAGTAGTCCGGCTGTTCGCCACCACTTTCGGCCAGCGCAGCAAGATCAGCCTGCAGCGCCGCTAATGAACCAAACGCCTTAACAACCCCCAACGCAGCATACTCAACGGCGCCAGCCTCACGGGATTGCCAATAGAGGCGAGGGTAAACGCTCTGCACGTTTAACCACCCCATCAGGTGACTGACCCGACAGGGCGTACTTAGGCGCATAAACCCTTTTTTTGCCGTATTATCAAGCGCATAAAGCTGCTGTTTGAGTGCTTCAATAGGGTGTATAGAGTGCATAATTCGCCTGTTAGAGCAGCGTTTTCAATTAGCAGTTGCTGGGTACTTCAAGCCTAGCTTTTTTCTCATATAGGGTAGCACCCACCGATCACCGCCAAACCGCCCTGCATTGGCACCCGCCACCAGTAAGAAGAAGGTTAGTGCAATCATCCATGGATTAGTGGACACCGTGCCTGCCATCAAAAACGACATGTTCATCACGATGGCAAAAAACGCCGCAAATGAGGTCAGTACACCAACGATCAAACCCAGGCCCACTAACACTTCTCCCAACGGTATAATGAAATTAATGACATCCGCATTGGGCAACGCAACATTCTCTAGAAAGGCGACGTAATTAGGGTAAACCGCGCTTCCCTCGCGCATCACAGGGTTGGCGACAGCATTGCTTAAGAAGCCTTCGGCATTAAAACCACCGGTCATCTTACCGATGCCCAAGGTTAGCCAGGTGATGCCTAAATAGAGCCGTAGCAGTAACCAAACTACCGCCATATATTTGTGATGTCTAAATAAGTCGCCAATCATCGCGTAAACTCCTACTCAAGGGGTGCTTGCAGTGTGGGACAAGATGACGCGGCATATTTTGACTTAGATCTACTTTTCCGCACTTAACCATACATTGCCGAATGTTTATTAAATGAAAACGGTCAACAGGAATATCGAAGTAATGGAACAACACAGTAAGCGCCGCCACTACCAAGCCTGGGTATTAGCTGCTCGCCCCCGAACGCTACCGCTAGCCTGTGCTTCCATTCTGCTGGGCAGCGGGCTAGCCGCGAGTGTGGGTGCTTTAAATATGGCAGTACTTGTACTTGCCCTGCTGACTGCTATTGCACTTCAATTGCTGTCTAATTTGGCCAATGATTATGGCGATGCCGCATCGGGTGCCGATGACGAACAGCGTATAGGGCCTGCAAGAGCAGTCTCTTCAGGTTTGCTTACCGCGGAAAAAATGCGCACGGGAATGATCGCCACGGCCACGGTTGCCGCGTTAATGGGGCTATTATTGCTGGTCGCCGCGTTTGGAAATCAGTGGGGGCAAATTCTCATCTTCATTCTATTAGGGGCTGCGTCACTGCTGGCAGCGGTGACCTATACCGTTGGGCTAGGTGGAACCCCTTATGGCTACCGAGGGTTTGGAGACATTGCGGTCTTTATGTTTTTTGGGCTACTCGGCGTTTTGGGCACCTATTATCTACATGTACAGCAACTAAGCTGGCTGCCATTTCTCCCTGCCGCCGCTTGCGGGCTGCTGGCTACCGCCGTGCTCAATGTGAATAACGTGCGGGATATCGAGAGCGATGCTCGCAATGGCAAAATCACCTTAGCGGTACGCCTGGGTCGAGAAAACGCCATTCACTATCACTGGGCGCTGCTGGGGTTGGCACTATTGCTGACGCTTATTTACCTAGTGGTACTGCCTGTACCATTGATAGGTTGGAGCTGCCTGCTGGTGGCCAAGCCGCTAACCGATGCCGCTAGGACATTACACCATACTCGTGATGGTGAAATCCTGACTGGCATGTTGAAGAAAACAGCTATCTCGACGCTTATTTACAGCATGCTGCTTTCCATTGGCTTGGCCTTTTTCTGATCAAGGGGCTAAGGAGCGATTAAAGCACCACCTCATAGCCTTCAAATTTGGGCGGGCCAAGGTAAATGCCTTCCGGCGCCTTGGCATTAGCATGCGCTTTGCGGAATGCATCTGACTTCGTCCAGGCGCGGAAGGCCTCTTCCGATTCCCACACGCTGTGGGAGATAAACACGGTGTGATCTTCCTGGCTTTCGCCCTGCAGCATCTTGAACTGTTTGAAGCCCGGTACTTCATCCAGGTGAGAGTCGCGGTTACGCCACACCTCTAAAAAGTCCTCTTCGCGGCCTGGAGCAATCCGAAAACGGTTCATGGCGATATACATCGTTACTCTCCTTTTGAACTGGTTCTACTGGGTTGGTTTTGCTGTATTGATTACGCAAACGGTGCCTTGATGGTAACGTCATGGTTTGGTGACGAATAGGCTTCACGGCTAATGGCTAAGGCACCCATCCAGGTCGTTTGGTTCAAACGCGATTTACGCATTCATGATCATGCGCCGCTTTCTAATGCAGCCGCAGCTGGCCCCGTGTTGCCCATATTCGTCATTGAGCCAGCGCAGTGGCAAGCGCCAGACAGCGCGCTACGCCACTGGCAGTTTGCCGCTGACTCACTTATCGACCTTTCAAACGCACTGGAAACACTGGGCCTGCCGCTGTGTATTTGGCAAGGCGATATTGTCGATTTATTAACCGCATTGAAAGCACGCTATGGGGAGTTTGCCCTTCACTCCCACGAAGAAACCGGCAACGCCTGGAGCTTTGCCCGCGACCTTAGCGTCAAGGCATGGTGCCAGCAGCATGGCACGCCATGGCATGAAGCGCGCCAGCACGGCGTAGTGCGTGGCTTAAAATCCAGAGTGGCTGACCGCAACGCATGGGAAAAACAGTGGGAAACGCTAATGACGGCGCCCACCGCCACTGCCCCACAAAACGCCCAGGCGACGGAGGGTTGGCAAGCCTTTCAACACATTGATGTCGAACAGCTTCACGGCCAGACGCTAGGATTTGATACCACGCCCTGCCCCGAGCGCCAGCACGGTGGCCGCAGCGAAGGCCGAGCACTATGGCGTAGCTTCATAAGCCAGCGCGGGCGGCGCTATCGCGGCTCTCTTTCTAAACCGCTGCTGGCCTGGGAATTTGGCTCACGGCTTTCGCCCCATTTAGCTTGGGGCTCCCTCTCCATGCGCGAAGTGGTGCAGTCGTTACGCCACCAGCGGAAAAAGCATGCAGTAGACTCGCCGTGGTCACGCTCGCTGCGCGCCTTTGCTTCCCGGCTTCACTGGCACTGCCACTTTATTCAAAAGCTCGAAAGTGAGCCGAGCATAGAGTCACAAACGCTGCACCCAGCGCTGCGCGGCCTGCGGGAACGCGACCCTGAACACCCCAATCTGATTGCCTGGAAGCGCGGGCAAACCGGCGTGCCGTTGGTGGATGCCTGTATGCGTAGCCTGATCGCCACCGGTTGGATCAACTTTCGCATGCGCGCCATGCTGATCTCCCACGCCACCTTTGGTCTTGGGCTGCACTGGTACGAGCCAGCATTGCACTTGGCGCGGCTATTTACCGACTTCGAGCCCGGCATTCACTACCCCCAGGTGCAGATGCAGGCAGGCGCCACCGGCACCAACGCGCTGCGGGTGTATAACCCCATCAAACAGGCGGAAGATAACGACCCCACCGGCGAGTTTGTCGCTCGATGGGTGCCAGAATTAACCGCCCTTCCGTTAAAGTGGCGCGCCAAGCCCTGGGCGGTACCGGAAAGTTTGCGCCAACGATTTGGTTTTCAGCCCGGCGAGCACCACCCGCTGCCCAACGACTTCGAATGTGAGGCGCGCCACTGGAAGAAGATGCTGTATGAGCTTCGCCGCACCCCAGACGCCAGAGAAGCCAGCCAAGCGATCGTGGATAAGCTCGCCAGCCAGCGAAGACAGCCCACTCGGTGCAAAAAAAAAGGAAAACCCACCAATCGGCAGCAGCTTTCGCTGTTTGACGATGGAGGGTTAAAGGATAGTTAGTTGTTACGCTCTTAGCTATAAGCTAACTAGCTTGTCACCAGAAGGCTTGGCCGTATCAGGGGAAGCAGTACGGCATGACATATGCGCCATGAGAAGGAACCCGTCATTCGCCACGTTGTTGATATTCTTATCGGACTGCTTCAGTAATGCCGCCAGTCGACACCCATCCTGCGTCTCGTTTGAAGAACGGCCGATATGAGGATATTCTCAGTTGACATGGAAGTGCATAACGCTCACATAAACGACGCATGCTTCTTTGCGCGTCCGGTGGCCGAAAGGAAGCGAATTTTATGTTCTTATTAAGCGTTACCATGCTCCAACTACACTGTGCTTGATTGGGTAAATAGTCGTTCTTTCACCCAAATCATTAATGATTTCAAATTTCGCAAGCTTCTTCTTACTTCTTTTGCACCACTCCAGGCATATTTTGGCTAAATCTTGGGCAGCAGGCTTTTCAAACATTTTTCGTAATAAGTCGGCAGTTAGTGCTGGATTGGACTCAAAGTAGAAATCACCAACATTAACCATGTCATGGGGACTTTGGGAGCAGGAGAATTTATCTTTTTGTAGCATATTCCTTTTTATTTGGTTCACGGATCCGGCTTGTGCAAGTGCCTCTCTGTACTCTGGAGCAGTGAAATCAATAATATTGTTCTCAGTCTCAACCCAACAATGAAATGCATCTGGGCTGCTGTAAAAATCACCTTCCTCTTTACCAGCAAATGAGAGCGTATCGCCACCATCGGTGAGCCGAATAAAAGCAGCCCCCATAACGGGCCTAGCTTTTACTTTAAAGATATTTTCTAGAATGAAGGCCCCATAAACATTGTAGAATTGACATGATTTTCCTGCTCCATGAGCAAGCTCTCGTCCAACGCTTGCAACGATTTTATAAATAAGCTCGTACTGCTTAAGTGTAATATCAAACTTCATTCGATAACTTCTCGTTTATGCCTTACGTCCGGCGTTGCGGCGGGCCGGAGCGCAGCATAGGTACGTCAGACAACAGCCGCTTGCTATGCAATTAATTTGGCTTAGGCCTATGCAAGTTTTTTCTTGGCGCGATTTGAGAAACCCTTGCAGAAGAAACCCCATACTTTTGCGCAACAGAATCAGTGCGCTCTCCGCTCGCAATTTCTGCTTGAATCGCCTGATTTCTCAAAGCGAGCACTTGCTGCTCTAGACGAGCAATATCTTGGCCTTGACTTTCGATAATTTTGTCGTGTGTATCAACACGACAAACCAACTCCTGCTGTGCCTTTGCTATGGAATTTAAGGCATCAATGATGTGATTTTTTTGCTTTCTACTCATTTCTGTGACTCTCTCGCGCCAATGGATAAATTAAATTAAATGAATTTAATTTAATTTAATCGTCAAGAAGAAATTGCCCAACTCGCCCTTCTCTTAACAGGAGTTAGACAGCGCGTCCTATGATTGGATGGACGTGCCGACATTACTGTCCGAACAATGCAGCCTGCACGCTCTCCCAAGCTTATGATTTTTATATGCATTAATCTTATATTAGGCTGCATATTCAAACCTTGTGCTTCTGCTGCATTTGACAATACCCCCACTGTTGGGAGGTTACCTGTCTTGCGATTGTACTCATCCACCCTACCAAACCCAGCTTAGCACTGTGTACTTAGGGCGGCTGACTATTTCAGCCTAGGACTTTCAACGCATATAAAAAAACCCGCCCTCGTCAACAGCTTTCGCTGTTGACGAGGGCGGGTTAGGTGTTGCTTAAACGATATTAGCTAAGCGCTTCCAGGGACTGTTCGATAATACTCAAGCCCTCTTCTAACACCGCAGAAGAAACCGTCAGCGGTACCAGAATGCGGATGCTGTTGCCGTAGAAACCGCAGGAGAGCAGGATCAAGCCTTTCTCGCGGGCTTTGGCACACAGCGCACCGGTGAGCGCTGTATCCGGTTTCCCTTCGCTATCAAGCAGCTCAAACGCTGCCATGGCGCCTAACTGGCGGCCGTGGGCAACGGCGGGGAAACGCTCTTCCCAAACCGCGAAACGCTCGGCCAGCATTTTGCCCATCTGCTCGCTGCGGGCCAGGATATTCTCCTCTTCGATCACCTCAATCACCGCCAGCGCTGCTGCGCAGGAGAGTGGGTTGCCGCTGTAGGTGCCGCCTAGGGAGTTAGGGCCAGAGGCGTCCATTACCTTGGCGCTGCCTACTACGGCAGAAAGCGGCATGCCGTTAGCCAAGCTCTTAGCAGTGGTGAGAATATCCGCCTCAATGCCGCTATGTTCCAGGGCAAACAGCTTGCCGGTGCGGGCAAAGCCGGACTGCACTTCGTCGGCGATCAGCAGAATGCCGTGCTCGTCGCACAGGGCGCGCAGGGCTTTCAGGTAATCCGGCGAGGCGATGTAGAAGCCGCCCTCGCCCTGTACCGGTTCAATCACGATGGCCGCCGTGCGGTGCGGGGCGATATCGGTCTTGAACAGCGTGCGAATGGCGTTTAGCGAGGCTTCTTCGCTAATGCCGTGCAGCGGATTGGGGAATGGTGCGCGGAACACGTCGCCCGGCATCGGGCCGAAATCGTTCTTGTAGGGCAGCACCTTGCCGGTCATCGCCAGGGTCATCATGGTGCGGCCGTGGAAGGCGCCGTCGAAGGTGATGATGCCGGTGCGACCAGTGGCCGCGCGGGCAATTTTCACGGCGTTTTCCAGCGCTTCGGCGCCGGTATTGACCAACATCGCCTTACGCTCGGGGCCGCGCACCGGGCTTAGTTCGCAGAGCTTTTGGCACAGCTGCACGTAGGGCGCGTAGGAGATCACCGCGGCGCTGGTGTGCATAACTTTCTTGAGCTGCGCTTCTACCGCGGCAACAATCTTCGGGTGACGATGCCCCAGGTTCAGCACACCGATACCGCCAGCGAAATCGATCCAGCGGTTGCCGTCGGCGTCCCACAGCTCGGCGTTTTCAGCACGCTCGGCAAACTGGGTGGTTGGCGTGGCAGCACCGTTGGCCACGTAGCGGATTTTCAGGTCGTTCAATTCTTGGTTAGTCATCATCGTTCTCTTTACAGGCCGCCAACGCAGACGTACTTAAGTTCGGTAAATTCATCTAGCCCATGGTGTGAACCTTCGCGGCCCAGCCCGGACTCTTTCACGCCGCCAAATGGCGCAAGTTCAGTGGAGATCAGCCCTTCATTCACACCGACCATGCCGTACTCAAGCGCTTCCATGGTGTGCCAGATGCGCCGGTAGTCGGTGGCGTAGAAGTAGGCCGCCAAGCCAAAGGGAGTATCGTTGGCCATCTGGATGGCTTCTTCATCGCGGTGGAAGCGGAACACTGGTGCTACCGGGCCGAAGGTCTCTTCATCGGCTACGGCCATCTTGGTGGTGACATCCGCCAGCACTGTGGGCGTGAAGAAGCGCTCACCGGCGGCATGGGGCTTACCGCCGCAAAGCAGCCGCGCACCTTGGTTGACCGCGTCGTCCACGTGGCGCTGCACCTTATCTACCGCTGCTTGGTTGATCAGCGGGCCGATAATGCTGCCTTCCACTAAGCCATCACCTACTTTTAGCGCGTTCACACGCTCGGTGAGCTTGCTGACGAACGCATCGTAAATGCCGTCCTGCACCAGGAAGCGATTGGTGCATACGCAGGTTTGTCCAGCGTTGCGGAATTTAGAGGCGATTGCACCGTTTACGGCGGCGTCCACATCGGCGTCGTCAAAAACAATAAAGGGCGCGTTGCCACCCAGCTCCATGGCGGTTTTCTTCACCGTGCTGGCGCACTGGGCCAGCAGGTGTTTGCCCACCGGGGTCGAACCGGTAAACGAGACTTTACGCACCCGTGGATCAGTGGTGAGCACTTCACCCACCGCTGCCGGTTTTGAGGCGGTAATGACGTTAATGGTGCCCGCAGGCAGGCCCGCTTCCAGGGCTAGGTAAGCAGCGGCAAGGGCCGTTAACGGTGTGGCTTCGGCGGGCTTGATGACCACGGTGCAGCCTGCGGCCAGGGCCGGTGCACACTTACGAGTGATCATCGCCAGCGGGAAGTTCCACGGGGTAATCGCCGCGACGACACCCACCGGCTCACGCAGTACCAGCAGGCGCTTATCCGCACCGTGGCTGGGCAGTGTTTCACCGGCCATGCGCTTGGCCTCTTCGGCAAAAAACTCAATAAACGACGCGCCGTAGGTCACTTCGCCTTTAGCTTCCGCCAGGTGCTTGCCCTGCTCTAAGGTCATCAGGCGGGCCAGGTCGTCGGCGTATTCATTAATTAGCTCAAACCAGCGGCGTAGCAGTGCCGAGCGCTGCTTCACTGGCGTAGCGCGCCAGGCGGCTCCGGCGTTGTAGGCAGCGGCGACGGCGTCACGGGCATCATCCGCGCCCATATCGGCCACACGGGCAATCGTTTCGCCGGTGGCGGGGTTATCCACCGCAAAGGTTTGTTTCACGATACGCCACTCTTCGCCGATCAGGCCAGCGACGCCATCGTGCAACCACTGTTCAATAAAGCTCATGAATATCTCCTGATTAATAATATTTTATCCAAGCTAGCAGTAATGTGGTTGCAAGCGAATGCACCACTTTTGCGTTCAACCAGACCACTTTTCTGTTTTACTGAAAATTGGTAAACATCATGACGGTGAGGATAAGCATGAATAGCCAGTCAGCTTTACAACAACTTCTAAAACACTATGTGCAGCAACCTGAACGCTTAAGTAAACAAGTACGAATAGCGCAAGCGCTGAGACAAGCAGTTACCCAGGAGTGGCCTAACCAGACTCGCCTACCTTCTCACCGGCAACTAGCGTCAGCGCTAGGCGTTGCTCGGCATACACTGTCACTAGCCGTTGCGACGCTGCTTAAAGAAGGGCTACTTACGACTTCTCATGGCAGTGGCACTTGGAGCTGTAAAGTGTCGACCCCTGCTGTCTCAAAAACTACAAGCGCGCAGCTATCAAAGCGTGCACAACGAGTGTTGCGTTGGCCAGGTGCGAGTACTGTTCAAAGCGGCGCTTTTGTGCCCGGTATTCCCGATATTGCCCAGTTTCCGATGCGCAAATGGCGCCAGCTCTATGCCAGCGTGACGGTACCGCAAAATGCTCTGCTGCTCTCTTACTCCACCGGTGGCTATGGCCCGTTGAAGCGTGCGATACGCGATTTTCTGGCACGCTGGCGCAACCTTAACTGCGATATTGAGCAAATTATCATTACCGACGGCACCCATAACGGTATTGAGCTATGTGCCATGGCGCTGGCCGATGTTGGCGATACCGTTGCCATGGAGTCCCCCTGTTATTGGGGCGCACGCAATGTGTTTACCGCGACGGGGTTAGAGATCCAGATGCTGGCTTGGCAGCCCGGCCAAGGGCACTCGCTACCGGTTGATCCGGGCCCAGTAAAATTGGCCTACCTCACGGGTTCTCACCACTACCCGCTCAGCGTGCCCACTAGCGCTGCCGACAAACAACGTTTGTGCGATGCCTTAGCACCTGCTTATATTGTCGAAGATGACTACGAGTTCAATCGCGACGACCACCCTAACCTGCTGTTCGACCCACACTCGGAGCGCCACTTGCTGGTGGGCTCGTTTTCCAAGATGATGTTTCCAGGGCTGCGGTTAGGTTATTTAGTCGTGCCGCGCCATTTAGCGGGGCCGATGAATCGCCTGCGCAGCGAGCTGTTTCGCGAAGGACGCATGTTGGATCAGGCCGTGCTGGCACAGTTTATTTCTGATGGCGATTTAGATGCCTGGTGCCGACGTATTCAGCGCGACTATTTAGGCCGTCAGCAGGTGCTACATGATCAGTTACGCTCGTTACCACAGGTGCGCGGCGTTTCGCCTCCTAGCAGCGCCATTAGCCTATGCGTTGAATTTGAGCCGCGTATCAACGACGTACAGATAGCGCAAACGCTATTAAAAGAGCACTTAATTGTGCGTCCATTGAGTCCGGTATGCGCGAAGGGTGATTTACGATCGGGTCTCGTGATGGGCGTGGGCATGCTCTCAGGTGAAACGTTAGTGCGCGAAGCCCAGCGGCTGCGTCGCTGCCTAGAGGCGCTGCTGCGTTAGGGGCAAGTTAGCCTGACTTGCTGAAAACAGGTTATTAAAAGCTTACCCACAGATTCTCAAGGACTTATCCACAAGGAATTTTTATGCGTCACCCTGTTGATGGTTTGACTGAACGCTTTACCGCTGATTTCTCATCCCGCTTCCCAGCGGCCTTCGTTAGGCTACGTCTTTGGGCATCGCTGGCTACTGTGCTATTTCTCTCTGGCTGTGCCACCTTTGCGCCCAATCCCCCCCAGGATCAGAGCAATATATGCGAGATATTTCGTGAACAGCCTAGCTGGTATGACTACGCACGGGAGTCACAAGAAAAATGGGGGACACCGATTGCTACCCAGATGTCATTTATCCAGCAGGAGTCTTCGTTTCGCAGCCATGTCCGCCCTGATCGCAAGCGCTACCTAGGCTTTATACCGGGGCCGCGCCCCTCCTCAGCCAGGGGCTATGCCCAGGCGCAAGACCCGGTTTGGGGCGAATACCAAGACCAAGCGGGCAGCCTGTTTGCCCGGCGCACCCATATGAAACATGCCACCGACTTTATTGGCTGGTACAACCGCCGCTCCCAACAGCAGGCGGGCATATCGCTCAACAATCCTGAGCACCTCTACTACGCCTATCACGAAGGCGCGGGGGGCTACCAACGGGGCAGCTATCGCGGTAAGTCTCATGTGCTAAGAGCAGGCAGCCAAGTAGCCGCACGCGCCAACCGTTACCAAGCCCAACTCAATAGCTGTGAAGCAGAGTTTCAGTGCCGCAGGTTTTATCAGGTCTGGCCGTTTTGTCGTAGTTAAGGACGCTGCCGATGTCGCTATGGATGGGGGCCGCCCTGGTTAGCGTGGTGTTTTTCACCTCAATGCTCTCCGGGGTGTTTGGTATGGCGGGCGGATTGGTACTGCTGTGGTTTCTGCTACTGATCTTTCCAGCAGCGACTGCCATGGCCGTGCACGGGGTTATTCAGCTCACCGCGAATGGGTCGCGGGCATGGCTTTCAAGGCATTTTATTGTCTGGCGTATCGTCGCCTTTATGACGCTGGGAGTGCTTAGCGCCGCAGGCCTGCTTCTACTGTTCAATTACAGCCCCAATGCGGCCAGCGTCTCATTGTTGATAGGCCTAATGCCGATATTGGTGTGGATGCCCAAGCGCTGGTTTCACCTGGATGCTAACCGCGCCAGCCACGCGCTTTGCTGTGGCATTGCTTCCGGCGGATTGACCATAGCCGCGGGGGTTTCTGGGCCATTGATCGATATATTCTTTGTGCGCTCACGCATGGATCGCCGCCAAGTCGTGGCGACCAAGGCGATGATTCAGGTGGTGGCGCACAGTATTAAGATTATCTTCTACCTAGGCGCCGCCGTCGCACTTAGTGCTGGCGAATGGGGCATCGTACTGCTCGCGGCGCCCTTTGCGATCTTTGGCACCCACACCGGCAACCGTATTCTGCAGCGTCTCACCGATGCGAACTTTCGCACCTGGACACGCTGGATTGTCACAGGCATTGGAGTCTTCTACTTCTTTCAAGGGCTCTTTCTACTCACTCGCTAGCGTTGAGGCAGATAAAAGCGGGCTTAAAGGAGGTGCCTATACTGACCTTACCTATTAAAGGAGGTCGCTATGGATTACCACCACTACCGCACAACCCTTCCGGAAACACTCGCCCAGAGCGAGCTGCCTTTTCCCGCTGCCGAATACCAGGCGCGCCTGAAGAAGGTGCGCAATGCCATGACAGAGCAGGGATTAGATGCGCTGCTGCTTACCGACCCCGCCGATATTAATTACCTCACCGGCTACCATACCTTTGAAGTTTCGGTGCACGCTTGCCTAGTCTGCACCCAAGCGCGGCTAGTGCTACAAGTCGCCTCCATTGAAACCGGTGCAGCGGTGGTCACCGCTCGGGTCGATGAGATCATCGGCTACCGCTGGGAAAACCTGGATGAAATCATCACACCGCTGGCAGACCTGCTTTCCCCTTGCTCGAAAATTGGTATTGATGGCTGGAGTAGCGGGCTACGCTTTGGGGTAATCGATGCGCTGATGCAGACTATCGGCCGTGAGCGCTTTAGCGAAGCAGGCGCAGTGGTCGATACGATTCGACTTATAAAAAGCCCCGCCGAACTTGAGATGCTGCAACAGAGCGCACGAATCACCGCTCTTGGGCTAGAGACCGCGATACAGAGTATTCGCCCCGGCATGACCGACAACGATATTGCCGCCGTGGGCGCCAAAGCGCTGTTGGAAAACGGCAGCGAGTTTATGAGCCTCCAGCCCATTGTGACCAGCGGACACCGTATTGGCGTGATACACGTCAACCATAAGCGGCGTGTCATTCAGCCTAACGAACCGGTTTTCCTAGAGTTCGGTGCTGCCTATCAACGCTATACGGCACCCATGATGCGTACCGCGGTGACGGGTACTCCAAACTCGGCGCTCTCCGCCACTCGGGATCTGTGCCGCTCACTATTTGAAGCGCTCTGCGACGCCATGCGGCCTGGCAATACCTTTGATGCCGCTGCCCAGGCGGCTGATGCGCTGCTCGCCCCTCAGCGTGAACAATATTTCTTCTCTGGGGTGTTTGGGTATGCCGTAGGGGCACAATTCCCGCCTAGCTGGGTGGAGGGCACCGGCTTTATCGCCAAAGGGCAGGCGCGCACTTTTGAAACCAATATGGTGTTTCACCTGCCGCTCTGCCTACGTGTGCCCGGCCAGTGGGGCGTTGGCATAAGCGACACCGTGATGGTGACTGAAAACGGAGCAAAACCGCTGACCAATAACGACTGGCAGCTGTTTGAGGCGCGCTCATAAGCTATTGCGTCTTAATAGTCGCAGCATTGACAGGTCAATGGAGTAGCGCTATCGTCAACTGAGATGCAAATGAGAAACACTCTCTTTATTTATTAAATAGACAGTCAGGCGTGAGGGATTAGTGGGATGACTAGCGAGCAGCGGCAACTTCGCCAAACGGTCATATTTTTGCGCACCTCTTTTGAAGCGGTTCAGCACTCTATTGCTGGCCGCTTGGAAGACCCGCTGCCCTGCTGGATGGACACCAGCATGCTTTCCATGCTGTCGCGGGAGCTCACTCGCTGCGGCCAACAGTCCAAGCCGCTGTTTGCCCCAGCCGTCACCGAACAGCTCTATATCGCCTCACAACAATGCGAGCTGCTACTCAAACAGTGCCCAGGGGTGCTCAGCAGCGCGGTCTGCTATCGCCAGTTGGGTGCCATTATGTTGCCGCTTTCGAGTGCACTGCAGCAGATCGACACTCCCGCCAAACGGCGTTGGCCTTGGCAGCGGCACTAGCAACAAGTTGATTACACCTCCCTACACTTGTAGTTATTTATGTGCAGTCGTGTCATAAAACTGCACCAGCAGATAGCGCTCTGCGACATCGATACCGGCAAATAAGCTCTCGAAGGTCTGCTCGCCGTCGGTGCAACTCCACCCGGTTGCCACAGCACCGAGTTCTCGTCGCGTCGTGCAGAGAGATAGCCCTGAAAGTTCGCGCGGACAAACACCCAACAGGCCGACACCGCCACATGGGGCAACATGTGGTATCTCCCAATTCATTAGAGGTGCGACCAATCGCGCCCACCGTTATTACTGATTAGCAGTTGATTGAGATCATCAACCGCTACCAAACGCTGCGGGTCGTGCGGATCCAGCGCCAGATGCATTAGATAGCGATCTTCCCAGCCGCGCTTGACTACCTCCCAATCCCGGCTGCCCTCCTCAACTCTCAGCAAGCCTACCCCTATCATGAAGGCATAAAGCTCTCCTTGGCTGGCCACCACCAGGCTCGTAGGGCGGCGCTCAGGGTATACTTGTCGCCATCGTTCGCCTCCGTCAGGGCTCATCAATAGCCCGGTCTGAGTGGCGGCATAGAGTTGTTCGGGATCACGGCTCGAGGCAGCCAGGGAAATCAGCCCGGCCGGCGCCTGGGCGCGAATCTGCCAGTTGGCACCACCATCCTGGCTGGCTTGGAGCTGGCCACCATTGGCCCCATAGAGTACGTTGGGACTGGCCTCACTGATAGTCATCTGATGAAAGTCCACCGGGCCGTCAACGCCGATAGCTAATTGTGACCAGCTGCGGCCTGAATCCCGGGACTTAACCACGCCGAGGTTGCCTCCCCTGGCCGGGTGGCCGCTGGCAAAGAAGGTCTCGGCTTCTTCTGGGTGAGGAGCAAAACCCATGAAGTCATGGGTCTCCTGCGAGACCCGGCGGGCCATTCCATCACTACCAACGGCATAGAAGCCATGATGGGTGGCCAACCATAGTCGTTCGCTATCCGCTCGATCGACGGCCAGGCCGTGAATATGGGTCTGCTCTCGCAGTTGCTCAAGACTGATACTACTCGGTTCTCGGGAGCAACCTGTCAGCAAGGTAAGCAGGAAGGCCACGGCGAGTGGCCAGCGATAATAGGTCATGACACCACATCCTTATCAGTCGTCAGGTGGACAAGCACCACGCAAAGCCAGCGCGTAGTGCCGAAGCAAAACAAGGCAAGCTCAGCTCACACGGATCGTCGCCATCATGCCTAGCTCTTCGTGTTCGATGATGTGGCAGTGGAACAGCCAATCGCCGGGCTCGGGGAACACCATGCGTAGCCTGAGGCGCTGATAAGAAGCCAGGTTGACGGTGTCCTTCCAGGCCAGCCAGGGCGTGTCTCGCCACTCACTGTCTGCATCGCGTGTCGCGATCACTTGGAAGTGGGTGCCATGCACATGGAAGGGGTGATCCATATGGGAGTTATTGAAGACTTCCCACTCCTCTACCTCGCCAACCTGCCCCTCAAACAGGACGTCGTTCATGGCAAAGGCGCGGCCGTTGATCAGAAAATCCACCTTGGGTCGAACCGCTCTATCATCGTCGCTAGCGTGACTCGCCCCATGCCCCGGCCCATGGGTTCCGTGATGGCTGTCACTGCCGCTGTGGCTGGCATGCGAATCGCCATTCACCGCACCGTGATTGTCATGGTCTGGCATCACCTCGGTCAGTTCCACTTGACGTCTCACCTCTGGTTCACCCAAGGGTTCGATATGGGACAAGGGGTCAGGTAACGCGACGGCGGGGTATACGCCAGTGTTTAGGGTATGAATCGATAATAGCGGAGCAATCTCGTCCAGATGTGCCGGCTTAGCCCCCATCCAACCTCGTGTATAGGGATGACTCGCCAGCTCAAAACTCCTTTCAGATTTCTCGCTGATGCGTACTAGCAGATCGACCCGCTCACCCGGGGTGAGCAGCAATTCTTCGAGTGGTTGTGGTCGCTCGATCAGCCCGCCATCGGTACCGATCAGGGTCAACTCGTGATCTTCCAAGCGTAAACGCAAGTACCGGCCAGCACAGGCGTTGATCAGCCGCAGGCGTAAGGTAGTGCCCGGCGCCACATCAAGACGTGGCTCGCGTTGGCCGTTGACCAACAGAAGCTCCCCCTCGCGTCCATTCATCCAATCTTCGCTGGTATGGGGCGCCACTTCGCCATTCATATTCAGGCGCAGGTCGCTGACCACTAGCAAATGTTCCTTCACCTCCGCGGGCAACACGTCTAATCGGGGCCTGACCAACAATGCACCCGCTAAGCCATGAGCCACCTGACGCGCAGTACCTTCATGTGGGTGGGGGTGGAACCAGTGTAACCCTGCACTCCCCCTGTGCAGGATATAACGATAATGTCGTGACTCTCCGGGCAATACGGCTTCCCAGGGTGCCCCATCTTGCGACTGGGGCACCGGCACCCCATGCCAGTGCAGCGTCGTTTCCTGCTCAAGCTCGTTTATCAGGTTAATATCTAACTCATCCCCCTCGAGCACCTCAATCAATGGCAACACTTTGCCGTTGTAGAGCAATAACTTTGCCTCAAGCCCATCGTTCACTGGCACCGCTTGGGCAGCGGGGGTTAATACACTTTGAAAGCGCCCAACCTGATCACTCAAGTTTGCAATCCGAGGCAGTGGTTGAAGGGGTTGTCCTGCAGGGATGCTAGCGTTATCCAGCAGGGCTGTTGGTAACGCCTGGGTATGTCGTCCGGCCAATGCGTGAACCAATAGGCCAGACCCAGAGAGTGCGATACCACCCAGGGTGGTGTAGCGAAGAAATTCGCGACGTTTCATGGATATTCCTCGTGATTAAAATCATCATCTTGGCCCGCCATAGGCGAGCTGAACGTTCAGCGATGAAGGTTTAAACGCGAGGAGGGCGATCAAGGAGCGTGCGCGGAGCTGGTGACCAGTTAACTAAATAACGAGGCAAGGTCGACGTGGCGGAGGTTGCGTCTTCGATAAGCAACGCGAGATTTACCGCACACTGAGCACAGGGCATACAGCACTCTGCCATATGGGAGGCATCGTGGTCGCCAATGCTGACCGACCCAACAACTTCGATCGCTCCACTGGCTAGATCAATGTCAGTGAACAGACAAGGTTCATCTTCATGATGATCCATCGCCATGATCATCAATGGCTGCGCCAAGGCAAGGCTTATCAGCAAACAAACCAGCCATTTAAAAGCGGAGCAATTCATGACAAAGAAGTAATCACTATCGAGTGGAGGATATTAAGAGTATTTCATGGCTTCACAGACACACGCAACCCAAGTGCAGCAGGCAGGTTGCCGAATTACCAAAATTGATACAGGTCAACAAACTGCCTACTTTCACGCCCTGAGATGCCTTAGGCATGCCTGAATGCCATATTGAGAATTGACCTAGGTGCTACACATAGCCTCAATACTTCAGGCATCGGCCTTTGATATAGGCCTGTCGCTAAGGAGAACGACCATGGATATTCGCAAGCACACTCTCGCCATCGGACTCACCCTGGCCCTCGCAGCCAGTGGTACCGGCATTGCTTTCGCCCAGGGAATGATGGGTGACCAAGCGGGCCAGGGACGCTCTATGATGGAGGGCGGCATGGGCTCCGGCATGATGGGCGGCGGCCAAGGCGGAATGGGGCCCGGCATGATGGGGGAAATGATGGGTGGCGGCATGATGCCCTGCCCAATGATGGGCGGCGCCAGCATGGGCATGATGTCGATGCTCGACGATGATCAACGCAGCGAGATGCGCGAGCTGATGCAGGAGCACCGACCTGCCCAGTTCGAGCGTATGGGGCGGATGATGAACCTACGCGACGACCTGATGGCGGAGATGCACGGCGATCGCCCAGACCCTGATGAGGTTCAAGCGCTACACGGACAGATGGCCGAGTTGCACGGCGAGATGATGGCCGAGATGGTGCGCATGCGAAATGCCATGCATGACCAAATGAGCGACGAGCAGCGCCAGCAACTTGAGCAGGCCACACCCGAGAGCGGCGTCGATCCTGACGACCATGACGCCCACCACTGACCGGGATGTCACTGCGTAGGCAATAGGACGGACGGCCAACCCTGGCCGTTCTCTCATCAACGCCAGCAGGAGGTACACGATGTCCGATTCGACCCCGAACATGATCACCCTGACGGTGCCCGGAATGGGCAGCGACCACTGCGCCGGCATCGTGCGCAAAACGCTCGAACGCATTGATGGCGTGGGCGTGATTCAGACCAATATCGCCAATCACCATGTCAGTGTGACCATCGAAGCAAGCGGCCCCGATGGTGACACCTTGAAGAAAGCCGTCGAAGGAGCAGGCTATGACGTGGCTGCCGTGCAGAGTGACCAGGAGGACGCCGAGAGCGACGCCGAGATCGAGGAGGCCTATCTAAGCCAAGCTCGCAAGCGACTGATCATCGCCGCGATACCCACCACCCTGATCATGCTGCTAATGATTCCGCACATGTTCTGGCAGCCAATTCCCGGCTATCTGGCCATCGTGGCACTGCTAGCCTTCCCGGTGGTCTTCCTCTATGGCGGGGCAGCCACCCACAAGTCGACCTGGCGCTCGTTGAAAAACGGCACCTTTAATATGGATGTGCTGATCTCCATGGGCAGCCTGCCGCCCTACCTGATTGGCCTGGTTGGCTTCGTCTACACCATGACCTCGTTTATTGAGATGGCTGCCACCATCATGACCTTCCACTTGCTGGGCCGTTATTTGGAGGCACTAGCCAAAGGGCGCGCCTCCCAGGCTATTCGTCGCCTGATGACACTGGGCGCCAAGACGGCGCGGGTGGAGCGCGACGGCGAGGAAATTGAAGTGCCGGTGAAAGAGCTCGCGCCCGGTGACATCATGATCGTGCGCCCCGGCGATAAGATCCCCACCGACGGCGAAGTGGTCGAGGGTGAGAGCCATCTCGACGAATCCCTCGCCACCGGCGAGTCGATACCGGTCTACAAGAGCACCGGCGACAGCGTGATCGGCGCCACCATCAACAAGGAGGGCCGATTGCGGGTCAAGGCGACCCGCGTCGGCGGCGATACTTTTCTCTCCCAAGTGGTGCGTCTTATCGACCAGGCCCAGGGCTCACGAGTGCCAATCCAAGAATTCGCCGACCGTATGACCGGCCGCTTCGTGCCAGCGGTACTGGCTATTTCACTGGCTAGCCTGATTGCATGGGCGCTGTTTCCAGACGTACTGCGGCCGATTCTGGACTGGGGCGCGACCTTCCTGCCTTGGGTGAATCCAGATGCCAGTACCCCAACGCTAGCCCTGATTGCCGCCGTCGCCGTGCTTGTCATCGCCTGTCCCTGTGCCCTCGGCCTGGCCACCCCCACCGCGCTGATGGTGGGCTCCGGCATCGGTGCCGAGCGCGGCATCCTGATCCGCTCCGGCGAAGCGATCCAGACCTTCAAGGACGTCAAGGTAATGGTGCTCGACAAGACCGGCACCATTACCCGCGGCGAGCCGAAGCTCACCGATGCCGTCACCGCCGAAGGTGTCGAGGAAACGCACCTGCTGACCCTGGCCGCGAGCGTGGAGAACGCCTCGGAACACCCCATCGCCCGGGCCATCGTCGAGGGTGCCAAGGAACGCGATGTGAAGCCTCGTGACGTCAGCGAGTTCCGTTCCACCGGAGCGCGGGGCGTCTCGGGCAAGGTGGGCGATGAAACCGTGCTGATCGGCAATCGTCGACTACTGGAAGAGGAAGGCGTGACAGGCCTCGAGGCTCTGGATGACGCCATGGCAGAGCTTGAGGGCAAAGGGCGCACCGTTGTGATCGTCGCCGCCGACGGTCAGGCCCTGGGCCTGGTGGCAGTGGCCGATACCCTCAAGGAAAAATCCGTAGAGGCCATCCGCGGCATGCATGAACTGGGCCTGCACGTGGTGATGATCACCGGCGATAACGAGCGCGCCGCCCGTGCCGTAGCAGACGAGGTGGGCATCGACGAGGTTCAGGCCGGGGTGTTGCCGGAAGGTAAGGTCGATGCCATCCGTAAACTTCAGGAGAAACATGGCAACCACGTGGCCATGGTCGGCGACGGCATTAATGATGCCGCAGCGTTGAAGCAAGCCAACGTTGGTATAGCCATCGGCGCGGGAGCAGATGTGGCTATTGAGGCCGCCGATGTGACCCTGGTGCGCGGCGAACTGACCGCCGTGGTAGACGCCATGCACCTAAGCCGCGCCACCTTTGGCAAAATCGTCCAAAACCTGATCTGGGCCAGCGCTTATAACGTGGCAGCCATTCCCATCGCCGCGATTGGTCTGCTGCACCCGATGATTGGCGTCATCGCCATGACCGCAAGCTCTCTCTCCGTCATTGGCAACTCGCTGCTACTCAAGCGGCGCTTCGCCACAAACAACCCACAAGGAGACTCCAAATGAACCGCCTTCACCACTGGATGATGACTATTTGCTTGGTAATGATGGGCGTCGCCATGGTACTGCTGATGTGGCGCGCGCAGCCGATCGGCGGCGGAGTCTGGCTGCTGCTCTTACCAATGGGGCTCTGCCTGGGGCTACACCTGTTCGTGCATCGCCACAGTCAGCACCACGACGAATGAGTAGCCCGCCATGACAATGGCTAACGTGGCGTAAAAGCTCCAGACCTTGGAAATAATAGAGCCGTTGTTCATTAATGCGTGTCTTTGGTGGCAAGCACTTGCTGACCTAAAGCGGTTAATCGGTATTTTTGTAGGCGACTTCGGGGCTTGTCAGGAACCGTCATCTCGATTAAGCCCTGTTTCATTGCGATTTGCTGATAATATTCTCTGAAATGCTTTTCGTCTTGCAGCCCCAACGCAGCCATCAATTCGGCTCTTCCCATCTCACCTTCAAATGACTTGAGCAGACGTAAAATCTCGGGGGTGACTTCGGGGGTGACTTCAGTCACTGCCTCTTTCTCAACCGAAAACCCCTCGTGAACGGGTAAGCGAATCAAAAAGTAACTGCGTTCATCGTCGGTTTCGAACACCGGCTCTGGAGAACCGTTCGCCTTCATGACCCGAAGAATTTTCGGCACACCTGTTGAACGGCCTTCGGTTAAATCCAACTCTTTTAAAAACTCGCCAATACGCCGGTTGCGATAACGGCGGCTGACAGCTTTACCTGCCTGCAGATCTTGCAAATTAATAGAGTGCTACCACTGGTTTTAGTCTCGGCACTGATGGAGCCTTTTTATATTTGTCACGAACCCCACCTGATTTTACTAGCGGGGGTTTGTTTCGCCCATTACATCCCCATTTACTAAAGCATAGCATCGTCGTTGGCGCTTACTAGTAAACTGGTCTATTCTGTTCGCCACGATGATATCAACTGCTTCAAAAGGAGTTTTATTCTATGGCGTATGAAACGCTGTTTACCCCGACCCAGTTTGGCAGCCTGTCGATTCCTAACCGCGTGATCATGGCGCCGCTAACCCGTTCGCGTACGCCGGATAGCGTACCGGGTAAGATGCAGGAAGCTTACTACGGCCAACGGGCGGGGGCTGGGTTAATTATCAGCGAAGCCACCAATATCTCTCCCACCGCCCGCGGCTACGTCTATACCCCAGGCATTTGGACTGATGCCCAGGAAGCGGGCTGGAAAGGCGTTGTTGACGCAGTACACGCCAAAGGCGGCCGTATTGCGCTGCAGCTATGGCACGTTGGGCGTGTTTCACACGAAATGGTTCAACCCGACGGCCAGCAGCCGGTAGCGCCGAGTGCGCTGAAAGGCGAAGGCGCCCAGTGTTTCGTCGAGTTTGAAGACGGCACCGCGGGTCAGCACCCCACCAGCACTCCGCGGGCGCTGGAAACCGACGAAATCACCGGCATTGTCGAGGATTACCGTCAGGCAGCTGAGCGTGCCAAGCGTGCAGGTTTCGATATGGTCGAAGTCCACGCGGCGAACGCTTACCTGCTTAACCAGTTTCTGGCCACCGGCACCAACAAGCGTACCGATCAGTATGGCGGCTCACTGGAAAACCGCGCTCGCTTTCCGCTGGAAGTGGTCGACGCGGTGATTGACGTTTACGGTGCTGACCGGGTGGGCATTCGCATGACACCGTTTATCGAGCTGTTTGGCTTGACCGACGATGAGCCGGAAGCCATGGCATTCTACATGGCCGAGCAGCTCTCCAAGCGCGGCCTCGCCTACCTGCACCTGAACGAGCCGAATTGGGCCGGTGGCGATATCACCTTCCCAGACGGTTTCCGCGAGCAGATGCGCGAGCGTTTCAGCGGCAGCCTGATCTACTGCGGCAACTACGATGCAGAGCGCGCGGAAGCCCGTATTAGCGAAAATACTACTGACGCCGTGGCTTTTGGCCGTCCTTACATCGCCAATCCTGATTTGCCAGAGCGTTTCCGCGTTAATGCACCGCTCACCGAACCGAACCATGAGACGTTCTATGGCGGTGATGAAAAGGGCTACACCGATTATCCGTTTATGGATAACGGCTATGACCGTCAGCGTTAAGACAACACTCATTTAGCGAATTGCTGAACCCTTACAGCTGAAAAGCATCACTTAGGTGGTGCTTTTTTTATGTCTGGTTATTCTCAAACACTGCTAGGCTGTTGATTCTTTCGTTTTAACACACAGGTGATAAATGCTTGGTTCGCTGATCGCGTTGCTGATCTCTATCCTGTTAGTGGGCCTTACCGCCAGTACCGGTGCGCGTTTTCGGCCTGACAGCTGGTACCGCGAACTGAGTAAGCCGAGCTGGACACCACCGGATATCGCCTTTCCTATTGCGTGGGGCATCCTGTACTTATTGATGGCTCTCGCTGCGTGGCGACTTTATATGGCGGACGCGTCTACATGGCGCACAGCCAGCTTAGTGGTTTATGCAGTGCAATTGATAGCCAATGCAGCGTGGTCCTGGCTGTTTTTTGGGCGTAAACAAATAGCCGCCGCGCTGGCCGACATTGTGGTATTACTAGGATTAATTACTATCGCCATTGCGCTATTTTCCCAAGTCAGCACGCTAGCAGCGTGGCTGATGGTGCCTTACTGGTTATGGGTCGCGCTGGCGCTGTCATTAAATGCAACGATTTGGCGGCTTAACCGGCGCTAATGCGCATTTCATCAACAACTTAAGCTCTGTCGCCATAATAAAATGCTATTAGCGGACCTACTTTAGGTTCACAGGAGGGAGTAGAGAGATGGAAAACACATCAATGGTGACACTGTTGGCTGGCGGATCCTTGATTTTAGGGCTGGTGGCGGCAGCGCTGTTTCTCTACTTTATGCTTTCGCAACGCCGTAAACGTTCACAAACAGAGTTCATTGCTTCCACTGAGACGAAGCAGGCAACAACCGCGCCTCCTGAGCCTGCTCAAGTACCACCGGTTAGCGCAAAAGAGCCTCAAAAAACGCATAAACAGCACTCTTTGTTTGTGATATTTGCTAACCCTTCGCCTGAAACCACGCAACAGTTAACCGATTGGCTGCGCCAAGTAGAGGCCATATACGACCCCGTAACCAAAGTTTACCATGTGCCGGGCAAACAACCTTCCAACCCGGTGACTATCGCCAATGCCTTCCTGCCCGGCGAGATGCCTGATCTCTATCGTGATTCCAATCACGAAGTGAAAGGCATTAGCCTATTAGTTAAACCCCCGCTGCATAAGCGGCGCAACCAGCAGATGATTGTGTTCGTAGATATTGCCAAACAAGCCGCTGAGATTTTTCAGGGCGAATTACTCGATGGTGACCGAGAACCCGCCACAGAAGCAACCTATCAACGCATTATCGGTTAAACGCGTTTATACAACGCCTTGGCTGCGCAAGTAATCGTCATAGTTACCGCTGAAGTCGATAATACCTTCCGGCTGCATATCAATAATGCGCGTCGCCAGTGAAGAGACAAACTCGCGGTCGTGACTGACAAACAGCAGCGTGCCTGGGTAGTTCTCCAGGGCCAGGTTCAACGCCTCGATAGACTCCATATCCAGGTGGTTGGTCGGCTCATCCATCAGCATCACGTTGGGCTGAGTAAGGATTAACTTACCGAACAGCATGCGCCCCTGCTCGCCACCGGAAATGACCTTCACCGATTTGCCGATATCATCGCTGGAAAACAGCATCCGTCCTAACGCGCCCCGAACCACCTGCTCGCCGCCGGTGGTCCAACTCGACATCCACTCAAACAGCGTGGCATCAACGGCAAAATCATCGCTATGATCTTGGGCAAAAACCCCGACATCAGCGGCTTCGGTCCACTTCACTTCGCCAGCATCCGGATGCAGCTCGCCCGCCAGGGTTTTCAGCAGCGTGGTTTTGCCGATGCCGTTGGGGCCGATAATGGCAATGCGCTCACCAGCCTCCACGGTCATGGAGAGGCGCTCGAACAGCGGCTTCTCGCCGTTATAGCTTTTAGTGATGCCATCTACATTGACAGCATTACGGTGAATTTTCTTGGCCTGATCAAAACGAATAAACGGACTGACACGACTGGAAGGTTTGATATCTTCCAGCTTAATTTTGTCGATCTGACGCGCTCGCGAGGTAGCCTGTTTGGCCTTTGAGGCGTTGGCAGAGAAGCGGCTAACGAACTGCTGCAGCTCGGCAATCTGGGCCTTTTTCTTGGCGTTATCAGAGTGCTGGCGCTCGCGAACAGCGGTGGCGGCGGTCATGTAGTCATCATAGTTACCCGGAAACAGGGTAATTTCGCCGTAATCCAGATCCGCCATGTGGGTGCAGACGCTATTCAGGAAATGGCGGTCGTGAGAGATGATGATCATGGTGCTGCTGCGCGCTTTAAGAATGTCTTCCAGCCAGCGGATGGTGTTGATATCCAGGTGGTTGGTGGGCTCATCCAGCAGCAGCACATCGGGGTCGGAGAACAGTGCCTGGGCCAGCAGCACGCGCAGTTTCCAGCCGGGAGAGACTTCGCTCATCGGGCCGGTATGCTGCTCAATGGGAATGCCCAAGCCCAGTAACAGTTCGCCGGCGCGGGGCTCAGCGGTGTAGCCATCCAGCTCGGCAAAGCGCACTTCTAGATCAGCAACGGCCATGCCGTCCTCTTCGCTCATCTCTGCCAGGGAGTAGATACGCTCACGCTCGGCAGCCACCGACCAGAGCTCGACATTGCCCATGATGACGGTGTCGATGACGCGCTCGTTTTCAAACGCAAATTGATCCTGACGCAGCTTACCTAACCGCGTGCTGCTATCCAGCATCACCTGGCCGGAAGAGGGCTCCAAATCACCACCGAGGATTTTCATAAAGGTGGATTTGCCGCAGCCGTTCGCGCCAATCAGGCCGTAACGGTGGCCGTTGTTGAATTTAACGGAGACATTTTCAAACAGGGGCTTAGCCCCAAACTGCATGGTGATATTGGCGGTTGCGATCACAAAAGGAGCCCGGTTAACGTGTCATTGATAATCAATAGAAAGGCTCGCGATTCTACGCGCTATTTGGCCTGTATTCACCCATAAGACTTTAGTCACATCAGGTAATGGCAGGGATATCGAGCAGAAAGCGTTCATCATCAATCGCTTGACGCAATCGAGAGTGCAAAATATCGACAATACCTGGATGTTCGCCTACCAGCTTAGTCGTGGTCACAGAAAGCCCAGGATGCTGCTGCTCAGCCGCCGCGCATATTTCAGCGATATCGCCACCCTCCCCCGCATGGCGCCCCGGCGAAAGAAACAGCATCGCCAGGATGACCGGGCCTGCATTGAACTCGGGTGACACCAGCAAGTTTTCCAGTAGCGGCTCGTTAAAGCGGTACTCATCACCCTCGCGGCGTTCCATAGAAGCAGCAGCAACACACGCTACGTCATCGGCTAACAGCACGCTAAGCTGCCCTGCTAAGCGGTTGCGCACGGCGGTGACGTCAGGAATCGGGCTGCCGTGATCGACCAGCGCCACATGAGGTTTAGTAGCTGGTTGAAGCTTCTCGCGCACATTGTCTGCCAGCAGCTGGGCTAGGCGCAGGTCGTTATTCCCCAATTCATCCACCAAGGGCGGGGCTACACGTATCTTCACATGGGGAAAGCGCTCTTGCAGCGTGGCCATGCGCTCGGGCAGATAGCTAGTCAGTGCCTTGCTGGGGCCAAAAAAGAACGGCAGGATCAGGATCTCTGTCGCCCCTTGTTCGGCACTGCGCTCAGCGGCGGGGCCAAGGGTGGTAGCGGGAATGCCATCGACCTCTTCAGCAGGAATTTTGTTGGAGTGCAGCAGTGAAGCCGCCTGTATGGTTTCACCCATAAGCTCACTAAGCGACGCCGCCACGCGACGTAAATTAAGCGTTGCCTGCGTTCGTAGCGAGCCGTTATCGACCAAAAAAATCGCGCGCATGGCAACCTCCTATTATGGCCTTGGCGATCAAGTGGGTGATCAACCATGACATGTTAAGATGGTGGTTTTACACCGTCGTTGCCCACCATGTTACTTGAAAAATGTGACTTAAAAACGTTGCCTGATACCGATGCTTGATACCACTGCGCTTAACCAGCAAAGAAATTTCTTCGATGGCCATGCCGAGATTTGGCTATTTGGCTATGGTTCACTGATCTGGAAGGCGGACTTTGCCTATTTAGAGCGCCGCCCGGCGTTTATCACCGGCTGGGAACGGCGATTTTGGCAAGGCTCCCATGACCATCGCGGTACGCTTGAAGCACCGGGACGGGTTGCCACCTTAATTCCCGCTGAGGGCGCGGTGTGCCATGGCATGGCCTACCGGATTACACCGGAAGTACTGGCACCGCTGGATGTTCGGGAGAAAAACGGCTACCTACGGGAGAAAGTTCCGCTGACGTTTACCGATGTCAGCAGCGAAACGCCTGAACAGAGCGAAGGGCTTATTTATCTCGCCAGCGAAGATAACCCGGCCTTTCTAGGCGAGGCGACACTGGACGAAATAGCGTTACAAATAGCTAAAGCGCACGGCCCCAGCGGCCCTAACCGTGAGTACCTGCTCAATCTGGCTGCCGCTCTACGTGAACTAGGGGCAGAGGATGCTCATATATTCGCACTGGAGTATCAACTCAGCCGCGTATGACCTCACCAGTACCGGGGATAACGGCGGTGCCGAGCAAGGTTATTGACCAAAACAGCAATGATCAGCATCACAACACTGCCTGCGCCAATCGGTAACAGCGGGTACCACCAACCCAATTGGTGAACGCTAGCCCCGCCACCTACTGCAATCAGTGCAGCCGCGGCTCCCGGTGGGTGAACCGTGTGGGTTAATTGCATAACAAGTATCGACAGCGATACAGCCAGAGACATCGAGAGCGGTGTCGCCCCCAGCAGTTGGTAGCAAGCGACGCCGATACCCGCTGATAGCACGCTGCCAAACAGCACGTGGCTTGGCTGAGCAAAAGGACTTTCAGGAGCAGCATAGATAAGCACTGACGTCGCCCCGAAGGAGCCTACGATCAGTAGCTGTTGCGAGAGCCAAGCCGAGCTTAACCAGCAGATAACCGCCATACCGCTAAAGGCGCCGATCCATGACCACACCGCATCCTGCCAACCAATTCGGTTGCGCTTAATTCGTTGCCCCCGCATCTTGCCAAGATAAGTTTTCATTGCACTCGCTTTGCACAAAATGAGTGCAGATGATGGCAAAATGCACCAAATAAGCAAATGACAATCCGTCATATCCTTGATGAAACTGGCTCAAGGGCGCTACTTCAAGGGTAAGGCAACGCTTTACATCATCAGCCAAGAAAGAATAAACAGCCCCAATAAGGTACGAAATATCCCCCCTATCAGCGATCCGCGCAGAAATGCACGGACACCGCCAAACAGAATCAATAGGCCAACGACCAGCACGGCAATGCTAAAAAAAGAATCGTTGATTCCCAGGGAACGGGTTAAGCCATCGATAAAATCGCCAAAGGCACCAAAGAAATTGGTAAATATGCCCAATAAGAACTCAACCACCACGCGGATTGCCTCGCCGATGGTCTCGCCTATTTCGTCAAAAAAGCCGTTTGCTTGCATTGATAGTACCCAAGGCTGAAAAGGATAAGCTTGGCATTGTCGGTTAAATACGCTGGCTGAGCAAAGCAGAACAAATCCCGCTTCTTTTTACGCTAAATTTTTAGCGCCCTCCTCGCCAAGCAACTACTATAAAAGAGATAAAACGATCGTTTAAATAAATATAATTATCTGACACTAGGTTCTCACCATGACGCACCATTATCCACTTGCCGACAAACTCCAGGCCAATACCCATCAGGTGGAAAACCAGCCACCAACGCTTGCAAACTACAACAGCTACACCGCTGACCGCGCACTTCAAGAGGGCGTTAAACGCGAAGGTGGTACTAACGATAGCGCTCTCAAGACGTTTGGGCAGTGGGCGGGCTCCGCCGAGGCCATTGCCCTGGGCTTTGACGCCAATCGTTACGCACCTCAGTTGGTCACCCATGACCGGCAAGGGCATCGAGTTGATCTGATCGAGTTCCACCCTGCCTACCATCAGCTGATGCAAACGGCGGTAGAGCACGGCTTGCATGCCAGCCCCTGGCGAAACCCTCAGCCCGGTGCGCATGTTAATCGGGCCGCCAACTACTTTTTACAGGCCCAGGTAGAAGCGGGCCATGGTTGCCCCATCACCATGACGTTTGCTGCCCTACCAGCTTTGCGCCACCAGCCCAGCTTGCTTGAGAGCTGGGGCGATAAAATTACCGCCCCGCATTATGACCCGCGCAACGTGCCTTATTTTGAGAAACAGGGCGTCACTCTCGGCATGGCAATGACCGAAAAGCAGGGCGGCTCCGATGTGCGCCTGAACACCACTCGCGCCTACCCGATTGGCCAAAGCGGGCCGGGTGAAGCTTTTGAGCTGGTGGGGCATAAGTGGTTTGTCTCGGCACCGATGTGCGACGCCTTCCTGGTGCTCGCCCAGGCGCCCGGCGGTTTGAGCTGCTTTCTGCTGCCGCGCTGGCGGCCCGACGGCAGCAAGAACCCGCTGCATATTCAGCAATTGAAGCGCAAAATGGGCAACGTGGCGAACGCCTCCAGCGAGACGGAACTGCGCGGTGCCTTTGCCTGGATGGTGGGCGATGAAGGTCGTGGCGTGCGCACGATCATTGAGATGGTCGCCATGACCCGCTACGACTGCATGATTGGCTCAGCTGCAGGAATGCGTCAAGCCACCGCCCAGGCGATTCACCACGCCTCTCATCGACACGCCTTTGGGGCACGCCTAAGCGAGCAGCCGCTGATGCAAAATGTGCTCGCGGATTTGGCCATTGAGAGCGAGGCCGCCACCACCCTGATGCTGCGCATGGCCCGGGCTATGGATCATCAGGACAACGAGCATGAGCGTTTGCTTTCGCGCATCGCCACCCCCGTCGGCAAGTACTGGATCTGCAAGCGCACGCCCCACCACGCTTACGAGGCAATGGAGGTGATTGGCGGTAGCGGCGTAATGGAGACCCACATAACGGCGCGCCTGTTTCGCGAGTCGCCCATCAACGCCATCTGGGAAGGCAGTGGAAATGTGCAGTGTCTGGATATCCTGCGCGCGATTGAAAAACAGCCCGAGGTGCTCGACGCCTACTTCGCCGAGCTTTCCAAAGCGCAAGGTGCCAATGGGCATCTTGACCGCTTTATCCACCAATTACAGCGGCAGATGCAGGATACCCAAGCGCTCCAGTACCGCGCTCGCCAGTTGGCGGACGGCATGGCCCTGGCGTTACTGGGCGCGCTGCTGGTACAGCACGCTCCCGCTTATGTGGCCGATGCGTTCTGCGCTGGACGGCTTGCTGACCGCAGCAGCCTCAATACCGGTACCTTACCCACCGGGCTGAATTGCGCGGCAATCATCGAGCGTGCCCAGCCCGTGGAATAAACGTTCACGACCTTCGTCGACTTCCATGCTAAAACTAGTCGCGTTAAAACTGATCTTGTTAAAACCATTTGCATGAAAATTATTTGCATTAGAATAAAAGCAGCAAAGTAATAGCGGGAGAGCTTGGTGCATCAAACTATGATGACGCCAGCGCCGAAGGAGCAACAGCCCCGGAAACTCTCAGGCAACCGGACCGCTATTACCCTCACTTTCCGAAGAGCGGCTGATGACTGCGTCACTCAGCCCACCGAAGGAGCAAGCGAGCCCAACGGGTACGTGAATCTCTCAGGTTCCATGACGGAAGGGGTACGCCAACAGCTACGCCGTTAGGTGGTATTCCCGACGCTCATACAATCTGGAGAGACTCATGCAACGCATTGCCGTTATCGGTGGCGGTATCACCGGCATTACCAGCGCCTACGCCCTGGCCAAACGTGGCTATCAGGTCACCGTGTTTGAAAAGCATCGTTACGCTGCCATGGAGACCTCGTTCGCCAACGGTGGTCAGCTCTCGGCTTCGAATGCCGAAGTGTGGAACCACTGGCCCACCGTGATCAAGGGCATGCGCTGGATGCTCAAAAACGATGCCCCGCTGCTGGTCAACCCTCGCCCCAGCTGGCACAAACTCAGCTGGTTTGGCGAGTTTATCGCCTCGATCCCCCGCTACGCTGCCAACACTACCGAAACCGCCCGCCTGGCCATTGCCGCCCGAGAGCACCTGTTTCAGTGGGCAAAAGACGAGCAGATCGATTTTGACCTCAAGCAGAAAGGGATTTTGCATATTTACCGCGATAAAGCGGGCTACGACCACGCCGCTAAGGTATCGCAACTGCTCAGCAAAGGCGGCCTGGAGCGTCGCGCGGTAACCCCTGACGAGATGCGCACCATCGAGCCGACGCTGGCGGGTAACTACTACGGTGGCTTCTTCACCGAAAGCGATGCCACGGGTGATATTCATAAGTTTACCCACGGCCTGGCGCAAGCCGCCGAGCGCCGCGGCGTAACGCTTAAATATGGCCACAGCGTGCAGGATCTCGGCGCGGACGAACAGCACGCATGGATCACCGCCACCATTGAAGGCGAGGCTGACGGTGAACCGGTGCGTGAAACATTCGATAGCGTGGTGGTCTGCGCCGGGGTAGGCAGCCGTGCTCTGGCTGCCAAGCTGGGAGACCGGGTCAATATCTACCCGGTCAAAGGTTACTCCATTACCGTGCAGCTCGATGACGCCGCCTCTCAACAGGCCGCCCCCAACGTGAGCCTACTCGATGATGAAACCAAACTGGTGACCAGCCGCCTGGGCGACGACCGCTTTCGCATCGCGGGTACCGCCGAATTTAACGGCTTCAATCGCGACATTCGCGACAACCGCATCCGCCCACTGATCCGCTGGGTCGAAGAGTGCTTCCCCGGCGTCAGTACCCGCCGCGTAGTGCCCTGGGCAGGCCTGCGCCCAATGCTTCCCAACATGCTGCCCAAAGTCGGTCGCGGAAAATTACCCACGGTGTTCTACAACACTGGTCACGGTCACCTGGGCTGGACGCTCTCCGCGATTACCGCGGATATGCTGGCAGATGCTGTACAAGCGGAGGAAGAAGCGTCCGCGTCGGCAAGTACAACGCGGTCAGTGTGATGTACTCACGTTATTAAGGAGGGAAACTTCTTCCTTAATAATTAAGCCACGGGTACTTCAAGCTCCAAGAAGCGCCGTACTCGCTCTGTTTTAGGATTGACGAAAAACTCGCTAGGGTGGGATTTTTCGATAATGATACCTTTATCGAGAAAGACCACCTGATCGGAGACTGCCCGGGCGAACTCCATTTCGTGGGTCACCAGCACCATGGTGTAGCCCTCTTTTGAAAGGTCTTTAATGACGCCTAGCACTTCGCCCACTAACTCTGGGTCAAGCGCTGAAGTGGGCTCATCAAATAACATCACTTTAGGCTGCATGGCGAGCGCTCTGGCAATTGCAACTCGCTGTTTTTGCCCACCTGAAAGCGTATACGGGTAGTCGTTTCGCTTATCGACCATGCCCACCTTTTCAAGCAGCGCCATGGCCCGTTCCTCGGCTTCGGCTTTGCTTACGCCCTGAACATGAATGGGTGCCTCGGTGACATTGCGCAGTACGCTTAAATGAGGCCAGAGGTTAAAGCCCTGGAAAACCATCCCTAGGCGCGCACGCATACCCGCCAGTTCCCGGCGCGACATAGGCTTACCGCTGTCGCTGACACCAATGCGGTCGCCGTCGATACGGATATCACCATGGTCAGGCCGCTCCAGCCAGTTGATACAGCGTAGTAAGGTAGATTTACCCGAGCCGGATGAGCCCAAAATGCTCACCACCTCTCCAGTCTGCACTTCCAGCGAAACGTCCCGCAACACCTCGGTGCCATCAAAACTTTTAGATAGTTTGCGAATACTAACGGCGGCGGTCTCAGGCATTTTCGAATCCTCGCTTGGCGCCAAAACGGCCAATCATTTTGATAAGTAGCTCTAAACCAATGCT
The DNA here is from genome assembly GCF_055725665.1 of Vreelandella sp. DA03-1M. NCBI lineage: Bacteria > Pseudomonadati > Pseudomonadota > Gammaproteobacteria > Oceanospirillales > Halomonadaceae > Vreelandella > Vreelandella sp. DA03-1M. The sequence goes on from NZ_CM146798.1 coordinate 4,059,609, forward strand.
GATCAACCAGTAGAAGCCGATCACCACGATGAAGGCCTCCATGGGAATGAAGTAGGTGCTCGACAGGCTGCTCGCCGCCGCAGTGAGTTCGCGTACGGTGATAATCACCAAAAAGGCGGTGTCTTTGAGCAAGATAATCAGTTGATTACCCAACAAGCCTCGTGTCTTCAATATCAGCTGCGGCAAAATAATACGCATAAACATCTTGGGCTGAGAAAACCCCTGCGCAATGGCAGCCTCCACCTGTCCTTGTGCGAAAGTAGCGCGGCAGCCACGCAGTATTTCTGCGAAGTAAGCGCCATGATAGATCACCAGAGCGATAATCCCCGCCGTCCAGGCGCTCATGCGGATGCCTGCGCTGGGCAGGCCGTAATAGAGTAAATAGGCCAGAATCAGAAACGGCAGCATGCGCATGGCGTCAATAAAGATGCGCAGCGGTATTTTTAAACGCGGGCGCGAACCCTCTAACAAAAATACGATCCCGCTACCCAAGATAAACGCCAGCACTGCAGATAAACCAAACAGTTTTAAGGTGTTATAAAAACCGTTTAAAAACACATCGTACGATGACCAAAGAATATCCCAATTGCTCATAATGGCTCCCTAAATGACCACGTCAGACGGCCAGTCGGCTGGCTTTGCGCTCAGCCACGCGCTGCAGCCATACCAGCAGGCTGATGATCAGCATATACAGGGCCGCTGCGGCTAAAATAGGCGGTAAAGGGTCGTAGGTAACCGCTGAAATGCGATTGGTCACCCGCGTCAGGTCGACCACACCGATCACCGCAATGGCGGGGCTGCCTTTGATCAAAAACGACATCTCGTTGACTAAACCCGGTAGGCTGGTAATGGTAATTTGCGGCAGCATGATGCGGCGAAAGTAGACCCATGGGGTCATGCCAATCGCCAGCGCCGCTTCGCGCTGCTCTTTGGAGAAGTTATTAAATGCTGAGCGCCAAATTTCGGCGTTAAACGCAGTGGTATTAAGGGTTAGCGCAATAATGCCCGCCACATTGCGATTAAGGTTAACGCCCATGGTCGGTGCGGTTAAAAAGATGAACAGCACCAGCGTGACCAACGGTGTTGCCCTCGCCAGGCTAATGTAGACGCCTAGCAGCTGGTGCAGAACAGGGATTTTAGCCACTCTTAGCAAGGCGATCAGCAACCCCATTACTACACCGATGGCAATGGATATGCCCGAGATCCAAAGCGTTGTCCAGGCACCCTGGACAAGGAGCCCCCATGCGCTACTGTCCATACTCACCCCCTAATTCGCGATAAGAAAACTGCCGCCCAGGCTGGGCGGCAGGCGAAGGTGATGGCTTACATACCAGCCATTTCGTGGAACTCTTCCACTGAGGTGATGGGGGTTGTCGGTAGGTCGTCAAAGGACTCGCCAAACCACTCTTCCTGTAGTTCGGCCAGGCGGCCAGAGTCACGCAGATGGCTCATAAAATCGGTGATATAGGCCAGCAGTTCTGGGCTGTCCTTGGGCATTGGCCACGCCACATAGCCAGGGCCGGAAACGGCTTGGCCCGCCTCAAACACGTCGGGGCGCTCACGAATCAAGTCATTCACCGGGACGATGGAGTTGATCACATAATCGACACGACCATTGGCGAGATCCGCATAGATTTCGGGGTAGGCTTCATACTGCATAACATCCCCCAATTCACCACCGCTCTCCTCGAGCATGACTTCCAGCTCAGGCAAACGCGAAAGCAGGGCGCTGCCCGCTTGGACGCCCAGAGTCATACCGCTTAAATCTTCGACGCTGTTGATTCGGTCATCGCCCGCTCGTTTGATGTAAAAGTGCTGGGCAGAGGCGAACGGCGGTGCGTAGTTAAATACCCGTAGGCGCTCATCAGTCACCGAAGCGCCGGTAAGCGCCATGTCGTACTGGCCCGATGAAACCGACGCCAAGAGCCCAGTCCACGGCAAAATATCCTGGCGGATCTCGAAGTCAGCGTACTCCTCCAGTTCAATCAAGATATCTTTGATAAAACCATCTGGGTCGCTACCGCTCATAAAGTTAAACGGCGCGTAATTATCTTCGGTGGCCACGCTCATGTAGCCACGGCTCTCGATTTCTTCTAAGTCCGCGGCCATCGCGGTTAATGACATGCCTAAAGCAAGGACACCAACGCTAATGGCAGAGGTTAAAACTGCTACTTTTTTCATCACCTTATTCCCCTAGAGTGGACAATCATCGCTAACCCAACGGTTGCAAGTTGAAAGTGACTTCACCCTAGTTTTTTATCCTCCTCTCGATTAGAGCCAGTTGGCGTAAAGTAAAAGGACAGTTGTCCATCATCAAACTGGCACGGAAGATGCTTAGGTTAAATAGATAAGAGGGTTATTTGAGAGGGAGGGGTGCATGACAACACTGTGTCTTGAGGTCGATCCTAATGCTTCCACCTGCCTGCAAGAACAGCTGCGCGAAACGCTGCTGGAAGCCATTCGCCTAGGCAGCTTACCCTTTGACGATGCGCTCCCCTCCTGCCGTAAGCTCTCCCAGCAGCTGGGTATTTCACGCAATACGGTATCTATTGTTTACGAAAAACTCGTCGAAGATGGGTACCTAATTAGCCGACCTCGTAGCGGTTACTATTTACACCCTGATTATCACGATCCGCACTTGGCACTAAATTCACCTTTAACCCTATTAGCAGAGAACAGTACAGACGCTACAACTGCACCAAACTGGCACAAACGCATTGCTCAGCGCCCGACTAACTATCAAGGCATTCTTAAACCAGGCAATTGGTCAGAGTATGCGTACCCTTTTATTTATGGCCAGTTAGATACGCGACTCTTTCCATTAGCCCAATGGCGCGATGTTTCTCGGCGCTTGTTAAGTTCACAGCGTGATAAACCGTGGTTGCGGGATCGTATCGATCAGGATGATCCGCTGCTGATTGAGCAACTGCGTAAACGCATTTTACCGCGCCGGGGTATTTTCGCTCGGCCTGAAGAGATCCTCATCACCATGGGGACTCAAAATGCGCTCTACTTGATAGCGCAACTGCTCTGCCATCGGGGCACCCGTGTGGCGCTGGAAACCCCCGGTTACCGCGAGGCAATGAACGTATTTGCCCAGCGCGGTGCCAGCCTGCAGTTTCAAACCGTGGATGCAGAAGGCATGAAGCTGGAAGGCACCCAGCAGAGTGATTATCTGTATGTTATGCCCAGCCATCAGGTGCCGACGGGCATTACCATGAGCCGCACACGGCGGGATGCTCTATTGGCTCAACTCCCTCACCGTGACCAGATCGTCATCGAGGATGATTATGACGCTGAAATTCACGGTGATCAGTTCGCACTACCGGCGCTGAAAGCCAGTGCGCAGAGCGCGCGAATTATCTATATGGGCAGCTTATCTAAAGCGCTCTCGCCAGGGCTGCGTATGGGCTACGTGGTGGCGGATGCTGAATTGATCGATGAGCTACGGGCACTGCGACGCATGATGTACCGCCATCCGCCTGCGGCCTTGCAGCACCAGTTGGCGCAGTTTATTTCCCAAGGCTATTACGAGCGCTACCTCAAACTGCATGTCGAAGAGATTGATCGACGACGCGACGCCATGCGATTGGCCATTGATCACTCAATACCCGGCTGCCTCAGCCACAGCAGTAGTCGTTCCAGCGCCTTTTGGATGGAGGCCGATCCTGGCATCGATACCCAGCGCCTTGCGTGGCACGCTGCCCAGCGTGGCGTGCTGATTGAACCGGGCTTTCAGCACTTTTTCGATGCCGCTCCCCCGCGCCACTTTTTCCGTTTGGGATTCGGCGCTATTGAAATGCAGCGTATCGACCCAGGCATACAGCGCCTGGGCCTTGCCTACGATAACGCTTTAGCTACATAGCCAATATGTCACTCCCGTGATGCGGCGTAGCTTTCAAACACGCGCTCTAGAATTGCCAAGCCCTCCTCCACTTCCTCCGTGGTCACAATGCACGGTGGCACCACATGAATACGATTTTCGACAGTAAATACCAGCAGTCCCTGCTTCATCAGTAGCTGCTTGAGTTTCAGTACTTCTGTGCCGGGTAGCGGCGTTTTACGCACCGGGTCGCTGACTAATTCCAAAGCATGGAATACGCCCACACCCCTCCAATCACCTATGATAGCGTGGCGCTCGGCAAGCTTTTTCAGCCCTTCAGCTAGCGGCCCATTTCCGATTTTATCGGCATTCTCTACGATGCCCTCTGCTTCCATAGCGTCAAGCGTGGCAACAATGGCCGCCATCGCCAGCGGGTGGCCGGAATAGGTCAGGCCGCCGACAAAAAAGTGGTCATCGAAATAGCGTGAGATAGGCTCTGAAATAATCACCCCACCGGCAGGTACGTAGCCTGAGTTAACCCCCTTGGCAAAAACGATCAGGTCCGGTGCCATATCGTAATGTTCAAAGGCAAACCAGCGCCCCGTGCGACCAAAGCCGGCCATCACTTCGTCAAGAATCAGCACGATGCCAAACTCGTCGGCGAGTTGCCTAACGCCACGCAGATACGCTTTAGGAGGTAATAGCACACCTGCCGTACCGGGAATGGTTTCCAGCAGAATGGCCGCAACGGCATTGGCGCCTTCGCACTCAATGACTCGACGCAGATGGGTTAACGCCCGCTCACACTCTTCATCCTCGTCCCGCGCCCAAAACTCGCTGCGATACAGGTAGGGATTAAAGAAGTGCACGTGCCCACTGGCATACTCGTTGGGCACCCGCCGCCAATCGCCGGTGGCCGCAATCGCTGAACCGGTATTGCCGTGATAGGAGCGGTAGGCAGACAGTATTTTGGTGCGCCCGGTATAAAGCCGCGCCATGCGAATGGCATTTTCATTGGCATCAGCGCCCGCATTGGTAAAAAATACTTTACTAAAACCGGCCGGCGCTTTGGCGATAATACGCTTGGCCGCCTCACCGCGGGCCAAATTAGCATGGGCTGGGGCTATGGTGCATAGGCTGGCGGCTTGCGCTTGGATCGCGCTCACGACACTGGGGTGTTGATGGCCGATATTGGTATTGACTAACTGGCTACTAAAATCCAAATACTCACGCCCCGCGTAATCCCATACACGGCATCCTTGCGCGCCCGCGATGACCATGGGGTCTAAACTGCCTTGCTGAGCCCATGAGTGGAACACATACTGACGGTCCAGGCCGTGCACATAGCGATTATCTACACTGTGAGTAGTGGAATCAGAAACGGCAACATTGGCATTCATAACAAGCACCCTGTTTAATCCATAAGGAGATAGCGTGCTTGCCAGCCTAGTGAGTCCGATCCATTAAGCTGTAGGGCCAATCGTTACGAGCAAGAGGGACAGACGCACCAGAGAGTGCCAATGTCACACTATCGAGTGCTAACTGGCTCTAACCGTTTTTTCCTACGCTGCTTAAAGTAACGAAATGCACCGTCTATCATCGAAGATAGCTTAATAACTAAAAACGAATATTTATCTACACATTGTTAACTACAAAGGAGATACCCCAATGCCCAGCGTACTGATCACGGGAGCCACGTCAGGATTTGGTAAAGCCGCAGCGCAACGCTTTGCCAAAGCGGGTTGGTCATTAATTTTAACCGGCCGTCGCGAAGAACGCTTGAAGGCGCTGAAGGATGAGCTTTCAGAGCAAGTAGACGTTTTAACGATAGCCCTAGATGTTCGCGACAGTGAAGCGGTGACTCAGGCCATCAGCAACCTGCCGGAAAAATTTCTACCGCTGACCTGCTTGATTAACAATGCGGGCTTGGCGCTAGCGCCGGAACCAGCGCAAAAAGTAGCACTGCAGGATTGGCATACGATGATCGATACCAACATCACCGGGTTGGTCAATGTAACCCACGCAGCAATGCCGCTACTGCTTAAAACCGGCGAAGGGGCGAGTATTCTCAATCTTGGCTCAGTGGCGGGACAGTGGCCTTATCCGGGTGGCCATGTGTACGGCGCATCGAAAGCCTTTGTTCAGCAGTTCAGCTACAACCTGCGCTGCGACCTGCTAGGCACGGGCGTCCGCGTGACCGACCTTGCTCCCGGTATGGCGGAAACGGAGTTCACCCTAGTCAGAACCAAAGGCAATCAGGAGGCTTCGGACGCGCTTTACAGGGGAACGTCACCTCTGCAAGCAGAAGATATTGCCGAGCAGCTTTTCTACCTAGCGACACTGCCCGCCCATATCAATATTAATCGTTTGGAAATCATGCCAGTGCGGCAAGCGTGGTCCGCGTTTGCCATTGACCGCGACCCAACCTAAGCCTGTTTCGCTGAAGACAACAAGCCGCCTGTTGATACCCGATCACGCCCTTTATTTTTAGCAAGATAAAGGGCGTGTCTGCACATTTCAGACCGTTGGCTTATCTAAGCGTGCTGCACATTTTCTATCATGTGATGTTACCTCACAACCAACAAGGCTACTTAAATAGTCATTTAATTTAAGAATTGATTACAAAAAGAGTGCTATAACCACCTTGAAAAACAAACTATCAATGCTGACAGCATTTCTTTGAACTCAATTTTCAGTAGCTATTACATCCTGGCAACCTACACCAATTTCACTGTTTTCGGCTCTCTAGTACGCCAATCACTTCAGGCACCGCCAGCGAACTGTCGTCGATTGATGTATAAAGTGCATGAACGGCTCCGGCAACTCCACGCTCTACTCCCAGCTCATTGGTCATGGTGTGGTAGTAACCGAGATCCTTGCTGGCATTGGCCACTGTAAATTTGAACCCCGAAGGATCTTTTTCAGCAATATAAGGACGCAAGCGCTCAAGCACCACGCCGCCACCGCCACCTGCGCCCAATACTTCCAGCAGTGCTGTATCGCTAATCCCTGCTTTACGAGAAGCCGCAGTGGCCTCGGCCAATACTGCCGAAAACCCGAGTGACACGAAGTTATGCAACAATTTAAGGGTATGCCCCGCGCCTACATCGCCCGCATGGGCAATATTTTCGGCAAACCCCTTCAACAGAGGCAACGTTTCATCGAACAGTGCCTGCGGCGCTCCGACAATCAAGTTAAGACGCCCTTCTGCCGCTTCTTTAGGTGTGCGCGTCATGGCGGCATCCATAAAGCGGCCACCCGCGTCAGTCACTCTGGCAGCCACTTTTTCGGTTGAACTGGGCAAGGCGGTAGAACAATCCACCACGACACAACCTGGCTTTAACCCATCCAAAACACCGTTGGGCTCGAACAACACCGCTTCTACTTGAGGCGACCCCGTGACGCATAAAATCACCACGTCAGCGCTTTTTGCCACTTCGCTACCGGTACTCAGCGCGGTAGCGCCGGCAGCAAGAAGGTCTTCCACCGGTTGGTTACCTGGGTGTTCAAGAAAACTGACCTGATGGCCAGCGCGTAGCAGACTGCTGGCGATCCCATGCCCCATCAAACCCACCCCGACGATGCCTACTTGGCGAACTGTTGTCATTGTAATAACTCCCTTGTTGTAAATAGCTCCGTTCTTGAAAATAGCTAGTCATGCTTAATAGCAATGGTTTTGATACGTGTGTAGCTTCGCAACCCTTCAAAGCCTTTTTCCCGGCCGTGCCCTGAACGCCCAACGCCACCAAAAGGTAGTTCAACACCACCGGCGGCGCCGTAGTTATTGATAAACACCTGACCACTGCGAATACCTTTCGCCAAGCGTAGCTGACGTCCGCCGTCACGCGTCCAGATACCGGCACACAGGCCAAACTCAGTGGCATTAGCGAGTGCAAGCGCTTCGGCTTCATCCTCAAACACCTGCACCACCAGCACCGGGCCAAATAGCTCTTCGCACAGGACTTCATGGCCCTCAGGGATATCGGTCAGCAGTTGAGGCAGTACGAAATGTCCACCAGCCGGTGCGCTCGACGCTAGCTCGCCTATGGCCGCAACGCGAATGCCATCAGCTTTAGCCGCCGACAAACGTTCTTCCAGTTTGGCTTTTTGGCGCGCATTGATCAGCGGCCCACAGTCGGCATCAGCTTCGCCTACATCGCAGCGCAAAGCAGCAAAGCGCTCACACAAATTGGCCACCACACTATCGGCGATTTCACGCTGCACCAGCAGACGGCTACCCGCCGAACAGGTCTGCCCGGCGTTCTGAACAATACCGCGCACCACTGCCGGAAGCGCTGCATCAAGATCCGCATCGGCAAACACAAGTTGAGGTGACTTCCCACCTAGCTCCAACGTGACCGGCACATGGTGCTGGGCAGCCGCTTGGGCGACATGGGTACCGGTCTCCGGTGAGCCGGTGAAGGAGAGATGATCAATTTGGGGATGGGCGGCGAGCGCTGCGCCTGCTTCATAACCAAGCCCGGGTACAACGTTGAGTGCTCCCGCCGGAAGCCCATGGCTCACCGCCAGTTCTGCCAAGCGCAGCACGCTCAAACAGGCATCTTCGGCGGGCTTAAGTACCACGCAGTTACCTGCAGCCAGCGCGGCAGCCACGCAGCGTCCGAATATCTGAGAGGGATAATTCCAGGGAATAATTTGCGCACATACGCCGTAAGGCTCGCGCAGGGTCACGACGGCGAAGTCGTTTTCAAAGGGAATGGTTTCACCGTGAAGTTTGTCCGCCGCACCGCCATAAAAGCGGAAGTAGCGTGCACAGGCAGATATATCCCCTTTGGCTTGCGTCATCGGCTTACCGGTATCGGCACACTCGAGCTGTGCTAGCTGTTCATGATGCGCCTCGATCACATCGGCAAAACGCAGCAGCCACTCACTGCGCTGCCGGGCTGACCAGCGAGCCCATTCGCCTAACTGGCCGGAAAAGGCCTGACGCGCTGCCTGAACGGCGGCATCGACCTCTTCCACCTGGCTACGCGCAATACGCGCTAAAGGCTCACCCGTGGCAGGAGCTTCTACCTGTAGCATAGCGGTTGTTGTTACCCACTCTCCACCAATCAGCGCCTGCTGTGGCGGCAAGGTCATTGAATGCGACATTGAATACTCCTTTTATTGTCGTTGTTTTGCTCACTTTACATAACGACTGACTAACCATAGAAGATGTTCACCAACCCCATGGAAATCCACGGCATATAGGTAATGGCCATCAGGCAGGCCAGCACCACCAGCACAAAACGCACTAGCCAAGGCAGCATCTGATCGATCGAAATTTTGGCGACCGCACAGGCAGCAAACAGGTTCACGCCCAGCGGTGGCGTGATCATGCCAAGGGCCAGGTTAACCACCATGACCAGGCCAAAATGAACGGGATGAATACCGAACTGAATAGCGATCGGCGTCAAGATCGGCGCCAGCACTAAAATAGCGGCAGAGGTTTCAATAAACATACCGACGATCAGCAGCAAGGCATTGACCACCAGCAGAAACATCAGCGGGTCATTGATGGTGTTGGTGACAAGAGTGGCAATCTGCGCAGGCAGCCCCGTTCGGCTAAGCAGAAAGCTAAAGAGCGAGGCGGCGGCAATAATCAGCATGACGGCAGCGGTAGAGACAACGCTCTGGCGCATAATCGGCCAAAGGTCGTCGACCTTCAGTTCACGGTAGTAGAAACCACCCACGATCAGCGCAAAAAACACGGCCACGGCGGAGGCTTCCGTCGGGGTAAATACCCCACCGTAGATACCGCCAATTACGACCACCGGCATCAGCATCGCGACCCAGGCACGCTTCACCGAGATCATAAAGCCGGTGCTGTCTTTATAGTCCTCCTTTCCGTAGCCCCGCACCTTGCAGAACAGGTAGAGAAAGAGGATCAGCGCGCTGCCAATCAGTATGCCGGGACCGATGCCCGCCAGAAATAGCTGCCCGATAGAGGTATCGGTACTCACGCCGTAAAGGATCAATGGGATCGAGGGTGGGATCAGCACCCCAAGCTCTGCTGATGAGGCCTGTATGGAGGCAGCCAGCGGCTTGGGATAACCATGTTTGACCATGGCGGGAATCAAGATAGCCCCGATCGCAAAGGTCGTTGCCACGCTGGAACCGGACACCGCCGCAAACATCATGCAGGTCAGTACGCAGGACATGGCCAGCCCGCCCTGCACCCGGCCAACGATCGATTTTGCCAAGTCGACTAACCGCTGGGATATTCCCCCCGCCGCCATCAAGTTACCGGCGAGGATAAAAAAAGGAATCGCCATTAGCGGAAATTTATCAATGCCGATAAACATCTGCTGTGGCACCAGCAGCAGTGGCAGGCGCGTGAAGAATTCAATGCCGATAATCGAGGCCAGGATAATCGAAATCGCAATCGGCACCCCGAAGGTAAACAGAATAATCAGCGACAGGCCAATAACCATGTTCATGGCTGCACCTCCCGCTCTGGTCGCGGTGCATCCTGGGATGCTTCAGCCTCCGGCACGATCTCGCTATTTTCAGGGCCTACCTTTTCCCGGCCAGCAAGCTGTGCAAGCAGCCTCGCCATCACGGCAACAATGGCAAAGCAGGAGCCCGTCGGAATCGCCGCATACGCCCACGCCATCGAGATATTCATTCCTGACATGGTTTGATTGCTCACCCGCAGGGTCATTTGGATGCCGTAATGGATCAGCACACCAAGCACCAGCAGACAGCACACCACAATGGCGACTTCCAGTAGTGTCAGAAAGCGCGCGGGCACTAGCTTATAAACCACCTCCACTGCCATCATGTAGCCACCCCGAAACGTGGCAGCCGCCGCCAGGAAGACACACCAGATCATTGCCGCTCGGGAAGCCACTTCCGTCCAGGTCGAAGGGGCATTGAAGACAAACCGGGTGAGCACCTGATAAAAACTGAGTGTCACCGAGATCGCCAGCATCGCCACGGCAAGCAGCATAGCGAGCCGGGTTAACTGGTGCTCAAAACGAAGAAAGACCGCTAGCATAAGAAATCACCATGCCAAAGCGGCCTCCGGGATGCCGGAGGCCGACGTGGGGAAGCGCTCGACAGGGTTACTTAACAACCACTGGCTGTTTCCTGAACGCGCTCAAGCATTTCAGTGCCGTATTCCGAGGTAAATATCTCGTAGGCGGGCTGTACCGCTTCCTGGAAGGGGGCAATATCGATATCGGTTTTTACCGTCATGCCATTCTCTTCCAGCAGTGCCACCCCTTCACGCTCTAAGCGCGAAACCTCTTCGCGGGTCGCTTCGGCAGACGCCGCAGCAGCTTCCATAAACCAGCCACGCTCCTCATCACTCAAGCCGTCCAGCAGAATGGGCGACCCCAGCACGATGGCCGGTGAGTAAACGTGGCCTGTTAGCGAGAGGTAGTCCTGCACTTCCCAAAAGTTGGTGGCAACGATGACGGTAATCGGGTTTTCCTGACCATCGACGGTGCCCTGCTGAAGCGCGGTGAACAGCTCAGGGAACGCCATCGGTGTTGGGCGGGCGCCCATCTGACGGAACGCTTCCTGGTGTACCGCGTTCTCCATGGTGCGTACGCGCAGCCCCTCGGCATCTGCGGGCGTGGCGATCTCGCGTTGGCTATTGGTTAGGTGGCGAAAACCATTTTCAGACCACGCCAAACCCACCAAGTCGTGCTCGCCCATTTTTTCCAACAGCTCATCGCCCAGTTCACTATCCAACACGCAGCGAGCCTGGTCGTAGTTCTCAAACAGGAATGGCAGGTCGAGCACATAGCTTTCCGGTACGAAGTTACCCAGCGGGCCAGTGGAAGTAATGACCACATCGACCGTACCGATCTGCAGGCCTTCGATCATCTCCCGCTCGCCGCCCAACGACCCAGAGGTGTGCTCGGTGACCGTGAACTCGCCATCGGATAATCGCTCCAGCGTCTCTTTAAACGCATCAGCACCTACCGAGTAGTGCGAGGTCGAGGAGAGTGTATGGCCCAGGTTCACTTCCGTCGCCGCGTGGGCCTGAAGTGCGATACCTGCCGTGGCGATACCGCTCATCGCGGCCACCAGAACATGGCGCTTGAGTGTTGGTGTCATGTGTTGCTTCGTCATTGTCGTGCCCTCTTTATATTGTTGTGAGGGTGGTCGTTGGGGCAACTTACCCGATCGCGGGGGTCGCCCAGGCAGTTTCCTACCGTTGCGGGTAGGAGAGGAAGTCACGGCTGTTCAGAAACGAACGCATCGATGATCTGCTTGAAGTTGTCATCGCCGACAAAGCCAAGCTGCTTGGCTTTCGTGGTTTCAAACCGGGCGGGCCAACTTGCCACAATGGCTTCAATGCGTGGGTCGGGTTCATGACGTACCAGTGAAAGCGCTTTTTCTCCCGCGACGTCACCCAGCGCTTCCAGCATTTGGGCCACCGTGACGGTGATGCCCGGCAGCATAAAGGCTCTAAAAGGCGCCAGCGCCTCACTTGGCACCTCAGCACCATGGATTAGCGCATCCACCACCTTGCCGGGCGACATCACAAACATCGGAAACTCAACGGGCACCGGGCAAACCGCTTCTTCGCCATTGAGCGGCTCACGCAGAATGCTGGAAGCAAAGCTGGAGGCCGCGGCGTTCGGTCGGCCGGGACGAATCACAATGGTGGGTAGGCGCAGCACTAGGCCGTCGATAAGCCCACGGCGGCTGTAATCGTTGATGAGCAGCTCACACATGGCTTTTTGGGCGCCGTAGGAGTTTTGCGGATTGAGGGCCGTCATATCATCCAGCACTTCCGGCAGCTCACCGCCGTAAGCCGCCACGGAGCTGGCCATTATCAAGCGAGTATCGGTCAGTGACTGCTCCCGGCAGCCTTCCAACAGCGCCCGCGTGGCATCGAAATTAACCCGCATACCGAGTTCCAAATCGGCTTCTGCCGCAGAGCTCACTACCGCCGCCAGGTGATAAATAACGTCAGGGCGTTGCTCCAGTACGCTATCCAGTGCGCCGGACTCGGTAATATCCAGCGCCCTTGATGTCACAGTGACGTTTCCCGCATTAGGCAACGGTGCTTCTATCTGATCAATTAGCGTTAGCCGAGTAATCGGCTGCTGGCGAAGCTCACCTCTAGTCAGCAGCTGCTGCACTAACCGTTGGCCTAGAAAGCCTGCCGCACCGGTAATGGCTATATGCATCGTTTTGCTCCTATGCACTGTTGTTATTGTTTGCGTTTTTCTCGTTTGTTATTTGGCCTGGCGAATATCAGTGAGTGGTTAGCCCCCAAGCTTTGCCCCACCCTAGCCCCGCACGGGTTTCTGCCGTGGGGCGATACTCACAGCCGACCCAACCGGGGTAGCCCAGCGCACTTAATCGCTCAAAAATAGCGGGATAGTGCACTTCTCCAACATTCGGCTCGTGGCGCTCTGGCACACCTGCGACTTGGATATGGCCGATGGCGCTGAACTGGCGTTCAAGGTGGCGAATCAAATCGCCATCCATGATCTGGCAGTGGTAGAGATCAAACTGTAACTTGAGATTTTCCGCCCCCACTTCGTCCAGCACTGCCATGGCTTGCGCTTGGCGAGACAGGAAAAATCCCGGCATATCGCGGGTATTAATGGGTTCGATGAGTACCTCTCGACCGACTTTCGCCGCCTCACCCGCCGCAAAACGCAAATTGCGAATATAGGCCACCTGATGCTCAGCTTTCGTCGCGGCATCGGCACCTTCAGGTAACAGGCCAGCCATGGCATGCACGCGGGGGCAGTTGAGCGCCTCGGCATAACGCAGTGCCTCTACCACCGAGTCACGAAATTCCCCTTCTCGGCCAGGTAGGCTCGCCAGCCCCCGTTCCCCGCCATCCCAATCTCCCGGCGGCAGGTTGAACAGCACCTGTTCCAATTGCGTTTCCTGCAGCGCATGGCGCAACTCTTCCGGGGAAAACGCATAGGGAAATAGATATTCGACACCTTTAAAGCCCGCGTCCGCAGCGGCAGCAAAGCGATCGATAAAGGCGTGCTCGTTAAACAGCATGCTGAGGTTGGCGGCTAATCGAATCATCGTGGTGCTCTTGTTGTTAAGTACGTCATTGTTAAACGCGTCGCTAATCCCGTGGAAAGCGTGCTTCCAGCTCAGCCACCTGCTCCGGCGTCAGCCCCCGAGGGTTCTCGCCTCGCAATAGCAGATAGAGCTTGGCGGTCTCTTCCAGTTCTTCGGTGGCGTACACCGCCGCCTCGAGTTTTTTCCCCGCTACCACCGGGCCGTGGTTGGCCAACAGTACCGCGCTGTGTTGACCCGCTAAGCCCCGCACTGCATCGCCCAGTGCTGGATCGCCGGGGATGTGATACGGCACCAGCGGTAGCTTGCCCACCCGCATCACGTAATAGGCGGTCAGCGGCGGAATGCAGTCGCAGGGATCGACTTCCGGCAAACAGGAGACAGCCACCGAATGGGTGGAGTGTAGATGCACGATAGCGCCGGACTGCGGGCGCTCTTCGTACATGGCCATATGCAAGAACTGCTCTTTGGTGGGCTTATCACCACTGAGCAGTTGGCCGTTGTTATCCAGATGGGAGATGCGCGCCGGGTCTAGTCGCCCCAAGCAGGCATTGGTCGGCGTCATCAGCCAGCCGCCATCGTCTAATCGCACGCTGATATTGCCGCTGGAGCCCATGGTCAGGCCACGATCAAACAGCGATTTGCCCAGGGTGCTGATCTGCTCCCGCAAGCTGTTCTGGGGATGGCGATGCAAGTGTATGCTCATGCCAGCACCTCAAACGCCCGGGTAAAGAAATCGACGCCGCCGAAGTTGCCGGACTTCAGCGCCAGCGACAGCGGTGCTTCACGACCGGCTAGCGGGGCTTGGGTCCAGGGCACGCCGGGGTCGATCTGCTCGCCGATGCGCAGGGTGGTAATGCCCAGCGCCGAGACCACCGCGCCAGAGGTTTCGCCCCCGGCGACCAGTAATCGGCCTACGCCTTCGTTCACCAGCGTGACGGCCAGTTGGCTCAGTGCTTCTTCCACGAGCTGCCCAGCACGCTCGGCCCCTAACGCTTGCTGTGCCGCTGTTACTTTTATTGGGTCTGCCGAGGCGTAAATCAGTACCGGCGCCTGTTCAGATAGCCGCTGCCGAGCAAACGCCAGCGCCTGTGTCTGCTGTTGTTCGCCTTCCGCCAGCGATAAAGGATCCAGGGCAAAGCCGCCGTCAGGGTGCTTGGCCAGAAAATCTGCCACTTGAGCCAACGTGGCCCGTGAGCAGCTGCCGGAGAGTACCAGCGCCCCGCCAGAGGCAGGCGCTAAACGCCCCGGCTCCGTGATGGTGGCTAACCAGCCCTGAGCACGGTACTGGGCAGGTAATGCCTGCCCCAGGCCAGAACCACCGGTGACTAAAGGCAGTAAAACCGTAGCTTCGGCCAGCACGTCCAGATCCTGCTCATCTAAAGAGTCGCAGATCACATGACGCACACCTTGCTCCGCCAGTGCGGATAAGTGAGCGCGGGTGGCCTCCGCGCCTTGGGCCAGTACCATCCGGTTGGCCAAGCCCACCGGGTGCGGCGTTTGGCGGGAGAGCACTCGCACTAAATCCGCATCCTGCATTGGGTTCAGCGGATGGTGCTGCATGCCGCTGTCGTTGAGTAAGCGATCACCCACGAACAAGTGGCCCTGATAGACCGTACGGCCATTGATCGGGAAGGCGGGCACCATCACCGTTTGAGGCGCTCCTAACGCTTCCAGCAGCGCATCCGCCACCGGGCCAATATTGCCCTGGTCGGTGGAATCAAAGGTGGAGCAGTACTTGAAGAACAGCTGGCGGGCGCCCTGCTTTTGCAGCCAATCTAACGCAGCGAGGGAATCATTAACTGCTTCCTCTACCGGGCAGGAGCGGGATTTGAGTGCCACCACCACCGCATCAATTTCTTGCAGATCAATCTCCTCCGAAGGCACGCCAATCACCTGCAGGCAGCGCATGCCGCCGCGCACCAGGTTATTAGCAAGGTCAGTGGCCCCGGTAAAGTCGTCGGCGATGGCGCCCAGTACGATGTTCGCTCCCCTTCCCATTTTTATCAGGCTCCCTGAGCGTCGTTGGCGGCTTCCGGTAACGCGATGCCGGAGAGCCGCTGATAAACCTTGATCACCGCTGAATCATCTTCACGGCCAAAGCCTGCACCGCTGGCAGCGGTAAACTGTTGCAGTGCACTGGACGCCACCGGCGTTGCCAACGCTAGCTCGCGGCCGGTTTGGTGCACGATATTGAGATCCTTGACGAAGATATCCACCGCCGAAAGCGGCGTGTAGTCACCACTCAGGATATGCGGCACGCGGTTTTCGAACATCCAGGAGTTGCCCGCCGAGTGGGTAATAACGTCATAAATAACCTCGGGGTCGAGTCCCATGCGAATCCCCAGAGCCATGGCTTCAGCGGCGGTGGCAATATGTACACCTGCTAACAATTGGTTGACTAACTTCATGCTGGAGCCGACCCCAGGTGCATCACCCAGCTGATAAACTTTAGCGGCCATGGCATCAAGTGCTGGCTGGGCAAAGCTGAACGCCTCAGGTGTACCGGACGCCATGACCGAGAGTTCGCCGCTTTTGGCTTTCGCCGCGCCGCCGCTAATCGGCGCATCCAGCATCATTAAACCCTGCGCCGACAAGCGCTCACCCAATTGCTTGGCTTGACTGGGCGCCACCGTGGCACACTGCATAATCAGGCTTCCCGGTGCCAATTGGCTGGCCACGCCCTGCTCTCCGAACAACACCTGCTCAACCTGAAGGTCGTTAACCACAACCACCAACACAATGTGGCAGTGAGCAAGCTCAGAAGGAGTGGCAACACTGCGGCCCCCTGCCGCCACGAAGTCATCGCGCGCCTCTGTAGAAATATCGCAGCCCGTGACGTTAAGCCCGTGTTGGAGCAATACGCTAGCAGTGCCCATGCCCATGGCACCCAGGCCAATAACGCCTACTTGAAGTGATAGTTGATCGTGTTGACTCACCTGCCGACACCTCGCTTTGTTGAAAGTGTTGTTTTTGTTGCTATCGTCGCGGTGTTATTAAAAGCGCCATGGTAGCGCTGTCATGATAGCGCTACCATTTGTTTTAGATTATTCTCTGCGTAACGACAAGCTGAACATTAGGGCCGTGCGACCAATGTCTAAAGACTCACCTAACGCTGACTCGCGCGCCAAAAATGTGACAACGCCTGCCCTACCTAACAACGCTAGGCAGCGACGAAGCTCAGACCAAGTCACGCTCAGCCAAGTGGCACAAGCGGCAGGGGTATCGCCGATTACAGCATCGCGAGCACTGAACTATCCCGATAAAGTTAGCGATAGCGCAAGGCGAAGCGTTCTTAAGGCCGTGGAGAACTTGGGGTACGTACCCAACTTGGTTGCCGGTAGTCTGGCCTCTTCCCGTTCACGGCTGATTGCGGTGATCGTGCCGTCACTGATCAATAGCGTGTTTGTGGAGGTCATCAAGGGGCTGCAGGAAACGCTGGAAGCCGAGGGTTATCAGATACTGCTGGGTAACACCGACTACGATCTAGACCGTGAGTATCAGTTGGTGCGCACGTTTTTAGGCTGGTCATGCTCTGCACTGGTCACCGCTGGGCTGCGCCATAACTCGGCGTGCCATACGTTGCTGGCGAACTGGGATCACCCCATCATGGAAGTCATGGAACTGGGGCAGGGCATGGATCTTAACGTCGGGCTGGATCACGTGGCCGCCGGCCGCTGTATGGCTACCCATCTGACCGACAAAGGCTACCGCCATATTGTTTATGTGGGCGCACGGCTAGCTCAGGACTACCGCGCCAGCATGCGTTTTGATGGACATAAAGCGGTGCTAAAGGAGAAAGGGATCGACGCCCCACTACTGGAACTAGACACCCTGGGCAGCCTGCAAGCGGGCGCGGAAGGGCTGGCCCAAGTGCTCGCGCAACATCCTCACACCCAGGCCATTCACTTTGCCAACGACGACTTGGCGGCAGGCGCCCTGCTGGCTGCTCAGCGCCAAGGACTTCACGTACCGGGGGATATCGCCATTGCCGGGTTTAACGGCCTGCCGCTTGGCCAACATGTAACCCCTCAGCTCACCACTATTCTCTCCCCCAGAGAGGAGATGGGCCGCTTAGCTGCCAAAGAACTCATTCGGCGGCTAAGCGGTAAAAACGTCTACCGCCGCCAGCACGATGTGGGGTTTACACTGCAAATTGGCGGCAGTACTTAGGCCACCTCAGCGTTCACACCGCTGGCGGTTGACCAAGAATTTCCAAGCCTGATCCCAGTTCGTTTTCAATCGCCTGACCGATTGCCAGCAGTTTGGCGTCTTGCCACGGCCCGGCCAGCACTTGCAGTCCTACAGGCATGCCTGCAGCATCTTTTCCCACCGGCAACGTCAAGGCACACAGACCAAGGAAATTAGCGATCACCGTGTTGCGCAGGGCGTGCATGTTGGCTTTGGGATAGGCGCCTTCTGGCTCAAGACTTTCGATAGTGGGCGGGGTAATCGCCACCGTAGGCGTCAGCACCGCATCTACATCGGCCATGCGAGCGGCGGCCGATTGATAGAGCGAGTCCAAAATCGTGCGACGACGTACATACTCCCAGGCGGGCATGTCATCTGCCGCTTTGACGCGGGCGGCGACGTTAGGATCCAGGGAGTCAATCATCTCGGGCAGTTCAGTTTTTAGAAACGCTGCCAATTCCGGCGCAGCCACCCCGCCCAGTTTGAAGAGTTCGTACGCTTCGCCGATGCCGGGTAATTCTAAGGTGATGATTCGCGCCCCAGCGGCTTCCAACTGCTTTATGGCAGCGCGTACCGTTTCCGCGATCCCTGGACTGCAGTCGTCCCAGAAAAACGTTTCTGGCACCCCAAAGGTCAAACCGGCAAGCGTTGGTGTTGCGGGTACTCGGTCGTCCTGACCGCAAAGGCCTCCATCCAATGCATCGAACGCAAAGGCAAGATCATCGACCAGCCGCGCCAGTAACCCTGGGGTATCCAGCGTGCTTGAAAGCGGCACAATCTGCTCGGTCGACCAGCGCCCGGCGGTAGTTTTCAATCCCGCGACGCCGGTCATTGAGGCAGGAATGCGCACTGAACCGGCAGTGTCGGTGCCCAACGCTAAGCTTGCCGTGCCGCCCACTAGCGAAACACCCGCCCCGGAACTTGAGCCACCAGGCGTACGGTGCTGATTTATATCCCACGGGTTACGCGGCGCGCCCCAGTGGGCATTGGTGCCCAAACCGCCAAAGGCAAACTCAACGGAGTGGGTTTTACCCATCACAGAAGGCAGCTGTTGCAACAGCGCGCTCACCACCGGGCCGGGCCGCTCCCAGCGTTTAGGTAGCCGCTGAGAAGAGCCCGCATAGGTGGGCAGCCCCGTCACGGCATAGATATCCTTGATCGATATCGCCATGCCCATGAGCGCCCCCGCATCACCGCCCTGAGCGAGCACCGCATCGGCCGCTTTTGCCATTGCCAGTGCCTGCTCGCCGTTCCAGGTGAGGTAGGCATGATCGCTCTTACCGCGTTGTTGGTACGCCGCTATAGATGCCTCAGCAAGCTCGGTCGCGGTGAGGGTGCCTGCACGTAAGCGTGCGCGCTGCTCACGTAAAGGTAGAAAAATGGGTGAATCCTGCATCGTGTACTCCCTCTGGGTGCTTAGCGCACTTCAAAAATCGCTTCGACTTCCACCGCCGCATTGCCGGGCAGTGTCGCTACCCCGATGGCGGTTCTAGCGTGACGCCCTGCATCGCCAAATAGCGCGACAAAAAGCTCGGATGCCCCGTTGATCACCAGCGGCACATCGTGAAAGCCCGGCGCCACATTGACGAAACCATTCATGCGCACGCAGCGCACCACGCGGGAGAAGTCGCCATCGACAGCATCGCTCAATTCAGCCAAGAGGTTCAAAGCGCACGCCTGGGCCGCTAGTTTTCCGGTTTCAAGATCGAACTCACCGCCCACCTTGCCAGGATAGAGAACATCACCGTCACGCTCACAGATCTGGCCCGCTAAAAACAATTGGTTGCCCAACCGGGACCAGGGCAGAAACAGGCCGCGCGGTGTTGGAATCGCCGGTAACGTAAGGCCCTGCCCTGCCACCGCTTGTTCAATCGTTTTGCTCATGGTTCGTTGTCCTTATTGATTAACGTATTCAAGCAATTAATTAATAAATCAGCGAGGGCAGCCAAGTGCTTAGCCATGGAACGTAAGTAATAATAATCAGCGCGATCAGCATCAAACCAATCAGCGGCAGGCAGGCCTTAAACACTTCCTGCAGCGACATCTTGGATATCGCCATGGCGACGAACAGGTTCAACCCGACCGGCGGCGTAATCATCCCCACCGAGAAGTTAATCAGCGTGATCACCCCAAAATGCACCGGATCCACGCCCACCTGGGCTGCAATCGGCTGCAGCAACGGCGAGAGCACAATGATGGCCGAGGCGCTATCAAGGAAGAAGCCAGCAACGATCATCACGACATTAAACAGCGCCATGACCTGAAACGGATCGTCTGTCCACGACAGCACCTCGCCTGCCAACTGGCTGGGCGTACCGGTAATCGCAAGCAGCCAAGAGAAAGCAGAGGCACCCGCTGTAATCAGCAGCAGTGTCGCGGAAATCAAACCAGAGCTTCTTAACGTTCCCACCAGTTCCATTACGTTAATGGTGCGATAGACCACCATGCCGACAAACAAACCATATACGCAGGCCACCGCCGCCGATTCGGTCGGGGTAAAGACACCACTGTAGATCCCCCCCAGCAGAATCACCGGCAGCCCAAGGCCCCAGGCAGCATCTTTAAAGGCGACTAAAATTTGCCGCAGCGAAGGGAAAGGGGCACGCTCATAGCCTTTGATGCTGCTAAAGACGATGCAGTAGGCGATGAGAATCGAGGCAATCACAATGGCGGGTAGCAGGCCCGCTGCAAATAGCCGCCCTACCGAAGTACCGGTCACTGAGCCGTAGATAATCAACGCAATGCTCGGTGGCACGATTGGCCCCAAGGTTCCGGCGGTGGCGATCAGCCCAATCGCAAAGCGTTTATCGTAGCCAGCAGCGACAAGTGCGGGGAACATGATCGAGCCAATCGCCACCACCGTGGCCGGGCTTGAACCGGAAATAGCCCCAAAGAAGAGACAAGACAGCACCGTGGCCGCTGCCAAGCCGCCTGGCACCCACCCTACCAGCGCCTTGGCAAGATTGATCAACCGGTCGGAAAGCCCGCCAATCCGCATCAGCTCCGCCGCCAGAATAAAGAACGGAATCGCCATCAGCGAAAAGTTGTTCATGCCGGTAAACATGCGCATCGGCACGATGACCGGATTGGTGGCGCCAAAGAATTCAATGGCAAGAAACACCGCCAGTGCCAAGGAAGCAAAGATGGGCAGCCCGAGCAGCAGCACGGCAAAGAAGATCGGTAATAATGCTGTAATCATGGTCGCTCTCCAGGGTTAAATGAGCTTATCCGAACCGGCTACAAGCTCTTCGGAGAGTCCTACCGGAGGCTTTTTCCAGACTTCAGTGATGACCCATAGATAACGCAGAACCAGTAGCACACCGGATACGCCAATCGGCAGATAGAACCATGCCATCGGCAGGCGAAGTGCAGCGGTTAATTGCCCGCGATCCAGCGTGCTGAAATAGAGCACAAAGCCGTAATAGGTCATAAAGCCAGCGAACACGATACCGTTCAGTGCTGCGATCATGTGCAGCCAGCGGTTCACAGCGGGCGAGGCAATGGCATTCAGCACATCCACCGAAATATGCGTGCCATGGCGCACCCCCATACTGGCGCCTACAAAACTCATACAGATAATGGAGTAAATAACGACTTCTTCAGCCCAAAATAGCGAACCGCTAAAGCCGTAGCGATACACGACTTGGATGGTAGTGAGGATGGTCGCAATCGACATGAAAACGACCATCGCCACACTTTCCAAGCGATCAAGACATTTGTTGAGCGCTTCGAACATGAGATATCCACACCCTGAAAGGGGTAAGAAGAGAGGAGCCAGGTCTTAGCCGACCCGCTGGATCAATACTCGATACCCACCGCGTCATATACCTTATGCAGCAACTCGGTAGTGACGATTTCTTCATACTCTTCGTGCACCGGCATGCTGGCTTCAATAAAGGCGTCGCGCTGCTCAGGGGTGAGTTCGTTAATCGCTATCTCGTCTTTGATTTCTTCCATGATGGTCTCTTCATCCTGCAGCGTTAGTTCACGAGAGGTGTCTCGACCATTTTCAAAGGCTTCCAGCATGACCGCTTGCAGATCTTCCGGCAGTGAATCCCAGGAATCCTGGTTCATTACCGCCGCATAGGCGTGATAAGCGTGATTGGTCAGCGAGAGATAATCCTGCACTTCATGGAAACGCATGGTGTAGATATTGGCCAGTGGGTTTTCTTGCCCCGACACCACGCCCTGCTGCAGGCCGTTGTATACCTCGGTGAAGGCCATTGCGGTGGCGTTAGCGCCCAGGTTTTCATAGGTGGAGATGATGATCGGCGCCTGCATGGTACGCATGCGGATATTCTCCATATCCTCGGGGTTTTCGATCGGACGGTCGTTATTGGTGATATGACGGAAACCCGCGCCCCAGAAGTTGACGCCATACATGTTATGACCATTCAGAGTGTCGAGGATTTCGCGACCCACTTCACCGTCCAGGGTTTCCACCATGGTGTCGTAATCGGCAATCAAGAACGGCAGATCCAAAATCTGCATGCGCGGCTCAAAGTTGCCCAGCGTAGCCGTGGGCGGAATACCGATATCGACAAGGCCCATTTGAATCTGCTCAATGATTTCAACGTCGCCCCCCACTTGAGCAGCGGGCAGTACGTTAATCTCAATACGACCGTCGGACTTCTCCTCTACCTCCTCTTTAAAGCGCAGCGCCGCTTGGCCGTTCGGCGTTTCTTCAATCAACACGTGGGCGAAGCTGAAGGTATAGTCGGCCGCATGGAGTTGAGCCGCACTTAGAGAAGCGACGGCAATAGCAGCGGAGAGAGTGGCTTTTGTCAGCGTTAGTTTCATGTCCAGCACCTTATTTAGTTATGGTGAATTGCTTTTTTAGTTTCCTGTTACCGCATATTGAGCAAGGTTGAGAGGCCGCTCACGCCATCAAGCGTTCCATCGCATCCCCCAGCGCTTCGCGCGGGGTACTACTCAGCAGCAAGGCAAGGGCAAGCCTTGCCTTGCGTGCGCTGATATCGTTGAGCGCGACCACCCCAGCAGACATTAAATCAGCCAGGCTGCCGCTAAACTCATAGCTGGTGTTCACCGGTCCTTGAACGCAACTACTTACGACCGCGATAGGGACGCCGGCGCTAACCAATGTTCGTATGTCGTTCATCCAGCTAGGTGGCACATGGCCCCGGCCTAAGCCATCGATCACCACCCCCTTCGCCCCACTCTCCACGCAGGCGTTCAGCAGTGTTGGCGAGGCATCCAGATAGGCGGGCAAAAGATCGACCCGAGGCAGCGGGGTAGCCCACCCTTCAATGGCGGGCTCAATCGCGGTTGCCGCGTGATAAAGCTTTAGCCGTTGCCCGTCGATATACCCCAGCGGACCAGCGCCAGGGGCGTCAAACCCATGCAACTGGAAACTGCTCACCTTGCGGGCATGGCGTGCAGCAAACAGTGACTCGTTGAACACCACGACACAGCCAAGCTGACTCAGTTGAGGGCTGGCCGCCGCGACAATGGCATCGCAGATATTTTTAAAGGCGTCGGTACCTAACTGATGAGGCGCCCGTTGGGAACCAGTGATGACACAAGGTTTATCCGCTGGCAGCGTGAGCGATAAAAAATAAGCGGTCTCTTCCAAGGTATCGGTACCGTGGGTGATGACCAGACCGTCCACATCCGCCCGCAACAATGCTTTCCGCCCTTGATAATGGAGTTCAGCAAGATCGGCGAGGGTGACGGCATTGCTGGGTTTCTGCAGGATCGATATCACTTCTAACGTAACGTCGACGCCCTTCGGCAGTGCCACCTGATCCAGCAACTGCTCGCCGCTTAAAGCCCCTGACTGGCTTCGCCCTGAGTCACTGGGCTTGCTGGCAATCGTGCCGCCCGTGGTCAATACCACGATGTGCTTTTTGGTCATTCAGGTTCTCGTGTTTTATATCTTTCTGAACAAACAACAGACATCAGATGTCTGATTTCAGACTAGACTAAAGAACAACCTGTTAGCAAGCCAGACTCACCAACCAATGAAACATAACTATATTTCTTTTAAATATATGCAATCGAATGGCTTAAGCCGCTAGGCTTAGGACATTGATAAAATGCAGAAAACACCGATGAGCCACGCGAGGCCCACATGAGTTTTAAACGCCAGCCCGAGATTAACTCGACCAGTACAACCTCTTTTGGAGATTCGATGGATCGCAGTTCAGTTGCGCTGCAGCTGCTAGAGCGTATTAAAAGCGCCCTAATACGAGGCGATCTTAAGCCAGGGGATTACCTACCCTCAGAAACGGAGCTCACTCACACCCTGGGCATTGGTAAATCCAGTGTGCGCGAAGCCATCAAGATGCTGCAGGCGATAGGGATTGTCGAAGTCAAACGAGGCCAAGGCACCATGATTCGCCGCGAACCCGGCACACCGCTCGTCGATCCAATGGCGTTCGGGATGATCCTGGCGCGAGGTATGACACAGGATGTACTGGAGTTTCGCCGCATGTTTGAACCGGCTTACACCCTTCAAGCAATGAGCGGGGCAACGGCAGAGGATCATCAGCGCATTCAGCAAAGTATCGATGCAATGGAAGAAGCCATACGCTTAGGAGCACAAACATCTCAACATGACATTGCCTTCCATCGCGCCATTCTGCATAGCACCCATAACCCCATGACCATTCGCGTTGGTGAAACCTTACTGCAACTAATTGAAGCCGCGCTGGAAACCTCCATGCGCTCACTGCCGGAAACCGCCTTAAAAGACCACAAAGCGATCTATAAAGCCTTCAAAGCGGGCGATAGCGCAGGCATTCATGCAGCCATTGCCATTAGTAGTGAAAGCTGGGAAACCAATCTAACTTATGAAAGTGACAGCGAATTAAGTGCAGCACCCCGTTAGCCGACTTGGCAACCTCTTCAGATGACATGACGTGGGCTCAACTCTCCCGAAATGCCTCTACCACCCGCTCAGCCAATACCTCGCTGGCATCGCCACTGCCTGCACGCTTCACCAGCGCCACTTGATAATCACCTAGCGGTGGAAGTGAATCGTTATGAAGACGTTTGAGCGGCGGCCGAATCAAGCTTTTTGGGAAGGCCGTCACGGCCAAGTCAGCCAGCATAGCGGCTTCCTGCCCGGCGCAGTGGTCGCAGGAGTAAGCGATCCGGTAATTAATCCCGGCATGATTAAGGGCGTTGAGCGCGATCCTACGCCACGCGCACCCCTGTTGGGCCAAGGTCACCGGCAATGGCGTTCGCTGAACGGCAACCCCATCCTCACGGCCCGCCCATACTAACGGTTCGCTATGGACTACGTCGCCGCGCGCCGCCTGACCAGGCTCTAAGCTCATCACCAGGGCCAGATCCAGCTCCCCCTCGTCCAGCTGGGCGAGCAAATCTTTGCTGCGCCCAACCACCACATCGACCTGCACCGCTGGATGCGAGCGGGCGAACTGAGCTAACACCGTGGGCAGAATTCGCCCTACCACGTCGTCAGTTATCCCCAAACCCACGCGTCCTTCTATGGTGGGGGCTAAAAATTGGGTAACGGCTTCCGCATTGAGTTTAAGCAGTCGCCGTCCATAGCCCAGGAGGACCTCACCTTCGGTAGTCAAACGTACGTAACGTGCCTCGCGCACAAACAGCGTTTGCCCGAGCGTTTCTTCCAGGCGTTTGATCTGCATGCTCAGCGCGGAAGGGGTTCGAAATAGCTGCTGGGCGGCGCGGGTGAAGCTACCGCTCTCCGCAATCGTCACAAAGGTGCGCAGCACCTCGCTATCCAGTAGCGGTAAGGCAGCCCGGCTGGGAGCCATGGTCGACAGTTGGTTCATCACGCCCACCTTTCAGAAAAACTTAACCCTCAGCGTAGTTCTTTTCGTTTGATTGATCCAAGGCTAAGCGCCAAGCTGATAACCAGAGGTCGCGACCCTCCCACTTATTCATCACAGATCACAGCTGCCCAGTTGGCGTTCTGGCGCCGTTGACTGCACAGCTGATGTGAAATGGAGGTGCGCAATGAAGTCTGAAGTTCCAACCCAACATGCCCATCACGCCTGGGAAAAAGCTAGCCGTTTGGCGCCGCCACCCAAGCCACCCCAACTACATTTTTGCATGCCTGCCATGCCGTCGATGAGGCTAATTCGCGCGGTCGATATGGGCTGGTGGCACTGCAGGCGGCGTTGGCTTTTCCGTCGCCATATAGTGCCGCTACTGGCCTGCGACGACCAATTACTGCGGGATATGGGTCATAGCCGCGAAGATATTCGCTGGGCTAGCCAGCTGCCATTAAGGGTCGATGCCATTCAGGCGTTAGAAGCCCGACAGAAAAAGCGTCAGGCTCACCCAGCCTAGAATTAAAAAGCTTCGAACCCGGGAGAGGTCGAAGCTTTTAATGAAACCCTTAAGAACGCTTGGTATTTTTAAACCCCAATCGGCCCGCCGTCGCGTTTCTGAATCACAACGGTCGATGCCCGAGGACGTACTTGACCATTAGCTGCAACGGTGGCGTCTTGCACAAGCTCGCTACCATCGGCGGGCCAGTTACCCGGATGCTGAATGTTAATAAACAGCGCGGTTTTATCCGGCGTGGCAAATATGCCGGTGACTTCACAGCCGTTCGGCCCCACCGCAAAGCGCTTGAGCTGCTGCTGATTGCTATTGTTAATCACCGGGCCGGTACCCTGGATATCGTCAAGACCATTAGGTACCACCGCGAGCAGCTGGTCGTTGGTGTACTCCGTGATGCCGTCATAACCATTATCGGTCTGAATCCAGAGAATGCCCTGACCATCATCGCGCTCGTCAAACCAAAGCCCATCGGGGCTGGCAAACTGGTTCATTGCGGTTAAGCCCGAGTGGTTATCAGCATCGTCAACCGCCGCGCCAAACACAAATACCTCCCAGGTAAAGGCATTCGGTAAGCGGCTTTCGCGCCAGCGGATAATGTGCCCAGCCTCGTTATTGGCACGTGGATTAGCCGCATTAGTGGGTGCCAAGTCGTAACCTACCCCCACCTGCTCCAAGCTATCGCCACCGTTGGTATAAGTCGGTGCTGTTTCTTCACCTGTGCGTTGCGTGTTGTTGGTTAAGGTGAGGTAAACATCCCCCGAAGCCGGATCAACGGTCGCCCATTCGGGACGATCCATCGGCGTGGCGCCCATTAAGTCTGCCGCGTCGCAGGTATTGATAATCACACCGGCTAAATCGTCCTCAGCCAGGCCTAAGGCCGCTGCCAGCGTTCGGCCGTCCTGTGATTGCGCAGCAGGTGTCAGCGGCAGCCACTTACCACTGCCATCGGCGTGAAAACGGGCCACATAGAGGGTGCCGTTATCCATATACTTGCTGCCGATGGCAAGACGGTCATAGTGCTCACCGGGACGATTGGCATCGGCGGGATCCCAGGCGGCATCGGAGACGTATTTATATACGTACTCGTTTCGGGAATCGTGCCCCGAGTAGTAAACCACTGGCTGACCGGCTTCCAGCTTGCCTAACCAGCACCCTTCATGGCGGAAACGCCCAAGTGCCGTACGCTTAACCGCAAGGGCATCGCTGTAAGGATCGACTTCTACCTGATAGCCGAAGGTACGCGCTTCGTTACGGTAGTCATCCTCGGCGCGCTCGCCGCGGGGGGTAATATCGAAGCGGGCAAACTCATCGTTCTGCTCTGAAGCGTCACCCGCCGAGGTTTCCCAGGCATAGCGGCCGCGTTCAGTGGGAATACCGATGCGCGCGTCGTCCTGGAAGCGCTCGCCAGTATGAACAAAGACGTTTGGCCAGTTCTCTTCACAGGCAATATAGGTTCCCCAGGGCGTTACCCCGTGACCACAGTTATTGTTGGTACCACGGGTTTGGTTGCCCTCAGGCGAAAAGCGCGTTTTGACGTAGTCACTGCTTGCCACGGGCCCGGAAAGCTCCATCACCGTCGCGCTGGTGAAGCGGCGGTTATAGCGCGACCCCGGCACATGCGCCCATTGGCCGCTGGCGTCCTTTTCGACCTCGACAACGGTGACACCGTGAGCGTTGATTTCGGTGCGCGACTCCTCTGCTGGCCGCTTACCCGCTTCAGCATTGGTGGGGCCGCCCTGAGGTGCCCATAGTGCATCTTGATCGATATATTCGTTATTGAGGGCCAGTATAAATCGACGTGAGGCGTTGTCAGCATCCAGGGAAAAACCGGCCATACCGTCATGATGCATGCCCACACTCTCCGCCTGACGCTCCGCAGTCATCGGCTGTTCGGGCTGCCAGGTAACATTTTGGTTAAGCGGCGTGCCCCACGGCACCAAGACTTGGGCCACATAACCTTCCGGCACCACCACGGCATCGGTGAGTGACCCATGAATCGCCTCAAACGCCAGCGTCAGGGGTGTTTTTTGCGCGCCGCTTGAGGCAAGCGCTTGAGCAGCACCGCCAAAGCTAAGCATTGAGGCAGCCGCCATGCTCAAACCACCGCGCATCACGTCGCGCCGTGACACATGGCGCGCCAATACTTCGGCAAAAGGTTGGTTGCCGCTGTGGTTAAACAGGCGATGGTCTTCGATCTCTTTACTCATTATGGTCTCCCCCTGATCGTTTGTAGGCCAACGATTAAACGTTAGGAGACACTAAAGAAGCTAAATGACAGCAAGATGACGGAGCGCCTGCATTTAGATGAAGAACGGTCGAATGCTAGCCACCTTTACTCCCCAAACCTATTGAGGGATGTCTGCAACTCTGCTAAATTAACGCTAATAGTTATCATTAACATAGGAGTTGCTCTCTCATGCAGTTACCCGCAAAGGGCACTGGTCAGGGAGATACGTCGGCCTCGACGCCCCGCGAGGTGGATAGCCAAGAATTACTTGGCAGCTCAGGCCAGTTGGTTATTCACCATGAACAGCGCCGCTATGTATTGCGACGTACTAAAAGCGGTAAGTTAATCCTTAACGCCTAACGTCCTTAACATCTAAGCACCTAATTAAATTAAAAATTTATATAGCAAAGCCAGCCAGGTAGCCCATCGCACCCAGCCAGCGACCTCTTCTACTTATCCCTGTTGGAACTCTCTGGCTCATGAACCACACACGCACTTTTGGTGGCCTCTATTTAACGCTGCTCCCACTGCTAGCCGCCCAAGCAGACGACGCCGAGCTTAATCCAGTGACGGTCACCGGCACCCGAGCGCCTACGGATCTTTCACAGGCGCCGCTAATTATCGATGTTATTGATCGCGATGATGCTGTGCTGACCACCGCCAGCCGGGTCGAAGACGTGCTTAGCCGCCAACCCGGCCTGCACGTGGCGGGTCAAGGGCGCCGAAATGGCCAAACGTTGAGTATGCGCGGCTTTGGCAGCAAAGGGGTGCTGGTACGTTTGGATGGCGTTCGCCAGGATATCTCCACCGGCCACATCGGCAACTTCTTCCTCGACCCTGGTTTGATTCAAGAAGTACAGATAGCGCGCGGCGCACTCTCCAGCCTTTACGGCAGCAATGCCATGGGCGGCGTGGTTAGTTTCACCAGTGTGGATGCCAATGACCTGCTGGCCCCCGGCAAAGATAGTGGTGTACGCCTTTCCGTAGGCGGTGCGACGGCCAGCGACGAACTGCGCGGCAGCCTAACCGCCTTTGGCCGCCGCGATACCGCCAATGGCCGGGTGGATGGCCTGTTTTCAATTGGCCGGAGTGAATCCGGCGATATTCGCCGCGCCGGGGGCGATGAAGCCGAAGAGGATGCCACGCTCAATAGCCTGCTGCTAAAAGGTGGTTGGGAGCCAAGCGACGACCAGCGGCTGTTTATGAGCTGGCAGCACTACGACGAACGCGCCACCCAGCCCGCCAACCCACAGCAGCTTTCCACCGATGCCAGCAATCCGCTGCATGACCGCGATGTGGAAAGCAACAACGTCCAGTTGGGCCACCGCTGGCAACCCAGCGCTGCCACCGAAGTCACTTCGCAGCTTACCTTTAGTCAGCAGGATATCGACGAGCCCCAGGCCAACCGCACCCTAGAGCGGGTCGGTCTTCAGAGCGACGGCTTCCACACTATGGATCACGGCTGGCTCTCGCAAACACTGGTGTTCGGCGCCGAATTGGAGCAAGCACGCCAACGGCCAGATGGCGAAGCGAATGGCTTCCCCAACGCCGATATCGACACCCAGGCCGCCTATCTCGACACCACCCTTACCGCTGGCAGCTATCTAGCCGATGGTGGGGCTGGGCAGTTTGATATTGGCTTGGGAGCCCGCTACGACCGTTACGACGCCAGCGGTAATGAAGCCGATAGTGTCCACGACCAAGTGTCACCGCGTTTTCGCCTCGCTTGGCGACCCGACGATGCCCTGATGCTGGTCTCCGGCTACGCCGAAGCCTTCCGAGCCCCCAGCCTTTCTGAGCTTTACGCCAACGAGCGCCACTTTGCCGGTTTCTGCGCCGGGCCAGCCTTCTGCACGCCGGACAATTACTGGATTCCCAATCCCAACCTCTCGCCTGAATCCAGCCACACCTGGGAAAGCGGCGTGGTCTGGCATCAGGGCGACTGGCAGGTTCGTGCCAGCTACTTCGACACCCGCGCCGACGATTTTATCGACACCCACGTCGACATCATGGCGGGCACCACCCAGGCGGTGAACGTTCAGCGCGCCCAGCTATGGGGCTATGACGCCCGGGTGACCTGGCAGCCCAGCGCTTTCCCGCTACTCACCAGCTTTGTGGGTCTTTCGGAAGTCTCCGGCAAAGACCGTGATTCTGGCGAGCCCCTAGGCAGTCAAACACCCCTGGAAGCCACCCTGGGTAGCGAGGTGGCGCTGTACAGCAGCGATATCCGCCTGGGCTGGCAAGCACGCTTTGCCCAATCTTTCGATAAGCAGGGCGATGACGAGCGCCTTCCCGGTTACGGCCTACACGATGTGCATCTCGCCTGGCAACTCACCCCGGCCGTGGATACCTCGCTGCGCCTTGCCAATGTTGGCGACAAGGTATGGTACCGCCCCGACGGCAGTCTGGGCGATGGGCGCAGTCTTTTCGCCACCCTTAACTGGCAGTGGTAAATCCATACAGTCAACCCGATAGAGGTGCATCATGATTCCATCCCAACAGATCGCGATTATCGAAGCCTTTGACGCGGCACGCTGCGCGCAGCCGCGGCTACCTGCGATTGAGATTGCCGAGCGCTTATCGATCAGCGAAGGCGAGCTGCAGGCCGCCCGGTTAGGGCGCGACGTTTGGACGCTGCCGCTCTCGCCCAGCGATGTCGCCGCCTACCTGCCCCAACTGGGGTGGGTGAAGGCGTTGACTCGCTCCCGGCTGGCCGTGTTAGAGCAAACCGGCGATTACCCTGAACTTGGCGGCGGACCACAAACAGGCCTGTTACTCGACCCAGGTGGCCTGGATCTCCGCTTGCTCTACACTCACTGGCACTGGGCCTGCCTGATTCGTGATCCTATGCCTGACACCAGCGTGGAAGAAGCGCAGTGGCGCTGGAGCCTACAGATATTCAACCAGCATGGCTGTGCCGTTCACAAATGCTTTGCCCTGGAGAACCCGCTGCCGCGCCCCTGGGGGGCCTTAGCGGCCTTGGGCACTCGGGACACGCCAGCGTTTACCCAGAGCATGCCCCGCCTAAAGCGCCCGCTGCCCGAAGCGCCAACCCTCGCTAGCGAGTGGGGCGCGATGCGCGACGTGCACCAGTTCTTTGCCCTCCTCCAGCGTCATCACCTGGAGCGCATTGAGGCCAACCAACTGATGGAAGGCCGCTATACCCGCTCGCTGCCTGTGCAGGCGCTGGAAACAGCGCTTCAGTACGCCAGCCTCCGCGCGCTGCCGTTGATGCTGTTTGTCGCCAGCCCCGGCTGCGTGCAAATCCGCACCGGTAAATTACCCACCCCGCAACGCGCACGCGGCTGGCTCAACTTGTTTGGCGAGCAGTTCACCCTGCACCTGAATGACACCGCTATCGACCAAGTGTGGCAAGTCAGCAAACCCAACCGCGACGGCGGCGTGACCAGCATTGAGGCCTTCGATGCCGAAGGTTCGTTAGTGCTGCAACTTTACGCGGAGCGTCAGGAAGGCCGCGTGGAACGTCGCGAGTGGCGGCAACTACTGGGTGAACTCGGCAGCCAAGAGGCGGTGGCATGACCTCCTACTATATAAAGACGCGATTGTTGGGGATAGCTGTATTGGGCTGGCTACTGGCTGGCACACCTTTGGCCCATGCTGACGAGCGTTGGGTGGTGCTGGGCGGCGATATCGCTGAAACCGTTGCCGCCCTGGAGGCCGACATTAATGTCATTGCTCGGGATGACACGGTGGTGTATCCAACGGCTATGGCGGCGCTGCCCTCGGTGGGTTATCTGCGCCAGCTCTCCGCTGAAAGCATCCTGTCGGTTAAACCTGACCAGGTGTTAGCCGCCGGGCACGCAGGCCCCAAGGAAGTGCTTGAGCAGTTGGGGGCTGTCGGTGTCAGCGTAGAGCTCATCAGCGCCCTGCCCACCCTTAATGCGATTGCCGATAAAGTCCGCGCCGTCGGACAAGTAACTGACCGACGCGACGCGGCAGAGGCCTTGGCAAATGCGTTGAACGCCAAACTTGACCGGCTAGCTAGCCTGCCCGCTCTACCCCCCACTCGCGCCATGTTTATCATGCAGCATAGCGGCTTAACACCCCGGGCGGCAGGCAGCGACACGGCAGCGCATACCGCGCTCGAAGCGGTGGGCCTAGCAAATGCCTTCGCCGAGATGCAGGGCTACCACAGCGTGGGCGCCGAAGCCCTGGCTCGGCAGGCACCGGAGATTGTGGTTGTCTCGGAACGGGGCTTGGCGGCAATGGGCGGTGAAGCGGCGCTATGGCAACTGCCCGGCATGGCGTTAACACCCGCAGGCCGCGCACGGCAATTTATCGTGATTAACGACCAAGCGCTGCTGGGCTTTGGCCCTCGTGCCCCTGATCAATTGCTCACCTTGCGTCAGGACGTCGAAGCGCTATTAGGCATAACCGCCACTGCTCTGATAAGCCCATGATTGCACTACTTAATGCCTACCGCTATCGCATGCTGATTCCAGTTAACCGCACAACCCGCGTGCTCGCAGGATTAACCGCTGCGCTGTTGCTGGCCTTAGTCTGGGCGGCCGCCTCTGGCGCGCTGGGTATCTCGCCCTGGGAAGTACTCCGCGGCCAGGAAGACCCGTTCAGTGTGCAAGTTTGGTGGCAGTTGCGCCTGCCGCGCTTACTGCTGGGTGTAGCGGTGGGGGCGATGCTTGCCGGTAGCGGCGCCGCCATGCAGGGGCTGTTTCGTAACCCGCTGGCCGATCCCACCCTGCTCGGCCTTGCCAGTGGTGCCGGGCTTTTCGTAGCAGTGTGGATCGTGCTCTTTCAAGACAGCGGCGCAGGTAGCCTTTACGGTCAGTTCGCGGCAGGCTTTCTGGGGGCTTTGTGCGTCTGTTTGATCGGATTTGGTATCGCCAAGCGCCAGGGCGGCGGCAGTGCGGCGGTCATGACCCTGCTACTGGCTGGTTTGGCCATCAACACCCTAGCCGGGGCTGGCGGCGGGGTTTTAGCCTTTATCGCCAGCGATGAGCAGCTACGCCAGCTTAGTTTATGGGGCATGGGTACGCTGACTAACGCCCTGTGGCGCACCACGGCGCTCGCCCTGGTACTGATTGCCGCTGCCCTGTGGCTGTTAATGCGTAGCGCTCGTGAACTCGACCTGCTCCAGCTAGGCGAAGCGACTGCGCATGCGGCGGGGCTGGATGCAAGCCATTTAAAACGCCGGGTGGTGATCGCGACCTCATTGGGAGTAGGAATCTGTGTGGCGCTTACCGGCGTCATTGGCTTTTTGGGCCTGCTGGTACCCCACTGCCTGCGGCTTTGGTTAGGACCTGGCCATCGGCTGCTGCTGCCCGCCTCAATGCTCGGCGGCGCGTTGCTGCTGGTCGTTGCTGATACGCTAGCTCGCACCGTCGCTGCCCCGGCAGAAATCCCCGTGGGTCTGCTGACTAGCCTGCTCGGCGGCCCCTATTTCCTGTACCTACTGATGCGCAGGAACCGAGCATGCTAACGCTCCATCAGGCTGGTTTGACTAACACTCCCGCTATCGCCCCACTAGACGGCACGATTCGACCCGGCGAGCTGCTTGCCATTGTTGGCCCCAACGGTGCGGGCAAGAGCACGCTGCTCAGTATGCTGTCGGGCTTTCGCAGCGCCGAACAGGGCGAGCTACATCTGGATGGCAAACCCTTGCGCGCATGGCCCATCACCGAGCTTGCCAACCGGCGGGCGCTGGTCGCCCAGCAAGAGTTGCCCGGTTTTGACTGGCAAACCGATGAGCTGGTGAGTCTAGGCAGTAACCCAGCCAAATCACTGGTGGGAGCGCTACTGGATGACCTGGACTTAACCCACCTCGCCAAGCGCAGCGTGCTCTCGCTTTCCGGCGGCGAACGCCAGCGGGTGATGATCGCCCGAGGCGCCTGCCAGCTACTTTCAAGGTGTTCTCCCACTGCCAAGGAGGGCGGTATTTTACTGCTGGACGAACCGACCAGCGCACTGGATATCGGCCAGCAGCAGCGTCTGATGCGCCAACTACGCAGCTGGGCCACGCAGCACCACATGGCCATTGTTTGCGTGCTTCACGACCTGAATCTCGCCAGCACCTACGCTGACCGGGTATGGCTGCTGAATCAAGGGCAGCGTATTGACCATGGCCTACCCAACCAAGTGCTCAACCCCGCGACCATTGCGAAGATTTACGCGGCCGAGCTGCAGCACATTGAGGGCGGCACCCACGGCAAGCCCCTGCTTGCCCTGGCGCCTTAAGACACCTTTCAGCAGCCAACGAATCGAGTGGCAAAGCCCTCATATAAGTCCATACTTATCCATACGTAACGGGCAATATAGGCATCACCGTGTGCCAATTGGGGAGCAAGAATGAGACTGATCAGCCTCATGTGGGTAATGCTGGCAGGGGTGAGTTTTAGCATCGGTGTATTAGGCATTTTTCTACCCCTGCTGCCCACCACCGTGTTTATGCTAATGGCTGTTTACTGTGCCTCCAAAGGCTCACCGCGCTTTGAAGCCTGGATCCGCTCCCGTCACTATGTCGGCCCGCTACTGGTTACCTGGGAACAAGAACGCGCCATACCCCGACGTGCTAAGTTGGCGGCTGTTAGCATGATAGCGTTGAGTGCGCTGATCACTGCTTGGTCACTCGGCCCCGGCTGGACACGCTGGGGGGTGATCGTTCTCCTGATGCTGGTTGCCGTTTGGCTGGCCACCCGGCCAGAGCCCTCCTCTTCGCCTTAACACACGACTAAACCAGCACCTTATGGGTCGAGACCACCTGTCGCAGCCCCATAAACGAGCGGATCTGGCGCACGCCGGGTAGATAGAGCAGTTGTTCGGCGTGCAGCCTGTTGAAGCTTTGGCTGTCCCGCGTGCGTACCAACATGAAATAGTCAAACTCCCCGGTAACCACGTGGCACTCCATACAGCCTGACACCTTCTGGGCCGCCTCCTCAAAGGCGGCGAAGGATTCCGGCGTCGAGCGATCCAATACGACTCCAATCAACACCACCATACCTGCCTGTAGCTGCTCCGGGTCTAAATGGGCCACCACCCTGCTGATTACCCCATCCCGCTTGAGCCTTTCCACCCTGCGTAAGCACGCCGCCGGGCTCAAGTTCACCTGCTCTGCCAGTGCCACATTGGAGAGCATGGCATCGTCCTGAAGCAGTTTAAGGATACGCCGATCTGTTCGGTCTAGTTCAGCGGCCTGATCATCAGGCTCAGGGCGTGAACGGGAGGTTTTTGAGCGCACTATTATTTACCTTATTCATCTATAAACACTATTTAAACCCACAAAAAACATGTCTTAGCAACTTTTATTGCTTTAAACCAGCCAACTTTGCAACACAAAAATCATAGCTAACACTTACTATAAATAGCAGAGAGCACGCCAATTGTTCACAACAACTTTAGCCACCCTATATCGCACCCAATGTTTTAAAGCTGGAGATTGCTATGAACCTCGAACGCTTCCCACGTTACCCACTCACCTTTGGCCCCTCTCCCATTACGCCGCTCAAACGGCTAAGCGAACATTTAGGCGGTGAAGTAGAGCTCTACGCCAAGCGTGAAGACTGCAACAGCGGCCTGGCCTTTGGTGGCAACAAGACCCGTAAGCTGGAGTACTTGATTCCTGAGGCGCTGGAGCAAGGTTGCGATACGCTGGTCTCCATTGGCGGCATTCAGTCGAACCAGACCCGGCAGGTCGCTGCTGTCGCCGCTCACTTGGGCATGCAGTGCGTACTGGTGCAGGAGAACTGGGTCAACTACTCCGATGCAGTCTATGACCGTGTAGGCAATATCGAGATGTCGCGCATCATGGGCGCCGATGTGCGCTTGGATGACGCGGGGTTCGATATCGGCATTCGCCCCAGCTGGGAGCAGGCGATGGAGGATGTGCGCCAGCGCGGCGGCAAGCCCTTCCCGATTCCCGCTGGCTGCTCCGAGCATCCTTACGGCGGTTTAGGCTTTGTAGGCTTTGCCGAAGAGGTGCGCCAGCAGGAGAAAGAGCTGGGCTTCACATTCGACTATATCGTGGTGTGCTCGGTCACCGGCAGCACCCAGGCGGGCATGGTGGTGGGGTTTGCCGCCGATGGCCGCGCCCAGCGAGTGATTGGCATTGATGCCTCTGCCAAGCCTGAGAAAACCCGTGAACAGATCCTGCGCATCGCGCGCAATACGGCTGAGTTGGTGGAATTGGAAGGCGGTATTAGCGATGACGATGTCATTTTGGATACCCGATACGGCGGCCCCGAGTACGGCCTGCCCAACGAAGGCACGCTGGAAGCCATTCGCCTGTGCGCCCGCCTGGAAGGGGTACTTACCGACCCCGTTTACGAAGGCAAGTCGATGCACGGTATGATCAACATGGTGCGCAACGGTGAATTCCCAGCAGGCTCCAAGGTGCTCTACGCCCACCTAGGCGGCGTGCCAGCACTCAATGCTTACAGCTTTCTGTTTCGGAATGGCTAGCGAAT
Organism: Vreelandella sp. DA03-1M; assembly: GCF_055725665.1. Lineage (NCBI taxonomy): Bacteria > Pseudomonadati > Pseudomonadota > Gammaproteobacteria > Oceanospirillales > Halomonadaceae > Vreelandella > Vreelandella sp. DA03-1M. The sequence continues at coordinate 4,096,600 of NZ_CM146798.1, forward strand.
AGCTAACCCAATCTAATCCGATCAACTGCCCGTCTGGCCGGTAGCTTAAAAGGCGCTTCCAGGCGGTCCCCTCACATCCGAGCTTAAATAGCTGTACAAATGAATAACAGAAATTAGACTCGGCGTATAAGGTTCCTGCTAATGAGGTTCGCCATGTCTGCTATTCTTCCTGCCTACCTCACGCTGACCGACGTTAAGCAACTCCCTGCGCCGCTCCCTGAAGTCGAGTTACATGGACTCGATATGGGTTGGTATATCGTGCGCTTGCATCACCATGACTCAATCGGCCTGCTGGTTGATGCCAACGGCGAAGCACAGCGTTTTAGCGGTACCCAGTGGGTTAGCCGGGCGCTGGCACCGTTAGGTTATACCCACGGCACCGTCACCTGGGCCGATACCACCGATGAAATAATCGGCAATAGCACACCACCGGTCTCCGCCAAGCAGCGCATGCGGTATGGCACGCGCGTCGCCTTTGCTACCCAACACTAAGAAGGCGCGGCCATTCCCGCTGCGGCCACATGGCTTTCAACCATGCCTGCCGATAAGATCCAAGGTGAGCCATCACAAGCTTTCAAGTGATTGTGTTAAAAATGCGTTTTTATAAGGATGGACTCTATGCGCGATGATGAAAAATATACTAATGCCGAGGAGCAACTGCTGTATCTGCAAAAGTTATTAGATGAAGAAGATACCTCTGCCCTCAAAGAGCTATTCACAGAGCTCGATATATTAGCGATTGCGCGCACGCTTGAGTCGTTCCCCGCTAAAACACGTGATTTACTTTGGGACTACATCCCAGGCGATGTGCTTGGTGAAGTCCTAGCAGAAGTCGATGAGGATATTCGCGCTGACTATATTGAGGATCTTTCTGCCAGCGATGTTGAACAGATCGTCAGAGGTCTGGATGCCCAGGAAGTCGCCGAAGTTCTCGATGTTGCCGACGAAGAGATCAAAACCACCGTCTATGCCAGCCTGGATCAGGAGATACGCGCCCAGGTTGAGAATCTTCATGCCTATGAAGATGATGTGGTGGGCCGATACATGGACCCCGAGACGGTCAATGTAAAACAAGGCGTGTCATTAGAGGCCGTACAACGCTATATCCGAATTCATCACCTGCTCGATGATGAATCACAACAAATTATGATTACAGACAAGGATAAACGTTTACTCGGCACCCTGAGCCTCATTGATTTAATCAAACAACCACAGGAAGCCGTGGTTGATGAGTATATGGATGATTTTTTCACCCTAAACGATCAAATGAAAGTGAGCGACGCCGCTGCGTTATTGCGCTCAAAAGAGCTCCACTTTGTGCCGGTGTGCGATAGCGATGGATTATTGGTCGGCCAGCTAAACGCTGCCGACGTATTAGAAATCACCCAAGATGATGCTGACCTGACGTTGAAACATATGTCCGGTGTTAGCGACGAAGAGGAAGTGTTTACCCCTATTGCGCGCAGCGCGAAAAGTCGCGGTATTTGGCTGGGTATTAATCTACTGACCGCCTTTTTGGCCGCCTTTGTGATCGGGCAGTTTGAAGCCGTGCTGGATCAAATCGTAGCACTCGCCATTCTTATGCCCGTGGTCGCCAGCATGGGCGGAATTGCAGGTAGCCAAACCTTAACGGTGGTCATACGCGGCCTGGCGCTTGGCCAGCTTGCCGGTAACAATAAACGCTGGCTGTATAATAAGGAGCTATGGGTAGGGATGAGTAACGGTTTGGTATGGGCGCTGGTGGTCGGCGGCATTTCCTACCTGTGGTTTAGCGACCCACTGATTACGCTTGTCATCACGCTGGCGATTTTTATCAATATGAGTCTCGCCAACCTTTCTGGTGTACTCATACCTTTGGTATTGAAACGCTTACAAATTGACCCCGCCCTCTCGGGCGCGGTAATTCTCACCACCGTAACGGATGTAGTGGGCTTTCTCTCGTTCTTGGGGCTCGCGACGCTGATTATTTTGTGATCAGAACCATTTAATGGCGCGCGCGGCGTCACTACTCACTTCGCCCGCTAACTTTTATCTAATGCTATGCTGTTGTGCCCCGCCTCTGCGGGGCTTTTTGTTGACCTCTATTATCAGAGAGAATCGTATGCTCCCCGACTACTCCGTCATTGCCTGGCTGTTGATCGTGTTTTCCGTTTATCTACCGGCGTATCAAAAGGCGGCTTTGCAGGTGGTTTCGGAACACTCTCGGTGCCATTAATGGCACTAGCGATTAGCCCAACCCAAGCGGCAGGGCTACTGCTTCCGCTGCTGCTGGTGATGGACGTGTTTGCGGTGAAGGCGTGGTGGGGCAAGCAGTCGAATGCGGAAGTGTGGCGCTTTGTGCCAGGCTTGTTCATCGGCGTGGCGGTGGGAACATTACTGTTTGGCAGCTTGAGCGAGCAAGGCGTGCGCTTGGCATTGGGAATTCTATCCGTCGTGTTCGCCGCTTATATGCTGCTAAAACCTGTCGCTAAAAAGCCGATTTCCAGCCGTTGGGCGCTGCCTGCGGCCAGCGTTTGTGGGTTTACCAGCTTTATTGCCCACGCGGGCGCGCCGCCAATGAACATGTATCTAATGCCGCGCAAGCTCTCCAAAGAGACCTTTATTGCCACCTGCACGATCACTTACGCAGTAGTCAACACCATCAAACTAGGCCCATATGTGTGGCTTGGCGAAGTTAATATGACCAGTGCCTGGGCCTCGCTGCTGCTAGTGCCAGTTGCCTGGATCGGCGTGCGTAACGGCCTTTGGCTGCAAAGCCGAGTCAATGAAAAGCTGTTTTACCGCTTAGTTATCCTGGCCATGTTCTTGGTGGGTATCAACTTGGTTTGGCAGGCACTCTAACCCAGGGGCGCATTAGAGTGAAGCGGCCTAAAAAGGTGGTGCTGCTTACAACGCCACTATGATCAACCCCGCCAACATCACCAACGTGCCAATGGCTTTTGCCCTGGAAGCAGGCTCTTTTAGCCATAGTACGCCCATCAAGACGCCCACCGGAATTGAGAGCTGACGCAGTGCGACCACGTAGCTCACTTCATCGGTAAGCGCCATGGCCATGAGCACGAGACCGTAGGTGCAGGTCATCATCAGCCCAGTGGCGACGAGCATGGGCAGGCCCTGCCGACGAAGCGCGGGCAAGCGGCGGCGCTCTGCGGGCAATAGCGCCAGCAGCGGTATTGCCCAGGTCAGCGTCATCACCGCCTGCAGCACCATAAACACCGCCCCGGCGGTTAACCCGCTGTGCCCTGCCCCCTGCATCAGCCCCAGCGCCTGTTTATCGATCAGCGAATAACCCACCGTCCCCGCCGCCGCCAGCAACGCAAACCCCATGGCCGGTGTTAGATAGGTCGACAACCTGCGCGCCTGCGGATGACTAAGCGGCAGGCAGAGCGCACCAGCCACGACCAATACCATTCCCAGACCGTCCCAGGCATCCAACACGTGGCTGCCCAGCAGCGCGATGGAGACCAGAGGCACCAGCACCACCGGAAGTGCCCGGGCGATGGGATAAAGCACGCTCACCTCCCCACGTGCATAGGCCCAGGCCAAGCCGCCCATATAGAGCATCTGACATAGTCCAGAGAGTGCCAGCCAGCCCCAAAAGGAATTTGGTAACGCCGCGAGTGAGGGCCCAAGCAACACCAGCGGGAGCATCACCAACCCACCCGCGCCGTAGGCAAGGGTAAAGGAAGACAGCGAAGGCGCATTGCGTTTGCCCAACACATTCCATCCGGCGTGCATACACACCGACACCAGCACTAGCGCAAGCGCGGCTGGGCTCAAGGACGCTCTCCTTGTTGAAGGCGAGCATTAATGTCATCTATTACGTTGGGCAGCTCGGCAATGGTCGGAATGCAGTAGTGCGGCCCTGAGGGAGCAAACTGGGCGCTCACCTGATCGTGAGAGGCTTCGCGCTCGGCATCGCTTAGCGCCTGATACTGCTCAAAGGTTAACCCCAGCGCATTGCCCGAACAGGTAAGCGCCACTGTCCACATCCCCGCACTGCGCCCTTCAAGAATGCCCGGCGTGGTGTCGTCCACTTTCACGCAGGCCGCCAGATCGCTAACGCCTAGGGCAACCACATTGGCCAGCGCCTGAGCAGGATGCGGGCGACCATTGGGCACCTCATCGGTGGCTACTACGTGATCGACTTGCAGACCATTGTCGATGGCCAAGGCCACCACTTTTTCCATTACCACCGCCGGGTAGCCGGAGCAGGAACCGATTTTCAGCCCCTGGGCGCGCAGCGTGGTTAAGGTGTCGAGCGCGCCGGGAATCACCGCCGAGTGATCGGCAATTTTGGCGATTTGTAGCGGCATAAAACGCTCGTAAAGCGCCGTTACATCGTCATCAGAAGGCGCATGGCCGACCGCCTGAACAAAGCGTTCGGCGATGTCCGGGTGATTGCAGAGTGTCCGAATATGATCCCACTTGCCCATACCCATGGGGCCGCGCGCTTCTTCCAAGCTAATCGCTACGTCCAGCTCAGAAAATGCTTCGACAAATATCTGGGTCGGTGCAAAGGAGCCAAAGTCGACCAGCGTGCCCGCCCAGTCGCAGATAACCGCCTGAAGGCATTGGGGAGATTGATACTGCATTAGGCGCTCCCTGATTGTGAAGATAGGTCAGCAATGGGAGAAACATCCATATCCGCTAGAGCGTCTTGAATAGCGATCAGCAGCGTCTCAATCACCGATACATCCAGTTGACCGATACAGCCAATGCGGAAGCTATCCACTGCGGTCAGCTTGCCGGGGTAGATCAAAAAGCCGCGCGCCTTTAGCGCCGCGTAGAAAGCGTTAAACTCAAAAGCTGGGTCAGCGGGGCTTAAAAAGGTGGTGATGATCGGCGATAGCCACTCGTCTTCTAACAGCGTGCTGAAGCCTAGCGCTCGCATGCCGTTTACCAACGCATCACGATTGCGGGTATAGCGCGCGCAGCGCCCCGGTACCCCGCCCTCTTCCCGGTGTTGGGCTAGCGCGGCCTGAAAGGCCACCACGGCATGGGTCGGCGGGGTAAAGCGCCACTGGCCGGTATGCTCCATATACGCCCACTGGGCATGTAGATCCAGACTCAGCGAGTGGGTGCGCCCCTTGCCTGCTTCAAGCAGGGCACGGCGAATAATCACAAAACCAAAGCCCGGCACGCCCTCAATACACTTGTTGGCCGAAGAGACCAGCACGTCGATGGGCGTTTTTGAAAGACTAATGGGGATGCCGCCAAAGGAACTCATCGCATCCACGATCAGCGTTTTGCCTCTGGCGTGCACCACCTCGGCGATGGCCTCCAGCGGATTCAAGATGCCGGAGCTGGTTTCGCAGTGCACCAGAAACACCGCCGTAATCTCTGGGTCCTGCTGAAGCAACGCCGCCACCTCATTGGGCTGGGGCGGCAGATAGTCACCCTTATCCAGCGTCACGTAGCGACGGCCCATCATCTGAAGCAACTGCGCCGCACGCTTGCCGTAGGCACCATTCATCAGCACCAACACTTTGCCATCCGGATCGGTGGCGCAAGCCAGCGCGCTCTCCACGGCGAAAGTGCCGCTACCCTGCATGGGCACGCAGGCGTACTCGTTGCTCGCCGCTTGTGCCATGACCAGCAGTTGAGTGCGCACGTCGGCAGTGACCTGATTAAAGTCATCATCCCAGGAGCCCCAGTCACGCAACATCGCAGCTTTGGTCGCGTAGGAGGTAGTCAGCGGCCCTGGCGTCAGTAGATAGGGCTCTTTTACGTCTTTATTCATTTGACTGATCATTTTGGTCTATACCAGATATTTTAAACACTTTAATCGCCAGCGCAGCGGTCGTCTAGGTCGCTTGTCGCCAGCGCTGGGCGTTATTTAACAAAACGTGGGTCAATGCAGCATGCAGCAACTTCACCACCAGTGAAGTGAGGAAAATCAGCGCCGCCATGGCCGCCGCGCTAGCAAAGTAGCCCGCTTCATCCAGATGCAGCACCGCCACCGAGGCCAGCCGGGTATCGCTGTTATAGAGAAACACCACTGCAGAGACGGTAGTCATCGCATTGACGAACAGGTAAACCGAGATATCCAGCACTGCGGGCAGCGACACCGGCAGCGTCACCCGGTAGAAGGTCGTCCAGAACGGCACTTTAAGTGAAGCCCCCACAGCTTCAAACTCAGGGTCGAGTTGCTTGAGCGCGGTGACTGAAGTGAGGTGACAGACCGTATAGAAATGCACCAGGGTATTGAGCACTAAAAGCATCATCGTGCCGTACAGCCAGTTCAACGGGTTACCCGCATGGTTGAAAAAGAAGATATAGGCAAGGCCCAATACCATACCCGGTACCGCCATGGGCAGCATGGCCATAAAGTGCAGCCCCTGGCGCAGCGGGCGAAAGCCTTCGCTCTTTTCGATCAGCCAGGCGTTGAAAAAGATCACCAGGGTGCCCACCAACGCGACGCTAAACGCCAGCCTGAGGGAGTTGAACCAGGCTCCCCAGCCGCCATCGGCCATGCCTTGAAAGGTATAGTGCTCAAAGGTGATCGAAAGGTTATACGGCCAGAACTGCACCAGCGACGCATACATCGCCGTGCCGATCACTAGCACAATGGCCCCCGCCACTGCATAGCAGAGTAGCGCGAAGACCCAATCCCGCAGCGGGCTCGGCGTAGGCTGCCATGGCACCGCCCGGGCCGAAAGTTGCGCCACCTGGCGGCGCTGTATCCAACGGTCCACGATAAACGAGAGCACCGCTGGCAGCAGCAAAATCACGCTGACCACCGCACCCATCTGAAAGTTCTGCTGCCCAACCACCTGGCGGTAGACGTCGGTGGCCAGCACACTGAACTGGCCGCCGATGATTTTCGGCACGCCAAAATCGGTAATCGCCAGGGTAAACACCACAAACAGGCAGGAAATCAGCCCGTAGCGCACGCCGGGCAGCGTAATGGTCAAAAACGTACGCCACTTGGGGGTGCCCAGCGCTTCGGCCGCTTCGTAGAGCCGCGCATCACTGTTGGTCAGCGCAGTGGTCAGCAGCATTAGCGCGTGGGGAAATATCCAGAAGCTCATGCCCATGACAATACCGATGGGGCCATAAATCGACTGGCCTGCCAGCACCTCGCGCAGAAATCCCTGATTACCGAATAAGTACACTAGGCTTATGGCAGGCAGCAGCGACGGGGCCAGAATGGGCAGAATCGCCAGCATCCTAAACAGCCGTTTGCCCGGCATGCAGGTGCGGGTGATCCCGTAAGCACATAGAAACGCCAATCCAACCACCACGCCGGTGGTCATCAGCGCCACCCGCAACGAGTTGGCAATCGAGTTCACCAGCGCGGGGGTTTGAAAGTAGTGAGCAAAGTTAGCCAGGCCAATAAAATCGCCAGCGCGGTCTTGCAGGCTTTTGAGCAGCATGGTCACCAGCGGGAACAATAGCCCGATCACTAGCAAGGCAACGCCAGCGAGTAACACCAACAAGCGGATCAGCGATTCCAGAGACGGTTTGGTCGCCGCTTTTATTAAAGACTCGGCCATCATTGCTGACTACTCCCGGCCGCGTAGAGTCTGGCGGCCTCAGCAGGCAGGTGAATCGCCAGCAACTGCCCTACATACAGGCTAAGTTTACTGCTATCACGGCTAGGCACGTCGGCTATCAGCGTTTGGTGATCTTCCGGCAGGCGCAGCGTGACTCGTTGAAAGGCGCCTAAAAACTCGATGGAGACCACCTCCCCGTTTAGCGCCCCTGCTTGGTGCTTAAGTGCCCTTGCTTGAAGGCTAAGGGCTACCGCTTCAGGCCGAATAGCCAGCTGAGCAGCTTGGCCCACTGCTATAGTGTGCGGCAGGCAGGCACAGGGAGTGTTGCCCAAAAGCGCTTGGCGATTGGCCTGGGCGGTCACTTCCAGGAAGTTCATGCTACCAATAAAGGAAGCCACGAACGCACTGGCGGGCTGATGGTAAATCTCGGCCGGGGTGCCCACCTGTTCGATCACACCGTGGTTCATCACCACAATGCGGTCGGCCATGGTCAGCGCTTCTTCCTGGTCGTGGGTGACCATGATGGTGGTCACTCCTAGCCGCGCCTGCAAAGCTTTGATTTGGCTGCGCAGATGACCGCGCACCCGGGCATCCAGCGCCGAGAGCGGCTCATCAAGCAACAGCAAGCCTGGCTCTGTGGCTAACGCCCGGGCCAGCGCCACTCGCTGCTGCTGGCCGCCGGAAAGCGCCGCCGGATACTTCGCTTCACTGCCGGTTAGGTTCACCAATGCAAGTAACTCAGCGACGCGGTCATTAATACGCGCGCGCTCTACCCGACGGTTGCGCAGCCCGTAAGCCACGTTATTAAACACCGTCAGGTTGGGAAACAACGCATAGGACTGAAATACAATGCCAAAGTCCCGCGCTTGCGGTGGAAGCATGGAAATATCCTTCCCACGCTGAGTCAGCGTGCCCGCACTCTGGCGGGTGAGCCCGGCAATCGTGCGCAGCAAGGTGGTTTTGCCGCAGCCTGAGGGCCCTAGAAAACAGACAAACTCGCCTTCTTGAATCTCAAGCGCAATATTATCCAGCGCGGTAAAGCTGCCGAAGCGCTTGCTGACACCATCAATACTGAGATGCGTGGTGGTTGCGCGGGGGGTCGCCGCTGTGGATACCGATAGCGGCGATGTCATTGTCGGGGGCATAACATCTCCAAGCCCCGGCCGGAGCCGGGGCAACTGATCACAGCTTATTGTTCGGTTTTGCCGTCGTAGCGACGCTGCCATTCGGTCAGCACACGCTCGCGGTTCACTGCCGCCCACTGGAAATCAGCGTCGATCATGCGATCAGTAATATCGACGGGATAGTTTTCAATGGGCTGGGCAACACCGGGATAAGCCACGACCGCATAGCCTTCGTTATACAGCTCGTTGGCCTCGCGGGAGATTGACCAATCCATGAGCGTTTGCGCAGCTTCCTGCTTGTCGGTACCCGCGACAATCGCGGATGCTTCCATATCCCAGCCCAGGCCCTCTTCTGGGAAGACGACCTCAATAGGCGCTCCCTGGGACTTCAGGCGCGCACCGCGGAAGGCAAAGGACACGCCCACTACTGTTTCACCGGTGGCTGCCAAGCTGCAGGGCGCGGAACCCGAATGGGTGTAGCGGGAAATATTGTTATGCAGGCGATCCATATAGTCCCAGCCCTGCTCTTCGTCCCACAGCTGCAGCCAGCTGGCCACATCCAGATAGCCGGTACCCGACGAGTTGGGGTTGGGCATAATGACATGGCCTTCAAACTCAGGCTTAGTCAGGTCTTCCCAGGAGGTCGGCATCGGCACGCCCTGGCGTTCGCCCTCAATGGTGTTGTAGCAAATGGCCGCTACCCAGGCGTCCATGCCCACCCATGCCGGGTCTTCGCCGTCCCGGTAGGCGGCATCGACAAATTTCGGGTCGAGGTTGTCCACGCCCTCAGGGGCGTAACGCTCCAGCATGCCCTCTTCTTCCAATACCAGCAGGCTAGTGGCGGCTAGCCCCCAGATCACGTCCGCTTGAGGATTATCTTTTTCCGCCAACAAGCGAGCGGTAATCACCCCGGTGGAATCACGCACCCAGTTAATCTCGATATCCGGGTGGGCGGCATTAAAGCGTTCAGCGTATTTTTGCAGGTCATCCGACTCAACGGCGGTGTACACCGTTAATTCAGTGGCCAGCGCATTGGAAGCAAGGACAGTGGAAGCAAGCGCAGCGGCACTCGCTAGTAACGTGGAAGGGAACAAACGGCGTGGCATCATGATGGTGGCCTCCTGGCTGGTTGGTATAGACCAGAAGTTTGCCGTTATTAAATGACAGTGCAATGACGCTTGTTTGACCGATTTTTTAAGTTGTGATGTCTGCACCAATCATTGCTGGCCGGATAGCTCCACGCTGATGCACAAAGAGTCGTGCAGCCAATGCTCTTCGTCATATTCAATGGGGCGCTGCTGATCGTCCAGAATGGCGCGGTTAATGTTCAACCCGGCGGTGCCTGGCGCCACCAGCAACTCTTCGGCATCCCTTGGTGATAGCGCTTCAGACACCATGCGGATAGAGCGGTTGGCCAGGTAATGCCCCCAGCGCTCCCGCAACAGCCCCCACAGCGACTGCCCAGCGTAGATGTCGAGCAATTCCGGGGCACAATTCGGCACCACCCACAGCGACTCCACCAGCACGGCGCGGTCGTCCACATAGCGGCGGCGGCGAATATGGTGAAACGGCTGGTCATCCGGCAGGCCCAGCGCGCGTGCAGCGGGCAGATGGGAGCAGGTTTCCAGTTTCAGGACAGCAGTGCGTGGCCGTCGTCCCTGGGCACGCACATAGTCGTTGAAGCCTGCGTCTCGGGTAGGGTCATAGACCAAGCGGGCGGGGGAAATAAACCACCCGCGCCGGTTGCTGCGGTGGATCAACCCCTCGCCCTCCAGCTGCGCCAGCGCCTGGCGCAGGGTGACGCGAGTGGTGGCAAAGCGTTCCGCCAGCACCCGTTCAGCGGGTAGTTTGCCTTCCCACTGGGTGGCGTTGATGTCGATTAACGAGCGAAGCTGTTCGGTCAGTTGTAGGTAGTAGGCATCAGACATGCGCCGATTTTCCTGGCAGAGCGTTGGGCGACGAAGCGCTCACAGGCGCTGGCGCCCGCCAGTCTAAGCGCCGCCACCCTTCAACGCTAGCTACCTCAGCCAGTACCGGATCAGGGTTAACCGCCACAGGGCAATCCACGTACTGAAGCAGCGGGAGGTCGTTGCGGGAGTCTGAGTAGAAAGTCGTGTGACTAGGGGTGACCTGCTGTTCGATCAGCCACTGTTTTAAGCGCAGCACCTTACCGCCGCGATAGGAAAAAATACCTTCACTACCACCGGTATAGCGCGCGTCTTCATTGATGCCATGTTCGATGCTCAGCTCTACCGCCAGCACGTGCTCGATCCCCAAAGTAGCCGCAATGGGCTGAACCAGATGCCGCGCAGATGCAGAAATCAGCAGCAGGGTATCGCCCGCCTGGCGATGCGCTTCCAGGCAGGCCCAGGCCTGAGTGAAGATACGCGGTTGGAGATGCGTGGCGACAAACCGCTCGACCTCTTTTTGCACATCCGTTACCCGGCGCCCGCGCAGTGGCGCCAGGGTCATGGCTAGATACTCTTCGAGCTTTAGCTTGCCCGCATGATAAGCCCGCTGCATCTGCTCGGCACGCGCCATGAAGGTCTCGGCATCGCTGACCCACCCTTGGTCTATCATCCATAAATTCCAGCGGTCGCTGCAGTCTCCATCCAGGAGGGTGTCATCAAGATCAAATAGGGCCAGGCGCATGGGAGCACTCCTTTCATCGCGGGTTGGCGGCGCGTAGGGTATGCCAAAGGTGATGACAGGACGATGACGCTGGCGGTGATATTGCGTGGTTACTTGTTCAACCACGCTGCAGCAAACTCATTGGCTGGCAACGGTCGACCGAACCAGTAGCCCTGGGCTTCATTACAGCCCATGTCGGCCAGCAGGCGGGCCTGCGCTCGGGTCTCTACGCCTTCTGCCACCGTTTTCATCTCTAGCGCTTTCGCCATGGCAATGATGGTCTGCACAATGGTGCGGTCGTGATGGTTATCGAGCATCTCGCGCACAAAAGAGATATCGATCTTCAGTGCGTCGGCGGCGAAACGCCTCAGGTATGAGAGTGAGGAGTAGCCTGTGCCAAAGTCGTCAATAGAGAGTGCGTAACCCGCCTTACGCATGGTGTGAGTAATTTCTACCGCTTGATCAGGATCGCGCATAAAGTCGCTTTCGGTAAGCTCCAGAGAAATGGCATTCGGTGGTACGCCAGCCATTAGCTGCGCAATATGCTGAGTTAGCTCGGGGTCAGCAAACTGCTGGGCAGAAATATTGATCGACAGCCTACCCGGCAGTGCCTGCTTGTTTTGCGTACCCCATGCCATTAGTTGCCTAGCCGACTCCTCCAACACCCAGTCTCCCAAGAGGCGTATCAATCCGCGCTCTTCGGCGAGAGGAATAAACTCACCGGGACTCACCCACCCCCACTCCGCGTCATGCCAGCGGCAGAGAGCCTCAGCGCCTGTCAGCTGCCCGCTGGCAAGGTCCACCTGGGGCTGAAAATAGAGTTCCAGTTTGTTTTCGCTGATAGCCACGCTGAGCCGCTCGGTCATCCGCTGGCGGCGCTGTAGCGCGTGATGCATTGCTTGGGTATAGGGGCAGGTACTATTATCGCGTCGCTTGGCGTGGTGAAGCGCAATACTGGCGGCGTTGAACAACTCACCCGCTTGTGACACATCGTGGGGGTAACGGGCATAACCGATGCTGACATCAAGGTTAAACACACGGCGCTCCAGCTGCAGCGGCTGTGTTACGGCTGAGCGCAACTGCTCGACGAGATCATTTATGTTTCTGATATCAGCGTCGGCCACCAGCATGGCAAACTCATCGCCAGATAAACGCGCCAACGGGCCATAGGCGTGGCTGATCTTCTGCAAGCGGTCCGCGACTGACACCAGTAGTTGATCACCTACTTGATGGCCGTGCAGGTCATTCACTTCTTTAAAGCGACGAATATCCAGCAGCAGCAGCGAAAGCCCCTGCCCAGTATGATGGGCCTCTTGCCACATCTGCGCTAACAGCTCCATGAAGCGGGTACGGTTAGGTAGCCCGGTAGTGCTGTCCGTGTAGGCCAACTGATGCATATGGCGGTGGTCCCGGCGGCGTTCAAGCTCTGCCGCGGCGCCAGTAGAAAGGATTTGCAACACTGAGGTGGCGAACGCATTCGTCGTCAGCGGTTGGCGGTAAAACACCATCATCACGCCAATGGCTTCGCCGTTGGCGTTATCTAAGCGGCGACCAATCCACGCCCTGACCGGTAGCTGCGTGCCCGCTAATAGCAGCGGCGGGCCGTCATGCATCACCGCTTCACGCTCCAGCACCACCTGCTCGCTAGGCGACCCGCGCAGTGCGAAAGCGTGCTGCTCACGCTGTTCGCCACTGACCACCATACTGACCGTGGTTGCCTGGCCATAGACTTCTTCCTCGCCCTGAGGGGAGGTATGCAGTAATGCAATGAAGCCTGCGTCGGCTTCCAGCACTTCAATCAGGGTGGCAATCAGCTGCTGAAAATAACCGTCTCCCACCCGTGTAGTAACTGTTGAGGCAACCTGAAGCACGGCGTTCTGTACCCGCTGCGACTCTTGCTGATCGGTCACATCCGAGATAAAGCCTTCCAGGCAAACGACCTCACCGTCATGGCCCATGACAGCCTGGCCCTGCTCCCACATCCAGCGATTTCCCCCGTCGCGATGCTTCAACCGATACACCACCCGGTAAGGCCGCTTGCTGGCAATGGCCAACTGCACCTCGTCGAAGAGTTTTTCCTGGTCATCGGGATGAATCAACGCGGCGAAGCTGGTCACCCGGTTACCTTGCAACTCATCCGGACGGTACCCGGTCAGTGCCTCGGCCCCTTGGCTTACCACCTGCATGGTCCAGTCACGGTCATTGAAGCAACGGTAGGCCATGCCAGGCAGGTGATTCAGCAGCGTATCCAGGCGTCGCTCACTCTCCCGTGCGACTTCTTCGCTTGCTCTTAATGCCTGCTCTGCCTTTTGGCGACCTAGCTCCGCGCCAGCCTGAGCGGCGGCAATTTGCAAAATTTCATTGGCTAGCTCATCCAACTGCATAGGAGAGTTCTTGAGCACCGCCAGCAGGCCAATCAGCGCGCCATCGGCAGCGTAGAGGGGACGCCCCAGATAACTCTCGGCGCCGAGTTCGCCAAGTAGCTTATCGTCTGGAAAGCGCAATTGGACATCATGCGCATAAAGACAAGATTCACTGTTTATCGCGGTTTCGCAAGGAGTCCCCACCAGCGGATAGGTAACATTGCTAAGCAAACGCCCATTGGACCAGACCGCTAACGTCTCAGCCTGATGCAGCTGAGTAACATCGGCCACCAGCACATGGTCAACGCCCACTAAGTTTGCCAATCGTTCGACCAGCGTGGCATAAAAGCCAGGACTTCCGCTATGCCCCATCCCTTCTGCCAACTGGCGAAATATCTCTGTCGCGTTATTCCTCGTGCGCATGGGTGGAGCCACCTATTCCCGCTTTTTCTTCAGCTTAGCTCGAAGCGCAGCCACAATGAAGCACCCGTTAACCATCCAGGCCTGCATGACAGCCGCCTGGATGGTTAAGTGTGGTCGATAGTAGCCTTTAACGGGTCATGGCCTCGGGCAGGTAGAGCGCGATACCGGGAAAGAGATGCATTAAGGCGATCGCCAACAGCATCAGCAGGAAGAACGGCAGCGTGGCCTTGGTAATGGTCAGAATATCTTTACCCGTCAGCCCCTGAATCACGAACAGATTGAAGCCAACCGGCGGCGTAATCTGCGACATTTCGACGACGATCACCAGATAGATGCCAAACCAGATCAGGTCAAACCCGGCGGCGCTCACCAGCGGCATGATAATCGCAGTAACCAGCAGAATCAGCGAAATACCATCAAGAAAGCAGCCCATGATCAGCAGCAGCAAGGTGAGTGCGATCAACAGCATGGTGGGTGAAAGCCCCATTTCACCAATCGCCTGCGCCAGCTTCATCGGCACCTGGGTGAAGCCCATGGCCGAAGTCAGGAAAGACGCCCCCGCAATGATGAAGGCGATCATGCAGGCGGTACGCACAGCGGCAAACAGGGAGCTCTTGAATATCTCGCGGTCAAAGTGACCATTGAAACGGGCAATCACGATCGACAGCACCACACCGACCGCTGCGGCCTCCGTGGGTGAGGCCAAGCCACCATAGATCGAGAAGATGATGCCGCCGATCAGCAGCAGAATGGGCACCAGCGACCAGGTGTTGCGCAGCTTTTCGCCAAAACTCATGCCTGACTCATCTTCACCGGTCAGGCCTTCGCGGTTGCCTTTCAATAGCGCCCACAAAATGAGATAGCTCATGAACATCGCCAGGATCATCAAGCCTGGGCCAATACCCGCCATAAACAGTCTGGAGATCGACTGCTCGGTGACCACGCCGTAGACAATCAGCACGATGGAAGGCGGAATCAACAGCCCTAACGTAGAGGCACTGGCCAGCGTGCCAATCGCCATGTTGCTATCGTAGCCACGCCGTTCGAGTTCCGGCAGCGTCATTTTGCCCACCGTGGCGCAGGTGGCAGCCGAAGAGCCGCACACCGCGGCAAACATGCCGCTGCCAATGATGTTGGTATGCAAAAGGCGCCCCGGCAGGCGGTTTAACCAGGGAGACAGACCGCGGAACATATTGTCGGCGAGCCCCGAGCGAAACAGAATTTCGCCCATCCAGATAAACATGGGCAGCGCGGTAAGGTCCCACCCATAGCTGGCCCCCCAAAAATCAGAGGCCAGGATAGAAGCTGGTGAAAACGAGCTGAAGAACTCGAGTGTTATCCAGGCAGTACCAATCAGCGCGAAGGCGATCCATACCCCGCTCCCCAGTAACAGCACAAGCGTAAAAATGGTGGCGAGACTTAGTAGCAGCACGATGAGCTCTCCAATTTAGAGGGCAGGTGAGTGAAGGTCGCCATTTAGTGGCCCTCGCTTTCATCTGGGGCCGTCGCTTCGCGAAAACTTGAAGGATCGCGAATAGCGATTCGCACCGCCATGAACAACGCTTCAGCCAGCGCCAGACAGAGCAGCCCTACACTGCTCGCAAGTACCAGCTGGGGAATCCAGAGCGGAATCGACACAAATCCTGAAGACACATCGTTGTATTGAATGCTCTCTCGCGCCAGCCCCACCAGGCCATAACTGAGCATCAGACTGATCGCCAGGGCGATGATGAGGCCAAACACTTCAAACCACACACGAATGGCAGGTGGCAGCCGAGTAATCAACAGCGTCACGCGAATATGGGCGTGATGCACAAAGGTGTAGGCCAAGCCCAGAAAGGTCGCGCCGACTAATAAGTAAGACGCAATTTCTGAAACGCCGGTAATACTCAGGCCTAGCCGGCTCAAACCTACCAGCACCAGCAGGGCATCTACCAAGCGGAAGGTTACCTGGAGCGCGATCAGCGCACAGATAGCCACCATGCACGCCGCCGCACCCCAAGCACCGAGGCGATAGAGTTTGTCGAATTTAAACGTCATGTTCGCAGCCTCATGAAGCGCACGGGAAAAGCAGGAACGGAGACGTTGCCCCGCCCCTGCAAGAGACATTGAAGCCGGAGATTAGCTGTCGCGTTGCTCGCGGTAGTTTTCCAGCGCCTGCTTGGCTTCGTCGTCAGCACGGGACTGCCAATCTTCAAACAACTGGTCACCGGCTGCTTGCAGCGCCTCTGAAACGGCTTCGTTTGGCTCAGAAACTGAAATACCGTTCTCTTGCAGTGCAGCCAAGCTGGCGTCGTTATCTTCGCGGCTCATCTCCCAACCACGTTTTTCAGCCTCAGCGGCGGCTTCCATCAGTGCTTCCTGGGTTGCTTCATCCAGGGCATCGAAACTGCGCTGGCTGATGAAAACGATGTTTTTCGGCAACCATAGGTTAGCGTTGGTGTAATCGGTAACATAATCCCACGCCGCCATGGAGTTGCCGGTAGAGCTTGAGGTGATCATGGCATCCACCCGGCCAGTGCTAAACGCAGTGGGTATATCAGACTCTTCGGTTTCAGTGGGGCTACCGCCCAGGTTATCGACAAAACGCTGGGTATTGATGTTAGGTGCACGAACGCGCAAGCCTTCAAACTGCTCGGGGTCAGTAAGCGGTTCAGAGGTATAGATACCTTGCGCAGGCCAAGTGACGGCGTAGAGCGGAATCAACCCTTCATAGGCAAACAACTCGGTGATCATCGGCTTGGTGGCTTCCCACAGCGCGTAGGCATCGTCATAGCTGCCTGCCACACCGGGCAGAGTATCCACTTCGAAAATGGGGTCATCATTGGAAAGCACGGAGAGGAATACTTCGCCCGCATCAATGGTGCCACGACGAACCGACGGTTTGATCTCCCCATGGGCGACAAGAGAGCCACCGCTATGCACGGTAATGGTTAGCTCGCCATCAGTGGCTTCTGCCACATCGTCGGCAAACTGCTTGGTGTTTTGGGTATGAAAGCTGGCATCACCGTACGGCGTGGCCATGGTCCACTCAGCCGCGTGAGCCGTCACCGTCAGACCGCAGGCTGTTGCCAGTAGCAGGGTGGAAGTTAATGTCTTGCGCATTGTGAAAACCCTCTTGTTTCTATTAATAGTATGGAGCTAATGGTGTGTTGCGTCGGTGGTACCAGAGGAGGCGCTGCTGGGTACCCAGCGCCCAGAGAAAAGTGTTGTTGTCATATCGGCACGGCGCGCCTGGGCATAGCGGCAGGCGCACTCCTGTGCCAGCCGAGCAACGCCCCGGCAAAAGCGTGGGTGGTTAGCGTTGCGCCATATCACATCATAGTGCATGGCGGGTAACGGCACCGGCAGTGACAAGCGGTGGAGCTCTCCTCGCTGCCACTCTTCCAGCACGGTGGCGACCGGCAGCGCGCCAATTCCCAACCCTTCGGTAGTCATACGCACAATCGTCATTAATGTACTAACGCAATGAATACGCGGGCTGGCTACGCCCTGCTCCGCTAAGTACCGCACCAACTCTGAGTGGGGGCGCGCCTGTTTACCAAACGAAATAAACGGCAGTTGCTTAAACCACAGTTCGGCACTGTCGCTCAGCAGCTTGGCATGCCGCGGGGAAACGAACATGCCCATTTCATAAGGGCTCAGCGACTCGTACTCGATCTGCTTTTGAGGCGAATAGCCATTCATCGCCAGCACAATATCCAATTCATTACTCAGCAGCCGCTCATTCAGAACCGACGAGTAATCAACCGTCAATTCAATAATCAGCCGCGGATACCGCTCGGTGAGCAGGCGCATAAAATCGGGGAACCAGCTATGAGCGATGGTTTCAATTGTGCCGAGCCGCAATGGTGCAGAAAACGCCTCTTCACTATCGAATAGCTTCATCGCCTTATCACGTTGGTGCAGCATGCGTTCAGCGTGCATAAAGAACTCGCGGCCGCGCATGGTGGGCTGGATAGGCCGAGCGGCGCGCTCCAAGAGCAGTTCCCCTACCGTGGTTTCAAGACGCGAAATACGCTCGGAAACAGAAGGCTGAGTAAGGTGCAAGCGGGTCGCTGCCTTACGGAAAGAGCCGAGCCTCACCGCCCATACAAACGCCTCCAGTTCTTTAAAATCGAGCATAATGACTCGCCTACAAATGACTTTCTGGGATAAATAAGCATCGTCGTGCTGATACGTAAAGCTGGCTGCAGAGAGCTAACCCCTTGGCTATCGGGTAACTGTATATTTATTTAACTATGCAACTTTGAGACCACTCCCTGCAGGGTTATCCCACCAACGCTATTATCACGCCCCGCCCTTACTGTGATAAGCGTATCGTGCCCAAGCGTCAACCATTTTTCCACCAAATAACAATATGATAGGAGTGACCGATAGTTAGTATCGTCAAAAACGATTGGCACTGAGCTTGCCGTGTTCATATATTGGTGGTGGATTACAAATCAGCTTCAGCCAACCACAGCATCAACGACAGGAGTCGCTATGGCCATTCCCCTGCTTAATTGCGATATGGGCGAAAGTTTCGGCAACTGGACGATCGGCCTAGATGCCGATGCGATGCCTTACGTCGACTGCGCCAACATCGCCTGTGGTTTCCACGCGTCCGATCCTCATGTGATGCGCCGCACCGTCAAGCTAGCAGTTCAGAATGATGTTCGTATTGGCGCCCACCCTGGTTACCCAGACTTGATGGGCTTTGGGCGACGCTCCATGGCCTGCTCGCCGGAAGAGGCTGAAGACATGGTGCTCTACCAGGTAGGCGCCCTGGCGGGCATTTGCCAAGCCGAAGGCACCCAGTTGAGCTACATCAAACCTCATGGCGCGCTTTATAACGACATGGCCGCCAACCCGGCGCTGCTCGAAGGCGTCATGCGCGCCGTGCGTGCTTACGATCCGAGCCTGCCGCTAATGATCATGTCGACTGCTGACCCCGAACCACATCGCGAGCTGGCTGCCAAACTGGGCATTACCCTCTGGTTCGAAACCTTTGCCGATCGCGCTTACGACGCCAATGGCCACCTGGCCTCGCGCCGGCTACCCAACGCCGTGCACCACGACCAGAACACCATTGTGAATCAGGCCATTAAGCTGGCCAAAGGCGAGCCGCTCACTGCACTCGACGGCACGCCGCTGCACCTAGCCTGCGATACGCTTTGCGTTCACGGTGATAACCCTGAATCGGTGGCGGCGGTGCGCGCTATTCGCGAGGCCTTTCAGGCGCTGGAGCAGGCGTGAATCCCATTAGTGAAAGAAGAGTTGAAACCGCCGCCATGGATGCCTTGATGGTGAGACTGTTCGACACCATCGACGAGGCCAACATGGCCTGGGTGATCGCCGCCGACCAAGCGCTGCGCGGTGCTTTCGGGGCTGCCTTGATTGATTTAGTGCCCTCTTACACCACACTGCTAGTCCATTACGACTGCCAGCAAATGAATCACGCCGAGGCGCTCGGTCTGATCAATAAGGCACTTTCCGGCCTCGAACCTGCCGACACTCAGGCGGGTGAGCTACACGATATTCCCGTGTGGTATGACGAAAGTGTCGGTCCCGAACTGCCTCTGGTCGCCAAACGCGCTGGCTTGAGCGTTGACGAGCTGATACAGCAGCACTGTAACCATGACTACTGTGTCTTCGCGCTGGGTTTCGCGCCCGGCTACGGCTTTATGGGCTTAGTCGATGAAGCAATAGCGACGCCGCGCCTAAAAACACCGCGCCGTAAAGTAGCCGCAGGCAGTGTGGGCATTGCCGATCGGCAAACCGCGATTTATCCGCTGCTCTCACCCGGTGGTTGGAACATTCTTGGCCGTACCAATGTGCCGCTATTCGAATACGCCAAGCGCGGCGAACCGCTGTTCCGCCCTGGCGACAAGGTGCGCTTTAGAGCGATCTCCCGTGCGGAGTTTGAAGCGGACGGTGGCGATACCACCCCAATGGAGGAGCGCCCATGAGCCACGTCGCCATCAATAAAAAACAAAACGCCATGGTCGTTAAACAAGCGGGGCCACTCGCACTGATTCAGGATGCCGGCCGGTTTGGGGTTGGTCATCTAGGGGTTACCCAGGGCGGTGCCGCCGACTGGATCTCATTTCGCTGGGCCAACTGGCTACTCGGCAACGCCTTAAACAGCGCCGCGTTAGAAATTGTGATGGGCGGCGGTTTGAGTTTTGAAACCGAAAGCGAAGTGCGCCTGGCCTTGACCGGCGCCGATCTAGACGCTCAGTTGGATGGCAAACCGCTCGCACCCAATACCAGCTTCAAGCTAATGCCCGGTCAGTGCCTAGTGTTTCGCCAACCGCGCCAAGGCCTGCGCGCCTATCTCGCCTTTCCTGGCGGGCTAAATGCACCGGAGGTGCTTGGCAGTCGCGCCTGCACCGCCCGCGAGCAACTGGGCGGCCTGCACGAAGATGGTAAACCGCTAAAAGTGGGCCACCGCTTGACCTGGAAAGGCACCGCTTCGGCGGTTCGCCGTATTGCGGAAGGCCAAGGCCCGCAGATGCCAGCATCAAACTGCCGCCTACCCATCGTGCTCGGCTCGCAAATCGCCGCCTTCAGCGGCCGCTCCCTTTTCCAAGCTTTCAACCAACCCTGGACAGTGGATAATCGCGCCGATCGTATGGGCGTACGACTGACCGGCCCTGCCTTGCATGGCTCGCTCACCGGCATTATTTCCGAGGGCATTCCCTTGGGGGCAGTGCAGGTTCCACCGGATGGTCAGCCTATCGTGCTGATGAATGATCGTCAGACAATAGGCGGCTACCCACGCCTGGGAGCCCTCACGCCGAGCGCCTGCACCGCCCTGGCCCAGTGCCTGCCCGGCTCCCAGGTATGGCTGACGCCGGTCAGCGCCAGCCAGGCGCAAGATGATTATCGACAGCAGCTAACGGTTTGGCGCTAAACCTGAAAAGCCTCAGTTAAAAGCCTTATGCCGACGATTTTTACCCAGCTCTTCAGCAATGGCGCTAAAGAAAGCATCCGTGGTGGCTTGATGAGGTTTGGTTACAAGGCTAACGCCAACAAACAGCACACTAGCGACTACAATGCCCCATACACCGGCAGGCAGCCCCAGCAGCGAGTTGCCGGTGGCGTACATCAGCAGCACAAAGGCACTGGTGCCCACCACACTGGTCAATGCACCGGCTGAAGTGCCGCGCTTCCAGTAGAAGGCGCCGATCAGGGCGGGCACCATGGCTACCAGACCAGAGGAAGCAGCCACCGACAGCACCGCAATAAGGTCAAGCTGTAGCTCGGCGAAGGCCAACGCCATTAACGCAATCACCGGCACCACAAACTTACCTACCAGCAGTTGGCGCTTTTCACTGACATTCGGTTTGACGTTGGCATAGACATCACGGGAAACCATGGACGCCAGCGTCAGCATAATCGAATCGATAGTAGAAACGGCGGCCGCCATGATCCCGATCATTACAATCACGCCTAACACTGGTGGAACAAACTCCGAGGCCAGCAGCGTGGGCGTGGCTAAATCTGCACTTTCAAGACTTGGGAAAGCCGCTAAAGCAGAGAACCCCCACAGCACGGAAACAATGGTGTAGATAAAGCCAAACACTAGGAAACCAAGCAGCATTTGACGCATAGAACGCAGCGACGAAGGCATAAACAGGCGCTGGCTGACTTGAGGGTTAGAAAGGCTAAAGAAGAACCACGGGATAGTAAGCCCCAAGAAAGTGACAAAGCTAAATAACCCAGGCCCAGGTACCGTCAGTGACTGCGGGTGTTCCGTTGCCAGCGTATTGAACAGCGCGCCAAAGCCGCCCAGGCCTTGAATCACCAGGCAGGCCACGAGTGTGGAAACCACGATCATCATGATGGCCTGGAGCGAGTCGGTCCACATGACCGAACGAATTCCAGCGATATAAGAGAAGAAGATAGCGACCACCGTAGCTAACACCACTCCGGTGGTAAAAGTAATTGCTCCATCGGTGATCCCTTGAAGCAGATAACCGATGCCAGCGAGCTGAACGGCCGAGTAAGGAATCAAGAAAATACAGCTGGCAATCGATACGGCCATGGCAACATGCTTGCTATTATAACGGTGACCCAGCATTTCACTTGGTGTCACAAAACCAAATCTTTTGCCGACGGCCCAGAATTTAGGTCCAAAAACAGCCACCAGGGAAACACCGGCAAAGTAGATAATTTCGAAACCTAGCGCCCCAACGCCACCAGCATAGGTAAGGCCAGCCAGCCCCACCATCATAAAAGCACTGTAAGTGGTGGCACTGTAACTTAGCGCGGAGACAAAGCCGTTCATTTGTCGGTTGCCTAAAAAGTAGCCCGACATGCTTTCTGAACCACCTTTCGCCGGGCCTTGGCGCGACAGAATGGCAATGCCTATAGCGACCAATAAGTAGATAGCAATGGACCACCAAATTAGCGATTCAGTCATCGCTGCGTTCCTTGAAATCTTTAGTGATAAACACGTTCAGAGCAATGATGACTAAGCCGGCACATGCCCAAAACAGAAAGCTGCCGTACCATTGCGATACATGGCCCAACAAGGTGTAAGGCACTACATAGCAAAGCAAGACGACTGCCCATACTAGCCATATCCATTTACTGCGTTTCATAAAGCGTCTCGTGTTGTTACGGCAAAATAACCAGGGAGCCTCTGATTAACGTTCATTCCTGCATTGAGCATATAAACACGCAATAAAAAAACCCGCATCCTGGGATGCGGGTTATTTGTTAGCACTAACGTATTTAGTGCTTAGGCGACGTCAAAGCGATCCGCGTTCATCACTTTCGTCCAGGCAGCGACGAAGTCTTTAACAAACTTCTCGTCGTTGTCGTCCTGGGCGTAGACTTCCGCGTAGGAGCGCAGCAGCGAGTTAGAACCGAACACCAGGTCAACGCGGGAGGCGGTCCACTTAACGGCATCCGTCTGACGATCACGAATCTCGTAGGTGTTTTTACTCACCGGCTTCCAGGTGTTGCCCATATCGGTCAGGTTGACGAAGAAGTCGTTGGTCAACTGACCTTCACGGTCGGTGAATACGCCGTGCTTGGTGCCACCGTAGTTGGTACCCAGCACACGCATACCACCCAGTAGCACGACCATTTCCGGCCCTGTCAGCCCCATCAACTGCGCGCGATCCAGCAGCAGCTCTTCCGGCTTCACGACATAGTCTTTCTTCTGCCAGTTACGGAAACCGTCAGCCAGCGGCTCTAGTGGCTCAAACGATTCGCCGTCGGTCATCTCGGCAGAAGCATCGCCACGCCCTTTCAGGAATGGCACGCGAACGTCGTAGCCTGCGGCTTTGGCGGCTTTTTCGATCGCTACGCTGCCGGCCAGAACGATCACGTCGGCAAGGCTTGCGCCAGTGTCAGCAGAAATCTTCTCGTACACGGCTAATACGCTGGCGAGACGCGCAGGCTCGTTGCCCTCCCAATCCTTCTGTGGCGCTAAGCGAATGCGTGCACCGTTGGCACCGCCGCGCATATCAGAACCACGGTAAGTGCGCGCGCTATCCCACGCGGTGCTAACCATATCGCTGATGCTCAGGCCGGCGTCGGCGATTTTCTGTTTAACCACTTCTTCGCTGTAGTCGGTGCTGCCAGCCGGAATTGGATCCTGCCAGATCAAGTCTTCAGCGGGTACTTCCGGGCCGATATAGCGTGCTTTCGGGCCTAGGTCACGGTGGGTCAGCTTGAACCACGCCTTAGCGAAGGTCTTCTTGAAGTACTCCGGATCCGCCATGAATTTTTCACAAATGGCGCGGTAAATCGGATCCATCTTCATGGCCATATCCGCATCGGTCATGATCGGATTGTGGCGAATAGAGGGGTCGCTGGCGTCAACCGGCTTGTCCTCTTCTTTGATGTCGATGGGCTCCCACTGGTGAGCACCAGCCGGGCTCTTGCGCAGCTCCCACTCATGGCCGAACAGCAGGTCGAAATAGCCCATGTCGAACTGGGTGGGGTGAGTGGTCCAGGCACCTTCAATGCCAGACGTAACGGCATTGCTTGCCTTGCCACCCATGGTCGGGTTGCCCCAGCCAAATCCCTGGTTTTCAACGTCAGAGGCTTCTGGCTCAGCCGCCAGCGCTGCCGCATCGCCGTTACCGTGGCACTTACCCACGGTGTGTCCACCGGCAGTCAGGGCAGCGGTCTCTTCGTCATTCATCGCCATACGGGCGAAGGTTTCACGCACTTGCTGACCAGTTTTCAGCGGGTCGGGCACGCCGTTCACGCCTTCAGGGTTCACGTAGATAAGCCCCATCTGAACCGCAGCAAGCGGGTTTTCCATGGTTTCAGGCTTTTCAACGTCGCCGTATCGCTCGTCGGAAGGCGCCAGCCACTCTTTCTCATCGCCCCAGTAGATGTCTTTTTCCGGGTGCCAAATGTCTTCGCGACCAAACGAGAAGCCGTAAGCAGGCAGACCCATGGATTCGTAGGCAACGGTACCGGCCAGAATCATCAGATCGGCCCAGCTGATCTTGTTGCCGTACTTCTTCTTGATCGGCCACAGTAGACGACGCGCCTTATCGAGGCTGACGTTGTCCGGCCAGGAGTTGAGGGGTGCAAAACGTTGGCTACCGGTACCACCGCCGCCACGGCCGTCGGCAAGACGGTAGGTGCCCGCAGAGTGCCATGCCATACGAATCATTAGACCGCCGTAGTGACCCCAGTCAGCTGGCCACCACGACTGGCTGTCAGTCATCAACGCGTGGACGTCTTGCTTGAGCGCGTCAAAATCGAGCTTTCTGACCTCTTCCCGATAGTCAAAATCTGCATCCATCGGGTTCGTTTTGCGGTCATGCTGGTGCAAGATATCCAGGTTGATTCCTTCAGGCCACCAGTCTTTATTCGACGTACCTGTGGAAGTATTACCACCGTGCATTACAGGACATTTACCACTCATCGCGCTCTCCCATCACTCTATTTTGTGTTAGTTGCTTTTTTCTTGGTGGTGCTCGCTTTCTAGCGACCAAGTCAACTGACGTTGAGCGTCGTGTACGTTGCCTTTCTGACTAGCACGGACACCTCACTCACTTGGTACTGTTTTAAAGCAGATCAGTCATAGGCACAATTTGCTTTTTGCGACCGCTCTAATAGTTTTTACCCATCACCCCTGTTAATACCCACTCCTTGTCGCTGCTAACGGGTGAACTCCTCGGTGTCGATATCCGCCTGCTGCGCCTCGCTATAGCGGGCACCCGCCACCTGGTCTGGCGTCATCATGGCATCCAACTGCTGCAGTGTGGTGACATCAAGGCGCAGCGTTTCCGCCGCTAAGTTTTCCCGCATATGATCAGGTGAGCGTGTCCCCGGAATGGGAATAATGTCGTCGCCTTTCGCTTTCAGCCAGGCCAGTACCAGCTGCCCCGGCGTTACGTTTAAAGCCTGCGCCAGCGTCGCAAGGCGTTCAAATAGTTTTATATTATGCGGGTAGTTTTCGGCGCTGAAGCGCGGCATATTACGGCGCATATCGCCCTCTTCAAGACGCGCTGGGTCTTGAATGGCGCCGGTTAAGAAGCCGCGCCCCAGAGGACTAAACGCGACCATGGCCGCGCCCACCTCTCGGCACGCATCAATCAGGGCGATTTCAGGGTTGCGCGTCCACAGCGAGTATTCCGACTGCACCGCGGCAATGGGATATTCGGTGACCGCGCGGCGCAGCGTTACCGCAGAAATTTCCGACAGCCCCACCCCACCAATCTTTCCTTCTTCCACCAAGCGCCCCAGCGCACCCACGCTCTCCTCGATGGGGACTTGGCGATCCAAGCGGTGCAGGTAGTAGAGATCCAAATGGTCGGTACGTAGGCGTGCAAGGCTGGCTTCGCACTGCTTGCGCAGGGTTGCCGGGCGGCCATCAATGACCCGCTTGCCTGATTCAGGATCCATCGCCATGCCGCATTTACTGGCCAGAAACAGCTGATGCCGCTTACCCTCCAAAGCTCGCCCAACCACACTTTCATTGGCCGTGGCACCGTACAGGGTGGCGGTATCAAAGTGGCGATAGCCCATATCAAAGGCCTCATCCAGCGCCCGTAAGGCTGCACTTTCCGGCACGATGCTGCCGTAACCGTGGGAGAGGTTCATGCAGCCCAGGCCAATCGAAGGGGCATTAACGGCGTTAAGGCGCTGAAAGAAGCTCGACATAGGTATTCCCATCGTTAAAAGAACCGTTTTATAACGTTTCACCGCCGAACTGCAACGCGGCTAAATGACGATAAAGTTCGCTGGTGTTGATCAGTTCCGCGTGGGTGCCCGCCGCTACCAGTTTCCCGCCCTCAAGCACCAGCAAGCGGTCAGCGGCGATGACAGTCGCCAGCCGGTGGGCGATCACGATGCTGGTGCGTCCGACCATCAGTCGATCCAGCGCCTGCTGCACTAGCCGCTCACTTTCTGCATCCAGCGCGCTGGTGGCTTCATCCAACAGCAGTACCGCAGGATTTTTGAGCAGCGCCCGAGCGATAGCGAGCCGCTGACGCTGTCCACCGGAGAGCTGCACCCCACCGGGTCCAAGGGGCGTATCAAAGCCTTGGGGCAACGCATCGATAAAGTCGAGGGCGCTGGCGTCCTGGGCGGCAATGCGTAATCTATCGATATCAGCCTCGGGGTCTCCGTAGCGTAGATTCTCGGCCACCGAGCCGCTAAACAGCACCGGCTCTTGCGACACCAACCCCATGGCTCCACGCAATGCCGTAAGGTCCAAGGTGCGAACATCACTACCATCAAGGGTGATACGCCCCTGGTGAGGGTCATAAAAGCGCAGCAGCAGCGCCAAGAGGGTGCTTTTACCCGCCCCCGAAGGCCCGACGATAGCGACCCGCTCCCCTGGCTTAATATGCAGATCAAACCCTTCAAGGGCTGGGGTTTCCCGGCCGGGGTAGGTGAAAGTGACGTTATCTAGCACAATTTCACCCTGCGAAGGTATCGGTAGGTGATGGGGATTCGCGGGCGACTGGATAACGGGCTGGGTATCGAGCAGCTCCAATAAGCGCTCCGCCGCGCCTGCCGCGCGCTGCACATCCCCCGCCACTTCAGCCAGTGTCGCAATAGCCCCCGCTGCCAGCACAGCATAGAAAATAAACGCTGATAGCTCGCCCGCACTCATGGTGCCGTCTAGCACCGCCTGACCACCCTGCCAGAGCATTAAGCCCACGGCAGTAAACACCACCAGCATGGCGACACCGGTTAACCAGGCGCGCTGCTGGGTGCGCGCTACGGCACTGCCAAAGGCCTGTTCAACCCGTTGGCCATAGTGGGTTTTATCCACCGCCTCGTGGGTAAATGCCTGGAGCGTTTTAATACCACTCAGCGCCTCCTCAGCATAGCGGCCAAGTTCGGCCACGCGATCCTGGCTGGTGCGCGAAAGCCGCCGCACCCGGCGGCCGTACCACACGATAGGCAAAAGAGTAGCCGGGATACCAATCAGCACCATCGCCGAGAGCCACGGCTGGGTGACCAGCATGAGCACCACGGCGCCTACCAGCATGACTAGGTTGCGCAGCGCCAGCGAGACCGAAGAGCCAAACAGGCTCTGTAGCACGCTAGTGTCCGCGGTCAGCCGAGAGGCGATCTCCCCCGCGGCACGGCCGGAGCTTGCGCTCTCGAAAAAACTCGGCTCTAAAGTGAGCAAATGATCAAACACGCGCTGGCGCAAGTCCGCAGCCAAGCGTTCGCCAATCCAGGTCACTTGGTAGTAGCGCAGCGCGGAGGCAAGCGCCAGCACCGTCACCACCGCTAGCATTAAGCCCAGCATTTGGGCCAGCGCCTGTTGATCCGCGGCGAGAAAACCTCGGTCGATAACTAAGCGCAATCCATTCCCCAGCAGTAGCACGCTTCCAGAGGCCATGAGTAGCGCTAAGCCAGCCAGTGCTAGCCGCGTGCGGTAGGGGCGCAGTAAACCCAACAAACGCAGCAATACTCGGGGGTTGGGGCGTTGATCCATGGTAGCGAATGCTCAATAGAAAGGTGGTATCCGACCATAGCAGGAGTGCCGGTGACTGCACAGAAACAAAAAAGCCCGCGATCTCTCGCGGGCTCAATACTTAGTATTGCTTAATCAATTAGCTTGTAGCTAGGTTGAATAGACCTAGTCAATCAAAGGCAGCAGCGTATTCAAGCTATCCCGGGCATCGCCGTAGAACATCCGCGTGTTGTCTTTGAAGAACAGCGGGTTCTCAATACCCGAGTAGCCAGTACCCTGGCCACGTTTGCTGACAAACACCTGCTTGGCCTCCCACACCTTCAACACCGGCATACCGGCAATGGGGCTATTTGGGTCTTCCTCGGCCGCAGGGTTTACGATGTCGTTGGAGCCAATCACGATAACCACGTCGGTGGTGGCGAAATCGTCGTTGATTTCGTCCATCTCCAGCACGATGTCGTAAGGCACCTTGGCCTCGGCCAGCAGTACGTTCATATGCCCTGGCAAACGGCCCGCGACCGGGTGAATACCAAAGCGTACGGTTTTACCCGCAGCGCGCAGCTTACGCACCAAGTCGCTCACCGCGGTTTGCGCCTGGGCCACCGCCATACCGTAGCCCGGCACAATGATGACGCTGTCGGCATCGTTCAGGGCGCTCGCTACACCACCGGCGTCAATGGACACCTGCTCGCCTTCGATCTCCGCCGCAGGCCCCTGGCTACCGCCAAAGCCACCCAAAATCACGTTAACGAAGTTGCGGTTCATCGCCTTACACATGATGTAAGAGAGAATCGCACC
Organism: Vreelandella sp. DA03-1M; assembly: GCF_055725665.1. Lineage (NCBI taxonomy): Bacteria > Pseudomonadati > Pseudomonadota > Gammaproteobacteria > Oceanospirillales > Halomonadaceae > Vreelandella > Vreelandella sp. DA03-1M. Next base: position 4,125,338 of record NZ_CM146798.1, read on the forward strand.
CGATGAACCCACCAGCGCACCGGTGACAATCAGCAGATCGTTAGAGAGTGTGAAGCCGATAGCGGCGGCTGCCCAGCCGGAGTAGCTGTTGAGCATTGAGACCACAACGGGCATATCGGCACCGCCGATGCCCATAATCAGGTGGTAACCGATAAAGAACGACAGCGCCGCAAGCACAATCAGCGTCCAGAAACCTGCGCCGTTAAGGTACAAAATCGCTAACAGCAGCGACAGCACCGCCGCCCCGGCGTTAAGCATATGCCCACCGGGCAGTTGGCGAGGTTTGCCATCCACTTTACCGGCCAGCTTACCAAACGCCACCACCGACCCAGTGAAGGTCACTGCACCGATAAAGATAGCGAACACTACTTCAATCTGCAGAAAGGTGAGCTCGTCAGGCGCCTTGGTGGCGACCAGCGCGGCAAACGCAGAAAACTCCTGCATAACGCCATCGGCCGCTTGCGCCGCCAGCACCCGGCGGCGCTCTAAATCGGCGCTCCAGGCGACAAACACCGCAGCCAAGCCGACAAAACTATGTAGCGCTGCCACGAGTTGCGGCATTTCGGTCATTTCGACCTTGCCCGCCACGTAGACGCCGATGCCAGCACCAATCACCATCATCGGAATTAACCACCAGTAGCCGCCAATACCCGGCCCTAAGGAGGTAAAAAATACTGCCAGCGCCATACCCACGATGCCGTACCACACGGCCCGCTTGGCTTTTTCCTGGTTACTCAAGCCGCCTAGCGACAGAATAAACAGTACGCTTGCCGCGATCGCCGCGGCAGATACGAATCCTTGACCTAACATATCGTCTCTCCGCCGCTTAGGATTTTTGGAACATGGCCAGCATCCGGCGTGTCACCAGGAAGCCACCCACGATATTGATTGATGCGATAAGCACCGAGATCGCCGCCAGCACGCCTACCACGGCACTGCCGGAGCCAATCTGCAGAATCGCCCCCAAAATAATGATGCCCGAGATTGCGTTGGTCACCGCCATCAACGGTGTGTGCAGCGAGTGGCTTACGTTCCAGATCACCTGGAAGCCGATAAAGCAGGCCAACACAAAGACAATAAAGTGCTGCATAAACGACACCGGAGCCACTTGCCCCAACAGCAGCATCAGCGCGCCACCGACGGCCAATAAACCCACTTGGCGCTTTGTTTGTGCTTTGAAGATGGCCAGCTCGGTGGCTTTTTTCTCCTCTGGCGTAGGCTCTTTCTCTTTCTTCTTCGGCTTAGCGGCAGCAATCGCTTTGACTTTGGGCGGCGGTGGCGGGAAGGTTATTTCGCCTTCGTGAGTCACCGTGGCGCCACGAATCACGTCGTCTTCCATATTATGATTGATCACGCCCTCTTTCTCGGGGGTGAGATCGGTCAACATATGGCGGATGTTGGTGGCATAGAGCAGCGATGACTGGGTAGCCATACGCGAGGGGAAGTCGGTGTAGCCGATCACCACCACGCCATTATCCGACACCACCCGCTCGTCAGGCTTGGTCAGATCGCAGTTGCCGCCCTTCTCGGCGGCTAAGTCGATCACCACCGAACCCGGCTTCATCGCTGCAACCATATCTTCCAGCCACAGCTTGGGCGCGGGACGGCCAGGAATCAGCGCCGTGGTAATGACGATATCTACATCGGCTGCCTGCTCACGGAAGCACTCAAGCTGCTTCTCACGGAACTCGGGGCTTGAGGGCGAGGCATAGCCACCGCTTTCGGAACCGTCCTGGCTATCTTCAAAATCGAGGAACAGGAACTCAGCGCCCATGGACTCAATCTGTTCAGAGACCTCGGGGCGTACGTCAAAGGCGCGTACCACGGCGCCCAGGCTGGTGGCGGTACCGATCGCGGCTAACCCTGCCACGCCAGCGCCAATCACCAGTACCTTGGCAGGGGGCACTTTACCTGCCGCCGTTACCTGGCCGGTAAAGAAGCGGCCAAAGTTGTTGCCTGCCTCAATCACCGCGCGGTAACCGGCGATATTGGCCATGGAGGAGAGCGCGTCCATCTTCTGGGCCCGGGAAATACGCGGCACCATGTCCATAGCAATTACGGTAGCGCCCTGGGCCTTACACTTCTCCAGCAGCGCTTCGTTTTGCGCTGGCCAGAAGAAAGCGATCAATGTTTGCCCTTTGCGCAGCCGCTCGGCCTCTTCATCAGAGGGCTCGCGGACTTTAATGACCACATCAGCGTCGTTCCAGAGCGCGTTGGCTCCTTCCACCACGGTAACGCCCGCATCACGATAAGTGTCGTCATTAAAGCCCGCCGCCAGGCCAGCGCCGGATTCTACTAAGCACTCGTGGCCTAGCTTCTGAATTTGCTTGGCGCTCTCGGGGGTTAGCGCGACTCGCGCTTCCCCCCGGGCACTCTCTTTCGGGGCACCTATTTTCACTCGCGTTCTCCCTTGCTTAATCAGTCTGCCTCGCCGATGCCAAGTTATGGACACGGCACATTTTACGACGTCACTCATAACGTCTTTTAGCAGTCTAGGATCTAACGGGGTGGCTGCCAGATACTATTCAACCTTTGATCCAACAGGGTTGTTTAATTACAACATAGGCTAGTGTGCATGACGGCTAACCTTACGTCTAAACTCGTTAGCAAACTCAGTAAGCACCCGGTAGAGCCACACGTTGGCAGAATCATTAACATACAGCCCATGCTGAATCAGGGTCATTTTCAGCGCCGGAACCTCCTTAGGCGGCTCCACCAAGCGTACCGATAGCATCGCAACAAACGTTAAACTATGAGGCGGTCAGCCAAGCCGCGGGCGCCAAAACGATGGACGGAAAAGCAGCCAAGAGAACCAATATGCAGATGTTAACGGCATAGAAAGGCAACGCAGCGACGACAAGTTTCTCCACCGGCACTTTAGAGACTTGCGCTGTAGCGAAGAGACAAGTGCCTACCGGAGGTGAGGCCAAACCAACAGCGAGGCTTGCCACCATAAAAATCAAGAAGTGAAGCGGATCGACGTTGGCATTCACTGCTGCTGGCATCAGAACCGGTATCAACATCAGCGCGGCGGCAACGATATCCATCAACATACCGACAATCAGAAAAACAACGCCCATTAAGAGCAGTGTCGCAAAGGGCGAAGAGGCGATGGTACCCAACAGACCGGTGGTCTTTTGTGGCAACAGGTCGACGGTAAACACATACGTTGCAATGTTGGCCACCATGAGGATGAGTAGCACCGAACCCGCCGTTTGGCCTGCGCGAATAATCAGCGGCACCAGATCTCGCCAACCCATTTCCCGGTGCACTACGATCGCCACTAGCAAGGTGTAGAGCACCGCCAAACCGGCTGCTTCGGTGGGTGTCACTATGCCTGAGAACATTCCTGTAAGGATAATAACCGGCGCCCCAACCGACGGGATTGCTCTAAGTAGCGACCGCAAGCTCTTGCGATAGTCGAACTGCGATAGGGTGCCGTAGCCATGGCGTCGTGCCGCGAAGGCGTTGTAAGCGGCGAGCGCTAAGGCAAGAAGTAGACCAGGGCCCAATCCTCCCGCCAGGGCAGCTCCAACGGACTGCCCCGCTGAAGCAGCCGCCACAATAATTAATATAGAGGGTGGTACCAGCGTTGCCAATGTGGCGGTGATGAGCGTGAGAGCCGCCGAGTAAGGTAGCGGATAACCCCGCGTCGTCATGGCCCGAATCGAAATAGGCCCTAAGCTCGCGATATCAGCGACCGATGAGCCCGAAATGCCGCCAAAGACAAAGCTTGACGCAATATTGACGTGACCAAGCCCACCTCGGAATCGGCCGACAGCCACCTCGGCAGCATCAAAGATGCGCTCCGACAGCCCTCCGCGCTCCATGATCTGGCCTGCCAGAATAAACAGCGGCACGGCGATCAGCAGAAAAGAGTTGATTGAGGTGGCCATGGCTTGGGTCACCATTGAAAGCGGCAAATCGAACCACCACAAGGTGGTTACCGCAGCAAGCCCCAAGGATAGCGAAAGGGGAATGCCGAGCAATGCTAAAAAAGCAAATAGGATCAACAGCCAGACGCTCATAAACTACCCTCCGTTACAGAGGCTTTTGATAAACCTTCCGGTATGGGCGCCAGGGCATGCATCCAAGCGCCAAGAATAGCCAGTGCCGAGCCCAAAACGAGGGGAACCGTGGTTAGCCACTTGCCTAGCTGAAGGGTGGCAGAGACTTCACCATAGCGTAACTGTTGCTGAACGAGCTCGACGCCATACCGACAGACGATGGCAAAAAAAACAGTCGCAGCGGCGGCCTGCAGAAGACGCAGAAGCGGCTGTAAACGAGGTGGAGAGATGGCAGACAAAAAGTTGAGGGAGGGATGCTGCCCATGCCGGAAACCGGCTGCCATACCTAGCCAAATCGTCCATACAAACAGAAAACGGGAGAGCTCCTCGGTCCAGGCCAGCGAGCCCCCCTGCCATCTTGAGCCTACTTGTAAGGTGATCAGCACCACCATGCCGACAACTGTCACGAAGATCATGGCGTCGAGCAGGCGCCATATCCAATACTCAAATTTTTTCATCGCCCGTTCGCCTCAGAAGGTGAAGCCCAGGCGTCCTTAGTGGACACCTGGGATAGATGGGTTCATTCGCTGACGAAGTTCAGGCTTTTTTGCATGAAATCTTCGCCAATGTCTTCGCCAAACTGCCCGTAGACACCTCTAGCGATTTCTTGAACCTTTTCTAGCTCACCCTCGGCAAACGTATTGACCTGCATCCCTTCATTTTTGAGCTTCTCGATGATTGCTTGTTCCTGCTCTATCTCGATACGGTTTCGCTCGTTGGTCATTTCATTGGCCGCCTGCTCGACCTCATCGTGATACTCCTCTGGGATTCGCTCCCAGGCAGACTTCGACAACGACAGCAGGAAGGCGTCGGCAATGTGCTGGGTCAGGTTGAGGTGATCCTGAACCTCGTAGAAACGGTTGTTGTAGGGAACCTCAACCGGATTTTCCTGGCCATCGATAGCCTTCAGCTGGAGCGCACTATAGACCTCGGAAAACGCCATGGGGGTCGGGTTGGCACCCAGCGCCTCGAACAAGCTGACAAACAGAGGATTGTTGGGCGTTCTCAAGGTGATTCCGTCGAAATCTTCGGCGGTGGTGATAGGTGTTTCCCGCGTGGTGACATTACGAAAGGTACGCACGAAAAAGCCGAGCCCATGAATGTCTAACCGGTCAAGTGATGAAAGCAACTCCTTCCCTGGCTCGCCGGTCAGGTAAGCCTGGAACTGCTCATAGTCGCTGAACAGGTAGGGCAAGCTGATAGCGTTCATGCGAGGCTCAAAAGAGGCATACACCGAACTAGCTAAGATAAGACCGTCGAGTGCACCGGAACCCAGTTGATTGATGGCAGCATTCTGATCACCGCTAAACAGGACACCGTCAGGAAAAACTTGAAAGGTGACCTCGCCGTCTGTTTTTTGCTCGACAAGCTCAGCGAATCGACTGGCCGCCTGTCCCACTGACGACTGGGCAGGATCGGGTACTGCTAAACGAAGGTTAACTGCCGCTTGAGCCTGACTGGCGAGCATGGGGACGGTCAGTGAGAACATAACGGCATAACCGCATTTGAGTGCGTATGATTTAGTATTGTTACGCATGGTGTGACTCCTTAACGCTGTTGTTATTTAAGAGTTTTTATTTGAAGATTGCTATTTGGCCTTATGAAGACCCTTTGATGAAAAACCATTGCGACGCCGCACTTCTAGATAGAGCGCGCTGTGGTCTAGTTCACCTCCGCCAGACTCAACAAGGTCGGCAAACAGGTGATCAGTCAGTGCTAGCAAGGGCAGGTCAAGCCCAAGTTCGTGTGCTACCTCGCAAGCTGCTCGCGTATCCTTGAGCTGGTACTTGGCAGGCCCTCCGGGGGAGAAATTGTCATCCAGCATACGCTGGCCGTGCTGTTCGAGTATGCGCGAATAAGCGAAACCTCCCAGCAGCACCTCTCTGACCCGAGCGGGATCCGCTCCCCCTGCCTCGGCGAGTAACAATGCCTCGGAAACCGCACCAATCGTGCTGGCTACCATCAGTTGATTAACCAGTTTTGCCAAAGCGCCTGTACCTGCGGGGCCTATATGCACGGGCCGCCCCATGGCCAACAGAATATCTTTAGCGGCGACAAAAGCCTCTGGGGTTCCCCCAGCCATGATCGACAGGCTGGCGTCGATGGCACCTTTTTCACCCCCGGAGACCGGCGCATCCAGCCACTGTAAACCCAGCGCATCGCAGCGCTGCGCCATGCTACTAGCCTCACCTCTACCAATAGATGACATGACGATCACCAGGCTCCCAGCGTTCATCGCCCGAGTGGCCCCGTGCGTGTCAAAGAGCACCTCCTCGCATACCTGGCCAGAGCTGACCATGACCACGACAGCGTTGCATCCATTGACCGCTTCGCTGGGACTCGCGGCCACGTGAGCACCCTCATCGCTGAGAAGAGCGGCCTTTTCGCGACTTCGATTCCACACACTGACAGCGTATCCCGCCCGCATTAGGTTACGGGCCATGGGGCTGCCCATAATGCCGGTGCCGAGCACGGCAATTTTTTGTTGGGTTATCATCGCCACCTCATGAATGCTGCCGAGTGAGAAAGCGCACCGGAAGCTCGCTTTCGACCAAAACAAGGGCGTCCCGAAAAGCCGCTAGATGAGGGGTTTCCAGATGGCTGTCGAAGGCCTCTCTAGAGCGATATACCTCGTAAAACACCACACTGGAGCTTGGCGATGCCTCATCAACGTTGATGTCGAATTGCAGACAGCCGGGTTCATCGGCTAACGAACGCGTGGCATCTTGCCTCGCAGCGACCAGAAACGCTTCAAGGCGTGCTGCGGCAACCTCGAACTCTGCGATGACGACAAAGGCAGATTGGCTTGCCATGATGTGCCCTCCTAAACATTGCCCATCGTGCGTATCTGCTCGAGGCGAATATCAATGACGTCTCGATCCTTGACCAGCTCCACATCAGACATACGCACCACCTGATCCTTCTTGACCGGATTCTTAAGCTTCACGTTATGTGCAAGACCAATTGGCAGCGCGTCTAACTGCATGCTAAGCGAAGCGGGGATGGCCTTGGCCCAAACGGCGTACCCACCCTCACCATCAAGCATCTCTCCAGCGGTAAGATCCTTCTTCGCCGTGGCCACCGCATCGGCACGATAGAATTTCGAACTGCCGGTGGGCTCGCCACGGAAATAGGCCGAAAGAACACTAACGGATGTTTCCAGGCCAATCAGATGGAAAGGCCGCCACATGGAGGCGTACCAGCCAGATTTGTCGGTTAGCAATCCGTATTGCTCAAAGCAATCGCGTGTATAAACATCTGGTGCCTTGAAGGTGACGAACATGCCAAAGCGAATATTGTTCAAGACTTCGCGGCCGTCCGGCTCCTGGCTCGCCGCTATATCCACCAGACCGGCACGAGGCAAGCGCCCGCCTTCGCTCTCAGGCTTAAACACCGAGGCGAGATCCTGGAGTCCCGAAGGATAAAACGCCAAGCCGTCGTCGGGGCAATCGAGCCCCGTACCATTGGCGACTGCCGCCATTTCGATGGCCGCCTTCGTGCCGTCGGTAAAGGAGTTATACATCTTGGGGTTAAAATCACCTTCGGCGACCTTTTCTTCGCTCCAGCCAAAGTAGCCCCAGACCGTATCCGGGGTAGAATAGCGGTAGCGAGGCTCGAAGTTCATGCCCTTTCCTGCAGACGTCAGTTCAAAGCCACAGGCGTGAACCCAATCGACCAATTCGCAGATGGCGGCGGGCTGATCGCCATAGGCCATCGAATAGACCACCCCCTTGGCGCGAGCTTTTTGCGCAAGAATCGGGCCGCACATCACATCGGCTTCAACGTTGACCATGATGATGTGCTTACTGTTATCGATCGCCATGAGCGCGTGTCGAACACCCGCAATAGGATGCCCAGTCGCTTCGATGACACAATCAATATCATCGAACTCACACATTTCACGCGCATCTGAAGTAACAAAGGTTTTCCCTTGAACAATGGCATCGCCCAATGAGTTAGCCGAATACTCTCTTTCTTCCCACCCCGTACGCTGGAGCGACTCCCTGGCTTTTTGGGTATCCAGGTCGGCAACGGCAACAATGTGATATCCAGGAATTTTTCTTGCCTGTGCTAACACCATGGAACCAAATTTACCCGCGCCGATCAGCCCTACGCGGATTGATTTCCCCTGGGCATGGTGGGCAGCAAGCATGGACGATAAATTCATATGGCTTTCTCCTAAGGGTTGACGATACCGAATGGCAGTACCGCGCAACAAAAGCGCTAGTTAAAATTATTAGCATTAGTGATTAGCACTAACACTATTGAAGGTAGGAGTATTCCACCCTTAGGAAAATTTACTTTTTCTTGGTGATTATTAAGATTAACTGAAGAGTTGAGTGTCGTTCTGCTGGCTCCATTGATTGGCTCTATCCTGTATCCATTCCACAAAGCTTCTGACCTGAGGGAGGCGCAGGCTTTGGTTTGGACACACTATCCACTGGGTACATACGGGTATTTTCGGCGTCACTTTAGCGGGGAGGATTAACTTGCCCGCCTTTAATTCACTTTCCATCATCAGGTTGCTTTCAAGGGCAATGCCCAGGCCAAGGGTCGCTGCATCGACTGACATATGCGAACGGTCAAAATAAAGACCACCTGAGAAAACGTCGCCTTTGTTGCCGATGGTGGCGAACCATTGTCGCCATTGAACCTGCGCCTTGACCGAATGAATAAGACGGTAGTCCTTAAAATCATTGGGTGTTAACGAAGCTGGTTGGGCGAGGCTAGGCGAGCATACTGGCATGAAGTGCTCGGTAATCAGCGGCTGGACGTGCAAACCTGGCCAGCGACCGGTGCCATGGCGAATTTCAATATCGACTCTTTCCCGGCTGAAATCGGTAGGCTCATTGGAACCATCAAGCCTTACCTCCAAATCCGGATGGAAAGAAAGGAACTCACCGAGACGCGGAAGTAGCCATTTCGTGGCAATCGTTGGGGTGGCTCGGATGTTAATCCTGGCAAGTGTTTTAATACCTTTGATTTGTTCTGTGACCTTAATGATGTGTTCGATATCTTGTGAAATTAAATCAAAGTAATGCTCGCCTGCTTCAGTGAGTCGCAAGGCACGCCCTGACTTTACAACGAGCGTTGTACCAAGATGCTCTTCTAATGCACGCAGCTGTTGGCTGACAGCCGAAGAGGTAACATTCAGATGCTCCGCCGCACCTGTAACACTTTGGATCGTCGCCACATGGAAGAAAACGGCAATGTTGCGCAAAGGAATCATGAGTAGCTCTCTGTTAAATATAATTATTTTTAAGACAAGCTAATTATGCACGAGACAATTGCTTAACTCAGGCCTAAATAGTTCTCGGCACTGTTGGCCATAATGACAGGATCACTGAAGTCTTGTGCAAACGCCATGAGTTGCTGGTACAACCAAGCCACAGCAGGATCGTTGGCAAATAGCCCATGCTGAATCAGGGTCATTTTCAGCGCCGGGAGCTCTTTAGGCGGCTCCACCAAACGTACCGGTAGCATCGCAACAAACCGCTCAGCCATTTGCCGTGGCAGGGTCATGATCGCTTCCGTCAGTGCCACTACCCTAGCCGCGGCGATGTAGTTGAGATTTTTGGAGATTACCCGGCGGGTTAAGCCGTGTTGAACCAGGCAGCTATCGATATTGCTGGGCCGCAGGCCGCTTATATCAGCCAGCTCCACATGGAGCTCGCAGGCAAACTGCGCAATATCCAGCGCATCGCCTACGCGGCCATTATGGGTAGCGGCCAAACAGACCAACTCCTCATCCATCCACGGGGTCTGAATAACACCACTGGGCAGCGCGCTTTGGCTATCCAACCCCACCACCATATCGATTTGGCGCTGTTCCAGTCCCTCACTCAGCACTTCCGGGGTAATAAGTTCAATAGAGAAGCTAATGCCCGGCGCATAGGCCAACAGCTGGCTTAAAAAGAGCGGGTACATGACCTCTTCAAAGTAGTCGGTGGTCGCTAACGTAAAACGGCGCGTGCTAGTAGCAGGCGAAAACATCGCTGGTGGAGCGAGCCCCTCTCGTAACTGGGCCAGCGCTTGCTGTACTACGGGCAGCAGCGCCAGCGCGCGGGGCGTCGGCTGCATACCGTTTTCGGTGCGCACTAACAGTGGATCATCCAGCGATTCCCGTAGCCGTTTTAAGGCGTGGCTCAAAGCAGGTTGGCTTAAATGCAGCGTTTCTGCCGCGCGAGTGACATGGCGCTCGCGCATCAGCGCCTCAAATACCAGCAGCAAGTTCAGGTCAAAATGGCGTAGCGAGCGCATAGATCCTCTATCATTCACATCAAGAATGATTAAATTCTAAACATTCATTTAATTTATCACCAGTAATTGCTTATTGTCTGCCGCTCATTCGCCCACCAGCGACTATCAGCGAAAATCCAGTACGCAAGGAGAAGCACACCGGTGACCCACCCACTAACTCAAACCATGCCCAGCCTTTATGGCGATGTGATTTCTACCTTTATGGGCGTAGCAAAAGCAACGGATCCCAAGGCAACCGACGCCGACGTTGTGGTGAGTGGCGTTCCCTTTGACCTCGCTTGTTCTGGCCGTGCAGGCACCCGCATGGGGCCGAATGCTATTCGTCAAAGTACCGCCAACTTGATCTGGGAAGGCAAACGCTGGCCCTGGGACTTCGCCTTGGAAGATCGCCTCAAGGTTTGCGATGCGGGCAACGTTGATTACGCTTATGGCGAGCCTGAAAGTCTGGTCGATAATCTGGAAAATCACGCCCAGCGCTGGCTAAGTGCGGGCAAAAAAATGCTCACCCTGGGCGGCGACCATTACATTAGCCTGCCACTACTGCGCGCTCATGCACGCGTGCACGGGCCGCTGGCACTGATTCACTTTGACGCCCACACCGACACCTACGAACAAGGCACGCGCTTCGACCACGGCACTATTTTCCATCACGCCCTCAAAGAGGGATTGGTCGTGCCCGAGCACTCGCTGCAAATTGGCATTCGCACCAGCTATGACCGCCACAATCACCCTTATGAAGTGCTGGATGCGGACTGGGTCAACGACCACGGTGCCGCCGCTGTACTGGAGCGTATTCGCGCCAAAGTGGGTCATCATCATGCTTACGTCAGCCTGGACATTGATGGGCTGGACCCCGCCTACGCCCCCGGCACCGGCACCCCGGTCTGCGGCGGTATGTCTACCGACCTGATGCTGAAAGTGATTCGAGGCATGGTAGGCATGGAGCTAGTCGGTATGGACGTGGTGGAAGTTAACCCCGCCTATGACCACGGCGACATTACCTCGCTTGCCGCCGCAACGCTGGGGCTTGAGTTTTTGTATACGCTGGCAGCGTCCAAAGGCGTTTGATAGTTAGCCCCCGCCGTCTCTTGGCTTTTATGGCATTGAGATGGCGGGGGCGAAACAGACTACCCTTGAGAGGCCGCCAGCGCTTGATCAATATCCGCCAGCAGATCGTCGATATGCTCGATGCCGATCGATAGGCGCACCATATCCGGCGTGACGCCAGCGGCTTTTAGTTCCTGCTCGTTGAGTTGGCGGTGCGTGGTAGAGGCGGGAATAGAAGAACAGCTTTTGGCATCGCCGATATTCACCAAGCGAAGAATCAGCGCCAGCGCATCGTAGAAGCGCTCACCAGCGGCCTGCCCACCTTCAATGCCAAAACTAAGAATCCCCGAGGCATGGCCGTTCATATAACGCTGGGCCAGCGCATGATCCGGATGGTTTTCCAAGCCAGCATAATGCACCCAGGTGACTAATGGATGGCTTTCCAGATGCTTGGCAACCGCTAAGGCATTGGCACAGATACGCTCGATGCGTAGCGACAGCGTTTCCAACCCCTGCAGCAGGTTCCAGGCTGCTTGAGCAGAAAGCGCCGCGCCCATATTACGTAGCGGAACCACCCGGGCGCGGGCAATAAAGGCCGCATCGCCCACATCACGGGTATAGCTCACACCGTGGTACGAGACATCAGGCTCGTTGAGTAGCGGAAAGCGGCTGGCATTCTCGGCCCAGGGAAAGGTGCCCGAATCAACAATCACACCGCCCACCGTGGTGCCGTGGCCGCCGATATATTTAGTCGCCGAGTGGACAACGATATCCGCCCCGTGCTCAATCGGCCGACATAAGAACGGCGTCGCCGTGGTGTTATCGACAATCACCGGCACTCCATGACGATGCGCCGCTTCAGCGAGCTTTGTTAGGTCGACCACGCCACCCGAGGGGTTACCAATGCTTTCGCAGAAAACCGCTTTGGTACGCTCATCGATCAGCGCTTCGATGCCATCAATATCGTCTTTGTCGGCAAAACGCACCTGAATGCCTTGGCGCGGCAAGGTGTGGGCAAACAGGTTGTAGGTACCGCCATACAGCTCGCTGATCGAGACAATGTTATCGCCCGCTTCAGCAATGGTCTGGATCGCATAGGTGATCGCTGCCATTCCCGATGCCACCGCTAGCCCAGCGATACCGCCTTCCAACGCGGCTACCCGCTGCTCCAACACGGCGCAGGTCGGGTTCATAATGCGCGAGTAAATGTTTCCTTCGACTTTAAGATCAAAAAGATCCGCCGCGTGCTGCGCGTTATCGAATGAAAACGACGTGGTTTGATGAATTGGCACCGCCACGGCGTTTTGTGAATCAGGCGAATAGCCATGGTGAAGAGCAATGGTTTCTGGCTTCATGAGAACGGCTCGCTATTTTGTTATTGAGATCCGCTAGTGATCCTAAACAAGCACTGAAGGGAAGGCCAATAATCGTTTAGCCTTCCGAGCCAACGTCATGCTTAACAGTGAAGGCGCTCACCCATGCCACTCGCTGCGCGCCACTGCGTCATGGGCGTGGAGCCTTTTGGTATCGATGCACCATAGCCATGCCGTGCCTCAGGGTATTTCATGGCTGTACATTATGTGTTTAGTTTAGGATTAAAAGTATCGTGGCTCGCTGGATTGATCTGCAATACGAGAAGCGACGGGAGGACTTTGTTATTTCTAGGTAGGTAGATATCACCATGATTAATCGTGAAGGCATTCATCAGCGACCAGACCAAGTGATTGATATCACGGGTTGGGGTGTTCACCAAGATTATGAAGTCTTTCCAGTAGGCGCTCGCGATAAAACACTCCGCGTCTGTCCTGACCCAGCTCCTTATGATTTTTGTATGCCTGGGCACCGCTATTTATTTAAAGAAGCTATCAAAAGCGCGAAAAACTCTGATAAGCCTCGCTACCCTGACCAATACTGGTCTGAGGTGATCGCTTTTCATATTGGCAGATTAATGGGTCTTACGCTCCCTCCCGTTTTTGTTGCCATTGATTCCTCTAGAAACGAACCAGGTACAGTAAACGAATGGTTCATTGGTTATGCTGATAGCGAGGAAGATCGCTACTTTCCTGGCGGGGATTACTTGCAACGGCGTATTGCAGAGTACGATAGGGAGAAGGGGAAACAGCACAATTTAACAACCATTATCGAACTAAGCCGTGTGTTAGAGAGAGGCGGATGGCTTGCTCATGATTGGCGACAGTACTGGGGGCTTTGCCTATGTTTCGATGCGCTAATCGGCAATACTGACCGCCATCAGGAGAACTGGGGGCTGATTTGGGGAGAAAATGATCCAACGGCCCGCTACACACCTTATTTTGATAATGGCACCAGCCTCGGGCACGAGTTGCAGCCCCAGAAAATGCAGCGCATGATGCGCGACCATAACGAATTCAATGCCTACCTTAAAAGAGGGCAGCACCACATGCGCTGGGCCAAAGGCGACAAAAAGCGCCTGCCGCTTATTCAGGGCGTTACTCAGTATTGTCAGCAATTCCCTGCTATTCGACCAATACTGATAGAACGCTTACAACGTTGGTGCGATGATGACCTTAGAGACATCCTGAATGACTTAACTTACTTTGACATCCCACATCCCATTACGCAACAACGTGCTGACTTCATAGCGTTTTTGACTCTGACAAGGAGAGAGCGCCTGTTACAGGCTCTGGAGAACTGATATGCCCCGCTTAATCGAACACTTGGTAGAACCACACCGGCTGCTGCTTTATTGGCAGGCACGCGAGAGCAAAATGCGCTCTCGCCACCTAGTGGGTGAACTGTTCAAGCGGGACGATAAAGTGGTTCTGGTGTATGACCTAGACAGTCCAGAGCTGGCAGAAGCCAAACGCTTAGGCTTTCGAGGCTACCCGGCGTTTCCTATGAGGCAAGCCGAGCACAATCATCAGGTGCTGGAGGCTTTCACTCGCCGCTTGCCGCCACGCAGTCGTCGTGATTTTGGGCGTTATCTGGAACTACGCGCTATCCCAGAGGATGCCAACATTAGCGACTTCGCTTTACTGGGTTACAGTGGCGCCAAGCTACCCAATGACGGTTTTGAACTTGTTCACCCTTTCGACAATCCACCTGAAGCCTTCGAGGTATTAATCGAAATAGCAGGCTTTCGGCACGAATCACAGCTTGAGATAACAGATTTACAGGTAGGCAGCAGCGTTCAATTTGTACACGAACCTGATAATCCCGTAGATACTGATGCCATTTGCATCGAAAGTGCCGGGCGTAAATTAGGCTATGTACCTAGAGGACACCTGGACATGCTGCATCGCATGTTGGATGAAGGCGCCACTCTCGAAGGCGAAGTGTTCCGCATAAACGGAACAACAGAGCGCCCGCTTGTTTATGTTTTGACGCGTATCTTAAAGGACGACCACCCCGTTCACGCGCTGAAAATGCAGGCTTAGTTTTGGTCATGCCTTAAACCCTGGATTCATAGAATAACCGCAGCACTTTGGATCACACAGTAGAGGAAGGAGGGCCAGCGCCGGTACTCTCTCGACTTTACCGACCAAAGTGAAGCAGAGCATGGGATACCGACAACTGACCCAGGCCCAACGATACCAAATTTTTGCTTATCTTGAGACTGGCATCAGCCAGCGACAAATAGCCAAAGCTATTGGGGTTCACAGCAGTACCATTAGCCGGGAGATAAAGCGCAATGGGCTTAAGACTGGCTATGCGCCTGAACAGGCGCAATCGAGAAGTGATCAGCGCCGACGCACCGCCTGGAAAGTGACGAAGCGCCTGCCCAGCCTGATTCGATGGGTCACTGATCAACTGATGGACGAATGGAGCCCCCAGCAAATAAGTGGCTTCATGGCCAATGCCAACGGCGTTTGCGTAAGCCATCAGTGGATCTATGCGCTAATCTGGGACGACAAGAAACGCGGCGGCGAATTATGGAGGCGACTCCGGCTACCACGCCAGCGGCGCTATCAGCGCCGATTGGCCAAGCATGCGGGATTGGGCAAAATTCCACACCGGGTAGGCATTGAACAGCGTCCCGCCGAAGCGGAAGAAAGGCGCCATATCGGCCATTGGGAAGGCGATACGGTGCTCAAAGGCCACAAAGAGAATCTGGCCTGGTGACCCGGTCGAGAGACGCAGCGGTTACCTCTTGGCAGCGCGCCTGTCGACGATCACGGCCACTGTAACGGCTAAAGCGATGACCCGTTTATTAAAGGCGCAGTGCAGACCATCACCTTGGATAACGGGTCGGAATTCGCCGAGCACCGACAGGTTGCCAAGGCTGTCTCGGCCAAGACCTATTTTTGCGACCCGTACCGCTCATGCCAGCGTGGCACTAATGAAAACACCAACGGCCTGATTCGCCAATATTTCCCGAAAGGGACGGACTTCCGAAAGGTGAGCGACTCAGCACTGAGGAGAGTCGTTGCCAAGTTGAACAACCGCCCCAGAAAACGCTTGGGGTATCGGACACCGGCACAAGTGTTCCTGGGAGAGTATTCAGGGGCGCTGAAAACCGCGGGTGCTGCGCTTAATGTTTGAATTCAGGCTTAACGTTGCAAATGGCAAAGACAATGATATAAAAGCGGCGCCCGCCATTAATTTACGGCAAGCATTTAGCTTGTAACTCATATTAAGCACCTCGTTATTTATAATTGTGATAACCACTTTACTGATACTGGCATAGCCCCACGTTATCGACCACCAACGATATATTGGGTATTGGTTAACTTATTGTCTGTTACTTTTAAGGGCACCGAGAGAATCCAGCAATGGAGCAGAACCTGGTAGCTCATTGCTTGCCATCACAATCTCTTGGAAAGACTGAGCGGTGGTGGGTGAAAGCATACCGCTGACTAATTCCTGATATTTCTCAAATAGCTCAGCGTCACTCATAGGATCCTCCGGATCACCTTTGCGGGTCTCCTGTAAATGTTGATAGGTGTTACCATCAACGGTCGTGACGATAATATTGGCCATCCGCTGCCGGGGGTATCGGGCCGCAATATCCGCACGCTCCGCAACACTCACCTTAGGCATTAATGCGCGTATGCGGGCATCTTCCAGTACGGGCGGCTCAAAGGCTTGCAGCCTGACCTTGCCCAGCACCAAGAACGCAGCAACACAGTATTGAATACTGAAACGCGTCTCTTGAGCAGTTGAAGGAGTCGGGCGATTGCACATCGAATAGGTCGCGCCATACCCTTCGATATGAATGGATTCAATGGTGTCCGGGGTGATGGGCACTGGATGGCTTGCAGTGCTTTCAAGCCATCCAGTGCGGGGAAAATATGCCCGCAGCAACCGTGGTTTTTGACCGTCATCCGGGTAATCGGCGTCCAGTCGCCGATACCTTCCAGCGCCATCGCCCAGTCGCCCGTGGAGTCGCTGGTGGCAGCTGCAAACCCATTGCTGGCATGCAGGCTATCTAGCGATGCGGTTACGCCTTTCACCGCCGCCATTCCCGCCATTAAACCTGCATCGGCGGCGTGACCCGCATGCAGCGGCTTCGCCATGCCCTCGCCCTGCAAGTTCTGCTGATGACCACCGGCAAAACTACTGGCCAACCCAATAGCGTGACCCATTTGCTCTGAAGTAGCGCCGAGCAACATCGCGGTTGAAACCGCCGCCCCAATGGTGCCCACCGTGGCGGAGGTGTGCCAGAAGCGGTAGTGGCTGGGCTGGATGGCGAGGGCAATGCGACAGCCCACTTCATAACCGCCAATAATGGCGCGATGAAGCTGCTCACGGGTGGCTTGGCTATCCTGCACAACGGCCAATGCCGCCGCAATTGTTGAGCTACCGGGGTGGTAGCCGCCATCCTTGAAGATGTCGTCAAACTCAACGGTGTGGCTCGCCGTAGCATTCAACAAAGCAGCATAACGTGGTGACCCCAGGAGACCATCCACATAACATACCGCGCGACCCTCCCCACGCGTGGTGGCAAACGCATCCGATAGCAGCGTGGCAGGCGCTTGGCTGCACCCCGGCAGTGTGGTGGCGAACCAGTCAAGCAGTGCCCGACGAGCGGCCCAATCAGTCTCAGCGTCCAGCGGGCGGACATTCCATTGATAAGCCGCCTGGGCCAGACGTTCAAGCGGGTTAGTTATAGAGGTGTTCAAAGTCGATCTCCCGGATTGGTAGCTACTCCAACGCCTCCCTCTATAGGCCCGCTTATTGCGCCATCGGCGATCAGTGCCGCTAACTCCTGCTTTGAATAACCCAAGCTCATCAGTACCTCGGCGGTTTGCGCGCCCACTCTTTGCGGTGGCGATGTAATACCGCGGGTGCCCTCGGACATACAAAACGCTGATACAGGAACAGTAAGCTGTTTTTCAGCGTCTGGGCTTAACGGCTGGCCGTGCAAAACGCCTCGTGATTGCACATGGGGATCGGCCAGTGTCTCTTCGAGCCGCCTAATGCGTGAGGCAGGAATCCGGCGTTTCTGCAAAAACGCCTCCCAGTAGTCGGCAGTCATGGTGCTAATGATCTCGGCGATCACCTTGGCTTCCTCAGCGTGGCTATCAAGGCGTTGATTATTGTTCTGTTTGATCATGTCCTCTCGGCCCAGGGCCGTCCACAAACGCTTTTGCTGGGTCAAGTTAGAGGCAGCGATCATTAACGGCTGGTCAGATGCGTGGTAGCAGCCAATGGTGGCGAAGGGAAAGGTATTGCCTTTGGGCTCTGGCTTTTTGCCATTCCACAGCAACGCCGTTAAATAGGGACTGGCAAGCATCAACGCCGTATCTGACATGGAGACATCCACAAATTGCCCTTTGCCACCATCGCGCTCACGCTGGAACAGGGCCGTTGAGATGGCAAACGCAGCCGTGGTGCCGGTGGCATAATCCACCACCGGCGCGCCACTTTTAAGCGGGCCAGTATGGTGGTCGCCAGTCATTGCCATCATGCCCGAATAGGCTTGAATAACATTATCGTAAGCAGTGAGCTCCCGGCGCGTGCCGATGCTGCCAAAGGCGGAGATGGAGCAGTAAATCAGCTTAGGGTTGAGTAGTTTCAGGTCGTCGTAACCAAGCCCCAGTTTCTCTAATGCCCCCGGCCGATAGTTTTCGACAAACACATCTGCGGTGGCGAGTAACTTCTTTAACGCCTCACGCCCTTGGGGATGT
Source organism: Vreelandella sp. DA03-1M (assembly GCF_055725665.1). Taxonomy (NCBI): domain Bacteria; kingdom Pseudomonadati; phylum Pseudomonadota; class Gammaproteobacteria; order Oceanospirillales; family Halomonadaceae; genus Vreelandella; species Vreelandella sp. DA03-1M. The sequence continues at coordinate 4,143,822 of NZ_CM146798.1, forward strand.
TTAAAGTCGATCGCCACGGCTTTTTTATTGCTGGCTTGGGACATAAAGGCGGTGCCCAGCCCTTGATCATTAAGCGCCCGGTCAGACCCTTGCATGCGCGCTTGATCCGGGTCACTTGGCGACTCAACCTTGATCACATCGGCGCCCAGCACCGCCATCTGGTAAGTAGTGAAAGGGCCCGCCAATACGTGGGTAGCATCAACAACACGGATATTTTCAAACGGGGAAGACATAATGACCTCAGCGCACTTATTGATTGTTGTTGCTCTTCATTGTTGACCAGCAATGATATTTCGCCGATCTATCATGAATTAACAATGCAGAAATAAGCGCACTATGTGGACTGATGAAACGTCAGGGGATGGTTAACAAATGGTTCGCAAAGAGATCTGGGCCATCACCAAGGGCCATTACTCCTGGGAATGCAAGTAAGAATGCTTTTACGGAAGTGCCAAAAGATTAGTCACAGCGCGCTATCATTCCGCCATCTACCACAATCTCAGTGCCAGTAATAAAGCGGGCTTCATCCGAGGCCAGAAAAAGCGCTGCATTGGCGGTATCACGCCCATCGCCCATAAAGCCAAGCGGAATTCGAGCAAGTCGTTGTGCGAGCAACGCATCAACATCCCCGCCAGCCCGCTGTCCTGCTAGACGCTCTTCTACCATAGGCGTGTGCAACTGCCCAGGGACGACCGTATTGACCCTGACGCCTTTGGGCGCATACTCCACCGCCACGACTTTGGAGAACTGGATAACAGCGGCTTTAGTCGCTGCATAGGCAGACTGGGCAGAGCCTGTCCAGCGCATCCCCGATGTTGAAGATGTGTTCACGATTGCACCGGAGCCACGTTCCGCCATATGCGGCAGAACAGCTCGGCTGGTCAGATACACGCTTTTCAAGTTGAACTCAATTTGACGATCCCAGGTTGCTTCATCCATATCCGCAGGTCCGCCTTTTGCAGAGCCACCAACATTATTGACAAGAATATCCACTTGCCCAAAACGTTCGATGCACGCCGCCACCATGCTTTTCACAGCGTCTTGGCTGGTGACATCACATAGATAGGTCTCCACGGTACCGCCAACCTCATGCACTCGGGCAACCGTCTCAACCATAGTGTCTTCACGGATATCGACGGCAAAAACAGCGGCACCTTCTTCAGCAAAGCGTACACAGGCCGCTCGACCATTGCCCCAGCCTTTACCCACACAACCAGCACCGGTGATAATGGCCACTTTTCCTTCCAGACGTTTTTTGCTCATCATAAAACCTTACGTTTATTAAGTTATATTGACGCTTAAGCACACAGATCATTAACTGAAACTTGGCGGAGTTTCCGGTGGCGGTGATATCTGAAAGATATTAATGGTGAGGGAAATCAGTGAGTAGTAGCCAAGCAGGCCAACCAAGTCGACCAGTCGATCTTTGCCTAAGATATCGAACGCCTGATTGTACAAGGTATCGGGAACGCTTCTATCCTGATGAGCCGCCAGCGTGAAACGATAAACAACAGCCTCATCCTCTTTTTCAAAGGCTGGCTCGTCACCTTTTTTTACTGCATTAACGACGCTTTCAGATACGCCTGCATCAAGTGCGTGTGGCTCGTGTGCAAACCACTCAAACTCGGCCTTCCACACTTTTGCAATCGTCAAAATAGCCAACTCAGAGAGTCGTTTCTCAAGGGAGCTATCGTATCGGCAATACTCGCCTAATGATTGAGCTCGCTCCGCCAGCCCAGGCCGATTTAGCCATACAGCCAATGGACCTCTGACCTGCCCTCGCGGCCCGGAAGCAATAAGGTTATGAATTTCTTGCTGGTGGACGTTATAGGTACTTTGATCTGGCGATAGTAGCCTTTGAATCGGCCAAACGTGAGATGATGGCATTGTACTCGCCTATTATGCTTATATTATTAAAAAACAGGACTAAATCAGAAAAGTTGTCTATAGCAGCAGAACCTCTAATGGTAGAGCAGCTATAACCCTAACTAACACAACCCAATTTCTATACAGAAACAACGCTATATCAATAGAGTATCTTTACAACACCATTATTTGAAATACTATATAGTCATACCTGCCATCAATTAAAAGCATAAATTCCAGGCCATCACTCAAGGAAAAATCGTCTCATCATAAAATTGGGTTAACTACTTCCATATCCCTTCGGAGACAAGTTTTTTTGTAATTTCTTGTATAGCTAGCTCTACGACTTGTATTGCCCTTTTCTTCTGCTGATCGGTTTTTGTTGCTATGGCAAGCGGCCAGTCAATAACAGGGTTCGTGATCGGCACAGCGGTAAGTGTTCCTTGCTGTACTTCAGATATCACCGCGCCATAGGTCAGAATAGAGTGACCATGACCATGACGCACTAACGACTTTAGGTGCCAAAGACCATCAACATGTTGGGTAACATTCAAGTGCATTTTCATATCACTAACATGGCGGTCAACTAACGTGCGCAGAAAATTCTGTCGGCTTGGCATAACTAAAGGCAAAGACGCGGCTTCGCTTAGCTGTATGCTTTCCCGAAGGTGAGTTTCCGGCGGCGAAATCAAATAGAGCCGATCCGTCAGTAAAGGCTTAGATACGATTTCCTCTTTTTCGGGTGGGTTGTGCATAACGGCAATGCCAATTTCCCCACGGGCAAGCTTACCCTCCAACTCTCGACTAAACCCTTCTATAAATCGCAGTTCGATTTCAGGATATTGTGCTTTCACGTAGGTTAGCAATAGAGGTGCAATAAACTCACCTGGCGTAGGCGGTATTCCCAACACGACGACGCCTCTCGGCTCTTCAACATGGGCGGTGACATCGTGATGGGCTTGACTGATTTGCTCCAGGATAGCGTAACAGCGGATAAGCAGAATCCCACCCTCCTCTGTCAGCTCAACACCCCGTGATGTTCGAGCAAAAACAGATAAGCCTAGATCATCTTCAAGCTTTGCGATTTGGCGACTCAGCGCAGGCTGAGCAACCATTAATCGCTCGGCAGCCCGCGTTATACTTTTTTCCTCGGCCACACATACAAAATATCGCAGTGTTCTTAGTTCTGGCTGCCACTCCCTCACGTTTCTCCTCATTATGCCCCTGCTCCAGACTCGTTAAAACAGTCATTAGAGTAGTCTTTTACCTGTTGGGACTCCACTACAATTAACCGCACCTACCAGCACAGCTAAAACAGCACACCACTTGAAAGATGGCAGTAAGGCTACTGATCTTTTTAAGAAGATTATGCCTAATTAGCTTATTGCGCTTTTGATGTCTGCCTTGCAGTCCCGATCATTCGAACCGCTATGCGTAATAGTAAAATGGCGGCTATTGCCAAAAGCACCGCAGTAACTGGTCGCTCCAGCAGTAGCATAAAATCACCCCTTGCCAACAACATTGCTCGACGCAGATTCTCCTCCAGCATCGGGCCGAGTACAAAGCCAATAAGAACAGGCGCCGGTTCAAAGCCAAATAGTCGCATGAAGTAACCTAGCGCACCAAACACCAGCACTAGGCCAACCTCAAATAAGCTATAGTTAAGTGTATAAACACCGATACATATCAAGCAGAGAATAGTAGGATAAAGGTAATTATATCTAATTTTTAGTAAGCTTACCCAAATCCCAATTAACGGAATATTAAGAATCAGCAGGATAATATTGCCAATCCAGAAGCTCATGGTCAGCCCCCAGAAAATATCGGGTCGCTCTGCAATTAGCCCCGGCCCAGGGGTTATCCCATGGATCAATAACGCCCCCAGCATCAGCGCCATTGTCGCGCTGCCGGGGATACCCAGGGTTAACGTAGGGATAAATGCCGCTTGAACAGCCGCATTGTTGGCTGCTTCTGGTGATGCTATGCCTTCAGGTGCCCCCTTGCCAAAACGCGAAGGATCTTTTGAGATACGCTTTTCAACCGCATAACCGATAAAGGCAGCAATCGACTGCCCAGCGCCTGGCAAGGCCCCAAAGAAACTGCCAATGCCGGCGCCGCGGAGCATGGGTAGGCCAATTTTACGACGCTCTTCCGCACTCGGCATCATGGAGCTCAGCCGAACATTCATGTCCTTTGATGCCGACTTATGGGTGTTAATAGACGAAATAATCTCCGCCACCCCAAAAAGCCCCATCGCTAATGCTACTAAACTAATGCCATCATAAAGACCCAGTAGTCCAAAGGTGAGACGCGTTTCACCGGTATTAACATCCGCGCCCACAGAGCCGAGTAAGAGGCCTAGTAAAACCATTGCCAAACCTTTCAAGGGGGATCCTTGCACCACGCCCGCGGCGGCAATCAGGCCCAAGGTCATCAGCGCAAAGTACTCAGAAGGCCCGAACGACAGAGCAAAACTTGCCAAGAGAGGAGCGAAGAGCATCAACATCACAATGCCAATCGATCCACCCACAAAAGAAGCGATGGTGGTAATGAAGAGAGCAACTCCGGCTCTACCGGCCATCGCCATGGGGTAGCCATCTAAACAGGTAACGGCCGATGATGGGGTGCCCGGTAGATTAAGCAGTATAGAGGCCGTTGAGCCCCCATACTCTGCGCCATAATAGACGCCTGCCAGCATCACCAGCGCCGTCGTTGGGTCAAGATAAAAGGAGAGCGGCAGCAGCATAGAGACGGCAGCTAAGGAACCAATACCGGGCAGCACACCAATGAAGGTGCCCAGAAAGACACCGCCAAAACAGTACATGATATTTTCAAGCGTGAAGGCCGTTTGTAAGCCAAGTAAAATATTATCTAACATGACACTTAAAACCTCCACTCTAAGAAGGGAATAGGCAGACTTAAAGCCTGATTAAATATTAGCCAAGCGGCAAGGGGCACTAAACCCGCCAAAAGCAGAACGTCCTTCCAAGTGCTCTTTTTATCGGCCAGTGATGAAATCGCAATGGTTAGAACGATGGCGGGCAACAAACCTCCCAAATACATGCCCAACATAAATCCAATCAAGCTTATAAATATAACCAGCATGGGTCTCCATGAGACATTGGGAAGGCTTTTAGCGTCTGACTTGACGCCGGTGACTATAATCAGAACACCCACTAAGCTAAGAAGTCCGCTTAATATCAAAGGAAAGTAACCGGGGCCCATTCGTCTCGCAGAGCCAATATTGTAATCGGACACGATTAGAAGCGCAGCTACGCCTATCAGCAGCATGAGAAAACCTGCGGCTATCTCCTTTTTATTTATACTCATTAAAACTCACCTATATTAATTATAATTAAATACATTACAATTATTGAATTAAAGCTATTAATCACAACACCAACCCAAGCACTCTCAAGTCAAGAATTTACTTCACACTGTTTTTCAATAAGCATTAAAAATCATAAAAGCGGGCTGGATTATCGACTAGCAGGGCCTTTCGATGTAGCGGATCAGGCGCTATACCCTCAAGAATATCGACCAGAATACCATCATCAGGTGGGCCTCCCTTTAAGTTAGGGTGTGGCCAATCAGTCCCCCACAACACACGGTCAGGAAAATGTTTGACCAGCTTCTGGGCAAAGGGCACTGCATCGGTATAGGGCGAACCCAGTGCCGAAGCTCTGTCGCAACCGCTCACCTTGACGAGAAAACGTTCATTCTCCATTAGCGTCATCAGTGCGTTAAAGGCAGCTTGATCTCTACCTTGTGAGGCATCGATACGCCCCATGTGATCGATGACTACCGGTGTCGCCGCTTGCTGAAGAGTTTCACCGATGCTCTTGATCAAGGTGTGATGCAGGTGCACCTGCAGGTGCATGCCATATTTCTCCAGCCGTCGGCTAAAGGCTACAATCTCTTCGGGGCTAGCCGCCGCATCAAGGTGTGGCATGAAATTGAACCTGATGCCTCTTACCCTTTGTTCTGCCAAACCTGCAAGGCTCGCCTCACTAATGTCAACAGGCGCCAGTGCTACGCCCAGATACTGCCCGGGCCGAGCTTTCATGGCATCCAGCATCGCGCTATTGTCGAATCCATGGCAGCCCGACTGCACGATGACACAGCGGTCGATACCGAGGTGCTCATGCAGCGCAAACAGGACTTCTTTGGGCGCGTCCTGTGGACGAAAAAGAGCGTTATCCGCATACGGAAATGTGCTCTGAGGCCCAAATACATGAGTATGACAATCGCATGCCCCTACCGGTAGCGATAGACGAGGTTGACTCGGCTGCGGCATGTAGCCCGTAACGTCGCTCATACTGAGATCTCCGATAGAGAGGCTGCTAATAAAGGATGGCGCTGATTAAACTCATCAAGCCAAGCCACTAGCTCTGGATGAACACTTCGCCACTCCACAGGTTGGCGCCAATCGAGGTAGCCCAATGCAGAGGCCAACGATAAGCTACTGGCCGTCAACCCGGGGGCAATTGGCGGCAGCTGTTGACTAATAGCATGTAAGCCACGTGTCACCTTGCCGCGCTGGTGCGATAGCCAGAATTCTGACTTCTGTGATTGCTCACGGAACCGGCCCTCATACACCATCATCAAGGCGGCATCGATAATGCCGTCGGCTAGTGCGATACGGCTTCTCTCTATTGCTAAATCGAGTGATTGGCTGGGAAATAAGTCTGAATTATTCGCATAAGCACACAGGTACTCGACGATTGTTTTACTATCGTAGAGGACATCACCACTTGGCAGCACGAGGCAGGGCATTTTCCCTAATGGGTTTTGCCGACGCAGGCTATCGTTCTCGTCTAACGGGTTAGCCCCTACCACTTGTATCTGCTCTTCAATCCCCAATACGATAGCGGCCATGCGCACCTTGCGCCCAAAGGGTGATGTTAAAGATGTTCTCAACAACATATCGTCAGACATAATATTTATACTCATTAAGCGACTAGATCACGGGGCGCTGAAACATGGATCGCTGATATACCGCTAACGGATGTATTGCTAGCGGCTATTGCAGGATGGCCCCGGTGGCCTCAACAACATCTGCCCAACGCTGCGTCTCTTGGGCGATATAGTCACTAAACTCTTCAGGGGATGAGGCAATAATCTCCAGCCCCTGTAGCTCTAGAGCGTCTACGACGTCAGGATCAGTAAGCGTTGCATAAAAGGCGGCATGGAGTGTTTCAAGGATGGCATCAGACGTGCCCTGGGGCGCAACAATGCCGTACCAATTTTCAGCAACGACATTGGCAAGGCCCATTTCTGCTGTGGTTGGAATATCAGGCAGCGCGGGTGAGCGCGTTTTGCTGCCGACGGCAATCGGGCGCAAAGCCCCTTCCTTTACTTGAGCGAGCAGTATCGGTAAGTCAGCAAACATCATATCGACCTGGCCCCCCACGACATCCAGTACAGCAGGAGCCGCGCCTCTATAGGGAATGTGAACCGTATCAATGCCCGCCTCATAGTTAAGCATTTCACCTGCCAAGTGCTGCATTCCGCCTGGGCCAGAGGAGGCATAGTTTAAGTAACCGGGGTTATCTTTAGCCCACTGAATCAACTCAGGCAGTGTTTGCGCTTCGACATCAGGTGATATCACTAGTAACTCTGGCACCGTGGCAATCAGCGTGATGGGGGCTAATTCCGTTAGGGTGTCGTAGGGCATTTGGTTTTGAACACTCTTACTAATCGCCAATGCGCCCGCGCTACTAATGCCGATGATGTAACCATCCGCTTCTGCTTTTGCCACCGCGTCGGTGCCGATAACGCCTCCTGCGCCACCCCGGTTCTCCACAACCACCGGCTGCCCTAGCTCTTCTGAGAGCTTAGGCGTCATCAATCGCGCCACGGTGTCATTGGGGCCTCCGGGCGCAAAGGGCACGATCAAACGTATCGGCTTCTCCGGATAGTTCGCACCATCGCTGCTGGCAAGTGCACTACTACCGAGCGTCGCTAACGATGTAAAAATGGCTATCACGGGGAGTGCGAGATAGTGTTTCATGGCGTTCTCCATAAATTTTTATTGTGAATACAGTTATAGTTTTATTTATAAACTAATTATTTTTTTGAAATTAAATACTTTTACCGACTAAAACTGATTCCTTACATTTCAGGAAACATTTAATTAGCTTTAGCGATACGGTCATTTAATTAGAAGAGCCTTCTGAGGCGCGGACGACGGCCTCCCACTTAATTGTCTCGCTCTCAATGTACGCCTGAAACGCTTCTGGCGTTGATCCAGCTAGCATCACGCCCATGTCATTCATTCTTTCGATCACTTGCTCATCCTGGATGACTGTCATAAAAGCATTGTTGAGTGTTTCAGTGATATGGTCAGGTAGTTCAGGCGGTGCAACGATGCCGTACCAGTTGACCGCTGTTACTTCCGGAACGCCTGCTTCTGACATAGTGGGCACCTCGGATAGCGCCTCCATGCGTGCCTGGCTACCCACCGCTATCGCCCGCAGCGCGCCAGCTTTCACCTGAGGAAGAAGAACGGGGCTATCAGCAAACATCATATCCACTTGACCGCCCAACAGATCCAACACAGCTGGGCCAGCTCCCACGTATGGAACGTGAACAATATCAATGTTTGCCACATGCCCGAGCATCTCACCTGCCAAGTGCGGCATCGAACCAGGGCCTGACGAAGCGAAATTCAACATTCCTGGGTTATCCGTTGCGAGTTCAACCAACTCCTCAAGAGAGGTCGCCGCCACTTCGTTGTTAACGACCAATAACTCTGGGACATTGGCCAGCAACATAATGGGTGAGAAATCAGTGGCATTATTGAACGGTACGTTCTCATGGACACTGGCGCTAATCGCCAGAGCACCAGCACTCGTCATGGCAATCAAGTAACCATCAGGCTGTCCTTTGGCCACGTAGCCAGTACCGATCACGCCGCCTGCACCACCGCGACTTTCAACGACGACGGGGGTTCCCAGCACATCAGAAAGCTTTGTCGCCACTACACGGCCAATGGCATCGGCAGGGCCACCTGGAGCAAAAGGAATAATCATACGAATAGGCTGATTAGGGTAATCACTCATCCCATTTTGATCAGCCTGTTTTTCATTAGGTGAGTTTTCATTGGATACAGCCGCCCCTGTATATGCCGTTATCAGCATACCAAGCATCAAGCTAGATATTGTTTTTTGTATATTCACGAAAATTGCCCATCAAGTTTGTTATTTAAAAATTATTTGTAGGCACAAATTAGCCACAACAAAAAACAGCGTCCAATACCTTTTAACTTGATGAGGTATTACATTTAATCATGGCAGCAAATACAATACTAAAGAATATTATACTTAAGCACTAAAACTTCAGCGACCAGCTAAAGCTCAAAAACTCATTAAGTAGTCTATTGAAAAGTTATCTTCACCTACTTACTTCCCAGAAGGGCCCAGGAACCGCGTTTCACTGCTGCTCGCTATCGATGGATCATCTAAGGCGGTGATATGCAGTTCGATAGGATGGCTAGGCTGTGTCAGGTCATCCGCATCGGCGGTGAGGGCTAGCCGCAGGCTGCGCGTTTCAAAAGCCGCTACCTCGATGGTGTCCATGCCACCCAGGCGAAGTCCTGGCAGCCCTGTAGCCGATACCGCATAGCGATGTGTTTGGCCATCTTGATTACGCAGTGTCACGTTGTAGTAATTGATCAGTCGACCTTCTGCTGTGCTTTCAAACAGCGCTTGTCGATCCCGTGCAATATCGACATCAAGGGGCACACGGGCATTCAAGAAGCCAATGAGCAGCACCACCATGGCGAGTAGCGCCGCCGCATAGGCAAATAACTGAGGACGCCAAAAGCGGGTCGTTTTACCTGCCAACGCGCGCTCGGTGGTGTAACGAATCAGGCCAAGCGGTTTATTGATCCGCGCCATCACGCTATCGCAGGCATCGATACACGCCGCGCAACCAATACACTCGTACTGCAGCCCATCGCGAATATCGATGCCGGTGGGGCATACCTGAACGCAGAGTTCACAGTCGATACAGTCGCCGGTTCGCGCTGCCTCAACGCCCTTTTGAGCATGATATCGGCGCGGCTCACCGCGGGCAGCGTCGTAGGAAACAATCAGCGTATTGGCGTCGAACATCGCCGACTGAAAGCGTGCATAGGGACACATATGCAGGCATACCTGATGGCGAAGCCAACCGGCATTCAAGTAGGTAAACAGAGTAAAAAAACCGATCCAGAAGAGTGCCAAGGGGTGCGCGTCCAGACTGACGACATCCACCAGTAATGCCCGGATTGGCGTGAAGTAACCGACAAAGGCCACTCCCGTAGCCACCGCAATCAGCAGCCAAGCTGCATGTTTGGTGGTTTTTCGCCATAGCGTATCGAACTTGCGCGGCGCTTGGTCGCGGCGTATGCGACGGTGGCGTGCCCCCTCTAAGCGATGCTCAAACCAGATAAATAGAAACGTCCACACGCTTTGCGGGCAGCTGTAGCCACACCACACGCGCCCAGCGACCACCGTGACCAAAAACAGTCCAAAGGCGCAGAGCACCAGGATCCAGGTGAGCAAGATAAAGTCTTGGGGATAAAACGTCGCCGCAAACAGGTGGAACTCCTGGGCAGAGAGATCAAACCACACCAGCGGTCGGTCGCCCCAATTGACCCACGGCAAACCGAAATAGAGCGTCATCAGCAGCCAGTTTGAGTGGCGTCGGATACGCTGAAAAAAGCCATCTATTTCGCGCACATAGATATGCCCCAGCTTCGGCGGCTTGCTGCTGGGAGACTTAGCACTAGGCGTCTTAGGTGGGGGCGTAGGGTGTTCAACCGCTGCCTCAGTGGTCAGGTCTTGCAGTGGGATGCGTTGCGTCATACCGATATCCAGAAAAGAGGGAGTAGAGATCTATACGGTCGAGGGGCGCCGCTAAGTAGGTGATCATGCTTTTTTAAGAGAGCGACTGATTTAGGCGCTACTATGCCTAGTGAGCAAAATCACAAACAGGCGCAGTTTTAGAAAAATAAGCCGTATCAGATCTCCCCCTATGACTCATACCCTGACTTTCTGATATGCTTTTTATTACTCTATTTGATTCTGTTTTACCTCCCTCATATAACCCACAGTGACGCTTTCCAAAACCAGAGAGCCGCACCGTGTCAGCTAACAATATGTGTGAGCACACCGACGTTCCACTTAACGCACCGACGGTTTATCCCATGAAACGCTACGAACAGTTTGCCGATGAGATAGCCACACTGATTCGTCAGGGCGTACTTGGCCCTGGGGAGCGTATTCCTTCGGTGCGTCAGGCTAGCCGTCATCATGGCATTAGCCCTTCCACGGTGTTTCAGGCTTACTACTTACTGGAAAACCAAGGACTTATCACTGCACGGGCGCGCTCAGGGTATTTTGTTCGTGAACACGCCCGGCGCTTGCTGGACGAACCGCGCGTGACACTGCAGCCCACCGACCCAGCAGAGGTAGAAGTCAGCGAGTTGGTGTTCTCGGTGCTTGGCTCGCTTCAGGATGACCGAACGGTGCCCTTCGGGTCGGCGTTCCCCAGCCCCCAGCTGTTCCCGCTTTCGCGTTTGAGTATCAGCATGACGCGGGGGTTGCGGGCGCTTTCGCCTCAACAGGTGGTGGCCGACATGACCACCGGGCACACCGACCTGTGTCGGCAGATTGCGCTGCGTTACATGCTGGGCGGTATTCAACTGCCGATGGAAGAGCTGGTGATTACTAATGGTGCAATGGAGGGACTTAATCTAGCGCTGCAGTGTGTTACCCAGCCGGGCGACCTGGTGGCGATTGAGTCCCCAGCGTTTTATGCCAGCCTGCAAGTGTTAGAGCGGTTGAAACTGCGCGCTGTGGAGATACCGGTACACCCACGGGAGGGGATCGACCTAGAGGTGCTGGCAGAGCGGCTAGAGACACTGCCCATCAAAGCCTGCTGGTTTATGAGCCATCTGCAAAACCCAATCGGCGCCAGCCTGAGTAAAGAGCGCAAACAAGCGCTTTATCAGCTGCTAAAACAGCACCAAGTGCCGATGCTAGAGGATGATGTGTATGCCGAGCTGTATTTTGGCAGCACGCCGCCCGTGCCCGTAAAAGCCTTCGATGATGAGGGTCTGGTCATCCACTGCAGCTCTTTCTCAAAGTGCTTAGCGCCGGGCTACCGGGTGGGCTGGGTAGCGGGCGGTCGCTATGCTCAGGCCATCTCGCGGCTAAAACTAATGACGACGATTTCGCCTTCCGTGCCCGCTCAGACAGCCATCGCTGACTACTTGCAGCATGGCGGTTATGACCGCCATTTGCGTAAGCTCCGCCATGCCCTGGAAGCCCAACAAGGCAGCATGCTGGCAGCAGCAGATCGCTACTTTCCTGCCAATACTCGCATCACCCGTCCGGCGGGCGGCTACTTCTTATGGGTGGAGTTTCCCGAGCAGGTAGATTCGCTGCGGCTATTTAATACCGCGCTCGACCATGGCGTTAGCTTAGCGCCGGGCCCGATCTTTTCCGCGACCCAGCAGTTTCGACACTGCGTGCGCCTGAGCTATGGCCGCCCCTGGACGCAATCCAGCGAGCGCGGCATGGAAACCTTGGGCAGGTTATTAAGCCTTTTTTAGCGAAGACCACCGACGCTATCGCCAGGTAACTGATATGGTTATTTAGTTAAAGACTGAGCCTGTTATGCAACACAGCAATCACTAGACTGTTCCGATAAAGCCACACAGCGGCTATACCAGTCCGCAAAAGCGTTAAGAGAGAGTGGCTGTCATCGGAGGAATGCACCTATCGCTCAAATAGAAAACGCCGAACTCCTGCCTCAGCGGAGCTCCGGCGTTTTTAACTAATCAAGCCGGTGATTTTTAACACTCAATAGCATTCACGGCCAAACCACCTTTGGATGTCTCTTTATACTTATCCAACATGTCTCGCCCCGTATCGCGCATGGTACGAATGACTTTATCTAACGAGATAAAGTGAGTGCCATCGCCACGTAATGCCATCTGAGCGGCATTGATCGCCTTTACCGTTGCGATAGCGTTGCGCTCGATACAAGGAATCTGAACTAACCCACCCACAGGGTCGCAGGTTAACCCTAGATTGTGCTCCAAGCCGATTTCGGCCGCATGCTCTACTTGTTCAGGCGTGCCCCCCATCACATCAGCCAAGCCAGCGGCTGCCATGGCACAAGCTGAGCCAACCTCCCCCTGGCAGCCTACTTCGGCGCCGGAGATCGAAGCATTTTTCTTGCACAGAATGCCAATGGCGCCTGCCGCCAGCAAAAAATCCACCACGTTTTTCTCGCAGGCATTGGGCTGGAATTTCATGTAGTAGTGCAAGACAGCGGGGATAATGCCTGCGGCGCCGTTGGTGGGTGCCGTGACCATACGTCCCCCTGCGGCGTTCTCTTCGTTAACGGCGAGGGCAAAAATATTCACCCACTCCATCGCTGAGAACGTTGAGGCTATCAGGCAGTCGTTCTGCTCTGCCGCTTGAAGACGCTGGTGAAGCAGCTTAGCCCTTCGCTTAACTTTTAAACCGCCCGGCAGTATCCCTTCGTGGGTTAATCCATTATCGATGCATTCACACATCACTTGCCAGATAAGCCACAGTTCGTTTCTGACCTCTTCTTCGGTCCGCCATACTTTCTCATTTTCCAGCATCAGCCGGCTGACACTTAACTGCTCTTTTTTACATAGCGCCAGGAGTTCGTCAGCCGTGTCGAAGTTGTAAGGAAGAGTAGCTCCATCTAAATCGTCTAACGGCATATCTAACTGGGCTTGCTCAACAACGAAGCCGCCGCCCACCGAGTAATAGGTATTTTCATACACCAAGTCGCCCTGATGCGTGAAAGCTGCGAGCCTCATGGCATTAGGGTGGTGGGGCAAGCTCTCTTCATGAAAAAAGAGGTCACTATCCCAAACAAACTTCACTGTTTTTTGTCGACCAAGCTGTAATGACTGGCTCTCTTTAAGCGCTTCGATGGCTGGCTCAATAATCGAGGGATCTATTGTGCTAGGGCGTTCACCCATCAATCCCATAATAATTGCGTTATCGGTGGCATGTCCGATACCCGTGGCGGATAACGAGCCATAAAGATGGACTTCAAGATGCCCTACCTCATCGAGCAGGCTGTTTTCGCGCAGGGTGGTGACATACTTAAAAGCCGCCTGCATGGGGCCGACGGTATGGGAACTGGAGGGGCCTACTCCAATCTTAAAAAGGTCGAAGACACTGATAGGCATTGGCGCACCTCTTGACGTATAAACAGGGGAAAATCAGGCGCTGCCTGAAAGGTTTAATAATTTATTAATTTGAAAATAAATAAAAACAATTTACTTTCTATTGGTGGCTTTTTTATATTTATTAAAAGCACTTTTAGGCACGCCGCATCACGCTTAATAAAGGGCTACTTTGCGCACTTTCAAAAGCCTGATGGCGACAGCAGTAGCCCGATTATAAAAGCGCGCTTTAACACTATTAGCGTTGATTAATAACCGCATTATGAAAAAGCGCGTTAGTTACCAAACACCACCGTGCGCCCTGAATAGAAAAACACGCGGCGTTCCAAATGATAGCTAATCGCCCTGGCCAACGTTAAGCACTCGATATCACGCCCCTTGGCCACCAGATCCTCGGGGTAGTGGGTATGATCCACAGGCTCGACCCCCTGGGCAATAATCGGCCCTTCATCAAGGTCATTATTAATGTAGTGGGCCGTTGCTCCGACCAATTTAACCCCTTTCTCATACGCCTGATGATAAGGCTTAGCGCCTTTAAAACCGGGCAGCAGCGAGTGGTGAATATTAATCGCCCGCCCTGCCAACAGTTCACACATGGAGGGCGAAAGCACTTGCATATACCTTGCCAGCACCACCAATTCAGCTTCGGTATCCGCGATGATGTCGCGTATCTGCGCTTCCTGCTGCAATTTTGTCTCGGGCGTGATCGGCAGGTAGTGGTAGGGCAAATCGTGCCATGCTGCCAACGGCTCCAAATCGGGATGATTGGAAATCACCGCTTTGATATCCAGCGGAAGCTGCCCCGTCCGATAACGGTAGAGCAGATCATTCAAGCAGTGATCGGCTTTGGAGACCATAATCACGGTGCCGGTGCGTTTGCCAGGGGCCGTCAATTCGAACTGCATATCGAATTCGCTTGCCCGCGCTGAAAAATCGGTGTGAAAGCGCTCTTCATGAAACTCATCTTGCTCTGGGCGAAACTCAGCGCGAATGAAAAAGCGTCCGCCCAGCCGATCATCGAAAGAGTTGAGTTCAGTGATATAGCACTGCTGCTCTTTTAGAAAGCGCGTGACGACGTCCACCGTTCCCAAGCGGCTGGGGCATTGGGCGGCAAGTATCCAGGTATCGCTCATTCGGCTCATAGTGCATGCTTCTCAGTTAGCGGCAGACCGTTGCGGAAGATCATAGCGGCCGGAACAGCGTTCCGGCCTGCCCGCTTATTGTTGTACGTTTACGCCATACTCTGCCGCTGCATCCAGCAACCAGCGGTAGCAGTAGTCGGCAAAGCTGCGTCGCACCACTAACTCCCAGCGCTCTTCACTGGGACGACGCAGGATAGTGGTCGCCTTGGCGAAGACGGTAGTAACACCCTTTCCCACCGGGAAATTGCTGGAGTGAACATCGTAGATCACCGTTTTCATCAACAGCTCTCGGGCTGCTTCGCCGGAAATCTCCAATAGCGTCTGACCACCGCTGACGTCGCTAATCGCGAAATGGGCGCTGCCCAAATACTCGCGCAGCTTGGCCTCCAGCGGGAACTCCTCTCCACCGGGGACTATCACCAGCCACTCGTCCGGGGAGAGCCACTGAATGGAGCGCTCGCCGCTGGCATCTTGCACCAACGCCTGGGGTTGTCCAGGCAAGCTAATGCCGAGCACGTCACGCACCGCCTCGTCGAGCACGATGGCGCCACCGCGCAGGATCAGATGCCCAAGCATTGCCCGCTCGCGTAGCTGAAGTCGGCTTGGACTGCCGGCCTGGGGCGCACCGCTGCGACGATAGCTATAGGCTAACGGGGACTCTACCGGAATAGCGGTATCAGTACGGGTGTCGAAGGTGGCCGCGTTAGACATGCTGGCGCTCTCCCTTGGGGTCGTAGAAAACGGTGCTGACGATTTCAGCCTCATGGGTTTGTCCATCCGCCATGGGCAGGTAGACCGTATCACCCAGCTTCTGATGGCCACCCTTGACCACCGCTAGCGCAAAGCCTGAATCCAGGATCGGGCTGTAATAGCTGGAGGTCACGTGCCCCACCATTGGCATAGGGATCGCATGCTTGGGATCAAGCACGATCTGGGCACCCTCTTCGAGAACCACCTTCGGGTCTTTCGGCCTGAGCCCCACCAACTGCTTGCGGTTCTCACGTTTGGTATCACTGCGCGTCAGGGCCCGCTTACCAATCCATGAGTAGGGTTTGTCGTAGCCGATCGCCCACTGCATACCCAGGTCTTCTGGGGTAACGGAGCCGTCGGTTTCCTGGCCCACGATGATGAAGCCCTTTTCAGCGCGCAGAACGTGCATGGTTTCGGTGCCATAGGGCGTCAAGCCATACTTTTCGCCGTGCTTGAACAGGGTCTGCCAGACATGCATGGCGTAGTTGGCTTGCACGTTGATCTCAAAGGTCAGCTCGCCAGTAAAGGAGATACGAAAGACCCGTGCAGGTACCCCCGCCACTTTCCCGGAGCGCCAATCCATAAACTTAAAGCTATCGCGATCAAGATCGATATCACTGATCTCAGCGAGCAGCTTGCGCGCTTCCGGGCCGGTGATCGTCATGGTGGCCCAGTGGTCGGTCACTGAAGAGAAGTAGACATCCAGTTCCGGCCACTCGGTCTGATGCCATAACTCCAACCATTCCAGAATCGCGGCAGCGCCACCGGTGGTGGTGGTCATCAAAAAGTGGTTTTCAGCAAGACAGCTCGTCACACCATCGTCGGTAACCATGCCATCGTCCTTGCACATCAGGCCATAACGGCACTTGCCGACCGCCAGTTTCTCCCACTTGTTGGTATAAATCCGGGCCAGAAACTCACGCGCATCCGGCCCTTGAATATCGATTTTGCCAAGCGTCGAGGCATCGAGGATACCGACCTTCTCGCGAACCGCCAGGCACTCGCGAGCAACCGCCTCCTGTATCGTCTCGGCCTTGCCATTCACCTTTTGTGGATAGTACCAGGGCCGCTTCCACTGGCCGACGTCCTCGAACTCGGCGCCGCGCTCTACGTGCCACTGGTGCAGCGCGGTGTAGCGCTCGGGGTCGAACAGGTCACGACAGTGGCGACCGACGATGGCACCGAAGGTGACCGGGGTGTAGTTAGGACGGAACACCGTGGTGCCCACCTCGGGAATCGAGCGATTCAAGCAACGGGCGGCAATCGCCATGCCGTTGATGTTGCCCAGCTTGCCCTGATCCGTACCGAAGCCCATGGCGGTATAGCGCTTGATATGCTCGATGGACTCGAAGCCTTCCCGGGTAGCCAGCTCGATGCCCGCCGCGGTGACGTCGTTCTGCAGGTCGACGAACTGCTTGGGACCGCGCAGCGTGGGCTTCTCATGGGGCACCTGAAACAGGGCTACTGCAGGCCCCTGCTGAAGACGTTCGGCGCTAGGTAGGTTAACCGCCTGGGCGGTGTGCCCAGTGGCGGCTGCCGCCCTGATGCCCGCCTCGAGACCCTCGGCAAGTACGTCACCCAACGCATAGGTACCTTTAGCACCGCCACAAGCCTGCACGCCCTTCACCAGCCCCGGCACGAAGCCAATAATATCGTCGCGCCAGGTAGGCCGCGCGCCAGTGTGGGACGCCAAGTGAATCACCGGGCTGTAGCCGCCGGAGCTGGCGATGGTGTCGCAGGCCAACTCCTGAACCGGGCCGCTCACTTTGAAAGCGACAATATCAATCTTGGCGACCCGTGCCGCGGTGACCCGATTGCTGCCCTTCGCCTCGATAACGGCGCTGCCCGTAATAATCTTGATGCCCTGGGCGCGGGCGGCATCCACCCAGTCGCCCGCCAGCGCCTCGCGGGCGTCCACGATAGCGACGACCTCGCAGCCGGCCTCTTTCCAGTCCAGGGCAGCGCGGTAGCCGTAGTCGTTGCTGGTGGAGAGCACCAGTTTGTGGCCCGGTGCCACGCCATAGCGGCGAATGTAGGTCGACACAGCGCCAGCCAGCATGTTGCCCGGCACGTCATTGCCCGCGTAGACCAGCGGACGCTCGTGGGCGCCCGTGGACAGGATCACCTGGCCAGCGCGAACCCGGTGCAGGCGTGCGCGCACCTGACGGTGGCCATTTTCCACCGGCGCCGTATCGCTTAGGTGCTCGGTACGCCGCTCATGCAGCGTCACAAAATTGTGGTCGTGATAACCGTTAGCCGTGGTGCGCGGCAGCAGCGTGACGTTTTCGCAACCGGCCAGCTCATCCAGCACCCGGGCCACCCACTGATCCGCCGGCTTGCCATCCAGGGTTTCGCGGCTGGCCAACAGCGAGCCGCCCATCTCTTCCTGCTCATCGGCCACCATCACCCGGGCGCCGCTGCGCGCGGCAGCCAGCGCTGCCGCCAGACCCGCGGCGCCTGCACCGACGACCAGCACATCGCAGTGCTGATTGAAGTGATCATAGTTATCCGGATCGGCTTCCATGGGGCTGCGACCCAGCCCCGCCGCCTTGCGGATGTACTTCTCGTAGGTCAGCCACATCGAGGCCGGCGCCATAAAGGTCTTGTAGTAGAAGCCCGGCGGCATGAACTGCCCGCCCAGCTTGCCGAACAGGCCCATCAGGTCGCGCTGTACGTTCGGCCAGCCATTGGTGCTGCTGGCGGCCAAACCTTCATATAGCGCCTGCTGGGTGGCGCGTACATTGGGCACCTGGGCCGCTTCACTGCTGCCTAGCTGTACGATGGCATTGGGCTCCTCGGCGCCCGCAGCGACAATGCCGCGGGGCCGAGAGTATTTAAAGCTGCGGTTAACGATATCCACGCCATTAGCCAGCAGCGCCGAAGCCAGAGTATCCCCGGGGTGTCCTTGGTAACGCTGACCGTTAAAGGTAAAGCTCAACGTGCGGGAGCGGTCGATACGCCCGCCCGTGTTAAGGCGGAACACTTGTTGCTTGGACTGGCTCATGCCCGCACTCCTTCTTGTTGGTTTACCGCGGCGGCTTCGCGAGGCTTAGTCTGGCTGTCAGCGGTAATCGACGGCTGCTCGCCCATTTTGTAGGTCTCGAGAATCTCGTAGCTCACGGTGTGACGCGTCACGTTGAAAAACTTGCGGCAACCCACCGCATGCACCCACATTTCATGGTGAACGCCACGGGGGTTGTCACGGAAGAACAGGTAATCCCCCCACTCTTCGTCGCTACACGCCTCGGGCTCCTTGGGGCGCTCGATATGCGCCTGGCCCTTGGGGTGGAATTCCTCTTCCTCACGGTGTTCGCCGCAGTAGGGGCAGTAGATATAGAACATGCGAATACTCCTCTCGTATGAACCCTAGTGGGCAACGCCGGCAGCGCCGTGTTCGTCGATCAGTGCGCCGCTGTGGAAGCGGAACATGGAGAACGGCTCGGCGATGGGGTGCATTTCCCCCTTGGCCAGGCTGGCGGCAAACACATGCCCCGACCCTGGCGTCGCCTTGAAGCCGCCGGTGCCCCAACCGCAGTTGAAGTACAGACCTTTCACCGGTGTTTTGGAGATGATCGGGCAAGCGTCCGGGCAGGTATCGACGATGCCACCCCACTGGCGGTTCATGCGCACCCGCGAGAAAATCGGGAACATTTCAACGATCGCCTGGAGCGTGTGCTCCACGGTGGGATAACTGCCGCGTTGACCATAGCCGTTATAGCCATCGATGCCTGCGCCGATCACCAGGTCGCCCTTGTCGGACTGGCTGATGTAGCCATGCACCTGGTTCGACATCACCACCGTATCGAGAATAGGTTTGATCGGCTCAGAGACTAAGGCTTGCAGCGGATGGGACTCCAACGGCAGGTTAAAGCCGCCCATCTTGGCCAGCACGCTGGAGTTACCGGCGGTCACGCAACCGACGGTTTTGGCTTCAATATCGCCCCGGTTGGTGTGTACACCGTAGATCTGGCCGTCACGAATCTTGAAGCCGGTGACTTCGGTCTGCTGGAGAATATCCACGCCGTGAGCATCGGCGCCGCGGGCGTAGCCCCAGGCCACGGCATCGTGGCGCGCCACGCCGGCGCGCGGCTGCCAGGAGGCGCCCATCACCGGGTAGCGAGCGTTCTTGGAGCAGTCCATAATCGGCACTAGCTCCTGCACTCCTTTGGCGTCTAAAACTTCACCGTCAATGCCATTCAGCCGATTGGCATTTACCCGACGCTGGATATCGCGCATGTCCTGCAGGGTATGCCCGAGGTTGAGCACCCCTCGCTGGGAGAACATCACGTTATAGTTCAGATCCTGCGAGAGCCCTTCCCACAATTTCATGGCATGTTCGTAAAGGACGGCCGATTCGTCCCATAAATAGTTGGAACGCACGATAGTGGTATTACGGGCGGTGTTGCCGCCACCCAGCCAGCCCTTCTCAATCACCGCCACGTTCTTGACGCCGAACTCTTTCGCCAAGTAATAGGCCGTGGCCAAGCCGTGGCCGCCACCACCGACGATGATCACATCGTACTGCTTCTTGGGCGTGGGGCTGCGCCACTGGCGTTCCCAGTTCTCGTGGTGGCTCAGCGCGTGCTTGACCAGGCCGAAGCCGGAATAGCGTTGCATAGGGGTCTCCTCTCAAGCGATGGCTTCAGCGACAGTTTCAGCGTAGACAGGATGCCGGGCACACACATCAGCCACTTTGGCTTGCACTTTAGCTTCAATGGAAGCGGTGTCTTTGCCTGCGGCCAGCTCGTCCAAGATGTCGCAAATCCATCCCGCCAACTCACTACACTCGTGGGCATCAAAACCACGCGTGGTGACCGCCGGGGTACCAATACGCAGGCCAGACGTCACAAAGGGGCTTTGCGGGTCGTTGGGCACCGTGTTTTTATTCACCGTAATGTGCGCGCGACCAAGGGCTGCATCCGCATCTTTACCGGTAATGCCTTGGCGGATGAGCGAGACCAAAAAGAGGTGGTCGTCGGTACCGCCGGACACCACGTCGTAGCCACGCTCCATGAACACCTTGGCCATCGCCCGAGCGTTATCAATCACCTGCTGTTGATAGCGCACAAACGCCTGGTTCATGGCCTCCTTAAAAGCCACCGCCTTGGCGGCGATCACATGCATCAACGGCCCGCCCTGCTGACCTGGGAACACGGCCCCATTAAGCTTTTTATAGAGCGCTTCGTCGCCATGGGCAGAGAGTATCAAACCACCCCGAGGGCCACGCAGCGTTTTGTGGGTCGTCGTGGTCACCACATGCGCAAATGGGAGCGGGCTTGGGTAGAGGCCAGCGGCAACCAAGCCCGCAACATGCGCCATATCGACCATCAACCAAGCGCCCACTTCATCGGCGATAGTGCGAAAACGCCGCCAGTCCACTACGCGTGAGTAAGCAGAGAATCCCGCAATGATCATCTTCGGCTGATGTTCACGCGCCAGGCGCTCAACTTCTTCGTAGTCGATTTCGCCGGTTTCCGGCTTGAGGCCATACTGTACGGCGTTGTAGTGCTTGCCCGAGAAATTAGGGGCTGCGTCATGGGTTAAGTGGCCGCCGTGGGCCAAGCTCATCCCCAACACGGTATCGCCCGGAGAGACCAGCGCCATGAAGACGGCGGCATTAGCCTGAGCCCCGGAATGTGGCTGCACATTGGCATAGTTGGCGCTAAATAAATTACAAGCTCGCTCAATGGCGAGAGCTTCAACCTTGTCAACGAACTCACACCCGCCGTAGTAACGGCGACCTGGATAACCTTCAGCATACTTGTTGGTCAGCTGTGTGCCTTGCGCTTCCATCACAAGTTTGCTGGTGTAATTTTCGGAGGCGATCAATTCAATATGCGCTTCTTGGCGAACCGTTTCTTCAGCAATTGCCTCAGCAAGCAACGAGTCGTAATTGGCCAAGCGGGCGTTGGGCGAAAAATTATTTTGAAGCATTACCGCCTCCTGATGAGTCACTTTTTTATTAAGTGCTGGACATACTCTTTAATGCTGATAAACCCAGGTCGCTTTCAACCAAAGTCCCTATCAACGCGTTGTTACCGCGATACTATCGTTGGTGTCCGGCCCCAAGATGCTTACCGACGTCACCAAACGATGTATTTGCGACATCGGCAACATTTAGCCGATACCACGCCTGACGCCGCCAAAAAAGCAAAGCGCCCTAGACGGGCGAGTAACCGTTTAGGGCGCTTATGACTCAGCAGCAAGATACTTGTATGGGCTAAAAATCCACCACCAGATCCCCTTTAGGCCGACTACAGCAAGACAGAATGTAGCCCTCTTCAACATCTTCTTCGGTAATACCGCCGTTATGTTCCATTTCCACCTCACCTGATTTGAGTTCTACTCGGCAAGTACCGCAAATCCCCATACCGCAAGCTTTGGGAATATGCAGGCCCAGCTTCGCTGCTGCCGCATGAACCGTCTCACCCGGTTGGATACGGACACTTTTCCCTGAAGACGCAAATTCAATGCTGTGCAATTCACTGGTATCGACATTTTCGGCGTCAACCTCTGCCTGCTCGGCCAGCTCACGTACCTCCTCACGAACGTCGATCGGCGTGGCGCCAAATAGCTCTTCGTGATAATGACTCATGTCAAAATTGTGGTGGCGCAGAATACTTTTTATGGCGTTCATATAGGGTGCTGGACCGCAACAAAAGATCTCCCGCTCCATAAAGTCCGGCACTATCAGCTCAAATAGCGGCTGGGTGAGGTAGCCACGATAGCCAGCCCATGCCTCGCCAATATCTTCTTTGCTTTCACAAATGATGTGCAGCTTGAACTCGGGAATGCGCGAAAACATATGCACCAGCTCACGGTGATAAATGACATCGCGAGGGGCCCGGGCGCTATGCACGAATTCAACGTCCACAGCGGCATTGGTATCAAACAGCCAGCGCGTCATGGACATCAAGGGGGTAATACCCACACCGCCAGAAAGAAATAACACTTTTTCGGCAGGGAAATCGATAGAGTTAAAATTGCCTACCGGCCCGTGCACCACCAGCTCGTCGCCCACCTTTAAATTGGCGTGCAGCCAATTAGAAACCTTGCCCCCCGGAATCTGCTTAACGGTAATGGAAAAGCTATACGGAATGGAGGGAGAGCTGGAGATCGTATAGGAGCGCATGATCGGCTGATTATCAATCTCAAGCTCCAGCGTCACGAACTGACCCGGCTTGAAGAAGAACAGCACAGGCTGCTCGGCCATAAAACAGAACGTGCGTACATCCTGGGTTTCCTGGATCACCTTGACGCACCGCACCTGGTGACGGCCATTGGTCCAGGTTTGGGTCGTGACCGGATTGAAGAAATTAGTTGTCATTATCGCCTCTGCCTGAACAGCCTTCATCACTATGCATCGCCGAACCGTATTTGCGATACAGCCAGCACCTTTGAGCTGCATTTTGGGTATGCACTTGCTAACCGACTTACCTGACAGCGACTCACACTTACCTCGTGCCACTCTCTATCGTTTAGAAACCTCTTTTTTAGTCGCCGCTACGCCATCTAATGTCGCGGGCAGATAATTGGCAGTGCAGCGCCTGCAACACAATCGGTGCCTGACGTCAGGCCACATTTAAATCAAACGCCAGGTTACGCAACAGAACAACAAGATAAGCAATCTTGACTATCGGCCGATTCGCAGCCCTTTGAGGGGGGAGCGGAGGTTTACGAGGATACTGGTAATGGAAAAAAGTGTTTCTAACCGGATGGATGACCCACTCGCCGCGGCGCGGGCGGCAACGGTCCAGATGCTGCAGGAAAGAGGGCGTACCTTTTCGCTTTCGCAACCGTTTTATAACGATGCCCGCCTGTTCGCGCTTGATATGCAGGAAGTGTTCGAGAAGGAATGGCTGTTTGCTGGCATGACGTGCGAGATCCCGGCCAAGGGTAACTTCATGACACTGGATATTGGCGATAACCCCATTGTCATCGTGCGCGGCAGTGAAGGCATTATTCATGCGTTTCACAACGTCTGCCGCCACCGCGGCTCGCGTCTTTGCACGAAAGATAAGGGCAAGGTGGCCAAGCTCGTCTGCCCCTACCACCAGTGGACCTACGAACTTGATGGTCGCTTGCTGTTTGCCGGCAGCGACATGGGCACTGACTTCGACCTCAACCAGTTTGGCCTCAAGCCGGTCAACGTGCGCACCGCCGGCGGCTTCATCTTTATCAACCTGAGCGATGAACCACCCGCGATTGATGATTTTCTGACAACGCTTGAGCATTACCTCGAGCCGTACCAGATGGACAACGTCAAGGTCGCCGTCGAGTCCAGTATCGTAGAGCAAGCCAACTGGAAGCTCGTCATCGAAAACAACCGCGAGTGCTATCACTGCAACGGCGCTCACCCTGAGCTGCTGAACTCGCTGCAGGAGTTTGATGACACCGACGACCCCCGCGCAACGCCCGCCTACAAAGCTTTGGTGGCCCGCAAACAGGCGGATTGGGATCGGGAGCAGGTTCCTCACCAGTTGACGCGGCTTGGCAAGCGCAACCGCTTGACCCGCACGCCGCTGCTGGATGGCATTGTGTCGATGACTATGGACGGCCAACCTGGCTGTCAGAAGCTGATGGGGCGCTTATCAAGCCCTGACATGGGCTCCCTGCGCATTCTGCATCTGCCCAACTCATGGAACCACTTCATGGGCGATCATGCGGTGGTATTTCGCGTGCTGCCGCTTGGCCCGCAACAAACCGTGGTGACCACCAAGTGGCTGGTTCACAAGGACGCCTTGGAAGGCGTTGACTACGACCCTGAAAAGTTGCGCCGCGTGTGGGATGTTACCAACGATCAGGACCGCCAACTCGCCGAGGAGAACCAGCGTGGCATTAACTCCAAGGCTTACCAACCCGGCCCCTACTCCGAGACCTATGAGTTCGGTGTTATCGACTTTATCGACTGGTACGCTGCTCGTATGCTTGAGAATTTAGAACACGATGCGCCGACGTTACATTTAGCCCGAGGTTAAAATGTGAAGGATCAAAGCAGCGACGTTTACCGTCACTAGGACTTAGCCAGAGTAGCTGACAACGTGTACACATAAGAGACACCTGTGTACACTTTGCCACACTATTCCTAGACTATTCTTAGAGACCTGCTCAATGCCACCCACCGATACGCCCGCCGCTAAGGGCTCCCAAGACGTCTGGCTTGATGCGGCGTTCGAGCTGCTACTGGAATCCGGCGTCGATAGCGTACGCATTCTTTCCCTGGCCAAGCGACTAAAGCTTTCTCGAACCAGTTTTTACTGGTTCTTCAAGGATCGCGAGGCGCTGCTGGAGGCACTGATCGCACGCTGGCGTGAAAAGAATACCCAAGGGCTAGTGCATCAGACCGAAGCCTATGCCGAAAATATCGTCGAGGCGATGCTCAATGTCTTCGACTGCTGGCTGGACCCTACCCTGTTCGACTCCCCGCTAGAGTTCGCCATGCGCAGTTGGGCGCTACAGTCAGCATCCGTAGTGAGTGAAATCGATGCGGCTGATGCCACCCGTATCGAAGCACTGGCGCGAATGTTCCAGCGTTACGGCTATGATTCGCTGGCGGCCAACGTTCGTGGCCGCACCATCTACCTAACCCAGATCGGCTATATCTCGATGAAGACCCAGGAACCGCTCGAGGTGCGCATGCAGCGCATCCCCGCCTATGTCGAAATCTTCACCGGCCAGCCCCCTGGCGCAAGGGAATTGCAACGCTTCCATGCCCGCCATGGATATATAGCGGAATAGAGGAACAAAAGAATAAGGGCACCTAAGAGACGCAGTGTTGCGCTCTGCGCTCTTCCAAACGATCAACTTCAGTAGGGCCTATGGAGGCGTCTTATCCGTGCCATTGGCTACCCGGTGGGCCGCCTCAAGCCCACGATGAACCGCTTGGTCGATTCCCTCATCCAGCATTGTTCGCAGCCCCTGGGCCGTAGTGCCGTCATAAGCAATCAGTCGCTCAACCATATCACCGGGATCGGTTCCCAGCCTTTCCAGCAACAGGCTGCCGCCTACCAGGGTCTGCATGACGGCCTCAAGTGCGATATCGTCGGCGATCCCCATCTGCTTAGCGTGCTCCAACATTGATTGCGCCAGCAAAGCGGGGTAAGCAGGCCCAGCCCCACTCAAGACCGTCAGATAATCGAGATCACGCTCGTTGGCGACCTCCCGTGCTTTGCCGCAGCTCTCCAACAACGTTTGAACTAGTCGCTTGTCAGCCTCTGTGACCTGCTGTGCAGCAAACCAGGGGAAATAGGCCCGACGGATTTCCGCCGCCGCGTTCGGCATGGCACGCACTACCCGGCCACTCCCCGCTCGACTAGAGACCTCCTGCAAGGAAGCCATCGCCAACAGGGAGATAACCAACTTCCCGCCAGCATCGATATCGACGCTGGCGAGATCTTGCGGACGTACCGAAAGTACGACGACGTCAACCAACCCGACCAATTCACGGTTGTTCTTAACACAGCGAACGCCACGCCAATCGCAGTAAGCGTTGTTGCTTCCGGAGCGCGATGAAACGACTAATCGATCAGCAGACACAATACCCTGCTCCAGCAGGGCAAGCCCGAGAGCCCGCCCCATCCACCCCTGTCCACCGATAATTCCAATCACAAAGTTTTGCTCCATTTCCCCGCCTCCTAGTCCATAAACCAACCTCGTGCCAGCAGCGCTCCTACTATGTGATGACGACCTGCTCTGTCCACAGCTTTGCCGCTATGTACATATATGAACATTATATTGACAACTATGAACATGGACGCCTAAATTTGTCAAATACACAATAAAATAGAGCGCTTCCCATGGATAACGATCCGCTGCTGCAGCCCTTCCAGCTCAAGCATCTAACCCTGAAAAACAGGCTGATGAT
This sequence comes from Vreelandella sp. DA03-1M, assembly GCF_055725665.1. NCBI lineage: Bacteria > Pseudomonadati > Pseudomonadota > Gammaproteobacteria > Oceanospirillales > Halomonadaceae > Vreelandella > Vreelandella sp. DA03-1M. The sequence goes on from NZ_CM146798.1 coordinate 4,170,670, forward strand.
GACAGCCCATGAGCCCGCTTATCCTGAGGATGGGATGCCCAAGGCACTCTACCGTGCCTACCACGTCGAGCGCGCCAAGGCAGGCCTTGGCCTGACCATGACGGCAGGATCCGCGGCGGTGGCCAAGGACAGCCCACCCGTGTTCAACAACATCCTCGCCTATCAGGATGAAGTAGTGCCCTGGATGCGTGAGCTGACCGACGCCTGTCACGAGCACGGCACCGCAGTGATGATCCAACTCACCCACCTGGGCCGGCGCACCCGTTGGGACAAGGGCGACTGGCTGCCAGCGGTGTCGCCTTCTCATCGTCGCGAGGCGTCCCACCGCGCCTTTCCCAAGCAGGTAGAGGATTGGGATATCGAGCGCCTGATCCGCGACTATGCCGATGCCGCCGAGCGCATGCATGCCGCCGGCCTTGATGGCATCGAGCTACAGGCCTACGGCCACCTGATGGATCAGTTCTGGTCGCCATTGACCAATACCCTTGAGGAACCTTATGGCGGCGATCTCGATAACCGACTGCGTTTCACCTTCGACGTGCTGCGCGCTATTCGCCAGCGGGTGGGTGAAGCGTTCATCGTAGGCGTGCGCTACACCGGCGACGAGATGCTGCCGGGTGGGCTGACCTCCGGCGATGGGATGGAGATATCGCGACGCTTGAAGAGTAGCGGCCTGGTCGACTTCCTCAACGTGGTTCGCGGCCACATCGACACCGACGCAGGGCTCACCGACGTGATTCCCATCCAAGGCATGCCCAGCGCCCCACACCTGGATTTCGCCGGTGAAATACGTCGCGAGATCGACTTCCCCACCTTCCATGGTGCCAAGATCCAGGATGTCGCCACTGCCCGTTATGCTATCGCCTCAGGCAAGGTCGACATGATCGGCATGACCCGTGCCCACATGGCCGACCCCCATATCGTGCGCAAGATCGCCGAAGGGCGAGAGGAAGAGATTCGCCCCTGCGTCGGCGCCAACTACTGCCTTGATCGCATCTATCAAGGCGGCGCCGCCTACTGCATTCATAACGCTGCCACCGGGCGCGAAACCACCATGCCGCACACCATTTCCAAGGCGGCACAGCAACGGCGAGTCGTAATTATCGGCGCGGGGCCAGCAGGGTTAGAAGCCGCTCGTGTTGCCGGTGAGCGTGGCCACTCGGTGGTGGTATTCGAAGCCGCCAGCGATGCTGGCGGGCAGATACGTCTCACGGCGCAGAGTGAGCGACGTCGTGAGATGCTGGGCATCATCGATTGGCGCCTGGCGCGCTGTGATGCACTCGGCGTCGAGATTCGCTACAACGTCTGGGCCGAGGCCGAGGACGTGCGCGCCGAAAAGCCGGATGCGGTGATCGTGGCCACCGGCGGCTACCCCATGGAAGATCAGCCCGCGGTCGGCAGCGACTTAGTCGTCAATACCTGGGACATCCTCTCCGGGCACGTGTCACCGGGCAAACGGGTGTTGCTGTTCGACGATGCAGGCGACCATGCTGCTCTACAGGCGGCAGAGATCATTGCCGCCGCAGGGGCCGAGCTTGAAATCATGACGCCGGACCGCACCTTCTCCGCAGAGATCATGGCCATGAACCTGGTGCCCTACATGCGTTCCCTGCAGCGTGCCAACGTCACCTTCACGCCGACTTACCGGCTGAAGTCCGTGCAGCGCGACGGCAGTGAACTGCTCGCCGAAATCACCAGCGATTATGCCATTCATGGCCAGCAGGATAGTGGGCATGAGCGGCGTATCGACCAAGTGGTCGTCAACTACGGCATCACACCGATGGCCGATATCTATTTCGAGCTAAAACCGCACGCCAGCAACCGCGGCGAGGTGAATTACGACGACCTGATCGTGGGCGCCCCCCAGAGCGTGACTAGCAACCCGGATGGCCGCTTCCAGCTGTTTCGGATCGGTGATGCTGTCGAGTCCCGCAACACCCACGCGGCTATCTACGACGCGCTCAGGTTGGTCAAAGACCTTTAGTTTTCGCATCAAACCGGCGCGCTACCAATGCTGCTTGGGCTTAGTCTGGCGAGAGCCCCCGCAGACGCTCACTGCGCCGGCGTAATAGCTCAAGGGTGGTGAGCAGCAACATCGAGAGCAGCACCAGCATGGTCGCCACGGCGAGGATCGTCGGGCTGATCTGCTCGCGAATGCCCGACCACATCTGGATCGGCATGGTGCGCTGTTCAGGGCCTGCAATGAACAGCACCACGACGACTTCATCGAATGAGGTAATAAAGGCAAACAGCGCCCCCGACACCACTCCCGGCGTGACCAGTGGTAGCACCACCTTGAAGAAGGTGCGTGTCGGGTTAGCCCCTAGGCTATGTGCAGCACGGATCAGCGTGGTATCGAAACTCGATAGCGTGGCCGTCACGGTGATGACCACGAAGGGAATGCCGAGCGCCGTATGCGCCAGGATCACGCCCACGTAGGTCTGGGCGAGATTGACCTTGGAAAAGAAGAAGAACATCGCCGCCGCGGAGATGATCAGCGGCACGATCATCGGCGAGATCAACAGTGCCATGATCGCGCCACGCGCCGGCATGTGCCGACTCGACAACCCCAGCGCCGCAACGGTCCCCAGCACCGTGGCCAGCAGCGTGGACGCGATACCGATGATGAAGCTGTTCTTGATAGCGTTGAGCCATTCGCTTGAGGTAAAGAAATCCTGATACCAGCGCAACGAATAACCGGCCGGGTCGAAGGCCACCATTTTTTTACTGAAAGTGAAGTAGGGCTCGGCATTGAATGACAGCGGGATGATCACCAGTAGCGGCCCTATCAGGAACAGAAAGACCAGGCCACAGATAAACAGAAAGAGATAGTGCCAGATGCGCTCGCCACGGGTGGCGTAGGAAGGAATGGCCATGGTTTACCCCAGCTTGACCTTGTCGACGCCGATCAGACGGTTGAACACCAGATAGCAAATAATCACCACGAACAGCAGGATGGAGGCAATCGCGGCGGCCAGCCCCCAGTTGAGCGATGTCTGCATATGGTAGGCGATGTAATTAGTGATGAAGCGCCCCGACTGCCCGCCCACCAGCGCTGGCGTGATGTAGTAGCCGATCGACAGGATAAACACCAGGATCCCGCCAGCGGCAATGCCCGGGATCGTCAGCGGAAAGTAGACCCGACGGAAACTCAGAAACGGTTTGCCTCCCAACGAGCGTGCCGCGCGCATGTAGCTGGGCGGGATGGTCTTCATCACCGAGTAGAGCGGGAGGATCATAAACGGCAGCAGGATATGCGTCATGGCGATGATCGTGCCCATCTTGTTGTGGATCATCTGCCACCGCGCCTCATCGGCAATCACACCAAGGGCCACCATCACGTCGTTGAGCACGCCCTGTGACTGCAGGATAGCGATCCAGGTAGTGGTGCGCACCAGCAGTGAGGTCCAGAACGGCAGCAGTACTAGAATCATCAGCAGATTGGAGTGACGCGCGGGAAGACTCGCCAGCAGAAAAGCCACTGGAAAACCAAGCAGTAGCGTCAGGCCAGTGATAACGGCGCTCATCCACAGCGTTCGCCAAAATAGCGTGGCATGAATCTGCATATGCTCTGGCACTTGGACGATCTCACCGTCCGGGCTCAACTGGAGATCGACCGCCGCCAGATAATACGAAATCGTATAGGGAGACGCTTCGCGCTGGATCAGCTTCCAGGTATCGAGTTCCCCCCAGGTGTCATTGACCTCAATGAGTGACTCGCGATAGGGCGGTTCCAACGTGCCGACACGGCGCGCCGTGCGGCTGATGGTCGAACGCATGCCCGACTTTTCGTAGTTCAGTCGGCTGGACAATAGGCCCAAGTTGCGTTCCTGCTGGCCTTCGCGGAGATCCTCGGCCAAGGCAGCAAAGGTGGCTTCATCAGGTAACGACTCACCGTTCCAGCCTTCCAGCGCTGAAACGGTACGCGATAGGTGGGTAGACACTTCAGGATTATCAACACTGCGCCACAGCATTTCGAACAAAGGCATCAGGAAGGCGATGAACAGAAATGCCAGTAGCGGCGCCACCAGCAACAGCGCCTTTATTTTCGAGCGTCGCACAGTACGACGTAGGCTGACCTTGAGCGGCACACCATCGGCCGTTGTCAAAGGAGCTGCAGGAGATTCGGACACGTAGGTCTCTCCATCTGGCGAAAGAAGTGATCAGCAACGATCGGCTATCGGCATGCCGCCGCCCAGTTTTCACCGAGCGGCGGCAGGAGCTTACTGGGACAGCCAGGCGTTAAAACGCTGGGTCAGCTCATCGTTGTAGTCGGCCCAGAACAGGTCGTCTTTTTGCAGCGCCGTTTCAAAGTTCGGCTCATGGGTCGGCATGTGCGGCGTCATCTCAATGCCGGTTTCGGCATGGGTGGAAACCAACTCGGAAGAAGACAGACGTGCCGGGCCATAGGAGATGTACTGCGCCTGATCGGCAAGACGCTGGGTATCGGTGGCGAAGTACAGGTAGTCCTTCACCTTGTCGAGCTTGCCGGTAGGTACCACCCAGCCATCCAGCTCGAACACCTGGGCGTCCCAAATGATCTCGAAAGGTTGGTCTTCAGTGACCATGGCATTGAAGATCCGGCCATTGTAGGCGGAGGCAAAGGCGACTTCCTGATCAGCCAACAGCTGAGGCGGCTGGGCGCCTTCTTCCCACCAGATGACTTCGTCTTTGATGGTATCGAGCTTGTCGAAGGCACGCTGTACGCCCTCTTCGGTCTCGAGCATGGCGTAGACCTCGTCACGCTCGACGCCATCGGCGATCAAGGCCCATTCCATGTTGTTGATCGGCTTACGCAGCAGGGCTCGCTTGCCGGGATAGTTTTCCAGGTCGAAGACATCCTCGATGGTGCTGGGCTGGTCGTCTTCGGGAAACATCTCGCTATTAAAGGCGACGATATTGGAATAGACGATGGAGGCCACGAAGCAGTCACCCAAGGCACCGTCGACGAAATCCTCGCTGGGCGGCGTGCCATCCGGGGCGTCGGCCAGCAGCTCATCGTGATCAAGCGGCTCGATAAGCCCTTCGGCACAGGCGATCATGGCATCGGCGGGAAGCATGTCGACCAGGTCCCAGGTCACGTTGCCAGCCTGGGATTGAGCACGCAGGCCCGCCAATGCGTTACCGCTGCGGTCAATGTTGACGATCTCGTCGCCGGTCTTCTCCATCCACGGTTTATCGTAAGCTTCGTGCTGGCTCATGCTGTAAGCACCGCCCCAGGACACAATGTTCAACGTCTGCTGGGCATGGGCGCTGACCGCCACGGCAAGAGTCGACAGCCCCACGACAGCGATACCTGTCTTGAGAACACGCTTGCGGATAATAGCCTTCATAGAGTTTCTCCGTTTGTTGTTGCACTTGCCGTCGGCACCAGGGGATGCCGCGATACTAATAGCTTGGCTACCGATTCTGACTGACGAACTTGACGACTGTCCTGCTCAGGCATCCAGCGCGCGGCAATCGGCACTCGACCAGCCAACCTGAATGTGCTGACCAGGGCGCATAACACCAACACCTTGCGCATTGGCCGTCTTCAGAATGAAGTCATCGTTACCGCACACCGTTACCCGCGTACGCAGGTGGTCGCCCAGGTAGATGACCTCCTGCACGGTGGCGGTGAACTGGTTGTCGAATTGTTCTTCGGCATCCCCCGACAGAATGCTGACCCGCTCAGGTCTTAGCGACAGCGTCGTGCGCGAGCCTACGCCGCCCACGGCTATCGACTTGGCAATCACTGTGTCGCCGCTATCCAGGCGCACCTTGCAGTTATCGCCGAGGTGCTCGCTGACCTCGCCAACCAATCGATTGTTTTCGCCAATAAAATAAGCGACGAAAGCGTTTTCTGGCCGCTCGTAAAGTTCATCCGGCGAGGCTAACTGTTGCACAATGCCGTCGTTGAAGACCGCAATGCGGTCAGACATGGTCAATGCTTCGGTCTGATCGTGGGTGACGTAGATCATGGTGACGCCGAGGCGGGCATGAATGCGTTTGATCTCGTACTGCATTTCTTCACGCAGGTTCTTGTCCAGCGCGCCCAGCGGTTCGTCCATCAGCACCAGTTCAGGCTCGAACACCAGTGCGCGAGCCAACGCCACGCGCTGCTGCTGGCCGCCAGAGAGCTGCGCCGGTCGGCGATCGCCAAACTCCTCCAAGCGCACCATAGCCAGTGCCTTGGCCACTTTTTCCTTAATCTCTGCCTTGCTGAGATGGCGCACCTCAAGCGGGAAGGCAAGATTCTCGGCTACCGTCATGTGTGGGAACAGCGCATAGTTCTGGAACACCATGCCGATGCCGCGCTTATGCGGCGGCAAGCCACTGATCGGCTCATCTTTCAGCAGAATTTCACCGTGGGTGGGGGTTTCAAAGCCTGCCATCATCATCAGGCAGGTGGTCTTACCGGAGCCCGAAGGGCCTAGCAGGGTAACGAATTCGCCCTTGCGTATATCAAGATTGAAATCCTTGACGACCAACTCGACACCGTCGTAACTCTTTTGGACATTGACGAAGCGGGCAAAACACGACGACGCGTCTGACGTCACTGCCGTTTCCACCCCAGCGTCTGCAAGGGTCTCGTTCATGCATATTCCCCGTGACAGTCCCGTTGCGGCAAGGCGAGCGCACAATCCAACGCGCACTCACACCCCGACACGCATCCCCTAGAACCTGATTGATTTATATTTTTTTCTTAATGCTTGTTAACGACCATAAGGGTTGCTCGTGGCGCATGACAATTTTCGTCGGGACAATTAGCGTTGAATATCAACATGCCACAGGCACAGCAAAGTCAACTACGGCCGGGTGCCTTTAAAGTCGAATCATGGCATCGCGCATGGAGGTTTCTCCCTGGGCGATAGGTCGTTGCGATAGGTCGTTGCGATAGGTCGTTGTCATTGATCAGGCCTCCTCACCCGCAGGGCTCAAATGACAAGCCGCGTACTTGAACTCCGGTATCTTGCCGAACGGGTCCAGCGCCGGGTTGGTCAGTAGGTTCGCCGCCGCTTCTCCGTAGCAGAAGGGCACGAAGACCATCCCCTCCGGCATGCCTGGATCCGTCCTCACTTTGAGGGTGATAGCTCCTCGCCGGGTGGCAATCGTCAGATCATCGCCTGGCACCATCCCAAGCCGGATAAGCTCAGCGGGCGACAGGCTTGCTACTGCTTCCGGCTCCAGGTCGTCGAGCACTTTGGCGCGGCGAGTCATGGAGCCGGTATGCCAGTGCTCCAGCTGACGCCCGGTGGTCAGCACCGTCGGATAATCATTGTCCACCGGCTCATCCGGGGGCAGCGGGCGGGTAGGCGCAAACTTTGCTCGGCCACTGGCCGTGGGGAAGGCCTCAGAAAAGACCACGTCTTGCCCCGGCGCATCTTCTGCGGAGCAGGGATAGGTGACCGACTGCTCGCGCTCCAGGCGCTCCCAGGAAATATGATTCAGCGAGGCCATGCCGCGCTTCATCTCGGCAAACACGTCCCGCGGATGCTGATAGTTCCAACCCAGACCAAAGCGATTGGCAACTTCCTGAATGATCCACCAGTCCGGCTTGGCCTGGCCGGGGAGCGGCACCGCCGCACGCCCCAGCTGTACCTGACGATTCGTATTGGTAACCGACCCATCCTTCTCCGGCCAGGCAGAGGCAGGCAGGATGACATCGGCGAACTGGGCGGTCTCAGTGACAAACAGATCCTGCACCACCAGATGCTCCAGCTTGGCCAGGGCAGCCCGGGCATGGGCCAAATCCGGGTCGGACATCGCCGGGTTTTCACCCTGGATATACATGCCGCGAATAGTGCCTGCGGTGATGGCATCCATGATTTCCACCACGGTGAGACCCGGCGTGGGATCCAGTTTGGTATTCCACAGTTCTTCGAACGCCGCGCGTACCTGATCATCGTTCACCGGCTGGTAGTCCGGCATGACCATGGGTATCAGCCCCGCATCAGACGCCCCCTGAACATTGTTCTGCCCCCGCAAAGGGTGCAGGCCGGTGCCAGGGCGACCGGTCTGGCCGCAGGCCAAGGCCAGCGAGATCAGGCAGCGGGCGTTATCGGTACCGTGGGTGTGCTGGGAAATGCCCATGCCCCAGAAAATCATTGCCCGCTCGGCGTTGGCGTAGAGCCTAGCCACTTCGCGAATGGTCTCGGGCTCAACGCCGCACAAACCGCTCATCGCTTCGGGGGTCATATCCACCGTGTGCGTTTTCAGTGCTTCAAAGCCTTCGGTATGCTCGGCGATATAGGCCGTATCATAAAGCTCTTCGCTGATAACCACATTGAGAATGGCATTAAACAGCGCCACATCGGCGCCGGGTGAAAAGCGCACGCTCAGGTGGGCGTAGGCATCCAGCGCTTGTCCACGGGGGTCGATAATCACGATCTTGGTACCGCGTTTGGCGGCCTGCTTGAAGAAGGTGGCCGCTACCGGATGGTTCACTGCCGGGTTGCACCCGGTAAGAATCACCACATCGGCTTGGCTGGCCTGCATAAAGGAGGCGGTTACCGAGCCTGAACCGATACACTCCATGAGTGCCGCCACTGAGCTTGCGTGGCATAAGCGAGTACAGTGATCCACATGGTTGGAGCCAAAGCCGGTACGCACCAGCTTCTGGAACAGCCACGCCTCTTCATTGGAGCACTTGGCACTGCCGAACCCGGCCAGGGCGTCGGGGCCATAGATAGCTTTAAGGTCGACAAGTCCGCTGGCAGCAAAATCAAGAGCTTCATTCCAGCTCGCCTCGCGGAAATGAGTTAGCGGTTTGGCAGGATCGAAGTCAGGGTCGATCCCTTTCGCCATACCCTCACGACGAATCAGCGGGGTGGTCAGTCGGGAGGGATGGCGCGGATAGTCGTAGCCAAAGCGACCTTTGACACACAGCCGGTTCTGGTTGGAGGGGCCGTCACGGCCTTCCACATAAAGGATCTCATCGTCCTTGATATGGTAGGTGAGCTGGCAGCCCACTCCGCAATAGGGGCATACCGAGTCGACCTTGCGGTCAGCCACCGCAGAATCGCCGCGCCCTGCCTCATCCACCAGGGTAGCGGGCATCAGGGCGCCGGTGGGGCAGGCCTGAACGCACTCACCACAGGCCACGCAGGTGCTATCCCCCATGGGGTCGTCGAAATCAAACACGATCTTGGACGCCGCCCCGCGATGTGCCAGGCCGATAACGTCGTTGACCTGTACTTCGCGGCAGGCGCGCACGCACAGGTTGCACTCGATGCAGGCGTCAAGATTGACGCGCATGGCAGAGTGGCTGCTGTCTTGCGCCTGGCTATCCGCCCGGGAAGCCACATGGTGCACGGTGGGTGTTTCGCGCTCGTCGCGCCGGGGTAGCTTGCGGCGCACCGCCGTGGCATCAATAGCCAGTTGGTCGGCCATGGCCCAGAAATGGCTGGCACGGTCGGGGCTATCCTCCCGCTCGGGTTGATCAACCAGCAGCATCTCCATGACCATTTTACGGGCCGTGTGCGCGCGTTCGGAGCTTGCACTATTAACCACCATGCCCGGGGCTGCTTCGCGCAGACAGCTGGCAGCCAGGGTGCGCTCGCCCTCGATTTCCACCATGCAGGCGCGGCAGTTACCGTCGGCGCGGTAGCCGCTGGCGTCCTTGAAACACAGGTGGGGAATGGTCTCGCCGGCGCGCTTGGCCACCTGCCAGAGGCTTTCACCGGGGTAAGCGCTGACCTCAACGCCGTCCAGCGTCAGCGTGAAGCTGGTGCCTAGGGTCTGTTCATTCATGCTCATGTTCATCTCCCCTACCCCTTGACGATGACGTTCTGGGCGGCAAGTTCGCCGCGAAAATCCTTGAGCAGCCCCAGCACCGGATTGGGAGCCGCCTGGCCCAGCCCACAGATGGAGGCATCGATCATCACCTGGGAGAGCTGCGTCATCAGCCCGGCATCCCATTCGTCGCGTTCGAGCAGCGTCAGCATTTTTTCCGTGCCCACCCGGCAGGGGGTGCACTGGCCACAGGATTCATCGGCAAAGAAAGCCAGCAGATTGGTCGCAACCCCGCGCAGGTCGTCCTGATCAGAAAGCACGATCACTGCGGCCGAACCAATAAAACTGCCGTGCGCCTGAAGCGTATCGAAGTCGAGGGGGATATCGGCCTTGGCTGCGGGCAGAATACCGCCAGAGGCGCCGCCGGGCAGGTAGGCTGCCAAGCGGTGGCCGTCGGCCATACCGCCGCTATACTCGTCAATCAATTCGTTGAGGGTGATGCCCGCAGGCGCCAAATATACACCGGGCTGTTTGACCCGGCCTGAGACCGAGAAGCTACGCAGCCCCACGCGGCCGTTGCGCCCTTGGCTTGAGAAGGCCTCCGCGCCGCGCTGCCAGATCATGGGAATCCAGTAGACGGTCTCGACGTTATTGACCAGCGTTGGACGGTCAAAGAGCCCCTTCTGGGCCACAAACGGCGGACGATGGCGGGGCTTGCCCGGCTTACCTTCCAGGGACTCGATCATCGCCGACTCTTCGCCGCAGATGTAAGCCCCCGCACCACGGCGCAGCACGATATAACCAGGCGCCACCAGGCCAGCAGCCTCAAGCTCGCCAATCGCCTCGCGCACCACGCCATGCAAGGCCGGGTACTCATCACGCAGATAGATATACAGCGCCTCGGCGTCTATCGCCCAGGCACTGACCAGGGCCCCTTCAAGAAACTGGTGCGGCGAGCGTTCCAGGTAATAGCGGTCTTTAAAAGTACCAGGCTCGCCCTCGTCGGCATTGATGGCGCAGTAGCGGGGCCCGGCCTCCTGGCGCACGAACGTCCACTTCTTGAAGGTAGGAAAACCCGCACCGCCCAGGCCGCGCAGGTTGGCCTGCTGCATCGCTTCCATCAGCGCTTCTACCGTAACGTCGCCGTTGTGGCAGGCCTGGAGCAAGGCCAATCCGCCCTCGCGGCGATAGTCGTCAAGTCGCTGCCAGTCGATGGGGTCGGGGTGAAAGTGCGCCGCCTGGATCACTGAGGCGATGCGTTCCTGGGTGGCGAACAGCACATGATGATGTCCCACCTCGGCCACCGGTGCTGTGTCGCAGCGCCCCATGCAGGGCGCTCGCAGCACCCGCACCTGCTCGATATCCACGTTCGCGTCCAGCTGTGCTTTAAGCGCCTCGGCACCGGCTAGTTGGCAGGTCAGGGAGTCGCAGACGCGAATGGTCACTGCCGGCGGCGGCAGCTGATCGTCGTGAATGACGTCGAAGTGCGCATAGAAAGTGGCGGTCTCGTAGACCGCTGCCATGGGCAGGTTCATATAAGCCGCCAAGGCACGCAGTTCCGCCAGCGGCAGATGGCCCCGGGTGTCCTGAATGACATGCAGGTGTTCAATCAGTAGGTCGCGGCTGTGCAGCGTGGCGTCCTGGCGTTCGTCGCCCAGCAGCTCACGTAACCCCTCAAGAAGGCGGGGATCAAGTTCACGGCCACGGGGTTTACCGCGGAAGCGGCGCTTGGGGGTCACGGTATGGACGGTCATTGAATACCTATTATTATCTTGATCGGCTTTATGCCGAATGAACGAAGACGGCACCCCGCGGGGCGCCGTCTAGGGTCGCACTATCACGCCCTCAGGCAGGGGGCCAGGGCTTATTACTCAGTACTTATTAAATAAGTTATTAAGCCACACTGCCATGGGGGTCAATGACAAATTTCTTGGCAGCACCGCCATCGAAGTCGGCATAGCCCTGAGGCGCCTGATCCAGAGTGATCATCTGAACATTCACCGCATCAGCAATATTAACCTTGCCGAACAGGATCGCCTGCATCAGCGGCCGATGGTACTTCATCACCGGGCACTGGCCGGTGTGAAAGCTATGGGACTTGGCCCAGCCGAGACCAAAGCGCATGCTCAGGGCGCCCTGTTTGGCGGCGTCGTCAGCCGCGCCAGGGTCTTCGGTCACGTAGAGGCCCGGGATGCCGATCTGGCCACCCGCACGGGTCAGCGTCATCGCAGAATTGAGCACGGTGGCGGGCGCTTCCTTACCGTGGTTGCAACCACAGGCATGGGCTTCGAAGCCCACGCAGTCGACAAAGGCATCAACCTCACGTTCGCCGAGAATCAACTCGACCTTATCCGCCATGTCACCGTCCTGGGTCAAGTCGATAGTCTCGCAACCAAAGCTGCGCGCCTGAGCCAGTCGCTCTTCGATCATATCGCCGACGATCACGCAGGCCGCACCCAGCAGCTGAGCAGAGACCGCCGCCGCCAGCCCGACGGGCCCAGCACCGGCAATATAGACGGTGCTACCGGGCCCCACACCGGCGGTCACGCAGCCGTGAAAGCCGGTGGGAAAGATATCGGAGAGCAACGTCAGATCCTTGATCTTCTCCATGGCCTGATCGGCATCCGGAAATTTCAGCAGGTTAAAGTCAGCGTAAGGAACCATCACGTATTCGGTCTGGCCGCCGACCCAGCCACCCATATCCACGTAGCCGTAGGCGGCGCCAGGACGGGCGGGATTGACGTTGAGGCAGATACCGGTGCGGCCTTCCTTGCAGTTGCGGCAGCGACCACAGGCAATATTGAACGGCACCGAGACTAGATCGCCCGGACAGAGGTACTCAACGTCGCGGCCGCACTCGACAACCATCCCGGTAATCTCGTGGCCGAGTACCAAACCCGACGGCGCAGTGGTGCGGCCACGCACCATGTGCTGGTCGCTGCCACAAATGTTGGTGGTCACGACCTTGAGAATCACGCCGTGCTCGCATTTGCGATTGCCGAGGGCGAGCTCAGGATAAGCGATGGACTCAACGGCGACTTCACCCGGCCCCTTGTAGATCACTCCGCGGTTGGCTGCATTCATGGCTGGCTCCTGTGATTATTGTTGTGTTTGTCATGGTTGATGGCGCTTTTCCACCCTAGCCCCTCCGCGTCTTAGGACTTACCCCAAAAAGGCACTCACATATCTATTCAAGACATCCTAGTCAAGATGAATAGCTGGAGGTCGCTTTCACGACACTGCTGCTTTGAAACAGGCTCAACACTTCCTAGCGTCGTCGATATGACGCAACACCGACGCCTAACAAGAGCCAACCAAGGACCCCCAATGAAGAACAATGACGACCCGGTTCTGTCGCCTGGACAGGACAATACCCAGATAATGGGGTTGGATTTTCATAACCCCGTCTTTCCACTCTCCGCTCTCGCTATTTTGCTGTTCATTCTTTACGCATTGGTCTACCCGGATGCGGCTAATACGCACCTAGGGCTTGCCAAAAACTGGTCGATTGAACACTTCGACTGGTTATTTATGATTGCAGGCAATGTGTTTGTGGTGTTCTGCCTTGTACTGATCTGCTTGCCGCTAGGGCGGATTCGTCTGGGCGGCAAGGATGCAAAGCCGGAATACACGCGCACCTCCTGGTTTGCCATGCTGTTTGCGGCAGGTATGGGAATCGGTTTGATGTTCTGGAGCGTGGCCGAGCCGGTGGCCTACTATACCGATTGGTACGGAACGCCCTTGAATGTTCCAGCAGGCACGCCGGAAGGTGCCAGCGCCGCCATGGGTGCGACCATGTTCCATTGGGGCCTCCACCCCTGGGCCATTTATGGAGTGGTAGCCCTCTCACTGGCCTTCTTCTCCTATAACAAGGGCTTGCCGCTGACGCTTCGCTCCGCTTTCTACCCCATCCTAGGCGAAAGAACGCGTGGCTGGGCAGGCCATATCATCGATATCCTTGCCGTGCTGGCCACTATTTTTGGCCTGGCTACCTCGCTTGGTTTTGGCGCGACCCAAGCAGCTAGCGGCCTCGCCTATTTGTTCGACATTCCTAATACCATCGGCACGCAGTTGGCAATCATCGTGGTGGTCACGGTGATCGCGCTGATCTCGGTATGCCGGGGTATCGACGGCGGCGTCAAGCTATTCTCAAACATCAACATGATTATCGCGGCGGTGCTGCTCCTGTTTGTGGTTGTAGCAGGACCTACTCTAATGATCCTGACCGGCATTGGCACCACGGCGATGGACTACGTGGGCCACCTTCTGCCTTTGTCGAACTGGGTTGGTCGCGATGACGACACTTGGTATCACGGCTGGACCATCTTCTACTGGGCGTGGTGGATCTCCTGGTCCCCGTTTGTCGGCATGTTCATCGCCCGTGTATCCCGGGGCCGTACGGTGCGTGAGTTCCTGATCGCGGTGCTGTTGGTACCCACACTGGTCACGCTAGTATGGATGAGTGCCTTTGGTGGTACGGCGGTTTATCAGGCTTCAAACGGCGTTGGTGAACTGGCCAACGGGATTGGCGACGTTTCACTTGCCATGTTCCACATGCTGGAGCAGCTCCCCCTGACCAGCATCACCTCGACGCTGGCTATCATCCTGGTGCTGGTGTTCTTTATTACCTCATCGGACTCCGGCTCGCTGGTCATCGACAGTATCACCGCCGGCGGCAAGACCGATGCCCCCAAGAGCCAGCGGGTTTTCTGGGCCACGCTGGAAGGCGTGATTGCCGGTGTGTTGCTCTACGGCGGGGGAAGCACCGCCCTAAGCGCGCTACAGGCGGGCGCGGTGGCCACAGGGCTCCCTTTTACCGTGGTGCTTCTGGTGATGTGTTTCAGCCTTTACAAAGGGCTTCACAAGGAGTGGGGAGAGCTCAACGCGGTACCAAAAACCGCTAGTTAATCCCCTTTCAACTGCCCGTCTACTCGGCGGGCGGTTGTCTTCTTGTTTATTCAGGCCTTGCTGGCTAATCGACAATACAAAAGACGTGGACCACCGTTCAAGCCCGCCTTTTGTGGCGGGCTTGAACGGTGGTTAAAAGCTTGAAGAGCAAAAAAGCTTTAACGCAGCACATCCTCTTCCTTGAGCAGCTTGTAGATCGCCTCGGCGCCTTGCTCGGGGGTCACATCGGCGAGCACTTGCCCGCCCTTGCCCTCAGACTTGGCGGCCGCCTTGAATCGATCTCTGGCTGACGCAGCTTTGACAATTTTCAGACGCTTAGGCCGTTTACGTGCAGGGGCCAGATGCCACTGGGCCAGCTCGCTGTCGGCTTCAGGGGTAGTGGGCGTGATCGCAAAGGTGGCTCGACGCGCCGGGCCGAAGGCGCTTTGGCGCGCCACCGGCGCTGCTTCATCCACGCTGATGATGGCGGGCAAGCGCACCTTGAGACGGCGACGCTGGCCCCTTGGCAACGCTTGAAGCAGCGTTACCACGCCATTTTCCACCTTTTCTACCGACGCCAAACTATTAACCAATGGCCAGCCGAGATGTTCTGCCAACGCATAGGGCAAAAGCCCAGAGCCTTCACCGCGCTCTGCGCGGGCGCCGGTGATCACTAGCTGAGGAGAGGTTGCGGCCAGGTGTGCCGCCAGAGCAGGAATGGCATCGCTGCCCTCGGGCTGCTCGAGTAGGGTCATGGACTCAAGCCCCATGCCGACGCCTGTGGCCATACCTAAGTAACCGCGCAGAGCTGCTTCGCTGCTATCGTCCTGGGAACCCGCGTGGAGCATACTGATCCGGGTGCCCGGCAGCTCGGCCTCTATTGCCAGGGCAAGCTCCAGGCCCCGGGCATCCTGCTCTGCGCGCCTCGCACGGCCGGTGGTAGGGTGACGGCCGATGGAAACCAGCACCGCCACGTCGATTCCCTGTTGTTGCTTCTGGTGTAGATCAGGCTGCATCGCGCTGCCCTCCCCGCTGCTGTTCCACCATGGCCACTAGCGCGGCCAGAATTTGCGTGCTGTCGCCAATCACCGCCAAGTCAGCGCGCTTGATGATGTCGCACCCCGGATCGAGATTGATTGCCACCACCTTGTCGCAGCGCTGAATGCCTTGCAGGTGCTGGATAGCGCCTGAAATACCCACCGCCATATAAACTCGGGCGGTTACCCAGGTGCCGGTCGCGCCCACCTGACGATCGCGAGCCATAAAGCCGTCGTCTACCGCGACACGCGAGGCCCCTTCGGTAGCGCCGAGGACTTTCGCAGCATGGTGGAAGGCGTCCCACTGCTTGACGCCGTTGCCGCCGGAGAGGATGAACTCAGCTTCGGCCAGCGCCACGCCGGCGGGATCCACCGCCACCTGCCCCAGATCTTCAATACGCGATAGAGTGGTGGGAATTGACGCTGCCAGGGTCAGGTGCTCGGCCGCATGCCGCGTCTCGTCCACCGGTTCGGCGCACTCTGCCAGCGCCAGGGCAACCCGCGGCAGAGGGCGCTGGATATACAGGCTCCCAGCGGCGCCACGGGCCGTACAGCGCCAACTCAGTGGCGCCTCATTGTCAGCCTCAATCTGCCAAACGCCTGTGGCAGCGCGCTCGCCCAAGCGCACGGCCAGACGCCGCCCCAGATCAGCACCGCCCAGGGGTGAGTCCGGCAGCAGCCAGAAGCGCGGCGTCATCTCCCGCTCGACGGCGCTCAAGGCGGCCAGACGCGCTTCAGGCGCAAACCCCGCGTAAAACTCATCATCAAGATGCACGACGCGATCGATCCCGGCTTCGCCCAGCACCTGCTCCTTAAGCTCGCCGCCCCCCTCACCCTTATGCTCCCCAAACAGGATCGCCACCACGGCACCGGGCTGTTCGGTATCGGCATCCGCCAAGCGCCGGGCAAGCCCCAGCAAATCCTTATCATGACCGGAAAGGCGCCCACCCGTCAGATCGGGCACCACGGCCACCAGGAAGGCAGGTTGATCAACCGTCACCATACGGCGGCTATCGCGAGCTACCGTAGTGGTTGCAGCGGACTGCCCACCTTGCTGGAGGCCACTACGGTCAATTCGTTTAATGCCATTAGGGCCGATAAAGCCGATGGCACGAGGATTCTTGCGCACCACGCCGTTGGGACCCAGCCATTCGCTAACCGCTCCGCCGCTTACACCAAGGGCAGCAAGCACACTGGCGTGCTCGGGATGCAGGCGGTTTCGGGCGATCCATTCACGACGCGGGTCGCGGCGCTGATCGTGACGAATAGTCTCACTCATACGATCACCTCTTCAGCAGTCGTCGATGCAGTGGTTCGGCGGGATGCGCCGGACACATCGTCAGCGGAACGCTCAACCAGCGAACCGGCCACCAGTTCGGCGATATCGCGCACTTCGGCGCTGGCATCCACAACGCCTTCCAGCATGGCGGTACACTGCGGGCAGCCCACCGCCACCAGCTCGGCGCCGCTCTCCTTGACATCGTTCATGCGCATATCGGGAATCCGCCGTTCACCGGGAATATCGGTAATCGGTGCCCCGCCACCGCCGCCGCAGCAGCGCGAGCGGAAGCCGGAGCGCTCCATCTCCTTAACCTCGATACCCAGCGCCTTAAGCACGTTGCGCGGTGCCTCGTATTCACCGTTATAGCGCCCCAGGTAACACGGGTCGTGATAGGTGACGCTGCCGCCTTTCCAGGGAGTAAAGGTCAACCGACCGGCATCAAACAGTTCGGCGATGAAGGTGCTGTGATGACGTACCACATAATGACCGCCCATCTCACCGTACTCGTTGCCCAGCACATGAAAACTATGGGGGTCGCAGGTAACAATCTGCAAGAAGCGATACTGAGCCAGGGTGGCAATATTGCGCTTCGCCAGGGACTGGAATGTCGCCTCATCGCCCAGACGCCGCGCCACATCGCCGCTATCGCGCTCTTCAGCACCCAACACTGCGAAATCGACTTCAGCGGCGCGCAGCACTTTGACCAGTGCGCGCAAGGTACGCTGGTTGCGCATATCAAAGGCGCCATCCCCCAGCCACAGCAGCACGTCGACCTGCTTAAGATCTGCCATGAGCGGGAGGTTAAGATCCGCCGCCCAGTTGAGCCGCGAGCCAGGGTCGAAACCGCCGGGATTGTCGGTGGCGATCAAATTGTCGAGCACCTCGGCGCCTTTATTGGGCGTTTTGCCCCGCTCCAGGGTCAGGTGGCGGCGCATATCGACAATCGCATCCACGTGTTCGATCATCATCGGACACTCTTCCACGCAGGCGCGGCAGGTCGTGCACGACCATAGGGTATCGGCGTCGACCAACGCCTTTCCCTGAAGCGCCACAATGGGCCCATGGGGCGAGCCAGCGTGTTCACCTACCGGTTTGCCGGGGTAGGGAGAGCCGGCATAGGCGGCATCGCTGCCCCCAGCCATACCCACCACCATGTCCTGGATCAGCTTCTTGGGGTTGAGCGGCTGACCGGCGGCAAACGCCGGGCATACTGCCTCGCAGCGACCACACTGTACGCAGGCATCGAAGCCCAACAGCTGGTTCCAGGTAAAGTCGGCAGGCTTTTCCACGCCCAGAGGCGCCGCTTCATCCTCCAGGTTGAGCGCCTTGAGGCCCGTTGATCGGCCGACGCCCCCTTTTTTCTTGGAGAAGCGCTCGGCGCGACGGTGGAAGGCCAGATGCAGGGCACCGGCGAAGGCGTGCTTCATGGGCCCGCCCCAGGTCATGCCGAAAAACATTTCCCCCAAGCCCCAGGCCACAACGCCCGCTAATACCAGCGCCAGCAGCCAACTACTGCCCCCTTCAAGCAAACCTTCAGGCAGCAGACCTACCGTGGGCAGCGTGATCAGGAAGACGCCTATCGAGAACGCCATCAGACTCTTGGGCAGGCGCATCCAGGGGCCTTTGGAGAGCCGAGCTGGGGGGTTAAGCCGCCGCCGCGCCACGAAGAGGCTACCGACGAACATGGAGGCGCTCGCCAGTAGCAGTAATCCGCCTAGCAATGGGTTGGCGATCCCCAGACCGTGCACCAGGATCATCAGCACGGCAGCGGTCACGAAGCCACCGGCGGTAGCCACGTGGATGTTGGAGATCATTTTGTCACGCCCCACTACATGGTGCAGATCCACCAAATAGCGGCGTGGCAGGGCCACCAACCCTTTGAACAGGTTCACCCGCGAGGGGCGCCCCTGACGCCACAGGCGTATACGGCGTACAGCGCCGATGACTGCCAGGGCCAGGGCAGTAAAAATCAGTATCGGCAAGAGCGTTTCGAGCATGGTACTCACCTCTTCTTTCGCGGCGGGGCTGCTCCGGCGGCAGACCTCTGCGAGGGCGCTGTAAACCCATCCCTGGGCGCTACTTTTGACATCTGACCGCCATGGATGGCGGAAATGCCGTAAACGTATGGAACTGTTTTACGGCCTTGTCAAAAGACCCTCGCTACGGTCTGCCCCCGGCGCCCCGGCTCTCGCTCAGGTCAAAAGTCCTTGCAGATTCGCAAGGCATCGTAGATGGCCGCATGGGTGTTACGCGGTGCCGTGCAGTCGCCCAGACGGAACAGCAGGAAGCCATCCCCTTCATCGCCTCTCTCCTCAACTAGGCAAGGCTGCGGTTTGATGGCATAGAGTGCCTCCAAGTCGACCTGCCCTTTGTTGCGGGACTGCTCTTTGAGGGCGTAGTAGAGTGCCTCATCGGGGCGCACGCCGTTCTCAACGACCACCTGATCGACCACGCGCTCTTCCAAAGCACCGGTGTACTCATTTTCGAGCACCGCCACCAGGCCGTCGCCCTCGCGGTAAACCTTATGCAGCATCAGGTCGGAGGACATGATCACCTCCTTCTCGTAGAGACTCCGATAGTAGGGTGGGAAAGTGGTGCCGCCCACCGCCGCGCCGGGCTTGATATCGTCGGTGACGATCTCCACCTTGGAGCCCTTGTCAGCGAGGAAATCCGCCGCCGAGACGCCAGAGAATTCGCAGATGGCGTCATAAAGCAGCACGTTCTTACCGGGCGCCACTTTGCCAGAAAGAATATCCCAGGTGCTGACTACCAAGCTCTCCTCAGCATTCTCCGAGTAGCCCCACTCGGGGTGCTGGCTAAGGAACGGCTGGCCGCCGGTGGCGAGCACCACGATATCCGGGCGTAGGTCGAGCAGCGTCGCCTCATCGGCGCGGGTGCCTAGACGCAGATCGACTTTTAGCCGCGCCAGCTCCAGCTGGAACCAGCGGGTGATACCGGCGATCTGGTCACGCTGGGGCGCCTGGGCGGCAATCGTAATCTGCCCACCCAAGGCGTCAGCGGCCTCAAACAGTGTGACATCGTGACCGCGCTCAGCGGCGACGCGTGCCGCTTCCATACCGCCGGGGCCACCGCCCACCACGACGACTTTGCGTTTGGCGCCCTCGGTTTTCTCAATGATGTGGGGCAACCCCATGTATTCACGGGATGTCGCGGCGTTTTGAATACACAGTACGTCAAGGCCCTGGTACTGGCGGTCGATGCAGTAGTTAGCGCCCACGCATTGTTTGATCTGATCAATCTGGCCCATCTTGATCTTGGCGATCAGGTGAGGGTCGGCAATATGTGCCCGGGTCATGCCCACCAGATCTACGTAGCCCCCTTCGAGGATACGCTGGGCCTGATTGGGGTCTTTAATGTTCTGGGCGTGGATCACCGGCACGGTCACCACTTCCTTGATGCCCGCCGCCAGGTGTAGGAAAGGCTCCGGCGGGTAGGACATATTGGGAATAACGTTGGCCAGGGTGTTGTGGGTGTCGCAACCGGAGCCGATGACGCCGAAGAAGTCCACCATGCCGGTGGCATCGTAGTAGGCGGCGATCTGCTTCATATCGTCGTGAGAAAGGCCATCCGGATGGAACTCATCACCGCAAATGCGCATGCCGACGCAGAAGTCGTCGCCCACTTCAGCACGCACCGCCTTGAGCACTTCCATACCGAAGCGCATACGGTTCTCGAAGCTACCGCCCCACTCGTCCTCACGCTTATTAACTCGTGGGCTCCAGAACTGATCGATCAAATGCTGGTGCACGGCAGAGAGCTCAACGCCGTCGAGGCCCCCTTCCTTTGCCCGGCGCGCGGCCTGGGCAAAGTCGCCGACAATACGCCAGATTTCCTCTTCCTCAATGGTCTTGCAGGTCGAGCGGTGCACCGGCTCGCGGATACCGGAGGGTGATACCAGCGTCGACCAGTCGAAACCGTCCCACCGGGAGCGCCGCCCCATATGGGTAATCTGGATCATGATCTTGCCGCCATGCTTATGCACGGCATCGGCCAAATTCTGGAAGTGCGGAATAATGCGATCGGTGGAAAGGTTTACCGAGCTCCACCAGCCCTGCGGGCTATCGATGGAGACCACCGATGAGCCACCGCAAATACACAGGCCACAACCACCTTTGGCCTTCTCCTCGTAGTACCTGACGTAGCGCTCCGTGGTCATACCGCCGTCGGTGGCATGCACCTCAGCGTGAGCGGTGCTGACCACACGGTTGCGGATAGTCAGCTTACCGATCTCGATCGGCTCGAAAATTGCGTCGAATGCCATGTTTGTCTCTCCTCGTACCCCAGTTAGCGGGCAGCGTCGGTCAGCGGCTGGACGGCGAAGATGCCTACATCACAGCCAGGCTCGGCGGCACTCTGCGTCTGCTCAGCAACGGTACGCAGTGAACTTCCGCGGGCAGCGAGGATTTGATCCATGGCACCGGCAAACCAGCCGGTGAACATGTACTCCTCCTTCTTGCCGGTTTTGCCAAGCTGGTAAACAAAAGCGCTGTGCTCAAGGCGTACTTGCGCGGTACCCGCGTTGAGGTCGATCTGTTCAGTAATGAATAGACCCCAGCCACGCTGGGAGAGGCGCTGCATATAGTGCTCAAAGACATCGACGCCCTCTAAGCCATGGCACTCCGCCTCCTTCTCACACCAGTGCCAAGCGCTCTTGTAACCTGCGTGATAAAGAATTTCGGCATACTTCTCGGCACCCAGCGCCTCTTCTACGGCCACGTGGTTATTGATAAAGAAGTGCCGTGGCACATAGAGCATAGGCAGCGCATCAGTCGTCCAGACACCTGTTTCGCTATCCACTTCGATGGGCAGTGCGGGGGCCAGTTTGGTCACGATGGTATTCCTCGAATCGTTGTTATGTCAGGTTATCGACGGGGCTACCCCGGGAGCATGCCTACGAGGAGGCGCTATGAATCCATCCCTGGACGCTACCGACGCCATCCCTGGCGTCGGACCTCCTCTACGGCATGCTCCCGGCGCCCCTCACTTCGGAGGCAGCCGCCTGCGCTTAGTCAGGCGCCCCAGACATCCTTGAGCACCCGTACCCAGTTCTCGCCCATGATCTTGCGCACCTGGGTCTCACTCATGCCACGCTTGAGGAGCGCCTCGGTGAGATTGGGGAACTCACCAATGGTGCGGATTCCTTTGGGATTGATGATCTTGCCGAAATCGGTCAAACGACGGGCGTAGCCCTTGTCATGGGTCAGCCACTCGAAGAACTCCTGACCGTGCCCCTGGGTGAAATCGGTACCGATGCCGATAGCGTCCTCACCGACGATATTCATGACGTATTCGATCGCCTCGCAGTAGTCTTCGATGGTGGAGTCGATGCCCTTTTTGAGGAACGGCGCAAACATGGTGACACCCACAAAACCGCCGTGGTCGGCAATGAACTTCAACTCTTGATCAGATTTGTTGCGCGGATGCTCTTTAAGGCCAGAGGGCAGGCAGTGTGAGTAGCAGACGGGCTTTTTGGACTCAAGAATGACCTCTTCGGAGGTCTTGGCACCGACGTGAGAGAGGTCGCACATGATGCCAACCCGGTTCATCTCGGCAACGATTTCGCGGCCAAAGCCAGACAGGCCACCGTCACGCTCGTAGCAGCCGGTACCCACCAGATTCTGGGTGTTGTAGCACATCTGTACGATACCCACGCCCAGCTGCTTGAAGATCTCAACGTAGCCAATTTGGTCTTCAAAGGCGTGGGCATTCTGAAAGCCGAAGATGATGCCGGTTTTGCCCTCTTCTTTCGCGCGAGTAATGTCAGCGGTGGTGCGAACAGGGCGCACCAGGTCACTACACTCCGCCATCAACTGGTTGGACTTGACGATATTATCGACCGTGGCCTGAAAACCTTCCCACACGGAGACGGTGCAGTTGGCAGCGGTAAGACCGCCGCGACGCATGTCCTCAAGCAGCTCACGATTCCATTTGGCGATGATCAGGCCATCAATGACGATAGCGTCATTGTGCAGTTCAGAGGGGGTCATAGCTAAGCTCCAACATTGGTTAATGCAGCGAGCATAGCGCTGACGTTGGGTTTAGCTGCTATTGGAAACGACGGCGGAAATTCCAAAAGCGTCATGGTGTCGAGAACACGACAACTACTCGCGCCATAAAAAAACGTGCTGCCCGTCACCGAGCAGCACGTTTCAAGCATGTCTCAAATTAGTGATGACGCTGTGGGTATCAGCTTAATAGCCGCACGCTGGCAAAGGTGGGTTCGCCTTGGGCGTTTGCCAGAGCCTGGCGAGCGCACGAGGACGGCTCGTTGGCAGTGGGCGCCTCTCCCCAACGCTTTATAAAAGGCGGTGATTTGCTGCTACTTCCCTGCCTGTCGTGGCTACCCAGGCGCTCGTTTCTCGGCGGTACACCAAAGTATTCGCGGTAGCACTTGGAGAAATGGGGCGTGGAAACGAAACCGCAAACAGATGCTATCTCGATGATCGACAGCGGCGTTTGCTTGAGTAATTGTCGCGCCCGTACCAGCCGCAGCTTAAGATAATAGCGAGACGGTGAGCAAAGCAGGTAGCGTTGGAATAATCGCTCTAACTGACGGCGCGACACATTTACATAGCATGCCAGTTCATCGAGTTCGATGGGCTCTTCCAGGTTGGATTCCATCAAGGCGACGATTTCCAACAGCTTGGGCTGAGTAGTGCCCAACACGTGCTTAAGAGGCACCCGCTGCTGATCCTGCTCGTTACGCACGCGTTCATAAATAAACATCTCGGAGATGCCTGCCGAAAGCTCGCGCCCATGGTCGTGAGCAATCAGGTTGAGCATCATATCGAGTGGCGCAGTGCCGCCAGAGGCGGTGAATCGATCACGGTCAATAGAGAAAAGGTGCGGCGTCAGGATGACGTTGGGGAACGCCTCCTGCATGGAGGCCAAACACTCCCAGTGCACACTGGTTTGATAGTGATCCAGCAATCCCGCCTGACCTAGTGCCCAACTGCCAGTACAGACCGAGCCTAACCGCCTTAGCTTACGCGATTGCGACTGAAGCCAGCGCACATGCTCACGGGTAACGCTGTGCTGCGGGCCTACTCCGCCGCAAACGACCACCCACTCCAATGACAGCGGCGCGTGCATGGAGGCATCAGGCGTCACCTGCACCCCATCGCTGGCACGCACCGGCAAACCATCTTGTGTCAGGGTGTACCAGCGATACAGTTCACTGCCAGCCAGTTGATTGGCCATCCGCAAGGGCTCTATTGCCGACGCCAGGGAAATCAGTGTGAAGTTATCTAACAGTAGAAAGCCAAGGGTCTGCGGTTCGCCTACACGTTTGGGGTTTACTGCCTGGTTTGTTGCTTGATTTGAAGTCATCGTTTTACCCTCCGTCACCTTTGAGCATTATATTTTTTCTTGTTAGCGTAGGTGTCGCTGGCGTCTTTTAGTTGCCCTTTACTGCGTTAAACTCTCACACGTTCAGGGGCGCATTGCTCTTTGGTCGTATATTGGCACGAACAGGGCGGATAGCGACAAAACTATCGCGTAGATCGAAGTTTTTGTCGTAAATGAAACGCCAGACGTCGCTCCCGAAACCGTTGTCAGTTACGAAAATTACTTTTTCGCAGTCTCAACGTCAGGGCTGGAATTTTTATATAAGTTACGCGCTTCTAAAGCGTTTAAGCGCTATAAAGTACGTAATCTTACAAAGACTAATAAAATTAGGGTGTTGAAAATTGTTAGCGTGGTTTCGCCGAACAAGCAGTCAACCTCAGCGAGTTTCATCCGTGTCTTGAGGCGTCATAAATAGGCCCAGCCGAATGGCTTCGTGGACCAAGCCAGCGGTGTGTCTGACGCCTAGGCGGCGCATGATATCGGCGCGGTGGGTCTCGACGGTTTTGATACTGACATTGAGTTGATCGGCAATGGCTTTACTACGAAAACCGCTTGCCACCAGCGTGAGTACTTCACTTTGTCGAGTCGTTAAAGGGTTTTCCTGAATGGCCGCAGCCCCCACGACGGAAGCGGCATCGACAAACTCCTCCGGCTCCATCGCTGTGAACACAAAACGTTCACCCCGCGCTGCTTTTTGAATGGCCATTTCCAAAGCATTCACACCCGCATTTTTGTGTAGAAAGCCATAAGCTCCCTCTACAAAAAGACGCCGAATAAAGCTATCGCTAGAGTAGGTAGAGAGAACTACCACACGAATACCGGGACAGGCACTCCGCAGCTGACTTAAAGAACCGAGCCCGTTTGAAGAGATAACCGCTGCGTCAATGAGCGCCACATTAACGTTATCGTGAGCTGCCGCTTTCATCAGTTGATCCTCAGATTCCACTTCAGCAACCACCGACATGTTGTCGAAGGTTTCGATAAGGGAACTGATCGCGGAGCGCACTAAGCGATGTTCATCGGCTAGTAATATCCGGATGATATCTTCTGAACGTTTCATGGCAATATGGCACGGACCTTGAAAAGGTAAAACTTGACGTAAAACCCCTTCGTTAGCGCGGGTTCAATCGCTATCAATGGATATTTATGGTTTCACCCTTTCTTAGCTGCAAAAGCTAGATTGAAACCAATAAGAGAAATTCGGTGGCGCCTGCTCGACCCCGCACGGTACCGCACTGTCCACCAAATCAGTATAAGTAAAAACCCTGATTATTGTTCTTGTTGCAGGATGCCTAAGCGCAACGCTTTGCTAATGATATCGTCAATTGAATAGCGGCCTTGAGCAGCATTGATAGAAAAGCGTTCACCTTTGGGCAGCTCTTCGATATCCAAGACCTTAGACAATCGCTTGAGTATCGTAGGACATAAAAAGATCTTCCCCTCTACGGCAGCCTGCAGCGCTATTTCAAGCTCGCTGACGCCAGCCTCGCGTAACAGAAAACCATTGGCTCCGGCCTCCAACGCTCTTTTTACTTCAGTAAGACTAGGATTAATCGAGAGAAAAACTACGCGCGTTATTCCGCCACTTTCGCGCAAACGCTGGGTTGCTTCAAACCCTTCTTGGCTAGGAAATTGTGCATCAATCAAGACGACATCTGCATGCACTTGTTGCGCTATTTCACTCAGCCTGTGCGAGTCAGGAATACTGGCCACCACCTTTATATCTTTGAAACGCTCAATGACCCGGCAGAGCCCCTCTCGAATGAAACCGCTTTCATTGACGACCACTACTCTGATGGATAACTCAGAATTGCTTTGTGGATTCATTCACGCACCTCCACCCATGCCTGCCTATGTCGTGGCGCGCCCTGCCAATTAGAACGTCCCCTGTAACCATTCAGCAAAAAACAATAACGTTATATTACGATGCGAATACCCACTTCCGCTAGCCTGTTGAGATTTATTTCAGCAAAAGACGTAATAAATCACCTACACAAAAACACTTAGATAAGTTTGAAAAATACCAGTAGGAATGATTAAATCAAACAAACATCTCGTTTAAAGAACGAGGGCGATGAATGCCATTGGCTTCATCACTCTCGTGGTCAGTACCTCATCAGGCCCACTCTATGGATGACAATAGCGCCCGCTTCACCCGTCTTAAAGACGAGGATGCTCGGCTGACCGAGCTGCGTTCGCTCGACCTCCTGGACACCTGTCAAGAAGAGCATTTTGATCGTTATACCCGTCTGGTATCGCAAGTCTTCAATGCCCCTATCGCCGTTATTTCGCTCATCGATGAAAATCGCCAGTGGCTTAAATCCTCGATAGGTATGGAGAGCCGTGAAATCTCACTTGAACACTCATTTTGCGTACATGCCTTAGAGCATGGATATTTAGAAGTCTCTGACACCCTGACGAACGATTTTTTTCGTCACCATAAAGCGGTGACGTCATATCCTCATATTCGCTTCTATGCAGGCGTTGTACTTTACGGACCGGGAGGTCATGCCATTGGCACTTTGTGTATTAGCGACACCCATCCCCGGTCGTTAAATGAAGTGGAACGCTCCTGGCTAATTGCTTTTGGTAATATCGTCGAAGAACAGATCCACCTGACGTCACAACTTCTCAAAGTCCGTCACCAGGCCAGTCGTATCAATCAACGCGACACCCGAACTGGCCTACCCGATGAAACGCTCTTTGGAGAAACCCTCGAAAATTTAATTCAGCTTGCTCAAATTGAGTCATACCATTTGGTCGTTCTGCACTTACGTATGAATAACCTTGACGAAATCAGCCGCTTGTATGGACGCGAAAACCGTAACGCCATTCTGAAATGTCTGACTGATCGCCTCACCTCTCCTGATATAGGTATCCTGGCCGTCGGCAATATGGATATTGACCGCTTCGGCGCCGTAGTCTCTATCTATTCGTTGCGCGATCTATTTGGTGTGATTAAGCCCATCATCAATAAGTTGAATGCTGCCATTGACCTGAACGGCCTCACTATACGGCCCAACATAGATGTGGGTATTAGCGTTTCACCTGAAGACGGCATTAGCCCAGATGATTTACTGGAAAGAGCACGGGCAGCCCTCAAGGGGCCCAAAACGTACGAGAGTATTCATATTTTTACTCATCGCACCGAAAAGTGTGCGTTACGTCGACACAGGGTTGAACAGCGCCTAGAGTCGGCGCTACTGGGAAGCAAGCTACAGCAACATTACCAGCCGCTGGTGCTTGCCGATGGCAGCGGAGTCATGGGGTTTGAAGCGTTAGCTCGTTGGCAGGATAAATCACTAGGAACCGTCAGCCCTGGCGAGTTTGTGCCCATTGCTGAAAAAAACTCCCGACTGTCACGGTTACTGACTGATTGGTCATTAGGGTGCGTTTGCGAAAAAGCTCACCGATGGCCCATCAAACCTAGCGATCCCCCGCTGAAATTGAGTATCAACATTCCTGCCAACCAGTTTTATCAGCGCAACTTTGTCGGTCATATCCTTCAAACGCTTGAAGAGCACGATTTAGCACCACAACGGCTGACGCTTGAGCTTACCGAAGAGAGTCTGCTGACAGATATCGACAGCGCCGTTCTCACCATGCGCAAATTACGAGATTGCGGTATCTCCTTAGCACTGGACGATTTTGGTACCGGGTACTCCTCCTTGAACTACCTTAAACGCCTTCCTGTCGACGTACTCAAAATCGATAAAAGCTTTATTGATGACCTCCCCCATGGCACAAAAGCAGTCAACCTGGTCAGCGGCATTATTCGCATTGCTCACGGCTTGGGGTTAGAGGTGGTTGCCGAGGGCGTCGAATGCGAAGCGCAGCAAACAGTATTGTACGAACTTGGCTGCGATGTGCTGCAAGGCTACCTTTTCAGCCGACCCGTTGACGCGGAGCGTGCATTAGCTTTTCTAACCACATGGCCTAAAGGCTCTCATCCGGCAGCCATATAATGGCTTCGAGGCACTCCATTCTATTTTCCAGTAACAACTCCTCCGACTCACAAATGTTTAGCAAACAATTAACACAGGAAGAGTGGCAGGCTTATACACGCACGCTTCAAAAGTTACATAAAGTAGGTCGCTTAGGCTATTGGCAGATGTCGCTAGCCACGGGCGATGTCTATTGGTCTGAAGTAGTTTATGAGTTTCTGGATGTCGATCCTCGCGACTTTACCCCCAGTCACGAAGCCTTTATGTCGATGGTCCATCCCTTAGACCAAGCAAAAGTCGCTAAATCGCGCCAAGAGATGCTGGAGGTTGGTTTTATTGACATCAAATATCGAATTATTCAGCCCAGCGGCTGCATTCGCTGGCTCCATGAAATTGCCGATAATACATCACCGGATGACCCCAATATCCTCCTCGGCACCCTGCATGACATCACCGCACACAAAGCGTTAGAGGAAAAACTACGCAAGCAGGCTATTACCGATGACTTAACGGGCGTATTTAATCGGCGTTACTTCATGAAGCGACTTCGACAAGCCTTTTCTCACTACCTTCGCAGTGAGCAGAACGCCGCCGTACTTCTCTTCGATGTCGATTACTTCAAAGCCGTTAATGATACCTACGGTCATGCAATGGGTGATCAGGTCTTGCAGCAAGTCTGCCGGCTGTTCACGGAGCGTTTTCGAGAGACCGATATTGTCGGTCGTTTGGGTGGCGAAGAGTTTGCCGTACTACTGTTTGAAGTTTCATCAGAAGATGCAGTGGCCATCGCTGAACATATCAGACAAGCACTGGCAGCCCATACGTTCAAAACCGAAGCCGGCAGCACCTTTCACATCTCCATCACCTGCGGCGTCTCCAGTTTTGCTGAGGATGACCCAACAGAAGACAGTGTCCTTCACCGCGCAGATAAGTCCCTTTACTTAGGCAAGCATCACGGCCGGGATCAGGTGGTGGGCGAAGAACAGAAACGAATAGAGTAACGCGTTGGGCGATGGTTCAGCGGCACGTGGCTATCGCTTCATGACTACCCATAAAGCGCTTAAAAAATGGCATTTTGATAACTAGTGACTACGCCTACCTCTCTTGCAACCACTCCTCAAAAACTTCCGGCAATAGCGGCCTGGCAATGAAATATCCCTGGGCCTCGTCGCAGCCCAACTGGACAAGGCGTTGATAGGCAGCATCACTCTCTACGCCTTCCGCCACTACGCGGTAACCCAGGTCGTGTGCCATTGAGATCATCGAGTTGACCAGCGTCTCGGTGCGTTTATCTTCGCCAAGGTCGGTGATGAAGCGGCGATCAATCTTCACGGTATGGGCAGGAATCTCATGTAAATAAGAGAGACTGCTGTAGCCAGTACCAAAATCATCAATAGCAATGCGTAAGCCAGCGGCTATTAGTGCCTTGAGCTGATCAGCGGCCACTTGCCCCTGCCCGATCAGAGCACTTTCAGTAAGCTCTATCTCAATGGCGGTAGTGGGTAGTGCCCAGTTTGACATCTCCTCCAGCAGTCGCCGGGCAAAATCTTCCTCTTCAAGATTGGTTGCCGACACATTGACCGAAACCTGCAGCGCCTCACCTTGCCGATACCAAACCGCTGCTTGGCGAATGGCATGACGCAATACCCACTGGGTAAGAGGTTCAGCCATCGGTGTATTTTCGATCAAGGGAATAAACTCCCCAGGCGATACTTCTCCCAAAGTGGGGTGGTGCCAGCGCAAAAGCGCTTCTGCCCCCAAACACTCACCACTCGCGAGAGAAATACGAGGCTGAAAGACTAAATAAAATTCTTGGTCATTTTCTAACGCGCGACCAATGTCGCCGAATAGAATGAAGCGCCGTTGATAACTAGCATCGAGTGACGAAGAGTAAAGCCCCGCGCCCTCTCCCGCCTGGCGCGCATCCAAGCAAGCGGCGTAGGCACTGCGTAAAATATCGGCGGTGGCGACTTCGCCCAGGCAAAAGGGCGCAATACCGATGGTGGGATAAACCAATACGGGAACAGCACGCGTAGTTTCGAGCGTTAACAGTGCCTGACGTAGACGCAATGCCTCTGCTAGCAGTTCTGAATCACTCGTTTGATTTACCAGATGCACGAATTGACACCCGCCCAGATGATAAAGCTTCTCTGCGGGGCCAATGGCCTGTTGTAGTCAGCGAGCGGCTACACGCGCCATCTCGTCAAGAAAAGCGGGACCCATGGTTCGGTGCAGCGCACTTAACTCACTGGCATCGAGCACCTCGGTAAACAGCGCGGCTCTCCGGTGGCTTGGTTGATCCCGCGCCATATCCTGAAGGTCTTCATCGAACTGATTACGGTTGGAAAGGCCGGTCAATGGATCAACTCGGCCAAACGCGTGCTGCAACTCAATCTGCGCCATCACCATGGCCGCTAGATCACGAAGCGTCGTTTGCTCCTGTTCAGAGACCTCACGTGGTTGGGTACCCAGCACGCACATGGCACCCAGGGTATGACCTTCCCGTGTTACTAGCGGTGCGCCCGCATAAAAACGGATACCGGAACGCGCCAGGTGGCTATTTTGATAACATGCAGAGGTGAGAAGGTCAGGAATAACTAGTATTTTCGAGGAGGCACAAACAGCCGCACAAGGTGCCTTTTCACGCGGTATTTCCCAGTGATCGACCCCTACTCTTGATTTAAACCACTGGCGGTTCTCATCGGTCAGCGACACCGCTGCGATCGGTAAGTCAAACAGTTGGCTTGCCATCCGCGTGATTCGATCAAAACTTTCACTCGACGGCGTATCCAGCAAATTTAGCTGGCGAAGAGCAAACAGGCGTTCCTGTTCCTGTGCATTCATTAACGTATCCGTACTCTGCTACGAACCTCAGTCCTTTATAAATTAATATACCAGCCTTTTGTATGGCAAGAGCATGTGATAAAGCTTATTTTTTTATGTTTATGTTGGTTTAAAGCGGCTTTAACCAAGCTGAGAGCGATGGAAGGTAATCGCTCTCAGGTATTTTCACACGGCGGGCAGAACAGTGGTGAGCTACATTCTTAAACCACCATCACACTCAATCATCCTGCCTGTGAAATAATCGTTCTCCATAATAAACGCGACGCTCTGGGCAATATTATCCGCTTGGCCAAATTGTTTAAGCGGTATACCGCTGGCAAGTTTTTCTTGCATGTCAGGGCGCATCGCCGCCGTCATGGGGGTCACGATAAACCCTGGCGCTACGCTACCGGTGCGAATCCCGTATTTCGCCAACTCTTTTGCCCACGTTACCGTGAGGGCATGAACACCCGCTTTGGCAGCCGCGTAGTTGCTTTGGCCCATGTTTCCCGCGCGGGAAATACTTGAGATGTTGACGATGACGCCCCCTTTTCCTGATGCCATCATGTGACTAGCAGCTTCGCGACCACACAGAAAAACGCCGGTTAAATTGACATCGATGACTCGTTTCCAAGCAGCCAGCGACATACGCTTGGTCACCACTCCGTCTTGGGCTTTTATTAATAAGGCATCATCAGTAATACCGGCGTTATTAATGCATCCTTCTACCAGCCCTAACCGAGCCGCAATATCAGCAAATGCAGTAATGACGGACTGCTCGTCTGATACGTCTAGTGGAAACCCGTGGGCATTGATCCCCTGCGCAGTCAGCTCGGAGACAGCATCATCCAGCGTAACGGCATTTCTATCTAATAAGGCCAGTATCGCCCCTTGCTTGCCTAAACGCTGGGCCATGGCATAACCAAGCCCGCTCGCCCCGCCGGTAATCGCAATAACTTTGTTGGTGACTTCCATTAGTGATTCCTTTGTCGTTCTTATCGTCTTGCGTCTTTAGAAACCGACGTTGCTGGCACCTTTCAGTTGCAACATTTCACGCGCCTCATCAGGCGTCGCTATCGCAAAAGAGAGCTCTTCAAGAATATGACGCACCTTGGTGACCTGGCTGGCATTACTCTCAGCAAGTTGGCCGGGTGAGAGCCATAGCGAATCCTCAAGCCCCACCCGCACATGCCCGCCCATGGCGGCAGACTGCGCGGCGATACGCATTTGATTGCTACCAGCACCCAGCACCGACCATTCGTAGCTATCTCCAAACAGCCGATCAGCGGTACGCCGCATGTGGATCACATCTTCAGGATGCGGCCCGATGCCACCCAGAATACCGAACACGCTTTGCACGAAAACGCGCCCGCTGATAAAGCCAAGATCCATCATATGACGAAGGCTGTAGAGGTGGCCGATGTCGTAGCACTCGCACTCAAAGCGGGTGCCGTTCGCTGCGCCCAGTGTCATGGCCTTCTCAATGTCAGCGAAGGTGTTCTTAAACACCAAATCGCGACTATTCTCCAGGTGCTCCCTCTCCCACTCGTGCTGAAAGCTGGCATAGCGGCTGAGCATGGGAAATAAGCCGAAGTTGATCGACCCCATGTTCATTGAAGCAAGCTCGGGCTTAAACTCCATGGCCGGACGCATTCGCTCTTCCACACTCATGTGTGGGCTACCGCCAGTGGTTAGGTTGATCACCGCATTGGTGGCACTCTTTAGGCGTGGCAGAATACGCTCGAAAACGGCGGGATCCTGGGTGGGTTTGCCGGTAATTGGGTCGCGTGCATGCAGGTGAATAATCGCTGCGCCCGCCTCGGCGGCGGCGATTCCTGCCTCGGCAATCTCTTCCGGCGTAACCGGTAGGTGCGGCGACATGGAAGGCGTATGAATGGCACCGGTTAAGGCGCAGGTAATGATGACTTTACGTTGGGTAGCCATGAAGGTGTCTCTAATAAGTAAAGTGACGCAAAGAAAGGTCGAACCGGTTAAATCGTCTCGACGTTGGCGCAAACGCTCAGCGCCTGGCCCGAGATATTGCTGCCGCCAGGGGCAGACAAAAACAGCGCCATGGCAGCGATATCGGTGGGTTCAACCATCCGCCGCATAGAAACATTAGAGAGGATCTCCTGCTCCATCTCGGCGAAGCTGATGCCTCGCTTCTCAGCCCGAGCGGTGATGACTTGCTCGATGCGAGGCCCACGCACGATACCGGGCAGAATGGCGTTGACCCTTACACTGTCGGGGCCAAGCTCGTTGGCTAAGCTCTTGGTAAGACCGACAATCGCCCATTTACTCGCCGAGTAAGGGGTGCGATAGGCTAAGCCCAGGCGGCCAGCAACCGAGGCCATATTGATCAGCAGTCCTTGGCTCTCACGGAGCAGGGGCGTAGCCCGAGAAGCAACTCGGTACTGGCCATTCAGATTGATATCAATGGTGCGGCTCCAGCTCTCACCATCGATCTCTTCGATGCTGGCGGTAGGGCCTGCAATTCCTGCGTTATTGACCACGACATCAAGCCCACCTAGATAAGCAGCCTCTTGAAACAAGCGATCAACATCCGCTTCCTGGCTAACGTCGGCGTGGGTATAGGTGATGCCAGCGGGCAGCGCAGCCAACGCCTGATCATCGATATCGCAGACATGGACACGGGCACCCGCTTCCTGAAAGGCCTGGGCAATCGCCAAACCGATACCGTTAGCACCGGCGGTAATCAGCACTCTGAGTTCCGACCGTGGAATCAAGCTGTCTATCACTTTCATAATCTAGTTACTCCATTGAAACTTACTGCAGGCCCTGCGATGTCAGAATGGGCCTGTCGTGGTTCGGTTTATCTGCTCATCAGCAAAGAGGGCAAACCTGTTACCAATACCGGGAAGATGGCCATTAAAATGCAAGCCAGCACGATTAGAGCGACAAAAGGCACGACAGCTCGGTAGAGATCAAGCGTCTCCACCCCGGGTGGTGCAACGCCTTTCAGATAGAACAGCGCATAGCCAAAGGGGGGCGTCAGGAAGGAGGTTTGCAGCACTACCGCCACCATGACCACAAACCACAGCACATCCACGCCCATATCGGCGACGATCGGTAGCATGATGGGAAAACTCAGCAGCACGATGCCCGTCCAGTCGAGGAACATGCCTAGAATGAAGACCAGGAACAGCATCAGGATCAACGCCCCCACGGTGCCTCCGGGCATCGCCATCACCACATTGTGAATAACCTGCATACCACCGCCGCGCGAAAAGACACCGGTGAAAGCGGTCGCACCCACGAGAACCAACATCACCATGGTGGTGGTCTTGCTCGCGTCAATCAGCGTTCGATAACAGGTCGATACTTTCCGGTCACCAAAGATCAGGAACAACAGGAAAGCGATAAAGACACCAATCGCCGAGGCTTCGGTGGCCGTAGCAATACCGGCGAACAACGACCCCAGCACACCCAGAATCAGGGTCATGGGGGGCAGTACGTACTTCAGCAGCATGACCAACAGCTGACGCGTGGAGACTTGGGCGCGCTCCTCAGCCGGTACCGGCGGGCCGTAGCTCGGTTTGAGATAGCAAATCACCAGCACATAAAGGGCATACATCGCGCCCAGCATGACCCCCGGCACCAGCGCACCGGCAAACAGTGCGCCTACTGAAACCGGCGAGTAGCTAGCCATTAGTATCAGCATGATGCTGGGTGGAATCAGGATGCCCAAACAGCCGCTGGCCATGATCACACCGGTACTTAGCTCTTTGTTATAGGAGTGCTTGAGCATGGGAACCAGCGCGATCATCCCCATCACCGCAATCGAGGCGCCAACGATGCCCGTGGTCGCAGCCAGCAGCACCGACACGATGACCACGGTGAGTGCCAAGCCACCGCGCAGATTAGCGAGCAGCAGGCGCATGGATTCAAACATCTTCTCAGTGACCCCTGAGTCATTGAGAAAGCGCGCCATGAGCACAAACAGCGGAATGGCCACTAAGACATAGTTATCCATGGCATTGCCATAGATGTTGTTGATGATGGTGCTAAGTACACGCTCGCCGGGGCCCAAGAAGGCGCCGATAACGGCCACACCGCCCAGTACGAAGGCCAGCGGATGCCCCATAAACAGGCCGATCAGTAACCCGCCGAACATCACCAGCGTAAGCAACTCGGGACTCAGGTTCATACGGTTTCCTCCCGCAGCTGCTGGGTAGCACGTATGACGATCGCGGTAGCCTGTAGCAGGATCAGTACCGCGGCCACCATGATCACCCCTTTAATGGGATAAACGGGAAGCGAGACCATGCCGTAGGTCGTTTCGCCGCGGCTAAAGGAGCGCTCAAAAAACGCCCAGCCGAAGGTGATCATCAGCCAAATAAAGGGCACGAAGAAAACCAGATAGCCGAGGAGTTCGAGCACTGCCTGCTTGCGGCGGGACAATAACCGCTTAAGCACATCGACTTCGACATGGGCGTGATGGCGTAACGCATAAGCAGCCATCAGCATGAAATGGGCACCAAATAACATCTTGGTAATATCAAACGCCCAATCACTTGGGCGGCCTGCTAAGAAACGCATGGCGATGTCATAAATAACGATAATGGTGATGACAGCAAGAAGCGGGGCTATCAAGCGACCGAATCCTTCGTTGAGGGCGTCAATGGCCCTGGCAATGGCATTCATGATGAGGATCTCGGAATAGGTCAGATCAAACAGGTCGTCAGTGAACTCAGCAAGTTCGCAGGGTGAGCCCACTAGGGCTCACCCAAGCTTGATTACTGATTCATGCAGGCTTCAAGATCTTCAAGCGAGGGAAGATCATCAGTGACACGGCTCATGTTGAAGGGCGCCGAGATGTCACGCCAAGTTGCATAGTGCTCCATGTAACTGATCATGGAGTGATAGACCTTGGCGTGGTCTGGATGCTCGCAAGCACCGCGTACAATCACCTCATTGGTAATCTCTTGAATGCGAGCCAAATCCTCTTCAGAGAATTGATTAATGGTAATGCCCGCATCGATGAACTTCTGGGTAGCATCGGTAGAC
Organism: Vreelandella sp. DA03-1M; assembly: GCF_055725665.1. Taxonomy (NCBI): domain Bacteria; kingdom Pseudomonadati; phylum Pseudomonadota; class Gammaproteobacteria; order Oceanospirillales; family Halomonadaceae; genus Vreelandella; species Vreelandella sp. DA03-1M. The sequence continues at coordinate 4,206,753 of NZ_CM146798.1, forward strand.
TCTCGTTCCGACCACGCTAGCGACCAGCCCATGGTGGCATCAGCCGCCATTTGAAGCTTTGTCTGGGTGTCTTCAGAAAGTGCATCCCAGGCATCTTTATTGATCATGACCCCGAATACCGTGGCCGACTGATGCCAGCCCGGCGTCGCCCAATAATCCGCCACTTCAGCTAAACCAACGCTATAGTCAATGCCCGGCGCTGAGAACTCAGCGGCGTCGACCACACCGCGCTCGATCGCCTGGTAGACTTCACCACCAGCCAATGTCACTTGAGAACCTCCTAGTTGCTCCATCACCCGGCCCTGGTCACGGCCGGCAATGCGCAGGCGCTTGCCTTCAAGGTCAGCGATACTCTCAATCGGTGTGCGGCCCATAAAGCCGGACTCGTTATTCAATACACCGTAAGGAAGATAAACCAACCCAAACTGGCCATAGATCTCTTGATAAAGTTCTCGTCCACCCCATTGCTGAATCCAGTTGAAATAATCCAAGGCATTAAACAGGCTAGTGGTCGTCGCTAACGGTGAAAATGCCGGGTTCAGGCCCGCCCAATAACCTGGCCAATCGCCTGAGGCCTCGATGCTACCGGTTTCCGTTGCATCAAAGACTTCGGTGCCAGGCATTAGGGTGCCACCTGGATGGAACTCAATCTGTAACGCGTCACCGGCGATATTGTTGACCATATCGACCCAGTGCCGGTCAATTTTTACCGCATCAATGTTCTCCGGCCAGGTAGACGTCATCGTCCAGCTTTGTTGATCTTGCGCATTAGCGGTAAGAGAAACCAGGCTGGCACCGAGAGCAATACCAGTGAACATAAGGGCGCGCTGCGTTTTCATATTATTTTCCTTCCGATAACCGTCAGCTTTAAGCTGATTTTTGTTGTAAAAAATTCTTCGATAGCGATGCATTTCAGGCTTTCACACTACCCATAAGTCTAACGAGTGGTCATTAGCGGGGTAGGGTTAGAGGCACCTTATTGCGTGAGGCTACTCTACAAAGTTACGCTAGCTGCAAGGAAGGTCTAAAACGGTCTTCGTGAGGTCTTTTTCGGACATTTCAGTGAGCGATGATAATGGCCAGCTTCCAAGCTAACCTATTGAATCAAAAGATATATGCGCCTTATAAAATCGCTGCTTTGCTCGACACGGTCGCTGAGCAGGATATTTCGGCTGAAAAAGTACTTAGAGGCCTTGGCTTAAACCAAGCGGCACTGACAGACCCCGCCACACTGGTTTCGATTAAACAGTATGTCGACGCTTGCACTAATGTAATTGAGGCAGGTGCCAACCTCTCAACACCTTTTGAGACGGCCACGCGATTACATTTAACCGCTTACGGTATGTACGGTTACGCCCTGCTCACCAGCCCCACCATGCGGGACTACTTCAACTTCGGGGTGAAATATCATCCTTTAGCCACACCCACGCTTTATATGACGTGGCGTGAAACGGATGAGTCTGCCGTCTTTGAATTTAAAGAGACTTACTCTTATATAAAAAGCATCAAAACGCGTAATTTTTTAATCCAGCAGCAGATGGCTCAAAATATTACCCACATTCGCGATGCCGCTGGTTCAAGTCTTTTTCCTATCAAAGCGCTGCTATCTTACCCAGGAAAAGACGTTGAGCAGATCCACGAAAAGCATTTATTGTGCGACTGTTACTTCAATCAAGACGTCAACGAAATCCATTACCCGAAACAAATACTCGACCAGTCCCCTCTACTAGGCAACCAGCTTTCCATAAAGTTACTTCAAGAAACCTGCAACCAACTGCTTGGCCGAACAAAGATGTCATCGGGTATTACCGGCGAGGTATATCAAATACTGTTGATGTCACCGAATAGTTTTCCCACCATGGAAGCCGTCGCCAACCTGCTGTGTATCACCACACGCACCTTAAGAAGAAAACTGGACGCTGAGCTAACGAGCTATCGAGAAATACTCGATGACGCCCGCTGCACGCTGGCAACGGAATACCTGCTGGTTACCAAAATGAGTACCGAGGATATCGCAGCAAGGTTAGGCTTTAGCGATAGCGCCAATTTCCGCAGAGCCTTTAAACGCTGGACGGGTAAAACGCCCCATCAAGTGCGCGACGAGTCACAACAGAATTAGCCGAGAAGGGTGGGCCCAATTGGGCCCACCCTGGCATGCTTATTGGTTCATACAGGACTCAAGTTCATCCAGCGAAGGAAGGTCATCGGTTACGCGGCTCATGTTGTAAGGCACAGACACATCACGCCAAGTCGCATACTGCTGCATATAGCTAACCATCGAGTGGTAAACCTTGGCATGCAGTGGATCTTCACAGGCTCCCTGAAGGATCACTTCGTTGGTCATTCGTTGGATCTCGGCCAAGTCCTCCTCAGGAAGCTGATGGATTTCTACACCCGCATCAATAAACTTCTGAGTTGCCTCAGTTGATTCACGCTCGGACCATGCCAACGACCATGTCATGGTAGCTATCGTAGCGACTTTCAGCTTCTCTTGCGTCCCCTCGGAAAGAGCATCCCAGGAATTTTTGTTAATCATTACACCAAACACGCTGGCAGATTGATGCCAGCCAGGCACGGACCAATGGTCGGCAACTTCGGCAAAACCGGCAGAGTAATCAACCCCAGGCGACGAGAACTCTCCCGCATCCACCACACCGCGCTCAATTGCCTGGTAAACCTCACCGCCCGCCAGCGTTACCTGTGATCCGCCCAGTTTTTCAAGCACCCGACCCTGATCGCGACCTGAGAGACGCAGCCGCTTACCATCAAGATCGGCGATGCTTTCGATCGGCGTGCGCCCCATAAAACCTGATTCATTGTTAAGGATACCGTAGGGCAGGTAAACCATATTGTATTCACCGTAGACCTCCTGATAGAGCTCCCAGCCGCCCCACTGATTAATCCAATTAAGATAGTCAGCGGCGTTAAACAGACTAGGAGTAGAAGCCAATGGAGAAAACGCGGGGCTGAGCCCAGCCCAATAGCCGGGCCAATCGCCGGCGGCATCAATGCTCCCTGTTTCGGTGGCATCGAAGACTTCGGTGCCGGGCATAAGGGTGCCGCCAGCACGGAAATTGATCTGCAACTCGTCGCCAGCCAGTCGGTTGACCAGCTCAACCCAATGACGATCTACCTCGACGAGCGCAATATTGTCTGGCCATGTAGTTGTCATCGTCCACTGTTCTTGAGCCAGGGCCGCAGTGCTAACAGACGCAAGGGCCGTACCAACGGCGATTCCGGTCAGTTTAATGGCGCGCTGATTTTTCATATTGTTTCCTGCCTTATCAAAGTAGCTTGAATCAGTTTATTGTTGGGTAGAAATTAGGCATTACGATTATTTAGTCCTTTAAAGAATCAATGAGGCGATTGCTCAGATTTTTACGCACGTTCTCCGCTTTTTCTGGGGGCCAGTTTTGCAGTCCCTTTCCACTTTCCATGCCTAAAAAACCTTGTTTAATAAGGTCTTCAATCATGGGTCTTGGGGATTGCTCATTACAAAGATGAGGAAAGATAAACTGATGAACCTGCTGAATAAGTTTAAGACCTACTAAATCTGCATTTTCCATGGGACCAAGAAACGGCATACGCATACCGAAACTATTCTTGACCACAAGATCGATTGTTTCGGCATCACAGACACCTGTTGAGACCAAGTATAAAGCTTCGCGCCACATAGCATGTTGGAGTCTATTACCGATAAATCCCGGCACATCTTGAAACACCTTCACAGGCTGCTTTCCCAAACTAAGTATCAAATCGAAAGTCGTTTCAAAAACAGCATCGTCAGTGAAAGATGTTTTTATAATCTCAACCAGCGGGATAAGATGAGGTGGGTTCCACCAATGCGTACCAACCAGCCGTGACCGCACTTTATCGCTTAGTTTTTCACCAATATCAGTGATAGGTATAACGGAAGTATTACTCGCCAAAATGGCATGTGAAGGTGCCAGCTCTGCCAACGAAGAAAACAACGCTTGCTTTAACCAAAGGTTTTCCGTAATCGCTTCGATTATAAAATCTGTAGAAAAGACAGCGCTGGCAATATCAGAGCATAACTCTATATTATCGAGCACTGGTTTAGGATCGATGCCCATTTGGCGAAGATTCTTTTCAATAAGCAATGGCGCAAGTTCAAGCGTATTCTTGTCAACATCAAAAAGAAAGATAGCGTGGCCGGCCTGCGCAAACGTTTGCGCAATCCCGTGCCCCATTAGGCCTGCACCAACAACGCATACATTCACAGGTGTGTTCATGAAAATCCTTCTCGTAGGGCTTTGGAAGCCTTGTTTTGTAGCGCTACTCTACAAAGGTATCCTCGCCCTGGGGAAGGTCGAAAACGGCCTTAAAGGGGCCTTTTTCGGACATTCAGAAATAATTCATTATGACTAACTCTCAAGCTAAACTGCTGAATAAAAAGATTTATTCGCCCTATAAAATTGCGGCGTTAGTGGCAACGGCCACTGAGCAGGGAATTGCGGCTGGTGGAATACTGAGGGGGCTTAGACTAAATCAAGATGCGCTTATAAACCCAGCAACACTGGTATCGATAAAACAGTATATCGACGCTTGCACAAATGCTATTGATGCGGGGGTCAATTCTTCGACTCCTTTTGAGACAGGCGCTAAACTGCATTTAACCGCTTATGGAATGTATGGGTATGCTCTTCTCTCAAGCCCAACTATCAGGGACTATTTCAACTTTGGAGTAAAGTACCATCCCTTAGCCACACCAACGCTAAAAATGACTTGGCGGGAAACAAAAGAGTCTGCCATTTTTGAATTTAGAGAGACCCACTCTTATATTAAAAGCCTAAAAATAAGATATTTCCTCATACAGCAACAGATGGCCCAAAATGTTACTCACATACGCGATGTCGCGGGTGAAAGTCTATTGCCTACAAAAGCCTTATTAACTTATTCAGGAGAAGGAATCGAGACTACGCATGAACAATATTTAGGCTGCGAATGTCACTTCAATCAAAAGGCAAATGAACTACATTTCCCACAGTCAATTCTCGATCAGTCTCCTTTGCTAGGTAATCGACTTTCTATACAGCTACTTCAAGAGACCTGCAATCAACTGTTGGGTCGTACCAAGATGTCATCCGGTATCAGTGGCGAAGTTTATCAAATTCTAATGATGTCTCCGAACAGCTTTCCAGATATGGAAACCGTCGCAAACCAGCTGTGCATTACATCACGTACCCTAAGAAGAAAACTGGTTGCGGACTCGACCAGCTATAGCGCAATACTGGATGATGCTCGCTGTACGTTAGCAATCGAGTACCTTCTGGCAACAAGGATGAACACCGACGATATAGCGAAAAGGCTAGGCTTTAGCGACAGCGCGCATTTTCGAAGAGCATTCAGGCGCTGGACGGGAAAGTTGCCTTCTCATATCAGAAAAGAATCAAAAACTTAACCTGCAGTATTACCCTCTTTCTTAAGTTACAAGATTTCATATCGCCCCCGTTCACGTTTGTTTTATAGTCGAGCAATACTAACAGGATACTCCTAGCCTATGGCCGTTGACCTACAAGCGCTCTACACCAAGCTGATTCATCTGATGTTGGAGACCATTTTCGTAGTCGATGAGCACAACCAGATCGTTTTTATAAGCGATGCCTGTGAGTCACTGCTCGGCTACCGGGCCGACGAAATGATAGGCACTTTGATTACCCATTACATGCCCCCTGACGACCTAGCCTCCACTCAGGACTCAATTCACTGGGTAATGAACGGCCAACCCCACATTGATTATCGTAATCGCTATCTCCGTAAAGAGGGCGGTATCGTCCACATATTATGGTCTGCTCGCTGGTACGAAGAGGAGTGAGTTCGCATTGGTGTTGCACGAGATATAACAGCACTCATGCAGACCGAGGAAGAGTTACGTTTTCTTGCCCATCATGACCCACTGACAAAGCTGACCAACCGATCACTGTTCTACGATCGATTAGCCCTTGGCCTGAGTTCCGCTCATCGCCATCAGACCTTTTTGGCATTACTGTACTTGGATGTTAATGATTTCAAAGTGATTAATGATACCCAAGGACACGCGGTAGGTGATCGGTACTCTGCACGGTGGCTCGAAGACTGGAAAACTGCGTGAGAGAAACCGACACGGTGGTCCGAATGGGTGGCGATGAGTTCACAGTTATGCTCACGGATATTCAATCAAAAGAGGCTATTACAGCGAAGGTAGAGCACATTCAAAGGATTATGAGTGAGCCACTGGGCGCTGAGTTCGGTGAGCTAACAATGCCCTCCTGCAGTATCGGCGTGGCCTGCTACCCAATGGATGGGGAAGATGCCAATACCCTGCTAAGCCATGCGGATAGCCATATGTATCGGATTGAGAGAGATCGCTCAATAGTGGTATAAAAGTCTGCAAGCTAAGAAGCCACTCATTAACGTGACGGTCATCGAATGTTGACTTTTGAAATTAAAAAAAGATTATAGTCAATTAAAAAATCATTCAAAAATCAACAAGAGACAATCAAATATGATGGAAAAAGTAGCGATATTTATCGATATTCAAAATGTCTATTACACTTCGCGCGAAGCTTATGGCCGAAACTTTGACTACAATAAGTTTTGGAAAAAAGCCACTGAAAATAGAGAAGTCGTGCAAGCTTTTTGCTACGCCATCGATAGGGGTGACAAAAAGCAAAGAGAATTTCAAAACATACTCAGAGCTATTGGGTTTAAAGTAAAGTTGAAACCTTTTATTCAACGTTCAGATGGTTCTGCGAAGGGTGATTGGGATATAGGTATTGCGCTAGATGCCATGGAGTACGCTGAGCAGGCGGACGTTATTGTGCTCGTGTCCGGCGATGGAGACTTTAATCTTTTAGTCAATAAAATACGCGTTAAGTACGGTAAAAAAGTTGAAGTGTATGGCGTCCCTCAGCTTACCGCCGCATCTTTGATTAATGAAGCCAGTGAGTTTATCGCAATAGATAAGTCGCTTTTGCTAGATTAATTAAACATTAATACCTAACAGCATATTCGATAATGACCTAGCTACTGCTCTATTCATGCTGACGTTGTATGAGAATTTACTGATATTAATCATGTGCGTTTGAAAAAATAATCAACTCCCAAGCAGAAGAAAAAGTTCTACAGCTGTTCAACAATAACTCTACAGTTTAATTGCCATTTGTAACCATATCGACTAGGTTAGTTACAACGGGTGCGCTAATAACTTTTCTAATGCTGGCTGACTCAATCGCTCCTGGACACTTCTGACTGTGGCTCAGCTCACTTGGTGCGCTCCAATCTCAGCACAGTCAGTTTGGGTCAACCAGCAAGGAGGACATCGAATGTCGATTACATCAGAAAAGCAATTACCCGAAGCAGTAGCGTCTTGGCGTGATCCAGAAATGGACTCGGTCAAAGGCACAGAGACTCCCAAAAACCCCAATAAAGGCTATATCGCCTTACTTGGCTGGAGTATCAACGCGATCAAGGCTGCGCAGAAATTCGACCGTCGATATATCGTTGTTGCTCCTGAATGGGCAGCGGATTTCTGTACCGCGAACAACATCCCTTTTCTTCCGTGGGACTTTATCCGGTTAAACGACCGCTCCATGGAAATCGCCGAAAGGCTAAAAGAGGAAGGCGTCGATATCGCCATCCCACTGTTTGAAGAAACCGTTGAATGGTCCGGTGCGATCAACTCGGTTCTTCTCGACAGTCCTCGTATGTTCGGCCAGTCCATTTTGTTCCGTGACAAGGCGTTAATGAAGCGTCGTGCCCAGCTTGGCGGTATTCGCGTCGGTATTTTCGAAGAGGCGCATGAGAAAGAAGACATCGTTCGCTTCATGAAGCGCGTCAACCAAACGCTGCTTAAACTCGATGGCGACCCGGATGACCCGATTCACGTCAAAGCATTCGACAAAGCCGGTTGCCTCGGTCACCGAATGATTCGCAAGATCGAAGAGATCGACAACATTCCGGACGAAGAATATCCCCTGCTAATGGAAAGCCATCTGGATGGCTGGGAGTTCGCCGTTGAGGCCTGGATACACGATGGCAAAATCCAGTTCCTGAATATTTCAGAATACGTGACGCTTGGCTATTCGGTATTCGTACCCGCGACGGCGGAACTCGAGAGCTGGCGCACCGCGATCACTAAACAGATCGAACTGCTGATCAAAACGTTCGATATTCAGTTTGGCTTGATTCACCCCGAGTACTTCGTCACAGCTGATGGCGAGATGTACTTTGGCGAGGTTGCCTACCGCCCACCCGGCTTCAAAGCTTTCGAGCTGATCGAAAAAGCCTACGGATTCAACGCCTATCAAGCATCGATGCTAGTGTTCGATCCGAAAAGCACAAAAGAGGAAGTCGCAGCGTTCTTCCCCCGCGAAGTGGTCGATGCGAAAGGCTACGCCGGTTGCTTCGGTGTGTACCCACGCCGCCGGGTGGTCAGCAAGCTGGAAATGCCCAAAGAAACGATTGAGCATCCCTATTTCGAGTCCCACGAACTGGTCGCGCCAGCAGAAGAAACCGTTCCTGACCGCTCAGCCTTCGGGACACACTGGGGCCTGCTCTTCTTCTTTGGAGACGACCCCATCAAAATGCGCGATCTATTGAAAGCGCAGGAAGATCTGGATTTCTACGTCTAAAAAGCTTCAAAACAACAGGTTTCATTATGGGCGCCCTATCTGCAATCGTTGCTGATAGGGCGCCCTTTTTTTACCCACGCTAGCTCTTTCAGCATTGAGGTTTGGTTCTCCTCTTGGCTAAGGCCGGTATACTCGCTTGATTTATTGATGAGAGATGCGATGCGCCCACGACTCCTGTTGTGCCTATTATTCCTGCTCCCCCTGGTACTGCTAACCGGCTGCGATGAAACGCCGACCGGGCGCTCCCAACTGACATTGGTACCAGAAAATTTAATGACACAGATGGGCGAGGATACCTTCGACCAACTACGCCGTGACCAGCCAGTGTCACGTGACGCAGCCGCTAACCGCCAGGTAGAGTGCGTAGCTCAGGAAATAATAGCCGCCACCGAGGCCATCTATCCGGCTGACGAGTTACCGGAGGCCTGGGAAGTTGTCGTCTTTGAAGATGATTCTCCCAACGCCTTCGCCCTACCAGGCGGACGCATCGGCGTGCATACCGGCCTACTCCAAGTCGCCGAGACGCCAGACCAACTGGCGGCGGTGATCGGCCATGAAGTTGGTCATGTGCTGGCTGACCATGGCAATGAACGCCTTACTCAGCAGCTTGGCATTAAGGCCGGGATGCTAGTGGTAGGATTGTTAGGCGAGGGAGACATGGGACAGCAGCAGTTAATGCAGGCATTGGGCCTCGGCGCCCAGCTCGGCATCACCCTGCCGTTCAGCCGCGCCCACGAGGAAGAAGCCGATCTGATGGGCCTGGCGATCATGGCGCAAGCAGGGTTCAACCCGCAAGAAAGCGTGGCACTGTGGCGCAACATGGCAGCGGCTGGTAGCGGTCAGCCTCCTGAATTTCTCTCTACGCATCCCGCCCATGGGTCGCGCATTACGGCATTACAACAGGCAATGGAAGAAGCCATGGCGACCTATCGCACGGTTGCCACGGCTGATTGTTCTGGGTAGGTAATTATCAGGCACATAGATGATGTCTGTGAGTAAGCATTACTAGCTGCTCTACGCAGAACCGCTTGTGGTCAATAATAACCCCACGTCACTCTCTTGGTAATTTGGATTCGCCCTGCCTACTCTTTGTCAGTGAACTCTCTCATGCGCGGCATATTCAAGCCCATGCCTAGTCCGCCCACCATTGATCTCTTATGGAAGCCATTGATGAACCAGCCGTTGCAAAACCTCGAACAACTGCTTGATCGAGTGGGCGAGTTAACACACCACAACGATCGCGTCTCAATCGAGATGGTCGTTGAATCGATTGGCAGCCGTTCTTTTGGGCCGCTGTTGATGCTGATTGGCATCACGTTATTCTCGCCGCTTAGTGGCGTACCTGGCATGTCGTTCTTCATGGGGTTGTTCGTATTGCTGGTAGCCGTACAGATGCTGATCGGCCGGAAAAAATTTTGGTTGCCCCATTTCATCCTCGACCGCTCGGTTGAGCATAACAAACTGCAGAAAGCGCTCGATTGGCTCAGCAAGCCAGCACGGGGCATAGATCGCGTTCTTAAACCACGGCTAACCTTCCTAGTACATAGAGGGGGCAGCTATGGCATTGCCGTGCTGTGCGTCATCGTCGGCCTGTGTATGCCGATCATGGAACTGGTGCCCTTTTCTTCTTCGGCTGCCGGGCTGGCTTTGCTGGCGCTAGGGCTTTCACTGGTGGCCCACGATGGGCTACTCGCCCTATTGGCGTTTGTTATCTTCGGTGCAACGTTCACGCTTATCGCTGTCAACTTACGGTGATTTGATCCTGACGGCACCATGGGATAACGCGACGCAAGATGTTCCTGATGACGCATTAGCTGGGGGCGCCACCGTCCTGTGGTTGCGATTGGCTGCCCTCGCGGAGGCGCTCGATGGAGGCGTTTCCCTGCTTCGCCAAGGTCGCCAGGCGGTCGATTTGCTCATCCAGCCGCGGCAAGGCCTCCTGCCGATAGCTTGAGAGATCATCGATCGCCCCCATCACCTCGCTGAAAGCCTCCTCAAGCACTTCCATATCAAGCATCGCTGAGGAGGCGCGCTTCTGGATATCGACCCCTTGCTGGCGCAGCGCCTTGGCGGTCCCACCAATCATCTGCGACGTGGTGGTGTTGAGGGCTTCGATGCGGTCCAGCACCAGGCGCTGGTTAGCCATCGCCATGGCGACGGTCACCGCCACGGTAAGGGCTGAAACAGTGACGTTAATGGCTCTGTCTACACCGCGCATCAATTCCCGGTTATTGCGGATGATGACCTCTAGCGCCAGCACGCCCTGCTGACTCACCGCCAGTTGCTGTTGGAGGTCGACTATGCGCTGGCGCAGGGGAAAGAGCAGTTCCTCCTCAAGGAAGTGACGCCGCGGATCATCGGCATCGCGAGTGGCAATCTCTTCCTGCAGGCGGCTATCAATCAAACGGCCCAGCGCAATTTGGCGGTTCAGCTCAGCAAGGATTTTATTTAAAGCCTGCTGGTCATCGCTCAGAGTAACGTTGTCACGATGTAGCATATCGCGACCGCCTTTCAACTCCTCGATAATCGCGTCTAGCGCCTGTTGGGCATTTTCGAACTTCTGGAAGTAGCGCTGCAGGCGGCTGTCGACGCCAGGAATGAGTGCCATAACACGATCCAGCGCGCTCGGCGCTAGGCGATGGCGAGCGGGATCAAGGCCCTCCATGCGCCCGCGCAGATCGACCAGCGCCTTGGCTACCGGCCCACCTTCATCGCCCTGATGGGCTAACTGACGCAGCGGTGTTTGCAACATGGCACTACGATGCGCGGCCTGCTGCTGCAACTCAAGCCCCATCTCGTCTACGGCCCGGCGCTGGCGAGCGATGGATTCCTCGTCATTCTCGGCGAGGATATCCTCGACAAAGCGGCCGGCCATCGCCTCAAGCTCAGGGTCGATGGCACGCTCATCGGGGTCGACCGATTCTTCCTGGTTAGCCCCCAGCTGACTGGCAATCTCGTCCACCGGCGGCAGGGAGAGGCGACGTTTGTCATCGGGTTGCTGAGCCATAAACATCTCCTGAGCTATTGAAAGAAGCCGTTGTAAAAACCGCATGACACCATTGGCACTGAACCATTAACACAGAACCATTAACACAGAACCATTAACACAGCACTTTCGGCACAGTAGCATCGTCCGCTGGATTAATCCTTGCGCGTATAACGATCCGCGCCTTCGACGAAGCGGCGTAAATCCTCCAGTGCCTTTTCGGTGGTAACCGAGGCTTGTGGGCGCGCTGTCTCGATGCGCGCCATGGAAACAGCGGTGTCGTCGAGTACGGTCAGGGCCGATTCGATACGGGCAGAAAGCTTATTCAACCGGTGCTCGGTTTCCACCAGCAGATCCAGGCGCCGCACCAGGGCAGCGCGCTCTTCCTCGCCCAACTGTTTGCCCTCTTGGGTCAGGCGACTGCGCACGTAATTACCGTCTACGCTAACCACCCCTCGCGCCTGGGACGCCATAGATGTCAGCGTATCCACCGCGCCGAGACAAACCTGGGTGACCAGACCACGCGAGCGCTCGAAAGCCAACTCGCCTGTGTGGAATCGGCCGCTTAGCACGTCCATCACATGCCGATAGCGGCTATAGAGACGATCCGCCTGAATGGCGAGATCGGGGCGATGCACGTCGAGCAGGCTCTGCTTGGCCCGGCACATGGCGAGTACAAGATCGTCAGCCCCCACTGGCGGCCGACCAGGGTCAAGTACTGACACGCCAGCCTCATAAGCCTTGCGCTCCTCTTGGGCACGGCGCTTACGTACCGCGGCCACTCGTTGAGCTTCCTGGCGGCGCTCGCGGCGTCGGGCCAGCCAGCCGCGCAGTGTTCGCTCGACTGGCAGCGCCAGAGGAATAGCGACGATGCCCGTCAGCCAACCAAACAGGCTGGGGCTGAAACCGCCCCATAGAGAGGTCAACCACAGCAGCATGCTGATAAAAGGAACCAACAAGCAATAGCGGAAGATGACCTGCAGACGGCTGGGAGCCAGCACTGGAAGCGCCAGACCAGGGTTGAAAAGGCCGACCAATAGCCAGGGCAGGCAGGTCATAAACAGGCCATAGGAAAATCCCTGCAGGAATCCCAACATTGATACGGCTATCCTTCATTCATGAAACGCAAACACCAAGCGTAGAGTAACTGAGATGGCCCGCTCAGCACCAGTTGGGCACTCGCCAATGACTCTCTGAAGCCGGCCGATATCAATTCCCTTGAGTGCTTTGATCAGCGCGGATGAAGCATGTTGCCAAACACCTTCTATACCGAACAGGATCCTATGGAGAAGAGGTACTCTACTTCGCCCAGCTTGGCGTAATCGACCGACAACTCCTACGTTGTTTTAAGGACGGTTGTAAAACCGGTTATAAAAACTGTTTATAAGAACCGTTTATAAAAACTGGCTGTAAAGATACAGGGAGACGTAACGATGGATGCACTTGCGCGAAAGCTGGGCCTCAAGACGGACCCCACTATTTTTTTCACATCGGCAGGGATCATGATTATTTTCCTTGTGGCGCTGCTGATTGCGCCAGGCCCTATAGGGGAAGCCTTCGGCGCGGGGCGGCAATGGATCGTTACGAACCTTGGCTGGTTTTTTATTTTTGGGGTAACAAGTTGGGTGGCGTTTCTGCTGTGGGTGGCAATCAGCCGTTTCGGGGCAATACGCTTAGGTGGCAATGATGCGAAACCGGCCTATACCAACGCCTCCTGGTTCGCCATGCTGTTCGCTGGCGGTATCGGCACGGTGCTGATGTTCTGGGGCGTAGCCGAGCCGATATCCCACTTCGCAACGCCGCCACGGCCGGGTGTCGAGCCCTTCTCGGTGACCGCCGCCGACGATGCCATGAGCTTCTCGATTTATCACTTGGGCCTACATACCTGGGCGATTTTCGCCATGCCGGGGTTGGCATTCGCGTACTTTATCTACCGTTACAACCTGCCGATGCGTTTCAGCTCGGTCTTCTTCCCGCTGTTAGGCGAGCGCATTCACGGCCCCATCGGCAAAACTCTGGATATCTTTGCCGTGCTCGGCACGTTGTTTGGCGTGGCGGTGTCTGTCGGCCTGGGCACCCAACAGATTAATGCGGGGCTAACGGAATTGTTTGGTGTTCCAGACGCGGTGCTGCCCAAGGTGGTGATCATCGCCGTCCTGACCACCGTCGCCGTGGGGTCGATCATCGCGGGCCTGGATTCAGGGGTGAAGCGGCTCTCTAATATCAATATCGGGATGGCCGTTGGCCTGCTGTTGTTTGTACTGTTTACCGGTTCAACCGTTTTCCTGTTACGTGCCGTTGTCGAAACCTTTGGCCTCTATATAACCAACCTGCTGCCCATGGCGTTTTGGAATGACACGCTGGCACGCTACTCCAGCGAAGGCGGCGCCTGGGGGTGGCAAGGCAGTTGGACGGTGTTTTATTGGGCCTGGACCGTCACTTGGTCACCGTTCATCGGTATTTTCGTAGCGCGGATTTCCCGCGGTCGGACTATCCGCGAGTTCGTGCTCGGCGTGTTGTTCGCCCCCTCAATTTTTACGCTGATCTGGTTCGCGATCTTCGGCTGGTCGGCAATGGAGATTGACGGCATTGGGCCCGAGGCGCGAGCAGCCCTTGGTGATCAAGCCGGTACTTTATCCGCCGCCGTGGCCGAAAGTATTCCACTCGCCATGTTCGCGTTTTTCGATAACTTCCCCGCCGCTACCTTGATACAAGGCCTGGCGGTGGTAATCGTCGCCATCTTCTTCGCCACCTCATCAGACTCCGCCTCCCTGGTCGTCGATATGCTGTGTACCGGCAGCGCAGACCCAGGCCCATGGCATCAACGTGTTTTTTGGGGTGTCTCCGAAGGCATGCTGGCCGCCATGCTTATCGTACTGGCAGGCGATGCCGGGCTCACCGCACTGCAGGAGGTGATCACCGTGGTCGGCCTGCCGATGTTTATTCTGGTGTTTATCATGATGTTCGCCCTGTACCGCGGCCTTTCCCATGAGGATCTGAGCGAAATTAAGGTAGGCCCCCCACCCAAGCAGGAAGACCTAAAGCCGGAAGATTAGGTGGTATAAATTAGGGAGCTCTGAACCTGACATTCGATGCCGCTATACCGCATGGGCCGGAGCAACGGTTAAAAAGTACCCATTAAACTGCTCTCCCTAATTCTTTTAATTCTTTACAACAATAAAGGTTAACGTCGCTTTGCTCGGATATAAATATTCACATAAACATGTCCAAATAAATAAGCGGCCTTATTGAAAGGCGTGACCATACTGTGATCCTGAATTCAACTAATAAGTGCAGCACCTGCGGTTTCTAGCGCTCCTGAGTATTCACCTAAGAACACCTGGGCTGGGGTTCGGTATCCCAGCCGCTTTCTTGGTCTATCATTTAGCTTATTGACGACTCTTCGTAGCTCGGCATTGGTCACTTTGCGGAAGTCAGTTCCTTTAGGAAAATACTGCCTAATCAGACCATTGGTGTTTTCATTAGTACCACGCTGGCATGAGCGGTACGGGTCGCAAAAATAGATCTTGGCCGAGACGGACTTGGCAACCTTCCGATGCTCGGCGAATTCCGACCCATTATCCAAAGTGATGGTGTGCACTGCCCCTCGGCGTGGTGCCAATAACCGCGTCATCGCCTGTGCCGTTCTAGTGGCGGTGATTGTTGGCAGCCGCGCTGCCAAGAGGTAGCCACTGCGTCTTTCGACCAGGGTCACCAGCCCGGATTCTTTGTGGCCCTTAAGCACCGTGTCGCCTTCCCAATGTCCGATATGGCGCCGTTCTTCCACCTTGGCAGGGCGCTGCTCGATGCCTACTCGGTGCGGGATTTTGCCTAACCCCGCCCGCTTAGCCAATTGGCGCTGATAGCGCCGCTGGCGTGGCAGCCGGAGCCGTTTCCATAAGGTTCCACCGTGCTTCTTGTCGTCCCAGATTAACGCATAGATCCACTGATGGCTTACGCAGACTCCGTTGGCATTGGCCATAAAACCACTGATTTGTTGAGGGCTCCATTCGTCCATCAATTGGCCAGTGACCCAGCGAACCAGGCTGGGTAGTCGTTTAGTCACTTTCCAGGCGGTGCGTCGGCGCTGATCACTTACCAATTGGGCCTGTTCAGGCGCATAACCACGGGTCAGACCGTTACGTTTTATCTCGCGGCTAATGGTGCTGCTGTGGACACCAATGGCCTGGGCGATCTGTCGCTGGCTGATGCCGGTCTCAAGATAGGCAAAAATTTGGTATCGTTGGATTGGGGTCAGTTGTCGGTATCCCATGCTCTGCTTCACTTTGGTAGGTAAGGCAGAGAGGGTACCGGCGCTGGCCCTCCTGCCTCTACCTTGTGATCCAAAGTGCTGCGCTTATTCTATGAATCCAGGATTTGAGACTGGAGAAATATTCTAATGCGGCCACTGTGAGGCATGCGGCTAATCCCCAGCCACATTGTCTTCCTCACTACCCCGTTCGGCGGTGCCTTCTGCGCACCGCCGAACCCACTTAACGGTGGTGCGCAGAAGGCAGCTTACGTCAACCGCAATCAAGGAGTTCAAGACCGGTTTCGCAGGAAGTGTCCTCCTTCCTGATAATCCTCAATACGACGAAGTGCGCCAGGTATGGAATGCCATGATTGATCGCAGGCCTTCCATGTTGGCTCGCTGCACGTCACCTGCCGATGTCGTTCACGCCCTGAACTTCGTACGCCAACACAACGCGCCTTTCTCCATTCGTGGTGGCGGGCACAACATTGCCTTCGCCTATGGCGCGAGCTATGAGCGACTGGTGGCAATCAAGAAGCAGTACGACCTGGAAAATCTCTTCCGTATCAACCAGAACATCAGACCCGCCTGAGCTTTCCCCTGATCAACAGCGTGGTGACGATTTGCTCGGAGGGCTCCAGATGACCAAAACGCCCGCTGGCCGGATCGGTAGCCTGATCACCTGAGAGTATTAACATCCGCTAGTGTGCTATGCCCTTTATATCCAGGCCATGGAAATCTTCATCAATTCGAGCTGGGAATCAAGCGACAACTGCCTAGCTACGCTTCGCCACATTGCCAAAGCAATATTGACAACGTCAACTTATAACTATAAAACAACACTCTTTAGTTTTAATGGTTCGCTTAATACATTACGGCCGCTTATAAAATTTACATTTATATAATCTCAAATATTATTTTATTAAATTGAACACTCCTAGCTTTCTGCATAGTAATTTGATTCACAAGAGACCTTGAATCGTTTAATAACCGTTTAACAGCTATTGAAAAATTATTGCTTAAAACCGGCCGCTATCAAACTTTAGTCTTATTTTTATATAATTTTCTCATATACAGAACACGCATAGGCTATGCACAGAAGAGTGCTGCCAGTTAAATATTCCAACGCTCTGGCCAGCCAATACTCTGTTGAATAACGATGATGATATGCCCTATGCCCTACGTTCACGATACGTTGACACGACTTAATAAAAGCAGCCCTGCACAGTCAGAATTTTATCAAGCCACCGAAGAAGTGCTCGAATGCCTACGCCCGCTAATCGAGCAGAGTAATTATTACCACCAACACAGCATTATTGAGCGGATAGTCGAGCCCGAACGGCAAATTATGTTCCGCATAAGCTGGGTAGATGATGCCGGCAGCGTACGGGTCAACAAAGGCTATCGCGTACAGTTCAACTCTGCCCTTGGCCCTTACAAGGGTGGCTTACGCTTCCACCCCAGTGTTACCTCAGGCACCATAAAATTTCTCGGCTTTGAGCAAATCTTCAAAAATGCGTTAACCGGTTTGCCAATCGGCGGTGGGAAAGGCGGCTCCGATTTTGACCCGAAAGGAAAATCAGATAACGAGATTATGCGCTTTTGTCAGGCGTTCATGAGCGAGCTATACCGTCATATTGGCCCCAACTGCGATGTGCCTGCTGGTGACATCGGCGTCGGTACGCGGGAGATTGGCTTTCTCTTTGGCCAGTACAAGCGACTCACCGGCCACTATGAAGGCGTGCTAACAGGAAAAGGGCTTAACTGGGGAGGCTCGCTGGGCCGTAAAGAGGCCACTGGCTACGGGGCGGTGTACTTTGCGCAAAACATGCTGGCTGCCCGTGGAGATGAGCTTCGTGGCAAAGCATGCCTCGTTTCCGGCGCGGGCAATGTAGCGATTTATACCATTGAGAAACTGTACGAGCTGGGCGCTAAACCGATCACCTGCAGTGATTCACGTGGCACTATCCACGATAAAAACGGCATTGATTTAGGCTTACTCAAACGGCTCAAAGAAGTGCAACGCACCTCTTTAGAAGACTACCTGCATGAGTACCCTGACGCGCACTACATTTCTGTACGTGACTATCCCCTAGATGGGCATTCCGTATGGCATATTCAAGCCGATGCAGCCTTCCCTTGTGCGACACAAAATGAGCTCACCGCAAGTGATGCGGAAACCCTGCTCGCTAATGGCATCACATGTATTAGTGAAGGGGCCAACATGCCCTCTACCAAAGAGGCCGTCGACCTGTTTCTAAACGCTAAAATCGCCTATGGGCCTGGCAAAGCCGCCAATGCAGGCGGCGTCGCTACCAGCCAGTTAGAGATGGCGCAAAACAGCAGCATGGAGCAGTGGTCCCTGGAGAAAGTTGACCAGAAATTAAAACAGATTATGACCAATATCCACCGCCAGTGCGCTGACACAGCCGACGAATTTGGTGATAAAACCAATTTGGTACTAGGCGCCAATATTGCAGGCTTCAGAAAGGTGGCTGATGCCATGATTGAACAAGGTGTCACCTGATCGTCTTTATTTTATAAATCGCTTATACTGTAAAAAGTATGCAGTCCTTCCTTTATTGGGGAAGGGCTGTTTTTTATTGGTTTAAACTTATTGCTTTAAGGAGAGTCATCATGGAACCACGTCCTGCTATTATTATTAATCGTCTTGATGCCGAACGCCTCCAGCGCTTGATCGACAATGCATCCGATAAAGATATGGCCGTAGCTCAGCTACTTGAGGAAGAGTTATCACGAGGTGAGGTCTGCGACCCCGAAGATATACCGGATGACGTGGTCAGCATGAATAGTCAGGTTCGCTTCACCGACCTCACTCGTGGGCTTAAGATGATTCGAACCTTGGTTTACCCGCACTCCCTGGAAAGCGTAGCGGACGGCATTTCGGTGATGGCGCCCATTGGCGCGGCTTTGATCGGCCTCAAGGTGGGCGACATCATCGAATGGCCATTACCCAACAATACCGAAACACGGCTGCGTATCGATGCCATTTATTGGCAGCCCGAACGCGAAAAGCAGTTCCACCGATAAGCCGCGCTAGAGAGTCCGCTAGTATCGGATAGAGAGAACTTCGCGGTGTTAGTGAAAAACTTATAAAGTATGGAAAATTGAAATTGATGGCATCACTAATGCGTGATGCCAATGGGTTATAGAAAAAAAGTGCGTTTACTTGAACAAAAAAATTTTAATAAAAATTAAACAGGCATAGTGAAGGCAGGATTTGAACCTGCGACCCTCGGCTTCGGAGGCTAATTCTAAGTCTTTCCGGTGGACTTACCTACTAAGCCTCCTATCGATAAACGCTATTTTAATTTATATAAAACAATGGCTTAAAAATATTCAGAGCCTTAATAGCACTTTCCGCTTTGTCCCGATTTACACCGACAGCTGCCCATCGCAACCACCAAAGCGGCCACGTAGCGTGATTTTAAAATGTCCGGTTTTCGGACGGTTTTGACCTTTGGCGGTAGTAGCTTACCTGGATTTCTAAACAAACCATGATGATCACCTCGGAAAAAGCATCTCCTCTGCCCCGCCTGGCAGCACTACAAAACTGCCCAATAAGGCGATAAGACTCCCTTTATTGAACGCCTTACCAATCGAAACAAGGGCTATTTTCTTCCCCCACGGCTTTCAGTAAGAGCTTAATGAATAACTCGATTTATATGGCCTTCCGAGTGGGCATTAACAGACATGCTGCATACTTAAACTTCGGTATCTTGCCAAACGGGTCGAGCGCCGGATTGGTCAATAAATTTACCGACGCTTACTCTTAACAGAAAGGCACGAAGACCATCCCCTCAGACATTTCTGAACCTGTCCTTGCCTTAAGGGTAATGGAGCCACGCTAGGTGGCGATCGTTAGGCCATCGCCCGGCACCTTCCTAATCGGATAAGCTCAGCGGTCGCTAGGCTCGCCACTGCTTCCGGCTTCAGGTCGTCGAGCACTTTGGCATGTCCAATGGCCTGTCACTTTACGACTACTTGCAGCATGTCTTCGCGACAATGCCTCCCTCAACGCTGAGAAACTCAGCACGCTGTTGCCCTGACAGTGGAAAGAGTCATTACCGGTCTAAAAGAAGTCCGCATATATGTGCATAGTGGATCTCTTACGGTAATTTTACGGTAATTGAAAGGTTAGTAGATCGCTTACCGTGCTTGGTAAGTACTTATACAAAAATAATCCGGTATTCGTTGCCGTAGCCTGACAACACCTTATGGACATAGTCTTTCAAGGACGAGAAGCTTTCATAAGCCGTCAACGGCAGCCACTCATACTTGACCTTGCGCCAAAGAATCTCGATGAGATTTAGCTCCGGCGAATAAGCAGATAGATAGACGAGGTACACACGGTGCGACATCCATTCCAACTCCTTATGTCGGAAAGCCTTTGAGCGATGGACACTGGCATTATCCAGCACCACGATGGCAAAAGCGTCCGGCGACTTCTGGGCAATCAGGCGGTCAAAAGCCTCAATGACCACCTCGGTGGTGATGGTCGTCATGGTCGAGTGGTAAATCAGCGAGCCCTGACGACTCAAGAAGCCCAGTACGTTCAGGCGCTGACTATGCGAGTAGCCCGGCATTTCCTGAGGATGGCCGATAGGGCTCCAGGCGTAAGGCAAGACGGAGGACAGGGCAAAGCCTGACTCATCGAAATAGTACAGTTCCGTCTCGCCCCGATCTTCCCAACGCTGAAGCTCAGCCAGCAGGCCTTGTGTATGGCGGAAGTCAGTCTCGTTACGCTGGCTTTTCAGGGATCGCCGGGTGCGCTTAAAGCTATACCCCAGATTTTTTTAATGCTCGCTTGAGCGTCATGGTACAGGCACCTTTTCCGGTTTCCTGCTGGAGTCGTGCCTGGACGGCCTTCAGCTGATGAGGTTGCTCTTGTACGAGTTCAAGTAACCGCTCCCGCTCCGCATCACTATAGATGGCGGGTCGCCCGGCGCGAGGCTTGTCCCGGAGCCCATCGAGGCCCTGTGCCTCCCAAGCATCGAACCAGAGCGAAACTGTTTCGCGGGTAACGGACAGAATCTTGCAGATCTGATCGATGGTATGACCTTGGTGACTCAGCACGATGGCATGAGCCCGACGACGCAAGGCGGGTTTCACGCCATAGGTATAGGTTGCCATCAATGTATGAAGGTCTGTGTCGGATAGGGAAGGCACAAAGCGGAATGTCATGCGCATCGTCCTGGATCAACGGGTCAGGTTTATAAGCATAGCGGAAAATATGTGTTTTGGTACTTAGCTATTCTTCGGACCTACGTTTTACCTGCTTTTTCAATGTCGGAAAACGGTGTTGGCGGCTGCACTGAACTTACTCATACGCGAGCAGTATTAACCTCTGAAGGCAACAAAACGCTAGTGCAACATCGCGGATACGTTCGATCAAACCAGTCGGTCATTTCTTTGTGCGATATCGGGCTGTACCCCTGGTGCAAATTTGGAAACGCTTATTTCGTATAGCCAGCTTCTCTTAGCTTCACTGTAAACCCGAACGAGTAACACGCCTGTCTGACGGGAAAGAGGATGGGTCAAATCGTGACGTAGCTATCGAACAGCTTTTTCAATCAAGTCACGCAAGTTTTAAGAATCTCACACTCAAGGAAGACATGTGCCGTAAATAAAAACTGAATTACGTTATGAAATATTATTTGGGACATTCTGTAGCTCTATTTTTGCATACTGTTAATTTGAAGATGGGATTACGACTACAATTGCGACAGTAGCGCCTGCAAAGGGTGCAGCAGAACTTGTTCAGAGTAACGCTTTACCTGACTGCGGCAGGAGTAACCGGTGGCCAGCAACTTACCTACGTTGTTTTCGGCTTCTACCTGGGGCTGCCAGGACTGGGCGTAGATCGTTTTTGACGTAGCGGCGTTGCGTGTTTCGTGGCCGTAGGTGCCTGACATACCGCAGCAGCCGGTGGCCATCAGTTCAAGCTCTAACCCAAACGCCGAGAACACTTGCTGCCATGCTTTAGGGCTGCCCGGCGCGTTGGTTTTCTCGGTGCAGTGGGAGAGCAGCTTAAAGCCGGGGTCGGTTAGCTGAAACTGGTTGGGCGCTAGTGTATTGATGCGAGTCGCCAGCCACTCCTGCAGCATCAGTACCTCTGGCACGGCTTCATTACCTAGCGCTTTGATGTACTCCTGGCGGTAGGTGAGCGTCATCGCCGGGTCGATGCCCACCAGGGGGATATCAAAGCGGGCCAGGGTGCGTAGCCGTTCGGCCTGCTTGGCGGCGGTACGTTCGAAGGCGCCCAGAAAGCCCTGTACCTGGAGGGGTTTGCCGTTAGCCGAATAGGGCATCACAAACACGCGTAGATTGAGGCGCGATAGCAGTTCCACAACGTCCATCACCAGCTTGGCTTCAAAGTGGGTAGTGAAGGCATCCTGCACAATAATCACGCTGTTGGCGCGCTGCTGTTCGGTTAACAGGGCCAGCGAGAGCGGCGTTGCCTCGGCGACGCCCCAGGCGTTGAGCTGCTTTTTGACGCTGGCTCGTGAAAGCGCCGGTGAATCGCTCATACCCAGTGTGCGGCGCATTAATTGCTCTACCCAGCGCTGACCAATTACCGCGTTATACAGCGGCGCGGCCTTGGCCATGGTGGGCAGCATAAACTCGGTGCCGCCAATCACGTAATCCCGAATCGGGCGCAGGTAGCGGCCGTGGTAGACCTCCAAGAACTGCGAACGAAACTGAGGGACGTTGACCTTAACCGGGCACTGTCCCGCGCAGGACTTACACGCCAAACAGCCCGCCATGGCGTCATAAACTTCGTGGGAGTAGTCGTGGTGCTGCTTGCGGCTGAGAGTGTTCGCCACCCGCAGCGGAAAGCTTTTAATAAACCCCCAGCCGCCCTCGGCTTTTTTCTTACGCGACTCCTCGACAACGTCGATCCCCGCCTGGGTCTGCAGGCGCAGCCATTCGCGGATCAGGCTGGCGCGGCCTTTGGGCGAGTGGCGACGATCCCGTGTTGCCTTCCAGGAAGGGCACATGGGGTCATCAAGGTCGTAGTTGTAGCAGGCGCCGTTACCGTTGCAGTACACCGCGGCGTCGTAGGCCTGCCAGGCGCGCTCGTCGATGGTGCGGTCAAACTGGCCGCGCATGGGCACGCCATCGACCGTCAGCAGATCAGGGTCGCTATCCTTCGCGATTAGCTCGCCGCCTTCGGCGGGTGAGGCGATCTTGCCGGGGTTGAGCTGGTTATAGGGGTCAAAGGCCGCTTTTACCCGCTGAAGACTGGGATAGAGCTCGCCAAAGAACTTAGGCGCGTACTCAGAGCGCACGCCTTTACCGTGCTCGCCCCATAGCAGGCCACCATATTTCTGGGTAAGCGCCGCCACTTCATCGGACACCGCGCGAATCAGTTTCTCCTGCTCGGGATCTTTCATATCGATAGCGGGGCGCACATGGAGTACGCCGGCGTCTACATGGCCAAACATGCCGTAGGAGAGCCCTCGGGCATCCAACGCGGCACGAAACTCGGCAATAAAGTCCGCCAGATGCTCTGGCGGCACGGCGGTGTCTTCCACAAACGGAATCGGCCGTTTCTCTCCCTGAACATTGCCGAGCAAGCCCACTGAGCGTTTGCGCATACCGTAGACTTTCTGGATCTGCCCGCGCCCTTCGGCCAGGGTGTAACCCAGCCGCTCTACGGTGGTGTCTTGGCTTAGATATTCGGTGAAGGCGTGCACTCGTTCAGCGAGGGCGGCTTCATCGTTGTCGTTAAATTCGATCAGGTTAATACCGCGAATCGCCGTGTTAGCGGTCGCTGGGAAGAACTCCGCTACGCTGTCCCAGACGAAATCCTCCATGGCCAGTTGCAGCACGGTGTCGTCGATGGTCTCTATGGAAGTCGGGCGCAGCGCCTGCGGTTGAGATTGTAACGCCTGTGGCTGGGGTTGTAGCGCCTGCGGCTGGTTTTGTGAAGAGCTAGCGGCCATGAGCGTTTTGGCATCCCGTAACGCATCCATAAAACTGGTATAACGCACATTGACCAGGGTGGAGTGCTTGGGGATTGGCAGCACGTTCAACACCGCTTCGTTCAAAAATCCCAGCGAGCCTTCCGAGCCGCACAGCAGGCTGTTGAGGTTGAGCTGCCCCTCGTCGTCGCGCAGGTGGGCCAAGTCGTAGCCGGTCAAGCAGCGGTTGAGGGGCGGGAATTTGGCTGCAATCAAGTCGCGCTGCTGGTCGATGATGTCGGCGGCGGTGGAGTGTACGCGGCCCAGGATGCCTTCCTGCTGGCATTCAGCTAGCTCTTCGTCTGGTGTTAACGCCCGGCTGTGCAGGTGCTTTCCACCGATTAGAATAGTATCGAGCTCCAACACATGATCGCGGGTTTTACCGTATTCGCAGCTGCCCTGGCCGCTGGCATCAGTGGAGATCATGCCGCCGATGGTGGCGCGGTTGGAGGTCGAAAGCTCCGGGGCGAAAAACAGCCCGTGGGGCTTGAGCGCAGCATTGAGCTGGTCTTTCACCACCCCGGCCTGAACGCGCACCCGACGATTTTCAGTGTCGATCTCGATGATCTTGTTCATGTGGCGTGATACGTCCACCACGATGCCGTCGGTGAGCGACTGACCGTTGGTGCCGGTGCCGCCGCCCCGTGGGGTTAATACAATGCCACGATGAGAGGTTTGTGCCGCCAGCCGGGTGATGCGTTCTAGGTCTTCGGCATGCTTGGGGTAGACCGCCGCCTGGGGCAGGCGCTGGTAAATCGAGTTATCCGTCGCCAGCACCGTGCGGTTGGCATAGTCGGGGGCGATTTCGCCTTCAAATCCGGTAGATTTAAGTGCCTCAAGGAAGCTCAGGTAGGGAGCATCGAGAGTTATAACCGGGTTAGCCGTGGCCATATCTAATCTTGCGATCATGGTATCTCAAAGAAAAAGCCCAGCCTAAAGCTGGGCAAGAGAAAACAAGACGTTGCAGCAGCTTGCACAATGTCATCGAAAGAGAGTCATTACGTCATGTAAAGCCCACCGGCTACGTCGATAGTTTGGCCAGTAATAAAGGTAGACTCATCCGATGTCAGATACAGTGCTAAGTCCGCTACTTCGTCCGGTTTTCCCAGCCTCCCTAAAGGTGTCAATCGCACTTGCTCATCATTGATAACGCCATTCACGGCTAGAACCATAGGAGTTTCAATCCGACCTGGCGCGATCGCATTCACACGGATACCATGCGGCCCCAACTCTGCAGCTAAATGCTTAGTAAAACCGATAATTGCCGACTTAGTTGCAGCATAATGGCACGCTACTACCGGTGAATACGTCTTACCGGCGACAGAAGACATATTGACGATATAGCCACACCGGCCTCGACGCATACCTTCACCTACGGCTCGGATGGTATTGAAAGCCCCGGTCAAATTGATGCCCACTACATGATTCCATTCTTCTGGGGCCATGTCGCATATAGAAGCAGGAAGGCCTTCATGTTTAGGAGATATCCCTGCGTTATTGATCACGGTATCGACGGAAGCACCAAAATAAGCTTCTGCCTCTCTCACACCACGTTCAACTGCATCGTAATCAGAAACATCGCACGCAAGCGCGAAGGCATTTCCCCTTTCCATTAACCTGATAGCATCACAAACCTCTTGGGCACTGGTTGCTGACCAATCTATGACAGATACGTTAGCACCCCGTGATGCAAAGCCCAGGGCGATTGCCCTGCCAATACCGGCACCTCCACCAGTGACGATAACATGTCGACCAGCGTGGCTAGGACGATAGCGTGAAGAAGTATCAAGAGTCATAAATTAAATCCCCAGGTATGCTTTTCGAATATGGTCATCGCCCATGAGCTCTTGAGCCTGACCATTCATGACGATCTTGCCGTTCTCAATAACGTAAGCCCTATCCGCGACCTTAAGTGTCTGGTTCACGTTCTGCTCAACGATCAGTACCGTGGTGCCGCTTTTAGCAATCTGCTTAACCACCTCAAATACTTGCGACACCACAATCGGCGCTAAGCCCAAGGAGGGTTCATCAAACATCAGCAGTTTGGGACAGGCCATCATGCCGCGGGCAATGGCAACCATCTGCTGCTCCCCTCCCGACAAAGATTCTGCTCGCTGCTGAAGGCGCTCTTTCACACGGGGAAAAAGCGTCAGTACTTCCTCAAGTCGCTGGTTGTACTGAGATTTAGCCGCTGCCCGATAGGCACCCATCTGAATATTTTCGAGCACACTCATTTCCGAAAAGAGCTGACGTGCTTCTGGGATCAGCGTAATCCCGCGGTCAACCACCTGATGGGCAGGTAAGTGAGTAATGTCTTCCCCCTCGAAAGTGATACTCCCGGAGGTGGTCTCAATCAAACCAGAAACCGTTCTCAAGGTGGTGGTCTTACCAGCACCATTACCCCCTACGATGGTAACGACTTCCCCCTCTTTTACCTCCAATGACAAATCATGAAGGATCGTGGTAGCGCCGTATCCTGATGTCACATTATTCAGTTGAAGCATCTGTTACCTCCTTACCCAGATAGGCTTCAATAACCGCCTCGTTCTTAACCACTTCCTCAGGCTCGCCTTGTGCGAGGATTTCACCAGAGCTAATGACGATCACACGATCCGAAAGCTCCATGACGGCTTGCATGACATGCTCAATGGCAATAATGCTAATACCGCTATCGCGAATTATTTTAATTAATTCAATG
The DNA here is from genome assembly GCF_055725665.1 of Vreelandella sp. DA03-1M. Classification (NCBI taxonomy): domain Bacteria; kingdom Pseudomonadati; phylum Pseudomonadota; class Gammaproteobacteria; order Oceanospirillales; family Halomonadaceae; genus Vreelandella; species Vreelandella sp. DA03-1M. Next base: position 4,233,310 of record NZ_CM146798.1, read on the forward strand.
GCTTCGCGAAGATCAGCAGGATTAATCCCCGCCATCACCTCATCTAACAGCAGGATGCGTGGCCGCATTGCCATGACACGAGCCACCTCAAGACGCTTGAGGCCGCCAATGGGAAGATTTCTAGCTTCCTCATCCAAAAACCGAGATAGACCAAGCTCATAGGCAATCTCACGCGCCACCTTACGACTCTCCTCGACCGAGCGGAAACGATAGAAGGCACCTACCATAATGTTCTCTTCCACCGTCATGGCCGCAAAGGGCTGAACAATCTGGAAGGTCCGGCCAACCCCACTTCTAGCAAAGGCTCCTGGTGTTTTTGGGGAAATGAAATGACCGTTTTCATCGAGCACTTCAACCGAACCAGAATCAGCACTTAAGAAGCCAGAAATCATATTAAAGACGGTCGTCTTGCCGGCACCGTTAGGGCCGATGATGCCTAGCACTTCTCCTTTATGCAGATTGAAGGAGACATCGTTAGTAACATGCAAACCGCCGAAGTGTTTATCGAGGTGCTGGACCTTGAGCACCACTTCACCCACCGGAGCACGCTCAGATTTCTTAACGTCATTCAAGTGCACTTGATTAGTGCTTTTCTCGTCACGAGCATCTACGCGGCGGCCTTTAGAGGTCGGCAAATAGCGCTGGAAAATGCTCATGATGCCGTCCGGCATAAACAGTACAACCAGAATTAGCACGACACCGTAAACAAAACCATGGAGCCCAATGGCGCTTGAACCCAGCCAGCCCCGCGCTAGTTCCGTGATGGGCACCAGTAGAATCGTGCCATAGAGAGGACCAAAAACAGTGCCTAGACCACCCACGAGAGCAAACAGAACGATCTGTATAGAAAACGTCAAATTGAAGGCTGATTCAGGTTCGATATACGTTAGGTAAGAGCCATGAAAGGTACCCAGCATGGCTGTCAATCCTGCCGAAATCGCTGCCGCATAAAGACGAACATGTACTGTCCGGATGGCAGCCCCCCTGGCAGCCGATTCACGCTCACGCGTCGCCACCAATTGAAAACCTAATTTGCTACGACGAATTGCCCAGGAAACCGCTAGTACGAACGACATCAAACCGAAGACAATCACCAGAGAAGGTAGTCGTTCCGAAAAGATCATGGTGCTCCAACCAAGCTCTAGTGGAACCATTACGCCATTAGCGCCACCGGTCAACCCGACCCAGTTCAGTGAAATAACGTGGAAAACCTCCAGGAAAGCAATGGATGCTAAAGCATAGAAAGGACCATGCAGTTTAAAGCAGGGGTAACTGATAGCCACTGCCACTCCCGCGGCCAGAACAGCCCCGACAAACATGCTGATCCAGGGGGAAACCCCAGCATTGAGCATCAGCATGCCCGTATAAGCCCCAATGCCATAATAGATGGCATGCCCTAGAGAGAGCTGACCCGCATAGCCACCAACGATATTCCAGGCGGTCGAAAGCCCCGCAAACAAACAGATGGTAATAAAGATATGGTAGATATAATCATCGCCGACCACGATCGGGATGATCATCAGACTGGCTAACGTAATGAACAGTAGTAATTTGTTGTTTAGGAGTCGTTGCATTACGCCCCCGCTACCCCTCACCGATGTCAGGGATGCTGTCTTATTGTTCATGAAACTTACTCCGGTGATGCCACAATGCCTCTCAAGACACGTGTGCCAGTTTTCTGGCATTGCCGAACAGCCCTGAAGGACGGAAGATTAGCACCAACAGAAAGATGCCAAATACAGCCACATCCTTCAGTGATGAACCGAGGTAGAAACCAGCAAAGGCATCCACTAGGCCAATAATCAAAGCGGCATAAAAAGCCCCGGCGATGCTTCCTAATCCCCCCATAACGACAATGACGAAAGCAATCAGAACGAAGCTTTGTCCCGTTTGGGCATTGACAGGGTATAGGGGAGAAAGAAGAACGGCAGCGATGCCAACACAAGCGATACCGATACCAAATGTCACCATATTGATACGTGACACATTAATGCCCATCAGCTGTGCAGCATTTCGGTTTTGTGCCGTTGCGCGAATTGCACGGCCCATTTGCGTTTTAGTTAGGAAAAGGTGAAGCCCCCCTACCATGAAGATCGAGCAAAGCATAATAACGATTTGCCCGGTCAATACGGTGGCGGCCCCTAAGCCTAACGTTTCTCGCAAGCCACTCGATGGCGTATTAAAGTTATTAGAGCCGGCAAGCATCAACACCAGATTTATCATTGCGATGGATAAACCAACCGTCGCAAATATCTGTATATGCTCATCCGAATCTTTTAGTGGTTCAATAAGATATTTCTGAACGACAATACCTAATAAGAACAATAAAGGAACAACAAATACCAGTGTTAGATACGGATGAATGCCAAGATAAGTTGTAATGATGTAAGTCAACATCATCCCAATCATCATAAATTCGCCATGGGCAAAGTTGATAACTTTTGTTATTCCAAAGATCAGCGTCAAACCGACGCTGACCATGGCATAAAGGCTACCAAGCATTAACCCATTAATGATTAAGCTAAAAAGCAAATCCATTTGGGTAACCTCAAAATATTATTGGTTTATACGCATTTCTGCGACACTGGCCTCTTCGGGATAGACCGTCACCAACTCTCCGTCCTGCCACTGCATTCCCATCATAATGGCGCGTTCGTTTTGGTTGTTTTCACCAAACTTGATGCCAATACCAGCAGCAGTGGCGCCAACAGGAATATCAATACCCGTCATCGCATCCCGGATATCCTCTCCTGTAAACCCATCGCTATTATTAAGACCATTCAGAATGGCGAGAGCCCCTGTATAGTTTATTAAAGAGTGCCCAGAGCGCGGAGATTCTCCATATTTATCTTCATACACTGAAACAAACTCTTCAATGCCTGGCGCAGAGTCTGGATTAATATTATATTGTGTAAAATCAACATCATATACACCATCAATGATATCATCCCCTACAGCTTCTGCAGTGGGTGTCATGGAATACCCCCCACCGCCCCCAATAATTGCTTTGGGTTGATAACCCCGCTCATTAGCTTGGCGGAGGAACAGTACAGAATCATCCTGGTAGGATGTTTGCAGAACGATATCGACTTCATTGTCTTGTAAAGACAGTACAATAGAAGACATATCCACAGATGAAGCGGGATAATGTTCTTCCATGACGATATTGAGCCCCTCTTGCTCGGCAAAAGTACGCTGGTGCTTGGCTACCGACGAACCATAGTTGGAATCCTCATGGATGATCCCGATACGAAGCTCTGAAGGCTCTAAATCCATTTCGGGCGCAATACCATTAACCAACATTTCAATTATGGTTTCCGCCATATGGTAAGCAGTGGGATTTGTACGATAGACATAATTCAGCCCACGATCTGTCACATCATCGGCGACGGCCCCTAATTCGAAGTAGGGCACTTTGCTCATTTCAGCAACCTGAGAAGCAGCAATTGAGCGTGAAGATGCATAAGTACCAAAGATTGCTTTAACATCTTCACGAGAAATTAAGCGACGCGCTTCACCAATGGCTTGGTTGTTATCCACGGCGTCGCCTGTTTCAAGTACTACAGTCTCGCCTTGTACGCCGCCATTCTCGTTAATCTGATCGACTGCCAGTTCGAGACCGCGATAGCTTTCTTCACCAAGCAAGGCGAGCCCACCACTTAAAGGATAAAGAGCTCCAAATTTAACCTCAGCCATTGCAGAGGTAGAAATACTGCCCAGCACCACTGTAGCAATGACACTACTAATGGCAGTACGACGCAATTTGTGATTATATTTCATGGCCTAATACTCCTAATTATTAATAATATAGCGTATTAACTATTTTTATAGCGCTACTGTATTCCAAGAATCTTTAATTAAGGCATGCACCTCAGGCACATAGTATTTGCAGACAAAAATGCTTTTTCATCAGCGAATTCTTGCAATAATCGTTTTTGGCATATTGCTCTCCTCTGAAAATTACTTCCGTTGTTATTCAAAAGTCAGCACGATTTTGCCGATATGATCAGCATCCATACGGCGGTGTGCTTCACCCACATCCCCGAAAGCAAATGTGGAATCGATCACTGGTAAGCAGTGTCCTTCATTCCACAACGGCATAACGCGAGACTCGAGCTCCTCGGCAATCTTTTGCTTCTCCTCGATAGAACGAGCTCTCAATGTCGACCCTGTTAACCACAATTTCTTGGCCAGCAAAAGCCAAGCATTGATAGAGGCCTCAGGCCCTTTCATGACGGCGATCTGTACAATACGACCATGTTCCGCAGCAGCTTCCATATTCCGGTTGAGGTAATCACCCCCAACCATGTCAATAATCAAATCGACACCACGATCATTCGTAATTTTCTTCACCTCCTCTACATAATCTTGAGTTTTGTAGTTGATTGCATTGGAAGCTCCCAGTGCGAGGCACTGCTGGCATTTTTCTTCGCTACCCGCCGTAGCGATCACGGTCGCGCCGAAAGCCTTCGCGAGTTGTATGGCTGTTGTACCAATACCTGATGTGCCGCCGTGAACCAGAAACGTTTCGCCCTCCTTGAGGCCGCCACGCTGGAATACATTAGTCCATACGGTGAAAAAGGTTTCAGGAACGGCGGCTGCCTGCGCTAGAGACATTGTCGATGGGACAGGCAAGGCATTGCGCTCGTCCACCACCGCATATTCGGCATAACCACCACTAGCCACAAGCGCCATTACGGCATCACCCGCAGAGTAGCGAGACACCTCACTCCCTGCTTGTATTACCTTCCCACTGATTTCAAGACCAAAGACATCCGTAGCACCAGGCGGGGGCGGATAGCCTCCCATACGTTGCATTACATCTGGGCGATTGATACCAGCTCCTGCCACCTTAACGAGAATTTCACGCGGGCCTGGCACCGGAATATCACCCTCTACAATTCTAAGTACCTCGGGTCCACCTGGTTGAACCGCCATGACTTGCTTCATCTTTTTTTTCACGTAACTTTGGGACATATGCCCTCCATTATTATCATTAGTAATTAACGTATTTTAGTGATCAAGATCTAAATCCATCTAGATGAAGCGCTTCATTTTCTATCCAAAAGAATTGCTTTCAACTAATTTTTCACATGCAAGCGCGGTCTTACACATTACGTTAATTCTGCTCTAGCACAAATCAGATCAGCAGCCTTTTCAGCCACCATCATTACAGCTCCTTGAGTGTTTCCTGAAACCATTGACGGCATCACTGAGGCGTCTGCGATTGTCAGCTTCTCTACCCCTCTTACTTGTAAAGAAGGGCTCACGACTGCATCAGTATCGTTACCCATCCTGCAAGTACCTATGGGGTGATAAATCGTCTGCCCATTCTCACGTGCAAACTCTAACCACTGCGCGTCAGTCTGTATTTCGTTACCGGGATTGATTTCATGAGACACAAATGGCTGCATGGCTGCCTGCTCAACGATTCTCCGTGCCACTTTCATGCCATCTATCAACGTTTGGCAATCAGCTTCCGTAGCTAGCATATTGGGTTTTATTAAAGGCGCCGTATTTAGATCAGCGCTCACTATATGAATACTTCCCCTGGATGTCGGACGCAATTGAGTGACTCCAATCGTCATACCAGGCTCTTGATCTAGAACCCGAGTAGCGGCATTTGCGTAACTGGCATGTACAAAGAAAAACTGGGCATCAGGCGAAGACAACTGAGGCCGTGTCTTAATGAACCCATGCACCAATCCAGTTCCAAGCGTTAATATCCCCTTACGGCGGGTAAAGTATTTCATTACCTCTTTGGCCAGACGCACACCCCGAGACATTTCATTGAGAGTAATAGTATTTCGCACCCGCCAATTCATACGTGTAGCATAGTGGTCAATATAATTCTCACCAACGCCAGCCAATTCAACTTTGGGTTCGATGCCAGCCTTCTTTAATACATTGGAGTTTCCAATGCCAGACAACTCAAGAATTTGGGGGTTCTGTATAGCCCCAGCACATAGGATCACTTCACGGCTAGCCGCTACTGTATTGCGCTTACCTTCATGCTCGTATGTAACGCCAGTACAACACCCTCCATCAAGTTCTAGGCGCATAACTTTACAGCTAGTCAGCACATTTAGGTTACTACGTGTCATCGCCGGTTTCAGATAGCCATCCACCACGCTCCACCGCTGGCCATTGCGCTGAGTAACTTGGTAATAACCGAAGCCTTCTTGCACTGAGTCATTGTAATCCCCGTTGAGCGATTGCCCATCTTCAGCTGCGGCCTTCAAAAACGCATCTGAAATAGGAAAGCGCTCTTTGACTCGCTCTAAGTACATTGGACCAGTCTTGCCTCGGGCTGCTCCGCCCTCGGTAAAGTTTTCTAGCTTCCTAAAGTATGACTCAACATCTTGCCACCCCCAGCCTAAAGCACCTTCCTTTACCCACTGGTCGTAGTCGTCGGGCTGACCACGTACATAGATCATTCCATTGATTAAAGTAGAGCCTCCTAATCCCTTACCACGTGGGATTGATATCACTCGATTATTAGTGACGACCTCTGGGAACGACTCAAACCTCCAATTATAAGTTTTATTTGTCAATAACTTACTAAATCCAGCCGGAATTTTTATCCAGGGACTTTTAGGCGGCCCGCCCGCCTCTAGCAGCAAAACATTATACTTACCGCACTGTGTTAAGCGGTTCGCCAATATACATCCCGCTGTGCCACCGCCCACGATGACGTAATCATATTTACCCATTGCACCAAGCTTCCCGTTGCTGCTCGTCAAGAAATCGCAACACGTTTATAACCCCATTGTCTCAACCATGAGCTTCAGCTGATTCTTGAGCATTGGTAGCCCGTACTGAATGGTACAGCCTTTGCTCTTAGCAACTTTCAGCAGAGATGTTTCTTTTGGATCCATGATTATGTCAGCAACAATTTGTGATTCCGTCAGACCTTCTACATCCAGCGGAAGTGGATCTTCCTCTTTTAGTCCGAGCGAGGTGGCATTGATAACGAGATCGTGCCCTTTAGGGTCACGCGTTCCTATTTTAATAGACAATTTCGGGTAAGCTGCTCGAAGGCGCTCTTTAAGAGCCTCTGCTTTTTCCTGGGTACGGTTAGCTAATGTCAGTTGGCTGACCCCTGCCTCGGCTAGCGCGTACGCAATAGCACTGGCAGCGCCCCCCGCTCCAACTAAGTAAGCAGAATACCCTTCGGGATCGATTCCCTCTTCGCGAAGACCAGCCACAAATCCTTTACCATCCAGAATGGCACCATGTAGCCTGCCATCTTCAGAGCGTCTTATAACATTAACTGCTCCCATTCGGGCGGCATCATCGCTGAGTTCATCGCATAATTTCGCCACGGTTGTCTTGTGTGGCACAGTAATGACAAAACCGGCTAAGTTCTTCATAGCCCTGAAGCCATTCACTACTGAAATCAGTTCTTCACTAGACACATGAACTGGAACCAAGACGGCATCCTTGCCCATTTCCTCACAGAGACGATTAAAGCCCTGTGGCGTTTTAACGTGTTGGATTGGGTCTGCAATTATTGCACAAACTTTTGTTTTACCAGTAATTTCCACATTAGACTCCTTGAGAAAGCGTGTAACTTGTTTTTACATTGGTAAAAAACTCCTTAGCATAACTACCCTGCTCTCTAGGCCCATAACTTGACCCCTTTCTCCCTCCAAACGGAACGTGATAATCAACCCCCGCCGTGGGAAGGTTAACCATTACCATGCCCGCGCTGGAATGGCGTTTGAAATGCGCCGCACGGGCCAATGACTGAGTACAGATACCGGATGACAATCCATAAACAGTATCATTAGCTAATTCTAATGCATGCTCATAATCATTGGCCTTTATTACTGTGGCTACAGGTCCAAAAACTTCTTCTTGATTAATAGGCATCTCGTTACGGGTTTGCGAAAACAGCGCAGGAGTCAGATAATAACCCGGTGTTTCAAGAGACAGCTGCTCACCGCCAGCCTCCAAGCGACATCCTGCTTGTTTGGCTTCATCGATATATCTTAAGTCCTGATCTAACTGTACCTGGGAGGCGACGGGACCAATATCTGTATTGGGGTTTAGGGCATGCCCGACCTTTAGCGCCTGCGTGGCCTCACGCATGCGCTCAACGAATTTGTCATGAATTCCTTTCTCAACGATCAGGCGGCTCGAGCTCGTGCATCGCTGGCCAGTAGAGAAGAAGGCTCCGTTGATAGCCGTAGAAACAGCTAGCTCTAGATCGGCATCGTCAAGCACAACTAATGGATTTTTGCCTCCCATCTCAAGTTGAAACTTAGCACCTCGGGCAGCACACTCTGCAGCTATATTCATGCCAGTAGCCGAAGATCCCGTGAAAGTTATCGCACTTACTTTCTGCGAGGTGACCAGTGCATTACCAACCTTGGAGCCGGGCCCCATCACTAAATTAAATACGCCCTTGGGAAGTCCACCGACTTCATCAATGATGCTAGCCAGCGCCCAAGCACAACCAGGCACCAGATCGGCAGGCTTAAACACTACGCTGTTGCCATAAGCTAAAGCTGGTGCAATTTTCCAAGCAGGAATCGCAATAGGAAAGTTCCAGGGGGTAATGATCCCTACGACACCAACAGGTTCGCGCGACACTTCGACGCTAACACCGGGGCGTACAGAGGGGATAAATTCGCCGCCGAAGCGTATGGCTTCGCCAGCAAAAAACTTGAATACTCTACCTGCTCGAGTGACTTCACCAATCGACTCAGCCAGAACCTTACCTTCTTCGCGGGCGAGCATCTCACCCAAGCGCTCCTTGTCAGCCAAAATGCGATCACCGATTCGATCAAGTGCATCTGCACGTGCCTCAGAAGTCCACGCTGACCAGGCTTCAAGGGCATTATTGGCCGCATCAATCGCCTGGCGTGCCTGGACTGCATCACCACTAGCATATTCGCCTACGACGTCACGTGTATCGGAAGGGTTTAGATTGCGCTTAGTTTCGCCAGCTCCGACCCACTCCCCATTGATGTAGTTATCGTGCATTCTATTTTCGCCCTCGTTGATTTTTTGACATTCGGCGCAATCTTAGAAAGTCAAAAAATGAAGCGCTTCATTATTAGAATTAAAAAAATGAAGCGCTTCATTTTTGCTTCATTCATAATTGCTTCTTAATTTATTTATAGCATAATAAAACGATGGTGGTATTAAACTTTAGCAGCAACTCGATGTTTCAGCGTCTGTTAGCGCCCTTAAGCTGTCACGCTCGACGATCATCGTATCCAATTCAAGCGGTTCACCTGCCCCCTCATTATCAATAATAGCTACAATTGCGCGTGCAACCTCCACCCCAATGCCATGCATAGGCACCCTTACTGTAGTTAATCCAGGCGTCATTGCACTCGCAAACTCAATATCATCAAAGCCTGTTATTGATAATTTATCGGGAACAGGAATACCACTTAATTGACACTGGTGCATTGCACCAATGGCATGTAGATCGGTACCACATATCAGAACAGTCGGTAGCTCACCAATCTGTAACAGTTGTTTAATCGCCTCCCGTCCCCCATCAAGGGAAAAAGGTGTTTCCATAACCCACTCAGGCTTAATAGGAAGGCCCGCTTCTTCAAATGCTTGAAGTACACCAGCTCTTCGTTGCCGAGAGCGTTCGTTCCCCTCTACTGGACCACCGCAGATAGCCGCCTTTCGATGTCCTTTAGCGATAACGTGCTTCGCAATATCATAAGATGCCTGCCGATTTGAGAAACCGATGGTATGTGGATAGCTCGTCTCATCCGTCGACCACATCATCAAGTAGGGGATGTCATATCTTTCTATCATCTGAAACACAGCCTCATCATGATCAGTACCTACCAGAATGACACCATCGACACTACTTTCAACCAATGCCTGAAGGACTTTAACTTCTTGTTTTTGATTGTATTCATGGCTTCCTATGACCAATTGATAGCCCATTTCCAACAGAGTTTGTTGTAATGAATCAATGGAGTTGGAAAACATTGGATTTTTCAATGTCGGATATACCACCGCTATTCGCCAAGTTTTTCGAGCAGCCAGCGAACGTGCCACACCATTACGTACATATCCCATATTGGTAACGGCATTCCGCACCTTCTCCAGTGTAGCCGGCTTGACCTTTTCAGGAGAAGAAAGAGCTTTTGATGCAGTTCCCAAAGATACATTAGCTTTTTTGGCAACGTCCTCTAGCGTTACTTTTTTCCTTTTTTTATCCATTATCAAGTGATAACCATATAGAATTAGCTCATATCTAAAGAGAGAAAATTACAGGAAGCTACCAAGCTAAAAAACATAACGCAACGATTAGTAACCAACTAAGTTTAAACATTAAGTGTAGCAACTGTGGTTTTTAGCACTACTGAGTACTCGCCTGGAACACCTGTTCCAGTGTCCGATATCCTAAGCGCTTTCTGGGTCGATGGTTCGCTTGGCAACGATCTCTCTGAGAGCAGAGTCACTCACCTTTACGAAAGTCAGTCCCTTTCGGGAAATATTGGCGAATCAGTCTTTTGGTGTTTTCATTGGTGTAACGTTGGCATGAGTGGTATGTGTCGCAAAAATAGGTCGTTGCCGAAACGGCCTTGGCTACCTTCCAGGGCTCGGCGAATTCCGGTCTGTTATACAAGGTAATGGACTGCAGTGCACCTCGGCATGGTGCCAATAACCGAGTCATTGCCTTGGCCGATCCTGTAGGCTGTGATTGTTGGCAGGCGCGCGGCTAGGAGGTATTCGCTGCATCTCTCGACCAGAGTCACTAGTCTGCATTCTTTGTAACCCTTGAGTAAGGTGTCGCGCTTCCAATGACCGATATGGCGCGGGTATTACACCTCGGTAGGCCGTTGCTCGATGCCCACCCGGTGCAGGATCTCGCCCAATCCGCCCGCTTAGCCAACTGGCGCTGGCTCTCCTGCCTCTACCTGGTGATCCGAAGTGCTGCGGTTATTCTATGAATCCAGGTCCCCTACCTGACAAGCAGAGGTTAGCTACCAACAGCCATGAGCTTACCTCTGCCTGGGGGACATACAACACAATGTTATATTCGGCCATTCATTGTTCTAACCCTAAAACCAGCCACTGGCAAGCCCAGAACGTTCGGCGATTGTGTCGAATAAATAATGGCTCAGTCAGTTGTAACGCACCATGCGATTGTAGCGCTTAATATAAGCATTTTGTTGTGACTTTCCAGGCTGAATATGTGTTAGCTTACTATATCCCTTCTAGGCCCACTCAGTGAGCTTGCTACTAAGATTCTCAAGCTCGTTATCGCAACGAATTGCGCAGAGTCTTGCTACGCCAATCAATAAGCTGCTGACACTCATGATGCAATAGCAGCACGCTACTGGGCAGTATGCTTGGGTCAAACTTATCAGCTACTACTAAACTGCGGTGCTCACCGGTGCTGGTTAAGTCACCGAAGTAAGAACTACACTCTTGGTTAGAGCAATGAAATGATAGGGTTAGTCTTGCCATTGCCGTTAACCACCAAGCACCCTCGATTTAATTCTTACTCGTCATGAGGCTCTGAGGGGAAAGTATTATATCGTTTTTTCAAAGATTTCGTACTCAGCGCAACTTTCGCTAATAGAAATAGCGACAGCAAGTACACGCATTCACTGCTTAGCTTCCTAGATATGAAGCGCCCTCCCGTATGCAGCCAATACTGATTCGTGTAAAGCCTCAGAAAGAGTCGGATGTGGGAACACCGTTCTCATTAACTCAACTTCTGTAGTCTCCAGGGTTCGAGCCAACGCATATGTACTAATCATCTCTGTCACTTCAGGACCAATCATATGGGCCCCAAGGAGTTCCCCGGTTTTCTTATCAATGACGGTCTTCACCATACCATCAGACTCGCCGAGCGATAGCGCTTTACCATTACCGATAAACGGGAAGCGCCCAATATTCACCTCGAAGCCTTGTTCTAGCGCCTGTGCTTCTGTGATCCCGACGCTAGCAACTTGAGGGTAGCAATAGGTACAACTGGGAACAGACTTAGGATCAAGAATATGCACGTCTTCTACACCAGCGATAAGCTCTGCAACCATTACACCTTCATGACTGGCTTTGTGAGCAAGCCACGGCGGGCCTGCGATATCACCGATGGCATAGATATTGGGCTCGTCAGTCTCGCAATGTTCATTAACGGTGATATGCGTGCGATCAATTTGGATCTTGGTATTCTCTAGGCCCAAGCTTTCGACGTTTCCAGTAATGCCCACGGCTAGTATTACTTTCTCGGATTCAACGAACAGGGGGCTGCCGCTTTTCGTGAAATTGACTTTAACACCGCAAGTTGTCGTTTTCTGATTCTCCACATAGGCTCCAGTGTAAATCTCAATACCCTGCTTGCGCAGGTGTTCAGCCAGCATGTCAGATATCTCGGCATCCTCGAGTGGGAGAATACGATCTGCGGCTTCTAGGATCGTTACCTTACTACCCGCCGTTGAATAGAAACTGGCGAACTCGACGCCGATGGCGCCAGCACCTATGACGGTTATGCTCTTTGGTAAGGCTTTTGGCACCATCGCCTCGCGTGCTGTCCAGATAGTTTCATTATCTGGCTCGAAACCAGGGATGGCGCGTGCACGAGCTCCGGTGGCAAGGATGATGTGTTTGGCCTGCACTTCCTGCTCAGCACCAGCGTCGACGACGGCAACCTTACCTTTGCCAAGCAGGCGGGCATGGCCGGTCATTACTGTTACTTTGTTTTTTTTCATTAGCCCATGTACGCCACGATTGAGCTGTTTAGCGACGTCCCGTGAGCGTTTGACTGCGGTAGCCAGATCAAAGCGCGGTGCTGAATCAAGCACTAGCCCGTATGGAGCGCCCTCACAGGCTAAGCGCAGGATCTCGGTCGAGCGGAGCAGAGTCTTCGTTGGTAAGCAGCCCCAATTAAGGCACACCCCTCCTAGCTCAGCGCGCTCGATAATAGCCGTCTTTAGCCCAAGCTGTGCCGCGCGTATGGCAGCCATATAACCACCAGGGCCGGCTCCTATCACAACTACTTGATAGTTTTGCATCGTTTCTACACCAGCAGGTTAATTGGTTCTTCCAACAAGCTCTTAAGCTCGGCCAAAAACCGAGCACCAACGGAGCCGTCTACGACGCGGTGATCAGCGGATAAGGTCAGGGTCATCATGCTCCCGATAGCGAGCTTTTCGTCTACGACCACTGGACGCTTCTCGACCGCCCCTACCGCCAGTATGGCTGACTGCGGAGGGTTAATAATCGCACTGAATTCACGGATGCCGTACATACCTAGGTTGGATATGGTGAAACCGCCGCCGTGATACTCACTGGGAGACAGCTTCCCGGTACGAGCCCTTTTTGCCAGCGAGCGTACTTCGGTAGTGATCTCGGCTAACCCCTTACGATCTACTTCGCGCACTACTGGTGTTATCAGTCCGCTCTCGGTGGCCACGGCCACACTGATATCAACGTCGAAGTACCGAATTACTTCAGACTCAGTCCAACTGGCATTAACCTCGGGTACCCGGCGCAGTGCCCTGGCGGCGGCGAACACTATAAAGTCGTTCACCGACAGCTTGTACGCTGGTTTGGCTTGTGAGCCATTCACGTTGAGTTTAGAGCGTAGTTCTAACAGTTCATCTAATCGGCAATCCACTGTTAGATAGAAGTGCGGTACGGTTTGCTTTGACTCGCATAGTCTGCGAGCGATGGTCTTACGCATGCCGCTATTGGGAATACGCTCAACGTTGGCATCGGTTCCACCCTGCGGTCTGGCATCGGCACCGCTCTGCGGTGTAGTAGCATCGGGACTCGTGGTCTCAGCTGCGGTTACAGCGTGTGGTTGTTGTAAAGCGCGCTCGACGTCTAATCGTACAATGCGCCCGCGCGGGCCGCTGCCGGTCAGGCTACTCAGCGCAATACCAGCCTGGTCGGCCAAACGACGCGCCAACGGGCTAGCGAAAATCCGCCCAGCATTGTCACTAGATTGGGCTTGCGATGTTTGTGATAGTGACGCGCTGTGTTGCTCCGAGCTCTGAACCGTTGTCGTGCTTGGCTCTGGACACTGACTGACTGAATAATCAACCGAATTCGACTGTGGGGTAGCTGCTTGCGCGGTTTGATAGGAGTCCAGTACTGAGGTGGATTCCTCTTCATCCAGTACGACAGCGATGAGAGTGCCCACCTGCACTGCATCAGGGCTCGCGGGCACAAGAATCTGGCCCAGCTTACCGTCGACCTCGGACTCCATCTCCATCAAAGCCTTATCGGTCTCTATTTCGGCAAGGACGTCGCCCTTGGCCACCGCATCGCCCTCATGCTTTAGCCAACGCATCAGCGTGGCTTCTTCCATGCCAGCCGCCAGGGAAGGCATCAAAATTTCAGTAGCCATAAATTATTTTCCTACTAAGTCAGGTCGATAGCCTAGGATGTCGGAGTACTCGACAAACTCTATGATGTTACCTTCGGGGTCGCGGGCGAATATCAGGCAAGTACCGGGACGCACCTCAATGATTTCTTCGCCGCTGAGCAACTCAGCACCGTTCTTTTTCAGCTTGGCCAGCATTGCCGCAAGGTCATCAACGATAAATGTCAAATACACATTTCCCTTCTGTTCAAGGATGGTATCGCTATGATTGGCGGCAACGGGCGCAGTCTGTGGCTCCAACAGCTTGAGACGCTCGCCGTAGGGGGACTGTAGGCGCACAACCTTATAGGCGCCCTTGGTTAGGCCGGTATCGCCTGCTTTATCAGCGGCTATTTTGAAGTAGCTGATTTCTGCAAATGTTAGTTGCTCAATGTAGAAACGCTTGAGTGCCTCAAGGTTTTGGCAGCAAATGCCCACTTCCAATGGTGCGACCATTTTCATGTGTGGAATTCCTCAATACCCTTCTGTGTGCGATCCTGAAGCTCACCAATCAAGCTGCAGGCCATAACGCGGACGGCCTTACAGTGGCCGTCCCTGCTCAGCCAGCACCCGACGAAGCCCATCCTCGATTTCTTCGGATCCGGCGCAGGCCGCGCGCTCAAGCACCTTCGAGATACTCGGCGAGGCCTCACCGCCGTGTACGCGTTGTACGGGTTGGTCTAAGTAGTCAAAGAAACGGCGTTGGACTTCGTCACCCAGCAAGGTGCCGTAGGATGTGCCTACTGAACCCTGTTCGACGATCAGCACGTTATTGGTTTTCATGATACTTGCGCCAATGGTCTCCCAGTCGAGGCCGTCGCGATCAAGGCTGCGCAGGTCGATAATCTCCGCGTCGACGCCTAAACGCTCAGCTACTTCCAAGCTTTGGTGCACCATATTGAGGTAGCTCAGTACGGTTACTGTTTTACCTTCACGCAACACCTTGGCCTTGCCTAGTGGGACGAAATAATCGAGATCATCAGTCGGCACGAGTCCTTTTACGTTGTAGAGGTCGATGTGCTCAATGACCAACACCGGATCCTCACAATGGAGGGCTGCGTTCATCAGACCCACATAGTCATAGGGAGTACTGGGGGCGACGATGCGCCAACCCGGTGAGGTGGAGAAAATGCCAGCAGGATCCATTAAATGTTGTGAACCGTAGCCCGAGCCCATGGCGATTTTTGTGCGCAACACCAACGGCATGCTGCCATCTCCGCCAAACATATGACGGGCTTTGGCGATTTGGTTAAATACTTGATCGGCGGCCACCCACATGAAGTCGGGGTACATGAACTCAACTACAGGGCGGTAGCGGCCGTCCATGGCGAGCCCGCCACCAAGACCGACGAAGGCATTTTCGCTAATGGGAGTACCCAAGCAGCGGTCGGGGAAGCGTTCTGACAGGCCACGAGTGGCGCCATTGGTGCCGCCTTTGAGACGGTGTACGTCTTCGCCCATCACAACAATACGTTCATCATGCTCCATGCGGCGGTTCATTACGCCTGCCACAGCATCAATGAACTTGCACTCTTCAAGTTTGCCGCTGAAATGTTCTTGTTCCGCATAATGAACGCCGTCGAACTCAGATAGATCGCCACGTACGAGCGCATCAACGAAATCTCGTGAAGGCCACAAATGGTCGTGAATCGCAGGCTTTTTACCACTCATATCAAGTAGCTCAACGGCAGCCTTTTCCATCGCTTGCTGTGCTTGTTGACGAAGACTTTGTACATCGCCTTTATCAATCATTTTGCGTTCAATCATCTTGGCGGCGACTAGATCGAGTGGGTCACGCTCGCGCCAAGCCTTTTCCTCTTCTTTACTTCGATAGCCAAAGGCGCTGCCCGGCATCGGGCCGTTCTGATGGTAAAAGCGATAAACATCGACTTCGATAATGGTCGGGCCATCACCTTTGCGCATCACCTCCATCGCTTCCTGGGTAGCCAGATAGACAGCAAGCGGATCCATGCCGTCGACTTTCCAAGATGGAATATTAAAGGCCTGACCGCGTGCAGACAGCCGCGTTTCAGCAGTAGCCTCGTCGACTATCGTGGAGACTGCGTAACGGTTGTTCTCAATAAAAAAGCAAAGCGGTAATTTCCACGCTGCAGCCAAGTTCATAGTCTCAAGCACGGAGCCGATATTGACCGCACCGTCACCGAAGTAAGTGAATGCAGCATCCCCTGTCCCAGCATGGCGATGCGCCCAGGCCGCTCCTGCAGCGAAAGGCACGCCGCCGCCAACGATTGCATTAGTGCCCAGTACACCTGCCTCGGCCCAGCGTAGATGCATGGAGCCCCCACGACCGCGGCAGAAGCCTTGATCCAAGCCCAGTATTTCGGCGAGTGTCTTTTGCAGCAGCCATTGTGTTTTCTCATTTACAGGCGCAGATAGATCTAAGTCTTCAGGATTCACGTAGTGCAGCGCTTTGGCGAGAAATTGATGGTGAGCGCGATGCGATCCATTAACTTGATCGCTTACTCGCATTAGTAGCGCTGAGCCAACGGCACCTCCTTCCTGGCCGATAGCCGAGTGGGCAGGGCCGTGCACTAACCCTTGACCAACTAGCTCTAACACCTTCTCCTCGAAGGCCCTTATTAGGTGCATGTTCACTAACAACCTACTAAGCATTTGGGCGTCAGCAGCCTTCCAGTCTTTGTCGGTGGTAATGAGCTCACGCCAAGCGGCGTCTGACTTTAATGTATTGATACGGGGCATGCTGAGTTCTCCTCACAAATAATCAAAGATAGCCATTGGCAGACCAGCCACCATCGACGCCTACAACTTGACCAGTAATAAATCGAGACTGATCGGAGGCTAGGAACCATGCGAGGTCTGCCACTTCTTCCGGCGTACCGAAGCGACCTAAAGGCGTACGACGATTAAGCGCCTCGGCATCCAGGCGACCTGTCTTAATTAGCTCGTGAGTAAGGTCGGTATGCACATATCCAGGTGCGATGCCATTAACTCGAATACCGGCGCTGGCCCATTCGAGTGCTAGCGTCTTCGTCATCATCACCACTCCAGACTTTGTGCTGCAGTAAGATATTCGATTAGGTGCAGCAACTACGCCATACATAGAGGCCATATTGATGATTACCCCCGGCTTGCCTGATTTAATTAAGCGGCGACCGGCTTCACGGGAGCATAAAAAAACCCCCGTCAGATTTACGTCAATATTGCGCTGCCATTCGCCAAGACTAAGTTCAATGGTTGGGCAATTACCGGAGATACCAGCATTGTTGATTAATGTCTTGACACCATCAAAGCTTGCTTCTGCAAGTTCGAACGCAGCAGATACGTCGTCCTCATTGCTCACTGAACCGACAAAAGCCACAGCACGGTGCCCGGCTGCTTTTAGATCTGCTGTTACCTGCTCGGCGGCTGCTTCGTTGTGATCGAAAATTAAAACCGCTTCGCCAGCTTGGGCGAAACGCTCAGCGATGGTACGCCCGATACCACTACCTCCGCCGGTGACCACCACTGCCCCGTTAGCGGAGTGCTCCGATTGTTCTTGCACCGTTAACCCCTCCTATATTTGTCTGCTTGCCTTACAATAATCAGCGGTACAGATACACTAGGTCCGAGCCCTTGGGGTGGATCCAGCATGTACCGTTAGATGTTCGCGATCAGGCGACCTCTAGCCACTCACGGCGGATATCATCGCGCGTCTGCATTTCTTCGACAGATCCATCGAAGACGATGTCGCCGTGACCCATGACCAGCACTCGGCTCGCCACGCGCATGGCCATGCTCATCTTCTGCTCGACTAGCATCACACCCACGCCCTTGGCGTGGATGTCGCGGATAACGTCAGTGACCACGTCCACGATCATAGGGGCGAGCCCCTCAGTAGGCTCGTCCACCAGTAGCACCAGCGGATTGCCCAGCAGTGAACGGCAGATCGTTAACATTTGCTGCTCACCGCCTGACATGTAACCCGCACGCTGGTTGCGCCTCTCCTTGAGCCGCGGGAAATAGCCGAACATGTCTTCTAGCGACCAGCGTGGAGCGCCGTCCACTCCACGCTGCACCCCCATCTGTAGGTTTTCGTCAACGCTGAGATTGGGAAATACTAACCGCTCCTCGGGTACGTAGCCCAGGCCGCGCAACGCGATCTGGTGTGAGCCTTTGCCAGCGAGCTCCTCACCTTGGAGCTTCACGCTGCCTTCGGCCGGTGGCACTATGCCCATCATGGCCTTGAGCGTGGTCGAGCGTCCCGAGCCGTTGCGCCCAAGCAATGCGATAATGTCAGCCTCTGGCAGAGCGAAGTTCACGCCGTGGAGGATGTGGCTCTTGTCGTAGTAGGCGTGAAGCCCCTTAATATCGAGTAACACTATGCAGCCTCCTCGCCAAGGTAAGCCTCTTGGACTTCTCGGTTGTTGCGGATCTCATCGGGTGTGCCGGTGGCGAGGATTTTCCCATACACCAACACCGAGATGCGGTCGCATAACCCGAACACTACGCTCATGTCGTGCTCGACCATTATCAGCGTCTTATCCGTCGTGACCTCGCGGATGAGATCGACGATATAAGCAGTCTCCTCGCGCGACATGCCCGCGGTGGGCTCATCGAGCAGAATGACATCGGCGCCGGTGGCAAGCGTCATGCCGATTTCGAGCGAGCGCTGCTCAGAGTAGGCCATATCGCCCGCCGGTGTGTCGGCCCGGTGCCCCAAGCGTACGCGCTCGAGCAATTGCATGGACTCGGCGTTGATAGATTTCATGCGGCTCACCCTGCGCAGCAGATTAAAACGAATCCCGTGGCGGGCCATCACACCGATGCGGATGTTTTCCAACGCCGAGAGGCGTGCGAACAAGTTGGTGATCTGGAACGAGCGGGCGAGCCCGGCGCGGTTGATCGCCTCGGGGGTCATGCCACTGATAACCCGACCTTGTAGCTCGATGGAGCCGCTAGTGGGCGGGAATTCGCCGGAGATCAGGTTAAACATTGTGGACTTGCCCGCCCCATT
This sequence comes from Vreelandella sp. DA03-1M, assembly GCF_055725665.1. Lineage (NCBI taxonomy): Bacteria > Pseudomonadati > Pseudomonadota > Gammaproteobacteria > Oceanospirillales > Halomonadaceae > Vreelandella > Vreelandella sp. DA03-1M. Next base: position 4,252,647 of record NZ_CM146798.1, read on the forward strand.
GGGACCAAGCAGCGCGTGGCGCTCGCCTCGGCAGAGATCGAGATTCACACCTTTCATGATTTCAAGGCCGCCGAAGCTCTTGGTTACGTCTCGCACGGCCAGGACGACGTCGTCATTGCGTGTCATAGCATTGCTCCCTTAGTGACCACCGCTGGTAGCCGGTGCTGCCTCAGATTTGTCCACATCTGCGCCCTGGCCTTCCCACATCTCATGGATGCGGGCCGTAGCCTTGCGCACAATAATTACTCCGGGCACGAACAGTATCAGTGGCACCAGCCAAGTCACCGGACTCAGCGGATCCCAGCTCGCCCCGAACAGGTGGTAATCGGGCCACTCGCCGGTACGTGCGACGACCGCCTGGTAGCGACTGGAGAGCACGTGCTCGAAACTCTGAATGAAGAACACAACGGCTAGTGACATGAACACGCCACCGCCGGCGAGTACGGCGTAAGGCAGCGGCAAACGTGCCCAAGGCAGGCGATGACGCTGGTCAATGTGCGCCTGGATCAACCCGCCGATGCCTTTGGGAGCGAAGAGCATCACCAAAACGAAGATCAGCCCCTGGTAGAGCAACCAAGCGTTGGTCGCACCCGAGACGACGAAACCGAACAGGGTAAAGATGCTCGCGCCGATGATAGGCCCGAAGAACACCGTGGAGCCGCCAACGAAGGTATAAAGCACCACTTCAGCCGAGATGTGGGTACTGAAAATGCTGTAGTTGGCAGTTTCGTTGGACATAGCCATGAGCCCGCCAGCAATACCAGCGAAGGTGGTTGAGATAGCGAACACCACCACTTTAGTAGTGTGCGCGTTGTAGCCCATGTAGCGGATGCGCTGTGAATTGTCCCGTAGTGCCTGCGTCAGCCGCCCAAATGGGGTAAGTGTGTAGGCGTACAGAACGGCCAAGCACAGCACCACCCAGACCAGTGTGAGGTAGTAGACTTCAAGGGTGGTTCCGAAGTTAAAGCCTAGCGAGGGCATACGCATAGAGGAGAGCCCTGCCTCCCCCCCAAAGATGCCTTCCCAGTGCGGGGCTAGCGAGAACAGCAACTCGGCCAAGGCGAGCGTGACCAGCGAGAAATACACGCCGGCGCGCATGGTGGCGAAGTAGCCAGCAAACAGCCCGCCAATAAGACCGGCAAGGCCTCCTGCAAGCGGCAACAGCACGGTGGGCACGCCCATGTAGCCGTACTCCACCGCCTGCATCAGATGCAGCACGGCAAAGGCCCCGATGCCAAAATACGCGGCGTGGCCGAAGGAGAGCATGCCGCCCTGCCCCATGAGCAGGTTGAATGCTGCGGCGAACAGCGAAGCAATTAGTGCGTTAACCAGCGCGTACTGCACGCCACCGCCGAACAAGGGCGGAACGGCGACTAGGGCAATCAACAGCAGAGCGATGAGAGGGAGTTTATAGCGCATCATCCTATCCTCAGTTCTTAGAGCCCATCAGGCCCGCCGGGCGAACCAGGAGCACAATCAGCATTAACAGGAAAGGCATCGCTCCGGAAATCGAAGAGATCGACATGGTGAGCAGACCGCCCACGCTACGCGCCCAGTCTCCGAGCCCTACCCAGTCGAAGGCGCCGGCAAGTGACCAATCCAGGCCTACGGCAAAGGAGCTGAAGAGGCCGATCATCAGCGAGGCGAGCAGCGAGCCGGTGAGCGAACCCAAGCCACCAACCACGACCACTACGAACACGATCACGCCAAGCTCCAGCGCCATATTCGGGTTGGTGGGGTAGAACGCACCGGCCACCGCTCCTCCGAGACCCGCCAGCGCGGCACCGGCGCCGAAAACTCCCATGAAGACGAGCGGCACGTTATGGCCCAAGGCCTGCGCTATCTGCGGCAGGCGTTCGGCGCCACGCACCACGATGCCCACGCGCGTTTTGTTGAGCATTAACAGCAGCGAGATAAACATGGCCAACGCCACGCCACCGATGAAAACTCGGTAGAAGGGATAGTCCGTCCCAAAAATATTGAATGCTGCGAAGTTCAGGTCGTCAGGCATCCTATAATTCACTGGATAGTCGCCGTAGAAGAGCTTGACTAGCTCTTCGAAGATAAAAGCGAGACCGAAGGTCAGCAGCAGCTCGTGAGCGTGCCCATAGGAATGGACACGTCGCAGCAAGTAGCGCTCGACCAGGATGCCTATGATGCCCACTATTAGCGGGGCCACCAGCAACCCTATCCAGAAATTGAAAATACTCGAGAGCGTGTAGGCGAAGTACGCGCCCAGCATATAAAACGAGGCATGAGCGAAGTTAAGAACGCCCATCATGCCGAAAATCAGCGTCAGGCCCGCCGAGACCATGAACAACAGCATCCCGTAGATGACGCCGTTTAATGTGGAGGTTATCAGAAATTCCATGTATCACTCCTGATCCGAGCAACGCTGGGGTCTCGGGTGGGAAAGTAATGCCCTGTGGGTCGATGGCCCGCAGGGCGGGTTACTTACGGACGGCGCATCCGGCAGGATTCTTGCAACGGAAAGATCGCGTCCTCGGCGGACACTACTTCAATGGGTTCAAAACCCATATCGGTGCCGTCAACCGGGTATTTCACATCCTTGCTCACTCGTGACACGATCACCGGCATCACCGTCTGGTGATCGCCCTCACGGATGGAAATTTCACCGAGATCGGTCTCCAAGGTCGCCTGTTCAAGAGCGGCTGCGATCTGGTTGACGTCGATATCTCCGCCCTCGAAGTCCACTTCCTCCAGAGCCTTAGTGAACAGCTTGATGCCATTGACTGCGCCTGGTTCGACGTAGACGGGATAGTGGCCGGTTACGGACTGGTAGTCATTCACAAACTCTTCGCTGAGCAGCTCGATGCTGCCCAGATGCGCCACGTAGTTGCCCATAGCCCCTTGACCTGCGTTGGCTACGTTGCCAACCTGATCCAGGAAGGCAGTGCCGAAGGTAATGTCGTCTAGACCAGCGCCGCCGACTGCCCTCATCAGCAGAAGCAGGTCGTTGGACCAGTTGCCGGTGATCACTGAGTCGGGATTGGCGGACTTGATCTGCGCGACGTAAGGTGCGAAGTCTTGAATGCGGTTGACCTCATGCAGCACCGTATCGACGACTTCGTAGCCATATTCTTCGGCGCGCGCCTTGATGGCCTCCTGCATGTCCTTGCCCCAGGAGTAATTTTGGTTAATCGAGTAGACGCGGTCGCCTAAACCTCCCTGCTCAGACATCACTTGGGTTAGCGCACCGACGCGCATCGGAGCGGTGGAGGTGAAGTGGAAGGCATGGTAGTGACACTTGTTGCTGCGCAGCTCCATCGCCTCACCGCCGACGTTTAGGTAGAGCACCTCGTCACCGCGGTTGCGGATGTTGTGCTTGCGCACATCTTCGCTCACCTGGCCGGCGACTGCCGAAGAGGAGCCTTGGATGATGACGTCGACGCCATCAGCGATCGCCTGTCGCACTTTAGCCGCAGCACCGGAAGTATTGCCGCCATTATCGTATTCCAGGATTTCGATCTGATCGCCGTTGTAGCCGCCCTGCTCATTAACCTTCTCCAGCACGTAGCGTGCGGCAGTGGCGTACAGTCGGCCGGTAGAAGTCTGGGAGCCTGACAAGGACTCGACAATACCGACTTTAAGTGTCTCGGCCTGCGCCGAGGAAGCCACAGCCATCCCTAGTACCATGCCGGTCCCGGCCACTGTTAATACAGCTTTATTGCTTAGCATAAGCGCCTCAATAATCTTAATTAATTGTTTTGGTAGCCTTTACTTTAAGGACATATTAAGAATAGATTTGTAAGCTTATCCGACAACTCCTAAGCTAGACTGGATGTTGTAAGACAACCAAACAATAAGACTTTAGTGTTGAATGAGGACAATCATGAGCAAGCAGCGTTTCAAGACCGCCGTCATAACCGGTGCCGCCGGGGAGATTTCCCAGCAAATCGCCCTGTTTTTCAGCAAGAGAAACATCAAATTAGTATTAACCGACATCGACGAGGCAAGTCTCGAGAGCTTCGCCGCCACGCTGGGCGGAGAGCCCGATTGTCTGGCCATTCGCCACGATGTCGCTAAGATGGAGGACGCCGAGCGCGTTGCCGAGGCATGTCGGGAGGCCTTCGGGCAGGTGGATTACATTGTGACCGGCGCTGGTCTCTACCAGCACCTGCCGTTGACGGAGATCGTCGAAGCGGATTGGAGAACGAGCATGGCCATCAACCTGGACGGTGTCTTCTTCACCATCCAGGCCCTGCGGCCGCTCTTGAGCAAAAACAGTTCGATCGTCAACATCGCCTCGTTGGCCGGCCAGCGAGGTAGCCTGAACCATACACCCTATGCTGCAGCGAAAGGCGGAGTGCTGACGCTCACCCGGTCACTAGCCCAGGAGCTCGCGCCACGCACTCGTGTCAATGCCATCTCTCCGGGGCTCATCGATACCCGGATGATGGGATCGCTCGATGCGGCCAAGCGGCAAATCATGATCGGTGCCACCCCCTTGCAGCGCCTGGGCAGGCCTGATGAAATCGCAAGCGTTGTCGACTTTCTGTGTAGCGATGCTTCGAGCTTCATGACTGGGGAAAGTCTACAGGTCAATGGCGGGCTCTATATCAACTGACACACACGAAGACATGTTTATCGGCCTAAGAGCGCCGTCTTCTTCCGCAATGGGATCCCATGATGAAAAACGTACCTTCAAGCACCATCGCACGAGGCCACTCCCTGTCGGATGAAGTAGCTATGCGCATCAGAACGTCCATCGAAAGCGGCAGCATAGAGCCAGGCAAGCGCTTACCTACCGAGCAGGAGCTCGGCGAAGCCTATGGCGTAAGCCGTCCGGTGATTCGAGAAGCCGTCTCGATCCTGAAGTCAGATGGCCTGGTGATTTCGCAACAGGGGCGTGGTCACTTCGTCAACCCGCAAGGCGCCTCAGTCTTCCGACTCGAACCCAGCTTCGAAGATAAGGAAGACCTTGCCGACCTGTTTCACTTCCTCATTTCCGTCGAAGTGGCAGCAACTGAGCAAGCCGCCATCCGTCGCACTCCCAGCGACCTTAACGCCATCCGCCAGCATCTCGGCGGATTGGAGGTAGCCATTCGTGAAAACCGTAACGGAGTCGAGGAGGACATGAAATTCCATCGTGCCATTCTCCAAGCTACCCACAACGCCTACTTCATCAGCTTCGGAGAATTTCTGGAATCGCGAGTACGTAATTTGATCCGTACCGCTCGTGAGAATACGGCGCGAAGCCAGGATATGGTCCAGCGCGTACAGAATGAGCACGAGGCTATCTTCAAGGCCATTGCCGCCCAAGATGGCGAAAACGCTCGGGCTGCTGCTGCCAATCACCTCGACAATGCTGCTCAGCGGCTTCGGATCTACCTAAAACACCCAGAGTGACGCCTTCGCACTCAACAAACCCCGCCGCGGGTGGGGAGAACGGCCGGAGAAGTTACTCACCTCTCCCGAAGCCCAGCAGAAGGCGGGCCGCGCCTAGCGTACCCGCCTTATCTTCAAGACGAACCTGATACGTCCTATCCCGCTGGCCGCTGGCAGCAGATGACCGACGCGGACGTGGCAGGCCTGCCCCCTTCTGGCGCTACGTGCATAACACCATTGAGAACCCACGCCAGCAGAACCAGCGCTGGGATAATCTGGTGCTACGCGCAGACGGCGCACTACCCTTCCAATGGCTTTTGCAGCAACTGCGGCGTAGAAACGCTCAACGAAAGTGGCCTACGCCGCATGGGCAAGGAAGGCCTGGACGCAGCTCCAAGCGACGGTACCTATGAGCACATCGACAACACCACTGGCGAAGTCGTCACAGTGCCAAATGGCGTGCTACCGGGCTGGGATTACGCACCCGGTCAAACCGCTAACGAGCTTGCTATCGCCTCGCGCTTGAACCGGCTGGATAACCCCGGCAACACGTCGACGATGTAGTCGAGCCGCCCCTGTTTAACCTCTTCTGTAATGGTGAGGTACGGAGTGAATATCCAGTAGCCCTAGCCCTACCGATGAAGTGTCAGGTGTTAGATGCGGAAAGCCCTGTGGAGCTGCTATCACAAAAAAGTCTGTCGGCGTACAAGGTCAGCCACCCCGAAGTGAATTTTGAGGATTGCCGGCTTTAGTCATCTCAGTCTGAAAGTCGTCGTAACGTCTAGAGCAGAAAGCCTAGCGACATAATCTTTCGAAGAGAGATAGCCATAGAAGCGAGTGTTGGTAACAGCTAGGCGAATGATGTCGGAAAAAGTACCTATACCACCCTACTGGAAGATTAGGGCGTCGAAGGCAATACCATCCATGACAAGACAAGATTCTCGTTCATGTTAGCGAACCTCTGGCAAAGCGTGTTGTGATCGACTCCCTCAGCCAATTGCGCTATCTATCAGCCGACACGTTTCAGTTTCGCAAGCAGGTTTTGCGGTATTACGGACACTGATCAGGGAGTGGCAACGGGAATCATTACCTCCGAGGAAAGCGCGGAAATAGATGACTAGGCTTTACCCTTTCTGAACGGTGGAGTGTTCTGCCTAAAGAACACGGAGTTTGGTCGTTTATGCCGGATCACCAAGCTACGTGACTCGGGGTTTAAAGAAGACCAGCACTTTCATCTACTTAATAAGCAGGGCATAACGCTTTTCCCCGCCTGATGCCAACAATCATTATCGTATTCAATACTCACCCTCAGCTCAGGCCTCCCCGAGCTCGACGCGCTCACCCATGGCGGCATTGAGCGCGGCACGGTGACCTTACTGTCCGAGCCCACTGGAAGTGGGCACCCTTCTTATTAACGTCCAGCGCGAAGCAGCTTTAAGCGATCCTGCATCTTGTACATGGCCATGAACAAGGGCATGAACCATGGCTTCCCATGGTAAAACGGCACCGCTGTTGGCGCCCGAAAATCGAACGCCGATGGCGACTCGTTTGTATTACCTAGCAGTTTCTGCGCTGCCTTATGACCGATCCATGGCGCCCAGACAACGCCCGATCCACAGAAGCCCGTAGCATAAACTATACCATTGCGCTCAAAGATCCGTGGGATCATATCCCGATGCATGCCAACGTTGCCGTACCAGGTGTGCGTAACCGCTGTCTCATTCAGTTCGGGGAATATCGATATGAGGTTGTCCCGCAGATGCGCGACAGGTTTTGTGGGCTCATCCAAAGTGGTGCCATCTCGTCCGCCGAATAGGATTCGTTTTCCATCTGGCGAGGGGCGAAAGTAAAAGCCAAGGGTGCGCGTGTCACTCATCATCATCTGTCTCGGCATGAGCTCTGCCATCAGATCGGCTGGCAGCTCTTCTGTAGCGATGATGCGGCTACGAACGGGCACGATACGCTTGCGCAGCCACGGATCTACCTTATCAGTATAACCGTTGGTGCAGATCATCACCTGTCGAGCAGAGACTTGCCCCCGCACTGTCTTAACGATGAACTTATCATCGTCAGGTGTAATATGCTCCACGGCCGTGTCAGAGTGAACAGTTACTCCTACCCCCTGCGCCACGCGCAACAATTCAGCAATGAATTTCGCAGGGTGAAGCCCGCCGATGTCCATTCGGACCGTACCACCCCGGAAAAAATCAGTGCCGATGTAGTCGCGCTGTTCCCCATGGGGGACTGCATAGGCTTCGATTCCCAGCGTGCGGTGTAGCTTTTCAGCGCTCCGGGCAGCGCTTTCGTAATCCTTTGCCCCCATCGAACCGCTGAACCGCCCGACAGGCTTAAAATCACAGTCAATGCCTTCCTCGGCAATCATGCTGTAAAGATGCTCACGAGCCTGTTTGCCTTCTGCTTCAATCGCGGTCGCGCGCTCATCGCCAAATTTCCGGACTAGCGTTGCATGGTCGAGCCGAATATTGCCGCTGGTAATGCCTCCATTGCGCGAAGATGCTCCTTCGCCAGGATGCTGGCGGTCAAATATAGCCACAGTCCGGCCCGCACGGGCCAGTGTCATACCTGCACTAAGCCCCGCATAGCCTGCGCCGATAATGGCTACGTCTACTGCCTTTTCCAAAGGTTTCTCTGGCAGGGATTGGACTGGGGCGGCTTCCCACCAATAGGGAGTCGTCTTGAGTGGGATGTGATCGGAAGACATTGGGAACACCTTTGTAATAGTACAGAATACTTAGCGATATTTTCTGAGTCAGAGGTGTCGATCAAACTGCACGGCGCCGATGACCCAAAGGATCCGCGCAGGCCGATTGCTATCATTGCGGAAACCGTGCGGCTGTGCACTGTTGAATACAAAGCTGTCACCCTCTTCAAGGCGCGCCTCGCGATTATCAACGGTCAGCATCAATTCCCCTTCGAGTACAAGTCCACCTTTTTCTGCAGGATAGCTAAGCGCGGTGTTACCTGACGATCCGCCTGGCTCTATCGTCAGGATCATGATTTGCAGGTTGTGGTTACCACCTGACGTCAACAATTCTTTTTGCAACGATCCAAGATCGATACGCGGCCGCTTTGCTGCACGACGCAGGAAAGGAGGAGCATCCTCGCTTCCACCTTCACTAGCATCCCCTGACTCATCACCGAACATCACCTGCATCGGAATGTTCAGTGCACGCCGGAGTGCTGTTAGGACTCTCATTGAAGGGTTGGCGATGTCACGTTCAATCTGGCTGATAGTTCCGACCGATACGCCCGATTTTTCCGACAGCACCCTTAAGGAGATGCCTTGCTTATGACGCAGTTGCCTGAACGTTTCTCCAATCGAGCTGGGCGCGTCGTCTGGAGCAGGTGTTTCTTGATCTGACATAAGCGCCTTATGCAATGTCTTAGCAGGCCAAACAAATTAGCCCACTTTTCAATTTAATAATGAAAAAGAATTTTGATTATTTCAAGCATTTTACTCATATTGCTGAAAAACATTGCCATATTGAAAGGTGTTTTTCAGTATATTATTTAAAAGTGTTCATTTTTGAATTTAATGCTGCTAGCTTAAGTTTACATGCTGAACTCGTGCCTATGGAGGTGACGTGCAGGTGACTCCACTCTCTGAAAGCAAAATTCCAGTCGAGGAAGTAATACTGTCAGTTAGGAACCTGACCGTTGATCTGCCACATGGAATGGAGCGCAAATACGCGGTTAAAGATGTCTCGTTCGATTTGCCGCGCGGAAAAATCCTCTGCGTTATCGGTGAATCGGGGTCTGGGAAATCTGTTACTGCCAACACGCTTATGGGGCTGCTGCCACCGGCAATTCGTGTGTCTTCGGGGCAAATCACTTTCCAGGGCGAGGATCTGTTGAAGGCCAACCCGAAAGATCTACGTAAGTTGAGAGGACGGGTGGTGTCAATGATCTTTCAAGATCCTCTGTCGGCGTTGAACCCGCTAATGACCATCGGCGACCAAGTGGTAGAAGTGATGGCATCACATGGGGAGGGTTCACCTAAATCACGGGCTGCCCGTGCGCTTGAGCTTATTGAAGAAGTTGGCCTGCCAGATCCGCAAGAGATGGTACATCAGTACCCCTTCCGTCTTTCGGGCGGCCAGCGCCAACGTGTGATGATCGCCATGGCTTTGGCCTTGGAGCCTGCGATTTTGATCGCAGACGAACCTACCACAGCGCTTGATGTGACAACACAGGCACAGATTCTGAAACTGATTCGCGACATCCAGACCCGCAAGGGCATGAGTGTGATGTTCATTACCCATGATTTTGGGGTAGTTGCCGAGATTGCTGACGAAGTGATCGTGATGGAAAAAGGGTTGATCGTCGAACATGCCAGCGCTGAAGAGATATTCAACGCACCGAAACATCCCTACACGAAACGCCTGATCGCAGCCGTCCCAGGTCTAAAGAAAAATGACAGCGATACCGCGCAGAGCCTTCCAGAGACCGACCAGGATAATATCGTGTTAACGGTCGAGGACTTGAGCAAGACCTACCGGAGTGGTGGCGGCTGGTTTAGCAAGGAGCGCACCGTTGCTGCAGTGCAAAATGCAAGCTTCGTGCTCCGTCGAGGACAAACCTTAGGCGTGGTTGGTGAAAGCGGATCAGGCAAGACATCCCTTGGCCGCCTTTTGATCAAATTGATGGCAAGCGACAGTGGCAGGATGATGTATCGCGGTACCGACATCGCCCCCATGAAAGAAAGCGAATTCCGACCGCTGCGCCCTAAGATCCAGATGATATTCCAGGACCCATTTGCCTCACTCAATCCACGTTCGACTATTGGCCACATCCTAACAGTTGGTCCTATTGCGCAAGGAATGAATCGCACTGAAGCACGCAGTAAGGCGCTTCGCATTCTTGAACAAGTCGAGCTTGACGCTGGGGCATATGGGCGCTATCCGCATGAATTTTCCGGTGGGCAGCGACAGCGTATCGGGATCGCCCGCGCCCTGATGTTTGACCCTGACCTGCTGGTTGCAGACGAGGCGGTATCAGCGCTTGATGTATCGATCCAGGCTCAGATTCTTAAATTGCTCGATCAAATACAAAAAAAGACCCAGGTGGCGATGTTCTTCATTACCCATGATCTGCGCGTCGCCAGCCAGATTTGTGATGAAATCCTAGTGATGCATAAGGGCAGGATAGTGGAGGCAGGCCCGCCGTCACAGATTTTTCACGCCCCTCAAAACGCCTATACCCGCGAACTCGTGGCCGCCATACCCGGTGCAGAACGCAGCTCACAATAATACCAATTGAAATCGATCTGGAGAAAATCAACATGAACTTCACGAATCCCAGCCGACGCGATGCACTCAAGATGATGGGCTTAGTGGGCACCGCTGGTGTCATTATGCCCAATCTACTGGTCAGCCCTGCGTTTGCCAGCCCACCCAATACACCAACCGGCCAGATCGTGGTGGGTGTGAGCCAAGAGCCGACTGTTTTCAATCCTCTGATGCCCCGCATCGAAGTGGATGACGGCGTTCAGCTATCTTTGTTCGATGCGCTTGTACGCATCACCCCCGACGGAGAATTCATTCCTGCGCTGGCGGCCGAAGTACCGACCATCGAGAATGGCGGACTTTCCGAAGACGGCCTGAATTGGCACTTCAAACTGAGGGACGACGTTAAATGGCATGATGGCGAGCCGTTCACTGCTGAGGATGTCAAATTTACGTTGGAGCTGATTCTCGACCCGAACTTCCGCAGCTGGCGCACTACGGGTCATGATCTTATCCGCGACATTGAAGTGGTCTCCCCGACCGAAATCAAGTGGCGGATGGAAGAGCCTTTTGCCCCTTACATGTCCATCCTTGTCGAGACGATGATAGTTCCTAAGCATATTCTCGAGCCGCTGGAAGACCGCAACAATGCGCCTTTTAATCAAGCTCCAGTAGGTACCGGTGCATTCAAGTGGGGTAGTCGTAGGGCGGGTGACCATCTCGAATTGGTGGCGAACGAAGATTATTTTGCTGACGGTCCGTATGTTGAACGGCTGATTTTCAAATACATTCCAGATCTAACCGTTCTCTACACTCAATTTAAAAGCGGTGACATCGACATCATCAGCAATCAGTACATTTCTCCTGACAACTACGCTGAGGCTAAGTCATTAACAGGTCGGGTGGTTGAGGTTGTGCCTTCATCCACCGTGGAATCGGTATTTTTAAACATGGAAAAGCCGCAATTCCAAGACCCAGCCGTACGCGAGGCAATCTATGCCGCGATTGATAAACAGACGATCATTGAAGCGCTTTATTACGGCCTGGCGACACCGACGGAAAGCTATCTTCCCCAGCAGTCCTACTACTATACCCCCGATCTTCCAAAACACGAGTACAACACTGAACGGGCAAACACGCTTCTTGACGATGCTGGCTGGATGCCCGGTGAAGATGGCATACGCGAAAAGGATGGCGTGAGACTATCTTTCAGCAATTCGACCACTTCGGGAAACCATCTTCGCGAACAGACACAGCAGTTCATACAGCAGTCGCTTGGACAGATTGGCATAGAAATGTCAATCGAGAACCTGCCACCCGCAGTCATGTGGGGCGAATATTGGACGATGTCGGAATTCGATTCAGTCATCGTCGGCATCGTCTTTACGACTGGCGCTGATGCAGATGTGACGGTGCGCTTCTCTTCTGACGCCATTCCTGCTCAAGGTGGACGCGGGGCAAACACGGCTCAGTATACAAACCCTGAGGTCGATGAACTTTTGAAAGAGGCTGGAGAAATTTTTGATCAGGAACGGCGCAAAGAGATTTACCGCGAGGTCCAGCAAGTGATCCGCGAAGATCTGCCACTGCTGCCCATGTTCCAATATGCGACTGTCCGTGGGCACAAGGAAGGTATCGAAGGTATTGAACCCAATATCAACACCCGTATTGATACTTGGAACACTGCCCAATACTACTGGAACAAATAAGAAACCTGCCGGGGGCGTAGCATAACTCCCGGCCTGACCTCGCACAGACTGCGGGCGCGATGGATAGGAAGAAAGATGGCTGGATACCTACTAAGACGCCTTGGACAAAGCATCGTGTTGCTAATCATCGTGTCGATGATCGGCTTTGGCGTATTACACCTCACACCCGGTGGACCGTTATCACAATTCGCGCTGACGCCTGGTATGACGCAAGAAACCATGAACAGAATAGCGGAGCAGATGGGACTGAATCGGCCTTTGCCGATTCAGTATCTCGACTGGGCCTGGCGAATGCTTCAGGGGGATTGGGGCATCTCATATCGTGATCAAGAACCGGTTCTCAAGGTGATCAGCAGACATATGTTTGCGACTTTCTTGCTCATGATCAGCTCTACGGTTATCGCAATCGCGCTGGGTACCTGGATCGGGATCAGGGGTGCTACGCATCGATATTCGGCCTTCGATTATACCGCCACCGTCGGTGCGATGATTGCTCTTTCAATACCCACTTTCTGGTTTGGCCTCGTCGGCATCTATATCTTTTCACTGGAACTTGGATGGTTGCCCGCTGGCAATATGTACACGATTGGCAACGAATCTGTTCTGGACTACCTCCATCACCTCATTCTTCCCAGCATCGTCCTTGCTCTAGTCAACATTGCAATTTGGAGCCGCTACATGCGTACCGCGACGCTGGACGTAATCAATCAGGATTTCGTCAAGACTGCACGCGCCAAGGGTGTAAGTGAGCGGCGTATATTGATGAAGCATGTGGTGGGCAACGCGCTGTTACCGATGGTCACTCTCGCGGGGATGCAACTACCTAATCTGCTGAGCGGGGCGCTGATCACAGAAACAGTTTTCACTTGGCCTGGCATGGGGCGTCTATTTCTCGATAGCCTCAGTTACAACGACTACCCCGTTGTGATGGGATTGTTGATGTTCTCGGCGATCATTGTGCTACTGGGAAATTTGATCGCCGATCTTGTTGCCGCCGCCATCGATCCCCGCATCCGCTTGGCCTGACGAGCGATAAGCTGAAGGAAACGACGATATGACAGCTGTCTCGATTTCACAGAATTCCCAACATTGGTGGAACAGCCGTGGCATGAAACGGTTTGCCCGCCACCGGCTGGCAATGATCGGCGTTGTGATGCTGCTGATGCTGACTGTGGCCTGCATCTTTGGACCATACCTGTTGCCTTATGACAATTTGTTCATCGATCTACCTGCCCGCTTTGCCGCGCCGTTGACAGGTGATCACTACCTTGGCACTGACCCGCTTGGAAGGGATATTGCAGCCCGGTTGCTAATGGCGGGGCGGATATCGTTGCTGGTTGGTTTCTTTGCAATGGTGCTATCAACATTGATCGGGACTGTGATCGGTGTCATCGCAGGTTACTATGGTGGCACTGTCAATTCGGTACTCATGCGTTTTGTAGATGCTTTTTTGGCCTTCCCTTCGATCTTCCTCTTGTTGGCACTGGCAGCTTTCATAAATCCTAGTCCCGTAATGATCACCATCATTATTGCCGTCACAAGCTGGATGGAAATAGCTCGCATCGTCGAAGCCGAAGTGAAATCACTGCGTGAACGTGATTTTGTCCTAGCTGGAAGAATGCTGGGTCTAAGCAACATGCATATCATGTTTCGCGAATTGTTGCCCAATCTGGTAGGCCCGATCATTGTCGCCGCAACCCTGACTGTCGCCCGAGCTATCCTGCTGGAAGCTTATATCAGCTTTCTTGGCTACGGAATCCAGCCCCCGCTGCCCAGCTGGGGCAATATGCTGAACGGCGCGCAGCAATATCTAGCCACGGCTCCTTGGCTAGCGATTATTCCTGGCATTGCCATCACCATGGCGGTGACAAGCTTCAATTTCATTGGTGATGGTTTGCGTGACGCGTTGGACGCGCGCACTGATCCCGCCTGAGATACGATTGTTCTGGAGAGAGCCCGTATGACGTTTCTTGCTAACATGGATCGCGAGCGTGGAGAGATTCTACGGGATCTTTTCGCGGATCTGATACCCGATCTCGAAGTGGTTCTTGCGGGCGAAGATTTCGATCAGAGCACCGTGCGCTATATGCTAACCTGGAGAGTACCCGAAGATATCAAGATCGGCTGGCCAGCGCTCGAAGTGATATTCTCGCTGGGCGCAGGTGCGGATCAGTTTAATATGGCGAACCTTCCTGACGGCGTGCCAGTGGTTCGTCTAGTCGCTGATGACCATGCTGCTATGATGCGGGAATACATTACCATGGCAGTGCTAGCCCTCCACCGTGACCTGCCCGGCTATATCAACCAACAAAAACGCCAAGTCTGGCAACAAGTGTCGGTGCCACCGCCTGCAGCGGACAGGCGCGTGGGGGTCATGGGATTGGGAAATCTTGGTCGCAGTGCGCTTGACGCGCTAGCGCCGTTCGGCTTTGCGCTCTCTGGGTGGGCACGTAGCCCACATGATATGACTAACGTAACTACTTTCCATGGGGAAAATGGCCTTAGCCCCTTTCTGGCGCAAACGGACATTTTGATTTGCCTATTGCCCCTGACCGATTCGACCAAGCATATCCTAAATGCATGCTTGTTTGACCAGTTGCCACCTTCCGCTGCACTTGTTCATGCTGGCCGTGGACAGCAGCTGGACCACGACGCGTTAATCGCGGCACTAAACTCCGGAAAGTTGCGCAGCGCTGTAATTGACGTAACCGACCCAGAACCGTTACCCAAGGAACATCCCTTCTGGAGTGATCCACGCGTTATTCTGACGCCGCACATTGCATGCATTACGCGGATAGAAGCATGTATCTCTGTCGTGTGTGAAAATATCCAACGGCACCGTCGCGGAGAAACGTTGGACTATGTGGTCAATCCGGCTCTTGGATATTGATATCCTCCGCCCACTGAACCGAAGATTTTAGTGGCGGATACCCATTACTGGACGGCCATGATCTATGAACCATGACTGTCGATTTTAAAGCTGCGAAATATCTACCGATCCCGGATGCATTTTAACGCGAAACACTATCGTGCGAAGCGCGGATGACATTCCTGACTTCGATACTCTCTCTCATTGGAGCATACATGTCTGACGCTTTGAACCGACAAATGATCGCTGAAGAGTTGCTCAACACGCTGGTTTGTCAACTCGGGGCAGACTACGTGCTGACCGAGGAATCAGACATGCTTCCTTACGTCCAAGAACAGCGCAGACTATATCCAGGGCATGCATTGGCCGTGGTGATGCCGACCTGTACCGCCGAGGTTGCATTCATTGTAGAGCAGTGTCGCGAGCATGGTGTTTCGTTGGTGCCACAAGGCGGGAATACAGGACTGGTCGGCGGCGGCGTACCGCAGCAGAGTATCGTCGTTGCCTTGGGACGCATGAATCGCATTCGTGATATCGATCCTACTAATGCCACAATCACTGTGGAGGCGGGCTGCATCCTGCAGGTAGTACAAGACGCCGCACAGGACGTAGGACGCCTATTTCCCTTATCGCTTGCCGCAGAGGGATCATGCCAAATTGGGGGAAATTTGGCCACGAATGCCGGCGGTATCAATGTGCTGCGCTACGGCAATGCCCGTGATCTGGTGCTCGGTCTGGAAGTGGTACTAGCCGACGGTAGTGTCATGAACAGTTTGACGGCGTTACGTAAGGACAACACCGGGTACGACCTTAAGCATCTTTTCATTGGCTCTGAGGGCACACTGGGTATCATTACGGCTGCCGTTCTCAAGCTCTTCCCCCTGCCCCGTGGTAAAGCCACCGCCCTAGTCGGTTGTGATACTCCGCACCAGGTGCTGGCACTGTACGAACAATTGCGGGATCGGCTTAGCGATACTTTGACAGCTTTCGAATTCCTGCCACGCTTTGCAATGGACGCCGTGCTTTCTCATATTCATGGTGCACGTGACCCCTTCAATGTGGGCTATGCGTCATACGCTCTAATCGAACTGACGACACCGGATGCCGACCTCGATCTGAATGCACGACTGGAAGCGGCCTTGGCAGACGCCTTCGAGAATGACGTAGTTCGCGATGCTGTTATCGCGAATAGCAGCACGCAATCTAAGGCGTTATGGCGGCTGCGTGAAAGTGTCGCGGAAGCACAAATAGCTGAAGGCGCATCGATCAAGCACGACATCTCCGTTCCGGTGTCGGGTATCGCGGATTTTATCGAGGCCGCGAGTGCTACCTGTCTCTCGATCCTTCCTACATCCCGCATTTGCGCCTTCGGCCATGTCGGTGACGGCAATCTCCACTTCAACATCAGCCAACCTGTAGATATGAATGCTGCTGCATTTATGGACCTGACGCCCCAGTTCAATCGTGCTATACATGACCTGGTGGCCGACATGAACGGCTCTATTTCGGCAGAACATGGTATCGGACTCGCCAAGCGGACCGAGTTGCGCCGCTACAAAGACCCCATCGCCCTGGCCATGATGGAGCGCATCAAGGCGTTACTGGATCCTCAAGGGCTATTCAATCCCGGCAAGCTGCTGTGAGCAAAAAAAAAGAACCAAGCCTCTTATCAGCCGTGGCCGACCATAAAATGGTTCCCTAAAATTCCGATCAAGCGGTAAACATAGATAATACACCTGCGGCTTCAGGGCCAAGGTTGTACTCACTGCACTCAGGGACGATCACAGCACGCCGAAGATCATCGCCCGAATCGATTAGCCCACCATGGTTAGCCTGTGGAAGCCTGGGCTACTGGACGACCCCATAGGATCTTTAAAGATAAGAATTGCAAGAACGCCCAAAATACTCGATATGCTCTATCGTAAAATCTGCAACTGGCGGTGGAATGCAGTTTTTTCACGTAGGTTTGATCGTTGAGGCGAATCCAGCACCTGTCCAAGTTCAAGTCGCAGAAGCGCGATGTCACTTCACGACAGAGAAGTGACAGAGGTTAAGCTTCAGCCGCTCATCAGTCTACTTTCAATGCTGAGGCAAGCTGGTCGAGGATTTATCGCGGATGCTTCTCGACGAGGGGCACTTGCATACGCCTGCCTCCGGCTCCCGGTGGATGAGGGCCCATCTCAATTGTCTGGGAACACGAGGTGAACCGTAAGCGGGACCTGCGACTGATGTAATCGGTGTAGCCAAAGCCTCGCACCAGCCGATCGGGTGAGGAATATCAAATCTATACCGATTTTCGGCTGGGTTGCGTCATTGACTACGCCAATAAGGTTTTGACGGGCAATGTGAAATACAGCACCCCCCAATAACGCGAAGGTTTGTTGTACCTAATTGGCAATCATGGACTGAAGGATGCGACACCCGGTGAAGTGTACTTCAATCAACACTTGGCCCGGGCGGCCTGACGCTTAACGCTACTCGTATCGTAGTAGCTTAACCTGCCTGTCAGGTAAGGTCTCTTCAGCCATGTTCAGGTACTTGAATCTTCTCTGTCTCTGGGACTGATCAGGCCCAAAAACACCCCCTACGCGGTAAAGAAAATACCCACTTACCACCTCCCCTATTGGATATGCGTGGTCAAGGCATTCAAATCCCTGCTTGTGAGATAAAGCGCGTATCAAGATATGCGTCGATCGCCTCGCTGCCTCCTTCGGTTCCGTAACCCGAGTCTTTCACGCCACCAAATGGTGTTTCAGGCAGGCCGAAACCTATGTGGTTGATCGTCAACATGCCGCTTTCGATATCACGCCCCAGTGCCATCGCGGTTGCGTTGGAGCGCGTATAAGCGTAAGCGGCAAGCCCGTAGGGCAATCTGTTAGCTTCCATAACGGCTTGTTCATACGTCGAGAAAGGTACCAATAGTGCCAGTGGACCAAAGGGTTCTTCGCTCATTGCATTGGCATCCAATGGAACCTCGGAAAGAACGGTGGGCTCGAAGAAAAAGCCTTTTTCTCCAAAGCGCTTGCCGCCGAGACGGACTTTCGAGCCCTTCTCAATCGCGTCGTTTACGAAACGTTCGAGCGACTCAAGGCCTCGTTGATGGGCCATCGGACCCATAGTTGTATCTTCATTGAGGCCATTTCCAACTTTGATTTCGCTAGCAGCGGCAACGAACTTATCAATAAATCTCTCATAGATGCTTTCTTGGATGAGAAAGCGTGTCGGCGCGATGCATACTTGGCCGGCGTTGCGGAACTTGGCTCCAGCAAGCTGTTTAGCGGCAGTATCGAGATCAGCATCTTCAAAGACAATTACCGGTGCGTGACCGCCAAGCTCCATCGTTGCCTTTTTCATATGCTGGCCTGCTAACGCCGCAAGATGCTTGCCGACTGAAGTTGAACCAGTGAACGAGATTTTGCGAATGGAGGGATGAGAAATTAGATATTCTGAAATCTCAGCAGGTACGCCGAAGACGAGATTGACGACGCCTGCTGGCACTCCAGCATCAGCATAGGCACGAATCAGCTCGGCGGGGGCCGCAGGAGTGTCTTCCGGCGCCTTGACGATAATAGAGCATCCCGCCGCTAGCGCAGCAGATAACTTACGAACGATTTGGTTGATCGGGAAATTCCAAGGTGTAAAAGCAGCCACCGGGCCAACTGGAGTTTTTACTGCCAACTGCTGAACATTAGCCTGCCGCGAAGGAATCACTTGACCATATGTACGTCGTGCTTCTTCAGCGAACCAGTCGATGGTATCGGCGGCACCCAGCGTCTCCATACGCGCCTGTGCCAGCGGCTTGCCCTGCTCGGTTGTCATGATCAAAGAAATCTTGTCAACACGCTCACGTAAGAGTTCGGCGGCTCGGCGCATCACTTTGCTACGTTCAAATGCCGGAGTTGCTCTCCAGGCTTTAAAACCATGCTCTGCTGCGTTGACAGCCAAATCGAGATCGCCCTTCTCAGCGTGAGCAATATGCCCAATGATCTCTTCTGTCGCCGGGTTCATCACTGGAATCGTCTTGCCAGCTAACGCACTACACCACTCGCCATTGATAAAAAGTTTTACATCTGGGTACATGATTGCCTCTAATGTGATCGTAGTTAGTGCCGGTAGTGTTACAAGCAAATATACCTGAAAGGAGTCTTACCTATATCAAGAAATTTCTGAGAGTGAAAGCCCGCGCTCAGAAAGTTAAGTATTCACTTTTTTACCTACTTCCAAAGTTCGAATTTCAACTCAACCCCTATTCCTGGCATTTGTAGTGTTCAACTAACACCCGAACAATATTTTAAAATCAAAGAAGGAACCAACTGTTGTGTTCAATGTAGTTCATTGAGTGGCATTTGTGCTGATTCTGCTGCTCTCTCCATGGCTAGCAATGCATTAAATATGCTAAAAATAATTAATAATTATAGGCGCGCTTTGATCCATCCAGTAAATGATTTGACCTTATGCAAATCAGCCATATGTTCTGGGTAGGCCATATACCTGAATCCGTGAGACCGGCCCCAGGAAGCACTTCTAACCCACTGACCTGCATGGCAATATAGCCATTATCGCCATTCACCCAGACAGTGCCATGCCCAACATAAAGTTCCGCGCCAGTTGCCGCACCCTCACCAGCCACGCCGGGCTGTCCATCATCGGGCAATGCTTCGAGATCGCTGGCGTCGACAGCATCGACAGCCGCTTCCCCACCACGCTGGGCATGCGCACCAGTGACGTGATCAAGAGCTACCTGGGCCTGCTGTGTCTGGGCATGAGCGACTATGACGCTGTCGAGAACTTCCGCCGCGACAAGCCCTTCCAACAACTGCTGACCCTGCAGAAGGTGCCGAGCGCGGCGACGCTGCGACAGCGGCTGGAGAAACTTGCCGCCAACGACCTGCAGGCGCGCACCGCCACCTGGTCCACGACCCTGCTGTCACTGATCGAAGCACCGATCACCGCCGAGACGACGCACGTCTGCCTGGACATCGACACCTTCGTCATGGACAACAGCAACTCGAAGAAGGAAGGCGTCTCGCGGACCTACCAGAAGGTCGATGGCTACACCCCGATCGCCGCCTATCTGGGCAACGAAGGGTGGTGCCTGGGTCTGGAACTGCGGCCTGGCAAGCAGCACACCATGAAGGAGAGCAACGCCTTCCTGGAGCGGGTACTGCCTCGCGCCCAATGCTTGACCAAGCAACCGATCCTGTTACGCGAGGACAGCGGCTTCGACAGCCAGGCGCTGTGGCCGCAGACCGTCTCGATCCACGACGACAACAAGACCGAATACGTCGTCCAACGCGTGATGCGCCTGGTCGAGCGCACCGCCGATCGCGATGGCCAGTTGCTGCTCGAACCGGACTATGAGTTGGAAGGCTGGTGGACCAGCCTGGACGAGGCGCCGGAGGCGGTGATCAAGCGCTACCAGGCGCATGCCACCCATGAGCAGTTTCACAGCGAGATCAAGACCGATCTCGACCTGGAGCGCTTGCCGTCCGGCAAGTTCGCCACCAACGATCTGATCCTGCATCTCGCCCAGTTGGCCTACAACATCCTGCGCCTGATGGGACAGCTGGGCATGACCGGCGAGCTGAGCCCGGTTCGCCACCCGGCCAAGCGGCGCCGGCTGCGCACCGTGCTACAAGAGCTGGTGCACCGTGCGGCTCTCGTGATTCACAAGGCACGGCAGATCATCCTCGACTTCGGGCAGGATATCGGGCGCATGACGGTGCTCAAGACGCTGCGGAGCCGACTGCGTTATCCACGAGGAACGCCATGCTGACCGTCAATCGGCGACACTCTATCCACAAGCAGTTCCAAGCGACACGCGATCGCCAGATATGTCGTGCCTGGCGGGTGGAAAGGCATGACAAAACGGGCCGTCAGCACCGATCAGCACGGTGGGTTTTGGCAATAACGGGCTTGCGAAAGCCAACTTGCACGGGGCGAATGATCAAAAAGTGCTCGCTGGCGGTGATAGGGAAAGTGTCGGCGCCGGCTTCACGGATTCAGGAGAATGGTTACAGAGAATGCATCAAAACAGGGCGCTGGTCCGGGCCGGTGACAGGTTCTGGGGCGCTAGGTGTTGGGTCGTTTTTCGGGGGCAAGCTCAGAATGTGCCGATTTGTCTCTATAATAATGATAAACAAGAATAAATAAGATGTGGCAAGACTTTTGCTAAATCATATTTGGAGCAATGAAACCCAACCGAAGGTATCCATTATGAAGAAGCAGTTTTTCACCAAATCCGGATTTATCAGTATCACTTTGCTTGCAGCACTTCAGGCTGCGCCCGCCATTGTTAGCGCTGACGTCAGCTCAAATGTGAGCGCCAGCAGCAACTATCTGTTCCGGGGCGTCACCCAGACAGACGGGGCTGCGGCTGTCCAGGGAGGGTTGGATTATGAGCATGCGTCGGGCTTCTACGCCGGTGGTTGGGGTTCCAATGTCGATTTTGGTGACGGCACCAGCTATGAGCTTGATCTTTATGCCGGATTCTCCGGCTCTGTGGAAGAACTGGGTTATGACGTTGGGTACATTTATTATGCGTATCCTGACGCGCCGGACTCCATCGACTTCGGCGAACTGTACGGCGAGATCAGTTATGGCATTGCGGCCATCGGCCTGGCCTACACGATCAACAGCGACACCAGTGGTGATGGGGTGTTCGTGCAGGGGGATGCCTATTACTACGCCTCTGTTGGGGTGCCTCTGGAGGACAGCTACAGTGCCGGTGTGACGCTTGGCTATTACGACTTCGCTGATGACGGCAAGGCTTCTGTCGGCGAGGCAAGTTATTCACACGTCGCCGCCAACGTTACAAAGGATGCGGGAAACTTCGGTTCTTTCAGTGTTAACGTGGAGTACGCGGACATTGAGTCAACCGACGCGCTTGGCTCTGTCAACTCGGATGATCCGAAGTTCTGGCTGGGTTGGAGCAGGAGTTTCTGATCGGCCAAGTGATCACAAGCAATTCAGATCCAGAATAAAAAGCCGGCCCAAATGACGGGCCGGTTTTTATTTATCATGCAAGAACCCACCATCGTGCGCCTGCCTTGACGCCCGGTGACTCGACATCCTCGCCCTTACCTCTGCCCCCCCTGCCGCCAAAGCTCATTTCTTATCCGGTGCCTGAATTTCAAACTGTATTAAAGGTTTGTCTGTAAGGTCGTTCCAGATTCCCACGCAAAAATGCTGACTCACTGACCTCAGTCAAACAGCCAGGATGATACTGAATGAACAAACGATTGTTGTTGTGCGCGATGATAGTTCCGGGAGCCTTGGCCGTCTCTCCTATGGTGTCGGCCCAGGCAAAAGAGAGTGTGTCGCTGAAAGAATATCAGCAGGCCAAAGCCAGCCAGGCTGTTTCCCTGAACCAGGCCATGGTGATGGCTTTCGAGAATAGCCCGGTATTGGCTTTGAGGCGGGCCGCGGTCTCGATACAGCAGGGACAGCTTGATCATGCCAGCCGCTGGGCGCCGAGCAATCCAGAGTTTGAGTTGGGGGCCCGTCAGGCCCCGGATCAGGCCGACGAGTCCCTGGAATATGGGGTGAGGGTTACTCAGGAGATCTGGATGGGTAATCGCGGCGACCTTGGGCAGTCGCGTGCCCGGAGTAATCTCACGTCCCGGCAACAGGAGCTTGAATACCTGAAGGTAGCCACCAAGGCGCGGGTGCGGGCCGCCTATTTCCGGATACTGCTGGCTCAGAAAGAGTTGGAAACCGCAACCCGTGCCGTTGAACTTATGCAACGCACCAAAGACCTGGTTGAAATGTCCGTAAAACAGGGTAAACAAACCCGGATTGATCTCAATACCGCAGTCATTGGGCTTGCCAGGGCCCGGAATCAAAAAGCCTCGGCGGAACAAAAGCTCGAGCAATCAAAAATTGACCTTACCGAAGTGCTCGGGGTGTCCCCCTCCGATGCCGTTGGGGTGACCGGCGAGCTTGATGTGACGCTCGAAGACCTGCCTCCGACCAGCCAGCTTGTCGAGATGGCACAGAGTCAGAGAGCGGACCTGAAAGCGGCGGCCGCCAGAATTGCAGCGGATGAAAATAGTGTTATGTTGAAGGGCGTATAATCACTGTTACGTGTATCTATGAGTAAGCTTGAGAAGACGATACTGATTGTTACGATCGTTTTGGCGGTAGCATATATTGTCGCTTTCAATATGAACGTGCCCTATTATTGGGGTTCGGGAGAAAGGGTAGTCCCAAAGGGAATAGTAGATGCTTTATGGGTAGTAGTGCTATTAATGTCCGTCATCACACTGGCAGTTTGCATTCGTGATAGCGGTCTTCGGAAGCTACAAAACCGAGGTTGGTGGATATCGTACATGGTGCTTTTAGGCGCAGTAGCGATACCTCATTATTACATTAAGCACGGGAGGCGGAGTCGTGATTAAACACGTAACCATACGCACCAGTTCGCGCCCTACCGGGCGCCGGACGCTCGTAAACTCGCGCCGCTGTGCTTAAGCGTTAATGTGTCCCCGTCATGTATAGCTACGAAGAAATAATAAACAGATCAGCGGTAGAGGATGAAATAGTCGTCGGGTATGCCGATGCAATGGAATTGCTTCGTATTCTTAGAGGAAAGACTACGAGAGTCCTTGGATGGGAGGGCTGGGTTAAGTACGCTGACGGAAGTTTAGGTCATTCCCAGGAGCATCAAGGCACCGTTGACCTTTCCCTGAATCCGTGAGACCGGCCCCCGGAAGCACTTCTAACCCACTGACCTGCATGGCAATATAGCCATTATCGCCATTCGCCCAGACAGTGCCATGCCCAACATAAAGTTCCGCGCCAGTCGCCGCACCCTCACCAGCCACGCCGGGCTGTCCATCATCGGGCAATGCTTCGAGATCGCTGGCGTCGACAGCATCGACAGCCGCTTCCCCACCACGCTGGGCATGCGCACCAGTGACGTGATCAAGAGCTACCTGGGCCTGCTGTGTCTGGGCATGAGCGACTATGACGCTGTCGAGAACTTCCGCCGCGACAAGCCCTTCCAACAACTGCTGACCCTGCAGAAGGTGCCGAGCGCGGCGACGCTGCGACAGCGGCTGGAGAAACTTGCCGCCAACGACCTGCAGGCGCGCACCGCCACCTGGTCCACGACCCTGCTGTCACTGATCGAAGCACCGATCACCGCCGAGACGACGCACGTCTGCCTGGACATCGACACCTTCGTCATGGACAACAGCAACTCGAAGAAGGAAGGCGTCTCGCGGACCTACCAGAAGGTCGATGGCTACACCCCGATCGCCGCCTATCTGGGCAACGAAGGGTGGTGCCTGGGTCTGGAACTGCGGCCTGGCAAGCAGCACACCATGAAGGAGAGCAACGCCTTCCTGGAGCGGGTACTGCCTCGCGCCCAATGCTTGACCAAGCAACCGATCCTGTTACGCGAGGACAGCGGCTTCGACAGCCAGGCGCACCTGGCGCTTCTCGAACAGCAACGCCAGGTCTTTGCCGACGAGGGGCGCCGGCTCGACTATGTCGTCAAATGGAACCCGCGTGGCTCGGCCACGGCTGATCGAGATACCTGGCTGGCGGTGGCGGCGGACTACTGGGAAGAGCTGCGTCCTGGCAAGCGCCAGGCGCTGTGGACGCAGACCGTCTCGATCCACGACGACAACAAGACCGAATACGTCGTCCAACGCGTGATGCGCCTGGTCGAGCGCACCGCCGATCGCGATGGCCAGTTGCTGCTCGAACCGGACTATGAGTTGGAAGGCTGGTGGACCAGCCTGGACGAGGCGCCGGAGGCGGTGATCAAGCGCTACCAGGCGCATGCCACCCATGAGCAGTTTCACAGCGAGATCAAGACCGATCTCGACCTGGAGCGCTTGCCGTCCGGCAAGTTCGCCACCAACGATCTGATCCTGCATCTCGCCCAGTTGGCCTACAACATCCTGCGCCTGATGGGACAGCTGGGCATGACCGGCGAGCTGAGCCCGGTTCGCCACCCGGCCAAGCGGCGCCGGCTGCGCACCGTGCTACAAGAGTTGGTGCACCGTGCGGCTCTCGTGATTCACAAGGCACGGCAGATCATCCTCGACTTCGGGCAGGATATCGGGCGCATGACGGTGCTCAAGACGCTGCGGAGCCGACTGCGTTATCCACGAGGAACGCCATGCTGACCGTCAATCGGCGACACTCTATCCACAAGCAGTTCCAAGCGACACGCGATCGCCAGATATGTCGTGCCTGGCGGGTGGAAAGGCATGACAAAACGGGCCGTCAGCACCGATCAGCACGGTGGGTTTTGGCAATAACGGGCTTGCGAAAGCCAACTTGCACGGGGCGAATGATCAAAAAGTGCTCGCTGGCGGTGATAGGGAAAGTGTCGGCGCCGGCTTCACGGATTCAGGATATAGTAAGCATCTTGGCTGTTAAGTGAAAACTGCCAAGGAATAACTAATTTCCCTTCATCGAGCTCTTCTTGAGCAAGAAATCTTGGTACTAACGCGACACCGCAACCTGCTCGCGCTGCTCGAAGGGACATATAAAAAGTATCAAACCTTGGTCCGTGATAGCTGTGTTCGGTATATAGATGTTGGGCTTCAAACCAGTCGTGCCAGGCTTCTGGCCGAGTAGATACCTGCAACAGGATCATCTTGGTGAGTGCCAGCGGATCATTGACATCCGTTTGACTCATTACATCAGGTGCACAAACAGGCACTACTTCCTCATCTAATAATTTAATGCATTCTGCACGCGGCCATACCCCATGACCAAAAAAGAAGGCGATCTCAATACGCTCCTTTTGCATGTCAAATGGCTCGGAACGATTAGAAATATTGAGATTAATACTGGGATGTTTAAAACGAAATCCGTTCAATCTTGGGATTAGCCATCGCGCACCAAAAGTGGGCAATGTGGCAACATTTAGCACATCGGCCTCGACGCCATAGGACTGCATGTAGCGTGTCGACATTTCTACCTGGGCTAATATTTTGCGCGCCTCACTGAGGTAAACCGCCCCCTCTGGGGTCAAGTGAAGACGCTTTCTCACCCTTCTAAATAACGGATGTTGCAGGGTCATTTCCAACTGCGACACCTGCTTGCTTACAGCACTCTGGGTCAAACTAAGTTCGTCCGCTGCGCGGGTGAAACTTAGGTGGCGAGCAGCTGCTTCAAAACAGTGCAGGCCGGTCAAAGAAGGCAAATGTCGACGTCGCATTCCAATCCACCTCATGAAATAAAGGAATGATATTTTTCATAAACATCGTTTGATGGCTCACCAATACCCTAGCAATACTGGCGCTGCAACCAATTTACTCACAACTCAATACTTGGTGAAGCAATGATTCATTCCCTGATGGAAAAAATGGGTGTCGCAAAAGAGCAGTATCAAGGCGGCGACCTGGTGGTGACAACGCCCATTGATGGCAGCGAGATTGGCCGTCTAAAAACGGCCTCCAACAGCGACGTGGATACCGCTATCGCGAATGCAGAAAAAGCCTTTCTCGCCTGGAAAAGTGTTCCAGCCCCTCGGCGTGGTGAATTGGTTCGTTTGTTTGGCGAACAATTGCGTCAACACAAACAATCGCTTGGCGAGTTGGTCACCTGGGAGTGTGGCAAAATTCTTCCAGAGGGCCTGGGCGAAGTTCAGGAAATGATCGACATTTGCGACCTTGCGGTTGGTCAATCCCGCCAACTGTTTGGCCTGACCATTGCTTCTGAGCGCCCTGGCCACCATATGCGGGAAAGTTGGCACCCCTTAGGCCCGATTGGACTGATTACTGCCTTCAATTTTCCCGTTGCCCCTTGGGCATGGAATTCAGTCTTAGCGCTGGTGTGCGGTAATAGCTTGCTATGGAAGCCTTCGGAAAAAACACCGTTAACGGCGCTGGCATGCCAAGCTCTGCTAGAGCGCGCGATTGAAGCGTTCGGTGACGAAGCGCCCAAGCATTTAAGCCAAGTAATTATTGGTGAGCGAGCGGCTGGCGAGCAGTTAGTAGATGACTCACGAGTGGCGCTTATCAGTGCCACTGGCAGCACACGTATGGGTCGCGAAGTAGGTCCCAAAGTGGCGGCGCGTTTTGGCCGCAGCATTCTTGAGCTGGGCGGCAATAATGCCATGGTGTTAGCACCAAGCGCAGACCTGGATATGGCGACTCGTGCCATTCTATTCTCAGCGGTCGGCACGGCGGGGCAGCGCTGCACTACGCTACGCCGTTTAATCGTGCATGAATCCATTAAAGATGAAGTGCTATTGCGACTGAAAAAGGCTTACAGCGATGTGAGTATCGGCAACCCACTTAAAGGAAGCCTAGTCGGCCCATTGATTGATCACCAAGCCTTTGACGCGATGCAGAGTGTACTGGCCAAAGCGCGTGAGCATGGTGCCAATGTCTTCGGCGGAGACCGTGTTGAGATCGCTAATAGTGATGAAGGTTACTACGTGGCGCCTGCCATTGTTGAAGTGGCAGAACAAGACTCACTAGTTAAGCACGAAACCTTTGCGCCCATTCTCTATGTTCTTACCTATAAGGAGCTGGAAGAGGCTATTGCCACCAATAACGATGTTCCCCAAGGCTTGTCATCCTGCATCTTTACTACCGATGTTCGTGAAGCTGAAACCTTCGTATCCGCAGTCGGCAGTGATTGCGGCATCGCTAACGTCAACATCGGCCCCAGCGGCGCTGAAATTGGTGGGGCGTTTGGGGGCGAGAAAGAGACCGGTGGTGGACGTGAGTCTGGCTCTGACGTCTGGAAGAGCTATATGCGACGCCAAACCAACACCGTTAACTACTCTCGCGAACTCCCATTAGCCCAAGGCATTAAGTTCGACTAACCCTTCCCAACAAGCAAGGGCTCTAATGTAAAGGGCCCTTACTAACAACATAAAAAAAGAAGGTGATGTATGAGTGACGATGTCCAAATCGGCCCGACGCCGGGCCTCGCGATGGCTCTACTTCCGCTGCTGGCCACTACCGCCATTCTTATACTGCAGTTTTTTATCTTCTCTGACTTTACTCCCCATATTCCCTTAGCTTTCGGGATTATGATTTGCGCCATGTGCGGGCGTATACGCGGCGTTCCCTGGGAAAAGATGGAAGCCTCAATGCTTGAGGTGGTCAAGCTAGGCATGCCCGCCATTTTTATTCTATTAGCGGTAGGCATGGTGATTGGCACCTGGATCCTTTCCGGCACAGTGCCCACCCTGATGTATTATGGTTTTCAGTTGGTTTCGCCCTCCTACTTTCTAGTAGCCACCTGTGTCATTAGTGCGCTGGTCTCCCTCGCAAC
This sequence comes from Vreelandella sp. DA03-1M, assembly GCF_055725665.1. NCBI lineage: Bacteria > Pseudomonadati > Pseudomonadota > Gammaproteobacteria > Oceanospirillales > Halomonadaceae > Vreelandella > Vreelandella sp. DA03-1M. Next base: position 4,281,074 of record NZ_CM146798.1, read on the forward strand.
GGGCACCTCCTGGGGCACGGTAGGGACACTTGGGCTTGCCCTAATGGGGATCGGGGAAGGGTTGGGTATTCCCATGCACCTAACAGGCGGCGCGCTAGTATCAGGTGCCTTTTTTGGCGATAAAATGTCACCGCTATCGGAGACAACCAACCTAACACCGGCCGTCTGTGAAACTGATTTATGGAGCCATATACGCAGCATGATGGCGACCACGGTGCCCGCTATGTTGATAGCGCTGGTGCTCTATGTATGGCTCGGCGCTGGCTATGGTGGTCAGTTCGAACGAAGCACCGATATTGCAACCTTTCGTCAGGCGCTTGATGAAACCTTTACACTTTCTTGGGTAACGCTTATCCCACCCTGTGTGGTCATTGGCTTGGCACTCGCCAAGTTCCCTCCTTTTCCGACCATTTTTACCGGCGCTGCTATAGGCGGCTTAGTTGCCATCGGTGTTCAAGGCGAGACCTTACACGCGGTGTTTGATGCCATGCAGAATGGTTTTAGCAGCGATACCGGCAATTCTGCGATTGATGCGCTGCTAAGCAGTGGCGGCGTTCTCTCCATGACCTGGGTCGTTACCTTAACGTTCTTTGCGTTAGGTTTCGCTGGCATGTTGGAAGCCTATGGCACCGTTGATGCCATTATTAAACAGCTAATGCGGCTGATTAAAGGTCGTTTCAGCCTCGTAGCAACAAGCTCCGGCACTACGCTCGCGGTGAGTACTATTATCGGCGATGTGTATACAACGCTGGTATTACCCGGCCGGTTGCTAAAAGGTCAGTATCAAGCCATGGGCTATAAAACCTGTACGCTGTCGCGCTCGATCGAAGACAACGGCACGCTGTCTTCCCCATTGATTCCTTGGAACATGGGCGGCGGGTTTGTGTCATCGACCATTGGTGTACCCACACTGGCTTATGCACCTTTCGCCTTCGCTTGCTGGCTATCGCCGCTATTCGGACTACTTTGGGCCCTAACCGGCCGCTTTATTCCTCGCGACGAACCTGAGCAGCCAGAAACAAACGCTACTGATGCACCGCACTCCGCCCCCACCTCTCAACACTCTGCTTCATAGCCATACAAGGTCGGCCTTGGGCCGGCCTGCGCTTCTTTTTAAGGAGGTATTAAAATGCCAACGCCCCTCTCCGAGCGCTGCCTTTGGCACCAAACAAGTGCCGAAACGCCTCTAGACTACCCCGTGTTAGCCAGCCATGAAGAGGTCGATGTGTGTGTGGTGGGCGGCGGGATTACGGGCCTCTCCACTGCGATGCATCTGGCCGAGAAAGATATCAAAACAACCTTGCTAGAGGCGGGAGATATCCCCAGTGGCGGGTCAGGACGCAGTGTTGGCCTGGTTAACGCCGGGCTTTGGATACCTCCCGATGACATTGTGGCCGCGCTAGGCAAAGAGAACGGTGAGCGGGTTAATACTATTCTAGGCGGCGCGCCCTCAAAGGTCTTCGAGATCATTGAGGGCCATGCTATTCAGTGTGACGCTACTCGTACTGGAACCCTTCACCTTGGCCATAACGCCAAAGGCTGCCAAGAACTTGCCCGCCGCCGGGATCAGTTGCAACATCGTGGGGCACCGGTGACCTTACTGGAAGGTGAGGAATGCGAGCGTATGACGGGCACCTCACAAATACATACAGCGCTTCTTGACGAACGCGCGGGCACTATCAATCCCTGTGGCTATACGCGTGGGCTTGCCCGCGCGGCGGCCAACTCAGGGGCTACGCTTTACTGCCACAGTGCGGCAACGGGAATCGAGCGGCACGGGGATCGCTGGCGAGTAATGACCGAAGGCGGTAGCGTCACAGCAAATAGAGTGGTGATGGCAACCAACGCTTATACGGAAGATGGTTGGAACCAAGTTCGCCAGCACTTTTTCACCGGGCACTTCTTTCAATTGGCATCAGAGCCACTAATTGGTGAAGCCGCCGATGCAATTCTCCCAGAGAAGCAAGGCGCCTGGGACACTCGCACCGTGCTTAGCAGTATTCGTCGCGACAAGGAGGGCCGCCTTATTCTTGGCAGCCTGGGCAAAGGCGAAGGAAAGCCTCTTTCTTATCTCACTCACTGGGCCGATACGATACAGAATCACTACTTTCCCGCGCTTGGCAGCGTTCGCTGGCAGTACACCTGGACCGGTAAGGTCGCCTTCACACCGGATCACACCTTGCGTATTTTTGAACCGGCCCCTGGGATATTGTCAGCTACTGGTTATAACGGACGCGGCATTACTACCGGCACTGTGGTTGGGCAAGGATTTGCTCACTATATTGCCAAGGGCGATGACAGCCTGCTCCCCCTGCCGGTATCGCAGCCGAAACCCATCAAGGTACGCCCACTATGGAGCTGTGCCTATGAAGGTGGCTTCTCTCTATACCACGCGGGCCAATGCCTAAGAGTGCTTATTTAATCTCCAAGCCTCTTCGGACATACCTTAAATTGCCTTCTTAAGCGCGCTCGGAACTAACCTGGGCGCGCTAAATCTTGATGGATTGGAAATAACCGGTGGCACGTCATTGTGCCACCTCCATCCAGGGCCTAGGCGTGTACCTCGCCTTTCAAACTCGCCAAGACACTTGCTTTCGATGCCCGCTCGCGCTCTGCGTAGAGCGATAACTCGTCGGTTACCTGAGCACCCAAAGCTTCTTCAAAGGCATCACGATTCGCATTTCCGGCATAGGCCTCGTTCTGCCCTCCACCTAGATTCGACTGGAAAATACCCGCCGCACTCACCGGCAGAAAGTCTTCATAGGTAATCGGCTGTACTTCCACCAGCCCCTGCGCGATTAACGCATTGATATCGGTACTTCCAACGTCTTTATTGGCCTGCCCTTTCTCGGTCAGATAATAGTGAAAATACGCTAATGCCTCACGGCGCATTGCCTCGTCGTTGTCAGGGAATTTGGCAAATACGTTTTTCATTACCGTTTGGTGCGAATCGTTATCCAGCCCAGCGGTTTGCTTGCGACCTTCAGTAAGCAACTGGTCATAAAGTGCACGCCCTTTCGGCGTTAGCGCCACACCCCGCTGCTCAATTTCACCAAAGCGAGCGGTGTGGGTGCCTTGCGCATCACCGGCAAAGCGAATTGATTCTTCTAACGCTTTAAAGCTGGTTTGGCGCAGCAATATGGGGCATTCTCGCTGCGGTGGCCCTTCAATAACGAGCTTAGGATTCATGCCCATCTCCGGCATGCGGCGCTGCACTTCGTCAATATCCAGGGTGCGCGGCGTCAGGTGATTAATATGCGGCCCACGGAAGCACACTACATCGGCAATCAAACGGTGCTCATCTTGAAGCGCATGATAGGTATCCAAATCGACCGTCGCATCTTGGTGCCAACGGAAGGTTTCCAGGGCTTCTTTTACAAACTGATCGGCCTCTTCGCTGGTTAATCCATCCTGGGTTTCGTGACGTTCAATGAACTCACGCGCGCCTGGTGTAAAAATATCTCGCTTGGCCAGAATTTCCTCTGAGCGCTGGCGCAGCGTCTCGCTTTCGATTAACTCTAAACGCAGTAGCGATGTAAAAATGCGGAAAGGGTTGCGTGCCAGCGCTTCATCTTCGATGGGTCGGAAGGCTGTTGAGTGAACCGGAACACCCGCTTCGGAAAGATCGTAATAACCCACTGGGTACATGCCCATAACGGCAAACAGGCGGCGCAACATGGAAAGCTCTGAGGCAGTACCCACGCGAATTGCCCCGTGGCGCTCTACGCTCAAGCGGGCCAGTTCACCCTGTGCTTCCAGGCGACGTTGCAATTCAGGCTGCTGACTAAGCGTTTCTTGGTTAACGCGCTCGACGAGTTCAAGCAGCGTGCCGTACTGCGGCACCTCTGCTTGATACATGGCCGACATAGCCTTAGAGAAACGGTCACGAATATCATCGGTTGGAAGAAGTGTTGTTTGGGTCATTTCGTAGCTCTCTTTTGCATACTGTTAATTTGAAGATGAGATGCTGACTTCCATTGCGCCAACAGCGCCTGTAACGGGTGCAGCAGTACTTGTTGCGAATAACGCTTCACTTGGCTACGACAGGAGTAGCCTGTCGCCAATAGTTTGCCTGCGTTTTCATGTGCCTCTACGTGGGGCTGCCAGGACTGAGCGTAGATGGTTTTTGACGTAGCGGCGTTGCGAGTTTCGTCGCCGTAGGTGCCAGACATACCGCAGCAGCCGGTGGCCATCAGCTCAAGCTCTAACCCAAAGGCCGCGAACACTTGCTGCCATGCTTTAAGGCTACCCGGTGCATTGGTTTGCTCGGTGCAGTGGGAGAGCAGCTTAAAGCCGGGGTCGGTTAGCTTAAGCTGGTTGGGCGCTAGCATGTTAATGCGGGTCGCCAGCCACTCCTGCAGCATCAGCACCTCTGGCACGGCCTCATTACCTAGCGCTTTGACGTACTCCTGGCGGTAGGTGAGCGTCATCGCCGGGTCGATGCCCACCAGGGGGATATCAAAGCGGGCCAACGTGCGTAGCCGTTCGGCCTGCTTGGCGGCGGTACGTTCGAAGGCGCCCAGAAAGCCCTGTACCTGGAGGGGTTTGCCGTTAGCCGAATAGGGCATCACAAACACGCGTAGATTGAGGCGCGATAGCAGTTCCACAACGTCCATCACCAGCTTGGCTTCAAAGTGGGTAGTGAAGGCATCCTGCACAATAATCACGCTATTGGCGCGCTGCTGTTCGGTTAATAGGGACAGCGAGAGCGGCGTTGCCTCGGCGACGCCCCAGGCCTTCAGCTGCTTTTTCACACTGGCCCGTGAAAGCGCCGGTGAATCGCTCATGCCCAGCGTACGGCGCATCAGTTTTTCCACCCAACGTTGGCCAATCACCGCGTTATACAGCGGCGCGGCCTTGGACAGGGTAGGCAGCATAAACTCGGTACTACCGATGACGTAATCACGCAGCGGGCGCAGGTAGCGGCCGTGGTAGACCTCTAAAAACTGCGAACGGAACTGAGGGACGTTGACTTTGACGGGGCACTGTCCGGCGCAGGACTTACACGCCAAACAGCCCGCCATGGCATCATAAACTTCATGGGAGTAGTCGTGGTGCTGCTTGCGGCTTAGCGTATTAGCCACTCTTAACGGAAAGCTTTTAATAAAGCCCCAGCCGCCTTCGGCTTTCTTCTTGCGTGACTCTTCAACCACGTCAATCCCTGCCTGGGATTGCAGGCGTAGCCACTCGCGGATCAGACTGGCGCGGCCTTTGGGCGAGTGGCGGCGATCCCGCGTCGCTTTCCAAGAAGGGCACATGGGGTCGTCTAAATCGTAGTTGTAGCAGGCGCCGTTACCGTTGCAGTACACCGCGGCGTCGTAGGCCTGCCAGGCACGCTCGCCGATGGTGCGATCCAACTGGCCACGAGTAGTGACGCCATCGATCGCCAGCAAATCAGGGTCGCTCTCTCTGGCAATCAGTTGGTTCCCCTCGGCGGGGGTGGCGATCTTGCCGGGGTTCAACTGATTGTAGGGGTCAAACGCGGCTTTAACCCGCTGTAGGCTGGGATAGAGTTTGCCGAAGAACTTGGGAGCGTACTCAGAGCGCACGCCCTTGCCGTGTTCGCCCCATAGCAGCCCGCCATATTTTTGGGTAAGTGCGGCAACTTCATCGGACACCGCACGAATCAATTGCTCCTGCTCGGGATCCTTCATATCAATGGCCGGACGTACGTGGAGTACCCCGGCGTCCACGTGGCCAAACATGCCGTAGGAGAGCCCTCGGGCATCCAGCGCGGCACGGAACTCGGCGATGAAGTCGGCCAACTGCTCCGGGGGCACCGCGGTGTCTTCCACAAACGGAATGGGCCGCTTCTCGCCCTGGACGTTGCCAAGCAGGCCCACCGAGCGTTTGCGCATGGCATAGACTTTCTGAATCTGCCCGCGCCCTTCGGCCAGGGTGTAGCCCAGCCGTTCGACAGTCGTGTTCTGGCTCAAGTGCTCAGTGAACGCCCGCACCCGCTCGGCCAAGCGCTCAGGGTCATCGTCATTGAATTCGACCAAGTTGATACCGCGAATCGGCGTTTTTAAAGCAGGGAAAAACGCTGCTACGCTGTCCCAGACGAAGTCTTCCATGGCCAGTTGCAGCACGGTGTCGTCGATGGTTTCGATAGAGGTGGGGCGCAGCGTCTGCGGCTGGGGTTGTGAAGAACGAGCGGCCATGAGCGCTTTAGCATCTCGCAGGGCGTCCATAAAACTGGTGTAGCGCACATTGACTAGAATGGAGTGATTTGGAATCGGCAGCACGTTCAACACCGCTTCGTTCAGAAAGCCCAGCGAGCCTTCCGAGCCACACAGCAGGCTGTTGAGGTTCAGCTGCCCCTCATCGTTGCGCAGGTGGGCCAGATCGTAGCCGGTTAAACAGCGGTTGAGCGGCGGAAAGGTTGTCTCAATCAACTCACGCTGCTGATCGATAATCTCGGCCGCGGTGGTATGCACGAGACCAAGAATGCCTTCTTGCTGACACTCAGCCTGCTCTTCGTCCTGTGTTAGCGCCCGGCTGTGCAGGTGCTTTCCACCGATCAGAACGGTATCGAGTTCCAGCACATGATCACGGGTTTTGCCGTATTCGCAGCTGCCCTGGCCGCTGGCATCGGTAGAAATCATACCGCCAATGGTGGCGCGGTTAGAGGTCGAGAGGTCAGGGGCGAAAAACAGCCCGTGGGGCTTGAGCGCAGCGTTGAGCTGGTCTTTCACCACCCCGGCCTGCACGCGCACCCGGCGTGCTTCTACATCGATCTCCAGGATCTGGTTCATGTGGCGGGATATATCCACCACGATGCCGTCGGTGAGCGACTGACCGTTGGTGCCGGTGCCGCCGCCCCGCGGGGTCAACACAATGCCCCGGTGGGAGGTCTGCGCGGCCAGTCGGGTCAGGCGTTCTAGGTCTGCTGCATGCTTGGGGTAGACCGCCGCCTGGGGCAGGCGCTGGTAAATCGAATTATCCGTCGCCAGAACTGTGCGGTTGGCATAGTCGGGGGCAATTTCACCTTCAAAACCGCGGGCGCGCAAGGCTTCGAGAAACGCCACATACCCTCTTCGCAGTGCCACCGCACTGACCATTGCGATCATGCCTTGAGCGTCTCCAGCGCCTGCTCGATGAGCCCTAGCCCCTCTGTCATGATTTCGGGTTCTGTAGTCAACGGTGGTAATAAGCGTAAGACATTACGTTTGCGACCGCTGGGCATTAATAAAACTCCGGCATCACGACCGGCTACCAACAAGTTGGCTAAGTGCTCCGCACCCGTTGCGTTTTCAGTGTCTTCAAAAACGATGCCGCGCATCGCGCCTATACCTGTCATAGCCCCCACCATGGGGAAACGCTCACTTGCCTTCCAGCGCTGGTAAGCACTAACAATCGCCGCTTCTTGGGCCTTACCCCAAGCGCTTAGCGCCTCGTCTTGCATGATATCCATCACCGCCAGTGCGGCTGCGCAGGCCACCGCATTACCCGAATAAGTACCTCCCAACGCGCCTTTCGGTAATGCATCCATTAACTCTTTACGACCTACTAAGGCGGCGAGTGGAAGACCTGATGCAATACTTTTTCCTAGTAGAAGTAGGTCGGGTTCGATGCCTAAGTGACTGAAACCAAAGCGCATACCGGTTCGTCCGAAACCTGATTGGATTTCGTCACAAATCAATATAATGCCATGCTGATCGCAGATTGCCCGCAGCGCTTTGGCAAACTGGGGACAAAGTAAGCGAAATCCGCCTTCTCCCTGAATAGGCTCAACGATGAAACAGGCCACTTCGCTGGGGGCAATCTCTACGTCAAAAACACGCTCTAACGCAGCCAGCGACTGCTCGGCGGATACCCCACTATCTTGGCTAGGAAACGGTACGTGATAAACGGGGCCTGGAAGCGCTCCTAATCCTGCTTTATAGGGTTTAACTTTGCCGTTCAAATTGAGTGCTGCCAACGTGCGACCGTGGAAAGCATCGTCAAAGGCAATAACGCCTTGGCGACCAGTGACACCACGGGCGACTTTCAGTGCATTTTCTGTCGCTTCCGCGCCACTATTCGTCAACATGCATCCAAGCGGGTAAGAAACCGGTACAAACTGATCAAGGCGCTCTACGACAGAAAGGTAGCCACGGTGAGGCAATGCATTAAACGCTGAATGCATGAGGGTATCGACCTGCGCCTTGACGGCCTCGACCACCGCTGGGTGGCCATGCCCCAGGTTAAGCACACCAATACCACCAATAAAGTCGATATAACGCTGCCCCGCCTCATCCCATACCTCTGCATTACGCCCTTTAGTAATACAAACCGGATGAAGGATGCCTAATGCACTGCTGACGTAGGGAAGATCCATCGTCGTAAACGCTCCTGAAATTACCGTATATTCACTTATCAAACAGGTTCATACAGCAGATCACAAACGAAAAAAAACACCAAACACATGCCAAGCAGGAATGCATGGGGAATAGACACTTGATTTAGAAACAGGAACAGCAGCAACTCAGCATAGCCACTTACTGCAGCCATCTATTACGCTATACAGACTAAAAAAAGAAAAAACGGTGCCGGACGCGCTGAAATAAAGCACAGATCATTAATTACATAAGGGATTCCTTAAAAGCACCTTTCATGACAAAATGGAATGCGTACGCAACTTAATTTCTTTTGTCTGTCGAGCTAGATACGTGAACAATAGCCAGCTACCTTTTTCGCGGCCTTTTTCACTGATTGATCCCCAGACGGTCGGATTGCGAAAATAGCTAAGCATAATTTAATTAAAAATAACTTAATTAGCAGGAGTCAATATGAAAAACATTCCCTCTAAAGTGCTATGTGGCGTTGGCGCTACTCTTCTGTTGGCGGGCTGTGGTGGCGAGAGCAAACCAAATATCGCCATTGGCCCCCCGGCCAGTACCACTCAAAGCGTTTCCCAACTACTTTTTGATGCCTACGGTATTGATAGCGATAAGTACAATACCTACCAGGAAGGTTTTGGTGCTGCACTCGATGGTGTACAAGATGGCAACATCGATATTTCCATCGGTATTCTTGGTTTACCTTCTGGTAGCATTGAGAACCTACAAGCTACTAGCCCGGATTTCTCACAGGGTATAAAAGAAAGCGGCTGAAAGTGTTAACGTTTCAGGGCCTTACACCAAAAACCAACACCAACAGCCGCTTCCAAAATGGTACCTGAAAAGCTGACCTTCTCGCCACTCTCTCGCCGCCAAATTGAAGCCGACTTCTCCGGGGGCCACATTACGTCGGACGCCGGATTACTCCTGCTTCGTGAAGTCGATAAACAGCATCGCCTAACACGCCGCTTGGCCGCCGTGCTTCATGATCCCCGCTCACCGGAACAGGTTCGTCATAAGCTCGACACGTTGGTTCGTCAGCGGGTGTTCGGTGTCGCCGCTGGCTATGAAGATTTCAACGACCATGAGGCCCTGCGCTATGATCAGGCCCTTCAGACAGCGCTCGGTGAAGAGGATACGCTGGCAGGCAAGTCGACGCTGTGCCGGGTGGAGCAGAACGCCGATCGGCAAGCAATAGTGAAGGCCCATGAGTTGCTGTGGCATCACTTCATTGAACAGCATGACGAACCACCCAAGGAGATCGTGCTGGACTTTGATGGCACCGACATCCCCGTGCATGGCGAGCAACCCGGCAAGTTCTTTAACCGTTATTACGATCACCACTGCTACTTCCCACTGTATGTCTTCTGTGGGCGCCACTTACTGGTGAGCTATCTGCGCACCAGTGACCGCAGCGACAGCCGCCATAGCTGGGCGATCCTCGCCTTACTGGTACGCTTTATCCGTCAATACTGGCCCGATACGCGCATCGTGTTACGAGGTGATAGCCACTTTTGTCGTCCCCGGATGCTGAACTGGTGTGATCGGCATCACGTCGACTACATCGTGGGAATCGCAAAGAACAGCCGGCTGCTCAAGGAAGTGGACGTCCCCATGATGCTGGTGCGCAAGACCCAATGGCAGGTGGGAGGGAAAGTAGCGGGGACGTTCCGCTTCCAGTATCAAGCCCGCTCCTGGAAATACCCACGCTGGGTGGTGGCCCGCCTAGAAGAAGGTGAGTTAGGCTCTAATCCCCGGTTTATCATCAGCTCTCGTTACGATGACGGCTTCACGCTTTACTACGAGCAGTACTGTGCCCGGGGTGACATGGAGAACCGGATCAAGGATCAACAACTGAGCCTGTTTGCTGACCGGACCTCCAGCACGCACTGGTGGGCCAATCAGTGGCGGCTGATCTTGTCGGGCTTCGCTTATACGCTGTTCGAGCGGTTACGGACTTACCTGAAGCACACGCCCTTCGCGTGCATGAGTCCAAGCAACCTGAGGCTCAAGCTCATCAAAGTAGGCGCGGTCATCCTCCGCAATACGCGCCGCATCCGGGTGTTGATGAGTGACAGCTACCCCTATAAAACGGCGCTATCCGATCTGGTCAGGCGGTTGGTGCCGAACTGACTGCTCGGGCGCCCCCGGCCCGACGCAATGGGGGAAAGGGGGAAGTGTGTCTGAAGGACGGAAAGTGGTTAAAAAGTAGCCGATGTAAGTCGAGCCAGTAGGTGTTTAGCGGTGTTACAGCCTGAGTGCGGTACTGGCTGAGGTACTATGAGAAATCCAGGCTAGTGGCGATGCACGCCTGATTAATTTAAGCGATGACGCTATTGATTATATTGAAGAGAATAGTGCCTATCAGCGCTTTACTATTCCTGCTAATAGCTATGCTTTTCAAAATGAGGACGTAAGTACTATTACTGCTTACGCCATTTTAGTTGGCAATACAAATACCATCGATGAAGACCTAGGTTATGAACTAGCGCGTTTAATGCATGAACATGCTGAAGAAAACACGCACTCTCAATCTGCGTTTATTACCCTTGAAAATGCACTGAATGGTTCAGAAGGTTTGCCCATTCACCCTGGTGCTAAAAAGTATTATGAAGAGCAAGGCCTCACCGTAGACAGCCCTGTTGCTGAGCTTGGCAATACCGAAGCCAAAGAAGAATTTATTTTAGGCACCGGCAGCCAAGGTGGCACTTACTACCCGCTGGGCGGCGAGATGGCCACTATCTGGAACCGTTACTTAGAAAATCAGAATTTTACGAATATTGAAACTGGCGCCTCAATCGAAAACTTAGTGAGCATCCGTGATAACAATATGGATCTCGGGATGACCGTGCACGCACCGGCGCAAGATGCCATTGCGGGAAGCGGAGAGTTCGACAGCGGTGCTATTGATAACGTCGCATTTATCGGACACATCTACCCTGAAGTCATTCAGATTATCACCCGTGAACGCTCCAACATTGACAGCCTAAGTGATCCTGGATTCATAGAATAAGCGCAGCACTTTGGATCACAAGGTAGAGGCAGGAGGGCCAGCGCCGGTACCCTCTCTGCCTTACCTACCAAAGTGAAGCAGAGCATGGGATACCGACAACTGACCCAAATCCAACGATACCAAATTTTTGCCTATCTTGAGACCGGCATCAGCCAGCGACAGATCGCCCAGGCCATTGGTGTCCACAGCAGCACCATTAGCCGCGAGATAAAACGTAACGGTCTGACCCGTGGTTATGCGCCTGAACAGGCCCAATTGGTAAGTGATCAGCGCCGACGCACCGCCTGGAAAGTGACTAAACGACTACCCAGCCTGGTTCGCTGGGTCACTGGCCAATTGATGGACGAATGGAGCCCTCAACAAATCAGTGGTTTTATGGCCAATGCCAACGGAGTCTGCGTAAGCCATCAGTGGATCTATGCGTTAATCTGGGACGACAAGAAGCACGGTGGAACCTTATGGAAACGGCTCCGGCTGCCACGCCAGCGGCGCTATCAGCGCCAATTGGCTAAGCGGGCGGGGTTAGGCAAAATCCCGCACCGAGTAGGCATCGAGCAGCGCCCTGCCAAGGTGGAAGAACGGCGCCATATCGGACATTGGGAAGGCGACACGGTGCTTAAGGGCCACAAAGAATCCGGGCTGGTGACCCTGGTCGAAAGACGCAGTGGCTACCTCTTGGCAGCGCGGCTGCCAACAATCACCGCCACTAGAACGGCACAGGCGATGACGCGGTTATTGGCACCACGCCGAGGGGCAGTGCACACCATCACTTTGGATAATGGGTCGGAATTCGCCGAGCATCGGAAGGTTGCCAAGTCCGTCTCGGCCAAGATCTATTTTTGCGACCCGTACCGCTCATGCCAGCGTGGTACTAATGAAAACACCAATGGTCTGATTAGGCAGTATTTTCCTAAAGGTACTGACTTCCGCAAAGTGACCAATGCCGAGCTACGAAGAGTCGTCAATAAGCTAAACGATAGACCAAGAAAGCGGCTGGGATACCGAACCCCAGCCCAGGTGTTCTTAGGTGAATACTCAGGAGCGCTAGAAACCGCAGGTGCTGCACTTATTAGTTGAATTCAGGATCTAACCGATTGATATTCCCTTTTCGCCGCTGGCTAAGCCAGCGGCGTTATAAGTATGAGGTTTTATCGTGGATAAAAAAAAACTCCTGACGAAGCGACGCTTTTAAAAAAGTATGATCGTGAGTCACAAATACGTTCGGCACTACAACTAGGTAAGTGGGGATGGCTGATCACCCTAATGGGTGTATCCCTTACATGCTTTCATCTCTATACCGCTTATTTTGGTACGCTACCGTCGCAGCAGCAAGGCGCTGTTCACTTAGGCATTGCTTTGGGGATGATCTTTATTCTATTCCCTGCAACGCGCGGCGCGGGCAAGCGTAATGGAGTGCCGTGGTATGACGTACTACTCGCATTCGCCGCAACCTTTGCCGCCTACTATAAGATACTATTTTACGAAGAAGTACTTCGTGCAAGGATCACGGGCTATTCAGCCTTTGATCTAACGCTTGCGGCACTCGGCGTACTGTTTGTACTAGAAGCGACTCGCCGTACTGTAGGTATGCCAATCGTTGTCATGGCCACGTTGGCAATACTCTATGCGCTGTTTGGCAATTTAATCCCAAGCCCTTTGCTTTCTCATCCAGGCTTCTCTCTTGAGCAGGTGTCACCCTACTTATGGTTCAGAGAAAGCGGCGTTTTTGGTACGCCTCTGCAAATATCGGCGCGCTTTATCTTCTTGTTTTTGTTTTTCGGCGTTGTCCTGATGCATACCGGAGTAGGTCGATTCTTTAATGACTTAGCTTTTGCGTTAACCGGGCGCTTTACCGGCGGCGCCGGCAAAGCAGCCGTTATAGCAAGCTCTTTGCAGGGAATGATTTCGGGGAGCTCTATTGGCAACACCGTAGCGTCTGGCTCTTTCACCATACCCATGATGAAAAATGCCCGTTTTAAACCCGAGGTAGCGGGAGCAGTCGAAGCTCCAGCCTCTACGGGGGGACAAATCATGCCACCCTTAATGGGCGCGGCGGCGTTCATAATGGTGGAGTATGTAGGCGTTTCTTACCGTGAAATCATGTTTTCGGCTCTGATTCCCGCCATCCTCTATTTCGCTAGTATTTTTATCGGAGTTCATTTCGAAGCCAAGCGCCATCGCATTCTAGGCCTGCCTAAAGATCAACTGCCCAGCAAACGTAAGCTCATACTGTCAAAAGGCTACATGCTGTTGCCTTTGCTCGTCATTATTACGACGATTAGCGTTGGTTTTACAGCACAACGAGCAGCGCTACTGGGGATAGCATGTGCTTTTGCTGTCAGTTTGGCGCGCAAAGAAACACGGCCCTCATTAAAAGATATATTAGTTATCTTCGAAAAAGGTGCGCGTGTGGCACTGCCAGTGATCGCAGCTGTGGCTTGCGCAGGCATTATCGCTGGCGTGGTAGGCATGACAGGTATGGGATCAAAATTTGCCGCCGGGATTATTAGCTTGGCTGATGGCGTTTTGATACTTGCGCTCTTATTTACGATGATTGCCTGTATTGTTCTAGGCATGGGATTACCCACAACGGCAAACTATGTGGTCACCGCTACGATTGCTGCACCGGCGCTTATTAATGAGTTTGGCCTTCCGCCAATGGCGGTGCATTTGTTTGTCTTTTATTTCGGCATTATTGCCGATATTACGCCCCCTGTTTGTTTAGCAGCGTTTGCCGGCGCAGGCATTGCGCAAGCCAACCCGATGAAGACCGGTTTCACTGCAGTTAAATTGGCGATTGGTGCGTTCATTATTCCTTACGCCTTCATTTATAATCCCATGCTGGTAATGGTTGAACCTACGCCGCTAGGGCTTTTAAGCGCATTGTTCTTTTCACTTGCAGGGATTATGGGAGTAAGCAGCGCGCTACTGGGTTACTTTGTACGCGATTCACTCTTTTGGGAGCGTCTGGTACTGTTCGGAGCTGGGCTTGCTATGGTGGTTCCTGAGTTGCTAACCAGCGGCTTGGGCTTATTAGCCATGGGATTGGTTGGCTGGCTCCAATCACGCCGACCTGACAAATTTCAGGAAGCAGCGTCGCTCGCCTAATGAACCATTTTAAAAGCCTAGCTTCCCCCCGGCGCTTAGTCTCCGGGGCGGCTTTTAGGTTATCAGGAGCGCCTGGTTTGGCATCACGCAACCTTCCATCTACCGCGGCTATGCAGTGCTTTGAAGCGGCAGCACGTCATATGAGTTTTACTCGGGCCGCGGACGAGCTAAACCTCACGCAAAGTGCTGTCAGCAAACAAGTCGCTCACCTCGAAACTACCTTGCAACATAAGCTATTTCGTCGCGTGCGACGTAGCCTGCTGCTTACCCCAGAAGGCGCCATCTTTTTAAGTGACGTGCGTAAAGTACTCACTCAAATTGAAATGTCGACTCAAGCGATAATGACCTACAGCGGAAATAGCGAGGTCCTTAAAATCGCAACGTTACCGAGCTTCGGTAGCCGTTGGCTGGCTAATAAATTGCCTGCGTTTCTAGCGGACAATCCAGGCATTAGCTTGGAGTTTCATGACCGGGTAAAGGATTTTGATCTTGAACAACAAGATATAGATATCGCACTGTTTTATGGGCATGGAAGTTGGCCAAGCCTTGCGTGTCATAAGCTCATTGACGAGGATATGGTCGCGGTTGCATCTCCAGAATTACTGGCTCAACACCCCATTAATTCGGTGGCTGATTTAACTCAATTACCTCTACTCCATCTTTCGACCCGACCTGACGCTTGGCACCACTGGTTTGCAAACCAAGAGATCATCACTGACCGTAGCTATCATGGCACTCGCTTCGAGACTTTTCCTATGCTAGTGCGAACGGCAATGGCAGGCGGTGGCGTCGCGTTGGTCCCTCACTTTACCGTCGATGAAGAGCTGGAAGGTGGCCGACTAACGCTGGCTTGGCCATATAGGTTGCTCAGCGAGAGTGCTTATTATCTCGTTTATCCAGAGCACTTAGGGGAGCTCGCCAAGGTGCGACGCTTTGTAAAGCATATTACTCAATTTAGTGATTAATAAACATGCCCTTCCCAATTTAAGCCCTGCAATAACGACTTCTGTCGGTTGTCGCAGGGCTTATCGCTTACAGCATGAGGCCAAGTAACAAATAAGCGGCCAAGGAAACCATAGCAACGGCGAGCGCAAAGGGAATTTGCGTTTTGATATGGTCGATATGGTCAGAGGCGGCGCCTGTCGAGGCAAGTACAGATGTATCCGACAGTGGAGAGCAGTGGTCACCAAATACACCCCCACCAGCCACTGCCGCGACAGAAGCGTAAACCAGTGGAGTAATCATATCGCCGCTAAAGTTGAAGGCGAGCGGCACCGCCAGTGGCATCATAATCGCGAAGGTGCCCCATGATGTGCCGGTGGAAAAGGCGATAACAGCTGCAATAAGAAACGTCATGGCCGGAAGCAAAGCAGGTGTTAGCCAACCTGCGGTGGCTTCGACGATATAGTTGGCCGTGCCCATGTCTTTGGAAAGCTGGTTCAGCGAGTAGGCTAAAGCCAGGATGATGATGGCGGGCATTACCCCCTTCATCCCGGCAAGCGAAGTTTTCATGATGTCGTTGAAGGGAATGCCCTGCAAGCGCATCACGATACCTAGAAACACGGAAGCAGCCAGAAAAGCCTCCATGGTCTTGGCCGAGTCCATGACAATGAAGGTGCCCACGGCGACACCGATCACCACCAGTACAGGTGCAAAAAAATTCCAAAAAAGGTTGGTACGAGCGCCTTCATAGGGAGGAATTTCAGTCAGCTCTTCCCCCACCAACGGCTCCGCCCCGTCACGCAATACCTTGCCCTCTTCCTGCGCCCGGCGCTCTGCTTCACGCATAGGACCAAAAAGCGGAATGACACCAACAATCACTAACCCCACTACCAGCACAGAGAGCCAAGCATAGAGATTAAATGGTATCGCATTAAGAAAGACGCCCATTGCCTGTGCAGCATTCTCGATAGGGCCCATACCAATCAACAGGCCAGAAATGAAGACCGCCCAGCCGGTAATTGGAACCATGACGCTCACTGGGGCCGAGGTAGAGTCGGCGATGTAAGCGAGTTTCTCGCGTGAAACTCGGTATCGATCTGTCAGCCCACGCATCGTACTACCAACAAATAGAGGGCTAAAGTAATCACTAAAGAAAACAAACATGCCCATGACCCAGGCGATCAGCTGTACCCGCACTCGCGATAAGGCGCGTCGTTCCACCCAGGCGGTAAAGTTCTGAATCGCCCCAGTGCGCTGGAAAAAAGCGATCACCGTACCGATGAACAGTTCCAGCAGCAGTATCCAAGAGAAACTGGTGGTGCCCAGGGTTTCCTTTAATAGTGTTGGAAAGCCCATCAATCCATTGCCTAGGGTAATGACCCCCACAAAGCAGGCAACGGCCAGCGAGAAGACGGTGTTGCGAGTAACAAATGCCAGCACTATAGCTAATGCCGCCGGCATGATGGACAACAACCCAATATGATCTTGAGGATCCATTGTAATCTCTCTTTTTTATAATGAAGGTTGGAGAATCAGGTTTCGTGTTTTGCCTTACGGCGCTCCACTTCGCTGGTCAGGTAGAAACCAAATCGGCGAATGGGATCAGGTGGCATCCAGCTCGCTTTGCCAAACAACAATGCAATATCTTCAACCGGCTGCCCCAGCGCGTGTCGCGCCAATGCATCACCTAGGAAGGTACCTTTAACGATACCACCGCCATTACAGCCCGCAGACACATACAATCCGGGCTGGATCTCACCCCAGAGGGGGGCACCGTTATAGGTCAGCCCGGTGGTCCCCCCCCATACCTTATCGAAGCGCACGGGGGTGAGTTCGGGATAGCGCGCCTCAAGGCTCGCTTTCAATTGGTTTTCGATACGGGCGTTATCGGCTTCGCGTTCATAGCTGTAACGTGAGCGAATCATCAAACGCCCATCGGCCGTAGTACGCAGCGTACAGCCCAACCGATGGGCGGGTAGCAGCCCCCAAGTTGCCGCGGCGATGCGTTGACGCTCCGGCTCCGCCAATGGTTCGGTAATTGCGGCATAGGTGTAGATCGCAGTTAACCGTGATGGGTCTGCACCAAAGGCTCGGGAAAAGGCGTTATTGGCAAGAATTACTCGCCCTGTCACCACCTCCCCTTCAGGTGTGATAACACGCCACCTCCTACCATCAGGAACGATCTGGATTGCTGGCGAGTTCTCATGCAGTTCTATCCCCGCGTCCATTGAATCAGCCAAACCTACGATTAACGCTGCTGGCTGGACTAGATAACAGTCCGGCGAATAAATGCCTTGCGCGTAGTAGTTCGTACCGATTCGCTCAGCGAGTTGGTCGCCATTCAAGGTTTGATAGGACAGACCTGCAGCCTCAAGAAAGCTTTCGTACTGTTTCAAGGCACGCTGACCCACTGCGCTCTTGGCAGCCCTGTAAGTGCCGCTATGCTTCAGTTGGCAGTCGATACCTAAACGTTCAACACGCTCGCGCAGGAGCGCCATGGTCCGGCGGCTCACTGCATTCAGCTTGCCCATGCGCTCCAGCTCTTGGGGTCGGGCATCGTTAGCTAAGGCAATCTCCAGCATGAAACCGGAGTTACGTCCTGGGCTACCTTCGCCGACCCGGTCAGCTTCGAGAATTTTGATGCGGTCCTCGGGGCGTGCCTGCCGCCAGGCGGTGGCTGCCGCAAAGCCGGTATAACCCGCCCCGATGATGACGACATCTACCTCTGATCGACCACTTAAAGCTGGCCGTACCTTGCGCTCGGGTAGCCAAGCATTCCAGCCGCAAGAGCGCTGATGGGAAGGATGCGTAGTTTGTGTCATGGTGATTTAATCCAAATACAACAGGCCATGGGCTTTATTGACCATGGTGGCAACTTCTTCCTGCATGCCTTGGAGCACATCCAATTTATGATCCGTCGTCATTCGAGACTTGAGCATTGAACAACTCATGGCTCCCAGGGGGTGGCCACTATGATCGAGGATGGGAATAGCCAAGCCGCAGTATTCGGGCAGCAAGGAGCCCTCCACACCGCGGGAATAGCCATGCTTCAGTTGGTGAGAAATTTCGTCTTCGATATCGGCTATGGCAATTGCGTATTCGTCCATTAACCGCTCAGCGTTATGGTTGAGTATTTCGTCTCGTTCATCACCGCCTAGGTAGGCAAGTAAGGCAACAGAGGCTTGCCCGACGCCTAGTGGCAAACGCCCACCTGTGGCCCTTACGAAACTGCCCACAGGATAAGCGCCATTCTGTACTTCAAGGCAAACAGCATTGACGCCATCGCGAGCAAATAGATAAAAGCTGTCTCCCCAGCGTTGTGCCAAAGCCAGCAATCTTGGCCGGGCTAAATCACGCAAACCAGCGCCATTTCCCGCTTGTGCACCAAGCACCAACAATTCATAACCAAGCAAATAACGTCCGCGAATGGGTGAAGAACGCAAAAACCCTTGCTGTTTAAGCCCTTTTAGCAATCGATATAGCGTTGGACGGCTGAATTCTAGCTCGTCTAGGTAGTCGTCGATGCTGGCCCCACGGTGCCCGCCACTCGCCGTGATCTGCAATATCTGCATGGCATGAACTAATGTCGTTGGGGACTGATGAGTATTGCTACCGTTTACAGGCATATCGCGTGTCATTTTTTGTTTATGTAAGACAGAACATAACAAGACAATTTTAGTAGTTCATCTCATTAAATGAGACACATCATTTAATGACTGATCCACAACCACAGCCGTAGGTCTACTCATAATTCCAATTGAAAAGCAATGGCAGGAATATGCGGATTTTTTGTATTTTAAATATGGAAGGAGATGCTAAATGCTTAATGATTGCAAAATTAGCATTAATTACGAGGAGTGAGTCCGACTAAACGACGTTGGCCCACGCGCCTAGACTTCTCTAAGATCAGAGTTACTTTTGCTTTAAGAGCCGCCCTTATGAAACCTGAAACTATCGCCCTTCACCATGGCTACGTGCCGGATTCACAAAATGCCGTTGCGGTGCCGATTCATCAGACCACCTCGTTCTCATTTGACAGTGCGCAGCACGCAGCGGACCTGTTTGATTTGAAAGTGGAGGGAAATATTTATTCCCGTATTATGAACCCTACCTGCGCCGTTCTGGAGCAGCGAGTGGCTGCGCTGGAAGGCGGCATTGCGGGCCTAGCGGTGGCATCGGGGATGGCCGCAATCACCTATGCTATTCAAACCATCGCCGAAGCGGGCGATAACATTGTATCGATTAGCGAGCTGTATGGCGGTACCTACAACCTGTTTGCTCACACGTTGCCGCGTCAGGGTATTCAGGTGCGGTTTGCCGATAAAAATGATATTGCGGGCATCGAAGCGCTGATTGATGAACGCACTAAAGCAGTATTTTGCGAAAGTATCGGCAACCCCTCCGGTGGCGTCGTCGATTTACGTGCGCTTGCCGATGCTGCCCATCGTCACGGAGTGCCGGTGATAGTGGATAACACTACCGCCACGCCATTTTTATGTCGGCCAATTGAGCATGGAGCGGATATTGTCGTCCATTCGGCGACCAAGTATATCGGCGGCCACGGCACCACGGTGGGAGGGGTCATTGTGGATTCAGGTAAATTCCCCTGGGCTGAACATGCCAGCCGGTTCCCGCTGCTGAACGAGCCGGATGTCTCCTATCATGGCGTTAGCTATACCCGCGATGTGGGCGATGCAGCATTTATTACCCGAGCCCGGGTAGTACCGTTACGCAATATGGGGGCGGCACTATCTGCTCAGGCGGCCTGGAACCTTCTGCAGGGGCTGGAAACGTTGTCACTGAGGATTGAGCGTATTTGCGCTAACGCGCTGGCGGTGGCGAAGCACCTAGAAAGCCATCCCCAGGTGGCGTGGGTGCACTATGCAGGATTGGAGAGCCACCCAGACCACGCACTCGCGCACCGCTATATGCATGGTCATGCCTCGGGCATTCTTAGCTTTGGTATTGTGGGCGGCCAAGCCGCTGGCGAACGCTTTTATGATGCGCTATCGCTCATTCTGCGGCTGGTGAATATCGGCGATGCCAAGAGTTGTTCCTCTATTCCGGCTTCTACCACGCACCGCCAGCTAAATGACCAAGAGCTAAAAACAGCGGGCGTTACCCCAGATATGGTGCGCCTGTCGATTGGCATCGAGCATATTGACGATCTGCTGGCGGATATCGATCAGGCGCTAACCTCTTCCCAAGACTAGCGGCGCGTTTTAGGTGCCTGACTATGACTAAGCCACCCTAGCAGCTCACCCTTCCGCATGCCTCAGAGATCGAGCGTCTCTAGTTACAGATTTCGTCCAGCACCTTAGCGCTTATTGGCAGTAGCGCTGGGTGCTTCACCGAAGCGTTTCCGGTAGGCGCGGGTAAAAAGGGAAATAAAGTTACGGGAGGGATGTTTTCATCGAACTAATGCCTCCAAACCGGAGGCATCGCCAATATTGAATTCAAATTGCAGCTCATACATTAGAAAAAATTCATTGGGCTTGATAGCCCGCTGCCTGACGCTCCCCAAGGTAAACGAGTTCATTGAAACCATTTTTCCTGCCTTGACCGACTCTGACTACGCTCATAGACTTGACCGAATGGTCAGCAAATAATCAAAGACCGTTTATATCCAATAACGACACCTCCAGCCATTACAATAACAAGGTATCGGGTATGCAAGAGACAACAGCTTACTCATCCGAGAAGCTCAATCCGGATGTTGACGATGCGGAGCGCCATCTGCCGTTTCTGGATCGATTTTTTAACGTATCTAAACGCGGCTCTTCAATAAAAACCGAGGTTCTCGCTGGCCTTGCCACCTTTCTTGCTGGCATGTATATCATCGTGGTCAACCCAGCCGTACTCAGCGATGCTGGCATTCCCTTCACGGCCGCGCTCTCAGCCACTGTTCTGATCAGCTTCATGGGCAGTTTGGCCATGGCATTTTACGCCCGCAACCCCATTATGGTGGCACCGGGCATGGGCATGAACGCGCTGTTTACCTACACCTTAGTGCTGGGTGCTGGGATCAGTTGGGAAGTGGCACTTGGTTGCGTATTCTGATCCGGGGTAATCTTTGCGGTGCTGGCGCTGTTCAATGTACGCAAGGCCGTCATCGAGGCGATCCCGTTGTCGCTGCGCTATGCAATTACCTGCGGTATCGGGCTGTTCATCACCTTCATTGGCCTGCAAAACGCAGGCTTCATTGTGGGAAGCGATGCCACCGTGGTGTCGCTTGGCACCATGGACGCCCATCTGGCTACGTTCTTTCTGGGGCTGATTGCCACGGCGGTGTTCGTGATCATGCGCTTTAACGGTGCACTGGTCATGGGCATTGCGCTGACCACACTGGCTGCCGCGCCCATGGGGCGGCTGTGGGGCGACGAAGTCATGGTGGCTTGGACAGGCCTTGCCGCCTGGCCGGATTTCAGCGCAGTGATGATGGTGGACATCATGGGTGCGCTGAAAGTCGCCTACCTACCGTTCATCTTCGTGATGCTATTCACCAACTTCTTTGACGCCATGTCGTGCTTTATGGCGTTAGCCGAAACCGCCGACCTCAAGGATAAAGAGGGCAATCCACGCAACCTCAAGCGCTCAATGACAGTGGATGCTTTTTCGTCGATGATAGCCGCTCCACTTGGCACCAGTGCCGCGCAGACGTTCATTGAGTCCGGGGCGGGCGTGGCCCAAGGCGGGCGCACTGGGTTAGTGGCACTGGTGATTGCGTTACTGTTCCTGCCGTTCTTGTTTCTCTCGCCGCTACTTTCGCTAGTGCCAGGCATTGCCACCGCACCGGCGCTGGTTATGGTGGGGTTATTCATGATGGCTCCAATACGCAAGATCGAGTGGGAGCACTTTGATCAGGCGTTCCCCGCATTTCTGGCCATCATCCTGATGCCGCTGACCTACTCAATCACTCTGGGCATTGCTTTTGGCTTTATCAGCTTCGTGTTGATCAAAGTACTCACCGGGCGCTTTAGTGATATCAAGCCGGCCATGTGGATAACCGCCGCGCTATCGGTAGTCATGCTATTCACCGCGCAATAAGCGATCTGCCGTCTGCACTGAGCCAGGCGGCATTTCGAACTGAAGGGAATTGATCTCGCAGGCTTTTGTCATCTCAGCCTGAAAGTCGATGTAACGTCTTGATGTAAGCGCCATATTTGGCATTACCTTGCGCCGAGCTTGGCACACTGATGACACAGATTTGACACACGCAAAAAAAAGGGCCTACGCGTTAACGTAAGCCCTTGATATTATGGCGCGCCCGGCAGGATTTGAACCTGCGACCCTCGGCTTCGGAGGCCGATACTCTATCCAACTGAGCTACGGGCGCTTGTGGGTGCGTATCGTAACCGTGCAGGCGCGCTGTGTCCAGCCGCGAAGCGGTTTTGCGGGCTTGTTGAATTGACCCTTTTCCCTTCTCTAGTGCATGCTTTGGAAGCACTTCTGCACCTTAGAAAAATCGGGAACACAATAAAATGAAAACATTTGCACGTAGCACGCTGGCACTGGGCATCTCACTGGCGCTGGTGAGCGCCGCGAACGCCGCTGATTTTGCTGATATGGACCCTGTTACCCTGCGCCTGGCCCACGTGGTCAACGAGCAGGATGGTTTCCACATCGCCGCCACCAAGTTTGAAGAGCTGGTGGAAGAGCGTACCGACGGCAAGGTCGATATCGAGATTTTCCCCAACGCCACCCTGGGTGATGAACGCACGCTGCTGGAAGGCATGCAGATCGGCACTGTGGATATGGGCGTAATCACCAACGGGCCGGTGGCCAACTTTGTGGAAGAGATGGCGGTGTTTGAACTGCCGTTCCTGTTCCCCTCCCCAGAAGCCGCTTACGAAGTGCTCGATGGCCCGATTGGTCAGGAGCTGCTCGATAAGCTTTCTGAGGTGAATCTGAAAGGCATGGCCTACGCAGAGCGCGGTTTCCGTAACCTGACCAACAGCGAGCGGGCGGTTAATTCGCCGGAAGACCTGGATGGTCTGCGCATCCGCGTGATGGAAAACCCGGTTTACACCGATACCTTCCGTGAGCTGGGCGCCAACGCGATTCCCATGGCGTGGACCGAAGCGCTTACCGCCATGCAGCAAGGCACTATCGATGGTCAGGAAAACCCGGTGAACGTGATTCACTCGTTCAACCTGGATGAAACCCAGAACTACATGACCCTTTCGCGCCACACCTACGCCCCGGCGATTTTTGTCATGGGCATGCCTGCGTGGAGCCAACTGCCGGAACAGGCGCAAGAGGTACTACTTGAAGCAGCACAGGAAGCTGCCGAGCACGAGCGCCAGGTGAACGCAGAGATGGAGAGCGAGCAGCTGCAAGCGCTGCGCGATGCGGGCATGGAGATTAACGACACACCGGATATGGAAGCCTTCCAAGCCGCCGTCGCGCCGGTGTATGAGAAGTACGGCGAGCAGTTCGGTGATTACCTGCCGCGCATCCAGGAGGCGCTCAAGTAAGTGACCACCACGACTCAACCGCTGTTAAAGCTGCTGCGTCGAATCGAGCGCGGGCTGGATGCCATCATCCAGCCCGTGGTCTTTGCGGGCATGGCGGCGCTGATTGGGGTGATTACCCTGCAGATCGTCTCCCGGGTGCTGTTCACCGCCGTCGGCTGGACGGAAGAAGTCGCCCGCTTTCTGTTGGTGTGGATCACCTTCCTGGCGGGTACCCTGGCATTTCAGCGAGGGCGACACATTGCCGTGACCTTTGTGGTAGATGCCCTACCCGGCCGCCTGCGCCAAATCGCGCGCATTGTTGCCCTACTGATTGTGCTGGCGTTTATGATCACGCTGATCGTGATCGGCTACCGCTATATGCAGGTGCAGAGCTTTCAGAAATCCGCCTCGCTGCGGCTCTCGATGACCTACGTCTACGCGGTGATGCCGATCTGTGCGGCGATCATGGCGTGGTATGCGCTGGTGGATATCATTGAACTGCTGCTGGGCGACGAGACGACCCACGTTCAGGAGGAGCCGCTATGACGCTGCTGCTCTTCGGGCTTTTCTTCCTGTTTATGCTGCTGGGCGTGCCGATTGCCTTTGCGATTGGTGCTAGCACGCTGTATGCCCTGCACCAATCCGGCGTGCCGCTGATGGTGGTCACCCAGCAGATGTTCCAGGGCATCAACTCCTTCGCCCTGGTCGCGATCCCGATGTTTATCCTCGCCGGGGATTTGATGGCCCAGGGCAAGGTGAGCGAAAAGCTGGTCAGCTTTGCCGATTCGTTAGTCGGCTTTATGCGTGGCGGGCTGTCGGTGGTCTCCGTGATGGCGGGCATGTTCTTTGCGGCGATCTCCGGCTCAGGTGCGGCCACTACCGCAGCGGTGGGTTCCAGCCTGGTGCCGGAGCTCAAGCGCAAAGGCTATGACCCAGCCTCAGCGGCCAGCTTAATCGCCGCCAGCGGCACCATTGGGGTGGTGATCCCACCCTCGGTGCCGATGATCATCTACGCGGTCATCGCCCAGCAGTCGGTTTCCAAGCTGTTCCTGAACGGCTTTTTGCCGGGGCTGGCGATGGGGTTGGGATTGATGGCGATAGCGATTGCCCAGGCCTACAAGCGCCAATACCCCAAGGGCACACCGCTCTCGCTGACCACCATTTGGCATACCTTTAAAGATGCCAGTTGGGGGTTAATGACGCCGGTGATTATCCTCGGCGGTATCTTCTCGGGGATCTTCACCCCGTCAGAGGCGGCGGTCGTGGCGGTGAACTACGCCATGCTGGTGTCGCTGTTTGTCTATCGTGATCTTAACCTGCTGCAGATTTACAAGCTGCTGATCCGTTCGGCGATGACCACCGCGGTGATCATGCTGGTGATTGCGATGTCGGCGGTGCTGAGCTGGACGCTCTCCAGCTGGCAAGTGCCGGGGGCGATTGCCCAGGCCGTGCTGTCGCTATCTACCAACCCTTACGTGATTATGCTGCTGATCGTGGGGATTATTCTGCTCACCGGGGTATTTATTGAAACCGCCAGTGCGCTGATTATCCTCACGCCGGTGCTGTTGCCGCTGGTGCTGCAACTGGGGATTGATCCGATTCACTTTGGCTTGATTATCGTGGTGGGGCTCTCCATCGGCATGATTACCCCACCGGTGGCGATCAACCTCTATGTAGCCTCATCGATCACCCAGCTACCGCTGGAGCGCATTACCCGCGCGATCATTCCTTACCTTCTGGGGTTGATCGGGGTGCTGCTGCTGGTCGTCTATGTGCCGATCTTGTTGGGCTGGTCAGGCGGTTAGCCACGCGCTTTCTGAGAGCGGTAAACGCAATGGGGCTTGCCACTTGGCAAGCCCCGTTTTTTTACTGATGGCTGAACAAACGTTAGAACGCTTCCCACTCATCTTCGGCCTGACGGCTAGATGACGGCTGTGACGAGGGCTTTGCAGCAAGCGCTGGGCGTTTCAGACCGTTCGCATTGCCACGCTGGGAGTCAGACGGCGAGGCCAGCGCCTGATGCCGCTGCGAGGGCTCATCTTCACCCAGCACAAAGGAGTTGATCAGCTGGTTCAGGTGCTCCGCATGGCGGCGCATGTTGGCGGCAGCGGTAGTGGACTCCTCCACCATGGCGGCGTTCTGCTGGGTCATGGTATCCATTTCAGCCACGGCGGTGTTGATCTGGCCAATACCGCTGCTCTGCTCCTTGGCACCGGCGCTGATCTCGCCGATCACATCGGTGACTTTCGCCACGCTGGAGACAATTTCGCGCATGGTGTTGCCCGCGTTGCGCACCAGCTCCGCCCCGGAGTGGGTGTGCTTCACAGAGGCATCGATCAGCGTGCGGATCTCTTTAGAGGCATCGCTGGAGCGGCTGGCCAGAATACGTACTTCCTGGGCGACGACCGCAAAGCCGCGGCCATGCTCCCCCGCCCGCGCGGCTTCCACCGAGGCGTTAAGCGCCAGGATATTGGTCTGGAAGGCGATGGCATCAATCATGCTGATGATGTCGCTGATGCGCGAAGCGGAGTCATTGATATCGCGCATGGTGCTTTCCACCTGCCCCATCGCGGTTTCACCCTCGCGGGCTACATCAGCGGTAGACTGCACTAGCGTGTTGGCCTGCTGGGCATTGTCGGCGCTGTGATTAACCGTCGAGGTGATCTCTTCCATGGAAGCTGAGGTTTGTTGCAGGTTCGCGGCCGCCTGCTCGGTACGGGTGGCGAGTTCTTCAGAGCTCTGCGAGATTTCCCCCGCCGCTTGATGCACGCTAAGCGTACTGCGGCGTACATCACGCAGCGTATCCTGCATACGCGCTACAAAGGCGTTGAACTGAACGCCAAGGTCGCCGATTTCATCGCCGCTTTCTACTGCCAAGCGACGGGTTAAATCACCGCGCCCCTGGGCGATATCGTGCATCGCCGAGGCGGTACGCTTGATCGGTCCCAATGTACGGCGCACAAAACCATACGCCACCAAGGCAATCACGCCGAACAGTACCAGCGCCAACAAGGATGAAATCATAATCGATTGGCGCAAATCGGCAGCCGCATCGGCTTCCAGCTCAGCCATGGATTGGTCAACGTCGGTAACATAAACGCCCGCGCCTACAATCCAACCCCATTTTTCCAGGCGATCAATATAGGAGTGTTTCTGTTCCGGCTCTCCGCTGCCAGGATATTCCCAGGGATACTCATAAAAGCCACCGCCATCTTGGCCTACCTGGATAAAGTCACGCACGATGTAAGACCCATCAGGCGCTTGTAGTCCGCTTAAGTCCTGGCCTTCCCGCTCTTGGGAGTGCGGAAGTACCACGTTGGTGCCATCGTAGTCGTAAACAAAAATGTAGTTTTCACCCTCAAAGCGCATTGAACGCAGCATCTCAGCAGCGCGTTCCTTGGCTTCGCGGTCGTTGGCATCGGCGTCGTTGTAGATGGGCGCGATAGCGGTAGTCGCCATCTGCACAATGTCGCGCACCGAGGCTCGTCGCTCTTCAATCAATTGTTCGCGCTGTTCCACCAGCGCCTCACGGGTATCTTGGGTACTGCTAAAGGCGTCAAACCCGACCAAGGCGACCGTGACCAACAAAAGCGGAAACAAAACCAGTATCAACACCTTGGTTTGCAAGCCAAGGCCTGACTTAGGGGGAGACGTATTAGAATGGATAGGCAGAGTGGGCATTGTGTGTCTTCCAGGTTCGATCTTGAGAAGGGTTTTAGCGTATAGACTAAGTATATATCGACTGAAAGTGTGTCAACTTTAACCACTTTTTTAGCTTTTTTGCTTTTTTGCTTTATAGGCAACTATTTAGCTAAAAAACCTTCGCTCCATAACCTAGGTTAAGGTAAAAGCACACTAATCCATTCATGGTGGGGAAGTGGTGGCCAAGGATGGCCCGTTTTAGCAAGACGCTAACACATGTTCTTCGGTTGCCTTGATCTTTTCTACCGCCTGATCAAGGCGACCTTTTTATTGATAATGTCTTTCTTCCCTTCTTTTAATAACCTCGTTATCTACTCTCGATCTAACATTTCCTGTCGTCCTTGTTATTTGCGTTTGTTACTTGCTATCGCCAGCAGCGTATCATGGCGCTAGTACACAAGGAGTATGGCAAGCCATGATTCGTAATTCCTCTCTGTTTAACGCGGCCTTGCTCCTGCTTCCTCAGTTGGCTCATTTTTCCTGGCGCGTACTTCGTAATTTTCTGAAAAACCACGGCGTCCTGCTGGCAGGCGGGGTGGGCTACAATATTTTGCTCTCCATCGTGCCGTTATTTGCTGTACTGGTGGTGCTGTTAACTCACGTCGTTGATCAGCAGCATCTTCTCAATGTGCTCGCTATCCAGGCCCGGCATATGGCGCCTGCCCATGCAGAGGTATTGCTTGAGGCCGTGCGTAGCCTGCTCGATTCGCGCGATGTCATCGGCATTCTGAGCTTTCCCGTTCTATTACTGTTCAGCTCCTTTGCCTTTCGCATGCTGGAAGACGCCTTGGCGATCATTTTTGATGCGCCGGAGAGCCCGCACATCAAGCGCCGTGTCTGGGTGTCAGTGATGTTGCCTTATGCCTTTATGGTGGTGCTGGGGGCGGGCTTGATGGTGCTGACACTAGTGGTCACCCTGGCCAGTTCACTCAATACGTTGGTCTTTTTATTATTCGAGCGCGAGCTGCCGTTGGCGAGCTTTTCAGAACCCGTGCTGAACCTAGCCAGTTTCATTGGAGTTTTCCTGCTCTTTAGCGCTATTTATAAAGTGCTGCCGGTGGTACGTATCGCCTTACGCCGTGCGGTAGTGGGTGGTTTTGTGGCAGCGCTACTCTGGGAAGGCGTACGGCTGTTACTGGTCTACTATTTTGCCAATCTATCGTTCGTAAACGCTGTTTACGGCTCGCTGGCAACACTGGTGATCGTGCTGATTAGTTTGGAAGTAGGCGCCATTATTTTACTGCTGGGCGCCCAAGTGATTGCCGAATTGGAACGCAACTCGCGCCTTGGTCTGGCCTGGCATCTCGACCCTAGCCGACAGCCTATTACACGGGTTGAATGAGCAACCTGGACGTGGCTGAGGCTCTCTGCGCTTGCTTGACCCTATGGTAAAAATACAGCCAAACGACGTGGCAAAAAGCCCTAAAATCAAAAGGGCTTGATATTAACATCAAGATAAGAAGGGGGAAGGTCCCGCTCAAGCGGCACGAACATCTCTTCCATAAAATCCATCAGCAAATGCGTCGCCTTTAGTGCCTTAGGAGTGTCACGCTCAATGATTGCATCGAGCATATTCACATGCATCTGGATATTTTCCTGCACGGTGCGCTCACTACCCAGGTGGCTCTGATAAAGATACCCCAGCCGCCGAAACGTCGTGTGAAGTGGCCGCAATGTCCGTTCTACAAAGGGCTCGTCGGCAGCCTCCAACAGTAATTGATCCATTCGCTTGTCGAGCTCATTGAAGGGGCGAATATCACTGCCTGACTTTAATTCTCGAAGCATGCGGGCTAGTTGGTTCAGTTGACTTCTTACCAAACCACTGGCGTTATCAATGGCCAGCTCAACGACAAAACTCTCAATATCGCGCCGAATTCTTAACAACCGGCGTTCGCGATGCAAGTCAATGGGCGTAATCTTTACCCCGCGTCCAGCGCGTACTTCCAAAAGGGTGTCGTCCGAAAGCTTGCGAATCGCTTCAAGCACGGGGGTGCGGCCCAGCGATACCCGCTCCTGCAGGTCGGCCATTGTCATGGTCTCACCGGGTTTGAGCTCCATATGAGCGATTAATGACTCAATTCTCTCGTAAGCCTGTTCTCCTTGGGACATCCCGTAAGACGATGTTTTAGTGACCATTATTTTGTAATCCCGATAAATTAGTGCCTTATTAGACATAAGTATCATGGTATATCAAGGTATATACCAATATATTTCTAATCAGAACACATGTGATGGATACGTCAATAACGCTTAAGTAGCGCATCACTTGATTCTTTATTTAATGTTTTCTTAAAAAATAAGTTTTCAATAAAGGTGGAAGCAGAGTCTTGTTACTAACATATCTTTAACGCGGCTTACTTTTAGCTTTCACCGCAACGTTAATAACCTTCAGAAAACGCTTAATTCACTCTAGAAAGTAGCTAAACCCTAAAATTCTTTTCACACAACAATGATACAAGAGGTGAGAAAGATGACCTTGTTCGATCTAACAGGCCGCACGGCACTTATTACCGGTTCATCGGGTGGGCTGGGGCTCGCAATGGCCCGCGGATTGGCTCAGTCGGGCGCTCAAATCATTATTCATGGTCGTAATCGCGACAAACTCGAAGCAGCGCGTGATGCCCTTTCCAAGGAAGGTCATAGCGTATTGACCACATCGTTCGATATTACCGACGAAGCTGCCATTGAGCAGGCGCTGGCAGCGCTTGATGCCGATGGCGTTACTATCGATATCCTGGTCAATAACGCTGGCATGCAGCTTCGCCGCCCGTTAGTCGAGCTCGAACGCGACCAGTGGGACACCGTGGTTAACACAAACCTGACCAGCACCTTCTTGCTGGGTCGCAATGTTGCCCGTCAAATGATTGCGCGCGGCAAGGGCGGCAAAATCATCAATATCGGCTCTCTGATGAGCTCAGTCGCACGACCAACAGTAGGTGCTTATACGGCCTCCAAGGGCGGCGTGCGTTTGTTGACTCAATCCATGGCTGCGGAGTGGGCTGAACATAACATTCAGACCAACGCCATCGGCCCTGGCTACATGATCACGGAAATGACCCAGCCACTGGTCGATGATCCAAAATTCAATGACTGGATCGTTGGCCGCACCCCTTCCAAACGCTGGGGAGTTCCCGAAGATCTTGTTGGGACGGTGGTCTACCTCGCATCCCCGGCGTCGAGCTACGTAAATGGCCAAATCATTTACGTCGATGGCGGCATGCTGGCCGTTCTTTAACGGCAATTTAAAACCCGAGAAAGACAACAACCCCGGTATGACCAGATGAACGACCTATATAACAACTTACAAGGACTAGGCTCATGCAAATCAAACACGCTTTAACCACAACCCCCGCTGTGCTAACGGCATTGGCGCTCGCCATCAGCAGCACGTCCGTTCTTGCAGCAGATTACAATGCCAAGCTCTCGCTCGATGTGCCGGAAGGCAATACCAAATATGTAGCGGCGCAGCAGTTTGCCGATCTGGTGCGTGAACGCACAGACAATAATGTCGATATCCAGCTGTTCGCCAACAGCGTGCTGGGCGGAGAAAGCGAATCTGCCGAAGGTATCCGGTTGGGCTCGGTTCAGATGGGCATCATCACCAGCTCTGTACTGACCTCTTGGATTCCCGAGGTTCAAGTGCTCGATTTACCTTATTTGATTGATGGCGAGGAGCAGGCGACAGCACTCAGCGAACCATTGACCGAAGAACTCTCAGCCAACTTTGAAGAGCAGGGGTTCCATCTGCTTGGCTTCTCCGTCAATGGTATCCGTCAGTTGATGAGCAGTTTCCCGATTGATTCGATTGACGATATCCAGGGCAAGAAGATGCGCGTCATCCAGAGCCCGTTGCACGTCGACGCCTGGCAAGCAGCTGGCGCCAACCCAACGCCAGTTCCCGCACCTGAAATCTATAACTCCATGCAGACAGGGGTTATCGACTTCTTTGATAACACTGCGACTAACTATCTGACCAACCGCTTCTATGAAGTGGCTCCGTACTATGTGAAAACCGATCACATCTTCGCTATGGGTACCTGGGTGGTTTCACAGAACTGGTGGGAGCGTCTGCCTGACGACTACCAGGAGGTGATCACTGAAGCAGCACTGGAGGTTCAGGCAGAGCTACCCGCAATGCGTAAGAGTGACGACCAGGCGGCATTGGATGAAACCGTTGCCGACGGTGCGACGATCATCGAAATCGAAGACAAAGGGCCATGGCAAGAAGCTATGAAGCCGATCCGCGACGAATATGTTGAAAAAATCCCGAATGGCGAAGCACTTGTTTCGCTGATCGAAAACGCGGAATAACAACCCTGTCGGCCCCACCGCTATGGTGGGGCCGAGTGTTTGTTGCGTCTTCACTGGCGCCGCCCTTCTGGAGCGTATCGGATGTCTGCCTACCGTTTTTCCCTTGCAACCTCATCATTGGGCATCGGCCGCGCCGCCACCGGGCTGGAAAGCCTGGTGCGTTTCCTCGTCTTTGGTATTTTGCTGGCCATGACCCTGGCGGTGCTCGCCGGTGTCGTTTCTCGCTATGTTTTCAACGACTCCTTTTCGTGGACCGAAGAGTTCGCGATATGGTGCTTTACCTGGTTAATCTTTCTCGGCGCGGCATTAGGGGTACGCCAACAGCGCCATGTTGCTGGTGACTTCCTGCCTAAGGATCTGCCAGCCTGGCTCACCGGTGTACTGGGCTTCACCCAGAATCTTATCCTTTCGCTGACGCTGATCATGATGCTGTTCGGCGGCTACCAACTAGCCGACATGGTGGGTGGCACCAGCGCCAGCTTACAGTGGCCTACGGCTATCAAGTACGCCGTCATTCCCATCTCCGGTGTTATCGCACTGGTTTTCCTGCTCGCTCGCGACGCTGACAATACAGGTATCCTGGTCCGCAACTTGGCGGCGATAGTCATCGCTGGCTTGATCTATGCAGGGCTGGATCAAGGCCTATTGGGGCCCTTACAGGGCGTCTCCCCGAGCCTGATCATGCTGGTGGTTTTCTTTCTGGCACTCGGAGTTGGTGTACCGGTATCGTTTTCATTGATGTTCGGGGTATTTCTGGCCAGTTCGGCCTCGTTTATTCTGCCGGCGCCAGCGGTGGTTCAGAACATGGTCACCGGCTCGACTAAGTTCATCCTGCTAGCGATTCCCTTCTTTCTATCTACCGGTTACCTACTTAACCTTGGTGGGCTTTCGACTCGCTTAATTGATTTCGCCACAAGCCTGGTCGGCCACCTGCGCGGCGGCTTGGCCCACGTCAACATCCTCAACAGCCTGATGGTTGGCGGTATCTCAGGCTCTTCAAGTGCCGATGCGGCCAGCAGCACCAAAATCCTGGTGCCTGAGATGGTCAAACGCGGCTACTCGCCAGCGTTCTCCTGCGCGGTCACCGCCTCATCGGCTATTCTGCCCAACGTGGTACCTCCAGCCATCGCCATGTTGGTCTATGCCTCGGTCGCCAACGTTTCCATTGCCCGTTTATTTATGGCCGGTATCGTGCCTGCACTGATGGCCGCCGGTGCGTTGATGCTGGTGGCTTATTGGATCTCCGTGCGCCGTCAGTACCAGACCGCCACGGCGCGTGCGCCAATGGCGACAATCTGGCATACCTTCGTGCGGGCACTACCGGTGTTGGTGATCACCGTTGGTGTACTGGGCGGGATCCGCTTTGGGGTTATTACCGCCACCGAGGCGGGCGTTGTGGCGTTGCTCTGGACGTTCGTGCTTGGCAAACTGGTATTCAAAGCGTATGACTGGAAGCAGTTTTACCGCTCCTTCGTTGAGTGCGGCACCGACGCCGCGCTGGTCGGTTTTTTGATCGCGGCCTCGGTACCGTTCGCATGGATATTAATTGCTGAGCAGGTACCCCAGGAAATAGTCGGCTGGGCAGGCACGGCGGCCGACAGTCAGTTCGGCTTGTTCATCATCCTTTTAGTAGTGCTTGCCGTTGCCGGCATGTTTCTCGACCTGACGCCTGCGATGCTGATTATCGCTCCTTTGTTTTTACCGATGATGACCAATGCCGGCGTCGACCCGGTGCAATTGGGGATCGTGATGATCATTACCTTGCAACTAGGGGGAATATCCCCGCCCGTTGGGCTGTTGGTATTTATCACATCGCAGATCGCCAAGGTATCGCCTTCCGCCGTGTTTCGTGCGGCGGTACCTTTCATCGCTGCGACCATGGTGATCGTCCTGCTACTGTGCATGTTCCCCGCACTCACCATTGGCCTGTGGAACCTGTTGGAATAATAAGCCGCTAAACCACAAAGGCCGCCAAACATTTGGCGGCCTTTGTGCATCGCGGACTTACTAAATTGTCCCTGTACTCACGGCAGCCGCTTTATCAGCCTGCGGGCGCCGCTCATCCAGCATCCCTTTGTCGAGAATAAAGCGGATGATCTCCTCAAGCCCTACCCCGTCATAAAGATTGGTAAACACGAAGGGGCGTTCGCCGCGCATTTTCTTCGAGTCGCGTTCCATCACTTCTAGCGAAGCGTGAACATACTCGGCGATATCGATTTTATTAATGATCAGCAGGTCAGACTTGGTGATACCCGGCCCGCCTTTACGGGGGATTTTATCGCCTGCGGAAACATCGATGACGTACAGCGTCAGATCGGAAAGCTCGGGGCTGAAGGTGGCCGAGAGGTTGTCACCGCCCGACTCGACCATCACCAGCTCCAGCTTCGGGTGACGCGCCTGCAGCTCATCGATGGCGGCCAGGTTCATCGAGGCATCTTCACGAATGGCCGTATGCGGGCAGCCGCCGGTCTCAACCCCCAGGATACGATCCGCAGGGAGTGCATCGTGCTTGAGCAGAAAGTCGGCGTCTTCACGGGTATAGATATCGTTGGTGACCACGGCGATGTCGTAGTAATCCCGCAGCGCTAAGCAGAGTTGCTTGAGCAGCGCGGTTTTACCGGACCCTACCGGGCCGCCCACACCAACACGTAAACAGTGAGTCATCGTTCTCTCCTCGTTAACTTCTAGGCCATTTAACTTATGAGCTTTTTAACTTCTAAACAGGCGCGAATATTGCGTTTCGTGCAGGGCACTGGCCAGGGCCAAACCGGGCAGCACCGGGCCTAGTTCGTCATCTTTCAGCGCTAGCGCTTGGTTAACGGCATCCACTAGCGCTGGGCGCAGCTGCTCAATCACGCGCTGAGCAGCGGTATGGCCCAGCGGAAGCGCTTTACAGGCCACTGCCAACTGGTTCTCTAACCACGCCCAGGCAAACCCCAGTAGGGTTTGGCGCACGGACACGCCACGTAAGTGAGCCGTGTAGGCAAACAGCGTCACATAGCCTGCCTGAGGCGGGAGCAAAGGCGTTAGTAAGTCCTCACTTGGCAGCTGTTGGTCTCTTGGCAATAAATCCAAACTGCCCAGTAGGCGCTTAAGCGAGGCGCCCAGGCGGCTGTCTTCAGCGGCCAGCTCGGCGGTTTCCCGGGTGGCGGCCAGCCACTCTTCCCATGTGGCGATTGATTGGCTATCCCCTTGATCTAACGCTTCATGCAGCCGCGCCAGCACGGGCAGCTCGCAGCGGGTCAAGCCGTCCTCCAGTACGCCGCTTAACCACTCGGCAAGGCTGGCTTCATCGCGCACCCAGTCCAGCTCGAAGGCGCTCTCTAGCCCTTGGGAGAAGGCAAAGGCACCAATCGGCAGCGCGGGGCTCACCAACTGCATCAGCCCAAGCAGCGCTAGTTCGTCGCCTTGGCGTTCTAGTGCGGTAAGCTCAGTGTGCATGGTGGTGCTCATGCGGGTGCTCATGATCATGTGAATGATCGTGTGAATGGTCGTGGTCGTGTGAATGACCGTGAGAATGGCCATGTGAATGCCCGCCGCCCACTTGGTTATAAGCACCCGGCTCAGGGTCGAAGGTGGCGTTGTGGTGCTCTAGTTCGGCCCCCAGAAGCTCGGCGAGTTCTTCCAGCACGTGATCCGGCGGGAAGCGCACCCAGGCACCCTTGTCATCTTCACCCAGCGCCAGCTGTACATGGCGATTACCCAGGTGGTAGGCCAACCGCGCCAGCGGTAAGCCAGTACTTACTCTTGCAGTGACTACCGGTTCTACGGCGGCGCAAACACGCACCACTTCGCCGCTTTCGGCTTTCAGGCCTTCACCGCTGCGCAGCACCGGGCCGCGATCGAGAAACAACCCCAGCTCGCGGCCGCTATCGCTTTGCGCTTTTAAGCGCCCACGAATGCGCAGCTCAAAGGGCAGCGTCAGCGTGTCGCTAGCGGCACTCTCTTCCACTGGCCCTAAACGTTCTATTAATTTCAGCATTGCTCTCGTCCCTTCGCTATCTCTGCGGCTGTGCCGCGGGTAGGCCTACGAGAGGGCGCTGTGAATACCTTCCTGTACGCTACTTTTGCCATCTGACCGCCATGGATGGCGGAAATGCCGGAATTGTTGGGAACATTTTCCGGCCTTGGCAAAAGACCCTCTCTACGGCCTACCCCCGTCACCTCTAACTAATGAAATAGCCTCAATTAAAACAAATGATAACGCTGAGCTAGCGGCAGCTCGGTGGCGGGCTCGCAAGTTAAAATTTCACCGTCACAGCGCACTTCGTAGGTTTGCGGGTCTACCGTCAGCTCCGGGCAGGCATCGTTCAGCTTCATATCCTTTTTGCGCACTTGGCGCACGTTTTTACACGCCGCCAGTTCGCTGTTTAGTCCCAAGATCTCTTTAATACCCGCATCCAGCGCGGCTTGGCTGACAAAGCTGAGCCGGGTTTGGCTCGCTGCGCGGCCAAAGGCGCCAAACATATAGCGGTAGTGGACCGGCTGCGGCGTGGGAATCGAGGCATTGGGGTCGCCCATGGGCGCCGCCGCAATCATGCCGCCTTTGATCATCATCGCTGGCTTAACACCAAAGAAGGCCGGTTTCCACAGCACTAGATCCGCCAGTTTACCCACTTCGATGGAGCCGACTTCGTGAGCGATGCCGTGGGTGATTGCCGGGTTAATGGTGTACTTGGCGATATAGCGCTTAGCGCGGAAGTTATCGGCACCCATCGCTTCGTCTTCTGGCAGCAGGCCGCGCTGCACCTTCATTTTATGCGCCGTTTGCCAGGTGCGGCAGACCACTTCACCGACCCGCCCCATGGCCTGGGAATCCGACGCGATCATCGAAATCACGCCTAAGTCGTGGAGGATATCCTCAGCGGCGATGGTTTCACGGCGAATGCGTGAGTCGGCGAAGGCCACGTCTTCGGGAATATTGGGGTCCAGGTGGTGGCACACCATCAGCATATCGAGGTGTTCGTCGATGGTATTGACTGTGTAGGGCCGCGTTGGGTTGGTGGACGACGGCAGCACATAAGGTTTGGAGCAGGCGGTGAGAATATCCGGTGCGTGGCCGCCGCCCGCGCCTTCGGTGTGGTAAGTGTGAATGCAGCGCTCCTTAAACGCGGCCAGGGTGTCTTCCACAAAGCCTGATTCATTTAGCGTGTCGGTATGGATCGCCACCTGCACATCATAGGCATCAGCGACGTTAAGGCAGTTATTGATCGAGGCAGGCGTGGTGCCCCAATCTTCGTGCAATTTGAGGCCCATGGCGCCTGCTTGGAGCTGGAGCTCTAGGGACTCAGGCAGGCTGGCGTTGCCTTTGCCCAGAAAGCCGATATTCATGGGCATATCGTCCACCGCTTGCAGCATCTTACCGATGTGCCAAGCGCCGGGGGTACAGGTGGTTGCGTTGGTACCAGTCGCCGGACCGGTGCCACCGCCCAGCATGGTGGTGATACCGCTCATCAGCGCTTCTTCGACCTGCTGGGGGCAAATAAAGTGGATATGGGAGTCGATACCGCCCGCGGTCAGGATCTTCCCTTCGCCGGAGATGATTTCGGTGCCGGGGCCAATGACGATTTCAACATCAGGCTGTACGTCAGGATTGCCTGCCTTGCCAATCGCGGCGATGCGGCCATTTTGAATGCCCACGTCGGCTTTGACGATACCCCACCAATCCAGAATCAGCGCGTTGGTAATCACGGTATCCATTACCGTGTCGTCGGCGCGCTGGCTTTGACCCATGCCGTCGCGGATGACTTTGCCGCCACCGAATTTCACTTCATCGCCGTAGTGGGTGGCGTCTTGTTCGACTTCGATCCAAAGCTCGGTATCGCCCAGGCGCACGCGGTCGCCCACCGTAGGGCCGTACATATCGGCATAGGCTTGCCGACTGATCTTGTTAACCGGTTTCATTGTTTACCTCCGTCGAGCGCGCCCATGACATCGCCGCGAAAGCCGTAAATTTCGCGCTTACCGACGTAGGGAATCAGCGTGACTTCGCGGGTCTGGCCGGGCTCAAAGCGAATCGCCGTGCCTGCGGCCACGTCCAGGCGAAAGCCTCGGGTTTTGTCGCGATCAAACACCAGCGCCGGGTTGGC
Organism: Vreelandella sp. DA03-1M; assembly: GCF_055725665.1. NCBI lineage: Bacteria > Pseudomonadati > Pseudomonadota > Gammaproteobacteria > Oceanospirillales > Halomonadaceae > Vreelandella > Vreelandella sp. DA03-1M. Next base: position 4,319,016 of record NZ_CM146798.1, read on the forward strand.
TTCGGCGAAGTGGTAGTGGGAGCCGATCTGGATCGGGCGGTCGCCGGTATTGGCCACTTCGACGCTAATCCGCTCACGCCCCACGCAGAGTTCGATATCACCCTGTTTTAATTGGTACTGTCCTGGAATCATTGGGCCGGGAATCATCAGGCGCTCTCCTGGTTGCTGAAAACTAGTTGATGGGTGTGTGGACAGTGACCAGCTTGGTGCCGTCCGGGAAAGTGGCTTCTACCTGCACTTCATCGACCATTTCAGCCACACCTTCCATCACATCGTCACGGCTGAGGATCTCACGGCCGTAGCTCATCAAGTCAGCCACGCTGCGGCCGTCCCGGGCGCCTTCCATAATTTCAAAGCTGATCAGCGCTACCGCTTCGGGGTAATTAAGCTTTAAACCACGTGCTTTGCGGCGCTCCGCCAATTGGGCGGCTGAGAACAGCAGCAGTTTGTCTTTGTCTCTTGGGGTTAATTCCATGGAACGTGTCTCCAGCAGTGCATCACAGTGATGCCTATTAGGTTAGCCAAATTCGTGGTGTATGTGCTTCACGCTCGATCCACCGGGGGCGCAGCAGTTGCCAGGCCTGTTCGCATAACGCCCAGGCTTCGTTACGCGAGTTGCCTAAATAGCGCAGCAGCAGAACACCGTGACGGACGGTAACAGCCCAACGGGGGTTATCCGGCAGCGCTTCACGCAAGGCTTCAATGGCTGCAGGCGCGTCGCTAATCCCCACCGCCCAGAGCGTGGCCTGCACGGTGGCACCACCCTGCCCCCAGCGCCCAGCAAAGCGCGGGTGTAGTGGGTCTAACGGTTGGCGCTCTAACCACAGCGGCTTGCCGTCCAGGGTTAAGCGAAAGTGTTGCTCAATGCGCCCTGAAATGTAGGGTAAATCGCTTGCCGGGCGCCCCAACGCCATCACTTCCCAGCCCAGGCAGCGGGCACTGCCGTGAAGATCAATTTGGGTGCGCTGCTCGCCTTTCGAGCCATCGAAGGCGATGGTCTCCTGGGGCAACCACTCCAGAGTGGCATCGTCTTCAACGCTTAACCGGGTATGCTGTGTCCAGGCCACCCCTTGGCTGTCGGCTTTGTAGAGCTTGTTGGCGGCGGGCGTGGTAAGCAGCGCATGGGCGCCAGATGCTACTCGCGCATGAATGGTCAATGCATCGCCGCTTACCAGGCCCCCCGGCGGGTGCAACAGGTAAACGTGACAAGCTTCACCACTCCCTTCGGGATAGAAAGGACGCTGCACCCGCAGTGGCCCATGATGCCGTGCTTGCACCATCCGCGTAACGTCATCGCGCTGGGCAAACGTCAGTGCTAACGAAGCCGCCCAGTGACGACCTTGATCAAAACGGTGGCCAGAGGCAACGGCTGGTTTTGCGATATCGCTCAGAAACATGGGTAGCTATCGCGTCCTTTTTTAATAAGTCTTTCATCAGGAAATGCAATTAATGCGCCAAAATGGTGAAAGACTATTTATTGTTTTTATAACAACGGCTTAAAATCCGCTAATCAACACCGACAAATATTTTTCGCACCAAAAAAGATCATCATTAAATCAACTTGCACCAAAGAAGAACGATCACTGTTATTTACGTTGCCAATGCAGCAAGAAAATTCATCGATTAAAGAGGGCTACTGCAGCTAGACAACCGCTTTGTATGGCGCTTATATAAACATTTATTCAGGTGCCTAATCATGCTTCAACTTCGACCCAACTGTGAATGCTGCGATAAGGATTTACCCCCTGACGCAGCGGCTGTCATTTGTACCTTTGAGTGTACGTTTTGTCCTGAGTGCGCCAGTGGGGTGTTGGGAGATACATGCCCTAACTGTGGTGGTAATTCTTCACCGCGCCCCATTCGGCCTACCAACATGCTGGAAAAGTACCCCGCTTCAAAAGAGCGCATCTTAAAGGCCGGTGGCTGTACTGCGGCTTAATTCAGGCGTTATTAACCCTAAAAGAGCACGACGAATGAAGATCTCTGCTTTTCTTACCACCGGACTTTTCATCAGTTTAATGAGCAGCCCGTTAGCGGCGCAGTCATTGCCAGCAGGTGCAATCCAAGAAGGGACGCTGTCTAACCAACAGCTAATTAGTGATGCGATGTTGGGCGTTGCGGCAAAAGTCGCCACTCTAGGCTGCGAGACTCCCGAGTCATTCCAACCCTATGTACTTGCGATGCCTCAGGGCAGCGAGGGATCAAGATACTGGCGTGAGGTGTGGCTTGTACAAGGCTGTAATGCAGAGTTTCCTGTCGAGATCCGCTTTAGTGAAGCGGGCAAGGGGGCAGCCAATTACACGATTGAGTAACTCTCGATTGGACATTAACGAATGCGGCAAATGGTCATACATTGACTACTTTTCTACTGGCCATTTTCCGCTACTATGACGTATCTAACTAAATAAGAACATTTTAGGCTGCCCACAAAGCGTACCTTTAGATGCCTCTATCGCGTTCAGCAAATTCTCTTTGGTATCGCATTGCGCTTTTCATGGCGTTCGTTGCCATGTACCTGCTGTTTGTAGGTCCGCTCTTATCTCAGTTGCAGGCCTCACCGTCACATGCTGGTCACCATCAACCCACTCACCAACCTACGATTGATGGATCATTTTGTGGCACGCCTCCTTCAGAGCATACCTCTTCACAGCCCATCTTTAATTGGCACCACCAGTGTGAATATTGCGCCGTTTGGCAACACTTCCCGACCACGCATGTCTCTTTACCCTCAATCGGCGAACTCGCCTTTATTGCGCATAGTTTGCTGCCTTCCATATCAGCGGAAGGCCACTTCCTCAGGCAACACTACCCTGATGCGCTCACTCGCGCGCCACCCTGGCTGATGACGGCTTAACACACACGCTTAACTCAGCCAGCCCAACCGACCTTTTGGTGGTTAGAGGCTGTTACAGATGTCTGCCGTTGACTCACTTTAGCGCCCTGAACCAAGGTGTTCGCTAACGTCTTCGGCCATGGTCGGTTTGCGGCCTGGAGCTCCACCCTATGTCTACTGCGTCTTACCCGGAAGAGGGACGGAAAAAGTCCTTCGATTTATACCGTGCCGTGTGGCGCTGGCATTTCTATGCTGGCCTGCTGGTGCTGCCTTTTATGATTACCCTGGCGATTACTGGCGGGCTTTACCTTTTCAAAGATGAATTGGACGCCATCATCCATGCGGATTTGAAACGCGTCGCGATTCAGGAAGCCGTGCAACCGCCTTCGACGCTGGTCAGCGCTGCACTTGAGGCCCACCCCGGCACCGCCGTTAAGTACACCGACCCAGTAACACCTGAAAGCTCTGCCGAAATCACCGTTAACACCCTGGCAGGTGAGCGTCTTGCGGTGTATGTGGACCCTTATACATCGAATGTACTGGGGTCGCTGGATGACCGTGGCACCATCATGTGGACGGTGCGCTATCTACACAGCTTTAAATACTTTGGGCCTACCGCGCGAAAAGTGATTGAGATTGCCGGGGGATGGTCGATCCTGCTGGTAGGCACCGGCATTTACTTATGGTGGCCCCGCGGTAAAGGGTCAGGCGGCGTGGTTAGCGTGCGCGGAAAGCCCAAAAGCCGGGTATTTTGGCGTGATTTGCATGCGGTATTGGGCATTTTTGTGGGCGGCTTTCTGGTTTTCCTGGCGATCACAGGGATGCCCTGGTCTGGTGTGTGGGGTGGTCAGGTTAACCAGTGGGCCAATGGCAATAACTTCGGCTACCCATCGGGCGTTCGCGTTGAGGTGCCGGTTTCCAATGCGTATTTAAGCGACCAGGGCTTAACCAGTTGGTCGTTGGAGCAGGCGCGCATACCCGAATCCACGCCTCCCGCCAGCCCAATGCCACGCATAGGCCTTAACAATGCAGTGGCGGCCTTTGAACAGTTAGGCTTACAGCAGGGCTTCGCGGTCAACCTGCCCAGTTCTGCCGCCGGGGTCTATACCGGCTCCATCTACCCTGACAACCTAAGCCAGCAACGTGTAATACACCTTGACCAATACAGTGGCGAACCATTGATCGACATGAGCTACGCCGACTATGGACCGCTTGGCAGATGGCTGGAATTTGGTATTAATATTCATATGGGCCAGGAGTTTGGCCTGTTCAATCAGCTGTTCCTGCTGGCAGTCTGCTTGGCGATTATCTTACTGGCCGTCTCTGCAGCGGTGATGTGGTGGAAACGACGCCCTAAAGGCGCCATGGGCGTACCGCCACTGCCAGCGGATAAGCGTGTTTTCCGAGGTCTCATCGCTATTCTGGTGATCGGCGGGGTGATTTTTCCGCTGGTGGGCGCTTCATTGATCGTTATGCTGCTGATTGATTGGCTGATTGTGCAACGCCTTCAGGAAAGGCGGTTAGCAAGGCAAACGGCGTAGCTAAAGCCATCAACGCTGGCCTAGGGCCAGCGTTGATATCGCACTTATGAGGAAGCCAGTAGCTGCTCAAGCGATGCCTGAGCCTCATCCAGGTCGAAGTCGAAGGCTAACGTGCCAACGAAATTACCCTCGGGATCCAATAGATAGGTAGAAGCGGTATGGCTGATGGTGTAATCACCATTGTCAGTCGCTACTCGCTCGTAGTGCACGCGATAGGTTTCGGCCATGGCATCAATTTGCGTTTCATTTCCTGATAAGCCGTGAATGCGGCTATCGAAGACGGATAGGTAGCGGGAGAGCTGTTCAGGGCCATCCCGCTGCCAATCCAGGGAAACAAACAGATAGTTGAACTGGTCTGCCTGATTGCCCAATTGCTTAATCAGCCGCGACAGATTGAAAAGTGTCGAAGGGCAGATATCCGGGCAATACGTGAAACCAAAAAACATGATGGTGGGCTTGCCTAAAAAGTCATCCTGGCTAACCAACGAACCATCTATACCAACTAACTGAAACTGACCACCTATGTAGGTACTTTCTGGGCCAGCGCTTTCCGAAGTCGTGGCTTGTTTGCCGAACACGACCAGGAACAGCGCTAACGTAAGTACGAGCACTAACGTACCGATGGAAAGCAGGGCAATATCGCGACGCTGCATGTCTAGTACACCGTGTTATTAGTGCACCATTTGCCCATGCTCTTCGTGGTGATCAGCGTGATGATCGGCGTGAGCGTCTTGGCCTTTAGGCGAGGCACCGACCGGCACCACCTGGAGTTCGGTCTCAATACTCTCTGCGTGTTGGAACTCAAGCGTTATGGCAATCGGCTGGCCCTCTTCAATCGGAGAGGATAGCGCCATAAACATCAGGTGCAGACCACCGGGAGCCAGGGTGACCGTTTCACCGGCGGGAATCTCAATTCCCCCTGGGAGATGCTGCATACGCATTACATCACCATCCATCTCCATAGTGTGGATCTCGACCTGATCGGTAATCGCTGCGGAGGCACCCACTAAACGATCATCAACAGAGCCGTGGTTGGTAATGGTTAAAAAACCGCCTCCGGCAGCGGCGCCTGGCGGTGTTGCCCGCGTCCAGGGCTGAGTAACATCAAGGTGAGAACCTTCTGCAGAAGTCGACTCATCGTGGGAGCCACCGTGATGAGCAAAAAGAGAGGTACTGACTAATAGCAGCGAGGATAACAATACAGTGCGAATCATAAACATAGGGAACTCCATAAATAACGTGTAGACACTTAGCGCAACCCATTAAACGTAATGAGTAGGATGATAGCTAAATCGTCATGGTTAAATCGTTAAAGCGTTTTAATCACGTATTTACAGGAGAGGTGGGGCACGCGCATAAGAGAGCACAAACAAGCCGGTGGCTTGTTGTAAAGGTTCGTCGTAACGCGGTCGAACGGGGTCACCTACCGCTGCCATCACGCCAAGAGGAGCGCTCGAAAGTGCCGTACCAAGTGCACAGGCAGATTTGCACAACAGATTGCTGAGTTCACTGGAACTCTTAGCGTCTGATTCGCCCTGCTGATTGGCAACAACACCATGCGGATCACACAGTACGAATAGTGGTGACGTACTACCGTCGCCAAGTACCGCCGCCTGTGCATAAGACCCTAGGAGGACATGCAGCATAAGGACATACGATACAAGGATAGCCACCATCCCACCCTTATATCGGTCACTTAAAAAGCGCTGCATGTTCATCATGTTTAATAGCTGCCCTTGCCTTCGTTTTATTCTTAATGTGATGGCTGGATAACAATATAACTGAACTATCACTTAAATACTAAAAGCAGCCTCACAGTAGATCATTGGCCAGATAGCTCGCTACCCTTTGCGCACTTGACGGTTGTACAAACGACCTGTATACCATTTGATATATCGATGAAATATCAAATGAGAAACCAACATGGATATCCATTTCACTCAATATCAGCCTCCCAAAGCTTTGACGCCCGGATTCTGGCAGCAAGTTGGTCTGCCTGCTCGCGGCCGTAAGCTGCATGAGCTGCTACATGCAGGCGTGGAGTATCGTGTCTATCCGCAGCTTGCCAAGGTGTCAGGTATTGAGCAGAAGGCCCTGGCACGCTATGTGGATATCCCTTCTGCCACGCTAAGCCGTCGCGCCAAGTCGGGCCGTTTCAAGATGGCAGAAAGCGACCGGCTTTATCGCTTTGCCGAGCTTTTCAAGGCGGCGCTGGATCTATTTGAGGGTGACGCGGAGGGGGCTCGTGCCTGGCTGCTCAAGCCCAATGCCGGGCTAGGCGGGCGTCGCCCCGTCGAAATGAGCGCCACCTCAGCGGAGTACCAAACGGTATTAAATCTGATCGGGCGGCTGGAGCACGGAGTCTCGGTATGAGCGAGGTCACCGCCTATCGGCTGGTTAAGCGTAAGTTTCAGGAAACAGCCTTTGATGGCGAAGGCGCACGGCTTTACGGCGGGCGCTGGAATAGCCCAGGCAATGCCTGTGTGTATGTGGCAAGCTCCGAGTCGCTGGCGCTACTGGAAATTATGGTGAATCTAGAAAGCTATCGGCGGCTCAATGCCTATGCGCTGCTGCGCCTAACGCTGCCAGCGGAGAGTATTTTAAGCGTTGGAATAGAAGATCTACCGGATCACTGGCAGGAAGCGCCAGCGCCCGCAGAGACTGCTGAACTTGGCGATGGCTGGCTGGCATCCCACCCAAGTCTGGCACTGGCAGTGCCAAGCGTGGTCGTGCCGAGAGAGCTCAACTACATGCTCAATCCGGCGCACCCCTTATTCAATCAAATCGTCGCAGCGGCCGAGGCACTGCCATTCCAACCCGATCCAAAACTTTGAACCGGGTGTAGATAACTTAAACTGTCTTTAGCAGATTTCAAAGGCGCGTTAGTAGCCTGCCTTACGTTTATTCCTACACTACTCAAATACCCTTTTCAGCCCACCTCAGCGCCTTTTATCCGCTTGACATTGGATTAATTGCGCCACAAACTTAGCCAAGGCTATACTTATTTCCCTGCAGAAATAAACTTGCATGCAGTAACGCTGTTTTATCTACCCTCTACCTCCTGTAGAGCCTGGAGCTAAATGATGGCAACAAAATATGCTATGACTCTATTGGCAACGCTGCCTTTTAGTGCGTTGGCAACTGCCGATGAAACGCCCTTAAACGTGGTGGCAACGATTGGGATGATTGCAGATGTCGCGCAGGAAGTAGGCGGCGAATGCGTTAATGTGGAAGCCATGATGGGCCCAGGCGTCGACCCCCATTTGTATCAGGCAAGCGCCAGCGATGTGGCCTTGCTGCGGGGGGCTGAGCACATTCTCTATTCGGGCTACTCACTGGAAGGCCAGCTGGGGAGTGTGCTGGAGAATTTCTCAGCACGAACACCTACGCTTGCCGTGGCGCCCGCTTCCATTGATCCGGCGTCGTTGATCACCGCTCAGGATGTCTACGGGGTTGACCCTCACCTGTGGATGGATGTCTCTTTATGGGCCCAAACGCTGCCCACCCTGAGCGATGCCTTCAGCGAAGCACGCCCCGAGTGCGCCACGACCATTGAAACCAATACCGAGCGTTATCAGGCTCAGTTGCAAGCCCTGCATGAGTGGGTTAAAGAGAGCATTGCCAGCATCCCCGAAGAGCAGCGTATTCTTGTCACCGCCCACGACGCATTCAGCTATTTTGGCCGCGCCTATGACATTGAGGTGGAAGGGATTCAAGGGATCAGTACCGAAACCGAAACCGGGATCGCTGATATTCGCAGCATGGCAGATAGCGTTGTTGCCCGTAACGTGCCCGCGGTATTTATCGAGAGCACCATCAACCCGCGTACCATTCAGGCAGTGATTGATGCCGCAAGGCAGCGCGGCCATGAGGTGGTCATCGGTGGCCAGCTTTATTCCGACGCCATGGGCGATGAAGGCACGGTCGACGGCACATACATGGGCATGATTTACCGTAATACCCAGCACATTGTCGAGGCATTAGGCGGTTCCTTGGCCCCCCTGCCAAACGCACTGGATGACTGGGCCAGCGAGTGGCAACTCGCTCAATAAGCATTTGATAAGGCAGCGTATACATGGCGACATCCGGCCCTACAGACACCGCTCTGAGCATTAAAAATCTGACGGTGAGCTACCATAATCAGCCCGTGCTTTGGGATATCGATCTGGATATCCCTGCCGGGGTAATGGCGGGCATTGTCGGCCCTAACGGGGCGGGTAAGAGCACGTTAATCAAAAGCCTACTGGGGCTGGTGCCATCGCTGTCCGGTGAGGTAATGGTGCATGGGCGACCCTACGCCACGCAGCGCAAACGGGTAGGCTACGTGCCCCAGCGCTCAAGCGTTGACTGGGACTTTCCCACCACTGCGCTGGATGTGGTCACCATGGGGCTTTACGGGCGCTTGGGCTGGCTCAAACGACCGGGCCGAAAAGAGCGCCATGAGGCGCAGGAAGCACTTGAGATGGTCGGTATGAGTGCCTTGGCTGAGCGCCAGATTAGCCAGCTCTCAGGTGGCCAGCAGCAGCGCGTATTTTTAGCCCGTGCGCTGGTGCAGCAGGCCGATGTGTATTTTCTCGATGAGCCCATGGCAGGCGTCGATGCCACCACCGAGCGGGCCATTATCGATATTCTGCGCCGCCTGCGCGACGCGGGTAAAACGCTGATTGTGGTTCACCATGATCTGCAAACGGTGCGCACCTACTTTGACTGGCTGCTGCTGCTCAACGTGCGTGTCATCGCCAGCGGCAAGGCCGAAGACGTGTTCAAGATCGACCACCTTCGCCAGGCCTACGGCGGCCAGATCGCGCTACTGAACGACAATGAATCGTTAATGTTTTCCGCCTCAAAGGTGAAGTAACCCATGGCGTGGCTTGAGCTTTTATCTGACTACACCTTTCAGAATGTCGTGATTGGCGCCTCGCTGCTGGGGCTGATCAGCGGCCCGCTGGGCTGTTTTGCAGTGCTGCGTCGCCAAAGCCTGCTGGGAGACGCGATCTCTCACGCCGCCCTTCCCGGCATCTGTTTAAGCTTTATCATCACCGGCAGCCGCGATATGGGCGGGATTATTATTGGCTCACTGATCACCGGCTCCGCCGCCGCGCTGATGATGCTAATGCTGACGCGCTTGAGCCGCCTCAAAACCGACGCAGGCCTGGGTGCCTGCCTGAGCATCTTTTTTGCCGTGGGTATCGTGCTGCTCACCTATATTCAGGGCACCAATAACGCCTCCCAGGGCGGCCTTGAGGCCTTTCTGTTCGGTCAGGCCGCTGCGACGCTGCGCTCCGATTTATGGGTGATGGGCAGCATTACGCTGGTCACACTGCTGCTGCTCGCCGTGTTCTGGAAACAGGCCAAGTTGGTCACCTTTGATGCGGAGTATGCCCGCACACTCGGCATGCCTACCACCGTGATCGAGGCATCGCTCACCGCCATGGTCGCGCTGGCGGTTGTGGTCGGCCTGCAGATGGTCGGGGTGATTTTGATGGCGGCCATGATTGTGGCGCCCGCGGCCGCCGCACGACAGTGGAGCCGCCACCTGGGCGGCATGCTCGCCATCGCTGCAGGCGTCGGTATTGTCAGTGGTGTATCAGGGGCAACCATCAGCACTCTATCGCGCGGCCTGGCAACCGGCCCGCTGATTGTCCTTACCGCTACCGCCATCGTGCTTATATCGTTGGCATTAGCGCCCGGCCGTGGCCTGCTGTGGGGCGTGATAAAGCACTATCGCCAGAAGACAGCGCTGCAGAAACAGCAGCTACTTTATACGCTGTATAAACACTCGGCTGATCCCTCATGCGCCCCCTCAACACTCGGTTCACGCAGGATACTCAACAAGCTTGAGCAGCAGGGCTACCTAACCCGCTCGCCACGCAGTGCCACCTCAAGCGACGACGACTGGGGGCTAACGGCACAGGGCCAGGCAGAAGCTAGAAGAGTGGTCGCGGCCTTTGAGGAGTTGGCAGCATGATGGCAGAGCTACTGACCACCACGGCCCTGCCCATTATTCTAGTGGGCGCGATGGTGGGCATCGCCTCCTCGGCGGTGGGCACCCTTTTAGTGCTGCGCGGCAACAGCATGTTAACCGACGCGATCAGCCACTCGATTGTGTTTGGCATCGTTATCGTCTGGCTGCTGACCAAGCAACAGAGCGGGCCGGTACAATTGATCGGGGCCGCCCTCACCGGGCTGTTGACCGTCCTGCTCACCGAGGCGTTAGCGAACACCAAGCGGGTCAAGCAGGATACCGCTATCGGGCTGGTCTTCCCGGCGCTGTTCTCGATCGGCGTGCTGCTGTTGAATGTTTATGCCAATGATGTGCATATCGACACGCATACAGTGCTGCTCGGCGAGATCGGTTTTGTCTGGCTGGATACACTCGACATCTTCGGCCTGCCCATCCCCCAGGCGCTGGTATCGATGAGCGTGATGACGCTACTCAACTACGCGTTTATCGGACTCTTTTATAAGGAGCTGAAGCTGGCTACCTTCGATCCGGCGCTGGCCAAAACGTTCGGCTTTATGCCCTCGATTCTTTTCTATGTGCTGCTGATGCTAACAAGCTCCACCGCGGTAGCGGCCTTTGATGCGGTGGGGGCTGTGCTGTTTATCGCCTTTGCCATTGTGCCCGCCTCCGCCGCTTATTTGCTGACCGACCGGCTGTGGATGATGTTTATCATCGGTGCGCTCATTTCCATCGCCTCGAGTATTTCTGGCTACTACCTCGCCGTGTATCTCAACGTCTCCATTGGCGGCATGATGGCCGTCATGACCGGCGTGTTCCTGATGCTCGCCTTTCTAGCAGGGCCGCGCTACGGCGTGATTACCCAACTGGTCAAACGCCACCGGGCACGTCAGGCACCGATAGAGCCGCCGCCTAGCGTTTGAAGCCCGGCTTTTAGAAACACGGCTCATCCACGCGCAAAAAAGCGGCCGCCTTCCGACAACCGCTTGGCCGGGCAGGCGCTAACCGGGTGTGGATAATTTACACCGTCAAGTGCTGCTTGATCAGCTCATTGGAAAGCTCACTGATCTCGCCTTTGGCCACGGGACGGCCGCGATCCATGATCACAAAGCGGTCGGCGTATTTGCGGGCAAAAGGCAGTTTCTGCTCCACCAGTAGCACCGTAAGGCCGTCCTCATTGATCAACTGACGAATCACTTGCCCAATCTGAGCGACGATATTGGGCTGAATGCCCTCTCCCGGTTCGTCTAAAATCAGCAGTTTGGGCTCAATCACCAGCGCGCGGCCAATCGCCAGCTGCTGCTGTTGCCCGCCGGATAAATCACCGCCACGGCGGTGTTTCATCTCTTTCAGCACCGGGAACAGCTCATAGACCCGCTCGGGGATTTTTTTCAGCCCGTCACTGCGGGCGGCTAGGCCAGTGCGCAGGTTCTCCTCCACGGTCAGCAGCGGGAATATCTGCCGACCTTGGGGTACGTAGCCAATCCCCAACCGTGAGCGCGCTTCCACCGCTTTTTTGGTGAGTTCGATCTCGCCTGACCCGGTGGCGTAGCGCAGCTCGCCACTTTTTACCGCCACCTCACCCATTACCGCTTTCAGCAGCGTGGTTTTGCCCACGCCGTTGCGGCCCATCACGCAGGTGCACTGGCCGGCGGGTACCTCAAGATCCAGATCCCACAGGGTGTGGCTTTCGCCGTAGAACTGGTTGAGCTTCTCAATGGCTAGCATTAGGCGGCCTCCTCGTCATCAGCACCCAGGTAGACCTCGATTACTTTGGGGTCGTTGGAGACTTGATCCATGGTGCCTTCCGCCAGCACGCTGCCCTGGTGCAGCACGGTCACCTGGCGGGCAATGGAACGCACAAAGCCCATATCGTGTTCCACCACCACCACGGACTGCTTGCCAGCCAGCCCGGTGAGCAGTTCGGCGGTGCGCTCCATCTCCTGCTCAGTCATGCCCGCCACAGGCTCATCCACCAGCAGCAGGCGTGGGCGCTGCATTAGCAGCATGCCGATTTCCAGCCACTGCTTCTGGCCGTGGGAAAGAATACCCGCGGGCTGATGGCGCAGTGCCGTCAGCCCGGTGGTTTCCAGCACTTCATTGATGCGGTCTTTGATCTCGCCGGTCATGCGGGCGGTAAGCGTAGGGAAAATACGCTTGTCGGCGGCCATCGCCAGCTCCAGGTTTTCAAACACCGAGAGCGCTTCGAAGACCGTCGGTTTTTGAAACTTGCGGCCAATGCCCAGGCTGGCAATATCGGGCTCATTCATGTGCAGCAGGTTATGGCGGCTACCGAACCATACGCTGCCGCTGGTGGGGCGGGTTTTGCCGGTGATGATATCCATCATGGTGGTTTTACCCGCCCCGTTGGGGCCGATAATGCAGCGCAGCTCACCGTCGTTGATAGTTAAGTTGAGGTTATTGATGGCTTTAAAACCATCGAAGCTCACGGTGACATCTTCCATATAGAGAATCGGCCCGTGGCGAACGTCCACCGGTGAGGCCTGGGGCGCCATAAAATCGAACACCCGGTCACGCTGGGACAGCGATTGCAGCAAACTCATGCGGAGGCCTCCTTGGACGTGTGTTGATGGTCAGGATCCGTCGCTTGATCGTCGCGCTTACGGCGCTTGAGATAGCGAAACAGCCCCGCCACCCCTTTGGGCAGAAACACCGTGACGAGCACAAACATCGCGCCCAGGGCAAACAGCCAGGCATCGGGCATGACGCCGGTAAAGATGGTTTTGGCGTAGTTAACCAGGATGGCACCAATCACCGCGCCATACAGCGTGGCGCGACCGCCTAGCGCTACCCACAGCACAATCTCGATGGAGAAAATCGGTGAGAACTCGCTAGGGTTGATGATCCCCACTTGCGGCACGTAAAGCGCCCCCGCCAGGCCTGCCAGCATCGCCGAGACCACAAACACAAACAGCTGAAAGCGCTCGACCCGGTAGCCGAGAAAGCGCGTACGCGCTTCGGCGTCGCGGGTGGCCACGCTCACGCGACCCAGCTTGCTGGTGACAATCGCGCGACAGAGGATAAAGCCCAGCGCCAGCGCCACCCCAGTGGCCAGGAAAAGCCCCAAACGCGTGGCGTCGCTGCGTAAATCGAAGCCGACGATTTCGCGGAAGTCGGTCAGGCCGTTATTACCGCCGAAGCCCATTTCATTGCGGAAGAAGGCCAGCATCAGGGCAAAGGTCAGTGCCTGGGTGATGATCGACAGATACACTCCGGTAACCCGCGAGCGGAAGGCCAAGAAGCCAAATACCAGTGCCAGTAGGCCGGGGGCCAGCAGCACCATGGCAAAGGCAAACCAGGCCATATCAAAGCCGTGCCAGAACCACGGCAGGCTGTCCCAGTTCAGGAACACCATAAAGTCGGGCAACACGGGATTGCCGTAAGTGCCTCGATCACCAATTTGGCGCATCAGATACATGCCCATGGCGTAGCCGCCGATGGCAAAGAAGGCGCCGTGGCCCAGGCTTAAAATGCCCAGATAACCCCACACCAGATCCACCGCCACGGCGAGCAACGCGTAGCTTAGGTACTTACCGAATAGGTTGACCGTATAGGCGCCCACATGCAGCGGATTCTCCGGCGGCACTGCCACGTGCAGGATGGTGACCAGCGCCAGCGCGGCCAGTAGCACGCCAAGAAATATCTGCGTAGAGCGTTCGCTGAAGGGGCGTGTTAGCCAAAAATTCGTCGATGATTCGGTCGTTAGTGACATCGCTTAGCCCTCCGCAGCCCGGCCCTTCTGCGGGAAGAGTCCACGCGGGCGTTTTTGAATGAATAGGATGATAAAGACCAACACGATGATCTTGGCCAATACCGCGCCAGCCCAAGGTTCCAGCACTTGGTTAATGACTCCCAGGGATAGCCCGGCCACCAGCGTGCCCCATAGGTTACCCACGCCGCCGAACACCACCACCATGAACGAGTCGATGATGTAGTTCTGCCCCAGGTTAGGGCCGACGTTGGTGAGCTGGGAGAGCGCGACCCCGGCAAGCCCGGCTACGCCGGAGCCCAGCGCAAAGGTCATGATATCCACACGAGTGGCACGAATGCCCATGGAGCGTGCCATGGCGCGGTTCTGGGTCACTGCACGCACCTCAAGCCCTAATCGTGTGCGGCGCATAATCAGCATCAGGCCCGCAAACACCACCAGCGCAAAGCCAAGCACGTACATGCGGTTGAGCGTTAGCGACAGCGCATCGTTAACCACTAGCGAACCGCTCATCCACTCTGGGGTGATGACGGTACGATTGAGCGGTGAAATCACCGTGCGCACCAGCTGCTGAAGAATCAGGCTGATACCGAAGGTCGCCAGCAGCGTCTCCAGTGGGCGGCCTTTAAGGAACTGAATCACGCCGCGCTCGATCGCCACACCGGCTAGAGCAGCAACCATAAAGCCCGCAGGAATCGATAGAATCAACGCCAGCCCCGGTTGGCCGGGCAGCAGTTGTTGCATCGCCCAGGTGGTGTATGCACCCAGCATCATCAGCTCGCCGTGGGCCATGTTGATCACACCCATGACGCCAAAAGTGATCGCTAGGCCTATGGCAGCGAGCACCAGTACTGAACCAAGACTCAAGCCGAAATAGAGCGTTTCCAGACCGCGATTGATCTTGAGCTGCTGCTCGATACCCGCCAGGGAAGCGGCGGCTGCATTGGCGACGACAGGGTCATCGCCATTGGCTGCTCGGCTCAACGCTACCCTTGAGCGCGGATGCAGGCTGCCGTCCAGCGCTTCAACGCCAGCCATTTCACCGGCTTCAGCGCGATAAATTGCCACGGCCTGGGTCAGGCGATAGCGTACCTGCTCGTCCTCTTCCTGCGCAATCAAGTCATCAAGCGTGGGCACCAGCTCACCGTCTACTTCACCTAGCAGGCGCTCGGCTGATGTGCGACGGCGCTCCACGTTGGGCGAATAGAGGTCAACTACCGCGATGGCACTACGCAGTTGATTACGCAGGTTGTTGTTAATGCCGATACGTTCCAGGTCACGGCGGGACATCTCACCCAGCGCTTCGCCGGTGAGTACATCGGCCACCGGCCAGTCGCGGCCGCGGTTCTCGAGCACCAGTACAAAACGGCCATCTTCGGTGCGCTGTAAGCGGCCATCCAGCAGGGCTTGCAGCCAGTCACGGGCACGCTCATCGTCGCTTTGCAAAATGGCAGTAATGGCTTCGCCTTTGGCGGTGTAGGACTCAACGTCCAGCGCCTCTAGCAGTTCGAGCGCGGCGGCATCATTAGTGGAGCTGCTAGCGGCGTCTGTTGATTGTGCTTGTGCATTGAGGGTAATACCCAACAGCAGGAAGCAGAGCAGCGCCAAGGAAAGGAAACGCCTCATGGGGTTCTTCCTTTGGTTATTTAAAAACGGTTATCTAAGAGGGAAAGGTAGCGTGCTCCTTGCCGCGCCAACCATCGAACCACGACGCGGCAAGGGGTTTTAGGCTTTACTCAGCGAGTGCCGCTTCGGCTTCTTCTGCTGCGGTGCTGCCACCACATGAACCGTTCACGACGTTAAAGTTGCCGCACTCCATCGGCTTGCGCCAATCGGCAATCAGGTCACGCGAGCCAGGCAGGTAGTCAGACCAGGCGTCGCCCGCCACGGTAGAGGGCGTCTGCCACACGATATCGAACTGGCCGTTATCCTGAATTTCACCAATCAGCACCGGCTTGGTGATGTGGTGGTTGGGCATCATCGCCGCATAGCCGCCGGAGAGGTTAGGCACGGTCACACCGATAATGGCGTCTTTAACGGTATCGACGTCCGTCGTGCCCGCTTTACGTACCGCTTCTGCCCACATGTTGAAGCCAATGTAGTGCGCTTCCATTGGGTCGTTGGTGACCGCCATATCGTCGCCGGTGTACTCGATCCAGGCATCGATAAAGTCGTAGTTGTCGTCGTTATCAACGCTCATAAAGTAGTTCCAGGCCGCCAAGTGACCCACCAACGGGCCGGTATCAATACCGGTCAGTTCCTGCTCGCCTACAGAGAAAGCGATGACCGGAATATCGGCCGCATCGATGCCCTGGTTGGAAAGCTCGGTATAGAACGGCACATTGGCGTCGCCGTTAACCGTTGAAATTACGGCGGTTGGTTTACCCTCTTCACCGAAGCGGCGAATTTCCGCCACGATGTTTTGCCAATCGGAGTGACCGAACGGCGTGTAGTTAACCATGATGTCCTCTTCCGCGATGCCGTATTCGTCCTTGAGGAAGGCTTCAAGGATACGGTTGGTGGTACGCGGGTAGACATAGTCGGTACCCACCAGCGCAAAGCGCTCGATACCTACTTCGTTGATAAGGTATTCAACCGCAGGAATCGCCTGCTGGTTAGGCGCCGCGCCGGTGTAGAAGACGTTTTCAGAAGACTCTTCGCCTTCATACTGCACCGGGTAGAACAGCAGCCCGTTGAGCTCTTCGACGACTGGCAGCACTGCTTTACGAGACACCGAGGTCCAGTTGCCGAAGATGACGTCGACTTCTTCTTGCGCCAGCAACTCACGAGCGCGTTCGGCAAACAGCGGCCAGTTAGAGGCGGGGTCAACGACGACGGCTTCCAACTGGCGACCCAGCAAACCACCGGCTTCGTTCTGCTGTTCGATCAACATTTCGACGGTGTCTTTAAGGACAGTTTCGCTAATCGCCATGGTGCCGGAGAGGGAGTGCAGGATACCGACTTTGATCGGGTCATCGTCTTGCGCAAAGGCCTGGGTGCTGGCTCCCATGACCACGGCGGTGAGTAGCGCGGTGGCGAAACGGCCACTTGAAAGGAATGATTGCGGGTGTGTCGAGCGTTTGAGAGTGTTCATTGTTAATCTCCTTGCACCCCTTATGATTGGGGCTTGATGGTTGGCTTCGCACTTGGGGTTGTTGTGTTAGCTCCCCCAATACGTCCACTAGCCATTAACACCTGCAAGGGATGCGCCAGATTGGCACAACGCTCACTTATAGCTAACGAATCAGCCACTTAGTTATCTTAAAATATTCCTAATTATCGTCAAACGCACCAATATAAAGCGCAAAGTTGTTATTAAAGCACCTTAACAATGCACCAATAAGAAACACTGCACCAACTCGGTACTTAGATTAGTCATATACAATTTAGAAACTTTATACTTACTCTTCAGTTACAAAAAGTAGAAAAAGAGCCTGTCCATCTTTCAGAGGTACTACTAATAAAAACGGGGCGCCGACTTTCGTCGGCGCCCCGTTGCTCAAGATGACTCCTTTAAGTATTAATCGCTTTCAGGCGAGCCTGACGTAGGCGTTGCTCCCTTCATCCCACGACGCAGGAGAGGACCCACAATATAAGGCAAGATCAAGCCTAATCCAGCAAAGACCCAAAGGCCGATAGCCAGACCGCTATCCCAAAGAATCATCCAGTCGCCATCGGAGATATCCATGGCATGGCGCAGGTTCTTCTCCATCTCAGGCCCCAGCAACAAGCCAAGAATCACTGGCACCAGCGGAATCTCAAGCTTGCGCAGGACGTAACCGCCCACCCCAAAGGCCACCATGAAGTAGAGATCAAAGATGGTGTTACTGATTGAGTAGATACCCACGAAGGCAATCATCGTGACGATCGGCAGCAAGTACATCGGCGGCACGGACAGCAGCTTGACGAAGATGCCCACCAACGGAATATTAAGGATCAGCAGCAAAAAGTTACCGATCAATAGCGCTGCGATCACGCCCCAGACGATGTCGGCATTCTGGGTGAACATCAACGGTCCCGGGGTGATATTGAGCGAAATCAACAACGCTAAGAGTACTGCGGTAGTACCACTACCCGGCACACCCAGGGTTAGCATGGGGACCAGAGCACCGCTCGAAGCGGCGTTATTGCCAGCTTCGGGAGCAGCCACACCACGCGGGTCGCCTTGTCCAAAATAGCCTTTCTTACCCAACACACGTTTTTCAAGGGTATAGCTGATGAAGCTACCCAACGAAGCACCGGCGCCGGGTAGCACACCGGCAACAAACCCCAGCACCCCGCCACGGAAACTGGTGGGTAGAATATCGCGGATATCCTTCCAGGAGAGCGAAAGTTTGTTGACCTTCATCTTCTCCTTACCACCGCCTGCGCGCTCCTCAATGAAGAACAGCAGTTCGGAAATGGCAAACAGACCGACGATAGCAATGATGAAGTCCACGCCTTCAAAAAGTTCGAGCACCCCGAAGGTGTAGCGCTGCACGCCGGTATTGTCGATACCCACCGTGGCGATCATTAGGCCAATACTGGCGGCGACTACCGTTTTGATAGGGTTTTTGCCAGTGATGCCGCCTAAGGTAGCGAACGCCAGCAGGAAGAGCGCAAAATATTCTGCAGGGCCGAACGTTAAGGCAAAATTAGCCAACAGTGGCGCCAGCAAGATCAAACCAATAGTGGCGATAAGGCTACCGATAAAAGAGGCCACGGCTGAGATCGCCAGCGCCTCAGAAGCCTTGCCTTTCTGGGCCATAGGATACCCGTCAAGACAGGTCATCATGGCCGGTTCATCGCCGGGAATATTCAACAGAATCGATGAAATACGCCCACCGTACATGGCGCCCGCATACACGGAGGTCAGCATGATCAGGGCGGTTTCTGGTGCGAGTCCCAAACTGAACGCCAGCGGAATCAGGATGGCCACACCATTAGCTGGGCCTAATCCCGGCAAGGCGCCGATCAAGGTGCCTAGAAAAGCACCCAGCAAGGCGAACATTAGGTTATGGGGCTGCAGAGCAACGCCAAAACCATCCATCAGATAACCTAGAGTTTCCATTAGTTCATCTCCAGGAATGACAACAGACCCAACGGCAAGGCGAGATCGAGTGCAAAACTAAACAGGAAGTACACTACCACTGCCGAGACTGCACCGGTCATGTAAGCATTGAGCGGCCGAGCCCCCATGCGCCAGCAGAGCGTTCCCACAGCAAGCGTAGTGCTAATAATAAAGCCCAGCGGCTGAAGCAGCATGGCGTAAAAGATCAGCACCACTACGGCGATGATTAGCTCGATACCGGTACGGCTCCAAGGCCATGCGTTATCGGGATCAGGGCGTACAATCAGATAAAGGCTGGAAATTGCCAACACTATGGCGAGCAACTTCGGAAAAGTGTCAGGGCCAACGGCTTCGGCCCCACCAAACGGTTCCGGGAACTGAGTCGCGGCCCAGCCGTACGCGACGGCCAGGACGATCATCAGGACCCCAAAGATGCGGTCGTTGAAAGTCATTACTGAATTAGCCCAATATCTTTAGAAAGCTGTTCAATCTCATTGATCTGGTTGAGTACGAACGCTTCGAACTCGCCAGCGGTCATGTGAAATGGCATCAATCCGTTCTGAGCCATGACATCCTGCCACTCTTCACTCTCATAAATAGTGTCCATGGCATCGGTCCAATACGCTTCAGCCTCTTCAGAGACGTCCGCCGGCATATAAAAGCCGCGCCAGTTGGGGCCAATAGCGTCGATGCCTTGTTCACGGGCAGTGGGTACGTCCGCCATGTCACCGGGCAGACGTTCTTCAGAAAGAACCGCCAGGACGCGTAAGTCGCCAGATTCCATAAACCCTTGGGCTTCAGTGATATCCCCGGTAAAGGCGTCCACGTGGCCACCGATTACCTGGGTTAGCGCTTCGCCACCGTTGTTGTAGGAGAGGTAGGCAATGCGCGGAAGATTTTCGACATCCGCTGCCTGAGCGGCGATCAGCACTTTGAGATGATCCCATCCGCCTTTAGCGCTACCGCCAGCGAACTTAACGCTGCGCGGATCTTCCTTGAGCGATTCCATGAGCTCATTGAGGTCATCGATCTCGGAATCAGCGGCCACGGCGATAATTCCGTAATCCGCCCCTAGCGCTCCGATCCAATTGACCTGATCGGCAGTCAACCCTGGGAATTGCCCTTGGGCCAGACGAGTGGTCGTGGCAGTAGAGGCTGCAACCAGTAGGTGGTCATCGCCAGCGCGCTTGCTGACGGTATGGGCAAACGCCACACCGCCACCAGCACCAGCCATATTGATGGTTTGTACATTCGCTGGAACTATATCAAGTTCCTGCATGACATTCCCTACGCTACGGCAAGTAAAGTCCCAACCGCCGCCTGGGTCAGAGGGCGCTATACACTCCACCTTACCTTTTGGCTCGAAGGCTGAAGCGGTGCTAGCAAAAGTGGTAAGCGTCGCTAGCGGAAGGGCCAGCAACGTTAAATACTTAAAGGAAGGCTTAATGATCATGGCGTTCTCCACGTGTCAGTGTTGTTGTATGGGGCGTCTTATTGTGAGACTGCACGCCGCGAACGTTAGAAGACCGCCACCCTGACCGACAAGCTTGTGCGCATAAAAGACAAAAAGTTCTTTACGCGCATTTTGTTCATTTTGTTCACGCCTGCTAGCTCACAGCACTTTCTTATAGAGAATCTAGCCAGTCATGTGCCGTCTTCAACAGTCGATAACGACGTTCGGGCCGCCCTACGTCACCATAGCCCAGCTCAGCACTTACCGCCTGCTCGGCAACTAGAAATTCTAAATAGCGGCGCGCGGTGGAGCGGCTAGCTCCCATGATGCGCGCCATTTGCATGGCGGTAAGGGAGTCGGGGGCATCGGCCAGGGCATCGATCACCCGGCGTAGTGTCAGCCGGTCAATGCCTTTAGGTAGGGCTTGAGATAGTGACTGACTTTTTGCCCGCAACGGCTCGCCGGGCTTAAGGCGCGCCAGCACGGAGTCCAGTTCATCCTGATTCATCTCAGCGCGGTTGGCCAACGCTTCACGCTCGCGACGGAAGCGAGTCAGCATTTGCGTCATTCGCGCAGCTTCAATGGGCTTGATCAGGTAGTCAAATACCCCACCACGCAGCGCTTCACTAATGGTTTCCACTTCGCGTGCAGCGGTAACCATGACGATATCTACATGCACGTAGTCGCGGCGAATCGCCCACAGCAGTTCCAAGCCCTCGACATCGGGGAGGTAGGCATCTAACAAAATCAATTGGATGTTAGCGGCGTGTTCCGCCATCAGCGCCTTGGCTTCGCTGCCGTTGCGCGCCATACCCACTACATAAAAGCCTTCGCTCTTTTCAATGAAGGCTCTGTGGATATCGGCGATGCGAAAATCGTCTTCAACGACCAAAATGCCGTACTGCCTATCAGACATCGCGTTTCCCCTCGCCGCTATGGCCACTGTTTTTGGACTTGTTGTTGAGATCGTCGATGAGATCGCCTTTGAAATGATGGTTTAGATCACTGTCAGGCCTATTTTGGCATAGCGAGCGGTCAAGCACGGCGATAAAGCACGCCCCGCCCAGCTCACTCTCTTCCAGAGTAACAGCGCCGCCATACTGACGGCAGAGCCTAGCCACCAACGCTAAGCCAATGCCCTGGTGTTTGCCCGCTTTGGTCGAAAAGCCTTCTTGGAAAATCGACTCGGCGAGTTCAGCGGGCACACCCGGCCCGTTATCCTCCACTTCGATCAGTAGCTGCTCACCCAGGTCGGTGAAAAACAGGCGTACTTTGGGCGTTTTATTTGGTCCATGAAGGGCGGCATGGCAGCCATTATCCAGCAAGTTACCCACCACGCTCATCATCACCTCTTGACCGGTAGGCGTTAGCGGGCAGGAGAGCGAGCTTTGTTCGTCAATTTCCAGCGCTACGCCAAGCTCCCGCGCGCGGGTGAGTTTACCCAGTAGCGTACCGCTAAGCACAGCGTCAGCCACGTTGCGCATTAAAAAGCTCATTTGCGCCTGGGCACGCTCGGTTTCCTGATGGATCAGCGACAAGGCTTCCTCGATGCGCTGTAACTGCAGTAACCCGGAGATGGTGTAGAGTTTGTTGGAAAACTCATGAGCCTGGGCACGCAGCATATCCACGTCACGGCTAGCCTGGGTTAGCGCCTGGGAGAGGTCGACTATCTCCCGACGGCTACGGAAGGTGGCCACCGCCCCTTCGATCTCACCCTCGTGCAGAATCGGCACCCGGTTGACCACCACGGGATGATCGCCCAGCCACATCTCCTGATCGAACTCCTGCTCGCCGCGCCGGAGCACTTCCAATAACCGTGAGTTGGGCACAATTTCACGGATAGGCTGTCCCAACAGCACATGCTCGTCATCCAAGTTAAGAAAACGCCGCGCCTGCTGGTTGACCAGCGTGATATGCCCTTCTCGGTTAACCGCTAGGATGCCTTCGTGGATCGACTGCAAAATGGCCTCTTTCTCCATCGCCAGTCGCGCAATCTCGTAGGGCTCCAGGCCTAAAATGACCTTTTTAAGGTGCTGCGATAGCCAATAAGCACCGGCGAACCCCAGGCAGATCATCAGCGCCACCAGTACCCAGCCAAAGCTGTTGTAGCGCGCCACGTCCATTTCGACGCGATCCATCATAAAGCCGACGGAAACCAGGCCAATAATATTGCCCTCTTCATCCCAGATAGGTGCTTTGCCACGCATGGCGGTGCCCAGTGAACCGGTTGCCTCGGAGACATAGAACTGGCCATGGATCAGCGCCTGATCGTTATCCCCGCCCACCATCGGTTGCCCGATTCGTTCCGGTACGGGGTGGGAGTAGCGAATGCTTTGGGCATTGCCGACCACGACATAGCGCGCCCCTGTTTCTTGGCGTACCCGTTCTGCCAGCGGCTGGATAATAAAAGCGGGATTAGGGATATCAAATGCGTTGATAATTTGCGGCATTGACGCCACTGTTTTGGCCACCGCCAGTGCCCGTTCGCCCATCTGCTGGCTAATAATTTCCGCCTTGCGGAGATTGAGATACGTGCCCTGTGCCAGTAGCATGCCCGCCAGCAATAGCCCCACCAACAACATTACCTGCAGGCGAAAGCTGCGTTTATACCAACTGCGCCTAGCGCGGGTACGGCGCCAGCGCTGCAGCTCGGCGAGTGTTCGGGGGCGAGAAGCGCTCATAGATAGACTCAAAATACATGACCGCACCATTATGGCACGCGCCAGCAAACGACGTTAAACGCCAACACGCCATGTCATCATTCGCTGATATAATGCTCGATTGCCGAAACCAAGGAGGGAGATAGTGGCTATTGTTGCGAGAATCGTTCGATGGATGCTTTTGCTGGCCTGCTGGCCACTGTGGCTAAGTGTGGCTTATGCCAATCCGTTTTATGCCCCTCCGCCGCCCCAGGAAGATGCACCCGTATTCAGTGGCGATGCTGAGCTTGGTTTTACCCACCTGTCAGGCAATACCAACAGCCAAACCTTGATCGGCAAAACACGGCTAACGTGGTTAACCGGTAAATTCACCTACTCTCTGCGCGGTGAAGTACGCACCGTTAGTAAGGATGATGAAACCAGCGCTGAGCAGTACTTAATCGCAGGGCGCGAGCGTTACGAGCTCGATGGCCCCCACTATCTGTTTGGCTTTGCCCGCTGGGAGAAAGATCGCTTTGCCGGTTACGACCAGCAGTTGTCAGCGATTGGCGGCTACGGACGGCAGATTTTGGAGAACGAAATCCATACGCTCTCCCTGGAAGCGGGACCTGGTTACCGCCATGATCGGCTGCGCGACTACAACGATGAACGCTTGATGGTGACCTACACCGCACTGGATTACCGCTGGGAATTTTCTGACTACGCGGATATCGAACAGGAAATGTCGCTTGAGTATACCAGCCAGAACATCACTTCCCGTTCGCTAACGGCCCTTACTGCCCGGCTCAACTCAAAGCTGTCGCTGCGCCTATCCCACGAAATCAAGCACAACTCCCAGCCGCCTGACGACACCAATGAACGCACCGACAGCACTACCAGTGCGTCGCTGCTTTATCGCTGGTGAGCCTTTACATAGAGACTAGCGGTTCTGACCGCGGTGCGCCCAGCCGGTCATGCGTTTCTCTAACTGTGCAAATAGCTCATACATCACCATCGCCATGGCGCTGATGACCAGTAGCCCAGCGAAGACCAATCCCATGCGCATTTGCGAGCCCGCGCTCATCATCAGGTAGCCAATGCCTTGATTGGAAGCGACCGTTTCCGATACCACCGTGCCTACGAAGGCCAAAGTAATCGCCACTTTTAGCGAGGCAAAAAAATACGGCAGCGAGCGCGGCAGGCCTACTTTTAGCAATACGTCCATACGCCGCGCGCCCAGCACTCGCAGTACATCTTCCATTTCGGGTTCCAGCGTCGCCAAGCCGGTAGCCACGTTGACCACAATGGGGAAGAAGCAAATCAAAAACGCGGTGAGAATGGCAGGTACCGAGCCAATCCCAAACCAGACCACCAAGATGGGCACGAACGCCACTTTGGGAATGGCATTAAAGCCCACCAATAGCGGATAGCAGGCGTTATACAAAAAGCGCGACGAACCGATAACAAAGCCTAGTACCAGCCCCACCGCAACGCCTAGACCAAAGCCGATGAGCGTGGTCCAGAAGGTTTGCCAGGAGTGCATGGCGATAGGGCCAGCATAGGTCACCAGCGCCCGGGCGGTTTCCATGGCGCTCGGAAAGATAAAGCTGGGCACGTCAAACACGCGCACTGTCACCTCCCAGATGATGACCAAAACCACCACCGCGATCCATGGTGCTAGTCGTTCAATGAGCGGGTTATTTTTCGTCATAAGCGCGCCTTTCATCACGTACTGCGTGCGTTTACCCATTGCTACGTACTTCGCCAATTTGCGCCCGCAGTTCCTGAACTAGATCAATAAAGGGTTTTTGGTAGGTGGTTTCCAGTGCACGGGGTCGCGGCAACTCTATTTCACGGCGCTCGATTACCCGGCCGGGACGGCGGCTCATGATGTAGACGGTATCGGCCAGAAACGCCGCCTCGCGGAGGTCGTGTGTCACCAGCACTACCGTAAAGTGTTGCGCCTCCCACAGGTCGCGCAACACGCACCACAGCTCTTCACGGGTAAACGCATCCAGTGCGCCAAAGGGCTCATCCAGCATGAGTAGACGCGGCTGGTGAATCAGCGCCCGGCAGATCGACGCCCGCTGCTGCATACCGCCAGAAAGCTGCCAGGGGTACTGGTCTTCGTAACCTTCAAGCCCCACTGTCTTTAGCAGCTTGCGCGCCCAGCCGACAAACTCTTCGCGCCGCTTGCGGAATTGATGGCGGTAAGGTTTGACGATCTCCAGCGGCAGCAAGACGTTATCCAAGGTGGTGCGCCAGGGCAGCAGATTGGCGTTTTGAAACGCCATACCGGAGATCTTCAAAGGCCCGGCAACCGTTGCTCCATCCACTCGCACGGCACCGGTGGTAGGCGCATGCAGACCGGTGCAAAGCTTCATAAAGGTCGATTTACCGCAGCCGGAAGGGCCAACAAAGGCGACGAACTCACCTTCGTGGATACTCAGGTTGATATCTTCAATGGCGTTGCCCGACGCATCGTAGGCCAGGCTAACGTCATCAAAGGTGACGAACGCTGCCGACATGCTTATTCGCCCTCTGCCGAAAACAGCATGCGTTCTTCTTGGGCAGGTAAGTAGTTTGAATTAAATACCTGATCGGGAGAGGGGATTGACGTGAGGTCGTAGGCATCGGCGACCAGTTGAATCGCCTGAGCCAGACGCTCGTCATCCACTCCGCCCACACCATGTTCACGAGCATCGGGGGTATCCACCACGCTCTCTAGGGCCAGTTTTAAGCGCCGTGTTTCCATTTCTACATCAATCAAACCATCGCGGTTTTTGACGTACTCAATAGCGGCTTCAGGGTCGGCAATGGTTTCGCCGAGTGCGCGGTTGAAGGCGCGTAGAAAGCCTTGCACAGCTTCCGGATTCGCTTCGGCGAAGGATTCGCTGGCAATAATCGCATTGCCGTAAAGCGGCACGCCGTAGTCAGGGAACGGCATGATGGTCAGTTCCTCTTCACTCATGCCACGCTCTTCAAGGTTGAGCAGGCTGGTAAAGTAAAAACCGGTGATGGCATCCACATCGCCCCGGGTGAGCAGCGTTTCACGCAGTGTGGGGTCGACGTTCTGCCACTCAACTGCATCGGCTTCCAGGTCATTAGCGGCGGCAAACACGCCCCAGGCGCGATAGCCGGTATCAAAGGCCGGGGCGGCGATGGTTTTACCGGCTAAGTCAGCCGGACTTTCAATACCGCTCTCTTTACGAGCAAATACCGCAGCGGGCGTGCCATCGTAGACAATATAGACACCCTGAATGCCGGGACCATCAGGGTTCTCAGCGAGGAATTCGACCAGCGCATTAAGGTCGCCAAAGCCCATCTCGTAAGCACCGGACGCCACGCGGTTAATCGCCCCTGCTGAGCCACTACCGGAGTCGATTTGAACGTCCAGCCCCTCTTCAGCGAAGTAGCCTTTCTCGGCAGCCATCAAAAAGGGGGCGGAGGGTCCTTCAAAGCGCCAATCCAACTGAAAGCGTATCTGGGTGTCGTCGGCATGGCCGAGAGACGGCATTAACACCAGTGCAGCAGCACCGCCCACCCACAACCGTGTAGGCGAATGGCGTAAGGCAGCAGTGTTGAAAGTAGAACGGAGAAGCGTCAATACGGGCGACATGGCGGCATACCTTGTATACAAAACATGCTTAAGTATTAGCAGCAATACTGCCAAATTTAGTATTTCTTATAATTATCAGATGATTACGACAAGATCCTAACGAAGAACGCTTTGCCCGCACGCCAATAGTGTGCATGCGTGCTCCTAAAACGCACCAAAATAAAACATATTAGACGTTGGTCTATATCGGCGGTATACTATGCGCAGTTTCCTGTCCTTGCGCCATTCATTGAATGGCGCTTTTTTTTACCTAAAACTTCACCTGCTTTATCTCTACTTCCAATTAATACCTACTGTTTTTAATGACTGTTTACATTAATAAAGACGCGCCGGTAAACCACCTAACGACCTGCTTTGAAAGGCTCTTTTCCACCCTCTTGCTCCCCCATAAGGTATCAAACATGAACCAACCCAGCCCCAACGCTGAGGGTTCCCAGCGTTTCTCACTTGGCGATCCCATTGTGCTGATCTTGAGTATTGGCTTTATTGTCGCTTTTCTGGCGCTGTCGTTTTACGACGTAGCCCTAGTGGCGGATAGTATCAGCGCAGGTTTCGCGTGGACGGCGTTAGTGTTAGGTAGCTATTTCCAGTTACTACTGCTGATGACGTTCTTTATTGCCATTGGCTTAGCGATGACGCCGGCTGCAAAAGCTAAAATCGGCAACTTAGCTGCACCAGAAATGAGCACGTTTAAATGGCTATCGATCATTTTGTGCACCCTGTTGGCGGGGGGTGGCGTATTTTTTGCCGCCGGCGAGCCGGTTTACCACTTTGTAGTGACGCCCCCTGCCTTTAATAGCGAAGCGGGCACCGCCGAAGCCGTTTCTGGCGCGTTAGGCCAGTCCTTTATGCATTGGGGTTTTATGGCCTGGGCGGTACTGGGGTCATTAACAGCGGTGGTTCTCGCCCATGCACATTACGTAAAAGGCCAGCCGCTGCAACCACGTACGCTACTCTACCCGATACTCGGTGAACGCTTAATGCGTGGCCCACTGGGCGGTTTAGTCGACGCCTGCTGTGTGATTGCGTTAGTTGCGGGCACGGTTGGACCCATTGGCTTTCTGGCCACTCAGGTTAGTTTTGGTCTTCATGAGCTGTTTGGGCTGCCGGAAGGCTACACCGGCCAACTGATTATTCTGGGCATACTTGCCAGCATCTACGTGCTCTCCTCCACGAGCGGTGTACACAAAGGCATTCAAATACTTAGCCGTTTTAACGTGCTGCTGGCGCTAGGTATTGGGGCGGTGATTATTGTCTTTGGCCCAACGCTGTTTTTGGTCAATAGCTATGTTTCCGGCATGGGCGCTTATGTCAGCGAATTCTTTACCATGGCGACCATGACCGCAGAAACCGCCCCAGCGTGGTGGATGCAGTGGTGGACGGTGTTTTTCTTTGCCTGGTTTATCGGCTATGCCCCCGTGATGGCGATTTTTGTGGCGCGGATTTCCCGCGGGCGCAGCATTCGCGAAATGATTGTGGCAGTGGCGATTCTCGCGCCTATCGCCACTACCGTTTGGTTTACCCTGCTTGGGGGCTCGGGCATCTACTACCAGCTTAATGGCGTGATCGATTTAACCGAAGCACTTAATAACTTTCAGTTTGATGTCGCCACGTTAACCGTTGCCCAGGCATTGCCCGGCGGCACCTGGATGGCGCTAGCCATTTTACTGCTGACGACGATTTTCGTAGCGACCACCGGTGACTCAATGAGTTACGCCATTGCGGTGGTCGGCGCGGGGCACGATAACCCGAGCCCGGTCATGCGGGCGTTTTGGGGGATTGCCATGGCGCTAATGGCGGCGGTACTGCTGTATATGGGTGCTGGTCAGATTGGCGCGTTGCAGCAGTTCATTGTTATCACCGCGATTCCGGTGTCGTTGATACTGTTGCCATCGCTCTGGAATGGTCCACAGGCAGCCTACGCCATGGCCCGCGAACAGGGCATCATTGAATAGGTAAGCCGCTCTGGCCCTGGCTACCTTATATCCCTTCCAGCAGGCGCAGAATCATCTGCGCCTGCTGGTTGGCCTGGGTCATACCATTGATTTGCGCCGTCATACGTTTGGCAATCGCCTGCCCCGCCGGGTCATCTTTAGCGCTATTGATACGTAACCCAGATGAGAGGCGCACGCCTCCGGAAGAAGCTAACCGACCCAGACGCTGGGCGGCTATAACGTTACTATCGGCCTAGCCATAAAAATCATGAGCGTTTTACTGGCTCAAGGGTGCGGCCACTGCTGGCGAGCACTTCGTCGACCGGTACTTTTACATAGTCATGCTGGTAGTAACCCTCATCCACAACTTTCCCATTCCACGCCACCATATCGAGATCCATCGTGCGTGGCCCTGACTTAATCGCGCCGCGTACTCGACCTAACCGGTCTTCCACTTCTTTGAGGTAGGCGCGAAACGCTTCTTGCTCAAGTGACGTGCTGACTAATAGTGCGGCATTTAAGAAATCAGGCTGCTGCTGATAACCTACCGGTGTTGTGCGTATCGCTTTTGAGCGCGCCAAGAGCTTGCACTCCTGGCTAAGGATCGTTAGCGCCTGATCAAAATAGTGCTCAGGGTCGATATTGGACCCCAGGGAGATCAAACATTCATGAAGGGAGACAGCCTGTTCGCTAGGCAATGTCGTGGGGGGCATGGCGACATCCTATGTTAGTGGCGTTTTCTAGGAAACATGGAACTACCCTATTGTGAGCCAGCGTTATAAATACCTCCAGGCCCCTGCCATGTTCAAGCTCTGTATAAGTTATTGACAAACGCTGCACTCACGCAGAGAGTTTTGCATATCCATAAAACGATAGGGAACGCTTTATGCATCAACAAGCTGCTTTGGTCACCGGCGGTGCCACTCGTTTGGGCCGATACTTCTCTGAAGCATTGGCCGACGCGGGGTATGACATTGCACTGCACGTTAATCGCTCCCGCGAAGAGGCTGAAGAGGTCGCCAGCGATATTCGCGCCAAAGGACGAGAGTGTGAAATATTTCACTGCGATTTTTTAAACGACGATCTAAACGTCTTAATACAGTCGGCAAAGCAGCGTTTCCCAGGGCTTCATTTGCTGCTGAATAGCGCCTCCGCCTATGAGCCTGCACTGATTGCCGGGACGGATCTGGCGATGCTGGAAGCTCAGTTCCGAGTCAATATGTTTACCCCGCTACTGCTGACGCGCCACTTTGCCGAGGTGGTTCAAGAGGGCCAGGTGATCAATATCATTGATAACAAAGTGGCCTATCACCAATACCCGTATGCGGCATATTTACTGTCGAAAAAGAGCTTAGCGGAGATGACCCGCATGGCAGCACTGGAGTTCGCCCCGCGTATTCGCATTAATGGCCTTGCCCCCGGCGTGGTGCTGCCTGCCTCCCAGCGCACCAGTGACTATGTGCAGTGGCGTATTGAAGGCATTCCGCTGAAACAGCAGGGAGAACCCGCCCACCTTGTACAAGCACTGTATTACTTGTTGGACAATACTTTTGTAGCTGGGCAAATTCTGTTTGTCGATGGTGGTGAGTCCATCAATCTGGAAGGGCGGCACTCAGAAAACTATCGTCATTAAATACCCCTTAAAACGCAGCGGGGCTGCCCGAAGGCAGCCCCGCTGTAGCGATTAATAGAAATCACTTCATGATAACGACCATTTAAGTCTCATCGACGTCATCATGGTCAGGCTTTTGGTGCTCGACCGTGTCAGAGGTTGTCTGGCTGAGGCGAGGATCAAACCTGTCATCCGTTGTAACATCACCCGATTTGGGTTGCCCTGCCGGACTACCGTCGATTGTAAAGGCTTGCTGCATGACACGCAGGTTCGCGGGCGGCGCAGACCCCGTCTTATCTTGTCCAAAGTAGAGCGTGGTATGCGGGAAAGGTATCTCGATACCCGCTTCATCGAAGCGCAGCTTGACGAGACGATTGTAGGCACGTCCCACGGCCCATTGGTCGCCTGGTGTCGTTTTGATCACCACACGGATGTTCACAGAGCTATCCGCCAGCGCGATAACGCCCGCCACGGTTAGATCGGCCAACAGTTTATGGCTATGCTCTTCGCTGGCTTTCAGATCTTCAAAAGCCAATTGAAGCTGTGCAATGGCATCATCAATGCTTTCACGATAGGCAATACCATACTCACCCACGTGGTTACCAAACTCGCGCATGTAGTTAGACACGGTGTCTACGCTTGAGAACGGCACGATGTGATAAGTACCGGATAGGTCACGAATACCGACAGAGCGGATACTGAGCCGTTCGGCGGTACCTGTCACGCCACCGACGGTAACCACATCGCCGGTGTTCATGGCATTTTCTACCTGGATAAACACCCCGGTAATAACGTCTTGCACCAGCTTCTGCGCGCCAAAACCAATCGCCAGACCGAGCACACCAGCACCGGCGATCAGCGGGCCGATATTGATGCCGATTTCCGACAGCACAATCATGCCGGTAATCGTCACCATGGCGATGGCCAGCGCATTACGGAACAGACTAAGCAGCGTTTTCGCCCGCGCGGAAGGTTCGCCATAGCCGGTTTCCGGGTTGAGTTTATGCTCGATCAGGCTCGCCAGCCCCAGCCAAACCGCTAGCGCGACAATCAAAATCACCGCGACACCGACCAGTTTGCCGACCAGATTGGCACCGCGTTCAGAGGCATACCAAGCGGCTAGATCAAACGCGCCCCAGGCGTTCAACACCATCATGATGACTACGATCAGAATGACGGTACGCAGCACACGCAACGCATTGGGAACGTAGCTATTCAGGCGCTTTTCAAGCAACGGCAGTTTGCGCCGCAGGTCGTCTGAAAGCGTGATACGGCGGCCAATGGTCTGGGTAAGGAAGGACGACACCAGCAGTCCGACCACGATGGCGGCCAGGGACTTCAGGGTGGCAAACATCACAAATGGCAGCGCATCGCCGGGCCGCGTTAACGTCAGCACAAACACGATTAAGAAATACAGCAGCGCGAACAGGTGCCAAGTGCGGGCAAATAGCTGCAGGGAAACACGGCTGGCGGTTAAGGTTGATTTTGCCGCCATATCATTCAGGTTATTGCGTAGGCGGAGGCGGTTCTTAAGCACCACTGCCACGGCATAAATAAACGCCAACAGCATGATCAGCGTGCCGACTGCCTGGCCTAACGACGCCGCCACATAGAAATTAATCAACGGCACCACGACCATCAGACCGTAACCTACCATGCCAATCAAGCGCGCCAACCAGCGGTTCCAATAGGACGCTTCCTGGGTCGAAATAGGCAGTAGGCGCAGCCCTTCATAGTGTGAAGAGAACAGCATCCGCACCCCGGCTTTGAGCAACTCGATCACCAGGAAGGCATTTAAGAATAGGGAGGCGCGGGTAGACAGCTCACCCGCTTCACCAATCGCAAAGGTAGCTAATAGGTTGCCGCCTACGTAGGAAACGCTTACCAGCAGTACATCTATCACCGCCGCAATGGCCACACAGGTAATCAAGCGCAACACGGGGGTTAAGTTACTACCGTTCAGCGACCAGCCACTGATTTTCGTAAACAGCGGCTTCGCCAAGCGCCTGAAAATCATAAACATCGCAAATGTCGCGACAATCACAAGGCCCAGATTAATCGCCGCACTGGTGAACGCGGCCATGTCAAAGACACTATCGGCTTCTTGACCGGCGAACAGCCCGCCTACAATGCCAACCACTTGCTCAAACTGCCCGCCCACGTCGCTAACCACACGACTAGTGAGTTCGGCTAGCTGGCGCGGCAACGAGACCTCCTCCGGCGCTATCTCACTGCCTTGAGCAGCGGCTTCTGGCGAAAGCTCATTGGCGATGCCATCGGGCAGCGCTGAGGCTTGACTGCGCAACATCTCAATCAACTCTTGGCGCGACTGCTCATCTTCCAATAAATTGGCCAGCGCCTCGTAAGATGTCGGTGCCGAGGCTTCTGATGATGCCGTGCCTTCGGCGCTGGCCGATTCACTCGGCGTGCTCTGTGCCATGGCTGGCGTAGCCAATAGGGCAATCATCGCCAACAGCCAGACACCTAGCCAGGGTAGTAAACGAAGTGGCTTCACGCCTTAACCTCCTTTTGGGTGAGTGTTCTTTTCAACCTAACGGCTGCCTACACTCTACACTGCCTGTGCAGCTTGTTAAAAAGTTGTACAGGGTAACATGCCTTAATTAAAAAGACGTTTCACTGACACAGAGGCGCTAGCCAGTAGTGCGCGAGCAGTAATACCACAGCGTAGCGGGCGCCCTTAGCGATCACAATCCACGCCAGCGACCGCCACCAGGGCAGCCGGAACACGCCGGCCAACACGGTAAGGGGGTCGCCGATAATCGGCGCCCATGAAACCAGTAGACTCAGTTCACCAAAGCGGTGATACCAACCCTCTGCGCGGGCTAGGCTACTTGGCGAGGCGGGAAACCAGCGGCGATCTTGAAACTGGCGGGCATAGCGGCCTAATGCAACGTTGATCATGCTGCCCAGGGTATTGCCGGTAGTGGCGACTAGCCACAGCGTCAGCGGTGGTTCGCCCATACACCACAGCCGCGCCAGCCACACTTCCGATCCACCCGGTAACAGCGTCGCGCTGACGAAGGCGACAAAAAAAAGGCTCAGCATTAATTAGCGAACCTCGTTAACGTGGCACCTGGCCGCCCAACTGCTGGGTGATTTCATCGGCCGTTTGGCGAACCAGTGCACCCAACGTTAACAGACGCGCTTCAGGGATACGCGCCATGGGGCCTGAAACGGAAATTGCCGCCAGCGGGGTACTGTGTTCGTCAAAGACGCAGGCGGCCACGCAGTGCAGGCCGATCGCATGCTCCTCACGGTCACAGGCAAAACCCTGAGCGCGAATTTGCTGGGTTTCCTCTTGCAGGGTCTCGGGCTGATAAAGCGTATTAGCGGTCACTCTGGCAAGCTCGCGGCCATCCAGCAATTGAGCTCGCTCATCATCAGGCATCCACGCCAGCAACGCTTTACCGACACCGGAGGCGTGCAACGGCGCGCGCGAACCAAGGCGGGTGATCATGCGCATCATCTGGGGCGACTCATGCTGGGCGAGAAACACCGCCGTTTCCCCATCGCGGATACCCAAGTTGGCGGTTTCGCCGGTTTCGGCCGTTAGGCGGCGCAAAAATGGCCGGCTGGTGGCCACGACGTCGCGCGCTTCAAGGAAGCTATTGCCGATACGGAAGGTTTTGACATCGATTCGCCACAGGCCCTGCTCGTTCTCCTGGGTGACAAACCCCTGGCTTTGCAGTGCTTGTAACAGGCGATGGGTGGTCGATGGCGCTAATTCGGCCATTTCCGCCACTTCCGAAAGGGCGAGCCCAAGGGGGCTCGCCGCAAGATACTCCAACAGCGTTAAGCCGCGTACCAGCGACTGGCTGTGCCCACCGCTGGCTTTGGCGGTATTCGCCGGACGACCGACCGTCCTGCGCTTGGCTTCACTCACCTGGCGATCTCCTAAAAGGCGCTCCTACCTGAAAACGCCTTTGCTGACGGCGCCTTCCCTGTAAACATAAAGGGCGTCAGGATAACGTGCCAACACGGCCGTTGTCGCGTTTACGGAAACGAATTCCATTCATTCATTGGCGTTATCTTAGCGATGTCGCCATTGCGGTGGCCGCTTAGCCATAAACGCATCAATCCCTTCGCCCACATCCTCGGCTAACATGTTGCAGGCCATGGTTTCTCCGGCGAAGGCGTAGGCTTCATCAAGCGGCATAGCAAGCTGACGGGCAAACATGGCTTTTCCCGTTCGCACCGCCACGGCGCTTTTCGCGCAGATACTGGCGGTCAGTTCTTCCGTTGCCTCATCCAGCGCATCATCTTCGGCCACACGATTAATCAGCCCCCATTCCGCCGCCTGCTCGGCGCTAATAAACTCGCCTGTCAGCAGCATTTCCATGGCGCGCTTACGTGAAACGTTACGCGACAGCGCCACCGCTGGGGTGGAGCAAAACAGCCCAACGTTGATACCAGAAACCGCAAAGCGGGCGCTGCGCGCCGCCACCGCCAGATCACAGCTCGCGACCAGTTGGCAACCCGCGGCAGTGGCGATGCCCTGAACTTTAGCAATCACCGGCACAGGAAGATTCACAATGGCCTGCATCACTTCGCCACAGCGGGCAAAGAGCGTTTGGTAATAGGCTTTATCGGGGTTAGCGCGCATCTGCTTAAGATCATGGCCAGCACAGAAGGCTTTGCCTTCGGCGGCAAGTACCACACAGCGCACGCTGCTATCGTCGGCAATATCAGCTAAGGCATCGTGGAGGGCTTGCAGCATGGCTTCCGAAAGCGCATTAAAGCGCTCTGGTGTGTTCATCGTCAGCGTCACAACGCCTTGGCGGTCAAGTCGCTGCAGGATGGGAGCAGGTGAATCAGAGATGATGGACATGGTGAACTCCTGAGGTGAGTAACACAGTGCCCATCAGTCTAGCGCACCCGCTTTTTTATCAGGATTTTTTCATTAAGCGGGTGTCGCGACCTAGCGGATGCGGTTCGCCGCGCTGCTTGGCTAGATCGATTTGACGCTGCCGTTCACGGGCCGCTGCGCGGGTCTTCTCCGGCAGCGAATCGATGCAGTGGGGGCAGCTAATGCCCGGCTCATACGCAGATGACTGCATATCCTCGGCGGAGATTGGCATACGACAGGCGTGGCACTGCTCAAACTCGCCTTTGCTCAAGTCGTGGCGAACCGTCACACGGTTATCGAACACGAAGCACTCACCGCGCCAAAGCGACTGCTCTTTCGGGACTTTTTCCAGGTAGTTCAGCACACCACCTTTCAGGTGATAAACCTCTTCAAAGCCTTCTTTGAGCATAAAGCTGGAGGCTTTTTCGCAGCGGATGCCGCCGGTGCAGAACATCGCTACTTTTTTGTGCTTTTCCGGGTCGTAGTGCTCGCGCACGTACTCAGGAAATTCGCGGAAAGTTGTAGTTTTCGGGTCGATCGCCCGCTCGAAGCTGCCAATGGCTACTTCGTAATCATTGCGGGTATCGATCACCAGCACTTCTGGGTCGGCGATGATGTCGTTCCAATTTTCCGGCTCGACGTAGGTGCCAACAGTGTCGTTGGGGTCGATATCCGGCACGCCAAGGGTAACGATCTCTTTTTTGAGTTTGACCTTGGTGCGGTAGAACGGCGTTTCGTCGCAGTAAGACTCTTTGTGATCAATATCGGCCAGACGCGGGTCGGCGGTCAGCCAGGTAAGCAGGCCGTCAATGCCTTCGCGACTGCCCGCCACCGTGCCGTTGATGCCCTCTTTAGCGAGCAGCAGAGTGCCTTTAACGCCGTTATCGAGCATGGTTTGGTGAAGCGGTTCGCGCAGCGCTTCGAAGTCGTTCAGGGTGACAAATTTATACAGCGCCGCGACCACAATGGGCGGCATTTGGATGGGTACTGACATGTAAAGCTCCAGGTAGTCATCCTCGTAAAGGACGGACCGGGTTATTAAGACGCGCATATTCTAGCGCAACCTGGCGCTGAAAACGTCGATTTATTCGACAGAAACGTACTGAAACCTTCACCCCACGCGGCGTCAACGAGGCGTATATTGTCACTATTCCACATCACATAACCTCGGAGTACAGCATGATTATTCGTCGTTCAAACGAGCGCGGCTACGCCGACCACGGCTGGCTACGCTCATTCCATACTTTTTCATTTGCCAACTACGTTGACCGCAACCATATGGGCTTTCGCGCCCTGCGCGTGATCAATGAAGACCGCGTCGCGGGCGGCCACGGCTTTGGTGCCCATCCTCACCGGGATATGGAGATTATCTCCTACGTGCTGGAAGGTGAGATGGAGCATAAAGACAACATGGGCAATGGCGAGGTAATGCGACCGGGCGACGTGCAGCGCATGTCAGCGGGTACCGGCGTGCTGCACAGCGAGTTCAATCACTCCAAGACAAACGAGCTGCACTTCCTGCAGATTTGGATTGAACCCAAGCAGCTCGGCATTAAACCCAGCTACGAGCAGAAAGCGTTTCCTACCGCCGAGCGTCAAGGCCAGTGGCGTTTAGTGGTTTCTGAAGAGGGCCGCGAAGGCTCCGTGAGCATTAATCAGGACGTGAACCTGTACTCGGGCCTGTTTAACGCTGGCGAACAGCCAACCGCGCCGCCTTCGCGCCACGCTTGGCTGCATGTAGTGAACGGTGAAATGGAAGTGAATGGCGAGACGCTAGGCGCAGGCGATGCTGCGGCGTTTACGCCAGATGAGTCGATTAGCCTCACCGGCAAAGAAGCAGGCGAAGTGCTGCTGTTTGATTTGGCTTGATCACCGCGTTGACTAAACCGCACCAACCAAAACGGCGCCTCTTGCGAGGCGCCGTTTTTACAGCCAACTTATTTAATAAAGGCTTTAGCTGTTTTGTGACGAGTAGAGCGCACGAATTTTCAGCGTGTGATCGACTTCACGCAACGCTTCCAGCGCCTGTGGGCCATAAGCTTTATCGACATCGATAACCACATAGCCAACTTTCTCGTTGGTCTGTAGGTACTGACCCGAGATGTTGATGCCATTTTCAGACAGCACGCGGTTAATTTGCGACAGCACTCCCGGCACGTTGTCGTGAATATGCAGCAAACGGTGCTTGTCCGGATGAGCGGGCAGCGCCACTTCGGGGAAGTTGACCGAGGTCACGGTGGTGCCGTTATCGGAGTAAGTGATCAGCTTTTCTGACACTTCGATACCGATGTTCTCCTGGGCTTCCAGGGTAGAGCCACCGATATGCGGGGTCAGAATCACGTTTTCCAGACCGCGTAGGGGGCTCTCAAACTCTTCTTCATTGCCTTTCGGCTCTACCGGGAAGACGTCAATCGCCGCACCGTTGAGGTTGCCCGCTTTAAGCGCTTCGGCCAGCGGTTCGATTTCAACGACGCTACCGCGGGAGGCGTTAATAAAGATCGCGCCGGGCTTCATGGCGGCAATCTCTTTCGCGCCGATCATCCAGCGGGTAGAGGCAAGATCAGGCACGTGCAGGCTGATGACATCGGCACGACCCAGCAGCTCTTCAAGGCTGCCTACTTGGCTGGCGTTACCCATCCCCAACTTAGTGATCACATCATAGTAAATGACGTTAAAGCCCAGCGATTCGGCCAGCACCGAAAGCTGCGCACCGATGCTGCCGTAGCCAACGATACCCAGCTTTTTACCGCGCGCTTCATGGGAATTCTTCGCTGACTTGAGCCAGCCACCCTGGTGAGCGCGGGCGTTTTTCTCGGGGATACCGCGCAGTAGCATAATCGCTTCTGCCAGCACCAGCTCGGCCACCGAACGGGTATTGGAGTACGGCGCGTTAAATACCGCGATACCGCGGGTAAGGGCAGCGGTTAAATCGACCTGATTGGTGCCGATACAGAAACAGCCAACGCCAACCAGCTTCTCCGCCGCCTCGAACACACGCTCAGTCAGCTGGGTGCGGGAACGAATACCGATGAAGTGAACATCGCGAATCTTTTCGATCAGCGCTTCTTCATCAAGCGATGTGGGCAGATGCTCGATATTTTCATAACCGGCGTTGTGAAAATTGTCCACCGCACTCTGGTGGACGCCCTCGAGTAGCAGGATCTTGATCTTGCTCTTGTCCAGGGACGTTTTGGCCATGGCTGAATCAACCTCTATGGTCGGCGGCATGCGCCGTGTATCGGTTCACGGGAGGCGCATATCGTAGCACAGACAGCCCCATTCACGCCGGGTCAAGATGATGAAAAGTCTGCGTGCTGACAATGAATGAACCGCAAGTCGTTACCAACAGCGTAGGTGGAAAGGCAGACGCCACCCCCTGGCGTCGGTGTATACTGTGGGCTTATTTCAGCTTATTTTAAAAACATACCGGTTGGCAGGCATACCCCAATGAGCGACACCACATCACCTCCGCAGGATTTCGCCGCGACGGTTGAACAACTCGAAACCATCGTTGAACGTCTTGAGTCAGGCGAGCTCTCATTGGAAGATGCGCTGACCGCGTTTGAACAGGGCGTGCGGCTAACCCGCGATGCCCAACAGCGGCTGGATAGTGCTGAACTTAAGGTTCGCGCACTGAGTGAAGACAGCGACGGCCGTTTGAATGTAGCGCCGTTTGCTG
Source organism: Vreelandella sp. DA03-1M (assembly GCF_055725665.1). Lineage (NCBI taxonomy): Bacteria > Pseudomonadati > Pseudomonadota > Gammaproteobacteria > Oceanospirillales > Halomonadaceae > Vreelandella > Vreelandella sp. DA03-1M. The sequence goes on from NZ_CM146798.1 coordinate 4,357,935, forward strand.
GCCCCGACGACCCCAAGGATGTGGCCGAGGATGAAAGCAAGGAGACGCCCCCATGGTAGCCACGCAGCCTAGCCCGCTTGCCACCCTGCGCCACACCAGTAATGCTCGCGTAGACGCTACCCTCGCGGCACTGTTTGATAGCCGCCCGGCGGTAGCACCAAGGCTTGAGGCCGCCATGCGCCACGGATTGCTGGCAGGAGGCAAACGCCTGCGCCCCCTGTTGGTGTATATGGCTGGCCACGCACTGGGTGCAGAAGACAAAGCGCTAGACGCGCCCGCTGCCGCGATTGAGTTAATCCACGCTTACTCATTGATCCATGATGACCTACCGGCCATGGATGACGACGACTTGCGCCGTGGTCAGCCCACCGTGCATAAGGCATTTGATGAAGCGAGTGCGATTCTGGCCGGCGACGCTCTGCAGGCGCTAGCCTTCGAAGTACTGGCCAGCAATGCTCACCCCCGGCTGGGCCATTTGGTGCACACTCTGGCCTCCGCCGCTGGCCGTGATGGCATGGTGGCGGGGCAGGCGCTGGATTTAGATGCCGTTGGCGGCCACCCGGATGTCGATGCCCTAGCCCATATGCACGCCCATAAAACCGGCGCCCTGATTGTCGCTGCAGTACGTATGGGCGGGCTGGTGGCGGTCAACGATGATGATCCCCGTCTGAACGCGTTAACTCGCTACGCCCGCGCCATTGGTCTAGCCTTCCAGATTCACGACGATATTCTGGATGTGACCGGCGATACCGTTACCCTAGGCAAAACGTCAGGCGCCGATGCCGCCCGCGCCAAGCCCACTTACCCTAGCCTGCTGGGGTTAGAGGGGGCTCAACGCAAAGCGCACAGCCTGATTGACGAGGCCATTGCCGCGCTCGCCCCCCTGGGCGAACGTGCTGCACCGCTGGCCGACTTAGCCCACTATATGATCGAGCGCGACCACTAAAGATGCCCATGAAGCTGTTCGACGAAATCCCCCGCGAGCGCCCCACGACGCCGCTGCTCGACTCCTTTGATCATCCCGCCGCGCTGCGGGCCATGAATGACCATCAGCTCGCCCAATTGGCCGACGAGCTACGTGCCTACCTGCTCTATAGCGTAGGTGTTTCCGGCGGTCACTTTGGCGCCGGGCTCGGCGTGGTCGAGTTAAGCGTTGCCCTGCACCACGCCTTTAATACCCCCCACGACCGCTTAGTCTGGGACGTTGGTCACCAGGCTTATCCGCATAAAATCCTCACCGGCCGCCGCGAGACGATGCTCAGTATTCGCCAGCACGGCGGCCTGGCGGCGTTTCCTCGCCGCGCCGAGTCCGAGTACGACACTTTCGGTGTGGGCCACTCCAGCACATCGATTTCAGCAGCGCTGGGCATGGCGCTGGCGGCCAAGGCACAGGGAAAGAAGCGGCGCGTGTGTGCAATCATTGGCGACGGCGCGCTAACCGCCGGCATGGCCTTTGAAGCCCTGGCCCACGCAGGCCACGTAGACGCCAACCTGCTGGTGGTGCTCAACGACAACGAAATGTCGATTTCCGAAAACGTCGGCGGCATGGCGACCTATCTTGCCCGCGTGCTCTCCAGCAAGCCCTATCTCAAAATACGCGAAGAGGGCAAAAAAGTGCTTTCTCACCTGCCCGGCGCACTGGAGCTTGCCCGGCGCACCGAAGAGCATATGAAAGGCATGGTCAGCCCCGCCACGCTGTTTGAAGAGATGGGTTTTAACTACGTTGGCCCCATTGATGGCCACGACCTCAACGCGCTAACCGATACGCTGGAAAACCTGCGCGACCTCGACGGCCCGCAGTTCCTGCATATCAAAACGGTAAAAGGTAAAGGTTTCTTGCCTGCCGAGGCCGACCAGATTGGCTATCACGCCATTACCAAGCTGGAAAAGCCCAGCGCTGCCGCCAATAATGGCGCCGCCAAGAAACCCATCATTAAACAAGCCGTAGCCAAGAAAAAATACTGCAATGTGTTCGGTGATTGGCTTTGCGATATGGCCGCCGCCGATTCGCGCTTGATGGGCATTACCCCCGCGATGCGCGAAGGCTCCGACCTGATTCGCTTCTCTAAAGAGTACCCGCAACGCTATTTCGATGTCGCGATTGCCGAGCAGCACGCCGTCACGCTCGCAGCAGGTATGGCCTGCGAAGGCATGAAACCGGTGGTGGCGATTTACTCTACCTTTCTACAGCGCGGTTACGACCAGTTGATTCATGACGTGGCGGTGCAGAACCTGGACGTCACCTTTGCCATTGACCGTGCAGGCTTAGTCGGCGAAGACGGCCCCACGCACCACGGCAGCATGGATCTCTCGTTCCTGCGCTGCGTGCCCGGCATGGTGATTCTGGCCCCGGCGGATGAAGCCGAATGCCGCGCCATGCTCAGTGCGGCTTACCATCATCCTGGCCCCGCTGCGGTGCGCTACCCACGCGGCACCGGCCCCGGCGTGGAGATTCCCGACCACCTTGAGCCACTAACGATTGGCAAAGCCGAGGTACGCCGAAACACCTCAAGCGACGGCGTTCGCATTGCGTTGTTGGCGTTTGGCAGCATGAATAGCGCTGCCGCCGACGTCGCCGAACGGCTCAATGCCACCCATATCAACATGCGCAGCATTAAGCCACTTGATCGAGATGCGGTGCTACACGCCGCCGACGAACATGAACTGCTGGTAACGCTGGAAGAGAACGTAATTGCGGGTGGCGCAGGCAGCGCTGTCAATGAATTGCTCCACGCCGAAGGCGTTCAGGTGGAAGTGCTCAATCTCGGCTTGCCTGACGCCTTTGTCGAGCACGGCACGCCCGCGCAACTGCTTGCCGACTGCCAACTGGATAGCGATGGCATCGAGCGGGCTATTCGCGCTCGACTACCATAAGCCATTATTTTTAAATCACTTTTGAGACCCATATGCTATTTCTAATTATTATCTTCGCCTTGATTGGCCTTGCGTTTGGTGGCCCGGTGGGTCTCCTGATTGGCGGTGGCCTGGGCTGGTGGTTAGGCAAACGCCTTAGCCGTCGCCTGAATATCGCTCGAATGCGCATCCAGGAAGGCTTTCTGGAGTCGATCTTCTCCGTGATGGGCTGCCTGTGCCAAGCCGACGGTAAAGTAACCGATGGCGAGCTGGATGTAGCCGAGAAACTGTTTGACCAGATGCACCTCCAGGGTGAGCAGCGCGCCAAAGCCCGCGCCGCCTTTGAGCGTGGCCGCGCCGATGACTTCAACTTAGACGCCGAATTGGCCAACGTTAACCGCCTCACCCAGCGTCAGCCGGTGTTGCGCCAAGTGTTTATCCAAGTCCAGCTTTCGGCCATCGCCGCGGACGGTGTGCTCCACCCCGCTGAACACGAGATGATTTTGCGCGTTGCCCGCGGCGTAGGCTGCAGCGATGCTGAAGTACAGCAGATTGAGGCAATGCTCCACGGCGCTGCCGCTAACTCCCAAGGCGCCAGCGAAGAAGCTCTAAAAGATGCCTATCGCGTACTGGGGGTTTCTGACGATGCCAGCGATGCCGAGATCAAGAAAGCTTATCGCCGCCTAATGAGTCAAAACCACCCGGACAAACTGGCCGGTAAAGGCCTGCCCGAAAGCATGCGCGACATCGCCCAAGCGCGTACCAGCGAAATCGGCAATGCCTACGAGCGAATCCGTACGGCGAGGGGCAGCGCTTAAAGGCGATCTTAAAACACGATAATCGACAGGTTCGCTAACGCCCGCTAAATTGAAGGATCGATTATTGTCGCCAGGAGTTCGCCATGATCACGCTCTACAGCTTCCCCCAGTCCCGCTCGCTAAGAGCGGCATGGACACTCGAAGAGCTAGGCCTTGAGTACCAGTGCCAGCACGTGGCCTTGGATAAAGGCGAGGGCCAAACGGCCGCGCATTTGGCACGTCACCCGGACGGCAAGGTACCAGTCATTGAAGATGGCGATGTACACCTGTTTGAGTCGGCGCCTATTTGCCGCTATCTGGCCGAGACCTATGGCGATGGCACGCTGCTGCCCAGCGACCCCGCGGCCCGCGCCCAAGTTGATCAATGGCTCAGCTTTATCGTGACGGAAATTGAGCAGCCGCTGTGGAATCAGGCCAAGCATAAGTTTGCCTTGCCAGCAGACAAACGTGTTCCTGCTATTTTGCCGGTTTGTGCCTGGGAGTTTCAGCGTGCAGTCGGTGCCTTGGAGCGCCGTTATAACGGTCAGAAATATCTAGTAGGTAACACCTTTACCCTAGCGGATCTGTTTCTGACCCATACCCTTTCCTGGGCGGCCAGCATGAAGCATCGCTTACCCGAGCCGCTCTTTGCTTACCGCGAGCGTCATATCAAGCGCCCCGCCATGGCTAAAGCCGTCGCGCGTGAGAAAGCCGCCGCTGAGGGTTAAGCAGGCCTAACGGGGAGAACCGCGCTATAAATAGCAAAGTAGTGGCAGACGCTTCCCCCTATTACAAACAGATGCCAAATAGCGTGGTTATAGGGGATCGCACGCACAGCGTAGAAGATAACCCCGAGCGTGTAGATGATTCCTCCCGCGGCCAGCAGGGTAATACCGGTTGACGATAAATTAGCCGCCATCTCCTCTGCTGCGAGTAAAATCATCCAGCCCATCAGCAAATAAATCGTGACGCGCAATACCGCAAAGCGATGCGGCCAACATAGTTTGCAGACAATGCCCGCCAACGCGAGCGACCATACAGCAGTAAATAGTATCCACCCGGTGGGGCCGCGCATGTTCACCAATAAAAAAGGCGTGTAAGTACCCGCGATGAGGAGATAAATCGCACAGTGGTCAAGCAGTTGAAAACGCAGCTTCCAGCGCCGATGCGGAATGCCGTGATAAAGGGTCGAGGCGGTGTATAGCAGAACCAACGTAGTGCCGTAGAGGCTCAGGCTAACCACCTTCCATGGGTCGACATGGGCAGCGACGCTCGCAGCGATCAGCAGAACCACCATTCCCACAAGGCTGAGCACGGCTCCGATACCGTGAGTGATACTGTGCAGCCACTCTTCGGCAGCACTGAATTCACCCTGCTCTTCAGAAAAGACTTCACCCTGCTCATTACGTGCGGCTTTCATTCGGGTGGCTCCTAAAACCTATACCTCACTATTATCATCCCTTACGCTCAATATCCACATCGCTGGCGTGAGTGAAGTCATCCAGCGCCATCATATGACCAAGTTTGCCCGCTTTGGTGGCAAGGTACTGCTCGTTATGCGGGTTCAGGCCGGTGGTGATCGGTAAGCGCTCCACCACGTTCACACCGTCGCGGGTGAGGGCATCCACTTTGCGCGGGTTATTGGTCATCAACCTTAGCGAGGTGATCCCCAAGTGGTTGAGCATCGGTACGCATAGATCATAGCGGCGCATATCAGCACCAAAGCCGAGCTGCTCGTTGGCTTCGACGGTATCTGCACCTTGATCCTGAAGATGATAAGCGCGAATTTTGTTTAGCAACCCAATACCACGCCCCTCTTGGCGCAGATAAAACAGCACGCCACGACCCTCTTCAGCAATGCGCTTAAGCGCTTCCTGCAACTGATAACCACAGTCACAGCGCATGGAAAAGAGCGCATCGCCGGTCAAACATTCAGAATGTACCCGCCCCAGCACCGGTGCGTCGCCGGTCACATCACCCAACGTTAAGGCAATATGATCCTTGCCGGTGGCCTCATCTTCGAAGCCATGCATCGTAAATGTCGCCCAGGGCGTGGGCAGTTGGGAAGCGGCAATAAAGCGAATGGTCACAGGTTACCTCGCTGATTGACCAAACCAGTTAACCACACCAGTGTTGGCAAAATGGGCAAGCATTCTAACAGGAAGCGGCGCCCGCCTCACGGTGGCAACGCGACTAAAATCGGCTCATTAGTGGAGAAAAATTGGCCGGATGCGACGATTTTTGCCACCGAGTACGCCGCCCTCGCGCTTATCTTCAAGTACAATTGCTCGCATATGATCCCCGATACGGTTTCGAATACGATGCGGGCAAATTTCCTAAGAGCAAGTGTCTATGACCACTACACCTTTACAAAATGATCGCTTCCTTCGTGCACTAGCGCGCCAGCCCGTCGACCGCACCCCGGTGTGGATGATGCGTCAAGCGGGCCGCTACCTGCCGGAATACCGTGCCAGCCGGGCCGATGCAGGCAGCTTTATGGATTTGTGCCGCAACCATGACCTAGCCTGCGAAGTTACCCTGCAGCCTCTAGAGCGCTACCCGCTAGATGCGGCGATTCTGTTTTCAGATATTTTGACCATCCCTGATGCCATGGGCTTGGGTCTCTATTTTGAAACCGGCGAAGGCCCTAAATTCCGCAAAACCGTGCGCACCCCAGAAGAGGTCGCCGCACTCAGCGTACCCGACGCCGAACGAGACTTGGATTACGTGATGCGTGCGGTGTCGACCATCCGCCGGGAGTTGAATGGCCGTATGCCGCTGATTGGTTTCTCCGGCAGCCCCTGGACACTGGCGACTTATATGGTCGAAGGCAGCTCCAGCAAGGACTTCCGTCACCTGAAAACCATGCTTTACGATACGCCAGATACCATGCACCAGCTGCTGGATACGCTGGCGCATGCGGTCACCGACTACTTAAATGCACAGATTCGCGCCGGTGCCCAGGCGGTGCAGATTTTTGATACCTGGGGCGGCGCACTTTCGACCCCTGCGTATCTGGAGTTCTCGCTGCGCTACATGGAGCAGATCGTTTCCGGACTGATCCGTGAACACGATGGCCGTCGCGTGCCGGTGATTTTGTTTACCAAGAATGGCGGGCAGTGGCTTGAGCATATCGCCTGCGCCGGTGCCGATGCCCTGGGTATCGACTGGTCTACCGAGCTTTCCGATGCCCGCGCCCGCGTTGGCCATAAGGTTGCCCTGCAGGGCAATCTGGACCCTAACGTACTATTTGCGCGCCCCTCGGCTATCCGCGCTGAAGTGGCTCGCGTGCTGGAAAGCTACGGCCACGGCCCTGGCCATGTGTTTAACCTGGGCCACGGTATCAGCCAATTTACCAACCCGGATCACGTCACCGCCTTTATGGAGGCACTGCACGAGCTCAGCCCGCAATACCACCGGGATATCCCGACGCAACCCAAGACAGCGCAATCAGGAGCCAATTCATGAGCGATTTACGCGACGACCAGTGGTTTACCGAAGTCTTTGATAGCCACGGCAGCGCCTTCTCGCTGAAAATCTCTGAAAAGCTGCTGGACGTGCAGAGCCAGTACCAGCATCTGGAAGTCTATGCTACCGAGACTTACGGCAACCTCCTGGTGCTGGACGGCTGTGTGATGCTGACTGATCGCGATAACTTCCTCTATCACGAGATGATCGCGCATCCAGCCCTGTTTACCCACCAAGACCCTAAGCGGGTGGTGATTATCGGTGGTGGAGACTGCGGCACGTTAAAAGAGGTGCTGCGCCACTCAGGCGTTGAGAAAGTTACCCAGATTGATATCGATGAAGAAGTGACGAAAGCCTCTGAGCGCTTCTTTCCATCATTGGTAGAATCAAATAATGATCCGCGCGCCGAGCTACTGTTCGCCGATGGCGTCAAGTGGGTGGACGATGCACCGGATGAGAGCATCGATGTACTTATTATCGACTCTACCGACCCCGTCGGCCCCGCTGAAGGGTTGTTTAAAACCGATTTTCTCAAGCGCTGCCACCGCATTTTGAAAAGTGGCGGCGTGATGGTGCAGCAGAGCGAGTCACCGCTTTACCACACGGGTTCGATCATTCGTGAGTTACGCCACGATATGCTGGAAGCGGGTTTCGACAGCGTCGCGACCCTGCCCTTCCCACAGCCGGTTTACCCCTCAGGCTGGTGGAGCGTCACATTGGCGGGTAAAGCCACTGATGTGAATGCGTTCCGTGAACAGGCAGCCGCCAGCCACGAACTGCCGCTTGAGTACTATAGCGTTGATGCCCATCGCGGTGCGCTCGCCCTGCCGCCGTTTATGCGCAAGGCATTCACGGCCGAATAAACGCCCTTCACTGCTGCCTTTCTGCCACCGCCCACCCCAGATTGCCCTATAAAGGTGCAAAGCAAGGTGGGTGGTAACATTTTTTGCACCTAGACGTTCGTCTCGAATTCGTTGAGTAGCGTTGAAAAGCGCTGAATGTGCGCCTGTACCCTTGTTGGCATCTTCCTTGCTAGGTTTAGTTACATGCTACGGCATGCATGGCTATTTCAATGACAGATTTCAATAACCAATTTCAAGAACTTCGAGGGAAACTAAATGTTCAATAAAAAACACCTAGCGCTTCTGGCGTCCGCAGGCTCATTAAGCCTAGCGGGAATGGCGACTGCTCAAGCCGATACCCTAGAAGATACCATTGAGCGTGGCGCCGTTCAGTGTGGTGTGAGCGATGGTTTGCCGGGCTTCTCAGCGCCAGACGACGATGGTAATTGGCAGGGTCTGGATGTTGATGTTTGCCGTGCAGTCGCGGCAGCGGTACTCGGCGATGCGGATGCGGTTAACTATATCCTGAATCCGTGAAGCCGGCGCCGACACTTTCCCTATCACCGCCAGCGAGCACTTTTTGATCATTCGCCCCGTGCAAGTTGGCTTTCGCAAGCCCGTTATTGCCAAAACCCACCGTGCTGATCGGTGCTGACGGCCCGTTTTGTCATGCCTTTCCACCCGCCAGGCACGACATATCTGGCGATCGCGTGTCGCTTGGAACTGCTTGTGGATAGAGTGTCGCCGATTGACGGTCAGCATGGCGTTCCTCGTGGATAACGCAGTCGGCTCCGCAGCGTCTTGAGCACCGTCATGCGCCCGATATCCTGCCCGAAGTCGAGGATGATCTGCCGTGCCTTGTGAATCACGAGAGCCGCACGGTGCACCAACTCTTGTAGCACGGTGCGCAGCCGGCGCCGCTTGGCCGGGTGGCGAACCGGGCTCAGCTCGCCGGTCATGCCCAGCTGTCCCATCAGGCGCAGGATGTTGTAGGCCAACTGGGCGAGATGCAGGATCAGATCGTTGGTGGCGAACTTGCCGGACGGCAAGCGCTCCAGGTCGAGATCGGTCTTGATCTCGCTGTGAAACTGCTCATGGGTGGCATGCGCCTGGTAGCGCTTGATCACCGCCTCCGGCGCCTCGTCCAGGCTGGTCCACCAGCCTTCCAACTCATAGTCCGGTTCGAGCAGCAACTGGCCATCGCGATCGGCGGTGCGCTCGACCAGGCGCATCACGCGTTGGACGACGTATTCGGTCTTGTTGTCGTCGTGGATCGAGACGGTCTGCGTCCACAGCGCCTGGCGCTTGCCAGGACGCAGCTCTTCCCAGTAGTCCGCCGCCACCGCCAGCCAGGTATCTCGATCAGCCGTGGCCGAGCCACGCGGGTTCCATTTGACGACATAGTCGAGCCGGCGCCCCTCGTCGGCAAAGACCTGGCGTTGCTGTTCGAGAAGCGCCAGGTGCGCCTGGCTGTCGAAGCCGCTGTCCTCGCGTAACAGGATCGGTTGCTTGGTCAAGCATTGGGCGCGAGGCAGTACCCGCTCCAGGAAGGCGTTGCTCTCCTTCATGGTGTGCTGCTTGCCAGGCCGCAGTTCCAGACCCAGGCACCACCCTTCGTTGCCCAGATAGGCGGCGATCGGGGTGTAGCCATCGACCTTCTGGTAGGTCCGCGAGACGCCTTCCTTCTTCGAGTTGCTGTTGTCCATGACGAAGGTGTCGATGTCCAGGCAGACGTGCGTCGTCTCGGCGGTGATCGGTGCTTCGATCAGTGACAGCAGGGTCGTGGACCAGGTGGCGGTGCGCGCCTGCAGGTCGTTGGCGGCAAGTTTCTCCAGCCGCTGTCGCAGCGTCGCCGCGCTCGGCACCTTCTGCAGGGTCAGCAGTTGTTGGAAGGGCTTGTCGCGGCGGAAGTTCTCGACAGCGTCATAGTCGCTCATGCCCAGACACAGCAGGCCCAGGTAGCTCTTGATCACGTCACTGGTGCGCATGCCCAGCGTGGTGGGGAAGCGGCTGTCGATGCTGTCGACGCCAGCGATCTCGAAGCATTGCCCGATGATGGACAGCCCGGCGTGGCTGGTGAGGGTGCGGCGACTGGCGCGGAACTTTATGTTGGGCATGGCACTGTCTGGGCGAATGGCGATAATGGCTATATTGCCATGCAGGTCAGTGGGTTAGAAGTGCTTCCGGGGGCCGGTCTCACGGATTCAGGGAAAGGTCAACGGTGCCTTGATGCTCCTGGGAATGACCTAAACTTCCGTCAGCGTACTTAACCCAGCCCTCCCATCCAAGGACTCTCGTAGTCTTTCCTCTAAGAATACGAAGCAATTCCATTGCATCGGCATACCCGACGACTATTTCATCCTCTACCGCTGATCTGTTTATTATTTCTTCGTAGCTATACATGACGGGGACACATTAACGCTTAAGCACAGCGGCGCGAGTTTACGAGCGTCCGGCGCCCGGTAGGGCGCGAACTGGTGCGTATGGTTACGTGTTTAATCACGACTCCGCCTCCCGTGCTTAATGTAATAATGAGGTATCGCTACTGCGCCTAAAAGCACCATGTACGATATCCACCAACCTCGGTTTTGTAGCTTCCGAAGACCGCTATCACGAATGCAAACTGCCAGTGTGATGACGGACATTAATAGCACTACTACCCATAAAGCATCTACTATTCCCTTTGGGACTACCCTTTCTCCCGAACCCCAATAATAGGGCACGTTCATATTGAAAGCGACAATATATGCTACCGCCAAAACGATCGTAACAATCAGTATCGTCTTCTCAAGCTTACTCATAGATACACGTAACAGTGATTATACGCCCTTCAACATAACACTATTTTCATCCGCTGCAATTCTGGCGGCCGCCGCTTTCAGGTCCGCTCTCTGACTCTGTGCCATCTCGACAAGCTGGCTGGTCGGAGGCAGGTCTTCGAGCGTCACATCAAGCTCGCCGGTCACCCCAACGGCATCGGAGGGGGACACCCCGAGCACTTCGGTAAGGTCAATTTTTGATTGCTCGAGCTTTTGTTCCGCCGAGGCTTTTTGATTCCGGGCCCTGGCAAGCCCAATGACTGCGGTATTGAGATCAATCCGGGTTTGTTTACCCTGTTTTACGGACATTTCAACCAGGTCTTTGGTGCGTTGCATAAGTTCAACGGCACGGGTTGCGGTTTCCAACTCTTTCTGAGCCAGCAGTATCCGGAAATAGGCGGCCCGCACCCGCGCCTTGGTGGCTACCTTCAGGTATTCAAGCTCCTGTTGCCGGGACGTGAGATTACTCCGGGCACGCGACTGCCCAAGGTCGCCGCGATTACCCATCCAGATCTCCTGAGTAACCCTCACCCCATATTCCAGGGACTCGTCGGCCTGATCCGGGGCCTGACGGGCCCCCAACTCAAACTCTGGATTGCTCGGCGCCCAGCGGCTGGCATGATCAAGCTGTCCCTGCTGTATCGAGACCGCGGCCCGCCTCAAAGCCAATACCGGGCTATTCTCGAAAGCCATCACCATGGCCTGGTTCAGGGAAACAGCCTGGCTGGCTTTGGCCTGCTGATATTCTTTCAGCGACACACTCTCTTTTGCCTGGGCCGACACCATAGGAGAGACGGCCAAGGCTCCCGGAACTATCATCGCGCACAACAACAATCGTTTGTTCATTCAGTATCATCCTGGCTGTTTGACTGAGGTCAGTGAGTCAGCATTTTTGCGTGGGAATCTGGAACGACCTTACAGACAAACCTTTAATACAGTTTGAAATTCAGGCACCGGATAAGAAATGAGCTTTGGCGGCAGGGGGGGCAGAGGTAAGGGCGAGGATGTCGAGTCACCGGGCGTCAAGGCAGGCGCACGATGGTGGGTTCTTGCATGATAAATAAAAACCGGCCCGTCATTTGGGCCGGCTTTTTATTCTGGATCTGAATTGCTTGTGATCACTTGGCCGATCAGAAACTCCTGCTCCAACCCAGCCAGAACTTCGGATCATCCGAGTTGACAGAGCCAAGCGCGTCGGTTGACTCAATGTCCGCGTACTCCACGTTAACACTGAAAGAACCGAAGTTTCCCGCATCCTTTGTAACGTTGGCGGCGACGTGTGAATAACTTGCCTCGCCGACAGAAGCCTTGCCGTCATCAGCGAAGTCGTAATAGCCAAGCGTCACACCGGCACTGTAGCTGTCCTCCAGAGGCACCCCAACAGAGGCGTAGTAATAGGCATCCCCCTGCACGAACACCCCATCACCACTGGTGTCGCTGTTGATCGTGTAGGCCAGGCCGATGGCCGCAATGCCATAACTGATCTCGCCGTACAGTTCGCCGAAGTCGATGGAGTCCGGCGCGTCAGGATACGCATAATAAATGTACCCAACGTCATAACCCAGTTCTTCCACAGAGCCGGAGAATCCGGCATAAAGATCAAGCTCATAGCTGGTGCCGTCACCAAAATCGACATTGGAACCCCAACCACCGGCGTAGAAGCCCGACGCATGCTCATAATCCAACCCTCCCTGGACAGCCGCAGCCCCGTCTGTCTGGGTGACGCCCCGGAACAGATAGTTGCTGCTGGCGCTCACATTTGAGCTGACGTCAGCGCTAACAATGGCGGGCGCAGCCTGAAGTGCTGCAAGCAAAGTGATACTGATAAATCCGGATTTGGTGAAAAACTGCTTCTTCATAATGGATACCTTCGGTTGGGTTTCATTGCTCCAAATATGATTTAGCAAAAGTCTTGCCACATCTTATTTATTCTTGTTTATCATTATTATAGAGACAAATCGGCACATTCTGAGCTTGCCCCCGAAAAACGACCCAACACCTAGCGCCCCAGAACCTGTCACCGGCCCGGACCAGCGCCCTGTTTTGATGCATTCTCTGTAACCATTCTCCTGAATCCGTGAAGCCGGCGCCGACACTTTCCCTATCACCGCCAGCGAGCACTTTTTGATCATTCGCCCCGTGCAAGTTGGCTTTCGCAAGCCCGTTATTGCCAAAACCCACCGTGCTGATCGGTGCTGACGGCCCGTTTTGTCATGCCTTTCCACCCGCCAGGCACGACATATCTGGCGATCGCGTGTCGCTTGGAACTGCTTGTGGATAGAGTGTCGCCGATTGACGGTCAGCATGGCGTTCCTCGTGGATAACGCAGTCGGCTCCGCAGCGTCTTGAGCACCGTCATGCGCCCGATATCCTGCCCGAAGTCGAGGATGATCTGCCGTGCCTTGTGAATCACGAGAGCCGCACGGTGCACCAGCTCTTGTAGCACGGTGCGCAGCCGGCGCCGCTTGGCCGGGTGGCGAACCGGGCTCAGCTCGCCGGTCATGCCCAGCTGTCCCATCAGGCGCAGGATGTTGTAGGCCAACTGGGCGAGATGCAGGATCAGATCGTTGGTGGCGAACTTGCCGGACGGCAAGCGCTCCAGGTCGAGATCGGTCTTGATCTCGCTGTGAAACTGCTCATGGGTGGCATGCGCCTGGTAGCGCTTGATCACCGCCTCCGGCGCCTCGTCCAGGCTGGTCCACCAGCCTTCCAACTCATAGTCCGGTTCGAGCAGCAACTGGCCATCGCGATCGGCGGTGCGCTCGACCAGGCGCATCACGCGTTGGACGACGTATTCGGTCTTGTTGTCGTCGTGGATCGAGACGGTCTGCGGCCACAGCGCCTGGCTGTCGAAGCCGCTGTCCTCGCGTAACAGGATCGGTTGCTTGGTCAAGCATTGGGCGCGAGGCAGTACCCGCTCCAGGAAGGCGTTGCTCTCCTTCATGGTGTGCTGCTTGCCAGGCCGCAGTTCCAGACCCAGGCACCACCCTTCGTTGCCCAGATAGGCGGCGATCGGGGTGTAGCCATCGACCTTCTGGTAGGTCCGCGAGACGCCTTCCTTCTTCGAGTTGCTGTTGTCCATGACGAAGGTGTCGATGTCCAGGCAGACGTGCGTCGTCTCGGCGGTGATCGGTGCTTCGATCAGTGACAGCAGGGTCGTGGACCAGGTGGCGGTGCGCGCCTGCAGGTCGTTGGCGGCAAGTTTCTCCAGCCGCTGTCGCAGCGTCGCCGCGCTCGGCACCTTCTGCAGGGTCAGCAGTTGTTGGAAGGGCTTGTCGCGGCGGAAGTTCTCGACAGCGTCATAGTCGCTCATGCCCAGACACAGCAGGCCCAGGTAGCTCTTGATCACGTCACTGGTGCGCATGCCCAGCGTGGTGGGGAAGCGGCTGTCGATGCTGTCGACGCCAGCGATCTCGAAGCATTGCCCGATGATGGACAGCCCGGCGTGGCTGGTGAGGGTGCGGCAACTGGCGCGGAACTTTATGTTGGGCATGGCACTGTCTGGGTGAATGGCGATAATGGCTATATTGCCATGCAGGTCAGTGGGTTAGAAGTGCTTCCTGGGGCCGGTCTCACGGATTCAGGTATATTTCTCTAAACGCCGTTGAGCGCTTCACCGCACTGCAGTCTGGTGAGGTTGACTTACTTTCACGTAATACCACCTGGACCACTACCCGTGACACCACGCTGGGCCTTAACTTCACTGGCGTTAACTTTTACGACGGCCAAGGCTTCATGGTTTCACGCGACCTGGGCATTACCGGTGCCGATGAGCTCGACGGTGCTTCTATCTGTATTCAATCGGGCACCACGACCGAGCTGAACTTAGCCGACTACTTCCGTGCTAACGACATGGAATTCAACCCGATCGTTTTTGATACTTCTGAGCAAACTGTGGGTGGCTATCAAGCTGGCCGCTGCGACGTTCTAACGTCTGACACCTCTCAGCTAGCGGCACTACGTATCCAGCTTGATGATCCTGAAGCGTCGATGATTCTGTCTGACGTTATCTCCAAAGAGCCGCTGGGGCCTGTGGTTCGTCAGGGCGACGACCTTTGGTTCAACATCGTGAAATGGTCGCTGTTTGCCATGATCAATGCTGAAGAGTACGGCGTTACCAGCGAAAACGCTGAAGAGATGCGTGACTCTAACAATCCTGATGTTGCTCGCCTGCTGGGCCAAGACGGCAACTACGGCGAAGGCATGAACCTAGAAGCTGACTGGGCTTACAACATCATTAGCCAAGTCGGCAACTACGCTGAAAGTTTTGAACGTAACGTGGGTATGGATTCGCCGCTTGAAATCGAGCGCGGTGTTAACGCCCTGTGGAACGACGGTGGCTTCCAGTACGCTCCCCCGATTCGCTAAGCGTCTCGCTTGACCCCGGCCCGCCGCTCTTGTTTCAAGGGCCTGGCGGGCCATCTGATTGACCTTCCGTGCAGCGGAGACGCCATCCATGTCTGTAAGACCCAACATTCGCCCCGCCGGCCACAAGCCGCCGTTTTGGCGAGACCGCGCTAAGCGCGCACTTATTTTTCAGCTCATTTTGGTCGCCGTTGTGGCGGCTTTCCTGATCTATATTATCGGCAATACCCAAGCCAACCTGAATGCCCGCGGTATCACCACAGGCTTTAGCTTTTTGGGCAACACAGCCGGCTTTGGTATTGGTCAAACCTTAATCGAGTACTCCTCCCAAAGTACCTACGGCCGCACCTTTGTGATTGGCTTGCTCAATACACTGCTCGTCGGTGGATTGGGGGTGTTGGCTGCCTCGATTATTGGTTTTATTGTCGGTATCGCGCGGCTATCGCCCAATTGGCTGATCGCCAAGTTAGCCAACGCCTATATCGAGACATTTCGTAATATCCCGCTGCTGCTGCAAATTTTCTTCTGGTATTTCGCGGTACTGCGGACGTTACCCAGTGCCAGAGAGAGCATGGCGTTTGGCGAAGCCATTTTCCTGAACGTGCGCGGGCTGTACCTGCCTCAACCGCTGTTTGAATCAGGATTTGGTCTTATCCCAGCCACCTTCATAGTGGCCATTATTGCCAGCATCGCCCTGGTCGTGTGGAACAAGCGTCGCCACGAAGCCACCGGTAAGCGCCTGCCGGTTTTCTGGATGTCGCTGGTGATTATCTTTGGCCTACCATTGCTGGTATTGGTCGCCACCGGGGTACCGGTAACCTGGGAGATGCCGGTGCTACGCGGCTTTAACTTCGGCGGTGGTATCACCATCATTCCGGAATTTTTGGCTTTGTGGCTGGCACTTTCCATTTATACCGCATCGTTTATTGCCGAAATTGTGCGCTCGGGCATCCAGGCCATTCCCCATGGCCAAACGGAAGCCGCCCAGGCATTGAGCTTGCCGCGCAAGCTAGTGCTACGCCTAGTCGTCATTCCCCAGGCTATGCGCGTGATTATTCCGCCGCTCACTAGCCAATATCTCAATCTGATTAAAAACTCGTCACTGGCCACCGCCATCGGCTACCCCGACTTAGTCTCGGTTTTCGCCGGTACCACCCTTAACCAGACCGGTCAGGCAATCGAAGTCATTGCCATGACCATGGCGGTTTATCTGATCATCAGCTTGCTGGTGTCCATGTTCATGAACTGGTTCAACGCTCGCGTTGCGCTGGTCGAACGCTAGGCCGGAGGCGACCCCATGATTCACAATAAAGAAACCATACCTCAGCGCCCGGCCCCTAAAGGCACTATTGGCCCGGTTGCCTGGCTACGTGGCAATCTGTTCAACGGCCCGATTAATAGCATTTTTACGCTGTTGGGCCTGTACGTGCTATATCTACTGGTGGTGCCAACGGTTCAGTGGGCGTTCATTGATGCCGACTGGATAGGCGATAGCCGTGAGGACTGCTCACGCGTAGGCGCCTGCTGGGTATTCGTCAACGCGCGCTTCTCCCAGTTCATGTATGGCCTCTACCCAAGTGAGGAGTACTGGCGCGCCAACATTGTGTTTGCCATGTTCGCCGCCATTATTGCCTGGATGGTCATCCCCCGCCTGCCGTTTAAACGCTGGATGGCCCTGTTTGCGCTGCTGATCTTCCCGGTAATCGCTTACGTGCTGCTCCACGGCGGCTACTTTGACCTACCGCGTGTCTCCACCCACCGCTGGGGCGGCTTGATGCTAACCCTGCTACTGGCCACGGTAGGCATGGTAGGGGCACTGCCGATTGGTATTGTGCTGGCGCTCGGGCGGCGTTCTAACATGCCTATCGTCAAAACCTTCTGCGTGATTTTTATTGAGTTCTGGCGTGGTGTGCCGCTTATCACCATTCTGTTTATGGCCTCGGTAATGCTACCGCTATTCCTACCGTCGGAGCTCAGTGTGGATCGCCTTGTGCGGGCGCTGATCGGCCTAACGCTGTTCCAAAGCGCCTATATGGCGGAGGTTATTCGCGGTGGTTTGCAGGCTATCCCCAAAGGGCAGGATGAGGCTGCCGCGGCGCTGGGGATGACGTATTGGAAGCGCATGGGGCTCATCGTGATGCCCCAGGCGCTGAAAATGATGATTCCGGGTATCGTCAATACGTTTATCTCACTGTTTAAAGACACCACTCTGGTCATGATCATCGGGCTGTTTGACCTGTTGGGCATTGTGCAAGCGGCGCTTTCCGACTCGCGCTGGCTGGGCTTCTCCATCGAGGGGTATGTATTTGCCGCGTTCGTGTTCTGGATCTTCTGTTTCAGCATGTCGCGCTACAGCCAGTACCTGGAACGCAAGCTAAATACCGGCCATAAGCACTAGTTCAAGTACTCGCTTAAGTACGATTGCCGAATCTCTTTACGTTTTGAGTAGGATTTCAACATGACACAAGCAGCCACCAACACCGCTGGCACCAGTACTTCCGACCTGATGGTCGAGATGCGTAACGTTAACAAGTGGTACGGCGACTTTCACGTACTGCGGGATATCTACCTTGAGGTAAAACGCGGCGAGCGTATTGTGGTCTGCGGCCCCTCGGGTTCGGGTAAATCAACGCTGATTCGCTGTATCAATCACCTTGAAGAGCACCAAAAAGGTGAAATTGTGGTGGGCGGCGTACCGCTCACCCAGGACGTTAAGCGCATTGAGCAGATTCGCCGCAGCGTCGGCATGGTATTTCAACATTTCAACCTGTTTCCTCACTTAACGGTACTGGAAAACTGCTGTATCGCGCCGATGTGGGTTCAGAAGAAACCCCGTAAAGAAGCCGAAGCGCTGGCAATGGAGTACCTACAGCGGGTGCGCATTGCCGAGCAGGCTACCAAGTACCCTGGGCAACTTTCAGGCGGCCAGCAGCAGCGCGTGGCGATTGCCCGCTCACTCTGCATGCACCCCGACGTTATGCTGTTTGACGAGCCCACCTCCGCTCTCGACCCTGAGATGATTAAGGAAGTGCTGGACGTCATGGTGGAGCTGGCGGAAGAGGGTATGACCATGATTTGTGTGACCCACGAAATGGGCTTCGCCAAAACCGTGGCCGACCGAGTGATCTTTATGGACCAAGGGCAGATCATTGAAGAGAACGCACCTGAGCCATTCTTCAATAATCCGCAGTCTGAGCGCACCCAGCTGTTCTTAAGCCAGATTCTGGGGCATTAATCCACAGCCCAAGAAACAAAGCAGCTGTTGATAAGTACGTCATCATGGGCCTCATTTGAGGCCCATGATGTTTTAAAACCGTTAACAAAACAGCAAACCACCTATTTACCATTGCGAGCGTAGCGCGGCGATCTTGAGGTTATCCTGCTACTAAAAACAAGATTGCTTCTTCGCTCTGCTCCTCACAATGACATCATTCCAAAAAGGATAAGCACATGATTGAAAAGCTGTTTATTGACCGCGCGCCACAGCCTATCGCGCCGTTTTCCCACGCCTGCCGCGTCGGCGATCTGGTGTTTATCACTGGGCAAATGCCGACGGTGCCGGAAACCAACGAAATGCTATTGGGTACTTTCACCGAACAAACCCACCGGGTGATGCAGAACCTGGCGATCGTGCTCGAAGAAGTCGGTAGCGCCTTCGAATATGTGGTGCAGTCCCGGGTGTTTATTACCAATATGGGCCACTTTGACGAGGTCAATAAGGTCTACGCGAGCTACTTCCCCCAACCGCTGCCTACCCGCACCTGCATTGGCGTGACAGGCTTAGCGGGCGGGGCCGATGTGGAAGTCGATATGATTGCCTGGATTCCACCGTCGCAGCAATAAACCTTATCAGTAGCCGTTATCACCGCTGCCAGTGCGCCACAACGCGATTGCGCCCCGCCTCTTTGGCGGCATAGAGCGCTTGGTCGGCCTGGGCAACAGCGACTGCCTGACAGTGGTCTAAATCACTGGTGAGCGCCAGAGGGGCAATCCCCACGCTGACGGTGAGTGTCACCATCAGCGGCGTTTGCGAATCACCCGCCGTCAGATAAAACGGCTGCTGGGCTATTCGATGGCGAATACGCTCACCCAGCTGGACTACCTGTTGATGCGATAAATCACCCGCCGTAACGGCAAACTCTTCACCGCCGAGCCTTGCCAGACAATCCTCGGGCCGCAGGGCATCATGGACGCGCTTTGCCATCTCCACTAGCAGCGCATCACCCGCGGGATGACCGTAGCGATCATTGATATGTTTGAAGTAATCAATATCAATCATCAGCAAATAATAGGTTGCCGCTTCAGGCCGCTCATTGAGCTGTGCTAAGTGATTAGCTAAGCCACGCCGATTGCGCGTACCGGTCAAGGCATCGAACTCCGCCGCTGCCCAGGCCTGCTCTTCGCTTTTTTTGCGTTGGCTAATGTCGATGACTAGACCGCCAATACGCGCCAAGTAGCCATCGTCGGAGTAGTCGCTTTCCATCACCAGCTCGTGCCAGCGCCACTGCCCGGATGCGACCCTGAGCTGGACATCAATACGGCATTGGGTTTGCAGCCGCTGATGGCATTCGCGAATCACACCAAACACCCGTAAGCGGTCGGCGGGCATGGCATGGGCTAGTAAGCGACGCAGCGGAAGCCTAGCGTAATCGCCAGGATAACCCAGCGAAATCAGCAACGCCGAAGAGCACCAGGTGGCGCCGCTGCGCGTGTTGATCTCCCAGGTGCCACAGGCGGCGACCTGCTGTAGTAGATCGACCTGACGCTGCCTACGGGTAAGCTGCTGACGATAAATAGCCGAGGCGATTAGTTCAGCGCCGATCACTAGCGCCTGCAACCCCGCTCCCTCCCAGTCAACTTCGCGCTCACAGTCATCAAAGCCCAAAGTGCCCCACCACTGGCCACCTACCATAATCGGAACGGTCACCATCGATTGAATCGACTGGCTTTCCAAATTGTCGCGCAGCGATCCCAGATCCACTGTAGAGGTAATACAGGTGTGGGAGTCACCACGCTCCCGACGATTGACCATTTCCTCATACTCGGGATCGTCGATCAGCGTGGTAAAAAAGCGAAAGCGTTTTTGCGTTCGCTCACGGTAGTGCGATGCAGATGCCCATTCAAAAACAAAATCCTGCAGGATACCCTCTGGGTTACGCTCTATGGTTTGAAATATCCACACCCGATTGACACCCGACGCTTCCCCTAGCGCCGCTAATAGCTGATCAACACCCTCACTCCAAAAGTGCGCGTCGATTAACGCATGGCTGCCCACGGCAAGGGCGTTCAGCAGGCGCGTCGCATCCGGCGAAAAAGGAGCAGGCATAACAGGTTCTCTTTACTTTTCTTAGAGACTACCACACAGCTTACAATGGATTACACGCCATCCCCATAAAGAGTGATGCTAGCGGGAGCTAGCGGAGTTTGCTCACGGTGAGTCGTCAGCGGTTTCCCTGCCAGGGCAGTCAGCAGGATTTGCAGCGGATCACCGTGACTGACGAGCAGGATGGTTTCGCCGCTTACCTGCTGTTCCCAATCCGCGATGACTGCTTGCATACGTTGTGACACCGCGCTTAAGGCTTCCACCTGATGATGACGATGCTCGGCATCCTCGGCATCTAACGCCCACACGCTAGGGTAGTGCTCGTCTCCCTGACCTTCTAAGTCACCAAAATTTCGCTCCCGCAAGCGTTTATCCACGCAGGGTGCTAACCCGAACTTAGCGGCTACTCGGGCGGCGGTTTGCGTGGTACGCAAAAAGTCTGAATGCACTACGCGGGTCGGCGCAGGCCAGTGCCAATCAGCAACGAGCTGGGTAAGTTGTTGCTCGCCATGCATCGAAAGGCCAAAGTTTTCTATTCCTCGCTCTGGCGAGCTGACAATCACGCCCTGTTGATTGGCCTGGCTATGACCGTGGCGCATTAATAAATAGCGATTGCGCCAATGGTCGGAGAGTGGCTGTAAAGTATTTGACATAAGTTTGTCACAAACCCTAGATTGAAGGTGTCTGCTTTCGAAAATAACCATCCTTGGCGCGGAATGTCCACTTATGAAACATTTTCCGTTTCATTAGTGGCAAAACGCAGCAAAGGAAACACAGTTTGATCCATAGCAAGAACACAACAATAACGCACAAATGAGGCTTACCATGGCAACTTCGCTCTTCCGCAAGCGCCCGCTCGCGATGCTTACCGCCGCATCACTCTTACCGCTCGCCCTGCTCACTACGCCCGCTTTCGCTGAGTGTGAACGCGGTGACTTAGATACTATTTATTGCGACGAAAATGGCGATATGGTCGCCGACCGTCCTGCCGATGAGGCTGAGTGGGCTAATCCCGACACGCTGATTTTTGCTTATACCCCCGTAGAAGACCCGGCTATTTATTCGGACATTTGGCAACCGTTTATCGATCACTTGGCTGAGGTCACCGAGCGGGATGTGCGCTTCTTTGCGGTACAGTCTAACGCTGCTCAAGTGGAAGCCATGCGCAGCGGGCGCTTACATATCGCCGGTTTCTCCACTGGCCCTACGCCGTTTGCGGTGAACTTGGCCGGAGCCGTGCCGTTTGCGTTAATGGGCTCTGATGACGGCCAATTTGGCTATACCCTGCAACTCTTTACCCATGTTGACTCCGATATCCATGAGGTCGAGGATCTCAAAGGCAAACGCGTCGCCCACACTTCTCCAACGTCCAACTCGGGTAACCTAGCCCCTCGCGCACTGCTGCCTGAGCTCGGCATCACTCCCGATGAGGATTACGAAGTGGTCTACTCGGGTAGTCACGATCAATCCATGCTCGGCGTTGTGGCCCAAGACTATGACGCCGCCCCGGTGGCTTCTGAAGTAGTCGAGCGAATGGCCGCCCGAGGCCTCTACGATGAAGAGGATGTGCGGCTGATATTTGAGTCCGACCGCTTCCCCACCACCTCGTACAACTACGCGCACAACCTGCACCCAGATTTGGTCGAAAAAATTGAAGAAGCCTTCTTCAGCTTTGATTTTATCGGCACCGAGTTAGGCGAAGAGTTTGAGGGCGTCGAGAAATTCATTCCCATCAACTACCAAGACAACTGGAAGGTGATTCGTACCATCCAAGCAGCCAATAACGTGAGCTATACGCCAGAAAACTTGGAAGAGTAAACGTAGCGCACCGCCGCTGGCGGTGCGGTTATTGTCTCGACGATGGAAGCGGACACATGCTGGAAATTACCAATCTGGTCAAACGTTATGGCCACGATGAAGCCGTGCTGAAAGGGCTTGACCTCAAGGTAGAGGGAAACAGCGTTGTTTCTATCGTAGGTGCCTCGGGTGCGGGTAAAAGCACCATGCTGAGATGTATTAATCGCCTGGTTGAACCGACATCGGGCTCCATTAAACTCAACGGCAATGAGCTAGTAAACCTTAAAGGCGCTGAATTGCGCCGCGCCCGCCGCAAAATCGGCATGGTATTCCAGGGCTTTAACCTACTGGATCGCTTAACCGTGATGGAGAACGTGCTGGCCGGGCGGCTGGGCTACGTCAATCTCTACCAGGCGATTTCACGCCGCTATCCTCAGGCCGATATTGAGCGTGCCTTTGTACTGATGGAGCGGGTGGGCATTGCTCACTACGCCAACAAACGTGCCGATGAGCTCTCCGGTGGCGAGCGCCAGCGGGTCGGCGTGGTGCGCGCACTGATGCAGGAACCTGAAGTGCTGTTGGCCGATGAGCCTACCGCCTCACTAGACCCGCGTACTTCTGAACAGATTATGGTTCTGTTGCAGAGTTTGGCCAGCGAGCTGTCGCTGCCGGTGCTGATCAATATCCATAACGTTGCTCAGGCCAAAACCTATACCGAGCGCATCGTGGGCCTGCGCCACGGCAAGATGATCTTTGATGGCTTACCAGCCGACTTCAACAAAGACGCGTTAGACGCTATCTACGGCGGCATTGAAGCGCCAGACGATGCGATTACCGATACGCCTGTGGAGGAGCGCTCCCATGACTCCGCCTGACGCCCCTTCAACAGCGCCCCGTACCTGGAAAAAGCCGCCGTTTATTGCCAATCCGCTGCTGCGCTACGGGTTGATCCTGGTGGCAATGGTCTACTTAGTGTGGGCCTTCGGCTCGCTACCGTTTAACTGGGCGCGTATCTCTGAAGGGTTGCCCCGCGCAGCGCGTATTTTTAGCGGCGGCTCCCCCCCCCAACTTAGAGCGCTACGAGCTGCTGATTACCGGCTTTAAAGAGAGCTTTCAAATCGCCATTTTGGCAACGCTGATGGGGGTTTTGCTCTCTATTCCCTTTGCCGTGATGGCGGCGCGTAATATCGCACCCATGCCTATCTATGTTATTGGCCGTGCAGTGATTATTGTATCGCGCAGCTTTCACCCCGTGATCGTGGCGATTCTATTTGTTGCTGCGGTTGGGTTTGGGCCGCTCGCGGGGATTTTGACCCTAACCCTCTACTCCATTGGCTTCGTAGGCAAACTGCTGGCCGAAGAGATAGAGGAGATTAACTGGGGCCAAGTAGAGGCCATGAAAGCCGCTGGCGCTGGGTATGTGGCGATTCTGTTCTATGCCGTTTTTCCGCAGATACTGCCACGCCAAGTGGGGCTTTCCATGTACCAACTGGACAGCAACTTGCGCGCATCAGCGGTGGTCGGAATCGTGGGAGCAGGCGGCATTGGCGGTACGCTAATGAACGCCTTTGGACGCTACGACTACGATTTCGCCTTTGCGATTCTGCTCATTATCATCGCGGTCATTTTGCTCAGTGAAGGTGTCAGCGGCTGGGTAAGGAAAAAAATATGGTAGATCACGCACAGCAGCTTGCCGATCGTATTTGGCAACGCTATGACCGCAAACAGCGCCTTATTCGATACGCCGTTCTACTAGCGACCTTGATGGTAGTGGTTTGGGCGGTGCGCGATATTGATATTTTCTGGCCTTGGGTATGGGATGCACCCAATCAAATTTCTGCACTAGGGGGTCGTATGTGGCCGCCCAGTGCCGATGGGTTAAACGGCATTATCGCGGCGCTGATCGAGACCGTGCATATCGCCACGCTAGCCACTTTCTTGACCATCTTTTTAGCGCTACCGGTGGCCTACATTGCCGCCCAGAACACCACGCCTAACCGGGCCTGTCTGTGGCTGGGGCGTTTTATTCTGGTCTCCAGCCGTTCGGTAAATACCATTATCTGGGCACTTCTGTTCGTGGCCATTTTCGGCCCCGGCGTGTTAGCCGGCATCCTCGCCATCGTATTTCGCTCCATTGGTTTTATTGGCAAGCTGATGGGTGAAGCAATCGAGGAAATTGATCGGCGCCCCGTAGAGGCGATGGAAGCCACCGGAGCCTCCAAGGCCAAAGTGGTCGCCTACGCGATTGTGCCCCAGGTCATGCCAGCATTTTTTGCCATTGTGATCCTGCGCTGGGATATCAATATCCGCGAATCGACGGTGCTTGGCTTAGTGGGCGCGGGCGGTATTGGGGTCATCCTACAGGGTGCGATTGATACCTTTGCCTGGCCAACCGTGGCGACCATCTTGATGGCCATCATTGTGCTGGTACTGATTGGGGAAGCCTTAACCAGCCTGCTGCGCAGCAAGGTGCTGTAACCCGCGTTGCCTAAGCCCTGGCAAGCGTTTGACCTAACGCCAAACGCTTGCCATGGTTAGATGACCATCAACGACATGGAGTATGCACAGCGATGACAACCTATATCGTGGTAGCCGACGCCGCCCGCGCACGTATCTTTACTCGTGATGCCTTGACGCTGGCGGAACAGGAGAGCTTGGTTCACGCAGAAGGACGGCTGCATGAAGGTGATTTGATCACCGACCGTCGCGGTGATGTGCACGAGTCGATGTCTAGCACGGCGCGCTCTTCCGGCGAAGAGGGAGCGGCCTCCAAACATGAAAACGAGCTGTTTGCTAAAGAGGTCGCCAACCGCCTGTATAGCGCCCGTGTGGATAACAGCTTAGAGAAGCTGATTATGGTCGCACCGCCCAAATTTTTAGGCCTATTACGGGATAAGCTTGATGGCCCCACGCAGAAACTGGTGATTCACTCCCTGTCGAAAGACTTAAGCAAAGCCTCGCTAGCAGATATACAAACTGCCGTAAGCGACTTACGCTAGATGTATCGGTAACCACATTGCTTATCACGTTCATTAAGGAATCGGCGGCAGTGCAATATCGTCACTGCGCTTGGCCCCGGCGGTCATTTCACGGCACAAGCGCAGGAACTCGCGCACGCCGGTGGTGAGGTATTTATGCCGGTGCCAGATAAAGGTGAATTGACGCTTCAGATCCAACTCCGGCGTGGGCAGCGGCACCAAGCTGCCGCGCCGGAAGGCATCGCGCAGTGCCAGGCGCGAAACACAACCAATCCCCAAGCCTGACTCCACGGCGCGCTTAATACCTTCCGTATGTTCCAGCTCTAGCAGGGTGTTAAACCGGCTGCGGCGGTGGCGGGCGGCGTGCTCCAGGGTCATGCGGGTGCCAGAGCCCTCTTCGCGCATAATCCAGTCCTCTCGCAGCAGCTGCTCAAGCTCAAGATGTTCGCGGCCTGCCAGCGGGTGGCGCGGCGAGCAAAACACGCACAGCTCATCTTCCACCCAGGGCTGGCTAATGATCATCTCATCGTCGCACTGCCCCTCGATCAAGCCTAAATCCAGCGAGTGCTGGCGCACGCCTTCGATAATATGACGCGTATTGCGCACCGCCAAACGCACCCGACTGCCGGGGTGACGCTGCATAAAATCGCTGATAAGCAGCGTGGCAAGGTAGTTACCAATGGTCAGCGTAGCCCCTACATCCAGCGAACCAACCCCTTTCTGGCCACGAAGCAGCTCTTCTATCTCTTCACCACGATCCAGCAGCGCAACCGCTTTGGGCAACAGCTGAAAGCCCAGTGCGTTGAGTTTTAAGCGCTTGCCGATCCGATCCAGCAGTTGGCAGTCAAACTGCCGCTCAAGCTCCGCAAGCGCCGTGCTGGTAGCCGACTGAGACATGGCCAGCGCCCGCGCCGCATGGGAGACGCTCTCATGTTGGGCAACCGCCACAAAGACTTCCAACTGCCGCAAAGTGTAGTGCATAGCGTCTGACCTTTATTTGATCTATATCTATTTTTTAGATATCTGATATCAATATAATTTGCTTAACAGATATACCACCCTTTGCTTAGACTTGCTGACAACATATTTAATCATTTTTATTCTTTTTAAGAATATGAGCGATGCGGTCTAGCGCCAGCGTCGACTAATGGAGACACAGCATGAGTAAGTTTGCTCTGGAAGAAGTGCTTAGCGTTCATCACTGGAACGATACTCTGTTCAGCTTCCGCACTACCCGTGAGCGCAGCCTGCGCTTCAAAACCGGTCAGTTTGTGATGATTGGCTTGGAAGTGAATGGCAAACCGCTGATGCGCGCTTACTCGATTGCCAGCCCCAATTACGAGGACCATCTTGAGTTCTTCAGCATCAAGGTACCCGATGGCCCGCTCACTTCACGCCTTCAGCACCTGAAAGTGGGCGATCAAATCATGGTCAGCCGCAAGCCAACCGGCACGCTGGTCACCGACGACCTGCTTCCCGGCCGCAACCTGTATATGCTTTCCACCGGTACCGGTTTGGCGCCGTTTATGAGCTTGATTCAGGATCCAGAAGTATATGAACGTTATGAGAAGGTAGTACTGGTACACGGGGTGCGCGAGGTCTCCGAACTGGCCTACGCCGACTTCATCACCAAAGAGCTGCCAGCCCATGAATACCTGGGTGAAGACATCGCTGAAAAGCTGGTCTACTACCCCACCGTTACTCGGGAAGAATTCCACACCATGGGACGCCTGACCGACCATATCCGTTCGGGCAAGCTGTTTGAAGATACTGGCCTACCGCCCATCGATCCACGCCAGGATCGCGCGATGATCTGCGGCAGCCCCGCCATGCTGGACGATACCAGCGCACTGCTAGACGAGCTGGGCTTGAATATTTCGCCGCGCATGGGCGAGCCCGGCGACTACGTCATTGAGCGTGCGTTTGTCGAGAAGTGAATGGTGAGTGGTGAGTGGTGAGTGGTGAGTGGAAAAATTTTAGCCGCTATAGTGATGCATCACTAATACAAAGCCCCTGCTGGAGATGATCCACAGGGGCTTTGTGCGACTTACGCCTTACAATTCACAAACCTAAACCGCATCCTTACCGGTTTCGCCAGTACGGATACGAATCACCTGCTCCAGCGGCATCACAAAGATTTTGCCGTCGCCGATTTTACCCGTGTTCGCCACCTGGGTGATGGCATCAATCACCTGCTCGGCCATGTCGTCGTCCACGGCAACTTCCAGTTTCACCTTGGGTAGGAAGTCCACCACATACTCGGCGCCGCGGTACAGTTCGGTATGCCCTTTCTGACGCCCAAAGCCCTTCACTTCCGTCACTGTAATACCCTGCACGCCGATATCGGAGAGCGACTCGCGCACATCGTCGAGCTTAAACGGCTTGATAATAGCTGTGATCAATTTCATTACCATTTCCTCTAACTGGGTGGCCGTAATGGGGTCGGGTTGAACAGCTGCGAGTGCCACAACCGATAACCGCTAACCACCAGCATACACCGCTATCGGCAGAGAATAAAAAGCCTCCCACTAAGGGGAGGCCATAAGGAGCACGTCAGCTCACTAGGTCGGCATTAAATTATTTCTTAATACCGCTGTTTATTTCTTAATACCAAACTCTGGGTAGGCTTCGAGACCACACTCTGCGATATCAACGCCCTCATACTCTTCTTCTTCGCTAACCCGGATGCCCATGATGGCTTTCAAGATTAGCCATACCACCAGGCTTGCCAGGAAGACCCAGCCGAAGATACCTGCAATACCGATGATTTGAGCACCGAATGATGCGCCGTCATTGGTCAAAGGCACTGCCAGTACGCCCCAGATACCGACAACACCGTGTACAGAGATCGCACCGACTGGATCATCCAATTTCACTTTATCGAGGGTGACGATGGCAGCGACCACAATGATGCCGCCAATCGCGCCGATAATCGTGGCGCCCAGTGCGGTCGGAGAGAGCGGATCAGCGGTGATTGCCACCAGACCCGCCAGCGCACCGTTCAGTGCCATGGTCAGGTCCGCTTTACGGAACCACAGTTTGGCCAAGATCAGCGCGGCAATAACACCACCTGCTGCTGCAGCGTTGGTATTTACAAACACTTGCGCCACGTTGTTAGCAGAATCGACGGCCGCCAGCTTAAGCTCGGAACCACCGTTAAAGCCGAACCAGCCCATCCACAGAATGAAGGTACCCAGCGTTGCCAGCGGCATGTTGGCACCCGGAATCGCGTGGATAGAGCCATCTTTGCCATATTTGCCTTTACGTGGCCCGAGCACGATGACACCAGCGAGTGCTGCAGATGCACCGGCAAGGTGCACAATGCCTGAACCCGCATAGTCAGAGTAGCCTACTTCAGACAACCAGCCGCCGCCCCAGGTCCAGTAGCCAGACACCGGATAGATAAACGCGGTCATTACCACTGCAAAGGCCAGGAAGGCCCACAGTTTCATGCGCTCGGCCACGGCACCCGACACAATCGACATGGCGGTTGCCACAAAGACTACCTGGAAGAAGAAGTCAGAGCGCATAGAGTAATAGGGAGCATCATCGCCGCCTGCGGTCACCGCATCAGCGCTATTCTCAGCGCCAATCAAGAAGCCCAGGTTAGGCAGAAAGCCGCCCGCGCTGCTGGAGTACATGATGTAGTAGCCGACCAACAGGTACATGGTGCAGGCAATGGCAAACAGCGCAACGTTTTTGGTTAGAATTTCGGCGGTGTTTTTGGAGCGTACCAGGCCTGCTTCTAACATGGAGAAGCCAGCGGCCATCCACATCACGAGCACGCCGCAAATTAGAAAGTAGAACGTATCGAGCGCGTAGCTCAACTCTGTAAACTCATTCATTGTATGTTCCCCGTTTAATGTCTGGTTAAGCCATGATTAGACGGCGTCAGCGCCGCGTTCGCCGGTACGAATACGGATCACGTCTTCCAGTGGCGTAACAAACACCTTGCCGTCACCGATCTTGCCGCTGTTAGCCGCACTGCAGATCGCATCCAATACGCTCTCTAAACGGGCGTCGTCTACGGCCACTTCCACTTTTACCTTGGGTAGAAAGTCGACGACGTACTCCGCGCCACGATACAACTCGGTATGCCCTTTTTGACGGCCAAAACCTTTAACTTCCGTGACCGTAATGCCCTGAACGCCGTTGTCGGCCAATGCCTCACGAACGTCGTCGAGCTTGAATGGCTTGATGATAGCGGTGATGAGTTTCATCCCGGATCTCCCCTGCTGGATAAGTCCTGCTAGATTGGTAGCGGCACTGCCGCCAGAATAAGCACCTGAACCGATAATGCTCATACTGTGCCAGCTGATTTTTTTTACTTATAAGTCAGCTAATTAGCAGACGCCAAAAGTTATCTTCAGAGCTAAATCCGAGCAAAGCCGTGGCCATGCCACTGCTATTGCACCAAAAAAGAGCGTAAGCAAAAGTTGCCTGCGCTATTTCGATGCATCTCATGGGCTAACCAGTAAAAGCACGCGATACATGCGAATTCGCTAACTGTTGCGTATCCTTACCGGTAAGCACTTTTTATATATATTCATTTAGCGAGTTATAAGGAGAGAGCAGCTATGGCGCCTCAAGACCGCATCAGCCGATTGGCCCAGCAAATTGGCGACCGCTTACAAAACGCCTCCCAGGCGCCGGAAGATATTCAAAAGGGCGTGCAGCAAGTCGTGCGTGGTGCTTTTGACCGCCTGGAGCTTGTCTCACGGGAGGATTTCGACATTTTAATGGACGTACTGCAGCGCACCCGTTCACGGGTAGAGGCGTTAGAGCGTCAAGTCGCTAGCCTTGAAGCCGCCGTTGAAGCCTCCACACAAACAACGGTCACACCATTTGAAGCAGAAGCTCCTCCGGTTCCAGAGCCGCATGAGCCGGAATCAGATGCAGCAGAAGAGAAGCACAAACCCGATAACGCTTAAGCTTCATTGGCAGCAGCAATAGGGCGATGGCCTATTGCTGCCCGCTCCTCAAAATAAATACGAATCACTATCGTTGACTTTGTTTTTCGTGGTGATACCCTCCGCCTTTGATTTTCTTACCGTCTGCGGATTGTTCACTATGCACACCCCGTCACTATCAAACCTATCTATTGCAAAGCTGCCTTTTACAAAGCCGTTTTCTTCGCCGCCGTTTGTTTCACTATCGGGTCTTATTGGCACCGGTCTGTTACTGAGCTTCTCCAACGGCGTTTTTGCCCAAAACACTGCCTCTGGCACCGCGTCTAGCGCCAGCGCCGACGACACCATGGTGGTCGTTGGATCGCGAACCCCCACCCAGATCAGCCAAATCCCCGGTGCGGTATGGGTAATTGACAAAGAGATGCTGCAACAACAGACCCGCAATGGTGCAGATCTAAAGACGGCATTGGGGCGTCTGGTGCCGGGGCTCGATCTGGCACCGCAAGGGCGCACCAATTATGGGCAAAATATGCGCGGCCGTGGTGTGCAGGTGCTTATCGACGGTGTATCGCTGAACAGTTCCCGCGGGCTTTCACGCCAATTCGACGCCATCGATCCCTTTAACATTGAGCGGGTGGAAGTCCTCTCCGGCGCCAGCAGTCTGTATGGCGGCGGTGCTACAGGGGGCTTGATCAATATTATTACCCGCAAAGGCGAAGAAGGCCTGAACTGGCGTACCGAAGCAGGCATCACCACTGGCTTCAATAACAGCGATGATATGGATCGGCGTCTGTCACAATCGATCAGCGGCGGCAATGAGCGGGTTCAAGGCTACCTGGGCACCGCCATTGGCGATAACGGCCGCCACTATGACAGCAGCGGCCAGGAAATCTTCCCCGATATCGCCCAGACCGACCTGCAGGACAACCGCAGCATTGATGTA
The DNA here is from genome assembly GCF_055725665.1 of Vreelandella sp. DA03-1M. NCBI lineage: Bacteria > Pseudomonadati > Pseudomonadota > Gammaproteobacteria > Oceanospirillales > Halomonadaceae > Vreelandella > Vreelandella sp. DA03-1M. The sequence goes on from NZ_CM146798.1 coordinate 4,389,030, forward strand.
TTGGGCAATCTCTCCTTCCGTTTAACCGACGAACAGAGCCTGGAGCTGGGTGCCCAGCTATACCGTTCAGGCTATGAAGGTGATCGGGGTGTTTACTTCCCCAACCTCGACGCAGCCACGCCCAACTTGAACGATGCCGAGATTCGCGATGGCTACCGTTCACAGCGCGATCCGGAAACCGACCGTAAGCTCGTCAACGTCAACTATCACCACGCCAACCTGTGGGGGCAAAACTTCTACCTGCAGGCGTTTCACCGGGAGGAGGAGTCCAGCTTTCAGGCATTTCCCTACCCAGTCGCCGACGGACTGCAATTTCGCGCCTCGCAGCAAAACACCGATTTAAGCGGCATCAAAGCGCTGTTTGAATCACGCCTGGGTGATGACGTTTCGCTAACCTATGGCCTCGATCTGGATCGTGAAACCTTCGATGCCAGCCAGATGCTGTTCGACACCGATATATCGGATGCTTCCGGCGGCCTGGTTCAGCAGGCATCGGGCGTTGAGCCCCGCTACCCCGGTTATCAAGTGGACGGGCTTTCAGGCTTCCTCCAGGGCGATTGGCAGGCCACCCAGGCGCTCAAGCTCTCCGCCGGTTTGCGGCAGCAGCATATGGACGTCGAAGTGGATGAATTCCAGGGGATTCCTGGCGGCAAAAATGACTACGAAGCGACGCTCTTCAATGCCAGCGCTCTCTACGACCACCGCAACGGACACCAGAACTGGCTGCAGTTCAGCCAGGGCTTCGAACTGCCAGATCCCGCCAAATACTACGGCAAGAGCCCCGACGTCAGTGTCGATAACAACCCGTTATCTGCCATTGAGACGGATCAAGTAGAGCTAGGCTGGCGCTATCAGGGGGGCAATTGGACGGCCCAGACAGCGCTTTACTACGCCTGGTCGGACAAGGCGGTAGAGAACGCCGAGGATTTAAGCGTCAGCGTTGTGGATGAGAAGAAGCGCGACTTCGGCCTGGAAAGCGCCGTGACTCGTTATTTCGATAATGGCCTGGAGGCAGGGGGCACTCTGCACTTGGTGCGTTCCGAGCAGGAGAACGACCAAGGGGAGTGGGAGAAGCGTGACGCCCGCTATGCATCCCTCTCTTCCGCCACCGCCTTTATTAGCTGGACGGACTATGTACGTTCGGCTCGCTTACAGGCCAACCACAACTTCGACCTGAAAGACGATGCCGACCGGGAGATCGATGGCAATACCACCCTCGACTTATCGCTCAGCCAGGAAACCGATCTTGGCACCTTAAGCCTAGGAGTGCAGAACCTGCTGGATGATCAGTACTCCACCGTCTGGGGGCAGCGAGCCGCCATGTTCTATTCGCCCTACTACGGCCCAGAGTACCTCTACGACTACCAGGGCCGCGGGCGTACTTACACCCTGAACTGGTCGATGGCGTACTGAGTGCTGGTTCGCTACTCGCTGACAACCGCTCAAGGGTGAGGTAACGAGGATGGCTACACTCGGCCCAATAACGCCATCTTGCGTACCACTGACCACCCATGACCTGCTGGCTATTGGTCAGCGCTTCGGGATCGACTACCGCTTTCCCGAAGCGCCCGAACGCTCCCAGCCAGCCCCTTGTGTTGCCCGTGGGCGGGTGATGGACGTCGAGATAGACCCCACACTGCGCGTGACACACTCGGATCTTGACGTCCTGCACGCTTACGCCTCCACTTCCCGGCGTGCCGCGCCGTGGTTTCTCAGCGTGATACTCGAGGGCCATATCCAAGTCGGTCTCGGGCACCAGTCGTTTCAGTTGCAGGCTGGCGACGCCTTCAGTGCGCATTTCAACGAGCAGACCGGGCTTGAGGTCTTCCAGCCCGCGCCACAGCGTTTGCGCATCCTCAACGTATCGCTTCTGGCTTGTAAAGAGCTGCCCTCTTTCTCGTCCATTAACCCTTCGCCTATCGATGTTGCCCCTCCGGCAACGCCCGTACTGCATACCTGGCAGGTGCCGCAGTTCCTTATTCATAGCCTGGAGGCAGCGCTGGCTTCGAACTGGCCAGTAGAGCGACAGCGCCTGCTATGGCAAGGTCTCGCGCTCCAGTTATTAGCTCATGGGTTGCCTGCCGCCTCCCTTGAGTCCAACGACGCAGGAAAAGCAGTTAGCCTGCCGTCGGGTCTAACCCAACGCGATCACCAACGCCTGGAGTGCTTGCGTCAGCAGCTCGAACACTCCCCCAACCAGGATTATCGGCTTGAGCAGTTGGCCCGCAATGCCGCGATGAGCCCGAGCAGCCTACGCACCAAGTTTCACCGCTGTTACGGCTGCTCAATATTCGACTACCTAAGACGTTGTCGCCTGACCCAAGCTCAAGCGTACTTACGCAAAGGTTATAGCGTGCAGCAAACCGCTCACGCCTGCGGCTACCGCCACGCCACCAATTTTGCCACCGCCTTTAAACGCGCTTTTGGCATTGCGCCTCATGAAGTGTTCCATCGCCATTAAAGGCCGCAGGGTTGTTTTGGGAGCGCTAAGTTCCTTTGTTGGGCGTTTTTTGGCACCACGCATACGCCCTTTGTCATTGCGCATACCTTTCAGCCGTCATTAAGCGCAATAATTCTCATTAACACATTGGTTAATTGATGCTTACTGCAGGTGCCTCCCATGTTTATCCCCCATCACCGTTTTCTACGCGCTCCGCTTAGCGTCGCCGTTCTCTCAGCACTGGCTGCTTCCCCGGTATACGCTCAAGAAAACAACGAGTTAGCCACCGTCACGGTCACTGCCCAGCAGGCGGCTACCAAAGTGGAAACGCCCACGATCGAAATACCCCAGAGCGTTTCCACCATTACCCGCGAACAGATGGACAACCGCGGGGTAAGTACCGTACAGCGCGCCACCGACTACACGCCCGGTGTTTACAGCAACCAGATTGGCGCCTCCAACCGTTTTGATTACCTGGTACTCCGCGGGTTTTCTGACGGCAGCTTGAGCAATACGTTTTTAGATGGGTTAAAGGTGATGGGTGATGCCAACTCCCATAGCAGTATGCGCATCGATCCGTGGTTTCTAGACAGCATAGAAGTTGTCCGCGGGCCCGCCTCGGTGCTCTATGGCCGCGCCTCCCCTGGCGGCGTGGTCGCCCTGAACAGCAAGCAGCCAGAGTTTGAACAGAGCGGTGAGCTACGTTTTCGAGTGGGTAATAATAACCAGCGCAGCGCCGCTTTTGACCTCACCGGGCCGATTGGCGAAGAACAACGGGTGGCCTTTCGCCTAACCGGGATTGCCAGCGCCGCGGATACCCAGTTTGGCCCGGCGGAAGAGGAGCGCTATGCCATTGCTCCCCGGCTCACCTGGGATATCACCGATGACACCAGCCTCACCGTAGAAGCCTACCTACAGGATGAACCCGAAGGCGGCTACCACTCCGGCGTACCTTATGAGGGGGCCGTGGTCGCCCATAATGGCCGCAAAATCAGCAATAACTTTTATGATGGTGAAGAGGATTACGACGCCTACGAGCGCACCCAGCGCATGGTCGGATACGCCCTGGAACACCGCTTCAACGAACAGGTGACCGGCCGCCAATTGATGCGCTATCTCAATTCCGACGTGGTGCTCAATCAGGTCTATGGCTATGGCTGGACATCCCCTTCGTCTGACGAGCTCACCCGCTACTACTCCGGCAGCAATGAATCCCTGGAAGCCTGGACACTCGACAACCAGTTAGAAGCCACCCTCAGCAGCGGCTTTATGGATCACACACTGCTTGTCGGGGTTGATTACCAGCAGCGAACAAACGACGTATCGTGGCCCTCTGGGTATTTCCCACCGCTCAATGCCTTTAATCCCGTCTATGGCAGTGACCCCATCGAGTTTTACGCCCCTATACGCGAACGCCATGAGATCGACCAGACAGGGGTTTACCTGCAAGACCAGATAGCCCTCGATAACTGGCGCTTTACCCTGGGTGGCCGCTACGACTGGGTCAATATCGACAATGCCAACCGCGATAGCGGTGATAACAGCTCCCTCAGCGACACCCAATTTAGCGGCCGCGCCGGGGTGGTCTACCTGTTCGATAACGGCGTGGCGCCCTACCTGAGCTACTCCACCGCGTTCACCCCCACCAGTTTCGTAGATGAGAATGGCGATCTGCTCCAGCCCATGGAAGGCGAACAGTGGGAAACCGGCGTTAAATACCAGCCTAACGGTAGCCAAAACCAATACAGCGCGGCGCTGTTCCATATCAGCCAGGAGAACGTCGCCACCAAAGAGCAGCCCACCGACCCATACCGCGCTGTAGGGGAGATCGAATCCCAAGGGCTGGAGCTGGAAGCGCAAACCCAGCTAACGGATACTCTCTCGCTTCAGGCAGGCTACAGCTTCACCGACATCACTTATGCCAAAAGCGATGATGGCAACCAGGGCAACAACGCCATTTACTCACCCCGACACCAGGTTCAGCTATGGGGCCACTACGAGGGCAACAAAGGTTGGCTAAACGGTGTGGATATGGGGATTGGTGTACGCCACTATGCGGATATTGCCGCTGACCGGGCTAACACCGAAAGCGTACCCGACTACACGCTGGTGGATGCCACCCTTGGTTACGATCTCAGCCAACTCGGTGTTGAGGGTGTTGAGACACGTTTGAATGTGAGCAACCTGCTGGATAAAGAGTACGTGGCTTCCTGCAACTCCCTGGAGTACTGCTACTTTGGCGCCGAGCGGAGCGTGACGGCCAGTGTCCACTATCGTTTCTAAACTTTCGTTTTAAGCACTGCTAAGTAATCCTTGGCACATCTGCCCAGGCAACGACGCCTGGGCAGTTTGCTTTCTGAAAACAGGTTTGCAAACAATAAATATTATCGTTTAAATACATCACTTATTTTTCTGGATAGCCTTTCTCCACCATGCGCCACGCCACCCCGCTATCTTTTCTCGCACGCTGCGGGCTGTTCGCCGTTTGCCTCCTGGCCTTCTCCACTGCCCAGGCGCAGTGGGCGACGGTCGATTGGACCATCGCCGAAACACTCATGGCCATTGATGCCCCTGTTAGCAGCGTTGCCCAGCAGGACGCGTATCACGACTGGGTGGGCGAGCCCCGCATCCCCGAGAGCGTCAGCGATATGGGTCTGCGCACCCAACCTAATTTAGAGCTACTGGCCCAAATACCGCCCGAACAGACACTGATCTCTCCCATGTTCGCTGGCTTAACACCGCGCCTGGAGCGAATCGCCCCGGTCACCTCGTTCGCGATCTACTCCCCCGGCACCGATACCTGGCAAGAGATGCAAACCCTGACCCGCCAGTTGGGCGAGTTAACCGAGCGTCAGCCCCAGGCCGAGCAACTGATCAAAGAAACCCAAACCTTGATGGCCACGCTGCGCGAATCCCGGCCCCTCTCACAGTCAGAAATCGCGCCGTTACTTATGGTGCAGTTTATGGATGCCCGCCATGTGCGTGTCTTTGGCGATAACAGCCTCTACAACGCCGTTCTTGAGCAGCTCGAACTCCCTAATGCCTGGGATCAGCCCACCAACGCCTGGGGATTTGCGCTGGCGGGGGTTGAAGCGCTGGCACGCTACCCTGAGGCAATGCTGGTTATCATCGACCCGCTCCCCGCCGGGGTAGAAGAGCAACTTGCAAAAAGCGGCCTGTGGCAGCACCTTCCCAGTGTTAAAAACAATCGATTGCTGCGCCTGCCGCCGGTATGGAGCTTCGGCGCATTACCTTCGGCTCAACGCTTTGCCAAGGAACTGACCGCAGCGCTGGAAGCAGCGCCTGCACAATAATCACACAGCAGGACGCTACCAAAGCGTTATTAACTAAGGTAGTTTAAGACTTAAATTAAAGTAGATTGTGCTCACATTAGGGTCAGAGCTTTTACCAAAAACCAGCGAGGGACGGCGATGACGTTAGCCATTGTAGCCACGCGCGCAGGCGTAGGTTTAGACGCACCAGCGGTGCATGTAGAGGTGCATTTAGCTAACGGTTTGCCAGGCCTAACGCTGGTGGGCCTACCGGAAACCGCTGTGAAAGAGAGCCGCGAACGGGTACGCAGTGCGTTGGTTAACGCAGGCTTTGACTTCCCCAACACCCGGCGTATTACCCTTAACCTTGCTCCTGCTGATCTCCCCAAAGAGGGCGGCCGTTTTGATTTGCCCATTGCCCTGGGCATTCTCGCCGCTTCTGGGCAAATGCCGGTTGAGGCATTGGAAGGCATGGAATGCGCTGGTGAGTTGGCCCTAGATGGCAAACTGCGCGCAGTGCCGGGAATACTGCCCTTTGCCCTGGCTACGCGGCGGGCAAAAAAAGCGCTGATTATTCCCCGCGACTGCGCCGATGAAGCGGCCCTGGCAGGCGACTTACCGGTACTGCCTGCCGACACGCTATGGCAAGTCGTCGCCCACCTACTCGACCAAGAGAAGATCCTCCCGCACAAGCTCAGTGCCTCGGTTAAGGCCTCTACGCCGGTGGATGACCTCGCCGATGTGCGCGGCCAGCAGCAGGCGCGGCGTGCGCTCGAAGTCGCCGCTGCTGGTGGTCATAATCTCCTATTCGCAGGCCCACCAGGCACCGGTAAAACCATGCTGGCCAGCCGCCTGCCAGGCATTCTGCCGCCGCTTTCCGAAGAGGATGCGCTGGAAGTCGCCGCCGTGCGCTCGGTCTGCGGCCTGCCACTGGAAGCTGATTGGGGCAAAAGGCCATTCCGCCAACCCCATCACAGTGCCAGCGCCGCCGCCCTGGTCGGCGGCGGCTCAAAACCCAAACCCGGCGAGATTTCACTCGCCCACCACGGCGTGCTGTTTTTAGACGAACTCCCCGAGTTTTCCCGCCATGTATTAGAAGTGCTTCGGCAGCCACTAGAAACCGGTACGATCCATTTAGCCCGCGCCAGCCATGAACGCCGTTATCCAGCTCGGTTTCAATTGGTAGCCGCCATGAACCCTTGCCCCTGCGGCCACTTAGGCGATCCGCGCCAGCGCTGTCAGTGTACCGCCAGCCAAATCCAGCGTTATCAAGCGCGGCTTTCTGGGCCGCTGCTGGACCGTATCGACCTTCAAGTGGAAGTGCCCGCGCTGCCACCCGAACAGCTTACTGCGCAAACCCAAGGCGAATCATCAGCAGCGGTGCGTGAGCGAGTAATAGCCGCCCGGGAGCGACAAATGGCCCGCGGCGCGCTGAACAGCCAGTTAAGTGGTAAAGCCCTGGAAGCCGCCTGCGACCTGAATGATGAAGAACGCGCCTGGCTGGCGGGCGTGCTCGAAAAGCTCAAGCTTTCTGCCCGCGCCTACCACCGCGTTTTGCGGGTGGCACTTACCCTAGCCGACCTGCAGGGTGAGCCCAAACCCACTCAACCGCACTTTATTGAAGCGATTGGCTACCGGCAGTTGGATCGGATGTTGAAGGGAGCTTAACGAAAAGCGGCACTAGGATTGATTCTCGCTAAGCTGGTCTACAAACCCATCCAGCGCTTCAAACAGCACCTCCCGGATGGGATCGGCTTCATTTACCAAGTGGTGGCGAGCTTCCGGGTGGCGGTGAATTTCGGCATTGGGAAACTTCTTCGCCAGAATCGCTAAATTCCACTCCCAATCGACGGTCAGATCCTGCTCGCCCTGGAGTATCAGGGTAGGCAGCGGATTGGGCTCCTGGGCCAGTAGGCGGGGCATCCAGCGGCGCATAGCGCTCACCCAGGCAACGCTCAAGCGCTCTGGCTGCAGCGGGTCACCCTCGCGTAGAAACTCGGTGAACTGCTCGTCGGTAGAGTTGGGGCGATATTTACGCGGCAACTCTTTTACAAACGGGCTGGCAATCAAGTGCAGCCAGCTGGTTTGGCTCCATCCCCAAGGCCGCACCAGGGGCGCCAGCAGCACCAAACCCGACCAACCGGAAGCCTCACGGCGGGTGAGTGCATCGGTAGCTAAAATCGCCCCACCGGTACTCTGGCCCACGCCTAACCACGGCGCAGGCGCCATGCCTTGGCTCTTTAGGGTCGTCTGCAAATGGGCCAGGCAGTGCTGATAATCATCGAAATCTTCTATTGCCGCCCGCGCACCGCTGGAAAGGCCGTGGCCGGGAAGATCCCACAGCACGACTCGCCAGCCTTTAGCCAGCAGGCGTTCAAGCAAATGGCGATATAACCCCATATGATCGAAATAGCCATGTACCACAAAGGCAGTACCCACTGGCCGCGGGGGGCTCCACACTTGGCACCACAGCGCAAAGCGCCCCGTATCGATAAAGCCTGCATGCACTTCACTGGTATCTAACAGCAGTGCTTCTAAGCCATAGTGGTGGAAATAGCCTTGCATGGCGTCTGCCAATACTTCCCCTGGCAACAGGCGGCTGAGGGCGGTATCGCCCGAGGCGTGGCGAAACAAGCCTTCCAGATGTTGGAAATCACGCATCGTTGTTTCTCCATAACGCCATTTTCCGTTGGCCTAGACGCGGCTGATGAGCCGCGTTCCCAAACCCTAATACCTAGTCATTTGGTCGAGCATTTTAGCGCATTAGGGTCTACGCTGTTTACATGCCCGAGCAGGTGTGGAATTATTTTCCATAAATACATTTTACTCTGACCGTGGCCAACACATTCCCCCCACGGGCATCCTCACAGGAGAAACCCCATGAGCGAGCGTATCACGCGCCACCGTTTACAGGTGGCAGCCGATTTAGATCGTTTTATCAATGAGCAGGCGCTACCGGGAACAGGCGTTGATGAAAATGCCTTTTGGGCCGGTGTGGATGCCCTGTTTCATGATTTGACCCCGAAAAACCGTCAATTACTGGAAGAGCGCGACACGCTGCAAGAGAAACTCGACGTATGGCACCGAGAAAATCCCGGCCCGGTGACCGATATGCCGGGATACCGCCGCTTCTTAAAAGAGGTTAACTACTTGGCAGAAGCGCCGGCTAACGTCAAAGCGACCACCGCCAACGTTGACCGGGAAGTCGCCGTTCAGGCAGGCCCGCAGCTGGTGGTGCCGGTGAGCAATGCACGCTATGCGTTGAATGCGGCTAACGCGCGCTGGGGCAGCCTTTACGACGCCCTGTACGGCACCGATGCGATTTCCGAAGAGGATGGCGCGGAAAAAGGCACCAGCTTCAACCCGAAACGTGGCGCCAAAGTGATTGCCTACGCCCGTGGCGTGCTTGACCGCGCGGCACCGTTGGCCACAGGTTCTCACCGTGATGCGGTGAAATACACCATTCGTGATGAGCACCTGGTGGTGTCGTTGGAGGGTGGTCGTGAGACGGGCCTTAAGGATTCCGGGAAGCTGATCGGTTTTACCGGTCAAGCGGCTAAACCCGACGCGATTCTGTTGGGTAACAACGGCCTGCACCTGGAAATCCAGATCGATCCCAACGACTCCATCGGCAAAACCGACCCGGCAGGCGTTAAAGATGTCGTGGTGGAAGCTGCACTGACCGCCATCATGGATTGCGAAGACTCCGTAGCGGCTGTGGATTCAGAAGACAAGGTCGGTGTTTACAGCAACTGGCTGGGCCTGATGAAGGGCGATCTGGAAGAGAAGATCGAAAAAGGCGGCAAGACGTTTACCCGCAAGCTGAACGCCGACCGCACCTGGCAAACCACCGATGGCAGCAGCGTCACGCTACCTGGCCGCTCGCTGATGTTCGTGCGTAATGTGGGTCACCTAATGACCACACCAGCGATTCTGGATGAGAACGGCAACGAGCTACCGGAAGGTATTCTTGATGCGGTGGTTACCTCGCTGCTCGCGCTGCACGACCTGAAGAAAGACGCTGACCAGCCGCGCAACTCGCGCACTGGCTCGGTTTATATCGTCAAGCCGAAGATGCACGGCCCTAAAGAAGTTGCCTTCGCCAACGAGCTGTTTAGCCGCGTTGAAGACATTTTGGGCATGCACCGCGACACCCTGAAAATGGGTATCATGGACGAAGAGCGTCGCACCACCGTTAACCTCAAGGCGTGTATCGCTGAAGCGGCTTCACGGGTGGCGTTTATCAACACCGGCTTCCTCGACCGTACCGGCGACGAGATGCACACTGCCATGGAAGCGGGCCCGATGGTGCGCAAGGGCGATATGAAAAGCGCCGCTTGGATTCAGGCCTACGAGAAGAGCAACGTGCAAGTGGGTCTTGCCTGCGGTCTGCGCGGTCGTGCCCAGATCGGTAAAGGCATGTGGGCCATGCCTGACCTGATGCACAACATGCTGGAGCAGAAAATCGGCCATCCTAAAGCCGGTGCCAACACCGCTTGGGTGCCTTCGCCCACGGCTGCTGCGCTGCACGCGCTGCACTACCATCAGGTCAACGTCACCGACGTTCAGCGCGAGCTGGAAGCGTTGGGCGAGCCCGACTACCTGGACGACCTACTCACCGTACCGGTAGCGGAAAACGCCAACTGGTCGGATGAAGAGAAGCAGCAGGAGCTGGACAACAACTGCCAGGGTATTCTCGGCTACGTAGTACGCTGGGTAGAGCACGGCGTGGGCTGTTCAAAAGTGCCGGATATCCACAACGTGGGCCTAATGGAAGACCGCGCCACGCTGCGTATCTCCAGTCAGCACATTGCCAACTGGCTACACCACGGCATTGTCGATGCACCGCGAGTGGAAGAAACCCTTAAGCGCATGGCCAAGGTAGTCGACGAGCAGAACGCAGGCGACCCGACCTACACCGCTATGAGCGCCGACTTTGAAGGCTCTACCGCGTTCAAAGCTGCCTCAGACCTGATCTTCAAAGGTCGCGTACAGCCCTCCGGCTACACCGAGCCACTACTCCACGAGTGGCGCCAGGTGCACAAAGCTAAACGTGCATAAGATTAAGTAAGCCCGCTCGCTTACTCACATAGCCCCAAGGCTCGCGCCTTGGGGCTTTTTATTTAGGCTGATTGACGTTAACGTTAAATAAAACGTGAGGAATAATAACAATGACCGTAATGACGGCTGAGCAGATTGAGCACTTCCTGGATGAGGTCTTTCCCCAGCGAATGGGCAAGATAGAGAATGTGGGCGAGATGCGCGCTACGATGCGCTTAGCGATCGGCAATGAACATCTTCGCCCTGGGCCGCGGGTTTCCGGGCCCACGATGATGGGTTTTGCGGATGTGGCCATGTATGTCGCTATTTTGGCCCAGATTGGCCCCGAAGCGATGGCGGTCACCAGCGACCTTAACTGCCACTTTCTGCGCGCGGCTTCCGGTGATCACGACATTATCGCCCACGCCAAGCTGATCAAACTCGGCCGCCACCTAGCGGTGGGCGAAGTACAGATTTTTTCAGCCAGCGATGACACGCGCCCCGTGGTGCATGTCACCGCCAGTTACGCTCTGCCAGACGCACCGCTAGACAACGCTTAATGCAACCGCTGGTTAAGGCGCTAGGGTCATGAACGGGGTATCTTCCTGGTCGGTAAACGCATACACATTGTAAGGGGCCTCTTGCGGCCCCGGCATACCCGGCGTACCCATGGGCATCCCGGCCAAACCAATGCCGTCGATATCAGGTTGCGTTTCAAACAGTGCCTGCACCGCGTCCATCGGCACATGGCCCTCAATCCAGTACTCGCCTATTTCGATGGTATGGCACGACCCTAAACCATAGGGAACACCTGCCTGTTGCTTGATATCACTCAGTTCAGCGTCATCCACGATAGTGACATCAATGCCCAGCTCTTCAAGATGGCGTGCATAGGCATCGCAGCAACCGCACTGAGGGTTTTTGTACAAGGTCGCCTCGGCAGGCAGTGCCGCGTGCGCCGAGGTCGCCCCGAGAACTAGAGCGCTAGATAGTAATATTGAGGTGGTTAAGCGGCTCATAAATACCCTCCTGATTAAGAGCGAATAAAGAAACGTTGGTAAGCGACGCAGCATCCAATTGAAAGCTTACAACCTATGTGTCGCCCCAAGGTCAAGCTAGCTCAACGCTCAGTGCTAGGGAGTTGATCGATCATGCGATCCAGCGTCATCGGGTACTCACGAATCCGAATACCGGTGGCATTGTAGATCGCGTTGCCAATCGCAGCCGCTACGCCGCAAATACCCAGCTCACCCACCCCTTTTGCTTTTAGGGGCGATGAAGCAGCATCGGTGGTATCTAAAAAGATGACCTCCTGTTCGGGAATATCCGCATGTACCGCCACTTCGTAGCCTGCCAGGTCGTGGTTGACGAAGAAGCCACGCTCGGTATCCACGCTCATGCCCTCGGTCAAGGCAGCGCCTACGCCCATGGTCATGCCGCCAATTACCTGGCTGCGCGCCGTGATGGGGTTGAGGATGCGGCCTGCATCGCACACGGCCAGCATGCGCCGCACGCGGGTTTCCCCGGTATAGGCATTCACGGCCACCTCGACAAAGTGCGCGCCGAAGGTACCAATCTCCAGCTCGTCCTTGAAGTCGCCAAAGTTGATCGAATCCTCAGCCACTATCTCTTCGCCATCGGCTATGTCGGCCAGCGCCATATCTGTCTGTCCGGCGACCACGCGGCCCTTTTCAAAGCGCGCCTCGTCAACGTTCAGGCGCTTGGCGATCTGCTGCTGAAGCGCCACACAGGCAGCATATACGCCAGCGGTGGCGCTAGTCGCACCAAACTGCCCGCCTGATCCGGAGGAGGTTGGGTAGGCGCTATTGCCAAGACGCACTTCTACGTCCTGCATCTCCATTCCCATGGTTTCTGCCGCCGTCTGGGTCAGGATGGTGTAGGAGCCGGTACCGATATCGGTCATATCGGTTTCCACGATCAGGCGCCCGTTCTGCAAGCGCACCCGCGCGCCTGAGGTCATGGTGGGCGCGCCGCGATAGGCACCGGCCATGCCGTGGCCAATCAGCCACTGGCCTTCGCGCCGACCGCCCGGCTTAAGGTTACGCTCAGCCCAGCCGAAGGTGTCGGCGCCCTTACGCAGGCACTCCACAAAGTGACGTTCGGTGAAAGGCTTAGAGGGCTCCTCGGGGTTGACCTGGGTGTCGTTGAGAATCCTGAACGCCACAGGGTCCATGCCGAGCTTCTCCGCCATCTCGTCCATGGCGATCTCCAGCACCGCCAGCCCCGAGGCTTCACCAGGGGCACGCATGTCCGCCGATTCGGGCAGGCCCATATCGATAGGATGGTGCGCCACGCGACGGTTTTCGCCAGCGTAGAAGCAGCGGGTCTGGTTGACCGCGTCTTCACCGCTGCCGCCGAGTAGCGTATGGGAAACGGCAGCATGTTCAAAAGCGGTAATCTTGCCATCTGACCCGGCCGCGATGCGCAGACGCTGAATGGTGCCGGAACGGTGCGTGGCGTTGTTGAAGATCATCGGGCGCGGCAAGGCAACCTTAACCGGCCGCCCGGTCTCGCGCGAGCCAAGTGCCGCCAGCACCGCATCGGCGCGTAGCCACAGCTTGCCGCCAAAGCCACCGCCCACATAAGGGCTTTCCAGGCGGATTCTGTCAGCGTCGATATCAAAGGTGGTGGCGAGCGCCTGGCGCGTCCACTCGATCATCTGGTTCGACGTCCATACCGTCATCTGGCCGCCATCCGACCAGTCCACGATAGAAGCGTGGGGCTCCATCATGGCGTGGCTTTGCGACGCGGTGCGGTAGGTTTCATCCAGTGTGACCGGCGCGGTAGCAAACGCCGCATCTACATCGCCGACGTTAGCCACCGGCTCGCCGGTGCTCTGAAGGCGCGTCCAGGCGTCTTCAAGATCAAACACGCCTTTCGCCTCTTCGTAGCGCACCTCGATCAATGACGCCGCCCCACGCGCCTGCTCCAAGGTATCGGCGACCACCACCGCGATGGCCTGATGGTAGTGCTCAACGGTGGCGCCGCCGAACAGGTGGGCCACATTGCTGTCGGCACGCGCCAGCGGCTCAAGCTCCAGAGTGGTAATAACGGCCGCCACGCCGGGTGCAGCGCGGGCAGCCGAGGCGTCCATATGAGTGATTTTTCCCCGGGCAATCGTTGCGCACACGGGGTAACCCACCAGTTGGTTGGCTGCCACATCATGCCGTTCGTAGGCATAGGGTGCGCGACCGGTTACCTTGAGCAGACCGTCGATTCGCGCGTGAGGCTTGCCGATAACGCGAGCATGATCGAACAGATTATCTTCCGTTGATTGATTAAAATCCATGGGTCACTCCTGAGCCAGCAGCGCGGCGAGCGTTCGTTCTGCTAGGGTAAGCTTGTAGGCGTTCTCTTGCGTTGGGCGGGCGCCGTCCAGTAAGCGGGCCATGACAGCCGATGCACCCTGCGGTAACGCCGCATCGGCGTCATCACGGCGCCAGGGCTTGGGTGCCACGCCGCCCAGGGCAACGCGCCCCGTTCCGTCGGGGGCTTGAATCAGCGCAACGGACACCAGCGCAAAGGCGTAAGAGGCCCGGTCGCGCACTTTATAATAGGCGTGGCGACCCTCAACAGGCGGCGGCAGCAGCACGGCGGTGATCATTTCGCCTGCTTGCAGAGCAGTCTCCACCTCCGGCGTATCGCCGGGTAGTTGATAAAACTCATCCAGCGTCAGTCGACGTATTTCACCGGTTGACGTCACGGTTTCTACTTCGGCATCCAGCACGCAAAGGGCAACGGCCATATCAGAAGGGTGCGTGGCAATACACGCATCGGACGTGCCGATAATACCCAGTTGGCGCGTGGCGGCGCCTTTGCTCAACGCTGCGCAGCCCGCCCCGGGCGAGCGCTTGTTGCAGGGCATGCCAGTGTCATAAAAGTAGCCACAGCGCGTGCGCTGGAGCAGGTTGCCGCCGGTGGTCGCCTTGTTACGCAACTGGCCGGAGGCACCCGACACCAGCGCCCGGCTCAATACCGCGTAGTCCTTACGGACCCGGGTATCCGCCGAGAGCGCGGCGTTGCTGACCAGGGCACCAATGCGCAGGCCGCCCTCATCCGTCGGGGTAATCTCGTCAAGACCCGTGCCCCCTACGTCGATCAGGTGCTTGGGGATTTCGATCTCATGTTTCATCAGGTCCAGCAGGTTCGTACCGCCGGCAATAAACTTGGCGCCCGGCACTTCCGCCGCACGGGCCGCCGCCTGGGCCGGGTCGCTGACGCGTTCGTAGGAAAAGGCTTTCATGAGCGCACCTCCGCAACCTGGTTGATGGCTTTGAGAATGTTGGCGTAGGCGCCGCAGCGGCAAAGATTGCCCGACATCCGCTCACGAATTTCCGCATCGCTGATCTCAATAGGCGCATTCAGATCTTTGGTAACATGGCTTGGCAGCCCCGCTTGAATCTCTTCAAGCACCGCCTTGGCCGAGCAGATCTGCCCCGGCGTGCAGTAGCCGCACTGGAAGGCGTCATGATCGACAAAGGCTTGCTGCATAGGATCAAGATGACCGACCTCAGCTGCCCCTTCGATGGTCGAAATATCATCGCCTTCATGCATGACCGCAAGGGACAAGCAGGCGTTGATACGTTCGCCGTTCACCGACACCGTGCAGGCGCCACACTGGCCGTGGTCACAGCCTTTCTTGGTGCCCGTTAGCTTAAGCTGCTCACGCAGGGCATCCAGCAGCGTTGTGCGATTATCCAGGGTTAACGTATGCCGTTCGCCATTAACGGTTAGTGAAAAGGTGCTGCTATCGGGGTTCACGGTCTTGGGGTGTCTTTCGACGTTATTAGAGGAGTTCATTGCTATATGCCTTCCTTGCGCGTTGCTTTCGCTTATTTAGTGCCATAAGGCCTTTAGCATAGACACTATTCCTTCAGGCAGCCCAACTGCGTAAGGTGCGCTACGCTATGACACGTCTATCCACGCAAGCGAGGCAATGGATGCCGCTTGCTCACTACTGGAATCGTTTGAAATGCAGCATTTGGACTTGCAGGTTATCGATCAAGCGCTTACCTGGTCCCGAGAGGGCGAAACGGTCTGGCTGTGCACCGTGCTCGCCACGTTTGGATCATCGCCCCGCGCCCCCGGCGCCTGGATGGCGGTGACCAGAGACGGCAGGCACCTGGGGTCGCTCTCCGGCGGCTGCGTGGAGGATGATTTCATCAAGCGCCTAGCCGAGGGGCAGTTTGAAAAATCGGCGACCGTTATACGCTACGGCGATGCAGACGACGCTCAGGGCGGGCATATCGCACTGCCCTGCGGTGGCATTCTAGAGGTATTGGTGGAGCGCCTACCTGCCACGCCGGATATACGCGAGCACCTTGGCACGTTGAAGGCGACGCTTGAAGGCCACCGCCAGTTGATGCGCCATGTCGATATTCACGCTGGTACGCGCTACTTTTCCGACGACACCACATTAGGGCCGCGGGTGGTCTGGCCCAGTGAAGTGAGCGCGCCGCACCGGCTAAAAATGCGACTCGCGCCCGCACGGCGGTTGATCATTGCCGGCATTTCGCCCGTTTCCCACGCCTGCGCTTCGTTTGCCGCCACATTAGGGTTTGAGGTGATTGTCTGCGACCCCGACGAAGCCGCCTGCCAGGCGTTTGATGTTCCAGGGGTCACGGTCAAGGCGCAACTGCCTTCCCAGTACATTGCCGCCAACGGCTGCCACGGCTCCACGGCCATTGTGGCGCTCACCCATGATCCACGTATTGACGACCTGGCGATGATGGAAGCGGTGCGCACACCTGCGTTTTATATCGGCGTGATGGGCTCAAAGCGCACATCAACTGCGCGCGCCGAGCGGCTGATTCGCTCAGGAGGGCTGACCGAAGAGCAAGTCGAGCGACTGCATATGCCGATTGGCCTAGCGCTTGGCAGCATGACCCCGGCGGAAATTGCCCTCGCAATCATGGGGGATATCGTCAGGGTCCAATACGGAAAAGCTACCAATGAGCTCTAGCAATGTCGTCGCCCTGGTGATGGCAGCTGGCTACTCGCGCCGATTTGGTGAGGATGACAAGCGCTGCGCAACTTTAACCGACGGACGCTCGCTGTTGGCAGCCTCTGTCGCGAATGCCGAGCAAGCCTTTCCTATACTGCGCGTGGCAATCCGTGAAGAGGATGATGCGACCCTGCTAGGCCTTGCAGAAAGCACGCCTCTGGTGCGACTTCATCAGGCACATCTTGGGTTAGGGGCAAGCCTCGCCGATGCGATGGCCGCGCTTAGCCACGACGCCCGCCTGAAAAGCGTCGAGGCGGTCGCGATTTTATTGGGCGATATGCCCTGGATTCACCAGAAGACGCTGCTGTCGTTACAGCGGCAAGCCACTCGCGACACCATCGTGCGGCCCTGCCATGAAGGCAAGCCGGGGCATCCGGTTATCTTTGGGCGTATGCTTTGGCCCGCGCTTGAAGCGCTAAGCGGCCATACGGGGGCCAAAGAGATTATTCGCCACAACGCCGCGCACTACCGTGAGTATCAGGTGCAGGATGCGGGTACGCTGATGGATATCGACGTGCCCGCTCACTTAGCGTCATAAAAACACGCTACCCCTGGCGGAGCGTAATGCGGGTTAGCTCTGAGGGCTTGCCGAGGCGTAAAGCAAACCCTGGCCATAAGCCTGTACCGTTATTGACGTACAGCGTCATGTCTTGAATATCATAAAAGCCTGAGACGAAACCATTGTTAGCGCTGGCAACCAGTCGATCGAAACCAAGAATCATCCCCCCGTGAGTATGCCCGGAGAGCTGCAGATCCACACCGGCAGCAGCCGCAGCCACCGCATTGCGGGGTTGATGATCCAGCATAATAATCGGCGAGTCGCTCGGTGCCCCTGCTATCGCTTCCTCGACATTCGGCGCAGCAAAAGCGTGCCTGGCGGCCGTAAAATCCGTCACTCCCGCAAGGACTAAGTTCGCCCCCTCGTTGTTGATCACAATGTGTTGATTTGCCAATACCTGCATGCCGAGCGACTGGTAATACTCCATCCACTGCGGGTAACCAAAATAGTACTCATGATTACCCGGAATGGTATAGACGCCGTCGGGCGCTGAAAGCGCTTGTAAAGGGGCCACATCTGCACGACGCACATCCAGGTCGCCATCGATCAAATCCCCGGTGATGACGATTAGATTTGGCTCAAGCGCATTGGCCTTTGACACCACCGCTTCAACCCAAGGGGCTTCAAACAGCCGGCTGATATGCAGATCAGTTAACTGCACAATCTCATACCCATCAAACTCCGCTGAAAGCCCTTGAATGGCCACCTCGATATCCTTAACCGCAGGAATTCTAGCTGCTTGGCTGACGGCAAAAGCAGCCACGCCTAACGCCAACGCTCCCATGCTGTAACGCAGCGAAGAGGGAATGGCGACACGCCTTCTTTTTACTGCCATTAGCATCAGCGCTATCGCATCAACCACTAGCTGAAACACTGCTAGAAACAGCATCGTGCCGAAAATCCAATTGACGACCAGCACAATAGCTCTTGGCACCTCAGGAGAAAACATGGAGCCAAAAGCCATCAAGGTAAGCCAATGATGCTGAGCCACCAGCAACAGCGCAACGCTGAGGAGAGCTTTAAACCAGAGCGGCCATTTGAGTGGCACTAAATAGCGAAGAATAACAATCAGGCAGGGTATGGCGACGACAAAATGAAACATAGAGATGCTCATGAATGGGAAGAAGCGCGGCGCACAGCCACGCGAATATTTGGCCTACAAAGGTGCCTACTGCTTGGCCATCAGAGCGACGACCGCAAACGCCAGCCACCCGGCCATTAACAAAACGCCGCCAATGGGCGTCACAATGCCGAGGCTTAGCCCCGCCAAGGCCATTAAGTAGAGCGAGCCGGAAAAGCACACAACCCCTAGTGTCCACAGCGCCAGCACCCAACGCTGACCTGCCAGCGGATGTACTCGACGCCACACCAGTACGATCATAATGGCTAGGGTGTGCCACGCCTGGTAAAGCACGCCGGTCTCGACGGCACTCACCATGGCCTCGGTCGTGCGCGCCGCCAAGCCGTGTGCCGCATAGGCGCCCAGTATTACCATCATGGCGCCTGATAGCGCCGCTATACACCACCACACTTTATCTGTTTGTTGCACACTGCTCTCCTGCTTCAATTTCATCTCTCACTTTCACTTGGTCCATCGTGCTGATTATACCCACGGCGTACCTTGCGCGGCGCTAAACCGCTACAATAGAGAACGAACTGCCATGACGAATGAGACGCGCCCTATTATGTCTATACAGATACGTCTAAACGGTGAACCTCATACACTGTCCACCGGCCTAACCGCCGCCGACCTAGTGGAACAACTGGGTCTTAGTGGCCGTCGTATTGCCGTGGAAATTAACGAAGAGATTGTCCCCCGCAGCCAACACGCCGACACCCACTTGGCCAATGGCGACCACGTGGAAGTGGTTCACGCGATTGGCGGTGGCTAAAGGAAAAACTATGACGCAATTAACGCATGAACCGCTAGCGGATACGCCGCTCACCATTGCCGGGCGCGATTTTCATTCGCGCCTGCTGGTGGGCACTGGCAAGTACAAAGACTTTACCGAAACCGGTGCCGCCATTGCCCAGAGCGGCGCAGAGATTGTGACCTTTGCTGTGCGCCGTACCAACTTAGGCCAGGACGCTGGAGCGCCCAACCTGCTGGACGTTATCTCGCCGGAGCGCTACACCCTGCTGCCCAATACCGCCGGCTGCTATAACGCTAAAGATGCTGTGCGCACCTGCCGGTTGGCCCGCGAACTGCTCGACGGCCACAACTTGGTCAAGCTGGAAGTCCTCGGCGACGATCACACGCTGTACCCCAATGTGGTCGAGACGTTAAAAGCCGCTGAAACGCTGCTCGCTGACGGTTTTGACGTCATGGTTTACACCAGCGACGATCCCATTGTGGCACGCGAACTGGAAGCCATGGGCTGCTGCGCCATCATGCCGCTGGGCTCGCTGATCGGTTCTGGCCACGGCATTCAAAACCCGCACAACGTGCGCTTGATTGTTGAGCAGAGCAGCGTACCGGTGCTGATAGATGCAGGCATTGGCACGGCGTCAGACGCTGCCATGGCGATGGAGCTAGGCTGTGACGGCGTGCTGCTGAATACCGCTATTGCCCACGCTCGCGACCCGCTGCGCATGGCCAACGCCATGAAGCTGGCCGTGGAAGCCGGACGCGATGCGTTTCTAGCCGGCCGCATGCCGCGCCGCCAATCTGCTGATCCCTCTTCACCTTTCGCTGGCCGTATTAACGGTTAATTGATTCGAGACCCCATGACTGAACCCAACGATAGCGTACCCGAACGTCACGCCGCGCCCGAAAGCAACGCCACCACAGGGCCGGAAGGTACGGATGCACCGCTGCATCGCCGCGGCATTAAAAGCTATGTGATCCGCGCGGGCCGTATGACCCAGGCGCAAAACCGTGGCTTAGAAGATATCTGGCCGCGTTTTGGCCTGACCATCGCCGACGGCCGCCAAGACCTGGACGTCCTGTTTGGCCGTCAGGCACCGCGGGTAGTAGAAATCGGCTTTGGCATGGGCAACTCGCTGATTGAACAGGCCGAAACACACCCGGATACCGACTTTATCGGCATTGAAGTGCACGCCCCTGGCGTTGGCAAACTGCTCGATGAAGTGGATAAGCGCGGCCTGACTAACCTGCGCGTTTACCGCGAGGATGCCCTGGCGGTGCTGGAGCAGTGCCTGCCCGAAGGCTCTCTGACCACGCTGCAGCTGTTCTTCCCTGACCCGTGGCCGAAGAAGAAACACCACAAACGGCGCATCGTACAGCCTGCCTTTGTTGAGTTGATCCGCACTCGCCTGATGCCTGGCGGCACCTTCCATATGGCCACCGATTGGGAAGCCTACGCAGAGTGGATGGCCGAGGTAATGGAAGCGGCCCCCGGCTATGCCAACACCGCCAGCGCCGAAACCGCCCCGTATGTGCCACGCCCGGCGTTCCGCCCATTGACCAAGTTTGAAGCCCGCGGCGAGAAACTCGGCCACGGCGTGTGGGATTTGATTTATCAACGAAAGGGGTGACTTACTCAAACGCCGCTGGCAAAGCGTCATTAAATCTAATAAAAGCACGTATTAGAAAAAAGAAAGCCGCTCCAAGGGAGCGGCAAAAAGACCGTGACTAGCAATGAGAGGGAGAAACCATGACAGTAAACTGGCGGTTTCTGTCGTGGTTGCCAACGTCTCATCAAACGCTGACAATCACACTATAATCATTCTCATTTACCTCGTAAATACAAATACGAATATTTTTTATTTAAAGCCTGAGTCTGCCTATCCATCAGCTTACCAATCGCAGCCAAAACGGTAGCGTCGCCATGGCCAATAGGGTTTGTCCGGTGATAATGGCCGCCATCAGTTCAGCATCGCCGCCCAGTTGGCGGGCTAAAATATAGGCAGACGTAGCGGTGGGCAGCGCTGCAAACAGGAGCGCCACGTCACGACTGACCGGATCTAGTTGCAGCACCCAGGTTAATGCCAAGACAAACGCGGGCAGCAGCAGCAGCTTAACGCTATTGGTAGCCAGCACGCCGCGGTCAATACGCATCAACGCCGCCGGGCGCAGCGCTACCCCCACCGCTACCAGCCCCAGTGGCAACGCCGCACGCCCCAATAACTCGACCGTGTCCTGACTCCAACCAGGTAGACCGACACCGGAAAGGTTCAGGCCAATGCCCGCCAAGCAGGCCAGAATTAGCGGATTTTTAATCAGCGCCATTGCGCTTTTACCCACGCTAGCGCCGCCCAGAGTGCCAGCGGCCACAAAGCTAGCCACACACATCACGTTAACCACCGGTACCATTAGTGCCACAGCGACTGCTGCAGTGGTCGCTCCCAAGCTGCCGTGTAGCGCAGCGGCACCAGCAACGCCCACATAAGTATTAAAGCGTACCGCCCCTTGAAACACCGAGGTAAACGCAGCGGGCGTAAGCCGTAACCAGCCCCGTAAACGCCAAAGCAGTATGCCAAACAGCACCATCGCGCCCAGTAATACCAGTGCTAGGCGGCCTACCGGCACTTGGCTCACATCGGCAGTCGCCAACGTTCCCACCAGCATGGCGGGGAACAGTACAAAATAAATAAGCCGCTCCATCTGCGGCCAGAAAGTATCGCTAGGCCAACGCCAATAGCCGAGCACGGTGCCCAGTAAAATCAATAAAAACAGGGGGCCTAAAGCGCCAGTGATACTCTCCATTTGCGTCCCTTTTGCCTGCGACATCCCAGCACAGCGATATCGGCTCGATTACTGTTACCATGGCGAAACACCCGCCTCACGGCTTGCGTAGCGATTATTCTGCCATGAAGATGATATCAAAACCTGCACACCCGGCAGGCTTTCCTGCTTTAAGGGTACTGATACTGGTCACTGGTATAGCGCTGGCTGCCTGTGCCTGGTATGCCTTTGCCCATTGGTTGCACCGCGATAGCGATGTGACTTGGTTTCCCCCCGCTGCAAGCTGCAACTTGCATACAGCGCCTTGTTCCGCCACGTTGGGCGATAAAGGCAGCATCACCCTCCATGTTCAAGCGAGCGGGCGGATTGACGCATTAGAGATATTACCACTGGAAGTCGAGGTCGATGGTGTGACGGCCACTCAGGTTGACGTCGATTTTGTGGGCAGGGACATGGACTTAGGCCTGCACCGTTTTGCCCTCAGCGCCAGTACCCCAGGCCACTTTGAAGGCCAGGGCCAAGTAGGGATTTGCACCCAGAATGTTATGCCCTGGCGAGCGCGTGTCATACTGGACACCGCAGAGGGTAAAGTCGGTAGCTGGTTCGATTTTGACGTGATTCGGAGTTAATACACATGGCAAGTAAACCGTTATGGCTGGGCGCAGGAGTGGCTGCTGTATTAATCGTGGTCAGCGGCATCGGCCTCTATCAATACGCTTTCGCCCCCAACAGTGACGAACCCGTGGGTGGCCCCGTGGAAATGCCCTCCACTCAGGGAGATTTCTCGTTGACCCAGCTGGATGATGACCAACTCGCCATTCTGTCGTTTGGTTACACCTACTGCCCCGATATCTGCCCAATGACGCAGTCGGTCAAACGCCAAGCCCTGGCCCAGCTCACTGATGCACAGCGCGAGCGTGTGGTGCCGGTGATGATTACCGTTGACCCCGAACGCGACACCATAGAGCGCATGCAGGAGTACATGGGTTTTTTCGGTGAGGAATTTATTGGTGCGGTAGGCAGTCAGGCACAGCTTGAAGATGTCGCTTCACGCTATGGCGTGATTTGGAGAAGAGTCGAAGCACCGGATTCAGCAATGGCTTACACCATTGATCACAGCGCCTCGCTTTTTTTAGTCAACAGCGAGGGGGATATTCTTCAGCGGGTACTCTACTCGCCCACCCCCCATGGCTTAGTCTCGGCATTGGAGAGTGAACTGGGTGGTTAGTCCACTCACTCTGATGCGCTTTCGGGAGCAGTTTGCAAGCGATCCAGCATCGCCAGCAGCGCGCCAATTTGGGTACCGCTACGGGTATCGTGCTGCGGGCTTAGTTGCCACGTACTTTCAGCAAACCCCCACCAGTCCCAGCAGCCCTGCGGGTTCGCCATACTGCTTTCCGCCTGGGGATAAAGCACAATTTGCTGATGCGCTGCCGCCCAGGCATTTAGCCCAGTATAGCGTATGAACGTATCGCCAATCGCTTCTTCATTCATTTGGCAGCCGTGCAGTGCCAGCGTTACCGGGCACTCGCCCGCTTCGCAGCCTTCAGGTATAAACACATAGCCAGTGTCGGCTAAGCCTTTTACCGAAAATTCTGACTGATCAAACGCAACTAGTTCGCCACCCTGCTCGCCCTCTGGCTGACTACTAGGCTCGCCAGCGTCCGAGACCTCACGTTCGGGGTAGAGCCAATCCAGCATTTCTCCGGCAATATCTTCATCGCAAGATAATAAGAAACTACCGCCCCCCTGACGACAATCTCCCCACTCCTGGGGCCCAGGGGCGGCTTCACTGGGTAACCGTACCGGCCAACCATGCCCCGCATTTTTGCTGCGCGCAACGCGTAGCTGGTCAGGCGAGTCAAGCCACTGCTGCCACTGCTCAGCCAGCAGGTCGCCGAGCAGTGGCTCAACCACTTCGTCCTCTTCGCCGTGCCACAAATAGGCCCTGAGCTGGCTAAGCGCCTCGGCGCTACCTACCTGTTCAAGCCCGAGATAGCGCTGGTGGCGAGACTCAAGCTCATCTAATGAAGGCGCGCCGCGGCGCGTCATCATGCACTGGTTAAGCGCCAAACTCAGCGAGCCTTGTGCACAACTCCAAGGCCCCGCCGCCAGTACGCCCAGGCCACTAAACCGTTCTGGCCAAGCGACCGCCAGCTGGGTCGCCATATAACCGCCCGACGACACCCCCACCACGCTGGCCTGCTCACTCGCAGCACTCAATGCAGGCAAATCTTCGGGCTCACTGGCCGTCTCGGCTTGTGCTAGTAGCGGTGTGCATAGACCTAAGCAAGCTACTGCCCGAGCAAAAGAATACAGGCTGGAAGAGGGGGTTGAAGTCATCGTTTATTCGACGCCTAACAGTTCAACGCGAAAGGTCAGTACTTCATTGGGTCCAATTGGCCCTTGGCCATTCTCGCCATAAGCAATATCCGCAGGGATGTATAGCATCCAGCTATCGCCAACGCTCATCATCTGCAGCGCTTCCTGCCAACCTTCGATCACTTGGTTGGTTTGGAAACTGACGGATTCACCGCGCTCAAAAGAGCTATCGAAAACGGTGCCATCCAGCAGCATGCCTTCATAGTTCACTTCGACGGTATCTTCAGGGCCAGGCGTGGCACCATCACCAGATTCAAGCACTTCATACTGAAGGCCAGAGTCCGTCACTGTCACTTCTTCACGCTCGGCGTTTTCAGCCAGGAAAGCTTCGCCCTCTTCGAGATTGTTCTGCGCCATCTCTTCAGCTTCGGCTTCACGTGCTTGCATTGATTGCTCTTGGAACGCCATCAACGCTTCAGTCATCTCTTCTTCACTAAGCGCTAAATCATTACCTTCAAACACGTCACTCATACCGTCGTGAAACGCATCCAAGTCGAGGTCTTTGATATCGGCCTGCATGCTTTCACCCAGAGTGACACCCAGGCTGTAAGCCAAACGCTGTTCATCGGTTTCGGGCGCTGCCGCTGCAAAAGGGGCGACCAAAAGCAAACCTGTCAAAGCCGTGGTAGAGAGCAGTAGTTTCATGAAAGATCCTTTTATCTTTTATATAGCGGCACCGAACGCCTATCTGGGTCACTTAAAGATTAACACCCACCGCCCCAAGCTGCATCTTTAGGGCGGTGGGTGTTAATAAGACCATAAAGCAAGCAAGAGGTTTAACTGATTTAGACGACCAACGTAGGACAGTGAGCGGCGCCAGCAACCCGCTGAGAGACACTGCCCAGCAGCGGATTCTTTTCGCCGTTGGTGCCCTGGGCGCCAATCACGATCAGATCGCACTCTCGTTTACGGGCGAAACGCACAATAATTCGCGAGGGGCGCCCGCCTTTTACAAAGGCACGCACGCGGGAGTCATCAGCGCCCAGCTCAATAGCATGCGCTTTCGCATGTATAGCGATCTCGGTGGCGTACTCTTTTAACGCATCGTCAGGAATATCCAACTGATTGGGCCGCACCATAGAGAGTGAGGCTTCCAACAGGCTGTGGTGTTTAAACACGCACAGCAGATAAAGCTCAGCGCCGGTTAGCATCTGCAAGCCTACCGCCTTCTCCAGCGCCCTTAAGGCGCCTTTTGAGCCATCCACCGGGACTAATATGCGATTAAACATTCGCGTACTCCTTGTGGCTGTTTAGCGGAAGGCAACATCGCGCAGGAACAGCGCAATTTGCGGGAACATGATCAGCAGAGCGGCTGCTAGAATGAGCATGAAAATAAACGGCGGCGTGCCTTTGATTACATCCCAATAGGGGCGCTTGAAAATCGCAATAGCGGTGAAAATATCGCACCCAAAGGGCGGGGTTGCCGAACCTATCGCCACCTGCAGGGTAATCAAAATACCTACCAGCACAGGATCCAGGCCCGTTGCCGCAATGGCGGGTGCGAAAATGGGCGTTAGCACTAGAATGACCACGATCGGGTCGACAAACATACAGGCCACAAAGAAGGAGATACAGATAGCAATCAATACCCCGGTCGGGCCCGCATCATTGACCCCCACCGCCTCCAGGATCATTTGCGGAATCTGAGCAAACGAGATAATCCACGAGAAGCCATTACCCACCGCCACCAGAATAAACACCACGGCAGTAATCAACCCAGTTGATTTAGCGATGGCGTAGATGTCGTTCATTTTGAGCGAACGGAAGACCACAAACTCTAGCAAAACGGCATACAGTACGCAGGCGGCGGCGGCCTCTGTAGGGCTAAAAATACCACCATAAATACCGCCCACGATAATGACCGGGAAACCTAATGGCCACAGCGCTTGTTGAACCGCTACAGCACGCTCTTTCCAGCTCGACTTTGGCTCGGTAGGCACGTCTTTTACGATGGCATAAATAACGCTGTAGGCCGAAAACATCAAAAGGATCATTACACCTGGCCCAATCCCGGCAATAAACAGCTCGCCGATAGAGGTACCCGAGATAACCCCGTAAATAATCATGCCGATACTGGGCGGAATCAAAAACGCAATATCACTGGCATTGATGATCAGCGCCAGTGTGAAAGAGTCCGAATAGCCCGCTTTAAGCATTTTAGGACGCAGCGGCGAACCGACAGCGACCACGGTGGCCTGGGTAGAACCAGATACAGCACCAAACAGCGTACATGAAGCCGCCGTGCTCACCGCTAGGCCCCCTTTAACATGACCAATAAACGACATGACCATATCAATCAATCGGTTAGCGGACTGACCGCGGGTCATGATGTCGGCGGCAAGGATAAACATGGGCACAGCAATGAGTGAGGCTGGGCGTATACCCGCCATCATCTGCTGGATCAGCGTATCCATCTGGCCGAAGCCGTTAAACATCATATAGAAGCCGATTACCGCAGCGGTAATCAGCGGAATCATCATTGGAAAGCCCAGCAGCAGCAGGGCAATCATGGTGGTGACCATTATTGTCGTCATAGCTGTTCCCCTAGGGTGCATTGCCCCGCATTAGACTTCAGTTTCCGTGTCTTTATATCCATCCACCACGCCCGTCGAGAGATAGACATCGTGGGAAGTGAAGTTTTTAACCGCGGTCAGCAAGTATTGAATACCGGTGATTAAAAAGCCCATCGGCACCCAAAGGTAGATAATCCAGATCGGTAAACCCATGGAGGGCAATACGCGACCTTTGCCATACAGATCGAGGATATAAACGATCGAATAGTAGAGCAGGAAAAACATCACTAGCGATGTGAACAGCGAGATGCAGATCATTAGCACTCTGCGCCCACCTACCGGCAGCGCATCATAGATAGCCGACATGCGAATATGACGACCATGACGGGCTGCATAGCCAATACCCGCAAAGGTAATCATAATGATCAAAATGCGGTTTAGTTCACCGGAAAACATGATGCTGTTGCCAAATACGAAGCGGGCAACCACGTTGGTGACCGTATTCAGCGCCATTAGCAAAACACCCATCGCGAGAATCACGGCTTCTATTTTGCTAATTGCAGTGTCGATCACGCCAAGTATCCCCGGCAAGCCGGAGTGGTAACTCTTTTCCATCTCTTCATCGGTCATGGCCGGACTCCTTTTGAACGGCTCTAACGGCAACAGTTACCTGCCGTAGGCACAATAAACACAGCGTTATTCCATCCTATGTAATCCGAACCTATCTGGTCCGAACTCAGCTCGTGCCAAGGCGAGGAGTTAACTCTAGCGTAACGGCATGCCGCTGCCGATGGTTCAACGCTAGATGTACGTAACCCGACGGTAACGTGGTAAAAACCTACCCCGAGTAGCCTCTGCCTTATCGCCACAAAATAAAAAGGGGCAGCCTATGCTGCCCCTTGATTAATCAACCGTTCGCCAATACGGCTTTGAGGATGATTACTCGTTGGTTACGGCTTCAAGGTCAGCTTTAAACTGCTCAAGTAGCTCTGCACCACCTTCACCGGTCATTTCCAGGAAGGCCTCTTCAACCTGCGGAGCACGATCACGGAAAGCTTGAATTTGCTCTTCGTCGAGACGTGTCACCGTCACTTCATCAGACGCTTCCTGAATCTTCGCTAGCGACTCTTCAGCCAAGCCTTTGATATGTTCAATAGTGTGGTCATACGCCGCTTGCGAGGCTTCCTGCACTAGCTCTTGATCTTCTTCAGGCAAACCTTCGTAGAAGTCCTGGTTGGCCATCATCGCTGTGGTGAACCAGCCGTGACCGGTAAACGTCAGGTGCGGAGACACTTCGTACAAACCGCCAGACTCGATCCAGAAAATCGGGTTCTCTTGACCATCGATGATACCGGTTTGCAGACCACCGTAGACTTCACCCCACGGCAACGGCGTAGGCGTTGCCCCAAAGGCGTCGTAGGTCTCCGACAGCAGCGGGTTGGTCATGGTACGGATTTTCTTATTATTCATATCTTCCGGCGAGCTAATCGGCTCGTCGGTGGTCACGACCATTTCGCCTTCCGGATACATCTTCAGCAGCTCTAAACCTTGCTCGGCATAAAGCTCCGGGAACATCTCGTTGATAGCCTTACTTTCATCGAAGAACGTTAGTACGGTCTCTTCGTCGGTCGGCAGCAGGTAAGGAATAAAGAAGATTTGTGCTTCAGGAATGAGCGCACCGGTAAAGCCAGGCGACTGGTTCACAAACTGAAGAATACCGTTCTGAGTCTGCTCCATGATGTCATCAGACTCGCCCAGCTCACCAAAGCGGTAAACCTGAACCGTGTGATCGGAGTTCTCTTCGATATGCTCTTTAAAAGCATAGGCAAAGACATCCTGTACGTCGCCTTCATACTCTTCATGAGCGTAGCGCCAGTTGTCCGCTTGCGCGACAGCGGTCATGCCCATCAATAGTGCACCCACGCTTGCCGATGTGACTAATTTGGTGGTGAAAGAACGATTAAATACGGGTTTGCTTGCCTTCATACGGTGTTCCCCTTTCAGTGGTAAGCGCGCTATATAAGTGCGCAAGAACCTAGATAATCCACGCGTATCTCAACACGACACTGTTATCCGCTATTCAGCGTTCGCTAACAGACAATGGCGCTGCTTTTATTGTGTTAGCCAACGAATAACGCTAGGTATTTTAAAATCAGCTTAAATTCAGGCTAGCGCGCTCCTTGATGAGGGTCAAGCTGACAAGTAAGCGTTTGTAGCGCCTGACATAGTGCCGGCGCGGTATTTAAGCCACTCTCCGAGTGGATATTAGGTTTGCTAAAAAACAGCTGATTTCGCAGCCATTTAGCCGAATCTTGCGGCATTTCGACGATATTAATTACACGTTGCTCATCACTATGCGCTTCTAAAACCCATTCTTGCCAACGTTGAAGGTTCTCACGCTCGGCCATTAGTTCCGCCTGCTTAATGGTTTCCCGCAGCGCTGCCACAGAGTCACTAGACGCTGCCGAGGCTTTTAAATCGCGGCGTAAACCACGCAAAACTGCTGTTACACTGCTCTGCCATTGACGACGCTGCTCGCGCTGGCGAGCAGCCGCACGCGGGATCGCTTCTAAACCATATGAGTAGAGCCAGCAATGGAATAGTAGCTCGCAAACATCCAGCTTAGCCTCCTCTTGGAGCGTCAGGCAAGCAGTCTCAACACCAGGTTTGGCGTAAAGCGCCAGCGCAAATTCCCATAACGGTGCCTGCTGTAGGCGCTGCAATCGGGTAGAATCAAGCGCAATAGAATTTTGCATCGTATGACCCACTTTTTTCGGGAGAAAGCATGATCGCACTGCGCCAAGTCGCCCTGCAACGCGGCACGCAAACGCTACTCGACAATGCAGACGTTACCCTTAATAACGGGGTGAAGGCGGGTATTATCGGGGCAAACGGCGCCGGTAAATCGAGCCTGTTTAAACTGCTGCTGGGCGAGATTGCTCCTGACCAAGGTGATGTCGAGATGAGCGGTGGCCAGCGCATCGCGCATATGGCCCAGGAAGTTGACGCCCTTGATCGCCCCATTATTGAGTATGTACTTGATGGTGATGTAGCGCTACGCCAAGCAGAAGCCGAGTTGCTGGCCGCCCGCGAAGCCGGTGAAGCCCATCGTGAAGCCGAGCTGCACGGCTTGATCGAAACTCTTGATGGCTACCGCGCGGAATCGCGGGCAGCGCAACTGCTGGTTGGGCTGGGCTTTGTACAGACCGATCTCACCCGCCCACTCTCGGCGTTTTCCGGCGGCTGGCGGATGCGGGTCAACCTCGCCCGTACGCTATTTATGCCTTCTGACCTACTATTGCTGGATGAGCCCACCAACCACCTGGATCTAGACGCCCTGCTATGGCTGGAGCAGTGGCTGACCCGCTACCCGGGCACGCTGCTGCTGATTTCCCACGACCGCGACTTTTTAGATGCGGTGTGCGACCACATCGTGCATATGCACCACCAAACCCTGGAGCTTTACCGCGGCAACTACTCCCAGTTTGAGCGCACCCGCGCCGAAAAGCTCGCCTTGCAGCAAGCCGAAGCCGCCAAGCAGCAGGCCCGCCGAGAGGAGATCGAGCGCTTTATCGCCCGCTTTAAAGCCCAGGCGACAAAGGCGAAGCAGGCGCAAAGCCGAGTCAAAATGCTCGAGCGCATGGAAGATATCGCCGTCGCCCATGTGGACTCCCCTTTCCACTTCACGCTACCCGCCGCCGACAAAACCTCGCACCCTCTACTGGTGCTCGACCAGGCCACGCTTGGCTATCGCGGTAAAAAGGGCGACGGCAGTGACGACAACATTCAGTTGGACAAGGTCAACGTTACCCTGCTGCCCGGCAGTCGCATTGGCCTACTCGGCCCTAACGGGGCGGGGAAGTCGACGCTAATTAAATCACTCACCGGCGAACTCGAGCTACTTAACGGCAAGCGCGTGCCCGGCGAGCACTTGGCGATTGGCTACTTTGCTCAGCATCAGCTTGAGAGCCTGGACGTATCATCGACGCCCTTTGTGCACGTGCAGCGTCTCTCGCCTACCGCCAGCGACCAGGAGATCCGCAACTTTCTGGGCGGCTTTGGTTTTAAGGGCGACGACGCCTTCGGCACAGTCGCCAACTACTCAGGCGGTGAAAAAGCTCGCCTGGCGCTGGCGCTGGTCGCTTGGCAAAAACCCAACCTACTACTGCTCGATGAGCCCACCAACCACCTGGACTTAGAGATGCGCGAAGCGCTGACCCAGGCGCTGGCAAGCTTCGAAGGCACGGTAATTCTGGTTTCCCACGACCGTCACCTGCTGCGCGCAACGGTCGATGAGTTTTGGAAGGTGGCGGATAACCGCGTTGAGCCTTTCGACGGCGATTTAGAAGATTACCGGGTTTGGCTCAAAGCACGCCTAGAAGAGAGCCGCCGGGATTCCCGCGGTGAAAAAGCCGAGCGCCAGAACCAGCAGCCCAGCGGCGACAGCCGTGAAGCACGCAAGGCATCACGTAAAGCGGCCGCCGAGCTGCGTGAGAAGCTGCGCCCGCTCAAAAAGCAGCGTGACCAGGCGGAAAAGGCGATGGAAAAGGCCCAGCAGGAACTCGATAAGGTAGAGCAAGTGCTGGCAGACCCAGAGCTATACACCGACAGCAGCCGCAAAGCCGAACTGACTAAGACACTTGGTCAGCAAGCGGAGATTAAAGCGCGTCTGGATGAGTCAGAAAGACAGTGGCTGAGCGCCGAAGAGGCGCTGGAGACAATGGAAGCAGAGCTTCTCGCCAGCGAAGAGACGGCTAGCTAGCAAAAAACGAGTACTCCAGAACCGGGCTAGCTTTCCAACAAAAACGTCACCGGGCCATCGTTGATAAGCGCCACCTGCATATTGGCGCCAAATTCACCGGTCGCCACGTGCGGCCAGGCAACGCGGGTCTGGGTAACCAGCAAATTGAATAGCGCTTCACCGTGGGCTGGCGGAGCGGCGCTGGAGAAGCTGGGCCGTAGCCCTTTATGGGTATCCGCCGCCAGGGTGAACTGGGAGACAAGCAGCAACCCACCGTTCACCTGCTGCAGGTTGTGATTCATCTTGCCGTCTGCATCGCTGAATACCCGGTAGTGGAGGAGTTTGTGCAGCAGCTTTTCCACGCTGGCCGCGTCATCGTGTTTTTCCACCCCTACCAGAGCCAACAGCCCGTGGTCGATACTCCCGACGATGTTGCCTTCCACTTCCACGCTGGCGCGCTTAACGCGCTGAATGAGTGCCTTCACAAAGCTTCTCCGAACTGACAAACGGCCATTATAACGACCGCTTGTTAGTTTTTCCCTAGCAGCGCATTGCGGAAGTCGTCATTCAGAGGGCGCTCGCCCAGCCAGATACCAAACATGGCGCTGGCCAATTCTGCGTTACCGCCCTCAAATAGCGTTTCGCCATTGAGCGCCAGGCGCAAAGCAGCGCCGTCCCAACTCAACACATAACGATCTTGCGGCTCGACGTCCTGATAGCTTTGATTAAAAGCGTTAATATCCGCTTCTAGCTGCGAATACTCATAGTCAGTGAGGCTCTTCTTAAGGCTTTCAGTGGTGGCTTCGGCGAAGTCCGGGGCGTCGATGGCGTGAAAATAGGCAAGTTCCAGGCGCCGTGGCAGGTCATCCAACGGCTGCGGCTGCGTTTCACCTGCCGCTTGGTAATAGGCGCCCGCGTAGACAGTCCAAATCATGTAACGAAACACACCGCTACCGATAAGGCTATAGCGCTGGCCGTGCTCCTCTACCGTGCGCTCAAAAGCTTCGCCTTTCTCAGTCACACTGCTGGCCATCGCCCAATGCATTAGCAATAGGCCAGTTAACAGCAATGATATTTGTACGGCGCGCCTAGCGCCTAATAAGCATGTGGGCATAGAACCTCCTCCTGGCAGCACAACTATACATACCGTTGCGTCAAATAAAGGTTCCGTACAATATTTATTACTGCCCGTACACTATTGAATGACCCGTACTCTGTTGAATAAATAGTGCCCGCTTACCAAGCGCGGCAGAGCATTAAATCGCAGTGCGGTTCACTCAGCAGCATCTCGGTTAGCAAACTGGTGTGATGGGGCTGCCCACGACTGCCGATCATCACGAGATCGGGCGAGTGGCGTTTCATATATGCCTGCAGCACATCGCAGGGTGTGCCTTGCTCTAGCACCAACTCAACATCGGGCACCCCGTCTAACTCGCGCATCAGGCTATCGACTTCGTTACTCAACTGCTCGCGCAGTCGCTGCACTTCATGTTCACGCCAATGGGCGTAATAGGCCTGCGAACCCAGTTCACGTTCGCCGGGCAGTGTCCAGGCGTGCAGCAGGGTGAGCGCCGCTTCAGGAAAGCGGATTAGCGCCTCTTTCAAGGTATGTCGCGCCGTTAGCGAAAAATCGATAGGCACCAGGATATGTTGCCAGGGCTGGGTCGGCTGGTGAGAAGAGACCACCACAGGACATGGCGCACTGCGCAGCACGCGCATGGTGGTGGTACCCGCCAGCAGGTCTTTTTGCCCACGCTTGCGATGCATGCCCAGCACAATCAGCTCGGCGTTACGCTCATGGGCTTCGCGGACGATTTCAACGTGAGGCGAGCCGGTCACGGTTTGGATCAACGTTTTCGGTGCCTCTAGGGCGTAGTCTTCGCGTAGATCCGTCAACATAGTGGTGATGTCTTCCACTACCGCGCTCTCAACATCTAGTAGTACTCGCCTGGGTAGGTAAGGGTCCAACACGTGCAGCACGTCGAGCTGAACGCCCTGGGCATAGGCCAACCGTAGCGCCCGAGCAAAAGCAGCGCGATTATCAGCGGAAAGATCGGTGGCAAACAGAATAGTGCGAGGCATGGCGAAACGCTCCTCGGCTGAGCAGCTCAGCCTTACAAGCCGTTAAGCAAACACTCTTTATCATGGTGCGCAATATCCATTCTCGCAAGCTAACTGCCACCCAAATGCTTCAAAGCAGTACACTTGATCACCACCAAGCGTGAAAATGATGCACTGGGCCGCGTCCTTTACCCACATTCAAGCGTACGCTCGCCTCAAGGGCCGCATGTAGCCACTGTTTGGCATCGCTGATGGCACTTACCGGGGCATCCGCGTCGGCATCCACGGGTAACTTCGCCAGACAGGCGGCAATCGCCGAAGATAGCGCGCAACCGGTACCGTGCAAATTGTCGGTACCGATGCGCGAGGCGGGCAACCACTCATGGCCGTTGGGGGTTGCCAGCAGATCCGGGCAAGTTTCCCCGCGCAGATGGCCGCCTTTCAGTACCACGTAAGGGGCACCTAACTGCGTTAACCCAGGCAGCATCGCCTCCATTTCATCAAGAGTAGTGGGCGATGGCGAATCAAGCAGTACCGCGGCCTCGGGCAGATTAGGCGTGATTACATCAGCAAGCGGCACCAAAATATCGCGCACTGCACGAATACCGGCGTCGTCGACCAGAATATCCCCGCTCTTGGCGACCATCACCGGGTCAAGCACGATCCAGCGTGGGCGGCGTTGACGCAGCACATCGGCGATCACCTCGGCAACTTCACGGCTGGCCACCATACCAATCTTGACTGCGTCCAGCGCTACATCATCCAGCAGGTGTTCCAACTGCTCGCGAATGGCCTGGGGCGAGACGGGATACACCGAGGCCACCCCGCAGGTGTTCTGGGCAATTACCGCGGTAATCACGTTGGTGCCGTAAACGCCGAGAGCTGAAAAGGTTTTCAGATCCCCCTGCAGCCCGGCGCCCCCCGAAGGATCGGAGCCGGCGATGGTAAGCACATTGCGAAGACGGGAATGGGTAGACATGGGGCTCCTTCACGGCAAAAACGTCACTGTGCTCCTAGGATACCCAAGCTGCGCACCTTATGCTGCCGAAACGTACATGCCAAGCACACAAAAGCCGCCCGAAGGCGGCTCGTTAGTGTGCGTCAAGCACCGGCAAACTATTGCGCGGTGTCACCTTCCGGGTTGCGGGCGTTGTAGTACGCCTGCTCGGAGATGGCGTGGTAATCCTCGACCTTCTCTTGGAACGCCTGATAGGAGTCATAGATACGCGTAGCTAATTCGCTCGATTCCGCTAACTCGGCAACCACATCTTGCGAGTGCTCACGCGCCTGGGCCAGTACGTCGTCGGGAATGCGGCGTAGCTCAACATCGTGCTCATTCACCAGAGTTTCCAGCGCATCGTTGTTCCGCGCGGTGTACTCATCCAGTACGCTCTGATTAATGTCGCTAATAGCGGTACGCAAGATCGCCTGCAAATCCGCTGGCAGCTCCGCGAAAGCTTCTTCGTTAACGATTGCCTCAAACATGACCGTCGGCTCGTGCCAGCCTGGATAGTAATAATAATCGGCGGCTTGGTGCAGGCCAAACGCCAGATCGTTGTAAGGGCCAATCCACTCTGTTGCGTCAATCGCACCAGATTGCAACGAAGTAAAGATCTCGCCGCCCGGCATGTTCACAATCGCTACACCCATACGGCTCATTACTTCGCCGCCCAGGCCCGGCATGCGCATTTTCAGTCCGTCGAGATCGTCAACCGAGTTGATCTCTTTGTTGTACCAGCCGCCCATCTGCACGCCTGAGGCACCCGCCACCATGACGTCAACGCCGAAGTCATCGTAGAGCTCGTTCCACAGCTCCATACCGCCGCCATAGCTTAGCCAGGCGTTCATCTCTTGAGCATTCATCCCAAACGGCAC
Organism: Vreelandella sp. DA03-1M; assembly: GCF_055725665.1. NCBI lineage: Bacteria > Pseudomonadati > Pseudomonadota > Gammaproteobacteria > Oceanospirillales > Halomonadaceae > Vreelandella > Vreelandella sp. DA03-1M. The sequence continues at coordinate 4,424,586 of NZ_CM146798.1, forward strand.
GGCGGCGAAGAACTGTGCGGCAGGCGCTTTGCCCTTCCAGTAGTAGGAGGCGGAGTGGCCTAGCTCAGCGGTACCGTCAGAAACAGCGTCAAACACCTCAAACCCCGGCACCAACTGGCCAGCACCGAAGACTTCAATGGTCAGACGGCCATCCGACATTTCGTCGACCAGCTGCGATAGACGCTCTGGACCCTGGCCAACACCTGGGAAATTCTTTGGCCAGGAGGTGACCATTTTCCAGCGGAACTCGTCCTCTTGCGCCTGGGCGTGATTATCGAAGCTAGAAACCACCAGCAAACTGGCGGAGAGAGCAGTCGTCATCGCGATGGCGACTGGGAGTGTTTTGGCTTTCATACAATAACCCTCTTACTTTCTATTATTACTATTATGAGTAGGGAATACCCCGCCTAGCGTAGAACGCTAGGCGGTTTGCTACAGTCCATTATTTGCTATAAGACACTAATGGCTCGTTGCTGCTTTTTAGTTAGGTTGCCACATATATTCGTTGATAACTGCGTTGATCACAGCAATGCTTTTCAACTTACCTCTTGTTGACTAGAACTGCGAGGGAAGCCAGGTTGCCAACTGCGGGAAGAAGCTAAGCATGAGCAGCATACCCAACTGCATCAGAATAAATGGGATAACGCCACGGTAAATAGCCGACGTCGACACCGACGGCGGCGCGACACCGCGCAAGTAAAAAAGCGCGAAACCAAACGGCGGCGTTAAGAACGATGTCTGCAGATTGATAGCAATCATGATGCCCAGCCAAATCGGGTCAAGCCCCATGGCAAGCAGAATTGGCCCGACAATCGGCACCACCACGAAAGTGATTTCGATAAAGTCGAGAATAAAGCCGAGCAGGAAGATCACCAGCATGACGATAATCGTTGCGCCCACCACGCCGCCAGGCATGCCCTCGAACAGCTCGGTGACCATGTGCTCACCGCCATAGGCTCGGAACACCAGCGAAAACAGCGCTGCGCCGATCAAGATCAGAAACACCATGGTGGTGACGTGAGTGGTAGAGCGCAGCACGTCTTTTAGGGTCGCCCAGTCGAGCTGACGGTAAGCCAGTGCCAGTACCAGGGCGCCAAAGGCGCCTACCGCGGAGGCTTCAGTCGGTGTGGCAAAGCCGCTTAGGATCGACCCCAACACCGCCACAATCAGCACAACGGGCGGCACCAAGCCTTTGAGCAGCAACATGCCAATCCCTGAGGTATGGCCAAGCTCGGCCATTAACTCTTCGCGGTCAGCAGCAGGGGCCATATGCGGGCGCAACCACGCCACCATGGCCACATAGATCATATACATCACGACCAGCAGTAGCCCAGGCACCAGCGCGCCCATAAACAGGTCGCCCACGGAGACCGTTTTAGGGCTGAAGATCCCCATATCCAGCTGCGCTTGCTGATACGCCGATGACAGCACGTCACCCAGCAGTACCAGGGCAATGGAGGGCGGAATAATCTGCCCTAGCGTGCCGGTGGCACAAATAGTGCCGGTCGCAAGCGACGTGCTGTAACCACGCTTTAGCATGGTGGGTAGCGACATCAACCCCATAGTGACCACCGTGGCCCCCACAATACCGGTAGAGGCAGCCATTAGCATGCCCACCAGGGTCACCGAAATACCCAAGCCACCGCGCATAGCGCCAAACAGCAGGGCCATGGCATCCAGCAGCGTCTCAGCCACTTTGGATTTTTCCAGCAACACGCCCATCAACACAAACAGTGGCACCGCCAACAGTGTTTGGTTGGTCATAATGCCGTAGAGCCGATTGGGCAAGGCGGCGAGATAGCCACTATCAAAGTTGGCATCGATACCTATTGCTTCCAGACCCAGGCCCATGCCTGCGAACAGCAGCGCCGTGCCCGCCAGTGAAAGCGCCACGGGAAAACCGAACATCAGCACAATACATATAACGGCAAATAAAATAATCGGCATGAATTCCAGCATCAAACTCGCTCCTCGAGATGATTGCCACCCGTGGCAGAAGGCACTATTCGCCCGGCCATCACGTAGCCGTTGCGCACAATCTCAATCACGCCTTGCACGATCATCAGCACGGCAAACAGCGGTATTAAGGTTTTCAGTGCGTAGACGGCCGGAATACCACCGTAGTCGGGGGAGGTTTCCAGAATGCGCCAGGAGTTGGCCACGTAGCCCAGGCTGGAAGCGATGATAAAGACCATCACGGGAATCAAAAGCGTGATAATACCCACAACATTGATTAACGCCTGGCGGCGCGGGGTCATGCCTCGATAGAAGATATCCACTCGCACGTGGCCGTCGTGGCGAAAGGTATAGGCAGCGGCAAGCATGAAGACACTAGCGTGCATGTACATCACTAGTTCTTGCATGAAAATGCTGTTGATACTGAACATATAACGAAGCAGTACAATCGCAAACTGAATCAACATCATAATGATGATCAGCCACGCAAGGGTACGCCCGAACCACTCTGAAGCGCGGTCCAGCGCACCAATAAATACAGGTAGTTGTGTTGTGTCCGACATGGAAGTGTCTCGCGTAAAACGACTAAGGGGAGTCAGCGCCCCAGACAATAGCGCATATACGCGGACAATGCAGCGCCCACAGGCGACAAAGGCGATCTTGTTGGCCTAAATACTTAGCCTAAACGCTTGAGCGAATAGCCGCTAAACAGGCCTCTGGCAGCGGAAGATTGACTGCTATCGGCAGGTGATCAGAGAACAGGTGATCCAGCACGTGTACTTCCGCGACCTCTAGCGATTGCGACAACAGAATATGATCCAGCGCATGGCGCGGTTGCCAGGAAGGATAGCTGAAAAGGGGTTTAACCGGGTGCAGGGGCAGCGACAAACTAAAACGTTCGTGAGCATGCAGCTGGTCAGGCGTGCAATTCAAGTCACCCATCACCACCACATGGTTCAGTGGCCGGATAATCTCACTTAAATAGTTAAGCTGACGGACACGACCACGGTGGCTAAGCGCCAAGTGAGCAACAAAAATATGCAGGGCATCCGGCCCCTCGCCAAAGCGGGCATGAATGGCGCCTCGGCCAGGCATTGCGCCCGGTAAGCGGTGCTCAACGACCTGACTAGGTACCAAGCGCGACAGTAACCCATTGCTGTGCTGGGCAATACGCCCCAGGTTGCGGTTTAACTGCTGAACATGGTGCGGAAATCCCGCTTTGGTAGCGAGATACTCCACTTGGTTAACGCGGCTGGAGCGAAAGCTGCCGCCATCAACTTCTTGTAGCCCAACTATGTCGAACTTACTCAGCACTTCGCCCATCATGTCCAGCCGCTGCTGACGACGCGGATGCGGCAATAAGTGCTGCCAGCTGCGCGTGAGATAGTGATGATACGCTGACGTCTGGATACCCACCTGCAGGTTAAACGTTAACAGCCGCAGATGGCCCTCTTCCAACAGCACCGGACGATGGCTACTGGGTACTGCCTCATCACGCTCTCTCGCTTCACGCAACACGGTTATTCTGCGCGCTCTGCACGCACCTGCTCGACCAGCGCATCAGCAATTTTCGGCATATTTTCCAGGCTACCGGCTGAACTCGGCGAAACAACGTAGCGACCGTCAATCAACAGCGCGGGCACACCCATCAACTTCATCTCACGCATACGGTTGTTGGCTTCATTGACATCGCTACGAACACTAAAGTCGGTCAGCGCTTTTTTGGCCTCTTCTTCGCTGACACCATAGTTAGCGAAAAAAGCGGCAATCTCATCGGACTCAGTGAGCGACTGATTTTCCTGATGGATAGCATTAAAAAAATCGGCGTGTAGCTCCTCTTCAATACCCAGCGACTCAGCCGCGTAGAAAGCGGTAGCGTGGGTATTCCAGTCGCCGCCCATGGTAGCTGGCATATGTTCTACGCTAACGTCGTCTTCCAGCGTCTCGTACCACTCATTAACCGGTGTTTGTAGCCGGTAACAGTGCGGGCACCCAAACCAGAACACTTCAGTAACTGCAATTTGCCCGTCCTCAGCGTGGGTTTCTACCGGGGACTCAAGCACTTCATAGTGCTGGCCTTCAACCACATCCTGGGCACTCACTAGCGCAGAAAAACCTAGACCGGCCATCGTAACCATTAGCGTTTTAAACATTGTCGTTTTAAACATCGTATAAATCTCTCCATGGGTAAGCGAGGACTAAGACCGTGGTTATATTAGCGGGTTCCCTCATTTCAAGCACATAGACAAATGAGGGAACCAAACGGCACAAGGAGGTATAAAATTTTGCAGCCTTAATTCAGTCCTAATACGTAATTCGCCACTGCTTCCATATCCCTGTCACTCATTTTGGAAGCAATATCGCCCATAATATTATTGGGGTCATTGGTGCGATCGCCGGACGCAAATGCCTGCAGCGTAGAAACCGTATATTGAGCATGCTGCCCGGAAAGGCCAGGATACACGGCACTGCCGATACCTACCCCGGTCGGCGTGTGACAGGCTGAACAGGCGGGGATACCCTTAGCCATATCGCCAGCACGGTAAATCTCTTCGCCGCGCGCCAATAATTCAGCGTCTTCGTCGTTGGTTTGGCCCAAGTTAGCGTCTTGTTCCGCAAAGTAGGCCGCAGCATCCCAGGCGTCTTGGTCAGAGTAGTCATCCACGATGCCCGCCATTTGAGGCACCACACGATCACCGTCGCGGATATCCATAATCTGCTTGGCCAGGTAAGACATTTGCTGCCCAGCCAGGTTAGGAAACGCGCCTGAAGGGCTAATACCCTGCTGCCCATGACAGGCGGCGCAGACTTGGGACATTTCTTGACCAGCAGATGCGTCCGCATCGGCTTGATAGTCCATTTGAGCGTGGGCAGCGCCAACGGCGCCCATGGTAATTGCCAGGCTTGCCAGTAACTTTCTCATTGCTCTTCCACTATGCCGTTTTATGTTTGACTGGTACGCACCCTGGGCGCTTCCCAGGCTCCACAAATTACCAGGGTTAGCTCCGCCAAAACGAACAACGTGTCGCGTTGGTCGCTGCCGGCTAGAGGGCGATGGTACACTAGCGCCCCAGGTCGCAGATATAAACCGCTTGCATTATAACGAATCACCCCAGCGGCGGGAATGCAAGTCCTGGTCTGCTTTAGGGGTAATTCGTCGCAGTCCTGCTCTCATTTCTCTATTATGCGTCGCTACCAAGCGTTCTACTTTACGCGCTGAAGAAGCCATAATGGGTTGATAGTGCGTTGATGATAGCGCATTGATGAGCACATTGATGATAGTGCGTTGAGTAGGCCGCTTTTATGTTCGTTTTTCAGGATTAAGTCCATGACTACCCCCCACGATAGCCCAGTCCCTCGGCTGAACTACCCGACGGCAAGTTTTATTATCAGCGCGCCTACCTTGGCTTTGTGCCCAGATGATACCGGCGCTGAAGTAGCTTTTGCCGGGCGCTCTAACGCGGGCAAATCAAGTGCTATCAACGCCTTAACACAACAAAATGCGTTGGCGCGCACGTCGCGTACACCGGGGCGCACTCAGTTGATTAACTTCTTCAGTGTCATGAACGATGAATCGCTGCGCTTGGTCGACCTGCCCGGCTACGGCTACGCCAAGGTTCCAGAATCGGTCAAGCTAGAGTGGCAAAAGCACTTAGCAGAATACCTACGCAACCGCTTTAGTCTACGCGGCTTAGTACTGCTAATGGACGTGCGCCACCCGCTCACTGAGTTCGATCAGATGATGCTTAATTATGCCGACCAGCGCGAGATGCCGGTGCATATTCTGCTGACTAAAGCGGACAAGCTTAAAAAAGGGCCCGCCAGCGCTTCGTTGCAGAAAGTTCGTTCGCGCTTGAAGGAGTGGGAAGACTTGGTCTCTGTACAGCTCTTCTCTTCGCTCAAGCGTGACGGCGTCGATACACTATCTCAGAAACTCAATCAGTGGCTATACACACCGCCTGAATGAGGCGTTTCTAAGCTCGCCTTTTCTAACATCTCAAGCACGCGGGGCAGCTCTTTAATATGAGCAATACGGTGTACCCGCGGGGGAAGTGGTTGATCTTCCAGCGCGGAAATCCACACGGCATGCATACCCAGCTGCTGGGCGGGTAATACATCTTCCTGCCATGAATCGCCTACGTGCATGGCGTGTTCGGGGGCCACGTTCAAGCGCGCAAGCGCCGTCAGAAACGGCGTGGGATCAGGTTTAGGCGCTAACAACTCGCCAGCTGCGATGGCCACTGGAAAATAGGCGGCCAATGGCTGGCGCGCCAAATGAATATTGCCATTCGTGATGGCTGCTAGCTGATAACGCTCGGTTAACACCGCCAGTAAACCGGCCGCCTCTGGGTGTGGCGTGACTTGCACGCGCAGGCGATGGAACTCATTCATCGCCGCTGCCGCCCACAACAAAGCGGCACTGCGGGTCAGGCCTTCCGCTTCTAACTGCGCTTCCAGGGCGCGCATACGCAGCCAAGTAAAGTCACCGCGCCGTTCGGGCACCTCTTTGGCTAACTGTTGACGACGCTGAAGGTAATCCTCCCGGCCGCCTTCTTGGGTCAATGTTAGGGCTGGTTCCTGGCGTGCCGCTCGCCAAGCCTCAAGCGCCTCCAATAGCCAGCGGTAGTGCCCCTCTTCGGTACGCGCCATCACGCCATGGTTGTCCCACAGCGTGTCGTCTAAATCGAAGGTAATGGCCTTCAATTTTGTCATGGTTTGCTCCTGGGGCTATTGGTTTCTGTTTTCGCCGTTTCTGGGACTGGGGCTTCTTTTAGCCCGGGGATGCGCCGCATCGTAGCTGGTTGCAAGATGCTGCCAGTCAAGCCGGGTATAGATTTGCGTGGTCGACAGGTTAGCGTGGCCCAACAGTTCCTGCACCGCGCGCAGATCCTGGCTCGACTCAAGCAGGTGGCTAGCAAAGGAGTGGCGCAAACGGTGCGGGTGCAAGTGCTCCGGCAAGCCGCGGGCAATCGACAGCTGCGCTAAGCGTTTTTGAATGGCCCGATGGCCTAGACGCGTGCCACGCTGCCCCACAAACAGCGCCAATTCATCCACCGATGCGAGCGCGGAGCGACAGCCCAGCCACTCCACCAGCGCTTGCTGGGCGCGCCGCCCTACCGGCACTTGACGTGGTTTACCGCCTTTGCCGATCACCCTTACCCGGCTGTTTTGCAAATCGCCAAGCTCAAGGGCCGCAAGCTCTGCCAGACGCAGGCCGCTGGAGTAAAACAGCTCAAGGATAGCCTGGTCCCGCACGCCTAGCGGCGAGCCGTCGTGAGGGGTATCGAGAAAGCGCGCCAGGGCGTCAACATCCACTGGACGAGGCAAATGGCTCGGCTGTTTGGGCGTACGCAACAACCCCACCGGGTTATCGGCCAGCACTCCCTGTTTCACCAAATAATCAGCAAATTTGGAAAGCGCCGCCCGTCGCCGGGCAAGGCTTCTTGGCGCTAAGCCCCGGCTGCGCTCCGACCCTAAAAACGCCCGCAGCAGCGCGGTATCTAACGCCGCGGGGTCCGTCACCTCGCGGCGCTCGGTAAAGGCACACAGCGCGGCCAGATCATGCCGATAGGCCTCCACCGTTGCTGGGCTTGCATGGGACGCCAGCGCGGCTAGAAAGCCGTCAATGTGCTTGGCAACCGACACTTCACCCAAGGGAGCCTCAACCATGATCACCCAGGCGCACCAGTAGCCGTGCCACGATATCGCCCAAGTACTCGGTGAAGAGTGTGTCCATGCTGGCTCGATAGGCATCCGGGCTGGGGCTTGCCAGCAATAGATACCCGAGCGGGTCGCCTGCGGATAGGCGAGAAATCGCACAGGAGCCCGCTTTACGCGGCGCTTTAACGTGAGGCAGCAGGCACTTCCAATCGCTAACGCTAAGCTTAACGCAGCGGCTGGTGCGGCCATCCAACAGCGCTGCCAGCCGAGCGCTGGCGTGTTGATCCAACACATGGCGCGGAGGCTGAGGCGGTGTTGGCTCACTGTCGCTTAATGTGGCCGGGCACCATAGCGCCATGGCCGGCGTTTCAAAGCGCTCGCTGAGCTGGGTAGCCAACGCTTGCGCCAGCGCATCGCGGTCTTGCGCTTCCACCAGCGCAATCAGCGTTTCGCGCAACCGACGGTATTGGGACTCGTTATGGCGAGCGGTTTCCAGCAAGTGCTCCAAGCGGCCTTCTGCGTTTTCAGCGCGCTTGCGTAGATCAAAGACCAAGCGTTCCAGCAGCGATACCGCCCCGTCGATATGCGGGTGGGGCACCTGCAATTGCTGCAGAAGCCCTTCGCGACCGACGAAAAAATCGGGATGACGCGCCAGCCAGAACGCCACTTGATCAGGATCGAGCGTTTTGCGGGGTTCGGGGGCTTGTGACATCGCCGTTCTCCTCGAATTAATTAATGGCTACGCGGCCATCGAAGACGCGTGTAGCCGGTCCCACCATCGTTAGCGCCCCTTCAGGATCAGGCCACTCAATGCTGAGTTCTCCACCGGGCAAATGAACCTTCACGGGACTTTTCAGCAGCCCCTGACGGATACCGCTGGCCACGGCGGCGCAAGCACCGGTACCGCAAGCCAGCGTTTCGCCACTGCCGCGCTCATACACGCGCAGACGGATTTCGCTGGGCGAGACGACCTGCATAAAGCCCACGTTAACACGCTTGGGAAAACGAGGATGCGCCTCCACCAACGGCCCCAGGCGCTCGACCGGCGCAGTGTCCACATTGTCGACCTGAATCACCGCATGAGGATTACCCATGGAAACCACACCGATCTGTAGTGTTTCATCGCCCACTTCTAAGCGGTGCAGTGGTTGGTCCCCTGGAGCATCGAACGGCAGCGCCAAAGGACTAAACCGCGGGCGGCCCATATCCACACGCACCATGCCGTCGTGCTGCACGGTCAGCACCAAGGGTCCGCCTGCAGTTTCCACATGGATTTCATGCTTATGAGTCAGCCGCTGATCACGCACAAAACGGGCAAAACAGCGCGCCCCGTTGCCACAGTTTTCCACTTCACTGCCATCGGCGTTGTAAATGCGGTAGCGAAAATCCATTTCCGGATCACGGGGCGGCTCCACGACCAACAGCTGGTCGAAGCCTATGCCAAAGCGCCGGTCCGCCAGAGCGCGGATTTGCGCTTCATCCAGCCGGGCACGCTGAGTGACTAGATCCACCATGACAAAGTCATTGCCTAGACCATGCATTTTGGTGAAGTGTAAAAGCATCAGCGCTCCCCTTCGGGCAGCAGCGCCTCACCCGCCCACAGGCTGGCGACAGTTTCCCGTGCACGTACCACGTAGCAGTTGTCGCCATCGACCATTAACTCGGCGGCGCGAGGGCGGCTGTTATAGTTCGACGCCATGACAAAGCCGTAAGCCCCCGCCGAACGCACCGCCAGCAGGTCGCCTTCGGCAATTGCCAGCTCGCGCTCTTTGCCCAGAAAATCACCCGTTTCGCATACCGGGCCAACCACATCGTAAAGGGCGCTTTCGCGCACTTCGCGGGTATCGACGGGCACAATCGCCTGCCACGCCTGATACAGCGCCGGGCGAATCAAGTCGTTCATGGCGGCATCGACAATGGCGAAGTTTTTGGTTTCGCCGGGCTTGAGAAACTCTACCCGAGTGAGCATGACACCGGCATTGGCGGCGATGGAACGGCCGGGCTCAAACAACAGTGTCAGCGCTTCGCCACCTTCCCAGCGCGATAACCGTGCCAACAGCTGGCTCGCGTAATCGAACGGCTGGGGCGGTTTTTCATCGCGGTAAGGCACACCCAAACCGCCGCCTAAATCGAGATGTTCTATTTCGATGCCGCGTTCACGCAGGCGCTCCATGAGTATCAACAAGCGATCAAGGGCATCCAGAAAGGGTGCCGTTTCAGTAAGCTGAGAACCAATGTGACAATCGAGCCCCTTCACCTTCAAATTAGGCAGGCTCGCGGCTAGTTCGTAAACATCCAGCGCTTCATCTACCGGAATGCCGAACTTGTTGTCTTTCAAACCGGTAGAGATATACGGGTGGGTGCCCGCGTCCACATCCGGGTTCACTCGTAGCGAGACCGGCGCGATTTTTCCCAGCTCACCGGCAACGCGGTTCAAGCGCTCAAGCTCCGGGCGCGATTCAACGTTAAAGCACTTAATGCCCACTTCCAGCGCTCGGGCCATTTCGTGAGCTTGCTTGGCCACGCCAGAAAATACCACCTTGGCCGGGTCACCACCGGCTTTAAGCACGCGTTCAAGTTCGCCGATAGAGACAATATCAAACCCCGCGCCGAGCTTGGCCAAAAGGCCCAGTACTGCCAGGTTGGAATTCGCCTTCACCGCATAACAAATCAGGTGCGGGTGGCCACCCAGCGCTTCAGTGTAAGCGCGAAAGTGACGCTCAAAGGTCGCTTTTGAATAAACGTAGCAAGGCGTGCCGTGCTCGTCGGCAATCCGCGACAGCGGCACGTCTTCGGCATACAGCACGCCATCGCGGTAATTAAAATGATCCATAATGCTCTCCCCTTCTCCTGGCCTGCAGCGGACTATTAAGACGCCTGACTAGACTGCTCATCAGCAGGTGCATCGTCCGGCAAATACAGCGGCCCTTTTTGCCCACAGCCTGCCAACCCGGTTAACAGCAGTGTGGTAAGGGTCAAGATTGCCAACGTTTTCATGCGCCCGCCTTGAGAGCACTGAGTGCCTCACGCGCTCGCTGGGCAGCAGCCCGCACTTGGTTTGGCGCGGTGCCGCCAATGTGGTTGCGGGCAGCTACCGAACCTTCCAGGGTAAGTACCTCGAACACATCCTGCTCGATGGTAGCGGAGAACTGCTTAAGCTCATCAAGGCTCATTTCAGACAGATCTTTTTCGGTTTTTAGGCCATAGGCTACTGACTGACCAACGATTTCATGAGCGTCGCGGAAGGCCACGCCTTTGCGCACCAGATAGTCAGCCAAATCCGTCGCAGTGGAGAATCCGCGCCGTGCCGCTTCATACATGCTGGCTTTTTTGGGCTCAATCGCGGGCACCATGTCGGCGAAGGCTTTTAAGCAGTCGCGCACGGTATCCACCGCATCGAACAGCGGTTCTTTATCTTCCTGGTTGTCTTTGTTGTAAGCCAACGGCTGCGATTTCATCAGCGTTAGTAGCGACATCAGGTGACCATATACCCGGCCCGTCTTGCCCCGCACCAGCTCGGGCACGTCAGGGTTCTTCTTCTGCGGCATGATCGAAGAGCCGGTGCAGAAACGGTCAGGTAGATCGATAAAGTCGAACTGGGCGCTGGTCCACAGCACCAGTTCCTCACTCATGCGCGACAGGTGCATCAGTAGAATGCTGGCAAAGCTGGTAAATTCAATTGCAAAGTCGCGGTCTGAAACGGCATCCAGAGAGTTTTCTGACGGGCGGTCAAAGCCTAGTAGCTCTGCGGTCACGTGGCGATCAATCGGATAGGTGGTGCCAGCCAATGCGGCCGCGCCCAGCGGCATCACATTAACGCGCTTGCGGCAGTCCAGCAGGCGCTCATGGTCACGTGCCAGCATCTCTTGCCAGGCTAAAATATGGTGCCCAAAGGTAACCGGCTGGGCGGTTTGCAAGTGGGTAAAGCCGGGCATGATCGTCTCGGCTTCACGATCAGCCAATTCGATCATGCCTTCGCGCAGGCGCTTCAATTCCACTTCGATAACATCGATTTCATCGCGCATAAACAGGCGAATATCGGTGGCGACTTGGTCGTTACGCGAACGACCGGTGTGGAGTTTTTTGCCGGTAATACCGATCTTTTCGGTCAGCCGCGCCTCGATATTCATGTGCACATCTTCTAACGGCACCGACCAGTTAAACTCGCCGCGCTCAATTTCGGCCTGAATCTCGTTAAGGCCGTTAATGATAGCGTCGCGTTCATCATCGGTGAGTACGCCTACACGGGCTAACATGGTGGCGTGGGCGATAGAGCCCTGAATATCCTGGCGCGCCAGGCGCTGGTCGAAAGTCACAGACGCGGTGAAACGTGCGACAAAGGCATCGGTGGGCTCGCTAAAGCGACCGCCCCAAGACTGATTCGTTGCTTGGCTCATCGAAGGTATATCCTGCTGACAAAACGTAAAAGTCGTTACGGAAAGTGGGAGTCGTTGCGGAAAGTGTACCAGAGTCGCCGGTCAGCGAGCAGCAAACACAGGGGGTGATGCCAAAAATGCGCAGAGGGCGTCTAAGGGCATAGGACGAGCGAAGTAGTAGCCTTGAAAGTAGTGGCAGTGGTGCTGTTCAAGGTAGGCAAACTGCTCCAGCGTCTCTACCCCTTCCACTAGTACTCCTAACCCCATTTTTCCCGCCATGGCGACAATACCATCGATAATGGCCGCATCGTTGCGATCGGTAATCACATCGCGCACAAACGAACGGTCAATTTTAATTTTATTAATCGGCAGGCGCTTAAGGTAGCTCAAGCTAGAGAAGCCGGTGCCAAAATCGTCTAAGGCAATATGAACGCCCAACGCAGACAAATCCGCTAATGCCTGGATTGCTTGTTCGGCGCTGTCCATTAAAACCCCCTCGGTAATTTCAAGCTCTAGCAGAACTGGCGCTAAGCTACTCTGGGTCAGCACCTGTTGAATAGAGGCCAGAAAACCGGGGCGTTGAAACTGCATCGGGGAGATATTGACCGCCATGGTGATCGGGCCAACACCCATGGCATTAAGCTGCTGGGCATCCCGGCAAGCGGTCGCTAGCACCCAATCGCTGATCGGTATGATCTGCCCGGTATCTTCTGCCAAGCTGATGAAATCAGACGGCGGAACATTACCGCGCTCTGGATGTTGCCAGCGGATTAATGCTTCTACGCCTACCACGCGGCCACTCGGGGCATGGACTTGTGGCTGGTAATAAAGCGTAAACTGTTGTTGCTCAATGGCTTGCTGAAGCGCACTGCGTAAACTGACCCGCTCACTTACCTTGCGATTTAAGTCTTCAGTATACCAGTGGTAGGTGTTGCGTCCGCGTCGCTTGGCCTTGTACATGGCCAAATCTGCTTGTTGGATAAGTTGGCGAGGGTTTTTCATATTGCCATCGTTGATAGCAATGCCGATGCTGGCGGTAATACGCAGCTCGCTGCCACGGTACCAATACGGCGGCGAAAGCCTCTGCAGCACGCGCTCCACCACCTGTATCACGTCTTTTTCATGGGCTAAGTCGGGCAGTAAAACAACAAACTCGTCGCTGCCAAAGCGCGCCACGGTGTCCCAAGGACGTAGTTCATCTTCAAGGCGCTTGGCAACCTCGACTAAGATAAAGTCGCCCACCTCATGGCCGAGCGTATCGTTAATGGGTTTAAAATCATCCAGATCGATAAACAGAACGGCAATAAAGCGCTGATAGCGACGTGCTAACACGCACCCCTCTTCCAAGCGCTGACCAAGCATTACCCGATTAGGCAGCCCGGTAAGCGCATCGTGATTGGCGTTATAGGTAAGCTGGGCCTGATATTCGCGCTGTTCAGATACATCGTTTTGAACACCCAGATAGTGAGTCACGTCACCTGTTCCGTCGCGCACTGGCGAAATATACAAGTCGTTCCAAAAAACCGAACCATCACGCCGATAGTTACGGATCACTACGTGCACTTCGTGCTGCTCAGTAACACCCTCCCGCAACAACTTGATGGTAGCGGGGTCGGTATCTTCGCCCTGCAAGAACCGGCAATTACGCCCCAGCGCTTCACTGCGCGAATAACCGGTTATGCGCTCAAAGGCGGCATTGACGTAGACCACGGGTAGATCGCTGCTTTGGGCATCGACAATAATCACCCCATTAGTGCTTGATTCCACACTACGCTCTAGCAGCTTCAGCTGATGCTCACTCGCTTTGCGCTCGCTAATGTCGCGAAAATAGACGGTAAGCCCTTCAGCTGAAGGATAAACATGCACTTCCAGCCATAACTCTAACCGCGGATTGAAAGCTTCAAAATGTACCGCCGTTTGTTGGCTAGCCGCACGTTGATATTCGTCGTCAAAGTAGCTGCCTTTTGCATCAGGAAAGCTCTGCCAAATATGCTGGCCCAGCAGTTCGCCTTCGCGGCGCTTCAAAATACGCTCCGCCTGACTATTAACGTAGGTAAAGCACCAATCCGTATCTAAAGTGAAGAAACCATCGGTGATACTGTCAAGCGTAATGGTGAGTCGTTGCGCAAGCTGGGTTAGATTTTCACGCAGCTGTTTTTGCTCAGTAATATCTTGCGTCGAGCCCTCCACCTGACTGATTTCCCCACGCTCATCGCGCACGGCCTTACCAATAACACGCACCCAGATATGCTTACCTTGGTAAGTGATCACCTCTAGCTCTTCGTCAAAACTTACCCCCTGTTGGCAGCAGGCGGTAAAGACCTCCTGGATACGCGGCTGGGAGGAGGGCGCATAAAACCCAATTGCCTGTTCAACGGTCGGCTGGAAGCCGGGAGCCACACCATGGAGGCGGCAAATTTCATCCGACCAGTTAGGCATCCCTATGACCATGTCCACGTACCAGCCGCCTATCAGCGCCGTTTCACCGGCTATTTTAAATAGTCGCTGGTTGCTCAGTAACTGTGCTTCTGCCAACTTACGCTGCGTGATGACCCGGGCAATAATATAAATAACATCACCACCGGCAGTCGGGGTAATTTCAATCCAATGGACCTCCCCAGACACCGAGATGGCGCGGACTTCAAAGGGAATAACAATTTCCCTGCGCTGCATACGCACCAGCGCCGCTTCAATCACCGGATAATCCTGCGGATCTACCACCACTCCGCAGCGACGCCCGACCAACGCATCGGCTGAATATCCCAACAGCGACTCAAAAGCCGGATTAACCTCAAGTAGCGTGCCCTGAAAGTCGATGCAGCAAAACAGATCCTGCGAGAGCAGAAAGAACTGATCCAACTGACCTTTAGTAAGCACTGAGGGCATACGATTTCCTAGGCAATGAAAAGACACGTTGCGAGAGCATAATTAGCTCCGTTATTTTTACTGTGACGCTCGGTGCTTTATGATGAGGTTTAACATAGTTTGACTCGCCGTGTCTGCGGTATTAGGGAGAATAACGTGCTATCTATCACCAAATTGCGCATTGCCACGCGTAAAAGCCAACTGGCTATGTGGCAGGCTGAGTACGTTCGCGACCGTTTAATGGCGGAGCACAGTGGTCTTGAAGTGGAGCTTGTGCCTTTATCCACCAAGGGCGATAAAATTCTCGATACGCCGCTTTCAAAAATTGGCGGTAAGGCACTGTTCGTCAAAGAGCTGGAAGACGCCATGCTGGATGGCCGCGCCGACATTGCCGTTCACTCCATGAAGGATGTGCCGATGCACTTCCCTGAAGGACTGGGTTTATCGGTCATTCTGGAGGGCGCCGACCCAACCGATGCATTTGTATCCAACCACTACTCTAGCATTGATGAGCTTCCAGAAGGGGCGCGTATTGGCACCGCCAGCCTGCGCCGCGGGTTGCAAATGCGTGAAGCCCGCCCTGACCTGCAAATTCTTAATCTACGCGGCAATGTGCAAACGCGGTTGGCCAAGCTAGATGCGGGCGAATTCGACGCCATCATTCTGGCTACCTCGGGCCTTAAACGCTTGGGTTTGGATGAGCGCATTGCTCAGGCGCTGCCACCGGAAGTGTGCTTGCCCGCCTGCGGCCAAGGCGCGTTAGGTATCGAATGCCGCCTGCATGACCCCGAACTCGTCGCGTTGCTGGCGCCGCTGGATGATGCCGATACTGCCACGCGCGTGCGTGCAGAGCGGGCCATGAATACGCGTTTAGAAGGCGGTTGCCAAGTGCCTATTGCGGGCCATGCGGTGCTGGACCTGGATAATGAAACCTTGTGGCTGCGCGGCCTGGTCGGTAACCCTGAGGGCACAGAAGTGCTACGCGCCGAAGGGCGAGGCTCGATGCATGAACCTGAAGCGCTGGGTATTCGCATTGCCGAAGAGCTGCTCGACCAAGGCGCTGGCGATATTTTGGCAGAGGTTTACGGCCGCGAAATATGAGCCAACCGGTACTGATCTGCCGCCCAGGGGAACGCGGCGAAGCGTTAGCGGCGGCGTTGCGCAACCAGGGCGAAAGCGTTGAATCACTCAATGTGATGCAGCTTGAAGCACTGCCAGAAGACCCCGCCATGCGGCAAATTTGGCTGGATATTGATCAGTACCGTAAGATAATTGTCATCAGCCCTTTTGCTGCCACCTGCTTAAGTGAGGCGCTGGATCGCTTCTGGCCCCAGCTACCGGTGGGAATTGACTACTATAGTGTTGGCAGCGCCACCGCGAGTACGCTTTACAATCAATTGGGAATCCGCGTCCATGTGCCTTCGCCCACCGCGGGCGAAGATACTAGCGAAGCGCTGCTGGCGCTTGCATCGCTGCAGCAATTAGCGCATCAGCGTGTTCTACTGGTGGCAGGTGAAGGCGGCCGGCCCCTGCTCGCTGAAACGCTTGCCGAGCGGGGTGCAAAGGTGACGCGCATTGCCGTGTATCGGCGCACCTTTCATGCGCTTGCACCTGCTCAGCAGGCGCGCCTTTTTTCAGGTAATTATCGGGCGTTGATCGTCACCAGCAGCGAACTGCTGGAACATCTGGCAAAATGGTGTAATCAGGCGGCCTTGAACCAACCGCTAATCGTTTCCAGTCGCCGTTTAGCTACACTGGCTGGCATACTGGGGTTTTGTAACCTCAAGGTGGCGTCTGGAGCAACGCCAGCTGCGTTGATAGCGGCGTTGGAGACCTGCGACCCACAGGGTGCCGATGTCGATCAAGGAACTTACTAAGGGCTAGCGACAGATGAGCAAACAAGTAAACGATCAGGACGATGTACAACCTACGTCCGCCGATGCCTCCCAAGGCGTCCCCACGACGACTGACAAAGCAGCTTCCACTACCGACGCCACTGAGCCTAGCACGCAGTCACCCCCGACTAGCTCAGCAACACCGTCTCACAGTGGGGCTAAAAACAGTCGTTCGCGGCGGCGTGGAAAAGGATCCCAGAATACGGGCTCAACTGCTGCTAGCTCTTCAGATAGCACCTCAGACAGTGCCTCAGAAAAGAACCCTGCCGCGGCCAGCACTTCACAGGCGAGTGCAAAACCGGCGGATGTAACGCCGACGACGACTTCCAGCACGGCTAAAGGCAGCAGCACAGCTTCGCCGAGCGCGGCTGCACCAAGCCCTTCAAACACCTCGTCTAACGCTTTTTCAGGTTCCACAGCTTCAAAACCCGCTACTGAGAAGGCTGGCAGCGCGGGCCATGGTAGTGGAAATGTTAGTGGTGGAAACAGTGGTAGTGGAAATAGTAGCGGTGGAAACAATAGCGGCGGGAATAGCGGTAAAAAGGGCAGCGGTCTCGCCATCGCCCTGGTACTTATCTTAGCCATTGCCTTAGCGTTTGTTGCTTGGCAAGGCTGGCAGCGTCTTGAAAGCCAGCAACAACGCCTCGACGAACTGGCGCAACAGGCTGAAAGTAGCGCTTCGCAACAGGCAGTCAGCGACCTTGAGTCGCGTTTAGACAGCGGCGAAGCGGAGCGCAATGAAGCAATTCAAAGCACCATGGATGAGCTGCGCAGTGAGTTTGACAGCTACCGTAGTGATGTCGACGAGACGCTAGGCCAAGTGCTTGACCAACTCTCTCAAGAACAGGACACAGACGAGCGCGAATGGCTGCATGCCGAAGCCGCTTATCTACTACGCCTAGCCAACCAACGCCTGCAGCTAGAAGGCGACGTTGATGGCGCCGCCGCGCTACTGCGCACTGCCGATGCACGTTTGGTCGATGCGGATAACCCCGCGCTGACCCCCGTTCGCGAAGCGATTGCCAATGAGCTAGCCGCGCTTGACGCCGTGCCCCAGGTTGACCGTACAGGGCTCTACCTAGCACTGAATGCGCAGCAGGAGCGCATTTCTGAACTGCGTCTCTCGCAAGAAATTGAAGAGCAGGCGGTAACGTCGAGTATCGAGCAGCCGCCTACCGGCACGTTCCAGCGCCAGTTAGCGCGTTTCGGTGAAGAGCTCAAAGACTTGGTGGTGGTTCGCCACCACGACGAAGCCCTGGAAGCACTGATTACCCCGGAGCAAGAGTCTTACCTGCGCCAAAGCCTGCGCTTAGTACTGGAGCAGACTCAGCTAGCCCTGCTCAATGAAGAAAAAGAGCTTTATGACGCGAGTATCGATAAAGCGCTGCAGCTGCTAAACGACTATTACGACACCACTCGCGAAGAGACGCAAAGCGTTATTACTCGTCTAGAGGAGCTACAGCAAGCCGAGGTTAAACCGGAGCTGCCGGATATCAGCGCCTCTCAGCAGGAACTGGCACGCTTTATCGAGAACCGCTATGAGACGCGTGGCCAAAGCGGAGGTGATGCATGAGAAAGCTCGTTCTCCTCATTGTCGCCGGGCTTGCCGTCGGGGCCCTGTTTGGGCACCTGATGATGTCGGTACCCGGTTACTGGCTGATCCGCGTGGGCGACTCATCTATTCAAACCTCTTTCTGGTTTGGCCTAGTGCTGTTGTTCGCGGCGTTTGTCGTGCTGCACTTTGTACTGCGCTTACTCAGCGGCATTATTCGCCCCATGGGACGCTTTCGCACCTGGAACAGCCGTGCCCGCAACCGCCGCGCCATGCAGCGCACTCAGCGTGGCCTGGTAGCGCTCACCGAAGGCCGCTGGAAAAAAGCTGAAAAGACCTTGGTGAATGCCGCTGACGACTCTAGCACACCGCTGGTCAACTACCTCTCGGCAGCGCTGGCAGCCCACTACCAGGGCAACCACGCGAAATCCCAAGAGCATCTCAACCAAGCGCAGCTAACCACCGACGGCGCCGATACTGCGGTGGGCTTGATGCAGGCGCAAATGATGATTGAGCGTCAGCAGCCGGAAGAGGCGCTGGCGATCCTGAACCGGTTGGATAAAAAGCTCTCGAACCACCCGCAGGTACTCAAGCTACTCAAACAGGTGCATTTGAGCGTCAACGACTGGGAAGGCCTACGGCGCTTGATTCCAAGGCTAGCTGCGCAAAAGCTGATTACCCAGCAAGAGCGTGAGCAGCTGGAATTTAAAGCCTACCGCGAACTGATCGTGTTTGAAGCGCAAAACCCCACCAATATTGAACGAGTGCGGGGGCTGTGGGCCGACATGCCCGACTACCTGCGCGGCAACACCGAGCTAATCGTGCTCTACACCGAAGCGCTGATTCAGGCTAACGAGGAGCCGATTGCCGAGCGTTTGCTCAACCACTCGCTGGATCATCACTGGGACGCGCGCTTGGTGAAACGCTATGGCCTGCTGAATGTGGACGCAGGACGCCAACTGGCGAAAGCTGAGAAGTGGCTGCAGGAACGCCCCAACGACCCAGAGCTGCTGCTCGCTTGTGGTCGCCTCTCGCTGCGTATCGGCCAATGGCAGAAAGCACTCGAGTACTTTGAAGCCAGCCAGCGTCAGCGCCCCAATGGAGAAGTCTGCGCTGAGCTTGCGCGCCTCTATGCAAGCCTGGGCGAGCATAACAAGAGTCAGCTCTACTACCGCCACAGTGTTGAGATGTTGGCCAAATCGCTGCCATCGCTGCCGCAACCCAGCGATGCTAACGACAGCAAAAAGCCCGACAGTAAGCAAAAAGAGAGCAAAACCATTAAAAAAAGCGCGTAGCGGCGCTTCTGCTATACCGCTCAAGGGCGCCTTCATAGGCGCCCTTTTTAGTGGCTAAGGTTTGGAAAAACCCACACCGCCCACCAACAAGCCAATCAGCGGGTTCATCACATCCGCCACCAGGCTCTGCACAATCAGCGTAAACGCCCCGCCGACAATGATCCCCACCGCCATATCGACGACGTTGCCTTTTACCGCGAACTCTCGAAATTCCTGGAAAAATTTTGTCATTTTCAAACGTCCTAACGTTTCGTTTTTAGCCAATACCCTGAGTTATAGCGTCTTGCTAAAAACATGGGCTAGGCTGTGTTAGGCGACAAGTAAATTTCTGCAGATTGAAAACTGTATCGGGAGAGGTGCGGGCAGATATCGCCGCTGCTTTTTATTGGCTCACCGTAATCACAGGACACTTGGCTGAATGGCTCACTTTGTGCGATACACTGCCAATCACCACACCAGCCAAGTCGCTTAGTCCCCGGCTGCCCATCACAGTGGCATCGACATTATTGGCATTGGCGGCCTCTATAATGGCGCGGGCTGGGTCACCTTCCGTCAGCAACTCTTCAATGTGCTTAGCGCCCTCTGCCTGCGCGGAGCTCACCGCCTGGGCCAATAGCTGTTCACCCAACTTCTCGCGTTCAGCAAGCGTAGTACCAGCATCAATCGCACCAATGCCCCATACCAGTGTGGTCGCATAGGTAAGCGTTTCAGGTACATGTAGTAAGTAGAGCATGGAGCCTTCTCTATCCAGCAGCTTGCAAGCTACTTTCAAAGCTTGTTTAGCGCTCTCAGAGCCGTCGACAGGAACTAAAATACGCGCATACATGGCAGGCCTACCTCCTTTTATTCTAGCGTTCTTTACTAAAGTCGTAGTCGATATTTCGCTTTTAAACGTTTAAATGCTGGTAGCGTTATGGCGCTTGGTTAGGCTGGTTTTTAAGTTGCCTCAATACGTGAAAAGCATCGCCAGCATGCTAACAAGCGAATGACAAAGCCAATATTGTTTAAGTAGCCGCTCATACCTTGGAGGTATCATGGAACTACGCCACCTGAGGTACTTTTGTGTTGTAGCCGAAGAGCTTAATTTCACTTGTGCTGCTGAACGCTTGCATATGTCACAGCCGCCTCTTTCACGACAAATTAAGCAGTTAGAACAAGAAGTAGGCGCCGAATTGTTTGAACGCAGCTCAAGAGGCTTACGCCTGACCCCGCCGGGGGTTTTCTTTCAGCAACACGCCTTACAAATTTTAGAGAAAGTAGAAGTCACCATCGACGCCACTCGACACATGGCACGTAGCAAACGTGCACTATTTGGCATTGGCTTTGTACCCTCCGTATTTTACGGACAACTCCCTATGCTCGTGCGTGATTTGCGCCATATGGATAATGTTGAGCTCTCATTGGCAGAGCTTACCACCGTACAACAAATTCAGGCGCTCAAAGCTGGTCGCATTGATATGGGATTTGGGCGTCTTCGCATTGACGACCCGGATGTCGAGCAGGAAATTCTCTTCGATGAGCCATTTATTGCCGCCCTATCAAGCGGTCATCCATTAGAAGGCACCACCCCTACCTGCGAAGAACTGGCTCGCTATCCACTAATCCTCTTTCCCGCAAAACCACGCCCTAGCTTGGCAGACATGGTACTAGGCATTTTCCGCCGCCAAGGTTTAAAGGTTGAGGTGGTACAGGAGGCCAACGAGGTTCAGACGGCGCTTAGCCTCGTCGCCTCAGGCATTGGCATTACACTGGTTCCAGAACAGGTAAAACGTGTCCAGCGAGACGGCATCACTTACGTAGCACTGGCAGACAAAACCATTACCTCACCCGTCATTTGCAGCCGTCGGCGCGGCGAAAAACCCTCTCCCCTTATGCAGGAAGCCAATACTATTTTAAATGTACTCGTGGAAAACCGCCGCTCCGGTCGTTACCCATAACCCCCTCCTTTATGGACGCAGTACGGCCACTGGACAGGACGTTTCGTGCAGCACTTCATGGCTAACGCTGCCGGCCACTACTTGCGAAAGACCACTATGCCCATGGGTTGTCATGGCAAGCATGGTATTATGGCTACCCGCTAAGTAGCTGACGATAGAATCCGCGGGGTCGCCATGCAGCACCTCCCAGTCAACCTCAAGCGCTTGCTCACTCTCGACACGGCGTGCCAAAGCGGTCAAGTAGGCTGACTCCATGACATCGGTATGACCTAACGTCGTTGGTTTTCTAGCGGCAGCATCCATTACTTGCAGCAGCTGTAACCGAGCCCCCAAGCGCTTCACTAAGGCAGAAGCATAGGGCAAGATTTGCTCGGATAGCTTAGAGCCATCGACGCAAACGGCTAACACTTCAACGCGGTGGTGAGCACGGCTGTCATAGCGTGGGCCACACAGGTAAACCGGTCGATGGGCTCGACGTACAACACCGGCAGTTACACTGCCTATCAGCATTTCGGGCACCGGGCGGCGCCCATGCGCCATCATGCATAGCCCGGTATCTTCACGGCTGGCAAGCTCACCGAGGTATTCCTTAGCGCTATCATGGGAAACGACATCAATGTGTACTGTTTCGCAATGATGCTTCGATAGGCGCTCCTGCAGTTTAACCCGCCTGGCGGCTATCTCATCCTGCGCTGGCACCACTGAGATAGCGCTTACATCCATGCCTAGTTGGTTTGCAAACTTTTGGCCAAACTCTAGTGCATGCAAAGCGCCTTCACTGTCATCAATTGCCACAACGATCTTTTCCATGGTTACACTCCAGCTACCGCTTAAGTAGTGTCTACTGTTATTGGGTTTTATGGTTAAGCGAGTTAAAACGTCGATGCAGCAGGTTGTAGGCAAGCGCCCCAACAACGACTCCCCAAAAGGCAGAGCCTAGCCCTAAAAAGCTAATGCCAGATGCCGTGGCAATGAAGGTAATGACAGAGGCTTCCAAGTGACTCTTTTCGGCAGCAAACGCGCTGATATTACTACTGATGGCGCCAATCAGCGCAAGGCCCGCCAGTACGGCCACAAATTCCCCCGGCAATGAGGTAAATAGCGCCACAATAGTGCCAGCAAAGATGCCACCAATTAGATAGAAAACGCCGTTTGCCACCCCCGCAACATAGCGCTTATCAGGGTCTTCGTGCGCTTCCTTGCTGGTGCAGATGGCTGCCGTAATCGCAGCGATAACCGTCGTAATACCGCCGAAAAAAGCGGTAAAGAATGACGTTAAACTGGCCACAATTACGATTGGTTTGGCCGGGGTGGAGTAACCTGAGGTACGCAAAATGGCCATACCGGGCAAGAATTGCCCCGTCAGACTGACCAAAACCAGCGGAATAGCCAGGCTCAAGGTAGCGTTCCACGTCCACTCGGGGCGGATAAACTGTGGATCCGCAAACTGAACGGAAACACCTTCCAGGCTTGCGCCTTCTAACAAAACTGCCAAAGTAACCCCGGCAATCAAAAGCAGCACTAAGCTGTAGCGAGGCGTAAGTCGCTTAAATAGTAAATAAGCGATAATCATACCAATCGCCAACGCCGGTACGCTTTCCAATGAGACGAAAACGCCTACACCAAATTGGAACAGGATGCCTGCCATCATCGCGCTGGCGATACCAGGGGGGATCATCCGGATAATTCGGTCAAAAGAGCCAGTAACACCGATCACGAAAATGATCATTGCTGCCGTCAAGTAAGCACCTATCGCTTCATTAAGTGACAGCCCTGGGAAAAGAGTCACTAATAACGCAGTCCCAGGCGCCGACCAAGCGGTCACCACCGGGACTTTTAACCACAGGCTTAAAAAGATACCCGAGACTGCTGCGCCGATAGAGATTGCCCAGACCCAAGACGTCATCATGGCGCTGGATATTTCGGCGCTCTGGGCTGCCTGAAAAAAGATCGCCAAGGGGCCAGAGTAAGAGACCAGCACTGCCACAAAGCCAGCAGCGATTGCCGGAATCGATAGGTCCTTTAGCAATTGCTTGTGAAATTGCATGCAACACATTTCCCTGTATCAATGAATTTAACGCGATAGCCGACATCAATTCCGGCAAGCATCCGCTTGCCGGAGCCATGTCAGGCGACGCCGAGATGGGTTTCAAGGATTGAAGGATTGTCTTTTAGCCCCTGGGAATCACCGCTATAGACCACTTCCCCCTTGACCAGCAGCAGATGTTTTTCTGCTATCTTAAGAAGGTTATCGATATTTTTATCGACAATAATGGTCGAAATGCCGGTCGCCTTGACCTCTCGTATGATCTTCCAGATTTCATCTCGGATCAGCGGGGCGAGTCCTTCGGTCGCCTCATCAAGGATCATCAAGTCAGGATTTGTTGTCAGCGCGCGACCAATAGACAGCATCTGCTGCTCGCCGCCCGAAAGAAAAGAGCCATCGTGGTTAATACGTTGACCCAAGCGTGGAAATGTATCCAGGACTCGCTCCAGCGTCCAAGGGGACTCTCCGCGCTCATTAGGGCGTGCGGCCATAATTAAATGCTCACGCACACTGATGCCGGGAAAAATGCCACGCCCCTCAGGCACGTAGCCGATCCCTTGGCGAATGAGTTGCCAAGGACGCCGCTTGGTAGCCGAGACGCCCTTAATAAACACCTCGCCACGCCGCGGGGGGACAAAGCCCAGTATCGACTTCAACGTAGTAGTCTTGCCCATCCCATTGCGGCCCAGAAGACTCAGTGTTTCGCCGGGCATCAGGGTCAAATTCACCCCGTGCAAAATATGGCTCTCACCGTAGTAAGTATGCAGCCCCCGGGCATCAATCAATGGTGTACTTGTTTGCTCTGCGCTCATGCGGTTGCCCCCTCATCATGACGCCCCAGATAGACATCGCGTACCTTTTCGCTAGTACGTATCTGTTCTGTTGGACCACTCTCCAACACACAGCCATCGACCATAACGGTAATGCGATCGGCCAATCGGAAGACCGAATCCATATCGTGCTCAATCAGCACCAAAGTATAACGATCCGTTAAACTAGCGAGCAGCTCCGTGACCTGAGCCGTCTCTTCACGCCCCATCCCCGCCATTGGCTCATCCAGCAGCATCAGCGACGGTGCTGTCGCTAGCACCATCGCGATCTGCAACTGACGCTGTTCGCCATAGCTCATATCGGATGCTGTCGTATGAGCGCGATGATTCAATTGGCAGGTATCTAGCACCTCTTGAGCACGCTCGCTCACCTTTTGTGCTGTTTGACGCGAACGCCAGCTGCCAAACACACCGCCCATATGAATACGCGCCGCCAGCTCGCAGTTCTGTAGGCAACTAAGACGTGGGAAGATATTGGTCTTCTGGTGGCTACGGCCAATCCCCATACGCGCGATCTGGCGCGCGCTTTTACCCTGAATCGGTTGTTGGCGGTAAAGCACTTGTCCTTCAGAGGGCGGGATCTCGCCAGAAAGCAAATTAATCAACGTGCTTTTACCCGCACCATTAGGACCCAAGATGGCGTGTATCTCATTGGCCTTAACATCAAAATCAACATCGTTAACCGCCACTAAACCACCAAAGCGTCGGGTCAAACCATGGGTGGCCAAGACAATCTCGTCGCGCATGGCTTAGTTCTCCTTACGCTGTGTAACGGGTTGAGCTGAGGTAGCTATCGACGCATTCTCTTTCTCGGACACGGCTTCGGAGGCTGTTTGACGCTTGCGGCGCCAGGGTGGCGCGATTATCAAGCCGGCAATGCCCCGTGGAAGCACTAGTACGGCAGCGATAATGGTCAGCCCCATCAGGATGGGCCAGTGAGTCGTGGCATGCTCATATAGGTAGAGCAGAATCTCGTAGGCGAAGGCGCCTAAGATGGGCCCAAAAATGGTACCCATGCCGCCTAAAATCAGCATCATTAGCACTTCGCCAGAGGTGTGCCAGCCAAGCTGAGCCGGATTAGCGAAGCCGTACTGCATCGCCGCCAACATGCCAGCAACCGCCGCCATTACCCCAGCGATAACAAAGGCAACCAGTTTGTAGCCACTGGTGGCATAGCCTAAGGCCTGCATTCGGTGCTCGTTGTCATGAATACCGTCGAGCACTTGACCAAAGTAGGAGCGAGTGAGCCAGCGTAGAAAGAAGTAGCCGAGAAGCAGCATCCCTAAACAGAAGTAAAAGAAGCTGTAAGGGTTATCAAGATCTACCAGCGTACGCTCCCCTAATGCCAAACTCGGTCGGAACATAATAAAAACACCATCGGTTCCTCCCGCAAACTGGGATGTACTAATGAAGTAGTAAAGCATCTGGCCAAATGCCAGCGTTGTCATGATGAAGAAGATGCCTTTAGTGCGGATCACCAGCACACCGACGATTAACGCGACACAGGCTGAGACGCCCATAACAAGTGGCAGCATCCACCACATTGACGCTGGACTAAAATCAGGGCTGGCTAACGCTAGAGTGTAGGCCCCCAAACCGAAGAAGAGCGCATGCCCCAGACTGACTAAGCCCACAATGCCTACCAGCAGATCCAGACTCATGGCAAACAGGGCCAGAATCAGCATCAGGGTCAGTTTCTCCAACATGAAGTTGGCCTGATTACCGAATACCGCTTCTCCCCAGAGAGGAAAAGCAGCCACCAACGCCGTTAATACCAGCATGATGAACGCAACGCGCTTGGGATATCTATGTAACATTTCTTACTCTCCTCACGCGAAAAGACCGCGCGGTTTCACCAGCAATACCGCCGCCATAATCAGGTAGATCACCATGCTGGCAAGGCTAGGGATGAGTACCGCCCCAAAAGTGGTGGCCATGCCAATAATGATGGCGCCCCAAAAGGCTCCTTTAATGGAACCAATACCGCCGATGACGACGACGACAAAGCAAGTGATGAGAATGCTATCGCCCATGCCTGGCGCGATAGAGGTGAGCGGTGCGGCGATCATTCCCGCAAAGGCAGTGAGCGCAACACCCACGCTGAAAATCAGCGTAAAGAGGGTACGGACATTGATTCCCAGCCCTTCAACCATGTCGCGATTAACCGCGCCGGCGCGGATGATGATGCCCAGCCGCGTATGCCGCATCACCCAATAGATCACCCCAGCCAATGCCAGGCAGACGCCCATCACAAAGAGGCGGTACACCGAGTACTGCAGGTTATCAGTCAACTGAATACTGGCATCGAACGGTGCAGGCACCGCAACACGATGCACATCGCCCCCCCAAATAATCCGCTGTGCTTCGTTGAGCACTAAAATCAGACCGAAGGTTAGCAATACTTGATATAGGTGATCGCGCTTGTAGAGCGTATCCAGAAACAGCCGCTCAATAATAAGTCCCAATGCAATAGCGATAGGAATAGCCACCAGAATAGCCAGCCAAAAATTACCCAAGCGCAGGGTAAGGTCGTAAACCAAATAGGCACCAATCATATACATAGCGCCGTGGGCCAGATTGATGATGCCCATGATGCCGAAAATCAACGTCAAACCGCTGGCAATCAAAAAAAGCAGCAAGCCGTACTGCAGACCGTTAAGGAGCTGTACGCTGAAAAATGCGAGATCCATAAGATCCCTCCGAGAATCTGAGTGAGGGGCGAGCCATGCCCGCCCCAGAATGCATACCGATGTGGTTACATCTGACAGGCATCATCGGGTACTTCTAGATTCTCATAAGCCATACGTAAGACTTCGTGCTTACCGTCGCGAATCTCGCGTAGATAAACATTTTGAATGGGGTGGTGGGAGTCTGAGAAGCTCAAGGGCCCCCGTGGACTCGCCAAATGGACGTTGGCCAATACCTCAATCAAGCGCTCCTGATTTGAGGTATCGCCACCCAGTACTGAAAGAGCCTGAACCAGCATCATGCCTGTGTCATAACCCTGTACCGCGTAGGTATCAGGTATTTCACCGTAGGCATTTTCATAAGCTGAAACGAAGGATTGGTTAGCATCATTTTCGAGGGTTTCCGCGTAATGAAGCGTGGTCATTACACCTTCGCCTGCATCACCTAGAGCCGTTAAATTACCCTCAGTTAGGAAACCTGAACCTAGCAGCGGTATGCTCTCTTTCAGGCCTGCTGCCGCATAATCCCGAACAAAGCTGACACCGCCACCGCCCGCGAAGAAGGTATAGACAGCGTCAGGCTCAAGGCTGGCAATTTGTGTCAGATAGCTCTGAAATTCAGTACTAGGGAACGGCACTAAAATTTGCTCGATGATTTCACCACCTTCAGCAGTAAAAGCCTCTTCAAAACCAGTAAGGTCCTCTTTGCCACCTGCATAATCCCAGGTAATGGTGACAACTTTACGATGCCCTTGATCGTAGGCCACTTTGCCCATCGGGTAGCTGTCTTGCCACATGCTAAACGAAGTACGGAAGACGTTTGGCATGCAAAGTTCATTAGTGGCGGCCCCCAACCCTGCGTTCGGAATGATGGTGATGGCACCGGTCTGCTTAGCGACCCGCAGCATCCCCATAGCTACGCCGGAGTGTACCGGGCCGATCACAAAGTCAACGTCGTCCCCATTGACGAGGCGGCTCATGTTCTGAGGCGCTTTGGAAGGGTCAGCTTCTGAATCAAGCTCGACATACTCCACATCACGGCCACCCAACTGACCGCCCTCTTGTTCAATGGCCAGCTTTAATCCGTTCGTAATGGCTTCCCCAAGGGCTGTATAAGTACCTGAATAAGGAAGCATTAAGCCGAGCTTCACCGGGTCTTCGTTAGCAGCGACGTTCATAGCTGAGAACATCGCGGTAGCGCTTAGCAGAGTGGCGAGGGAGGTCTTTTTAAATGTTTTCATTATATTTTCACCAGGGTTAAGTTGTTTTTAAATTTTCATTTTCAACTTGCTATCGCTTCACGCGATAGCAAGACAAGCGACATCCCTGTCTTCATCAGCACCGATTACACGTGGTAAACATCAATGACCTGATGGATATAGTCGTTATTCAACTGCACGACTTTTCTTGTGATTAACGGGGTCTCACCCGACACGTCCAGGGTGTAGAAGCACGTGCCGAAGAAGCTGTCGGTCTTCTTGTAACGGTGGTTGAGCGTGTGCCAGTTGAACCGCAGGGTGACCGTGTCGCCCTCGTGCGACAGGATCTCCAGGTTAGTCACCTGGTGGGTGGTGCGCGGCTCCGGTGTACTCGCCCCGCTGCGCTCGGTCTTGATCCGGTAGACCCGATCCTCTAACCCCTCACGGTTGGGGTAGTAGATCAGCGATATCTCGCTGTGTGGATCCCGGGTGAGCTGGTCGTCGTCGTCCCAGGCGGGCATCCAGAACTCGGCGTCCTTACGGTACAGCGTGAGCCACTCGTCCCACTCCCGGTCGTCCAGCAGCCGTGCTTCGCGGTACAAAAAAGCTTGGATGTCGTGATAGCTAATGCTCATGGCACTTCTCTCCTCTCTTCTGGCGCTGGGCGCTTAGGCGGTCGCGGTGGCGATAAATTGGCTGCGCTCTTTGTCGATGGCGCGCAGCATTTCGCTGACCCAGTGCTGGTGGTGCAGCACGTAGAGCCCTTCGTCTTCCGGTGAGGCGCCGCTGAGCAGGGGCTTCATGTCGATCGCCTGGGCCGTTTCATCGGCGCCTTCAATCCACTGTTGGGCCCCGCGGGAGAGGTCGTTCCATTCGGCCAATGCGCCGTTATAGCCTTCTTGGCAGGCGCGGAACTCTTCAAGATCGTCGGGCGTGCCCATGCCGGAGACGTTGAAGAAGTCTTCGTACTGGCGGATGCGCACACGCCGGTCTTCGGCGGCTTCGCCTTTGGGGGCGAAGCAGTAAATCGTGACTTCGGTTTTGTCCACGGCGACCGGACGGATCACGCGGATTTGCGTGGAGAACTGGTCCATCAGGTAGACGTTGGGATAGAGGCAGAGGTTGCGCGTCTGGTTGACGATGGAGTCGGCACGGGCGTCGCCTAGCTGCTCCTGGATCCAGTCCTTATGTTGGTAGACCGGGCGCACTTCTGGGTTGAGCAGCCGGGTCCACAGCATCATGTGGCCGTTTTCGTAGGAGTAGAAGCCGCCTTTGCTTTTGGACCAGCCGTCGGCGTCCACCGCTTTGGTACCGCCCGCATCGTAGTTGCGACGCTCCATGGTGGAGGCGTAGTTCCAGTGCACGGAGCTGACGTGGTAGCCGTCGGCGCCATTTTCGGCCTGGAGCTTCCAGTTGCCGGTGTAGGTGTAGGACGAGGTGCCGCGCAGGATTTCCAGGCCTTCGGGGGCTTGGTCGACGATGTTGTCGATGACCTTGGTGGTTTCGCCCAGGTGCTGCTCAAGCGGTTGTACATCATCGCTCAGGCTGCCGAACAGGAAGCCTTTGTAGTTCTCGAAACGCGGCAGGCGTTTGAGGTTGTGGGAGCCATCCTGCTTGAACTGGTCAGGGTAGGCGCCGTTCTTCTCATTTTTGGCCTTGAGCAATTGGCCGTCATTTTTGAACGTCCAGCCGTGGAACGGGCAGGTGAAGGTGCCCTTATTGCCGCGCTTACGGCGGCATAACGTGGCGCCACGGTGGGCGCAGGCGTTAATCAGGCCGTGCAGTTCGCCCTGCTTATCGCGGGTAATGATCACCGGCTGGCGGCCCATGGTGACGGTCATGTAGTCACCCGGCTCACTGATCTGGCTCTCGTGGGCCAGGAACAGCCAGTTGCCTTCGAAGATGTGCTTCATCTCCAGTTCGAAGAAGGCGGGGTCGGTGAACATGCTGCGGTGGCAGCGGAAGATGCCCTTGTCAGGGTCGTCTTGAACGGCGCCGCGCACGCGGGCTTCGAGCTGATCAAGCTGTGTGGTCATGATCTCTCTCCTCAATACTTTGGCATAACCTGGGATAGTAGGCGCTGACGCGCCGGACGGTGGTCGACAGGCAATCGTCAGCGCGAGGTTATGGGGCTTTAAACCTTGGCGGTACCGGCAAGCTGGCTGGCCAGATCCTGCTCGTCTTCTTTGGCCCGTGGGCGGGCGTGACGAACCTGCAGTTCGGGCGCCTCAACGGGGGCCAGCGCTACATCGAACACGACGTGGGAGAACGGGCCGTCCAGGTCACGCTTGGCGATCTCGGCCGGGTCTTCAATCCGCTCGGCGGGGACGACCAGCTCTTCGCGGGTGGCAAAGGCAAAGTCATCAAAGGTGTAGGGGTCGCCCGCCAGGTTGATCTGGGTGGTCAGGTGTTGATGACCGGGGGCGGAGACGAAGTAGTGAATATGCGCCGGGCGCTCGCCGTGGCGGCCCAGGGATTTGAGCACCACATCGGTGGGGGCACCTTCGGGCACGCCGTAGCCGGAGGGAATGATGCTCTGCGCGGTGTAACGTCCGTCGCTGTCCGCATAGATCGTGCGGCGCATGTTGTACTCGTCCTGGGAGGGATCAAAGAACGAGTAGCCACCCTTGGAGTTGCAGTGCCAGATTTCAACTTTGGCGCCGGGGATCGGCGTGCCGTCGACATCGCGCACCTGACCGGTCAGCCACATCACCTCGGCATCGGCATCGCTGCCGTCGTCCATGCGCGCAAAGCCTTCGGCTTCCGGGGCACCGGCGACGTACAGCGGGCCTTCGATGGTGCGTGGGGTGCCGCCGGTGCGCTTGGCTTCGGCATCGATAGCGTCCTGGCGCATATCGAGGAAGTGGTCAAAGCCCAGCCCTGGGGACAACAGGCCGAACTGGGTCTGGCTACCCAGGGCATTGAGCAGGTTAACCGCCGCCCAGTACTCTTCCTCGGTGACATCGAAGTCATCGATCAGCTTGAACAGATCACCAACCAGGCGATGAACGATTTGCTTGGCGCGGTCATTGCCGCCTGACTGATCAACGCCAGCAACGGCATTTAGGAAATCTTGAACCTCGGGCGTGTCGAATATTTTTACGGTCATGGTGAAACCCTATCGTTGGTTTTATTGTTGTCTTGGAGCCCGGCGATAGCGGTAGTACCTGCTGAAGAGTAAATACGCCTATCAAGGGCCTAAAGACGACAGTTGTTGTTATGTTCGTCACTAATATCGATCATGCTGCGACTTCCAGACCAATATCGTTTGAGTTCCTTCCCATACTTCATAGGTATCTCAGAGAGGGGGTATTTTGAATATTTGTTTCCTAGGTAGAGCCAGCAAAAAACAGCTAACTTTCTATTTTAAAAGTAAAATCGTTAAATATTAATACTAAGCCTGCTAATAATGCCCAGCCAGACTCATCATTAACTTAACCCCTGGATTCATAGAATAAGCGCAGCACTTTGGATCACAAGGTAGAGGCAGGAGGGCCAGCGCCGGTACCCTCTCTGCCTTACCTACCAAAGTGAAGCAGAGCATGGGATACCGACAACTGACCCCAATCCAACGATACCAAATTTTTGCCTATCTTGAGACCGGCATCAGCCAGCGACAGATCGCCCAGGCCATTGGTGTCCACAGCAGCACCATTAGCCGCGAGATAAAACGTAACGGTCTGACCCGTGGTTATGCGCCTGAACAGGCCCAATTGGTAAGTGATCAGCGCCGACGCACCGCCTGGAAAGTGACTAAACGACTACCCAGCCTGGTTCGCTGGGTCACTGGCCAATTGATGGACGAATGGAGCCCTCAACAAATCAGTGGTTTTATGGCCAATGCCAACGGAGTCTGCGTAAGCCATCAGTGGATCTATGCGTTAATCTGGGACGACAAGAAGCACGGTGGAACCTTATGGAAACGGCTCCGGCTGCCACGCCAGCGGCGCTATCAGCGCCAATTGGCTAAGCGGGCGGGGTTAGGCAAAATCCCGCACCGAGTAGGCATCGAGCAGCGCCCTGCCAAGGTGGAAGAACGGCGCCATATCGGACATTGGGAAGGCGACACGGTGCTTAAGGGCCACAAAGAATCCGGGCTGGTGACCCTGGTCGAAAGACGCAGTGGCTACCTCTTGGCAGCGCGGCTGCCAACAATCACCGCCACTAGAACGGCACAGGCGATGACGCGGTTATTGGCACCACGCCGAGGGGCAGTGCACACCATCACTTTGGATAATGGGTCGGAATTCGCCGAGCATCGGAAGGTTGCCAAGTCCGTCTCGGCCAAGATCTATTTTTGCGACCCGTACCGCTCATGCCAGCGTGGTACTAATGAAAACACCAATGGTCTGATTAGGCAGTATTTTCCTAAAGGAACTGACTTCCGCAAAGTGACCAATGCCGAGCTACGAAGAGTCGTCAATAAGCTAAATGATAGACCAAGAAAGCGGCTGGGATACCGAACCCCAGCCCAGGTGTTCTTAGGTGAATACTCAGGAGCGCTAGAAACCGCAGGTGCTGCACTTATTAGTTGAATTCAGGCCTTTAAACCGATATCGTGGTTTTTGGGTGGCATAACATTCAGCTGACCTGCTCCAAAGGAGGAACAATTAATTTCAACTTGCGACAAAAGGATAAAGGGACAGTTAAACGTAAAATGGGACAAAAAAGACCCGCACTGCAAAAGCAGACACGGGTCAAGGAGGATAACCACTATGAAGTTGCAGGAGTTGTGTGAGATCAGCCGCTCTTTTTGGCTACCTCGCGGGTAAATATGAACTCGAAATCCTTGGTTTCGAAGATGGCCGAAACAATCACGCCCAGAACTAACGCCCAGAACGTGGCGCCAATACCGAGAATCTGAATTCCCGACGCGGCAATTAGAAAGGCAAACAGTGCACCTATTTCATGCTTCTTGCCTGAAAAGGCGATAGCCATCGATGAGGTGATTACGCGCATCAGTGCCAGCCCGGCGATAATGGCGATAAAGTAGCGCGGCGTAGCCTCCAGTAGACTAACCACATAGCCGTAGAAAGGGGCAGCAACCACAAAAATAGCTCCTGCAATCACCGCCGCTACCCAACGTTTGTCATGAGCCCCTGCTTCCGGTGAGGCACAGACTCCGGTCATGGGGGCGGCAATACAGGTACTGTGCAGATTGAAAAAAGCCGACACCATAGTGCCTAAACCGCCCACTGCTGTGATCGCATTAGCGGGCACTTCTTTGTAGCCCATTCCCTTCACTAGGCCGACGCCCGCTGGCGTTTCCATACCCACCAAAATGATCGCAAGTGGTAAGCCGTAGGTTAGGAAGGCACCCAGCGTGAACTCGGGAACGATGAATTCGGGAAAACGGATCGTCGCCTCGATACCAGACAGGTCAACGCCGGTTGCCATCAAGTACACAATGCCCGCCAGCATCGCCACAACCAGAGGCGGAACCTTACGTAAGAGGCGAGCAGAGAGGAAAAAAGCCAGGATCATGATAGAGGCTGGCACGATAGCGCTCTCCAACGGCTTAACCATGTTGAGGCCAAAGCTAAGTAGCATACCGCCCACCATGCCCATCACTATTGGCATCGGTATCAAACGCATAACGATACCCATCACCCCGGTCACGCCAGCAACTAGCGTAATAGCCCCCGCAATCAAACTTGCACCTAATGCAGCCTCTAAGCCGATTACAGGGATAACCGCTGCGAACATTAATGCACCGGGGATGGAGTTAGCCATTGGCAACGGCAAGCGGTAATAGGCCGGCATGAAGAGTCCAAACAGGCCGTTGATCATCAAGTAGCTGATCACCCAGATCATGATGAAGGAGGAGTCCAGGCCCGCAGAGGTGCCGGCACTAATGTGAACGACCCCAACGCTGAGCCCTAAAATTCCCGCCACTAGCCCAGTACTGGCGTTGTCGGCATTGAGGTCGCGCAGGAAATCGCGAGGCGCATGCCGTAGGCTGACGCCTTTCTCAATATGTTTCACGGTCTACTCCAGGGGATTATTGTGCTTAGAGTGATTGCTAGTTTTATCTAGAATTCACTATTGCTAACCAAGGTCACCGCCCGCTACGGGCAATACACTACCGGTGATATAACTGGCCTCTTCGGAAGCAAGGAATAAAATAGGGGCGACCATTTCATCCAATGTTCCATAGCGGCTCATCAAGCAGCTCTGCTTGGTCTGATCGATATGCGCCTGAAACCACGCCTTCTCCGTCTCGTTACTTGGCGTTGGCGTTCCACGCGAAATACGCCGTGGTGGGGCTTCGGTGCCACCGGGTGCCGTGGCGACGACACGAATACCGTGCTCTGCATACTCAAACGCCAGCGACGCAGTCATCGCATTGATACCGCCCTTTGCTGCCGAGTACGGTATACGGTGAATACCCCGCGTTGCCGCTGAAGATACATTAACGATGACACCGCTACCCTGCTCAACCATTGTTGGCAGCGCCGCACGACAGCACCAAAGTGTAGGCATTAGAGAACGGTTGATCTCCGCGGCGATTTGCGCCTCGCTAAACTCGGTAAACGGCTTGAAGTTAATCGCGCCGCCAACGTTGTTAACCAGAATATCGATACGACCAAAGTGAGAGAGCGTCGCCTGCATGACTTGCTCGGCGCCTTCCCATTTTTCTAGGTCGGCTTGTACCGCAATCACTTCGCAGCCCTGCTTGCTTAGCCCAGCAACGATCTCGTGGATATCATCAGCGCGATCTACCAATACTAAGCGCGCACCTTCAACGGCAGCGCGCTCAGCAACCCGCTGCCCAATTCCTTGAGCAGCACCCGTGACCACCATTACTCGATCTTGAAAACGTGGGCCGTCAAAACGTTGATTGCTCATGCGCTCTCCCCCACTTGATTAGGTGTGAATTTCTCATAGTGGAAGCTCTGGGGCTCGATTCCTTCAGCGTCGAAGTACTTCAGCACAGCATCTACCATCGGGGGCGGACCACACAGGTAAACGTCCACATCGCCGTCATGCATTACCTCGGCGTCCATGTGGTGCGTCACGTAACCTTTACGCGAATGCTCGCTAGCCTCGTCGACCACCACGGTGGCGTAGGTGAAGCTGGGAATTTTTTCTACGAAGGCATCTAACGCATCGGTTTTGACTAGGTGGTCATCTTTATTGACGCCGTAAATCATATGAATCGGTGCATCACAGCCCTTTTCGACCAATTGCGCTAACATGGAGAGAAACGGAGCCAGACCCGTGCCGCCAGCAAGCATAAGCACCGGGCGCTTCACTTCTCGCAGATAGAAGCTGCCCAGCGGGCCGGTCAGCGTAAGCTTTTCGCCCACAGCAGCGCGCTCGGTTAAATAGCCGCTCATTACCCCGTTGGGGATGTTACGAATTAAGAAGGTGGCGCGCTTATCCCCCGGCAATGAGCTGAAAGAGTAGGAGCGGTGCACCTCAGTACCGGGCACATCAATATGAATATACTGCCCTGGCAAAAAGGCGAGGCCTTCGGCATCATCCAAATCAACGACGAGCTCAATACTATCTTCGGAAAGTTGCTCAACTGCTGCTACCGTGCTCTCAACCTTGCCCACCTGTGTTTTACACAGCGTGGATGCCACTGGCACTTGAATAACGCAATCCGAAGAAGGCACCATCTGGCACGTGAGCACCTGGCCTTCAGCCGCTTCCTCATCGGAAAGCGCATCTTCCAGATACTCGTCACCCATGTCGAATTCGCCCTGTTCGCAGTGGCCTTTGCAGGTGCCACATACGCCGTCAGAGCAGTCCATCGGTAGGTTAACTTTTTGCCGGTAAGCGGCGTCGAGAACGGTTTCCCCCTCTTTACAGCCAATGAACCGGGTAACGCCGTCCTCAAAGTTGAGGGCAATGGTATAACTCATGGTGAATTCTCCTCTCCCCTCAGGTCACACGTGGTAAACGTCGATAACCTGATGGATATAGTCGTTATTCAACTGCACGACTTTTCTTGTGATCAGCGGGCTCTCACCCGACACGTCCAGGGTATAAAACGACGTGCCGAAGAAGCTGTCGGTCTTCTTGTAGCGGTGGTTGAGCGTGTGCCAGTTAAACCGCAGCTCTACCGTGTCGCCCTCTTGCGACAGGATCTCCAGGTTAGTCACCTGGTGGGTGGTGCGCGGCTCCGGTGTACTCGCCCCGCTGCGCTCGGTCTTGATCCGGTAGACCCGATCCTCTAACCCCTCACGGTTGGGGTAGTAGATCAGCGATATCTCGCTGTGTGGATCCCGGGTGAGCTGGTCGTCGTCGTCCCAGGCGGGCATCCAGAACTCGGCGTCCTTACGGTACAGCGTGAGCCACTCGTCCCACTCCCGGTCGTCCAGCAGCCGTGCTTCGCGGTACAAAAAAGCTTGGATGTCGTGATAGCTAATGCTCATGGCACTTCTCTCCTCTCTTCTGGCGCTGGGCGCTTAGGCGGTCGCGGTGGCGATAAATTGGCTGCGCTCTTTGTCGATGGCGCGCAGCATTTCGCTGACCCAGTGCTGGTGGTGCAGCACGTAGAGCCCTTCGTCTTCCGGTGAGGCGCCGCTGAGCAGGGGCTTCATGTCGATCGCCTGGGCCGTTTCATCGGCGCCTTCAATCCACTGTTGGGCCCCGCGGGAGAGGTCGTTCCATTCGGCCAATGCGCCGTTATAGCCTTCTTGGCAGGCGCGGAACTCTTCAAGATCGTCGGGCGTGCCCATGCCGGAGACGTTGAAGAAGTCTTCGTACTGGCGGATGCGCACACGCCGGTCTTCGGCGGCTTCGCCTTTGGGGGCGAAGCAGTAAATCGTGACTTCGGTTTTGTCCACGGCGACCGGACGGATCACGCGGATTTGCGTGGAGAACTGGTCCATCAGGTAGACGTTGGGATAGAGGCAGAGGTTGCGCGTCTGGTTGACGATGGAGTCGGCACGGGCGTCGCCTAGCTGCTCCTGGATCCAGTCCTTATGTTGGTAGACCGGGCGCACTTCTGGGTTGAGCAGCCGGGTCCACAGCATCATGTGGCCGTTTTCGTAGGAGTAGAAGCCGCCTTTGCTTTTGGACCAGCCGTCGGCGTCCACCGCTTTGGTACCGCCCGCATCGTAGTTGCGACGCTCCATGGTGGAGGCGTAGTTCCAGTGCACGGAGCTGACGTGGTAGCCGTCGGCGCCATTTTCGGCCTGGAGCTTCCAGTTGCCGGTGTAGGTGTAGGACGAGGTGCCGCGCAGGATTTCCAGGCCTTCGGGGGCTTGGTCGACGATGTTGTCGATGACCTTGGTGGTTTCGCCCAGGTGCTGCTCAAGCGGTTGTACATCATCGCTCAGGCTGCCGAACAGGAAGCCTTTGTAGTTCTCGAAACGCGGCAGGCGTTTGAGGTTGTGGGAGCCATCCTGCTTGAACTGGTCAGGGTAGGCGCCGTTCTTCTCGTTCTTGGCTTTGAGCAGTTGGCCGTCGTTTTTGAACGTCCAGCCGTGGAACGGGCAGGTGAAGGTGCCTTTGTTGCCGCGCTTGCGGCGGCATAGGGTGGCACCACGGTGGGCGCAGGCGTTAATCAGGCCGTGCAGTTCGCCCTGCTTGTCGCGGGTGATAATCACTGGCTGGCGGCCCATGGTGACGGTCATGTAGTCGCCGGGTTCCGCGACCTGGCTCTCGTGGGCCAGGAACAGCCAGTTGCCTTCGAAGATGTGCTTTAGCTCAAGTTCAAAGAAGTCAGGATCGGTGAACATGCTGCGGTGGCAGCGGAAGATGCCGTTATCGGGCTCATCTTGGACAGCGCCGCGCACGCGGGCTTCGAGCTGATCAAGCTGCGTCGTCATGATCTCTCTCTTCGTATTGATGATGTCGCGCTGTTATGTCTTGCTAAGGCGGGCCAAGGGGAAGGCCCGCATTGCTCAAGGCATGAGGGTTATACCTTGGCGGTACCGGCGAGCTGGCTGGCCAGATCCTGGTCGTCTTCTTTAGCCCGCGGGCGGGCGTGACGTACCTGCAGTTCGGCGGCGTCGGTTTGGGCCAGCTCCACATCGAACACCACGTGGGAGAAGGGGCCGTCCAGGTCGCGCTTGGCGATCTCGGCCGGGTCGTCAATACGCTCGGCGGGCACCACCAGCTCTTCCCGTGTAGCAAAGGCGAAGTCGTCATAGGTGTAGGGGTCGCCCGCCAGGTTGATCTGGGTGGTCAGGTGCTGATGGCCCGGTGCGGAGACGAAGTAGTGAATATGTGCCGGACGCTCGCCGTGACGGCCCAGGGACTTGAGCACCACATCGGTGGGGGCGCCTTCGGGTACGCCGTAGCCGGAGGGGATAATGCTGCGCGCGGTGTAGCGGCCGTCGCTGTCCGCGTAGATCGTGCGGCGCAGGTTGTACTCGGATTGTGAGGGGTCAAAGAACGAGTAGCCGCCCTGGGAGTTGGCGTGCCAGATCTCGACCTTGGCACCGGCAATCGGGGTGCCGTCGACGTCACAGACCTGGCCGGTCAGCCACATGGTCTCGCCGTCGGTCGCTTCGTCGTCCAGGCGGGCAAAGCCTTCCGCCTCGGGGGCGCCGGCCACGTACAGCGGACCTTCGATGGTGCGCGGCGTACCGCCGGTGCGCTTGGCTTCGGCGTCGATGGCGTCCTGGCGCATATCGAGGAAGTGGTCAAAGCCGAGCCCTGGCGAGAGCAAACCGAACTGGGTCTGGCTGCCCAGGGCATTGAGCAGGTTGACCGCCGCCCAGTACTCCTCTTCGGTGACATCGAAGTCATCGATCAGTTTGAACAGGTCGCCCACCAGGCGATGGACAATTTGCTTGGCACGGTCATTGCCGCCTGCCTGGTCAAAGCCAGCGACGGTTTTGACAAAGTCTTGCACTTCGGGAGTATCGAATATCTTCACGGTCATGATGAAAACCTCTATTTTTATAGGCTTTTGTTTTATAAAAAGAACTGGCGTGTTCTATCGATAATTAGCTGTCGTCGTCGCGCACTGAAGAGGGGTGACGGCACAGCGGCTTGACGTTGATCTCCATATAGGGGAAGAGCGGCAGATTGCTGACCAACTCTTGCAGCTCGGCGTTGTCTTCCACGTCAAAAATACTGACGTTTGAGTAGCTACCCGCTACCCGCCACAAATGGCGCCATTTACCCTGACGCTGTAGGTCTTGGGAATACGCCTTTTCAGTCGCCTTGATCTTGGCTGCCTGCTCGGCTGGCATGTCAGGCGGCAACTTAACGGTCATCTCAACTTGAAACAGCATATGGCTCTCCTCTTTTCATCGCGGGCGATCTAAACGATGGCTTTATTTGCCGTGGCGTTTACTTACGTGACTGTTACTTACGTGAGTAGTGCGCCAACTTATCTTCATCTAGGGTGATGCCGAGGCCAGCTCCTTGCGGTAACTCCACTCCAAACTCGGTGTAGTTGAGAGGGGAAACGACGATGTCGTCTTGCAAAAGCAGCGGGCCGAACATTTCCGTGCCCCAGGCCATTGCTGGCAGCGTTGCCCAGGCGTGTAGAGAGGCAGCCGTACCGATAGTGCCTTCCAGCAGGGTGCCGCCATATAAGCCAATGCCAGCCGCTTGGGCGACGTGAGCCAGCTCAAGTACCCCGTAAATACCGCCGGATTTGGCGATCTTTAGCGCAAAGGCACCACTGAAGCCGCCGCATACTAGATCAAGCCCGTCGCGGGCATCTTGCACCGCCTCATCGGCGAGCATCGGCACATTGAAGCGGTTAGCCAAGCGAACTAGGCCGGCATGTTCACGCGCGCCAATGGGCTGCTCAATTAACTCAATGCCAGCATCCTGTAGCGCCTGAATACCGCGAACGGCGGTGGATTCATCCCACGCCTGATTAACATCAACTCGCACGCTGGCTCGATCGCCCAGCGCTTCCTTGATCGCCGCCACATGGCGCACGTCCTGATCCACCGGGTTAGCACCAATTTTTAACTTGAAGTCGCAGTGCCGACGCTGTTCTAAACGCAGCATGGCCTCATCAATATCTTTGGCGGTATCACCGCTGGCTAGCGTCCACAGCACGGGTAAGTGATCCTGACGTACGCCGCCCAGCAGCTCGGCGACGCTCAATCCCAAGCGTTTGCCCTGAGCATCCAACAGCGCCGTTTCTAATGCAGATTTGGCAATCATATTGCCGCGAGCATGGCGGTTAAGCCGAGCACGCAACTGGTGGACATTGTTGGAGGGCTGGCCGACCAGCAGGGGAGCTAGATAAGTATCAATATTGCGTTTAATGCTCTCCGGGCTTTCTGGGCCGTAGGCCAGGCCGCCAATGGTGGTGCCTTCGCCCAGCCCTTCGATACCGTCAGAGTGGCGCATGCGCACAATCACCATGGTTTGGCAGGCCATGGTGGTCATGGAGAGTTTGTGAGGACGGATGGTCGGTAGGTCGACCAGCAACGTCTCAATATGTTGGATGACGGTTGACATGCAGGCTCCAGCGTCTGGCAATCGTTGACTTGATGTCAGTTTGATTGCGTGAGGAAGAGGGAACCAATATTGTTTAGGTGCTTAGCCATACCGAGGAGGTATCAACATAGGGAGATGACTGCCTGTTTTTTAACGGGCAACTATTTTTATTTAACCAACTCGTCCTCTGCTCCACTTCTTCAGCCCTACTCATCTTCTTTAATTTTCTTTATTAATCAATAGATTGATAAATATGGTGGCGTTTTAACGGCGGTTTTCCCATAAATGAGACACGTAATGATGGGTAAGGCATAGCAACACGGTGAGTAGATAATATCTGCGACTAACTATTAACGTGATGGCACACTTTCCATACGCCAAAGCCAGCTGAGTGGTGTTTCTTTTACGACAAAAGAATAAGACACATCATTGAGACATGAGGCGTAAAGCACGGGAAGGCAGCACGACGCTAATCACACGATTTAGTCGTACTGCCAACAATAATAAGCGCTAACTCTCTAAAAACTCACTTACATCTGGCAATCAGCATCAGGT
Source organism: Vreelandella sp. DA03-1M (assembly GCF_055725665.1). Taxonomy (NCBI): domain Bacteria; kingdom Pseudomonadati; phylum Pseudomonadota; class Gammaproteobacteria; order Oceanospirillales; family Halomonadaceae; genus Vreelandella; species Vreelandella sp. DA03-1M. The sequence goes on from NZ_CM146798.1 coordinate 4,465,813, forward strand.
GACTCGAGTAGCTCATGCGCTACCGATAATACTTCGTGCCGACCATCGCGGATCTCACGTAGGTAGATATTTTGTATCGGGTGGTGGGACTTGGAGAAGCGTAATGGTCCACGTGGGCTCTGCAGCTCAACGGCAGCGAGTGCGTCAATGAGTGCATCGCGGTCAGTGGAATCACCTTCGACTGCATCAAGCGCTTGTATGAGCATGGCACCAGTGTCATAACCATGCACGGCATAAGCATCAGGCATCTCACCGTAAGCCTCTTGATAAGCAGCTACGAAGCTCTGATTTTCTTCACTCTCCAGCGTTTCAGCGTAGTGTAGCGTCGTTAACACCCCCTCGCCCGCGCCCCCTAATGCTGCCAAATTACCTTCGGTCATAAAGCCAGAGCCCAACAGGGGAATATTTTCCTTAAGTCCGGCTGCAGCGTAGTCACGCACAAAGCTGACACCCCCTCCACCCGCGAAGAACGTATAAACCGCGTCGGGATTGAGGCTGGCTATTTGCGTCAAATAACTTTGAAACTCAGTACTGGGAAAAGGAACCAGAATTTGCTCAATAATCTCACCACCGGCTTCCGTAAACGCTTCCTCAAAAGCAGCAATATCCTCTTTACCACCGGCATAATCCCAGGTAATCGTTACCATCTCACGGTGGCCGCGATCATAGGCTACTTTCCCCATGGGGTAACTGTCCTGCCACATGTTATGTGAAGTACGAAAGACATTGGGCATGCAAAGTTCGTTCGTTGCTGCCCCCAAACCAGCATTGGGAATAATGGTAATAGCGCCGGTTTGCTTGGCCACGCGGAGCATCCCCATGGCCACACCTGAGTGGACAGGGCCAATAACAACGTCGACCTCGTCACTGTTCACTAATCGGCTCATATTCTGGGGGGCCTTGGAGGGATTGGCCTCGGAATCAAGCTGGACATACTCGACTTCACGTCCTCCAAGCTGTCCACTATTCTGCTCTATAGCGAGTTTCAAACCATTGGTAATAGCCTCGCCCAGTGCCGTGTAGGTACCCGTATAGGGCAACATTAACCCCAGCTTTACAGGTTCGCCATCTTCAGCCATTGCAAGCTGGCCTGCCAGCAAAAAGCCTGCCCCAAGTAACGACGTCAGTGTTGTATTATTTGTTTTCATCGTTGCACTCTTTGTTGTGGTTCGTCTTTATAAAAGAAGTTATTGCTTTAAATGGGTAGCTTTTGGTTCACCCCCAGTTCTCGCTTGTTTCAAACTTCAAGCTATTTTTAGCGGCAATCACATCCTCGTGTGGGTCATGATTCCACAGCCACTCGAAGCGGCTTTCCAGATTGTTAATTAGCTCGGCTTCATCGTCGCCGATGCCCTCTCCTGCATATTCGTAGACATCGCCCGCCTCATGGGAGGTACGCTGCACTTTGCAGGTACGGCTATGGCGTACTTGTTCGAAGGCAGACAACACAGTGCTCACGTTGTGGCTACGGCAACTGGCATCCGCCAGCAGAGTCGCCAGCACATAGGCGTCCTCCAGCGCCTGACCGGCTCCCGCCCCCTGGTGAGGCACTAACGCATGGGCAGCGTCGCCCATGATCAGTACGCGGTCGCGCTGGTAGCGGGCAAGCTCAGGTAACTCATGCAGCGCCCAGCGCGTTGGCTCAGGAATGCATTCAAGAATGGCTTGGCAAGCCGGGCTCCAACCTGCAAATACGTCTAGCATTTCCGCCTGGCTGACGGCTTGAACCCACTCTTCGCCTTCGGGCAGTTTAGGGTTCGGTATCGAACGATCCGTAATAAAGGCCACGACGTTAACGAGTTGAGACTGCTTAACCGGGAAGGTCAGAATATGGCGATCTTTGCCAAGATACATCTGAGGCACCAATGCCAGGCGCTTCTCGCTGCCTTTAGCCTCTAGAGCAATCTCTAGGTCCCTGGTGGGAATCATGCCGCGATAAGCGTAAGTGCCACTCCAGAACGGCGTAATTTCGCCGTACTGCTCCGGAGGTAGCACATGGGGGCGCACCGCCGACTTAATGCCGTCAAAGCCGATGATCACATCACCCGTAAAGTGAGTGCCATCGTCGAAGCTGGCGGTGGCGCTGTCGGTGCCCTGCTTAACGCCTATACAGCGTTTGCCGAAGTGGGCGATGCCCTCAGGCAGGTTGGCAACAATCGCATCAAGAAAATCGGCACGATGCACCGAGGATTGGCCAACGCCTGGCGCCAGGCTGGCAGTTAAGTAGGTATCATCACTGCCTCGGCGCCACTCGAACCAAACATCCTCAAAGGGCGCGGGTGAGGAGTCGGCAATACGTTGATAAGCGTTTTCCAACCCCAATAGCTGAATGGCTTTTACCGCATTGGGGCCAAAGGAGACACCCGCACCAATCTCGGAGAACTGAGGAGCCGCTTCGAAAAGCTGAACATCAAGCTGGCTATCACGGGATAATGCAACGGCGAAGGCGACTCCTCCGATGCCACCACCGATGATGCCAATCGAAAGACGTTTTGGCTGTGTATTTGCTACTGTGCTGTTAGCTACCATGATTTAACTCTGCTCAGGGGCTTATCGTTATATGTTGAGCGTTATGCTCTCCCCCTAACGCTATTCGGTAGCGCCAACTGCCACCACACAGCTTCCTTCATTCAGACTATAAACGGCGCTAATAACAATATGAATCAATCAGTTAAAAACATCTCTGACGGCTACATTCGACTATCGTGGAATATGTTGCGAGGCGCAAGGTGATGGAAAAACTTGCCAACATTGACCTGAATCTGCTGGTTGTTTTTGACTTGTTGTACCAAGAACAAAATACACAACGGGTGGCGCTGCGCTTGGGTATCACCCAACCGGCGGTAAGCCATGCACTGAAACGTTTACGCCACTTGCTGGAGGACGAACTTTTCGAGCGCACGTCGCAAGGTCTGCAACCTACGCCCCGTGCCAGTCGACTTCACCCTGGCATTGCGGATGCGTTGTCGCGAATGAACGACACGCTGAACCTAAGCGACGATTTCAACCCCGCTAAGAGTGAGCGCACTTTCCATATCAATATGACCGATATCGGTGAAATAGTGTTTCTCCCGCGTCTGCTGCAACATCTCACACACCACGCACCGGGGGTGTCACTCAACACCGTGCGCAGCCACCATAATGACCTAAAAAACGAGATGGAGGAGGGGGAGATAGATTTGGCCGTTGGCCTGATCCCGCAACTAGGAGCAGGCTTCTACCAGCAGCGACTGTTTGTGCAACGCTACGTTTGCTTAATGCGCGAGCACCACCCCCTCGCCGCAAAAGAATTTAGCCTTGAGGCGTTTCGCGCAGCGCATCACGCTGTGGTGGTTGCCCGGGGAACCGGGCATGGCATTATCGAAGAGCAGCTTGCGCACGCTGGGGTTGTGCGCCCAATTCGGTTAACACTGCCGCATTTCGCAGCGGTTCCCTATATCGTCAGCAGCAGCGATCTAGTGGTGACGGTTACCGATAAATTAGCCGAGGCAACGCGAACACGTTTCGGGTTAGCCATTCGTGAGCACCCCCTAACGTTCCCAGAAATCCCGATTAATCTTTTCTGGCACCGGCGCTTTCATCAAGACCCAGGCAACCGCTGGCTGCGTGGGCTGATGTTTAGCATGTTTTCCGAGTAAATCCCCAACAGCAGTATAAACACTTAAATTTTTGATTTTATTAAAATATATCTGAAGTCATTTTGATAAAATTAGCAAGCACAGGTGATGCTTTACCTGTTCGCCACGCCAGCCACAGCGGCATATCACAGGTCGTTAACTCATCCAGCTCGATAAAATAAATGCCTGGCATGGGGTGGCAGCGACTGGCGGCTGGTACAACTGCCACGCCCAACCCTGCCGCCACCATACTAAGAATCGTGATGTTATCGGCTCCATATTGCACAACGCGAGGCAAGAAATTTAGGCGTGAGAAATGGGCGACAACGCGATCGTAATAGACCGGTGAAATACTGCGATACCCCCACACAAATTCAGCCTCAGCAAGCTCCGCTAGTTTTGTCGGCGGTGATTGAGCCCAAGATGAAGAAGCTGGTACGGCGAGTATTAAATGGTCGTGCTGTAGTAGTCTTGTCTCAATGCCCGACGGCGTATGATCATCAAGATAGAGAATACCGATATCGAGACCACCCTGCTGCAGCTTCTCCAACTGCGGGCCGGAAAGCAGCGGAAAGACATCCAGTGCTACATTCGGATAGCGACCACGATAGCCACCCATGAGCTTGGCTACTTCGGTTACCCACAAATGCGTTACCGTTACTCCAAGGCTCAGCTTGCCCGTTTGACCACTGCCAAGTGCCAGCAGGCGTGCTTTGATATCAGCACGCTCGTCAAGCAACCGTGTTGCTTCGCTATAAAGTGTTTGCCCCGCCACGGTTAACCGAACACCGCGGGCATGGCGATCAAGAAGCCGGGTACCAATATCTTCCTCCAACAGCCGCATTTGCCGAGTCAGCGCTGGCTGCGCGACATGCACCTTGCGGCTAGCGGCTGAAATCGACCCAGTCTCCACCACGGCAATAAAGTACTCCAACTGACGAAACTCCATAGGCCGTTTATCACCTCACATAAGTTCGTGCATCCGCATAAAAGAGCATCTCTACAGCTACCACACTCTATGAACATACCGCTCATCCATGCCTATATGATATGGCTAACATCTAAAATCTATATTTTTGGTATCTTTATCCTTGTCTCATAGTGAAGAAACAATTCATAACAAGACTCGCCATGGCGAGCAGGAAGCCCTATGAACAAGACCTACCACCTTTTAACGGGGTTGCACTTTGCCGTGTGTACCCTAGCAATGATCTGGCCCGGCGCACTGATCGCTAACCGTATCGAACCCACCGTACTCGGACTGCCCTTTCTATTTTTCTGGTACATCCTCTGGATGCTGATTCTATTTGTCGGCATGTGGGTGGCCTTTGTGATTCGTCACGGAGGTGGTCGCCATGATTGATTCAATCATTGTCGTCGGCATCACCCTGACCTATCTCGCTCTGGTGCTATGGGTGGGACTCCGCGCTCGCGGTCAGAGCAATTCCAACCTGGAGAGCTATGTAGCGGGGGGGCGCCACGTGGGCGTGGTGATCTTGTTTTTCATCCTCGGCGCCGAAATCTTCTCCGCATTTGCATTCCTGGGTGCACCGGGCTGGAGCTATCAGCATGGTGCACCAGCCTTCTATATTCTCGCTTACCTGTCGCTGATACCCATTACTATTTGGGCCATGGGGCCGCGAGTGGCCAAGTTAGGTCGCGAGCGAGGCTATCTCACTCAAGGCGATATGATTGCCGATCACTACCAAAGCAAAACGCTGGGTATGCTGGCCGGGGTGATCGGCGTGCTAGCGCTAGTACCCTATCTTACGATTCAGATTGCCGGTGCCGGTCTGCTCTTTCAGGCAGCTACTGATGGCTTGATTCCGTTCTGGCTGGGTGCGCTGCTCGCTTTCCTCGTGGTCGCCGCCTACGTCTTCTGCAGTGGCCTGAACGGCATCGGTTGGACCAATCTGTTCCAAGGGATCATGATGATAGTCATCGCTTGGTTCCTGGGTCTCTCCATCTCTGAGCGCCTCTACGGCGGCGTGGGTGAAATGTTCAGCCAGATCCAGTTAACCATGCCTGAATACCTGACCATGCCTGGGGCCGCCGGTATGAACTGGGGCTATTTCAGTACTGCGGTGCTGGTCAGTGCTTTCGGCGGTGCCATGTGGCCGCATCTGTTTATGAAGTTCTATTCAGCGGACAGCGGTAAGACACTCCGCAAGGTTAGCGTCTTTTATCCACTCTACGCCTACCTGCTGGTGCCGCTACTGTTCATCGGCTTTGCTGGCATCTTAGTTTTTGCGGACACACCATTAGAGCGCTCCGATACGGTGCTCCTACGTATGGTGATGGACGTGGCCAACTTCTCGCCCTGGGTTATCGGTTTAATGCTCTCCGGGGCGCTGGCCGCCGCTATGTCGACCGGCGCCAACTTAGCTCATACCGCTGCGGTGATATTGGTCCGCGATGTGGTCGGCCCCACCATGATGAAAAGCGCTAGCGAAAAGGCGGTCGTCAGCGCAACACGCTGGAGCGTGCTCGGCCTGTCGCTGATTGCTTACCTATTCGCACTGGCCAATCCGTCGTCGTTGGTACTGCTGCTGCTCGGCGCTTACGGATTAATTGTTCAATTATTTCCCATGGTGATCGGTGCACTGTTTATGCCACAGCTACGCCGCGCCAGTGTCATGGCGGGTGCCCTCTTCGGCAGCCTAGCCTACTTATTGATGGAATTCGTCTGGAGCTCACCCTTAGGCTGGCATGCTGGCGTCTGGGCGATGTTGCTCAACCTCGGCGTTGTAGTGGCCTGGCAGTGTCTCGTCAAACCCACGCTTACCGAACCCACACCTTCCCATTCTTAATGAGTGTAAGGAGAATTAAATGAGCATCCAGACCGATCGTTTAAACTTAAAAAGCGCCATCGCCACTCAGCTAGAGGCAGCATTCGAAGATATTCAGTCGCTCTACCGTCAGTTGCATCAAACCCCCGAGCTGCCCTTTCAGGAGCATAAGACGAGCGCCCGGCTCGCCGACGCTTTGGAAAGTGTCGGCTATGAGGTGACCCGTGGCATTGGCGGCACAGGCGTCGTTGCATTACTGCACAACGGCGAGGGGCCCACAGTCATGCTCCGCGGTGATATGGATGCCTTACCCATCAAGGAAGAAACTGGGCTAGATTTTGCCAGCTGTGAAATGGTAATTTCAGAAAAGGGAGGCGAAGTGCCCCTGATGCATGCCTGCGGCCATGACTTGCACAGCAGCTGTATTGTCGGCGCCGCTGCAGTAATGGCAGGGCTAAGAGAGCAATGGGCCGGCACCTTGATGCTGATCTGTCAGCCCGCCGAGGAAATTTTTGGCGGCGCTAAAGCAATGCTTGATGACGGCCTCTATTCGCGCTTTCCACGCCCAAACATTATTCTTGGCCAACACAATATGCCCGCTCTTGCTGGCACCGTCGGGCACCGCGCGGGTAGCGCTATGGCCGCCTGCACCAATCTGGCAGTTACTATACACGGCAACGGAGGCCACGGTTCCATGCCCGCCCAAACGGTAGACCCGGTAGTCATTGCCGCCCATGTGGTCACCCGCCTGCAGACCATCGTTGCTCGCGAGGTACCGCCGGAGGAGACCGTAGTGGTCACCGTGGGTAAGCTCCACGCTGGCACCCAGGCCAACATTATTCCGCACTCGGCAGAGCTTGAGATCAATATCCGCGGCTTCGATAACACATTGCACTGCCAAGTGGTGGCTGCTATCGAACGTATTATACGTGCCGAATGTGAGGCAGGCCGCTCTCCCAAGTCGCCGGAGTTCCGGGTACTTAACGAGACCATTGCCCTGCATAACGACCCAATGGCGGTTGAGCATATTCGCCGCGCCCACGCTGAGCATTTCGGTGATGCCAACCTTTATGACATGCCACGGCTTAACGGCAGCGAGGATTTCCCGTTTTTCGGCAACGCTGAAGCAGGCGCTTTCGGCGGCGAGGATATTCCCTACGTCTATTGGTTTATCGGTGCCACACCCGCCGAGCGCTGGGCGAACACGCCAGGGACGAGCGTATCTCAGAAGATGCGCCACCTTGAAATGCCGCACTCGCCTTACTACTTCCCGGGCAATGACGTGACACTGCGCACTGGCATAGAAGCCATGGCGACAGGCGCTCTGGCATATCTAACCTAGCGTCACCGCAAACAAAACGGCAGGGCTATTACCACTGCCGTTTTCCCGCATTGATTCACTTATTGTGTTGCACCTAGGGCTTAGCCCACGCCGCTCGGGTGCTGTGGGCCGCAGTTTTGTTGGTGATTTGCCAGCTGCCCTGTGCTTTTATTAACGCAATGACATCCACCCAGGAATCCTCAAGGTTCTCACTGTTGTCGAAACCAAGCAGCACCGAGGCCACCTCTCCAGCCTGAGTTACGGCGATAAACCGGCTTTTCACCGGGCGGTAGCTGGCTGCCCAACGCTCAAAACGCTCACTCACTCGCCCAGCGGCAAGTAGCCCGTCAGCGTCCAGTGCAAAAATCCACGCATCCTGATGAAATGCTTGGTTAAGCTTTTCCATACCGCCTTGAAAGCCATCGACATATAGCTGCACTACACGCTTAATCTCGTCAATCTCAGGCGCATCACCCACGACAGTGATATCCGTCATTACTTATCTCCTGCTTATTAATTGTTGGTTTTATTTATTTTATAAGCCAAGTATTTCACGCGCCTGTTGCCAAGTAGCCACCGGGCGCTGGTACTTTTCGCACAACGCTACCGTGCGCTCGACCAGTGCCGCGTTGGATGGTGCCAATGTATCGCTGTCCAGGCGCACGTTATCCTCAAGCCCCGTCCGAGTGTGACCACCTGCAGCAATTGACCACTCATTAAGCAGGTATTGATTGGCGCCGATGCCAGCGCCACACCACTGCGCATCAGGCGCTAAACGCTTGAGCGTCTCAATATAAAAATCAAAAGTCGGTTTGTCCGCTGGCATAGCGTTTTTAACCCCCATCACAAACTGCACGTAGAGCGGCGTCTTTAGCTTGCCTTGCTTGGAAAGGCTCACCGCTTGGTGGATATGTGACAAATCAAACGCTTCGATTTCAGGTTTTACATCGTACTTGAGCATCTCATCAGCCAGCCACTCCACCAGTTGCGGCGGATTCTCGTAAACGCGGTTGGGGAAGTTGTTGGAACCCACCGAGAGGCTGGCCATATCGGGTTTCAGCGGCAGCATCCCGCCCCGGGCTTCTCCTGCACCCGAGCGCCCGCCGGTTGAGAGCTGAATAATCATGCCGGGGCAGTGCTTCTTAAGCCCCTCCATTAGCCGACCAAACTTCTCTGGGTCGGAAGAGGGTGTTTGGTCATCGTTACGCACGTGGCAATGAGCAATGGTGGCCCCCGCTTCGAACGCCGCCTGGGTGCTTTCAATCTGCTCTTCAACCGTGATGGGCACGGCAGGATTATTCTCTTTGCGTGGCAGGCTGCCGGTAATGGCGACGCAGATTATGCAAGGCTGAGACATGGAAAACCCCTTTTGTTCTTATTGCGAACATAAGTTTTTATTGCGAATAAAATAGAGCGGATATTTATCAGCGTCAAATCCGAATCGTTGCCAGTGACGTTTGCAGGCCCGATTTAGAAAGAGACATCGAATACCAGAGGGACGATGGTGTAGAGCGCGACCATAATCACCAGTAAGCCGATAACGTTGAGCCAGATACCTGCACGGATCATGCTCTTAATCGGAAGATCTCCCGTTGCAAAAGCCACCGCATTAGAAGGGGTCGCCACCGGCAACATAAAGGCGCAGCTCACGGCAAAGGTAACCACGATGGTCATTAGAAAAGGTTCAATACCCAGCCCCACGGCAATAGACCCCATAATAGGGAAGAAGGCAGCCGCCGTCGCCGTGTTGCTGGTGAGCTCGGTCAATAGGATAATCACGAGAGCAGTGATAGCCAAAATCACAATGGGCGGCAGTCCCGACAAACCCGAGACGCTCTCGCCAACCCAGGCACTCAAGCCAGTAGCGGTAAACTGAGCTGAGAGTGTTAGGCCACCGCCAAACAAAACCAGTACCCCCCAAGGCACATCACGCGTGGCCGACCACTCCAGCAACGCCCCTTTTCCTCTAGAAGCCGGTATTACAAACATCAGAATCGCCGCGAGAATCGCCACACTAGTATCGTTGATGTTACCCAACCAAGGAAGCCCACTCTGCACTACAGGAATTCTCGCGATTAACGGCACGAAGACCCAGCAGAATACCGCCCCGGCAAAGACCATTAACACACGCGACTCTTCAGGTGACAGTCGACCCATCCCCTTGAGCTCTGTCTCGATCATCGCCCGGCCACCCTGGATGTTCTCAACTTCCGAGCGGAATACCAGCTTGTTGAGAACCAACCAAGCCAATATCAGCATGGTGAATGAGAACGGTACACCCACCAGCATCCAGTGACCAAAGCCGATACTAAGCCCGTGGGTGTCTTCCATATAGGCGCGCATTAGCGCCATCGGCGGCTGGCCGATCAGCGTAGCCATCGAGCCGATGGTGATGGCATAGGCAATGCCCAGTAGAACAGCGGCAGAAAACTTGGGCGTGTCGTCACCGTTACCCAGTGACTTCACTAGCGCGATGATCGAGCCTCCGATCGGCACCATAATGACAGCGGTGGCGGTATTGCTGACCCACATGGTAATAAACCAGCTAGCGAACATCAGACCGAAGACGATTTGAGCGGGCTTGGTGCCCACGGTGAGTACCGTCAGTAGCGCGAAGCGGCGATGTAAATTCCAGCGCTGCGTTGCCAAGCCCAGCAGTACGCCACCCAATACTAGAAAGACAATGCTGTGAGCATAGGGCGAGGCGGTCTCACCGACTGAGGCAATATCGAAAAACGGGAACAGTACAAGCGGCAACAGCGACGTGGCAGGAATGGGTATCGCCTCTGTCATCCACCAGGAGGCCATCAGCATAGCAATGCCAGCAACAAGTCGTGCATCGAAGGCCAGCGTTTCAGGCAGAAAGAAGAAAGCGCCCAAGCCAATGACGATTCCCATTACAAGTGAGATTGGCTTGAAAGCAGAGGATACAGTGTAGGGCGCTTGTTCAACTGCCCCTGTGGTTTGCGACATGATCTTTTTACCCGCATAGCAATAACAGTGCAGGTGAGTGTTACGACTGATGGGCCAAGTCGCCAATACCTCTCAGGTTGATAGGCATACCTAATTGAGTAAATTGGCATGAAGACAGAAAACTCTATAGAGCTAATAAGATCAGTTATTTAACTATAAAATAGCTGCTATTATCGTACTTAACCTATTCGTGACTTTCACAAGGGATAGGGAATATCCTGCTTAATTACGGCGTATAGTTTACGACTAATGGATGGACTACTGTAAAAAGCGTGGCAATTTCACTACCCGCGTGACGTTTAAGCAAAAGCGCTAAGCGGAAGTTTGAACAAAAAGGAGTAGTTCAGGAAAGGGCAGGGCTATTAGATAGCCCATAAGGCAAATGTAAGTACTTTGCCGTAATGATTGTAGTTCCAGCGCCCCTCTAGACATTAAAGCGCGTTTAAGTTATGGAACATTCTACTCAAGCACTGATTGATATAAACAATGTCCTGTTTACTGAAATCGGCAAAGGCTTTTTCCACCAGACGGCTAGTAACTTGCCGAGCAATATCCAGCTTTGCCTCACCCGCATCGGTAAGCTCTACTTCTGTGACACGACCATCTTGCGGGCTGGCTTCTGTTTTAAGCAAACCCGACTCTTGCATTCGGTATACAATTTTGGTGGTAGTTGACAATTTTGCAACAGCGTGTACTGATATATCCGACATGCTAAGGCGCCCATGTTCATGTAGGATCATGAGAATGCGCCACTTAGACGAACTGAGTCCGTGTGGTTTCAGTAGTGTATCGACATCAGCGCTGTATTTAGCATTCAGCCTCGCGACCCAATAAAAAGGAAAATCACGCGAGCGAAATTCATCGGCAAGAGGAAAAAAGGAAGACGATAATTCATCCTTGTCGACCATAAGAAGCACGCCATCCAAAAAAATAGTGGATTATTCTAGCATATATCCATTCAAGTGTAAGTGTCTGGAGCCTCTAGGGATAGAGCGTGCCATCGACTGGCCCAGCCGATATTGCCTCGGCTTCACACCCCAAAACCATCACCTGCTTGGTGCATTGTTGAGGTGAACCATGGGTACAACACCGTTTCTGCTGCAGAAGCACGCTATTCTGCGCACCGATTCACAAGAGATCATTCGTGAGCATGTCACCCACTTCCTCTGCCCACATCGCATGCGTTTATTTGACGGCCCGCGACTTGCCTCACGTTTGAGTGCCGTCAGCTTTGACCAATTGGCCATTATCGAATTGCAATATGGTGCCAATGTCGAAATTGATCCTGTCGAAGAGTCAAACGTTTACCTGTTTCGTATCACTCTCGAAGGCCAGGGAACCATCGTATACGCTGACCGTCAGGTGAGTATGGTTCAGGGAGGTATTACCGTCACCTCCCCCTGTCAACGCGCCCTCATTCAAACCTCTCCGAACTGCCATAACATTATCGTTCGAGTGCCGCGCCATCAGTTGGAGCAACGCTTGTCGTGTCGGCTCGATCAACGCATTGATCTTCCGATCATCTTTGACCACTACTTTCCCGAGCACTACCCCGGCACAGTTTTTCTTCTGGATACCATCAAGTATTTTGCCCGTCTCACCGAGTCTCTTCACCAACAAAGTGCCCCGCGCCAGCAGATCAAGCTGATGGAAGAGTACTTATATGACAGCCTGCTGGGGTTGTTCATGAACAACTATAGTCATCGCTTGAGTGGTAAGCCCTCTCCTCTTCCACACTATGTAAAAAGCGCCAAAACACGTATTGACCAGAACCTCAAGCAGGGGATCGAGCTCGATACTCTAGCCTCGATGGTGGGGGTGTCAAAGCGCACGCTGCAGTACGGCTTCCAGCAATTTGTCGGGCTCTCACCCAAAGCCTATTTTACTCAGCAACGTATGAAGAGTGTGCACCAGGCGCTGCTTGATGCCCCTCGCGGTCACCGTGTCACCGATGTCATCATGCAGCATGGAATCAACAGCCCTGGCCATTTCTCCGCACAGTACAAGGAGGTCTATGGGATGACCCCCGTGCAAACACTGCAGTCAAACCGCGAACATACTACTGGTAACGAATTGGCCAATGTCTTGCTCTGAGCCTACTGTCGCCTCTGCTCTTTTTATTCAGCCTCGGTACGATACTCCTCGATCAGCTCACGCATTCGTTCTGCAAAGGCGTACGCCGGTAGGCCCTGCTGCTCTGCATCCGACAGGATAGTTTCATTGACCGGAGCGAGCTGATCATCCCAACGACTAGCCTCATCATCGTCAAGCGCTATCACCTCAACCCCCTCTTCCTTTTGCGCCCACTCAAGTGAACGCTGTATATGCTCATCGAGATATTGACCGGTGAAGGCTGCCATCTCCGGCGCCAACTCCTCGATAACCGCCTGTATATCAGCAGGGAGCGCCTCCCACTTCTCTCTCGACATCAGCGCTGCAAAAATGGTGTTAGTTAAGGGATAATCGGTCACGTACTTAGCCAAACGCGCGAACTGCATATCCATTAGCACTTCCCGGGAAGCCGCATACCCATCGATAATGCCAGATTGAAGGGCCTCGCCGGCATCGGCCTGCGACATGCCTACTGCTGTTACCCCCAGTGCATCCAGCGCCCTGGAGTTATCGCCGGAAATTCTGATTTCCAGCCCATTCAGGTCTTCCAGTTGACGAATCGGTTCAATGGTCTGGAAATAGGCAGGCTCCGAGGTAAAGGCCGTGATGACCTTGAACTCTTCGAGTTCGGGCATCTGGTCACCAAACTCTTGAATCAGTTGGTAAGTCATGCGGCTGGCGACGTCTGAATTGACGTCCTGACCGGTCAGGCTCCCGGCTAAGTTGATCAGGGGAAAACGGCCCGGCTCGTAAGAGGTGGCTGAAAGCCCTATATCCGCAACACCATTCAGCACCCCATCGTACATATTGCTGGCCGTGAGCAAGGAGCCCCCGGGGAAGAGGTCGACCTCGACACGCCCATCGGTACGTTCATTAAGCTCTTTCGCCCAGTGCTCCATCTGAATGGCCGGAAAGCTCTGCGCTGGGGCAAAAAAAGCGTAGCTGAGGGTAATCACTTGGGCGTCGTCGCTAGGCTCATCGACTACCTCCTCCTGCGCATCGCTACACCCTACCAACGCCATTGCAGCGATTAGTAGCGCTAACGTTCCCACCTGTGTACTCGTTTTCATTATGACTATCCTCGGCGAAGGCCTACAGGAACAGCATGGTTTCCAATAGGCACTTTATAGGCTGTGAAGGATTAATAACGGGTAGTGACTGCTGGCATCAGATCAAGCAGTTCAAGACGCTTTAGAAAAGCGTCCGAGCGCTGCCTTCGGTAGTTCGACAGATCGACCCCTGAGTAGTCGAAGAAGCCCACGCCATCTTGGAAGCCTCGACGCTTCTCTTGCATATTCCGGGTAATAACCTCAGGTGACTTGAAGCGGTTATCCAGCTTGTCGCACAGGTAGTTGGAGGCGTAGAAAAGCGTATCGCCACCGCCCCAATCGATGAACTCCAGCACTCCCAGCACCGAATAGCGCAACCCTAGCCCAACCCGGATGGCCACATCGATATCCTCGGCGCTAGCAACGCCCTCCTCGACCATACGCGCGGCTTCATTCATGAGCAGCACCTGCAGGCGGGGAATGATGTAGCCCGGCGCCGCCTCGCACAGCACCGGCACTTTGCCTATCCCTTTAAGCACCGTGAACAGCGCATCAACATAACGCTGCTCGGTATCCTTGCTCCGGCTTACCTCCACTAAGGGCATCAAATGGGCCGGATTAAGCCAGTGGGCGTTCATGAAACGGGCCGGATGGCTAACCATGCAGGCGAGTTCAGTGACCAGAAAAGTGGACGTCGTTGAGGCGATAACAGCCTCTTTATCCAAATGGCGGCTTGCCCAGGCCAGCCCTTGCTGCTTAATCTCGCTGACTTCAGGCAGCGCCTCGAAAACCAGGCGGCTTCCCTTCACCATCTGCACCTGCTGATCATCCACGATACGAAGTTGCTTCACCATTGAAGCGATCTGCTCTTCCTGAATGAGCCGCTTCTCCTGCAGATATTTGAGCTCGGTCACTAGCCGACTGCGAGCCTGCTCATAATAGTGCAGACGCTCTTCAGGGCTGCGTGACTTGAAGTCGATCAGCACAACCTCCTTCCCAGCCAGAATGAATGAGAGGGCAATACCTTCTCCCATTCTGCCTGCTCCCAACACGATGATGTTGTCCTGCATGATGCGGTCTCCTCTATCGGTAGGTCAGGCCTGGATGCCATACGTCAATAAAGAGCGCATCTGCGCCTGGGAGAGCGAATCCAGTCCCAGCATTTCCAGCGTTCGGCCTTGGGCATAAAGATCTTGGCCTGTGATCGCCGAAGCAATACTCAAAAGCCCCTCCGCCACTGGTGTGGGCTGCCCCGCCCAGCGGCCAACCGACACGATGAAGGAGAGCCCCATTCGTGTGTCCTCCAGCATGTAACGATGGCTATGAAGGTCGATGCTCTCTCGCCAGTCACCACTATCGGTCAGTTTGCCGTGGGCGCCCCGGCCATACATCCACTCCTCGCCTTCGGAGGCATAGTGGTTAGCAAGAGGAAAATGGGAGGGCTGGTAACCCAACTTTTCGCGCACTGCGATACGCTCATTATCTAGCGCAGTGGTCACGCTGCGGATAGAGGGCTGGGTTCCTTCATTGTGAATATCCCAGGCATCAAAATGCTCCAGTGGCCCCGCATTCATCATAATTAAAGGTGGATGGATAATAGGGCCAGCGTTCATTAAGGCGCCACTAAGGCCATCTTCGATAGGTTCAACGCTGGGGTAGGCGTCCCGCAATACAGAGAAGGCGTGTGCTGACAGTTCGCTGGGGAATACGCCGGTAGGGAGCCGGGTTGCATAAACGCTGATGACCACCTTATTAGCACCGTGCTTACGCGCCAAATAAGGAAGCGTTCCCGTTTCACAGAAGGCCACTTGGCTGTCGTTGCCCGCTTTTCGCATCGCTCGGTGGAACAGGTAGCTGCCGAAAGTACCCGGAGGTAGAAAGACCACCTGATCATTGCGTAGTAACGGCCCCAGTTGGTCGGCTAGAGTGTCATGGGAGGTAGCGGGTAACGGCACAATCAGCAGCTCCGCCTGCCGCGTCGCCTCCGCTAAGCTATCTGTTAGCGATAGTTGATCCTTGTGAGTACCAATCTGAATACGCCGTTCACCTTGCGCATCCTTAACGTCCAAATAGCCCAATTGACGCAACTCTTGCAGAGCCTTGCCATCCCGCCGCCACAGTGTCACGTCGAAACCTTTCTCCACCATCTCAATGGCTGCGGCGTAGCAGCCATGTCCACCGCCAATAACGCTGACTTTCATGCTTATCTCCGTTTCTTGTTAACGCCTTCAGGGTCGTTAAACGGTATAGCCATCGGGTTACTGACGGATATCCACAATACGCAACCGATATTCAAAAAACGCAACTAATAACGACTCGCTGAAACAGGGTATCTATCGATACCCCCTGCTTTCATGGAAGTGAGCGTTGTTAACCACTATTCGAGTCGAGGCGTCGAACTTATGGGGTAGTGAGTATGAATGCACCAAGACATGCACTTTATTCACCAAGGTGCGCTTGAGTGGTGCTTTGCCAGTAAGAAGTAACGCAATGCGTGGTTACTGTGACTCAACAGAGCAACCTTCGACTCGCGTTAAGTAAATAATAATTTAGGCGTTTTTAAATAACTGGAACTCAACTTGCACCGTTTTCAAATGACGGCTGTTCACTTAACAATTTACTTTACTTTTCATGTGATGTTGAATGTTTACACGCTGCTTCATGACCGGCATTCAACAAACAACAAATAGAGAGGATGTTCCCCATGGCGATCAACATGCACAAAAAACACGCGCTTTTGCAGCACCGACCCTCGCTGCTACGTTTAAGCAGTCTCTTGGCGGGTGTGATGCTAAGTTCAGCGACCCTGGCGAGTGATATCAGTCTCAATTACGCTTTCTTTGCTCCCGCTCAGACGTTTCCCGGTGTGCAGATGCAGTTCTGGGCCGATGAGCTTGAAAAACGCACTGAGGGAAAGGTCGCCGTCAACACCTTTCCAGGTGGCACTCTGCTCACCGCCAGCAACATGCTGGATGGCGTACTCAATGGCGTCGCCGATATTGGCCTTACGACAACCTCCTACGAGCCTGCACGCTTTCCGTTACTGAACCTGATCGGTGATTTCAGCGGTATCGATGTTAACTCTGAAGTGGCCAGCCAAGTTGCCTACCAATTGGTACGCGAGTTTCCCCAGGAGCAGTTCGGTCTTGAGGATTTCAAAGTGATTACTGTGTTTACCTCCGAACCGGGGTATCTCCAGACGCGAGAACAGGTGAGCACGCTTGAGGATCTATCCGGCCTGGAAATTCGTGTGCCGGGCGAGTCTGACACCCTGCGCACACTCGGGGCCGTGCCGATTGGCATGTCTCAAGCTGAAACCGGCGAAGCGCTCCAGGCCGGCATTGTTCAAGGGGTAGCTTCCTCCCGCGAAACCCTGATGGATCTTCAGTACGCACGCTATCTCGACTATATCGTGGACTATCCCCTATCCAATGTTGTGATGCTGGCAGTGATGAGCCGACAGCGCTGGGAATCGTTACCGGAAGATGTCCAACAGGTCATTGAAGAGCTCGGTGCTGAAGCCTCTCAGTACGCCGGGCACTATCTTGATAATCATGTTCGCGAAGCCATCACCTGGGCGCAGGATAACCACAACTTGGAGGTTGTCGCCCTGAGCGAAGAAGAACAGAAGCGCTGGGCGGGGCGTATTGAACCGCTCAATGAGCAACGTATCGAGCAGGTTGCGGCGCAGGGCCTACCGGCAGCGGCACTATACGACCGCATGTTAGCGTTAATCGAGCAATACCAGCAGTAACGTGAATAGATCGGTGGGCCGCCCATCGTCAGCCATGAGGCAAATAGGCAGCCCATCTTCATGTCTATTTTAGAAAAGGCTTGGATTAGAAAGGGAGCGGACGTTCGGACTTAAGCTTGCGCACCATGGCAGCAAAGAACTCATTGGCGAAACCGCTTTCGCGAATCAGTTCGGCGGTAAGGTCGGCACACTTCTGACTAATTGAGGTCTCGATTTCCACATCTTCTCCACCCAAAGCCCCTGCTGCGCACTGGTTTTCCGCCGCCCGCTGGACGGTCCACAGTAGGAACAGCGCCTTCTCAATCGAGGACTCGCCCACAGCGATCCCATGGTTACGTAGTACCAGAACGTGCTTGTTACCCAGACTCTCCAGCATGCGCGTTTTCTCGTCGGCGAAGAGCGTGATGCCTTCAAAGTCATGGTACCCCACGCGGCCATAGAGCTGGGCACCGTAGAAATCGTGGTGGGTAAAGCCCTTTTTCTTCTGCACGATGGCCGAGATGGGAACGGTATGGGTATGCAGCAGACAGTGGATATCCTCCCGCGCCCCGTGCACTGCGCTATGCAGAGCAAAGCCAGCGGGATTGGCGTTGTACTCAGAGACCTCAACCTTGTTGCCATCCAGGTCGACCTTCAACAGATTAAGCGGTGTCACTTCCGTGTAGTTAAGGCCGAAGGGATTCACCAGATAATGATTGTCTGAGCCCGGCACTCGAGCAGAGATATGGTTGAAAATGGTTTCCGTCCAGCCGAAGAAATCGACGAGATGATAACAGTAGGCGAGTTTGAGGCGCTGCTGCCACTCCTCTTCGCTGCAGTGATCGGGTTTGAGAACATTATTCGGCATGAGTAACGGCTTGATAGTCATCTAAGAATTCTCCTTGCCACCGTGGGCATGTGACTGACGAAGAGCGCTGTCTTCAAAGTATCGCGTAAGGTGAAGAATGGACTTGATAGTGGGGACGGGAATACTTCTCCGATCCGCCAGTTCGATCACTCCCTCGACGATCGCCGCGAGTTCAAGGGCTCGCCCCTGTTGATAGTCCTGCAGCATAGAGGTTCTGACAGCACCCATGCGCTCGCCAAGATCAAGAAGCTCCTGCAACGTCATCTCAAGGCGACCGCCATAGGCGTGGGCTGTAAGACGCGCTTCTTCAAAAAGTTGGCTTACGATCTTTTGCAGGGAGGGGTGGCTATATAGCTGTGCCAGCGTGGTACCTGTCATCACCGAGAGGGGGTTGGATGTCAGGTTCGCAGCGATTTTGCTCCATACGGCATCTCTAATACGCTCTGTATGGCGCGTCGTGATGCCACTGTTTTCCAATACCTTAACAAGCGTTTCCATACGACCATTCGCGGCGTCGGGCATGGCGACTATATCGCCAACAATCAGTCGCGGCGGGGTATTTGAGATCGCGACGCCCGGTGCCTGCAGATGTGCCGAAATATAGACGACGCATCCGATGATGGCGCTGGCAGGAAGGCAGCGAACCAGCTCACCTTCCGGGTCTACCGCTTTTATATGGACGCTTTCTATAGGGGCTGTGTTGGCGGCACAAGGCTCCACGGCATCCATGAGTAACCACCACGGCGTACCGTTCACCATGGGCACCAAGCATGTATGTTGGCCGAACAGCGGTTGTAGTTGTGGCAACAGGGAGGGTATAGAGTGAGCTTTAGTACACAGAAAGACGATGTCTTGCTCACCGAGCTCACCACCATTATCCGCAGCAATGACGTTGGCGGTGTGTTGCCCCTGCTGATCGATGAGGCAGACACCCTTTCGCTTGATGGCCGCCAGTGAATCACCCCGAGCCAACACGCTGACGGTATACCCTGCCACTGCAAGGCGCGCCGCCAGGGTAGTACCGATGGCGCCAGCACCCACGATAGCTATTCTTGGGGAAGCAATGGAGGCTAGCATTAGGTTCCTCCTTAGGGTTTCATTAACACCGATGCAGCAGGAAAGTCCGTTGCCCAGCCCTCTTTCAAGGGGGCTACAAACACATTTTCCGTCCGTGTACGGGTAATTAACCAGCGTCCGTCATCCTGCTTTCTAAAAGCGTTATTAAGCCGTGATGAACGCAGAAGCGAGCTACCATCAGAAAAAATCCACGGCTGGCAGTGCACCCACTGCCCAGTCGCTGTATTGCCCTTGACGTGAATCTGTTCAGAGGTCAGGTAGTGCACATTCAGAAGTAATTGAGGATCTTTTTTCTGCCCCCAGAAATTCTCGAAGTGGTGTCGAATAGCCGTAGCGCCCTCTAGACGTCCAAACTGACCGTCGTAATACTCACCGACCCCCTCCCACACTGCATCCTCAGTATAGAGCGCCATGATGTGATTAATGCGCTGCTCGTCGTTCTCGATACCGTACTCCGGCATAGGGGTGTCACAAAGAAACATATATCGGGTTTGAATCCGACGAATTTCGGACTCGGCCTCTAGGGTATCGACACGATCCATAAGTCGTTGAAACGCTGCTGCAGACACTTCTGTCATCTCATTTTCCTCCGGTGGTAGGCGCTATTTTCTACTCTTAGCCGTGACTCGTCAGGGGGTTCCTAGCTGCTCAATAACACGCTCAAGCCCTCCTTTCAGAATGCTCACCTCCTCCTCGCTCACGCCTTCAAATACCTTCTGCTCATACTCCCGCGCCATTCGCAGCAGCTTGCGCGCCAACTCGCCTCCCTCATTCGTCAAGGCAACGGTAGAGGCGTTATCATCACGGTCACTTACCATCCCCCGGCGGGTAAGACCGCTTAAAGTGTCCTTCAGGTCTTCGATGGGCTGAGCAACACGTTGGGCAATGGTTTCAAGGGGCAGCGCTCCTCGATCAAGCAGCAGGGTCAGCACTCGCCACTCCTTCTCGTCCACCCCCATGTGCTCGAGGCGAGGGTAGAAATCCTTACGATAGGCAGACAGAGACTGGCGCAACAGATAAAGAAAGTGATGCCCCAGAAGCCCTTCTCCCGTCTCGACCTCCTCTTGAGGAATCGTCATCGGATGGGGCTCAGGCAGCGCATAGCGCCCATTGTGGAAGACTAAAGCCCCCCGACCATCTTGGTAGTCATACTTCAGCACCTCCCCGACGATGATGAAGTGGTCTCCGCCTTCGTATACCTGCCAAGTGCGGCACTCAAAATGGGCCACAGCGCCCACTATTCGTGCGCCGCCCCCAACTCCCTCTTCAAGGTCGATCCCCTGGAACTTGTTCTCACCCCGCTGGGCGAAACGGTTAGAGATGGGCACCTGATCACTGCCCAGCACATTGACTACAAAGTGCTCTGCCTGACAGTAGGCATCCAGGCTATAGGCGTTTTTATCAATGCTCCATAGAATCAGCGGCGGTGTCATGGAGACGGCATTGAAGCTACTTGCCGTTACGCCATAGTGCTCACCTTCCGTATCACGGGTGGTTATCACTGTTACGCCAGTGGCGAACTTTCCCAGGGCGTTTCTGAAGTCTCGGGTATCAATACTCATAAACTGTCTCTCTTGTACTATTTATACAGAGGAGTATCAGCGGCCTAGTTTTTCACCGGTGACGCCACCTATTCCATACTCACTTTTGGGCACCTCGCTGATAATCACCCGAACGTTCTCTTTAGGTGCGCTTATCGATGACACTACGGCATCGGTTACCTCGCTGATCAGCGCTTCTTTTTGCTGCGAGGTTCTTCCTGACATCATGTAAACGTGAATGGTAGGCATCGCAATCCTCATTATCCGTATTAGAGCGGTTGGCTCGGGGTGGTTAAAAATCCGTCAGTTCGCGGTACTCGTCATAGCGCTCGCTAAAGTTTTGATACGATTCAATGACGTCGGCAAAGTCGTTATCACGCTGAGCCGCTTCTTCCAGCACCTCCTCTGTGGCCAACTGCAAGGCAGCCAACACCTCTTCAGGGAAGCGTTCAACGGTTACTCCAGCGCTGCGAAACTCTTCCAGGGCGGCGGATTGAGCCTGCATATCGTGGGCAAACATACGAATGCTCAAATCACTGCAGGCATTTCGCACGGCCAAGCGCTGGCTTTCTGCCAATCCGGCCCATACGTCAGCGTTAACCAGCAGTTCATTGAGGCTGCCGGGCTGATGCCAGCCAGGGAAGTAGTAGTGCTTGGCAACTTCAAAGAAGCCCGCACTGGTATCAATGGTGGGAAAACTGAGTTCAGCGGCACCAATGCGCCCCGTATCAAGCCCGAGAAACGTCTCGCCAGCAGGAATGGAAACCGGCGACACTCCCAAGCGACTAATCACCTCTCCACCCAGACCACTAATGCGCATGCTCATGCCATTGAGGTCTTCAACACTGGTGATTTCCTCGGTGAACCATCCGCCCGCTTCAGAGATCATGCTGCCGCAGGGAATCGGTACGACATTATGGGGTGCGTACAGCGCCTCCCACAGTTCGAGACCGCCGCCGCCATATAGCCAGGACAGGTACTTCGGCACATCGGGGCCGAAGGGAATGCTTTGAAACAGCGCGGCGGCCGGAATCTGACCTGCCCAGTAGCTGGCGGCCGACCAACCTGCGTCCAGGCTGCCGTTACCGACGTTCTCCAGAATTTCGAAGGGGGGCGAAAAGGATCCGGCATCATAAGGGGTGAAGGTCAGCTCCCCGTTGGTCGCCGTGGCGACATCCTCGACAAAGCGATGTATTGAGGTATCGATGACCTCAAGACTGAAGGGAAAAGCGGATTGCAGGGTCAAATTCTGGGCCATCGCGGTGGAGGCGAGTAGCGACGCTCCCGTACCGATAAGGGTGCTCTTCAAAGACAACTTCATGGTGTTAACTCCTGTTCTATTTGTTTCTTAAGTTCTATTTCTTAAGTTCTATTTCTTAAGTTCTATGTCTTAAGTTCTATGCCTTAAACTCTATGCCTTAAACTCTATGTCTTAGGTTATATGCGGCGGTTGTTGTAACGGCTTACAGCATGAGTAGCCCCGGAAACAGCAGGATCAGTAGCAAGACGAACAGTTGGATGGCGATGAAGGGCAGTACGCCTCGATAAATATCCAGGGTGGCAACGCGATCACCCACGACCCCTTTCAAATAGAAGAGCGATACGCCGAACGGGGGAGTGAGAAAGGAAGTCTGCAAATTGATAGCAAACAGAATGGCAAACCACACCAGCAGCGCTCCACCGGTAAGCCCATTCGACAGTTCCAGCTGGGTGATGATAGGCACAAAGATAGGCATCAGAATCAAGGATATTTCCAGCCAGTCCAGAAAGAACCCCAGCACGAAGACCAGCAATAGGATGAGGATTAACACGCTCCAGCTGCCTCCCCCCATCAGCCCCAAGCTACTGCGAATTAGGCCATCACCGCCGACCCCTTTAAAAATTAGCGAGAAGCAGGTCGCCGTAATGACCAACATCATAATCATGGCAGTCGATACCACGGTCTCTCTCGCCGCTGTCATTACCGATTCCACATCGATTTTCTGCATGACACCGGCAAACCCCAACACCGCCAGCACGCCAACACCGCTAGCCTCCGTAGGCGTCGCCACCCCATAGACGATGGTGCCAAGCACGATGGGAATCAGTACGAGGAAAGGGAACAACGCCAGTAGGTTGCGCCCAACGCCGCCACCTTGCTGCTCATCTGGGCATTTGAAAGGCGAACGCCGCTGCCCCCATGCAAGGGCAAGCGAATAGAGGGTGTAGAGCAGTAGCAACAAAGCACTCGGGATCAAGGCAGCCTTAAACAGATGGCCGACGGGTACCGACACCAGGCTGGATAGAATGATCAGCATAACGGAAGGCGGCATCAGAATGGCGAGCGTGCCCGAGGCCGATATTAGCCCCGCCGACGCCGATGCTGAGTAGCCAGCATCGAGCATTCGGGGCAACGCCAGTACCGCCAGCAGGACAACGGATGCGCCAACAACACCTGTGGTTGCGGCCATCAACCCGCCGATGAACAGCACCGTCAGCGCGAGATGGCCAGGAAACCTGCGCAGCAAGCGCTCGCTGACGCGGAAAGCATCGCGGGCCAATCCGGTTCGCTCCAACAGCAACCCCATCATGATGAACATCGGGATGGCAACGTAGAGCCAGTTGCTCAGCGCGTTCGCATACACGCGCGTCAACATGAGACTGGAGAAGGCCAAGGGGAGATCTGAAAACAGCAGAAAAATAGCCGACACCCCACCCAACACCAGTGCCACCGGATAGCCTGACAAAATACCTGCAAATAGCAGCAGCACCATAGATAGAGGCAGCCAATGTTCAAGCATGATCCGAGCTCCCTGACATCAATAACCAAGTTCGTTTCACTAACAGATACACCAGCACCGCCAAAAACAGGGTGATACCGATAGGCAGAGTGGCCTTGATAATGTATATGTCCGTCAGCCCCCCATCTGTCGAGCGCTCACTGGTCAGGTAGGCGCGCTCGACAAATCGATAAGCGGGCAGAAGTAGCAACGCAAAGAAAGGAATACCGAACAGCGCATGCCCGACAATATCGATCGCATGCCGATAGCGTGTCGATAGACGGGAGTGAAACACATCAACCCTAACGTGCCGATCCAGCAGCATGACCGGGGCGATAGCCATCATGATGGCCACTGTAAACAGCAGCACCTGTAACCCCATCAGAGAGTTGAACGTAATTGCTCCCCCCACCAGCCAATGGGGTGTTTCAAACGCAATGAGTTGCGATACTCCAAACAGGTGCATCAACACCCCCGCACCGATGACAAAGGCAATCAGTAACAGGCAGAGGCCACACAGGTTTAGAATCGATTCACAGAGCCTTACTTTGACGGCATGCATGCGTTTTCCCTTTACGCTGGCGGATCAAAGGTCAATGACTAGGCGTGCGCTTTTGGCCCTGGAGCAGCACACGGCAATCTGGTCGTTATCTTCCTTTTCTTCTTCGCTGAGAAAGTGGTCACGGTGATCGGGAGTACCCTCCAGCACCTCGCAGATACAGGTGCCGCAAACCCCCTCTTCACAGGAAACATTGACCTTGACGCCTGCCGCCTTGAGCGCCTGGGCGATGGACATGCCCTCTTCCACCTGAACGGTGACGCCGCTGGCAACCGCTTCAACTTCAAAAGCGCCGCCGCTGGTATCCACTTCTGCAGAGAAGTACTCTGAATGCACACGGCTCTGTGGCCACTCCGCCTGACGGGCAGCATTAATCACCCAGTCCATAAAACCGGTGGGGCCACAGACATAGAGGTGGGTCTGGGCGGGTTGTGACGCCAGCAACGTTTCTATTTCCAGCCGCTGGGAGGCCTCCTCATCATCGAAGTGCATAACTAACGCATCGCCAAAGGCAGACTCAAGCTCATCAATAAAAGCT
This sequence comes from Vreelandella sp. DA03-1M, assembly GCF_055725665.1. Classification (NCBI taxonomy): domain Bacteria; kingdom Pseudomonadati; phylum Pseudomonadota; class Gammaproteobacteria; order Oceanospirillales; family Halomonadaceae; genus Vreelandella; species Vreelandella sp. DA03-1M. Next base: position 4,490,749 of record NZ_CM146798.1, read on the forward strand.
GCCTTTTCACGCCCGCGGCAGCAGTAATGCAACTCAAAGGAGCGTCCGGCATCGCGCAGCTCGTACGCCATGGCAATCATTGGCGTAATACCGATGCCGCCGCCCACCAATAGGCTATGCGGTGACGATCCATCCAGTGGGAATAGATTGCGTGGCACGCCAACCCTCACTTGGACACCTTCGTATAGGCGTTCATGTACTGACTTGGATCCTCCCCTCGAAGTGGGGTCGAGCAGCACCCCGAGCCGATAACGGTGGCGCTCCCCTGGAGGGTTACTCAGCGAGTATTGGCGCACCAGCCCTTCATCAAGGTGAATATCAATGTGGGCGCCTGCTTCAAAGGCAGGAAGATCAGCGCCACTCTCAGCAGCCAGATCGATCACTGCGATCTCATTGGTTTGAAGTTCGCGGCGCACAACGTGCAGGGTCATGATGTCATCTTGCATGGTCATCTCCAGATGCTCAGCGCATGTAAATGCCGCCATTGACGTCCCAGCAGGCACCGTTTACAAAAGCCGCCTGAGGGCTGGCAAGGAAACTCACCATTTGCGCAACCAGCTCAGGGGAGCCCAGCTGGCCTACGGGGATATTGGCAAGCGCCTTATCCAGATTGTCACCGAGTACCTCACGTACCATCGGGGTATCCAGTGGCCCCGGCGCAATGGCGTTACAGGTCACCCCGTCCGCTGCCAGATCACGGGCGAAAATCTTGGTCAAGGTCAGAATCGCGCCCTTGGAGGCTGCATAGTGAGCGCCAGTGGCGGTACCGCCGTTCTGCCCTGCCAGCGACGCCAGGTTGACGATGCGGCCATAACCCCGCTCTCTGAAGTGGCGACCAAAGATCTGGCAACCGGCAAAGACACTGCCAGCGTTGGTGGTCATCACTTCGTTAAAGTGGGCTGGGTCAATATCAAACACCCCCTGTACCGCGGTTCGGGCTGCGTTATTGACCAGCACTTCGCAACTGCCCCAGCGCGCGACAATCTTGTCCAGCACGCCCTGGAAATCCTCTGGCTTGGCGACATCGAGGGTCGCAGTCACCGCGGTTTCCCCGGCCAGATCGAGTTCGGATGCCAGCGCTTCGGCGGGCCCGGTGTCGATATCGGTGATAACGACACGAAACCCCGCCTTATGCAGTGCGCGTACGATGTGAACCCCGAGTCCACGTGCGCCGCCGGTCACCACTGCGGTCTGAATTTTGTCGGGTAGTGGTACGCTCATCAGAACAAATAGCTGAACGAATTCAGCACTCCATCAGCGTTGAGTAGACGCACCACCTTTTCCTGAAGGCGGAAGCCGGTATCGGAGGACGTGAGGGTATAGCGCACATTGGCGGCCCAAATGCGTTGACGCCCAAACTTGTCTTCAACCAGGTGCTCAGCGCATGAAACGACAACCGTATTGCCATCGACGGCATCGATCACAAAACGAGACAAGGTGCGTACGGTGACGGCAGGGGGTGCCGAAGAGATCGAGAAACCATCCTGGAAGCGTTTAATACGATCCCGGCGCATCTTGTCATCGTCGTAACAGAGGTTGAGTACTGTCGCGTAATCGTCGGCGTCCTCGATGGGAATAATGTACAAACCCTCTGGCTGCCACAGGTCGAGCCAAGCGTCGTACTCTTTTGCGTCCAGGATCGCCGCTTCGTGCCAGATAAACTGCGTGACCTGCCATAGCAGGCTTTCATTGTCGATTGTGTTCATTTCGTTTACTCCTGCATCATCCGTTTCCACATCGCATAGGCGGCACGCATGCCCGTTTCATCCGATACATGACCACGTGGCCCTGCCTCGCCCGGCACTTCCTTCTCGATGCCACGATTGACCAGAATCGGCAGTTCGGCACCACCATCGACCCCCCGCTGGATTCGCTCCCAGACCTCGGCATCGTCGGGAGAACCAAAGCCCATGGGGCCCTGAAAGTGTTCATGCAAGCGCAGGCGTACGCGATTGGCGATATCGGGACCTCCCTCCATACCAATGGCAATGTGGCGAATATCAGTTTTATCAACAGCAACGGGCGTCAACACACGGAAGAAGGCCATTGAGCACGCCACGTTAGGGAACAGATTAAGATTGAACCCGGAGCCACCTACCGCGCGCGCAATGCGGCGGACTTGATCTTCCGGGTAGCCTTCGCCGCGCAGCGCCTGCGCCAACTCTGCAAAACGCTCTGGAATCTTGCGATCAAGATCCTCCTCTAGGTCGACGAGCTCGGGAATCATGACCATGACGGAGTGACCGTTACCCAGGTCTTCAACGAAGCCTTCGCCATCAAGGAAGGTGAACGTCTTTTCGGCTTCCTCATCGAGGGATTGCAGGAAGGACTTATGTACAATCGGAAAGTGATAGGCGTCGGTGGTGTTCTCAAGCTGAACCTTCCAGTTCATTGGCACCGAAAACTGATGTTCGCCAAGGGTTTTTACAGGGTATCCACCGCCCTGTTTCATAAACAGATCGATCCACTTCTTGGCAGCACCCAGGAAGTCTTCCAGTGGCTCGATGTCATCGTTGAAAGTAGCAAAGATCATGCCCTGATAGCTTTCTGTACGCAGCTTGAGCAGCCCATGCAGGGATTTGTCAAAGTCATCGCCGTACTGTTCGGGATGCGGCAAGGCCCGCAGGCTGCCATCGAGTCCATAACCCCAGCCATGATAGGGGCACTGAAAGGAGGAAGTTTTACCCTTATGGATTTCGCATACCGTTGCCGCACGGTGGCGGCAGCGATTGACCATGACATGAATATTGCCCTTGCGGTCACGGGCAACGATGACCGGTTCACGGCCTACTTTGGACAGCTTGAAAGACCCCTTATCGGGGATCTCGCTTGCATGAGCTACCCACACCCAGGTCTTGTGAAAAATCTTCTCTTGCTCTTGCTCAAATAGCGCTGAGCTGGTGTACATCGGGGTCGCAATCTTATCGTTATTGACCAGTTGATCTGGTTCTAGCGCGATGTTTTTGACGTCTATTAATTGGTTCATTTTGTTCTCCTCATGCCTTAGCCAGCGGTTGTTGCCTTTTTATTCAGGTACCACCAGCTCACGGCCGATACGTGCCTCGACACGGGCGTATTTCCAGAGCTTATAGGTGCCATCCCCCACCGGGATGGTGCGGAAGAAGTTGCAGGCGGCGACAACAGTCTCGTAATCGGGGACATCGGCCATGATGTAGGCGGTCCAAGGAGCGGTGGTGGAAGGGCCAACCATGATGCGGTCGTCATCCATGATCCCCAGGATAGTGACACCGGGAAGTTCATCGATGCCTTGCATCATCTGGCTGAAGGCTTGCCAGACTTGCTTGCCTTCCTCGGCCGTAGCGTTCATGAAATTTTGGTTGATACCGATGCAGAAAAGTACGCGATGCATAGTGTTGATCTCCGTTGGTTAAACTACGTAGGGGCGGTTATAGGTAGCCCGGTAAAGGATCGTGGCCGAAGAATATGGCGCCGGCGTTCTTCCAGGTGATCTCGCCCATAAAGGCGTGTTGGGTGCAAAGCTGCGAGTCGCGCAGGATTCGCGACAGGGGGTGGGCGTTGTCGGCACCGGTCATGCCGCTTATCTGATACACGCTGCGAATCGACTCGGCGCACTCCTGGGTCAAATGAGTGGTGGAGAGTCGCAGCAGGTTGACCTGCTCACGGCTTGGCTCTCCACCGGCCTGAATGCTTGCCCAGGCGGCGTCGGTACTCTCATAGAAGAAGGCGCGGGCGGCGCGAACTTTGGCCTCGGCCTTGCCGAGGGCAATCTGAGCATACTCACGCTCACCCAGGTTGGGGGCACCGGTGACTGATTTACGCCCACCGGCCATGGCGCGGACGATATCCAATGCCTCCCGGGCCAAGCCCAGGGTAGTCACTGCCAGCACCTGAGCAGCGAAGGAGAGTGATGGGTAGCGGAAGAAGGGGGTATCGACGTTGGGCTTACCGCCGCGCACAAAGGTCCATGCCTCTGGAACATAGGCGTCCTCGACCACGAGGTCGTGGCTGCCGGTGGCTACCATGCCCAACATATCCCAGGTCGGGTCGATCTTCACTTGGTCGCGAGGCAGCACTGCCATGCGCGGCAGAGCACCCTCTTCGGCGGGGAGAATGCCCACGCCACATAGCGATGCCCCCATACAACCGCTGGCAAATTTCCATCTCCCTTTGATACGGAAACCGTTATCGACCCGCTCAGCGGGTTGGGGCGGAAAAATCCCGCCAGCGAAGACGATATCAGGGGAATCCCCCCACACTTCCTTTAGGGTCTCCTCGGGTAACGCGGCCAAGTAGGCGGGGTTCATGCCAAAACTCGCTACCCAGCCAGAGGAGCCATCTGCCGCCGAGATCGCTTCGACCATTTTCAGGAACTCGGCGGGCGACTTCTCGTCACCGCCGTAGGTGGCAGGTACCATGGCGCGATAGACGCCAATGGCTTTGAACTCGTCAATGATGTCCATGGGGATATGGCGCAACTCCTCGAGTTCTTTGCGCCGAGATCGGATTGACTCGAGCAACGCATCAAAGCGCTCCTCGCCTCCCCACTGTGATTTATCAATGTGTTGTTGCATGATTCGCTCCTTTTTTTTGTTCCTCTCCCGCCGACGAAACCCGGTTCATGAGTTGCGAAGCCGCCCGGCAAACGTCCGCGTCATTGCCACGACGTCCAATCAATTGCACGGAGACAGGGAGTGCTTGCTGAGACTCAAGAGGGATCGATAAGGCGGGATGCCCTGAAAGATTGAAGGGGCGCGCAAGGGACGATATTTTCAGATCCTGGTGGCCCGCAAATGCATCCTGAGCGGTCATGGGAAAATGCGGCAACGTCGGCAGCACCAACACATCATGCCGCTCTAGCAGTGCATCTACTTCGGCGGTAAAGGCACGACGTACCCGCTCCGCCTCCTTTAGCTCGGCATCGGTCGTCGCGGCAGCGGCTTTCAAACGCTGATCGACATCCGCGCCCACCTTGCCTGTGGCAAGTAACGCCTCGCAGGCACGGAAAGTTTCGCGATTGATAATCACCATGGCAGCCTCAAACGCCTCAGCCATAAGCGGCAAGGCAACATCTCCACGCGCCATTCCAGACCGACTGAGCTGGTCTTCGATACTTGCCCAAATAGCCGACTCGGCATTTACGCCGATGCACCCCAGAACAGGCGCGGCCCCCTCCATTGACGACTGAAAGTGAGGGTCAATCGCCGCCATGAAAGCTATCAGTACGTGAAGGTCACAAGCCAAGGGGCCTACGCAATCGAGGCTACTTTCCGCGGGCATAACGCCGCGGCGACTCAATCGCCCGAAGGTGGGCTTAAGGCCGTAGACCCCGCAGCAGGCAGCGGGGACACGAATAGAGCCACCGGTATCTGTACCAATGCCAATATCGGCAAGGCCAGCAGCCACCGCGGCGGCCGACCCACTGGAAGAACCACCAGGGATAAGGCTGGGGTAGCGCGGATTCTCTGGCGTGCCAGCCCAGTCATTGATGCCCGTCATACCAAACGCCAGTTCATGCAGGTTGGCCTTCCCCACGATGTGGTATCCCGCTTTGAGCGTCCGCTCGACGATCGCTGCATGAGCCGCGGCTGGTGGTGCGTCAGCAAGGGCAGCGGATCCTGCACAGGTGGGGAAACCGGCGATATCGATCGTATCTTTGACGACCACTTTGCACGGCCCCTGCCCCAGGCTTAACCTCGATGTCAATATAGTCACCTCAGCCACCTCGCTAGACTTATCACATGAAATTTCAAGTAAATAGGCATAAAATTTATAACTATTCATCTAATCGGGTGAACGCTAAAGAACGAACAATACGATCTGAGGGAGCACTAACAGCAAGGCAATGCACAGCAGATAAGGGGGTATGAAGTAACCTACTCCACGGAATGTCTCACCCATTCGTAACTCTGCATCCAGGCTCTTTACAATGAAAGCGTTCACTCCCACCGGCGGTGTAATTGCCCCCATGCTGGTAACGATACAGACCACCACGCCGAACCAAATTGGGTCATAACCTAAGGCAAGCGCTACGGGAAAGAAAATCGGAATGGAGATAATTAAAAATCCCATCGCATCCATTAGCGCTCCGCCGATCACATAGATCAACAGGATACAGGCCATTACCATTATCGCTGGCAAGGGCAGTGCCGCCGCCCACTCACCCACCATGTAAGGCAGTCTCGTAATGGTAAGAAAGCGCCCGAAGATGACCGCTCCAGCAACCAACATCAAGATCATGGCCGACGACTTGAGAGCATTAGCGATAGCCTCATTTAAGACGGCCCAAGAGAGCTTTCCTTGTATCAGGGTAATCAGCATTGCACCAATGCAGCCCACCGCAGCAGCTTCTGTTGAGGTGAACCAGCCTGCGAATAGCCCACCCAGTACCAGTGTAAAGAGGGCACCAATTTCGATAATACCTTTCAGCGAACGCCACCTTACGGACCAGCTCGAACGCACACCTGCGGGGCCCATATCAGGGCGACGGCGACAGAGTAGCCCAATCGTCGCGATGAACAGCACTACCAGGATAAGACCAGGGACAATACTGGCTAGAAACAGGTCGCGAATGGCCAACTCGGCTTGCAGCGCAATAACAATCAGCACCGAGCTTGGTGGGATGATGACTCCCAGCGTGCCCCCCGCCGCGACACTGCCAGCACTGAGCGCGCGGTTATAGCCAAATTTCTTCATTTCGGGGAGAGCAATGGTACCGACAGTGGCTGCCGTGGCCGTGTTCGAACCGCTAACCGCTGCAAAACCTGCGCTGCTAAGGATCGTTGTTGTGGCCATGGAGCCACGGAAATGGCCTATCCAGGCATAGGCAGCCGCAAATATCTTTTCCGTTATTCCAGAGCGAAACAGTAGTTCCCCCATAAAGATAAATAGGGGTATGACACTCAGAGAGTAACCCGATAACTGCTCCCAGATTCCTGAGCTAATAACGTTATACGCGGCAATAGGGCTAGTCATGTAAAGCATGCCAAAAAAGCCCACCATAAACATAGCGAAGCTAATAGGCATTTTTAACAAAATAAGAAGAAACAAACAGAGCACGCCTAACAAAGCTACCAGCGTCATACTCATTGTGTTACCACCTTTTTTAAACTACTCAAAAAGTCTGCTAAAAGAACAATACAAAAAGCAGAAAACCCTAATGCCACTAGATAAACAATGGGATAAAACGCAATACGCAATGTTTGCGATAAAGAGCCTCGTTGCATAGCGCTAAAGCCATACTCCCAAAGTTTCCAAGCCACCATGGAGAAGAATAAAAAACTTGCACCTGCGACCAAGACGTAGAGAACGCTTTGCAGACGGGCGGGCAAATGTTCGACCAGCAAATCCAGCTCAATATGGGCTTTGGTAAGCTGGGAGTAAGCGAGCGATAGCGCCACTACCACCGCTGTTAGCCAGCCGACCATTTCGGTGGTGCCACCAAATGAAGAGCTAACTTGGCGCATTACGATGTTACCGACCACCAGAAACACCATCATCAGTAATGCCGAGCCGGCTACATAGAGTAAGAGACGGCTAATTACCCAATTAAATTTATTCATGGTAACTACCTAGGTCTATCAACATGGCGCTTACTGGGCGCAAATAAATGCGCTCAGACAAAAGCGTAGGCAACTATTGGTTTTGTTCGATCAGCTCAATAAATCGATCGCGCAACTCAAAGGCAGGAAATCCTTGAGCAGCCACCTCTTCCAGCCGTTGCGCATTGATGGGCTCCAGCAAGCTCGACCAGCGCTCAGCCTCTTCCTCGGACAAGGAGAGCTGCTCAAGGTCATGGTTCTCCGTTGCCCACGCCAGGGATTCCTGGATGTGTTCATCGAGATACTTACCTGCGTAGGAAGCCATTTCGGCACCCAATGCATTGATCTCCTGCTGAACGTTTTCGGGCAAGGCGTCCCACCGCTGCTGATTCATCACCGCAACGAAGACAACGTTGGTCAGAGGGTAGTCAGTGATATAGCTCACATTGCGGGCATACTGCAGATCCATCAGCGTCTCACGAGAACCTACATAGCCACTAACGATACCAGCCTGAAGGGCTTCTCCCGTTTCTGACTGGGAGAGACCCACAGGCACGCCGCCAAGGGCTTGAACAACGGCAGTGCTGTCGCCTGGCACCCTGATCTCTTGGCCCTCAAGATTCTCCAGCGAAGTCACGGGTTCTTGCGTATGTAGGTAGCCTGGCTCGGAGGTGAACGCCGTAATGACTTTGAACTCTTCTAAGCCCAGCGTCTCTGCAGGGAACTCTTTGATAAGTTCGTACACTGCCTGGCTGGCTATCTGCGAGTTCACGTCAATACCCGTTAGATTTCCGGCCAAATTGAGTAACGGAAAACGTCCCGGCTCGTATGAGGTGGCAGAGAGACCGATATCGGCAACACCGTTTAAGACGCCATCGAACATGTTGGCAGCCGTCAGTAACGTTCCGCCTGGGAAGGTGTTGACGTTTACCTGGCCATCGGTTCTTTCGCTCAGCTCTTTCGCCCAGTGTTCCATCTGTATGGCAGGAAAGGTTTGGGAAGGCGCAAAGAAGGCATAGCTGAGGTTGATGTTATCCGCTAACGCGCTGGTGCTAAGTAACACCCCAGCGCATACGCCGCTCAAGCGTGTCAGTCGGCGAGAAGTTTCGAGCCACAGCTGTTTTTGGCTGGTCATTGGTCATTAGCCCTATTTGTTATTGTGTTGAATGTCAGGTAAGCCTAGCAGAAACATTCAACATCACATGAAAAGTAAAGTAAATACTTAAATGCATCCCCATGATAAATGCAAAATAAGTACCGTTTTCATTATTATATTTAATTTTCAATCAATTAAAAAAATATGCTACATCTCTCAATTTTCTCGAACTGCTGCAGTAAACGTTTAGGGAGCTGAGTAGCACCAAAAAAGTGCAGCAATATGCAGAAAAGCATGCCCTCAGGGTCACGTTTTACCTCTATCCGCAACGTGTACCATGAAACTAAACCGTGCATTTTCGTTAACACTCAACCTTTAGGTTGCGGTTAATCATCTAACATAAAAAGTTTCCCGCCTGTATCTGCCCGGCCTGACAGTCCTAATAAACGCACTGCCCCCCAAGCACCGGCTAATGCACTTGAAATAACAGGGATATTCAGCTCACTCTCCAACTCACTGGTCACCACTTCTGTACGTAGGCCACCACAAGAAATAAATAATGCGTCGGCCTCGCCTTTTGCACTCTTCATAGCCTCAAGCCCCAATTGGCGCAGCTCATCTTGTGACACAGCAAGGATATCCTCTACCCGCTCAAGCCCCAGCCCATGCAGATGCACAACCTCGAACCCACTTTCAACAAGAAACTCCTCCAGTAAACGGTTCACACTCGACACATATGGCGTTGCTACTACCAAGCGTTTGGCGCCAAACGCGTCAAACGCCTTCGTTACCGAATCACTCATAGTAGTAGCGGGTAGCCCGCTTTCCGACTGCATGATCTCAACAAGCTGCGCATGATACTTAGGGCCACGATAAAAACTGAGTGAGGTTCCCATAAGCGAGACAGCCTGCACCCCGTCAGCAGCAAGTAAACGACTCAGCTCACCAACTCTCTCGATCACACCATCGTAGCCTTCAGGCGTAAGCTTTCCCAAACCCAGCCCCACTGCCACAAAATCTACCTTATCACCGTATAACGCTAGCGGCTCAGGCGGTACTTCGCCGGATGCTGGTGGCACAATCAGCCCTACCTTAGGTTTTAGTGTACTCATAGATCATTCCTCCCCATTTCATTTTACTGATTATCCTTTACCATTCCCGCACGCCGATGGATTTCTGCTAAATTCCTCTACAGCATCCATATTGGGTGAAAAGCCCAAGCCTGGGCTTTTGGGCAATGCAAGTACTCCGTTCTCTGGTACAGGTAGCCCAGTAAAAATCTGTTCACACAACAGTACCGCCGGATGGTGGTATTCCACCAACCCACCATTTGCAAGGCCAGCATGTAAATGCATATTGTGGAAAGGCCAGGCCCCCCCATTGGCGATACTGGTATTAAAGGCTGCCGCCATACCAGCAATCCGTATGCATTGGGTAAATCCTCCGGTAATAGCTACATTCGGCTGTATAATGTCAACGGCCTGCTCTACTAACAAATCACGGAAACGAAACGCCTGCCCTTCGTTTTGGCCTACCGCGATACGTACAGACGTGCGCCGCCGCAACTCACTTAGATGGCGGGCATCATTCTGTAATACTGGTTCTTCGAAGAATCCAAGGTTGACCGGCTCCAACATTTTCGCCAGTTTGAAGGCGTGTACGGGGTCAAGATTACAGTTGGCATCAATATAGATGTCGACTTCATCGCCAACTGCCTCACGTACAGCCATCACCCGCGCAGCGTCTTCTCGAATCACAGCTTCTAAGTTTCGCCGATGTCGATTTCGCATGGCCTCACCTGCCACCGTCATTTTCAGTCGGCGATTGCCCTGTGCCACCCAATGTTTAGCGGCGGCAACTAGTTCATCCTGGCTTAGAAAGCCAAAACCAAAAGTGGTATAGACAGGGACTTCCTCGCGCGCCCCTCCCAGTAGCCTCCATAATGGCACCCCCATCGCCTGGGCTTTTATATCCCACAGGGCAATATCGAGGGCAGCAATAGCATGGGAAGCATACCCAGACTGCCCCCTGGGTGTTAGCACCCAGCTCAGCTCTTCCCATATTGCTTCAGTCGCTATAGCGTCACGCCCCATCACCGTGGGTGCAATTACATTGTTGATCGCTGAGGCGACCACATCCTCCTCCGTAATGGCGGTGAACCCATACCCCTTGATGCCATCTTCAGTCTCAACTTCACACAAGCAGGCTGATAAAGGCATGGTGCGGCTTACGCCTACCACCTCGACTTTGACAGGAATATTCATCGGCCAGGCCTTGACCTTGACGATCCGTTGCGGCCGAAGCTGTATAAACTCATGGTCTTTTTTGTTCATTGATATCTCCAGGCACTCAGTTTTGCCACATGGTTTCCGGCAACCACAGGACAATCTGTGGAAACAGAACCAATAACAGCGATGCAAACACTATGATGAAGAAGAAAGGCAAGGAACCCTTCATAATCTCTTTCATGGAGACATTATTGGCAATGCTCTTCACGACAAACAAATTGATTCCCAGTGGGGGAGTAATGCAACCCAGCTCCATGTTTAGAGTGATAAGCACACCAAACCATACGGGGTCAAAACCCGCATCCAGGGCAAACGGTAAAAACATGGGCGCCACAATGACGACAATGGCAAAAGGTGGCAGGAAAGTGCCCAACACCAACATCATTAGCCATACCGCTAGCAGTGTTAGCCATTTATTGCCAAACAGGTCGAGCAGGCCGGAAGAAATCGCCGTTACAGCACCGTTATAGGAAAGGAAAGAGCCGAGATAGTAAGCAAAGGCAGCAATGATCAACACCATGGAAGTATCACGCACTGTCTTAAGCAACAAACGCGACCAAACCTCAAAGGAAGTCACACGGTAAATCACCAACACAAGCAGTATTGAAGCAATTGCACCCACAGAGGCCAATTCCGATGGCGTCGCCCATCCGCCATAGAGCGCCACCATGATCATCACGACCATCAGGAAAAATGGCAGTACCCGTAACACTGGATACTTGGTCTTACCCTCCTGCTCATCATAACGTCGCGATATTTCGAGTACTTCAGGATTGGCCTTTTGATAACGCCACATGCGCCATACCACGTACATGGAGAACATGATGGCAACCATGATCGCTGGCACCACTCCCCCCATGAACAGCTTACCAATAGAGGTCCCTGTTACCACGCCATAGAGCAACAACACAATGGACGGGGGCGTAAGGATGCCCAACGTTCCTCCACCCACCACCAGACCACAAGCAAGCGCTGGTGGGTAGCCCCGAGAGATCATTTCAGGAATGGCGGAAGATCCAATAGCGGCGGCAGTGGCAGGTGACGAGCCGGACATAGCCGAAAAGACGGTACAGCCCCCTACTGAGGCCACCCCCAATCCTCCAGGAATGGGCAACACTAGGCTGAGAGCTCGGTAAATATCCTTTCCTGCCGGACTAACAGCAATGATCGTTCCCATGAAGATGAACATGGGCACGGCTATAAGATCAATGGAGTCCAGCGACTGAAAGGTATATTCAGCGATGTACCATGCATCACTTCCCGACCCGGAGACCACCATCATTATTAAAGTCGATACTGCAAGTGAGTAGGCAATTGGTAAGCCAAAGAAAATTAGCAGCAACAACAGGCTGACCGTCAAGATGCTCAACAGAATCGGATCCATCAATGCTCTCCCTGTAGGGCGTCGGCAGGCACAGCCTGACCGTGTAGTCGAATCAGGATGTCCAAAACGAGATTGATGATTAAAATGGCAGTCCCAATCGGGATAGCCAGATACGGGATCCAAAGAGGTGGGCCCCATAGGCTCATGGAGCGCCACTGCGTATGCCAAGCATTAAGCACCATCTCTAGCGACGACCAGAACAGCAAGCTGAACAGAACCAAAGCTATTGAATCTAAAACAATGCGATGCGCCAATCGAGCCTTGCCTGTGAAGCGCACACGCAGGATGTCAATAGCAATCTGGCTTCCAGCACGATCAGAGTAGGCAAGCCCCAAAAAAGCGGCATAGATCAGTAGATAGACACTGGCCTCCAACTCCCAGATCGTATTCATACCGAACAAGCCCCGTCCGACCACCGCCCAGGTAATGGCACCACAGGCAAATAAAATGCCGTATGCTGCTATACCGCCAATCAGGAAGTTCAGCCTATCAAGCCAGACTCTTAGACGATTAAGTAAAATAAGCATTCTTACCTCGTTGAGCACAAGTCCTGATCTTGGAAGTATCCCGAAGATTTCTTCCTTATTATGATAAAAGCGGTGCTAGTGTCAGAGGGGAGTCTCTACAGCCTCCAAGGCAGCTTTTCCCTCGGGGACTCGCTCTATGAAGTAGGGCCACGCCGTATCGCGGGCATTCGAAACCCAGGCAGCCACCTCCTCGTCTGAAAGTTCGTTCACCTGTACTCCGGCACTCTCAAACTCCTCGGCGATACGCTGGCTATCCTCAATCATCTTTTCTGCAAACCAAACTTCTGATTCCTGGATAGCTTCCATCACTAGGTCAAAGTGCTCACTGCCAATCTGCTGTTCCATATCTGTAGAAAGCAAGATGGTATGCATGCCACCGATGTAGCCAGGCCCTACCTGCAGATGTTCAATAACTTCTTCCAGGTTGTAACCCTCAAAAGAGGCAAACTGAGTTAGCACCCCGGTTAGCACCCCTGTCTGAAGGGCCTGGTAAAGCTCAGACGCTGGCAAAGATGTAATTGTTGCTCCATTGGAATTCAACATTTGCTCAGAAGCAGCTCCTAGTCCTCGCATTCGCAAGCCGTCAACATCCTCTGGCAATATTACAGCTTTGCCAGTGCTGCCAATGGTGGCCATTGCCCAGCCTGACCCCGCCAGTACGGCTCCTGTGCTTTCGACAGCCTCGGTTAACATGGGCCAGATGGCTCTGTCACGCCAGACTAGTCCATCGGTGGGGGCAGTCACTAAACCGGGAAGTGCACCAATTTCGGCTAAAGGTATCATCCCAGCCAGCCACGGCAGTGGATAAATGGTCAGATCAATTCTTCCCTGACGTAGTGCGCTGTGCTGAGCTTGAGCACGGGAAATTTCCTGGTTGGGGAAAATATTGATAATCACTTGACCATCCGTTTTCTCCGAAACATTGTCAGCAATAAATTGCGCCCATTCATGGCGAGCATCATTTTCTGTATAGGAGTGGCTAAATTTTAAGACTTCATCAGCGATTGCTGATGTACTGAATAATACACCGATATACAGAGCCCCTAGATGGGTTGGCATCTTCTGCCACTGTGTCGCCTTGGGCCGCAGCTGCTTTATATTAGTCATCCGTCGTTATCTCCATTTGTTGTTATGTTGAATCCCAGCAAAAGCCTGACAGAAACATTCAACATCACATGAAAAGTAAAGTAAATGCCCAGATATGAAACGTCTCTTAATAAGCAAAAAACTCGCCTATTAAAATTAAAACAACAGTTATCATATAGATAAATATCATTTAGGAAATTAACTAGCCTGCTAAATAACAAAAAGACTGCTAAATCAGCGCCCGAGCACCAATGCTGTGCGTATTAGATTGGATCTGCTCGCTTTTGACTCAATCATTCAAGAGTAAGCCTTCCATAAGTTATAAACACAGCCTCCATTACTAGCTTAGGGCTCCGAAAACACCTTTCTAACCGAACCCAAAAGCACAAAAAAGCCCAAGCGTCAGCCTGGGCAAGGAGGATAAATGCACAACGGGTAGGCGCTACTCCAGCGGTTCGTAGGGCAGCCCCACATAGTTTTCGGCGATGGTGGTCATGCCTGCTTTGGAGCTAGTGACGTAGTCCAGCTCGGCCAACTGCATGCGGCTGTTAAAATCCTCTTCGTCGGAAAAATTATGCAGCATCGAGGTCATCCACCAGGAGAAGCGCTCCGCTTTCCAGATGCGCTTCAAGCACGTTTGCGAGTAGCGCTCGATCAAATCCGTTCGGCCTTCCTGATAAACCTTCACCATCAATCGATAGAGCGTATTCACATCGCTAGCCGCTAGGTTGAGCCCCTTGGCACCAGTGGGTGGGACAATATGCGCCGCATCGCCGACCAGAAACAGCCGCCCGTACTGCATGGGTTCGACCACATAACTACGCAGCGGCGCGATGCTCTTCTCAATAGAAGGCCCAGTCACAAGCTTTGCAGCGACTTCTTCAGGCAAACGGCGCTTGAGCTCTTCCCAAAAACGCTCGTCCGACCAATCTTCTACCTTTTCATCCAGCGGTACTTGAAGGTAGTAACGGCTGCGGGTGGCGGAGCGCATGCTACACAGACTGAAACCACGCTCGTGGCTTGCGTAAATCAACTCATCAGAGACCGGGGGCGTGTCCGAGAGCATCCCCAACCAGCCAAACGGGTAAACCTTTTCAAACTCTTTAATGCGCTCTTGAGGGATCGATTGGCGGGAGACACCATGATAGCCATCGCACCCAGCGATGTAGTCACACTCCAGCCTGACCGTTTCGCCGTTGTGCTCAAAGGTTAGATAGGGGTGGTCACTATCCAGGTCGTGGGGCTGAACGTTTTCTGCCTCGTAGAGCGTTGTCGCGCCAGCGGCAGCGCGGGCCTCCATCAGATCCCGCGTCACCTCGGTTTGGCCGTATACCATCACTTTGCTGCCACCGGTCAGCTCATCCAGTGCGACCCGCACACGACGGTTGTCGAACACAAGCTCAAAACCGTCATGGGGTAGGCCTTCTTTATCCATGCGCTGGTCAACACCCGCTTCGCGAAGTAAGTCCACCATGCCCTGCTCAAGGACACCGGCGCGGATACGGCTTAATACATACTCACCGCTACGCCGCTCAACAATCACATTATCAATGCCTTGACGATGCAGCAGCTGTCCCAGCAATAGGCCTGAAGGCCCTGCGCCAATAATCGCGACCTGTGTCTTCATAGGGATGCCTCATCATTGTCATTATCTAAAACTTATGACTTGTATTTTTCAATGAAACACGCCGCATAATAAGGCATGATCTAGATCAATTATTGGACATTTAGCGTTTTATTACCCAACCTTAGTCGTAGAGGAGATATAGATGATGACAGCCTCGTCGGCAACCTCCGTTCCGGTATTTAAGCTCTATGGCGAGACACAGCACTGGCCCACGCCCGACTTGCTCCACTGTGAGTCCATCCCCGAGCGCAGTCGTCTGCACGACTGGCGTATCCGGCCGCACCGCCATGCCGACCTCGTGCATATTCTGTTTATTTCTCACGGTAGCGTTGAGTTAGAGCTGGAGGGAACAAGCCACCGGCTGCAAAGCGCTAGCGCTATCGTTGTGCCCGCAATGGCTATTCACGGCTTTCTCTTTTCACCGGATGTGGAAGGACACATTATTACTCTGGCCAAGCCGCTGGCCGACCACTTACATGCACTAATGGGTGAGAGCAGTACGCTAAAAAAAGCCGACTTCTACTCTCTATCCCAGGCAAATCAGGCTGAACGAATTGCCACGCTGGTGGCTCAGATCGACCAGGAGTACCGCCAACCCGCCCCCGGACGCAACAGCCTGCTCGAAGCGCTTATCCAAGCCTTGGTGGTAGAGCTATCGCGTCTTAATACCGCTGGGCATCCAGCAAAACGTTATGGCCCCCGCCAAAGTGACAAGGGGCGGCAGCATATAGAGCACTATCAAGCGCTGGTCGAAGCGCACTATCGTGAACAACCTAGTATTGAGGCGTTAGCCGAGCAGGTAGGGGTGAGTAGCGCGCACTTGAATATGCTGTGTCGACAAATCGCCGGTCGCAGCGCCCTGCAATTGCTGCATGAACGCCTACTACTAGAAGCCAAGCGCCAGCTCACCTATACCAATATGACCATTGGCCAAGTCTCTGACAGCTTAGGCTTCTCTGAACCGGCTTACTTCACGCGCTTTTTTAAGCGTAATACAGCGCTTTCGCCGCGTGAATTTCGGCTGCGTCAAACGGTGGCGGTTAACGAGATCACTAAATAGGATAATGCCTTGGCCCTAGCTGCATCGTCATCCAGCGTAACTCTGTGAACTCTTCGATGCCTGCCTTACCGCCAAAGCGTCCGTAGCCGCTGGATTTCACTCCGCCGAAGGGCATTTGCGGTTCATCGTGTACCGTGGGCGCATTGATATGGCAGATACCCGTTTGTAAGCGCCCTGCCACTTTCATGGCGCGTGCGCTATCGCGGCTGAACACCGCCGATGAAAGGCCGTACTCGCTATCGTTGGCGATGCGCACTGCCTCTTCTTCACCATCAACACGGATCACTGCGACGACCGGGCCAAACGACTCTTCGCTATATAGCCGCATAGCACTGGTCACACCATCGATGACCGTGGCCTGCATGACCACGCCCTCGACTTTGCCACCCGCGGCTAAGTGGGCGCCTTGAGTGACTGCGTCATCGATGAGGCTATTTAGTTTTTCACCTGACTGCGCGTTGATTAACGTGCCGAGCGCGTTGCTTTCATCACGTGGGTCGCCTGCTTTTAGCGCCTGAGCCCGCGCGGCAAACTTCTCCACAAAAGTATCCGCCACTTGGTTATCAACAATAACCCGCTCGGTGGACATGCAGATCTGGCCTTGGTTAAAGAACGCGCCAAAGATTGCCGCGTCCACGGCAGCGTCTATGTCGGCATCATCCAATACCAAAAACGGTGCCTTGCCACCCAGCTCAAGCAGCACGGGCTTTAAATACTTGGCCGCTTGCTCGGCAATGATTTTTCCAACGCCCGTGGAGCCAGTGAAGTTAATCCGCCGCACAGCAGGATGGGCAATTAACGCGCTTACCACGTCAGCGGCATCTTCAGGCGCGTTGGTAATCACGTTGACGATGCCCTCGCCCAACCCCGCTGCTTGCAGCACTTCACCAATTAAATGGTGTGTCGCTGGGCACTGCTCAGAAGCCTTCAAGATCACGCTATTACCACACGCTAAGGGCGTAGCAATGGCTCGCGTACCCAGAATAATCGGCGCATTCCAGGGCGCAACACCCACGACGACGCCACACGGGATGCGCACGCCCATGGCCATGCTGTCAGGCACGTTAGAGGGGATGATATCGCCCTGGATCTGGGTGGTTAACGCCGCCGCCTCACGCAGCACATCAGCCGCCACTTTAACGTTAAAACCTGCCCAGCCAAGGGTAGCGCCAGTCTCTTCTACCATCCGATCAATGAAATCCGCTTGGCGCTGCTCCATTAGTTCGGCGGCTTTCAGCAGCTTGGCGCGCCGCTCCCCAGGGCCCGTTTGTGACCATGCCTCAAACGCCTGGCCTGCGGCGTCGGCGGCCGCGTTAGCGTCACCGACACTTGCCGCCGCAGCAGTGGTCACCACTTCACCGCTTAACGGATTCGCACGGGTAAAGGTGGCTGTATGCTCGGCAGGGGTAGATTGGCCCGCTAACATTAGCTGAGTGGTGAACATGTCATAAGCTCCTGTAGTTGTTGTTGTGATCGCGCTGGCTTGAATAGTGGCAAGCGTACTTGCCGCTAGAGTAGAAACAGCGTGCTTAAAATGGGGAAAGCAATTAATAACGCCAGCCGTATCAGGTCGGAGACGACAAAAGGCGCCACCCCTTTAAATATCTCCCCCAGCCCCACGTGCGGTGCCATCGCTTTAATCACGAACACGTTCATCCCCACCGGCGGGGTCATCAGCCCCAGTTCAACGGTCAGTACGGTCAAAATACCGAACCATACCGGGTCGATACCCATCGCCTGAATAATCGGATAAACCACCGGTACGGTGATTACTAGCATGGCGATGGAGTCCATAAACATACCCAGCACAAAGTAGAGCGCCAGAATGCACAGCACCACGACGATAGGGGTTAGATCCATGCCGTAGAGCAGATCAGTAATCGAAAATGAAATACGCGACACCGAGATGAAATACCCCAGCGTTTCTGCCCCTACCAGCATAAAGAAGACTACCGCGGAAAGCGCCAACGTCTCCTGTACGCTGTGCCATAGCTGGGCACCACGCATGCCTTTTACCAGGGCGTAAATCAGGGTGGCGAACGCCCCGACACTTGCCCCCTCGGTGGGTGTAAAGGCACCAAAATAGATACCTAAAATCATCACCAGGAAAACGCCAAAGAAGGGCACTAAGCCGGTCAGCGAGAGCAGCTTCTCTTTCCAAGCAGTGGGTTCACCCGCCACGGCAAGGGAAGGACGCAGATACATGACTACCGTAATGGTCAGTGAATACATCACCAGCCCCAGCAGACCGGGAATCAGCCCCGCCATGAACATATCGCCAACGGACTGTTCGGTAAGAATGGCATAGATAAGCAGCGCGATACTGGGCGGTATCATAATACCCAGCGTGCCGCCTGCAGCCAGCGCGCCGGTCGCTAAGCCACGGTTATAGCCATAGCGCTCCATCTCCGGCAGCGCCACCCGAGTCATGGTGCTCGCCGTGGCTAACGAAGAGCCGGAGATAGCGGAGAAGATACCGCAAGAGCCCACGGCCGCAATCGCCAGGCCGCCCTTCCAGCCACCGCAAATAACCCGCGTTGAATCAAACAGCTTACCGGCCATGCCCGAATGGGCCGCCAGCACGCCCATTAAGATAAACATGGGTACGGCGCTGAAGCTGTAGTTAGAGAGCACTTCTACCGGCACTGTTTTTAACTGCGCAACGGCTGCGTCCCAACTAATGATTTGCGCAAAGCCCACCACGCCCACGATCAGCATCGTGAGAGCAACGGGCACACGCAGAATCATCAATACCAATAAAAGCCCTAGCCCGATGGCGCCAATCGCTTCACTCCCCATGAGCCGCCTCCTCACCTGTGGCATAGATCATGCCCAGCAGCGCATGCATAAAACTTCGCAACCCCAGCAGTAAGCTGAGCACCGCTGCCAATTGGAAAATGGGGCCCATGGGCAAGCGCAGATCTTGAGTGACTTCTCCGTACTGCGTGGCGGCAGCAGCAGAGTCCAGTAATCCCACAAACAGGATTAGCCCCAGCGCCGTAAAGCCCAGCAAAAATAGCCCTTGGATACGATTTTTTATCGCCTGGGGTAAGCGGTGCGAGAACGCTTCCACCACCACTTGGCTTTTCTCGACATTAGCGGCCATTGCCGCCAATAGCGCGAACAGCATCAAATAGCTAACCAACTCAACGCTGCCGGAAACACGCAACGCAATGGCGCCTTCCGTTAGCCGAGAAAGATAGCGAGTACTGACATCGGCAATGGTGACCGCTAAAAGCCCGATCAGTGCGACCCCCGCCACTAGGCGACAAACAAGGGCCAGCCAATGGCTGGCCCGAAAGAGGAGTTGTTGAAAAGAGAGACTAGACTGCATGAAAACTTACCCCTCTTGGGTACCACAAGACTCGCTAGCAGCCAGTGCAGCCTCATACACCTCGCGGGCTTGACTCAAACCACGCTCTTCCAACTGCGTCAGGTAGTTTTCAATGCCCGTTTCCAACGGTTCCTGCCAGTCAGGATGCTGAAGTGGGTTTTCGATTTCACGGATGGTATGGCCCGCATCAACCGCTTCCTGCTTGCCTTCCACATCTAAGCGGTCAAACACTGCACCGGCGTTTTCAGCCCATTTCATGCCTGAGTTATTATCAATCACCGCTTGCTGCTCGGGGGTCAGGCCGTCATAGGCACGCTGGTTCATGGTGGCGACAAAGATCAGCGTATAGAACGGCACTTCGGTGTGATAACTGACGAGCTCATTAACGCGGAAACCTTTTAAACCTTCCCAAGGAAAGCTTAAGCCATCAATCACGCCGCGCTGCATGGAGGTGTAAATATCGGGCGCTGGCATGCCCACCGGGCTTGCACCCATATTTTCCAGCATCTCGCCCGCGACGGCGGTGGGGCGACGAATGCGCAGGCCTTCTAGATCGGCAGGGGTTTGCACATCGGTGTCGATGGTGTGGATACCACCGGGGCCCGTGGTAAACATAAACAGCGGGCGGGTATCTTCGTATTCGCTATCCAAATGGCCGTCGTCATAGAGCGTTTGCAGCACACACGCCCCTTGGGTTGCCGTTGAGGCGACACCTGGAAGCTCGACAATTTGCGACAGCGGGAAGCGGCCAGCGGTGTAGCCCTGTGCCGTGGCACCAATATCGGCGATGCCGTTGGCAGCGGCTTCATAAATGGAATCCGGTTTGGCTAGGGTACCGGCGGGAAACATTTGAATGGTTAGTTCACCATTGGATTCTTCTTCAATGGTATCAGCCCACGCCTGCAACACATCTTGGTTAACGCCTGAAGGGCCAGGCCAAAAGTGCGCCATACGCAGCGTCGTCTCTGCCTGGGCAGAGCTAACAGCAAGGCCAGCAATCGCTGCCGCCAACACACAACGGGATAGGGACATTTTCATTGGAGCCTCCAGGACTTTTTGGATTATTGTAAGTTCGTATGGCGAATAGTAGTTCGCTTTAAGCATTCACATTAATTCACTATGAGGCGTAGGGCTAATCGACATTCGTCTATGTTCAGGCTATGTCGCCCGGTCTTTTCAGCTTCCTGCCTCGCATCACCAGTGTTGCTGCTTTCACGCTGTCTCCAAAAGGTACAATGACAGGTAAAAGTTGGATTTTTACAAGATCAATGCTCGACCAAGGTCGAACCCAAACAAAAAAAGCGCTGCTTAAGGATAAGCAACGCCTTTTGGTTTTTATTCACAAACTTGCAGACTAAGGGACTAGAAATCGAAAAACACCGTCTCACCTTCACCTTGCAGGCGGATATCTAAACGATAACGCACCTTGCCATCCACTTCTTCACGCTTGGCGATCAGCGTTTGCCGACGCGCCGGAGACTCGATACGTGATAGCACCGGGCACTGCGCATTCACTTCAGCCTCATCATCAAAATAGAGCCGCGTTTGCAGGTGGATGTTCACTCCACGGGCAAACAGCGTCAGGTTAATATGCGGTGCCATTAACTGCCCGCTAGGGTGCTCCACCGCGCCGGGCTTGATGGTGGTTAACGACCACTCGCTACCATGATCAAAGGTGGTGGCGGTACGCCCAAAGCTGTTGAACGGCTTGCTGAGGTCGTAATCGGCTTGATAGTGGCCGTTGGCATCAGCTTGCCACGCCTCGACAAACGTATCGCGCACCAGATCACCGTTGCCGTCGATGACGGTACCGACCACTTCGATATGCTCACCCTCAGCATTGGGTTTGGCCATCTCGTTCCAGATCTCCTCCTCACGGACGGGGTTGCCTGCCGCTGCGAGTGCAAGACCAATATGCACGTAGGGGCCAGCGGTTTGCGAGGCAGTTTCACGCAGCATCAGCGCGCTGGTCGGCTGGCTGTTGGGCTGAATAGAAGGCTGTTTCATGATGTATCCTCGCCCTTATTGGTTTTCAAAGTAGGTTTGCAGCTCGCCGCGCACCACAATGTCAAAGCGATAGGCTAGGCAATCCATTGGCTTGCTGTGGGCCATATCCAACCGTCCGATCATAGTTTCAACGGCGTCAGGGTCCTTCAGCGTATGCACAATCGGGCAGAGAGGAATCAGCGGATCGCCCTCAAAATACATCTGGGTAATCAACCGAGTAGAGATTGAAGGGCCGGTGACTGATACGTGGATATGCGCGGGTCGCCAGCTATTCATGTCGTTGGGCCATGGGTAAGGACCAGGCTTGATGGTACGGAAACGGTAAAAGCCTTGGTCATCGGTCAAACAGCGACCTACACCGCCAAAGTTAGGATCCAGCGGTGCCAGATACTTATCGTTTTTGTGGCGGTAGCGACCACCGGCATTGGCCTGCCACATTTCCACCAGCGTGTGCGGTACTGGCTTACTGAACTGGTCGACAACTCGGCCAAACATGATGATCCGTTCACCTTGCGGCAACCCCTGACCTTGGCTGAAATTCATCAATAGGTCGTTGTCATGCGGCCCCATGCGCAGATGACTAAAATTGGGACCAGTCAACTCAGATACGGTCGGCTGCTGCATGCTCACTAGCGCTTGCTGCGGCGAGCGTGCCACCGAAGTTTTGTAGCCCGGCGCGTAGGCAGGCGGGTGCCAGTTGCGGTCACGGGTCACAAAGCGGTTATGATTATTTTGCATGGCAAAATGCTCTTTATGGCTACAGGGGCAGAGGGGCATTGCCCCTTTACACTTTTACTCGCAAAGTGTGACCTGCGGCTCAGCCCTTGCCAATTGAAGAGTCATCTTCGCCCATAACTCATAGGTTATGGCTTTTACGACCTTAGTTGAATGCGCTCAGCTGCCACCTGGCGTAGGGTTTCGCAAAACGCTTCACGGGGCAGCGACGTTTCCATGCTCGCATTCGTACAAATGCCCACCGAGCCACCATGGGCTTCAAACGGCAGCGCGACCTTCACCAGCTGACCTTTTTCCAATTCTTCGGCCACCGCTTCCCGAGGGGCTATCCAGAGCGCATCACTCTCCAGAGTGTAGCGATAGCTAACGGGCAGCGAGAGAGTTTCCAGCAGCCGCGGCGGCAGCTTAATGGCATGGCGCACGCAGAAACTGTCCACCTGCTGTCGCAGCGTGGTCTGCGGCGGCGGTAGCGCCCAGGGATAGGCAACCAGTTGATCCGCCGTGACCGGCGTGACGTGGGCAAGCGGGTGCTCTTTTCGCGCGACGATAACCAAAGGCTCATAGTAGAGGTGTTCAAAGTAGAGATCGCCAATCTCTCGCGCCTCGGTCATCCGCCCAACCACCATATCCAGCTCGCCCAGGCGCAGGCGCGACAGTAAATAGGCGCTGGCCCCGGTCACCACCGATACACTGGTATCGCCCTGGCCCGGCGGCGCGGCGGTATGCCAGCGCTGTATCGCCACTGGCAACAGGCGGCTCTCAACAGTGGAAAGCGCCCCGACGCGCAGCCAACGTCCGCCCCGGTGGGCATCGCCAATAGCGCTGACGCCTTCATCCAGCGCCCGTATGGCAGGGCCAGCATGTCGGAGCAGCGTCAACCCCGCTTGGGTAAGCGACACGCCTTGCGACGTGCGTTCGAAAAGCGGCGCTTCAAGAATCTCCTCAAGCTCGCGTATTGCCTTGGAAATGCCCGGTTGAGTAATCGCCAGCGCCTCGGCAGCACGCGCAAAGCTGCGCCGCTTGGCCACTTCGAGAAACGCCATCAAGTGACGTAGTTTGATTCGAGCGTTCAGCATGGCGTTCTATATCAGCGAAAAAAGATGCCCTACTTTCGCCGATTAGCGCAAACAATGAAAACGCTAAATTGACGCGAGCGCGGTAAGCCGTGTGTCAGCCTGCACGCAGCTGGATATAACCAAGCTGCAAGCAAGGAGTAGCTCTTTTGCGATGGGGCATTTCATCACTTAACCCTCTTGTTGTCTTTGTTGAGGGGTACAGCACCGTCACACTGCTTTTGGCTATGCCGGGGGTATTGGTACTTCGATCAGCAATGGCTCACTCACTTTGCAAATGCGTTGTTCTTAAAAAAACAACCGCTCATGGAGCCACTAATCTACTCACCCCAGCCCAACTCCTTAGCGAGGGCAAAGGCGTGATTGGCGGCCGGAACGCCACCGTAAATCGCCACGTGCATCAGTACCTGGCGCAGTTCAGCTTCTGTCAGCCCAATCCGCTTAGCCGTTTTTAGGTGCAGCGTTAACTCTTCACGGCCAAGCGCGGCGAGAATACCGGTGGTAATCATGCTGCGCTCGCGGCGGGTTAGGTCGTCATTGGTCCAAAGCTCGCCCCAGGCCAGGCGGGTAATCATCTGCTGGAAGGGGGCGTCCAGGCTGTTGGCGTTGGCGGTAGAGCGCGCTACATGCTCGTCTCCCAGTACCTGCTTGCGGGTCTCCAGGCCTGTGGCGTAAGCCACGCCGTGGTTCGCCACGTCGCCCAAATCGGCGGCGAGCACCGTGAGTAACTTTTGTGCGAAGTGCGCCGGGGCTTCTACCGAGGGCACGTGGCCCACGCCGTCAAAAATCTCCAGTGGGACGCCGCCGAGTTCCTCAGACAGCGCTTCCAGCGTCGCGGGCGGGGTGGCCATATCTTCGCTGCCGCCAAATAGCTGCACTTCTACGTGCTTCGACGCCAACTTACCGGCAAACGTATCGCGGCCAAGCATTTCGCACAGCTGAGCGTAGGACTCATCGTCGCCACGGCCCATTTGTACGCACCATCCCGCTTGCAGCGCCGGGCTTGCCTCAAAGGCCTTTGGTGCAAACCAGCGCGGCACGATCTCTTCAGACATCGCCGCCAAGCCTTCCTGCCGCACGCGGCCTGCGCGGGTATTCCATAAGTCCGGGCTGCCGATCACTGCGCCGGTGTTGGTCAGCGTCGCAGTAAGCAGGCGGTCAGGGTGCGCCGCAATCAACTGCTGGCCGACCACGCCACCAATTGAGGTACCGGCGAAGTGAAAGCGCTCAGCGCCAGCAATATCTGCCAGCGCCAACGCTTCAGTGGCTAGGTCAGCGGGCGTAATCTGCTCACCGCTGACCGCTTGGCTTGCGCCGTGGCCGGGTAGATCCCAGGTCAGCACTCGGTAGCGGGGCAGCAGCGCGGGGATCACGTCGTCCCATACCGCTTGGCTCATGCCCAGCGGATGCGCCAGCACGATAAGTGGATTCACTTCCGATCCGAGCAATCGGTAAGCGACGCTGCGGCCATTGATGCTATGAAATGCCATGATGGTCTCCGTTAAACGCGTTCAATCAGCGTGGCGATACCCTGCCCCACACCTACACACATGGTACACAGTGCGTAGCGCTTGCCGCTGTTTTGCAACTCATGGGCGGCGGTCAGCAACAGGCGGGCACCGGACATACCCAGCGGGTGCCCCAGCGCAATCGCGCCGCCGTTCGGGTTGACGCGTGGGTCGTCGTCGGCCAGGCCGAGGTCGCGCATACACGCTAACGCTTGGGCGGCAAATGCCTCGTTGAACTCAAACACATCGATATCGTCCATGGCAATACCGGTGCGCTTCAGCAGTTTCTGCACTGCCGGTACCGGCCCGTAGCCCATGATGCGCGGCTCGACGCCTGCCGTGGCCATACCAATAATTTTCGCCATCGGCTTAAGACCGTGCTGTTTGACCGCCGCTTCGCTGGCCACCAGCATGGCTGCCGCGCCATCGTTGACACCGGAGGCGTTACCCGCCGTGACGCTGCCACCTTCACGAAAAGGCGTCGGTAGGCCTGCGAGCTTCTCCAGCGTGGTTTCCCGCAGATGCTCGTCCTGGTCAAAGATCAGCGGTGCCTGCTTGCGTCGCGGGATTTCGATGGCGGTGATTTCCTGGGCAAAGCGCCCGGCCTTTTGGGCGGCAGCGGCCTTCTGCTGAGAGCGCAGGGCAAAGGCGTCCTGGTCTTCGCGAGAGATATTGAACTGCTCGGCGACGTTCTCTGCGGTCTCCGGCATGGAATCGACCCCAAACCCTTTCTTCATCAGCGGGTTGACCAAGCGCCAGCCAATGGTGGTGTCTTCGAGTTTTTGACTACGGGCGAAGGCGCTATCGGCCTTGCCCATCACGTAGGGCGCGCGAGACATGGACTCCACGCCGCCGGCCAACGCCAGCTCCATTTCACCCGCTTTAATAGCGCGAAACGCGGTACCCACCGCGTCCATACCCGAGCCGCACAGGCGGTTCATGGTCGTGCCGGGTACCGAAGTGGGAATGCCTGCCAGCAGCGACGACATGCGCGCCACGTTACGGTTATCTTCCCCGGCCTGATTAGCACAGCCCATGAAGACTTCTTCAATGGCGGCAGGGTCGAGATCCGGCGCTTCTGCCAGTACGGCTTTAAAAATCGTCGAGGCAAAATCATCCGGGCGTACGCTGGCCAGGGTGCCACCAAAACGTCCCACGGCGGTGCGGCGAGGATGACATAGAAAGACGTCTTGCATAACAACATCGCTCATAAATAGCTCCTTTATGCGTCCGCGTGGGCCCGTTCGGTGCGCGCTTTGAGCTCACGCAAAATCGTCAGCTCGTTTTCGCTGGGCTCTGGAGTGCTTTCGAGCTGTTCGGCAAAGCGGATTTCCCAGCCGGTCGCGTCAATAACGTCTTCGCGGGTAACGCCAGGGTGCAGCGATACCACCACCAGCTCCTTGGTCTCCGGATCAGGCTTCATCACGCACAGGTCGGTAATCACCCGGGTGGGGCCTTTGCCGATATTGGGCACGTTGTCGCGGCCTTTGCCGTCGCGGCCAAAGCCTAGCGTGGTGACGAAATCGACGTCTTTCACAAAGGCCCGCTTGGAGTGCTTCAAGGTGATAAACACTTCACCGGCATTGGTGGCGATTTCTGGTGCGCCACCGCCGCCCGGCAGGCGTACCTTAGGCGCTTTGTAATCGCCGATCAGCGTGGTGTTAAGGTTAGCAAAGCGGTCGATTTGCGCGGTGCCTAAAAAGCCCACGCTCACTTTGCCGCCCTGTAGCCAGTAGCGGAACATTTCGGGCACTGCCACGGTGGTCAGCGCTGACTCACACAGTTCGCCATCGCCGATGGAGAGCGGCAGCGTATCGGGCTTGGTTTGCAGCGTGCCGGACTCATAAATCAGCACCACATCAGGGGCGTGAGTCAGCCGCGCCAGGTTGGCGGCTTCCGAGGGAAGGCCGATGCCCACAAAGCAGGTCATGCCATTTTCAAGTGCCCGCGCAGCGGTCACCGACATCATTTCAGAAGAGGTATATTCCAGACTCATTAGGCTTTCTCCCCTGCATGATGTTGGGCAACGTTATAGACGTTGTCATCGAGCCACTGGGTGAAGGTGTCGCGGTCGCGAGCAATCGCATCCCACTCTTTATAAAAGCGGTTGCTGCGGCCGTAGTAGCCGTGGGTGTAGGAAGGCAGCGCGCCTTTCTCCGCTACCGCAACGGCGCTGATGGCCCAGCTGGGAATCACGCAGGCGTTGGGGGTAGCCCCCAGGTCATCAACAATCTCTTCCACCGTGACAATACTGTGCTTGGCGGCGAGTACGGCTTCTTTCTGTACGCCAACGATACCCTCTACCAGCACGTTTCCCTGACGATCCGCCCGTTGGGCGTGGATAATTGAGACGTCCGGACGCACCGACGGCACGGCGGCCAAGCGCTCACCGGTGAACGGGCACTCGATGAATTTGATTTGATCGTTGACGCTGGGCAGTTCGCTGCCGATGTAGCCACGAAAAACAGCCAGTGGTAACCCCGCGGCGCCCGCTTCGAAGGCGCAGGCCATGGCAGCGTGGCTATGCTCAAGAATCTCGATCTTGCACGGCCAGCCTTTCTCAACCGCATCACGCAGGCGGTGTAGCGATCCCACACCAGGGTTACCACCCCATGAGAAGATCACTTTTTTAGCACAACCCGCGCCAATCATCTGATCATAGATGATATCGGGGGTCATGCGGATCAGCGTCAGGTCACGTTTTTTCTGACGGATCACTTCGTGACCGGCAGCAAACGGAATCAGGTGGGTAAAGCCTTCCATGGCCACGGTGGCGCCGTCTTGGACGTAGCGCGCTACCGCGTCATGCAAGCTGAGAAACTCGGCCATGATGGGTGCCTCTTAGCGGGTCGTTGGCGTATTTGTTAGTGAACTACAGCATATTGTTCGTTGAGCGAACATAGATCCTCTATACGAACAATCTACTGCTGAACATTCATTGGGTCAAACCCAACGGCGTCCACCTCACGGCCTACCGAATCCATCACCCCTTTCACAATCGAACTTAACGCTTTGTTTTTAAATACGCTTATTGGATTTCTAGCCATTTTCTGGCGCGCATGACCTGGGCCGCGCTGCTACCAAGGTATAAAGCGGGGTCGCAGGCATTACGCAGCGCCTCGGGGTCTACGGCCCCTTTCACATCAGGATGATGGGCGAGCACATCAGAATAGGTGCGTGCTTCCCGGCGTGAGGTTTCTGCTGCTTCTGCGCTAACAGCCTTGGCTCTATCCGTGCCTAGCGTAGGCGCCAGTATACGTGCGACGGGCTCCGCCATAATGCCGCCGCCAGTGGCCGACAGATTGCGCCACATGTTGTCGGGGTACACCTCGAGCCCCTCCAGCAGCACGGCCACTTGCTCTAGCGCACCCTCTACCAGCAGAGCGCTTTCCATCAGTGGCGCCCACTCCGCGTGCCACTCCCCCAATCCACGCTCAAGGGGTTGGGCGGCAGCGTTGATCAACACGCTGGTGTGGCCATGCACTTGCCGCGCCGCGCCGCGAATCAGCGCGCTGCGTACTGGATTACGCTTATGGGGCATGGAGGAGGACTCCCCCATCCCGGGTGCCGAGGGTTCCGCGACTTCGCCGACCTCGGTCTGGGTGAGTAGCGCCACATCCAGTGCGATTTTTTCAGCGGCACCGGCGACCGCGTCTAACCCCGTACCGATGGCATGAATGGGGTAGCGGTCGGTATGCCAAGGCAGCACCGGCACCGCCAAGCCTAACCGCTCGGCCAATGCGTCCATCCACTCAAGCCCTAGAGTGTCCCAGCCCGAGTGCACGCCCACCGCACCGCCAAACTGAACGGGCAGTTCCACCTCACCCAAACGGCGGCGGCTCTGCTCCAAGCCGATTGCCCAGTGGGCCACCTTCACTCCAAAGGTGATCGGCAGCGCCTGTTGCATTAAGGTGCGCCCTACCATGGGCGTGTCGATATGAGTAACCATCAGGGCTGTCGCCGCCGAACGACAGCGCAGCAGTAATTCATTCAACGCCACTAAGCGCGGTTTAAGCAGCAGCATCAGCGCTGTGTCGACCACATCCTGACTCGTTGCACCCTGGTGCCAGTAGCGCTTGAGCTCATCGGCCAACAGCCCCCGGCCCTGCTTGACGAAAGGGATGGCCGCATTACCGCCGCTGGCGATGCCCTCAGTAATATCGGCGATGCTAAACGTCGCCCTTTCCAGTTGGTGGCGCATTTGCTGGCTAACGCCAACGGGGACAGCACCGCTGGCTTCTTGAACCTCAGCCAGCGCTAGTTCAAAGGCCAGCATGGCACGCCCCATAGCCTCATCGTCACACTCAGCTAATGCGTGCTGACTCATAAACGGATGCTTTAAAAAAGCAGCGGGCATAAATAAACCTCGTTAATGGAAGCAATGGCGGTACCACACTGAACAAACGTACAATTGTTCGTGATTCGAACACCATGCTAAATTGGTCTGATATGCGGGGCTATGTTTACTTTCCCATCACCGACAAGACAGAGACTTTATGCTCGCTATTCTTGCCATTACTACCCCTATTTTTCTGTTGATCAGCACGGGTTATATCGCTAGGTGGAGCGGGCTTATACAACGCGAACAGATGCAAGGTGTTAGCCTTTTTGTCCTGTATTTCGCACTGCCTGCGCTGGTTATTAGAGCGTTAACCCAACACCCTTTAGAGGAAATACTGCAAATCAACTATTTGGTGGCCTATGGATTGGGCTCATTAGTGGTATTTGGAGGGGGGCTGCTGCTCACCCTGAAGTATCAGCGTCAACCCCTCAACGCCAGCGCTATGCAGGCGCTGGGTATGGCAGCGGCCAACAGTGGCTTTGTAGGTTACCCCGTCGCCGTTATGGTGATTGGCTCGCCTGCTGCGGTGCTTTTGGCGCTGAACATGGTCATTGAAACGCTGATTATTATTCCCGCTGCACTCATCTTGGCTGAAATGGCTTCTCAGCAAGGGGTCAGCGTATGGAAAACCGTTAAGCAAACCGCCCTAAGCCTGGCCAAAAACCCTGTTCTTGTGGGCTTACTCATTGGTATTTTTCTAGCGGTCACAGGATTACAAATACCTGTTCCGCTGTTTAAAGCCATTGATATGCTGGCCAATGCCGCTGGTCCAGCGGCTCTCTTTGTCATCGGCGGCGCGCTGTTTGGCCTGCAGGTAAAAGGTATGGCCAAAGACGTTGGGCAAATTGTGATCGGTAAACTGATCATTCACCCGCTCGTCATCTTAATCGCATTTTTCATTATCCCCGGCATTGATCCTCTCTACATGGTGGGTGCCGTGCTCTTCTCCGCCGCACCGATGATTAGTATTTACCCACTATTGGGGCAGCGCTATGGCTTAGGCGGTGTAAGTGCTGCCACGATGCTGGTGGCAACAGTGGCCTCCTTCTTCACGCTTAGCCTGATCATCTGGTTAATGACCCTGTCAGGGCTAATGGCGTTTTAAAAAAACAGCTTTATCGCGAACAAGGATAACAACAATGAGCCAACCGACTTCTCAACTTCACTGCGCCGTCGTGACCGGCGGGGCAAGAAATATCGGCCAAGCTATTGCCCTGCGTCTTCAGCAGGATGGCTATCAAGTCATTGTGGTGGATATCGTCGAGCCCGAAGCGAAATCTTTGCAAGCAGATGCGCGCCAGGTCGATCTTGCCGATGCCGACGCCACCCAGCGGGTAATGACGGAAATCGCCGAGCACTATACGGTGACCCGGTTGGTCAATAACGTAGGCATTGTTGCCCCTGCGCTGATCGAAGAAGCGCGGCTTGAGGATTTCGACAAGTTAATGCATTTGAACGTACGTTCGGCATTGGTCTGCACCCAGGCGCTGCTACCTGCTATGAAGGCAAATGGCATGGGCCGCATCGTACTGAATACTAGCCGTGTGGTGCTGGGCAAAGAGGCACGCACCATCTATAGCGCTACTAAAGGGGCGCTGCAATCCATGGCCCGAACGTGGGCACTGGAGTTGGCTGAGCACGGCATCACGGTCAACTGCGTTGCCCCTGGGCCTATCGCCACCAGCGCCTTCTGGCAGAACAATCCGCCCGATTCCGAACGCGCTCGGCGCATCATCGATAATATCCCGCTACAGCGCATGGGTCAGCCTGAAGACGTGGCCCAAGCCGTCAGTTTCTTCTGCGACGAACGCAGCGGCTTTATCACTGGTCAGACCCTTTTCGTGTGCGGCGGTGTAACGGTCGGCTAGGCAAACCAATGGCTTATTTCACTACGCCCTTTTGGCGTAAGTTACTAATTTCCCCAGCGCCTTTGTGCAATAAGCGCTCCAACACGCTATCAGTATCTTCACCCAATCGCGGCGGTGGCTTGTGATACTCCAAGGGTGTTCTGGAGTATTTGATCGGATTGGCCACGCCGGGCACTGTACCGGTGTCGGTTTCCAGCTCAATCTGCATGTTCCACGCTTGAACCTGAGGGTCAGCAAAGACCTGGGCAATATTCTGGATCGGCCCGCAGGGCACGCTAATGGCACCCAGCATCTTGATCCATTCATGGCTGGTACGACTCTGGGTAATCTGCACCATAAGCGGAATCAACTCGAGTCGATGTTTGACCCGCTCGGGGTTGGTGCTGAAACGGGGATCAACGGCTAGCTCGGGCCGCCCCACTGCTTCACAGAAACGCTTGAACTGACCATCGTTGACCCTCTTTATCTTTTAACCAGAAAGGCACCCAATGGCGCGTATCGTCACCCAGCAGCGGGTGCTCAATTTTAATCACTTCGGCGCCCATATCGGCCAGTATCTGCGTACACCAGGGGCCAGCCATTACACGGCTTAAATCCAGTACCCGCAGCCCTGTCAGTGGTCCCGCCATTGCACTTCTCGGAAGAACATCAAACTTCTTGTGATTTGGCGGCAGCATTGCGCGCTTCACGGCGCGCGGAAATAAAGCGGTAGAGTGCCAGGGAAATGGAGCCCACCGTCAATGCAATGAAAGCCCAGGTAATGGGGCCGCGCACGAAGATCGACAGATCGTTATGTCCGATCAATAAAGAGCGGCGCAGATTATCTTCGAACATTGGCCCAAGGATAAACCCGATCAAAAAGGGCGCAGCCGGTATCGCGGCGCGATTGAAGATATAGCCCATGACGCCAAAGGCCATCATCACCCATATGTCAAAGGTGTCGTTATTAACGGCGTAAGCGCCATAAACGCAGAACATCAATACGATGGGAAAGAGGACTGATTTAGGGATATCAGCAATCAAAGAGAAATACTTGATGGCCACATTACCCACCAGCAGCAATACCACCGAGCTAAACATAATGCCCATAAACAGGGCATAGATCAGGGATAGATTCTCTTGGAACATAAGGGGTCCAGGCGTAAGCCCATGAACCATAAAGGCACCAAGGATAATGGCCGTGATGACATCTCCTGGAATACCCAGCGATAACAAGGGAATCATCGTCGCCCCGGCGACACCGTTATTACCAGCCTCGGCGGCAGCAACACCCTCTACCTCGCCTTTACCAAAGTTAGCCCTGTTGGGAGAACGCCTGCGTGCATCGCTATAGGAAATAAAGGCAGCCGCAGTAGCGCCAGTACCTGGGATTGCCCCAATAATCACGCCAATCAAACTGCCCCGCACAATGGTGGTCAGGCAGCGCTTCAGTTCGGAAAAGCTAAGCCCTGCACCGCTGGCCTTCGCCTTAATATGAGGAAGCGCTTTTTTGCGGTAGAACTCGATAATCTCAGGGATGGCAAACAGACCAATCAACAGCGGGATAAAGGAGATGCTGTCCATCAAGTTGTAGTTGCCAAAGGTAAACCGTTGAGAACCGAAAACTTCATCCAGCCCCACCAGGGAAAGCAGAATACCCAATAGCGCAGCCATCAACCCCTTGATCATAGAGCCGCTGGCCAAAGAAATAATGATAGTAAGCGAAAAACAGATCAGCCAGAAAAACTCTGGCGCGCCAAAGTTCAGGGCGATTTTTGCTAAATAGGCGGCAAAAAAGATGAGGGCAATATTAGAAATAAAATCGGCAATCACCGAGGAATAAAGCGCTGCCTTGAGTGCCTTCTTCGCATGCCCCTGTTGCGCCATGGGATAGCCGTCCAACAAGGTACAGGCAGAGGCAGGTGAGCCGGGGGTTCTGATTAAAATGGCCGTAATTGACCCGCCATACATTCCGCCTTTATAGATACCCACAAGCAGCAAGATAGCGGCGACCGGCTGCATAGAGAAGGTGAAGGGCAGCGCCAGCGCCACCGCCATCGTAGCAGTCAATCCGGGAATCGACCCCACGACCACACCGATGACGACTCCAATAGCGATGGCCAGGAAGTTATCTAAACTAAAGAATATCTCTATGACTTCCGAAAAATTTTCCATAGATCACCCAGAAGAATAAGTAGCCAATCAGAAACCGATTGGCGCTATCGGAAGCGGCACATTCATGACTTCTACAAATATGAATGTCACAGCGATAGGAAACACAAATGCCATGCTATAGACCCACCAAGTGCGAACGGGGTGCGCCACAAAAAGCACCAGCGTCGCGAGAATGCCGGTAAACACCGCACCCATGGACTCAAACAAAGCGACATATATCAACAGGGCGACCACCATCAAAACAAAGCGCCGTGTCGAACCCTTCTCAATATTTCGCTCGTCCTCCTCACTGCTTCTGTCTAACAAGAAGCCTTGCAGGATGAGCAGGATAGAAAACAGCAGTATCAACCAGCCAACAATTTCCGGCAGCCAACGAGGCGACATCATGGGGTTTTGCAGGATGGGCGGTTCATTGATGTAGTTCGGCACCAGATAAAAGACCAGCACAATGGAAAAGCAAAGCAGAATAATTCCCGCCACTACGTCACCCGGGTCTTTAACCCTGCGCTTAAAATCCGAGGTAGTCATCACTGCCTTCTCCAAAGAACCAAGTGATATAGAGCAAACAAGAGAGGCGAGGACGCTTGCCCTCGCCTCTCCGTTGGATCAAAGGCTGCCTTGCTTACTGGCTAATACCCGCCTGCTCAGCTACGTCTTCCCAACGCTTCAAGTCTTCAACAATGAACTGCTTGAACTCTTCTCCAGCAACCTGGCCTGGCTCAGCGCCTAACTGCTCGGCGAAATCCAGAAACTCTTCACGCTCCATCACGTTGGCGAGTGCTTCTCGCATTTTACTCTGTGCTTCTTCAGGGAAAGAGCTATGAGCAATCAGGCCAAACCAAGCAGTCGTGATGAACTGGTCTAGGTTGTATTCACCAATTTCTGACAGTGTCGGTACATCGGGAAGATATTCAGAGCGTTCGGCAGAAGTGACCGCGAGCGCGCGGAGATCGCCGGAACGTATATGTGAAAGTACCGTTGGCATGTTCTCGAATGCCACATCAACATCGCCGCCCAGCAACGCCGGAAGCGCCGCGCCACTGCCGGCAAAAGGCACCGCCGTCAGGTTGGTATCAGTCAAGGTCTTGAACAGTTCACCAGACATGTGGATGGAGCTGCCCACGCCACTGTGGCTAAAGGTCATGTTCTCTTCTTTCGCTGCTTCGACGAAATCAATGACATTTTCGTAAGGACTGTCTGCCGGTACCACCATGACATTAGGAATATCGATCATGTTTTGTAGAAAAACGAAATCTTCTACCGGGTCATAAGTGAGATCAGGATAGATCGCGGCCCCGATGGTGTGGCCCGGAGAGGCCATTAAAATCGTGTGATCAGCATCACGCCCACCACGGGAGAGACGACCGGTGCCTACCGTAGAACCAGCGCCGGGGCGATTTTCCACAATGACGTTGGCGTCAAGTTCTTGCTGAAGCAGATCGGCAACGTGACGCGACAACACATCGGTAGTGCCACCGGGGGCATAAGGCACGACTAAGCGCACATCGTTAGTCGGCCATTCATCAGCGCTGGCAGAGGAAACAGTGAGCCCAAGCGCCAGAGCGCTGGTGCAGGCAGCCAAGTAGGCAGAGCTAAGGAGTTTGTTCATTTTTCTTCCTGTGCGTGGTTAAGTTATTATCATGCTTAATTATTGTTCGTAATACGTACAGATATTCGCAATTTGATAGCTGAGATTACTTGGTTGCCAACCTATTAAAAAACACAACTTTAGTAGCAGGGAGTTACAAACTCCATTTTACGGGATGACAACAACCTGTCGTTGCCAGCGCTTTCATGTCGCAGAAGTTCGCAATGCGAACATTTTTGCGTTAATCTTTTCTATCAGACGTCAAGGTAATGGATGATAACAATGCAGGAAGAGAAGTTGAGTGAAGATAGCCGTGATTTTGTAACAGCGTTAGCTAGCGGTTTAGAGGTTATACAGGCATTCGATCACGAACACCCGCGTATGACATTAAGCGAAGTTGCTGCACGAACAGGTATGAACAGAGCAAAGGCTAGGCGTTTCTTACTCACTCTACATTCCCTAGGGTATGTCCGTAAGCAGCAGCGCCATTTTGAATTGGCGCCCCGCGTCCTTCAACTAGGTTATGCTTTTTTATCAGCTAATAATTACAGAGACGTTATTCAACACTATTTAGAAGATATTACCGCTGAAACGGGGGAGTCATCGTCGCTTGGCGTGCTAGATGGTAATGATGTTATTTATGTTGCCCGCTCGGCAGCCAAACATCGCTTAATGGCCATCACACTTTCAGTGGGCACCCGACTGCCAGCAGCTCATACTTCTATGGGGCGCATACTTCTTGCGCAGCTCAACGATACGGCTCTTGATCATTTTCTATCGTCGATTTCTTTAGAGCCCTACACTGATAAAACAGTCACTGATGTTAAAGAATTGCGCAGACAAATAATTAACGCACGGCAACAAGGCTATGCAATTTCTGATCAGGAGCTGGACTCTGGGTTACGCTCCATCGCTGTTCCAGTTTTTGATGCCAAGCAGCACTTAATGGGCGCAATCAATATTAGTACCAATGCGGCTCGAATCGACCTCGACACGTTGATTAATATTTACTTACCGGTGCTGCAAAACAAAGTCGCGCAAATACGTTCGCATATTAATTAACCATTACCGCGTCTAACGCCGCACGATAACCTTGCACACCTAAGCCAGCAATCACACCATCAGCACGCAGTGAAACGTAGGAGTGGTGCCGGAAAGCTTCACGTTTGTGCACATTGGATAGATGCACTTCAATCACTTTGCCATCAAAAGCATTGAGTGCATCCAGGATTGCCACTGAAGTATGGGTGTAAGCAGCGGGATTGATAATGATTGCTTGGGTGCCATCAAGACACGCGGCGTGAATGGCGTCGATTAACTCACCTTCGTGGTTGCTCTGAAAGCAATGTATATCCCAGTCGGCCATCACCGCTTTCTCTCGCAGAATGTTATTTACATCCTCTAATGTCTCGTAGCCGTATATCTCCGGCTGGCGAGTCCCCAGCAAATTTAGATTGGGCCCATGTAATACCAATACCTTACCTTGACTCATGACTTCTCCGCTCTGTGTCTTGCTATCTAAATTGGCTAGTTAGCTAAATTGAATACTGCATTAATCGATCAGCTGTTCTATCACTTAACCCGCCAACTGCGCCAGCGCCTGTTCAAGCGATGCTTGCTGGCGCTGGGCATACAGCTCAATCTCATCGATTACTTTAGCCCCTAAAGCCTGCTCAAATTGCTGTTGACTTGCACTGCTAGCGTAATTTTCATGGCTACTTCCACCCAAGTTGGACTGGAAAATACCGGCCGCGCTAACGGGTAAAAAGTCTTCATAAATCATGGGTGTTATCTTGAGAGCGCCTTGTTCGATCAGGTTTTCCACCTGCTCTAACGTCACTGATCCTGCTACAGATGCACCCTGGGCCGCCTGATAATGGAAAAACGCTAGGCCGTCACGATGTAGCGTAGCGTAATCATCAGGGAAGGCCTTAAACACTTCGGCTAGATGCGCCTGATGGGTGTCGTTATTCGCAGCCGTCGGTGCATTATCTCGGGCAGCCGCTAGCAGGCGATCATAGAGCGCACGCCCCTTATGGGTTAAGGCGATACCGCGCTGTTCGATTTCACCGAAGCGAGCAGTATGCTTACCTTCGGCTGCGTCTGCGAAGGCGATCGTCTCCTCCAGCGCTTTAAAGCTGGTTTGACGCAACAGTATCGGGCAATTGCGACGAGGAGGTCCTTCGATAGTCGCTTTAGGGTCAATGCCGACACTGGGCATAAGCCGCTGCACTTCATCAATATCTAACGTCCGCGGCGTTAGGTGATTAATGTGTGGGCCGCGGAAACAGACCACATCGGCAATCAGGCGATGCTCATCATGCAAACGCTCGTAGGTCGTCCAATCGACGGTTGCTTTGTCATGCCAGCGGAACGTTTCCAACGCTTCCTGCACAAACTGCTCGGCATCCTCTGCGTTGAGTCCGCCCTGCTGTTCGAAACGCTCAATCAATATTTTCACGTTAGCGGTGAAGATATCGCGATCACTTAAAATAGCGCTCGCCTGCTCCTGAAGTTCGGTTTTTTCGATCAGCTCAAGGCGCAGTAGCGAGGTAAAGACACGAAAAGGATTCCGTTTGAGTGCACGATCAGCGACCGGCCGAAACGCCGTGGAGTGCACCGGCACGCCCGCCGCCGCCAGATCGTAATAGCCAACCGGCTCCATCCCCATTACCGCGAACATGCGCCTTAGCATGGCAAGCTCGCTCGCACTGCCCACGCGAATCGCGCCGTGGCGTTCAACGTTGATGCGGGCCAGCTCATCGCTCTTCTGCAGCGTACTGTTAAGCGCAGGATTAGCAGCTAACACCTCTTGATTGACGGTCTCAACCAGTGAGAGCAAAGTGCCGTATTGTGGCACTTCCTGCCGATACATCGCTGACATCGCGCTGGAAAATTGGTCGCGGATTTCATCACTGCTAACGTACGCTGAACTCATGGAATTGTCCTATTTATAAACGGCTATATCTGCCCATAAAAGGCTATACCTACATAGTAGCGCTATCGGTGCCTTAACAATTTCACTTTTTCCGCACCTTACTACACCTAAAACCCGCCCTCACCTTAACGAGTAGGTATTTTAAACTGTTACATTAGCGCTTGACCTTATGAACCTAGGCACGCCATCAATGACGCTTCCGCTTTATTTAGGTTTGCCCATGTGGGCCAATCAAGACTGGCTCGGCAGTCTTTATCCGCGCCATGCCAAAACCGAGCTATTAAGCGATTATGCCGCGGTGTTTTCGAGCGTTGAAGGTAACACTACGTTTTATAGCGGTATTCCAAAACCGGAAACAGTCGCCGCTTGGGCACGCCAGGCGCCACCCCACTTTCGTTTTTGTTTTAAATTACCGGCAACCGTCACTCACGATCAACGGCTTACCCATTTAGAAGACGCATGGGCATTTTTAGCCGCCCTTGAGCCGCTGCACGATCGCCTGGGGCCCACCATGGTGCAACTACCGCGGGATTTCGGCCCCCAAGAGCTTCCTCAGCTGGAAGCGCTGCTCGCGGCTTGGCCTGCCCATCTGCCTTGTGCAGTCGAGGTTCGTCACCCTGAATTTTTCCACAAAGGAGCCGCCGAAACAGCCCTTAACCGCCTGTTGATAACTTATTCGGCTAACCGCGTAATGCTCGACGTGCGCCCGCTCTTCTCAACCCCGGCCAATAGTCATATGGGCCTGGCCCACGCCCAGCAAGAAAAGCCGAAACTCCCGCTACACGTGCTTTCCACGGCAAATTATCCGGTGATTCGCTTTATTGGCCATATTGACAAAACAATAAATAGTGACTACTTCACCGCTTGGAAGGCTCGTCTAAAGCTGTGGATAAATCAGGGGAAAACCCCTTTCTTATTTGTGCATACTGCAGATAACCGTGAGTCTCCCTACATGGCTCGCCTACTTTACAACGCGCTGGGAGAAGTGACGCCATTACCTCCGCTAGCGCCCTTTGCCGGTGAAAAGCAAAGCCAACTCTTTTAGACCACCTTTTTAGGTGAGCTAACTGGCATGCTTGCGGTTGATCAGATAAATTGCGCTTACTTTCGAAAAAGACGCTGACAATAACGCTATTTTTCGAAAACTAGCGTGCATCGCGCGCAGTGACTTACACAATAATCGACTTAATGGGTGATGTATGGCGAAGCTTGCGCATGCGCAGTGGTCATCGCGGATGACCTTTGTGCTGGCCGCCGCTGGTTCAGCGGTGGGTCTAGGGAATATCTGGAAATTTCCGTATATGGTGGGTGAAAGCGGCGGCGCTGCTTTCGTCTTTGTGTATTTACTTTGTATCGCGCTGATTGGCTTGCCCATTCTCGTCTCCGAATGGCTACTGGGGCGGCGTGGCCAGAAGAACCCTGCCAGCACGATGTCAGAACTGGCCCGCACCGCGAACAAGCCAAAAGCATGGGCCATTGTCGGCATTAGCGGCATTGTTGGGGCCTTTTTGATTTTGTCGTTTTACAGCGTGATTGGTGGCTGGTCGCTCTACTACACCGTTAACTCAGTGAGCGGTGCCTTTAGCGGCCAAGACGCCGACGGGATTGGCGCCCTCTTTAATGGCATGCTGAGTAACCCAGGCTTACTGCTGCTGGGCCATTCGATCTTTATGCTACTGGTGATTGGCATTGTCGCCCGCGGTGTTACCAAAGGGCTTGAAGGCGCTGTACGCATTCTGATGCCGGTACTCGCGCTGCTGCTCGTTGTGCTGATCGGTTACGGCATGTCGACCGGCCACTTTGGTGAAGCGTTGACGTACATGTTCAACCCGGACTGGAGCAAGCTCAGCGCAGAAACCGTGCTGGCCGCCTTAGGTCACGCCTTCTTCACCCTCTCACTGGGTATGGGCATCATGATGGCTTACGGCTCTTACTTGGGCAAAGAGATCAACCTGCTGCAAACCGCCCGCACGGTCATCATCATGGACACCGTCATTGCATTAGGCGCCGGTTTAGCCATTTTCCCGATTGTGTTTGCCAACAACCTGGACCTTGCCTCAGGCCCTGGGCTGATTTTCGTCACTCTGCCGCTAGCATTTGGCAATATGGATGGTGGCTTGTTCCTAGGCTTGATGTTCTTCTTGCTACTTACGTTTGCGGCGCTGACTTCGGCGATTTCACTGCTTGAGCC
Organism: Vreelandella sp. DA03-1M; assembly: GCF_055725665.1. NCBI lineage: Bacteria > Pseudomonadati > Pseudomonadota > Gammaproteobacteria > Oceanospirillales > Halomonadaceae > Vreelandella > Vreelandella sp. DA03-1M. The sequence continues at coordinate 4,531,075 of NZ_CM146798.1, forward strand.
CGTAGTTGAGTTTATTGAAGAGCGCACACCGCTCAGCCGTGTCATGGCAACTGTTGTGGCCGGCGCGGGGGCTTGGTTACTGGGTATTGCGGCTCTGCTATCGTTCAACGTATGGAGCGAACCGCTCATGTTTGGGCTGGGCGTGTTCGATCTGCTGGATACGCTGACCAGCAAAATAATGCTGCCGCTAACCGGGCTAGGCGCGATTCTCTTCGCCGCTTGGTGCCTGGATCGCAAAAGTGTCGAAGCCGAACTGGGTCTTTCAGCGACCGGTAAAAGCGTATGGAACATCATCGCGCGCTATGTAGCGCCCGCTGGCGTTATTGCGGTGTTCGTGACAGGGCTTATTTAAGGTAAGCCGTCACTTCCCTGCTGTTTGCTAACCTCAGTGCAATTCGCTCTCTTGCCGATCTTCGTCGGGCAAGGGGGCGATATCCCGCGATAATTTTTGGAACTCCCTGTGCAGCTCAATACCACGGCGCGCTCTCAAGCTACGCTGGGCAGCACTGCGCTGGCGCTGAGCATGCTCATCCACTTGCAAACTCATAAAAATGTCGAGCAATTCGCTTTTAACCGAGGTGATTCGTTCGACGTTTCTCATAATCGACGTTCCTCCAGATGAATATGCCTTCGTCCACCTGCACCCGTGACGACTGTTATGATGCAGTGCGGCACTTCAATTATTACTATAACCTACTTGACAAAATGATGACCAATCTTAAAAAAAGGGGCCAACGGCCTTTAAACGTTACCCCTTACACCGCTTTCCATGCCCATTTGCGCTTTCTGTCAGGCATACTGTCGATATGCTAGAGCTAGCCAAGTCTGTGTAGAGAGCCAAGGAGCTGAACGTGAGTCGCGCCCTGTTCGATGAAATGAGACGCCGCATGGAGCACTTTCGACGCTCCGAGCAAAAAGTGGCGCGGTTTGTACTGCGCAACCCCGAAGAGGTCATCCACATGCGTATTGTGGATCTGGCCACCGAAGCCACCGTTAGCGAACCCACCGTGGTGCGCTTTTGCCGTGCGCTGGGGTGCAATGGCTTTCAGGATTTCAAGCTACAGCTGGCGCAAATGCTGGCCAGCGGCAGTCAGTTCGCGCAATTCTCCATGAACGACAGCGACTCGGTCGCTGAATTTTCCCACAGCATCTTCGACTCGACCGTGGGTACACTGCTCTCGGTTCGTGACCGGCTGGATAACGATGCCCTGGGTCGTGCGGTAAACGCCCTGGCGATGGCCAATCGAGTCGAGTTCTATGGCTTTGGGGCTTCCGGTGCCGTGGCCTTTGATGCCCAGCACAAATTCTTTCGCCTGCAGATCTCCACTTCGGCCTACGCCGACCCGCATATGCAGAATATGTCGGCAGTGACCTTGAACGATGGCGACGTGGTGGTGGCCATTTCGCAAACGGGGCGTACCAAAGCGCTCGTCGCCAGCGTACGACTGGCTCGCGAAGCGGGCGCGACAGTCATTGGCCTGTGCCCCAGCGGCTCGCCACTCGCCGAAGAGGTCAGCCTGCCGCTGTATATCGATGTCCACGAAGACACCGAAATCTACACACCGCTTAGTTCGCGGATTGCCCATCTAGTGTTGATTGACGTGCTTGCCGTGGGCGTAGCTAAAACCCGCGGCCCAAAACTCGCCGAACAGCTTAAAGCCGTTAAAAAGAGCCTCAACACGCTGCGCTTTCCTGAGGAGTCCTAATCGTTAACCTGTATACACAGCCAGTTTGCTGGCTGTGCTAGACTAGCCGCCTATTTTTTGATCCGGCAGCGGCTACTATGGACGACGTCACGGCGATTCTCGATCAGCTCAACTCCGCCCAGCGCGAAGCAGTGAGCGCCCCCCAAGGTAATCTGTTGGTGCTCGCAGGCGCAGGCTCCGGCAAAACCCGCGTGCTGGTTCATCGCATCGCCTGGCTAATGCAGGCCGAGGGGTTGTCTCCCTACGCGCTGCTGGCGGTGACCTTTACCAATAAAGCCGCCAAGGAAATGCGTACTCGCCTCGAGGCGCTGCTAAGCCTCTCGCTGCGCCATGTGTGGGTGGGCACCTTTCACTCCATTGCCCACCGCCTGCTGCGCACCCACTGGCAGGACGCCAAGCTGCCGCAACACTTCCAGATTATCGATTCTGACGATCAGCTACGCCTGGTCAAACGGCTGCTGAAAGATTACTCCATCGACGACGAACGCTACCCGCCGCGCCAAGTGCAGCACTTTATTTCCGGCTGTAAAGAAGAGGGACTGCGTCCGCATCAGGTCAATGTGGATGGCGATGCCTACATGGGCCAGATGGTCGAGCTCTACGAACGCTACCAGCTCACCTGCGAGCGGGGCGGTCTGGTCGATTTCGGCGAGCTGCTGTTGAGAAGCCTGGAGCTACTGCGCGATAACCCCGCGCTTTTAAAACACTATCAAGAGCGCTTTGGTCACGTGCTGGTGGATGAGTTTCAGGATACCAATACGCTGCAGTACGCTTGGCTAAAACTGCTCACTGGCATGAAAACGCCGATGACCGCCGTCGGTGATGACGACCAGTCGATCTACGGCTGGCGCGGTGCCAAGGTGGAGAATATCAGCCGCTTTGAGCAAGAGTTTCCGCAAACCCATACCGTGCGCCTAGAGCAGAACTATCGCTCCACCAGCGCGATTCTTGAAGCCGCCAATACGCTGATCAGCCACAACAGCGAGCGGATGGGCAAAAACCTATGGACCGATGGCATCGAAGGCGAGCCGATCTCAATTTACGCTGGGTTTAACGACCTGGAAGAAGCCCGCTATATCGTCGACACCATCAAGGAGAAAGTCGACGAAGGCTTTAACCGCCGCGATATCGCGATTCTCTACCGCTCCAACGCCCAGTCGCGGCTGCTGGAAGAGACCCTGATTCGCCAAGGCATGCCCTACCGTATTTACGGTGGCCACCGTTTTTATGAACGCTTAGAAATCAAAAATGCCCTGGCCTATTTGCGCCTGATGCTTAACCGCGATGACGATGCCTCCCTTGAGCGGGTCATTAACGTCCCCACCCGTGGCATCGGCACGCGCACGGTAGAGATTGTCCGCCTGCGCGCTCGTGAACAAGGCATTCAGCTTTGGCAGGCACTCCACGATGCAATTAACGACGGTACATTGAAAGGCCGCGCGGCCAATGCCGTGCAAACCTTTGCCAACCTGATCGAGCAGCTCGATAACGATGCTTCGGGCATGGCACTGCATGAGATTATCGATCACGTCACGGTGCACACCGGTTTGATAGAGCATCACAAAAGTGAGCGCGGCGAGAAAGGCCAGGCGCGGGTCGAAAACTTGGAAGAGCTCGTCACTGCTGCCCGCGCCTTTACCCAAGGCGACGTTTTTGAGGCCCCTGAAGCGGGCGAAGGCATGGCGGCGCTGGAAGCGTTTCTTTCAGAAGCCGCCCTTAACGCTGGCGACCATGAAGCTGAAGAGTTTGAAGACAGCGTACAGCTAATGACGCTGCACTCCGCCAAAGGCCTGGAGTTCCCCGTCGTCTTTATTGCCGGTGTCGAAGAGGGGCTGTTTCCGCACAAGATGTCGCTGGAGGAGCCGGGCAGGCTCGAAGAGGAGCGGCGGCTGTGTTACGTCGGCGTCACCCGCGCCATGCAGAAGCTCTACCTGACCCACGCCGAAACCCGCCGCCTACACGGCAAAGAGGTGTTTCCACGCCCATCGCGGTTTTTGCGCGAGTTACCGCCGCACCTGCTGGAAGAAGTCCGCCTGCGCGGGCATATTTCACGCCCGGTCACCGCATCGCGCACCTCTTTTGCCCAGCAAAGCGTTGAGAGCAGCGGCGACATACCCAGCCTCCACGTCGGCCAAGGCGTTGAGCACCCGGTGTTTGGCGAAGGGATTATTCTTAACGCGGAAGGCGAAGGTGCCCGCGCTCGCGTACAGGTCAGCTTTGAAGGTGAAGGGGTCAAATGGCTGGTACTTGGCTTTGCTAAGCTAACGCCTCTGTAAGCAAACCTCCCCTTTCACTTAGCTATCCCTGCTTGTGCGCTCAGGCGCCTTTGAGAGGCATTATGAAACAACGCTTTAAACGCCTATTTCCCGAAGTGAGTAATGGCTGGCAAACATTGAGTGGCTATCAGCGCTTTGAACGTTTAATTTCACTGGTGCTCACCCTCGCCATCGGCGGCGCTGTGCTGGTTGCTATGTATTACTTAGTCATTCATGTGGTGCAGCTGCTGTTTATTCAAAGCCGTGACCCCTTTGACTACCGCGTATTTCAAGCGCTATTCGACATGATCCTTACCGTCTTGATTGCCATGGAGTTCAATAACTCCATCATCCGCACAATGACCAGTGGCAAAGGCTTTATCCACGTCGAAATAGTGGTGTTAATTGCCATTATGGCGCTGGTACGCAAGTTTATGGTGCTGGATATGGAAGTTATCGACCCTTGGCAAATTGGTGCGCTTTCGATGGCAGTCTTAGCGTTAGGCGGCTGCTATTGGCTGGTGCGCCACGGCAACAGTATGAAAGACGCGGCGGATGATTGATCAGAAGGCTTGCGAGCTAAATTCGCTATAAAGCATACTAACCAGCGGACACGGCGCACTCAGCGCCCTATAACAACAGTATGATTACTTTTGGAGTTTTGCTCACATGCAACGCCGTAATTTTCTTAAAACCGTTGGCCTAGGTGCTGCCGGTGTCGCTGCTGCCCCCTTTGTAACCACCTCTAGCGCACGCGCTCAAGAGACCTTTACCTGGGACATGGTCACCTCGTGGCCAAAAAACTTTCCCGCCCTAGGCACCGGTGCGAATGACTTCGCCCGTCGGGTCGAGCAGCTTTCTAACGGCCGCATGCAAATTCGCGTACATGGCGCAGGTGAGCTGGTACCTGCGCTTGAAGTATTCGACGCTGTGGCGGCGGGGACCGCTGAGATGGGTCACTCTGCGTCGTATTACTGGCGCGGCAAAGTCGCTGCCTCTCAGTTCTTTACCGCCGTACCGTTCGGTATGAACACCACCGAAATGAACGCCTGGTTGTACCATGGCGGCGGTCAGGAACTGTGGGATGAGATCTACGCTAATCACAACCTGAAACCCTTTGCCGTCGGTAACACCGGTACGCAAATGGCGGGCTGGTTCAAGAAAGAGATCAACTCGTTAGACGATATGCAGGGGTTGAAACTTCGTCTTCCTGGCCTCGCAGGTGAAGCGATGAACGGCATTGGCGTCAGTACCGTTAATATGCCGGGTTCGGAAATCTTCACCTCGCTGCAAACCGGCGCACTGGATGCCGCTGACTGGGTAGGGCCGTATAACGACTTGGCATTTGGTTTGCACCAAGTGGCTGACTATTACTACACCTCGGCGTGGAACGAGCCCTCTGCCGTACTGGAAGGCACGATTAACCTGGATGCCTGGAACTCGCTGCCGGAAGACCTGCAGAACGTAGTCCGTGAAGCGGCACGGGCTTCTAACCTGGCCATGATCAGCGAATTCGCCTTCCGCAACGCCCAGGCCCTGGAAGCGCTGGTCGATGAGCATGGCGTTCAGCTGCGTACCTTCCCTGAAGACGTAATGGCAGCGCTTTACACCTCCTCCCTGGAAGCCGTTCAGCGTCAGGTTGATAACGACGAAGAGTCCCGCCGTGTTTACGAGTCTTATTCGGCGTTCCAGAAACTGCTGCGCCCGTTTAGCGATGTGGGTGAATACGCCTATCTCAAGAACCGCGACAACGTAGGTGCCTGATTATCCAGACAGGAAAGCGGCAAGTAAGCAAAAGGGCGCACTGAGCGCCCTTTTGCTTTGTTAGGCGGGAACATTGAAAGAGTTGATAAGAAAGAGCTACTCGCTGTGTACCGCTCGGATCCGCCCATTATCGTCTAATGCGACCATTACAAAACGCGCCTCTGTCACCTTTTGACGCTCTTCAATCCGCTGCCCATGGGGCGGGCGTACCCATACTTCTACATCAATTTTGATTGAGCTATGACCGATCTCTTGTACCTGGGTGTAGACACTGACCATTGAGCCGACGCGCACCGGGCTTAAAAAATCCATGGCTTCAATCGCCACGGTGGCCGTTCGCCCACCCGCTTCGCGGCAGGCTGCAAGCTCAGCTGCCTGGTCCATTTGATTGACTAGCCAACCACCAGGTATATCACCATAAAGATTGGTATCTTGTCGGGAAGCCAGTAATTTTAAAGTAAGCTGCCCTTGAGGGGCCGGTACGTCATCCAAATCGGTTTCCAGAAGAGTCATGGGTTCGTCGCTTAGTCAGTTTATTGTTGTAAACGTTGCAGTAAGGCACATTGCCAAGGGGCGTTGCTGCGTCGCAACACAAGTGAATGGGTTCAGTTAACCATAAGAGGACGCTTGTTTGAATACTCCGGTGCATACTCTTTCATCTTATAGAAGCTACCTTTTATCGCTACGGCACAACTTGGGTTGCTGGGTGATGATGGCCCTGCTGCTGGTAACGCCGCCTACTTGGGGGCAATCACTGCCGATAACCGGCACATTAGGTGCGGTCGGTTCTGACACCATGGCTGTGCTAATGCTGCGCTGGGGCGAAACACTGACTTCCCGCCACCCTGAGGTAAAGCTGCAATTTCAAGCCAGCGGCTCGGCCAGCGCGCCAACAGCCCTAATGGCGGGTACCACCCGGCTGGGGCCGATGTCCCGCCCGATGAGCACCGAAGAGCGTAATAATTTCATTGAGCGCTACGGCTACCCGCCGCTGGAGTTAAAGGTTGCCCGTGACGCGCTGATTGTGGTCGTCCATCGCCATAACCCGCTGCGCGCGCTCACACGCCAGCAGGTCGATGCCATCTTCTCGACCTCACGCGCCTGCGGTGCCGAGGCGCCGATACGGCGCTGGGACCAGCTCTCGGCAACGCGTGACTGGTCATTTGGCAGTATTGCGTTACATGGTCGCAACCTTGCCTCCGGCACTCACGGACTATTTCAAGAACGGGCGCTGTGCGGCGGCCTCTTTCGCAACGATATTAGCGAACACCCCGGCTCATCGGCGGTCGTCGCTGCAGTGGGCGAGTCTGCCAATGCAATGGGATACGCCGGGTTTAACCACCTAACGCCGGCCGTGCGCGCATTAAGCCTTTATGACGATGACGACATCGCTATACCGCCCGATGAAGCAGCGATACAGAGCGGTGATTATCCGCTGTCGCGCTACCTGTACCTATACGTGAACCTGCCGCCCGGGGCATCCTTGCCGCCCGCCGAGCAGGCTCTATTGGCGTTGATCATGTCCGATGAAGGCCAGCAAATTGCACGCGCATCCGGTTTTGTCCCCTTAACCCCAAGCGTCCTTGACGCGCAGCAAAGGTGGTAAGCCGCTGTCATCCAATTGACACATAATCGTCTTAGAGTAGGAAGTCATTCTATGCACCGTTTTCACTATAAGCTCTCTTCACGACCCACTCTTTCAATACATGCTGGTCAGTACTGTGATCACCCCGGTTTTGCCATGCCTAGTTTTGTCATGATAGCGACATGACCCCACCTCGGTTAACCTCTTCTCGGCAGCCATTGCGCTTGCTTCAGGATCGTGTGGCCACTGGGTTAATCACCGCTGGTGGTGTCGGGGTGCTGCTGGCGATTCTCGCTATCGGCGTTTTTCTGATATGGGAAACGCTGCCACTACTGGCGATTGGAGAGAGCTTGGCCCTGGCCAAGCTCTCTCCGCTGGCGTGGGGCACCCTTAAAGCCGCGCTGGCCGCGCTGCTGTTTGCGATTCCCGTCGCCTTAGGGGCGGCGATCTACTCTGCGCTGTTTATGTCAGTGCGCTTGCGCGCGCGCATCAAACCCGCGCTCGAAATGATGGAGGCCATTCCGGGCGTGGTGGTGGGCTTTATTGCCGGGCTCATTTTGGCACCATGGGTAGAGCGACACTTGGCCAGCGCTTTAGTGCTGATGGTCTGGCTGCCGCTCAGTGCCGGGCTTGCGGGCTTGCTCTGGCAACTGGCCAAAGCCCGCCTGCAGCGCCGTTTGCCGCTCTCCTGGGCAGGTCTCTGGCTAATACCGTGGCTTGCTCTGATGGTGGTGATAGCGCTATGGCTTGCGCCGTGGATGGAGCAGCTGTGGCTGGGCGGGGATCTGCGTCAGTTGCTCGACCAGCGCTTTGGGATGGATTACGCCACCCGCAATGCCTTGATTATCGGCCTGGCGATGGGGTTTGCCGTTATCCCCAGCATCTACTCATTGGCAGAAGATGCCCTTGCCGATGTGCCTTCGACCCTGATAGAGGGCGCCCAGGCGCTGGGTGCCAGCCGTTGGCAGGCGCTGTGGAAGGTGGCACTGGCGGCGGCAGGGCCAGGTATTTTCTCGGCGGTGATGATCGGCGCGGGCCGTGCAGTGGGCGAAACCATGATTGTACTGATGGCCAGTGGCAACACCGCTCTGTTTAGCGCCAGCCCTTTCGAAGGGATGCGCTCCATGGCCGCGGCTATTGCCATCGAGCTTCCTGAAGCGTCACCCGGCGGCCAGACCTATCATCTGCTGATTTTTGCCGCGCTGGTGCTGTTTATCTTCACATTCCTGGTTAACACCCTAGCCGAGGTTGTCCGCCAGCGCCTGCGCCGCCGTTATCGCCAGATGGGAGGCACATCATGACAGCTGGCACGGTCAACACCGCCTCTCGCCGCCCTCGTTTTAACTGGTTAAATGATTTATGGCCCTGGCTATGTGCGGCCAGCGTAGCGCTCTCCTTGCTGATGCTGGGTGCTCTACTGGCGCTACTGTTAGTGCGTGGGCTTGGGCACTTCTGGCCCGCGACGCTTGAAGAGGTCACCCTGCGTTCGGGTGACACCTTTGCTGGCCATGCCGTGCGCGAGGTCGAGCTCCCCCAGCAAGCGGGAGATGAACGGCTGTACTTTACCGGCAATCAGGACATTGAGGGCGCCCGCTGGCGCTGGGTGGCGATTGAGGAGATTGCCGAACGCGCGCAGCCAGCTGACTTGATTCGCCTGGAGCGAAGCCCTTGGGGGGATTTTATTGGCCGCTTGGCGGCCATTGAGCAAGACGACCAGCGCTGGGTGGGCGATGCTGCCTGGCAACGGTTAATGACTTTATTGGCGCTCCCCGCCAGCCAACGCCAAGAGAGCCAGCTACTGCTCACCACCGTGGATGGCCAAACCTTACGCCAGCCGTTGGCCAGCGTCGTCAGCGCTCAAGCCCCAAATGCGATGAGCTGGTGGCAGAAAACCCATGCCTGGGGCGATGGGGTATGGCGGTTTCTCAGCGAAGGGCCCCGAGCAGCCAATACCGACGGTGGCGTGTGGCCGGCGATATTTGGCACCGTGCTAATGGTGATTTTAATGTCCGTCATGGTCACGCCATTTGGCGTGCTGGCCGCTATTTACCTCAATGAAATTGCTCACCAGGGGCGGCTGACGCGCCTGGTGCGCATTGGCGTGCGCAATCTAGCGGGTGTGCCGTCCATCGTCTATGGCGTCTTCGGCTTGGGAGTGTTCGTTTACGGCATTGGCGGCTCGCTGGATGAGTGGTTTTTCAGCGATACATTGCCTTCGCCCACGTTTGGCACCGGCGGCCTGCTGTGGGCCTCGTTAACCCTCGCCCTGCTAACCCTACCCGTCGTAATTGTGGCAACCGAAGAGGGGCTCGCGCGTATTCCTGAGGCCCAGCGCGAAGGCGCCGTGGCACTGGGCGCTACTCGCCTTGAGATGCTTACCCGCATCGTACTGCCAATGGCGGCACCGGCCATGCTGACAGGCGTTATTTTAGCGATCGCCCGCGCGGCAGGCGAAGTGGCGCCACTGATGCTCGTCGGCGTTGCCAAACTAGCGCCACAAATGCCGATTGACGGTGAGTTTCCTTATCTACATTTAGAGCGCAAGTTTATGCACCTTGGCTATCATTTATTTGATACCGCCTTTCACGGCGAAGATGTACAAGCTGCGATCCCGCTGGTTTACGCCACGGCGCTACTTTTAGTGTTGATTGTGCTAGTGCTTAATCTAACTGCCATATTTCTGCGTCATTATCTTAGGCGTCAACGGGGAAACGAATGCTAGCGCCTTTACATTCAGCTAATACCGCTCAGGTACCAGTGGCGCACTTTTCGTCAGAGCACAGCTGCCTGAGCATCGATCACTTAAGCCTCGCCTATGCGGGGAAAGCGGCGTTGCGCGATTTAACCCTGAGTGTTCCGCGGCATCGTGTGACGGCCTTCATTGGCCCGTCGGGATGCGGTAAGTCGACGCTGTTACGGGCAATTAATCGGCTGCACGATCTCAATGAGACAGTGACCCATAGCGGCAAAATCACGCTGGAAGGGCAGGACATTCACGACCCGCAAACGAACGTGACCGAGCTGCGGCGGCGAGTAGGGATGGTGTTTCAAACCCCCAATCCCTTCCCTATGTCGATCTATGAAAACGTGGCCTTTGGCCTGCGGTTGCAGCAGCGCCTTCCCAAGCGCAAAAGGGACGATATTATTGAGTGGGCATTAACCTCCGCCGCGCTATGGGATGAAGTGAAAGACCGCCTGCACCGCTCCGCCTGGCAGCTTTCCGGTGGACAGCAGCAGCGCCTAGTCATCGCCCGCACCTTAGCAGTACAGCCCGATGTGCTGCTGCTTGATGAACCCGCGTCAGCGCTAGACCCGATTTCAACGCTCAAAATTGAGGAGTTGATCCGTAATCTAAAGTCGGAGCTAACGCTGGTACTGGTCACCCACAATATGCAACAAGCGGCGCGCGTATCGGACTACACCGCCTTTTTGCATCAAGGTGAGCTGGTTGAGTACGGGCCTACCGATCAGGTCTTCACCAACCCCCGTTTGCAACACACCGAAAACTACATCACCGGCCGCATTACCTAGGCCTTAGCGACTGAAACGTCAGGAGTGCTCCATGGATATTACTAGCGACTCACACAGCCAGCATATCTCTCGCCAGTTCAACCAGGAGCTGGAAGAGCTAAAAACCCATCTGATGGCCATGGGCGGTCTGGTAGAGAAGCAAGTGCAGGATGCCGTCTTTGCGCTTCTGGAAGGCGACACCCGCCTAGCCGAACAAGTGCGCGACAATGATCGTCAGGTCAACGATCTGCAGCTGCAAATCGACGACGAATGCACCCGGGTACTGGCGCGGCGTCAGCCTGCAGCGTCCGACCTACGCCTGGTGCTTGCCGTTATCCGCGCCACCTCTGATCTTGAGCGAATCGGCGATGAGGCCAGCAAAATCGCCCGTAACGCCCTGCTGCTGAGTGAAAGTACCAGCACCATTCGTGGCTTGGTGGAAGTGCGCCACATCAGCGAGCATGTGCGCAAAATGCTGCGCGATGCGCTCACCGCCTTTGCCCGCTTTGACACCGACCTTGCGATGCAGGTTGTGCGCGAAGACGAACTGGTTGACGATGAGTACAGCAGCGCTATGCGTTCGTTAATGACCTTTATGATGGAAGACTCGCGCTCGATCACCTCCGTACTCAGCATCATGTGGGTGCTGCGCGCCCTGGAACGCGTGGGCGACCACGCTGACAACCTTGCTGAGTACGTGGTTTATCTTGTTAAAGGGCTGGATATCCGCCACAGCGACCCCGATAACCTTGACCCGCAAGTGCTAAAAAAGTCTTGACCTGAAAGGGGTTTCCTCCTGCAATACGTCCAGGCTGTTAAGCGGCCTGGACGTTTGAATCACAAGGAGTCTCCCCCACCATGCTGGATGCTGTCACTGCGCTTAGCCGAGGTACACGCTGCGTGTATCAGTCAGGTATGCGCCGCTATATTTTTCTGCCTATTTTAGTCAACCTGATTGTTTACGTCAGCATGTTCAGCTTCGTGCTCAACCGCTTCGGTGGTTGGCTAGATCATTGGATGAACATGGTGCCAACCTGGCTTGATTGGCTCTCCTGGCTTATCTGGCCTCTTTTCGTGATTAGCCTGTTAGTGGTGGTGTTTTTTACCTTTACGCTGGTGTCCAGCCTGATCGCCGCGCCTTTTTACGGTTTTTTGGCCGCTAAAGTCGAAACCCAAGTGACTGGCCGCAAACCGATTGATGACCGCAACCTTACTAAAACAGCCATTGATGCCATTGGTCGCGAATTTGTTAAGCTCGCCTATATTTTGCCCCGTGCCGCCGGTCTGTTTGTGCTTAGCTGGATCCCAGGGCTGAACTTAATAGCCCCCCTGCTGTGGGCGCTATTCTCCGCCTGGATCATGGCCATTACTTATCTAGACTACCCAATGGATAACAATAAGGTCTCGTTTGCCGATATGCGCCAACGGCTCTCGAAACGCTGGTGGCAAAGCTTAAGTTTTGGAGGATTGGTCACGCTAATCACCTGGATTCCGCTGGCCAATCTATTTCTGATTCCCGGCGCTGTCGCGGGTGCCGTACTACTCTGGGATGACCATTACCGAAATGTACATGGTGATACACGCGGCATCACACCGCAGTAGGCGCTTATTACCCAGGCGACACCACTTTGCTACCTTTATGGTTTGTTCGTCTATCCTGGACTCAATTAACAACAAAGGAATTACCGCATGCTAAAACCGACGGCTTGGCTGGGTGGCATACTCTTGATTAGCGCTATGTCTATTTCGATGGCATCTATGGCCGTAGCCCACGACGTAAAAACTGAGGCTCTGCGCATTGCGCATCCCTTCGCTACCCCTACCCCACCGGGGGCGGTAAACGGCGCAGCCTACATCGATATCACCGCCTTTTCAGACCCTATTACTCTTATCGGCGCGAGCAGCCCTGTGAGCAGCAACGTTGAGCTGCATGATATGCAAATGGACGGCGATATGATGCAGATGCGGCATGTGGATGAGATTCGTGTCGAGGCAGGGGAGACTTATACCATGCGGCCGGGTGGCGGCTTTCACTTAATGCTGATTGGCCTAAGCGAGCCGTTAAAGGAGGGTGAGCGGTTCCCTCTCACGCTCACCTTTGCAGAACAAGACGATGTGGATATTGAAGTCTGGATACAGAGCGCCCAGGAAGGCAGCGAAGCTGCTGATGGGCATCACCACTGATGTGGGCTGCAGTTAACATATAGCAAAAACCCCGCTTCGGCGGGGTTTTTAGCGAGCAACGATTACATTAGCAGTTACACTTATTCCATTATTTACCAGTCGGTACTACCGCCTTCATCCCGGTTGAGTTTCCCGGGAGTGTAACCCTCTTGGCGAGAAGTAGACCCTTCTTCAGCCGTAGAAGGACGGCTACTGGAGGGCGAAAAGTCCAAGCTCTCGCTTTCATCACGGTTCAAGTCACCCGCCGAGACATGAGATTGTTTAGAAGCGGCATGTGACTCAGGTTTGTCGATGACACCCTGACCAGCGGTACGGTCTTGGTTCAGCTCAATAGATGAGTGCGCCATCGCCAGAGGGCTCGCGACCAGACCAAAAGCAATACCTAGCAGGGCGACATTTTTGCTCATTTCTTTTAGCAGCATGGTGTTCTCCTCATTATTCATGGATTCCGTTCGATGATGATTAGAACGGCTTTTACGCTTTACGTTGCACATTAGGCGACAAAAAAGACATATAAATTATTATTTAATAATTAAACACTTACACCAAAATATCGCTTAAAAATAATTAACCAACCCTTTTGTGCCCAAAATGATTGTGCATCAATTACTCATATGGCTGCTATCTATACATAGCGAATACCCGAGGCTGATGTGCAGTGTATACATAACGACGCAATGAAATTAGCTCCGCTAGAAAGCAGCACCTTAAACGAGAGAAAAATGGTTTGAGAGAGTGTTGGATGTCACAAAAAATCAGACCCCACATCAGCGGGGTCTAAGGACACAATACTTTGACAATGACTAGCGCTAGCTTCCTTTCCTTTTGCGGGACTGCTCCAACCTTGGAATTTAACCCTGACCAGCGCTCTGATTGTCGATTGATTCACTCCTTGAATCGACCTGCATCCCTATCGGTGTGACACGCATCTGAGTGATTAACTCACACCTCAAACGTAATACATTCCGCTTAATTGCAAACTTTTGTTACCAAGCGTTTCCATCGCCTACGTCATGCGTCAAATCTTTAGCGGTATATTCTGCTTGAACACTAGTACGATGGGATTCTGCCTTAATAACATTAGGGCGATCACCTACGTCGTACATCAAATCAGATGGGGTAAAAACTGCTTGTTCATGTGTGCGCTGTGATTGAGCCTGAATTGGTTCATCATTAACAGACAGATCTTGATTAGCTTTGATGGAAAAATTTGCGAATGCAACTGGGCTCGCCAGCAAACCGAATGCAAGTCCTACAACAGCTGATTTTTTAAAAAGAACGTTAAACATAGTATTACTCCAAATGACTGCTTAATACCGCTGAAGTGAAGAAAGAAGGGCCTGCTGGCTTGCTTCTCTCTGCGGTGACCTCACTGCCCTGATAAAGCACTTACAGTGCCAACTTCCACTATATTTAATAAAATTAAATAAAAACAATTACTTATTAAGTATCAATTGCGCACAATATTAAGCCACTAAAAACAAAAGCACGCAAAATACATGTGCACAAATGACACATGCGCAAAATTGTCTGTGCCTTTATGGCACACTTATCCTCAAACGCTAATGTTAAGAATTACTTTTAAAGCTAACCTCATCGCGCCTGCGCTACGTTATCGAGTAGTAGACTTAGGCTTTGTACGAAAACTGCCTGCGCTCGACAATACGGCGTTAAAAATCGCCTCGAAATGCTCATTTACACCCCGTAAACTCCGCTTTCTCGTTAATTTTTGCCTTGTCTAGTCTTCGCTCGCCGACTTTTCGTACAAAACCTAGACTACTCATGGATGAAAGGAGCGAGAATAGTTCACGATATGCACTCAAAAAGGTAGGTAGGTAGGTAGGTAGGTAGGTAGGTAGGTAGGTAGGTAAAAATAGGGAAATGCAGTAGAAGAAGCCCACAAAAAGCAGGCAGCAAAAAATTAGACCCCGACTGGCGGGGTCCGATATCAGAATAGGCTATAGGTAATAACTAACGTTAGCTCCCACTCCTTGTAGAGGACTCCAACCTTGGAATTAACCCTGACTAACGTTTGATTTCCTAGTGATTCATCCTTGAACCTGAAAAGCATCCTTGCCTTTGTAACATCCTGTCAATTACCTTTTCATCCGTTGAAAAGATGCTCTTTGATATCTAAATGATAATTAACAATTAGCTACCGCTGTTTTCTTCTACAAGCTCATCGTCGTCATACTCAGCGTCATCTGAATGACCGCTTGACTGAGGATCCATGTCGCTGGCTCTATCACCTTCGTCATGGGTTAAATCGTTAGTCATGTCTTTAGTATCATGACCGTCTGAACTATCAGTACCTTGGGGATCCATTGGTTGCTCTTCAGCTGTAATTCCCTGATTTTCATCAATAGCTGAATTTTCATCTGTTTGAGCAAAGGCTAACGGGCTTGCCATCAAACCAAAAGATACACCTAAAATGCCAGCTTTCTTGAGTAAATCCTTGGACATCATATTCCACCTCCGATCGCTGTTTATTACCGCTTGGTTAAGAAAGAAGGGCTTATATACAAGCCAGCATTTCCTGCGGTCGTCTTCCTTATTTTTAACAATGCAGCGGGCATGCCAAAAACAAAAAAAATAAAATTAAATAAATAAAAATCAATGAGTTAACTAAAACCAGTTAAGCTATAGCACTCTGTTAATATCGAAATACCAAGCCTAAAAACTGTATAAAAATGGCACATGAGTAAACTCTTACCAACCTCACATGCCAATATTGCACACCTTTACAGGTATGGTGCGAAAGGTCGCTTACTGAGACCTATACAAGACGTGAAGCGGGAAATGAGCAGCGAAAAAGCGCCCCTTTACCCGGGTGGGATTCAATCTGTAATTGCGCATCGTGGCGTAATAGTACGTGCTTGACGATTGCCAAGCCTAAGCCAGTGCCGCCAGTTGCGGTGCTGCGGCCTTTGTCGACACGGTAAAAACGTTCGGTTAGTCGGGGAATATGGACAGGATCAATCCCTTCACCATTGTCTTCCACATCGATACAGCCGCCACCAGTCGCGCTAGCTTTCCAGCGTAATGTGATGTGGCTACCTGCTGGCGTATAGCGAACGGCATTGAAAGCGAGATTAGAGATGGCGCTACGAATCTCCTGCTCACTACCCAGCAGGCGTGCATCGCTTTCAAGCGCGACAGTAATGGTATGACGCTGATTCGACAGCGCCAGCGCATCATCACAAATGCTTTGTAGCATAGGCCCTAGCGACAACGGTTGGTGATCTTTCCCCCCCTGGTCGATTTCCAACCGGGAGAGCAGCAATAGATCATTGACCAGGTTTTGCATTCGCTGCGTCTGTTCCTGCATCTGGTTGATGCTTTTGCCCAAACGCGGCGGTAACTGGTCAGCAATATCGCTGTAGGTTTCCAGATAGCCGGAAAGGACGGTTAGCGGCGTGCGAAGCTCGTGAGAGACGTTGGCAACAAAGTCGCGCCGCATCTGTTCCAGGCGGTGCAAGCGCGTGATATCCCGGGCCATTACCAGCCGTTCATCGTCACCGTACAGGGTAATTTGATACTGCAGGATTCGACGCTCGTCAATCGGCGATGTCAGCGTTAACGGCTCGCCATACTCCCGCGCATTGAAGTAGCGGATGAAACTTGGCTCGCGCAGTAGGTTGGTAATGTGCTGACCACGATCATGGGCAGTTTGTAGCCCTAGCATGTTCGTTGCAGCGCTGTTCCACCACTCTAGATCACCGTGGCGGTCGAGCATGACCACACTGTCACGCATCGCTTCAGACGACTCTTGAATACGGGCCAAAGTAGCACGCAGCCGACTTTGCGTTATACGCTGGCTTTTCTGATAGCGGTATAAACGATCAAACAATTCACCCCACATACCGTGAGCGGCAGGCGGCTCATCGTGAGGATGTAGGGTTAGCCATAAATAAAGTTCGCGTAG
Source organism: Vreelandella sp. DA03-1M (assembly GCF_055725665.1). NCBI lineage: Bacteria > Pseudomonadati > Pseudomonadota > Gammaproteobacteria > Oceanospirillales > Halomonadaceae > Vreelandella > Vreelandella sp. DA03-1M. The sequence continues at coordinate 4,548,004 of NZ_CM146798.1, forward strand.
CTGCCGCAAGTGATAAAACAGACATACAGCAAGCCCTGCCGCAAGCCCTAGCCCTGCTGAGCCCAATAACCAGCCTAAGCAAGTACCCAGTGTGGCCAGCCACGCTAGACGCCACAGTTCACGACTCCATAGGCGCACATTTACACCCGTGCAGAGAAACGGTATCCGGTACCCCGAACCGTTTGAATCAGGTTTTGATGCACATCTCCCAGCGCTTTTCGTAAGCGTCGAATATGCACATCGACAGTACGCTCTTCGACATACACATTACCACCCCATACTTGGTCAAGCAGTTGGCTACGTGTGTAAGCGCGCTCTTGATGGGTCATAAAAAACTGCAGAAGACGATACTCGGTCGGGCCCATTTCTAGCGCTTTGCCGTGAGCGCTTACCCGGTGGCTAACCGGATCAAGCAACAGGCCATTAATCTCAATCGGATCTTCAACGCCACGCGGTGTCGCGCGGCGCAGCACTGCTTTTAACCGTGCCACCAATTCGCGGGGCGAAAAGGGCTTGGTGATATAGTCATCGGCACCGGCTTCAAGCCCTTGGATCTTATTATCCTCTTCGCCTTTAGCGGTGAGCATGATAATGGGGATCTCAGCGGTGGCTTCTTCGCGCTTCAAACGCCTAGCCAGCTCAATACCGCTGGTGCCAGGCATCATCCAGTCAAGCAGCAATAAATCAGGTTGGTGGTCAACCACCATGGCGTGAGCATCCTGGGCGTTATCTGCTTCGAGCACACGGTAGTCAGCCATTTCCAGCGCTACCGCGATCATCTCGCGAATCGACGATTCATCATCGACAATCAGAACGGTTTTGGCGGTCATACCAGAGCCTCACGGTGTGCAAAAAAGCCAGTTCAAAGAAAACAGTCCAAAAAAACAGTTCAATGACATGTCAGTGACGATAACACCATGACTTGATGACAGTTACATGACAATGACAGTTACTGACCCACCGCAGGCCACCAACTTAGCGCAATACCAGCAAAAATCAGCAGCCCCGACCAGTGATTATTCAGAAACGCCTGGAAACAGGGATCCCGCTCCTGATAACGAATTAAGTGCTGCTGATGCAGGAAAGTCGCCGCCATTGCAGCGAGCCCTAGCCAAAAGAACCCACCTAACCCGACCCGCCAGCCTACCCAGGCCAGCAACCCCAGGGTGGCTACCTGAAGCAGGCCGATTATCAGGCGGTCCGCGTTGCCAAACAGCACGGCTGTCGATTTAATGCCAATTTTTAAATCATCGTCGCGATCGACCATGGCGTATTGCGTGTCGTACGCCACCGTCCATAGCACGTTTGCACAGAAAAGCAGCCACGCTTCCAACGGCACATGGCCCAGCACGGCGCCAAAGGCCATTGGAATTGCCCATGAGAATGCCGCCCCCAGCACCACCTGGGGAAAATGGGTATAACGCTTCATGAACGGGTAAATAACTGCCAGAAATACCCCGCCCAGCGAGAGCAGCACCGTAAACCAATTCGTCAGTAGCACCAGAATAAACGCTGCGGCCACCAAACCAATAAACAGCAATTGAGCCTCGGTTTCGCTGATTCGACCGGTGGCGAGCGGGCGATGCTTAGTGCGTTTCACATGGCCATCGAAATGGCGATCTGCATAATCGTTCACCACGCAGCCAGCCGCGCGCATGACGTAAACACCGGCCACAAAAATCAGCAGCACATCACGGCCGGGTACCCCTTCAGCGGCAATCCACAGCGCCCAAAGCGTCGGCCACATCAACAGCCAAGTGCCAATGGGTCGATCCAAACGCATCAGCTGTATAAAATCTGCCACGCGAGCCCATCCCTTCGGCCGCAACAGTGAACGATCCATGCTTACCTCACGAAAAATAAGATGCAGGCGCTAGCCTAGCGCGATGGCAGATCAAGGTCATCCGCCATCGCACGCAAAAAATACTCTTGCACCAACAACGACAACCCACCGTGATTACCGCCGTGATAAAACACTGAACGTCGGCCCCAGGTACAGTCACTTTCGATACCGTTCATACGAGCAAATAAGGGGGATTGGGTAGTGGCTTCAAGCGGCCCGCGAAGTAAACCTGGCTGACGAAATCACCAACTGCCTAGCGAGCGCTCACCTAACCCTTCCAAACGCTGGCCCTTTAACTGAGTAAGCGGAGCGACGGAGCGCGCCACCACCCAAGGCGTTTCATCTAAGCACAGCGCGACTTCACGCAGCCATGCGTAGCGCTTGGGAGCAATGCCCAACGCCCGTGCCTCTTCCTCTCGCGGCCAGCCGACGCCCTGGCGTAGCAGCCGCACCCGAAACGGTTTCTCACCACCAGCGGTTATTAAGCGGGCGGTTAACGAGTCGGTAGAAGCAACCCACTGCCACCAGGAAGGGCTCATGGCAGGCCGCGCCGCAGCAACGGGACGCCAGCTCGAAAAGAGAGAAGTTTGCCGAAAAGCTGCAGGCGTCACCAAGTTCTCCAGGGCAATAAACGGATCGACTAGTGTAACATGCAGCACTAACAGGCTTTTGTTTCAGCGACTTTTTTGGTGTCTGCATGCCCACCTCACAACCAGAGCTCTCTTCATCCCACGCTGCGCTGGTCATTATTGGCACGGGAATGGCCGGGATTGGCTTAGCCCGGGCACTACGCCGTCTCGGTGACCAGCGTTCAATCACGTTGATTAGTGCTGACAGCGGTGACGATTACAGCAAACCGTTACTCTCCACCGGCTTCGCTAAAGGCCTAGCGCCCGACAAACTGGCCCAGCGAAACGCTGCCGAACTGGGGGATGAGTTAAACGCACGCATCATTACCCACACCCTCGTGGCGGCACTGGATGTGGATAACCGGACACTTCTTCTCGACGTTGGACAAGCGCCCAACTATGAAAAACTAAGCTCTGAAAAACTAAGCTACGAAACACTGGTATTAGCCACCGGCGCTGCGCCCAGGATGCCGTTCAGCATCAACCCCAGCGTAGCACCACGCTGCTTCACCATTAATGACCTAGACGACTACCGACGCTTTTATCAGGCGTTAGGCCAGGGCCCAGCAAGGGTGGCGATTGTTGGCGCCGGGCTGGTCGGCTGTGAATTTGCTAATGACCTGCACGCCGGAGGTCATCACCTCTGCATCATAGCGCCTGAAGCTACGCTACTGCCCCGCCTGTTGCCCGCGCCGCTGGGCAACGCCCTGGGCGATGCCTTCAATGAGGCAGGCATCCGACTCTGCTTAGGCCGCACGATAGATTCACTAACACCCAGCAGTAGTGATGACATCATATTACGGTTGGATAACGGCGTGGCTATCAGCGCCGATCTCGTACTAATGGCAACTGGCCTAACGCCGCGTACGGCGCTTGCCGAAGCCGCGGGTCTTAGCGTAACGCCGAGCGGCATACAAGTTGACCGCCAACTGCGTACTTCACACCCCGATATTTACGCCCTGGGCGATGTCGCCTGCGTCGATGGCGTTAACGCCATGTACGTGCAGCCGCTGCAAGCGAGCGCTAAGGCATTGGCGGCAACGCTCGCGGGCACTCCCACGCCGGTCAGCTTTGGCGCTTGGCCAATAGTGGTTAAAACACCCCTGCTGCCAGTGGTCGCCTACCCGCCAACCACCCCACCTGAACGCTGGCGAATTGAAGGCGAAGGTGGTGATATCAGTGCGTTAGCCGAAAATAAAGACGGACGTTTGATTGGTTTTGCGTTGACAGGGGGCTGCGTGAGAAGGAAAGTGGAGCTTTCCAGAGCAGCACCTACGCTGCTAGGCTGATTTTCGTCGCGTTCACGACTAGGCTAGAGAAGCTACCTAGTGCTAATGACGCGCCCAACAACCTGCATTTGCTTTACGCTCGATTCTTTAACAAAAGTTCGATTGTTTACTAAAGGGAGATTTCTTATGCGCAAACCTGAACTCGCTGCTGCCATCGCTGAAAGTGCCGACCTGTCAAAAGATAAAGCAGGCCAAGTACTGAACGTTATTTTGGATGAGATCACTAACAGCGTTGCTAAGGGCGAAGATGTCGCTCTGATCGGCTTCGGTACCTTTACGGTACGTGAGCGCGCAGCACGTACCGGTAAAAATCCACAAACCGGTGCCCCACTACAAATTCCGGCCAGCAAAAATGTTGCCTTTAAGCCAGGCAAAGGACTTAAGGACGCCGTTTCCTAATGAAGCTCAAGCTGACGCTGTGGCTGCTGGGCATATTGCTCAAACGTGCCCTGCGCCGCAAGCCGCGCTTTCGTGAACAGTTAGAACGCATGCGCGGCCTGGACTGGGGAATCGCCACGGAAGATCTAAGCATAGCCCGCCACTACCGGATGACGCCGAAAGGCATCAGCACCGGTAAAGGGCTGCCCGTCGACTTAGACCTTGAACTGCGTTTCCGAGACCAAGCCACTGCGTTAAAAGTGCTCAAAAAGCCCACTCAGCAAGCCTTTCTTGACGGCATGATGAGTGGCAACGTGCGTTTAGTGGGCGACTCCGCCGATATGAACAAGCTGCAGAAGCTGCTCAAATATTTGTAGCCCAGTATTTGCAGTATTGAGCGGTCAGCAAAGGGTAAACCAGGCAGAGGTATAGCAGCTATCGATGGACATACCTCATCAACGCTTAGTGTACTTCCGCGTTACCCTTGAGTCTGGCTCAGTTCGCCGTGCTGCGGCGCGTCTGGACATTGCTCCCTCGGCGGTCAGCAGGCAAATTTCGCTGCTGGAAGAAGCCTTGGGAGCCACCCTCATGGAGCGTCAGCGCGGCGGCATTTCACCGACCCCGGTCGGTGAAATGCTGCTTGAGTACTGCGAACGTCGCGGCGCACTGGACGAAGGCTTTATCGCGTCACTTGAAGCCTACCAGCGCATGGAAACCGGCAAGATATCGCTCACCGTCGGTGAAGGATTTGTCAGTGACCTAGTAGCGTCGCCGCTGCACGAATTTACCCAACGCTATGCGGGCATTCAGCTCGACATCCATACCGCAGGCACCTCGGGCATTATTGACGCCATTGTCGGCGATCACAGTCATATCGGCTTGATGTTCCATGAGCGTACCCATCCCCAGCTGCGTTTCTGGTCATCCAGTCCTCAGCCACTGATGGCTATTCTGCCGCCGGATCACCCATTGACCAGCCAGACGTCACCTCTCACGCTGACTCAGCTTAGCGACCAGCCGATGGCCATGTGGGACACCACCCATGGGGTGCGTCAAATGGTCGACCAAGCATTTCAGCAGTCTCGTATAGTCCCGCGCATGGCAATGAATACAAATTCCATGGTGGTATTAGCACAATATGTGCGCAGCGGCATGGGCATTACCCTACTGCCCGCCTTTGCCGTCGCACACGATTTAGAAGCAGGCACGCTAGTGGCGCGTCAGGTAGATAATCCGCTGTTTCAGCGCTCCCAGGCCCACATGGTCACGCGCGTAGGCCGCCAACAGCCCAAGGCTAGCATTCTGCTGCTACGCCACCTGCAGCGCTGGATGCAAGCGTTTCGCGATGTGAATTAGCGCGCGGTCGCAGGCAGTCCCACCACCGTCGCTCCAGCGGTTACGCTTTTTGTGACAATGGCGCCAGCACCGATTCGCGAGCCCTCACCAACCTCAATATTGCCAAGCACAACGGCGTTTGCACCCAAAAAAGCATTCCGCCGAACTTTGGGGTGACGGTCACCATCAAGCTTACCCGTTCCGCCTAATGTGACGCCCTGAAAAAGGGTGACACCATCTTCGACGACGGCGGTTTCGCCAATAACAATACCCACACCATGGTCAATAAAGATGCCTTTACCAATGCGTGCAGCAGGATGTATATCTACGCTGAATGTACAACTACAGCAAAACTGGAGGTAGCTCGCCATACTCTTCCTAGCGGTTGTCCACCAAACATGACTGACGCGATGACACTGCAGTGCTCGATAACCAGAAAAAAAGAGCAGTGGTGTAAAAGGTTCTGGGATGGCGGCGTCTTCCTGTAGTAACACCCGCAAATCATCCAGGGCGGACTCAACGATCAGCGGGTTTTCCGCCAGCACAGCACGTATCTCTGCCAGTGCCGAGGCATGCGATATATGGGGAGATGACAGCGTCTCAGCGATAACAACGGCAAGTGCCGAAGCAAAATCGCTATGATCAAGCAAAGCATGTCGGTAAAAATCCGCTAATAGTGGCTGCGTGCGGGAAGCTTCAAGGGCGGCTGCCTGAATCTCCCGCCAGAGCGCGTCAGGGTCATTAAAGGCGTGGCCGCCTACATCTGAGGTCGCGGTCATCATTAACGCTCTCACACCGTGATTTGAGAAAAACGCAGCACTGTTCCGCCTAACACTTCAGGCGGTATATCGGCCTCATGGGCGCTCAATGGTGCAAAAGGTAGCGAGCGCTTCTGCCAGTGATTAATCGCCACGGCAATATCATCACAGGCCAGAGTTAGCGCCACCGCCCTAGCGGGCACTGACGAGAGCCCTTCCAACACCTCAAAGTGCTCACCTATTGCCCAGTCGCTTAATAAATGACAAATCCCTTTATCAGTGTGAATTTTAAAGCCCCCCGTTTGCGTTTGAATCGCTTCATCGCCATGGATACGACGAAAGTGCTCCAAGTCTCGAGCAGGGCTATCTGACACATACCAAATATCGGTAATAGACGTCGCCGTATTAGCGTGCCGCTCAAGGGTGGGGTCTGTGCGAAACAGCTCAGGACGCAATTGCTGGCACAAGAATTGGGTAAGGAAAGGCTGCTGAGGGTCATGGAGGATATTTAACGCGACACCCACTTCTACATCACCACTGGCAAGATGCGCCAGTCTGCGAAACTCAATAGGCGAATGGCCTTCAAAACCACGCGCAGTCAACAGCGCATGATCCGTCGACATTGCTTCACTTTCTAATGCCACCATGGCGATCCCCTCACCAATGGCTAAGCGATCTTCCACCACTTTGGCAAATTGAAAGCCGTTGCTATCCCGATAATCTGTTAGCTCTGGATGTGCAATGCCAATCAGTTCAATGAAATTATTGTGTAAAAACAGCAGGTGATTATCGGTACCCCAGGGGTGGCTGTGGCGCGGATTGAGGGTAAAACCCAATGCGGCCGCGCGCTCGGCGGCCACATCTAAATCGGCTACCGCGACTAAGGGGTGATCAATGCCAAAGCTCATTGCAGTAACTCCTCACGCTGCTGGAGCGAAGCGCCCCAGCAAGTTAGAACAATATCCTCAGGTCCCATGGAACAATCAACCAACGCCGCTACCGTAGCCAAATGCCACGCTGGCTTCCGGTGCCGTTTCCACCCAGACGCTTTGCGGCACTGTGTACTCGCGCAGGCCGTCCAAACCGCTAGAGCGTCCAAAGCCGCTATCGCCAAAGCCACCAAACGGGGACATCACGCTGATCGCCTTGTAGCTATTGACCCACACCGTGCCCGCACGCAGTTGACCGGCAACGCGATGCGCCCGCGCCACATCCTGGCTCCAAACGGCGCCAGCCAAACCAAAGCGAGTTTCGTTGGCGAGCTGAATGGCTTCGGCTTCGCCCTCAAAGGCCATGGCGATCAACACCGGGCCGAAAACCTCTTGCTGAGCGATCTCCATCTCCGGCGTGACGTCGACCAGCACGGTAGGGGCGATAAAATAGCCGTGGGCCTCGTCTGGCAGTCCTTCGGGACGCTTGCCACCCGTTAACACTCTCGCGCCTGCCGCTTCGGCAGCCTCAATCATCCGGGTGACCTGCTCAAATTGACGGCGATTCTGCAAAGGCCCCATGCGCGTCACTTCATCGCTGGGAAGGCCGACCGCAATCTGTTCCGCGGCCCGGGCCAAACGGCTGGTGACCTGCTCAAACACCGATCGCTCAATCAACAGCCGTGAGCCCGCCACACAGCTCTGACCTGCGGCAGCAAAAATTGCCGCCTGGGCACCGGCGACGGCTTCGTCCAGCTTGGCATCGGCAAAGACGATATTGGCAGATTTACCCCCTAGTTCTAACACGCTGGGCACCAATCGGCGTGCGCCGGCTTCAGCAATCATGCGGCCACTCTGGGGAGAGCCCACGAATACCAGCTTGCTGATAGTGGGGTGGTCGGTCAGCGCTGCGCCAGTCGACTTGCCCAGCCCATTGACGATATTTATTAACCCTTTAGGAAGCCCCTGACCGAACTTTCCAGAGCATTCGAGCAGTTGGGCAATTACCACCGATGAGAAGGGCGTCAGTTCGGAAGGCTTCAGTACTACGCCGTTGCCCGCTGCAATCGCCGGGGCCAGTTGCCATGCGCAGGTGAACATCGGGGCGTTCCAGGGGGTAATTTGCCCCACCACGCCATAGGGCACATGACGTACATAGTTAAGGTGCGAGGTAGGCACTGGAATCACTTCGCCGTGCTGCTTATCGCACCAGCCCGCGTAGTATTCAAACATCTCGCGCACCTTGCCTACTTCAGCCCGGCAGTCACGAATCGGCTTACCGGCAACGACGCTCTCCAACTGCGCCAGCGCTTCTTCATGGCCCTCTAGCCCACGCAGCGCCGAATTCATGCGACGCCCACGTTCGCTGGCGGTAAGCGCCATCCATTCACGCTGCCCACGCGTAGCCGCTTGAGTAGCACGCTCAATTAACGTCGTGCCCGCATCACGATAGCTCACCAGGGCTTCGCCGGTGGCCGGGTTGATCAGGGTGATTTCCTCACCCTCCCCTGCGACTAATGCGCCATCAATCCAGTTACTTAGCGGCGTGGTAGCGGCTAAACCGAAACCTTTAAGCAGTTCAGCCAGATGGTCGCAGGCATGTTGGCTAAGTGAGTTCATTGGTTGCCCTCCGCTTGGCTGCCACGCGCTAATATCGGCGTAGTGATATGGTTAAAATCGTCGCTATCAGCTGGCTGCTCGGGGTTCGCGTGCCAAGCATCAACAACGGCTTGTAACAGCGGTAAGGGAATATTCAATTGCTCCGCGGCATCCCGCGCCAAACGCAGATCCTTACGCATCAAACCGGAGGTAAAGCCAGAATCGAAGCGCTCGCTCAGCACCCACTCTGGGAAATTCACCTCGCTAATCGCGCTGCGCCCGGAGCCACTATTGATGCCCGCCAGACAGGCAACGGGGTCGACGCCCGCCTTGGCGGCCATAGCCACGGCTTCGGCGGTGGTTAACAAGTGCGCGGCACACAGGTAATTATTGGCAAGTTTCACCACATGGCCGCTGCCTGGGCCGCCCACATGGGTGCGCTTGGCTGACATCGCTTCCAGTATTGGCAATACCCGCTCGATAGTGCTTTCATCGCCGCCTAACAACATACCCAGCTTGCCACTGGCAGCACCTTTGGGGCCACCGCTGACGGGGGCATCCAGCCAGTGAAGGCCCGCTGCAGTTACTTTTTCAGCCAATTCACGGCTAACCGCTGGGTCGCTCGTTGATGTATCGACAATCACGCTACCATTCGGCGCAAGGTCAAGCAGGCCTGGAGATTGCTCGATCACCTCACGGACATGGGCAGAAGTGGGCAGCGAAAGCAGATACACATCACTTGCGGGCAGCGCATCAGGCGCCACAACGGTTAGTCCCTGAGCAGCAAGGCGAGATCGCGCTTGCTCAAATACATCGCTGCCCGTGACTTCAAACCCTGCAGCTTTAAGGGTGAGCGCCATGTTACCGCCCATCTGACCAAGCCCAATAACGGTAATGGTTAAAGACATTCTAAAACTCCCTAAGCGTTTTTGATGGTGAAACGCTATGTTCGGTGTAGATATTTGGCGTAGCCGCTCCCCTACCCAGCGGGCATGTGAGAGCGAACAACATAGTTAGTTAAGCAAGATCGTTAAGTGGCAATAATATTTTAAGTGAGCAGCGCCCTTACCAGCTCCACCCAATAGCGTGTTCCTAGCGGCAACAGCGCGTCGTTGAAGTCATAGCGCGGATTGTGCAGCGAGGGGGAATCTTCGCCGTTGCCCATCCAGATATAGGCACCCGGCCGCTCGGCCAGCAGAAACGAAAAGTCTTCAGAGGCCATGCTGGGCGACGGATTACGCTTTACTTTATCGCTACCGAGTAAGCGTTCCAGCACCGTAGCGCAGCGCTGGGCATGTTCAGGGGTATTGATAGTAGCCGGGTAGCAGCGCTGGTAATCCAGTTCAACGGCTAAGCCGTGAAACTCTGCCAAACTGCCAATCGCCTGTTTGAAGCGTGCTTCCAAATGCTCTTTAAGCGTCATATCAAAGCAGCGCAGCGTACCGCGCAGCTCGACCTGCTCCGGAATCACATTGAAGGTATCCCCGGCGTGGATGCTGGTAATACTCAGCACCGCCGATTTATCCGGCGGCGTTTCACGGCTCACCAACCCCTGTAACTGACTGATCAGTTGGCAGCTTGCCAGCACCGTATCGATGCCCAAGTGTGGCATCGCGGCGTGGCATCCCTTGCCAATCAGTTTTAGGGTAAAAATATCGAAAGCCGCCATCACATCGGTGTCATGCACCGCTGCCTCACCTACCGGCAGGCCCGGCCAATTATGCAGACCGTATACGGCATCCATGGGAAAACGCTCAAACAGGCCCTCTTCGACCATGACGCGCCCACCACCAGCGCTCTCTTCAGCGGGCTGAAAGATAAACACCACCCGGCCTTTGAAATCCGGCTGCTGCTTTAACGCCCAGGCGGCGCCCAGCAGCATGGACGTATGACCATCGTGGCCACAGGCGTGCATTTTGCCAGGCGTTTGCGAGGCGTAGGCAAGCTGCGTCTCTTCACGAATATCCAGGGCGTCGATATCGGCCCGCAGGCCGATGGTTTTGCCTTCACCCTGTTGACCATCCAGAGCGGCGACCACACCCGTTCCAGCAATCCCGGTAGTTACCTCAAAGCCCCACTCAGTCAGCAGCGCTGCAATACGCGCACTGGTACGGTGCTCCTCAAACGCGGTTTCCGGGTGCTGGTGGAAATCGTGACGCCACGCTTTTAATGTTTCGCTATCCGGCAAGTTTACTGAGGCAGTCATCGTCCTATCCTTAAAGCATTATGTGAGCGACAACGGCAGAGCCGATAAAGGTGCCGGTGAATACCAGTAAGGCCACGATCACTAGCTTCCAGCCGGTTTGCTTGAACATGGCAAACTCACGTCCGGTCAGCGCCAGCCCTGCATAGGCCAATACCGGCGTGACCACCGCTAAGAAGTCGACCTCCGCCAGTCGTGCGATTATCCAACCATTACCCGGGAAAAATGGCAGCGTCGCGATAATACTGATCAGCGATACCCAGGCCACGCTGGGCAGGTAAAAGGGGCATACGCGTCCGATGACCAAGCCGATGATGACCATGACGTAAAGAATCAGCATGCCGGGCAGTGCGTCTAATAAAGGCGAACCGTTGACGATATTGCTAAACCATGCAGCCACACACACGGCTGCCAGTACCAGCGCCGTTTTGCCTAACTGGTTTTCAGGGCGCAGCTCTTTAAGCGCTTCGGCATCGAACTGATCGACCGTATTCTCATGAGTTTTCATGGCTAACCTCCTGGCGTGAGCCTTTCAGGCGCTTATACATCCACTCGGTCACCGGTAACGCAATAAACAGCGAAACATACAAACCGGTTGCGTAAGTGAGCAAATTACTTGCCCCTGCAAAGGCGAGCAGTTCGTCTTTGGATGCCGGTACCGCTTCGGCTAATGCGGCCGAACACGCTGCCACCATACTGCCACTGCCCACCCCACAGGCCATGGCCAGCGCACGGATATCGAGAATATCCAACGAAGCGATATACCCCGCCATTAAGGCGAAATAGAGCGTACCGAACATGGTGCCCACCACGTACACGCCCATGATGCCGATGCCTTCAGGGCTTCTGAGGCCGTAGCGGTCTGAAATAATGGCAATATTGGGTTCGCGGGCAATGGAATAGGTAGCACCGATCGCTTCCCGGCCCATCTTGAGCACTAACACCGCGAAGGGCAGCGCGATCAACATGGTGCCGAGATTACCCAGCTCCTGGAGTATCAGCGCGGGGCCAGCGGCGATGATCTGCTCAATTGCCGGGCCAATGGTAGAACCGAACTTGGCAATAAAGGGCAAAATTGCGATCAGGATAATCGGACCTGCCGCATTACTAACCGGCTTGGGGATAACCTTGCCCATTGCCGAGAAAAGGTGGGGGTTGAAGATCACGCCAATGATAAAGGCGTAAAGCAGAGGTAATAACAGTAGTGTCCCCGGCCCGAGCGGAATGCGCACAATGCCTATCCACTCGGCAAACATCGACGTCACGATCACCGTCAGGTGCAGACGCCAGTCCAGCAGTAGCTTGAGATCCATTGGAGTGTTCCTGTTTTTTTAGTGTCACTCCGAGTATCGAAAGGTTACTGTTTCAATCATAGGGCTTTAGTGCGCTAATTTTTAGAACACACTTCCGTCAATAGGCTTTTGGCCTCCACCCGATTAGGCTTAAAGCGAAGCGAATGATAAAACACTCATAAGCGCGATAATGAAAACAATTATCAATCGTCTTATTCTACTGTATGATGCCAGGTATTCCATAACCCTCCCTTATGTGTCGCTTTTCTTATGACCAAAGCGCTCCGTTCTTCTCTCCATACTCCTTTCTCCCATTCAGAAGTGGGGCCCATCCCTATTCCCAACCAGGGACATCTCCTGCTGCAGCCTGGCCTGGGCCTGTACTTCGAACGTGGCGCCAAAGCACGTGACGCTGTGCGTAAAGCAAATCTTAATAACAGCATCAGCTTGGTAATGCTGCTGGAGGGGGAGCTGGATCTACGCTTCGGGAGCCAGCAGTTAAAGCTCAACGCAGGCCGCGGCGGTGAACATAATGCCTTTTCTCCCACTATGGCACTGGTGACGACAAATCAAGACGAATTGTTTTGCCGGACGACGAGACAAGGCGATTTTTCCAGGCGCGTTAGTCTTAATCTAAGTCGCGAGTGGCTAGAGCAGTCACTATGTGGCGATGCCATCGGCTACACCTCGGCAGCGGCTGCTCAGTTAGAGAAACACTTGTGCACTCGACAATGGAAAGCCTCAATCCGCGCTTGTGAACTAGCAGAGCAGATGTTGACGCCACCACCGCTCCCCCCTGAGTTGGTCAGGCTATACCTTGAAAGTCGGGCGCTTGATCTATTCCTGGATGCTTGGTCGCACGGTATAAGCGATCAACACAACCGTCCCTTGCGAGGTATTAGCACGCGCAATTACTATCGCATGCGCGAGTTGGCAAGCTGGTTAAAGGCTAACGCTAGCATGCATTTAAGCCTTGAAGAGATTGCCGCCGAAGCCAATATGGCAACCGCCACCCTTCAGCGTCATTTTCGCCAAGCGCATGGGGTTAGCGTGTTCGAGTTTTTACAGCATACCCGTTTGGAAAAAGCGCGCTTGGCGCTACAACGCGAAGGCATTAGTGTTAGTGAGGCTGCCGACATAGCGGGTTACTCACATACCGCCAGCTTCTCCGCCGCCTTCAAGCGCCACTTTGGCATATCACCCAAACAGGTCCTCAACAGAACAGCGCGTTAGCACCGCTACCATGAGGCTTTTTTTACCTGCACATCTAGAGCAAACGCCTGGTACTTGCCTGCAAAAATGATGGGCATGCCTATGTTTTTGCCTACCTCGCCTAAGACACCCAACGACCAGCATGCAAAAATAATGCGAATAACTATCAGTCGCAGGTGAGGTTTGCATGAAGTTCCGATCGCGTTATTACATACGACGACACGAAGTATTGCCGCTCTGCTTACTACTGGCAGGTAGCAGCATTACAGTCACCCCGTTATTCGCACAAACTTCGGGCAATGAGGAAGTCGAACTCAGCACCATAACGGTCAATGCCTACCGCCCCGCAGACACCATCAGCGCCGCCACCAAAACAGATACGCCGCTGGCCGAGACACCGCAGTCCGTCACGGTCATTGAGCGCAACGAACTCGATGCGCGAGGTGTACAGAACCTTAATGAGGCCACGCGCTACACAGCGGGTGTTCTACCGGAAAGCCAAGGCATCGATAACCGCGTGGATGATCTCTATATCCGTGGCTTCGATGCGGGCAGTTTCAGCAACAACGTCACACTGGATGGCCTGCGCGTACCCTCAAACGGTGGCAATAGCTGGAACCGCGTGGCCTTCAACGCTTGGAACCTGGAACGCGTGGAAGTACTGAAGGGCCCCTCCAGTGTTCTCTATGGACAGATCGCACCGGGCGGGATGGTCAATCAGGTTAGCAAAATGCCCACACTTGATCAGGAGCAACAACTGCGTCTACAGGTGGATGAGCGCGGCCGCTATCAAAGCGCATTTGATGTCGGCGGCACCAACGACAGCGAGCGTGCACGCTGGCGGCTGGTCGGTTTGTTCAGCGATGGCGATACACAGATTGATGAAACCAGTTATCAGCACTGGTTCCTGGCACCGAGCGCTACCTTCACGTTCAACGACGACGCGACTCAGTTGACCCTGCTGGGCTCATACCAGGAAAACGACGGAGGCAGTACTTTTCAGTTTCTGCCCTATCAAGGTACCGTGATCCCCGCCGCCGATGGCTATATCGACAACACCACCTTCCTTGGCGAACCCGGCTGGAATACCTATGATCGCACACTGTGGACCGCTGGCTGGCAAGTGGATCATGAGCTGAACGAACGTTGGAAATTGGGCCAGAACGCACGCTATACCCACGTTGACTCGCTCTATCGAGCATCGGTGGGCAATGGCGTACGCGGCGCGGCGCTGACGGAACTCAACACCCTCCAGAATGACCGTATCCTGGCACGGCGGGCAGTGCAGGGCGAAGGCGAAGCCAAGGGGTACAGCATCGATACCCGCCTAGAGGGAGAAATTGAAACGGGCGATGTCATCCACGGGGTGCTGGCTGGCGTCGACTGGCAGAAGAGCGACTGGGATTTCTTCCGCCAAGCCGCCAGCGTCGATCCCAACGCTATCGCCATCGATATTTATCACCCGGTTTATACCTATTATGACTTCGCACCCACACTATTCGCTCAAACCTCAACCGAAGAGACCGACAAGCAGCGAGGCCTCTATTTACAGGATCAGTTAGCTTGGAATCAATGGCGTTTGACCATCGGTGGCCGCTATGACTGGTTCGAAATCGACTCGCTGAACCGCCTGACCGATACTCGCGCTATCACCAAAGATCAAGCTTTTACCGCCCGTGCCGGACTGATTTATCTCTTTGATAACGGCCTGTCACCTTATGTCAGCTATGCCGAATCCTTTCAGCCTGCCACCGGCACAACCCGCGACGGCAGCACCTTCGAGCCGACCACTGGTACCCAATGGGAGGTGGGCGTCAAGTACGAACCCCGAACTATCGACGGCATGATTACACTATCGGCCTACGACCTGCGCCAAGAGAACGTGCTTACCGCCGACCCACGTAATGACGCCGATGAGAGTTTCCAGGTACAGACTGGCGAAGTGCAAATTCGCGGTATCGAACTGGAAGGGCGGGTGACACCCACTCCAGGCTTTAGCGTCATTGGCGCGCTCACCCGTTTCGACTCGGAAGTGACACGTAATAACGACGGCTACCAGGGCAATCGTATGATTCGGGTACCGGAGTGGATGGGTTCACTTTGGCTTGATTACTCCTTCTGGAGTGGGCCGCTTGATGGTTTGAGCATTGCCGCTGGCGCACGTTATGTGGATGAAACCTACGGTGACCTAGGAAATTATCTGCACATTCCCGATTACACATTGTACGACGCAGCGCTTCGCTACGACGCCGGCCGGGTTGGCAATACGGACCTGGAATTCGCTCTCAATGCCAGCAATTTAACTGACGAACGTTATGTTGCCACCTGTAGTGCCGCCACCTCTTGCTACTACGGCAGCGGTCGGACGGTGACAGCCAGCGTCAACCTTCGCTGGTAGCCGACTCTTTTCAGGAGCCACCACGATGCGCTTTTTAATCACTTTTTTTCACCCTCCGGTAGCGTGTCACCCACGCCTCCGACAGCATGCGGTGGGCATGATTGTGGCGCTGATAGTGCTGATGGCCAGCGCACCCGTCCTGGCAGGCAGTTGGCCGCGCAGTGTTCACAGCGATGATGGCATTACGCTGCAGATTGCCAAGCCACCTGAACGCATTCTGTCGACCTCGGTCACCTTAACCGGTATTTTGCTGCCTATCGAGGCGCCGGTAGTGGCCAGCGCTGCCGACGCCAACGGGGCTTTCTTTGCCCAGTGGGCCGAGGTGGCTCATCAGCGCGGCGTGGAAAACCTCTGGGCTGCCGGAAACGTCGATCTGGAAGCCATCTATGCCATACAACCGGACCTGATTCTGGTTTCCGCCAACGGCGCTGACTCGGCTCTGGAGCAGGTTGACGAGTTACGTGCCATCGCTCCCACGCTGGTACTCGACTACGGCCAGCGCAACTGGCAGACATTGACCCAGGTGTTGGCGGACGCACTAGGGCGCAGGGAGGCTGCCGAGCGTTTGCTGGAAAGTTTTGATCGGCGGCTTACCGATACTCGCCAGCAATTGGTTCTCCCGGCAGGAACCGCCAATATCATCAGTTACAACGGCCCCGGCATCACGAATCCCGTCGCCACGGATGATGGTACCCACGCACAGCTGCTGGCCTCGCTGGGCGTTGACATTGAGGGCGCAGACCCACGCTGGCATGCAGGATTCGACACGCCGGGCGACTTTGTGCGTACCGAATACGAGTACCTAACCCTGTTGGCGTCTCCCACGACATTTCTATTACGCCGTGATCAGGACGACCTTGCACCCTTTGTCAACGACCCCATCCTCGCCAATTTGCCCTCCATACGGTCAGGTCAGGTTTACGGCTTGGGCGCCAACTCGTTCCGCATTGACTATTACAGTGCTCTTGAGATCATCGAAGGAATGCGGGAGAACTTCGCCCCTTGATTCACGTAAGTTACTTCAACTGCCAGTTGCTTAACTGGGGATCACTACTGACATACGGAGCAGGCCTTTTCCTGCTCGTACTGCTAAGTACCCTGATCGGCACTCACGATATTGCACCTGCCGTGGTGTGGCAGGCACTAACCCACTTTGACCCGACGCAAAGCGACCATCTGCTGATACGTTATTTGCGCCTGCCACGCGCACTCCTGGCTATTCTGATCGGCGCGGGACTGGCAACGGCGGGCGTCATTATGCAGGCGCTGACACGCAATCCACTGGCAGATCCGGGCATTTTAGGCGTCAATGCCGGTGCCTCCGTGGCGGTCGCCTCCGGCATTGCGATGCTGGGCATTACCGCTCCCGTGGGGCTACTTATTTTCGGAATGACAGGTGCCGCAGTGACAGGCCTGGTAGTGCTCCTGCTGAGCAGCCTGCGCCTGGGAGGAGATCCGGTTCGCGTCGTCCTGGCCGGTACAGCGATTTCTGCCGTCCTGCTGGCAGTCACCCATATCATTACCCTCAACAGCCAAGAGCAGGTCTTCGATCAGTTTCGGCACTGGGCGGTCGGCGCCCTTCAGGGGCGCGGCCACAGCATACTGCTACCGCTGGCGATGCCGATGCTGGCTGGTTTGGTGATCGCTCAACTGCTGGGGCACTCACTCGACACCCTGGTACTCGGTCGTGAGCTTGGCCGCGCGCTGGGTGTGCATGTTCAACGCACTTGGTTGACTGCCGCGCTCGTCGTCACTCTGCTTACCGGGGCTGCCACCGCCGCCGCCGGGCCAATCGCCTTCATTGGGCTTACCGCCCCCCATATGGCGCGTTTCATGGTCGGGCCGGGTCATCCTCGATTGCTCCCCCACGCAATGTTGATCGGTGCCGTATTGATGCTGGTAGCTGACACCTTGGGTCGGCGTATCGCCCATCCGGGAGAAGTCAGCGTGGGCATCATGATTGCGTTAATCGGCGGTCCTTTCCTGGTAGTACTTGCAAGACGTAGGAGTCTGGTGCAGCTATGAAGAGAGTTGCTACGATACCTCGTGTATATCGCCTGGGCTCACTCTCCATCGGCATCGCACCGCGGGTGCTGCTCATTAACGCGCTGTTGCTATTCATCGCCATTATCCTGGCCATCAGCCTGCTGATGCTGGGGCGTATGTCGTTATCCCCTTCCCAGGTCATTGATGCACTACTGACCACACAGTCGAGCAGTACCGAGGGGCGCATCGTGTGGGGCATTCGCCTGCCGCGCATCTTGACTGGTCTCTTTGCTGGTGCTGCGCTGGGTGTCTCCGGAGCTATTTTTCAATCGATTTCGCGCAATGCGCTTGGCTCACCAGACATTATCGGCTTTACCACGGGCTCAGCGACAGGTGCTATCAGCTATATCGTGCTGGTAGGGCAGCACACGCTCGGTATCCTGCTGGCAACCGTTACAAGCGGAATGTTGACCGCACTCGTGGTGTATCTGCTAGCGCGTCGTCAGGGCCAGGTCGACAGTTATCGTCTGGTGCTGATAGGGATCGGCATGGGTGCCACCCTAAGCGCACTCAATGGCCTTCTGCTGGTGAAGGGCAATCTCGACAGCGCCGTACAGGCCAATATGTGGCTGGCAGGCTCACTCAATGCTCGCTATTGGATCCATGCCCTACCTCCGCTGGTCGGCACGCTGATTCTACTGCCGATAGCGCTGTGTGCTGCGCGCGCATTGAGCATGGTCGAAATGGGCGACGATGTATCCCGTCAGTTAGGTGTCTCTGTCGAACGGACCCGACGATCAATGATCTTCTGCGGTGTTGTGCTAGCCGCACTGGCCACAGGTGCCATCGGCCCAGTCGCGTTCATTGCCCTGGCCGCCCCGCAACTGGTCACGAGACTGACCCGCACACCCGGTGTTCCCATACTCGGCGCGGCCTTCATGGGGGCGGTGCTGCTGCTAACGGCCGATTTGATGACCCAGCATCTTCCAGGGCAACTGATACTCCCTATTGGGCGTGTCACCGCCATTGCGGGTGGTGCCTATCTGCTCTGGCTATTAACGCGCCGTCACCCCTGTTAATGCCATGTGATAGAGATAATTTGCCAATGAACGCACCGCACCTTTCACATATCCTTGCTTCTTGCTCCGGTCAACTGCAAGCCAACAACATCAGCCTGGCCTACAGCAACACCACAATCTTGAGCGAGTTGAGTATCGCGCTCCCCAATGCACGCATCACTGCGATCATCGGCCCAAACGGCTGCGGAAAATCCACCCTGCTGCGCGCCTTGGCAGGCATTCTGCCACCTGCTCGGGGACAGATCCTCCTCGACGGCAAACCACTGCAACACTACACCGCTCGTGAACGTGCCCGGCAGGTGGGGCTTTTACCGCAGGTATCCACCGCCCCATCCGGCATCACCGTGATGGATCTCGTCTCCCGAGGCCGCTTTCCCCACCAGGGGTGGTTCCGTCAGTACAGCGAAGAGGACGAGTTTGCCGTCGACCACGCCCTACAACTCACTCGGCTAACCGGCATGGAGACGCGCCGAGTTGACGAACTCTCGGGCGGGCAGCGTCAGCGCGTCTGGCTGGCGCTGGTATTGGCGCAGAACCCCCGCATTATGTTGATGGATGAGCCGACCACCTATCTTGATATCGCACACCAGCACGAAATACTGGCGCTATGTCTGCAACTCAACCGTCGCCAACACCATACCCTGGTCATGGTGCTACACGACCTCAATCAGGCAGCTCGCTATGCAGATCACATCATTGCCATGAAGGATGGACAAATTGCAGCAGCGGGCACGCCAGCTGATGTGATTTGCCCAACGGTGCTGGCCCATGTATTCGATATCGACGCCCACATCATGACCGATCCCATCACCCATACCCCCATGGTTGTTCCCATTCCCCCTCGACCTTAACCATCATGATTCATCATCAGGAACTTTACATGTCTCGCGTATCCTCCACCGACAGACCGTTATGTATCGGTTTATCACTTGCCATCACGTGGCTGGCCGGAAATAGCTGGCGCCGTCCCGACAGTCAGATCGAGGCGATCCACGATCCAGACTTCTACACAGGGTTTGCCCAGATGGCCGAACAGGCTCATTTGGACTTTCTGTTTCGGCCAGACTCCCTATTCATCGACCCCGATGTATTAGCTCATGCGCCCGGCTTCAGTAGCCTTGACCCCACGCTGTTGATGACCGCCCTGGCACAAAAGACACGCCATATCGGCCTGGTAACGACGGCCTCTACCACCTTTATTCCGCCTTACCTGCTCGCCCGCCAGTTACAGTCGTTACACCACATCAGCCATGGACGAGCAGGTTGGAACGTTGTCACCGCCCTGGATGGCCAGCAAAATTTTGGTATCGAGAGTATGCCATCACCGGCCGAGCGCTATGCCCGTGCCGATGAGTGCGTCGACGTCGTGCGCAAGCTCTGGGCAAGCTACCCCCACTCAGCGCTACTAAACGATCGTCAGGGTCGCTACGCCGATCACCAGCAAATGGCCACGCTCGACTATCACGGCCACTTTTTCGATATCAAGGGGCCATTAACCCTCCCCTCCCATCAGGCGGGAGATATGCCTCTCTTTCAAGCCGGAGCCTCCGATACCGGGCGCGATTTTGCCGCTCGTATTGCAGATGCCATCTTCGCGGCGACCCCCAGTCTGGCGTCTGCATTGGAATTGCGTAAGGACATCCAATTACGCGCTAGGCGCCATGGCCGGAGCGCATCAGCGGTTCGGATACTGCCAGGGCTAAGCCTGTTTCTCGGTGACACCCGTGAAGAGGCGCAAGCGCTGTACCAATCGTCACAGAGCGAGCATAACGAAAGCCGTCAACAGGCGTTTCTGCACCAAGCGCTGGGGGTTGATGTATCTGCGCTCGCCCCTGACCAGCGCATCACCCAGGCGATGCTTACGCCTCTCGATCACCCGGTAAGAAGCCGCACCCACGCAAACCTACTGCGCCAACTTGTGGTTCACGAGTCGCCGACGGTGGCCACTTTGCTTAAGCGACCTGAAGCGTCCGGTTCAGCTCATTGGCAAGTGGTAGGAACCGTTGAAGACGCGCTGGAGACGATTGATCAGTGGCATGCCGCAGGCGCTATCGACGGCTTTATTGCTCTGCCCGGCGGTAGCAAGCGCTCGCTGGAACTTACCTGTAAAGCGTTGGTGCCAGCACTGGCAGAACGGGGATTGTTTCGCAAAGCCTATAGTGGCTCTACGCTGCGTGAACATTTGGGTCTCGCGTAGGTAGCAAAAAAGTATTTACGATCAGCAAAACGAAATCGTTCAGAAGCTAAGCTTTCAGAGAGAAACTTGAACCCACAAGAGTTATACTAAGGTCTAACAAAAGCGATTAATAAGAGACCCTATGCCGATTTCTCTGCCTTTGCGGCGTCTATGGACCCTAGATAAGTTTGCCTACAGCCTGCGCGTGTTTATCGCGTTCAGCGGGGCGCTGCTGTTTAGCGGTTTTGCAGGTGACATCGCGCTGGTGATTCCGCTGTTTTTGGGCATTATTGCAAGTGCGCTTTCTGAAACCGATGACAGCTGGCAGGGGCGTTTTCAAGCCCTGCTGGTCACGCTGGTGTGTTTTACGTCGGCGTCTTTTATTGTCCAGTGGCTGTTTCCCTGGCCGTGGCTGTTTGTGGTTGGCCTGGGCGTTTCAACCTTTACTCTGATTATGCTCGGCGCCATTGGGCAGCGTTACGCCACCATTGCCTCCGGCACGCTAATCCTGTCGATTTACTCGATGATCAATATTGAGCAGCACGGCGGGGTCGATGAAGACGTGGCCGCCCGCCAACTGCTGCTGTTGGCGGGGGCTGTCTGGTACGGATTAATTTCAATCGTGTGGTGCGCGCTATTTTCGCGCCAGCCGGTTAAGCAGAGTATGGCGCGGGTGTACAAAGCGCTGGGCGAGTTTTTGATTCTGAAATCGGCGCTATTCGAGCCGGTGCGGGGCGTAGACGTGGAAGCCCGCCGGGTAGCACTAGCGCGTCAAAATGGCAAAGTCGTCGATGCCCTTAATCAAGCCAAAGAGATGATTTTTAGGCGGCTTGAAGGCCAGCGCGGTGACCGCAAGCTCAACCGCTACCTGCGTATTTACTTTATTGCCCAGGATATTCACGAACGGGCTAGCTCCACCCACTACCCTTACAGTGCGCTCAGCAAGGCGTTTTTCCACCACGATGTGCTGTTTCGCTGCCAGCGGCTGCTGGATCAACAGGGGCGTTCCTGCCGTCAACTAGCGAAATCGCTGTTACTCAACCGGCCGTTTGACCACCAGCAGAGCGAAGAGGCGCTGGCCGATTTACACGCTTCAATAGAGAACTTACGCGACCGAGGTAAGCCCGAGTGGCGCCCGCTGCTCTATCCATTAAGTGCGCTAGCAGAGAATCTGGCCACCCTGGAAAATCAGCTCGCCAGTGCCCATAACCCTGGTGTCAGCGATGATCGTCGCGATAGCTCACTGTATGACCGCTCGCCCTCCAGCGTATTGGAAGCGTGGAAGCGGGTGCGCCTAAACTTTACGCTGGGTTCCCCCACTTTTCGCCATGCAGTGCGGCTCTCGATTGCGTTAATGACTGGCTACGGGATCCTGCAATGGATCGACCCCGAGCAGGGCTTTTGGATTCTGCTGACCACGCTGTTTGTTTGCCGGCCCAACTTTGCCACCACACGGCGTTTTTTGTCCCAACGGATAATAGGCACTGTACTTGGCCTGGTAGTGGGCTGGGCGTCGATCAGCCTCTTCCCGCAACCGCTGGTGCAGAGCATGATCGCCGTGGCTGCAGGGGTGTCGTTCTTTGCCAATCGTGAGAAACACTACGTGATCGCTACCGCATCCATCACGCTGCTGGTGCTGTGTAGCTTTAACCAGGTGGGCGACGGCTATGACTTAATCTTACCCAGGTTATTCGATACCCTGATTGGCTCGCTGATCGCGGGCTTAGCGGTGTTTTTTATTCTGCCCGATTGGCAGGGGCGCAGGCTTTACCGTGAGGCCGCCAATGCGCTGAATAACCACCGTCGCTACCTGGAAGAGATTATCCATCAGTACGAGGAAGGCAAGCAGGATGACTTGGCCTATCGCCTAGCCCGGCGCAATGCTCATAACGCTGACGCGGCACTCTCCACGCTACTCACCAATATGCTCCACGAGCCGGGGCACTACCGGAAGCTGGATGCGGATAACGGGCTGCGTTTTCTGGTGCTCTCCAACACCCTGCTTAGCCACCTTTCGGCGCTAGGCGCCCACCGCCATCAGTTGGCAGACGATGAAGACGACGCCACGCTGGTGCCGGTAGCAAAACGTATTGGTGAGCTGTTGGGCCAGATCGCAGAACAACTGAATAAACGCCAGCCGATAGAGGCGCTAGCGGATCAAACCGCCGAACTGTTAGCCCAATTAGAAGGGCAGAATACCGCTATTACGGATGAAAAAGCCGTCGCCCTTTATCGCCCTATTCAGAGCCAGCTCCGTCTTATTACAGAGCAGCTTGCCCCGCTAGGCGAGGCGGCAAATCGATTAGTGGGAAGCGAAGCGCCCACCGCCAGCAGTACAGCGGCTTAAACCTGCCCATAGCGCCCTGCCGCCTCGCCTAACCAACGACGTACCAGCACGGCGGTAATTTCGGGATTGCCCTGCAGCGTTTGGGCCATGGTGCTGACTCGCTCCAGAAGGTCGGCATCGCGTTCCAGGTCGGCGATTTTCATCTGTGCCAAGCCAGTTTGGCGAGTGCCGAGCACTTCGCCGGGGCCACGAATTTCCAGGTCTTTCTCGGCGATGCGGAAACCGTCAGTGGTTTCGCGCATCACCGCCAAGCGCTGGCGGGAGCTTTTCGACAGCGGCGGATGGTAGAGCAGTACGCAGAAGCTTTCCGTGCTGCCCCGTCCTACCCGGCCCCGTAGTTGGTGAAGCTGAGAAAGCCCCAGGCGTTCAGGGTTTTCGATAATCATCAGGCTGGCGTTGGGCACATCCACCCCCACTTCGATTACCGTCGTCGCTACCAGCAGGTCCAGCTCCCCCGCTTTAAAGGCGGTCATTACTGCGGCTTTCTCGCTCGACTTCATGCGCCCGTGCACCAACCCTACCGCCAATTCAGGAAGCGCTACGGTTAGCTCATCCCGGGTGACTTCGGCAGCCTGACACTGCAGCACTTCGGATTCGTCAATCAGCGTACAGACCCAATAGGCCTGACGACCTTCGCTACAGGCCAGTCGAATACGCTCAACCACTTCGGGGCGACGCTCATCGGGCACCACCACGGTTTTCACCGGCGTACGGCCGGGAGGTAGCTCGTCGATCACCGAAACATCGAGATCTGCATAGGCACTCATGGCTAAGGTGCGGGGAATCGGTGTGGCGGTCATGATCAGCTGGTGTGGAGTAAGCCCGCCCGCTTCGCCTTTCTCGCGTAGCGCCAGGCGCTGATGCACGCCAAAGCGGTGCTGCTCGTCAATAATCGCCAGCCCCAAACACTCAAAGTGCACGTCGTCCTGAAACAGTGCATGAGTGCCCACCACCATACGCGCACGGCCATCGGCAATCGCCGCTTTGGCATCCAGCCGCGCCTTGCCTTTGAGCTTGCCCGCCAGCCACGCTACTTCGATGCCCAGCGGCTCAAACCAGGCTTGAAACGAGCGGTAGTGCTGTTCGGCGAGGATTTCAGTGGGCGCCATAATCGCCGCCTGACAATTGCCCGCCAAAGCGCTCAGCGCGGCCATGGCGGCGACAACGGTTTTACCCGATCCCACATCCCCCTGAATCAAGCGCAGCATCGGCGCGGGGCGACTCAAGTCGTGGCCGATCTCTTCGAGTACCCGGCGTTGAGCACCGGTCAAGGCAAACGGTAATTGAGCCAGAAAGCGCGCCTGTAGGCTGCGCCCGGAGGGCAGCGAAGGAGCGCCATCCGCCTGTATGCGCAAGCGAACCTCGCGCAGGCTAAGCTGGTGAGCAAGCAGCTCTTCCAGCGCTAAACGCCGCGTGGCCGGGTGCTGGCCGCTGGTGAGTTGCTCGATGTTCACATCGGGCGGTGGCTGATGTAACAGGTGCAGGCTGGCGTGCAAGCCCGGCAGCTGGAAGCGCTGAAGCAGCGTATCGGGAATCACATCGGGCAACGCTTCGGGTGCGTTGTCGAGAAGCGCGAGCGCCTGTTGAGCCAGAGCGCGCAGCCGCGGTTGGTTCAAGCCTTCCGTGGTGGGGTAAATGGGTGTGAAATACTCATCGACCGGCGTTTCACTGCCACCACTGAGACGGTATTCGGGGTGGTAGATCTCTAAACCGGTGGCCCCGGCCCGCGCTTCACCGAAGGCGCGTACCGTCGCGCCAGGGCGTAGCTGTTGCTGCTGGGCGGGCGAAAAGTGAAAAAAGCGCAGGCTCAGAATGCCGCTGGCATCACGCAGGCGTACCAACAGGCTGCGGCGGCGACCTTTAACCACATCGCAGGCGGTCACTTCGCCTTCTATCACCGCCTCCTGCCCTGCCCGCAGCAGGCCAATCGGCGTCAGCCGCGTGCGATCCTGATAGCGCAAGGGCAGGTGAAACAGTAGGTCGCTAACGCGCTCAATCCCCAGCCGGCCAAGCTTTAGCGCCAGCGCTTCGCCTACGCCTTTCAGCGCTGTGATGGGCGCGGAGAGATCGCTCATGGGGCGCTTTTCACGGCTTGGGCAGGTTGACGGCAGTGGCTGATCGCCTGAATCAGCGCCTCGATGGCTTTAGGGCGGGGAAAGCTCGCCCGCCAGGCGATCGCCACGGTGCGCGACGGTGCTGGATCAACAAAAGGTCGACTGACCAGCATGGCATTTTCATACTGGTCGGTGCCCAGCGCGGACTGCGGCAGCACGGTGATGCCCAATCGAGAGGCTACCATATGGCGAATGGTTTCCAGCGACCCGCCTTCGGCAATCAGCGTATTGTTGGGGCTGTTGAGCTTTTGGGTAATCGCCGGGCAGGCTTCCAGAATCTGGTCCCGGAAGCAGTGACCTTCGCCAAGCAGCAGCAGGCGCTCTTCGAGTAAATCCTCTTTATTGATCGCTTCGCGCGACACCCAAGGGTGATTGGCGGGCATCAGTACCTCAAAGTCTTCCTCATAGATGGCCTTTGTCACTACATCGGTTTCAGTAAACGGTAGCGCCACAATAATCACATCCAGCTCGCCACTTCTGAGCTTGGCGCGCAGCGTGCCGGTCATGCCTTCTTCAATATACAGCGGCATCTGCGGGGCCGCGTTGGCCAGCGCAGGGACCAGATGAGGAAACAGGTAGGGTCCGATCGTATAAATCGCGCCAATGCGCAGCGGGTTGGCCAACTGATCTTTGCCGCTACTGGCCAGCTCGAAAATCAGCGTACTCTGTTCCAGCACACGCTGCGCCTGAGCAACGATCTTTTCACCCAGCGGGGTCACTTGTACGGTGGACTTAGAGCGCTCAAACAGCGGCGTTTCAAGCTCCTCCTCCAGCTTTTTCACCGCCACGGAGAGTGTGGGCTGTGAAACGTGGCAGCGTTCTGCCGCGCGTCCAAAGTGGCGCTCCTGGGCGAGGGTTACGATGTAGCGAAGTTCTGTTAAAGTCATAGCGGTGCCAGTGGCATCCTCTCGTAGCAGCTTGTGACTAGGGTATGTACGAAAACAGTGTTTGTGCGAAAACAGCGTTGTACGAAAAACCTAGCATCATAGCAGTCAGCGGGATGGTAAAGGACAAGCAAGCTCTGCCGACGGTTTTCTCACCCGACAATGACACAGTTCAATGTCAACGTTGGTAAAGACTTTGCATCTAATAGGGAATATTAATCAAGAGGAGTGAGCACGGTGAAGCTAACCGTACTGATTATCGGCTGTGGCGATATTGGGATCAACCTTGGGCGCGAGTTGCTTGAGGAAGGGCACCAAGTGATTGGGATGCGGCGCAACGTCGAGGCCTTAAAAGGCACCGGTATTAAACCGCTGAAGCTGGATTTAAACGACCTCGAAGACGCCGATGCCAAAAGCCTTCCCCACGCCGACTATGTGGTTTATACGGTCAGCGCTGACCGTTTCGAAGAGAGTGCCTATCAAACCGCCTACCCAGAAGGGTTAAAGCGCGTGCTGAGTGTGATGGAGCAGCACAAGACGCCGCCGCGCCGGGTGTTTTTCGTCTCTTCAACCAGCGTACATGGCCAGCAGGAAGGCGAAGTAGTCAATGAAGAGAGCCCCACTGACCCCAGCAGCTTCTCTGGCACACTGATGTGCGAAGCCGAGCAGGCGCTGATCAATCATCCCCTGCCCGGCACGGTCATTCGCTTCTCAGGCATTTACGGCCCAGGCCGCGACCGGCTAATTCATCAGGTCGCTGAAGGCCGCGTGGCGGCGATCACCCCGGTGATCTATTCCAATCGCATTCACCGCGACGACTGCACCGGCATTATCGCCCACCTGATTCGCTATCAGGAGAGCGGTGAAACGCTGGCCGATATCTACCTGGGCAGCGACTGCGAGCCGGTTACCATGCATAACGTGATGATGTGGCTGGCGACTCAGTTAAAAGTTGAAGCCAGCGAAACCATGCAGTCACCGTTACGCCGCCGGGCCAGCAAACGGTGCGATAACCAGCGCATTGTTAGCACTGGCTATCAGTTCCGCTTCCCCAGCTACCGCGAAGGTTATGCACAGGTGCTGAAAGAAGGCGGCTTTCTAGAGGTCAACAGCGTCTAACTCGATCCGGTTAATCGCCGATTACCATGACCGCTTCGGCTTCCACCTGGCTGCCTTTGGGCAGCGCTTTCACGCCGACGGCGGCGCGGGCGGGGAAAGGAGCGGAGAAAAACTCTTCCATGACTTGGTTAACAATCGCAAAGTTATCCAAGTCGACCAAATACAGATTCAGTTTAACGATATCGCTCAACGAGCCCGCCGCTTCTTCACACACCGCCTGCAGGTTGGTGAAGACCTGACGTGCCTGAGCTTCAAAATCCTCAGAGACAATCGTCATGGTGGTAGGGTCCAGCGGAATCTGGCCCGAGAGATATACCGTGTTCCCCGCTTTAATAGCCTGGGAGTAAGGGCCAATAGCAGCGGGGGCTTTGCTGGTGTTGATAACAGCCTTATTGCTCATGCGATGTCTCGCTCCTTCAGTGGGTAATAAGTAGTTCGAATTAGGCCCTACCGACTCAGCCAATAGTGAACACTACCGATATACCATCAGCATGCCGTTATAGACATATTAGTTGGCGAGTCGGGTAATTTTGCTAACGTTGGGTAGATTTCGGATGCGTTTAATAATGCTTGCCAGATGCACGCGTCCTTTTACCGACAGTGTCAAATTGACGGTGGAAAGCCTGGCATCACGCTCTTCAATGCCGATACGCTCGATATTGGCATCGGCATCGGTGACCAGTCCGGCCAGTTCTGCGACTAACCCGCGGCGGCTCTCAATTTCAATACGCAGTGCGACCGGGAAGTCCTCATCAATCGTATCCGACCATTCCAGCGCGAAGAGCTTATCGGGATCGTTTTTATCCGCAACGTTTTTACATTCGGCGCGGTGAACGACCAAGCCTTTGCCGGTAGAAAGGTGGCCCACCACTGGGTCGCCCGGTAGCGGGTGGCAGCAGCGCGCAAAGTTGGTCACCATGCCTTCACTACCGCTGATCACGACGGCTTTGCTGCCTTCAATACCCGCGGGATGCTCATAAGTATCATCACCGTGGGCGGTATCCACTAGGCGGCGTGCTACCACGTGAGTCATGCGATTGCCTAACCCCAACGATTCCAACAGAGACTCTTCAGAAGTGACGTCCAACTCTTTAAAGGCGCGTTTAATGGCGCTTTCATCCAGCTCTTCCAGGCTGGTATCGAACGGCGCCAGGGCTTTATTGAGCAAGCGCCGACCCAGCATAACGGCTTCGGTCTGCTGCTGGTATTTCAGCGCATGGCGAATCGCCGAGCGCGCCTTAGCGGTGGTCACAAAGTTAAGCCAGGCAAGATTCGGGCGCGCACCAGGGGCAGTGATAATTTCCAACGTCTGGCCGCTCTCTAAGCGCGTCGAGAGCGGTGCCAAATGGCGGTCAATCCGGCAAGCAATACAGTTATTGCCAATATCCGTGTGTACGGTATAGGCGAAGTCAATCACGGTCGCGCCTTGTGGCAGCTCCATGATGTCGCCTTTGGGGGTAAACACGTAGATATCGTCGGGGAAAAGGTCGTTTTTAACGTGTTCGATAAACTCTAGCGAATCGCCTGCGTGACGCTGCATTTCCAGCAGACCCTTCACCCAGGCGCGGGCCCGGGCGTGGCTGCCTTCGGCAATCGGATGCGAGGTCTGACCCGCCTTGTAAAGCCAGTGAGCGGCGATGCCGTTATTGGCCATGGCTTCCATTTCACGGGTGCGTATCTGTACCTCAATAGGCATACCGCGAGAACCAAACAGGGTGGTATGCAGGCTCTGGTAGCCGTTGGCCTTGGGAATCGCAATATAGTCTTTAAAGCGCCCCGGTACCGGCTTATAGAGGTTATGCACCACGCCTAAAATTCGGTAACAGCTGGCCACATCTTCGGTAATGATGCGAAATCCAAACACATCCATAATTTCGGCGAAGGGCTTACGCTGGTCGCGCATCTTCTTGTAGATCGACAGTAGATGTTTTTGCCGCCCAATCACTGTGCCGTTCAGGCCATCTTCATCCAGGCTTTTTTGCAGCGAGGACTGGATTTCACGCATCGCGCTGCGCCGATGCCCGCGCGCTTTGGCCACCGCACGCTTGATGCGTTCGGCGCGCATCGGGTGAATCGCTTGAAAAGAGAGATCCTCAAGCTCAACACGAATAGTGTTGATGCCCAGCCGCCCGGCAATGCGGGCATAAATTTCCAGCGTTTCACGGGCAATGCGGCGCTTCTTATCCGGGCGTAGGGCGCCCAGGGTACGCATATTGTGCAGCCGGTCGGCCAGCTTAACGATGATGACGCGGATATCCCGCGACATCGCCAGCACCATCTTCTGGAAATTTTCCGCCTGGGCGACGGCTTTGTCTTCAAAGGTGATTTGGGTAAGTTTGGATACCCCATCGACCAGTTCTGCTACCGGTTTGCCAAACTGAGCCTCCAAGGCCTTTTTGGAAACGCCGGTATCTTCGATAACGTCATGCAGCATGGCGGCCATCAGGCTTTGATGATCCATGTGCATATTGGCAAGAATATTCGCTACCGCAAGCGGGTGGGTAACGTAAGGCTCGCCGGAACGCCGCCGCTGGCCATCGTGGGCCTGTTCAGCATAATAAAAGGCGCGTTTGACCTGCTGGATTTCATCCGAGGGTAAATAGCCGCCGAGTCGATCGGCCAGGTCATCAATGGTGAACATCTACCGCGCCTCTATCGGTTCGTTGTAACGTTAGTCGTCGATATGAGTAGGCGCCATAGCTGGGCGCGGACGCACAGCCGCTTCAACGGGTTCGTCCAGTACCGTATGATCAACCAGGCCTGCGGCAATTTCACGCAGCGCCATGACCGTGGGCTTGTCATTTTCCCATGGCAGCAGCGCATCGCGGGAGCCACGCGCCAGCTGGCGAGCGCGCTGGGTGGAAATCATCACCAGCTTGAAACGGTTTTCAACATTTTCAAGACAATCTTCAACGGTTACGCGAGCCATGGGAGCCTTCCTGTTATGACGGAACCGGGCCGACACCGTAGAGAACGGCGCCGACCCAGTGAAAAAATGGTGCGACCAAAAATAGTGCAACGCAATAGAAAGTAGTAGAACCTGTTAGATTACTCGACCGCAGGCGTCTGTGACAAGAGCGCAGCTAACAGTGGCGCATGGCGCTCACACATTACCGGACGGCTTAAACGTCGGCTGATGACTAATGATTGTAACTCTTGCAGCGCCGTCGTGAAGTCATCATTCACTACTAAGTAATCATATTCATGGTAATGGGACATTTCGCTTATTGCATCGCGCATACGCCGGGCAATCACGGCATGCTCATCGGTGCCGCGGCTAGCAAGGCGCCGCTCTAACTCTTCGCGTGAAGGAGGAAGTATAAAAATCGACACCGCATCAGGCATTTGCTCACGCACTTGCTGGGCGCCTTGCCAATCGATCTCAAGAATAACGTCCTGCCCAGCTGCCAGTAATACCTCGACCGCCTTCCGCGAAGTACCGTAGTAATTATCAAAGACGTTGGCATACTCAAAGAACTCGCCGCGCGCGATCATCGCTTCAAACTCGGCCACATCGGTGAAATGATAATTGACGCCATCCACCTCACCCTCGCGCTTGGCACGCGTAGTGTGCGACACCGACACTTGAATCCCATCCAGGCTTTCGATTAGCTCACGCACCAAGCTAGTCTTGCCAGCACCCGACGGGGCAGAAACGATAAACAGCGTACCTTGGGACATGAAGTACTTTCCCTTCAGTTAGCGAAAATAAGCAGCGGAAAACGTAGTAAACGCTAGTAAAGCGACTGCAGCAGAGCAGTAAGGCTGCGCAGTATCGCACACCCAGCGCGACGACTGTAGCGTTGGCGGTGACATACAGGGAGGTATACATGCGCAGTACACTGTTTATTTTAGCGATGATTGCACTGGGCGTAGCTCTGCAAAAAGGCATTATTGAGATTCCCCGCCCCTGGGCGCCTTGGGCACCGCTGCATATCGACGACCCCATTACGCCAGTCACGCAGTTCAAGCTTAATCGTTTAGCGGATGACCGTGCCGGATGTCTGGCGGCGTTAGATACCGTGCCCGAAGGAGAACTGCGCTACACGCCGTTAGCCGATTACGCCCCCACGGCGAGCTGCCCACTGACTAATATCGTGCGTATGCAGTCGAGCGGCATCGCGTTTAATCAGAGTTTTGTGGCCTCATGCCCCATGGCGCTGGCGTGGGTCATGTATGAACGCCACGCGTTACAGCCTGCCGCCGAGGAGATTATGGGCAGCCGGGTGAGCCAGGTTAACCATGTGGGAAGCTTTGCCTGCCGTAACGTTTACGGCCGCGAAACCGGCAGACGCAGCGAACACGCCACCGCCGAAGCGCTGGATGTAGTGGGATTTCAGTTTGAGAACGGCCAGCGTATTACGCTGATCAATGACTGGGATGATGAAGGCGAGGTAGGTGAGTTTTTACGCGCTGCGCGGGATGGCGCCTGCCATACCTTCGGTAATGTATTGGGGCCCGATTACAACGCCGCGCATGCGGATCACTTTCATATGGGCATGCGCGGATTTAGGCTGTGTCGCTAAGAGATCAACCATTACTTATTCGAGATTGATGTCATCTGCATCCGTGGCGGCACCGGTGGCAGCACCCACGCCACCGCCGATAACGGCGCCTTGAACGACGCTACCACCGGTGATGGCTGCGGCACCCGCGCCAATGGCAGCCCCGACACCCGCGCCGCTAGTAGCGCGCTCGCCAGTGGAGGTACCGCAGCCCGCCAAGCCAATGGTTAACGCCACCACCGCGCCGAGGGTCAATATACGTGTCGAATTCAATACCTGAACGTGCATGGTCATCTCCTTATGGGTTATACCCTTACACAGTAGAGAGAATTCGATTTTTTAGCCATGTTAATTATCACTGTTCGATAACTAGGCAACTGATCAATAGCGATGCAGCGCTAGGCTCGCTGAGCCACGGCGCCGTAGGTGCGCTTTTCCAACCAGCGCCCAGCGGCAAAAATCACCAAGCCACAGAGCGCCAATCCCGCGCCGACCAAGCCCGTGCTCGACCAGCTAAAGCCAGCGCTGATCGCCAGGCCTGCAAGCCACGCCCCTAAGGCATTGGCACCGTTAAAGGCCGCGTGGTTCAAGGAGGCCGCCATGGTTTGGGCGTCTTCCGCCACATCCATCAAGCGGGTTTGTAGCGAAGGCGCCAGCGCCATGCTGGTACCCACCAGACCAACAAACAGTAGCCCCGTCCAAACGTTATTCGCCGCAAAGTAAAACAGCCCCTGGATCACGCCACACCAGAGCAGGATGGTGGGTATGGCGCGCATCAGGTTTTTATCCGCCATGCGTCCGCCGATTAAATTGCCGGCAATGGAGCCCAAGCCGAAAATGACCAACACCAGTGGCCCCAGCGCCTCGCTCATGCCCGCCTGCTGGGTTAACGTCGGCATGACATAGCTAAAAATGGCGAACATGCCCCCACAGCCGATGCAGGCAAGCGCCAGGGTAACCAACACGCGCTGTTTAAGCAGCGCGGACAGTTCACGCACAGGGCTTGCGAGGGTATCGACGGGCTGAACCGGCACATAAAGCCGAATCAACACGGCGGTGAGCAGCGCAATGCCGCCGACACCTGCAAAGGCGATCTGCCAGCCCAACAGGTTACCCGCCCAGGTACCCAGCGGTGCACCGATCAAAATCGCCACGGTTAAACCCATCATTACCCGGGAAATAGCTCGCGCCCGTTGGTCTATCGGCACGGCTCCCGCCGCGACCAGCGCAGCGATGCCAAAATAGGCGCCGTGGGGCAAGCCCGCCAGAAAACGCAGGCCGACGAATGACCAGAACCCTGGTGCCATAGCGCTGGCAATATTGCCCGCCGCAAAGACCAGCATCAGAATGATTAACAGTGGCCGCCTAGGCACCCGCGCGGCCAGCGCAGAAATCAGCGGCGCGCCGACCACCACGCCCAAAGCGTAACTACTAATCGCATACCCCACTTGAGGCACGGTAACCTCTAAATCGCCCGCCACCCGGTTCATCAGCCCCATAATGACAAACTCGCTGGTACCGATCCCAAAGCCACCCAGCGCCAACACAAATTCTGCCAAGCGCGGGTTGCGCGCCAGCCCTTGAGACGACGATGCTGTCGAATCCTGCATGCTTATCTCCTTGGGATACCGCTTTGTTGGTATCTCGATTAGCGTCAAATGATCGCAGGATTAGACGAAAGTAGAAATACACAAACTTCAAAAGTTAGCTAGAGAAGAAGATAAGCGCCGAGGTTTCCCCCTTCTACGCTCGCTTTGCTAGTGTGAAGCTTTTACTAGACGCGTGAGGCAATGATGACGCCCGAAACCATTGAACAAGCCATGCAAGCGTTAGCTCAGGCCGATCCAGATATTGCCCGCGCCTACCCATTGGTCGGGCCTCCTGGCCCACGCCAGCGCGACCAAGGCTTTGCGACGTTTTTCAGTACTATCGTCAGCCAACAGCTATCCACTGAAGCAGCCCGCGCCATCATGGGACGTGTTAATACGCTGCTGCCCGAGCTACACGCCAAGGCAGTAATGGACGTGGAGGGCCAAGCACTGCGCGATGCGGGGCTCTCCTGGCGTAAGATCGAGTATGCCAAGGGGCTGGCGGAAGCGGAGTTAGCAGGCACTTTTAGCGCCGACGGGTTAGCGCATCTAAGTGATGATGAAGCGATTGCTGCGATTACCGAGCTACGCGGTTTTGGCCGCTGGAGTGCCGAGATCTACCTGATGTTCTCGCTCAAGCGCCTGGATGTCTTCCCCGCCGATGACCTTGCCCTGCGGGTAGCACTTGGCCGCTTAAAAGGCATGGACGACAAGCCTACGCCGAAGCAGGCGCGTCAGTTGGTAGAACACTGGGCACCCTGGCGTAGCGTGGGCTCGTTGTTTCTGTGGCACTACTATCGCGGCGAGCCGCTGTAGTAAATGGCCCCTTTGAGCACCCAGTGTCATTACCACCGTTATTTATAAGGAGTCACTCACAATGGCCAACCGAGCTCCAGCCTACCGCGCCAAACCAGGCTCGCCTCTTTTCGTTGACCCGGCTTTTTACAACCGGATTGCCAAAGCGACCGATCAGCGGAGGCTAATAGAAACCATAGAGGTGCCGATTCGCGACGCCCGCGCCTGAAAAGTTCCCGCCGGTCACGTGATGCGCCTGTGTACTCGCCAAGGGCCTCAGGTGGGAGATTTCAATCTGTGGTCTTTGCACAACCCACGAGAACACTTCTGGGCATCACGCACGCGCCAGCTTCAGCGCGCGCATGTCAGCGTTCACGACCGCTTATGGTCTTCACTGCCCTATCTGAGGCCAATGGCGACCATCACTGCCGATACCTTGGAAAACTACGGTGTCGACGAGGATGGCGGTCGTGTCCACGATTTATTAGGTACGCGCTGTGACCCTTATGTGAATCATTTGCTGACCGGGGAGGATTTCGACTTCCACTGTCACTCCAACTTAACCCGAGCCGTGGCGCCCTTCGGACTCACCGAATTTGATGTCCACGATGTGCTTAACGTCTTCCAGTGCACCGGCCTTAATGAACAGGATCAGTACTTCATGAAGGCTTGCCCGGCGAAAGAAGGCGACTATCTGGAGCTATTTGCCGAGATTGACTTAATTTGTGCCCTCTCCTGCTGCCCTGGCGGCGATCTATCGGTTGATCTGTGGGGCAGTGACGCCACTGACGACGACCTGCTGGCTACCTGCCACCCCATCGGCATCGAAATCTACGCGCTTGATGACGCACTATTAGAGGGCTGGTCGCCGCCGACATCACCTAACTATCGCGGCAACCATGGCTTACGCTCGCCTGAAGAAGATTGGAGCGCCAAACGCAACAATTGCTGCTGACGCTGCCTTTATGCGTCGAGCCCGCCAAATTTGCCGTTCTGATAATCCTCGACCGCCTGAACAATCTCTTCGCGGGTATTCATCACGAAGGGCCCGTGGGAATAGACCGGCTCATCGATCACCTCGCCATGGCCAAACAGCAAGCGTGCGTCGCTGCTGGCTTCGATGTCGAGGCTGTTGCCATCGCGATCGACTTCAATTAAATGGTGGGGCTGAACTGGCTCACCGCCCACCTCAACCTCCCCACTCACCACGTAGAGAAATACCTGCCGCCCTGGTGCCACGGGCAACTGTTCCTGGCTACCGGCAGGCAGCCACAGCGTTGACATAAACACGCCGGTTAGCGAGTCGATAGGGCCAACGCTCCCCTGCCACTCTCCGGCGATCAGGTTCAGCTCACCGCCGCCCGGCAGCGCAATAGCGGGGATTGATTCCTGCTGCAGCCCCACATAGCGCGGTTCACTCATTTTCAAGCGCGACGGCAGGTTGACCCATAGCTGCAGAATTTCCAGCGGACCGCCCTCGCGCAGAAACTCCGGCGGCGAAATTTCCGCATGCACAATGCCGCTACCCGCGGTCATCCACTGCACACCGCCCGCGTTGATCACGCTTTGATGCTTGGCGCTATCGGCGTGGGCCAGCGAGCCCTCTAAAATAAAAGTGACTGTTTCAAACCCGCGATGCGGGTGAGGACCGAACGGCAAACCACGGTTGTTAGCTGGGTATGTCTGTGGGCCGTGATGATTAAGAAACAAAAAAGGGTCAAGCTGTTCAAGTTGTGGGCCCGGTAGCGGCCGCCGAGTGACTAAATCGCTGATATCATCGCGCGTGGCCGGGTGCTGGGCGATCACGCGGCGTGCTGTTTGGTTAGTATCTAATGGCATCACTTACTCCTTATCAATACGCCCAGCGTAAAACCTCAACCAGCATATGAGGAGCGAATAATTTGCCCCGTTTCATTGAAGGAAATTGTTATGAGACGCCTCAGCGGTTTCCTCAAAACTCGGTCACCACCGTTACACCCGCCCCTTCGAACTTATTCATGTTCATCAGCGCATCAATGGACTGCTCGAGCGTGATCCGTTTGCCGATTAGCTTTTCAGGCGCCAGCTTTCCAGACTCTATCATCGCCAGCATGGCGTCATAACGGTGGGCCTGCATGCCATGACTACCCAGTATTTCAAGCTCATGGGCAATGATTTTACTCATAGGAATGGCCGGTGTGCTGTTCTCAGCCAACATCAGCCCAACCTGAACATGCTTGCCACGTTTACGTAAGTTACTGATGGAGTTAAAGCAGGTAGTCGGGTGCCCTAACGCATCCAAAGATACGTGAGCGCCTCCCCGGGTTATCTCCACAACAGCTTCAACCACATTGGGTACCTTGGCGGCGTTCACGGTGGCAGTGGCACCCAATTGACGGGCCAGATTAAGCGCCTCTTCTGAAATATCGATAGCGACAACGTTGGCGCCAATCGCATTGGCAATCATCACAGCAGAAAGCCCAACACCGCCACAGCCGTGAACCGCCACCCACTGGCCTGCCGCTGTTTTGCCCTGATCGACCACAGCCCGGAATGAAGTAACGAAACGACACCCCAAGCTGGCCGCCGTCGCAAAATCGAGCGTCTCGGGTAGCGCGACTAAATTGACATCGGCATAGTGAATACTCACATACTCAGCAAAGGAGCCCCAGTGGGTAAAACCGGGCTGAAACTGGCTATCGCACACCTGATGATTGCCAGAGTGGCACTCAGGGCAAGTACCGCAGCCACCGACGAACGGTACCGTGACGCGATCGCCAATGCGCCATTGCTTTACATCTTTACCCACGGCTTCCACAACGCCAGCAAGCTCATGCCCCGGCACATGGGGAAGCTGGATATCGGTGTCATGCCCTACCCAGCCATGCCAGTCGCTGCGGCAAACGCCGTTTGCCATGACTTTCACCACAACGCCGTGCGGCTCAGGGGTGGGGTCAGGTATTTGCTGGATGCGGGGAGGGGCGGAAAACTGCTCAAAAACAACGGCCTTCATCAAGGTCTCCTAAACCATATTGCTATTTTTAATTTATAACGGCTCTCGCGGATAAGAAGCGAGTTTATTGGCTATTAATGCTTAATCGCCCCACGACCTGAAACGAGTCATCCGCTGGGCTCACCACAATCATTTCTCCCGAGCCCACACCGCTACCCACCAATGCCGTGATATTGACCTGATGGGTAACTAGCAGCAAATTGCCCGGCCCTTTCCATGCGGCGATCTGCTGCTGGGCGGTTTGGGTGATTTGCGCTTGATCACCGCGCCCGCGAAAGAAGGAATCTAACCAGGGCGTAGGCTCTACAGGCCCCAGCGCCATCAGTTCAGC
Organism: Vreelandella sp. DA03-1M; assembly: GCF_055725665.1. NCBI lineage: Bacteria > Pseudomonadati > Pseudomonadota > Gammaproteobacteria > Oceanospirillales > Halomonadaceae > Vreelandella > Vreelandella sp. DA03-1M. Next base: position 4,585,786 of record NZ_CM146798.1, read on the forward strand.
GGTATCTAGCGCCCGGCACCAGCGCGATGAATACACTGCCGCAATGGGGATATCCCGTTCACGAAATGCACGTCCAGCGGCTTGCGCCTGAGAGCGGCCAGCCGCAGAAAGATTGCGCTGGGTATCGCAGCGGCCCCGCTCAAAACCCGGCGGGTCGCCAATGCCTGGGGCTAGGGAGTGGCGCATTAGAATTACCAAGCTGCCTTCTTGCAGCGCTTGCCATGTGGCTTCGTTTGCCTGGGCGCTGAGTTGGAATGTACACAGCACAGCGAGCAGCAGGGTTAAGGTGAGGTGGCGAAGAGTGTGCATGGGGTCTCCTTTGCCATCGGCCAGTACAAGCACAAGCCATTTTTTCTTTCGAGACGCAGTGCGTCTCGAATGGCAGTGAGCAGGGGCAGCGTAACTAACTGGGGACTACCGTGGCAGTGACCATTTGCATAAGTCTATCTAAATAGTCCGAATCCGACATAAACAACACATGCTTGGCACGTAGCTCTTCTGCCGTCATTCCCCAATGACTGTTAACCCACGCGCTTGTTGTACTGGACGGCGCTAAGATAACGCTTTCAAGCTCCACGTGCTCATTCTTCAGCCGCCGTTGGACATCCTTGATGCGTTCAGAGAACTCAATCTTTTCATCTTTGGGCCCAGTATGTCGCACGCCGTGAGGGTCGACGAAGACAATACGCTGCCTATCCTGATTAACATGCCAAAGTATGAAATCAGGGTAAAAGCCGCCTGCTTCAAAAAATCCTATACCCTGCTTTACCAAGTTCCTGAGCAGATACACCTGCTCTCCCCGCTCAGCAATGGCCTGCTGGTTTCTCTCAAGCCATGCTGTGAGGTCTTCCACAAAACGGAATTCACTGTCGTTGAGAGCTACAGGCTCAACGCGAATCCGACTATCCTTACCTAGATGTAGCAATGGATTATAGAGGTGCGCACCAATCTGTACGGCGCTGACACCGTTTGCTTTGGATGAGCGATAAGTCGCCTTTTGCTGCTGCTCAATCGCCGCCTTCATTTGTTTGATATCGTCGATCAGCGCCGACTCACTGCCATCCACCACTAACTGATACTCATTAGTGGCCGGCAAATTACCGTTCGCTTCCTCAAGTGCTACCAGCTCCATACGTGGCTCTAGGTAAGCACGGCGGTGAAAGTTGAAGATACGATCTAACAGCAGCGATAGCAGCTCTAACGCCATACTCTGATAACGTTGAAAGTTATCTGCATGGAGTTTCCATTGGTCATCGGGTACTAACAAGTTGTACCAAAGTTGGCTTTTCAGTAGCGCTGGCAAACGATGAGCATCGATTAACACATTCGCGTACCCACGATTACGCCGGTAACGCTCCAAGTCACGTGCCAAAGCTGTCATATCCAGGAACAGCAGCCGGTCATCATCGAAATAGCGTGCATGCTGCTTCGCCAATCCGGGCTTGGCCATAACTTCTTTCACACCCGATGCTTGAATGCTATCTACCTTGGGATAGCGATCTAGCTCAACCCGGCGCTCCTTTAGAACGATATCCGGTGTCAAGCCCAGCGGGCTTTGAAAATCACCGCTAATAACCGGATACCCAAAACGCACCAATGGCCCATCACGATGAAAGCTGTAGGCCTGCCGGGTATCCTGGCGCACTTTAGGCCGTAGCATCTTCAATGATTTACCCACGTCTTCCATAACATTGAGCTTGAGGGTATGCACTTCCGGGTTATCGTTTCCCGGTAAACCTTCGTCTTCCAGAAAGTCACGGAAGGTGGCCATAAAGTCGGCGCCAACGCCAAACACATTCAGCGTTTCCAGCAAGTAGAGGTATTTGGGCGCAAGAATTGGATCAAGTCGGCTTGAGCGCATCAGGCTCATGTCACGCCCCTTTAGGCGTACCCCACGGCCGAAGAGCTGAATAATCTGCGAGCCCTCTTTCTTACCGGTATTCATCAGCCCCATGCTGGAAACCCGCCAGCAATTCCACCCTTCAACAAACTTCTTGGAGCCGATCAGTAGATTGACGGGCGAGCTCTCACGAGTAACCTCAGCAAAAATAGGGTTAGCCAACTCAGACTTACGAACCTGTAGGTGCTTGATATCGTGGCTTTCCAGATGCTCGGCCAAGCCCAAGGCGTCGCCCACATTAATCAGACCAAAGGGCTTTTCAGCCTCACCAACCTTTAGCAGCAGCTCGCCTGAATCACCGGTAATCCGGTCAACATTGAGCGTACCGCCTCCTGCTGCGTGAAAAGTAAGCGTAAGAATATCCCGATAGAGAGCTTCTACGGTTAGTTGCTGCTCTTTAAGCCAAGGAAAGCTTCCAGAGAAAATTTCATTGCCTTGCTTATCAATCAGGCCCGCACTTGCTGCATCACCTTGGTATACGGCACTGAGCGCTTGCTTAGCTTGCTCTTTTTCGCCCAAAAACCACGCTAGAAAACCCAACACCTGCGCGATATCGGAAGCACGCTCATTGTAATTTTTGGCGCTCTCTTTACTGCCATCGTCTTTTACCACGCTGGCACCCACGAACACCCAGAGTGGCACGGCAAGGTTCCACTGGCTTAGCTCTCGGTGCTCTTCGCGGAAATATCGCTGCTGCTGGTAAAAAGCCAATAGCGCCGCTGTCAGGTAGGTGTAACGCTGCCGAGTTTCCTTCTCGGGCAAATTGAAGATACGGTAATCTTTGCCGTAGCCATCTTCATAGAAATAGCGGTACCCATAATCGAAAAGAATATTCTTGGCGTAAGACTCCTCAACCCCATTATCTCCAGCGGCTACTACCGCTTCTTTAAAGGTTGCCGAGTACTCAAAGGTGAAGCCACGACCCGCCAGCTTGTTACGATGCGAAAGCCAGCCTTTCTCCTCACTGGCAGAGCCCAACCCACGATGCCCTTCGTCAACCAGCAGCAAATTGCCGTCACCAAAGCTGTCGACGGCCATTTTCTTTTTGCCTTGCTCAATGCCGAGCTTGGTGATTTCGCTAATGGCAACGCGGCTGAGTGATCTTCGCTCACCACTAAACAGATCTCCTCCATCTTGGCTAAGACGTTCTGCCTCTAGGCTAGACTCGCGGCACTCGAGCAAATGCTGATCGCTGAGACGTTCATTGGGGGTGATTAAGATAATCTGGCCGTAGTCGCCAATGCGTTGGTGTTGACGGGCATAGTGGCGAAACTGGCGCACGTTCGTGTGCATCAGCAGCGTTTTACCGGAACCAGTGGCATTTTGTAGGCAAAGCTTATTCAGGTCTTCGTCCTGGTATCGGCCAATGCCTGTCTGGTACCCCTGCCCTTGCCAAAAAGCGTTAAATCTATCTACCTGGGCGTTAAGGCCCTCTTTCAGCGCCTCTCGATCACGGAAATATTCGAATAGGTAAATTTCCACGAATAGCAGCGTTAACCACTGAAAATATTTCCACTCGACTTCCACCTCACGCTGCTGATTGAGCGCATCGGTGTGCTCGACGATATTGGCATCAAAGCGCTTTAAATCTTCTTCGCTGTATTGCCAGCTAGACTGATACCCACCCAGCAATGCGTGTAGGTAGTGATGATGTCGATCCCCTGTTAACCCTGGTTGGCTCTCTTTGAGATTTTTATTCAGCAGCGTGACTGGGCGCACTTGGCTGCCCTTGTCACGGTACTGCTCAAGCGGGTCGATACCAAAGCGGGTCATCACCCACTGGTTGAGCACCAGTTTTTTGAGAAAGTCATTCTTGGCGCTGAGTACTCTGATTTTCGCTTGGCGTGGCTTACCTGCCATTAATGCGACTCCCGATCCTGTCGATTCTGCTCATCACTCTGTTGGGTAGGCGCATCATCACCTATGAGGACTGGCCTATCGTTCTCCCAGACCACAGCATACTGACCAAGGCGGCGTTTACGCTCGAGCGTTTCAGCAACAGCCGAGCGCAAGCTTTCTAGCATCTCGTGAGTATCGGGGGTCAACTGAGTCATGGCTGAGACTCCTTTAGGAGTAAAGTGTAGTAACGCTCATCAAGCACCTGGCGCTGCGCACCCGCTTGCTCAAAAACCGGCGCTGGGGCTCCTCCCGCGTTCATAAAACAGCGCGCACGGGTAACGCTTGGCGCGTAGAGCATCAATAGGTTGTTCAGGCTGCGGGGGAAGCGGCGCTGGATATCTTTCAGCGGAATATGGTGTCCACCGTGAGAAACACGTTCAGCCACACGCAGACGCGACATCTCGGGCGAAGGCAGCGCCAAATAGACGAGTTCGACCCGCCACCCCGCATCCATCAGACGTTTTATCAGGCTGAGATACCCCCGCCCGGAGAGCGTTGTCTCAAAAGCAAAGTCTTCGCCTTCATTAATCGCGTCCTCGATTTCCTTGAGAAAAATACGGCTGGCAGAGAGCAGCTCACGCTCAGGCGCTAAAGGCGACAGTCCGGCAGCAATTAAGTCGGCATTGATAAAACGTGCACACTTAGCCACCTGCGGCAAATAATGCAGGGCAAAGGTGGTCTTGCCAGCCCCATTGGGGCCAGCAACGATCCAACACGTCGGCGTTGCAGCCTTAGCCTTCATCATCACACCCCTCCCACATGCGCGCATGGAAGGTTTCTTCCAGGCTATGCACTCGGTGGCGGGCGCTGCCCGTCAAGTTCAGGCCGTGGGGGCCATTGATATATATGGTGTCGAACTCGCTATCCGTGGTACCGATCTTATATTTTTCGAGCAGCGCCTCTAGCACAGCGGCATCTTTTTCCGCATCGTCCGTCAGCTTGCGCCATACCACTAGCACCTTGGCCAAGTCCTCGTCGCTGCCCGGGATACGGCGCACATGACCTTCCACTTGGCGAATCCAATACGCACCATCTTCATTCTCACGCAGGCTGACAGCTTTCAGGCGCGTGTTCTGGTCTTCCGGCAGCTCGGGGTCAGTCTCGCGCTCGAAGCGGGCCACGTAGGTACGCGGCTTGTCCAAATGCGATACATGCAGGCCAATCAGCCAGTTAAAGGTCTCGACCAGATCCACAGCGGTTTTCCGACTTTCATCACTGCCGGGCTGTTTCACCTTCAGCATGTAGTTTTCAGGGTCACGAAACCACTCGGTATTCAGCAGGCTAGCCGAACCACGAGTTTCTACATCCAGCAGGTACTTAAGCGTATAGTCGTGGCGTAGCTCAGAGTCCTGCTCCACCAGCGCATCGCGCTCCGGGTTATCAACCAAATTTAAATTGTTGAGGGTGTCGTCGTAACTCTCCAATCTATAGATAGCAAAGCAATGTGACATACCACTGAAATTGCCACTTTTGTCACCTAGTGGCTTGCCTTCGCTCCAATCCTTTGAATAAACTAATTTTTTTATCCTATTAGCAGCCACATTTTTGATGTGCTCTCCTATATCGCAAAGAATATACTTCCTGCAACCTTGATCCGCTCTGTTAAGATTTATTACAGCATGAGCCGTAGATCCAGACCCAGCAAAGCCATCAAGTACAATGTCATTCTTTTTTTTATAATTTATACCCAAGAATTTTTCTATCATACCAGTTGGCTTAGGAAACTTTGTCACATCTTCACCAAAAATAGAGCGCACCTCTGAAGTTCCCGTTTGGGTCCTGGATTCATAGAATAAGCGCAGCACTTTGGATCACAAGGTAGAGGCAGGAGGGCCAGCGCCGGTACCCTCTCTGCCTTACCTACCAAAGTGAAGCAGAGCATGGGATACCGACAACTGACCCAAATCCAACGATACCAAATTTTTGCCTATCTTGAGACCGGCATCAGCCAGCGACAGATCGCCCAGGCCATTGGTGTCCACAGCAGCACCATTAGCCGCGAGATAAAACGTAACGGTCTGACCCGTGGTTATGCGCCTGAACAGGCCCAATTGGTAAGTGATCAGCGCCGACGCACCGCCTGGAAAGTGACTAAACGACTACCCAGCCTGGTTCGCTGGGTCACTGGCCAATTGATGGACGAATGGAGCCCTCAACAAATGTAAGCGAGCCACTAACCACATCTAGGCAGATTTCTCTTAGATCGGTAATGTCTCTTTCCACTGCCAGGGTAGCAGCATGCTGAGTTCATCATCATTGAGGGTGGGCAGTGTCGCGAAGACATACTGCAAGTAATCGTAAGGCGAGAGACCATTGGCTTTGGCGGTTTCGATCAGGCTGTAGATCGCCGCACTGGCTTGAGCGCCGCTCGGAGTATGGCTGAACAGCCAGTTTTTACGGCCGATGACGAACGGACGGATGGCGTTCTCCGCCGGATTGTTGTCCAGCGGGATCAGGCCATCGTCCAGGAACCGGGTCAGGCGGGGCCACTGGTTATCCAGGTAGTGCAGGGCTTTACCCAGCGCACTTTTGGGCAGCACCTGGGCCAGTGACTTGTCGAGCCAGGTGCGCAGTTGATCGATCAATGGGCGGCTCTTCTGTTCACGCAGCGCGTGACGCGCCTCGGGTTCAAGGGCCTTCGCCTGTTTTTCCACGCTGTATAGCTTACGGATCTGGTTCAGCGCCCAGTCCGCTTTGCCGGTCTTCCCCTTGGGCTGCACCTTCTGGGCCTCGACGAACTTACGCCTGGCATGCGCCCAGCAGCCCGCATGGGTGATCCCATTACGGCGCACGACCTCGGCGTAGCCTTCATAGCCATCGGTGATTAAGCGCCCCGCATAGTCGCCTAGCAGATCAACGGGCACCCGTCCGGCGCGGCTGGCCGCGTAGTTGAACAAGACCACCTGCTGGCCCGGCGGCCCACCGCGCTGCACCCACATGTAAGACGTGGCACTCGCTTTACGATCCGCTTCTTGATTCACCTGGAGGGTGGTTTCATCCATATAGATCAGCGGGGCGTTTAAGAGATGTTGGCGCAACGTGTTGATCAGCGGGGTGATCCGTTCTCCCGCTTGCACCATCCAGCGCGCCAGGGTATTGCGGGGGATCTCGGCGCCATGGCGGGCAAAGATCTGGCTCTGTCGATAAAGCGGCAGCGCGTCCTGGTATTTAGCCGTCGCGATATAGGCGAGCAGCGTGGCGCTGGCATTGCTCTTGGGCAACAGCTTGGCCGGCGCTGGGGCGGTGTTAACGCCCTCTTCGCACAGCGGGCAGGCATATTTGCGTCGTACATGACGGATCACCTCGATCCGTGCGGGCACCACATGCAACTCCTCGCTAACCTCTTCACCGATCACCTTCAGCGCGGTGCCGTCATCGTCGCAGTGGCGCGCCTCGTCGGGCAGTTCATGGATAACCTCGATACGCGGCAACTCTGGCGGTAGCGCAACGCGCCCGCCGCGCGTGCGACGCTTAGCAGGCGTAGCGGTGTCGATCGTCGCGTCATCAACAGTGGTGGTGCTCTCCGATGCGTCTTCCTCGTCCACCGCCACTTCCGCTTCATTGATCAGAAGATCCCGCTGGTCGACACGGTACTTCTCAGTAGAGGGGCCGAACTGACGCTCCAGGGCAAGCCGGAACTGTTCAAACAACGACTGCTTGGTAGCCTCCCACTGCGCTTCCTTTTTCTCCATCAACGCCAACAGCCGCGCATTTTCAGCGTCAGCAGCGGCCAGCTTGCGCTCAAGCTGGGTAACCGTCGGTGAGGAGGAAGTGGCGTTTTTCATATTGCATAGTTTACCAAAAACGCCCTTAAAATAGGAGCGCTACGGCTATCCAACCCGCTGAAAATCCAACGCTTTGTGAGGCTGCATAGCCTTCAGGTTATAGCCATCCAGCAGCCAGTTAAGCTCTTGGCCGGTTAACGTCACGGTCTCACCATTAAGGTGCGTTGGCCATTTAAACCGCTCACGTTCTAAACGCTTGTACCACACCACAAAGCCGTTACGTTCCCAGAACAGCAGTTTCACTTTATCGCGCTGGCGATTACCGAACACGAACAGCGCTTGATCAAACGGGTTCAAGGCCATGGCTTCCTGCACCAACAGCGCCAAGCCATCAATTTGCTTGCGCATATCGACGGGTTCTCGGCACAGATACACCTGTAGATCAGTGCCTGGGCGAATCATGCGACGACCTCCACCGCGACAAACCGGGCGGGACGACAACGCGGTGGCACGGGAAACCCTTGCACGATTAACCGTTTTTCCCACGCCATCAGGTCGGCTAACGTCACGGCTTGTGCTTCGGCATAAGTACTTAACGGTATCTCCAATGCGGCGGCATAAGACAGGTGGCCTAACCAAAACGCTTGAGTGGAATTGAGTTCGCGGCTCATGATGATCTCCAAAATCAAAGAAACCATCAGTGTGATCAGCCAACATTAATGTGGGTAGATGGGTTTTATGGCGCGCTTACCAACAAATCAGTGGTTTTATGGCCAATGCCAACGGAGTCTGCGTAAGCCATCAGTGGATCTATGCGTTAATCTGGGACGACAAGAAGCACGGTGGAACCTTATGGAAACGGCTCCGGCTGCCACGCCAGCGGCGCTATCAGCGCCAATTGGCTAAGCGGGCGGGGTTAGGCAAAATCCCGCACCGAGTAGGCATCGAGCAGCGCCCTGCCAAGGTGGAAGAACGGCGCCATATCGGACATTGGGAAGGCGACACGGTGCTTAAGGGCCACAAAGAATCCGGGCTGGTGACCCTGGTCGAAAGACGCAGTGGCTACCTCTTGGCAGCGCGGCTGCCAACAATCACCGCCACTAGAACGGCACAGGCGATGACGCGGTTATTGGCACCACGCCGAGGGGCAGTGCACACCATCACTTTGGATAATGGGTCGGAATTCGCCGAGCATCGGAAGGTTGCCAAGTCCGTCTCGGCCAAGATCTATTTTTGCGACCCGTACCGCTCATGCCAGCGTGGTACTAATGAAAACACCAATGGTCTGATTAGGCAGTATTTTCCTAAAGGTACTGACTTCCGCAAAGTGACCAATGCCGAGCTACGAAGAGTCGTCAATAAGCTAAACGATAGACCAAGAAAGCGGCTGGGATACCGAACCCCAGCCCAGGTGTTCTTAGGTGAATACTCAGGAGCGCTAGAAACCGCAGGTGCTGCACTTATTAGTTGAATTCAGGGTATAAGGGCCGATATAAATACTACTCGGCTTACTTCCTCGTTGCTCCCCCCCTTCATCACAGAGATATTGTTTATAACTTACAACCCATCCCCCATTTTGTTCATCGAATTGAAGCTCGTTATTTCGAAGCGATGTTTTAACTCTATCCCAGCTCCACTGCCACTGCCGCTTCGGAAAAGCGCATTCAACTATAAATTGACCACCATCTTTATAATAAAACCCCCATTCTCCTGTCCTCTCCCTTTCGAGCACCACTTCATTGTCATTAATTTTATTTAGGTCTTCCTTAGATAGCTTTCCATAAACAGGGATAGGAAAAGTCAAATTTGACCTAAAATCGTTACTATTAGTATTCAAAGGTTGAAGCCTATAAGGGCCTCTTACTGAGAACTTCTCATCTTTATACTTATAATACTTTTCAACATCACCTGAAGGAGGCAACTCTAAATATGGCAAATCGCTTTTGTTTAGCGAAAAAACATGAACATATTCATGGAGATTATTTATATGTTTTGTTTTTGAACCTCCGCCATAAGATTTTTGCCAAACGCATTCTTCTACAAATCCATTCTCACCAAAAATATCAAAAAGCAGCGGAAGAAGGTTCCTATTTTCATCTTTATCAATACTCGATGAAAAAATTGCATCTTTTTTCATCAAAGCAGCATGAGATCTTATTCTATCATCGATCATTGACAACCAAGAAGAGTGTTTATATCCATCTTTATAAACAAACCCATCACTTCCTGTATTATAAGGTGGATCTATATAAATCTTATCAATAGAAATTTCGTATTTATTTTTTATAGTTCTACAGCCATGAAAAGAGTCAGCTTCTATAAAAATTCCATCGAGATACCCAACGCAATAAGAAGCGACTTCTTCTGCCAAAACCTGAGGCAAAATAGAAGTATCCGCCATTAAATAACGGTAATTTTTCTTAGCAAGAAAAATTTTAATATCAGTCTCATGATAATCTTTTTGAAACTCATCCAAATTCAAGGAATATAGCTCGGCCCACTGCTTCTGCTGTTTTTTGTTAGTGATTACTGAACGAATAACTTCCTCGCTTTTCAATCGATCAATAGTGATACAATAACTTTTATCAGTGACAAACTTCTTCTTCAACCAAAGCTTCTTCTGAAAATTCTCTAGCTGTGCCAGGAAAGCAATAATTTTTTTAGCCAGCTTACGAAGCACTTGGATCTTTTTAAGCTGCTGTTCAACGATTAATACTTCTGCATTGTCGATATCATCCAAGCGCAGAATTTCATTTTTAATATAGAAATCCAGCTCACGGGAAAGAAAACCGCCCAGGTCTTTGTGGATAAAGTAATCCATCGTGTTGCGGGCTGTGTACTGCTGCAGATACTTGCCCAGCAACGTGCGCTCTTTCTGCTTGTCGGTGGGTGCACGGGTCGCCAAGCCGTCTCGGTAAGCAGCGACACCATCGGTGGCGCGCAGTGCCTCCATAATGCGCTCTTCTGCTTCCACCAGCCGCTTCTTCTGCCAAGCGCCACCCTGCCCTGTCTTCTCTGGATCCGGACGGTATTCAAACTGCAGCAAGAGATCGGCGCCATCCAGGCGAATGGGTTTGTCATGGTGGATAATAAAGAAGCGCTCAGTACTCTCTTTTACATCGCTATGTTCGCCTTCTGTGGCATCTACGACGCGGCAGTGTACTTTGAGGGCAGCGTCTGTCGAATCAAATGCCAACCCTGCTTGGGCCGCGGAGCCTTGCAGCGTCTTTAACGCTTCGTTTAGGTTGAAGGTAAAATTGGCTAAGGTTTCGGAAGATTTTACGTAGTACTGATCTTTGTTGGCCCAGTGAAGGTAAACCTCACGGCCATCGTAGGGCACTGCGTAGGGGGCCGCACGGCTGTCATTTTCCGCCACATGGTGACGGCGACTCATAAAGTCGCCTTTATCGTAGTAGCGTGAGAAGAAGCGATAGAGGTGGTCGTAGATATCTACCGAGGCACTCTGCTCCTGTTTAGCCACATGATAAGCCGCCCTGGCCTGTTTCACAGCAGGGGCACTATCCGGATCTGGAGCACCTAGTTCTTCGGCTTGTTTACGCTTCTCATCAATGTCATGACGCATCGCTGATAGTTGCTGCTCGCCCTGCTCGGCGAAGGCATCTTCAATCGCCTGGGCTAAGTCTTCACGGATAAAGCGGGAGAGTTGGTCGCTTTTGGCATGCATGATGCGATACAGCCCGAAATCCAACTCTGGCTTATCAAGCTGGAACAGCTCATGCAGCAGCTTGATAAAGCGTTCCTTGTGAGTCTCGGCAATTGCTACAGCCATTGATCTTTCCCATTAGCTACGTGCGCAAGACGTTTTGAAACAGCCTTTTGCAACAGTAAATTACGCACAAACGGGGCTGAACATGCTGTTCAGCCCTCAATATTAAGTTGCACAGATGATACCGACCCTCGCGGCTTGCGTCATGCGATGGTGGTTAGCGTTTACGCCAGTTCCCAGCGAACCCGGAACAGCCGGTGAGTCTGGCTTTTACGATGCATTTGTCGCTCCAGAGCATCAATGAGCGCGTCGCGTTTCTCTTCAATCTCATCTTGCACATCGAAAATTAACTGTCGATCCCGCCGCTGTTGTCGTTCAAACGACTTAAGCACCTCTTGGGCGGCTTTTTGCTCTTCCAAGGACTCGGCGATCCGCGAACGCCGCTTGGCGTCTTTGATCTTAGCCCGCGTATCTTCCAGTTGTGCCTCGCTGGAGGCAACTTGGTCTTCAGCCCAAGCCTCTAGTTTGTCACGTTCGCGCTGAAAATAGCCGTGGTTCTCTTCTAGAACGCGACTAAGGGTGGCATCCAACTGCCTTTTAGCCAGCGGAGCCAAATCTGCTGGAGGTTCAGGCGCTTGCTTCTCCACCAAAGCTGAAATATTGAACAGCCGTTCACATGCTTCTTGATCAAGACGTGTGCCATCGTCGGCGAGGCCAGTGAATACCAAGTGCTCTTCATGTTGGAAGCTATCGAGTTCAAGCAGGTTTAGCTCCAACCAGCCGCTTTGGGTCGGCAGTTGTTCAAGTACGGATATGCGAAGTGGGTGATCTGCCAGCTGAAAGCGAAGCGTAACCGTAGGTGTCTCCTGGCGGCGCCCATGATCCAATACATGCTCACCCAGTGGATGGGTGAGCCGATAGATGTGGGCATGTTCAGGTGGTTTAATGCCCTTCTCTTTGCGAATCAACCAGTATTCACCCGTTGGTACACTACTTAGTGGCGATTCTTTTAGCTGAAAGGTTAGGTGACAGTCACTGAAGACGGCCTGATTGGCTAAGCTGTGCCGGGTAAGTTTCCAAAAAAGTTTACCGGTGCGATCAAGCTGAGCCTTAGCTTTGTCGCGTTGGATTCGTAACAAATCGTGAATCTGCTCGTCGAAGTGCTCAAGTAACTTGCTCTCGGTCTCACGCATGCGGACATCAATATCGGCCTCTAATTTCTCACGTAGCGCTACAAAGGCCGCCTCAATAGCATCAGGTGTGCGGCAGGTAGCATAGATTTCAGCAATGCGTTTCTCGATGTCCACCCCGGATTCCAATCGGCCAAGAATGTCATCGGAAGCGCCGAACAATCCATCGAACAGCTGGAACTTCTCGCTTAATAGCTCTAAAACGCGTTTATCAGCCTCATTACGCTGATTTAAGAAGTTAACGACCACCACATCAAACTGCTGCCCGTAACGGTGGCAGCGACCAATACGTTGTTCTACCCGCTGAGGATTCCAGGGAAGATCGTAGTTGACCACTAGATTACAGAATTGGAGGTTGACCCCTTCGGCGGCAGCCTCAGTCGCCACTAAAATCTGCGCACTATCACGGAAATGGTCAATGATGGCAGAGCGCCGGTCGATAGCAGGGCTGCCTGTAATGTGATCGCTGCCTGAATGCTCAGTTAGCCAACGCTGGTAAATTCCCGTTATCCCCGGGCTGTTGTTGGTGCCGCTAAAAGTGACTACTTGATCAGCAAAGCCATGGCGTTCGAGGAAGCGACTTAAATACTCAAGCGTACGCCGCGATTCGGTGAAAATCACCGCTTTGCGTGGTGCTCCCATCTCATCCATACGGGCGAAACCCGTTTCAAGGGCGGTAACTAACGCATGGGATTTAGCATCTTCATGGATGCCTTTAGCCAAGCTCAGATACTGCTCTATTTCAGCGATTTCGCCCTGTAACCGGGTTGGATTGATCTCCTGCTCTATCAAATACTGCGCATTAACTTCTCCAACCTCGTCGGTATCGGCTGATTCCAACAGCTCTTCATCAAGTGATTCATCGGCTAGCAACGTTGCAAGCCAGTCTTGCTCAACTTGATGCTGATTGTGGAGCGATTCTAAACGCTCCTTTAGTGTTTCTAGGGTCTGGATAATGGCGGTGGTGGATGATGCTAGCAATTTTCGAATGACCAGCGAGACCAAGTGACGCTGGCGGGATGGCACGCCATAGCTGTCTTCGCGTGCCAGATAACCTGATACCAAGTGATAGAGCCGCTGCTCATCAGGTGAGGGTGTAAATGGAATCGTTAGTGCCTTTCGGTGAGTATACTGGACGTACTCTAATACCTGACGCCTTAGAGTACGCTTGGCAAACTCGTCAAGGCGACGGCGCAGCCCCTCAATGTCGTTACCATTACGCATGAATTGACGTCGAAAACTGATTGCATCCCCGAACAGCTGTTCATCAATTACGGTCGATAGACCATATAGCTCAATCAATGAGTTTTGAAGCGGGGTCGCCGTGAGTAACAGCTTACGGCAACCTGCAAACGTTCGCTTAATAGCCTGTCCGGTGCGATGACTTTCACGGTGGGCATTGCGCAGTTTGTGAGCTTCGTCAATGACGACGAGATCCCACGGTATGGTGCGCAGCTGGGGCTCCATTTTGGCAGCAAAATGGTATGACATCACACTGATGACATCTTGATCTAAAGGATCGTATATCCCTTGGTCACGCTGCTGCTTGTAGGTACGAGCATCAAGCACCTGGGTAGGCAGGTGGAACTTCTCGGATAGTTCATTCGCCCACTGTTTTCGTAGCGCGGCTGGCGCAATCACTATTAAACGACGCCGACGCTCTGCCCAGTACTGGCATATAACCAGGGCTGCCTCAATGGTTTTACCAAGACCCACTTCATCCGCCAGTAAAACGCCTTTTGATAACGGATTTTGTAACGCAAAGAGGGCGGCATCAATTTGATGGGGATTAAGGTCGACGGAAGCATCAAATAGAGATGTTGCCAATCTATCGACATCACCACCTCGCCGCTGGCGAGTTAGCTCATAAGCAAAGTACTTGGCATGGTAGTTCGTGATGTTCTCAGTCGTCACCCTATTCCCCTACCCGTTGCAATAAGACAGCTCTTACTTTCCCTTGCCGCAACATAATGTGCAAGGCTGGGCACCGCGCATCATAAACTTGCTATGCTCGAAAGTGAGGGCATCACCGAGACTACCGAAACTTTCCAACACGACTGTAAGTTGCGCTATCGCGCCGAAAAGCATCGTGACACTTGCACATTATGAAACTATACTTTCATAATTAACTTTAAAATGAAGGTATAGCTTTATGCCATCTCGTTCAGCGGTTGTGTTCCCCAAGGATCTCAAGGTGTTAAAAGCGCTGGGCGAGAACATCTTGCTTGCCATGAAGCGCCGTAAAATCACCCAAACCCAGCTATCAGAGCGCACGGGGCTCTCTATGCCGACGCTGCGCAATATTCTGCGTGGCGAGCCTAGCGTCTCAATGGGCCATTACCTGGTGGTGTTATCGTCGCTTGGCCTTGCTAACGATTTAGCGAACGTAGCATTAGACGATGAGTTTGGGCGCAAGCTGCAAGATATCGAGCTGCTAAAAACGTCTAATAAGGCCACTATTAAGTCGAAACACGCTAGCTCTGTGGTTTATCGCCCTACCACCGAAGGCAGGCGTTGATCATGAGTAAATCGATATGGGTCTATGCTGATTGGCTTGCTACGAAGCCACCTGAGCTAGTTGGGAGGCTAGAAGTCGACCTTGTTCGGGGCAGCGAAGTCTACCGCTTCGCCTACGCAAAGACATGGCTCGACTCTCCGCTTGCGGTGCAGATTGACCCTGAGTTGCAGCTGTTTTCGGGGGATCAGTTCAATAATGACGCGCGCAACTTCCGGGTGTTCCTTGATTCTTGCCCCGATAGATGGGGGCGCCTGCTCATGCAGCGGCGTGAAGCGGTTTTGGCTAGGCAAGAGGGTAGGCGTTTAGTAAAACTCAACGAATCCGACTATCTCCTGGGTGTGCACGATACGTTTCGCATGGGCGGGTTGCGCTTTAAGTTGCAAGAAGATGGCCCTTTTCTCGATAACAATCAGCAGCTGGCTGCCCCGCCATTATCCAGCCTGAGAGAATTGGAGTTTGCGGTCAGCCAAATAGAGCTACAGCCTGATTTGGATAGCCCTGATTATCTAAAGTGGTTGAATATGCTGATTTCACCCGGCTCATCGTTGGGAGGGGCGAGGCCAAAAGCCTGTGTCATGGGTGGCGATGATCTTTGGCTAGCAAAATTTCCCAGCCGGTATGACGATTACGATATAGGCGCATGGGAATATTTGCTTTATCGCATGGCAGTGGATGCGGGCATCGAAATGGCGCCATGCCGACTTCAGCGGTTCAATAGCACTCACCATACCTTTCTAACTCAGCGCTTTGACCGTGTTGGCAGCTTACGTCGGCACTTTAGCTCAGCGATGACTCAGTTGGGTTATTACGATGGCGGTGCAGGCGCGAGTTATCTTGAGCTGGCCCAATTTCTTATAGAGCAAGGAGCCAATACTCAGCAGGATCTGCACCAGCTTTGGCGCAGAATGGTCTTCAACATACTCGTCTCAAACGCTGATGATCATCTGCGCAACCATGGTTTCTTATTGTCAGAAAATAGTAGCGGCTGGCGACTCTCGCCCGCTTACGATCTCAATATCTCGCTAGGGGCAGCAGGGCTCCATTTAAATATCGACGAGTACTCTAATGCGCTGGATTTGGATTTAGCGCTGGAAGTTGCACCCTATTTTCAGTTGCCAACAAGTGAGGCACGGCTAATTCTTGATCAGCTCCAAAAAGTAACATGCCGTTGGCATCACTATGCCAATGAAATAGGTATCCACCGGCAAGAGCAGCAGCTAATCGCATCCGCGATTATGTGAAACTATAACTTAAAAAAATAGAATATTTAGAAACTATAGTTTCAACTATTATTACTCAATATTTTGGATTTGCTCCCGCATCTGCTCGATCAACACCTTCAGCTCCACCGCACAACGAGTCGTCTCAGCCACCACGGATTTTGACGAGAGCGTGTTGGCTTCGCGGTTGAGCTCCTGCATCAGGAAATCCAGGCGACGGCCTTTGGGACCTTTCTGAGCGAGCTGGTGGCTCACTTCTTCGATATGCGCCGTTAGGCGGTCTAGCTCTTCATCCACATCGGCTTTTTGCGCTACCAGCACCAGTTCGGCTTCCAGGCGCTGCGGGTCGAGTTCGGTTTTGGCGACTTCCAGGCGTTCCAGCAGTTGGGCGCGCTGGCGCTCCAGAATCTGCGGCAGCAGGCTGCGCACCGTGGCGACCTGTTCGCTTACCGCCGTCAGGCGGGTGGTGATCATCTCGGCAAGCTTTTCGCCTTCACGGGCGCGGGCGTCGATCAGTTCATCCAGCGCTTGGTCGAACAGGGTTTTGGCGGCGAGTTTGATGGCCTCTTGGTCAAGGTGCTGGGTTTCCATCACACCAGGCTGGTTGAGGAGCGCAAGTGTAGTGGGCGGCACGGCGCTGGGTACCTGCTGCTGTATGGCGGTTAGCGCATCAGCAATGGCGGCTAAGCGGGCGCTGTTAACGGCGGGGGCTTGAGCGGTTTCGGCGCTCTCAAACCGGACACTGCACTCGACTTTGCCACGGGCTAAACGGGTGCGCAGCGCTTCGCGCAGTACCGGCTCTAAATCACGCAGGCTTTCGGGCAGGCGGAAATGGGGCTCTAAGTAACGCTGATTCACCGAGCGAATTTCCACCTGCAGGGTGCCGAAAGGAGCTGCCTGCTCGGTGCGTGCGAAAGCGGTCATGCTGTGTACGCGGCTGGAAGTGGCCATGTTTCATCCTAATAGAGAACAACGGTGTATAAAGCATTGCCAACAGTCTACCCGATAGGCCAATCAGCGCACTCCCAGACGTGTACAATGGAGGGCTTTTACTAGTTACGCGTTTATTGAGAGGTACTATTTGTGAGCAGCGCTAAGCGTCCTGATGTTGTGCGTCCCAGCGGTCGCGAAGCCGACCAGCTCCGCGATATTCGCCTGACCCGCGATTACACCCGTCATGCGGAAGGCTCTGTGCTGGTGGAGTTTGGCGACACTAAAGTGCTGTGTAATGCCAGCGTAGAAGCCGGTGTACCGCGCTGGCTGCGCGGTAAGAATCAGGGTTGGGTTACCGCTGAGTACGGCATGCTGCCCCGCGCGACCCACACCCGTAGTGGCCGTGAAGCGACTCGCGGCAAGCAAGGCGGCCGCACCCTGGAAATTCAGCGTTTGATTGGCCGCAGCCTGCGCGCAGCCGTGAACTTGAAGAAGCTGGGTGAGTTCACCATTACCGTGGATTGCGATGTCATTCAGGCGGATGGCGGTACCCGTACCGCAGCAATTACCGGTGGCTGCGTGGCGCTGATCGATGCGATCCGTTACCTGCAGCGCGAGAAAAAGATCAAAGCCGACCCTTTCAAGCAGTTGGTGAGCGCCATTTCCGTGGGTATTTATAAAGGCGTGCCGGTGCTGGATCTGGACTACCCGGAAGACAGCAAAGCCGATACTGACCTGAACGTGGTGATGACCGAAAGCGGCGAGCTGATCGAAGTGCAGGGCACTGCCGAGGCGGGTGCATTCACCCGTGCAGAGCTAAACGCCATGCTCGATTTGGCCGAGAAGGCAGGAGATGCGCTTCGCGACCATCAGCGCGAAGCGCTGGGTATTCGTGGCTAAGGATTAACGCCCGCCACAACGCAACAAGCCGACCCAAGGGTCGGCTTGTTGCTGTTGGCGACGCGGGAAAAGTTCGTTGCCTAGCGCTTAGAGCGCTAGGTCGTACTCAACAATTAGCGGTGCGAACTCGGAGAAGGTCGCATCGTAATCAATCCACGCGTCGACCACGTGGCGACGGAAGTTGGGGCCGACTAACTGGTAGTCGATCCGCCAGCCTTCCTGGCGTTCACGGGGCACGTCTTGGTCAAGCTTCGGCCACCAGGTGTACTCGCCTGCATCGCGGTTAATTTCGCGGAAGGTGTCGATAAACCCGGTGGGGCCAAGCACCTGATCCATCCAGGCGCGCTCTTCCGGGCGAAAACCCGACGTGAGCTGGTTATCAGACCAGTTAGCCAAATCAACGGTTTTATGGGCAATATGCCAAGTGCCGCAGAGGATGTATTCGCGGCGTTTGCGCGACATCTTCGTCAGGTACTCTTGGTACTGCTCCATAAACGCCTGTTTGGCTTTTTGGTCACTTCCATCAGGCATCAGGAAAGAGACAATACTGAAGCGTTCATAATCCGCCTGCAGAAAACGTCCTTCATGATCGCACTGAGGAAACCCAAGGCCATACATAATCGCCTTGGGAATTTTACGGCAATAGAGTGCCACACCGGAGAAACCATCCTCTTCGGCATCCAGGAAGTAGCCTTCATAGCCTTCCGGATACAGAATGTGGTCACCCAGTTCAAAACTTTTTGCCTTGATGTTCTGCACGCAGACTACGTCGACATCCTGCTGAGCCAGCCAGTCCAGGAAGCCACGATCGACGGCATCACGAATACCATTGACATTGATGCTGGCAATTTTCATAAATCGTCCCTTTTGCGTCGCTGCTGTATGATACCCGACGTTTAGACGTTTGGGTAAAGGCAGCGACTAAAACTTGCCATTTACCCTACTTTTATTGTTGCTTTCGTGCCGATTTAAACCTACCGCCTAGTGAGGAACGCCGTGGCTACCACTCTACAACCCTACCAGCGCGATTTCATTGCCTTTGCCATTGAGCAAGGCGTGCTTAAGTTTGGCGAGTTTACGCTTAAATCTGGCCGTGTCAGTCCTTACTTTTTCAACGCTGGGCTATTTCAAACCGGGCGCGCGTTGGCCAAGCTGGGGCGTTTTTACGCTCAAGCGATTGTCGATAGCGGCATCAATGCCGATGTGTTGTTTGGCCCAGCGTACAAGGGCATTCCGCTGGCAGCGGTCACCGCGGCAGCCCTGGCCGACCATCATGATATTGATATGCCCTACGCCTTCAACCGCAAAGAGGCTAAAACCCACGGTGAAGGTGGCAATATCGTTGGCGCACCGCTTTCCGGCGATATTTTAATTATTGATGACGTGATTACCGCGGGCACCGCGATTCGCGAAGTGATGACGTTGATTGATCAGAGCGGTGCCCACGCTGGCGGGGTGATCATTGCCCTTGATCGGCAGGAGCGCGGCCAAGGCGAGCAGAGCGCGATTCAGGAAGTACAGGCTCAATACGGTATGCCGGTGATCAGCATCGTCACCCTTGAGCAAGTGCTTACTTACCTTGAAGAGCACGCCGGTGGCGAAATGCTCGCCTACGCCGAAGCGATCAGGGCTTATCGTGACCGCTATGGGATTACGCGCTGATTAAACCGGTAGCGCGCCAGTGAAACCTTGCTGGCGCCACGCTTCGTAGCTCACAATAGCCACGGCGTTGGAAAGGTTCAGGCTACGGTTGTTGGGCTGCATAGGCAGGCGCAGTTTATGCTCAGCGGTTAGCGCTTCGTGTACCTGGGGCGAGAGTCCAGCGGTTTCAGAACCAAATAGCAGCACATCGCCCGGGGCAAAGTCGGCATCGCTGTAGGTGCGCGTGCCTTTGGTGGTGATCGCCCAGATGCGCCGCCCCTGCATCGCCTGCTGAAAGGCGTTAAAATCCGCATGGCGAGTGACATTGTCGAGATCACGGTAATCCAGCCCGGCGCGGCGCAGCTTTTTCTCTTCCAGGTCAAAGCCAAGCGGCTCAATCAGGTGTAACCGGCAGCCATTGTTGGCCACCAAGCGCATGATATTGCCCGTATTGGGCGCCATACGCGGTTCAAACAGCGCTACTTCAAACATCTCCACCTGCCTATTTATTATGCCTTCGCCAAGTGGCTGATTGTACTTGAAACCGTACTTGAAATCGTAATTGAAACCGCCTGCAACTCTCGTAGAGGACGACCGACGCCATGACGCCTGCCACGCCCAAAAGCATTCTTAGCCGCATTAAAGGGCTAAACCCGCGCCAACAGGAAGCCGTGCGCTACATTGATGGCCCTTGCCTGGTGTTGGCGGGTGCAGGTTCCGGTAAAACCAGCGTTATCACCACTAAAATTGCCTATTTGGTGCAAGAGTGTGGGATGAGCGCGCGCAAAATCGCGGCGGTGACCTTTACCAATAAAGCCGCCCGGGAAATGAAAGAGCGCGTCGGCCAGATGCTCCACGGCAAAGAGGGACACGGGCTAACGGTTTCCACCTTTCATACCCTGGGGCTGAATATTATTCGCGGCGAGCTTAAAACCCTGGGCTACAAGCCGGGCTTTTCGCTCTTTGACCCAGAAGACGCCAAGGCGCTGTTGCGCGATTTGATGAACAAAGACGCCCAGGTGGATGCCGAGCAGATCAACGCCGTGCAGAGCAAAATTTCCACCTGGAAGAATGACTTGGTACTGCCCAGCGATGCGCTCTCGTTTGCCGCCGACGACGATGAGCACTTTGCCGCCCGGGTGTATGAAGCCTACGTTCGCCATTTAAAAGCCTACAACGCGGTGGATTTCGACGACCTGATTCTGCTGCCGGTGGTACTGCTCAAGAACGATCCGGAAGCGCTCGAGCGCTGGCGGCGCAAAATCCACTACATGCTGGTGGATGAGTATCAGGACACCAACGTTTCCCAGTACCTGCTGGTGAAACTGTTAATGGCGGAGCGTTCCACCTTTACCGTGGTGGGCGACGATGACCAATCGATCTACGCTTGGCGCGGCGCTCGGCCTGAAAACCTGATTACCCTGGGGGAAGATTTCCCGCGCCTAAAAGTCATCAAGCTGGAACAAAACTACCGCTCTACCGCCACGATACTGCGCGCCGCCAATACGCTGATCGCCAATAACCCCCACGTTTACGAAAAGACGCTATGGTCCGATATGGGCGACGGCGCGCCCATTCGGGTAATCGTGAATCGGCATGAAGAGGCAGAGTCCGAGCGGGTCGCCAGCGAAATGCTCACCCGGCGTATCAAGGAAAAGGCCGAGTGGCGCGACTTTGCGGTGCTTTATCGCGGTAATTTCCAGGCCCGCTTATTAGAGCTTAAGCTGCAGCACTACCAAATTCCTTACAAACTCTCCGGCGGCACGTCGTTTTTCTCTCGCAACGAGATTAAAGACACCATGGCTTACCTGCGCCTGTTAATTAACCCCGCCGACGATAACGCCTTTTTACGCATCGTGAACGTACCGCGCCGTGAAGTGGGCCCTGGAACGGTAGAGAAACTCGCCAACTACGCCACTGAGCGCTCAATTTCGCTGTTTGCCGCCTGCCACGAGCTTGGCCTGGAACAAGTACTGCCAACCCGAGCGACAGAGCGCTTAAGCCGCTTTACCCACTTTATTGATGGCGTGCGTAAGCGCATGGACCAAGGCGACGCCATTGCCGCCATCCGCGATATGCTGCGAGATATGGATTACGAAGCCTGGCTGTATCAAAACGCCAGCGCGCCTACCGTGGCCGAGCGGCGCATGGCCAACGTGTGGATTTTGATCGACCAGCTAGAGAAGTCGCTTAACCGCGACCCGGAAGAGAGTACCGACTCCTCTGATACCGAAACCGATGGCGTTCAAGCGGCTATTTCACGCTTGGTACTGCGCGATATTCTGGAGCAGCAGGCAGAAGAGGATGACTCTGACCGAGTGCAACTACTCACCATGCATGCCTCGAAGGGCCTGGAGTTCCCGCATGTGTATTTGATGGGGCTTGAGGAAGACCTGTTGCCCCACCGCAACGCCATTGAAGTAGGCACCGTGGAAGAGGAGCGGCGCTTGGCCTATGTGGGGATTACCCGGGCGCGGCGTACGCTGACGTTGACACTTGCCCGCCAGCGGAAAGCCTACGGCGAGCTGATGGACTGCCAGCCGAGCCGCTTTTTAGAAGAGCTGCCCGCCGAGGATCTGGAGTGGGAAGGTCGTGCAGATAAAGAAGACCCAGAGAAAAAACAGGCCCGCGGCAAAGATGCGATTGCTGGGCTACGCTCGCTGCTGGGGTGATCGATCATTAGGCAGACAAAAAATAATCCACAGGACAATGTTTAAAACGCCCTGTGGATAAATTACTTAAACGCTAGTGGTTGGCGACGCCTTATTGCGCTTCTGCCATTAAGTAATCAACGACGGCCATCACTTCTTCATCAGACAGATTGGGGTTACCGCCTTTGGCAGGCATGGCGCCAATGCCGTTGATCGCGCTGGCGTAAAGCTCGTCAGCGCCCTTTTCTAAACGCGCCGCCCAGGCTTCTGAGTCACCTTTGGTCGGTGCACCGGCAACGCCGCTATCGTGACACGCCGCACAGCCAACGCTTGCGTAAAGCGCAGCGCCATCCAGGTCGCTACCGCCACTCGCCGCTTCTTCTTCGTTTGCTGAGGCGTCTTCTTCACTCGCCGCGTCGTCGTTAGCAGCCATCTCTTCTTCAGCGGCAGCATCACCTTCCGCAGCGGCGGTCTCTTCGGTGGCTGCTTCTTCTGAGCCAGCCTCTTCAGAGGCGGCTTCATCGCCACCGCCTAACTCAGGCACTTCCATCACCGGCTCAACCATATAGGCTACCGCCGCTTCTACTTCTTCATCGGAAAGGCTGGCGTTACCGCCTTTCGCTGGCATCGCGCCAATACCATTAATGGCATGATCTACGAGTGTCGCAAAACCTTGTTCGGTACGTGCCGCCCAGGCGTCTTCCTCGCCACGGATGGGCGCACCCGCCGCGCCGGATGCGTGACACGCGCTACAGACGTTGCCGTAAATACCTTCCCCGTCGATATCACCGCCACTGCTAGCGCTGTCGCCTGCAGGCGCGGCCGCTGTTCCACAGTCTTGGCCTTGTAAACAGAGTTGCCCTACCGGCGCTAAACGCTCGGCAATCGCATCACGTGCGGCGTCTTGAGCGTAAGCACCTGAAGTGCCCGCCATGAAGCCGAGGGCCGCCAGCCCGCTCATGATCAGCTTTGCTTTCACTCTCACCACCTCTTGAGTATTGTCATCAACCGTTTGTTCTTAACTTCTGCCTTAACCCCTACGCGCGGCAGCGCCAATCTGTGAAAAGCACCGCTGAGACGCCAAGACGCGTGTATAGAGCTAGTATAACGGCAACGCAAAGCGCAAGAAAATGCTACTAAGCGCGCCTATGCCACCAATCACGACTATTTAGGCATTAGTGGGGGCTTCACTCCTTTCGCCACCCCCTTTCCACGCTAATAAACGCTGTTGCGCATATTGCTTAAAACCCGCCTGCTGGGCAAATTCAAGGGCGCTATTCAATAGCGTGTGGGCATGGACTCCTTCGGCCTTGGGTAACCACAGCTGGGCCATGTTCATCGGCAAGGGTTGCACCCAGATAGCGCCCGTTAGCTGTCCCGCGTCAAGGCTTATCCATAACCCGCCCCACTGTTCGTCTGGCTGATCGTACATTGCCTTTACCGCCCCGATCAGGGCGGTTTGCTGCTCAGAATCATGAGCAGCAGCCAACTGCAGCAGTGCCTCGCGACGTAGCGAGGGGAGCACTGCACGGTCTCAAGGGGCGTTACCTCTCCATTGCTCGGTCAAAACAGCGATAAATATTTATCCCTGCTTAAGTTTTCGTTAAGTAAACCCGCCCAGAGTGTCGGAAAACACGATGGAGATCACCCGATGGCTCGCCTACGTTCACTCCCCACTCCGCTGGCAACACTGGATTGGCACGAAGCCCTCAATTGGCAGGAAAAAGCGATGCTTCAGCAACTGATTCAGCAACGCTTCGCCCAGCAACACAGTGCTTATATTCAGCATTTTCTGCCCCGCCTGTTTGGGCTGTGGCAGGCGGGACTACCGCAAGCGGCGGTGGGGCTGCGCCTTGCCAGCAGCGGGCCACTCTTTCTGGAGCGCTACCTGGATGGCAAGGCTGAACAGGTTATTAACCACGGGTTTCAGCAGTCACTTGCCCGTCGGGATATTGCCGAAATTGGCAACCTGGCCAGTTTACGCCCTGGCTTGCAGCGCCAGCTATTCATCTATCTGGCTCATCAACTGGCGGCGGAAGGTATCGCTTGGCTGCTATTTACGGCCACGCCTGAAGTCGCCAACGGCCTGCGCCACCTAGGGCTTGAACCGCAACCGATTACCCCTGCCGATCCTACCCGCCTGGGCGAAGCGTCGCATCTCTGGGGGCGCTATTACCAGCATCGCCCGTGGGTGATGGCCGGTGATCTGCGCAGCGCCATGCACACGCTTCAGGCTCACTCAGCCTTCACTGAAACCGCCAGGGAAGAGGTGCTGCATGCACGCCTTGCCTAATGCGCTGATGGTGCGACTTGCCCATCATGCCCAGCACAGTCCACAGCGTACCGCACTTAGCGATGGCGAGCAGAATTTGTCGTATGCGGACGTCATTCACCATGTCGCCCAACGGCGCCAGCGCTTACGTGACGTTAATGCCCGGCGCGTCGCACTAGCGCTGGATAATGGGCTGGAGTGGGCGTTATGGGATTTAGCCCTGATGGCCGAAGCGTGTGTGGCAGTGCCTATTCCCGGTTTTTTCAGTGAACAGCAGCGCCGCCACGTGGTTCAGCAGGCGGGCCTGGATAGCTGGATTGGGCATGGCGGCGAGGCCTTCGGCTTCAAAGCCACCCACGACGCAGCCATTGCCCAGCGCCGGGTTGATCATTCCCCTGCGTTACACGCAGGCACCACGCGCATCACCTTTACCTCGGGCACTAGCGGCACCCCCAAGGGCGTGTGTTTGGATAATACGGCGCTATTAACCGTTACTGAAAGCCTGGCGGAGGTAGTCGCACCGCTTGATATACGCCGCCACTTAGCCATGTTGCCCCTCTCAACGCTGCTCGAAAATATCGGCGGGCTTTATCTACCGTTATGGCTGGGTGCCTGCAGCATTTTACCGGGGTTGGCCACGTTAGGCTGGCAGGGGGCTAGCGGTTTTAACGCTCGGCTCGCCCTTGACGCCATTGAGCGCTACCAACCCCAAAGCATGATTTTGGTGCCTCAGCTGCTTCAAGCGCTGGTCAGCGAGTCCACAAAGGCACCTGATAGCCTGCGCTTTGTGGCGGTGGGCGGCGCGCAGGTAGCCAACACACTACTTACTCACGCCCGGCGTGGCGGATGGCCGGTCTATGAAGGCTATGGTTTATCAGAAGGCACCTCGGTGGTCTGTCTGAATCGCCCAGGCGAGCCAAGCTGCGGCGTTGGACGCCCCTTGCGCCACGCCCAGATCCGCATTGATCGCGAAGGCCAGCTGCATATTCGTGGTGCCTTGATGCTGGGTTATATCGGCGAAGCACCTTGCGGCGATTGGTACGCCACAGGGGACACCGGCCAGTGGCAAGACGGCACCATCGCGCTCAATGGCCGCCAGCGGGAAGTCTTTATTACCGCCTATGGCCGTAACGTCAACCCGCAATGGGTAGAGGGCGAGCTCTGCACACAGCCTGCCATTGCCCAAGCCATGGTGTATGGAGAGGCCCTACCCGCTAATCGCGCGCTGATCGTGCCCGCGACGCCCCATATTACCAATGCCCAAATAGACGCTGCCCTCAATGCAGTGAATCGCACGCTACCCGATTACGCCCAAGTGCATGAGTGGCAGCGCGCCGCCCCCTTTACACCCCACAACCAACAACTCACGGCCAACGGCCGCCTACGCCGCAACACCCTGCTAACCGCCTATGGCCACTGGCTAAGGGCCGTCGTGACCGACACACCCAAAGGAGTAACACCATGACCGCTTACCAACAGCTGCAAGACGCTACCCAGGAAGCACGCACCTGGCTACTGACCACCCCCATCGTGACCCGCGCTCTGGCGGGCAATGTCTCCCTAGAGGAGTATCTCGCCTTTTTAGGTCAGGCGTATCATCACGTTCGTTTCACCGTGCCGCTAATGATGGCCTGTGGCGCACGGCTGCCCGACCGGCTCGACTGGCTGCGCACGGCGCTGGTGGAGTACATCGAAGAAGAACACGGCCATGAAAAATGGATACTGGACGATATCCGCGCCGCGGGCGGGGATGCAGATGCAGCCGCAGCCGCCCTGCCAGACCCCGCCACTCGGTTAATGGTGGCCTGGATTCGTGATGCCGTAGAGCACGGCAATCCGGTGGCGTTTTTCGGCATGGTGCAGGTGCTGGAAGGCACCAGTACCGCACTTGCCACCCAGGCCGCCGAACGCTTACAGGCTAGCCTTTCGCTTCCCAACAATGCCGTGCGCTACCTCACCTCCCACGGCAGTCTGGATATTGGTCATTTGGCCTTTTTTGAAGAGCAGATCAATCAGCTAGGTGCCGACGATCTGGCCGTGGTGATTGATAGCGCCAATATGTTCTACCGCCTGTATGGGGCAATGTTTAGAGGCATCGAAGCGCACTGTCAGGGCGGCAACGCGGTGGAGGAACTTAGTCATGCGCTTGCCTAGCCTGCGTTGGCCTAGAAAAAACAAGCTGCCCGGCGAATGGCCGGGCCAGCGGATTTTAATCACCGGCGCCAGCGGCGGTATTGGTATGGCCCTGGCCGAATCGCTGGCGCAGCGGGGCGCACACCTACTGATAAGTGGTCGCCAACAATACGCGCTGGCTTCGTTAGTCGACCGTTTTCCCAATCACATCACCGCCGTTAGCGCTGATCTAACCAACGTGAGTGATCGCAGCCGCTTAGTCAGCGCTGCGCAAGAGGCAGGGTGCAACATGCTGATCAATGCCGCTGGTAGTAATCAGCAGGGATTTTTTGATACTGCCAGTGACAGCGATATCGAACAGCTGGTGGCGATTAATCTGACCGCCACCCTGCAGTTGACCCGCGCGCTGCTTCCGCTGCTAATGGCTGGCCCCCAGGCAACGATTATCACCATTGGTTCGACGCTCGGGCGACTGGGCTACCCCGGCCAAGTCACCTACTGCGCTACCAAGTTTGCGCTGCGCGGTTTTAGCCAAGCGCTGCGCCGAGAGCTGGCCGATACCCGCGTGCGGGTGATGTATATCGCCCCACGGGCCACCCGCACCGCGATGAACTCGCCACAAACCGAGGCACTCAATGCGGCGCTGGGCAATACCGTCGACTCTCCTGACGCCGTTGCCCTGGCCATTATCAATGCCGTGGAACAGCAGCGTGAGGAGCTACAAATTGGCCTGCCAGAACGTTTTTTTACCCGCCTCAATACGCTATGGCCAGGCGCTGTTGACCGGGCCCTGTTACGCCAACTGCCTGTCATTCGCCGGTTCGTTGCCACCAAGGAGTCTTCCTCATGCTCATGCTAGCTTTCAAAACGCTGCGTACTACGCTACTGGCTAGCGCCATTGGCTTGATAAGCCTTCAGGGGTTTGCCAGCGAGGGCGACAGCGCGGCTGTCACCGCAGCACTTGCCGAACTACAGCAGCGTTGGGCAGAAATTAACTATACGCTGCCGCCAGATGAACAGGCGGCAGCCTTCAGCCGCTTGGGCAACCAAGCTGAACAGCTCGTCAAGCGCTACCCGGACGCCGCCGAACTGCATATCTGGGCTGGCATTATCCGCTCGACAGAAGCAGGTGCCAGCGGTGGGCTGGGCGCGCTGGGGCTGGTAAAACAAGCTAAAAAGGAGCTTGAAACCGCGCTGGAACTGAACCCGCTGGCGCTGGATGGTTCGGCCTATACCAGCCTGGGCGCGCTCTATTATCAGGTTCCCGGCTGGCCACTCGGCTTTGGCGATGAACAAAAAGCTGAGTGGCATTTGCAAAGAGCCCTTGCGATTAACCCCGAAGGGATCGACAGTCTCTACTTCTGGGGCGACTATTTACATGAGCAGGGTCGCGATGCAGAAGCACGCCAAGCGCTGGAACGCGCCTTGATGGCAGAGCCCCGGCCTGGTCGGGAACTGGCGGACAGTGGCCGCCGTGACGACATCCGTCAATTGATGTCAGAACTTCAATAGGAAGGAGCCCTATGCGCATTTTGCTGGTAGAGGATGACCCAAGCCTAGCCTCAGGCATCCGCTTGGCTTTAAAGCCCGAGCACTACACTGTGGATCATCTGAGTGACGGCACTACCGCGCTAAATGCGCTAACAGAGGGGGAACCCTTTGATGCGGTAATTCTTGACCTGGGGCTGCCGCGCATGGATGGCATGGCGGTATTGAACGCTGTCAGGCGCCACGGTAGCCAAGTCCCTATTTTGGTCCTGACGGCCCGCGATGCGGTGGATGACCGCATCGCAGGGCTGGATGCTGGCGCCGATGATTATTTAACCAAACCGTTTGAAGTGGCTGAGCTTAAAGCCCGATTACGCGCCTTGCTGCGCCGCAGCCAAGGCCAGATCAGCAGCATATTGAGCTGTCGTGGTATCCGCCTGGACCCGCACACCTTTAACGTCAGCTATCAGGGCCAAGATGTGAGCTTGTCGCGGCGCGAGTTGACGCTGCTGCAAGAGTTTATGAGCCACCCGGGCCGGGTGTTTACCCGTGATACCTTGACCCGCTTGGTCTACGGCTGGGACGAGGATGTCGAGAGCAATGCCATTGAGGTCCATATCCATCATTTACGCCGCAAGCTATTCACCGACGTTATCCGCACGGTGCGCGGCATTGGCTATGTGATGGATAAGTCAAAGGATGACGCATGACGTCTATTCGCCAACGCACCCTTGGGCTGGCGCTACTGGTGTTTGGCCTAAGCATGCTGGTAATCGGCTTTGTCAGCTACCGTTATGCCGCCCATGAAATAGAAGAACTTTACGATGCCAGCCTGGCGCAGAATGCACGCTTGCTGGAAGGGTTGTTACAGGCACCACTGCCGGATACTGACCGCAATGTGCTACTAAACAGTCTGGAAAGCGCCTTGCAGCGCGCTCATCAGTCCGACAAGCGCTTTGCGGGCCACCGTTACGAAAGCAAACTGGCCTTTCAGCTGTGGGAGGACGAGCAACTGCTGCTGCGCTCTGCCACGGCCCCTGAAGCCCCCCTTGCCCAGCAGCCTATCGGCTACTCGACGCTGACCGTGGACGAGCACGATTGGCGAGTGTATGTACTTGAAGTGCCGGACTCATCAAACCGTGTGGTAGTGAGCGAGCGCGAAGACGTGCGCGGCGAACTGATCAGGGCGGTGGCGCTCCGCACGCTGTTGCCCGACCTGATCGGCCTGCCGCTCCTCTCCGCGCTGCTATGGTGGACGATTGGCTGGGGGCTGGCACCGTTATCCCGCATGGCCGAGCAGATTCGCAGTCGTGATCCGCACAATTTGCAGCCCTTGACGCTTAGCCCATTGCCCCACGAGTTGGATACTATCGCCGGCGCGCTTAACCGGCTGTTAGAGCGCATCCGCATCATGCGCGTACGCGAAAAGCGCTTTATTGCCGATGCCGCCCATGAGTTACGCACCCCCTTAGCAGTGCTTGACCTACACGCCCAGAACGCGCTGACCGCCGATAATCTTGAAGATCGCCAGGAGGCGCTCAGCCACCTGCGCGGCGGCGTTGCCCGGGCCACGCGCTTGGTTACCCAGTTGTTAACGCTGGCGCGCCTGGACCCTGAAGAAGAGTCACAACCTGAGTACCGCGCCACCAACCTACTCAGTGAAGTGCGGGAAACCCTGGCCAAGCTTTCGCCACTGGCCGCTGAACGCCAACAGCAACTACTGCTAAACGCCGATGAGCAGGGGGAGTGGTCCATCACAGAAGAGCCCGGCGCGATTGAAACCTTGGTACAAAATCTGGTCGGTAATGCCATCCAGCACTCGCCTAACCAGAGCACCATCAACATCACGCTGGCGACGACGCCACACGGCTTTCAGCTCATGGTGGATGATCAGGGACCCGGCATCCCGGTCAATGAACGCAAAAAAGTGGTCGAGCGCTTTCAGCGCGCAGGCCCCAGCGCGGGCTCGGGGTTAGGGCTTTCCATCGTTGAGCGGTTGGTCACTCGCCATGGCGGCACTCTTCAACTTGATGATGCGCCCAGCGGGGGGCTACGCGTACGTATTGTTCTGCAACGTCCAGAAAAGCAATAAATTTTTCTTTGCTTCCTAAGCTGAGTTTTATGGATCTCTTAAGGTTCTGATAAGAATTGCATGCAACTGTGGAGGCACACTGCGAGCCAGATACCCACGGCTCGCTCTTTACTCCACATGGAGGTCCCCCGATGAACCAAGTAACCTTTTCACCTAAGCCATTAGTTCAACTAGGCTCACCCCCTCTTTTGGCGATGCCTGCCCCACGGCGGCTGTTGCCCACCAGTCCTGCCATGACGGTGCTTACCGACTTTTCCCAGGTAATGCCGCAGTCGGTTGAAGCCGACACGCCTATCGACGAGGCACACCTTAAGATGCGGCATGGCGGTGTACGACTGTTGTTCGTCATGGATAAACAAGCGCACTGTATCGGCGTTATTACGTCGAAAGAAGTAATCGGTACCCGGCGCATCAACCTGGCCATGCAGCAGCGTAACCTGACCCGTGCAGAAGTCACCGCTGAAATGATCATGACGCCATGGCACAAGCTGAGCGCTATGCCTGTCGCGCAACTGGCATCGCTGACCATCGAAGACCTGGTACTATCAATGGAAGCCGTTACCGACCAGCATCTGTTGATCACCGAGCAAAATGATAATCACGAACTTAGAATTCGCGGCATTATCTCAGCAAGCGATATACAGACGGCGGTAGGCAAAGAGATCAATCCGGTGCCGATGGCGAAAAGCTTTGCCGACATCTGCCATGTCGTAACCGGTCACGATCTATAACGCTTCAGCATGGCTAGCCTTTAGGTTAAATAGAAACGCCCTTCACCGATTTCTCGGTGAAGGGCGTTCGCATTTGAGGAGCGCTTTCTATCTAGAACATTGAGGCGTTAATCCACAAGTGGGTAACGATGCTAGCAGCATAGCCTAATAAAATGGCTGGCATCCAGCGAAGGTGAACGGCAAAGGTATAGATCCCCCGCGCCTGCCCCATCAAGGCGACGCCCGCAGCAGATCCCATCGAAAGCAAACTGCCCCCCACGCCTGCGGTTAGCGTAATCAACAGCCAGTTACCCTCGGTCATGTCCGGGGCCATGGAAAGTACCGCGAACATCACCGGGATGTTATCCACAACCGCCGAGATAAGCCCCAGCACCACGTTAGCCCACACTGGGTTCCAGCTACCGTAAAGCGTTTCGGAAAGCAGGCTTAGGTAGCCCATAAAGCCAAGGCCACCGACACACATCACGACCCCGTAGAAGAACAGCAGCGTGTCCCACTCGGAGCGCGCAATACGGCTGAAAATATCAAACGGCACCACGCTACCCAACTGTTCAAGCTTCTTCCAATCGCCGCGGCGAGAGTAGCGCTCGCGCTTGCGTTCCAAGGAACGCGGCAGACTGCGACGCAAGTAGTAACCAAAGAACTGCAGTAGGCCTAAACCAAACATCATGCCCATAGCAGGTGGTAAGTAGAGGATCGAGTGGCACAGCACGGAGATGGCCACAGTAATCAAAAACAGCACGATAATCCGCCGTGCGCCGCGCTTGAGCCAAACGTTCTCTTTAAGCGAGGCAGGCTGACGATTAACAATAAAGAAATTCATGATCACTGCAGGCACCATGAAATTGACCACGGCCGGCACCAACAATGCGAAGAAGCCTTCAAACGGTACTTGGCCCGCCTGCCACACCATCAACGTAGTGATATCGCCAAACGGGCTAAAGGCACCGCCTGCGTTAGACGCCACCACCACGTTAACGCAGCAAAGGCCGATAAATTTCTTATCACCTTCAGCCACTTTGAGTACCACGGCACACATCAACATGGCGGTGGTCATATTGTTGGCGATCGCTGAAATACCAAACGCCATGACGCCGGTAATCCAGAATAGGCTGCGATAACTAAAGCCTTTGCGCACCAGCCAAGAGCGCAGTGCATCGAATACTCGGCGCTCTTCCATGGCGTTGATATAGGTCATCGCGACCAGCAAAAATAGCAGCAGCTCGGCGTATTCAAGCAGCGTTTCACGGAAGGCGGTTTGCGCCTCTTCCGGCATGCCCGCTTGCACATAAACCCAGGCTACGAGCGCCCAAATAAGGCCTGCAGCGACCAAGACAGGCTTAGACTTACGCATGTGCAGTAACTCTTCAGTCATCACCAATGCATAGGCGAGCACGAAGATCACGACAGAAGAGATACCGGTTAGCGAAAGAGTAAGATCGAGGGGCCCAGCGGCGGCATAAGAGAGCGAAGGAAAGACAAAAAGCGTACAGGCGAGCAACAACCAAGCGACCCGGCTAGCGTAATGCCGAGTTGCGAGGACGTTTGGTGGTTTCATGGCGATGTTATCCAATCAGGGGGGAGAAAGACCGCCACGATAATAAGCACCCTAACCACATGCTGCAACGCAACGGCTGTGCATAAGATGCGGCTAATTGTCGCATCTTGTAAAGCGTTTTTATTGGCTTAACTAAATTGTGAGATCACAATAAAGTTGGTAACTAAACGCCTCTGTAAGCCTTATTATTTCAGGAAAAGCTAAGGATATAAAAAAATAAAGTTGGTAACTTTTCCGGAGCCGCCATCAAAACATCTTGACTCGTATTATAATAAAGTTGGTAACGTTACCTACCCAAACCAAAGCCTGTATCTAGAAATAATTGCAGAAGCTACTGAATAGAATGGTAAAAAAGCTAAAGCTCAGCATCTAGCTGGGCCTGTTACCCTGTAGGATGAAGCTAACACATTGTGCGTTGAATGTTTTGAAAGTGCTCATCAAATTCAATGAAATCGCGATAAGGGATGAAGGGATAACTTTCACTAGTGTCCCTAAACACCACCAGACTTTTGGATCCAATCAAGTCACCTCCTTTTAGACTAAGTACCTTCTTCCGTACCTGACTGCAGAATTTTCTGATTGTACGCCCTCGTCCGGTAAACGGCTCATCTAGATCTTCCTTTTTGGGTCGCTTGAGCGGTTTGGCAATGACCTCATCGAGAATGCTTAAGCCTTCGTCCTCACAAACTGCCATCAACAGTATGGATTGCAGATACCTCGCCACAGAGTAAGCCGTCTTTCCTGAAAGGTCCGCTAATACCTCTCTAAGCTGATTGGGGGCGCACTGGTACATGTAATCGATATTTTCAGGATGAAAAATCGCAAGCTGCGACACCTCACAGCCAGAGTCGGCCGAAATAACCTTACATGCGATCGCTCCCAGTGGGTTTTCTTTTTGCGCCAAATAACCTGACAGGAATAGCAAGGCATAAGTGTGACCGGCGTTATGGCTATGAACCAGCCATTCTATGGCTAGGTCATCACCTTTTTTCATCAGGGCTTCACCAATTATGAAGGCAGCCAATGCATGCCTCGAATCGGCCAAGTACCGTAGTTTCATCTGGTCAGCTCGTAAGGCCCACGCCTTGTTGTAGCCGAACATGTTCACCATCGATACTTTGGTTTCGGCAATCACCGAATCCCAAGATGTGCCAAAGTCCTCCTGAGCTCTAGTATTGCGGCTTCATTGAGCAATCCGGACACCGAACTCCAATAGCAATGTAGCGTCTGGCCATTTTCGACGTTCTTGAAGCGCCAAATTAGCCGCTCTCTCGCGGGACAGCGATATTCATTACGTTGAGGAATATGATCTATTTCTCTAAAATTCTGAGTTTTCCCTGCCTCTACAAAATTTAATAACGCAGATTTTCAATGGCCGAGCCCCCTTTTTGCCGGTAGGGAGTCGCTGTCCATGTAGGCCCGCTCCCAGTCAAGTTGGTCAGCGTGATGCAAGTGCGCCAGCAGCGTTTGATGCAAACTCTCCCAGACACCCGCTTCGTGCCAGCCACGCAATCTACGCCAGCAGGTCACGCCCGAGCCACAGCCCATTTCCTGGGGTAGCATCTCACAGGGAATACCCGAGCGCAGGACGAACAGAATGCCCTTCAGGGCGGCGCGATTGGAGACGAGAGGTCGGCCACCTCATGGCTTGGGCGTCGGCGGTGGCAGCAATGGCTCGACAATAGACCAGAGTTCATCGGATACGATCTTATTAGCCATACCGAAAATCTAGGAAGGGCTGAAGCCGCTTTCAAGGTTTTGAAAGGCACTCTTAATCATTTTTCCTCAATCAAGACCGTAGAGCTGCGCTTAAATAAAGAAGAAACAATTGCCAAGAAGGTAATGAACAAAACGGCTGCAGCGATAGGGCGTTCCAATAAGCTATAGGCAAAGTAAAGGAAGTTGTCTTGGTTAATAGCCAAAGCGCGCCGCAAATTTGATTCCATTAAAGGTCCAAGAATCAGTGCAAGAACAACCGGGGCCCTGGGTAAATCAGCTTTTACCATAGCATAGCCCAACAAGGCAAAGAACAGCATAACTTTAACGTCAAAAAAGCTGTTTTGTATCGTATAGCTGCCGATAAAGCAGAAAGCAATTATGGCACTATTAAGTATCGCTTGAGGCACGGACAATAATTTAGCAAATGCTTTGGCCGCTCCCAAGCCAATCACCAGAATAAATAAATTTGATACTAACATGCCAAGAAAAATTGTTGATACCAAATCAATGTTGTTCTGAAATAATAAAGGCCCAGGTTGGAGCCCATGTATCATAAAGGCACCGATAAGAATAGCAGTAACTGCATCACCTGGTATACCAAGAGAGAGCATGGTGGTCATAGCTCCGCCTGTGCAGGAATTATTGGCAGATTCAGCCGCGCCGATTCCTTCAATGGAGCCTTTTCCCATTTCATCTGGCTGTTTGGATGCTTTTGTCTGAACGCCGTAGGAAACGATGGAAGCTATTGTCCCTCCTGCGCCGGGGATAGCACCAATAATCACACCGATTGTACTGGACCGAAGTATATTCGCCCACAGGTGCTTAATGTCAGTCCATTCGGGGATAACCTTGCTGGCTTTAAAATGAATTACATCTAGCTTGCAGCTATTGAGTTTATTGAAATGCTTCTCTGCATTTAACAGTACTTCCGTAACGCCGAAAAGCCCAACCATGGCAGCAATAAACTGAACACCGCCAAATAGCTCCATGCTACTGAATGTCAAGCGGGGGATGCCTAAGATTGGGTCAGCACCAACTGAGGCTAATATTAAGCCAAGACAGCCCGCTATGAGGCCCTTTATCATAGACCCCGCTGAGATCACCGCTATTATTGTTAAACCGAAGAGAGCGATTGAGAACATCTCATATGATGTAAATTCAAGGGCAAAGTCCGCAATGATCGGGGCTATCAGTACTAATATGAATACACTGAATATTCCCCCAAATGCAGAAGAGAAGGTCGCAATTCCAAGTGCTCTGCTAGCTTCTCCCCTTTGAGCCATTGGATAGGCATCCATTGCGGTCATGACTGCAGAAGGAGTGCCGGGGATATTGACTAGTGTGGCTGAGATAGCGCCACCGAATACACCGCCAAGATATATACCTACGAGCATTAAGATCCCCGCCTCCGGTGTCATGCTATAGGTTACAGGTACCAGTATTGATACGCCCATGGTGGCTGTTAATCCGGGCAACGATCCAGTTAGGACGCCTAGAGTAGTGCCCAGCAATATTAACAAAATCATATTCACATTAAAGACTTGTTCAAAGCCAGCTGTGTATAGACTTAATTCCATATTCATCCACCCCTAGGACCAAAAGTAGCCAATTGGAAGCAATATTTTGAAACCAAAACCAAAAACCATATACAGCATTGTGGTTAAAGCTAAACTGTATAAGATTGGCAGTAGTTTCTCATTGCTCAAGAGATACATCATAACCCATAGGAAAATTAGCGTTGAAATAATAAAGCCTAATACTTGTAGGCCAACGAGATAAACAATAAACAGCAGGAAAAGCGAACCCAGCTTCAGTGAAGAAATTTTGATTTTGAACTCAAATGACCAAGCTCCCGATTTTAGGCTATTAATAAGTAACATAAAGCCTAATAAAATTATAAATATACTGATGAGTTGTGGGAATATGGCTGGGTTGGATGAAAATGGTGCGTCGCTTACATCAAGAGGGGTTGACAGAATATATACTGCTATGCCTATTGAAATTGCCGCAACGGAAGTAATCATATCTTTCATAGTCACCCTCCTGGTGCTGATTATTTACTGCAATTCCAAATACATGTTTTTTTGAGCTTCAAAGAACTCAGTGAATTCATCATAAGGTTTAAATCGTCCCGGCATTCCGCTGTTATCTAGGAATGTCTGGAAGGCTTTACTATCGTATGTCTCTTTGATACTGTTAGATAGTTCCTTAAGCATATCTTCGTCAGTACCTGCTGCGGTAAACACACCTCGCCAAACCGGAAACTCTGCGTCGATGCCTTGTTCTACTGCAGTGGGAATCTCAGGAAAAATAGCATGACGAGAATCGCTTTGAATGGCCAACAGTTTTATTCGACCGGCTTCAACTAGAGGCTTAAGCTCGCTCGGGCTATTTGCCGATATATCTACCTCGCCTGACGCCAATGCTCGACTCATGGCGGCACCGCCGGAAGAGTACGGAATATATTGCAAATCGAGGTCAGCGGCTTTGGCAAAAGTCAGAGCTGAATAGTGCCATAAGCCGTTTTTACCATTTGTAGCTATTTTTAAATTACCGGGATGGCTGTGGCCATAATCTATAAGTTCAGCTAGGGTGTTATAGGGAGCATTGCTGTTTACAGCAATGGCAGATGCATCTTGGACAACCTGCGCGACAGGCTGAAACTTTTCTAAGTCAAGAAAATCATTAGTTTTAGATAGTGTTATAAGAGACTGAGAATTAAAATACAGGGTATGACCGCTTGGATCTGTTTCCGCTAGGCGAACAGCCGCCACAATTCCGCCAGATGCCGGTTGGTTTACAGTAATGACATTCACGCCCAGAGCAGACTCAAGACCACTCTCTAAACTACGTACTGTTAGATCATTGGCTCCCCCAGGCCCGTTAGGAACAATAACCTCAATGTCTCTAGATGGGAACTCAGAAGCAAGAGCTTTCTGCTGAGCACCGGCGAGCGCCAATATACCCAACCCAGATAAGAAACATCCTTGTAATATATTTTTGTTTATGGATTTAAGCTGATCAATTATCATGTCATTTCCTTTTTTCGCTATCTAGCTTGTTAGTATTAATTTCGACAATTTTATTCAAGGTGCTATTGGTATGAAATCTATACTTTATTTTAGATTTCTGTTTATCTTAATTACTTTTTCCCTCCATTGAGCTTTTGCTAAATAAAATGAGCAGCAAGACTTTAATAAAATTTTACCTAGTTCCTTTTTATATTATCCTGAATCCGTGAGACCGGCCCCAGGAAGCACTTCTAACCCACTGACCTGCATGGCAATATAGCCATTATCGCCATTCACCCAGACAGTGCCATGCCCAACATAAAGTTCCGCGCCAGTTGCCGCACCCTCACCAGCCACGCCGGGCTGTCCATCATCGGGCAATGCTTCGAGATCGCTGGCGTCGACAGCATCGACAGCCGCTTCCCCACCACGCTGGGCATGCGCACCAGTGACGTGATCAAGAGCTACCTGGGCCTGCTGTGTCTGGGCATGAGCGACTATGACGCTGTCGAGAACTTCCGCCGCGACAAGCCCTTCCAACAACTGCTGACCCTGCAGAAGGTGCCGAGTACCGCCACGCTGCGACAGCGGCTGGAGAAACTTGCCGCCAACGACCTGCAGGCGCGCACCGCCACCTGGTCCACGACCCTGCTGTCACTGATCGAAGCACCGATCACCGCCGAGACGACGCACGTCTGCCTGGACATCGACACCTTCGTCATGGACAACAGCAACTCGA
Source organism: Vreelandella sp. DA03-1M (assembly GCF_055725665.1). Lineage (NCBI taxonomy): Bacteria > Pseudomonadati > Pseudomonadota > Gammaproteobacteria > Oceanospirillales > Halomonadaceae > Vreelandella > Vreelandella sp. DA03-1M. Next base: position 4,623,833 of record NZ_CM146798.1, read on the forward strand.
AGAAGGAAGGCGTCTCGCGGACCTACCAGAAGGTCGATGGCTACACCCCGATCGCCGCCTATCTGGGCAACGAAGGGTGGTGCCTGGGTCTGGAACTGCGGCCTGGCAAGCAGCACACCATGAAGGAGAGCAACGCCTTCCTGGAGCGGGTACTGCCTCGCGCCCAATGCTTGACCAAGCAACCGATCCTGTTACGCGAGGACAGCGGCTTCGACAGCCAGGCGCTGTGGCCGCAGACCGTCTCGATCCACGACGACAACAAGACCGAATACGTCGTCCAACGCGTGATGCGCCTGGTCGAGCGCACCGCCGATCGCGATGGCCAGTTGCTGCTCGAACCGGACTATGAGTTGGAAGGCTGGTGGACCAGCCTGGACGAGGCGCCGGAGGCGGTGATCAAGCGCTACCAGGCGCATGCCACCCATGAGCAGTTTCACAGCGAGATCAAGACCGATCTCGACCTGGAGCGCTTGCCGTCCGGCAAGTTCGCCACCAACGATCTGATCCTGCATCTCGCCCAGTTGGCCTACAACATCCTGCGCCTGATGGGACAGCTGGGCATGACCGGCGAGCTGAGCCCGGTTCGCCACCCGGCCAAGCGGCGCCGGCTGCGCACCGTGCTACAAGAGCTGGTGCACCGTGCGGCTCTCGTGATTCACAAGGCACGGCAGATCATCCTCGACTTCGGGCAGGATATCGGGCGCATGACGGTGCTCAAGACGCTGCGGAGCCGACTGCGTTATCCACGAGGAACGCCATGCTGACCGTCAATCGGCGACACTCTATCCACAAGCAGTTCCAAGCGACACGCGATCGCCAGATATGTCGTGCCTGGCGGGTGGAAAGGCATGACAAAACGGGCCGTCAGCACCGATCAGCACGGTGGGTTTTGGCAATAACGGGCTTGCGAAAGCCAACTTGCACGGGGCGAATGATCAAAAAGTGCTCGCTGGCGGTGATAGGGAAAGTGTCGGCGCCGGCTTCACGGATTCAGGAGAATGGTTACAGAGAATGCATCAAAACAGGGCGCTGGTCCGGGCCGGTGACAGGTTCTGGGGCGCTAGGTGTTGGGTCGTTTTTCGGGGGCAAGCTCAGAATGTGCCGATTTGTCTCTATAATAATGATAAACAAGAATAAATAAGATGTGGCAAGACTTTTGCTAAATCATATTTGGAGCAATGAAACCCAACCGAAGGTATCCATTATGAAGAAGCAGTTTTTCACCAAATCCGGATTTATCAGTATCACTTTGCTTGCAGCACTTCAGGCTGCGCCCGCCATTGTTAGCGCTGACGTCAGCTCAAATGTGAGCGCCAGCAGCAACTATCTGTTCCGGGGCGTCACCCAGACAGACGGGGCTGCGGCTGTCCAGGGAGGGTTGGATTATGAGCATGCGTCGGGCTTCTACGCCGGTGGTTGGGGTTCCAATGTCGATTTTGGTGACGGCACCAGCTATGAGCTTGATCTTTATGCCGGATTCTCCGGCTCTGTGGAAGAACTGGGTTATGACGTTGGGTACATTTATTATGCGTATCCTGACGCGCCGGACTCCATCGACTTCGGCGAACTGTACGGCGAGATCAGTTATGGCATTGCGGCCATCGGCCTGGCCTACACGATCAACAGCGACACCAGTGGTGATGGGGTGTTCGTGCAGGGGGATGCCTATTACTACGCCTCTGTTGGGGTGCCTCTGGAGGACAGCTACAGTGCCGGTGTGACGCTTGGCTATTACGACTTCGCTGATGACGGCAAGGCTTCTGTCGGCGAGGCAAGTTATTCACACGTCGCCGCCAACGTTACAAAGGATGCGGGAAACTTCGGTTCTTTCAGTGTTAACGTGGAGTACGCGGACATTGAGTCAACCGACGCGCTTGGCTCTGTCAACTCGGATGATCCGAAGTTCTGGCTGGGTTGGAGCAGGAGTTTCTGATCGGCCAAGTGATCACAAGCAATTCAGATCCAGAATAAAAAGCCGGCCCAAATGACGGGCCGGTTTTTATTTATCATGCAAGAACCCACCATCGTGCGCCTGCCTTGACGCCCGGTGACTCGACATCCTCGCCCTTACCTCTGCCCCCCCTGCCGCCAAAGCTCATTTCTTATCCGGTGCCTGAATTTCAAACTGTATTAAAGGTTTGTCTGTAAGGTCGTTCCAGATTCCCACGCAAAAATGCTGACTCACTGACCTCAGTCAAACAGCCAGGATGATACTGAATGAACAAACGATTGTTGTTGTGCGCGATGATAGTTCCGGGAGCCTTGGCCGTCTCTCCTATGGTGTCGGCCCAGGCAAAAGAGAGTGTGTCGCTGAAAGAATATCAGCAGGCCAAAGCCAGCCAGGCTGTTTCCCTGAACCAGGCCATGGTGATGGCTTTCGAGAATAGCCCGGTATTGGCTTTGAGGCGGGCCGCGGTCTCGATACAGCAGGGACAGCTTGATCATGCCAGCCGCTGGGCGCCGAGCAATCCAGAGTTTGAGTTGGGGGCCCGTCAGGCCCCGGATCAGGCCGACGAGTCCCTGGAATATGGGGTGAGGGTTACTCAGGAGATCTGGATGGGTAATCGCGGCGACCTTGGGCAGTCGCGTGCCCGGAGTAATCTCACGTCCCGGCAACAGGAGCTTGAATACCTGAAGGTAGCCACCAAGGCGCGGGTGCGGGCCGCCTATTTCCGGATACTGCTGGCTCAGAAAGAGTTGGAAACCGCAACCCGTGCCGTTGAACTTATGCAACGCACCAAAGACCTGGTTGAAATGTCCGTAAAACAGGGTAAACAAACCCGGATTGATCTCAATACCGCAGTCATTGGGCTTGCCAGGGCCCGGAATCAAAAAGCCTCGGCGGAACAAAAGCTCGAGCAATCAAAAATTGACCTTACCGAAGTGCTCGGGGTGTCCCCCTCCGATGCCGTTGGGGTGACCGGCGAGCTTGATGTGACGCTCGAAGACCTGCCTCCGACCAGCCAGCTTGTCGAGATGGCACAGAGTCAGAGAGCGGACCTGAAAGCGGCGGCCGCCAGAATTGCAGCGGATGAAAATAGTGTTATGTTGAAGGGCGTATAATCACTGTTACGTGTATCTATGAGTAAGCTTGAGAAGACGATACTGATTGTTACGATCGTTTTGGCGGTAGCATATATTGTCGCTTTCAATATGAACGTGCCCTATTATTGGGGTTCGGGAGAAAGGGTAGTCCCAAAGGGAATAGTAGATGCTTTATGGGTAGTAGTGCTATTAATGTCCGTCATCACACTGGCAGTTTGCATTCGTGATAGCGGTCTTCGGAAGCTACAAAACCGAGGTTGGTGGATATCGTACATGGTGCTTTTAGGCGCAGTAGCGATACCTCATTATTACATTAAGCACGGGAGGCGGAGTCGTGATTAAACACGTAACCATACGCACCAGTTCGCGCCCTACCGGGCGCCGGACGCTCGTAAACTCGCGCCGCTGTGCTTAAGCGTTAATGTGTCCCCGTCATGTATAGCTACGAAGAAATAATAAACAGATCAGCGGTAGAGGATGAAATAGTCGTCGGGTATGCCGATGCAATGGAATTGCTTCGTATTCTTAGAGGAAAGACTACGAGAGTCCTTGGATGGGAGGGCTGGGTTAAGTACGCTGACGGAAGTTTAGGTCATTCCCAGGAGCATCAAGGCACCGTTGACCTTTCCCTGAATCCGTGAGACCGGCCCCCGGAAGCACTTCTAACCCACTGACCTGCATGGCAATATAGCCATTATCGCCATTCACCCAGACAGTGCCATGCCCAACATAAAGTTCCGCGCCAGTCGCCGCACCCTCACCAGCCACGCCGGGCTGTCCATCATCGGGCAATGCTTCGAGATCGCTGGCGTCGACAGCATCGACAGCCGCTTCCCCACCACGCTGGGCATGCGCACCAGTGACGTGATCAAGAGCTACCTGGGCCTGCTGTGTCTGGGCATGAGCGACTATGACGCTGTCGAGAACTTCCGCCGCGACAAGCCCTTCCAACAACTGCTGACCCTGCAGAAGGTGCCGAGCGCGGCGACGCTGCGACAGCGGCTGGAGAAACTTGCCGCCAACGACCTGCAGGCGCGCACCGCCACCTGGTCCACGACCCTGCTGTCACTGATCGAAGCACCGATCACCGCCGAGACGACGCACGTCTGCCTGGACATCGACACCTTCGTCATGGACAACAGCAACTCGAAGAAGGAAGGCGTCTCGCGGACCTACCAGAAGGTCGATGGCTACACCCCGATCGCCGCCTATCTGGGCAACGAAGGGTGGTGCCTGGGTCTGGAACTGCGGCCTGGCAAGCAGCACACCATGAAGGAGAGCAACGCCTTCCTGGAGCGGGTACTGCCTCGCGCCCAATGCTTGACCAAGCAACCGATCCTGTTACGCGAGGACAGCGGCTTCGACAGCCAGGCGCACCTGGCGCTTCTCGAACAGCAACGCCAGGTCTTTGCCGACGAGGGGCGCCGGCTCGACTATGTCGTCAAATGGAACCCGCGTGGCTCGGCCACGGCTGATCGAGATACCTGGCTGGCGGTGGCGGCGGACTACTGGGAAGAGCTGCGTCCTGGCAAGCGCCAGGCGCTGTGGACGCAGACCGTCTCGATCCACGACGACAACAAGACCGAATACGTCGTCCAACGCGTGATGCGCCTGGTCGAGCGCACCGCCGATCGCGATGGCCAGTTGCTGCTCGAACCGGACTATGAGTTGGAAGGCTGGTGGACCAGCCTGGACGAGGCGCCGGAGGCGGTGATCAAGCGCTACCAGGCGCATGCCACCCATGAGCAGTTTCACAGCGAGATCAAGACCGATCTCGACCTGGAGCGCTTGCCGTCCGGCAAGTTCGCCACCAACGATCTGATCCTGCATCTCGCCCAGTTGGCCTACAACATCCTGCGCCTGATGGGACAGCTGGGCATGACCGGCGAGCTGAGCCCGGTTCGCCACCCGGCCAAGCGGCGCCGGCTGCGCACCGTGCTACAAGAGTTGGTGCACCGTGCGGCTCTCGTGATTCACAAGGCACGGCAGATCATCCTCGACTTCGGGCAGGATATCGGGCGCATGACGGTGCTCAAGACGCTGCGGAGCCGACTGCGTTATCCACGAGGAACGCCATGCTGACCGTCAATCGGCGACACTCTATCCACAAGCAGTTCCAAGCGACACGCGATCGCCAGATATGTCGTGCCTGGCGGGTGGAAAGGCATGACAAAACGGGCCGTCAGCACCGATCAGCACGGTGGGTTTTGGCAATAACGGGCTTGCGAAAGCCAACTTGCACGGGGCGAATGATCAAAAAGTGCTCGCTGGCGGTGATAGGGAAAGTGTCGGCGCCGGCTTCACGGATTCAGGATTATGCTTTCATGCTATTTAAATCATACAGGTAAGACAATTCTCTTGTGCATGCTCTGCCTGGTTTCAAGCAAGAACCAGAAAAAATTAACCAATCTGATTTGAAGAGGTTAATAAAGAGGAATAGCTTTCATTTGACAATTTCCAAATATTTATCTGTCTTTTCTTTCTTTATCTTCCAAAATCCCGCAGCCAAAAAAAAGTCAGTGAGCTTTAATATGGTGCTTGGCTTTGCCGACTCGCTTAAAAAAATGAAATTTTGCGCAGTAAATTTTTTAGACGCCAAAAAATCTTGTTGAAATATCAACAATAGGTTAGAAAATACAGCCAATGCTAAATTGTTGTCGACAGGCAAGGGAATATCATACAAAGCCGATGTTTTGGATTTTTGCGTCTTTTGTCCGTGCTTATCTAATAGAGCATGGCTAATACTAGTTTTGCTAATCTGCCATTCAATATTACGATTTATGAATATTAATAATTTGTCGCTCACGCTTCTATAAATATTTTCCATTTCAATAACTAAGGCCCCCAGCGGGCAGTTACGGACGTATATCGACCTAGCAAACAGAGTGTCAGAATAGACAATAATAAGATTATCAGATCTTAAAGTTCCTTCAATCTTTGACAGCGCACCTTGAAATGACTCATGACTAAAAATGAATTCGTAGCATCCATCCGATTGCGACCTAAATTGATCAGCCGACCAGACCATCCACTCTTGCATGCGAGTTCCCGTTACACACACATGTTCCCCGATAAGGGTCTCCGTGACGCTTGCTGAGCTCATTGCCCCCAACATTGGTAATGATCTAAGTAGACAAGCTTTGAAGCCTGGCTGGGAATGCTCGTGTGTAGGCCCAATAGTCATGGTGTTCTTAACCTTTTGTTTTTATAAGTTTATACAATTTTGCAGGGAGCCTTTAGGAGATGATTTGCCCACTGCGAGTAGCATATAGTCAACAAACTTATAATCAGTGTAGGCATATGTCAATAAATTGCCGACAATTATTATATTATATTCGGCAATGATGCGTGCTAGGGTTCCCTCAAGGGCGCAACTGTGGTTGGCGCTGTCGGATCCTTCGGTGGCTGATGCTTCGCCTCCTAGTCATGGATCAGTTATGCGGCGTCGGTCGTAACCGAATGTCGATCGACGCTTTTCAGGGAACAGTCGATGTGCTGTCACTTCTGGGGCAGGAATTCGTGGACTTGGTTGGCCTTCTGCGTCGGCAGCTGTTCCAGTACGTCTTTCAGGTGGGCGTAGGGCTTGTGGCCGTATGGATTAGGTTCATAATGCTAGGCAGCGATCTGGCGAATTGATCTTGCCCCGCTGCAGTGGACACTTCGTTAAGAGAGTACATTGAGACGAGGTGACCCATGGCAAGTCGATCAGCTTCTGTGAAGAGGGCCAAACCCGTTACTCTCGTGGCTATAAGGCTGAGGCACTGGCCCTCGCCGACCGTGTCGGCATCAATGCCGCCGCGCTGCCCGAGAGCTTTGCCTTCAGCCCAGACAGCTCTATTTAGTGGCGAGCCGAAGCCCAACAGCAGCTAAGCCCCTCAGCGCGCGAGTAAGCCTTGATCTACCAGAATGCCCAGCTCTAGAGTCAACTGGCCGAGAATTCGAACAGGTTAGGGTTGGCCCCTCTTGTCCGGGCAAAAACACGGCGGCTGCCAATACTCAGCCTGGGTGCTAGAGGCTCAGCCGTCCGCTTTTATGGTGGCCACTCCCCTTTAAAAAACGTGACTCGGGCGGCGTTCTGGACTTGACAGTGGTAACGCACCTTTCGGGCTATCCCGGTTAGGAAGATAGTCCCTTTCAGCGCCTCCTCTGGCCTCATCCTCCTCCGTGTCGCTGAGGAGTCCGCGCCATGGTGCGTTAGCCTTCTCCCCACCGGCGTCGCAGCAATTGGCAGGTTGTGCACCCCAACGCGGCGGCGATCGATATCGGCGCCCGCTTTCATGTGGTCGCCATCCCGCCGGATCAAGATCCTGGAAGAGCGCGGCCTGGAGGTCATCCTGGCCGATGCGCGCGACGTCAAGTACGTACCGGGACGCAAGTCCAACATCAATGCCGCGCAGTGGCTGCAACGCCTGCATGCCAATGGCCTATTGCGAGGCAGTTTCCGACCAACGCAGGAGCTGGCCAATCGGCGTACGCTGGTCCGGCACCTTGAGCGTCTGCTGGCCTATGCTGCCTCGCACAAGCAGAAAGCGCTGATGGAGATGAATCTTCAGCTCAATCACGCAGTCAACGATATCACCGGCAAGATTGGCATGTGTATCCTGCGAGGCATCTTGGCCGGCAAATGTGACCCTGTCGTGCTGGCCAGCTACAGTGATTGCCGTTGCAAGCCGAGCGAAGCTATCATCCACCAGGCGCTGGTGGGCCACTACCGTGAGGAGCATGTACTGGCCTAGCGTCAGTCGCTGGCTCTCTACGACACTTACCATGCGCATATCGCCGACTGTGATCGCCATATCGAGGGGCCTTGATTACTCTGGCCGCCCATGCCGCGTTGCCACAAACCCCATGCCACCGGCGCGACATGCCTAAACCAATCGCAACGCGCCGACCTTCGAGCTGCGTGAATGGCTGTTCAATGTGCTGGGCACGGACCTGACGCAGATCCATGGGTTGGGCGCCTACCTGGTGCTCAAATTGATTGCCGAGTGCGGTATCAACATGAACCGTGGGCCCACGGCGAAGCACTTTAACTCCTGTCGCGGGCCAACAAGATCTCCGGAGGTAAGCTGCTGTCATTGAACGTGGCGCATCAAGAGCTGCGCGGCGGCACTGCTTCGGCTAGCTGCCAATGTCATCGGGCGAACGAAGACCGCGCTGGGGGCCTTCTATCGTCGGCTGACCAGCCGCATCGGCGAAGCCAAGGCAGTGGCTGCCACCTCGCGCAATTTCGCGCTCCTGTTGCACACCACCCTGCGCTATGGCAAGCCCGGGGTGGACAACTACGAAGCGCGCTATCGCCAACGTCTGGTGAGCAACCTTCACCGACGAGCGAAGTCGTTGGGGTACGAACTGGCCCCGGCGTAAGGCCTCTGGCCGTGAGATCCTTTAGAAGACGGCAGCATTTCACCTAGTGAAGCCAGGCAAACGTTAACTTCATCGGCACTATTGTAATGAGCTAGCAAAATTCGAGTAACCGCCTTCAACCCAAGTGGGCGCAGGATATTGCCAGAGAACACGTCGTCGCTTCGCGCATGGACGCGTATACACCGCACCCCGAGCTCGGCGACGATATGCTTGGCTGCATAATCCTCGATGGCGAACGAAACCACCCCCTCGCGGTTCGGGGAATCCGCCGTGCCAATCAGGCGCAACCCGGGATAGTCGCACAGGCTTGGCAGGTCTGCGCCTCCATGCAGCAATCGATGCACTAGAGCACGTTCGTGAGCTCGCATCGCTTGGCCAGCAGCGACCACGCGGGCGCGACGTGACGGCGCCTTGGTGAAGTGACCTCCCAACCAGAATAGATAGCCGACCATCACGCTGATCCCGCGAGTCGCGGCTACCCAACTCCCAGGAAACGGCAGTACGCCTTGTAAGGCGAGATGATATAGGCGTCTACGTCGTAGTCAGCGACGGCCAGGAAACCGTGCGGCGCGTGCTGAATGCCGTCGACGATAATCATGCACTCAGGGGACACAGCGCGGATAGTGCGCGCGATCTCGGCGACGTCCATGCGCATACCGGTGAGCGGGCTGGTATGAAGGATGGTAGCGATACGGGTATCAGGACGCACGCAGGGCGCTTAGTGCGCCGCCGTCACTCGACCTGCATCGACATCGAAAGGAACCTCGATCCAGTCGCGGTCGGTGGGGGTCGCCCATTGGGCAGTAGCATCATAGGTCGCAGGATGCTCGACCGAGCTGGCAATGATGCTACCTCCCGCCTCGGCGTCGAGCCCCGCTGCGCGGATCAGGCACTCAGTGCCGGTCTCGCCGCCGAAGATGACCCCATCGCTGGCGCCGAAGAAGGTGGACAAGTCGTCGAGCCCGGCAGAAACGATGCGCGACACGGCGTGAGAGGCCAGATTATCCCGGTGCTCGTTGTCAGGGATACCGGCGACCTCGGCACCACGCATTACCACCGACTCGAGCATCAGCGAGCCACCCGCATTCTCGAAAAAGATCCGCTTGCCGCTGAAGGGACGGTCATCAACGTGAAGGAAGCGCTCCCTCACACGAGCCAGCAGTTCCCTTGGAAGGAATACACCTTCCGCCGCAATCAGCTGGCGTGGGGTCAAGACTTGAGTTGATTTTGTCGTCATCGTTCATGTCTCCCTCGGTCAGGGACAGGAGTGCCTGACCTTCAAAGAAATCAGCGGGAAACGGAGCTGGACGCTGCTTTTGCGTCGACACCACTGGTTCCATATTGGATACGCCAGCACCAGCAAGCTGAGCGTCAGTGACCCGGGCCTGGTTAAGAAAGTGGTCAAGTCCCATTGAGAGATCAACATCAACCTGAGGAAGTTGACCTCGAGAATGGGCCGCGGATCAGGCCCGGTTAATCAACCACTCGGAACCCAACACCTATGAGACTCGAATGACTGCGTGTCCGATGAACCCTTTCTCACCCCAAGTACTTGATCATCACCCCCGCGGCCACCGCCGAGCCGATCACCCCGGCGACGTTGGGGCCCATGGCATGCATCAGCAGGAAGTTGTGGGGGTTGGACTCCAGCCCAACCTTGTTGGCCACCCTTGCCGCCATCGGCACCGCCGACACCCCTGCCGCGCCGATCAGTGGGTTGATCGGCATGCGGCTAACGGTATTCATCAGCTTAGCCATCAAGACGCCACAGGCCGTGCCGATGGCGAACGCCACCATGCCCAGGCCGAGGATGCCCAGCGTCTCCACAGCCAGGAAGCGGTCGGCCATCAGCTTGGAGCCCACCGACAGCCCGAGGAAGATGGTCACGATGTTGATCAGGGCGTTCTGGGCGGTGTCCGAGAGCCGTTCCACGACACCGCATTCGCGCATCAGGTTGCCGAAGCAGAACATTCCCAGCAGCGGCGCGGCGTCGGGCAGCAGCATGGCCACCAGCAGCAGGATCAGGATCGGGAAGACGATCTTCTCCAGCTTGGCGACCGGCCTCAGCTGCGTCATGGTGATCTCACGCTCGCGCTGCGAGGTCAACGCCTTCATGATCGGCGGCTGGATCAGCGGCACCAGCGCCATGTAGGAGTAGGAAGCAACGGCAATAGCGCCCAGCAGCTCGGGGGCGAGGATGCTCGCCACGTAGATCGAGGTGGGGCCGTCTGCGCCGCCGATGATGCCGATGGCGGCGGCCTGGTTGAGCGAGAAGTCCATCCAGCCCATCGCCGACATGCCCACGGCGCCGAGTAGCGTCGCAAAGATGCCGAACTGCGCCGCTGCGCCCAGGAACAGGGTGCGCGGATTGGCCAGCAGCGGACCGAAGTCGGTCATCGCGCCCACGCCCATGAAGATCACCAGCGGCGCGATGCCCGAGGCGATGGCCACATTGTAGAACTGGTAGAGCATTCCGTGGGCGAAGCCCGACTCCATGGCCACATCGTTGGCGGCACGCACCAGGGCCGGGGAGATATCGCCGTGCAGCACCTCCGCCAGCGTTACACGCCACGCTTCGACACCGCTGGCGGGGTCGAGGGCGACCCCCAGTGCCGCGGCCATCTGCTCGAGCAGGACGGGGCGTGCCAGATGAGCGGCCTGTTCGGCCGCCGAAATCGCCAGTCCCGCCTCAGGGATGTTGGACAATATCCCGCCGAAACCGATCGGCACCAGCAGCAGCGGCTCGAACTTCTTGGCGATGGCCAGGTACAGCAGCCCAAGCCCCACCACGATCATCACGGCCTGCCCCAGGCTCAGGTTGTAGAGACCCGAGCCGTACCAGAGGGTCAATAGGTTCTCCATACGACGCTCCTAGAGTACGACCAGCGGGTCACCGACGGCGACGCTGTCGCCTTCGGTGACCTGGATGGCAGAGACGGTGCCGGCACTCGACGCCCTGACCTCGGTTTCCATCTTCATGGCCTCGAGGATGATCACCACATCGCCCTCCTCAACGCTGTCGCCGGGCTTGACGTTGATCTTGAAGATATTGCCCGCCAAGGGCGCGGTGATGGTCTCGCCCGATGACTCGCCCTGCGCCGGGGTCGTGGGAGCCTCTCCGCCCTGCTCGGCGACGGCACCGATCTCGCCGCCTTCGGCGACCTCGACCACGTACTGCTTGCCGTTGACGGTCACGGTGTAGGTCTCGGGACTGTCCGGGGCCGCGCCCTGGGCCGCCGGGGCCCCGGCCTCGCCCTGCGAGCCGGCGCTGGGGCCGGGGGTCTCTTTCCCAGGGGTTTGGTTCCCAGGAGCTTGGGGCGCCGGCTCGAAGGCCTCGGGGTTATCACGGTACTTGAGGAACTTCAGGCCGATCTGCGGGAAGAGCGCGTAGGTCAGCACATCATCGATCTCACGCTCGCCGTCGGCCAGGCGGATGTCTTCGGCCTTGGCCTTTTCCTTGAGCTCGGTGGCGAGCTTCTCCATCTCGGGGCTAAGGTTGTCCGCCGGGCGGCAGGTGATCGGCTCGCCGCCTTCCAGCACGCGAGCCTGCAAGTCTTCGTTGAACGCGGCGGGTGCGGCGCCGTATTCGCCCTTGAGCAGCGCCTGGACTTCCTTGGAGATCGACTGGTAGCGCTCGCCTATCATCACGTTCATCACCGCTTGGGTACCGACGATCTGTGAGGTCGGGGTGACCAGCGGAATGAAACCCAGATCTTCGCGTACCTTGGGAATTTCCTGGAGGACGTCGTCGAGCTTGTCACCGGCGCCCTGCTCCTTGAGCTGGCCTTCCATGTTGGTGAGCATGCCACCCGGCACCTGGGCGATCAGAATCCGTGAGTCGATGCCCCTTAGCGAGCCTTCGAAGGCGGCGTATTTCTTACGCACTTCACGGAAGTAGGTGGCGATCTCCTCGAGCAGCTCGAGGTCCAGCCCGGTGTCGCGTTCGGTGCCCGCGAGAATGGCGACCACCGACTCGGTAGGGCTATGGCCATAGGTCATCGACATCGACGAGATGGCGGTGTCGACGTTGTCGATGCCCGCCTCGGCGGCCTTGAGCGCGGTGGCGGTTGACAGGCCGGTGGTGGCATGGCAATGCAAGTGCACCGGAATGTCCACGGCGGCCTTGAGTTTGGTGACCAGCTCATAGGCGTCGTAGGGCTTGAGCAGGCCGGCCATGTCCTTGATTGCCAGCGAGTCGGCGCCCATCGCGGCGATGGTCTTGCCGAGCGCCACCCAGCCATCCAGGGTATGCACCGGGCTCACCGTATAGGAGAGCGTGCCTTGGGCATGCCCTTCGACATTTCTGACCGCCTGAATGGCCCGTTCGAGGGTGCGCGGGTCGTTCATGGCATCGAAGACGCGGAAGACATCTACGCCGTTGGTCTTTGCGCGCTCGACGAAGCGGTCCACCACGTCGTCGGCATAGTGACGGTAGCCGAGCAGGTTTTGTCCGCGCAGTAACATCTGCTGGGGTGTATTGGGCATGGCCGCCTTCAGGGCACGAAGGCGATCCCATGGGTCCTCGCCTAGATAGCGGATGCAGGCATCGAAGGTCGCCCCACCCCAGGATTCGATCGACCAGAACCCGACCTTGTCGAGAGTCTCGGCAATCGGCAACATGTCGTCCAACCGCAAGCGGGTGGCAAATAGTGACTGGTGGGCATCACGCAGCACCACGTCGGTAATGCCCAAGGGGCGCGTCGAGTCAGTCATAAGCGTTGACCTTGTCGTTATGGATGAGCCATCACACGGTGAGGCAGGTAATGAAACGTCATGTGAGAGGTGAGACCCTCAGCGATGATGCCGACGGCGATATCGATGCACTGCGACGGCAATGACCGCCATGAGCGCCTCGTCGTGGTGCGAGGCCGGATCGCGCGGGCCGCTGACCGGCACGGGAAAAAAGCGGCCGATTGCCTTGGACATCAGCGTCGTGATGGCCACTAGCAACGTAAGAAAAACAAAAACAAAGCCCATGCCTAAGGCCATGAGTGCCAAGCCATCATTTATCAAAATATTAGCGTTCATCTGTTTCCTCAGCAGTTCATATGGAAGTCGGCACAACTAAAACTTTCAGAGTGTTTGTGCCGCCATGGGCGTTCATGTGGTCGCCCCGGGTAAGGATCACGTGGTCGCCGGGCTTAGCGATGCCCTGCCTGACCAGCAGTGCCAGGGTCCGGTCGTTGAGCTCCTCGACCTTCATCTCGCTGGTGTCGAAGGGCAGCGAGACCACGCCGCGATAGAGCGCCATGCGCCGCTGGGCCACCGGGTTGTGGGCCAAGCCGACGATGGGCAGCCCTGAGCTGATCCTTGATGCGATCAGCGGCGTATAGCCAGAGGCGGTCATGCAGGCGATGGCGGCCACCCCGGCGAGATGGTTGGCAGCGTACATGGCGGAGAGGGCGATGGTCTCGTCGATCTGCGAGAAGCCCTCGTGGATGCGGTGGCCGGATTCCTGGATGCGCCGCTCGCGCTCGGCGCCCAGGCAGACCCGGTCCATGGCCTCGACGGTCTCCACCGGGAAGTCACCGGCGGCGGTCTCGGCGGAGAGCATCACCGCATCGGTGCCATCGAGCACCGCGTTGGCCACGTCGAACACCTCGGCGCGGGTGGGCAGCGGGGATTCGATCATCGACTCCATCATCTGAGTGGCGGTGATCACCGCGCGGTTCAGCGTGCGGGCCTGCTTGATGATGCGCTTCTGGGTGCCGATCAGTTGGGCGTCACCGATCTCCACGCCCAGATCGCCGCGGGCCACCATCACCGCCTCGCTGGCCTGGATGATGGCGTCCAGCGTTTCGTCGTCGGCCACGGCTTCTGCGCGCTCGAGCTTGGCCACCAGACCGATCTCGCGGCCGGTCTCGCCGAGCCGTTCGCGGGCCTCACGCATGTCGTCGGCGCTGCGCGGGAAGGAAATCGCCAGGAAGTCGACGCCGATCGCCACGGCGGTCTCGAGGTCGGCCTTGTCCTTGTCGGTGAGCGCCGGGGCCGAGAGGCCGCCGCCCTGCTTGTTGATACCCTTATTGTTGGAAAGCGTGCCGCCCACCACCACGCTGGTATGGATCAGGGGGTCGGCGACCCGGTTGACGTCGAGCACCAGGCGGCCATCATCGATAAGCAGTCGGTCGCCGGGAGCGACGTCGTTGGCTAGGGACTTGTAGTCGCAACCGACGCGACTGGCGTCGCCCTGGTCGCTGGCCAGGCCCATGTCGAGGATGAAAGTCTGACCCTCCTCAAGCTCCACCGCGCTCTCCTTGAAGCGGGCGATGCGGATCTTGGGGCCCTGGAGGTCACCGAGGGCGGCGACGCTACGGCCCAGTCGGCCGGCGATCTCCCGGACCCGCTTGAGGCGGCGGCGGTGATCATCGGGGCTGCCGTGGGAGAAATTGAGGCGCACCACGTCGACGCCGGCGGCGAGCATCGCCTCCAGGACTCCCTCCCGGTCGCTGGACGGGCCCAGGGTGACGACGATCTTGGTGCGGCGCAGCGGTAAGCAACCAGTTGTATTCATAAACATTAGGATCCCACGAGGCCAAAGTCAGCATCGTGGCCTGGCCTCCTCCTGAAAGTGTCAATAGGGAAGTTTTCAAAGTTCGAAGCGGAAACCACAAGCGAAGCTAGCTCAGGATATTTCTAGATAAGTCAGACATCCCAAGCCGGTTCGATCTCAGGGACAACTTGCCTTTCAACGCGCTCCAAGTCGGCTATCTCAAACTTCTCCGAACCTGATAGTCGAATCTCAACAGCAACAAGGTTGGCGGCGAAATTCACAAGTTTGATCGACGAGGGACAAGGCACTATGCCCCTAGCCATTAAACTGGCCAGATTGATCTGAGCCGGCGTTACACCATGTGACGCACGGGGGCTAGTCTCTACCAACACCTCTTCTTGGAAGGAGAAGGTTCTTAGGCCTGGGGTGAGTAGTACCGATGATGCCGTCATATAGCTCCCTTGGATGAGTGGAAACGGTTGTTGCCTGGCAATATTCGTCACATATTTGGGTAGTTGGGTTCCCCGCCGCCTTCCGGGGCTGCCCAGGTGATGTTCTGAGACGGGTCCTAGATGTCGCATGTATTGCAGTGCTCGCAATTCTGGAAGTTGATCAGGAATCTGGGGGTTCCGGCATCATCCTCGACGATTTCATAGACGCCCGTCGGGCACTAGCGCTGCGGGGACTCATCGTACAGCGACAGGTTCTCGCGGATCAGCGAGCCTGAGTTGGCACGGCTGATCCTCATCATGGTTGGTTTTGGACAGGAAGACCGAGGAGGGCTTGTCGAAGGAGAGCTTGCCGTCCGGTCTGGGGTACTCGATCTTGTTGCACTCGCTGGCCGGCTTGAGCGTGGCATGATCCGGTGTAGTGTCATGAACATCGGGCAGCTTGCCGCCGAGCAGCTGGTCGAGAAGATTGTAGGCGCCACCACCCAGGGAGCCGTACTTGTGGATCATCGGGCCGAAGCTGGCAGTTTCCTTGAGCTCGGCATGGGCCCAACTCGCCTCCCAAGTGAAGGTGAAGGCGGTCAATTCCCGGCCACCTTCGTCGCCGTCTGCGATGGCCCCAAAAACTGTCTCGGCTGCTACCAGGCCCGACTTCATAGCAGTACGCAGGCCCTTGATCTTGGCAAAATTGAGCGTGCCGACGTCACAGCCGATCAGCAGTCCGCCGGGGAAAGTCATCTTCGGCAGGGCCTTCTCGGCATCTTTGAGCAGGTAAAGCTCGTCGCGGATAGCCGGTGCAGTGAGCGGCGCGCCACGGTCGGCCCAGTCGGGAAACAATTCCTGCAATGCGGGGGGCACGAAGACCGCGCCGGGTAGGATATGCACGTCGACTTCTGAGACTTTTTCCAATACGCATACCGTCAGTTCCTGCCCAGCACCATTTGCTTGTTGCATCAACCGACACGCCGCCGAGGGTCCGGAGGGTCCGGCACCCACGATCATCACATCGAAATCCATGGACTCGCGTTCGGTTTTTGCAGTCATTATCAAGCTCCAGAGAAATAAAAAGTAGACGGGACAAAATCTATCGTGGCCCGTCGACAAAAGGCAGGAATGACCGTAACGCCAGAGAAGAATTAGAACTTTTTTTCAAGCTCCGGCAAGACCTCGAACAGATCGCCCACCAGACCGTAATCGGCTACTTGAAAGATCGGCGCCTCCTCGTCCTTGTTGATGGCGACGATCACCTTGGAGTCCTTCATGCCCGCCAAGTGCTGGATGGCCCCGCTGATGCCCACGGCGATGTAGAGCTCCGGGGCGACGATCTTGCCGGTCTGACCGACCTGCATGTCGTTGGGCACGAAGCCGGCATCGACCGCGGCCCGCGAGGCGCCGATGGCCGCACCGAGCTTGTCGGCGATGCCCTCGAGCAGCTTGAAGTTCTCGCCGTTGCCCATGCCACGCCCGCCGGAGATCACCACCTTGGCGCCACCCAGCTCGGGGCGGTCGGACTGGGCCAGTTCCTCGTTGACAAAGATGGACTGGCTGTTGTTGACAACGATATCAACGCTTTCGATCGCGGCGCTGCTGCTTTCACCTACCGCGTCGAAGCCGGTGCTGCGCACGGTGACCACCTTGAAGGCATCGGCGCTCTGCACGGTGGCGATGGCGTTGCCGGCGTAGATCGGGCGCTTGAAGGTATCGGCCGTGTCGACCGCGAGGATTTCGGAGAGCTGCGAGACGCCCTTGAGCGCGGCGACGCGCGGCATGACGTTCTTGCCGGTGGTGGAGGCGCTGGCCAGCAGGTGGCTATAGTCGCCGGCTAGCTCAACCAACAGCGCGCCCAGCGGCTCGGCGAGCTGGTAAGCGTAGACGGCGTGGTCGGCGACGCGCACACGGCTGACGCCGTCGAGCCTGGCGGCGGCCTCGGTGACGGCGACGACGTCATTGCCTGCGACTAGCAGATCGATATCGCCGCCGCTGTGCTGCTGGATCTGCTGGGCGGCGGCGACCACATGGGCGGTGGTGCCGGACAGGTGGCCGTCGTGATGGTCGGCCAGGACGAGAATGCTCATGAGATCCGCTCCTTTCAAAGCACTTTGGTTTCATTCTTGAGTTTTTCGATGAGCTCATCCACCGAGCCGACCTTGATGCCGCCCTGGCGCTCGGCGGGGGGCTCGACCTTGAGGACTTTGACCTGGGAGGTCACCGCGACGCCGAGCTCGGCCGGGGTGGTGACGGCCATCGGCTTCTTCTTTGCCTTCATGATGTCGGGCAGCTTGGCGTAGCGCGGCTCGTTGAGGCGCAGGTCGGTAGTGACGATGGCGGGCAGCGTGAGTTCGACGGTCTGCAGGCCGCCGTCGATCTCGCGGGTGACCTGCAGCTTGTCGTTATCGGCCTTGAGCTCGGAGGCAAAGGTGCCCTGAGGCAGGCCGACGAGCGCGGCGAGCATCTGACCGGTCTGGTTGTTGTCGGTGTCGATGGCTTGCTTCCCGAGGATCACCAGCCCGGGCTGCTCCTGCTCGACCACCTTGGCCAGCAGCTTGGCGACGGCCAACGACTCGACTTTTTCGTCAGTCTCGACATGAATCGCCAGATCAGCGCCCAATGCCAGGGCGGTGCGCAGCTGCTCCTGGGCGGCCTTGGGGCCGATGGTCACGGCGACGACCTCGGTCGCCACGCCCTTCTCCTTCAACCGCACCGCTTCTTCCACGGCAATCTCGCAGAAGGGGTTCATGGCCATCTTGACGTTGGTGAGGTCGACGTCGGTGTGGTCGGGCTTGACCCGGATCTTGACGTTGTAGTCGATGACGCGTTTGACCGCGACGAGCACTTTCATATACATACCTATAGTTTATTAATTAGAAATATGGCAAAACACAAAAAATGGAGATTAACGAATAAATCCACGCTGTTATAAAAAATCTCAAAAATATTATTTACGTGAGGCCATCTAAGAAGTTTTTACGATCACGTCCCGCAGAAATGATAAAAGAAAGATCTGACCCACCTAACAAGAAACGCGCGCCTTGCGTGACATACTTTTCCATGAGTTGATTTTCATAAATACCTCCCATGCCCGGATGCTTATTGTATTTATGACAAGCTGAAATGACAGTTAGATAGGCAGCTTCAATCTTCGTATGATTAAAATCACCAGGAATACCCATGGATGCCGCCAGGTCACTACTACCAATAAGGAGTACGTCCACGCCCTCGACTGCAGCAATTGCATCAGCATTATTTATAGCTTGCTCAGTTTCTAGCATCACTACGACTAATAAATTTTCATTACAGAGATCACAGCTTTCTGCTTGAGACAATGATGCAAAACCAAGTTGTGGCAGGCCTCCTGGTATGGAACGATTACCTATCGGAGGAAAGCGACAGTTGAGTACAGCCTCACGAGCCTGTTCCGGAGTATCGACATGAGGGAAAATAACTCCCATTGCCCCACCATCTAACAAACGAGTCGCGTGGAAGTGATGATGGCTAGGCACGCGAACAATGGGAGTAACACCCGTATCAAGTGCTGAAACGCACATTTGTACTGCGTTATCGATGTCCATAGAGTTATGCTCCATATCAATGAACAACCAATCAAAACCACAAGCCTTGGCAACTCTGGCTGTATCAGCTGTACGACCTTGTCTAACTCCCATGCCAACAGCCAATTTTCCGTTATCCAAAAGTTGCTTAACAGTATTAGTCACGACGAAGCTAGAATCAGAATTTATCATATCAAAAACACCTATCTAAGAAATTTATAAACCAATCTTGCGGCCAACATAACAAGTTATCTTTATCCAAAGCGTGAAGAATATGGAATACCATCACAGCCTGTAAGATTTTGGGAGCTCATCAATAGAGATGCGAAATGAGATAGACTCATCCTAGAGTGAGTCCGGGAGGTGGTCCGCAAAAGTGCGGCCAACAAACTATTATTAGCATTACCACATAGTTGAAAATAATACGGCTTGGCCAGTAGCTGCCGACGCACAAGCGTAGTAAAAAACTGTAACTTAGTGACATAACTAAATCCTAGTCTGATTAAATTACTAAGGAACTTAGCGATACAAAACTGTCGGGAGCCACATAGAGAGAGCGGGGACAAAAGTAACCAACAGTAAAGATATTACCAAAGGGATTAAGAAAGGAGCTGTACCCTTAACACACTTTTCGAATGACACGTTGGAAACTTGCGAAAGGACATACAAAACCATGCCAACGGGAGGGGTTAATAAACCGATCATTAGGTTTAGCACCATAATAATGCCAAAGTGAATCGGGTCAACACCAAAACTTACAGCTACAGGTAATAGGATAGGCACTAGTATAGTAATAGCCGCAATAGTTTCCATGAAAAACCCGACGAAAAATAGAATTAGTGTGATAATCAAAAGTGTTACCCATTTGCTATCAGTAAAATCGGATAAAACATCAATAAATAACAAACTAATTTGACTGCTGGTTAGAATCCACGCAAAAATAGTTGCACTGGCTACGATTAGCAAGATAACTGAAGTGGTCTCGATCGTGTCCATGCTGACTCGAAGAAAACGGTGCCAGCTTAAAGTACGGTAAACCACACTACCTAAGATTACGGAATAAACCACAGCTGCAATAGCCGCCTCGGTGGGAGTAAACATTCCCGTTGATATTCCTCCAATTATTATCACAGGAGTCAGCAGTGATAAAAACGCTCTTCTGAAGGTATACCAGAGAACAAATATAGAAAAATTACAATCTCTTGGATAACTCTTACGCTTTGCCGTCCAGGCAATCATAATCATAAGAGAGGCAGCCATTAAAAAACCCGGAATCAAGCCGGCAACAAATAGCTGACCAACAGAGGCCGAAGCCATGACACCATAAATAACTAATGGCAAACTAGGTGGGATAATTGGTCCAATTGTAGATGAGGCAGCCGTCACACCTACTGCAAAAGAAGGATCATAACCAGCATCTTTCATAGCGCGAATTTCAATCGCTCCAAGACCTCCAGCATCTGCGACCGCCGCACCCGACATGCCAGAGAAAACTACACTGGCGCATACATTAACATGTCCCAACCCTCCTCGCGTCCAACCCATAGCTGCTTTTGCAAAGTCAAAAATCCGACTAGTAATCCCCGCACTGTTCATCAAGTTTCCAGCAAAAATAAAAAAAGGTATCGCCAGTAGTGGAAAACTGTCAATCCCGTCAAGCATTCGTTGGGCTACAACGATACTGGGCACCTGACCCGAGAATAGGATGTATAGCAATGAAGAACCAGCCAAACATATAGCAACTGGAAAACCTAAAATCAAAAATGTAGCCAAAGATGCAAACAAGAAAAAAAGATAGTGTTCTGTAATCAGCAGTGAAATGCTAATCACAATAGGAAGTATGGGAGCGATTGTAGAAACCGCGCTCAATAAATAGTTTGATTTATTGTTTAATAGCTTATATCGCATGTGAGGACTCCACCTGGATCATTATTGTAAATTAAGCTAGTGAGGTCGGACTGGGTTACTAGCCCACCGGGAACAAACAATCTGCAAGGAACGCAATGTCGTAAACAATAAGCCAGCAAAGACAACATAATAAATTATACTTTTCGGATAGTCCAAAGAAGCCATCATCGACTGAGTAAGCGTAGCCATTTGAAAGACTGAGTAGGTTAATACTCCAAAGAATAAGCAACGTCCTACATCAATAAGATCACGAATAATTTTTTGAGATGAAATGGAAAAAAATTGAAAGAAATATTCTACGTAAATATGCGTGTGTCGCCGTACTGCCATGGCTGAACCGAAGAATGTTAACGCAATCAGCAAATAGCGAGCCAATTCTTCAGTCCAGCCCAGTGAGCCGCCCATAACATAACGGCTAAAAAACTGAATAAAAACATCCGCGCACAGCGCCCAAAAAAACAGCAACGCAAGATAATCTTCTAAGGCATACTGTCGATAGCAAAAAGAAACCTCATCTCCTTGACATGCGAAAGAGTCAGTATCGGTGTTTATATTAGTAGTTACACGATGCATAAATAACACCACTTAATAAGGGAGAGGCGGCAGGAAAGTAAAAAAAATATAATATCTTGCCTGCGACCTCTGAATAAAAAAATAGTTAGAGTGCGTTAAAGCGCTGGAAACTTTCCTCAGTCCAATCGTTTTCATCCTTTAGTGAGGGAAGTACTACATCACGGAAAGGAACTCTGTCTACCTCAATCACTTCTACACCTTGCTCAGCAAACCATGCAATAAGCTGTTGTTCTTTTTCAACAACATCGCGGGTAGAACGATCTGCCGCTTGAAGCAGTACATCGTTGAGGATCTCTTGATCACCTTCAGACATGCCATCCCAAGTCGAACCACTAACGATAGTTAACAGAGAGTCAGTTATGTGGCCAGTCAAACTAATATAATCTTGAACTTCGTAAATTCGTTTTGAACGAATAATGTGCAAAGGATTTTCCTGAGCATCCACCACACCTTGCTGCAAAGCAAGGTATAATTCAGAAAAAGCAATTGGTGTAACATTGGCACCTACTGAACGTGGAAACATCATATAAAGTGGAGCATTTGGAGTTCTGATTTTAAGATCACGCATGTCAGCTGGTGAATAGATTGGCTTATTGGCGGTAACATGGCGATTGCCATAGTAGTTCATTGCTAGGGGGATATTTCCAGTCTTACGCTGATAACCTTCGCGAAGCTCAGCAAAAAGATCACTTTGGCGATAGGCTTCCCAGTGGTCATGGTCGCGAAATATATAGGGTGCTCCGCCTATACCAATCGGTCCATATTGCCGACCAGCGAATTGGGTTCCAGTATAAACAATATCAATGGTACCGAATGTTAGTCCCTCATCAATTTGCGATTGAGTTCCTAGAGAAGATGCCGGGTAAACTTCAATATCATATCGACCATCGGTTCTTTTACTAAATTCATCAGCAGCCCATACGGCCCATTCGTGCATAGGGGTGTCCGTTTCGTAGAGATGGGCCCACTTTAGGCTTTCAGCCGCTACCGCCTGACCAAATGAGGCCAAGGAAGAGGCAGCGCATAGCGCAGCCCCAATAAGGGTGAGTTTCATGGATTTTTGATTAGACTTCATGAGGCTACCTCTAAATGTTAATAATTCTTGTGTGTTAAACGCTTTTGCCACATTGGCTTCATTGTCGATAAACCCTTTATCGTCATCAAAACTAGCACTAGTGTCAGCATATCGCAAGCAATTGTCGGCAATTCTATATTGACAGTCGACATTGCAGCAGCTAGATTATAGTCATCTGCCAAAATAAAGGGGTGAGGAAGAATGACTAAGCACAAGATGCTAATTGATGGAAAGCTAGTGGAGTCGTCTTCTGGGAAGGTCTATAACGTCATCAATCCAGCTACTGAAGAAGTGATCGGGTCTGCTCCCCAAGCAACAACTGCAGACGGCCAAGCTGCAATCAATGCGGCTTTCGTAGCCTTCAATGAATGGAAAAATGTAGATCCTTGGGAGCGATCAAGGCTATTGCGGAAGGTCTCACTCCTCATTGCTGAACGAGCGGACGAAATAGCAAAGTATATCAC
Organism: Vreelandella sp. DA03-1M; assembly: GCF_055725665.1. NCBI lineage: Bacteria > Pseudomonadati > Pseudomonadota > Gammaproteobacteria > Oceanospirillales > Halomonadaceae > Vreelandella > Vreelandella sp. DA03-1M. The sequence continues at coordinate 4,646,752 of NZ_CM146798.1, forward strand.
CGAAGAAATCGGCAAGCCTTTCGCCGAGTCTAAAGGCGAAGTAAACGCCACCTCAGAAGTGTTTGACTGGTATGCCGACGAAGCGCGTAGAATCTATGGGACAATTATTCCTGGCCGCACCGAAAACTCACGGCACCAAGTGACCTTTGAGCCCGTGGGCGTGGTTGCCGCCTTCACCGCATGGAACTTTCCCGTTTTGCTAATGGCACGTAAGATCGCGCCAGCTGTCGCAGCAGGTTGCACCATCGTATGCCGACCTTCGGAAGAGTCGCCTGGGGCGACTTTAGCGATTGCCCAATGTTGTATGGAAGCCGGGCTTCCCGCTGGAGTAGTCAATGTGGTAACAGGAATGCCACAGTTGATAACCGACTGCGTAATGGCCGATGAGCGTGTGCGGAAAATCAGCTTCACCGGATCTATTCCAGTAGGCAAACATTTGCTTAGACAATCGGCCGAAACAGTTAAACGAATTACCATGGAACTGGGTGGCCATGCGCCGGTGATAGTACATGCAGATGCAGATGTACAAATGGCTGCCCAATCCTGTATGCAAGCAAAGTTTCGTAACGCGGGCCAGGTTTGCGCTTCTCCCACACGTTTTTATGTTCATAAGTCTATTTTAGATGAATTTTTACAAACAGCTCGTGATACCGTGAACAGCATGCTTTTGGGCAATGGGTTAGACCCGAAAGTAGAAATGGGCCCTTTAATCAACCCTAGACGGCTTAAAGCAGTAAGCGACTTGGTGGATAAATCAGTTGAAGAAGGTGCAGAACTAATTTGTGGTGGCAAACGACCGGAAGCTATAGAGGTCGGATATTTTTACGAGCCGACTATTATTGCACATGCCAAGGATGACGCAAGCCTAATGCTCGAAGAGCCATTTGGCCCCGTCGCGGTAGTTACTGCTTTCAGTGATTTTGATGAAGTGATTGAACGTGCTAATGCACTTGAATTTGGTCTTTGTGCTTATACTTTCACTCAATCGCTTGAGTTGGCTAATAAAACTTCAAGTGCCCTTGAGGCTGGAGTCATTGGTGTTAATACGATGATTGCATCCAGTGCAGAAACACCTTTCGGTGGTACCAAGCAAAGTGGATGGGGGCGAGAGGGTGGGTTTTTAGGAATTAAGGAGTATTTAAACGCAAAGTATGTTCATCTTTCGCTAGTATGAAGATACAAAAAGGAGGGGTAAATAAAGATGAGTTTGAATCAAACTCTGAATACTAAAAATGTTGGTGCTCCAGTATCTTTAGTAACAAAGCTGGCTCAACGTGTTGAAACAATGATTATTGAAGCTGTATTACCCGCAGGAGAGCGTATTAATGAAAATGAGCTAGCTCAGAAATTTGGAGTGGGCCGAAGTACATTGCGAGAAGCGGTGAGACAACTCGAAAACAACGGGTTGGTCACATTGGTACCCAATCGTGGTGTATTTGTACGCAAAGTCAGCCTAAAAGAGGCATTAGACCTATTCGATTGCCGTGCTGGTCTAGCACGAGTGTGTGGACGCTTGGTTGCAGCGCGAGCCACGCCCGAACAAGTTAAACATTTAGAGACACTTCATGAAAACATGATCAAATCATGCAATTCTGGTGACCTGGACCTGTATTACTCTTTGAATGAAGAATTTCACAAGTCTCTAATGAATTATGCCGGAAATACGCGGCTGGCCGCTCTCGACGAAGTGATGTCAAATGAACTTCAACTTTTTAGAAGAAAAAATCTAGGGAATGTCGCTCAGCTGGAAATTTCTATTCATGAGCATGACAGGATTATCGAAGGAGTGCTCTCGCATAGTCAAAACAAATGTGCAACAGCTTTCGAACAACACATTATAGCAGCCAAACAAAGGATGCTAGAAACCTTGCCAACGTAAGAAGAGAACAAAAAGCGGAGTAAAAAATGGGAAACTCAAAAAATAATAGAAAAAACTACGTAAGAGCAGAATCCATGCTTTTGTTAGAGGTTTCCCCACCTGTGGCAGTAATGAAATTAAACAACGGTCGTTACAATGTACTGACGCAAGAGCTACGTCAAGATATAAGGAAGTGCTTGGCAAGACTTGAGAGTGAAACCGAAATAAGAGCTGTAATAGTCACCGGCTCTTATAATTTTTGCTCAGGAGCAGATATAAATGATTTCAAAAATAGACGCGATCCTGATGTGGCAAAGGAGCACTGCCGGAATGGTCATGCCATGACTATCGCGCTTTTGTCCTCACGCTTTCCAATCATTGCTGCTATTGAAGGCCATTGTCTAGGAGGAGGGCTGGAACTAGCTCTGGCGTGCGATTTCAGAGTTATTGCAGACAACGCCAGAGTCGGATTTCCTGAAATTCAAAGAGGCGTATTCCCCGGAACAGGGGGTTTGGCTTTGGTAAGTCGAATATTAGGCTCGACACAGGCTCATAAGATGGCGCTATTCGGTGCTATTTATCCTGCAAATGACGTAAGTATATCAGGACTAATTGACTACCGCGCATCGCCTGGCTGTTCCTTGGAGGTAGCTTTAAAAATAGCCCGGGAAATCGTCAGCCAGCCCGCTGGGTCAATAGAAAGGATAAAACGACTGATTAATCACAAATTAAACTGGGAATTTAAAGAATATCTTGCTCAAGAAGAGAGTGAATATATAAGTTGCTTTCAGCTTAACGACGCTCAAGTAGGTTATCAGTCATTCTTAAATAAAGAAACTCCCGAGTGGACACATCGTTAAAGACATAATCACAGCTTTTTCAGGAGATATCTTATGTTAACCAGCCACACTCATGTAAACAATCGTGACCTTATTCCGTATTTGAACGACACCCAGTTCGAGTTTCGAGATAGCGTGAACCGGTTTTTAGAGAAACACGCTTCTGCGGATTATATTCGTGAATGTGACGAAAATAAAAAATTTCCAAAAGAGCTGATTGAGGCAGTGTCTAAGCAAGGTTGGTTTGCCGTATCACTTCCGGAAGAATATGGTGGTATCGGAAGCCATATGGATATGATGGCTATGCTTGAAATTCTTGGATATCACAGCGTGGCTCTGTCTCGTTACTGGAATATGAATGTTAATATGATAGGCGGTGCCATCGCGCGCTTCGCTAGTGAAAATATTAAACAAATGACGTTACCAGGTCTAGCCGAAGGAAAAACATTTTTTGCCTTTGCTTTAAGCGAAAATGGCTCGGGTTCGGATGCGGCTAGTCTTAAAACGAAGGGACTCATTGAAGGCGAAGAGCTGGTAATTAATGGTACCAAGAACTGGATTACAGGAGCCCTTCAAGCCGACTATATTTTGACTGCATGTCGTACTCAGGATACTAAAAATAAACATGATGGCATCAGTTTGGTTTTAATTCCCAGTAACACGCCGGGCGTCAGTATCAGCCCCATTAATATGCTTGGTGGACACTCTATTCGAACTTGCGAGGTTAACCTGGTAGATGTTCGGGTACCCAAAACCAATTTGGTAGGGGATCTTCACAAGGGATGGAAGCAGGTGATGTCGGTGTTGTCGAAAGAACGCATTGCACTGGGTGCCATGTGCGTAGGTGCTGCACAGGCGGCTTACGATTTATCGGCCAACTATGCTATGGAGCGTAAGCAGTTTGGGTGCTCAATAACAAATTTCCAAGCTGTATCTCATAAGTTGGTTGATATGAAAACAAGCATTGAAGCCAGCCGCCTGATGGTGTTTCGAGCAGCAAATTTGCTTGAAATGGGCATTTCCTGCAGTCGTGAAGCCTCTCAAGCAAAGTTTTTTGCTAGCGATACTTATATGAAAGTAGCGACTGATGGTATTCAAGTCATGGGGGCCAATGGTTATTGTACTGAGTATGCTATGGAGCGACATTTTCGAGAAGCCAAACTTTTTCAAATTTTCGGTGGAACCAACGAAATTCAACGTAACATTATAGCAGGCGATCTCTTTAGTGGAAAATAAACTATACAAATTATCAACGGTGCGGATAAGAGACCAGCACACAACCGAGTAGATTAGGAGAGATTAGATGCCGCCTTACATGAAAGTTGTAACAATTCAAACAGACGTACTCGTCGTCGGTGGCGGCGGAGCGGCCTCTCGTGCGGCACTGTCTGCGGCTGAAGCCGGCGCTAAAGTTAGAATGGCCTGCAAAGCTCCTCTCTTGCAGGGAGGTAGTACTGTCCACGGGGCTAGCGAGATCATGAGCATGGGAGCAGCCGCAGGGTTCGGAGATAAAAATGACAATCCAGAAATTCATTATCAGGATACTATGCGTGCAGCTGAAGGCTTTATTGATCCGAAGCTAGTCCGTGTTCTAGCTCATGATGCCCCCGAGCGAGTTCGTGACCTTCTAAACATGGGACTAAAGCCAGATCAAGCCATTGACGGAAATGTTAAGTTAATCCAAAGCGACTTCGGCAGTTACCCTAGATGTGTTGGAGTATCTGGTAAAACCGGAAAAGCTTTTGTGACTGCCATGACGGGAGAGCTTCAACGTATGGGAGTGATTGTAGATGCCCCCATGTCACTCGTTGATATCGTGCGTGACAACGAAGGTTCCATTGCTGGTGCGGTCTGCATTGATACCGAATGCAAACACTTGGTGTATTATCAGGCTAGCAGTGTCATCCTTGGCACCGGAGGCATGCATGGTGTCTTTTCGCAACAGGTGTCAACACCTGAAATGACCGGAGATGGCCAAGCGATATGTTATAGGCATGGAGCAGAGCTTGTGAACCTAGAGTTTCACCAGTTTGGGCCTGCGTTGGTACATCCATATATCCAGCTCTTTAGTAAGTCTTGCTTTGTATTACAACCTACGATTCGTAATTCTAATGGCGAACTATTCCTCTCAAAATATTTGCCAGACGAAGTAAGTATAGAAGAAGTAATGGATGAAAAGGTTTTTCCTTTCACTACTTCCAATGTGTCTCGTTATTTGGACATTGCTATCGCTAACGAAATCAACGAAGGGCGGGGTGGCCAGCACGGCGGTGTTTATTTTAGCTTTGAAGGAGTGCCGGAATCAAAAATTGAAGCCACTATTCCAAACACAGCTCGCTGGATGCGAAGTAAAGGAGTGAATCCATTAACTGACCGTTTTGAAGTTGGTATTGCCTTCCAATGTATGAATGGTGGAGTTCGTATGGTAAATACCAATGCGGAAAGCTCGATTACCGGCCTATATGTAATCGGTGAGGTGGCTGGTGGCGTCCGGGGCCCTGATAGGCCTGGTGGCAACTCTTTAGCAGAAGGTCAAGTTTTTGGTCACCGAGCAGGCGCAGCGGCAGCTGAACGGTCAAAAAGAGTAGATATATCTTCGTCTAGTGAAACAACTTTTAACAATACACTCAGTTTCATTAATGAGGTACTCGAGCGAGGCCATCCTAAATTTGATATAAATGAAGCCGAGTATAATCTGCGTAAAGCTATGCAAACCTATTGTCTCGTTGAAAAAGACGAAATAGGTCTGCAAAAAGCGTTGTCCATAATCGAAGAGATTTATCATCAATTTGATAGCGGCCTCGGAGCCACACCTTTAACATTAAGCCGCACACTGTCGTTGAGAAACATGGTCGATGCCAGTAGATTAGTTTTGAAAGCGTGCCTTCAAAGAAAAGAGACCCGTAGTGGTCATTATCGTAAAGATTTCACCATTACAGATAATACTCATTACCAAGGGGCTTTCATTTGGAAAAAAGAGCCAGACGGGCTCAGATCCTGGCTTCATACTTATGCCATGACTAAGTAATGTTTTAATCTAGTTTACGATTCTGGAGATTTCAAATGGGTACTCATGCTTTACCACTCAGTGGTTATTGTATACTCGACTTAACTATGGTCACCTCTGGACCAGTCGGAACCATGATGCTAGCTGATATGGGGGCCGATGTAATCAAGGTTGAACCTCTTGATCACGGCGAGCTTTCTCGCTCTATGGGAACGACGTATGTAAACGGTGAAAATCGAATGTTCCTATCTCAAAACCGTAATAAGCGCAGCATACGTATTGATTTAAAAACAAAAGATGGCCGCGAGACCTTCTTGCGCTTAGCATCCCAAGCCGATGTCATTACCGAAAACTATCGACCAGGAACCGTTGAGCGTTTAGGTATTGATTATAAAGCAGTGAAAGCAGTGAAGCCAGACATTGTATATGCCAGTATCTCAGCCTTCGGTCAAAGTGGTCCATATGCCAGTCAGCCTGCTAACGACCCTATCGTGCAAGCATTGTCGGGCCTCATGGCTATGACCGGCGAGCCTGACCGACCGCCAAGCCGAATTGGTAGTCCCTATCCTGACTTCGGGGCTGCAGCCTTACTGGCCTTTGGAGTTTCTACCGCGCTACTGCATCGAGAGCGCACGGGTGATGGGCAGCAACTTGATATTTCTCTTTTGAACGGTGCGATATTCAGTTGTATCCCGCGTGACGGTGAAACCCTAGCCACCGGAGCCGCCCCAAGCCGCATGGGAAGTGCCCATCCTACCTTTTCACCTTATCGCAGCTATCAAGGTGCCGATGGCCAATACTTCTTCTTGGCTTGCTTTACAGAAAAATTTTGGAAAGCATTATGTGAAGCTTTGGACGACCCAAGATTGAACGAAGATCATCGGTTTCGCACCAATGCACTCAGATGCGAAAACCGTGAAGTTTTGGATGCAGTTTTGGCAGAGATCTTTCATACCCAAGAAACATCGCATTGGATGGAGCTATTTAGGGAGCGTAACGTACCATCAGCTCCTATTCAGGATCTCCATCAGGCATTGACACAAGACCCACAAGTTGCTCATAACAATACTTTGATTGAGATGGAACATCCCACTGCTGGTACCGTATCCATGCTCAGCTTGCCAGTAAATTTTCATGGCACTCCGGCTCGTTATAAAACAGCCGCTCCAAGACTAGGCGAACATACCGCCGAAATATTATCTGAATATGGATTTAATGACGAAGAATGCCAGAAACTATTCACCAATTCTATCGTCGCTGGCATGGATGACGGTGAGGTTAATGGTCATGGAGTATGATTACATCATCATTGGAGCAGGTTCAGCCGGGTGTGTTTTGGCTAACCGACTGACTGAAAACTCAAATACTAACGTTTTGCTAGTTGAAGCTGGTGAGAAAGACCATCACCCGTTTGTGCACATCCCAGCGGGATTCGTGCGGCTACTCGATCACCCCAAAAAGAGCTGGCAACTACGGACCGAACCGGAAGATTCGACAGGAAACCGTGCCATTATTTTCCCCAGAGGCCGAGGTTTGGGCGGATCAAGTTCTATTAACGGTCTGCTCTACGTTCGAGGCCAGCCTGAAGACTTCAATCATTGGGAAGCTCTTGGCAACGAGGGGTGGTCATACCACGATGTATTGCCTTATTTTAAGCGTTCCGAGGACTGGCAGGGTGAAGAGGATGCCACCCGTGGAAAGGGAGGCCCTTTGACTACTGATTACCCTACGGAGCGTCCGAATTTCTGTGGGGATATTATCAAAGCAGCGCAAGAATTAGGTCTTCAGTATTACTCGGACATTAACACAGCACGGAGTGAAGCTGTAGGATATTATCAGCAGACTCGTCGCGGTCGACTTCGAATTAGCACGGCACGCGCTTATTTAGTACCAGCTATGCATCGCCCCAATCTGAAGGTAATGACTAGCATCGATGTTCATAAAATTTTGTTTAAAAACAACACAGCTATTGGTATTAAAGTTTCCAAAAAAAATCAGTACCATAAACCGTTTTATCTTAAAGCCGCTAAAGAAATTATTCTCTCTGCTGGTGTTATTGGTTCCCCTGCTATTCTACAGCGCTCAGGAATAGGTCCTAAGAATCATCTTCAGAAACTTAATATTCCAGTACTGAGAAATTTGCCCGGTGTGGGAGAAAACTTGCAAGATCACTACGTGGTCCGTATCACTTATAAGGTGAAAGGTATTCAGACCCTCAATGAGCGATCCCAAGGCTTAGGATTATTTAAGGAAGTTGCTAAGTATATTTTTGAAGGCACTGGCGCTTTAACCTACAGTGCAGCGCTTTTGGGAGCTTTTGTTAAAGCAAACCCTCTCAGTAGTACTCCTGATACACAATTTGTTATTTCACCAGGTAGCTTTAAAAGTGGCCGTTTAGGTGAGTTGGATGATTTTCCAGGGCTGACCTGTGGCTTTTGGCAAATGCGGCCATCTAGTCGCGGTAATGTACATTTGGCTGATCCTAGCCCATTAACTCCTCCGAAAATCCATCCTGGCTATCTTACTACCCAGGAAGATCGGGACGCTGTTATTACTGGACTGAAGTATGCCCGTCGACTTTGCCAAACCGATGCACTGTCTGCGTACTGTGAACAAGAAATGATTCCAGGTATATCAGCATGTTCTGATGAAGAGCTATTACAATATGCTCGCACCAATGGGTCAACCGTATATCATGCTGTTGGTACCTGCAAGATGGGCGTCGATATTGATGCTGTGGTGAATTCCAAGTTAAAAGTTCGTGGCATAGAGGGCCTGCGGGTTGTGGATGCTTCCATTATGCCGAATATCACATCAACCAACACTAATTCTGCTACTATTATGATTGCAGAAAAAGCCTCTGATATGATTTTGCAGTCAATGAATGAATGACCATTCTGCTTCGCCTGACAACAAATTTGTCTTATTGCCCTTTACTTAAACAAATCGGAGGATATCAATGATTCATACTTTAGTGTTTCTGGACAGAGCCACATTGAAGGATACCGTCAAGCTGCCGCCGCTTTCTTTTAAGCATAATTGGGAATGCTATGAGTCCACTCCACCTGAAAAAGTTTTGTCTCGCCTTAGTGAAGCAACCATCGCTGTTGTCAACAAGGTCAAGCTAACTCGCGAAATTCTTGTGGAGTTACCCAATTTACGTTTTATTTCTGTAGCCGCTACTGGCACGGACAACATCGATCTAAATGCCTGCAAGGAACTTGGTATAGCTGTCTCCAATATTCGTGATTATGCTATAAACACAGTCCCCGAACATACCTTTTCTCTTATTTTAGCATTGCGCCGCAACCTTAGAGGTTATCATCTTGATGTAGCTAGAGGAGAGTGGCAAAGGGCGGATCAGTTCTGTTTTTTCAATCATCCTATCAATGATTTATCTGGACAAACATTAGGAATTGTTGGCAGTGGCGCCATTGGCCAAGCTGTTGCTGACCTTGCTGTTTCATTTGGCATGAATGTTATATTTTCTGAAAAAAAGGGCGCGCATCAAGTTAGGTCAAGTTATACTGCTTTTGATGATATGCTGAGATGTGCTGATGTAATCAGCCTTCACTGCCCGCTTTTACCGGAAACACGTAACTTATTTGCCGATGAAGAGTTTGACAAAATGACACGTCAACCTATCGTTATCAATACCGCTCGGGGTGGCTTGATCGACGAGGCCGCTTTGGTAAATGCCTTGAAAACTGGAAAAATCGCAGCGGCAGGCATGGATGTGGCTGAGACTGAACCCCCCAAGCCAGATAATCCTCTTTTATGCCTCATGGAGTTTCCAAACTTTATCCTGACTCCTCATATTGCTTGGGCTAGTCAACAGGCAATGCAAACACTCGCTGATCAATTGGTAGTTAATATCGAGGCCTTTGTGAGTGGTCAGCCAAGGAATTTGGTAATTGTCGACTGATGAGATAGCTTTAAAGTACTTTTAAATGCGTTATGCTTTTTTATAAACTTAGTATTTCATATACTATTTTTAATGAAAACTAATTTCCACATGTTAATTTCTTTCGCGAATTAGATTCCTTGTTTTCATCTATTAATGGATTGCTTAGTCGTACTCACGGATCTATAGGTATAAAAGTACATTAATAATATTTTTGTGGTCGTTACATCCGCTATATTGCCGGGTCTATAAGCGGGAGCTAAGGTCAGCTGTAGACTGTTTTTCGCCGCAATAATGTCCTTACTTATAGACTCTTATTTTACACTTTGGCTGATGTTCCTAGAAAATGCGTAACATGATTTTGAGATTGGCGACGTCCGATAGGTGTGTCGCCGTCTAATCTAATTGTGCCGACTTATAATTTCAAAACAAAGCAGGCTTTTGATCTTAAGTCACAAGCATTTAAAAGCTACAAAGTAGCCTCTGCGAATCTCCAGCTAGAGAATCTCCTTTTCACTTTGGTGCGCTGTAATGAGATTAATATTTCTGGCATTTTCTGGTCACTGTGGACAATGCTCTTAATCATGTCAACCATGATTGCCCATGTGCAATATCACTTTTGTGAAGTACAGCATGCCCCGAGTGTCTTTAATACCTAATTCTTCCCTAAATGATATTTTACATTCCATTTATATACCAGCTTGCATCTTTTCGCCCTATTCCTCCGTGCCCGTCACGATGCATCTCATAGCACAGACCATGGGGGCTGAATTCAATCATAAGACAGAGGTTTAAATGAAACTCATCATTGCACCCGACAGCTACAAAGACGCCCTCCCTGCTGGCCAGGCCGCTCAGGCCATCGCCGAAGGTCTGCGTCGCGCCCTGCCTCAAGCCGATCTCGTCATCTGTCCGATGGGCGACGGCGGTGAGGGGAGTCTGGACGCTTTATTGGAAGCGACAGGTGCCGAGCTTCGCCGCCACGTGGTACAGGATGCCCTTGGCCGGCCGACCCTAGCCAGCTGGGGGTGGAATCCCTCCGACCAGATCGCCTATGTGGAACTCGCCGAGGCCAGCGGCCTGCAGGCTCTAGCGGCACAGGAGCGCTCGGCGCTGCACACCTCGACATATGGCGTCGGAGAACTAATCCGAGTCGCTCTAGATGTTGGCGCTCAACGACTCCTGCTGCTGCTTGGCGGCAGCGCCACCAACGATGCCGGGGCGGGTATGCTCACCGCCCTGGGTGCGCGATTGTTGGATGAAGAGGGTACCCCATTATCTCCCGGCGGCGGCGATTTGGAACGTTTACATACCCTCGAATTCTCGGGTTTGGACCCGAGACTCCGTCAACTTCAGGTTCAGGTTGCCGTAGACGTAGACAATCCCCTAACAGGCCCGCGGGGTGCCAGCGCAGTATTCGGGCCCCAGAAGGGAGCCAGTGACGGTGACGTGGCCAGACTCGACGCTGGCTTGGCGACATTCGCCGGTCATGTTAATCAGGCCCTGGGGCAGGATTACCGCCAAACGCCAGGCGCCGGGGCCGCCGGAGGTGTGGGCTTCGCCGCCCTTGCACTACTGCAGGCGGAATTGCGCCCGGGCATCGAGCTCATTATGGAGCATGTGCGTTTCGAAGAGCTGTTGAAATCCTCGGATCTGGTGATCACCGGCGAGGGGCGATTAGATGCCCAAAGCCTCGCAGGTAAGACACCAGTCGGTATAGCCCGTGCAGCCAAGCGCTTCGAGATTCCTGTTGTGGTGCTGGCTGGCAGCCTGGACCAAGGCTGGCAAGAAACCTATGCGGAAGGAGTAACAGCGGCCTTCACCCTCACGGACCGTCTCATGAAGCTTGAGCAGGCGCTGCCTCGCTGTGCCGAACTGCTTGCCGATCGAGCGGAATCTATCGGTCGACTCATTCAGGTGAAGTTAACAAATTTGGTGGAATCCCAACGCGTTGACAAGTGAGTGGTCAACCATGTTAGCTCTCACACTCCTTGGCCTATCAGTTTCAGGCAGTATGTAGTCGAACTGAAGTGGTTATCGAAATCTGGACCAGTCGCTAATACTATTGTGTCATAAGTTGACCCTCGCCCTCTCAGGGCCGGTTATGGATGGAAATTCCGGCCGAGGTTAGCCAGCCCCACGATGAATGGCGACTGACCTGATTGTCCTCCTGCCGCCAGGCCTTGATCCTGTTGCATGCATCGTCCAACGATAGGAAATAATAGGGTATTAAGGCATTCCGCCCGGAATTTGCCATTGAAGGATTCTACAAATGCATTTTCCGTTGGCTTGCCAAGACGACTAAAGTCTAGCGTCACGTCCTGCTCGTAGGCCCAGCAGTCAAGCCCGTGTGAGAGGCACTCCGGGCGAATGCGCCAGCTGCCGCTTTCGCGAAGCGCTCAGAGCTTTTTTGAAAGGACATCTTGCAGTATCGCCTTGTCCAGCGAGAGGATCGGCCGTCAATTGCGTGACCTTGCGGTTCTCGTCCTCCAGCTGCCTCAGGCGGCGCAGCTCCGAGGATCCCCAAGCCGCCGTACTTCTTGCGTCAAGTATAGCGGCTCGAATTGCTGACGCCCATCTTGCGATACACTTCCGAGATCGGAGTGGCCTACTCGGCTTGCTTGAAGGCGAAGGCGATTTGCTCCTTGGTAAAACGCGATTTCTTCACGGCACGACCTCCAGTGAGGCTTTACTCAGTGTGTGCCGGAAATTCCAGTTTTGCCTGTCCAGTATTCGGAGAGACGGTCACATATAACCGGCCCCCCACGACCTGGGCCACGTTGTGAATGGTGCTTCCAAGAAAGATGCCCGCCTGAGTATTTGAGAGCTCCAGGCCCCCCGCTATTAGCGGATAGATCACCATCGCCATCGTCGAGAGCGTTGTCACCCTGACCACTATATGGGTAGTGTTGCGCTCGCTGTTCTCATGACTAGTTATTACCGCCGACAGAGCCAGGGCCGCCGACGCACCGCAGATGGCGACGGCGCCATCGGCCAAGAGCCCGAGATCTCGAGGCAGGCCCAGCACTCTGGCAAATAACGCCCCAGGACGATGACCAATGCCACCGAACCGATCACCGTGAGTAACGGGCCCAAGCCCCAGATCTCCCACCTGTGCAAGCGTCATTCTCGCGCCCAGCAATACCACTCCCAAGCGAAGCTCCGTGCGTGCAGCGAAACCGATGCCCTCTCGGCAACGGATCTCTTCACTGAGAAAGTGCAAGGTCATGCCGAACAGCAGCGCATAGAGCAGTGTCGGATCACCATAATGGCAGCAATGAAGGTTGTCGACTAGGTAAGGTGACGCAGACCAAACCAGGCTCAGAAACTATATTCTCAATTTCATCCTGGCGCATTTTTTACTTAACAGAGTACGACAATATATTCTTCAACTTCGAGCATGCTTCTACAATGTGTTCCTCGCATGCGCAGCACCGTTCAGAAAAAGCATCATTGAAGACCCTGAAGTCACCATCCTCGGTTTGCAGCGCGATGCGAGCTTGCTTATCGTAAATCCTGGATTCATAGAATAAGCGCAGCACTTTGGATCACAAGGTAGAGGCAGGAGGGCCAGCGCCGGTACCCTCTCTGCCTTACCTACCAAAGTGAAGCAGAGCATGGGATACCGACAACTGACCCCAATCCAACGATACCAAATTTTTGCCTATCTTGAGACCGGCATCAGCCAGCGACAGATCGCCCAGGCCATTGGTGTCCACAGCAGCACCATTAGCCGCGAGATAAAACGTAACGGTCTGACCCGTGGTTATGCGCCTGAACAGGCCCAATTGGTAAGTGATCAGCGCCGACGCACCGCCTGGAAAGTGACTAAACGACTACCCAGCCTGGTTCGCTGGGTCACTGGCCAATTGATGGACGAATGGAGCCCTCAACAAATCAGTGGTTTTATGGCCAATGCCAACGGAGTCTGCGTAAGCCATCAGTGGATCTATGCGTTAATCTGGGACGACAAGAAGCACGGTGGAACCTTATGGAAACGGCTCCGGCTGCCACGCCAGCGGCGCTATCAGCGCCAATTGGCTAAGCGGGCGGGGTTAGGCAAAATCCCGCACCGAGTAGGCATCGAGCAGCGCCCTGCCAAGGTGGAAGAACGGCGCCATATCGGACATTGGGAAGGCGACACGGTGCTTAAGGGCCACAAAGAATCCGGGCTGGTGACCCTGGTCGAAAGACGCAGTGGCTACCTCTTGGCAGCGCGGCTGCCAACAATCACCGCCACTAGAACGGCACAGGCGATGACGCGGTTATTGGCACCACGCCGAGGGGCAGTGCACACCATCACTTTGGATAATGGGTCGGAATTCGCCGAGCATCGGAAGGTTGCCAAGTCCGTCTCGGCCAAGATCTATTTTTGCGACCCGTACCGCTCATGCCAGCGTGGTACTAATGAAAACACCAATGGTCTGATTAGGCAGTATTTTCCTAAAGGTACTGACTTCCGCAAAGTGACCAATGCCGAGCTACGAAGAGTCGTCAATAAGCTAAACGATAGACCAAGAAAGCGGCTGGGATACCGAACCCCAGCCCAGGTGTTCTTAGGTGAATACTCAGGAGCGCTAGAAACCGCAGGTGCTGCACTTATTAGTTGAATTCAGGATTCAAACAGGGCTTTTGACCTTGAGGCATAAAAACTTGGTAGTTAACGATAGAACGCTTCTGCCTCCATAATAGCCGGAGATTCGTTCCCGTGCCTGATTCACCAAGTCGGTTATGTTACTTGAACTAACCACGTCAATATCATTAAACACCTCAAGCACTGGCTGATATCTAGGGAAGCCTTTTTCTTTTTCGAACTTTGTTAGTAAATTACGCGCGATACTGAAGTGACCGCCGGCTTGAGCAAGCGCCAACTTCTGTTTATCTATGTCGGGTGATGCGAGCATCTCACAACAGCTTTTTCCTTTTCTAACCATTGATTTAAAAACTGGTGAGCACAAAAATCAAAAGTTCGATTTGTCACGCAATTCCTAAAATGCTTAACAGCTTATTAGTGCGCGTATGTGTTTTTCAGGTAACCACCATCGGTAATTTTCAACCCAGTTGTCCAAATGGCTGCTCTTAAGCAGCCTGTTTATTACGCTCGATTTCGTGCATTTTTCCCGGGTTGAGCGACACCAGGCCGGTTACCTCCCAGTTTCGAGCCCTGCCCGATCAGCGTTGCGGGTATCGGCGCTTCGCGCTTTCATATACCGCTTTGCGGCGCGCCAAGCGCTCTTGGTCCATGCCTCGAGCCGATCCGCTGGCGTGACATACTGGATACCACTGTGCAGGTGCTGCTCGTTGTAAGCGCGTTCGAACGTTAGCAGCCATTCCAGTACCGCGCTCAGCGATGCAAAGCCATTTGTGGGCCATGCCGGGCAATATTTGACGGTGCGGAACAACGCTTCCGAGTATGGGTTGTTATTGCTCACTCTCATGGCCGATTCATGATGCTTAATCGGCCAAGGTACTAAGTTATTTGCTAGGATGTCAGCATCAAAATTAAGTCAGGATCTCATCATGCGAGCCATTGATGATAGCCTTTCCTACCTACTTCTCACGCTTTGGCATGTTCATCCCTGCTGATCGGCGTATAGATTTTAACTAGTCCATAACTGAATATATGCGATCTGCCCAACGTTGCAACGAATTCGGTTCTAAAAATTCTTTGTTGTCTGAGGTTGTTCTAGGATGAGGAATACGTCTGTAGTAATAAGGAAAATCATCGTTAAGGTGTGTTGTTGGCCAATTCAATGATTTGTATAGTAAATTTTTCTCTAAGGTGGTTATTGCAGCCTCCCAATTGAAATATGAAGAAGGTTGCTTCAAGAGCAACGTCGACAGCCGATTCTTATTATCTGATGTATCAACCTCTAAAAGTGCATAGTTTCGACCATGCTTGCTAAACAGGTAAAACGATACACACCGGTGTTTACCATCCTCCAGTAAATGTTTAGAGTAACCTGGGATCTTCGGCAACTTTCTTATGCACCCAGAAACCTGCTGACACCCCTTAATTTCGAGCAGTTCAACCATGGCAGCAAACGCTTCAAATTTTTGAGTGTACAGATGCAGGTCATCACTTTGATCCTCAATGGCATTAAACCCGCCCGCTGGAAAATCCCCACGAATGGTGGGTTCGTCGGTACTGATTTCTGCTTGTTCATTACCCGGTTCAATATCTGCTTCACTCCCTTTTCCAACACCCGGCCTCCGGCGGTCGTTAGAGGCTTTACGAGTGGTCTCAACAGGCTCGGAAAATGACAGTACCACCGTTGGAACATCCAAAATGTGTTCCTTTGAACCAACAGTTGGAAGCTCATCATCATTAATCATTGACTCATTTTCAGGCACTGCTGGTTCTTGAAAGTATCCACCGTCACCTGCCTGATGTTCTACAAATTTGGGATCAATGAATTTAACGACTTTTGAGCTTCGGGGAGTCAAATTCTCAACGCTGTATACCTCATACACAAAGAATGCGTGAGACTCTTTGTGGTACTGCCCCCGTACTGAAAGCTCCACGTTCGCTAATGCTGGAGGGTCAAATCGGAACTTCCAGTGCCTGTGGCCATGCACCTCTTCCCCTTCTATCAATTGATGCTGAGAAATGCTGCGGAAAGACCGGCGAGCTTCCTCATCTAAAAGAATCCAAGCCAAAACTCTACGCTGATTGTTGTTACCACGAGCCTTTAGAGGAAGTGTGCTTGTTGGCAGGATATGGATTTCTGTTTTGCCTGGCTCATCGCCCAGCTGGATATCGAACTCTTCCTCCAATCCATTAGGTATCATTGCTAGTCGAGTAATGTAGGAGTAATGAAAAAAGAGCACACGAGCCAGCTCTATCTGAGGGAGAAAAAATTCGATACCGTCGTATTCAAAACTGAAACACCACTGATCTCGATCTTCTTGTTCACTCACGTTCTTGATCGGACACTCTCGTACCCTACGATGCAACCATGCAGTAGCGTCTTCAATGTGTATCGTCCAAGGATACCCAGCTGGTTTGAAGTGCTCCGTTGCGTTTAGAACCCGTCGCCTAGTTATTAATGCCAGCTGTGAAATATTGAAGGTCTCTTTACTCTGGCCAGGAACCAGTTTGACGTTAATGTGCCAATCTGAACCACCTAGACGCCTATAAACCGAACCGATTTCTTTAATCCGACTATTGTCCGTGATTCCCTTGATAGATGGTGGTGATTTCTTTGAGGCCATTCAAATAGTCCCATGCTTCATTGGTAAGCCGTACTTCACTAAGCCCGGCAACTCGTAACATGCGCCAGCGAGGAGGACTCTCAAACTTATCCAGGAGCTCATCCCACGCATTCGACAAACGCCGAATTTGGTACTGAGCCACGGTTTCAGAGTATCGCATCAAAAGCCGTCTAGTTCGGGGCAACAGATGAAGCTTCTTTTCTAAAGTGGAGCTCTTTCCCAACTGTTTAAGCAGGAAAGTTCGTGAGTGCCGGGGCCCATACGTATGTGCTCGTAAAAACAGTAGAATCTCTCGTAATTTAGCCAGGTAGTACTGGTCTCGCTGTTCCCAGTCAATTCTGGGTTTTCTGACTGTCGTATTTACTCGTTCCCGTTCACTGTTCACTCGTTTTAGCCAAAACCGATTATAGCGGTACAACCTTGCATAAAGTGCCGGTTTGGCAGACCTAGATTTTTTCGGCGGCCACTCCTCAAGCATTTTCATCCAAACTAATTGATCTTCTGTTAAATCTAGCCTGGTTTCAACGGTATTCCTTTCTGCCATTACCACTGCGGGCTGCATCGGCAAACTCCTCACACGGTCAATAATCTCATCAACACACCAGGGCTCTCGCAATAACGCTTCATGAACAATAATGTGTTGAAGATAACTAAAGGATGTTCGGTGTTTTCGGAATAAGGCTTTAAGCCACAGGTTTTCCGCCTGACTCTCTACCCCCAATCCGTATCGCTGCAAAAAATTTGAAGGCCAACTGGCTGATACAGCTTCAGAGATAGCAGCATGATCAATCTGGGCCTGTCCGCGAATATAACCATACTGTTGGGCCAGCCAGAAATAGTGGTGAGACCACTGGTCGAAACTCGGAGAGGTATCTGGGTTTTGCTGCAGTAGTCGTCGAACCTGCTCCAAAATTCTCGTTGACTGGCCATCAGTCGTTTTCTGGGAAAATAATGGGCACACTTCAGGCGATGCTGCATGATAGTGGTGGCGATCTATTAAAGGGCGAGTAATCGCGGTATTAAGCAACTTTCCATGTCTTTCACAGCACTCCACTCCGGCTATTTGCCATTCTTTCTGCCAAAAATACTCGCCAAAGGTACGTCTTTGCTCTCTCAGGCATCCAGGGCAATACCGAACGTAGTCAGGTACTTTCACAAGTGATGCCGTTACGCCCATCGACAGGTGTACTGCACCCCGGGACTCACCAGCCATCCATGCCAGACATCGTTTACGGCGTTCTTCAGGGATGAATGGGGCATACAAGGGGAATAAAGTATGGCGGTAAGCAATCGTTTCGACGGTATAGCCAGACGGTAACCAACGCGACACTCTTTGCAGCTGGTTTGGCAAATCCAACGTTGCGATAACTTTGCGGTTGCCATAGATTTCATCCAGCAATTCTTTAGGGCTAATAATCCCCTCCCGAATTCCTACCCTGGCTACTGTGCTGTATATCAACTCTTCAGGGTATGGAGTCGGGAAGTTCAGCATGGCATCTAGCGCTATTCACCGGAGCCCAACCACTGGACTGTGTTAAATACCAGACCCGATTGTTTTGCTGCACCTAGCATTTGCTCTTCGTTCGCTGCCTGGGAGTGCATAAAACGCAAATCGTCTGAATCGAGGGTGTGCCACTCTTTTACTTTGATCGATTTGGTTTTTTGCTTTCTCTTCACCGGTGGCGATTGCTCTGAAGACTGATACCAGTTCAGGATGATCGGCATCAGGTCTTTTAGCTGTAAGTCGGCGTGTTCCTCAAACGCTCTTTGAATTAATGGTTCCAACAGATCTGATTCGTAGCCCATATCAACTAGCATGTTGTGCATCCGGATTGCCTGGTCGTTGCCGCCGTACTGGAAGGATTTGCGAATTTGGTCCTTGCTGGATTCCAGAAGGTTACTGAGCTCCAGGATTTTCTTATCAACATCCGGGATCGTGAGGTCTGAGTATCGGGCTATTTTGCTTGGATCACCGGAGCGTAGAGCCTCCATCATCGGATGAATCGGTTTCAGTTCGTCGCGATAAACCGCGTTCATGATATTTGGGGTGATTCGCTCCGTCCCTGTTACTACCGCTCGAATCTGGGACAGTACAAACAGCTTGATGACGACATCCATGATGCCCTGAGACAGATCGAACCACAAAACCCTTAATTCATCAGGAACAGTGTCACTGGCTTTGGTTAGCCACTGGTACTTCCAGAGCTTTTGCGTGAACGCGCCCCATTCGGTTCGGAGCACGTTTTCTTCAGCTGCAGGTTGGCTCAAGGGTTCCCATAATATTGATCCAAACCCAGCCCCGCGCCTTGCAGACCGGAGGTCAGTTTCAAAGACCGGACGGGCCTTTGGTGTTCCGACCATAACCACTGGTACGGAGATCTCATTTACCAGGGTTACGAAGAAGTTCAGCATCTTTTCCGCTCCGCCGGAGGCACGAACACTCAAGTGCTGAATTTCATCAATAACCAGTAAGCCAATGGCGTAGGTGTTTGCCAGTTGCGACATCAGCGCAATCATTGTCTCTACGCCGTGGCGTTTTTCACCGTAGCGCCGGACATAATTGGTCGCAAGGATGGAATCGATTTCCCGAAAAAAATTATGGCATAGGCTTTTGAGGGAACCGTCGTGGGGACAATCAATTTTCAGGAAAACAATCTGTGTGAAATTGTGTTCGGGGTGGTGAATCAACCGCGGATACGTTGCCAGAATACGGTTCAGCGAGCTGGTTTTCCCGGAACCAGAGCACCCAATAAATGCGAGGCTTTTCGCAGTCGATTCGACATGTTCAAACCTAAATGCCTTCAGGTCTCCGCTCTTAATGCGCTCGTAGCCGTTCTGTAAATGGGCCGAGAGATCGCCAGTTGCTAGGTTTCGGCCAACATATCCCTGGCGCAGCATGATTGAGATTTTGGATTCCAGCTCGATATGGCGTGCTAACGGCTGAAAGAAACCGTCCAGTAGCTGGGAGATGATATGAACTCGTGTTTGGCCGTCCAGGTATATGTCTGAGGGACGGAGCTCTATGTTTCCACCGAGTCCCGCTTTGAGCTGCTTGCGCTCAAGAAACGGTGGTAGCGCTTCAATCAATGGGTTTCCTTGATAAGCTGGTACTCCCGTGTCCTGATAAACGGCATGCACCATACCTGAGGGTAGTGTCATTCATCGTCTCCAAACAGCTCGTCCAGAAAATCCGGGAAAGCACCATCGTCCGGTTTGCCATGCAGGTAGGTTACCTCAGATTTCGATTTACTGTTTTCAGGCTGCCGGGCTTTTGTTTGTTGGGCTCTCTGAACATCCCGCTCTTGCTTACGATTATCACTTATACCTCTAACAGTTTCGGATTTGGATTGTTTGTGTACGGCTGGGCGGGAACGCTCAGCGTCTTTTAGAGTTTTACTGACCAGGTTTTCGAGGTCTCGCTTGCTTGTTGTCTCGGTTACTTTCGCAGCACTGGTAGCTTTTCGCTGCTCTTCCTGGCTGGACCATAACTCCCACATCGACTTGCCGCGATACTGGCGGGAGCGATCTGTCAGAGAGCACACCCAGTATTCCGAACTGCCCTTTTCGGGGAACAGGTAGATATTGTCAGCCACGACCGGGTCATAGGCTGCTTGCAGGTCAGCTTCTCTGCGATCTCCATTACGATGCAGCCAACCGGATCCCAATAGCTCCTTAGAGGTGTAGTAAGCGCCAAAACAGCTAACGCCCAGATCAGAAAGATAGACTTTTTTACGCGGCAACAAAGCAATTCGTAGAGCTTCTTCTGATACATTCTTCAATCGACCAGTTCGATATTGGATGCCCCAATTCCAGATATTGAGCGGGGTTAACGCCATATCGTTTGGCATATCCGGGCCACGGTCGTACTTCGACAGTACTGCGTATTGGTTCCGGTGAAGGATGGAGGCGAGGATAATGCGGGTGAAGTCATCCAGAGTCAGTGTTGCATCCAGCCGGTAGTCTTTTCCGCCCTGCTTTCTGACTTTTGTGGCTGTCACCACACCAGGCACAAAGGGTTTGAATTCCGCCTGAAGGGTTCGGAAATAACGCTCAACAATCCCTTTTGCATCGCCCCGGTAAGGTGGCGTAATTTCAATGCGCACACCGAACGCTTTTTCCAGGGACTCAATTTGGTACCCGAGTAGTTCCCCCCGGTCCGCAAGGATCGCATCCGGTACTCCAACGGTTGGCCACTGCTCCGGGGTAATCTCAAGGTCATAACGAGCGCATAGTTCGGTCTTATCTGACATAGACGTGGCCAACGCGCTCATGGCCGTAACATAAGATGGATTTTCCAAGCCTATATAGAAGCCAGTCACCATTCGGCTGAAAACATCGACCACCACGTACAGAGTGGGGCGACCTATGATTCGTTGCCTATCAGCAGACAACAAGTAAATATCGGCAATAGTCGCGTCGATTTCATACCTTGAACCAGGCCCCAGTACCCCTGCTGTGGCGGTCCCAATCAACGGCCTGATGTCTTTTTGGTAGGAGATTCTGTTTGCTCTCAGGCGAATGCGGTCAGCCTTTGTATACTCACGTTCGTAGAAATATCTAAGCTGGATGATTGTTGGGTAGTCCTCGCGGGACACCTTGGGATTTGTCACCTCAAACATGTCTATAAATCGTCGATAGGCATAGGGCATTGAGTACCCCTTGTCGTTAGCGTAGTAGCGGTCAATGACGATACGAAACATTTTCTCAATCAACGGATCTATCGAGATCCCGGTGCCCGGCGAAGTGCTTCTTGGGCGGCCCAATTTATTCCTGGAGGTTTTTTTCTGACCTTTTCCCCCGGATTTTCGGTAATCAGGTAGCAGCGCATTGGGTATTGCGCCCCGCTGCCAGTACTGCCGAAGATTTTTGTAGAACGATTTCCTCGGTTTACCGGTTTCGTCGCTACGCGATTGAACTAACCGGCCCCTGCCACTACGGTAATAAATTTCCTCATTAACCAGCAGAGGGGCAATTAATTCATACCTTTGATCGCGGATTTTCTGGGTTTTACTGCCCTGTTCTACGGACAAGGATGCGAAATCCTGGTAAGGATCTTCTGTCCGGCGAAGTGTTTCATCAAACGTCCACTGCTCAATCTGAATGGTTTTGATCACCTCGGGCAAGGCTTTATCTGAATCAATATCAATCCAGATAGCATGTTGTCCCGCTAGTGCCAATATTCGATACCGCTCCTGCCCTACCTGAAAGACATCATTGATTCGTAGCATAACTTGCCCTCAGCAGTGCAATATCCTCAACTACCTGTAAGTCTTGTGCTACCAGCCTGGTCCAGGGAATTGATATATCAAACGTCAGTGCCCTTAACGCGGCTAGCGCTCGTATCCGAGCCAGTGATGTCCCGGGCTCAAGTGAGTAGGATTGGTCAACCAGCATTGCGATATCTGGGAGCCTGGAATTCGGGTGGTCTGCCAACACCTCGACGTAGATAGGAAGGTTCTTAAACAAGACTTCCATTCTCTCACTTTGAACTCTGCCCGAGTAAAGTAGATCCAGGTTCTCCATTACGGTGTGAGGCATCTGCATCTCGGTTATCAGGTACCAGGGCATACCTTTCAGTTCCCAATACCGGCGCTCAATTTCGAGCTTTTCGACGATTCGCGGATCCATAAGGTCGGATGAAACTTTCACCTGAATAGCCATTTTCTGTGACCCTGTCGATGTAGAAAGGTCAACAACAAAATCGCTGGACATGATTTGGGGGTATCCGCCTGCTTCAGGATGGCGGATGTTGGCTAGTTCAGCCAGTGATAAGGTGTCTTCTATTCGAAGAGGAAATTGCTCTCTGATGTCGGTGACGGCAGGGTTCCATTCAAGTAGTAGGAAAGCCGCCAGTTCCATATCGGAGAAGAAATGGTGGGTTCGCCCTGTAAGATGGCCCATCACCCGGTGGGAACGACCCTTGGAGGATAAATCTCTGACCGTCAGCCAGGGGTGATAGTCTTTACCATTACCTTTGCCGCGTTGTTCTTTGATCCATTTCTGGGTGCGATTGTCGAGTTTGTAGTCGGCCATTCCCTATGACTCCTGAGGAGAATAGCCTGACTGTGCCACATCACCCGGTGGTTACCAACTTTATTCAGAAGTTACCAACTACTTTAAGTTGTTACCAACTTTATTAGCCTCCCACATAAATCTAAAGTCTGACACCTAAATCATTCCACCGTCACACTTTTAGCCAGATTGCGAGGCTGGTCAACATCCGTACCTTTGAGCACGGCCACGTGGTAACTCAATAGCTGTAGCGGCAGGGTGTACAGCAGCGGCGCCAGCGCTTCATGCACGTGGGGAAGTGTGAGTACACGGATATCTTCCTGGGGATCCATACCCACACTTTCGTCGGCAAACACGAACAACTGGCCACCACGGGCGCGGACTTCCTGAAGGTTGGATTTAAGCTTTTCCAGCAGGTCGTCATTGGGGGCGACCGAAATCACCGGCATTTCGCTGTCCACCAGCGCCAGCGGGCCGTGTTTTAACTCCCCGGCGGGGTACGCTTCGGCATGAATATAGGAGATCTCTTTGAGCTTAAGTGCCCCTTCCAGCGCAATTGGGTAATGGGCACCGCGCCCCAGAAATAGCGCATGATGTTTTTCAGCAAATGCTTGGGAAAGCGCTTCGATCTGACTGTCCAGCGCCAGCACCCGTTGGCACACCTCGGGCAGTGTGCGCAGTGCGGCGATGATATCTGGGTATTCGGCCTGCCCTTTTGCTTTGCTCACGGAAAGCGTGAGTAGCATTAACGCCACAAGCTGAGTCGTAAAGGCTTTGGTGGAGGCCACACCAATTTCAGGACCTGCGCGTGTCATCAGCGTAATATCCGACTCACGCACCAATGAGCTACCGGGCACGTTGCAAATCGCCAACGACCCGACATAGTTCAGCGTTTTTGCAAAACGCAGCGCCGCCAGCGTATCTGCAGTTTCACCCGACTGGGAGAGGCTGACAAACAACGTACCTTCGGGCACGACGGGGTGGCGATAACGGTACTCAGAGGCCACTTCAACCTGAACCGGTACACCGGCGTAACGCTCTAGCCAGTAACGCGCCACCAGCCCGGCGTGGTAGCTTGTGCCGCAGGCGATAATATGCACTTGGCGGGTACGCTGGAAAAGCGCCAGAGCATCGGGGCCAAAGCTCTCCACTAACACGCTTTGAGCACTCAACCGCCCTTCTAATGCTGCCTCGATCACCTTCGGCTGTTCAAATATTTCCTTGAGCATGTAATGACGGTATTCGCCTTTGCTGGCAGCACCGTCACCGTGCTCAAAGGTCTGAATAGGACGCTCAACGTGGTTACCATGACGATCCACAATGCGAATAACACCCTGCTCGCGTAGCTCAACCAGGTCGCCCTCTTCAAGATAAATAAAGCGATCCGTCACTGGCAGTAGTGCCAGCGGGTCAGAGGCTAAAAAGGCTTCATTAATCCCCACGCCAACTACCAGCGGGCTGCCCTGGCGGGCACCGACCACCACACCTGGTTCTTTAGCGCTCATCACGCCCAAGGCATAAGCGCCACCTAAGCCGTTAACGATCTGTTGCGTCGCGTCAAACAGGGTGAGGCCATCGTTCAGCTTTTCGGAGAGTAAGTGGGCAATCACTTCGGTATCGGTTTCGGAGTTAAACGCGTAGCCGCTGCGCTGCAAGTTCTCTTTTATATGCTCGTAGTTTTCAATAATCCCGTTATGCACCACCGCCACTTGGTTTTCATCAATGTGAGAGCCGCTATGATGCGGGTGGGCATTGGCTTCAGAGGGTTTGCCGTGGGTTGCCCAACGGGTGTGTGCAATGCCTGAAAAACCCGGTAGCGCGGAAGCTTCCAATTGCGCGGCGAGCGCCGCTACTTTTCCGAGCGCCCGGCGGCGGGTCAGCACGCCATCGCTAAACACCGTCATACCGGCCGAGTCATAGCCACGATACTCCAGGCGTTTTAGACCTTCTAATAGAATTTCTTGGACGTTGCGCTGGGCAACGGCGGCAACAATGCCACACATAATCACTCTCCTAGGTCATTAACCAGAGCACTTCACAAATACTACTCAACCAATCCACAGAACGGTAAAACGACAGCCACTGATTATGAATACGGCTTTTTAATGATCCTTAGCACCATTTTAAGAACTATGGCTCTGTGCGCTTGCTGGGGCGCAGCCAGTCGTTTTTTTCTAGCTGGCGGCCACGCGTGACGGCTAAGGCATAATCGGTAACGTCTTTAGCAATTGTCGACCCTGCCCCTACGGTAGCGCCTTTGCCTACCGAGACAGGCGCGACCAAGGCTGTGTTCGAGCCAATAAAAGCATTATCACCTATTTCTGTGTGGTGTTTGTTAGCGCCGTCGTAGTTGCAGGTAATCGTGCCCGCACCAACGTTCACATCCCGGCCTAAGCGTGCGTCACCTACATAACTTAGGTGATTTATCTTACTACCCTCACCGACATCGGCATTTTTGGTTTCAACAAAATTGCCCACCTTGGCTTTTACCGCCAACCGCGTCCCCGGGCGTAACCGCGCAAAGGGGCCGATCTGGTTCAAGCCCGCTGCCACGGAGCCCTCTATCACACTATGGGTGTCTACCACGCTTTCGGCTCCAATAGTGCTATTTTTAATCACGCAGTAAGGACCAATACGCACGCCTTCACCCAGTTCAACGTCACCTTCAAAAACACAGCCCACATCAATAAAGACATCATGACCGCAGGTTAAACGCCCGCGCACATCCAAGCGTGCGGGGTCGGCAAGCGCCACGCCCTGCGCCATTAACTTATCGGCCAACTGGCGTTGATAAACGCGCTCCAAGCGGGCCATTTGCGCGCGATTATTAACCCCTTCCACTTCAACCGCAGTGGCTGGCTGGGCCGTGCATACCTTGATGCCTTCATCGGCGGCCATGGCGATTACATCGGTCAGGTAGTACTCACCCTGGGCATTTTCTGCGGAAAGCTGCGGTAACCAGCGTTTTAGCTGGGCGCTGGTCATGGCCATAATGCCGGTATTGCATTCACTGATCGCAAGCTGTGAGCTGCTGGCATCTTTTTGTTCAACAATCGCCACTGCATGGCCCGCGTCGTTGCGTACAATCCGGCCATAGCCCATTGGGTCATCCAGCGTCACCGTCAATAGCCCGATGTGCTGTTCATCCACTTGGGCCAACAGCTCCCTCAGTGAATCACGCTGTAACAGGGGGACATCGCCATAGAGGATAAGCACCTTGCCGTTACCGAGCTGCTCAAGCGCTTGAGCCACCGCGTGACCGGTGCCTTTCTGTTCGGCCTGCACCGCAAACTGCACCTTGGTGTCGGCCAGCGCCTCGCGCAGCTGTTCCGCACCATGGCCGATGACGACATGGGTACGATCAGGCTGCAGCCCTGATGCTGTCTCCAGTACATGTTGCACCATTGGCTTACCTGCCAAGGTATGCAGTACTTTAGGGGTTTGCGAACGCATACGCGTACCTTTACCCGCGGCGAGAATGACGATATCCAGTTCATGCATGTTATTCACCTGTTACGGGTTGGTTGGTGGGCGCCGGAGTAGGGAGTTGTTCAATACCCAGCTCATCAACCAGAGATTCACCGAAATAGTTAACAAATTCAGGCGTAGCAATGCTGCGCCACTGCTCCCCCTCGCGAACGAGCAGAAGTACTTTGAGGTTATTCTCGATGGCCATTTGCATAGCGTCTTGCTCGCCGACGACTAATAGTGCCGTCGCCCAAGCATCCGCCCAAGCGTTAGAGGGATGGAAGACTGACACCGACGCTAATTGGTGAGTGACGGGTCGGCCTGTGCGCGGGTCAATGGTATGGGAGAAGCGCTCACCCTCTACTTCAAAATAGTTGCGATAGTCACCTGAGGTAGCGACTGACATGCTTTCTAGCGGAATAATATGCTGTGCACGCTGCTGGCCATCTTCAGGCACTTCAATGCCAATCTGCCAGGGCGTTTGTTCTTGCTCATCACGCAGGTCGCGGGCAATCAGTTCCCCGCCTAAATTGACCAAGTAGTGTTCCATGCCCTGCTGATCCAGATAAGCAGCTACCCGATCGGTCGCATGGCCTTTGGCAACGCCGGAAAGGTCGACAAACACATCGCGGGTACGCCGCGCCTGCATGTTTTGGGTGTCGATTTCTAGCGCATCAATGCCTATCTGGGCAAGCTCCTCGGACAGGGCATCGTCGGAAGGCACGGTTTCAGGCCGTGCTCCGGGGCCAAAGCTCCATAAATTGACCAGGTCGCCTACAGTAATATCAAAAGCGCCGTGGCTGGCTTCAGCGACGGATTGGCTAATCGCCAATACTTCAATGAGCTCATTGGAGAGCGGCTGCCACTCATCTAAAGGCGCTTCGTTGAAGGCGATCAGTTCGGAATCGTCACGGTAGGTGGACATCGCCTGATCAACGCTCTCCAGCTCTGCTTTGAAACCCTCTTCCAGTTCAAGAGACTCGCCTTGAGTGAGCGGATCCATAATGGTGACTTGATAAAAGGTGCCAAAAATATTGCCGTCAAAACGGACGGGGGGCTCCAGCGGACGATCACTCTCGGAACAGCCGGGCAATATCAGCAGAGCGCCCAGCAATACGCCTAACCCTCCTAATTCCCTTCCCCACCTACCCGACCTTTCTACCCACTTAGTTTTGCCAGACTTTTTCTTATCAGACCTGTTCATAGCTGCCTTGCCCTGGAAATAAAACTTTAAAAATTAAGCTTTTAAAATCAAGTTTTGAAAACAAGCTGTTAAAAATAAAAGAACCACAGCAGCCAAGCACCAAACAATACGCGGTAAATAACAAACGGCTGCATTCCCAGTTTTTTGATGATGACTAGGAAATAGTGAATACACAGGTACGCGCTGACCCCAGATAGTAACGTACCCACTAGCATCGCGACCCAATCAATCGACTGCGATGCGTTAAAAAGGCCTATGGCTTCCAAACCACCGGCCAACACAATCACCGGAATCGACAGCAAAAAAGAGAACCGCGAGGCACCTTCCCGGCTCATTCCCACCATCAACGCCGCCGTAATAGTAATGCCCGAGCGCGAAGTGCCCGGAATTAGCGCCAGCGCCTGGGCACCGCCAATAATTAGCACATCCTTCAAACACAGTTGATATTCGCTGCGCGTTCCCCCTTTTCGCCAATCGGCATACCCCAACAATAGCCCGAAACTAATTAAACTGATGCCGATAATCAGCGTAGAGCGCATATAGTGAGAAATAACATCGTGCAGCAGTAACCCAATAATACCCACGGGAATGGTGGCTAATGTCACCCAAAAGGCGAGACGTGCATCTTCGTTGACGCCTTTGCCGCGCATAGCAGCTAGGCTGCTGGTAATCATCTGCCAAATTTCGTGGCGAAAATAGAGTATTACCGCGGAAAGGCTGCCCAAATGCAGCGCTACATCAAAGGCTAAGCCTTGATCTTCCCATTCTGTCAGCACAGGCACCAAAATCAGGTGGGCAGAGCTTGAAACGGGTAAAAATTCAGAAATTCCCTGAACAACCGCTAACACCACCACCTGGAGCCAATCCATAAAAAACCCTATGTATAGAAACAATTTAATGGTTTGCAATGGCGTTTAAGGATACACATCCACCTATTCTTTGTCCGCCATTGCCTTTGCTGACATTAGCCTCCACTGACACGCAAAGGTGCCGTTTCACGGCTTGAAAGCAGTGGACGCTATAGAGGATATAAGGAGTGCGCTACAATGGACATCTATTGTATGCGTGCTTCCTTGCAAGGTACCCATGACTCAGACCATCGAAACGCCAGTGGTTCACGACCAAGCGCGACTTAGCCAAGAAGCCAAGCGTGTCACCTACATAGGTGCGTGGCTGGATGCCCTGTTGAGTATCGTTAAAGTGACCATTGGTTTTATGGTCGGCTCAGCGGCGTTGATCGCCGACGGCATTCACTCCCTATCGGATTTAGTCACCGATGGTTTTGTCCTGGCAGCCATTCATTACGGCCGCCAGGAGCCCGATAAAGACCACCACTACGGCCATGGCCGAATCGAAACCCTGACTACCCTATTGCTGGGAAGTGTGCTGATCTTCGTGGCTGGCGGTATTGCCTGGTCGAGCCTGGATCGACTGTTTAGCGGCGCTGCCGTAAATGCCCCTGGCGCACTGGCAATCGTAATGACGGTGATTGCGCTGTTTAGCAAAGAGTGGATTTTTCGCTACACCATGCGGGTCGCCAAGCGGGTAAAGTCAAAATTGCTCGAAGCCAACGCCTGGCACTCACGCAGCGATGCATTATCCACCGCTGTGGTGCTGGTAGCGCTGGTAGGCGCTCAATTTGGCTTGGGTTGGCTGGATGCCGTCGCTGCTATCATTGTGGGTTTATTAGTCGGCAAAGTAGGTTTGGACTTGCTGTGGGAGTCGGCTCGCGAGTTGGTCGATACCGCGCTGCCGGTGGATGTTCAGGATCAGATGCACGATGTGGCTTGCAGCGTACCGGGGGTGGATAGCGTCCACGACCTGCGCACCCGACAGTCCGCGGGCTGGGTAATGGTCGATCTACACGTGGTGGTCGGGCCTAAGATTACCGTTTCGGAAGCCCACGAAATAGGTAACGAAGTAAGCCGCCGTCTACGCCATGAATTCCCCGCGCTCACCGATGTGATCTTCCACGTTGACCCCGAAGACGACGCCGGGGCGGGTGATCCTAGCCGCCTTCCCGGCCTTCCGCTGCGCCCTGAAGTAGAGGCCGCGCTGGATGCGCGCTGGTATAAGCATCCGGTATGGCGCACGCTCAACGAGCTTCAGCTGCACTATTTGGACGATAAGGTCTCGGTATCGCTGATCATTGATGACGCGGTGCAGCAGCCACCCCAGTGTCTCGCCAGCCAGCTAAAAGCGCTGGCTAGCGATATTGAGTGGCTGGGTCACGTTGAGGTGCTGTTTATCACCCGCGCCGCCAGTAGCTCAATGCGCTAAGCCCTCAATGACTTACTCGTCACGAAAGCAGCAGCGTGGCGATACTGAAGTAAATCACTACCCCAGAGGCGTCAATAAGCGTGGTCACCAGCGGAGCCGAGGCCGTCGCTGGGTCGACCTTAAAGCGCTCGAGTACGAACGGCAGGCACATCCCCAGCAGACTTCCGAACAGAACAATGGTGACCATACTTAGCGCAACGACCATCGCTAGAGCTTCACCGCCACGCATGATACCTATTGGTGTCACCGCAATGGCCATGGTGATACCTAACGCCCCTGCAACGAGAAGCTCTCGGCCGAGTAATTTTCCCCAATCTTTGACACCTACGTCGCCAGTCGCCATACCGCGCACCATTAGCGTGGCGGCCTGGGCCCCAGCATTACCGCCACTACCGATCAACAGCGGTAAAAAGAACACCAGCGCTACCTGGGCGGCAATGGTCTCTTCAAAATAGGCAATCCCGGCACCTGAGAAAAGGTTGGCAAAGACCAGCAGTACCAGCCAAAACACCCGCTTACGGTAGAGACTCCAGAGCTTCACGCGGCTTACGCCATCTTCCAGTTGGCCGATGGACATACCTTTGTGGAAATCTTCGGTGGCCTCGGATTCGGCTACGTCCATGGCGTCATCGTGGGTCACAATACCGACCATACGATCATCCGCATCAATCACCGGCAGCGCTAACAGGTCGTACTTCGCCACAATACGGGCAACATCTTCCTGAGCATTATCAACCCGTGTACTGATGACATCTTTGATCATGATGTCATCAACAATGGCGCCGGGGCGTGCCACCATCAGTTGGCGCAGCGACATGGTACCAATCAATTGCCCGTCGCTATCCAGAATATACAGCTGATAGACCGTTTCCGCGTCGGGAGCGGTCTGACGTACCCTCATCATGGCCTGCGACACCGTCATGCCACTGGCTATGGAGACATAGTCAGAGGTCATGATGGCACCGGCGGTACCCTCTTCGTAGCTGGCAAGCCGTTTGAGATCTTCCCGCTCGCGGTGGGCCATACGACGCAGCAGTGCTTCACGGCGGTCTTCACTGAGTAGATTAAACAGGTCGGCGCGTTCGTCCGAACCCATCTCCTCCAGCAGCTTGAGTACCTGGCTGTCATCCAGTTCCCCGACCACCTCAAGCTGGCTCTCACCGGGCAAATAACCCAGTACGTTCGCAGCACGCTCGGCAGACAGAATATCCAGCAATGCGAGCGCTGCGGGCAGCTCTTCGTCGTCTTCAATCATCTCCTCAAGCACTTCACCGATATCCGCGGAGCGGGTTTCGGCCAAACGCAAAGAGAGTACCGATTTACTGGGCACTTCCTTGGCCAACTCGTCGAGCAGTTCGGCTTTTAATGCCTGTAGACTTTCATCATTCAGTGCCATGGCTCTCACCCCTCGCGCTTACAAGCGTCGTGCTGCCGAACACATTCATCGCCCAGCCCATCCTACTGACCAAGCTCACCATACTTACTTATCTGTCTGCCAAACAAAAAACGCCCCTTAAACCCTGGTAGCGGGTTTAAGGGGCGTTGGACACACGCCAAGTGCGTGGGTGTTAGCCTTTACCCGCCTTTTTACGCAGCTGCTGAATCGTTCGCAACTGAGCAACGGCTTCGGCAAGTTCAGCAGCAGCTCGAGTGTAATCAAGCTCCGATGACTTCTCATTAAAGGCTTTCAGCGCCTGCTGACGCGCTTCTTCGGCAGCGGCCTCGTTGAGGTCGCTGGCACGCGACGCAGAGTCGGCCAGAATCGTCACGACATCCGGTTGGACTTCCATGAAACCACCAGTGACGTAGAAGTTCTCTTCTGTGCCACCATCATAGATCACGCGAACCGGACCCGGCTGAAGCTCAGTCAGCAGCGGAGCGTGACCTGGCAAAATGCCCAGATCACCCATCATTCCGGAAGCAATCACCTGCTCAACAGTACCTGAGAAGATGGATGCTTCAGCGCTGACGATATTGCAAGTAAAGCTATTCGCCATAGCGAATCCCCCTAATGGACGGGATTACTTCTTCATCTGGTTGGCTTTCTCGACGGCTTCGTCGATGGAGCCGACCATATAGAAGGCCTGTTCCGGCATATCGTCGTATTCGCCAGCAAGAATGCCCTGGAAGCCACTGATGGTGTCTTTCAGTGAGACATACTTACCTGGTGAACCGGTAAATACTTCGGCCACGAAGAACGGCTGCGACAAGAAGCGCTGGATTTTACGCGCCCGGGAAACGGCCAGCTTGTCTTCATCAGACAGCTCGTCCATACCCAGAATGGCGATAATATCCTTAAGCTCTTTGTAGCGCTGAAGAACGTTCTGCACACCGCGAGCGGTAGCATAGTGCTCTTCACCGACGACCAGCGGATCCAACTGACGTGAGGTGGAGTCAAGCGGGTCGATCGCCGGGTAGATACCCAGCTCGGCGATAGAACGCGCCAATACCACGGTAGCGTCCAGGTGCGAGAAGGTGGTCGCCGGCGACGGATCGGTCAAGTCATCCGCGGGCACGTATACGGCCTGTACGGAAGTGATTGAACCGGTTTTCGTCGAGGTAATACGCTCCTGCAGAACGCCCATCTCTTCAGCCAGCGTCGGCTGATAACCTACCGCTGACGGCATACGGCCAAGCAGTGCCGATACTTCGGTACCTGCCAAGGTGTAACGATAGATGTTATCGACGAACAGCAGAACATCGCGGCCTTCATCACGGAATTTCTCAGCGATGGTCAGGCCAGTCAGCGCAACGCGCAGACGGTTACCCGGAGGCTCGTTCATCTGACCGTAAACCAGCGATACCTTATCGATAACGTTGGATTCAGTCATTTCGTGATAGAAGTCGTTACCCTCACGCGTACGCTCACCAACACCGGCGAATACAGAGTAGCCGCTGTGCTCGGTAGCGATGTTGCGGATAAGCTCCATCATGTTAACGGTTTTACCCACACCGGCGCCGCCGAACAGGCCAACTTTACCACCCTTGGCAAACGGGCAGACCAAGTCGATAACCTTGATGCCAGTTTCCAGCAGCTCGTTAGAGGCTGCTTGGTCGGCATAGCTCGGTGCTTTACGGTGAATCGGCATACGCTCTTGCTCGCCGATTGGTCCTGCTTCGTCGATCGGCTCGCCGAGTACGTTCATAATACGGCCCAGCGTTTCCTTACCTACCGGTACGGAAATAGCAGCACCTGTGCTGGTCGTTTCCATGCCACGCTTCAAGCCCTCGGTGGAGCCCATGGCGATGGTGCGCACCACGCCGTCGCCCAGCTGCTGCTGGACTTCGAGGATGGTCTCAACATCGGAGACCTTCAGCGCGTCGTAGACCTTGGGCACAGAGTCCCGCGGAAACTCTACGTCAATCACCGCGCCGATGATTTGTACGATACGTCCGCTCATCTTGGTTCCTCTCTAAAACCTGCAAATGAAACCTGTCTGCCGGGAGCCGCTGAAAAGAGTCGGCTCCCTAGGCGTTATACGGCAGCAGCGCCGCCGACGATCTCAGAAATTTCCTGGGTGATGGCGGCCTGACGGGCCTTGTTGTAGACCATCTCCAGATCGTCGATCAGGCCGCCTGCGTTGTCAGTGGCACTTTTCATAGCGATCATTCGAGCAGCTTGTTCACAAGCGCCGTTTTCCACTACCGCCTGATACACCTGCGATTCGATGAAACGAACCAACAGGCTATCGAGCAACGCCTTGGCATCCGGTTCATACAGGTAGTCCCAGCTTCCGGGACGGGCGTTTTCGTCGTCTTGCTCAGCGTCTGCGCCCATATCAGGCGACAGGGGAAGAAGCTGACGAACCACTGGCTTTTGCGTCATGGTGTTCACAAACTCGTTGTGCACCACGTACAGCCGGTCGAGACGTCCTTCATCGTACGCTTCGAGCATGACCTTAATACTGCCAATCAAACCTTCAACGGTCGGGGCTTCGCCTAAACCGCTCTTCGCCGCCACCAAATTGCCACCGTAGTTGCGGAAAAAGGTACTGGCCTTAGCGCCTAGAGCACAGAAATCCTGCTCTGCGCCCTGCTTTTTCCACTCGCTGGCCTGTTTGAGTAAGGCTTTGAAGAGGTTGTGGTTCAAGCCACCGCACAGACCACGGTCTGTAGAGACCACAATGTAACCAACGCGCTTAACCTCGCTACGCTCGACCATATAGTCGTGCCTGTACTCGGGGTTCGCGTCGGCAATGTGGCCGACCACATTGCGGATCTGCTTAGCGTAAGGCTGACTGGCTCTCATCAGATCTTGCGCTTTACGCATTTTCGATGCAGCCACCATTTCCATGGCGCTGGTGATCTTCTGCGTATTTTTAATGCTCCCGATCTGGGTGCGTATCTCTTTTGCAGCTGCCATAGCGATCTACCCTTCGTTCGTGGCTCTCAGAAAGCATGCAAACCCGCCCGCAGGCGGGCCAGACATTACCAGCTCTGAGTCGCCTTGAACTTCTCGAGACCCGACTTCAAGCTGTCTTGAATCTCACCGTTGTAGTCGCCGCTCTGGTTGATCTTATCGAGCAAATCGCCGTGTTCAGACTTCATGTAGTCGTGCAGAGCACGTTCAAAGTCCAACACTTTGTTTACTTCGACATCATCCAGATAACCTTCGTTGGCGGCATACAGCGAGAGCGCCATTTCAGCAACCGACATTGGCGAGTACTGGTTCTGCTTCATCAGTTCGGTAACACGTTGACCGTGTTCGAGCTGCTTACGCGTGGCTTCATCAAGATCAGACGCAAACTGCGAGAAGGCCGCCAGTTCACGGTACTGAGCCAGTGCCAGACGTACACTACCGCCGAGCTTTTTGATGATTTTGGTCTGCGCCGAACCACCCACACGAGAAACCGAGAGACCTGCGTTAATCGCCGGACGAATACCGGAGTTAAACAGGTTGGTTTCCAGGAAGATCTGACCATCGGTGATCGAGATCACGTTGGTCGGAACGAACGCAGAAACATCGCCACCCTGGGTTTCGATGATCGGCAGCGCGGTTAAGGAACCGGTCTTGCCTTTCACTTCACCGTTGGTGAACTTCTCAACGTAGTCGACGTTAACGCGCGCAGCACGCTCAAGAAGACGTGAGTGGAGATAGAAAACGTCACCAGGATAAGCTTCACGGCCCGGCGGACGACGCAGCAGCAGCGATACCTGACGGTACGCAACGGCCTGCTTGGAAAGGTCGTCATACACGATGAGGGAGTTTTCGCCGCGGTCGCGGAAGTACTCGCCCATGGTGCAGCCAGAGTAAGGTGCCAGGAACTGCATCGGTGCCGGGTCGGCAGCGCCAGCAGCCACGACAATGGTGTGTTCCATCGCGCCGTGCTGTTCGAGTTTGCGCACCACGTTGGCAATGGTCGACTGCTTCTGACCAATGGCAACGTAGACACAGGTCACGCCCTTGCCTTTCTGGTTGATGATCGCATCGATGGCAATGGCGGACTTACCAATCTGACGGTCACCGATGATCAGCTCCCGCTGACCACGGCCGATCGGCACCATGGCGTCGATAGACTTAAGACCGGTTTGAATCGGCTCATCGACGGACTGACGGGTGATAACGCCCGGCGCCACTTTCTCAACGGCGTCTGTCATGGTCGTGTTGATGTCGCCTTTACCATCAATGGGGTTACCCAGCGCATCGACCACGCGACCAATCAGCTCAGGGCCCACCGGCACTTCGAGGATACGACCGGTACACTTGGCGGTCATGCCCTCTTCGAGCTGCAGGTAGTCACCCAGCACTACGGCACCCACGGAGTCACGCTCCAGATTGAGTACCATGCCAAAGATGCTGTTGGGGAATTCGATCATTTCACCAAACATCGCGTCTTCGAGGCCGTGAATTTTCACGATACCGTCGGAAACGGTGACGATGGTGCCCTGATTATGGGCTTCGGATGCGACGTCAAGCTTTTCAATTCGCTGCTTGATGATGTCGCTGATCTCGGAAGGATTCAGTTGCTGCATGCCATGTCCCTCAGACTCAAGCGGTTAGCGCGTCAAAAAGGCGGTTCAATCGACCACGTACGGAGCCGTCAATAACGGTATCACCAGCACGCAGGATGACACCGCCAATAAGCGACTTGTCCACCTGAGTAGTAATAGAGATTTCGCGATTCAGACGTTTCTTAAGCGCGTTCGCTAGCTTCGTTTCTTGCTGACTATCGAGCTCGTAAGCAGAGGTGACGTTCACTTCAATCCGCTGCTCGTGTTCAGCACGCAGGTGCTCAAACTGATCAGCAATGGATGCCAACGCCATCAGGCGGCCCTGGTCAGCCAAAACAGTCAAAAATCGCTGTAAAGCCTCATCCTGTTGCTCAGGAATAAGCTCGACAAGCAGCGACACTTTTTGTTCGCTGTCTAATTTGGGACTGCTTAGCCGATGGCGCACGACGTCATCTGCTACCGCAACACTTAAAAAACTCAGCGCTTGTGACCAGCTATCAAGCGCCTCATGATCACGCGCGTATTCAAACGCTGCCTTAGCGTAAGGACGAGCGACGGTCAGTAATTCCGCCATGGTTCACCTCCTTACAGTTCAGCAGCAAGCTCATCGAGTAACTTGCGATGGGCTTGTTCGTCGACCGACGCTTCAAGAACACGCTCGGCACCCATAACGGCGAGATAAGAGACCTGGGCACGAAGCTCATCCTTAGCGCGATTCACTTCTTGCTCAATCTCGGAACGTGCACTCGCTACTAGGCGTTCGCCTTCGGCGCGGGCCTGTTCGCGGGCTTCTTCAACTATCTGGGCAGAGCGTTTGTTGGCCTGCTCAAGAATTTGCGAAGCTTGCTCCTTGCTTTCGCGCAGCGTCTGTTCTGCCCGTTCTTGAGCAAGCTCAAGATCACGGTTAGCACGGCTGGCTGCATCCAAGCCATCAGCAATTTTCTTTTGACGCTCATGAAGCGCGTTGCTGATCGGAGGCCACACATACTTTATGCAAAACCAGACAAAGATCGCGAAGGCGATCGTCTGCCCGATTAGCGTCATGTTGATATTCACAGGAATGTACCTCTGACAAGTTCGTGGCGACCGGAGTGAAACAAAACCGAGCGTTTAACGCTCGGCTCAGCAGTCATTAACCGGCAACAACAAAGATCAGGTACATTGCGATACCAACACCGATCATCGGAACCGCATCCAACAGACCTGCCATAAGGAAGGTTTTGGTTTGCAGTTGGTCGCCTAGCTCCGGCTGACGCGCTGTAGATTCCAACAGCTTGCCACCCAAAATAGCGAAGCCAATGCCGGTACCTAGCGCGCCAAGACCGATCATGATGGAAGCGGCAATGTAGATAAGTTCCATGGTAATGCTCCTAGTTTTTCAAGTTAAAGTCTAAGGTTGAGGGTTAAGGGTATTGTCTTACAAACAGTGTTTACTTCAGTGATGTTCGTGCGCTGCGCTCAGGTAAACAACGGACAGCACGGTAAAGATAAATGCCTGTAACGTAACGATTAATATATGGAAAATGGCCCAAGGCACATCCAGCACCCAGATTGCCCAGAAAGGCAACATTGCGATTAAAATAAAGATGACTTCGCCGGCGAACATGTTACCAAATAGACGCATTGCCAAACTGAATGGCTTAACCAACAAAGCGACGATTTCCAATACAAGGTTGAAGGGAATCAATGCCCAATGATTGAAAGGCGTGAAAGACAACTCTTTGGCAAAACCGCCTACACCTTTAACCTTAAAGCTGTAGTAGAGAATCAGGCAGAAAACGCCCAACGCCATACCCAGGGTAGCATTGACGTCCGTAGTAGGGACGATTTTCATGTAATCCACGCCGAGCTTGGCAAATAAGACCGGGAAGAAATCCACCGGAATTATTTTTAGCGAGTTCATCAGGAATATCCACACGAACAGCGTTAATGCCAATGGGGCAATAATCGGGTTACGTCCTTTGAACGTTCCTTGAATCATGTTCTCGATAAATTCAAACACCATTTCTACTGCGTTTTGCAGACCGCCGGGGACACCGGTGGTGGCCATTTTTCCCGCTTTGCGGAAAATCCAGATAAACAGCAGCCCCATGGCAATCGACCAGCCCATGGTATCCAGGTGGATGGCCCAAAAGCCCATTTCACTTGCTTCTTCTGCCGAATGCGCCAGCGACCAACCGTTTTCAGGGTGATTGCCAAAGGTCAAATTCTGCAAGTGGTGCTGGATATAGTAAGTCGTTGAGACTTCGTTTCCTGCGGCCATGGATGTGTCACCTCAATTTAATTGTGCAATTTTCTAAGCATTGGCGTTTTTTGGCATTAACCAAGGCGTAAGCCAATGCGTTAGAACAACCGCAACATAAGCATAAAAAAAGAAAGTAGGGTTTGACGGGGGCGCTATCACGAACACTGCAATAAACAGTGCCACCGTCAAACCAAACTTGCCAGCCTCGGCACGAAACAGGCGCATCGCAGCCTTTGAAGGGCTAGTCCCGCGCAAAACCCCCATTCGCTTGATAAAAAAGGCATGCGGTAATAAGGCTACCAGCGCCCCTTTAAACACCGATGACACACCTTCTAAATCGGCGACTAGATAGGCAGCTAGCATACCAACGAAGGTGATCATCAGTTGCGCGATCGTGAGTCGAACGACATAGGCTTTTCGACGCTGGGTTTCGTATCGCTGCATACCGGCCCAGCCTCACTGATAAAAACCAATACCTCGACAAGCTAATAGCTAGACAAACCAAGGCAACCTGCACAAATCTTGCGCGATTATAGGGAAGCGCTATCACACCTTCAACCGAAGTCGCACCGATTTTGCCCGCTTAAGGGCTGATTTGCGACCAAAGGGGGAAAACGTGTGCGCTTCTTACGGGATATTGAATAGCCTGCTATTTAATATGATTTAAGATACCGTCTAATTCTTCGAGGCTGGTATAGCGTATCGTTAACTTACCTTTGCCTTTTTGGCCATGATCAATGGAAACTGGCGCGCCAAGCAGTTCGCCAAGGTGGGTTTCAAGCTTGGCCACATCGGGCTGTTTGCTTTGCCGGCTAGACGTTTTGATTGGCGTTTGGCTGGTTTGGACTTTTTTCACCAGCGCTTCGGTGGCCCTCACCGTCATATCGTTATTGACCACCTCATGAGCCACCTGCCGCTGCTGGGTACTGTTCAGCGTCAGCAACGCTCTTGCATGTCCCATATCCAGGTCACCCCGTTCGAGCAGGGTTTGCACTTCCGGATCTAGCGCCAGCAGACGCAACAGATTGGCCACCTGGGTGCGTGATTTCCCCACCGCGTCGGCAATCTG
Organism: Vreelandella sp. DA03-1M; assembly: GCF_055725665.1. Taxonomy (NCBI): domain Bacteria; kingdom Pseudomonadati; phylum Pseudomonadota; class Gammaproteobacteria; order Oceanospirillales; family Halomonadaceae; genus Vreelandella; species Vreelandella sp. DA03-1M. Next base: position 4,685,805 of record NZ_CM146798.1, read on the forward strand.
CTGCTGGGTAAGCTCAAACTCTTCCCCCAGTCGCTTGAGCGCCATGGCTTCTTCGATGGCGTTGAGGTTTTCACGCTGAATGTTTTCAATCAGCGCCAGCGCCAGGGCAACTTCATCGCTGACTTCCCGGATGACTGCCGGAATGACGTCCAGCTCGGCAAGTTGGGCTGCCCGCCAGCGGCGCTCACCGGCAATAATTTCGTAGCGATCCACGCCGATGGGGCGCACAACAATGGGCTGCATCACGCCCTGGGCGCGAATGGAGTCCGCCAGCTCTTCTAACGCTTCAGGCTGAATATCCCGGCGCGGCTGATATTTACCCCGCGTTAATTGCCCTAACGGCAAGCGCTCAAGACGATCCTCGGCAACGTCGCTGGCCACAGCGCTGCGCGCGGCGTCAGAAAGCTCCAACGGGGTGCCGCTACCGGCAAGTTCTAAGCTGTCACGGCGACGGGCACCGGCACCAATCAGGGCATCCAGGCCACGTCCCAGCGCGGGTTTACGCGTCATTCGCTTTTCCTCATTTTATAACGCTAGGCGACGAATCATCTCTTTCGCCAGCACGCGGTAGGCCTGGCTGCCCCGGGAGAACCGTGCATATTGCGTAACGGGCAGCCCATGGCTTGGTGCTTCGGCAACTTTCACGTTACGCGGGATAGTCGTTTTCAATAGCATATCGCCAAAATAGTCACGCAACTGCTTATCCACTTCCCGCGTTAGGCTGGTGCGCTTGTCGTACATGGTGCGCAAAATGCCCGCAATGGCCAGATCTGGATTCACATTTTGCTTAATCTGCTCAACGGTATCGAGCAGGGCTGACAGCCCCTCCAGGGCGTAAAATTCGCACTGAAGAGGGATCAGCACGCTATCGGAAGCCGTTAATGCATTCACGGTTAGCATGTTCAAAGAGGGCGGGCAGTCGATCAGCACTACGTCATAGGCATCCGAGACCGAAGCCAGTGCGTTGGTTAAGCAGCTCTCGCTTTTATCGCGATCCAGCAGCTCGACTTCGGCGGCGGTGAGATCACCGTTACCCGGCAGTACGTCGTACTTGACCGCCAGCTTTTTGACAATCGTTTCAGCAGCCGTTGCTTCGCCCAGTAGAACGTCAAGAACGCTCTTATCGAGCTCGTATTTATCGATGCCACTGCCCATGCTGGCATGGCCTTGGGGGTCAAGATCCACCAGCAGTACGCGACGGTCGAGCGCAGCGAGACTGGCCGCCAGGTTAACGGCCGAGGTGGTCTTGCCCACGCCGCCTTTTTGGTTGGTCAGGGCAATGATCTGGCTCACTTGCTCAACTCCTTCTGGGGGTCAGAATCAACGTTCAGCTTTAAATATTCAGCTCTCAAAATTCAAGATCAGCAACTGCCGCTGGGCTGCTTCAAAGGGTACTTCTAACAAATGACGCTGGTGTAAACGTATACCGGCGGGCAGGTCGCGCAGTTCATCATCCGCCCCAGGGCCTTTCATGGCTAACCACTGGCCGTCGGCGCTGGGTAGCTGGCGGGTCAAGGTGACAAAATCGACCAAGCTGGCAAATGCCCGGGAAATCACCTGATCAAAAGCGGCGGCTTCAAACTGTTCCACCCGCGCCTGTACGGGTGTTACGTTTTCAAGCCCTAGCTCCATTACCGCCTGTCGCTGAAAGCGCACCTTTTTGCCATTGCTATCCAGCAGTGTCACATCAAGCTGGGGGGCTAATATCGCTAATACGATGCCAGGAAGTCCAGGGCCCGCGCCCACGTCCAGTAGCCGCGGCCCCTGCACATAGGGCAACACAGCGGCGCTATCCAACACGTGGCGCGACACCATGTCATCCACCTCGCGTACCGCTGTGAGGTTATAAGCCCGGTTCCACTTGTGCAACAGTGCCAATAAGCCTAACAGCTGTTCGCGTTGATGTTCGTCAACGGCGATGCCTAACTGGCTAAGCCCTTGATCAAGCCGTAGTGCAACGCTTGCAGGTAGCGTCTTCAACAGTGGGTTCAACGAACTCATCCGTTAACTACCTCAGCCGCTGCCACCAATCGGCGCTTTTTCAGATGCACCAGCAAAATAGAGACGGCCGCCGGGGTGACGCCTGAAATCCGCGCCGCATGGGCAAGCGTTTCTGGCCGCGCTTCAGCCAGTTTTTGGCGAATTTCGTTAGACAAGCCTTCCACTTTCAAATAATCCAGTTCCGCAGGCAGTGGCGTGGCTTCGTGGCGCTTGAGCTTATCGATCTCATGCTGCTGGCGATCAATATAGCCTTGATACTTAGCCTGAATTTGTACCTGCTCGGCGACTGCCGGGTCAGTGACCAGGGTGCCCTCGATACCGGGCAGATTGGCCAAATCGCTGTAATTTAATTCAGGGCGTTTAAGCAGATCACTCAGGCAATACTCGCGAGTGAGCGGTGCGCCGGTTTTTTCGGCCACTTGTTCAGCCGCTGGACTTCCCGGTTGTATCCACAGGGTGGTTAACCGCGCGCGCTCTTGTTCGATAGCCTCACGTTTCTGGCTAAACGCTGACCAGCGCGTGTCGTCGACAAGCCCCAATTTTCGGCCCGCTTCAGTTAAACGCAGATCCGCGTTGTCTTCGCGTAGCAGCAGGCGGTACTCCGCCCGGGAGGTAAACATCCGGTAGGGCTCTTTGGTGCCCATGGTGATTAGATCATCGACCAGCACACCGAGATAGGCTTCATCGCGGCGGGGATACCAGGCATCCAGCTCTTGAGCGCGACGGGCGGCATTCAGGCCTGCGAGCAAACCTTGAGCACCGGCTTCTTCGTAACCGGTAGTGCCGTTAATCTGGCCGGCAAAAAACAGGTTGTGGATAAATTTTGTTTCCAGCGAGTGTTTTAAATCCCGCGGATCAAAAAAGTCGTACTCAATGGCGTAGCCAGGCCGGGTGATATGGGCGTTTTCCAGGCCTTTGATAGAACGCACGACTTGAATCTGAACGTCAAACGGCAGCGAGGTCGAGATGCCGTTGGGGTAGAGCTCATGGGTATCCAAACCTTCGGGCTCGATAAACACCTGATGGCTCGATTTATCGGCAAAGCGATGAACCTTGTCTTCAATCGATGGGCAGTAACGCGGCCCGATGCCTTCGATCACACCGGAATACATCGGCGAGCGATCAAGGTTGGCCAGAATCAGATCGTGAGTCTGCTGATTGGTGTGAGCAATATGGCAACTCACCTGCTGAGGATGCATTTCCCGTGATCCCAGGTAGGACATAACCGGCGTTGGGCTATCGCCGGGCTGCTCTTCCAACTGGGAAAAATCCACGCTTTTGGCATCAATACGCGGCGGTGTGCCGGTTTTTAGGCGATCAACGCGAAACGGCAGCGCGCGCAGACGTTCGGCCAACGCGTTGGAGGGCGGATCGCCTGCTCGGCCACCTTTGCTTTGATCCAAACCAATGTGAATCACGCCACCCAAAAATGTCCCGGTACACAGCACGACGCTGTCGGCATGAAAGCGGATGCCGGTTTCCGTGACGACGCCTCGTACGGTGTCGTTATCCACAATCAGATCGCCTGCGGCTTGCTGGAAGATCGTTAAGTTGGGCTGGTTTTCCAGCATTCCGCGGATCGCTGCCTTGTAACGGATGCGGTCAGCCTGGGCACGAGTGGCCCGAACGGCGGGCCCTTTGCTGGCATTGAGCACGCGAAACTGGATGCCACCCAAGTCCGTGGCAAGCCCCATGGCGCCGCCCAGTGCATCAATTTCCTTGACCAAGTGACTTTTGCCGATGCCACCGATGGCGGGATTACACGACATTTGGCCCAGAGTTTCGATGTTATGGGTGAGCAGCAGGGTCTGACAGCCCATGCGAGCAGAGGCCAGTGCGGCTTCAGTTCCCGCATGGCCACCGCCGATGACAATCACGTCAAAGCGGTCGGGGTAATTCAAGAGACACCTCGTCTTGTGCCTATCGGCACGGATGATGTGGCCAGTGCAGTCGATTCTAGACGCAGCCACCTTAGATCAATGAGGCGGCAAGTATAAACCCCCTGTGGGTAACCGTCAGGTTTTTCCACACCCCAAATTGTTAAACAGTCTCTATTAATAACAACATAAATATAAAATAAGAGAAGTTCTGTAAATGTTGTAATTACTAGTGTGGACAATTTCTGTGTGTAAGCGATTTATTCTTAATAATTTCATGCGCTTATATTGTTGACTTCTACATGTTTGAAGGCGGGAGTTCCTGGGCAGAAAGGGTGTTAAGCCTGTGGATGGAATAGTGCTTTATCCACAGCTGTAATTAGCCACGGCTTATCCACCGTCCAGTACCTGGGTTGTTACCGCACCTGTGAACAATCAACGATTGGTGTGGAGCTAACGCTAAGCGATGTACATGGTGGGCCTTACGGAGATAAAACCGATCAATGTAAAAAAAGTTTATCCACAGGCAAAAAAATGGCCTGTCGTGTCGACAGGCCAGTAAAAAAGCGTTATTCAGCGTGAATTGGCGGTTATTTTAACGCGTAGAAGGGGCTCAATTTAATGTTTGAGCACGCGAGCAAGGAAGGATTGAGTACGTTCGTGTTGAGGAGAATCGAACAGTTTTTCAGGGTGGCCCTGCTCGGTAATCTCGCCTTTATGGATAAAAATCACCCGGTCGGCGACCTCGCGGGCAAAGCCCATTTCATGGGTAACAATCACCATGGTCATGCCCTCTTTGGCCAGCTCGCGCATGGCATCCAGCACTTCACCGATCATTTCCGGATCCAGCGCCGATGTGGGCTCGTCAAACAGCATCAGGCGGGGTTCCATCGCCAAGGCACGAGCCAGTGCCACACGTTGCTGTTGACCGCCTGAGAGCTGGCTGGGGTACTTGTCAGCCTGATCAGCGATACCTACCCGGTCAAGCAAGCGTTTGGCGTTGCTGACCGCGTCGTCACGGCTTAAACCGCGCACTTTCATTGGCGCCAGGGTGACGTTATCGATCACGCTGAGATGAGGAAAGAGATTAAATTGCTGAAAGACCATGCCCACTTCGGTACGGATGGTTTGCAGCGCTTGGGTACTCTTCCCATGGGGCAATAGTTCGTTGCTGTCGACCACCAGGCTGCCCGATTGGAACTCTTCCAAACCGTTAATACAGCGAATTAGCGTGGATTTGCCAGAGCCACTGGCACCGATGATCACGACGACTTCACCAGGCACAATCGTTAGGTCAATATCGTTAAGTACGTGCAGGCTGCCAAAGTGTTTATTAAGCTGCTGCATACGCACAATGGGTTGCGTTGTGTTGCTCATTGTCTCGCTCATTGCGCGTGTCCTTATTGTCCTGCCAGGCCCCTGATCTCAAGCTGGCGGAGGATGATTGATAGGGTCCAGGTGATTGCCAGGTACATCAGGGCGACCATGAAGTAGACCTCAAGCGCCGTAAAGGTGGTGGCGATATAGATCTGCCCCTGACGCACTAGCTCACCGACGCCTATCACTGAAAACAGTGAGGTGTCTTTGATGCTGATGATGCCCTGGTTACCGAGGGGAGGAATCATGCGCCGAAACGCCTGGGGCCAGATAACGTAGCGAAATGCTTGAGTGCGGGAGAGCCCTAGGGAGAGTGATGCTTCACCCTGGCCGCGTTCAATTGATTGCACACCGCCACGCACAATTTCTGAAATGTAAGCACCGGAATTAACCGCGATCGCAGCAATACCGGCGACCAGCGCGTTAATTGGGCTGCCTAATAGTTGCGGCAAGCCGTAAAAAATAAACAGTACTTGTACCAGGATAGGCGTGCCGCGAAATACTTCGACGTAAACGATGGCTGGCCAGCGTAGCCAACGCAGGCGGCTAATACGTAATAGGCCAAAGAATATTCCGATAAAGAATCCGATGGCGAGACCGCCAAACGAGATAAGCAGCGTCCAGGGAATACCCGGCAGCAGGTAAGGGATAGACCCAAACGCTGCCGACCAATCAAACTGAAAATTGACGTCCACGCGTAGACTCCTGAAACAAAAGCAGATGACAAAAAACACATGAGAAATGCAGCAGGGCCGGGGGTTGTGGCCACCCGGCCCTGTAACAGCGTTACGCTAATAGAGAGCTTTTATACTCACTCTTCGCTAGGCGCTTCACCAAACCACTTGGTGTAGATCTCATCGTAGGTGCCATCTTCGCGCATGGCGGCCAACGCTTCGTTAGTCGGCTCTACCCACTCACTGCCTTTGTGGAACACGATGCCGTACTGCTGACCTTCATACAGAGGGCCAACAACCTTGGTACGGCCTTCACCGCGAGTTTGCGAGAAGTAAGAGACGTTAGGGGCATCATAGAGCACGGCGTCGACGTTGCGGCCTAGCAGCGCCATGTACATGTCGGCAGTCCCTGGGAAGGGGGTGATTTCAGCATCTTCGCCGAGTTCTTGCTGAAGGTAGTCATAACTGGTGGAACCAATTTTGGTACCGACGGCGAGGTCTTGGAGGTCTTCTAGTGTCTCGACGCTGTCGTTATCGGCGCGGACAATGATGCGTAAACCTGAATCGTAGTAGGGGTCGGAGAAGTCAACGACTTCAGAGCGCTCGTCAGTGATGGTGGTACCGGCGATGGCGATCTCTTGACTACCCGTTTGCACGGCGGGAATGATGCCGGAGAATTCCATGGTCGTCAGGTTGACTTCAAAGCCTGCACGTTCGGCGACTTCGTTGATGATATCCATATCGAAGCCGACCATTTCGCCGGTCTCTTGATCCATCATTTCAAATGGCACAAAGCTTGGGTCAGTGGCCACGTTCACCGATGGCGTTTGAGCCATGGCGGCAGTGGCGCTGCCCAATCCCAGTGCGAGTGCAAGCGTTGTTTTGGTCAGGCTGAGTGGTAGTGCAACTTTCATAAGTTTCCCCGTGCTTTATGTGGCTAGTAGCGGGTTTCCGAGCAAGGTATGGCGCTCGAATACCCTTTTTAGCCGTTATTGACCTATCAACCTTGGCGAGAAACCGTCAGGGCGTCAAGTCACGGGGAGCGTCGTGGGCCAACGCTGTTTAGACCATAAAGGAAGCGCCGCAGCCGCAGGTGGTGGTGGCATTGGGGTTTTGAACGCGAAAACGCGCGCCCGCTAAGCCTTCTTCGTAGTCGACCGTGGAGCCCACCAGATACTGGTAAGAGAGGGGGTCGACGACCAGTGCGGCCTCACCGAACTCAATCACAGTGTCATCGTCGGCGACATTGTCAGCAAAGTCGAAGCCGTACTGAAAACCCGAACAGCCGCCACCGGTCACGTAGACCCGCAGTTTGAGTGATGGGTTATTTTCTTCTGCAATCAGTGCGTTAATACGTTTTCGTGCACTATCAGAGAGCAGTAGTGGGGTCGGAACAAAGGCTTCTGCACCGCTCATGGGTACCTCCCGCGAGCTTAAAGAACGAATAAATCGGCATTGGGGGGTGATTATGGGTAATTCCCAGCAAATTGGTCAACTATTGCTGGGAATGAGTTGTCACAGCCTGCTGGTTTTGGAGGTGTTTAAGGCATCACTGCTGGGGTGGTAAGTCCAGTATTCTCGTCAAAGCCGAACATCAGGTTGAGGTTTTGGATCGCTTGGCCCGAGGCGCCTTTGACCAAATTATCAATCACCGATAGCACCACGACCGTATTGCCATTGCTGGGGCGATGGACCGCTAGGCGGCAGGTATTGATGCCTTTGACGCTGCGCGTCTCTGGGTGACTGCCAGCAGGCATCACATCGACAAAGGGTTCGTTAGCGTAGCGCTGCTCAAATAGAGCCTGCAGATCGCCGGGCTCAGTGGTGAGCTGGCCGTAAAGGGTGGCGTGAATGCCGCGGATCATCGGCGTTAAGTGGGGCACAAAGGTTAAACCCACCGTGGACTGCTGGATATCCCTAAGTCCTTGGCTAATTTCCGGCAGGTGGCGGTGGCCCGAGGCGCCATAGGCTTTCATCGACTCGCTGGCTTCAGCGAGCAGTGAACCTACTTTAGCGCCACGACCTGCGCCGGTAACGCCGGATTTGCAGTCGGCAATCAGTTGACCTGGGTCGATCAAACCCGCTTCCAGAAGCGGCAGGTAGCCCAATTGAACGGCAGTGGGGTAGCAGCCGGGTACGGCGATTAAACGTGCTTCTTTGATTTTCTCACGGTGCATTTCCGGCAGCCCGTAGACCGCCTCTTGCAACAGTTCCGGGGCGCCGTGGGCCTGGTCGTACCAACGGCTCCACTCGTCGGCATCGCGCAGCCGGAAGTCGGCCGATAGATCGATCACCCGAGTGCCGTTTTCGAGTAGCTCACCCGCCAGGGCGTGAGCAACGCCGTGAGGTGTGGCAAAAAATACCGCATCCATGGCGCCCAGCTGTTTGGCGTCCGGCTCGCTAAACGCCAGCGTGTCGTAATGGCCGCGCAGGTTGGGGTACATATCGCACACCTTGACGCCGGTTTCCGAGCGCGAGGTAATCATGGCTACGTTGACGTGGGGGTGCTGGGCGAGTAGCCGCAGTAGTTCAACGCCGGTGTAACCGGTACCGCCAACAATGCCGACCTTAATCACAAATCACTCCTTACGGATGCCGCTGAGTAGAAAACCAAATTCGCTATTAGCTTAAGCATAGGACACCAAGCTGTTTAAGCGTATCCAGCTATGATACACAAGAGTGTAAAGATACAAGAGCAAGGAAGGTCGCTGTGGCGCGTTTTTCCCGATCGGATTTTACCTTAGAGAGTTTTCGTCGCCAGTTGGCCAACGTCGACGCCCTTCCGCAACTCTGTTTGCTGGGCCTTGTCTCGGGGGTTATTACCGGCGCTGTGATGGTGGCGTTTCGACTGCTATTGGAAGCGGGCGCCGCGCTTTACATGACCGATGGCGATCCAGAAGCGTTTGAAAGCATGGCACCCTGGCTACGTGCGCTGCTACCCATGCTGGCGGTTACCCTTGTGGGTGTGCTGCTGTACCGGCAAAAACCGGCAGCGCGCAAGCTGGGCGTTGGCCACGTGATTGAGCGGCTTACCTATCATCAAGGCCGTTTTCCGTTACGCAACTGGCTCAATCAGTGGTGGGTGGGCGTTGTCGTGGTGCTAGGTGGTTTGTCTGCGGGTCGTGAGGGCCCGGCTATTCACTTGGGGGCAGCGGCGGCTAGCGGGCTTGGTCAGCAGATACGTTTGCCTAATAATAGCCTTAGAGTACTCGTGGCGTGCGGCACCGCAGCTGCTATTTCCGCCTCTTTTAACACCCCTATCGCGGGTGTCATCTTTGCCATGGAAGTGGTGATGATGGAGTACACTTTAATGAGCTTTATGCCCGTGATTTTGGCCTCTACCATGGGCGCGCTGGTGGCGCAGTTGGCGTATGGCAACGAACCCGCTTTCCGTATCCCCGAGATAGCACTGGGCTCACTGATCAACTTGCCGTGGATTGTGGTTACCGGACTGGTGATTGGTCTGCTAGCCGGGCTGTTTATTCATATTTCACGCAGTCAGCGGATTATGCAGTGGCCGCTTTGGTTGCGTCTTGGCTTGGTAGGGGTGGCAACTGGCGCGGTGGCCTGGTGGTTCCCCCAGGTTCAGGGCATCGGCTATGACAGCGTGGCGGCGGCGCTCAATAACCAGCTGGAAATTAAAGTGCTGCTGGCGCTAATGATCGTCAAACTGCTGCTTACGGCGCTAACCGTCGCTGGCGGTGTTCCCATCGGTATTATCGGCCCGGTGTTGGTCATAGGCGCTGCCACAGGCGCGCTGTTTGGTTTACTGGGGGGCTGGCTTTGGTCCGATAAAGCCGCGGATCCTGGCATTTACGCGATGCTAGGTATGGCTGCAATGATGGGGGCGGTGTTACAAGCGCCCTTGGCTGCGCTAATGGCGCTTTTGGAGTTAACCCACACGCCGAGTATTATGCTTCCCGGCATGTTGGCGGTGGTAGTGGCGTGTTTAACCTCGCGTCAATTGACTGGCTGTGAAGGCTTTTTTATCAGCACGGTGCGCTACGGGCTGCACCCGCTTCAGCAACCGTTGATGCAAGCACTCTCACGGGTTTCGGTGCCTGCGGTGATGGAGCGTCAACTGGTGCGCACCGATCGCATGATCACGCCTGATCAAGCGCGACTTTTATTAGAAACCAACCCGGTGTGGTTAGTTATTGAGCGCTCAACAGAGGAAAAACCAGTGCTGGCGCTAAAAGCAGCTGAATTGGCACGCTGGCTACTTGAACACGATGAGGCGCTGCAGGGTGAAGAGCCGCCTGCGGATGAGTTGATTGATCTACTCGAAATCCCTGGGCAGCGTTTGGAGCTGGCGCCGATTGGTTTACAGGCGACGCTTTCTGAAGCGTTTCTAAAACTGCAGGATAATGCCCTAGGGGCGCTCTACGTTGTGCACGGCTATCGGCCAAAGCAGCGGCGTATTTCAGGTATTATCACCCGTGGCGCCATCGAGCGTTATTATCACTACACTGACCCACGCGGCGCCGATGACCTTGGCACTGATAAACGCGAGAAGGATTCATCACTTTAAGGAGCGACAATGTACCTATGGGTGAAGGCTATTCACTTAATGGCCGTAGTGACGTGGTTCGCTGCGCTGTTCTATTTACCCCGCCTGTATGTGTATCACGCCACTGCGCGGGATAATGGCGACGAACTGGCTATCAGTTATTTCAAAACCATGGAGCGTAAGCTCTACCGTGGCATCATGACACCCTCGATGATTGCGGTGCTCATTTTTGGTGGCTGGATGCTCTACCTGGTGCCCGAATGGTTTAGCCAGGGCTGGATGCACGCCAAGCTGGCGCTAGTGGTTCTGCTTATTGCCTATCATCACGTTTGTTTGATCTATTTAAAGCAGTTTGCCCAGGATCGTTGTACCAAAGGACATGTGTTTTTCCGCTGGTTTAACGAAGCACCGGTGATTGCGCTGGTGGCGATTATTATTCTCGCCGTTGTGAAGCCCTTTTGATGCGTCAACCACTTCCTCCCGTGGTGTTGGTACTCGCCGGGCATGATCCGACTGGTGGGGCAGGGTTAATCGCTGATAGCGAATCTATTGCTGCCTGTGGCGGTTGGGCGGTAACGATCCCCACTGCGCTGACGGTACAAAATTGTCATAATGTGACACGCGTGATCCCTGCTGATCCGACCGCGATGCGCCAAATGGCCGAGGCAATTAGTGAGATGCAGGTCGCGGCGATTAAGCTTGGCCTACTCGCCGACGAAGACACCCTGCGCGCCGCAGAGCAAATTATTCGCCGTTTTCCAGGCATTCCCGTGGTGGCCGATCCGGTCTTTAAAGCCGGTGGCGGAACTGAGTTATCCACACCTGCTTTGCGTCAATTGTTTATTGATCGCTTGCTACCGCTTGTGGATATCTTAACGCCGAATCGCGCTGAGTTGGCCCAGCTTACGCCCGACATCATCACCCCTTTCGATGATACGGCCCGCGCGGTGGCACTGATGTCACAGGGGTGCCAAGCCATCCTGGTCACGGCTACGGATGAACCGTTGCCCGGCAATGACCAGCAGGTAGTGCACACACTGCACTCGCCCGATACCACTCGCCAGTGGCAGTGGCCGCGTTTGCCCGAACTCTTCCATGGCTCTGGCTGCACGCTGGCATCGGCCATTGCCGCACGTATTGCTGTTGGTGAGCGCTTACCAACTGCTTGTGAGCAGGCCCAGCGCTTTACCTGGCAAAGTTTGTCTCAAGGCTTTCAACCGCCCAGCGGCCAATGTTTGCCGCATCGTTTTTCACGGGCTGTCCGTTTTTGATCCTATCTTCTGTACGCCATTGACCGAGAGGATGCCATGACTACATCAGCTGAACTGTTTGAACTTGCCAGTCGTCATATACCGGGCGGCGTAAACTCACCCGTTCGGGCGTTTAAAGGGTTACACCGCCCGCCAGTCTTTATGGAGCGTGCTCAAGGTGCCTTTCTGTTTGACGTTGAAGGCAATCGCTACGTGGACTATGTCGGCTCCTGGGGACCCATGATCACTGGGCATGCCGACCAAGACGTATTGGCTGCCGTGCGAGCGCGATTAGACAACGGTCTGTCCTTTGGTACCCCGACCGCCGTCGAAACCACCATGGCGGATTTGATCTGCGAAATGATTCCCTCCATGGATATGGTGCGCATGACCAGCTCGGGCACCGAAGCGACTATGTCGGCGATACGCCTGGCGCGAGGTACCACCGGCCGCGATAAGATCGTTAAGTTTGAAGGTAATTACCACGGCCATTCTGATTCGTTGCTGGTTAAAGCGGGCTCAGGTGCGCTTACCCACGGCGAACCCAGCTCGCCGGGCGTGCCTGCGTCGCTGGCTGAACACACCATTACGCTCTCGTTTAACGACCCTGAAGGGGTTGAGGCGTGTTTCAATGAAATCGGTGATCAGATTGCCTGCATTATCGTTGAACCCGTTGCTGGCAATATGAATTGCATTCCGCCGCAACCGGGCTTTTTGGAAACCCTGCGCCGGGTATGTAACGAGTACGGTAGCGTGCTGATTTTTGACGAAGTGATGACCGGTTTTCGAGTGGCATTGGGCGGTGCCCAAGCCCACTACGGTATAGTGCCCGATCTAACCTGCTTGGGAAAAATTGTCGGTGGTGGCATGCCGGTGGGCGCCTTTGGTGGCAAGCGCGAGATAATGCAAAACATTTCCCCTCTGGGGCCGATTTACCAAGCGGGCACGTTGTCGGGTAACCCGCTGGCCATGGCCGCAGGCGTTGCACTACTTACCAAGCTACAGGTACCAGGCTTTCACAATGCGCTTACCCAGCGGGTTAACACGCTTTGCACTGGCCTTCAGGAGCGTGCCAATGCCGCACGGGTGCCGATGATGACGCAGTCGGCGGGCGGTATGTTTGGGCTCTTCTTTACCTCTCAAAGTCGTGTCGATAACTTTGCCCAAGCCACCGCCTGTAACCCGGATGCCTTCCGCCGTTTCTTTGGCGCGATGCTTGATCACGGTGTTTATTTGGCGCCTTCTGCTTACGAAGCAGGCTTTATGTCCAGCGCACACACACCGGAAGACATCCAGTTCACCCTGGATGCAGCAGAGAAAGCCTTTGCCGTTATGTAACGGCAAGTAACTAAAAGCCCGCTATACTGCAATAGCCGCTCAAGGTGAGCGGCTATTGCTTAGATGAGAGTTACACTCATGATACGACCAGCGGCTTGGCGATACGTGACCTGCGCGGCGGGGCTGCTAGCCTGCTTCCCGCTCGCTGCACAGACGCCTCAGGAGCAAAACATGACCCAGATCCATATCACCATGAGCGGTTCGCCGGGCGCAGAGTTTTCCGCCCATTGGCGGATTACCCACGAAGGCGAAACCACCGAGCACGTTGAAGAGAGCGGGACAGTACCTGCTGAGTACACCTTTACGGGTACAGAATTGGAAGGCACAGTAAAGCTGTTAAGTGATGATGAACGGCTAGAGGTAGATATTCAAAAAGGCAGCAATCGGTCGCGTTCGTCTACTCATGGGGCGGGAGGTACCTTGACGCTCATGATTAGTTAATAATCGACACAGGGGCTGTGCTAGCTTAATTGGGCACCCGGTATGTTTATTCAAGTATTCAGCGAACAGCTGAGCTTGGGGACTTTTATCGGTAACGATATAGACCTAGCCAGTAGACTTTTCCTGCGACATTGGGTCGCCCTCATGGAAAGAAAGAGTGAGCAGGTAACCCCTGAAGTGTTGCTTATAAGATAAGTTTCGTAAAGTTTTGTTATTAGATAAGAGGTAAAAATAAATTGAATAACCACCTATGTTTTTAGAATTTTGGTGAAATATATATTTATCAGGATCTTAATTACAGACATATAATTTTCAACGTGGCTTCATTTCAGATACGTTGAGCAATATTTTGCTGGCTTTTGATACGTTCAATGAGCGCGTAAACTGGTGCTCTACTGTTTGGAGTGCGTGTCATGGCATCAGTTAATACACTTGTCCTAGCCAGCGGTAATGCTGGAAAGTTACGAGAATTCAATCAATTACTATCTCCGCTAGGCTTCGATGTGCGTCCTCAGGCAGACTTTGGTGTTACTGAGGTTGAAGAAACAGGGTTAACATTCGTTGAAAATGCGTTATTAAAGGCTCGAGAAGCGAGTCTTATTAGTGGATTACCTGCATTAGCAGACGATTCAGGGCTTGAGGTAGACGCCCTACAAGGCGCACCGGGTATTTACTCGGCCCGTTACGGTGGTGAACCAAAGAGCGATGAGAAAAATAATGAAACGTTGTTAGCCGCACTCAGCGATTGTGCAGAAGGACAGCGTAGTGGCCGTTACTGGTGTGTACTTGTTTATTTACGTCACCCGAAAGACCCAGTGCCGGTGATTGTGCAACGCAGTTGGGAAGGCGAGATTCTTGCCCATCCACGGGGGAAAGAGGGGTTCGGCTATGATCCGCTTTTCTGGCTACCCGACCAGGGTATGAGCGTTGCCGAGTTGCCGAGTGAAAGTAAAAATCGCCTTAGTCACCGTGGGCGCGCGCTGCAAGGCTTGGTGGAGTTACTGCAGGTGGCGCATGGTTGATACGTTGCCGCCGCTATCTCTATATATCCATACCCCCTGGTGTGTCCGTAAATGCCCGTATTGTGATTTCAACTCCCATGAGCCGGGTACACACGGTTTTACGCCTCGCGATTTGCCTGAAGCCGCTTATCTCGACGCATTGTTACAAGATCTGGATAGCGATCTCGCCTTAGCGGCTGGGCGAGAAATTCAGACAATCTTTATCGGTGGCGGGACACCCAGCCTGCTGTCGCCTTGGTTTTATGACCGTTTATTGAGCGAGATTGAAGTTCGTTTGCCGTTTGCTGATGACATCGAGATTACCTTAGAGGCGAATCCAGGTACCACTGAGCAAGAGCGATTCATTGGTTACCGGAAAGCAGGTATTAACCGCCTTTCTCTGGGTATTCAAAGCTTTCAGCCCGATCAACTGCATGCGCTGGGGCGAATTCATAGCGGTGACGAAGCGGTCACTGCGGTCACGCAGGCTCGCCAGGCGGGTTTTACAAATATTAACATTGATCTTATGCATGGCTTGCCTGGTCAGACGCCTCAACTAGCGATGGATGATATTGCCCAAGCGCTGTCGTTAGTGCCGGAGCATCTCTCCTGGTACCAGCTTACCCTTGAGCCGAATACGGCCTTTCACTCCCATCCACCGACGTTGCCTGAGGAAGAAGCACTCTGGGATATCCAGGACAGCGGTCATCAGCTTTTGGTGCAGGCCGGGTTTAAGCGCTACGAAATTTCGGCCTATGCAACCGATGGTCGTCAGAGTCTGCATAACCTTAATTACTGGCAGTTTGGCGACTACCTTGGGATTGGTGCCGGGGCCCATGGCAAGCTAAGCCATATTGATCCAGACGGTGAGTGGCGTATTGAGCGGCGTTGGAAAACCCGCCAGCCGGATGCTTATTTAAAGCGCATGGATGACCTGCGTGGCTTTATAGCGGGTAAGCAGGTTATATCAGCGGACGAGCTACCTTTGGAGTTTGCCATGAATGCTCTACGGCTCACTGATGGGGTGTCGCTCGAGGCATGGAAGGCCAATACGGGGCTCTCTTCTGATATGTTACTTACGCGTTTACAAACCGCCGAGAAAAAAGGACTTTTGATGCAAATGCCTGAAAAACTGCGTGCATCGCCTCAAGGTCTATTATTCTTGAACGAGTTGCTGGCTTTAATTAGTGAAGATTGACCAGTGAATAAAAAGATGTCCTGAACATAAACAAGGAGTGAGTGATGCGTATTTCTCGACTACTGACACCGCTGGCAGCCGCTATTTTATTAGCAGGTTGCGCCACATCGGATCCTTACGGTGGCCAAACGCAGCGCTCTAGCACCGCGATGGGCTCTGGTATTGGTGCCGCTGTGGGTGCCGCTGCCGGTGCGCTTTCTGGCGACGGTAGTACTAGCCGCCGTGATCGTGCACTGATTGGTGCGGCCGTAGGTGCGGCAGCCGGTGCTGGCATTGGTGTCTATAT
Organism: Vreelandella sp. DA03-1M; assembly: GCF_055725665.1. Lineage (NCBI taxonomy): Bacteria > Pseudomonadati > Pseudomonadota > Gammaproteobacteria > Oceanospirillales > Halomonadaceae > Vreelandella > Vreelandella sp. DA03-1M. Next base: position 4,701,758 of record NZ_CM146798.1, read on the forward strand.
GGATCGCCAAGAGCAGCAACTGCGTGAAAACTTGCAAGGATCGCGCATTGAGATTGATCGCCGTGGCGACGATATCGTGCTCAATATGCCTAGCGGTGTCACCTTTGGTTTTGACTCAGCTGAACTGACCAGCGAAGCGCGCGGCTCTCTTAATGAAGTCGCTAATGTTCTCACTCAGTACCAAGACACCCGCGTTAGTATCGCCGGCCACACCGATAGCACCGGCGATGCTAGCTACAATCAGCGTCTCTCCGAGCGTCGCGCTCAAGCCGTATCGAGCTACCTCGCCCAGAATGGCGTTTCGTCCACGCGTCTTAATACCTCGGGCTATGGTGCTACTCAGCCAGTGGCCAGTAATGACAATGAGCAGGGTCGTGCCCAGAACCGTCGCGTTGAAATTACCCTAACCCCTACCGGTAATGGTCAAGGTTGATACGTTCTTGAATTAACCTGGCTGTTGCCGACTAAAGCCCGCTATGCTCACATAGCGGGCTTTTTTATTCACTTGCTGATGAGTCTCCATGCTGTCCTACCAACATGCCTACCATGCCGGTAATTTTGCGGATGTGCATAAACATCTGACACTTTACACGGTGATTAATTATTTATTACGTAAAAAAACGGCTATTACATATGTCGACACTCATGCGGGTCGAGGGCTCTACCCCCTTAATGCGCAAGAAACGCAACGCTTGCAAGAGTATCGCGAAGGCATAGGGCCGCTGTGGCAAGCCCGCAATGAGCTAAACGATCCGTTGCTGATCGCGTGGCAAGCAGCGATAGCCACTGTTCAAGCCTCCTCAGCAACCCTGACGCACTACCCAGGCTCTCCCTGGTGGCTGAGTCATTCGTTGCGTGAGCAGGATCAACTGCGGCTGTTTGAGCTGCATCCCAGCGAGCACGAGCAACTTTCTACTCAGGAGTTGCCAGCTAACGCCCAGCGCGTGTTTGGCGATGGACTGGCGGGGCTGGAGGCCATGTTGCCCGCGATAACACCACGGCTATGTGTACTCATCGACCCCAGCTATGAGCGTAAAGTGGAATACCAGGAAGTGGCCGATACCGTCGCTTATACGCTGGAGAAAGCGCGCCATGCCGTAGTATTGATCTGGTATCCGCTGCTACCCGCTGGCCACCATCACACGCTATTAGATGCCTTGAAAGAGAGCGGTCAGCGCAAAATATGGCGCAGCGAGCTGCTGCTGCGTGAACCCGGTGAGCAGGTTCACGGTATGTTTGGCAGCGGCATGTTGGTGATTAATCCGCCCTGGGGCTTGGATGAGCGACTAGCCGCTGCAATGGCAGAAATTACGCCGTTATTAGGTTCTTCTAGTCGCTATCAGGCGGATTGGTGGGTGGGAGAGTAGTGTTGGTAACGAGTAGCTCTCTTACTTACCGATGCAGAAGCTGCCGAAAATCTCGCCCAGTAAATCATCGGCGCTGAATTCACCGGTGATTTCGCCCAATGCCTGCTGAGCATCGCGCAGATCTTCCGCTAGCAGCTCTCCTGCGCCGTAGCCATCAAGCTGAGCGCGGCCTGTATCAAGGGCTGCCATAGCACGATCTAAGGCATCTAAATGCCGTCGGCGGGCAGAGAAGCGACCCTCGGTGGTGGCGGCAAAGCCCATGATATCTTTTAAATGTGCTTTTAAGTTATCCACACCCTCGCCCGTTTTAGCGGATAAACGTACGGTGGGGGTCGTTGTGGATAAATCTAATCCAGGCGGTTCCGCACTGGTATCAATCTTATTGCGCACTAACGTCAAGCGCTGCTGATCGGGCAGGCGAGCGACAAACTCGGGCCAGATGGCCATGGGGTCGGTCGAGGCAGTTGTGCTGGCATCCACCAGTAGTAGCACCCTGTCGGCTTTCTCTATCTCGGCCCAGGCGCGAGCGACACCGATCTTCTCAACGGCATCAGGTGTATCGCGCAGTCCGGCGGTGTCGATGATGTGCAGCGGCATACCGTCGATATGAATATGTTCGCGCAGCACATCCCGGGTCGTGCCGGCAATATCCGTCACAATGGCGGTATCTTGTTCGGTCAGCGCATTCAGCAGGCTCGACTTACCCGCATTGGGCCGCCCGGCAATGACCACGCTCATTCCTTCGCGTAACAGTGCGCCTTGGCCTGCTGCCTGGCGTACGTCGTTCAGTGCTTGCTGGACGCTGCTTAAGTGCTGGGCAACGTGGCCATCGGCAAGAAAGTCGATCTCCTCTTCAGGGAAATCAATCGCCGCTTCAACGTAAACACGTAGCTCGATCAGCCGCTGCACTAACGCTGACACGCGCTTCGAAAACTCCCCCTGGAGAGAGCGCACGGCATTTTCGGCCGCTGAACGGGAAGTGGCATCGATCAGATCGGCGATAGCTTCTGCCTGGGCCAGATCAAGTTTGTCGTTGAGAAAAGCCCGTTCAGAAAACTCGCCAGGGCGCGCTAGACGTGCGCCGAGAGCCACGCAGCGCTCCAACAGCATATCCATAATAATGGGGCCGCCGTGGCCCTGTAATTCCAGGACGTCCTCACCGGTAAACGAATGGGGCCCATTGAAGAACAGGGCGAGGCCTTCATCAATAATGCTGTCAGCGCCCTGGAAGGGGCCGTAGTGGGCGTAACGCGGTGAGGGGCAGTGACCGAGTATGGCCTCGGCGATAGCGCGGCAGGCAGGCCCTGAGACGCGAATGATACCAACACCACCGCGTCCAGGAGGGGTAGCCAATGCGGTAATCGTATCCTGAGTATAAAGTCGTTCAACCATGGCGAGCCTCTTTAATGGATGCGTACAGTGTGAGTTTGTCGTCTTTAAAACGCCAGACCCCCGCACTGGGCGGGGGTCTGAAGGCTTCAACTACCACGGCAGGCTATTTGGTCTTCATGCCTTTGCCGATGGTCGGGTCATTCTCGATTTTGCGCGTAATGTAGTACTGCTGCGCCACCGAAATGATGTTGTTGACCACCCAGTAGATGACCAGACCTGCCGGGAACCACAGGAAGAAGAAGGTAAAGATGATGGGGAGCATCTTCATGATCTTCGCCTGCATCGGATCCGGGGGCGTCGGGTTCAACATTTGCTGAACAAACATCGAAATACCCATCAGGATCGGCAGAATGAAGTACGGATCTTTCACCGATAGATCCTGGATCCAGAAGATAAACGGTGCGTGTCGCAGTTCGACCGATTCCAGCAACATCCAGTAAAGCGCGATGAAGACCGGCATCTGAATCACAATAGGTAGACAGCCCCCCAGCGGATTGATCTTCTCCTTCTGGTAGAACTTCATCATCTCTTGCGACATCTTCTGACGATCGTCGCCATACATCTCTTTCAGGCGCTGCATTTCAGGACCGAGCTTACGCATACGGCCCATGGATTTGTACGCTTTGGCGGAAAGCGGGAACAGTACGGTCTTAACCAGTACCGTTAGCAATACAATCGACCAGCCCCAGTTACCGACGATGTCGTGGATCTTATCCAGCAACCAGAAGAGGGGGTTGGCGATAAACCATAGCCAGCCGTAATCCACAGTTAAGCGAAGGTTAGGTGCCACCTGCTCTAGGTAGTCCTGAATCTTCGGCCCCATATAAAGGGTAGCACCTAACGTGGCTTCGCCTTCTGCGGCAATGCTGCTAGTGGGGCCAGCAAAGGCTACGACGTTTCGATTGCTTGAGTCGGTAGTAACGTAGTAGAGGTTTTGCTGATCCTGCTGAGGTGCCCATGCCGAGACAAAGTAGTGCTGAATAATCGCAATCCAGCCGCCCTGTGCTTCGCGGTTTTCAAAGTTACTGGCTTGAATATCCTCGAAGTCGATCTTTTCGTAGCGTGCATCCGGCGTTGAGTAGGCAGCCCCCAGATAGGAGTTCATACCCATTGAAACGCCGCTTGAAGGATCCGGGCTATTATCGCGTGCTAACTGGCCAATAAAGCGCGCACTGACCGGTGCATCGGTGTTATTGGCTAGGTAGTAATTGACGTTGACCGCATAACTGCCGCGCTCAAACGTGAGGCGCTTAATCACCTCGACGCCGTTAACGTCGGCGGTCAGATCGACGCTCAGTTCTTCATCGTTATCGCCTAACCGATAGTCGGTATTTTCAGGCGTGAACGCGATGCGGCTTGCCTGGCCATCAAGCTGAAGACCTGAACGGGCCACGTAGCTACGGCTGCTGTTATCCGACAACAACACGTAGTTCCGCTCTGAGTCGAGGGAAAGTTTATGTTGCGGTAAAGCGGCATAAACAATATCGCCACCGTGTGGATCAATGCGTACATCAAGAACATCGGTCGTTACGGCAATGAAGTCACGGCTAGACGTTTCGCTTTCAGTATCGCCAGGAATACCTTCACCAACCGCATTTGGCTGCGATGTGGTACTCGGAACGGCTAAGCCGCCCTCGCCATCGTCAACATTGCTGGATGGTACTGAATTGCTAGATGGTGCTGAATTACTGCGTTGAGTCGTTTCAGGCACTGAATCGTAATTCGGCTGCCCGTAATCCTGATTCCACTGGACGACTAGCAAGTACGCCAGTACGGCTAGTGGAATCAGTAATAAAAGTCGTTTTACGTCCATGAGGGTTCTGCCCGCTGGGTGGTGAACATGCTAATGGCGCAGTGTCATTTACTCGACCCTTGACACACGAAAGCCTGCCAGGCGGCAGGCCGAGGTCGAGCGGCGAGGTGTGCACCAAAGGTCACGTGTCACGCTCTGGCGTTGGTGCTGCGATCACCGCCTGTGCGTCACGCTGAAGTCGCTTCCACATGCCGTGTAACTGGCGATGCAAGGTGTCGTTGTCGATATCCTGAACGCCGCGTCGGGCAAGCACCACGATATCCACAGAGGGTAAGTGATCTTGACGAAGACGGACAGATTCTCGAACGAGACGCTTGAAACGGTTGCGATCTACGGCGCGTTTGACATTTTTTTTGCTGACTACCAGTCCAAGGCGGGGGTGTCCCCGAGTACTTAAGCGAACTAACGCCATCATACCTTTGCCATGCACTTTCAGGTCGGCTTGCTCAAACACGTGACTGAAATCCCCAGCATTTAGTAACCGTAACTGCCGGGGAAAGCCTTTCTGCGGCACACGCAATCCGAGATCAGGCGCTCAGACGCTTGCGGCCCTTGGCACGGCGGCGTGCGAGGACGGCGCGACCGTTTTTGGTTGCCATACGAGCACGGAAGCCATGCGCGCGCTTGCGCTTGAGAACGCTAGGTTGAAAAGTGCGTTTCATAACTCGTTATTCCCACGTGGTTTAGGACGGAAAGTGAATTCCAAAAAGCCCGGTCCAGTGAGGAACTAGCCGGGGAGATTCAATTCAAGACCGGAAATTGTAGAGACTTCCTTTGCTGGGTGCAATTTTTCCTTGCATAAAAAGCGTTGTGGCGTCATTGCGGCCATGCTGGCAGCGATGGATATAGCAAACAACACTCTCGCTATTATTACTAATAAGTAGTTCTAAACCTGTTGTTATTAATAGTGGGGATACTATTTGTGGATAAGTTGTTTTAATTATTATTTATCAATAGCCTATAATCATAAAAAATCTGTGTGTAAGTTCCGTATAAACAGTCTACAAGATGTTAACTAGATGTGTTTAACCCAAACGTAAGTCGCTTTCTTGTTAATTATCCCCGTTCCTCCACACGGTTTTCCCGTAGGCTCACTGCAAGTTGTCCACAGGGCAATATTCAAGCTTAAACCCGTGTGGATAACCGAAGCTTTGGGCGCTACAATGGTCGGCCGTTTTCAACCGATGGTGAGATGA